>NZ_CP025624.1:0-4800000 GCF_002874965.1 Pseudomonas sp. NC02 | reverse complement strand
CGCGTACCAAGCCGTCGCGGCGCCGCAAACGGCAATGCAGGCAGGCATGATTACCTCCATCGAGCCCGGCACTTACCGGCCGGGCCGCTGGGGTGTGCGCATCGAGAACCTGGTGTTAAACCGTGAAGCGGGCAAGACCGAGTTTGGCGAGTTCCTCAAGTTCGAGACACTGACACTGTGTCCGATCGACACCCGTTGCCTGGAGCCGTTATTGCTGACGGTGGAGGAGCGCCAGTGGTTCAACGATTACCACGCACACGTCCGTGAGCGCCTGAGCCCGCTGCTCAGCGGTGCAGCGCTGGAGTGGTTGCAGGTGCGCACGGCTGCGATCTAGCCCAGCGCTTCGCGCACAAAGTCCAGGCGATCCTGGCCAAAGAACAACTGGTCGCCGACGAACATACTGGGGGCACCGAATACGCCACGCTGAATCGCGTGTTCGGTGTTGTCCTTGAGGGTTGTCTTGACTTCGTCATCGTTGGTCAGCGCCAGGACTGCTTCAGGATCAAAGCCGTGTTCGGTCAGCACTGCGGCTACCACAGACAGGTCTCCCAAGTGTCGGCCCTCGACCCAGAGTGCGTGGAACAGGCAGTCGATGAAGTCGAGAAAGCGTTCGGGCTGGCGCATTTGGACGCCGGTGACCGCACGCATCAGCATTAATGTGTTGATGGGAAAGTGCGGATTGAACTTGAGCGGAACGTGGTAGCGCTGGGCGTAGCGTGCCAGGTCCTGGAACATGTAGCGACCTTTGGCGGGAACGGTGGCCGGTGACGCATTGCCGGTGGCCTTGAACACCCCGCCCAGCAGCATTGGCTTGTAAATCAGCTGGGTGCCGGTTGCAGCGCACAGGCCTGGAAGTTGGGTATAGGCCAGATAGGTGGCAGGGCTGCCGAGGTCGAAGAAAAATTCTACTGTTTTACTCATGCTGGATACTCGCAGTTTATTGTTATGGGGCGCGCTTACCAGGGTTCATTCCAGGGGCGCAGGTCCAGCTCGAAGGTCCAGGCGTCCCGGGGCTGGCTGTGCAGGTACCAATAGTTATCGGCGATGTGGTCCGGATTGAGAATGCCGTCCTGATCCTTGAGGGCGTATTTTTGCGGGAAGTTGTCGCGGATGAAGTCGGTGTCGATGGCGCCATCCACGACGACGTGGGCGACGTGGATATTCCGTGGGCCCAGTTCGCGAGCCATGCTTTGCGCCAGTGCACGGATCCCGTGTTTGGCTCCAGCGAACGCGGCAAAGCCGGCGGCTCCACGCAACCCGGCCGTGGCACCGGTAAACAGGATGGTGCCGCGGTTACGGGTGACCATGCGCTTGGCCACTTCCCGCGCGTTGAGGAAGCCTGAGAAACAGGCCATCTCCCAAATCTTGAAGTACTTGCGGGCGGTTTCTTCCAGGATGCTGCACGGCACATTGGCGCCGATGTTGAACACGAAGGCTTCGATGGGGCCCTGCTCGGTTTCAATCCGCTCGATCAGCGCGATAACGTCTTCTTCCTTGCGGGCATCGCAGGCAAAGCCATGCGCCTCGCCACCTGCTGCGTGGATGCTATCCACCAAGGGTTGCAGTTTGTCGGCGCTGCGCCGGGTGACGCAGGCGACGTAACCCTCACGGGCGAAACGCTTGGCGATGGCACCACCTGTGGCATCGCCGGCACCCACTACCAGTACGATTTTCTTGTTGTTCGTCATGGGAGATCCTTTAGTAAACGATCGTTTGCCAAACGAACGTTATGCTACGATCCAGCAGGCGTCAAGCTGACAGCACAGTGGAGGAAGCGATGCGATATTCGGCTAGTCACAAGCAGCAAACCAGGGAAAAGCTTCTGGACAGCAGTGCGGCACTGGCGAAGAAAGAGGGTTTTGCCAGTGTCGGGGTGGATGGCTTGATGAAGGCCATTGGCTTGAGTGGCGGTGCGTTTTATAGCCACTTCGCTTCGAAGGATGAATTGTTCAGTTCGATTGTCGAGCGTGAATTGAGCCACAGCCTTGAGCGATTGAATGGCGACGGGGTGCAAAGCCGTGAGCGGCTGGATCGCTGTTTGAAGTTCTACCTGAGCATGGCCCATGTGGAGCAATCCGAAGCCGGATGTGCGTTGCCGAGCCTGGGGGCGGAGATTGCGCGATCTGATGTGGCCGTTCGTCAACAGGCGCAGGACTGGATTTGCCGATTGCAGGTGGGGTGGGCAGCAACACTGGGCAGCGAGGCCCTGGCGTGGTCGATTCTGTCGCAATGCATCGGCGCCCTGGTGGTGGCGCGGATGATGGTCGACCCGCAGGTGCAGGCACAGGTCCTGTCATCGAACTACGAGGTGCTCAGCCAGCAGCTGTCGAGGCTGTGAGGTCATCGACAGTTACTTGCAGATGACAATCATGCTTCGGCTTGTGTAGCCGGCGGGGTTAAGACCGAACGGGTAGTCGCCTGGGTCTTCGGCGTTGTCCCCCGACTTGGCGATGACTTTATAGCCTTTGGCGCCACACGAATTAGCTGCACTGGCGTAGCACTGGTCCCAGGAAGAGGACAGGCCTGAGCAGTTGATATGCAGGCCCTTCTTTCCCCGTTTTACTTCGGTCTTGGTGGTCGCGGCACAACCTGCGATTGCCACAATCATGAACAGCATCAAAATTCGCTTCATTACTATCCTTAATAGCCGCCTCGCTTAAGTGCACGAAGCTGACTTTGCTCGCTCTCGAGTGTAGCGTTCATGATGTCCTTATCGAAAATCTCCATGAATGACACTGGGTTACGACCTAAACATGGCCTAATTGAGCGGCAAATGCCATAGCTACGTCAAATCCTGAATCAATCGGCTGGAACGAGTGGTTTTGATTCGTTACGCATGGTCAGGGTTGCACCCACCGAGGCCAGGATAATGCAGGTGATGGCCAGCCATTGCGCCAGGGACAAGTGCTCTTGAAGGAAAAACAGCCCGGACAGGGCGCCGAACGCGGGTTCGATACTCATCAGGGTTCCGAACGTGCGGGCTGGCAGGCGAGTCAGGGCGACCATCTCCAGGGTGTAGGGCAGGGCGGTGGATAAAACCGCGACACCAATGGCGATCGGGATCAGCGAGGGTGTGAGGAGTGCGGCGCCCGCGTGGACGATACCTATCGGTGCAACAAACAACGCTGCAATCATTACGCCGAGGGCCGCAGTCTGAACGCCATTGTCGGCGCCGGCCTTTTGGCCAAACAGAATGTAGAGTGCCCAGCACGCACCTGCGCCGAGTGCATAGGCGGCGCCTGTGAGGTCAATGCCGCTGCTGGCTTCGCCCACTGGGATCAATAGCAGAAGTCCGACAATCGCCAAGGCTATCCAGAGAAAGTCTACGGCGCGTCGCGAAGCGTAGATGGCGACTGCCAGTGGGCCGGTGAATTCGAGGGCTACTGCAATTCCCAGCGGAACGGTACGCAGCGACATATAGAAGAGGAAGTTCATTCCCCCCAGCGCCATCCCGTAGACGATCACCGTCTGCAACGACTTGGCTGTCAGCTTGGCGCGCCATGGGCGTAAAAGGAGCAGCATGATCACACTGGCGAAAATCAGGCGCAGGGTGGTGGTGCCCTGGGCGCCCACGATGGGGAACATGCTTTTGGCGAGTGAGGCGCCTGATTGAATAGAGGCCATGGCAATGAGTAGCAGGCCGACCGGAAACAGTGTCGAAGCCAGGCTACGCGGGGAAGTGGTCATTGAGGGTATTCGTCCGAGGTCGTATTGAAAGAAACCGAGTGGCTATGATGCTTAACTGTTGAGCGTTGGGCAATATATTGCTCAATTAGTTAACGGTTCCTTCCTATATAGACGAATTCCGTGATTGTCGGGATGGATTGATAGAAAAGCTGAATTAAGGGTTGACGGCAGATTCTGGAAGTCTATAATTCGCCCCACTTCCGGCGCAGTCGAAACGGAAAACTCCTTGGTAAACAAGGAGTTATGTAGGTTTCGGCAGCGAGTTGCTTCAGATCATCGAAGCCCAGAAGGAGTTAGTAAGGCAGTGTTGTTTGGCCTTGTTAACGTTTCGATCTTCTCGGTCGAAAGCGGAGAAAAAGAGGTGTTGACAGCAGCGTGTAACGCTGTAGAATTCGCCTCCCGCTAACGAGAGATCGGAAGCGCAAGTGGTTGAAGTTACAAAGGAAACTTTGAAAACTTCTGAAAATAATCACTTGACAGCAAATGAGGCTGCTGTAGAATGCGCGCCTCGGTTGAGACGAAAGATCTTAACCAACCGCTCTTTAACAACTGAATCAAGCAATTCGTGTGGGTGCTTGTGGAGTCAGACTGATAGTCAACAAGATTATCAGCATCACAAGTTACTCCGCGAGAAATCAAAGATGTAACCAACGATTGCTGAGCCAAGTTTAGGGTTTCTTAAAAACCCAAAGATGTTTGAACTGAAGAGTTTGATCATGGCTCAGATTGAACGCTGGCGGCAGGCCTAACACATGCAAGTCGAGCGGTAGAGAGAAGCTTGCTTCTCTTGAGAGCGGCGGACGGGTGAGTAATGCCTAGGAATCTGCCTGGTAGTGGGGGATAACGTCCGGAAACGGACGCTAATACCGCATACGTCCTACGGGAGAAAGCAGGGGACCTTCGGGCCTTGCGCTATCAGATGAGCCTAGGTCGGATTAGCTAGTTGGTGGGGTAATGGCTCACCAAGGCGACGATCCGTAACTGGTCTGAGAGGATGATCAGTCACACTGGAACTGAGACACGGTCCAGACTCCTACGGGAGGCAGCAGTGGGGAATATTGGACAATGGGCGAAAGCCTGATCCAGCCATGCCGCGTGTGTGAAGAAGGTCTTCGGATTGTAAAGCACTTTAAGTTGGGAGGAAGGGCAGTAAATTAATACTTTGCTGTTTTGACGTTACCGACAGAATAAGCACCGGCTAACTCTGTGCCAGCAGCCGCGGTAATACAGAGGGTGCAAGCGTTAATCGGAATTACTGGGCGTAAAGCGCGCGTAGGTGGTTCGTTAAGTTGGATGTGAAATCCCCGGGCTCAACCTGGGAACTGCATTCAAAACTGACGAGCTAGAGTATGGTAGAGGGTGGTGGAATTTCCTGTGTAGCGGTGAAATGCGTAGATATAGGAAGGAACACCAGTGGCGAAGGCGACCACCTGGACTGATACTGACACTGAGGTGCGAAAGCGTGGGGAGCAAACAGGATTAGATACCCTGGTAGTCCACGCCGTAAACGATGTCAACTAGCCGTTGGGAGCCTTGAGCTCTTAGTGGCGCAGCTAACGCATTAAGTTGACCGCCTGGGGAGTACGGCCGCAAGGTTAAAACTCAAATGAATTGACGGGGGCCCGCACAAGCGGTGGAGCATGTGGTTTAATTCGAAGCAACGCGAAGAACCTTACCAGGCCTTGACATCCAATGAACTTTCTAGAGATAGATTGGTGCCTTCGGGAACATTGAGACAGGTGCTGCATGGCTGTCGTCAGCTCGTGTCGTGAGATGTTGGGTTAAGTCCCGTAACGAGCGCAACCCTTGTCCTTAGTTACCAGCACGTAATGGTGGGCACTCTAAGGAGACTGCCGGTGACAAACCGGAGGAAGGTGGGGATGACGTCAAGTCATCATGGCCCTTACGGCCTGGGCTACACACGTGCTACAATGGTCGGTACAGAGGGTTGCCAAGCCGCGAGGTGGAGCTAATCCCAGAAAACCGATCGTAGTCCGGATCGCAGTCTGCAACTCGACTGCGTGAAGTCGGAATCGCTAGTAATCGCGAATCAGAATGTCGCGGTGAATACGTTCCCGGGCCTTGTACACACCGCCCGTCACACCATGGGAGTGGGTTGCACCAGAAGTAGCTAGTCTAACCTTCGGGGGACGGTTACCACGGTGTGATTCATGACTGGGGTGAAGTCGTAACAAGGTAGCCGTAGGGGAACCTGCGGCTGGATCACCTCCTTAATCGACGACATCAGCTGCTCCATAAGTTCCCACACGAATTGCTTGATTCATTGAAGAAGACGATAGAAGCAGCTTTAAGCTCCAAGCTGATAGCTCTTAGCTAATCAGTTACGCGCTCGAAATTGGGTCTGTAGCTCAGTTGGTTAGAGCGCACCCCTGATAAGGGTGAGGTCGGCAGTTCGAATCTGCCCAGACCCACCAATTTTGTTATGGGGCCATAGCTCAGCTGGGAGAGCGCCTGCCTTGCACGCAGGAGGTCAACGGTTCGATCCCGTTTGGCTCCACCATTAACTGTTTCTACTGTTAGAGTTTAGAAATGAATATTCGCCAATGAATATTGATTTCTAGTCTTTGATTAGATCGTTCTTTAAAAATTTGGGTATGTGATAGAAAGATAGACTGAACGTTACTTTCACTGGTAACGGATCAGGCTAAGGTAAAATTTGTAAGTAATTGCGAATTTTCGGCGAATGTCGTCTTCACAGTATAACCAGATTGCTTGGGGTTATATGGTCAAGTGAAGAAGCGCATACGGTGGATGCCTTGGCAGTCAGAGGCGATGAAAGACGTGGTAGCCTGCGAAAAGCTTCGGGGAGTCGGCAAACAGACTTTGATCCGGAGATGTCTGAATGGGGGAACCCAACCATCATAAGATGGTTACCTTACACTGAATACATAGGTGTATGGAGCGAACCAGGGGAACTGAAACATCTAAGTACCCTGAGGAAAAGAAATCAACCGAGATTCCCTTAGTAGTGGCGAGCGAACGGGGACTAGCCCTTAAGTGGCTTTGAGATTAGCGGAACGCTCTGGAAAGTGCGGCCATAGTGGGTGATAGCCCTGTACGCGAAAATCTCTTAGTCATGAAATCGAGTAGGACGGAGCACGAGAAACTTTGTCTGAATATGGGGGGACCATCCTCCAAGGCTAAATACTACTGACTGACCGATAGTGAACTAGTACCGTGAGGGAAAGGCGAAAAGAACCCCGGAGAGGGGAGTGAAATAGATCCTGAAACCGTATGCGTACAAGCAGTGGGAGCAGACTTTGTTCTGTGACTGCGTACCTTTTGTATAATGGGTCAGCGACTTATTTTCAGTGGCGAGCTTAACCGAATAGGGGAGGCGTAGCGAAAGCGAGTCTTAATAGGGCGTCTAGTCGCTGGGAATAGACCCGAAACCGGGCGATCTATCCATGGGCAGGTTGAAGGTTGGGTAACACTAACTGGAGGACCGAACCGACTACCGTTGAAAAGTTAGCGGATGACCTGTGGATCGGAGTGAAAGGCTAATCAAGCTCGGAGATAGCTGGTTCTCCTCGAAAGCTATTTAGGTAGCGCCTCATGTATCACTGTAGGGGGTAGAGCACTGTTTCGGCTAGGGGGTCATCCCGACTTACCAAACCGATGCAAACTCCGAATACCTACAAGTGCCGAGCATGGGAGACACACGGCGGGTGCTAACGTCCGTCGTGAAAAGGGAAACAACCCAGACCGTCAGCTAAGGTCCCAAAGTTATGGTTAAGTGGGAAACGATGTGGGAAGGCTTAGACAGCTAGGAGGTTGGCTTAGAAGCAGCCACCCTTTAAAGAAAGCGTAATAGCTCACTAGTCGAGTCGGCCTGCGCGGAAGATGTAACGGGGCTCAAACCATACACCGAAGCTACGGGTATCACCTTCGGGTGATGCGGTAGAGGAGCGTTCTGTAAGCCTGTGAAGGTGAGTTGAGAAGCTTGCTGGAGGTATCAGAAGTGCGAATGCTGACATGAGTAACGATAATGGGTGTGAAAAACACCCACGCCGAAAGACCAAGGTTTCCTGCGCAACGTTAATCGACGCAGGGTTAGTCGGTCCCTAAGGCGAGGCTGAAAAGCGTAGTCGATGGAAAACAGGTTAATATTCCTGTACTTCTGGTTATTGCGATGGAGGGACGGAGAAGGCTAGGCCAGCTTGGCGTTGGTTGTCCAAGTTTAAGGTGGTAGGCTGGAATCTTAGGTAAATCCGGGATTCTAAGGCCGAGAGCTGATGACGAGTCATCTTTTAGATGACGAAGTGGTTGATGCCATGCTTCCAAGAAAAGCTTCTAAGCTTCAGGTAACCAGGAACCGTACCCCAAACCGACACAGGTGGTTGGGTAGAGAATACCAAGGCGCTTGAGAGAACTCGGGTGAAGGAACTAGGCAAAATGGCACCGTAACTTCGGGAGAAGGTGCGCCGGTGAGGGTGAAGGACTTGCTCCGTAAGCTCATGCCGGTCGAAGATACCAGGCCGCTGCGACTGTTTATTAAAAACACAGCACTCTGCAAACACGAAAGTGGACGTATAGGGTGTGACGCCTGCCCGGTGCCGGAAGGTTAATTGATGGGGTTAGCTAACGCGAAGCTCTTGATCGAAGCCCCGGTAAACGGCGGCCGTAACTATAACGGTCCTAAGGTAGCGAAATTCCTTGTCGGGTAAGTTCCGACCTGCACGAATGGCGTAACGATGGCGGCGCTGTCTCCACCCGAGACTCAGTGAAATTGAAATCGCTGTGAAGATGCAGTGTATCCGCGGCTAGACGGAAAGACCCCGTGAACCTTTACTATAGCTTTGCACTGGACTTTGAATTTGCTTGTGTAGGATAGGTGGGAGGCTTTGAAGCGTGGACGCCAGTTCGCGTGGAGCCAACCTTGAAATACCACCCTGGCAACTTTGAGGTTCTAACTCAGGTCCGTTATCCGGATCGAGGACAGTGTATGGTGGGTAGTTTGACTGGGGCGGTCTCCTCCTAAAGAGTAACGGAGGAGTACGAAGGTGCGCTCAGACCGGTCGGAAATCGGTCGTAGAGTATAAAGGCAAAAGCGCGCTTGACTGCGAGACAGACACGTCGAGCAGGTACGAAAGTAGGTCTTAGTGATCCGGTGGTTCTGTATGGAAGGGCCATCGCTCAACGGATAAAAGGTACTCCGGGGATAACAGGCTGATACCGCCCAAGAGTTCATATCGACGGCGGTGTTTGGCACCTCGATGTCGGCTCATCACATCCTGGGGCTGAAGCCGGTCCCAAGGGTATGGCTGTTCGCCATTTAAAGTGGTACGCGAGCTGGGTTTAGAACGTCGTGAGACAGTTCGGTCCCTATCTGCCGTGGACGTTTGAGATTTGAGAGGGGCTGCTCCTAGTACGAGAGGACCGGAGTGGACGAACCTCTGGTGTTCCGGTTGTCACGCCAGTGGCATTGCCGGGTAGCTATGTTCGGAATAGATAACCGCTGAAAGCATCTAAGCGGGAAACTAGCCTCAAGATGAGATCTCACTGGAACCTTGAGTTCCCTGAAGGGCCGTCGAAGACTACGACGTTGATAGGTTGGGTGTGTAAGCGCTGTGAGGCGTTGAGCTAACCAATACTAATTGCCCGTGAGGCTTGACCATATAACACCCAAGCAATTTGCGTCGAAGAGACCAGATTGCGGTGTGTGAAGACGAAACGAACCGAAAGTTCGAGATCTTGCAAAACACCGAAAGCTATCACATACCCAATTTGCTGAAGCGAGGCCAGCTGGCCGCGACTCAGTACCCGAATTTCTTGACGACCATAGAGCATTGGAACCACCTGATCCCATCCCGAACTCAGCAGTGAAACGATGCATCGCCGATGGTAGTGTGGGGTTTCCCCATGTGAGAGTAGGTCATCGTCAAGATTAAATTCCAGAACCCCTGATTGCTTATGCAGTCAGGGGTTTTGTTTTGGGCGGTCTGAAAACGGGGAGAGAGCTGTTGGCCGTAAAAAAGATCCAGCCTGGTTAAAAGCCTTGCTCCCTGATCAACTCAATCAGTGCCCTTAACCCGGCCGGCACATGGCGCCTACCTGGGTAATAGAGGCGCAAGCAGTCAAAAGACGGCGTCCATTCCTCCAGTACGCGCACTAACGTCCCGTTCGCTAAATCGGCAGCGGCATTCCATTCCGTAAGATAGGTCAAGCCTAGTCCCGCCCTGGCAGCCTCAAGCATCAGAGTCGGATTATCCAGGGTCAAAACCCCTTGCACCTCGACAGCAAGCGCTTCGCCATGTCGCTCAAACTCCCAGTGATAGATCGCCCCGCTGGGCATCCGGCTGCGAATACACTGGTGGGCCCGCAGATCCATGGGACTGACGGGAACTGGGTTGAGAGCAAAATAGTCCGGGCTGCCCAATACCGAAAAACGCTGGGCCGGACTGATATCGACTGCGATCATGTCTTGAGGAACCGTATCCCCGAGCCGAATCCCCGCATCAAACCCCTGCGCGACGATATCCACCAGCCGCCCCTCAGTGACGATATCCAATTTCATCCGTGGATAACGTCGCAGGTACTCCAGCAGCAACGGCATCACCTGCTTTGCCGCCCCCGCCGAGGTATTCAGGCGCAAGGTACCGCTGGGTTCCGCGCTGCGATTTCCTGCCTGTTCCAAGGCCGTGCGAATGCTCAACAGTGCAGGGGTAATGGTTTCGACAAACTCCGCGCCCACTTCAGATAACGACACGCTGCGCGTGGTGCGATTGAACAGCCTCACCCCCATCCGCGCTTCAAGCCCCGCGATAGAGTGGCTCAACGCCGATGTCGACACATTCAACTCGGTCGCCGCTGCACGAAAACTGCGATGCCGAGCCACTGCCAGCACCGCTTCCAACTCATTCAGCCCGGATGTATTCATTGTCCTGAATCGCTCATCAACTCATGCCGATTTGTACGGCTTATCAGCTTAATCATAGTGACTTACCGTAGGACGCACTAGCTCAGCGTCCCGGAGGACCTATGCAATACATCAACCAGATTTACATCAACGGCGCCTTTGTGACGCCCCATGGCGAAGAGCTTTTTGACCTGTTCAACCCTGCAACAGGCCAGCGTATCGGCCAGGTTCGATTGGCAAATGAACAAGACGCCCTGGATGCCATCGCTGCCGCCAAGCGAGCTTTTACCGCGTTCTCCCACAGCTCTAAAGATGTGCGCATCGACTATCTCAAACGCCTTCACGCCGCAGTTGAATCCATTGAGGACGCACTTACCGACGCGATTATCGAGGAGTACGGCGCCCCAATATCCCGTGCGCGGTGGATGGCCAAGCATGCAGCCAGCGTCCTGCAAGATGCCGCTTCAGTACTGGAGAGCTACAACTTCTCCCGACGCATTGGCATCGCCGAGGTGGTCATGCAGCCGCTGGGTGTGGCCGGCTTGATCACACCCTGGAACAGCAACGCCGGTTTTATCTGCGGCAAGCTCGCTGCGGCGTTGGCCGCCGGCTGTACCGCCGTGATCAAACCCAGTGAAATGAGCGCAATCCAGACCTCGCTAGTCACCCGCGCCCTGCATGACGCAGGCTTGCCTCCCAGTGTATTCAACATCGTCACTGGCCGTGGCGAAACCGTAGGCGCCGTGTTGAGCGCCCATCCCGACATCGCAAAAGTGTCCTTCACGGGTTCAACCGCTGTCGGCAAAACAATCCTGCGGACCGGCGCCGAGACCCTGAAGCGCGTGACCCTAGAGCTGGGCGGCAAATCACCGGTGCTGATTCTCGATGATGCGGACCTCAAGACGGCCGTGCCCATGGCCCTTCAGGCCGGTTTCATGAACAGCGGCCAGGCCTGTATCGCCGGCACTCGAATCCTGGTACCCGAAAGTCGTTTGGAAGAAATCGAAGCGCTGATGATCGACGAGGTGGGCAACGTGCAAGCCGGCGACCCTCGTGACCCAGCCACTGCGGTCGGCCCCATGGTCAGCCAAAAACAGTGGGAGCGCGTACAGCGCTACATTCAGATCGGAATCGAGGAGGGCGCCCACCTATTGGCAGGAGGTCGCGGTTTGCCTGAGGGCATCAAAGCCGGGTGGTTCGTAAAACCAACCGTATTCAGCCGGGTGACCAACCAAATGGCCATCGCCCGCGAGGAGATTTTCGGCCCAGTGCTCTCGATCATTACCTACGCAACCGAGGAAGAGGCCCTGACCATCGCCAACGACACACCCTACGGCCTCCAGGCATACATCCTGTCTTCAAATCCCGAGCGCGCCCGCAGGCTGGCCAGCCGTATAGACGCTGGCCGAGTGCTGATCAATACCCTGGCCCATGAGCCTCTTGCGCCATTTGGTGGCTTCAAGCAATCGGGTATCGGCCGCGAGTACGGCACATTCGGCCTCGAAGCCTTCCTGGAGCCCAAGTCGATCCTGAGCTGATCGTCAGCATAAAAACGCATGAATAAGGTCAACGGCTCAAACCAAAGTGCATGAACAGGCTCCATTAGCACACCGTTCAGGGAAATCGATGCAAAGTGTTTCTGCATTTTTGGTATGGTGCAGCACATTTTCACAAGGACTGATTTTTCCTCCGCAGGAAGCGGCGTCGACCTTATTCAACGAGATGCTGTAGAAATGCCTGAACCAATACCGATCAAGGATCACGAAAAAGAAAACCGCCTGGTCAACAAGCGGCTGCTGGCCTGCGCGCTGCTGGTAATCGGCATTACCTGCGCCCTGGTAGGTCGGATGTACTTCCTGCAGGTGGTGCAGTACGACTACCACTCCACCATTTCCGAAAACAATCGCGTCCACGTCCTGCCGATCACACCGACCCGCGGCCTGATCTATGACCGCAACGGCGTAGTACTTGCCGACAACCGTCCCAGCTACAACCTGACCATCACCCGCGAGCGCACCACCGATCTCAAAGGAGAGCTGGACGCTATCGTCAGCCTCCTGCATCTGCCCGCCGAGGATCGCGGCGTATTTGATAAGGCGCTCAAGCAAGCCCGTCATCCCTTCGTGCCCGTCACCCTGTTCTACGAGCTGACCGAAGAGCAGATAGCCGTGCTGGCCGTCAACGAATTCCGCCTGCCGGGCGTGGATGTCGAGCCGCAATTCGTCCGCCATTATCCGCTGGGTGCGCACTTTGCCCACTCCATTGGCTACGTAGGCCGGATCAACGAAAAAGAATCCAAAGCCCTCGACTCAGTGGAGTACCGGGGCACGCAGTCCATTGGTAAAACCGGGATCGAGCGTTTCTACGAGTCCGAGTTGCATGGCCATGTCGGCTATGAAGAAGTTGAAACCAACGCCCAGGGCCGCGTCCTGCGGGTGCTCAAGCACACCGACCCGATCCCCGGCAAAAACATCGTGCTGAGCCTGGACGTCAAACTCCAGGAAGCCGCCGAAGAAGCCCTCGGCGACCGCCGTGGTTCGGTGGTTGCTCTCGACCCGGCAACCGGCGAAGTGCTGGCGATGGTCAGCAAGCCAAGCTTCGACCCGAACCTGTTTGTCACCGGCATCAGCTTCAAGGAATACGCCGCGCTGCACGACTCCCTCGACCGTCCGCTGTTCAACCGCGTGCTGCGCGGGCTCTACGCGCCGGGTTCGACGATCAAGCCGGAAGTCGCCATCGCTGGCCTCGACAGCGGCGTGGTTACCGCCCAGACCCGGGTGTTCGACCCGGGCTATTACCAACTCCCGGATTTCGACCACAAATACCGCAACTGGAACCACAGCGGTGATGGTTGGGTGGACATGGACGCAGCGATCATGCGCTCCAACGACACCTACTTCTACGACCTGGCCCACAAGCTGGGTATCGACCGCCTGCACGACTACCTGGCCGAGTTCGGCCTTGGCCAGAAAGTCTCCCTCGACATGTTCGAAGAGTCAGCCGGCCTGATGCCGTCCCAAGCCTGGAAGCGCGCTACCCGGCGCCAGCCGTGGTTCCCGGGTGAAACCGTGATCCTCGGCATCGGCCAGGGTTACATGCAGGTCACCCCGTTGCAGCTGGCCCAGGCCACTGCGCTGATCGCCAACAAGGGCGTGTGGAACCGACCGCACCTGGCCAAGACCATCAATGGCGTGCCGCCGGTGGATGAAAACCCGATGCCCAACGTGGTGCTCAAAGACCCGCGCGACTGGGAGCAGGTCAACCACGGCATGCAATTGGTAATGCACGATCCACGCGGTATCGCCCGGGCGGCTGCAGCCGGTGCGCAGTACCGGATTGCTGGCAAGTCTGGTACTGCGCAGGTAGTGGCGATCAAGCAGGGCGAGCGTTACAACCGTCTCAAGACCCTGGAGCGCAACCGCGACAACGCCTTGTTCGTCGGCTTTGCCCCGGCGGAGCACCCGCGGATCGTGATTTCGGTGATGATCGAAAACGGCGAGGCCGGTGGCCGAGTGGCGGGGCCGGTGGTGCGCCAGATCATGGACGCCTGGCTGCTCGATCAGGAAGGCCACTTGAAGCCGCAATACGCAACCCCTGCCAAGGCGCCGGGTGATCCCCACGTTTGACGCCACAAGGGCATGACACCGTCATGCCCTATCCCTTTTCAAAGGTTGCGCATTGGTCGATGTCGCCTACTGTCAATACAGGAGGTGTCTCATGCACGAATCAAATGAAATCAAACGTAAAGTCCTGCTCAACGCTCCACGCCAACGGGTCTGGGAAGCACTGACCGACGCCGAGCAATTCGGCAGCTGGTTTGGCATCGCCCTCAAGGGCAAACAGTTTGCCCAGGGCCGGGCCATTGAAGCCCCGATCACCTATCCCGGTTACGAGCACGTGGTGTGGAAGGCAAGGATCGAGCGGCTTGAACCACAGACACGGTTCTCTTTCAGCTGGCATCCCTACGCCGTAGACAAGGATGTGGATTACGACGCGGAAACCCCAACGCTGGTGGAGTTCACCCTCGAGGATCACGCCGAAGGCATCTTGTTGCGCGTGGTGGAGTCAGGTTTTGACGGGATCCCGGACGTTCGCCGCCAGAAGGCCTACAAGAAGAACTCCCGAGGCTGGGATGATCAGATGAACAACATCGAAGACTATCTGGCGAAATCCCATCAGCCGTGAGCTGATGGGGCGCCGCATTCATCAGCCTTCGTGGGCGGTGCTGATTTCCAGGGTATCGGTGTAGGTCACCAACACGCTTTGGCCGACCTTGAGGTCTTTGAGGCCGGCGCGAATTTCCGGTTTCTCCACGGTCAGCACTTTGCTCTGGCCCGCCGGGTTTTCCAGGGTTACCTGGTTTTTCGCCAGGTCAATGTGGGTGATCTTCAACTGCACCTGTACCTGGCGGAAGGCCGCACCGCCCGGGTTCGGGTTATCCGCGGTGGCGCGCAAGACGCCAGTCTTCTCGGTGGCGTCCGGTGCGCTCTTGTCGATGTCGGTGTCCAGCACGGCGGCGACCGAATGGGTCACCAGCACCTTGACCTGATCACCTGCCTTGAGATTGCCCAGGTCCTTGGCCTGGTCGCTGAGCTGCACATGCACCTTGCGGCCTTCGGCACCTTCGAGCACCACCTGATGGTTGGCGGCATCCACCTCCAGCACCTTGGTGGTCACCTCATCGGCTTCCAGCGACTTGGACAACGGGATATCGGCAGCATGTGCCGTCAGGGCACCAGCAGACAGCAGGGTTGCCAGGGCAATTGCCTGGCGAAGAGGGCGCAATACATTCATTGAGTGGACTTCCATGTGAGAGGAGCCTTGAGTCTAGTGGCGCGTTCGCGATTCGCAAATTCGCCACTGAGACGGAACGGCTACTTGATCACCACCGGATTCACCGGTGCGCCACTGCCCCCGACAATCTTCAGCGGGGCGGCGGTGTAGAGGAATTTCCACTGGCCGTCGTCCGCACAATCGGCGGCCAGTTCCTCCAGCAACACGATTTCGGTGAAGGCGATCCCCAGGTTGCGCATCAGTGCGCAATGCAGCGGAATCTGCACCCCGGACACCGGGTCGGTGATCACTTCGTTGGCGATGGTGTCGGTCACCAGGTTGGGGATTTCCATCTCGTGGAACCACTCCACCAGCTCCCGGCTGTAGGTCAGCCCCGGCTCCATCAGGTCCTTGAAGAACTCGGTCTTGCCCAGCTCATAAAACGCCCCCATGGACCCGGTGCGGATGATCAGGATGTCACGTTTTTCAATGGTCACGCCCTGGGCTTTGGCGGCGTCGAGCAGGTCCAGGTGGTTGAAGGTTTCGCCCCGGCCCAGGCACTTCTTGCCGCGATGGCGGGCCATGTCGATCAGCACCGCACGGCCCACCACGCCGCGTTCGGCAATCGCCAGCACGCTGGCCTTGGCCATGCCGCCAACGGTGGTCTGGGCGTCGTAGCCGTTCCACAGTTGATTGTCGTACCAGGCGTGGCCGAGGGCGTCGTATTGGGTCGAGCCTTGCAGCTGCATGAAGATCACGTCGTCGGAATACGCCGCACCACCGGTCATGTGCGGCTGTTTGCCGAAGTGGTAATGGCTGTGGTCGAGGGTATTGAAGCGCATCGACGGGTTGCGCGCCGGCCACATCGGGTCGCCGTCAGGGTGGCCGATCTGCACTTGCAGGGTAAAGGTCTTGCCCTGGCGCACCGAGGCCACGCCCCGCAGTACTTCGGCTTCAGTCAGGTAATTGAGGGCGCCGACTTCGTCGTCCGGGCCCCATTTACCCCAGTTCTTTGGCAGGCCTTCAAGCAATTCGCGGGTGTTCGGCTCGTTCTTATTATGACGATCACACATAGCAATTCCGGTCCCTGTGAGAGTGAGTTACACGCAGCGCCCGCCATCGACTTCAAGGCAAGTGCCGGTGATGAACGCCGCTTCGTCCGACGCCAGGTACAGGCAGGCGTTGGCCACATCTTGCGGGGTGGAAAAGCGCCCCAGGGGAATGGTCGCCATGAATTTCTGGCGGTTTTCCGGGGTGTCCGGCACGCCCATGAATTCGCTGAGCAACGCCGTGGCACCCACTACCGGGTTCACGCAGTTGACGCGGATATTGTCCGGCCCCAGCTCCGCCGCCATGGTCTTGCTCATGACCACCACTGCGCCCTTGCTGCCGTTATACCAGACCAGTCCCGGACGCGGGCGGATCGCCGCCGTCGAGGCAATATTGACGAACACGCCGCCGCCCTGGCCGCGAAAATGCGGCACAAAATGCTTGGCGCTCAAGAAGATGCTTTTGACGTTGACCGCAAACACCCGGTCGAACTCGGCTTCGTCGACTTCCAGCATCGGCCGGTTGCGGTGGGTGGTACCGGCGTTGTTGATGACGATATCGAGGCCGCCGAACTGCTCCAAAGTGCCACGCAGCAGGGCGCCCATGCTTTCATCGTTGGCCACGTTGACCTCGATGAAATGCGCATGGCCGCCGCTTTCGGCGATTTCATTGACCACCCGCTGACCGCCGACGGCGTTCATGTCGGCGACGATGACCTTGGCGCCCTGGCGCGCGAAAGTCTTGGCGATGCCCTCGCCAAACCCCGAACCGGCGCCGGTGACGATCGCGACTTTATTGGCTAAACGCATGGTGTGTTCTCCGTTCTTGTTGTTGTGAGGAATCAACCGTGTTTGATCGCAATGGTCTTCAAGGTGGTAAAGCCCAGCAGCGCCTCGAAGCCTTTTTCCCGTCCATACCCGCTGGCCTTCACGCCGCCGAATGGCAATTCAACGCCGCCACCGGCGCCATAGTTATTGATGAACACCTGGCCACAACGCAGGGTGCGCGCCAGGCGCATTTGCCGCGCGCCATCGCGGGTCCACACGCCGGCCACCAGGCCGAACTCGGTGCCGTTGGCCAGGCGAATCGCTTCGGCTTCATCATCGAAGGGCATCACGGCCAGCACCGGGCCGAACACTTCCTGTTGCGCCAGGCGACTGTCAGGCGGCACATCGCGAAACAGCACCGCCTCCTGGAAATACCCGCCGCTGCCGGCCTCGGCCACCACCGTTCCGCGCGCGGCGACGGTGATCCCTTCCCGTTCGGCTTGACGAATAAACTCGCGCACCAGGCGCAGCTGCTTCTGATTGATCAGCGGGCCCATGTCCAGGTCCAGCGCCGAAGGCCCGGCGCGCAGTTCGCTGAAACGTTGGCTGAGGCGTGCGAGCAGGGTTTCGTAAATGCTGCGTTCCACCAGCAAACGGCTGCCGGCGGAGCAGGTTTGCCCGCAGTTCTGAATGATGGCGTTGACCAGCACCGGCAACGCTTCATCCAGGTCGGCATCGGCGAACACCAGTTGCGGCGACTTGCCGCCCAACTCCAGGGTGACCGGGCAGTGGCGTTCGGCAGCGGCTTTCGACACGGCAGTACCGGTGGCGGTGGAGCCGGTGAACGAAATGTGATCGATGCCCGGGTGTGCACACAACGCCGCGCCGGCTTCGTAGCCGTAACCGGTGACTACGTTGATCGCGCCGGCTGGAAAACCAACCTCGGCAGCGATTTCCGCCAGGCGCAGCAACGACAGGCTGGCATCTTCCGCCGGCTTGACCACGCACACATTGCCCGCCGCCAACGAGGCGCCGACGCTGCGCCCGAAAATCTGCATCGGGTAATTCCACGGGATGATATGCCCGGTCACCCCGTGGGGTTCGCGCACCGTCAACACCGTGTAGCCGGCCTGGTAGGGCAGGGTTTCGCCGTGCAGTTTGTCGGCGGCACCCGCGTAGTATTCGAAATAGCGGGCAAGGGCGGTGGCATCGGCGCGGGCGACTTTCAGCGCCTTGCCGGTGTCCCGCGCCTCGATCTGCGCCAGCTCTTCATGATGTTCCAGCACTGCCGCGCCAAGCTTGGCCAGCAAACGGCTGCGCTCCACGGCCGACAACCGGCCCCACGGGCCGTCGAAGGTTTCGCCGAGTGCCAGGCGCGCCGCGCTGATCGCCGCCTCGATATCGGCGGCCGTGCCACGGGCGATGCTCGAATAGGTTTCGCCGGTGCTGGGGTCGATCACCGGAATGTCTTCCAGCGAGGTCGACGCCAGCCATTGGTTGGCGATGTAATGTGCGTTGGTCATGTTCAGCTCCTGTTCCCTGCGACGCATTCGGCGATGGCGCGACCCACTTCGACAGTGCTGGCGCTGCCGCCCATTTCCCGGGTTCGCGGGCCTTCGGCAAGCACCGTTTCGATGGCGGACACGATGGCTGCCGCCGCTTCCTGATAAAACGGATCACCGTCGCCCAGGTGCTCGATCATCAGCGCGGCCGACCAGATCTGCCCGATGGGATTGGCGACACCGAGCCCGGCAATATCAGGCGCGGAACCGTGCACCGGCTCGAACAGCGACGGGTAGCGCCGCTCCGGATTGAGGTTGGCCGACGGCGCAATGCCGATGGTGCCGGTGCACGCCGGGCCGAGGTCGGAAAGGATGTCGCCGAACAGGTTGGAGGCCACCACCACATCGAACCAGTCGGGATGCTGCACGAAGTGCGCGCACAGAATGTCGATGTGGAACTTGGCGGTCTTCACGTCCGGGTAGCGCCGGGCAATTTCGTTAACCCGCTCGTCCCAGAACGGCATGGTGATCGAGATACCATTGGATTTGGTCGCCGCCACCAGGTTTTTCCGCGGCCGCTGTTGCGCCAGTTTGAAGGCGTAGTCCACCACGCGGTCCACGCCTTCGCGGGAGAAGATCGATTCCTGCACTGCGATTTCCCGCGCCGTGCCTTCCCACATGCGGCCGCCAACGCTGGAGTATTCACCCTCGGTATTTTCCCGCACCACGATAAAGTCGATGTCCCCCGGCACGCGGCCGGCCAGCGGGCAGGGCACGCCGGGCATCAGGCGCACCGGGCGGATATTCACGTATTGATCGAACTGGCGGCGGATCTTCAGCAGCGACTCCCACACCGCAGTGTGGTCGGCAATGATGTCGGGCGCACCCACCGCGCCGAAGAAGATCGCGTCATGGCTGCCGATCTGTTCGGCCCAGTCGTCGGGCATCATCGTGCCGTGGGCCAGGTAGTGTTCGCTGCACCAGGCAAAGTGGTCGAAGTGAAAGTGAATACCGAAGCGCCGGCTGACAGCGTCCAGTACCCGCAGGCCTTCGGGCACCACTTCGCGGCCGATGCCGTCGCCGGGAATCACGGCGATGCGGTGGGTGGGGCGGGTGTGGGATTGGGACACGCCGTGTCTCCTGTCTTGTTTTTATAGGAAGGTCTGGCGGGGGCATTCTTGGCACAGCTGTGACAACAGGGGAATTGCTAATTGTGAAATCGGCCTTCGCAAAATTCGAAGGCCAAAGGTTTACGCAGGGTTGGCGCTCAGGTAGTCGAACAGTGCCAGGCTCGTCAGTGACGGCTGTTCCTTGCGCATGCACAGGTACATCTGCCGGTCGGCCCAGCTGTCGTCGATTTCGATAAAGCGCAAGGCCATCTCCTTGCGGAAGATCTGCACCGCGCCCTGTGGCAACACGCCCACACCCTGGCCGGCGGCGATCAAGCGGCACACTGCTTCGAAACTGCGCACCTGCACCCGCAGCCGCAACGGCATGCCGATCGCCGCGGCGGCCTCGGTAATCAACGGGGTGATGGCGGCGTTGTCCTCCAGCCCGACGAAGTCATAGCCGAGCAAATCCTCGAAGCGCGCATGGCGCATTTTCAGTGGGTGGTCATTGGGCACGAGCAGGCACAGGCGGTCCTGGCAGTAGGGCTCGAACCGCAGCTCTTCGCTGGGGCGGGTGGTGACGATGCCGACATCCGCCACGCCCTCGCGCACGGCCTGGAGGATCTCCCGGCTGCGCTCCTCGCGAATATCCAGGCGGATGCCCGGGTGCAAGGTGTTCCACTGGGTCAGTTGGCGCGGCAGTTCCTGGCTCATCGCCGAACTGTTGGCGTACAGGCAAACCCGGCCGGTGGCGCCCTTGGCGTAATCGGCGAGATCGGCGTGCATGCCGTCCACGGCCCGCAGGATCGATTGTGCATGCTGGGCCAATACTTCCCCGGCTGCCGTCGGTGAAACGCCGGTGGAGGTGCGGGTCAGCAGGGCGACCTTGAAGTGCTGCTCCAGCAGCGACAGGCGTCGGCTGGCGGCAGAGAGGGAGAGATGGGATTGCTCGGCCGCCCGGGACAGGTTGCCCAGCTTGACCGCCTTGAGGAACAGCTCGATGGAAGTGAGGTCGGGGGACATGCCGGGGTCCTTGTGCGCAGTGGTTGGGAAACTACGCAGTTGGCGTTCGGCTGTCCAATGTCCGGCAAACAACCCGGGTGCAGGCAGATCTGCTTTCTGTAGGAGCTGGCTTGCCTGCGATAGCATCACCGAGGTGCATCTGACACACCGCGGTGCCTGCATCGCAGGCAAGCCAGCTCCTACATTGACTAGGGTTAGAAGTCGATACTGGCCGACAGCTTGGCCACGCGCGGGTCACCTTGGGTCAGGTAGCCGCCGAGTGCCGATTCCCAGTACTTGGTATTGGCGACGTTCTCCACAGTGGCGCCGAGGGTGACGTCTCGCTGGTCCACCTTGAAGGTGTAGCGGGCGCCCACGTCGAAGCGGTTCCAGGCGGGCAGGCTGAGGTTGTTGGCCGCGTCGGCATATTGGCCGCCGGTGCGCAGCATCCGTCCGTTGACTGTCACGCCTTGCAGGCCTGGTACATCCCAGTCCACGCCGGCATTCAGTTGGAAGGTCGGTACGCCGATGGCGCGGTTGCCGTCGTTGGCGCCGTTCTGGGTGCCGTGGACTTCGGTGTGGATGATGGTTGCGCCGCCCAGCAGGCGCAGGCCGGCGATCGGTTCACCGAACACGTTGAGCTCAACGCCTTTGTTGACTTGCTCGCCCTGGCGAACATAGGTGGCGCTCAAGCCGTCGGCGCTGAGTTGTGAGTAACCGTCAGTTGGTTGCTCGATGCGATACACACCCAGGGTTGCGCCATAGGTACCCATGTCGAGCTTGACCCCGGCTTCGGTCTGTTTCGAGCGCGCCGGGGCATAGGCCTGGCCGGCATTGGTGATGGGCGCGGTGCCGGCGTTCTGAGGTGCGGTCGGGCCCTGGGCCAAGCCTTCGATATGGTTGGCATAGAACGACACGTGGTCCCACGGCTTGAACACCAAGCCGTACACCGGTGTGGTGATCGACTTGTCGTAATTGGCGTTACGTGGGCCCGACCCGTAGGCATACCCTTGGACCACCAGTTCCTGGCGGCGCAACCCGGCGGTCACCAGCAAGCGATCATCCATAAAGCCCAGGGTGTCCGAGACCGCTGCACTGCGGGCGAAGGTCTTGGCGGTGATGCCCGGATCGTTCAGGTCGCCGCCGACGAAACTGCCCTTGACCGGTTCGGCAACGTCCACCGGGTTATAGATATTGCTGGCGTGGCCGTTGAGGTCGAAGTCATAGGCGTTGCGCGTCTGGGCCCAGATCCCGGTCAACCCGAAGTTCAGTTTGTGGCTGACAGCGCCGGTCTGGAACTTGCCATTCAAGCCCGCCATCAGGCTGGTGTTGTCTTCCTGGTGGGCGATGCGCGAGCCGCTGACGGTGGCATTGCCCAGGGTGTCATTCAACGTGACCGAGGAGTAACGGCCAATCTCGTTGGTGTGCTTGGCGCCGCCTGCGATGTAGGCGGTCCAGTTGTCATTCAGGTCGTACTCGGCGCGCAACATGCCGAAAGTGTCTTCCAGGCTGCTGGTGCCCCAGCTCGGCGCGTAGTTGGTGTCGGCCGAAGGCGCGTTGGGGATATGGGTCAGGTTCTGGCCGAGCAACACGGTGTTGCGCCCGCCATTGATCTGCTGTTTCGAGTAGACAAAGTCTCCCGACAAACGCAGCGCATCACCGCGATAGTCCAGGCCAACCGCAAACAGCTTCGAACGCTGGCTCTCGTCATCGATCCCGGTGTCGCCTTCGCGCTGGGAAATATTCACCCGTGCGCCAAAACGATTGTCCTCGCCAAAACGTTGCCCGATATCCAGGTGCTCGCCGACCCGGCCATCGCTGCTGATGTCGGTGCTGAAACGCCGCAACGGCACATCATCGGCGCGCTTGGGTTGCAGGTTCACGCCGCCGCCAATCCCGGAACCGCCGGGCGTCACGCCATTGATAAAGGCGTTGGGGCCCTTGAACACTTCAACCCGCTCCAGGGCGTCGGTGGACATGATCTGGCGCGGCAGGATGCCGTACAGACCGTTGAACGAAATGTCATCGCCGTTCAGCGGCAGGCCACGGATCACAAAGGCCTGGGCCTGGTTCGCGTACCCCGACGCCTGGCGCACGGACGAATCGTTGAGCAGCACATCGCCGACGTTCTCGGCCTGCTGGTCACGGATCAATTTTTCGGTATAGGAAGACATGCTGAAGGGCACGTCCATGATGTCCTGGTTGCCCAGCACCCCCAGTTGCCCGCCGCGGGCGACCTGGCCGCCGGCGTACACCGGGGGCAGGGCGTTGGGCGTGGCCGCGTCGGCGCTGATGGTGGTAGCGCCCAGTTCCAGAGCCTTGCCGTCCTGACTGTTGTTCGCATCCTGCGGGGTTTCTGGAGTGGCGGCGTGAGCGGCGAGGCTCAGGGAGCAGCAAAGGGCGAGCAGGGTAGGGCGAAACGGCACAGCCAAACGGGTGGAAGTGGGCATGGTCGATCCTGACGGCGAACCGTCAATGTGAGGAAAAGGGCAACAACGTTGCGCGTCCTCGCTGCGCGGATACGACTCCGGTGCGAATGATAGTAATTGTCATTAATGTTCTGCAACAAGTTTGTGAGATTACTCTCCGTATACGTAGGCCATTTCGGTTAAATCGCCGCGCCGTGGCACAGGCCGAGTAGAATCACGCCCTGAAAGTGATTCTTGAGGTGTGGCAAGGTGGATTTACAGCAGGGGTTTGTCCTGACCCGGCATTGGCGCGACACCCCGGCGGGCACGGAGGTCAGCTTTTGGCTGGCTACCGATCAAGGCCCCAGGTTCGTGCGCTTGCCGGTGCAGACCTCCGTGATGTTCATCCCGCAAGCCCATCGCAAGCCCGCCGAGCTGCAGCTCAAGGGCGAGCGCGGTATCGAGTTGCGTGACCTGGCGCTCTGCGACTTCCACCATCGCCCGGTGCTGGGCCTCTACACCCAACAGCATCGCCAATTGATGGACCTGGAAAAGCGCCTGCGTCGAGCCGGCATCGACGTCTACGAAGGCGATGTGCGCCCGCCCGATCGCTACATGATGGAGCGCTTCATCACCGCGCCGGTGTTGTTCGGCGGCAAAGCGGGCGAGGGCGGCATGCTGGTGGAGGCGCAGATGAAACCCGCGCCGGATTACCGCCCGCCCCTCAAGCTGGTGTCGCTGGACATCGAGACCACCGCCCAGGGCGACCTGTATTCCATCGCCCTGGAAGGTTGCGGCGAGCGCCAGGTGTACATGCTCGGCCCGCCCAACAACACCGATGCGGTGGACTTCAAGCTCGACTATTGCGACACCCGCGCCGAACTCCTCGAACGCCTGAATGTGTGGCTCGCCACCCATGACCCCGACGCGATCATCGGCTGGAACCTGGTGCAGTTCGACCTGCGCGTGCTGCACGAACATGCGCAACGCCTGAACGTGCCGCTGCTGCTGGGCCGTGGCGGCGATGCCATGGGCTGGCGCGAGCACGGCAGCCGCAATCACTACTTCGCGGCAGCGGCCGGGCGGTTGATCATCGATGGCATCGAAGCCTTGCGCTCGGCCACCTGGAGTTTCGAATCCTTCAGCCTGGAAAACGTCGCCCAGACCTTGCTCGGTGAAGGTAAATCGATCTCCACGCCGTACCAGCGCATGGACGAAATCAACCGCATGTTCGCCGAGGACAAGCCCGCGCTGGCACGCTACAACCTCAAGGACTGCGAGCTGGTCACGCGGATTTTCGAGAAGACCGAGCTGCTGAAATTCCTCCTCGAACGAGCCAGCGTCACCGGCTTGCCGGCAGACCGCAACGGCGGTTCGGTGGCAGCGTTCACGCACCTGTACATGCCGCTGATGCACCGCCAGGGTTTCGTCGCGCCGAACCTGGGAGACAAACCACCCCAGGCCAGCCCCGGCGGGTTTGTCATGGATTCGCGCCCGGGCCTCTACGAGTCGGTGCTGGTGCTTGACTACAAAAGCCTCTACCCGTCGATCATCCGCAGCTTTCTGATCGACCCGGTGGGCCTGATCGAAGGCCTGCGTCACCCCGAAGACAGCGAGTCGGTGGAAGGCTTTCGCGGTGCGCGGTTTTCCCGCACCCGGCATTGCCTGCCGTCGATTGTCGCGCGGGTTTCCGAGGGCCGCGAAGTGGCCAAGCGCGAACACAACGCGCCGCTGTCCCAAGCGCTGAAGATCATCATGAACGCCTTCTACGGCGTACTCGGATCCAGTGGTTGCCGCTTCTTCGACACGCGACTGGCATCGTCCATCACCCTGCGCGGCCACCAGATCATGCGCCAGACCCGCGAGCTGGTCGAAGCCCGGGGTTATGAGGTGATCTATGGCGATACCGACTCGACTTTTGTCTGGCTCGGCAGCCCCCATTCCCAGGAAGACGCGACGCGCATCGGCCTGGACCTGGTGCAGCACGTCAACACCTGGTGGCGCGAGCGCCTGCAGAATGAGTTCGGCCTGCAAAGCGCCCTGGAACTGCAATACGAAACCCACTTCAGCCGCTTCCTGATGCCGACCATTCGTGGTGCGGAAGAGGGCAGCAAAAAGCGCTACGCCGGGCTGGTCACCCGTGCCGACGGCAGCGAAGAAATGGTCTACAAGGGCCTGGAAACCGTACGCAGCGACTGGTCGCCCCTGGCCCGGCAATTCCAGCAGGAACTCTACCAGCGCATCTTCCACCGCCAGCCCCACCAGGATTATGTGCGCGACTACGTACGTCGCACCTTGAGCGGCGAGCTCGACGACCTGCTGATCTACCGCAAGCGCCTGCGCCGGCAACTGGGTGACTACGAGCGCAACGTACCGCCCCACGTGCGCGCCGCGCGGCTGGCCGACGAATACAACGACCGCCAGGGTCGCCCGCGCCAGTACCAGAACGGTGGCTGGATCAGCTACGTGATCAGCGTCAATGGCCCCGAACCGCTGGAAGTGCGCCAGGCGCCGATCGACTACGACCACTACGTCACCCGGCAACTGCAACCGGTGGCGGACGCGATCCTGCCGTTTGTAAACGATGACTTCGGCACCCTGGTGGGCGGCCAGATGG
The DNA here is from genome assembly GCF_002874965.1 of Pseudomonas sp. NC02. Classification (NCBI taxonomy): domain Bacteria; kingdom Pseudomonadati; phylum Pseudomonadota; class Gammaproteobacteria; order Pseudomonadales; family Pseudomonadaceae; genus Pseudomonas; species Pseudomonas sp. NC02. The sequence continues at coordinate 4,774,205 of NZ_CP025624.1, read as the reverse complement.
GCTTGTTCTAAAACGGCTTGCCTTGAGGTGGCGAGAGCCTGCAATCTTGGCCACTGACGACCACCAGACAGCGCAGCCCTCCCATGACTGAAATCACCCTGACCGGCACCACGGTCGAACTCCGGCCCCTGCAACGCGAACACGCCACCGCCCTGGTACAGGCTGCTGCCGACGGGCAGTTGTGGAACCTCAAGGTGACCAACGTGCCGGGGCCCGACACCGTCGAAAAGTACGTGGACATTGCCCTGGCCGGGCGTGAGGCAGGCACCGTGATGCCGTTTGTCATCGTGCGCCGCGACACCGGTGAAGTGGTGGGCAGCACCCGGTTCTGGAAGGTCGACCGGGTCAATCGCAAGCTGGAGATCGGCCACACGTTTATCAGCCAGTCGGTGCAGAAATCCGGGGTCAACACCGAGGCCAAGCTGTTGCTGCTGACCCACGCGTTTGAAGTGATGGAGTGCGTGCGGGTGCAGTTCACCACCGATGAACTCAACGAAAAATCCCGGGCCGCGATCCTGCGCCTCGGCGCGGTACAGGAAGGGATCGTGCGCCACGAGCGCATCATGCCCGATGGCCGCAAGCGCAACTCGGTGCGCTTCAGCATCATTGATCCGGAATGGCCACAGGTGAAGGCGGGGTTGCAAGCCAGGCTGGCTCGCTAGGGCTTATGGCTCAGCTCTTCCACTAACTCATCCATCCGGTCGGCAATTTTCGGCGTGGTCGACAGCACAAAGCCTTTTTGCGTGCCCACATAGGTCTCGACGATGTACAGCGTGTCGCCCACATCCAGCCCCAGTTCCTGCAAGGCTTCGTCTGGCAGGCGGATGGCGCCGTCGCCGTCCCAGTCTTCGATCGTGACGCGTTTGCTGTGCATGATGGCTTCCCGTTGAACGAATGAACGGCCTAGCCTAACACCTCAATCCACTGTCAGGAGGCTTGGCACTGTGTACACCCTTTACGGAACCCAAGGCACCGGCTCGTGCATCATCGAAATTGCCCTGCAGCGTTGCGGTGTCGAGTGGTGCCAGGTCGACGCCTGCTCCTGGGAAGACCGCGTGGGCAACGAGGCGTTGGCGCGGATCAACCCGCTCAAGCAAATCCCCACCCTGAAACTGCCCAATGGCAGCGTGTTGACGGAAAGCGCGGCGATCCTGATTCACCTGGGCCTGCAGTTTCCCGCCTCAGAGCTGCTGCCCGAGGAGCCCGCCCAAGTCATTCGCGGCCTGGTGTACATCGCCGCCAACTGTTACTCGGCGATTGGCATCATCGACTATCCGGAACGCTGGACCGACAGCCCCGATGCGCAGCAGCATGAACAGCTGATCAGCGGCACCCGTCGCCGCCTGCATGGGGCCTGGGAAGTGTTTGCCGATCAATTTGCCGAGCAACTGTCCACCCCGGCGCAGGTTCCGAATGCACTGGCGATCATGGCTGCGGCGGTGTCGCGTTGGGCAGGCGGGCGGGACGCGCTGCACCAGTCGCGGCCTGAGTTTGCCCGGGTGCTGGCGCAGGTGGATGCCCACCCAAACGTAGCGCCGGTATTTGCCCGGCATTGGCCGTCGTGAGCATCCGCAATCAAAAGAAACAATGAGGCGTAAGGTGGCTAAACGCCTTGCGTCGCGGGCGTCCTGACCTACGCTTTCTGAAGTTGTTGTAGGAATCATCCTTGAATTTGACTGTCGCAGACATGAAACTCAAGAACCCTGCATGGAATTCAAAGGAGGTGTGCATGCTCATCCGGTCGCTGACCCTGGCTACCCTGATGGCTTTTACGGGGCCGCTGTTGGCCGCGGATGATCTCAATCCGCTCAAGCAGGACCTGGGCAAGTCCCGCCCGTTGGTGGTGGTGGAGCTCGACTCCGGCAACCCGACGTTGGCCACCCTCAAGAAACAGCTGGACGAGCCTGCCAACAAGCAGTCCTTTGAAGAGCGCAACATGGTGCTGTACACCGTGTCCTTTGGCAGCATCGGCGCTGAAGGCGAGAAGTTCGCCAAGGACGCGAAGGACAACAAGAAGCTCGCGCCGCCGGAAACCAACGCGCTGATCCGCGCACTCAAGCTGGGCGCCGGCAGTGGTACCAAGGTGATCCTGGTGGGCAAGGACGGCGAGAAAAAACTCGAGAAGACCGTGCCACCCGACACCCTCAGCCTGGCGGATTTCTTCAGCGCGATTGATCAGATGCCCCAGGCTGAAAAGGACCTTGCCGCCCCGGCCGAACCGGAACCGGCTGCCCCTGCAGCTGGCAAGCCTGGCGCCAAGGCGGGCAAAAACACCAAGCATCCAGCGCCACAACCGGCACTGGATGATTGAGCGTTTTTCTGTAGGCGCTGGCTTGCCTGCGATAGCATCACCTCGGTAATTCAGGCACACCGCGGTGATGCCATCGCAGGCAAGCCAGCTCCCACATCACGCCTCAAGCTCCAGGCTTTTCACCGGCCACCGCCGGTGCCTTGCGTATCGGGAAGGGGAAGTAGAAAAACCGCAGGAACGCTACCCGCTTGATCACTTCGCCGATCATCAACGGCACCACCACCGCCACCACCAGCCCGATGCTCGCCGACAGCAGCGGATGCAGCCCGAACCGTTCCATCAAGTCCACCGTCTTGTGTTGAATTTCCCCGTGGAAGATCAACAGAATCAACGTCGACTGCCCGATGTACGTCATCGCCCGCGTCAGCAGCCCCGAGACCATCATCACCCCGGCCAGGGCCCAGCATACATATACGCCGATCACCGCCAGCAAACTGGTCCACAGCCAGTGGTCGTAACGCCGCTGTGCCAGGTCCATGGTGTCCCAGCTGTAGATGAACACCACCGCAAACAACGCCATGGCGCCCAGTAGCGTCAGCAACGAACTCTGGTGGCGACGCAGCACGTCCCGCAGCAAGTAACCAAAGATAAAATAGGTACTGCTGATCAACGTCACATCAATGCTGAACGGCAGCCCCGGCATCGTCCAGGTCTGCCCGCCGACGGTCACCGGCACCTGCCAGAACCACGGCAGGGTCCAGATCCCGAGCATCAATTGCAGGGTGATCACCACGCAGCTCATGGCCAGCGACAAGCCCAGGCGCTGCATCAGCCGCAACATCACCCAGCCGAACAGAATCGCCACCCAGAAGTGCGGCAGGAACCACAGCGCCTGCCATGGAATGGTGTCCACCGAGGCATACAGCACGCCGCCGATGTCCGGCAGCAGTGCCTGGCCGCGCAGCAGGTCGCGGATCAGGATGTACACCAGCATGGTGAAGAAGAACGGCTTGAGCAGTGCATCGGCCTTGCGCACCGCCATCTCGACAAAGGGTTGTTCAGGCTTGAAGAACACCCCGGAGAGAAAGAAGAACAACGGCAGGATAAATACCGCCAGCAGCGGGTACAGCAAGTCCAGGGAACTGGCGACAAACCAGCTGTGCCCGAACACGATGATCAGGATGCCAATGCCCTTGGCAATATCCATTTGAATCCAGCGTTTTTTCACCTGACTGCTCCCACTCTATAAATCTGCCTTGCGCCACGGCTTGAGCCACAGGCCCATGCCCAGCAACACCACGGCCCCCGCCAGGGTGCTCAACCCCAGCTGAAGCCAAATACCTTGAACCCGAAACAACACCAACGCCGCCAAGCCCATCACCAGCCCACTCAGCAACCAGTGCCCCTTCCAGGGCAGGGCGCCGAGCAAGGCCTGGCGTTGCATCAGCAGCAACGCCGTGCACAGCACGCCGGCGAGGGCGGCCAGCGGGATACCCGCCAGGCCAAACACAAACGGCAGCACACCCAGCAGCAACACGTTCACCAGGCTGCCCAGCAACTCGCAACGCAGCGGCTGGCGGGTGTCGCCGGCGGCATAGGCATAACGCGCCAGCAGGGCGTTCCAGGCGCCGAACACCAGCGGCACGGCAAACCAGGCCAGCAACAGCGGCAACGGCGAATCCACCGACTGCTTGGGCAGCAGCAACGCCACCAGGCTCGGCGCCGCCGCCACCAGGCCGACGCCTGCGGGCAAGGTCAGCAGGCTGGCGGTTTCCAGGCCACGCTTGAGCAGGGCCAGGCGCTCGTCGCCCTGGCGCCGGCTCATCATGCCCAGCAGCACCTGGTTGAGGCTCATCAGGGCAATCAACGGCAAGTTCATCAGCTTGCGGGCCAGGTTGACCCAGGTCACCGCACCTTCACCCAGCAAGGACGCCACCAGCCGTTCAATCAGCGCCAAACCCTGGCTGGCACCGTTGCTTAAAAGCAGCGGGCCTATGCGAGCGCCCAGCTCGCGCAATTCCAATGTCGAAGCCCGCAGCCGCCACGGCCGCCAGCCCAGGCGCAGCATCGACGGCAACAGCGCCAGGGGCATCAGCAGGCTGCCGGTGAGGCAGGCCAACGCCAGCGAGTGCGGTTGCGTGGCGGTACCGGCGAGGGCGAGGTAGGTCACCGGCGGCAGGTTGAACAGCAACGAACCGAGCCCCGCGACCACAAAGCGCTCGCTGGCCTGCAGCGGAATACTGAACAGCGCATGCAGCATCAGCCCCGGCACACTCCAGGCGAGAATCTGCAAGTTGCTGCTGGCGAGGCTGGTGGCCGTCGCCGCCAGCCCCGGGCCGAGCAGTTGCACCAGCCATGGCGCCAGCAACGTCAGCAGCAGGCTGGTCACCAGGGCGATCAGCAACAGCGCCGGGAACAACACCGCCAGCCAGTCCAGGCGCTCGCCGTCCTTGCGTTGCAGGTACAGCGGCAGGGCGGCGGCACTCAGCACACCCCCGGCCAGGGACATGCGCAACGCTTCGGGCAAGAACAGCGCGATCAGGAACGCATCGCTGCGCTCGCCCGCACCCCACGCCGCCACCAGCAACCACTCACGGGCAAACCCGAGGCACAGCCCCAGCAAGGTTGCCAGGGTCAACCAGAACGCCGATCCGAGCATGCCTAGGGCCCGACGCTATTGAACACAGGCTTGCGATGCGCCACGGTCTTGACCTTTGGCAGACGCGCCGGAAACAGCCGCCGCGCCTCCAGCACGTTGATCCCCACCATCAGCCAGAACAGCGCAATCATCACCAGGGCGAAGCTGAAGTAGTGGTCGAAAAAGCCGCTGACCAGCGCCGACAGAATCCCCGCCGTGCTGCCCAGCCAGATCGCATTGTCCTTGGTCAGGCGGATCGGGCCGATTTCCGGACGGGACTCGCGCCACCAGCGCCAGGTCACTGCGATAAACAGCAGCATGCTGATCACCCCGGTCTTGTAGACGAAATTCAGCCACAGGTTGGAAATCCCCAGCAGGTGCGTACCCGGCACTGGAGGGTCAACCTTGAAGCCAATGCCCAGCGGGTAACTGGCCACGGCCTGGGGGAACATGCGGTATTCGTCAAAGCGCACTTCCGTACTCGCGTTCTGCGCCGAAAAGATCGTCGCCAGGCGTTCCTGCAGCGGTGGATACGACACTACCAGCGCCGCCGCCAACGCCACGCCGATCATCAGCAAACGCCCGGTGTACGGCACCCGCCGCGACGCCATCCAGATCAGCACCAGCGCCAGGCTGACCATCGCCCCCCGGCTGCTGGCCAACAGCAGGGCCGCCGCACCCAGGCAGGCAACGCCCAGGCCGAGACCGCGTTTCCAGCCGGTGTTGGTGATGCCGTAGCAGAACGCCAATGGCAGCAGCAGCGCCATGATCCCGCCGGTGGCATTCGGGTGCATCCATGGCGAACCCATCCGCGAGGCCATGGCACCCAGGCCCAGGGACAGGGTGTCGAGGCTGCCGTAGTTCATCAGGGTCAGGATCGGCAACATGCCCGAGGCCGAGCGCGAGCGGATAAATACGCCGATGGACATCACCAGCATCGCCAGTGTGCCCAGCAACAAGGCGATCACCAGGGCTTCGCGGTTCTTCTGTTCAACCAGCAGCTTGGCGGCGAGGAACAGCACCGACAGGTTCAGCAGCCAACGCAACCAGTTCGCCACGCCGCTGGCCTCGGCGGTGATGCTGACCTGGCCGACGATAAACGGCACCACTGTGAAGATCATCAGCCACATCAACATGCGGTCGGTAGGGCGCCGCGACAGCGGTGGGGCGGCCGGCAGGCGCGAGAGGAAACCGTGCCAGATCACCGCCGCCCAAGTCAGGGCGATCAGCGCCTCACTGACCGTACTGCGAATCCCCAGGTTGAGGGTGGAGTAGGGCATGAACGTCGCCACCAGGGCGAACAGCAGCAGTCCCCAGAACGGGAACCGCAGAATCGTCACGGCAGCGGCCAGGCCGATCACTGCCAGCACGGCCTTGACCGGGGAAAGAAACAGGATCAACCCACCAAACAGCAGGCCGAAGACGATGGCGACGAGGCTACCCAGTGAGATTCTCAATTCAATTCCTCGATCAGTTCGGCCAGGCGCCGACGGTAGGCCTGGTGGTTGAAGCGTTCGGCCCAGCTGCGTAACTGTTCAGGTGGTTGTTCGACGGGTTGGTCGGCCAGGTGCAGCATCAATTGCACCAGCGCCGCGCCGTCCGTGGGTGAAAACCGCGGTGCCAGCGGCGGGGTGATTTCGTCCAGCGAGGTACCGCTGGCCACCGCCACCGGAGTGCCGACGCTCAGGGCTTCGATTACCGGCAAGCCAAAGCCTTCCGCGTAGGAAGGCTGCCACAGGCGCAAGGCCTTGCGGTAGAGCCCGTGCAATTCAGCGTCGGATACGCCGCTCAAGGCGCGTATCCCCGGGTAGTTGCGTTGTGCTTCGGGCAAATGCTCCAGGCTGCCCACCAGCACCAGTTCCGGCACGCTCGGCGACTGGCTGCGCGCTTGCTGCCAGGCGTCCACCAGGAACGGCACGTTCTTGCGCAATTCCCGGGTACCCACCAGCAGCCAGTAGCGCTCGGGCAGTTGCCGGGCCGAGAGGTCCGCCGGCAGTCCGACAAAACCGACCACCTGGTTGGGCAACACGCGAATCTTGCCTGCCGCCTTGGGAAACAGCCGCGCGGTTTCGTCGGCACTGTACTGCGAAGGCGTCCACACCCGGTCTGCCGTGTGCACCGCATAGGTGATCGACAGCCGATCACTGGCCTTGTAGATCAGCGCCTTCAGGCGGTTGGCGTGATAGTTGTCCAGGGTGATCTGAAACAGGTCATGCAGCAGCACCACGGTGCGCAGGCCCTGGGGTTTGGGCGGCAGCGGCAGGCCCATATTGAAGGTGCTTATGTACACATCGATGTGCTCATTGCGCAGCGCCTTGGGCAGGTAGCCCGCCTCGAAACGCAGGCGCTGGTGCGGCTGGTGCATGGCGGTCTTGGCGCAGCCCCAGTCCGGGCAATGCACGTTCAGGCGCAGCTCATCCCCCAGCGGCGCGACGCTGAAGCGTTCGAGCTCGATGCCGGGCAGGGTGCGCAGGGCATCTTCCAGGGCGTACACCTGGCGACTGATGCCTGATTGCGGCGAGGTGCCGACGGTGCGGTAATCGAGGCCTATGCGCATGCCGGCTCCTTTTGGCTCTGGGGCGACAGTTGCGCGTACACCTGCTCCAGCTGGCTGGCGGCGACGCTCCAGTCATGGGCACGGCGCACATAAGCGCGACCGGCTTCGCCCATGGGAGCAGCGACTTCAGGCTGTTGCAACAGGCGCACCACGGCGTCGGCCAGGCTTTCAGCGGTCTGGCCGCCGAGGTAATCCAGGCCTTCCACCAGGTCCAGGCCGGACACGCCCTGGTCGGTACTCGCCAGCGGCAGGCCGGCGGCCAGGGCTTCAAGCACCTTGAGCTTGGAGCCGCCGCCATGGCGCAACGGTGCCAGAAACACCGAGCAACTCGATTGCAGGGCCAGCAGGTTGGGGACAAAGCCCTGCCATTCGATGCGTCCGTCCTGCCAGCGTTCGCGCCAGCTTTCCGGCATGCCGAAACCGCAGACGCTCATGCGTGCGTCGGGGCAGCGGGCCCACACTTTCGGCAGGATCTCATCCAGTGCCCACTCGATGGCATCGACGTTGGGCGCGTATTCGTAGTTGCCCAGAAACAGCACGCGGCGGGTCGTCGGGTCGGGTCGGGCAGCAGCGAAGTGCGCGCAATCCACCCCGTTGACCACCACCGGTACCGGCTTGCCGGCAATCTGCGCCAGGGTCTGGGCGTCGGCGTCGGTCACGGCGACCACTTGCGCGGCCTGGCGCATCACCCGGTGTTCCCAGCGGCCGTAGCGCCATTGATCGTAGCGTATGAACGGCAACGCCCAGCCGGGCAGGCGGTCGTAAGTCGCGGCGCCGAGGGACGATTCGACATTGTGTTCGGTCAGCACAAACGGCTGGGAGCGACGGGCCAATGCAGCTTCGTAAGGCTGGAAGGTGTAGGTATGTTCGATCTGCACCACGTCCCAATGCTCGGTCAGCAAGAGCTCGAAGGTGTCCTGCAGTTCACCCGACAGGCCATTCACACTGGCCAGCAACGGGTACGGCGCAAACAGCCCGGCCAGCAGGGTCTTCAGGCTGCGCAGCGGGCGGCGGGGGAGGATGATCACCTGTTCCAGAAAGGCTTCCAGCACCTGGCGATCCGTCAGCGATACCGCATGTTTGTCATGCAGCAGCAAGGTGATCCGATGCCCGCGCGCAGCCAGGCTGCGCAGCAAATGAAACTGGCGCGTCTTGCCGCCGCTGGTAGCGGGCCAAGGCGAGTAGGGCAGGATCCAGAGGATGCGCATGGGTGGCTTCAATCCCATAACAGAATTTGCAGGTTCGGCTTGACCGGTACGTCCAGTCCATTGGTGCCACTCAAGGGTGTTTCGGTGCCGCGCAACGGGTCATACAAAGTGGCGGTGGTCATGCCCGGCAAGTGCGCGCTGCCGCCACGGGCCGACCAGAAAAACCACACTTTGCGCCCGTCGGCACGGGACCAGCCGATGCTGAACAGGCCATCGGGCAACTGATCGGCGGTGGGTGGGTCGCCGGGGGTCAATTTGGGCCCGCTCACCTGCAGGAAATTCTGCAGCGCGGTGTACGACGGCTTGGGGTTGGCGTCGATGTCGAGCAAGCCATAACTCTGGTCGCGCACGCTGGCGCGCTGGTCCAGGTCGCTCAGGGTGAACAGGAAGATCTTGTCGAAATCCAGCGCGCTCATCAGCGCGACGCGGCGCACGATGTAGTCGGCCTGGCCCTGGGTGGTGATGAAGTCCTGCACCTCTTTCGGGCCTTTGTAGGTCGACCAGCCCCACTCGGTGCTCCACAGGGTATTCACCCCGGCCGCCCGCAGCTTCTGGTTGAGGGCGCTGGTTTTTTCGACAAAGTCGAGGTTCGACGGCGTGTTGCCTTCGGGCAATTGGGTGTAGGGGTGATAGGACATGATGGTATTCAGGCTCGGCACGCCCCGTTGCAGCAGCCCGTCGAGCATGTTCTGGCCGTTGGGCATTTCGCTGAAGAATGCCATGCCGGCGGCCACCACCGGTTTGTTCGGGTTCACCACCCGCAACGCGGCGGCGGTGACTTGCAACAGGTTCGCATAGCCGGCCGGGTCGGCGGCGGGGCGCCAGAACCCCAGCAGGTTCGGTTCGTTCCACACCTGCCACGCATCTACGCTGGGGTAACGCTGTTCCAGCAATGCCATGCGGTTGGCGAAGATATTCGGGTCCTTGGGCGGGAACTGGTCCTGGTACGGCGAGGAGGCGGGCGCGGTGGTGGCGAACTTCGCCGAGCCCACCAGGTAGAACACCGACTTGATCTGGTTCTGCTGCAGCTTGTTCACCAGTTCGTCGAGGGTCGCGACGTTGTACTGGTTCTCGGCGGTTTCCAGCTGGTCCCAGTGCAGGTCCAGGCGCACCCACTCCAGGCCCAGGGCCTTGAGGCGGTCGATCTGCTTCTGATAACGCTCGGGGCTGAACCACAGGAACTGCGCGTTCACCCCCAGGAAGTCCTTCCACACGACCTCTTTGCTGCCCTTGAGCACATGGCTCTCGGCATCGGCCGGGCGGCCCCAGAGAAAGGCGGTCAAACCCAGCGCAGCGACGACTGCGAGGGTAGCGAGGTAAGTCCGTTTACGCGCCATGGTTGCCTCCTGCAACGGTTTGCTCAAACAGGCTCGCGAACTTCTGCGCGGTCACTGGCCACAACCGTTCGCGGCCTATGGCGGCGGCGCGTGCGGCCCAGTCCGTGGCCATGTGCGGGTTGCGTGCGAGCCGCAGCAGTTGTTCGCTCAAGGCGGCTACATCGCCTTGTGGATAGATGGCGCCATTGCCGCTGGCGACTTCCTCGGCAAACGCCCTGGCATCGGAGGTGATCGCGCCGCGCCCGCAGGCGGCAGCCCAGGACAATGCGCCGCTGGTGCCGCGCTGGCGGCCCAGCAGGCCGAGCTTTTTCGATTCGCGATACGGCAGCACCATCACATGGTGCGCCTGGATCGTCTGCGGGATCTCGCTGGCCGGCAAATTCAGCCGCCAGTCGATGGAGCCTGCCAGGCCGAGTTCGGCAATCTGGCTGTTCAACTGCTCCAGGTAATTGCCGCCTGTGCCAAACGCCATTTCGGCGGCAGTGCCACCGGCCAGGGTCAGGCGCACACGGTCACGCAATTCGGGGGCTTTTTCGAAGGCGGCGGCCAGGGCCTGCAACAGGTCTTCGATGCCTTTGCCACGGTAGATAAAACCGAAATACAACAGGTGCAGCGTGTCCAGCGGCGGCAAGGCCACCGGCGGGATATCCAGGTTGGCGTGGTTGATCACCGCCACCTTGCCGGCGGGCAATTGCATGCGCGCCGTCAGGCAGTCGGCGCCCAGGCGGGTGAGGGTCACCAGCCGGGTCAGGCCCTGGGCGACGTGACGTTCTTCGCGCAGGGTCAAGGGATCGGCCAGCACCACTGCCGCCTGGGGCAATGGGCTGGGCAAGGATTCCAGCAGGTTCAGCGGAAAGGGCAATTGCTCGCGCCGCCAGACCATGCGTTCCGGGTCATGCACCGTGGCGGTCAACGGCAGGGCGGGGTAGGCCTTGCGCAATTCGCGCAGGGCCAGGAACTCCCCCAGCCGCCCACCGCCCAGCTCCGCGTGGACCAGGTCAACACCCTGCCAGTCGAAACCGGCAATGGCTTGCTTGATCGCCGCCGTGCTGCCGACCACGCCCGTCAAGGGCGTAGCCACCTCGACGCCCAGTTGCTCCAGTGCCGTCTTGAAGTGGTTCGCGTAGTCGGCGATCCCGTTCTTTTCCGGCGGCAGGGGAGCGAGCAGGGCGATGCGCATCAGAACGAACCCCGGTATTTGGCGATGGTTTTCAGCACCTTGACCGGTACCTCGAACTTGCGGCGGTTGATGATAATGCCATCGACCTTGCCGAACGCCGTGGTGAGGATCGACAGTGCGTGTTCCACCACCGGTACCGTGCTTTTTTGCGCTTCCACTACCAGCGCAATCAGGTCGGCACGGCGCAGGTTGATGAACGCATCACGATTGTCCAGCAGCGCCGAAGCATCCAGCAGTACCACCTGGCCCGGAATCGCCGGCTCAACCCCGCCGATCCGCACCCGCACGCCGTTCTCTTCCAGCAACTGGCGCAACTGCTCGACGATAAAGCTCACGCCTTCACCGTGCCGTGCCGAGGTCAGCCCCAGGGTCAGGCCCTGTTCGGCAATACGCTCCAGCGGCAGCAACCCATACAGGCGATAGATGCTCGCGTTGAAGGCGTTGGTGCTTTGCGCGGTGCTGGTGTCCAACTCCGGCAGCGTGGTCCACAGCGGCAGGCCGAATTTGCCTTCCACCAGGCCGCCGTCGTGGATCCGTTGATCCAGCAGGTAGCACAGGTAGATCACCAGCAAGCCGACCACGATGGAGAACGGGATCGCCAGCAACAGCATCAGCAGGGTTTTCGGGAAGACGCGCCCAGGGTTCAGGGTAGCTTCTTCGATCACCGCGATGTTACTGATCTGGCTCTTGTCCAGTTCACGGTCGATCCGCGATTTTTCCAGGCTGTCGACATACAGCGCGTAGTTTTTCTCGGTGCCGTTCAACTCACGGGCCAGGCGCGCCAGTTCCGGCTCGATGGCCAGGGCGTCCTTGCGCTGGGCTTCCAGTTCAGTCAGTTGCTTCTGCTGTTGCACCAACTGTGTACGCAGCGACTGGTTGCGGCTGGTCTCATCCAGCAGTACCCGTTGCAGGTGGATTTCCAGGGTGTTCGGCGCGCGGTTCTCGGAGCTTTGCACCGTGTCGCTTTCACCGGCGACCTGGGCCTGCATGGCACGGATCGAAGCGTCCAGGGCTTTGACCGGCGGCGCGTTATCCGTATAGGTACGCATCATGTCGGCTTTTTCCAGGAGCTTCTGGTTCAGCAGGCGACGCAAGTCTTGTTGCTGCGGGTTCAACGCGATCTGGCGAACCGTGGTCACCTCTTTGGGCTGGCCCTTGAGTTGGTCACGGGTGCTCTGCAACGCCACGTCGGAGGAAGCGATCAGCCGAGTGGAGTTGAACACCTCGCCACGCAGCACGTTGATCCGCTCGGACAAGTCTTCCAGGCGATCGGTGATGCTCGAGGCGCCGATGTCGTTCAAGTGCGCGAGGATCTGCTCCTTGTAGCTCTTGATCTGCGCAGCGCTGGAAGACACCTGGCCTTCATAGAACGCATACAGGCTCTTGCGGCCCAACGCCTGGGTGCGCTCGTCGATGTAGGTCTCGACCCAATCCTTGACCACCGCCTGGGCGATTTGCGGGTCATCCCAGCGGAAGCTGATGTCCATCACCGTAGAGCCGATGGCGTGGGTCACTTCGAAGTTTTTCTCCAGGCTTTTCGCCAGGCGTTCCACCGGGGTGGTTTCTTCGACGATGCCAACGGTTTCCAGCACCACTCGCACACCGTCAAATACGGCACTGATGCCTTTCTTGACGTACCACTTGGTGCGCTTCCACACGCCTTCCGGCGGCTGCATCTTGTCCATCACGTCGAGGTAATGCTCGGCCACTGCACGCACGATAGGGCGGCCGGTCAGCAGGCGCTCTTCGTCGACAATCGGGTCGCGCTGGGTGCTCGGCATGACGATTGGCTGACGGTTGTCGACCTCGATCGGCATCGTCGAGTCACGCCCTGGTTTTACCAGCAATCGCGCGGTGGATTCATACTTGGCCGGCAGCAGGAACGCCCCCAGCAAAATGATCACCAGCGCGGCAATCGCCGCCAGTTTGAACTCGTGCTTGAAGATGAAGAACAGACGCAGAAGATCACGAAAAGAACGGATCTCGATCATGGGATGTCGCTCCTTTAGTGGTTCGTGGTGTAGCTGTAGCCCACACCAATGGATTTGGTGAAGGGAATCAGCTGGTTCAGGTAAGTGTCCACGCCTTGGATCCGTTCGCCGACGTTGGACTTGGGTACAAACACCACGTCACCGCGTTGCAGCGCCACGGGCTTGCGGCCCAGTGCGCCGTTCTTCAGGTACTGGCTGAAATCGAGGAAGTAGGCGTGGTAGACGCCTTGGCCATCTTCACGCAGCAGGGCGACCATGCTCGCGTTGCCCACCGAGCTCACGCCGCCGGCACCGAGAATCGCCTGCTCCATGGTCGGGGCCGTGGCGATGGAGATAGCCGACGGGTTTAATACCGCGCCGCCGACGATCACCGTGTTGCCCGGCGCCTGGTTGATGTTCACCGTCACCCGAGGCTCGCGATACACCGGTGCGAGTTTCTGGCTCAGCTCGGCGGCGACTTCCGCCGGCGTGCGCCGCGCCACCTGGATCGGCCCCAGGAAGGGATAGTTGATCTTGCCGTCGTTCTGCACGGTGTACAGCGTCAGTTCGTAAATCGTGCTGACGTTGAACGCCGACAGGGTTGGCATTTCCCCGGCATCGCGGACAATCCGCAACTGGTCGCCGATGCGGATCCGCTCCACCGCCGGTGGCAGTTGGGCCATGCGATCGAGGGCCTGCTTGCCCTCGTCCACCGTCTTGCCATCGGGCGCGACGATCCGCGCGGGCGTATTGCAGGCGGCCAATGCCATCATGGCCAGGACGAGCAAGGTTCGTTTCATCAAAGGGGTCTTCCTGTAGGTCATGATGCTCACCTCCAATAACCGGGGAACATGCTGATGCGCCGCTTGAGGGCGAGGGGGAGCTGGCGCTCCAGATGGCCCAGCCGGTAGCCGAGCAATTTGAACGCGCTGCGCACCAGTACTTCGGGTACGCGGTGCAATGCACCGGCTTCGCGTAACGCTCGAAGCTCGGCCAGTACATAGCGTTTACCTTCACCGCCGGCATCGCCAAAAGCCTGGCGGATCCACGGCTCGCGGCCGTAGAAAACGCCAATGTCGAAGTAGCGGTGAAACTCATCCATGAGACGGTAATCGTGGGAGTGATAGACCAGGGCGGTGGCGGCGTAGCGCACCTTGTAGCCTTCCAGCAGCATGCGGGCGGCGACGTAGGCGTCCTCGCTGCCGATCACATCCGCGGGGAAGCCACCGACGGCTTGCAGGGCGCTGCGCCGGTACACCGAAAACGAATCCGAGCTGAAGCAGGTCTTGATCCCCAGCTCCGGCGCATCAGCCAGGCTTTTGCTGCGGCTTTGCGGCGGGTAATTGAAGTGGCGTGACTGGGCGCCCAGCACGCCGGCATCCGGGTGCGGCAACTGGCGGCCGTAAGCGACGCCGTTGAGCGGGTCCAGTTCCAGTTCGCCCACCAGGTTGGCGAACGTCTCGGGTTCGGCGGGGATCGCGTCCTGGGTCATCACGATCAGCGCGTCGCCGTCGACTTGCTCGCTGGCCCAGCGGCGGGTGCCGCCATGGTTGAAGTCCTTGGCATCGATCACTTCGACCCGTACGCCGAACTCGCGAAAACGCGCCACGGTGTCATCGCTGGAAGCGCTGTCGACCACCAGGGTTTCGTCCGGTTGCAGGGTTTGCATGCGCAGCGCCGGCAGCAGCCGGTCGAGGTGGCTGGAAGCGTTGCGGGTCGGGATGATCAGGGCGGTACGCATCACTTCTTCACTTCGGCCGGAGCCCGGCCGTAGATGTCGTCAAAACGCACAATGTCGTCTTCGCCCAGGTACTCGCCGCTCTGCACCTCGATCATCACCAGGTCGATGATGCCGGGGTTGGTCAGGCGGTGCTTGTGCCCGGCCGGAATGTAGGTGGACTCGTTGGCGTTGATCAGGAATTCACGGTCGCCGTTGGTAATCATCGCCGCGCCGCTGACCACTACCCAGTGCTCGCTGCGGTGATGGTGCATTTGCAGGGACAGCGAGGCCTGGGGCTTGACCACGATGCGCTTGATCTTGAAGCGGCTGCTTTCTTCCAGCACGGTGTAGGTGCCCCACGGCCGGGTGACAGTGCGGTGCAGGCTGAATGCCGGATGGTCCTGGCGCTTGAGCTCGGCGACGATGTAGCGCACGTCCTGGCTGCGCTTGGCGTCGGCAATCAGGATCGCATCCGGGGTGTCGACGACGATCAGGTCGCGCACGCCCACTGCGCCCAGCACGCGCTTGGGCGAGTCGATGTAGCAGTTGTGCACGTCATGCAGGATCGCCTGGCCATTGACCTGGTTGCCGTTGGCGTCGCTGGGGGTGAGTTGGCGCACCGCGTCCCAGGAACCGATATCACTCCAGCCGATGTCGCAGGGCACCACCGCCACTTGCGCGGATTTTTCCATCAGCGACACGTCGATCGAGATGTCGGGCGCCGCGCCGAAACCTTCAGCGTTCAGCTCGCGCTGACGGCAACTGTTGTTGTTCAGGCTGTGGCCGTGCTCGAGGGCGGCCTTGGCGGCGTCCAGCACGGCGGGGGCGTGCAGCGCCAGTTCCTCCAGCAATGTACCGGCCTTGAAGCAGAACATCCCGGCATTCCACAGGTGCTTGCCGCCGTCCAGATAGCCCTGGGCGGTGGCCAGGTCGGGCTTCTCGACGAAGCGCTTGACCCGGAACCCCTGGCCCAGCGCCTCGCCTTGTTCGATATAGCCGAAGCCGGTTTCCGGGTGGTCGGGCTGGATGCCGAACGTCACCAGGTAGCCGGCCTCCGCCAGTTCGCGGGCCTGGGTGACGGCATCGGCGAAGGCGCTTTCATCAAGAATCAGATGGTCGGCGGGCAGGATCAGCAACTGCGCCTCGCTGCCGAAGTTTTCCTGTACATGCAGGGCGGCCACGGCGATGGCGGCGGCGGTGTTGCGCCCGAACGGCTCCAGCAACAGGTCAAGGGCCAGATGGGCCTTGTTGACCACGCGGTAGTCATCGAGGGTGCGAAACAGCAGGTCGCGGTTGGTCACCGTCAGCACGCTTTCCACGCCCGGCAGGTGACTGGCCCGCAGGAACGTCTTCTGCAGCAGGCTCTGGTCATCACGCATGCGCATGAAAGGCTTGGGCATGTTCTGCCGCGACACCGGCCACAGCCGGGTGCCCGAACCACCGGAAATGATGCAGGGAATCAAGCCGTTGAGGGTGTTCATCAATAGACTTCCTTGGTCGAAAGGACGGCCGGGACCGTCATGAAAACGATGTACAAGTCGAACCACACCGACCACTTCGA
This sequence comes from Pseudomonas sp. NC02, assembly GCF_002874965.1. NCBI lineage: Bacteria > Pseudomonadati > Pseudomonadota > Gammaproteobacteria > Pseudomonadales > Pseudomonadaceae > Pseudomonas > Pseudomonas sp. NC02. Next base: position 4,757,783 of record NZ_CP025624.1, on the reverse strand, counting down.
GATGTACTCCAGGTCGTACTCAACGCGTTTCTGGATTTTGAACAGGGTGTCGGTTTCACCACGATAGCCGTTGATTTGCGCCCAGCCAGTGATGCCCGGTTTTACCCGGTGGCGCGAGCTGTACTCGCTCACGGCAACTTCGTAGGGCACGCCGGCGGCCTTGGTCGCGGTGGCGTGCGGGCGCGGGCCGACCATCGACATGTTGCCCAGCAGCACGTTGAACAGCTGCGGCAGCTCATCGATGCTGGTCTTGCGAATGATCCGGCCCACGCGGGTGATGCGCGGGTCGCCGCGGGTGGTCTGGCGGTCGGCGTTGAAGTCGCTCATCTCGGCGTACATCGAGCGGAACTTGAACACCCGGATCACGTTGTCGTTGTAGCCAAAACGGTTCTGGCGAAACAGCACCGGGCCCTTGGAATCGAGCTTGATGGCAATCGCCGTGATCAGCATGATCGGCGACAACGCCACCAGGCCCAGGGTCGCCAGAATCAGGTCTTCGCAGCGCTTGATAAACGGCGACCAGCCCCGCAGCGGCACGTGGGAGGTGTTGAACATCAGGATGCCGCCCACATCGGTGATGCGGCTGTGGCCATAACGCAGGGCGGCCATGTCGGGCACCAGCATCACGTTGACCGACATCTGCCGCAGGCGCTTCACCAGCCCGTTGATCCGCTGTTCGGCGGCCCAGGGCAGGGTGATCATCACCTGGTTGACCTGCTCGGAGCGGATCAGCTTTTCCAGGTCGCGCGTGTTGCCCAGCAGCGGCAGGTTGCTCAGTTCCTTGGGGATGCGCTCGGTGCGGTCGTCGATAAAACCGATCAGTCCGGAACGGATATCGCCGTTGCGTTGCAGGTGGTCGGCCACGTGCACGGCGGTGTCGGTGAAGCCGAGGATCACCGTGCGTTGCAGGTATTTGCCGTTGGCCATCAGGTTGCGGAACAGGCGCAGCATCACCATCCGCTCCAGCCCGAACAACGCCAGGCTGGTGATAAACCAGAACGCCAGGTTGCGCGGGCTCAACTGCGGGAACATCAGCAGAATCTGGTACATGAACAGCAGGATGCAAAACGCCGAAGACCAGGCCACCAGCATGGTGCGAAACCGCAGGCGATTGCTGAACAGCTCCTCGGAGTAAACCCCCATGGCCTGGAACAGAATGATCGTCAGGATCGCGAAAAACAGCAGCAAGCCGAGAAAGTGCGCGCGCAGTTCGGGGGCCATCGGGTCTGGATAAAACAGCAGGATCAGTGCTGGAAAAACGGCGGTGAGGCCGTGCATCAATTTTACGAAAACAACAAAGAACTCAATGAAACCGGCCCGGGTCAAAAACAGGCTGTCGACTGACGACTTCTCGCGCATAAAAACATCCCTCATTGCACACCAGGGCTTCCTTGTTCGGCTGCTCATCCATAAAGGCAGGGCTTGCTTTATAAGTGGCGCCAGACGAACGGTTACTTCGCTGGGTAATACGCAATTACCTATCTATCTGCAGGGAATTTGCGGGGTAATGGCTAAATGATGGTTCCCTTTTCGTCGCTCGTCAAGGTTTTGACTCTTTTATAAGGCCTTCGGTCTAGACACGTCAGGTACTCTCCCGCGTGACAGTTTGTTGACTGTCTTGGTCGGATTTCCGGGTTTTCCCGGAACAAAATGCTGGCGTTTTGGAGTGTAGGAACAAATTTAGGAAATTTCCTGCGGCTGAGGAAAACCTTTTTTTGACGGAGGTCGGATGCGGGGTTTTTCGGGGACAAGCGACGAGTGGTGAGGACGTGAGTCCGTCACCACATTGAGGCGGTACTAACCTTAAAAATTGCCTTTCAAACTGACAGTGAAGTTGCGCGGTTCGCCGTAGAAATTACCCCAGTCGGCCGTTCCCACCGTCTGATAGTAATTTTTGTCGAAGAGATTGTTACCGTTCAGCGCCACCGTCCATGTGTCATCAACCCGGTACGCCAACCGCGCATTCCATACCGCATAACCGGCTTGTTCCAGTTTGATGCCTTGAATTCGGTAGTTGCTGCTCTGGGCGTTGACGCCGGTGCCGACGCTCCATTTCGACAGTGTGCCGTCCAACTGATAATCGCCCCACAAGCGCAGCATGTGTCGCGGCACGTAGCTGTTTGCGACCGCGCCAATGGCGGCGCTGTTGATGTTGTTGAGGTTCCTGGTCTGGGTGTAGGTGTAGCCGCCCGCCACTTGCAAGCGTTCCAGCAACTCGCCACTCAACTCGGCTTCGACACCTTGTGCGCGAACCTTGCCAGTGTCGGTGTAGCAATAGCCGTCTGCCGAGGTACCGCATTGGGTGGTGTAGTCGGTTTCGGCGGCGTTTTTCTCGATAGCGCGGAACAATGCCAGCGAGCTGTTGAGGCGCCCCTCAAACCATTCGCCCTTGATGCCCAGCTCGTAGTTTTCGCCGATTTTGGGCTTGAGGGCAGCCCCGGTCACCGTGGCGTTGGAGCTTTGTGGCTGGAAAATATCGGCGTAGCTGGCGTACACCGAAAGGTTGTCGTCGAGGTCATAGATCACCGCGGCGAACGGCGTGACTTCACCGGTTTCCTTGGTGCGTGCATCCTGCAGGGCCCATTCGCCCCAGGCGAGGTTATTCGACTGGCGGCGGTTTTCGAACCAACTGACGCGACTGCCGAGCACCACCATCAATGGCTCGGCCAGCCTCAGGCGCAAAGTGGCGTAGGTACCGTACTGGGTGGCGGTTTCCTTGACGGTGCCGCCCCGGTACATGTTGGGCCAGAAGGTATCGTTGGCGGGCTGCGGGAAGTGGTGGTTGGGCAGGAAGATACTTTGCCGGTCGGGCAGGCTGCGGATCGCGTAGACATCGTCCTGGGTGCCACGGCTGCCATTGGCGCCGATGATGAGTTCATGCTGCAAACCGAACGCTTCGAACTTACCGTCCAGGTAGGCATCCAGTCCGAAATCCCGGTGGTCGTAGTCAAACAGCGCGGCGTACATCTCGGCGGTTGGCGCCGGATCACCGTACTTCACGGTGCCTTGGCTGGCGGCGTATTTGATGTCTTGCAGGTTGCGGCTGTTCACCGCCGTGACCTTGAGTTGCCAGTCGTCGTTGAAGTGGTGGGTGAGGTCGGCAAACAGCGTAGTGCGTTGGCTCTGCCAGTCGTTCCAGGCCTGGCCCAGGCAGGTGGAACGGCTCAGGCCGATGCTCTTGCCGTCGCTGTAGCGCGGCACACCGCCCCAGCAGGGCGTTGCATCGACATCTTCGTAGCTGGCACCGATGCCCAGGGTGGTGTCGGGCGAGAGGTCAACATCCAGTGCGAGGTAGACAGCTTGGTCCTGGCGCTTGGAGACGTCCATGTACGAGCCACGGTTCTGTTGGCTGACCACGGCGCGGCCGCGTACGGTGCCGCTGTCATTGAGCGGGCCGCCGGTATCGACGTCGGCGCGGTAGTTGTCCCAGGTGCCGGCAGACAGCGACAGGCTGGTAGTGGGTTTGTCTTGTGGCCGCTTGCGCACGAAGTTCACCGCACCACTGGCGGTGCCGGCGCCCTTGAGCATGCCGGCCGCGCCCTTGAGCACTTCCACCCGGTCATAGATCGCCATGTTGGCGGTGAAGCTGTCGGCCTGTACGTAGTCTTTGCCGATGTCCAACGGCACACCGTCGAACTGGTATTGGCCGAGCATCTTGAAACCACGGGAATAGAAATACTTGCCACCCATAGGTGAGTCGTAGGTGGTGATGCCCGGGGTGTGTTCCAGTAATTGATCGATGGTGGTGATGTTCTGGTCGTCGATCAGCTTGCGGGTCATGACGCTGACCGATTGCGGTGTTTCCCGCAGGCTGTGGGCGCCCTTGCCGATGGTCACCGCGCCGGTGGTGTAGGAACCGCTGCCGTCAGTGGTGACGCCGAGGTGTTCGCCGGTCACGGTGGTGGCACCCAGGTTCAGCGCGCCGGTGTCCGCGACTTGCGGCAACAGCAGCCAGGTGTTGTTGCTCTGGCGTTGGGCTTGCAAACCCTGGCCCTGGATCAATTGGCTCAAGGCCTGTTGGCTGTCCAGCGCGCCGTTGAGGCCGGGGCTGGTCTTGCCGGCGACGCTGGTGGCGTCATAGGACAGGCTGATACTCGCCTGGCGCGCAAACTGGTCGAGCACCGTGGCCAATGGGCCGGGTGCGATGTTCCAGTCACGGGCCTGGGTGTCGCTGGCAGGCGTTTGCGCCATGACCGCCAGGGGCAGGGCGCTGCCGTTCAGGCAGGCACCGAGCAGGGCGGCGTGCACCGCATGCTTGAGGGGAGAACGCTTGGAGGGGAACGCTTGCATGACCGCGGAATGCTCCTGAAGGAAGTGGACAGAATCGGCCTGTTGATCGGCCTTTCCTTACAGGTCGAGCGAAGATGAGAATTCACCTCATTTATTTTCGGAAGGTCATGCACGAGCTGCGACGGTCACCCAATAACGGCTGCGATAGGTGATGTTCACCGACAGTGTCTGTGCCACCAGGGTCAGGACCTGATCGGTATCGTCCAACTGGTAAGTCCCGGACACACGCAGGGCGGCGACCGCTTCGCTGCAGCGCACCAGCCCAGTGCGGTAACGGCTCAGCTCCGCGAGGAAATCGTCCAGACGCATGTTGTGAGCGCTGATCACACCGTCGCTCCAGGCCCAGGGATCCAGGCCCGTGGTGGCGGGTGGACGCAAGCCGTTTCGATCAAACAGCACCTGCTCGCCGGGCTGTATCACCCCACGTGCGCTGGCCTGATGGCTGTCGGCGAATACCGCGACGGTGCCTTTTTGCACGGCGAGCAAGGTGCCGTGGAGCTCCTCGCGCACCATGAACCGGGTGCCCAAGGCGCGCAGATAACCGTCGCGGGTTTGCACCCAGAAGGGCCGTGGCGCGCTACCGTCGGCGCCCATGTCGATCAGGATTTCACCCTGGCGCAACTGCACCAGACGTCTTTCGGTGTTGAAGACTGTGTCGATGGCGCTGGCACTGTTGAGCTGGATACGGCTGCCATCGTCGAGGGCGACCCAACGCCGCTCTCCGGTGGCGGTGCGGTAGTCGGCCAGCAGGCCGGGCAATGGCGTGTAGTCGCGGCCGAACCATGTCAGCCCTGCGGCACCGGCGAACAGCCCGAGCAACTTCAACCCTTCACGGCGGCTGATGCGTTGGCGGGCACCTTGCAAGGCATGGCGGCCGACCTGTGCCGGCAACTGCGCAAACTCGTCACTCATCGACGAGACCCGTTGCCAGGCCTGCTGGTGGTCGCTACTGGTTTCAAGCCAGCGTTCGAAGGCGGCCGTGGTGGCGTCATCGGCAATATTGAACCGCAGCTTGATCATCCACTGGATCGCCTGGTCCACCAATGGCGGATTAGCCTTCGGCATAACGCAACCGATAACAGGCATGCAGTGCCTTGGCCAGGTCGCGCTCCACGGTGGCCTTGGACACCCCCAGGCGCAGGGCGATCTGTTGGCAGGTCAGGCCGTCCAGTTGCGCCAGCAAAAACGCTTCGCGCACCCGTGGCTTGAGTTGGTCCAGCAGGCGGTCGATGCGCTCCAGGCTGTCGAGGATCAGCAGGCGGGTTTCTTCCGACGGCACCTCGACTTGCGGGAAATGCGCGAGACTCTCCAGATAGGCACGCTCCAGTTCGCGGCGGCGATACTGGTCGATCATCAGGCTGCGGGCGATGCTGCTCAGGTAGGCCCGGGGTTGCAGCAAGGCTTGCTGCTTGCGCGCATTGAGCAGGCGCACGAAGGTTTCCTGCGCCAGGTCGGCGGCGTGCTCACGGCAGCCCGTACGCCGGCTCAACCAGCCGCGCAGCCAGGAATGATGGGCATGGTAGAGCTGGCCGATGGCGGCATGATCCAGTGGGTGGTCGCTCGACATGGGCATCCTGGCGCGGGCGTCTTAATTGATAACGGTTCGCATTCTATGCGTTGGCCAGAGGATTGGGCAATCGTTGCCGCGTGGATTTGGCCGGATGCACAAACCCACACAGGCTTGACGGGGTTGCGGCTAAGCCTTGCGCAGGTGCAAACACTCAATCGAGCGGTCGACGGTGGTCTTGGCAATTTCCAGTAAATGCCACACCGCCAGCAACTTTGCCCGCTCGGGGCTTTGCAGCAGTTCGCCGCAGTCTAGAGCGGTGGCCGAGGCGCTGCTGAGCAGGCTGGCGGTGTAGAGCAGGGAGTCTTCGAAGCTCAGGTCTTCGTTGACGGTATGGAAGCCCTGGGAAGGCAGGTAGTGTTCGAGGGCGCGATTGAAGGCCGCGCGGTTTTTGAGCAGGTCGATGGGTGGGTCGGGGACGGGTTTATTCATGGTGTAACTCCATATGTTTTAGGAGCTGACACCCGTCGCGACTAAACGAGGGTGGCGGCTATGCGCAGGTTAGTCGACCGGCCACATGGAAAACCGGCGCACCCGAAGGCGCCCTACGCATAGCCACCATAAAACTTCATGAGAACCATGCGCCATGTAAGACCCGGGCGACTAAACCCGATCACTGATGAGCAGTGACGGGGCGAAGACTAGCCACAGGTTCCAATGGGCACAAGGCCGAAAGATTGTCTCGGAAATGTCCCGCAAATCAAAGGGATTTACCCTGCTGGCCCTTTATTCATATCCGAATTGCCTCGCGAATTTTCCCCAAGGCTATTCTTAACGTCGCCAAATCAATCGACCCCAGCGCCACCCGCAACGCATGCGGCACATGGGCCGTACAGGCAAACGGCTCGGCACTGGTGACCCGCACACCCTGGCCCTCAAGCGCAGCCACCACTGCATCCGCCCGCAGACCTTCCGGCAACACCAGCCACAGGTAATACGACGCCGGATGCGCAATCACCTCACACCCTCGCAAGACCTCCCGGGCCAGCGCCTGGCGTTGGCGCGCATCCTGGCGCTTGTGCTCTTCCAGTGCATCCACTGCACCGGATTCTATCCAGCGGCACGCCAGGTTCACCGTGAGCGTCGGCGTGCTCCAGGTCGAGACACGGATCGCTTGCTCCAGCGCCGGCACCCACGCCTTGGGCGCGACGATAAACCCCACCCGCAACCCCGACGCCACACTCTTCGAAAGGCCAGACACATACACCGTGCGCAGCGGCGCATAAGTAAACAACGGCTTCGGTGCGGGCTCGGCGAGAAAGGCGTAGGCGCCGTCTTCGATCAGTAGAAAATCGTAGCGTTCAGCCAACGCTGCAAGGCGCTCGCGGTCGGCTTCACCCATCACCGTGCCCAGCGGATTGTGCAACGTGGGCATGCAATAAAAAGCCCGCACCGGGCGCCGTTTGCACAAAGCCTCCAGCGCATCCAGATCCGTATGCCCAGCCGGTTGCGGCAGCGGCTCCAGGTCGATGCGCTGGGACTGGGCCAGGGTTTTCAACCCGGGATACGTCAGCGCATCCACCGCCAATACATCCCCCGGTTGCAGCAGCGCCATCAGGCTGACGGCGAGGCCTTGTTGCGCACCGTTGACGATCAGCACTTGCTCGCCACTCACGCGAATCTGCCGATTGCGCAGGTGCCGCGCGGCGGTCTGTCGTTCATGGGCGCGGCCACCTTGCGGCGCGGAATGCAGCAGCGCATCGAGGTCGCCCGAGGCGGCAATGGCACGCAAACCGTCGCGCAGCATCTCGGCCTGGCCCGGCAACGAGGGGTAGTTGAGGCTCAGGTCCACGGTGCCCGGTTGGAGCGGTTGTTGCACCAGGCCCATGCCCCGCAGCAACGTGGTGTCGCGCACAAACGTCCCGCGTCCCGGTTCACCCACCACCAGGCCGCTGGCCTCCAGTTCGCTGTACACCCGCAAGGCAGTGGCGAGGGCGATGCGATGGCTGTTCATCAGGCTACGCAGGGTCGGCAACTGGGTGCCCGGCGGCAACTGGCCGGCGCGAATCCGCGTGGCCAGTTCATCGACGATCAGTTTGTAGCGGACCTGAGCCATGGTGCGTTCCTGTGCAAAGTGTATCTAGATCAATTTTTTGTTTGTATCAGGTGGGCTGATTAATCTACAGGCTTTCCCGGCGGATGGCTTGAGCATGATCGACCTCGCAACCCTGGCTGTGTTCTCTGGCGCAGTCCTGCTGCTGTTGTTATCCCCGGGTCCGAACATGGCCTTCGTCATCAGCCACGGTGTGACCTATGGCTGGCGTGGCGGGGTGGCATCCGGGTTGGGCATCAGCGTGGCGGACCTGCTGCTCACGGCACTGACCGCAACCGGCGTGACCGCTCTGGTCGCCAGCTGGCCGCCGGCCTTCGACCTGATTCGCTACGCCGGGGTGTTGTACCTGCTGTGGCTGGTGTTCAAGACCCTGCAGAAAACGCCCGCCCTGGACACGGCCCACGTCAGCCGCGTGCCGCTGGGCCGGGTGTTTGCGCGGGCAATGCTCAACAGTTTGCTCAACCCCAAGGCGCTGCTGTTTTTCATGGTGTTCCTGCCGCAATTCGTCAGCCCCGAGGCGGGCCCCATCGCGCTGCAACTGGTGCAACTGGGGATCATCCTGACGCTGATCAGCGGTGTGTTTCATGCCGTGCTGGGGATTTTTGGCGGGGCGGTTAGCCGGTTTTTTGCCGGCAAACCGGGGAGCGCAGGCTTACAGAAATGGGGCCTGGCAACCGTGCTGATGGTGCTGGCCGTGCGCTTGGCATTGATGTCTCGCCCGACGTGAAACATCACTCATAAAAGGACGTTACCCATGTACATCGCAGCCTTTATCTACAAGCCCGGCGAACGGGATGACGAGTTCCAGCGCCTCACGAATCTGATCGACGCACTGGCAGCAAGGCTGCCGGGATACGTGGGGGCCGAGTCGTGGCGTTCGGCGGATGGCGGGTTGATCAACGCCAGTTATTACTGGCGTGACGAGGCCTCCATTCGCGCCTTTGCCAGCCACCCGACCCACCTGGAAGCCAAGCGTCTATACCGCCGCTGGTACGGCGGTTATCACGTGGTGATTTCCAAAGTGGAGCGGGCGTATGGGGACGGCACCATCGGGCATTTGGTGCCCGCCGACCGCCACGGACGGGCGAACGCTTAACCCAACCTGGCCGCTGCCCGTGCCACGATTTCACCCCGGGTCTTGCGCGACTCGGCGGTGCGCTTGCGGGCTTCTTCCAGTACATGCGGCGGTGCGGTTTCCGGCCGGCCAGCATTGAACGGCGGCGCCGGGGCGTACTCAATCTGCAACTGCACCAGTTGCGCCGCCGCCTCGCTGTACAGCTCGGCGGCCAGGGTCAGGGCAAAGTCGATCCCGGCGGTAATCCCGCCACCGGTCAACAGGTTGCCGTCACGCACCACGCGCTCCTGCACCGGGATCGCACCGAGCGGTGCGAGCAGGTCGTGGTAGGCCCAGTGAGTGGTCGCGCGACGCCCGCGCAGCAAGCCCGCGGCACCCAGCACCAGGGAGCCGGTGCACACCGATGTCACGTAGCGCGCGGTCTGGGCCTGTGTCTTGAGAAACGCCAGGGTCTGCTCATCCTCCATCAATGCCCCGACGCCAGAACCGCCGGGCACGCAAATCACATCCAGCGTCGGGCACTCGTCATAAGTGGTGCTGGGGGTAAACACCAAGCCGGTGCTGGAGGTGACCGGCGCGAGGTCTTTCCACACCAGATGCAGCTTCACATCCGGCAGCGATCCCAACACGTCGTAGGGCCCGGTGAGGTCCAGTTGCTGGATGCCGGGGAACAACAAAAAGCCGATCTGCAAGGTCATGGGGACTGCTCCTGATAAAGGGATGGACGGCTTCACTCTAGTCACCTAGGCTTTGGCGCATACGCCATTGAGCCCACGAATTACGCCAACATGCCCAGAATCATCAACGTACTCGCCTTTCCCAATGTGCAGGTGCTCGACGTCACCGGGCCCTTGCAAGTATTTGCCTCGGCCAATGACCTGGCGCGCCAGCAGGGCTTGCCGTTGCCCTATGCGGTCAGTGTGATTGCCGCGCAGGCCGAGCCGGTGATGACCTCGGCGGGCCTGGCCCTGGTGGCCGAGCCACTGCCGCCTGCCGATGCTCCGTGCGACACACTGGTGATTGCCGGCGGCTGGGGGGTGTACGGCGCCGCCGAAGACCCGGCGCTGGTGGACTGGGTTCGGCAAAAAGCCACCCAGGCCCGGCGCATGACTTCGGTGTGTACCGGCGCCTTTCTGCTGGCCGCCAGCGGTTTGCTCGACGGCCGCCGCGTGGTGACCCACTGGACGCGCTGCGAAGAACTCGCGCGCAAGTACCCACAGCTGACGGTGGAGGCCAATCCGATTTTCATCCAGCAGGGCAACCTGTGGACCTCCGCCGGCGTGACCGCCGGTATCGACTTGTGCCTGGCGCTGGTGGAGGAGGACCTGGGTCGCGCCGTGGCCCTGGAAGTGGCGCGGCACCTGGTGGTGTTTCTCAAGCGCCCCGGTGGGCAATCGCAGTTCAGCGTGACGTTGTCCCTGCAGAAAGGCGGCAACCGTTTTGCGGAGTTGCACGCCTGGATCGCCGAACACCTGAACCTGGATTTGAACGTTGCCACACTGGCCGCCCAGGCGGGCATGAGCGAGCGCAGCTTCGTGCGCCACTACCGCGCCGAAACCGGCCAGACACCCGCGCGGGCCGTCGAATTGATCCGTGTGGAAACCGCCCGCCGGCAATTGGCGGACAGCAGCGCGTCGATCAAGCGCATCGCCGTGCACTGCGGCTTTGGCTGCGAAGAAACCATGCGCCGCAGCTTCCTGCGAGCGGTATCGATCACACCCCAGGCCTACCGTGAACGGTTTTCCTCACCCGGTTGAGGTCGAGCCTGTTTGAACGAATAGGTACGTTTTTGTATCAAGGTGCTATGTTACTCACAGTCCATTGCGCAGTGTCTTGATCCCAGGCCTCTACGTCGCGGTTTTGAACCTTCCCGGCGTGCGCACAGCTCATGAATTCACTACCTCCTGTCCTTGTCGAACTACGCGCGGCGACCGCTGCACTGCATCGACGTCTCGACACTCGGCTGCCTTTTTCCCGCATGGACCTGGCGCTGTACCGCGAGTTGATGAGCGCCTACTACGGCTTCTATCAGCCGCTGGAGCGCGCCCTGGCGCCGTGGGGCGAGATCCTCCCGGACCTGGAGTGGGGGCGGCGCAGCAAAACTCCGTACTTGCAGGCGGATTTGCGGGCGCTGGGCCTGGAAAACCTGCAGATCGATGCCTTGCCGATATGCCCCGAACTGCCCGCCATCACCAACGTGGCCCAGGCCTTGGGCGCCCTCTATGTGCTGGAAGGCGCCACCCTCGGCGGCCAGGTGTTGCGCGACCTTATCGAGATCAAGATTGGCGTGGGCTCCACCAATGGCGGCGCGTTCATGAATGTGTACGGGGCCGAGACCAGCGCCCTGTGGCAGCGCTTTCTGGCGTGCCTTTACCCGCTGCGAACCGCGTACGAGCGCGTGGAGGCGGTGAAGGTCGCCGAGTCGACCTTCCTCTGTTTCGAGCAGTGGCTGGACCGCTGCGGGGTGCTGCGATGACCACGGTCGATACGCTGATCGACGATTGCGCCAGCGAGCCCATCCATATCCCCGGCTCGATCCAGCCTCACGGGTTGTTGTTGACGCTGAGCGAACCGGCGCTTGAGGTGCTGCAAGCCAGCAGCAACCTGAGCGTCGCGCTGGGCCTGGACGCGCAACGCCTGTCGGGCCAGGCGCTGGCCAGTGTGCTGGGCAGCGAAGCGGCAGTACAGGTGAGTCGTGCCCTGGCAGACCTGGACGCCTTTGAGGAGGACGTGCATCAACTGACGCTGGATGGCTACGCCTACGACATCCTGCTGCATCGTCATCAAGGCCTGCTGTTTCTCGAACTGGAGCGGAGCCTCACGCTTGAGCACAGCGCTGTGAAGCAGCTGTCCCGAACGCTGCGCCGCTTGCAGTCGGCCAAGACGCTCGACAGCTTGTACCAGATCAGCGTGACCGAGATTCGTAGCCTCACCGGTTATGACCGGGTCACCTTGTACCGCTTCGAGCAGGAAGGCCACGGCAAAGTGATTGGCGAGGCCCTCAGCGACGGCATGCAGCCGTACCTGGGATTATGTTTTCCCGCGTCGGACATCCCGCCCCAGGCACGCGAGCTGTACCGGCTGAACTGGATCCGCGCGATTCCCGACGCCGAGTACCAGCCGGTGCCGATCCTGCCGGCCCTGCGCCCCGACAACGGCCAGCCCCTGGACCTCAGCTTCGCCGTGTTGCGCAGCGTGTCCCCGGTGCACTGCCATTATTTGAAGAACATGGGCGTGCGTTCCTCCATGAGCATTTCGCTGCTCAAGGACGACCAGCTCTGGGGCCTGATCACCTGTGGCCACCGTGAGCCGTTGCGCGTGCCCCATGAACTGCGCACGGCGTGCACCAGCATCGGCCAGTTGTTGTCGATGCAGATCACGTTGCTCCAGGAGCAGCAGGAGCGCCGCCAACAACGTGACAAGGCCGCCATGGTCGAAGAGTTGGTCGCCGCCATGACCGCGGACCAGTGCGATGTGATGGAAAGCCTGTTGCCCTATGCGCAAACGCTGCTGAACCTGACCGCCGCCGGTGGCCTGGCGATACGGGTGGAAGAGCGCCTGCATGTGTTCGGCGTTTGCCCTGCACGTGCTGAAATCCACGCCTTGTACCAGTGGGTGCGCGGACAGGGCAAAGGCGTGGTGCACAGCCATCAATTGTCGGTGGACTTTCCCCCGGCGGCGGCCTACCAGGCCCATGCCAGCGGCCTGTTGGCGTTCTGCCTGCCCAAGCCGGTGGACAACGCGGTGATGTGGTTTCGCCCGGAGGTGCAGTCCTCGGTGGAGTGGAGCGGCCAGCCGGTCAAACATCAGGAACCGGGCAGCACGACCTTGAGCCCGCGCCTGTCGTTTGAGTTGTGGAAGCAGCAGGTCGATGGCAAGGCGCTGTATTGGTCGCTGTCGGAGCTACAGGCGGCGGAGAGCCTGCGGCGCAATGCCCTGGAGCATGACCTGGCGCGCCAGGTGCAACGCGAACATGCTGCGGTGCGGGCGCGTGACGAGCTGGTGGCGGTGGTCTCCCATGACCTGCGCAGCCCGCTGACCATCCTGCTGATGCAATGCGGCATGATGCGCAGCATGGTGCCCGCCGAGGACAACAAGGCGAACCGGCGCCTCTCCACCGCGATTGAAACCATGCAAAACGCCACCGCCCGCATGAACACGCTGCTGGAAGACCTGATCGATATTTCGCGCATCGAGGCCGGGCGCTACAGCGTTTCGCTGCAACGGCTCGATGTGGCGGCAACCCTGGACCAGATCTGTTCGATGTGGCAACCGCTGGCGGCTGCCAAGGGTGTGGACCTGACTTGGCGCTCAGTGGACGGGCTGAGTGCCCAGGCCGACCCGGAGCGCTTGTTCCAGGTGTTTTCCAACCTGCTGGGCAACGCCCTGAAATTCACCCCGGTGGGCGGAGTGATCGAGGTGATTGCCGAGGCGGCGGGGGACGAAGTGCTGTTTCGGGTATGCGACAACGGCATCGGCATCGACCCGGCGCAACTGCCGTATATCTTCGACCGCTACTGGACCTCACGCGAGGGCAACCCCACCGGCAGCGGGCTGGGGTTGTACATCTCCCACGGCATCGTCGAAGCCCACGGCGGCACCCTGTGGGCTGAAAGCGTGGTGGGGCAGGGCAGCGTGTTCAGCTTCAGGATTTCGGCTGGGGGCTGAGGCTCAGCAGCTCGAAGATCGCCTCAAGGGTTGCCTGGGGCGCCTCCTGGGGAATGTTGTGGCCCACGCCGGCCAACACCTCGCGCCGATAAAACCCGCTGAAATTTTCCAGGTCGTCATCTTCGACCGGGGCCGGACCTACGCCGTCATCGGCGCCGCACAACGAGATGCTCGGTACTGAAATCGGCGGTGGCTGCACCAGGGCCTGCTCGATGCTTTCCAGCGCCGGGTCACCCGGTGCGTACATGAAGCGGTGCCGGTAGGAATGGACCACCACCTCGACAAAATCCGGGTTATCAAACGAAGGCGCTGTCTTGCCATACAGGCTCGGCCCTTCGGCCCAGGACGGCGACCAGAGCGCCCACAGTAACTGGCAGAACTCGCGACGATTGGCGGTCAAGCCGTCGACGCCGCGCTGGGTATGAAGGTAAAACTGATACCACAGCCGATGCTCTGTTTCCGGCGCCCGAGGCTTGGTCGACGCAGCGATATCCTGAATGTTGTAGCCATCGCCCGTCACCAGGCCGCGCACCCGTTCAGGCCAAAGCGTCGCAACGATACACGCCGCGCGTCCGCCCCAGTCATAGCCCACCAGCGTGGCTTTTTCGATGGACAGGGCATCCATGAAATCCAGCAAATCCTTGGCCAGCGCTGCTTGTTGGCCGGAGCGCATCACCTGATCGTTGATAAAGCGCGTCGGGCCATAGCCGCGCAGGTATGGCACCAATACCCGGTAGCCACGTGCGGCGACCACCGGGGCGATCTCGTCATAGCCACGAGGGTCGTAGGGGAAGCCATGCAGCAGGATCACCACCTCGCCGCCTTCCGGGCCATGGGCTTCGTAGGCGATATCGAGCATGGGCGTGCGGATTTGGAGGGTGGGCATGGAGGCTCCAAGGGTGGAGGGAAAGTGTTGGAACTGTAGACCAAGCGGGTTACCGAGTGTGGTTCGAAAGGCTGCAATTGCTTGACTTGTCTAGACCGGCCTGGCGCAAGCCGATGCAATTACCCCAAGGGTCGCGCACCTGGCACATCCACTCGCCGCCCTCGACTTCCATTGGCCCGCGATACAACGTGGCGCCTAACGTGACCAGTCGCTGTACCTCGTGAAGCAGGTCCGTCACCCGCCAATACACCACCGACCCGGCCGCGCCGCTGGCGACCTTGTTGTCTGCATTCACGATTTCGATGGCCACGCCGCCCACGTCCAAATGACCGAAATCATCGGGCTCGTGGTAGATGCGTGTGGCGGCATAGAAGGCGGTGGCGTACCACTCAGTGGCGGCACGCCAGTCGGGGACGTGAATCAGGATGGAGATAATGGGCATCAACCGAACAACACCTGCTGCCAATGGGTTTCACTGATGATAGCGATCGGAATACCGCTATTTCTTAACTCGACGGCTTTTTTGATCTTCGTTCCATATGAGCTATGGAGCCATTGTTCATTACCAACGCTCCCGACCACGAGAAAATGAACCTTCTTGCTCACCGAGTTACCGATAAGGCCGCCGCGTTCTACGACAAGTAACTCACATTCTTTGCGAGGCCCGTACGCCATGACACCGGTAAACAAAAAAGTCCGGTCCTGCCACTCCAGTGTCGGAGCCGGATTGTTCAGCGGCAGGCTGCTGACAGCAGAGGGGCGCTGAGGTGACCCCACCGAGATACCGGAAAACTGATGCAGCATTTCCAACAGTTCTGCGGACTCTTCCGCGTCGAGAACACCGTCACTCAACATGCTGGCAAGGCGCTGATAAAGAATGTTTACCACCGGGTCTTCCAACTGGAGCAGATGGGTTTCTATCCAGGTCTTTAGAAACGCTGCTTCCATCTGATTGATGTTTCCGTCGGCGACCAGGCCGGCAGTGACGCCGAGTAATGCGTCGGCAGAGCGCCGATCAATACGCGCCTTGTGGAAGAGGTGACTGCGTTCGAATTCCTGATGAAGATCGGTCATGCGTCCATGCTCCTTAAGTCAGTGCTTTGCCAGGTCTCGGTCCAGCTCAGCATGGGCCGAAGGTTTCGCGTTGATGGTGAAACCGATATACACACATGTTGTGATGTTTGCCAAATAACCTGTGGCGAGGGAGCTTGCTCCCGTTGGGCTGCGCAGCAGCCCCAGGTTTTGTTGAATGTGTTCTTTGAGTTAGATGGCGTTGAGCTTTTGGGGCCGCTTCGCGCCCCAGCGGGAGCAAGCTCCCTCGCCACAGTGAGGGGCTGACTTAAATCTCTGCGTGGGTGATGACGTGTTTGAAGTGGTGTCGCCACAAATCCGCGCCCAGTTTCCCCGAGCGATCCAGCGACGAACCCACGGTCAAATCGCTGATCAGCGTGGGCTGTAATCCGGCATCAAACAACGCAAACCCGGCCGCCAGCACACAGGTATCAGTCTGGATGCCACACACCAGCACTCGGTCCGGCGCGAGGCTTTTCAGGTGGCTGATGGTCTCGGGCGTGGGCGCGTAGCCGTGTTTGATGAAGATATGGTCAGCCGCGATCAGGCTGTCGTCGTCGGGCGCCGGTTGCCAGCCGAGTTGGCGAGCGAAGGGGGTTATGTTTTCGTCGTGGCGCTCTACGGTGGCCACTGACGGCATGCGACCCAGCAAGGCGTTGATGCCGATTACCAGCCAGTCGGGCGGGGCGAAGGAGGGTTGTACATCGATGATCAGTAGGACTTGGCGCATTGGCATCCTGGTATAGATCGAAGGACCACGCATTGTGCACCGGGTACACCTCGTCTCCAAGTCTGGCGCGGTCATGTGGGAGCAGGCAAGCCAGCTCCCACAAGGTTACTCAATTGCCTTCAGATTGTGCTCGGGCTCAAGGCTGCCAAACCGTCTTCACCCCACTCAACTTTCGGTCCAGGAACGTTGCCGCGCTGATCAGCGCCAAATGGCTCAACGCCTGCGGTGTATTGCCCAAATGCCGTGCCTGGTTATCAAATTCTTCGGCATACAACCCCAGCGGGTTGGCATAGCGCAGCAACTGTTCAAACTCCAGATGCGCCTTCTCCACTTGCCCGGCCCGGGCCAGGCATTCCACGTACCAGAACGAGCACGCTGCAAACGCGCCCTCGGTGCCTTGTAGCCCATCAATCTGGCTGTCGTCGTTGCGATAGCGATAAACCATCCCATCGCGCACCAGGCTTTTCTGGATCGCCTCCAGTGTCGACAACCAGCGCGGGTCGGTCGCCGCAACGAAGCGCACCAGTGGCATCAACAGCATCGAACCATCCAGCGCCGTGCTGCCGATATGCTGCACAAAATGGCCGCGTTCTTCGTTCCAGAAGTTGCTCCAGATATCGGCGTAAATCGCCTGGCGGGTCTGGTCCCAACGGGCAAACGGCGCCGGTAGCGAGCGCTTGGACGCCAGGCGGATCGCCCGGTCCAGGGCCACCCAGCACATCAGCCTTGAGTGCAGGAAGTGATGCTGCTCACCGCGCATTTCCCAGATGCCGACGTCTTTGTGGTTCCAGGTTTCGCAGACCTGGTCGGCCACCTCCACCGTGTGTTTCCAGCCCTCGTGGGAGATGGCCTCACCGTATTTGTTGACCAGGTATACCGCGTCCATCAACTCGCCGTAGATATCCAGTTGCACCTGGTCGTACGCCTCGTTGCCGATGCGCACCGGTTGCGCGCCGCCGTGGCCGCTGAGGTGGCTCAGCTCGGTTTCCGGCAGTTCCTGGCGGCCGTCGATGCCGTACAGGATGTTGATTTTCATCGGCTGATCGCAGCAGTCACCCACCCGGCCTTTCAACCAGCGCATGTAGCCGTTGGCTTCCTCGATAAACCCCAGGCGCATGAACGCGTAGACGGTGAACGAGGCGTCGCGGATCCAGGTGTAGCGGTAGTCCCAGTTGCGCTCGCCGCCGGGTGTTTCCGGCAGGCCGAAGGTGGCGGCGGCGAGGATTGCACCGTGTTTGCGCGAGGTCAAAAGCTTCAAGGCCAGGGCCGAACGATTGACCATCTCGCGCCAGCGCCCACGGTAGTTGGATTGGGAAATCCAGCCGCGCCAGAACTTAAGGGTGCGCTCCAGGCACAGGTCGGTGCAGTCGTTTTTGACTCGGGCATCGTCCAGCCCGCCGAGGACAAACTCGGCGCCTTCTTCCTGGCCGAGTTCAAAGGATGCTACGGCAGCGTCGCCATCCAACTGCAGGGTGTGGCTGCTGGTCAGGCGCAGGCCGGGTTGGTCTGCGGCCTCAAACAACACGTCGCCGTCATCTTGAGTGGCCCGGGTCTGGGCGCGGGCGTAGTCATGACGCACTGCGCAGCGCATATGGATGCTCGCTTTGCCGCTGACCACCCGCACCCGCCGAATCAGGATCGGCAGGTCGTCAACTTCTTCACTGACGGTCAAGAAATCGGTAATTTCCACCACCGCGTCATTACTCAACCAGCGGGTTTGCAGCACGTTGGTGTCGGGCAGGTAGATCTGCTCGCGGCGGGCGTCGGGCAGGTCCGGCGTGAGCTGGAAGATGCCGGCGGCGGGGGAGTCCAGCAATGAGCAAAAGATGGAGGGGCTGTCGAACTCCGGCCAGCAGAAAAAATCGATGCTGCCTTTGTCGTTCACCAGCGCTGCACTGCGCATGTCGCCGATGATGCCGTGGGCATCAATGGCACTTTGTGGTTCGTTTTTCAGATCAACCATTGCCACGAAACTCCGGATAAAGGCTCATGCCGCCATCAATGAACAGGGTGCTGCCCACCACGTAGTCGGAGGCATCACTGGCCAGCCACACCACCGCGTTGGCCACGTCTTCGACGTCACCCACGCGGCCATAGGGAATCAACTTGAGCAGTTCCACTTCGGCCGCGCCTTCGGTGGCGGCGCGGTTGATGGCCGTGCGGATCGCTCCCGGCGCAACGCCGTTGATGCGGATGCGCTGCTGGCTGACTTCCTGGGCCAGGGTGCGCATCAGCATTTCCACGCCGCCCTTGGACGCGGCGTAGTTCACGTGCCCGGCCCAGGGAATCACCTGGTGCACCGAACTCATGTGGATAATCTTCCCGGCGGCCCGGGAAACACCTTCGCGGATGCCCTGGCGGTTGAAGATGCGCAACGCGGCGCGGGCGCAGAGGAACTGGCCGGTGAGGTTGACGCCGATCACGGTGTTCCAGTCGTCGAGGGTCATGTCCACGGCAGCGGCGTCTTTCTGCATGCCCGAGTTGGCCACCAGGATGTCCAGGTGCCCGAAGGCATCAAGGGTCTGGGCAAACAGGCGCTCCACATCGGCCTCTTGCGACACATCGGCGCCAATCGCAATGGCCCGGCCGCCGTTGGCGTTGATCTGCGCCGCCAGTGCTTCAGCCGGCGCCGCCTGGGCGTTGTAGTTCAGTACCACGGCGGCTCCGGCCTCGGCCAGGGCCTTGGCGGCCCCCGCGCCGATTCCGGAACTGGCGCCAGTCACCAGCGCCACTTGTTGCTCCAACGAAATGCGCATTGCCCACCCAACCTTTTTCAGAGTGCCCAACTAGCTGACTGGCGGGGCGGCCCACAAGTTCACCGGCTGTCTGGAATGCGACGATGGCTGTCTATATCTATCGTTTCTGCCACAGGACTTTTCGCTAGAATCGACGCTTGATTGATGCGAGACCTCAGCCGATGAACAGCCCAACCCGCCCGTGGCTTGAAGCCTACGCCGACAACTACCGCAACGATGACGTGGTGCATCCCCATTGCCACGCCCAGGCGCAATTGATCCACGGCGTGTCCGGGGTGATGGTGGTCAGCACCGCCCAGGGCAGTTGGCTGGTGCCGTCCGGGCATGCGTTGTGGGTGCCGGCCGGCACCCCGCATGAGATCCGCATGGCCGGCGAGGTGCATATGCGCACGCTGTTCCTCATGCCCGAGGCCGAGCCGGGGCTGGGGCGCACCTGCCAGGTGATTGAAGTGTCGGCATTGCTGCGGGAGCTGATCGTCGCCGCCACGCAGATTGCCGGGCACCACAGCCCGCGTCTGCAGGCCATGATCGAGTTGATCCGCATGGAACTGCTCGCCGCGCCGGTGGTGGCGATGCACGTGCCGGTGCCCGGCGAAGCACGGCTGGCCAGGCTGTGCACGCATTTCATCCGCAACCCTTCTGACGACAGCAGCCTGGAATCCTGGGCCGACAGCCTGAACATGAGCGCCCGCACCCTGAGCCGGGTGTTCCAGCGGGAGTTGGGCATGAGTTTCGGTGAATGGCGCAAGCGTGCGCGGTTGGCCCTGAGCTTGAAGTTGCTGGCCCAGGGCGTGTCGATCCTGGAGGTGGCGCTGGAGCATGGTTACCAGAGCCCGAGTGCGTTCAGTGCGATGTTTCGCAAGTCGCTGGGTTATCCGCCAAGTCATTTTCGGCCCGGAGTTTAGTGTTGCGTCAGGTAACGCTATTGTCCGTTTAGCGACGATACATGGCCCTGACGCGGGCGAATCGGACAGGCCATCTGCCTAATCTGCAAGGCTCCTTCTTGAGCGAGCCTTGTGATGCACAGCCCTTCTTTTCACCCATGGATGCCCATCGCCCTGTTGAGTGTGCTGGCCGGGTGCACTGGTGTGCCCGGTCAACCGTCGACCGTCACGGCGCAGCCTGCACCGCGGCTCTTCGCCGAGTCGGCCGAGGCGTTGCCCGCCCGTTGGTGGCAGCTGTACCGCGACCCGCAACTGGACGCCCTGGTGGCTCGGGCCCTGCACCAGAACAAAGACCTCGAAGCCGCCGCCGCCCATGTCGATGCGTTGCTGGCGCAGCTGGAACAGGCAGACGGCGAGCGCCTGCCGTCGACTTCCCTGGACTATGGCCTGGCCTACGGTCGCAGCCGCGATGACCAGACGCTGGCCCAGGCGACTAACCGTCATGCCGGTGCCGAATGGAGCCACACCCCTGAGTTTTCCCTGAGCTACACCCTCGATTTGTGGGGCGAGGTGCGTTATCGCATCGCTGCGGCACGGGCGGATGCCCAGGTGGCGCGGGCGCTGGAGGATGAGCTGCGGGTGACGGTGGCCGCGCAGACGGCCCGCGCCTATGCCCAGGCCTGCGTCTATGGTGTGCGCGAACAGGTGCAGGCGCACTCGGTGCAGTTGTTGGAGCAGAGCGTCGCGGTCACGCAGAAGCTGCAAAAGGCCGGCGCGGCCACGCAACTCGACCTGGCGCGCCTGCAAGGGTTGCTGGAAGAAACCCGGGCACCGTTGCCGATGTTCACGGCCCGGCGCAGCAGCGCGCTGTATGAGTTGGCCGTGCTCAGCGGGTTGCCGCCGGAGCAGGTCACGCCACGCAGCTGTACCCAGGCCCCGCAGTTGCAGGCGCCTTTGCCGGTGGGCGAGGGTTGGGCACTGCTGCAACGGCGGCCGGACATCCGCCGCGCCGAAGGGCAATTGCGCGCAGCCACCTTGACGGTGGGCCTGTCCCGCGCCGAGCTTTACCCGCGGATCACCTTCGGCGCGATGCTCGGTTCGTCCGCCAGCAGCCTGGGCAAACTCGGGGACCGCTACGCCACGGTGTATTCCGTCGGGCCGCTGGTGTCCTGGCGCTTTCCCAACCGGCAGGTCGCCCAGGCGCGGGTCAGGCAGAGCCAGGCCGAAGCGCGCCAGGCCCTGGCACGGTTTGACGGTACGGTGCTCAACGCACTGAAGCAGGTGGAGCAGGCCATGGCCCTGTACCAGGGCGAACAGCAGCGTGGGCAGGCCCTGGCCGCCGCCCTGGACAACAACCGCCGCGCCTTCGACCTGGCCTCCCGCGGCTACCATTCCGGCGCGCTGGATGCCCTGCAACTGCTGGACAGCGAACGCAGCCTGGTGGGCCTTGAAGCCCGCGTGGCCGAGTCCGACCTGCGCTTGATCAACCGCCAGATCGACCTGTTCCAGGCCCTCGGTGGCGGCTGGCAGCGTGACGATCCAACCGCCCCCTTATCTGTCGCTGTCAATGGAGCCAAACCATGAACCAGGCTGTTGAACCCATTCGCCTGACCGTTATGCAACGTCATCGTCGCGCCCTGGTGACCACGGCTTCCCTCGCGACGCTGGTGGGGCTGGCAACCTTTGCCGGGTACTGGTGGCAATGGGGGCGTTTTCTTGAAGAAACCGACGATGCCTATGTGCGCGCTGATTGGGTCGCTATCAGCCCGCGAATTGCCGGGTATGTAGCCCAGGTGCTGGTGGAAGATAACCAGCCGGTCAAGGCCGGGGATGTGCTGGTGCGTATCGATGAGCGGGATTTCACCGAGCGTCTGAACAGCGCCCAGGCGCAACTGCAACAGGCGCAAGCAGCAGCGAGCGCACAGCAGGCATCGGTGCAAACCCTCGACGCGCAAATGGGCGAGCAACAGCAACGCATCGCCCAGGCCCGGGCGGAACTGAGCAGTGGCGAGGCCGAAGCCCGGCGCGCGCGGCTCGATTACCAGCGTTATCGTGAATTGGTCGCGCAACAGGTGGCCAGCGCCCAGCACCTGGAAACCGTCAGCGCCAGCCAGGCCAAGGCCCAGGCGGCCCTGGCCCAGGCGAGCGCCCAGGTCGCGCGGCAGCAGGCGCAGTTGCAGGTCTTGCAGGCGCGCCGGCAACAGGCGCAGGCGCAAATCGTCGAGCATCAGGCACGCATCGGCGAGGCCCAGGCCAACCTCGCGCTGGCCCGCAATGCGTTGAAGGACACCGAGATCCGCGCGCCTTTTGATGGCGTGGTGGGCCAGCGCAAGGTCCGGCGCCAGCAATACGTGATGCCCGGCCTGCCGCTGTTGGCGGTGGTGCCGGTGGAGCAGGCCTATGTGATTGCCAACTACAAGGAAACCCAGTTGCAGCACATGGCGCCGGGGCAGTCGGTGGAAATCGCGGTGGACAGTTTTGCCGGCGCACATTGGCACGGCAAAGTGGAAAGCATCGCCCCCGGCTCTGGTGCCGTGTTCGCGCTGTTGCCGCCGGACAACGCCACCGGCAACTTCACCAAGATCGTCCAGCGGTTTCCGGTAAAGATTCGCCTGGAACCCGGTGAGTCGCGGGTGCTGCCGGGCATGTCGGTGATTGCCACGGTTGATACCCGCCCTGCCGCCAGCCAGGAGCACGTCCATGGAGGCTGAAGGGCGTGTGCCGTTTCGCGCCTGGGTCGCGGTGATCGGCGGGCTGTTCGGCTGCTTCATGGCCGGGATGAACGTGCACGTCACCAGCGCCGCACTGCCGGAAATCGAAGGTGCACTGGGCGCGACGTTTGAGGAGGGTTCGTGGATTTCCACCGCTTACCTGGTGGCGGAGATCATCATGATTCCCCTCACCGCGTGGCTGGTGCAGGTGTTTTCCCTGCGCCGGGTGATGTTGTGGGGCTCGGGGATATTCCTGGTGGCCTCGGTGGCGTGTTCGCTGTCGCCCAACCTGCAAGTGATGATCCTGATCCGGGTGGTGCAGGGCGCGGCCGGGGCGGTGCTGATTCCCTTGTCATTCCAACTGATCATCACCGAGCTGCCGCCCAGCAAGATCCCGCTGGGCATGGCCTTGTTCAGCCTGGCCAACAGTGTGGCCCAGGCCGCCGGGCCGTCGATTGGCGGCTGGCTGACCGATGCGTATTCCTGGCGCTGGATCTTCTACCTGCAACTGTTCCCGGGGATCGCGTTGCTGGCGGCGGTGGCCTGGTCCATTGACCGCCAGCCGATGCAGTTGGGCCTGCTGCGCCAGGGCGACTGGCTGGGTATCGGCTGCATGGTGCTGGGCCTGGGTGCGTTGCAGATCGTGCTGGAGGAGGGCGGGCGCAAGGACTGGTTCGGCTCGCCCTTTATCGTGTGGATGACACTGCTGGCGGTGGTGGGCCTGATCGGCTTCGTTGCCCGGCAATTATGGGGCGCGCACGCCTTTATCAACCTGCGACTGTTGGGCCACTACAACTTTGGGGTGGCCAGCGTGGCGATGTTTATCTTCGGCGCCAGTACCTATGGCCTGGTGTTCCTGGTGCCCAACTACCTGTCGCAATTGCAGCACTACAACGCCAGCGAAATTGGCGTGAGCTTGATCGCGTATGGTCTGGTGCAACTGATCATGGCGCCGTTTTTGCCGCGCCTGATGAAGTGGGTCAGCGCCAAAATGCTGGTGGCCTCGGGGTTCGCGATCATGGCTTTGGGCTGCTGGATGGGTGCGCACTTGTCGGCGGACAGCGCCAGCAATGTGATCGTGCCCTCGATCGTGGTGCGCGGCATGGGCCAGCCGCTGATCATGGTGGCGTTGTCGGTGCTGGCGGTGCACGGCCTGGCCAAGGCGCAGGCGGGGTCGGCGTCGGCGGTGTTCTCGATGCTGCGCAACCTGGGGGGCGCGGTTGGCACGGCGCTGCTGGCGCAATTGGTGGTGGTGCGCGAGCGGGTGCATTCGGCGCGTATTGGCGAGTCGGTGACGCTGTTTGACCCGGCCTTGCAACAGCAGCTTCCCGGTGGCGGAGTGCTGCAGGATCAATTGCCGGAACATCAGGTGGTGCTGAACCTGCTGGACCAGAGTGTTCGTCATCAGGCGTTTTTGATGGCTTACAGTGATGCGTTCTTTCTGGCGTGCGTGGCGTTGGCGGCGTGTGGGGTGGCGGCGTTGATGTTGCGGCGTATCTAGGGGCAGTGCTGTGGGTGATTCAAGTGAGCGCAATAACGGGGCGCCCAAGATCAAGATCAAAAGCAGATCAAGAGCACAGCGGACTACCGGCCGGCTTGAGTGTTGAAGAGCAACAGCAAAATCAAAAGCGGGCACGGTTCAATGTGGGAGCTGGCTTGCCTGCGATGGCATCAACTGGGTGTGCCTGATGTACCGAGTTGTCTGCATCGCAGGCAAGCCAGCTCCCACAGAAAAGCAGAGTTACCTGAATAACGGATATGTACCCCATCTGATCCTGAAAACCCCGACCGCACTCGTTCAGCGAACGGCATTAGGCTTCAAACCACGCAATAACAACTCCAGCCCCTGCAAGGCTTCTTCCAACCGCTCGCCCGGGTGTTCATCCTGGGCGATCCACAGCGATGCGCTTACCAGGCTGCCATTGATCAGCCTCGCTAGCGCCTGGCTGCACGCCTGCTCGACTAGGTCCGCCTGCATCAAGTCATCAAGCAGCTGGCGCAGCGAGTCCACGCATTGCTGCTGGTCGGTGGCACCCAGCACCGCCGGCGCATCTTGCAGCACAATGCGCTGGACCTCGGGATCCTGAGCCATACGCAAATAAATCCGGCAGCGCTCGCAAAACCCTTCCCAAGGATCAACCGCCTGCTCCGAGATACGCTGCAGGCTCGCGTCCATTTCACCGTCGAGCTGCGCAACCACTGCCGCGAGCAAGCCTTTCTTGTCGCCAAAATGATGGTACAACGCACCCCGGGTCAGGCCGGCGCGAGCGGTGAAATCGTCCATCGACGTCTGGGCGTAGCCTTGTGTGGCGAAGGCCTGGCGGGCGCTGGCGATCAGGCGGGCGCGGGTGTCTTCGATCATGTCGGCACGGGCTCGGCTCATGGGTAAGGCTCACAATAGGTGATTGACATACGACGCGTATGTTACGCATGATTTGTCACATACGCACCGTATGTATTTTGCCCCGAAAACCTCGAATAGCAAGTTTCAGGGCGCTCAGGAAGAGGTTACACACCATGGCAAACCCCTACGCCGAGCTGTTCCAGGCGCCAGGTTCCAGGGCTTTTGTATTGGCGGGCATGCTGGCCCGCATGCCGATCTCCATGACCGGGATCGGCTTGATCACCATGCTGTCGCAAGTGCACGGCGGTTACGGTTTGGCCGGTGCGGTGACCGCTACCTTCGCCCTGGCCACCGCGTTTTGCGCGCCCCAGGTCTCACGGTTGGTGGACCGTTATGGCCAGGGCCGGGTGTTGCCGGTGGCCGCGTCCATCGGCGGCGGCGCGCTGCTGCTGCTGTTGCTCTGCACCCGGGTGCAGGCGCCAACGTGGACGCTGTTCGTCTTTGCCGCCCTGGCCGGCTGCATGCCCAACATGTCGGCCATGGTGCGGGCGCGCTGGACCGAGCTGTATCGCGGCCAGCCCAAACTGCAAACGGCGTTTGCCCTGGAGTCGGTGCTCGACGAGGTGGTGTTCATTATTGGCCCGCCGGTCTCGGTGGGTCTGTGCGTGCTGCTGTTCCCCGAAGCGGGGCCGTTGATTGCCGCGCTGTTTCTGGCAGTGGGCGTGACCGCCTTTGTGCTGCAACGCCAGACCGAGCCACCGGTGCATGAACATCACGCCGAGCACGGCCGTTGGCTGATCGCCTCGCCCTCGGTGTTGATCCTGATGGTGCTGTTGATGGCCATGGGTATCATCGTTGGGGTGGTGGATGTGGTCAGTGTCGCGTTCGCCCAGCATCAGGGCCAGCCCGCCGCGGCGAGCATTGTACTGTCGGTATACGCCATCGGTTCGTGCCTGGCCGGGCTGGCGTTCGGTGCGCTCAAGTTGAAAGCACCGCTGCCGCGCCAGTTCTTGTACTGCGGCGTGGCCACCGCCGTGACCACGCTGCCGTTGTTGCTGGTGACGAATATTCCGGGGTTGGCAGCCGCGATCTTCATCTCCGGCCTGTTCTTCGCCCCGACCCTGATCGTGTCCATGGCCCTGGTGGAACAAATCGTTCCGCCCAGCCGCTTGACCGAAGGCATGACCTGGCTGATCACCGGCCTGAGCATCGGCGTGGCCATTGGTGCTGCCAGCTCCGGCTGGATGATCGACCGCTTCGGCGCACCCAGCGGGTTCTGGGTGGCGCTGGCGGCGGGTGCGGTGGTGCTTGGGGCGGCGGTGCTGGGGTATCGGCGGCTGGGGTGATTACCCGGTCACCAGTGCGCCGCGATGTTGCAGGAATTCGTTCAGCGCCTGGCGCGTGAGATCGTTCAACGTGACTTTTTGCCGGGTCGCGGCAAGCGCGGCGGCCAGGTGGAGGTCATGGCCGACACGGACGTTGAACGAACCCTTGCAGGGCTTTTCCGGTGCTTGCCCAAGGGCCTGGCAGGTCTCGATGTAGTCGTCCACGGCGGTGCAAAAGGCGGCGTCCAGTTCGGCGACGGTTTTACCCTCGTAGCTGACCAGGGCCTTGATGAAAAGCAGCTTTCCGAACAGGCAGTTGTCTTCGATGCTGGCTTCGATGGAGCCGATGTAGCCTTTGTGTTTCAGCTGGTTGTTCACTGAATCAGTTCTCCTGATTTCAATTGTTCGATGATCTGGCGCCGAATGTAGTGTTTCAGTTCGTTGCCGGGGTGAGGCTTGTGCAGGGTGATCATTGCACTGGGGTCGCCTATGTCGAACCTGACCCGGCTACCCGCCCCTTCGATTTGCGTGTATCCCCGGCGCCGCAGCAGCGTGACGAGTTCGGGCCAGGTAAAGGCCGATTGCTCATTGAGCAGTTTGGCCAGCAGCTTTTCATTTTTCGACACGGCGATTCTCGCCTGCAACTAAATGTAGTTGCAATTGATGGGTTGCGTCAATGATAGGACAGCCGCGCCGAGCCTCTCGGTGTTTGATGTAACCCTTGATGACACCGTGGTCTGCGCCCCCAATCCCCGCTAATTTTTCCCTTCCGGATTCGTTTTATAGGGACGACGTGCCTTTGTGCTTCCTGCCTATTGCCCCGGATCCCAAGAAATGAACGCTGAAGACTCCTTGAAACTTGCTCGCCGGTTTATCGGGTTGCCCCTGGAAAAACGCCAGATGTTCCTCCAGGCGCTGCACAAGGAAGGGGTGGATTTTTCCCGGTTTCCGATCCCGGCAGGGGTGGAGGCCGAGGACCGGCAGGCGCTGTCCTATGCGCAGCAGCGGATGTGGTTTCTGTGGCAACTGGATCCGGCCAGTGGCGCCTATAACCTGCCCGGCGCGGTACGGCTCAAGGGCGCCTTGAGCCTGCCGGCGATCGAGCAGGCGTTCGCCAGCCTGGTGGCCCGCCATGAGACGTTGCGCACGGTGTTCCAGCGCCAGGCGGATGATCGTCTGTTGCAAGTGGCCGCGCAGTCGCCGCTGGTTGTCGAACAGTTGGACTTCAGCGCCCTGGCACCCGCCGAGCGTGAGCAGGCGGTGATGCAGGCCGCTACCCGTCAGTCGCTGTTGCCCTTCGACCTGGCCAACGGCCCGCTGCTGCGGGTGCAATTGCTCAAGCTGGCCGAGCAGGAACACGTGCTGCTGCTGACCTTGCACCACATCGTGTCCGACGGCTGGTCGATGAACGTGCTGATCGACGAGTTCATTCGCTGCTACGACGCCCATGAGCGCAACGAGCCGCCGCAACTGCCGGCCCTGCCGATCCAGTACAGCGACTACGCCCTGTGGCAGCGCCGCTGGCTGGAGGCCGGCGAGCAGGCTCGTCAGCTGGAATACTGGCAGGCACGCCTGGGAGATGAGCACCCGGTACTGGAACTGCCCATCGACCATCCACGCCCGGCGATGCCCAGCTACCAGGGCACCCGGCATGACTTTGCGATTGATCCGGCGCTGGCTGCGCAGTTGCGCAGTTGCGCGCAAAAACACAATGTGACCTTGTTCATGTTGCTGCTCGGCGCGTTCAACGTGCTGCTGCATCGCTACACCGGGCAGGGCGACATTCGGGTTGGCGTGCCGATTGCCAACCGCAACCGCAGCGAAGTCGAAGGGCTGATCGGTTTCTTCGTCAATACCCAGGTGTTGCGCACCGAACTGACCGGGCAAACCCGCGTCGACGAGTTGCTGCAAGGCATCAAGGAACACGCACTGGGCGCCCAGGCCCATCAGGAATTGCCGTTCGAACGCCTGGTAGAAGCCTTGAAAGTCGAGCGCAGCCTGAGCCACACGCCGCTGTTCCAGGTGATGTACAACCATCAGCCGCAAGTGGCGGACATCGCCGCGGTCAACACCGCCTCCGGGCTTGAACTGTCCCTGGTGCAATGGCAAGGCCGTACCACCCAGTTTGACCTGAGCCTGGACACCTACGAGAAGTCCGGCACCCTGCACGCCGCGCTGACCTATGCCAATGACCTGTTCGACGCCGCCACCATCGAGCGCATGGCCCGGCACTGGCTCAGCCTGTTGCAGGCGATGGTCGCCGATGGCAGCCAGCGCATCGGTGAACTGCCGATGCTCGCCGCCGCAGAGCAGCACGTGCTGGTGCATGACTGGAACCAGACGGCCGAGGCGTACCCGACCGAACGTGGCATCCACCACCTGATCGAAGACCAGGTACAACGCACTCCGCACGCCGTTGCCCTGGTGTTCGGCGCGACGCAGTTGACCTACGCGCAGCTCGACGCGCGCGCCAACCAGTTGGCCCATGCCCTGCGCGAGCAGGGTGTTGGCCCGGACGTACTGGTGGGGATCTGCATCGAGCGCTCCATCGAAATGGTGGTCGGCCTGCTGGCGATTCTCAAGGCCGGCGGCGCCTACGTCCCGCTGGACCCTGAATACCCCCGCGAACGCCTGGCTTACATGATCGAAGACAGCGGCATCGGGCTGCTGCTCAGCCAGCAGAGCCTGCTGTCGACCTTGCCGGTCGACGGCATCAACGTCATCGCACTCGACCAGGCACAAGGCTGGCTCGACGATTACGGCCGCGAGCCTCTGGCCGTCAACGTGCACGCGCTGAACCTCGCCTATGTGATCTACACCTCCGGCTCCACCGGCAAGCCCAAGGGCGCAGGCAACAGCCATCGTGCGTTGGTCAACCGCCTGTGCTGGATGCAGCAGGCTTATGGCCTGGATGCCAGCGACGCAGTGTTGCAGAAAACCCCGTTCAGCTTTGACGTGTCGGTGTGGGAGTTCTTCTGGCCATTGATGAGCGGCGCACGGCTGGTGGTCGCAGCACCCGGCGAGCATCGCGAGCCGGCTCGCCTGATCGAGACCATTGGCGAGCACGCTATCACCACGCTGCACTTCGTACCGTCGATGCTGCAGGCATTTATCCACGAGCCGGGCGTGCAGGCCTGCGCCAGCCTCAAGCGCATCGTATGCAGTGGCGAGGCGCTGGCGCTGGATGCGCAGTTGCAGGTGTTCGCCAAGCTTCCGGGCGCCGGGTTGTACAACCTCTACGGCCCGACGGAAGCGGCCATCGACGTCACCCATTGGACCTGCATCGACGAAGGTGCCGACAGCGTGCCCATCGGCCGCCCCATTGCCAATCTGGGAACCTACATCCTCGACGCGCAACTCAACCCTGTGCCGGCAGGCGTCAGCGGTGAGCTTTACCTCGGTGGCACCGGGCTGGCCCGCAGTTACCACCGCCGCGCGGCGCTCACCGCCGAGCGTTTTGTGCCGTGCCCGTTCAATGACGGTGCGCGGCTGTACCGGACCGGCGACCGGGTGCGCCAGCGCGCCGACGGTGTGATCGAATACCTCGGCCGCCTCGATCATCAGGTCAAGCTGCGCGGCCTGCGCATCGAACTGGGTGAGATCGAGACCCGCCTGATGCAACACCCGCTGGTGCGCGAGGCCGTGGTGCTGGTGCAGGGGGGCAAACAGTTGGTTGCTTACCTGGTGCTGGAGGGAGGCGAGCCTGCCACGCCGTGGCAACCGGAGCTCAAGGCGTGGCTGTTGAACAGCCTGCCGGAATACATGGTGCCCACCCACCTGATGCCGCTGGTGAAATTGCCAGTGACCGCCAACGGCAAGCTCGACCGCAAGGCCTTGCCGTTGCCGGACGCTGCGCCGCAGCAGGCGTTTGTGGCGCCACAGGATGCATTGCAAAAAGCCCTGGCGGCGATCTGGGAGGATGTGCTCGGTCTTGAGCGCGTCGGCCTCGAAGACAACTTCTTCGAGCTGGGCGGCGATTCGATCATCTCCATCCAGGTGGTCAGCCGTGCGCGGCAGGCCGGCATCCGCGTCAGCCCGCGTGACCTGTTCCAGTACCAGACCGTGCGCAGCCTGGCACTGGTCGCCGCCCTCGATAAACGCTCGGCGGTGGATCAGGGGCCGGTGAGTGGTGATGCCGTGCTCGGGCCGATCCAGCAGCATTTCTTCAGCCGCGGGATGCCGGTGCGCGAACACTGGAACCAATCGCTGCTGCTGACTCCCCGTGAGGCCTTGAATGCGCAGTGGCTCGATACAGCGCTGACGTACATCATCAATCACCACGATGCCTTGCGCCTGCGTTTTACCGAAAGCACCGAGGGCTGGCAGCAAAAACACGATGCTCCAGTGGCCAGCGCTGATCTGTGGCTACGCGATGCCGAGTCGGCGGAACACCTGAATACCTTGTGCAACGAGGCGCAGCGCAGCCTTGACCTGCAAAACGGCCCGCTGTTGCGAGCCTTGCTGGTCACGCTGGCCGATGGCAGCCAGAGGCTGGCGCTGATCGTTCACCACCTGGTGGTCGACGGTGTGTCCTGGCGCGTATTACTGGAAGATCTGCAGCAGGCTTACGAACAATTGGCGGCAGGCGGCGGCATTGAGCTGCCGCCGAAAACCAGTGCATTCCAGGGCTGGACTGCGCGGCTCGAACAGCAAGTGCAGCGCTTCGATGAACAACTGATGTACTGGAAAACACAGCATCAGGATGCGAAGGATCTGCCGTGCGACCGACCTGACGCCAGCCTGCAAAATGCGCAGGGTGAAAAAATCGAGTGGCGACTCGACGCCGCACGGACCCGTCAGTTGCTGCAACAGGCGCCCGCCGCGTACCGCACGCAGGTCAATGACCTGCTGCTCACCGCGTTGGCCCGCACCATCAGTCGCTGGAGCGGTCAGGCAGGCACGCTGATCGAGCTTGAAGGCCATGGCCGCGAAGACCTGTTCGATGACATCGACCTGAGTCGCACCGTGGGTTGGTTCACCAGCCTGTTCGCGGTCAACCTCACCGCCAGCGATGACCTCGACGGTTCGATCAAGTCGATCAAGGAGCAACTGCGCGCGGTGCCGGACAAAGGCCTGGGTTATGGCGTGCTGCGTCATCTGGCGGCCCCGGCAGTGCGTGCCGAGCTGGCGGCACTGGCGCCACCGCGGATCACCTTCAACTACCTGGGCCAGTTCGACCGTCAGTTCGACGACGCGGCCTTGTTTGTGCCGTCTGCCGAAACCAGCGGTGTGGCACAGGACCTGGCGGCACCATTGGCCAACTGGCTGACGGTTGAAGGCCAGGTCTATGGCGGCGAACTGTCGATGAGCTGGGGCTTCAGCCGCGAGATGTTCGACAGCGCGACCGTGCAGCAACTGGTGGACCGCTATGCCAGCGAGCTGCATGCACTGATCGAACACTGCTGCACCTTGCCGGCCGCGCAAGCCACGCCATCGGACTTCCCGCTGGCGCGGGTGACCCAGGCGCAACTGGATGCGCTGCCGGTGCCGGCCGGCCAGCTCGACGATCTCTATCCGCTGTCGCCCATGCAGCAAGGGTTGCTGTTCCATACCCTGTACGAACAGGCGGCGGGTGAATACATCAACCAGTTGCGCGTCGACGTGCAGGGCCTGGATCCCGAGCGTTTCCGCGCCGCTTGGCAGGCCACCGTCGATGCGCAAGACATCCTGCGCAGCGGTTTCGTCTGGCAGGGCGAGCTTGCGCAACCGCTGCAGATTGTGCACAAGCAGGTGCAACTGCCGTTCGCCACCCTGGATTGGCGGGCTCGCGACGATCAGCCGGCGGCCCTCGCGGCGCTGGCCGATGCCGAACGAGCGCAAGGGTTTGACCTGGCCTGTGCGCCCTTGCTGCGCCTGGTACTGGTGCAGACCGGCAGTGACCAATGGCACTTGATTTACACCCATCACCACATCCTGATGGACGGCTGGAGCAACTCGCAGTTGCTCGGCGAAGTATTGCAGCGCTATAGCGGCCGCACACCGGCGAATGCCGGCGGCCGTTATCGCGACTACATCGCCTGGCTGCAACGTCAGGACGCCCAGTTGAGCCAGGACTTCTGGAGCGAACAACTGGCCGCGCTGCAAGCGCCGACCCGGCTGGCCCGCGCGGCCACCGCAGGCGCGCGCCAGAGCGGTCACGGCGACCATTACCTGACGCTGGACGAGCAACGCACCCAGGCGCTGGAAGCGTTTGCCCTCCAGCAGAAAATCACCGTCAACACCCTCGTGCAAGCCGCGTGGCTGCTGTTGCTGCAACGCTATACCGGGCACGAAGCGGTGGCGTTCGGCGCGACCGTGGCTGGACGTCCGGCAGACTTGCCCGGCATCGAGCAACAGGTCGGCCTGTTCATCAACACCCTCCCGGTGATCGGCGCACCGCGTCCCGATCAAAGCGTCGGCCAATGGTTGCAAACGGTGCAGGCGCAGAATCTCAGCCTGCGTGACTTCGAACACACGCCGCTGGCGGACATCCAACGTTGGGCCGGGCAGGGCGGTGAAGCGCTGTTCGACAATATCCTGGTGTTCGAAAACTATCCGGTAGCCCAGGCGCTGAGCCAGGCCGGGCAGGGTCTGGTGTTCGGCGATGTGGGCAACCTGGAACAGACGCACTACGCGCTGAGCGTGGCGGTGACCCTCGGCCGGCAGCTGGCGTTGCATTACAGCTTCGACCGCGGCCAATTCGCGAGCGAGGTGGTCGAAGGCATCAGTGCGCATTTGCTGCAACTGCTTGAGCAGTTTGCCGAGTCGGCAGAACGCAACCTGGGTGAAGTCGCCCTGGCAAGCCGCGACGAACAGGCCCGCCAGCAAGCGCAGAACCATCCACAGCCGTACCCGGTGGACATCGGCGTGCATCAGCGCATTGCCACCCTGGCGGCCGAGCGCCCGCAACGCACGGCGGTGATTTTCAACGATCGGCAGTTCAGCTACGGTGAAATCGACCAGCGCGCCAACCAACTGGCCCACGCGCTGATCGCCCGCGGCGTTGGCGCTGAAACCCGTGTGGGTGTGGCGTTGCCGCGCAGCGAGTCGGTAATTGTGGCGTTGCTGGCGGTGCTCAAGGCCGGCGGCGCTTATGTGCCGCTGGACACCCACTACCCGCGCGAGCGCCTGGCCTACCTGATCGAGGATTCGGGGCTGGCGCTGCTGATCAGCGATTCGTCGGTGTCGGCGCAGTTGCCGGTTGCCGAATCGGTACCCTTGCTGGAGCTGGACCGTCTTGATCTGCGTGAGCAGTCGATCAAGGCACCCTCGGTGCAGCTCGACCCGCACAACCTTGCGTATGTGATCTACACCTCCGGCTCCACTGGCAATCCGAAAGGCGTCAGCGTTGCCCACGGTCCATTGGCCATGCATTGCCAGGCCATCGGCCAGCGCTATGAAATGCGCGACAGCGACTGCGAGTTCCACTTCATGTCGTTCGCCTTCGACGGTGCCCACGAGCGCTGGCTGACCAGCCTGACTCACGGGGCTTCGCTGCTGATTCGCGACGACACGCTGTGGACGCCGGAGCAGACCTACAACGCCATGATCGAACACGGCGTGACCGTGGTCGCGTTCCCGCCGGTGTACCTGCAACAACTGGCCGAACATGCCGAGCGCGTCGGCAATCCACCGAAGGTGCGCATCTATTGCTTTGGCGGTGACGCGGTGCCGAACGCCAGTTTCGAGCGGGTCAAGCGTGCGCTCGATCCGGACTACATCATCAACGGCTACGGCCCGACCGAAACCGTGGTCACCCCGCTGATCTGGAAGGCCGGTCGCGAGGTGCCGTGCGGTGCTGCCTACGCGCCGATCGGCAGCCGCATCGGTGACCGCAGCGCCTATGTGCTCGACACCGACCTGAACCTGTTGCCCCAAGGCATGGCCGGTGAGCTGTATCTGGGGGGCACCGGCCTGGCCCGTGGGTACCTCAACCGACCGGGGCTGACCGCCGAGCGTTTTGTCGCTGACCCGTTCAGCGCCGCTGGCGGCCTGCTTTACCGCACAGGCGACCTGGTGCGCCAGCGCGCCGACGGCACGTTCGACTATCTGGATCGTATCGACAATCAGGTGAAGATTCGCGGCTTCCGCATCGAGCTGGGTGAGGTCGAAGCGGCGCTGCAAGCCCTTCAGGGTGTGCGCGAAGCGGTGGTCGTGGCCCAGGAAGGCAGCGCCGGTAGCGGCAAGCGCCTGGTGGCTTACGTGGTCGGCGATTCAACCCGTGCCGGTTTCAGCGAAGACCTGCGTGCGCAGCTCCAGGCTTCATTGCCGGCGCATATGGTGCCGGCGTATGTCTTGTCTCTGGAACGCATGCCGCTGACACCGAACGGCAAGCTGGATCGCAAGAACCTGCCCAAACCGGATGTCAGTCAACTGCAACAAGCCTACGTCGCTCCGCGCAACGCGCTGGAGCAGCAACTGGCGACGATCTGGCAAGACGTGCTCAAGCTTGGGCAGGTGGGCATCAGCGACAACTTCTTCGAACTGGGTGGCGATTCGATCATTTCGATCCAGGTGGTCAGCCGTGCGCGGCAGGCGGGGATTCGCTTCAGCCCCAAAGACCTGTTCCAGCACCAGAGCATCCAGGCGCTGGCCGTGGTCGCACAGACCGGTGAGACGCTGCCGTCGATCGATCAGCGACCGGCAACCGGCACCACGGTGCTGTTGCCGATTCATCAACAATTCTTCGCTCAGGAAATTCCCGATCGTCACCACTGGAACCAGTCGGTGATGCTCAAGCCGGCGCAGGCACTGGATGCACACGCACTGGAGCAGGCGCTGGAGGCTTTGGTGGCGCATCACGACAGCTTGCGCCTGGATTTCGTCGAACGGGCTGGCGGCTGGTCGGCACACTACCGTGACGTCGCGGCGCACACGGATCAAACGCTTCTGTGGCCAGTGGAGGTCGCGGACCTCGCAGCCCTTGAGGCACTGGGTGACGAGGCCCAGCGCAGCCTGCAATTGAACGGTGGTTCGCTGATACGCGCGGTGCTGGCGAACCTGGCGGACGGCACTCAACGGCTGTTGCTGATTATCCATCACCTGGTGGTCGATGGCGTGTCGTGGCGGATTCTGTTCGAGGATCTGCAGAACGCCTACCGGCAAATCCTTTCAGGCGCAGGTGTGCAGTTGCCGGCCAGGACCAGTGCGGTCAAGGCCTGGGCGGCGGCATTGCAGGGCTACGCCACAACCCCTGCGCTGCAGGCCGAGCTGGGTTTCTGGCAACAACAGTTGCAGGACGCTTCGCCAGCCTTGCCGTATGACCGTCCGAACGGCGGGCAGCAACATGATCAGGCCCTGACCTTTCGTAGCAAGCTGGACCGGGCCCTGACCCGCCAGCTGTTGCAGGATGCGCCGGCGGCCTATCGCACCCAGGTCAACGACGTATTGCTGACCGCGCTGGCGCGGGTGATAACGCGCTGGACCGGTGACGACAATGCGTTGGTGTTGCTTGAGGGGCACGGTCGCGAAGACGTGTTCGAGCACATCGACCTGACCCGTACCGTGGGCTGGTTCACCAGCGTGTTCCCGGCGCGGCTGTCGCCGGTTGCGGATCTCGCTGGGTCGCTCAAGCAGATCAAGGAGCAGCTGCGGGCAATTCCGCATAGGGGCATCGGCTTCGGCGCACTGGCGTACCTGGGCGATGAACAGACACGGGAGTCTCTGCAAGCCTTGCCGCTACCGTGCCTGACCTTCAACTATCTCGGTCAGTTCGACGCCAGCTTCGATGCCGCCGCCGACGCCCTGTTTGTGCCGACCGGCGAATCCGGCGGTGAAGAAGTCAACCTGCAGGGGCCGCTCGGCAACCCGCTGGCGCTCAACAGCAAAGTCTTCGGTGGTGAACTGGACCTGAGCTGGACCTACAGCGGCGCGATGTTCGATGCCGCGACCATCCAGCGCCTGGCCGACGACTATGTGCAAGAGCTGACGGCGCTGATCGGCCATTGCTGCGACAACGCCAACCGGGGAGTGACGCCGTCGGATTTCCCGTTGGCGCAACTGTCTCAGGCCCAACTCGATGCGCTGGTGCTCGAACCTCAAGGCATCGACGACATCTACCCGTTGTCACCGATGCAGCAGGGCATGCTGTTCCACACCTTGCTCGAACAGGGGAATGGCGATTACATCAACCAGATGCGCCTGGATATCGATGGCGTCGATCCGCAACGCTTCCGCGCGGCCTGGCAAGCCGTGGTGGATGCCCATGACATCCTGCGTACCGGGTTCATCTGGCAAGGCAATCTTGAACAACCGATGCAGGTGGTACAGCGTCAAGTGCAGGTGCCGTTCCGTGTGCTCGACTGGAGCGGTCACGCCGATCGGGATGCGGCACTGCAAACCCTTGCCGATGAAGAGCGCGCCCAAGGCCTGGACCTGAACTGCGCGCCCTTGATGCGCCTGGTACTGGTACGCACGGCAACTGATCGTCATCACCTGATCTACACCAACCATCACATCCTGATGGATGGCTGGAGCAGCGCGCAGTTGCTCGGCGAAGTGTTACAGCACTACAGCGCAGAAACCGTGGCACGACCCGTTGGCCGGTATCGTGATTACATCGCGTGGCTGAAGCGGCAGGACGCATCGCTCGGCGAAGCGTTCTGGAAGGAGCAGTTACACGCCCTGGATGAACCGATTCGCCTGGCGCAGATGTTTGCCCGTCCGGCGCAGGCCATCGCCACCCACCTTTACGCTCACCACCACCTGCACCTCGATGAGCAGCAAACGCGCCGTCTGGGCGACTTTGCCCGAGAGGCGAAAGTCACCGTCAACACTGTGGTCCAGGCTGCGTGGCTGTTGCTGTTACAGCGTTACAGCGCAAAGTCCTGCGTCGCCTTCGGCGCAACCGTGTCGGGTCGCCCGGCGGACCTGGCAGGCGTCGAGCAACAGATTGGCCTGTTCATCAACACCTTGCCGGTCATTGCCAGCCCGCGCTCCGAGCAGAGCCTGGGGGATTGGCTGCACAGCGTCCAGGCGCAGAACCTGGCGTTGCGGGACTTCGAGCACACCGCGTTGTTCGATATTCAGCGCTGGGCGGGGCAGGGTGGTGAAGCGCTGTTCGACAACATCCTGGTGTTTGAGAACTATCCGATTTCAGAAGCCCTGGAGAAAGGTTCGCCTCAGGGTCTGCGCTTTGGTGCCGTGGGCAATCTGGAGCAAACCAACTACCCGCTGACCCTGCTGGTGGGCCTGGGCGCCGAGCTGACCGTGCAGTTCAGCTATCAATGTGCGAGCTTCACACCTGTGTCGGTGGAGCAGATCGGCGTGCACCTCAAGCGTCTTCTGCTGCAAATGAGCAGCGATGCCGCACGCCCACTGGGTGACCTCACGCTGTTGGACCCGAGTGAAACCCGCCAGCAATTGCAGGACTGGAACGCCACCGCAAGCGTCTACCCGGGCGAGCACTGCATTCATCGTCTGTTTGAGGCGCGGGCACGGCAGACGCCGGATGCCACGGCGCTGCTGTTTGCTGATCAGGCGCTGACCTACGCTCAACTCAATACCCAGGCCAATCGCCTGGCGCATCGTTTGATTGAACTCGGTGTCGGCGCTGACCAACCGGTGGGTATCGCCCTTGAGCGTGGGGTGGACATGATCGTCGGGCTGCTGGCGATCCTCAAGGCCGGTGGCGCCTACGTGCCGCTCGATCCGCACTATCCGGTGGATCGCCTGGCCCACATGATTGAAGACAGTGGGTTGCAGTTGCTTCTGACCCAGGCATCGTTGCTGCGCCAGTTGCCGATTCCGGCAGGGGTGCACACCGTCTTGGCGAGTGCAATGGATGAATCGGTCAGCCCTGAACAGGCGGCCAATCCGCAGGTGTCGGTGGACGGCGATAACCTGTGCTACGCCATTTATACCTCGGGCTCTACCGGCAAGCCCAAGGGTGTGATGGTACGCCATGGTGCCCTGGTGAATTTCGTTGCCAGCATGGCCCGCGAACCAGGCATCGAGGCAAGTGACCGCCTGCTGTCGCTGACCACCTTCTCGTTCGATATTTTCGGCCTGGAACTGTACGGCGCGCTGTTCAGCGGTGCGGCCGTGGTGCTGGTGGACAAACAGAGCGCCCACGACCCTGAAGCATTGCTGGGGATTATCGAACAGCAGCAGGTCAGTATCGTGCAGGCCACGCCGTCGACGTGGCGCATGTTGCTTGAGCATCCGATGGCCGAGCGTCTTGCCGGACGCACATGCCTGTGTGGCGGCGAGGCATTGGCCGAGGACCTGGCCGAGCGCTTGCTGGCGGTCGCAGGCCCGGTCTGGAACCTCTACGGGCCCACGGAAACCACGATCTGGTCGGCGGCTTATCCACTGACCACAGACAAGCGCTTGCCTTACCTCGGCCGGCCGATTGCCAACACCTCGCTGTACATCGTCGGCGAGCACTTCGCGCCGAACCCTGTCGGGTTGATCGGTGAATTGCTGATTGGCGGTGATGGCCTGGCGCGCGGGTACCACGAGCGGCCGGCGCTCACCGCCGAACGCTTCCTCCCGGATCCATTTGGTAATGGCACACGGCTGTACCGCACCGGTGACCTTGCGCGACATCGCGTCGACGGTGTGATCGAGTACATCGGCCGGGCAGACCACCAGGTGAAAATTCGTGGCTTTCGCATCGAGTTGGGAGAGATCGAAGCGTGCCTGTTGGCGCAGGACGCGATCCGCGAGGCGGTGGTGGTGCCTCAGCAAGGGCCGGGTGGCACGCAGTTGGTGGCCTACCTGATTGCGGCCGGTACTGAGGCGGCCGAGGCGCAGTCGTTGGTGGCGCTGCGCGACGAGCTGAAGGCGCGGCTCGCCTGCGACCTGCCGGACTACATGATTCCGGCGCACTGGATGCTGCTTGAGCGCTTCCCGCTGACGCCCAACGGCAAGCTGGACCGCAAAGCCTTGCCGCTGCCCGACGCCAATCAGTTGCTGCGGGCCTATGTGGCGCCGCAAGGGGCGCTTGAGCAGAGCGTCGCACAGATCTGGCAAGAGGTGCTCAAGCTTGCGCGGGTAGGGCGCGACGACAACTTCTTTGAATTGGGCGGGCATTCCTTGCTGGCGACCCAAGCGACAGCCCGCCTGCAAATGGAGCAAGGCGCAGCCGTGCCTCTGGACCTTTTATTTCGAACCCCATCGCTGTCGGAGTACGCCGCGCAACTGGCGGTGCACCTGACACCTCACTCCAGCGAAGACTTGAGTGAGATGCATGATTTCCTGGCAGACCTGGAGACCCTTTGAAAATGACTCAGCTCGATAACCTGTCTCTGGTTCAGCGATTCATCCGTTTGCCGCTCGCCCAACGGCAAGCGTTCCTGCAAAAGCTGCACAGCAAAAACATGAGTTTTGCCGCGTTGCCGATTCCGGCGATGCGTGACGAGTTCGAGCATATCGGCCTGTCCTACGCCCAGGAGCGCCAGTGGTTCCTCTGGCAATTGGACCCTCACAGCGCGGCCTACCATGTGCCGACGGCGCTGCGGTTGCGCGGTGCACTGGACGTGCCGGCGTTGCAGCGCAGCTTCGATGCATTGCTGGAGCGCCATGAGGTGCTGCGTACGGTGTTTGTCGACGGGCCGGAAGGGCCGCTGCAGGTTGCGCACGCATGCCTGAGCCTGCCGGTCACGACGGTGGTGCTGGAAGCGGTGCCGGACGCCGCAGCGCTCAAGGCGTTGATTGACACTGAAATCACTGCGCTGTTCGACTTGCAGCAGGGCCCGCTGTTGCGGGTCAAGCTGTTGCAACTGGCACCGGACGACCACGTGCTGGTGCTCACCCAGCACCACATCATTTGTGACGGCGCATCGGCGCAGATCATGGTTCACGACCTGGTCAAACTCTATGCTGCCCACAGCACCGGCCAGGCGCCGGACCTGCAGGCGCTGCCGATTCAATACGCCGACTATGCGACCTGGCAGCGCAAATGGATGGAAGCCGGCGAGCTTGCGCGGCAATTGGGTTACT
Source organism: Pseudomonas sp. NC02 (assembly GCF_002874965.1). Lineage (NCBI taxonomy): Bacteria > Pseudomonadati > Pseudomonadota > Gammaproteobacteria > Pseudomonadales > Pseudomonadaceae > Pseudomonas > Pseudomonas sp. NC02. The sequence goes on along the minus strand of NZ_CP025624.1, from coordinate 4,717,500 downwards.
GGACCGAACGCCTGGGTGATGGCGGTGAAGTGCTGCCTTTGCCTGCTGACCGCGCCCGTCCGGCGGTGCAGAGTTACCGCGGTGCGCGGCTGGACCTCGCCATCGATGCCGGGCTGACCGAACGCCTCAAGCGCGTGGCCCAGCGCGAAGGCTGCACCTTGTTCATGCTGTTGCTCGCCTCATTCCAGGTATTGCTGCACCGTTACAGCGGCCAGTCGGACATCCGCGTGGGCGTGCCGGTGGCCAACCGCAACCGTCTTGAAACCGAAGGCCTGATTGGTTTCTTCGTCAATACCCAGGTGCTGGATGCGCGGATTCAGGGGGCAATGCCTTTCGATCAATTGCTGGCGCAGGTCAAGCAGGCTTCGCTGGGCGCCCAGGCTCACCAGGATTTGCCGTTCGAGCAATTGGTGCAAGCCCTCGCACCGGACCGACACATGAGTCACAGTCCGTTGTTCCAGGTGATGTTCAATCACCAGAGCGGCGATGCCGCCCAACCGTTGCAACTGCCAGGCTTGCATGTCGAGAGCCTGGATTGGCGCTCGCACACGGCGCAATTCGATCTGACCCTTGGCACGCACGAGACCCAGGGCGCATTGGCCGCCACATTCACCTATGCCACTGATTTATTCGACACTGGCACCATCGAACGCCTGGCCGCTCACTGGCTGAACCTGCTGCAAGGCATCGTCGCCGATCCGCAACGGCGCATCGGGGAATTGCCGCTGCTGGACGCGACCGAGCAACAGCACAACATCGCCCAGTGGAACCCCGGCCCGCGCAGCTTCCCAAGCGACACCTGCGCCCATCAACTGATCGCCGAGCAGGCCCGTCAACGGCCTGACGCCGTGGCCCTGCGTTGCAACGGCCAGACCCTGACCTACGCCGAACTGAATGCCCAGGCCAACCGCCGTGCGCATCAGTTGATCGCTCACGGCGTGGGGCCGGACGTGCTGGTGGGCCTGGCCGCGGAGCGGGGTATCGAGATGATCGTCGGCCTGCTGGCGATCCTCAAGGCCGGCGGCGCCTATGTGCCGCTCGACCCAACCTACCCGCAGGACCGCCTGGCCTACATGATGCAAGACAGCGGCATCCAGCTGCTGCTGGCCCAGGCGTCGCTGGCTGGTCAATTACCGGTGCCTGACGGCGTGAAAACCCTGCTGCTGGATACCGACGTCAGCGCCTTTGCCGACAACGACCCGCAAGTCGTCATGGATCCTTCGAACCTCGCCTACGTGATCTACACCTCCGGTTCCACCGGCAACCCCAAAGGCACCTTGCTTGCGCACCACAACATCCTGCGTCTGTTCGCGGCCACTGAACCGTGGTTCGGTTTCGGCCCGCAGGACGTCTGGAGCCTGTTTCACTCCTATGCTTTCGACTTCTCGGTCTGGGAAATTTTCGGCGCACTGCTGCACGGTGGCGAGCTGCTGATCGTGCCGTACGACGTCAGCCGCTCGCCCCAGGATTTCCTCGACCTGTTGTGCGACGCGGGCGTCACGGTGCTCAACCAGACGCCGTCGGCGTTCAAACAGTTGATGCACGTGGCTTGTGCCGACTCCCGGGCCAATGCCCTGCGCTACGTGGTATTCGGCGGCGAGGCGCTGGACGTCAAGAGCCTGCGCCCATGGTTCGAACGGTTTGGCGACAGCGCGCCACAGCTGATCAACATGTACGGCATCACCGAAACCACGGTGCACGTCACCTACCGTCCGCTGTCGGTGGCTGACCTCGAGCTGGACGCCAGCAGCCCGATTGGCGAACCGATAGCCGACCTGTCGTGTTACCTGCTCGACGGTGAACTGAACCCGGTGGCCAAAGGCTGCATCGGTGAACTGTATGTTGGCCGCGCCGGCCTGGCCCGGGGCTACCTGAAGCGTGGCGACCTGACGGCACTGCGTTTTATTCCCGACCCGTTCGGCGAAAGCGGTGCGCGGTTGTACCGCACCGGTGACCTGGCGCAATACCGCAGCGACGGGGTGATCGAGTACATCGGCCGGATTGACCATCAGGTGAAAATCCGTGGCTTCCGTATCGAACTGGGTGAAATTGAAGCGCGCCTGAACGCCCTGGCGGCGGTGCGCGAAGCCGTGGTCTTGGCCCAGGAAGGGCTGAACGGCCAGCAATTGGTGGCTTACGTGATCCCGGCGCAAGGCGCCGAGGATGCAGGCGCCCTCAAGGCGCAGTTGAAAGCGGACCTGCCGGACTACATGGTACCGACGCACCTGCTGTTCCTGAATGAATGGCCACTGACCGCCAACGGCAAGCTCGACCGCAAGGCCCTGCCGCAGCCGGACGCAAGCCAGGTACAGCACGAATACGTGGCGCCGCAAAGCGCGCTGGAACAGCAAATCGCAACCGTCTGGCAAGACGTGCTGAAACTGGAGCGGGTTGGCCTCACCGACAACTTCTTCGAACTGGGTGGCCATTCATTGCTGGCTACACAGATGGTGTCGCGCATCCGCCAACACCTCGGCATGAACCTGCAACTGCGCAAGCTGTTCGAAAACGCCAGCCTCAAGGCTTGCGTGGCTGCGCTTGAGCCAATCCAGGCGGCGATGCCTGCGCGCATTCCAAGGGTGCCGCGTGATCAACCGTTGCCCTTGTCCTACGCCCAGCAACGCCAGTGGTTCCTTTGGCAAATGGAACCCTCCAGTGCGGCGTACCACATCCCTGCGGCGCTACGGATTCATGGCCACCTGGATTTGAAGGCGTTGCAACGCAGCTTAAGCGCACTGGTGCAGCGTCACGAGAGTTTGCGCACGACCTTTGTCCAGAAGGACGAGCGTGCGTTCCAGGTTATCCATGCCGAGTCCGGTCCGCTGCTGACGCCGCAGTTTCTCGACCTGACCTCGGCCAACCAGGCCGAGCAGATCCAGGCGTTTGTTCGCGATCAGATCAGCCGGCCGTTCGACCTGCAGAACGGTCCGCTGCTGCGGGTCGGGCTGCTGCAGGTGGCCGCCGATGAACAGGTGCTGGTGCTGACCCAGCATCACATCGTCTCCGATGGCTGGTCGATGCAGGTGCTGGTGCAGGAACTGATTGAGCGTTATGCCGCCTATAGCCAGGGTGGATCGGTTGAACCGGTGGAGTTACCGATCCAGTATGCCGATTACGCGGTGTGGCAACGCCAATGGATGGACGCCGGTGAGCGTGAGCGGCAGCTGGCTTACTGGACCAACGTCCTCGGCGCTGAACAGCCATTGCTGGAGCTGCCTGCGGACCGTCCGCGACCGGCACGCCAGAGCTTTGCCGGCGCCCGTCTGGCCGTCCAGTTACCAAAGGCATTGGGCCAACAGCTGCGGCAACTGGCGCTGGGTGAAGGTTGCAGCCTGTTCATGCTGTTGCTGGCTTCGTTCCAGGGCCTGCTGCACCGTTACAGCGGCCAGTCGGACATCCGCGTGGGCGTACCGATTGCCAACCGCAACCGGGTCGAGACCGAAGGCCTGATCGGGTTCTTCGTCAATACCCAGGTGCTCAAGGCTGAAGTCGATCCGCAGCAGCGTTTCAGCGAACTGCTGCAACAGGTCAAGACGGCGGCACTGGGCGCCGAGGCGCATCAGGACCTCCCGTTCGAGCAATTGGTCGAAGCCTTGCGCCCTGAGCGCAACCTGAGCCATAGCCCGTTGTTTCAGGTGTTGTACAACCACCAGAGCGCCGGCCGCCAAGCCATCCCGCAACTGCCGGGGCTGGTGATCAAGGCCCAGGAGTGGGAAAGCCGTACCGCCCAGTTCGACTTGACCCTCGACACCCTGGACGCCGACGGCGAGCTCAGTGCAACCCTCACTTACGCCACCGACCTGTTCGACGCAAGCACTGCACAGCGTATGGCCGCTCACTGGCTGAACCTGCTGCACGGTATCGTCGCCGATCCGCAACGGCGCATCGGGGAATTGCCGCTGCTGGACGCGACCGAGCAACAGCACAACATCGCCCAGTGGAACCCCGGCCCGCGCAGCTTCCCAAGCGACACCTGCGCCCATCAACTGATCGCCGAGCAGGCCCGTCAACGGCCTGACGCCGTGGCCCTGCGTTGCAACGGCCAGACCCTGACCTACGCCGAACTGAATGCCCAGGCCAACCGCCGTGCGCATCAGTTGATCGCTCACGGCGTGGGGCCGGACGTGCTGGTGGGCCTGGCCGCGGAGCGGGGTATCGAGATGATCGTCGGCCTGCTGGCGATCCTCAAGGCCGGCGGCGCCTATGTGCCGCTCGACCCAACCTACCCGCAGGACCGCCTGGCCTACATGATGCAAGACAGCGGCATCCAGCTGCTGCTGGCCCAGGCGTCGCTGGCTGGTCAATTACCGGTGCCTGACGGCGTGAAAACCCTGCTGCTGGATACCGACGTCAGCGCCTTTGCCGACAGCGACCCGCAAGTCGTCGTGGATCCTTCGAACCTCGCCTACGTGATCTACACCTCCGGTTCCACCGGCAACCCCAAAGGCACCTTGCTTGCGCACCACAATATCCTGCGTCTGTTCGCGGCCACTGAACCGTGGTTCGGTTTCGGCCCGCAGGACGTCTGGAGCCTGTTTCATTCCTATGCTTTCGACTTCTCGGTCTGGGAAATTTTCGGCGCACTGCTGCACGGTGGCGAACTGCTGATCGTGCCGTACGACGTCAGCCGCTCGCCCCAGGAATTCCTCGACCTGTTGTGCGACGCGGGCGTCACGGTGCTCAACCAGACGCCGTCGGCGTTCAAGCAGTTGATGCACGTGGCTTGTACCGACTCCCGGGCCAATGCCCTGCGCTACGTGGTATTCGGCGGCGAGGCGCTGGACGTCAAGAGCCTGCGCCCATGGTTCGAACGGTTTGGCGACAGCGCGCCACAGCTGATCAACATGTACGGCATCACCGAAACCACGGTGCACGTCACCTACCGTCCGCTGTCGGTGGCTGATCTCGAGCTGGACGCCAGCAGTCCGATTGGCGAGCCGATTGCCGACCTGTCGTGGTACCTGCTCGACGGTGAACTGAACCCGGTGGCCAAAGGCTGCATCGGTGAGCTGTATGTTGGCCGCGCCGGCCTGGCCCGGGGCTACCTGAAGCGTGGCGACCTGACGGCACTGCGTTTTATTCCCGACCCGTTCGGCGAAAGCGGTGCACGGTTGTACCGCACCGGTGACCTGGCGCAATACCGCAGCGACGGGGTGATCGAGTACATCGGCCGGATTGACCATCAGGTGAAAATCCGTGGCTTCCGTATCGAACTGGGTGAAATTGAAGCGCGCCTGAACGCCCTGGCGGCGGTGCGCGAAGCCGTGGTCTTGGCCCAGGAGGGGCTGAACGGCCAGCAATTGGTGGCTTACGTGATCCCGGCGCAAGGTGCCGAGGATGCAGGCGCCCTCAAGGCGCAGTTGAAGGCGGACCTGCCGGACTACATGGTACCGACGCACCTGCTGTTCCTGAATGAATGGCCGCTGACCGCCAACGGCAAGCTCGACCGCAGGGCCCTGCCGCAGCCGGACGCAAGCCAGGTACAGCACGAGTACGTGGCGCCGCAAAGCGCGCTGGAACAGCAAATCGCAACCGTGTGGCAAGACGTGCTGAAACTGGAGCGGGTTGGTCTCACCGACAACTTCTTCGAACTGGGTGGCGACTCGATTATCTCGATTCAAGTGGTCAGCCGCGCCCGGCAGTCCGGCATCCGCTTTAGTCCAAAAGACCTGTTCCAGCACCAGACGGTGCAGGCATTGGCGACTGTCGCGCAGACCGGTGACCAGCTGCAGGTAATCGATCAAGCTGCGGTGCAGGGCCCGGCGTTGCTGCTGCCGATTCAACAGGCTTACTTTGCCGACGCCATCCCGCAGCGTCACCACTACAACCAGTCGGTGCTGCTGCAACCGGCCCGTGCGCTGCAAGCGGCGCTGGTGGAGCAAGCATTGCAGGCGCTGGTGCTGCATCACGATGCGTTGCGGGTGATATTCAACGAAAGCGCCGAAGGCTGGAGTGCCAGCCATCGCGATGCATCGATGCGCAATGATCTGTTATGGGTGCGCCCGGTGGCCGATGCTGGCGCGCTGGAAGTGCTGGCCAATCAAGCCCAGCGCAGCCTGAACCTGCAAACCGGACCCTTGCTGCGCGCCGTGTTGGCGACCCTGGACGATGGCACCCAGCGGCTGTTGCTGGTGATCCATCACCTGGCGGTGGACGGTGTGTCGTGGCGGATTCTGTTCGACGACCTGCAAACGGCCTACAACCAATTGCTCGCCGGGCAAGCCTTGCAATTGCCGGCCAAGACCAGCTCGGTCAAGGCGTTTGCCGAACAGTTGCAAGCGCATGCACGCAGCGCGCAATTGCAGCAACAGTTGGCCTACTGGCAGGCGCAGCTGCAAGGTGCGCCGGCTGACCTGCCGTGCCTCAACCCCGAGGCGAGCCCACAGAACGGCCAGGCCATCACTGTTCATACGCGTCTGGACAAACACCTGACGCGGCAACTGCTGCAGGAAGCGCCAGCCGCCTATCGCACTCAGGTCAACGACCTGTTGCTGACCGCCCTGGCGCGGGTGGTCTGCCGTTGGACCGGGCATGCAAGTACCTTGATCCAGCTTGAAGGCCATGGTCGCGAAGAGTTGTTTGCCAACATCGACCTGACGCGCACCGTGGGGTGGTTCACCAGTATGTTCCCGGTCCAGTTGTCGCCGGCGGCGGCACTCGGGGACTCGATCAAGTCGATCAAGCAAGGGTTGCGATCGATCCCGGACAAGGGGGTGGGTTTCGGCGCGCTGCGCTTCCTCGGTGACGAGGCCAGCCGGTCAGCCTTGCAAGCGCTGCCGGTGCCGCGCATTACCTTCAACTACCTGGGGCAGTTCGACGCCAGCTTCGATAAGGAACAGGGCGCGTTGTTCAGCCCGGCCAGCGAAAGCGCCGGTGAAGAGCAATGCGCGATGGCGCCCCTGGGCAATTGGCTGAGCCTCAACGGGCGGGTATTTGATGGCGCACTGAGCCTGGGCTGGACGTTCAGCCACCAACAGTTCGAGCAGGCCACCATCCAGCAACTGGCCGACGATTATGCCGTGGAACTGGCTCTGTTGATCGGTCATTGCTGCGACCCTGCAAACCATGGCATGACGCCTTCCGACTTCCCGCTGGCCAGCTTTACCCAACCGCAGCTCGATAACCTGGGCCTCGCCGCCCGTTCGGTGGATGACATCTACCCGCTGGCGCCGATGCAGCAGGGCATGCTGTTCCACAGCTTGTACGAACACGGCAGCGGTCAGTACATCAATCAGATGTGCCTGGACATCGACGGTCTCGACCCACAGCGTTTCGAGGCTGCCTGGCAGGCGGCGGTCGACGCCCATGACATTTTGCGCAGCAGTTTCATCTGGGAAGGCAGCGAGCAACCGGTGCAGGTGGTGCATAAACAGGTGCGCGTACCCTTCACCGCGCTGGATTGGAGCACACGCACGGATGCCCCGCAGGCCCTCGTCGAGTTGGCGTCCAGCGAGCGCGACCAGGGTTTCGACCTCGCCCTCGCGCCGCTGCTGCGGCTGGTGCTGGTCAAGACCGCTGAACAGCGTTATCACCTGATTTATACCCATCACCACATTCTGATGGACGGCTGGAGCAACTCGCAGCTGCTGGGCGAGGTGTTGCAACGTTACGATGGCCAGGTGCTGCCGCGCCCGGCCGGCCGCTATCGTGACTACATCGCCTGGCTGCAAGGGCGTGATGCCAAGGCCAGTGAAACGTTCTGGCGTGCGCAACTGCACGCGCTCGACGCGCCGACGCGCCTCGCCGAAAACCGTTTCGCCGCGCCGCAGCCGGCTGTCGAGACCAGCCATGCCAGCCTGTATCACTCACTGTCCCAACAGCAGACCCAACGCCTGGGCGAATTCGCCCGCCAGCAAAAGGTCACCCTCAATACCGTGGTCCAGGCGGCCTGGTTGCTGCTCCTGCAACATTACACCGGGCATGACACGGTGGCCTTCGGCGCCACGGTGTCCGGACGCCCCGGCGAACTCAAAGGCGTCGAACAGCAGATAGGCCTGTTCATCAATACCTTGCCGGTGATTGCCAGCCCCCGGCCGGAACAATCGGTCACCAGCCTGCTGCAACAGCTTCAGGCCCGCAACGTTGCGTTGCGCGAGCATGAACACACGCCGCTGTTCGAGATTCAGCGCTGGGCCGGGCAGGGCGGTGAAGGCCTGTTCGACACGCTGCTGGTGTTCGAAAACTACCCGCTGGCCGAGGCCCTGCAAGCGCAGGCACCGTCAGGCCTGAGCTTCGGCACGGTGGGTAATCAGGAACAGACTAATTTCCCGTTGACCCTGGCCGTTAATCTCAATGAGACCCTGAGCCTGCACTTCACTTATGCCCATGCTGCGTTCCATACACATACAATCCAGCGCCTGGCTGAGCAGGTGGAGCACGTGCTCGCACAGATGGTGAGCCTGGCCGCCGACCGTAGCCTGGGCGATATCGACCTGGTTGGCGCGGCGACGCGCGCCGTGCTGTTGCGCGACTGGAATGCCACGGCAGTGCCGGCCACCGACCCACGCCACGTTCATCAATGGTTCGAGTCCCAGGCTCGACGCACGCCTGATGCGCCGGCCCTGTTGGCCGATCAAGCGTCGCTGACCTATGCCCAGCTCAACCTGCGCGCCAATCGCCTGGCTCATGCGTTGATCGAGCGGGGTGTAGGCCCGGACGTGTTGGTGGGACTGTGCATGCCGCGCTGCGTGCAGATGGTCGTCGGGCTACTGGCGATCCTCAAGGCCGGTGGTGCCTATGTACCGCTGGACCCCGCTTATCCACAGGATCGCTTGATGTACATGGTCGAGGACAGCGGCATTGCCTTGCTGTTGACCGAAACCAGCATACAGCCGTACTTCGCCGACGTGGCCGTGGACTGCCTGCTGCTGGACGCACTGCCCGAGCGGTTCGATGGCTACGGCGAGCATGAGCCTTCGGTAACCGTCGACAGCCAGAACCTCGCCTATGTGATCTATACCTCCGGTTCCACCGGGAAACCCAAAGGCGTGACGATTCGCCATGGCGCCCTGAGCAACCATATGGAATGGATGCAGGGTTGCCTGAAGCTGGATCACAGTGACCGTGTCCTGCAGAAGACCGCCATCAGTTTCGACGCCTCGGTGTGGGAGTTCTGGTTGCCACTGATGAGCGGCGCGCAACTGGTATTGGCCGCGCCGCAATTGAACCTGGACTTGACCACCTTGTGGGTCGAGGTGGAGCGTTGGGGGATCAGTGTGCTGCAAATGGCGCCATCGTTGCTGCAGGCGCTGTTGCCGCTGGCGACCCGTGAACACCTGGCCTCCTTGCGCCTGCTGCTGTGCGGCGGTGAAGCGCTGAGTGCGCACCTTTCCCGCCAGGTCCTGGGCCTCTTCGATGGCGAGTTGCGCAATCTTTATGGCCCCACGGAGGCCACGATTGATACCAGCAGCCATGCCGTGGCGGCCACTGTCGAAGACGACGGGCGAATCATCGCCATCGGTCGTCCGATCAACAACGTACGCACCTATGTGCTGGACGGCGCCTTGCAGCCTTGCGCCGTGGGGGCGATTGGCGAGTTGTACATCGGTGGTGAATCCCTGGCCCGTGGTTATCACCAGCGTCCAGGGCTGACCGCCGAGCGCTTCGTTCCCGATCCGTTTGGCGAGTCGGCCGCCGCACGTCTGTATCGCACCGGCGACCTGGTGCGCCACGCCGAAAATGGCGTAATCGAATACATCGGCCGGATTGACCATCAGGTGAAAATCCGTGGCCTGCGCATTGAGCTGGGTGAAATCGAAGCCCGCCTCCACGCTCAACCTGAAGTACGAGACGCGGTAGTGCTGGCTCGGGAAACGGCGACCGGCACGAGCCTGGTGGGTTGGCTTGTCAGCCAGGACAGCAGCCTGGATAGGGCGGCCGAGGCGCGCTTGAGTGAACAGCTCAAGGCGCGGCTGGCACAACAGATGCCGGACTTCATGGTGCCCACCCATCTGGTCTTCCTCGATCAACTGCCGCTTACACCCAACGGCAAACTCGACCGCAAGGCACTGCCCGCACCGGATACCCGCGCGCTGCATTCGGCTTACCTGGCGCCGCAAAGCGATCTGGAATGCAAGGTCGCGGCCATCTGGCAAGGCGTGCTCAACGTTGAGCAGGTCGGTCTGGCGGATGATTTCTTCGAGCTGGGCGGGCATTCGCTGCTGGTGGTGAATGTGGTGTCGCGCCTGCAGCTCGAACTGGGCATGAAGTTAACGCCCCAATTGATATTCCAATTTCCGGTCCTCGGTGCGTTTGTCGCGCAACTGGAGCAGACCGGCACGTCAATGAGCACGTCAAAATTGAGCAAGCTTGAAGCGCTGCTTGATGAATTCGAGGAGGTTTGATGGACACCGCTGTCGCACAACGTATTGCCAGGCGCTTCATAACGCTGCCGCTGGAAAAACGCCGTCTTTACCTGCAGAAAATGCTCGAAGAGGACGTTTCCCCGGCGAACCTGCCGATTCCGCCTGTCAGTGCCGAGTTCGACACGTTGTCATTGTCCTTTGCCCAGGAGCGTCAATGGTTCTTGTGGCAGCTGGACCCGGAAAGCGCGGCTTATCACATGCCTACGGCCCTGCGCTTGCGCGGTCCATTGGACATTGCGGCGCTGCAACAGAGTTTCAGTGCGCTGGTCGCGCGCCATGAGAGCCTGCGTACCACCTTCGTGGTGCACGGCGAGCAAGTGGTGCAGCAAGTGCAGGAGGCTGCACCGGTAAGTCTGCAGGTGCAGCCTCTGGCCCAGGTGCCGGATGCGGCGCAACTGCGGCATTTGATCGAAGACGAGACGCGCCGGCTGTTCGACTTGCAGCAGGGGCCCTTGTTGCGTACGTGCCTGTTGCAACTGGGCGCGGATGACCATGTGCTGATTGTCACCTTGCACCACATCGTTTCCGATGGCTGGTCGATGCGGGTAATGGTCGAGGAGTTGGTCAAGGGTTACGCCGCGTTCAGTCGAGGGTTGAGCCTGGAACTGCCAGCGTTGCCGATTCAATACAGCGACTACGCCATCTGGCAGCGGCACTGGATGGAGGCCGGCGAGCGGGAGCGGCAGTTGCAATACTGGACCGCGCAACTGGGCGGCGAGCAGCCGGTGCTTGAGCTCCCGACTGACGTTGCCCGCCCGGCCGTGATGAGCTATCGCGGTGCCCGGCTGGAGTTGGATATCGACGCCGCGCTGGCCTGCGACCTCAAGCAGATGGCCCAGCGCGAAGGGGTCAGTCTGTTCATGATCCTGCTGGCCTCCTACCAGGCCTTGCTGCATCGCTACAGCGGGCAGAACGACATTCGGGTTGGCGTGCCGACCGCGAACCGTAACCGGGTGGAGACCGAGGGGTTGATCGGCTTTTTCGTCAACACCCAAGTGCTCAAGAGTGAGGTCGACAGCCAGGGCTCCTTCAGTGCCTTGCTGCAACAGGTCAAGCAGACTGCGCTGGATGCCCAGGCGCATCAGGACCTGCCGTTCGAGCAACTGGTGGAAGCCTTGCAGCCGCAACGCAACCTGAGCCACAGCCCGCTGTTTCAAGTGATGTTCAACCACCAGACCCAAGGCCCGGCGGGCGAGGGGCCGGCCGGTGAATTGAAGGTCGAGGGGCTGCGCTGGGATACCCATAGTGCACAGTTCGACTTGACCCTGGAAACCATGGAGCGCCCCGATGGGCTGTCTGCGGCGCTGATCTATGCCACGGATCTGTTCGGTGCAGACACGGTTGCGCGGATGGCCGGGCACTGGCAAAACCTGCTGCAGGCAATCATCGCGAACCCGGCACAAAGCATCGGTGAGCTGCCGTTGCTTGACGCTGAACAGCGCCAAGCGCAGCTCGACAATTGCGTCCGCACGTCGGTAGCCACCCCGCAGGCGGGTTATGTTCATCGATTGTTCGAGGCACAGGTGGCCCGCTCGCCGGAGGCGCAGGCGCTGGTCATCAATGGCCAGCGCTTGAGCTACGGGCAACTCAATACCCGGGCCAATCAGTTGGCGGTGGAGCTGCAACGTCACGGGGTGGGCGCGGGTGTGCTGGTGGGCATTGCCGTCGAACGCAGCCCGCACATGCTGATCGGGTTGTTGGCAATCCTCAAGGCCGGCGGCGCCTATCTGCCTCTCGATCCCGCGTTCCCGCAGGATCGCCTCGCCTACATGATTGAGGACAGTGGCATCGACCTGTTGCTGACCCAACATTCACTGCTCAGCCAGATCCCGGTGCCTGACACGGTCACTACGCTGGTGCTGGATCAACCGGGCAATTGGCTTGACGGCCATGCCGGTGACGATCTGCCTACCCGGCTGGATCCGGAGCACCTGGCTTATGTCATCTACACGTCTGGCTCCACCGGCCAGCCGAAAGGGGTGATGGTGCGACATGGCGCCCTGACCAACTTTGTCGCAAGCATGGCCAGGGTGCCGGGCATGACCGCCCAGGATCGGGCGTTGTCACTGACCACGTTCTCGTTTGATATTTTCGGCCTGGAAATCTACGTACCCCTGATGGTCGGCGCGTGCATCGTGCTGACCGGCCAGGAGGTGGCGCAGGACCCGTACGCCGTGCTGGCCCTGATCGACGCCGAACAGGTCAACGTGGTGCAGGCGACTCCCTCGACCTGGCGCATGTTGCTCGACAATGAACAGGCCCACGTGCTCCAGGGGTGCACGTGCCTGTGCGGCGGCGAGGCGTTGCCCCAGGAACTGGCGGTGCGCATGCTTGGCCTTGGCGGTGAAGTCTGGAATCTCTATGGCCCGACGGAAACCACGGTCTGGTCGGCGTTGCACCGGCTGCGTCCGCAGGCTGCGCAACCTTGGCTGGGCGGGCCAATCGACAACACATCGCTGTACATCGTCGGTGCAGACCTGATGCCGGTGCCCTATGGTGTTGCCGGCGAATTGCTGATCGGCGGGGACGGCCTGGCGCGGGGTTACTTCCAGCGCCCGGGATTGACCGCCGAACGTTTTGTTCCCCATCCGTTTTCCAGCACCGGCGAGCGGCTTTACCGCACCGGCGACCTCGCACGTCAGCGCCCGGACGGTATCCTCGAATACCTGGGGCGGATCGACCATCAGGTGAAAATTCGCGGTTTCCGCATCGAGCTCGGGGAAATCGAAGCGCGCCTGCTGGAGCAGGACGCTGTACGTGAAGCCGCGGTACTGGCCCAGGATGCCCCGGGCGGCCAGGCGTTGGTGGCGTATGTGGTCCCCGCCGCCGAATGGCAGGGCCTGGATGCCGACGGCCAGGGTCGCCTGCGCGACAGCCTGAACGCCCGGCTCAAGGCCAACTTGCCCGACTACATGGTGCCGGCGCATATGGTGCTGTTGCCAAGGTTCCCGCTGACCCCCAATGGCAAGCTGGACCGCAGGCAACTGCCCAAGCCCGATGCCAGCCAATGGCAGAAAACCTACGTGGCTGCGCAGACACCGGTGCAGCAAGCGGTGGCGGCGATCTGGGCCGAGGTGCTCAACGTGCCGCGGGTTGGCCTGAGTGACAACTTTTTCGAGCTGGGCGGCCATTCGCTGCTGGCGACCCAAATGGTTTCGCGGATTCGCCAGCAACTGCAAGTCCAGGTGCCTTTGCGCCTGCTGTTCGCCCATAACACCTTGCAAGCATTTGTCGAGGCGATGGCCCCGGCATCGTTGACTCCTGAACAGGCCATCCCGCGCGTTGCACGCGACCAGCCGCTTGCCCTGTCATATGCCCAGCAACGGCAATGGTTTTTGTGGCAATTGGAGCCCACCAGCAGCGCCTACCATATTCCCGCGGCCCTGCGTTTGCGCGGACACCTTGACCTGGCGGCCTTGCAACAGTGTTTTGACGCTCTGGTGGCGCGTCATGAGAGCTTGCGTACCCGGTTTGTGCTGGAGAACGAGCGTCCCGTACAACGGGTCGACGCGCCGGCACCGGTGGCGATTGCGCTTGAGTCGGCGGCTGCCGGGCTGGATGACCCTGGCCTGCGCGGCTTGATTGAAACTGAAACCCGCCAACTCTTTGATCTGCAGCGTGGGCCGTTGCTGCGGGTCAAGCTGTTGCAACTGGGCGCTGAAGATCACGTGCTGATCCTGACCCAGCACCACATCGTGTCGGATGCCTGGTCGATGCGGGTCATGATCGATGAGCTGATGCAGTTATACCGCGGCTTCAGTCAAGGCCAACCGGCGGCGTTGGCGGCACTGCCGATCCAGTATGCCGATTACGCACAGTGGCAGCGTCAGTGGCTGGCGGCGGGTGAGCAGCAACGGCAGCTCAGCTACTGGACAGAACAGTTGGGCGGCGAGCAACCGGTCCTTGAACTGCCAACCGACCATCCACGTCCGGTTCAGCAAAGCTATCGTGGGGCCCGGCTGCCGATCACCCTCGAGCCGTCCCTGGCCGAGAGTCTCAAGCGCCTGGCGCAGCAGCAAAACACCACACTGTTCATGCTGCTGCTGGCCGGCTTCCAGACCTTGTTGCACCGCTACAGCGGGCAGCAGGATATTCGTGTCGGGGTACCGATTGCCAACCGCAATCGCCTGGAAACCGAAGGGATGCTGGGTTTCTTCGTCAACACCCAGGTACTCCGGGCCGACATTGAGGGGCCCCTGCGCTTTGACCAATTGCTTCATCAGGTCAAGCAGCGGGTACTGGGAGCACAGGCCCATCAGGACCTGCCGTTCGAGCAACTGGTGGAGCTGCTTGCACCTGCACGCAACCTGAGCCATACGCCATTGTTCCAGGCCATGTTCAACCATGCCAGTGATGCTCGTCGCGAGGCGATTGAACTGCCGGGGTTGAGCCTGGAGCAATTGACCTGGGATTCGGGCAGCGTGCAGTTCGACCTCTCCCTGGATACGTTCGAGTACAGCGAAGGCATCAGTGCCGCACTGTCCTATGCCTCTGACTTGTTTGAGCCAGCCACCGTCGCACGCCTGGGCGAACACTGGCTGAACCTGCTGCGCGCGATTGTGGCCAACCCCACCCAGCGCATCGCCGAATTACCGATGCTCGATGCGGTGCAGCGCCGGATGATGGTTGAGGACTGGAACCGCACGTTCGCGCATTACCCGAACAACCAGCCGGTGCACCACTTGATCGAAGCCCAGGTGGAGCGGGCCCCGCATGCCGTGGCGTTGGTGTTCGAGGGGCAGTCGCTGACCTATGCCCAGCTCAACGCGCGGGCCAACCGATTGGCTCATGCCTTGATCGCGCGTGGCGTAGGCCCCGATGTGCTGGTGGGCATTGCACTGCACCGCAGCCTGGAAATGGTGGTGGGCCTGTTGGCGATCCTGAAGGCCGGCGGCGCCTATGTACCGCTGGACCCGGAATACCCGCCGGAACGCCTGTCCTACATGATCGACGACAGCGGCATCGAATGGTTGCTGACCCAGCAAGCACTGGTCGCAACCTTGCCGCTGCCGGAACGGGTGCGCACGCTGATACTCGATGGTGACGATGCCTGGCTGGCCGGTGAGGCGCAAGGCAACCCCGAGTCGCGGGCCGTCGCGCAAAACCTCGCCTATGTGATTTACACCTCCGGATCCACCGGCAAACCCAAAGGGGCTGGCAACAGCCACGGTGCCCTGACCAACCGGTTGTGCTGGATGCAACAGGCCTACGGGTTGCACGCCGACGACCGCGTGCTGCAAAAAACGCCGTTCAGCTTCGATGTGTCCGTCTGGGAGTTTTTCTGGCCGCTTATGACCGGCGTCCGCTTGGTCGTGGCGTCGCCTGGGGATCATCGCGATCCACAGAAGCTGGTCCAATTGATCGAGCGCGAAGGCATTACTACCCTGCATTTCGTCCCGTCGATGCTGCAAGCGTTCGTGCTGGATGCCAATGTCAGCCGCTGCACCAGCCTCACCCGTATCGTTTGCAGTGGCGAAGCGTTGCCGATCGATGCGCAGCAGCAGGTCTTCGCCAAGCTGCCGGGCGCGGGGCTGTTCAATCTCTACGGCCCTACCGAAGCCGCAATTGACGTCACCCACTGGACCTGTCGTGACGAGGGCCGTGACGCAGTGCCCATCGGCGAGCCGATTGCGAACTTGATGACCTACATTCTCGACGCCGAGCTCAACCCGGTGCCCTGCGGCGTCAACGGCGAACTGTACCTCAGCGGCCAGGGACTGGCGCGTGGGTACCACCGTCGCCCTGAGCTGACGGCCGAACGATTCGTGGCAAGCCCGTTTGTCGCGGGTGAACGGCTGTACCGCACGGGCGACTTGGCCCGTTACCGCGTTGACGGGGTGATTGATTACATTGGCCGTATCGACCATCAGGTGAAAATCCGCGGCTTTCGTATCGAGCTGGGTGAAATCGAGGCCCGTCTGCTGGAGCACGGGGCCGTGCGCGAAGCCGTGGTGGTGGCGCAGGACAGCCGCAACGGCAAAGCCCTGAGTGGCTACGTCGTTACCCAGCCTGGCGCCGCCAGCGACTGGCCGGCACTGCGCGAGGCGCTGACTGCGCATCTGCGCCAGACCCTGCCGGAACACATGGTGCCGACGCACCTGACGCCGCTGGCAAAAATGCCCCTGAGCCCCAACGGCAAACTCGACCGCAAGGCTCTCCCGGTGCCAGACATGGCTGAGGTACAGCAGGACTTCGTGGCTCCCGCCAATGCAGTCGAAAGTGCCCTGGTCGAGATCTGGCAAGCCGTGCTCGGCGTGGCCCGGGTGGGCACTGCCGATAACTTCTTCGCCTTGGGCGGTGACTCGATCAATTCGATTCAAGTGGTCAGCCGTGCACGTCAGCAGGGAATCGGCCTGGCCCCCAAGGACCTGTTCCTGCACCAGAACATCCAGGCGCTGGCCCGGGCTGCGAGCGCCGATCAAGCCGCAACGATCGATCAGGGGCCGGTCAGCGGTAACAGCCATCTGGTTCCGATGCAGCACTGGTTCTTCGCCAATGACATGGCGCACCGTGACCACTGGAACCAGTCGCTGATGCTGACCCCGCGCGAGCCATTGGACGGCGCATGTCTGCAGCAGGCCCTTGAGCACGTGGTGGCCCATCATGACGCCTTGCGCTTGCGCTTCGTGCAATCGGGCGATGGTACCTGGCAGGCCAGCCATGAGGCCGTCGGCGCGCAACCGGTAGGCCTCTGGCAGCGCCAGGCAGAGAACGCCGATGAGATCATCGCCATTGCCAACCAGGCGCAACGCAGCCTCGACCTGCAACACGGCCCGCTGCTGCGTTGCAGCCTGATCGCAGTGCAGGACGGCAGTTCGCGCCTGCATCTGGCGATTCACCATCTGGTGATGGACGGTGTGTCGTGGCGCGTGCTGCTGGAAGACTTGCAAACGGCCTACCGGCAGCTGGCGGTAAACCAGCCTGTGGTGTTGCCACCCAAGTCCACCGCGTTCAAGGCGTGGGCCGAGCAGTTGCAGGGCTACGCCCACAGCGAAGGGCTGGCTCGGGAGTTGAGTTACTGGACCGGGCAACAGGCCCATGCGTTGCCGGAACTGCCACGGGCGCGGCCTGAGGGCAGCCAGGCTTCGGTGCATGGCCATTCGGTCAACACGCGTCTGGATACAGAACAGACTCGGCGCCTGCTCAAGCAGGCACCGTCGGCCTATCGCACCCAGGTCAACGACCTTTTGCTCAGTGCCCTGGCGCAGGTGATTTGCCAGTGGACTGCGCAACCTGCGTGCCTGGTGCAACTGGAAGGCCATGGCCGTGAGGAACTGTTCGGCGACGTCGACCTGAGCCGTACGTTGGGCTGGTTCACCAGCCTGTTCCCGGTGGTATTGACCCCATCGGTGCACGCGGCAGACACCATCAAGGGCATCAAGGAACAGCTGCGCGCGGTGCCGAACAAGGGCCTGGGTTATGGCGTGCTGCGTTACCTCGGTGCAGAGGATGTCCGCTCGCGTCTGGCGAAACTCGCGCAGGCCCGGATTACCTTCAACTACCTCGGCCAGTTCGACCAGAGCTTTGATGAGCAGGCGTTATTCGCGCCGAGCGAGGAGGGCAGCGGGGCTGGGCACGCTGATGACGTGGCGCTGGGCAACTGGCTGACCATCGATGGCCGGGTGTACAACGGCCAGTTGTCCCTGGACTGGACCTTCAGCCGCGACGTTTTTGATGAGGCCACCGTCCAGCAATTGGCCGATGCCTACGGCGTCGCGTTGCAGGCACTGATCGAGCATTGCTGCGGCGAAGAGCATCAGGGCCTGACGCCGTCTGACTTCCCGCTGGCCCGTTTGACCCAGGCGCACCTTGACGGCTTGCCGGTGCCCGTGGCGCAGGTGCAAGACGTCTATGCGTTGTCACCGATGCAAGAAGGCATGCTGTTCCACACCCTGGCCGACGACAGCAGCGGTTTGTACATCAACCAGATCAGCCTGCCGGTACACGGGCTGGATACCGAACGCTTCGCCGCAGCCTGGCAATCGGTGATTGAGCGTGAGGACATTCTGCGGACCAGCTTTCACTGGCAGGATGGCTTGAGCGCCCCGGTGCAAATTGTCCACCGCCAGGCCGAATTGCCGCTGCTGATCGAAGATTGGCGCGGCCAGGACATCAGCGAACAGGCGATCAGCGCGCGCGCAACGGCTGATTACCTGCAAGGGTTCGATCTGGCCCGTGCGCCGTTGCAGCGTGTGCTGTTGCTGCGGCTTGAGGACGACCGCTACCAGATGATCTGGACCTGCCATCACATCCTGATGGACGGCTGGAGCAGTTCGCGACTGTTTGGCGAGGTAATGCAGTTTTATGCTCAGGGCCACGTGCCGACACGCAACGGTCGTTACCGCGAGTTCATCGAATGGCTGCAACGCCAGGATCAACGGGCGCTGGAGGGCTTCTGGAGAAGCCGTCTTGCGACGCTGGAGCAGGCCACCTCGCTGAACCAGGCGATGTTCCCGCGGCATGTCGAGGATTTGCCCGGGCACCAGGCGCTTTACTCACGTTGGGATGCGGTGCAAACCGCACGCCTGCAACAGGCTTGCCGCGCCTTGCAAATCACACCCAACACGCTGATCCAGGGCGCGTGGCTGTTGTTGCTGCAACGCTTTACCGGGCAGAACACTGTGGTGTTCGGTGCCACCGTGGCTGGCCGTCCTGCGGGGTTGGCCAATGCCGACAACATCCTGGGGCTGTTCATCAATACGCTACCGGTGATCCAGACCCTGGAACCCGCGCAGCCGCTGGATCAGTGGCTGCAAGCGTTGCAGGCCTGCAACATGGACATCCGTGAGTACGCACACGCGCCGCTGGCGGATATCCAGCGCTGGTCGGGGCTGGGTGGGCAAGGGCTGTTCGACAGCATCATCGTGTTTGAAAACTACCCGATCGATGAGCGCCTGGGTGAGCAACAGGACACCGGCCTGAGTTTCGGCGAGTCGCGTAACCATGACGTGACCAACTTTGCGATGGACCTGGCGGTCAATCTCGGCGAACAGTTGTCGATCGAATATCTGTTCCTGCGCAATGCCTTCAGTGTCGAGGCGGTAGAGCAGATTCGCCGCTGCATGGAAGACACCCTCGAGGCCATGATCGTTACGCCGACGGCGCGCCTGGGCAACCTTCAGCGCCTTGGGGCCGAGCAGTGGCGAGCCTTTGAGCAGTGGAGTGCGGCGCCGAATGCCAGCTATCACGCGCAGCTCTTGCCGGAACTGATCGCACGCCATGCCGATTCGCGTGGCGAGGCGACGGCACTGGTGTGTGGGGGCGATTCGCTGAGCTACGGTGAGCTGGAACGTCGAGCCAATGGCCTGGCCCATCGCTTGATCGAGCTGGGGGCTGGGCCGGAAGTGGTGGTCGGGGTGGCCCTGGAGCGCTCCGTCGAGATGATCGTGGCGTTACTGGCGGTGATGAAAAGCGGCGCGGCTTATGTGCCGTTGGACATCGACTATCCGCCCGAACGCCTGGCGTTCATGATGCAAGACTCGGCGATGGCGCTGTTGCTGACCCATAGCCAGGTGCAGGCGCGCCTTCCGGCGGTGGAAGGCCTGGCGCAGCTGGCCATCGACACGTTTGACCGCGCCGGCTACAGCGACACGCCGCCCGCCAGCAGTTTGCTGGGCGCCAATCTGGCCTACTTGATTTATACCTCGGGCTCCACCGGTCGGCCGAAAGGCGTGGCAGTGGCGCATGGGCCGATGAGCATGCATTGCCAGGCCATCGCCGGGCTGTATGACATGGATGAGCGCACCCGCGAGCTGCATTTCATGTCATTTGCCTTCGACGGCGCTCATGAGCGCTGGCTCAGTACGCTATTGAGCGGGGGCACGCTGGTGATCCGCGATGCCAGCCTGTGGACACCGGAGCAGACCTTCGACGCGTTGCATCAACACGGCATCACGATTGCCTGTTTCCCGCCGGCCTACCTCAAGCAGTTGGCCGAGTACGCGGCCCATAGCCAACAGGAACCACCCGCGGTACGGGTGTATTGCTTCGGTGGCGATGCGGTGCCGGACCAGACCTTCGAACAAGTGAAAGCGGCACTGCGTCCACAGTTCTTTACCAACGGCTATGGCCCCACCGAAACCGTGGTCACGCCGATGCTCTGGAAGGTCCCGGTCGACACCCGGTGCGAGGCCGCCTATGCGCCGATCGGGCGTGCTGTCGGCGAGCGCGCGCTGTACGTGCTGGACGAAGACCTCAACCCGCTGCCGCCGGGGATTGCCGGTGAGCTCTACATCGGCGGCCAGGGCATTGCCCGCGGCTATTACCGTCGTCCGGACCTGAGTGCCGAGCGCTTTGTGCCGGACCCGTTCGGGTCGCCGGGCGATCGTCTCTACCGCAGCGGCGACCTGGTACGCCAGCGTGTTGATGGTGTGCTTGATTACGTCGGGCGTATTGACCACCAGATCAAGGTCCGGGGCTTTCGCATTGAACTGGGGGAAATCGAGGCGAGCCTGCGGCAACTGGACGATGTCAGTGACGCGTTGGTGATCGCCCGTGACAGTGCGTCGGGCAAGCAACTGATCGGTTATGTGGTGACGCCCGATGGCATGGCCATCGGTGATCGCCTCAAGGCGGACTTGCGCGCGCAATTGCCGGATTACATGGTGCCCACCCAGGTCATCTGCATGGCGGCGCTGCCTGTCACGCCCAACGGCAAGCTGGATCGCCAGGCCTTGCCGGAGCCTGAATTCAAGGGCGGCGAGTATGTTCCCGGCCGTACTCGTGACGAGCAACTGCTGGCACAGGTCTGGGCTGATGTGTTGCAAGTGGAACGCGTGGGCATCACCGACAACTTCTTCGAGTTGGGCGGTGACTCGATCCTCAGCCTGCAAGTCGTCTCGCGGGTACGCAACCACCCTGAACTGAAGATGGACCTCAAGCTGCGGGACCTGATGCGCGGGCAGACCATCGAGGCGATTTTCGAGCAGCGTTCAAGCACCGTCGCCACGCTGATCGAGGATGTTTCGCAGGTGGCCGCCGAGGGCCAGTTCAACCTGATTCCGATCCAGCAGTGGCTGTTCGACCAGCGTATGAGCGAGCCGCACCATTACAACCAGGCATTGATGCTGCGTGCACGCCAGGCGCTGAATCTGCCGGCGCTGGAGTTGGCATTGCGCTGCATGTTGAAGCAGCACGACGCCCTGCGCCTGCGCTTTCGTGAGGTGGGCGCACGCTATTACCAGCATTACCAGCCGCTGGAGGACATGCAGGCGCAATGGGCCACTGAGCCCTTGTTATGGCAACACACCGTGGCCGATGAGGCGGAGCTTGAGCTGTACGCCGAACAGGTACAGCGCAGCCTGGACCTGCAAGACGGGCCGGTGTGGCGTACCGCTCATGTGACGTTGGGCGATGGCCAGGTGCGGGTATTGATGGTGATCCATCATTTGGTGATCGACACCGTTTCCTGGCGTTTGCTGCTGCAGGATTTGCAGGTCGCTTATGAGGCTTACCGCAATGGCCAGGCGCCGGCCCTGCCGATTCGTACCAGCAGCTACCGGGCCTGGGCCGAGGGTCTGCAAGCGTACGCGGCGAATTATCCGGCGCAGGAGCAAGCCTGGTGGCTTGAGCAGATCGACCAGCCGGGCAGTGAGCTGCCGTGCGATAACCCGCGTGGCAAGAACCAGGTGCAGTACCAGTCGGTCGCGCTGATGGGCCTGTCGCAGGAACATACCCAGCAGTTGCTCAAGCAAGTGCCTGCGGTCTACCAGACGCAGATCAACGATGTGTTGCTCGCCGCGCTGAGCCGGGTGTTGTGCCGCTGGAGCGGGCAGCCTTCGGTATTGATCCAGCTCGAAGGCCATGGCCGCGAAGACCTGGTCAAGGACATCGACCTGAGCCGCAGCCTGGGCTGGTTCACCAGCATGTTCCCGGTGCGCCTGGCACCCGGTGCCGGGGCTGACATCGGGAGCTCGGTGCGTGCGGTGCAGCGGCAATTGGCGGCCGTACCGAACAAGGGCCTGGGCTACGGCATCCTGCGTCACATGAGCGGTGTGTCGATGGCCGATACCTTGCGCCTGGCACCCCAGGCGCGTGTCACCTTCAACTACCTGGGGCAGTTCGACCAGAGCTTCGATGACAAGGCGATGCTGGTGCCGGCTCAGGAGAGCTATGGCAGTTGCTACAGCCCGCAGGCGGCCCTGGGCAATTGGCTGGAAGTGGTGGGGCAGGTGTATGACGGACGCCTGGCGATGCGCTGTATTTTCAGCACGCGCCGCTACCGTGCCGAAACCGTCGAACAGTTGATGCGAGAGTACCAGGCCGAACTGGAGGCGCTGATCGAGCATTGCGTGGCACAAGCGGCTTAAGGATTGAGGCCGATCCATCGTTATACAAAGAGGGGCCCTTGTGGCTCCTCTTTCGTCTGTGGCTTTTTCATAAGGAAACCTGCGATGTCCTTGCATCCGGAACTCAATGCCTTCCTCGACCTGGCGCAAGAAAGCCAGGCGGACGGTCCTGGGCCGTTTCACCTGTCAACGCCCGCCCAGGCTCGTGAGGCGTTCGAGCGCACCACCGCGCAACTGCGCTGGCAGGCGCCTGCGCAGGTGCGCTGCAGCCCCATCGAATTCACGGCACGCGATGGCGCGACGCTGGCGTTGCGTGTGTACCGTCCCGCTGACGTTTCGGCGCAGAGCCTGCCGGTGCTGGTGTACTTCCATGGCGGTGGCTACGTGGTCGGCAGCCTGGAATCCCATGACGGGGTGTGCCGCGAATTCTGCGCCAGAACTCCGTGTGCGGTGGTTTCAGTGGGTTATCGACTGGCGCCGGAGCACAGGTTCCCGACGCCGCTGAACGATGGCGCCGATGCCATGGCCTGGCTGGCCGATAACGCTGCAGCCGAAGGCCTGGACCTCACCCGCGTGGCTTTCGGTGGCGACAGTGTGGGGGCCACGCTGGCGACGGTGCTGGCGTTGCAGTCGGTGCTCGAGCCCGCGACGCTGGCAATTAAACCCTGCTGGCAACTGCTGTGCTATCCGGTGACGGACGCTTCTACCAATAGCCCGTCGACCGAGCTGTTCGGCGAGGGCTATCTGCTGGAGACCGAGACACTGGAATGGTTCTACCGGCATTACGCCCGGGAGGCGGCGGATCGTCTTGACTGGCGCTTCTCGCCATTGCTGGCGCCGGGGTACCCGGGCATGCCACCGGCGCTGATTGCGTTGGCCGGTCATGACCCGCTGCTGGATGAAGGGCGTGCCTATGCCCGACGGTTGCAGGAACAGGGGGTGGCGGTGGAAGTGATCGAGTACGCCGGGTTGATTCACGATTTCCTGCGCCTGCAGAGCGTGGTGCCGGATATCGACGAGGTGTACGCTCAATTGACCCAGGCATTGCGAGCCGCGCTGGCAGCTTGAGAACAGGCACAAAAAAACCGGGCCAGGCCCGGTTTTTTTGTGGGTGTTGCCTAGAAGTTGTACGTCACGTCAACCGAGGCGACGCGTTCCTGGCCGTAGTAGCAGCCGAACGAGTAGTTGCAGTGGGACACGTACTCGCGGTTGAACACGTTCTGCACGTTCAGGCTGGTTTCCACGCCACGCAGGCTTGGCGATACCTTGCTCAGGTCGTAGCTGACGGTGGTGTCATAGACCACAAAGCCCGGGACCTCGAACGAGTTGGCAGCATCACCGGGTTTGGGGCCGGTGTAGCGGGCGCCGGCACCGAAGGTCAGGCCATTGAGCACCGCCTGGGTGAAGTGGTAGTCAACCCACAGCGATGCCGAAACCGGTGCCTGTTGCTCGGTGCGGTTACCGGTGTTGCCGTAGTTGTTCTTGATGTAGAACGCGTCGAGGTAGGACGCAGCAGCCAGTACGTCGACGTTGGCAATCGTCGATTTGACTTCCAGTTCAACACCGCGGGAGCGAACCTGGCCTTGCTGGACCGAGTACTGGGTGTACTCGTTATCCTGGCTCAACACGTTTTTCTGCTTGATCTGGTACACGGAAGCCGTGATCAGCGTCTTCTCGAACGGCTGGTACTTCACACCCACTTCGTACTGTTCGCCTTCGGTCGGCGCGAAGGCCTTGCCGCCACGTTCGGGCGCGGTAGTGCCAACGGTCGGCAGGAAAGATTCGGAGTAGCTGACGTACGGCGCCAGCCCGAAGTCGGTGACATAGGTCAGGCCGACACGGCCGGTGAACTTGTTGTCACGCTGTTCGGTGATGGAGTTTGCAATCAGGTCCTTGTTTTCAACTTCGGCCCAGTCCTGACGGCCACCAATGGTCAGGATCCACTTGTCCAGTTTGATCTGGTCCTGCAGGTAGACGCCGGTCTGGCGCACGGTGTTGTCCCACTTGGTGGTTTTTTCCGGGGTCAGGCTGCTGGTGTCGTAGTTGTTGTTTTCGCCGTAGAGGTTGATCGGCAGTACGTTGTAGGCGTTGTAGCCGGTGTATTTGCGGTTGAAGTTGCGATAGTCCAGGCCGACCAGGGTGGTGTGCTCCAGCGCGCCGGTGTTGAATTTGTATTCCAGGTTGTTATCGATGGTGTAGGCGGTGTTGTGCTGGCGCCAGTCGAGTTTGACACGGTTGGCCCGGGTCTGGTCGACCGCGCCGGTGACTGCATCGGTGACGAAGCTGCGCAGGTAGAAGCCTTTGTAGTCGTCGCGTACGTCGGTGTAGCGGGCGGTGGAGCGACCTTTCAGGTTTTCGCTGAAGCTGTGGGTCAAGTCGTAGCCCAGGATGAACTGGTCACGTTTGTAGTCGTTGTATTTCGAGTCGCCGGAGAAGAAATTGCGGTCGATGCGTTTGCCGTTGGGGCCGCGCTCGAGAGAGCCGATCATTGGCAACGCCTGATAGTCTTCCAGGCCTCGGTCCCGCTGGATCTGCGCCAGTACGGTCAGGGATGTGTCGTCGTTCGGGGCCCAGGTCAGGCTGGGTGCCAGCAGCATGCGTT
Organism: Pseudomonas sp. NC02; assembly: GCF_002874965.1. NCBI lineage: Bacteria > Pseudomonadati > Pseudomonadota > Gammaproteobacteria > Pseudomonadales > Pseudomonadaceae > Pseudomonas > Pseudomonas sp. NC02. The sequence goes on along the minus strand of NZ_CP025624.1, from coordinate 4,692,247 downwards.
CGCTGTGGGTATGATCGACCTGCTGGTTGCCTTTCTTCGCGACGCCGACGATGCGATAGCTGAACTCTTTCTGATCGTCGAGCGGGCCGCTGGTGTCGAATGCGCCGTTGACCCGGTTGTAGCTGCCGGCACCGATCTTGACCTCGCTGCGTTGTTCGGTGGTCGGTCGCTTGGAGACCATGTTGATCAGGCCGCCTGGCTGGTTTTGGCCAAAGAGCACCGACGATGGGCCCTTGAGCACTTCGATGCGCTCCAGGGTATACGGATCGATTTGCGGGGCGCCGCCGAGGCTGCCGGCATAGGGCAAGTAAGCGCCGTCCAGGTACAGCTGGGTAGGGGCGAAGCCACGGCTGGTGATTTCGTCGGCGATCGCGTTGCGGTCGGTGAAGCCGCCGGTGTTCAGGCCTGGCGTGTAGCGCAAGGCCTGGGTCAGGTTGAGTGCGCCCTGGGTTTCGATCTGTTTAGCGGTGACCACGTTGACGGTTTGCGGGATTTCCAGGAGGGGCGTATCGGTCTTGGTGCCGGTGGCGCTGCGGGTGGCAACGTAGCCGTCCACGGGGCCGTAGGCCGATTCAACAGCCTGGCCACTGATGGTGGTGGCACCCAGCTCCAGTGAATCACCCGTTGCCCGGGCACGTACGGTGACGGTGTTGGCTTGAACGGTGAACACAGCGCCGGTCCCCACCAGCATCTGCGACAACGCCTGTTCAGGCGACAGCCGGCCGCTCACCGGCTGGCTGTGCTGGCCCTTTACATCATCGGCGCTGTACAGCACTTGCATGTTCGACTGGGTGCCCAGTGCCTGCAGGGCGCTTGCCAGCGATTGTGCCGGGATATTGAAGTTGATCTCCTGGGCCTGAACCTGCGCACTGAACGGCAACGCCAGCGCCATGCTGAACGCGGTGGCGCTGAAGCCCGGCTGCAGCATACGGCGCATGAACAAGGCTTTGGTAAAACGTGGAATCCCCGCAATTGCTGACATTGTGCTCACTCTTACTGGTTTTAATGGTTGCGTAGTTGTTAGCGATTCTTAATTAGACGCATGAGGCCGGAAAAACCAGAATGAGAATCTAACTTATTCATGCCGGTTGCAGTTCGGTGGCTACTTTCCCGGCTTCCATGCGGACCAGTTGGTCGGCAATGTCGAAGTAACGATCGTCGTGGGAAATCACGATGATGGTTTTGCCCAGGCGCTTGAGATCCGGCAGCAGCTCGGTGTAGAAAATCCGCCGGAACGTCGGGTCCTGGTCTGCGGCCCATTCGTCAAACACCAGCACCGGGCGTTCCTCCAGCCATGCATTGACCAGCGCCAGGCGCTTGCGCTGGCCGGTGGACAGGTCGGTGGTGGTGAACGAACCGTCACGCACGCTGACCTTGTGGCCGATTTCCAGGCGCTGCAGGTATTGGTTGGCATCTTCGGGAATATGGGTATCGCCCTGCACCACGTCGTCGAACAGGTAGTAGTCAGCGAAGATCGTGGTGAACAACTGGCGATAGTCGTCACGTGTCACTGCCGTCACGGGCTGCCCGTTGAGGCGGATTTCTCCCTGCTGCGGGGCGTACAGGCCTAGCAGCAGCTTGATCAGGGTGGTCTTGCCGCAACCGTTTTCGCCGACAATGAAGATGATGTCGCCTTGCTCGATCTTCAGGTTGACCGGGCCCAGGCGAAACGGTGCGCTGCCTTCGGTGGCGGGGAAACTGTAGGACACGTCCGTCAATTCCAGGCTGTGCACCGGCGTACTCTGGTTGCCTTGGTCGCTGAGCAGCAGGTGGGGTTCGGGCGAGGAAAACTGCTCCGACAGCGCGGCGATACGGCGGAATGCGATCTGCGCGCGGCTGACGATTGGCAGGGTGCCGATCAGATGCTCCAGCGGCCCTTTCATGTACAGCAGCACCAGCACAAAGCCGCTCATCACTGATTTGTCGGCACTCGGCCACAGTGATTGCAGGGCGAGTGCCAGCCCGATGACCACGAAAAACAGCATGGAGCCGAGGGTCTTGGCGACGACGAAAATATTCACCGAACGAATTTGTGTGTCGCAGATTTTGTCGGCGGTGCTTTCTATCCCCGACACAAACATGCGGTGCCTGCGCGGACGATGGATGCGCAACTCCTTGGCGCCCTCGGCGATGGAATTGTAGTGTTTCTGCAGTTCGTCTTCGGCGTCGCGGGCCTCCATGAAGCCTTTGATTCCCCGGCCCCGGGCGATGTACTGGACGACCGTGCCGATGATGATCGCGACCACCATGATCAAGAACATCGGCCATGACAGCATCGCCAGGTAGCCCATGCAGCCAAGGGTGACGGTCAGCGAAATGGCCAGCGGGGCGAAGGCGAACGCGAAATCGCTGATGGTGTCGACGTCGTGGGTGAGCACCGGGATCAGGCGGTGGCTGCGGTAGCGCTCAATCTGTTCGATGGGCGCCGACAGGACTTTTTCCCCAAGCTCCTTGCGCAGCCGGGCGATGATCTTTTGCCCCACATAATTGGTGCCGATATCGGAAAAGATCGAACTGACCAGTGCCAGCAGGCAGAGGCCGGCAAAGGCGCCGACCACGGTGTTGGTCAGGCCGTTGTCGGCGTGCAGCACGGTATTGATGGTCGCCAGCAATACCGTGACGCTGAGGCCGCCGACCATGCCGAGCAGAATGGAGCCGACAACGATCAGCCGAAAGGGTTTGAGCAGGGTGAACAATTCATTGATCACCCCACGTGTTGGTTTGCTCATGGAGGTTCCCTGCTTGAAGATCGGCCGGGCCCGGCTTCGGTCGCGGGCTCGGCCTGGGTGGCATAGAGGGCGGTGGTGCGCCGCAATGCGTTGCATGACGGGTCACACACACCTGTAAAACGACTGGGGGGAGGGTTAATTTAGAGGGCTGGCTGCCTTACAGGTCCCGCACGACGCGAAAGCCGATCCAGTCGCCGCGGTTGTCCGGTACCAACGCATTGCGGTTGCCGGAGCGGGAGAACACGGGGGCTTCACCCCAGTCGTTGCCGCGGATGCGTCTGAACTGGCATTTACCGGTCAGCCAGGCGCTGCCGTCGCTTGGGGCGCCGACGTAATCATCGTTGTAGCAATCGGCTGTCCACTCGTAGACGTTGCCGTGCATGTCGTACATGCCGAACGCGTTGGGCGGGTAGCTGCCCACCGGGGACGAGTAGCTGTAGCCATCCGCCGGGCCGTAGGTGTTGGCATGCTGGGCAATGCTGTAGCCCTTGCCCTCGTCGAACGGGAAGGGGAACGGGCCGGTGGAGCCGGCGCGGGCGGCGTATTCACGTTGGGCTTCACTGACCATCTGGTAGTGATGGCCGGTTTTCTTCGATAGCCAGGCGACGTAGTTCTGCACATCCTCGAAGTCCATGCACACGGCAGGTTGGCGCGGCCCCTGGGGGTAGCGTGGCTTGCTGGCGACGCACTCGCGGCCGGGTCGTTCATCGCCATTGGCAATCTTGACCCCGGACTGGCGTACATAGCTGTCCCACTCGCCGGCTGTGACCTGGAAGCGGCTCATGGCGAAGGGCTTGGCAAAGGTGACCGGGTGCATCGGGCCTTCATCAGGCTCGCGGCCCACTTCGTCTTCCGGGGTGCCCATGGTGAACGTACCGGCGGGCAACACGACCATTTCCGGGCAGTCCTTGCAGTCCTTGAACACTTTACCGGGTGTCGGCGTGGCCGCCTGGGCCAACCCCGGTAGCAGGGCACTGCACAGTGTTGTCAGAATCACTGCGGCCAGCGGTTTCAGGTGCGGGTGATGGTTCATGGGAGCATCTCGCTGAAATGAAAAAGAGGCGTCACAACCGTTGGCTCAGCAACGTCATGAAGCGCTGGATCTCGGCCGATGTGTTGAGCAGGCCCGGGGAAGTGCGAATCACCGGGCCGGCGTCCCGATATACCGAGTCGATCACTACTCGGTTTTTCATCATGTGGGCGGCCACGTCGCGGCTGTCCTGGCCGTTGACCCGGAAGAAGGTGAAGCCTGCCGACAACTCGCTGCTGCGGGGTGTCACCAGCTCTATCTTCGAGTGCGCCAGCAGTTGGGTCTTCAGTTCGTCGTTGAGCTGATGAATGCGTGCCTGTACCTGCGGCTTGCCCAACTGCAAGTGCAGTTTGAAGGCTTCATCCGCAGCCCAGCGATGTTCAAAGGCGTGGTAGCCGCCGGGTGTCATGGTGGTGGCGAAGTTGGTGTCTTCGGAGAAGGTCGGCACCATCGGTGTCACGTCGGTGTTCTGTTCCGAGCGGGCGCAAATGATCCCGGTGCCCCGCGGGCCGAACATCCACTTGTGGGTGCCGGCAATGAAAAAGTCGCAATGCATGTCCGGGAAGTCGAGGTTCTCGACGCCAAAGCCATGCACACCATCGACCACGTAGAGGATGCGGTCCTTGTCGTCACGGTTGCGGTTGTGTTCATCCACCAGCTTGCCGATCGCGCCGATCGGCAGCTTGACGCCGCTGCCGGATTGCACCCAGGTCATGCCGAGCACACGGGTATTGGGGCGGATATTGCGCTCGATAGAACCGAGCACTTCATCGACGGACACCGAATGGGCGCTCTCGAACAATTTGATCTTGCGTACCTGGGTGCCTTCCTTGCGTACCCGGAAATCGAGGCTGTAGGCGGTGGCGTAATGTTCGTGAACAGTGGTGAGGATTTCCTGGTCGGGGCGTACCTGGATCCCGCCGTAAATCATCGCCAGGCCTTCGGAGGTGCTGCCGGTCAGGGCTATCTGGCCGGGCCTGGCATTCAGGTAGCGGCCGGCCCATTCGCGCACCTGGCCTTCACGCTTCCATGTCTCTTGCAGGTCCCAATCCATGGCCAGGCCGGGGTTGCGGTCGATCTGCGCGCGGTAGCGCTCGATGGCCTCACGCACCGGCTTGGGGTGCGAGGCCACCAGGAAATTCGAAAAGTGCAGGTAGTCCGGGTCCTGGGTAAACAGTTGGCGAAAGCCTGCCCAAGGGTCGCCAGGTGGTGCCGCATCGCCTGCCAGTGCCTGGGGGATGATGGCAGTGCCCAGCGGCAGGCTCGCGGCGAGAAGCCCGGCCTGCTTGAGAAACGTACGGCGGTCGGTCATGAATTCACTTCATTCATTGAGGGTGGTTCAGCGGTTGGCCAATGGCTTGGCAGCTTTTTGTACCTGGTCCCAGACCCGCAGGAAGTTGCCTCCCCAGAGCTTGGCGATATCGGCTTCGGAGTAGCCGCGCTGGATCAGTTCCGCAGTCACGTTGCGCACTTCGCCGACGTTCTCCCAGCCCTTGAGGCCGCCGCCGTCGTTGAAGTCCGAGGCGATGCCGACGTGGTCGATGCCAACCTTGCGCACGGTGTAATCGATGGCATCGCCCAAGTCCTTGAGGGTGGCCTTGGGTTCTTCTTCGAGGATGGCGTACAGCGCACTGGCGTATTGGCCAAACTTTTGTTCTGGCCAGGCCGAGATGATCGGGTCGCCGGGCATCAGGGCTACGGCCAGGTTGGGCAGTGGCGGCAGGTCGAAGCGCGCGCGCAACGCGTTGAGTTTGTCCTGGGTGGGCTGGCTGAGGGGGCGCAGGTAAGCTGGGAAGCCCACCACCTGAACGACACCGCCGCTGTTCTTGATCAGTTGCAGTTCCTTGTCGCTGAGGTTGCGCGGTATGTCCACCGACGCCCGTGGCGCCGAGTGGGAGGCCACCATCGGTGTGCGGCTCAGTTGCGCAACTTGCTCCAGGGCCTTGGTGGACATCTGCGAGACATCAATGATTACCCCCAGGTCATTGAGGCGATGCACGGCTTGCTTGCCGATATCCGAGAGGCCGTCGAGGGCATCGGGTGAGTCATTGAAAAACGGCAGTGGGCGTGACGAGTCCGACCAGGCATTGTTGCCGATGTAGCTGAAGCCGAACATGCGCATGCCGCGCGCGGTCCACAGGTTCAACTGATTAAGGTCATCACCCAGCGGGTAGGCGTTGAGCATGCTGATAAAGATCGCAAACTTGCCTTCGCCATGCAGACGCCGGAAATCATCCGGGGTGTAGGCAATGCCCACTTGGTTGGGGAAGTCGCGAACCATGCCGGAGATGATCTTGTAGCGAGTCTCCTGCTGGTGGCGGGCTTCTTCGACAAAACCCGCGGTGGGCTTGTGGGGCGCATTGGGGCCGTTCCACATTTCCGGCCAGCCGAAAATCGTCAGGGCTGCACCCGACAGGCGCCCCCGGCTGGCCTTGGCCAGGTCGAACTGGCCGCTGCCGTCCTTGTCGGCTTCGTTGCCGGCGGTACCAAAGTTGAGCGGCACGGTGATGTGACTGTCGAACGACAGCAGGCGGTCCTGCATCTCATTGGCCTGCTTGATTACCGCCAACGGGTACCCGGCATTGCCCCTGAACCAATGGTCCCAAGCCAGGAACCCGGCCCCGGCGCCAATGGCCAGGACCAGCGGCAGGCCGAAGTACAACGCCTTTTTCGAACGTGGTTTTGTCATTGCCATCTCAGTCAGTTGAGGCCTTTGCTATCTGGGATGAACGAGCGATGGGCGGGAAAATTTAAGCCTGGGAGGCGCGGTGCTAAATTTCCCCTGTCAGCGAACGTTCTAGCTTGGATAAAGCCTGCTTGATGGCTGACACAGGTAAAGCAATGACGATTTCTCGACGAGGGTTCATCGCCGGCCTGGCGCTGACTGGCGCTGCAGTGCCTGCGGCCTTTTATGCCCATCGCGAGCTGACGCGTGAAGAGTTTCCGATTACCCCGGGCGAAGCCACGGTGGATCTGGCAGACACCGCCGGCCAGCATTTGGCGGACAGCCTGCGTGGCGTTTGGCATGTGCAGTTGGCAGGCCGCGATGCCGGCCTGAAAGGCTTGCCCCTGGAAGGCCTGGAATTGCTCCTCGACGTTGCCCCGCGTGGGCGTGGCCTGCGGGGCTACCTCGACACTGGCGAACAACTGCGTGCCGACGGCGAGCCGCGCTATCGTGTGTTGGGTGACCTGACTCCCGGCGACGGGGCGCATCTGTACTGGCGCCTGATCGACCGCGATGCCGTGGACGGGGCTCCGGCCTACGAGTTCACAATGACCCTTGATGAAGTCTGGGCCGAATTCGGTAACGCCGGCAGCGGCACCCTGAGTGGGCAGATCCTCAGCCTGGACCGCCCATTGGCCCTGCTCGAACGGGACAATCATTTTGTCGCCACCAAGCGGCTGTTTCCCGAGGCGCGTGAGCGCATCGGTCTCAACCCGGTTCTATTGGCCTGGTTGATTGCTCCCGAACATCGCCTGTTTCACCAGCTCTGGCACGCTTCCCGTGACCAGTGGCACAAACTCTCCGAAGACAAGCGTAATGCCTTGCGGGGGATCGGCTGGCAGCCTGGTCCGCGTGACCGGGAGCGCGATGCACGGGGGCCGCGCAAGGATCGCAACGGTTCGGGCATCGACTTCTTTTTCATGCATCGGCACATGCTGGGCGCCGCACGTTCGATGCAGGACTTGCCATCGTGGACGTACTTCCCTCAGCCACAGCCGGGGCTGGAGCGTGATCGCCAGGGGTTTGTGCGTTATTTCGACAATCATGACGGTTTCGCGTTGCCGCCTACCTGGATGGCGGCGAATGACAGTGCGTATACCCAGTGGGTCAGCGATATCAAGGCGGCCGAGACTTACCACAGTAACTTTGAGGTCTGGGAGTCGCAGTACCGCGACCCGCGCTACCTGGCGAAACTCACATTGGGGCAGTTCGGCTCTGAGGTGGAGCTGGGCCTGCACGACTGGCTGCATATGCGCTGGGCCTCGGTGCCGCGGGACCCGTCCAACGGCGCGCCGGTGCCTTTTGCACGGGACCCGGCTGACTTTGCCGCGCGTTGGTACGTGGCAGAGAATGACTTCCTTGGAGATCCGTTTTCTTCTCACGTGAATCCGGTGTTCTGGCGTTTTCATGGTTGGATCGATGACCGCATCGAGGATTGGTTTCGTGCCCACGAGCGTTTTCATCCGGGTGAAGTGAGCCGGCTGGAAGTCAACGGCGTGCCCTGGTTTGCGCCGGGGCGCTGGGTGGAGGTGGATGACCCGTGGCTGGGGCCGGACACCCATGGTTGCAGCACCACGCCGGGTTTGCAGATGGGCAAGTCGATGGAGATGGACCCGGAAACCATGAAGCTGGCGCTGCGGATTACCTTCGGGGCGGATGAGGACAGGCTGGCCGGGCTGTTTCGCAAGGTGCCGAAGCGTCCCTGGTACGCGCGCCATTTGAAGGTCAAGGAGCGGGTGCTCTAAAGCGCGCCGCTCAACGGCTGGGGCCGGGCAAGCCCGGCTTTCATTCAGTTGATTGTGCTTGCTGGCACCTGCCAGCCGCCCCCCAGTGCCTTATACAACGCAATGCTTGCGTTCAGCCGCGATCGGCGTAATTGCACATTCATGTCCTGCGCCGCATATAACGTGCGCTGCGTCTCCAGCACCGTCAGCAAGTCCTCCGCCCCGGCTTCATAGCGGCTCTGGGCAATCTCAAAGGCAGTCTGCGCCTCCCTCAGTTCCTCGCTCTGCCACTGACGCTGCGCATCCAGCCCGCGAATGCTGCTCAGGGCTTTTTCCACATCGGCAAAGCCATTGATGATCGCTCCCCGGTACGTCTGCAGCAGCTCATCCTGGCGCGCCCGGGCCTTGTCCCGCTCGGCGCTCAGGCGGCCATTGTTGAAGATCGGTGCGACCAGGCCGGAAGTGAGGTTGTAGAACGGGCTGCGCACTACGTCGGCGAGCTTGTTGGCGCCCGAGCCAAGGTCGGCACTGAGGGTGAGGGTGGGCAACATGGCTGCCCGGGCGACGGTGACGTCTGCCTGGGCTGCTGCCAGCCGGGCCTCGGCACTGGCGATGTCGGGACGGCGGCTGAGCAGTTGGCTGGGAACACCGGCGGCGATGCCCGGCCAGTTCAATTGGGCGAAGGGTTGCGGGGCCAGGTGCAGGTCCTGCACCGGTGTGCCCAGCAGTGCCGCGAGGCTGATCAAGGCCTCGTCGGCCTGTTGCTGTGCCAGCGGCAGTTGGCGTTGTTGTGCGGCCACGAGGCTTTTTTGCTGGGCCAGTTCCAGGGCGGTGGCGGAGCCTGCATCGTGGCGAGTCTGCACCAGCTTCAACACGTTTTGGGCGTTGTCCAGGTTGAGTTGGGCGATGCGCAGTTGCTCACGCAATGACAGCCACTGGGTATAGCTGGTCGCAACACCGCTGAGCAGGGTCAGTTCCACGGTGGCCTGGTCGAACTCGCTGGCGCGCACCTCTTCCACGGCGCTGTCCCGGGCGGCGCGCTTGCCACCCCAGAAATCAATTTCGTAAGTGGCGCTCAGGCGCGCATCGAAGTAATCCACGGCCTTGTTGCTGCTGGTGGCATCCAGCTGGCTGTAGCCCTTGCCCCGCAGCAGCTTCTGGCGGTTTGCATTGAACGCGCCGGTGAGTTCAGGCAGCAACGGTGCGCCGGCTATCACTGCGCTGGCCTGGGCCTGGCGCACTCGGGCCATGGCGCTGGCCAGGTCGTAACTGCCGCTGCGGGCCCGTTCGATCAGTTGGTTGAGCTGGGGGCTGTCGAAGCTTGTCCACCATTGCTGGTTGGCCCGCAGCGCCGTTGCGTCGCTTGCGCTGTGCCAGGCGGGCGGTGTTTGCATGCCTGCGCCCGGACGCGGTGCGGGGCTGCTGCAGGCGGCCAGCAGCAGGCTGGCGGCGAGGAGGGTCAGGGACACTTTCATAGGGCGATCATTCACTGGTAAGGGCCTTGACCGGGTCAAGTCGAGCGGCTTTGCGGGCCGGCATGAAACCGAAGATAACGCCGGTGACCAGGGCGCAGAAGAAGGCCCCCACGGCGGCCGGAATCGAGAACGCGACGGCCACGTTGCTGAGGATGAGCACGCCGCCCACCAGCAGGGCCAGGCCGATGCCGGTGACGCCGCCGACCACCGAAAGCATCACCGCTTCGGTGAGGAACTGGCGCAGGATATCCCGCTGCCGCGCGCCGGTGGCCATGCGGATGCCGATCTCCCGCGTGCGCTCGCGTACGGTCATCAGCATGATGTTCATCACGCCGATACCGCCCACCAGCAGTGAGATCGCGGCAATCGAGCCGAGCATCAGCGACAAGGTGTTCTGGGTGCGTGCCTCGGCCTGGATCATCGCGGCATTGTTGGTCAGTTCAAAGTCGTGCTTGCCGTTGTGCAGGCGCAGCAACAACTGATTGATAGCCTGTTCGGCGTCGTGCACGTTGCGCGCGTCGGCGGCGGCAATCACTACGTATTCGGGGTTATAGCTGCCGAACAAGCGCACGCTGGCGGCAGAGTAGGGGATGGCGATACGGTCGTCGCTGTCTTTGTCGCCGGAGCTGGCGCCTTTTTCGGCGAGCACACCGACCACCTGGAATGGAACGTTTTCGATCAGGATGTATTGCCCGATCGGGTCGGTCACATCCTTGAACAACTTGTCGCGTACCCGTTTGCCGATCACTGCCACCGTGGCTCCGGCGCGCTCGTCGGCCTCGGTGAAGTAACTCCCCTCGACCACTGGCCAGTTGAAAATGGCCGGGAAATTGGTGTCATTGCCCCCGACATACGCCATATGGTCGACGTTGCCAAAGCGAACGCCGGCCTCTGCGCCGTTCACCGGCATGATGCGCTTGACCTGAGGCAGGGCCGCCAGGGCGGCCACGTCGTTGAGGGTGATCACGCCGGGTGGTGTGCGCGGGTTGGGCGCCGACCCGCTGACGTAGAGGATATTGGAGCCGAAAGCGCCCATCTGCGCCATCACCTGGCGCTTGCTGCCTTCGCCCACCGCCAGCATCACCACCACCGACGCCACGCCGATGATGATCCCCAGCAGCGTCAGCGCCGTGCGAAAACGGTTGATCCACATCACCCGCCACGCGGCTTGCACGGCATCCAGCAGCTCGGCTTTCCAGGCGCCGTTGTGCTCGGCGCCATCGGCCAGGCGCTGGCGCAGGTCCACGGCTTGCAACGCGCCGGAGATGGCCACGGGGGGCGTCTCGCTGGTGTCGGCAGAGTCGCTGATGATCAGCCCGTCGCGGATCTCGATGATGCGATTGGCCCGCGCCGCGACTTCGCGGTCGTGGGTGATCAGGATGACCACGTGGCCCTGGCTGGCCAGTTCGTCCAGCAGGGTCATGACCTCCGCGCCGCTGTGGCTGTCGAGGGCGCCGGTGGGTTCGTCGGCGAGGATGATATGCCCGCCGTTCATCAACGCCCGGGCAATCGACACCCGCTGTTGCTGGCCGCCGGAAAGCTGGTGCGGGCGGTTGCCGGTGCGCTCGGCCAGGCCCAGGCGCGTGAGCAGGGCCTTGGCGCGGGCATGGCGTTCGGCGGCGCTGATGCCGGCATAGATCGCCGGCATCTCGACGTTTTCCTGGGCCGAGCCGGATGGGATCAGGTGATAGCCCTGGAACACGAAACCGAAGGCCTCGCGGCGCAGCCAGGCGAGTTCGTCGCTGTCGAGCCGGGCGACGTTTTCCCCGGCGAACAGGTAGTCGCCCTCGGTGGGGCGGTCGAGGCAGCCGAGGATATTCATCAGCGTGGATTTGCCGGAGCCGGAGGCGCCGACAATCGCCACGAATTCCCCGGCATGGATCGCCAGGTCGATGCCGCGCAGCACATCAACCTGCGGCGTGTCGCCGCCGCCGTAGGATTTGCGGATGCCCTTGAGTTCGATCAGTGGGGTCGACATTCAACCTCCGCTGCCATCGGCCGGGCCGATCAGCAGGTGATCGCCTTCGTTCAGGCCTTCCAGCACCTGGACTCGCAGGCGGTCGCTGAGGCCCAGGCGGATTTCGCGTTGCTCGATGCTGCCGTTTTTCGCCACCACGCGGGCGATCTGTTTGTCGCCGCCGAGGCTGCCTTGCAGGGCGGCGACCGGCGCGGTCAGGGTGTCCCTGGCCTGGCCGGCGACGAAGAATACCTGGGCGGTCATTTCCGCCATCAAGGCGTTATCGGTGTTGTCGACGTCCAGCAGCACCGTGTAAAGCACCACTCGCCCGGTGCCGCTTTTGCTGGCGCTGCTCGGGCTGCCACCGCCCTGGCTGGTTTCGTTGAGCGGCTTGGGCGGGATCGGCAAAATCTGCCGTACGGTGCTGGTCCAGCGCCGGCTGCCGCCGCTCAGGGTGGTGAAGTAGGCCGTCATGCCGGGTTTGACATGGCCGATGTCGGCTTCCGAGACTTCGGCCCATACGGTCATCGGCGAAAGCTTGGCGATCCGCAGGATCAGCGGGGTTTGCTGCTGGGCGTTGAGTGTCTGGCCTTCCCGGGCGTCCACCGCGACCACGGTGCCGCTCATTGGCGCATAAATGCGCGTGTAGCCCAACTCTGCCTCGTCACTGCGCAGGCTGGCCTTGGCCTGGCGAATCTGCGCCAGGAACATGTCGACCCGCGCCTGGGTGGCGCTCAGTTCGGCCCTGGCAGTTTGCACGTCTTCTTCCCGGGTGGCGTTACCGGCTTCCAGGCGTTGCTGGCGCTGGTACTTCTGGCGGGCCAGTTCGTGCTGGGCCCGTTGCTCCTGCAACTGGGCCTCCAGGTTCTCGATGGCGTAGCGGCTGGCATCGAGCTTGGCTTTTTGCGTGGAGGGGTCGATCTCTACCAGCAATTGGCCTTCCTTGACCTGGGCACCGGCCTCGACGTGAATCTTCTGGATCTGTCCGGACGCCTGGGCGCCCACGTCGACGTAGCGCCGGGGTTGCAGGGTGCCCAGGGCCGTGACGCTGCTTTCGATATCGCCCCGGGTCACGGTGACGGTCGCCAGCTTGTCCCGGCCCGGCGGCAGGACCTGCCAGGCAGCTAAAGCGATGACGGGGATCAGGCACGCGACCACAAGCAGGGCGCGTCGGGCAGGTCGAGGACGTTTCATGCAGAGTTCCAGCCAGGAAAGATCGGCCCGCAGGAGCGGGAAGCTGACAGGTAGACGAGGAAATTGTCCGGGGATTTAGGCCGTTACATATGCCGTTACAGGTGTGTCAGGCAAAATAATTGGCCGGCGTTGCAAGTCTTGTTTAAAACTAGATGAGAATTACTATAAATTACACGCACCTCAAACTGCCATCATCGCATCGGCCGTTATCTTCGTACTCAAAGGACCTAATGCCGCCTACAGGCGGTCGGGAGTCATGTTGGAAAACTACTATCGCGAGCTGGTGTGTTTCCTCAACGCCAAGCTGGGCAACCGTCAGGTGGCCGAAGATGTGGTGCATGACGCTTATGTGCGGGTGCTGGGGCGTGCCAGTGAGGTCCCGATCGAGCAGCCCCGGGCGTTTCTCTATCGCACGGCGCTGAACCTGGTGATTGACGGGCATCGGCGCAACGCCCTGCGCCAGGATGAACCCCTGGAAGTACTCGACAGCGAGGAGCGTTTTTCGCTGTCTTCGCCCCATCACTGCCTGGACCACGGCCAGCGCCTGGAAATGCTTGAGCGCGCGCTGGCCGAGTTGCCGCCGCTCTGCCGTGACAGCTTCCTGCTGCGCAAGCTCGACGGCCTGTCCCACCTGCAAATCGCCGAGCGCCTGGGTATTTCCCGCGCGCTGGTGGAAAAACACATCGTCAATGCCATGAAGCATTGCCGGGCGCGCATGCGTGAGTGGGATGCGCACTGATTCCAGCGTTAGCTAAATTTTATTTCATTGTCCTCGTCTCCTATCAACACACGACCTGTTGCTGTGCCTTCAGGTCTCTGAGGCTTTCCCGCCCCACTGCCACGGGGCTTATCCAGAGGACACTGGAATGACACAGGCAATTGCATCGCCCGCCGTTCACGACCTGATCGGTATCGGGTTCGGCCCTTCGAACCTGGCGCTGGCCATCGCCCTGCAGGAACGCGAGAAAGCCCAGGGCAAACTGGACGTGCTGTTCCTCGACAAACAGGCCGACTACCGCTGGCACGGCAACACCCTGGTCACCCAGAGTGAATTGCAGATTTCCTTCCTCAAGGACCTGGTGACCCTGCGCAATCCCACCAGCCCTTATTCCTTCGTCAATTACTTGAAAGCCCACGGGCGCCTGGTGGATTTCATCAACCTGGGTACCTTCTATCCGTGCCGCATGGAGTACAACGACTACCTGCGCTGGGTTTCCGGGCAGTTCCAGGCGCAAAGCCGCTACGGCGAGGAAGTGCTGGCCATCGAGCCGATCCTGCATCAGCAGCAGGTAGAGGCGCTGCGGGTGATTTCCCGGGACGCCCAGGGTGAACAGCACGTGCGCACCACCCGCTCGGTGGTGGTCAGCGCCGGTGGTACGCCGCGTATTCCGGCGTCGTTCAAGGCGCTCAAGGATGACGGTCGGGTGTTCCATCACTCCCAGTACCTGGAACGCATGGCCCAGCAACCGTGTGTCGACGGCAAGCCGATGCGCATCGCGATCATCGGTGGTGGCCAGAGCGCAGCCGAGGCGTTTATCGACCTCAACGACAGCTTCCCGTCGGTGCAGGTCGACATGATCCTGCGCGGCTCGGCCCTCAAGCCTGCGGATGACAGCCCGTTCGTCAACGAAGTGTTCTCGCCGGAGTTCACCGACCTGGTGTTCCAGCAGAACGGCAGCGAGCGCGAGCGCCTGGTCAACGAGTACCACAACACCAACTATTCGGTGGTGGACCTGGACCTGATCGAGCGCATCTACGGGATCTTCTACCGCCAGAAAGTTTCCGGCATTGCCCGTCACGCGTTCCGTACCCTGACCACCGTGGAAAAAGCCACGGCCGGGCCGCTGGGTGTGGAGTTGGCGCTGCGCAACAACGCCACCGGCGAAACCAGCCTCAACCATTACGATGCCGTCGTACTGGCCACCGGTTACGAGCGCCAGATGCATCGTCAGTTGCTCGCACCGTTGGCCGACTATATGGGCGACTTTGAAGTCAGCCGCGACTACCGCATCGTCACCGACGAGCGCTGCAAGGCCGGCATCTACATGCAGGGCTTCAGCCAGGCCAGCCATGGCCTGAGCGATACCTTGCTGTCGATCCTGCCGATCCGTGCCGACGAGATTGCCGCGTCGCTGTACGAACACGACCGCAGCCGCGGCAAGAGCCGTTCGGTGCAGGACGTGTTGCTGGCCACCGCCAGCTGACAGGCTGCACTTGAACCGCGGGGGCGGCTGCTGATACTGTACAAAAAACCAGTATCGGTAGAAGCCCCATGCAGTTGATCGAAAAACTCAGCATCCTCGCCGACGCCGCCAAGTACGACGCGTCCTGCGCCAGCAGCGGTGCGCCCAAGCGCAGCTCGGAAGGCAAGGCGGGGCTGGGTTCCACCGATGGCATGGGCATCTGCCACAGCTACACGCCCGACGGTCGCTGCGTGTCGTTGCTCAAGGTGCTGCTGACCAACTTCTGCCTCTACGATTGCCAATACTGCGTCAACCGCCGCTCCAGCGACGTGCCCCGTGCACGCTTCAGCCCGGAGGAGGTGGTGACCCTGACCCTCGACTTTTACCGGCGCAACTGCGTCAGCGGGCTGTTTCTCAGCTCCGGCATCATCCGTTCGGCCGACTACACCATGGAGCAGCTGGTGCGGGTCGCCAAACTCCTGCGCGAAGAGCATGACTTTCGCGGCTACATCCACCTCAAGACCATTCCCGAAGCCGACCCGGCACTGATTGCCGAGGCGGGGCGGTATGCCGATCGCCTCAGCGTGAATATCGAGTTGCCAACGGACAAGAGCCTGCAAACCCTGGCGCCCGAGAAGCAGATCGTCTCGATCAAGCAGGCCATGCAAACCATCTATACCGGTGAGCAGACGGTGCTCAACGAACCCCGCGCGCCGCGTTTCGCGCCGGCCGGGCAGAGCACGCAGATGATCGTCGGCGCCGATGACACCGACGACAGCATCATCCTCCACAGCGCCGAGGCGTTGTACGGCAATTTCAAACTGCGCCGGGTGTATTACTCGGCGTTCAGCCCGATCCCCAACAGCCCGAAAAGCGTGCCCCTGGCCGCGCCGCCGCTGATGCGCGAGCACCGCTTGTACCAGGCGGATTTCCTGTTGCGCAGCTACGGGTTCAGCGCCAATGAACTGTTTGAAGGGCCGGGCGACCTGGCCCTGGATATCGACCCCAAGCTGGCCTGGGCGCTGGAGCACCGCGAGGTGTTCCCGCTGGACTTGAACCGGGCCGAGCCGACGCTTATTGCGCGCATTCCCGGAATTGGCCTGCGTACCACCCAGCGGCTGGTGGACCTGCGTCGCCAGCGCAAGATCCGCTTCGAAGACCTGGCGCGCATGCGGTGTGTGCTGACCAAGGCCAAGCCGTTTTTCATCACCAGCGACTACCACCCGCAGCAAGCGGAAAGCACCAGCGTGCTGCTGCGCGAACAACTGCGCGACCGCCCGCAGCCGCAGCAAATGGGGCTGTGGGGATGATCAGCCTGGAATGCGACAACCTGTTCAGCACCTGGCGCGAGCAGGCGCGCTGGTTGCTCAGCCATCAGATCGACCCCAGCCACGTGAGTTGGGGCGTGGCCGAGGTGGCGGACCTGTTTGCCACCGACGAGCAGTACCCGGCCGAGTGCGGGCCGTTCCAGGCGCGGATTCCCAAGGCGCTGCTGGAGCTGCTGGAGTCTGCCGCGTGTTATCACGGTGAACAGCGCTGGAGCCTGTTGTATGAGGTGCTGTGGCGCGTCAGCCATGGGGACCGCACGGCGATGATGTCGGGGGACAAGCTGGGCAGCGAATTGCAGCGGCGGATCAAGCAGGTGCAGCGCGAGGCCCATCACCTGCATGCGTTTGTGCGGTTTATCGCATTGCCGGCAGAGGCGGGGCCGCAGTTGCCGGAGTACGTGGCGTGGCATGAGCCGGCCCACGATATCTTGAAGGTGGCCAGCCAGCATTTTGTCGGGCGCATGGGGCGTCATCGCTGGATGATCGCCACGCCCCTGGATGGGGTTTATTACGACGGGGAGCAGTTGATTCACCAGCGGCAATGCCCGGTGGAATGGCAGGCGTTGGCGCAGAATGTCGAGGATCCCCACAGTGCGATGTGGTTGACGTACTACAGCCATATCTTTAACCCGGCGCGGTTGAATCCGAAGGTGATGGAAGGGCATTTGCCGAGCCGGTTCTGGAAGAATCTGCCGGAGGGCAAGTTGATTCCGGGGTTGATCAGCGAGGCGCGTACGGGCAAGCAGCGGGATGGGCAGGCGAAGCTGATTGGGGCGCGTCCAGGCAAGCGAATTTCAAGCGGGCACGGTTAAGTGTGGGAGCGGGCTTGCTCGCGAATGCGGTGTGTCAGCGGCACATCCAGCGACTGATACACCACATTCGCGAGCAAGCCCGCTCCCACATTTGATCTCTATTGCCTGTAGGGGCGGATTCAGGCCAGTTCGGTGGCGGTGTTTTTTACGACCGCCAGCTCGGGATGCGCCACCAACTTGTCAATGTGCAATTCATCATTGTTCAGCCAGGTTTCCGTCAGCACGCGGTAGTGCTCCATGTCCCGGCAGCGCATGCGCAGGCTGTAGTCGAACGGCCCGCTGATCAACTGGCACTCGAACACTTGCGGGCAGGCTTTGACACATGCCTCGAACGCCTTCTGCGCCGAGCGCCCGCTCTGGTTGGAGAGGGCCACCAGCACCAGCAGTGACAGCCCCGGCGAGACCATCTGCACGTCGATGATCGCCCCATAACCCCGGATGACCCCGCGTCGTTCCAGCTTGCGTACCCGTTCCAGGCACGGCCTGGGCGTCAGGTGCACCAGCGACGAGAGTTTTTCGTAGGTGATGCGTCCCTGGTGCCGTAACACGTCGATGATGGCTTCATCGATGCGGTCCAGCACAGGTGAGGCGTTCGGTCCGGTGGCCTTGGTATCCATGGTGTGTGGTGTTCACTTCAATCGGTTGGAAAGAAATTGCTGCAAGCGTTCGCTGTTCGGCTGGTCGAGGATTTCGGCTCCGCCTTGTTCCTCGACGCGGCCCTGATGCAGGAACAGCACTTGGCTGGACACCTGGCGGGCAAAGCCCATTTCGTGGGTGACCATGAGCATGGTACGACCTTCCTCCGCCAACGTCTGTATGACTTTGAGCACTTCTCCTACAAGTTCAGGGTCGAGGGCCGAAGTGGGTTCGTCGAACAGAATGATCTCCGGTTCCATCGCCAGGGCCCGGGCGATGGCCACGCGCTGTTGCTGGCCGCCGGAGAGGAATGCCGGGTATTGGTCCGCCACCCGGCCCGGCAGGCCGACCTTGTCGAGGTACAGGCGTGCGCGTTTTTCCGCCTCGGCGGCGCTCACCCCCAGCACCCGGCGCGGCGCCATGGTGATGTTTTCCAGCACGGTCATGTGGCTCCACAGGTTGAAGTGCTGGAACACCATGGCCAGGCGGGTGCGCAGGTTCTGCAATTGCGCCTGGTGCGGCGCGCGCGTGCCGGCGCGGCCTTGCTGCATTTCGATGCTGATGCCATCGAGGGTGATAACCCCGGCGTCCGGCTGTTCGAGGAAGTTGATGCAGCGCAGCATCGTGCTCTTGCCGGAGCCGCTGGCGCCGATCAGGCTGATCACGTCGCCGTTGCGCGCGTTCAGTGAAACGCCCTTGAGCACCTCATGCTCGCCATAGCGTTTGTGCAGGCCTTCGACCTGGAGTTTGACGTTGGCGTTTTCGGCCACGGCGACCGGCTGGGTAGCGGGGCGTACATCGGTGGGATAAGCGGCCAGGGCCTGCGCGGACTGATTCATGGGTTAGCCTCGGGTAGGAACAAGAAAACGCATCCAGCGACGTTCGGCCAGTCGAAACAGGCCCACCAGTGCAAAGGACAGCAGCATGTACAACAGGGCAGCGATGCCGAAGGCCTGGAACGTCAGGAACGTCTCGGCGTTGGCGTCGCGGGCCACCTTGAGGATGTCGGCAATGGTGGCGGTGAACGCCAGGGACGTGGCGTGCAGCATCAGGATCATTTCATTGCTGTAGGCCGGCAGTGCGCGACGCAGTGCGGCGGGCACTACCACAAACAGGTTCAGGCGCCAGCCATGCAGGCCGTAGGCCTTGGCGGCTTCGATCTCGCCGTGGGGGATGTTGCGAATCGCCCCGGCAAAGATTTCCACGGTGTAGGCGCACGTGTTCAGTACAAACGCCAGCAGCGTGCAGTTCAGTGCATTGCGAAAAAACTGGTTGAGCAGGGCGTTGTCCTGCACCACGTCCAGGCCGTAGAGGCCGGTGTAGCAAATCAGCAACTGGATATACAGCGGTGTGCCGCGAAACAGGTAGGTGTAGACCTCCACTGGCCAGCGAATCCAGAAGTGTTCCGACACCCGCGCGATCGCCAGCGGGATCGACAGGATGAAGCCCAGCACCACCGAGATAATGAACAGCCACAGGGTCATCGCCACCCCGGAAAAGCCGTTACCGTCGGTGAACAGGTAGGCCAGGCCGTATTGCTGGATCAGTTCGATCATCGCGCCATCCCCTTGATGCCCACGTTGTAGCGCCGTTCCAGGCGTTTGAAGATGCGGTTGGAGAGGGTGGTGATCACCAGGTACACCAGGCCCGCGAGGATCAGGAAGTACAGCGGGTCATTGGTGGTCTTGCCGGCGTTTTGTGCGGCCTTGACCAGGTCTGACAGGCCGATGATCGACACCAGCGCGGTGGACTTGAGCAACACCAGCCAGTTGTTGCCCAGGCCCGGCAGGGCAAAGCGCATCAGTTGCGGGAACAGCACCAGGCGAAAGCGCTGCCAGCGGCTCAGGCCGTAGGCGGTGGCGGCTTCGAGTTGGCCGGCGGGCACGCTGAGAATCGCCCCGCGAAAGTTTTCGGTGAAATACGCACCGTAGATAAAACCGAGGGTGATGACACCGGCGGTGAACGGGTCGATTTCGAAGTAGGCCCAGCCGAGCATTTCACTCAGGTCGTTCAGCCACAATTGCAGGCTGTAGAAAATCAGCAGGATCAGCACCAGGTCCGGCACGCTGCGAATCAGCGTGGTGTAGAGCGTGGCCGGAACCCGCAGCAGCTTGACGCTGGAGAGCTTGGCGGCGGCGGCGAGCAGTCCCAGGGACAGGCTCAGCAGCAGCGCCAGGAACGCCAGCTTGACCGTCATCCAGGCACCCTGGGCCAGCAGCGGGCCGAAGCCTTGCAAGTTGAGGAGTTCATTCATGGGAAGTATCTCGATGGGGCGCAGAGTTTTACGGTGGGAGCGAGCTTGTGTGGGAGCGGGCTTGCTCGCGAAGACAGAGTTTCAGTCAATACATGTGTGACTGACCCACCGCTTTCGCGAGCAAGCCCGCTCCCACACAAGCTCGCTCCCACAGGAGGCGTCACTCGTTGTAGATATCCTGATCGCCGAAGTATTTCTTCTGGATCTGTGTGTAGGTGCCATCGGCCTGGACGGCGGCGATGCCTTTGTTGATCAGCTCCACCAGGTCCTTGTCGTTCTTGCGCAGGCCCATGGCGATGTCGAGCGGCAGGGTCGGGTCCTTGAAGGCCGGGCCGGTCTTGAAGTCGGCGCCTTCAGGTTTGGACAGGAAGTTGAGCTGGGCTTCAAGCTTGTCGGTCAGGGTGGCGTCGAGGCGACCGTTTTGCAGGTCGGCGTAGTTCTGTTCCTGGGACTGGTACGCCTTGATCTGCGCGCCGAGCTTGGCCAGGTGCGCACGGGCGTAGGCTTCCTGCAGCGAGCCTTGCAGCACGCCGACCTGTTTGCCTTTCAGGGATTCGGGGGTGTCGCCAAAGTCGGCGCTTTTGCGGGTGATCACCGAGGTCGGGCTGAGGAACAGCCGGTCGCTGAAGTCGATGACTTTCTGGCGGGCCGGGGTCACGGCCATGGAGGACATGATGGCGTCGAACTTGCGGGCGCGCAGGGCCGGGATCATGCCGTCGAATTCGTTGTGGACCCACACGCATTTGACTTCCAGCTTGGCGCAGATGGCGTTGCCCAGGTCGATGTCGAAACCTTGCAGGCTGCCGTCGGCGGCGACGGATTCAAACGGTGGGTATTCGGGGAAAACCCCAAAGCGGATTTCTTTCCATTCCTGAGCCTGGGCAGCGGTTGCGGCCAATGGCAGGAGCAGCGCAGCGAAAAGTGATCGGAGCGGAGTCATGTGTATTCCCTATATTTTGTAATTGATGTCAGGGCAGTAGAAAAGTTGAAAGCTAAGGCGAGCTGGCTTTTGTGGCGAGGGAGCTTGCTCCCGCTGGGCTGCGCAGCGGCCCCAAAATCCCGGGAGCGCTACGCACTCCAGCGGGAGCAAGCTCCCTCGCCACATTGGGCTGTTTGTTGTCAGAGAGAATGCTTCAAGATGGTGCGTTTTTTGTGTCGTTTACCCCTGCCGCGGCGGGCGGAATGTGCTGTTAAAACGCGGGTCACAGCGGAAACGGCTGCGGCACCCGCTGAATCGGCTTGTTGACCGGGTTTTTCCGGCCTGCCTTTCACGCAAAGCGGCAGGCCAGAGCGGTCTCAGGCGCGCTTTTTCTGCTGTGCCACCGGTGCTTGGGCCAGGCGGGCAAACAGGTCCTTGGGGTCGGCAAGGTCCGGCACCAGTTCCAGTTCGCTGCCCACGTCCAGCGCCTTGGCCACGTCCAGTACGTAACGCAGGGCGGAGTAGTCTTCGATGGCAAAACCTACCGAATCGAACAGGGTGACCTGGCGCGCGTTTTCGCGGCCTGGCGCCTGGCCGTTGATCACTTGCCACAGCTCGGTGACTGGCGAATCCTCCGGCATGTGCTGGATCTCGCCTTCGATGCGGCTTTGTGGCTCGTACTCGACAATCACGCGGGCCCGTTCGACGATTCGTCGGTCCAGTTCGGTCTTGCCGGGGCAGTCGCCACCGACGGCATTCAGGTGCATGCCCGGTTCGATCATCTCGTCCGTGAGGATGGTGGCGTAGGCCTTGTCGGCGGTGACGGTGGTGACGATGTCGGCGCCTTTCACGGCTTCGGCCACGCTGCCTGCCAGGATCACCTTGATCGCCGGGAAGGCTTTGAGGTTGGCGGCCAGTTTGGCGGTGGCCTTGGCGTCGATGTCGAACAGGCGGATTTCAGTGATGCCCAGCATCGCGTGGAAGGCCAGGGCCTGGAACTCACTCTGGGAGCCGTTGCCGATCAGCGCCATGCTGCGGCTGTTGTCCCGGGCCAGGTAGCGCGCCACCAGGGCCGAGGTGGCGGCCGTGCGGATCGCGGTGGTCAGGGTCATTTCCGCCAGCAGCACCGGTTTGCCGGTGTCCACATCACCCAGGGCGCCGAAGGCCATGACGGTGAGCATGCCGCTCTGAGTGTTTTTCGGGTGGCCGTTCACGTATTTGAAGGCGTACAGCGACGCGTCGGACACCGGCATCAGCTCGATCACGCCCTCGGGGGAATGGTTGGCCAGGCGTGCGCATTTTTCAAAGTCCTGCCAGCGCAGGTAGTCGGCGCGGATGTACTCGGCCATCTCGGTAATGCAGGTTTGCAGGCCTTTTTGCGAAACCAGGTAGCTCAAGTCGTTGACGTCGATATAGCGGGTCATGGGAAGACTCCTTATTGAAATGAGGGGCGGGCGGGCAGATGTACTTCCGCCAACATGCAGCGGGCACTGCCGCCGCCGATGCGTTCGATGTTGTCGATGTTCACCACCACCGGCCGGGTGTGGCGCTCCACGTGCTGGCGCTGGGCGGGCTTGAGCGAGCCCCAGGCGCTGGCCGACATCACCAGCAGCGGCTGGCCGTCGCGGTCGTGGACTTCCAGCATGTTGCCGGCGAAGGCTTCCAACTGATCGAAGTCCAGGGCGACGATGTCTTTGCCGGTATCGCGCAGGGAGCGTTCAAGGGCCTGGCGCTCGTGGTCATCGGGCAGGGCTTGCAGGCACACCACGGAGAGGTCGCGGCCGACACTCATCATTACGTTGCTGTGGTAGATCGGCGCGTGGTGGCGGTCGACGGCGTGGAATACGCAGACCTGGTAGTCAAGGCGTTCGGCGAACTGGCGGAGGGCATCCTGATGGGTCCGCCCGGAATGGCAGGCGTAGCTGATGCGGTGCTGGCGGTCGAGGACCATGCTGCCGGTGCCTTCGAGGAACATGTTCTGTTGTTCGAGGTGGCTGAAGTCGATGGTGTTGTGGATCGCGAAGCGTTGCTCCAGCACTTGCAGCACGCCTTTGTCGCGTTCCAGTCGTCGGTTCCGGCCTTCCATCGGGTACAGCACCAGGCTGCCGTCGGCGTGGCTGCTCCACCAGTTGTTGGGGAAGATCGAATCCGGGGTATGGGGAGCGGGGGTGTCTTGTACCACCAGCACTTCCACGCCGTGGTGGCGCAGGGTGTCGACGTAGCCGTCGAACTCTTCCAGCGCTTTCTGCTGTGCGGCCAATGGGTCGAGGGGCGCGCGCTGGAAGCGGTTGTTGATCGCGGTGTCCGGGTTGAAGGCGAAGTGCGCCGGGCGGATCATCAGGACAGTGTTGGTGGTTTGCATGGGGGCACGGGTCCATGGGGTGGGCAGTGAGGCTATTTTGTGCGGTGTGAAGGAAGAATCCCGGCTGAACTGAGGGGGTGGCTCAGCCGGGAAAGCTGAAAAGTGGGGTAGAGCAGCCGAATCGGCTGTGGAGGTGAGTGGAGATCAAAATGTGGGAGCGGGCTTGCTCGCGAAAGCGGTGGGTCAGTTAATAAATTCGGTGGCTGATACACCGCCTTCGCGAGCAAGCCCGCTCCCACATTGGTATTGTGTTGCCTGAGGTTTTTTGTCTGGATGGAGAAACCATGCCCACTGAAGTTCGTCTCGCCCAAACTACCGATGCCGAGGGCATCAGCCAGGTCATCCTGGCGGCCCTGCATGACAGCAACGCCCGGGATTATCCGGCGGATGTGATTGCGCGGGTGGCGAGCAACTTTACTCCCGAGGCTGTCGTGGCGTTGCTCGCGCGTCGAACGGTGCTGGTGGCTGTTCAGGATGAGGTGATCGTTGCCACGGCGGCACTTGACGCCAATGTGGTGCGCTCGGTCTTCGTCAATCCGGCGCTGCAAGGGCAGGGCATCGGGCGCTTGCTGATGATTGAAATCGAGCTGCGCGCCCGGGAAGCCGGGGTGACCTTGTTGCATGTGCCGTCTTCGCTGACGGCCGAGCCGTTCTACACCAAGCTGGGTTTCCACACGGTGCGCGATGTCTACCATGGCAATGAACGCACGCTGGTGATGGAGAAGGCGTTGTCATCCCGCCATCCCATCGGCGTCTATCGCGATCGGGCCCATCGGGCGCAGGTGGTGGCGTTGTGGCAGGCGGCGTTTGGTTATGACGCGGCGCATAACCTGCCGAGCCTGGCGATCGACAAGAAGCTGGCGGTCAACGATGGGTTGTTCTTCGTGGCCACCGACAAGAAGGCGGTGATCGGCACTATCCTCGCCGGCTACGACGGGCATCGTGGCTGGTTGTATTCAGTGGCGGTGCACAACGACTATCGCCGCCAGGGCCTGGGCGCCTCGTTGGTGCGGCATGCGGAGCAGGCGTTGACGGCGCTGGGTTGCATGAAGATCAACCTGCAGATCACCAGTGGCAATGACGCGGTGATGGGGTTTTATGAGGCGCTGGGTTATGGCGCGGAGCCGCGGATCAGCATGGGCAAGAAGATCCTGGAAAACATCCCGATGGATAAGGCCTGAAGCCCGGTTTTCCAAACGCTGGAAACCAAATGTGGGAGCGGGCTTGCTCGCGAATGCGGTGGATCAGCCAATAAATCTGTCGACTGACACTCCGCTTTCGCGAGCAAGCCCGCTCCCACAGTTTGGTTTTGCAGTGTTGCTTAGACCTTGACGATCCAGCCCTCAGGCGCTTCGACGTCGCCGGACTGTACGCCAGTCAGCTCTTTGTAGAGCTTCTGGGTGACCGGGCCGACTTCTTTTTCGCTGTAGAACACGTGCAGCTTGTCTTTGTACTCGATGCCGCCGATCGGGGTGATCACGGCGGCGGTGCCGCAGGCGCCGGCTTCCTTGAAGTCCGACAGCTTGTCGATCAGCACGTCGCCTTCAACCACTTCCAGGCCCAGGCGCGATTTTGCCAGCTCGATCAGCGACAGGCGGGTGATGCCTGGCAACACCGACGGCGAGTTCGGGGTGACGAACTTGTTGTCGTGGGTGATCCCGAAGAAGTTGGCCGAGCCGACTTCTTCGATCTTCGAGTGGGTGGCCGGGTCGAGGTAGATGCAGTCGGCGAAGTTGGCTTTTTTCGCCAGGGAACCGGGCATCAGGCTGGCGGCGTAGTTGCCACCGACCTTGGCTGCGCCGGTGCCGTTGGGAGCCGCACGGTCGTAGCCGGAGATCAGGAAGTTGTGCGGGGTCAGGCCGCCCTTGAAGTAGGCGCCGACCGGGATGCAGAAGATCGAGAAGATGAATTCCGGCGCGGTGCGCACGCCGATGTTGTCACCGGTGCCGATCACGAACGGGCGCAGGTACAGCGCGCCGCCGGTGCCGTACGGCGGGATGAACCGCTCGTTGGCGCGGACCACTTCCTTGCAGGCTTCGATGAAGGCGTCGGTCGGCACTTGTGGCATCAGCAGGCGGCCACAGCTGCGCTGCATGCGCGCGGCATTCTGGTCGGGGCGGAACAGGTTGATCGAACCGTCCTTGCAGCGGTAGGCCTTGAGGCCTTCAAAGCATTGCTGGCCGTAGTGCAGGGCGGTGGAGCCCTCGCTGATGTGCAGCACGTTGTCGTCGGTCAGGGTGCCTTTTTGCCACTCGCCGTCTTTCCAGGTCTGGAGGAAACGCTTGTCGGTCTTGATGTAGTCAAAACCCAGCTTGTCCCAATTGATGCTTTCGTTACCCATGACACCCTCTATCTTTTGTCAACCGCCTGGTCGAAGGCAGGCTTATGGTTTATTTCTGGATGGGCGCAACAATACTTCATTCTTGGCTTGTGTGGGAGCGGGCTTGCTCGCGAATGCGGCGTGTCATTCGATGCATTCGGCGCTGATCCACCGCTTTCGCGAGCAAGCCCGCTCCCACATTTGAACTTCGCCATTTTATAGATGCAATGCATGCCCCAGAGCCCGCAGGGCTGCTTCCTGTACCGCTTCGCCGAGGGTCGGGTGGGCGTGGATGGTGCCCGCCACGTCTTCCAGGCGTGAACCCATTTCCAGGCTCAGGCCGAAGGCCGTGGACAGTTCCGAGACGCCAACGCCTACCGCCTGCCAGCCGACGATCAGGTGATTGTCGCGGCGCGCCACTACCCGCACGAAGCCGGTTTTCGACTCCAGGGTCATGGCCCGGCCATTGGCGGCGAACGGGAAGCTCGACACGATGCAGTCCAGCCCGGCCGCCCTGGCTTCGTCCGGGGTCTTGCCGACCACTACCAGTTCCGGGTCGGTGAAGCACACCGCCGGGATCGCGGCCGGGTTGAATTCGCGGGATTTACCGCTGATCAGTTCGGCGACCATTTCGCCCTGGGCCATGGCCCGGTGGGCGAGCATCGGTTCACCGCTGAGGTCGCCGATGGCCCACACATTGCGCATGCTGGTCTGGCAGCGGCTGTCGATCTTGATCGCCGAACCGTTCATGTCCAGGTTCAAGGCTTCGAGGTTCCAGCCCTGGGTGTTGGGTTTGCGACCAACGGCAACCAGCACCTGGTCGGTTTCCAGCGACAGCGTCTCGCCGCTGGGGTCGCGCACTTGCAGGGTGTTGTGCTCAAAACCGGTGACGCTGTGTTTGAGGAACACCTTCACCCCCAGTTGCTTCAGGGATTCGGCCACCGGTTGGGTCAGTTCGGCGTCGTAGGCCGGCAAAATCCGGTCCTGGGCCTCAACCACGCTGACCTCGGCACCGAGCTTGCGATAGGCAGTCCCCAATTCCAGGCCAATGTAGCCGCCGCCCACCACGATCAAGCGTTTCGGGATGCGTTTCGGCGCCAGGGCTTCGGTGGAGGAGATGATCGGCCCGCCAATCGGCAGCATCGGCAGGTTGACACTTTTCGAGCCGGTGGCCAGCAACAGGTGTTCACACTGGATGCGCTGGTCGCCGACATCGACGGTCTTGCCGTCCACGACCTTGGCCCAGCCCTGAATGACCTGGACCTTGTGTTTTTTCAGCAGCGCGGCTACGCCGGTGGTCAGGCGGTCGACGATGCCGTCTTTCCATTCAACGCTTTTGCCGATGTCCAGGGTCGGCACATCGACTTCGATACCCAACGGCGAACCCTGGCTGTGGTGCACGGTTTGCTGGAACTGTTCGGCGACATGGATCAGCGCCTTGGACGGAATGCAGCCGATGTTCAGGCAGGTGCCGCCCAGCGATTGGCCTTCCACCAGGATGGTCGGGATGCCCAGCTGGCCGGCGCGAATCGCTGCCACGTAACCGCCAGGCCCGCCGCCGATGATCAGCAGCGTGGTGTGCAATGTTTGAGACATGGGTTACTCCAGGAACAGGCTGGCGGGTTGTTCGAGCAGGCCACGGATGGCCTGGATGAATTGCGCCGCGTCCATGCCATCGACCACCCGGTGATCGAAGGAGCTGGAGAGGTTCATCATCTTGCGGATCACAATCTGGCCCTTGATCACCATCGGCCGCTCGACAATGCGGTTGACCCCGACGATGGCCACTTCCGGCAGGTTCAGCACCGGGGTGCTGACAATCCCGCCCAACGCACCGAGGCTGGTCAGGGTGATGCTCGAGCCCGACAGCTCATCGCGACTGGCCTTGCCATTGCGCGCCGCATTCGCCAAGCGATTGATTTCTTGCGCCGTGCCCCACAGGTCGCGGGCTTCGGCGTGACGCACCACCGGCACCATCAGGCCGACATCGCTCTGGGTGGCGACACCCACATGCACCGCGCCGAGGCGGGTGATGACCTGGGCTTCGTCGTCATAACGCGCGTTGATCTGCGGATAGTCGCGCAATGCGACGACCATGGCCCGCACCAGGAACGGCAGCAGGGTCAGCTTGCCGCGGGTAGCGCCGTGTTTCTCGTTGAGGTGCACGCGCAACTCATCGAGGGCCGTGACGTCGATCTCTTCCACATAGCTGAAATGCGCGGCGCGCCGGGTGGCGTCCTGCATGCGCTGGGCGATCTTGCGGCGCATGCCGATCACCGGGATTTGCTGCTCGTCGTTGCGTTCGGCGTACGGGTTGGAGGCCCCGGAATTTTTCGCCGGACCCTGGAGCAAGTAAGCGTCCAGATCTTCATGCAGAATCCGGCCGGCCGGGCCGGAGCCCTGGACCAGTCGTAGCTGGATGCCAGCATCCAGCGCATGTTTGCGCACGGCCGGGGAGGCCAGCGGGCGGTCATCGGCCTCGCGGGCCACGGGCGCTTGCGCAGCCGCCACCGCAGGTTTGGCTGCCGGCTTGGGTTCAACCACCGGCGCGGCCCTGGCTTCGACTTTCGGTGCAGGAGCCGGTGCCGGCGCGACCTCTTCAACCACCGCCGACAACGCCGACTCCCTGGTATTGCCCGCGCCTTCCACTTCGATACTGATCAAAACACTGCCCACCGCCATGACTTCCCCCGGCTCGCCGCCGAGGGAAATCACCTTGCCGTGCACCGGCGACGGAATGTCCACCATGGCCTTGTCGGTCATCACGTCCGCCAGCACCTGGTCTTCTACCACCAGGTCGCCGACCTTGACGTGCCATACCGACAATTCAACTTCTGCGATGCCTTCGCCAATGTCCGGCATCTTGATAACGTGCGTGCCCATTCAGACCTCCATAACCCGATGCAAAGCCGCGCCCACTCGGGTCGGGCCAGGGAAATACGCCCACTCTTGCGCGTGGGGGTAGGGGGTGTCCCAACCGGTGACGCGCTCGATCGGCGCTTCCAGGTAGTGGAAGCAATGCTCCTGCACCAGCGCCACCAGCTCGGCGCCGAACCCGCAGGTACGGGTGGCTTCGTGAACGATCACGCAGCGACGGGTTTTCTTCACGGAATTGACGATGGTTTCCAGGTCCAGCGGCCACAGGCTGCGCAGGTCGATGACTTCGGCGTCGATGCCGGTTTCTTCGGCGGCGACTTGCGACACATACACCGTGGTGCCGTAGGTGAGGATCGTCACGTCCTTGCCCGGGCGGGCGATGGCGGCCACATCCAGCGGCACGGTGTAGTAACCGTCCGGCACCTGCGCTTGCGGGTGTTTCGACCACGGGGTTACCGGGCGGTCGTGGTGGCCGTCGAACGGGCCGTTATACAGGCGCTTGGGTTCGAGGAAGATCACCGGGTCATCGTTTTCGATGGAGGCGATCAGCAGGCCCTTGGCGTCGTACGGGTTGGACGGCATCACCGTGCGCAGGCCGCAGACCTGGGTGAACACCGCTTCAATACTCTGGCTGTGGGTCTGGCCGCCGTAGATGCCGCCGCCGCAGGGCATGCGCATGGTCAGCGGTGCCGTGAACTGGCCGGCCGAGCGGTAACGCAGGCGGGCCGCTTCGGAAATGATCTGGTCGGTGGCGGGGTACACGTAGTCGGCGAACTGAATCTCGGCCACCGGCCGCAGGCCATAGGCGCCCATGCCGACCGCCACGCCGACGATCCCGCTTTCGGAGATCGGTGCGTCGAACACCCGCGAGGTGCCGTACTTGTTCTGCAGGCCTTCGGTGCAGCGGAACACGCCGCCGAAGTAACCGACGTCCTGGCCGAACACCACCACATTGTCGTCTCGCTCAAGCATCACATCCATGGCCGAGCGCAAGGCCTGGATCATGGTCATGGTCGTGGTGGTCATGGCGGTTTCCAGCTCGATATTGTTGTTGTGATCGTTCATGTCAGATCCCCAACTCTTGACGCTGGCGCTTCAAGTGCTCCGGCATCTCTTTATAAACGTCTTCGAACATGGTCGCGGCGCTTGGAATCTGGCCACCGGCCAGGGTGCCGTACTGTTCGGCTTCTTTCTGGGCCTTGAGCACTTCGGCTTCAAGTTCGGCACTGACCGCCGCGTGTTCCTCTTCGGACCACTGACCAATCTTGATCAGGTGCTGCTTGAGGCGGGCAATCGGGTCGCCCAGCGGGAAGTGGCTCCAGTCGTCGGCGGGACGGTATTTGGACGGGTCATCGGAAGTGGAGTGCGGGCCTGCGCGGTAGGTCACCCACTCGATCAGGGTCGGGCCCAGGTTGCGGCGGGCGCGTTCGGCGGCCCAGGCGGAGGCGGCGTACACCGCGACAAAATCGTTGCCGTCCACCCGCAGGGAGGCGATGCCGCAACCCACGCCGCGTCCGGCAAAGGTCGTGGCTTCACCGCCAGCAATGGCCTGGAAGGTGGAGATCGCCCACTGGTTATTCACTACGTTAAGAATCACGGGTGCCCGGTACACGTGGGCGAAGGTGAGGGCGGTGTGGAAGTCGGATTCAGCGGTGGCGCCGTCGCCGATCCAGGCCGAGGCAATCTTGGTATCGCCCTTGATGGCCGAGGCCATGCCCCAGCCCACGCCTTGTACGAATTGGGTGGCGAGGTTGCCGGAAATCGTGAAGAAGCCGGCATCTTTTACCGAGTACATGATCGGCAACTGGCGGCCCTTGAGCGGGTCGCGCTCGTTGGACAGCAGCTGGCAGATCAGGTCTACCAGCGGCACTTCCCGGGCCATCAGGATGCTTTGCTGGCGATAGGTGGGGAAGCACATGTCGTCGATGTTCAAGGCCAGGGCCTGGGCGCTGCCGATGGCTTCTTCGCCGAGGCTTTGCATGTAGAACGACATCTTCTTCTGACGCTGGGCGACCACCATGCGGTTGTCGAAGATCCGCGTCTTGAGCATGGCGCGCATGCCCTTGCGCAGAATCTCCACCGGCACGGCTTCAGCCCATGGGCCGAGGGCCTGGCCTTGATCGTCGAGCACGCGAATCAGGCCCTTGGCCAGGTCGGCGGTGTCGGCGGGTTCTACGTCGATTGGGGGTTTGCGCACCAGGCCAGCGTCAGTCAGGCGCAGGTAGGTAAAGTCGGTCTTGCAGCCTGGGCGGCCCGAGGGTTCGGGAACGTGCAGGCGCAGTGGTTCGTACTGCTGAGTCATGGCTTTCTACGCTCTATCTTGTGAATTTCTTGTAGTGGGCGCGGTAGCTGACAGTCCTTCTTCGGGTAGAAGAAATCTTGTCCTACAACAATCATAGGCTCGGCTCAGGAGAATATTTATCTCTGTTTCATTGCGTTGGAGATCATTTGGGGATAAAAAAACTGCATAAACATAATAAACAGGTGGTTTTGTCTCATGCGCAAACTGGACCGTATCGATATCGGCATTCTGAACGCCCTTCAGGAGAACGCTCGCATCACCAACGCCGACCTGGCCCGTTCGGTCAACCTGTCGCCCACGCCGTGTTTCAACCGGGTCAAGGCCATGGAAGAACTGGGGCTGATTCGCGACCAGGTGACGCTGCTGGACGCCGACCTGCTGGGGCTGCACGTCAATGTGTTCATCCACGTCAGCCTGGAAAAGCAGAACGAATTGGCATTGCAGCAATTCGAAGGGGCGATTTCGGATCGCCCCGAAGTGATGGAGTGCTACCTGATGGCCGGCGACCCCGATTATCTGATTCGGGTGCTGGTGCCCACCATCCAGTCCCTGGAGCGTTTCATGATGGACTTCCTGACCAAAGTCCCGGGTGTCGCCAACATCCGCTCCAGCTTTGCCCTCAAGCAAGTGCGCTACAAAACCGCGCTGCCGCTACCGGCTAACGGCATCAACCTCGGCTAACGAACGACACAAAAAAAATGTGGGAGCGGGCTTGCTCGCGAATGGGGAGTGTCAGTCACCGAAAATATAGACTGATACACCGCATTCGCGAGCAAGCCCGCTCCCACATTTTGTAGTGCATTTCAAAGCTGGTTGAGGGGAATCTTCAAATAAACCACCCCATTTCCTTCCGCCGGCGGCATCACCCCGGCCCGCACATTCACCTGAATCGCCGGCAACAACAGCGTGGGCATGCCCAACCCGGCATCCCGCGTGGTGCGCATCTCGACAAACGCCGCCTCATCCACCCCGTCATGCACATGAATATTCCCCGCCCGCTGTTCAGCCACAGTGGTCAGGCACTTGGCTGCGCGTCCTTCGGGCGGATAGTCATGGCACACATAAAGGCGGGTTTCAGGCGCGAAGGCCAACAACTTGCGCATCGACCCATACAGCTGGCGCGCATCCCCACCAGGGAAATCGCAGCGCGCCGTGCCCACGTCCGGCATGAACAGCGTGTCGCCCACCAGAATCAACTGGTCATCAATCAGGTAAGCCATATCCGCCGGCGTATGCCCCGGCACATGCAGCGCCTGGGCCTTCAGGTTGCCGATGTGAAACACCTCATCCGGCGCAAACAGATGGTCGAACTGCGACCCATCCACCCGAAACTCCGGCTCCAGGTTGAACAGGTTCTTGAACACTCCCTGCACCTTGCTGATGGACTGGCCAATCGCGATCTTGCCCCCCAGCTGGCGACGCAAATAAGGCGCAGCCGACAGATGATCCGCATGGGCGTGGGTTTCCAGCAACCACTGCACCTGCAAGCCATGCTCGCGCACAAACGCGATCACCTTGTCCGCCTGGCCGGTGCCGGTGCGTCCGGAGGCCGGGTCGTAGTTGAGCACCGAATCAACGATGGCGCATGGGCCACCGTCCGTTTCATAGACGACGTAGGTGTAGGTCGACGACGCCTCGTCCAGAAAGGATTGAATCAACGCTGACATGACGGGTTTCCCAGATAGCTAATGGCGACTTACATTCAGTTAGGTTTCCACATAACCTTGTGAGCTTAAGTGAATTAAAGGACCCGAGGCAAAGGATGGCATCGTGGTGGCAAACAGCTAGGGCGTGGTGCCATACGGCAACGACCCTTGCGTGCATTAACTGAAAAAGGCCATAGACCATGAACGACCAACACTGGGGACCTACCATCAGTGGCGATATCGTTGTCATCGGTGGCGGCTCGGCAGGCATCGGCCTGCTGGCCAGCCTGCTCAAGCGCGACCCGCACCTGAACATCATCCTGATCGAGCCCAACGACCACCACTACTACCAGCCGGCCTGGACCCTGGTGGGCGGTGGGGCTTATGACGTTACCAGGACCGTGCGCCCCATGGCCGACGTGCTGCCCAACGGCGTCACCTGGATCCAGGCCGCGGTCAGCGAATTACTGCCCGACGAGCAAACCCTCGTGCTCGACAGCGGCCAGCGCGTCAGTTGGAAGAACCTCATCGTGTGCCCGGGCCTGCGCCTGGCCTGGGAGAAGATCGAAGGCCTGCAAGAGACCCTCGGCCGGCATGGCGTAACGTCCAACTACAGCTATGAACACGCCGCCTACACCTGGCAACTGGTGCAGCAACTCAAGCATGGCAAGGCGATCTTTACCCAACCGGCCATGCCGATCAAATGTGCCGGCGCTCCGCAAAAAGCCATGTACCTGTCGTGCGATCACTGGCTCCGCCAGGGTGACCTGAAAAACATCAAGGTCGAATTCAACCTGGCTGGTGCCGCCTTGTTCGGCGTGCCGACCTTCGTGCCGCCGCTGATGAAGTACGTTGAAAAGTACTCGGCGCAACTGGCATTCAACTCCAACCTGGTCAAGGTCGACGGCCCCGCGCGCAAGGCCTGGTTCGAAATCAAGGACGCCGAAGGCAATGTGCGCGTCGAAGAGAAAACCTTCGACCTGCTGCACGTCGTCCCGCCACAGGTCTCGCCGGACTTCATTCGCCACAGCCCCCTGGCCGATGCCGCCGGCTGGTGCGAAGTGAATCCCCAGAGCCTGCAACACCTGCGCTACCCGCACATCTTCGGCCTGGGCGATGTGTGTTCCACCACCAACGCCAAGACCGCCGCGGCGGTGCGCAAGCAAATCGTGGTGGTGGCGGAAAACCTGCTGGCCCTGCGTAGACAGGCACCGTTGCCCCTCAAGTACGACGGCTATGGCTCCTGCCCGCTGACCGTGGAGAAGGGCAAGGTGGTGCTGGCCGAGTTTGGCTATGGCGGCAAGTTGCTGCCGACCTTTCCCCTCGACCCGACTGTGGCGCGGCGTTCGGCGTGGTTCCTCAAGGCGAGTTTCCTGCCGTGGTTCTACTGGAACGGCATGCTCAAGGGCCGCGAGTGGCTGACCCGTCTGGCCAAGGTGGATTGAGGCAACCCTATGCTGCTGGCAAGTTTTCTGGGCGTGTTGATGGGGTTGGTCATGGGCCTGACCGGTGCCGGAGGCGGCATTCTTGGTGTCCCGGCCCTGGTATTGGGGCTGGGGTTGACCATGACCCAGGCCGCGCCCGTGTCGTTGTTCGCGGTGGGCGCGGCCGCTGCCGTGGGGGCTGTCGACGGTTTGCGCCATGGCCTGGTGCGTTACCGCGCGGCGCTGCTGATTGCGCTGCTTGGCGCGCTGTTTTCGCCGCTGGGGGTGTTCTTCGCCCACCAGATGTCGGAGAAAGTCCTGATGGGCCTGTTCAGTGCGCTGATGGTGCTGGTGGCCTGGCGCATGCTGCAACGGGAGAAGCTTGAGGCCGGGCCGAGCGACCACGGCACCGCGTCGTGGGGCCAGAAGAACTGCATGCTCGACCAACAGACCGGGCGCTTTTCCTGGACCGCCAAATGCACCGCCACCCTGGCAGCACTCGGCGCAGTGACCGGTGCGGTGTCGGGCTTGCTCGGCGTGGGCGGCGGCTTCCTGATCGTACCGGCGTTCAAGCAACTGACCGATGTGCAGATGCGCGGCATCGTCGCCACCTCGCTGATGGTGATCAGCCTGATCTCGTTGATCGGTGTGATCGGCGCGTTTCATGCCGGGGTCAGTATCGAGCCGATGGGCTGGGTGTTTATCGGGTCGAGCATTGTCGGCATGTTGGCGGGGCGGCGCCTGTGCTCGGTGATCAAGGCGCGCACCTTGCAGGTGGGTTTTGCCACCCTGTGTGTGCTGGTGGCGGCGGGCATGCTGTTTCGGGCCCTCATGCAGGTGCCTTGAAATGCGGTCAGCATCCCGCCCCTACGGGTATCAGCGCCGCAGGTAGGCACCAAAGTCGATGTCCCCGGCGCTGAGAATCGCCTGCACCCGATTGTGCACGTTCAACTTGCGCAGGATTGCCGAGACATGGGCCTTCACCGTGGTCTCGGCAATCTCCAGGCTATAGGCGATCTGCTTGTTCGAGTCACCCTTGGTCATCCGCTCCAGCACCAGCAATTGCTTGCGGGTCAGGGCCTGCAGCAGCTCCGGCGCAAGCCCCAGGCAATCATTCATGCGCCGTTGCCCGCTGATTTTCTGGCTGCGAATAATCTCCGGCGGCAAATACACATTGCCGTTGAGAATCTGTTGGATTGCCTCGGTCATCTGCAGCCTGGGCGAGGACTTGGTGATAAACCCCACCGCGCCATAGGTGATGGCTTGCAGCACGACCTGCTTGTCCTGCTCGGCAGACACGATCACCACCGGAATCGTCGGCGACTCGTTGCGCAGGTTGATCAGGCCATTGAGGCCGTGCATGCCCGGCATGTTCAGGTCCAGCAGGATCAGATCCAGGTCGTCGTGCTCCTGGCTCAGGGCCAGGGCGCTGTCCAGGTCGCCGGTTTCCATCACTTCGCTGCCCGGGAACCCGTCGCTGATGACGTTGTGGATCGCCTCGCGAAACAGTGGGTGATCGTCGGCTATCAGAATTTTGTACATGGACGTTCGCCTTATTATTTTTGCTTATTCAAGCAGGTCCGATCCATAGGGTCATGCGCCCATTACATGCCAGTCTCGATGCCTTGGGAATGCGACGATAGAGAGGGGAATCAGTACCAAAGTAGTAGATCGTGCCGTACGTCGCGGTTTCAGCGCCCCCCATTGGTCTGATTGCAATCAGTGTCGGATGGGTTAGTGTGGGGCGCATCTTCCAGAATAATAAAAACAGGCTTACCAATGAGCCCAAACCTGAGTCTCCTGCGTAAATTCGTTTCCCCTGAAATCATCTTTGGCGCCGGCTGCCGGCACAACGTAGGCAACTACGCCAAGACCTTTGGCGCGCGCAAGGTGTTGGTGGTGAGTGATCCCGGCGTGGTTGCTGTCGGCTGGGTGGCCGATGTCGAGGCCAGCCTGCAAGCCATCGGCATCGACTACTGCCTGTACACCGCCGTTTCGCCCAACCCCCGGGTTGAAGAGGTGATGCTCGGCGCCGAGGTCTACCGTGAAAACCATTGCGACGTGATCGTCGCCGTCGGTGGCGGCAGCCCGATGGACTGCGGCAAGGCCATCGGCATCGTGGTCGCCCATGGCTGCAGCATCCTCGACTTCGAAGGCGTCGACACCATCCGCGTGCCGAGCCCGCCGCTGATCCTGATCCCGACTACCGCGGGCTCCTCGGCGGATGTCTCGCAGTTCGTGATCATTTCCAACCAGCAGGAGCGCATGAAGTTCTCCATCGTCAGCAAGTCGGTGGTGCCCGATGTTTCACTGATCGACCCGGAAACCACGGCGAGCATGGACCCGTTTCTCTCGGCCTGTACCGGCATCGATGCGCTGGTGCATGCCATCGAGGCCTTCGTGTCCACCGGCCACGGCCCGCTGACCGATCCCCACGCGCTGGAAGCCATGCGCCTGATCAATGGCAACCTGGTGCAGATGATCGCCAACCCCGGCGACATCGCCCTGCGGGAGAAAATCATGCTGGGCAGCATGCAGGCCGGGCTGGCGTTTTCCAACGCGATCCTCGGCGCGGTGCATGCCATGTCCCACAGCCTTGGCGGCTTTCTCGACCTGCCCCATGGCCTGTGCAACGCGGTGCTGGTGGAACATGTGGTGGCGTTCAACTACAGCGCGGCACCGGAGCGTTTCAAGGTGATTGCCGAGACCTTCGGCATTGATTGCCGGGGCCTCAATCACCGGCAAATCTGCGGCCGGCTGGTGGACCATTTGATCGCGTTGAAGCATGCGATCGGCTTCCATGAAACCCTCGGCCTGCATGGGATTCGAGTGGCGGACATTCCCTTTCTGTCGCAGCACGCCATGCACGACCCGTGCATCCTTACCAACCCGCGTGAGTCCAGCCAGCGTGACGTCGAGGTCGTCTATGGCGAAGCTCTCTGACGATCAGCAACGGGCACTCGCGGGTCTGCTGGGGCTGGGCAACCACTCGGCGCGCAAGAGTCATTACCCCGAACTGACCGCGCGCCTCGACGAGCTGGAAGCCGAGCGCAATCGCTACATCCGCCTCAACGACGAATTGGAACAGCGGGTCGCGGCGCGTACCGACGAGTTGCTGGAAGCCAACCGCAACCTGCAACAGCAAATCGCCCAGCGCGAGAAGATCGAGCAGGACTTGCGCGATGCTCGGGATGCCGCCCAGGCCGCCAACCGCAGCAAGGACAAATACCTTGCCGCCGCCAGTCATGACCTGCTGCAACCCCTCAACGCCGCACGCTTGCTGATTTCCACCCTGCGCGAGCGCAACTTGCCCAGCGTCGAACACGTGTTGGTGGAGCGCACCCATCAGGCCCTGGAAGGCGCCGAGGATTTGCTCACCGACTTGCTGGACATTTCCCGACTCGATCAAGCGGCGGTCAAGCCGGACATCGCCCTGTACCGTCTCGACGAACTGTTCGCACCGCTGGTCTCGGAATTCCAGTCGGTGGCCGCGGCGTCCGGGCTGAACCTGCGGGCGCGTACAGGCCATTACGCAATCAACACCGACCTGCGGCTGGTGACGCGGATCCTGCGCAATTTCCTCAGCAACGCCTGCCGCTACACGAGCGCGGGCTCCATCCTGCTGGGCGCCCGCCGCCGGGGTGAGCGGTTGCGCCTGGAGGTGTGGGACACCGGGCGCGGAATTGCGGCGGACCGCCTGGACGCCATCTTCCTGGAGTTCAATCAACTGGACGTGGGCCGCGCCGCCGACCGCAAGGGCGTGGGACTGGGGTTGGCGATTGTCGAGCGTATCGCCGAGGTCCTCGGTTATCCGGTGGCGGTGCGTTCGTGGCCGGGGCGCGGTTCGATGTTCAGCATCGAAGTCCCCATCAGCGAGGACATGCCGCTGCCCATCAGTGTGGTGGCCGCGCAACCGAGCACCGGCAACCCGCTGCCGGGGAGGCGGCTGCTGGTGCTGGATAACGAAGTCGGCATCCTCGACAGCATGAGCGCGCTGCTTGGGCAGTGGGGCTGCGAAGTGGTCACTGCGACCGATCAGGCCGGCGCACTGGTTGCGTTGCAGGGCAGGGCACCGGAGCTGATTCTCGCGGACTATCACCTGGACCATGGCGTGGTGGGCTGTGAGGTCGTGCACCAGTTGCGCGAGCATTTTGGCTGCAGGATTCCGGCAGTGATTATCACCGCCGACCGCACCGACCAATGCCGCCGTGCATTGCAGCGCCTGGACGTGCCATTGCTGAACAAGCCGGTCAAGCCCGGCAAGTTGCGAGCGGTGTTGACCCAGTTATTGGCCTAGCCACTTGATACCCGTCAACACCGGGCGTGACGCTTTGCCTCATGCTGTGGGCCAGACTTCACGGCCGACGGAGAACCCCATGAGTGCCCCCGCAACAACTGCTGCTTCATTCAAGTTGCCCCTGGGCCTGGTGGTCGGCGTACTGGTGATGGTCGGCGTGCTGCTGTTGCCGCTGCCGGCCGACTTGCCGGTGGCCGGGCACCGGATGCTGGCGATCCTCGCGTTTGCGGTGGTGGTATGGATCACCGAAGCGGTCTCCTACGAGGCCAGCGCGATCATGATCACCTCGCTGATGGCGTTTTTGCTCGGCACTGCGCCGTCGCTGCAAGAGCCGACGCACCTGATCGGTTCC
The DNA here is from genome assembly GCF_002874965.1 of Pseudomonas sp. NC02. Classification (NCBI taxonomy): domain Bacteria; kingdom Pseudomonadati; phylum Pseudomonadota; class Gammaproteobacteria; order Pseudomonadales; family Pseudomonadaceae; genus Pseudomonas; species Pseudomonas sp. NC02. Next base: position 4,653,701 of record NZ_CP025624.1, on the reverse strand, counting down.
AGCCCGGCCATCAGCATGGCGTTGACGGGGTTTTCCAACCCGGCGCTGGCGCTGGTGGCCGGCGCGCTGTTTATCGCCGCAGCCATGACCCATACCGGGCTGGACCGGCGCATCGCGTTGGTCACCCTGACCCGGGTGGGTACCAGCACCCGGGGCATTCTCGTCGGGGCAGTTGCCGTGACCATCCTCTTGAGCCTGGTGGTGCCCAGCGCCACGGCCCGCAGTGCGTGTGTGGTGCCGATCATGATGGGGGTGATTGCCGCGTTTGGCGTGGACAAGCGTTCGAATATTGCGGCCGGGATCATGATCGTCGTGGCCCAGGGTACGAGCATCTGGAACGTCGGTATCCAGACGGCGGCGGCGCAGAACCTGCTGACGGTTGGCTTTATGGACAAGATGCTGGGGCAGCGGGTGTCGTGGATCGACTGGTTGATCGCTGGGGCGCCGTGGGCGCTGATCATGTCGGCGGTGTTGTTGTTTTTGGTGTTGAAGCTGCTGCCGCCGGAGAGTGACAGCATTCCCGGAGGCAAGGAGGCGGTGGCGCAATCGCTGGTGGACATCGGGCCGATGACGGGGCCGCAGAAGCGCTTGCTGACGGTGTCGGTGCTGCTGTTGCTGGCGTGGGCGACTGAGGGGCGGTTGCACAGCTTTGATACGACCTCGACGACGTATGCCGGGCTGGTGTTCTTGCTGATGCCGGGGATTGGGGTGATGACCTGGAAGGATGTGCAGTCGCGGATTCCGTGGGGCACGGTGATTGTGTTTGGGGTTGGCATCAGCCTGGGTACGGCGTTGCTGACCACCCAGGCGGGGCAGTGGCTGGGGTCGCAGGTGGTGGCGCATACCGGGTTGGACCAGGTGGGGCCGCTGGGGGTGTTTGCGATTCTGGGGGTGTTTTTGATCGTGATTCATTTGGGGTTTGCCAGTGCCACGGCGTTGACCTCGGCGTTGTTGCCGATTTTGATTGCGGTGTTGCAGACGTTGCCCGGGGAGTTCAGTCGGCTGGGGATGACGATGCTCCTGGGGTTTGTAATGAGCTACGGGTTTATCCTGCCCATCAATGCGCCGCAGAATATGGTGTGTTTGGGGACCGGCACGTTTACCGCGCGGCAGTTTGCCAAGGTCGGGATTTTGGTGACGTTGATTGGATATGGGTTGATGTTGGTGTTTGCGGCTACGTATTGGAGTTGGTTGGGGTGGATTTGAGGTGGGGGCATATCCGTTATTTCGGTAACGGCCGCTTATGGTTCCGCTCTTACAGCGGCCCGCTTCGCACTGCCTGCGTTCGGCCTCGGGCTCATTGGGGCAGTCAGATCAAGGTCAAAAGCAAAAGCACAGCGGCCTACCGGCCGGCTTGAGTGTTAAAAACAGAGGCAAGATCCAGGGCGAAAGCAGAGCTGCTTTTCTGTGGGAGCGGGCTTGCTCGCGAAGAACCTGAGAGCGCCGCGTTCATTCAGGATGCCCGCGTCATCGTTAACGACCTTCGCGAGCAAGCCCGCTCCCACATTTGACCGTGCCCGCTTTAGCTGTTGACACTCAAGCCGGCCGGGAGGCCGCTGTGCTCTTGCTTTTGATCTTGATCTTGATCTTAGGCGCCCCGTTAACCACGCTGGCCGGAGTGCGGGCACACCGAGCATTAGCGAGGTGCCGAGTGGTGGGGCAAGAGCGTTTTGCTTACTTTTGCGCTGTTAAGAAGTGAGCCGCTGTAAGAGCGGAACCATAAGCAGCCGTTACCGCAGCAACGGATATGCACCCCAACCGCCCAAATCCCTCCCAAGATGGCAAGTTGAACTCCACTCAGGTTTACTACTCCCTGAGTAACCGTTCCACCGGCCCCAAACGCCGGTCATCAAGGCCACCGAATGGACAAATACACCCCCCACACCTGGCAGCCCCACGAGCGCCCGAGCCTGCCGGGCTCGCCGTCGACGCCGCTGCATTCCACCCGCAAGCGCTGGGCCTACGCCCTCGTCGGCGTACTCGTGGCAATCACCGGTGGCCTCGGCAACTCGCTGGTGATCGCCAACCTTGTGTACCTCCAGGGCGCCCTGGGCGCGACGACGGCCGAGATGGCCTGGCTCCCCGCCGCCTACGTCATGACCAACGTCTCCATGAACCTGCTGCTGGTAAAATTCCGCCAGCAATTCGGCCTGCGTGCGTTCACCGAAGTGTTCCTGGTGCTCTACGCCTTGGTCACCTTCGGCCACCTGTTCGTCAACGACCTCAGCTCGGCCATCGCCGTACGCGCGGCCCACGGCATGGTCGGCGCCGCCCTCAGTTCCCTGGGCCTTTACTACATGATCCAGGCCTTTCCCGCAAAGTGGCGGATGAAAGCCCTGGTGCTCGGCCTGGGCACCGCGCAATTGGCGTTGCCCCTGGCCCGACTGTTCTCCGAAGACCTGCTGCAAATCGCCGAATGGCGCGGCCTGTACCTGTTCGAACTGGGCATGGCGCTGACCTGCCTGGGCTGTGTGTTCCTGCTCAAGCTGCCACCGGGCGACCGCTTCAAGACCTTCGAAAAACTCGACTTCCTGACCTTCGCCATCCTCGCCACCGGCGTCGCCTTGCTCTGCGCGGTGCTTTCCCTGGGCCGTATCGACTGGTGGCTGGAAGCGCCGTGGATCGGTATCGCCTCGGCCTGCTCGCTGGTGCTGATCATGGCCGGCCTGGCCATCGAGCATAACCGCTCCAACCCGTTGCTGATGACCCGCTGGCTGGGCAGCGGGGCGATGATTCGCCTGGCGCTGGCGGTGGTGCTGATTCGCATGGTGCTCTCGGAGCAGTCCACCGGCGCCGTGGGCTTCATGCAGATGCTGAACATGAGCAACGAGCAGATGCGCACGCTGTATTGGGTGATGCTGGCGGGGGCGATTGCCGGCCTGGCCGTGAGCGCGCTGACCATCAACCCCGCGCATTTGCTGATGCCGCTGATCATCTCCCTGGCCTTCATGGCCGTGGGCTCGGTGATGGACAGTTTCTCCAGCAACCTCACGCGTCCGCAAAACATGTACATCAGCCAGTTCCTGCTAGGCTTTGGCGGCACGTTCTTCCTCGGGCCGACCATGGTCCTGGGCACGAAGAACGTACTGACCAACCCCAGGAACCTGGTGAGTTTCTCGGTGCTGTTCGGGATCTGCCAGAACCTCGGCGGCCTGATCGGTGCGGCATTGCTCGGTACGTTCCAGATCGTGCGGGAGAAATTCCATTCCAGCATGATCGTCGAACACCTGACCCTGCTCGACCCGCGTGTGGCCGCACGGGTGGCCAGCGGCGGCTCGGCCTATGCCGGGGTGATCGCCGACCCCGAGCTGCGCAACCTCATGGGCATTCGCAGCCTGGCCACGGCCGCCACCCGCGAGGCGAATGTGATGGCCTACAACGATGTGTTCATGCTGATCGCGATCATCGCCATACTCACCATGATCTGGATCTTTATCCGCAGCCTCTGGCTGATGAGTACCACTAAAGCTGCCGCCAGTGCAGCGCCTCCCGTTCAACCCAGCGGCGCACTTTCTTCATGACCGAACCGACGACGACCACCACCAACGCCATCGCTTCCACGCCGGAAGGCACCGCGCCGCCGAGCATGCCGGCCACCGAACCGCGCTCCTTGCGGGTGCGCATCATCTCTTCCATGGGCTTTGCCGCGATTGCGATTATCGGCGTGCTGATCGTGCTCTACGCCTGGCAGTTGCCGCCCTTCAGCAGCGCCGTGGAAACCACCGAAAACGCCCTGGTGCGCGGCCAGGTGACGATCATCGGGCCGCAGCTCAGCGGCTACGTGTATGAAGTGCCGGTGACGGACTTCCAGTACGTCAAGGCCGGGGATTTGCTGGTGCGCCTCGATGACCGTATCTACAAGCAGCGCCTTGATCAGGCCCAGGCGCAACTGGCGGTGCAGCAGGCGTCCCTGGCCAATGTGGTGCAGCAACGCAACAGCGCTGAGGCGACCATCAAGCTGCGTCAGGCGGCCTTGATGGACAGCCAGGCCCAGGCCCGCAAAAGCACCGCGGATTTGCGCCGCAATGAGGAGTTGATCAGCGATGGGTCGGTGTCCAAACGCGAGCTGGACGTGACCCGCGCCGCCAATGCGCAAACCATCGCAGCCGTGGCCCAGGCCCAGGCCAACCTGGAAATCGCCCGGCAGGATTTGCAGACAGTGATCGTCAATCGCGGTTCGCTGGAGGCGGCGGTGGCCAGTGCCGATGCGGCGGTGGAACTGGCACGTATCGACCTGTCGAACACCCGCATCATCGCCCCGCGTGACGGGCAACTGGGGCAGATTGGCGTGCGCCTCGGGGCTTACGTCAACAGCGGCGCACAGTTGATGGCGCTGGTGCCGAACCAGCTGTGGGTGATTGCCAACATGAAAGAAACCCAGATGGACAACGTGCAGGTCGGCCAGCCGGTGACCTTTACCGTGGATGCCCTGGACCACCGCAAGTTTCACGGCACGGTGCAGCGCATTTCCCCGGCGACCGGGTCGGAGTTCAGCCTGTTGCAGGCGGATAACGCCACCGGCAACTTCGTCAAGATCGCCCAGCGGGTGCCGGTGCGGATTACCGTGGATCCGGGGCAGGAGCAGAGTGAACGGCTGCGACCGGGGTTATCGGTGGTGGTGAGTATCGACACGGCGGGGCGTTTAAAAAACACTCCTCCCTGACACACTGGAGATCAAAATGTGGGAGCGGGCTTGCTCGCGAATACGGAGTATCAGTCGCAGATGTACTGCCTGATCCACCGCATTCGCGAGCAAGCCCGCTCCCACATGGGTTTTGTGTTGTTAGAGGGTTTTGTATTGCAGGCTGAAACTGAGTTCTGCCGACTGGCCTTGTTCCAACAGCTTCAATCCCGGCCTGCCCGGCAGGTGATGGGCATTCACCGGATGACTCACCGGCTCGAAGCAGAAAAAATCCAGCCCCGGCGGGCAATACAGCAGGTAATAGTCGCTGCCGGTGGCCTGGCATTCCAGGGTGTAACCCAGGTCTGGCTGCTGGATGACGCAGCGCCCGTCCCATTGGCCAAAACCGTTATCCACCAGCGCCTCGGGCAACGACTTGAGCCGTTGAAAATCCCACTCGGCGGGCACGGCAGCCAGGCCCGTCGGCAATTTCGCCGCATCACTCATCCATACCTGCGAAGCCTTGGCCTGCAATTGTGTGCCAGGCCTGCGGGGCAGATACGGATGCAATCCCAGGCCATGCCACGCTGCGTTTTCTGCCAGGTGCGTGACGCGCAAGGTGATGCTCAACTTGCCGTCCTTCAACTGAACTCGCTGCTCGGCGCGATACGCAAAGGGTGTGCTGCTGTCCAGTTGCAACACCACTTCGTCTGCCGTCTGGCTGACCACCTGCCACACCTGTTGCCAGGCGCTGCCATGAATCGGCAGCGGGTCCAGCGGGCTGTTGGGCTCAAGTCCCAACCATCCTGATGGGGTATCGAAGCCACCTTCGGCCACCCGGTTCGACCAGGGCGCCAGTGGGAAACACCCCAGCTTGCCCGGCAAACCGGTGCCCAGTGCGTGTTGATCAGTAGGGCGCAGCAAGGGTTGGCCGCTGCTGCGCACGGTCCAGTTGACGAGGCTGCCACCCAACGCTGGCGCCAGCGTCAGGTGGGTGAGGTTGTCTTCGAGTTCAAGCATCAGCGCACCCTTGATCGTTCCCACGCTCTGCGTGGGAATTCATCCTGTGACGCTCTGCGTCAAGGTTTTAAGAGCGGACGCAGAGCGTCCATGGCGGCGTTCCCACGCAGAGCGTGGGAACGATCAGTTCATAACACCAGCCCAGGCAACCACAACGACAACGCCGGAATGTAGGTCACGGCCAGCAGCACCAAAAACAGTACGCCATAAAACGGCAGCAGTGCCTTCACGGTCTTCTCGATGCTGACCTTGCCCACCGCCGCCCCCACAAACAGCACTGCGCCCACTGGCGGAGTGATCAGGCCGATGCCGAGGTTCACCAGCATGATCATGCCGAACTGCACCGGGTCGACGCCGATACCGAGAATCACCGGCATCAGGATTGGCGTGAGGATCAAAATCAGCGGCGCCATGTCCATCACCGTACCCAGCAACAGCAGCATGGCGTTGATGCACATCAGGATCACGTAGCGGTTGTCCGACAGGGTCAGGAACATCGTGGTGATCTTCGCCGGGATCTGCATCAGGGTCATGATGTAGCCGAAGCTGGCGGCGAACGCGATCAGGATCATCACGATGGAGATCGTGCGCACCGTGCGGTGCATCAGCTTGGGCAGCTCGCTCCATTTGTAGTCGCGGTAGATGAACATGGTCACGAAGAACGCCCACAACACCGCAATCGCCGCCGACTCGGTGGCGGTGAAGATGCCCGACAGAATCCCGCCAAGAATGATCACCATGGCCATCAGGCCCCACAATGCGTCGGCGCAGATTTTCAGTGCCTGTTTCAGGGGGATCACTTCGCCTTTGGGGTAGTTGCGCTTTTTCGCGAAGATCAGGCACAGCACCATCAGGCAGGCGCTCATCAGCAGGCCCGGGACCACGCCGGCCATGAACAGCGAGGCGATGGACACGGTGCCGCCCGCCGCCAGGGAGTAGAGCACCGAGTTGTGGCTCGGAGGCGTCAGCAAGGCTTGTACCGAGCCGCTCACGGTGACGGCGGTGGCGAATTCACGGGGATAGCCCTGGCGTTCCATTTCCGGAATCAGCACCGAACCGACAGACGCAGTATCGGCCACCGACGAGCCGGAGATCGCGCCAAAAAACGTCGAGGCCATGATGTTCACCAGGGACAGGCCGCCGCGCACAAAGCCCACCAGCACCCCGGCAAACGCCACCAGCCGGCGCGACATGCCGCCCTCGGCCATGATCGCCCCGGCCAGCACGAAGAACGGAATCGCCATCAGCGAAAACTTGTTCACCCCGCCGGCCACCTGAATCATCAGGGCCTGGAACGGAATGTCGATCCACCACGCGCCGATCAGCGCAGAAAGCCCCAGGGCGTAGGCCACCGGCATGCCAATCAGGATCAGGGCGATAAAGCTGCCCAACAGAATCAATGCGTCCATTCAGGCAGCCCCTTCACTTTCTTCAACCAGGTCGAAGCGCACGACCCGACGATTGCTCTGGTCACCCAGCAGGAGTTTTTCCAGCACAAAAACCAGGGTCAGCAAGCCACCGATCGGGATCGGCATATAGGTGATGCCCACCCGCAAGGTCGGCATGGCGCTCATGAACTGGTTCCAGGTCGACAGGCACAATTTGCTGCCCCAGATCGTCATGAACAGGCAGATGGTTGCCATCAGCAATTGTGAGACGATGCCGACGATTCGGCGTTGGCCGGGCGGCAGGCGGTCGGTGACCATGGCCACCGACATGTGCGCCCCGGCGCGGTAACTGGCGGCGGCGCCGACAAAGGTGAACACCAGCATCAGCAGGATAGCGGTGGGCTCCGGCCAGCTGGAGCCGGTGCCGAGCACGTAGCGGGCGAAGATGCCCCAGGGAATGATCAGCGCGACGCCAAGAACGGCGAGGCCGGCGATCCAGATGCAGCTCATGTAAATGCGGTCGTTGATGCGCAGCAGTAAATTCTTCATGGCGTTCACCGTAACCGGGCGCGTCGATGCCGACCGCGCCGGGCCTTATCTATGAGGGGAAGGAGGGTTACTCGACGGCTTCGATGCGCTTGATCAGTTCGGCGTAGGGCGCGCCGTACTTGTCGCGGATCGAAGCGGTGGCCTCATAGAACGGTTTCTTGTCGATGTCGATGAACTCCACACCGGCGGCCTTGAGCTTGGCTTCACTGCTGGCAGACTTGGCGTCCCACAGCTCGCGCTCCTGGATCTGCGCGGCTTTGGCGGTGTTCTTCACCAGCACCTGTTGCTCGGGGGTGAGCTTGTTCCAGGTGATTTTCGACATCACGATGGGCTCGGGCAGAATCAGGTGGCCGGTCAGGCTGTAGAACTTGGCGTTCTGGTAGTGGTTGTGTTCCAGCAGGGTGGGCGGGTTGTTTTCCGCGCCGTCAATCACGCCGGTCTGCAGGGCGCTGAAGATCTCGCCGGTGTCCATGGCAATGCCGTTGCCGCCCATGGCGTTGATGGTTTCGATGAAGATCGGGTTGCCCTGCACGCGGATCTTCATGCCCTTGAGGTCTTCGATCTTGCGCACCGGTTTCTTGGTGTAGAGGTTGCGCGTGCCGCCGTCCATCCAGGCCAGCGCCACCAGGTTGAATTCGGAGTCGGTGATCTTGGCGAGGATTTCATCGCCGATCTCGCCGTCGATGACCTTGCGCATATGCACCTGGTCGCGGAATACGAACGGCATGTTGAACACGTTCACGTCCGGCACCACCGGGCCGACGATGCCGAGGCTGACCCGGGCCATCTGGATCGCGCCGACCTGGGCCTGTTCCACCACTTCCTTTTCCGAGCCCAGCACGCCGCCGGGGAACATCTTGAAGGTCAGGCCGCCGTTGCTTTCGGCCACCAGGGTTTTACCCAGCTGTTCTTCGGCGACGACGGTGGGGTAGCCGGCGGGGTGGATGTCGGCGAATTTGATTTCCAGCGCGTGGGCGGCACCGGCGAAGACGAAGGTGAAGGGGAGTGCGGCGAGGAGCAAAGTGCGTTTGAAGTCCATGGGGTGTCTCTCCAGTCTTGTTATTGTTTTATTCAAGGCACAGCGATGCAGCTAGAGGATGAAGGTGGGCTCCGGCAATCCGGTGACCCCGGGGTTGAGGGCAAACACGCCGCCGGCCAGCGACTGGGCACTGTGGTCGTCGCGGATCGAGGTGACGAACAGGGTGTCCAGGCGGCTGCCACCGAAGGCGCACATGGTGGGTTTTTTCACCGGCACGGCCAGTGAGCGGTCGAGACGGCCGTCGGGGGTAAAGCGGTGGACCAGCCCGGCATCGTTGGCGCAGATCCAGTAGCAACCTTCGGCATCCACGGCGGCTCCGTCGGGGCGGCCGAGGAACTGGTGCATATCCACAAACAGCCGCCGATTGGACGGCGTGCCGCTGTCGATGTCGTAGTCGAAGGCCCAGACCTGCTGGACCAACGGGTGCGAATCCGAGAGGTACATCGTGCGCCCGTCCGGGCTGAAGGCCAGGCCGTTGGGGGTGATGAAACCGTTGAGTGCGGTGTGAACCGCCCGGCCTGTTTCGTAGCGGTACAGTGCACCGTCGGCCGCATTCTCGGCCATGTTCAGCACCATGCTGCCGGCCCAGAACCGGCCCTGGCGATCACAGCGGCCATCGTTCAGGCGCATGTCCGGGCGGGCGTGCTCGACGCTGGCCAGGGGCGCAGTGTCGAGCCTGCCATCGTTGTGGGGCGTCAGCCGGAAAAACCCGGTTTGCATGCCCGCGACCCAATCGCCCGCTGAGGTGCGGGCGATGCAGGCAAGCATCTGCGGAGCTTTCCAGGCCTGCGCCTGGCCGCTGGTGGCGTTCCAGCGTTGCAGTTCGCCTGTGGGAATATCCACCCAGTACAGGGCGTTTTCCCCGGGTACCCACACCGGGCATTCACCCACGGCGTTGCGGGCGTCGACAATCAGTTCTGCTTGCATGGCCACTCATTCCCTTGGGTTGGTCTGTGGTCAGTCACCGAACGGGCCGGCGGCGCAAAACGCGCCCCCCTGGTACACCCGCGCCGGGTCGTCGGCAGCGGGCATCGGCTGGGCTTCCACCTGTTTGCGGAATACTTCGGAAGAGTCCCGCGGGGTGAAGCCCAGGTGCGCGGCGAAGCGGTTGTCCCACCACACATCGAGGTTATCCGACATGCCGTAGACCACGGTATGCCCGACATTCGGTGTGTACAGCGAGCGTTCGAGCAGTTGGGTGAGGTCGTCGAAGCTCAGCCAGGTGTGCATCATCCGGCGGTTCTGGGGTTCCGGGAACGAGGAGCCGATGCGGATGCTGACGGTCTCGATGCCATAGCGATCGAAGTAGAAACTGGCCATGTCCTCGCCGTAGGATTTGGACAGCCCGTAGTAACTGTCGGGGCGGCGCGGGGAGTGGGCGTCGAGGGCTTCGTCCTGCTTGTAGAAGCCGATCACGTGGTTGGAGCTGGCGAAGATGACGCGCTTGACCCCATGGCGGCGCGCCGCTTCATAGATGTGGAAGATCCCGCAGATGTTCGCGCCCAGCACTTCCTCGAACGAGCGTTCCACCGATACGCCGCCGAAATGCAGGATCGCATCGACGCCTTCCACCAGTTGGTGCACGGCTTGTTTGTCGGAAAGATCGCAAGGCAATACTTCTTCGCTGTCGTCAGCGGCCGGGGCCATGTCGGCGATATCCGACAGGCGCAGTACCTTGGCGTAAGGACGCAGGCGTTCGCGCAAGACTTTGCCCAGGCCACCGGCGGCACCGGTGAGCAGCAAGCGGTTGAACGGGGTAGGGGCGGTTGTGGTGGTCATGGTGATCCCGTTATTGTTGTAGGTTGTCGTATGACTGATCCGAAGTATCCTTAGGGTTTCCTACACTTGTCAACGCACTATTGGTCGAAGTTGATAGAGGCTCATCGCTGTCCTGTGGCGAGGGGGCTTGCTGTGGCAAGAGGGCTTGCTGTGGCGAGGGAGCTTGCTGTGGCGAGGGAGCTTGCTCCCGCTGGGCTGCGCAGCGGCCCCAAAATCTTGGGAGCGCTTCGCACTCCAGCGGGAGCAAGCTCCCTCGCCACAGCAAGCTCCCTCCCCACGGCAAGCTCCCCCCCACAGCAATCTCCCTTGCCACAAAAGCCTTTCCGGTTGTTTGTAAACCGCTATAACAACGACAGCGGGTAACTGATGAATATCCGGTTCTCATCAAACTCGTTGGTACTGAAATCCCGGCGCATCGTTGCGTTGCGCCAGCGCACATTCAGGTCCCGCAGTGGACCGCTTTGTACCGTGTAGGCCAGTTCCGACTCACGGCCCCACTCCTTGCCATTGGTGATCGCCCCGGTGTGCACGTTATCGCCACTGATGTAGCGGTTCATCATGGTCAACCCGGGAATGCCCAGTACCACGAAGTTGAAGTCGTGCCGCACCTGCCAGGATTTTTCCTTGGCGTTGTCGTAGCTGGCGTTGTAGCTGTCGTTGGCCAGGGTGCCGCCGCTGGTGCCGTTGACCCGCATCCAGGCGCTGTCGCCGGTGAGTTTCTGCAGGCCGATATAGAAGCTGTTGCCTTTGTATTTGGCCGAGAGCAGGGCGAACGCGGTTTTGTTGTCGAGGTCGCCGGCCAGGGCCTTGCCGTCTTCCTTGCCGGTGAAGAACCCGAGGTTGGCGCCCAGGGTCCAGTCGCCCACGGGCTGGCTGTGGGTCAGGTTGAAATACTGTTGCTGGTAGATGTCACTGAGTTCGGCGTACCACACGCCAACCTGGGTGCGCTTGTCGTTGAAGGTGTATTCGCCGCCGCCGAAGTTGAAGCGGTCCGAGGTGAATGCGGCTTTGCCGTTGAGGAACATGTCATCCATGCTCGCGTCGTTGCGCGGGCTGTTGCCGCGAAACTGGCCGCCATACAAGGTCAGGCCGGCGATTTCCCTGGACGTTACCTGGCCGCCGCGGAACGTTTGCGGCAGTGAGCGGCCGTCATCCGAGCGCAGGATCGGCAGTACCGGCATCCATTCGCCGACTTTCAATTCGGTGTTCGACAGCTTGGTTTTCAGCGCCACGCCCAGGCGCCCGAAGTTATCGGCAGGGCGGCCATCGCTGCGGGTCGGCAGCAGTTGGGTGCCGGCGGTACCTTTGCCGCCGTCGAGTTTCTGCGAGTACAGGCCCAGCACGTCCAGGCCGAAACCGACGGTGCCTTGGGTGAAGCCGGACCTGGCATCGAGAATGAAGTTTTGCGTCCACTCCTCGGCCTTGCCCTGGGGGTAGGCGGGGTTGGTGAAGTTGCGGTTGAAGTAGGCGTTGCGCAGGTTGAGCGTGGCGGTGGCGTCATCGATGAAGCCTTCTGCCGAGGCGGTGGCGGGGAGGGTAAAGGCCAGGCTGCTCAAACCGATGGCGGCAAAACGGGTGGTGCCGGAGAAATGGCGGACGTGTTGGCTCACAGTGACGCTCCCTTGTCTTTTTGTTGTTTTTATTTTTTGTTATACGTTGTCGTACAACATTGAGCACGATATTTGCGAGGTTTCAGGGGGTTGTCAATCGAAAGTTATACGATGACTCCCTGCGTGAAGGGAGTCAGTGGGGAAGGAGTTATCCCGCTGCAACCATGGGCGGCAAGGTGCCAAGCAGCGAAACGGCGGCTACAGCTGAAACACCTAGTAACCATTCAATCATCACGCTGGCCTTCAAGGCAGGCAGCCGCTGCTCACAGTTGTGAATCCGCAGGCGGTTCAGCAGCGCCAGGGCGAGCATGCCGAACACCAGCAGCACCTTGATCAACAGGATCAGGGCGAACCCTGTGAACAAGGGCGTCGGCCAGAACTGCCCGGTGAGCACCCGCACGTTGATCAATCCGGTCACCAGCAGCCCTGTCACCAGGCCATAACCGATGCCACTGAAGCGCTTGAGGATCGGCTCCAACGGATAGCGGGGCGATTGCCTGAGGATCAACACCAGCAGGAGCAGGCCGCCCAGCCAGGCACCGACACACACCAGGTGCACCACCTGATTGAGGATCAGCAACTGTCCGGCCATGCCATTGAGCATGGCGCCATGGCCCACCGGTGCAAGTGTCGCCAGCAGCAATGCACAGAGCGGCAGGCGCAACGCCTTCCACGGCGTCATCAGGCCCAGCACCAGCAGCACGTTCAGTAGCAAGTGCCAGGTCCAGATCTGGCCGAAGAAGGTTTTGCCCAGCACCAACTGCACGGTCGACCATTCCAGCGCGCCCAGCCCGACACCGGCCATGCTCGCGCTGATCAACAGCAGCCACGCCACCCCCGACACCAATGCCAGCCACGCCAACCCTTGGGTGATGCGCGACAGTTGGCGGTCCAGCACCGGTTGCGGTCCCGCGCCCAGCAGCCAGGGCCTGAACACACAGGCCCCGAACATCAACAGCACGACGATGAAATGCAGGAAACGGCACAGCACCAGCAGGGTGGCCATGGATTATTGGCCGACCTTGAAGCTGTATTCACCGTTGCTCTTGTGGGTATCCACCGAGACCGCGTTCCACACCACTTTGTAGGTGCCGGCGGCCAAGGGTGCGGCCGGTGTCACCACCAATACTTTCTTGTCGGCGTCCGGGGTTTCCAGGCCCTTGATCGCGACTTCGGTGCCGTCCTTGCTCAGGGATACCTTGGTGAAGGTCGCTTCAACGCCTTCGCTGAACGTCAGGCGCAGGTCCTTGGGCGCGGCGACGCTGCTGTCGGCGGCAGGCTCCGAGCTTTTCAGGTGGGCGTGGGCAAACGCGGCCGAGGCGCCCAGCAGGGAAGCGAGCAGGGCGACGGTGGTGAGGGTCTTCTTGATCAACATTGTTCAATACCTTCAGGTGAGAGTCAGTCGTTCGGTAGTGCCATGTGCAACAAGGGGAAGGGCTTGCCTTCGCCATCGACGGGCGAGCGGCCGGTCTGGATAAAACCATAGTGCAGGTAGAAACCCACGGCCTGTGGATTCTGCTCGTTCACGTCGACCCGCAGGGTGTCGTGGCGGGCGCGTACGAAGTCCAGCAACTGGCGACCGATGCCCTGGCCGCGTCGGTTCGGGTCGATAAACAGCATCTCGACATTATTGCCGCCGGTGCCGACGAAGCCGCCAATGCCTTGGGTATCTTCGTACACCCACACTTCAAGTGCGGGCATCGGCAGGTAGCAGTCGCGTACCAGGGGCAGCAGGCGCTGGATGTCGTCTTCGCTGAGAAAGTCATGGGTGGCGCGCACCGAGCGTTCCCACAGTGCACCCAGCACCGGGTCGTCACACGCGCTTCGCTGTCGAATAGTCATGGGGGATGATCCTTCGAGGGGATGGCGATGCTAACCAATCCGCTATCGACGGGGAAGGTTCTTGTACGAAGTTTCACAGTGGCGTGTCGCCGCGATCTAGAGCGGATGGTAGTCTTGAAGCCATGTTGTTGTCAGGGAGCCCTTATGGGCAATCACAAGATCGGTATTCGTCGGGTCAACGTCGAAAAGATTCTGCTGGCGGCTGAAAAGGTCTTCGCCGAGAAGGGCTATGGCAGCACCGCCATGGCCGACATCGCTGAAGAAGTGCAACTGCCGCGCTCCAACCTGCATTACTACTTCAGTACCAAGAGCGAGCTGTACAGCGCGGTGTTGTTCGACCTGCTGGAGGTGTGGAAGCAGGACGCCTTGTGCTTCGAGATGTTCGACGACCCGCGGGTGGTGCTCAGTAGCTACATCCGCGCCAAGATGCAACATTCCCGCAGCCGGCCTTATGGTTCGAAAGTCTGGGCGAATGAAATCATCCACGGCGCGCCAACCCTGGGGGAGGCGCTGGATGTGAGCCTGTATGACTGGGCCAAGATGAAGGAAGCGAAGATTCGCCAGTGGGTGGAGGACAAGCGGATTTTGCCGGTGGAGCCGTCGAGCCTGCTGTATATGATCTGGGCGTCGACCCAGCACTATGCCGACTTTGATCATCAGGTGAAGATCCTGAATGACCATCAGCCGTTGTCGGACATGCAGTTTGAGCGGGCGGTGCAGACGGTGACGAGTGTGATCCTGCGGGGGATCGGGTTGGAGCCCTAGATCGTTCCCACGCTCCGCGTGGGAGTGCCGCCCTGGACGCTCTGCGTCCGCTCTTAAGGTCGTGACGCGGAGCGTCAACGGATGCATTCCCACGCGGAGCGTGGGAACGATCATTCAGGCTACACCGCCTCGCGGTAGGGGTTCCTCGGGTCCTGCGTCCAGTTCAAAAACGGCTTCCCGGTATCCACCGGCACCATCTCGATACAGTCCGCCACCGGGCAGGTGATCTGGCACAGGTTGCACCCCACGCACTCATCATCGATCACCTCGTATTTATGTGTCCCATCTGCCTGCTTCAAGCTGGCAATCGCCTGGTGCGACGTATCTTCACAGGCAATATGGCAACGCCCACAGCCAATACATGCCGCCTGGTCAATTTTGGCGATCACCTGGTAATTGATATCCAGGTACTTCCAATCCGTCGTATTGCCCACCGCCCGCCCGGAAAATTCCTGCAGGCTGCTGTAACCCTGGCTGTCCATCCACCGCGACAGCCCGTCCTTCATTTCTTCGACAATCCGAAACCCATGCAGCATCGCCGCCGTGCACACCTGCACCGCGCCGCAGCCCAGCGCAACGAATTCCGCTGCATCGCGCCAGTTGCCAATCCCGCCAATCCCGCAGATCGGCAAGCCTTGTGTCTGTGGGTCCCGGGCAATCTCCGCCACCATGTTCAGTGCGATGGGTTTCACCGCCGAGCCGCAGTAACCCCCGTGGGTGCTTTGGGTGCCGACCATCGGCAGGGCGACCATGCGCTCCAGGTCGACACTGGTGATGGAGTTGATGGTGTTGATCAGCGACACCGCATCCGCGCCCCCGCGATACGCTGCCCGCGCCGCCACGCGTATGTCGGTGATGTTCGGCGTGAGCTTGACGATCACCGGCAGCGAGCAATAGGTCTTGCACCAGCGCGTCACCTGTTCCACATACTCCGGCACCTGGCCCACCGCCGCGCCCATGCCGCGTTCCGGCATGCCGTGGGGGCAGCCGAAGTTCAGCTCGATGCCGTCGCAGCCTGTGGCTTCCACCAGCGGCAGGATGTGTTTCCAGGATTCTTCAACACACGGCACCATCAGCGACACGATCAGTGCGCGGTCGGGCCAGTCTTTTTTCACCTGGGTGATTTCCCGCAGGTTGATCTCCAGGGATCTATCGGTAATCAGCTCGATATTGTTGATGCCGAGCACTTCACGGTTGGCGCCAAAGTGCGCCGAGTAGCGCGATGAGACGTTGACCGCTGCCGGGTCTTCGCCGAGGGTTTTCCAGACCACGCCGCCCCAGCCTGCTTCAAAGGCGCGGACCACGTTGTAGGCCTTGTCGGTAGGCGGCGCGGAGGCCAGCCAGAACGGATTGGGGGCTTTGATACCGGCGAATACAATCGAGAGATCGGCCATTACGCAGCCTCCACATTCAGCATGAGTTGGGCGTGCATGGCTTGCGCGGCCAGCTTGCCGTGTTGCACGGCCTGGACGGTGAGGTCCTGGCCGAGGCTGACGCAATCGCCGCCGGCGTACACACCGGGGATGCTGGTGCGCAGCTGTTCGTTGACGAAGATCCGATCGCCCTGGCGTTGCAGTTGGTGGGCCAGCGGGTCGTGCAGCGCCTCGTCGTCGAAGCCTTGGCCGATGGCCTTGAAGATCGCGTCGGCGGCCAGTTCGAAGGTCTCGCCGGTGGCTTGCAGGCGGCCATCGACCATGCGGGTGCGGGCGAAGCGCATGCCGCGCACATGGCCCTGGTCGTCGAGCAACACTTCTTCGGGCTGGGCCCAGGTCAGCAGGCGTACCTGGTTGGCCTTGGCGATGTCCTGCTCATGGCCGGTGGCGCCCATTTCAGCCAGGCCACGGCGATACACCAGGTTGACGTCACGGGCACCGAGGCGGGCCATTTGCACCGCCATGTCGATGGCCGTGTTGCCGGCGCCGAGCACGATGCAACGGTCGGCCAGGGGCAGTTGACTGAGGTCGTCGGCCTGGCGCAGTTCACGGATGTAGTCGGTGGCGGCGAGCAGGCCGGGGGCGTCTTCGTGTGGCAGGCCGAGCTGTTTGCTGGCAGCCAGGCCAAGGCCGAGGAACACTGCATCGAACTGCTGGTGCAGTTCGCTCAAGGTCAGGTTGTCGCCCAGGCGCTGGCCGTGACGGATCTCGATGCCGCCAATTTGCAGGAGGAAATCCAGTTCCTTTTGCGCGAAGTCATCCACCAGCTTGTACTTGGCGATCCCGTATTCATTCAGGCCGCCGGCTTTTTCCCGGGCTTCGAAAATCACCACGTCATGGCCGTGCAAGGCGCTGCGATGGGCGCAGGACAACCCCGCAGGCCCGGCGCCGACCACCGCGATGCGCTTGCCGGTGGGCGCGGCGCGCTGGAACGGGTGTTCGCTGAAGTGCGCGTTGTCCACCGCGTAACGCTGCAACAGGCCGATCAGCACCGGGGCGCATTCCTCGGCATTGTTGCGCACGCAGGCTTGCTGGCAGAGGATTTCCGTCGGGCAGACCCGGGCGCAACTGCCGCCGAGGATATTCGCCGAGAGAATCTTCTGCGCGGCGCCCTGGACGTTTTCGGTGTGGATATTGCGGATGAACGACGGGATATCGATCTCGCTGGGGCACGCGTTGACGCACGGTGCGTCGTAGCAGTAGAGGCAGCGCGAGGCTTCCAGTTGGGCTTGCCGGGCATTGAGCGGCGGCGCCAGGTCGGTGAAATGCGCGGCGAGGGCCGCCGCATCTTCATGGGGGTGGGGAAGATGGTTCAGGGTCTGGATCACGGTATTGGCCTCACGGTTTTTGAGGTGCTGCCTCTGGTGGGCAGTGGTTTTTTTGTTGCCTGTACCGGCCTCTTCGCGAGCAAGCCCGCTCCCACATTCGTCCCCATTCCAGCAGGATAAATGCAGTCGAATGTGGGAGCGGGCTTGCTCGCGAATGGCGGCCTCAGCGTTTCACAGCAAGCGGCCTGGAACGCTCCGCCCGCTTGCTCAACTGCTCAAACACCGGCGGATACGTCGGCCGTTCGATATACCGACCCGCACCCCGTTCGGCGCGCAAATCCCCATCCGCCCAGACCAGCTTGCCCTGGCTGATGGTATGGCTCGGCACGCCGCGCACGGTCTTGCCTTCGAAGATGTTGAAGTCGACTTTCTGGTGGTGAGTCTTCGCGGAAATGGTCCGTGTGCCTTGCGGGTCCCACAGCACCAGGTCAGCATCGGCCCCCACGCGGATCGCACCTTTACGCGGGTACAGGTTGAAGATCTTCGCCGTGTTGGTAGACGTCAGCGCAACGAATTCCTGCATCGACAAGCGCCCAGTGTTCACGCCCTCATCCCACAACAGCGCCATGCGGTCTTCGATACCGGCAGTGCCATTGGGAATCTTGCTGAAGTCATCCCGCCCGGCGGCTTTTTGCTCGGCGCAGAAGCAGCAATGGTCGGTGGCGGTGGTGTGCAGGTTGCCCGATTGCAGGCCATGCCACAGTGCCTCCTGATGCCCGCGCGGGCGGAAGGGCGGGCTCATCACATAGCCGGCGGCGGTCTGCCAGTCGGGGTGTTGATACACGCTGTCGTCCAGCAGCAGATGCCCGGCCAATACTTCGCCGTACACCGGCTGGCCCTTGCTGCGGGCGTAGGTGATTTCATCCAGCGCTTCCTTGGTGGACACGTGCACCAGGTACAGCGGCGTACCGATGGTTTCGGCAATCCTGATCGCCCGGCTGGCGGCTTCACCTTCCACCTGCGAAGGCCGCGACAACGGATGCGCTTCAGGCCCGGTAATGCCCTGGGCCATCAGCTTGCGTTGCAGGTGATACACCAGCTCGCCGTTTTCGGCATGCACCGTCGGTACCGCACCCAGTTCCAGGCAGCGTTCGAAACTCGCCACCAAGGTGTCGTCGGCGGCCATGATCGCGTTCTTGTACGCCATGAAATGCTTGAAGCTGTTGATGCCGTGTTGGCTCACCAGCTCGGCCATTTCCTCGCGGACCTGCTCGCTCCACCAGGTAATGGCGACGTGAAAGCCGTAGTCGGACGCCGACTTCTCGGCCCAGCCGCGCCACTGATGGAAGGCTTCCAGCAGGGATTGCTGCGGGTTGGGAATCACGAAGTCGATGATCGACGTGGTGCCGCCCGCCAACCCGGCGGCCGTGCCACTGAAAAAATCTTCACTGGCCACGGTGCCCATGAAGGGCAACTGCATATGGGTGTGGGGGTCGATGCCGCCGGGCATCAGGTATTGACCGCTGCCGTCGAGTATCTCGGTGCCGGCGGGAATATCCAGATCAGTGCCAATGGCGCGAATTAGACCGTCTGCGCATAAAACATCGGCTCGGTAACTTTCATCATGGGTAATAACGGTAGCGCCACGGATCAACAGCGACATGTCGAGTTCCTCACAGGCTTGACCGGCTTGTGCCAGTTCTAAGTGTTGTCATGCATCGCGCCGCTGGAAAATTAATTCCTGTCAGCGGTGACAGGAATAGAAACTAGCCCGAGTTTTTCGAATGAGCAAGAATATTTTTTATAAGCTTATGTATGTAATAACTGATTGAATTTTAACGATAAAAAATCAAAATCACCAAAATGTAGCGACCTCTCACCATTTTGACGCACTTGACAGGTTCCCAATATGAGCAACATTTCCTATTGCAAATCAGACGCTTGAGACATGCCTCTTGACGGGGCCGGTAAATAAAAATAATTGTGTTGCACCAGATTGAGTCCTGATGGTTCGGACAACTTCTGCGTTATTTGGCCTGAGTAACGCTGAAAGTAACGAGGGGCTCTTCGGTCGAGACAATAAAGCTGATAAACATCAGCAAGTTATATAAGCGGTGCGGGCAGGTTGACGGTTTACGGCACGGTTATTGAGTGCGGTGGCGGTTGGCCGGGTCCCGGATGTCATGTTGTCAACGAGGTACTCCGGCCATCCCGTGCACGTCACGGGATGAGCAAAAATAATTCGAAAAAACCGTGGAGCGGCCATGCAACAGAACAGATCGCAAGTCATTGAGCGCAACGGCCTGTACGAACTCGACGCCGGCCCCGACGTCCTCGACAGCCCCCGCTACAACCACGACATGGCACCGACCAAGGTGCGCGAACGCACCTGGAACAAGTGGCATATCACCGCGCTGTGGATCGGCATGTCGGTGTGTGTGCCGACCTACACCCTGGGCGGCGTGCTCACCGCGTACTTCGGGTTGTCGGTGGGCGAGGCGCTGATGGCGATCCTGCTGGCCAATATCGTGGTGCTGATCCCGCTGACCCTCAACGCCTTCCCCGGTACCAAGTACGGCATCCCGTTTCCGGTGTTGCTGCGCTCGTCCTTCGGCGTGCTCGGCTCCAACGTGCCGTGCCTGATCCGCGCGTTGGTGGCGTGTGGCTGGTTCGGTATCCAGACGATGTTTGGCGGCCTGGCGATCCACCTGTTCCTGGGCTCGGTTTTCGAGGGTTGGAAGTCCCTTGGTGGCACCGGTGAAGTGATCGGCTTCATGATCTTCTGGACCCTGAACCTGTGGGTGGTATTGCGTGGCGCCGAGTCGATCAAATGGCTGGAAACCCTGTCGGCACCGCTGCTGGTGGCGGTGGGTATCGGGCTGCTGGTGTGGGCGCTGCCGAATGTGTCGCTGACCGAGCTGATGGCGATCCCGCCCAAACGTCCCGAAGGCGCCAGCCTCACCGGCTACTTCATGGCGGGCCTGACGGCGATGGTGGGTTTCTGGGCCACCTTGTCGTTGAACATTCCCGACTTCAGCCGCTACGCCAAAAGCCAGAAAGACCAGATCCTCGGGCAGATTTTCGGCCTGCCGCTGACCATGTTCCTGTTCGCCGCCCTCGGCGTAATCATGACCGCCGCCTCGGTGAAACTGGTGGGCGTCAGCGTCTCCGACCCGGTCACCCTGATCGGCCATATCCAGAGCCCGGTGTGGGTGGCCGTGGCGATGGCGCTGATCATCATCGCCACCTTGTCCACCAACACCGCGGCGAACATCGTCTCGCCCACCAACGACTTCCAGAACATCGCCCCCAAGCTGATCAACCGCACCACGGCGGTGGTGCTCACCGGCCTGGTGGGCCTGGCGCTGATGGCCCACGAACTGCTGAAAAAGCTCGGGCTGATCATTTCCGACGTGAGCCTGGAAACCGTCTATTCCAACTGGTTGCTGGGTTACTCAAGCCTCTTGGGGCCGATCGCCGGCATCATGGTGGTGGACTATTTCATCATCAAGAAACAGCAACTGGACCTCGCCGGTTTGTATCGCGATGACGTGTACCCGGCGTGGAACTGGCATGGCTTCCTGGCGTTTGGCGTGCCGGTGGTGTTGACGTTGCTGTCCCTGGGCAGCGACGCGTTCAGCTGGTTCTACAGCTATGGCTGGTTCACCGGCTCGGCGCTCGGTGGCCTATTGTATTACGCCCTCTGCATGAAACGCGGGGCTCGTGTGGTCGCGGTGAAAACACCGCTTTAATCGATGTGGAATGCAATCAAATGTGGGAGCGGGCTTGCTCGCGAATACGGTGTGCCAGTCGCCAGATGTGTTAGCTGAATCACCGCCTTCGCGAGCAAGCCCGCTCCCACATTTTTGATCGCAGTCCTCCAGTGAGAGTCTGGTCAAATTCATAAGAACTACTGCCTGAGGAGATCCCCATGAACGCTGCCATAGACGTTCTGCAATCCACCCATCAGCACATCAACCGCGATCGTCTGTGGCTGTCCCTGATGGAACTCGCCAAGCTCGGCGCCACCCCCAAGGGCGGCGTCTGCCGCCTGGCCCTGACCGACCTCGATCGCCAGGCCCGCGACCTGTTTGTGAAGTGGTGCGAGGAAGCGGGCTGTACCGTGACCATCGATGGCGTCGGCAATATCTTCGCCCGCCGGCCGGGGCGCAATCCCCAGTTGCCGCCGGTGATGACCGGCAGCCATATCGACACCCAGCCCACCGGCGGCAAGTTTGATGGCTGTTTTGGCGTGCTGGCGGGCGTTGAGGTATTGCGCACCCTCAATGACCTGAAGGTGGAAACCGAAGCGCCGCTGGAAGTGGTGGTGTGGACCAACGAAGAAGGCTCGCGCTTTCCTCCATGCATGATGGGCTCCGGGGTGTTTGCCGAGAAATTCACCCTGGCCGACACGCTGGCCAAGACGGATGCCGACGGCGTGACCGTGGGCGATGCGCTGAATGCCATTGGGTATGCCGGATCACGCCCGGTGAGCGGGCACAAGGTGGGCGCATATTTCGAAGCACATATCGAGCAAGGTCCGATTCTTGAGGATGAAAAGAAAACCATCGGTGTGGTGCTGGGCGCCCTTGGCCAGAAATGGTTCGACCTGAAACTGCGGGGTGTCGAGGCGCATGCGGGGCCGACCCCGATGCACCTGCGCAAGGATGCCCTGGTCGGTGCCGCGGCCGTGGTGGCTGCAGTTAACGCGGCGGCGTTGGGTCATCAGCCTCACGCCTGCGGCACCGTCGGTTGCCTGCAAGCGTATCCGGGCTCACGCAACGTCATTCCTGGCGAAGTGCGCATGACCTTGGACTTCCGCCATCTGGAACCGGCGCGGTTGGATTCGATGATTGCCCAGGTGCGCAAAGTGATTGACGAAACCTGCGCCAAGCACGGCCTCACGTTCGAGATGACACCCACCGCTGACTTCCCGCCGCTGTACTTCGACAAAGGCTGCGTGGATGCCGTGCGTGATGCGGCCAATGGGTTGGGGTTGTCCAACATGGATATCGTGAGCGGGGCAGGGCACGACGCGATCTTCGTCGCGGAACTGGGGCCCGCGGGGATGATCTTTGTGCCGTGTGAAGGTGGCATCAGCCATAACGAAATCGAGAACGCGGCGCCGGATGATTTGGCGGCGGGGTGTGCGGTGTTGCTGAGGGCGATGGTGGCAGCTTCGGTGGCAATCGCCAGCGGTAAGTTGGCTGCCTGAGTACGTCCAGTCACTGCGATAAAATGTGGGAGCGGGCTTGCTCGCGAAGGCGGTGTGTCAGCCAGCATATCCGGTGCTGACCCACCGCCTTCGCGAGCAAGCCCGCTCCCACAGTTGATCACTGTCGTTCTTGAGACAGGTATCAGGCGTCGGGCTTCCAGCCTCCGCCCAGCGCCGTCACCAAACCCACACTCGCCTGCAACTGCCGCGTCTGCACCGCCTGCAACGTGCGCTGCGCCTGCAACGCCGCCGTCTGCGCCGTCACCACATCCAGGTAACTCACAGCCCCCGCCTGGTAACTGTTCATCGCCAGTGCCTGTGTGTGTTCGGCGGCATTCGCGGCGGCTTGTTCGTCCATCGCCTCCTGCTGCAAGTCGCGCAGTTGCCCAAGGTTGTCTTCCACCTCACGCACGGCTCTTAACACCTGGCTGCGATAGTGCGCCGAAGCCTCTTCAAACTCCGCCTTGGCCTGGCGCTCATTGGCGCTCAACCGGCCGCCATCAAAGATCGGCAGATTCACCAGCGGCCCCAGCGCCCAATACCGATTGGCGGCGGAGAACAAGTTGCCCACACCTTGGGTCTGCCCGCCAATCAAGCCGGTCAAACTGAAATCCGGGTACCACGCCGCCTTGGCCACGCCGATATTCGCGTTGGCCGCAAACACCCGTCGCTCGGCTGCCGCGATATCCGGCCGGCGTTGCAGCAGGTGGCTCGGCAGTTGTTGCGGAATCCCCGGCAGCGCGATCAATTGCTGGCTCGGCGGCAGCTGGAATTCACTGGCGGATACGCCCACCAATTCACCAATCGCATGCTCGGTGAGATTGCGTTGACCGCGCACATCGTCAAGCTGCGCCTGTGCTTCAGCCAGCTGATTCTGCGCCCGGGTCAGGTCGAGCTCCGAGGCGATCTGCCCCTCGTACCGGCTGCGGGTCAGTTTCAGCGCCTGGCCAAAATCATCCAGCGAACTGCTGAGAATCCGGCTCTGGGCATCCAGTCCGTTGAGCTGCACGTACAGCGTCGCCAACTGATGCTGCAGGCTCAGGCGTGCCACCGCCAAATCATCCCCGGAGGCTTGGGCCTGTGCATCGCCAGCCGCCACCTGGTTGCGGATTTTGCCCCACAGATCCAGATCGAAGCTCAGCGCAAACCCCGCCGTGTTGCTGTTGTACACCGAAGGCTGGGTATCACCCCGCAGTGGCCGATTGTCCGATTGCCGCTGGCGCAACGGTTGCGCGCTGGCGGTTATTTGCGGGAACAGCCCGGCATGCAGTTGGCTGGCATACGCTTGTGACGCATCGAAATGCGCCAACGCTGCGGCCAGGTCCGGGTTGGCCTTGAGCAGTTGTTCCTGCAGGTCGTTCAGGCGTGGGTCCTGGTAAAGCTGCCACCACTTCGGCGCCAGTTGGTCGGACGGTTGTGCGCTGTGCCACGGACCGTCGCTGGTCTGTTCGCGGTACTTGGCCGGCAGGTCGATGGTCGGCGCCTTGTAGGTGGGCGCCAGCGAGCAACCGTGCAGTGCCACCAATACCAGGGCCGCGAGGGGTTTAAGCCTTGGGCGCATGGGCACCTCCGGCATCGGCCATTTGCACGGCGTCGCCTTCGCGCAGTGCGTCGGGTGGGTTGTCGACTACGCGATCGGCGGGTTTCAGGCCCTGGTCAATCACCAGGCGCTCGCCGAGGTCGAGGCCGATGTGGATGTCTTGCAGGTGCACGTGGTTCTTGGCGTCCAGTACCGCGACCTGGGTGCCTTCGGCGCGGAAGATCAGGGCGCTGGCCGGGATGCTCACGCCATGGGTATCCGCCGGAATCGCCAGGGTGGCTTCGGCGTAGTCGCCGGGCAGCAACTTGCCGTCCGGGTTGTCGGCCACGAACTGTGCGAGCAGGGTGCCGGAGCGGCGGTCGATGGCGGTGGAGTCGCCCATCAGCTTCGCGCTGAAGTGTTCGCCGGGGTGCTCGGGTACCGTCAGTTGGGCGGCCAGCCCGGGATGAATCACCGCGGCGTAGTTCTGCGGCACCGGCACGTAGAGGCGCAGTTGGTGGGTGTCGGCGATGTCGAACAGTTCCGGATCGCTGTCGCTGTCAGCCTTGATCAACTGGCCGATGTCAGTGTTGCGCGCGGTGATCACACCGGCGAATGGCGCGCGAATGGTCTTGTAGTCTTCCAGGGCCGAGAGCCGCGCATAGTCAGCCTCGGCGGCCTGGGCGTTGGCCTTGGCCGCCAGCGCGTTGGAGGTTTTTTCATCGGCCTCCTGGCGCGATACCGAATGGCTGTCCAGCAGGTTTTTCCAGCGGGTGGCAGTGGTTTGCGCCAGTCGTGCATTGGCCTGTTCCTGCACCATGCGCGCGTGGGTTTGTGCTACCTGCTGGTCGAGGTCGGGGCTGTCGATCTCGGCGAGAATCTGCCCGGCCTTGACCTGGCTGCCGATGTCGACTTTCCAGTCTTTCAGGTAACCGCTGACCCGTGCATGAATCGGTGCCTTGCTCCAGGCTTCCAGATGCGCGGGCAGGCGCAGGGTGTCGCCGGCCGCGTTCTGTTTGGGCTGGAACACCAGCACCTGCGGCACGGCGGCGGTTTCGGTCCAGGCGGTGACGGATTTTTCATGCATCGTACGGGCGTGCAGGCCGTTGGCGACCAACAGGGCAGCCAGTGTCAGGCCGCCGACACCCATGAGCATCAGACGCTTGCGCGAGGGTTTGTGATCAGACGACATGTGAAGTTTCTCCAGCAGCAGCGCGAGTAGGGTGACGACCGTGGACCAGGCTGAAGACCACGGGTACAAACAGCAAAGTGGCAGTGGTGGCGAGGATCAGGCCGCCGATCACGGCACGTCCCAGCGGCGCGTTTTGTTCTTCGGACAAGGCCAGCGGCAACATGCCGATGATCATCGCCAGGGCGGTCATGCAGACCGGGCGGAAACGGGTGTAGCCGGCTTCCAGTGCGGCCTTGAGTGCATCGCCATGTTCGGCCAGGCGCTCTCGGCAGAAGCTCACCACCAGGATCGAGTTGGCGGTGGCCACGCCCATACAGAGGATGGCCCCCGTGAGTGCGGGCACCGACAATGACGTGCCGCTGAGGAACAGCATCCACACGATCCCCGCCAGCGCTGCCGGCAGTGCGGTGATGATCACGAACGGGTCGGTCCAGGACTGGAAGTTGACCACGATCAGCAGGTAGATCAGCACCACCGCACCGAGCAGGCCGAAGCTCAAGCCGTTGAACGCTTCATGCAGCGCATCGATCTGCCCGTGCAGGCTGATGGTCGCGCCTTTGGGGCGCATCGGGGCCATGTCGTTCAGCACTTTTTGCACATCGCTGGCGACGCCGCCGAGGTCGCGGCCTTGCACGTTGGCGTACAGGTCCAGGGTCGGCTCGATGTTGTAGTGGGTCACCACCGCCGGGCTTTGTACCCGCGAGATGGTCGCCACGCCGCCGAGGATCTGCGACTGACCATCGGCACCGGTTACCGGCAACGCTTCCAGGGACGGCAGGCTGTCGAGGCGGTATTGCGGGGTGGCTGCCACGATCGAATACGACACGCCGTTGGCCGGGTTGAGCCAGAACGTTGGTGCGGTTTGCGAGCTGCCGGCCAGGGACGCAACCATGCTGTTGGTTACGTCACGCTCGGTGATGCCCAGGCCGTTGGCACGCATGCGGTCCACGTTGACTTGCAGTGACGGGTAGCCGGTGGACTGCTGGATTCGCAGGTCGGCAATGCCCGGTATGTGTTTCAGGCGACGTTCCAGTTCGATGGCGTAGGCGCGGTTTTCTTCATCGCTGCGCCCGGAGATTTTCACGTCCAGCGGGG
This sequence comes from Pseudomonas sp. NC02, assembly GCF_002874965.1. Lineage (NCBI taxonomy): Bacteria > Pseudomonadati > Pseudomonadota > Gammaproteobacteria > Pseudomonadales > Pseudomonadaceae > Pseudomonas > Pseudomonas sp. NC02. Next base: position 4,627,366 of record NZ_CP025624.1, on the reverse strand, counting down.
CCGGCGAACCGAAGTTGAGGATCTGGCTGCTGATGTCTGCCGGGAGGAATGCGAACTGGCTGCCGGGGAAGCTTTCGGGCAACGCTTCACGCAGTTTTTTCACGTAGTCGGCGGTGGGCGCATGGTCCTTTTTCAGGGTGACCTGGATATCGCCGTCCTGTGGGCCGATGGTGCCACTGCTGCTGTAGGCCATGTCGATGCCGCTCAGCGGGATGCCGATGTTGTCGACGATGGTGTCCAGTTCATCTGCGGGAACGATCTCGCGAATCCGCGCTTCGATCCGGTCAAATGCTGCGGCGCTTTCTTCGATGCGTGTGCCCAGCGGCAAGCGCACGTGCAGGGCCATGGCACCGGCGTCGGTGGCAGGGAAGAAGTCCTGGCCCAGGCTTGGCAGCAACAGGAACGAGGCGAGGATGCACGCCAGGAAGCCGATGATGAAGCGCTTGCGGGCGCCGAGGGCCAGGGTCAGCAGGCCGTGATAAACGTCCCGCACGTTGGAGAAGTGACGCTCAAAACCCTGCTGGAAATTCAGCACCGATTGCAGCACCGCGTTGCGCTGCGGTTTGTGCTGGTCGCCCTCGTGATGGTTGATGAACTCATCTTCCGGGTGATGACCTTCACCTTGCTCCGGCACGTGCGGCTTGAGCAGGAACATCGCCAGGGTCGGCACCAGGGTTCGCGACAGAATGAACGAGCTGGCCATGGCGAAAATCACCGCCAATGCCATCGGGCGGAACAGGTAGCCGGCGATGCCTTGCAGCATGAACATCGGCACAAACACGATGCAGATACACAGCAGGGACACGAACGCCGGGCCGACGATTTGCTTGGCGCCGTCGAGGATCGCGTCCTTCACCGCCTTGCCTTGTTCCAGGTGCCAGTTGATGTTCTCGATGGTCACTGTGGCGTCGTCCACCAGGATCCCTACCGCCAACGCCAGCCCGCCGAGGGTCATGACGTTGAGGGTTTGCCCGGTGGCCGCCAGCAGGGCGATGGCCGACAGCACCGCGAGGGGAATCGACGCGGCGATGATGATGGTCGAGCGCCAGCTGCCGAGGAACAGCAGGATCATCGCACTGGTCAGCAAGGCGGCGATGATGCCTTCCTGGGCCACGCTGCCCACCGACTGTTTGACGAACACCGAGGCGTCGCCGAGCAGCGAGGTCTTCAGCGACGGCGGCAGGGTTTCATTGATGCGCGGCAGCATCTGGCGGATGCCGTCGATGATCGACAGGGTGGAGATGCTGCCGTTTTTCAGGGCCGGCATCAGCACCGCACGGTGGCCGTCGACGCGCACGATGTTGGTCTGCGGCGGCGAGCCGTCACGCACGTGGGCCACCTGGCCGATGGTGATGATCGCACCGTCGACTGTCTTGATCGGCAAGTCGTTGAGCTCATCAATCGCCTTCGGGCTGTTGTTGAGCAAAATCGTGTATTCGTTGGGGCCGAGTTTGGCGGTACCCACCGGGATAATCTGGTTCTGCAGGGCCAGGGCGTTGCCTACGTCCTGCGCCGAGAGGCCTTTGGCGGCCAGCGCCTGCGGGTCGAGGTCGAGGGTGATCTGGCGTTGCTTGCCGCCCATTGGCGTGGGCATGGCCAGGCCGGGCAGGGCGCTCAGGGGCAAGCGGATGTTGTTCTGCACCAGGTCGCGGATCTTCGCTTCCGACAAGCTGGGGCTGGAGAACGCCATCTGCAGAATCGGCACCGTAGAGGCGCTGTAGTTGAGGATCAGCGGCGGCGTAATGCCCGGTGGCATCTGCTTGAGCACGGTTTGTGACACCGCTGTTACCTGGGCGTTGGCGGTGCGGATATCCACGCCGGGCTGGAAGAAAATCTTCACGATGCCCATGCCGGGTAACGACTGCGATTCAATGTGCTCGATGTCGTTGACGGTGGTACTCAGGGAGCGTTCGTAGGTGTAGATCACGCGACCGGCCATGGCGTCCGGAGACAGGCCGTTGTACTGCCAAACCACCGCAACGACGGGGATGCCAATATCGGGAAATACGTCAGTGGGGGTACGCAAGGCCGCCATGGGCCCGATGATGCAGATGAAAATTGCCAGCACGATAAACGTGTAGGGCTTGAGCAGTGCGGTCTTTACCAGCCCGAGCATGCCGTAACCTCCAAAGGAGTTGGATTGCAAACGCTCGCAGTCTTGACGGACCCACCTAACACGCACCTTTCAGCCAGGTGAAGGAAGATTTAGTTAACGGCTGAAGATCCTTTCATATGTATTCATTTGTTCAACAATGGTGACAGTAACAAGCTGGATACCGATCGAACGGGAGCTGTTTCGCCTGTTCACTCTTTATCCATTTGGAGTTCTGCCATGTCGCTTAAACCCTTGTTGTTGATCCCGGCCTTGAGTGCGGTCCTGTTGTTGTCGGCGTGTGCCGGCCCGATGCCGAAGGCGGACCCGAGCGAAGCCTGGATCGGCTTGCAAGAGGAGGCACCCAACGACCTGATGGCCGAGCGGGTAGACGGTAAAAACATTAATGATGGCCGCTACTTCGAAGTGAAACCCGGCGCGCATCGCCTGGACGTCACCTTGTTTGAAGAAGAGGCGGGGGATGATAACCAGCAGGATTGTCGCGGGCATGTGACCTACGGCAACTTCAAGGCCGGCGAGCATTACACCCTGGTGGAATCCAGCCTGGGTACGTCGGTGCGTGCCGAGTTGAAGGATAGCCACGGCAAGGAGTTGGCGCAGACCGAAGACTTCAGTTGCATGCCTGGCTAAGGCGTCAGGCGTGGTGCCCGGCGGGTTTGTGCAGCTTGCCGGGTGCTGCGGGTTTTACGTGTGGGTGATGGTGCCGGCGGGTCACGCGCATCACGCCCCACAGCATGGCGGCGGAGACGGCCAGCCAGCCACAGATCAAAAGCAGAATCGTTGTTGTCAGGCTCATAAGTGCCTCCTTTCGCCCGGTGCCGGGCACACACTGTCTTCTCAATGGACAGTCTAGCTATCCGCAGGTTGCCTGCTATTGACCAATGGTCGTGTGCGTCCAACTTGTTTGCTCTATCGCCGGCCTTTTACTGCGCTGCAAGGCTATACCCGCGCCCCGGAGCGTCCTATGATCAGGGCCCACGTCGACCGTTGATCAAGTGAGTGAAGAAGTTGCGGTTTCCCTCGAACATTAAAACCTCCTGGTGGGTCGCCGCCTGTTTCATGGGGCTGGCGGCCTGTTCCTCGCATCCAAAACCCACGAGCATCCCGGGGCTGCCGGAGAGTGTCGAGCTCAAGGGCGTGCCGGCGTTTCGTGGTGAGACTTACCTCGGTGGCCCAGCCGCTCTGGCCAGCATGCTGTCTCAACAAGGCATTGTGATTACACCGGGGCTATTGGATAAGCCACTGCATTTGCCGGGCGCTGAAGCGGACCTTGAGCGCAACATGCAGGTGCTGGCCCGTGAATACGGGATGTTGGTGTACCCGCTGGAAGATCAGTTGCCGGCGCTGCTGGCACAGGTCGCGGCCGGGTACCCGGTGATGGCGCGTATCACCCAGGGCTCAACCTTCTGGGCCGGTCCGCGGTATGTCGTGGTGGTGGGTTACAACAAGCAGAAGAGCATGGTGTTGCTGCGTACAGGGTTGGCGCGACGCATGCCGATGGATTTCAGTGCGTTTGAGTCGGCGTGGAAAGACGGCGGCAAGTGGGCGGTACTGATTCAGCGGCCCACCCAGTTGCCGGTCAAGGTCGACGCCCAGCGCTGGCAGCAGGCTGCCAGCGCCACAGCCCAGGCGGGTCAGGAACAGGCGGCGGCCCAAGCAGTCAAGGCACTGGCCAGTCAGGCCAAATAAAAAACGGCGCTCAAGGGCGCCGTTTTTTATGTCGCTATTTACGGATCAGCGGGACTCGGTGACCTGAACATTCGCCCGTGGGCGGTTCTTCAGGTTCTTGTCAGCCTTGTAGCGCAATGCGACGTCTGGCACCGAGCCGCTCTTGCCGGTTTCGACCCAGCTGCGGATGCGCCCGGCATCGGCAAAGTGGGTGAATTTGCCGAAGGCATCGAGGATCACCAGCGACACCGGGCGATTACCCATGCTGGTCACCAGCACCAGGCAATGGCCGGCCTGGTTGGTAAAGCCGGTCTTGGTCAGCTTGATGTCCCAGTTGGCGCGGTTGATCAGGTGGTCAGTGTTGGAGAAACCCAGGGTGTAGTTGGGTTTGCGGAACGAGACGGTCTTTTCCTTGGTGGTGCTCAACTGGCTGAGCATCGGGTACTTGCGTGCGGCGGCCAGCAGCTTGCTCAGGTCGCGGGCGGTGGACACGTTATGGATCGACAGGCCGGTTGGTTCCACGTAATGGGTACTGGTCATGCCCAGTGCCTTGGCCTTGGCGTTCATCGCTGCGATGAAGGCCGGGTAGCCGCCCGGATAGTGGTGGGCAAGGCTGGCGGCGGCGCGGTTTTCCGAAGACATCAGGGCAATCAGCAACATCTCCTTGCGCGGCATCTCGCTGCCGATCTTGACCCGGGAGAACACGCCTTTCATCTCTGGCGTGTCCTTGATGTTGATGTCGATGTATTCATCCATGTTCTGCTTGGCTTCCAGCACGATCAGGCCGGTCATCAGTTTGCTCACCGAGGCGATCGGCACGATGACATCCGGGTTGCTGGCATAGATGACTTTGTTGGTCTGCAGGTCTACCACCATCGCACTGCCGGAGGCGATGTGCAGGGTGGACATGTCGCGGGGAGTGGTGGTGGTTTCGCTTGCGCTCGCGAAGGTGCCTGTCAATGCAAAAAATAGGCTGACAATGGAAAGATGAATTTTCACGCGGATGAACTCGCTAAAAAAAGTAGGGATATACCGTTCTGCACGGACTTTCTGATAAATGCCGTTACATTTTAGGAGTATGGATCAGAAACTGTCGAATGTTCTTCTGAAAACAGATGAAACCCCTTAAAAACAAAGAAAAAACTACTTTTTTTCGGCCAATAAAAAGCCCTGCGATAAGGCAGGGCTCTTTCAGAACGGCTGGTTATTAGACGTGCAGGGTTTCGGCGGCGTACAGGGTGTTTTCCAGCAGGCAGGCACGGGTCATCGGGCCGACACCACCGGGTACCGGGGTGATCCAGCCGGCACGGGGCAGGGCGGTTTCGTACACCACGTCGCCCACGAGCTTGCCATCGTCCTGGCGGTTGATGCCCACGTCGATGACGATGGCGCCTTCCTTGATCCACTCACCCTTGACTAGGCCCGGCTTGCCGGCGGCGACGACCACCAGGTCGGCGCGGCCAACGTGGCCGGCCAGGTCCTTGGTGAAGCGGTGGGTCACGGTCACGGTGCAGCCGGCCAGCAGCAGTTCCATGGCCATCGGGCGACCGACGATGTTCGAGGCGCCGACGACGACGGCATCCAGGCCATACAGATCGACGCCGGTGCTTTCCAGCAGGGTCATGATGCCCTTCGGGGTGCACGGGCGCAGCAGCGGGATACGCTGGGCCAGGCGGCCGACGTTATAAGGGTGGAAACCGTCGACGTCCTTGTCCGGGCGGATGCGTTCGAGCAATTTCGACGCGTCCAGATGCTCGGGCAATGGCAGTTGCAGCAGGATGCCGTCGATGGCCGGATCGTCGTTCAGGCTGTCGATCAGGTCGGTGAGGGCCTGTTGGGTGGTGTCTTCAGCCAAGTCGTAGGCTTTGGAAATAAAGCCGACCTCTTCACAGTCTTTACGCTTGTGCGAGACATAAACCTGAGAGGCAGGATCGCTGCCGACCAGGATCACCGCGAGGCCCGGCGTGCGCAGGCCTTGTTGGCTGCGCTCGGCGACTCGTTTGGCGATCTGCTGGCGCAGGCTGGCGGCGATTGATTTGCCGTCGATAAGTTGTGCAGTCATTACGCGTGATTAACCATCGAGAGGGGGAAGAAAAGTGCGCGCATTCTCGCATGCCATGGCGTGAGGGCAAAGGCGCTTGGTCTGCAAATTCCCCTAACCCCTTAAATAAAATGAATTTTTTATAAAAAGGATTTGACGGGTTTCGGGTCCATCTATACTATTCGTCGCACTTGTCGGGCACAGCCTAGCACTGGTTAGTTTGTAATCCTCCAAGAGTACAGATTAATAAGGCGCCCGTAGCTCAGCTGGATAGAGCATCCGCCTTCTAAGCGGATGGTCGCAGGTTCGAGTCCTGCCGGGTGCGCCATTAGGCAGCTTTGGCACAAGTAGCGCAATATGGTGGGCGTAGCTCAGTTGGTAGAGCACGGGATTGTGACTCCCGTTGTCGAGGGTTCGATCCCCTTCGTCCACCCCATATTTGAAAAGGCGCCAGATTAATAGTCTGGCGCCTTTGCTTTAAAAGCTTCAAGCGCGGATGTGGTGGAATTGGTAGACACACTGGATTTAGGTTCCAGCGCCGCAAGGTGTAAGAGTTCGAGTCTCTTCATCCGCACCAAATAAAGTTTCGTGAAGGCCTGCGGGTCGGCGCGAAGCTCAACAAATAGCCTTTTTGACGGGCTTTTTGGTCACGCAATATGGTGGGCGTAGCTCAGTTGGTAGAGCACGGGATTGTGACTCCCGTTGTCGAGGGTTCGATCCCCTTCGTCCACCCCATATTTCGAAAGGCGCCAGATTAATAGTCTGGCGCCTTTTTTGTTTCAGCGGTTTGAGTTTCAACGCAGTCGCAGGTGTTGGGCTGCAGGGCAGGGCGTTTCGTCGTATTTATGTTTCGCGATGATGCCGCACTGCTTGCCGGCCTTGTCCGCAGGGTCGGTTGTCAGGGAGATGATTGGCAAGCGCTTCTATATATAGAAGGGTTGGCGCAGAGCCCTGGCATGATGGGATGTATTTGCCACCGGGGCGAGCTGCACTCGTGCATTCGCACCTATAAATTGCCTGCTGTTTTTTTACCCGTTTTCAGTAGGGTGACTTCTTGAGTTTGACCCACTAGAATGCATGCCCTTGATTCTGGGGTCGGAAACGGCCAGCTAACGTCTGTGCAACGAGGAATATCCATGCAAGTTTCTGTTGAAAATACTTCTGCTCTTGAGCGCCGCATGAGCATCACCGTGCCGGCCGAGCGCATCGAGACCCAGGTCAACAAGCGTCTGCAGCAGACTGCCCAAAAGGCCAAGATCGCTGGTTTCCGTCCAGGCAAAGTGCCAATGAGCGAAATCAAGCGCCGCTTCGGTGCTGATGCACGTCAGGAAGCTGTAGGTGACGTGATCCAGGCTTCCTTCTACGAAGCCGTTGTCGAGCAAAAGCTGAACCCGGCTGGCTCGCCTTCCATCGAGCCCAAGTCCCTGGAAGCAGGCAAGGATCTGGAATACGTTGCAATCTTCGAAGTGTTCCCTGAGTTCGAAGTTGCCGGTTTCGATTCGATCGCCATCGAGCGCCTGAGCGCTGATGTTGCTGACTCCGACCTGGACAACATGCTGGAAATCCTGCGCAAGCAGAACACCCGTTTTGAAGTGGCCGATCGTGCTGCCCAGAACGAAGACCAGCTGAACATCGATTTCGTAGGCAAGGTTGACGGCGAAGCATTCGCTGGCGGCTCCGCCAAGGGTACTCAGCTGGTGCTGGGTTCCAACCGCATGATTCCTGGTTTCGAAGACGGCCTGGTTGGCGCCAAAGCCGGCGAAGAGCGCGTTCTGAACCTGACTTTCCCGGCTGACTATCAGAACCTGGACCTGGCTGGCAAAACCGCCGAGTTCACCGTGACCGTCAACACCGTTTCCGAGCCCAAGCTGCCAGAACTGAACGAAGAGTTCTTCAACCAGTTCGGCATCAAGGAAACCGGCATCGAAGGTTTCCGCACCGAAGTTCGCAAGAACATGGAGCGTGAACTGCGCCAGGCCATCAAATCCAAGGTCAAGAACCAGGTGATGGACGGTCTGCTGGCTGCCAACCCGATCGAAGTGCCGAAGGCCCTGCTGTCCAACGAAGTTGATCGTCTGCGCGTGCAGGCTGTTCAGCAGTTCGGCGGCAACATCAAGCCTGACCAACTGCCGGCCGAACTGTTCGAAGAACAGGCCAAGCGCCGCGTTGTACTGGGTCTGATCGTGGCTGAAGTGGTCAAGCAATTCGACCTCAAGCCTGACGAAACGCGCGTTCGCGAAATGATCCAGGAAATGGCTTCGGCCTACCAGGAGCCTGAGGCTGTTGTGTCCTGGTACTACAAGAACGACCAGCAGCTGAACGAAGTGCGTTCGGTTGTGCTGGAAGAGCAAGTTGTGGATACTGTTCTGCAGAAGGCTAAGGTGACCGATAAAGCGGTCTCTTACGAAGAAGCAGTCAAGCCGGCTGAAGCAGCACAAGCCGACTGATCGCTCAACTCGTTTGAAAATACACCCATAAGCCAGCCTCGCGCTGGCTTATGCGTATTCAAGACATGACTATTTGGGAGTAACTGCAGAGCATGTTCCGTAATTCGTATATTCAGCAGAACTCTGATATCCAGGCCGCTGGCGGCCTGGTCCCGATGGTTGTCGAGCAATCTGCTCGTGGCGAACGCGCCTATGACATCTACTCGCGCCTGCTCAAGGAGCGAGTGATCTTTCTGGTTGGTCCGGTAGAGGACTACATGGCCAACCTGATTTGTGCGCAGCTGCTGTTCCTTGAAGCGGAAAATCCGGACAAGGACATCCATCTCTACATCAACTCCCCGGGCGGTTCGGTGACAGCGGGCATGTCGATCTACGACACCATGCAGTTCATCAAGCCGAACGTATCGACCACCTGTATCGGTCAGGCGTGCAGCATGGGTGCTTTCCTGCTGACCGCTGGTGCTGAGGGCAAGCGTTACTGCCTGCCGAACTCTCGCGTGATGATTCACCAGCCACTGGGCGGTTTCCAGGGCCAGGCATCGGACATCGAAATCCATGCCAAGGAAATCCTCTTTATTCGTGAGCGTCTCAACACGCTGATGGCCAAACATAGCGGGCATACCCTGGAAGAGATCGAGCGCGACACCAACCGTGACAATTTCATGAGCGCCGAAGCGGCTCGTGAGTACGGGTTGATCGACGCAGTGATCGAAAAGCGCCCCGCTTAATATAAGCAGCTCAAAATAGGGCTGGTCGGCAGGTCCGACCACCAGTGGACTTGAAAAAGCCCTCAATAGCCTTCATCTTGTGTTGCAAGCCTATCGGATTTGGATCGAACGAATGACTGACACCCGCAACGGCGAGGACAACGGCAAGCTGCTCTATTGCTCCTTCTGTGGCAAAAGCCAGCATGAAGTACGCAAGTTGATTGCCGGCCCCTCGGTCTTTATCTGCGACGAGTGCGTCGACCTGTGCAATGACATCATCCGTGAGGAGGTGCAGGAAGCCCAGGCCGAAAGCAGCGCGCATAAATTGCCTTCGCCTAAAGAAATCAGCGGCATCCTTGATCAGTATGTGATTGGTCAAGAGCGTGCAAAGAAGGTTCTGGCCGTAGCGGTGTACAACCACTACAAGCGTCTGAACCAGCGTGACAAGAAAAGTGACGACGTCGAGCTCGGCAAAAGCAACATCTTGCTGATCGGCCCTACAGGCTCGGGTAAAACCCTGCTTGCAGAGACCCTGGCTCGCCTGCTGAACGTTCCCTTCACCATTGCCGACGCAACCACTCTTACCGAGGCCGGTTACGTAGGTGAAGACGTCGAGAACATCATTCAGAAGCTGCTGCAGAAATGCGACTACGACGTGGAGAAGGCCCAGATGGGCATTGTCTACATCGATGAAATCGACAAGATTTCGCGCAAATCCGACAACCCGTCGATCACCCGGGACGTTTCCGGTGAAGGCGTGCAGCAAGCGCTGTTGAAACTGATCGAAGGCACGGTTGCTTCCGTACCGCCACAAGGCGGCCGCAAGCACCCGCAGCAGGAATTCCTTCAGGTTGATACGCGCAACATCCTGTTCATCTGTGGCGGTGCGTTCTCCGGCCTGGAAAAGGTTATTCAAAACCGTTCCACCCGTGGCGGCATTGGCTTCAGTGCAGAAGTACGCAGCAAGGAAGAAGGCAAGAAAGTCGGTGAATCCCTGCGTGAAGTCGAGCCTGACGATTTGGTCAAGTTCGGTCTGATCCCTGAATTCGTTGGCCGTCTGCCGGTCCTGGCGACGCTGGACGAGCTGGATGAGGCTGCGTTGATGCAGATCCTCACCGAGCCGAAAAACGCCCTGACCAAGCAATACGCCAAGCTGTTCGAGATGGAAGGTGTGGACCTCGAGTTCCGTGCTGACGCGCTCAAATCGGTGGCCAAGCGGGCACTGGAGCGCAAGACCGGCGCCCGTGGTTTGCGCTCGATCCTCGAAGGCGTACTGCTCGACACCATGTACGAAATCCCCTCGCAGTCCGAGGTGAGTAAAGTGGTGATCGACGAAAGCGTTATAGAAGGCAAGTCCAAGCCACTGTATATCTACGAAAACAGTGAGCCGGCTGCCAAGGCTGCGCCAGACGCGTAAGCGTTGCACTGCCGAGCTGTACAAAATAAAGGGGCCTTAAGGGGCCCCTTTGTTTTTACTGCGTTTAACTGATGCCATTACGCTTGTTTTTTTTGCAGGCAGCCCCCATCTTGGTTTCAAGCTTACTTTCATCTGTCATAGAGGCGAAATCATGAAGACAACCATCGAATTGCCTCTCCTGCCGTTGCGTGATGTCGTCGTCTATCCGCACATGGTTATCCCGCTGTTCGTGGGGCGCGAGAAGTCTATCGAAGCCCTCGAGGCCGCGATGACGGGCGACAAGCAGATCCTGCTGCTGGCCCAGAGAAATCCTGCTGACGATGATCCGGGCGAAGATGCCCTGTATCGCGTTGGTACCGTTGCAACTGTCCTGCAACTGCTCAAGCTGCCTGATGGCACCGTCAAGGTGCTGGTGGAAGGCGAGCAGCGCGGTGCGGTCGAGCGCTTCATGGAAGTGGACGGCCACCTGCGTGCCGAAGTGGCGCTGATCGACGAAGTCGACGCCCCTGAGCGCGAATCCGAAGTGTTCGTTCGCAGCCTGCTGTCCCAGTTCGAGCAATACGTGCAACTGGGCAAGAAAGTCCCCGCAGAAGTCCTCTCTTCCCTCAACAGCATTGATGAGCCAAGCCGCCTGGTCGACACCATGGCCGCGCACATGGCGCTGAAAATCGAGCAGAAGCAGGACATTCTCGAGATCATCGATTTGTCGGCCCGGGTCGAACACGTCCTGGCGCTGCTGGATGCCGAAATCGACCTGCTGCAGGTTGAGAAGCGCATTCGCGGCCGTGTCAAAAAGCAAATGGAGCGCAGCCAGCGCGAGTACTACCTGAATGAGCAGATGAAGGCCATTCAGAAAGAGCTGGGCGACAGCGAGGAAGGCCACAACGAAATCGAGGAGCTGAAAAAGCGCATCGATGCCGCCGGCCTGCCGAAAGACGCGTTGACCAAGGCCACTGCCGAGCTGAACAAGCTCAAGCAAATGTCGCCGATGTCGGCCGAAGCCACCGTGGTTCGTTCGTATATCGACTGGCTGGTGCAGGTGCCGTGGAAGGCCCAGACCAAAGTGCGCCTGGACCTGGCCCGCGCCGAAGATATTCTCGATGCCGATCACTACGGCCTCGAGGAAGTCAAGGAACGCATCCTCGAATACCTCGCCGTGCAAAAGCGCGTGAAGAAGATTCGTGGTCCGGTGTTGTGCCTGGTCGGTCCTCCTGGTGTGGGTAAAACCTCGCTGGCGGAGTCGATTGCCCACGCCACCAACCGCAAATTCGTGCGCATGGCCCTGGGCGGTGTGCGTGATGAAGCGGAAATCCGTGGTCATCGCCGGACTTACATCGGTTCGATGCCAGGAAGATTGATTCAAAAGATGACAAAGGTGGGTGTGCGCAACCCGCTGTTCCTGCTCGATGAAATCGACAAGATGGGCAGCGACATGCGTGGCGACCCGGCGTCTGCTTTGCTGGAAGTGCTCGACCCCGAGCAGAACCACAATTTCAACGACCATTACCTGGAAGTGGACTACGACCTGTCCGACGTAATGTTCCTGTGCACCTCCAACTCGATGAATATTCCGCCAGCCTTGCTGGACCGGATGGAGGTGATTCGTCTGCCGGGTTACACCGAAGACGAGAAGATCAACATCGCCGTCAAATACCTCTCGCCCAAGCAGATTGCGGCCAACGGCCTGAAAAAAGGCGAGATCGAATTTGATGCCGACGCGATCCGCGACATCATTCGTTTCTACACCCGCGAGGCCGGTGTACGGGGCCTTGAGCGTCAACTGGCGAAGATCTGCCGCAAGGCCGTGAAGGAACATGCGCTGGAAAAACGCTTCTCGGTGAAGGTCACCGCTGACCTGCTGGAACACTTCCTGGGCGTGCGCAAATTCCGCTACGGCCTGGCTGAGCAGCAGGACCAGGTAGGCCAGGTCACTGGCCTGGCGTGGACCCAGGTGGGCGGCGAATTGCTGACCATCGAGGCCGCCGTGATCCCGGGCAAAGGGCAACTGATCAAGACCGGTTCCCTGGGTGACGTGATGGTTGAATCCATCACCGCCGCGCAGACCGTGGTGCGCAGCCGCGCCAAGAGCCTGGGGATCCCCCTGGACTTCCACGAGAAGCACGACACCCACATCCACATGCCGGAAGGGGCAACGCCGAAAGACGGTCCTAGCGCAGGCGTAGGCATGTGCACGGCACTGGTATCAGCCCTGACCGGCATTCCGGTGCGCGCCGATGTCGCCATGACCGGGGAAATCACCCTGCGTGGCCAGGTACTGGCCATTGGTGGCCTCAAAGAGAAATTGCTGGCTGCACACCGCGGTGGTATCAAGACCGTGATCATTCCTGAAGAGAATGTTCGCGACTTGAAGGAGATTCCTGACAACATCAAGCAGGATCTGCAGATTAAACCGGTTAAATGGATTGACGAGGTCCTGCAAATTGCGCTGCAATACGCGCCGGAGCCCTTGCCGGATGTGGCTCCTGAGATAGTTGCAAAGGATGAAAAACGCGAGACTGACTCTAAGGAAAGAATTAGCACGCATTAATACGTTTAAGCCTGGGGGCTTCCTTGACAGCTTTTTAGAGCCCTTGTTATAAAGCGGCTCTTAAGTGTCTGTAGGCCATTCAGCACTGGTTTTTGCTTTCACCAAAAAACTTAGAATCATACTCAATAGATATAAGGGGACTTAGAGTGAACAAGTCGGAACTGATTGATGCTATCGCTGCATCTGCTGATATCCCGAAAGCCGCTGCTGGCCGTGCGCTGGACGCAGTAATCGAATCCGTCACTGGCGCTCTCAAGGCCGGCGACTCTGTGGTACTGGTTGGTTTCGGTACTTTCTCTGTGACCGATCGTCCAGCTCGCACTGGCCGTAACCCACAGACTGGCAAGGCTCTGCAAATCGCCGCTGCCAAAAAACCAGGTTTCAAAGCCGGTAAAGCCCTGAAAGAAGCCGTTAACTAAGCTTCGCTCAAGCCTTACCCATCCGGGTCGGACGCAGGTCTGACCTGGCAGCGGAGCGGCAGCTGACCCGAGTATCCATCGGGTCGCCACGCCGGGGGTGTGGGTTCAAACCCCCGTCCGCTCCGCCAGTTACGAGAAGGCGCATCCTCGGATGCGCCTTTCTTCTATCCGGACTCTACCCACGCTCCACGGTTGCCTAATTTTGAAGTTCAACCGTTTCTGGGGGACGCATGCTGCAGAATATCAGGGACAATTCACAAGGCTGGATTGCCAAGACCATTATCGGGATCATCGTCGCATTGATGGCGTTCACCGGTATCGAGGCTATTTTTCAGGCTTCGACCAACAACAAGCAGGACGTGGCCAAGGTCAACGGTGAAGAAATCACCCAAAGCGAACTGGGCCAGGCCGTCGACATGCAACGTCGCCAGCTGATGCAACAGCTGGGCAAGGACTTCGATGCTTCCTTGCTGGACGAAAAGCTGCTGCGCGACGCCGCCCTCAAGGGCCTGATCGATCGCAAGCTGCTGCTGCAAGGCGCGGCCGATTCGAAATTCGCTTTCTCCGAAGCTGCGCTGGATCAAGTGATCCTGCAGACGCCGGAATTCCAGGTGGATGGCGAGTTCAACGCTGAGCGTTTCGACCAGGTGATCCGTCAGCTGGGCTACAGCCGTATGCAATTCCGTCAGATGCTGAGCCAGGAAATGCTGATCGGCCAGGTTCGTGCAGGCATTGCCGGCAGCGGTTTTGTGACTGATGCCGAAGTGCTCGCGTTCGCCCGTCTGGAAAAACAGACCCGCGATTTTGCCACCGTCAGCGTCAAGGCCGACCCTGCAGCAGTGAAGATCACTGACGACGAGGTCAAGGCTTACTACGACCAGCACGCCAAGGAGTTCATGACCCCGGACCAGGTGGTCATCGACTATCTGGAGCTGAAGAAGGCTTCCTTCTTCGACCAGGTCGCGGTCAAGGACGATGAGCTGCAAGCCCTCTATCAGAAAGAAACCGCCAACCTCGCTGAACAGCGTCGCGCGGCGCACATCCTGATTGAAGTCAACGACAAGACCACCGACGAGCAGGCCAAGGCCAAGATCGAAGAAATCCAGGCGCGCCTGGCCAAGGGCGAGAAGTTCGAAGCCCTGGCCAAGGAGTTCTCCCAGGATCCGGGTTCTGCGAACAACGGCGGTGACCTCGGTTTCGCTGGCCCTGGCGTCTACGACCCTGCCTTCGAAACAGCGCTGTATGCACTGAACAAGGACCAGGTCTCGGCACCGGTGCGTTCCAGCTTCGGCTGGCACCTGATCAAGCTGTTGGGCGTTGAAGCACCTGAAGTGCCATCGTTCGCCAGCCTGAAAGACAAGCTGACCCGCGAGCTCAAGACCCAGCAGGTTGAACAGCGTTTCGTCGACGCGACCAAGCAACTGGAAGACGCTGCATTCGAAGCTTCCGACCTGGCCCAGCCGGCGTCGGATCTGAAGCTGACCGTGCACACCTCCGCGCCGTTTGGCCGTGAAGGTGGCGAAGGCATCGCTGCCAACCGTGCCGTGGTGACCGCTGCATTCAGCCCTGAAGTACTGGATGAGGGTGCCAACAGCACCGCCATCGAACTGGACCCGGAAACCATCGTGGTACTGCGTGCCAAAGAGCACCTGAAGCCTACCCAGCTGCCGCTGGAAAGCGTTGCCACTGCCATCCGTGCCCAGTTGACCAAGGAGCGCGCGAGCGCTGCGGCGAAGACTCACGCGGACGAGCTGATTGCCAACCTGCGTGATGGCAAGACCCCGCTGAACGAGCCGGTGGATGGCCAGGCCTGGAAAGTCACCGAAGCGGCCACCCGTGGCCAGGAAGGCGTCGAGCCAGCCGTGCTGCAAGCCCTGTTCCGCATGCCAAAGCCTGCGGCCAAGGACAAGCCGACCTTCACCAGCGTGACACTGCCAGACGGTAGCCTGGTGATCGTGCGCTTGAACGCGGTCAATGAAGCCGCTGCACCGACCGATGACGAGAAGGCTCAGTACCGCCGCTTCCTCGCGTCCCGTGTCGGCCAGCAAGACTTCGCCGCCTATCGCAAGCAGTTGGAAACCAAGGCTGAGATCAAGAAGTTCTGATCTCGTAACAGCCTGAATAAAAAGACCCCGGCCTGAAGAGGCCGGGGTCTTTTTTTATCCACTAATCAGCTGACTCAACCAGTCTTGATTCAACGCGCAAACTTGAGCTTGCCCCAACTCAGGCCAATCACAGCCGCCAGGGTCGAAGCGCTCAGCACACTGAGCTTGGCAGCCGACAGCAGCGTCGGATCGGAGAAGGCCAGCGACGAGATGAAAATCGACATGGTGAAACCAATTCCCGCCAGCAGGCCCACCAGGGCGACGCCGTTCCAGGTCACGCCCTCCGGCAATTGGCAGATGTTCAGTTTGACCAGCACCACGCTCGCCAGCATCACACCGAGCGGCTTGCCGAGCACCAGCGCCAGTATCACGCCCATGAACACGCCGTGGGGTAGTGGATCGTCCAGGTTGAACCCTTGCAGGCTCACTCCGGCGTTGGCCAGGGCAAACAGTGGCATGACGCCAAAGGCCACCCAGGGGTGCAAGCCCGCTTGAATACGTTGCACCGGCGGCAGCATTTCCCGCTGGGCCTGTCTCAATTGCTTCAACGGTTTGGCGACTTGATGGGCACTTTCAGCCGATTGTGAAAGCCGCTCCATCAGCTCGTTGAACGTGCGCCCGATGGTGTCCAGAGGGCGTTCCCGAGTCGGTCTGGAAGTCACGGGCGTTATCAGGCCAAGCATTACGCCCGCGAGGGTCGGATGGACGCCGGTCTTGAGCAGGCCAAACCAGACAATCGCCCCTGGCAACAGGTACACAACGGCCTTGCCAATGCCCATCCGCTGAAAAACCAGCACCAACGCCAACCCACAGGCCGCGATCACCAGGCCCATGTAGTCCAGGCTGGCGGTATAGAAAATCGCGATGATCAGGATGGCGACGATGTCATCAATGATCGCCAAAGCCAGCAACAGGATGCGCACGCCGGCGGGGATGGATTTACCCAACAGCGCCAGCACACCCACGGCAAATGCAATGTCGGTGGCAGTGGGCACTGCCCAGCCACTGGCCGCTACGGTGCCATGGTTGAGCAGGGTGTAAATCAGTGCCGGCATCAGCACGCCACCCAGCGCAGCGCCGAGGGGCAGGGTGGCCAGTTTCAGGTTGGCGAGTGCGCCGTCCCTGATCTCCTGGCGAATCTCGGCGCCCACCACCAGGAAGAAGATGGTCATCAGCCCATCGTTCACCAGGAAGTGCAACGAGCGTGAGACCGTGAAGTCTCCCAGCCCGATAGTGAGTGGGGTGTTCCAGAAGTGTTCGTAGGAATCTGCGACGGGGCTGTTGGCCCAGACCAGCGCGACGATCGCTGCCAGCAGCAACACGATACCGCTGACTGCTTCGATCCTTGAAAACCGCTCCAATGCGGACAGGGCGCCTTCGACCAGAACCTGGGGGCGCGGAATAGCAGGGTGTTTATCAGGCACGACAAGTCTCCATTGGCGGCCCGACCAATGCTTATACTTTAACCTGCGCTGTGCCGTATGCAGCAGCGCACCCGGTGCGATCATAAGAGTTAAGAAACATCACGTCACGTTTCGTTTAAACATCGGTTAAACGCAGCGTCGCGATCAGCGCCAGTACGACCAACGCGGCGACCGCCCATGGAAACGATGTCACTCCCCACCCTTGCAACAACATGCCGCCGAGTAGTCCGCCACCGGCGATGCCCAGGTTCCACACCGTCACCAGCATCGACTGCGCGGCATCGGCTGAATCCCCGGCCGACTTGGCGAGCGCCGTTTGCAGCAATGCCGGCAAACCGCCAAACGCCAGCCCCCATAACGCCACCGTGGTGTAGATCACCGTCGCCGAGGTGATCCAGAACGCCAGCGCCAGGGCCGACAGCGCGAACATTGCGCAGCTGATTACCAATAAGGCGCGCAGCCGCTGATCAATCAGCGCGCCGACGATCCAGATACCCAGCAGCGCCGCCAGGCCAAACACCAGCAGCACCTGGTCGATGTCCGCTGCAATCCCGGCAGGTACCAGGAACGGCGCGATATAGGTGTAGAGAATGTTATGAGCCAGTACGTAGGTGAAAGTCACAAACAGCACCGGACGAATCCCTGGCAGTGCCAGCACCTGGCGCAGCCCCAGGCGTTTTTCCGCCTGTTGCCCGGCAAAGTCCGGGACCTGCCAGCGCACCCAGGCCAGCAGCACAACCGTCAGGCCGGACATGATCGCGAAGCTCAGGCGCCAGCCAACCGTGGTGCCCAGGAATGTCCCGGCCGGTACACCCAGTGACAGCGCCAATGGCGCGCCGAGCATGGCCACGGCAATGGCCCTGCCTTGCAGGTGCGGCGCAACCATGCGGCTGGCATAACCGGCCAGCAGCGCCCAGAGCAATCCCGCGAACACCCCGGCGAAGAACCTGGCCACCAGGGTCAGCAGGTAATCGCTGGAAAACGCCGTCACACTGTTGACCAAGGCAAACCCGCCGATGGCAATCATCAGCAATGGCCGCCGGCGCCAGCCCCGGGTGGCGATGGTCAGGGGAATCGCGGCCAACAGCGAGCCCAGGGCGTACAGGGTCACCAACTGGCCCACCAACGCTTCGGGCACCCCGAGGCCGGCGCCCATTTGCGGGAGCAAGCCCGCCGGCATGGCTTCGGTGAGGATAGTGATGAAACCGGCGGTAGCCAATGCCAACAGACCGCCCAGAGGCAGTCGTTCACGGCTCACCGTGGGGGTCGTGGAAGATAGGGCGCTGTCGCTCATGTTTCTTGGCTCCGGTTTTCAGACGAAAGGGCAGGGAGCCAGAGTAGGGTGCTGCACGGTGGAGAAAAACAGGCTAAGGTTCCGAACTTATCGGACGCCAATGTCCGCAATCCTCGGGAGCGAGACGATGGACAGCCTGGGCAGTATTTCAGTGTTTGTGCAGGTGGCCGAAACCCGCAGCTTTACCGAGGCCGGGCGCATGCTGGGGGTGTCGTCCTCGGCGATTGGCAAAAGCATCGCGCGCATCGAAGAGCGCCTGGGGGTGCGGCTGTTCCATCGCAGCACCCGCAGTATCACGTTGACCAGCGAGGGCGCGCTGTTTCTCGAACGCTCCCGGCGCATCCTGGCGGAAGTCGAAGCCGCAGAACAGGAACTGAGCCTGGCATCCGCCACCCCCAGAGGCAAGTTGCGCGTCAGCCTGCCGCAAGTGCGCGGCTTGTTGATGCCGGTACTGACGGATTTCATGCGCGCCTATCCCGAGATCGAGTTGGACGTGGACTTCTCCGACCGCATGGTGGATGTGATCGAGGAGGGTTTCGACGCGGTGATCCGCACCGGCAAACCCGAGGACTCACGCTTGATGGCGCGCCACCTCGGGTATTACCGCCTGGTGCTGGTGGCGTCCCCGGAGTACCTGCGCCTGCACGGTACGCCGCGCCAGCCCCGGGATTTGAGCGACCACGCCTGCCTGCGCCACAAATTCTGCGCCACCGGCAAACTGGAAACCTGGCCACTGCGCCCGGAGCCGGGCCTGCCGGAGCCGACCCTGCGTGCGCCGCTGGTCTCCACCACCATCGAATCACTGATGCACGTGGCCCATGAAGGCCTGGGGATTGCCTGCCTGCCAGACTTCATGGTCCGCGAATCGGTGGAGCAGGGCCGGCTGCAACGGGTGCTGGACTATTACCTGGAGCACAGCGGCAGCTTCTGGATGCTCTGGCCATCAAGTCGCCATGCCTCGGCGAAATTGCGCGTGTTTATCGACCATATGGGCGAGCGGCTTTTTCCTGCGGACACCGTCCCGTAAGGCTGTGACGTTTTACCGACAGGAATTCGCGCGCCGAGGCCACGTTCTGTTGCACAATACCGCCCTGACTGTTTTCCTCAGGATTTTCGATGTCGACATCATTTCACTTGCGTAGCCTCGGGTTGGCGCTGGTGCTGGCGGGCGCTGCGGGCTGCTCGTCACCCAAGACCGCTATTTATGAACATGAGAACTTCGACGACTCCGGCACGTTTTCCCGTGATTACCCGGTCAGTGACACGGCGGCCTGCGAAGCGGCGCGGCGTGCGCTGTTGAGCCAGGGTTACATCATCACCAGCAGCGATCCAAAGCTGGTGGCGGGTAACAAGAGCTTCCAGCAGACCGGCGAAACTCACCTGCAGATCAGCTTCAACGTGGTGTGTGCCGACGATGGCAGCGGCAATCATCACTCGACGATGTTCGCCAACGCCTTGCAGGATCGCTACGCCTTGAAGAAGGTCAACAACTCCGCCAGCCTCGGTGTGGGTGTGTTGGGTTCGGTGTCGATGCCGATTGGCTCCACCGACGACTCCATGGTCAAGGTGGCCAGCGAGACGGTGTCTGCGCCGAAGTTTTATGAGCGTTATTTCGCCCTGGTGGACGTTTTCCTGCCCCAGGAAGTGAAAAAGGCAGCGCATATTCCAGAGAAGCCCAAGGCTGACCTGGGCATCCCGGAACCTAAGGCAGCTCCGGCGGCCGATAAGGCCGATAAGGTTGAAGCGCCGAAAGAAGTGCCAAAAGAAGCGCCGGCCACACCGGCAGCCCCAGTGACGCCGGCGGTAGTGCCAGCGGCATCGGAGCCGGTGGTACCACCGGCGGAACCTGCGCCGATTGCACCAAAGGAAGCCCCGGCACCTGCGCCAGAGGCCACCACTCCTGCGCTGCCGGCGCCGACCGAAGCGATTCCGCCTCTGCCGACGCCTGCGCAGTAACTACACCGCTACGGGGTTGGCCTTGTCGACGTTGATCCCGTAGCGGCTGATCGCCTCCGCCACCCTGGCGCGGCTGATCAGGCCGTCATCCGCCAGCGCCTTCAAGGCCGCCAGGGCAATGAAATACCGGTCCACCTCGAAGAACTGGCGCAAGGTTTCGCGGGTATCCGATTGCCCGAAGCCATCGGTGCCCAGCGCCACAAAGCGCCGGCCCGGTACAAACGGGCGAATCTGATCGGCAAAGATTTTCATGTAGTCGGTGGCGACCACCACGGGCCCAGGCTGGCCCTCAAGGCACTGCTCGACATAGCTGGTACGCGGTTCGCTTTCAGGATGCAGCAGGTTCCAGCGCTCCACGGCATGACCTTCCCGGCGCAGCTCGGTCAGGCTGGTGACACTCCACACATCGCTGGCCACGGCAAAATCATCGCGCAGCAGGTCCGCGGCGGCGATGACTTCCCGCAGGATCGAACCGCTGCCCATCAGCTGTACCCGTGGTTGCTTGGTGTCTTCAGCCGCCTTCAACCGATACATGCCCTTGAGAATCCCGTCCTCGACGCCTTCGGGCATCGCCGGGTGCGGGTAGTTTTCGTTGAGCAGGGTGATGTAGTAGTAGATGTCCTCTTGCTCGACGTACATCCGGCGCATGCCTTCGCGAATGATCACCGCCAGCTCGAAGGCAAACGTCGGATCGTAGGAAATGCAGCACGGGATCACCGACGACAGCACATGGCTGTGGCCATCGTCATGCTGCAGGCCTTCGCCCATCAGCGTGGTGCGCCCGGCCGTCGCCCCCAGCAGGAAGCCCCGCGCCCGTGCATCGCCCGCGGCCCAGGCCAGGTCGCCAACCCGCTGGAAGCCGAACATCGAATAGAAAATGTAGAACGGCACGGTCATCAAGCCGTGGTTGGCGTAGGACGTACTCGCTGCGATCCACGAGGAAATGGCGCCGGATTCATTCAGGCCTTCCTGCATGATCTGTCCGTCCTTGCTCTCTTTGTAGTAGGACAGCTGGCCCGCATCCTGTGGGGTGTAGAGCTGGCCGACAGCGGAGTGAATGCCGATCTGGCGGAACAGGCTTTCCATGCCAAAGGTGCGGGACTCGTCCGGCACGATGGGCACGATCAGTTTGCCCAGGTTCGGGTCCTTGAGCAGGGTGCCGAGGATGCGCACAAAGGCCATGGTGGTGGAGATCGCGCGCTCGCCGGTGTCCTTGAGCTGGGTGGCGAAGGCATCCAGTTCCGGGATCTTCAGCGACTCGACCGCGCTATGGCGAGCCGGCACGTAGCCACCCAGTGACTGGCGGCGGGCGGCGAAATAGCGGGCCTCTTCGCTGTCGGCGGCCGGTTTGAGATACGGGATTTCAGCCAGTTGGTCGTCGGCCACTTCCAGCCCGAAGCGATCGCGGAAGGCTTTGACGGCTTCAGCGCCCATCTTTTTCAGCTGGTGGTTGATGTTCTGGCCTTCGCCGGCCTCGCCCATGCCGAAGCCCTTGACGGTTTTCGCCAGGATCACCGTCGGCTGGCCGCTGTGACGCACGGCGGCGGCATAGGCGTTGTAGACCTTGTCCGGGTCATGGCCGCCCCGTGAGAGTTTCCAGATGTCGTCGTCGGACATGTCTGCCACCAGCGCCAGCAACTCCGGGTATTTGCCGAAGAAGTGTTCCCGCACGTAGGCGCCGTTTTGTGATTTGTAGTTTTGATAGTCGCCGTCCACGCACTCCATCATGCGCTGGCGCAGCAAGCCGCTTTTATCCTTTTCCAGCAGCGCATCCCAACCGCCGGCCCAGATTACCTTGATCACGTTCCAGCCGGCGGCGCGGTACAGGCTTTCGAATTCCTGGATCACCTTGGCATTGCCGCGAACCGGGCCATCGAGGCGTTGCAGGTTGCAGTTGACCACGAAGATCAGGTTGTCGAGTTTCTCGCGCCCGGCCAGGGAAATGGCCGCCAGGGATTCCGGCTGATCCATCTCGCCATCACCGAGGAACGCCCACACCTTGCGGCCCTGGTGCTGCTTGAGGTCGCGGAACTCCAGGTAGCGCATGAAGCGCGCCTGATACGCGGCGGTAATCGGTCCGAGGCCCATGGAAACCGTAGGAAACTGCCAGAAGTCCGGCATCAGGCGAGGGTGCGGATAGGATGACAAACCGTCGCCACCGGCTTCCCGGCGGAAGTTGTCCAGCTGGGCTTCGCTGATCCGGCCTTCGAGGTACGCCCGCCCGTAAATGCCCGGCGCGGAGTGGCCCTGGATGTACACCAGGTCGCCATCGAAGCTTTCAGTTCGGCCACGGAAGAAATGGTCGAAGCCTACGTCATACAGCACCGCAGCCGACGCATAGGTTGCGATATGCCCGCCCACGCCGGAATGTTTGCCCGCGCGCAGCACCATGGCCATGGCGTTCCAGCGAATAAACGCATTCAGCCGGCGCTCGGTGGCCAGGTTGCCGGGGTAGGGCAACTGGCGGTCTACCGGGATGGTGTTGACGTACGGGGTGGTCACCCGCCCGTAGAAGTCGCCATGCCGCGCCACGTCGAAATCCAGCAACTGATCAATCAGGTAATGCGCGCGCGGGCGGCCTTCGGTGGACAGCACCGATTCGATGGACTCCAGCCATTCGCGGGTTTCCTGTGGATCGTCGTCGAGGCGTACTGCAGTGTTCGGGGTCATGTCAGGCTCCAGGGTGGACGGGTTTCAGCGTGTGGGCTCCTTGTGGGAGCTTTGCGAATGTAGTTGCAATTGCAACTACATGGCTGAATCTAGCGCGGGATGAGCTACTATTGCAACCTTCTTGAAATTCCCCGGATGGTGTTGCATGTCGTCGAAAGAGCCTGATGTCTGGTTCCGTTTTGTTCGGGCCCACAGGACGGTCATCCGTGAAATCGAACGGCGCCTGGCCGATGCCGGTCTGCCGCCGTATGCCTGGTACGACGCTTTGTGGGGCCTGGAAAGTGGCCCCGATGGCACCCGGCGCATGCACGAATTGGCCGATGTGCTGGCCATCGAACGCTACAACCTGACGCGCCTGGTCGACCGCCTGGAAAAGGACGGCCTGGTGGTGCGTTCGCGCTCCGACGGTGACGGGCGTGCTGCCTTTGTCTCGATCACCGACGCGGGCCGGGTATTGCGTAAAAAGATGTGGAAAATCTACGAAAGCAGCGTGGATGAATTGTTTTTGTCGCAGCTCGACAGCGAGCAACGCCGGGTTTTTGCCGAGGCATTGGAACGTACCGCGGGGCTGGCGATGGAGGCGGGCGTGCAGACCCGCGGGCGACGTAAGACCTGAAGCAAAGACTCCAGGCGACGCGGATTCCGTGTGGGAGCGGGCTTGCTCGCGAAAGCGGTGTGTCAGCAACAGTAATATCAACAGGTACACCGTCTTCGCGAGCAAGCCCGCTCCCACATTTGATCTGCGATGGATTGCAGATCGTCATTTCAGGTGATATCGATTCAGGGCGTTCTCCACCTGTTCTGCTTCGATCCAGCCGTCATCCGCCAACGCCTTCAATGCCAGCACCGCTACCCAATATCGACTGGGTGCTGACGTTTCCACGGAGCCCGCACCCAATGCTACAAAACGCGCATCCACATGCCCCGCCAATTGATCGACGATAGGCTGCGGATACCCGGTGACTGCGACCACCGGCGCGCCATCCCCAGCCAGGCAATCCCTTAGATGACAACTGCGCTTCGGTGCCAACGGGTGCAGGCGGTTCCAGCGTTGCGCTGCATCCGCTTCGCGGGCCAGCCGTGTATAGCTGGGGCAACTCCACAGTTGCGCCTCGACGTTCCAATCCGTCTCGAGCAACTGCGCGGCGTGCACGACTTCTTCAAACGCTCGACCCGCACCCAGCAACCGCACCCTCAATTCACTGGTGTATGAGCGCCAGACCCGGTACATGCCCCTGAGCGCATGCTCACTATCCTGCGGGCTCAGCCCTGGCCCTTCGTGTTGATCGTGCAGTGCCAGGTAGTAGAACCCCGGCTCGCCGTCGACATACAGCGCCTGCAAACCCGCCAGCACAATCGCCCGGGCTTCCTCGCCGGAGGCCGGGTCATAAGGTGTGCAGTGAGGATTGCTGGCCAGCCATAAGGGCAGTGAAGGGGAGGGCTGGGTTGCATTGTCGTTGCACAGGATGCCCCGCTGACGGGTCTCGCCGGACAGCGCACGCAACTGCGCCGATGACGCGGCCGTGTGCAGGTACAGCATGGGTTTTTCCCCGGTATTGCGCGCGAACCAGGTGGGCCAGCTCACCACTCGGCGTGAGCGCGACTGGCCGCGAATCACCCACGCCTGCCGGCTGGACTCCAGGGTGTTGGCCATGGTCATCACGCTATACAGGGGCGAGCAGCGGGGCTGCTGCGTTGCATTCAGGGCGTCGATGCAGATCAGGGCAGAGCGTTCGGTGCTGGCAGTCATGAGCAGGGTCGCTTGGCAACGGGTGCCCATACCCTAAAGGAATTCGGCTTACGATTGCAATTGCAATGATTGCAGTTGCATCTAAAATTCATCCGGCTAAATCAAGGCAATCCTGCTACGTTTAATCCTGAAGTGCAGGAACGTCATGCCACGGACATTTTTTCGTCATGACGGCACTTTAGGCTGGTTGTGCAGGTCACTAAGCAACCCCTTTTCATAAAACAAGGAGTCAACCATGGACGATTACCAGGAAGAATTGCTCGAGTACCACGCCTTTGAACTGGATCCGCTGGATCCGGCCGATGATGCCACCGAGCTGTAAGACAGACGTCAGGCGGAATGCCGCTGACTGCGGCGAAATTCCCCTGGGGTCTGGCTGTTCCAGCGCTTGAACGCCCGTTGAAAGGCTTCCGCTGAAGCAAAACCGAGCAAATAGGCAATTTCACCGAACGCCAGTTCGGTATCGCGAATGTAGGTCATGGCCAGGTCGCGGCGAGTGTCGTTGAGAATCGCCCGGAACTGAGTCCCTTCTTCCGCCAGCTTGCGCCGCAGGGTCCAGGTCGGCAGTTTCAAGCGTGACGCCACTTCTTCCAGGTCGGGTTCCCGGCCACCATTGAGCATCGGCCCGAGCAAGCGGGTAATGCGCTCGCGCAGGCTGCGGGTGCGCGTCAACTGCTCCAGTTCCCGTTCACACAACTGCACCAGTAATTGCCAGGTACTCGGGCAGTGTTCCGGGTTGCGCAGGGCCAGGGTTTTCTGGCTCAGGCGCAGTTGGTTGTGCTCGGCGCCAAACTGGATCGGGCAGTCCCCCAGCACGCTGTAGCGCTCGCTGTAGTCCGGTGCTTCGAATTCGATTTCGATGCGTTGCGCCTGCACCGGTTGCAGGCTCAGGCTCGACAACTGATGCAGCCACCCGGCGATGATCGAATCCACCACAAAGCGGTTGTAGGCGTTGTAGGGGCTGATGGAATAGAAGCGCAACCAGGCGCCATCCGTGTCCTCGTGAAAGCTCGACTGGCCGCGATAGTTGGAGCCGTACAAGGCTTCGAAGCGCGTCAGGGTACGGGCGGCTTCGCGCACGGTGGGCGCCTGGGCGGCGGTGACCCCGGCGAGCCCGGCCTGGCTCAGGCGGCTGAGCTGGCCCATGCGCAGGCCCA
This sequence comes from Pseudomonas sp. NC02, assembly GCF_002874965.1. NCBI lineage: Bacteria > Pseudomonadati > Pseudomonadota > Gammaproteobacteria > Pseudomonadales > Pseudomonadaceae > Pseudomonas > Pseudomonas sp. NC02. The sequence continues at coordinate 4,601,650 of NZ_CP025624.1, read as the reverse complement.
GGCTGGCGTCGCCGGTCAACTGGATGGCCGCAAAGCCCAGGCGCATATAGCGCGGGATCGACAAGCGTGCACCCGCCTCGGCCAGGCGTGCCGGGTCAAGGCCGTATTGCAGCAGCAACGGTTGCGGGTCCAGGCCATGGCTGTGGATCGCATCGGCCAAGGTGTGGACGAAGCCCACCGACAAATCCCCAAGCCGCACCGGCTTCATTGAGTTACAGCCACACGTTCAGCAGGCGCGCGCCACGGGCATTGCCGTCGGCGAACACCTGGCCGTTGCTGCTGAGGAAGCTTTGCCCGGCGCTGCCCATGTCAAAGAACTGCCCGCGCAGGAACACGCTCATGCCGGCGGTGGCCTGGCTGATGGGTTGCTGGCTGATCAGGGTCAGGCGGTGCCAGGCTTCGCCTTCGCTGAGCTCTTCGGGCTTGAGGCTGATCTCGGCTGGCGTCGACACGCTTTTGAAGCCGCGCCACGGCTTGTCCCAGGTCTCGCGGCCAATCACGAAGGCCGGCACCGCCACCAACTGGGCGCCTTGCTCGTTGAGCTTGCGGTAGTTGTCCGGGTACCAGCTGTCGCTGCCGATCAGGATGCCCAGGCGCCCGGCCGGGGTATCGACCACGCTGACGCTGTTTTCATCGCCCGGCTCAATAAAGCCGCGCTCGTCAAAAATCGGATACAGCTGGCGTTGCGGCTGGCCCAGCGGCAAGCCATCGCGGTCGAAGACCACACTGGTGTTGTACAGCGCGCCATGGCCGATCTGCAGCTGGCCCTGGCTGACGCTCGGGTTGGGCAGGGCAATGGAGCCGGCCACCAGGGTCACGCCGAATTCCTTGGCCAGGCCACCGAACAGCACTTGATAGTCGCGGGCCATGGCCGGGGCCTTCATACGCAGGTAGGCGTCGTCGATACGGTCGTCACCCTTGGCGCTGATCAAGGCCCGCAGGAACAGCAGCGGGTTGCTCGCCGACAACCAGTTCATCGCTTCCTTGAGGTTGGTGGCCTGGTACAGCTCGTTCTTTTCGCCGCTGACCATCAGCCAGGTGCCGATATGTTCCGGCAGTACCACGATGGTCTTGTCGTTGATCAGGCCCTGGTCACGGGCGTTTTGCAGGTAGGCCGCCAGCTTGAGGTGCAGGCGTTCCAGGCTCTGGTAGTCGGCGGGGAACAGTTCCGGCTGGATGCCCAGCAGGTTGCCGCGGTCGGCGGGCACGCCCTGGTCGACGGCCAGGTTGATCCGCAGGTCGGACAGGTAATGGCCCACGGGGCGCTCCTGGGTCCAGACCAGATAGGCGGAAACGGCGGCGACCAGGGCCATGATGAGGGTGAAGCCAAGAAGTTTACGCATGGGGCAAATGACAACGGACCGTGTGCTGGGTTTGCATTTTCTCTCAAATTTCTGGGCTGGGTACGAAAAACCGTGGTTTGGCACGAAAATCTCAAAAGCCTTGAGTGCGTGTTTTCGCCGCGGGCCGGATCTTCCAGGGTCGACAGTAACGGGTTGTGACCACAGGTGCACGCGCGCTGGTCAATGCCGTGGGATGTTACTCGTGCGCGCACCAGCTTCTGGCAGATTGTTACTTTGTGCCTCAATACCGTGCGCAAGTTCCTCGCCAAGGTTGATTCGCGCGATGGGTTCGCGGAGGGCTGGCCGCGCAACTCAGGTGTTTCAGCGCCTTACAGGCCTCTCTGTTCAACGACGCGTGGAGTTGGCAACAACCTTGCATATGCTTGTATGTACAAGTAAAGATGTGTGCGTAAGAGTCCATGAACATCCTCTTCGCACCCATCAATGTTCGCGCATTGATCGTTGAGGATTTTTTTGTGACCAAGCCTACCCAATACCGTGACGTTGAAATCCGTGCCGCACGCGGCAACACGCTGACCGCCAAAAGCTGGCTGACTGAAGCGCCGCTGCGCATGTTGATGAACAACCTCGACCCGCAGGTTGCCGAAAATCCGAAAGAACTGGTGGTGTACGGCGGTATCGGCCGTGCGGCACGTAACTGGGAATGCTACGACAAGATCGTCGAAAGCCTGACCAACCTCAACGACGACGAAACCCTGCTGGTGCAATCCGGCAAACCCGTCGGCGTGTTCAAGACCCACAGCAACGCCCCGCGCGTGCTGATCGCCAACTCCAACCTGGTACCGCACTGGGCGAGCTGGGAGCATTTCAACGAACTGGATGCCAAGGGCCTGGCCATGTACGGCCAGATGACAGCCGGCAGCTGGATCTACATCGGCAGCCAGGGCATCGTGCAGGGCACCTACGAAACCTTCGTCGAAGCCGGTCGCCAGCACTACAACGATGACCTCAAGGGCCGTTGGGTCCTGACTGCCGGCCTCGGCGGCATGGGCGGCGCCCAGCCACTGGCCGCGACCCTGGCCGGTGCCTGCTCGCTGAACATCGAATGCCAGCAGGTCAGCATCGACTTCCGCCTGAGCAGCCGCTACGTCGACGAACAAGCCACCGACCTTGACGACGCCCTGGCGCGCATCGACAAATACACCAAGGCCGGCCAGGCGATCTCCATCGCGTTGCTGGGCAACGCCGCTGAAATCCTTCCGGAACTGGTCAAGCGCGGCGTGCGCCCGGACATGGTCACCGACCAGACCAGCGCCCACGACCCGCTCAACGGCTACCTGCCCGCCGGCTGGACCTGGGACGAATACCGCGCCCGCGCCAAGACCGAACCGGCCGAAGTGATCAAGGCCGCCAAGCAGTCGATGGCTGTGCACGTCAAGGCCATGCTCGAGTTCCAGAAACAAGGCATCCCGACGTTCGACTACGGCAACAACATCCGTCAGATGGCGCAAGAAGTGGGCGTGGAAAACGCCTTCGACTTCCCGGGTTTCGTCCCGGCCTACATCCGTCCGCTGTTCTGCCGTGGCATCGGCCCGTTCCGTTGGGCGGCACTGTCGGGCGACCCGCAAGACATCTACAAGACCGACGCCAAAGTCAAAGAGCTGATCCCGGACGACGCGCACCTGCACAACTGGCTGGACATGGCCCGCGAGCGCATCAGCTTCCAGGGCCTGCCGGCGCGTATCTGCTGGGTTGGCCTGGGCCAGCGCGCCAAGCTCGGCCTGGCATTCAACGAAATGGTGCGCAGCGGCGAGCTGTCGGCACCCATCGTGATCGGCCGCGACCACCTGGACTCCGGCTCGGTGGCCAGCCCCAACCGTGAAACCGAATCGATGCAGGACGGCTCCGACGCCGTGTCCGACTGGCCACTGCTCAACGCCCTGCTCAACACCGCCAGCGGCGCGACCTGGGTTTCGTTGCATCACGGCGGCGGCGTCGGCATGGGCTTCTCCCAGCACTCGGGCATGGTGATTGTCTGCGACGGTACCGACGAAGCCGCCGAGCGTATCGCGCGCGTGCTGCACAACGACCCGGCGACCGGCGTGATGCGTCATGCGGATGCGGGCTACCAGATCGCGATTGATTGCGCCAAGGAGCAGGGTTTGAACCTGCCGATGGTCAAGTAAACCAGGCAGGCAGTTGCACCCTTTGCTTCATGGACGTCGGGCAGGTTGAGACGGATTTCAAGGTTCCGGTGCTTTATGTGTTTTCGGTAGGAGTGACTTGATGAGTCTCATGCAGATGCTCAGTTTTGGCGACACGGGTTGGGGGATGGCCTTGCTCAAGGCCGCCCTCATGACCGTGTTGTTGACCCTTGCGGCGCTGGTGGTCGGTGCGCTGGTCGGCAGCCTGGTGGCCATGGCCAAGCTTTCCAAAAAGCGTGCCTTGCGATACCTGGGGGATGCGTATTCCATCCTGTTCCGGGGGATTCCGGAGCTGTTGGTGATCTACCTGTTCTATTTCGGCGGTGCCAGTGTGGTGACGGCCGTCAATCACTGGTTTGGCGGTGAAGGCTATGTCGATGTCCCGCCGTTCATGGTGGGGGCCATCGCCGTCGGATTGATCTCGGCGTCGTATCAGGCTGAGGTCTATCGCGGTGCCTTTATCGCGGTGGCCAAGGGTGAGCTTGAGGCAGCACTGGCGATCGGCATGAACCGCGCAACGCGGATTCGCCGGGTGCTGATCCCGCAGATCTGGCGGTACGCGCTGCCGGGCCTGGGCAACGTCTGGCAAATGAGCCTGAAAGACTCCGCGCTGATTTCGGTGATTGGCCTGGTGGAACTGATGCGCGCCAGCCAGGTGGCGGCGGGTTCCACGCGCCAGTACTTCACGTTCTACATCGTCGGCGGCGTGTGCTACCTGATTCTGACCGGACTTTCGGGCCGTCTTTTCAATATTGCCGAAGCGCGCGTACAGCGTACGCAGCGGCGCAATCCTGCACAGTCGTGAGAAGGGACCGTTTGCCATGATCGATTTCGCCTTTCTTGCCGACACCATGCTCAAGTTGCTGGGTGCCTTGCCCATCACCCTGGCCTTGTTTTTTTCGTCCCTGACCCTGGGGTTGCTGCTGTCGCTGGGCGTGGTGTCCATGCGCGTCAGCCGCTGGCCATTCCTCAGCTACCCGGCGCGTTTCTACATCATGCTGTTTCGCGGCACGCCGCTGATGATCCAGATGTTCCTGATCTATTACGGCCTGGGGCAGTTCCCGGCGATTCGCGACAGCTTCCTGTGGGTGGTGTTGAGGTCGCCTTATGGCTGCGCCGTGGTCTCCCTGGCGCTGTGCACCGCCGGTTACACCGCTGAAATCATTCGCGGTGGCCTGCTGAGCGTGCCTCAAGGGCAGATCGAAGCGGGGCAGGCGGTAGGCATGGGGCGTTGGACCCTGCTGTGGCGAGTGATCGGCCCCGTCACCTTGCGCCAGGCGCTTCCGGCCTATTCCACCGAGGCCATCTTGCTGGTCAAGTCCACCGCGCTGGCCAGCCTGGTCACCGTGTGGGACGTCACCGGCGTGGCGCAACAAATCATCCAGCGTACCTACCGCACCATGGAAGTGTTCATTTGTGCGGCGTTGATCTACCTGATCCTGAATTTCCTGGTGGTGCGTGTGGTGGCCTGGATTGAACATCGTCTGTCGCCCCATCTGCGTGAGCGGCCGAAAGACCTGCCGGTCAAGCAAACCCCCGAACCTATTTCTCATTCCTGATTGCAGCGGAGCTTGTCATGAGTACTCAGATTCAGAGCGCCCTTACGGTTAACAACATTCACAAGGCTTTCGGTTCGGCACAGGTTCTCAAGGGGATTTCGCTGGAGGCTCACAAAGGTGACGTGATTTCCATCCTCGGTGCCAGCGGTTCGGGCAAGAGCACTTTCCTGCGTTGTATCAACCTGCTGGAAATCCCGGACGAGGGCAGTATTGTGCTCGACGGCGAAACCATCGAGCTCAAGCGCCAGCGCAACGGTCGGTTGTTGCCTGGCAGCACGCGGCAGGTGGAGACCATGCGCAGCAAGCTGGGCATGGTGTTCCAGAGTTTTAACCTGTGGTCGCATATGACGGTTTTGCAAAATGTCATCGAGGGGCCGATGCGGGTGCTCAAGCGTTCGAAGGCCGAGTGTGTGGAGGAAGCTGAGCAACTGCTGCACAAGGTGGGGCTTTATGATCGCCGTGATTATTACCCGGCGCATTTGTCGGGTGGGCAGCAGCAGCGGGTGGCGATTGCCCGGGCGTTGGCGATGAACCCGCAAGTAATGTTGTTTGATGAGCCGACGTCGGCGCTGGACCCGGAGTTGGTGGGGGAGGTGTTGCGGGTGATGCGGTCGCTGGCCGAGGAAGGGCGGACCATGTTGGTGGTGACCCATGAGATGGGGTTTGCGCGGCATGTGTCCAATCGGGTGGTGTTTATGGCCAATGGGTTGATTGATGCCCAGGGCACGCCGGCGGAGTTGTTTGAGGGGTTGCCGACGGAGCGGTTTCGGCAGTTTGTATCGAGTCATACGCAGCGTAGTGCGGAGTAGTGGAGTGTTAAAAGCAAAGGCAAGATCCAGAGCGAAAGCAGAGCTGCTTTTCTGTAGGAGCTGGCTTGCCGGCGATGCAGACACCTCGGTGTATCAGGTACACCCAGTTGATGCCATCGCCGGCAAGCCAGCTCCTACAGTGGACCGTGCCCGCTTTTGATTTTTGCTTGTGCCTTTGCTTCACAACACTCAAGCCGGCCGGTAGGCCGCTGTGCTGTTGATCTGCTTTTGATCTTGATCTTAGGCGCCCCGTTAAACCACGCTGGCCGAACGCAGGCTTTGGAGCGTGGGTAACCCGGCAGGACGCCGGGTTAGCCGTCCTGGGCCAGGGATGGCCCATGACGGCGGCCCACGCTCCAAAGCCGGAGTGAGGGCACTCCGAGCCTAAGCGAGGAGCCGAGTGGTGGGGCAAGAGCGTTTTGCTTACTTTTGCGCTGTTCAAAAGTGAGCCGCTGTAAGAGCGGAACCAATCTCAGCCATCACCCAAATAACGGATATGCCCCCACCCCAACCAGGAACGCCTCAGGACTTAGGCGTCAAATCCACCTTGAACCATTTTTCGCTGAGTTTCTTAACAGTCCCATCAGCAATCGCTTCTTTCAACGCCGCATCAAACTTGGCCTTCAACTCCGGATCGCTCTTGCGAAAACCCAGGCCCTCGCCATCACCCCAGATAGGGCCTTTGATCTGCGGCCCGGTATACGCCAGCCCCTTGTTCTCAGGCTTGGACATGATCGAATCAAGGAACGTAACGTCATCAAAAATCGCGTCAATACGGCCCGATTGCAGATCAAGAATCGCATCGGCCGACGTGTTGTACTCACGAATCGTCGCCACGTCCTTGAAGTTCTCATCAATGAACTTGGTGTAAATGATGCCTGAAGCGATCCCGATGGTTTTACCCTTCAGCGCCTGACGCAACGGCTCGATCGCATCGTGAATCGCCTTCGGATCAGCACTCAGCGTAATCGCATTCGCCGCCCCGGTTTTACCCGGCAGCAACGCCGCATCCTGCGCGACAAAGTTGGCCGGCGTCTGCGCGTAGGGAATCGAAAAATCCATGACCTGCTTACGGTCGTCAGTGATAACGATCGCATCCATCAACACATCAAACTTCCCTGCGTTGAGACTGGCAATCATTCCATCCCAGTTCTGCACGGTGATCTTGCACTGCAGCTTCATCTTGGCGCACAGGTAGTCCATCAGCTCAGGCTCGAAACCACTGATCTTCCCGCCTGGCAATGTCAGGTTCCAGGGCTCGTACGCGCCCTCGGTCGCGATGTTCACGGACGTCCAGTCCTTTGCCTGCAGTCCGGAAGCACTTGCCATCACTAGGGTCGCTACAGCAACAGAGCCTAACCAATTCGATTTTTTAGCGGTCATTTCTATTTCCTACCAATGTTTTGATGTGGGCTTAGGACTTTTTTCTCGAACGCATACAGGTTTGGGGACTGGCCGATTCGCTCTCCAGTCTGCACATGACTCCACATGTACATACATGTCATTGCAAAATATTTGCCAGCTTTTAAAAATAAATAACCTGTTGATTTTCAAGGAAATTAAACATGGTTAGAAAATGTGCGCGGTTTTTTCGCCCTGTTTTGGGTCGATAGGTAGCGTTTTGCACCCACCCGTGCGCTGTCAGGTGTCAGGCGTGGGGGCAGGGTTCGCGGTGAGTATTGGCGTGAATCCCAGGTGCTCAAGCAGTCGCGCCATATCGCGGACTGCGATCGACAGGGTCGCGGTATTCACCAGTGGATGGCAGAGAATCCTGTCGCCGTTCCACACCTCTTCGGCGATCACAACCTGGGTGACGCGCTGCACGTCATTGCACAACCCCAGCAATGACACCGCTCCCGGCTCCACGCCCAGGGTTTCCATCAGGCGGCGCGGCGAGGCGAATCTCAGGCCCTTGAGGCCGAGGGTTTGCGAGAGTGCACGCAGGTCCAGGCGCTGCTCGCTCTTGAGCACCACCAGGGTGGGATTCAAGCCTTTGGCATCGCACAGGAAGATGTTCTTGACCGCCTGCCCGCTGATTCCGATGTCCAGTTTGTCGGCTTCTTCGCAGGTGCGCACGGCGCTGTGTTCCACGTATTCATAGGCAATGGAGCAGGTGTCGAGCAGGTGTAGAACGTCTTTGGGTTGAAGCATTGGCAAGGTCCCCGGGTATCGCTTTGTCTGCGCCAAAAATGGCAAAGGCCCGCCGTCCGAAAAGGAGGGCAGGCCGTTTGACGGCGTGGTTGTCAGTTCAGGTGATGGGCCACCAGGTCGTTGATTTTCCCGCTGCGCACCTGGTCAATCACACTGGCCATGTCAGCGTAAAACGCGCGGTCGTTATCCGCCACCGGCACTTCACTGCGCACCAGGTCATAGACCGCCTTGGTCGCGGTCGATGCCTTGTTCACATCGTGGAAATCCAGGGCCTGGCACGCGACCAGCACTTCGATGGCCACCACCGACTGGAGTTTTTGCGAGACTTTGTAGGCCTTGATCACCGCGTTGTAGGCCAGGCTGACCGGGTCTTCCTGGTTGCCGCAGGTAGAGACGCTGTCGATCGACGATGGCATCGACAGGGTTTTCATTTCGGCGTACAGCCCGGCGGCGGTGTACTGGACGATCATGTAGCCGCTGTTCAGGCCCGGGTTGCGCACCAGGAAGGCCGGCATTTCGCTGAAGTGCGAGTTGATCATGCGGTCGGTCCGGCGCTCGGAAATTTTCGCCAGGTTGGTCAGCGCCACACACAGTGTGTCGGCTGCAATCCCGATGTAGGTGCCGTCGAAGTTGGCGCCGGAAATCGCGATACCGTCACCGTCGTCCAGCGGGAAAATCACCGGGTTGTCGCCCGAAGAATTGATTTCGCGCTCGATGGTTTCCCGCGCGTAGTTGATGAACTGCCGGGAAGCACCATGCACTTGGGGGATGGCACGCAGGCTGTAGACGTCCTGCAGGCGGTAATCGATGTTGTCTGCGATGAGCTGGCTGTCGTGCAGAATAGCCTTGATATTGGCGGCGGTTGCGGCCTGTGCGGGGTGAGCCTTGATCGAGTGGTAGCGCGGGTCGAACGCGCGGATGGTGCCCTTGAGCGCCTCCAGCGACATGGCCGCCGCCACGTCCGCCAGGTCGGCAGCCTGCATCGCGTTGTACAGCGCCAGCGTAGCGATGGCGGTCACCGACGTGGTGCCGTTCAACATCGCCAGGCCTTCCTTGCACTGCAGGTCGGTCGGTTGCAGGCCGACCTGTTGCAGGGCGGTTGCGCCATCCACCAGTGCACCGCCCTTGACGCTGGCGCGGCCTTCGCCGAGCAGCACCAGGGCCAGGTGGCCTTCTACCGCGAGGTAACCCACCGAGCCTTCGCCCGGCGCAAAGGGCACCACGTCGTGGTTGAGCAGGCCGGCGATCAGTTCCAGCAGTTCCAGGCGCACCCCGGAGTAGCCTTTGCCCAGGCTGATCAACACCATCAACTGGATCGCCCGCACCTGTTCACGCACCAGCGGTTCGCCGACGGAAACAGCGTGGGAACGCACGATGTTGACTTGCAGTTCCTTGGCGTTTTCCGGCGAGATCACATGCCGCACGTTGTCGCCAAAACCGGTGGTCACGCCGTACACCAAACGGTTTTCATCGAGGAATCGCTCGATCAACCCACGGGACTTTTTAACCCGGTTCTTGTAACTGTCGGCAAACGAAACAGTGGCCGAATAGCGGGCGATCGCCACGAACTCTTCGATGCTGGGTTCTCTGTCGCCTAACACGACATGGGTAATTTGTTCAGGCAGGGTTTTCATCAGCGACTCCAGCAGGGCGTAACGCAATGGGGTGGGAAGTGGTTTAACTCTACGGGTTGCACTGACTGAAGAAAATATGAGGTTTTCTGTTACTTTTAGTAGAAAATCTAAACTGCTGAAGTCGCGAGATTCCCCATGAGCCGTTTACCGCCGTTGCGCGCGTTGCAAGTGTTTGAAGTGGTGGGCCACTGCGCCGGTATGTCCCAGGCGGCGATTCGCCTGGGGATCTCGGTGGGCGCTGTCAGCCAGCAAATGAAACTGCTCGAAGATGCCCTGGGCATGAAGCTGACGCTCAAGGACGGCCAGCGCCTGCGCTTGAACAGCGTCGGCGAACGCCTGCACGCCCGCTGCACCGCGGCGTTCGAAGAACTCAGGCTGGCGGTGGCCGAGGCCGAGCGGGCGAAGAATCCCAACAACCTGTATATCAGTTGCCTGCCTTCGCTGATGACCAAATGGCTGTCGCCGCTGATCGACGAGTGGGGGCAGGACGAAACCGACCTGGACATCTACCTCGACAGCACCCTCGATGATGCATCGGGGGAGGAAAGTGCCGACTTTCGCATCGGTTATGGCGAGCACCCCGAGCATGCCGGGCATAGCGTGCCGCTGTTCCGCGATTGTGTGGTGCCCACTTGTTCACCGCAGTTGCTGGAACGGGTTGCGTGCGCGCGGGACTTGCTCGATTACCGCCTGATCGGCATCGACTCGCGGCCCAAATTCGATTCGCCGCCTTCGTGGACCCAATGGTTCAGCGAGCTGGAAGGGCAAACCGGCCAGCCCATCGTGATCCGCCGCAATTACTCATCATCGATTACCGCGATCCAGGCGGCCATCGACCGGCAAGGCATCGTGCTGGCGCAGTTCTCAATGATCGCCGGGGACCTGCGCGCCGGTCGGCTGGTGATTCCCTGGCGGTTCGCCGTGCCGCTGGCGGCGCCGTACTACCTGAGTTGGCACCCCAATACCCTGCACAAACAGCAGTGCCGTGGGTTTCAACGCTGGATGATTGGGCAGGGGCAGAAACAGGAGAAAATTACCGCTGCCATGCTTTCTGCTGCGCACTTTGATCATTAAGTTGTCACTTACGGTCATTGAGCGCCAGCCGGCGGACTCTTAGTCTGTGGGACATAAACCGATGGAGTGCCATTCGAGCGCTCCACGTCCCGTGATGATCCGTTGTGGAGCTGTACCATGACCGCTGCTGCCTACCCGCACTTGCTGGCCCCGTTGGACCTGGGTTTTACCACCCTGCGCAACCGCACCCTGATGGGCTCGATGCACACCGGCCTTGAAGAAAAACCCGGTGGCTTCGAGCGCATGGCGGCCTATTTTGCCGAACGTGCCCGTGGCGGCGTGGGCCTGATGGTCACCGGAGGCATTGGCCCCAACGATGAAGGTGGGGTGTATGGCGGTGCGGCCAAGCTGACCACCGACGAAGAAGCGCAGAAGCACAAGATCGTCACCCGGGCGGTGCACGAGGCGGGCGGCAAGATCTGCATGCAGATCCTCCACGCCGGGCGTTATGCCTACAGCCCGAAGCAGGTGGCACCGAGCGCAATCCAGGCGCCGATCAACCCGTTCAAGCCCAAAGAGCTGGACGAAGAAGGCATCGAAAAACAGATCAATGATTTCGTCACCTGCTCGGTGCTGGCCCAGGTCGCCGAGTACGACGGCGTGGAAATCATGGGTTCGGAAGGCTACTTCATCAACCAGTTCCTCGCCGCCCACACCAACCACCGCACCGACCGTTGGGGTGGCAGCTACGAAAACCGCATGCGTCTGCCGGTGGAAATCGTGCGCCGGGTGCGCGAAGCCGTAGGCCCGAATTTCATCATCATCTTCCGCCTGTCGATGCTCGACCTGGTGGAAGGCGGCAGCACCTGGGAAGAGATCGTGCAGTTGGCCAAGGCCATCGAGCAGGCCGGTGCAACGATCATCAACACCGGCATCGGCTGGCACGAAGCGCGGATCCCGACCATCGCCACCAAGGTGCCGCGTGGCGCGTTCAGCAAGGTCACCGCGAAGTTGCGCGGTGCGGTGCAGATTCCATTGATCACCACCAACCGAATCAACACCCCGGAAATCGCCGAGCAGATTTTGGCCGAAGGCGATGCCGACATGGTCTCGATGGCTCGCCCATTCCTCGCCGACCCGGACTTCGTCAACAAGGCTGCCGAAGGCCGCGCCGATGAGATCAACACCTGCATCGGCTGCAACCAGGCCTGCCTGGACCACACCTTCGGCGGCAAGCTGACCACCTGCCTGGTCAACCCGCGTGCGTGCTACGAGACCGAGCTCAACTACCTGCCGGTCAAGCAGATCAAGAAAATCGCCGTGGTCGGTGCCGGTCCTGCGGGCCTGGCGGCCGCCACCGTCGCCGCCGAACGTGGGCATCAAGTGACGCTGTTCGATTCGGCCAGCGAGATCGGCGGCCAGTTCAACATCGCCAAGCGTGTGCCGGGCAAGGAAGAGTTCTTCGAGACCCTGCGCTACTTCAAGCGCAAGTTGCAGACCACTCACGTCGAACTGTGCCTGGACACCCGGGTCGACGTTGAGCAGCTTGTTGCGGGCGGTTATGACGAGATCATCCTCGCGACCGGCATCGCGCCGCGTATTCCGGCGATTCCCGGCGTGGAAAACGCCAAGGTATTGAGCTACCTCGACGTGATCCTGGAGCGTAAGCCGGTGGGCCATCGCGTGGCGGTGATTGGTGCCGGCGGTATCGGTTTTGACGTCTCGGAATTCCTCGTGCACCAGGGCGTGTCCACCAGCCTGGACCGCGAGGCGTTCTGGAAAGAGTGGGGCATCGACACCCACCTGGAAGCCCGCGGCGGTGTGGCCGGGATCAAGCCCGAGCGCCATGCGCCGGCGCGTGAAGTGTTCCTGTTGCAGCGCAAGACCTCCAAGGTCGGCGACGGCCTGGGCAAGACCACCGGCTGGATCCACCGCACCGGCTTGAAGAACAAGCAGGTGCAGATGCTCAACAGTGTCGAGTACCTGAAGATCGACGATGAGGGCCTGCACATCCGCATCGGCGCCGAGGGTGAACCGAAGGTGCTGGCGGTGGACAACATCGTGATCTGCGCCGGGCAGGACCCGCTGCGGGAATTGCAGGATGGCCTGGTGGCGGCCGGGCAGAACGTGCACCTGATCGGCGGCGCGGACGTGGCGGCCGAACTGGATGCCAAGCGCGCCATCAACCAGGGTTCGCGCCTGGCGGCCGAGCTGTAAGCACGTAAAAGGGGCGGTGGTAGACTACCGCCCCTTTTCTTGTGCAGAACCGCCCTCATGGGTCCTTTCGACTGGCTCCCCCACGCGCCCCTTGAACCCCTGAAGCTGGACTGGATGGGGCCGGTGGAAGTCGCCGTGCTGCGCCTGGATCGCATCGACCCGCTGATCAGCGGCAACAAGTGGTTCAAGCTCACCGAGCACCTGGCGCAAGGCCGGGCGGCGGGCGCCAGCGGGATCATCAGCCTGGGCGGCGCTTACTCCAATCACCTGCATGCACTGGCGGCGGCCGGGAAACGCTTCGGCTTTCCTACCGTTGGCTTGCTGCGTGGCCATCCGCAAGACACTCCCACGGTGCTCGACCTCAAGGCCTTCGGCATGCAACTGCATTGGCTGGGGTATGGCGGCTATCGCGCGCGCAACGAGCCGGACTTCTGGCTGCCCTGGCGCGAGCAGTATCCGCACCTGCACCCGGTACCTGAAGGCGGCGGGGGCCTGGCGGGCGCGTTGGGTTGCGGAGTTTTGGTGAATCAGGCGCAGGCGCAATTAAACGGCCTGGGCTGGACGGACTATCACGGTTGGTGGCTGGCGGCAGGCACCGGTACTACATTGGCGGGATTGGTGCTGGCGGAGGCGGGCGCGCATCCGGTATATGGCGCCCTGGCGGTGCCCGACGACCACGGGGTGGCGCAACAGGTGCAGGCGCTTGTGCAGCAGGGTTATGAATTGCTGGAGGCCAGCCGGGGCGGCTTTGCCAAGGTTGATCCGGAGTTGCTGGCCTTTATCGACGCTACCGAGCAAGCCTGTGGCCTGGCGCTGGAGCCGCTGTATACCGGCAAAGCGTTATTGGCGTTGAAACTACAGATTGAAGCCGGGAGATTTTCCCCCGGCACCCGCCTGATCTTCGTCCACACCGGTGGCCTGCAGGGCCGCCGGGGTTTCCCTGTTGCACCCGGTTAATGTAGGCGCTGGCTTGCCTGCGATGCAGACACCGCCGTGTATCAGTGGCACCGAGGTGATGCTATCGCAGGCAAGCCAGCTCCCACACTAGCCAGCTGCCACATTCAATCCGTGGGCTTACCGAATGCTCCCTCTCTTGCCGGGCATCATCCTCAACGCAGTGTTGTCTCGCAGCACATAGTGATGGGCCAATCCGGCCAACGCATGCAGCCCGATCAGCCAGTAGCCGATCTTGCCGAACAGCACGTGCCAGTTTTCAATTTCCTTGGCCAACGCTTTGTTCTCGGCAATCAGCGGCGGCAACTCGATGCCGTAGAACATCACCGAATGCCCCTCGGCGCTGACGATCAGCCAGCCGGCGATGGGCATGCCGATCATCAAGGCGTACAGCGCCATGTGCATCAGGGTGGCGAGGAGGGTTTGCCATTGCGGCGGGGCAGGGACGATCTTCGGTGCCACGCCCAGGCTGCGGGCGAACAACCGTAGCCATACCAGCACAAACACCGTCAGGCCGAACATGAAGTGCATTTCCACGATCAACGTACGTGCGCCGCTGCCTTTGGGAAACTGCCCGCGTAACTCAATGCAGGCGTAGACCACCGCCAGCAGCACCACCATCAGCCAGTGCAACGCAATCGACATGGTGCTGTAACGCGTATCGGAATTTTTCCAGGGCATCGCTTTCTTCCTCACTCATCAGGGCAAACCTCCGTTCTTTCGCGACGGAGTCCTTTCAATGTAAGCCTGTTTTACGAGGTTTGCCCGTGAGAGGAAGACGAAGAAGCGATGTTTTGACACCGATCAGTTGCCCTGCGGCATTTCACCCCGTGCCAGGCGCTGGTTGATGTCGGCGATCACCGCAGGCAGGTCGGTGATGGTGTCGATCATGTAGTGTGGGCGCGAGCCTTCGAACATGGCCTGGATACGCGTGCGTTCGCTGGCGAGTGTGCCGGCGTCGAGGGCGCGGAACTGCTCGTAGGTCAGGCCCAGGGCGTTGCCCGAGCAGGTCAGCGCCACGGTCCACATCCCGGCGCGACGGCCTTCGAGGATGCCCGGCACGGTGTCGTCGATCTTCACGCAGGCCGCTACGTCATCGATCCCGAGGGCGATCACGTTGGCCAGGGCCTGGGCCGGCCATGGTCGGCCGTTGGGTACTTCGTCGGTGGCGACCACGTGGTCGGCGATATAGCCATTGGTGGCAGCCAGTTCGACAACCTTGTCCATCACCTGCTTGGGGTAGCCGGAGCACGAACCGATCTTGATCCCTTGCTGGCGCAGGTTGGCGATAGTGTCCAGGGCACCGGGGATCAATGCCGAGTGCTCGGCGATCTTCTCGATCTGCAGCGGCATGAAGCGCTGGTAGATGGCGGTCACATCATCGTCAGTCGGTGTGCGGCCGAAGGCCTTGCGGTAACGCTCGGCCACCTGCGGCTGGTCGCACAGGGTGCGGATGTGGTCCCACTTGCCCATGCCCATCGGGCCACGGGCTTCCTCGATGGAGACCTGCACGTCGAACTCGGCGAAGGCTTCGACAAAAATCTGCGTGGGCGCGAACGAGCCGAAATCGACCACGGTGCCGGCCCAGTCGAGGATCGCGGCTTGAAGCTGGGTTGGGTTTGCGTAGTTCATGGTTCAGATCCTGTGAGTAGTGGGCAGTCAGATGTCGAGCACGTTCATTTCTTGCAGCACCTCGGCTACCGCCGCTACCGCGGCTTGCATCTCGGCCTGGTTCACATGGCCGATGCAGCCCACGCGGAAGGTTTCCACCTGGGTCAATTTGCCGGGATAAAGGATGAAGCCCTTGGCCTTGACCCGTTCGTAGAACTCCTTGAACTGGTAGCGCGGGTCTTTCGGCGCGTGGAAGGTAACGATGATCGGCGCCTGGATCGCGGCGGGCAGGAAGCTGCGCAGGCCCAGTTCGGCCATGCCGTCCAGCAATGCCTGGCAGTTGTCGGCGTAGCGCTGGTGCCGGGCGGGCAGGCCGCCTTCTTCGTTGTATTGCAGCAGCGCTTCGTGCAGCGCCGCCACCACGTGGGTCGGCGGTGTGAAGCGCCATTGGCCGGTCTTGGCCATGTAGCTGTGCTGGTCGAAAAGGTCCATCGCCAGGGAGTGGCAGTTGCCTTGGGCTGCAGCCAGCGCCTGCTTTTCAGCGAACACAAAACCCATCCCCGGTACGCCTTCCAGGCACTTGCCGGAGGCGGCGATCAGCGCGTCGAACGGCACCTCGCGGGCGTCGATCGGCAGCGCGCCGAAGGAGCTCATGGCGTCGATAATCAGGCGCTTGCCGTGGCGGGCGATGACCTGGGCGATCTCGGGCAACGGGTTGAGAATCCCGGTGCTGGTTTCGCAATGGATCAGTGCGACGTGGGTGATGCCCTTGTCGGCGTGCAACAGGCGGTCGACGTCGGCGGCGGTGGTGGGTTCGTCCTCGGCAGTTTCAAAGGTACTGAACTCGCGGCCGAGCACTTCGCAAATCTTCGCCAGGCGCTTGCCGTAGGCGCCGTTGATCAGCACCAGCACCTTGCCGTCCCGTGGCACGAGGGTGCCGATGGCCGCTTCCACGGCAAAGGTGCCGCTGCCTTGCAATGGCACGCAATGGTGGCTGGCGGTGCCGTTGACGATCACCAGCAGTTGCTCGCAAAGACTGGCGGTCAGTTGATTGAAGCGGTCATCCCATGAACCCCAGTCGACCATCATGGCCTGGCGGGTGCGGGCCGAGGTGGTCAAGGGCCCCGGGGTCAGCAGGATCGGCGCGGCAGTGCTCATTCGTGTGTCCTCGCAAAACATTGGGATGAAGTTACGGCGCCTAAATTGCAGTTTGGCTTGTCATCAATCAAATTGTTTGTTGTTATGCGAGCTATCAGTGAGGCCGATAGCTATGAACCTGTTTCAACTGCGTGCGTTTGATGCGGTGGCCCGCGAGGGCAGTTTTACCCGGGCGGCCGAGCGCCTGTTCATCAGCCAGCCGGCGGTGACCGGGCATATCAAGGCGCTGGAGGAGCACTACCAGATCGCGCTGCTGCGGCGTACCGCGCGGCGGGTGGAGTTGACCGAGGAGGGCACCAAACTCGCGGCGATCACCCGGGCGATCTTCGGCCTGGTGGAAGAGGCGCAGACGTTGCTGGAGGCCAACCGGCAATTACTTACCGGGCGCCTGGAAGTGGCGGCGGACGGGCCGCACATGGTCATGCCGATGCTGGCCAGCCTACGGCAGCGGTATCCGGGGATTACTGTCAATTTGCGTCTGGGCAATGCGCAGGAAACCCTCGCGGCGCTGTTGTCGGAGCGGGCTGACGTGGCGGTGTTGACCGAGGTGGAGCCGCGCAAGGGCCTGCACTTGCAGCCGTTGATCGAGTCACGGATTTGCGCGTTGGTGCCTGCGGGGCATCCGTGGCTGGCGGAGCCTGCGGGGATTCGGCTGGAGCAATTGGATCAGGTGATCATGGTGTTGCGTGAACCCAGCTCGATCACGCGGCGGACCTTTGACGATGCCTGCGCCCAGGCCGGCGTGCAGCCCCGGGTGTTGCTGGAACTGGACAGCCGTGAGGCGGTGACGGAAGCGGTGGCGGCCGAGTTGGGGGTTGGGGTGGTGTCGTCGATGGAAGTCAGCCGGGATCCGCGGGTGCACGCGATTCCGATCCAGGGCGAGGGGCTGGTGAACCGGCATGTGATCGGGTGCATGGAGCGGCGCCGGGAGTTGCGGTTGATTCAGGCGTTTTTCGAGTTGGCGCCTTAGAGGGTGTTGGCTTGAGATCTAGTTGGCCCCTTCGCGAGCAAGCCCGCTCCCACATTCGACCGCGTTCCATCGGTAGAACTCGGTCAACTGTGGGAGCGGGCTTGCTCGCGAAGGGGCCCTCAACTTCACCGCAAACTTTCCCGCACAATCTCCAGAAACGTCGCCACCACCCGCCGCGAACTCTGCTCCTTCAAGCACACCAGTGTTTCCTTCATCCGCTGCGTACAGTCACGGATCGGCATCGCATACACCCGCGAATCTGCGCCAAACTCCGCAGCCGACACCACGCCCACGCCAATCCCCACCACCACCGCCTCCCGCGCGGCTTCGCGGCCTTCCACCTGGATCGCCGGGCGAATGCGCAGCCCGGCCTGGTGCATTTCCTGCTCCAGGGTCTGGCGGGTCACCGAGCCGATTTCCCGCAACACCAGCGGCGTATCGTCCAGGTCCGCCAGGCAGATCGACTCGCGGCCCGCCCACGGGTGGTTGCGGGCGACAAACGCGAGCAATTGGTCATCGGGCAGCGGCAGTGACAGCAGCCGCTCGTCGTCCACATCGCGCCCCAGCAGCGCGAGGTCGGCCTGGTAGTTGTACAGGCGAAACAGTGATTCATCGGTGTTGCCGGTTTCGATCTTCACGCTGATGCCCGGGTACAACTGGCAGAAGCGCGCAATCTGCGGCAGCACATGCACCGGGGCGTCCACCGCGAGTGTCAGGGTGCCGGTTTGCAAGGCGCGGGAATCCTGCAACAGCTCTTCGGCTTCCGCCGCGACGGCAAACAGACGCTGGGTGATGCTCAACAGGCGCTCGCCGAGGTCGGTCAAGCGCACCGAACGTTTGTTGCGATGAAACAGCAGCACGCCGAAACGTTCCTCAAGCTTGCGCACCTGGTCGGAAATGGCCGGCTGGCTGAGGAACAAGCGTTCGGCGGCGTGGGTAAAACTGCCGTGTACGGCCACCGCATGGAAGGCTTTGAGTTGCGCGTGAGACACCGACATCGCGAATCCTCTTACAAGCTCAGCTTATATTTGAAATACGATAAATCGATTTTACCTATTAGTCAGCCATTGCTTTGATAGCCCCAGTCGCCGTAGGTCGAGTCCTACACCTTCGGCGGCCATGGGTCTTCTGCGTGCTCACCAGCGGGACTCATCTGACCAATACCGCGCCCCTCCAAGCGCCGGTACTGCAGTGCTCAACAATAAAAATACAGGCGTTTGCTTTTCATTCTGCCGGCACACTCACACCCGAGGTCAGAACCACCATGAATACTCCCTTGAGTCACATCAAGCGTTGGCGCGTGCAGATTTTCGCCATCACCTGGCTGGCGTACGCGGCCTTCTATTTCACCCGCAAGGCTTTTTCGGTGGCCAAGCTGGGGATCGTCGACGACCCGAGTTTCCCGCTGGACAAGATGATGATGGCCAACCTGGATGGCATCTACCTGGCGGCCTACGCCGTTGGCCAATTCACCTGGGGCATGCTCGCCGACCGTTTCGGGCCGCGTGTGGTGGTACTCGGCGGGTTGCTGATTTCAGCCGCCGCCGCCCTGGTGATGGGCACGTTTGCCACGTTACCGATCTTTGTCACGTGCATGTTGATCCAGGGCCTGGCCCAGTCCACCGGCTGGTCCGGGCTGTGCAAGAACCTTGGCAGTTTCTTCCCGGCGCAGCAGCGTGGCCGGGTGCTGGGTTTATGGAGCTCGTGCTACGCCTTTGGTGGCCTGGTGGCGTCGCCGTTTGCCGGATGGTGGGCGTATACGCTGATCGGCACCTGGCATGCGGCATTTATCTCCAGTGCGGCTGTGGTCTTCGTGGTCGCGGTGCTGTTTTTCATTTTCCAGCGCAACACGCCACAGGATGTGGGGTTACCGGCAGTGGAACCGGAACCGGAACAGACTGCCGCCGAGAAGAACGCCAGTGTGCTGGAGCCGCTGCGGGCCATCTTGCGCAACCGCACGGTGTTGACCCTGGGGCTGGCGTACTTTCTGTTGAAACCGGCGCGTTACGCGATCCTGTTGTGGGGGCCGGTGATTGTGTATGAGCAGATGCCGTCGGTGGGCAAGGTCGGCGCGGCGATTGTGCCGACGGCGTTCGAGCTGGCGGGGTTGCTGGGGCCGATCATGATCGGCATGGCGTCCGACAAACTGTTCGGCGCGCGGCGCATGCCGGCCTGTGTCCTCAGCCTGCTGGCGCTGACCGTGGCCCTGGCGTTGTTCATGGGCGCCTTGCACACCGGCAGTGTGGCGCTGGTGATGGCGCTGCTGTTTGTGATGGGCCTGACCCTGTACGGGCCGGACTCGATGATCAGCAGCACCGCCGCCATCGACTTCGGCACCGCCAAGGCCGGCGCGACGGCGGCGGGGTTCGTCAACGGCTGCGGTTCGGTGGGGGCGATTCTTGGCGGCTTGCTGCCGGGCTACTTCGATACGGTCACGGTGTTTATCGTGTTTGCCGGTGCCGCGCTGTTTTCCTCCCTGGTGTTGATGCCCTATTGGAACGCCAGGCCGGCGGTGCTGGCGCAGGTGGGCGACTTCGTGCCCGACCGTGAGCGCGCCATCAATCCCTTGCGGACCTGAGGGGCATGGCCGGTTTTTTGGTGGATTAGAGTGTTTCAGCGCTATAAACTCTGCCCCCAAAGCGCCGGCCAGTAGACGTCTCGGCGCGATGGACAGAAGAGAGTGAGTCATGGGCGCACAGTGGAAAGTCAAACATAAAGAAGCGGCATCCAATGCCAAGGGCAAGATCTTCGGCAAGCTGGTGAAAGAGATCACCATTGCCGCCCGCAACGGTGCCGACACCGCCACCAACGCACACTTGCGCCTGGTGGTGGAGCAGGCCAAAAAGGCCTCGATGCCCAAGGAAACCCTGGAACGCGCGATCAAGAAAGGCGCCGGTCTGCTCGGCGAGACCGTGCAATACCACCGCGTAACCTACGAAGGTTTTGCCCCGCACCAGGTGCCGCTGATCGTTGAATGCGTGACCGACAACATCAACCGCACCGTGGCGGAAATCCGCGTGGCGTTCCGCAAGGGGCAACTCGGCGCGTCCGGCTCCGTGGCCTGGGACTTCAACCATGTAGGCCTGATCGAAGCCTCGCCGGACAGCCCGGAAGCCGATCCGGAAATGGCCGCGATTGAGGCCGGTGCCCAGGATTTCGAGGCAGGCGAAGAAGAGGGCACGACCTTGTTCATCACCGAGACCACCGACCTGGACGCCGTGCAGAAAGCCTTGCCGGAGCAGGGTTTCACCGTGCTGTCGGCCAAGCTCGGCTACATCGCGAAGAACCCGGTGAGCGGTTTGAGCGATGAGCAGATGGCCGAAGTCGAAGCCTTCCTCGAAGGCCTGGACAACCATGACGACGTGCAGGACATGTTCGTCGGGTTGGCGGGTTGATTCTGATTTGATGTGAACCCGGTCCAAATGTGGGAGCGGGCTTGCTCGCGAATACGGTGTACCAGCCAAGCATGTATTGACTGACACACCGCATTCGCGAGCAAGCCCGCTCCCACATTGGGTTTAGCGGAGTTTGGAAGACTGCAACAAGCTTGTGATTTCCTCGAACCCAGGCCGGGCCAACACATCCGGCTGGCAGCAGTTGTCCCGCAAGGTTTCCAGCGCCACGCGCTTTTCCTCGCTCAACCCCGCATCAATCCTTTCCAGCAATTCTCCCAGCAACACCCCGAACGCCCTGACTTCGATGCGCTGCAACGCGCGGGTTTCCTGGCTGTCGACCGTGGCGTGAAACGACGCTGCACCAAAGTCCCCAAGCAGACATTCACCGGCTTCATTCCACAGAATGTTGTGGCCGTACAGATCACCGTGGGTGATGCCTTGCGCGTGCAGGTGCGCCGCCACCGAAGCGATGCCCCGGGCCATGCGCAGCGCCACATCCGCGCTGAAACGGGTGGTGGGCTCGTAGATATCCCGGGTGCACGACGCCAGGCTCGGCAGGGCCGCGAGGTTGCGGTAGCTCGGTTCGATCAGTTGCATCACCAGCGCCGCCTGGCCTTCCGGGTGGTCGACGACACGGCCTTCTACCTTGATCAGGTTGGCATGCAGTCCGGCGGCGATGCAGGCGTGCATTTCGTGCAGGGGCGAGCCGTCACTGGTAATGCTGCCTTTATAGAGTTTGACCGCGACCGCCTTGACCGGCCCGTTTGACGGGGCCCAGTACGCTTTTCGGATGATTCCGGAAGCGCCTTCCCCCAGCACTTCGCTCAATTCCAGCTCGGACCAGGGAATGTTTGGCGTCGCGTCATGGCGGGCCTCTTCCACGGCCATCTCTACCGGATTACCGGCGTAGGCCAGCCAGGTCAGGCTCGGCAAACCCAGCAACCAGTCCGGCAGGCGGGTCATGCGGTTGGAAGCGATGCGGATCAATTCGAGGTTTTTGCACTGGGCGAGGCTTTGCGGCAACTGCTCCAGGTGGTTACCGGCCAGCATCAGTTTTTGCAGCAAAGGCCGTTCACCCAGTTCGTCCGGCAATTGGCTGATGTGGTTATCGGTGAGGATCAGCCAGCGCAGCAAGGGTGGCAGCGACGTCGCCGGGACACTGCTGATCTGGTTCGACTTGAAGCCGATCATGCTCAACTGCGCGCACTGGCCCAGGCATTGCGGCAGTTCGGTAAAGGCGTTTTCCGAACAGAACAGCACGCGCAAATGGGGCAGGCGGTGCAGGTCATCCGGCAGGCTGCTCAGGGCATTGCCGGTCAGGTTGAGGATTTCCAGGGAGTCGGCCAGGTCGAAGATTTCCCGAGGGAACTCGGTCAGCCCACAGCGCAGGTCCAGGCGTTTGATACCGGCCAGTTGGCCGGCCTTGAGTTGGGCAAGGGTATCCATGAACGGCGCGTCACTCGGCAATAGGGGCGTGAATGGCGCTCATGATAGCGGGTTGCGGCCCGATCTTCTGCAACTGCCCCAGGCGGCTGGCGGTGCGCGCCAAATCGATGGCCTGGCCGCTCAGGGATTGCTCCAGCGGCTGCTCGCCGATCAGCACCAATTGCTTGTCCTGGTCGTAGAGCACGTCCACCAGGTTGATGAACCGTTGCTGGGCGGCAATCGGACAGTCCGCCAGGTGCGGCAGGCCGTCGATGATCCAGCGTTCATAGTCGCGGCACAGCTGCAGGTAGTCCATGACGGCGGTCGGTTGTTCGCACAGGTCGCTGAAGGTGAAGGCAATGCTGCGGTCCTGGTACCAGCGGGCAGTCAATTGCCGGGCTCCGACGGTCAGGCTGACCGGGGCCTGATCCGCTGACGGCAGGCCCAGGGCTTGGCGTTGCGCGGCAGTCCCCGGCCACACGAACTGGCCAGCGCTGAACCGCTGATCGCCATGGGCCTGGGCCAGGCTGCGAAAATCCTGGGGGGCGCTGACCTCCATGACGTCCATGCGCGCGCTGATCAGCTCGATCACCGGCTTGAACCGCTGATGGTACAAGGGGTTCGGCAGCAACCCGGCGGGCGGATAATTGGAGGTTACCAGCACCCAGACTCCGCGCCGGAACAGGGCCTTGAACAGGCGGCTGATCAGCATCGCATCGCCGATATCATGTACGTGAAACTCGTCGAAGCACAGCACGCGGCAGCCATCGAGCAACTCATCCAGGGTCACGGCCAATGCATCGCGCTGCTGGCGATGGGCAAACATTCCCTGGTGCAGACGGGCGAAAAAGTCGTGGAAGTGCACGCGCTGTTTCTCGGCAATCGGCAACGCCTGGAAAAAGCCGTCCAGCAACCAGCTCTTGCCCCGGCCGACGGCGCCGTGCAGGTACAGGCTGCGGGTAGGGCGCCCGGCCAGCAGATGGTCGGTTTGCCGGGCCATGGTCTCGATCACCTGTTGCTGGCTTGGGCTGAGGGTATAGCCCTGTTGCCGGGCCTTGCCCTGGAAGAATGCGGTGATACCGGGGGCGGCGGTGGTCGCCGCGGGTTTACCCAGCAACCGTTTGAGCAGGGGCGGTAAAGCAGCCAATGTCAGTCACTCTGTATGTCGGTGGTCGCTCACTTTAGAGCGCCGGTTGCGGTTTGACCAATAGAGAAGCACGGCGCGAGCTATCTGGAAAAGGCATGGGTCAATGGATCCAAAACACCGACCTGACTGGCGGATTCCCTTCAAGTGACTAACCTCATACACAGCAGTCACCCCTGTATAAGGATTTGGGGCAGTGAAGGGACACGCAGTCTTGGCAATCATGAGCGCGATGCTCTGCAACACGGTTTATGGTGCCCAGCTCCAGGTTGAGGTGCGTATCGACGTGCAGCGGGGGTGCCAATTGGTCGGCACCACGCGTGAAGCAGGGATCGAGCAGCTCGGCGTACTGGATTTCGGCAGCGGCTCCCGGCTGGATGACCCGGCAGGCCCGTTGAGTGCAGCCTTGATCAGCCAGCGCCAGCCACGCCTGGAGTGCAACCCGGATACGCCGTATCAGATGCGTGTCGACGGCGGCCTGCATGGCGGCATCGGCGAAGTACGTTACCTGGGCGCTGCTGCCCCCTCGATCAAACCCATTCCCTATCGAATTTATGCCGATGCCGCACGCCGCATCCCCTTGGCCGTGGACGTACCGTTGAGCGGCCGTGTGCCCGATTCCGGCACGGTGGACTTGCCACTTTATGGACGCATCGAGCCGCTCAAGGAAATACCGGCCGTGGGGCGTTATTCCGACCTGCTCAAAGTGACGGTGACATGGTAAGCCGCGCCCTGGCCTGCATCGCGCTGGGCGGCCTGTTGCTCCTGGCCGAGGACGCCCAGGCGGCGGTCGCCGGGCAGATTCACGCACGGCTGGTGATTACCGCCAGTTGCCAGGTGAGCAAAGGCACCGACAGCGCGCCGGTGAGCCCGGATGGCGGCTCGGCCTTGCTGGATTTCGGCAGCCACGGACCCACTTGGGACAAGGGCCTGGGTGCCGGCATCAGTGATGGCGACAAGGCCGCGCTCGCTGTGTCCTGCAACCCGTCGGTGGTGAGCAGTTTCACCGTGACCATCGACGGCGGCGCCCATGGCGACGGCATCACCCGGCGCTTGAGCAATGGCCGGCAAACCATACCGTATCGGCTGTCGGCCGATCCTGCGGGCCGAAGCACCTACAGCATCGGCCAGCAACGCAATTTCGTCGTGACCAAGGGCGCACAGGTACCGATCCCGGTATTCGGCTCGGTGGTGGCGAATACCAGGGCCCTACCGGCCGGCATCTACACAGACACCCTGACGGTGACTCTGGATTGGTAATTCATGAGGATGGACATCATGCATGCACTTGTATCTAAAGCAGTTCTCCCATTGGTCGCACTGGCCTGGGTATCGGGTGCCCAGGCGGCCACGACGGTCACCGGGCAGATCAGCTCCACGCTGATCCTGACCAACAGTTGCCTGGTCAATGGCGTGGGCGGCACCACCGGTTTGAACTTCGGTACGATCAATTTCGGTACCACCAACAGCCAGTTCACCACGCAGTCCGGCCAGGTGCTGGGTGGCGGTGGAGGCGCGTTGTCGATCCAGTGTTCCTCGGGCACCTCGCCGGTGATCACTGTGGGTGCCGGGTCCCATGACGGCCAGTCCACGGGCGGCACCCGGGCGCTGTACGACGGCGTGGCCAACTATGTGCCGTATGACTTCTACACCGACACCGGGCATTCGACGCTCCTGGCGATCAACGGAACCATCAACGTAGGCGCGAGCACGGGCGTTGCGCAAACCGTGAACATCTACGGCCAGGCCGTGGGCAAGGCAGGTCTGCCGGCGGGTACCTACACCGACACGGTGTCCGTGCAATTGACGTTCTAGTGCGATGAAGCGGGCCTGCTGGGCGACGCTGGCGGTCATCACGGGTTGGGGGATGCCGTTGTCGTTGCTGGCGGTGACCAGCCAGACGATCCAGGTCAGCGCGACGATTGCCGCAGGCTGCCTGGTGGTGGGCGGCGGCACGAACTACGGCAGCCTGGCGTTCGGCAGCTATTCGTCGTTGTCCACCAGCACGGTGTCGGTGGCGCTGAGCAGCGGGGTAACGCTGCAATGCACTCCGGGAGTCACCTTGAACATGAGCGTCAACGGCGGCTTGTACAACGCCAGTGGCCGGCACATGCAACTCAATAGCGGCAGTGCCCAAGTGGCGTACCAGCTGTTTCAGGACGCGGCCCTGAGCCAGAGCCTGGGGATCAGTCAAAGCGTCAGCGTGGCCTACAGCAACGCGAACAATATAACCCTGCCGATTTACGGCCGGGTGGTGTTACCGGGTAATCAGCCTGGGGGGACGTACAGCGACGTGCTGCAGGTGCAGCTGTCCTGGTAAGGCGATTGGCATGAGGAGTGGAATCTATGTTTGCAGCTTCCCGGCGGTATTGGGTTGCGGGTTTTATCGGTCTGGTGACGTTGGGCGCCGGGCAGGTCCAGGCCGCCAGTTCGGTGCTGATCTGGCCCATTGACCCGGTGCTGGAGGCCGATCAACAGGCCAGCGCCTTGTGGTTGGAGAACCGCGGTACAGAGACTGCCAACCTGCAGATCCGGGTATTTGCCTGGAGCCAGGGCGGGTTTGACGAGCAGTACCAGAACCAGCGCGACGTGATCGGCAGCCCGCCGGTGGCGAAGATCGAACCGGGGCAGAAGCAATTGGTGCGCCTGACCCGGACCCGGGAAGTGCCGCCGGGCCAGGAGTTGGCCTATCGGATCATCATCGACGAAATCCCCGCCGCCACCCCTGAAACCCCCGCAGCCGATGGCAAGACGGCCGCAGCCATCCGCTTTCAGATGCGTTATTCGGTGCCGTTGTTCGCCTACGGCGCAGGCCTGTGGAGCAAGGAAGACGCGACGCGCCAGCGCGACCCCAAGGGCGCGGGCAAGCCTGACCTGAGCTGGAAAAAAGTCACCGTCGGCGGGCGCAACTATGTGGAGATGCGCAACCAGGGCGCGGTGCACGCGCGGCTCACCGATGTGGCGTTCAAACAGGGCGGGCAGACCCGGCCGCTGGTAGACGGCCTGCTCGGCTATGTACTGCCGGGCGCAACCATGCGCTGGCCGGTGCCACAAGGTGTCGCGGGCGATCAGCCGCTGCAGGTGCGAGTCAATGGCGCAGCGCAACTGGAGAACCTTGCGCCGGGACGGTAACGCAATGGAATAGGGCATGGAGCAGCCCTTGGTCTTAACGGATGGAGATGTCCATTGATGGACACAATGCCTTGGTGAGCCATGGTTGGACTCGTAGTCGATGGCGATCGGTGTGGGTGGTGGGCGGCCTGGCGGGCCTGGTGCTTGCGCCGCTTGGCGTGGCCGCGCCGTTGCCGCCGCCGCCCAGCAACATGGAGGCTGTTGCCGATGCACAGTTGTTCCTCGAACTGGTGGTCAACCAGATGGACACTGGCCGGGTGGTGGCCGTGGATCAGCGCGCCGGCGGCCTGTTTGTGCCGGCGGCCACCTTGCGGGACGTGGGCATGAAGCTGCCGGCCGAGATCACCACCGAGGTCGCGCTGGACCACCTGCCGGGCCTGCACACCGATTACGACAGCCAGGGCCAGCGCCTGATGTTGACGGTACCGCCGGCGTGGTTGCCGGCGCAGTTCATCGGCAGCCGCAACAACTACCCGCGCGCCCAGGCACTCACCAGTTTTGGTGCGTTGCTCAACTATGACGCTTACCTGAACGACACCGATGACGCCGGCACATACCTGGGCATTTTCAACGAAGTGCGGCTGTTCGATACCTGGGGCACCTTGTCCAATACCGGCCAATACCGCACCACCTTTGGCGGCCAGGCCAGCGGCAGCACTTTGAACAATGGCTACCGGCGCTATGACACCACCTGGCGCTTTTCCGACGATGAGCGCCTGCTGACCTACGAGGCGGGCGACGTGATCAGCAGCGCATTGCCGTGGAGCAGTTCGGTACGCCTGGGCGGGGTGCAAGTGTCGCGGGATTTCGGCGTACGCCCGGACCTGGTGACTTACCCCTTGCCACAATTTGCCGGGGAGGCGGCGGTGCCGTCGTCGGTGGACCTGTTCATCAATGGCTACAAATCCAGCAGCGCAGATCTGCAGCCGGGCCCGTACACCTTGACCAACGTGCCGTTTATCAACGGCGCCGGCGAAGCGGTGGTGGTCACCACCGATGCCCTGGGCCGGCAGGTGTCGACCACCGTGCCGTTCTACGTCACCAGTACGTTGTTGCAAAAAGGGCTGTCGGATTTTTCGGTGGCGGCCGGTAATTTGCGCCGCGACTACACCATTCGGGATTTTGGCTACGGGCCGGGCGTGGCCAGCGGCACGTTTCGTTACGGGGTGTCGGACTACTTCACCCTGGAAAGCCATGCCGAAGCCTCAGGCGACCTGACCCTGGGCGGGCTCGGCGGCAACGTGCGGCTGGGCAACTTCGGGGTGCTCAATACCGCCCTCAGCCAAAGCCAGTTTGATGGCGAGACCGGCCAGCAACTGAGCTTCGGTTATCAATACAGCAACCAGCGCTACAGCCTGTCATACCAGCGAGTAGAACGCCGCGACCAGTACGCCGACCTGACCCTGGTCGACACGCCTTATGCGAGCCTCAGCAAGCGCAGCGAGCAGGTGACCCTGAGCCTGAACCTCAACGATTTCGGCAGCATCGGTGCCGGCTATTTCGATGTACAGGCGGCCGATGACTCCCGCACCCGGCTGATGAACCTCACCTGGAGCAAACAGCTGTGGCGCAACACCAGTTTCTATCTGTCGGCCAACCGTGAGGTCGGTGACAGCAACTGGGCCATGCAGGCGCAACTGGTGATCCCGTTCGACGTCTACGGGAGCCTGGCCTTGAGCAACGAGCGCAGCCAGGCCGGCGAAAGTCGCCAGCGGGTCAACTACAGCCGGGCGGTGCCGTCCGAGGGCGGCGTGGGCTACAACTTGGGTTATGCCAGTGGCGACGGCCCGGCCTATCGCCAGGCCGACCTGACCTGGCGCATGCAGTCGGTGCAATTGCAGGCGGGCGTGTACGGTAGCAGTGACGCCGAGACCCGTTGGGCGGATGCCAGTGGCTCGCTGGTGTGGATGGACAATCAGGTGTTCACGGCCAACCAGGTCAATGACGCGTTTGTGGTGGTGAGCACCGACGGCTATTCCGGTGTGCCGGTGCTTTATGAAAACCAGCTGGTGGGGGAAACCGACCGCAACGGGCACTTGCTGGTGCCGTGGAGCAGCGCGTACTACCGCGGCAAGTATGAAATCGACCCGCTGAACCTGCCGGTCAACGTGCAGACCCCTAATGTCGAGCAGCGCGTGGCGGTGCGGCGCGGTAGCGGCTACCTGCTGGAGTTCCCGGTGCGCCGGGTGATCGCGGCCAGTATCACCCTGGTGGATGCCCGGCATCAGGACCTGCCCCTGGGCAGCCAGGTGCGTCATGAGCAAACCGGGGCGCGCGCGGTGGTGGGGTGGGATGGCCTGGTGTACCTGGAGAACCTGGCGGCCCACAACACCTTGCAAGTCACTGTGGGTGAGGGCCGTACCTGCCAGGCAACGTTCGACTTGGATATCAACGAGGAGCAGGTGCCGCTGATCGGGCCGCTGGTTTGCCAATGAGACAAGGAGTGTGGGTGTGCGGGTCAAGGAATGGATAGTTGGACTGCTGGTGCTGGCGGGCCTGGGTTTTTCGCTACAGGCAATGGCCGCGTGTTCGGCGCCGGGAGCTACGTCGCCGGCCAGCTTTGGCTCGATCAGTTCGATGACGGTGCGCACCGCTGCCCAGACCAGTTCCACCACCAACGCTGGCTTGAACTGCGGGGCCACGTTGATTTCGCTGCTGGCGGCGAGTGATCACTTCTATGCAACCATCACCTCGGCCACCAGCGGCATGGTCGGCCCTACCGGGGATGTCATCGGTTATACGATTTACGCCAATAACAGCACCAGTTACCCGATCAACCGTGGCACCCAGTTCGATTTCGGCGCGACGGGCATTGCCCAAAGCGTTGGCTTGGTTTCCGGGCCGGGCACGAAGACCTTGCCGCTTTACCTGAGATCGATCACCGGCAGCAACGTGGCTGCCGGCCTTTACACGGAGACACTCAGCATCGCCTGGGTCTGGAACTACTGCGCGGTGCTGGGGGTTGGGTCGCTGTGTGTCTTCCGGGATTCCGGCTCCGGCACATCCTCCCTGACGGTCAGCATGACGGTGAGCAACGACTGTCAGATCACCGCGCCCAACATCAGCTTCGGCAGCGCGCCGGTGATCAGTGGTTTTTCCAGTGTGAACGGGCAAGCCACGATTGCCTGCACCAAGGGCAGTGCCTACACCGTGGGCATCAGCGATGGCCAGAACCCGGTGAGTGTGGGCGGGCAGCGGCGGATGATCTCGGGGAGCAATTTCCTCAATTACGACATCTTCAAAAGCGCCACCACCACTCGCTGGGGCAGCGTGACCACCGCCCGGCGCGCCAGCTCCACGGCTGAGGTGAACCCCGGGAATGGCCTGGGCACCGGCAGCCAGGTGTTCAACTACAACGCGGCGATCTATAGCAACCAGGCCACGCCGCCGGCCGGTACCTACGTCGATAACGTGGTGCTGGATGTGGGTTTCTAGAACCGCATCGTCTGCTTGAGCATCTGCGTGGTCGACGGGTCTTGCGGGCTGACCATCGCATAGTTGTAGCCCGCGCCCGACCAGTATTCGGCCTGCAGCCCGTCGGCACTGCGGCTGCCCCGGGGCAGGAACTTGTTTTCCGGGCCCGGCGGGCGGATATAGAAACTGATGCGCCGCCCTTGGGGGTCTTCATACAGCACCATGGCCGCCGCGCCTTGTTCGGTACTGAGCAGGCGCCCGCTGACCGCCTTGAACCCGGCCTGGCTCAGGTCCGGCAGGCGGTAGGCCTGGTTGAAATAACGGTCGAGCCAGCCTTGCATGTCGCCACCGCTTTGCACGTGGTAGTCGGCGGGCAAGATGCCGTCCTGGGCAAACAGGCGGTAGGCCTGCATCGCGTCGCTCATGGGCGCCATGCTCTCGAGCAGCGTAGCCTGGCGGGCCTGCCAGCCGCCGAGGCCGCCGACACTGACGGCAATCAACAGCATGGCGGCGGTTGCGAGATGGCGGCGCGACTGGCGCTTGACCCGCTGGCGAATCAGGGCCGGGTCCAGCTCGGGGTTGGCGGGTTGTTGCAGTGCGCCGCTCAACGATGCCCGCAGGTGCTGCGCGTCCTGTTGCCAGGCGTGCACCTGGGCGGCGACGTCCGGGTGGGCCGCCAGCCAGG
Organism: Pseudomonas sp. NC02; assembly: GCF_002874965.1. Taxonomy (NCBI): domain Bacteria; kingdom Pseudomonadati; phylum Pseudomonadota; class Gammaproteobacteria; order Pseudomonadales; family Pseudomonadaceae; genus Pseudomonas; species Pseudomonas sp. NC02. The sequence continues at coordinate 4,570,870 of NZ_CP025624.1, read as the reverse complement.
TTTCGAGCTGGCGGCGGTCGGCGTCCAGGAGCTGGTGATCGACGTAGGCATGCAAATCGCGTTCGCTGGGAGGCAGGCTGATCATTTGAGTATCCGCAGGGCAGGGCTGGTGATTTCGCCGTCGCTGAGCTGGCGCAGGGCCTGGCGCGCGCGCGACAGGCGAGACATCACGGTGCCCACGGGCACCTCGAGGATGTCGGCGACTTCTTTGTAGCTCAAGCCTTCCACCGAGACCCACAGCAGCAGGGCGCGCTGTTCGGTGTTCAATTTGTCGAAGGCTTGCAGGGTCGATTGCGCGATGACGGTGCGCTCGACCGACGGCTGCGAATCATCGCGGCCGGTGAAAAATTCCAGCATGCGTGTGTACCGCCGGGAGCGCCGATGGGCGTCGAGGAACTGCCGGTAGAGGATCGAGAACAGCCAGGCGCGCAAGTCGCCTTCGAGGCGTTTGTCGGCCCAACTGATGATCGCGCGCTCAAGGCTCGCCTGCACCAGGTCGTCGGCGCTGCTGGTGTTACGCGTCAGGGACACGGCAAAACGCCGCAACCTGGGGATGAGTTCACGTAACTGTTCGTCGAGTTCGTGCATGGGATTCTGGCTAGTCACTACGCTGGGACTAGGAAGACGTCCGGCGTTGAAGGTTATTCCAGGCCAATAAAAATAAACAGCAGGCCAGGGAATAGAGTGCGCTGGCGTTCGTCCCAAGTGTTCCGACCTTATGTTTCACCCACTCAAGGCCTTGGGCCCTGGAGTTATTTCATGGTAGATCACTCATCACCGCCCCGTCCGCCGTTGAGCACCGCAAGCCTGATAATTCGGTTGGCCAGCATCGGCGTGGTGGTTGCCGTCGTGGCCGGGGCGTTTGCCTACGTTAACGGAAGCCTCGACCCACAGCGGTTGCGTCCCAAAACCCTGGTCAATGCCTTGGAAACCAACAACGGCTTGCACCCTGGCTACCGGCGTAACCATGCCAAGGGCGTGTGCGTGGCCGGTTATTTCGAGAGCAGCCCCGAAGCGCGCCAGTACTCCAGTGCCCAGGTATTCAGCGAGGCGCGCACCCCGGTTATCGGGCGTTTTGCGCTGCCCAGCGGCAACCCGTATGCGCCGGACAGCAGCGTGCCGATCCGCAGTTTTGCCTTGCAGTTCAACTTGGCCAACGGCCAGCAATGGCGCACCGGGATGAACAGCATGCCGGTGTTCCCGGTGGGCACGCCCGAGGCCTTCTTCGAGATGCTCAAGGCCGGCGCACCTGACCCGGCCACCGGCAAGCCGAACCCGGCAGGCATGCCGGCGTTCTTCGCGGCGCACCCCGAGACCGCGCCGTTCCTGGCCTGGGTCAAGACCGCCAAGCCGTCTGCCAGCTATGCCACTGAAACCTATAACGGCATCAACGCGTTTTACCTGGTAAACGCCAGCGGCCAACGCCAGGCCGTGCGCTGGGGCGTCGTACCGCAAAGCCAGGATGCTGCGGGGGCTACGGCGCCCGCCGGCAGCGACTTCCTCGAAAAAGACCTGGCCCAGCGCCTGGTAGCCGGGCCGTTGCGCTGGCAGTTGAACCTCACCCTGGCCAACCCGGGCGACCCGGTAGATGACGCCAGCAAGACCTGGACCGGTGAGCACAAGGTGCTGAATGCCGGGACCCTGGTGCTGGAAAGCAGCCAGCCGCAAATGGACGGTGATTGCCGTGACATCAACTTTGATCCACTGGTGCTGCCGAGCGGTATCGAAGCCTCGAATGACCCATTGCTGGCCGCCCGTTCGGCGGCGTACGCCAGTTCCTACCTGCGTCGCACCAGCGAAGTCAGCCAGCTGCACAGCGCCCCTCAGGAGTCGAAGCCATGAATGCCCAACCCCGGTTTTTCGCCCCGCTGGCGCGGCTGCTGCATTGGCTGATGGCGTTGATGATCATCGCCATGCTGTTTATCGGCGCGGGCATGGTGGCCTCGGTTTCCGAACGCCATGAGTGGCTGATCCACCTGCACAAGCCGCTGGGCATTGCGATCCTGGCGCTGGTAATCGTGCGCCTGGTGGTGCGTTTTTCCACGCGCCAGCCGCCGCTGCCTGCCGACTTGCCGCTGTGGCAAGTGCTGGCGGCCAAGGCCTCCCACGTGGTGCTGTATGCGTTGATGCTGGTGTTGCCGCTGCTGGGCTGGGCGATGATTTCAGCGGCCGGCGACCCGGTGATGCTCAGCAGTTCGGTGCAGTTGCCGGCGCTGGTGGGGGCGAATGCGCCGTTGTTTGCCGTGTTGCGCAAGGCTCACGGTTACCTGGCGTATTTGCTGTTTCTGACGGTGTTGTTGCACCTGGCGGCGGCGCTGTTCCACGGTTTGATCCGGCGTGACGGTGTGTTGCAAAGCATGACCGGCAGCAAGGACTGAAGCCTTCCCCGGCGACGGTTGCTGTGATGCAGCCGTCGCCGGGATCGTGGATGTTTAGCGCAATACGCCGACGATATCCGCCACGCTGCTCAACACGTCCTTGCCCAACTGCATCGAGCGTTTGCCCGACCAGCCAGTGTGCGGGTTGGGCGCGTCGTCGTTGTCCTTGAAGGGCATTTCCAGGGTCAGGGACAGGCAATCGAACTTCTCGCCGACGCTGTTGCACGCCAGGGTCATATTGGCTTCGCCCGGCAGGTCGCGGGTGTAGCCATGCGCGGTCTGAAAATCCCGGGTGAGGTTGCTCAGGTGGCTGCGGAAGTGTTTTTCCAACTGCTCGATACGTGGCGTGTAGCCCGGGTTGCCTTCACAACCGGCGGTGAACACATAGGGGATTTCCTCGTCGCCGTGGATATCCAGGAACAGGTCAACGCCGTACTTTTCCATTTGTTGCTGGACGAACAGTACTTCGGGGCTGATCTCCTGGCTCGCACTCTGCCAGGCGCGGTTGAGGTCCTGGCCCATGGCGTTGGTGCGCAGATGCCCATGGAACGCGCCATCGGGGTTCATGTTCGGTACCAGGTACAGGTCGGCGGCGGCCAGGAGCTTTTTCAGCTCGGCGTCACCGTCCTGTTGCAGGCGCTCGATGATGCCTTCCATAAACCATTCGGCCATGTGCTCGCCGGGATGCTGCTGGGCGATGATCCAGACCTTGCGCTTGTTGGCCTCGCCCTTGCCACGGCGCAGCAGTTGGATATCACGGCCTTCGACACTTTTGCCGGTGGCCAGCAATTGCGTGCCGGCGCGGTTCAGCGCCTGGTCGATCAGCCAGTCGTGGCGTTCGCGGCTGTAGGGTTCGAAGTAGGCGAACCAGGCCTGTTTTTCACGGGTTTCGAGGGTGATGTGCAGCGTCTCGCCATCAAAGCGGGTGGGCACCCGAAACCAGTTGATATGGTCGTAGGACGCCACGGCGTTGTAGCCGCTCCAGGCGTGCTTGTAGGACGAGTGGCCGGCATTGCTCAGGCGGAAGGTGTGGGTGTGACCCACATGCATGCCTTCGGCCTTGAAGTGGAACCACTGGTAGTGCTGGCTGCGCGTATCGGGCTTTATCGCCAGCAGCAACTGGTGAGCATCACTGGCGTCGAGCACCTGGATATTGCCACTGTCGAAGTCGGTGCTGATCTTGATGGAGGTCAAGGCCACGGTCATAGTCTGGTTGCCTGAATATGAGTGTTGTGGCGGGCATTTTACACCGGAGCGGGGCAAAGCCTGGATGCAATTTTTGCGGGTGAAGAGGGGGGCGTCGTCCATGACGCCGCCGCAGCTTAGAATCTATGAGATTGATTCTCAAGTGCTATTTTTGAAAGAACCGGCCTAAAGCGCTCGATCGACTTTCTTTTGGCGATGGTCTTTTGCTACCATGCGCGCCATCAAGCAACACACAGTCTTCATTAGCCTGAAGTCACGCCAGGGAAAAACTGGCAAAAAAAAGACCCGGCCAAAGAGCCGGGTCAAAAACCGTGATTAGCCTGATGAGGAGATATTCCAAGAGTCCGACCTAAGGTCTCTTGGTCTATCGACTGATCTCGCGATCAGCTAGGTCCAATAATAATCATTATCATTTGCAAGTCAAATGTTTTTATCCCTTGGATAGAAATATTTTTCCCGCGTGCCTGTTACAGGCTGGCCGGCTGTTCGGCACCCCTCGCCGAAAGCCGCAGTGACCGCTCCACCATCACCTTCGCCATATCGATCAAATAGACCACTGAAAACGCCAGGTCCCGGCTATTGCCGTGGGCGCTGTTTGCCGATTCGTACGCAGTGGCCGCGGCGCTGCGCAGCAGGTCGGAGGCGTGGACCAGGGCCTCCTCGTCGCTGATGCCGGGCTTGACCTCGAACAACGTGTCGTCAACGGAGGGCGGTGCGGCATCCTCTTTCAGGTAATAGTCCAGCGCGCGTTGGGCGGCGCCACTGCTGCGCAGGAACAGCCGTTCGTCTTCATCGCAGGTGTCGGGCAGGGTATACGGGGTGGTCGTCATAAGGGCAGTGCTCTGTGTGGGTGTCGAAAGCCTGCAATCGATATTAGTACTAATCGTATTTATGGCGTTTTATTGATTACTACAAACTGTTTATTGTCGTGGTGAGTACACAACGTATTGTCAGGGCCCATGGATAAATGGATAGCGTTGGTCAAGGCCAACATGAAAGACCGCAAGGTCACGCAGGACCAACTGGCGTCGCGCCTGGGCATGTCTCAGGGCGGGGTCGGCCACTGGCTGAACAAGCGTCGGGTGCCGAGCCTTGCCGATATGAACCGGGTGATGCAGGAGCTGGGCCTGGATGGGCTCGAGGTCGCGCTGGTGGTTCGCGAAAAAGCGCTCGCGGCGGTTGCCGAGGAACTGCAGCCGGCGCCGCACTACAACCCGAATTACCGTTACCCGGTGAGCGAAGGGAAGGGAGGCTACCCATTGCAGGAAGAACCTCGGCCGTACGGCGTTACTCGTTTTCAGATGAGCGACTATCACGCCCGTGGCAAGGCGTTCTGGATGCGCGTGACTGGCGACGCCATGACCGCCCCCAGCGGCTTGAGTATCAATGAAGGCACGATGATTCTGGTGGACCCGGCCATCCAGCCCGAGCCCGGCAAACTGGTGGTGGCCCAATGGGCATTTGATTCCCAGGCGATCTTGCGCAAATGGGTCAGGCAGAGCGGCCAGCTTTACCTGGTGCCGCTCAACCCTACGTACCCGAAGATGCTGTTCAGTGAAGAGTGCCGGATCATCGGCGTGGTGGCGCAGGCGGTCACGAGGTTTTAACTCGCGGCTTCCAGCTCCACCAGTGCGCTGCCTTCACCGACCATTTCGCCTTCCTGGCAGTACAGCGCCTTGACCACGCCGGCATGGGGCGCGCGAATGCTGTGTTCCATCTTCATGGCCTCCAGCACCACCAACTGCGTACCGGCTTCAACCGTTTGCCCGACTTCCACCAGCACTCGCACGATGCTGCCGTTCATCGGTGCGGCCAGGCCGCCCTGATGGGACTGGCTGGCATCGACGGCGGCAATCGGGTCGAACAGGCTGACACTGTGCACCTCGCCGTCCCAGCGCAAAAACACACTGCCGCCCTCGCGTACCGCCAGATGGGAGCGGCGCACGCTGTGCTGGTCGATCAGCAATTGTTCGCCGTGCAACTGGGGCGGGTTGACGCCGGCTTGCAGCATTACCAGGCGATCCTGGCCGTTGCAGCTCAGGTGCAGGGAAACCTCGCCCGGCAAGCCTGCGCGAAAACCTCGGGTGTCGGCCCAGGGCGAACGGGTGTCAGTGCTCGGTTGGGTCTGCATGAACGCCTGGCCGGCGGCCTGCCAGAATGCCTCACTCAATTCGCCAGGCGCCGGCAGCAGCTCATCCTGATAACGCGGGATAAACCCGGTATCGAGCTCGGCAGCGGCAAACGCCGGATGGCCGATAATGCGCCGCAAGAAGCCCAGGTTGGTCTTCAGTCCACCCACGGCAAATTCATCGAGCATGCCCAGCAGCCGCAGGCGCGCCTGTTCGCGGTCCTCGCCCCAGGCAATCAACTTGCCCAGCATCGGGTCGTAGAACGGTGACACGTTGTCGCCTTGTTCGACGCCGCTGTCTACCCGGCGCCCGGGCCCTGGCGTGGATTCGCGGTACAGCGCCAGGTGCCCGGTGGCCGGCAGAAAATCGTTGGCCGGGTCCTCGGCGTACAGGCGCACTTCAATCGCATGCCCCAGCAGCGGCACTTGCTCCTGAGTCATCGGCAGCGGCTCGCCCTGGGCCACGCGAATCTGCCAGGCCACCAGGTCCAGGCCGGTGATGGCCTCGGTCACCGGGTGTTCCACCTGCAGCCGGGTGTTCATCTCCATGAAGAAAAACTCGCCCCGGGCGTCCAGCAGAAACTCCACGGTGCCCGCGCCCACGTAGCCGATGGCCTGGGCCGCACGCACGGCCGCTTCGCCCATGGCCTTGCGCTGCTCGGCACTCAGGCCCGGCGCCGGGGCTTCTTCGACGACTTTTTGATGGCGGCGCTGGATCGAGCAATCGCGCTCATTGAGGTACAGGCAGTGACCGTGCTGGTCGGCGAACACCTGGATCTCCACGTGACGCGGCTTGAGCAAATACTTTTCCACCAGCATCTGCGCATTGCCAAAGGAGGACAGTGCTTCACGCTGTGCCGAGGCCAACGCTTCGGCCAGTTGGCTGACGTCCTCGACCACCTTCATGCCCTTGCCGCCGCCGCCTGCCGTTGCCTTGAGCAGCACCGGGTAACCGATACGCTCGGCTGCCTGGCGGAAAGTCTCCAGATCCTGTGCGTCGCCGTGGTAACCGGGCACCAGCGGCACGCCGGCGGTTTCCATCAACGCCTTGGCGGCCGATTTACTGCCCATGGCATCAATGGCCGATGCGGGCGGGCCGAGGAAGATCAACCCGGCGGCTTCAATGGCGCGGGCAAACCCTGCGTTCTCCGAAAGAAACCCATAACCCGGGTGAATCGCCTGGGCGCCGCTGGCCTGGGCCGCGGCGATCAGTTTGTCGATTTGCAGGTAACTGTCGGCGGCCTTGCTGCCGCCCAGGTCCACACGAATATCAGCCTCGCGGGCGTGCCGCGCGTCACGGTCGGTGGCGCTGTGCACGGCCACGGTGGTCAGGCCCATGGCCTTGGCGGTACGCATCACCCGACAGGCGATTTCGCCACGGTTGGCTACCAATACGGTAGTAAGCGTCTTCATGAACGCGGCTCCTGAGGCTGCCAGTTGGGCGCGCGTTTTTGCAGAAAGGCACGCAGGCCTTCCTGGCCTTCGGCGCTGACACGGATCCGGGCGATGGAGTTTTCGCAGTAGCGACGCAACGCTGGCGTCAGGGCACCGTGGCCGACTTCCCGTAGCAGGTCCTTGCTGGCACGCATGGCCGCCGGACTGTTGAGCAGCAGATTGGCAATCCACAATTGGACGTGTACGTCCAACTCATCAGCGGGATAACTCTCCGCCAACAACCCGATTTCCCGCGCCCGCTGGCCGCCGAAGCGATCTGCCGTGAGGGCATAGCGTCGGGCAGCCCGCTCACCGATCGCCTGCACCACGAACGGGCTGATCACCGCCGGCGCCAGGCCAATGCGCACTTCCGACAGGCAGAACTGCGCATCGTCGGCGCCAATCGCCATGTCGCAGCAACTGATCAATCCCAGGGCACCGCCGTAGGCCGCGCCCTGGACTACCGCCAGCGTCGGGATCTTCAGCTTGGCGAGGTTGTACATCAGCTCCGCCAGTTCTCGGGCATCGTCCAGGTTGGTGTGGTAATCCAGTTCGGCCGACTGCTGCATCCAGGCCAGGTCGGCGCCGGCGCTGAAGTGTTTGCCGCGCCCGCGCAGTACCAGAAAACGCAGGGCCGGATCGCCTTGCACCCGGTCCAGGGCAATGATCAGTTCGCGGATCATTTCGGCATTGAACGCGTTGTTCTTGGCTTCACGACTGAGCCACAGCGTGGCAAAGCCACGGGGGTCGGTGATCAGTTCGAGGGTGTTGAAATCGCTCATGGGGTGCAGCTCCATTTACATGCGGAACACGCCGAAGCGGCTCGGCTCGATGGGGGCGTTCAGCGCGGCGGACAGGGCCAGGGCGAGCACGTCGCGGGTCTGCAGCGGGTCGATGACGCCGTCATCCCACAGCCGTGCGCTGGAGTAGTAGGGGTGGCCCTGGGTTTCGTACTGGTCGAGGATCGGCTGCTTGATCGCCGCTTCCTCATCGCTGCTGAAACCCTGGCCGGCGCGCTCGGCCTGCTCACGCTTGACCTGCACCAGCACGCCGGCGGCCTGTTCGGCGCCCATCACGCCGATGCGTGCGTTGGGCCACATCCACAAGAAGCGCGGGTCGTAGGCGCGTCCACACATGCCGTAGTTACCGGCGCCGAAGCTGCCGCCGATGATCACGGTGAACTTCGGCACCTTGGCACAGGCTACCGCTGTCACCAGTTTGGCGCCGTGCTTGGCGATGCCGCCGGCTTCGTATTTCTGGCCGACCATGAAGCCGGTGATGTTTTGCAGGAACAACAGCGGAATCCCGCGCTGGCAGGCCAGTTCGATAAAGTGCGCGCCTTTTTGCGCGGCCTCGGCGAAGAGAATGCCGTTGTTGGCCAGGATCGCAATCGGATAGCCGTGCAGGTGCGCAAAGCCGCACACCAGTGTGGTGCCAAACAACGCCTTGAATTCATCGAACACCGAGCCGTCCACCAATCGCGCGATCACTTCGCGCACGTCGAACGGTTGCTTGGCGTCGGCCGGAATCACGCCGTACAGCTCTTCGCTGCTATAAAGCGGCGCCAGCGGCGTGCGTTGTTGCAATTGCCCCAGCTTGCGCCAGTTGAGGTTGGCCACACTGCGCCGAGCCAGGGCCAGCGCATGTTCGTCGCTGTCGGCATAGTGGTCGGCCACCCCGGAAATCTTGCAGTGCACATCGGCACCGCCCAGGTCTTCGGCGCTGACCACTTCTCCGGTCGCCGCCTTCACCAGCGGCGGGCCGGCGAGGAAGATGGTGGCTTGCTGGCGGACCATGATTGCTTCGTCCGCCATCGCCGGCACATAGGCACCACCGGCAGTGCAGGAGCCCATCACCACCGCGATCTGCGGGATGCCCTGGGCGCTCATGTTCGCCTGGTTGAAGAAGATTCGTCCGAAGTGCTCGCGGTCCGGGAACACTTCATCCTGACGCGGCAGGTTGGCGCCGCCGGAGTCCACCAGGTAGATGCACGGCAGGCGGTTCTGCTCGGCGATGGTCTGGGCGCGCAGGTGTTTCTTGACGGTCAGCGGGTAGTACGAGCCGCCTTTCACCGTGGCGTCGTTGGCGACGATCATGCACTCGACGCCTTCCACCCGGCCAATCCCGGCAATCACCCCGGCAGCGGGCACGTCTTCGCCGTACACCTGATAAGCCGCCAGCTGGCTGAGTTCAAGGAACGGCGAGCCAGGGTCGAGCAAGCGATTGATCCGCTCGCGGGGCAACAGCTTGCCCCGCGACGTATGCCGCTCCTGGGCCTTGGCGCCGCCGCCTTGCTGCACCTGGGCGAGCAGGGTATGCAGGGCGTCGACCTGTTGGAGCATCGCCGCGCTGTTGGCGGCGAATTCCGCCGAGCGCGGGTTGAGCTGGGTGTGCAGGGTAGCCATGGTGCGCGCTCCGTTCAGCGGGTTTCGTTAAACAGTTCGCGACCGATCAACATGCGCCGGATTTCACTGGTGCCGGCACCGATTTCATACAGCTTGGCGTCACGCAATAGACGGCCAGCCGGGAATTCATTGATATAGCCATTGCCGCCGAGAATCTGGATCGCGTCGAGGGCCATCTGGGTAGCGCGTTCGGCGCTGTAGAGGATCACGCCGGCGGCGTCCTTGCGCGTGGTTTCGCCGCGCTCGCAGGCCTGGGCCACGGCGTACAGGTAGGCGCGGCTGGCGTTGAGCTGGGTGTACATGTCGGCGACCTTGCCCTGGATCAGCTGGAACTCGCCGATGCTCTGGCCGAACTGCTTGCGGTCATGGATGTAGGGCACGATCAGGTCCATGCAGGCCTGCATGATCCCGGTCGGGCCGCCGGACAACACAACGCGTTCGTAATCGAGGCCGCTCATCAGCACTTTCACGCCGCCATTGAGTGCGCCGAGGATGTTTTCTTCCGGCACTTCGACGTCATCGAAAAACAACTCGCAGGTGTTGGAGCCGCGCATGCCGAGCTTGTCGAACTTGTTGCTGCGGCTGAAGCCCTTCGAGTCGCGCTCGACGATAAACGCGGTGATGCCGTGGGCACCCTTTTCCAGGTCGGTCTTGGCGTAGATCACGTAGGTATTGGCATCAGGGCCGTTGGTGATCCAGGTCTTGCTGCCGTTGAGCACATACACACTGCCGCGTTTATCGGCGCGCAGCTTCATGGAGACCACGTCGGAGCCGGCGTTCGGCTCGCTCATGGCGAGTGCGCCGATGTGTTCGCCGCTGATCAGCTTGGGCAGGTATTTGAGTTTTTGCTCATGGGTGCCGTTGCGGTTGATCTGGTTGACGCAGAGGTTGGAGTGCGCGCCGTAGGACAACGCCACCGAAGCCGAGCCCCGGCTGATTTCTTCCATGGCCACCACGTGGGCCAGGTAGCCCAGGCCGGCGCCGCCGTATTCTTCCGGCACGGTGATGCCCAGCAGGCCCATATCGCCGAACTTGCGCCACATATCGGCGGGGAACAGGTTGTCGATATCGATCTGCGCAGCGCGCGGCGCCAGTTCCTTGGCCACGAAGGACTGCACCTGGTCGCGCAGCATGTCGATGGTTTCACCGAGGGCGAAGTTCAGGGAGGGGTAACTCATGGACGGGCACCTTCTAGCGTTGTTTTTGTATGGCCAATACGCCGGGGAGGGCGATCACCTTTACGTTAACGTAAACTTGCGTTGCGGGCCTGTCAATCGTAGTTTACGTTTACGTCAACCTACAAAAAAGACAACAGGGGTCGTTATGGATCAATCGAATCAGAGCTACAGCCGCGGCTGTCAGGACAAGGCCTTGCTGGCCATGACTATCGGCCAGGCCTTTGATCAAACGGTTTCGCGCTACTCCGACGGCGAAGCCTTGGTCGTGGGCCATCAACAGCGTCGCTACACCTGGCGGCAACTGGCAGAGACGGTTGATTTGCATGCACGTGCGTTCCTGGCCTTGGGGATGCAGGCCGGCGACCGCTTGGGCATCTGGGCCCCCAACTGCGCCGAGTGGTGCATCAGCCAGGTCGCCAGCGCCAAAATCGGCGTGATTCTGGTCAATATCAACCCGGCGTATCGCAGCAGTGAATTGGAGTACGTACTCAAGCAATCCGGTTGCCAGTGGTTGGTGTGCGCCGGGTCGTTCAAGACCTCCGATTACCACGGCATGTTGCAGGAGCTTCAACCTGACCTGCGCGGCATCATCAGCCTTGATCCCAGCCCGCCCCCGGGGTTTACGCCCTGGTCGCAATTGGCGGCCCTCGGGGCAGGCGTCCCGCCCGAGCAATTGCAGATCCGCCAGGCCGGCCTGCACTTCGATCAACCCGTCAATATCCAGTACACCTCCGGCACCACCGGCTTCCCCAAGGGCGCCACCCTCAGTCACCACAACATCCTCAATAACGGCTACATGGTTGGCGAAAGCCTGGGCCTGACGGCGCAAGATCGCCTGGTGATCCCGGTGCCGCTGTATCACTGCTTTGGCATGGTGATGGGTAACCTGGGCTGCATCACCCATGGCACCACGATGATCTACCCGAGTGACGGTTTCGACCCATTGCTGACCCTGGCTGCCGTCGCCGAAGAACAGGCCACCGGGCTATACGGGGTGCCTACCATGTTTATCGCCATGCTTGATCACCCGCGCCGCGCCGAGTTCGACCTGTCGCGCCTGCGCACCGGGATCATGGCGGGCGCCACTTGTCCGATCGAGGTGATGCGCCGGATTATCAGCGAGATGCACATGAGTGAGGTGCAGATTGCCTATGGCATGACGGAAACCAGCCCGGTGTCGTTGCAGACCGGGCCGGATGATGACCTTGAGCGGCGTGTTACGACGGTTGGCCGGACCCAGCCACAGCTGGAAAGCAAGATTATCGATGACGCCGGTAACACGGTTGCTCGGGGCCAGGTAGGGGAGCTGTGTACCCGGGGCTACAGCGTGATGCTCGGTTACTGGAATAATCCTGACAGCACTCGTGAGGCTATCGACGAGGCGGGCTGGATGCACACCGGCGACCTGGCGACCATGGATGAACATGGGTATGTGTGCATCGCCGGGCGTAACAAGGACATGATCATTCGCGGAGGTGAGAACGTGTACCCGCGGGAGTTGGAGGAGTTTTTCTTTACTCATCCGGCGGTGGCGGATGTGCAGGTGATCGGGATTCCGGATGAGCGCTATGGTGAGGCGATTGTGGCGTGGATCAAGTTTCATCCGGGGCATTTGGCTAATGAGCTTGAGCTGCAGACGTGGTGCAAGGGGCGGATTGCGCACTTCAAGATGCCCAAGCATTTCAAATTTGTGGATGAGTTTCCGATGACGGTGACGGGGAAGATCCAGAAGTTTCGGATGCGGGAAATTATGATTGAAGAGTTGAAGGGGGGGTGAGGGGTGTTTATCCGTTATTTAGGTAACGGCGGCTTATGGTTTCGCTCTTACAGCGAGTCACTTTGCAAAAGCGGCAAAGTAACCAAAGCGCTCTGCCCCGCCTGTCGGCACCTCGCCTAGGCTCGGTGTTCCCTCACTCCGGCATTACTCCGCGGGCCGCCGCGACGGGCCATCCATGGCCCGGCGCGGCTAAACCGGCGTCCTGCCGGTTTACCCGCTCCGCAATACCTGCGTTCGGCCTCGGGCTTATTGGGGCAGTCAGAGCAAGATCAAAATCAAAAGCACGGCGGCCTGAGAGCCGACCTGAGTGTTAAAAGCCAGATCAAAAGCCAGAGCGAAAACAGATCTGCTTTTATGTGGGAGCGGGCTTGCTCGCGAAAAACCTGAGAGCGCCGCGTTGAATCAGGATACCCACGTCATCGTTAACGACCTTCGCGAGCAAGCCCGCTCCCACATTTGAACCGTGCCCGCTTTAGCTTTTGATTTGGCTTTTAAACACTCAAGCCGGCCGGGAGGCCGCTGTGCTCTTGATCTGCTTTTGATCTTGATCTTGGGCGCCCCATTAAACCACGCTGGCCGAACGCAGGCTTTGGAGTGTGGGTAACCCGGCAGGACGCCGGGTTAGCCGTCCTGGGCCAAGGATGGCCCATGACGGCGGCCCACGCTCCAAAGCCGGAGTGAGGGCACACCGAGCCTAGGCGAGGTGCCGAGTGGTGGGGCAAGAGCGTTTTGCTTACTTTTGCGCTTTTCAAAAGTGAGCCGCTGTAAGAGCGGAACCAATCTCAGCCATCACCCAAAAAACGGATATACACGCAAATCACCTTCCCCGAGAAAGCACAAAGGGGACCCGAAGGTCCCCTTTAATTTGTCGTTGCGTGCTCTTTTTTTATTATTGAGGGGCGGTCTATTGTTGTTTTTGGCAACCGTGGCCCTTTACCGCTGTTTTTGGCGACCCCCATCCGGGGTCAAGAGCAAACGTATTTTTTTGAGCGCTGATCTGCTTCTTCGCACGCGATCCAACCAGTGGGTAGCTACCTTGAGGTAGTTTTTTGTTCTTCTCTATCCGGTTGCGGGTTTCGGCAAGCCGTACCCTGCGAAGCACATCTTCTCCAAAAAAATCTGTTAGCTGCGTCTCTGCCGTGTTGTTTTTGTTATGTCAGAGTCGTTACGTCTTATTTTTATTAGGTTTGGTGCTTTTTATTCTTGTTATGCAATAGAGATAGCAGAAGCCGTGCCAACTTTATAAAGTCCTTTAAAATCAATGCCTTGATTTTTTGGTGAGAAATTTCCTTCAGGAAATGCGACAAAATATGTTCCCGTGTTACCCGATGTGTAGCCGCGAGGTAACACATCGTCACAAGCGCACTACTCAACCGGCGCTGCGAGCGTTCGCCACGCGCGAACCGGTGGGGCGGCCGAGTACCGTACAAATCTGCTGACCCGCCAGAATCAGCTTGTCCATGTCGATACCGGTCTCGATGCCCAAGCCATTGAGCAGGTACAACACATCTTCAGTGGCAACGTTACCGCTGGCCCCTTTGGCATAGGGGCACCCGCCGAGGCCCGCAATAGAGCTGTCGAACACCTGGATACCTTCCTCAAGGCTGGCGTAGATATTGGCGATGGCCTGGCCATAGGTGTCATGGAAGTGCCCGGCCAGCTTGTCCCGTGGCACCTGCGCGCCGACCACCTCGAACATCCGGCGTGTTGCGCCTGCAGTGCCGGTGCCAATCGTGTCGCCCAGGGACACCTCATAGCAGCCCATGGCGAACAGCTCGCGAGCGACTGCCGCGACCTGTTCCGGCGCGACCTGACCTTCATAAGGGCAACCCAACACACACGACACATAACCCCGCACACTCACACCATTCTGCCTGGCCGCGTCCATGATCGGCACGAAGCGTTCCAGGCTTTCGCTGATGGAGCAGTTGATATTGCGCTGGGAAAACGCCTCGGAAGCCGCCGCAAATACGGCCACTTCTTTTACGCCCGCCGCCAGTGCATCTTCAAAACCCCGCAGGTTTGGCGCCAGCGCGCCATAGGTCACGCCCGGCTTGCGCTGGATCTGCGCAAACACCTCGGCCGACCCGGCCATCTGCGGTACCCATTTGGGCGACACAAAACTGCCGACTTCGATGTAACCCAGGCCGGCGGCACTCAGGGCGTCCACCAATTGCACCTTGTCGGCGACGCTGATGGGTTGCGCTTCATTCTGCAGGCCGTCGCGGGGGCCCACTTCCACCAGGCGCACATGAGAGGGGAGGGACATGGCAGCTACCTTTTATGAATGGCCAACCTGGCCCTGAATGGTCTGTTCCAGCGCCTGGATGCAACGTTCTTCGGCGGTGTCCAGTTCGAGCTTCATCTGTTCGATGTCGAGCAACTGTTGTTCCAGCTGCTCGCGGCGCTCGGCGATTTTCGCCAGCATGCTGTGCAGCTGTTTCTGGTTGCCGCTGGTAGGGTCGTAGAGTTCGATCAGTTCCCGGCACTCGGCCAGGGAAAAACCGATGCGCTTGCCCCGCAGGATCAGCTTCAGGCTGACCTTGTCGCGGGGCGAATAAATGCGCTCCTGGCCCCGGCGTTCCGGGGACAGCAGGCCTTGTTCTTCATAGAAACGAATGGCGCGGGTGGTGATGTCGAGCTCGCGGGCGAGGTCGGAGATGCTGTAGGTCGTGCTCATGAGGGCGCTCAAGGAGTGTCTTGAGCGTTAAGCTAATGGCTGGTTGACGTTAACGTCAAGCTCGCTCCTACAGTTTGTCCAGCTTCTTCTCATGGGCCGTCACCTGCTGGCACAACTCGATCATCTGCTCGCGCATCCAGCGGTTGGCCGGATCCTGGTCGGTGCTTTCATGCCAGTACAGATGGGTTTCCACCATCGGCACATCATTCACCGGCAGGTTGAACCAGTGCAGTTCATGGCGCCGTGCGAAGCGCTCCGGCACGGTCATTACCATGTCGGTTTGCTGCAGCACCTGCGAGGCCATCAGGTAGTGCTGGGAGCGCAGGGCGATCTTGCGTTGCAGGCCCATCTTGCCCAGCGCCAGGTCGACATGGCCCAGGCCGTTGCGCCGGCTGGAGATATGAATGTGGGTCAGCGACAGGTAGTCATCCAGCGTCAGTTTGTCCTTGCCCGCCATCGGATGGCCCTTGCGCATGGCGCACACGTAGCGGTCTTCCATGAGCTTGACGTGGCGCACTTGCGGGTCGGTGTTGAGCGGCGCATCCACGGCAAAGTCCAGGCGACCGGCCGCCAGTTCTTTGGTGGTTTCCCGGCGCTTGGACAGGAAGCTCTCGATTACCACCGTCGGTGCCAGGCGGCGCAGGCGCTGGAACAGCGGCGGCAGAATCACCGCTTCGGTGAGGTCGGTCATGCTGATGCGGTAGGTCTTGGCCGCCTGTTGCGGGTTGAAGATCCGGCTTTCCTGTACCGACACCCGCAGCAGCGACAGCGCGTTACGCACCGGGCCAATGATGTTCTGGGCCATGGGTGTGGGCACCATGCCTTGGGCTGTGCGCACGAACAGCGGGTCGTTGAAGGTCTCCCGCAGGCGGGCCAGAGCGTTCGACACCGCAGGTTGAGTAATCCCGACAATCTGCCCGGCGCGGGTCAGGTTGGCTTCGGTGTAGATCGCGTCAAAGACGATGAAGAGGTTGAGGTCGACCTTGCTCAGATTCATTTCGCTGCGCTCTTATTGTTAGGTGTCCATACGCCGATCATATATCGGTGATGAATGTTAATACACGCCGAGAATAGGCTAGGTAAATTATCAACGCTGTTCTAGCATCGATTCATGA
Organism: Pseudomonas sp. NC02; assembly: GCF_002874965.1. Taxonomy (NCBI): domain Bacteria; kingdom Pseudomonadati; phylum Pseudomonadota; class Gammaproteobacteria; order Pseudomonadales; family Pseudomonadaceae; genus Pseudomonas; species Pseudomonas sp. NC02. The sequence goes on along the minus strand of NZ_CP025624.1, from coordinate 4,554,569 downwards.
CCTCAACAACCTCCATTGAGAAGGTGCTGCCCATGGATTTCGCCTATTCGCCCAAGGTTCAGGAACTGCGTGAACGCGTCACCGCGTTCATGGATGCCTACGTCTACCCGGCCGAGCCTGTGTTCGAACGCCAGGTTGCCGAAGGTGACCGCTGGCAGCCCACCGCCATCATGGAAGAGTTGAAGCTCAAGGCTAAAGCCGAAGGCCTGTGGAACCTGTTCCTGCCGGAATCCGAATTGGGCGCCGGCCTCACCAACCTGGAATACGCACCCCTGGCCGAAATCATGGGCCGCTCCTTGCTGGGGCCGGAGCCGTTCAATTGCTCGGCACCGGATACCGGCAACATGGAAGTGCTGGTGCGCTACGCCAACGAAGAGCAAAAACAGCGCTGGCTCGAACCGCTGCTGCGCGGCGAAATCCGCTCGGCATTTGCCATGACCGAGCCGGACGTGGCTTCCTCCGATGCCACCAACATGGCCGCCCGTGCAGAGCGCGACGGCGACGAGTGGGTGATCAACGGTAAAAAATGGTGGACCTCCGGCGCCTGCGACCCGCGCTGCAAGATCCTGATCTTCATGGGCCTGAGCAACCCGGATGCGCCGCGCCACCAGCAGCACTCGATGATCCTGGTACCGGTGGATGCGCCCGGTGTGAAGATCGTGCGCCCGCTGCCGGTGTTCGGGTATGACGACGCACCCCATGGCCACGCCGAAGTGCTGTTTGAAAACGTCCGCGTGCCGTACGAAAACGTCCTGCTGGGCGAAGGCCGGGGCTTTGAAATTGCCCAGGGGCGCCTTGGTCCGGGCCGTATTCACCACTGCATGCGTTCCATCGGCATGGCCGAGCGCGCGCTGGAACTGATGTGCAAGCGTTCCGTCAGCCGTACCGCCTTCGGCAAGCCGCTGGCCCGCCTGGGTGGCAATATCGACAAGATCGCCGACTCGCGGATGGAAATCGACATGGCGCGCCTGCTGACCCTGAAAGCTGCCTACATGATGGACACCGTGGGCAACAAGGTCGCGAAAAGCGAAATCGCCCAGATCAAGGTGGTGGCGCCGAACGTGGCGTTGAGGGTGATCGATCGCGCCATCCAGATCCACGGTGGCGCCGGCGTATCCAATGACTTCCCGCTGGCCTACATGTACGCCATGCAGCGCACCCTGCGCCTGGCCGATGGCCCGGACGAAGTGCACCGCGCAGCAATCGGCAAGTTCGAGATCGGCAAGTATGTGCCGCGGGAAATGATGCGCAGCGGGCAGTAAAACCGAGGTGTCTTCATCGCAGGCAAGCCAGCTCCCACAGGGGAATGCAGTCAACTGTGGGAGCCGGGCTTGCCGCGATGAGGCCATTTGATCGTTCCCACGCTCTGCGTGGGAATGCTGCCCCGGACGCTCCGCGTCCTCAATACACCCAAACCTCCACCCGCCGATTCTTGATCCGTCCCTCATCCGCTGTATTTGCCGCCACCGGCATCTCGGCACCGAACCCCTGAATGTCCCTCAGCACCACGCCGCTCTTGACCAATTCCCGGCGCACCGCCATCGCTCGCAACTTCGACAATAGCGCCGCCCGCTGCGCATCACTCTTGGCATCCCCAAACCCCACGAGCGTCACCTGCTTGTCCAGCTTGCCGTGGCTCTTTATATAAGCCACTACCCGCATCAGGTCCTGGCGCGCCTTGTTGTCGAGGCTGGCACTGCCTTCCTCAAACCGGAAATTCACCGTCAGGCGCTGCGCTTGTCGGGCAATCGCCTGGTAATCCCCGGGCATCGGCGCCCGTGGTTCCACCGCCATGGCCTGCACCTGCTGTGCGATAAAACCGTTGGCGGCGACGATCGCCTGGCCCTTGCTGCTTTGTGCAAAGTCCACCAGGGCCTTGGCCCAGGGGTTTTGTGCAACAGGTGGCAGGTAGAAGAACAACCGGCGTGACAGTGGGTAGTCCTCGGTGGCGATCAAACTGTTCAGCGGCAGCATCGGCTGCGAGTCGCCATCGACGATGGCCACCGCCTTGGCCTGGCGCACATAGGGCAATCCGATAAAACCGATGCCCTGGGGGTCATGGCTGACAGCATCCGACAACTGCTCGCTGGATTCGAAGCGCTTGGCGCTGCCATCCAACGACTTGCCGCGCCGGCTGAGCACCAGTTCCTTGAAGGTGTCATAGGTGCCGGATTGATCATCCCGCGCGTACAGGTGAATCTGGCCACCGATGCTGCCCAGTTGTTCCCAGGTCGAGACTTCGCCGCTGAAGATCTGCGCCAGTTGCGCGGTGTTCAGCGTCCCCAACGGGTTGCGTGGGTTGAGGATGATCGCCAGCCCGTCAATGGCGATGACCTGTTCGGCGTCGGGGCTTTTCAGGTCGCCGAGGGCTTCGAGGTCCACCAGTTCGCTGTCCTTGATCGGCCGGGAAGACGCCGCGAGGTCGGCGTTGGCGTTTTTCAGGGCTGCGAACCCGGTGCTGGAACCATGGGCCGCCACTTCCACCGTCACCTTCTGGCCCTGGCGAGTCTTGCCGACGATGTGCTGTTCGTTGGCCTGGTCAGATGGCTCGCTGTGCACCGCTTGCAACCCCTGTTGCTCCATCAGCCCCTTGACCAGCGCCGGGCCAAGCGCCGCGCCGATGGTGTTGGAACCCTGGATGCGCAAGGCCGGGCCATGTTCGGGGAAGGGCAGAGGGGTGGAAAAAGCGGCGAGGGGAAATGCGCTGAACAGTGCCAGCAGGGATAGAACGCGCAGCATCATGCCGGCACCTTCTCAAGCCAAAGGGAGTGCCGCGAGATTAAGTCAGAGAGGTTTCAGCAATATGACCGGCATCACGCCGTCAAAAAGTGTGGGAGCGGGCTTGCTCGCGAATACAGTGTGTCAGTCGACGTATCCGGTGACTGACACTCCGTATTCGCGAGCAAGCCCGCTCCCACATTTAACGGCGCTGCTGTTAAGAAATCAGCTCAATTCCAGCCAGATCGGTGCATGATCGGAGGGTTTTTCCATGCCGCGCAGGTCGTAGTCCACACCGGCATCCTTCACCCGGGGCAACAAGCCTTGGGAAGCCAGGATCACGTCGATTCGCAGCCCGCGCTTTGGCTCGTCTTCAAAACCACGGCTGCGGTAATCGAACCAGCTGAAGCGGTCTGCCACATCCGGGTTGAGGTGGCGGAAGCTGTCCACCAGGCCCCAGTTCTTCAGGCGGGCCATCCACTCGCGTTCTTCCGGCAGGAAGCTGCACTTGCCGGTCTTCAGCCAGCGCTTGGCGTTGTCGGCACCGATGCCGATGTCGCAGTCTTCCGGGGAAATATTCACATCCCCCATTACCACCACGGCCTGTTCATTGCTGAACTGCGACTCCAGGAGGGTTTGCAGGTCCTCGTAGAAGCGCTGCTTGGCCGGGAACTTGGTGGGGTGGTCGCGGCTTTCGCCCTGTGGGAAATAGCCGTTCATGATGGTAATCGGGTTGCCGTTGGCGTCGGCGAAGGTGCCCCAGATAAACCGGCGCTGGGCGTCTTCTTCGTCACTGGCAAAGCCTTTGTGCAGCGCCAGCGGTTCCTGGCGCGAGAGCAGGGCAACACCGTAGTGGCCTTTCTGCCCGTGGTAATACACGTGATAGCCGAGGGCCTTGATCTCATCCAGCGGGAACTGGTCGTCGTGGACCTTGGTTTCCTGCAGGCCGATCACGTCCGGCTGGTGTTTCTCGATCAGTGCCGCCAGCTGATGAGGGCGGGCGCGCAGCCCGTTGATATTGAAAGACACGATTTTCATGGTCGGCGGTCCAGTCTGGCAAAAGGGCGATGCTAGCCGACAATGTAGGACGGGAGCCAGCCTTGTAGCAGCTGCCGAGGTACGAGGCTGCGTTAGGCTGCGAAGCGGCCTCTGGTGGCTACACTGAACGAAACAGTGCCGCAGACGTTCGTAATAACAAGAGCGCGACCTTTTGAGTCAGCGCCCAGGGGAGATTCACTGTTATGCCTGACACCTCGACTGCCATCGCCCAGATCCACATGCTCGACAGCGGCTATTCCCGCGAAGCCCGTTCGCTGTTGTACCAGGCCTATCGCCATGAGCCGACGTTCGCCTACATCTTCGAAGCCGAACGTCCCGGCTACGAACAGCGGGTGCGCGCCACGGTGCGTGAACTGGTTAAGCAGCACTTCTTCCAGAAACTCCCGGCGATTGGCCTGTTGGTCAACGACCGGCTGATCGGCATCGCCCTGATCGCGCCACCGACCCGCCGCCTGGGCATCACCGAAAGCTGGACCTGGCAGTTGCGCATGTGGCTGAGTACCGGTGTGCGCGGTACCCGGCGTTACCTGGAATACCATCAGGCAGTGCTGGCGTGCCTGCCCTCGGATTCGGTGCATGTGCTGCCGTTGCTGGGGATTCACCCGCAATTCCAGGGCAAGCACTACGGTGAGCAACTGCTGGAAGCGGTGCACAACTGGTGCGCCGAAGACCCGCATTCCTCGGGCGTGGTGCTGGACACGGGGAATTCTCGCTATCTGGAATTCTATAAGCGCCAGGGCTATGAAGAGATCGGCGAGGTCGCTGTAGGACCGGTACTGGAACACGTGTTCTTTCACGCAAATCCGCAGGTGTTACAGGCTGCAACGGTTTAAGACAGAATTATTCAGACAAATCCGGGTTCTAACTCGCTCCCAAGCTCGTGTAGCATCCCGGGCTATGAAGTTTCCAGGAAGATTTACCAGCGGCTTGATTCTGCTGTTCACGAGCTGCGGCGCCTTGGCGCAAAGCGAATTGGATGTGCGCATCAAGCCTTCAAACGACGCGTTGAAAGCCAACATCGAAGGCTATATCGGCGGGGTCGGCGATCGTGACGAAGAAGCCCTGCTGCGGTTCAGCCGTGGCGCCGAGGAGCAGGCCCGCAAGGCCGCCCAGGCGCTGGGCTACTACCAACCGCAGATTGCCAGCGATGTGAAGGGCGGCAAGAACCCGCGCCTGATCCTCACCATCGACCCCGGCGAACCGGTGCATTTGCGCAATGTGACCATTCGGGTCGACGGCCAGGCCGCCGACCTCAAGGCCTTTCGCGTGCCCGCCAGCGACCAACTCAAATCCGGCGCCGTGCTCAACCACGGCAACTACGAAGACGCCAAGCGCGTCATCCAGAACCAGGCGTCACGCTACGGCTTTTTCAGCGGGCGCTTCACCAGCCAGAAACTCTCGGTCGACCCCAAGGCGGGGGTGGCCGATATCGAACTCATTTACGACAGTGGCCCACGCTACACCTTGGGCAAGGTCAGCTTTGCCGGCGACACGCCGTTTGATGACGACCTGCTGCAACGCATGGTGCCGTTCAAGAGCGGCGCGCCTTACGACTCCGAACTGATCGCCGAACTCAACCAGAACCTGCAATCCAGCGGCTTTTTCGAGGGCGTGCGCGTGGACGCCGCCCCGGCGGCCTCGACCAATGACGTGATCCCGGTGGCCGTGCAACTGGAAACCCGCAAGCCGCGCACCATGGGCCTGGGCCTCGGTTACTCGACCGACGTCGGCCCGCGGGGCAAGGCCAACTGGACGCGCCACTGGGTCAACCCCCAGGGCCACAGTTATGGCTGGGAAGCCGAGCTTTCCGCGCCTCGGCAGAACGTCGGGTTGTGGTACGACATTCCCATGGACCCGCCACTGACCGACAAACTTCGCTTTGCCGGCGGTTACCAGAATGAAGAAATCGCCAACACCGACACCCTGAGTAAACTGCTCACCCTCGGCCCCGAGTGGCACAGCAAGTTGCCCAGCGGCTGGACGCGGGTGATCTCGCTCAAATGGCAGCGCGAAGAGTATCGCCTGGGCAACGACTCGGGCCTGAGTACGCTGCTGATGCCGGGCATCAGTTATTCCTACCTGCGCAGCGACAACCGCATCGACCCGCACAACGGCTATCGCCTGCTGTTCGACGCCAAGGTCGCCAAGGAAGGCCTGGGTTCCGACACCAATCTGCTTTACGGCACGGCGACGATCAAGGGCCTGACCACCCTGTGGGACAACCACCGTTTCCTGGCCCGGGCGCAGTTTGGCGGCAGTGCCACCAACGGCTACAAATCCGTGCCGCCGTCGTTGCGCTTTTTTGCCGGTGGCGACCAGAGCGTACGGGGTTACGAGTACCAGACCCTGTCCCCGGAAAACGATCGTGGCGACCGCATCGGCGGCCGCTACATGGTGGCCCTGAGCGCCGAGTACCAATATTCCATCGCCGAAAAATGGCGGATCGCGACCTTTATCGACCAAGGCAACTCGTTCAACACCCTGGAAATGCCAAGCCTGAAAACCGGTGTGGGTGTGGGTGTGCGCTGGGTGTCGCCGGTTGGCCCGATCCGCCTCGACCTGGCCCATGCCCTCGAAGATCCGGGCGGCATTCGTTTGCACTTTTCCATGGGGCCTGAGCTGTGATGCGTGGTTTGAAAATAGCGGGGCTGGCCATTCTGGCGGTCCTCGCGGTGATAGTGCTGGCACTGTGGACGGTGCTGGGTACCCAAGCCGGCAGCCGGTGGGTGCTGGGCCAGGTGCCGGGTTTGACCGTGGAGAATTTCCAGGGTCGCCTGGGCGGGCAGTGGAGTGCCGACCATCTGTTATGGCAGCAGGACAGCAGCCGCGTGGAGCTTCAGTCGCCAAAGTTCGACTGGTCGCCGGCCTGTTTGATGCGCATGACCTTGTGCATCAACCAACTGGATGTGGAGCAGGTGAGCCTGCAATTTCCACCCGGCACCGAAGAAAGCAGCGGCCCGATTACCCTGCCGGACCTGAAACTGCCGGTCGCCCTTCAGTTGGGGGACATCCGCGTTGGCAGCCTGCTGTTCAATGGCAGCGAAGAGCTCCAGGGCCTGCAGCTGGCGGCGCACTGGACTGCCGCCGGGATGCAGATCGATTCGGTGCACCTGCAACGGGACGGTTTGGTCCTTGACCTGTCCGGCCTGCTGCAACCCACCGGCAATTGGCCGCTGACCGCCAGCGGTAACCTGAGCCTGCCTTACGCGCCGGGCGGTGCGCCCTGGGCGCTGGCGCTCAAGGTCGATGGCGATTTGCTCAAGACCCTCAAGCTCGACGCCGACAGCAGCGGCTACCTGCCGGCCAAGCTCAGCGGCGAACTGCAACCGCTGGTGGAAAACCTGCCGGCGCAACTGCGCATCACCGCCGACGGCTTCAAACCCAGCGCCGATTTGCCCGATACCCTGCAACTCAATCAGCTGGACCTGACCGCCAAGGGCGACCTGAGCAACGGTTACCAGTTGCTGGGCAAAGCCGTACTGCCCGCGGAAAAAGGCCCGGTGGACCTGCTGCTGCAAGGCAAGGTCGACGCCAAGGGCGCGCAGATCGCCGGGCTGGATTTGAATGCCGGTGACAAGCAAAGCCTCAAGCTCAGTGCCAATCTGGACTGGCAGCACGGCTTCAGCGCCGACGCAAAAATCGACTGGCTGGATTTCCCGTGGCATCGCCTGTACCCGGTGATCGACGAACCCCAGGTGGCCTTGCGTACCTTCAATGGTGAAGTTTCCTACAAGGACGGCAACTACCTGGGCAACTTCAAGGCCGACCTCGACGGCCCTGCGGGCAAGTTCAGCCTGGCCAGCCCGTTCAGTGGCGACCTCAAGCAAGTGTTCCTCCCCGAGTTGAAACTCGCGGCTGGTCAGGGCAAGGCCGAAGGCCACCTGAACCTGCAATTTGCCGATGGCATCGCCTGGGACACGGCGCTGGACTTGTCGGCGATCAACCCGGCGTATTGGGTCGCGGAGTTGCCCGGCACCCTCGCGGGCCCGTTGCGCAGCAAGGGTGAAATGAAGAACGAGCAACTCAAGCTCAATGCCGACCTCGACCTCAAGGGCCGTCTGCGTGGCCAACCTGCCGTGCTCCAGGCCAAGGCCGAAGGCGCTGGCGAGCAATGGACCCTCGGCACCCTGGACATCCACCTCGGCGACAACCGCATCTATGGCAGCGGCAGCCTGCAACAGCGCCTTGCCGGGCAGATCGACATCAAGCTGACGCGCCTCGCCCAGCTCTGGCCGCAACTGCGCGGGCAGATGAATGGTCGCCTCGACGTCGCCGGCACCCTGAAAGCGCCGCAAGGCAAGCTCAACCTGGTTGGCCAGCAACTGGCGTTTGAAGATAACCGCCTGCAAAACCTGACCCTGGACGCGAACCTGGATAATGCCCAGCGCGCCAAAGTCGACCTGAAAGGCAGTGGCATCCAGGCCGGTGAAACCCAGCTCGGCACCTTCAGTGCCAGCGCCCAGGGCGATATCAAAAGCCAGAAAGTCCAGCTCGACCTGGCCGGCCCGTTGCTCAAGCTGGCCCTGGCCCTGGACGGCAACCTCGACAAAGGCAACTGGCGCGGGCGCCTGGCCAGCGGCGATGTGCAAGCCGGTGGCCAGGACTGGAAGCTGCAAGCGCCGGCGAAGATCGAGCGCCTGGCCGATGGCAAGCTGACCTTTGCGGCGCACTGCTGGGTCTCCGGCCCGGCGAGCCTGTGCGGCGAAGACCAGCGCCTGATGCCCGAGCCGAAGCTGCGTTATCACCTCAAGCAGTTCCCAATCGACAGCCTGGCGCAGTGGTTGCCCAAGGATTTCGCCTGGCAGGGCAAGCTCAATGCCGACGTGCAGCTCGACCTGCCGGCCAGCGGCCCCAAAGGCGTGGTCTCGGTGGACGCCAGCGGCGGTACCCTGCGGGTCAAGGACAAGGACCAGTGGCTGGATTTCCCCTACGACACGCTGAAGCTGGAAACCACCCTCAACCCCACGCGCATCGACACCCAGCTCAATTTCCGTGGCGGCAAGCTCGGCGAGTTGCTGTTGCAGGCGCAGCTCAATCCGCTGGCGAAGAACAAGCCGATCACCGGCAACTTCACCCTGACCGGCCTCGACCTCGCGGTGGCCCGCCCCTTTGTACCCATGGTCGAGAAGCTCAACGGCAAGCTCAACGGTAACGGGCGAATTGGCGGCAGCCTGCTGGCGCCTCAGGTCAACGGCAGCATCAACCTGGTGGGGGGTGAAATCTCCGGCCCGGAACTGCCCACCAGCATTGAAGGCCTGAATATCCAGGCGTTGATTGCCGGCGAAAGCGTGCAGCTCAATGGCGGCTGGCGCAGCGGCAAGGCCGGGCAGGGCACTATCAAGGGGCAGATCGACTGGGGCCAGGCCCTGGCGGTGGATATCGCGCTGCAAGGCACGCAACTGCCGGTCACCGTGGAACCGTACGCGGCCCTGGAGGTGGCGCCTGACCTGAAGATCAGCATGAAGAACGACAAGCTGGCGATCTCCGGCAAGGTGCAGATTCCCAAGGGCGAGATCACCGTGCGGGAATTGCCCCCATCGACGGTCAAGGTCTCGGATGACACGGTGATCGTCGGCAGCCAGACCGAAGAGGGCAAGCCGCCGATGGCCATGGCGATGGACATCGATGTGGAGGTAGGCAAGGACAAGCTGAGCTTCGCCGGGTTTGGCCTTACCGCCAACCTGCAAGGCCATGTGCACATCGGCGACAACATGGACACCCGTGGTGAACTGTGGCTCAACGACGGCCGCTACCGGGCCTACGGCCAACGCCTGACTGTGCGCCGCGCGCGATTGTTGTTTGCCGGGCCGATTGACCAGCCGTTCCTGGATATCGAAGCGGTGCGGATCACCACCGAGCCGTCCCGGACCGTCACCGCCGGTATTCGTCTGAGCGGCAGTGCCGAGCAGCCGACGACGCAAATCTTCTCGGAGCCGGCGATGGCCCAGGAGGATGCCTTGTCGTACCTGGTGTTGGGACGATCACGCACCACCAACGGTGAGGACAACAACATGCTGGCTGAAGCGGCGTTGGGTCTCGGGTTGATGGGCAGTGCCGGTGTCACCTCGGACATCGCCAAGAACCTGGGCATCCAGGACTTTGAGCTGGACACCCAGGGCAGCGGCAACAACACCGCCGTGGTGGCCAGCGGCAAGATCTCCGAGAAGCTCAGCCTGCGTTATGGCGTCGGGGTTTTCGAACCGGCCAACACCATTGCCTTGCGCTACCTGCTGAGCAAGAAGGTGTACCTGGAAGTGGCCAGCGGCGTGGCCAGCTCCCTGGATATTTTCTACAAGCGCGATTTCTGATCCGTCCACGGTAATGGTGGGAGCCCGGCTCCCACCATTTATCCGCTAATTAGCAAGCAACCTAACTATTCGTTTGACATTCGCTGCCTAGGCAGTAACATCGTGTCACACATTCACTGCTTAGGCAGTTAATAGGCTGGTCACGATGAAGCACTTCACCCCCGAAAACTTCCACAACTGCCACCTCGGCCTGCTGCTGGGCCGGGCTGCGCTGCTCAAAGACAAGATCATCGACACCCACATGGAACCCCACGGCATCACGGCCGCGCAGTTCAAGGTGTTGATCATCATGGCCCAGTACGGCGTCGACACCCCGGCCGAGCTGTGCCGCAACCTGTCGTTGGACAGCGGCTCCATGACCCGCATGCTCGACCGCCTGGAACAAAAGGACCTGCTGGCGCGCAAGCGTTCCGAGCAGGACCGGCGCCAGGTGCAGTTGGTGCTGACCGCCGAAGGCCAGCGCGTGGCCGACATGCTGCCGCACATCGGTGCCCAGGCCTTGAACCAGTTGGCGGGCGCGCTGGAGCCGGGTGAATTGCAAACCCTGGAAAAAATCCTGAAGAAAATTCTGATAGCTGCGGGTGACCCCATCACCATCCAGCGGGTAGGTAGTGCATGAACAATCGCTCCTTGCGTGCCGGCCTCAGCCTTGTGCTGGTGGCCATGACTATGGCCGGTTGTGCCAATTTCAGCGGCTTGGACACAGAAGGCAAACGCCTCGAAGCCAATAACCTGCAAACCGGCAAATCCCTCAGCGGCGTGACCCTGTCCACCGCTGCCTGGCCCACCGCCGACTGGTGGAAAGGCCTTGGCGATCCACAGCTCGACGGCCTGATCCAGGAAGCCCTGCAGAACAGCCCCGACATGCAAGTGGCCAGCGCCCGCGCTCACCAGGCCGAAGCCGCTGCCTATGCCGCCGACGCCGAGCGCATGCCGACCCTGGATGCCAGCGCCGGTGTCAGCCGTTCGCGCCTGGCCAAGGACCAGGACCCGTTGGGCCAGGGCGATGCCTACGCCACCGTGCGCAACATCGGTGCCAGTTTCAATTACAACTTCGACCTGTGGGGCGGCCAGCGCGCCGCCTGGGAAGCCGCGCTGGGCCAGGCCCGCGCCGCCGAAGTCGACCAACAGGCCGCGCGCCTGACCCTGGCGGCCAACGTCGCCAAGGCCTACAGCGACCTGGGCCAGGCCCATATCGTGCGTGACCTGGCCAATGATGACCTCAAGCGCACCCGGCAGATGCTCGACCTGGGCCAGCGTCGCCTGAACTCCGGGATCGACAGCCAGTACCAGTACCAGCAAACCGAAAGCCTGGAAGCCAGCTCCCAGTCGCAACTGATCGATGCGGAAAAACAACTGCAGAGCGCGAAGATCGCCCTCGCGGTGTTGCTCGGCAAAGGCCCGGACCGTGGCAGCGAACTGGTACGCCCCAACGTGCTCAAGCCGAGCGCGGTTGCGGTGCCTTCGGTGTTGCCTGCCGAGCTGGTGGGCCGTCGCCCGGACCTGATCGCCGCACGCTGGCGGGTGGAGGCGGCGAGCAAGAACATCGCGGCCAGCAAGACCCGTTTCTACCCCAACCTCAACCTGAGCGCGAGCGCCGGGGCCGAGTCGTTGCTGGGGGATGCGATGTTTGGTTCGGCCAGCCGCTTCTTCAGCATTGCGCCGACCGTCTCGCTGCCGATCTTCGACGGCGGCCGACTGCGCGCCGACCTCGACGCTCGCGACGCCGACTACGACCTGGCCGTGGCCCAGTACAACAAAACCCTGGTGCAAGCCTTGGGCGATATCGGCAACACACTCTCGCAATTGCGCGAGACCGGCCGCCAGATCCAGGCCCAGCAACACGCCGCTGACATTGCCCAGCAGTCCTACGACACCGGCGTCCAGCGTTACAGCTCAGGTATCGGCAATTACCTGGACGTGCTCAGCATCGAACAGCAACTGCTCCAGGCCCAGCGTCAGTTGGCCACCCTGAATGCCGAGCAAATCGATCTTTCGATTCAACTGATGCAGGCCCTGGGCGGCGGTTTCCACGCCGATAACGTGGCCTCGACCACCCCAGCCACGCGCACTGAATAATTCAAGGTACTTGTCATGGCCACTGCCGAAACCAGCAACAACGCTCCTGAAACAAACAAGGCTGAACAACCCAACAACAGCAACCCGCGCAAACGCAAAGTCATGCTGTTTGTGCTGGCGCTGATCGTCATCCTCGGCGCCTTGGGCGTGTGGGGTTGGTACGAATTGTATGGTCGCTTCAGCGAAAGCACCGACGACGCCTACGTCAACGGCAACGTGGTGGAAATCACCCCGCTGGTGACCGGCACCGTGGTGAGCATCGGCGCTGACGACGGCGACCTGGTGCATGAAGGCCAGGTGCTGATCAACTTCGACCCCAACGACGCGGCCGTCGGCCTGCAAAGTGCCCAGGCCAACCTGGCCCGCACCGTGCGCCAGGTGCGTGGCTTGTACAGCAACGTCGATGGCATGAAAGCCCAGGTGCTGGCGCAACAAGCCAACGTGCAAAAGGCCCAGGACAACTACAACCGACGCAAGAACCTCGCTGCCGGCGGGGCGATTTCCCAGGAAGAACTGTCCCACGCCCGTGACGACCTGACCTCGGCGCAAAACGCCTTGGCCAACGTGCAGCAACAGTTCAAGACCAGCAGCGCCCTGGTGGATGACACGGTGATTTCGTCCCACCCGGACGTGCAGGCTGCCGCCGCACAGTTGCGCCAGGCTTACCTGACCAACGCCCGCAGCACCCTGATCGCACCGGTGACCGGCTATGTGGCCAAGCGTACCGTGCAACTGGGCCAGCGGGTCCAGCCGGGTACTGCACTGATGGCCGTGATTCCGCTGGATCAACTGTGGATCGACGCCAACTTCAAGGAAACCCAGCTGCGCAATATGCGTATCGGCCAGCCGGTGGATATCGAATCCGACATCTACGGCAGCGACGTGAAATTCAGCGGCACCGTCGACAGCCTCGGCGCGGGGACCGGCAGTGCATTTGCCTTGCTGCCGGCGCAGAACGCCACCGGTAACTGGATCAAGATCGTGCAACGGGTGCCGGTGCGTATCCATGTGAACGCCGATGAGTTGGCCAAGCACCCGCTGCGGGTGGGCCTGTCCACCGTGGTCAACGTCGACCTGCACGACCAGAGCGGCCCGGTACTGGCCCAGCAGGCGCCGCAGAAGGCGTCGTTCACCACCAACGTTTACGACCGCCAGTTGGCCGAAGCCGACGCGATGATCACCCAATTGATCCATGACAACAGCGTCGCCGCTCCCAAGGCTGCCCAGCGCTGATTCGCCAATCCATCAGCTGCGGCCCCGGCGGCCGTAGCGCCAATCATGTTGCACAGGATTCGCGATGAGTAACGCTAACGCCTCCTTCACGCCGCCCAGCTTGCTGATGGCCACCATCGGCCTGTCCCTGGCGACCTTCATGCAGGTGCTCGACACCACCATCGCCAACGTGGCATTGCCGACGATTTCCGGCAACCTCGGCGTGAGTTCGGAGCAGGGCACCTGGGTCATCACCTCGTTTGCCGTGAGCAACGCCATCGCGCTGCCGCTCACCGGTTGGCTGAGCCGTCGCTTCGGCGAGGTGAAGCTGTTTCTGTGGGCCACCATCCTGTTTGTGCTGGCCTCGTTTCTCTGCGGTATTTCCACCTCGATGCCCGAGCTGATCGGCTTTCGGGTATTGCAAGGCCTGGTTGCCGGCCCGTTGTACCCGATGACCCAGACGCTGCTGATCGCGGTCTATCCCCCCGCCAGGCGTGGCATGGCCCTGGCGTTGCTGGCGATGGTCACGGTGGTGGCGCCGATTGCCGGGCCGATCCTCGGCGGCTGGATTACCGACAGCTACAGCTGGCCGTGGATCTTCTTTATCAACGTACCCATCGGCATCTTTGCCGTGATGGTGGTGCGCTCGCAACTGAAGAAACGCCCGGTGGTCACCAGCTACCAGCCGATGGACTACGTCGGCTTGCTCAGCCTGATCGTCGGCGTCGGCGCCTTGCAGATCATCCTCGACAAGGGCAACGACCTGGACTGGTTCGAGTCGAATTTCATCATCATCGGCGCGGTGATCTCGGCTGTCGCCCTGGCGGTGTTCGTGATCTGGGAAATGACTGACGAGCACCCGGTGGTCAACCTGCGGCTGTTCGCCTATCGCAACTTTCGCATCGGCACGATTGTGTTGGTACTCGGGTACGCGGGTTTCTTCGGGATCAACCTGATCCTGCCGCAATGGCTGCAAACCCAGATGGGCTACACCGCCACCTGGGCGGGCCTGGCGGTGGCGCCGATCGGGATTCTGCCGGTGTTGATGTCGCCATTTGTGGGCAAGTACGCGCACAAGTTCGACCTGCGGCTGCTGGCGGGGCTGGCGTTCCTGGCGATTGGCTTGAGTTGCTTCATGCGCGCCGGGTTTACCAATGAAGTGGACTTCACCCACATCGCCCTGGTGCAGTTGTTCATGGGGATCGGCGTAGCGCTGTTCTTCATGCCGACCTTGAGCATCCTGATGTCCGACCTGCCGCCGGCGCAAATCGCCGACGGCGCTGGCCTGGCGACCTTCCTGCGGACCCTGGGCGGCAGCTTTGCGGCCTCGTTGACCACCTGGATCTGGATTCGCCGGGCGGACCAGCACCATGCCTACATGAGCGAAAACATGACCACCTACGACTCGGCCACCCGGGACGCCTTGCAGGCGCTCGGCGGGGCAGGGCACAAGGCGTATGCGCAGTTGGACCAGATACTGACGAGCCAGGCGTACATGATGTCCACCGTGGATTACTTCACGTTGCTGGGGTGGATGTTCATGGCGTTGATCGTGATTGTATGGCTGGCGAAACCGCCGTTTGCAGCGAAGGCGGGGCCGGAGGCTTCTGGCCACTAAGCCTCAATCCATGATCATTCCCACGCTCCGCGTGGGAATGCCGCTTTGATGATCGTTCCCACTCTCTGCGTGGGAATGCCGCTTTGGACGCTCTGCGTCCGCTTTTGAAGGTCGTGACGCAGAGCGTCACAGGATGCATTCCCGCGCAGAGCGTGGGAACGATCTGGGTCAAGCACCGGGCAAGGCCAACTGCGGGTTGACGAAGTCAAACGCCGCCAGTTGAAACCCTTGCTCATCCACCTGCAATGCCCACCCTTGCTTGTCCCAATCCCCCAGCACAATGCGCTTGGCCGCTTGCTCGCCAATCTGCAACTTGTGAATCGCCGGGCGGTGGGTGTGGCCATGCACCAACGTACGCACGCCGAACTGCTGCATCACCTTCGGCACTTCCTCGGGCGTTACATCGACAATGTCGTTGGTCTTCATCCGCGTCTGCGCGCGGCTTTCACTGCGCAGCTTGCGCGCCAGCTTGTGCCGCGTGCGCAAGGGCAGGTGGCGCAGGATGAACAGCGTGATGGGGTTACGCAGGATGCGCCGCAGCTTCATATAGCCAAGGTCGCGGGTACACAGGCTGTCGCCGTGCATCAACAGCACGGGCTCGCCTGCGAGTTGCACCACACTCGGGTCCTTGAGCAAGGTTGCGCCTGCGGCTTTGCAGAACGCCTTGCCGATCAGGAAATCCCGGTTGCCATGCATGATGAAAATCTGGGTGCCGCTGTCGCTCAGCTCGCGCAGGGCCAGGCAAATCGAACGCTGGAAGGGCGTCATCCCATCGTCGCCAATCCAGGCTTCAAAGAAGTCCCCCAGAATGTACAACGCCTGGGCAGAACGGGCGCGGCCGTGCAGTAAATCCAGAAACGCCCGGGTTATGTCCGGGCGCTCCTCTTCCAGATGCAAATCTGAAATCAGCAATATCACTCAACGATCTCGGCTTTCTCGACGATAACGTCTTCTACCGGAACGTCCTGGTGACCTGCCTTGCCGGTGGTTTGCACACCCTTGATCTTGTCGACAACGTCCTGGCCTTCGGTGACTTTACCGAATACCGCGTAGCCCCAGCCCTGCACGTTCTTGCCGCTGTGGTTCAGGAAGGTGTTGTCGGCGACGTTGATGAAGAACTGCGCGGAGGCCGAATGCGGCTCCATGGTACGGGCCATGGCGACGGTGTACTTGTCGTTGGAAAGGCCGTTGTCCGCTTCGTTCTGGATGCTTGGACGCTTGTCTTTCTTTTCTTTCATGCCAGGTTCGAAACCGCCGCCCTGGACCATGAAGTTGCCGATGACACGGTGGAAAACAGTGTTTTCGTAGTGGCCGGCTTTAACGTACTCGATGAAGTTGGCGACGGTGATCGGCGCTTTCTCGGCGTTCAGCTCGATGACGATGTCACCGTGGTTGGTGGTCAGTTTGACTTGAGTCATGTTCACTACTCTTTCAAGGAATTCGTGGGTTTGGGCGTTTTGCGCCTTACCTGCTTGGCAAAAACGGCAGCCAAGGCGCGCAGTTTAGCGTGACCTGCGGGAATTTCGAGGTGGTTTTTTACCGCCCATGCAATAAATGCAGCAGTTTTTGGCCACGCTCTGTCAGGGCCTTGACAGCATCGGCTATGATAAGCCCTTTGTTTGTCGGCCTCACCCGGCCAAGTACTTCGTCTGTTCAAGGATCCTATGAGCAAGCCCACTGTCGACCCTACCTCGAATTCCAAGGCCGGACCTGCCGTCCCGGTCAATTTCCTGCGCCCGATCATCCAGGCGGACCTGGATTCGGGCAAGCACACGCAGATCGTCACCCGCTTCCCGCCTGAGCCCAACGGTTACCTGCACATCGGCCACGCCAAGTCGATCTGTGTGAACTTCGGCCTGGCCCAGGAGTTCGGTGGCGTCACGCACCTGCGTTTCGACGACACCAACCCGGCCAAGGAAGACCAGGAATACATCGACGCCATCGAGAGCGACATCAAGTGGCTGGGCTTCGAATGGTCCGGTGAAGTGCGCTATGCCTCCAAGTATTTCGACCAGTTGTTCGACTGGGCCGTCGAGTTGATCAAGGCCGGCAAGGCCTACGTAGACGACCTGACCCCGGAGCAAGCCAAGGAATACCGTGGCACCCTGACCGAGCCGGGCAAGAACAGCCCGTTCCGCGACCGTTCGGTTGAAGAGAACCTGGACTGGTTCAACCGCATGCGCGCCGGCGAGTTCCCGGACGGCGCCCGCGTACTGCGTGCCAAGATCGACATGGCCTCGCCGAACATGAACCTGCGCGACCCGATCATGTACCGCATCCGCCACGCCCATCACCACCAGACCGGTGACAAGTGGTGCATCTACCCGAACTACGACTTCACCCACGGTCAGTCGGACGCCATCGAAGGCATCACCCACTCCATCTGCACCCTGGAGTTCGAAAGCCACCGTCCTCTGTACGAATGGTTCCTCGACAGCCTGCCGGTACCGGCGCACCCGCGTCAGTACGAGTTCAGCCGCCTGAACCTGAACTACACCATCACCAGCAAGCGCAAGCTCAAGCAACTGGTCGATGAAAAGCACGTGTTTGGCTGGGACGACCCGCGCATGTCGACGCTGTCGGGCTTCCGCCGCCGTGGCTACACCCCGGCATCGATCCGCAATTTCTGCGAAATGGTCGGCACCAACCGCTCCGACGGCGTGGTCGACTACGGCATGCTCGAATTCAGCATCCGTCAGGACCTCGACGCGAACGCCCCGCGCGCCATGTGCGTGCTGCGTCCGTTGAAGGTGGTGATTACCAACTACCCGGAAGGCCAGGTCGAAAACCTCGAACTGCCACGTCATCCGCAGAAAGAAGAACTCGGCGTGCGCAAGCTGCCGTTCGCCCGTGAAATCTACATCGACCGCGATGACTTCATGGAAGAGCCGCCAAAAGGCTACAAGCGCCTGGAGCCGAACGGCGAAGTGCGCCTGCGCGGCAGCTACGTGATCCGTGCCGACGAAGCGATCAAGGACGCCGATGGCAACATCGTCGAACTGCGTTGCTCCTACGACCCGGACACCCTGGGCAAGAACCCGGAAGGCCGCAAGGTCAAAGGTGTGGTGCACTGGGTGCCGGCGGCGGCCAGCGTCGAGTGCGAAGTGCGCCTGTACGATCGCCTGTTCCGCTCGCCGAATCCCGAGAAGGCCGAAGACAGTGCCAGTTTCCTGGACAACATCAACCCTGACTCGCTGCAAGTTCTCACGGGTTGTCGTGCCGAGCCATCGCTTGGCGACGCACAGCCGGAAGACCGTTTCCAGTTCGAGCGCGAAGGTTACTTCTGCGCGGATATCAAGGACTCGAAACCCGGTGCTCCGGTATTCAACCGTACCGTGACCTTGCGTGATTCGTGGGGCCAGTGATTCTGTTTTAAGGAACTGTCGTGCTAACGATCTACAACACACTCAGCAAGACCAAAGAAGTCTTCAAGCCGCTGGATGGCAACAAGGTGCGCATGTACGTGTGCGGCATGACCGTGTACGACTACTGCCACATCGGCCACGGCCGCAGCATGGTTGCCTTCGACCTGGTGACCCGCTGGTTGCGTTTCAGCGGTTATGACCTGACGTATGTGCGCAACATCACCGACATCGACGACAAGATCATCAATCGCGCCAACGAAAACGGCGAGTCGTTCGACGCGCTGACCGAGCGCATGATTGCTGCGATGCACGAGGACGAGGCACGCCTCAACATCCTCAAGCCGGACATGGAACCGCGCGCCACGGACCATATCCCGGGCATGCACGCGATGATCCAGACCCTGATCGACAAGGGTTACGCCTACGCCCCGGGCAATGGCGACGTGTACTACCGCGTCGCCAAGTTCATGGGCTACGGCAAGCTGTCGCGCAAGAAAATCGAAGACCTGCGCATCGGTGCGCGGATCGAAGTCGACGAAGCCAAGCAAGACCCGCTGGACTTCGTGCTGTGGAAAGGCACCAAGCCCGGCGAGCCGAGCTGGGAGTCGCCATGGGGCGCCGGGCGCCCGGGCTGGCACATCGAATGCTCGGTGATGTCCACCTGCTGCCTGGGGGAGACCTTCGACATTCATGGCGGCGGCAGCGACCTTGAGTTCCCGCACCACGAAAACGAAATCGCCCAAAGCGAAGCGGCCACCGGCAAGACCTACGCCAACGCGTGGATGCACTGCGGCATGATTCGCATCAATGGCGAGAAGATGTCCAAGTCCTTGAACAACTTCTTCACCATTCGCGACGTGCTGGAAAAGTACCACCCGGAAGTGGTGCGCTACCTGTTGGTGTCGAGCCATTACCGCAGCGCGATCAACTACTCGGAAGACAACCTCAAGGACGCCAAGGGCGCCCTGGAGCGTTTCTACCACGCGTTGAAAGGCCTGCCCTCCGTGGCGCCTGCGGGCGGCGAAGCGTTTGTTGCGCGGTTCACCGAAGTGATGAACGACGACTTCGGTACGCCTGAGGCCTGCGCGGTGCTGTTTGAAATGGTGCGTGAGATCAACCGCCTGCGCGAGAGCGATCTCGACGCAGCGGCGGGGCTTGCCGCACGTTTGAAAGAGCTGGCGAGCGTGCTGGGCGTATTGCAGATGGAAGCCGATGACTTCCTGCAGGCGGGCGCTGAAGGGCGTGTGGATGCCGCTGAAGTTGATGCGCTGATCCAGGCACGTTTGACTGCCCGGGCCAACAAGGACTGGGCGGAGTCTGACCGTATCCGTGACCAACTGACCGCGATGGGTGTGGTGTTGGAAGACGGGAAGGGCGGTACGACGTGGCGGTTGGCTGATCAGGCTTGATGAGTGAATGCTGAATAAAAAACGCCCCGACTGGTTCGGGGCGTTTTTTTTGGCCTGTCTATCCGTTATTCGGGTATTGGCTGCTATGGCGACCGCGCTTGCAGCGGACCACGGGCCGGACGCCTGTGCGGGGACATAGTTGACACATTCAAGGACAGATCAGGCCGGTTCAGGATCAAGCGCATAGCTGCTTAATGTGGGAGCTGGCTTGCCTGCAATACAGACACCTCGATTTAACCCAATTACTCAATGAGCATCAGCGCTTGCCACCGACCTCATACCGGCTTTGAACAAACCCATTATCCGACGCATACGTGCCGATATGCCGAAGCTCATGCTCGCCACCCAACTGGCTGAACAAGGGGATCCCCTGGCCCAGCACAACCGGAATACGCGTGATGATCATCTCGTCGATCAAACCCGCCTCAAGAAACTGCTGAATCGTCTGGCCTCCGTCGATATACAGGTGTTTCATCCCGCGCTCGGCCAACGCTGCCACGAGGCTGGTGACATCCTGGCTCACCACCTCAACCTTGCCCTTCAAAGCTGCAGGTAGCTCAACCGATTGGTGAGAGAGTGCTATGACCGGCGTGCCCTCATAGGGCCACTCCGGAAAGGACAACACTTTTTCCAGGGTCTTGCGGCCCATCACCAGCGCATCCACGCTGGCGATGAAGTGTTCATAGGTCACGCCGTTCAATTCGGCGCCTTCGTACTCAGGGCGATGAAGCCACTCGATATCACCGTCTGGCCTGGCAATAAAGCCGTCGACGCTGGCTGCGATAAAGACCGAACATTTGCTATCCATGGGGCGTGAAACTCCTTTTCTGTGTGCTTGAAAATATCGACTGTCATGGGTCGGCAACGCTAATGTTAATTTAATCTTCCGATGCAATAAGCGAGCATTGCCAAAAATCACCGTGGGTACCCGGCGCAAGCCGGTGTGCCTTTTCGTATTGCGAGGATCTATGCGCCGTTGGTTAATCCGCTACCGTTA
Source organism: Pseudomonas sp. NC02 (assembly GCF_002874965.1). Lineage (NCBI taxonomy): Bacteria > Pseudomonadati > Pseudomonadota > Gammaproteobacteria > Pseudomonadales > Pseudomonadaceae > Pseudomonas > Pseudomonas sp. NC02. Next base: position 4,533,804 of record NZ_CP025624.1, on the reverse strand, counting down.
CGCGATCATTTTCTGGCTGTGCTTCGGGGTTTTCCGCACCTCCCTGGCTGACTGGAATCCCATCCCGTCCGGTTCCATGCGCCCGACGTTACTTGAGGGCGATGTGGTGCTGGTCAACCGCGTCGCGTACGACCTCAAATTGCCCCTCACCGATATTTCCCTGGCGAGACTGGATAACCCCCAGCGCGGAGATGTCGTCACGTTCTCTTCGCCCAAGGACGGCACGCGCTTGATCAAACGCATTGTCGGTATCCCCGGCGATACCCTGGAAATGCGCGACGAGGTGTTGTGGGTCAACGGTACGCCGGCCACCTACAGTAATGGGCAGGACATCAGCGAGCCCATCGCGCCTGGCCAAACAGTTCCGGGTATCAAGGTGACTGAGCGTGCGAACAGCAGCCAGCGCACGGTGCAGTTCATGCCGACAGTACGGGCGCTGCGCGATTTCGGCCCGGTGGTGGTGCCTGCCGACAGTTACTTCATGCTGGGCGACAATCGCGATAACAGCGATGACTCCCGTTATATCGGGTTTGTGCCGCGTCGGCTGTTGATCGGGCATGCGCACCATATCCTGGCGTCAGCGCAGATCCTGGACCACTGGATGCCACGACTGGGCCGATTTGGCGCGCCGATCCTGTAGTGGGCTGATCACGCGTTTGCGCTCAGCGCCCGCAGTGCAAACCCCGCAATGCGCTCCAGCTGCTCAGTGGTGGCGCCGCCCTTGCTGGCGACTTTCATGCCGCTGAGGGTGGCCATCAGAAAATCACACGCGCCCGAGAGATCGGTGCCGACGGTCAATTCGCCTTGTTCCTGCGCACGCTCCAGCGTCTGTTCGAATGCATTGCGCAAGCGTTCGGCGCTGTGGGCGGTGAGTTGATTGATCTCATCATCTTCCAGGCCGAACTCGCAGATGGCATTGACGCCCATGCAACCCGCCGTTCCTTCCCGCAGGGCGCGGGTGGCGAAGGATTGCAGGGTGTCGTGCAGTGCCTGCAGCGGGGTCGGGCCCTGGTTCAGGCGCTCGATCAAGTCGTCGACGCCGGTGCGCTGATACTCGGCCATCGCCAGCAGGTACAACTGACGTTTGTCGCCAAAGGTGTTGTACATGCTCTGGCGGCTCAGTCCCATGGCCTGCATCAGTTCTTCAGTCGAGGCCGCGGCAAAACCCTTGTCGCAGAAAACCCGGATGGCCTCGCGCAGCACCTGGTCGCGGTCGAATGCTCTGGGTCTTGCCATGGTTACCTCGGGGGAAAATGCAGGTGAAGGCTCAGGCCAGGTAGCCGCCATCGATGGTCATGCTTGCGCCGGTGACAAATGCCGCTTCTTCGGACGCGAGATAAGCAACCATGCCGGCAACATCGTCGGCGGTGCCCACGCGGCCCAAGGGGATCAGGCTTTTGATCATGTCCGCATGGGGCCCGTCTGCCGGGTTCATGTCGGTGCTGGTGGGGCCCGGCTGCACGTTGTTGACGGTGATGCCGCGCGGCGCGAAATCAATCGCCAGGCCGCGGATCATACCGGCGATCGCCGACTTCGTCATGCTATAGACGCTGGAGCCCGGGAAGCCCGAACGTTGGGCGACCACGCTGCCGACGGTGATTATTCGGTCACCCGTGTGCATCACCGCCGAGCTGGCCTTGGCCGCCGCAAACGTGGCCCGCACATTGACCGCAAACATTCGGTCGAAGTCTTCCAGGCTGAAGGTGTCGACGGTGCCCATCAGCAGGATCCCGGCGTTGTTGACCAGGATATTCAAGGCGCCGAAGTGCTCGACAGTGGCCGCGACCGCCCGATCTATTGCCGCCACATCGGCGCTGTCGGCCTGAATCGCCAAGGCTTTTCCGCCCTTGCTTTCGATCAGGCCAACCAGCGCTTGCGCCTTGTCGGCAGAGGAGGAATAGGTAAACGCGACCGCTGCACCTTCAGCTGCAAGCCGGCGGACAATCGCTTCGCCGATACCGCGGGAACCGCCGGTGACCAGGGCGACTTTGTGGTTGAAGCGAGGGGTGTGAGCTGTCATGGGGGAGGCCTGAGGTTTAGTGGATTAAATAATCCACTAAACCGTACCAGCCTGGAAATACTTAGCCAAGCTGTTTTTGGATTAATTAATCTTTAACTGCCGGATGTGCTCTCGAATCCTTCATCAGACGCCGGTCATTTCAGGTCGCTGTAGGTCAACCTGAACTCCGACAGCGCCGGGTGCTCGGTTTTCCACTGGCGGCCATACGCCTTGGCTGTTTCCATTTCTTCGGCAGTCAGCGCGCTGGCCAGTTGTTGCAGGTAGCCTGCGGCATCGGCGTGCCGTGGGTTTTGCCGGGTACTGTCCATGACCAGCCAGTAGAGCCCATAGGCGTGGATTTTGTTCTCGGGGTAGTGATAGCGGTTGGTGCCACTTTCATCGATATCGAACCCGCCGAGCGCACCGGCATAGGTCATGACGCCATCAAGGTCATTCAGCGCCAGCCGTTTTTCCAGGTGTATGCGCTGGTAGGAGAGGTTGCGGTAGTAGGTCTGCATGTTGGCCAGCCACTTCATCGCTTGCGGGAAGCCCTTGAAGGCCGCATACCTGAGCATGGAGTCGCGGTTGTCACTGGCCTCCGGGTTTTTGTCGTACAACAGCGCCGCAATGTAATAGGCCTCGGCGCAGCCGGCATCACCTGCCTTTCTCAGCCACGAGCGATCTTTGGTCAGTTCATACAGCTGCAGCATCGCTGCGCCGTCGCCAGCATCGGCACCTGCCTGGGCGAGGGCCTTGGCCTTGGCCAGGTTGGTTTCGCCACCCAGGCGCATCAGGGCGTACACATGATCCTGGGCGGCGGCCAGGCGGTACCACGCCTGGGCCTCGGGGTCGACACTGCCGACCCGGCGCCGGATGGCTTCGCCCAGGGCGTATTGGGACGGCGCATCGCCGGCCGAGGCGGAGATGGTCAAATGGGTTTCGCACTCTTCGAATTCACCGAGTTGATACAACTCGAGACCCCGCTGCTTGGCTGCCTGTTGCTGGCTCGTCAAATGTGAAATCAGCGCATTCAGCGAGTTGAGCAAATCAAACAGCGTGGTCAGTGCATCGGAATGGGTATACATGATCATTACCTGTATCGGGATACGTTGTCCGATAAAGGTAGGTGGGGCGGTGGGGTCCCAGGTGACAGATAGTTATCGGCAGGAGCGCTGCCTTTCCCGCGCTCTGGGCAACCCCTCAAGCGCTACGGCTGCCACGTATTGCCTGGTCCAGAAACAACGCCGCATTCGCCACGGCCTGCATGCCTTCGGGCAAGATTGCCGCAAACAAATGCCAGACATGAAACATCCCGGGCCAAACCTCCAGCGACACGCGTACCCGGTTTTCCCCCAGGTGGGTGGCCAGGCGCATGGCGTCGCTGAGCATGACTTCGTTTTCGCCGATCTGCACCAGAATGGGCGGCAATCCCCGGACGTCCGCGAACACCGGCGATGCATCGGGATCATTCGGCAGCGCGCCGTTGAGAAACGCTTTTGCAAGCAGCGTCAGCCCCAGGCGGGAGGCTTGCGGGTCGAGGCCGTCACGGTTGTCGATGGAGGCGCCGGTGTGTTCCAGGTTGGCCCACGGCGACAAGGCGGCGCCCCCGGCGGGCAGTGGCAGGCCTGCGTTGCGGGCCTTGACCATCACCGACACCACCATTGCGCCGCCGGCCGAATCGCCCGAGAACACGATGGACCTGGGGTCATTGCCCTGGTCGAGCAGCCAGCGATAAGCCTGCAACGTGTCATCAATAGGTACGGGGAACGGATGCTCGGGCGCCAGGCGGTAGTCGGGCAGGTAGACTTTTGCACCCAGCAGTTTTGCGAAGTGGCCAGCAAGGCCCAGGTAGCCCCGCGGGCTGCCGCCGACATAACCACCGCCGTGGATGTAAAGCAGCACCCGGTCACCCTCAAACCCATCCGGCACGACCATCATGCCCGGTACGCCACCCATATCGACGTCACAAAAGCTGACACCGGCGGGAATCGGATGGGAACAAAGCACCTGCTCATAAGCCTTGCGCTGCTCATTGAGGGTGAGGGTGGTTTCCTGGCCCGTGAGAAATGGGCCGAAGTCAGCGGCGCAGGCAACCCACGCGTCGAGATGGGCCTGGACAAGGGGAGTGAATGCCATGGGGGAGAACCTCATAAAGTGATCCCGATACCGGGATTAGCGATTGAGGTTCTATTTTATGGATTCTATTGGAGAACGAATTTCACCACTGCGGCGCCTGTGGGGATCAGCTGCCGCTGTCAGTGCGACGGCTGCTGACTTCAGCCGGCACATCATCCCCGGCCATGCGCTTGCGGAACAACGCGGTGCGTGCCAGCAGCAACGTCGTCACCGGCACTGTGATCGACAGCAGGATCGGGATCAACCAACCGTGCAACACCGGCCCGGACTTGAGCACCGAAAAGTAGATGATCGAGGCCAGCGCCACACACCAGGCGCCCAAGGTCGAAGCCAACGCCGGCGGGTGCATGCGCTGGAAGAAGTCTTTCATCCGCAACAACCCAATCGCCCCAATCAGCGCAAACAGGCTGCTAAGCACCAACAATACCGCGACGATCACTTCAACCCACAGCGGCAACACGTCGACATTGATCATTCGATCACCTCCCCACGCAGCAGGAATTTCGCCAGGGCAAATGACCCCACAAAGCCAAACAGCGCAATCAACAGCGCCGCTTCAAAATACGTGTCACTGGCATACCGAATACCCAGCACCAGCATCATCAGCATGGCCAGGATGTACAGGTAATCCAGCGCCAGCACCCGGTCCTGGGCCGACGGGCCTTTGAACAGGCGCACCAGGGTCAGCACCATGGCCAGGGAGAACAGGAACAGGCTGAACAGGATCGCATTGGAGAGCAGGGCGCTCATTCGAAGATCTCCATCAGGGGCCGTTCGTAGGCGTGTTTGAAGTGCTCGATAAACTGCGCTTCGTCATCCAGGTCGAACACGTGGATCAGCAGGACGCTGCGGTCCAGGGCCAGTTCCGACCATACGGTGCCCGGCGTCACGCTGGTGATCATCGCCAGCACGGCCAGGCCGTTGGCATCCCGCAGGTCCAGGGGGATCTTGATAAAGCGCGAACGCGGTGGGCGCGAGCCGCAGGTCAGGATGCCCCAGGCCACGGCGAGGTTAGAGATGATCACGTCACGTCCCACCAGGAAGAACAAACGGATGATCACCCCCGGGCGGCGGATGCGGATCGGCAGCGGGCGCAACGGCGCCATCATCAGCGGTGCGGCAAAGCCGAGGATTGCCCCCAGCAGCAGGTTGCCGGGGCTGACGGACAGGTTCAGCACCAGCCACAACAACCACAATGCCAATGACAGCCACGGGGCAGGGAACAGGCGCTTCATGGCTGCACCTCCAGGGCGGCGGCCTTGGCTTCAGGGCTCGGCACCGGACGCGTCGCCATGACCGCCATCACATAGTGTTCCGGGTTGTTCAGGCTCTCGGCGGCCGCCTGGGTATAGCGCATCAGCGGCTCGGCCTTGAACGTCAGGGCGATGCTCAGGCCCAGCAGGAAGAAAATCGGCACGCATTCGAAGCGGCGCAGCAGCGGCGATGGACGTTCTTCCGGGGTCCAGAAGCGCTGGATGCCGAGGCGGGCGAAGGCGATTAGCGAAGCCAGGCCGGAGAAGATCAGCAGTGCCACCAGGCCCCAGGCGGCCGGACGCACCGGTTCGTCGATGGCATTGCCCAGGCCCAACGGGTTGATCAAGGCGCTGAGCAGGCTGAGCTTGCCGATAAACCCGGACAGCGGCGGCATGCCGATGATCAGCAGGGCGCAGGCGATAAAACTCAGGCCGAGGAACGCCACCGTCCAGGGAATCACCTGGCCGACCACGGCTTTCTGTTCATCGTCGAGGTTGGTGCCGGGCGGTGGATGCAGGGATTCCATGGCCTTGGGCAGGGCTTCGATTTCGTCGTCCAGGGGCATGTCGTTGGCCGAGCGCGAACGCTCGATCAATTCGGCCAGCAGGAACAGCGCACTCAGCGCCAGGGTGGAGCTGACCAGATAAAACAGCGCCCCGGCGGTCAGGCTTGGCTGGGCAAAACCCACCGCCGACAGCAGGATCCCGGCGGACACCAGAATGCTCAGGCTGGCCATGCGTTCCAGGCGTTGCGCGGCAATCATCGCCAGCGCCGCGCAGACGATGGTCGCCATGCCGCCGTAGATCAGCCAGTCGCCACCGAACAGCGCCGAGGCACCCGCCTGGCCGGAGAACAGCAGGTTCCACAGACGCAGCACGGTGTACACGCCGACCTTGGTCATGATCGCAAACATCGCCGCCACTGGCGCACTGGCCGAGGAGTAGGCAGGCGCCAGCCAGAAGTTCAGCGGCCAGATCCCGGCCTTGGCCAGGAAGGCGACGGCGAGGATGCCCGCACCGGCATGCAGCAGGCCGCGATCGGCTTCCGGCACCAGGGGGATTTTCAGTGCCAGATCGGCAAAGTTCAGGGTACCGGTGACGCCATAGATCAGCGCCGCGCCAATCAGGAACAAGGTCGAGGCCAGCAGGTTGATCGAGATGTAATGCAGCCCCGCCGACACCCGCGCCCGGCCGGAACCGTGGAGCATCAGGCCGTAGGAGGCCGCCAGCAGCACTTCGAAAAATACGAACAGGTTGAACAGGTCGGCGGTCAGAAAGGCGCCATACAGGCCCATCAGCTGAATCTGGAACAGCGCATGGAAACTGGTGCCGGCCCGATCCCAACGGGCCATGGCGAACAGCAGGGCGCTGACGCCAATGATCCCGGTGAGCACCAGCATCATCGCCGAGAGTTGGTCCACCACCAGCACGATGCCGAACGGCACCTGCCAGTTGCCCGGCAGGTACACACCGATGGAGCCGGGGCCGCCTTTCTGGGTCCAGTACAGCAACAGCACAGCGATGCCCAGGCCCACCATGCTGGAGAACAGGTTGATCCGCGCCTTGAGCGGGCGGTGCTTCTCTCCGAGCATCAGCATCAGCGCGGCGGTCAGCAACGGCAGCAGGATCGGCGCGATGATCAGTTGATTCATCCAGGTCATTCCTTGGGCTCCCGGCCGTCCACATGGTCAGTGCCGGTCAGGCCCCGGGATGCCAGCAGCACCACCAGGAACAGTGCGGTCATGGCGAAGCTGATCACGATTGCCGTCAGCACCAGGGCCTGGGGCAGCGGATCGGTGTAGTTGAGCAAGTCTTGCGGCACGCCATCCTTGATGATCGGCTCCTTGCCGATGAACAGGCTGCCCATGCTGAAGATGAACAGGTTGACCCCGTAGGAGAGCAGGCACAGGCCCATCACCACCTGGAACGTCCGTGGCCGCAGGATCAGCCAGACGCCGGAGGCCGCCAGGACCCCAATGGCAATTGCGATGACTTCTTCCATCAGGCGGCTCCTCCTGGGCTGGCAACGGCTTTCGCCTGGTTACTGGGTTTATGGGCGCGCACCGATTGGTGGCCGAGGGCGGTGAGCATCAGCAAGGTCGAGCCGACCACCATGGCGTACACACCGACGTCGAAGAACAGCGCGCTGGCGACGTGGATGTCCCCCAGCACCGGCAGGCTGAAGTGCCAGGTGTGCGTGGTGAGGAACGGGTAGCCGGCGAGCAGTGCGCCCAGCCCGGTCAGGGTTGCCGACAACAAGCCAAAGCCCATCCAGCGCATCGGCCGCAGGCTCATCTGTGCCTCGACCCACTGGGTACCGGCGACCATGTATTGCAGGATGAACGCGACGGACATCACCAGGCCGGCGACAAACCCGCCGCCCGGTTGGTTGTGCCCACGCATGAACAGGTAGAACGAGACAACCAGCGCAATCGGCAGCAGCAGGCGCACCAGCACCGCCGGCACCATCATGAAGCCCAGGGCGGTGTCGCTGGCCTGGCGCGGGTTGATCAGGTCGGTGGCCACGTCGGGTGCCAGTTGGCGCTGTTGCGCGGGCAGTTCCATGCTTTCCTTCGACGGGCGGAAGCGGCGCAGCAGGGCGTAGACGGTCAGCGCCACGGCGCCGAGCACGGTGATTTCTCCCAGCGTGTCGAAGCCCCGGAAGTCCACCAGCATCACGTTCACCACATTGCTGCCACCGCCTTCTGGCAGGGCACGGCTGAGGTAGAAGGAGGAGATGTCGTTGGGCGTCTGGCGGGTCAGCATCGCGTAGGAGAGCAGCGCCATGCCGCCACCGACCACGGTGGACAGCAGGAAGTCCCGCAGGCGGCGGATGCGTGCCTTGCGCAGCGAGCTGGGCAGTGGGGAAACTTCTTCGATCCGCCGTGGCAGCCAGCGCAGGCCCAGCAGGATCAGCACGGTGGTGACCACTTCCACCACCAGTTGCGTCAGCGCCAGGTCTGGCGCCGAGAACCAGACGAAGGTCACGCAGGTCACCATCCCGCACACGCTGACCATGGTCAGGGCTGCCAGCCGGTGGTACTTGGCTTGCCAGGCGGCGCCCAGGGCGCAGGCGATTGCCAGCAGCCACAGGGTGACGAACACGATGGAGCCCGGGATCTTCGGCCGGTCGCCCCAACTGATGCCGCTGTAGAGCATCGGGATCAACCCGGCGATCACCGCCGCCAGCACCAGCAGGAACAGCTGGGTTTGCAGGCGTTTGGTGCTGATGCGTTTTTCGATCTTGCGCACCCCGCGCATCATCACCACCAGGCAGCGCTCGAAGCCGCGCTTGCCATTGAAGTAGCTGATGATCGGCGGGTATTTGAAGCGGCCCAACTTGAGTTGCTTGCGCAGCAGCAGATAGAGCACCACGCCGCCGGACATGGCCACCAGGCTCATGATCATCGGCGCGTTCCAGCCGTGCCAGATGGCGAGGCTGTATTCCGGCAGTTCGCCGCCGACCACCGGCAGGGCCGCTGCGGCGAGGATCGAACCGACCACCTGGGCGGGGAAAATCCCCACCAGCAGGCAGGTAAACACCAGCAACTCCACCGGCGCACGCATCCAGCGTGGCGGCTCGTGCGGGGTGTGGGGCAGGTTGGTGGCCTTGGGGCCGAAGAACACATCCACGGTAAAGCGCAGGGCATAGGCCACGCTGAAGGTACCGGCGATAGTTGCGATGACCGGCAGGGCGATTTCAACCCAGGCAGTGGCGGAGATAAACACGGTTTCGGCGAAGAACATTTCCTTGGACAGGAAGCCGTTGAGCAGCGGCACGCCGGCCATGGACGCACTGGCGACCATCGCCAGGGTGGCGGTAAACGGAATCAGCTTGAACAGGCCGCTGAGCTTGCGGATGTCACGGGTGCCGCTTTCGTGGTCGATGATCCCCGCCGCCATGAACAGCGACGCCTTGAAAGTGGCGTGGTTAAGGATATGGAATACGGCGGCGACAGCGGCCAGCGGGCTGTTGAGGCCCAGCAGCAAGGTGATCAGCCCGAGGTGGCTGATGGTGGAGTAGGCCAGCAGGCCTTTGAGGTCGTTCTGGAACATGGCGCAATAAGCGCCGAGCAGCAGGGTAATGGCACCGGCACCGCCGACAATCCAGAACCACTCTTCGCTGCCGGACAGCGACGGCCACAGGCGGGCCAGCAGGAACACGCCGGCCTTCACCATCGTTGCCGAGTGCAGGTAGGCCGACACCGGCGTCGGTGCAGCCATGGCGTGGGGCAGCCAGAAGTGGAAGGGGAATTGCGCGCTTTTGCTCAGGGCGCCGATCAGCACCAGGGCGAGCATGATCGGGTACAACGAATGGGCACGGATCTGATCACCGGCAGCCAGGACCTGGTCCAGGTCGTAGCTGCCCACGATATGCCCGAGCAGCATCACCCCCGCCAGCAGGCACAAGCCGCCTGCGCCGGTGACCATCAGCGCCATATAGGCGCCACGCCGGGCATCGGCGCGGTGGTGCCAGTAGCCGATCAGCAGGAACGAGAACAGGCTGGTGAGTTCCCAGAAAAACACGATCTGGATCAGGTTGCCGGAGATCACCAGGCCGAGCATCGCACCCATGAAGGCCAGGAAAAACGCGAAGAAGCGCGGCACCGGGTCTTCCGGCGACATGTAATACCGGGCGTACAGCGACACCAGGGTCCCGATGCCCAGCACCAGCATCGAGAACAACCAGGCAAAACCGTCCATGCGCAATACGAAGTTCAGCCCGAGGCTGGGCAACCACATGAATTCTTCACGTATCACGCCACCGTGGGCGATCTGGGGGTAGAGCAGGGCGACTTGAACCGTCCCGACCAGGGCCACAAGGCCGGCCAGCAGGGACTCTGTGTTGCGTGCGTTGTGCGGCAGCAAGGCCGCCAGACAGCTGCCGATAAAAGGCAGAAGCAGTAGAACTATCAGGGACATAGGCTTCTAATCTGCGGGAGTTTGGGATGCATCATACGTGCCGGAATCTTGATCACCAAACGGCAAGATGTGGCAGGATCCTACAAGGTAGGCTGAAAAAGGCTGTTTGGCATTGTTTCAATGCCCGTATCCAGGGCAGGTATGCTGTTTAAAGGTTTTTTTCAGCCTGTTGCATAAGGACGTGTGATGACCCAGCGATTGCTCCACCTTGACCATGTCGCCTGCAGCCTGCCGGATGGACGCAGCCTGTTCGACAATCTGAACCATGCCTTCAGCGCCCGGGCGACCGGCCTCGTGGGGGCCAACGGGACGGGCAAGTCCTTGCTGGGCGCAATGCTCGCGGGCACCCTGCAGCCCACCCGCGGGCATGTGCGCCGCGAGGGCAGTGTGTACGCGGTGACGCAACTATTGGAGCCCGAACGCTATTCCAGCGTGGCGGCGCTGGCAGGTGTCGACCAAGTGCTGGCGGCGTTGGCGCGCATCGCCGAGGGCAGCGTGGACGAACAGGACCATGCACTGGCCGTTGATCAATGGGATTGAGCGCCTCGACTGGCGGCGGCCCTGGAGCAAATCGGCCTGGGGCACTTGACTGCCGACTCGCCAACCGCGGCCCTCAGTGGCGGCGAACGCCAGCGCGTCGCTTTGCTGGGCGCCTGGTTGTCGAGGGCAGACTGGTTGATCCTCGATGAGCCCAGCAACCACCTGGACATCGATCAGCAGCACAAGCTTGCCCAGCAGATTGATCGCTGGTCCGGCGGCCTGGTGCTGATCAGCCATGATCGCGGGTTGCTGGAGCACATGGGCGAGATTGTCGAACTGTCGCCCAAGGGCTTGGCGGTGTACGGCGGTAATTACAGCCACTATGCGGCGACACGAGAGCAGGAGCAGCAGGCGTTCCAGTCGGCGTTGCAGGGGGAGCGCGCGCACGCCAAACGTGAGCAGCGTGAAGCGGTTATCCAGATGGAGCGTCAGCAGCGCCGCAATGCCCGGGGCGACCGCCAGGCCCGGGATGGCAACCAGAGCAAACTGATCACCAACGCCCAGAAAGAGCGCAGTGAAAACAGCCAGGGCAAGTTGCGCCTCAATCAGCAGCTGGCGCGTGAGCAGCAACAGCAGCGGATCGCCGAGGCGCGTGCGCGGTGTGCGCCCGAGATCCAGCGCATGATGCTGTCGCCGGAAAGCGTGGTGCCCCAGGGCAAGCTGGTGCTGCAGTTGAACGACGTGGTGTTGCCGTTTGGCAGCCCGGCGCCGATCAATCTCACCCTGACCGGCCCGACGCGCATGGCGATCCTGGGAGCCAATGGCAGTGGCAAGTCGACCCTGCTGCGGGTGATTGCCGGCCAGTTGCCGGTGGCTGCCGGTGAGTTGGCGCGCAGTTGCCATATCGGCTGGCTGGACCAACACGCCGGGCTGGAGCACCCCGAGCGCACGGCGGTGCAATGGCTTTACGAAAGTAATCCGCTACTGGCGCAAAGCGAAGCGCGTACACGGCTGGCGCAAATGGGCATTGATGCTGACCGCGCGATGCTCGACACCTGCCAACTGAGCGGCGGCGAGCGTCTGAAAATTGCCCTGGCCGCACAGCTCTACGCCGAGCATCCGCTTCAATTGTTGTTGCTGGACGAACCCGACAACCATCTGGATTTGCCCAGCCGGATTGCCCTGGAGCAAATGCTCAATCAGTACCAGGGCGCGCTGATCGTGGTGTCCCATGACGAGGCGTTCCTGCAGGCCATCAACCTGGACGGTGAGTTGCGCCTCTGAGGCCGCTTAACCCTGGTTTTCATGTTCCAGTTCGGCCTGGGGCTCGGCGAGCCGCTGCCGGCGGGTTTTCATCTCACTGACAATCACCGCCGCCACGATCAACGCCGCGCCCACCATGGCAATCGGCGGGAAGCGCTCCCCGGCAATCCGCCCGACTACGCCGGCCCACACCGGCTCCCCGGCATAAATCAGCGTGGCGCGAGTCGGCGAGACGCTTTTCTGCGCCCAGTTCATCGCCACCTGAATCACCGCGCTGGTCAGCCCCAGGCCCACCGCGCTGAACAGCAGCAACCAGGAAAACCCCGGCAGCGCCTCGCCCATCGGCACCACCATCAGGAACGACAGCACCGACGCCGTGGCCAGTTGCACCACCGTTACCCGGCGTACATCCACCTGCCCGGCAAAGGCGCTGATCAGGATGATCTCGGCGGCAATCGCTACCGCACCGATCAACGTGGCGATTTCACCGGGGCTGAAATTCAATGATGCCCCGGCCGGGCCGGTCAGCAGCATCAGCCCGGTAAACGCGAGCATGATGCCGATGCTCGGCATCAACCCCGGCCGCCGTCCCAGTACCAGCCATTGCAGCAGCGGCACGAATGGCACATACAGCGCAGTAATAAATGCCGACTGGCTGCTCAGGATCGTCTGCAAGCCAATGGTCTGCAAACCGTAGCCGAACATGATCGCCACACCGATAAAGCAGCCAGCCTTCAATTCAAACAGCGTCAGGTTCCGCAGGCTGCGGAATGAGAACGCCCCGACGATGAGCGCCGCTGCAGCAAAACGCAGGCCGACGAAAAACATCGGGCCGCTGACCGCCATGGCGTGCTGCACCAGCAAAAAGGTGCCGCCCCAAAACATGGTGATCACCACCAATACACATTCGGCTTTGCTGAAACGGGAAAACAATGGGGAGGTGGTCATGGCGGCTCGGTCTTGCACAGGAAGGGCGCGGACCGCACAATGCGCCGCAAGCTGGGCAGTATACTGCGCAACCCCACCCTGTGAGCAATATAGTGCACAAAGAAAATCCGCAACGGGCCTCGGTCCTGCAACACGTCAGCCAGAACGTTCGGCGCCTGCGCCATGCGGCTGAGTTGAGCCAGACGGCGCTGTCCGAAAAATCCGGCGTCAGCCGGCGCATGCTGGTGGCAATCGAGGCGGGGGAGAAAAACGTCAGCCTGTCGACCCTCGACCGGGTGGCCGAAGCCCTGGACGTGGCCTTCAGCGACTTGATCCAGGCCCCGGATGCCGCTGATCACAGCCGTATCAACGAACTGGCCTGGGCCGGTGACATCCCCGGCAGCAAAGCCGTGCTGCTGGCCAAGGCCACCGCGCGTCGCGAAGTGGAACTATGGGAGATGCGCCTGGAGCCCGGCGATCGCTACATGCCTGAACCGGACCCCGAGGGTTGGAGCGTGCAGTTGTTTGTGTTCGAAGGCACCCTGACGCTGGTGCTGGGGGATGAGGAAAAAAACGTCGCCACCGGTGAGTTCCTGATGTTCGCCAGCCGCTACCTTCACGCCTATCGCAATGACGGCGACGTGGCGGTGCGGTTTGTGCGCAACGTGGTGATTTAACTGTTGGCAGTGCAACAGTGGTTGGACACTTTGCTGTTTTGAACCGCCAACGACTTCCCTGATATACCGGCAACCCGCTGATTTCATTGCACATTGCATTCGGGCACGACTCCTGCAATCACTCCAGTATCTCTCTGGAGCCTGGAGTCGGCCCATGTCAGCCCAACCCCTACAACCTGCCCACATCATCCGTTCGGACGCCGAGGCCATTGCGGTTGCCACCGAGTTGGCCAAGCGTTTTGCCGTGGACGCCGGCGTGCGCGACCGCGAGCGACGCCTGCCGGTGGCCGAGCTGGACGAATTCTCTGCCAGTGGCCTGTGGGGCATCACCATTCCCAAGGCCTACGGCGGCGCGGGAGTGTCCTATGTGACGGTGGCCGAGGTGATCAAGCTGATCTCCGCCGCCGACCCGTCCCTGGGGCAGATTCCGCAGAACCACCTGGGCGTCGTCGACATCCTCCTGCAAACCGCCAGCGAGGAGCAAAAGCAGCACTACTTCGCCAAGGTCCTGCTGGGCTATCGGTTCGGCAATGCCTTCTCCGAAGCCAAGAGCAAGAACGCCGGCACGTTTGACACACAAGTGCGCTTTGACGGCGACAGTGCGTACATCAACGGCGAGAAGTTCTACTGCACCGGCGCACTGTTCGCCCATATCGTGCCGACGGTGGGCGTCAACGAAAAGGACCAGGCGTTCATCGCCTTTGTCGAACGGGACGCGCCGGGCCTGCAAGTGATCGACAGCTGGGACGGCTTCGGCCAGCGCACCACCGCCAGCGGCGGCGTGACCCTCGACGGTGTGAAGGTGCCGCTGAGTGCGGTGATCCCCGCGCACCAGGCCTTCGACCAACCCACCGCCAACGGCCCGATTTCGCAGATCATCCAGGCGGCCGTCGACACCGGCATCGCCCTCGGGGCCCTGGAACAAGCCAAGATTCATGCACGCCAGGCCCGGCCCTGGATCGACAGCCAGCAGGATCACGGCTGGCAAGACCCGTTCACCATCGCCGCCATCGGCGACCTGGAATGGCGGGTCCACGGCACCGAAGCGATCCTCGCCAAGGCCGGCATTGCCGTCGACCAGGCCCTGGCCAACCCCAACGAAGACACCGTGGCCAATGCCTCGTTGGTCGTCGCCCAGGCCAAAGTGCTGTCGGCGGAAACCGCCTTGCTCGCCAGCAGCAAACTCTTCGAACTGGCCGGCACCCGCTCGGTGTCCGGCAAGCACAACCTCGACCGCTTCTGGCGCAACGCGCGTACCCACACCCTGCACGACCCGGCCCGCTGGAAATACCACCTGATCGGCAACTTCGTGCTCAACGGCGTCAAGCCCGCACGCCATGCCTGGAACTGAGGAGCTGCATCCATGACCGCACTGAATCAGGCGCGCCAACTGCTGGAAAGCACCCGGCGCTTTGTCGAGAAAAGTGATGACCCCTACGTGATCAGCCGCTTTGGCGATTTGCAGATTCGCGTGGAGGTAGCGGCTGCTTTGTTTGAGCGTGCCGAAACCCACCCAGGCCCGGTGGCCCTCACAGAAGCCCAGATAGCGGCTGCCGAGGCCCTCATCGCTGTCAGCAACGCCGAATTCGAACTCACCGGCCAGCGTACTGCGCTGCCGCCGACCCTTGATGATCCCCTGCGCTGGAAATACCAGATTGTCGGCAACTACCACCTCAACGGTGTCGCCCCCCGGAGTAACGTTTAATGCCTCGTGAAATCCGTTTGAATGCCTTCGACATGAACTGTGTCGGCCACCAGTCGCCGGGTCTGTGGGCCCACCCGCGTGACCGCTCATGGCAGTACAAGGACCTGGAATACTGGACCGACCTGGCAAAAATTCTCGAGCGCGGCAAGTTCGACGGCCTGTTCATCGCCGACGTGCTGGGCATCTACGACGTCTATAACGGCAACGGTGACGCAGCGATTCGCCAGGCGACCCAGGTGCCGGTCAACGACCCGCTGTCGCTGATCGCACCCATGGCGCTGGTCACCGAACACCTGGGTTTTGGCCTCACCGCTTCACTGTCCTTCGAACACCCGTACCCGTTCGCCCGGCGCCTTTCCACCCTCGACCACCTGACCAAGGGCCGCGTCGGCTGGAACATCGTCACCTCGTACCTGGAAAGCGGCGCGAAGAACCTCGGCCAGAAAGCCCAGACCGAACACGATGCGCGCTACGACTACGCCGAGGAATACCTGGAGGTTTGCTACAAGCTCTGGGAAGGCAGCTGGGAAGAGGGCGCGGTGTTACGCGACCGCGAACGGCGGATCTTCAGCGACCCGAGCAAGATCCACGAGATCCGCCACGTCGGCAAACACTTCCAGGTGCCCGGCATTCACCTGTGCGAACCGTCGCCACAACGCACGCCGGTGCTGTACCAGGCCGGGGCGTCGAGCCGTGGCAAACAGTTCGCCGCCGAACAGGCCGAATGCGTGTTCGTTGCCGCACCGTCGAAAGTGCTGCTGAAGAAAACCGTCGCTGACATCCGTCGGCGTGCGGCTGAGGCAGGCCGTGATCCGAAGAAAATCCTGATCTTCAACCTGCAGACGGTGATCGTTGGCGAGACCGATGCCAAGGCCAAGGCCAAATTCGACGAATACAAATCCTACGTCAGCTACGAAGGCGCGATGGCCCTGATCTCCGGCTGGACCGGCATCGACTTCAGCCAGTTCAAGCCCGATGAACCCCTCAAGCATGTGCATACCAACGCCATTCAATCGGCGGTGGAAGCCTTCTCCACTGCCGACCCGAACAAGGTCTGGACCCCGAATGAACTGGCAGACTGGGTCGGCATCGGCGGCTTCGGCCCGTTGTTCGTCGGCGGCCCGGAAACCGTGGCCGATCTGTTGCAGGAATGGGTTGAAGAGACCGATGTGGACGGCTTCAACCTGGCCTATGCACTGACCCACGAGACCTTTATCGACGCGGTCGAGTTGCTGGTGCCCGAGTTGCAGAAGCGCGGCGTATACAAGACCGAATATGCCCAGGGCACCCTGCGGGAGAAATTGTTTGGGGACGGCGCGCGGTTGGCGGACAACCATCCGGGGGCCAGCTATCGTGATTTGTCGGGTGTACATAAAACAAATGTGGGAGCGGGCTTGCTCGCGAATGCGGACTGACATTCAGCATTGATGTTGCCTGACGCACCGTTTCGCGAGCGAGTCGAGCCGTCCCACCGCCGCCCACATAAATCCGGCCAGCGGACCACCGCATGCTTGTTTCACCAATAGGAGCATCACCCTATGAGCGTGCATGAACTTGAACTTGCGTTGGATGTGGAATGGCCCGCCGAACGGGTCACGGTGTTGCCCGAGGCGTTGGCGCAGTTGCGCCATTGGGCACAGGTGACCCCTTTGCACAGCGCCCTGCGCCACAAACGTGACGGCCAGTGGTATGCCTGGCGCTGGATTGATGCGTTGCGGGATGTCGAGCGCCTGGCTGATGGCTTGCGTCAGCAGGGCTTTACCGAGCAGTCGCGGCTGGCCCTCAGCGGTGCCTTCGAACCCGGCCTATTGCTGCTGGCCCTGGCCGCCCAGGTGATCGGTGGCCAGATCCTGACCCTGGCGGATGACCTCGAGCCCGCTGCCCTGCAGCAACAAGTGTGGCGCATCCGGCCTACCCACGCGTATGCCCCTGGGTTCCAGACGTTGGCGATGGTGCGACGGATCGACCCTGTGGACACCTCACAACGGCTCTGTCGCTGGTGGCAGCCTTCGGGCAAGACCGAATTGTGGAGCGGGGAAAGCACCCATTGGCAAGGCGGCCTGGCGACGGTGCTGGAGCAATGGCTGATTAGCGGCCAGAGCCTGGGCTTCCCGCAGTCGGGCTGAACTAGGCGTCCCGGGTCGATGTGCTGGATACTGCACGGGGCGATTTTTACCACAACCATTCAGGCAGACAGTAAGGGCGCAATTTCATGAGTGAAACCGAACGCGGACAGGCGACGAGCGCCATTCGCAACGCCGATGTGCTGATTGTCGGCGGCGGCCTGAGCGGGACGATGCTGGCGGTGCAGTTGCTGCGCCTGCCGGGCACGCGGCAGATCCTGGTGATCGAGCCGCGCCAGGAACTGGGGCGCGGCGAGGCCTACAGTGCGGTAGAGCTTGGGCACACCTTGAACGGCAACGCCGCGCGCATGAGCGTCGACCCGGACAACGCCGATGACCTGACCCAGTGGCTGACCGCCTACATCGCCGGCGGCGGCTGGCCCGAGTCGGACCAGCAGCACGTGCCCATCAGCGAACTGTTTCCGCCCCGCGGGATTTTTGGCCTGTACGCGCAGCAGCGGCTGGCCGAGGCCAAGGCGATTTCCGCGTCGACCGTCGAGCACATTCGCGCCGAGGTGACAGACCTTGAGGTGGATGAACACGCCACACGGCTGACCTTGAGCGACGGCCAGCAACTGCGCGGTGCCTGTGCGGTATTGGCCACCGGCATGTTCCCGGCGGCACGCACGCCACAGACCGAATCCAGCGGCTTGAATGCCGCTGCCGTCGACCCGTGGGATGTACCGGCCATGACCCAACTGGACCCCCAATCCACCGTGCTGATCATCGGTTCCGGGCTGACCATGGTGGACGCCGTGGTGTCCCTGGAACAGGCCGGCCATCGCGGGCCCATCGAGATTTTTTCGCGCCACGGCCTGTTGCCCCATGTCCGTCGGCAGCCGCCGGCCTGGGTCGACTTCCTGGGAGAAGACCACAGCCTGCGCAGCCCCCGGCAATTGCTGCGGGAGGTGCGGCGCCAATGCCGGCTCGCGCTGGAGCAGGGGATTGACTGGCAAGCGCCGCTGGACACCGTGCGTGCCAACATCGGGCGGTTGTGGAGCCAGGCCAGCGAGGGCGAGAAACGTCAGTTCGTGCGGCATGTGCGGCCCTGGTGGGAAAGCCACCACCACCGTTCGCCGCCGTTGAGTGCCGAGTTGGTGACGCGGTTGCATGGGGAAGGGCGGCTGCGGATCCGGGCGGCTTCGTACAAGGGGCTGGTACCTTCGCAAGGTGAGGTGACGATCCGCCTGCGTCATCGTGGAGAGCAGGATGTGGTGCAGGTGTCAGGGGCAGCGCTGATCAACTCCAGCGGGATTGAATATGACTGGCGGCGCGTGGCCCGGCCGTTGCCCAGGCAGTTGCTCAAGCGCGGGCTGATTCAGCCCGGGCCGTTGGCGTTGGGGATTGCGGCGGATGTGTCGGGGGCGGTGCTGGATGCCCACGGGAATGTCAGCCGGCGGCTGTTTGCCATGGGCCCGCCGTTGCGCGGGATGTGGTGGGAAAGTACCGCAGTGACGGATGTCGCGATTCAGGCCAAGGCGCTGGCCGCGAGGTTGGCACACCTCTGAATCTAATGTGGGAGCTGGCTTGACTGCGATAGCGGTGGGTCAGCTGCATCTTTATCAACTGAGAGATTGCTATCGCAGGCAAGCCAGCTCCTGCAGGTCGGGTTCATGGACCGACCTTCACAAACCCAGGCTTCAACCCAAACACTTCAACCCCCTGGGCCGTCGACTGCCCGGTGGTCACCGTCACCCGCTCCACCGGTTTATCCATCGCTGCCCGATATTCCACCGTCATCACCCCATCCCCGCGACTGATCGCCTGGGCCGGTACGACAATCGCCTGGTCATTGTTGTAGGTCACAATGGTCAACCGCGCACTCATCCCCAACCTTACCCGTTGCAACTGTTGTGGGGTCAGCTTGGGAATCGACAGGGTCACCGGAAACTGCGCGCTGCCCTGGCTGTCGCTGGCAATTGCCAGGCCACTGACCACGCTGACCGACCCCGTCAGCCGTTCCCCATCAAACCCGTCGCCCATCACCTCCACCGCTTGCCCTTGGTGCAACTGGTTGATGTCCAGCTCCGACACCTTGGCGACGATTTTCAGTTTCTCGATATTCGCCAGTCCAAACAGCACCTGGCCCTGGCTGACCTTGCTCCCGGCCTGCACCGGCGCGCTATTGCTCCCGCCGCCCTGGGTCGATGAGTTACTGCCCGGCGCCGGCACCACAATGCCGGAGAACGGTGCCTTGACCTCCTTGCCATCGAGCAGGGTGCGCAGGGCTTCATATTTCACCGTGGCGTTGGTCAGCTCCATATCGGCGATCTGCCGGTATTCGCCCTGGCCTTGTTCAACTGCCTGTTGCAGCTCAGCGCGGGCGGCCGTCAGGTCGAGTTGTTGCTGGGTGGCCTGCTGTTTCAGGTCGTCGAGTTCGTTGCGCGGGATGATGCCGCGCTTGAACAGGTTCTCGCTTTCGGTCAGTTTGCGCTGGGTGTTGCTGGCGGTCATTTCGGCAGTGCGCAGGGTGCGGCGGGCGCGCCCGACTTGCTGGCCACTGTCCCAGTCCTGCATTTCCTGCACCGTGCGCCGGGCCTTGAGCTGGGCGGAGAGGGCGTCGCGCAGTTGCACTTCGAGGGTGGCCGGGTCCATGCGCAGCAGCACCTGGCCGGCCTCGACCCGCTGGCCCTGTTCCACCAGGTTGGCCTGCACATTACCGTCGAACGGCGCGGTGAGGGTGATGGTGGTGTCAGGCTCGATCTTGCCCACCAGGCCGATCTGATGCACCAGCGGGTCGACCTTCACCGCCAGCCACTGCTCGGCGTTGCCGGGCTGGTTGGCGGCCGGGCTTTGACGGCTGAGCAGCGTGATGCCGACGCCGGCCACCAGCACAATCAACACGGCGCCCAACAGGCGCTTCTTATTAGTAGTCATTGAGGGCGATTTCCCAACTTTCCAGCGTCATGCCCAGGGTCAGGTCGAGCTGAGTCTGGGCGTTCAAATAGGCAATCAGCGCATTGAGCCGTGAGTTCTCGGCGTTACGCAGGTCGGTTTCGAAACTCAATACCTGGAAGTTCGTGGAGCGCCCGGCGCTGAGTTTTTCCCGTTCGATTTCGATCTTGCGCTTGGACAACTCCACCGCCCGCTGGGAAATTTCATACTGGCGCCAGCGGGTACCGAGGTCGCGCACCACATCGTTGACGTCGCGCTCCAGTTGCTGGCGGGCGTCGGCGATGATGATCTCCTGGTTTTCCACATCGACCCGCGCGTGCACCTCGGCCTGGCGAGTACTGATGTCGCCGATGGGAATCTGCACCTGCACGCCGGCGTAGCTGTCCCAGCGCCGATTGCTGTTGTAGCCGTTATCGTCATTGGTGGCGGCCCGAATCTGGTTGGCACCGGCCACCAGGTCCACTTGCCAGCGGCCGGAGTCCTTGGCGATCACCAGGTTGAGGTCGGCCTGCTGGCTGCCGAGCAGGGTGGCGAGGTATTCCGGCTGCTGGTTCTGCGCCAGCACGAAAGCCTGGCGTTTGTCGATGTCCATGGGCTTGGCTTCAAGGGCCTCGGTGGCGCGTATCGGTGTCGACAGGTCGAGCGCCAGCAGGCGCAGCAGGGCCAGGCGGCTGGTGTCCAGTTGGTTCTGGGCTTCTTCCACCCCCAGTTGCTGGGTGGCGATATCGGCTTCGGTCTGCACAATCTCGAACTCGGCCATGCGCCCGGCGCTGATCAGCGCCTTGTTCACTTCAAGCAAGGTGCCGGAGCGCTTGAGGGCGTCCTGCACGATGCTCAGTTGTTCCTGGGCCCGCAGCAACTCGCGGTAGGTGGCGATGATGTTGCTGATGGTCTGCGCCACGTTGGCCTTGAGGTTCAGGCGGTTGGCCTGTTCCGACAGGCGTGACAGGCGCAGCGGGGCGGTGGTGGCGTCCCAGCCGGCACCGCGCATCAGCGGTTGGATCAGTGACAGGTCGAGGCCGTCGCTGCGGTAGCGTCCGGCGCGATCGGCGTTGTTCAGTTGTTGGGTCCAGTTCATGCTCAGGCGCGTGCCGTACTCACCGAGCAAGGTGGCATTAGGCGCGAGGTTAGCGTTGCGGGAGCTGTCTTCAGTGCCTTTAGTCGTGCGGTAGTAGCTGTTCAGGGTCAGCTTGGGGTTGAACGTGTCTTCAGCTACCCGCAGGTCGAATTTCTGCGCCACCCGTTGCAGGTACGCGCTGCGAATCGCCGGGTTGTTGCGCAGGCCCAGGTACACCGCATCCCCCAGGGTCAGGGTGGTGGACTGGGCATTCAGCGACACGCTGCGTTCATAGCCACTGCGGGTGGTACTGGGCGCGGAGGGGCGAATCACCACGTCGGCGGCCACGCTGTGCAGGCTTACCAAGGCGGTCAACAACAGCAGCCGTTTATTCATCGCGCAGGGCCTCCACCGGCTGCAGCCGCGAGGCCGACACCGCCGGATAGATCCCGAAAAACAGCCCCACCAGCAACGTGCTGCCGACCCCGAGCGGCAGCGCGGCCACTGCCAGGGAAAACTGCCAGCCGGACAGCCTGGCATACAGGTACGCGGCGGTCATGCCCAGTACCGCGCCGCATACCGCACCCACGGCGGTCAGGGTCACGGCTTCCAGCAGGAACAGGTTGCGAATGTCGCGCTGGCGCGCCCCGAGGGCCATGCGAATCCCGATTTCCCGGCGCCGCTCCGAGACGTTCATCAGCATCACGTTCATCACGCCGACGCCGCCGCCCACCAGGGAGATCGCGCCCAGGGCCAACAGCAGGTAGGCGAAGGTCCGACTTTGGCGGGTCATGCCATCGATCATTTGCTGGGGCACCTGAATGTCGACATCGTGGTCGGTGAGCTGGGCTCGCAGTGCCACGGCTGAGTCCTGGGCGAGGCGTTCCATATCCTGGCCGGGGGTGGCACGGATGATCACGTTGCCGATTTGCGGGCTGGCGTAGATCCGGCGCATGCCCGGGGCGGGGACGAACAGCGATTCGTTGGCCTGTACGGGAATCAGCATTGCCCGGGGCTGGCTGTGCAGAATGCCCACGATCAGGAACAGGTAATCGTTGATACGTACCCGGTCGCCCAGTTGCAGCGGGTCGCCGGGCACGCTCAAGGCCTGGACGACCTGGTCACCGACGACCGCATAGGTTTCCCCAGCATCGAAACTCGACAGGAAGCGCCCGTCGCGCACCGACAGGCGCATGGCATCCTTGAGGTCCGGCGTACTGCCGACGAGGCTTGCGTTCCAGGTACGGCCATGGAACACCACTGGCCCGCTGAACAGCGAGACCGCACCGATATGGGCAATGCCTGGAACGCTGCGGCGCACGGCTTCCAGGTCCAGGCTGGCGGGCATTTGCGCAGTGCTGGCACCCCTGGGCGGGAATTGCGCCACCAGGGTGTCGGTGCCCATGTCCTTGAAAATCATCGCCGCGTCTTCGGCGGCGTTGTGCCCGATATTGATCAGCGCCACCACCGAGGAACTGCCGATGACGATGCCCAGCAAGGCCAGGATCGAGCGCTTGCCCAGGGTGCGCAGGCTGACAAACGCCTCGTGCAGCAACTGGCTCAGGCTTTGTTCGACCCGCAGGCTCATAGGCGCCCGGCCTCTTGCACCACACCATTGCGCACCAGGATCTTGCGATTCAGGCGTTCGGCAATGTGCGGGTCGTGGGTGACGATGATCAGCGTCACCTGCTGCTCGCGGTTGAGCGCCAGCAACAGGTCCATGATCTCCTGGGCGGTGGTGCTGTCGAGGTTGCCGGTGGGTTCGTCGGCGAGGATCACCGACGGGTTGCCGACCAATGCCCGGGCGATGGCGACCCGTTGGCGCTGGCCGCCGGAAAGGTCGGCCGGGCGATGGTGGGCGCGCTCGGCCAGGCCCACCTGGTCGAGCATGCGCAGGGCCTGTTCCACCGAGTCGTGGCGTGACACGCCGCGGTAGCTCAGGGGCAGGGCGACGTTGTCCAGGGCACTGAGGCGTGGCAGCAGGTTGAAACTCTGGAAGACGAAACCGATCTGCTGATTGCGGATCGCCGCCAATTGATCGGGGCTGGCGCTGAAGATGTCATGGCCGGCAAAGCGGTACTGGCCGCAGTCGGGCAAATCCAGCAGGCCGAGAATATTGAGCAGGGTACTTTTGCCGGAGCCGGAGGCGCCGAGGATGCCGCAGCTGTCACCGGTTTCGATGGCCAGGCATACATCATTGAGAATCGACAGGTGTTGACCGGCCAGCTGATAGCTTTTGCCGATGCCTTGCAAGGAGATAAAGCCTGGGTGCGCGGGGGTATCTGTCATCATGACTACGCCTGCAGCCTCGACAGCGCCGTGCTTCCCCCGAAAATCCTTGTAACAAGTTCAGGAGCTGCCTGGTACACGTCACGGACTGGTTTTATTTCTTGTTTTTAAAATATTGTTTGAATACTAACCGCGATCCAGCCGTTCCGCCAGCCATGGATATAGAGCGGTTTTACCCTTTGAAACGATTCTTCAAAGGGACGTTTCCGGCGCTGCAAAAATCCATCAGCTATCCTCAATGAGCCCGTTGCTGTTGGCTTTGAATAGTATGGCGCTGTGTCACTACTTGCTTTCAGGCAGCGGCCCCGGTATAAAAAATCAAATTAATTTTTAAAACAATATTTCCGCAGTGGAACCCCAATCCCTATGGTCGCGAAGAAACTCAGCGCTCCAAACGTTACCAAGACCCGATTGCTGGATGCGACAGAGGCTCTTTTCATCAAATACGGCTATGACGCTGTTTTGTTGCGGCAGATAACCGAGAGGGCCCAGGTCAATCTCGCTGCGGTGAATTACCACTTCGGGGACAAGGACTCCCTGATGAAAACCCTGCTGATGCAGCGCCTGGAGCCGCTCAACGAGCAGCGCCTGGAGTTGCTCGCCCGGTGCGAAGCCGAATCCGACGGCCCGCTGGATTGCGACACCTTGCTCGGGGTGCTGTTCGCCCCGGCCATGGGCCTGGAACGCAGCGACCCGGCCAGCGGGGAAGGGCGTTCATTCATCCGGTTCCTGGGGCGGGTGTACAGCGACACGTCGCCGTTTATCCAGGAATACCTCAAGGTGCATTACCAGCCGGTGTTCCAGCGCTTCTTCGAAGCCTTCGCCCTGGCGCTTCCGGACTTGCCGCGCAACGAGCTGGGGGTGCGCCTGCAATTTGCCCTCAAGGCGATCTCCGGGGTGATGGCCGGTACCGAGCTGCGTTTGCTGATGAACTCCATGAGCCTGGGACGCCCGGCCACGGATGCCGAGGTCATGGCCAAGCTGATTACCCTGGTGTCGGCGGCGATTCGTGTGCCGCAGCAAAGTCCTGAAGCCGAAACGGCCCTGGCGCGGGTGCTCGATACCCAGCGCGCGATACGTGAGCAAGCGGCGTCGCCTGTCAACAAGGTGGCTCGTTGCCCCATCAAGACCGGCTCGCAATGAGCCGGTTTGCTTCGACTCCTCTCTTCAGAAACCGTGTGGCCACTCAAATCCCGGGCAAAAAAAACCCGCTGGGGCGGCGGGTTTTTAACTACAACGTTTGTAACGGATGAGGCTTTACCCTACGTCTCTGGATGTGAATAAAACGTGAAAAATATGTAAGAGAAAGTGTGAAGTCTATTGGCTTGTGTAATCCCGACAAATGGCAGTCAGCGTTTACTGTGAACCTGGCCGATAAAGTCTACAAGGTACTCACTCACCCGTTCCGGCGTATCCTCCATCAGAAAGTGCCCGGCGTTTTGCACCACCTGCAGCACGGCCCCACGGATGTCGTTGCGCAGGCGCCCACGACGCGGCGCTGACGCATTTCAATCCGGTGCAGTTACAAGGTTCCATCCGCCTGGGCGCCACCGAACAGGTGCCGATGGCCGAGTTGTCGAACTTGCTCGGCCAGTTTTCCCGGCAACACCGCCAACTGGATGTGCGAATTGTGGTGGAGCAGAGCCACGTGCTTCGCCAGGCCCTGGTGGACCGCGAGCTGGACCTGGCGCTGCATCAGGATTTTATCCCGCGTATCGAAGCGCGGGACCAATTGCTGTGGACCGAACAGGTGCACTGGTGCGCCCGGCCCGGCTGGCAGCCTGCGCCTGACGAATGCGTGCGGCTCATCACCTTCGGCCCCGGCTGTTTTTACCGGCAACTGGCCCAGGAACGCCTGAGCGCCTTGGGCATTCGCTGGCAGGTGGTGGTGGAATGTGGGTCGGTGGAGGGTGTGGTATCGGCCATCGCCGCCGGGTTGGGCATCGGCCTGCTCAGCAGTGACCATCTCGACAAGCGCGTGGAAGTGTATCGCCCCTTCGACCAGCGGATGCCGCTGCCCGAAGTGGCGAACGTGTTGCGCTTTGCCGAGGACAGCCCCGCGCCTCGGTTACAGGCGTTGCAGCAGCTGTTGATACAGGCGCTGCACCGGGGCTGATCAGATTTTCCAGTGGCTGGCGCTCTTGGCCAGGCGCTGGCGCATGGCGTCAATATTGGCTGCCAGTTGTAGGGTCAATAACCGGTAACCGTCCAACGCGTTGACCACCGGCACTTCAAAGGTCTGTTCGTGGGTCGGCGTGGTGCTCGGACGTTCCAGCCGGTCGGTGGCCCCGGATTGCAACGCCCGCGCCATCCCGATCAACTGCACCCGAATCTGCCGGTGCTCGGCTTTCAACGCCACCTGCATGCGCGCCAGGGCTTCCTTGTCCCGTGGGTCGGGGCGGGTGTTGCCGAGGATCTCCAGGGTGCTGATGCACATCCGCAAATGCCGCTGCAGGGTGTCCAGCTCGGTCATGGAAATCCGCACTTCCTTGGAGACCGATGGCATCAGCGAGCGTAGTTGCAGCATCGCGGCGTTCAGGCGATTCAGCAGCTTGAGGTGTTCATCATCGGTGACCGATTGGCCGCTGATGATCCGGCTATAAATCGCCGCGCAATCGCGCAAGGCACTGGCCAGGTTGTAGCGCCAGGAATACACCGCATACAGCGGCAGGGCGAAGGAAAACGCCAGGGCCAGGACGATCCCGATCAGGATGTCGACCGTGCGCCACAGCCCGTCCGATATCGGATTATCGCCATGGCCCGCAACGATAAATACGGTGATGGCCGACAGCAACGCGATGTATCCGCCCTTGCCGATGGCGTGATAGGAAAAGAACCCGCACACCACCGACATCAGCAAATAGGTCAAAAGTGGCTGCCCCAGATACGCCTGTTGCAGCACCAGCAGCAAACCGACGCTGGCGCCGATCAACGTGCCGTAGGCGCGCTCGACGGCTTTCTTGCCGATATTGCCGTGGTGCTGCAAACCGCCGATCACGATCAGCATCGTCACCGAGGCCCACTCACCATGGGGCAGGTTGATGCCGGTGGTGAGCAGGATCGTTGCGAGCAACCCAATGGAAACCCGCACCGCGTGGATCAACTTGGCGTGACGGTAGCGCCGGTACGGGTCCAGCAAGGGACGCAGCAAGCGGCGGGCGAAGAGAGGGAGATTCATTGGTATCAGGGTAACCTCGTTGTTCAGGCTTCACTCAGTTCCAATGTGGGAGCGGGCTTGCTCGCGAAGGCGGCGTGTCAGTCAATACATCCGGTGACTGAACCACCGCTTTCGCGAGCAAGCCCGCTCCCACATTTTTAGATCGGTGTCGGGCTCAGAAAATATAGTCAGTGGTCAGAAAGCTCGACGTGCGTTCCTGCAGGATGTCACTGACCAGTTCCTTGTTGCTCGCCTGGAACTTGGTCGCCACCAGGGTACGGATCGAAAACACCCGCAACGCATCATGTACCGACAGCGTGCCCTCGGCCGAGTTCTTGCGCCCGTTGAACGGGAAACTGTCCGGCCCGCGCTGGCACTGGGCATTGATGTTGATCCGGCCCACCTGGTTGGCGAACGCGTCCACCAGGCGCCCGACTTCCCTCGGGCTGGTGCCGAAGATACTCAGTTGCTGGCCGAAGTCCGACTCCAGCACGTAGTCGATCACCGTCTCCAGGTCGCGGTAAGGCACGATCGGCACCACCGGGCCGAACTGCTCCTCGTGGTACACGCGCATCTGCGGGTTCACCGGGTACAGCACCGCCGGGTAGAAAAACGAGCCACGGCTGGCGCCGCCATTCTCGTTCACCACCTTGGCGCCATGGGCCAGTGCGTCGGTCACCAGGCCGCCGAGGTAATCCACCTTGCCCTGCTCGGGCAGTGGCGTCAGCGACACACCGTCTTCCCACGGCATGCCAGGCTTGAGGGTCGCCAGCTTGCGGTTGAATTTCTCGATAAAGCTGTCGACCACGTCCTCATGCACAAACAGGATCTTCAACGCGGTGCAACGCTGGCCGTTGAACGAGAGCGAACCGGTGACAGCTTCGTTGACCGCATTGTCCAGGTCGACCTGCGGCAGCACGATCCCGGGATTCTTTGCATCCAGGCCCAACGCCGCGCGTAGCCGGTGCGGTTTCGGGTGCAGTTTCTTCAAATCGCTGGCGGCCTTGTTGGTGCCGATAAACGCAAAGATATCGATCTTGCCGCTGGCCATCAGCGCGCTGACGGTTTCGCGGCCGCTGCCGTAGATCACGTTGATCACGCCGGCCGGGAAGCTGTCGCGGAACGCCTCCAGCAACGGGCGAATCAGCAGCACGCCGAGCTTGGCCGGCTTGAACACCACGGTGTTGCCCATGATCAGCGCCGGGATCAGCGTGGTGAAGGTCTCGTTCAGCGGGTAGTTGTAGGGGCCCATGCACAGCGCCACGCCCAGCGGCACCCGGCGGATCTGCCCCAGGGTGTCCTGTTCCAGCTCGAAGCGGCTGGAGCGGCGGTCGAGTTCCTTGAGGGCGTTGATGGTGTCGGTGATGTAGTCGCAAGTGCGGTCGAACTCTTTCTGCGAGTCCTTGAGGTTCTTGCCAATCTCCCACATCAGCAGCTTGACCACTGCGTCACGCTGTTCGCGCATACGCCGCAAAAACGCTTCGACGTGCTGGATGCGATCCACCACGCGCATGGTCGGCCACGCGCCCTGGCCACGGTCGTAGGCGGCCACGGCAGCGTCGAGGGCGGTCAAGGCGGTGTCGGCGTCCAGCAGCGGGGTGCTGCCGATGATCACCGGCGTGTCACCGTCGGTGCCGCGCAACTGCACCGGGCTGCGTACTTCGGCCAAAGGGCCGTTCCACACATGTAACTGGCCGCCGACCAGGTAATCACGTTGTTCGATGGGCGCCGCGAGCCGGAATTGCTCGGGAATCTCGGCGGCAGTGGGAAACAGCTGGGCGAGCAGGTTGTCGGTGGTCATGTCGCTACCCCTGGAGTGGTTGCAAAACGTGACTAGAGATTCACCCATCAACGCCCCGTGTGGCAAGGGCTAGACGCATTAACCCGCGAACCTTGGAAAACCTTGAGCACAACCGTGAGCTCGCCGGGTAAACTGCGCGGCTTTCTTGAAGGAGTTCACATGAGTCAGTACCAGCCGGGCATTCTTGCCGCACCGGTGCCGTTGCAGGCACGCCATCTGTTTTTTGCCATTGAGTCGCTGGATGCCGTGCCTGCCGCACTGGATGCGCTGGTGCAGTTGGTGGACGCCAGTGCGGTGGTCGGTTTTGGTGAGCCGCTGGTCAATGCCCTTGGCGCCCGGATTGACGGGTTGCGGGCGTTCCCTCATGTGAGCGGGCCGGGGGCGGAGAATCCGTCGACCCAGCAGGCGCTGTGGGTCTGGTTGCACGGTGTGGATCGCGGTGAGTTGCTGTTGCGCAGCCGGGCGTTCGAGAAGGCCCTGGCGCCGGGGTTTGGTCTGGTGCAGATGACCGAGGGGTTTCGCTACAAGACCGGGTTTGACCTGACCGACTATGAGGACGGCACTGAGAATCCGCATGATGATGCGGCGGTGGAGGCTGCGGTGGCGCAGGGTGGTGCGAGTTTTGCGGCGATCCAGCAGTGGCAGCATGATCTGGATGGGTTTGCGGCGTTGCCAGCTCTGGAGCGGGACCACATTATTGGTCGGCGCCATGGCGATAATGAGGAGCTGGAGGACGCGCCGGAGTCGGCGCACACCAAGCGTACGGCTCAGGAGAGTTTTACCCCGGAGGCGTTTGTGGTGCGGCGGTCGATGCCATGGGCCGAGAATGGTCAGGCGGGGTTGATGTTCCTGGCGTTTGGGCATTCGTTTGATGCGTTTGAAGCCCAACTGCGCCGCATGAGTGGGCTTGAGGATGGGATTGTTGATGGGTTGTATCGCATTAGCAAGCCGTTGACTGGGGGGTATTACTGGTGTCCGCCGGTGCGTGATGGGCGGGTGGATTTGAGCTTGGTGCGCTGAGGTTTTTGTTCGGGGTACATATCCATTATTTAGGTAACGGCCGCCTATGGTTCCGCTCTTACAGCGGGTCACTTTTGGCAAACGCCCGGAATGCCGGCCCAGCCAAAAGTAACCAAAGGGTCTCTGCCCCACCACTCGGTGCCTCGCTTAGGCTCGGCATGCCCGCACTCCGGCCATCGTGGTTGACGGGGCTCGCAGATCAAAATCAAAAGCAAAAGCACGGCGGCCTGAAAGCCGACCTGAGTGTTAAAAGCCAGATCAAAAGCCAAAGCGAAAACCGATCTGCTTTTCTGTAGGAGCTGGCTTGCCGGCGATGCAGGCAACTCGGTCTTGCAGGTACACCGAGGTGATGCCATCGCAGGCAAGCCAGCTCCTACAGTGGACCGTGCCCGCTTTAGCTTTTGATTTGGCTTTTAAACACTCAAGCCGGCCGGTAGGCCGCTGTGCTTTTGATCTGCTTTTGATCTTGATCTTGGGCGCCCCGTTAAACCACGCTGGCCGAACGCAGGCTTTGGAGCGTGGGTAACCCGGCAGGACGCCGGGTTAGCCGTCCTGGGCCAAGGATGGCCCATGACGGCGGCCCACGGTCCAAAGCCGGAGTGAGGGCACACCGAGCCCAGGCGAGGTGCCGAGTGGTGGGGCAAGAGCGTTTTGCTTACTTTTGCGCTGTTCAAAAGTGAGCCGCTGTAAGAGCGGAACCGATATAAGCCATCACCCAAATAATGGATATGCCCCCGATCCAAATCCCCCCCTCAACTGTTAAGCCTCTCCTGCCGCACGCCGAGCACCGGCTTCACCTCACCCCCCAAACAACGCCGACAACTATAAACCCCCAACACCACCGGCTTTTTCTGCTCCCCACGCTCCACCCAGGTCGGCGCAACAAACCGATACCCCTGGCCCGTCGCCGTCGCGATATACACCGAATCATCATCCCCCAACGCCCGGCGGATCGCCTTGATCTGCGCCCGCAGGTTGCACTCTTCCACCACCAACCGTGGCCAGGCGATGTCCAGCAATTGGGTCTTCTCCAACAGCTCACCAGGCCGCGAAGCGAGGGCAATCAGCAACGTCAGGGCCCGACTCCCCAGGCTCACCGGCTCACCGTTTTTCAGCAGCAGATGACGTCGGGGCAGCAGTTGATAAGGGCCAAAGTGGATTTCAATAGCGCTGTCTTCAAGGTGGCCGCGGTGTGAATACGTCATGTGATTAACCTTTGTGCATGTTCAAAAACACAACCCCGCGCGGCTCCCTTCGCGCAAGGCTGCAAGGGAAGGTCAGGTGTTGATCGCCGGGATCGGGTCTTCAGGATAATCACCCGGCTCCGTAGGCCCGCCAGTCAAGCCGTATTGCTTGAGCACCGGCGCAAGCTGGCCATAGAACGCGTCCTGCGCCTTGCCATGGGCATCAGCCAGGGCGAAGGGCAGGAACGCGCTGCCGATCCCGCCAAGGATCGCCGTAGCCCCGCCGAGGATCCCGCTGATGGTCCCGGCCACCGCGCCGATTTCCGTGGCCCCGTACAACCCGGCCCCGGCTTCCACCAACCCGGCCACCGCCGCACCCGTACCCAGCACGCCGGTGGCAACCGAGAAACTGCCGCTCAGGTAGTCGCCTTTTTTCAACGAGTCGACACCGCCAATCACCCCGATCACACCGCCGATAATCCCGCCCGCCGAGCCAATGATCTTGCCGGCCGCGCCGAGGTTGGCGATTTGCTGCGGGCTCAACGGGCCTTTGCCCACCGGTACCTTGCCGGGGAAGTCACCAATGGTGCCGCCATCCGGGCGGTTGACCCAGGTGATGCCGTAACCCGCTTCCTTGGCGTATTTGGTGCCGCCCTCCATCAACAACCCGGCAAATTGCAGCCCGGCGGATACCCGGTTCGCGTCCGCCACCGGCGTGTTGCTGCCGCTGGCCGAACGGGCCATCAGCACGCCGCTCATCAACACCGCACTGCCGATGTGCAGCAGGCCTTGCTTGAATGCCGGGCTGACGTCGCCGAACTTCATGCCTTCGATGGCCTTGGGCAGTGCGTCGGCGATCTTGTTGCCCTGGCGCCCGATGTCCCATACCGAACGCAGCATCGACACCACTTGCGCCGGGTCGATCTTGCCGCCATCCGAGGTGACGAACATCTCTGGATCTTTTTGCTGGGCGTCGTTGATCGCGGCAGTGACCTTGGCTTCGTCGAAGTTGCCCTTGCCGTCCCCCAGGGTGATGTTCAGGGTGTCGGTGGTGGCGCCGCCGAGCAGGGCGTCGCCAAGGGCTTCGTTGAAATTCACCTGCAAGGTGGCGGCGTCATCCGCCGAGGCCTTGTCGCCGAGGAAGGCCTGGGCCGAGGCCGTGCTGGCGGCGAAGCTGCTGGCCGCCACGGTGGGGTCCATGCCGCCGGCCACCGCGTCGGTAAAGGCCTTGCCGGTCACCAGTTGGTTTTTGTAGTACTGCTGGATGTTGTCGCTTTGCCCGGCCTTGTCGGCGATACCGGTCAGGTCCACATGGCCGTTGCCCCCCAGCGCCAGGTTGGCGATGGTCGTATCGTTGGCCGCGTTTTGCAGGCCCATGCCCATGTCGATCTGCTTGCCGTTCTGGTCCTTGGCGTTGAGATTGTCGGTGAGGTTTTTGCCGGTCTCGATGTCGTCGGTGTAGTAGTTCTGCATCGCGACTTTCATCGCCGGGTTGCTGTCGACGATGTCGGCCAGTGCCGGGCCGCGATTGTTTTGCAGGAAGCCTTGCACGTCCGGGTCGGCCGAGAGGGTTTCGATGCCGCTTTGCAGCTGTGCCTTGATTTTGTCTTCGTTGGGGTTCAGGCCGTAGTGGGGCGAGGTGTACTTGTCCATCAACCCGGCGTGGGGCACGTAGTCGCTGACCAGCAGGCGGGTTTGTGCATCGGTCAACTGCACCAGCACCGCGGCTTTCTGTTCGCCGCTGTAGTTCTGCGGGTTGGCCAGGATGTCGGCGGTCAGGCCCGAGGTGTCGACGCCGGCGACGGCATCACGAGTGGCGGCACCGTCGAGGAAGGTCAGGGTGTCGCTGTCGGTTTTCGGCGCCTGTTTTTCGAGCCAGGCGCCGATGTTGTCGCGGGTGCCGATGCCGTCCGACTTGCCGGTGGCGGGGTTGTCGCCGCCGGTTTCCAGGGCGTGGAACATCCCGGGTCTGGACCACATGGCCGCCGCGCCGGTCAGCTCGGTGCTCAGGGCCGAATCGCTGCCCAAGGCTTGCAGGTTGTCGCTGCGCAGCATGCCGTCGTTGCTGCGCTGGTTGGCGTCACCGGGGCGCATCGCCGGACCTGCGCCAGCGGCCAGGCTCTCGTTGGCCATCAGGATTGCCGCCGACTTGGCATTCGCCTTGGCCAGGTCACCGGGTTTGCTGCCGAGGAAACTGCCATAGGATTTCGACGCGGCGCCGAGGTCCTTGCCGGCGTTGTCGATGAAATGGTCGACATCGGAATGGGTGATCACATTGTCGGCCTTGCCACGCCCGCCGGTATCCAGCGCGGCCATCAGGCTCGGGCTGCTGGCCACGTACTTGAGTACGGCCTGAGCCTCGGGGGGGAGTGTCGTGGGTGGGTTGGCGAAGTCGATCGGCGCGCCATGCAGGCCCCAGGCGTCCCAGTTTTGCGAGAGCAATTGCGCGGCCGCCTTGGGCCGGTTCAGGTCGAGTTCTTCCTTGGTCGGCGTGCCGCTGGTGTTGCCGGTGATGGTGTCCCAGTCCTTGGCACCCGACACGCCAAACGATGAGGTGTCGATCCAGGACGTGTCCGAGGCGCCCGCCGCGCCGGTGCTGCCGGCATACAGTTTGGCCACCTGGTCGTACAGCGCGGGGGTGATGTCCTGGGACACGATCACCTTGTCGCCCGACGCCGTGGTATAGCGAATCAGGCCCGGGCCGACTTCTTCGGGCGGGCCGATATTCGCTGCCGGGTCCATGGTTTCCGTGGGGCCGGCCAGGCGGTAGCCCTCGGCCTGGCTGGCATTGATCGCAAAGAGCTTGGCCGAGTCGCCGCTGACCTGGGCGAACAGCGCGGGTGTTTCCTTCTGGCTGACCACGATTTTGTCGCCGGCACTGGTCTCGTAGCGGATCAGTCCGGGGCCCAATTCGGTGGTACTGCCGATCGCCTTGTAGTTGCCCAGGCCAGGCGCCACGGTGCTGGCGTCTGCCTCCTTGTAGCCGGCGCCTTTGCTGTCGGCCAGATTCTTCTCAAGGGTCGCGTCGCTTTGCTGTGCGTTGTACTGGTTGACCAATTGCTCAAACAGCCTGGGGTTGTCGATCTGCTTGAGGGTCACCGGTTTGTCGCTGCCCAGCGGGGTGTAGGTAATGCTGTTGTTCACCGGTGCCTGCACGTTCTGGTACGGCAGCGGAATGGACGGCCCGCGGATTTTCGAGGGGTCGAATACCGGCTTGTCGACGGCGGTGAACAGGGCTTTTTCGAACGTGCTCCGGGAGCCATCCGGGCCTTTGTTGTCGGCAGGGTCAAGGCCATTCGGGATCGCAGTCATAGATCACCTGGAAGTTGTTTTATATCAGTCGATATTTAGTGCAAGTGCACTAACTGGGGCGGGCGAAAGTTGCGAAGTGTTATTGGGTTAACCCGCGCCGAGCTATCAAACGCGATGATCAAGTCGGTTTTGTTACAAATGGAAATATCTGCAAAGTTGGGCAAATGGCTATTAGTTAAAAGTGTGAAGTTGTCGGATTTATTTTCTGGAATTGTTGAGTGATCAACGTTTTTACCCAGGGGTAACGGGCTCGTAAATTGTTCGAGTTGGTTCGTTTTCCAGGTTGTGCCCCCGTAAACATTGGGTCTCGTCGTGTATTGGTTTTTTAACAAAGGTTCCACGCCCGCGCGGCGATGAGATTTTCTCAACGGCACGTTGAGCCGGATTTTTCACAGCACCTGCCATGAACGTTTCACAAGCTTTCACAGCGAAGGCGTTTTGTTCGTGAGTAGTATGGTTCCCATGCAAACCGATGGCTGCATGGCCAACTCACTGTCTGACGCTGGGAGTTTGTTTCGGTTTGCATGCGGCTTAACTTCCCTATCGATGCAAGGAGATTGAACATGGCTACTACTCCACCAGTAAGTGCAGGCGGCGCCGACGACGCTATCGCGAAGATGGAAGCAACTTTCAACATGGCCATCGAGAAGTCGGCCAAGATCACCGAGATCAGCACCGCGAAAAAAGCAGAGCTCGACGCCACCAAACAGCGTCCGCAGAACTGATTCGCCATGCGGGCAGCGCCGGCGCTGCCCGTATACCTGCCTTACCCCGTTGCACCGTTGTTGATCGGCACAGGCGTCGTTGCGGCCTGTGATTCTCAAGGGGGCAAACCCAACCATGACAGCCTTGATTTCCCTGGGCCTGCCCGCCGCGAACGGCGCGCCGACCCTGCTTGTGACCCACGGTTTGCACCAGGGCAGTTCCCTGATGCTCGACCAGCCGGTCTACACCCTTGGCGCCGCCCTGGCGGCCGACCTCCAGCTCAGCGATCCCGGGATTGCCGAGTTGCACCTGCGCCTGCGTTTTGAAGGGGCCCAGGTGGCCGTCGAGGCCCTCGGCGGCGATGTACTGATCACCGGCACTGCCGGCGATATCCGTATTCCCCAAGGCAGCGGCCATCGCGCGCGGCTGCCGCTGCAACTGCGTATCGGCACGGCGGGTGTGAGCCTGGCGCTGCCGGGCAGCCCTGAAAAAACGCCTGCGACGACACGCACGTTAACGCCCTGGATCATCGCCACCGCGTTGCTCTTTGTGTGCGCTGGCGCCCTGGCATTTCGCAACGATCCACCGCAAGCGCAAACCGTAATGCCGGTTGCCGAAACAACCGCAGCCAAGCCTTCCCGTGCCGAGGCCAAGGCCTGGTTCGAAGGGCAATTGCAGGCCGCCCACCTGGACGCCGTGAAGGTCAACGACATCGATGGCCAACTCAACGCCGTCGGCTCCTTTGAGCGCGCGCAAAAGCCTCAATGGGTCGCCCTGCAACAAGCCTTCGACCAGCGTTACGGCCAGCAGATCGTGCTCAACCCGCGGGTCGCCGTGCGTGCAGATGCAGCCCGGCCACGGGTGCGCTTTCAAGCCGTGTGGTTCGGCGCCAACCCCTACGTGATCAATGACAGCGGCAAGCGCCTGTACCCCGGCGCGGCCCTGGCGGACAACTGGGTACTGGAGCGCATCGAGAACAACCAGGTGATCCTCGCCCGTGGCGAAGAACGCTTCACCTTCACCCTATGACGCTGCTTTTTTCAGCTAAGGCCCCGGGATGAAAGTCGAACCCCGTCCGTTGATTCCCAGTGACGTGCGCAGCGCGCCGGTCGAGGCGATCCGCCCGGTCAACTCGCGTCAGGCCACGGCTTTCGAAGCGTTGCTGAAAACCCGCAAGGTCCAGTCCCGCCGCTCCCTGCGCAGTGACCTGGAAGAACTCACCAGCGCCGCTGGCGTCGACTCGCTGCTGTTCGGCAGCGCACGTTCCCTGGAACTGCTGGAACACGTGATGCAGCACCTGTTGCCGAACCTCGACGCCGAGCCGCAGATCAAGGCGCTGGCCCATGACCTGATCAGCGAGGAAATCGAGATGCGCCGCACCCTCGAACAACAACGCTCGGAGGTCCAGGCCTGATGCCCCGGGACAACGACGACGCGGTGCAATTGCTCAAGGGCATTGGCGAGCTGTACCGGCGCAACGGCCAGTCCCAGCGCGCGCTGGTGATGTTGCTGATTGCCGTGAGTGTCGCGCCCGACGATGGCCTGCTGCTGCGCTCGCTGGTGCTGGCGTTCACCGACAGCGGCGACTTCACCCGCGCACTCGCGGCCCTGGATCGGCTGGTCGCGCTGGAGGGTGAGTCTGCCAGCCTGTTGCTGCTGCGTGCCCGGGCGCTGTGGTACGGCGAACGCAAGGACGAAGCGCGCCAGTGCTTCAAACGCTACCTCGCTGCACGGAGAGCCGCGCCATGAACCTGCTCAATCGCCTGAACGGCATCGCGCGCATGGCCGCCCAGCGTACCGACGTGATCATCGTCGCGTTCATGCTGATGGCGATCGTGATGATGATCATCCCGCTGCCTACCTACCTGGTGGACATGCTGATCGGCTTGAACATCGCCCTGAGCATCCTGATCCTGATCGTGGCGTTCTACATCGGCCACTCGGTGGAATTCTCCGCGCTGCCGCCGCTGATCCTGCTCAGCACCCTGTTTCGCCTGTCGCTTTCGATCACCACCACCCGCTTGATTCTGCTGCACGGCGACGCTGGCCATATCGTCAAGGCCTTCGGTGACTTCGTGATTGCCGGCCAGGTGGTGGTGGGCATGGTGGTATTCCTGATCATCACCGTGGCGCAGTTCGTGGTGATCACCAAGGGCGCCGAGCGGGTCGCGGAAGTGGCGGCGCGCTTCACCCTGGATGCGATGCCCGGCAAACAGATGAGCATCGACAACGACCTGCGCAACGGCGATATCGACCAGGCCGAAGCCCGCCGCCGGCGCTCCCGCCTGGAGCGCGAGAGCCAGATGTTCGGCGCGATGGACGGGGCGATGAAGTTCGTCAAGGGCGATGCGATTGCCGGGTTGGTGATCCTCGCGGTCAACCTGCTGGGCGGCATGCTGATCGGCATGATCGAGCGCGACATGGCCTTCGGCGCGGCGGTGCACACCTATTCGCTGCTGACCGTGGGCGACGGTTTGATCGCACAGATCCCGGCGCTGCTTATCTCGGTAGCGGCGGGCACCGTGGTCACGCGGGTCAACAGCGACGGCGAAGCGGGTGACCTCGGCAGCGAGATTCTCAAGCAGTTGGGTGCCAGCTACCGCGCCCTCGGTTTGACCGCACTGATCATGGTCGGCGTCAGCGTGATACCGGGCTTTCCGACCTGGGTGTTCCTCGGGTTGTCGCTGGTGTTCGGTGGTGCGGCCTTCGTGATGTACCGCCGTCATACCCGTGAAAACCAGGTAGAGCCTGAAGCGCTGGTCGAGACCCTGGAACCGGTGGTTGAAGTGCAGGCCGAGCAGGATTATGGCGTGGCCCCCGACACTCGGGTATTGCTGACCCTCGGCAGTGCGTTGGCCCTCAGCGCCCCGCGCCAACTACTGAGCCAACGCATCGAAGCGCTGTGTCACGACATTCGCAGCGACCTCGGCGTCGATATGCCGGTGCCGGGCATTCACATGGACGCCAAGGCCACGCCGGGCAGCTACCGCGTGTCACTGGAAGGCGTACCCGTCAGCGAAGGCGAGATGCCGATCAACTGCCTGCTGTTGCAGGACGATCCAGTGCATGTGCAGTTGCTGGACATCGCCACCCTGCAAGCCGATTCGCCCCTCAACGGCCGTGCCGCGCACTGGATCGAGCGTCAGCACGAAGACGCACTGCGCAACGCCGGCATCGGTTTCCTGCTGCCGGACGAAGTCCTGCGTGGCGTGCTGGAACGCAGCCTGCGCCGCTATGCCGCGGACTTCCTCGGCATCCAGGAAACCCGCCTGCTGCTCGAACGCACCGAAGCCACCTACGGCGAACTGGTCAAGGAAGCCCTGCGCCTGGTGCCGTTGCAGCGGGTGGCCGAGACCCTGCGCCTGCTGGTGGGAGAGGGCGTGTCGATCCGCAATCAGCGGGCCTTGCTCGAAGCCATGGTGGAGTGGGGCGCCCGGGAAACCGATGCCGGCCGCCTGGCCGAACACCTGCGTGCAGGGTTGGCGCGGCAGATCAGCCATCAGTACGCCGACCGCAATCGGGTGATTGGCGCCCTGGTGCTGGCGCCGGGATTGGAAGACCAGTTGCGTGCGTCCCTGCGTCGCCAGGAGCCCAGCCGTGAAGTGATCCCCGAGGAAGTCAACCGCGCGTTGCTCGCCCAACTGCGCCAGGCCTGCGACAAAACCACTGAAGCCAACAGTGCGGTATTGCTGGTGCACCCGGAACTGCGCCGCAGCCTGCGGCGCCTGGTGCTGCGCGGTGAACTGGAGCTGGCGGTGTTGTCGTTTCGCGAACTGGCCACCGAATACAACCTGCAAGCGCTGGTGACCATCAGCCTTACCGATATCTCCAACCGCCGTGCACCTGCCGCGGCTTCCGTCACTTCCCTGGCGTCTGCCTCATGATCCGTTTTTGTCTGCTGTTGCTGACGTTGACCTCGTTTTTCTGCAGTGCCCAGGACATCGCCAACGGTGCCCAGGGGTCTATCAACCTGGCCTCCGGTGAAGGCCGGATCCTGCATTTTGTGGCCCCGGTGGAGTCGGTACTGGTGGCCGAGCCGGGGATTGCCGACCTGCAAGTGGTGTCGCCCGGGGTGATCTATATCTTCGGCAAGGCGCCGGGCAATACCAGCCTGATTGCCCTCGGCAGCGACGGCAAACAGCTTGCCAGCCTGAGCCTGGCGGTCAGCAGCGCGACCCAGGCAGTGACCGCGCCGATGCAGGAATTGCATCCCGGCAATGGCGCGCAGATCAGCGGTGCCGGTAACCGATTGATCGCCAAGGGCACGGTGCGTTCGGTTGGAGAAGCGACGGATTTGAATGCCTTGCTCAACCCACAGGGCCAGGGCTTCCAGAGCGCGGTCAACACCACTGAGTACGCCGGTGCCGCCCAGGTCAACTTGCGTGTGCGCTTTGCTGAAGTGTCCCGCTCGGAACTGCTGCATTACGGGGTTAACTGGAACGCCATGTTCAGCAACGGCACGTTCTCCTTTGGCCTGATCACCGGCGGACCGCTGGCCGCCGCCACCGCCGGTGGCCTGGCGGCAGCGGGCAGCGGTTCGGGCAATACCAATATCGACGGCATGCTCGACGCGTTGCAGGCCAACGGGATCCTGCAAATCCTGGCCGAGCCGAACATCACCGCCATGACCGGGCAAACCGCGAGCTTCCTGGCGGGCGGCGAAGTGGCGATCCCGGTGCCGGTGAATCGGGACCTGGTGGGGATCGAATACAAGTCGTTCGGCGTGTCGCTGTTGTTCAACCCGACGCTGCTGCCCAACGGCCGGATCGCCCTGCAAGTGCGCCCTGAGGTCAGCAGTGTGGTGAGTGGCGGCACGGTGGATTTCGGCAATTTCCATGTGCCGTCGTTCAGTGTGCGCCGCGCCGATACGCGGGTGGAAGTGGGCAGCGGGCAGACGTTTGCGATTGCCGGTTTGTTCCAGCGTGAGAGCAGCCAGGACATCGAGAAGCTGCCGTTGCTGGGGGACTTGCCGATCCTGGGCAACCTGTTTCGCTCCAAGCGTTTTCAGCGCAATGAAACCGAATTGGTGATTTTGATTACGCCGTACCTGGTGGAGCCGGTGCGCAGTCGCACCCTGGCCACGCCGCTGGATGCGCAGCCTGCGACCGCCGCAGCGGCGGGGCCGCGCAGTGGTGGGGCGTTTGGTTTCTACATGAATTGATGAGGGGGCATGGCATGAAAGTTTCGCGTTTGTTGATGTGTTTGCCCCTGTTGGTGGTGGGCTGCAAGACGCATCTGGCGCCGGTGTATTACTCGCCGCAGTATCAGGCGGACGGGGTGCCAAGCCAGTGCCAGCAGCCGCCGGCCAAGGACGAGATTGGACTGGACGAGGATTTCAAGGCGACCTTGCCGTTAGGCTGCGCCAATAATCTGAATTTGATGCAGATGGTGGAGCAGCGCCAGGATTTGAATCAGGGGCGGGCCACCGGGCCAGCGATGGCGGCGCCGGTTGGGCGGGCGGCGCAGGTGTATATCGAGGGGTTTGATCGGGAGCAGTTGCAGCGGCGTCAGGCTCAGCAAGAGGCCAAGGCGGGCGCTCCGGGAGCGGAGCAATGAACCTGCGTTCACATGTCCTCTGTGGGAGCTGGCTTGCCTGCGATAGCGGTATTCCAGGCCCAGCAGATCCATCTGCCACACCACCATCCAAATGTGGGAGCGGGCTTGCTCGCGAAAGCGGACTGATAGGCGACCCGGATCTTGAAGCTTACCGCGTACATATCCATTCCTGCGGTAACGGCCACTTAGGGTTCCGCTCTTACAGCGGGTCACTTTTGGCAAACGCCCCAAAAGTAACCAAAAGGTCTTTGCCCCACCACTCGGCACCTCGCTCAGGCTCGGTGTGCCCTCACTCCGGCTTTGGAGCGTGGGCCGCCGCGATGGGCCATCCCTGGCCCAGCGCGGCTAACCCGGCGTCCTGCCGGGTTACCCACGCTCCAAAGCCTGCGTTCGGCCAGCGTGGTTTAACGGGGCCTGATAGATCAAAAGCAACGTCAAAAGCAGGGCAACAGCAAGATCAAAAGCAGTTGGATTTAGTGCGTATCCACCAGCCCCAATTCCCGCGCTTGCGCAATCGGATTGCTGATGGCTTTGATGCGGTTGGCTTCCGTGATCAGGCGTGCGCGCTCAGCCGCCGGTATATCGTCCAGCGGCAAGCTGGCCACCCGTTGTTCGTAACCCGCCAACACCAGCACCAACAACTCATTACGCTGATGCCGTGGCAACGCGCGGGGCGATTGGGTGACGGGGGCGATGGTGTCCAAGGCCTGCTGCGCCTGGCCGCCAAGGGCGTAGGCCAGGGCCAGGTTGCAGCGGCTGTCGAGGTCGTCGGGTTGCAGGCCCAGGCTTTTGGCGAACGCGGTTTGTGCCGCGACCGCCTGGCCGTTCAACACCTGGGCAATGCCCAGTCGGGTGTAGGCGACCGGCGACTGGCTGGCCTCGGCGGCCTGGCCCAGGGCGGTCACGGCGCGTTGGCTTTTGCCAAGGCGCAGTTGCGCGGTGCCCAGTCCCAGCAGGGCGTCGGCGTTGTGGGCTTGAAGGCCGAGGGCCTGTTGGAAGGCGCGCTCGGCACCGACCGCGTCGTTGCCGTCGAGCCGTGCCTGGCCGAGTTTGAGCCACAAGTCGATGCTTGCGCCCGGTTGCTGGGCCGCACGTTCGTACAGCGCCGCCGCGCTGGCGTAGTCGCCGCGTTTGTTCAGGTCGTCGGCCAGCTTCAGCGAGCGGTCGGAATCGCTCGGCGCAGTATTGGAACAGGCAGCCAGCAACAGGCTGCCGGCAAGCAAAAAGTGTTTGGTCATCGTCACAACTCGTTGGGCGAAGGCGGACGTCATGTAAGCATATTTTCCATGGCGCTCCTATGTCTGTCGGTGCTGTTGGGTGCCTCGATCGCCCACGCCGACGAAGAACCCGAATGGTTCGCCAAACCCTACGCCTATGTGCTGGTGGACCAGGACGTGCGCGCCGCCCTCGAAGAGTTCGGCCACAACCTCGATATCCCGCTGGTGCTCTCCGACAAGGTCCGCGGCAAGGCCCGCAGCACCGTGCGTGCAGCCACCGCCGGGGAGTTTTTGCAGACGCTGTGCAGCACCAATGGCCTGACCTGGTATTTCGACGGCAACCTGCTGTACCTCAATGCCAGCGATGAAATCACCACCCGGCTGTTCAAGGCCAACGCCCTGAACCTGGATCAGTTGCAGGCCTATCTGAACAACCTCGATGTGTTCGGCCAGCAGTTATCGATGCGTAACGGCCCCGAGGGCGATGAAGTCTTCGTCTCCGGGCCGCCGCCGTACCTGGCGCTGGTCCAGCAGCATGTGGATCACCTGCAGCCCAAGGCCGCCGCGCCGGTGGTGGCGCGCGAGCACGGCGTGCGGGTGTTTCGCGGCGCCCAGGTGAGCACCGAAACCCCTTGATTCACCCCAACCCCAGTAAAGGAGCATGACCATGTCCGTAACCGCCGTAGACAGCAACCTCGCCCCCGGTGGCGCCAGCCCTGAAGCCAAGTTCAACGCCGCGGTGGACAACGCCAAGAGCGCCGATAAACCGGAGATGACCGACGCCGAATTCACCGATGCCCTGATCACTCAGGCAGTCACCATCGGCGGCCAATTCATCATCATGCCCAAGGCCCAGGAAATGCTGAATGACGCCATGTCCGATGACGACGAAGAGTAGGGCGCACCCATGACCATCAGTCTCGCTGCCAGCGCCACGGCCTTGCCGCCGTCCGCCGGCGCGGGGCCCGCCGGGGCCTCGCAGAATCTGTTCGAGCACATGGCCAATACGGCCAAGGGCATGCCCGAGGGCGCCAGCCCCCATCAGATCGGCTCGGGGCTGATGGAGCGCCTGAACAGTTTTATCGACCGCTCCCGGACCTTTTCCGAGCGCGCCGATTTGCTCACCAATAAC
Organism: Pseudomonas sp. NC02; assembly: GCF_002874965.1. Lineage (NCBI taxonomy): Bacteria > Pseudomonadati > Pseudomonadota > Gammaproteobacteria > Pseudomonadales > Pseudomonadaceae > Pseudomonas > Pseudomonas sp. NC02. The sequence continues at coordinate 4,490,993 of NZ_CP025624.1, read as the reverse complement.
CCCTCGGCGCCGCCGCAAGTGGCCGCTGCGGATATCCGCACCTCGGGTGCCTCGCCCACCGCAGAACCGGGCAAGAAAGTCGCCGAGCAGCAGGTCGACCAGATCGTCCATTCACTGGGCAAGATGTTCGACTACTCCATCGAAACCCAGATGGTGGTGCGCGGTGCGACGCAGATTTCCGGTTCCGCCAACACGCTGCTCAAGGGTCAATAACGCCATGCCAAGCCCGAATCGTGCCCTGCGCCTGCTGCTGATCGGCGTGCTCGCCAGCCTCTTGCAGGCCTGCGACATGGACCTCTACACCAACCTCAGCGAGCGCGACGCCAACGCCATGGTCGCGGTGCTGCTGCGCGACGGCATACCGGCGACGCGCAAGGTGCAGGACAACGGCCAGTTGAAAGTGGTGGTCGACGAACAGCGCTTCGCCGAGGCCATGACCCTGCTGGACAACGCCGGCCTGCCGCAGCAGAGCTTTTCCAACATGGGCGAGGTGTTCAAGGGCAATGGCCTGGTGTCGTCGCCGGTGCAGGAGCGGGCGCAGATGATCTATGCCTTGAGCGAAGAACTGTCTCACTCGGTGTCGCAGATCGACGGCATCGTCTCGGCGCGGGTGCACGTGGTGCTGCCGGACAATGACCTGCTCAAGCGGGTGATTTCGCCGTCGTCGGCCTCGGTGCTGGTGCGCTACGACCCGGGCACCGACATCAACACGCTGATTCCGCAGATCAAGACCCTGGTTGCCAACGGCATTTCCGGCCTGAGCTATGACGGTGTGTCGGTGACCGCGATCAAGGCCGCGGTGTCCATCAGCCAGAACCCGGCGCAACCGCGACTCGCGCGTTTCATGGGCCTGTGGCTGTTGGAAGACAACCTCAACCAGGCGCGGTTGCTGTTCGGTGGCTTGCTGCTGCTCGCCCTCGGCGCGGGTGGTGTGTTGGCCCGCCAGCAATGGGCGCGGCGCCAGGCCCAGGCGTTGTATGTGCTCAAGGAGGGTGAATGAGCCTGGTTGAGCGTTGGCAGGGGCTGATCGCCCAGCCGTTGCAGTTTGTGCGCGAGCAAAGCCTTGGCGAGTGTTTTGGCGAAGGCCTGCCGGTCGAGGTGCTGCAAGCCCTGCATGGGCAGCCGCGTTTTCGCTCGCGGCTGGAGCAACTGCTGGCCAGCCATTATCAGCTGGCGCCGCTGGCGCATCTGGTCACGCCGCCCGCCGCTGATTTGCCGGTGCTGCTGCTGAGCCCGGCGCAATTTGCGCGTCTGCCCAGGCTGTGTGGTGCGATCTGGCATGGCTCGACCCTGAGCCGGGAGATCCGCCGCGAAGTGGTGAATGAATTGCGCGAGGGCCTTGGCCAGGAAGCCTTTGCCCTGGCCCTCGCGCACCGGCAGTTGGGCGGCGCGGCCGACCTGCTGCGCGAGCCCGCCGAGTTGATCGACGCCATCGACCGCGATGGCCTCACCTGTGTCGCCGCCTGGCTGCAAGCCCAGCCTGCCGAGTTGCAAGGCTGGCTGCCCCTGCGGTTTGTCGCACCCAAGGGCTACAGCGGGCGCTTGCCCCGCGACCTGGAGATCGTCCAGACCGTCGCCGCCCGGTTACTCGCCGAGGAGCTTGCCCATGAGTGAATTACCCAGCCGTCCAGCCGCGCGGATTTTGCGCGCCGATGAAGCGGCGTTATGGACCGATGGCTTTGCCTTTGTGCAAGCCGCCAGGGCGCACGCCGAGCAGATCAAGGCCGACAGCGACCAATGGCTGCACACCGCCCGCGCCGAGGGTTTTGAAAGTGCGCGCCGCGAAGGTGCCGAACAGGTTGCACAGTTGCTGCTGGAAACCCAGGCCCAGGTCCAGCATTACCTGGCCGGGCTTGAGGCGTCGCTGGCGGACCTGGCCCTGGGCATCGTGCGTGAAGTACTCGGCGAACTGGACGACACCGACCGCGTGGTGCGTTGCACACGCCAGGCCCTGAGCGCGTTTCGCCAGGGCCAGGGCTTGACGTTGTGGGTGCCGCCCGCCGAAGTGAACGCCCTGCGCCCACAGTTGCTCAAGGACGGCATCGCCGTGGAGGCCGATGCGCAACTGGGCGCCGGCCAGGCCCGCCTGAGCAGCCCGGCGGGTTCGGTTGAGCTGGGACTGGAGGCGCAACTGCAAAGCCTGCGCCGCAGCCTGTTGCCCTTTGCCGAAGAGGGCGTGGCATGAACCTCGATCAACTGCTGCCGCGCCTGACCGAGCGGCTGTCCCAGGCCCGCTTGCGTCCGATGCAGGGCACGGTGCTGAGCATTCGCGGGGTGTTGCTGCGGGCCAGCGTGGCGGGCGCGAGCATCGGTGAGCTATGCCACCTGCGCGACCCGGTCAGTGGCCGCAGCCTCAGCGCCGAAGTGATCGGTTTTGATGGCGACGAAGCGATCCTGTCGCCCATCGGTTCCATGGAAGGCCTGTCGACCCGCACGCAAATCACTGCCACCGGCGAAAGCCTGGGTGTGGCCGTGGGCGATGCGCAATTGGGGCGAGTGATCAGCCCCATGGGCGAGTTTCTCGACGGTGACGGTGTACCGCCAACCCTGAACCTGCAGACCTACCCCTTGCATGCCGAGCCACCGGCCCCGTTCTCCCGGCAATTGATCGTGCGCTCCATGGCGTTGGGCATCCGCTCCATCGACGGCTTGCTGACCCTCGCCCAGGGCCAGCGCATGGGCATCTTCGGCGAGCCCGGGGTGGGCAAATCCTCCTTGTTGGCGAGCATCATCCGCAACAGCGAGGCCGATGTGATTGTCATCGGTTTGATCGGCGAGCGGGGCAGGGAAGTGCGCGAACTGCTGGATGTGCAACTGGACGCCACGGCCCGCGCACGCACCGTTGCTGTCGTCGCCACCTCCGACCGCCCGGCCGCCGAGCGGGTGCGCGCGGCATTTGTCGCCACCACCCTGGCCGAGTACCACCGCGACCAGGGCCGCAATGTACTGCTGTTGATGGACAGCCTCACGCGGTTCGCCCGCGCCCAGCGCGAAATTGGCCTGGCCGTGGGTGAACCGCCGACCCGCCGCGGTTATCCGCCGTCGTTTTTTGCCACCTTGCCCAAGTTGCTCGAGCGCGCCGGCCCGGGCCCTGCCGGCAGCATCACCGCGCTGTACACCGTGCTCACCGAAGGCGACGCCGCCAGCGATCCGGTGGCGGAGGAAGCGCGTTCGATCCTCGACGGGCATATCGCCCTCAGCGCCGAACTGGCGCAGCGCAACTATTTCCCGGCGGTGGACGTGCTGCGCAGCCGCAGCCGCTTGATGGAGCAGGTCGCCGGTGACGAACACAAGCGCCTGGCGATGCGCATCCGTGAATTGATGGCGCGCTACGGCGAGATCGAAATGCTGATCCGCGTCGGCGAGTACTCCGCCGGCAGCGACCCGCTGGCCGACGAAGCGATCACCCGCCATGGGGCAATCGAAGCCTTCCTGCGCCAGAACGCCGACGAACCCAGCAGCCCCGAACACACCTTGATCCGCATGCGCCAGGTGCTGGCATGAGCCCGAAAGCGCAGCAAGCTCCAGTGTGGGAGCTGTCGAGCTTCAGCGAGGCTGCGATGGCGTCAGCACAGCCAACATCAATGTTGCCTGACCCACCGCTATCGCAGCCTCGCCGGGGCTCGACAGCTCCCACATTCGATCTTCATGCACTCAGTGAGTGCGCTGTTGGTATGACGATGGAGAAAAGAACCGATGAAGACTGAACAACTGCGCACCCTGCAAACCCTGCGGGTGCTGCGCGAACAGCGGGCGGCGAGCCAGTTGGCGGCGCAACAGCAACGCTGCGCGCAAACCCACGGCGCCTTGACCGACGCCAAGGAACAACTGCGCCTGCACCGTGAGGCCGTTGCTCATGAAGCCGGCGAGATTTACGCCTCGCTGACCGAAGGCCTGTCGGTGGCCAGTTGGCAGGCCGCCCAGGATCGCCTGCGTGGCTTGGCCGACGATGAGCAGGTGCTTGAAGGCGACGTCAGCCACGTGTCCAGTACCCTGCAAACCCAGGAGCGTGAGCGCGACCTGTTCCGTCAGGAGCGCCTGAGCCGCCAGCGCCAGTCCGATGCCTGGCAAAGCCTGCTGGACGGGCGTGAAAGCAGCGAACGGGTGGCCGGCGAGCTGCGTGAAGAACAAGGACTCGGCACATGATCGTGGCCCTTGCCGACCCGTTGGCGCCCTGGCTTGAGCACTACGACCCGGCGCTGCTCACGCTGCATAACCAATTGCACCGCCGGCGGCATGCGTGGCAGGGCCGCTGCGCCGGGCAGGATCTGAGCGTCGCCTGGGCCGCCGATCCCCAGCCGCTGAAAACACCCCGGGATGTGTTGCTGTTGCTCGGCCAGTCACCGGTGCGCTTGCGACTCTCGGCTGCCGCCCTGGAACAAGTACTGGTGCCGCTGGCGTTGCAGTTCGACGCGCAAGTGCTGCCGGCATTACCGCGTTCGCTGCTGCTGGAACTGGCCGTGCTGGACCTGATCGAGCGCCTCGAACCGTTGCTCGGCCACCCCGTGCAACTGCTCGAAACCAGTGACGACCTGCGGCCTTATGCAGTGCATCTGGCACTGACATTGACCTTCGGCAACAACCCACCAATGGCCGCCCAACTGGACTTGAGTGAAAGCGCTGCAGTGCTGGTGGGCCAGTTGCTGGAGCAGCACGGCCAGATCGACGCCGACCCGTTGCCGGCGTTGCGCCACACGCTGTCGGTAGTGGCCGGGCGGCAATGGTTGAGCCTCGGCGAGCTGCGCAGCCTGCAGCCCGGCGATGTGCTGATGCTCGAACCCGGCAGCGGCTGGCTGCTGGACCTTGAGGGCCGCCTGCAAGCCCGCTGCCAGCGCGACGGCTCGTCGCTGCAGGTGCAGGAACCTCTGAACACGCCCCTTTTGGACATGGAGAACACAATGACTGACGTCGATGCCGCCGCGGCCCTGGACGATTTGCCCCTCAAGCTGGTGTGCCAGGTCGGCAGCCTGGAACTGACCCTGGCGCAACTGCGGGAACTGGGGGCGGGCAGCCTGCTGCAACTGAATACGCCGACCGTGGATGGCGTCGACCTGATGGTCAACGGCCGTCGCGTCGGCCAGGGCCAACTGGTGAAAATCGGTGACGGCCTGGGCGTGCGCCTGCTGAGTTTCGCCACCCCATGACCGGTTATCAGCCGAACCTGATCGAGATCATCCTGGTGGTTGCCACCATCGGGTTGATCCCGTTGGCGGTGGTGACCCTCACCGGCTTCATGAAAATCTCGGTGGTGCTGTTCCTGATCCGCAACGCCCTGGGCGTGCAGCAGACGCCGCCGAACCTGGTGCTGTACGGCATCGCGCTGATTCTCTCGGTGTACGTCACCACGCCGTTGATTGGCGACATGTACCGCCAGGTAGAGGGCCGCGACCTGAATATCGAGCACGTCGAGCAACTCAAGGACCTCGGCGACGCCCTGCGCCCGCCGCTACAGGCGCACCTGGCACGGTTTGCCAACGAGTCCGAGCGCGGCTTTTTTGTGCAGGCCACCGAGACCATCTGGTCGCCGGAAGCCCGTGCCGACCTGCGGGATGACGACCTCGTGGTGCTGATCCCGGCGTTTGTCAGTTCGGAGCTGACCCGGGCCTTCGAGATCGGGTTCCTGTTGTACATCCCGTTCCTGGTGGTGGACTTGCTGGTGTCCAACGTGCTGATGGCGATGGGCATGTCGATGGTCTCGCCGAACCTGATTTCGATCCCGCTGAAAATCTTCCTGTTCGTGTCATTGAGCGGCTGGTCGCGCCTGATGCACGGTTTGATTCTGAGTTACGGCTGAGGCACGACCCATGGGCCAGGACGTTTTCCTGTCATTGATGAAACAGGCACTGATGACCGTGCTGATGCTCTCCGCGCCTGCGCTGGGGGTGGCGATCATCGTGGGTTTGAGCGTGGGCCTGTTCCAGGCGCTGACCCAGATCCAGGACCAGACCCTGCCCCAGGTGGTGAAGCTGGTGGCGGTATTGTTGACTATCGTGTTTCTCGGCCCGGTGCTGGCCGGGCAAGTGGCGGAACTCGGCAGCCAGGTGCTGGACAATTTTCCCTTGTGGACGCGCTGACCGCCCATGGATGCCAGCCTTACCGCACAGTTTCTCGAAGTCGCCTACCCGGTGATCAGCTCGGCCTCGCTGGCGGCCTGCCGGGCCATGGGCGTGGTGGTGATCACCCCGGCGTTCAACCGCCTCGGGCTCACCGGAATGATTCGCGGCTGCGTGGCCGTGGCGATTTCGATCCCGATGTTCATGCCGGTGTTCGACGCCATGACCTCGATGCCCAACCACGGCAGCCTGTTTATCGCCGGGTTGCTGATCAAGGAATTCCTGATCGGTATCCTGATCGGCCTGTTGTTCGGCATTCCGTTCTGGGCGGCGGAAGTGGCGGGGGAGTTGATCGACCTGCAGCGCGGTTCGACCATGGCGCAACTGGTGGACCCGTTGTCCACCGGGGAGTCGAGTGTGATGTCCACCTTGCTGACGGTGATGTTGATCACGCTGTTCTTCATGTCCGGCGGTTTTATCCTGATGGTCGACGGTTATTACCACAGCTACCAGCTGTGGCCGGTGACCGCGTTTACACCGGTATTTGCCAGCTCGGCGTTGCTGGCGGTGTTGTCGATTCTCGACCAGATCATGCGCGTCGGGGTGCTGATGGTGTCGCCGCTGATCATCTCGCTGCTGGTCACTGATTTGATGCTGGCGTACCTGTCGCGGATGGCGCCGAACCTGCATATTTTCGACCTGTCGTTGCCGGTGAAAAACCTGTTTTTCTCGATCCTGATGGTGATCTACATCGGCTTCCTGATTCCGTTGATGCTGGACCAGTTGGCGGAATTTCGCGGCACCGTGGAGCTGCTGAAAACCCTGGCGGGCATGGAGTAGCGCATGGGCGATACCAGCGAAGAGAAGTCCCAGCCGGCCACGGATAAAAAACTCAAGGACGCGCGAAAGAAAGGCCAGGTCGCCAAGAGCCAGGACCTGGTCTCGGGCATGGTCATCCTGTTCTGCACCCTGTGCATTTCCATCCTCGCGCCCCGGGCCCAGGCCCAGGTCACGGCGCTGATCGACCTGACTGCGCAGATCTACATCGAACCCTTCGCCACGGTTTGGCCACGGGTGCTGGACCATGCCGAGCAACTGGTGATCGGCATTACCCTGCCGGTGATGGCGGTGACCACCGGGGTGGTGATCCTGACCAATATCATCACCATGCGTGGCTTTGTGTTTTCCGTGGAGCCGATCAAGCCGGAGTTCAAGCGTATCAACCCGGCGGAAGGCTTCAAGAAGCTGTTTGCCCTGCGCAACTTTGTGGAGTTCATCAAGGGCCTGATCAAGGTGCATGTGTTGGCCGTGGCGTTCTACGTGGTGGGGCGGCATGCGTTGCAGGCGTTGATGGAGTCGTCGCGGTGTGGCGCGGGGTGTATCGAGTCGACGTTTTTCCTGGTGCTCAAGCCGCTGGTGTTTACCGTACTCGCGGCCTTCATCCTGGTGGGCGGGGTGGATGTGTTGATGCAACGCTGGCTGTTCGGCCGCGACATGAAAATGACCCGCAGCGAGACCAAGCGCGAGCGCAAGGACATTGACGGCGACCCGTTGATCAAGAGCGAACGGCGACGCCAGCGCCAGGAGATGCAGGCGCTGGCCACCAAGCTGGGGTTGGGCCGGGCGTCGATGATGATCGGCACCACCGATGGCTGGGTGATAGGCGTGCGTTATGTGCGTGGTGAAACGCCGGTGCCGGTGGTGGTGTGCCGCGCTTCGCCGGAGGACGCGTTGGGGATGTTGCAGGAGGCGTTTGATTTAGGGATACCGCAAGCGCCGGACAAGGGCTTGGCGGAAGCGATTGCGCGCAAGACGGTGCCGGGGGATCCGGTGCCGGATGCTTCGTTCCAGGCGGTGGCGGACTGGTTGGTGGCGGCGCGGTTGATCTGACGATCTTGAGCCGAACACCGATCAAAATGTGGGAGCGAGCAAGCCCGCTCCCACATGGGTTCTGCCGGGTGTCAGGAAGTTCAGTTATGGCTTGTCCACATCATGGTACTCACCCCCATACCCATCCCCCACCCGCCAGATAATGTCGTGGTTCTCATTGGTCCATTCCGACGGTTTCAGCGAGTACTTGTAGTCCTCTGAGTTACGGTTATTCCCGTCCCCGATAAAGTCCGGGTGGTCCCGCCGATGGTCGCCCCCGCGGATACTCGACCGCGCATCCCACTCTTCCTTGCGGAAATCAAAAATGCTCTGGTCCTGCGGCGCATCCCGCTGGCCCCAGTCGGAGAGGTACGTCTGCAACCACACGTACGCTTCATCTCCGTTGGGCTTGAGCAGCCCGTCCTGCTTGAAATCCTGGATCTGGTCCCAGTTCTGCATCGAGATCTTGTGCAGCTTGTGGGACTGCACCGTGCTCAAGATCGCCCCGACAAACGACAACGCGCCGGAGATCAAGAAACCCACCGGTCCCAGGAACGGAATGATCCGCCCGGTCACCCCCAGCGTGCCCAGCACGCCGCCGGCCGCGCCCACCAGGCTGCTGACACCACCGGCCATCGACAGTGAGCCCGAGGCGATTTTCACCGGGTCTTTCTCGCGCACACCATCACGCAAGGTAAACGCCGCCTGCACCACACTGATCACGCCGCCTGCCACGTCGGTGGCCATGCCGATCACCTTGATCGCGCTGCTGGCGAACTTCGCGCCAAACCCGGCCCCGGCCACGCCGCCGCGGCTGGCGATGCCTTTTTCAATGCCTTCCTGGATCTTCGCCGCACCTTCGTCGCTCCAGCCGCCGCTGTTGAGGGCCTTGCCCACGTCCTTGCCGTCGTCCATGGCCTGGTCGACGATCTCGAAGTACTTCTTCTGCACCGCCTCGGCGTCCTTGGGCAGCGCGTGGTACCCCTCGCCGGGCTTGGCCCACAGGTCGGGCAGGGAACGGTCGAAGCCCATCAGCTTGTAGGCGTTGGTGCCGCGCAATTTGTCGTAGACCTTCAGGCCCAGCGTGGCGAAGTGCGAGCCGGTGCCGAGGAAGCCGAGGAAGTCGTTGGCGATGCCCAGGCGCTTCATCGGCGTATCCGCCAGCTTGCCGCCTTGCCCGGCGAGTTGGTAGACGATACGGCCCATGCCGATTGCGCCGCCCACAGAGCCGAGTACGCCGTTGTCCTTGAGGAAGTTGAGGTTCTTCACGAACGAACTGCGGTTCTCTTCGCTGAGGCCCGGCATGATCTCCTTGCTCACGGCCTTGTCGATGTCGCTGAAGCTGATCACGCCGTTTTTCTGCCAGGTGTCGCCGAGGGAAATCATCGCCTTGCCGAAATCGGCGGCGGCGTTTTTGTCCTTGAGCAGTTGGTCGACGAACTTCGAATACACACCCAGCGCCTGGCGCGGCAGGCCGTCGGCACTGCCCTTGAGCATCGACAGGATTGCCATGGTGTTGTCGGTGGTGGCCAGGGCGGTGTTGTCGTCGGAGATCTTGGTGGGATCGTCCATCAGCTGTTCAACGGCATCGGTGTAGCCGTCGATCTGCAGGTTTTGCAGGAAGTTGTCGGCCTTGGCCGGGTCGATATCGGCCAGGGCGGTGTAGGCGGTCTGGATTTCCTGGGTGGCCAGTTCGGTCTTGCCGCTGTCCTGCAGGGACTTGATGTACTGGGTGAAGTTCTCCGAGGAGGTGCTGTCGATCAGGCGCTGCCTGGTCTCATCGACCTTCGCCTGGCCGCCGTCGACCTTGCCCAGGGCTGCGTCGTGGTTGGCCTTGATGTCGTGCTGGATGGTCGAGTCGCCGAGCAGGTCGTTGATGGTCTGGTCGATGGCCTTGGTGTCGAAGATGTTGTCGCGTACATCCCGCGAGGTCACGTCGATGGGCGTGGTGGCGATGCCCTGGTTGCCGAAGCCGTGCTCGGGAATGATCGACATGCCATTGTCGGCCATGCTCCTGGCTTCCACCGCCCGTAGGAACTTGGCGCGCGGGTCGTCCTTGCCGATGCTGCCGTCCTTGACCCCGGCGCGGTAGCTGTCCACCAGGGTTTTCATCGACAGGTCCTGCACCGACAGCGGGTTGCCGCCTTCATCTTTTTCGGTGGTGGTGAGGTTATCGACGGAGACGTCCTTGAGGGGCGGCAGGCCGTTGTCGGTGCGCAGCTTGTCGACGTCGGTGGTTTGCGCGGCGATGTCGCTGCGGTAGCTGGAAATCTGCTCGAACAGCTGTGGATTGCTGTCTTGCGACACCACGATTTTCTCTTCGCTGCCCCCCGGCTTGTGCTGGGTGAAGGCGATCAGGCCCGGGCCATAATCACCGGCGCCGCCGACGCTCATGATGTCTTCGGTGGAGGCCAGGTAAGCGTCCGGGGCGGCGAGGGTGTAGCCGTCGCCCTTGGCCTTTTCGATGCCGGCCAGGGTTTGGCCCTTGCTGGTGTAGGCGGCGAAGGCTTCGGGGGTGATGTCCTTGGACACCACCAGCAGTTTACCGTCGGCCTGGTTGACCACCAGGATGCCGTCCATGGGCGCGTCGACCTTGCTGATGTCGCCCAGCTTCAGGCTGGCCTCGTCCTTGCGCAGCAGTTCCTGGCCGGGCAGGGACTGGGCGTTCTTGATGTAGTCGAAGGCCTGCGAGCCTTCGCTGGCGTGCACGGCGTGGAGGAAGTTGTAGAAGGTGCCGCCCGCGTTGGGGTTGGGGTTGCTGAGGTCGGCGCCGGGCTGCGGCAGGTCGGCTTCGGACTTGCTGATCGCGTACTTGTGGCCCTGGTGTTCGAACAGGATCACTCCGGCGCTGCTGTCTTCGGACACCACTTTCAACTGGCTGAAATCGAGGTCGCCCGGCAGGCTGGTGACTTCTTCATAACCTTTGGATTTGCCGTCATTGAGGGCTTCCTTGGTCACCCCGGCCTGGGTGTAGGTGCTGAACGCCTGGGGCGTGAGCAATTCGGAAATGACCAGAGTCTTGCCGTTTTCAAGGCTGACCTTGAGGATGCCGTCTTCAGCCTTGCCCACGGATTTGATGTTGGCCAGGCGCACGCCGTCGCCGTCTTCGCGCAGCAGTTGCTGGTCGGGGTTCTTCAGGCTTTCGACGATGGCCTTGCCGGCCGGGGTGCCCTGGGTTTCGGCCAGGGTCTGGAGGAAGGTGTACAGCGGGGTACCTTCGTCGGGCCCGCCCTGGTTGACCGGGGCTACGGCATGGCCGAAGCGCAGGTTCTTCAATACGTCGAAGCCGTCCTGGGCGTTGGCCGCACCCTCGGCGCTGATCTTGTATTTGGCGCCGTCCTGTTCGAAGTAGATCACCCCGGCGTCCTTGTCTTCGGAAATGACCTTGAGCTTGTCGATGTCGAGCTTGGCCGGGAGGGCGGTGACTTCCTTGTAGTCCTCGGGCTTAAGGGTTTTGTCGCCCGGCCCGGTGCTGGCAAGGATTTTGGCTTTGTTCAGGACGGCGTCGAAAACCCGCTCGGGAGCGTTGGGTTGATCGACGCGGGGCGACGCGGATTTTTCGGGGCGGGTGATCATCGGTTCAGTCCATGTGAGGGGCGCACGAGGACTCGATAGTAGGGGCTGCAAGCGAGTGAAAACGGGTTCGTTGGCAACAAGTCACAAGCTTTCACAGGTGTGAAATTCACGTCCCGGGGTAGCGCGTCTCCATCACGACGGACAATGCATCCGGACGCCAGAATTCCTGGTCAAACTCCACCGGCTGGTCATCCTCGCCGAAGTTCAAGCGTTCCAGATACACGCTGGTGGAACCGGTGGACAATTGCAGCAACTCGGCCTGTTCTTCATTCACCGTGCCAATGTGCATCTCCAGCTCACACCGCGACAGCACCCGGGAAAACCGCTCCCGCAGCAGTTGGGTCAGCGAGGTATTCAAGTCGGCGTCCAGCAGCCCAGGGCACCAGCTGGCCAGCAGCGCGTTGAACTCCAGCAACACCGGCCGCCGGTCGATCCAGCGCCGCCGTTGCAGGAAAAACATCGGCTCATCCGCCGACGCGAGGCCCATCCGCCTGGCCAGCCAGTCGCCCGCGGGGCGCAGCTCTGCGTGCAGGCATTCGGTGCGCGGCGTGCGGCCCTGGGCACTCACATAATCCATGAAGCCGCTGATGCGCGTCGGGTCATAGCGGATGCGCCGGGGGCTGACAAACCAGCCGCGACGGTTTTCCCGGTACACCAGGCCTTCGGCTTCCAGCTGCTGCAAGGCCTGGCGCAAGGTGACCCGGGTGCAGCCGAAGCGCTCGATCATCTCCCGTTCGGACGGGAATTTCTCATCCGCCTGCGGCACACCCGCCGCGATATCGTGGGCGATCTGTTCGCGAATGCGCTGGTAGTGCGGTGAAATCGGGTCGAAAGGCATCCTGGGGTTCCGTGTGCAGGCCTGGCGTGGGCGTGACTCTACCGTTCCTGTTGGCGCAGGTCACGCTGCCACGACACCAACCCATACGCCGCCAGCACCACAAACCCGGCATACAGCGCAGCGGTCAGTTGCAGGTCCTTGTACACAAACAGGCCCACGTAGACCGTATCCAGCACGATCCACAGCCACCAGCTCACCACATACTTGCGCGCCGCCCACAGGCTGGCCACCAGGCTGAAAGCGGTGAGCAGCGAGTCGAGCCACGGCAGTGCGGCATCGGTGAAGTGGTGCATGGCGGCGCCCAGCAGCAGCGCGCCGATCACCCCGGCGAGCAGGTGCCGCCATGCTTCCTGGACCGGCAGCCGTTCCACCCGCACCTTGCCCGCGTCGATGCGCCCGGTGCTCCAGCGCCACCAGCCGTAGCCCTGCAACACAGCGAAGACCAGTTGCAGGAGCATGTCGGAATACAGCTTCACGTCGAAGAAGATCCAGCCGTACAGCAACACCGCGACCACGCTGACCGGCCAGCACCAGCGCACCCGTCGGGCGGTGAGCCACACCCCGGCAATATTGAAGATCACAGCGACTATTTCCAGCGGCGTCATACGGTCCCCTCAGGGTCAGTTTTGCAGGTGCAGCGCCTGTTGCTTGAGCTGGCGCTTGCGTTCAAAGGGCAGTTTTTCCTGGTCGCCATACGGCGCGCTGTACCAGTTGCCGTAAGTCGGGTTGGGCAGCACGAACCAGCGCTGGCCGAGCCAGCCCAGGTAGGGTTCGGCGGCCTTGCGCTGGGCGTCCAGGGTGTTGTGTTCGGCCTGCACGAAATCCCCCAGGGAATCACCCGCCAGGATCAGCACGCGGGCGTGTTGGGCGACCCATTGGCGTCGGCAGTTCTTGCCGTAGCCGGCGTGTTCGCAGCCGCCAATGGGCGTGCCGGCAGCCAGTACCTGCTGCTCGCTGTCCACCGGAAAGCCCCGCAGGCGCAGGTTGTTGACGGTGGCCTGGACCTGGCTTTGCTCGCGGTTGGTGATGTAGTACACCGTGATGCCTTTGTGTTTGGCGGCCTGCAGGAACGTCACGGCGCCCGGCAGCGCCTGGGCCTTGGCCTGGTCGACCCAGGTGTTCCAGCGGTCGTAGGAGTAGACCTGGTTGTTGACGACGTCCCGGGCATTCAGCGGGATGTTGTCGAGCACGGTCTCGTCGATGTCGATGATCACCGCTGGCGGCAGCCCGGCCAGATTGCGCGGTGGCAAGGGCAGGGCGTCCCAGTCCGGGGTCTTGAGGGCCACGTCCAGTTGGCGAGTGGCGTTGGCGAACACCTGGCGGTAGATCAGCTCGTGCTCGATGGAGGTCTGGGTCCACAGCACCGCATCCAGCTGGTCGTTGGCGGGCGGTTGCTGCTGGCAGCCGACGAGGGCGGTGGAGAGCAGGCACACACTGGCAAAAATCAGATTACGCATGAACAGTCAGCCTCAAAAATTGACGGTGGCGGATAACCGCGCGGTGCGTGGCGCGCCGAGGAACAGGTAGCCATCGCCCGCCGATTCACCCACATCGCGCCAGTAGCGTTTGTCGAACAGGTTGTCGACGGTCAGGCGCAGCACAGTATCGTAATCACCGACTTTGGTGCTGTAGCGTCCGCCGACATCGAACACCGCGTAGTCGTCGACCTTCACGCTGGCCTCGCGGTTCGCGTACTTGCTGCCGCTGTATTGCACGCCGCCGAGCAGGGCCAGGCCCTTGATTCCGGGAATGCTGTAGTCGCCGTGCAGGCTGGCGCGCAGCTTGGGCACGTTGATCGCCTGGTGGCCGTCGTAGTCGTCGGTACCGCTGCCGCTCACCCGGGCGCGAATCGCCGCCACGCTGGCGGACACTTGCAGGTTGTCGGTCACCCGACCATTGGCCGAAAGCTCCAGGCCGACGTTCTTCTGCTGGCCCTGCTGTACGAAGGTGATGCTGCCGTCATCGTTGGGCCGGTTGTATTGCAGGTCCTGGGTGATCTGGAACAGCGCGGCGGTCAGGCTCAGGCGCTGGAAGTCACGCTTGATCCCCACTTCCAGCTGGCGCGAGGTGGTCGGTGGCAAGACCTCATCGGCGTTGCTGCTGAACCATGCCGCGGTGCCGCCCAGGGACAGGCCCTTGCTGTAGCTGGCGTACAGGGTGGTGTCCGGGCGCGGCTTGTAGATCAGCGCCACCTGGGGCAGGAATACGCTGCGCTGGGTATGGCGGGTGGTGTCGCCGGCCTGGTCGTAGGTTTCTTCGTCGAGGCGCACCTGGCGCCCGCCGAGAATGGTTTGCCACTGCTCGTTGAAGCTGATGCGGTCGCTGGCGAACAGCCCGTATTGGCGGCTGTCCAGGCGCCGGTAGGTATGGCCCAGCGGCCCCTCGTAGGGGTCAAGCACCGGCGGCTTTTCGTAGATATTGCCCTCGCCGATGTATTCGTTGACCGATTCACGCCGGTCCACCAGGCGGCGGAAGGCAGTGGTGCCGAAGGTCAGGTCATGCTTGAGAAAACCGGTGTCGAACTGGCCGTTGAGGGCGGCCTGGGCTTCTTCGTTGCTGCGGGTGTCATCGGGGCTGCGGTAGTCCGAGATGTCGTAGTCGCCCTCGGCGCTGAAGTGGTTGGGCACTGCGGTGTTGGCACAACTGGCGGCGCCGTAGCAACCCCAGGCGAAGGTGCTGTAGTCGTCGATCACCACGCGGCTGCGGGAGGCGCTGAAGCTGGCTTTCCAGGCCTCGTTGAAGCGGTATTCGAACAGGCCGTCGAGGTTCAGCGACTTGATGCCCACCGGGTTCGACCAGCTCTGGTAGCCCAGCAGATCCCGTGGCGACACGTTGTGGGGCACGGTGGTGCCGCCGAGCAATTGGTATCCGGGCACCGAGCGTTGCTCGCGGTTCTGGTATTCGGCGTTCAGTTGCAGCAGGGCGTTGGGGCTGATGTTCCAGTCGAGGGCCAGGGAGGCAAAATCCCGCTGGCCGTCGGCGTGGTCGACGTAGGAACGGATGTCTTCGTGGGCCAGGTTGACCCGCACCCCCACCTGCTGCTCGGCACCGAGCCAGCCGCCGACGTCGGTGGCCAGGTAGCGCTCGCCGTGTTCGTTGGTGGAGACAGTCACCGAGCGCACGTTCTCCGGGCGCTTGCTTACGTAGTTGATCAAGCCGCCGGGTTCGGACACGCCGCTTTGCAGCCCGGACAGGCCCTTGAGCACTTCCACTTGCTGCTTGTTTTCCAGTGCGACGTTCTGTTCGCCAGTGATGGTGCGACCGTTGATCTTGTAGCTGCTGGCCGGGTTCAACGAGAAACCGCGCACCACGAAATTCTCGTAGTAACCCACCGGCGCATAGCTGTCGCCGACCGAGGCGTCATTCTTCAATACTTCACTGAGCAGGCGGGCTTGCTGGTCTTTCAGGCGAGCCTCGGTGATCACCGCCACCGAGGCCGGGGTGTCCAGCAGCGGGGCGTTATCGAAGCCGGCGACAGCGGCCTTTTTCGCCTGGTAGTCGGTGGCCTGTTCACCGACTACGGTGACGGTGTCCAGGGTCGCGTCCTGGGCGTGGGCGGCCGTGGCGGCGAGGGTGATGCTCAGGGCGAGCAGGGTGTGACGGTACGGTGTTGCCATAAAAGGAGCGCTCCAAGGGCCTGCCCGCTGGCGCCTCGCGCTTTATTGGGCGCAAAGGGGCCCAGCGCTGCGCAACGGACGGGTTGCCAGTACGAAATTAAAAAGCCGGGGTCGCCGCAAAGGGCGTCAGGCCGGAGCTGCTCCGGTAGTCATTGGTAAGCGTGCGTCGGCGGCCCATTCCTGCAGCGAGCCGTCGTAGAGTGCGAGGTCCTGGCGACCCAGCAGGGTCAGGGCCAGGGCGTTGGCCGCCGCGGAAATTCCGCCGCCGCAGTACAGAATCAATGGACCGTCGCTGTGCAGCAGCGTGGGTCCGATAGCCACGGCCAGGGCGTCCTTGGGCAGGTAGCGACCCTGTGCATCAAACAGCGTGCGTGCCGGCAGGTTGTGGCTGCCGGGAATGTGCCCGCGCCGGGCGTAGCGGGTGGCTGCGGTGCCGTCGAACAAGGCGCTGCCCAACGCGCAGACGAGTACGCCGGGTGCTTGTCCTGCGGCCACCGCCTCAACGCCTGCGCGGTCGATCCACAGTGGTGCGTAGGTGCTGATTGGCCAGGGTTCGACGACGGGTGTGTTCGCAGGCTGCCCGCTGTGCTGCGGTAACCCCGCCCGTTGCCAGGCGTTGAAACCACCGTCCAGCACGCCGGCGTGAATGCCCAGCCCGCGCAGCATCCACCACAGGCGTGCGGCCCAGAAACCGTCGGCGCGATCGTAGATCACCACGTTGCTGCCGACGCCTGCACCCAGATTCGCCAGTGCCTGAATCAGGGCTTGCGGTGTTGGCAGGGCGAAGCTGTAGCTCGCTTGAACGTCGGCCAGATCGGTCAGCAAATCGGCATGCCGTGCGCCGGGGATATGTGCGTGCAGCCAACCGGCATGTCCGCTGGCGACCCGGTAATCACCGTCAAAACGCGGGGACGGCAGGACGACGGTGGCGTCCAGTATCACCAGCCCGGGCTCCCCGAGGTGGGCATGCAGCCAATCGGTATCGACCAGGATACTCATACGGATTTTCGCCGCAGGTGGTTGAGCAATCGTTGCCCCTGGGCACTGGCAAACCACTGCAGATGGCCCAGCAGGTAGGCGTGATAGGCCACGTCGGCGCTGCGGGTGGAACCCACTACGCCTTGGTAGTACGCGATTTCGGACAGGGCAAAATCCACATGCACCAACGGCAGCAGGGCGCTCAGGGTGTGCAGGTCCTGGGCGCTCAATGGCCGGCCCCGATGATAGCCGGTGAGCAATGCGTCGACGCTGTCGAGGTCCGCTGCTGCCAGTCCACCGCTGTCCAGGTCCAGCCAGGGCACGGCGTTGCGTTCGATGGCGGTCGCCAGGTCGTAGAGGGCGAAGGTGCGGTCGGCGAGGCCGAAGTCCAGCACGCTGGCGACGTTGCCGTCTGCATGCCACAGCAGGTTCGAGGCGTGCCAGTCGTTATGGGTCCAGAGCGCCGGTTGTTGGTGCAGCAAGGGTTGCAGGGGCGCGTGCCAGGGCAACAGCAACTCGGTCAGCCGTGCGTGCCAATCCTTGTCGGCGAGGTACTCGGTCAGCGCGGGGGTGTTGGCGATCGCGGCCAGTGGCGCGGGTTGTTCGATCACCCGGGCGTTGGCCAGCAGCACTTCTGTTTGACGGCGGGGTGCGCTGTAGTGCTCGGCTGCCAGGTGCAATCGAGCCAGCGCCACACCCGCCGCCTGCGCATGTTGAGTGCTTTGGAAGGGCGACCACGACAGCGCATCGCGGTACAGGTCAAGGCCCTCGGCGACATGGTGAATCTCGTAGGTCCATTCACCTTGCGTCGTGGCCGTTGCACCGTGGCGGTTCGGCACCACTGCGGCAACCGGTGCGCCGTGGCGATGCAGGTGGGCGATCAGGCGGTGTTCTTCTTCCAGCCATGCGGCTTTGCGCACGTGCCGGTGATGCCGTTTGACGAACAGGGTGGCGCTGCCGGTATTGATCAGCCCGGCAGCGGAGAACGGTCGCGGGCTGTGCCAATGCAAACTGCGCAGTTGACCCAGTTGCGGGTACTCGTGCAGCAGCTGTTGGATATCTGCTTCGTGCAGCGCTGGCCAGTCGGCAGCTACCGGATCAAGCCCCAGGCCATGGGCGGTGCGTTGTGGATTCATGCCGTCGCCCCGGGCAGATAGGCGTTGCTGGTTGCCCCTTGCCACACCTGCGGATTGTCGAGCACCGCGTGCTCGTGCAGCCACTCGGCATAAGGTTTCAGCAGCGCCTGGCGTTGCTCGCCCCAACGACCGTCATGCAGCCAGGTCGGAGCGATTTTGTGCAGGGATGCGCTGAGCAATTCCGCCGGGAAATACGGTGTAGTGTGCTCATAGGCTGCCAGCGCGATGGCTGGCTCTTCGGCCACGGCGAGATAGCCACGGGCAGTGGCCGCGAGGAAATCACGCACCAACCCGGGCTGCTCGGCGAGGGTTTGTTCGTGGGCGCCCAACAGGTAGCTGTGATACGCCGGTGCGCCAATCTGATCCACCGGCAACACCACCCGGCGTTCTGCTTCGATGGGGCTGTGCATCAACGCTTCCCAGGCCCAGTAGCCGCCGAAACTGGCATCGGCGATGCCTTCGGCCAACTGTTCGGGCCGCAACTCACGTACGCCGCTGTCCACCAGGATCACGCCATCAGGGTCGCCACCGTCGTTGCTCACCAGGTGACGCACCATCGCCAAACCCCGTGGCGTGGGGTTGAGCGCCAGGCGCTTGCCCACCAGGTCTCGTGGGCGGCGGATACCGGAGTCGGTCAGGGTTTGAATCGACTCAAGGCCCGCATGATTGATCGCCGCGATGCCTTGCAGGGCTTGCCCCTGGCCGCGCCGGACCAGCAGGCGGTTGCTGGGGAAAATGCCGAAGTCCGCCGCGCCGGTCAGCAGGTGCTCAAGGGTGTCGCCACGGTAGGGGTCGTGCACCACCAACTCCACATCCAGGCCCAGCTCGGCGTACCAGCCGCGTTCCCGCGCCAGGTACAAACCCGCCGAATTCGGCCAGGGATGAAAGTACTCCAGCATTACCTTTACCGACACCATCGCTTGCTTCTCCAGCCTGCAGTCTTTTGATGGGGGCGATTTATAAGGGAGCAATCTGGTATATACCAATATCGTTTATTGCTATGGATATAACCGGGACCAAAAAAAACCGCGGCCCAAGCCGCGGTTTTTTACTCATCGCCTGGGTCAATCGGCAACGATGGCGTACGTTTCGATTTCGACTTTCTGCCAGGGGCGCAGCATCGAATCCACCTGAATCAGGCTGCTGGCCGGGCGAATGGCGTCGAACACCTCGCTGTGTGCCTTGGCGACGGAGGCGGCATCGTTGATATCCCGCAGGTAGACCACGGTGCGCACTACGTCTTCAGGGCCCATGCCCGCCTCGGCCAACACCTTGTTGACGGTGACGAGAATGGCCTGGGCCTGTTCGTAAGCATTGCTGTGTTCGTAATCGGGTGAGGCGCAGGTGCCGGAGATGTGCAGGTGGTTGCCCACGCGAACGGCGCGGGAATAACCGAACACGTTTTCGTACTGACCGCCCGAGGAAATAGTTTGCCGCGCTGTGGTTTTACTGGTCATGGTGGTTCTCATGTTGGGAGGGGTTTACCGGTGGAGTCCTTTACGAACAGGATCGAAATCAGGCCGACCACGGCACCGCCGATCAGGTACCAGGCGGGAATCATCTGGTTGCCAGTGATCGATATCAGCCAGGTATTGATCAGCGGGGCCGTGCCTCCGAACAGCGAGACCGCGACGTTGTAGCTCAAGGCGAGGGCGCTGTAGCGCACGCGGGCCTTGAACAGCGAAGTCATGGTGGCCGGCATCGCTCCTTCAAAAAACAACTGGGCGAGGGTCAGGATCAGCAGGGCGGCCAGCAGCAACCCGACACTCTGGGTATGCAGCAGCATGAAGCAGGGGAACGCCATGACGATCAGCAGCACGCAGCCGGTAATGATCATCCGGTTCCGGCCCAGTCGGTCGGCCAGCAAGCCTGAAACCGGGATCAACACCAGCATGAACAGCGTCGCGGCCATCCCCAGGTTCCTGGCGAACGTATTGCTGTACCCGAGTACGTTTTCCAGATAACCCGGGATGTACCCGAGGATGATGTAGTAGGTCACGTTGAACACGGTGACCAGGCCCATGCATTGCAGGATTTTCGGCCATTCGTTGACCAGTAAGCTGAACAGGCTGGGTTCGGCGCCCGTCGCCTTTCGCAGTTTTTCGTTGGCCTGGATTTCCTTGAACACTGGTGTTTCTTCCAGGCCAAGGCGCAAGTAGAGGGCGATCAGGCCGAGCAGGCCGCCAATCGCAAAGGGCACGCGCCAGCCCCAGTCCTGCATGGCTTGTTCGCCCAGGCCCAGGGTAAACAGGCTGACCACTGCACCGCCCAGCAGGAACCCGGAGATATTGCCGAATTCCAGCCAACTGGTGAAAAAGCTGCGTCGCTCGTCCGGCGAATGCTCGGCGATGAACGTGCAGGAGCCGCCGTACTCGCCACCCGCCGACAGGCCCTGGAGCAGACGCATGAGAATCAACAGGACGGGCGCAAACAGGCCGATGCTCGCGTAACTCGGGATCAAGGCAATGGCGAAGGTTGCGACGGCCATCAGCGTGATGCTCAGCGACAGCGCCGTGCGCCGGCCAAACTTGTCGCCGATGGGACCGAACACCAGGCTGCCCAGTGGCCGAATCAGGAAGCCCGCCGCGAAGGTGGCGTAGATCGCCATCAACTGGGTGGTCGGGTTGTCGTTGTGGAAGAACGTCTTGCCGATGATGCCGGCGAGAGAGGAGTAGAGCGCAAAGTCGAACCATTCGACCATATTGCCCAGTGTCACGCCGACGACCGCTTTGGTCAGCCGTTTGCGTGAGGGTTCAGCCGATGCACGGTCGGCGGGAAACCCTTGATGAATCGAGGAAGCGTGAACTTCGCCCATGATATTGCCCTCTGGAATAATTGTAGTGAGGCAGCAGTCAATAGGGAGTGGCAGGCCCACGTCTGATGCGCGGGGCCTGCGGAGGCTGGGGTCATCGCATATACACGCCCCCGGCGATGCACAATGATTCGCCTGTTATGTAGGAGGGTTTGGCGCTCAGTTGCCAGACCCAGTCGGCGATTTCTTCGACCCGCGCGGCGCGTTTCAAGGGGATCGATTCGATGGCGGCCTCGATGCGCCCGCCGGCACGGGTGCCTTCGGTGTCCACCCAGCCCGGGGCCAGTGCGTTGACCACAATATTGTCGCCGGCCAGTTCGATGGCCAGGGAGCGGGTCATCGACACCACAGCAGCCTTGGAGGCGCTGTAGAGCAACTGGTTTTTCGACACGGTGAACGCATCCACCGAGGCGAAGAACACGATAGCGCCTCCGCCGGCGGCTTTCAGGTGACGGGTGCCGATACGTGCGATGTTCAGTGAGCCCAGCACGTTGATGTCGAATATCTTGCGGTACAGCGCTTCGCTGAAGCTATCCAGGGATGACGTGGGAAAGATCCCCGCCGCATTCACTACGGCTCGCAGCGGTGCCTTGCCGTCCAGGGCGGCATCGAGGGTACGGGCCAGTGTGGCCTCCTGGGTGATGTCGCCGACCACTGGCGAAAACAAGGGGCTCGCCGGCTGTGTGCTGGGTGTTACGTCCACAGCGACGACGTGCCAGCCTTCAGCCTGAAAGCGCTGTGCGACGGCCTGGCCCATGCCCGAGGAAGTCCCGGTGACGATAACGCTGGAGTGCGGTGCAGTGTTCATAAGGGCTATCCGATCAGGCGTATTGAGGAAGAGGGGTGCCGGGTTGCAGAGCCAGTTCCAGCACATCCAGTTGGCGCTGGGTGTCCTGGTAGTTGCTCAGCCATTCGCGCTTGACGATATCGATGCGTGAGTCGGCCGGCTGCAACTGGGCAAACTTCGCCGCCAGGCCTTGCATGCCACGCTCGCGCAGGGTGAGAAAGCGCATCACTAGCCGGGTCTGCTCGCAATACACCGGCCATTGCGGGCCACGTGGGGCGCCCAGGCCGATGTAGAACAGGCCTTCCAGGTTGGTCGGCAAGGTCATCGCGGCGGTACGCAGCGGAACACCGTCGCGCCATTGCAGCAGGCGTTCATCGAGGAACGGCAGGCGCGTGTTGAAACCGGTAGCCCAGACGATGGTGTCGTAATCGACCTGGCTGCCATCGGTGAACGTGACAGTCTTGCCCTGGATGCTCTCGATACCCGGTGCGACCTTGATTCGGCCGTGCTGGATCCAGTACAGCAGCAAGGTGTTGACCACCGGCGGTTGCGCATCCAGGTCGTAGGTATCCGGTGCCGGTAGCCCGGGGTAATTCTTGTGGGTGCCGACGCTGGCCATGATCAGCATGTTCATGAGCATGTTCTGCTGTTCTGGCGGCAATTGCCCCAGCAGCGGCAGCTCGCCCCGGGGCAGGCCGAACAGGGTCTTGGGCTGGAACAGCTGGCCGCGTCGGATCGCAATGGTGGTGTCCAGGCGAGCCTGGGCGGCATCTACTGCGAGGTCGCATCCGGAGTTGCCAAACCCCACCACCAGCACCTTGCCTTGCACCTGCTGCACATTGCGGTATTCGCCGGAGTGAATCGACACGCCGGTGAACCCCTTGCTTACTTGCGGGATCTTGCAATCCCACAGGTGACCGTTGGCCACCAGCACGCCGCTGTAGTGTTTGTGGGTGCCGTCTGCCAGGGTCACCTGCCAGCCCGCTTCGCCGTTCTCGTCCAGGGGCTTCAGGCTGCGCACTTCGGTGTTGAAGGTGATCTTTTCGCGCAGGCCGAAGGTGTCGGTGTAGGCGTTCATGTACGCCTTGACCTGATCGCGGCTCGGGTACACCGGATAGTCAGCGGGCATCGGGAACCCGTCAAAGAAGGAACTGCTCTTGGGGGTGATCAGGTGCAAGGCATCGTAGTCGCTGTTCCAGTGACCGCCGATGTTCGCGGACTTTTCGAAGCAGTCCACCTCGAAACCGGCGTCGGTCATGGTCTTCAGCGCCGCCAGCCCTGCGGCCCCGGCACCAATGATGCAGTAGTGATTGGACATGCTGGCTCCCCATTCAAGCGCCTGTTGTGGCGTCGCTGGCTGGAGTATCCCGCTCGGCAAGAGGTGGATGAATGGGCTAAGTCATGTGTTTCCTATAGGTGATCCCTATGGCTAGAGCGTCTCCAGGTGCGCATACAGGTTCTGGATGCGGCTCAAGTGGCTGCGCATCAGGTTGATCAGCACCCGGGTGGGCGGCGAAATAGGCGTGTCGTGGCGATGGATAAAGCCGAATACCTCGAAGATCGCCGGGCTGATCGGCACCCAGCCCAAGCGATCATTGAAGCCCAGCTGATGCAGGATCGGGCGCGTGGCAATCACATCGCCGAGTCCGCGCGCAGCCAGCTCGAAGCCGGTGATCTGGTGCTCCACTTCGATGATCGGGTCCAGCACCTCGCCGCCCTTGGACGCCAATTGCCCCAACAACCGGCGAATCGGGTCGGCGGTGCGCCAGCGCGCCTCGGTGAGAATCAACGGTGCTACCGCCAGGTCGCTGATGGTTTTCGGGCCCTTGAGTCGCTCCGGGTCGGCACTGATATAGCCGACCTGGGCCGACCAGACCGGCTCGCTGACGGTCAGGTTCTGCTGCTTGATCGGCAGCATCACCAGCCCCGCTTCAATTTCGCCCTGGCTCACCAGCTCGGCGATTTCCGAGGAGTTATAGCCGACGATCTTGATCCGCATATCCGGGTGCTGGGTGCGGAACTGCTCGATCAGGTCCGTGAGGAAATAGTGGTGGGCGGTGCCGAAGGTGCCAAAACTGGCCACGCCACCGGACAGTTCACGCACAGCCTGCACCGCTTCATAGCCCTGGCGTGCTGACGTCACCATGCCTTGTGCAAATGGCTGCAGGCGGCGTCCGGCTTCGGTGAGCATCAGTCGGCGATTGGTGCGGATGAACACGTGGGTACCCAGGTGCTCCTCCAGCCGCAGGATCTGCTCGGACAATGAGGGTTGGGAAATATGCAGGCTTTCCGCCGCCTTGGAGAACGTACCGTGCTCGATGGCGGCGAGAAAGTAGTTGAGCTGTTGTAAGGTCATCGCGCTGAACCGTTACCTGTTTGGCTCAACATGACACAGATCAAAGCTGTCGCGAAGAATCAATCACGCCACACGGGCATGCCATGTTCGTCAATTGTCCAGTGCGGGTGGCGCGGTCGCAGGCAGACGCCACCTACCCAGCGTTCTTCCGTTGCATGATCCGGCCAGTAGGCTGCGCCGTTCAGAACCTGGCGACCCAGCGCAGTCAGCGCCAACACCCGCTGTGGCCATGGCAACTGGGCCCCGGACTCGATCAACAGGGGATTCTCGCCATCGATCAACGGCCGCATCAGCGCATGAAACATCATGTCTCCCAGGTACGGCAGCGGTTCACGCTTGCCCATCAGCTCGGCGAACACCCGGCCAAACGGCACCGGCCCGGCTTCATCCACGTATTGCAGGGACAGGCGCTCGGTCAGGGACAAACCGTCCTGCACACCTGGTAACTCCTGCAACTGTCGGCGCAATGCCGGGGCCAGGAAGGGCAGGGAGGTGGAGCTACTCCGGGCCAGTTCCGCCAGCTTGATCGGCGAGCTGGCGCAATACGCCAGCCAGGCCTGTCGCGCCAGTTGCAGCATGTCCTCGTCGACCTGTCGGCGCTGCGGCCACAACCACGCCAATACTTCAGGCGCCAGTTGGCCAATGCCGATAAAACGCTGCACGCCGGGGATACGATCGACTTCGATCAACTCCAGTTTTTCAGGCAGATGCTCAAGCCCAGCCAGCGCGCGAATCAGGAACAATTGATCGTACGCATCCGCCTCACACCACAACACGCTGTGGCCGGCGCTGCCCAGTTGTTCAAGATGGTGATATTCGTCCGCATGCCGGCGCGCCACTTCGGCCTCATCCATGGCAAACACCTGGCTGATATAGCGGCTGCGAACGGCCTGGTATTGCTCGGCAGGCAGGTCCTGCACCGGGCCCATGCACAATGGGTCAATCAGCATCCGGAAGCGGCCCTTGAACCCCGCCACCCCCAGGCTGTGGGCGATATCGTTGCCGCAGCGCCAGTGAGTGGTGCGGGCTTCATCGCTGGCGTCGAAACCTGGATGGCGGGCGGCAAAATCCACCGCATCGACGTGGGCCTTGAGCTTGGGCCAGCTGGGAAAACCGAGTTCCTTGGCGATCGACCATTGGGCATCGGATAAGGTCGGGGTTGCGGCGGCATCGGCGCTTTTCAGGCGCTGCAAAAGTTCCTTGGCGCGCTTGCGTTGCTGCTCAAGGTTGATACGGCCGTTAGTGGACGAGAATGATTGCGACATACGATCTCCTTGTACAAACCTTGTCCGCTTTAAGGTTGGGAGTCGTAGAAATGTGATATTCAGTCAAGGTCTTGGGCGCAGCCCTTTCCGCGGATGGTGGCGTAGATGGCGCCAGGCGGGAAATATAGGCAGTGCAATGATTGATTGCAAGCCGCCCGGTGGATCGCGCCGGGGTTTTGCACAGGAGACGTTCATGAAAGTTGGTGTGATTTCCGATACCCACGGCTTGCTCCGTGCCGAGGCCCTGGCGGCCCTGGAAGGGTGCGAGCAGATTGTTCACGCCGGGGACATCGGTAGCCCGGAGATCCTTGAGTTGCTGGCCTCGATTGCGCCATTGCATGTGGTGCGCGGCAATAACGACCTCGACGCCGCGTGGGCAGAGCATTTGGCTGACCGGCTGGATTTTGACTTGAACGGCTGGCGGGCGTTGCTGGTGCATGACATTGCCGAGGTGCCGAAGGAGCTTGATCCGGGCATCCGGCTGGTGATCACTGGCCACTCTCACAAACCATTGATCGAGTGGCACGGCGAGCGGCTGTTTCTCAACCCTGGCAGTGCAGGGCGGCGACGTTTCAAGTTGCCGGTGACCCTGGCGTTGCTTGAGGTGCGCGAGAAATCCATCAAGCCGCGCCTGGTGTCGCTGGAGCCCAAGCGCTGAAGAACGCTGAGGCGAGGGAGCTTGTTGTGGTGAGGGAGCTGCTGTGGTGAGGGAGCTTGCTCCCGCTGGGCTGCGCAGCAGCCCCAAGAAATTAACGGTGTTTTTTCAGGTGTATCGCAGTGGCTTTATTGGGGCCGCTTCGCAGCCCAGCGGGAGCAAGCTCCCTCGCCACGGGGGACGTGCCCTGTCTTACCATTTGCGTCTGAATCAGGAACAAGGATCATCAACGCCATGAGCGTATTAGTCGAAACCCGGGCGCTCACGCGGATGGACGAGCGCCGCCAGCTGCAACTGCTGCAGCCCACGAACTTCCAGCTGCACCGCGCCGACCGCCTATCCATCACCGGTTCATCCGGCTCCGGCAAAAGTGTATTCCTTCGGGCGCTCGCCTTGCTCGACGCGCCGACCTCAGGGGATATCCTCTGGAACGGGCAGCCCATCGCCAACGCGCAAGTCCCGCAGTATCGCAGCCGCATCAGCTACCTCTCCCAACGCCCGGCGCTGATCGAAGGCACGGTGGAAGACAACTTGCGTTTCCCCTACAGCCTCAAGGCCTTGCATCACCTGAGTTTCGACCCGCAGGCGGTCAAGGCGCTGCTGGCCCACGCGGGCAAGGAGTCGGGTTTTCTGGCAAAAAATGCCGGGGATTTATCCGGTGGTGAGTCCCAGGTGGTGTCACTGATCCGTACCCTGCAACTCAATCCCGATGTGCTGTTGCTGGACGAACCTACCGCCGCTCTCGACCCGGCATCGTCCGGGGAGGTCGAGGCGTTGATCAGTGCCTGGGCCGAAGCGGATAGCGCTCACGCCTATATCTGGGTGTCCCACGACCTTGAGCAGGCGCAACGCATGAGCACCACCCATTTGCATATGGACGCCGGCGTGCTGACGGGGGCCGTGCAGCCATGAATTATCACGACCTCACGGCACTGGACATGGCCATCGCCGCCTCGCTGATCCTGATCAACGGTGCGCTGTCGCTGTTGTTGCGGCTGGGGCTGGAGCGTCAGCTGTTCTGGGCGGCTGTGCGCACGGTGGTGCAGTTGTTGGCGATCGGTTACCTGCTGGGCTGGGTCTTTGAATTTGCCTACTGGTATGTGGTGCTGCCGCTGATGTGCCTGATGACTCTGATCGCCGGGCTCTCGGCTGCCGGGCGTGGGAAGCGGACCTATGCGGGGCAGCGGGCCGACAGTATTGTGTCGGTGTGGGGCAGTTCCTGGTTGGTGACGGCTGTTGGCCTGTTCGCGATTATCCGGATTCACCCGTGGTACGAGCCGCAGTATGCGATTCCGATCCTTGGGATGATTCTGGGTAATACGCTTACCGGGGTGTCTCTGGGGATTGAGCGTATGACTCAGGAGCTGACCTCCGGTCGCAATACCATCGAGATGATTCTGGCCCTCGGTGGTTCACGCTGGGAGGCGGCGCAGGATGCGATTCGCCAGGCTGTGCGGGCCGGGATGATTCCGACGCTGAACCAGATGACGGTGGTGGGGATTGTGAGCTTGCCGGGGATGATGACTGGCCAGGTGCTGGCCGGGGAAAGTCCGGTGGACGCGGTACGTTATCAGATTGTGATTATGTTTTTGATCGCTGCGTCGTCGGCGTTGGGCACGGTAGGTGCGGTGTTGCTGACCTACCGTCGACTGTTTTCAGCCAGCCATCGTTTCCTGCGGTTCAGGCTCGAAGAGCGGGTGTAGCGCAGGCGCTATCGGATCCCCAAAATGCACCGCAACCCTGTGGGAGCTGTCGAGATCCGGTTCAATCACCCACACCAAAATCCAGCAACACCTTCATCGCCTGGCTCTTGTCCGCCGCCAGTTCAAACGCCTGCACCGCCTCGCTGAACGGCACGGTGTGGGAGATCACCGGACGCACATCAATCACCTGGCGATTGAGCAAATCCACCGCCTGGGCAAACTCCGAGTGGAAGCGGAAGGTGCCCCGCAAGTCGATCTCCCTGCTCACCAGCATATTCAACGGCAGCGAGACCTCGCCACCCAGACCGACCGTCACCAGCACGCTGCGCGGGGCCATGCACTCCAGGCCGTTGCGCAGGGCCTGGGCGCTGCCGGAGACTTCGAACATCACGTCGAAGTAGCCTTTTTCGGCGGTATACCGCTTCAACGCGTCGGCGTCTTCCGCCAGGTTATGAGTACGGCTGGCGCCCATTTTTTCGGCGCAGGCCAAGGGCCCGGCGGACAGGTCCACCGCAACAATTTCCCCCGCGCCCGCTGCCCGCAGGCTACCGATCAACAGGTTGCCGATGGGCCCGCACCCGGTGACCAATACCCGTTTGCCGAACACCACCCCGGCACGCTGGATGGCATGCAAACCCACAGACAACGGTTCAGCCATTGCACCCTCGGCAAGGCTCACATGATCGGCCAACGGGTGCGCCTGGTGCGTTTCGATCACCAGGCTTTGTTGAAACGCACCCTGCACGTGAGGGAAGGGCATCGCGCTGCCGTAGAAACGCATGTTCAGGCAATGGTTCGGCAGCCCTTGATGGCAATAATGGCAACCCCCGCAAGGCCGCGACGGCGAGACCGACAAGCGTTGGCCAATCTTGAACGGCCCGTCTTCACGGCCTACCGCCTCGATCACCGCCGATACTTCGTGGCCGAGCACCATCGGCTCGCGCAACCGCACGGTGCCGAAGCCGCCGTGCTGGTAGTAATGCAGGTCCGAGCCGCAGATCCCGCCCCGGGCAATGCGCACCCGCAGTTGGTCGGGCGTCAGTGCCTGGGGTTCGGTTTGCGGTTCTACCCGCAGGTCTTTCGAGGCATGGCAGACAATCGCGTGCATGAAATTCTCCAGGTTACAGCGAGGCGGTGATGCCACCGTCCACGTACAGGATATGACCGTTGACGAAACTTGCCGCGTCGCTGGCAAGGAAAACCGCAGCGCCCGCCAGTTCGGCGACGTCACCCCAGCGCCGGCTCGGTGTGCGCTGCACCAGCCAGTCGCTGAATTCGGGGTTGGCCACCAGGTTGGCGTTCAGTTCGGTCTTGAAATAGCCGGGGCCGATGCCATTGACCGTCAGCCCGTGGGGGCCCCAGTCGATGGCCATGCCTTTGGTGAGCATTTTCAGCGCACCTTTGCTGGCGGCATACGGGGCGATGCCCGGGCGCCCCAGTTCGCTTTGCACCGAGCAGATATTGATGATGCGCCCCCGCTTGCGCGGGATCATCGCCCGGGCCACGGCCTGGCCGACCAGGAAGGCGCTGTCCAGGTTGGTGCTCATCAACTCGCGCCAGTGGGTTTCGCTGTAGTCCTCCAGCGGCCCGCGACGTTGCATGCCCGCGTTGTTGACGAGGATGTCCAGCGGGCCCAGGCGCTCTTCGATCTCCGCCACGGCGGCCAACACCGCCGCGCCGTCGGTGACATCGAACGCCTGGGTGTGCACCTCCAGGCCTTCCGCCGCCAGCAACGCGGCACTGTCACGCAAGGTGCTGCGGTTGCGCCCGTTGAGCACTACCCGTGCGCCAGCCTGGGCCAGGCCACGGGCGATGGCCAGGCCGATGCCGGCGCTGGAGCCGGTGATCAAGGCCAGGCGGCCGTCGAGGCGGAAACTGTCTAAAACACGCTGCATGGGGCGATCTCCGAAGACTGAGACAGGTGATCAACACTATCAATCCGAGTGCGGGGCGCCGCTCTCATTGTTATACGTCAAACCCTGTCATATCGTGCATCACGGGCCTTACTTCAGCGCAGCCAGGGCCCGGCGTCCAATTTTCATTTGTGATGGGGTGATCAATAACCGTGATAACCGGAGCCAACCTGATGGAACTCAAGCACCTGCGTGCCTTTGTCGTGCTCGCCCAGGAACTGCATTTCGGCCGGGCGGCCGCGCAGCTGTCGATCGTGCAACCGGCGCTGAGCATGCAGATCAAACTGCTCGAAAGCGGCCTGGGCGTGCGCCTGCTCGACCGCAACCGGCACTCGGTCACACTGACGGAAGCCGGGCGGGTGTTTCTGCCGGAAGCCCTCGCCACCCTGCACCAGGCTGCCCGCGCCGCCGATGCCGCCCGGGCTTCGAACCGCGGGGAGATCGGCCGGGTGCGCCTGGGGTTTGTCTCGTCGGTATTGCCGCAATTGCTGCCCGGGTTGATTCGTGCGGTGCACCAGCGCTATCCGCGAATTGAACTGGAGCTCAAGGACATGCCCGGCCCGGATCAGGCGGCTGCGTTGAAAAACGGCCAGCTGGATTTCGGCCTGATGCGTTTGCCGGCGGCCTATCCCGGCGTGCAGACCCTTGAGGTGCTGCAGGAAAGCTTCGTGGTCGCCTTGCCCGGCGAGCATCCGTTGGCAACCCAGGAAACCATTCAGCCGACGGACTTGCTCAAGGTGCCGGTGTTCATCCTGGCCCGGCGTTATGCACCGGGTTTCTACGATGAATTCGTGCAGGCGATGGGCGTGCCGCTGGAGATCGCCTCCGAACTCGGCGAGTTCACCACCATGCTGGCGCTGGTCTCGGCCGGGCTGGGTGTGGGTGTGTTGCCGCTGCAGGCGGCCCGGGCGCTGCCGGCCAATTGCGTGTCCAGGCACCTGGCGTTGGGGGCGTTCCGGGCCAGGACCGGCCTGGCGTGGACCGAGCTCGACAGCCCGGTGAAAACCACCCTGTTCAACCTGATCGACGAGTTGTTTGGCGATTGATTGTTTCATCCGGTGAAATGCTGGATTGTAAAAACTGGCTATTCTGCTGCGTGCCGTAGCGGTGGAACATAAGCGTTATCGACCCGATCACCGGGTCGAGTCCCTGGCACATCGCGGAGCCCGTCATGATCAAACTGTACCGTTACCCCTTGTCTGGCCATTCCCACCGGGTTGAGTTGATGCTGTCGCTGCTGGGCGTGCCCGCTGAGCGGGTGCACGTCGATCTGAAGCAAGGCGCGCACAAAACCCCTGAGTTCCTGGCCACCCTCAACAGCTTCGGCCAGGTGCCGGTGATCGATGATAACGGCGTGGTGCTGGCGGACTCCAACGCGATCCTGGTGTACCTCGCCGGCCAATATGGCACCGCCCAGTGGCTGCCGACCGAGCCTTTGGCCCAGGCCCGTGTGCAGCGTTGGCTCTCGGCTGCGGCAGGACCACTGCACACCGGGCCGGCTGCGGCGCGATTGATCACTGTGTTCGGTGCCGCGCTGGATGCCGAGGCGACCATCAGCCGCTCCCACGCATTCCTCAAAGTGGTAGAGCACCAGTTGGAGCAGAGTCGTTTTCTCACTGGTGACCTGCCGACGATTGCCGATATCGCGCACTACACCTACATCGCCCATGCGCCGGAGGGGAATGTCGCGCTGGACGACTATCCGCAGGTTCGCGCCTGGCTGGACAGCATCGAGGCGCTGCCGGGTTTTATCGGTATGCAACGCACGGCTGTGGGCTTGGCCAAGGCTTGAAGATTTTTGTGGCGAGGGAGCTTGCTCCCGCTGGACCGGGTTGGCGCGCCAGTGCGCAGCGCTCCCAGGATTTTGGGGCCGCTACGCTGCCCAGCGGGAGCAAGCTCCCTCGCCACAACCGCTGCGAAGCCACTGGGCTGGCGTACGCCATTCGATTAAAGGGGACCCATGGACCGTTTCCAGGAAATGCAGATTTTCCTCGCCGTCGCCGAAGAACTGGGCTTTGCCGCGGCGGCCCGGCGCCTGAACATCTCGCCCCCCAGCGTGACCCGCGCAATTGCCGCGATGGAGGCGCGTATTGGCACCCAGTTGCTTTCGCGCACCACCCGCAGCCTGCACCTGAGCGAGGCCGGCCAGCGTTACCTCGACGATTGCCGGCGCATCCTCGCGGAGTTGACTGAGGCCGAAGAAGCGGCAGCAGGCAGCTTCTCGATCCCGTGGGGGCACCTGACGGTCACCGCGCCGGTGTTGTTCGGCGAGTTGTTCGTCGCGCCAATCCTGGGGGAGTACCTGGACCTGTTTGCCCAGGTCAGCATCAACGCCTTGCTGGTGGACCGTGTGGTCAACATGACCGATGAAGGCGTCGATGTGGCCGTGCGCATCGGGCATTTGCAGGAACCCGGCCAGCAGGCGATCAAGGTCGGCGAGGTGCGTCGCGTAGTGTGCGCGGCGCCGGCTTACCTTGAGCGGCACCGGCCACTGCACCCCGGGCAACTGCGTGAGGCGAAGATTGTCACGTCGTCTTCCAGCCAGTTGGTCAGCGAATGGCAGTTCAGGGAAGGCGGCCAGCCGTTGAGCGTGGCCGTTGAGCCGCGCCTGGTAGTCACCGCCAACAACGCGGCGATCAACCTCGCGCGCCTGGGCTGGGGCGTCACACGGGTGTTGTCTTATCAGGTGGCCAGCGATGTGCGTGCAGGCGCACTGGAGATCGTCCTGCAAGACTTCGAACCGCCGGCCTTGCCGATCCATGTGGTGTTCCAGAACAACGCCCGGGTACCGGCGAAGGTCAACACGTTCGTGGATTTTCTGGTCAGCCGGCTGGGGCAGGATGCTGCGCTCAACCCATCGATGCAGCGGCCGGCCTGATGGACCGTTATCGCGACATGCAGATCTTCCAGGCGCTGTCCCGGCAGCCGAGCCTGGCCGCGGCTGCCCGCTGCCTGGGCATCTCGGGGCCCACTGTGATCCGCGCGATTGACCGGCTGGAGACGCGCTTGCGGGTGCCATTGGTACAGCGCAGCACCCGGGGCATTCGCCTCACCGAAGCCGGGGCGACGTTCATGGCCGACTGTTCGCGGATCCTTGACGGCGTGAGCGCCGCCGAAGCATCTGCCCAGGGTGCGCACGCGCAGGCCGAGGGAAACCTGCGGGTGTTTTTTCCGTTGCTGTTCAGCCGTTATGTGATGGCGCCGCTGTTGGCCGGCTACCTGGAGCGCTATCCCGGAGTCCGCCTGTTTGCCCATTACCACGATCATTATCCGAACCTGAATGAAGACGGCCTGGACGTGGCAGTCCTGGTGGGGGAACTGCCCGGTTCATCCCTGATTGCCCGGCCCGTGGGCCATGTGCGCAACATCGTCTGCGCCAGCCCCGGCTATCTGCAAAGCCATGGCGAACCGGTGCAACCGGAGGCGCTCAAGGAGCATCGGCTGGTCGCCAGCCAGGCGTATTCGAATTGGGTGCAGTGGGATTTCCAGGGCGCCAGCATCAAGGCCCGGGCGCGTCTCGGTTGCACCACGGTGCAGGGCGCGATCAATGCGGCGGTGCAGGGCGCAGGGTTGATCCGGTGCTTGAGCTACCCGGTGCACGAGCACCTGGCGAGCGGGCAACTGCGTCGAGTATTGCAGGCCCATGAACCGCCGCCGCTGCCGGTGCATGTGGTCTACCGCGAAGGGCGCAACGCTTCGATGCGGGTGCGCAGTTTTGTCGATTTCAGCGTGGCGGCATTGCGTGAACATCCGGCGTTTCATTCACCGAGGGCTTGATCATGAATCACCAGGACGCGTCCCCCGTTTCGCCATGGCATGCCGGCGAGCGGCAGTTGCAGCAAAGTGCCGGCGTGGCCGAGCGCATGGAGGTGATCGGCGCAAAGGTGATACGGGATCACTTGCCGGAGCAGCATCGAGCGTTTTATGAGTTGTTGCCCTATCTGGTCGTGGGGGCCGTGGATGAGCAGGGGCTGCCCTGGGCCACGCTGCTGGAGGGCACGCCGGGGTTTGCGTATTCGCCGGACCCCTACAGCTTGCGTATCGACAGCCTGCCTGCGGAGAGTGACCCCGCCGGGAGCGGGCTGAAACAAGGCGCGTCGGTCGGGCTGTTGGGCATTGACCTGAATACGCGGCGGCGTAATCGCATGAACGGGGTTATCGGGGCTGCCGGCGTCGACGGATTTACCGTGGCGGTGGTGCACACGTTTGGAAATTGCCCGAAGTACATCCAGTTGCGTGCGGTGGATCCGGGTGCCCGGGGGCAGCGCGCTGCGGGAGGTATTGTGCGGCGCGCGAACTCGCTCGATGACGCTGACCGGGCGCTGATTCGCAGCGCTGATACGTTTTTCGTCGCCAGCTATGTGGACCTGGAAGGAGATGCGGCCAAGCGTTCGGTGGACGTTTCACACCGAGGCGGCAACAGTGGGTTTGTGCGCGTGGAGGGAGAGGTGCTGACGATTCCCGATTTTACCGGCAACTCGTTTTTCAACACCTTGGGCAATGTGCAGGTCAACCCGGTTGCGGGCTTGCTGTTTGTGGATTTTGCTACGGGTGATGTGTTGCAGGTGGTCGGGCGGGCCGAGGTGATTCTTGAAGGAGATGAACTGGCCACGTTCGAGGGGGCTGAGCGGTTGTGGAAGGTGACCGTGGAACACGTGGTCCGACGGGATGCGGCGCTGGCCCTGCGTTGGCAGTTCGAGGGGTTTTCTCCCTACAGCCTGGCGTTGGGGCCTTGGAAAGCCTGAGAGTGCTGCCGAGCCACTCGTGCGACTGAGTTAAAACTCAATTGCGCGGTAGGCGGTGTTTGGTGTCGGGGAATGACGCGATACTCCGTCGGGTTTTTGCCTGCCCAATAAAGGGCTGTCCCGAGGTTTCCCAATGAATGCACCAAGCCGCCTTGCGCTGCTGATCACCGCCACGGCTGCCCTCAGCGCCTGTGGCGATTCCTCCAAACTGCCGTTTCAGGCCGGTGTGGGGCCAAGCCCGCAACTGCCCGAACCCACTGCATCACTGATCCCGACACTCAAGGTTTCCAAGGCTGTCGGCTGGCCCGGTAATGCCCAGCCAACGGCGCCCGATGGGTTCACGGTAACGGCGTTGGCCGCGGACCTTGACCATCCGCGCTGGGTGTACACCTTGCCCAATGGCGACGTGCTGGTAGCCGAGAGTAACCATCCGCCCATGCCTGAAGGTGCCACGGACGGCGGCACGGGTTTGCTCGCCTGGGCGCGTCGTACCGCGATGGGGTTTGTGATGGGGCGGGTCGGTGCCGATACGCCGAGCGCCGACCGGATCACGCTGCTGCGGGACGCCGACGGTGATGGGCGTGCCGAGGTGAAGAGTGAGTTTCTCGGTGGGCTGACGTCGCCGTTTGGCATGGCGTTGGTGGGGGATGAGTTGTATATCGGCAATGCCGATGCGGTGGTCAAGGTGCCTTATGTTCGGGGCCAGACTCACATCGATGCCGTGCCGGTGAAGGTCACTGATCTGCCGGCCGGGATCAATCATCACTGGACCAAAAACGTCCTGGCCAATCCTGAGGGTACCAAGCTTTATGTGACCGTCGGGTCCAACAGCAATGTGGGTGAGAACGGGCTTGACGCCGAGGAAGGGCGTGCTGCGATCTGGGAGTTGGATCTTGCCAGTGGGCAGAAGCGTCTGTTCGCCAGTGGGTTGCGCAATCCCAATGGGCTGGCGTGGAAACCCGGCTCTACGCAGTTGTGGACGGTGGTCAACGAGCGCGACGAGATCGGCAGCGATCTGGTGCCGGATTACCTGACGTCGGTGCGGGACGGCGCTTTCTACGGTTGGCCGTGGAGTTATTACGGGGCTCACGTTGACAGCCGGGTGCAGCCGCCGCGTCCGGACAAGGTCGCCCAGGCGATTGCACCGGACTACGCGCTGGGGACTCACGTTGCGCCGTTGGGCCTGACTTTTTCCGATGCGCGGGGGATGCCAGCGGTGTTTGCCGATGGGGTGTTTGTGGGGGAGCATGGATCCTGGAACCGTAATCCGCAGGCGGGGTACAAGGTGGTGTTTATTCCGTTCCGGGACGGAAAGCCGTCGGGTGTGCCTGTTGATTTCCTGACTGGGTTTTTAAATGGTGATGGAGAGGCTCAGGGGCGTCCGGTGGGTGTAGCGTTGGACGGGCAGGGCGCGTTGCTGGTGGCGGATGATGTGGGGAACAAGGTGTGGCGGGTGGCACGGGTAAGGCCTTAGGGTTTTGCTCTTACAGCGGCTCACGGTCCACTGTAGGAGCTGGCTTGCCGGCGATGGCATCAACTGGGTGTACCTGATGCACCGAGGTGTCTGCATCGCCGGCAAGCCAGCTCCTACAGCAAAGCGGCTTTGCTTTTGCTTTTAACACTCAGGTCGGCTTTCAGGCCGCCGTGCTCTTGCTTTTGCTTACTTTGGGGCTTTTCCAAAGTGAGCCGCTGTAAGAGCGGAACCATCAGCCGCCGTGACCGAAGAAACGGATATGCCCCCACCCCCACCCCCAGCAGAATCACCCTCCCACCCCCCACCCAACGCCGTATACAAATTCACCTCCGCCACCAACTGCGCCAACCGATCAACAATCAACGCCTGCTGCGAACTGAACAACGACCGCTGCGCATCCAGAAACACCAGATTACTGTCCACCCCACTGCGATACCGGTGCTGAGCCAGGTCGTAATACGTCTGGTTGGCCCGAACAAAATCCCGCTGCGCCGCCAGTTGCTCGTTATACGTTTGCCGCGCCGCCAGCCCGTCCGAGACTTCCTGGAACGCGGTCTGAATCGACTTCTCATACTGCGCGACATAAATGTTCTTCTGAATCTTCGCGTAATCCAGGCTGGCCCGCAGGCTGCCCGCGTTGAAGATCGGCAGATTGATCTGCGGCTGGAACCCCCAACTCCCCGAGCCCCCCTGGAACAATCCCGACAGATCCTTACTCGAGGTGCCAGCGTTGGCCGTCAGCGTAACCGAAGGAAAAAACGCCGCCCGCGCCGCGCCAATATTCGCGTTGGCCGCCTGAAGCTGATACTCGGCCTGCACAATATCCGGCCGCCGTTGCAGCAGGTCCGACGGCAACCCGGCCGGCACCCGGGCTACCAGGTCGTCGGACAGCGGCTGTGCCGGCAAAGAATCCGGCACCGGCCCACCCACCAGCAACGCCAGGCTGTTGAGGTCCTGGGCCACCTGCCGCTGGTAGCGTGCAATGCTTGCCCGGGTACTTTCGACGCTGGTCTGGGCCTGGATCACATCAATCGACGTCGCCTTGCCCGCCGTTTTACTGCGCGACGTCAGACGCAGGCTGTGCTCGTCCGAGGCCAGCGTCTGCCGGGCCAGGGCCAGCAGTTCCTGGTCGGCGCGCCAGGTCAGGTAAGCGTTGGCGACGTTGGCCACCAGGCTCAGTTGCGCGCTGCGCCGAGCTTCTTCAGTGGCCAGGTATTGCAGCATCGCCTGCTCACTGAGGCTGCGTACACGGCCGAAAAAATCCAGCTCGTAGGCGCTGACGCCCAATGTCGCCGAATAGGTAGAGGTGATCGCAGACTTGCCGGTGGTAGTGGCGCGCCGCGGGACTTTCTGGCGGTTTTCGGCACCCGTGGCAGACACCGCCGGGAACAGGTCGGCACGCTGGATGCGGTACTGCGCCTGAAACGCTTCGACATTCAGCGCCGCCACCCGCAGGTCACGGTTATTCACCAGGGCCTGGCCAATCAACTGCCGCATCACCGGGTCACGGAACAACTGTTGCCAGTCAGGCCCGGCGGCCGATGGCCCCACCCGGTCCGCGTTATGCACCGGGTAGTGCGCCGGGGTCGGTGCCTCGGGCCGCCGATAGTCCGGGATCAACGAACACCCGCCAAGCACACACGCCACGCCGAGCATCAGTTTTTTCATCACGCGCCAACCATCCATTTGGCCAGGCCATGCCGGCCACTCACGCCCAGTTTGGCCGCCGCGCGCTTGAGGTAGGTTTCGATGGAGCTGTTTTTCACGCTGAGTTTCTCGGCCATCTGCGGTACGGTTCCGCCGGTCAACAACCCCAGGCAAACCTCCTGTTCCCGCGCCGATAAGGTGATGTCACTGAGTGACAGGCGTTTATAGAATTCGCGCTGCAATTGCGACTGCTCCAACGGAGTTTTAGAGGGCTCGGGCGCTACCGGCGGGGCCTGTCGATTGATCTGCGCGTGGCGCTCGATCAACGGCAGCAAGGTTTCCGAAAGGCTCTTGAGAAACGACAACTGCGCCAGGGAAAAGGCGCGTTGGGTGTGGGGCCGGTAGAACGAAATCACGCAGCGTCGATTGGCCTGGCGCGATACCAGGTTGCACTGATGGGAGGTGCCGCGGGTGTGGGTGCTGTCGGCCTTGGCATTCATCTGGATCAACAGCGGGTCGTTCATGCCGAGCATTTTTTTCAGCAGCGGATGATCGTCGCGGTGATGCAGGGTGCGCGGTGGCGGCAGGTCCTGCTTCAACCCGTCGCTGCCAAGTAACTTGATATCGAGCACGCAGGCCTGGTGCTCGTCGAGGGTCCATTCACTGAGGTCCACCAAGTGAACCGGTACCAGCTTGTTGACCAGTTGCAGCATGTTCGCTGCGAAGTGTTCAGTGCCGGTGCTTGAAATCAACTCTCCCAACTCGAAATAAAAATGCGGATTTTCCATATTCCGAATACTGCTGGTCAGACTCATAGCCATCTCATCCTTGATGTCGAAAACCGTCAACGGTTGCCCGTACGTGTGCAGGCCTCCCGTTCTCCTTGAACCTGGGTCGGTGCTCGAGGCTTCATTTAGCCACGTGGATTTGTCCTACGTATGTAGCGGAAACGAGGGACACAACCTGCCATAAAAAGCGCGCCATTATTTCGTCATTTCCGACAGGGATATAGGCTGAAGCTGCAGGGTAAAAGGATTTTAGAGTTTGTTAACTAGTTGATATAAAACATATTTACTCAATTTTCTCGAAATGCTCGGCTATATGGCATCGGCCAGATGTAGCCAATCTCCTACATCCATTTAATCGTTTCAGCACTGAACCATCAGCCAACCCCGGCGCGGTACCCGGGCTGTCCGGGTTTCGGGTGACATACGGCCCTCCGGGGCGATGCTTAAATCCCGTTGATTTCGCCTCAATGGGGCGTTGTGCGCCTTATCGACACCTCACATGAGAAGGATCTTATGACGTATTTCCCCCTGACCGCCGCCCAGCGGGATATCTGGCTCGACCAACTGCGCCTCGGTGACTCGCCGCTGTACAACATCGGGGGTTATATCGAACTCACGGGCACCGTGAATCCCGCATTGATCCAGCGAGCCATCGAGCACCTGGTGGCCAAGCACGACGCATTGCGTACGGTGTTGCAAGTGGCGGCCGATGGCTTGCCACGGCAGGCGTTTGCCGAGGCAATGGCGGTATCGGTGCCGCAGCATGACGTCTCGCGCCAGCCGGATCCCCACGCGGCCGCCGAGGCCTTGTTGCAGGCGCAGATGGCGCGAGCCTATGCGCTGGTCGACGAGCCGTTGTTCCGCTTCTTCCTGGTCAAGCTCGATGACCAGCATTACCGCCTCGGCACCCAGGCTCACCACCTGATTCTCGATGGCTGGGGCTTTGGCCAGATGCTGCAATCCCTTGCAGGTATCTACAGCGCCCTGGAGCAGGGCCGACAACCGGACCTGTCGGCGCCGTCCTATATCGACTTCATCGACAACGATGAACGCTATCGCGAGTCGGCCCGTTACGCCCGGGACCGCAGCTACTGGCTGGACAAATACCAGGCGCTGCCAGAGCCGCTGCTGACGCGCCGTTACCAGGCCAAGGGCGATGCGCCGAGCAACACCCTGGTAGCACCGTTTCCGGCGGCGCTGCTCAATCGCATGGCGCGGGCGGCGAACCATTACCAGGCGTCGTCGTTCCATGTGTTATTGGCGGCGATGTACCTGTACTTCAGCCGCACCGGCCAGCGCCAGGAGTGGGTGGTGGGGCTGCCGATACTCAACCGTTCCAATGCACGCTTTCGTTCGACCCTGGGGCTGTTCACCCAGGTCAGTGCCGTGCGCTTGCAGTTCCGCGACGACCTGCCTTTCAGCGCCCTGGTGCGTGGCGTGCGCGACCAGCTCCAGCAGGATTTTCGGCATCAACGTTTCCCGCTGAGCGAGATGAATCGCGAGCTGGGTTTGCTGCGCGCCGACCGCGGCCAACTGTTCGACCTGTCGGTGTCCTATGAGCAGGACGACCATGAATTTCGCTACGGCCAGGCATCGGCCCGGGCGATCAAGGTGTCCAACCACCATGAGCCGTTGCCGCTGGCGATTCACTTGCGCAGCAATCGCTACCACGACACGGCGTGCCTGCACTGCGTCTACAACGAGGCGTATTTCCAGGCACACGAGGTGCAGGCCCTGGCCGATCGCCTGGTGTATGTGCTGGAGCAGGGGCTGGAAAACACCGCGCTGCCCCTGGCTGACTTCTCGCTGATAACGCCCGAGGAAACCGCGCAGTTGCAACGCTGGAACGCCACCGCCCAGGCCTATCCCGCAGCGCAAACCCTGCATGGGCGCGTCGAGGCCCAGGCCGCGGTGACCCCGCATGCGGTGGCGGCGGTGTATCAGGGGCAGCGATTGACGTATGACCAATTGAATCAACGGGCCAATGCCCTGGCGCGGCAGCTATTGGTGCTCGGGGTAAAGCCCGACGACCGTGTGGCGATCGTCGCCCGGCGCGGCCTGGAGACGCTGGTGGGCTTGCTGGGGATTCTCAAGTCCGGCGCCTGTTATGTCCCGGTGGACCCGGCCCATCCTGCCGAGCGCCTGCACTACCTGCTCGATGACAGCGCGCCGGTGGCGGTGCTGACGCAGACGGATTTGCTCGAGCGGCTACCGGTATTGAGCGTGCCGGTCATCAATCTGGATCACGCCACGGCGCAGTTGGCGCGCAACCCGCAAGTGGCGATGACACCCGCCAACCTCGCTTATGTGATCTACACCTCAGGCTCCACCGGCCTGCCCAAGGGCGTGATGGTGGAGCACCACACCGTGGCCAACCTGGTGGACTGGCATTGCCAGGCCTTCGATTTGCACGCGGGCAGCCATACCGCCAGCGTTGCCGGTTTCGGGTTTGACGCCATGGCCTGGGAGGTCTGGCCAGCGCTGTGCGTGGGCGCGACCTTGCACTTGCCGCCGGCCCACGACGGCGCCGAAGACATCGACGCGCTGCTGGCCTGGTGGCGCGCGCAACCACTGGACGTATGCTTCCTGCCCACGCCGGTGGCCGAGTATGCGTTCAGCCAGAATATCGAACACCCGACTTTGCGCACGCTGCTGATTGGTGGCGACCGCCTGCGCCAGTTCAACCAGGCGCGCAGTTTCGCGGTGATCAACAACTACGGTCCCACTGAAGCCACCGTGGTTGCCACCTCGGGCCTCGTTGAGGCCGGGCAGGCGCTGCACATCGGCAAACCCATCGCGAATGCCGCGGTCTACCTGCTGGATGAGCAACAGCGGCCGGTGCCCATCGGTACTGCAGGCGAGTTGTACGTCGGCGGGAAAGGCGTGGCGCGGGGCTATTTGAACCGCCCGGACATGACCGCAGAGCGTTTTCTTGATGACCCATTCAACACGGGCCGCATGTACCGCACCGGCGACCTGGCGCGTTGGCTGCCGGATGGGAATATTGAATATTTGGGCCGCAACGACGACCAGGTAAAAATTCGCGGCGTGCGTATCGAGCCGGGGGAAATCGAGTCCGCCCTGGCGGGTCATGAAGGGGTCACCGAAGCGGTGGTGCTGGTACGCGAGGGGCAGCTATTGGCCTGGTTCACCGAGCATGCGCCGGTAGCGATTGAA
The DNA here is from genome assembly GCF_002874965.1 of Pseudomonas sp. NC02. Lineage (NCBI taxonomy): Bacteria > Pseudomonadati > Pseudomonadota > Gammaproteobacteria > Pseudomonadales > Pseudomonadaceae > Pseudomonas > Pseudomonas sp. NC02. The sequence continues at coordinate 4,449,604 of NZ_CP025624.1, read as the reverse complement.
GCGCTTCGCGCCCATCTTAAATCACGCTTGCCGGATTACATGGTGCCGCAGGCCTACGTAAAGCTGGACGCGTTGCCCCTGACGGCCAACGGCAAACTCGACCGCAAGGCCTTGCCGGCACCCGGTGCCGATGCATTTGTCAGTCGAATTTACGAAGCCCCCGAAGGGCCTACGGAAATCGCCCTGGCGCAGATCTGGGCCGATGTACTGCACGTCGAGCGGGTGGGGCGGCATGACCATTTCTTCGAGTTGGGCGGCCATTCGCTGTTGGCGGTCCAGTTGGTGCAGCACATGCGCCAGGTCGGGTTGCAGGCCGACGTGCAGGTGCTGTTCGGCCAGCCGACCCTGGCCGCACTGGCGGCAGCGGTTGGCCAGGGCACCGAGCTTGATGTGCCGGCCAACCGTGTTCCGGCGGGTTGCCAATTGATTACTCCGGACCTGCTGGCGCTGGCCGAACTGGACCCGCCGACGATAGAACGCATCGTCGCCGCGATCCCCGGTGGCGCCGCCAATGTGCAGGAGATCTACCCGCTGGCGCCGTTGCAGGAAGGCCTGCTGTATCACCACATCACTGACGAGCGCGATCCGTACCAGCAACACGCGATGTTCAGCTTTGCCCGCCGTGAACAGCTGGAAGCGTTCGCCCAGGCGCTGCAACAGGTGATCGACCGCCATGACATCCTGCGCACCAGCCTGGCGTGGGATGCCCTCGAACAACCGATGCAAGTGGTGTGGCGCAAGGCGATTCTGGACGTGCAACCGGTGGCCCTCCAGGGGGACTCAATTCTCGAACAACTGCGCGAACGCCAGCGGCCACTGGACTTGCGCAAGGCGCCGCTGATGGCCCTGGATTACGCCGAAGACCGGCAGAACCGCCGTTGGGTGGGCATGCTGCGTTTCCATCACCTGGTGAACGACGCCACATCGACGCAAGTACTGATGGCGGAAATCCAGGCCCATCTGCTTGGCCAGCAACAGCAATTGCCGGCGCCGGTGCCCTATCGCAACGTGGTCGCCCAGGCCCGGTCAGCGGAACGCCAGGCCGGGCACGAAGCGTTCTTTCGCGAGCGGCTGGCGGATGTCGACGAGCCGACCCTGGCCTTCGGTTTACAGGAACGCCAGGCGGATCGCCGTGACACCGAGGAAGCCGACGTGCTGCTTCCCGACGCACTCGGCCAGTTGTTGCGCGAGCAGGCCCGCACCTTGGGTGTCAGCGCGGCGAGCCTGTTTCATCTGGCGTGGGCCCAGGTACTGGGTCGCGTCTCGGGCCGTGACGATGTGGTGTTCGGTACGGTTCTGCTGGGACGCCTGCAGGCCGGTGAGGGCGCGGACCGTGCCCTGGGCATGTTCATCAACACCTTGCCACTGCGGGTACGCCTGGCCGGGGTGACGGTGCGCGAGGCGATCAGGCAGACGCAGCAGCAACTCAGCGCCTTGCTCGCCCACGAGCAAGCGTCCCTGGCGTTGGCCCAGCGTTGCATCGGCGTCACACCGCTGTTCAACAGCCTGCTGAATTACCGGCATGTCTCGGTCGAGGCACTCGAGGTGCTGCAGCCCGGCATCGAATTGCTCAGCAGCGAAGACATCCTCAGCTACCCACTGATGCTGACGGTGGACGACCTGGCCAGCGGTTTCCGGCTCAAGGCCAAGGCGCCCCGCAAGGTCGGTGCCCAGCGCCTGCTGGACTACCTTGGCACGGTGCTGGCGGGATTGGTGGAGACGCCCGAGGCGCCGCTGTTCGATGTGCAGGTGCTGCCCGCGACCGAACTGCAACAGCAACTGGTGGACTTCAACGCCAGCGAAACCGACTACCCCGTGGACCAGACCGTCCACGCCCTGTTCGAAGCCCATGCCCGGCACACACCTCACGCGGTGGCGGTGCAGGCCGGTGAGCAGCAACTGACTTACCGCCAGCTCAACGAGCGCGCCAACCGCCTGGCCTATCACCTGCGCGAGCGCGGCGTGCAGCCGGATTCGCGGGTGGCCTTGTGTGTCGAGCGCGGGTTGGACCTGGTGGTGGGCTTGCTGGCCATCCTCAAGGCGGGGGGCGCCTATGTACCGTTGGACCCGGGCTACCCTCGCGAGCGTCTCGCCTACATGCTGCAAGACAGCGCGCCGGTCGCCTTGCTGGTACACGGCGCGACCCGGGATTTGCCGGGGGCGGTGTCGATACCGGTGATCGACCTCGACCACGGCGCCTGGCAGCAGGCGCCTGAAGGCAACCCGCGAGTGCCGGGGCTGAGCGTACGCAACCTGGCGTACGTGATGTACACCTCCGGCTCCACCGGCACGCCCAAGGGCGTGATGATCGAGCATCGGGGCCTGGGCAACCTGATGCACTGGGGCTCGCAACTGTGCCCGAATGCCGAGGGTGGCGCGTTGTTGCAGCGGGCGCCGTTCAGTTTTGACGGTTCGGTGTGGGAGCTGTTCTGGCCGCTGACCAATGGCATGCGCCTGGTCCTGGCGCGTCCCGATGGGCACCGTGAACCGGCGTACCTGGCGCAGGTGATTCGTGAGCAACAGGTCAGCGTGATCAAGTTTGTGCCGGCGATGTTGCAGCAGTTTCTGGAGCTGGAGGAGTCTGCGCTTTGTACCAGCCTTACCGACGTTTTATGCGGTGGTGGGGAGCTGACAGAGGCCTTGGCCCGTGGGGTTCAGGCGCGATTGCCCAAGGTGCGCTTGCATAACGTCTACGGACCGACCGAGGCGACGGTGGACAGCAGTGCCTGGACGCTGGAGCCGGGTGCGCCGGTGCCGGGGTTGCAGTTGCCGATTGGGCGGGCCATCAGTAATACCCGGCTTTACGTATTGGATGAGCATGATCGGCCGGTGCCGCTGGGGTGCAGTGGGCAGTTGCATATCGGCGGGGTGGGCGTGGCTCGCGGGTATCTGGGGTTGGCGCAGATGACGGCGGAGCGGTTTATCGATAGCCCGTTTGTGGCGGGGGATCGGTTGTATCGCACGGGGGATCTGGTGCGGTATTTGCCGGACGGGAACCTGGAGTTTCTGGGGCGCAATGACTTTCAGGTGAAGCTGCGTGGGGTGCGGCTGGAGCTGGGGGAGGTTGAGGCGCGGTTGGCGGCGCATCCTGCATTGCGCGAGGTGGCGGCGTTGATTCGGGATGAGCGGTTGGTGGCGTATTTCACTGTTCGTGATGCGGTGCCGGGGCTTGAGGCGTTGCGCAGTTACATGGTGGAGGGGTTGCCTGAGTACATGGTGCCTTCGGCGTTTGTGCGGGTGGAGGTGTGGCCGCTTAATCCGGCGGGGAAGCTGGATCGCAAGGGGTTGCCGGAGCCTGGGGTGGAGGCGGTGTTGAGTCGCGCCTATGAACCGCCTCAGGGGGAGGTGGAGACGGTGATTGCTGGGGTTTGGGCGCAGGTGCTGAAGCTGGATCGGGTGGGGCGTCAGGATCATTTCTTTGAGTTGGGGGGGCATTCGTTGTTGGCCGTGGGGGTGGTGGCGCGGCTGCGTAAGGCGGGGTTGGAGGTGGATGCCCGGTCGTTGTTCAGTCAGCCGACGGTGGTGGGGTTGGCGGGGGTGGTTGGGAAGCGGGTGGAGCGGGTGGAGGTGGTGCCTGCTTTGGGGATTCCGCAGTTGGGGCGTAGACGTAGGATTTGAGTGGTGGTGTGGTGTGGTGTGCATATCCGTTTCTTCGGTAACGGCCACCTATGGTTCCGCTCTTACAGCGGCTCACTTTGGAAAAGCCCCAAAGTAAGCAAAGGGCTCTGCCCCGCCTGTCGGCACCTCGCCTAGGCTCGGTGTTCCCTCACTCCGGCATTGCTCCGCGGGCCGCCGCGACGGGCCATCCATGGCCCGGCGCGGCTAAACCGGCGTCCTGCCGGTTTACCCGCTCCGCAATACCTGCGTTCGGCCTCGGGCTTATTGGGGCAGTCAGATCAAAAGCAAAAGCAAAAGCAAAAGCACAGCGGCCTCCCGGCCGGCTTGAGTGTTAAAAGCCAGATCAAAAGCCAGAGCGAAAACAGATCTGCTTTTCTGTGGGAGCGGGCTTGCTCGCGAAAAACCTGAGACCGCCGCGTTCATTCAGGATGCCCGCGTCATCGTTAACGACCTTCGCGAGCAAGCCCGCTCCCACATTTTTTGGACCGTGCCCGCTTTAGATTTTGATTTTGCTCTTCAACACTCAAGCCGGCCGGTAGGCCGCTGTGCTCTTGCTTTTGATCTTGATTTTGATCTTAGGCGCCCCGTTAAACCACGCTGGCCGAACGCAGGCTTTGGAGCGTGGGTAACCTGGCAGGACGCCAGGTTAGCCGTCCTGGGCCAAGGATGGCCCATGACGGCGGCCCACGGTCCAAAGCCGGAGTGAGGGCACACCGAGCCCAGGCGAGGTGCCGAGTGGTGGGGCAAGAGCGTTTTGCTTACTTTTGCGCTCTTCAAAAGTGAGCCGCTGTAAGAGCGGAACCAATCGAAGCCATCACCCAAATAACGGATATGCCCCCCATCCAACAAATACGAAAGTTCCCCCACGCCAGCCGCTTTGTCCCCGCTTCCCATGTCACCCCCCACCCCCCGAATCCTCTAATTTCCCAACCCTGCGGGAAGCCTCCCGGCCCACGACTGCGCCCGCGCTTTAAACCGGGCCTCCCAGGCACTTACGCGACAGCTGAAAACGGACTTTCTCCTCAACCGTATCCGACTCAAAAAAGCAGGTTACCCCATGCAGTTCAGCAAATTACTGGCAGCTCTTTCCACCCACCCGATCCGCCTGCAAATGGACGAAGGCGACCTGATCATCCTGGGTGACGACGACGCGCTGGATGACGCCCTATGGGACCAACTGATCGCCCACAAACCCCAACTGCTCGACCTCGTCGCCCAACACGGCGGCGACTGGCTCAGCCCGGCCTATCGCATCACCCCGGACATGCTGCCCCTGGTCAACCTCGACCAACCCGCCATCGACCGCATCGTCGCCGCGATCCCCGGCGGGGCGGCGAATGTGCAAGATATCTACCCCTTGGCGCCGCTCCAGGAAGGCATGCTCTACCACCATCTGTCAGCGCACCAGGGCGACCCCTACGTGCTGCACGCGCAGTTCGTGTTCGACAGCCGCGCCCGTCTTGAAACCTTCGCCCAGGCCTTGCAATGGGTCATCGACCGCCACGATATCCTGCGCACCTCGATGGCCTGGGATCGCCTCGACGAACCCCTGCAAGTCGTCTGGCGCAAGGCCTCGCTGGCCTGCGAAGAAGCCCGCCTCGACGGCGATGTACTGACCCAACTGCAAGCCCTCTACGACGCCCGCAACTACCGCATGGACCTCGGCCAGGCCCCACTGCTGCGCCTGGTGTTCGCCGAAGACCCGCGCAACCAGCGTGTGGTCGCCATGCTGCTGTTCCACCACACCATCCTCGACCACACCGCCCTCGACGTAGTGCGCCGGGAGATCCAGCTGCACCTCGCCGGCCAGACCGAACACGCCAGTGCACCGGTGCCGTTTCGCAACTACATCGCCCAGGTCCGCCATGGCGTCAGCGAACAGGCTCACGAAGCGTTCTTCCGCGAGATGCTCGCCGATATCGACGAGCCAACCCTGCCGTTCGGCCTGCAGGATGTGCAGGGTGACGGGCATGGCATCGACGAAACCCGCATTGCCGTCGACGGCGATCTAAGTCGCCGTCTAAGGGCCCAGGCGAGACCGTTGGGTGTCAGTCCCGCCAGTGTGATGCACCTGGCGCTGGCCCAGGTGCTGGGCAAGGTCTCGGCTCGCGAAGCCGTGGTATTTGGCAGCGTGATGCTCGGCCGCATGGGCGCAGGCGAGGGCTCCGACCAGGCCCTGGGCATGTTCATCAACACCCTGCCGCTACGGGTAGATGTAGGCGAACAAAGCGTGCGCGAGGGCGTACAAACCACCCATAAACGCCTGACCGAATTGCTCGATCACGAACACGCCTCCCTGGCCCTGGCCCAGCGTTGCAGCGGTGTGGCCGCACCCACGCCGTTGTTCAGTGCCATCCTCAATTACCGTCACAGCGATGCCTCGGACACCCAGGCGGTGATCGACATCGCCGAAGGCATCCAGGTGCTGGGCGCCGAAGAACGCACCAACTACCCGCTGACGGTCAACGTCGATGACCTGGGCGAAGGCTTTGCCTTTACCGTGATGGTGGACGCCTCCATCGGCGCGACGCGCATTGCCGGTTACCTGCACACCGCCCTGGAAAACCTGGTGCTGGCCCTGGAACAAACGCCAGATGCACCGTTGCACAACCTGGGCATCCTGCCTGCCGCCGAACGCCAGCATCTGCTGCATGGCCTTAACGCCAGCACCCAGCACTACGCCGATTCAGCCCTGATCCACCAGCAAGTCGAAGCTCATGCCGCCAGCCATCCCGAAGCCATCGCGCTGCGCTTTGAACACGAACACCTGAGCTACCGCGAGCTGAACGAGCGCGCCAACCAGGTTGCGCATTGCCTGCTCAAGCATGGCATCCGCCCCGACGACCGGGTGGCGATCTGTGTCGAACGCGGGCTGGAAATGATCATTGGCCTGCTGGGGATTCTCAAGGCTGGGGCGGGTTATGTGCCGATCGATCCGGCCTACCCGCTGGACCGTATCGCCTACACCCTGAAAGACAGCGCGCCGCTGGCGGTGCTGGTGCAGGACGACACCCGCCACTTGGTGGGCGACGTCACGTCGATCGACCTCAACAGCCTGCAGCACGAGCCCATCGTCAACCCCAACGTTGCAATCAGCGCGTCCAGCCTGGCCTATGTGATCTACACCTCCGGCTCCACCGGCCTGCCCAAGGGCGTGATGATCGAACACCGCAACGTCGCGCGACTGTTCAGCGCCACCGAGCACTGGTTCAAGTTCAACGCCAATGACACCTGGGCGCTGTTCCACTCGTTTGCCTTCGACTTCTCGGTGTGGGAGATCTGGGGCGCGCTGATGCATGGCGGGCAGTTGCTGGTGGTGCCGCAGCTGGTCAGCCGCTCGCCGGACGAGTGTTACGCACTGCTGTGCGAAGCCGGCGTCAGTATTCTCAACCAGACGCCGAGCGCGTTCCGCCAGTTGATCGCGGCGCAGGGCCGCAGCCAGCAACTGCACTCGCTGCGCCAGGTGATCTTCGGCGGTGAAGCCCTGGAACCGGGGATTCTCAAGCCGTGGTACGCCCGGGTGACCAACGCCGGTACGCGGTTGGTCAACATGTATGGCATCACCGAAACCACCGTGCATGTGACCTACCGTGCCCTGGAGGCGGCGGATGCGCAGCGGGTGGGCGTGAGCCCGATTGGCGTGCGCATTCCCGACTTGCAACTGTATGTGCTGGACGCCCGCCGCGAACCGGTGCCGAGCGGCGTAGTCGGGGAGTTGTACGTCGGCGGTGCCGGCGTGGCGCGGGGTTATCTCAACCGCGATGAACTGACGGCCGAACGTTTTCTGACGGATCCCGCAACCGGCCTGCGCCTGTACAAGACCGGTGACCTCGGCCGGATGCTGGCCGACGGCAGTGTCGAGTACCTGGGGCGCAACGACGACCAGGTGAAGATTCGCGGTTTCCGTATCGAACTGGGGGAAATCGAAGCACGCCTGGCCACCTGCGAAGGTGTGCGCGAAGCCGTGGTGATTGCCCGCGAAGACGAACCGGGCGACAAGCGGCTGGTGGCCTACGTGATTGCCCAGCCTGAACACACGCCCACTGCCGCTGAGCTGCGTGACCACCTGCTGCTGTCCCTCGCCGAGTACATGGTGCCCAGCGCCTTTGTGCTGCTCGACGCGTTCCCGCTTACCACCAACGGCAAGCTCGACCGCAAGGCCTTGCCGGCACCGGACGCCGATGCCCTGGCCCGTCGTGGTTATGAAGCGCCACAAGGCGCGGTGGAAACCGCGATCGCGAATCTCTGGCAAGACCTGCTCAAGGTCGACCGGGTCGGGCGCCAGGACAACTTTTTCGAGCTGGGCGGCCATTCGTTGCTGGCGGTCAAGCTGATCGAGCGCATGCGCCAGCTCGAGCTGAGCGCCGATGTGCGGGTGCTGTTCGGCCAGCCGACTCTGGCTGCGCTGGCCGCTGCGGTGGGCGGGCAACATGAAGTGCAGGTCCCGGCCAACCTGATCGGCGAAGCGACGCGGCACATCACCCCGGACATGCTGCCGCTGGTGAATCTCGACCAGCAGGCCATCGACCATATCATCGCCAGTGTCCCCGGCGGCATCGCCAACGTGCAGGACATCTACGGCCTGGCCCCGTTGCAGGCCGGCATCCTCTACCACCACCTGGCAACCACCGAAGGCGATCCCTACGTGTTGCAGGTGCAGTTCAGCTTCAGCGGCCATGAGCCGGTTGAGGCGTTTATCCGTGCGCTGCAAAGTGTGATCGAGCGCAACGATATCCTGCGTACCGGGATTGTCTGGGAAGGCCTGGACGAGCCGGTGCAGGTGGTCTTGCGCCAGGCGCTGCTGGTGGTTGAGCAGGTTGAAGCCGATCCTTTCAGTGCCGTATTGGCGCAACTGCAGGAACGCTTCGACCCACGCCACTACCGCCTCGACCTGTCCCGCGCCTCGTTGATGCGGTTTGCCTACGCCGAGGATCAGGGCCGTTACGTCGGCATCCTGCTGCTGCACCACATCCTGCTGGACCACACCGCGTTGCAGGTGCTGGTGGAGGAAATGAGCGCGAGCCTTGCAGGCGAAACCGGCTTGCTGCCCGACGCCGTGCAGTACCGCAACTACGTGGCCCAGGCGCGCCTCGGTGTGAGCGCTGCGCAGCATGAGGCGTTCTTCAGCGAAATGCTCGGCGACATCGACGAGCCGACCCTGGCCTTCGGCTTGCAGGACGTGAACCGCGACGGCAGCGGTGTGCGCGAAGCGCACGTGGCATTGGAACCGGCCCTCAGCCTGGGCCTTCGCGAGCAGGCCCGGCAACTGGGGGTGAGTGCCGCAAGCCTGGTGCATCTGGCATGGGCCCAGGTCCTCGGCCAGGTCTCGGGCCAGGACGACGTGGTCTTCGGCACCGTGCTGCTGGGCCGGCTGCACGGCGGCGAGGGCGCCGACCGGGCGCTGGGAATGTTCATCAATACCTTGCCGTTGCGGGTCAGTGTCGGCGCGGTGGGCGTGCAGGCTGGCGTGCGCGCCACCCATGCGCGGCTGGCACAGTTGCTGGGGCATGAACATGCCTCCTTGTCCCTGGCCCAGCGATGCAGTGGCGTGTCCGGTGCGCTGCCGTTGTTCAGCACCTTGCTCAACTACCGCCACAGCGCGCCGGGTGAAGCGCCGGGCGCCAGCCCGTTCGCCGACGCCGGGATCGAAATCCTCAGTTCCGAGGAGCGCAGCAACTACCCGCTGGTGCTGAACGTCGACGACCTCGGCGCAGGTTTTGCCCTGACCGTGCAAGGCGTGGCGGAGGTGGATGTGCGGCGCGTCGGCGACTACATGCTCAGCGCCTTGCGCAACCTGGCCACGGCACTGCAACAGGCGCCGACCACACCGCTGCATCAAGTGTCGATCCTGCCACCCGCCGAGCGGCATCAAGTGCTGGTGGACTTCAACGCCACTGCCCGCGCCTACCCGGCTGCGCACACCGTGCACGGGATCTTCGAAGCCAGCGTCCTGACCAGCCCCGACGCGCTGGCGGTGGTGCACGGCGACGTGTCGCTTACTTACCGCGAACTCAACCTGCGGGCCAATCGCCTGGCCCACTATTTGATCGACCAGGGTGTAAAACCGGGCGACAGCGTGGCTATCGCGATGCCACGTTCCATCGACCTGCTGGTCAGCCAACTGGCCATCCTCAAGTGCGCGGCGGTGTATGTGCCGCTGGATATCAATGCGCCGGACGAACGCCAGGCGTTCATGGTGCAGGACAGTCATGCCGGGCAGGTGCTGCGTGATCTCGACGGGCTGAACCTCGACAATCAGCCGGCCCATAATCCGAACCTGTCCCAGTCTGCCGAAAGCGTGGCGTACATCATGTACACCTCCGGCTCAACCGGTGCGCCCAAGGGCGTGCAGGTGCCCCATCGCGCCGTCTCTCGATTGGTGATCAACAACGGTTATGCCGACTTCAATCACCGCGACCGGGTGGCCTTCGCCTCGAACCCGGCGTTCGACGCCAGCACCCTCGATGTGTGGGCGCCGTTGCTCAACGGCGGCTGCGTGGTGGTGGTCGAGCATGCCACGTTGCTGTCCCAGGCCGCGTTTGGCGCCCTGTTGCAGGAGCAATCCGTCAGCGTGTTGTGGATGACCGCCGGGCTGTTCCATCAGTACGCCGACGGGTTGATGCCGATGTTCCGGCAACTGCGCTACCTGATCGTCGGCGGCGATGTGCTCGACCCGCAGGTGATCGCCCGGGTGCTTGAGCACGGCGCGCCGCAGCACCTGCTGAATGGCTATGGCCCCACCGAAGCCACGACGTTTTCCACCACCTTCGAGATCAAGTCGGTGGGTGAGGGCGGTATTCCGATTGGTCGACCGATTGGCAACAGCCGTGCCTACGTGCTGGATGCGCGGCAGCAGCCGGTGGCGTTGGGCGTGGTTGGCGAGCTGTACATCGGTGGCGCGGGTGTGGCCAAGGGGTACCTGAACCAGCCGCAATTGACCGCAGAGAAATTTATCGTCGACCCGTTCGGCGATGGGCTGCTGTACCGCACCGGCGACCTGGCGAGCTGGCAGGCGGACGGCACCTTGCTGTACCAGGGCCGCAACGACCATCAGCTGAAAATCCGGGGTTTCCGTATCGAGCCGGGTGAAATCGAAAGCTGCCTCGCCAGCGTTTCCGGCGTCAAAGACACGGTGGTGCTGGCCCGTGAAGATGAGCCAGGCGACAAGCGCCTGGTGGCTTACTACACCGCCCAGGCGCCGCTGGGCATTGAAGCGTTGCGTGCGCACCTGCAAAGCCGGCTGCCGGACTACATGGTGCCGTCGGCCTATGTCTGGCTGGAACTGTTACCGCTGACCGCGAACGGCAAGCTGGACCGCAAGGGCCTGCCTGCGCCCGATCAGGACTGCCTGCTCAGCCGTGGTTTCGAAGCCCCGGAGGGCGAGGTGGAAACCCTGCTGGCGCAAATCTGGCAGGACGTGCTGAAGGTCGAGCGGGTAGGGCGCTTTGACCACTTCTTTGAACTCGGTGGCCATTCGTTGCTGGCGGTGAGCCTGATCGAGCGCATGCGCCAGGCGGGCCTGAGCGCCGATGTGCGGGTACTGTTCAACCAGCCAAGCCTGGCGGCGCTGGCGGCGGCGGTGGGCAGTGGCCGGGAAATCGTGGTGCCGGCCAACGGCATTGCGCCGGGCTGCGAGCACATCGCGCCGTCGATGCTGACCCTGGTCAAGCTGGACCAGCCGGCCATCGACCGCATCGTGGCGACGGTGCCCGGCGGTGCGGCCAACGTGCAGGATATCTACCCGCTGGCGCCGTTGCAGGAAGGCATCCTCTACCACCACATCAGCGCCGAACAGGGCGACCCCTACCTGCTGCAATCGCGCATGGCGTTTGACAGCGTCGAGCGTTTGCAGGCCTTCATGGGCGCGCTGCAAAAGGTCGTGGCGCGCCACGATATCCTGCGCACCGGCGTGGTGTGGGAAGGCTTGGACAGCCCGGTGCAAGTGGTGTGGCGCCAGGCCGAACTGGTGGTGCAGAACATCCCGCTGGACCCGGCCGATGGTGATGTGATCGAACAACTGCACGCGCGTTTTGATGCCCGCCACTATCGCCTGGATATCACCCAGGCGCCGCTGCTGCGCATGGTGTATGCGCAGGACCCGGCCAACCAGCGGGTCGCGGCGATCCTGCTGTTCCATCACCTGGCACTGGACCACACCGCCATGGAAGTGGTCGGCCAGGAAATGCGGGCGTTCCTGTTCAACCAGGCCGATGACTTGCCGGCCGCGGCACCGTTCCGTCACTACGTGGCCCAGGCTCGCCTGGGTGTCAGCGCCCAGGAACACGAGCAGTTCTTCCGCGAAATGCTCGCCGATGTCGACGAGCCCACGCTGCCCTTCGGCGTGCAGGATGTGCAGGGCGATGGCCGGGATATCGAAGAGGCCGAATTGCCCGTCGATGCAGGGCTGGCGCTGCGGGTTCGTGAACAGGCGCGGCAACTGGGGGTCAGCGCTGCGAGCCTGATGCACCTCGCGTGGGCCCAGGTCCTCGGGCTGGTGTCGTGCCGTCAGGACGTGGTATTCGGCACCGTATTGATGGGCCGCATGCAAGCCGGCGAAGGTGCCGACCGGGCATTGGGCATGTTCATCAACACCTTGCCGCTGCGGGTGGAGGTGGGTGCCGACGCGGTACGTGCCGGCGTCAAGGCGACCCACGCCCGGCTCAGTGCCTTGCTGGGCCATGAACATGCGTCCCTGGCGCTGGCCCAGCGGTGCAGCGGCGTGCCGACCTCGATGCCGTTGTTCAGTGCCTTGCTCAACTACCGCCACAGCACCCCGGGCGAAATGGCCCGCGACGGCCACGGTATCTGGGAAGGCGTGCAGTTGCTCGGCGGCGAAGAACGCAGCAACTACCCGCTGACCTTGAGTGTGGACGACCTCGGTACGGGCTTCGGCCTGACGGTACTGGCGCTGGAATCCATCGGCGCGCAGCGCCTGTGCGACTCTATGCACAGTGCGCTGGAGCAACTGGTGGAGGCCCTTGAGCACGCGCCGCAAACGCCGTTGCATCAGTTGCCGGTACTGCCTGCCCGCGAACGCGAACACCTGCTGCGCAGCTTCAACGCCACCGCCCGCGACTACCCGCAAGGGCAGACCCTGCACGGCGCTTTCGAAGCCCAGGCCCTGCGTCTGCCGCAGGCGATTGCCGTGAGCCAGGACGGCCAGCACCTGACGTACCAACAGCTCAACCAACGCGCCAACCAATTGGCCCATCACTTGCTGGCGCTGAGCGTACAGCCCGACGACCGTGTGGCGATCTGCTGCCGACGCGGCCCGCAGATGCTGGCGGGCCTGCTGGCGATTCTCAAGGCGGGCGCGGCCTACGTCCCGGTAGACCCGGCCTATCCGGCCGAGCGCATCGCTTACCTGCTGCAAGACAGCGCACCGGTCGCGGTCCTGGCCGAAGAGAGCACCCGTGGCGTGCTCGGTGATATCGCCATCGTCGATCTGCATGGCGCCTATCCCGACGGCACCAATCCCCACGTCGCCAGCCTGACCCCGGCGAACCTCGCCTATGTGATCTACACCTCCGGCTCCACCGGCCAGCCCAAAGGCGTGATGGTGGAACACCGCACCGTGGAAAACCTGGTGCATTGGCACTGTGAAGCCTTCGACCTGCAGGCCGGCAGCCACACCAGCAGCGTGGCCGGCTTCGGTTTCGATGCCATGGCCTGGGAAGTCTGGCCGGCATTGTGCGTGGGGGCGACCTTGCACCTGCCACCGGCCCATGTCGGCAATGAAAACATCGACGAACTGCTGGCCTGGTGGCTGGCCCAGCCGCTGGACGTGAGCTTCCTGCCCACCCCGGTGGCCGAGTACGCGTTCAGCCAGGACCTTGAGCACCCAAGCCTGCGCACCCTGTTGATCGGCGGTGATCGCCTGCGCCAGTTCAGCCATGAGCGACGTTTCGCGGTGATCAACAACTACGGCCCCACCGAAGCCACGGTGGTCGCCACCTCTGGCCGGGTGCGCGCCGGCCAGCCGCTGCATATCGGCAAGCCGATGGCCAATGCCACGGTGTACCTGCTGGATGCACAACAACGGCCGGTGCCGGTGGGTGTGGCGGGTGAGCTGTATGTAGGCGGCCGCGGCGTGGCCCGCGGCTACCTGAATCGCCCGGACCTGACCGCCGAGCGATTCCTCGATGACCCGTTCAACCCGGGCCGCATGTACCGCACCGGCGACCTGGCGCGCTGGCTGCCGGATGGCAACATTGAATATCTGGGCCGCAACGACGACCAGGTAAAAGTCCGGGGCGTGCGCGTCGAGCTGGGAGAAATCGAAACCCGCCTGGCCGCCGTCGACGGCGTCAAGGAAGCCGTGGTGCTGGTGCGCGACGGCCGCCTGGTGGCCTGGTTCACCGAACAAAAACCGCTGGTTATCGAAACCCTGCGCGCCGAGTTGCACAGCCAACTGCCCGAGGCCATGGTGCCGGTGGCCTACGTCAAACTCGACAGCTGGCCGTTGACCGCCAACGGCAAGCTTGACCGCAAGGCGCTGCCGGCACCGGATCAGGCCGCCGTACTCAGCCGGGAATATGAAGCCCCACGCGGCGAAGTCGAGACCACCCTGGCGCGGATCTGGGCCGAGGTGTTGCAGGTGGAGCAAGTGGGTCGCCATGACCACTTCTTCGAGCTGGGCGGCCATTCCTTGCTGGCGGTAAGCCTGATCGAGCGCATGCGCCAGGCCGGCCTCAGCGCCGATGTGCGGGTGCTGTTCAGCCAGCCGACGCTGGCGGCATTGGCAGCGGCAGTGGGCAGTGGCCGGGAAGTGGTGGTGCCGGTGAATGCCATCGCCGCCGATTGCCCGCGCATCACGCCCTCGATGCTGCCATTGGTGGAGCTGGATCAGCCGATGATCGACCAGATCGTAGCCAGCGTGCCGGGTGGCGCCGCCAATGTGCAGGATATTTACCCGCTGGCACCGTTACAGGAAGGCATTCTTTACCACTACATCACGGCGGAGCAGGGCGATCCGTACCTGCTGCAATCGCACCTGGCATTCGATACCCAGGCGCGCCTGGACAGCTTCGCCCAGGCCTTGCAGCAGGTGATCGACCGCCACGACATCCTGCGTACCGGTGTGGTCTGGGAGGGCTTGGCGCAGCCGGTGCAAGTGGTGTGGCGCAAGGCTCGATTGACGGTCGAAGCGCTGCATCTGGACGGTGATGTGCTGGCCGGCCTGCATCAGCGTTTCGACGCCCGGCGCTACCGGCTGGACATCGCCCAGGCGCCGCTGATCCGCCTGATGTACGCCAACGACCCGGCCAATCAGCGGGTGGTGGCGGTGCTGCTGTATCACCACATCGTGCTGGACCACACCGCGTTCGACGTGGTGCTGCGGGAAATGCAGGGCTACCTGCTGGGGCACCCCGCACCGCAGTCCGCGCCGATGCCTTATCGCAACTACGTGGCGCAGGCGCGACTGGGTGTCAGCGAGCAGGAACATGAAGGGTTCTTCCGCGAGATGCTTGGCGATATCCATGAGCCAACGCTGCCGTTTGGCTTGCAGGATGTGCAGGGCGATGGTCGGGATATCGAAGAATTCACGCATCACCTGGACGCTGCCGTCAGCCGGCGCCTCAGGGCCCAGGCACGCCTGCTGGGCGTGAGCGCCGCGAGCCTGTTCCACCTGGCATGGGCGCAGGTGTTGGCGGTGACGTCGGGCAAGCCGAATGTGGTGTTTGGCACGGTGCTGGTCGGCCGGATGCAGGGCGGCGAGGGCGCGGACCGGGCCCTTGGCGTGTTCATCAACACCCTGCCATTGCGCCTGGATATCGACGGGCAAGGCGTGCGCGACAGCGTGCGCAGCACCCATGCCCGGCTCACCGCGCTGCTGGGCCATGAACATGCTTCCCTGGCCCTGGCCCAGCGTTGCAGCGGGGTGGCGGCGCCGCTGCCGCTGTTCAGCTCGATGCTCAATTATCGCCACCGGGGCGGCGCCACCCGTTCACAGGACGCGCAGCACGCCTGGGAAGGCATGCAGACCCTGACCAATGACGGGCGCACCAACTATCCGTTGACCCTGAACGTCGATGACCTGGGTGATGGTTATGACTTCACCGCGTTGACCCCGGCCCAGGTAGGCGCACAACGGGTCTGCGGTTATATGCAGATGGCGTTGACCCAGTTGGTGGAGGCCCTGGAGCACGCGCCGCACCAGGCCCTTGACCGCCTGCCGATCCTGGGGGATGCAGAGCGTCAGCAACTGCTGTTTGATTTCAATGCCACCGAGGTTGACTACGACCTGGCGCAGACCCTGCACGGCCTGTTCGAGGCCCAGGTCGAGCGTACGCCGGATGCATTGGCGGTGAAGGCGGGTGAGCAATGCCTGACCTATGCCGAGCTGAACCAGCGCGCCAACCAACTGGCGCACCACCTGCGGGAACTGGGCGTGCAGCCGGATTCGCGGGTGGTGATTTGCGTCGAGCGTGGTCTGGAGATGGTCATCGGTCTGTTTGCGATCCTCAAGGCCGGTGGTGGTTATGTGCCGCTGGACCCGGCGTACCCGCTGGATCGCCTCGCCTACATGCTGCAAGACAGCCAGCCCGCGGCGCTGCTGGTGCAGGGCGCTACCCGTTCGTTGCTGGGCGACGTGACGGTGCCGGTGGTGGATCTTGACCAGAACACCTGGGCGCACCAGCCGGTGTCCAACCCACAGGTTCCCGGGTTGACCGCGCAGCACCAGGCCTACGTGATCTACACCTCCGGCTCCACCGGCCAACCCAAGGGCGTGATCAACGAGCACGCGGGTGTGGTCAACCGCTTGTTGTGGATGCAGGACGCCTACGGCCTGAACGCCACTGATGCGGTACTGCAGAAAACCCCGTTCAGCTTCGATGTGTCGGTGTGGGAGTTCTTCTGGCCCCTGTTCACCGGTGCGCGGCTGGTCATGGCACGCCCCGGCGGGCACAAGGAGCCGGCTTACCTGTGCGAGGTGATCGCGGCAGAACAGATCACCACCTTGCACTTCGTGCCGTCGATGCTCGATGTGTTCCTGGCCCACGGTGATGTCAGCCAGGGCGCCGGACTGCTGCGGGTGATGTGCAGCGGCGAAGCCTTGCCCGGCAGCCTGGTGCGGCGCTTCAAGCAGCAATTGCCCGGCATCGGTTTGTACAACCTCTATGGCCCGACGGAAGCCGCGGTGGACGTGACCGCCTGGAACTGCGCCAGACCCGTGGTGCCGGACAACACGCCTATCGGCAAGCCGATTGCCAACACCCGCACGTACCTGCTGGATGCCCGGTTGCAACCGGTGCCGCTGGGCGTGGTGGGCGAGCTGTTTATCGCCGGTGTGCAAGTGGCTCGCGGTTACCTGCACCGTCCCGAACTGACGGCCGAGCGCTTCCTCAAGGACCCGTTCAACCCAGGCCGGATGTACCGCACCGGTGACGTCGGGCGCTACCTGCCGGATGGCAATATCGAGTACCTGGGCCGTAATGACGACCAGGTAAAAATCCGTGGCCTGCGTATTGAACTCGGAGAAATCCAGGCGCGGCTGACCGAGTACCCACAGGTGAAGGAAGCGGCCGTGTTGGCCCGCGACGAACGCCTGGTGGCGTACTACACCGGCGTGCCAGCCGATATCGAACAGTTGCGGGCGCACCTGCTGGCGCGCTTGCCGGACTTCATGGTGCCCGCGGTATTCGTCCATCTCGACGCTCTGCCCCTGAGCCCCAACGGCAAGCTCGACCGCAAGGCCTTGCCGACGCCGGGTGTGGAATCACTGATCGTGCGCGAGTACGAGGCCCCGGTGGGCGCTACCGAAATCACCCTGGCGCGGCTGTGGACCGAGCTGCTGAAGGTGGAGCGGGTCGGGCGACACGACAACTTTTTCGAGCTGGGCGGGCACTCGTTGCTGGCCGTCAGTCTGATCGGACGCTTGCGTCAGGAAGGCATGGAAGCCGATGTGCGGGGCCTGTTCGAACAGCCGACCCTGGCCGGCTACGCCGCAATTACCGAACGAATGGAGATCGTCCTGTGAGCATCATCGAACTGTTGGCGACACTCAAGGCCAAGGATGTGCAACTGGCGCTCAAGGGCGATCAGTTGTCGGTGCAAGGCAACAAGCAGGTCCTGAGCGACGCGGCACTGGTGGCCTCGCTGCGCGAACACAAGCCGGCGCTGATCGAGCTGATCAAGGCCGGGGAGTACTCGGCCACCAAGGCCGGTGACGTGCAGGTGCCGGCCAATGGCATTCCACCGGGCGCTACCTCGATTACCCCGCAGATGCTGAGCCTGTCGACCCTCAGCCAGGCGTCCATCGACCGTATCCTCGAGACCGTCGAGGGTGGCGTCGCCAATGTGCAGGACATCTACCCGCTGGCACCGTTGCAGGAGGGCATCCTCTACCATCATGTGAGTGCCGAACACGGCGACCCGTACATCATGCAGTCGCTGTTTGCCTTCGACAGCCTTGAGCGTTTCGAGGGCTTCGCCCTGGCCTTGCAACAGGTGATCGACCGTCACGACATCCTGCGGACCGGCGTGGTGTGGGAAGGCCTGGAAGAGCCGTCGCAAGTGGTCTGGCGCACGGCGCGCCTGCCGGTGCAGGCGATTGAACTGGACCCGGCAGACGGCGATATCGCCGCCCAGTTGCATCGCCTGTTCGATGGCCGCCACTACCGCATGGACGTGACCCGCGCGCCGCTGCTGCGCCTGGTGCGGGCCTGGGATGAAGCCGGCCAACGGGTGGTGGCGATGCTGTTGTTCCACCACATGGCCCTGGACCACAGCGCGCTGGAAGTGGTCTGCCACGAGATGCAAGCCTGCCTGCTGGGCAGGGCGGCTGAACTGGGCCAGGCGGTGCCGTTTCGCAACTATGTCGCCCAGGCGCGCCTGGGCATCAGCGAGCAGGAGCACGAAGGGTTCTTCCGGCAGATGCTCGGCGACATCAGCGAGCCGACCTTGCCCTACGGCCTGCAGGATGTGCAGGGCGATGGCGATAACATCCAGGAGATCAGCCTGCCGCTGGCCCCGCAGTTGAGCCGGCGCTTGCGCGCCCAGGCCCGGCAGTTGGGCGTCAGCGCCGCGAGCCTGTTCCACATGGGCTGGGCCCAGGTGCTGGGAGTGCTGGCGGGCAAGGAACAGGTGGTGTTCGGCACGGTGCTGATGGGCCGCATGCAGGGCAGCCACGACACCGACCGTGCCCTGGGGATCTTTATCAACACCTTGCCATTGCGGGTGGATGTAGGCGCCGAAGACGTGCGCACCGGGGTCAAGGCGACCCATGCCCGGCTGACCACCTTGCTGCGTCACGAACACGCGGCGCTGGCCCTGGCCCAGCGTTGCAGCGGTGTAGTGGCGCCGACGCCGCTGTTCAGCGCGTTGCTCAACTACCGCCATAGCGCAGGCGGCGCGAGCGCCGAAGCGGTCTCGGCCTGGCAGGGTATTCAAGCGTTGCGCTCCGAGGAACGCACCAACTACCCGTTGACCCTGAGCGTCGACGACCTGGGCGAAGACTTCAGCCTGAGCCTGTTGGCCAGTGCCCAGGTTGATTCTCAGCGGGTGTGCGCTTATCTGCAAACTGCCCTGGAGAATTTGGTACAGGCGCTGGAACAGGCACCCGAAACACCCTTGAATCGCTTGTCGGTGTTGCCCGAGGCGGAGCAGCGGCACTTGCTGGAGCAGTTCAACGCGACAGCCATCGACTTCCCCCAAGGCACCACCCTGCACGGGCGTATCGAGGCCCAGACCCTGCTGACCCCGGACGCGGTGGCCGCGGTGTATCAAGGCCGCCAGCTGACCTATGCCGAGTTGAATCAACAAGCCAACCTGCTGGCCCATCACCTGCTGGCGCTGGGGGTAAAACCCGACGATCGCGTGGCCATCGTTGCCCGGCGCGGGCTGGACACCCTGGCCGGGTTGCTGGCGATCCTCAAGGCCGGTGCCTGCTATGTGCCGGTGGACCCGTCGCACCCGGCCGAGCGCCTGAGCTACCTGCTCGGCGACAGCGCCCCGGTCGCGGTACTGACCCAACATGCATTGCTGGAGCGCCTGCCCGCGCTCGATGTGCCGGTGATCAACCTGGACCGTTTTACCTGGCACCACCATTCGGCGAGCAACCCGCAGGTGGCCGTCACGCCCACCAACCTGGCCTACGTGATCTACACCTCCGGCTCCACCGGCCTGCCCAAGGGCGTGATGGTGGAACATCACACCGTGGCCAACCTGGTGGACTGGCATTGCACGGCGTTTGACCTGTGCGCAGGCCGCCACACCGCGAGCGTTGCCGGGTTTGGCTTTGACGCGATGGCCTGGGAAGTCTGGCCGGCACTGTGCGTGGGGGCCACCTTGCACCTGCCGCCGGCCCACGACGGCGCTGAAGATATCGACGCGCTGCTGGACTGGTGGCGCGCGCAACCGCTGGACGTGTGTTTCCTGCCCACGCCGGTGGCCGAATATGCGTTCAGCCAGAACATCGAGCACCCGACCCTGCGCACCTTGCTGATTGGCGGCGACCGCCTGCGCCAGTTCACCCGGGCCCAGCGTTTCGAGGTGATCAACAACTACGGCCCCACCGAAGCCACGGTGGTGGCGACCTCCGGGCGGATCGAGCCCGGGCAGCCGTTGCACATCGGCAAGCCCATTTCCAATGCCACGGTTTACCTGCTGGACGAACAGCAGCGCCCGGTGCCCTTGGGTGTTGCCGGTGAACTGTATGTGGGCGGCAAGGGCGTGGCGCGGGGTTACCTCAATCGCCCGGAAATGACCGCCGAACGTTTCCTGGATGACCCATTCAATTCGGGCCGCATGTACCGCACCGGCGACCTCGCGCGCTGGTTGCCGGACGGGAATATCGAGTACCTGGGCCGCAACGACGACCAGGTGAAAATCCGCGGTGTGCGCATCGAACTGGGGGAAATCGAAACCCGCCTCAACCAGCTGCCCGGTCTCCAGGAAGCCGTGGTGCTGGCCCGTGAAGACCAACCGGGCCAGCCCCGGCTGGTGGCTTACTTCACCGAAAACCCGCAGTTCGAACCGCTTGAAGTGGGCGCGATTCGCGCCCATCTGGTGGCGCACCTGCCGGACTACATGGTCCCGGTGGCCTACGTGAAACTCGATGCGTTGCCCCTGACCGCCAACGGCAAACTGGACCGCAAGGCCCTGCCAAAGCCGGACCTGGCCGCCGTCTTCACCCGCGAATACGAGGCGCCCCACGGCGACATCGAAACCATGCTGGCGCAGATCTGGGCGGATGTGCTGCAGGTGCAGCGCGTGGGGCGCCAGGATCATTTCTTTGAGTTGGGCGGCCATTCGTTGCTGGCCATGCGCATGGTGTCCCAGGTTCGCCAGCAACTGGGGGTCGACCTGGCACTGGGCGAACTGTTCGCCAATGCCGAACTGGCGGCGGTGGCGCAGGTCGTGGCCCAGGCCGGGCGCAGCACCTTGCCGGATATCCTGCCGGCGGCGCGGGACACGGAGTTGCCGTTGTCGTTTGCCCAGCAACGCCTGTGGTTCCTGGCGTTGATGGAGGGCGCCAACACCGCCTACAACATTCCCATCGGCCTGCGCCTGCGCGGGCAGTTGCACGTCGACGCGCTGCAACGGGCCCTGGCACGGATCGTCGCGCGGCATGAGACCTTGCGCAGCCGGTTTGCCCAGCAGGATGACGACGCCCAGGTGCTGATCGTGCCGCCTGAAGAAGTGATGCCCCTGCAAGTCCAGGACCTGCGCCGCCACCCCGAAGCACAGCAGGTGCTCGACGCGTTGATCCAGGGCGAAGCCTCGGCGCCTTTTGATTTGCAGCGCGGCCCGCTGTTGCGCGGGCGCCTGGTGATCATGGCCGACGATCACCACGTGTTGCTGCTGACTATCCACCACATCGTGTCCGATGGCTGGTCCATGGGCGTGCTGACCCGCGAACTGATGGCGCTGTACCAGGCGTTCAGCCACGGTGAGGCTGACCCACTGCCGCCGTTGCCGATCCAGTACAGCGACTTTGCCGTATGGCAGCGCCTGTGGCTGAGCGGCGAAGTGCTGCATCGCCAGAGCAGCTACTGGCAACACACCCTGGCCGGTGCGCCGGCGTTGCTGATGTTGCCGACCGACCGCCCACGCCCGGCCCAGCAGGACTACGCCGGCAGCAGCGTCGAGGTGCACCTGGATGAGCGCCTGAGCGCCGGGCTCAAGGCCCTCAGCCAGCGCCACGGCACCACGCTGTACATGGTGATGATGACGGCGTGGGCCTCGTTGCTCGCGCGTTTGGCCGGGCAGGAGGAAGTGGTGATCGGCTCGCCGGTCGCCAACCGCCAGCGGGCCGAGGTGGAAGGCCTGATCGGGTTGTTCGTCAACACCCTGGCAGTGCGCATTGATACCTCGGGCGAGCTGAGCGCCGAGGCGCTGCTGGCGCGGGTCAAGGGGCTGGCGCTGGACGCCCAGGCTCATCAGGATCTGCCGTTTGAGCAGGTGGTGGAAATCACCCGGCCATTGCGCAGCCTGGCCCATAGCCCGCTGTTCCAGACGATGTTGACCTGGCAGGACAGTGACGCGCCGGTGCTGGCCCTCGGCGACCTGAGCCTTGAAGGAATCGTGGAGGACAGTCACTTTGCCAAGTTCGACCTGTCCCTGAACCTCGGCGAGACCCGGGGCGAAATTCGCGGCACCCTGGAATACGCCATCGCGTTGTTCGACGAGTCGACCATGCAACGCTATGTCGGCTATTTCACCCGCGTGCTGCAGGCCATGGTGGATAACGATCAGGCGGTGCTGGAGCAGGCTGACTTGCTGGACGATCAGGAGCGCCAGCATCTGCTGTTCGACTTCAATAACACCACAGTGGATTACAACCTCGACCAGACGCTGCACGGTATGTTCGAAGCCCAGGTGGCGAGAACGCCGGATGCGCTTGCGGTGAAGACGGGCTCGGAGTGCCTGAGCTATCGCGAGCTGAACGAACGGGCCAATCAGTTGGCGCACCATCTG
The DNA here is from genome assembly GCF_002874965.1 of Pseudomonas sp. NC02. NCBI lineage: Bacteria > Pseudomonadati > Pseudomonadota > Gammaproteobacteria > Pseudomonadales > Pseudomonadaceae > Pseudomonas > Pseudomonas sp. NC02. Next base: position 4,427,065 of record NZ_CP025624.1, on the reverse strand, counting down.
CGGGAGCTGGGTGTACAGCCGGATTCGCGGGTGGCGATTTGCGTCGAGCGCGGCCTGGAGATGGTCATCGGCCTGTTCGCAATCCTCAAGGCGGGCGGCGGTTATGTGCCGCTGGACCCGGCGTATCCGCTGGAACGTATCGCCTACATGCTCAAGGACTGCGCCCCGGCCGCCGTGCTGGTGCAGGGCGAAACCCGTTCGTTGCTGGGCGACGTCACGGTGCCGCTGGTGGACCTGGACCGGAACACCTGGCAGCACCAATCAACGTCCAACCCACGAGTGGATGGGCTGACCGCGCAGCATCAGGCCTACGTGATCTACACCTCGGGTTCTACCGGCCAACCGAAAGGCGTGATCAACGAGCACGCGGGCGTGGTCAACCGCCTGCTGTGGATGCAGGACGAGTACGGACTGACTGCCCAGGACAGGGTGTTGCAGAAAACCCCATTCAGCTTCGACGTCTCGGTGTGGGAGTTCTTCTGGCCGCTGTTCACCGGCGCGCGGTTGGTGATGGCGCGTCCTGGCGGGCATAAAGACCCGGCCTACCTGTGTGAGGTGATCGAGGCGGAGCAGATCACCACGCTGCACTTTGTGCCATCGATGCTCGATGTGTTCCTGGCCCACGGCGACGTCAGCCAGGGCGTCGGGCTGGTGCGGGTGATGTGCAGTGGTGAAGCGCTCCCCGGCAACCTGGTGCGCCGTTTCAAGCAGCAGTTGCCGGGCATCGGTTTGTACAACCTTTATGGCCCGACCGAGGCGGCGGTGGACGTGACGGCGTGGGATTGTGCCGGGCCCGTCACGCCGGACAACACCCCCATCGGCAAGCCGATTGCCAACACCCGCATGTACCTGCTGGACGGGCAGTTGCAGCCTGTTCCGTTGGGTGTGGTGGGCGAGCTGTTCATCGGTGGCGTGCAAGTGGCGCGGGGTTACCTGCACCGTCCTGAGCTGACCGCCGAGCGCTTCCTCAAGGACCCGTTCAGCGCGGGCCGGATGTATCGCGCTGGCGACGTCGGGCGCTACCTGCCGGACGGCACCATCGAGTACCTGGGCCGCAATGACGACCAGGTGAAAATCCGTGGCTTGCGCATCGAACTGGGGGAGATCCAGGCGCGACTGCTGCAATTCCCGCAGATCAACGAAGCCGCCGTGGTCGCCCGCGATTCACGGCTGGTGGCTTACTACACCGGCACGCAGGCCGACATCGACGCCCTGCGCAGCCATCTGCTGGAGCAGTTGCCGGACTACATGGTGCCGGCGACCTTCATGCACCTGGAGGCCTTGCCCCTGAGCCCCAATGGCAAGCTTGACCGCAAGGCACTGCCGGCGCCGGGCCTGGAATCGGTGAGCGCCCGGGAGTACGTCGCGCCTGTGGGGGAAACCGAAATCACCCTGGCCGGCCTCTGGGCGGATTTGCTCAAGGTGGAGCGTGTCGGTCGGCACGACCATTTCTTCGAGCTGGGCGGCCATTCGCTGCTGGCCGCCAGCCTGATCGGCCGCATGCGTCGGGTCGGGTTGTCGGCGGATGTGAAAGTCCTGTTTGGTCAACCCACCCTTGCAGCCTTGGCGGGTGCCGTGGGTGGTGGTCGCGAAGTGGTGGTGCCAGCCAATGGGATCGCCGCGGATTGCACGCGGATCACCCCGGACATGCTCCCGCTGGTGAACCTGAAGCAACCCGCCATCGACCGCCTTGTCGCGAGCATTCCCGGCGGCGCAGCCAACGTTCAGGACATTTACCCGCTGGCGCCGTTGCAGGCCGGGATCCTGTATCACCACCGCGCAGTGCAACAGGGTGACGCGTACCTGTTACAGGCGCAGTTTGCCTTCGCCAGCGTCGAGCGCCTTGAAGCGTTTGCCCAGGCGTTGCAGGCGGTGATCGAGCGGCAGGATATCCTGCGCTCGTCGATGCACTGGGACGGGCTGGAAGAACCGGTGCAGGTGGTGTGGCGCCAGGCCTCGCTGCGGGTTGAGGCGATTCAGGCGACGGGCAATGTGCTGGAGCAATTGCAGGTGCGCTTCGAACAGCATCGGCTGAACTTGGCTCAGGCACCGCTGATGCGCCTGGTGTACGCCGAGGACCCGGCCAACCAGCGGGTGGTTGCGTTGTTGCTGTTCCATCATCTGGTGATGGACCACGTTGCGCTGGAGGTGCTGCAGCACGAGATGCAGGCGTGCTTGCTCGGCCGGCGCGAGCAGTTGGGTGTGGCGGTGCCGTATCGCAATTATGTGGCGCAGACGCGGTTGGGCATGCGCGAGGAAGAGCACGAAGCGTTCTTCCGCGAGATGCTCGGGGAGGTCGATGAGCCGACGCTGGCATTGAGTGCACCGGGTGAAGCGCAACAGGCACATTTGCGCGTCGACCCGCTGTTGAACGGGCGCCTGCGCACCCTGGCACGGCAGCTTGGGGTGAGTGCTGCGAGCCTGATGCACCTGGCCTGGGCGCAAGTGCTGGGCAAGGTTTCCGGCCGCGAGCAGGTGGTGTTCGGCACCGTATTGCTGGGCCGGCTGCAAGGCGGCGAAGGCGCCGAACGTGCCTTGGGTGTGTTCATCAACACCTTGCCGCTGCGGGTCGACCTGGGTGAACGCACGGTGCACGCAGCGCTGATGGCCACCCACGCAAGCCTGACCCGGTTGCTCAGTCACGAACATGCGCCACTGGCCCTGGCCCAGCGTTGCAGCGGGCTGCCGGCCAATACGCCGCTGTTCAGCGTGCTGTTCAACTATCGCCACAGCGCCCCGCACGCTGGCGGCGTAGCCGAGGCGTGGCAGGGCATGCAGGTGCTCAAGGCCGAGGAACGTACCAACTTTGCGCTGTCCCTGAGTGTCGATGACCTGGGCGACGGGTTTGGCTTTGACGCCATGGGGCAGGGCGCGCCACGCCTCTGCGAGTACCTGCATGTTGCCCTGGAGCAACTGGTGCAGGCCCTGGAACAGAATGCAGGGGGCTCAATCAGCCAACTGTCGATTCTGCCGGCGGCGGAGCGTGAAAAACTGCGGATGGAATTCAACGCCACCCAGCGCGAATTCCCTCACGAACATACGGTGCAGCGTTTGTTCGAAGCCCAGGCCCAGGCACGCCCGGGTGCTATCGCAGTGGTGCATGGTGAACACACCCTGAGTTACGGCGCGCTGAACACCCGAGCCAACCAGTTGGCGCACCACCTGCGCAACCTGGGCGTGCAGCCCGGCGACCATGTGGCGATCCTGTTGCCGCGCTCGATTGACCTGTTGCTCAGCCAACTGGCAATCCTCAAATGCGCGGCGGCCTACGTGCCGCTGGACATCAACGCCCCGGCCGAGCGCCAGGCCTTTATGGTGCAGGACAGTGGCGCAGTGTGGCTGTTGACCCACAGCAGCGAGCCTGTCGCTTACCCGGCCCGACGTATCGACCTCGACACCCTGGCGCTGGACCCGCAACCGAGCCACAACCCGGACCTGTCGCAGTCCTCGGAGCGCGTGGCGTACATCATGTACACCTCCGGTTCCACCGGCACCCCCAAGGGTGTGCTGGTACCGCACCGGGGCGTCACGCGGCTGGTGATCAATAACGGCTACGCCGATTTCAACGCCCATGACCGCGTGGCGTTCGCTTCCAACCCGGCGTTCGACGCGAGCACCATGGACGTGTGGGGCCCCCTGCTCAACGGTGGCCAGGTGCTGGTGATCGACCATGCGACCTTGCTCGACCCCGGCGCGTTTGGCCGGGCACTGAAGGCGGGCGGGGCGACGATCCTGTTCGTCACCACTGCGCTGTTCAACCAGTACGTGCAATTGATTCCCGACGCGTTGGCCGGGCTGCGCATCCTGTTGTGCGGCGGCGAACGGGCCGATCCGGCGGCGTTCCGCAGCCTGCTGGCCCAGGCGCCGGCACTGCGGCTGGTGCATTGCTACGGCCCGACGGAAACCACCACTTACGCCACCACGCATGAAGTGCAGGCCATCGCCGCCGATGCTGAAAGCGTGCCGATCGGCAGGCCGATTGCCAACACGCAAATCCACCTGCTGGATGCGCACTTGCAGCCGGTGCCGCTGGGCGTGGTCGGGGAAATCTGCATTGGCGGGCATGGCGTGGCCAAGGGGTACCTGAACCGGCCGGAGCTGACGGCCGAGAAGTTTGTCGATGATCCGTTTGGCGATGGCTTGTTGTACCGCACCGGCGACCTTGGGCGCTGGTCGGCGGACGGACTGCTGGAGTGCATCGGGCGTAATGACGACCAGGTGAAGATCCGCGGCTTCCGCATCGAGTTGGGCGAGATCGAAGCACGCCTGGCCACCTGCAGCGGCATCAAGGATGTGGTGGTGCTGGCACGAGAAGATGCGCCGGGGGACAAGCGCCTGGTGGCGTACTACACCGGCGAGCCGCTGGCCATCGAAGTGTTGCGCAGTCATCTGCTGCAGCACCTGCCGGACTACATGGTGCCATCGGCCTATGTACCGCTGGAAAAAATGCCCCTGACAGCCAACGGCAAGGTCGACCGCAAGGCCCTGCCGGTGCCCGCGCTGGAGGCATCGGCGAGCCGCGTGTTCGAGGCGCCGGCGAACGAGCTGGAACAGACCCTGGCACGCCTCTGGGCCGAGGTGTTGCGGCTGGAGCAGGTCGGTCGGCATGACAGTTTCTTTGAACTGGGTGGCCATTCGTTGCTGGCGATCCGGCTGGTCAACCTGATGGAAGAGGCGGGGCTTGAGGTGTCGTTGGCCGAGCTGTTCCAGCACGCCAGCGTGGCCTCGGTTGCCTCGATGCTCGGTCAGCGCACGGCGCGGGAGGACAACAGCTCGCTGATCACCGTACGCGCCAGCGGCAGCCAGCCGCCGTTGTTCCTGGTGCATGAGTTCAGCGGCATGGACGTGTATTTCCCGGCGCTGGGTCGGCACCTGCCGGGGGACTACCCGATCTATGGCCTGCCCGGTGCACCCCTTGGCGAGGTGCAGTTGCAGACCATGGAAGGCCTGGCGGCGCGGCTGGTGGGGATTATCCGCTCGGTGCAGCCCCATGGGCCGTATCGGCTGGCGGGTTGGTCGTTCGGCGGGGTGTTGGCCTATGAAGTGGCGATGCAACTGCAGGGGCTGGACGAACCGGTGGCATTCCTCGGGTTGATCGACAGCTACGTGCCGCGCATGACCGACCAGGGCAAGGCGCGCTGGAGCGGGCCGGATGCCCTCAAGCGGCATTTGCTGTTGCAGTGCACGGCGTATTGGAAGGCACAGGGAGGTGTGGATGAGTTGGCGAGCCTTGAGCAACTGGAAGCGGACATTGGACAGCTGGACTTTGCGGGTTTGCTGCAACGCTGCCGCGATCGGCATTTGTTGTACGCGCAGATGGCGGCGGCTTCGGACGCGGACCTGTTGAGTTTTATCCAGCGGGAAGTCGGGCATGGGCATGCGTTGGCGCATTACAGCCTGTTCCCGATGCCGTTGGCGGTGCACTTGTTCAGCGCCGCCGAGCGGCCGACGGAGCTGTCGCGGCGCAGCCTGGATTTGGGATGGGATGAGGCACTGGCCGCGGGGCAATTGCGCCGCATTGAGGTGCCGGGGGATCACCAGAGCATGATGCAGGCACCGCATATCCAGGCGCTGGGGCAGGCGATGGTTGAGGCCCTGGCGTTGAGTGAGGCGCCGGCGGTGGCGGTGCATCAGCCGTTGTTGCGGATCCAGAGTGGTCGCGCCGGGCAGGCACCGATCTTCTGTGTGCCGGGGGCGGGGGATAGCGTGACCGGGTTTGTGGGGTTGACCGAGGCGTTGGGCCGGGACTGGCCGATCTTTGGCTTGCAGCCCCGTGGGCTGGATGGGGAGGTGGTGCCCCATAGCCAGGTTGAGGCGGCGGCGCGCTGTTATTTGCAGGCCCTGGAGCAGGAATGTCCTTCGGGGCCGGTGCATTTGGTGGGGCATTCGTTTGGCGGTTGGGTGGTGTTCGAGATGGCCACGCGGTTGCAGGCTCAGGGGCGTGAGGTGGCGTCGTTGACATTGATCGACAGCGAGGCGCCCGGGGGCAATGGGGTGGTGGGCCGGCCCTATACCACGACGGCGGCGTTGTTGCGGTTGGTGGAGTCGATGCAGGTGGCTTCGGGTAAGTCGCTTGGGATTGATGCGGTGGATTTTGCCGGGCGCGATGAAGTGGAGCAGCGGCGGTTGTTGCATGGGGGGATGGTGGGGGTTGGGTTGTTGCCTGCGCGGTCTTCGGTGGAGGCGATGGATGGGCCGGCGCGCACGTATGCGTCGGCGTTGCGTACGGTTTATCGGCCTGCCCGGCGGTATGAGGGGGTGGTGCGGTTGGTGTTGGCGGAGGACCCGACCCTGGATGCGGCGGGGAATCAGCGGGAGCAGGGGTTGATGGTTGAGGGGTGGCGCGGGTGCGTGGGGGTGTTGGAGGTTTGGCATGGGCCGGGGAATCATTTTTCGCTGCTCAAGGCGCCGAACGTCTTTAGTTTGGCGGCTTGGTGGCGGGATGGGGTTGTGGTTGGGGAGCGGGTTTCGTGAGTGTACATATCCGTTGCTGCGGTAACGGCCACTTAGGGTTTCGCTCTTACAGCGGGTCACTTTTGGCAAACGCCCCAAAAGTAACCAAAAGGTCTTTGCCCCACCACTCGGTGCCTCGCCTAGGCTCGGCATGCCCGCACTCCGGCACGCTTGCGCGGGCCGCCGCGACGGGCCATCCATGGCCCGGCGCGGCTAAATCGGCATCCTTGCCGATTTACCCGCTCCACCGTGCCTACTTGCGGCCATCGTGGTTAACGGGGCCCGCAGATCAAGATCAAGATCAAAAGCACGGCGGCCTGAAAGCCGACCTGAGTGTTAGAAGCAAAGGCAAAAGCTGCTTTTCTGTAGGAGCTGGCTTGCCTGCGATGCAGACACCTCGGTGGATCAGGCAGACCCAGTTGATGCCATCGCAGGCAAGCCAGCTCCCACATTTGACCGTGCCCGCTCTTGATTTGGCTTGTGCCTTTGCTTCACCACACTCAAGCCGGCTCTCAGGCCGCTGTGCTCTTGCTTTTGATCTTGATTTTGATCTTGGGCGCCCCGTTAAACCACGCTGGCCGAACGCAGGCTTTGGAGCGTGGGTAACCCGGCAGGACGCCGGGTTAGCCGTCCTGGGCCAGGGATGGCCCATGACGGCGGCCCACGGTCCAAAGCCGGAGTGAGGGCACACCGAGCCTAGGCGAGGTGCCGAGTGGTGGGGCAAGAGCGTTTTGCTTACTTTTGCGCTGTTCAAAAGTGAGCCGCTGTAAGAGCGGAACCAATATCAGCCGTTACCAAAAAAACGGATATGTACTCCGAGCCAAAAGCCGGACCAACTTCAACGTCTTCTGTGGTCACTTATGGAAAAGTCAAAGCTTCGCAAAACAGGAATGGCCCTGGCCCTGGCAATCGCCGCCGCCCTGACCATCTACACCGTGCAGGCCCCCGCAGACGCGCCGCAATACCTGACCGCCACCGCCGAACGCAGTGACATCGAAAACGCCGTCCTGGCCACCGGCCTGCTCGAAGGCGTCAAGCAGGTCGATGTCGGCGCCCAGGTTTCCGGCCAACTCAAATCCCTGAAGGTCAAGGTCGGCGACAAGGTCAAGAAGGGCCAATGGCTGGCCGAAATCGACCCGTTGATCCTGCAGAACACCCTGCGCAAAGCCCAGGTCGACGAAGAAAACCTCCAGGCCCAACGCCGCGCCACCGCCGCGCAACTCAAGGAAACCAAATCCGTCTACGAACGCTATCAGGGCCTGCAAGAGGACGAATCCGTGTCCCGCCAGGACTTCGAAACCGCCGAGTCCAACTACGAGGTACAGCGCGCCAACCTGATGTCCCTCGACGCCCAGATCAAAAGCGCCCACATCCAGATCGACACCGCCAAGATCAACCTGGCCTACACCCGCATCGTCGCGCCAATCGACGGCGATGTAGTGGGCATCGTCACCCAGGAAGGCCAGACCGTGATCGCCAGCCAACTGGCACCGGTGCTGCTCAAGCTCGCCGACCTGGACACCATGACCGTCAAGGCCCAGGTCTCCGAAGCGGACGTGATCCACATCAGTCCGGGCCAGCAGGTGTATTTCACCATCCTCGGCGAGGCCGACAAACGCTACTACGCCAAATTGCGCGGTACCGAACCTGCCCCGCAGAATTTCCTCGAAACCCAGACCGCCGGCACCCCCAAGCAAAACACCGCGGTGTTCTACAACGCGCTGTTCGACGTACCCAACCCCGACCACCGCCTGCGCATCGCCATGACCGCCCAGGTGCGCATCGTGCTCGACACCGCCAAGGCCGCACTGACCGTGCCGGTGGCCGCACTCGGCCCGCGCAATGCCGATGGCAGTTTCCCGGTGCGGGTGCTGGACGCCAAGGGCAAGGCCAACACGCGGCAGGTGCAGACGGGCATCAACAACAACGTCAAGGTGCAGATCCTCGATGGCCTGGCCGAAGGCGACAAGGTGGTGATCGGCGACCCATCGCCTGCCGTGGCGGGGGGCTGATTGATGACTCAGCCACTGCTGGAGCTTAAAGGCATCGTGCGCAGTTTCATGGCCGGTGACCGCGAATTCATTGCGCTCAAGGGCATCGACCTGACCATCCACGCCGGGGAAATGGTCGCGATCACCGGGGCCTCGGGTTCGGGTAAATCCACCCTGATGAACATCCTCGGTGGCCTCGACTACGCCACCGCCGGCAGCTACAAGATCAATGGCATCGAAACCCGCACCCTGGGGGATGAGCAACTGGCCGAGCTGCGCCGCGACTACTTCGGTTTTATCTTTCAGCGTTACCACTTGCTGGCGCACCTGAGCGCGTTGCACAACGTGGAAATGCCGGCGATTTATGCCGGTACGCCGGAAACCGCCAGGCATAGCCGCGCCGGGGAATTGCTGGCACGCCTGGGGTTGTCGGGGCATTTGACCCATCGCCCGAGCCAGCTGTCCGGCGGCCAGCAACAGCGCGTGAGTATCGCCCGGGCCTTGATGAACGGCGGCGAAGTGATCCTCGCCGACGAACCCACCGGCGCCCTCGATACCCACAGCGGCAAGGAGGTGATGCGCATCCTGGCCGAGCTGCACGCCGCCGGGCACACGGTGATCATCGTTACCCATGACCCGAAAGTCGCGGCCAATGCCCAGCGGATCATTGAGGTGCGCGATGGCGAGATCGTCAGTGACCGCGCCAATCAGAGTGTCGGCCTCGACCTGCCCACCGAAGCGCCCATCGAGCCCAAGCGCAGCGGTGCGCGCAAGTTGGTGGCGAGCCTCGGGCTGTTCAAGGAGGCCTTCAACATGGCCTGGGTCGCGCTGATTTCTCATCGCATGCGCACCTTGCTGACCATGCTCGGCATTGTCATCGGCATCACCTCGGTGGTGTCGATCTCGGCCATCGGCGAAGGCGCCAAGCGCTATGTGCTCAAGGACATCCAGGCCATTGGCAGTAACACCATTGATATCTTTCCCGGCAAGAGTTTTGGTGACAGCCGTGCGTCAGCCATCGAGACGTTGTTGCCGTCGGATGTGGATGCGCTGAACCAGCTGTATTACGTCGACAGCGCCACGCCGGTGGTGGGGCGCAACCTGTTGCTGCGTTACGGCAATATCGACCTGGACGCCCAGGTCAATGGGGTCAGCGATCGCTATTTCCAGGTCAAGGGCCTGAAGCTCGAAGCTGGAATTACCTTCAGCGAAAGCGACGCCCGGCGCCAGGCCCAGGTAGTGGTGATCGACCACAACGCGCGCCATCGACTGTTCGCGCCAGGCGTGGATCCGCTGGGTCAGGTGATCCTGGTGGGCAATCTGCCCTGTACGGTGATCGGGGTGACGGCCGACAACAAAAACATGTTCGCCGCCAGCAAGGCGTTGAACGTGTGGGTGCCGTACGAGACGGCAGCGGGGCGGCTGTTGGGCCAGCGTCATCTGGACAGCATCACGGTGCGCATCAAGGACGGCCAGCCGAGCAAGGTGGTGGAAGAGAACGTCACCAAGCTGATGTTGCAACGTCACGGCACCAAGGACTTCTTTACCAACAACCTCGACAGCATCATGCAGACGGTGCAGAAAACCAGCCGTTCCCTGGCGTTGCTGCTGTCGTTGATTGCAGTGATTTCGTTGCTGGTGGGCGGCATCGGGGTGATGAATATCATGCTGGTGTCGGTGACCGAACGCACCCGCGAAATCGGGATTCGCATGGCAGTGGGCGCGCGGCAATCGGATATTCGCCAGCAGTTCCTGGTGGAAGCGGTGATGGTCTGCCTGATTGGCGGGATGATCGGCATCTCGCTGTCATTCGCCATCGGCTATCTGTTTTCGTTGTTTGTGAAAGAGTGGGAAATGGTGTTTTCCCTGGGGTCGGTGGTGACGGCGTTTGCGTGTTCAACGTTGATCGGGATTGTGTTCGGGTTTGTGCCGGCGCGGAATGCGGCGCGGTTGGATCCGATTGAAGCCCTGGCCCGGGATTAGGCCGGGAAGAGATCAAAAAATGTGGGAGCGGGCTTGCTCGCAAATGCGCTGGATCAGTCACACATGTATTGACTGACACTGCGCATTCGCGAGCAAGCCCGCTCCCACATTTGTTCCTCGGTGTTCTAGAGAGTGGCGTTTTCTTCTGTGGAATACATCCACCGCATCAATGAATGCCGGCCACTGATGCCCATCTTGATCGCTGCCCGCTTGAGGTAGCTCTCGATGGTATTGACCTTCAGTGCCAACTGCTCCGCCAGTTCCGGTGCGGTACGCCCGGCCAGCAGCCCCACGCACACCTCAAGCTCCCGGGTGGACAGGGCCAGCCCCGATTGCGCGAGGCGCTCTTCAAAGCGCCGGCGCAAGGTGTCGATGCCTTGTTGCTGCGGCGCTTCGCTGTCCGGACCGCTGGGTTGCAGGGCGCTGATGTGTTTTTCAACCATCGGCAGCAGCAGGGAGGAGAAGTCTTGCAGGATGATCCGCTCCTGCTGGGAAAAACTTTCGCAGGGGTTGGAGCGATACACCGACAGCACGTAGCTGACGTCATCCTTGCGCCGGGTCAGGTGCAGTTGGGCGGCGGCCTGGGCCTCTTCCTGCCCTGGCAGCGGGTCGGTGTACACCGGGCTGATCCCCGTCATTCGCGAACTGCCTGCCTTGCGCGGTGAACTCACAGGCATTTGCGTGATGTGCGTGGCGTCGACCGCCAGTTGGGTGAGGATCAGGTCGTGCAGCATGCGCGGGAAATGTCGGCTGCCGGTGCTGGCGATGACTTTGCCAATGTGGGGGAACAGGTGTGAGTTCATCATTTCATCCATGAGTTTCAATGAGGGCGGCGTACAGGGCAGTGATCTCCATGACTGCCGCCTCGTATGCTAGTACAGGCTTTCGCAAACGGGCCAATGAATGGATCAAATTTTTTGCGGTGCAGGGCGCAACGGGAGAAGCCCGACCTTTTCAGGCCGGGCTATTGATAAACGTCGCGCCTGCCTGTGAATTTACTTCAAGCGTGATGAACGTTGTGTTGCACCGCCCGGGATTTCGGCTTTACGGCACAGGCCTCCAGGGCTTGGGCAACGTCGGCCAGCAGGTCGGCGACATCCTCAAGGCCCGCCGAGAGTCGCACCAGCCCTTCGGAAATCCCGTGGTGGGCGCGCTGCTCCGGGGTGTAGGTGGAGTGGGTCATGCTGGCCGGGTGCTGGGCCAGTGACTCGGCGTCCCCCAGGCTCACGGCCCGGGTGAACAGCTTGAGGGCGTTCATGAAGCGTCGGCCCATGTCGATGCCGCCCTTGAGTTCAAACGCGATCATGCCGCCGGATTGTTTCATCTGCCGCGCGGCCAGTTCGTATTGAGGGAAGGAGCGCAGGCCGGGGTAGGTCACCCATTCCACCAGGGGATGGGCCTGCAAGGCTTCGGCGATGGCCAGGGCGTTGCTGCAATGGCGGTCCATGCGCAGGGCCAGGGTCTTGAGGCCGCGCATCAGCAGGGCGGCGTCCTGGGGTGACATCACCGCACCGGTCAGGTCCTTGAGCCCTTGCAGGCGAATGCGCTGGGCCAGGGCCTGGCTGCTGACGGCGATGCCGGCGGTGATATCGCCGTGGCCACTGAGGTATTTGGTGGCCGAGTGCACCACCACGTCGGCGCCCATTTCCAGCGGGCGTTGCAGGTAGGGCGTGCAGTAGGTGTTGTCCACCACCACGGTGATCCCGGGTTGCCGGTGGGCGATCTCGGCGACGGCGGCGATGTCCACCAGTTGCAGGTTGGGGTTGGCCGGGGTTTCGAAGTAGATCATGCGCGTGGCCGGGTTGATGGCCTCGCTCAGGGCGTTCAGGTCGGTGAGGTCGACGTGGCGCACCTTGATGCCGAATTCGCCGATGCCGTGGTGCAGCAGGGCGAAGGTGCAGCCGTAGAGGGTCTGGCTGACGATGATTTCATCACCGGGGCGCAGCAGGGTCCAGAACGTCGCGGCAATTGCGCCCATGCCGGAGCTGAAGGCGACGGCGGCTTCGCCGTTTTCCAGGGTAGCCATGCGCGATTCCAGCAGGGCCAGGGTGGGGTTGGAGATGCGGGTGTAGAAGTGTCCGCTCTCTTCGCCGGCGAAGCACGCGGCTCCGTATTCGGCGGTGGGGAAGGCGAAGGTTGCCGACAGGTAGATGGGCGGCACGAGGGCGCCGTGGTGGTCCTGGGGGTCATAGCCGTGATGGATGGCGCGGGTGGAAAAGCCGAACGTGTTGTGTTTATTTTTCATGGTCGGACGCTCCTTATTTCCTACAATGCTATGCTTATAACGGCGGCCGAACGTTCCATAGTTTGCTGGGAAAGGCCGGTAGATTGGGATGAAAAACAATAAAAACGACGTTTTGAGGCAAGATATGCCCATGCATCTGGATCGGACTGACAAGGCACTTTTAAACGCCTTGCAGGGTAATGCGCGGTTGACGGTGGCGGAGTTGGCGGAGCGGGTGTCGCTGACCACTTCGCCGTGTTGGCGGCGGGTGAAGAACCTTGAGGACAGCGGGGTGATCGGCGGTTATCAGGCGATCCTGTCGCCCAAGGCGCTGGGGTATGGGGTGACGGCGTTTGTCAGCATCATGATGGATACGCACTCCCGGGAAGTTGCCCGGGCGTTTGAGCAAAGGTTGCTGGAGATTCCCGAGATTGTGGCGTGTCATAACGTTTCGGGGCGGTATGATTTTTTGTTGGAAGTGGTGGCGAAGGATCTGGAGTCGTTTGGAGAGTTTGCGCGGGAGGTGTTGCAGGGGTTGCCGTGTGTTAAGGAGATTTACTCGAGTTTTTCTTATAAGTCGGTGCGGCCGTTGCGGGTGATTCCTTTGCCGGAGTGATGGTGTGCATATCCGTTATTTGGGTAACGGCTGCTTATGGTTTCGCTCTTACAGCGAGTCACTTTGCAAAAGCGGCAAAGTAACCAAAGCGCTCTGCCCCGCCTGTCGGCACCTCGCCTAGGCTCGGTGTGCCCTCACTCCGGCATTACTCCGCGGGCCGCCGCGACGGGCCATCCATGGCCCGGCGCGGCTAAACCGGCGTCCTGCCGGTTTACCCGCTGCGCAATACCTGCGTTCGGCCTCGGGCTTATTGGGGCAGTCAGATCAAGATCAAAAGCAAGAGCACGGCGGCCTGAAAGCCGACCTGAGTGTTAAAAGCCAGATCAAAAACCAGAGCGAAAGCAGAGCTGCTTTTCTGTAGGAGCTGGCTTGCCGGCGATGCAGACACCTCGGTGCATCAGGCACACCCAGTTGATGCCATCGCCGGCAAGCCAGCTCCTACAGTGGACCGTGCCCGCTTTAGCTTTTGATTTGGCTTTTAAACACTCAAGCCGGCCGGTAGGCCGCTGTGCTGTTGATCTGCTTTTGATCTTGATCTTGGGCGCCCCGTTAAACCACGCTGGCCGAACGCAGGCTTTGGAGCGTGGGTAACCCGGCAGGACGCCGGGTTAGCCGTCCTGGGCCAAGGATGGCCCATGACGGCGGCCCACGGTCCAAAGCCGGAGTGAGGGCACACCGAGCCTAAGCGAGGTGCCGAGTGGTGGGGCAAGAGCGTTTTGCTTACTTTTGCGCTGTTCAAAAGTGAGCCGCTGTAAGAGCGGAACCGATATCAGCCATCACCCAAAAAACGGATATGCCCCCCAACCCCAAAGACGCATACGTCATCCAACGTATTCCCCGCCCAACCCCATCCCCGTGAGACTGCTCCCGACAGCCAACCCACCCTCCGGGAGCACCTCGATGACCGACACCCTGATCAAAGTCGACCTCAACCAACCCGTCACCGAAAACGAACAGATCCACAACCGTTGGCACCCGGACATCCCGATGGCTTGCTGGGTCAAACCCGGCGATGACTTCATCCTCGAAACCTACGACTGGACCGCCGGCGCCATCAAGAACAACGACGACGCCAGCGACGTGCGCGACGTCGACCTCTCCACCGTGCATTACCTCTCCGGTCCGGTGGGCGTACACGGCGCCGAACCCGGCGACTTGCTGGTGGTCGACCTGCTCGACATCGGCGCCAAGGCCGACTCCCAGTGGGGCTTCAACGGCTTCTTCTCGCGCCAGAACGGCGGCGGCTTTCTCACCGATCACTTCCCCAGCGCGCAAAAAGCCATCTGGGATTTCAAGGGTATGTTCACCAGTTCCCGGCACATCCCGGGCGTCAATTTTGCGGGCCTGATCCACCCCGGCCTGATCGGCTGCCTGCCCGACCCGGTGATGCTCGCCGACTGGAATCGTCGCGAGCAGGAGCTGATCGACACCAACCCGACCCGCGTCCCACCCCTGGCCAACGCCCCGCTGGCCGCCACCGCGCACATGGGCAAACTCAAGGGCTCGGCCCGTGATGATGCCGCGGCCACCGGTGCCCGCACCGTGCCGCCCCGTGAGCATGGCGGCAACTGCGATATCAAGGATTTGTCCCGCGGCTCGAAGATCTATTTCCCGGTGTACGTCAACGGCGCCGGCCTGTCGGTGGGCGACTTGCACTTCAGCCAGGGCGACGGCGAAATCACCTTTTGCGGCGCCATCGAAATGGCCGGCTGGGTGCACATGAAGGTCGAGCTGATCAAGGGCGGCATGGCCAAATACGGGATCAAGAACCCGGTGTTCAAGCCAAGCCCGATCACCCCGAACTACAAGAACTACCTGATCTTCGAAGGCATCTCCGTCGACGAACAGGGCCAGCAGCATTACCTGGACGTCAATGTCGCTTACCGTCAGGCCTGCCTGAATGCGATCAACTACCTGACCAAGTTCGGCTACTCGCCGGCCCAGGGGTATGCGTTGCTCGGCTCGGCGCCGGTGCAGGGGCATATCAGCGGCGTGGTGGACATCCCCAACGCCTGCGCGACGTTGTGGCTGCCGACTGAAATCTTCGAGTTCGACATCAACCCCAACGCCAACGGCCCGACCCAATTCCTCGACGGCAGCATTGACCTGCCCATCGCACCGGACCTGTAGCCATGCCGACCTACGAATATGCCTGTGAGTCCTGCGGCACCTTCACGATGCTGCGGCCCATGGCCCAGCGTCACGAACCCAGCCAATGTCCGTATTGCGACGGCCCGGGCGGGCAGTTGCTGCTGTCGGCGCCGGCGCTGACCACGCTGTCGGCCAATCAGCGCAAGGCCATAGCCGGTAACGAGCGCAGCGCCCATGCGCCGCAAACCGTCGGCGAATATCAGGCAGCGCGCAAGCACCCGGCGGGCTGCAGTTGCTGTGGCACCAGCAAGCCGGTGGTGCCGAGCAAGGCCAACCCGCTGGGGCTCAAGACCAGGACCGGGCCACGGCCCTGGATGATCAGTCACTGACCGAGGAGATTTGCAATGCGCCATGGCGACATTTCCAGCAGCCCGGATACGGTCGGCGTTGCTGTCGTGAACTACAAGATGCCGCGCCTGCACAGCAAGGCCGAGGTCATTGATAACGCGAAGAAGATTGCCGAGATTATTGTCGGCATGAAGCAGGGTTTGCCCGGCATGGACCTGGTGGTGTTCCCCGAATACAGCACCATGGGGATCATGTACGACCACGACGAGATGATGGCGACCGCCGCGAGTATTCCCGGCGAGGAGACGGCGATTTTCTCCGCGGCCTGCCGCCAGGCCAATACCTGGGGCGTGTTTTCCCTGACCGGTGAACGCCACGAGGAGCACCCGCACAAGGCGCCGTACAACACGCTGGTGCTGATCAATAACCTCGGCGAGATCGTCCAGCGTTATCGCAAGTGCATTCCGTGGTGTCCGATCGAAGGTTGGTATCCCGGCGACCGCACCTACGTGTGCGACGGGCCCAAGGGCATGAAGGTCAGCCTGATCATCTGCGACGACGGCAACTACCCGGAGATCTGGCGTGACTGTGCGATGAAAGGCGCCGAGCTGATCGTGCGCTGCCAGGGCTATATGTACCCGGCCAAGGAGCAGCAGGTGCAGATGTCCAAGAGCATGGCCTGGGCCAATAACTGCTACGTGGCGGTGGCGAATGCGGCGGGGTTCGACGGGGTGTATTCGTACTTCGGGCACTCGGCGATCATCGGCTTCGATGGCCGTACTTTGGGCGAGTGCGGCGAGGAAGAGATGGGCATTCAGTACGCCCAGCTGTCGGTGTCGCAGATCCGCGATGCGCGGGCCAACGACCAGTCGCAGAACCA
Source organism: Pseudomonas sp. NC02 (assembly GCF_002874965.1). Classification (NCBI taxonomy): domain Bacteria; kingdom Pseudomonadati; phylum Pseudomonadota; class Gammaproteobacteria; order Pseudomonadales; family Pseudomonadaceae; genus Pseudomonas; species Pseudomonas sp. NC02. Next base: position 4,410,479 of record NZ_CP025624.1, on the reverse strand, counting down.
TCTGTTCAAGTTGCTGCACCGTGGCTACACCGGCATGCATGCCTCGGGCGATGGGGACAAGGGCGTGGCGGATTGCCCATTCGAGTTCTATCGCACCTGGGTGCTGGACGCGCAAAAGGCCCAAGAGAATGTCGAGGCCTTCACCCGCAGCACCGTCGGTGTCGCCGAATGCCCGGTGGGGCAGTTGCCCCATGGCGGTAAAGAAAAAACGGCGGGTTGAGGCATGCGGTTTACTTTTGAACCGGCCCAGGTCATGGCCTTGCTGCGCAGCCGTATCGTTGGCCAGGACGCAGCCCTGGCCCAAATGGAAGGGTTGCTCAAGGTGGTCAAGGCCGATATCGGTGAGCGTGAGCGGCCGTTGAGCGTCAACCTGTTCATGGGGCCTACCGGGGTCGGCAAGACGGAAATCGTCCGGCTGCTGGCGCAGGCGTTGCACGGGCGTGCCGACGGGTTCTGCCGTATCGACATGCACACCCTGGCCCAGGAGCATTATGCCGCCGCACTCACCGGTGCACCGCCGGGTTATGTCGGCAGCAAGGAGGGCATCAGCCTGTTCAACAGCGAACTGATCCAGGGTAGCTACAGCCGCCCTGGTATCGTGCTATTCGACGAGTTGGAGAAAGCCAGCCAGGAAGTGGTGCGCAGCCTGCTGGGCATCCTTGAAAACGGCCAGCTGACGCTGGCGGGCGGCGCTCGTACGCTGGACTTTCGCAACAGCCTGATCTTCATGACCAGCAATATCGGCGCCCAGCAGGCGCGTCGGCACCGGCAACGCTTTGCCCCGTTGCGCTGGTGGGGGCGCGGTGAAGCGGGGGTGTTGGAGGACGCCTTGCACCGCCACTTCGAGCCGGAATTTCTCAATCGCATCGATCGTATCCTGATGTTCGAGCCCATCGACCATCAGTGGCTTGAGGCGCTGCTCAAGGTGGAACTCGGCAAACTCAATCAACGCCTGGCGGCGCAGCACCGATCATTGGTGCTGGATGAATCGGCACGTGCCTGGCTGTGCCGCGACCATGACGTACGGTTCGGCGCCCGCGCCTTGGGCCGCCGATTGCGGGTGGAGCTGGAGCCGGCGATTGCCGAATGCGTATTGCGCGACCCGGGTGTGGGCCCCATGGGCGCGACTGTCGACGGTGATCGTTTGGTGGTTTCGCAACAAGCGGCTTGCATCCAATAAATTTCAGACTAATATGATCCGGGTAAAACAAAATAATCCGGGTAAAAGTCATGAGCGCATCACACTGCACCGCCTTCCTTGGCCACCAACGCGTGGCTGCCGGCTCTTATGCCGACGTCGCCAAAAACCTGAAAAGCCTCGACCTGGCGACGGGCAGCTTGCTGGTGTTTGATGACGCCAGCGGTGTTCAAGTCGACTATCCCTGGCCCGCCGGTTACGCACCGCAGCAACCGACCCTCGCGGTGACGGAGGCCGACGTGCCGGCGTCACCTACTGTAGGCCGTCCGAAGCTGGGGGTGGTCGCCCGTGAAGTGACCTTGTTGCCGAGGCACTGGGAGTGGCTGGGACAACAACGCGGCGGCGCCTCGGCGGCCTTGCGCCGGTTGGTGGACGAAGCGCGCAACGCCCATGCCGAGCACGATGAGCGGCGCCAGGCGAAGGAGTCCAGCTATCGTTTCATGAGCGCCATCGGCGGCGACCTGCCAGGTTTTGAAGAAGCCTCGCGGGCGTTGTTTGCCCAGGACGGCGCGGAATTTTCCAACAGGATTGCGCACTGGCCGGTGGATGTGAAGTTGTACCTGGCCTGGTTGTCACGCAACGCTTTCCCTGCCTAATTGCATTGAGATCCGAACCTTCATGGAAGTCACCCAGCAACGACCGTTGTGGCAGATCTACCTGATCTTTCTGGCACCCATGGTGCTGTCCAATTTCCTCCAGAGCTTTTCCGGCACGCTGAACGGGATCTATGTCGGGCAGATGCTCGGCACCCAGGCGTTGGCGGCGGTGTCGGGGATGTTCCCCATCGTGTTTTTCTTTATCGCCCTGGTGATCGGCCTGGGGGCGGGCGCTTCGGTGCTGATCGGCCAGGCGTGGGGCGCGCAGGAAACCTCGATGGTCAAGTCGATCACCGGCGCCACCCTGACCCTCGGCGCCCTGATCGGGGTGATCGCAGCGGTGCTGGGCAGCGTGTTTGCGCGCCCGGCAATGCAGGCCCTGGGCACACCGGTGGATGTGCTGGATGACGCGGTGGGTTATGCGCAGATGATGATGCTGATCATGCCGCTGTTGCTGGTGTTCATCCTGTTCACCCAACTGCTGCGGGGCGTGAGTGACACGGTGTCGCCCTTATTGGCGCTGATGGTGTCGACCACCGTGGGCCTGGTGCTGACCCCTGCGCTGATCAAGGGTTGGCTGGGCCTGCCGCCGATGGGTATCCAGAGCGCGGTGGTGGCGGGGTTGGTGGGTAATGCCCTGGCGATGACGTTCCTGGTGCTGCGCCTGCGCCATAAAAACCACGTGATGGCGCCGGATCGCCAGTTGATGGCGGCGCTGCGGCTGGATCGGGTGATCCTGGGCAAGGTCCTGCGTATCGGGTTGCCCACCGGGTTGCAGATGGTGGTGCTGTCGTTGTCGGAGCTGGTGATTCTGGCGCTGGTCAACAGCCATGGTTCCCAGGCGACGGCGGCGTATGGGGCGGTGACGCAGATCGTCAACTATGTGCAGTTTCCGGCGTTGTCGATTGCGATCACGGCGTCGATTCTGGGGGCGCAGGCGATCGGGGCGGGGCGCCTGGAGCGGATCGGGCCGATCCTGCGTACGGGGATTTTGATCAACCTGTGCCTGACGGGTGGGTTGATAGTGCTGGGGTATGTGTTGTCGCACTGGCTGCTGGGGTTGTTCATTACCGACGTGGATGCGCGGGTCAAGGCCGAGCACCTGCTGCATATCATGCTCTGGAGCATCCTGGTGTTCGGCTTCCAGGCCGTGGTGGGCGGGATCATGCGGGCCAGCGGGGTGGTGCTGGTGCCGGTGGGGATCTCGATCGTTTGCGTGTTGGGGGTGGAGTTGCCGGTGGCGTATCTGCTGAATACGCGGTTTGGGCTGGAAGGGGTGTGGATGGCGTTTCCGGTGACGTATCTGGCGATGTTGGGGTTGCAGACGGCGTATTACCGGCTGGTTTGGCGGCATAAGCAGATCAAGCGGTTGGTGTGAGGTTTTTTTGGCGGGGCGGGGCGGGGCGGGGTGTACAAAAAGCGGCAAAGTAACCAAAGCGCTCTGCCCCGCCTGTCGGCACCTCGCCTAGGCTCGGTGTTCCCTCACTCCGGCAGCACGAAGCGGGCCGCCGCGACGGGCCATCCATGGCCCGGCGCGGCTAAACCGGCGTCCTGCCGGTTTACCCGCTCCGCAATACCTGCGTTCGGCCTCGGGCTTATTGGGGCAGTCAGATCAAGATCAAGATCAAAAGCACGGCGGCCTGAAAGCCGACCTGAGTGTTGAAAGCCAGATCAAAAGCCAGAGCGAAGGTAGAGCTGCTCTTCTGTAGGAGCTGGCTTGCCGGCGATGCAGACACCTCGGTGCATCAGGTACACCCAGTTGATGCCATCGCAGCGATGCGGCGACCCGACAAGCCAGCTCCCACATTTGAACCGTGCCCGCTTTAGCTTTTGATTTTGATCTTAGGCACACCGAGCCTAGGCGAGGTGCCGAGTGGTGGGGCAAGAGCGTTTTGCTTGCTTTTGACTGGGCCGCATTCCGGCTGTTCAAAAGTGAGCCGCTGTAAGAGCGGAATCCTAGGTGGTTGTTACCTAAATAACGGATATGTACCGCGACCCACCCCCCGCAACTCCCTGGTGAAATAACGGCTTGGTACCTCACCCAACACACGCTTGAACACCGTGGCAAACGCACTCGGGCTGCTATACCCCAGATCCAGCGCCACCCTGGTCACCGGTTCCCCTTTGCCCAGCCGCACAATCGCCGCCAGCAAACAGGCTTGCTGGCGCCATTGCAGGTAACTGATCCCCGTGGCCTGGCGGAACTGGCGGGTAAAAGTCCGGCGGCTCATACCCGCGCAGAGGGCCATGGCATCAATGCCGATTTCCATCGAAGGCCCGGCCAGGAACTCTTCGCAGGCCTTCGCCAATCGAGGCTCGGCCGGCAACGGCGCACACAGCGGTAGCACCGGCATCCGGGCGATCTCGTGCAGCAGCAAGCCCATCAAATAGCTGTCGCGGCCACCCATCGCGTAACGCGCAGGTACCTCGACGGCCTTCTCCAGCAACTGCCCAAGCAGCGGCGACACATCCAACACCTGGCACTGTTGCGGCAACTCCAGCCGCCGCGCCGCCTGCGGGCGAATGTAGGTGTTGAGCATCGTCACCGGCCCGCGCATCAGCATGGCGTGGGACACATGCGGCGGCACCCAGATCGCGCGGCGAGGCGGCACCACCCAGTTACCGGTGGCGCTGTAGACGGTAATGACACCCTGGCTGGCATAGGCCAACTGACCTCGCGGGTGCGCGTGGGCGGGGAACAGCTCGCCGTCGGCATAGTCGATGGCGGTCACGACCACGTCGCGCGGGGTGTTTTCGTAGGGATGAATATCGGGCATGGCCTGATTCTAGCCTTTGTTGACCCACAATCGCAGGCGGGCCATCGCGGTTTACGAAAAAATCTGTCGGATGCACGGCCTCCTGTCGTGCCACCGAGTCAATGGACCCGTCACGATGAAGCAAAAACACCTGTTACTGGCCGTCCTGGTGACGGCTGTGTGGGGACTCAATTTCCCCATTACCAAACTCGGCCTGGCCGAGATCAACCCGCTGTTGCTGACGGCCCTGCGGTTCACCCTGGCGGCGTTGCCCTGGGTGTTTCTGGTGCGCCGGCCCCAGGTCGCGGTGAAGTGGCTGGCGGCCTATGGCTTGATATTCGGGGTGGCGATGTGGGCCTTGATCAACCTCGGGATCGCCATGGGCGTGCCGCCCGGCAGCGCGTCGTTGCTGATCCAGTTCAGCGCATTTTTCACCATGGGCTGGGGCGTGCTGCTGTTTCGTGAAAGCCTGTCCGTGCCGCAATTGATCAGCGTGGCGCTGGCGGCCATGGGCCTGGTGGGCATGCTGTTGAGTGTGCAGGGCGCGGCCACGCTGCTGGGGTTTGCCTTGGTGCTGTTCAGCGCGTTGGCCTGGAGCATCGGCAATATCATCATCAAGGTCTCCGGGGTGCGGGAGATCTTTGCCTTCGTAGTCTGGGCCAGCCTGTTTGCGCCGTTGCCGCTGGTGCTGTTGACGTGGCTGCTGGATGGCTCGCAAGCCTTTATCGCTTTGCCTGCTCAACTGAACGGCGTGGCGTTGTTCTCGCTGGCGTTTCAGGTGTATGGCGCGACGCACTTCTGTTACTGGGGCTGGAACCTGCTGTTGCGCGAGTACCCGGTTTCCCGGGTGGCGCCCCTGTCACTGCTGATCCCGGTGTTCGGCATCGTCAGCTCAATGCTGATCCTGGGTGAGCGCCCCGGGGTTTCGCAGTGGCAGGCCATGGGCTTGATCCTCTTGGCCCTGATCGTCGGCCTGAAGAAGGGGCGCCCGTTGTGGGTCAGGCAGGACGGTCACGCTTGAGCAGGCCATACAGCGCGCTGTCCGAGATCTCGTCGCCGACCACCCAGCGCTCGCGCAGCAAGCCTTCGCGGACGAAACCCAGGCGCTCAAGCAGCTTCGCGGAGCCCAGGTTGCGTGGGTCAATGTCGGCTTCAAGGCGGCGCAGCCCGGCGGTGTTGAACCCATGGTCGATCACGGCGCGGGCGGCTTCGCTCATGTAGCCCTTGCCCCAATGCTGGCGGCCCAGGGTAAAGCCGATTTCAGCGCGGCGGCATTGCTCGTCGACATTGAACAGGTCGCAACTGCCGATCACCTCGCCGGTGGCCAGCAACTCCACCATGCACACCAGGTCTTCACCGGCAATCGATGCCTCCATCAGTTGGCCGAAGCGTTCAACGGCTTGCTCGGCGCGGGTCATGGTGGGAAAGGAAAAGTAGCGCATGGCCTCGGGGTCGGACCAAATGGCAAACAGCGCGCGCCAGTCATCCTGATGGGGAGGGCGCAGGCCCAGGCGTTCGGTGGTGAGAAGTACGGGGGCGAAAAAGGGCAGGGTCATCATGTGCTCGTCCGTGAAGATCACGGGCGCAATCCTGCCGGGATTACGGGCGTTATACAAGCATCAGGAACAGGCCGTATCGTCCAGCGCCTGGGCCGGCAGCGCGCCGGTGGTCTTGATGGTTTTGGTGACGATATAGGTGAAGTAGCGCTCGATGGCCAGGTCTTCCATCAGCAGTTGATCGATGAAACGCTGGTACTGGTCGATGTCGGCTGCGCGGATCATTGCGATGTAGTCCACGCCGCCGCCGGTGGCGTAGCAGAACTCCACGTCGGGGGCGTCGCTCATGCGTTGTTCGAAGCGGCGCATGTCCTGGGCGGTGTGCCGGGCGAGGGTGATTTCCACCAGCAGTTGCTGACTCTTGAACACCTGATTCCAGTCGATCACCGCGCGGTAGCCCTTGACCAGGCCGGCGCTTTCCAGCTTGCGCACGCGCTCCCAGGCGGGCGTTACCGAAAGGTTGATGGCCTCGGCCAGGCTCGATTTGGTGATGCGCCCGTCCTCGGAGAGGATACGCAGGATTTTCAGGTCGTAGCGGTCAAGCTTGTGCATCGGCAACGAACTCCAAAGGCGCACGGACCCTGTAGGAGCGAGCTTGCTCGCGATGAGCCTGAGGACGACGCGTTAATTCAGGATTAGCACGTTATCGTTCACGACCATCGCGAGCAAGCTTGCTCCTAAGGGAAACTCATCAGCCCAACACTTCCCCGGCCACCTGGTCGATCGCGCCTTTGGTGATGTCGACGATCAGGTCTGCCTCCGCCCTGGTCAAAATCAGCGGCGGCGCAAAGCCGAGGATGTCGCCGTGTGGCATGGCCCGGGCGATCATCCCGCGTTCCAGGCAGGCCGCCGAGACTTTGGGGCCGACCTTGAGCGCAGGATCAAACGGCGTGCGTTGCTCACGGTCGGCCATGAATTCCACGGCGGCGAGCAGGCCGTCGCCGCGTACTTCGCCCACCAGCGGGTGACCTTCGAGGGTTTCCCGCAGGCGACGGTTCAGGTACCCACCGACTTCGTCGGCGTTCGCCGTGAGGTTCTCCCGTTCCAGGATATCCAGGTTTGCCAGCGCCGCCGCGGCGCAGATCGGGTGCCCGGAGTAGGTCCAGCCGTGGCCCATGGCGCCTTCGTGGGTCGAGGCCTTTTCAATCACGTCCCACACCTTCTCACCGATGATCACCGCTGACAGCGGGGCATAGGCGCTGGTCAGGCCCTTGGCCGTGGTGATCAGGTCCGGGCGCATGCTGTAGCGCTGGCTGCCCATTTTCGAGCCCAGCCGGCCGAACGCGCAGACCACTTCGTCAGCGATCAACAACACATCGTACTTGTTCAGTACCGCCTGGATCGCCGCCCAGTAACCGGCCGGGGGCACCACGATGCCACCGGTGCCCATTACCGGTTCGCCAATGAACGCCGCGACCGTGTCCGGGCCTTCGGCGAGGATCATTTTTTCCAGCTCATCGGCGCAGTGACGCACGAACGCAGCCTCGTCCATGCCCGCCGGTGCCTTGCGGTACCAGTGCGGGCAAATGGTGTGCTGGATGCCTTTTTCCGGGAGGTCGAAATGCTGATGGAAGGCGGCGAGGCCCGTGAGGCTGCCGGTCATGATGCCTGAGCCGTGATAGCCGCGATCGCGGGAGATGATTTTCTTCTTCTGCGGACGGCCCAGTACGTTGTTGTAGTAACGCACCAGCTTGATCTGGGTTTCGTTGGCGTCTGAGCCGGACAGGCCGTAGTAGACCTTTTTCATGCCTTCGGGCGCCCAGTCCATGATGCGGCTCGACAGCTCGATGATTGCCTCGGTCGAGTGACCGACATAGGTGTGGTAGTAGGCCAGCTCCTTGGCTTGCTTGTAGATGGCGTCGGCAACTTCGGTGCGGCCATAGCCGATGTTCACACAGTACAGGCCGGCAAACGCATCGATGAATTCGCGGCCTTCCTGGTCGCGAATGCGGATGCCCGAGGCGCTCTTGATGATGCGGCCCTTGAGTGCGCCGCTGGCGTGATCATGGGCGTGGGTGGATGGGTGCATGAAGTGCGCGCGGTCTTGTTCGAACAGGCTGTTGAATGCTTGGCTCATGGTTGCTCTCCTTGGAATTGGCCTTGGTGATGCAGGCAAAAGTATTTGGTTTCGACAAAGGCTTCGAAGCCCTCGGCGGCGCCTTCACGGCCCAGGCCCGAGGCTTTCATGCCGCCGAAGGGAATCGGGTGACCGGTGAATTTCACCCCGTTGACCGCGATCATGGCGTGGTCGAGGCGGCGGATCAGCGGGTAGATCAGGTCCAGGCGGTTGGAACAAATGTAGGCGGCCAGGCCGTACTCGGTGTCGTTGGCCATTTCGATGGCCTGGTCAATCGAGTCGAACGGCAGCACCCCGGCAATCGGCGCGAAGTTTTCTTCGCGGTAGATGCGCATTTGTGGGGTCACGTCGGCGAGTACCGTTGGCTGGTAAAACAGCCCGCCCAGGGCGTGGCCTTCGCAGCCCACCAGGCGTTGCGCGCCCAGCTCCAGGGCGTCGGCCACGCGTTCGGCGGTGACGTCGAAGGCGGCCTGGTGCATCAACGGGCCGATGTCGACGCTTTGCTCTTGCCCGTCGACCAATGCCGGGCCGACCCGCAACTCACGCACGGCGGCAGCGAAGCGGCTGAGGAATTCGGAGTAGATCGAACGGTCGACCATGATCCGGTTGGCCGCGCAGCAGTCCTGGCCGGAGGTCTGGAACTTGGCCTCGACCGCGACTCTCACTGCCAGCTCAAGGTTGGCGTCGGCGCAGACAATAAATGGCGCATTGCCGCCCAGTTCCAGCGAGACCTTCTTCACGTCCTGGGCCGCCGCCTGCAGTACCAGCTTGCCGACCCGGGTCGAGCCGGTGAAGCTTACCGAGCGCACGCGGGTGTCCTGCACCAGGGTTTGCATGGCCATCTGTGGCTCGCCCAGCACCACGTTGAACACGCCCGGCGGGAAGCCGGCTTCTTCGGCCAGTTGCGCGAGGGCCAACGCCGAGTAGGGCGTTTCATGGGCCGGCTTGACCACCACCGTGCACCCGGCGGCGAGGGCGGCGGCGGCCTTGCGGGTGATCATGGCCGAGGGGAAGTTCCATGGGGTCAGCAGGGCGCAGACGCCTACGGGTTCCTTGACTGTGCCCAGGTGCGCACCGGGGATATGGCTGGGGATATTCTGGCCGTACAGGCGGCGGGCTTCTTCGGCGAACCACGGGATGAAGCTTGCGGCATAGGCGATTTCGCCGCGGGCTTCGGCCAGCGGTTTGCCTTGCTCCTGGCTGAGGATGCGGGCGAGATCCTCCTGGTGTTCGAGGATCAGTGCCGCCCAGCGCCGCAGGATCGTGGCGCGGGCATCGAGGTTCTGTTCACGCCAGGCGGAAAACGCGCGGTGGGCGGCGTCGATTGCGGCGACAATTTGCGGTTTTTCCAGCATCGGCACGTGGCCGATCAACTGTTGGTTCGCCGGGTCATGTACGGCGATGGTGCTGGCACTGGCGCTGTGGACCCAATGGCCGTCGACGTAGCACAGGGCTTTGAACAGCAGCGGGTGTTTGTAGGTCATCGGGGTCACTCCGGATGGGCTGAGTGGGTGCAATGCTAGGGCAGGAGCAGGCGCGGGATTGGTGGTTTGGTGGGGGTGGGGCAGTGGGTTTTTTCTGATTGCGCCCGCCAAAACAGTTATTTTTGCGGCGGGTGAAAATCGACTGTGGGAGCTGGCTTGCCTGCGATGGCGACGGTGAATTCAACATCGCTATCGCAGGCAAGCCAGCTCCCACATTGAATCGGTGCTACTTGGCGGTTTTTGCGGTGGCCACCCAGCCGTCAAACGTCGCTTTGTTTTCCTTCATCCAGTCCTCCGCCAGCTTGCGAATGTTGCGTTCGCTGGAGCCGTCGGCGCTGATGGTTTTTTCCCAATAACTCCAGGTTGCCTGGGAAAACGTCATCTGCTCCACCAACTTCTTGATCGCCGGATTCGCCGCGATGAATTGCTTGTTGCCAATCGCATACCAGTTCCACGCCGCCATCGCCATGCGGCATGGATCAGCCCCGCCGGCGCACCCGGCAACCCCGGGCGTCAGTGCCGAAGTGGTGCTCGGCACATTGCCCGGCAACGCATCAAACGGCGTCGGCAGCCACACCACGTCCTTGCCCGGCACCATGGTGTTGGTCATCCACGACGGTGCCCACGCATAGAAAAACACCGGCTCGCCACGTTTCAGCCGGGCGACGTTTTCGAACATCAGTGCTTCGTATTTGCCGCGTACCGGGTTAACCGTGTCCTTGAGACCGAACTTGTCGAGCTGGTAATCCACCACATCGCCACAGCCCCAGCCCGGATCACAACTGATCAGGTTGGCCTTGCCGTCCTTGCCGAACAACCCGGCGATTTTCGGGTCCTTCATTTGTTCCAGGCTGGTGATGCCGTACGCGTCGGCGGTTTTCTTGTCGATCATGTAGCCGTTATAGCCAGCGCCCGTAATGAAGCCCGAGCCCACCACTTCGGTACGGTCCTTCACCTTGTCAAAGCTCGGTTGCAGCATCGGCAAGGTCACGTCCATCGACAGGTCCAGGTCGCCCTGGGCCGCGGCGGGGAAGAACAGGGTGGTGTTGACGGTGCTCAACTTGCTCGCGTAGCCCAGGCGCTTGGTGGCCTCGATCGCGATTTTGGTCAGTACGTAGTTGCCGCCGGTGCTTTCCGATTGCACGAAGCGGATGGTCTTGCCGGTGCCCGGCAAATCCTCGGCCCACACCTGCGTACTTGCCAGGTACAACACTGCTGCAAATCCAAGCAAGGCTTTGAATGGATGCATCATGATTTCCTCTTTTTTTTCTCGTTATGGTTAGGGTTGGCAGTCAACAACGGGCATTCATGAGGTTCTTTTTGTTATGCGTTTACCGGGTTCGGATTGAGCAGTCGCTTGAACAGCGACTTGCGCTTGCGCATGGTCGGTTGCGCCAGGTTCTGGGTGATCCGGTCGAGCATCATCGCCAGCAGCACAATGGCAATCCCGCCCACCGCCGCGCGGCCCACGTCCATCCGGCCTAGGCCTTGCAGCACCACCAGGCCGAGGCCTTCGGCGCCGATCATCGCCACCACCACCGACATCACCATGGCCGTGAGCACGGTCTGGTTGAGGCCGCCGAGGATCGTCGGGATCGCCAGGGGCAGCTGGATTTCCCAGAGCAATTGGCGCTTGTCCGCACCAAAGGCGTGGCCGGCTTCCACCAGTTCGGTGTCGACCATGCGGATGCCCAGGTAGGTAAAGCGAATCAGCGGCGGGCAGGCGGAGATCACCACCGCCACTTCACCCGACACCGTGCCGACGCCAAACAGCATCACCACCGGCACCAGGTACACGAAGGTCGGGGTGGTTTGCATGATGTCGAGGATCGGCCGCATCACGCCCCACACCCGCTCGCTGCGGGCGCACCAGATGCCCACCGGAATGCCCACCACCATGCAGATCACAATCGCCGTGGTGATCAGCGACAAGGTGGTCATGGCCTCGTCCCACACCCCCAACGCGGCGATCACCACCAGGGCCACGGCGCTGAACAGCGCCACCCCCAGGCTCGCCGCACGGTAGGCGATCAGGAACATCAGCAACACCATGACCGGGAACGGGATCGCGTGGATCACCGTGTCACTCAGCCCCAGCAAATGCTCCACCGGCCAGCGAATCGCCTGGAACATTGGCCGCAGGTGAATCCCCAGCCACTCCACACCCTGGCTGATCCACTGGTCTACGGGTAAAACCGCGAGGTCTTCTGAACTAAGCATGCTGTGCAACCTCCGCAGCGGCAGGGCGCGGGGCCGGGACGCTGGCTATGCAATCAAGAATGTGCGCGCTGTTGAGGGTGCCGACGAACTGCCCGTCGCCATCCACCACCGCCACCGGCAAACCCGGTTTGAGCAGGCGCGCGGCTTCCACCAGCTTGGCGCTGGCCGGCACGCAAACGAACTGGCTCGACAGCCGTTGCAGTGCGTCGGCGCCGCCGCCCACGGCCAGCAGCGCTGCCGAGTCCAGCACGCCGACCGCCTTGCCGCTGGTGTTCAGTACGAATGCAGCCGTGCCGTCATTGCCCACCACCCGGGTGTCACCCTGCACCAGCAGCGTGTGGGCTTTTTCCATGATCGAGCGCGCATCGAACAGCCGCGAACGGTCCACCTCCCGGGTGAACGCCGCGACGTAATCGCTGCCCGGGTCCATCACGATTTCCTGGGGCGTGCCCTCGCGCACCACTTGGCCGTCGGCCATGATCGCGATGCGTGTGCCCAGCTTCAGGGCTTCCTGGAAGTCGTGGGTGATGAACAGGATGGTTTTTTTCAGGGTGCGTTGCAGGCGCAGCAACTCGTCCTGCATCTCGGTGCGGATCAATGGGTCGAGGGCACTGAAGGCCTCGTCCATGATCAGCACGTCGGCGTCGGTGGCCAGTGCGCGGGCCAGGCCGACGCGCTGGCGCATGCCGCCGGACAGCTCGTTGGGATGGTGGTCGGCCCACTTGGCCAGGCCGACAATCGCCAGTACTTCCAGGGCCCGCTTGCGCCGCTCGGCCGCCGAGACACCGCGCAGCTTGAGGCCGAACTCGGTGTTCTCGATCACGGTTTTATTCGGCAGCAGCGCGAAGTGCTGGAACACCATGGAGATACGTGTGCGGCGCACTTCCCGCAGTTGGTTTTCGTCGAGGCTCACCAGGTCTTCGCCGTCCAGCAGGATCTTGCCCGCGGTCGGTTCATTCAGGCGGTTGATACAGCGCGCCAGGGTGGATTTGCCCGAGCCCGAGAGGCCCATGATCATGTAGATCGCCCCGCTGGGGATCGACAGCGATACGTTATTGAGGCCGACCACGGTGGCGGTCTCGGCCAGGATCCGGTCTTTGCTGGCCCCGGCGGTCAAGAGCTGCATGGCCTTGTCCGGGGTTGAGGAAAAGACCTTGTAGAGGTTCTCAATCTTTAGTCGTTCGCTCACCAATTGCCTCCAATTGTTGTTTTGCAATCTGCGGAAAACTTCATCAATAGAAATTTTTGGGCTACTGGCAGTTAAAAATCTTCGAGCTAAGGCGACGCAAGGCGCAGTCGCAAAAATTTCTTGTTGTGGTGCCAAGGCACTTACAGCATGAGCGGTGTGGCGAGTGCAAGGGTTGGGCGTCAACCGGTCGTTGAATCCGATGGAGCCATGCTTTCCCGGGCTTTGCGGGCCACGCGAAACGCCTCGACACCCGCCGGCACGCCGCAGTACACCGCGATCTGCACGAGGGCGGCGCGCAGTTCGTCGTCGCTCAGTCCGTTGCGCAGGGCGCCGCAGAAATGCGTACCGAATTCGTCCATGCGCCCCAGCGCCGCGAGCATTCCCAGGTTGAGCAGACTGCGTTGCTTGAGGTCCAGGCTGTCGTCGGTCCAGACCATGCCCCAGCAGTACTCGTTGAGCACCGCCTGGAAGGGCCGGGAAAAGTCGTCGGCGCGGCCCAGGGCCTGGTCGACGTAGCTATCCCCGAGGACTTGGCGGCGAACGCTTTCGCCTTGGGCCTGCAATGATTTATCCATGGTGAGTCTCCGAAGGGGTTAGAAAATCGCGTATCAGGGCGGCCACCTGTTGCGGCGCCTCGATCAGGATGCAATGGCGCAGCCCAGGCAGAATCCGCAGTTGCGAACCCTCGATGCGATCGTGCATGAACGTCGCCATCCGTGGGTTGGAGCCGGCGTCTTCGGCACCGGTGGCAATCAGCGTGGGGCAGCGGATCCGTGACAGCTGTTCGCCGAAATCCGACTCGGCCAGGATGCGATACGCCGCGGCATAACAGCCCGGGTCGTTGTCGGCATTCAGTTGGCGCAGACGGGTAACAGCCTCGGGATTGCGCGCCTGAAAATCCTCGGTCAGCCAACGCGACAGCGATGCCTCGTAGTGAGCCACCGGCTCCCCGGCCTGCAAGGCGGCGAGGCGCGCGTGTACCCGCTCGCGCTCCTCGGCGTTACGCCCGGCGACGGTCGACAGCAGCACCAACCGGTGAACCCGCGACGGATGAGTCAGGGCCATGCGTTGGGCGATCAGCCCGCCCAACGAGAACCCGGCCAGGTCGAACTGCTTGAAGCCCACGTGATCCGCCAGGGCCAGCGCCTCACCCACCAAATGATCAATCTCATAACGCCCGGGCGTGCGGGACGACTGGCCGTGGCCGCGCAGGTCGAAGGTCAGCACGGTGAATTGCTCCTGCAGACCCGCCACCGTTTCAGCCCACGCCTCAAGGCTGGAACCCACGCCATGGATGCACACCAGCGGGCGCGGTCCATGCCCGTCCAGGCGATAATTGAGCGTGACGTTGGCCACGCTGAAACGTTGTGCCTGGCCCATCACGCGCTGACCTGGTTGCGTTGTCTGGCGCGTTCGCGCTCGGCGAAGAATGGCATCACTTCATCGATGAACAGGCGCAGGGTCTGCTTCTGCAGTTCGAACGGCAAGTTGAAGGTCAGGCCCAGGCAATACTGGTCGACACCGGCGGCTTCGTAGTCGAGCAGCTTTTCGATGATTTCTTCCGGGGTGCCGAACATCAAGTTGCGCCGCAGGTTTTCCGGGTTGTAGTTGTCTTTGCCGCGCACGCTTTCAAACGGCACCGGCTCGGGGAAGCCGTTGTGCACGGTGCCGATGTTCTGCATCAGGTTCTCGAAGGCGCGGCCAAAATCCATGCTGTGCTTGACCGGCAGTTCCCAGTCGTTGGCGTTGGCGTACACGCAGGTGCGGCGCTGCATCATGAAGCGCGGGCGCGGCACGTGGGGGTTGTCGGCCACGGCCTTGTTGAATTTTTCGCCGAGCACCGCGATTTCGGCCGCCGGCAGCGAGAGCGGGGTGGACAGGATGTTGGCGCCAATGCTCACTGCCCAGTCGAAGGTGCCCGGGTCCCGTGCGGCGACCCAGATCGGCGGGTGGCCTTTTTGCAGCGGCTTCGGTACGGCGGCGGTCTGCGGGAATTTCCAGTAGTGGCCGTCGTGGGCGTAGTCGCCGGTCCAGAGCTTTTGCACCGCCGGCACCAGTTCCTTCATGTAGCCCACACCTTCCTGCTGTTGCAGGCCGGGGGTCATGCGGTCGAACTCGTACTGGTAGGAACCGCGGGCGATGCCGAATTCCAGGCGGCCGTGGGTCAGGTGATCACACAGCGCGGCTTCACCGGCAAGGCGGATCGGATGCCAATAGGCGGCAGCGAGGGTTGCGGTGCCCAGGCGGATACGCTCGGTGTGCTGGCCGAGCCAGGTCAGGGTCTGGAACGGGTTGGGCGCGATGGTGCATTCCAGGGTGTGGTGTTCGGAGGTCCACAGGGTTTCAAAGCCGCCGGCATCGGCGATCTTTGCCAGCTCCAGCAGGTTGGCCATGACGGTCTGCATCGGCACGTCTGGCGAGAAGCGTTCCATGCTCAGGGATACGGCGAATTTCATAAGATGCTCCTTGAATAATCAGCGCAGGCGAATGACGAAGGGGTCCTGCATTTCGCCGGAGTAATCGATGACCACGTTCTTGGCCCGGGAAAATTCGCGCATCACGTCAAAGCCGCCGCGACGGCCATATCCGCTGTGCTTGAAGCCGCCGTTGGCGGACATGTAGGCCGAGCTGCGGTAGGTGTTGATCCACACCGTGCCGGCGTCGATGCGGTTGGCAAAGCGCATCGCGCGGTCGATGTTCTGGGTCCAGATTCCGGACGCCAGGCCGTAGTGGGTATCGTTGGCCAGGCTGAGCATTTGCTCTTCGGTGGTGAAGGGCATC
The DNA here is from genome assembly GCF_002874965.1 of Pseudomonas sp. NC02. Classification (NCBI taxonomy): domain Bacteria; kingdom Pseudomonadati; phylum Pseudomonadota; class Gammaproteobacteria; order Pseudomonadales; family Pseudomonadaceae; genus Pseudomonas; species Pseudomonas sp. NC02. The sequence continues at coordinate 4,394,622 of NZ_CP025624.1, read as the reverse complement.
ACACCCACTACCGGACCGAACAATTCGTCGCGCATGAACGGCATGTCGTTGGTGGCGTTGGCCATCACCGTGGGCTCGAAGTACCAGCCTTCGGACAGGTGCGCGGCGCTGGGGCGCTTGCCGCCGACGGCGATCTGCGCGCCTTGTTGGGCGCCGCTGGCGATGTAGCCTTCGAGCTTTTGCAGTTGGGCTTGCAGGGCCAGCGGGCCGATGTCGGTGTGTTCTTCCATCGGGTGGCCGACGCTGATCTGTTGGGTGCGGGCCACCAGGGCCTCGACGAACTTGTCGTAGATCGGCGCTTCGACAAAGCAGCGCGAACCGGCCACGCAACTTTGCCCGGCGGCGGCGAAGATCCCGGAGACCACGCCGTTCACGGCCTTCTCGATATCCACATCGGCAAACACCACGTGGGGCGATTTGCCGCCCAGTTCCATCTGGCACGGCACCAGGTTATTGGCGGCGTTGCCAGCGATACGCCGACCGGTTTCGGTGCTGCCGGTGAACACGTATTTGGCGATGTCGGGATGGCGGGTCAGGGCCTCGCCGGTGACGGCGCCGTTGCCGGTGACTACGTTGACCACACCCGCCGGGAAGCCGGCTTCGATGATCAGTTCGGCCAGCGCCAGTGTGGAGGCGCTGGCGTGTTCCGAGGGCTTGATCACCACCGTGTTGCCGATGGCCAGGCACGGTGCGAGGGTGCCGGTGAGCAGCATCAGCGGCGAGTTCCACGGGGTGATCATGCCGACCACGCCCAACGGCTCGCGGCTGCTGTAGTTGAGCTGGTTGAGCTTGTTGACCGGGATCACCTCGCCTTGCAGCTTGTCGGCCATGCCGGCGAAGTAGACGTAGGCATCGGGCAGGGCGCTCATTTGCGCGCGCATTTCCCGCAGCAGCTTGCCGTTGTCGCGGGTTTCCAGCAGCGCCAGTTCTTCGGCGTGCTCGGCCACCAGTTGGGCCAGGCGATACAACAATTTGCCGCGTGCGGTGGGCGTCATGTTGCGCCACTGCGGGTCGTTGAAGGTCTTGTGGGCGGAAGCGACGGCGCGGGCCACGTCGCCGGCATCGGCCTGGGCGAACTGGTACCAGGACTGGCCGGTGGTGGGGTCGAAACTGTCGACATAGCTGCCGCTGTCGGGAGCGACAAAGCGACCGTCGATAAACAGGTTGAGGCGGTTGCCCTCAAGGGCGCTGACCGTGGTTTTCATGCAGGAGTCCTGTAGGTGCGTGTCAAAGGGGCGCGTTTTCGAGCATCGCGATGCGGCCGCTGGCGGCAGAGCCGGTGTAGATGCCGAACTGCTGGTTCTGGCGCTCGCGGGCATAGCGGCGCACCACCGAGCGCAGTTCGTTGACCGGCATCTGCTCGATGGGCAACGCGTCCAGCGGGAAGAAGCGCAGGGTGTCGGGCAGCTCGGCGTCGAACGGGCCGAGCTGGGCGCGGTAGATCAGGTAGCCGGGGTCGGTGTCGTCGACATCGAACGCCGAGTACAGGAAGGTCGATTCCAGCTCCACCGGCAGCGAGCTGTCGCCGGCGTCGATAAAACCCTTGCGCTTGCCGGCCACCGGCAGCGTCCAGCCGCCCTGGCCATCGGCGCGAAACAGGATCGCGTCGCCGGCTTCGATCAGGTAGCCGATGATCATCTTGTGGGAGTCCAGCCAACTGGCCGGCAGCGGGTCCTGGATGTTCGCGTAGCGGCCCCGGCAGAAGCACAGCGGCAGCTTGGGGCTGGTGCCGAAGGCGCGGACCTGGCCGATCAGCACCAGGTGGTCGCCGGCTTCGATGCGCTGGTGCACGCTGCAGTCGAACCAGGTCAGGCTGTCGGTGAGGATCGGTGCGCCGGTGTGCACGGTGTCGTGGTTGACGGTGTGGAATTTGTCTGGCGACTTGGAGGCGAAGGTCCCGGAGACGTCCACCTGGCCTTCGTGCAACAGGTTCACGGCAAACTGTTCGGTGCTGGCAAACGCGGTGTAGCTGGCGGCCGACTTGCCCACGCACACCAGCAGCAGCGGCGGGTCGAGGGACACCGAGGTAAACGAATTGGCGGTCATGCCGCGCGGGTTGCCATCGGTGTCATGGGTGGTGATGACGGTGACGCCGGTGACGAAGGTGCCGAAGGCCTGGCGCAAGGCGCCCGGATCGACGGCTGCAACGTTGGCGCTGATCGCGGTGCTCGGCATCGGGGTACTCCTTTGTTCTTGTGGTGTGAAGCAAGCCTACGAGCAAGGGAAACCGTGGGCTTGCGTCGAAAAATGGTAGCGAAGACGAAAGTTTTGCTTCGTTTCGCAGTGCTCCGGCATTTCTGTGGCAAACATCAACGCTTTGGCGAGGGAGCTTGCTCCCGCAGGGCTGCGAAGCAGCCCCACAACGGCAACCGGGTTCTTTCAGGCGGACCATGGCGGGGCTCATGGGGCCGCTCCGCGACCCAGCGGGAGCAAGCTCCCTCGCCACAATTGAGCGTCGTTCTTCAGCCAGACGTCAGTCCTTGGGTTGTTCCGCTTCCATCTCGGCCATGTCCTGGTAGCGGTCGGCAATCCGTGGGTGGGCACGGGAGCCGTCGCTGGCGCCGATGGCGATCAGCACTTCGTCGGGGCCCGGGGCATCGGCGACCTGGAAGTTGGCGGTGAGAAAGTGCGAGCGCTTGCCGGTTTCGCTTTTGTGCACCATCGGCAGCGAAAGCAGGGCGCCCGGTGCATTGCGGGTGTTGGTGAAGCTCAAGTAGGCGGTGCCTTCCACGGCTTCGCGGAACAGGTTGCCGAAGCGCAGGGTGTGGATCAGGCCCGAGGCGTGTTCGATTTCGCCGTTGACCCCGACAGCCGCCGCCTTGCCGAAGGCTTCGACCTTGCCCCCGGGCATCAGGGCGATCAGGCGACGGGTCATCTCATGGCCCAGGCCGGGGGCCAGGCGCAGGATTTCCGGACGCAGGTTTTCGACGAAGCCCTGGCCGGCCCAAGGGTTTTTCAACACGGCTGCCACCACGATCAGGGTGATCGGTTTGCCGGCGTCCTTGCCGCCTTCGATAAAGGTTTCTTCGATAAAGGTGCAGTACTTCCTGACGCCCAGATTTTCCAGATTCATGATCACTCGTCGCCCTTTTGGCTGTTGGTTGTGGCCTTAGGCTAGGAGCGTTGGGCAGCAGCGTCTTCCGTGGTTACGCAGTGCAAATCCACTGGACATTGCTCTGAACCGGAGCAAGTATCAGGCGGGCCTGGCAGGCAACGTGGCTGCCGTGACCTCCATGTTCGGGTGAGCGCCTTGAATCGAGAAATGCAGATACTGTCGTTGCGCGATGTGGCCAGTCAGATCAACTCCGGCGGTGACCTGCAGTCGATGCTGCACCAGTTGGTGTACGCCAGTTGCCGCCACACCCACTGGACCATGAGTTCGATCATGGCCATCGACATGGACGCCGGCTTCGGCCACGTGATCGCCCGCCATGACCCGACCCTGGTGCAGCGCCCGCTGGTGGATTGCTGGGAGCTGTCTTCCAGCCCGGTGATGACCGCCCTGCAACGCAACGAGGCGGTGTTCATCCGCGATGTGCGCGAATGCGAGTACCCCGGCTACCGCCGCGAATCCCTGGAGCGCGATTACCGCACGGTGATGGTGATGCCGATGAACTGCACCGACTTCGACGGCCGGCCCATGGTGCTCAGTGTGATTTCCCGCACGCTGATGGACGTTTCGGAAGAAGACCGGGTGTTCCTCGGCATGATCATCCACCTGGGCGCCATTGCCGTGGAGCGCCAGCGCCAGCTGGAAGCCGAACGCCGCGCCGCCGAGCGCCTGCAGCAGGCGTTGCATGTGCATACCACGATGCTTGAACACGTATTGGGCGGCGGTTCGGTGACATCGTTGTCGCTGATGGTCGGCGACCAGTTGCCCAACCCGGTGATCGCCGTGGACTTCACCGCCAACCAGGTGGTGGCGGGGCGTTCCCCGGATCCCGCATTGTTTGACGACAATGCCTGGCAGGCCGCAGTCGCCGGGGTGCTCAGCGTGCAGATCACCAAGGCCGCCCAGGAAAGTTTGCGCAGCGCCCTGCGCAGTACGGTCAACCTGTTCCTCGACGATGGCCAGCGCCAGTTCACCCTGCGGGCGCAGATCGAACCGTTGATGGTCGACCACGAACTGGTGGGCGCGCTGGTGCTGTTCCCGGTGGCGGCGCCGGTCAACGAGCTGGACCTGCTGATGCTGGAAAGCGCCAAGTTCGCCTTGAGCGTGCAGATGATGCGCAGTTTTATCCGCTTTCGTTTTGAAACCCGGACCCAGACCGAGCTGCTGCTCGAAGTGCTCGAGGGCCGCTGGCGCGATGCCGATGACATCCAGCAGCGCGCCCAGCGGCTGGGCATCAGCTTCAGCACCGCGCAGCAGATGATCATCGTCGACTACGGCGCCAAGGCCCGGGAGGCGAAGAACCTGCACCACAACGTCGCGCGCATCCTGCAGCGTGCAGGGATGCAGGCCACGGTGATCATTGTCGACAACGGTTTGGTGTGCCTGGTGCCGGCGGAAGGCGAGCGCTTGAGCAAAATCAAACGGCAGATTACCGATGACCTGGCGCACTACCTGGGTGCCGAGCCGATCCTGCTGGCCAGCGGGGTGTGCCGGGCGCTGGCGGATTATCCTGCCGCGTGGGAGCGCTGCCGGCGGCTGATCGAGATTGCCCGCTCGTTCGGCCGCAGCGGGCCGATCTCCGATCAGGATTTCGGGCCGATCCCGATCTTCGTCGCGGCCGTGGGCGGAGAAGACATCCGCACCTTCGTCAACGACAGCGTTGGCGCCATGCTCGCCCATGACCGCAAGCACCAGACGCCGTACCTGGAAACCCTGACGGCGTATCTGCGGGATAGCTGCCGCAGCCAGGCATGCGCGGACGCGATGGGAGTGCATGTGACGACGCTGCGCTACCGGCTGGCGCGGATCCAGGAGTTGTTCGGGATTGATGTGGAAACGCCGGAACGGCGGTTTGCCACGGAGTTGGCGATTCATTTGCAGCGGGTGATTGATAGCTGACGGGTAGCATTGCTCCACTTAATAGGAAGCATTACTATTCACACCCCGCCTCCCCAGTGCTTCCTTGATGACTCCTCAGCCGCCCCGCAGAACAGGCTTTTTCGAGCACTACGAAGAGTTGATCGGGACCTGGACGCGCCGCCTGAGAAACCGTCAGCAGGCCGAAGACCTGGCCCACGACACTTTTGTGCGGGTGCTTGAATCCAGCGCCACCAAGGTTGAGCAACCTCGCGCCTATCTGCATCAAACGGCGCGCAATATCGCCGTTGACGCCTATCGCCGCGAGGACCGGCGGGAGGCGATGGCCCTGGAAGCCTTTGATCAGAGTTCGCCCCACAGTGGCGACCCGGAGCATTTCATGCACGCGATCCAGCTGGCGGATTCCATCGAGCGAGCCCTGGCCGAGCTGCCGCTCAATTGCCGCAAGATTTTCATCTGGCAGAAAATCGAGGGCCTGACCCAGCAGGAAATCGCCGAACGCCTGGGCCTGTCTAAAAACATGGTGGAAAAGTATATGATCCGCACCCTGCGGCATCTACGTGACCGCCTGGATGCGATGGCACCATGACCAATGCCCGCTTTGAAACAGGATCTTCCATGATGGATACCCGTGAGTGTGCCTGCGGCAGCGCGACGGCCCGCGACGAGGCGGCGCAATGGTTTGTGCGTGTGCAGGACAGCCCATTGAGCGCAGAAGAACGCGAGCGTTTTGATGCCTGGCGTGCAGAGCATGCCGAGCACCAGTACGAATTTGATGTGCTGCAAGGTTTGTGGAGTGCCACCGACCTGGTGCCCAAGGCGCGCTTGCAGGCGTTGTGCGATGCCCCGCAGCCGCGTGCGAAGCGCCGGCCCGTGCTGCGTTATGCAGTGGCTGCAAGTGTGCTGGCGGTGGCCCTGGGCCTGGGGTTGTTCAGTGGCCTGGATCATCCGGCGACGTACAACGCCGAGTTCCGCACTGCGTTGGGGGAGCGCCGGCAGGTGGCGTTGCCCGACGGCTCGCTGATGGACTTGAACAGCCGCAGCGTGGTGGCCGTGCACTATGTAAAAGGCCAGCGCGGCATCGAGCTCAAGCAGGGCGAGGCCATGTTCAGCGTCGAGCACGACACCAGCCGGCCCTTCGTGGTGGACGCCGGGGCAGGGCAGGTGACGGTCACCGGTACGCGTTTCGACGTGCGCCGCGATGACGACCAGACCCGCGTGGTGGTCGAGGCCGGTACGGTCAAAGTGCAAGGGCGCTCATCCGATGACATCGTGATGCTCACGGCCGGTCGGGGCACCCATGTGGATACCCGGGGCCAGGTGGCGGCTGCCTACGCCGTCAACCCTGAAGAGCTCACGGCCTGGCGCACCGGCAAACTGGTGTTCAACAACGCCACTCTCGGCGAAGTGGCTCGGGAGGTCTCACGTTACCGCGAGCAACCTTTGCGGGTCAGCGCGCCCGCGGTGAGCAACCTGCGCTTGACCAGCGTGTTCAAATCCACCGACACCGACGCCTTGCTCAAGGCCTTGCCGCACATTCTTCCGGTGGCCTTGCGCACCTTGCCGGACGGTAGCCAGGAAATAATTTCGCGATAGATTCAGGTTTTTTTCGAGTTCTTCGTCTTCTTGTGCAACTGCAACTGGTTTGCATTAACAGCCGCACTCTCTTGCGATCACAGGACTACGTTCGACGTGAAAAAACTCGCCATGAAAAACAATAAATCATCCCGCTGGGCACCCCTCGCCCTGGCGCTGGCCGTCAGCGCCGCACTGCCGGCGGCCTATGCTGACGATGGCATTCATATCCAGGCCCAGTCCCTGGGTTCGGCCTTGAGCCAATTGGGTCAGCAGACGTCGCTGCAAGTGTTCTTCAGCCCCGACATGGTGGCCGGCAAACAAGCCCCGGCCGTCGACGGCAACCTGTCGCCCGAACAAGCGCTGCGCCAGTTGCTGCAGGGCAGCGGCCTGGATTACCAGATCGATGCGGGCTCCGTGACCCTGCGCCCGCTGGGCAAGGGCACCGGCGAAGCCGGTTCGCCGCTGGAGTTGGGTGCCACCGACATCAAGGTGGTCGGCGACTGGCTCGGCGACGCGAATGCCCAAGTGGTGCAGAACCACCCGGGGGCGCGCACCGTGGTGCGCCGTGAAGCCATGGTGGAGCAGGGCGCGATGAACGTCGGTGACGTGCTGCGGCGCATTCCCGGGGTGCAGGTACAGGAGGCCAACGGCACCGGTGGCAGTGATATTTCCCTCAACGTCGGGGTACGCGGCCTGACCTCGCGTCTGTCGCCACGCTCCACGGTATTGATCGACGGCGTACCGGCAGCGTTTGCACCCTACGGCCAGCCGCAGTTGTCGATGGCGCCGATTTCCTCCGGCAACCTCGACAGCATCGACGTGGTGCGTGGCGCAGGCTCCGTACGTTATGGACCACAGAACGTCGGCGGCGTGATCAACTTCGTCACACGGGCCATCCCGGAAAAATTCTCCGGCGAAGTCGGCACCACCCTGGAAACCGCGGCCCACGGCGGCTGGAAACACATTGAAAACGCCTTCATCGGCGGCACCGCCGACAACGGTATCGGTGCTGCGTTGCTGTATTCCGGGACCAAGGGCGATGGTTACCGCGACCACAACAACTCCAACGACATCGACGACGTGATCTTCAAGACCCACTGGGCGCCGACCGATCAAGACGATTTCTCGCTGAATTTCCACTACTACGACGCCAGCGCCGACATGCCCGGCGGCCTGACCCAGAAGCAGTACGACGCCAACCCGTATCAATCGGTACGTGACTGGGACAACTTCAATGGCCGGCGCAAGGATATGTCCTTCAAGTACATCCGGCAGATCGACGACCGCACCCAGGCTGAAGTGCTGACCTACTATTCCGACAGTTTCCGCGGCAGCAACATCGCCAACCGCGACCTGAAGACCCTGGGTTCCTACCCGCGCACCTACTACACCTTCGGCATCGAGCCGCGTGTGTCCCATGTATTTGACCTGGGGCCGAGCACCCAGGAAGTCAGCGTCGGTTATCGCTACCTCAAGGAAGGCATGCACGAGCAGGCCACCAGCCTGGCGCTGGTCAACAACGTGCCGACGCCCGTGGGCCAGAGTGACGGCCACGTGTACCAGGACCGTACCGGTGGCACCGAGGCCAACTCGTTCTATATCGACAACAAGATTGATATCGGCAAATGGACCGTCACCCCGGGCATTCGCTTTGAGCAGATCCGCACCGAATGGCACGACCGTCCGGTGGTAGGCCTCAATGGCGCCACGGTTCAGGAGAAACGTCGCGAGATCCACAACAACGAACCGCTGCCGGCCTTGAGCGTGATGTACCACGTCTCCGATGCCTGGAAGCTGTTTGCCAACTACGAAACCTCCTTCGGCAGCCTGCAATACTTCCAGCTGGGCCAGGGCGGTAACGGCGACCAGACCGCGAACGGCCTGAACCCGGAAAAAGCCAAGACCTACGAAATCGGTACCCGCTACAACGACAGCGTCTGGGGCGGCGAAGTGACGTTGTTCTACATCGACTTCTCGGACGAGTTGCAATACGTCAGCAACGATGTGGGCTGGACCAACCTCGGCGCTACCAAGCACGAGGGCATCGAAGCGTCGGCCCATTACGACCTGTCGAACCTCGACCCGCGCCTGGACGGCCTGACCGCCAACGCCGGCTTCACCTACACCAGGGCCACCTCCGAAGGCGACGTTGCCTTCAAGGGCCGCGACTTGCCGCTGTACTCCCGTGAAGTGGCCACCCTGGGGCTGCGTTACGACATCAACCACTGGACCCACAACCTGGACGTCTATGCCCAGTCCGGCCAGCGTGCGCCGGGCACCGGTACCACCTACATCACCCAGCCGACTGCTGATGGCCAGTACGGGGATATTCCCGGCTACGTCTCGGTCAACGTGCGCAGCGGTTATGACTTCGGTGCGCAACTGTCGAACCTGAAGCTGGGCGTCGGGGTAAAAAACGTGTTCAACCAGGAACACTACACCCGCTCCAGCGACAACAACTCCGGGATCTACCTGGGTGAACCGCGCACGTTCTTCGTGCAGGCCAGCGTCGGCTTCTGATGCGTGCCTGATCCCAGGTATCGACAGTGACGAGGGGGCGCAAGCTCCCTCGCCATAGCCCTTCTTCCTACTCTTTTTCTAACGATTTTCTGCGTCCGCAGGAACTGAATCCGACAGGTCTACCACACAAGGAGGTGCCCACTTTCCATGGGATACCTTGTATCGCCGAGGTGTCTTTGAGCCGGGAGTGAATCGTGTCAATACGCCGAACTGGAGATGCCTATGTCGGTAACCTTATCCAACTCAACTGTTGCCAACCCCTCTGATAACGCCGCGCAGCCGCATACTGATGCCGCCACATCGACGCAGTCACGCTCACGCTCCGGGCAGGGGTCGATCCACATCAGCTTCAACGTGCCACAGAATGGGATCGGCCCGGGATATTCGAATTGGACGACGACGCAGAGCACGATGGATCCCCATGGTGCCGCCAACAACTCATTCCGGGCGTCCTATGCAAACTCGTTCCTGGGCGGGCTGATCGGACAGCTTCAGGACTTTCTGCACAAGCTGTTCAATCCGTTCCGGCCTCACCCCGGTTATGGTCGTCCTGACCCTTCCATTCCACTCAGGCCTCTTCCCGGACACTGCCGTCCGACCCCCTGCAAGCCTGACCCGGGATACGGTCGCCCGGACCCACACTTTTCGAGGCAAACCCCCGATCAACTGGGGAACCTCCTCAAGAACAAATTTGATGCGTTCACGGTGCCGGGCCAGCCCTTCATCACAAAACAAAGCCTGGAGGAGATGGCGGGCAGACGGTTGACCAACGACCAGGACCGTAATGAGAACATTCTGTTGGCCCGGGAACTGCTGCGACGCCCAGACGTAATACAAGCCTTTGACCGAGCCGGCAGGACCGGTGATCTGGATGGTCGAATCTCCCGGCGGGACCTCAACGCCGTGCTCGACTCCGGCAACGCCTTGAAGTACAAGACCGACAAACAGCTCGCCGAACAGATGTTGAAGGACTTCGACGCCCTGAAGGGTATCTGGAGCCGCTCCATCAGTATCAAAGATTTGAAAAAATTGGCCGCATCGTCGTCGAGCGACCCAAAGCAACAGCGGCTCATCGAGTTGGCCAAGGAAGTCACTCAGCGCTCAAGCCTGTTAACGCTGATGGACTCTCTTGACCGGTATGACGGCAAGATCGGCAGAGCCGGCCTGCGCCACCTCTCTCTGAACCTGTTTTAGCTCGATCACGCCGCGACCCTCTCGCGGCGTGATGACCTGCCTTGCTCAATCCGCTGCTTTCAAACTCTCAGCCAGGGCTCAGACATGGCTACACCTTCGTGTGGATCGCACAATCCTGGCTATCAGCCAGCCTGTCTTGCGCCGACGGGCAGCGATACCCTGCAACCGCCCCCCGTTGCCGCACCGGGCAAACGGTGCGAAGAGGGCGCCGAAGCCCGGCGAGTGAAGAACTTCACCGGGCAGCACACATTCCAGGCCCCGGCGGCTGACGACTTCATCAAAGGCATGTTGCCGCACGGGCAGTTGCCTGCCTCCCACGCGCCTGGGTTACGCCCGTTGCGCGCGGTGATGGGCGCCATGGTCGCAGCGATCAAAGGCCTTTGGCAGGAGACGAAACCGACCTGGCCAGGGTCTCGAAAAGCCGACTGATTCTTCGGTTTTTACATGTTGTCATTGGAACGCTGCTCTATCTCGGAACCATTGCCACCGGCACACCACACACCTTTGGCCTGTTTTCACCTGAGCGATACGGCGATTGCCGGGATGATGACCAGGTCAATGTGGAACCGGAAAATGGTGGAGATGAATCATGACAATCAACGGCGGGTCGGTCTGCCAGCACCTCGGTGCTACACCCTGTATTGCCCCGGCACTGGACGGCGGTACACGGGCAATTCACGCCGCTTCAAGTGAACCCGGTGAGGCTGCGCGAAAGCACAGCCATCAATCCGGCGGGGCGCCTGTCCGCTCATCAGGCTATCGGCCTCCTTTGCGGGGGGAGAGTCACTGCAGGAGTCTGCTGCAACACCTGGGGCTTCAGAACGAAGTGCCCAGCCGCCTCCGCGGGCCCAATCCCTACATTCGTTTGCCGGACAGCGATTTGGTGAGCGCGGCGAACGCCCAATTTGCCATGCTGAAAAAACTCCATGAGAACTGACGGACTGAAGCTGTCTTCACTGCAACGAATCGCCAGTAAAAAGCTCGGTGCCAGCCGAGAGGCCGACAGCGCTATCCTGCTTGCCAAGGCGATCATCCAGCGCCCGCGCCTGATCGATGCGATCCTCGACCAGGACGGCTACATCACCCGCGAAAGCCTGGCACAGGCCGAGAACGTCGTGTTCGGCAACAGCGATCCCAGTGCCTTCAGCCCGGACCCTTTCCACACAAAAAACAATGCCGATCTCGTCCGTCTGTTCAAGGAAATGTTCACCGAGTTACGGGACCGGTCGCGGGACCGCATGGGGTTTTTCGAGCAGATCTGCTACGTCAATATCGAGGTGCTGGCGATGATGAGCAAAGACCCGGATGAGCTCGACAGCCATGGCCAAGTTGTACTGGACCCGGCCACGGGGCTACCGAAGAAGAAATACGACGAACAGCAGGTGTATATGGCGAAAAACCTTGTGGACCGGCCGGGCTTGTTGCGGTCGCTGGAAAACACCGCCGACAGCGGTCGGCGAATTTTCGGCAGCCATCACCAGGCGGGCTGGCTCAGCAACAAAACCCTTGATCGCTGGCTGGAACTCCAGAAAGCCAAATGACCCCGGGTTGACGCCTCAATATACGAGGCGTGATGGGGCTGGGTGGTCAGACCCGCAGTATTTTCCCGCTGATCGCCACACCGATCAGCAGTACGGCAATCAGCACAAAGGCAGTGCTCAAGCTGCTGCCATGGGCGATGAAGCCGATCACCGCAGGGCCGGCGAGAATGCCGGTGTAGCCCAGGGTGGTGATGGCGGGCACCGCAATGTGTTCCGGCATGACGGTCTGCTTGCCGACGGCGGTGTACAGCACCGGTACGATGTTCGAACACCCGGCACCGACCAAAGCATACCCCAGCAGGGCGGTTTCCCACGCAGGTAATAGCGTCGCCAACAGCATGCCGCCGGCGGCGAGCGCGCCACCGAATACAATCACCCGGGTTGCGCCCAGGCGGCGAACTATCCTGTCGCCGGTAAGGCGCCCGACGGTCATGGTCAAGGCAAAGGCTGCGTAGCCAAGGCCCGCATAGGCTTCGTCAAGGCCGCGCTCGGCGCTCAGGAACACCGCGCTCCAGTCCAGCACGGCGCCTTCGGCAAGAAACACGATGCAGCACAGGCAGCCGATAAACAGCACCACGCCGTGGGGCACGGCAAAGGCCGGCCCGGAGCTTTCACTGCCGTAAGGCAGCAGGTGTGGCCCGGCCTTGAGCAAGGCCACTACGATGACGACGATCACGGCGAGGGTGGCCTGCAACGGCGACCAGCCCAACCCCAGCAGCCCGCTGACACCTGCCGCCCCGACGATCCCGCCCAGGCTGAACAGCCCGTGGAAGCCCGACATCATGGTCTTACCGCTGGCTCGTTCGACCATCACCGCTTGCAGGTTGACCGTGGAGTCCACCGTGCCCAGGCCGGCACCAAACACAAACAGTGCGGCCATCAGCAAGGGAATCGAGGTGACGGTGGCCAGCATCGGCAGGCCCAGGCAGATCAGGAGGGTGCCGCCGGTGGCCACTCGCCGGATACCGTAGCGCGACGCCAGGGCCCCGGCGACCGGCATTGCGATCATCGAGCCCACCCCCAGGCACAACAGCAAAAGGCCGAGGGTGCCCTCATTGAGTTGGGCGCGGGCCTTGGCATAAGGCACCAGTGGTGCCCAGGCGGCGATGCCGAAGCCGGCGATGAAAAACGCGATGCGGGTCGACATTTGTTCCAGCCGCCCGGGTACCACGGGCGCTGGGGTGCTGATGGCGGTCATGAAAAATCCTTGGTTTTGCGTTCAACGAACGATGTGCAGCGCAACATCCTTGCACATCAGGCCGTATCGAGCGAGCCGGGTTCCCTTGGCATGCCTGAACACAGGGCCAAACATTTTTTCCAGGATCATGGAACGCGACGGGCCTTTCCAACCACTATCAGTTCGTAGGACAAGTAACCACTTGAGGTGCGAGGTGGCCTGGAAGGTGCGTAATCCCCGCGAGAACTGGTGAACCCCGGGCTTCCAGCGACGGATTACCACCTTCCAGGCCGATCCTCTCACTTCAGCAGCCGCGCCAGTTTCGCATCCCGCACCTGCAACACTTCAAACAGGCCCAGGGCCTGCAGGGCGGGGAGGGCTTGCAGGATGTCCTGTTCGGCCAGCAAGCGCTGCTCGTCCGGGGTGGCCGGATCGCACCAGGTTCTGGCGTTGGCGAGGAATGCGCCCACCGTGCCCTTGCGCACGGTCACGCCATTGAATTGGCCTTGGTCGAGATGGTCGGGAAGCACGTCTTCTGCACGCATGGCGGAGCCCTCAATGAATGAATCCGCAGTCTGGGCGTGCGCAAATGGCTACACTGCCTTATCCAGGTCATTCAATACGGTAAAGCTGCCATATGCCGTCAACACTCGTTTCAGCCCAGCTCGCCAATGCGACCGGCGGTCCGTTGCTGGTGGCGACGTTGCGCAGCAGTCCGGTAGCACGCACCACGGCCCTTCATCAGCATGCCCGCGGGCAATTGCTCGGAGCCCAGCGCGGGTTGTTGTCGGTGCAGGCGGCGCACCAGCATTGGGTAGTACCGGCCACCCACGCGGTGTGGATTGCCCCCGATTGTTCCCACGCCTTGCGTTCCCACGGGCCGTTTGATGGCTGGAGTGTGTATGTCGAACCCCAGGCATGTGCAGGGCTGCCCCGACAGACGTGCGTTATCGCCACGTCGGCCTTGTTGCTGGAAGCCGTCAGGCGCGCGGCAACCTGGAGCCAGCCGCTGCTCGAGCCGCCTCAGTCACGGATCGCCCAGGTGATCCTTGATGAAATCGCCGGGTTGCCCCAGGAGCCATTCGGCTTGCCGCTGCCCCGGGACCCGCGCCTGTTGCGCATCGCCCAGGCGCTGGCCGACAGTCCCGACGACAACCGCCTGCTGGAACACTGGGCGCAGTGGGCCGGTGTCTCGCCGCGTACCCTGGCCCGGCGGTTTGTTGCCGAGACCGGGTTCACCTTCAGCCAGTGGCGCCAGCGCGCACGGTTGTTGCGCGCCCTGGAGTTGCTGGCGGCGCATGCACCCGTGACCCGGGTTGCGCTGGACCTGGGTTATGAAAACGTCAGTGCCTTTATTGCAATGTTCCGGCGTACGTTCGGGACGACGCCGGGGCGGTACTTCACGGATGGCGCAAGCGACTACGGGCATACACCGCCACAATCACGAAACACCCCATAGGCAACAGGTAAGCCAGCGCCACCGTGCTGTTGTCCGCCACCTTGCCCATCAAGTAGGGCATCAGGGCGCCGCCGACGATCGCCATGATCATGAACGAACTGCCGCGCTTGGTGTGCGGCCCGAGGTTCTTCACGCCCATGGCGAACAGCGTCGGGAACATGATCGACATGAAGAAGAACACCGCGATCAGCGCGATCACCGAGATACCTTCCAGGCCGATCACCACCAGGCCGCACAACGCGATATTGATCAGCGCATAAATCAGCAGCAGCTTCTGCGCGCTGACCCGGCCCATCAGCCAGGTACTGAAAAAGCGCCCGAACATGAAGGCCAGCATTGCGATCGACAGCAGGTAGGCGGCTTGCTGATTGCCCATCTGTGCCCAATGCTCGGTGACGTAGTTGATGAAAAATGCGCCGACTCCGACCTGGGCCGCCACATAGAAAAACTGCGTGATCACCCCACCGACGAACTCCCGGTGCTGCCACAGACCCTTGCCGGCCGTCGGTTGCAGGGCCTGTTCCTGCGCGCGCAAATCCGGCAGCGGCGTGCGGGCGATCAGCAGCGCCACCAGCAATACCAGAACCGCGATCACCACGTAGGTGGTCTGCAACGAACTCATGTCCGAGGCCGGTGTGCTGCCGGCGCTGAAGAACATCGCGCCGCCAATCAGCGGGCCGAAGAACTGGCCAAGGCCATTGAATGATTGCGCCAGGTTCAACCGCCGCTCGGCGCCCTGGGGTTCGCCCAGCACGGTGGCATAGGGGTTGGCAGCGGTCTCCAGGCAGCCCAGGCCGCAGGCGATGACAAACAGCGCGAACAGGAAAAACGGAAAGCTCGCCGCCGCAGCCGCCGGCATGAACAGCAGCGCGCCCGCCGCATACAGGCACAGGCCCAGCAGGATCCCGGCCTTGTAGCCGTGGCGGTCCATCAACAACCCGGCCGGCAGGGCAATCAGGAAGTACGCGCCGAAATAGGCGCTTTGCAACAGCCCGGACTGGGCCTTGCTGACGTGCAGGACTTCCTGGAAGTGCTTGTTCAGTACGTCGAGCAAACCGTAGGACAAGCCCCAGAGGAAAAACAGACTGGTCACCAGCATCAGCGCCCAGCGATAGGTCGGCACGGCACGGGTGCCTGGCAGGTGTGTATCTTTGCTTAACATGACGCTTCTCCTGTTGTTTTTATGGGATCAAGGCGTGCGATGCAGCGGGTATCAGGGTTGGTCGGTAAGGCAGAAAATCTGCTCCAGGGGCTGCCATTTGCCGCCGGGGTCAGTCCACGGCGTGGGGGCCTGGAAGCGCCACATCAGGGTTTCCCAGGCTTGCACGTCGGGGTTGGCGCGTGCAGCGTGGTCCAGCCCTTCGAAGCTGAACCCGGCCGCGGTGTCCATGACCATGAACAGCCGCGTGCCCAGGCGCCAGATCTGCATTTCCAGGATTTGCTGGCTGCGCAGATGCTCTGCCACGGCAGGCCAGATGCGTCGATGCAGCTGCTGGTACTCGGCGATCAATGCCGCATCGTCGATCAGGTCCAGCGCCAGGCAGTAACGTTGGCCGCTCATGTCAGCGCCCGGTCGAGGTGGGTGTAGCCTCCATCCACCACCAGCCACTGTCCGGTGGTGTGGGAGGCGCGGGGTGAGAGCAGGAACAGCACGCTGTCGGCAATTTCCTCGGGAGTGGTCATCCGTTTGCCCAAGGGGATTTTTTCGACGATGGCGGCGAGCTTGGCCTCGGGGTTGTCGAAGCCGTCGATCCAGCGTTGATACAGCGGCGTCAGCACCTCGGCGGGCACCACGGCATTGACCCGGATGCCGAACTCCAGCAAGGAGGCGGCCCATTCCCGGGTCAGTGACAGCTGCGCACCTTTTGCGGCGGTATAACCGCTGGTACCGCCCTGGCCGGTGAGGGCCGTCTTGGAGCTGATATTCACGATTGCCCCGCGGCTGGCCTTGAGGGCATCGAGGCACAAGTGGGTCATCAAGTAGTAATGAATCAGGTTCTTTTCCAGGGATTCGACGAACGCTGCACGGCCCGCATCCAGGCCCACGCTGTCGTTGACCCCGGCATTGTTCACCAGGCCGTCGATGCGTCCGAAGCGTTGCAACACCTCGTTGACGGCTGCGCGGCAGGCGTCCTCATCGCGCAACTCGACACGGATGAAGTGGCTTTGACCGTGCTGCTCAAGCTCGGCCGCGAAGGCCGGTGACAACGGTTGATGGCCGAAAATTACCGGGATTGCGCCTTCGGCAATCAACCCCAGGGAAATGGCGGCGCCAATCCCCGAGCCGCCGCCGGTGATGATGATCACGCGGTCCTGCAAATGCAGATTCATGGGCAGTTTCCTTCAAGGTGATAGACCCGCTGGGCCGTGCCGCCCCAGATGGCCTGCTGTTCATCGGGCGACAGTGGGCCGAGGGTTTGTTGCAGCAATTGGCAGGTGCCCTGGTATTCCCCGGCCAGCAGGCACACCGGCCAGTCCGAACCGAACATCAGGCGCTCGGCGCCGAACAATTCCAGCGCCAGTTCGATGTAGGGGCGCAGGGCTCGGGCGTTGCGTTGCTCGGGCCCGGCTTCGGTGAGCAGGCCCGACAGCTTGCAACTGACGTGGGGCAGGGCGGCCAGTGGCGCCAGGTGTTCGGCCCAACCGACGGGGCCGTTGGCGATGTCCGGTTTGCCCAGGTGGTCCAGCACCAGATGATGCCGGTCGTGGCGCTGGCACAGGGCTGTCGCGGCGTCGAGGTCGGCGCAGCGGATCAGCACTTCGTAGACGTAGCCTTGTTGCTGCAGGTGTTGCAGGCCACGGGAGAACTTCGCGTCAGCCATAAAGCTGGCAGGCGTAGGCTCATCCTGAATCTGATGCCGAAAGCCCTTGAGTCCCGGTGCGTCGCGCCACTGTTCCAGGTGCTGTTCCAGGCGTGGGTCGCACAGGTCGACCCAGCCGACGACGCCGAGTATCCATGGGTGCTGCCGCGCCATTTCCAGCAGCGCGTCGGTTTCCTGCTCACCGGCGCGGCCTTGCACGGCAATGCAGCCATCCAGGTCGGCAGCGTCGAGCAACGGCCGCAAGTCCTGTGGGAGAAAGTCCCGCCGCAGGTCAGCCTCAGCCGTACCGATCCACGGATAATCAGCGGCCCGGTAGCGCCAGAAATGCTGGTGCGCATCGAGCCTCAAAGGTGATGGGGACGACATTGTTATTGTGCTCCGTCCATTCAAATTGCGGTTCAGCTCACGGCCGGTGGCGGTATTGCTCCCGGGACGCGGCTTTCATCTGGATCGAAAAGCCCGGCGCCTTCGGCGGCAGATAGGCCGCACCGCGCACCACGCAAGGTTCCTCGAAATGCTCGTGCAAATGGTCGACATACTCGATCACCCGGCCTTCGTGGGTGCCGGCAATGCACAGGTAGTCGATCATCGACAGGTGCTGCACGTACTCGCAAAGCCCGACACCGCCGGCATGCGGGCACACGGGCAGGCCATATTTGGCCGCCATCAGCATCACTGCCAGCACCTCGTTCACCCCACCCAGGCGGCAGGCGTCAATCTGCACCACATCAATGGCTTCGCGCATGATCAATTGCTTGAAGATGATCCGGTTCTGGCACATCTCGCCGGTGGCGACCTTGACCGGCGCCACGCCCAGGCGAATCTTGCGATGGCCCTCGATATCGTCGGGGCTGGTGGGTTCCTCGATGAACCACGGCTTGGCAAACGCCAATTCGCGCACCCAATCGATGGCGGTGTCGACTTCCCACACCTGGTTGGCGTCAATCATCAATTGGCGGTCCGGGCCCAATACTTCGCGGGCGATGCGTACGCGCCGCAGGTCATCCTGCAAGTCGTGGCCGACCTTGAGCTTTACGTGGTTGAAGCCGGCATCCACCGCTTCCTGGCACAGCCTGCGCAGCTTTTCGTCGCCGTAACCGAGCCAGCCGGCCGAGGTGGTGTAGCAGGGGTAGCCATTGGCTTGCAGGTCGGCCATGCGTTCAGCCTTGCCTTCGGCGCGTTGGCGCAGCAAGGCCAGGGCTTCGCTGGAGGTGATGCAGTCGGTGATGTAGCGGAAATCGATGCAGCGCACCAGCTGTTCCGGACTCATGTCGGCCACCAGGCGCCACAGGGGCTTGCCTTCGGCCTTGGCCCACAAATCCCACGCGGCGTTGACGATCGCGCCGGTGGCCAGGTGGATGGCGCCCTTGTCCGGGCCGATCCAGCGCAACTGGCTGTCGCTGGTGACATGCCGCCAGAAACGGCCCATGTCTTCGGCGATCCATTCCAGGGTCAAGCCCACCAGCAGCGGTTGCATGGCCTGGATCGCCGCGCAGCAAATCTCGTTGCCACGGCCGATGGTGAAGGTCAGGCCATGGCCTTCAAGGGCCGGGTTGTCGGTCTGCAAAATCACATAGGCGGCCGAGTAGTCCGGGTCCGGGTTCATGGCATCGGAACCGTCCAGGGACTGGGACGTAGGAAAGCGGATATCTTCGACGCGAATCGCGGTAATGGTGGTCATGAACGGCTCCTTGGTTCTTGTCAGGCGTCGACCGTGGTCTGGTTCTGTTCGCCGAGGCCTTCGATACCCAGGCGGATTTTTTGCCCGGGCTTGAGGTAGACCGGCACTGGCTTGATCCCCAGGCCGACACCGGGCGGGGTGCCGGTGGAAATCACATCCCCCGGTTGCAGGCTCATGAACTGGCTGAGGTAGCTGATCAGTTTGGGGATCTGGAAAATCATCGTGCGGGTGTTGCCGTTCTGGTAGCGGTGGCCGTCGACTTCCAGCCAGATCGACAGTTGGTGCGGGTCGGCGATCTCATCGCGGCTGACCAGCCAGGGGCCGAGCGGGCCGAAGGTGTCGCAGCCCTTGCCCTTGTCCCAGGTGCCGCCGCGTTCCAGCTGGAACTCGCGCTCGGAGACATCGTTGATCACGCAGTAGCCGGCCACGTGCTGCATGGCCTGGCTTTCCTCGATGTAGCGGCCACCCTGGCCGATCACCACGCCCAACTCCACTTCCCAGTCGGTCTTGGTGGAGTGGCGGGGGATTTCGATGGTGTCGTTGGGGCCGACGATGGCGCTGGTCCACTTGTTGAAGATGATCGGTTCGTCAGGGATGGGGGCGCCGGTTTCGGCAGCGTGATCGGCGTAGTTCAGGCCGATGCAGATGAATTTTCCTACCTGGCCGACACAGGCGCCCAAACGCGGATTGCCCGGTACCAGGGGCAGGCTCGCGGGGTCGAGTTCTTGCAGGCGAGCGAGGTTTTGCGGGAGCAGGGCGTCACCGGCGATATCACTGATGTGGGCGGACAGGTCACGCAGACGTCCATCAGCGTCAAGCAGGGCCGGGCGTTCCTGACCTTTTTCACCATAGCGCAGCAATTTCATGAGCAATCCTCTTATTGGAAGTGGGCGGTCAGTTGCTCCAGCCGCCGTCAATGATCTGGGTGGTGCCGGTGGTAAACGCGCTGGCATCGGAGCCAAGGTACAGCGCCAGCTGGGCAATTTCCTGGGGCGTGCCCAGGCGTCCCATCGGCTGGCGCGCGGTGAAGGCGGCGTACACCTCGTCCTGTTGACGGCCTTCATGGCGGGCTTGTTCGACGATGCGTTGCTGCAGCGAAGGCGACTCCACGGTGCCCGGGCAGATAGCGTTGCAGCGGATGCGCTGGGTGACAAAGTCGGCCGCGACGGATTTGGTCAGGCCGATGACGGCCGCCTTGCTGGCGCAATAGGCAAAGCGGTTGGGCACGCCCTTGAGGCTGGAGGCCACCGACGACATGTTGATGATCGAGCCGCCGCCCGCCGCCAGCATCCCCGGCAGAAACGCGCGGATCATGCGGTACATGGCGGTGACGTTCAGGTCCAGGGCAAACGTCCAGTCGCTTTCCGGGCATTCGAGGATATTGCCGGCATGCACCACGCCTGCGCAGTTGAACAGCACGTCCAGAGGGCCGATCTCGGCGGCAAGGCGTTGGATGGCGCTGGCGTCGGTGACATCCAGCACCACCGTTTGCGCACCCGGCAAGCCGGCGAGCGCCTGTTGATTGATGTCGGCTGCAATCACTTCGGCCCCTGCCGTCAGATAGGCTTCGACGCTGGCGCGGCCAATGCCCTGGGCGGCGGCGGTGATCAGCACGCGTTTACCGGTGAGGTCCATGACAGACTCCCTTGATTATTGTTATTGGCTCAATGGTCAGGCCATTGAGGGCGTGAAACACCTGCATCTGCGGCATAGCGAACCCTGGTGGGTTTGCTATGATCAGCACACTGGAAACGATCCAATGGTCAGGCCATTGATCCAATTTTTAGCATGGGTCATCCCGGTCAACAAGCGGCTTTTTTGCGGGTTGATCGCTTTGACCGTGCTGTGCATGAATCGAGCTGAGCCTAGATGCCATTTCAAGTAATTGATAACCAACGTCTTTATCGACAGATTGCCGACCAGTTGCGAGCGTTGATCGACAGCGGAGAATTTCCGCCGGGCAGTCGACTTCCCGCTGAGCGTGAACTCGCCAAACTGTTGGGCGTGAGTCGCGCTTCCGTGCGTGAGGCGATGATTGCCCTGGAGGTGATCGGCCTGGTAGATGTGCGGGTGGGCAACGGCGTGCTGGTGTGTGAACCCGTGCAACCGACAGTCAGCCAGGAACCGGTGATGGCCCAGGCCACCCGGGATCAATGGAAAGAGTTCGATCCGGAACTCAACCTGCACGTCGACTTCAATGCCGAGATTCCACCGTTTTCCCTGCTCCAGGCCCGTCGCCTGATTGAGCCGGAAGCCGCCGCCCTGGCCGCCAAACATGCCACCGACGAAGAGCTGGCGGGGATCCGCGAGGCCTTCGAGCGTAATGTGCAGGACAACCGCGACGGCTCCCATACCCATCCGGGCGATCGCCTGTTTCACATTCGCATCGCCCAGGCCTCGGGCAATCCGGCGTATGCGTTGATGATTGCGCACTTGCTGGGGCATCGTTACGGCAGCATGTTCCAGCGGTTGCAGGCGCATTACACCTCGGACGACATGCCCCATCGCTCGGAAGACGAGCACCGCAAGATCCTCGATGCACTGGAACAGCGAGACGTGGAGGGTGCGCGACAGGCGATGCGCAAGCACCTGGAAGAGGTGGTACGGATTTTCATGCGGGCAGCGCAATGAGCGTTTTCTATGACGCCCGCGGCAATATCTACGGCGTAGTGAGCCCGGAGCATTTACGCAGCAAGGGTATCGACGTGCCGGACCGTGCCGACTTGGCCGCTGGCACCCGAGGTGTTTGGGCATTGGCGGCGATTGCCGCCGAGTGCGGTTGGGATGAGTTGCCGCGCCCGGCAGAGGCCAAGGCGCATCGCTGTGACGGCTTGTTGGTGGGGCCGTTCCAGGCCGCGCCGCCTTTTGACCTGTTGATCGTCAACACCGACGGTTCCCTGGCCGAACGCAGTGGCAATGGCCTGACGATCTTCGCCCAGTCGTTGACCGACCAGGGATTGATGGCGCAAGGCTGTGAGTTGCGGGTGCATCACGACAAGACAGACGCACTGTCGCCGGTGGTTACGCGGGTTGAGCCGGCGGAGTACGAACAGGTGCAAGGCTTTTGGCTGGCGCTGGGGCGTCCCGAGTTCGGGCCTTTGGCGGTAGGGGCTGTTGGTGTGGGCGCGGTCTCGCTTGAGGGAACTGAGGTGAGCCATGTTTCGCCACTGGCTGCGCTCAACCCCGAGTGGAATCACAGCCAGTTTGTGCGTGTGGGCAACCCGCATTGTGTGACGCTGGTACAGGACGCGTCAGCGTTGCCGGACAACGCCCAGCTGCATCGATCAGCCTGGTTCGATCCGCTGAGGGCGATTGCTTTCGCACCACCTGCCGGGGCCGGCCAACCTTGTATTTCCGGGGTCAACCTGCAATGGGTCGCCCGGGATTCAGGCAATCGCGTGATCGCGCGAGTGTTTGAGCGTGGTGAGGGGCCCACGGCGTCCTCCGGGACCAGCGCCAGTGCGGTGGCATGCGCCGCCTGGTCTGTAGGATGGGTGACGGCGGGTCAGGTGGCGGTGGTGATGCCGGGCGGTACCGCACCCGTACGGTTGCAAGCAGAGCCGGGTGAGTTGCTGAGCGTTAGCCTGTTCGGGACTGCGCGGCTGCAGGAAGTTTGAAAAAGGCAGTGGCGGGCTTAATCATCTTTGTCAGCTGTTTCTCTATAAATAAGCAGCTCTGGTGAATGGTGGTGTAAGAGTATTCCCGTTAGTCAGTACTGGCTGTTTAACTGCATTTCTGTATTTATAAAAGACCCTTCCAATATCGGTGTGCGAATCTTCTTTTTTATTTTGAAGCGGCCGAATTTCGCCTGAAATCGCTAGTATTCCTGGGGTTCAGGCACTTTTTATCGGCTTCGAATTGAGTGGCTTTATCTGCGTTTTACGGGAGAAGTTATTTCAGCTCGACAATGAATGGCGGGTAACAACGGATGTTCAATACGCTTGTTTCGTCACGTTTCAAACTGGTCGTTGCAGGAATGAACCAGGCATTTCAGGTGCTGGCTTTTAAAGGCAGCGAAACGATTGACCAGCCTTTTTTTATTGAAGTGCAGTGGGTCAGTGAAAACCCCAGCCTGGATCTGGAGAAGTTACTTCACCAACCGGCCTATCTGGATTTTGGCGAGCCCGGTGAAGGCCTGCACGGGCAAATCTACAGCATTGGCCGGGAAGGCCCGGGGCAGCGGCTGACCCGCTACCACCTCACCCTTGCGCCGCGCGTGGCGTACCTGGCCCATCGTTGCGACCAGCGGATTTTCCAGCAGCGCAGCGTGCCGCAAATTATCGCGGCAGTGCTTGAGCAGCACGGCATCCTTGCTGATGCCTATACCTTCGAACTGGGGCCGGTGGTTTACCCACCGCGTACGTTCTGTGTGCAATACGCGGAAACCGACCTGCACTTTATCCAGCGGCTGTGCGAGGAAGAGGGCATTCACTACCACTTTCGCCACAGTGCAGACGCCCATGTACTGGTGTTGGGTGATGACCAGACGGTGTTTCGTCGTTTGCCGGCGCAACGCTACTGCCCGGCCGGAGGCCCGGCTGCCGAAACGCTGGTGATCCAGCGTTTCGATGTGCGCCTGGCCACGCGCAGTGCTCAGGTTGTTCGGCGTGACTACGACTTCGAACATCCGTCGCTGCGCTTGCAGGAGCAGGCCGGATCTTTCCCGGCACTTGAAGACTATCAATACCCTGCGGGATTCACGGGGCATCTGCGAGGTTCGCAGTTGGCCCGGCGTGGCCTGGAACGTCATCAACGCGACCGTCATCGGGCCCTGGGCCGCAGTGACCAGCCGGCTTTGCGCAGCGGGCATTTCCTGGAACTGCGCGGCCATCCGGACCGCACCTGTAATGACTTGTGGCTGATCACCGGCGTGCGTCACGAAGGCTATCAACCGCAGGTGCTGGAGGAGGCGGTGGTGGATGTCGAGGCATTCCACGGCTATCGCAATCGATTTACCGCAACGCCCTGGCGCGCCGCTTACCGCCCGCCGCTCAAGCACGTCAAACCGCGTATCAGCGGCAGCCAGACCGCAACCGTCACCGGGCCCGAGGGTGAAGACGTGCATTGCGACGCTCACGGCCGGGTGAAAATTCGCTTTCATTGGGACCGCCTGGACCAGCACGACGACAAGAGCAGCTGCTGGGTGCGTGTGGCGTCCGGATGGGCGGGTGACAGCTATGGCGCGGTGATGATCCCGCGTGTGGGCATGGAGGTACTGGTGACGTTCCTGGAAGGTGATCCAGACCGGCCAGTGATCAATGGTTGCCTGCCCAATACCTTGCAGCCTGTTGCCTATCCGTTGCCCCAACACAAGACCCGCAGTGTGCTACGCAGCCGCAGTTCGCCGGGCGGGACGGGGGCCAACGAGCTGCACCTCGAGGACCGCAGCGGCCAGGAACTCATCTACCTGCGCGCCCAACGCGATCTGGAGCAGCAGGTCGGCCACGACAGTCGGCTGGAGGTGGTGGGCGAACGTCGGGAAACCATCCACGGCTTGAGTGCCACCACCCTGGAAGACGAGGAACACCGCAGCATCGCCGGCGACCGCAAGGTTCGGCTTGGGGCTGATGATCACTTGCACGTGCAGGGCAACAGCCAGACCCTTGTCGGCCAGACCCTGGTGATCGAAGCGGGGCAACAGGTCCATCTGAAGGCGGGGGCCAACCTGGTTATCGATGCCGGTGCGCAGTTGAGCTTCAAGGCCGGTGGTGAGCATTTGCTGATTCAGGCTGGCGGGATTTTCAGCAGTCGGCCGATCACGTTGGGCGGTGCGCCTGCCGTGATTCGCACAGCCAACCCAGTTGGACCGGGTGACGTGGCTGCTTCGTCCGCATTTGCAGCGGATGGGCCGAAGGTTTCGGTTATCCAAGGCGTAGTCATGGAGCTGGCCAGAAGACTGGATGCGGACTTCTGTCCAGTGTGCGAGCGCTGCCGTGAAGGCCTGTGCGAATCCACGGGGAGGGCGGCTTGATGGAGATCGCGCCTGGCCAGTGGATGGCTGAACAGCAGCAGGCAGGGCGCCGGCTGTGCCTGGTTCTACAGGGTGAAAGCGATGCGCGTGGGGTACTGCTGGCGACACGCACGGTCGCTGAGTATCGCTGCCTCTATGGTGAAACCGTCGCATCGGAAATGGCAGCGGATGGGCCGATGCTCCTGTTGCTCGACCATGTCAGCGAGCCCGCATTGGTGGGTTTGCTGCAAAACCCCCAGCGTAATTGGGGCTGGTTGGGCAGCCTGGCTGGTGATGATTTATCGGGTGTTACCCGGCACTGGCGCGACAGGTTGGTGGTGGGAACGGCGGGCAGTCAGGCGCTGTACCGCTTCCACGATAACCGCACCTTGGCGCGGGCCTTGGTTCACCTGCCTGCTCGGGACTGGCCTGTTTTTCTCGGGCCGCTGATCGGCGTGTGTTACTGGCAGGGTGAGCGTTGGAGTTGTGTCGATAACCCGGCTCCGGGGGCGTATCCGGTACCCGATCCTGCGCCGTGGCTGGAGGTGCCGAATCCCCAGGCGGGAGTGATTCTGCAAGCCAATATCCTGCGTTACCTGCTGGCCGAGTACAGCGAGGCGTTGAGCGCACTGGTTGAGTTTCAAGACCCGAGAGTCTGGTTGGCGCAGGTGCTGGAGCAAGCGCGGGCCTGGCAATGGGACAGGCCGGAACAGCTGGAGTTTTTGGTGGTGCGGCGGTTGTTGGAAGCCACTGGGGACGTGCTTATTCGATGGCAGCCGATGCGTGGGGAAGTGGCGGAGGATCATTTTCAGCGGGTGGTTGGGGAGTGGCGTCGGGTGGAGCGGGAGCAGCAGGATGCGTAGGGGATTTATGTCGGGCGTGTGGCGAGGGGTATTCGTTTGCAGTGTGCTGGGTGTTTCCGGTTGTGTGATGAAGCCTGCTGATAGTTTCACTTTGGAGGTCGATTTGCCGGCGAATTACAGACTCAGAGGCGATGCAACTTACGTCCCCGGAACAGGTGAGACTTGCACTTTACGATGGCGTCCAGGTGATCTGCCAGAGATCAAGATATTCGACGCTCTTGAGAAGTCGGTGGCGAATCGGGCGAGCTTCGAGTTGCCTCTGACGGAGACGGTGAACGGGTGTCCGTTAGTGCTGCGTTACATGACGTTTGATGTCTATGCGAAGTCGGCTGAGCACTTGTCGGACAGTGGGGGGGATTTTGCGTTTATCGGTGTGCATGATTGGGTTGAACCCCATATGTCTCGAATGCCGGGGGAAGGTACCTTGGAGGTGCCGGGGGCCTGTCAGTGGTTACTCAGGCCGGCAGGGCCAACGCAGGCGACTGATAACGTATTTCAATGCAACCTGGTGGATGCAAGAGGACTGCCGCCAACGACAGCAACGGGTGGTCGTGTGCAGCGTGATGAGTTGAACGGCAAAACAGTGAGGCTCGTGTTTGGGGAAATCTGATGGGGAGCGTACTTATCTTTAACTTTTACTGAATAAGGATATTCAGCGATGGCGCTTACAGAATGGAAACAACCCTTTTTCAGCGGGAAAATGCCGGCTTGTGCAGTGCGTGGATGTTGGCTGAGTTTTTGTCTGGTGGACGAATCAGGTGACGGAAACGCTTATGGGGGTCTTGCGTACAAGGTTTTTGACAGCACAGGTCAACAATATGCAGGTCGTTTGGATGGAAACGGTTTCGCAAAGTTGGACAACCCATATCGAGGGCCTGTGGTTCTGATCTTCGATGCGCCATATGAAATGAGCGGGGATTACTACGCAACGTTGCAAACGCGTGGTTGTTATCCACTGCCTATCACCGAGCTTCAGGTACGAGCCGAACAGACGCGGTTTTCACGTGTAGACGGGGAGCGCGTCGAGCGAAACCCGGCAGGGCGGGAAACAGGCAAATTCTATCAAGTCGAGGTCAGTGACTTGGTCTTGCACACTGCTCATTTGCCTCCCTTGGCGCCCAGAACCCATCGACCACCGCGGCATGCGCTCCGCATGCTGGCTGAACTTGGGTTTGGCCCCCCTCAGCCCAAGCTGACAGGGCTGGTTTTATTTCCTGACCTGCACACTGTGCTGGAGGTAAGGCCGCTGCGTGCGTTACGCCCGTTGTTGTCGATTGAAGACCAGTTCTGTGCCTTGAACCTTTATCAGTTGGCGCTTATGGCTACCTTGAGTTATTGCGATTTTGGGCAGGAACCGTCGACTCCGCCGATGGACCAGGTCAGCTTTCCCATAGAGCCCAGTGTGGGCAATTTTTTTTCCGAACAACTGTCGGGCTATCAGGAGGCTTGGAAGTTCGATTCCGACCAGGTGGAACACTTTTATCCCGTGTATGAAGACGTGCCGTACTCGCAACGATTCGAGGTGTTGCCTTTTGATCCTGAGTTGTATGAGCAAAATCGATCGGAGCAAGGAGAGTCCCCGGCCCACCCAGCGAAGCTGCATTTTTTTGATGACGAGGAGAATGGCACTGATACTCAGGCGTTTATCAGCCATCACGACCATGTGATCCTGATCGCAGTGCGGGGCACTGCAAGCCGTTCCGATGGGCTGAGGGATGCCAATGCTCACCAGGTCGCTTTTGTCGAGGGTGTTGGTAAGGTTCATGAGGGCTTTTATGGCGCGTATCGGGCGATGCGTGATTTTGCGCTGCATTACCTCGACCGGTTCTACATAGGCCAGCGCATCATAATTTGTGGCCATAGTCTCGGCGGCGCCATAGCACTGCTGCTGGCAGAGTCTCTTAGGCGAATTCCAGGTTACGACCGCAACATCCTTCTTTACACCTATGGCGCTCCCCGCGTTGCCGACTCTGAGTTCACTGACGGTGCTTCATCTTTGGTGCATCACCGCATCGTCAATCATAACGACCCGGTACCCAGCGTCCCGGCACCCTGGATGAACACAACTGCCAAACTCTGGATTCCCGGGCTTGTTACCCTGTTCAGCAATCCTGCACCTGCTGGCCTGCTGTTCGCACTTGGGTTGGTGCGGGTGGGCGGGAACGCCTATCAGCATCACGGCTCCCAGCAGCATTTCATGCCGATTGCCTTGCCCGACGGCACACAGTCTTCAATATTGTGGAACCCCGGGTGTGAGTCGATCGAAGAAGCTGCATGCAATCGCGCGATTCAACTCAGCGGTGATATGCCGGACCGGGCCAACCTGATCAAGCAGCTAGTCCAATACAAGCAGCACTTTATGACCGCAAGCTACATCCCGGCAGCCTGGGCGACGTTACGCCGCTGGCAGCAAACCGTGGACGCCGACGGAACACTGGTGACTGCGAGTGAATTTGAGCTGATCGAAAAAGCGCTGATCAGCATGCGGCAACAACTGCGGGAGAAAAAACGAGAACTGGACCGCTATCGACCGACCAATCAGCGTGGTTATGAAGATATCCAGGCCTTGAGCATCGAAGCTGATCGTCTGCAAAGTAGTCGCGACCGCCTGGCAACCCTCCGCTGGCGCCGCCTCCAGGCCCGCGACGTCTACGGCAGCCACGCTTCATCCCCAACCCTGCAATCCAGCCTGAAACGCTGGTTCGCTCACCCGCAAAATCGCGTACTCACCCAAGTGGCGAGCATCCCGCCACAATCGGATGATGGCTGGGGAAAGCCACAAACCCTCGATATAGATTCAATCGTATGAGCCTACAAAAACTCCACCTGCGCCGGCCGGCGTTTCATCAACACTTTGCCCGCTCGAATCGAATACAACGGCAAGCCCTGGCTGCGAATCACTTCATAGTCGCTGTCTGCAGACAGGATCAACAGGTTCGCCGGGCGTCCAGGTTCCAGGCCATAACGATCCCCCAGGGCCATCGCCCGGGCGCTGTTGTCGGTGACCAGGTCGAGGGCACTTTGCAGGTTGCGGTAGCCAAGCATGTGGCAGATATGCAACCCGGCTTCCAGCACCCGCAAAATGTTGCCGTTACCCAAGGGGTACCAAGGGTCGACGATCGAGTCCTGGCCGAAGCAGACGTTCATACCAGCCTCCAGCAGTTCGTTGACCCGGGTCACGCCGCGGCGTTTGGGGAAGGTGTCGAAGCGGCCCTGCAAGTGGATGCTTTCGGTAGGGCAGGAGACAAAGCTGATGCCCGAATGCCCCAGCAGGCGGAAGAGTTTGGCGCAGTAAGCATTGTCGTAGGAGCCCATGGCCGTGGTGTGGCTGGCAGTCACGCGGGCGCCCATGTCACGGCTGCGGGCTTCTTCGGCCAGCACTTCAAGAAAGCGCGAGTGTGGGTCGTCGGTTTCGTCGCAATGCACATCGACCAGGCAACCGGTGCGTTCGGCCAGGTCCATCAGGAACTTCACCGAACTCACCCCTTGGTCACGGGTGTATTCAAAGTGCGGGATGCCGCCGATCACGTCGGCGCCCAGGCGAATGGCCTCTTCCATCAGCTCGCGGCCATTGCGGTAGGACTCGATGCCTTCCTGGGGGAACGCGACGATTTGCAGGTCGATCAGGTGGCCGCTTTCCTCGCGTACTTCAAGCATGGCCTTGAGCGCGGTGAGGTCCGGGTCGGTGACGTCGACATGGGTGCGCACATGCTGGATGCCATGGGCGGCCAGGGTCTGGATGGTTTTTTTGGAGCGGGTCTTGGTGTCTTCCAGGGTGATGGTGGCCTTGCGCTCGCCCCAGCACTCGATGCCTTCAAACAGGGTGCCGCTCATGTTCCAGCGCGGCTCGCCGGCGGTCAGGGTGGCATCGAGGTGAATGTGCGGCTCGACGAAAGGCGGGACCACCAGGTTGCCGGCGGCGTCCAGGTCGTCGGGGCCTGCCAGGGGGGCAGCGCCTTGTTGGGTGATGCTGGCGATCCGGCCGTGTTCCAGGTGCAGATCATGCAGGCCTTCACGGTTGCGCAGGCGGGCGTTGATGATGTGCATGGGCAAGTTCCTCTTGGCAAAAAACAGTCAGGCAGACAGCCGCCAGATCATCAGCGCGATGCCGATGTCCAGGCGGTCATAAGCATTGTCCAGCGTCAGCCCGCACAGGGCTTCGATACGCTGGACGCGGTGCGTCAGGGTGTTGCGGTGAACCGCCAGCCGTTGGGCTGCGGCCACAAGGTTACCATTCTCGTGGAACCAGGCCTCCAGGGTCGGCATCAGGCTTGGGCCATGGTGCAGGTCGTGGCGCAGCAGCGGCCCCAAGCGTTCGTTGAGGAACTGATCGAGCAGGGCGCGATCACGTACGCCACTGAGCAGCTTGAGCACGCCCAACTCATCGTAGACACACAGCCCGGCGCGTTCACTGAACCGTCGCGCAGCGGCCAATGCCTGGCGCGCCTCATCCAGGGCCTGGGCCAGGCGCGCGGGTGGGTGCGCGGCAGCACTCAGGCCGATAAACAGTTTCAACGGTGCCAGGCGCAGATTCAGTGCCTTCAACCAACCCGCCAACAACTGACGGTTGGCCAATGCCGCACCCGCGTCTATCGCAGGCAGCAGCAACGTCCATTGTCCGGCACGCCCCAGCACGGGCGGGCGCGACGGATGCTGCGCAGAAAACTGGCGCAGACGGCGGGTAATCGCATCGTGTTGTCGGGCAAGCTGCGCCTCGACCACTGGCGCCTCACCTTGGGCAAACAGCGCGTCGCTGCCGTCCAGTTGCAACTGGACGAGTTGCCAATGGCCGGCCAGCGGCATGTCCAACTGCGCAGCGCGGTGCAGCAGCAAATCCAGGGATTGATAATCACCGGCCAGCAGGCGCTCCAGCACATCGTGTCGCGAGCGCCCCAACTGCTGCGACTGGATCAACGCCGAACCGATGGCCTGGGTCACCAGTACCATCTTCAACGAGTAAGGCTGTTCGATCAGCGGCATGCCCGCCGCTTGCGCCGCTTCCAGCAAACGCTGGGGAATCGCCTGGATATAGTCCGGCCCCGTGAGGATCACCAGGCCGGCGACCTGGCGCTGACAGGCTTCGTCCAGCAGCACCAACAGATTGGCCTCGTCCCGTGGGTGATTGATACCGGTGACGAACACCAGTTCGCCCCCCAGCACCCATTCGGCAATGCCGCTGTTTTCTGCGACATAGGGCCAGCGCACCGTGTTCTCCAGGCCGGCTTCCCCGGCCCGCAGGCACATCGATTCAAGGCCGGGCAAGGCCAGCACATCGGCGACTGTCAGGCTCATGCCTGGACGTCAGCCAAAGGTGCCCGCACCCGCAATACGCTGGTCAGCACGATGTAGGTCAGGGACGCCGCCACGATCCCCACCAATGGCGCCACCCAGGGTGAATGAAAGGCCAGCACCGTACCCACGGCATAGGCGATCAGCCCTGGCCAGTTGAAGGCCGGCAGGCGTGTATCGGCCAGGCGCGGATAGTGGCCGCGGTAGCGATAGAAGAAATCCGCCATGATCACCCCGCCAATCGGTGGGATCACCGTGCCCAGCAGGATCAGGTAGGGCACCAGCATGTCGTACATGCCCAGCAACGCCAGCAGGGTGCCGATTACCGCACCGGCCAGGGTCACCGTTTTACGGCGCTTGGTGCGCAGCAGGTTGCAGCCGGCGACGGCGAAGTTGTAGATGGTGTTGTCCTGGGTGCTCCAGATATTCAGCAACAGCATCGCCATGGCCGCCATGGCGAAGCCTTGCAGCAGCAACACTTCGACCACGTCGGGCTGCTGGTAGACGATGGCGCCATAGGCACCGATCAACACCATCAAGCCGTTGCCGATAAAGAAGCCGATCAGGCTGGCCAGCACCGCGACCCTGGCCGAGCGTGAGAACCTCGTCCAGTTGGTGGCCTGGGTCGCGCCGCTGACAAAGGTGCCGAACACCAGCGTGATAGCCGTGGACATGTCCAGCTCACCGGTCGGCACCACCGCCAGCAGTCCATCGAGCCCGCCGACCTTGACGGTGGCGACCCACATCGACAGAAACAACAAAATACCCATGGCCGGCACGGCGATGTAGGACAGAATCTCCAACCCGCGATAGCCCACGTAGGCCGTCGCGCAGAACACCATGCCAAACAGCACCATCAGCCCGAGTACGCTGCCCTGGCTCAACTCGAAATACTTGCCCAGTACTACGGCTGCGGTGGCGGTGCCCCAGGCGTACCAGCCGATCTGGGTAAAACCGAGAATCAAGTCGCTGAGTTTGCTGCCCACTTCACCGAAGCAGAAGCGCCCCATCAGCACCGAGTTCAAACCGCTCTTGAACGCGATGTAACCCAGGCCTGCGGCGTAGATACCCAACAGCAGGTTACCCAGGGCCACGACGCCGAGCATCTGGGTAAAGCTGAAGGCCACCCCCAGCTTGCCGCCGGCGAACATGGTCGCGGTAAAAAAGGTAAAGCCCAGCAGCACCATGGCGGTGGAGGCCAGGCCTTTGCGGGCATGCATGGGCACCTCGCTGAGAGGGTAGTCATTGCCCGGTTCGTTCTGCGTCATGTGCCGTTCTCCCTGAATGAGTGACGCAGGCCTATTGCACCCGTCGTGCCAAGTGCCAGGCAGTGACGGGCGCACGGTCAGGACTGTGCAGGTTGCACAGTATTTATAGCCAAACAGGTGAAACACGCAGGCGGGATTGGTCTTTCTGCCCACTCAGGCGCGAAAGCGGTGCAGGGTGATACAAATTGGATCACCCGTTATTCAATCGAACAGGGTGTGAGTGGTCTGCCCGCGATGAAAGGCAAAAGCGGCCTCAAGGTCGCTTTCAATGGTGCGGCCACGGGACAGCGGCGGCAGATCGTCCAGGCTGAAGAAGCCAACTTCGGTGGTTTCGAAACCGGCCGCCGGCGCCAGTTGATCAACCCGTTCGCACAGAAAGTAGAGTTTGTAGAAGTCCCGGATATCCGGCCGGTACAAGCCTTTGGCCTTGTGGGTGACGCTGTACAGCGCCTTGGCCGTGACCGTCAGCCCGGCCTCTTCGCGAATTTCCTTGACGATGTTTTCAGCCGCCGACAAACCAATATCCGCATAACCGCCGGGCAATGCCCAGCAGCCATCCGTGAGTTCGCGGACCAACAGGATCCGGTCACCGTCAATCACTGCGCCCCGCACATCAATCATGGGCGTCGAATAACGTTTGGCAAAATCCGGCACCAGCCCGGTGATGCGCTCCAGCGGTACTTCGCCCAATTGCGCCAGCATGCTGTGGGCAATCTGGGCGATTTCCTCGAGGCGCTCGCGCTCGAAGTCATCGGTGCAGAAGTGCAGCCCCGTGGAGGCCAATGCTTGCAGGCGCTTGGCCTGGGCCAGCCAGGTGTTTTCCATGGGAGCTCCTTCAGTGCGAGGCGGTGAGGTCTTTTTGCATGTAGACCCGACGCAGGCCGTTTTCCTCGGCCCGGTGAGTTTCCACATAGCCTTTGCGGGTGTACAGCGCGATGTTTTCGGTCATCGCTTCATTGGTGTAGAGACGGATGG
The DNA here is from genome assembly GCF_002874965.1 of Pseudomonas sp. NC02. NCBI lineage: Bacteria > Pseudomonadati > Pseudomonadota > Gammaproteobacteria > Pseudomonadales > Pseudomonadaceae > Pseudomonas > Pseudomonas sp. NC02. The sequence continues at coordinate 4,361,315 of NZ_CP025624.1, read as the reverse complement.
AGCCATGCCTGGCCTGGCCTTCCGCGAAGCCCAGCAACAGGCGCCCGTAACCCAAGCCCTGGGCACCGGGGTCGACGGCCAGGTTATCCAGCAGCAGGTACTCATCGTGATGAATCAGTACGACAAAGCCGCGGACCTGGCCCGCACTCTCCAGCACATGCACCCGTTCTGCAGCGACCTGCTGGCGATAGTCATCCAGCATCGGCCCTGGCTTGCGCCCGATTCGCTGGATGTAAGGGGAGTAGGCGGCGTGGACGATCGCTTCAATTGCGGCGATATCGTCGCCGGTAGCGGGGCGGATATGGGTTGGCATCGCAGCGCTTCCTGTACAAGAGGCCACGACTGTAAGGGAGTCACCGGCATAAAAAAACCACCGCAAGGGTGGTTTTTTACATCGCCGGCTTATTCGCCGCGATAGATGCAGCCGCTGGTGCAGGTCTCATGGATGCGAATCGCGCTGAGTTCCGGCAACAGCGGTTTCAGTTCATTCCAGATCCACTTGGCCAGCACTTCGCTGGTGGGGTTTTCGAGGCCCGGGATGTCGTTGAGGTAGTTGTGGTCGAGGCGTTCGTAGAGCGGCTTGAAAATCGCCTTGATCTCCGAGAAGTCACGGATCCAGCCGGTGTGCGGGTCGAGGTCGCCGCTGAGGTGGATCGCCACCTTGAACGAATGGCCATGCAGGCGCCCGCATTTGTGGCCTTCCGGAACGTGGGGCAGGCGGTGGGCGGACTCGAAGGTAAACTCTTTGAAGATTTCCACAGGGTTTTTCAGCTCGGTGAGGTGTCTGGCAGGCGGCGAGTTTAACAGTTTGTCGCGGCCGCGCGCATACCGCGTAGCAGCTGTCGAGCCATGGCGAGGCTGCGTTTGCGATTTGTCTGACAAACCGAGGTGCTGCCGACGCAGCCTCGCTTGGGCTCGACAGCTGCTACGGAGAGGGCGCTAGAGAGCCAGCAGGCGTTCGCCCAATTGGCCATTGTCGGCCAGTTGCAGAAACTCATCCCCCAGCCGCTGGCTTTCGCTCATTGCGGTTTGCCAGTACTTGTTGCGGCCCGGGTCATCCCCCATGAAGCGCTTGAAGTCACTGCGGTCCGGCAGTTTGCCGTGGGGCAGGCGGGCCAGGTATTCCTTCGACGGCGCCAGCAGCAGGACATCCTGCAAACCCTGTTGATTGGCGCGGCGCCACGGCAAGCCTTTGTCGAACCAGCCGGGAATGACCCGGTCGGTGAAGTGCGGGTACAGCACGATGTCATCGCCGTGGTAGGGCAGGTCGAGGTGATAGTCCAGCAGGCCGCCATCGCGGTAAGTGCCTTGGCCTGCACCCGGCAGGTCGCGTACGCCTTGCATCACCATGGGGATCGAGCCCGACGCCAGCAAGGCCTGGCGCAGGTTGCCCGGTTCCAGATCAAGGAAGCGCGACGGGAAATCCTTGAGCGCATGCAGCGGTGGCGCCTGGCGTGGATCGTGGACGATCAGCCGTTCGAAGTGCCGGGACAACCGCGCGCGGCCCCTCAGGTTGTCGGCGATCACCGAGGACAACCCCAAACCAAGCCGACCGCGATGATCGTCGGCGAGCAGGCCATGGCTTTTGACCACCATGATGTTCAGCCGGTAGTGCGGGTTGTCGAGCACGCGGGCATCGCGGCCGGCCAGCAAGTCATCGAGCATGCGCACGCAGCTCTGGCTGACTTCGGCCATGGTCACGCCTTTGGCAAAGCTTTGTTCGTTGTACAGCCGGCCCAGGTCGAGCAGGCCTTGCACCGGGTCGGGCAGGCACGCACTGGCAAACCGCCAGGAGCCTATCGAGGCGCCGATCAGCGCACGCTCGCGGGGCGCCCGGGGCAGCCAGTCACCAAACAGCGCCAGGTCCAGACCCTGGATGCCCAGCGCCTTGGGCCCGCCGGCAGCGCCGGGAAGGATGCCGACGTCCGCAGGCGCAAGCCCCTGCTCACGAATGCGTGCAAAAGCGCGTTTACCGGCCTTGAGGGTCAAGGCGGGGAACTTCATATGGATAGCAGTCATACCGGTCTCATTTACCGCGAGCAGGGCAGTATAGAAAATCTTGCCCGGTTGCAGGCAAAGGTCTCGCAGAGAATTGCCATGGTGGCAATTCAGTTTCAGTTAAGTTGGATCCAGTACCGTGAGTCCCGTAGGCAAAATATCCCGAAACGGAGACTCACCATGAAAACCCTCACAGCCTTGATCGCCAGCAGTATCATCGCCCTCACCGCAGGCGTCGCCCAGGCTCGCGACCTGGGGCCGGACGAAGCACTGAAGTTGCGCGACGCTGGTACCATTGTGTCTTTCGAGAAGCTCAACGCCACGGCGTTGGCCAAACATCCCGGCGCCACCGTGCATGAAACCGAGCTTGAAGAGGAATACGGCAAATACCTTTATCAGGTTGAACTGCGCGACGCCCAGGGCGTCGAGTGGGACCTGGAATTGGACGCTGTCACCGGCGCCGTCCTCAAGGATCATCAGGATACGTAATGAAGGTAAATCTACGCACCAGCGTTCAAGTGGCGCTGGTGCTCCTGGCATTTTGCTCAGGCCTGGCCGCTCGGGACCTGGGCCAGGATGAAGCGCTGCGCCTGCGCCAGAAGGGCGTGATCGCGCCGCTTGAGCATCTGCTGGGCCCGGCTTTCGAGCGCTACCCGGGCGCCAAGCTGCTGGACGCCGAGCTTGAAGAGCACAAGGATCGCCCTGTGCGCTATATCTATGAAATCGAACTATTGACGGTGGAAGGCGTGGTGCGCGAGATCGAACTCGATGCCAACACCGGTCAACTGCTCAAAGACAAGGAAGACGACTGATGCGCCTGCTGCTGGTGGAAGACCACGTACCCCTGGCCGATGAGCTGATGGCCGGACTCAATCGCCAAGGCTATGCCGTCGACTGGCTGGCGGACGGGCGCGATGCGGTGTACCAGGGGCGCAGCGAACCCTACGACCTGATCATCCTTGACCTCGGCCTGCCGGGTTTGCCCGGGCTTGAGGTGTTGACGCAATGGCGTGCCGCCGGCCTGGCCACGCCGGTGCTGATCCTCACTGCCCGCGACTCCTGGGCCGAGCGCATCGAAGGGCTCAAGGCCGGGGCCGACGACTACCTCAGCAAACCGTTCCATCCCGAAGAGCTGCACCTGCGTATCCAGGCCTTGCTGCGTCGTTCCCATGGCCACGCCAATCAGCCCACCTTGCAGGCTGCCGGCTTGCACCTGGATGAGGGTCGCCAGTGTGTGATGCGTGATGGCGAGGAGATCCAGCTGACCGCGGCCGAGTTTCGGCTGCTGCGTTACTTCATGCTGCACCCCGAGCAAATCCTTTCAAAAAGTCACCTGGCCGAACATTTGTACGATGGCGAGACCGAGCGTGACTCAAATGTGTTGGAGGTCCACGTCAACCACCTGCGCCGCAAGTTGGGCCGCAGCGTGATCGAGACCCGGCGCGGCCAGGGTTATCGGTTTGGCGCCAGCCCGGCATGAAGTCGATCCAGCGGCGCCTGAGCCTGGGGCTGATCAGTGTGATGGTGATCGTCGGCCTGGTGCTGGCGCAGACCAGCCTGTGGCTGTTCGAAATGGGCCTGCAACGTTACCTGGAGTCCGGCTTGCGCAACGACAGCGAGAACCTGCTGGTGGCGCTGGTGCGCGGGCCGGCGGGTGTGCAACTGGATGAGCAGCGGTTGTCTCCTGCGTACCAGCGTCCGTTTTCCGGGCACTATTTCCGTATCGATTTTGCCGACACCCATTGGCGTTCCCGCTCGCTGTGGGACCAGGAACTGCCGCAGTTGCCCCACGCCGGGCTGAAGGGCAACCTGCAGTTGGGGCCGGAAGGCCAGCAGTTGCTGGTACTGCGTTCGGACTACAAACGGTTTGGCCAGTCGATTTCCATCAGCGTGGCCCAGGACTACACACCCGTCAGAGAAAGCTTTCGGCTGATGCGCCAGATCGGCCTGGTGCTGGGGCTGGCGGCGCTGTTGCTGATCCTGATTCTGCAACGGGTCACCGTGCGCCGCGCCTTGCGCCCGCTGGAGACCGCACGCAACCAGATCGCCCAACTGCAGCAGGGCCAGCGCTCGCAACTGGACACCCAGGTGCCGGTGGAGCTGGAGCCGCTGGTGGCGCAGATCAACCATCTGCTGGCCCACACCGAAGACAGCCTCAAGCGCTCGCGCAATGCCCTGGGCAATCTCGGCCATGCCTTGAAAACCCCGTTGGCGGTGTTGCTGAGCGTGGCATCCAGCGAACAGCTCAAGGACCATCCGCAACTGAGCAAGCTGCTGCGGGAACAGTTGGAGCAGGTGCAGCAACGGCTTAATCGTGAACTCAATCGTGCCCGCCTGGCCGGAGAGACACTGCCGGGTGCCTTGTTCGATTGCGACGGCGAATTACCGGGGTTGCTCGCGACCCTGAACATGATCCACGGCGAACACCTGGATTTGAGTTACCGCGTGCCGCCCGGTTTGCAATTGCCGTGGGACCGCGAAGACCTGCTGGAACTGTTGGGCAACCTGCTGGACAACGCGTGCAAATGGGCGGATGCGGAGATTGTGTTGAGCATCGGCGAAACCCCGGAAGGCTTTCGGTTGGCTGTCGAAGATGACGGGCCGGGGATTCCCGAGAGCCAGCGTGATCAGGTGTTCAGCCGAGGCACGCGGTTGGATGAGCAGACTGACGGGCATGGTCTGGGGCTGGGGATCGTGCGGGATATTGTCGAGGTGTGGGGCGGGGTGCTTCTGTTGCAGGAGAGCGAGCTGGGCGGGTTAAAGGTCATCATCGACCTGCCACGCCGCCATTGAAAACAAACCGTAGCAGCTGTCGAGCCTCGGCGAGGCTGCGTTGCGGTATGCCTGACACACCGCCAACGCAGCCTCGCCAAGGCTCGACAGCTGCTACGGGATACTCGGGCTGATTGCCGGAGTATCCCGCAACTCATCAAACCCTGAACTGATCCATCAGGCCCTGCTGCTGATTCGCCAGGCTGTTCAACGCCTGGCTGACCCGCGCCGATTCATTCGCCTGTTCGGACAACGACTCCGTCACATCCCGAATCGTCGCCACGTTGTTGTTGATCTCCTCGGCCACCGCACTTTGCTCTTCGGCGGCGCTGGCGATCTGCAGGTTCATGTCGCTGATTACCGTTACCGCATCGCCGATCTGGCGCAAGGCGGTCACGGCCTGGCCCACTTGTTCGACGCTGCCCTGGGCCTGGCGATGGCTGTTGCTCATGGAACCGACCACTTCCTGGGTACCGCTTTGCAGTTGCTCGATCACCAGGCGGGTTTCTTCCACCGACTCCTGGGTACGTCGCGCCAGGTTGCGCACTTCATCGGCGACCACCGCAAAACCACGACCGGCTTCACCCGCACGGGCGGCCTCGATAGCGGCGTTCAGTGCCAGCAGGTTGGTCTGCTCGGCGATTGCACGAATCACTTCCAGTACCGAACCGATCTTCTCGCTGTTGGCCGCCAGTCCTTCAACCTGGGCCATCGCGGTGCTCATATCCGCCGCCAGGTGGCCGATGCTGGTGGTGGTGCGGTCGATCACGGTCAAACCTTCACGCGTCGCCTGATCGGCATCGCGGGCAGCCTGGGCGGCTTGCGCGGCACTGCGGGCGACGTCCTGGGCGGTGGCGCTCATCTCGTGGGAGGCGGTGGCCACCTGGTCGACCTGACGGTATTGCTGCTCCATGCCGGCACTGGTTTCAGTGGCGATGGCGGCCGACTGGTCGGCGGTGCCACGGGCGTCCTGCACTGAGCGTTTGACCTGGGCAATGATCGGCTGCAGCTTGTCGAGGAAGCGGTTGAACCAGCCGGCCAATTCGCCGAGTTCGTCGTGTTTGTCGTAGGCCAGGCGGCGGGTCAGGTCACCTTCGCCACTGGCAATGTCTTCCAGCATGCGCGCCACACCGAGGATCGGCCGGGTCACGCTGCGGGCCATCAGCCACACCAGCAACAGGCCGACGATTGCTGCCAGCAGGCCCAGGCTCAGTTCCAGCAGAGTGCCCTTGGCGTTATCGGCGTCCAGTTTGGACTTCAGGGCTTCAGCCGGAGCCACCAGGACTTTTTCCGGAACATCCAGCAACACGCCCCACGGCTTGCCATCGGGGATCGGCTGGAACGGCGCGAGCACCTTGAGTTGGTGGTCGGTGCGCACGCTGCGGGTCTGGGTGCTGGTGGAAAGCGAACTGATCAATTGCGCGCCGTTGGCGGTGTCGACGGCATCCAGGCGCTGGCTGAGTTTGCCGGCGTCCGGACTGTAGCCGGCCAGCAGGCCCACCGGGCTGATGATGCTGACGCTGGTCTGGCCGTCGTAGAGTTTCTGGCTGGCGCCCTGGCTGACGGCTTGCAGGCTGTTGAGGTTGATGTCCACCGACAGCGAGGCGATGACTTTGCCGTTGACCATCAGCGGGAAGACGATGCTGGTCATCAGCACCTTTTGCCCATCGATCACATAGAAGTACGGCTCGATCACGCAGGGCTTGAGTGTGGTGCGCGGGCAGGTGAACCAGGCGTTGGCTTTTTCGCCGCTGGGTCCGACGCTGGTGTCGGACATGTCGCTTTCAGGCAGCGACATTGAAGTCAGCTTGCCCGCAGTCGGCTGGGACCAGTACAGCGCAAAGCGGCCCTTGTCGTTGCTGCCCAGCTCTTGCTGGTTGGCGAACAGTTCGTCCTTGCCATCCAGTGCGTTGGCCTCGAATACCAGGGACAGGCCCAGCAGTTCCGGATTGGCCTGCAGCGCGGCCTTGACCTGGCGGGTCAGGTCTTCGCGCAGGTCGAAGGCATCCAGGAAGCGTTTCTCGGCCTGTTCGCGCAGGAACAACACCTGCCGGGAAAAACCGTGGCCGTATTGATAGGCGTCCATGAACTGCTGGCGAATGCCCAAGGCCTGGACCTCACCCTGGGCTTCGATGCGCGCCTGGGCGGCTTCGTCGAGCATTTCCATACTGGAAGCCTTGACCAGGTCGGAGCTCTGCGCCATGCGGTACAGCGAGAGACCTACCAGCAAGGTCACGATGCCCAGCAGGCAAAGACCGGCCAGCAGGGTAATTTTCCATTGAATGGACAGCTGTCTGAGCGACATGGAGCCTTCCTTAACCTTTCGATACGACAGAGACGATCTGCCTGTATCGGCCGCTCGGAAATTTTCTTTATTCAAACGATCAATTTAAAGCTGTTTGCGACGTCGTGCTTTGACATGCCCGCCCACCTGCTGCAAAGTGCGCGCCCTCTAATAAAACTCCCTTAAAACCTGGTTTGCGGCAGCCGTTCCCGACAGCAGCCCGGGCAGGTGCGTGCTTTTTTCATGTTTTCTGTCTTGAGGTAACGATGATTAATGCAGTAATCGCCGCGGTCGGCACCATGCTGGTGCTCAGCTTGTCCCGCGTGCATGTGGTGATCGCGATCATTGTCGGCGCCCTGGTGGGTGGCCTGACCGGCGGCCTGGGTATCGACGCGACGCTCAAGGCGTTCAACAGCGGCCTGGGTGGCGGTGCGACGGTGGCGTTGTCCTACGCGCTGCTCGGCGCGTTCGCCGTGGCGATTGCCAAATCCGGCCTGGCTCATGCGCTGGCCGATAAAGCCCTGCTGCTGGTGGATCGGCAGGAAGCCACGGGCGGCAGTCACGTCAAATGGCTGCTGATCGGTCTGCTCTGGGTGGTGGCCATCGCCTCGCAGAACATCCTGCCGATCCACATCGCGTTTATCCCGCTGCTGGTACCGCCGCTTTTATATGTGCTGACCAAACTGCAGCTGGACCGCCGTCTCATCGCCTGCGTCATGACCTTCGGCCTGATCACGCCCTACATGTTTCTGCCGGTGGGCTTCGGCAACATCTTCCTGAATCAGATCCTGCTGGCCAACGTGGCCAAGAGCGGTGTCGACATCAGCCAGGTCAATGTCACCCATGCCATGGGCCTACCGGCGCTGGGCATGGTGGTCGGTTTGCTGGTGGCGGTGTTTGTCAGCTACCGCAAGAAGCGTGTGTACGACCTGGAGAAGATCGAGCGAGTCGAGCAGGTGGCGGTGCACTACAACCCGCTGACCCTGCTGGTGGCCGGCCTGGCCATTGCGGCGGCGTTCATTATCCAGCTGTGGCTGGACTCGATGATCATTGGCGCCCTGGCCGGGTTCCTGATCTTTTCGGTGTCGGGCATCGTGCGCTGGCGCGACACCGATGACCTGTTCACCGAAGGCATGAAGATGATGGCGATGATCGGCTTCATCATGATCGCCTCGTCAGGCTTTGCCGAAGTGCTCAAGGCCACCGGTGAAGTGCAGACACTCGTGCAAGCCTCCGCGGCGTTTATCGGCCATAGCCGCGGTGTGGGCGCGCTGCTGATGCTGCTGGTGGGCTTGCTGGTGACCATGGGCATCGGCTCGTCGTTTTCCACGGTGCCGATCCTGGCGGCGATCTTTGTGCCGCTGTGCGTGCAGCTGGGCTTCAGCCCGCTGGCGATCGTGTGCATCGTCGGCACGGCCGGGGCATTGGGTGATGCCGGCTCGCCTGCGTCGGACTCCACCCTGGGCCCGACTTCCGGTTTGAACATCGATGGCCAGCACCACCATATCTGGGACACCGTGGTGCCGACCTTCCTGCACTACAACATTCCGCTGCTGGCGTTTGGCTGGTTTGCCGCGATGACGCTCTGACGGGATTGTCCTACAGATTTATTGTAACTAGCCGTTAACCTCTTGAGTTGTCCCTCAAGAGAGAAGAGCCATGCGTCTGAGTCTAAAGGCCAAAGTACTGTCCCTTGCTGTCCTGCCCGTGTTGTTGTTTGCCGTGATCATCAGCCTGACCACGGTCTGGATCCTCCGGGAGCAGGCCCGTAACGAGGTTGAAGAAACCCGTCAGAACCTGCTCAACGACGCCAAGACCACCTTGCGCGGTTACGTCGAGGTGGCCATGACCACCATCAAGCCGCTGTACGACGCTGCCGCCCAAGGCGATACGGCCGCACGGGCGCAAGTGGTCAAGCTGCTGTCCAACATCAGCTATGGCAAGGACGGTTATTTCTTCGGCTACGACTCCGAGACCATTCGCCTGTTCAAGGGCAACAGCCCGGACGGCGTCGGCAAAAGCTTCAAGGACAACCGCGACACGAACGGCGTCTACGTCAACCGCGACCTGGTGAAAGTCGGCAAGGACGGCACCCACTACCTGCAATACAGCTCGACGCAGCCCGGCCAGACCGAGCTGGTGCCCAAGCTTGGCTACACCGAATACTTGCCCAAGTGGGACATGGTGATCGGTACCTCGGTGAACCTGGATGGCATCGACGCCCAGGTTGCCGAGGTTCAGGCCAAGGTGGAGAAACGCATGGAAGGCGTGGTGCTGAGCATCATCGGCATTGCCGTGGTGGTGCTGTTGGTGATTGCCGCCGTGGGCATGCTGGTGGCCAATACCATCCTGCGGCCGTTGCACCTGATGAAGATCAACCTCGACGACATCGCCGCCGGTGAGGGTGACCTGACCCGCCGCCTGGCCATCACCAGCCAGGACGAGCTTGGCGAACTGGCAGGCTCTTTCAACCGCTTTGTCGACAAGATCCACAGCCTGGTACGCCAGATCACCGAGATGACCTCCCAGCTTACCGGCCTGGTGAGCCAGGTCGCCGAGCAAGCCAACCGCTCGGAAAAGGCCATGGAGCGCCAGCGTCACGAGACCGACCAGGTGGCTACCGCGATCAACGAAATGTCCTCCGCGGCCCATGAAGTGGCGCGCAGTGCCCAAGGCGCAGCCGTCGCTGCGCAGCAAACCGACGCCGAAGGCCAGGCCGCGAAAAAAGTCGTGGATGGCAGCATCGCGCAGATTCACGCGCTGGTGAACGACATCCGCAGCAGCGGCGTGTCCCTGGACAGCTTGCAGCAGGATGTGTCGTCGATTGTCAGCGTGCTTGGTGTGATCCGCTCGATTGCCGAGCAGACCAACTTGCTCGCCCTCAACGCCGCCATTGAAGCCGCGCGGGCAGGGGAGGCAGGCCGTGGGTTTGCCGTGGTCGCCGACGAAGTACGGGCGCTGGCCAGCCGCACCCAGCAAAGCACCCAGGAAATCCAGGGCATGATCGACCGCCTGCAAAAAGGCACCGAGGCCGCCGTGGAATCCATGCGCCGCTCCAGCGATGCCGGCGACGGCACGTCCGCCCAGGCCAACGAAGCCGGAGCGTCCCTGGACACCATGGCGCAACTGATCGGCACCATCAACTCGATGAACGCGCAGATCGCCAGCGCGGCGGAAGAACAAACCGCCGTGGCCGAAGAGATCAACCGCAGCGTGCATCAGATCGCGGTGGCGGTTGACAGCGTGGCCGATGAAACCCAACAGGGTGCCGAGACCTCTCGCAGCCTGGCGGACCTGGGGCAGCGGTTGGGTCAGTTGGTGGGGCAGTTCAGGATTTGATTGCAGGCTTGAGCCATCGGCAACGTCCCGTTGCCGACGGGCTTGGCTGGATTGATCGATCAGGTCAACAGCGCCAAACGTTCCACCGTCTCCGGAAACTTCGACACCAGCCGAATCAAGGTTGCCGCCTGAGCATTGGGTGTGGCCCGGCCTTGCTCCCAATTTTCCAGGGTCCGGGTGTTGGTGCGCAGGTACATCGCAAACACCGAGCGCGACAGATTGAGTTGTTGACGCACAGCGACTACTTCGTCGGCAGTGAGCGGTGCCAGCTTGCTCAACTGCACCTTGTGGCTGCGCAGCGTTACCTTGCCTTCTCGTTCATCTGCCAGCGCGTCGAAGCCTTCGACCAGTTCGGAAAAGATGTCACGTTTCATAAGATTTTCTCGCTTTGATTTCCCTGTCCAGCAGGTGTTTGAGCGCCGTTTTGTGTTGAGCGCTCAGGTCGTCCTGTTCGTGTTTGCCATAAAGGGTGAACAGCCAGAACTGCGTACCGCCCGACCACCAGTAATAGATGACTCGCAGGCCACCCCGTTTGCCCTTGTTGCGTCGCTCGTCGACAAAGCGCACCTTGCGTAACCCGCCGGTTCCCTCTATCACGTTGCCCGCTTGCGGGTTTCTCATCAACTCTTGTTGAAAGCCGTGAAATAACTCATCACTCAGATAATCCCCGCGGTGCCGCTCAAAGGCCGGCAATTCGATAAATAGAGCATCCATGTTCTGTACGTAGCCTGCGTATAGTTTGGTGGCCCATCTGCGGTGGGTCAAGTGACCCTGCTGTGGGATGTTTCCTAAAACGCAACCACGATACGAGCGACCCAGGCAGGGTGATGCCGGAAGGGGAGGCATCTCGACGAGGAAAATTCCCTTTGTGTGTCAGACAACAAATTAATACGCCAGAAACGCAAAACGGCGCCCGAAGGCGCCGTTTTGCTTGCTGCGTTTAACTAAGCGATCAACCCGCCATCACCGCATGCTGCACCAGGGTGAGCAACGGTTGTGGGTACACACCCAGGAAGAACGCCAGCAGGGCGATTGCCAGCAGCATCACGCCGCCTGCTTTCTGTTCCCAGTGCAACTCGGCGTCCACACGGCGCAGGTTTGGCTCGATCAGGTACAAGGTCACCATCACGCGCAGGTAGTAGAAAACGCCGATGGCGCTGCCCAGTACCAGGGAAGCGACCAACCACCATTCGTGCGCTTCAACACCGGTGGCCACGATGTAGAACTTGCCGATGAAGCCCGCAGTCAGCGGGATACCCGCCAGGGACAGCATCATCACGGTCAGTACGGCGGTCAGGTACGGACGGCGCCAGAACAGCCCGCGGTATTCGTACAGGGCGTCGGCGTCGCGGCCTTTGTAAGGCGAGGACATCAGCGTGATCACACCGAATGCACCCAGGCTTGTGATCACGTAGGTGACCAGGTACACGCCGATGGCTTCCATCGCCAGGCCCTTGCTCGCCACCAGGGCGATCAGCAGGTAACCGAAGTGCGCGATGGACGAATAACCCAGCAGACGCTTGAGGTTGTTCTGGGTCAGCGCCAGCAGGTTGCCGAACAGGATCGAAGCGATGGCGATGATGGTCAGCACGTTGCTGAGTACACCGGTGTTGGCCGCAGGGGAGATCTGGAACAGACGCACCATCACGGCAAACACGGCGACTTTCGACGCGGTAGCCAGGAAAGCAGCCACCGGCGCCGGGGCGCCTTCGTACACGTCCGGGGTCCACAGGTGGAACGGCACCAGCGACAGCTTGAACGCCAGGCCGATCAGCATCATGGCCAGGCCCAGTTGGGCAATTGGCGCAGGGCTGCCGGAGGCTGCCAGGGCGTGACCGATACCGCTGAAGCTCAGGCTGCCGGCTTCTGCGTAGAGCAGGGCCATACCGAACAACAGGAATGCCGAACCGGCAGCCGACAGCACCATGTACTTGATGCCGGCTTCCAGGGAGCGCTTGTTGAAGAAGGCATACGCCACCAGGCCGTAGACCGGGATCGACAGCAGTTCCAGGCCGATGAACAAGCCGGCCAGGTGCTGCGCGCTGACCAGCACGATACCACCGGCCGCAGCCAGCAGGATCAGCAGGTACAGCTCTTCGCGGTTGCCCGGGTAGCCGGTGCCGCCTTCGCCGAGGTAGGCGTGGGCAAGCGTGACGCAGGCCAGGGTGGCAACCAGGATCAGCGCGATATACAGCAGCGCGAAGTCATCGACCATCATCAGCGGGGTCACGGCCAGTGGCGCGACCTTGAGTGCCGGGATAATCGACAGCAGGGCCAGGTTCAAGCCCGCACAGGACAGCAGGAACGTTTGCGAGTGATTGCGGCGCCAGGCGATCGCCAGCATCACCACCACGATGGTGAGGCTGGTGATCAGCAGCGGCGCAAGCGCGATAAAGTGTTGGATCGTGAATTCCATAGCGCTCTTACCGGGCCGAAGCGAGTTGAGAGAAGGCGGTGCCGAACCACTGCTGCACGCCATGCATCGTTGCGGCAGAAGTATCCAGGAACGGTTGCGGGTACACGCCGATAAACACCAGCAGTACCGCAAGGCCGAGCACCATGATCAGTTCGCGACCGTCCATGCCGTGCAACACGGTGTCGGACTTAGCCGGACCGAAGTATGCGCGGTGGATCATGATCAGCGAGTAGACCGAACCGAACACCAGGCCAGACGTAGCGATTGCACTGACCCACGGCGTATGCACGAAGGCACCCATCAGGATCAGGAACTCGCCGATGAAGTTACCGGTACCCGGCAAGCCCAGGGATGCGGCGGCGAAGAACAGGCTGATGGCCGGCAGGTAGGCGATACGTGACCACACGCCACCCATCTCGCGCATGTCACGAGTGTGCAGGCGCTCGTACAGTTGGCCGCTGAGGATAAACAGTGCCGCTGCCGACACACCGTGAGCCAGCATCTGGATCACTGCGCCTTGCAGCGCCAGTTGGCTGCCGGAGTAGATGCCGATCAGTACGAAGCCCATGTGGGAAACGGACGAGAAGGCAATCAGACGCTTGATGTCGGTTTGGGCGAAGGCCAGGAACGCACCGTAGAAGATCCCGATCAGACCGAGGGTCATGGCGATCGGCGCGAACTCGGCCGAGGCATTCGGGAACAGCGGCAGGGCGAAACGCAGCAGGCCGTAGGCCGCCGTCTTCAACAGGATACCGGCCAGGTCGACGGAACCTGCAGTCGGCGCCTGGGCGTGAGCGTCAGGCAACCAGGAGTGGAACGGCACCACCGGCAGCTTCACCGCGAACGCGATGAAGAAGCCCAGCATCAGGATGTACTCGGTGGTCAGGGACATCTTGGTTTTCAACAGGTCGGCGTAGTTGAACGTGATCACGCCCGTGCTGTTGAAGTTGACCAGTACCAGGCCCAGGATCGCCACCAACATGATCAGGCCGGAAGCCTGGGTGAAGATGAAGAACTTGGTCGCCGCGTAGATCCGGGTTTTCTTGCCGTCCGAAGAACTGTGACCCCAGAGCGCGATGAGGAAGTACATCGGCACCAGCATCATTTCCCAGAAGAAGAAGAACATGAACAGGTCGAGGGCGAGGAACACGCCGACAACGCCGCCCAGGATCCACATCAGGTTCAGGTGGAAGAAGCCCACGTGACGCTGGATCTCTTTCCAGGAGCAGAGTACCGAGAGGATACCCAGCAGGCCGGTCAGCAGGATCATCAACAGCGACAGGCCGTCGAGGGCCAGGTGCACGTTGATGCCGAAGCGCTGGATCCACACGTGCTTGAATTCAAGCGCGAAGGTGGGATCGACACCCGGTGCCGGAGCAAATGAATAGTCACCGTGGGCCCACAGCCAGAGGCCGAGCGCGAGTTCCAGGGACATGGTCAGCAACGCAATCCAGCGGGGGAGGGTGGCGCCGAAGCGTTCACCCATCCAGCAGAGCAGGCCGCCGATAAAGGGGATCAGGATTAGCCAGGGCAGAATCATGACGGGCTCGTTTCCTTTCGCAAGTTCGCAAAGTTCGCAATGTGCATAGTCAGACCGCGACCACGATGATGGCGCCGATTACCAGGACGGCACCGGCCGCCATGGAAGCTGCATACCAGCGCAATTGGCCGGTCTCGCTGCGGCTCAGGGCGGTGTGACCGGCCTTGGCGGCACGCGGGATCAAACCGATGGTCTGGTCGAGCGGGTCTTTGCGCAGTACGTGGCTGATCGCAAGGTACGGCTTGACGAACAGTTTGTCGTAGATCCAGTCGAAGCCCCAGGCAGCGAACCACCAGGCCGAAAGGAAGCGGCCAATGCCACTGTTGGCGATGGCGGTGACGAAGCGGCGCTTGCCGAGGAACAGCAGGGCCGCCAGCAGGATACCCGCGATGGCGATGGCGCCCGAGGCGATTTCCAGGCTGTGCTTGGCTGCACCACCGGCATGGCCGACGCTTTCCGGCAGAACACCGGCCAGTGGCGGGGTGATCATGGCGCCGACGAAGGTCGACAGGATGATCAGCACCGACAGTGGCAGCCAGTGGGAAATGCCATGGCCTGCGTGGGCTTCAGTCTTGGCTTCACCGTGGAACGTGATGAAGATCAGGCGGAAGGTGTACAGCGAGGTCATGAACGCACCTACCAGGCCGGCGTACAGCAGGCCGTGGTTACCGCTGGCAAAGGCTTCCCAGAGGATTTCGTCTTTCGAGTAGAAACCTGCGGTCACCAGTGGCAGGGCCGACAAGGCCGCGCCGCCGACGATGAAGCTGGCGTAGGCCAACGGCAGTTTCTTCCACAGGCCGCCCATCTTGAAGATGTTCTGCTCGTGGTGGCAGGCAACGATCACCGCACCGGAAGCAAGGAACAGCAGGGCCTTGAAGAAGGCGTGGGTCATCAGGTGGAAGATCGCACCGTCCCAGGCGCCAACGCCCAGGGCCAGGAACATGTAGCCGATCTGGCTCATGGTCGAGTAGGCGAGGATACGCTTGATGTCGGTTTGAACCAGGGCAGCAAAACCTGCCAGTACCAGGGTCACGCCACCCACCAGGCCCACGAGGTGCAGAATCTCCGGCGCCAGGGTGAACAGGCCGTGGGTACGGGCAATCAGGTAGACACCGGCGGTTACCATGGTCGCGGCGTGGATCAGTGCCGAAACCGGGGTAGGACCGGCCATCGCATCCGCCAGCCAGGTTTGCAGCGGCAGTTGCGCGGATTTACCGACCGCGCCACCCAGCAGCATCAGGGTCGCCAGGGTGATCCAGAAGTCGCCGACCTGGAATTTCTGCGGTGCCAGCACCAGCAGTTCCTGGATGTTCAGCGTGCCCACCTGTTGGAACAGGATGAACAGGCCGATGGCCATGAACACGTCACCGATCCGGGTCACGATAAAGGCTTTGAGTGCGGCGTTACCGTTGTTGCGGTTGCTGTAGTAGAAACCGATCAACAGGTACGAGCACAGGCCCACGCCTTCCCAGCCGAAGTACAGGAACAACAGGTTATCGCCCAGCACCAGGAACAGCATGCTGGCGATAAACAGGTTGGTGTAGGCGAAGAAGCGCGAGTAACCGGCTTCACCGCGCATGTACCAGGACGCGAACAGGTGGATCAGGAAGCCCACACCCACCACCACGCCGAGCATGGTGATCGACAGGCCGTCGACGTAGAGGGCGAAGTTGGGCTTGAAGCCCTCCACCGACATCCACTGCCACAACACCAGGGTGTAGTGACCGCCTTCAGGCGGTGCGACGTTGAATTGCCAGATGACGTAGGCGGCGACAATTGCCGACAGGCCAATGGAACCCACGCCGACCAGGGCCGAGAGGTTTTCCGACCAGCGTCCACGGGAGAACGACAGCAGCAGGAAACCGATCAGGGGAAATACGAAAGTCAGAAAGATCATGTTCATCCGCGCATCTCACTGGCAGCGTCGATATCAAGCGTGTGGAAGCGACGATACAGTTGCAGCAGGATCGCCAGGCCAATACTGGCCTCGGCGGCTGCCAGGCTGATCACCAGGATGAACATCACTTGTCCATCCGGCTGGCCCCAACGGCTACCGGCCACGATGAACGCGAGTGCCGCGGCGTTCATCATGATTTCCAGGCTCATCAACACGAACAGAATGTTGCGGCGAACCATCAGGCCGACCAGGCCAAGGCAGAACAGGATGCCGGCGACCGCCAGACCATGCTCCAAAGGGATAGCAGGCATCGTCATTGCTCCTTGGCTTCGTTGCGGCCCAAGTGGAAGGCGGTGATGGCTGCAGCGAGCAGCAGCATCGAAGCCAGTTCGACCACCAGCAGGTACGGGCCGAACAGGCTGATGCCCACGGCTTTCGCGTCTACGGTGGTGTGGCCGATGGCCTGGCCGCTCTGGTGAGCGAACAGCACATACAGCAGTTCACCCAGCAGCAGGGCTGCGAGGATCACCGGGCCGAGCCAGATGCCGGGCTTGAGCCAGACGCGTTCCTGGGCGACAGACGCCGGCCCCAGGTTGAGCATCATCACCACAAACACGAACAGCACCATGATGGCGCCGGCGTAGGCGATCACTTCCAGTACACCGGCGAACGGTGCGCCGAGGCTGAAGAAGGTCATGGCCACGGCGATCAGCGAAATGATCAGGTAGAGCAGGGCGTGCACAGGGTTAGTGTTGGTGATCACGCGAAGCGTGGACACCACTGCAATACCCGATGCGAAATAGAAAGCGAATTCCATCTTTCTTCCTTAAGGCAGCAAGCTCTTCACGTTGATCGGCTCGGCTTCGTTTTGTGCGGCGCCTTTCGGCTTACCGGCAACGGCCATACCTGCAACACGATAGAAGTTGTAATCAGGGTTTTTACCGGGACCAGAGATCAGCAGATCTTCTTTCTCGTACACCAGGTCCTGACGTTTGAACTCGGCCATCTCGAAATCCGGTGTCAGCTGGATCGCGGTGGTCGGGCAAGCTTCCTCGCAGAGGCCGCAGAAAATGCAGCGCGAGAAGTTGATGCGGAAGAAGTCCGGGTACCAGCGACCGTCTTCGGTTTCAGCTTTCTGCAGCGAGATGCAACCCACCGGGCACGCCACGGCGCACAGGTTGCAGGCCACACAGCGCTCTTCGCCGTCGGGGTCGCGGGTCAGGACAATGCGGCCGCGATAACGCGGCGGCAGGTACACCGCTTCTTCCGGGTATTGCAGGGTGTCGCGTTTGCGAAAGCCGTGACCGAACACCATCACCAGGCTTCGCAACTGGGTACCGGTACCCTTAACGATGTCGCCAATATATTTGAACATGGGTCAAATCCTCACTGAACCGCGCCCGCTGGCGTGTTCAACAACACAACGGCAGCAGTCACCAGCAAATTGATCAGGGTCAGCGGCAGGCAGAATCGCCAGCTGAAATCCATCACCTGGTCATACCGTGGACGCGGGATGGAAGCGCGCAGCAGGATGAACAGCATGATGAAGAACGCGGTCTTCAGGAAGAACCAGAAGAACGCCAGCTGCGGCAGGATGCCGAACGGACCGTGCCAGCCGCCGAAGAACAGCGTGACCAGCAGGGCCGAGATCAAGATGATGCCGATGTATTCACCAACGAAGAACATGCCCCATTTCATGCCGGCGTATTCAATGTGGTAACCGTCGGCCAGTTCCTGTTCCGCTTCCGGCTGGTCGAACGGGTGACGGTGAGTCACGGCGACGCCAGCGATGAAGAACGTACAGAAGCCGAAGAACTGCGGAATGATGAACCACAGGTTCTGCGCCTGGTACTCGACGATGTCGCGCATGTTGAACGAGCCCACCTGCACCACGATGCCCATCAGCGCGAGGCCCATGAACACTTCGTAGGACACGGTCTGGGCCGAGGCCCGCAAGCTGCCCAGCAGGGCGAACTTGTTGTTGCTCGACCAACCGGCGAACAACACCGCGTAGACCGACAGGCCGGCCATGGCGAAGAAGAACAGCAAGCCGATGTTCAGGTCCGCCACGCCCCAGGTCGGGGTGATCGGGATGATTGCGAAGGCAATCAGCAAGGCGCTCATGGCCACGACCGGTGCCAGGGTGAAGATCACCTTGTCGGCAAACGGCGGGGTCCAGTCTTCCTTGAAGAACATTTTCAGCATGTCGGCGGCGATCTGGAACATACCAAACGGGCCAACGCGGTTCGGACCGTAACGGTCCTGCCACCAGCCCAGCAGGCGACGTTCGACGAAGCTGAGCAGGGCGCCCGCCACGACCACGGCCAACAGGATCACGATGGCCTTGACCACCGCGATGATCACGTCGATCACTTCAGGGGTGAACCAGGTCATTGAGCTGCCTCCTGCAGACCGTCAACGGTAAGGCCGAAGATCGCCGGAGGAATCCCCGCGAGGCCTTTTGGCAATGCAACCAGGCCAGCACCCAACTCTTCGTCGATGCGCAGCGGCAGACGCAGGGTCTTGCCGGCGACGTTCACGCTGAGCAGGGCACCGTCGTTGACGCCCAGGCGGTCGGCTTCGGACTTGGCTACGGACACGTAGGCGGCTGGAATGCGCTCTTGTACCGGCGCGGCTTTGGAAGAAGTCTCTTCGCTGCCGAACAGGTGGAAGAACGGCACAACCTGCCAGGTACCCTGGGCCGGGTTGAACGGACGCGGAACGCTGGCGAACCAGTTCAGCGAGTCACCGGTGCTTTCGATCAGGCGGGTGCCCGGGTCGCCGGCACGAATGTGGCCACCGACTTCGTCCTGGAACTTGTTCCAGGCCTGCGGCGAGTTCCAGCCCGGCGACCAGGCGAAAGGCACCTGCTGACGTGGCTCGACCGAACCCGAGTAACCTTCCATGGAGAAGGCAAACGCGGTGTCGTTGTCTTGCGGTGTACGTGGCTCATGCACGCTGATGTCAGCCCGCATGGCGGTACGACCGGAGTAACGCAACGGTTCACGGGCGAGTTTCATGCCCTTGATGCGGAACGCGGCGGACGGTGCAGCGTCGACGATGCGTGCCAGTTGCGGTGCAGCGGCAGCGGCGGCAGCGGTCACGTGGTCGAGCTGGGTCCAGTCGATCGGCTGGTTCAGCAGGGTGGCGCGCAGGGCATGCAGCCAGCGCCAGCCTTCGTGAACCAGGATGCTGGCGTCCATGTACTTCGGATCGAACACCTGGAAGAAGCGCTGGGCGCGGCCTTCCTGGCTGACCAGGGTACCGTCGCCTTCAGCAAAGCTGGCGGCGGGCAGTACCAGGTGGGCACGGTCGCTGGTGGCGGTTTTCTGGTGGTCGGCAACGATCACCACTTTGGCCGCGTTCAGCGCTGCGTCGACCTTGGCCGAATCAGTGCGGGTGTACAGGTCGTTTTCCAGTACCACGATCGCATCGGCGCTGCCGTCGGT
This sequence comes from Pseudomonas sp. NC02, assembly GCF_002874965.1. Lineage (NCBI taxonomy): Bacteria > Pseudomonadati > Pseudomonadota > Gammaproteobacteria > Pseudomonadales > Pseudomonadaceae > Pseudomonas > Pseudomonas sp. NC02. The sequence continues at coordinate 4,341,620 of NZ_CP025624.1, read as the reverse complement.
CACGGCTTGCAGGGCGGCGTCCAGGGACTCGCCACCGAGCATGGCCAGGCCGAGGCTGTTGGCCTCTGGCACGATCAGGCTGATGGAACCGTTCTTCTCGCGCAGCTTCAAGGCTTTGGCGATGTTGGCCGCGGCTTCGATCAGCGCCTTGGAACCCAGCGAGGTGCCGGCGATGATCAATGGACGCTTGGCGGCCAGCAGGGCGTCGGCGATGCGTTTGGCCAGTTCAGCGGCTTCAGCGTCCAGGCCTTCTACGGCAGGCGCGCTGGCGTCGAGGGCGTGGGCCACGGCGAAACCGATGCGGGCCAGGTCGTCAGGCGCGGCGTGTACGCATTCTTCTGCGATGTCGTCGAGCTTGGTGGCGGTCAGGCTGGCGATAAACAGCGGGTTCAGCGCGTGCTGGCCGATGTTTTTCACCGCAGCGTCGAGCCATGGCTGGACGCGCATGGCGTCGGCCATGTCTTCGGCCTTGCCTTTTACCGACTGGCGCAGGGACAGGGCGACACGGGCAGCGGTCTGGGTCAGGTCTTCACCGAGGACGAAGATCGCGTCATGGTCTTCGATGTCGCGCATGTTCGGAACCGGCAGCGGGCTGTCGTTCAAGACTTGCAGCACGAGGCGGATGCGCTCCAGTTCACCGGCTTCGATACCCGAGTAGAAGTGCTCGGCACCCACCAGTTCGCGCAACGCGTAGTTGCTTTCGAGGCTGGCGCGGGGCGAACCGATACCGACGATGTTGCGACCGCGCAGCAGGTCAGCGGCTTTATCCAGTGCTTCGTCGAGGCTCAGCTTGGCGCCGTCGGCCAGCAGTGGCTGACGCGGGCGGTCTTCGCGGTTGACGTAGCCGTAGCCGAAACGGCCACGGTCGCACAGGAAGTACTGGTTGACCGAACCGTTGAAGCGGTTTTCGATCCGACGCAGTTCGCCGTAGCGCTCACCCGGGGAGATGTTGCAACCGCTGGAGCAGCCATGGCAGATGCTCGGCGAGAACTGCATGTCCCACTTGCGGTTGTAGCGCTCGGAGTGAGTCTTGTCGGTGAACACACCGGTCGGGCAGACCTCGGTGAGGTTGCCGGAGAATTCACTTTCGAGGGTGCCGTCTTCAACGCGACCGAAGTACACGTTGTCGTGGGCGCCAAACACACCGAGGTCGGTACCGCCGGCGTAGTCCTTATAGAAGCGCACGCAGCGGTAGCAAGCGATGCAGCGGTTCATCTCGTGGGAGATGAACGGGCCCAGTTGCTGGTTCTGGTGAGTACGCTTGGTGAAGCGATACCGGCGCTCGTTGTGGCCGGTCATCACGGTCATGTCTTGCAGGTGGCAGTGGCCGCCTTCCTCACACACAGGGCAGTCGTGCGGGTGGTTGGTCATCAGCCATTCGACGACGCTGGCGCGAAACACTTTCGCTTCTTCGTCTTCGATGGAGATCCAGCTGCCGTCGGTGGCAGGGGTCATGCAGGACATGACGATACGACCACGGGTGTCGTTCTCGTCGGTGTACTGCTTGACCGCGCACTGGCGGCAAGCGCCAACGCTGCCAAGGGCGGGGTGCCAGCAGAAATATGGAATGTCGAGGCCTAGCGACAGACACGCCTGTAACAGGTTGTCTGCCCCATCGACTTCGAGCTCTTTGCCGTCTACGTGGATAGTGGCCATGGTTCAAAGTTCTTCGTTGGCCCGGTGTCAGCGGGCGTGGCTAATGGAATCTTGTTATTCATGTGCATCAACACAGCCTTGAAGGCGTCAGCACATGAGAAAGCGAAGGGCACGGACCCTTCGCCTTTTTAAGCGTTACGCGCCGACTACGATCGGCCTTGCCAGAGGCGGGACGGCGGCGCTGGTAGGCGCGATGCCGGCTTCGAACTCCGAGCGGAAGTATTTGATCGCGCTGCCCAATGGCTCCACGGCGCCCGGTGCGTGAGCACAGAAGGTCTTGCCTGGGCCGAGGAAACCGACCAGACCCAGCAGGGTCTCGATGTCGCCCTCGCGGCCTTCGCCGTTTTCCAGGGCCATCAGCAGCTTGACGCTCCATGGCAAACCGTCGCGGCACGGGGTGCAGAAGCCACAGGATTCGCGGGAGAAGAATTGCTCCATGTTGCGCAGCAACGACACCATGTTCACGGTGTTGTCCACGGCCATGGCCAGGCCGGTACCCATACGGGTGCCCACCTTGCCGATGCCGCCGGCGTACATTTGAGCGTCCAGGTGTTCTGGCAACAGGAAGCCGGTACCGGCGCCGCCTGGCTGCCAGGCCTTGAGGGTGTAGCCATCGCGCATGCCGCCGGCGTAGTCCTCGAACAGCTCGCGTGCGGTCACGCCGAAAGGCAGTTCCCACAGGCCCGGGTTCTTGACCTTGCCGGAGAAGCCCATGAGCTTGGTGCCCATGTCTTCGCTGCCTTCGCGGGCCAACGATTTGTACCACTCCACGCCGTCGCCGATGATTGCCGGCACGTTGCACAGGGTTTCAACGTTGTTCACGCAGGTCGGCTTGCCCCACACGCCCACGGCGGCAGGGAAGGGCGGCTTGGAACGCGGGTTGGCGCGGCGGCCTTCGAGGGAGTTGATCAGTGCGGTTTCTTCACCGCAGATATAACGCCCTGCGCCGGTGTGCACGAACAGTTCGAAGTCGAAACCCGAACCAAGGATGTTCTTGCCCAGCAGGCCAGCGGCCTTGGCTTCTTCCACGGCACGGTTCAGGTGCTTGGCGGCGGTGGTGTATTCGCCACGCAGGAAGATGTAGCCGCGGTAGGTTTTCAGCGCGCGGGCACTGATCAGCATGCCTTCGATCAGCAGATGGGGCAGTTGCTCCATCAGCATGCGGTCTTTCCAGGTGTTCGGCTCCATTTCATCCGCGTTGCACAGCAGGTAGCGGATGTTGATGGATTCGTCTTTCGGCATCAGGCCCCACTTGACACCCGTGGGGAAGCCTGCACCGCCGCGGCCCTTAAGGCCTGCGTCCTTCACGGTCTGGACGATGTCGTCCTGGGCCATGTCGGCAAAGGCTTTGCGCGCGGCCGCGTAACCGTTCTTGGCCTGGTACTCGTCAAGCCATACAGGCTCGCCGTCGTCACGCAGGCGCCAGGTCAGCGGGTGAGTCTCGGCCGACCGCTTGATGCGGTTGGCAGGACCGAAGGAAGTCAGGGTCATGGGTAGCCCTCGAGCAATTGGGTGACGCCAGCAGGCTGCACGTCGCCGAATGTGTCGTCGTCGATCATCAACGCCGGCGCCTTGTCACAGTTGCCCAGGCAGCACACCGGCAGCAGCGTGAAGCGCCCGTCCGGAGTGGTTTGGCCCAGGCCGATGCCCAGCTTGCTCTGGATCTCGCTGACCACGGACTCGTGGCCACCGATGTAGCAGACCATGCTGTCGCACACGCGAATGATGTGGCGGCCGACCGGCTGGCGGAAGATCTGGCTGTAGAACGTCGCCACGCCTTCAACGTCGCTGGCGGGGATGCCGAGGATCTCGCCGATGGCGTAGAGGGCGCCGTCCGGCACCCAGCCACGTTCCTTCTGGACGATCTTCAAGGCTTCGATCGACGCCGCGCGCGGGTCTTCGTAGTGATGCAGCTCGTGCTCGATGGCCGAGCGCTCGGTTTCACTCAAGGTGAAACGGTCTGTCTGGATAAGCGTGCTATTCATGCTTAGCGGTCCACGTCGGCCATAACGAAATCGATACTACCCAGGTACGCAATCAAGTCCGCGACCATTTCACCTTTGATCACCGAAGGGATCTGCTGCAGGTGCGGGAAGCTTGGCGTACGAATCCGGGTGCGGTAGCTCATGGTGCCGCCATCGCTCGTCAGGTAATAACTGTTGATACCCTTGGTCGCTTCGATCATCTGGAAGGATTCGTTGGCCGGCATTACCGGGCCCCACGAAACTTGCAGGAAGTGCGTGATCAGGGTTTCGATGTGTTGCAGCGTGCGCTCTTTCGGCGGCGGCGTGGTCAGCGGGTGATCCGCCTTGTACGGGCCTTCCGGCATGTTGCGCATGCACTGTTCGATGATCTTCAGGCTCTGGCGCATTTCTTCGACGCGCACGATGCAGCGGTCGTAGGCATCGCCGTTGGCCGCCAGCGGCACTTCGAATTCGAAGTTCTGGTAGCCGGAGTACGGGCGTGCTTTACGCAGGTCGAAATCGCAACCGGTGGAACGCAGGCCAGCACCGGTGACGCCCCATTCCAGGGCCTCTTTGGTGTTGTACTGGGCGACGCCGATGGTCCGGCCCTTGAGGATGCTGTTGTCCAGGGCGGCTTTCTGGTATTCGTCCAGACGCTTGGGCATCCAGTCGATGAATTCCTTGACCAGGCGTTCCCAGCCACGCGGCAGGTCGTGGGCGACGCCGCCGATGCGGTACCAGGCCGGGTGCAGGCGGAAACCGGTGATGGCTTCGATGACCTTGTACGCACGCTGACGGTCGGTGAAGGTGAAGAACACCGGGGTCATGGCGCCGACGTCCTGGATATAGGTACCCAGGAACAGCAGGTGGCTGGTGATCCGGAAGAACTCGGCCATCATGATGCGGATGGTGTCGACCTTGTCCGGCACCTTGATGCCGGCCAGCTTCTCGACCGAGAGCACGTACGGCAGGTTGTTCATCACGCCGCCGAGGTAGTCGATACGGTCGGTGTACGGGATGAAGCTGTGCCACGACTGACGCTCGGCCATCTTCTCGGCACCACGGTGGTGGTAGCCGATGTCCGGTACGCAGTCGACGATTTCTTCGCCGTCCAGTTGCAGGATGATGCGGAAGGCACCGTGAGCCGAAGGGTGGTTCGGGCCCAGGTTGAGGAACATGTAGTCCTCGTTGGTGCCGGAGCGCTTCATGCCCCAGTCTTCCGGACGGAAGCGCGCAGCCTCTTCTTCAAGCTGTTGCTTGGCGAGGGTCAGGCTGAATGGATCGAATTCGGTGGCGCGGGCAGGGAAGTCCTTGCGCAGCGGGTGACCTTCCCAGGTCGGCGGCATCATGATGCGCGACAGGTGCGGGTGGCCCGGGAAATCGATGCCGAACATGTCCCACACTTCACGCTCGTACCAGTTGGCGTTAGGCCAGATACCGGTCACGGTCGGAACGCTCAGGTCGCTCTCGGAGAGGGCCACCTTGATCATCACGTCGCTGTTACGTTCCAGCGACATCAAGTGGTAGAACACGGTGAAGTCGGCGCCGCTCGGCAGCCCCTGGCGCTTGGTGCGCAGGCGCTCGTCCACGCCATGCAGGTCATAGAGCATGACGTACGGCTTGGGCAGGTTGCGCAGGAAGCTCAGGACTTCGACGAGCCTGGCACGCGCCACCCACAGCACCGGCATGCCGGTGCGTGTGGCCTGGGCGGTGAAGGCGTCAGGGCCAAAACGGTTGTTGAGTTCGACGACCACATCCTGGTCGTCTGCCTTATAAGGCGGGATGTACAGAGCACTGCCTGTAGTCATGGTTTTTTATCGCTTTCGGTCAACGTAAAGAATGAAGCCAGGTTTTCGTTCTATAAAAGAAGCGGTTCTGGATCAGACTTCGTCGGGGCTGCGCAGGTTGGTTACCTGAATACGCTGTTCGCGGCGCTGTTCCTTTTGTGACGGCATCTCGGCGCGGTATACGCCTTGATCTCCGACAACCCAGGAAAGTGGGCGACGCTCCTTGCCAATCGATTCCTGCAACAGCATCAAGCCTTGCAGAAATGCTTCAGGGCGGGGCGGGCAGCCAGGCACGTAGACGTCCACGGGCAGGAACTTGTCCACCCCCTGAACCACGGAGTAGATGTCGTACATGCCACCGGAGTTGGCGCACGAACCCATGGAGATAACCCACTTTGGCTCGAGCATTTGCTCGTAGAGACGCTGAATGATCGGCGCCATCTTGATAAAGCAGGTACCGGCGATAACCATGAAATCCGCCTGACGCGGCGATGCCCGGATAACTTCGGCGCCAAAGCGCGCGATGTCGTGGGGCGCCGTGAAGGCGGTGGTCATTTCCACGTAGCAGCAGGACAGACCGAAGTTGTACGGCCACAGGGAGTTCTTACGTCCCCAGTTGACCGCACCACTCAGCACGTCTTCCAGCTTGCCCATGTAGATGTTTTTGTGGACTTGGTCTTCTAACGGGTCGGAAACGGTTTCCCGTTCGCCGATTGGGTACTGCTCGTTAGGAGCATCCGGGTCGATCCTGGTGAGATTGTATTGCATCGCCAAAGCCTCATTGTTTCAGCTTCGCTTGCCGCTTGCGACGAGCTTCCGGAGCCCAGTCAAGGGCGCCCACTCGAAATAGGTAGACAAGGCCTGCCAACAGAATTGCTATGAAAACGAGGGCTTCGACGAATCCGGTCCAGCCGCTTTCGCGGACGGACACAGACCAGGCAAAGAGAAAAAGGGCTTCGATGTCGAAGATCACGAAGAGCATCGCGACCAGATAGAATTTGGCTGAGAGCCGCAAGCGGGCGCCACCTGTAGGTAGCATGCCGGACTCGAACGGTTCGTTTTTGCTGCGGCCCCAGGCTTTTGACCCGAGGAGGCTGGAGACGCCGAGCATGAAGGCGCAAAGGCCGACTACACCGAGGAGGAAAATGGCAAAGCCCCAGTTGTGGGCCATGAGTCCTGTCGCTTCGGTCATGCTGGAAATCCTTAACAGAGAGCAAAGGTCTCTGAGCTCGAAAAAGTAACGATGCAGTGACGATATGTCGCAGCGCAATCAATCGCGGTGATTTTATGGCTAAACACCGGGCAAGTAAAATTCCTATAGCGAAATTATTCGATGGAATAAGCACATAGTGCACCTTCTTGGGGCTGTAGCCCTTGTGCTGCGGGCATTAGCGGGCTTTTCACGAATTGTGTTTTGTTTAACCGGTAAAGAAGTTTTCATGCTCTAAATGATAATGAATATTGTTTGCGTGGGGTTTAAGCGAATGTTTCTCGTGTGGCGGGGGAAGTTGCCGTTACTTGCTAGATTGTCGCTTAGTTGCTGACGGAGATCTTTTAACCGATCTGGTTGATGCAGATACCGCTCTAGATCAATGTTTTGCACAAATTTTCAGAATGCACACATTCCCCTTGTGGGAGCGGGCTTGCTCGCGAATGCAGTGGGTCAGCCAATGAATCTGTTGACTGATACACCGCATTCGCGAGCAAGCCCGCTCCCACATTTTGATCTGTGTTGTGTCAGGCAGGGTTTCATCAGTGCAAAAAAAACGCCCCGAACCAGTCGGGGCGTCAGATCGTGCGGCACTGCGGTTAGGTCTTCCGTGGGGCCGCAGTGGCCGTGTACTCAGTACTTAGTGGAACTGCTCTTCTTCGGTCGAACCGGTCAGCGCAGTCACGGACGAGGTGCCGCCCTGGATCACGGTGGTCATGTCGTCGAAGTAGCCGGTGCCCACTTCCTGCTGGTGCGCCACAAAGGTGTAACCCTTGGCAGCATCAGCGAACTCTTGTTCCTGCAGCTTCACGTAGGCAGTCATGTCGTTGCGGGCGTAGTCGTGCGCCAGGTTGAACATGCTGTGCCACATGTTGTGAATGCCGGCCAGGGTGATGAATTGGTGCTTGTAGCCCATGGCAGACAGTTCACGCTGGAACTTGGCGATGGTCGCGTCGTCCAGGTTCTTCTTCCAGTTGAAGGAAGGCGAGCAGTTGTAGGACAGCAGTTGATCCGGGTATTCCTTCTTGATGGCTTCGGCAAAGCGGCGGGCTTCGTCCAGGTCCGGCTTGGCAGTTTCGCACCAGATCAGGTCGGCGTACGGCGCGTAGGCCAGGCCACGAGCGATCGCCTGGTCGAGACCGGCGCGCACTTTATAGAAACCTTCCTGGGTACGTTCGCCAGTCACGAACGGCTGGTCGTACGGGTCGCAATCCGAGGTCAGCAAATCAGCCGCGTTGGCATCGGTACGGGCCAGGATGATGGTCGGAGTGCCAGCAACGTCAGCAGCCAGACGAGCAGCCGTCAGCTTTTGAACAGCTTCCTGGGTTGGAACCAGTACCTTGCCGCCCATGTGGCCGCATTTCTTCACCGAAGCCAGCTGGTCTTCGAAGTGAACGCCGGCAGCGCCTGCCTCGATCATGCTCTTCATCAGCTCGTAGGCGTTCAGTACGCCACCGAAACCGGCTTCAGCGTCTGCAACGATCGGTGCGAAGTAGTCGATGTAGCCTTCATCGCCCGGGCCTTTACCGGCTTTCCACTGGATCTGGTCGGCACGGCGGAACGAGTTGTTGATGCGCTTGACCACGGTTGGCACGGAGTCCACCGGGTACAGCGATTGGTCGGGGTACATGGATTCAGCGGAGTTGTTGTCCGCTGCCACTTGCCAGCCAGACAGGTAGATCGCCTGGATACCGGCTTTGACCTGTTGAACCGCTTGGCCGCCAGTCAGGGCGCCCATGCAGTTGACGAAATCTTTTTCGGGACGGAAGGACGGCTTGGCACCCTGGGTGACCAGCTTCCACAGCTTCTCGGCGCCGAGTTTTGCAAAGGTGTGCTCAGGTTGAACCGAGCCACGCAGGCGGACGACGTCAGCAGCGGAATAAGCGCGGGTCACGCCTTTCCAGCGTGGGTTTTCAGCCCAGTCTTTTTCAAGGGCTGCAATTTGCTGTTCGCGTGTCAGTGCCATGGGGAAAAACCTCGTCGCATAGGTCTAGGTGGAAAATTCCATTTGCCAGCCACGTAATCAGTGCGTGGTTATGGCTGCTCGCTGACCAGAAGCTTAGGCGGTCAAGTCAGGCTCGGCGGGGAAGGCGACGGGATGAACGAGTGGCTCAAGGGGGAGTTGAGCAGGTAAGGGCGAACTGCGAACAGTCTTCGGGCGTCGTGGGCCTTTGTACGATCCATCAGTGTGTTGCCGGGTTACCTGGTTAGCTTCCGTCCCTCGGGACAACTTCGTTCCAGTCGCAACCTCGTCAAACACACCTTGTGGGCGGTACAGACACGAATCGGCTCAGGTGGGTGGCTTTGAGCGACGATCCGAAGGCCCTTGCCAGGGCCCCTGATTAGCGGGAGCGAGGCCATCATGCCCATGCTTTTTTGGATCGTCAAATGTTTTGTAGTGCTTTTTTTCAAGCACTACATCTTTAGTCTAATACGACTCGCCAGTCAGTTTTTGGTGCTTCAGTTCAGCGTGTCGACTTTGACCCGCAATGTCAGGTCATCGCGCCCTTGAGTAGAGTAGCTGCGGGTTGTAGTGCTTTTGTCGGCCTGGGTCTGGCGGTTGATCCCGGCCAGGGTGATCCACTCGCCCAGGCGTCCGCTGACAGTTGTGTCGGTACTTTGCACGTTCACTACATCGGGACGTTCCTGGCTCATGCGGTCACGATTGGTACTGATGCTCAGGTGAACGGTCTCGCCGGTGACGCTGGCCGTCACGTAGAAACCCTGGGTTACGTTGCGATACTGGGTCTGGTTCTGCGGGCGGCCGTAGGCATCGGGCTGGGTGGTGGTGAGGGGCACGCTCTGGCCGACCTGGATCAGCGCGGGCACGCCTTCGCTGGCCTGGATCTGCTGGATCCCGCCGTCACGGCTCTCGGTGCTGTAGGTGATGACCTGGGTTTGATTGTTGCCGTTGCTCTGCTGGTTGTTTTCGTTGGTGTCGACGGTGATCAGCAGGCGCTTGGAAGGCGTGTCCAGTTGCGCGAGCAGGGCGCGCAGGCCCTGGATCTTGTCGGGCTCGGCATTCACGATCAGTTGGTTGCCGTAGGCGCTGACGGTGCCGTCCTTGCCGATAAAGTTCTGCGCCACCGGCAGCAGGTCGGCGCTGGTGCGGTTGCTCAGGGGCACGACTTCGGTGGCGGCCATCACCGAGAAACTGGTGGCCAGGAGCAACAGGGTGAGCAGGGTGCGTAGGGACATGTCCGTTATCTCTGCGAGTCATTTAGGCTAGATATTGCCAGTTTGTCGGCCTGGCGGGGTGCAAGTTGAATCCTGGACGGCAAAAGGCCCTGGCATCGGGGGATGGCAGGGCCTTTTGAGGTGTTGCTGATGGCGCCTTCGCGAGCAAGCCCGCTCCCACATTTGACCTCATTCCAAAGGATGTACTGGATCGAATGTGGGAGCTGGCTTGCCTGCGAAGGGCGCGGCGCGGTCTCGGATCAGCCCTCGCGCACCATATCAACGTGAGGAATCCCGACTTCCAGGAACTCATCGCTGACAATCTTGAAGCCCAGGCGCTCATAAAACGGCGCCGCATGGACCTGTGCACTGAGGATCTGCCGGGTCTGGCCGCGTTTCTCGGCCACGCCGATCACCGCTTCCATCAGCTTGTCGCCGACCTTCAGGCCGCGCCAGTCTTTGAGAACCGACACGCGGCCGATCTCGCCGGTAGGCAGCAGGCGTGCAGTACCGATGGGAAAGTCGCCTTCGAACGCCAGGAAATGCACGGCACTCGCGTCGTCTGCATCCCATTCCAGCTCCGGTGGAACCGATTGTTCAGCGATAAATACCGCTTCACGAATGCGCCGTATCTCGGCGATATCCTTTTGCCAGTCCGCGACACTTACGTGAATCTTATTCATCGGCAAACCCCAGGCTTCCTTGCTTGACCAGTTCCCACAGCAGGGCGCAGCCATCTTCATCCGCCAGCCATGGGCCGAGGTTGTCGATGTGCAGGGCGTCGGCGGCGCACACCAGCTTCAGCAGTTCCCGCAGCTTGCCCGGCAACAGGCGGCTCTGGCCGCTGGCGAACAGCAGCAGGTCGTCGTCGACTTCGGACCAGGCCAGGCGGGCGCTCGGGTTGCGGATCAGCACGGCGCCGTTTTCCAGGCTGCCCAGCAGGTCTTCTTCTTCCACTTCCGGGCCGGCGACCAGTTCCGGGTAGCGCGGCTCGGTCATGAACTGGCCGAACCAGGTCAGCAGCATGCGCTCGTCGCTCATGTGCTCGGCCAACAGGCTTTTCAGGCGGTCGAGGGCGTCGCCCTGGATCTGGTGCGGGTCGCTGACCGGCTGGGCATCGGCGTCGGTGTAGCGCTCTTCGTCAGTCAGGTACTGGCTGAGGAAGTCGGTGAAGTGGGTCAGCACTTCAGCGGCGCTCGGGGCGCGGAAGCCTACGGAGTAGGTCATGCAATCATCCACGGCCACGCCGCAGTGGGCCAGGCGGGGCGGCAGGTAGAGCATGTCGCCCGGTTCCAGCACCCATTCGGCGGTCTCTTCGAATTCAGCGAGGATGCGCAGGTCCGCGTGTTGCAGCAGCGGGCTTTCGGAGTTGCACATCTGGCCGATCTTCCAGTTGCGCTTGCCGGAACCTTGCAGCAGGAACACGTCGTAGTTGTCGAAGTGCGGGCCCACGCTGCCACCCGGGGCGGCGTAGCTGATCATCACATCGTCAATGCGCCAGCTTGGCAGGAAGCGGAAGTTTTCCAGCAGTTCGGCCACTTCCGGCACGAACTGGTCGACCGCCTGCACCAGCAGGGTCCACTCGCGCTCGGGCAGGGTGCTGAAGGCATCTTCGGCGAACGGGCCGCGGCGCAACTCCCACGGGCGTTCGCCGTGTTCGATGATTAGGCGCGACTCGACTTCTTCTTCCAGCGCCAGGCCGGCCAGTTCGTCGGCGTCGATCGGGCTTTCGAAGTCAGGGATGGCCTGGCGGATCAGCAGGGGTTTTTTCTGCCAGTAGTCGCGCAGGAATTCCCGTGCCGTGATGCCGCCCAGAAGTTGAAGAGGAATGTCAGGATTCATGTGTAACCTATTGAAAAAAAGCACTTTTCAGACGGGAATAAAAACGCCCGGCGCTGCCGGGCGTCTCAAGGGGTCAAGCTTCTATCAGATGCGTTTGGCTTGAGCCACAGCGTTGCCGATGTAGTTGGCCGGGGTGAGCAGTTTCAGCTCGGCCTTGGCGGCGGCTGGCATGTCCAGGCCGTCAATGAAAGTTTGCAGCGCTTCGGAGGTGATGCCCTTGCCGCGGGTCAGCTCTTTGAGCTTCTCGTACGGGTTTTCGATGTTATAGCGGCGCATCACGGTCTGGATCGGCTCGGCCAGGACTTCCCAGCAAGCGTCCAGGTCGGCGGCGATCTTCTGCTCGTTGAGCTCCAGTTTGCTGATGCCTTTGAGGCTGGCTTCGTACGCGATCACGCTGTGGGCGAAGCCCACGCCGAGGTTGCGCAGTACGGTGGAGTCGGTCAGGTCGCGCTGCCAGCGGGAGATTGGCAACTTGCTGGCCAGGTGCTGGAACAGGGCGTTGGCGATCCCGAGGTTGCCTTCGGAGTTTTCGAAGTCGATCGGGTTGACCTTGTGCGGCATGGTCGATGAACCGATTTCGCCGGCAATGGTGCGCTGCTTGAAGTAGCCCAGGGAGATGTAGCCCCAGATATCGCGATCGAAGTCGATCAGGATGGTGTTGAAGCGCGCAATCGCGTCGAACAGCTCGGCGATGTAGTCGTGGGGTTCGATTTGCGTGGTGTACGGGTTGAAACCCAGGCCCAGTTCGTCTTCGATGAAGGCGCGGGCGTTTTCTTCCCAGTCGATCTCAGGATAGGCTGACAGGTGGGCGTTGTAGTTGCCTACGGCGCCGTTGATCTTGCCCAGCAGCGGTACGGCCGCGACTTGAGCGATCTGGCGCTCCAGGCGGTACACCACGTTGGCCAGTTCTTTACCCAGGGTGGTCGGCGAAGCCGGCTGGCCGTGGGTGCGCGACAGCATCGGAACGTCGGCGAAACGGATCGCCAGTTCGCGGATGGCGTCGGCAGTCTGGCGCATCAGTGGCAGCATCACGTCATCACGGCCTTCGCGCAGCATCAGGGCGTGGGACAGGTTGTTGATGTCCTCGCTGGTGCAGGCAAAGTGGATGAACTCGCTGACCTTGGCCAGTTCCGGCAGCTTGGCCGCTTGCTCTTTGAGCAGGTATTCGATGGCTTTAACGTCGTGGTTGGTGGTGCGCTCGATCTCTTTGACACGCTCGGCGTGCTCCAGAGCGAAGTTTTCCGCCAGGGCGTTCAGCACAGCGTTGGCTTCGGCAGAGAACGCCGGCACTTCGCTGATGCCAGGGTGAGCGGCCAGGCGCTGGAGCCAGCGCACTTCAACCAGAACACGAGCACGGATCAAGCCGTATTCGCTGAAAATAGGGCGCAGGGCCTGGGTTTTGCCGGCGTAGCGGCCGTCAACAGGGGAAACCGCAGTGAGCGAAGAAAGCTGCATGGGGTGTTCTCGGACAGTCGGGCAACGAAATGGGGCGCGTATCATACATGAAAAAATCCGCCGGTCCGTTGCCAACTGACCGGCGTATTACGCGTGGGGCTATAAAAAATCGGTTGCTGCGACTTATTCGTTGCGCATCAACGGGTAAAGCTCTTTCAGCAATTTGCGTCGGCTGACCACCAACTGCCAGCGATGACCGCCCAATTGGCGCCATAACCGCGCCGAACGAATACCGGCCAACAGCAGGGCGCGGATTTTCGAGGCGTTGTTTGGTTGTTGCAGGTTGCGCATATCGCCGTGCACCTGGATCCGCTGGCGCAAGGTGCTCAGGGTGTCCTGGTACAGGGCGCCACAGGCTGCGATCACGTTTTCGTGGGCCGGGCCAAAATGCTCGACCTGGGACTGGATCTGCGGCAGGCGCTTGCCGATGGTGTCCAGCAGGTCGTCGCGCTTGGCCAATTGGCGCTCCAGGCCGAGCATCGACAGGGCGTAGCGCAGCGGCTCGCGCTGCAAGGTGCTTGGGTCGCGCTCGAGGGCGCCGACCAGTGCGCGATAACCTTCGCGCAGGGCCAGGTCGTCGCCGCCGTACACTTCCAGGGTGTCCTTCGGGTCGCGGATCAGCAGGCTGCCGAGCATGCAGGTCAGGCCTGCCTCGGTGACCTGGCCGGTCTTGGCGATCTTGTCCACCAGCACCGCGGCGAGAAACACGCCGCCCAGTGCCGTCAGTTGCTCCTGGGTCGGGCTCATGCCTGGCTGCTCCAGGGTTCGGCAACTTCGATCACACCGCCCCCCAGGCAAATCTCTCCGTCATAGAACACTACCGATTGGCCGGGCGTTACGGCGCGCTGCGGGTCGTCGAAGGTGGCGCGATAGCCGGTGGCGGTTTTTTCCAGCGTGCAGGGCTGGTCGCTCTGGCGATAGCGCACTTTGGCCGTCAGGCGGCGCGGGCTGCTGAGGTCCACCGGGTTGACCCAGTAGATGTCCGAGGCCAGCAGGGCGCGGGAGAACAGCCATGGGTGGTCATTGCCCTGGCCCACGATCAGCTCGTTGTGCTCCAGGTCCTTGACCAGCACGTACCACGGCTCTTCGCCGGCGTCTTTCAAGCCGCCGATGCCCAGGCCCTGGCGCTGGCCGATGGTGTGGTACATCAAGCCGTGGTGACGGCCGATGATCTCGCCTTCGGTGGTCTTGATCTCGCCCGGTTGCGCCGGCAGGTACTGCTTGAGGAAGTCGCTGAAACGGCGCTCGCCGATAAAGCAGATCCCGGTGGAATCCTTCTTCTTGGCGGTGGCCAGGCCGTGTTTCTCGGCAATGGCGCGCACTTCGGGCTTTTCCAGCTCGCCCACCGGGAACAGTGTCTTGGCGATCTGTTCGCCGCCGACGGCGTGCAGGAAGTAGCTCTGGTCCTTGTTGGCGTCCAGGCCCTTGAGCAGTTCGGTGCGGCCATCGATGTCGCGACGGCGCACGTAGTGGCCAGTAGCAATCAGATCGGCACCGAGGATCATCGCGTAGTCGAGGAACGCCTTGAACTTGATCTCGCGGTTACACAGGATGTCCGGGTTCGGCGTGCGGCCGGCCTTGTATTCGGCCAGGAAGTGCTCGAACACGTTGTCCCAGTACTCGGCGGCGAAGTTGGCGGTGTGCAGCTTGATGCCGATTTTGTCGCAGACGGCCTGGGCATCCGCCAGGTCGTCCATGGCGGTGCAATATTCCGTTCCATCGTCTTCTTCCCAGTTCTTCATGAACAGGCCTTCCACCTCATAACCCTGCTCCATGAGCAGAACGGCGGAAACGGAAGAATCCACGCCGCCGGACATACCGACGATGACGCGCTTCTTTTGTGTGTCAGAAGGGGCTGGATCACGCATAGGATTTCAACGGGAGTCTTTAAAAAGGACGCGATTCTAGCAGGCTCGCGTCTGCAAGGCTAAAGAGAAGGGCGGATCAATTCGAGGCTGTGGCGCTGGCCGGCCAGATAATCGTCGATGCAGCGGATGATCAGCTCGCTGCGCCAGTCTTCGCGCAGGGCCATCAATTCGTCACGGGTCAGCCAGCGGGCGCGCAGAATACCGTCGTCCAGTGGGTAGTCCGGGTGGTGTTGCAGGGCCTTGGCGATGAAGCATACGCGCTGATAGGTCACGCCATTGCTGGGAGCGGTGTACAGGTAAATCCCGACAATCCCGGTGGCTTCGACGTCCCAGCCGGTCTCTTCGAGGGTTTCGCGCACGGCGGCCTCGGTCAGGGTTTCGTTCGGGTCGAGGTGGCCGGCGGGCTGGTTGAGCACGGCGCGGCCGCCCTTGAGTTCTTCGACCATCAGGAAGCGGCCGTTGTCTTCGACGATGGTGGCGACGGTGATGTGAGGTAGCCAGGTCATAAAGTGCCTCGATTCAAGGTGTAACGCTGTCTTCAGGCGCGATTGCATTCAGTGTGGGAGCGGGCTTGCTCGCGAATACGGCGTGTCAGTTAAAGAGGTATTGACTGATCCACCGCATTCGCGAGCAAGCCCGCTCCCACATTTTGATTGGGTTTCTTCAATAAAAGCGCCATGTCCAGAAACAGAAACCCCGGCACAGGGCCGGGGCTTCTTTGCATCCTTACAACCTTACACCAGCGCAGCGATTGCCGCGTTGAGGGTGGCGCTTGGGCGCATGGCCTTGCTGGTCAGCTCGGCGTTCGGTGCGTAGTAGCCACCGATGTCCACTGGCTTGCCCTGGACAGCGTTGAGCTCGGCAACGATGGTTGCCTCATTCGCGGTCAGGGTCTTGGCCAGTTCGCCAAACTGCGCTTGCAATGCAGTGTCTTCGCTCTGGGCCGCCAGGGCTTGAGCCCAGTACAGCGCCAGGTAGAAGTGGCTGCCGCGGTTGTCGATGTTGCCGACTTTGCGCGATGGCGACTTGTTGTTGTCGAGGAACTGGCCGGTGGCCTGGTCCAGGGTCTTGGACAGCACCAGGGCTTTCGGGTTGTTGTACGTCACACCCAAATGCTCGAGGGATGCGGCCAGGGCCAGGAACTCGCCCAGGGAATCCCAGCGCAGGAAGTTCTCTTCAACCAGTTGCTGCACATGCTTCGGAGCCGAGCCGCCAGCGCCGGTTTCGAACAGGCCGCCACCGTTCATCAGTGGCACGATCGACAGCATCTTGGCGCTGGTGCCCAGTTCCATGATCGGGAACAGGTCGGTCAGGTAGTCGCGCAGAACGTTGCCGGTCACCGAGATGGTGTCCAGGCCCTTGCGGGTGCGCTCCAGGGTGAACTTCATCGCGTCGACCGGCGACATGATGCGGATGTCCAGGCCTTCGGTGTTGTGGTCTTTCAGGTAAGCCTGAACTTTCTCGACCACGACGCCGTCGTGCGCGCGCTGTGGGTCCAGCCAGAAGATGGCCGGGGTGTTGCTGGCGCGGGCGCGGTTGACGGCCAGTTTGACCCAGTCCTGGATCGGCGCGTCTTTGGTCTGGCACATGCGGAAGATGTCGCCGGCTTCAACAGCCTGTTCCATCAGCAGGTTGCCCTTGCTGTCGGTGACGCGGACTACGCCGTCAGCCTTGATCTGGAAGGTCTTGTCGTGGGAGCCGTACTCTTCGGCTTTTTTCGCCATCAGGCCAACGTTTGGCACGCTGCCCATGGTGGTTGGGTCGAAGGCGCCATTGGCCTTGCAGTCTTCGATCACTGCCTGGTAGATAGTGGCGTAGCAGCGATCCGGGATCACAGCCTTGGTGTCGTGCAGCTGGCCGTCGGTGCCCCACATCTTGCCGGAGTCACGGATCATGGCAGGCATCGATGCGTCGACGATGACGTCGCTCGGCACGTGCAGGTTGGTGATGCCTTTGTCGGAGTTGACCATCGCCAGGGAAGGGCGAGCAGCGTATACCGCCTGGATGTCGGCTTCGATCTGCGCTTGCTGATCGGCCGGCAGGGCCTTGATGCGAGCGTACAGGTCGCCGATGCCGTTGTTCAGGTTGAAGCCGATCTGCTCCAGCACCACAGCGTGCTTGGCCAGCGCGTCTTTATAGAACTCGGCAACGATCTGGCCGAACATGATCGGGTCGGAAACCTTCATCATGGTGGCTTTCAGGTGAACCGACAGCAGCACGCCTTGTTTCTTGGCGTCTTCGATTTCAGCGGCGATGAAGCTGCGCAGGGCTTTCTTGCTCAGCACGGCGGTGTCGATGATCTCGCCAGCTTGTACGCTGGTTTTTTCCTTCAGGACGGTAGCAGTACCGTCCTTGGCGATCAGTTCGATCTTGACGGCATCAGCGCCTTCGATCTGAACGGCTTTCTCGCTGCCGTAGAAGTCGCCGTTGCTCATGTGGGCAACGTGGGACTTGGAGTCGGCAGCCCAGGCACCCATTTTGTGCGGGTGCTTGCGAGCGTAGTTCTTGACCGACAGCGGGGCGCGGCGGTCGGAGTTGCCTTCGCGCAGTACCGGGTTCACGGCGCTGCCCTTGACCTTGTCGTAACGTGCACGGGTTTCTTTTTCCGCGTCGGTGGTTACGGTTTCCGGGTAGTCCGGCAGGGCGTAGCCCTGGGCCTGCAGTTCCTTGATCGCAGCTTGCAGCTGAGGGGTCGAGGCACTGATGTTCGGCAGCTTGATGATGTTGGCTTCAGGGGTAACGGCCAGGTCGCCCAGTTCGGCGAGGTGGTCCGGCACGGCCTTGGCGCCCAGTTGCTCGGGGAAGCTTGCGAGGATGCGCGCGGCCAGGGAAATGTCGCGGGTTTCCACGGCAATATCAGCGGAAGCGGTGAAGGCCTCTACGATAGGCAGCAGTGAATAGGTGGCGAGGGCTGGGGCTTCGTCGGTGAAGGTGTAGATGATCTTCGAGCGGGTGGGCATATTCGGATTAACTCTCTTCTTTGCTGAAAGCATGCGCAGAAACTCGAGATGCGCCGGGTAAAGCGCGTTCGTTCAAAGTCATCCATGAGCGAAATGTCGAAGTTTCTTCGCGGTGATGTTGGGTTGCATCAGTCGAGCGTCAAGCGGGTGAGCTACTGTAGCAGCTCGGCTTTTCTGGCGGAGGGCGTCTGTCTAGAGCGGTCGGCCGTCGTGACTCTTTGGTCAGCGGCGGCATTATACATAGGTCGCTATGCTTACGCCGAGCCTTCATACAAAAGGTGTGTCGTCCATTGGTCTAAAGGTCGCAGGCAGCGGGTTGCGCCTAAAGTCGCATGATGTGCTCAAGATTGGCGCTTTTCCCTTTGCTTTCAAGCTTGTAGGCCGCTAAATATGCTGTTTTCGACGCAAATGTGCAGGGCCTGAGGTTTCAGTCCTCATTTATCTGGAGTAGGCTCGAACGCAGCCAGATGTTCAATCCATAGATGGAGTTCAGCATGGGATACAAGAAGATTCAGGTTCCGGCAGTCGGCGACAAAATCACCGTCAATGCAGACCATTCTCTCAATGTTCCTGACAACCCGATCATCCCCTTCATCGAGGGTGACGGTATTGGCGTCGACATCAGCCCGGTGATGATCAAGGTGGTCGATGCAGCTGTTAACAAGGCTTATGGCGGCAAGCGCAAAATCTCCTGGATGGAGGTGTATGCCGGCGAAAAGGCCACCCAGGTTTACGACCAGGACACCTGGCTGCCCCAGGAAACCCTGGATGCGGTCAAGGACTACGTGGTTTCCATCAAGGGCCCGCTGACCACCCCAGTCGGTGGCGGTATCCGTTCGCTGAACGTTGCCCTGCGCCAACAGCTCGACCTTTATGTGTGCCTGCGCCCGGTGCGCTGGTTCGAAGGCGTGCCAAGCCCGGTCAAGAAGCCAGGCGATGTGGACATGACCATCTTCCGCGAGAACTCCGAGGATATTTACGCCGGCATCGAGTGGAAAGCCGGCTCCCCGGAAGCGATCAAGGTCATCAAGTTCCTGAAGGAAGAGATGGGCGTCACCAAGATCCGTTTCGACCAGAACTGCGGGATCGGCATCAAGCCGGTGTCCCTGGAAGGCACCAAGCGCCTGGCGCGCAAGGCCTTGCAGTATGTCGTGGATAACGACCGCGACTCGCTGACCATTGTGCACAAAGGCAACATCATGAAGTTCACCGAAGGTGCCTTCAAGGAATGGGCCTACGAAGTGGCGGCCGAAGAGTTCGGTGCGACCCTGTTGGATGGCGGCCCGTGGATGCAATTCAAGAACCCGCGCACCGGCAAGAATGTGGTGGTCAAGGACGCCATTGCCGACGCCATGCTCCAGCAGATCCTGCTGCGCCCGGCCGAATACGACGTGATCGCCACCCTTAACCTTAACGGTGACTATCTGTCCGACGCCCTGGCGGCGGAAGTGGGCGGTATCGGTATTGCGCCGGGCGCCAACCTGTCCGACACCGTGGCGATGTTCGAAGCCACCCACGGTACTGCGCCGAAGTATGCCGGCAAGGACCAGGTCAACCCGGGTTCGCTGATCCTGTCGGCGGAAATGATGTTGCGCCACATGGGCTGGACCGAAGCGGCCGACCTGATCATCAAGGGCACCAACGGCGCCATTTCGGCCAAGACCGTGACCTATGACTTCCACCGCTTGATGGACGGCGCCAAGTTGCTGTCGTCGTCGGCGTTCGGGGATGCGCTGATTTCGCATATGTAAGCTGATACGGAGGCGTAAAAAAACCGGCCTGATGGGCCGGTTTTTTTTAGAGCGTTTGCTCAGTGGCTGATCAGGCCAGTTGTCTTTTTGATTTTTGAGCGACGCCCTCTTTGGGGGTAGTGGCGCTGACTGGAGCGCTGATATTCACTGCGTGCAAGCCCTTGGGTCCCTGAATGATGTCGAAGGAAACCGGTTGCCCTGCCTTTAGTGTCTTGTAGCCATCCATTTGGATAGCCGAGTAATGCGCAAATAGGTCGTCAGTCTTGTCGTCTTCGTTGATGAAGCCGTAACCCTTGGCATTGTTGAACCACTTGACCTTACCGCTCGCCATGCCCATATCCCTCTGCACCAGACTCCATCACTGGAGTATCATCCAGTTTATCCGTCCTAACCCGAATAAATAAGGTTGACTGCGCGGACCTTTTTTACCCACTGTGGGTTCTATTGGTTGTAACACTGATTTGCCGATAGTCAAGGCGACCAGTCGGTCAGAGTTGAAATTCTGACAGGTCGCCCCCACCACTGTATTTGAACCACTGACGAACCTTTCTTTCCATGCATGCAATCAGCCAGATTCGACTAACATTCAATCAGGATCGCCCGGATCATCAAGAAGACGACGACGGTTCTGCAGGCATTGCTGTCCAGGAGGCCAAGCCTGCTTTACAGGCGCCGCCGATGTACAAGGTGGTTTTGTTCAATGATGACTACACACCGATGGATTTCGTCGTCGAAGTACTCGAGGTGTTTTTTAACCTGAACCGCGAGTTGGCGACCAAGGTAATGCTGGCCGTTCACACAGAAGGACGGGCAGTATGTGGAGTGTTTACCCGCGACATCGCCGAGACAAAGGCCATGCAGGTCAACCAGTACGCCAGGGAAAGCCAGCATCCGCTACTCTGTGAAATCGAGAAGGACGGTTAACTCCGACCACTTGGGTATGAGGTGAAGCTATGTTAAACCGCGAGCTCGAAGTCACCCTCAATCTTGCCTTCAAGGAGGCCCGTTCGAAGCGTCATGAATTCATGACCGTCGAACACCTGCTGCTGGCACTTTTGGATAACGAAGCTGCCGCCACCGTACTGCGTGCGTGTGGTGCCAATCTCGACAAACTCAAGCATGACCTGCAGGAGTTTATCGACTCCACCACGCCGTTGATCCCCGTTCATGACGAGGACCGCGAGACCCAGCCAACCCTGGGCTTCCAGCGGGTACTGCAGCGTGCCGTTTTCCACGTACAGAGCTCCGGCAAGCGCGAAGTCACAGGGGCCAATGTGCTCGTGGCGATCTTCAGCGAGCAGGAAAGCCAGGCTGTGTTCCTGCTCAAGCAGCAAAGCGTTGCCCGTATTGATGTCGTCAACTACATCGCCCATGGCATTTCCAAGGTGCCGGGGCATGGCGATCACTCGGAAGGTGAGCAGGATATGCAGGATGACGAGGGCGGTGAGTCTTCTTCTTCGAGCAACCCGCTGGACGCTTATGCCAGCAACCTCAACGAACTGGCGCGCCAGGGGCGGATCGATCCGCTGGTGGGGCGTGAGCTGGAAGTTGAGCGCGTGGCGCAGATCCTGGCGCGTCGCCGCAAGAACAACCCGTTGTTGGTCGGTGAGGCAGGCGTGGGTAAAACCGCGATTGCCGAAGGCCTGGCCAAACGCATTGTTGATAACCAGGTGCCCGACCTGCTGGCCAACAGCGTCGTCTACTCCCTTGACCTGGGCGCATTGCTCGCCGGGACCAAGTACCGTGGCGATTTCGAGAAGCGCTTCAAGGCGTTGCTCGGCGAGCTGAAAAAACGCCCGCAGGCGATCCTGTTCATTGACGAAATCCACACCATCATCGGTGCCGGTGCTGCTTCCGGTGGCGTGATGGATGCGTCGAACCTGCTCAAGCCGCTGCTGTCTTCGGGCGATATCCGTTGCATCGGTTCGACCACGTTCCAGGAATTCCGCGGGATCTTCGAAAAAGACCGTGCCCTGGCGCGCCGCTTCCAGAAAGTGGATGTGTCCGAGCCTTCGGTAGAAGACACCATTGGCATCCTGCGCGGGCTCAAGGGGCGCTTTGAAGCGCACCATGGCATCGAGTACACCGATGAGGCGCTGCGTGCAGCCGCCGAGCTGGCATCGCGCTACATCAATGACCGGCACATGCCGGACAAGGCCATCGACGTGATCGACGAGGCGGGTGCCTACCAGCGCCTGCAGCCGGTAGAGAAGCGTGTGAAACGCATCGACGTGCCTCAGGTCGAGGATATCGTGGCGAAGATCGCGCGGATTCCGCCAAAACACGTCAACACCTCCGATCGGGAGCTGCTGCGTAACCTGGAGCGCGACCTCAAGCTGACCGTGTTTGGTCAGGATGCAGCCATCGACTCGCTGTCCACCGCGATCAAGCTGTCCCGCGCTGGCCTCAAGTCGCCGGACAAGCCGGTCGGTTCGTTCCTGTTCGCCGGGCCTACCGGCGTCGGCAAGACCGAAGCGGCGCGGCAATTGGCCAAGGCCATGGGGATCGAGCTGGTGCGTTTCGACATGTCCGAGTACATGGAGCGTCACACCGTGTCGCGCCTGATCGGTGCGCCTCCGGGCTATGTCGGCTTCGACCAGGGCGGCCTGTTGACCGAGGCGATCACCAAGCAGCCACATTGCGTGCTGCTGCTCGATGAAATCGAGAAGGCGCACCCGGAAGTCTTCAACCTGCTGTTGCAGGTCATGGACCACGGCACCCTGACCGACAACAACGGGCGCAAGGCGGACTTCCGCAACGTGATCGTGATCATGACCACCAATGCCGGTGCCGAAACGGCCGCGCGGGCTTCCATTGGCTTTACTCATCAGGATCACTCTTCCGACGCCATGGAAGTGATCAAGAAGAGTTTCACGCCGGAATTCCGCAACCGCCTGGACACCATCATCCAGTTTGGTCGCCTCAGCCATGAGGTCATCAAAAGCGTGGTGGACAAGTTCCTCACCGAGCTCCAGGCGCAGTTGGAAGACAAGCGCGTGCAGCTGGAAGTCTCGGACGCGGCGCGCAACTGGCTGGCGGAAGGTGGCTACGACGCGGCAATGGGCGCTCGGCCAATGGCTCGCCTGATCCAGGACAAGATCAAGCGCCCACTGGCGGAAGAGATCCTGTTCGGCGAACTGGCAGACCATGGTGGCGTGGTGCATATCGATCTGAAGGACGGCGAGTTGACCTTCGACTTCGAAACCACGGCTGAAATGGCCTGATAGCTGACGCAACAAAACAAAAAGGCGCCGAGAGGCGCCTTTTTGCTGTCTTGAAACCGATGCAGATCAAATGTGGGAGCGGGCTTGCTCGCGAATGCGGTGTGCCAGTCGACACAGTCAGTGACTGATATGCCGCATTCGCGAGCAAGCCCGCTCCCACAAGGGATTGCTGGTTTCAGGTAAATCGCGCGCACACAAAAACGCCCGGCATAACCGGGCGTTTTGTATTGACTTGATTAACGGGCGCGGTAAGTGATGCGCCCTTTGCTCAGGTCATAGGGCGTCAGTTCGACGCGCACTTTGTCACCGGTAAGAATACGAATGTAGTTCTTGCGCATCTTGCCGGAGATATGCGCGGTTACGACGTGCCCATTTTCCAACTCCACACGAAACATGGTGTTGGGCAGGGTGTCGACGACAGTGCCTTCCATTTCGAAGCTGTCTTCTTTCGACATGCAGTAAAGCCCTCGGTATCCAGTGAATGGCCCGGTGCAACTGCGCCAGGCAAAAGCGGCGTGCATTGTGCCCGAAAAAGGGTGTTTAAGCCAAGAGGTTCTAGTTCAACGTGACCCATCTTTGGTTAATTAGCAGCTCAATGGGCCGATATTGGGTCTTGTAGTTCATCTTTTTGCAGTTTTTTATCCAGTATCCGAGGTACACCGCCTCCAATTCCAGGCGCAAGGCTTCACCGATCTGCCACAGGATCGCAAAGCGTCCCAGGCTGCGCCGTTCCTCGGCGGGCTCATAAAAGGTGTAGACCGCCGACAGGCCATTGGGCAGCAGGTCAGTCACGGCGACCGCCACCAGTCGTCCCTCGAGCCGAAACTCATAGAAGCGCGAGAAGGGCAGGTCGCGCACCAGGAAGGTGGAAAACTGGTCGCGGCTGGGCGGGAACATGTCGCCGTCGGCGTGGCGCTGTTCGATGTAGCGTTGGTAAAGGTCGAAATATTCTTCGCTGAAGCCGGGTTTGGTGGCGGTAACGGTCAGGTCGGCGTTGCGCTTCAGGATGCGTTTCTGGTTGCGGTCCGGCAGGAACTGCGCCACCGGGATGCGCGCCGGTACGCAGGCGTTGCAGTTCTGGCAGTGCGGCCGGTAAAGGTGGTCGCCGCTGCGCCGGAAGCCCATTTCCGACAAATCGGCATACACATGCACGTCCATCGGCTGGCTGGGGTCGAGGAACAGCGTGGTGGCCTGCTCATCGGGCAGATAGCTGCATGAGTGGGGTTGAGTGGCATAAAACTTCAAACGCGCCAGCTCGGTCATGATCAACCCTCGGATAAGCTTTGAAATAAGTGTAAGCCAGGTGCGGGGAAGTCGCCTAGGAAACCCACGGAGCAGAGCTGGTTTGGTCCAAATGGTCGCGCAGGTAGTTGGCGAAGTCGCTGCGGGGAATGGCGCGGGCGCCGAGGCTGTGCAGGTGATCGGTGGGCATCTGGCAGTCGATCAGCACAAAGCCCCAGGCCTGTAGTTGCCGAACCAGGGTGGCAAAGCCGTATTTCGAGGCGTTGTCGGCGCGACTGAACATGGACTCGCCGAAAAACAACTGGCCCATCGCCAGGCCGTACAGGCCGCCCACCAGTTCGCCCGCGTCCCACACCTCCACCGAATGCGCATAGCCGCGCTGGTGCAGTTGCAGGTAGGCGTTCTGCATGGCTTCGGTGATCCAGGTGCCATCGGCATAACTGCGCGGCGCCGCGCACGCCTGGATGACCGCAGCGAAGTCCTGGTCGAAGGTCACTGTGTAACGCTGCTGGCGCAACAATTTGCCGAGGCTGCGGGAAACGTGCAGCTCATCGGGGAAGAGTACGGTGCGTGGGTCGGGCGACCACCAGAGGATGGGCTGGCCTTCCGAGAACCAGGGAAAGCAGCCGTGGCGGTAGGCCTGGATCAGGCGGTCGGCCGACAGGTCGCCACCGGCCGCGAGCAGGCCATTGGGTTCGCGCATGGCCTTGGCCAGCGGTGGGAAGGTCAGGGTGTTGCGTTGTAACCAGGTCAGCATGGCATCCAGGCTTACGGAAGGGGAGGGCGGTAACGGCGATGTTGTCCGTTGCAAGAACTGTGATTATTGTCGACGAAACGCTCTGGGGCTACCCCGAACATGGGATCGGTGCAGATAAGCATGAACGGGTGTTTCTGCAACTCTATGCCGGGGGCGTGGTCGTAATCGCGTACGTCGGTCAGTAAGCTAGCCTGGATTGGCAAAAACAGCTCATAAGCCTTTGTCAGTAAAGACAATGCATGCTCAAATTGAACGTTATGAAATTGAACATTGGCTATGCTGTGTAACGTAGGGCCAAGTGCGTGGCATCGCGCACACAAACCCGTACAATGCGGCCATTGGGGCGTTATCGCCGTTTCATGAATCAGTAGCAGGGTGTTAAAAGTAGCTCCACTGGCACTCGTTCATTTTTTACCTGCCCGGATTGGGCAGTGTTTTGCAGTCATTCAACAGATGGACGCGCTAAAGGCGCAGGAAAAGACCCGTTTTGAAGAAATCCGCCGCAACACCTAAAGCCGCAGTCGTGCCCGCCTGGCGCCAGCACCTGCACTACCGACTCAAGGAAGGTGCACTGATCGCCATCGGCGCGCTGTGCCTGTTCCTGATGATGGCCTTGCTCACCTATGGCAAGGACGATCCAGGCTGGAGCCACAACAGCAAGATCGAAGACGTGCAGAACTTCGGTGGTCCGGCCGGTTCCTACAGCGCCGACATCCTGTTCATGGTGCTGGGTTACTTCGCTTACATCTTCCCGTTGCTGCTGGCCATCAAGACCTGGCAGATCTTCCGCCAGCGTCACGAGCCGTGGCAATGGAGCGGCTGGCTGTTCTCCTGGCGCCTGATCGGCCTGGTGTTCCTGGTGTTGTCCGGCGCGGCCCTGGCCCATATCCATTTCCATGCACCTACCGGTCTGCCGGCCGGTGCCGGCGGCGCTCTGGGCGAAAGCCTCGGCGATCTGGCCCGCAGGACCCTGAACATCCAGGGCAGCACCCTGATGTTTATTGCGCTGTTCCTGTTCGGCCTCACCGTGTTTACCGACCTGTCCTGGTTCAAGGTCATGGACGTGACCGGCAAGATCACCCTCGACCTGCTCGAACTGTTCCAGGGCGCGGCCAATCGCTGGTGGTCGGCCCGGGTGGACCGCAAACGCATGGTTGCGCAACTGCGCGAGGTGGATACCCGCGTCAACGAGGTGGTAGCCCCGAGCACGCCGGACCGGCGTGAGCAGGCCAAGGTCAAGGAACGCCTGATCGAACGTGAGCAGGCCCTGACCAAGCACATGTCGGACCGCGAGAAGCAAGTGCCGCCGGTGATTGCCCCTGCGCCGCCGAAGGCCCCCGAGCCGAGCCACCGCGTGCAGAAAGAGAAACAGGCGCCGTTGTTTGTCGACAGCGCCGTGGAAGGCACCTTGCCGCCGATCTCGATTCTTGATCCTGCGGAAAAGAAACAGCTCAATTATTCCCCTGAATCCCTGGCGGCCGTCGGCCACCTGCTGGAAATCAAGCTCAAGGAATTCGGCGTCGAAGTCTCGGTGGATTCGATCCACCCGGGCCCGGTGATTACCCGCTACGAAATCCAGCCGGCTGCCGGCGTCAAGGTCAGCCGCATTTCCAACCTGGCCAAGGATCTGGCGCGTTCGCTGGCCGTGACCAGCGTGCGGGTGGTGGAAGTGATTCCGGGCAAGACCACCGTCGGTATCGAGATTCCCAACGAAGACCGGCAGATCGTGCGCTTCTCCGAAGTGCTGTCGACCCCGGAGTACGACAACTTCAAGTCGCCGGTCACCCTGGCCCTGGGCCACGACATCGGCGGCAAGCCGGTGATCACCGACCTGGCGAAAATGCCTCACTTGCTGGTCGCCGGTACCACCGGTTCCGGTAAGTCGGTGGGTGTGAACGCGATGATCCTGTCGATCCTGTTCAAGTCGGGCCCGGATGACGCCAAGCTGATCATGATCGACCCGAAAATGCTTGAGCTGTCGATCTACGAAGGCATTCCACACCTGTTGTGCCCGGTGGTGACCGACATGAAGGATGCGGCGAACGCCCTGCGCTGGAGCGTTGCCGAGATGGAACGGCGCTACAAGCTGATGGCGAAGATGGGTGTGCGTAACCTGTCGGGCTTCAACGCCAAGGTCAAGGAAGCCCAGGACGCCGGCACGCCGCTGACCGACCCGTTGTACAAGCGCGAAAGCATCCACGACGAAGCGCCGCTGTTGACCAAATTGCCGACCATCGTGGTGGTGGTCGACGAATTTGCCGACATGATGATGATCGTCGGCAAGAAGGTCGAAGAGCTGATCGCCCGTATCGCCCAGAAGGCGCGGGCCGCTGGGATCCACTTGATCCTCGCGACCCAGCGTCCGTCGGTGGACGTGATCACCGGCCTGATCAAGGCCAACATCCCGACCCGCATGGCGTTCCAGGTGTCGAGCAAGATCGATTCCCGGACCATCATCGACCAGGGCGGCGCCGAGCAACTGCTGGGCCACGGTGACATGCTCTACATGCCGCCGGGCACCAGTTTGCCGATCCGTGTCCACGGCGCGTTCGTCTCCGACGATGAGGTGCACCGTGTGGTGGAAGCCTGGAAACTGCGTGGCGCCCCGGAATACAACGACGACATCCTCGCCGGCGTCGAAGAGGCCGGCAGCGGCTTCGACGGTGGCAGCGGCGGTGGCGACGATGATGCCGAGACCGATGCGCTCTACGACGAAGCGGTGCAGTTCGTGCTTGAAAGCCGCCGCGCCTCGATCTCCGCCGTACAGCGCAAGCTGAAGATTGGCTACAACCGCGCTGCCCGCATGATCGAAGCCATGGAAATGGCCGGCGTGGTCACCTCGATGAACACCAACGGCTCGCGCGAAGTGATTGCGCCAGCGCAGATGCGTGACTGATTACGTGCCGCGTGGCAACACGCGGCACGCCTTGCAACCGAATCTAAGAGGACTCCCATGCGTCTTATCCGCATGCTGTTGTTGCCTGCATTGGCCCTGACTGCTGTTTCGGCTCATGCTGACCCGGCTTCCGTCGCCAGCCTGAAAAACCTGTTGGACAAATCCCAGACCCTGACCGCGCGCTTCTCCCAGCTCACGCTGGATGCCGGTGGCACCCAGTTGCAGGAAACCGCCGGCGAGATGGCTGTGCAGCGCCCAGGGCTGTTCTACTGGCACACAGAAGGCAAGGCCGAGCAGACCATCGTCTCTGACGGCCAAAAAGTCACCCTGTGGGACCCGGACCTGGAGCAGGCGACCATCAAGAAGCTCGACCCGCGCCTGAACCAGACGCCAGCGCTGTTGCTGTCGGGCGATGTGTCGAAGATCAACGACAGCTTCGACATTACCTCCAAGCAGACCAGCAACGTGATTGAATTCACCCTTAAGCCGAAATCCAAGGACACGCTCTTTGACACGCTGTCCCTGTCGTTTGGCAACGGCGTGATCAACAACATGCGCCTGGTTGACAGCGTCGGCCAGCGCACCGATATCCTGTTCTCCGGGGTCAAGGCCAACCAGCCGGTACCGGCATCCAAGTTCAAGTTCGACATCCCGAAGGGTGCCGACGTGATCCAGGAATAAACTGCCCAGAGGTTTCAAACGCTGCCCATGGACCTGTTTCGAAGTGACCCGATTGCTCAGCCTCTGGCGGCGCGCCTGCGCTCGACCAACCTGGACGAGTACGTCGGGCAGGAACACCTGCTCGCCCGCGGCAAGCCTTTGCGCGAGGCCCTTGAGCAGGGTGCGCTGCACTCGATGATTTTCTGGGGGCCGCCGGGCGTGGGTAAAACCACCCTGGCGCGGCTCCTGGCAAAAGTCTCGGATGCACACTTCGAGACGGTCTCGGCGGTGCTGGCCGGGGTCAAGGAGATCCGCCAGGCGGTGGAAGTCGCCAAGCAGCAGGCCGGGCAGTACGGCAAGCGCACCATCCTGTTCGTCGACGAAGTGCATCGCTTCAACAAGTCGCAGCAGGATGCGTTCTTGCCGTATGTCGAAGACGGCACGCTGATCTTTATTGGTGCCACCACCGAAAACCCGTCTTTTGAACTGAACAATGCCTTGCTGTCCCGGGCGCGTGTCTATGTGCTCAAGAGCCTCGACGAAGCCGCGATGCAGAAGCTCTTGCAGCGTGCGCTGAACGAAGACAAGGGCCTGGGCAAGCGCCAGTTGAGTGTCAGTGAGGAAGGCTTCAAGATCCTGCTGACTGCTGCGGATGGCGACGGTCGACGTTTTCTCAATCTGCTGGAGAACGCTTCCGACCTGGCCGAGGATGGCAGCGAAATCGGCGTCGACTTGCTGCAGAGCCTGTTGGGCGACACCCGCCGGCGTTTCGACAAGGGCGGCGAAGCGTTCTACGACCAGATTTCCGCGCTGCACAAGTCTGTGCGCGGCTCAAACCCCGACGGCGCGCTGTACTGGTTTGCGCGGATGATCGACGGCGGTTGCGACCCGTTGTACCTCGCCCGGCGCGTGGTGCGCATGGCCAGCGAAGACATCGGCAATGCCGACCCGCGCGCGCTGAGCCTGTGCCTGGCCGCCTGGGAAGTGCAGGAACGCCTGGGCAGCCCGGAAGGCGAGTTGGCGGTGGCGCAGGCCATCACCTATCTGGCCTGCGCACCGAAGAGCAACGCGGTGTACATGGGCTTCAAGTCCGCCCTGCGTGCTGCCGCCGAGCATGGTTCCCTGGAAGTGCCGCTGCACCTGCGCAATGCGCCGACCAAGCTGATGAAGCAACTCGGCTACGGCGATGAGTACCGCTACGCCCACGATG
This sequence comes from Pseudomonas sp. NC02, assembly GCF_002874965.1. Classification (NCBI taxonomy): domain Bacteria; kingdom Pseudomonadati; phylum Pseudomonadota; class Gammaproteobacteria; order Pseudomonadales; family Pseudomonadaceae; genus Pseudomonas; species Pseudomonas sp. NC02. The sequence continues at coordinate 4,311,961 of NZ_CP025624.1, read as the reverse complement.
AACCGGACGCCTATGCGGCTGGCGAAGATTACTTCCCGGATGACCTTGAGCCGCAGCCGTTTTACCAGCCGGTGCCCCGCGGCCTGGAGCTGAAGATCGGCGAAAAGCTCAATCACCTTGCCCAACTTGACCGGCTCAGTCCGAAACAGCGGAGAAAGTAGTGCTCAGAACGATTCTTGCCGTGTCCGTGGCCGGCATCGCTGGTACATTATTGCGTTTCGCCACCAGCACCTGGGTCAGCGCCAATTGGCCGAAGCATTTTTATGCGGCGACCCTGGCGGTCAACCTGGTGGGCTGTTTGATCATCGGCTTGTTGTACGGGTGGTTTCTGCTTCGCCCGGAAGTGCCGATTGAGATTCGTGCCGGCTTGATTGTCGGTTTTGTAGGCGGTCTGACGACCTTTTCATCCTTTTCACTGGACACGCTACGCCTGCTGGAAAGCGGGCAGGCACCGGTCGCCTTCGGGTACCTGGCCGTCAGCGTGTTCGGCGGGCTGCTCGCCACCTGGGCTGGCCTGTCCTTGACCAAACTTTGATAAACGAGAGACCGACATGCTCGATTCCAAACTGTTACGTAGCAACCTTCAGGACGTAGCGGACCGCCTGGCATCCCGTGGCTTTGCCTTGGATGTTGCGCGCATCGAAGCGCTGGAAGAACAGCGCAAGACCGTCCAGACCCGCACCGAAGCACTGCAGGCTGAGCGTAATGCGCGTTCCAAATCCATCGGTCAGGCCAAGCAGCGCGGCGAAGACATCGCGCCGTTGATGGCGGACGTCGAGCGTATGGCTGGCGAGTTGGCTTCCGGCAAAGTCGAGCTGGACGTTATCCAGACCGAACTGGACTCGATCCTGCTGGGCATCCCGAACCTGCCGCACGAATCCGTGCCGATCGGCGAAGACGAAGACGGCAACGTCGAAGTCCGTCGCTGGGGCACGCCAAAAGCCTTCGATTTCGAGATCAAGGACCACGTCGCCCTGGGCGAACTGACCGGTGGCCTGGACTTCGAAACGGCGGCCAAAATGTCCGGCGCGCGCTTTGCCTTGCTGCGTGGCCCGATTGCACGCATGCACCGCGCCCTGGCGCAGTTCATGATCAACCTGCACACCGGCGAGCACGGCTACGAAGAGGCTTACACCCCGTATCTGGTCCAGGCTCCGGCGCTGATGGGCACCAGCCAGCTGCCGAAATTCGAGGAAGACCTGTTCAAGATCAGCCGCGACGGCGAAGCCGACTTGTACCTGATCCCGACCGCCGAAGTGTCGCTGACCAATATCGTGGCCGGGGAAATCCTCGACGCCAAGCAGCTGCCGATCAAGTTTGTCGCCCACTCGCCGTGCTTTCGCAGCGAAGCCGGTGCATCGGGCCGCGACACCCGCGGCATGATTCGCCAGCACCAGTTCGACAAGGTCGAGATGGTGCAGGTTGTCGAGCCGTCGACTTCCATGGAAGCGCTGGAAGGCCTGACCGCCAACGCCGAACGCGTCCTGCAACTGCTGGAGCTGCCGTACCGCGTTCTGGCGCTGTGCACCGGCGACATGGGTTTCAGTGCCGTGAAGACTTACGACCTGGAAGTGTGGGTGCCGAGCCAGGACAAATACCGCGAGATTTCGTCGTGCTCCAACTGCGGTGATTTCCAGGCCCGTCGCATGCAGGCGCGTTTCCGTAACCCGGAAACCGGCAAGCCCGAGCTGGTCCACACCCTCAACGGTTCGGGCCTGGCAGTAGGCCGTACCCTGGTGGCCGTGCTGGAAAACTACCAGCAGGCTGACGGTTCGATCCGCGTGCCTGAAGTGCTCAAGCCGTACATGGCGGGCGTTGAGGTCATCGGCTAAATGGAATTTCTGCCGCTGTTTCATAACCTGCGCGGCAGTCGTGTGTTGGTCGTCGGTGGCGGGGAGATTGCCTTGCGCAAATCCCGGCTGCTGGCCGACGCCGGCGCGTTGTTGCGGGTGGTTGCTCCCCAGATTGAAGACCAGTTGCGTGAACTGGTGCAGGGCAGTGGCGGTGAACTGATTTTGCGTGGTTATCAGGAGGCCGACCTCGACGGTTGCACCCTGATCATCGCGGCAACCGACGACGAGCCGCTGAACGCGCAAGTGTCCAGCGATGCCCGGCGTCGTTGCGTACCGGTCAATGTGGTGGATGCGCCGGCCTTGTGCAGCGTGATCTTCCCGGCGATTGTCGACCGTTCGCCGTTGGTGATCGCAGTGTCCAGCGGCGGCGATGCGCCGGTGCTGGCACGGCTGATCCGGGCCAAGCTGGAAACCTGGATTCCGTCGACTTACGGCCAGTTGGCCGGGCTGGCGGCGCGGTTTCGCAGCCAGGTCAAAGGCTTGTTCCCGGATGTGCAGCAACGTCGCGCGTTCTGGGAAGATGTCTTCCAGGGTCCGATTGCTGATCGGCAACTGGCCGGGCAGGGTGATGAAGCCGAACGTTTGCTGGTGGAGAAAATCAACGGCGCACCGCCGCACGCACCGGGCGAAGTCTACCTGGTGGGCGCAGGCCCGGGTGATCCGGACCTGCTGACATTCCGCGCCTTGCGCTTGATGCAACAGGCCGACGTGGTGCTCTACGACCGCCTGGTGGCGCCGGCGATTCTTGAGCTGTGCCGTCGCGATGCCGAGCGGGTGTATGTCGGCAAGCGTCGCGCCGACCATGCGGTGCCGCAGGACCAGATCAACCAGCAACTGGTGGACCTGGCCAGGCAAGGCAAGCGCGTGCTGCGGCTCAAGGGTGGCGATCCGTTCATCTTTGGGCGTGGCGGTGAAGAGATCGAAGAATTGGCGGCCCATGGCATCCCGTTCCAGGTGGTGCCGGGTATTACCGCGGCCAGTGGTTGCGCGGCGTATGCCGGTATTCCGCTGACCCACCGCGACTATGCGCAATCGGTTCGCTTCATTACCGGGCACTTGAAGGACGGGACTTCGGACCTGCCGTGGAGTGACCTGGTGGGCCCTTCGCAGACCCTGGTGTTCTACATGGGCTTGATCGGGTTGCCGATCATCTGCGAACAGCTGATCAAGCATGGTCGTTCGGCGGATACGCCGGCGGCGTTGATCCAGCAGGGCACCACGTCCAACCAGCGGGTGTTTACCGGCACCCTGGCTGACCTGCCACGCATGGTGGCGGAACATGAGGTTCATGCGCCGACACTGGTGATTGTGGGAGAAGTGGTGCAGTTGCGTGAGAAGCTGAAGTGGTTTGAAGGCGCTCAGTCGCAAGTCTGACACGTCTCCTGTGGCGAGACCGTCTCTGTGGCGAGGGAGCTTGCTGTGGGGAGGGAGCTTGCTGTGGCGAGGGAGCTTGCTCCCGCTGGAGTGCGAAGCGCTCCCAGGATTTTGGGGCCGCTTCGCAGCCCAGCGGGAGCAAGCTCCCTCGCCACAGGGTGTGTCAGCTCAAGATGCCTTTTCCGCTCAGTCTCGCGCGGTCATGCTCCGCCTCAAACGTCTGCAACGGCCCCTTCGGCACAATCCCCGTCGGATTAATCGTGCGGTGACTGGCGTAGTAATGCCCCTTGATGTGAGCAAAATCCACCGTCTCGGCAATCCCCGGCCACTGATACAACTCCCTTAGCCAGTTCGACAGGTTCGGATAATCCGCAATCCGTCGCAGGTTGCATTTGAAGTGGCTGTAGTACACCGCATCAAACCGAATCGCCGTGGTGAAAAGCCTTACATCGGCTTCAGTCAGGTATTCTCCCGCCAGGTAACGATGCTCACCCAAGTGCTGCTCAAGGTGATCCAGTTCGGCAAACACATCATCAAATGCGGCCTCATAAGCCTTTTGTGACGTGGCAAAGCCTGCGCGGTACACACCGTTGTTCACGGCGGGATAAATTCGATCGTTCAGTGCATCAATGGTCGAGCGCTGGGCTTCGGGATAGAAATCCAGTTGATTGCCGGTCAGTTCATTAAACGCACTGTTGAACATGCGAATAATCTCCGCCGACTCATTGCTGACAATCCGCTTGAGCTTCTTGTCCCACAACACCGGCACTGTGACCCGCCCGGTGTAGCTGGCGGTGTCGGCGGTGTAGCGTTGGTGCATGAAGGTGAAGTCGTCAAGCTTGTCGCCGCTGGAGCCATGGGCCTTGTCGAAGGTCCAGCCGTTTTCCAGCATCAGCCAACTGACCACCGACACGTCGATCAGGCTTTCCAAGCCTTTGAGCTTTCGCAGGATCAATGTGCGGTGCGCCCAGGGGCAGGCGAGGGATACGTACAGATGGTAGCGACCGGCTTCAGCCGCGAAACCGCCTTCGCCGGTCGGGCCGGGTTCACCATCGGCGGTCACCCAGTTGCGGCGTTGCGCCTGCTCCCGTTGGAAGGCGCCGTCTGCGCTACTTTCGTACCACTGGTCATGCCAGCGTCCTTCGATCAGCAAACCCATGACTGACTCCTTGGCTAATAAGCGTTGGAGTGCAGTCTAAAGGTCTGAGTTCGAACAAAAAGCGCAAAGGCTGGGGGGTAATGATCGACTAAATCGATTTGTCCCGGGCATCCCAGTACTGCTGGGCCAGTTCGAACGCCTGTTCCCGCGGGTGGCCGAGGCCGCGCAAGGCCAGGGCCATGGTGGCGATCAGTGCCAGTTGCGGGTAGCTGTCCTGCACCTCACCGCGCCATAGCGCCTTCAAATGCTCGGGCTCCAGGGCCGCAGGCTTGACGTGGCGCTGGGCGGAGAGGGCGGGCCACTCTTCATCCCAGCTTTCGCCGCCGGTAGTGCCGTACAGGTGGCTGATGGTGTCCGGGTTGATCTCGATCTCGCCGCCGTCGCCCTTGATCACGATGCTGTTGTCGCCAAGCAGGCCGCTGGCATCGCGGTGTACGCCCTGGTAGCCCGGGTGGAAGATGCTTTGCAGGCCGCAGCGGGCGCTCAACGGGTTGAGGATGCGCGCCAGTGAATGGATCGGCGAGCGCAGGCCCAGGGTGTTGCGCAGGTCGATCATGCGCTGCAGTTGCGGCGCCCAGTCCCCCAGGGGAATAAACGCCAGGTTGCCCTGTTCAAGGGCCGCTTCCACCTGTTGCCAATTGCGGCACAACGGAATCTGCAAGCCATCCAGCAACTGCTCGGTGTAGAGCCGGCCTGCCGTATGCGCGCCGCCGCCGTGCATCAGGATACGCACGCCGTTCTGTGCCAGGCACTTGGCTGCCAGCAGGTACCACGGCAGGTGGCGTTTTTTACCGGCGTAGGTCGGCCAGTCGACATCCACATTGAGCGACGGTGCATTCAGGCGCTCGCGCACGGCTTCGGTGAAGCCTGCGAGTTCTTCCGGGCTTTCTTCCTTGTGCCGCAGCAGCATGAGGAAGGCGCCGAGCTGGGTGTCTTCGACCTTCTCGTCCAGCAACATGCCCATGGCTTCCCGGGCTTCCTCACGGGTGAGGTTGCGGGCGCCGCGCTTGCCTTTGCCGAGGATGCGCACGAACGGCGCGAACGGATGTTCGGCAGGGGTTTCAGTGATCAACGGGGCAAAATCAGTCATAAGCAATTCGTCGGCCTGGGCAGGCCCGCCAGCTTGGCGGCGAGTTTGGCGGGAGTGCCTTTGAACAGTCGGTTGAGGTGCAGGCTGTTGCCCTTTTCCGGGCCCAGCTTCAAGGCGGTGTACTTGATCAGCGGGCGGGTGGCGGGCGACAGCTGGAATTCGGTATAAAAGCCGCGCAGCAGTTCGAGGATTTCCCAGTGTTCCGGGGTCAGCTCCAGCGCTTCGGCGGTGGCGAGGGCGTTGGCCACGTCGCTGGACCACTCGGTCAGGTCGACGAGGTAGCCGTCCTTGTCCAGTTCGAGGGTGCGTTCACCTACGGTCAAAGTGTTCATAGCCAGGTGTTGACCTTGTCATAGTCGATCGACAGCTGGACGAACGCCGGGTAATCGACACTGCCGGCCCATTCAGGCACGGCGAGGTTACGCGCCTGGCTGTCTTCGGCCAGTACAAACACTTTCACGCCCCTGGCCTGCAGGGCCTGGCAAGGCGCGCTGGCGGGTTGCAGGGCGTAGGCGCCGTCGCCGCACAGCAGGATCGCATCCTGGGTGCCACAGAGGCGCAGGCAGCTGTCCAGCCGGCTGTCGGTAAAAGGCGAGTGGGATACCACATGCAAGGTCGACATCAGAGGGTAATCACCTGGTCGTAACGGTCAATCATCTGTGAAATTTGTTCACTGCTCAGCGGCTGTGCGTTGCCGGAGGTGGCCAGCCCGCGCACGGCGAGGCTATGGCTGCAGGCAAACACCTCTTCGACGCCAAATAATTCCAGGGCCTGGAGGTTGGCGCTCAGGTCTTTCTGTTGCACGGCCCTGGCGTCCTGGCTTGCGGCCAGTTGAAACACGCCGTCATCCAGAAACAACAGGCCAATCGGCAAATCAAACGCGCCGCCAGCCAATACGATATCCAGCGCTTCACGGGCGCCGGGGCCGGACCACGGCGCCTGTCGGCTGATCACCAGCAAGGATTTCGACATGTCACGGCCCTCCGAAGCAGATCAAACGGTCAGCGGACTGGGCGGCGTCATGCAACTGCCCAAGCCCGGACAATGCCCAAGGCGCGTCCAGGTTCACCGCGCTGCGCTGATAACGGGTGGCCTCTTCGGCATTCAGCACGCCACGGCGCAGGGCCGCGGCGATGCACACCACGCCATCAAGCTGATGCTCGCTGACAAACTCGCGCCACTGACGGGCAATATCCTGCTCGTCCTGCGGCGCAACAATGTTGGTGGACGCGCTGTAGACGCCATCCTGATAAAAAAACAGCCGCACAATCTCATGCCCACCCGCCAGCGCCGCCTGGGCGAACAGCAAGGCACGGCGCGAGGAGGGCGCATGGGCGGCGGAAAAAAGCGCAATCGCGAACTTCATGGAACACTCTGAAGGCAAAACCTGTGGCAATGATAAAGCCGCAGGCAACAAAAAGCCCGCCGAAGCGGGCTTTTTGCATGCGGCTGCGATCAGTCGTCGCGGCCCATGATGCCGAAGATCTGCAACAGGCTGATAAACAGGTTGTAGATCGATACATACAGGCTGATGGTGGCCATGATGTAGTTACGCTCGCCACCCTGGATGATTGCGCTGGTCTGGAACAGGATGCAGGCCGAGGAGAACAGCACGAAACCTGCGCTGATCGCCAGTTGCAGGCCGCTGATCTGGAAGAACATGCCTGCCAGTACCGCAGCCAGTAACACGAAGAAACCGGCGGTGATGAAACCACCCAGGAAGCTCATGTCCTTGCGGGAAATCAGCACGTAGGCCGACAGGCCGCCAAATACCAGGGCAGTCATGGCAAATGCCGAGCTGACCACTTCCGCGCCGCCGGCCATGCCGAGGTAACGGTTAAGGATCGGGCCGAGGATAAAGCCCATGAAACCGGTCAGGGCAAACGCCGACACCAGGCCCCAGGCCGAGTCGCGCAGCTTGTTGGTCAGGAAGAACAGACCGTAGAAGCCGATCAGCACGACGAAGATATTCGGGTAGCCGACGCGCATTTGCTGGGCTACGAAGGCCATCACGCCGCTGAACGCGAGGGTGAGAGCGAGCAAGCCGTACGTATTGCGCAGGACGCGGCTAACTTCTAGCTGCTCAGCCTGCGCGTTTCCATTCACTGCGTAATTTTGTTCGCGCATGGCGACACTCCTTCAGTTTTGAAACATTCAGTCGCAAGGATCATAACAGACGCTCTGTAACAAGCTATGGCGAGAGTTTGACAGTGTGTTTCATTCGGGTATTATGGCGCCCGCTGAGGCAGGATGAGCTACGCTAATCCTGTGTTGCACAAGGGAAATTGGCAGAGTGGTTGAATGCACCGGTCTTGAAAACCGGCGGACGTTAATAGCGTCTCCAGGGTTCGAATCCCTGGTTTCCCGCCAAGATTTACTCAAGAGCCCCGCTATTGCGGGGCTTTTGCGTTTCTGGGGTTCAGGAATACACCTCTAATCGTTTCCGTATCATTTCAGGCAGTTTCCGCAACTCTGCAAAAAGTGGGCGTCAGCGGGTAGGTTTCACGATCTCACCCCCCGCGCCGATAACCGTCTCGGTTATCAGTTCACGCTGGAGAAGTCAGGCACCCAAGCCGGGCGCGCTGTCTGGCGTGATTCGTTACTGAGAAAAGGCGCAATTACAGGTGGAAGTCGCCCGCAGCCTCCGGCTGGTAAAGCACTTTCTTGATCTCAATCCGGCGGGTCCGGTCAGCAATTCGCCAGTCGATGGCGTCTCCCTCCTGATAGCCAAGGATGGCGGTGCCTATGTCGGAATACACGGAATGCTTTGCTGCGTTGCTGTCCGCGTCTTCAGGGTAGACCAAGGCCACTTCGAACTCTTCATCGTCCAGTTGCAGCAAGGCCCTGGAGTTCATCGTGATGACATTGCACGCCACCTGCTGCGGCTTGACGACAATGGCCCGCTCAAGCTCATGTTCGAGTTCAACAACCGCCGGGCCTTGCTCGAACGCGATCAGATCCTCGAGCCTGGCCTTGTCGATTTCAGTGATGTAGATCCTGGTGGAGTCGCCACCGGCGCCTTCGCGCAAGAACTGGAAATAGCTCGCCGCCGTCATGGAAAATGACGTCAATGTCGGCGTTTCGCTCTCCAGCATAAAGCCGCTGCGCAGAAAGGCTTTCAGCGAGCGCGAGTTGTCCGGGTGAATCTTGGCGATGAGCTTCTCGGCCCGCATGTCGAGGAAGGCCAGTTTCATGCCTTCGCGGATCGTGCTGGCGCCCAGGTTCCGGCCCCATTTGTCGCTGTCTCCGATGACCAGGACAATCTCGCAATTTGAGCCGGTCTTGATGAGACGGACAAAGCCCACCGGAGCGTCATGCCGGTCATAGGCCATAAAGAATCTGCCGCCCTGGTTGAATAGATGAGTCAGGATCGGCAACTGAGTCCGATCAATGACTTGCTCAATGGAGCGGGAGACATGACGCGAATCGCTCAGATAGCAGGTGATGCGTTCATCCTCTAACCAATCCACCAACGTCAGCGCGTGCGCCCGCGTAATTTCAGGGCACAGCGAAATGAAAGGCTTGTTCATCTTGACCACACTTATTTGTAAAGGATTGAAGCCCTTCATGGATATGTCATGGCGGTTCTTCGGCAACCGGATATTTTAAGACATGCCGCGAGTAATGGCGAACATGCCAGAGAGTTCCAAGAAGCCACCGCTTGCTGAACCCGACCCAGGCAAGCACTCAAGAGAAAGGTGGGCTGACTACGCATCGCAGCCTGAGGGCGGCCTGTCTATCCAACCGAGCAAGCCGTTCCCGGCTGGTACTCAAATGTAAAAATTTTTATCTGCCCTCTTGAAAATTTTCCCGGCGAACATAAATTTTTATCACGCGACGCCGAATGCGGGTCGCGCACTTAATCACTTGGATTTAATCAGGAGATTTTGAGATGGCTACTACCCTTTCGTTGGCCCCTTTGTTCCGTCAATCCGTGGGCTTCGATCGCTTCAATGACCTGTTTGAGTCGGCGCTTCGCAGCGAGGCTCCGAACACTTATCCGCCTCACAATGTGGAAAAGCACGGTGATGACGAATATCGCATTGTCATTGCTGTCGCTGGGCTTACTGAAGCGGATCTGGATATACAGGTCGAGAAGGGCGTTTTGACAGTCGTTGGCGACAAGCGCGAAACCGAGAAAGCAGTCACTTATCTGCACCAGGGCATCGCGCAACGAGCATTTCGGCTGTCGTTCCGGCTGGCAGATCATATCGAGGTGCGCGGTGCTTCGATGAACAACGGGCTGTTAAGCATCGACTTGCTGCGCGTGGTTCCTGAAGAGGCCAAGCCCAAGCGCATCACGATTGGTAGCGGGAAAGAGCCCGAACTGCGTCAGGTTAGTTTGCAATAAGTCAGCGGTAACAAAAAAGGCGCTCTTGGTAGCGCCTTTTTTTGTGTGTGGAATCAAAACGCCTACCGATCAATACCTGGCTACGCAGAGTACCCGGTAGATCCATCAACCGGGCACTCCCGCCTGTTTAGAAGATATTCAACGGGTACTCGGTAATCAGGCGTGTCTGCACCAGATGCCCCCCGGTGGACGCATCACCATCGTGCCAGGCTTCCCTCAGGCGGAAGGACAGCTTCTTGGCCGGGCCACTCTGCACGACGTATTTCACTTCGGCGTCGGTTTCGTGTTCCTGGTCGTTGGCGCCATAGAACCCGGTGTAGGCCGAATTGCCGGGGGTATGCGTACCGTCGATGCCGGCACCGCGAATATGGCGGGCCATGAAGCTCAGGCCGGGGGCGCCAAAGGCTCCCATGTCCAGGTCATAGCGCATCTGCCAGGACCGCTCGCCCGGGCCGTTGAAGTCGGAGTATTGCACCGAGTCAGCCAGGTTGATCGAGTTGCCGTAGCGCCCGGCACCGACGCCGGCATTGGTCTCCCCAAAGCCGACGTAGTCGAACGGCTCGTCACCATGCACTTTCTGCCCGGCCAGGGTGAAGGTCTGTGCACCCAGGGTGTAGGCAGCCGCCAGCGAGGCTGCGGTGGTGTCGATGGTCCCGGCCTTGGCGCTGCCGTCGTCCAGTGTGCGATAGAGGTTGAAGTCCAGCGCGACGGATTGGTCATCGGTCAGTGGATGAACAAGGTTCAGGTTGACGTAGTACTGATTCCACACGTCTTCCAGGTGTGCTCCGTACAGCGACGCGGTGAATTCCTTGCTGAACTGGTATTTGCCCCCCGCGAAGCTGGCCGACGACGCTTCCACGCCCGCATAGCTGGCGAGAATGTCGCCGCTGCGCGAGGTGGTGGTGGTACCGGTGCCGGAGGTGTAATGGCCGGCCTCCAGGTTCAGGCCGGTGATTTCATGGCTGTCGATCTGGAAGCCTGTTGCGGTCTGTGGCATCAGGTAGTTATCGGCGGTGGCGAACACCGGCGACGTAGGTTGCAGGTCGCCGACCTTGAGCGTGGTATTGGAAATACGGAACTTGACGTCACCACCAGCCTTCGCGAAGCCATGATCCGGATTGCCATTGGCGTCGGACGGTATGTTCGGGCCACCGGCGCGGTCGGTGTCCCCGTCGATGCGCAACGCCAGGTCGGCAAACGCATCAATGCCGATGCCAATGGTGCCTTGAGTGAAGCCCGAGCTGTAGGTCGCCATCAGCGCCTGGCTCCAGTCACGGGTGTGGGCGCCGTTGCCGTTCTGGTTCCAGAACAGGTTGCGGTTGAGGATATTCAAGCTGCTGTCGGCGACAAAGCCCTTGGAGTCGGACTGATCGCTGGCATAGCTCATGGCCGGCAAGGCAAATGCCAGCGCCACGGCCAAGGTATTGAGCTGAAGTAACGGTTGACGTTTTTTCATTATATTTTGCTCCTGTGCACGAGTTCGTGTGGGAGCATTAAGGCGACAGCCCAGGCCATCAACAAATGAAACTGGATGAAGGTTTTGATATCCCTTTTACCAAATTCCAGGCAAAGAAAAGCCCGCGATGGGGAGTGCGGGCTTAAAGGTGTTCACTTAGGAGCTGGAGTGACGATAAGCGCTCGAGTGTGAAAGGGATGTGAAAGGTTGTTGGGTGCGTAGCGTATTTATCACGAGTGATCCTCTCCTCGCACAATCCTTCCGGCCTTCACCTCATCCGCGTACCCGCTGAGCTTTTCCTGCTGAGCCGCGAGCAGTGCACCCATCTTCATCAGGGCGACTGCTTCGTCGGGTGATTTGGCGACCCCGGCGATAGTGGCCAATTGATTGACCGACCAGGCGATAACGGCCGTCGCATCTTCGAGGTCGTAGAACAGTTCCTGCTGTGCGGTCCTTGGGCCGTCGAGCATTTCCATCAGTTCTGCCATTTACCCGTGCTCTCCAAAAAAGTGGTTCAGTGCGATCAGCTCAGGCACCGTTGCGCCAATCCTCCTGTAAGCCGGCAAACACGGCAATCGCGATTTTCCCTTGAATGCCGTTGTTGGGGCTTTCAAGGCGGGAATGGGCGAGCGGGATGTCAGCAAGGGAATAGACCGCGCCAACGTGTGGCCGCAGTTGACCGTTGGCGATCAGTGCGCTCATTTCATCCAGCTTACCGCGGTTCTGTCGTGTGAAAACGAAGTGATAACTCGCGTTCCTGCCCCAGGCCTGGACGAGGTTCTGGGGGTGCGCCGTGTCCACAATCGTGACCACGCGACCCAGTTGCGCAAGCGCGTCCGGGCTACGGGACAATGTGGTGCCGCCGATGGTATCGAACACCACATCAACGCCACGGCCACCCGTTTCCCGCAGGATGGCGTCGACGTAATCTTCCTTTTCGTAGTCGATGATTACGTCCGCGCCCAGGCTTCGCGCGAACTCGACATTGACGTCGCGTACGGTGGTGAACACCTGGGCGCCAATGGCTTTCGCCAGTTGGATCGCCACATGGCCGACGCCGCCCGCGCCGCCGTGCACCAGGATGCTTTCTCCCACCCTGAGGGCTGCACGCACCACCAGCGCTTCCCAGGTGGTGCCGCCGACCAGGCTCAGGCTTGCCGCTTCAAGGTGACTCAGGGCAGGGGGCTTCTTCCCGATAATGCCTTCGGCCGCCACGTGGTATTCGGCATAGCTGCCGGGTCCGTCAAATATTTGCGGGGTGTACCAGACTTCGTCGCCTGGCGCGAAGGACGTAACCCCCGGCCCGACTTCCTCAACGACCCCCGATACGTCATGCCCGGTAATCGCCGGTAGCGGCACCAGGTCAGCGTAGTCGCCACGTCGGACCTGGTAATCCAGCGGGTTGATGGAGGTTGCGTGTACGCGGACCAGGACTTGCCCCGTGTGCGGAACGGGCTTGGGAACGTCGCGAAGTTCGAATGATTCCGGGCCGCCAAATGACTTGAGTATCAACGCCTTCATTGCATTTCCTCGTTTCGACAAAAAGGGATATCGCGAAATCTCGATATTATGTGGCGAAAAAAAAAACTACAAATCTTTCCCTATGATCTCGGCAAGCCTGCGGATAGTGGCTTCATTGCGCTTGTAGTAAGTCCACTGGCCGATGCGCCTGACTTCGACCAGGCCCACCCGTTGCAGCGTTGCCAGGTAACCGGACACCGTCGACTGCGAGAGCCCGATGCCTTCCTGAATACTGCTGACGCACACGCCCACCGTGTGAACGTCCCCTTCATCTTGTGCAGGGAAGTTCTTTTCGGGGTCTTTCAAACCTTTCAGGATTTCGAGGCGTGTCTGGTTTGAGAGGGCTTTGAATATTTCGAGTAAGTCCATGGCGTGATCATATCGAGAATTATCGATATGTCAATGTGTGTCAGATATAAAGGGTAGTCAGTTTCAGGCCTCACCGGAGGCGGCGACCAAGGACCTGTCGCGCTGCGGGCCTCTGAGCTATAACAGTGTAAAAGCACAAAAAACAAACGTGTTTCCGGGCTGTTTTCAGGAGAGAACTCATGAGCGCCATGGACGCGGGGCAAGTGGTGCCTGGCTACGTAACCTTCGTAGGGCGTGAGGCATCGTGGGCCGGACGCCAGTTCATGAGCTTCAGCTATAGCGTCAATGGGCAGCACTTTCACAAGTCTCTCAACGAGACGGTTGACGCTTGGTCAACGACGGCGCTTCGTAAAGCCTCGTATGGCTTGCGAGTGGGAGACCCGGTGTCTGTCTGGTGTTCTCTCACCGACCCCGAGGTGTGTTGCATTGGCGAAAAACCAGCAGAGAAACCCGCGATCCTGCGGTGGATAGAGTCTCTCGGAGCGTTAGGGCCGTTATGAAATTGATCCCCACCGTTCGTCCATCGGCCGGCACTCGCGACACCGCACCGTTTCTCATGTTCAAGCACGGACATCCCGCGCTAGAACGGAGAGCCAGCATGGAAATTAACGAGAAGGCCCCTGGAAACGTATCCCAGCAGGGCGTAACGCGCGGTACAGACAATGAAACCGGGCATGATCCTCGGCGCGATCAACCTGAAGCGCCTCTACCGCCGGACGATGACGCCCCTCTGGAAGAGGATATGTCGGATGTGGATGCGGCTGATTCTGTCGCGAGTGAACACCCCGACAACTGAAGCATCCGAATCAGCCCGACGCACACTGCGTCGGGCTTTTCGGTGTCAAGCGACGATTACGGCATCAGCACCGAATCAACCACATGAATCACGCCATTGGACTGCATCACATCCGCAATGCTGATGCTGGCCTTGCCACCCTTGGCATCCACCACCCACAATTTGCCGTCATGCAGCTTGATCGTCAGCGACTCACCCTGCACGGTTTTCAACATCACGGTACCGCCGTTCTTCTTGGCGTCGGCCATCAGTTGTGCAGAGGTATGAGTGCCAGCCACCACGTGATAGGTCAGGATTTTTGTGAGATCGGCTTTGTGCTCAGGTTTCACAAGCGTATCCACGGTGCCTGCGGGGAGCTTGGCGAAAGCTTCGTTGGTCGGTGCGAATACGGTGAACGGGCCTTTGCTGTTAAGGGTATCCACCAGTCCGGCTGCCTTGACCGCCGCAACCAGAGTGGTGTGGTCCTTTGAGTTGACTGCGTTTTCGACGATGGTTTTCGTCGGATACATCGCCGCGCCGCCCACCATTACGGTGTCGGCGGCAAAACTTAGGGATGTGGTGACGGAGAGGATCGTAAAGCAGGCAACGGCAGCAATTTTTTTGTAGATGGCGTGCATGATGTATCTCCTTGGTGCTTGTGCCCTCCGGGTGAGGGTATTGAATCTACGTACCAAGGATCAAAGTGGATGCACCTCTGGAAAAATTATTGGTTTGCCGCCCTCACTGCACTTTTTCCCGTTCTTCCGATCTATCTCTGTCCCGACCACACTAATTTCCGGCGTGGACAGCAGACCCAGACCTGGTGCCGATGGATCGCACGTTACCTGTTTTTATCACCCGATGGATGCGTCAGCCGCTGTGGCTGGCTGCGGTTTTGATGCTTTGCGCCAACGGTTGCAGCCAGCAGCAGGGGCGCGATATTGCCACGCAGTTCAGCAACGGCAAGCCCGACGAGTTCTTCCAGACCAGCGTTGATCGCATGGCCACCCTGAGCATGCGCGACAACCTGCAAAGCCTGTATCTGCTGATGAGCAAGCTCTACCTGCGCAACCCCAACCAGTGGCGTCAATCGGGTTACACCGACGCGGTGACCGCCGCCCGGCAAATCCGCCAGGCCATCGAACTTCGCCAACCACTGCCTGCCCTGGGGGATCGTCGCGACCTGGCGGCGCTGAGCTATTCCCTGAGCCCGGAGTTTCGCGGCGACCGGGTAGGCGCCTTCATCTACGCGATCGGCAGCATGCTGGTGACGGCACACGGCG
This sequence comes from Pseudomonas sp. NC02, assembly GCF_002874965.1. Taxonomy (NCBI): domain Bacteria; kingdom Pseudomonadati; phylum Pseudomonadota; class Gammaproteobacteria; order Pseudomonadales; family Pseudomonadaceae; genus Pseudomonas; species Pseudomonas sp. NC02. Next base: position 4,296,730 of record NZ_CP025624.1, on the reverse strand, counting down.
GGCGCACCGAGTTTTATATAACGGACTCGATCAACCCGCAGTTCGTCAGCAATGCCGCGCGCAATATCGAGAAGGCCACCTGGCTGCTCAGTCAGCGCCAGGATGCCAATGGCTCGCTGTTGCTGTTCTCCAACGAGATCTCGGAGGCGGGCAGCAACCTCAGCTTTGCCGTGGAGTTCGGCAAGATCGTCGCGCGCCTCGACCTGTTGACCCAGATGCTCGACGAACGCTACCGGCGCATCGGGCTCAACTACGCGCAAAGCTTGCTGCTAATGAATTTCCTGCCGGTGCAGTGACGATGCGGGCCTCCCTCACACCTCGGTTTGCGCTTTGCCGCGGGCAACGGTTTTTCTCGGCGCGCGCATCAGCAGTGGGCCGAACGTCGCGAGCAAACCGAGCATCACCAGCGGGAAGAACATCAGCTTGCTCAGGCCGAAGTTGCTGACGATGACGGTGATGACGGCGGGGCCCACCAGCATCCCGGAAAATCCGATGCAGTTGACGATGCCGATATTGCGCCCGGCATGTGCCGGGTTCCGGCGCCCGGCGGCGGAGATCATCAACGGTGCGATGCACGAAAGGCCGAGGCCAAACAACGCGAAGCCGACAACGCCGGTCACGGCCGTACCGCCCAATATCGTGGTGATCATGCCGAGGACGCACAACGTACCGCATCCAAACACCACCTGCGCATTACCGAACGCAGCGGCCAGGCGGTCGCCAAAAAGACGCCCCACGAATGACGCACCGACGAACAGTGAGACCGCCATGCCTGCGGTCGAGGTGGTGGTCGCGAACTCCCGGCGAATGTATTCCTGGCCCCAGTCGGCAATTGCGTTTTCGCCCATCATGCTGCCCAGCAGCAAGGTGCCGAGAGCGATCATCACCAGCAGCGTCTTGGCCGAAGGGCCCTTGCCGGTTTCGTCCCGGGACTGGGTGCCGGCTTGCCAGTCGTCGAGCTGGGCGTCGGGCACATCATGCTTGCCCAGCAACCATCGGCTGAACACACAGCCCAGAATGAACATCGCCAGGCCCAGTACGGTGTAAGGCACCAGCACGCTGTCGGTGTAGAACCGGGTCAGCCAACTGCATGCCATGCCCAGCAGGAAGCCGCCCAGGGAATAGAAGGCATGGAAGCCGGACATGATCGAGCGTCGATAAAACCGTTCAACCTGCACGCCGTGGGCATTCAAGGCGGTATCCAGGGCGCCGCGCAACAGCCCCAGCACAGAGCCGAAACACAGCGCAAACCAGAAACCGTTGACGAAGCCCAGCGGGATAATCGAAAGGGGATAGGCGAGGGCGCCAAGGGTAATTACCGGCTTGGCGCCGAAGGTGTCCAGCAGCCGCCCGACCAGCAGCGCACCGGCTGCGGAGCCGACACCGACCCCGAGGGCAATCAGGCCGAAACTCGAGTCCCCGAGTTCTCCCGTCAGGCCAAGCTGGGTCCTGAACACGCTTACACCGGTGGACCAGATGTACATCATGGCGCCGATCATCATGAAGCCGAGAAAGGTGGCGATACGTGCCTTGCGAATACGCGGGGGGATCGGGGTTTTCTGGAAAGTGCTTATCACGCTGCATGGTCCCTTTTGTTTTTGTGGGGTGGTTATGCAATTTTGGGTTATACGAATAACCTTGCGGAAGTAAAACCTGCACCCTGTGGGCTGTCAATGCTTTATCAATCCAGAATATGTAACAGTAACAAGGCAGTGGCTGGCGCTTGAGTTTTAAGTTATACGTATAACTCCAACTGTTCAGGTATTGGGGTTTCCGTGTCGTCTCAAGAGTTGTTATTGCCGTGCTCCACGCCGCATATGTCGGCCTACCGCTTGACGTTTCTGCTGTCCGGCCTGTGCATGGGCGCCTGGGCGCCGCTGGTTCCCTATGCGCGCAGCCGGGCCGGGGTGGACGACGGCGCATTGGGCATCCTGTTGCTGTGCCTGGGCCTCGGCTCACTGGTGATGATGCCGCTGGCGGGCATCCTGAACGCCCGCAAAGGTTGCCGCTTTACCATGCACATCGGCATCGCCCTGGTGTTTCTGACGCTGCCTCTGCTGGCGACCACACATTCATTCTTGGGCTTGATGTTTGCCCTGACCGTGTTCGGTGCAGGGTGCGGCGCAGTGGATGTGACGATGAACGTACAGGGCGTGATGGTTGAGCGTGCGACCGGGCGGTCCTTGATGTCGGGTTTTCATGGCTTGTTCAGCCTGGGCACGATTGTCAGTGCGGCGGGGATCACCGCGCTGCTCTGGCTGGGCGCCACGCCGTTGCTGGCCAGCAGCGCGGTGATGGCGGCACTGGCTGCGTTTGTCCTGAGTTACGGGCGCCAGATGCTCGGGCGCAGCGGCGAAGAGGGCAGCCCGATCTTTGTGCGGCCCACGCGTAAAGTCCTGGTGCTGGGGGTGCTGTGCCTGTTCGCGTTTCTGGCCGAAGGTGCGATTCTCGACTGGAGCGCGGTGTTCCTGACCCAGGTGCGTGATGTCGAGCCTTCCATTGCAGGCCTGGGCTACGCCTGCTTCGCCGTGATGATGGCGTTGGGGCGCTTGAGTGGCGACCGGATTCTGCTCAGGCTCGGCGCCCGGCTGGTACTGGTGGGCGGTGGCCTGATTGTAATCCTGGGCTTTCTCACGGTGGTGCTCGCGACGAACTGGCAGGTGAACCTGGTGGGGTTTGCGGTCATCGGCATCGGTTTGGCCAATATCGCGCCGGTGTACCTGTCGCTGGCGGGCGCGCAAAAGACCATGCCGGGGGAACTGGCGATTGCCGCTGCCACCAGCCTCGGTTATCTGGGTATCCTGATGGGCCCGGCGGTGATCGGCTTGTTCGCCCACGCGACGAATCTATCCTGGGCGCTGCTGGCGGTTGCCTCGCTGATGGTCGCAATCATGTTCAGTGCCACACGACTGGTTCCGAAGGTTTCCCCTCAACGGGTACACTGAGCGCCTGTTTTTTCATGACCTCGCATGAGGTTTCAAAAGGATTGGGAAGCAAGCGATGGCCGTTTCAATGAAAGACGTAGCACTGGCGGCAGGGGTGTCCCAGCCTGCGGTGTCTTACGCCTACAACCGACCTTCCAAACTGTCCCCGGCCCAGCGCGAGCATATCCTCGAGGTGGCCGCTTCATTGGGCTACCCGGGCCCCAATGTGCTGGGCCGCAGCCTGCGCTCGGGCAAGATCGGCGCCATCGGGTTGATGATGATGGACAAGTTGTCCCTGGCCTTTGCCGACCCGTGCACCATCGCCATGCTGCGCGGCATCAGTGAAGTGGGCGAGTTGGAAAATGTCGCACTGACACTGTTTCCGCTCAACAACAACCGCCTGGTGGGCCGGGGCCCGGCGGCGAGCCACGGCAGCCTGGCCCTGCGCGGGCTGGTGGATGGCCTGATTATCTCGACCCTGCCCGATGATCACCCGGCGGTGCTGGCGGTGGTGAAGCACAGTATTCCGTTCGTGGTGATCGACTCGCCGCTGGTCGAGAATTCGTTTTTTGTCGGCATCGACGATCGCGGTGCGGCTCGCACGCAAATGCAGCATCTGCTGGACCTGGGCCACCGCAAGATCGGCGTCATCATTGACCGCCTCAACCCGGATGGTTACCGCGGCCCGATTGACCTGCAACGCTTCAAAAGTGCCAGTGAGCGGATTGTCCGCGAACGCCTCACCGGTTACGTGGAGGCGGCCACCGCCGCGGGCCTGGCGTTTGAAGACCTGAGCGTGATCGAGGCCGGTGGGCTGGATTCCACGTCCGGCCAGGCCGCAGCGTTCACATTGCTGACCTCCAACGACGTCACGGCAGTGGTGGCGTGCTCGGATGTGATGGCGATTGCCTGCATGAAAACCGCCCACGCCCTCAGTCGCCAAGTGCCGCAGACACTTTCGGTGATCGGCTTCGACGATATTCCCGAGGCGGTGCAGCTCGGGTTGACCACCATTGCCCAACCCATGGTGGAGAAGGGCGTGTACGCCGCACGCATGCTGACCGAGCAATTGAATGCCCCGGCTGATGCGCCGCTGGCGCCCGAGCAAAAGATTTTCGCCACCAAGCTGGTGGTGCGTACCTCGACCCGCAGTATCCAGCAGGCAGACGCCTGATCCCGTTGGTAAGGGATCGCTGTAGGAGCTGGCTTGCCTGCGATGGCATCGACTCAATACCACTGACAGACCGAGTCGACTGCATCGCAGGCAAGCCAGCTCCCACCTTTACCCGGGCTGCCCCTTGAAGTGTGCCGCTACTCTGAGGGCATTCGCCGCGATGGTCAGTGCCGGATTAACTGCCGCCGACGACGGGAAGAACGAGCTGTCCACCACCCATACATTCTCCAGGTCATGCAGCTTGCAGTTCAGGTCCAGCACGCTGGTGGTTGGGTCCTTGCCCATCACGGCAGTGCCGCACTGGTGGGAGTTCGTCGCGATGCCCATGCGCGCCTTGAGGATCAGCGGATACCCTGCATCACGCATGGTTTGGGTGGCCTTGCTCACCAGTCCTTCATGGGCCTTGAGGTTGTTCGGCGTCCAGTGAACCTTGATCGCACCGCGCTGCGTGTCGTAGGTGACGCGGTTGTCCTGGGTCGGCAGATCTTCCGAGGTCAGGTACAGGTCTACGCTGTGGTCAGTGATATAGCGTGAAGCGAATTTCGGCAGCCAGGGCCGCATGGCACTGATCATCGGCTCGCGGATTTTCCCCAGCATCTGCACGTTACCCAAGGGGAATGCGTTGTGCGGGCTGGCGCTGTACCAGTCGTTGATGGCCAGGGTTTTCTGGAAGGTCACGTTGTTCTTGCGTCGCGGGTCCACCGCCAGCATGAAGGTGCTGTTGTGCACCATGTAGTTACGCCCCAACTGCCCAGAGCTATTGCCCAGGCCATGAGGATGTTGAGCGTTCGCAGACTTGAACAGCAATGCCGCACTGTTGACTGCGCCGCACGCCAGCACGAAGCGTTTGGCACGCAGTGTCACCTCGCGTCCATCGAACAGACCCCGCGCTTGAGTCACGGTTTTGCCATCGTTATCGGTGTTCAGCTGCCTGATCGTGGTGCGAGTCATCAGCCGAATGCTGCCACTGCGCAGGGCGGGCCTGAGCGCAGAAACTTCAGCGTCGGCCTTGGCCTCCACCAGGCACGGATAGCCATCGCAGGTTGAGCACAATACGCAATCGCCGCCATCGCCATAGTCCACCGCCGCCGGCATCACGAACGGCTTGAGTCCGGCACGCTGCATGCTTTGCTCCAGCGCAACCAGGGCCGGGTCGTGCTTGAGTGCCGGTTGCGGGAAGGGTCCTGAACGCCAGGGTTCGCTTGGGTCAATGCCGGCCTGGCCATGCACGCGGTAGAGCTTTTCCGCTTCGGCGTACCAGGGTTCAAATTCGGCGTAGCTGACGGGCCACGCAGGCGACACGCCCTCGGCATGCTGGATCTCGCCAAAGTCCGCCTCGCGAAACCGTGGCAGCATGGCGCCGTAGAATTTGGTGTTGCCGCCGACGTAATAAAACACCCCCGGCGAAAATGCTTGGTTGGCCTGGTCCAGCCACGGTTCGGCATTGCGATAGCGTCCTTGGCCGAACACCGCTTCAGCGCTCCAGTTCTGGATTTCCCGGGGCAGGAAATCCCCTCGTTCGACGATCACAATATCCAGCCCGCTGTCACGCAGGGCATGGGCGAAGGTCGAACCGCCCATGCCCGAGCCGATAATCACCACGTCACAGTTGATCGTGCCATCTGCATCAGGTGTCACCACGTCGAGGGCGCGCGGTTCGCGCGGCGCCCCCGGTTGTGGATTCAGCTCTGCATGATGCGAAATCAATGCATCACTCATGTGAGCCGCTCCGGCATTTACAGGTGTTGTTCGGAATTACGGATTTGCCAGTACTCATCCTGGCGTTCGTCGGTGATGTATTCCGGAATCGGGAAGTCCCACCAGCCGGGCACCCAAGGGCCAGCCGCATCGCGGTCGGTGGGTACTTCGATCAGCACCGGCACATTCAAATCCAGCGCTTCCTGCAGGATAGGCTCAAGGTCTTCCGGGCGCTCCACACGGTAGGATTTGAGGCCGAAGGCTTCGCCCACCGCCTTGAAGTCCGGGCTGTAGGGCGTGCCGTCCGGGTGGTTGAACTCAGTGCCGATATGGCGGCTGGTCTGCTTGCGCTGGCCACCGCGAATCGACATGTAGCCGGCGTTGTTCTGGATCAGGAACACCACAGGGATATTGTTGGTCACGCAGATCGCAATTTCCTGGGAGGTCATCAGGAAATCGCCATCCCCGAGGATGCACACCACCGGCTGGTCAGGCGCCGCCAGCTTCGCACCGATGGCCGCAGGTACGGCCCAGCCCATGGACGAGAAGCCGCCGGAGGTCAGGTGGGTACGTGGCGTATAGACCGGGAAGGTCTGCTTGACCGCGCCCTGGGTGTTGCCCGAGCCAACCACCACGATGGTGTCCCGCGGGAACACTTTGCGCAGCGCGCCGAGGGGGCGTTGCGAGGTGAACGGAAAGCGATCGGAGTCACGACGGCCCGCCAGTTTGGTTTCCCATTCTTCCTGATAACCGCGCAGGTCGCTCAGGTACTCTTCGCGCTCAACCGTCTCGCCTTTCAGGCTTTCGACAATGGCGGCGAGGGCGTATTTGGCGTCGGCACAAATGCCCACGGTCACCGGGTAGTTCTTGCCGATTTCATGCGGGTCGATGTCGATGTGGATCAGCTTCGACGGCGGGATCGCGAAGGTCACGCCCTTGGCGTAGCTGGACGACGACCAGTCGGTGAAACGGCAGCCCACGGCGATGATCACGTCTGCGGTGGACGCGACTTTATTGCCGCACAGGGTGCCGGTCTGGCCGACACTGCCGGCGAACAACGGGTGATCTTCCGGGAAGCCGCTCTTGCCGTTCCAGGTGGTGACCACCGGGATCTTCCAGGCTTCGGCCAGGGCGAACAATTGCGCGCTGGCTTCGCCGGTAATCACGCCGCCGCCGATCACCAGCACCGGGCGCTTGCTCAGTTTCAGCTCTTCCACTGCGCGTGCGGTGGCTGCCGGGTCCGGGAAGCATTTGCCGATCGGGGTGCGCTCTTCGAGGGCATGCAGGGTCACTTCAGCGGCCTCGGCCTGCACATCCATCGGGATTTCCAGGTGCACCGGCCCCGGGCGTCCGGTGACCATTGCGCTCCAGGCGCGGTGCATCATGAACGGCAACTCTTCAACACGGGTCGCCACCCAATGACGCTTGGTCACGGCCTCGGCGATTTTCGGGAAGTCGTTGTCGGTGTAGCGCTCCAGCTCCTGCAGCAAGCCATGGCCACGCATGTGGGTGGGTGGCCCGCCGGTGATCAGCATCAGGCTGGTGGAGTCGGTAAACGCGGTGGCCATGCCGATCACCGTGTTGGCGGCGCCGGCACCGATGGACGTCACTGCCGCCATCGGCTTGCCGCTCACCCGGTAGTAACCGTCGGCGAGATGCACCGCGCTCTGCTCATGGAACACCTGGATGAACTTGAGCTTGGAGTCTTCTTCGAGGAAGGCGTCGGTCAGGGTCCAGATACCGTGGCCGGGAATACCGGCGACGTATTCGACGCCATAGTTTTTCAGGGTTTGAGCCACGATCTGGCTGCCGGTCAATTTAGTCATGACAGGACTCCTTGGGTTGATGAAACGGAGGGGGTTGCCTCGGCGGTACTGGCTGCACGCCCGCGTGTCGCCCAGTTCAGGCCTTGCTTGGTCAGGCGGCGGATATTCGGGTCGGCGAGGTTGCTGGTGTCGTGCCCGATGGAGTGATAGAACACCCGCCCCTGGCCCCACTGGCGCACCCACGCCACCGGGCTGCGATGGCCGTTGAGCCAGGGGAAGGGGTTGCCGTCGAAGGTGGTTTCAGCCAGCACATGAATGTTCGGGTCGACCTGCATGTAGTACTGCTCGGACCGTACCTCGAAATCCTCGACGCCCTGGGTCACCTCGTGGCTGTGGTCGATGACGTTGACCTGGTACGGGTGGGGAAAGCCTTCGCCCATCGGGTGTTCGAGGAATGAGCCGCCGAGCACCCAGTGATATTTGAGGCTGGCGCGAAACGCCGCGCCTGCGCCGTGCCAACCCACCAGGCCGGTGCCGCTTTCGATCGCTTCCAGCAGGCGGTTTTCCTGGGACGCGGTGAGCGTCTCGGTAGTGACGGCGTTGTTCCAGCCGATCACGATCAGGTCATAACCGGTCAAGTCCCTGTCCAGTGTGAAGATGTCGGTGGACTCTTCGACCTCGAAATCCAGTTCCTGGAAAACGGTGCGCGCCCATGCCGCAATTTCGTAGGGGAAATGGCCGGGCCAGCCACCGAATAGATACAAGACTCGACTCACGGTTGATCACCTCTTTACGTTGGGCGTGATTGTTAGGTTATACGTATAACCGCTTATTTAACCTATCACTCCGAATCCCTAAGTCAATGGGGCTTACATGTTTTTCATCGGGGGTTATACGAATAACGTCAGCAGCTCGCCGCAGTGCTTCAACACTGCGTCTGTGTTGCGTCAGGTTGCGTCACCAATAGGGAGGCTGCGAAATTGCCCGGGGCAGGGGGGTAGGAAAAGATGGTTGCCAATGCCGGGGGCATGTCGCGTGCCCTCAAGAACCACCTGGAGCCACTGATGATTCGTTACCTGAAAACGCCTAAACCGGTCGAAGCCCAAGCCGAGATTGCCGCCCAAGTCCGCGATACCGTTGAGCGCATCATCGCCAACGTCGCCCGTAACGGCGATGCGGCCGTACGTGAATACTCGAAGCAGTTTGATCAGTGGTCGCCTGTATCTTTCCGGCTGAGCGACGAAGAAATTGCCGCCTGCGTGGCGAGCCTGTCCGAGCAGGAAATCGGCGATATCACCTTTGCCCAGGCCCAGGTCCGGCGCTTCGCCGAGGTGCAAAAAGCCTCGATGCACGATGTGGAAGTCGAGACCTTGCCTGGCGTGATCCTTGGGCATCGCAATATTCCGGTGAACTCGGTGGCTTGCTACATTCCGGGCGGCAAGTACCCGTTGCTGGCGTCGGCGCATATGAGCGTGCTGACGGCCAAGGTGGCCGGGGTGAAGCGCGTTGTTGCGGCCGCGCCGCCGTTTGATGGCAAGCCTCATCCGGCCATTGTGACGGCGATGTATTTGGCGGGTGCCGATGAGATCTATTGCGTGGGCGGGGTGCAGGCGATTGCTGCGTTTGCGTTGGGCACCGATACGTTCAAGCCGGTGGATATGATCGTTGGGCCGGGTAATGCGTATGTGGCCGAGGCCAAGCGTCAGTTGTTCGGCAAGATTGGTATTGACTTGATTGCCGGGCCTACAGAGACACTGGTGATTGCTGATGACAGCAGCGATGTTGAAATCATCGCTGCCGATTTGTTGGGGCAGGCGGAGCATGGGGTTAATTCGCCTGCGGTGTTTTTGACGAACAGTGCGGAGTTGGCGCAAACCCTGCCGGCGGAGATCGAGCGGCAGTTGGCGATCCTGTCCACCGCACCGGTTGCTTCTGTCGCCTGGCGCGACTATGGCGAAATCATCCTGTGCGACAGCGTCGACGAGCTGGTGCAGGAAGCCGATCGCATCGCCTCCGAGCACGTGCAGGTGATGACCCGCGATCCGTTGTATTTCCTGGAGCACATGACCAATTACGGCGCGTTGTTCCTTGGTGAGCGCACCAACGTTTCCTATGGCGATAAGGTGATTGGGACCAACCACACATTGCCTACCACCGGGACTGCGCGGTACACCGGCGGGCTGTGGGTCGGCAAGTTCATCAAGACGTGCACGTATCAGCGGGTGCTGACGGATGAGGCTTCGGTGTTGGTAGGGGAATACTGCTCGCGGCTTTGCGGGATGGAAGGGTTTGCGGGGCACAAGGAGCAGGCGGATATTCGGATTCGTCGTTACAAGAAGCACGGTTGAGGGTACATATCCGTTATTTGGGTGATGGCTGAGATTGGTTCCGCTCTTACAGCGGCTCACTTTTGAACAGCGCAAAAGTAAGCAAAACGCTCTTGCCCCACCACTCGGCTCCTCGCTTAGGCTCGGAGTGCCCTCACTCCGGCTTTGGACCGTGGGCCGCCGTCATGGGCCATCCTTGGCCCAGGACGGCTAACCCGGCGTCCTGCCGGGTTACCCACGCTCCAAAGCCTGCGTTCGGCCAGCGTGGTTTAACGGGGCGCCCAAGATCAAAAGCAGATCAAGAGCACAGCGGCCTCCCGGCCGGCTTGAGTGTTTAAAAGCCAAATCAAAAGCTAAAGCGGGCACGGTCCACTGTAGGAGCTGGCTTGCCGGCGATAGCATCAACTGGGTGTGTCTGATGCACCGAGGTGTCTGCATCGCCGGCAAGCCAGCTCCTACAAAAAAGCAGCTCTGCTTTCGCTCTGGATCTTGCCTTTGCTTTTAACACTCAGGTCGGCTCTCAGGCCGCCGTGCTTTTGATCTTCATCTTGATCTGACTGCCCCAATAAGCCCGAGGCCGAACGCAGGTATTGCGCAGCGGGTAAACCGGCAGGACGCCGGTTTAGCCGCGCCGGGCCATGGATGGCCCGTCGCGGCAGCCCGCTTCGCGGTGCCGGAGTGAGGGAACGCCGAGCCTAGGCGAGGCGCCGACAGGCGGGGCAGAGCCCTAATGAGATGGTCAGCCCGGCACGGGCCCCCGGTAAATCTAGACTTACCGGAGGGCCCACTTCCCGCTCAATAAAACCGACCATTACTCTCTTCCCCCCGGGCAAAAAAAACGCCAGACCAGCCTCCCGTGAAAGAGCGCATGATCCAGCGTAAAAATGAACCTCGGCTGCTTCAGCCAGGCCCCATGTTCAACCCCTTCAGACCGGAATCACCACAAAGCTTTCCGGTTTGCAGGTCAACGCCACGTTCGTACCCGGCGGCAGTGCGTGGCTGCCGGGAGTCGGTAGTTGCTGGCATTTGAGATCAAGCGTGCCACCGGCCACCTCCACGCGGTAGATCACCCGATTACCGATAAACGAAGTGTCCTTGACCTTCCCGGCAAACGCACCGTCGGCCAGTGCGGCGCCCAGCGCCGGCTCAAGGCCGATGGTTTCAGGCCGGATCGACACATTCACCGGCCCTGCACCCACGCCGCTTTTAGCCGTATGGGCATAACGCCCAAACGGCAACTCGACCACGCCACCGAGCCCATACGTGCCGTTGACGATATTGGTATCGCCGAAAAACCTGGCGGCAAACAACGTGCGCGGCGACCAATACATCTCCTGCGGCCCGCCGATCTGCTCGATGCCACCCTTGTTTAGCAATACCACACGGTCCGACAAAATCATCGCTTCGTCCTGGTCGTGAGTCACATACACAAACGTGGTGGAAGTCTCTTCGTGGATGCGCTTGATCTCGTTAAGCATGTGATGGCGAATCTTCAGGTCCAGGGCCGCCAGCGGCTCGTCCAGCAGCAACACCGCCGGGCGATTCACCAGTGCGCGGGCCAGGGCCACACGTTGCGCCTGCCCGCCACTGAGCTCGGAGATCCAGCGGCTCTTGAAGCTTTCCAGTTGCACCAGTTCCAGCGCCTTGTTCACTTCACGCTTGATCTCATCCTTGGGCTTCTTCTTCAAACGCAACCCGAAGGCCACGTTGTCGAACACGTCCAGGTGCGGGAACAGCGCGTACTTCTGGAACACCATATTCACCGGGCGGTGTTCAGGCGCCAGGGCGGTGGAGTCCTTGCCGTCGATCACCACTTTGCCGGTGGTGGGCTCTTCGAAGCCGGCAATGATCCGCATCAGGGTGGTCTTGCCGCAGCCACTGGGGCCGAGCAGGGTCAGGATCTCGTTGCGTTTTACCGTGAGGTCGACTTTGCCCAGGGCAGTGAGGTTGCCGTAGCTCTTGGAAATCCCGGTCAGTTCAATACTGTTGGTCATGGTGATTACTCTGCAGTTTCAGCACGTTCAAGTTCGAGGCGGCGACGACGCAAGGTCATGACCAGGCCGGCAATGGCGATGATGGCGATGGTCACCACCAGCATGAATACCGAGGCGGCATTGATGGTGGGGCTGACGGCGCGGCGCATCATCGAAAGAATCATGAGGGGCAGCGTGGTGTCGCTGCCGGTGACGAATACGGTGATCAGGAATTCATCCATCGACAGCGCCACCGCGAGGATCGCGGCGCCGGCGATGGTTGGCCCGATGATCGGCAGCGTCACCAGCCAGAACGCTTTGAGGGGCGAGGCGCCGAGGTCGCGGGCGGCCTCCTCGAACGACAGGTCGAAATACTCCAGCCGTGAGCGCACCGACTCCACGAAGAACGGAAAGGTGAACAGGGTGTGGCCGATGATCACCGTCAGCAGCGAACGGGGCAGGCCGACCAGTGAGAAGAAAATCACCAGTGCAATCCCCAAAAACAAACCGGGCAAGGCGATGGGGGCAAAGTTCATGAACGCGAACACCGCTTTTACCCGGCCTTTCATGCGCATCAGCGCCAGGGCCGAGAACGTGCCCAGCAGCGTGGTGAGAATCGCCGAACCGGCGGCGACGATCGCACTATTGGTCAGGGCTGTCATGAAGTCCGAACTGCTGAACAGCGCCTCGTACCAGCGCGTGGAAAAACCCTCGAACGGGAACGACAGCGAGGCGGACGAGTGAAAGCTGAACAGCGCGATAATCGCGATGGGCGCGTAGAGGAACAACATGTAGACGTAAGTGAATAACCGGATCATGGCGAGTTACCTTTTTTATGAGCGGCAGTCAGTCGTGGTAACGCTTGCCGGGTGCCAGGTTGGCTGCGCGCAACACCCCCAGCAGCAACGCGTACACCAGCATGAACACGATCAACAGCAGATAAGCCATCGCCGCACCGAGTGGCCAGTTACCTACCGAGCGGAACTGGTTGGCGATCACCAGCCCGGTGGTCATCGCATCCCGGCCGCCCAGCAGTTGCGGGGTGACGTAGTCGCTGGCGGCCAGCACGAAGGTGAACATGAAGGAGCTGACGATGCTCTTGTGGGCCATCGGCATGATCACCCGCCACAGAATGGTGACACCGCCGGCGCCCAGGTCGGCAGCGGCCTCCAGGTAGTCCTTCTTGATGTCCCGCAGGCCCGACACCAGCAGCAACAGAGTGAAAGGCAGCATGATGTGCACCAGGGTCAGCACCACGGCGAACTTGCTGAACACCAGCCACTCCAGCGGCTGGTCGATCAGGCCGAAGTGCAGCAGGGTGGAGTTGATCACGCCGTTGGTGCCCAGGATCGAGCGCCATGCGTAGACCCGTACCAGGTAACTGGAAAACCACGACACCAACGCCAGGTACAACACGGCGTTGGAGCGTGTGCGGTACACGATGTAATAGGCCACCGGCGCACTGATCACGGTGGAGAGCAGGGCGGTCCAGAAGCCGTTTTGCAGGGCGATCCACAGCGAGTCATAAAACCCGCTGGCGCTCAGGGCCTTGGCATAGTTGGCCAGGGTGGCGGCGGGCTCCATGCTGAAGGTCTTGGCGGTCCAGAAACTGGCAATCAGCAACAGTGCCGACGGAACCAGAAAGAACACCACCAGAAACAGCAACGGCGGCGACGCCAGCCAATACCCGCTGAGGGTTCTCTTATCCATCTTCACGTGTTTACCGACCCTTGAATCGCCGTCGTCCAGGGGCATGGACTCGGTGTTGTTGACTACGGTCATGATGAGGTTGCCTTTGCGTTTTTATTCGAGAGTCAGGGCGCGTTGACCCGTGGGGCGCGTGTTGATGAACACCCACCCCACGGTTGCCAGCGCCGGCGTGCCAAGCGCTCTAGAACGAGCCTTTGAAGTTCGCCCACTGATCGATCCATTCCGCATAGGTCACATACTTTTCGGAGCTCAGGGGCGGTTGGCCATAGAGTTTGGATTTCTCGAAGAAGCTGTCGAGGTTCGCGTAGTCAAAGGTGTTTCTCAGGTCCTCCGGCAGCAGCGGCACGGCCTTGGGGTTGACCACGCCGGAGAACATCGTGGTTGCCATCTTGGCCTGGATGTCGGGCTCCAGGGTCTTATTGATGAACTCCAGGGCCAGGGGAATATCCTTGGCGGTTTTCGGGATGAACAACGCATCGCACCACAGCGCTGCGCCTTCGCTGGGCACCGACAGGGCAGTGGTCACGCCACGCTTGATGGTTTCGCTCGGGGTGTTGGCGGAGGCCGAGAACACCGCGTCCACTTCACCCGATACCAGCAGCGATACCGCGTCACCCGACGAAGCTGCGAACACGCGGCATTGATCACGGTACGGCTTGAGTTTTTCAAAGGCGTCGTTGAACTCGGCGCGGGTCAGGTTGGGGTACTTGTCGCCGTAGCCGGCGATGGTCGCGATCAGCGACCAGTTCGAGGTGCCGTCATCGACAAAGGTCAACTTGCCCTTGAGCTTGGGGTCCAGCAGGTCGGTGTATTGGGAAGGCTTTTTGACGTTCTTGGGGTTGTAGATGATGGTGTTCATCCCCCACAGCAACGGGATGCCCCATTGCTTGCCGTCCCAGTACCAACGGCTGCCCTTGTAGAACAGCGCGAGGGTATTGTCGGCGGAATAGTTGGGGATCTTCGTGGTGTCGATGGCCTTGAGCAGGCCCATTTCCTGATAGATCTTTTCGTAGCCCAGGGCGTACATGGTCAGGTCGAGCTGCACTGGATCGGAGCCTGCCAGCCGGGCGGTGATGTCGTCCTGGTTGCTGGCATAACTGGAGCGCACGGTAACGTTGCGTTGCTTGCGCCAGTCGGCGAGTTCGGCGTCGCCGGTTTCGCCTTCCCAGCCGAGGATTTCCAGGTGCCCGGTGGTGGCGGCAAATGCGCTGGGCACGAACGAGCCGAGGTACAAGCCTGCGGCAGAGGCGGCAGCGCCCAGCAGGAACGAGCGTCGTTTCAAGCTGAGGGAATTGAAGTCAATGCCGGTCAAACCATAACCCGTCTCTATTTCTTTTTTCATTTCGAGTTCCTGCCTGGGTGGTGGGTGCAAATGTTGAGCGACTTGCAAGGCATGGGCCTGGTGTCGATGCCAGGTGCGTCCTTTTGTATGCAGTCAGTTGGATCGGCAGTGTTATGGCCAGCATTGATTCCATGCTGCTGGGGAGGGTGGTAAGGCCTCCACTGTTCCGATTGACTCTTCCTTGGCGGGGCGACGCACGCTTATTCCGGGCTGCAGGGTGTTGCGGGCCTGAAGCGGTGCGCCCAGCGCTTGATAGGCTCGGCTTGTTGTTTTCATGGGTTGAGTATTGAGCGGGGAGGCGGGGGGCTCAATTTCGCAGGGGGGTTAAAAGCGACGCACTCTGACGCATTGGAGTGACCTAAGCGGCGCACGTGGGGGGCCAGGGGTTTCTGGGGGGATCCGTAGCAAGAGCACGGCGGCCTGAAAGCCGACCTGCAGGTTAGAAACCAGAGCAGAAGCAGAGCGGCTTTTCTGTAGGCGCTGGCTTGCCTGCGATGCAGACAACTCGGTACATCAGACACACCTGGGCGATGCCATCGCTGGCAAGTCAGCTCCCACATTTGACCGTGCCCGCTTTAGCTTTTGATTTGGCTTCTAACACTCAAGCCGGCCTGCAGGCCGCTGTGCTGTAGTGAGCCCCAATATCTGCGTCAATCTGCGTCTCTTTTACCCAAGGTGCGAAATTGAGCCCACCCCGCACCAGGCGAATACTCCAAGCCTGATCCCGGCCCAGACGCCGCGCATTCGCTGGAGTATCGAGTGAAATTCACAGGTGGCCAAATCATCGCCAAGGCACTCAAGGCCAACAGTGTCGACTACGTAGCCGGGCCCCCGGGCGACGGCGCCCGGGCCCTGGTGGAAGCGCTGCTGACCCCGGGCACCGACATCCCCTTTATCCACGTCATCCAGGCCCACAGCGCCGTGCACCTCGCCGACGGCTACTACCGTGCGTGCGGTCGCCCCATGGCCGTCGTACTCACGGGCCCCCTGGGCATCCCCTCAGCCCTGGGAGCCCTCGCCACCGCGCACCAGGACGCCTGCGCGCTGCTGGTCATCAGCAACGCCCAGCCCGAAACGATAGCCGCCAACGTCATGAAAGATCACGCGACGGTTTCGACACTACAACAGCTACCCCAAGCCCTGCGCCAAGCCTTCGACACCATGCTGAGCGCCCATCCCGGCCCTGTCAGCCTGTCCATTGACGACGCCCTCCAAGGCGCCTCCACCAACGCCAGCCTGCCACCCGCCACCCTGCGTGCAGAACCCCAACCCACCCCGCGTAAAATCAGCGTACTGCGCGAAGGCCGCGCCTCATCCTCCGTGCTGGAAAACGACGCCATTCTCGTCATCGGTAGCGGCCCCACCCAGCCCATGGCCCGCAAGATGTTCCCGGTGCATTACCCCGGCAGGCACTTGTGCGCCGGCAACCCCGCCACCCTCGGCTGGGCCGTCCCGGCGGCTATCGGCGCCAAGCTCGCCATGCCCGCCCGCCAGGTGGTCTGTGCCGTGGGCAGCCGGGATTTCCTGCAGTCGATGCAAGAGATGGCTGTGTGCGTGATGCACAGCATTCCGGTGGTGTTCCTGGTCTTCAACAGCAGCGGTGACGAAGCCCTGGGCGACGTACAGACGCCGCCCATCGAGCAACACCGGGCCGGTGAATTCAACCTGCCGGATGGCAAACCCTATGCCCCGGACTTCGCTGGCATCGCCCGAAACTTCGGCCTTGAAGCCTGGCGCGTGGAACACGCGTCACAACTCAACGCGACCCTCGTCAAAGCCCTCAACAGCAAGGGCCCGTCGCTGGTTGAAATGATGACGGCACGCCAGCCCCTGCAGGTCCCTCAGTCCTGACCGCCCCAGACAATGGTGGCGTTGTCGCCGGTCATGTATTCACGTACGTCCAGCGGGATCGACTGGTCGCTGGGCAACAGCACCGTTGCATTGCGCAAGTGATGCTTGCGGATCTTGCCCTTGTCCACTAGTCCCAGCGCCATGCGCGTGGAGAAGGGTTGGCGGAACGAGGACGACGCCACACCCGTCACCAACCCATAGAGAAAACGGATCGGCCGACGATGCTGCGGCGTCAGGATCGAAAACGTCATTTCGTTACGTTGCTTGCCTTCGAAATCCACCATGAACAGGCGATCGCCCAGCAGCAGGCAGAACCCGTGGTAGGTGAATGAATACCCGATCTTGCCGCTGCCATCGCGCAGCGGAAAGCGCTCGACGGTGACGTACTGCACCATCGAGTCGGCGCGGTACAGGCAGGTGACCGAACGCAGGATCCGGCCCTTGTAGATCGATGAATTGTGGTAGCGGTAATACACCCCCAGATAGTCTTCGAGCACGTCAGCCGACTGCTTGGCCAGCGGCAGGAAATGATTGAACTGCTCCGAAGCCCGCAAGCCGGTCGGCAGTTCGTTTTCATAGCCTTCATAGAACTTCTTGAACTCGGCGGGCGGGCGGAAGAGGTCTTCGGCTTCCATCATGAAATAGCGGCCGATCTTTTGCAGAATCTTCTGCGACGGCACGTGCTGGCCCACCAGGTACTTGTTGAACTGCTGGCGGTTCACATCAACTTTGCGGCACATGTCGGCCACCGACCGGCAGGACTCCACCAGCGTGCTCAGATTCTTTTGCACATTGGCCTGCAAGTCGCTGCGCGCCTGCTGTCGCTCGGGGTGGGAGGTGGCGGCGGCTAATGACAGGGGCGATGAGTCCGGGCGGCTGGGCATTATTATCTCGATGTACTTGGCTGGGTTAAGGCGCCAGTTATTAAAGTTATAGCGCAGTTATCGAATAACCTTGGGCATAACCGTAATAACCGTTTAAGCGTTTGAAACTTCCGATCATTACCAAAGCATCTTTCATGCCGTTTGTTTAAGTTCAAACATGAAGTTTGAGCATAACTGAATGCGTCAGATTGTAAGCGCTTTTACTGAAGGTTCGGCGCCAGTGCGTTGTGGTTTTCACGGGTCAATCGTGACGGTGGCGGTCCGCCCAGTAACACATTCGATAGCGACGGGTAACACCCCGTGCTGCGCAGGAGTGCTTCAGTCCGCGTCAGGTATCGCCAAGGGTGCGAAATGGTGGAAACACCGGTCACCCCTGATACTCGGGCCAATGCTTTTTGCGGAGGATTGGGCGATGGCAAGGTTGACCGGCGACATTCCCGGAAAGAGGCGACTCAAGGTCGGCATGGTCGGCGGCGGGCAGGGCGCTTACTTCGCCAGTTACCACCGCGCAGCGATGCGCCTGTGTAATCGCTTCGATATCGTTGCCGGCGCTTTCTCTGCCGACGCGGATAAATGCCGCGAGGCGGGCGCAGCGCTCACTATTGAACCCGAACGTATCTACTTGTCGTTCGAGGACATGGCGGCCGCCGAGTCTCGCCGCCCCGACCCGATCGAGGCGGTGGTTATCGTGACGCCCAACCACTTGCACTTCGAACCGTGCCGGTTGTTCCTGGAGGCGGGCATCCCGGTGATCTGCGACAAGCCCCTGGTCAACCACCCTGACGAAGCCCGGGAGCTGGCGAACCTTGCCGAGCGCCACGGGACATTTTTTGCGCTGACCTACACCTATCAGGGCTACCCGATGGTCAGGGACGCCCGCAGTCGAATCCAGGCCGGCGAGCTGGGTGAGCTGCGCTTCCTGTACGTCGAATACCTGCTGGAGTGGCTGGCCCCCGGCGTGTCCGGCTTGAGCAATAGCCTGGCGTGGCGCGGTGACCCGCAAAAGGCCGGCCCCACCGGCGCGCTGGGAGACGTCGGCACCCATGCCTTCAACCTGTTGGAGTTTCTGTCCGGGCAGCGCTGCACCCAGCTCAACGCCAAGTTGACCAGCGTGGTGCCGGGTTGGGGCCTGGACGATACCTGCGTGGTGCAACTGGAATTCGACGGCGGCGTGGATGGATTGTTGTGGGCCAGTTTCGCCGCGCCCGGGCATCGCAACGGCTTGCGCTTCAAGGTCGTCGGCAGCCTGGCTTCGGTCGAATGGTGCCAGGAGTCACCGGAAACCCTGTTGTTCACGCCCACTGACGGTGCAGACCGCATCTATCGGCGAGGCCAGTCCGACAACAGGCCGCAGACGCTGACGTTCACCAGCTTGCCGGCGGGCAATACCGAAGGTTATCTGGAAGCGCTGGCCGTGCTGTACGCCGACTTCGCCGAGGCCCTGGATGCCGGGGCGCAATGGCGCACAGCGACCAGCGTCCCGTTGCCGGATATTCACGAAGGCGTGCGCGGGGTGTTGTTGTCCCAGGCCAGCCTCGAATCCCACCAGCAGCGGGCCTGGGTGCCTTTCCCGCGGTAATTGATTTCATGCGTGGCACCGCTGCGCATCCAACGACTCACCCAAACGCTGTTGAGGAAAAACAATGTCAAGCGAACTGCATCGCGCCGCGTATTCGGTACTGCTTCCCGCATTCGGGGATTTGCACCTGGACGACAATGTGCGCCGTTACCTGAGCCGTGGTGGTGTGTCCCTGTTGCTTGGGGAAACCCGGGATGAATACGTGGGCCGAGGCATGAGCCCGGCGCGCAAGGCGGGCGAGTCCAAAGCCGATTTCATCAGTATCGTCAAGGAAGCCACGGCGCTGGCGGGCTCTGCGGTGCTGATCGCGGTAGACCAGGAACTCGGCGGAATCGAACGCCTGCACCAACTGGTCCCGGCGGTCGCTACCCGGGCGCAGCTCCAGGACCTCGGCGCCGAGGACCTCGAGCAACGTTGCTTCGAGATGGCCGCCGCGGCCCGCGGGCTGGGTGTGAATCTGTTCCTGGCGCCCATCGTGGACGTGGTCACCGGCGTCAATCCATGGCTGCACAACCGGCACCTGGGCGCGGATCCAGTGGAAGTCAGCCGAGTGTCCTGCGCGTTTATCCGCGGGGTGCAGCGCGCGGGTGTGATCGCCACTGCCAAGCACTTTCCCGGGCACTACGTCACCGAGCACGATCCGGCCATTGCCGAAGCCACCGTGCCGGGGCCGCTGGAATTGCTGCATGACAATCTTGAAGTATTCAAGCAGGTCATCGCCACCGGCGTAAAAGCCGTCATGCCTGGCCCGGCGGTATTTCCTGCGATTGATGCGCAGCAGTCGGCGTCCACCTCGTCGAAGGTCATCGGCGTACTGCGTGACACCCTGGGCTTCGAAGGCCTGATCATTTCCGATGACCTGGACGCCGTGTCGATCCTGCGCGGCAACACCATCCCCGATACCGCCGTAGCCTCCCTGGTGGCCGGTGCGCACCTGTTGCTGGTGTCCAGCGAGTCAGGCCTGGACAGCATCGCCGAGGCGATTGTCGCCGCCGTCCACGAAGGCACCCTGGACCGCCAGGTTCTGTTGGACGCCGCTGCCAAGGTCCGTCAACTGGCAATCGCCACCCAGGAAACCAGCCATGAGCGCGAATGACCGCAAGGCCTACGGCGTACTGTTCCCGGTATTGCTGGACGTGCAGATGACGGATGACGTGCGTCGGTTCCTCGGCAATGGCGGGCGCAGCCTGTTGTTTGGCGAGACGGGAGAGGAATACGTCAGCGGAAAAATGAGCGCCAGGCGCCTGCAAGCCGAAACCCTGGACATCTGGCAGCGTTTTACCGGCACGGCCACCGAACTGGGTGGGCCGCTGCTGCTGGCAGCCGATGCCGACATCTCCGCCGTGCACCGCTTGCAAGGGGTGACCCCGGCGCTGCCGGAGCCCGATGTGGCCCGGGCGATGGATTGTGCGGCGCTGGAGCAGGCGTGCTTCAAGGTCGCCACCGCCGCGCGGGCGACCGGGGTCAACCTGCTGCTGTCGCCGACGGCGGATGTGGTCGGCGGCCGTAATGTGTGGCTGGCGGGGCGCACGCTGTCGGGCGATGTTCACCAGACGGCGGCGATGGTCGGTGCGTATGTGCGCGGCGTGCGGCGGGCCGGGATGGCCAGCACCCTGAAGCACTTCCCCGGGCACCCGGTGCTGTTTCAGCAGCCGTCGACTGAAACGGCGGTGGTCAGCGAGTCCATGCAGCAACTGCGGGCCTTCTGGCCCGGGTTTCAGGCCGGGATCGACGCTGGCGCCGATGCGGTGATGATGGGCCCGGCGATATTCGCCGCATGCACACCGCCCACGGCAGCCTCGGTGTCGCCTGAATTGATCGGCGTGTTGCGCCAGGAGTTGGGCTTCAAGGGGCTGGTGATGACCATCGACCTCGATCACCGCTCAACCATCGGCCAGATGTCCCTCGGCGAGGTCGCAGTGGCCGCGCTGAATGCCGGGGCCGACTTATTACTGATTTCCGCAAAGGCTATGCCCCACGTGCCGCAGATCGTTCGGGCGATTGTCGCCGCCGTCGCCGAGGGCCTCTTGCCCCAAGCGCGGCTGGACGCCGCGGCGTTGGCCGTTGGTGCCTTGGCTGATCGCTGTTCAACCGTAGGAGCGCCATATGGCAACCCAAAATAACGTCCTCGCCCTGCATTCCACCGTTGCGAAACACTCGACCCTGGCGATGGATATCGACATCGCCCGGACGCTGGGTTTTGACGCGCTGGAGATCAACAGCGGCAAGCTGGAGGCGTATCTGCAGGCCGGCTATACCGAGTCAGAGCTTCAAGCACTGCTCAACGACGTGCCTGTCACCGGCATCGGCTACCTGCGGGATATCGAACGTCAGGGTGACGAGCGTGACGACCTGTTCAAAGAAGCCCGGCGGCTATTTGAGCTGGCCAATCTGGTGGGCGCCAAAGGCGTTCAAGTCCTCACCGGTCCGATCAATGTACAGGCGGTGATTGATTTTCAGGCGACCGGCAAGAGCCTGCATTACTCAGGCTTGCTGGGCCTGGATCAGGCCGAACAATACGCCCGCACGGCAAGCAACCTGGCGGAGTTGGCCGATGTGGCCAGGCAATACGGTCTGCTGCTCTACCTCGAAGCCTTGTCCTGGACGCCACTCAACACCCTGGATCACCAACTGCAGCTGATCGAACGCACCGGGCGCAGCAACGTGAAGATGGTGATCGACTATTGGCATTGCTTTACCAGCGGCGTGACCCCTGCGGACGTCGCCCGGCTCGACAAGGACGTGATCTACGGCGTGCATATCTGCGACTCACTGGCCTTCGAAGGCGGTATCCCGAATGAGGAAGTGCTGCGCGATGTGCCCACCGGCAGCGGCGTGCTCGATCTGGTCGAGTGGACCGCCGCGGTAAAGGCCACCGGTTACGCCGGGTGGTGGAGTTGTGAGTTGTTCTGCAAAAAACAGCAGCAGCAGAACAGCTACGCCGTCGCCCAACAATTGAAGACGCTGTTAACCGGCCTGGTCGGTTGATAACGCGCGTTTCGACACTGGCTGAATACTAAAAAGATCTGAGGTTGTCATGGTGGATTTCATCGTAATCGGGGGCGGCTCCACGGGCTGCACAGTCGCATCGCGCCTGAGTGAGGATGCGGGAGCGTCGGTGGTGCTGTTCGAGGAAGGCCCGCGGGATCGCAGCCCTTACATCCATATTCCCGGCGCCTACTACAAGACCGCCCAGGGCCCGCTGCTCAAGCGTTATGCGTGGGAGCCGACCGAGGACCAGCACCGCAGCGAAACGCCGACCATGGTCCAGGCCAGCGTGCTCGGGGGCGGCAGCTCGGTGAATGCGATGATTTATATCCGTGGCGTACCCGCCGACTACGACGGTTGGGCCGAACAGGGCGCCGCCGGGTGGTCGTATAAAGACGTGTTGCCGTACTTCAAAAAGGCCGAGGACAACGAGCGGTTCTGCAACGAGGTGCACGGTGTCGGCGGGCCGTTGGGGGTGTCGGACCCGATCAATATCCACCCCTTGACCAAAGTCTGGCTGCGGGCCTGCCAGCAGTTTGGATTGCCCTATAACGAAGATTTCAACTCGGGCCAGCCCGAGGGCTGCGGGCTGTACCAGATCACCGCCAAAAACGGCTTTCGCAGCAGTGCCGCCGTGGCCTACCTGGCGCCGGCCAAGTCGCGCAAGAACCTGACGGTGAAGACCGGCTGCCGGGTGCTGCGTATCCTGATGCAGGGCAACAAGGCCGTCGGCATCGAATACCTGGAGAAGGGCGTGCGCCAGGTGATGCACGCCGACAAGGAAATCATCCTGTCCTGCGGCGCCATCAACTCACCCCGGTTGCTGATGTTGTCGGGGATCGGGCCCGCTGAGCAGCTGGAAAAACACTGGATCAAAGTGGTTCAGGATTTGCCCGGTGTGGGGCAGAACCTGCAGGACCATATCGAAATTTCACTGGTGTATGAGCTGACCGGCCCCCACAGCTACGACAAGTACAAAAAACCCTGGTGGAAGCTTATGGCGGGGTTGCAGTACGCGTTGTTCCGGCAAGGCCCGGCGGCGTCCAACCTGATTGAAGGCGGGGCGTTCTGGTGGGGCGACAAGACGGCGGTGCACCCGGATATCCAGTATTTCATGGTGGTGGGCGCGGGCATCGAAGAGGGTGTGGATTCGGTGCCCGGCGGCAATGGCTGCACGTTGAACCTGGGGCAGATACGGCCAAGGTCCAGGGGCTATGTGGAGCTTTACTCCGCCGACCCGATGTCCCCGCCGCGCATCGTGCCCAACTACTTTTCCGATCCGTACGACATTGAAAGCCTGGTGGACGGTTGCCTGGTGGGCGAACAGATCATGGCCCAGGCGGCCTTCAAACCCTACGTGGCTCGTCGGCATGTACCGGAACCCACCGTGCGCTCGCGCGAAGCGATGAAGCGGTTTTGCCATCAGGAAGCCCACGCCGCACTGCATCCATCCGGCACCTGTCGCATGGGTGTGGATGAGCGGGCAGTGGTGGGGCCGGACCTCAAGGTGCATGGCATCGAAGGGCTGCGGGTGGCCGATGCGTCGATCATGCCGACCCTGATTTCAGGCAACCCCAACTCGGTGTGCATCATGATCGGCGAAAAAGCTGCCGACATGATCCGGACCGCCCGATAGAGTTGCCCGGGCGGTAACACCAGCCTCTTTTTGGGGCAGGCTCAGGCGCCGATCAACCACAGCGCGAAACAGCTGCCGAGGGCCAGCAGCCCAAGGGCGATGCCAAGCTTTGCCTGCAGTTCAAGGGGCATTGCCCTAGGGTCCGGATGTTTGTCCATGGAATCAACGGACTGTACGCGGCCGTTGATCATCTGAGCGGTTGCAAAGAACAAACTGTGCATGGCATGTGCCTCGTGGGTCGTTTCTGCTCAAGTCGAGGCCGATATCGGCCGCCTGCTGGTCAAGAGCAAGCTCCATGCCATTGCCCCAACCTCAGCGACGCCCCGTCCGTGTACTCACATCCACCCACACCGCCAGCACCAGGATGCTGCCCTTGACGATCATCTGCCAGTAGCTGTCCACGTCGAGCATCGACATGCCGTTGTCCAGGCTGCTGATCACCAGTGCGCCGAGCAGGGCGCCGTACACCGTGCCCGAACCGCCGCGCATCGATGTACCGCCGATAAAGCACGCCGCGATAGCATCCAGTTCGCCCATGTTGCCCGCCGAGGGTGAACCGGCCGCCAGGCGCGCGGTGTTGACCAGCCCGGCGAGGGCGCACATCACGCCCATGATCCCGAAGATCCACAGTTTGACCGCCTGCACGTTGATTCCCGACAGGCGTGTGGCTTCCATGTTGCTGCCCACCGAGTAGATGCGCCGGCCAAAGACGGTCTGGCTGGTGACGTAGCTGAACACCCCCAGCAGCACCAGAAGCAGCAGCACCGGCACGGGAATGCCGTCGTAGCTGTTGAGGGTGTAGACGAAGCCGGCCAGCACGAAACCGATCAACACCACGCGCACGCTGTCGCGCAGCATCGACGGCAGCGCCAAGCCGTGCAGGGCGCGGTTGTGGCGTTGGCGCCAGGTCAGGAATATCGCCAGCCCGAACAGCAGCACGCCGAGAATCACCCCGACCACCGTCGGCAGGTAACCCTGGCCGATGTACACCAGTTGTGGCGAAACCGGTGCAATCGTGGTGCCGCCGGTAATGCCCAGCAGCACCCCGCGAAACGCGAGCATGCCGCCCAGGCCGACGATGAAGGAGGGGATGCGCAGGTACGCGGTCATGTAGCCGTTGCCCAGGCCAATCAGCAAGCCACAGAGGGCGACGATGGCCAGGTTCAGCGGCAGGGGAATGTGATAAACCACATCCAGGATCGCCGCGACGCCGCCGAGCAAACCGAGCATCGAGCCCACCGACAGGTCGATCTCGCCGCTGATGATCACCAGCACCATGCCGCAGGCCAGGATGCCGGTAATGGACATCTGCCGCAGCAGGTTCGACAGGTTGCGCGGGGTCAGGAAACCGCCTTCGGTCTGCCAGCTGAAAAACACCCAGATCAGCACCACGGCGATCAACAGGGCGAGCATTTTGTAGCGGGTGAAGAGCTGTTTGACCTGGTTCATTTACGCGGACTTCCGATCATTATTATTGTCATGCCCGTTCGGTTGGCTGAGGGCGGCGGCGAGCACCTGTTCCTGGGTCAGGCCCTGGTTGATGAAGTCGCCGCGCAACTGGCCCTCGCCGATCACCAGCACCCGGTCGGAGACCCCCAGCACCTCGGCCAGCTCCGAGGACACCATGATGATCGACACGCCTTCGGCCGCCAGCGCGCCCATCAATTTGTAGATCTCATATTTGGCGCCCACGTCCACGCCACGGGTCGGTTCGTCGAGGATCAGCACCCGGGGTTTGGTCAGGAGCATCTTGGCCAGTACGGCCTTCTGCTGGTTGCCGCCGGAGAGGCTGGTGATCGGCAGGAACGGGTTTGCCGTCTTCAGGTGCATGCGCTTGATTTCCTGCTCGATGCTGCCCAGTTCCGCCTCGGCATCGATGCGCGTCAGGTGCGAGAAACGGTCCAGCACCGCCAGGGTGATGTTTTGCCCAACGCCCAGGTCCGGGACGATGCCCTGGCGCTTGCGGTCTTCCGGGACCATGCACAGCCCGGCGCGAATCGACTTCAGCGGCGTGCGTGTATCAATCGGTTTGCCATCCAGCCATACCTCGCCTTGGTAGCGCCCGGGGTAGCTGCCGAACAGCGCCGACACCAGTTCCGTGCGGCCGGCGCCCACCAGCCCGGCGATGCCGAGGATTTCGCCACGGCGCAGGCTGAACGAGACATTGTCCACCCGCTTGCGGCTCGGATTATCGACGTCGTGGCAGGTGATGTTGCGCGCCTCGAACAGCACCTCGCCGACCGCATGGGGTTCGGTGGGGTAGAGGTTGCTCATCTCACGGCCGACCATCTGCGTGATGATGCGCGACACGTCCATCTCGGCCATGGCCGTGGTCGCGATGTGTTTGCCGTCGCGGATCACCGCGATGGTGTCGCAGATGGCCGAGACCTCATCGAGCTTGTGGGAGATGTACACGCAGGCGACGCCCTTGGCCTTGAGCCCACGGATGATGTCCAGCAGCACCTCGATTTCCGAGCGGGTCAGCGCCGAGGAGGGTTCGTCGAGGATCAGCAGGCGCGCCTGCTTGTTCAGGGCCTTGGCGATTTCCACCAGTTGCTGGTAGCCGCCGCCGTATTGCGAAACGGGCAGGGCGACGTTCATGTCCGGCACTTTCAGCTCGCGCATCAGGGCTTCGGCACGGTGCATCATGGCGGGGTAGTTCATGCGCCCGCCGGGCAGTGTCAGCTCGTGGCCCATGAAGATGTTTTCGGCCACCGAGAGGTCGGGTACCAGGGTCAGTTCCTGATGGATGATCACGATGCCGCAGGCTTCGGTTTCGGCGATGGAGTGGGCGCGCAACGGCTGGCCGTCCCAAAGGATTTCGCCGTCCCAGGTGCCGTGGGGATACACCGCCGACAGCACTTTCATCAGGGTCGATTTGCCGGCGCCGTTCTCGCCGCACAACCCTACGCATTCCCCGGGTTTTACCTTGATGTCGATGCCATTCAGGGCTTTGACGCCGCCGAAGGTCTTGACGATGTTGTTCATTTCCAGCAGGTAGTCGGACATGGCGGGCACTCATTCCACAGCGAAAAGGCAGGAGCGGCCTCAAACCGCCCCTGCAGTGAGCCGTACGCTTACTGCCCGGCGATTTGCGCTTTGGTGTAGAACCCGTCTTCTTCCAGCACGTTGACGTTGTCCTTGGTCAACGCGGTCGGCTTGAGCAGGATGCTCGACACCTGTTTGCTGCCGTTGTCGTACTGCGAGTTGTAGGCCGGTTTCTCGTCACGCACCAGTTGCACCGAGAGCTTGGCCGCCTCGGACGCCAGCAGCTTCAGGGGCTTGTAGACGGTCATGGTCTGGGTGCCGGCGATCACGCGCTTGATCGCGGCGAGGTCGGCATCCTGGCCCGAGACCGGCACCTTGCCCGCGAGTTTTTGTGCCGCCAGGGCCTGGATCGCGCCGCCGGCGGTGGCGTCGTTGGAGGCGACGATGCCGTCGATCTTATTGCTGTTGGCGGTCAGGGCGTTTTCGACAATGCTCAGGGCTTCGGTGGGGTTCCATTCCTTGACCCATTGCTGGCCGACAATCTTGATGTCGCCCTTGTCGATCGAAGGCTGCAGCACCTTCATCTGGCCCTGGCGCAGGATCTTCGCGTTGTTGTCGGTAGGTGCGCCGCCCAGCAGGAAGTAATTGCCTTTAGGCTGCGCGTTCAACACGCCCTGGGCCTGCATCTCGCCGACCTTTTCGTTATCGAAGGAGATGTAGGCGTCGATATCGGCATTCAAAATCAGCCGGTCGTAGGACAGCACTTTCACCCCGGCTTTCTTGGCCTCGGCCACCACGTTGTTCAGCACCGTGGCATTGAACGGCACGATCACAATCACGTCGACGCCCCGGGAGATCAGGTTTTCAATCTGCGAGATCTGCCGCTGTTCGTTGGCGTCTGCCGATTGCACATAGACCTTGGCGCCCAACTGCTCGGCGGCGGCGGTGAAATAATCGCGGTCGCGGGCCCAGCGTTCAAGGCGCAGGTCGTCGATGGAAAAGCCGATTTTCGGATGGGCCGCGTCGGCCATGACCGAATTGGAAAGCAGTGCCAGAACGCTGGTGAGCAAGACGGTTTTCAGGTGTTTCATGATGGTGAGTCCCTTTTATTGTTGTTTAGACGCACTGCTGGACCTGGAGCGTAGCGGTCATGGGTAGATAAAGCGATTCACTACGCCTTCGAGCATCTCCTGGCGGCCACTCACGGCTTGTGGGTTCAGATGGTGGCTGAAGGCATGCTCGGCCAGCGACGCCAGGCTGAAGTCGCCGCCAAGCACGGCACGCCCGAAGGATTGGTCCCAGCCGGCATACCGCTGGGCCTTGAACTGTTCGAGGGCGTCGTTCTGCACCATGGCGGCGGCACGTTCCAGGGACAGCGCCAGCACGTCCATTGCGGCCACGTGGCCATGGAACAGGTCCACTTCGTCGAGGCTTTGGCGGCGTACCTTGGAGTCGAAGTTGTAGCCACCTCCCTTGAAGCCACCGGCCTTGAGTACCTCGTAGGTGACCAGGGTCAGCTCCTCGACGCTGTTGGGGAACTGGTCGGTGTCCCAGCCGTTCTGCGGGTCGCCACGGTTGGCGTCGATGCTGCCGAAAATGCCCAGGGACGCGGCGGTGGCGATCTCATGGTGAAAGCTGTGGCCGGCGAGGGTGGCATGGTTGGCCTCGATGTTGACCTTGATCTCTTTCTCCAGGCCGAACTGATGCAGGAAGCCAAACACGGTGGCGCTGTCGTAGTCGTATTGGTGCTTGGTGGGCTCCTGTGGCTTGGGCTCGATAAACAGCTCGCCGGTGAAGCCGATCTTGTATTTGTGCTCGACCACCATGCGCATGAACCGCCCGAGTTGCTCGCGCTCGCGCTTGAGGTCGGTATTGAGCAGGGTCTCGTAGCCTTCGCGGCCGCCCCACAACACATAGCTGGAGCCCTTGAGACGGTGGGTGGCATTCATCGCGCTGAATACCTGGGCCGCCGCATAGGCAAACACTTCCGGGTTCGGGTTACTGGCGGCGCCGGCGGCAAAGCGCGGGTTGCTGAAGCAGTTGGCAGTGCCCCACAGCAGCCGGATACCGGTCTGTTCCTGATGGCCTTCGAGCTGGTCGACCATCCGCGCAAAGTTGTCGCGGTACTCCGCCAGGCTTGCGCCTTCGGGGGCCACGTCGGTGTCGTGGAAGCTGTAGTAGTCGATGCCCAGCTTGGAGAAAAACTCGAACGCCGCTTCGGCCTTGCCGCGTGCCACTTGCAGGGCTTCCCCTGGTTGCTGCCAGGGCCGCTGGAAGGTGCCGGAGCCGAACATGTCACTGCCGGGCCAGACGAAGTTGTGCCAGTAACACGCGGCCATCCGCAGGTGCTCGCGCATCGGTTTGCCGAGGATCAGCTTGTTTGCATCGTAGTGCCGGAAGGCCAGGGGAGAGTCGCTATCGGGGCCTTCATAGAGGATTTTTTCGACCGCGGGAAAGTAGGGCATCGCCAGATCCTTGTTGTTATGAGTGCACGTTAACCTTGCCTCGATACTAGCAACGGCCCCCGGCCAACCGATTATGAAAATCACCAGAGCGGGGTTCGATTTTGAGTGGTTTTGCGCGCATAGTGGCGCGACATATCGCATGGAGCCGCCCCTGTGAAAACTGTCCCGCCTGTGCACCGGATTGCCCTGCTGTTCAATGGCAACAAGATCTATGATCGCGGCATCATCACCGGGATCGGCAACTACCTGAGCAGTACGCGGGTGTCGTGGGATCTGTTCCTGGAAGAGGACTTCGTCTGCCGGCTCAAGGGTATCGAGCGCTGGCATGGCGATGGGATCATTGCCGACTTCGACGACCCGGCGATGGGCCCCGCGTTGGCGGGTGTGCATGTGCCGGTGGTGGCGGTGGGCGGGTCTTATGAGGATGAGCGGGCTTACCCACGGCATACTCCGTACGTGGCCACTGACAATTTTGCTTTGATCAAGCTGGCCTATGAACACCTGATCGAAGCCGGGCTGACGCGCTTTGCCTGTTTCAGCCTGCCTGAAGCCGATATCAACCGTTGGGCCCAGGAGCGCGAAAAAGCCTTCCGCCGCCTGCTGGAGCGCGATGGCTTGCCTGTGGAGGTGTATCGCGGGCTCGGCACCAGCGCGCCGCTGTGGGACTCGGCGGTGGAGCAACAAATTGCCTGGTTGCACAGCCTGCCCAAACCCATCGGCATCATCGCGGTCAGCGACGCCCGTGCCCGCCAGTTGCTGCAGGCCTGCCTCACCGCCGGCATCCCGGTGCCGGAGCAAGTGGCACTGATCGGCATCGACAACGACCCCTTGACCCGCACCCTGACCCGCGTGCCGCTGAGCTCGGTGATCCAGGGCACTGAAAAAATGGGCCGCACCGCCGCGCGCCTGCTGCACCAGATGCTGCACGGCATGCCTTCGGCAGGCAGCCAGATCCTGGTGCCGCCGGAAGCGGTCAACGTGCAGACCTCAAGCCTGCACCAACCCCTCGGCCATCCCTACGTGATGCAAGCGCTGCATTTCATTCGCCAGTACGCCTGCCAGGGCATCAAGACCGCCCAGGTCGCCAACTACGTCGGCGTGTCGCGGTCGTCCCTGGAAGCGCATTTTCGCAGTGAACTGAACCGCAGCGTCCACGATGAAATCCTGCGCTTCAAACTCGCGGCTGCGGTTTCCAGCCTGGAAAATACCAGGGCCGCGATTGCGGATATTGCCTATGACTGCGGGTTCAAATCCGCCCAGTACCTGCACACGGTGTTCAAGCGCGAGTTCGGGTGTACGCCGAGGGAGTACCAGGTGGGGCAGGTCGAGCGCGATTCGAGCGATGTCATTTCTTTGTCGCCTTGAGTCCCTATTTTGTCCTGAGCCTCGCTCCAGAACTTCAAGGGATTGAATCGTCTTATGCCGACTCTTACACGCAGAACGTTGTTGCAAGCAGCTGCCATCGGATCCGCCTACACCCTGTTGCCCGACTCCATTCGCCAGGCCCTGGCGATCCCCGCCAACAACCGCACCGGCACCCTCATGGACGTCGAACATGTGGTGATCCTGATGCAGGAAAACCGCTCCTTCGATCACTACTTCGGCACCTTGCCGGGTGTGCGCGGGTTCAGTGACCGCTTCACTATTCCACTGCCGGGCGGGCACCGGGTGTGGGAGCAGCAGGGCGTTGGGCGGCGGATCCTGCCCTATCACCTGGACAGCTCCCGTGGCAACGCGCAGCGGGTCAGCGGCACGCCGCATTCCTGGGTCGACGAGCACGCCGCCTGGAGCAGCGGCCGGATGAACGCCTGGCCAACGTTCAAGACACCCACCTCGATGGGTTACTACCGTGAGCAGGAAGTGCCGTTCCAGTTCGCCCTGGCCAACACCTTTACCCTGTGCGACGCCTACCACTGTTCGGTACACGCAGGTACCAATCCCAATCGGCTGTTCCACTGGACCGGCACCAACGGCCCGACCGGTGCGAATGTGGCGGCGGTGGTCAACGAATGGGACGGCCCCGGCGCGGTGGGCGTGGGCTACACCTGGAAAACCTATCCCGAGCGCCTGGAAGAAGCGGGTGTGAGCTGGAAGGTTTACCAGTACCTGCCGGATAACTTTGGCGACAACCCCTTGGCCGGGTTTCGCCAGTTTCGTGCGGCCAGCGTCGCGGCCGGCAACCCCGCCGTGCCACCGAAAGACTTCAAGGATTTTGTGCCCTACAGCGATCAATTGAACGCCCGCGTGCCGTTGTACAAAGGCAATGGCAACACCCTGCCGGCGGTCAGCGGCAGCGACCTGGAATCGATCATCCAGGGCTTTCGCAAGGACGTGAACGACGGGCGCCTGCCACAGGTGAGCTGGCTGGTGGCGCCGGCCGATTACTCCGAACACCCCGGGCCTTCCAGCCCGGTGCAAGGCGGCTGGTTCACCCAGGAAATCCTCAAGGCACTGACCGCCAACCCGGACGTGTGGAGCAAGACGGTGCTGCTGGTCAACTACGATGAAAACGACGGTTTCTTCGACCACGTGCCGTCGCCGTCAGCCCCGTCCAAACGCCTGGATGGCAGCTTTGCCGGCAAGTCCACGGTGAAGTTCGACAGCGAGATTTTTACCCACCCGGCACCGCCCGGCTCTAGCCAGCAACCCGCGCCGGACGGCGGGGTGTACGGGCCCGGGCCGCGAGTGCCAATGCTGGTGCTGTCGCCGTGGAGCCGTGGTGGCTGGGTCAATTCCCAGGCGTTTGATCACACCTCCGTGCTGCAATTTCTGGAGAAGCGTTTCCACGTGCGCGAACCCAATATCAGCGCCTGGCGCCGGGCGGTGTGCGGCGACCTCACCTCGGCCTTCAACTTCGTCAACCCCAACACCGAGACCCTGCCGCCGCTGCACACCATCAGCCGCCAGGCCGCCGACTCCCTGCGTCAACGCCAGGAGCAACTGCCCCAGGTTGCCCTGCCGACGGTGGGCCAGCAACAGGCGCCGTTCCAGGCGCGAATGGCGCGGCCATCCCGGGCGCTGCCGTACCAGTTGAACGTTGAAGGCTCGGTTGACCGTCGCGCCAGTTCGGTGAGCCTGGACTTCTTCAACAATGGCGAACAGGGCGTGGTCTTCCACGTCTACGACCGCCTGCACCTGGACGAGGTACCGCGCCGCTACACGGTGGAAGCCGGCAAACACCTCAGTGACACCTGGCAAGTGGCGGGCGCCTACAAGCTCTGGCTGTTGGGGCCGAATGGGTTCCACCGTTCGTTCAAGGGGCACCTGCAGCGTCGCGAGCCGGAGTTATCCCTGGCGTATCACGGTGACACCTTGCTGCTGACCCTGGTCAACCCCGGCAAGCGTGCGGCCTCAATCACCATCGAGCGTTGCCCTTACACCAAGCAGGGGCCGTGGCTGCTGGAGATTGCGGGCGGCAGTACCGTGCAACGCACGTTCTCCTGCCAGCCCAATGGAGGCTGGTATGACTTCAAGCTACGTGACGAGCATGGTTGGGTTCGGCGGGTGGCGGGGCGGATCGAGACGGGGGCGCATAGCATCAGTGATCCGTTGATGGGCAAGCGTGTGTGAAAGGCTGTTGATCTGCGGGGTGATTTCGTGGGCTTTTTCCCTGTTTTGTGTAGGAGCAGGGCTTTCTCCCCATGCAGCGCTTGAAACGCCACCCCTCTGGGCCATAGCCTCACGCTTTTCCTGACACTGAGGCCCGGCATTGGGTAAGCGAAAAACGGTTTGGCCCACGGAGCGGGAAGTTCGACTGCGCTTTATCCTGCTGGCAATCATTGAAACGGCCTGTATTCGAGGCGTTCCCATCGAACGCCTGCTGCTTTCATACATACTGTTGCGCAACAAGCCGACCCAGGAGCAACTTTGGGAGGCCATCAGCGATTGCCTGCTCCTCGATGAGATGCGTGGCTTTCGATTTGAACCCGGGTCGGAAGCCGATCGGTTGATGCGCAAGATCAGCAGCGAAATCAATCAGTCCTGACGAGCCACCAGCGCCGGCGTGCGCGGCGGCACCAGGCGCTTGCTGCCCGTCGACTCATAGGCCGATGCCAATCGCAGCAGCGCCGAATCGTCATACGCCCGGCCGGCAAATGTCAGCCCCACCGGCATGCCGATGTCGGCCATGACGCCCATGGGCACCGTCACTGTCGGCACGCCCAAATGGCGGATGGCGAGGTTGCCGTTGGCGACCCACACTCCGTTGCTCCAGGCGATATCCGCCGACGCGGGATTCACATCCGCATCCGCCGGACCTACGTCGGCGACTGTCGGAAAAATCACCGCATCCAGCCCCAGGTTATCCATCCAGTCTTCAAGGTCGATGCGTCGTGTCTGTTCCAGGCCGCGCAGGCCGTCGGGCACGGTGCTGATCCTGTCCCACGGCGTGATGCCGCGCTCGGCCATGCGCACGTATTCGTCCATGCCGGCGGCCAGGTCGTCTTCGCGGTTGGGCAGGGTGCCGGGGTCGTGGGGGAAGATCTTCGGGCCGTCGACATCCGCCAGGCGGTTCAGCGCAGGGTCGCCGTTGGCCCGCAGGAAATCATCGAACGCCCAGGCCGACAGTTCCCACAATTCATCGTGGAGGAATTCCTTGGAGACCAGGCCTCGGGTAAACACTTTCGGTGCGCCCGGGCGATCGCCTTCGCAATTGGAGACCAGCGGGAAATCCACCTCGACCACTTCTGCGCCGGCGGCTTCAAGTGCCTTGCGCGCAGCTTCCCAAAGCTCGATCACCGAGGCCCGGGTTTTGATTGGCTGGCCAGTAGGGCCGCCGATTCCCGGGGCGTCGCTGGTGCCTGCCTCGGGGTCGGCATTGATGTACATGCGCGGCACGCCGAAGCGTTTGCCAGCGAGTGCATCGCCGGTCGCGGCCAGGTCTGCGTAGGACTGCGGGCGTACCGAGGCGACGCCGGGGATTGGCACCCAGGGTTGCATCCGCCACAGGTCGCCGCGTGTGTCGGGGTCTTCTGCGACCACGACGTCGAGCACTTCAAGCAGGTCGGCCATGGTCCGGGCGTAAGGCACGACCACGTCCATGGTCGGGGTCAGCGGCCAGTTGCCGCGCACCGAGATCACGCCACGGGACGGGGTGTAGGCACACAGGCCATTGTTGGACGCCGGGCCGCGCCCGCTGGACCAGGTTTCTTCCGCCAGGCCAAACGCCGCGAAGCTCGCCGCAGTGGCCGTGCCGGCGCCGTTGGAGGAGCCCGAGGCGAACGGTGCGGTGAGGTAGTCGGCGTTGTACGGGCTCTCGGCCCGGCCATATACGCCGCGCTGCATGCCGCCGTTGGCCATCGGCGGCATGTTGGTCTTGCCCAGGCAAATGGCGCCTGTTGCCCGCAGTCGCTCGATGGTGAACGCATCGCGGTAGGCAACCAGGTTCGCGAAAGCCGGGCTGCCGGAAGCGGCGGTGAGGCCCTTGACCAGGTAGCTGTCTTTGGCCGTGTAGGGAATGCCGTCGAACGGGCCCAGGGTTGTGCCGCTGGTCCGGCGTGCGTCGGATGCCCGGGCTTCCTCCAGCGCTTGCGGGTTGCGCACCACCACCGCGTTGAGCGCGGTGGCAGTCGTGGGGGCGTCGTAGGCGTCGATCCTGGCGAGGTAAGCCTCGACCAGTTCAACCGCCGTGGTCTGGCCGGATTCGAGCGCAGTGCGCAGCTGGGCAATGGAAACTTCGGTTACTTCGATCACGTGGTTATCGCCGGGTGCAGAAAAGGGGGAGGGCTTGAGTGCTGACTCAATCCAATCAGTGAAAGTAGCTTACTGATAGATTTTTCATAGCGCCAGAGAATGGCATCCCTTACTGTGGCGCCTCAATTTCCTTATCGATAACGGTGCTGTTTATGTCCGATGAAGTGCGGCTTGTCGTCATCATCAATACCCAGCCTGGCCGGGGTGCGGACCAGTTGGCGGCCTTTGCCGGGCTCGCTCCGCTGGTCCGGGCCGAAGCCGGTTGCATCCAGTACGACCTGCATCCGGTCGAGGGCAACAGCGACAGTTTTGTGTTGATCGAGACGTGGGCTTCAAAGGCGGCGCTCAAGGATCACCACGCAGCGCCGCACATGCTGGAAGCCGCGAAGCACAACCCGACATTCCGTGCGGGCCCCTCCAACGTATTGGTGCTGGAACCTGCCGTCCAGGCACGTTGACTTCAACCCGGCAGCTCAAGGGGTTATCATTGCCCCTTCATTTTTTGCTGCCCGGAAAGATTTCGATGTTGTTTACAAGGACTGTCATGGCGAGCGCACTGCTCGCCGTTCTGGCCACCCAGGCCCATGCGTCCAGCCTGGACCTGACCTACGAGGCACCTGTCCTCAGCGTTGTACCGCTCACGCCGCAGGCTGAGCCCAAGCCGCGCTTTCCGGTCAAAAGCCTTGCGCCGGTGACCGTGGAAAACAGCTGCACCGGCCGCGAGTGTACCTACGAAGGCGACATCAGCCTGCCCCGTGAGGAGCAGACTGTGCGGCGCATTTCCATCGGTATTCAATAAAGCCGGCTGGCGCCTCAGACGATCCCATACCGGGGCGCCGGCTTGCCTGTTTGCGTGGCCGCAAACAACGCACCACGCGCCGCATCATAGGTCTCCCACAACGAACCATCGGCCACCGACGGCCAGGTGATCGTCTCACCCTGATCCAGCCCGGCCAGTGCCGCGTCCACCAGGTTTTCGGTGGTCATGACCGACTCCTGTTCCAGGGCGGAAAGCGGAATGCCCGACGCGTCCCAGATCTCGGTAGCGGTGGCTGCCGGCAACACGATCTGCACCTTCACCCCGGTTTCCGCCAGTTCCGATTGCAAGCCACGGCTGAATGCCAGGACATAGCTCTTGGTGCCGCTGTACACCGAGCTGACCGGCAGCGAGTGCACGCCCAACACCGATGCCACGTTGATGATCAAACCTTCATTGCGCACCAGCATGCCCGGCAGCGCCGCGTGGGTCAGGCGGGTGAGGGCGGTGATGTTCAGGGCGATCTGGGTCGTGGAATCCTCGACCGAGGATTGAGCCAGCGGATGCAGGCGGGCCAGGCCGGCGTTATTCACCAGCACCTGGATCGCCGGGTTGCCGGCGAGCAGGCTTTCAACACGGGCCAGGTCCGCGGGGTTTACCAGGTCGGCGCCGATGGTCTGGACCTGGCGCCCATAGGCTTGAGTGATCTTCGCCGCCAGGGCTTCGAGGCGGTCTTCACGACGGGCGACCAGGATCAAGTCGTAGCCGCGGGCTGCCAATCGGTCGGCATACACGGCGCCAATACCTGAAGAAGCACCCGTGATCAGGGCAATTTTTGTGGAAGCAGGGATCGACATGAACGGCTCCAATAGATGAGTACTCAACCAATATTGTTGAGGGCTCAAGTTATAGGCTTGGCGTTTGTCCTTGTCAATGGTTTAGTACTCAATCATTCTACCGGCATGGAGGATCTGAAAATGCCAACACACAAGACTGACAAGCCTGATGCCCGTGCCGACCTTTTGAGCCTGCTGGGTGACGTGGCATGCACCAACAACGCACTGCGCCGTGCCGCCCGGCGGCTGGGCCAACTGTATGACGAAGCGCTGGCGCCGATTGGCCTGAAGGCTACGCAGGTCGGCTTGCTGGGTGAAATCGCCCGGTGGGCGGCGGTGGATGAGCAGGCAGGGCCGACGTTGCAGGAGCTGGCCGGACGCCTGGCGATCCTGATGTCGGCGCTGACCCATGCGATGAAGCCGCTGGTGCGCGACGGGATTGTCGAGCTGCGCCCGGATGCCCTGGACAAGCGCACCAAACGCTGCGTGCTCACGCCCAAGGGCGAAGCGCTGTTCAGTGAGGCGCTGGTGTACTGGGCGGCGGCCAATAACCGGGTAGAGGAGGTGTTGGGGCATGATTCGGCCGCGCAGCTGCGGGGCATGGCAGACCATGTCGCCTCCGAAGAATTTCTGGCGGACTACAACAGCCGATCCGCGCAGGCATAAGTCAGATCCTTTGGTTATTAGACAGACGCCGTTCGCCCATCCGATGCTGGGCCCCTCTCGATCAGGGGCTTTCCATGACCACTCAACGCCAACTGAAGCTGGGCGCGTTCATGCGTCCGGTCAGCATCCACACCGGCGCCTGGCGCTATCCCGGCGCTTACCGTGACGCCAACTTCAACTTCACGCACCTCAAGCAGTTTGCCCAAACCCTGGAGAAAGCGCGTTTCGATGCGTTCTTCATGGCCGACCACCTGGCCCTGCTCAACATGCCTATCGACGCGTTGAAGCGCAGCCACACCGCCACCTCCTTCGAACCGTTCACCTTATTGTCGGCCCTGAGCCAAGCCACCGAGTACATCGGCCTGGTAGCCACGGCCTCGACCACCTACGACGAACCGTTCCACATTGCCCGGCGCTTCGCGTCCCTGGATCACCTGAGCAACGGCCGCGCCGGCTGGAATATCGTCACCACTGCCAACCCGGATGCGGCGCAGAATTTCGGCCTGGAGCAGGCCTATGCCCACGACGAGCGCTACGCCCGTGCGCGGGAGTTCTACGATGTGGTCACCGGGCTCTGGGACAGTTGGGCCGATGATGCCTTCATCCGCGATGCCGACAGCGGTGTGTACTTCGACCCCGACAAGCTGCACACCCTCAATCACCAGGGCCGCTACCTCAATGTGCGCGGCCCGCTGCACATTGCCCGCCCGGTGCAGGGCTGGCCGGTGATCGTGCAGGCCGGCGCCTCGGAGCCCGGCCGGCAATTGGCGGCAGAAACCGCCGAGGTGATCTTCGTGGCGCCCGGCACGCTTGAGGAGGGGCGTAAATTCTATGCCGATATCAAGCGCCGGATGCTGGCGGTGGGGCGGCATCCCGACCATCTGAAGATCTTGCCCGGGGCGTTTGTGGTGGTCGGCGATACGCTGGAAGATGCGCGGCGGATTCGTGCGCATCTCGACAGCCTGGTGCATTACGAAAGTGCGATTGCCTCGCTGTCGATCGCGCTGGGTACCGACGCGACGAAGTTTGATCCCGACCAATACCTCCCGGCGATTCCCCAAACCAACGCCAGCCAGAGCTCCCGCGAACGGGTACTGGCGCTGGCTGATCGCGAACAGTTGACGGTGCGCCAATTGGCCCAGCGTCTTGGCGGTTATGCAGGTCTCTCGTTTGTCGGCACCGCCCACAGTATTGCCGATGAGATGCAGCAGTGGCTGGAAGAAGAGGGCAGCGATGGCTTCAACATCATGTTCCCGTGGCTGCCGGGCGGGCTCGATGACTTTGTGGCCAGGGTGGTGCCCGAGTTGCAGGGGCGCGGGATCTTCCGGCGCGAGTACGAAGGCTCTACCCTGCGGGAAAACCTCGGGCTGCCGCGTCCGGCGAACCGCTTCTTCGCCGAATGAGCGGGTATTTCTACCGTGGTTAGATCGTTTATTTCCTTCTGATTGGGGGCCATTCCCCAATCGCATATCCATCGCGCCGGTTTGGCCCTGATAGCGGAGCCGGCCGGCGTGATCACGCCAATTCATCTGTCATCGCGGAATTATCGGCTGCCGCGCCCCGGGAAATCCCCATGCAGCGTCTATTCCTGCTGCTGGGTCAGCGTCTTGCGCCGTTGTGCGGCCTCTCTAGAATCGGCCCCAGAACTTACTCATTTCCTGTCGATTACGGAGTTTCGAAGATGATGAACGCCATGCAGATGCCAATGAACAACGCGATGCCGATGATGCCGATGATGGGCATGCCGATGATGATGGCAACCATGACCTGCAAGATGACCGACGAGGCCATGATGTGCACCATGAAGCCGGCCGCGGGCATGGACATGGCGATGTTCAAGAACAACGCCGAAATGATGGCGATGATGATGAACTGCGGCATGCCGATGATGATGCAGTGCGCCAACATGTCGATGATGTGCATGTCTGAAGACGGCATGGCGATGATGAACAGCATGTCGACCATGAACATGCCGATGATGATGCCGATGGGCATGCCTATGCCGATGATGAAGTGCGTCATGGAATGCAAGATGGAAGCCGACTGCATGACCTGCAAGATGATGCCGATGCCTGGCATGAGCATGGACATGATGAACAACTGCTGCATGCTGATGATGAAGATGATGAACGACTGCGCCATGCCGATGATGATGAGCTGCAACGGCATGCCGATGATGTGCTGCACCTGCTGATTGGTTTGGCGTGAAATCAAAAAGCCCCGGCGTGTGCCGGGGCTTTTTGCGTTTCAGTCCAGGCGTTCCGGGTAGGTGATCACCAGGAACGCCACCGCCTCACTGTCTGCGGGGTTGCGGTAGCGGTGGGGCTGGTCGGCGTAGAACAGGATCGAATCACCGGTGGACAGCAGGTAGCGTTCCTCGTTGACGCTGACTTCCAGCACGCCCTGGGCCACCACCAGGTTTTCCTGGATGCCGGGCCCGTGACCTTCTGAAATCTCCTCGCCGAGGGCCTTCAGGCGTATCTCGTAGAACTCCGACTGGCGCGCCATATCGTAGGGAAACAGCGCCCGGCTGATGAAGCTGCCATCGGCACTCACCAGGCGTTTGCTTTGTTGCGCCGGCAGCAGTTCAACCCCTTCGAACGCACGGTTCTCCAGGAACGCCGCCACCGACACTTTCAAGCCTTTGGCGATCTTGCACAGCACCTTGATCGACGGCACGCTGCGCCCGGACTCGATCTGCGCGAGCATCGCCCGGCTTACGCCGCAGTTGCGCGCCAGGGCATCCAGCGACAGGTAGCGTTTACTGCGCAGGCGCTGCAGGTTCTGCGCGACGCACTGGCCGATGGCGTCATCGTCGCCGCTGTTGCAGTCCTTGGGTTTGGTGGGGAGGTCG
Source organism: Pseudomonas sp. NC02 (assembly GCF_002874965.1). Taxonomy (NCBI): domain Bacteria; kingdom Pseudomonadati; phylum Pseudomonadota; class Gammaproteobacteria; order Pseudomonadales; family Pseudomonadaceae; genus Pseudomonas; species Pseudomonas sp. NC02. The sequence goes on along the minus strand of NZ_CP025624.1, from coordinate 4,256,621 downwards.
GGCACTTCGGGTATCGCGTGCAGGAAATTCATCGCCTCACGCCCGGCGGGTATCGCTGGACGTGGTGACGTGTGCGGTAAACAGCGCGACCCCGGCCCGTGCCGCATACATCGCCCACATCAGTTCAGCCGCTGCGCGAGCCTGGCGGCGTTTGCGGTGGAGGGTGAAATCGATGACGGTGGCGGATGTTTGCATGACGTAAATCTCTGGGGACTCAATGGCTCTACAGTAATCGGTGCCGCTTATTTCCATAAATACTGAGTTTGCATTTGGTAATTCTATTTTGGACTTAACGCCGATGGGGGCCTGTGCGTTCATCAATGGTGACCCGCCGCGCTTCACGGGCTTCCCACCACAGACCTTGTGCCGGACCGAGCCCGTCGCAAAAACGAATTCCAAGGATTTACCCCCATGCCCCCCGCGTTTCCGTTCACCTCCCGAAAAGCCTGGCCCTTGCTGGGCTTTGGCGCCGCCCTGAGCTTCAGCCCGGTTTCCCAGGCCGACGACACATTGCAACTGGCACCCGTCGAAGTCAGCAGCGCCGAACTCAGCGCCGACGAACTGGCCGAGGTCCAGCTCAAGAGCGTTCCCGGCGCTACCAACTACATCGACATGGGCAGCGTCGATCAGGGGCGGGTGAGCACCAACGAGGACGTATTCAAGTACCAGGCCGGTGTTTATGCCAAGGCGGCAAACAACGAAGGGGTGAAGCTTTCGATCCGTGGCTCGGGTATCAACCGGGGCCCAGGCGCCCACGCTTCCGGCCTGTATGAAACCTTCGACGGCCTGCCACTGACCGGCCCGGGTGGCACGCCCTACGAACTCAAGGACCCGTTGTGGCTCAGCCGCGTTGAAGTGCTGCGTGGCGCCAACGGTTTTGACCAGGGCGCATTGGCCCTGGGTGGGGCAGTCAATTACGTGACCCACACCGGCTACGACGCGCCCAGGCTGCAAGTACGCTACGAAGCAGGCAGCCATGGCTACGGCCAGCGAGAGATCAGCTCGGGCCAGGTGCTGGGGGATGCCGACTACTACATCAGCCTCACCGACTCGCAATACGACGGTTTCCAGGACCACAGCGCCGGCAGCGGCAAGGGCATCGCGGCCAACTTCGGCTACCGCTTCAACCCCGACCTGGAAACCCGCTTCTACTTTCGCTACCGCGAAACCGACAACGATTCCCCCGGCAAACTGACCCGCGACCAGATCAGCCACGACCCGCGCGCCGCCGCCAGCCTCAACGTGGCGCGAGACTCGAAACGCACGCAACCGGGCTCGACCTGGATCGCCAACAAAACCACCCTGCACCTGGACGACAACGCCCGGGTCGAGGTCGGGCTGGCGTATCACGATTATCCGATGGACCTGCGCGAGGGCACCAACCGTCTCAAGGTTGCCTACACCGACGTCAGCGGCACCCTGAATTACATCCGCCAGGACACATTGTTCGGGCGTGACAGCAAGACCACCCTCGGCCTGCGCACCACCCAGGCGATGCCGAACAACGGCGGCTCGGAGTTCGTGCGGATCCCCATCGGCAATACGGCGGGCTACGCGCCCGGCACCAGGACCCGCGACTACAGCTACCTGGGTTCTGACAGCGTGCTGCATATCGGCAATGACCTGGAACTGCTGCCGGACCTGTGGCTGACCACCGGGCTGGCGGCAATCTACACCCGTCGTGAAACCGAAGTCAGCTACCCGCAGACCCACACACCCGTCAGCCAGCACGATTGGGATTACGCGCCAAGGGTTGGCCTGCGCTACGACTTCAGCCCCCAATTGCAGGTGTACGGCAACCTGAGTCGCTCGGTGGAACCGCCCCATGCGTGGTCGATGATCTGGGGTTCCAACAAGTACTTCCCCGTGGGCAGCGGCCCGGCCAGCGGTTTGCAACGTGAAGGGGTGAAGCTGAAAAACCAGACCGCCACCACCCTGGAAGTCGGCGGTCGCGGTGAAGCGTGGTTCGGCCAGTGGGACCTGGCGCTGTACCGCTCCGAGGTGCGCCACGAACTGCTCAGCGTCGAAACCCAGGCCGCGACGTCCACCACGTCCGCAATAATCGCCGAATCCAACGCCAGCCCAACCGTGCACCAAGGCCTGGAGCTGAGCCTGATCAGCCCGCTGTGGGACGGTGGCCGCACGGGCCAGCTCGCCCTGCGCCAGGCCTACACCTACAGCGACTTCCACTACCGCAACGACGACCGCTTCGGCGACAACACCTTGCCCGGCATCCCCAGGCACTACTACCAGGCGCAATTGCGCTACAGCCACCCGAGCGGTTTCTACACCAGCCTCAATGGCGAACATTCATCGCGGGTCGCGGTGGACTACGCCAACTCCTACTACGCGGCGGCCTACACACTGCTCGGCGCGACGCTCGGGTACGACGCGCCGAAGCACGACTGGCAAGCCTGGGTCGACCTGCGCAACCTGACCAACCGGCGTTACGCGAACACGGTCACGCCGGGTTATGACGACAAGGGGCTGGACGTGGCGCGGTCGACGCCGGGGGATGGCATGGGGGTTTACACCGGGGTTTCCTGGAGCTGGCGTTAATCCGTAAAGTGTTTGATGTTGGCAGTGGGTGATTGCGGGCAAAGCGTACGTTCAGCGAACGAAGGCTGCATGCACCAGGCGCTGCAGCTGCGTTCGCTCCCACAGGCTCATCAGATCGAGCGGATTGGTGCCGTAACGTTGCCAGGTGTCCAGTGAACCTTGCCTGTTATCCGGTGCAATACAGCGCAGGCAGCACTCCATAGCCGTCCCGCAGGTTGACAGCGTGACCTGCCAGCCGTCGATGTCGACAACCATTTGCTCGTCGCTGGAGCTGACGGGTTTCAGCGTTCGAACCTCTAATGCCACGTCCTTGAGCAGTTGATAGGCCTCGCGGGTGGAGACCGTGTTGGCGAAGGTTGTCATGCGTGATGTCCTTGTATGAGTCGCAGAAGTGTCGCGTGCGCACTGGTCGCTTTCAAGGTGCGCACAGCAAGTCGCAGATTCGTTGCAACCCATCACTCCATCCTTGCTCCCCCTTCGTTTTACTGTCATCGTTCGCGCAATTGGTAATCTTTCTTGTTTGAGAAATTTTTGCGCATGCATGACTTTCCTGTAGCTGATGGTGATATAGCCCGTCGCCAGCAGACCATCACCACCCTCTACAGCGACCATCATTCCTGGTTGCACGGTTGGCTGCGCAAGAAACTCGGCTGCTCGCAACATGCCGCCGACCTGGCCCACGACGCGTTTATCCGCATCCTGCTGCTGGCCGACCCCCATACCATCAAGGAACCCCGCGCCTTCCTGGCCACCACGGCGGGGCGCTTGATGATCGATGGCGCGCGTCGGCGGCGCATCGAAAAGGCCTACATGGAAGCCCTGGCGATCCAGAGCGAAGATGCCGGCATGCCGGACCCGGCGGCGATTCATGTGGCACTGCAGGCCCTGGAACGCATTGCCGAAATGCTCATCGGCCTGCCCGCCAAGGCCCGCGAGGCATTCCTGCTCAGTCGCCTCGACGGGCTGACCTACAGCGAAATCGCCGAACAACTGCAGGTGTCTTCCAGCACCGTGAAGAACTACATCTCCAGTGCGTTGGTGCATTGCTATCACACCCTGCACGGGGCGGACCCGCTGTCGTGAGTTCCGAGCAGATCATCAGTGAAGCCGCCCGCTGGCTGACGTTGTTGCACGACGACCACGTGACCGAGGCCGACCGCGCGGCCTTCGAGAAATGGTGCCAGGCCGATCCACGGCATGCCGTCGCCATCGAGCGCATGCGCAGCCTGTGGGGCAGCCTCGACGAGTTGCCCGCCGCGCCGGCGCGCATGGCCCTGAACCGTGCATTTGCCCCACAGAAAACAAGGTTTGCCGCCCGTAGCACCCAGGCCGTCGCGCTGTTGGGTGTGTTGCTGTGCGGCTGGGCCGGGATAGAGCGCCTGCCGGTGTGGATGGCCGACCAACGCACCAGCGTGGGCGAACGGCGCCAGGTGGCACTGACCGATGGCAGCCAGGTACAGCTCAACAGCAACTCGGCACTGGACGTGAAGTTTGACGGCCACCAACGGGTGATCGAACTGTTGCAGGGCGAGATGTGGGTCGAGGTGGCCAAGGACGCGCAACGGCCGTTCGTGGTGCACACCGACCAGGGCACGGCCACGGCGTTGGGCACGCGGTTCCTGGTGCGCAAGGCCGAGGATGGCGCGACCGTGGTCACCGTGATCGAGTCCACCGTGGCCGTCAAAGGCACCGTTGCGGGCGACGTGAACGTGCCGGCGGGGCAGAAGTCCACGCTCCAGGACGGCCGTGCCGGCACCCCACAACCCATCGGCAACGCCGACCCGGACGCCTGGACCCGTGGTTTGCTCAAGGTCGACGACCAACCCCTGAGCGAGGTCCTGCAAACCCTCGCCGGTTACCGCCATGGGCTGGTGCGCTTTGATCCGCAGGCGCTGCAAGGGATGCGCGTGTCCGGGGTATTCAAGCTCGACGACACCGGCGCGGCCCTGGCGTCACTGGCGGATAACCTGCCGATCAAGGTCGAGTACTTCACCGATTTGGTGGTGGTGATCAAGCCTCGGTAAAAAGTCTGAATAAAAACTGCTCTCATTCATACCCGATTTTCCGACATGGCCGTCATGACTAATAGAACCCCCATTTCCCAGGACTTCTCATGTCGCGCCTTGCTCGTCCTTTACAGCCATTGACCCTTTCAGTGGCGATGGCGTTTGCCGCCGTACCCCTGCTGACCGTTCAAGCGTCCTACGCGGCTGAAAGCGCTGCGTTCTCCATTCCCGCCGGTGACCTGAGCCAGGCCCTCAACAGCCTCGCCGAACAGGCGGGCCTGGTATTGGCCTTTGATTCGAGCCTGACCCGCGGCAAACGCAGCAATGGCCTGAACGGGCAATACAATACCGACGCCGCCCTGGCCCAAGTGTTGGCCGGCAGCGGCCTGCAAGCCCTGAAGATCGCCGACGACCGCTACCGTCTCGAAGCCATCCCGCACACCGATGGCGCCATGGAGTTGCAGGCCACCACCATCAGCGGCGCGTACCCGTCGGAAAGCCCCACCGGCCCGGTGTCTGGCTACGTGGCCACCCGCAGCCTGTCGGGCACCAAGACCGACACCGCACTGATCGAAACCCCGCAGTCGATCTCAGTGGTCACCAAAGACCAGATGCGCGCGCAGAACGCCGAGAGCCTCAACCAGATCCTGCGCTATAGCGCTGCCGTGATCCCGGAAACCCGTGGCTCCACCGCCTCGCGCCTCGACCAGTTGACCATCCGTGGCTTCACCCCGGCGACCTACCTCGACGGCCTCCGTATGCCCTCGAGCCGGGATGCCCTGCCGCAAAAAGACGCCTTCGACCTGGAGCGCGTCGAAGTGCTGCGCGGGCCGGCGTCGGTGCTGTACGGGCAGGGCACGCCCAGCGGTGTGATCAACATGGTCAGCAAGCGCCCGCTGGACACACCGTTCCATGAAGTCGGGGTCGAGTACGGGACCTTCAACAAGAAGCGCACGACCTTTGACTTGAGTGGCCCGCTGGACGATCAAGGCGTGTATTCCTACCGCGTTGCCGGCCTGTTCGACGATGCCGACGGGCAGATCGAGCACACCGAAACCCGTCGCCAGTCCCTGTCCAGCGCCTTCACCTGGCGACCGGACGAGAATACCTCGCTGACCTTGCTCGGGCACTTCCAGAAGGACCCCAAGGGCGCGTCCTACGGCTCGATGCCAGCCTGGGGCTCGGTGCTGCACAGCCCGACGGGGCGCAAGATCGACGTGGATTTCTACGACGGCGAGAAAAGCTTCGAGAAGAGCGACCGCGAGTATTACTCCATCGGCTACGCCTTCGAACATCACTTCAACGATGTCTGGACTGTGCGCCAGAATGCGCGCTACCTGCGCAGCGAAGGGCAATACCGCAGCCTCTACAGCAACTACCTGGAGAGCGATTACCGCACCATCCGCCGCTCGACCACTGCCAGCGACGTGAACATCGACGCCTATGCCCTCGACAACCAGTTGCAGGCCAAATTCGACACCGGCCCGTTGCAGCACACCGTGCTGATGGGCGCCGATTACCAGAACACCAGCACTGACACCAAGTCGGGCAACGGCGTGTACACGGCAGGGCCTACGCTGGATATTTTCGACCCGGTCTACGGCGCGGCCGTGCCGGTGCCGGCCTACACCAGCGACGCCACCTCGCGCAGCGAGCAAACGGGGGTGTACCTGCAAGAGCAGATGAAGTGGGACAAATGGGTGCTGTTGATGGGCGGGCGTTATGACTGGGCCAGCACCGACAACAGTACCCTGGCGATGACGACCCAGAAAAAGACCAAGTCGTCCCAGGACAGCAAGGCCTTCACCGGCCGCCTGGGCCTGGTCTACCTGTTCGATAACGGCCTGGCGCCGTATGTCAGCTACTCGGAATCCTTCCAGCCGCAATCCGGCACGGGCTACGGCGGTTCGACGTTCCAGCCGACCGAGGGCAAGCAGACGGAAATCGGCATCAAGTACCAGCCGCCGGGCAGCAACAGCTTCATCACGGCTGCCATTTTCGACCTGCGCCAGACCAACGTACCGACGCTGGACCCGGACGCTTCCCACCTGTGCAACGGCTCGCGTTGCCAGATTCAGGACGGTGAAGTGCAATCCCGCGGGTTTGAACTGGAAGGCAAGGCCAGCCTGAACGACAACCTGGATATCACTGCGGCCTATGCCTACCTGGATAACCGCATCAGCAAATCCAACAACACCGTGCGTTATGCGCCCATCAGCGACATCGGTGTCGGTCCGGCCATTGCGGCCGAGGGCACCACCACCTACGCCGTTCCGCGTCATACCGCGTCGGCCTGGGCGGATTATACCCTGCACGACGGCACGCTGAAGGGCTTCGGCGTAGGCGCCGGTGCGCGCTATGTCGGTTCTTCCTGGGGCGATACCGCCAACACCCTGAAGGTGCCGGGCTACACCTTGTTCGATGCAGCGGTGCACTACGACATTCCGCACATCAATCGTCAGGGTGACAACCTGCGCCTGGCAGTGAACGCCACCAACCTGGCGAATAAAGAGTACGTCGCGTCCTGCTATTCCTACTCGTGGTGCTGGTATGGCTCGCAGCGTACCGTGCAGGCCAGTGCGACCTATCAGTGGTAAATAAAAAGGCCTTGGCGAAAGGATTCGGGAGCAGCATCGCCAAGGCCGAAAAACGTTAGTTCGCCACCGGCTCAATCAGCTTGGAAACCACCGGCGCCTGCCACTGCTCCAGGGCATCAATCAGGGCGCCGGGGTCTGCGTTGAACATCAGCATCCGGCTGTGTTCGACCTTCATGAAGCCCTCCTGCACAGCGTGATCGAGCAGGGCGCGCACCGGGTTGAAGAACCCCGCCGTATTCAGGCACGCCACGCCCTTGTGGTGTTCGCCGACCTGGGTCAGCGTGGCCGCCTCGAACAACTCCTCCAGGGTACCCAGCCCGCCGGGCAAGGCAATGAAACCGTCGGCGCAGTCGCTCATGCGTGTCTTGCGGCTGCGCATGTCTTGGGTCACTTCATGGTGGGTAAGCCCGGCGTGGGAATGGCCGCGTTCATGCAGTAACTCGGTGATCACGCCGATGACTTCGCCACCTTCAGCCAGCGCAGCGTCCGCCACCACGCCCATCAAGCCCTTGTGGGTGCCGCCGTAGACCAGGCGTATGCCGCGCCGGGCGATTTCCCGGCCGAGGGCTTGGGCGCCATCCGCATAGCGCGGGTTGAAGCCGAAATTGGTACCGCAGAAAACTGCGAGGCTGCGCAGGGGAGTGGGCATGGGCATTCCAGGCGGGTGAGGACAGGCTGTCCAGCATGGCGCCACTCGCCGGTGGGCAAAAGAGCCAAGAACCGGCTGGCGGATCAGGCCATGAGTGCGTCCAGGATGCGTTTTCCAAGGGCTTCGGCGATGGCCTCGGACTCGATATTGGCAAAGCCCAGCAGCAGGCCGGGGCCGGTCTGGCCTTGAATATTCCAGTCGCTCAAGGCTTCGGCATAAATGCCGGCCTGCGCCAGGCGTTCCACGCACAGGCGGTCTGACTGTTGTGCATTGAGGCGCAGGATCAAGTGCATCCCGCCCGGCTGGGCGTCAATCGAAATATGCTCGCCCAAGGCCTTGCGCAAGCCCCTGGCGGTGGCCTCCCGACGCTCACCGTAGAGTTTGCGCATGCGCTGGATATGCCGCGCAAAATGCCCCTCGGTCATAAACGTTGCGACGATCGCCTGGGTCAACTCCGGGCAGCCCCCGAGGAAGGTCTGGCTGACATGTTCGAAGCGTTCCACTTGAGCTGCCGGCACCACCAGATAGGCCAGGCGGATGCCGGGGAACAACACCTTGCTGAAGGTTCCGGCGTACAGCACTCGGCCGTCGCGGTCCAGGCTCTTGAGGGCCGGCAGCGGGCGGCTCACGTAGCGGTATTCGCCGTCGTAGTCGTCCTCGATGATCCAGGCCTGCTGGCGACTCGCCCAATCCAGCAGCTCCAGGCGCCTGGGCAAGGCCAGCGAGACACACAGCGGGCTTTGATGGGCCGGCGTGACCACTGCGGCGCGGGCGCCTTTGCCCTGTTGCACGGCCTGGGATACCTGCATGCCATCCGGGTCCACTGGCACCGGTATGGCCTTGATATTCAGGTAATCCAGCAACGGTCGGGTGAACAAGTAGCCTGGGTCTTCCACCAGCACCCGATCGCCCGGTTCCAGCAGTGCGTGGGCGATCAGCCCCAGCGTATTGCGATAGCCCGAGGTGACGAAGACCTGCGCCGGCGAACAGTGGATGCCCCGGGCGACCTGCAAGTAGCTGGCAATCGCCGTGCGCAGCGAGTGCAGGCCGAACACGCACGGGTTGGCCATGTCGGCGACCTGGGTGGCCCGCACGCAGCGGGCGGCGATTTTCGACCAGATCTTGCGAGGGAACGCATCCAGCGCCGGCAGCCCCATTTGAAACGGCAACACGGCGGCCTTGTGCCGAACGGCATTGTGGTCGCTGGCCGTCATGGGGCGCTCCGGCAGGCTGGCCTTGATCCCTTCAGCCACCACCGTGCCGGCCTGGCCTCGGGCCTGGATATAGCCCTCGGCTGCCAGCAGCGAATAAGCCGTATCGATGGTGCCCCTGGCCAACCCCAGCTCCTTGGCCAGGGCCCGGGCTGCGGGTATGCGTTCGCCCGGCTTGAGCAAACCGTCGGCAATCGCGCTGCGGAACCGCCAGTAAAGTTGCCGGTAAATCGGCTCCGCGGCGCCGGCGTCCAGCGGTGAAAAGGCCTTGATCGAAGTGCTCATCCGGCGGCGGGTCCTGTTCAGGTGGCGAAGTAATCGTGCAGCGCCTGGTCGGTCTGGCGGCGCGTCTGGGCCAGAGTTTCCGGGCGGGAAGCGGTGCCTTCGACGGTGAAGAAGGTCACGTCATGCAGGCCGATCATGCCCAGTATGGTTTTCAGGTACGGCGTCAGGAAGTCCGGCTGGTGCGCGCGCTCCCCGGAAAACCGCCCGCCTGAGGCGATGGCGACGAACACTGGCCGGTCCTGCAACAGGCCGATCTTGCCCTGGGCCGAGATATCGAAGGTGCGGCGCACCCGTGCGATGTGATCGAGCCATAGCTTGAGGGCCGCGGGCACCGAGTAGTTATGCATGGGGGTGGCGATCACCACAATGTCGGCCAGCTCCAGTTCCTGAACAAGCCGCTCGGACTGGGCCATCGACCCCTCGGACGAGACGTCCACGAGGGACTGCTGGGACGTTGCATAAGGCTCGTCCACCGGTGCCAGGGCATTTGCGGCAATGCCGCGCTGGATCACCTCGGCGTCTGGATGCCGCTGGCGCAGGCATTCAATGATCTTGAGGGAGAGGGCGTTGCTTTCTGACGCTGGCCCGCGAGGGCTGGCACTGACATGGAGGATATTCATGGTGCGCTGCTTCCTGGATGGATGGCCTTCAGTCTACGAACCTCATGACCCAGGCCAAAGAGCCAAGAATCAAGATTCAGAGTAGGCCATGTCCGCGCATTCATGGTCTGGTGTTCAAGCCAGATCATGGATCTTTTGGGGTAGGCCATGGCGCCGCAAGATGGCGGCTTCATCCAACCGCTACAGGATTTCACCATGACAACGCGTCTCGACTACTCCAAAGCTTCCCCTGAAGGTTACAAGGCGTTCGGCGGGGTTTACGTCTACCTGCAAAACAGCGGCCTGTCCAAGGAGCTGATCGACCTGGTCTACCTGCGGGTTTCGCAAGTCAACGGCTGCGCCTTTTGCATCGACATGCACTCGCGGGACCTGCTCAAGCAAGGCCTGGCCGTGGACAAGCTGGTGCTGGTGCCAGTGTGGCACGACGCTGGCGCAGTCTTCACCCAGCGTGAGCGCGTGGCGCTGGCCTTTGCCGAAGCCGTGACCGCCAGTGATGTTTCGGACGCCGACTATGCGGCAGCGGCCGCCGAGTTCAGCGACAAGGAACTGGCTGACCTGACCTACGGCATCGCCTTGATGAATGCCTTCAACCGACTGGGCATCACCTTCCGTACCACGCCAGCGGCGGCTGCCAAGGCATAGCCAACGCTGATTCGGTGTGGCGGGGCTGCTCGCCACACACTCACTGTATTTCCTGAGGGCTCATCCCATGGCATGGCTACTGCTCGGCTTGGCCGGCATCCTCGAAATCGCCTTCGCGTTCGCGATGAAGGCCTCGGACGGTTTCACCCGATTCACCCCCGGATTGCTCACCGTCGTGACCGGCGTTTCCAGCGTGATCCTGCTGTCGATGGCACTGCGCACCCTGCCGGTGGGCAGCGCCTACGCGGTCTGGACTGGAATCGGCGCAGCGGGCACCGCGATCCTCGGCATGGCATTGCTGGGCGATTCCACCGCGCCATTGCGGGTTTTGTGCATCGTGCTGATCCTGGCCGGCGTGATCGGCCTGAAACTGGTCTCCGCCAACTAGTGCTGCCTGCGAGCGGGTATTTCTCGGAGATGGCCTTTTAACATTCCCACCCACTCTTTATCATCCGCCCCCAGCAACTCCGGCCATGGAGACGCTCCATTCACTAAGGAAGTCGTAATGCACATTGGAAAAATGCTGGGGTTGGCCCTGATCACGTTGTCGATGGGCGGCTGCGCCAGCTTCACGAAGGACGAAGTCGCACCTGTCACGCTGCCGTCGAAGGCCAGCTACGCCAACAAACCGAACGTCTACGTAGACTTCAAGTTCTACCAGGGCGAGCCGACAAATGCCGCCGCGGCCGAAGTCCCACAAGCGCGTGACATGCTCAAGCCACAGCTGCAGAAAGTCCTGACTGACTCCGGCCTGTTTGGTCGCGTGACCCTGGATGAATTCCAGAAGCAGCCAGGCGATTACAGCCTGCGCCTGAAGGTCTACAACCATCCACCGGGTGGCGGCCAACTGGTATTGGCCTTTATCAGCGGCTTTACCTTCACCATCATTCCGGCGCTGGGGACTGATCAGTACACCATGAAGCTGGAATCGGTGGACGCACAAGGCCAGGCACTGAGCACCGGCTCCAACCACGACTCGATCAATACCTGGATGGGCATCTGGTTCATCCCGTTGATGGCCAACACGCCGAAAGACGCGGTGACCGATACCTTCACCCGCCAAGTCAATGCCCTGCTCAAGCAAATGGTCGACGGCAATAACCTGAAGTATTCGGCACTGGATGCCGACGTGCCACGAGCGTGACACCTAACTGAACGTTTGAAACAGCTGCGAGGGCAGGGTGGCCGATCCTCGCAGCCCAGGCCTTACTTAAGCGCCTTGATGAACAACGGGTCGCTGTACAGCGACTTGAGCAAATCCCGCACCATCGGGTTGTAGGCGTTGGCGGCATTCGGGATCGCAATGAACCCGAAGAACGAACTGGGCCAGGTGTGATTCACTTCCTTGGTCGCGTCGTACACCACGTCATTGCCCTTGAGCAGGGTAAACCGCGCGGCCAGCGTGCCGTTGCCGGAGCCCATGCCTGCCGACAGCGAATTCTTCACCACCAGCACTTGCAGATGACGTTCTGCTTGCGGGTTCAGCAGGCCTGCCAGTTGCAGTTCCTGGGTGATCGCAGCCTGGATATGCGCCGGGATGCTGCCACTGGGCGAGCGGATCGGGTTGGCACGTACAGACAACGAGCCTTCGCCCGATGCGGCCGTCACCTGGGTATTGCTGACGGGTTGCAGCGGCGCTGCCTGCTTGAGGACCTGGACGTTATCGAAGTTCGGCTCGTATTGCGTCATGGTGACGCCGCAGCCTTGCAACAGCAGCGCGAGCAATGGGGTCAACAGTAGAAGCTTTTTCACGGCGTTTCCTTGCGTGAGTGTGGGAGAGCGCCGCGATTATCGTCAGGCAATGGGCTATCGGCAATCAATAGTGGCAAAATGCCTGAATGGCAACGCTGTTACTCGGTTCGGTTTCAGGTCGGAAAATTCACCGATAAGGCAATTTGCTGGCCCCTTTGTAACAAAATCCTCGCCAAAATCACTTTTATTTTCAGGTGGTTAGGCGGGATGCAAATGCGCAATGTGGGAATCATGCTGATCGCCTGTGCCGTGGCGGGTGGGGCGGTTTCGGTTGAGGCACGGGAGCTGCGGGACAACGACAAGTACATGTGCAGCTGGGGTGCAGGCACCGCCGCCCGGGCCCAGGAATTGAAGCTGTCGGGCGTCTCGCTGTACGCCGCGCGGCAGAAGCTGAAGACCTACCAGTTCAAGAAACCCTGGATGCACATGATGGCCATGGGCATCACCGAGCAGACCTACGACAGCCGTTCGCGGGTCAAGCCCGAAGTGATTCGCCAGAGTTTTTATCAGGACTGTTTGCGCTACAAGCTGGCGCGTAAATAACCCTTATTTATCCAGCAGCAATTGGAGCCTTGAGAACGACTGGTCGTAGTTGGGCTCCCACGGAAAGCGCCCTTGTTTGTCCGGCCAGACCATTTGCAACGCAGGGAAATCAGCTTTGATCGAGGCGTAGAACCAGCCGGCATAACCGAGGTACTCGCGGTAGTGCCTGCGGTCTACAGGAATGAAGGCGATGCGCATGCCTTCGGCAATATCGTCATAGGGCTTGTAGGTTTCATAGGCGGCTTTTGCACCGGCAAAGCGGATCGCGGCGATGTTCAGCAACTGCTGGGCAATCTGCGGGGGCAGCCCGAATACGATGATTTCCGGTTGGCCGAAGTTGGCGTAGAACCCCAGGGAGTAGGCGAACGAAGGCTCACCGTCTTCAGCCCGCACATGCACATGGTGCCAGCCGATCTTCTTGATATCCGCCAACACCTTCTCGTCATATTCCGAATCTGCCTTGGGCAACTGGAATCCCGGAAGCGGGGCCTTGGCTGAAGTGTTCATCGAGAACAATGAGGCGGCGAAGAGGGCGACGGCGCGAATGATGTTCATCAGAGTCCTTTCTGCGGGATCAGGGGTTGAAAGCGCGATGAGGCTAGCAGTGTTGGGTTCGCTCGGCAAAGTGACCGATGCACCGCCCAGTACAAAATCTGCGTAAGCCTGTCCAACTTCGCCCCGGAGCCCGTCCGCATACTGGCCCCAGGTAATCGAAGAGGCACATGCCATGACCCGCTACGTCATCACCCCCAACGAAACCCCGTCCCTTGCCATCCACGGCGACGACGCCCGCTTCCCGCTGCGCCGGGTGTTCTGTGTCGGGCGCAACTACAGCGAACATGCCCGCGAAATGGGCCACGACCCCGACCGCGAGCCGCCGTTCTTTTTCATGAAGCCAGCTGATGCCGTGGTGCCCGCCGAGGGCGTGATCGCCTATCCGCCGCTGACCGCCGATCTGCACCATGAAGTCGAGTTGGTGGTGGCCATCGGCAAGGGCGGCGTGGACATCGCCCCGGAAGATGCGTTTGCGCATATCTGGGGTTACGGCTTGGGCATCGACCTGACCCGCCGCGACCTCCAGGCCCAGGCGAAAAAGCTGTCGCGGCCGTGGGAATGGGCCAAGGCCTTTGATGAGTCGGCACCTTGCACTCCGCTGCGGCCGGTGAGTGCCGTCGGCCACCCGGGCACTGGGCGAATCTGGCTCAAGGTGAATGGCGAGCAACGTCAAGTGGGCGATCTGGCAGACCAGATCTGGTCGGTCAGTGAGGTGATCAGCCACGCGTCCAAATCCGTGGCGCTGAAAGCCGGCGACTTGATCTTTACCGGCACCCCGGCGGGCGTCGGCGCCTTGCAACCGGGCGATGTGGTGACCGCCGGCATCGACGGCCTGGCCGAGCTGAGCTTCACCCTCGGCCAGGGTTGACGCTACAGTGGTGCCCAGGCCCCCCGAGAAACGCGTATGCCCGGCACCCGCATCACCACCTATGGCATGGAACAACGCAGCGACCGCTCCGACTTCTACATCCGCGACAAGCGGGGCAGGGCGGCGCTGACCAGTCCCCATCGCCACGAATATTTCCAGATCCAGATCAACCTGGGCGGCGACACCGTGCAGCACATCGGCGGTGCGGTGCGCCCGTTCCCGAAAAAGGCCCTGGCCTTTATCCTGCCCCATCGCCTGCACGTGATTCCCCATCCCGACGACGGCGACTTCATGCTGATCAATTTCAGCCAGGGTTTTTTCCTGCCGCAACTGACCTGCGACCCGCTGGACCTGGAAGACATCCCCATCGGCCAGGCGCCGGAGCTGTCGCCGTTCCGCTTCCAGGAGCAGTTGGACTTCATCCTCGACGACGCGGCCTTCGAAGAAGTCAAAACCTGGCTGGAACACATGCGTAGCCTGGACGCCCACCGCAGCTTCGGCGCCCGGGAGCGGCTCAAGGGTTACCTGTTCCAGTTGATCGGGCTGGTGTGCCAACAGTACGCCGAACCGCTCCAGGCGTTCGCCGCCAACAACGCCACCCGGCGTGGGCGCAAGGATGCCCTGGCCCGGGTGCAAGGCTACATCCGCGAGCATTTGCACGAGCCGTCGCTGAACCTGACGGATGCCGCGGCGGCGGCGTTCCTGTCGCCCAACTACCTGACCCACCTGTTGCGCAAGGAAACCGGCAAACCCTTCTCCCAGTTGGTGCTCGACCGGCGCATGCAACTGGCGCGCACGCTGCTGCTCAACAGCCCGCAGATGATCGGCGCGATTGCGCACCGTTGCGGGTTTACCGACGAGGCGTATTTTTCCCGGTGTTTCCGCAAGGCCCACGGGCTGGCGCCGGGGCAGTTCAGGCGGCGTGAGCAGGATTAACGCGCAATCCGGCTGACTGTTTTACAAATCCACCACAACCGATGTGTTTCAATTTACATACAATTGAGCGTCTCATCGGGAGGCGGTGCACATGGGTTCGGTTATACGGTTGGCAACTCCGGGCGATATCAATGCCATTTTCGACATTCGCACCGCCGTGGTGCAGAACCACTTAAGCCGCGAGCAGATGGCTGAGCTGGGCATTACCCCGCAAGTCGTCGCCGACAGCATGCGCGAGGCGCCTTGCGTATGGCTTGCCGAACTGGACGGCAGGCCTGTCGCGTTTGCAATGGTTGATCTTGCCGAAGGCGAGGTGTTCGCCCTGTTTGTATTGCCGTCTCACGAGAACCTTGGGTTGGGCCGCCAATTGATGGCAGTGGCCGAGGCCGCGCTGTTCGAGCACCACGACACGCTCTTCCTGATCACGGATGGGCGGGATCAGATCCGTGCCAACGGTTTTTACCAGCGGCTTGGCTGGGCAGTGGTCGACACGGCCGAGGGCGACGATGTTCGCTATCAGAAACACAAGGTGCAATGAGTGTATGAGTGAGCTGGAACCCCCTCAATCCAACGCCTTGCGCTATTTTGGCGTCGGGGTTCTATGTGTCGCGGTGTTGTTGGGGACCTATTTCGTTCGGCTCAATGCCCAGGTCGACCGGCAGCGGGAAGAGGCGGCGGAGCGCCTGGCGTTATGCCGTCAGGCAGCCAGTGTTTCGCGCGCCACGCCCCAGGACGAACTTGTGTTGGTGGATCCGTGCAAACACCTGTATCAGCACTATTTGAAGAAGCCCACGCACTTTTAATCAATAACCTTATTTTTATCGCGGAATTAAACAGCGAAGTTTGTTTAACGATGCGCTGTTATTGCACCAAAAAGTGGCATTTCCAATAATCGGATCCATTAAAAAAGTGTGGTTATTGAATGACTTAGCGCTGTTTTAATCCGACGAAAGGTTGAAAATTATCTTGTTACAAGTTTTCCCGCTGGGTAATATAGCCGGGCGTTCACCTCCCACGGTTTATGCATTTTTAAATCCCAAGTTTCCATCAGCTACTTGGGATTTTTTTTGCCCGCGATTTGAGCGTTGTATCAATCCTCTACGTCGGCAAACTCTGCGCGCATCCGCCCATTGCGCTTGGCCTGGTACAGCAACTTGTCGACGGCTTCGACAAAGGCCAGCGCCGCGCCGCCCGGCGTTACCGTGCAAGTGCCTACGCCCAGGCTCAGTGTCAGCAGGTCCGACACCGCCGAGTGCTCATGCGCGATCTGCTGCTGGCGAATCAAATGCAGGCAGCGTTCGGCCACGCGCCGTGCCGACTCGGCATCGGTTTCCGGCAACAACCACACAAATTCCTCGCCGCCGATGCGCGCAATGAAGTCCCGTGGCCGGTTGGCCGCCTGCGACAGCGTGCGTGCCACCTGGCGCAGGCATTCGTCGCCCTTGATATGCCCGTAGAGGTCGTTGTACTGCTTGAAATAGTCGATATCCAACAGGATCAACGACAGCGGCAATTGGCTGCGCTGGGCGCTGGTCCATTCCCGCGCCAGCACGGTGTCGAACATGCGCCGGTTGGCGATGCCGGTGAGGCCGTCCTGGAACGAATACTCCTCCAGCTGCTTCTGCAGGCGAATCAGGTGTTCTTCGGTCTTCTTGCGCTCGCTGATGTCGAACATGAAGCCGATCAGCGCCTGCACCTCGCCGTCCTTGCGCTCCACGTGCACCACGTCGCGAATCCACACGTACTCGCCGCTGGCGGTCAGCGCCCGGTAATCGGCTTCATGATCGACCCCGGCGCGGGACTGGGAGACGCAGAAGTTGACCACATACTCGCGGTCGTCCGGGTGCATGCGTTCCACCCAGTCATCGACGGTGGCCCAGCTCTG
The DNA here is from genome assembly GCF_002874965.1 of Pseudomonas sp. NC02. NCBI lineage: Bacteria > Pseudomonadati > Pseudomonadota > Gammaproteobacteria > Pseudomonadales > Pseudomonadaceae > Pseudomonas > Pseudomonas sp. NC02. Next base: position 4,239,513 of record NZ_CP025624.1, on the reverse strand, counting down.
CGGCGTCCAGCCCAGCAGCGCCTCGATCTGCGGGCCGATGTAGCTGAAAGTCATGGTCGGCCAGTCGATGCGCCAGGGGATGGCCTTGGTCGATTCCAGCAACGTCTTGTACACAGCACTGTCGGGTTCGATCAAAGGTTCGATGTTCATGCGGAGTGCTCTCGGTGTCGGAAAAAAACCAGAGCATCTTGCCATCATCGCCAGGAAGCAAGCCCTTCGCGCGGCATCGGATAAGAGGGTGTCGGTGTGGTTTTTTTGGCGTCAGCCGGCCAGCGGTTTTAGCCGAAATGCGCACCAAGTATCACTTTTGAATTAATTCCCGGGCAGTTTGAAAAAGCTCATCTACCCTAGACGGATCACGTCCTCCGAGCCCCGTACAGGGAAGGGTGCCCGCATGATTTCGATCGCCGAGTTTCGCCACATCATGGAGTCGGGCTTCCTGCCCCTCGCCTGTGACTGCTCATTGAACAGCGACGGTTCGCTGCGCATCAACATCTTCGACCCGGCCTCCGGGCGCGTCGACCTGCTGCTGCCCCGTGTGTCGCCCCAGGGTCTGGACAGCATCCGTTCCATCTCAAACCTGATTGGCGAACTGCGCACCGAGATCAAGGCCGGGCGCAGGGGGTTTGCAGCGGTCAGTTAGCGGATCAGGAGATCGCTTGTGCCGTCGGGGTAGTCACTACCCCGTAACCGCGCCAGCAGCAATGCTCGCGGTGCCCCGGCAGGAACACGCAGCCGCCAAGGTTCATGAGCAGGACGGCGGCAACCAGCAGTGAAATTCGACGAGACATGGTGATTTCCTCAAGGTGATGGGCGTCGCCAACCAACAGAACGCGCCTGTCGATTACCAACGGTTAACCCTTGAACGCGGCCACATGGATAAATCCGTCGCGACCTTTCAACAATTTCATCAACTCCCCGCAAACCCTGGGCAATACTGGCCCTGCCTGCCGTCCTGAGCGGTCGCGATAAAAAGTTCTTTTTGTTGCGACGGATTTTCGGACACCTGCCGTTCAACCCTACAACTGCGATCACTGGCGATCGCCGATGAAGGAGTTGTCATGAGACTTGCACGACCGCTGGCCAAATTACGTTATGCCCTGTTGATCCCGCTGGCACTGGCCGCCCTGGTCAGCACGCCGACCTTTGCCCAGACCGAAGTGATCATCCGCGAAGCGCCACCGCCGATGCGCGTCGAGGCCGTTCCCGTCGAACGCCCTGGCTATGTGTGGGATCGCGGGCACTGGCGCTACGAAGGGCGCGGTTATGCCTGGGTACCGGGCCACTGGCAGCCGGTGATGCGCAACGCCCGTTGGGAACCTGGCCACTGGGAGTCGCGCGGCCCCAACTGGTACTGGAGAGAAGGGCACTGGATCCGCTGAGCATTCCGTCAACCTGACCCTTAGCCACCGGACCGAGACTTGCCCTATTGAAAGACACTGATCCGGACGTTGAGCTGTTGGCCCGCATCGGTAACAACGAACCGGCGGCCATCAACGAAATGGTGACGCGCAAACTGCCGCGTTTGCTCGCGCTCGCCAGTCGGATCCTCGGGGATGCCGACGAGGCCAGGGACGTGGCCCAGGAAAGCTTTCTGCGTATCTGGCGCCAGGCTGCAAGCTGGCGCAGTGGCGAAGCGCGTTTCGACACCTGGCTGCACCGCGTGGCACTCAACCTGTGCCACGACCATTTGCGTCGGCGCAAGGAGCGCCCGCTGCACGATGAGGAGGCGATGAGCGAGGTGGTCGACACAGCGCCTGCGCCCGATGAACAGCTGGAAGCGGCCGCCCGCAGTGAGCACATGGCGGCGGCGTTAGCGTCGCTGCCTGATCGCCAGCGTGAGGCGATTGTGTTGCAGTATTACCAAGAGCTGTCGAATATCGACGCCGCGGCGCTGATGAACATCAGCGTCGAGGCACTGGAGAGCTTGCTGTCACGGGCCCGGCGCAACCTGCGCAGTTACCTTGACGACACACCCGGGCCCGCCCGCCCAGGAAGGGGAAAACCATGACGCCTGAACGATTTGCCCAATTGGCCGAGGCTTACGGCGGCCACTTGCACCGTTGGCCGCGCGCCGAACAGGCCGAGGCCCAGGCCCTGCTGGATGCAGGCGATGCCAGCCTCCTTGAGGTGCTGCATCAGGCGCGATGGCTCGACGGCCAGCTGGACGGCTATCAACTGGCACCCGTCGACCCGGCGCTGGCGCGGCAGATTCGCCAATCGTTTCCCCAGCGCCAGTCCTTCTGGGCGCGCTACGCCGGCTGGCTGTCGCCGGCCGGTTTTGTTGGCGTGGGCATCGCCGGGGTCGCCGCCGGAATCCTGGTGGCGTCGTTGAGCGTGCCGTTGCCCATGCTTGGCCCTGAAGTACTGCCGAGTGTCTTCGACCAGGGCGACGCCGAAGTCGTCTTCACCGTCAACGCCGAGGAAAGCGAGCAATGACCCCGTCACCCAAGTACCTGAAGCCGCTGCTGGTTGTGTCGGTGTTGTTCAACGTGTTTTTGATCGGCGGTGTCGGCGGTGGCTTGTACCATTGGTTGGCGAATACCAAGCCCGCCGAGGCGGTGGTGAACCAGCATGGCCTGCGCCAGGCGATGGTCAAGCTGCCGCCGGAACGGCGCAAGGAACTGCGCCAGTTGTTGCGCCAGAACCGCGCCGACAGCCAGCCGCTGGTACTTGCCGGGCGCGAGGCGCGGCTGGACGTGATCAAGCAACTGGAGGCGCCGACTCTCGACCGTGAGGCGTTGGTGACGGATTTGGGCAAGGCCCGGGAGGCGGACATGGCGCTCAGGGCGCTGGTGGACAACACCCTGGCGCAGTTCGCCAGCACCTTGCCCCGGGATGAGCGCCAGCGGTTGGTGGAGGCGTTGTATATGAAGGGGCAGGCGAAGGGCAAGGTCGCCAGAAGTAACTGAGACGAGCGACGGATGATCGTTCCCACGCTCTGCGTGGGAATGCCGCCCCGGACGCTCTGCGTCCAATTGGCGATGCAAGGTTCAAGTCTTGCGCAGTGGTGACGCGGAGCGTCACGGTATGCGTTCCCACGCAGAGCGTGGGAACGAGCATTAATCACCGGATGGCATCGCCTGGGTCTGACTGACAGACCGAGGTGCCTGCATCGCGGGTAAGCCCGGCTCCCACAGGTGATAGGGGCTCTGTCAGGACTTTCCTGAACGTCTCCACCAGCGGCCGCAAGTTGATCCGATGCCACGCCGCCCACAGCGGCGTGGTGTAGGTCAGCCACGGCAGTTCTCGCAGCACAACGCCCGGCGGTGCATTGCGGCTCAAGCCCTTTTGCACCATCGCGATACCTAGCCCCGACGCCACCAATCCCAACGCGGTAAACGGCTCGCTGGCCTCCATCGGAATCTGCGGGGTAAACCCTGCCCGAATGCACGCCGCAACAAAGTCATCCGCCGGGTTTGCACCCGCTTTGCGCTGCACGCCAATCCATTGCTGCTCGGCCAGATGCTCAGGCAGCAACTCGCTGACGCTGGCCAGCGGATGCTGCTCGGGCAGCGCCAGCAGCATCGGATCGTCCAACACTTGCAATGCAATCAGGTCCGGGTCATCCGCCGCCGGTGGTTCACCCACCAGAGCGATATCCAGGCTGCGTTGGCGCAGGCCTTCCAGTTGCTCGATGGAGGGCAGGTTGTACAGGGCGATATGCACGTTGGGCCGCGCGTCACGCAGTACCTTCAGGCCGTTGGGCAGCACCCCCGCGTGCATGGCGTTTTCGATGTAGCCGATGCACAGTCCGCCTTCTTCGCCTTTACCCAATCGCCGGCCCAATGACTCCAGGCGGTTGGCGTGGGTCAGCAGCGCCTTGGTTTCGGCGAGGAACGTCTGGCCGTCGCGGGTCAGGCGGATGCGCTGTTGGCTGCGCTCGAACAGGGTCAGGCCCAAGCGTTCTTCCAATTGGGCAATCTGCCGGCTCAGGGGCGATTGGGAGATGTGCAACCGTTCGGCAGCACGCCCCACGTGTTCTTCTTCAGCGACTACAACGAAGTAGCGCAATTGGCGGAAGTCGATCATGTCAGACCTTAAGGGACTCAAGTTGGTCGCAGTATGTCTTGGACGGTCCGATCTCTGCAATCTACGATCTGCTCAACGGTCAACACAGCGACCTTGAACAATCTTGAGGATTTACCCCATGAGCTTGAAAGACAAACTGCCCGGCGTGCTGGGTTTTGGCACCGCCCCCTTGGGCAACATGTTCCGTGCGATTCCTGAAGAGGAGGCGCAAGCCACCGTTGAAGCAGCCTGGAACCAGGGCGTGCGTTACTTCGACACCGCACCGTTCTACGGCTCGGGCCTCTCGGAAATCCGCCTGGGCCAGGCCCTGTCCAAGTACAACCGTGACGACTATGTGCTCAGCACCAAGGTCGGCCGGGTGATCCTGGATGAAGTGGAAGAAAGCGCCCGCGACCTCGGCGAGAAAAGCGGCGTGTTTGAACATGGCCGGCCGAACAAGATGGTCAACGACTACAGCGCCGATGCCACCCTGCGCTCCATCGAAGACAGCCTCAACCGCCTGCAAACCTACCGCCTCGACATCGTGTGGATTCACGACATCGCCCAGGATTTCTACGGCGATCAATGGCTGGACTACTTCAATCAGGCGCGCACCGGTGCTTTCAAGGTGCTGACCCGCCTGCGTGAAGAAGGCGTGATCAAGGCCTGGGGCCTGGGCGTCAATCGGGTCGAGCCTTGCGAGTTGACCCTGGACCTGGCCGAAGCCCAGCCCGACGGTTTCCTGCTTGCCGGTCGCTACACCTTGCTCGACCATGAACGCGCCTTGCAGCGCTTGATGGATGCAGCCCAGGCGCAGAACGTCGAGATCGTGGTCGGTGGCCCTTACAGCTCCGGGATCCTGGCGGGCGGCGCACATTTTGAGTACCAGAAAGCCAGCCCGGCGATCATCAGCAAGGTCGAGCAGATCAAGGCGATTGCCGCGGCCCATGGCGTGAGTGTGAAAGCCGCTGCACTGCAATTCTCCCTGGCTCACCCGGCAGTGGCCGCAGTGATTCCGGGTGCCAGTCGTCCGGGGCGCATTGCTGAAGACGTCGCGGCGTTGTCAGAGAAGATTCCCGCAGCCTTTTGGCAGGCCCTGCGCGAGGCACGATTGATTTCGGCCCGTGCACCGTTGCCGCTCTAACCACAGGAACGCGAACATGAAAATTGATATCAGTGGCAAGGTCGCAATCGTCAGTGGCAGCACCGCCGGCATAGGCCTGGGCATCAGCCAGGCGCTGGCGCAATCCGGCGCTACGGTGGTGGTGATCGGCCGTGAATCGGGCAAGGTCGACGAGGCGCTGGCGACCATTCGCCAGGCCGTGCCCGGCGCGGATCTGCGTGGGCTGGTGGCGGACCTCGGTACGGCCGAGGGCGCTGAAAAGCTGTTCGCCGCCGAGCCGCGCGCCGACATCCTGGTGAACAACCTCGGGATCTTCAACGACGTCGATTTTTTTGACGCTCCCGACAGCGAGTGGACGCGTTTCTACGAGGTCAACGTGATCTCCGGTGTGCGTTTGTCGCGGCATTACACGCCGGGCATGGTCGAGCAGGGCTGGGGCCGGGTGATCTTTGTGTCGTCGGAATCCGGGGTGGCAACGCCGGCTGACATGATCAATTACGGCGTGACCAAAAGCGCCAACCTGGCGGTGTCCCATGGCTTGGCCAAACGCCTGGCGGGCACCGGGGTGACGGTCAATGCGATCCTGCCGGGGCCGACCTTTACCGATGGCCTGGAGCACATGCTCAAGGACGCCGTGGCCAAGTCCGGGCGCAGTGCGCGGGACGAGGCCGATGTGTTTGTGCGCAATGCGCGGCCGACGTCGATCATCCAGCGCGCAGCGAATGTGGATGAAGTGGCGAATCTGGTGGCGTACATTGCTTCACCGTTGTCCTCTGCCACCACCGGTGCCGCGTTGCGGGTCGACGGCGGTGTTGTCGACAGCATGGCGATCTGATTTTTCTTGAATGGTTTGGAGTGTTAATCGTGGCAAAAGCATCTGCTGTTATTGAAATCCCGGTTTCGGCCGAACAGGTTTGGCAATTGGTCGGCGGCTTCAATTCGCTGCCGGACTGGCTGCCCTTTATCGTCAAGAGCGAGCCGAGTGAAGGCGGGCGCGTGCGCCACCTGCAAACGGCGGATGGCGGGGTGGTGGTGGAACGGTTGCAACGCTTTGATGATGCAGCGCGTACCTACAGTTATTCGATCAGCGAGTCGCCGTTTCCGGTGAGTGAGTATCTGGCGACGTTGAAGGTTGAGGCGCTGGGTGACAGCTCCGCGAAGGTGACCTGGTCGGGCGTGTTTACTCCGGTGGCCGGTGTGACGGATGCGGCGGTGGAGGAGTTGTTCAGCGGTGTCTACAGCGGCGGGCTGGATGCGTTGCGCGGTAATTTTCCGGGCTGAATGAAGATCAAATGTGGGAGCGGGCTTGCTCGCGAATGCGGTGGATCAGTGCCAGATGGGTTGACTGACACTCCGCATTCGCGAGCAAGCCCGCTCCCACATTGGTTTTGTGGTGTTCTTCAGGCTTCAGGCTTCGGGCATCAGTTGTTGGCGGCATTCGAGGATCAGCTTCGCGCCGCCTCGTTCGCTGCTGCCGACTTCCAGTTTGAAACCGTGCAGGTTGATGATCGCCGCCACAATCGACAGCCCCAACCCAAACCCGCCTTGCTGTTGATTGCCTTCGTCCACTCGATAAAAACGCTGGAACACTGCCGCACGTTCCGCCGCCGGAATCCCGGGCCCGGAGTCGAGCACTTCGATGCGGGTGCTGCCGGCATCGTTCACGCCTCGCAGGATCACTTCGCCGCCCGGCGGGGTGAATTTGATCGAGTTGCTCAGCAGGTTGGCCAGGGCTTCGAACAGCAAGGCGCGATCGCCGGTGATCCACGGTAACGAGGCCGGCACTTGCAGCAGCAGTTCCATCTCGCCTTCTTCTGCCAGGGGCAGGTAGAAGTCGTGGAGTTCCTGCAGCAAGGGCAGGGGATCAAGCACCAGAAAGCCCGAGCGGCGCTGATGGTCTTCCAGTTCGGAAATCCGCAGCAGGCCGCGAAAACGCGCCATCAAGGTGTCGGTCTCGGCGATGGCCGCGTCCAGTTGCAGGGCGTGGGGCGCGTCTTCATCAGCCTGTTGCTGGATTCGGTACAGCTGCGCCCGCAGGCGCGTGAGCGGGGTGCGCAGGTCGTGGGCGATGTTGTCGCACACGCCCTTGACCTCGTTCATCAGCTTCTCGATACGGTCGAGCATCGCGTTGACGATGGCTGCCAGCATGTCCAGTTCGTCGCGTCGGTCGGACAATGGCAAACGGTGGGTCAGGTCGCCGGCCACGATGGCTTCGGCACTCGCCTGGATCCCGCGAATCCGCCGCAACGGGCGCCGCCTGAGCAGGTGCCAGCCGGCCGCGCCGGGAATGATCGTCAGGGTGATCCCCCACAGCAAGGCGTGCAGGATGATCCGCGTCACGCCGAACAGCGAGCCGTTGGCCCGCACCAGGATCAGCCAGCGGCCGTCTTCGGTGTGGGTGGCTACGGCGTCGCAGCTGTCGCGCGGCAGTTTCGGGTCGTCGGAGTCGATGCAGTTGGCCAGGGCATGGATGTGCCCGTCCATTGGCAGGTCGGGCGGTATCACGCGGATCGGGCCGCTGATGGGGTTGAACTGATTGTCGAACAGGCCGTAGGCGTCAACGCCCTTCATGTCGAAGGTCATGCTGGTGGTCAGGGCTTCCACCAGCTCTTCGCCGTCAAACCGCTGGAACAGGTGCTGGCGCTGCATCAGGGAGTGGCGCGAGAGGTCGCCCAGGTAACCGGACACCTCGTAGTACAGCACGCCCATGAGGATGCAGCTCCAGGCCACGAACAACGAACTGTAGAGCGCCAGCAGCCGGCTGCTGGAAGAGCGCCAGCCTTTAGAGGGGTTCAGCAATGACATACCCGGAACCTCGTACCGTGCGGATCAGCGGCGTGAGGCCCGGCGGGTCGATTTTTTTGCGCAGGCGACCGATGTGCACGTCGATCAGGTTGGTGCCCGGGTCGAAGTGATAACCCCAGACTTCCTCGAAGATCATCATCCGCGAGAGGATTTGCCCGGTGTTGCGCATCAGGAATTCCAGCAGTTTGTATTCGGTCGGCAACAGGCTCAGGGGCTGTTCGGCGCGGCTGGCTTCACGGCTGATCAGGTTCAGTTCCAGATCCGCCACGCGCAAGGCAGTTTCAAACTCCTTGACCGTGCTTTTGCGCCGCAGCAGCACTTCGACGCGGGCGGCCATTTCGTCGGAGGCGAACGGTTTGGTCAGGTAGTCATCACCACCGGCCCGCAGGCCACGCACCCGTTCATCCACATCGGAGAGGGCGCTGATCATCAGGATCGGCGTGGATACGCCGATGGTGCGCAGGGTGGTGACGATGGCCAGGCCATCCAGTTCCGGGAGCATGCGGTCGAGGGTGATCAGGTCGTAATCACCGCTGACGGCACGGACCAGGCCTTCGCGGCCATTGTCTACCCAGTCTACGTCCAGTCCATGGCTACTCAGCTCGGCAACGATCTCGCGGGCCGTTACGGCGTCGTCCTCGATGGTCAAAATGCGGGTCATAAGGATTACCTGGTGAGCGATTCACACTGAAGTGCGGGCATTTTGCCAAGAAATGATAGCCCGCTTCCTAAATAAAAATTTATGTAGGCACAAACGACACAATTCACCATAACCCGCTGAATCTGAACGAACGCTGTGTGTGTAGGATTTTTTGCATGCCATGGGGGGCGTACGGGTTATTTCCTACGAGGAATGCAATACGCCCGCCGCTCCGGGCCATTTCTTGCAAGTTGCATGGTTCGAATTAGTTCAACTTAATTAAGTTGTTGAAATATATGAAGTTTTAATTTTCGAGCTTCTGGCACGTCGCCTGCACTGTCCCTTTTGAGACTTGTAACACTATTTTTCATGCCTGGAGCAAAACAACAATGATTACATCCTCATCCACGCTGCAAGAGTCGAGCACGCTCTCCGGGGTTTCCTGGGGCGCGATCTTTGCCGGGGCCGCTGCCGCGGCTGCGCTGTCCTTGATTCTGGTACTGCTGGGCTTCGGCCTGGGCTTTTCGGCGGTGTCGCCGTGGGCCGACAGTGGCATCAGCGCCAAAGGGCTTGGCATTTCTACCATTGTCTGGCTGGCGGTTACGCAAATCATCGCGTCGGGGATGGGCGGTTACATCGCCGGTCGCCTGCGGGTGAAATGGGCCAATATGCACGGCGATGAGGTGTACTTTCGCGACACCGCCCATGGCTTCCTGGCCTGGGCCGTGGCGACACTGGTGACGGCGGTGCTGATCGTCGGTTCGGTCAGCAGTGTGGTCAGCGGTGGTGTGAAGGCCGGTGCCAGTGTGGCCTCGGGTGCCGTCAGTGGCATGAGCCAGGTGGCTGGCGCTGCCTCCAAGGGCGAAGACTTTGGCTACTACGTCGACAGCCTGTTCCGTGATGATCGCCCGGCCGCCGTCAGTGATGACGCGGTGCATGGTGTGGTCGCTCGCATCTTCGCTCGTACCGTGAGCAACAATGGTCAGCTGGCACCTGAAGACCGTGCGTACCTTGCACAGTTGATCAGCCAGCGGACCAACCTCAGCCAGGCCGATGCCGAGGCGCGTGTTGACCAGGTCTATGGCCAGGCTCAAAAAGCCCTGGATGACGCCAAGTTGAAAGCCAAGCAGGCTGCCGACACGGCTGCAAAAGTGGCTGCCTACACGTCGCTGTGGACCTTCGTGGCGCTGTTGATCGGTGCGTTTTTTGCCAGCCTCGCTGCAACCTTTGGTGGTCGTCGCCGGGATGCCGTGGTGTATCTGGAAACCACTCCCCACACCACTTCCGTTCGTTAATTCAAGGAGAACGTCATGCGCTCATTACTGCTGTTTTTCCTCGGTGTGCCTATCCCGGTCATTATCCTGATCGCGATCTTCATGCACTGATCCTCAGGCTTGCTCGGTCCCCATGTGGGAGCGGGCTTGCTCGCGAAAGCGGTGTATCAGTCACATATGGATTGGCTGATACACCGTTTTCGCGAGCAAGCCCGCTCCCACATTTTGTTTTGTGTCGTTGCTGCATTCCGGGCGAAGGCGAAATCTCCGGATTTTGTTAATTGTTGCTTAACCGCCTTTTGGCTAAGCTCCCGTCCCATGAGCCGCTATCTGCGTTTTTTCCTGGTCCTGCTGTTGAGTCTTGCGCTTCCTCTGACCGGGATGGCGGGTGTGCCGTCGAGCACCGAGCCGTGCCCGATGCAGATGTCCGACATGCAGATGATGAGCGACATGGCCCCTGACTGTTGCCAGGACGGCGCAGCTGCCGACCACGGCAAAAGCTGCAAGCCCGGCCAGGAGTGCAAGACCGGCGGCATGCTGCAATTGTCGATGCCGGTGCTCAAGGCCCCGGTGACTGCTTCCAATGCGCTAGTTGTCAGCGTCTCTTCCGACTTCATTCCCGACCGCACGCCGTCCGGCGTCTGGCGCCCGCCCCGTAGCTGAATCCTGTTGCACCTGAAGACTCGTCCCTGAACCGGGACGGCCTTGCTGTGGGCCGCGTAAAGCGGTGCGCAGCGCAACAGAACAGGACACTTCAAGATGAATTTCCTATGCGTGCGTGCCCTGGTGATGGGCGTGCTGGCGTGGCCGACGCTGGCGTCTGCGCTGACCCTGGATGAGGCCTTGCGCCTGGCGCAAAACAACGCGCCGTCGCTGACGGCTGAATCCTCCAAATTGCAGGCCGCGACCCAGGCGGCGATTCCGGCCGGCGAACTGCCGGACCCGAAACTGGTAGTAGGCCTGCAAAATTTCCCCATTGGCGGGCCCAATCGCGGCACGCTGTATGGCGATGACATGACCGAACAAATGATCGGCATCCAGCAACAAGTGCCCAGCCGCGACAAGCGCAAGGCACGGGTTGAGTTGGCGTCGGCCAGCGTGGACACGGCTGCCGCCGAAGGCCGGATCGAGCGCTTGAATGTGCGTCAGGCCACCGCCCAGGCGTGGATTCGCGCCTATGCGGTGGAGCGCAAAGAGGCACTGTTCAAGGACTTCTATCAGCAGAATCGCCTGCTGCAAGACACCGTGCGTGCGCAACTGGCCGGCGGTCGCGGGCAGCCTTCCGACGTCGTGATCCCGAAGCAGGAAGCGGCTGACCTGGCCGAGCGCGAGGATGAGCTGATCCAGCAACGCGCCCAGGCCCGGGCGGCCCTCAAGCGCTGGATCGGCCCGGCCGCCAGCGAAGCCCCCAGCGGGCAATTGCCGAACTGGAAAATCGACACCACCGGCTTCACCCACAACCTGCACCAGCACCCGGTTCTGCAAGCCTTTGCACCGCGCACCCGCGAGGCCGAAGCCCGGCTGAACGAGGCCAAGGCGCAAAAGACTTCGGACTGGAGTTGGGAAGTGGACTACCAGCACCGAGGCCGTGAGTACGGGGACATGGTCAGCCTGCAATTCACCTTCGATTTGCCGATCTTCCCCGGTCGCCGGCAGGACCCCGGTATCGCCGCCAAGCAGGCCGAACTCGACCAACTGGACGCCGAACGCGAAGCCAAGACCCGTGAACATACCCAGGAACTCGAAGACGACCTGGCCAACTACCAGCGCCTGGACCGCGCCGTGCAGCGCAGCCAGGACAGCCTGGTGCCGCTGGCCGAGGAGAAATTGTCGCTGAGCCTGGCGGGGTATCGCGCGGGCAAGGGCGACCTGATGAGCGTGGTCAGCGCCCGCCGCGAGTGGGTCGAGGCGCGCTTCAAACAGATTGACGCCATTGAGCAGCGTGCCCTGACCGGCGCCCAGCTGTATTTCGCTTACGGGGAACCCGCCAATGAATAACCGAATCGTGAATATGGCCCTGTTGGGCGGCGTCCTGCTGCTGGGTCTGGGTGGCGGCTATTGGCTGGCGCAGACACGCGAGGCACAGCCGGCCATGGCCGGGACGATGCAGGCGCCGGACGAGAAAAAGGCGCTGTACTGGTACGACCCGATGTACCCGCAGCAAAAATTCGACAAGCCGGGCAAGTCGCCCTTCATGGACATGCAACTGGTGCCGCGCTACGCCGGTGGCGCCGAGGAGAGTGCGGCGATTCAGATCGACCCCAGCCTGACCCAGAACATCGGCGTGCGCCTGGCGAGCGTCAGCCGTGGGGTGCTGGCGTCGAGTCTTGAGCTGTCGGGAATCCTCGCCTTCAACGACCGCGATGTGGCGGTGGTGCAGGCGCGCGCTGCCGGATTTGTCGAGCGGGTTTACGCCCGTGCGCCGGGGGATGTGCTCAAGGCCCAGGCGCCCCTGGCGGACATTCTGGTGCCCGAATGGGCCGCCGCTCAGGAAGAGTTCCTTGCTCTGCGACACAGCGATCCAGGTTTGTTGGCTGCCGCCCGCCAGCGCCTGCGCCTGAGTGGCATGCCCGCCGGGCTGATCACGCAGATGGAGCGCAGCGGCCGAGCGCAATCGGTGATGACCATCACCACCCCGCTGGGCGGCGCGTTGCAAACCCTCGACGTACGCGAAGGCATGACCGTCGCGGCGGGCCAAACCCTGGCGCGGGTCAATGGCCTGGGCACCGTGTGGCTGCAGGTCGCCGTGCCTGAAGCCCAGGGCGCCGCGCTGGCCGTTGGGCAAACGGTCGAGAGCCGTTTTGTCGGGTTGCCGGGACAAGTCGTCAAAGGCACCGTAGCCGCGATTCTGCCGGCAACTGCCATGGACAGCCGCACCGTGCAGGTTCGGGTCGAACTGCCCAACCCTGACGGTATGTTGCGCCCCGGTATGACCGCCCAGGTGCGCCTGGCCCAATCCAGCGGCCAATCGGTGCTGTTGCTGCCGAGCGAGGCGTTGATTCGCACCGGCAAACGCGAGCTGGTGATGGTGGCCGAGGAGGGCGGGCGATATCGCCCGGTAGAAGTCCAGGTAGGTGCAGAAAACCAGGACAACACCGTCATCCTCGCCGGCCTGCAGGAAGGCCAGCAGGTGGTGGCCTCCGGTCAATTTCTGCTGGACTCCGAAGCAAGTTTGAAGGGAATTACCACTCAATCGTCCGGCGGTTTTTCAGATGAGGGGGCCATGGACGGCATGAGCATGCAACCGGGAGCCCGGCCATGATCGCCCTGTTGATTCGCTGGTCGGTGGCCAACCGCTTTTTGGTGTTGTTGGCGACTTTATTCGTGACGGCCTGGGGTTTGTGGGCGATCCAGAACACCCCGGTGGACGCCTTGCCGGACCTGTCGGATGTGCAGGTGATCATCCGCACGCCGTACCCGGGCCAGGCCCCGCAGATTGTCGAGAACCAGGTCACTTACCCGATGACCACCACCATGCTCTCGGTGCCGGGGGCGAAGACCGTGCGTGGCTTTTCGTTCTTCGGCGACAGCTACGTCTACGTGCTGTTCGACGAGGGCACCGACCTGTATTGGGCGCGCTCGCGGGTGCTGGAATACCTGAGCCAGTTGCAGGCGCGTTTGCCGGCGTCGGCCAAGCCGGCGCTGGGCCCGGATGCCACCGGTGTCGGCTGGATCTACCAGTACGCGCTGGTGGACCGCACCGGCAAACACGACCTGGCGCAACTGCGCTCGTTGCAGGACTGGTTCCTCAAGTTCGAGCTCAAGACCCTGCCCAATGTCGCCGAAGTGGCGACCATCGGCGGCCAGGTCAAGCAGTACCAGGTGCAGATCGACCCGCTGGCCCTGGCCAGTCGCGGCATTACCCAGGCCCAGGTGGTGGAAGCCATCGGCAAGGCCAACCAGGAAACCGGCGGTTCGGTGCTGAACATGGGTGAGTCGGAATACATGGTGCGTGCGTCCGGCTACCTGAAAACCCTGGAGGACTTTCGCGGCATTCCCCTGCGGCTCGACACCCACAACGTGCCGGTGACCCTTGGGGATGTGGCGACGATCCAGCTGGGCCCGGACATGCGCCGGGGCATCAGTGAACTGGATGGCGAAGGCGAGGCGGTGGGCGGCGTGGTGATCCTGCGCAGCGGCAAGAACGCCCGCGAGGCCATCGCGGCGGTCAAGACCAAGCTGGAGCAACTGCAAACCAGCCTGCCGCCCGGGGTGGAAATCGTCACCACCTACGATCGCAGCAAACTCATCGATCGCGCCGTGGACAACCTCAGCCACAAGCTGCTCGAAGAGTTCCTGGTGGTGGCGCTGGTGTGCGGGATCTTCCTGTGGCACCTGCGCTCCTCGCTGGTGGCGATCATTTCGTTGCCGGTGGGGGTGTTGATTGCCTTTATCGTCATGCGCTTCCAGGGCATCAACGCGAACATCATGTCCCTGGGCGGGATTGCGATTGCCATCGGCGCGATGGTCGATGGCGCGGTGGTGATGATCGAGAATGCCCACAAGAAAATCGAAGCCTGGCACCACGCGCATCCGAACCAGGAATTGAAGGGGGAGGCGCATTGGAAGGTCATCACCGATGCGGCAGTGGAGGTGGGGCCGGCGTTGTTTTTCTGCCTGCTGATCATCACCTTGTCGTTTATCCCGGTGTTCACCCTGCAAGCCCAGGAAGGCCGCTTGTTCGGGCCGCTGGCCTACACCAAGACCTATGCCATGGCCGCTGCGGCGGGGTTGTCGGTGACCCTGATCCCGGTGCTGATGGGCTACTGGATTCGCGGGCGTATTCCCGATGAGCAACGCAACCCGCTGAATCGCGGCCTGATCAAACTCTACCAACCGGCCCTCGACGCGGTGTTGCGCTGGCCGCGCATGACCTTGCTGGTCGCGCTGCTGATGGTCGCCAGTGCGCTATGGCCGGTGTCGCACCTGGGCGGTGAATTCCTGCCGCCGCTGGATGAGGGTGACCTGTTGTATATGCCGTCGGCGTTGCCTGGTTTGTCGACGCAAACTGCCGGCGCATTGCTGCAACGTACAGACCGCTTGATCAAGAGCGTGCCGGAAGTCGCCCACGTGTTCGGCAAGGCCGGCCGCGCAGAAACGGCCACCGACCCGGCGCCGCTGGAAATGTTCGAAACCACCATCGAGTTCAAGCCGCGAGACCAATGGCGCCCCGGCATGACTCCGGAAAAACTGGTGAAGGAACTCGACCGGGTGGTGCAGGTGCCGGGGCTGACCAACATCTGGATTCCGCCAATCCGCAACCGTATCGACATGCTCGCCACCGGGGTCAAAAGCCCGATCGGCGTGAAGGTCGCGGGTTCCAGCCTGATGGACATCGACGCCGTGACCCAGGCCGTGGAAAAGGTCGCCAAGACGGTGCCCGGCGTCAGCTCGGCGCTGGCGGAACGCCTGACGGGCGGGCGCTACATCGACGTGGATATCGACCGCCCGGCCGCCGCGCGTTATGGCCTGAACATCACCGATGTGCAGTCCATTGTCTCCGGGGCGATTGGCGGGGAAAACATCGGCGAGACCGTCGAAGGCTTGGCGCGGTTTCCCATCAACCTGCGCTACCCGAAAGAATGGCGCGACTCGGTGAGCGCGATGAGCAACCTGCCGATCTATACGCCGTCAGGCAGCCAGATCACCCTGGGCACCGTGGCCAGGATCAAGGTCAGCGAAGGCCCGCCGATGCTCAAGAGCGAAAACGCCCGGCCTTCCGGCTGGGTGTACATTGACGTGCGTGATCGCGACCTGGCGTCGGTGGTGAAGGACTTGCGCGAGGCGATCAACCAGAACGTGCAACTGCAACCGGGCATGAGCCTCAGCTACTCGGGGCAGTTCGAGTTCCTGGAGCGGGCCAATGCGCGCCTGAAACTGGTGGTGCCGGCGACCTTGCTGATCATCTTCGTGCTGCTGTACCTGACGTTCCGGCGGGTGGATGAGGCGCTGCTGATCCTCGCCACGTTGCCGTTCGCGCTGACGGGTGGGGTGTGGTTGCTGTACTGGCTGGGCTTCAACCTGTCGGTGGCGACGGGTGTTGGATTTATCGCGTTGGCGGGGGTGTCGGCGGAGTTTGGCGTGATCATGCTGCTGTATTTGAAAAACGCCTGGGCCGAACGCCAGGGAGGAGGGGACCAGGCCCTGCTGGAAGCCATCACCGAAGGTGCCGTATTACGCGTACGGCCCAAGGCGATGACCGTGGCCGTAATCATCGCCGGCTTGCTGCCGATCCTTTTAGGCGGCGGCACCGGCAGCGAAGTCATGAGCCGGATTGCCGCGCCCATGATTGGCGGCATGCTCACAGCGCCCTTGCTCTCCCTCTTCGTCATCCCGGCGGCATATAGGCTAATGCGCAAATCCAAAAGCTAACGACAATCAAATGTGGGAGCGGGCTTGCTCGCGAAAGCGGTGTGTCAGTCGCCAGATGCCGTGGCTGACCCACCGCGTTCGCGAGCAAGCCCGCTCCCACATTTAGACCTCATTCAGCCTGACCCACCGCTCCTCCTTGGCCGCCACCCGAATCGCCGTGGCCAACCGCTCAACCTCCCAAGCCGCCGCGAAATCCGTCCCGTCACTGCCCTTGCCGGCCAACGCCATCACCAACTCATGCACCTCCAGCGTCTTCAACTCGTTGTACCCCAACTGATGCCCCGGCGCCGGACTGAACGCCGCATACCCTGGCAACGAAGGCCCCGCCAACACCCGCTGAAATCCCTCCTGCCCAACCCGAAACAGCTGCAATTCATTCAACCGTTCCTGATCAAACAACAACGTGCCCCGCGTGCCACTGATCTCAAAGCTCAGGTGATTCTTATACCCATGCTTCAGCCAGCTACTGCTCACCGTCCCCCGTGCCCCATTGGCAAACCGCAACAACGCATGCACCTGGTCATCCACCGCAATCTCCCGCAGCGTCTCACTTCCGGCGGTGGCAGGCCGCTGCCCGTGCACCGTTTGCGTATCGGCACACACACTCACCACATCCCCCACCAAATAGCGCGCCATGGACAGTAAATGGCTGCCCAGATCCGCCAACGCACCGCCGGCATGTCCCACCTCACAGCGCCACGACCACGGCGACGCCGAATCCGCCATGAAATCCTCGCTGAACTCCCCCTGAAAACTGATGATCTCCCCCAACTCACCGCGGGCGATCAACTGCCGGGCCAAACCAATCATCGGGTTGTGCTGATAGTTGTAACCCACCCGCGTCACCACCCCGGCCTTGCTCGCCGCATCACGCATCGCGGCCGCCTGCTCCAGGCTCACCGCCAGCGGCTTCTCGCAATACACCGCCTTGCCTGCCGCCAGTGCAGCCATGGCCATGGGGTAGTGCAAATGGTTGGGAGTAGTGATGGCGACAACATCCACCTTGGGATCGTCAATCAACTGCTGCCAGTCGCCATGGGCCTGGGCAAACCCCCAGTCATTGGCGCAGCGTATTGCGCGCTCGGTATCGGCATCGGCCAGGGCGGCCAGCGTGAGCTTCACCGGCAGCTCGAACACCGCCCGCGCGTTATTGAACGCCAAGGCGTGGGCACGCCCCATAAAGCCTGTACCAATCAGGCCGATTCCGAGTTCGCGCATAGCCGGGTTCCTTCGAATTATTGTATTGAGAAGCCTATTTATGGAATAAATATTCCCAAAACTCAACACATAGAATAAAAATTCATTCCAGGGCTCTCCATTCATCCCGTGGCGAGGGAGCTTGCTCCCGCTGGGCTGCGCAGCGGCCCCAAAAAGCGTAGGAGCGCTGCGCACTCCAGCGGAAGCAAGCCCCCTCACCCCAACAGCCCCCCTCCACGGATCACCGCCGCTGATAGCACTACATTCAGCACCGACCCAAACCCCTCCAGTTAACAAAACATAACGTAGCGCCGATTGTCAGACGATTCCAAAGCCCGCTAGGATGGCCCAGCTTGCCCAAGGCGCTCTAGATTGCAGGTTTCAGGGCTCCCCACGGCAAGACGACCTAACAATAATAAATGGGAGAAAGGTCTATGAGTGAGCCTGTCATGGGTGTGGTGTTTTTCCGCCCGAAGGCCACGCGCAGGGTCGCATTGCTGGCCACAGCGCTCTCGTTGCTGGGGGTTGTCGCGTTGTCGACACCGGCCCATGCCGCCACAGAAACCACCGCCGCCGCGGTGTTCGCCATTGACTCCCCCAAGGCCGCCAAAAGCCTGATGATCGACGTGGTCCACGCAGGCAAGCGCCTGGTCGCGGTCGGTGATCGCGGGCACATCCTCTATTCCGACGACCAGGGCGCCACCTGGACTCAAGCCAAAGTCCCCACCCGGCAACTGCTGACCGCCGTGTTTTTCGCCGACGACCAACACGGCTGGGCGGTGGGCCATGACGCACAGATCCTCGCCACCACCGACGGCGGCGTGACCTGGACCCAACAATTCCAGGACCTCAAGCGCGAAGCACCGCTGCTCGACGTCTGGTTCAAGGACGCCAGCAACGGCTTTGCCGTGGGTGCCTACGGTGCGCTGATCGAAACCACCGACGGGGGCAAGACCTGGGACGACGTCAGCGACCGCCTCGACAACGAAGACCAATACCACCTCAACGCCATCGCCCAGGTGAAAGACGCCGGGCTGTTTATCGTCGGTGAGCAGGGCAGCATGTTCCGCTCCCATGACGAGGGGCAAACGTGGGAAAAACTCGAAGGCCCCTACGAGGGCTCGCTGTTCGGCGTGATCGGCACCGCCCAGGCGCAGACGCTGTTGGCCTACGGCCTGCGTGGCAACCTGTTCCGCTCCACGGATTTTGGCAGCACCTGGGAGCCGGTGGAGCTGAACGCCACTCGTGGCGCGCTGGAGTTCGGTTTGTCGGGGGCGACCCTGCTGGACGACGGTTCCATCGTGGTAGTGGGCAATGGTGGCAGCGTGGTGGTCAGCCACGACGACGGCCTGACCTTCAGCGTATTCAATCGCCCGGACCGCATTTCGCTGTCGGCGGTCACCGCGGCGGGCAACGGCAACTTGATTCTGGCGGGGCAGGGCGGCGTTCGCGTGGCCAGTCCAACCGGCGCCGAGCCGACAAAACAATAAGAAGGCGGGGACACCATGAGCAGTCATCACAACGACAAGGCCACGTTTCTCGAGCGCCTGATTTTCAATAACCGCCCGGCAGTCATCACGATCTGCCTGCTGGTGAGTATTTTCCTGTTCTGGCAGGCGACGTTGATTCGCCCGTCCACCAGCTTCGAAAAAATGATCCCCCTCCAGCACCCCTTCATCGAGAGGATGATGGAGCACCGCAATGACCTGGCGAACCTGGGCAACACGGTGCGCATTTCGGTGGAGGCCAAGGACGGTGACATCTTCACGAAGGAGTACATGGAGACCCTGCGCCAGATCAACGACGAGGTGTTCTACATCTCCGGCGTCGACCGCTCCGGCCTCAAGTCCCTGTGGAGCCCCAGCGTGCGCTGGACCGAAGTTACCGAAGAAGGCTTTGCCGGCGGTGAAGTGATCCCGCAGAGCTACAACGGCTCGCCGGAAAGCCTCGACCAGTTGCGCAACAACGTGCTGAAGTCCGGGCAGGTCGGGCGGTTGGTGGCCAACGACTTCAAGTCGAGCATCGTCGACATTCCGCTGCTGGAGTCCTATCCGGACCCACAGGACCAGGGCAAGCTGCTGGCCCTGGACTACCGCAAGTTCTCCCATGAGCTCGAAGACAAGATCCGCGACAAGTTCGAAGCGCAGAACCCCAACGTCAAGATCCACATTGTCGGTTTTGCCAAGAAGGTCGGCGACCTGATCGACGGCCTGGTGATGGTGGTGATGTTCTTCGGTATCGCCTTCGTCATCACCCTGGTGCTGCTGCTGTGGTTTACCAACTGCCTGCGCAGTACCGTCGCGGTGTTGAGCACCACGCTGGTGGCGGTGATCTGGCAGCTCGGGCTGATGCATGCCCTGGGTTTCGGGCTGGATCCCTACTCGATGCTCGTGCCGTTCCTGATCTTCGCCATCGGTATTTCCCACGGCGTACAGAAGATCAACGGCATCGCCCTGCAATCCAGTGATGCCGACAACGCCCTGACCGCGGCCCGGCGTACCTTCCGCCAGCTGTTCCTGCCGGGCATGATCGCGATCCTCGCCGATGCGGTCGGTTTTATCACCCTCTTGATCATCGATATCGGCGTGATCCGCGAGCTGGCAATCGGTGCTTCGGTGGGGGTGGCGGTCATCGTGTTCACCAACCTGATCCTGCTGCCGGTGGCGATCTCCTATGTCGGCATCAGCAAGCGCGCCATCGCCAAGAGCAAGAAGGATGCGCACCGCGAACACCCGTTCTGGCGCCTGCTGTCTAAGTTCGCCAGCCCCAAGGTCGCGCCGGTGTCGATAGCCCTGGCGCTGATCGCCTTCGGTGGCGGCCTCTGGTACAGCCAGAACCTGAAGATCGGTGACCTCGACCAGGGCGCGCCGGAGCTGCGCCCGGACTCGCGCTACAACAAGGACAACAATTTCATCATCAACAACTACTCCACCAGCTCCGACGTGCTGGTGGTGATGGTCAAGACTCCGCCCGAAGGCTGCTCGCGGTATGAAGCCATGGCGCCCATCGACCAGTTGATGTGGAAGATGCAGAACACCGAAGGCGTGCAGTCGGCCATCTCGCTGGTCACCGTGTCCAAACAGATGATCAAGGGCATGAACGAGGGCAACCTGAAATGGGAAACCCTGTCGCGCAACCCGGACGTGCTGAACAACTCCATTGCCCGTGCCGATGGCCTGTATAACAACAACTGTTCGCTGGCGCCGGTGCTGGTGTTCCTCAACGACCACAAGGCCGAAACCCTCGACCGCGCGGTGCATGCGGTGCAGGACTTCGCGAAAGAGAACAACAAGGACGGCCTGGAATTCATCCTCGCCGCCGGTAACGCCGGGATCGAGGCGGCCACCAACGAGGTGATCAAGGAGTCCGAGCTGACCATCCTGATCCTGGTGTACCTGTGCGTGGCCACCATGTGCATGATCACCTTCCGCTCGTGGGCGGCGACCCTGTGCATCGTGCTGCCGCTGGTGCTGACCTCGGTGCTGGGCAACGCGCTGATGGCGTTCATGGGCATCGGCGTCAAGGTCGCGACCTTGCCGGTGGTGGCGCTGGGGGTGGGGATTGGCGTGGACTATGGCATCTACATCTACAGCCGCCTGGAGAGTTTCCTGCGGGCCGGCCTGCCGTTGCAGGAAGCCTATTACCAGACGCTCAAGTCCACCGGTAAAGCCGTGCTATTCACCGGCCTGTGCCTGGCAATCGGCGTATGCACCTGGATCTTCTCGGCCATCAAGTTCCAGGCCGACATGGGGCTGATGCTGACCTTCATGCTGCTGTGGAACATGTTCGGCGCGTTGTGGCTGCTGCCGGCGCTGGCACGCTTCCTGATCAAGCCCGAGAAGCTGGCGGGGCAGAAGGGCAATTCGTTGTTCGCCCACTGATCCAACGCTGTTTGCCAAAACGCCGTGGCCTGTGCCACGGCGTTTTGCATTGCGCGGGCTTAGGCCGATGCAACGATTTGACCTATCATGAGGTCTTTCCTCTTGATGATTGATGGTTATGACTGCCGACACCGCTACCTTGCCCGACGCTTTTGAAGACTGCCAGATGGTCGAAATCGATGGCCTGCACAGCTTCGATTTCAGCCTGGATGACCAGACGTTATTGATCATCTGCATGGACGGTCGCGCCGAGAAGCGCTGGAGTTTCACCCTGGAGCAAGTCAAGGCGGCGACCTTTGATCAAACCCTGCAAAGCTGGACCCTTACCGGTGACTCGGGCGAACACCGCCTGGTCTGCATGAGCGGCGTCACCGGCAACAATAATGACGAGGATGAAGCGGATGATGATGCGTAAATTCTGGCCCCTGCTGATGGCCGGCAGCGTAGGCGCGATGTCGGTCCAGGCCGCGCCGGTGGACACCTATGAATTGCTCGTTGGCAGCTACACCGCCGGCACCAGCGAAGGTATCTACCGTTTGCAGTTCGACAGCCGTACCGGGCAGTTCAGCGGCCAGCCGGTGCTCGCCGCCAAGGCGGCCAACCCGTCGTGGCTGACCCTGTCCAAGGACCAGAAGCACCTGTTTGTGGTCAACGAAAACGGCCCGGGCCAAAAAGACCCGGTGGGGCGCGTCAGCAGCTACAGCATCGACCCGAAGAACCATCAACTGACCCTGATCAACCAGGTGCAGAGCCTGGGCAACGAGCCGACCCATTCCAGCCTGGCCAGTGACGGGCGCTACCTGTTCGTGGCCAACTATTCGGTGCTGGAAGATCCGGGCGGCAGCCTCGCGGTGCTGCCGCTAGACACCGAAGGCAAGCTGTCGCCGCCGGTGCAGTTGAGCGGGCACCCGGCCAGCCGGGTCAACCCGGAGCGCCAGGCGTCCAACCACGTGCATTCGGTGGTGTCTTCGCCGGACGGCAAATACGTGTTTGTCCAGGACCTGGGGGCGGACAAGATCTTTGCCTACCACTACGACCCCAAGGCCAACCATGAACTGCCGCTGACCCCGGCCGACCCTGCGTTTGTGCAATTGCCACCGGGCAGCGGCCCGCGGCACCTGCTGTTCACCGCAGACGGCAAGCACGCCTGGCTGACCACCGAGATGAGCGCGCAAGTGGCGGTGTTCGACTACAACGATGGCAAGCTGACCCAGAAGCAACTGGTCAACTTCGCGGATGGCCAGCCGGTGTCCGACAAGGCCGGTGCTGCACTGCACACCTCAAGCGACGGCAAGTTCCTCTACGTGAGCAACCGTGGCACCGCCAACCAGATGTTGGTGTTTGCCATCGACCCGGCCACTGCGCAGCTCAAAGAGATCCAGCGCCGATCGGTGGAAGGCGACCATCCCCGGGAGTTCGCCCTGGACCCCAGCGGCAAGTTCCTGCTGATCGCCAACCAGAAGAGCAACGAGATTGTGGTCGTCGAGCGCGATCCCAAGACCGGTCTTTTGGGCAAAACCGTGCAGAAACTGGCGATTGATGCCCCCAGCGACCTCAAGTTCCTGGTGCGGCAATAAGCCACAGGCCCCGCAGTGCGGGGCCTGACTTGTTGTATTAATACTATTAATAGCGGCTAGTGTTTCAATGAATTTCTAAGGCTAACCCCTCGGGCGTAAGTTTGGTTCCAAGGCCAACACAGGCCACCAAGCCAACCGAACACAAGGGTTACCGACATGAACTTCAATCTTTTCTCGATCATCGCCGCTTCCGCTGTTTCCGCCACCGTAGCGTTGCCAGCCAGCGCCAGTGTTGAAATCAGCAGCAAAAAAACCAGCACCAGCGCCTACACCCAGAAATACCTGCAACAAAGCGCCAACTTCTATGCAGCGCTGGACCACAAAATCCAGAACTGATCTTGAAGCTGATGAAGATCAAATGTGGGAGCGGGCTTGCTCGCGAAAGCGCCGGGTCAGTCTATACATGGGCTGACTGATACACCGCCTTCGCGAGCAAGCCCGCTCCCACATTTTGTCCTGCGACAGTCTCAGGTTTTTGCCATCACGGCGATGAACAACGGCGATTCCAGGAAGCGTTGCAACCAGTCCTGCAACCGCGGATAGGGCGCCCGGGCAAACCACTCCCGATCCACATGGGCAAACTGCCGCACAAACGGTGCAAGTGCCACATCCGCCAGGCTCAAATGCCCGGCCAGCAAATACTCCTGCTCCGCCAGCAACCCCTCCAGCTTCATCAGAAACACCTCACCCTCGGCCCGATAATGCTCCATCGGCTGCTCCGGATAGCGCTCGGCATACTTGTATCGATTCAATTGATGTTTGAAGCCCTGATCATTCTCTTCAATCAGCGCCTGCGTCGCCCGATCATCCCCAAGCAACCAACCCTCAGGATCGTTCTGTGCCAGTGCCCAGCGCATGATCGCCAGGCTTTCATCGATCACCCGGCCATCCACGCTCAGCACCGGCACCGTGCCTTTGGGTGACAACGCGAGCATCTCAGCCGGCTTGGCCTTGAGGCTGACCTCGATGATCTGCACCGCCACCCCTGAATACCGCAAGGCCATCCGCGCCCGCATCGCATAGGGGCAACGGCGGAACGAATACAACACGGCCTCGCTCACTTGACCTCCAGGGTGCTCAAGCCATTGCCCTGGCGCTTGACCTGAATCTGCACCGGAATCCGCTCGTGCATTTCCTGCACATGGGAAATCACCGCCACCTTGCGGCCCTGGGCCTGCAAGCCGTCGAGGGCGTCCATCGCCAGTTGCAGCGACTCGGGGTCGAGACTGCCGAAGCCTTCGTCGATAAACAGCGACTCGATCTTCAACGTGCTCGACGCCATCGACGCCAGGCCCAAAGCCAGCGCCAGCGACACCAGGAACGTCTCGCCGCCGGACAACGAGTGCACCGAACGCAGTTCGTCGCCCATCTCCGTGTCGAGTACCAGCAGGCCGAGCATGCTGCCGCCGCGTTTGAGGCGGTAGCGGCGTACCAGTTGGCGCAGTTGTACGTTGGCGTGGTGCACCAGCAGGTCGAGGTTGTAGGCCTGGGCGATCTTGCGGAAGGTATCGCCGGTGGCCGAACCGATCAGCGCATTCAGGCGTGCCCAGCGTTGCCATTCTTCGTAGGCCTTGGCGATCTCGGCCGCCAAGGCCTGGTTGGCATCCTGGCGGCGCTGGTCGTCGGCCTGTTGGGCGCGCAGTTCGGCGCAGTGTTTTTCGCCAATGATCAGCGCGGCATTGAGTTCGGCCAGGGCGCTGTCCAGTTGCTCGGCGTCGAGGTTGCCGTTGTGCAGCGCCTGGTGATCCTTGAGCCGCTGTTCGCGCTCTTGCAGCAACACCTTGGCCTGCTCGATGGCTTTTTCGCTGTGTTGCAGTTGCTGGCGTAGCTCGGCCACCTGCGGCTCATCGAAGGCCACCAGGCGCGCCAGGCCTTCGTCATCGAGTTCCGGGTGCAACGCGCGCCAGTCGTTCAGGCGCGTGCTGAGGGCCAGGTGCTCGGTGTCCAGGGATTGTTGGCGCTCTTGCAGCGACTTGAGGTCGGCGGCCAGTTGGATCAACTGGTTGCGGGTGTCCTGCAACTGCTGGTTGGCCTCGCTCTCATGCTGGCGAGCCTGCTCGACGGCCTGGTCCAGCTGCTGTTGCCAGTGCTCGGCGCTGGGGTTTTCGCCCAGCAGGCCGGCGAGTTTTTCCTCGGCCGCGTGTTGCAGGGCGCTCTGTTCGGCGAGCTGTTTGTGCAAAGTCTCCAGCTGCTGCTGGCGATGTTGCTGGCGGTCCTGCTCTTTCTCGATGGCTTGCTGGCGCTGTAGCTGCTCGGCCAATTCTTCCTTTTGGTTGTCGAGCTGTTCCAGGCGCTGGCTGACCTGCTGGTCGAGCAACATGAAGGTCGCCGCCGGCTCGCTGCGCAGGCCTTCGAGGGTCTCGGTGGGCAGCAGGCTGGCGAAGGCGTTGAGTTCTTCGTCCAGGCGTTCGCGGTCGTTGGACAGTTCCCGTTGCTGGTCGATCAGTAACTGGCGCGCCTGTTGGCTGGCGTCCTGGGCGGCTTGCAGTTGTTGCTGCAAACGCCCGGCGTTCTGTTGCAGGTTGAGCAGGGCGCCCTGGCGTTGCTCGTCCTGGGTGAGGCTCTGGCTGAGCTGGCTCAGTTGCTGGGCGAGCCAGGCATCACGCTTGGCCGCGTCCTGGTTGAACAGCGAGGCGGACAGCGGATGGGCTTCAAGGCTTGGCAGCAAGGCCTGCAACTGGCTGGCGAGTTGCTCCTGTTGTTGCAGGAATTCCTTTTGCTGGGCGATCAGGCCGCCCACTTCGCCACGCAGGTCAGTGAGTTTTTCCTTGAGCACATCCACGGCTTGCTGCGCGTTGGCTTCTTCGCTTTCGTCGTGGCGGGTCAGGCTTTGCAGCATGGCTTCGGGCTGGTGATACGGGTGCTCGACGCTGCCGCACACCGGGCACGGCTGCTCATCCTGAAGCTGGCCGCGCAATTCCTCGACGCTGGCACTGCGGGCCAGGCGCTGGCGCTCCAGCAGTTGCTTGGTGACGGTCAGGGTTTGTTCGGCGACGGCCAGCTCGGCCTTGGCCTGCAAGCCGCTCTGGTTCAACAGTTCGCGTTGTTGCTGGGCGAGGGTCTGCTTTTGCGTCAGGGCCTGGCTCTGGCTGTCGAGTTGCTGATGGCTGTTCCACAGCCGCGCCAGGTCTTCAAACGCGCGATGTTGCTTGCGGTTGTCCTGGAGCAGGCTGCCGAGCAACTGGATCTGTTCGGCCACTGCATGGGGTTCGGCGCCGGCTTCGTGGTACAGCAGGTCAAGGGCTTCGCGTTGCTCGGTCCATTTTTCACCGAGACGGGTGGCGCGCTCTTCCAGTTGTGGCAGTTCGGCCTGGCCTTTATTGAGGCGATTGCCGATCAGCATCAGCTGTTGCAAGCGGTCGCGGTAGGCGCTCCAGGCCTCACTCAACGGCGCGAGGGCGGCGCTGCGTTCAAGCTCTGCGGCCAGCCGGTGCAGGCGCTCGGCGACAACTTTCTGCTTGTCGAGCAAGCCGGTCAACGTCGCCTGGCCTTCCACGCAGGCAGCTTCACCCAGCTGCTTCTCTTCGCTGCGTTTGGCCAGCTCACGGGTCAAGTGGGCGAGGGTGGTTTGCTCCTCGAAGGCCTGGCGCAGCAAGGGCACAGCGTCGGCTTGCTGCTTGAGGGCCTGGGCGAGGGCGGCTTGCACGTCGGCCTGTTGCTGTTGCAGTTGGGTCTGGCGGGTGTGCAACGCGGTTTGTTGCTCAAGGTGCTGCTGGATTTGCGCGGCAAGGGGCTGCAACTGCGTGGTCAGTTCGGCCTGGCGGGCGAAGTGGTGACGTTGCGGCGCCAGTTGTTCCAGGCGGCTGAGGTCCAGGCGCTGCGGGCCCTGGCTTGCCCAGTGTTGCTGGGCCTGTTGCAGTTGCTCGACCGCACTTTGTTGGCGCTCCTGCCACTCCCGCAGTTCCTTCAGCCAGGTGTGCTGCAACTCGAGTTGCTTGAGTTGCGCCTGCTGGGTCTTGAGCTGTTGCTGTGCGGCGGCCAGTTGCTCGTCGAGTTCGGCGCGGGCCTCGGGGGCCAGCGGGGTGACGCCGGTGGCCTGGTCCTGCAGGTGTTTGTGGGCGTCCCGGGCGTCCTTGGCTTTGTCGAAGGCGCGGCGACCGAGTTGGGTGTAGAGCGCCGTGTCGGTGAGCTTTTCCAGCAGTTCGCTGCGCTCGTTGTCGTTGGCCTTGAGGAACGCGCTGAACTCACTTTGCGCGAGCAACACGGCGCGGGTGAACTGCTCGAAGTTCAGGCCCAGGGCCAATTCCAGCTGGGTCTTGTATTCGATTTTCTGGCTGGCCAGCAGTTGCTCGCTGTCCAGGTCGATCAGGCTTTGCCGGCTGGCTTGCAGCTTGCCGCTGGCCTTGTCCCGGGCGCGGTTGGCTTCCCAGCGGGCGCGGTAGCGACGGCCACTGACGCCGACAAAATCCACTTCGGCATAACCGCCGCCAGTGCCCCGGCGAATCAGGGTGCGTGGGTCACCGATGGAAATATCGGTGTCGGCATCCGGCATTTTTGCCTGGCCGGTATCGCCCAGGCGCGGCACGGCGCCAAACAGCGCCAGGCACAGCGCATCGAGCAAGGTACTTTTGCCGGCGCCGGTGGGCCCGGTAATCGCGAACAGCCCGGCGCTGGCCAGGGGCTCGGCGGTAAAGTCGATTTCAAACGGACCCGCCAAAGAGGCGAGGTTTTTCAGGCGAATGGCGAGGATCTTCATGGCTGTTCGCCCTCCTGTTGCACTTCCTGGAGCAGCACGGCGAAGTCCTTCAGGGTCTGTTCGTCCATTTCACTGCCGTAGCTTTCCTGCCAGGCGCGGCTGAACAATTCCTGGGGCGTGAGTTGGTCGAGTTCGATCAGGCGGTCTTCCTGGCTGTCTTCACGGCCTCCGTTGCCTGCGTATTCAGCGGCGATGCGCACCAGGCGCACGGCCTTGCCTTGCAGGGCGTTTTCCACCTGCTGGCGCAGGTCGGGCTGCGGTTCGTCGAGGCGCACCCGCACTTCCAGCCACGGTTGGCGCTGGGTTTCGGCCAGCAGGTCGATGTCGGGCAGGTCGGCCAGTTGCTTGAGGATGTCGGCCAGGGGCGCGGCTTCCAGGCGTTGCAGGTTGACCGAGCGCGGGATCAGGCGGGATTCGACGCTGACCAGGGTTTCGCCGTCCAGTTGCACGTCGAGGATCTGGTGCTGGTAGCCGATTTCCGAGAATGACAGCGGAATCGGTGAGCCGCAGTAGCGAATCCGCTCCTCGCCATTCACCCGCTGGGGTTTATGCAAATGGCCGAGGGCCACATAGCTGACGGTGGCATCGAACAGGCTGGCCGGCAGCGCTTCGGCATTGCCGATGATCAGGCTGCGCTCGGAGTCTTCCGACACCGAGCCGCCGGCCATGTGCGCATGGCTGATGGCAACCAGTGCCTGGCCCGGCTGGCGCTTGGCGTTGGCGGCAGCAATCAGCCACTCGTGAACCTGGCCGATGCCCCGCAGGTAATCGTCCCCCAGTTGTGCGCCGGTCACTTCGGCCGGGCGCAGGAACGGCAATGCCAGGCACCAGCCGGCAATTTCACCGTCGGCACCGGGCAATGGAATCAGCAGGCGTTCGACATCCAGTTGTCCGTCATCCAGCCACAGCACCCGGCCCAGGGCGTGGGTGCGCAGGCGGCGCATCAACGGCGCCGGCAGTTCGATGCGCGAGCCGGAGTCGTGGTTGCCGGCGATCATCACGATGGTCAGTGCAGGGTTTTGCTCATGGGCGCTGATGATGAAGTCGTACAGCCGCTCCTGGGCCTTGAGTGGCGGGTTGACCGTGTCGAAAATATCGCCGGCGATCAACAGCACGTCAGGGCGATGCAGGCCCAACTGGCCCAGCAGCCAGTCGAGGAAGCAGGCGTGTTCGAAGTCGCGTTCCTGGCCGTGCAGGTTTTGCCCAAGGTGCCAGTCGGAGGTATGAAACAGACGCAAGGCGATCTCCGTAAAAAAGAGGGTGACCGCTCAAGACAAGGTGGCGGTACGCAGAACCGCCAATTCTACTTTGCAAATGAACCTATTGCGCGTACGCCCTGCTTTTTGTGGTGGGGGAGCTTGCTGTGGTGAAGGAGAGTGCTGTGGTGGGGGAGCTTGCTGTGGTGAGGGAGCAAGCTCCCTCACCACAGCAAGCTGTCTCACACTTATTGAGGTGTCTGGCGAAGTTAAACGTCGCGCATCAAAAGGCCGAAACGCAGGTCCATCTCCGCCGGGATCTGCAAATACACCGTATGCCCGTCACCCGGCGCCACCGCGATGGCCTCGCCCTTGGCGTTGTGCAATGAGCCCAGGTTAAAGTGGAAATTCCCCGCCGGGGTCATCAGTTCCAGGTGATTGCCCACGGCAAAACGGTTCTTGACCTTGACCTCGGCCAGCTCGCCGCGCCGTTCACCGGTCAGTTCTCCGACGAACTGCTGGCGTTCGGACACCGAGCTGCCGTTCTGATAGTTCTGATACTCATCGTGCACGTGCCGGCGCAGGAAACCCTCGGTGTAGCCGCGCTGGGCCAGGGATTCGAGGTTGGTCATCAAGCCCCGGTCAAAGTCGCGCCCGGCCACCGCGTCATCAATCGCCTGGCGATATACCTGGGTGGTGCGGGCGCAGTAAAAGTGGGATTTGGTGCGGCCTTCGATCTTCAACGAGTGCACGCCCATGCGCGTCAGCCGCTCGACGTGCTGCACCGCCCGCAGGTCCTTGGCGTTCATGATGTAGGTGCCGTGTTCATCTTCGAAGGCGGGCATCTGTTCGTCGGGGCGATTGGCCTCCTGCAGCAGGAACACCTGGTCGGTGGGCGCACCGAGGCCCAGGGTCGGCTCGGGCGCATAGTGCTGCACGATGTCGCCGGCGGCGTTTTCCACCGCAGGCGTCGCCTGGTATTTCCAGCGGCAGGCGTTGGTGCAGGTGCCCTGGTTGGCATCCCGCTTGTTCATGTAGCCCGACAGCAGGCAGCGCCCGGAATAGGCCATGCACAGCGCGCCGTGCACAAATACTTCCAGCTCCATGGCGGGGACTTGCTGGCGAATCTCGTCGATTTCCTCCAGCGACAACTCCCGGGACAGGATGATTCGGCAGATGCCCTGCGCCTGCCAGAATTCGACGCTGGCCCAGTTCACCGTATTGGCCTGCACCGACAGGTGGATCGGCATGTGCGGGAAGTGCCGGCGCACCAGCATGATCAGGCCCGGGTCGGACATGATCAGCGCATCCGGGCCCATGGCGATCACCGGGGCAAGGTCCTTGAGGAAGGTTTTCAGCTTGGCGTTGTGAGGCGCGATGTTGACCACCACATAGAACCGCTTGCCCTGGGCCTGGGCTTCCTGGATGCCGAGGGCGAGGTTGGCGTGGTCGAACTCGTTATTGCGCACCCGCAGGCTGTAGCGCGGTTGCCCGGCGTAGACGGCATCGGCACCGTAGGCAAAGGCATAACGCATGTTTTTCAGGGTGCCGGCGGGGGCGAGCAGTTCGGGGGCGATAACGGGAGGCATGGGTTCGGGTCGCAAAAGGGCGGCAGGGTAGCCGGGCCGGGTGCGCAGTTTATTGATCCAGGTCTAATAAGTAGGGCACTCGCGGGATTTGCAGTGGACTAAACATCAAGGCGCACATGAGCGCCTGGTGTTTTAGACATGGACCGGACATGAACCAAACCAATCTGCAATTCAAAACCCTGCTGTTACTGCTCGCCCTGGTGACCATCGCGTTTATCTGGATTTTGCTGCCGTTCTACGGCGCGGTGTTCTGGGCGGTGATCCTGGGGATCATCTTTGCGCCGATGCAACGGCGCTTCCAGCAACGTTTTGGCTGGAACCGCAATCTCACATCCCTGGCAACCCTGACGGTGTGCCTGATAATCGCGATTCTGCCGGTGATCATCACCAGTGCCTTGCTGGTGCAGGAGGGCGCGACGCTTTACAAGAACGTCGAGAGCGGCAAGCTCGACGTTGCCGGGTATATCGAGCAGTTCAAGAACTTCCTGCCACCGTATTTCCAGCATCTGCTGGACCGCTTCGGCATGGGCAACCTGGAAGGCCTGCGGGAGAAGATCGTCAAGAGTGCGATGCAGGGCAGCCAGTTTTTTGCGACCCAGGCGTTCAGCTTCGGCCAGGGCACGTTTGATTTCCTGGTGAGTTTTTTCATCATGCTGTACTTGCTGTACTTCCTGCTGCGCGATGGCCCCGAGCTGGTGCGCAAAGTGCGCACCGCGGTGCCGCTGGCCGAACCGCAGAAGCGTCGCCTGCAATTGAAGTTCAACCGGGTGGTGCGTGCCACGGTGAAAGGCAACGTGCTGGTAGCGGTCACGCAAGGCGCGTTGGGTGGTTTGATCTTCTGGTTCCTGGACATTCCCAGCGCGTTGCTCTGGGCGGTGTTGATGGCGTTTCTGTCGCTGCTGCCGGCGGTGGGCGCGGGGATCGTGTGGGGGCCGGTGGCGGCGTACTTCCTGCTGAGCGGGTCGATCTGGCAGGGCGTGGTGCTCGGGTTGTTCGGGGTATTTGTGATCGGGCTGGTGGACAATGTGCTAAGGCCCATCCTGGTGGGCAAGGACACCCGCATGCCGGATTACCTGATCCTTATCTCAACCTTGGGCGGCCTGTCGATCTTTGGCTTGAACGGCTTTGTCATTGGGCCACTGATTGCTGCGTTGTTCATGTCCAGCTGGGCGCTGTTTGTGGAAACCAAACCGCGGGTGCAACTGCCTTAGGCATGAAAGCAATGCGCCATTTTGACCGACAGGGCCTGGGCGGCCGGTAGTGAAGTGAGTGGGCCGCTGATGGCTTCGCCATCGCGTACCAGGTACCAGCAGGCGAGTAGACCCAGCTCCCGGAGAGAGGCGGGAACGGCACTGCCGATGACAGACATGATTTGAATAGTGGGCATGATGACCTCCGATACGCTATGGAGGTGACATTACGGTGCGCGGGCCTTCAGGGAAAATCAACCTGCTCGATAGTCGACATCACTGTTATCGAGCGACCCTCAGTCAGTCGACCACCTGGTCGAGCATATGCACCACTTCCTGTTCACTGAGCAGGCCCTTGCGCACCAGGTTTTCCGTCAGCAAGGACAGGAACTTGGCGTTGCGATGGCCTTCCAGGGCCTTGAGCTCCGTCAGTACGCTATAGACCTTGCTCGAGGTGCATAGGCCGGCGGTGCGATGTGGGTTTTGCGTGGGCATGGGCAATCGTCCTTGTTGTTATTGGTCGGACAGTGTTGATAGTGGAAGCCTTTTGAGACACAAACATGACAGCGCAAGCCCCGTTCGGGCAAGCGCCTATTGAGATCAATGATGTGGGATTTGGCCACAGCCATTGTCCTTATAACGACCTTGGCGAGATTTATTCAGACCTGCAGGCCAAAAAAAGGCCCCGCTTTTAGGGCGGAGCCTGTTCAGGTGTATCAGTTGAGGCTTACCAGCCGCGACCGTAATAGCCGTGTGGAGGGCCGTAGTAGCCGCGCGGTGGGCCGTAGTAGACCGGCGCCGGGCGGTAATAAACCTGTTGTTGCACATACACAGGCGGTGGCGGTGCGTAGTAGACCGGCGGCGGAGCGGCATACACCGGCTGCGGCTGGACATACACCGGTTGTTGCACGTAGACCGGCCGCGATTGACTGGCGACGATCGAGCCGCCTACCACTGCACCAACAACGGCTCCCAGTGCGAGCGGAGCACCCCAACCACCACCGTGGGCGGAGGCCTGTCCTGCCATAGCGAGTGCGCCGATCAGCAAGGCGATCTTGGGGAGTTTACGAATCATGGTCATTCCTCGGTTAGCCCCTGCGCTCATGGTCTGCAATCAATCGACTCAAGGATTGTCGCGGGGATACTTTTAAGACAGCGTATTTCTAAAAAACAGCACAGCCGATAGGTAAAGGTTGTGTAAGGTCTGTATCGGTTGGCTTACACAAGTGGCCGGGCACAGTGCGTATGATCCATGAGAACCCGCCGGCGCGGGTATTCCGTCTATCCGAAACCGCCTCTGGAATGGCTTCAAGGAGTTACCGATGCAGATGAACCCCAACAAGGACACCCAACTGTGCATGTCACTGTCGGCGCGCCCAGGGAACTTTGGCCTGCGCTTTCATAACCACCTGTATGAGCAGTTGGGGTTGAATTTCTACTACAAGGCCTTCAGTAGCCAGGACCTGCCGGGCGCCGTCGGTGGCATTCGGGCCTTGGGCATTCGGGGTTGTGGCGTGTCGATGCCGTTCAAGGAAGCCTGTATTGCCCTGGTGGATGAGCTGGACGATTCGGCGCGGGCCATTGCGTCAATCAATACCATCGTCAACACCGACGGGCATTTGAAGGCCTACAACACCGATTACATCGCCATCGAGCAACTGCTGCACAAGCACCAGGTGCCCAAGGACTCGACCTTCGCCCTGCGCGGCAGCGGCGGCATGGCCAAGGCGGTGGCCAGTGCCTTGCGCGATGGCGGCTACGCCAAGGGCGTGATCGTGGCGCGCAATGAAGAAGCGGGCCGGGCGCTGGCCCAGAGCCTGGGGTATGAGTGGCAGGCGCAGTTGGGTGCCTTGCGCCCGCAGATGCTGGTCAACGTGACGCCGATTGGCATGACCGGAGGGGCGGAAGCGGATCAGTTGGCGTTTGAAGCTGACGCGGTTGATGCGGCCGAGACGGTCTTCGATGTGGTGGCGATTCCCTCGGAAACCCCACTGATCCTGCGTGGACGGGCCCAGGGCAAACGAGTGATCACCGGTTTGGAAGTGATCGCCATCCAGGCGTTGGAGCAGTTCGTGCTGTACACCGGCGTGCGGCCGACGGATGAGCAGTTTCAGGCGGCGGTGGCGTTTGCCCGGAGCTGAGCATCACCGCTGGCGGTGTGGAGAGTGAGCTTGCTGTGGAGGGTGAGCTTTTGTGGCGAGGGAGCTTGCTCCCGCTGGGTTGCGCAGCAGCCCCAAGAAAATGGGAGCGCTACGCACTCCAGCGGGAGCAAGCTCCCTCGCCACAAAAGCTCCATCACCACAGCGAGCTCCATCACCACAGAAGCCCACTCACCACAAACATTATTCGAGCCGCGAAAGGCGCTCTTCCAGCGCCGCAATCCGCGCTTCCAGCTCTTCGATACGCTCCAGGGAAACCCCACTTCCCGCACCACGCTCCACCGGATTCCCACGTGCCGCCAGGATCGCTTCAATGTCCGCCGGGTCGCCCAGGGCGTGCATGTACCGATCTTCCCGCTGCCCCGACTGACGCGGCACCAACAACGCCAGCCCACGGGCAATCAGGCGTTCCAGTTGATGCACCACCTGCTCGGCGTCTTCAAAGTCATGCATGCGCCCGCTGCGGGTCAGCAGTTCGTTGACCGTCTGCGGCCCCCGCAGGAACAGCAACCCGCTGAGAATCACCTGGGCCGGCACCAGCTCCAGCGCCTTGTCCACCCGATGCTCCCAGCGGTCGGCGCGGCTGCCCATCACCAGCCGGGTAAACCCGCGGCCTTCCAGGGCACGCAGGCTCTGGCCAACCTGGCCCTGGCTGAGGTTCATCACCGGTTC
Source organism: Pseudomonas sp. NC02 (assembly GCF_002874965.1). Taxonomy (NCBI): domain Bacteria; kingdom Pseudomonadati; phylum Pseudomonadota; class Gammaproteobacteria; order Pseudomonadales; family Pseudomonadaceae; genus Pseudomonas; species Pseudomonas sp. NC02. The sequence continues at coordinate 4,205,131 of NZ_CP025624.1, read as the reverse complement.
GCGGCTGGTTTTCTGGTTACAGGCGATCACCAGCGCGTTGAGGGTCAACGGGTAGGTTTCGGGGCTGGTGGCCTGTTTTTCGATCAGGCAGCCAAGGATGCGGATTTCCGTGCTGTTCAGGCGCGGCTCTTCGGAAGTGGTGTCGTGCTCGGTGGTCATCGCGCTTTCCCTAATGCAGTGAGCTCACTAGCCTAATCCTGAAAAAATAAAAGACAAGCGGCGCCGGTGGCCGGCATGTCTATAATCGCGGCTGTTTCAAACCCTGCCACAACTGTCGAGACTGTCATGACTATTTCCCTGTACGCCGCTTCCCTCCCGGTCTTCAAGCAAATGCTCAACGCCTTGAGCGATGTGCTGAACAAGGCCGAGGCCCACGCCACCGCCAAGAACATCGACCCGAACGCCTTCCTGCAGGCACGCCTGTACCCGGACATGTTCCCGCTGGTGCGCCAGGTGCAGATCGCCGTCGACTTCGCCAAAGGCGTTTCTGCCCGCCTGGCTGAAATCGAAGTTCCGAAATACGACGATACAGAAGTTACCTTCGCCGACCTGCAAGCGCTGATCGCCAAGGTCCTGGCGTTTATCGACACCATCACCCCGGCCCAGGTCGACGGTAAAGAGGGCATCGAGATCATCACTCGCCCTGGCACCCCGAAAGAGAAGCGCTTCAGCGGCCAGTCGTACCTGCTGAGCTACGGCCTGCCGCAGTTCTTCTTCCACGTCACCACCGCTTACGCCTTGCTGCGTCACAACGGCGTGGAAGTGGGCAAGCGCGACTACATGGGCGCGTTCTAAGCCTTGTAATAAAAAGCCCGGGGCGGTTCATTCACGAACTGCCCCGGGCTTTTTTTGTGCGCGCAAGGTCTACGCGGCTTGTTCTTCCTTGCCCAGGCATGCGGCAGCGGTGAACAACACATCGGTGGACGAGTTCAGTGCGGTCTCCGCCGAGTCCTGCAACACGCCGATGATGAAGCCCACGGCCACCACCTGCATGGCGATTTCGCTGGGAATGCCGAACAGGCTGCACGCCAGCGGGATCAACAGCAGCGAGCCCCCGGCAACCCCCGACGCGCCGCAGGCACACACCGCCGCGACCACGCTGAGCAGCACGGCGGTGGGGATGTCCACGGCAATGCCCAGGGTGTGCACGGCGGCCAGGGTCAGCACGGTGATGGTGATGGCAGCGCCGGCCATATTGATGGTGGCGCCCAGCGGGATCGACACCGAGTAGGTGTCTTCATGCAGGCCCAGGCGCTTGCTCAACGCCAGGTTGACCGGAATGTTGGCCGCCGAACTGCGGGTGAAAAACGCGGTGATCCCGCTTTCCCGCAGGCACATCAGCACCAGCGGGTAAGGGTTGCGGCGCAGCTTCCAGAACACGATGGCCGGGTTGATCACCAGCGCGACGAACAGCATGCAGCCGATCAACACCAGCAGCAGGTGTGCGTAGCCCAGCAGGGCGCCGAAGCCGGACGTGGCGAGGGTCGAGGCCACCAGGCCGAAAATCCCCAGGGGCGCGAAGCGGATCACCATGCGCACGATCAGCGTGACGCCGTTGGACAGGTCGCCCAGTACGGTGCGGGTGGTGTCGCTGGCATGGCGAATGGCGATGCCCATGCCGATGGCCCACGCCAGGATACCGATGAAATTGGCGTTCATCAGGGCGCTGACCGGGTTGTCCACCACGCTCAGCAACAGGCTTTGCAACACATCACCGATACCGCCGGGAGGGCTCACGGCCACATCGTGGGTGGCCAGCACCAGCGAGGAGGGGAACAGTGTGCTGGCGATCACCGCGACCACGGCGGCAGCGAACGTGCCCAGCAGGTACAGGAACAGGATCGGGCGGATATGGGTTTCCTGGCCGTGCTTGTGGCTGGCAATCGAGGCCATTACCAGCACAAATACCAGGATGGGCGCGACGGCCTTGAGCGCCGAGACAAAGACCTTGCCAATAAACCCGGTGGCTTGTGCGACGTCGGGCAACAGCAGGGCCAACAGGATACCGGCGATCAGGCCGATGACAATTTGGGTGACCAGGCTGATAGACATCAGGCGTTGAAAGAGGGAAGGGGCAGCAGTCATAAAGAGGTTGTCTCTGGTTTTTTTAATAGATGCAGCTAGGCAGCATGAATCTGGCAGGGGCGAAGTCTAACATCTGTAGGAAACGTCTAATCCGGGTGCGGCGTTCCGTCACCACGATGGGACACATTCTGTTAACATTGCCCATCCTCTTATTTCTTCTCTATCAGCGGGCCCTCCGGGCTGTCGTTGATGTCGTTGTTTTCTGGAGTTTTTGATGCTGTTTCCGATCCTGCTGTTGTCGGCAGCCGGTTTTACCGTGCTGACCACAGAGTTCATCATCGTCGGCCTGTTGCCTTCCATCGCCCGGGACCTCGATGTAAGCGTGTCCCAGGCCGGTTTGCTGGTGACGTTGTTCGCCTTCACCGTGGCGGCGTTTGGCCCGTTCCTCACCGCATATTTCGCCCGGTTCGAGCGCAAGCGGCTGTTTATCACGATCCTGATCATGTTCGGCCTGGCCAACACACTGGCGGCGATGGCCTCGAATATCTGGGTCATGTCCCTGGCCCGGTTGATCCCGGCACTGGGGCTGCCGGTGTTCTGGGCCCTGGCCAGCGAAACAGCGGTGGACATTGTCGGGCCGGACTTCGCCGGCCGCGCGATTGAAAAAATCGGCTTCGGCATCGTGTGTGCCACGGTCTTCGGGATCCCGGTGGGCACGCTGATTTCCGATATGTTCGGCTGGCGCACCGCCTTTGGCATTCTTGCGGTGGTGGCGTTCGCCAAGGCCCTGCTGCTGTTTATCTACCTGCCGAGGACCCGGGCAAAGAACGACCAGGTCAGCCTGCGCTCGCAGTTCAAGATCTTGCGCAGCCCGCTGATGCAGGGCCATATCCTGCTGTCGATCCTGGTGTTCAGCGGGATGTTCACCGCCTACACCTACCTGGCAGACATTCTCGAACGCCTGGCGGGTTTTGACGGCACGGTAGTGGGCTGGTGCCTCATGGGCTTTGGCGCGGTCGGCCTGATCGGCAACTCTTTGGGCGGGCGCATGGTCGACCGTCATCCGCTGATTGCGTCGATGGTGTTCTGCGGTTTCATGATCGCCGGCATGGTGGCGCTGGTGCCCGCCATCCATTCCACGATCGGGTTGGCGGCGGCGATGGCGGTATGGGGCGTGACCCAGGCGGCATTGTTTCTGGTCAGCCATGTGCGACTGATGAAGGCCGCACCCCATGCGCCGGCGTTTGCCGCCTCGTTGAACATTGCCGGGGCCAACCTGGGGATTGGCCTGGGGGCGCTGGTGGGCGGGCACGTGATCGACACCCTGGGCCTGGGCAGCCTCGGGTTTGCCGCGGCGGGCTTTATCCTGTTGTCGATCCTGCTGGCGCTGTGGCTGATGACCGCCAAGACCCGCGCCGTCTGCGCCTGAGCCTTCAGGGCAGGGAAGTGAACAGCTCCCGTCTGGCACCTTCGGTAATCGCCACGATGCCGGGGTGCTTGACCTTGCGCTCCACCGAGATTGCATAAAACGATTCGGTCACCGCATCCGTCTGGCCGATCAGCGCCACGCCATACTGGCGTTCCACCTCGTCGGCAATCACGCTCGGCGCGATGAAAATCCCGCTGCCGGATTGGCCAAAGGCCTGCATCAACGCACTGTCGTCAAATTCCCCGACAATCCGAGGCTGGATCTGCTGCTCGGCAAACCAGCGCAGCAAACGGCTGCGCACCACCGTCTCCGCCCCCGGAATCAACAGCGGCGCACCCTGCAGGCATTGTGGGAAATCGCCGCGATGCTGGTCAGCCAATGCCTGGGTTGCGAAGAAACTGATGCCGCATTCCCCGAGCTTCTGGCTGTAGCCCTTGATGTCCAGGTGCGGCGGCATCGGGCTGTCGGAGATCACCAGGTCCAGGCGCTGGATCGCCAGGTCCGCCAGCAAGCGTTCGAGTTTGTCTTCACGGCAGGTGATGCGGATCGGCTCGCTCAACTCCATGGTTGGCGCAATCAACCGATAGACGATGGACTTGGGCACCACATCCGCGACGCCAACCCGGAACAGGATCTGCTGCTCATTGGGCTGGGTGCGCAACATCGCTTCAAGCTCATTGCCCAGCTGGAACATCTGCTCGGCATAGGGCAGCGCCTGGCGCCCGGCTTCGGTCAGCTCCAGCTGGCGCCCGACCTTCTGGAACAATGCCACGCCAAAGGTCTGTTCCAGCAGGCTGATCTGCCCGCTGATGGTCTGCGGCGTGAGGTTCAGTTGCTCGCAGGCGCGCACGATGCTGCCGGTCTTGGCGACGACCCAGAAGTAGTGCAGTTGTCGGTAATTGAGCATGGCGGCCAATACTTCGTGAAAACCGAAGTATAAACGAAAAAAATACGAATTTTCCTGAAGTGTTCCCCTGCATAGAATGCGTCGCTATCGAGGGACCACTACTTGGACCCGAAGGTTCTAACGAGGAACGCATCATGAAACTCAATTCCCTGGGCGCAACGGCGTTACTTGGGCTTTCATTAGTCATGCTCAGTGGCTGTGACCAAGCGGAAAAAAGCGCGCAACAACTGCTGGGCAAGGCCACCGAGTCGGCCAAGCAAGTGATTGACGACACCCACCAGGCCGCCGAACAGGCGTTGAGTGACGCGACCAAGGGCTTGATCGCACCGCCGCAAGGCAAGCCGGACAAGCCGGAACAGGAAGACAGCAAGCCTGAGTCCACCTCCCAAGAAACCTGATACCCGCACACAACACCAGGAATGACCTATGGAATACCTTTTACAACTGGCCGCCAGCCCGACCGCGTGGATCGCACTGGCCACCCTGATCGTCATGGAGATCGTGCTGGGGATCGATAACCTGATCTTTATCTCGATTCTCACCAACAAGTTGCCGGTGAAGCACCGGGCCAAGGCCCGCCGCATCGGCATCAGCATGGCATTGATCCTGCGTCTGGGCCTGTTGAGCACCATCGCCTTTATCGTGCAGCTGACCGAGCCGGTCATCGACATCCTGGGGCAGTCGTTCTCCTGGAAAGACATGATCCTGATCGCCGGTGGCCTGTTCCTGGTGTGGAAGGCCACCACCGAGATCCATCACAGCATGGACCCCGAGAAGGAGCATGTGGACACCGGCGCGCCGAGCGTGACCCTGGGCTTCGCCTCGGCGATTGGCCAGATCCTGCTGCTGGACATGGTGTTTTCCATCGACAGCATCATCACCGCCGTGGGCATGACCGAGCACTTGCCGATCATGATCATTGCCGTGGTGGTCTCGGTGATCGTGATGCTGGTGGCGGCCGAGCCGCTGGCCAAGTTCATCAACGACAACCCGACCATTGTGATGTTGGCCCTGGGCTTCCTCATCATGATCGGTATGACGCTGATCGCCGAAGGTTTCGGCGCCCATGTGCCAAAAGGCTATGTGTATGCGGCCATGGCGTTCTCGGCGGCTATCGAATGCCTGAACATGATGCGACGCAACCGGCATAAACGGCTTGCTGCCAAACACTAAGGGCTGAACATAAAGGCCGACTGCATGCAGTCGGCCTTTTGCTGTCTGCTAGAATCCGCCCACTTGACGCCTTGAGGGATACCCATGAACGAGCCGATTCGCCTGACCCAATACAGCCACGGTGCTGGTTGCGGTTGCAAGATCTCACCTCAGGTACTGGAAGTGATCCTCGCCGGCAGTGGCGCACAGAACCTCGACCCCAAGCTCTGGGTAGGCAACGCTTCGCGCGATGACGCGGCGGTGTACGCCATCGACGAGGAGCGCGGCGTGGTGTCCACCACCGACTTTTTCATGCCGATCGTCGATGACCCCTTCGACTTCGGCCGCATTGCCGCCACCAATGCCATCAGCGATATCTATGCGATGGGCGGCGATCCGTTGATGGCCATCGCGATTCTCGGCTGGCCGGTCAACGTGCTGGCTCCGGAGATTGCCCGGGAAGTGATTCGCGGCGGCCGTTCCGTGTGTGACGCTGCCGGGATTCCCCTGGCCGGCGGCCACTCCATCGACGCCCCCGAGCCGATCTTCGGCCTGGCCGTCACCGGGCTGGTGGAAAAGCGCCACATGAAGCGCAACGACACCGCCACCGCCGGTTGCCAGCTGTACCTGACCAAACCCCTGGGCATCGGCATCCTCACCACGGCCGAGAAGAAGGGCAAGCTGCGCGAGGCCGACGTGGGCCTGGCCCGTGACTGGATGTGCACCCTCAACAAACCCGGCAGTCGTTTTGGCAAGCTGGCCGGTGTCACGGCCATGACCGACGTCACCGGTTTCGGCCTGTTGGGCCACCTGGTGGAAATGGCTGACGGCAGCCAATTAACTGCCCGCATCGAATACGAAAAAGTCCCACGCCTGCCCGGGGTTGAGTACTACCTGGAACAGGGCTGCGTCCCCGGCGGCACCTTGCGCAATTTCGACAGCTACGCCAGCAAGCTGGGGCGCCTGAACGAACTGCACAAACGCGTGCTGTGCGACCCGCAAACCAGCGGCGGGCTGCTGGTGGCGGTCACCCCCGAAGGCAATGCCGAATTCCTCGCCGTGGCGGCGGAGCTGGGCCTGAACCTTGAGCCGATCGGCGAACTGGTTGAGCGACAGACCAACGCGGTAGAGGTGTTCTGATGCCCATCGACATCACCGATTACCGCGATATCTTTCTCAACGACCGGCCGATGATGGATACCCGCGCGCCGATCGAGTTCATCAAGGGCGCGTTTCCCGGGGTGGTCAACCTGCCGTTGATGACCGACGACGAACGCGAACGGGTGGGCACCTGTTACAAGCAGCAAGGCCAGCAGGCGGCCATTGTTCTCGGGCACGAACTGGTGTCCGGGGCGATCAAGGCCGAACGTATCGAACACTGGGCGCGTTTTGCCCAGGCCAATCCGGATGGTCTGCTGTACTGCTTTCGCGGCGGGATGCGTTCGCAGATTGCCCAGCAATGGTTGAAAACCGAGGCGGGTATCGACTATCCGCGAGTGGGCGGTGGCTACAAGGCCATGCGGACTTTCCTGCTCGACACGGTTGAAAGCGCCACCGCGCAATGCGACTTCGTACTGTTGGGCGGCATGACCGGTACCGGCAAGACCGAAGTGCTCGGCCAGTTGAACAACGCCCTGGACCTGGAAGGCCACGCCAACCATCGCGGTTCCAGCTTCGGCAAACGCGCCACGGCGCAACCTTCCAACATCGACTTCGAAAACCGCCTGGCGGTGGACCTGCTGAAAAAGCGCGCCGCCGGTATCAAGCAGTTTGTGGTCGAGGATGAGAGCCGCATGATCGGCAGTTGCGCGCTGCCGTTGCCCCTGCACAAGGGCATGCAGGGCTTCCCGATGGTCTGGCTGGAAGACAGCGTTGAAGGCCGGGTGGAGCGCATCCTGAAGGATTATGTGGTGGACCTCTGCGCCGAGTTTGTCGCGGTGTTTGGCGACACTGGCCAGGAACTGTTTGCCGAGCGCCTGACCCAGAGCCTGGCCAATATCCACAAGCGCCTGGGCGGCGAGCGGTTTGCGCGGTTGCACGCGATCATGCAGGAAGCATTGGCAGAACAAGCCAGCAGCGGCGCGGTGGATTTGCACCGCGGCTGGATTGAAGGGCTGCTGCGTGAGTACTACGACCCGATGTATGCGTTCCAGCGGGAAAGCAAAGGCGCACGCATCGAGTTTGCGGGAGAGCAAGCGGCGGTGGTGGAGTATTTCCGGGACAGGCTCGCTCGGCGTACGTGATTGATTGAGTTTGCCGGCCCCTTCGCGAGCAAGCCCGCGAAGAGGCCCTCGAATTCACTCGATCACTACAGGATAAACGCCCCGATCAGCCCACACACCACCCCCATCAGCATCGTCAGCCCGGCCACGGTCACCAGCACCCGCGCATCGAAATCCTTGCGCAGCATCAGCAGCGACGGCAGGCTCACGCTCGGCAGGGTCATCAGCAACGCCACGGCCGGGCCGGTACCCATGCCGAGGGTCATCATGGTCTGCACAATCGGAATTTCGGCGGCGGTCGGGATCACGAACAACGTGCCGACAATCGCCAGAGGCACCAGCCACACCAGGCTGTTGGCCATGGCGCCGTCAACGTGGGGAAACAGCCAGACCCGCGCCGCGCCAAGGATCAGCACCGCCAGGATGTACACCGGAATCGTGCTCCAGAACAGCTGCCACAGGGTGCGCAGCCAGCGGGTCAGGAACGGTTCGGTTTCGGCATGGCTGGCCTGGGCCACGGCGTCGAGCGCGGCTTCCGGTACCTGCTCCGGCCGCGCGATGCGTTGCGCCACCAGCGAAACACCCACCACCAGCACGATCCCGGCCACCAACCGCAGCGCGGTAAAGCCCCAGCCCAGCACAAAGCCCATGAACACCAGTGTCGCCGGGTTCAGCACCGGGTTGGCAATCCAGAACGCCAGCGCCGCGCCGACCGAGACTTTCTGCCGACGCATACCGGCCGCCACCGGAGCGGCGCAGCAACTGCACATCATCCCCGGCAGGGCGAACAGCCCGCCACGCAGGGTAGATCCCAGCCCGGCACGGCCAAACAGGCGCAGCAGCCAGTCCCGTGGGATCAGCACCTGCAGCAATGAGCCGAGAATGACCGCCAATACGGCAGCTTTCCAGATCGCCAGGAAATACACCTGGGCATAGGCCAGCGCGGCGGCCAGTGGCGCGCTTTGCTGGTCGTTGAGAATCGAGGCGCCGATGCTGTGGTTGTCTGCCGCGATAAACGCCTTGGCGTAGTAGGGCGACCATTTCACGTAGTAGAGGCCGACGCAGGCCACCAGCAGGAACAGCGCTGGTTTCCACCAGAAGGACCAGCCCCGGGCAGGCTGGGTGGAGGAGAGGTTGGACATGTAGATGATCCGCAGGTGAGTCAATAGCGCAACATCATACGCTGTACAAGGCCGCCTCCGAAGCACTGTGGCGAGGGAGCTTGCTGTGGCGAGGGAGCTTGCTCCCGCTGGAGTGCGAAGCGCTCCCAGAATTTTGGGGCCGCTTCGCAGCCCAGCGGGAGCAAGCTCCCTCGCCACAGCAAGCTCCCACGCCTCGGGTCTTCGGGGGCGGTCAGATATCGGCGCTGACTTGCGTTGCGTCCGGGCAAGTCTGCTGGCCATTGTCCAGGCCTTGCTTGTAGTTGCGGCTGAGCAGCGAGGCCTTGCCGTTATGCCAGGTCAGGGTCAACACATACAAGCTATCGAAATCGCTGCCGGACCAATCGTCGGTAATCACATGTTTTTCACCGACGGCCTCGCTTGCCACCTTGTTGATCAAGTCCGGCAGATACCCATGGGACCAGGCAGTGTAGATGACGGCGTTGTGGTATTTGTCTTCCACCAGTTCGTCAGCGAGGGCGCTGGTGTCATTGGCCGAGAACTTGATGTTGACCGGCAACCCGAGCTTGATCGCGCTGGGGCTGATGGTCATCAACGGGCGGATGTAGCTGTAGGAGTTGTCTTTCTCGCCTTCCTCGACATTGCGGGTCGGGTTGGGTGCGAACACGTAGTTGGCCTTGCCGAATTTTTCCGGCAGCACGGTGGCCAGGTTCATCGCACGGTTAAGCCCCTGGCAGTTGAGTTGGCCGAGGCCCCCGGCAGGTTTCTCGCCATGGCGCAGGAACACCAGGGTTTGCACGCCGTCGACCGGCTGGGCGCGGCTGACCCGCGATTCCAGGCTAAGGCCGACCGCGGCGCTCACCAGCAATACCGGCAGCAGGATGTAAGAGTAGCGTTTGAAGCGTTTCGCAAGGCACAGAGGCTTGTAGGTCATGATGGTTCTAAGTCTCGGTGCAGGGATTCAGGGCAAGCAAGCCCAGCCATCGGGCGCTCTTTAAGAGTTCCCCAAGGCAGTTTGGTTCGTTTCGCGGGGGAGATGGGGCGGCATCCTTGCCGTGTGCAGGAGATTAACCCGCCGATGTTGCTGAATTAAGACGGATGCACGATAGGCACCGAACCACTACTCTCCTACTTTTATCAGGAGTCCCATGATGAACTCACTTTCAGACTTCCCCATCACCGCCAAATGGCCGGCCCGGCATCCCGAGCGTCTGCAGCTGTATTCGTTGCCCACGCCCAACGGGGTCAAGGTGTCGATCATGCTCGAGGAAATCGGCCTGCCCTACGAGGCGCACAAGGTCAGTTTCGAGACCCAGGACCAGCTTTCCAGCGAGTTCCTGTCGCTGAACCCCAACAACAAGATCCCGGCGATCATCGACCCCAATGGCCCGAGCGGCCAGGCGCTGGGGCTGTTCGAGTCGGGCGCGATCCTGATCTATCTCGCCGAGAAGAGCGGTGAATTGCTTCCCGAAGACCCGGCGATGCGTTACGAGACGATCCAGTGGCTGATGTTCCAGATGGCCGGTATCGGGCCGATGTTCGGCCAGGTGGGGTTCTTCAACAAATTCGCCGGCGCGGCCTACGAGGACAAACGCCCGCGCGACCGCTACGTCGCCGAGTCGCGCCGCTTGCTGGACGTGCTGGAAAAGCGCCTGTTGGGCCGCACCTGGATCATGGGTGACGAGTACAGCATCGCCGATATCGCCACCTTCCCGTGGGTTCGCAACCTGATCGGCTTCTATGAGTCTGGCGACCTGGTGGGTATTACCGACTTCCCGAACGTACTGCGGGCCCTGGACGGGTTCGTCGCCCGGCCGGCGGTGATCCGTGGCTTGAACATCCCAGCATAAGGACCGGCATGGCTTCTTTCGACTTCAAACAACTGGACGTTTTCAGCAGCGTGGCCGTCAAGGGCAACCCGTTGGCCGTGGTACTGGGCGCCGACAGCCTGAGCGACCAGCAGATGGCGGATTTCGCCAACTGGACCAACCTCAGCGAAACCACCTTCCTGCTCAAGCCCCGTGATCCACGAGCGGACTACCGCGTAAGGATCTTCACGACCCTCAAGGAGTTGCCGTTTGCCGGCCATCCGACCCTGGGCAGTTGCCATGCCTGGTTGCTGGCCGGTGGCCAACCCGCTGGGGAGGAGATCATCCAGGAGTGTGAGATCGGCCTGGTGCGCATCCGCCGCCAGGGCGATGAACTGGCGTTTATCGCGCCTCCGTTGCTGCGTTCCGGCCCGCTGGAAGCTGAATTGGTCGAGCGCGTGCGTCGGGCCCTGGACCTTGAGCCCGGTGCGATTTTGCGCAGCCAGTGGGTGGATAACGGCGCGGGCTGGCTGGCGGTGATGCTGGCGGATCGCGAGCAGGTACTGGCACTGCGGCCTGACTATTCGCAGTTGCAAGGCTTGGCCGTGGGCGTGATCGCCCCGTGGAACCCCGAGCGGGATGGCGATGAGGCGCAGTTTGAGGTGCGGGCCTTTATTGCCGGCGACGGCGCTCCGGAAGATCCGGCCACCGGCAGCCTGAACGCCGGTGTCGCCCAGTGGTTGCTGGGCGAGGGTTTGGCGCCCAGTTGCTATGTGGTCAGCCAGGGCACCGCCATGGGCCGCGCCGGGCGAATCCGCGTTGAACACAGCGGCGAGAAAATATGGATCGGAGGCGCGGTTGCCGTTTGCATTGAAGGCCGTCTACAGCTCTAGATCAATGCAATTGTTACCAAGCCTGCAATAAACTGTTCCGCACTTGGCGTTTGTGCTCTGCGGTGCACGAGGCATAAGCTTTCGCCCCAAAGATTTTTGGCCTGCCTTTTTTCAGGAGCATCAATGTCCAGCCAGTTCCCCGAAGCCCGTCCACGCCGCCTGCGCCGCTCCCCGGAGTTGCGTGGCCTGTTCCAGGAAAGCGAATTCACCCTCAATGACCTGGTGCTGCCGATCTTCGTTGAAGAAGAAATCGACGACTTCGTGCCGATCACCAGCATGCCCGGGGTGCAGCGCATTCCCGAGTCGAAGCTGGCCGGCGAGATCGAACGCTATGCGAAAGCCGGGATCAAGTCGGTGATGACCTTCGGTGTGTCCCACCACCTGGACACCTCGGGCAGTGACACCTGGCAAGAGCGTGGCCTGGTGTCGCGCATGTCCTCGATCATCAAGGATGCGGTGCCGGAAATGATCGTGATGTCCGACACATGCTTCTGCGAGTACACCGACCACGGCCATTGCGGCGTGATGCACGGCGCCGAAGTCGACAACGACCGCACCCTGGTCAACCTTGGCAAGCAAGCTGTGGCTGCCGCTCGTGCCGGTGCCGATGTGATCGCCCCGTCTGCCGCGATGGACGGGCAGGTCCAGGCCATTCGCCGGGCCCTGGATGAAGCAGGCTTCAGCCATATCCCGATCATGGCCTATTCCACCAAGTTCGCCTCGGCCCTCTACGGCCCGTTCCGCGAAGCCGGCGGCAGCGCGCTGAAGGGCGATCGCAAGAGCTACCAGATGAATCCGATGAACCGCCGCGAAGCGGTGCGCGAATCGTTGCTGGATGAGCAAGAAGGTGCGGACGCGCTGATGGTCAAGCCGGCCGGCGCGTACCTGGACATCATCCGCGACATCCGCGAAGCCTCGCGTTTGCCGGTGGCGGCGTATCAGGTCAGCGGCGAGTACGCGATGATCAAGTTCGGCGCCCAGGCGGGCGCGATCGACGAAGCCCGCGTAGTGCGGGAAACCCTGGGCTCGATCAAGCGCGCCGGTGCGGACTTGATCTTCACCTACTTCGCGATGGACCTGGCACTCGCCGGGATCTAAGTAACCTGTGGCGAGGGAGCTTGCTCCCGCTGGGGCGCGCAGCGGCCCTGAAAATGGGCCTGCTGCGCAGTCCAGCGGGAGCAAGCTCCCTCGCCACAGAAGGCTGTTCGCGGCTGCTTGCAACTTAGCGCTGGGCAAACGCCAGGTTCAGCCCCAACCCCGCAAACGCCGCTGCAAAACTGCGGCGCAGCCAGTTCTGTACACGTGGCGATTCGATCACCGCGCGGCGGAACACATTGGCCAGCAGGCCATAAATCACAAACACCGCAAACGTCATCGCCATGAATACACTGCTCAGCAACAGCATTTGCAGGGCCGGTGCGCCCGCGCCCGGGGTGACGAATTGCGGCAGGAACGCCAGGAAGAAAATCGTCAGCTTGGGGTTCAGAATATTCAGCAACAGGCCTCGCACCATCAGGCTGTGGGCGCTGGAAATCGTCGGTGCGTCGTTCATGGCAAAGGCCGAGCGGTCCCGCCAGGTGGCATAGGCGAGGTACAGCAAGTAGGCGGCGCCGGCATACTTGAGGGCTTCGAACGCCAGGGCGCTGGTATGCAGCAGGGCGGACAGCCCAAGCACGGAGGCCAACAAGTGCGGGACGATCCCGGCGGTGCAGCCCAGCGCGGCGAACACACTGGCGCGCTTGCCGGCGGTCAGTCCGGTGGACACGGTGAAGATCACGCCGGTGCCGGGAATGAGCACGACGATCAGGCAGGTGATCAGGAAGTTCAGGCTAAGCATGGCATTCAAACTCCTTGTAGGAACGACGGGTGCCTGATCCTTTCACGTCCTGGTTTTTTTGGCGAGAGCAGCAGGTCGGCGAACCCCGGTTAGACTTACCGGTCGATATCTGCCAAGACTGGCCCATTGTCGCCCAAGGAAGCCCCATGCGTTCATCTCGCCTCATCCTGTGCCTTACCACCTTATTGGTACTGGCCGGCTGCTCCAGCCAGCGCACCCAGCAACTGCCGGAGCGCAGCGAAGCCGAGGTGAAAGCGCAGATCGTGCGGCTGATGCCGGCCAGCGTGCCGGATCGTGGCGGCTGGGCCCAGGACATCTACACCGCCTTCAACACGCAGAAAATCTACCCCGGTACGGAGAACATCTGCGCGGTATTGGCCGTGACCGAGCAGGAGTCCACCTATCAGGTCGACCCGCCGGTACCGAACATGGGCAAGATCGCCCAGGACGAGATCCTGCGGCGCGCCGCTAAAGTCCATGTGCCGGCGGTATTGGTGCGCACGGCACTGCAACTGCGCTCGCCCACCGGCAAGTCCTACGCCGAGCGCTTGAACGCTGCGCGCACCGAGCGGGATTTGAGTGGAATCTTTGACGACTTCATCAGTGTCGTGCCCTTGGGCAATACGCTGTTTGGCGGCTTCAACCCGGTGCATACCGCAGGCCCGATGCAGGTCAGCATCGACTTCGCACAGAAGCAGGCCCGGGATTATCCCTACACCGTGGATGGCAGCATCCGCCGGGAAGTGTTTACTCGCCGAGGCGGCATGTACTTTGGTATCACCCATTTGCTGGGTTACCCGGTGCACTACGACCAGATGCTGTACCGCTTCGCCGATTTCAATGCCGGTTGGTACGCCAGCCGCAACGCCGCATTCCAGGCAGCGGTCAGCCGAGTCTCGGGCGCCAATCTGGCGTTGGATGGCGACCTGATCAACTACGGCTCGTTCCTGCCGGGCACCACGGAGCTGGCAGTGCGCTCTCTGGGCAAGGCGCTGGACATGCGCAACCCGAGCATCCGCAGCCAGCTGGAGCAGGGCGAGCGCCTGGATTTTGAAGACACTACCCTGTACCAGCGGGTGTTCGCCCTGGCCGACAAGGCCGCCGGCAAACCGGTGCCGCGGGCGATCCTGCCGGGCATCGTGCTGAAAAGCCCGAAGATCACCCGCAAACTCACCACGGCCTGGTTTGCCAAGCGCGTGGATGAGCGTTATCAGCGCTGCATGAAGCGTTAGGCTTATCACCGGGGATTTACCGGGCTGATGTTGATGGTCCGGATGGCTGCGGTGGGATACACCTCCAGCCTTGTCCCCAAGGAAGAACCTGACATGACTGCCCATGCCATCCCCGAAGGCTTTACCCCGCTGCGTCGCAGCAGCCCACTCCTGGACCTGCTTGGCCCGGTGTATAGCCGAGGTGAAGGCTTGCAGCTGGAAATCGGCCTGCGCGCCGACAACCGCCACGCCAACGGACGCGGCACCGTGCACGGTGGCGTGCTGGCCACCCTGGCGGATGTGGGCATGGGCTACGCCATGGCGTTTTCCAGCGAGCCGCCGCTGCCGTTGATCACGGCGAGCATGACCCTGGACTATCTCGGCGCGGTGCAGGTAGGGGAGTGGGTCGAGGTGCGTCTGGAGCATCACAAGCGCGGGCGGCAGATGGCGTTTGCCACGGTCAGCGTGCAGGTCGGGGAGAAGGTGGTGGTGCGGGCAAATGCGGTGTTTGCGGTGCCCCAGGCGCGGGACTGACCGATAAAGAAAAGGCCCGGTTTTCGTGGAACCGGGCCTTTTCCATGTTGCTCTTTGAAATCAGCTGCGTTCAAGGGCCAGGGCTACACCTTGCCCGCCACCGATGCACAGGGTGGCCAGGCCTTTCTTGGCGTCACGCTTGATCATTTCATGCAGCAGGGTCACCAGCACACGGCAGCCTGACGCGCCAATCGGGTGGCCGATGGCAATCGCGCCGCCGTTGACGTTGACCTTGGCCGCGTCCCATTCCAGCTCTTTGCCCACCGCCAGTGACTGCGCGGCAAAGGCTTCGTTGGCTTCGATCAGGTCCAGGTCGCCCAGGCTCCAGCCGGCCTTGTCCAGGCAGCGGCGGGTGGCCGATACCGGGCCAATGCCCATGATCGCGGGATCGACGCCGGCGTTGGCGTAGCTGGCGATGCGTGCCAGTACCGGCAGGCCCAGGGCCTTGGCTTTGTCCGCGCTCATCAGCAGCACGGCAGCCGCGCCGTCGTTGAGGCTGGATGCGTTGCCGGCGGTGACGGTGCCGTCTTTCTTGAAGGCCGGCTTGAGCTTGGCCAGGGATTCGGCGGTGGTGCCCGCCCGTGGCTGTTCGTCCACGGCGAAGGCCACCGGGTCGCCCTTGCGCTGGGGAATCAGGATCGGCGTGATCTCATCGCTGAAACGCCCGGCTTCAATGGCCGCTGTGGCTTTTTGCTGGGAGGCGGCGGCGAAGGCGTCCTGGGCCTCACGGCTGATGCCGTACTTGTCCACCAGGTTCTCGGCGGTGATGCCCATGTGGTAGTCGTTGAACGCATCCCACAGACCGTCTGTGATCATGCTGTCGATCATCTTCGCATGGCCCATGCGCAGGCCGGTGCGGGCGGCCGGCAATACGTACGGGGCCAGGCTCATGTTCTCCATGCCGCCGGCGATGATTACCTCGGCATCGCCGCAACGGATCGCTTGTGCGCCCAGGTGCAGGGCCTTGAGTCCCGAGCCGCAGACCTTGTTCAGGGTCAGCGCCGGCACGGCGTGGGGCAGGCCGGCGAGGATCGAGGCCTGGCGGGCCGGGTTCTGGCCGCTGCCGGCGGTGAGCACCTGGCCAAGGATCACTTCATCCACGAGTGCCGGGTCGATGCCGGTCTGCTCCAGCAGGCGACGAATCACCGCAGCCCCCAGCTCCGGGGCCGGGATGCTTGCCAGCGAACCTTGGAAGCTGCCCACGGCGGTGCGGGTGGCAGCAACAATCACGACGTCTTGCATGGAATCTGTCCTCACTGGAAGTGCATTTCTGGAACGTGGTCCGGGACGATCAGTTTACCGGCTGTCTTGCTGACGATCTCTTCAACACTGACGCCAGGTGCGCGTTCCTTGAGGACAAAAGCGCCATTTTCGATTTCCAGGTAGGCCAGGTCCGTCAGCACGCGCTTGATGCAGTTGGCGCCGGTCAGCGGCAGGCTGCATTGGCTCAGCAACTTGGACTCACCGTCCTTGGACGCGTGGGTCATGATCACGATGATGTTCTCGGCACCGGCCACCAGGTCCATCGCGCCGCCCATGCCCTTGACCAGCTTGCCGGGGATCATCCACGAGGCGATGTTGCCTTGTACATCGACCTCAAACGCGCCGAGCACGGTCAGGTCGACGTGGCCGCCGCGAATCATCGCGAAGGATTCGGCCGAGGAGAAGATCGACGCGCCAATGCGCGCGGTGACGGTCTGTTTGCCGGCGTTGATCATGTCGGCATCGATGGTTTCTTCAGTAGGAAACGGACCCATGCCCAGCAGGCCGTTTTCCGACTGCAGCATGACCTCCATGCCTTCTGGGATGTAGTTGGCCACCAGGGTCGGAATGCCGATGCCGAGGTTGACGTAGAAACCGTCCTGCATTTCGCGGGCGACGCGTTGAGCCATTTGTTCGCGGGTAAGAGCCATTTTTTGTCTCCTTATTATCTGGGCTGGTGGATTATTTGCGGAGGGTGCGCTGTTCGATGCGCTTCTCGAAGGTGCCGCAAATGATCCGGTCGACGTAGATCCCTGGGGTGTGGATATGCGCCGGGTCCAGCTCGCCCGGTTCGACGATTTCTTCGACTTCGACCACGGTGATCCTGCCGGCGGTGGCGGCCAGCGGGTTGAAGTTCTGGGCGGTATGGCGATAGATCACATTACCGAAGTGGTCGGCTTTCCAGCCTTTGACGATGGCGAAGTCGCCGGTGATGGATTCTTCCATCAGGTACGGGCGACCGTTGAACTCGCGGGTTTCCTTGCCTTCAGCGACTGGCGTGCCGACACCGGTGGCGGTGAAGAAGGCCGGGATGCCGGCACCGCCTGCGCGCAGTTTTTCGGCGAGGGTGCCTTGGGGCGTCAGGACCACTTCGATTTCGCCGCTGAGCAGTTGCTTCTCGAACAGGGCGTTTTCACCGACGTAGGACGCGAAGACCTTGCTGATCTGCTTGCCTTCCAGCAGCAGGCCCAGGCCGAAGCCGTCGACGCCGCAGTTGTTGGAGACCACGGTCAGGTTGCGGGTGCCCTTGCGCTTGATTTCGGCAATGAGGTTTTCCGGGATGCCGCACAGGCCAAAACCACCGGCAAGTACCGTCATGCCATCTTCCAGGCCTGCCAGCGCCTCTTCATAGGACGCTACGCGTTTATCAAAACCTGCCATATGCACCTCTTTTATTGTTTGTGGGCCAGCCATATGAACCGAGTGTTGCGCCGACGGATTGATTTGTTAAGTTGTTTTTTAAGGTTGATTGATTTAAAAAACAGCATAGTCCTCAGCCATCGGGAGAAGCTTGATGACAGTTAAACAGATGCGCGCCTTTCTTGCCGTGGCCCAGACCTTGAGCTTTGCGGCCGCCTGTGAGCGTTTGCATCTTTCCCAGTCGGCCTTGAGCCTGACCATCAAAGGCCTGGAAGAAGGCCTGGGCGGGCGCCTGTTCAGCCGCAATACGCGCAATGTCGCGCTGACCCCTGAAGGCGAATCCCTGCTGCCCCTGGCCCGGCGCTTGATCGCCGACTGGGACAATGCCGAGGATGAGTTGCGCCAGCGTTTCACCCTGCAGCGCGGGCGGGTAACGGTGGCGGCGATGCCGTCGTTTGCCGGAAACCTGCTGCCACCGATCCTGAAGATTTTTCGCGCGCGCTATCCCCAGGTCAACGTAACGGTGAATGACGTGATCAACGAGCAGGTGCTGGAAATGGTCCGCGATCGCCAAGTGGAGTTGGGCGTGGCGTTTGAACCGTCGGAAAGCTCATCGCTGGTGTTCACCCCGCTGTATGTGGACCGCTTTGTGGCGGTGGTGCCCGGTGACTCGCCATTGGCACGCCGCGCCGATATCGCCTGGCACACCCTGCTGGAACAACCCTTCATCACCTTGCAGCGCCCGTCCACGGTACGAGTGATGCTTGAAGAACACTTGAAGGCGCTGGACCTGAAGCTGCCCGTAGCCCTGGAGAGCCATCAACTGGCGACGGTGGGCAAGATGGTTGCCAGTGGCTTGGGCGTGAGTGCAGTGCCGGCGTTGTGTGCACGCCAAATGCAGGAGGCAGGCGCCCATTGCATCACCTTGAGCGATCCGGTGATCGAACGGCCGATTGGTGTACTGACCAAGCCCGGCCACGAACTTTCAGCGGCGGCCCAGGCCATGTTTGATATTTTTTGCGATGAAGCGGGGAAGGGGCGTTTCCCGGCGTTGTTGCAATAACCGTCGGCCATAAAAAAGCCTGCTCGTTTTAAGCGAGCAGGCTTAAGTGATAAGTGCGTAGTTATCAGCAGTATCTGTCGATCACCTTAACGTGCGAATGGCCTTTAAGGTTCTGCCACTCGGTATTAAGTGTATGGAAGACCTGCTCGATAAAGTTGCGATCGGCGGCGGCTTTCTTGCCGACATAACCCTGGCCGCGGCGGTACATCTTCAGGCGCGCTGCCAGTTCACGGTTATTCCTGTCGAACTCTTCTTCCACGGTGTGGGGCGCCAGGCAGTCAATATGGACCTGGCCCGATTTACCAATCCAGAGGATATGGTCGTCGAGCGTGTCTTTCTGCGCTGCGAACATCTCAGCCAATTCATCGATAGTTGGTTGGTTGTTCAGATTCATGTGTAAGCCCCTTGACCAGTTGGCGATCTCTAGTTGATCCGTTAAAACTACTAAGTTGTCTCCGGCTCAGAAAACCGGGCGTCAGCGACTGTCTGCCGAATACGGGCAGGGTCTTGAACCGATGCATGTAGTCTTGCTGATGACCTGCTACGCAATGGTTTCATAACGAAGACAAGCAGCGTTTGAGCTCCTTGTACCGATCCTTTCGGGCCGGTCAGCTTCATCAATCTGCCTTGTGGGCAGTGCACATCCGGAAAAAACAGCTCGGCGGTCAGACGAGCTTGTTCAAAACGCGTGTTACCAACGCTCCCGATCCGGGAGACGCTTGAATCATGCAATTACAAAACGGTTACGTCAACGATTATGTAGTGATTATTTTTGAGCACTACATAAATCCTTGCAGGGCGGGGGTGTGAGCGGAAAACGTGACTTGGGCGTCATTTTTCGTGCGGGCAGGTCGCGGGATCCGGGGGCTTTTTGTGGCGAGGGAGCTTGCTCCCGCTGGGGTGCGAAGCGCCCCCACCAGGCTGACTGCGGTTCTTCAGGAATCATTCGGTTGTCGGTTTTGGGGCTGCTGCGCAGCCCAGCGGGAGCAAGCTCCCTCGCCACAGAAAAGCAGGATTGGGCTATCCCAGGCGTTCTGCCAGCAACGGCAACAAACGTTCGCAGGAGGCTTCGATCTTGAGTTGCAGCAACTCATCGCCCCGTGTCTTGCCCAGATTGATGGCAATCACGGGCTTGCCTTGCTCGACCATCGCCTTGCACAACCGAAACGCTGAATACGCCATCAGCGACGAACCCACCACTAGCAATCCTTCTGCGTCATCCACCGCCGCCATCGCCTTGGCTGCCGTGCCCTGGGCGACGTTCTCACCGAAAAACACCACGTCCGGTTTCAACCGTTGCCCGCCGCAGTGGGGGCAGCGGGGCACCTGAAAACGTCCTTCAAAGGCCGGGTCCAGCAGGGTGTCACCGTCGGGGGCTTGAACGGCATCCACACCCGCCAGGTACGGATTCTCCGCTTCCATCTGGCGCTGGATCAGATCCCGCTCGCTGGTCTGCTGGCAATCCAGGCACAGCACCCGGTGCAGGCTGCCGTGGAGTTCGATCACATCATGGCTGCCAGCCTGATCGTGCAGGGTGTCGACGTTCTGGGTGATCAGCCCGGCAATGCGCTGACGTTGCTGCAGAGTGGCCAGGGCGATATGCGCCGCGTTCGGCTGCGCGACACGCACCCTCGGCCAGCCGAGCATCGCCCGCGCCCAGTAGCGGCGGCGCGCCTGCGGGGTTGCCAGGAACTCCTGGTACATCATCGGCGCCTTGCCCCGGCGCACGCCTTCGCTGTCGCGATAATCGGGAATCCCCGAAGAGGTGCTGATACCCGCACCGGTCAGCACCAGGAAGCGCCGTTCGGCCATGGCCCGGTGCAGGTTGTCGAGCTGGTTATCGACTTGATGTTGCAGGGTATCGAGCATGGGGTCCCCAATGATTATTCGCCGCGAATGTACTGCTCCAGCTGTTTGATCAGGTCGGCCTGTTCGGCAATCGCTTCCTTGACCAGGTCGCCGATGGACAGCAGGCCAAGGAGCTCGCCGTTCTCCACCACAGGCAGGTGCCGCAGATGTCGGTCAGTCATGATCGTCATGCACGTCTCGACAGTCTGGTGAGTGTCGACGGTGATCACCGGTGAATTCATGATCTCGTGGGCTTTGGTCGTCACCGAAGACAATCCATGGAGGATGACCTTACGGGCATAGTCTCGTTCACTGATGATGCCCACCACCTTGCCGTCCTGGAGCACTGGCAAGGCCCCGACGTTTTTCGAAGCCATCACGATCAAGGCCTCAAATACCGTATGGTCGTGGGGGATGGTGTGGACTTGATGGTTATGCTGGTCTTTGGACTTCAGCACTTGGGCAACGGTTTTCATGGAGGCCACTCCGGTGTTGTTATTGTTGGGAGGTTAGCAGGCCCTACAGAATCCTGGATGGCCTGCAGCAGGGCAAGGTCCAAAGCGGCATACATCCCGTCGAAAAACGTCATTGTCGCGATTTCTTAGTGCTTCTCAGCCTTTGTTTGCCGGTTTCGCCGCCCGCTTCGGGCTGGTGGCCGTCTTGCGCTTGGCCGGTTTGCGTTTGTTTTTCCACGGTGTGGCGCCACGGCCGGCCGGGCTGGCCGGGCCGCTGATGGTCAGGCGCATGCCAGTGCAGCGGGTCACCTGTTTGCTCATCCATGCCGCCTGTTTGGCGACGAACTCTTCCAGGCTCATCTCGCCGCTTTGTACCATGTCCAGTGCCTGCTCCCAGATAGCGGTGGTACCGGGGTCGGCAATTGCCCGTGGCACTGCATCAATCAGGCTGAAAGCGGCGGGTGTTGCCGACAGCGCCTTGCCGTTTTTCACCAGGTAGCCGCGGTCCAGCAGGCCCTGGATGATCCCGGCGCGGGTGGCTTCGGTGCCGATCCCGGTGGTGTCCTTTAGCTTTTGCTTGAGCAGCGGGTCTTCCACCAGCTTGGCGACGTTTTTCATCGCCTTGATCAGGTCGCCTTCGGTGAAGGGTTTGGGTGGCTGGGTCCACAGGTCCTTGAGGTTGACCTTGGCCACGGCGTAGTCCTGCCCCTGAACCAGTGTTGGCAAGGACTGCGGCGCAGGTGCTTCACGGCCCTTGGCCGGCGCCAATGCTTCCGGCAATGCGCGTTTCCAGCCAGGCTCGACGATGACTTTACCGACAGCCCGCAAGGCTTCACCGGCACAATCGAAATCTGCCTGGGTACGGTCGTACTCGTGGTTGGGCAGGAACTGCGCGAGATAGCGGGCGCGAATCAGGGTGTAGACGGCGCGATGCTTGCCCGTCAATTGCCCGACATCCTTGCCGGCGCCGGTGGGAATGATGCCGTGGTGAGCGCTGACCTTGGCGTCGTTCCAGGCTCGGGAGCGTCGCTTCGGATCGATGTGTGGCATCAATTCATTCACCGCCGGATCGGCCCGCCCCAGCGCCGCGAGGATTTTCGGAGCGTCGCCGTGCTGGCTAAGGGGCAGGTAGCCGCAATCGCTGCGTGGGTAAGTGATGACCTTGTGGGTTTCGTAGAGCGACTGGGCAACATCCAGGGTTTCCTGGGCGCCGAGGCCAAGCTTTTTCGAGCAGATTTCCTGCAGGGTGCCGAGGTCGAAGGGCAGGGGCGCGACGTCGCGCATGCGCTCGGTACGCAGTTTGACCAGCCGCGCACTGGCGGCGTTGCTCATGGCATTGGCGGCGTCCCGGGCAAGCTGCGGATTGAGGCAGCGGCCCTGATCGTCACAGGCGTCTTCTGTTGCGCGCCACTGCGCCGTAAAGGTGATGTCGTCGTGGAGCAGATCCACATCGATGGCCCAATAAGCGACGGGTACAAAGTCGGCAATGCTGCGGTCCCGGTCTACCACCAGGCGCAGGGTCGGGGTTTGCACACGCCCAACCGGCAACACGCCCTGATAACCGGACTGTTGGCCCAGCAGGGTAAACAGGCGGCTCATGTTCATCCCGATCAGCCAGTCGGCACGGGAGCGGCCAAGGGCCGAATGGTAGAGGCTGAAGGTTTCAGCACCGGGCTTCAACGAGGCCAGGGCCTTGCGGATCGACGCGTCGTCGAGCGCCGAGAGCCATAGCCGCTGGATGGGGCCGCGATAACGGCAATGCTCCACCAGCTCACGGGCGATCATCTCGCCCTCACGGTCGGCATCGGTGGCGATCACCAATTCCTGGGCTTCCCCCAGCAGACGCTTGACCGCCTTGAACTGGCTGGCGGTCTTGGGCTTGACCAGCATCTTCCACTTTTCGGGGATGATCGGCAGGTCGGCCAGCACCCAGCGCTTGTACTTGGCGTCGTAGCTGTCGGGCGGGGCGGTTTCCAGCAGGTGGCCGATGCACCAGGTCACCGTCACGCCTGAGCCCAGCCAGCAACCGTCGCCACGCCGGGTCGCGCCGAGCACGGCGGCGATATCCTTGGCCTGGGACGGTTTTTCACAGAGGAACAGCCGCATGGTCACCACATTCGCTACGCAATTGAATGGGGAGCAGGATGGGCAATAAATCAGAATTGGGCAACTTTTATCTGGATGGATATACAGCAATTTGTGTGTCTGGTGCTAAACCCAATGTGGGAGCGGGTTTGCTCGCGAACGCGGTGTATCAGTCAACCTATCCGGCGACTGACACCCCGCTTTCGCGAGCAAGCCCGCTCCCACACTGAAACTCCAGCGTCGGCCGGATCGACGTTTAGTTATTGTCGATATCGACGTTCTTGGTTTCTTTCAGGCAAATCAGCCCCACGATCAGGCTCACCCCGGTAATGACCACCGGGTACCACAGCCCATAGAAAATATCCCCGGTGTACACCACCAGCGCAAACGACACCGTCGGCAGGAAGCCACCAAACCAGCCATTCCCGATGTGGTATGGCAGCGACAGCGAGGTGTAGCGGATGCGTGTCGGGAACAGCTCCACCATCAGCGCTGCCAGCGGGCCGTAGCACATGGCGGCGATCAGGATCAGCGCGACGATCAGCACCACCACCATGGTTTTGTTGACCTGGGCCACATCAGCCGATTGCGGATAACCCGCCAGGGTCACCGCGCCTTTCAGGGCGGCTTCGTCGTAACCGTCGATACGCACATCACCCACGCTCACCTGCACCGCGCTGCCCGCCGGGGCGGCCGCGCTTTCGTACGGCAGGCCCTGTTTCACCAGGAAGGTCTTGACCTTGTCGCAGGGGCTGTCAAAACGCGCCTTGCCCACCGGGTCGAACTGGAAGGTGCAGGTGGCCGGGTCTGCCAATACGGTGATCGGCGACTGGCGGCTGGCGTGGTCCATCGCCGGGTTGGTGTAGTGCGCCAGGCCCTTGAAGATCGGGAAGTACAGCGCGGTGGCCAGCAGCAGGCCGACCATCAACACCGGCTTGCGTCCCAGCTTGTCCGAAAGCCAGCCGAAGAAGATGAAGAACGGCGCACCAATCACCACGCTGATGATCAGCAGCATGTTGGCCAGTGCCGGATCCATCTTCAAAAACTGTGTGAGGAAGAACAGCACATAAAACTGCGCGGCATAGAACGTCACTGCCTGGCCGGCGTTGATGCTGAACAGCGCAATCAGCACGATCTTGAGGTTTTCCCATTTGCCGAACGACTCGCGGATCGGCGACTTGCTGGCCTTGCCTTCCTCTTTCATTTTCAGGAACGCCGGCGACTCGTGCAGGCTCATGCGGATCCAGGTGGAGATACCCAGCAGCACGATCGACAGCAGGAACGGCAGGCGCCAGCCCCACACTTCGAATTGGTCGCCGGTGAAGTAACGGCACGCCAGCACCACCAGCAACGACAGCAACAGACCGAGGGTCGCGGTGGATTGAATCCAGCTGGTGTGGAAGCCGCGTTTGCCCGCCGGGGCGTGCTCGGCCACATAGGTGGCTGCGCCGCCGTACTCGCCGCCCAGCGCCAGGCCCTGGAGCATGCGCAGCGCGACGAGGATGATCGGTGCGGCAATACCGATGCTCGAATAGGTCGGCAGCAGGCCGACGCAGAAAGTCGCCAGGCCCATCAGGATGATGGTGGCGAGGAAGGTGTACTTGCGCCCGATCATGTCACCCAGCCGACCGAACACCAGCGCGCCGAACGGGCGCACCACAAAGCCGGCGGCGAAGGCCATCAGGGCAAAGATAAACGCCGTGGTGTCGTTGACCCCGGCAAAGAACTGCTTGCTGATTACCGCCGCGAGTGCGCCATAGAGGAAGAAGTCATACCACTCGAACACCGTCCCGAGGGAGGAGGCGAAGATGACTTTCTGTGTGTCGTTGCTGTCTCGCGCCTTGGTGGCGGAGCCCAGGGGTTGAGCGTGTTCTGACATTTGGGTAGCCCTCACAGTGATTATTTATTGTTGTTCCACTGTCGGCGCCACATCGGCGCCGCTATTCCCCTGTAGGAGCCCGGCTTGCCGGCGATGGCGCTCTCAAGCTGTGCACAACACTTGAAAACGCCACCGCCGGCAAGCCGGGCTCCTGCAGGTCAAGCCGGTAAGGTCAGTTCTTTCTCCGGGGCGAGGCTCCTTGTGTTCGGCGAAAGGATAAGCTGCGCGGCTTTTTCCGCGATCATCAGCGTCGGTGAGCAGGTGTTGCCTGAAGTGATGCGGGGCATGACCGACGCGTCGGCGATGCGCAGGCCGGGAACCCCGTGCACTCGCAGTTGGGCGTCGACCACCGCGTCCTTGTCGCTGCCCATGCGGCAGGTGCCCACTGGATGGAAAATCGTGGTGCCAATGCGGGCGGCGGCTTCCTGCAGCTGTTCGTCCGTCTGCAGTTCTGTGCCGGGCAGGTACTCCACCGGGTTGAATTGCTTCAGGGCCGGCGCCGAGACGATGCGTCGGGTCAGGCGAATGGCGTCGGCGGCCACCCGCAGGTCTTCCGGATGGCTGAGGTAGTTGGGGCGGATCAGCGGTGCGTCTGCCGGGTTGGCCGAGCGAATGTCGATGCGGCCACGGCTTTGCGGGCGCAAGTCGCACACCGAAGCGGTGAAGGCCGGGAACCCGTGCAGTGGTTCGCCAAAGCGCTCCAGGGACAGCGGTTGCACGTGGTATTCGAGGTTGGCCGACGTCTGCTCCGGCCCGGAACGGGCGAACGCGCCAAGCTGGCTGGGGGCCATGGACAGCGGGCCGCTGCGGTCATACAGGTAGCGCAGGCCCATGCCCATCTTGCCCCACACGGTGCCGGCGATCTGGTTCAGGGTGCGGGCGTTTTCCAGCTTGTAGATCAGGCGCAGTTGCAGGTGATCCTGCAGGTTGCCGCCCACGCCGGGTAACTCGTGCAGCACATCGATGCCCAAAGGCTTGAGCACGCTGGAGGGGCCGATACCGGAGCGTTGCAGGATGCCGGGCGAACCGACGGAGCCGGCGCACAGGATGATTTCCTTGCGCGCCCGCCACGTGACTGGCTGGCCATTCTGGCGAGCAACCACCGCCGCCGCACGGCCGTTCTCCAGGAGTACGCGGTCGACTTCAACCTCGGTCATCACCGTCAGGTTGGGCCGCTGGCGGATCGGCTTGAGAAACGCCTTGGCCGCATTCCAGCGCACGCCGGATTTCTGATTGACCTGGAAATAGCCACAGCCTTCGTTGTCGCCCTGGTTGAAGTCGCTGATGCTGTCGATACCGCTTTGCTGCGCCGCGTCACGAAACGCATCGAGGATCGGCCAGTGCAGGCGCTGTTGCTCAACCCGCCATTCACCGCCGTCACTGTGAAATTGCGAGGCACCGGCAAAATGGTTTTCGCTCTGCTTGAACAGCGGCAGCACATCCTTCCACGCCCAACCGGGATTGTCCTCGGCCCAGCCGTCGTAATCCCGGGCCTGGCCGCGCATGTAGATCATGCCGTTGATGGACGAGCACCCGCCCAGCACCTTGCCGCGCGGGTAGCTCAGCGCACGGCCTTGCAGGCCTTCCTGGGCTTCGGTCTTGAAGCACCAGTCGGTGCGCGGGTTGCCGATGCAGAACAGGTAGCCGACGGGAATATGGATCCAGGGGTAGTTATCGCGACCGCCTGCTTCAAGCAGCAACACGCGATGGGCAGGGTTGGCAGACAGTCGATTGGCCAGCAGGCAGCCCGCCGGGCCGGCGCCTACCACCACGTAATCGTATTCAGCAGCTGCAGAATGCATCTGTGACCTCGCTTGTTTTTCTTATTGGTCCCATCCTAGTTGTTAGTTTTCGTCTTAAAAATGTTAGTTTTTACCCAGCTGCTGTGCGTTTTTAGACAACGCTGCTGTTCAGGGGAAGAAGGGGAAGGCATGTTCGACTGGAATGATCTGCGGTTCTTTCTTGAGTTACAGCGTAGCGGACGCTTGCTCACGGCGGCGCAACGCCTGAAAACCACCCACGCCACCGTGGCCCGGCACATCGAGGCCATCGAGAAAAGCCTGGGCACTGCGCTGTTCGTGCAGCACGCCCAGGGTTACGAACTCACGCCCTCCGGCGAAGCCCTGCTCAAACATGCCGAAGCCATGGAAAACGTGGCGCTGCTGGCCGAAGAAGAACTGACCCATTCCGCCGCGCCCCTGGGCAAGATCCGCCTGGGGGTGGCCGAGGGTTTGGGCGTGATGTTCCTGGCCAGTCGCATGGGCGGCCTGTTCGAACGCTACCCGGGCCTGGAAGTGGAACTGCTGGCAGTGCCACGGTTTGTCAGCATCCTCAACCGCGAAGCGGAAATCAGCATCCACCTCGAACGCCCCAGCGTCGACCAACTGGTGACCCGCAAACTCACCGACTACCGCCTGGCGCTCTACGCCAGCCGCAGCTACCTGGACCGCACACCGCCGATTGAAAAACGCGAGGACCTGGCGGTGCACGCCTGGATCGATTACGTCGACGATTTACTGTTCAGCCAGGAACTGAAATTCCTCAGCAGTTTCTGCCGCAACCCCAAAGTGGTGTTCCACAGCACCAGCGTGATCGCCCAGCACCAGGCGGCGCGCTCGGGGTTGGGAATTGCCGTATTGCCGTGCTTCATGGCGGCGAGCGACCCGGACCTGGTGCCGCTGCTGCCGGCGGAGAGCATCCAGCGCAGCTATTGGATCAGCTCCCGGCGCGAGTTGCACAAGTCGGTAAGGTTGCGGGTGTTGTGGGATTACCTGGTGGAACTCTGCGCGCGGGAGCAAGGGGTTTTGCTGGGGGAGGGTTAGAGCTTCACCACCTGATGCACCTGCTCACCACAGGCACGGATCTCCTTGATCATCTTTTCAAACGGTGCGCTGACAATTTCATCGTGGGTCAGCCAGCGTATTTTCTGCGTCAGGACGTAGTGATAACGCCAGTCGCCCTTGACGCGCTCACCCGTCAGGTCCAGGTCGTACCACGGCGAGCGTACCTGGCAAGCCTTGATGTCCTTGTCGATCTGCCCACCCGACAGTGTGATGGTGTAATCCAGCGTCTCGGGGTTGCCTATGTACAAGTCGGCCAGTTGCCCATTGCGGCGGTAGTTGAGCAGACCGTCCCATTTCTCTTGCAGCAAGGCATCGTTGTAGACGTGGTCGTTGCCCAGCGGTTCCAGGGGCCGCATGTCCGTCAGGGTGGCGCTGACCTTGTAGCTGGCCGGGATCAGGAAGGCGGTGGCGGGGCGCTCGACCTGGCAGTCGGTGATCTGTTTGCCGAAGTTGTCGCAGATGTTCTGGTCGCTGGCGGTGGCGCCTTGCTGGCGGTCGGCGACGCTCAGTTGCATCAGCGGCATGCCGCGAAAATCAACGGTGGCCGAGACCCGGGCGGTGCCCTGGGCGTCGAAGCGCTCCTGTTTGTCGAGGATCAACGTGGGGGCGGCGGGTTGCAGCGGGATGTGTTCTTCACGTACCTGGCCCTCGGCGTTGGTCACCAGCACCCAGCGGTCCTGGATGTCGGGCAGGGTCTGGCCGGGGGCGAAGATCGGGTTGGTCGGGTCCAGCCACCACACCTGGCCATCGACTTCGGCGCGGACGATGGCGTGGTTCGGCGCGCCGGTACCGGGAATCAGCAGCGGGTTAACCACATCGCCGCGGCTGACCCAGGCCGGTTCGGCCTTGATCCCGCTGGCCTTGAGCATGGCGGCCAGCAGCGTCGAAAGGTCTTTGCAGTCGCCGTAGCCGTGCTGCTCGATCTCCGCCAGGCTGAAGGGCACATAGCCGCGATCCGAGGCGCGCCAGTCGCCCAAGTAACGATAGTGGTCGTTGATGTGCTGCATCAGGCCGGCCACCTGTTGTGCCGGTGGCAAGCCGCGAACGGCGGCCACGGCGGCGGCGCCCTGGGGCGGCAGCTTGGCGCCGAGGATCTGGTTGTAGCGTTCGGCAAAGCCGCCGAAGTACTGCTGGCGATCCAGGGAGCTGCCGACTTCGATACGCGGGGCGTGGCGTATGTAGGCGTTGGCGGATTCGTTGATGTAGCTGAGGTAGGTCGGGGCCTTTTGCACCACGTCCAGGGTCTTGCGATTGGCCGATGGCGTAATGCTGAAACCCTCCATCAATTCGCTGCGCCACTCGATCGGCCGCTCGGCGGTGAAGCGTGCCTTGAAGTGGTCGCGCCGTGCGGCGTTGGGGCCGAACTGCAAGGCGTAGTAGAACTCGGTCATCAGCGGTTTGGCCGGGTGATGTTCGCGCACCGTGTAGCGGATTTGCGTGCCGACCCGCAGGTTGGGAAACGCCAGCGAGGTCTGTTTTTCCCGGGAGAAACCCTGGTCCGGGTTGGGGGCGGTGCGGGTGTCGATTTGCGTCGGGTCCAGGGGCACAGGTTTGCCGCCGGGCTGGGTGGACTCGGCCTTGATCAGTTCGAAGCCGTCTTCTTCCTGGTAGCTGAAGTCGATCCGCGAGAGCATTTCGCGGCCGCTTGGCTTGAGGATGGTGTAGTGAAAGCGGGTAGTGCAGTCGACGCTGGCGTCGCGGTTGAAGTGGCAATGCAGCTCGGTGTCGCTGGCCAGTGGGGCTTCGGCCATTGGTTGCAGGGCGGCAAGCGCGCTGTGACTGGCAAGCCCCCAGCTGATGCAGATCAGGGGACGGTAAAACGAAAAACGGAGCATGGGCGCCTCAGGTGGAACATTGACACAAGTACCCTAGGGGTACCGAGAAGGCGCCGGATGATAATGGATCGCAACACGAATGCCTAGCATTGTCCGACAATTAATTACGCTGTAAGGCCCGATCTAGAGCCTTCGTTAATGTTTTAAGGATTATTTTGCGAGTTCAAACTCGACGCTTCCCAGCCGCTCACCGTTCACCAGCACGTGAACCGCATGCTTGCCGGGATAGTGCTTGCGCGTGGTCAATTCACGGATATGTTGGCCACGGCTGATGGCGTGATGTTCTCCGGCACCCAGGGTAAATGCCTTGAGCTTGAACACCTTGGACGCGCTGTGACCGGCGCTTTTCACATAGTCGATGGCGTAGTCGACCACCAGCTTTTGCGACGAATCGGCAGTGGACTCCAGGCTGAAGGACAGGTTGATCCGCTCCCCCAACTTGATCGCCGCCGGCTCGACCTTGAGTTGATGGATCTTCACTTCGGCCCTGGCCCCGGCGCCCATGATCGTCAGCGCCCGGGTGTTGCCTTGCTTGATCAGGCTGCGCAGCGCGTGGCGGGCGATCCACGCGGTGTGGGGGTTATCCAGGGACCAGCCTTCGATCAGGCCCAGCACCCAATCCGGATGGTCCTTGGTGATGTCGTTGAGGTGGTTGGCCACCGACTTGCGCACGTAGAGGCTGCTGTCGGCCTTGAGATTGTCGAGGATCGAAGCGCACAGGTTCGGATCGGCCTGCACCTCGGCCAGGCGAAACGACCATGGCAGCCGTGGCCGTGAACCTTCGCTGGCGAGGCGTCGTACGTGTTCGTTGTCGTCCAGCGACCACTGTTGCATCACCGCCAGGGTGCGCTTGAAATCCTTCAGCAGAAAATGCCGCACGGCAAACTCGGCGGAGCCGAAGGTGGTGAAGTACTTGAGGGCAGCCATGGAGCGCTTGAAATCATCGCCGCCGTAGCTGGCAACGTAGTGGGGCAGGAACAGGCTGACAAAGGCGCTGTTCAGCCGAGGGGCCAGGGCATACAGCAACTTCAGGGTTTGCGGATAATCCAGCGGGATCACAGCGTTGAGGCTTTCACTGACCCGCGCCATGCGCTGCATCACCGACAGGTCTGCCAACCCGGCCTTGGCGTGTTTGAGAAAACCCTTGGCGTCGAACGCCGGGTACACCGCGGTCATTTCGCTGGCGATGTGTTGCAGGCGTTCGGCGTTGAAGATTTCCTTCAGGGCCGGGGCGCTTTGGTCGGTCATGGGCAAGTCCGCGGTTAGCCAGAGATGCCCACGAGGCTAACCATCAGTGCCTAGAGATACCAGCGATATTCCCGCGCATGAATTTCCTGCTGGAATGCCAGGTGGTCCTGGCGTTTGTTTTCGCAATACACGTCGACAAACTCCGCGCCTAGGCCTTCGCGCAACGTCGGCTGATGCTGCATGGCGCGCACCGCCTCCAGCATTTCCACGGGGAAGTCCGCGCCGCTGTTGCGGTCTTCGTTCAGCGGGGCGATGGGCTCCTTCGCTGCTTCAAGACCATGCTCAAGCCCCACCAGAATCGCCGCCAATACCAGATACGGGTTGGCATCGGCACTCGCCAGGCGATGTTCGATGCGCAGGTTGCGCGGGTCGGATTCAGGAATTCGCACGCACGCGTCACGGTCTTCAAAGCCCCAGCACGCGCGGGTTGCCGCGTTGACCGTGCCACCAAGGCGGCGGAAGGCGTTGTGGTTGGGCGAGAAGATCGGCATGCAGTGCGGCAGCAGTTCCAGGCAACCTGCCACCGCGTGGCGCAACGGTTGCTGCTGGTGGGCCGCCAGCAGGTTATTGCCTGCCGCATCGTACAGGCTGACGTGCACATGCATGCCGCTGCCGGGGTGTTGCAGGTAAGGCTTGGCCATGAAGCTGGCGCGATAGCCGTGCTTGAGGGCCACGCCACGGGTGCTGCGGCAGAACAGGGCGGCCCAGTCGGCGGCGCGCAGGCCGTCTTCCAGGTGGCCGAAATTGATTTCGAACTGGCCGGGGCCGAGTTCGGCGGTGATCACCGTGATG
The DNA here is from genome assembly GCF_002874965.1 of Pseudomonas sp. NC02. NCBI lineage: Bacteria > Pseudomonadati > Pseudomonadota > Gammaproteobacteria > Pseudomonadales > Pseudomonadaceae > Pseudomonas > Pseudomonas sp. NC02. The sequence continues at coordinate 4,173,322 of NZ_CP025624.1, read as the reverse complement.
TCGATGCCCTGGGCCTTGGCCGTCTCGACCATATCGTCCAACACCGGCGCAAAGCGTGACAGGCGCTCGATGTGCAAGTTGGGCTGGTCGTCCGCGTCATCACTCAGCGGGTCGCGGGCAAATTGCGGCAGGCCGTCGCTGAGCTTTTTGTCGAACAGGTAGAACTCCAGCTCGAACGCGACCACCGGGTGAATGCCTTTGCGCTGCAGGCGTTCCAGCACCTTGGCCAGTACTTCCCGGGGTTCGAATTCGATGGGCGCTTCGGTGCCGTCGGAGGTAATCAACATCTGCCCCAGCGGCTGCGCCTCCCAGCTCACCGGCTTGAGGGTGCCGGGCACCAGGCGGCGGTTGGCGTCCGGGTCGCCGTCGTGGAAGCAATAGTCGCCGATCTTGAACAGGCCGCCCTGGGCACCCAGCAGCACCGCGTTCTGCGGCAGTTTCAACGGGCTGCCGGCGGCGACCTTTTCCAGCATCTCCACCGGGTAGCGCTTGCCGTAGAAATGCCCGGGAATGTCCAGGGCAATCAGGTCGACGTAGCGCACATCGGGATGGTTCTGGCGAAAGGTCCGGACTTCGGCCAAAAGCGTGGAAGCATGGCTTTTCACGGGTGTTGCTCCTAGTTGTAGACCCACAGCACGCGGGCTGGCAGGTCGGTCAGGTTGCCGTAGCGGCAGTGGGCAAAACTGGCCAGGTGGAAGCTGTCGCCGGGGCCCAGGGTGACCGAGTCCGGCTCGCCCTCGACCCACAGCGTCAACTCGCCCTCCAGCACGTAACCGGCCTGTTCGGCACGGTCGCTCATGGTTTGTTCGCCGCTGTTGGCACCGGGGGCCAGCAGGCTGTCGAGGATCGAGAACGCGCCGTGCATGCTCGGCGACACCAGGATGTCGGTGATGCCATTGGCGTAATACACCGTGCGCCGTTCGTTGGGGCGGGTGACCCAGTCCACCGCCTTGGGTTTGGACAGGCTGTAGAAATAGGTGGTGGGCACACCGAGCGCGTGGCTGATGGCTGTGAGGTCGGCCACGGTCGGGCGCGACAGGCCGCGTTCAACCTGGGACAGGAAACCCACGGAACGCTCGATCTTTTGCGCCAGTTGCGCCAGGGTGAGCTTCTTGTGCTTGCGCAGGTCGTGGATCAGGATCGCCAGGGCGTCGAGTTCTTCTTGCTTGTCCATGGGCGCTTCGTGAAATTCTTATCAGGAAATTTCATGAAAAATTACAGGATTAATTTCACGAGGGCAATGGGTATGGAGTTGGCAGAGCATTTACGCCGCCTGGAACAGGAGCTGCACCAATGCACCACCCGTACAGATGCGGCGCGGTTGTCGGTGCTGCTGGCGGATGACTTCGTCGAATTTGGTGCCAGTGGCAATGTATGGGGCAGCAAGGCCGAGGTGATCGAAGGGCTGCAGGATGAGGTGTTTTCAGTCCGTAGCATCAGTGACTTTGCAATGAAGGTGCTGGCCGAAGGCGTGGCGTTGGTGACGTATCGCTGCCAGCGCGCGGCGACGGATGCAAATGCGGCGGGGGAGTCATTGCGCAGTTCGGTGTGGCGCGAAAGCGGCGGGCAGTGGCAGATGGTGTTTCATCAGGGCACGCCAACACGTCAGCGTGCACCTGTGTAAGCGCCGGCAGGTCAGACCGTACGCTTGGCCTCGAACCCCGACAGGCTGACATCATCACGATGCCCGAGCAGCTCGGCCACCACCGAGGTCGGCGACTTGTGCTTGTAGGTGTTGTAGTTGTTGACCGAGTCGTGGAAGAGCTGGCGGGTGAACGCGACACGGCTTTCCAGGCTGGCGATTTCTGCGCTGGGTGACGAGGCATTTTGCGCCGCCGCCAATTGTTGTTCGGCCTCCTTGAATTGGCCGAAGGCTTTTTTGCAGCGATCAAGCAGGGCCACCAGTTCCCTGTAGGTGCCGAACACGTAGAGCGCGAGCAAGGTGACAACGGTCACGAAAATGATGATGACGTGGGTACCAGTCATTGGAATTCCTGAGCGGCTGGAAAAAGGAACCAATCTTATCTGATTAATCGCCGGCCCGGTCGCTGGCCGCCCATCCATCTGCCGCTTCCATCACGGCGCTGAATGATTCCACGCCGCTGCGGTCGGAATCTTTACGCGTCATTCATTGAAGGAAGTGCCCATGAAGTCCAAATCCCTTGTTGCCTGCCTGCTGGTTGCCGCGAGCCTCTCTGCCGCGAGTCTCACCGTCCAGGCCGCAGATACCCCGCAAAAAACCGTGCAGCCTTCGAATATCAATACCCGCGACCTCAAGACGGGAGACCGTGCGCCAGACATTCTGATGCGTAAGGAGTCGGCCATTGCCGACTGGAAGAAACGTGGCCTGAAGCAGCCGGAAGAAGACAGCCAGTGGGCTCGAGTGAACGACAAGTACGTATTGCTCAAAACCACCAACGGCACGATTCTCGACATCACCCCCGTTAAAAAATAAAGCGTTCGGCGGGATGGGTGATCGCGCTTCATCCCGCTGGATTTGATTTTTGCATAAATGCATAAACCAGCATTTTTTTCTTCTTGTTTTGCGTTAAGGTACGTCCGCTGCGGGCCGCAATGGTCCCTTTACCTTGACCGGAATGAGAGCAGGATGCTTGCCACAATAAGAAATTACCCGCGTACCGTGAACCTGTTGTTGTCGGCCACGCTGATCCTCACCCTGGCCAAAGCCATCACCTTTCCGTACCTGGTGATCTACCTCACCAACCACTTTGCCCTCGACATCAGCCAGGTCGGCCTGGTGATCGGCAGCTCGCTGATCGTCGGCTCGCTGCTGAGTGTCTACGGCGGTTTCCTGGTAGACCGCATCAACAGCTACAGGCTATTGCTCAGCTTGAGTGTGGTGTTTGCCCTGGGGTTTATCGGCACGGTGCTGGCCCGGGAAATCTGGTCGTTCTACAGCTGCCTGATCCTGATCAACCTGGCGTACGCGGTGATCGACATCGCGATCAAGTCCGGGTTTGCCAGCCTGTTGCCGGAAGATGAGCGCAGCGAAGCGTTTTCCATCAAGTACACCCTGACCAATATCGGCTATGCCGTAGGGCCGTTTTTTGGCGCGATGGTGGCCAAGCTCGATATCAGCTTGCCGTTTATCCTGTCGGCGGTCCTGGGCTTCGGTTTTTTCCTGCTGTACTGGCGTTGGGGCGACCGCACGCTGGCCACGGTAGACACCACGCAAAAGCCGGTGTCGTTCCTCGCGGTGGGGCGTGTATTGCTGCGGGATCACCGACTGGTGTGCTTCACCGTCGGCGGCCTGCTCAGTGCCGTGGTGTTCGGCCAGTTCACCGCGTACCTGTCGCAGTACCTGGTGACCACCACTACCGCCGAATACACCTACACCATCATCAGCGCGGTACTCACCACCAACGCGGTGTTGGTGATTGCCCTGCAATACGCGATTGGCCGGCGCATTTCCCACCGCTACCTGAGCCAGTGGCTGATCTTCGGCCTGGGCATGTTCATGCTGGGGGTGATTGGCTTTGCCCTGGCGAGCAACGTGTGGTGGTGGATCCTGGCGATGGCGATTTTCACCGTGGGCGAAATCGTGGTGTTTCCGGCCGAGTACATGTTCATCGACCGCATCGCCCCGGACAACCTGCGGGGCATGTACTACGGGGCGCAAAACCTCTCCAACCTCGGTGCTGCCCTGGGGCCGGTGCTGTGCGGGCTGGTGCTGGCCAACCTGCCGGCCCACTACATGTTCTACATGTTGGCAGCGTTCATTGTCGGGGGAGGGGTGTTCTATTTTATCGGGGCGTCGTTGAAAGCCCGCGACATACTGTAGGAGCACGCTTGCTCGCGAAGGTCGTTAACGATAACGCGCCACGCCTGAATGAACGCGGTGCCTGGGCGTTTTTCGCGAGCAAGCCCGCTCCTACAAAGGGCGCAGCGGCAGGTCATCCAGCCTGAGTTTACCGACGGTGTTGCTCTGCAATTCGTACCGCAACTCGTCGACCATCTTTTCCACTTCCTGCGGGGTCTGCAGCTTGTTGACGCTGATCCCGGTGACCACCAAATCCACCCGGCCGCTTTCGGCGTCGAAGACCTTGAGCGTCAACGACGCGTCACGGCACAGGGTGAATTCGCAGGTCAGGGGCGACAGGGCCTCTTCGATGCAGTTGCGCAGTTGGGAGAGCGTAAACATCAGGGTTCTCCTCAGCGACGACGCAGCAACAGGCCCAGCAGCAGGCCGACACCGGCGACGATCGCAACCGTTGCCAGGGGTTTTTGCTTGGCGAAATCGCCGACGGTGTCCAGCGCGTCACCGTAGGTTTGCTGCAACTGGCCAGCGGCCTGGCGAGCTACACCTTCGGCCTGGAGACGTTCGTCACCGGTCAGATCACCCAGAAAACCTTGAGCCTTGCCGGCCACTTTTTCGACGGCGCCTTTGACTTGTTCGCTTTTCATGATGGATTCCTTAAAGGGCATGACATCTCAACGGCACAGGACCCGAAGCCCTGTGCCCACCCTTCAAGGTTAAGCAGTGCACCCCCGCGCAATAAGGCGAATTTGCACCGGTCGCACTAGTGCATTTGCACTCTATTTCGGCTTTTTAACCCGCAACTCACCGGCAAACAGCCCGCGCTCACGGGCCCACACGATGGCTGCACTACGGCTATGCACCCCCAGTTTGGAGTACACCGTGGCCACATGGTTACGCACGGTGTTGGGTGCCAGTTTCAGGCGCGAAGCGATTTCCTTGTCGGCCAGGCCTTCGCAAATCAACCCCAGTACGTCGCGCTCGCGGGCGGTCAGGTCGGTAAAGGAAATGTTCGGTACATTGGGGCTGTTGACGCTCTTGGCGTTGGCCAGTTTTTCAATCAGCGTCTGGCTGAACCATGAGGCGTCCTGCATCACTTCCTCGATCGCGGCCACCAGTTCCAGCTCGGAGCGCTTGCGTTCGGTGATGTTCATCAGCACCAGCAGGTAGCAGGGCACATCCTGGATACTGACGGTGTCGGCAGACAGCACACAGTCGATCAGCTCATTGCCTTTCTTGCGAATCTTCAGGTCGAGGCCGTCGAGGTTGCCGGCTTTTTCCAGGGTGGTGAACAGTTGCGTGCAGGCCTGGGGGCTGTCGATAAAGTCGATGTCTTCGATGGATTTGCCGATCAGTTCTTCACTGGTATAGCCGGTGATGGTCATGAAGGCTTCGTTGATATCCACCACCTGGCGGTTGGCGGCGTTGCACACCAGGGTCGGCACCGGCGTCAGGCGGAACGACTTGGCGAAGCGTTCCTCGCTCTGACGCAGGGCGGTTTCGGCCTTGCGGCGAGGCTCCAGGTCGGTGAAGGAAAACAGCATGCAGTCTTCCTCATTCATGTCCAGCGGCTGGCCGGCCACGATCACCAGTTTGCTGCCGCCTTCGGGCAGTTTCAGTTCGGCTTGCATCTGTGGAATGGTCGCGCCTTCGCCCAGGCGCTTGACGGCCAGGTCCTTGTTTTCGGCCTGTTCCAGCACGTCCAGTTCATACACCGAGTGGCCGATCACCTGGTCGCGGTTGTAGCCGGTCATCTCCAGGAAGCCCTGGTTGACCTTGATGTAGCGCAGGTCGCTCAGGCGGCAAATCACCGCCGGCGCCGGGTTGGCATTGAAGGTCTTTTCGAAGCGCTGTTCGGCGCTGGCCCATTCGGTGGCGTCGCTCAGGATCAACACCAGCAATTCCGGCTCGCCCGACGCGTCGTCGAGCACCAGGCTGCGCAGGCGATGCACCCAGACTTTTTCCTCGTCGCCGGTGGGGGTGACTTCCACCACCACATCGCTGAACTCTTCACCGTCTGCCACCCGGCTCAGAGGATAATTCTCCAGCACCAACGGGTGGTTGTTGCGATACCGCAAGGCAAAGCGCGCGGCGTATTCCTTGGTGTTGGCACCCAGGTCTTCGACTTTATCCACGCCATGCATCAGCAGCGCGGCTTCATTGGCCCAGAGTATGGTCTGGTCGGCCTCGGCGAGGATCACCCCATCGGACAAGCCGGAGATGATCTGCTGCAGTTGGCGGCGGTTGGTTTCTTTGGCGAGGACGGCCTGGCTCATGGTTTCTCCTGGGGTAAGTCGCATGGGAAGTACGACACCTGAGGCTCAGGATAGTGCAGAGAAAGTGCCCGGCGCGGGGTGCGAATGCACCAGTACGCCTAGTGCAATTGTGTCGAGACCGCAGGGCAGGTGCCTCGCCAAACTGGCCACCTACCCACTGTTCAAAGGATTTAACATGACCACTGTCTATGAAACCAACCATTCGCTGTTTCGTGTGTCCTGGGGCTCGGTATTGGCCGGTAGTGCAATTGCCCTGGTGACCTATCTGGTATTGAGCGTACTCGGCACCGCGATTGGCGCCAGTGCGGTAGACCCGATGGCCGCGGGTAACCCGCTGAGCGGTTTCGGCACCGGTGCCGGGATCTGGCTGTTTGTCTCGACGCTGCTGGCAATCGGTGCCGGTGCATTCGTGGCCGGGCGCACCGCGCCGGATCGCGGCGGCCTGCACGGCGTGCTGAGCTGGACCATCACCACCTTGCTCACCACCTGGCTGCTGGCCGCGCTGGCCACCAGCGTTGTGGGAGCGGCGGGCAATGTCGTCGGCAAGGGCCTGTCGGCTGCCGGCAGCGGGATCGCCGCCGTGGCGCCGGGTATCAGCGACAGCGTCAAGCAGCAACTGAATGAGCAGGGCATCAAGCTGGACTGGAACAGCCTGCAAGGTCAGCTCGACACACTGCTCAAGCAGAGCGGCAAACCTGAACTGGACCCGGCCAACGTTGAGCAAAAAGCCGATCAGGCGGCTGCGGACGGCAAGCAGTCGGCCAACGATGCCGCGACCAACCCAGCCCAGGCTGGTGATGAATTGAAGCAGTGGTTCGAGCGGGTCAAGGCTTCCGGTGAGCCGGCGTTGAACGCGGCGGACAAGCAGGCACTGGTCAACATTGTTGCGGCCCGTACCGGCAAGAGCCAGGCTGAGGCCACCCAGATTGTCGACAACTACGCCCAGGCCTACCAGCAGGCCGTGCAGAAGGTCGACGAACTGAAGCAACAGGCTGAACAGAAAGCCCGTGAAGCCGGTGAAGTCGCGGCCAAGCAACTGTCCCGTGCTGCGTGGAGCACCTTGTTGATGTTGCTGCTGGGCGCAGCGTTGAGCTTCGGTGTGGGTCGCCTGGCGATTTCCACCCGTCGTGTACCGTTGGCCTGATCATGACCTGAGGTGATCTATGTGGCGAGGGAGCTTGCTCCCGCTGGGCTGCGAAGCGGCCCCAAAAAGAGGGGCGCGCTACGCACTGGAGCGCCAGCCCGGTCCAGCGGGAGCAAGCTCCCTCGCCACAATGCTTCGCTGGCACCAAACATGCTAGTGTCAGCACTCCAACATCCACTGGCAGTGCCTGGCGATGCGCGACATCTACAGCGTCTTCAACTCCAACGGCGCCTATGAAACCGGGGCCCATGCCCACGACGAATTCATGCTGATGGTGCCCGAGCACGGCCTGTTGCGTTTCAAGGATGAAGAAAGCGGGCGCACCACCTCGGTGATCGACCGCCAGTTCGTACTGGTGCCGCCGCAATCCAGCCATTCCTCCTCGTCACTCACCGCCAGCCAGGGCCACGTGGCGTTCTACGTCGACCCCGACTACATGCACTACGCCTTGCGTGACCTGTCCGGTGACGCCAACCGCTTGCTGCGCGTGCCCACCCTGGGCATCTGGCAAACCTCCGCGCCGTTGCACCATCTGCTCCTGGCAAAAAAAGCCTTCAGCCAACCCGACCTGTACATCGACCGCCGCCGCCAGGTGGCCCAGGCCGATCACTTGCTGCTGCTCGAATGCCTGGCGATTTCCCTCAGCCAGCCGAGCCTGCAACGCTCATCTACCGAGCGCCACGGCGCCATGCTGGTGCGTGACGTCAAGGCGTACGTGGAAGGCAACCTCGAACATGCGCCGGGGCTGGATGAAATCGCCGAGACGTTTCACATGTCGCGCCGCCATCTGACCCGGCTGTTCGCGCTGCACACCGGCGAGACGGTGCTGGCGTACGTCCAGCGCCTGCGCCTGGAGCGCGCGCAGACGTTGTTGCGGCACACCCGCATGTCGGTGCTGGAGATCGCCAATAACGTCGGCTATGAGTCACCGTCACACCTGGCCCATGTGTTTCGCCGGGTGCTGGGCGTATCGCCGGATGAGTGGCGCCGCGGCTGATACCGCCTCAACGTTTTTGATGTCCCGATCCCGCGCATGATCCGGCCCGATCCCGTGCGCCGCAAATCCGTCATCCGTTCATCCTCACCCCGTCAACAACAAACAAGTCCGGCCTACCGGACGAGGAGGGGCGGTGAGTGCAAAACCCTTTATCAGCTTCGCAGGGGTGCAAAAAAGCTTCAAAGTCGAAGGCCGCCAGTTTGTGGCCGTGCGCAACGTATCGCTTGAAGTTCAGCGGGGCGAAATCATCACCCTGGTCGGACCTTCGGGGTGCGGCAAGTCCACCTTGCTCAACATGACCGCAGGGCTCTTCGGCCCCACGGAGGGCCAGGTGCATTACGACGGCGCCGAGGTCAAGGGCGTCAACACCCGTGTCGGCTACATGACCCAGGCCGACCACTTGCTGCCGTGGCGCACCGTGGCCGGCAACATCGCCGTGCCGCTGCAAATCCGCCGCATGCCCAAGGCCCGGATCGACAGTCGCGTCGAGGAGCTGATGGCGCTGGTGGGCCTCACCGGTTTTGGCGAAAGCTACCCCAACCAGCTTTCCGGCGGCATGCGCAAACGCGCGGCCATGGCGCGCTTGATGGCCAGCGACCCGGAAACCCTGCTGATGGACGAACCCTTCGGCGCCCTTGATGCGCAGATGCGCCTGACCCTGCAGACCGAACTCTTGCGCCTGTGCCGCAAGCTCAACAAGACCGTGCTGTTCGTCACCCACGATGTCGATGAAGCCATCGCGCTGGCGGACCGCTGCGTGGTGTTCGCCGGTCGCCCGGGCACCATCGATCATGTGCTCGATATTCCCCTGGGCGGTGAACGCAACCTGGTGCAATTGCGCTCCGACCCACGCTACGTGGAACTCTGCGCCGCCCTCTGGAAACGCTTGGCGCCCGACGTCGCCGGTGCTGCCGATCCCGCCTCATTGGCTCACTCGCTGGAGGTCGTATGATCCAGGTCTATCGCTTGCTGTTCCTGATTTTCCTGCTGGTGTTCTGGGAGTGTGTGTCCCGCTGGTTCGGCGTGGAATTTTTCATCAGCCGGCCTTCGGCGGTGGCGCAAAGCCTGTGGAAAATCCTCATGAACGGGGTGTTCTTCTACCACGCCGGCATCACCACCCTGGAAGCCGTGCTGGGCTTCTTCTTCGGCTCCCTCGCAGGCTTGATCGCCGGTTTGGTGCTGGGCCGCGCCAAGCTGCTGGCGGATATTCTCGACCCGTTCCTGACCGCCTTCTACAGCTTGCCGAAAGTCGCGCTGGCGCCACTGTTCATCCTCTGGTTCGGCATCGGCTTGCCGATGAAAGTCATCCTGACCGCGGCCGTGGTGTTCTTCCTGGTGTTCCTCAACACCTACAGCGGCGTGCGCAACGTGTCCCGCGAGCAACTGACCATCCTGCGCCTGATGGGCGCCAAGGAGCGCGACCTGTTGACCATGGTGGTCATCCCGTCCGCTTTCACCTGGGTATTCACCGGCCTGCGCCTGTCGGTGCCCTATGCGCTGATCGGCGCGCTGGTGGGCGAGATCATCGCCGCCAACCGGGGCCTGGGCTACCTGCTCTCAGATGCAGCCTCGCAGTTCGATACCGCCGGTGTATTTGCCGCACTGGTGGGCATCATCGCCCTCGCGCTGATCCTGAACACGGCGGTGAAGCTGGCAGAACGCAAGTTGATGCCGTGGAAGGCCAACGAAGCGGAACGTGAAGTTGCGGTTTAACCCCTTATTTTTGCGGAGCTTGATCATGTTCAAACCACTGTTCATCGCCAGCGTTTTACTCGCCTCATGCCTGCCCGCCGCGCAGGCCCGGGACCTGACCAAAGTCACCCTGGCGTTCCCCAGCGAAGGCTTCCTCTATGTGCCGATCTACGTCGCGCAGAAGCAAGGCTACTTCGCCGATGAAGGCCTGAATGTGGACGTCATCGTATTCCAGAAAGGCGGCTCGGCAGCACTCACCGCCGTGCTGGGGCGTGATGCGGATGCTTACGTCGGCCTGCCCGCCGTCGCGGTGCGCGCCCGCACCAAAGGCCAGAATGTCCAGGCGTTCGCCGCCGTGCAGACCCAGTTCGGCAGCACCGTGGTGATCGACGGTGCCTCGGCGCAAAAGGCCGGCGTGTCGGCCACCTCATCCCTGGCCGCCCGTGCCCAGGCCCTCAAGGGCTTGAAGATCGGCGTCACCGGCCCTGGCAGCACCACCGACATGCTGGTGCGCTACCTGGCCAAGGATGCGGGGCTCAACCCGGACAAAGACTTCACCATCATGCCCATCGGCGGCGCGCCAAACATGCTCGCGGCGTTTTCCCAAGGCAGCATCAACGGCTTCTCGCTGTCGCCGCCCACCATCACCACCGCCGAGAAGCAAGGCGGCTTTGTGTTGATGGACCTGGCCAAGGGCGAATACAAACCCCTGGACGGCTTCCTCTTCACTGCGATGATTGCCCGTGAAGACTGGCTGGCCAGCAACAAGGTCACGGCCGAAAAAATGGTCCGCGCCCTGTGGCGTGCCGAACACCTGATTGCCAGCGACCCGGACAAGGCTCGCGAGTCGGTGCGCCCGTATTTCGCCCACACCGACGCCGCCATCTTCAATGCTGCCTGGACCGCTTCGCTACCGTCCTACCCGGCCACGCCGCGCATCGAGAAAGACGGCGTTGAGAAAAACATCCGCTTCATGAACGCTGTGGAGAGCGACCCGGTCGAACTCGACCCGCAGCAGGTCTACACCAACTCCATCGTCGACGCCGTGGCGCCGACTGTTTCCACCCTTCAGGGAGAGGCGAAATGACGCCCGAGGTTCACCTGGTCAATGTTTTTCCCGCCACCGCCCGTGGCGGCAACCCCGCGCCAACCGTGGCCGTCGCCGATGGCATGAGCGATGCCGACATGCAGCAGGTCGCCCGCGACTATGGCCATGAGTGCGGCTTTGTGTTCGCCGCACCGGTTGGCAGCGAGTTCGATTTTGCCTTGCGCTTCTGGGTGCCCAACCACGAGATGGAAATGTGCGGCCACGCCACCGTGGGAGCGGTGTGGCTGCTGGATCGCTTGGGCATGCTGCACAAGGACCGCCTGACGTTATCGACCCTGAGCGGTCCGGTGAATGCGCGGATCACCGCTGCGGGCACCCCGGATATCCAGGTGGAAATCAGCCAGCCCAAGGGCCAGGTCGAGGCGTTGAACGATGCCGAAGTCGAGGCCGAGATTCTGTCGGTGCTCGGCATCACTTCCAACGAACTGGCACCGCTGCCGATCCAGAACGCTTGCACCAGCCGGGTGAAAACCCTGATCGCGCTGAAAAGCGTGGCGGTACTGGATAGCCTGAAACCGGATTACCGGCGGATGCAGCAACTGTGCGAGCGCATCGGCTCCACCGGTTTGTACCCCTATGCGCCATCGGATCTGGAAGGGCGACAGTTTGATGCGCGGCAGTTTCCCAAGTCCTCGGGTTACCCGGAAGACGCCGCCACCGGCATCGCGGCTGCCGCGTTGGCGTTTGGCTTGTTGGAGAATGGCCTGGTGACGGCAGATGATCGCCCGGTGCACATCCGCCAGGGCCGGGCCATGGGCCGACCTTCGCAAATCTCCCTGCGGTTTCGCCGGGATGAAGCGGGGCAGGTGCAAGGTTGCTGGCTGGGTGGGCATGTGGAATTTGTCGAGGAACCGGCATGAGCGTGCGCGAAAAACTGCAAGCCCTCGGGCTGGAGTTACCCGAAGCGCCTAGCCCCAAGGGGGACTACGTGCCGGTGACGATTCATGGAGGCGTGGCGTATGTCAGCGGGCAGGTTTGTCGGCAGGGTGACAGCGTGATTACCGGGCCAGTGACGGACCAGACCTCTCCGGAGTTGGTCAACGAAGCAGGGCAGACCTGTGTGCTGCGGGCCTTGAGCGTGCTGGACCAGGCGGTAGGGCTGGAGAACGTCGAGCGCATCCTGTTCGTTCGCGGGTTTGTGTTTGGCGGGGAAGGTTTCCAGGGCTTCTCCAAGGTTGTCGACGGCGCCTCGCAACTGTTGATTGAGCTGTTTGGCGAGCACGGCCGGCATGCGCGTTCGGCGGTGGGCGTGGCGGGATTACCCAGCAACGGCCTGCTGGAACTGGAACTGACGGCGGTCGTCACTGCCTGAGCCACCCACCAAAATGTGGTGAGGGAGCTTGCTCCCGCTGGGCTGCGCAGCCGCCCCAAAACCGATGATCACAGTGCCTCAGGCATACCGCGTCAACCGGTCCGGGAGCGCTTCGCGCTCCAGCGGGAGCAAGCTCCCTCGCCACAGGATTCGTGTTGCTTTCACCTCTGCAGGAACCCCGGCGAACGAGTAAACTGCCCGCCTTTTATTCTCACGACGAGACGGTGAGCTTTTGAACGCAGGAAAAACCGCAGGGCTGTTGCTGCTCACCGCCTTATTGGCGGGATGCGGCACCTCGCCACCCCGCACCCCCAACGACATCTGCGGCATCTTCCGCGAAAAAGACGATTGGTACGATGCCGCCAAGGTGACCCAGGCGCGCTGGGGCGTGCCGATCCAGGTGCCGTTCGCGATCATGTATCAGGAATCGGGCTTCCGGCAGGACGCCAAGACCCCACGCAAGTACCTGCTGTGGATCATCCCCTGGGGTCGTGTGTCTACGGCCTCCGGCTACGCCCAGGCCAAGGACGAAGTGTGGAGCGACTACCAGAAAAGCACCGGACGCTACGGCGCCAGCCGGCAGGACTTTGACGACGCCATCGACTTTGTCGGCTGGTACATGGACAAGACCTACACCATTAACGGCGTATACAAATACGATGCCTACGGCCAGTACCTGAATTACCACGAAGGCTGGGGCGGTTACCGGCAGCGTACCTACGCGAGCAAAGCCTGGCTGATGCCGGTGGCGGGGAAGGTGCAGGCGCGTTCGCAGATGTATGCGGCGCAATATGCGGGCTGCAAGAATGATCTGGGGCGTGGGTTCTGGAGCCGGTTCTGGCATTGGCTTTAAGTGCTCGGGCAGTCCTTTGCCCGGCGTAGGAGAGCGGAGCTAAACGGCTAACCATCCCACCAATGGCACTACCGCCAACGTGCTCAGCGCCATTGAGATTACGTTGCCGATATAAGGATGAAAGTGCGGTGGTAACCGTCCTGCAATCGCGCAGGCCAGTGGCGGCGCCATCAGCGCGCCGAGCAACGCACTGGACCCCATCACCATCCAGCTGCCGCCATGGGTCAATACGGCTGCCGGGACTACCGATACCAGCGGGACATACGTGGGATACCAGCCTCGTTTTATCCACTGATGTCGCCAGATCACCACGCCCAGCGCTGATGTCAGCGCTTGCGCGCCGATCAGGTGCAGTATCAGGCCGGATCCATAGGCCGGGCTCATCGGGTTCAGCGCGTAAGCCAGTAACACACCCGCCAGCAAGCCAAGGCTGGCCAGCTCATTGCCGAAGAACGGCGCTTCGGAAAAGTCAGCCAATACCCTCCGCACGCTCCACACCACACCATAAGTCGGTGGCTTCAGCGGGGCGGGCCTTTGCGGCGCTGTGTAATCGCTTCGTACCAGGACCGGCACGTGACGGCACAATACAAAGGCAATCACACTGCCAACCGCCATCCCAAGCACATTTCCGATCACCACCGGCAAGCCCAGCGGTATGCAGACGTAATTAACGATCAACAAACACATCGGCGTGACCAGTAAACCTCCCAGTACGGCGCCGTTGAGCGTCACTTTCCAGCCACCTCCGAACATCAGCACCATTGCCGCCGGCAGTGAAACAAACGCTGCAAACGTCGGTTGCCAAGTGTCAGCGGTCACCGTCCAGCCCCATAACGCGTTGCTTAGCAGCAAGCCGAGTAAGGAGCTGGTTATCAGCCACGGCCACAGCCCTGTGCCGTACGAGATAGCAAAGCCCTGCCAGGACTTGCCCGTGCGGCTGGCCCACCACGCCAGATACGCACCGCCCAGCAGGCCCAGTGACGCCAGTTCGTGTTTGTAGAACGCGACCTCGCTGATATCCCCCAACACCCAGCGCAGCCACGCACTGGGATGTGGAAGGCTGGTCACCATATCGGCATATCCCGGCCAAGGGTAAATAAGGGCTATCCATAGGATCAGCAAAGCAATGGCAAGACCCAGAACTATGACGGTGTTATCGGCCCGGGAGCGCCCTGCACGCGGCTTTTCAAAGAGGCTTTCCATGATGCACCCTCCGATCAGCGTGGCAGGGCAGGGTGCTGGGTGTACCCGAGCATCTGGTCGTAAAGATCAGCACGCCGGTCCCGCTGCAAGTCGTTAAGACTGTTCCAGATAGGCGCGCTGCGGGCACTGGTGAGATCGACATCGGCGAAAAGGATCTCCTGCCGATTCGCCGACGCCACCGTACCGATGGGCCATCCATTGGTACCGGCAATCAGCGAACATCCCAGGTAACGCGCATCGCGCTCCTCGCCGATACGACTGGCGGCAGCGATAAACACGTTATTGACGTGGGCGGCGGTCATCGTGAGATACGACGCCATGCACTTCCCCGCGTCGTCGAACAACGGCGGCGGGGTCCACACCCAGTTGTTGAGGCTGCAAATAATATCGGCGCCTTGCTGGCTGAGGATGCGTGGCACCTCGGGAAACCAAATGTCCCAGCAGATCAACAGGCCAATACGGCCTATGGGTGTTTCGAAAACGGGGAATCCTGTATCGCCGGGAGTGAACCAGAGCTTCTCCAGGTTCCACAGATGGGCCTTGCGGTACTTGCCAATAAAGCCATCCGGCCCCAGCAATACAGCCGTATTGAACAGCTGCATAGCGGAAATTTCGCTGAGGCCTGCCACCAGGTACACCTGATGTTTACAGGCAAAATCTGTCCAGGCCTGCACACTTGGCCCACCCGGAATGGCCTCGGCATGATCAAACGCGTCCTGACGGCTGGAGAAGAAATAGCCACAGTTAGAGAGCTCTGGCAGCACGATCAGATTGGCACCGCCGCTCACTGCTTCCGTCGCCAGCTCAAGGCTATGACGCAGGTTGCGCTCCCGGTTTTCCATTCCGACCTGGGGATCAAACTGTACGACAGCTATGCGAACAGGACTTGTTGGATCGCTCATTGCGGGTGACCTCTTATTTTTATTCAGCCAGAAGTGGCTGGATGTTTATAAGAGGCGACCTGATGTTTAAATGAAAGTCGGACGCGTCCGATAGCAATGTAGTTTGCTTCTGCCAAGGCTTTTGCATGGTGTGTTTATTTTGCTGGAGGTGAATACTCTGTTTTGTATTCTGGATAGTCTTGCATTGAGAATCCTCCATTGAAGAGGGCGCCAGTTCTATTGCAGATATTTATGACGGTATCTATTGCGCCCCTGAAACAAGGCTCTGTCCATCCGGCATCTACTGAAAAAGATTCGCCGCAGAGGTAAAGTCCAGACTTGAATGAGTAGTCCTTATTGTATTTCATTAAGCTGACAGCCTCATAGTAGGTCCCTGGTCTGTACAGTTTTGCGCATCCCAATGAGTTTTGGTCATTCATCCAGCGTTGCACGATGGCCTGCTCGTGGCCGATGTATGGAGAGATTTTTTCTTGGATGTTAGTGGATTTAACCAGGATTCTATCCAGCTCTTCTATGCACTTGGTTATTAACTCTTTGTCACTTAGTGAAGATAATTTTGTTGCGTCATCTTCCCAGGTGTAGCTCAAGAGTATGCAGTCGTAGGTGTGATGCTCGTTATAGCGATAGGTATATACATCATGTATGAAACTGTCGGTAACGATGGCTTGCGGGATCTTCGTGTTTTTGGACAGGAAGGTTTTTTTTAACGGGGCGTACACTTTGCAGCTGGTTTCCCAGTGAGCAGTTTTATAGGCATTTATCGTGTCGTAAGGGAGCATCTCTTCATCGAAACCCTCAAGCAGTATTTGTGTTTCGATTATCCAGGAGGGGAGCGTGATGATGACCGAGTCGAAGTCGGCATGGCAGACTTCAGTTTTTTTGGGGTTACTAGCATTCCAATGATAATAAACGCGCGTTTTCCCATTTCTCAGCTTTTCCAGTTTTTTTACTGGAGAGTCAGTCAGTAATCCATCCGTCTTCTTGAGGCTGAGGTCATACACGGAGTCGCTTATTTCAGGAGTACTCATAAAGAGCAGACATTCTGCCAAGGCCCCGAGACCTTTGTAGCTGGGCTTATTAAACTCTAGTCCCCGAGAGTCAAAAACGGCCGGACTTCTCAGGTGCGGCGAGTCGACTGCCTCGCCATCCAGTTTGACCCGGCCATGAATTAGCTGGAGGTGACTGCTGAAACCAAAAATCGCAGTCCGCAGGGGATAAAGCGAGCAAATGTCATAAAATGCTCCCCAACTGCCATCGCCTATTCCAATTGCATAGAACACAGCCGACTCTTGCGTCGTCATGCCCATGCCACCGAAGTCACCGGGGCGTTCCTTGTGCCAAGACTCAATAACCGGCATTTTCACTAAATCCCTAAACGAGATACTTTCGTACTTTTCAACTACTCTGGCCCAAAATAATTCCCATTGCTCGCTTCCGTATAATTCCGCAACTTTCTGAGTCATACGGTTCGCAAAGTTTTGCCATTTTGCAGACACTGCACTCAGGGTCTCGCCAGGTGGAGGCGTTATACCATCTTTGTTTTTCCAGATCAGCATGGTGGGCTGACTACTATTATCTATACTCCCTTCGCGTAAGTAGATCCCGGTTGATGTGACCCACGGGCTTCCCGGATTTGGGAAGTTTGAATGAACAAGATCAAACGCTTTGGTGTAATAGGCCATCATGGATCGGCCTTCAGTGGGGTTTTCATCAGATCGATTAAAAAAGGGCATACGCATCGCGCCCATTTCAAAGGGCGGTCGTCCTGTATTGTTGGAGCGCTGTCCACCAAGAACGGTAAGGTGTCTGCCTCCGATTCTTTTGGATTTCTCGATCAGGGATATGTCTTTAAAGCCGCAGCGATACAGTTCTCTTGCTGCAGTAAGGCCTGTGATGCCTGCCCCGATGATACATATTTTGTGGTCCAAATGAGGCGTCTTTGCAATTCCGCCTTTTTGCTCCACTAAGGCTCGATAATCGAAGCATAAGTCTGGTGGGCCAGGAAAACGGCCCCGCCATTTATTTCTGGTAGATCTCTTTTCTCTGGAAGCGCGGGCAGCAATATCAGCCGGGTAGTTGAAGTCTGATCCTATGGTCATACAAGTCATCCTTGATGTTCTATGTTTCTGGATAGTTAGGCTGCTCGTTGTATCGAAGAAGATAAATAGGTGGTTTGTATTTTTTTTACGTACGTTTTCGTGATTTTTTGTAGGTTGGTGCATTCGAACTGGCAGGCTATTGGAGAAAACGAGGTATGTGGGCTTGCCAAATGCGTTTGACTCTGGGAAAACGCCCATTTGGCGCGATCCGCGCATTACACAAAACGAGAAAAAATGAGCACCGAACTGGAAATCACCGACATCCGCCTCGGCGACGGCAAAACCGTGGTCAAAGGCGCCCTGATCACCACGCAATACACCGGCACTCTGGAAGACGGCACGGTGTTCGACTCCTCATGGGAACGCGGCAAGCCGTTTCAGTGCGTGATCGGCACCGGTCGCGTCATCAAGGGCTGGGACCAGGGGCTGATGGGCATGAAAGTTGGCGGCATTCGCACGTTGTTCGTGCCGGCGCACCTGGCCTACGGCGAGCGCTCGATGGGGGCGCATATCACGCCCAACAGTAATTTGCGGTTTGAGATTGAGTTGCTGGAAGTACTGACGCGGGATGATTGAGGGGCGGTGAACATGGATGTTGTTGAAGCAGGGGAGTTGCCGCGCAGTTCGATAGCGGGCATTCGGGTGGTTGAGCTGACCCTTGAGGATGAAGCCGAGTTGCAGCGCTTTTTCGAAGCAGCCCCGGAATATTTTCTCGCGGTCAACGGTGAGCCAGCCTCACCCACGGAGGCGCGAGATGAGTTGACTCTTCAACTGCCTGGTACCTGGAGCTACACGCGGATGTATTGGATTGGCTACCGCAATGCCGAAGGGCAGTTGGTTGCGGTGGTGAATGTGGCGTCAGATCTGTTGGCGGTCGGGGTTTGGCATATCGGGTTGCTGTTGGTGGCCACGCCGTTGCATGGCAGCGGTTTTGCGCGGCAGTTGCATGCCGATTTCCAGGATTGGGTAGTGAGCCTGGGCGCACGCTGGTTGCGGTTGACGGTGGTGGTGGGGAACGTCAAGGCTGAGCGGTTCTGGCCCCGGCTTGGGTATGTTCAGGTGCGGACTCGGGATGGCATCGAGATGGGGCGGCAGGTGAATCGGGTTTCCATTCAGGTGAAGGCGTTGGCGGGTGGGGCGATCAATGAGTATTTGGCGCTGGTGGAGCGTGATCGACCGTCTTCTGCGTAGCAGCTGTCGAGCCTGGGAGAGGCTGCGTTCGGCGCGACTGGTTGGAGTGTCTGGCTTGATGATCGCAGTGTGGCCGACGCAGCCTCGCTTGGGCTCGACAGCTGCTACGGAGGGGAGAGCTGCGCAGTGGTGCGTACCTGAACCCTCCCTGAAGAACCTGCCCAAACCCATCGGGTAAATTTTCCTACGGTTTACTCTCATTAATTCGGAGCGTAAGCTTCGCGCGTTTTCATCAATAGCGGAGACCCTCAGTGGGTACTTGTTCGAGTGACAGTCGTCGGCCGGTCTCGATAACCGGCACATACTTGGCAAGATAACGCGCATTTTTCCGATGCCGTTGTCTCGCCCAGAAGCGAGAAGCGGCATTTCGATGGCGGCCAGTCCTGGCCCGATTCCGAATTCCCCTCTCATCGACGCTTAACAGTACGTGATGCCTTGCATCGCGGTACTGCGGACGCGCCTGTCGTTTGCGACGGGCGGGCCTGTCCTGTCGTGCCCGTGACTCAATCACGGCCCAGGATGGTCGTACCTGGCCGAAGGTTTCCTCGCGTAAGTTTGGCTGGTAATGAATAGGGAAGACGCCTATGCAAGCAATCAACAACATCAACCTCAACTCGCTGATCGACACGCTGGTCAGCCTCACCGCGGCCTTCATTCTCGGTGGCCTGATCGGGTTTGAGCGTCAGTACCGCCAGCGCACGGCGGGGCTGCGCACCAACGTGCTGGTGGCGGTGGGAGCGGCGATTTTCGTCGACATGGCCAACCGCCTGGGCGGCGCCGAAGGGGCGGTGCGGGTCGTGGCCTATGTGGTCTCGGGCATCGGTTTTCTCGGTGCCGGTGTGATCATGCGTGAAGAAGGCAACGTGCGCGGCCTGAATACTGCGGCCACGCTCTGGGCGTCGGCGGCGGTGGGTGCCTGTGCCGGTGCCGACCTGATCCTCGAAGCGCTGCTCGGTACGCTGTTTGTGCTGGCGGCCAACACGCTGCTGCGCCCGATCGTCAATAACATCAACCGCCAGCCACTGGACGTGGTGTCGGCCGAGGTGACCAACATTCTGTATGTGGTGGCCCGGCGTACCCAGCAGAAGGCGGTATTGGCGTTGCTCGAAGCCGAACTTGCTCGCTGCAACTACCCGGCCAGTGATGTGGACGTACGTCCCTTTGGTCCTGAAGAGGTGGAAATCGAGGCGACGCTGGCCGTGACCTCGGTAGACGGTGACGAACTGGATGCGCTGGTGGCCCGTATTTCCACTTCAGCCCTCGTGGTGCAAGCGTTCTGGAGTCCGAGTACCACCGACTAGGCCGCCTTGGCGCCCCCGGGACCGGCTCTTTACTATGCTTATGGTGAGGAAAAGTCCTACATACAGCTGGGACTATCCCTTCAGTTGTTACGCCGTTCCATTGGTAAGGTTGCGCGCTTGCGACTAGCCAGGCACGCAGGTGCCGCCTACCTAGGGTTATGCGCTGTTCAAATGGAGGGACCCGACTGCTGCTTGTAGGACTGTTCAGTTCCGTTCGTCGGAACTGTCATTTCTCACAGGTAGATAGGTCCCGTGTGATGTGTAACGGTACTGAATCCTCCCAGGGGAGCCTTATGAGCAAAGCTTTAATCGTGGATGACCATCCATTTATCCGCGCAACCGTCCGCTATCTGCTGAAGCAGGAAGGCTTCGACACGATCTTCGAGGCCGGCAACGGCGCCGATGCCATGCAGATTGCCCGGGAGGAACGCCCCGAACTGATCATCCTCGACCTGGCGATGCCGAAGCTGGGTGGCCTGGAGGTGATCAGCCGGATCAAGGCGCTGGGCCTGCCGTGCAAGATCCTGGTGCTGACGTCCTACCTGGCGGTGTTTTTTTCCACCCGCTGCATGCGTGCAGGCGCGATGGGGTTTGTCGCCAAGACCGGCGAGCTGGATGAGCTGCAAAAAGCGATCAAGGCCGTAATGTCCAACTACAGCTGCTTTCCGAGCCTGCCCACCAGCTCGGTGCGCCGCGACGATTTGCAATCCACCGAGCAGGACCTGGTGGCAGAGCTTTCCGACCGCGAGCTGACCGTACTGCAGAAGCTGGCGCTGGGGTTGGGTAACAAGGAAATTGCCGAGGACATGTTGCTCAGCCACAAGACCATCAGCACTTATAAAACCCGACTGAAGGAGAAGCTGCGGATGTCGTCGGTGGTGCATTTGTCCAAGTTCGCCCAGCGCAATCATCTGATCTGAAATGATCAACTTTCGGGTCTTGTGGCTCAGCGCAAGTGTGCTGCTGGGCGCGCTCTGCACACAAGGCCTGGCGCTTGGCGAGCCGCGCACCCTGTATCTGTTGGGGCATTCCGTCATTGAAACGCCCGCCGTACGGCTGCATGAAACGCAGTGGAGCTGGCTGCGCGAACGGCGCCGGTTGTTGATGGGGATCTCTGGGCCCGACTACGCACCATTCGAGTTGAGCACCAGCGATGAACTCGAGGGGATTACGGCGGATTACGCGTCGCTGATCGCCGATGCGCTGAACATCACGATAGAAGTGCGCCGCTACGACAATCGCGATGAAGTCATCACCGCGCTCAAGCGTGGCGAGGTGGATTTTGTGGGATCTGCCAACGGCTACGAGGCAGCAGACCCGCAGCTGGTACTCTCGCGCTCCTATGCCATGGATCAACCGACCCTGGTCACCCGCACGGGTGACAGCCAGGGCCTGAGCAGCGACCTGGCCGATAAACGTGTGGCGATGTTTTATCACTACATGCAGCCTGACGCGGTGCAGGCGTTTTACCCCAATGCCCGGATCCAGCTGTTCCCTTCAACCTTCGAGGCCATCGGAGCGGTTGCGTTCGGCCATGCAGATGTTTACCTCGGCGATGCAATCAGCACCAACTACCTGATCAACAGGAACCACCTGAACAACGTCCGCATGGCCGATTTCTCGTCACTTGAGGTCAATCCCTTCGCGTTTGCATTTTCCCGGGACAACGCGCGCTTGCTGTCGATCATCAATGCGGCACTGGCGGTGATCCCGGTCAGCGAGCAGATGGAAATCCTTCGGCGCTGGAGTGCCGGCAACCTGGGGTTCCTGGGGGCGGACCGGCTGCGCTTGAGTGCCAGTGAACAGCGTTGGCTGGACAAGAACCCGAGGATCAAGGTCGCTGTACTCGACAAGTTTCTGCCGGTTTCATTTATCGACAAGCAGGGCGCGTTCGAAGGGTTGAGCGCCGAGGTGCTGGCCCGCATCAGCTTGCGCACGGGATTGAAGTTTGACTTCATTCCCGGCACCTCGATGCTCCGGCAAATCGACAGGGTCAACACCGGTGGTGCAGACATGATCGCGGTGGTCACCCCCAGCGTCGAGCGCACGGACAAGGTACGCATTACCCGGCCTTACCTGACCAATCCGTTTGTGTTGGTCAGTCGCATTGATGCCGGCAGCCCCCTTACCCTGGAAGACATGGCCGGCAAGCGCCTGGCGCTGATTGGCAGCAATAGCCTGCGGGAGGGCATCGCCCAGGACTATCCGAGCATCAAGTTCGTGGACGTCGAGAACCCCGAGCACGGCATGGAGCTGGTGGCCGATGGCGGTGCCGATGCCGCCGTCAATACCTTGATCAGCGCCCGCTACATGATTGCCCGCGAGTACCGTGACCGGTTGCGGATCACCAGCACGGTCGGGTCCGAGCCGGCCCGTATAGCCTTTGGCGTCAACCGCAGCCAACTGGAGTTGTATTCGATCCTCGACAAGGCGCTGCTGAGTATTACGCCCCAGGAAATGGACGAATTGGCTGGCCACTGGCGTAGCGAGGTATTGGTTGAAGACAGCTACTGGGCGCGGCACCGCAATGCGATTATTCAAGGTTTCAGCCTGGCGGCGCTGCTATTGCTGATCACCCTCGGCTGGGCGATTTATCTGCGTCAGCTGATACGCAAGCGCGTCGAGGCCGAACGGGCGCTGAGTGATCAGATGCGCTTTATGGGCGTGCTGATCGACGGCACGCCCCATCCGATTTATGTGCGTGATCGCCTGGGCCGGCTGATGGCATGCAATAGCGCTTACCTTGATGTGTTCGGTTTCAAGCTGGAGGACGTGACCGGTAAAACCGTGGTCGAGACCGACACCGGCAATCGCCCCCAGGCCGAGTCTTTTCATCAGGATTACCTGCGCTTGATGGAGCGGGGCGAGCCACAGATCCAGGACCGCGTGCTCAAGGTGCCGGGCGGTGCGGTCCTGACCATCTACCACTGGATGCTGCCGTACCGCGACGGTAATGAGCAGGTGGTGGGCATGATCGCCGGCTGGGTTGATGTCAGCGAAAGGCAGCAACTGCTCGGCCAGTTGCAGGAGGCCAAGGAGGATGCCGACGCGGCCAACCGCGCCAAGACCACGTTTCTCGCGACCATGAGCCATGAAATCCGCACGCCCATGAACGCCGTGATCGGCATGATCGAACTGGCCCTGAAAGCCGCCGAGCAAAACCGGGCCGACCGCGATGCGCTGGAGGTGGCCGCCGATGCGTCACGGGGCATGCTGGAATTGATCGGCGATATCCTCGATATCGCGCGTATAGAATCGGGCCACCTGTCCCTGACCCTCGAGCCTTCCAACCTGCACGAGTTGCTGGCGTCGGTGGCGCGGGTTTTCGAGGGGCTGGCGCGGGCCAGGGGCCTGGTACTGCAGGTGGAGCTCGACCCGCTGATTGATCGGTACGTGCTGGTGGACCCGATGCGCTTCAAGCAAGTGGTGTCGAACCTTTTGAGCAACGCGATCAAGTTCACCCCTCACGGCCGGGTGCGGCTTGGCGCGTCCGGCTCGTCGGCGATTGCCAGCGGCTACTTGAACCTCAGGCTGTGGGTGGAAGACACCGGCATCGGCATCAGTGTCGAAGACCAGAAGCGCCTGTTCAACCCGTTTATCCAGGGCAGCAACACTGCGCAATCGGCGCGCAGCGGTTCGGGCCTGGGCCTGGTCATCAGCCGCAACCTGTGCGAGATGATGGGGGGGCAATTGCAATTGAGCAGCCTGCTGGGGCAGGGCACTCGGGTGGATGTCACCCTGGAGCTGGCAGTCGCCGACAGCACGCTGATGCCGCCCGTACCGGTTGCCGTGGAAACTCCGCCGGCCCACGCGCTGAACATTCTGGTGGTGGATGACTACCCGGCCAACCGGCTGCTGCTGGCCCGGCAACTGAGCTTCCTGGGACACCGGATCACCACCGCCGAAGATGGTGTCGAGGGGCTTGAGTTGTGGCTGTCCGGGCATTTTGACGGGGTGATTACCGACTGCAATATGCCGTTCAAGGACGGTTATGAGTTGGCGCGGGATATCCGCACCCTTGAGGGCGAGCGTGGCCTGGCGCCGTGCCTGTTGCTGGGGTTTACCGCCAACGCCCAGCCCGAGGAAGCCGAGCGCTGCCGGCAGGCGGGCATGGATGGCTGCCTGTTCAAACCCACCGGGCTTGAGGATTTGCATGCGGCCCTGGCGCGGCGCACGGCCACACCTTCGGTGGCGCCCGGCACCACGGATGAGCTGGCGGCAGGCTTTGACTTGAGCCACCTTGAGAAACTGACCGGCGGGGATATCGACGCGGTGAAGGAGCTGCTGGCGCCCTTGCTCGACAGCCTCGAGGCAGACCATGGGCAGCTGGTGAACCTGCAACGCAAGGCAGACTTTGCCGGCCTGCATGACCTGGCCCATCGCACCAAGGGCGGGGCAAAGATGGTCAAGGCCCATGCACTGATGGTTTGCTGCGAGGTATTGGAAAGCGTTTGTGAACGTCAGGCCCGCGACGAATTGGCCAGTGCCGTCGATGGCATGGATGAAGCGCTCTCGCACCTGCACCACGCGCTGTCGGGGTATTGCAATCAGACTTGACCGGTGCGGAGGGGTATTGAGCTGTTTGGGACAACTCCTACGTGAAGGTGGAACAAGCCTTATTTAGTCTTCGGAATATGTCTGGAAAATAGTGCGTCCAGTCCTTCACGAGCGCTTCTTGCTCAGGTGTTCGCCATGCCAAACAAAGCACTGACCCTCCTGATCGCCGATGAACAGCATCTGCAACGACTGTACATCGAAAAAATGCTCAACCAATTGGGCTATTACCGCATCGTTCCGGTGCAGACCTTCGAAGAAGTGCGGATCCTCACGGCGATTCCGGCCAGGCCGTTCGATGTGCTGATCATCAACGCCGGGCTGGCAGACAGCGACGGCGGGGTGCTGGCCTTCCAGGAACAGCACCCGCAGATTCGCCATGTGCTGGTCTACGATATCCGCGAACTGGGCACGCCGGCCGCCGCACCAACCCTGCTGGTGCGCCTGCCGGGTACGCCGGACAGCATCAACCTTGAACACTTCATGGACATCATCGACCCGCCGTCAGCCACCGACGGGTTGCGGGTGTTGCCGTGGCTGCGGGAGTTGTCCGGCAGCCCTGCGGCTTAGTCCCAGTTCGGCGCGATGCCTTTGGGGCTGGTCAGCCGATGGCCACGCTCCAGGGCGGCGATATGCGCCATGTCAGCGTCACTCAGGGTCAGGTCCAGAGCCTTGAGGTTGCTGGCCAGGTTGGCGCGCTTGGTCGAGGACGGGATCACCGCGTAGCCCAGTTGCATGGCCCACGCCAGGGTCACTTGCGCCGGGGTTGCCTGATGACGTTCGGCGATCTGCTGGATCACTGGGTCCTTCAGCACTTCGCCGTAGGCCAGGGTCATGTAGGAAGTGATCTGGATGCCATGGGCCTTGGCAAACTCCGCCACGGTGCGGTTTTGCAGGTACGGGTGCAGTTCCACCTGGTTGGTCGCGATGTGCTCGGCACCGACGGCGGCAATTGCCTGCTTCATCAGGTCGACGGTGAAGTTGGAAATACCGATCTGACGGGTCAGGCCCTGGCGCTTGGCTTCCAGCAACTGGCCCATGAACTCGGCGACCGGTACCTGGTCTTCCGGCGATGGCCAGTGGATCAGGGTCAGGTCCAGGTAGTCGGTCTGGAGTTTGCGCAGGCTTTCCTTGAGGCTAGGAATCAGCTGGCCTTCGGCGAAGTTGGCGATCCAGATCTTGCTGGTGATGAACAGCTCGTCCCGTGGGATGCCGCTGTCGGCGATGGCCTGGCCGACGTCGGCTTCGTTTTCGTAGATTTGTGCGGTGTCGATGACGCGATAGCCCAGCTCCAGGCCGGTGCTGACGGAGTCGATGACGACCTGGCCTTGCAGGCGGAACGTGCCGAGGCCGAATGCGGGAATGGACATGAGTGACTCCTGAAGTGGTGTGAACAATGGAGTCGAGTATCGGCCTCTCGTTCCTTCGGAAAAACCGCTGAATCCGAAAAGGACTCTTTACCAAAAGTCATGAGTGGCCGGCGGGTGGCCACAGGATATCCCTCGAGAGCGGTCTTACCGGGTAGATGCGGGGGCTGTCGGACATTTCGGGCGTTACTTGATAAGGGGCGCCTCTTTTAACCAGCAGGGGCTAGCGCAAGGACCAAATGCTCAAGGCCTTACAGCACCGAGAAACCTTGAGCAGCGGTCTGAACAGTCGAGTTCAGGGTGAACCGTCCTTGAGGGTCTGGAAGGCTTTTACGCGCTTGACCAGGCTTTTCTTGCTGGCCGAATCGGCACTGTTGAACAGGAACGAAAAGTCCGAGGCCAGGGTCGAGCTGCCGGCGATGGTCGCGTACTGGTGACAGGCATTGCAGTTATCGCCCTGGACGTAGGTCTCCAGGGTGGTGTTGGCCACCGGTACGTTGCCCTGGCTGATAAACGGCCCGTAGGACAGCGGCACTTGCGCACTGACACCCGGTTCCGGCTGGGTGGGCGGGTTGGGGGTGAGGGTCCAGAGTACGTTGATCAGTTTGTAGTACTGGAACACCGACTTGCCCTGGCTCTGCTGGGCGAAATTGGCCTGCACCGCGCCGTTAAGCGCCTGCAGTTCAGTGGGCAGCGGATGTTCCCGGGTGGTCTGCACGGGTTGGTCCCGTGGAAACGGCTCGGTGCAGTCGCGGTCCGGATGCTGCTGCTTGCACTGGATACGCGCCACGTTCGGCGTGCATTCGGGGCCGGTGCCGCAGTTCGGGTTGTTGAAGGCAAAGCTGTCGGGCGGCGTTTGTTGTGGCGGCACCTGGTTGGGTTCCGGCACGTTGTCCACTTGCTCGAAGGTGGTCCAGATGAAGTTGGGCGAGGCCTGGGTCTTGTTGATGATATGCAGGCCCACCAGGCCCACCACCTGCTGGGTGCACTGCAAGGTGGCCGGGTTTTTGAGCCAGGCGACGGTGGTCAGGTAACGTCCGTAGAGCTCGGGTTTGCCGGTGAGGATTCGCCATGCTGCCTTGACCTCCAGAGCTCCCAGTTGCTCCTGCGGCACCGGGTTGGGCGGCAGCGAGCGCATGGGTTCACCGATGGGCAAGGACAGCCCGCCGGGGTTCTGGTTGTCGAGGTTCTGCGCGACTTTCAGCTGGTTGGCCGCGTCGTACAGCCCTTTGCTGACGATGTAGTCGAACTCGGCCTTGCCCACCTTGCGTTCAAAAAACACCAGGTTCTGCGACTGGTCTGTCAGCCAGCCGCCGGAGGCTTCCATGATCGGGTCCGGAATCGAGGCCAGGGTGCCGCTGGACAGGTGAAACCCATGCCGCGCGTTGATCGCGCTTTCGGAGGTGGCGGTCATGAACTTGCGCGCCCCCACCGACATCGCCCTGAGGCTGCCCTGGGTGCTGCAGTTGGACGGCACCAAGGTTTGCACGCCCCAGCCGGTGGGCGCGGGCGCGCCGGGCAGGAAGATATCGTTGGCGTCCTTGTAGCTGGCCCATACCGGCGCCACGCTCATCGGCTGCCCGGAGGCAGTCGGTACGCCGAATTGCGCCAGGGTACTGTTCATGTCCGGCTCACCCGCGAGGGTAGGTGTGGCTGGCCAACCGGGATTCACCGGCCAGTTCAGGGCAATGAACAACTGCCAGCCAAAGCAATTCATGAAGCTCTGGCCGGTGGCGTTGAAGTTGTTGATCGGCAGGAAGCCGCCGCTTTTCGGGTTGAACACCAACTGTTGCTGCACGCAAGCGTCGGCGTCGGAAGTGGGGGATGCGTAGGCGGCCTGCATGGCGAACAGGCTCAGCACCACACTGGTCAGCAGCGATAAAACACTCAAGCGTAACCTGGACATCATCGCGCTCCTTGCAAGCAGGTAAAGCCGCACCCTGGGTGGGTGCGGCTGATGGGCTGTATCAGTCAGGCGCCAGGCACCAGCGCCAATCCGGATTCCCATGGGTGTTCCGCCGCGCTGGGGTTATCGGCTTCGCCCGGGTTGAGGGCGCGCACTGTCACCAGCCCCGGTGCGGCAGTGGGGCTTACGGTGATGGTCAGCAGGTAGCCCTGGGTGCCACCGGAGTTGGTTTGCCCGGGGATGGCCGAGGCATCCGGCAGGAACTTTGTGACCTGCGCCGTCACCCCGGGATTGGAGAATTGCACCCGCGCCGTCTCGGCGGTGGTCTTGAGGTCGGCGCCTTGCACCACCAGGGCAAACTGCCCGCTGGTGCCGGGTGCCAGCCAGGCCGGCAGGTCGGTGGGTGACTGCCCGTAGAACAGGTCCAGCGGCAACAGCTGTACCGGCCAGGGTTGCACACCGTTGACCCGGTCCGTCACGCACGGGCAGGAATCCGGCGTCGGGCTGATGGGCGTGGTTGTCACACTCAGGCCCACCAGCAACTGCTGGGCAATCACCCACACGTAGTCGATCGGCTGGCCGCTGATGGTGATGTCGTTGATCGAAAACCCGGCGCTGACCGGCACTTCAAACACCGCTTGCAGAATCTGGTCGGAGCCGTTGGCGGCGGACTTGGCGGTGCCACGGGTGATTTTCCAGTACTGGCTGACGTCCTGGCCCTGGGGGCCTTTCCACGCCGAGAAGTCGGTGGGTTGTTGCAGGTACAGGCCGATGGGGTTGGTCAGGGAGAGCCGGTTATTCACTGCCACGCTGTTGGCCGAGAAACCGATATGCGGATCGGAGTTGCGGTAGTTCTGCCCGTATTGCGCGCAGCAGATCAACGCCTGGGAATTCTGGCTGCTGCTCAATGGCCGCAGGATGGTCGCCGCGGCAGCCAGGTACACCTCGGCGCTCAGGGTGTTGGGGCCGGAGGTCAGGTGCATCGCACCGCCGTATTGGCCTGGCACACAGGCGGTGCCGGCGTTCCATTTGTTGACGGTGTCGTAGGCCGGTTGACCGGTGGTGGGGTCGATGACCGGGTCGCCGGCCTTACCGGTCGGGCAGTCGGCGGTGTAGCGCAGGTACAGGTCTTCGAGTTGCACCTGCGGGTCGATGTAGTCGCGATACAGCCCCAGTACAGCAGTCGGATCGATGCGCCACATGGCCAGGAAATACGCCGGGTTTTCGCAAGTGAAGGTGATCTTGCGCATGTTGCCGTCGGCATCGCGCACTATGGACCACTCGCAATATTCGTCAAGCCAGCCACGGGGGCCCGAAGGCGAGAAATCCTTGTACTTGCCTTGCCAGTCGATGCTCGGGCAGCGAGTGACGGGGAGTTGCAGCAGGGTGCCTTGCTTGTTCGGGTCGTAGAGCATGTACAGGGTGTTGTTGATCGTAATCTGGCCGTTGTCGGTCAGCTCCATCAACTGTTGCATGGACATGGCCTTGCCGCCCAACTGTGGAATCACCGCCGTGCCGTTGTTGTAGAAAAACGTCCACAGCCGATTGGGGAAGGGCGCCCAGGTAATCGCCGGCGGCGTGGTGGGGCCGTAGCCTTCCACCAGTGGGTTGTAATAGCCCGAGCGCGGCGCGTCATTGAGGCCCGACCACGGGTTGCCGATGATCGCGGACTGGGTCCAGCCGGTGAGGTCGTTGTTCCAGTCGGTTTCAAACTGCGGCAACTGGTTTTCCAGGCCCAGCTTGTTGTAGTCCTTGGGAGCTTGCCCGGCGGGAGAGGTGAATTGTTTGAAGGGTGTGCTCATGTCGATTCTCCAGGTGTTGTTGTGGTGGAAACGGAGCAGCAACCGGCACTGGGAGCAGGGCCGGCGACGGTTTGGCGCGGGTCGTCCCACACCAGTTGGGCGATAAAGCCAGGCAGCGGCGCGTACTCTTGCGGCGTCAACACCCGGGCACTATCGAGATGGGTCACCACCACGGATAACTGCGTGGTGTCAGTGGGGCGAAGGTTCAATGCGGCAGCAGTGCGCGCGGCATTCAGCGCGCGTGACACGCCATGGGTGATGCAGCGGCCCTTGTCATCCACCAGGCCCATGCCGATGCGACTGAAGCGCCCGACATAGTGCGGATTGTCGGCGCTCACCTGCTGCGGCGTGGCGTCGGGCTGGTTGAGGAATACGTCGATCAGGTAGGTGTCGTGGGTGCAGCGCACATGGTCGAACACCACCCACGGGCCCAGGCTTGCGGTTTGTTCCTGCGCTTGCATCGGCGTCGAACTTTGCTGGCAGCAGGCTTTTGCGGCCGGGCGGCGGGTGCCAAAGGGCGGTGCGACGGGCACACCGTAGTCATAGCCGATATGCCGACTGTCCTGGGCCATGTCCCCCAGGGTGGTGTAGCGCCAGGCGTCGGCACTGGTGAAGGTGACATCGTCGGCCTCGCTGCCGGCAAACGGCTGGAGCAGGCACTGGGTGGTGTACTGCGCTGCCGGGTGGGCGCGGATCCAGACCTCCAGCATCCGGTCGATATTGGCGTGGTAGGAGCTGAACACCGGGTCGAACGCGGTGTAGGCGTTGTCAGCCATGTCGCCGCCGATCCAGCCGTGATAGTTGTCGTGGGGCTGCTCGTAGAGCCCGTCGAAATTCAGCGCACGGTTGGGGTACAGGTCATCTTCCTGGGGGGGATCAAACACCGGGATGTTCGCCCAGGGATAACCTGGCACGCCCTGGGGCTGGCTGAAGGTGTTGAACTTCAGGGCATCGACCACCTGTTGCTGGAAAATCCGGCTCATGCCGTACAACTGGGTGCGTTCGACGCGCTGCGTTTCGCCCCGGGTGTAGAACAGCGGATTGCGTTGCACGAAGCGGCAGTCCACACCCGGGATGCTGGCCTTTTCACAGACCTTCGAACAGCCGTCCTTGGCAGCGGCGTAGCGCAACGGATTAGGGCGAACCTCGCCGGTGTGCGGGTGCACGTAGGTTTCATCGAGAAACGCCTGGGGCAAGCCGGCCTGGGGGCTGCCGTCGACACTGGCGTCTTCGGCCATCCAGTCCCAGTAGGGAATGGGGCAGTCGATCAGCGCTTCCAGGTACAGCAGATAGGCCCGGTGCCACAGGGCAAACGCTTCCTGGTAATGCAGGCACCAGTTGGTGTGGATATAGGCGTAACGCTGCCAAGGGGAGCCGCTGTCGGCGTTGGCCACCTGCATTACGTCATCGAGGCGTGAGCGGTACAGGTTCAGTTGTTCCTGTGTCAGTGCGCGAATGTCCTGGCGCACGCGTTTGACCGGGTGAGGCAGGTCGGGTGGGGGGATGCGTTCTGCCTCGTCGAACGGTGAGGCGGGAGTGAGGCGCCAGCCCTGGTTGACCCACAGCCTGAAGGTTTCCAGCGCGTCGATGGGCCAGAACTGCTGCTGATCGAGGGTCAGCGGCATGCTACGGGAGGCCAGGTGCTGGTAGATGGTTTCGGACCAGGTCTTGACGGAGGCGGGGTCTTCGAGGAATACGAAGTAGGCGTTCATGCAGCCCACCCAGGAGGCGGCGACGGCGGCGCGTTGCTCTTGGGGGATCCAGTAGGGGGCGCTGAATAGGCCGTGGATATCGGTGGCCCATGTCGGTTTCGCGACTATCATAAGATCCCTCTCATGCGGCCCCGGTGCCTGATTTGGCTGGGCTGCTAAGCTGGATTGATGTTAGTGCGCCACCGCGCAGGATTTGTGCAAATTGGTGGGTGTTTACGGTGGATTCATTGCAGTTTTTTCAAGGAAGATATGGAAAAAATGACAGATGCCATGGATTTGAAGATTCTGGGGAAATTGCAAAGGGATTGCAGTCAGAGTCTGGAGTTGTTGAGTGACAGTGTCGGGCTGTCTTCAACCAGTTGTTACCGGCGTATCAGGCGGTTGGAGAGTGTCGGGATCATCAAGGCCAAGGTGGCGGTGCTGGATGAGCGCAAGCTTGGGATTCAGGTTACGGCGTTCTTCCTGATCAAGCTTGATAGGGACAGCAATGATATCGACCGCAAGATGCAGCATATCCTGGCGAGTCATCCGGAGATTCAGGACTGTTATCTGCTGACCGGGGAGTTTGATTTTGTGATGGTGGCGAAGTTTCGGGATGCCACTGAGTACACTGATTATATCTATCGGTTTTTAGAGATTTATCGGGATATTCCGATTCGTACTTATTCGTCTACTTTGGTGGTGCGGACGGTTAAGAAGTCTTATGAACTGCCGTTGCCGGGGTCTTTGGTTTGAGTACATATCCGTTTCTTCGGTAACGGCCGCTTATGGTTCCGCTCTTACAGCAGGTCACTTTTGGCAAACGCCCGGAATGCCGGCCCAGCCAAAAGTAACCAAAAGGTCTTTGCCCCACCACTCGATGCCTCGCCTAGGCTCGGCATGCCCGCACTCCGTGGTTCTGCTTTTCTGTGGGAGCTGGCTTGCCTGCGATGCAGACAACTCGGTTTTTCAGATACACCGAGGCGATGCCATCGCAGGCAAGCCAGCTCCCACATTTGAACCGTGCCCGCTTTGACTTTTGATTTTGCTTCACAACACTCCAAAAGTGAGCCGCTGTAAGAGCGGAACCAATACCAGCCCTGACCGCAGCAACGGATATGCCCACCTCACCCCGCCCCAAAAAAGAAGCTTTTATGACAAAAGTTCGGTAGTCCCCAGCGACCCCCGTCTTGGCTATGTAACGCGCTCAACACCGCCAAAAAAGGCGACGTCAGAGCCGCAAGCAGGATGCCAGGAGTGGGGCGAATGGGAACTATGGAACGTTACTCGAAAGTCGGCATGCAGGAGCTCGACCAGCGCCTGTCAAAGATCGTCGAAGCCGCACGCAAAAAACCGGTCTCGGTCTACCGCTATGGCGCACCGTGGGTATGGATCGTCTCCCAGGACGACTGGCAAGGCGCGCTCAAGGAAGTCTCCAGCTACATCCCCGCAGGCCATTCATTGGTCTTGTTGCGCCCGCAGATCGACGACATCCTCGACCTCCACCGCGACCTGCTCCAGGCCCAACCCGGCACCCAGATCGCCCCCCAGACCGTCTTGCAGATCCTGCTGCTGCAACTCCTGTACTCAGTCCCCAACGAACAGCAACTGCACGAACAACTCAACTACAACCTGCTGTTCCGCTGGTTCGTCGGCCTCGACCTGAACCAGAAAGTCTGGGGCATCAACCTCCTGCAACGCGACATCGCCACGTTCCTGAACAACCCGCAGGCGGTGCAGTTGATCCAGAAAATCATTGGTGAAGTGTTCTGTGGCGCCTTGCTGCACATGCCGGAGTTCTCCCTGAACTTCGCCCTGCTGCACACCTGGCTCGCACGGCACGGCAACACCTCGATATCCAGCAATTGAACTGGCCAAACGCCGGGCAAACGGCGACGGCAATCATCTCGAGTAAACCAGGGGGGCGGTGTGCAGCATCTGTTCAAATCAACGCTGGCGCTGTGCTGGCTGACGCTGGGTGCACTGGCGCAACCGCTACAGGCCGAAGAGCAGGGCACCCAGCCCGAGCCTCCGGCACGGCTGGTGGACGTCAACGAGTACTTCGTGCGCGGCAACACCGTGCTCGACGCTCGTGCGATCGAAGAGGCGGTGTACCCGTTTCTCGGCCCGCAAAAGACCCTCGCCGACATCGAAGGCGCCCGGGATGCCTTGCAGAAGATCTATCAGGCACGCGGCTATCAGTCGGTGTTCGTCGAACTGCCGGAGCAGAAGGTCGATGACGGAATCGTCTACCTGCAGGTCAGCGAAACCAAGGTCGGGCGCGTCCGCGTGGTCGGCGCCAAGCACTATTCGCCGGTGGAAATCCGCGACGAAGTACCCGGCTTGAAGGAGGGCGCGGTTCCGGATTTCACCAGCGTGCAAACCCAACTCGCCGGCCTCAATCGCAGCGCCGGGCGGCAGGTCACGCCGCTGGTCCGCGAAGGCCAACGCCCCGGCACCATGGACGTCGACCTGCAGGTGGAAGACCAGAACCCCTGGCACGCCAGCCTCGGCCTGAACAACGACTACAGCGCCGACACCAAGGAGCTGCGCAGCGTCGTGACCTTGGGTTACGACAACCTCTGGCAACTGGGCCACAGCATTTCCCTGACGTACTTCACCGCACCCCAGGACAGCGACAACGCCAAGGTCTGGTCGGGCTCCTACACCGCGCCGCTGACTGATCGCTGGAGCCTGCAGTTCTCCGGTTATCAGTCCGACAGCAACATCGCCACCATCGGCGGCAGCAACGTGTTGGGCAAGGGCCATTCCTACGGCGTGTCGGCGATCTACAGCCTGCCGGCCAGTGGCAATTGGGCCAATTCGTTCTCTGCCGGGGTCGACTTCAAGGACTTCAAGGAGCAGATGAAGTTTGGCGGCAGCACGGACGATATCCCGCTCAAGTACGCACCGCTGACCTTCGGCTACAACGGCTACCGCTACACCGAGCAGTCGCAATTGGGGCTGGGCTTGAGCCTGGTGGTGGGTACCCGCGCGTTCTTCGGCTACGGCAGCGACGCCGAGGAGTTCCAGTACAAGCGTGACAAGGCCAGCCCGAGTTTTGCGGTGCTCAAGGGTGACCTGAATTACACCTACACCTTCGGCAACGACTGGCAGTCGGCGTCCAAGGCCGGCTTCCAGCTGGCCTCGGGGCCGCTGGTGTCCAACGAGCAATATTCCGCTGGCGGCGCTACGTCGGTACGCGGGTATCTCGCCGCCGAGCGCACCGGCGACGAAGGCTACCTGTTGTCCCAGGAGCTGCGCACGCCGTCCCTGGCCAAGTTTCTCGGCAGCTACGTGCAGGAGTGGCGCTTCTACGCGTTTGCCGAAGGCGCACGCCTGCGCCTGCATGACCCGCTGCCCGAGCAGGAAGACGAATACAGCCTGGCCAGTGTCGGCCTCGGCACCCGCGCCAGTTTGAGCAAGTGGTTGTCCGGCAGCCTGGATTGGGGCTACCCGCTGCTTGAAGGCCCAAATACCCAGAAACAGGACTCGCGACTGCACTTCAGTGTGCAGGCGACTTTCTGACCCCTTTTTTCGGAGACTCCTGACATGCAACGCCTATTTCTGAGCCTGTTGATCTGCCTGGGCTTCGCGCTCCCGGCCACCGCCCATGCCTGGTGGCAGGACGATTGGCACTACCGTAAACAGATCACGGTGGACACCACCTCCCAGGGCGCAGCCATCAGCCAGGCCCTGGGCCGCACCGCGCTGCTGGTGCGCCTGCACACCGGCAACTTCAGCTTTGACGGGGTCAAGGACGACGGCGCCGACCTGCGCTTTGTCAGCGCCGATGACAAGACCGTGTTCAACCACCAGATCGAAAGCTTCGACCCGCTGATGGGCATGGCGCTGATCTGGGTCGATGTGCCCAAGGTCGAAGGCGGCCAGCGCCAGGACCTGTGGATGTACTACGGCAACCAGAAGGCGCCGGCCACTGCCAACGGCCAGTTGACCTTCGACCCGAACTACACCGCGCTCTATCACTTCGACGGCGCCAACGGCACGCCGCCCCGGGACACCACGGCCTACGGCAACACTGCCGTAAACGCCACCGGTGCGAGCATCGACGGCGTGATCGGCCGGGCCTTGCAGTTCAGTGGCCAGCCGTTGCTGCTGCCAGCCAGCCCGTCGCTGCAACACGCAGCGGGCGGCGCCTTCACTTTCAGCGCCTGGTTGCGGGTCGACCAGGCCAGCGGCGAGCAAGTGGTGGTGGCCCGTCGCGAGGGCGCCCACAGCCTGTTGCTGGGCTTGAACCAGGGCATGCCGTTTATTGAAATCGACGGCCAGCGCGCCGTCTCGACCCAGCCGCTGAACCCCGGCCAATGGCAGCACCTGGCGTTCACCGCCGAGGGCGACAAGGTCTCGCTGTACGTCAACGGCCGTGAGACCGCGACCCTCGCAGTGGCGATGCCGGCGTTCAATTCGCCACTGGCCATCGGTGCCGATTTGCCGGAAGCCGCCGGCGGGCACCTGCCGTTTACCGGGGCCATGGACGAACTGCGCTTGTCCAAGGTCGCGCGCCCGGCAGCCCTGTTGCTGGCCGATGCCACGGCCCAGGGCGCCGAGTCGAAACTGGTGGCCTATGGCGTGGATGAAGAACAGTCGGGCTTCGGCTTCGGCAGCCTGGGGTTCCTGCTCAAGGCGGTGCCGGTGGATGCCTGGGTGATCATCCTGGTGCTGGTGGGGATGATGTTCCAGTCGTGGTTCATCATGCTCCGCAAGAACCGCCAGGTCAGTCGCGTGAGTGCTGCCAACGATATCTTCCGCGAGCAATTCGCACAGATCGGTACGCGCCTGGAGATGTACTACGACGACGCGTTGCTGGCCGAGCGCCTGACCCATTCCTCGCTGTGGCGACTGTACCGGGTCGCGGTCAAGGAAATCCGCACTCGCCGCGCCCAGGGCGCCGACACCTCGTCGGTCTCGGCAGCCACCATCGAAGCCATCCGCTGCTCCATGGACGGCGTGCGTACCCGGGAAAACCAGCAGCTCGGCGCCAAGCTGTCGACCCTCTCCAACGCGATTGCCGGTGGCCCGTATATCGGCCTGCTCGGCACCGTGCTGGGGATCATGGTGGTGTTCCTCGGCACGGCGATGGCCGGCGACGTGAACATCAACGCCATCGCCCCGGGTATGGCGGCGGCCTTGCTGGCCACGGCCATGGGCCTGTTTGTCGCGATCCCCGCGCTGTTTGGCTACAACCGCCTGATTACCCGCAACAAGGAAGTCAGCGCCGACATGCGCGTGTTCGTCGACGAGTTCATCACCCGCCTGGCGGAGATGCACGGCGAGAGCCAGCACAGTGAAGCGGCGCACCGTCGCGACCACCACGCCCACGTCCCGGCCTGAGGAGAATCAGCATGGCTTCCGTGAATGCCTCCCACGACGATGACGATGACGCACCCGTCGACAGCATCAACATCACGCCCCTGGTGGACGTGCTGATGGTGGTGTTGGTGATGTTTATCCTCACCGCCACCGCCCAGGTCTCGGGGATCCAGATCCACCTGCCCAAGGCCAGTGCTTCGGTATCGCTGTCCGAGGCCAAGACCAAGGCCATCTCGGTGAACGATGGCGGCCAGGTGTTTCTCGACGCTTACCCGGTGACCTTGCCTGAACTCGAAGAGCGCCTGCGCATCGAGAAAGCGCTGAACCCGGACTTCCCGGTGATCGTGCGCGGCGACGCCATGGTGCAGTACCAGAAGGTCATCGAAGTGCTCGACCTGCTGCGTCGCCTGGAGCTGTCCCAGGTCGGGCTGGTCACCGGCAAACCGAGCCAGGGCTGAGTCATGACCGCACAGATGCCGATCACGCCGACGCCCCTCAAGAACAAGCCGCCATTGCGCCCGCTGAAGTGGGGCATTGGCCTGCTGCTGGGCGCCGTGGCTGCCTGGTTTCTCTGGCAGTGGGCCAATGACATGAGTGGCGTGCGCCGTGAAGCGCCCAAGGTGCCGACGATTATTCCGTTGCCGCCACCGCCACCACCGCCGCCGGAAAAACCCAAGGAACCGGAGCCCGAGGTGCAGGAGAAAGTCCCCGAGCCGGAGCCCACGCCGACCCCGGACGAGGTCAAGCCCGAGGAGGAAGCACCGCCTTCACCGGCGGACGACCTGGCCAACCCGATGCAGATCGACGGCGACGCGCAGTCCGGTACCGACGGTTTCAACATCGGTGCCGGCAAGGGCGGCGGCATGGCCGGTTCCGGTGGTGGCGGGCTCGGTACCGGGACGTTCAAGCAGTACCTGGCCGGGGTGTTCCAGCGCCTGCTGCGGGAAGACCCGGAGCTGCGCAAGAAGGCCTACACGGTGCAGGCCGACCTGTGGCTGAGCGCAGACGGCGAGGTGACGCGCGTGGAGCTCGCCAAGTCCAGCGGCGACGCCGACACCGACGCCCAGGTGCTGGCCGCATTGCGTGCCACACCGCGGCTGAAGGAACGCACACCCGCCTCAATGACCCTGCCGGTACGCCTGTCCCTCAAGGGCCGGCGCCCGGATTGATCGAACCCTTTTTTGCAGTTTTCTACAGGAGTTGTGTGCAGATGATTTCCCACCTGAATCGATTGACCCTGGCGGTCGGCATGGTCATCGCGACCCTGGTCGGCCAGGCGACGGCCGCCGCCGCGCCTTCGGAAAACGCCACGATCAACCTGATCCGCCTGCTGGTGCAGCAAGGTGTGCTCAAGCAGGAACAGGCCGACGGGCTGATCGCCCAGGCTGAAAAAGAGGCTCAGCAGGCACGTCAGGCCAGCACCGCCACGGCAGTAGCGGCAGGTCCAACTGCGGCCCCCGGCGATGTGCGGGTGCAGTACGTGCCGGCCGCGGTGCGCGACCAGATTCGCGACCAGGTCAAGGCCGAGGTCATGGCCACCGCCAAGCAGGAAAACTGGGCCCAGCCCAACACGTTCCCGGAGTGGGTCTCGCGCATCAGCTTCGACGGCGATATTCGCCTGCGGGATGAGTCGCGCTATTTCTCGGGCAACAACAGCAATGAAATCGTCGATTACGCCAAGCTCAACGACAGCGGCCCCTACGACGTGAACAAGAACACCAACACCAAATTGCCGCCGCTGCTCAACACCCGCGAAGACCGCGAGAACCTGTTCCGCCTGCGCGCCCGCCTGGGCATGAAAGCCGTGATCTCGCCGGAATGGACCGCCGGCATCCGCCTCGGCACCGGCAACGACAACAACCCGGTGTCCACCACCCAGACCCTGGGCGGCGGCTTCGGCAAGAAAGACATCTGGCTCGACCAGGGCTACCTCACCTGGAAGACCACCGACTACATGACCCTGACCGCCGGACGTTTTGCCAACCCGTTCTATTCCACCGACATGATGTATTCCGGCGACCTCAACTTCGACGGTGTGGCGGCGATCTTCAACCACAAGCTCAACAGCGACTGGGGCCTGTTCGGCACCCTCGGCGCGTTCCCGGTGGAATACAGCCCCGACACCGCCACCACCAACGGCTTCGACAAGGACGAGAGCGAAAACAAATGGCTGTTCGGCGGGCAGATCGGCGCCGACTGGAAGATCAACCGCAGCAACAGCCTGAAGGGCTCGATGGCCTACTACCACTTCGGCGATATCCAGGGCGAACGCTCCAGCCCTTGCTCGCCGTGGGCCGGCCAGCCGGCGTGCGATACCGATGGCACGCGCCTGGCCTTCATGCAGAAGGGCAACAGCGTGTTCCTGCTGCGAGACATCACCCCCAACCCGGCAACGCCTGGCCTGACCCCGCAACCGCAATTCGTCGGCCTGGCGTCCAAGTTCAACGTGCTGGACCTCAACCTGGCCTGGGACAGCGAGCTGCCGGAAGACCTCAAGCTGCGCAGCCAGACCAACTTCATCCACAACCTGGCCTACGACAAGGGCGAGATGCTCAAGCGCAGCGAAGGCCAGATCGTCAACAACCTCAACAGCGACGGCCAGTTTGAAAGTGGCGGCAATGCGCTGCTGGTGCAGTTCACCCTCGGCAGTGCGCTGGAGATGCGCAAGAAGGGCGATTGGAACGTGCTGGCCGGCTACAAATACATCCAGCCGGATGCCTTGCCGGACGGCTTCAACGACTCCTCGTTCCACCTCGGCGGCACCAACGCCAAGGGCTATTTCATCGGTGCCAACTACGGCCTCGACAAGAACATCTACGCCAGTGCCCGTTGGCTCAGCGCCTCCGAAGTGTATGGCGCGCCGTTTGAAGTGGATGTCATGCAACTGGAACTCAACACGCGCTTCTGATGCGCCGGAGAAAGCTCATGAACACGCGAATTTGCGGCCTGCTTCTACTGCTCGTCACCACCGGCGCTTCGGCTGAAGGCATGGAGGAGCGCCTGCGCACTCAGCTGCGCAGCACCACCCAGCAGTTGCAGGCGCTGCAAAGCGAGCAGGCCCAGGCCAGTGCCGCACGCATCGCCGCCGAAACCCAGGCCAAGCAGGCCCAGGCGCAGGTCAAGCAACTGACCGCCGAACTGGAAAAGACCCGTGGCGTGGCCGAGCAACTGGTGGGCCAGCAACAGAGTCTGCACAGCCAGGCCCAGGCCCAGGTGGCCGCGAGCAATGAGCAGGTGGGCAAGTTCAAGAAAGCCTATGAAGACTTGCTGGTAATCGCCCGGGGCAAAGAAACCGAGCGCGCACGCTTGCAGGCGCAACTCACGGAACGTGACACACAAGTGCAGCAATGTTCAGTCAAGAATCAACAGATGTACGACGTGGCCCAGCAGTTGCTGACGGCCTACGAAAAAATCGACGTGGCCGACGTGATGAGCATCCGCCAACCGTTCGCCAGCAGCACCCGGGTCAAGTTCGAGGAACTCGCCCAGGGTTTTGGTGACGGCCTTTACCTTAATCGGTTCGATGCTCCACAGACCGTCACTAATCATTGATCGACAAGGAAGAGACCCCTATGAGCGACGTACAACTGATCACCAGCGTGACCCCGCAAGCCTTGACCGAGCTGCTGCAGGAAGCCGGCTACCGGGTCAACCAGACCGAGCAGAACGGCATCGTGCAATTGCTCAGCGCAAGCCAGGGCATCGGCTTCGCCGTGCGTTTCGGCAACCCGGCGGCAGAGCAGGGCAGCTACGTGGACTTCACCTACAGCTGCGCGCTGCGGGTGCAGGGCGAATTGCCCGAGGGGCTGGCCCAGGTCTGGAACGCTTCCCGACGTTTTGCGCGGTTGTCGTTGCAGGGTGAGTTCCTGCTGATGGAGATGGACGTGGTGGCCGCCGGCGTGGGTGCGCCGTACTTGCGCAATCAGCTGGAATTGTGGGATCGCCTGCTGCAGGAATTCATCGTCTACCTGCGTGAATACAGCCAGCAAGCCGCCCAGCTTCAAGCCCAGGCCGACGCCGCGCCTGCCGTCGATGCCCGTGAAGAGGCGCCTGCCCTGTGAAGAAACCAACCCTGGTGGTCGGCGCTGGCGCCCTGGTGGTGCTGGCGGTCGCGGTGGGGTTGAGCCTGCGGCCGGGCAGTGACCCGGTCGCAGCCCAGCAGCCTGCACCGCTGGCCGTGAAGGGCGGCCCGGCGGTGGCGCGCCTGGGCAACCAGCAGATCGACCTCGCCGAACTCAAGTCGGTGTTGGCCGCCTTGCCGGTGGAAACCCGCGAGCAGTTGCGTGGCAACCGTGGCGCCCTGGAAACCTGGCTGCGTTCGCGCCTGGCGCAAAAGGCCGTGCTTGAACAGGCCGATGCCCAGGGCTGGCGGCAGCGCCCGGAGGTGGAGCAACAGACCCGCGCCGCCACCGAGCAGATCGTGTTTCGCGACTACATGTTGTCGGTCAGCCAGGTGCCGACGGATTACCCCAGCGCCGCCGAACTGCAGCAAGCCTATGACAGCGGCAAGGCACAATGGGTGACGCCGCCGTTGTACCAGGTCAGCCAGATTTTCCTGGCCGTGAGCGACCCGCAAACCGTCGACAATGTGCGCCGCCAGGCCCAGGAGTTGAGCCGCAAGGCGCAGGCCTCGCCGGGCGAGTTTGCCGCCCTGGCCAGCCAGTATTCCCAGGACCCCGACAGCGCCCGGCGCGGTGGCGATTCCGGGATGCAGCCATTGCAGCAACTGGTGCCTGAAATGCGCGGTGTGGTGGCGCGGCTCAAGACGGGCGGGGTGTCGGAGCCGGTGCAGAGTGCGGCGGGTTTTCACGTGCTCAAACTCACTGGGCAACAACCGGCGCGCACCGCCACGCTGGATGAACTGCGTGGCCGCTTGACCGAGGCCTTGCGTGCGCAACGCCAGGAGCAGATTGCCAAGGCCTACCTGGAAGGCATGCTCAATACCGCGACCTTGAGTATCGATGGCGCCGAGCTGAATAAGGTACTGGAGTAAAACCGTATCACCGCATTGGATGCACAGTACCCACAAGACAGGGAGTCTCCCATGGTATTTGTTGAACCGGCTGTACCCCACGGCGTCGCGCCTTATCGTGCGTCGACCGAATCCCGCGAGGCCTGGCTGGCCCTGGCGGCCGCCATCGAGCCCGAGGTGGCGCAGTATTTCCTGATCAGCGCCCGCTGTGGGTGTTTCATGCAGGCGGCTCGCAGCCTCAATATCAAGGCCACGCAGTTGCGCAAGCGCCTGGCGCAGCTGGAAGAGCAACTGCGGCGTTCGCTGTTCAGCTATCAGGGCAATGTCCTGGCCCTGAGTCGTGAAGGGCAGCAGTTGCAGGCGCAGTTGATTGCCCTGGCGCATGAGCGACGCTTGCCGGTGCTGGAGCAGCCGTTGATTCGGCTGGCGGTTGCCGAGTCGATCCTGCATGACATTCTGGGGCGGGACCTGATTGCCCTGTTGCGGCGCAATGCGAGTGTGCGGCTGGAGATCATTTCCATCGACAGCGAGTTGGGGTTGCAGGCGCTGGATGCGGATGTGGTGGTGTGGTTGTCGGGGATGGATTCGCCGGGGGCGGGGCCGAGTTTTGCCATTGGGGCGCCAGAGGTGTTGGCGCGGTTGGATTATTCGCCGCATATTGCCAAGCGGTATTCGCGGTTGGCGGTGCGGCC
Organism: Pseudomonas sp. NC02; assembly: GCF_002874965.1. NCBI lineage: Bacteria > Pseudomonadati > Pseudomonadota > Gammaproteobacteria > Pseudomonadales > Pseudomonadaceae > Pseudomonas > Pseudomonas sp. NC02. Next base: position 4,131,151 of record NZ_CP025624.1, on the reverse strand, counting down.
GGACAGCATTGAAGACCTTGCGGATTATATGTTGGTGCAGTGGCAGCCGGACCGGCAGGTGGAGGCGCTGCGGCCGTGGAATAGCCTGGTGGAGCAGCGGCTGGCGGGGGTAGTGCGGGTGGAAGCGTATCCGCTGATGCTGGAGATGATTCGGTGCAGTGCGTGTATTGGGTTGTTGCCGCGGTATATGAGTTGTTTTGATCGTGGGTTGACGGCGTTGGATGGGGTATTTCTGGAGGGGATGCAGCGGCAGGTCTGGATGGGGGTGAGTGCTGATGTGCGGCATCCGCTGGAGGTGGGGTGGGTGGTGGAGATGATTCGGAATACGTTTCTTGAGCGGGGGGAGTGGTTTGATTGATTGATTGAGTACATATCCGTTCCTTCGGTAACGGCTACTTATGGTTCCGCTCTTACAGCGGGTCACTTTTTTACAAACGCCTAAAAAAGTAACCAAAAAACGCTTTGCCCCACCACTCGGTGCCTCGCTTAGGCTCGGCATGCCCGCACTCCGGCAAGGCTCCGCGGGCCGCCGCGACGGGCCATCCATGGCCCGGCGCGGCTAAATCGGCATCCTTGCCGATTTACCCGCTCCACCGTGCCTACTTGCGGCCATCGTGGTTAATGGGGCCCGCAGATCAAGATCAAAAGCACGCAGCCTCGCTGGCGCTCGACAGCTGCTACGGGTGGGGGTGGTTCTGTTTTTCTGTAGGAGCTGGCTTGCCTGCGATGCAGACACCTCGGTACATCAGGTACACCCAGTTGATGCCATCGCCGGCAAGCCAGCTCCTACAGTGGACCGTGCCCGCTTTAGCTTTTGATTTTGCTCTTCAACACTCAAGCCGGCCGGTAGGCCGCTGTGCTCTTGATCTGCTTTTGATCTTGATCTTGGGCACTCCGAGCCTAAGCGAGGAGCCGAGTGGTGGGGCAAGAGCGTTTTGTTTACTTTTGCGCTGTTCAAAAGTGAGCCGCTGTAAGAGCGGAACCGATACAAGCCATCACCAAAATAACGGATATTCACCCGCCACTGGCCGTGATAAACCGCCGCGCCAAAAAACCATACAACAGATACCCAAACGCCAATACCAGCGTCGCACCAAACACCGCCTCCTCACCACACGCGTAAATCGCATACAGCGAATACCCCACGGCAATCAGCAACACCGTGGTATTGCGCGCATACACCACCGCCGCCACCCGCGCTTTGTGCATCATCACCAGCAGCCCGGTCAGCGCGGTGACGTAAGGAATCAAATTGGTCACCACCGCCAGGTTCACCAACTTGCCGAACTGCGCACTGGCTGTGGGCGAGATGGTCGACAAGGCAATCAAGCTCTGCAACGCCGCGCAGGCAATCAGCCCCAACACCGGCGCGTGGGCGCGGCTGACCCGGCTGAAGAAGCGCGGAAACAGACGCTGGTCCGCCGACATCTTGGCCGTTTGCGCCAAGGTGAATTGCCAGCCCAACAGCGAACCAATACACGCCACCACCGCCAGCGCCATGATGATGTCGCCCACCAGCGGCGTGAAGATCTGCGCATACACCAGGGCAAACGGCGCAGAAGACTCGGCCAGTTCAGCGTTGGGCACGATGCCCTGAATCACTGTGGTCGACAGCACATACACCAGTGCCGCGCCGAGGGTGCCCAGCAGGCAGGCCAGCGGCACGGTGCGCTTGGGGTCTTCCACCGCGTCATAGCCCTGGGCAGCGGACTCCATGCCGAGGAAGGCCCAGAGGGTCAGCGGGATACTCGCGCCAATCGCATCCCACAGTTGCAGTTGGTTGGGGTTCCAGGCATCGCTGAACACCTCCGTCTTGAAATAGAACCAGCCGATCACGCTCAAGCCCGCCACGGGAATGATCACGCCCCACACCGTGATCACGCCGATCCGCCCGGTCAGGCGCGGCCCGCCGAAGTTGGCCACGGTGGTCAGCCAGATCAGCCCGAGGGTGCCGATGAACAAGGGGATGGGGCCGCTGCCCAGCCACGGGATGAAGGACGACAGGTAGCCCACCGCCGAAATCGCAATCGCCACGTTGGCGATGATCAGCGACAGGAAATACAGGAACGAACAGAGGAAGAACCCGGACTTGCCGTGGGCCTCTTCGGTGTAGGCCGACATGCCGCCCGTGCGGGTGCAGAAGAGGCCGCACTGGGCAAAGCAGTACGCGATCGCCATCGAGCCCACGGCGGTGATCAGCCACGACAGCAGCGAGATCGCGCCCAACTGCGCCATGCTGGCGGGGAGCATGATGATGCCCGAGCCCATCATGTTGATCGCCACCAGGGTGGTCAGGCCCATCAGGCTCATCTTTTTGCTTGGCTCGGCCATCGGCAACTCCTTGTCGTGGGGGCGTGCGATGGCAGGCTAGCACGTTGTAGTCAGCGTGCCTTCGGGCTCCGGTTTTCTCCGAGGATTCGCGCGGCATCGCGAGCCGGCGGCAGGCCGAACACCCGGGCGTAATCGCGGCTGAACTGAGTGGCGCTTTCATAGCCGACTTCGAAGGCGGCGCTGGTGACGTTCCTGGCGCCGCCCACCATCAGCGTGCGCGCCTGTAGCAGGCGCACGCGCTTCTGGTACTGCAACGGGCTCAGGTTGGTGACGGCCTTGAAGTGGCGGTGAAAGGCCGACACGCTCATTGCGGCTTTCTGTGCCAGGGCTTCGACCCGGATCGGTTCGGCGAAGTCTCGGCGGATCCACTGGATGGCCTGGCTCACCCGGGCCATGGCGGTGTCCGGCGCGGCGATTTCACGCAGCATCCAGCCGTGGGGGCCTTGCAATACGCGGTAGAGGATCTCGCGCTCGTATACCGGTGCGAGGGCTGTGATCGCCTCAGGGTTGCCCATCAGCCGCAGCATGCGCAGCCAGGCGTCCATCAGTTCGGGGGTGACGGCGGCCACCGAAAAACCCGCATCGTGGTCGTAGCGCCCGGCAGGTTTGGGCAAGTCGCTCAGCAGCGTCGCGAGTACCGTCGGGTCGAGGGTCAGGCTGACCGCCAGGTAGGGTTCGCCGGTCACCGCCGGGTGCACGGTGCCCACGGCGGGCAGTTCGATGGACATCACGAAATAGGTCGCCGGGTCGTATCGCAGCGTGCGATCACCCACCGTCATGGATTTGCTGCCCTGCAGGATCAGGTTGATCATCGGGTCGTACACCGCGGCCAGCATGTGCTCGGGAATCGCGCCCTGGACCATGGCCACTCGCGGGATGCCGGTTTCAGTGCGACGGTTTTCAGCCTTGGCGGCCAGGGTACGCAGTTCGATCAGTTGTGTGTTCATGCCGGGCATGCTGAGCGCCCAGGTGTGCCCTGTGCAAGCAAAAAGCAGAAACAGGCAGGTTTCGAGCAGGAACGGCTGCGTCGGCGCAGGCGCGCAAGCCTACTGTGGTGACTCATTTGAGCAAGCAGTGGAGCCACACATGGGCGTTATCCTCATTACCGGCGGCAGCCGTGGCATTGGCGCCAGCACCGCAGAACTGTGTGCCCGGCAAGGCATGGGCGTGATCCTGACCTACAACAGTCATCCAGAGGCCGCCCAGGCGGTTGTGCAGCGAATCGTATCGTCGGGCGGCAAGGCGGTCGCGCTGCCATTGGACGTGGCCGACATCAGTTCCTTCCAAGGTTTTGGCGAGGCGGTAAAGCAGGCGTTATCGGCCACCTGGGGTGTGAGTGGGTTGAATGGCCTGGTGAATAACGCCGGTTATGGACTGTTCAATCCCCTGGAATCGGTCACCGAGGCTCAGTTCGACGGCCTGCTGAATGTGCACCTCAAAGGGCCGTTTTTCCTGACTCAAGCCCTGTTACCGCTGCTGCAAGCCCACGCCTGCATCGTCAACCTGACCAGCGCGACAACTCGCGTCGCCACCGCTGGCGTAGCACCTTACGCAGCCTTCAAGGGCGCGCTGGATGTACTCACCCGTTACATGGCCAAGGAGTTTGGCGAGCGGCAGATTCGTGCAAATGCCGTCTCTCCGGGAGCCATCCGTACCGAACTGGGCGGCGGGCTCAATGATGAGTTCGAAGCGCTGCTGGCTGCACAAACCGCCCTTGGTCGGGTTGGGGAGCCAGAGGACGTGGCGCGTGTGATCGCTATGTTGCTGTCTGACGAAGGCCGCTGGATCAATGCCCAGACGATCGAGGTCGCGGGCGGTTACCTCATCTGAAAAGCGAGGCTGAACTATGCTGGATCATCTGTTTTTGTCGGTCAGCGACATACAACGCTCGATTGATTTCTACCGTGCTGCACTTGCGCCGCTGGGCATCACCACGCGCCACGACTACGACGGCAAGGACGGTCCGCCGGGCCACCCGGACCTCAAGGGGTTCGGCGCGAACGGGCGGATCTTCTTCTGGTTGCGCGAGGGCGCGGTCGGGGGCAGGGCGGTGCATGTGGGATTCGTCGCCGGCAGCCGGGTCGAGGTCGATGCGGCTTACCTGGCGGCGATGAACGCGGGCGCCGTCGACAATGGAACCCCTGGGGCACGATTGCACTATGACCCGAACTACTACGCGGCCAACGTGCTGGATCCCGACGGCTACAGCCTGGAATTTGTCTACAAGAACTGGCAGCACATCTAGCGGTAGCCGTCGATGATCAGCCCGCGGCCTGCGGCTGCATCCGCAACTCACCTTCCACATCCTTGACCAACCCACTGGCCAGGAACAGCGGCGCCACGCGCTTGTGCAGCTGCGGCTCGACAAATTCCTTCACCGTGTCCAGCGCCAGCGCGCCGCTCAACGGCAGCTCGGCCTTGGTGTAAGACAACCAGGCTTTCTTCAGTATCAACAGCACGTCGCTGCCGGCGGTGGAGGCGAAGCGACGGTGGTTTTTTTTGCCGTCGAAATCGAAGGTGTGCTGAAACTCGTAGCCGGCCTCGCTGCCCTCGCTGGCGACGCAGCGGATGCAGGTGCAGGGGCCATCGCCGAAGGCACTGCGCAGGTAGTTGTTGAAGTCCACCACGGGCTTGAGTGACAGGCGCTTATCCACCTCGAACAGGTCCCCGGTCATTTTTTCGTCAGTGTTCAAGGTCCATTTCCTCGCAGCGGTTTTTTCAAGGGCGGCACGATACCAGCCGAAGGGCGTGGGCGGGTAGTTTTTGGTCGCCTCAGTGGGGACGTCCATTCGCCAATGCCCTTGTTACAGTTTCCTTAAATCATCGCCCAAGGAAACCGACATGAGCAGCAAATCCACGATCTACAACCACGGCGTTTCATGGGAAGAGGGCAACAGCGTCAGCCAGGGCTACCGCGTCAATGGCACGATCTATATTGCCGGGCAGTTTTCTCACACCCTGGAAGGTGAGTTCGTTGACGGTGATGCCGCCGCCCAGACCCGCCAGACACTGGAGAACCTCGACCATGTACTGGCCGGCTTCGGCGTTGGCCGCTCGAACATTGCCGCTGTGGATTTCTTCCTGGTGCATGCCAAGCGCGATTTTGAAGCGGTGGTCAATGTGTGGAAAGAATACATCGGTGAGCATCGCCCGGCCGCGACCCTGGTCGGCGTGAATTACCTGGCGTCCGATGCACAGGTCGTCGAGATCAAGGTGATTGCCCACGCCGACTGATCAGCCCGCCAGCTCATCCACCATCAGGTCGATAAAGCGCCGTACCCGAGGCTCCAGGAAGCGTTTGCTCGGGTACATCGCCAGAATCTCCACGTCTCCCGCGTCCAGGTTGGGCAACACGGGCACTAGGCGCCCGGCAGCCAGGTCCTCGGCCACCACGAAGTCCGGCAGCAAGGCGATGCCCAGCCCGGACACGGCAGCGTCGCGCAGTGCTTCGCCGCTGTCCAGGCGCAGGCGGTTGCGCCCGTACGCCTTGACCCAGGTGCCGTCCGATTCGCGAAAGCGCCAGCTTTGCTTGCGCGTGCGGCTGCTGAAATACAGGCAGTCGTGGTGGGCGAGGGCGTCCATGTCGCGGGGTATGCCGCGCTCGGCGAGATAGTCCGGTGCGGCGCACAGCAGCGCCTGATAACGAGCGACCACCCGGGACACCAACTGGCGGTCGGTGTTGGCGCTGCCGATGCGGATGGCCAGGTCGAAGCCGTCCTCGACGATATCGGCGGTGCGGTCGCTGAAACTGACTTCCACCTGCACCTCGGGCCACGCGTGCAGGTATTTCTTCAACAACGGCAGCAACACCTTGCGCCCGAACGCATCGGGCAGCGTAAGCCGCAATAAACCGCGCGGTACCCCGGTGGGCTGGCCGATGCGGCTTTGGGCGTTGTCCACTGCGGCGAGGATCTCCAGACCCTGGTCATACAGCGCGCGGCCTTCGTCGGTGAGGCTCAAGGTGCGGGTGGTGCGGTTCAACAGGCGCACACCAAGGCTGTCCTCCAGGCGCGCCACGGCTTTGCCGGCGGCCGAGCGCGTCAGGCCCATCGCCTGCCCACCGGCGACGAAGCTGGCGCCATCGACCACCGCCATGAAGATCAGCATCTCGTTGAGGTTGGTGCGCAGCATGCAGAGTGGCTCCGGGGATGACATCAGGCACAGGCGCGCAATATAGCAGCGCCGGAGGGCAGTGTTTTTCGTATATCCATAGATCGCGATATTCTTTTTCGCACTGTACGTGGGCCGCTACGCTCGCAACCCTTCTCAACCTCGCGGCAGCGTTCTCATGATAATAAAACGACCCACCCTGACGCTCCTGGCAGCAGCCAGTGCGCTCCTCAGCCTTGGTGCACACGCCGAAGGCAAGATCAGCATCGCCCAGCAATTCGGCATCGGCTACTTGATCCTCGACGTGGTTCGTGACCAGAACCTGATCGAGAAACACGGCAAGGAGCAGGGCCTGGACATCAAGGTGGAGTGGAACAGTATCTCCGGCGCCACCGCGATGAACGAGTCGCTGCTGGCCGGCGCGCTGGACGTGGTGTCGGCAGGTGTGCCGCCGATGCTGACGCTGTGGGACCGCACCAAGGGCAAGCAGAACGTCAAGGCCATCGCCTCGCTGGGCTCGATGCCCAACTACCTGCTGACCAATAACCCGGATGTGAAGACCCTCAAGGACTTCAGCGAAAAAGACCGCATCGCCGTACCGGCCGCCGGTGTGGGTTTTCAGTCGCGTACCTTGCAGATTGAAACCGCCAAGCAGTTCGGGAACGACAACTACAAGAAGTTCGATGATATCTCCATCAGCCTGGCGCACCCGGACGCGACCGCCGCGTTGATTGCCGGCGGTTCGGAGATCAACGCGCATTTTTCCAGCCCGCCGTTCCAGTATCAGGAGTTGTTGAATCCCAAGGTGCACAAGGTGCTGAGTTCCTACGACATTCTCGGCGGCCCGGCGACGTTCAATGTGCTGTACACCACCGAGAAATTCCACGACGAGAACCCCAAGACCTACAAGGCGTTCTATGACGCGTTGGCCGAGGCCGAGAAAATCATCAAGGCCGACAGGCCGGCAGCTGCCCAGGCTTACATTCGTGTAGAGCAGTCGAAGCTACCGCTGGCGCTGGTGGAGAAGATTGTCCAGGACCCGGAAATCGACTTCACCATCGTGCCGCAGCGTACCTATATCTATGCCGAGAAATTGCAGGAGTTGGGCGTGTTGAAGAACAAGGCGGGGAGCTGGAAGGATTACTTCTTTGAAGAGGCGCATGGCGGGAACGGCAGCTGACTCCATTCTGAATTGAAACGCACACAAAAATGTGGGAGCGGGCTTGCTCGCGAATGCGGTGGGTCAGTCGATACATGTGCTGGCTGAACCACCGCATTCGCGAGCAAGCCCGCTCCCACATTGGATCTGCGGTGTTTTCAGGTTCCCGCAAGGTTGTTCTTGATCCAGTCGTACAAGTGATTCCCCTCGCTCGACAACTCGCTGTTGGCCCGCCGGCACAGGTAGTACTGGCGGCCATCATCGACCTGTAGATCAAACAGCTTCACCAACTCCCCATTTGCCACATGCGGCGCCACCAGTCGCGCGCGCAGCAGTGAGCAGCCCAATCCGGTCAGCGTGGCCGTCAGCGCCAACTGACCATCCTCCAGCAGCAAACCATTCAACGCGGTCCCGTGATGCACGTCGGCGGCCTGGAACCATTGGCTCCAGGTGCCGCGCTCTTCGTCGTGCAACAGCGGTAATTCACTCAGCGCCTCAGGTGTGTCGATCGGCCCGTGTTGCTCCAGGAATGCGCGGCTGCAATACGGCGTCACCGCCCCGGAAATCAGCGGCTCGCTGTGGTACCCCGGCCAGTGCCCGGTGCCGAAGCGGATCGATAAATCGGCAGCGTCGCTGGGGTAGCTGCGGTGGTTGGCGTAGGTGACGTTGATGTCCAGCGCCGGGTGGTCCTTGAGGAACTGTGCCAGGCGCGGGATGAACAGGTTGATGCCGAACAGCGGGATCAGGCTGATGGTGACCTGGCGTGTGGCGCTTTTTTCCCGCACGTGTTCGGTGGCGCTGCGCAGTACGGCGAAGGCCGAGCGAATTGCGCGGTAGTACTCGCGGCCTTCTTCGGTGAGCACCAGGTTGCGGCCCTGGCGCAAGGTCAGCGCTTGCTGCAGAAAGCTTTCCAGCAGGTGCAGTTGATGGCTGACGGCGGAGGGCGACACGTCCAGCTCGCGGGCAGCGGAATTCACTCCGCCATGGCGGGCAAACGCTTCGAAGGTGCGCACGGCACGCAACGGCGGGTCATTGGCTAACTGTTCTAAATTATTCATGTGTTGAATTAAATACTAAGTGAGATGGCAAATAAAGAGCCATAAATGCCGCATTTATGGCGGTTATAGCGCTTTATGCGTTTGACATAACCATATGAATATCTGATATTTGATAAAAACAGAATAGATGCTTAGTGTGCCGCCCTCGTCAGTAGTGAGGTCGATGGTTTCCATGGATGCGTTTATCCAGCAACTGCTCAATGGTTTGATGACGGGCAGTCTCTACGCGCTAGTGGCCTTGGGTTACACCATGGTCTACGGCATTTTGCGGATCATCAACTTTGCCCATGGCGATGTGTTGATGATTGGCGCTTTGGTGGGCCTCTCGGTGATTCGCCTGTTGCAGGTGACATGGCCGGCGATGCCGCCGGTGCTGGTGCTGCTGGCAGCCACTGTGATTGCCATGGCGTTCTGCGCGGTACTCGCGGTGCTGATTGAGCGGGTCGCTTACCGGCGCCTGCGCAATGCGCCGCGCCTGGCGCCATTGATCAGCGGCATCGGGGTGTCGTTGTTGCTGCAAACCGTCGCCATGCTGGTGTGGACGCGTAACCCGCAGATGTTCCCGCAACTGCTGCCGCTGGAACCGATTGAAGTGCTCGCGGGAGCTTCGGCGCATCCGGCGATCACCAACGCTACCGCCCTGACCACCATTGCCGTCGCACTGTCGGTAATGGTCGCGCTGCTGGTGTTGGTGGAACGCACACGCTTTGGTCGGGCCATGCGCGCCGTGGCCGAGAACCCGCAGGTGGCGAGCCTGATGGGCATCAACCCGAATCGCATCATCGTGCTGACCTTTGCCATTGGCGGCGCCCTGGCGGCATTGGCCGGAATCATGATGGCGAGCAACTACGGCAGCGCGCATTTCTACATGGGTTTCCTGCCGGGCATCAAGGCGTTCACCGCAGCCGTATTGGGCGGCATCGGCAACCTCAAGGGCGCGATGCTTGGCGGCCTGCTGCTGGGGTTGATCGAGGCCCTGGGTACCGGCTACCTGGGCGCTGCCACCCAGGGTGTGTTCGGCAGCAATTACCAGGATGTGTTTGCCTTTATCGTGTTGATCGCGGTGCTGGTGTTTCGTCCTTCGGGGCTGTTGGGCGAACGACTGGCGACCCGCGCATGAGTGTCCTGAATACCTCCCGCCAGCGCGCCAGCTTTGGCCTTGTATTGTTCGCCGTGGCGCTGGTGCTGGCGCCTTGGATTGTCGGGCATGCCGGTGGCAATACCTGGGTGCGCACCCTCGATTTCGCCTTGCTGTACATCATGCTGGCCCTGGGCCTGAACATCGTCGTGGGTTACGCCGGGCTGCTGGACATGGGTTTTATCGCGTTCTACGCAGTGGGCGCGTACCTCGCCGCGTTGCTGTCCTCGCCGCATCTGTTGCAGCAATTCCCGGCGCTACTTGCGTTGTTGCCGGCGGGCATGCACACCTCGATCTGGTTGATCCTGCCCTTGGCCGCGTTGCTGGCGGCGGGCTTTGGCGTGTTGTTGGGCGCACCGACCTTGCGCCTGCGCGGCGATTACCTGGCCATCGTGACCCTGGGCTTTGGTGAAATCATCCGCATCCTGCTGCGCAATCTGGATCGCCCGGTGAACATCACCAACGGGCCCAAAGGTATTTCCCAGGTCGACCCGGTCAACCTGCTGGGGATCAACCTCGGGCGCACCCAGGAGCTGTTCGGCCTGCGCCTGCCTTCGGTCTATCTGTACTACTACCTGTTCGCCGCGCTGGTGGTGCTGATCCTGTTTGCCTGCATTCGCCTGGAGCGTTCGCGCATCGGGCGGGCCTGGGTGGCGATTCGTGAAGATGAGGAAGCGGCCCAGGCCATGGGCGTCAACACCTTGCGCTTGAAGCTGCTGGCGTTTGCCATCGGTGCCGGGTTTGGCGGCGTGAGCGGGGCGTTGTTCGCCTCGTTCCAGGGCTTTGTCTCGCCGGAGTCCTTCACTCTCAATGAGTCCATCGCGGTGCTGGCGATGGTGGTGCTCGGCGGCATGGGCCATATCCCGGGGGTGATTCTCGGCTGCGTATTGCTGGCGGCGTTGCCCGAAGCCTTGCGCGCGAGCATGGGCCCGTTGCAGCAGGCGCTGTTTGGCCAGGTGCTGGTGGACCCGGAAATCATTCGTCAGTTGTTCTACGGGCTCGCGCTGATCCTGGCGATGCTCTATCGACCGGCAGGCCTGTGGCCAAAAGGAGTGGCGCGATGAATCAGCCGCTGTTGCAGATTGACCAGGTGAACAAGCGCTTCGGCGGCGTGGCGGCGCTCACCGACGTGAGCCTGAGCATCCAGCCTGGGGAGATCTATGGCTTGATCGGCCCCAATGGCGCCGGCAAAACCACCTTCTTCAACGTGATGACCGGCCTGTATACCCCGGACTCCGGGCGCTTCCAGCTCGACGGCGAGGACTACAAGCCGGCCAGCGTGCACCAGGTGGCCCAGGCCGGCATCGCCCGGACCTTCCAGAATATCCGCCTGTTCAACACCATGAGCGCGTTGGAAAACGTCATGGTCGGCCGCCATGTGCGCACCCGCAATGGCGTGTGGGCCGCCTTGAGTCGCCATCGTCGAGCCCGGGAAGAAGAAGCGCAAACCCGCGCCCATGCCCATCGCCTGTTGGCGTATGTCGGGCTGGCGGGGTTCGCCAATTACCGCGCCGACAGCCTGTCCTACGGCCACCAACGCCGCCTGGAAATCGCCCGGGCCCTGGCCACTGAACCACGTTTGCTGGCCCTCGACGAGCCGGCCGCCGGGATGAACGCTGCCGAGAAAGTGCAACTGCGCGGCCTGCTGGAAAAGATCCGCGACGACGGCCACACGCTGCTGCTGATCGAGCATGACGTGAAGCTGGTGATGGGGGTGTGCGACCGCATCAGCGTGCTCGATTACGGCCAGGTGATCGCGGTGGGCGCGCCTGCCGAGGTGCGCCGCGACCCGGCGGTGATCCAGGCCTATCTGGGAGCCAGCGCCCATGTCTGAACCTTTATTGAAAGTCGACGGCTTGCAGGTGCGCTACGGCGCCATCGAAGCGGTCAAGTCCCTGGATTTACACATCGGCGAAGGCGAGCGAGTGACGTTGATCGGCGCCAACGGTGCCGGCAAGACCTCCAGCCTCAAGGCCCTGACCGGATTGCTGCCGGCAGCGGCGGGGCAGATTCACTTCGCCGGGCGTTCGATCCTCGGCCAGGCGCCGGACCAATTGCTGCGCCAGGGCATTGCGATGGTACCGGAAGGGCGCGGGATCTTTGCGCGCATGAGCGTCCTGGAAAACCTCCAGGCCGGAGCCTTCCTGCGTCGTGACACCGAGCAGGTGAACCGCGAGATCCGCCAGTTGTTCGAGCACTTCCCGCGTCTGGAGGAGCGCCTGCAGCAGTCCGCCGGCCTGCTCTCCGGTGGCGAGCAACAGATGCTCGCGCTGGCCCGGGCGCTGCTCTCCAAGCCGCGCTTGCTGGTGCTGGACGAACCGTCCATGGGCCTGGCGCCGATCATGGTGGAGAAGATTTTCCAGGTGATCGACGACGTGTGCCGCCAGGGCATGACCCTGCTGCTGGTGGAGCAGAACGCCCGGCTCGCGCTGCAGGTCACCGACCGTGCCTATGTGATGGACACCGGGCGCATCAGCCTCACTGGCCCGTCCCATGAATTGCTCGACCACCCCGAGGTGCGCAGTGCCTACCTCGGTGAATGAATCAACCCTGACGCTACCGGACGCCCGGCGTGTTCCGACCAGCCCGTAAAGAAACAGGAACCACTGATGAAGACTTTCAAGCACACCCTAGTGATCGGCCTGGCCTTGAGCAGCCTGGCGAGTGCCATGGCCCAGGCCGACCAGACCGTATTGATCGGCCTGGCCGGGCCGTTGACCGGCCCGTCGGCGCGGATCGGCAAGGACCTGGAAAACGGCGCGCAACTGGCCATCGACGCGGCCAACGCCAAGCACCCGAAAATCAACGGTGAGGCGGTGACCTTCAAGCTGCTGTCCGAGGACGACCAGTCCGACCCGCGCACCGCCGTCACCGTGGCCCAGCGCCTGGTGGACGAAGGCGTGGTGGGCGTGGTCGGCCACTGGAACACCGGCACCAGCATTCCGGCGGCGCGGGTTTATCACGATGCAGGTATCGCGCAAGTCGCCCCGGTTGCTACCGGGCACGCGTATACCCAGCAGGGCTTCGACACCAGCTTCCGGATCATGGGCCATGACGACGATGGCGGCCAGGTGGCCGGCGACTATGCTTTGAACACCCTCAAGGCCCGGCGCATTGCGGTGATCGACGACCGCACCGCATTCGGCCAGGGCCTGGCCGACCAGTTCGTCAAATCCATCGAGGCCGGTGGCGCCAAGGTGGTGTCTCGTGAATACGTCGACGACAAGACCATCGATTTCAGCGCAGTGCTGACCAATATCCGCAGCCAGAACCCGGACCTGATTTTCTTTGGTGGCGTCGATTCCCAGGCCGCGCCTTTGGCCAGGCGTATCAAGCAACTGGGCATCAAGGCACCGCTGATGGGGGCCGGTGGGTTTGTCAGCCAGACCTTCCTGCAACTGGCGCAGAACGAAGGCGAGGGCGTGATTGCCCTGGAGCCGGGCCTGGCGGTGGCGCAGATGCCGGGTGGCAAGGCGTTCGAGCAGGCTTACAAGGATCGCTACAAGGCGCCGATCGAACTGCACGCGCCGTTTGCCTATGACGGTGTCGGGGTGTTGGTGGCGGCGATCGAGAAGGCCGACTCGGTGGACCCGCAAAAGTACCTGCCGGTGCTGCGCGCCATCAGCTATCAGGGCGTGACCGGGACCATTGCGTTTGATGCCGAGGGCAACCTGAAGAAGCCGTCGTTCACCGTGTATGAGGTCAAAAGTAATCAGTGGCAGCCAGTCAGTGTGGCGGGCGGCAAGTAACAACCCACCCCTGTAGGAGCGAGCTTGCTCGCGAAAAATGTACAGTCAACGCAGCGATGCGCCTGGAATATCTTCGCGAGCAAGCTCGCTCCTACAGGTTTACGGAGGCACACAATGAGCAAGCTGGAAGGTGAACTGGGCATCCTGGCCCGGCGGCGGATCGAAGCCGAAATCATCAAGCCGATCTACGAGATCCTGGTGCGCGAGCAGGGCAAGGACTTTGCGGCGGCGGTGATTGGCGAGGCGGTGGGCAATGCAGCGATCCAGGCCGGCAAGCACTTTGCCGAGCTGGAAGAGCAGGGCGCCGACCTCAAGAGCTTTGTCGAGCTGCAAGTGCTCTGGGAAAAGGACGATGCGCTGAAGGTCGAGATCATCGCCAGCGACGCCGAGCACTACGACTATGACGTGAAGCGCTGCCGCTATGCCGAGATGTATCACGAGATGGGCCTGGGCGAGATCGGTCACCTGCTGTCCTGCAACCGCGACGAACTGTTTATCGTCGGCTACAACCCGGACATCAAGCTGACCCGCACCCAGACCATCATGGGCGGTGCCCATCACTGTGACTTCCGCTACCGGGCCAAACCCCAGGAGCCGCGTTCATGAACGACTTGGCGCGGGTCAATGGCGAGCGCCTGTGGGGCTCGCTGATGGAAATGGCGCAGATCGGCGGCACCGAAAAGGGCGGCGTCTCGCGCCTGGCCCTCACGGATGAGGACCGCCGCGGTCGCGACCTGTTTGTGCAATGGTGCGAGGCGGCCGGTTGCAGCATTCGGGTGGATGCCATGGGCAATATCTTTGCCCGTCGCGCCGGGCGCCAGGATCACCTGGCCCCGGTGCTGACCGGTTCCCATGGCGATTCCCAGCCGGCGGGCGGCAAGTACGACGGTATCTACGGCGTGCTGGCCGGGCTGGAGGTGCTGCGCACCTTGAATGACCTGGGGATCGAGACCGAGCGGCCAATCGAAGTGGTGAACTGGACCAACGAAGAAGGCTCGCGGTTTGCGCCGGCGATGATTTCCTCGGGGGTGTATGCCGGGGTGTTTGACCTGGAGTACGGCCTGTCCCGGGAAGACAAGGCCGGGATCACCATCGGCCAGGCGTTGCAGCAGATTGGCTATGCCGGTGCGCATCCGGTGGGTGGCCAGGCGGTGCATGCGGCGTTTGAGCTGCATATCGAACAGGGGCCGATTCTTGAGGCACAGGGCCTGACCATCGGTGTGGTCACCGGCGCCCAGGGCCAGCGCTGGTATGAAGTGGAACTGAGCGGGCGCAGCGCTCATGCCGGGACGACGCCGATGGATCACCGGCTCGATGCATTGCTCGGATTTGCCCGGGTGGTGGAGGCAGTCAATCAGATTGGCCTGGAGCAGGGCGCCGAAGGGCGGGCGACGGTGGGCATGGCGAATATCCTCCCCAATTCACGCAACGTGGTGCCGGGGCGGGTGTTTTTCAGTGTGGAGTTTCGGCATCCGGACGAAGCCGTGCTGGGGTATCAGGATCAGCAGTTGCAGGCGGCAGTGGCGCGGATCGCCGAGGGGATTGGTTTGCAGCACAGCGTGAAGCAGATTTTCCAGTACGCGCCGATTGCCTTCGACCCTGAGTGTGTGGAGGTGGTGCGGGCATCGGCGCAAGCGTTGGGGTATAGCCATCGCGACATGATTTCCGGGGCCGGGCATGATGCCTGCTACCTGAACCGGGTGGCGCCGACGGCGATGATTTTTGTGCCGTGTGTGGATGGGCTGAGCCATAACGAGGCGGAGGAGATTTATCCGCAGTGGTCGACGGCGGGGGCGGATGTGTTGTTGCAGGCGGTGTTGGCCAAGGCGGGGGAGTGAGCGAGATTTAACTGTTCAACAGGGGACCGAGTTTCCACAGGGGGGGCGAGTTCCCATAGGAAATCCAGTTTTCGCTCTGGAGCTTCTTTGTCTGATGATCAGCGGAAGAACTCGCCCGGTGTGGCGTCGAACTGCTGGCGGAAGGCGTTGATGAAGGCCGAGGTGGATTCGTAGCCGCAGGCCAGCGCCACATCGGTCACGCGTTCGCCTTGTTCCAGGGCGGGCAGGGCGCTCAACAATCGCAGGCGCTGGCGCCACGCACGGAAGGTCAGGCCGGTGTCGCTCAGGAACAGCCGGCTGAGGGTTTTCTCGCTGACCGCCAGCTTCTGGCTCCACTGCCCCAGAGTGGTTTGCTGCTCCGGGTGCAGGTTCAGGCTGCGGTAAATCTGGCGCAAGCGGCTGTCGGCCGGCAGCGGCAACATCAGGTCGACCTGGGGCGCTGCGGCCAGTTGGTCCAGCACCACTTGGGCCAGCCGTCCATCCGGGCCATCCTCGGCGTATTCCACCGGCAATTCGCTGAAGCTGCGAATCAACTCGCGCAACAGGCTGCTCACCGCCAGCACCTGGCAGCGGTCGGCCGCCCAGGCGGTGACGCTGCAATCGAGGTACAGGCTGCGCATCTCGGTATGGGGCGAACTGAACACCCGGTGTGGCATGCCGGCCGGTATCCACACGGCCCGCTGGGGTGGCGCGACGAAGCGTCCTACGCTGGTCTGGATCTCCAGCACCCCGGATATTGCGTAGGACAACTGCACCCACGGGTGACTATGGCGGCGGGTCAGCGCGCGGTTGGGCAGCGATTCGGTGCGGCCATACACCGGCCTGGGCAGGCTGGAAAGCCCGGGCACGCTGCGGCGCACGGTTTTGTCATGTCCTTTTGGCGGCATTTACTGGCTCATTGGCGTTAGTCGGTAACAAGCCGTTACGTTAGAGTCGCGACGATGCTCTTGGCAACCCCTGGAAGATTGGCCTATGACCCGCCCACGCTTTTTACCTGACAACTTCACCCTGACCCTGGTGGCCACGGTGATCCTCGCGTCCCTGCTGCCCGCCAGCGGCCAGACCGCCGTGGCCTTTGGCTGGGTGACCAACCTGGCCATCGCGCTGCTGTTTTTCCTGCACGGCGCGAAACTGTCGCGCCAGGCCATTGTTGCCGGTGCGGGTCATTGGCGCCTGCACCTGCTGGTGTTCAGCCTGACCTTCGTGCTGTTTCCGTTGCTGGGCCTGGCGCTCAAGCCGGTGTTGTCGCCGCTGATCGGTAAAGACCTGTACATGGGCATGCTCTATTTGTGTGCGTTGCCCGCCACCGTGCAGTCGGCGATTGCCTTTACCTCCCTGGCCCGGGGCAATATCCCGGCGGCGATTTGCAGCGCGGCGGCGTCGAGCCTGTTCGGGATCTTCCTGACGCCATTGCTGGTGACGTTGCTGCTGAATGTGCATGGCGATGGCGGCTCCACCGTCGATGCGATCCTGAAAATCAGTGTTCAATTGTTGCTACCGTTCATCGCCGGGCAGATCGCCCGTCGCTGGATCGGCGAGTGGGTAGGGCGTAACAAATCCTGGCTGAAGTTCGTCGACCAGGGCTCGATTTTGCTGGTGGTCTACGGCGCCTTCAGCGAAGCGGTCAACGAGGGCATCTGGCACCAAATTCCGTTGTGGGAGCTGGGTGGCCTGGTGGTGGCGTGCTGTGTGTTGCTGGCGCTGGTGCTGGTGGCGTCCACGGTGCTGGGCAAGGCTTTTGGCTTCAGCCAGGAAGACCGGATCACCATTCTGTTCTGCGGCTCGAAGAAAAGCCTGGCCACCGGTGTGCCGATGGCCCAGGTGTTGTTTGCCGGGGCGAGCATGGGGGTGCTGATCTTGCCGCTGATGCTGTTTCACCAGATCCAGTTGATGGTCTGCGCGGCGCTGGCCCAGCGCTATGCCAAGCGTCCTGAGTCGATTCCCGAGCTGATGGGGCAAGTCGATCCCTGAATCGTCGTGTTACTATTTTTTGCGCGCGGCTCAAGGCCCGGCATCGGGCCGGCTTGATCTGCGCGCAAACGAGTACGACGACCTGTCAATGAGCATTTCCGCCGCAACACCTCAAGCTAACTGGCAACCGGTCTTCGCTCTCGCGTTGGCCGCTTTCGTTTTCAATACCACCGAATTTGTACCGGTCGGCCTGCTGAGTGCCATCGGCGCGAGCTTCGACATGCCCATCGCCAGCGTCGGCCTGATGCTGACCATCTATGCGTGGATCGTGTCCCTGACCTCGCTGCCGGTGATGCTGCTGACCCGTAACGTCGAGCGGCGCAAGCTGCTGATCGTGCTGTTCGGCATGTTTATCGCCAGCCATATCCTGTCCAGCGTGGCCACCAGCTTTGGCATCCTGATGCTCAGTCGGGTCGGCATTGCCCTGTCCCATGCGTTGTTCTGGTCGATTACTGCCTCCCTCGCGGTGCGTTTGGCGCCGGAGGGCAAGCAGGTGCAGGCCCTTGGGTTGCTGGCTACCGGTACTTCCCTGGCGATGGTTCTGGGTATTCCGCTGGGCCGCTTGCTGGGCGAAGCCATGGGCTGGCGCACCACCTTCCTGGTGATCGGCGCGTTTGCCGCCGGGCTGGTGTTCTGGCTGGCGCGCACCTTGCCGCTGCTGCCGAGCCAGAACTCCGGTTCGCTGCGCAGCTTGCCGCTGTTGTTCAAGCGCCCGGCGCTGGTGGCGTTGTATGTGCTGACGGCGATGGTGGTGACGGCGCAGTTCACTGCCTACAGTTATGTTGAGCCGTTTGTTGAAGGTGTTGCCGGTATGAGTGGCAATACGGTGACCCTGATCCTGCTGGTGTTTGGCGGCGCGGGAATTATTGGTTCGTTGTTGTTCAGCCTGGTGCATCGCTTTAGCCCCCATCGTTTCCTGATCAGCGCGGTGACCATCCTGGCGCTGTGCCTGGCGTTGTTGCTGCCGTTGAGTGGCGAGGTGTCGTACCTGGTGACCCTGAGTGTGTTCTGGGGCATGGCCATCATGGGTTTTGGCCTGGCGTTGCAATCGAAGGTACTGGTGCTGGCGCCGGATGCCACGGATGTGGCGATGGCGATGTTTTCCGGGATCTACAACATCGGTATTGGCGGTGGGGCGTTGATGGGCAGTTGGGTGGGCAGCCACTTTGGTTTTGCCTGGATCGGCGCGGCGGGCGGGTTGCTGGCAGCGGTGGCGTTGATTGGGTATTGCCTGGCGATTTATCGGTTTGGGCAGGGTGTGGCGCGTAGCCCTCTGTAGGAGGTAATTTTCATGGCAGTTCGTTTGATTAAACCGGCGGTATTCGCAGTGCTCGCCGGGTTTTCCGTGTTGTGGCTCAGCCCTGCAAGCCTGGCGGCCAGTTTTGACTGTGACCGGGCGAAGGCGCCTGACGAGAAAACCATCTGTGCCACGCGCTCCCTGAATGATCAGGACGTGACCATGGCGCTGCTCTATGACCTCAACCGGCACTTCATGGCCATGGGAGGGCGCGGTTCGCTGATGGATGACCAGGCAGCTTGGCTCAAGCAGCGGCATACCTGTGGCGCCCAAGTCAGTTGCCTGAGCAAAGCCTATACGGAGCGTATTGCGATGTTGCGTAGCTTTATTGATGAGCGGGTGATGACGAAGGGGCCGTTCTGAATAACGGGCATAAAGGTACAACGCCGGCTAAAGTCAGTTTTCTCAACAGAGTCTGAAAGCACATCAACACACCGCAGCAGGTTTGCCATGGACGAAAAACCAAACGCGTTACACATAGCGGAAATTCCCTACGAGACCGGTGAGGTTCGATTCAGGTATTCGCGTTACCTGTCCGAGGACGGCACGCAATGGATTCGACATGGGCTTTTTCGCGCCTACCACCCAAACGGCAACCTGGCTTCCGAGGGGAATTACGTGGATGGCGCCGAACACGGCGACTGGCGGGACTACCACGACAATGGACAGGTGGCGGCGCAGGGCGTTTATGAGCGTGGCCAGGAAGTTGGGCTGTGGTCGTTCTGGGATGCAGATGGATCTCTGGAGGAGTCCTCATGACCACTGAGCTTGCAGCGTCGCTGCACGAAGAGATCCAGTCGTTATGCAGTGCAGGTGATCAATTGGCCGATGACGGCCGTTATGAAGAGGCCATCGAGCAATACAACAAGGCCTGGATCTTGATCCCCGAGCCGAAAAATGATTGGGAAGCCTCCACCTGGGTATTGGCTGCCATCGCTGATGCATGCTTTTTATCCGGATTCAAAGGCTCAGCCCGGGATGCCTTGGACTATGCGATGACCTGTCCGGGCGGTCTCGGAAATCCGTTTTTACATCTGCGCCTGGGGCAGGTTTTGCTGGATCAGGGCCACGATGATCAGGCCGCCGATGAATTGATGCGGGCATACATGGGCGCAGGGGCCGAGATCTTTGACAACGAGGATGGGCGCTATCTGCGCTTTCTTGGCACGCGGGCAAATCTCTAGACGCGAGGGCGGGTGTTGATGTCCACGTTGGCAATGATCCGGCAGCAATGTTTGCTTTTGAATGGCGCGCGCGCCGTTGAGCCTGGGTTTCTTGATGAGGTGCAGAGCCACCTTGGCCTGGAGCTTGCGGATGATTTTCGTGAGGCTGCCGAGTTCTTCGATGGCTCTGGAATCTACGTTTTGCCCTTGCACGCAATAGGGTGGGCGCCTGCGCCGAATGTCCTGGACGAAACCAGAAGTCTTCGAGAGCGTGCCGGGCTTGCGCGGCAGTTTTTGGTATTAGCCCAGCCGCCGGCCAGTTTGATCGTGATGGATTGCTCGGGCGGAGGCGGTCGGGTGATTTGGTGTGATGACGTGGATGTGTGCCGCCTGGGTAGGGAGGCCTTGTTGACTGCGCCGGATTCATGGCCGACGTATACCGCGTTTCTTGAATACCTGATCAGTGAAGAGCAGCAAGATCGTGTTGATCTGCCCGACGATAAAGCTTGATGCTACGAGCCTGGCTGAAGTCCGGCGAGAGGGTGACGCGGAGCGTCACGGTATGCATTCCCACGCAGAGCGTGGGAACGATCAAATGCTCAAAATTTGTTATGGGCTGTCCCAACCATAGTGAAAAATTGTTGGCTCACGACATTCTCCCTAATATCAGAATGCTTGATCCTACAGATCTTGTAATAATTTTAGATTGTAGGAAATTCCCGTTTCGCCTGTACGATTCAAGTCCCTTTCCCACAACAGGACCTGCATGAACACCCTCTCGGAGCCTCCCAGTCGTCTTTCCTCAAGACATGCACTGTCGCTGTTCCCGCTGATCGCCTGCCTCCAGGCCAGGCATCCCGTCTTCCGATTGCCTACCCTTACCCGGTCCCTCGACCGTGCGTTGCCGTGCCCGGCATTCTGAAAAACTTGAAGAGATACTGAAAAATGGAATGGTTAGCGGATCCAACGGCCTGGCTCGGCCTGTTGACTTTGATTGTGCTGGAGCTGGTGCTGGGCATCGACAACCTGGTGTTTATCGCGATCCTGGCGGACAAGCTGCCGCCGGAGCAGCGTGACCGTGCGCGTCTGATCGGTTTGTCCCTGGCGTTGCTGATGCGTCTGGGCCTGTTGGCAAGTATTTCCTGGTTGGTGACCCTGACCCAACCGCTGTTCGAGGTGTTCGACAAGAGTTTCTCGGGCCGTGACTTGATCATGCTGTTTGGTGGTGTGTTCCTGTTGTTCAAGGCCACCATGGAATTGCATGAGCGCCTTGAGGGGCATGTGGCTCAGCGCACTGGCAACGTGGCCTATGCGATGTTCTGGCCGATCGTTGCGCAGATTGTGGTGCTGGATGCGGTGTTCTCTCTCGATGCGGTGATTACCGCCGTGGGCATGGTGGATGAGCTGGCGGTGATGATGATCGCGGTGATCATTTCCATCGGCCTGATGATCATTGCCAGCAAGCCGCTGACCCGTTTCGTCAACGCCCACCCGACGGTGATCATGCTGTGCCTGGGCTTCCTGATGATGATCGGTTTTGCCCTGACGGCCGAAGGCCTGGGCTTCCACATTCCCAAAGGCTATCTGTACGCGGCCATCGGCTTCTCGATCCTGATCGAGCTGTTCAACCAGATCGCCCGGTCGCGCCGCAAGAAGTCGGCCCAGGGCACGCTGCCGAGGCGTGAGCGTACGGCCCACGCGGTGATGCGTTTGCTCGGCGGGCGTAATCTGGCAGTGGAGGAGGTGGGTGAAGAGGTCGCCGACCTGCTGGATAACCCCGATGCCAACGGCGGGCCGCTGTTCGACCGGCGCGAGCGGGTGATGATCAGTGGCGTGCTGCAACTGGCTGAACGCCCGATCCGTACGCTGATGACGCCTCGGGCGAAGGTGGACTCTATAGATCTCTCGGACGATCCCGACACTATCCGCCTGAAACTGATGCATTCGTCTTACTCGCGTCTGCCCTTGATCCGCGACGGTAATGTCGACGAGCCATTGGGCTTTGTGCACAAGAAGGAGTTGCTCAAGGAATACCTGGCCGGTAACGAGCCGAACCTGGAGCACCTGGCGCGCCGGGCGGTCAACTTGCTGGAGAGTTTTTCGATTCTCAATGCCTTGGAGCAGATGCGTCAGGAGTCGACTCACATTGCCTTCGTGATCAACGAATTTGGCGACTTTATCGGGGTGTTGAGCATGACCGACATCCTCGAGTCCATCGCCGGTGAGTTGCCGGATGCGAGTGAGGTCGAAGGCCCGGATATCGTCGAGGAGGAGGGTGGTTTTCGCGTCAATGGCGCCTTGAACCTCAACCTGATCCGCCAGCGCACCGGCTTCAAGGCTGTGGCGACGGAGGATTACCAGACCCTGGCCGGGCTGGTGATGAGCCTGCTGGATCGACTGCCGGTGGTCGGTGACAGCCTGGAACATGAAGGCTGGCGCCTGACCGTGGCGGCGGTGGAGGAGCGGCGGGTCACGCAGGTGTTGCTGGCCCCTCTTTAACGGGTGAATTTCATTCGACGCTGGGCTGGCCTTTGGATAGCATCGCCGCTCACTGAACCGTTAAGGAAGGGTTACCCGAATGACTTTGGACGTGCTTAAGATTTCTGCATTCTGTGACGGCAACCAGGGCGGTAACCCTGCAGGTGTTTGGATCGGTGACAGCCTGCCGGAAGCTGTAGAAATGCAGCGTATCGCCCACGAAGTCGGGTTTTCGGAAACCGTATTTGCCTGCCCGCAGGATGACGGCTGGCGCGTGCGGTACTTCGCGCCGGAGTCCGAAGTTGCGTTTTGCGGGCACGCCACCATCGCCCTCGGTGCGGCCTTGAGCCTGGCGCTGGGCGATGGCGAATTCCACCTGACCTTGAACAACGGCGATATTTCCGTCAGCGGCCGCAGCGAAGGCGACCTGATCGAGGCCGCGCTGCAATCCCCGCCAACCCGCAGCGCACCGGCCAACGATGCCCTGGTGGACGCGGGCCTGACCTTGTTCGGTTACACCCGCAATGACCTGGACACGAGCATTCCGCCAGCGATCATCCATGCCGGCATTTCCCACCTGGTGCTGGCGCTCGCCAGCCGCGCCAAACTCAGCCAGATGCACTATGAACTGGAAGCCGGTCGCCGCTACATGACCGACGCCGGTTTGGGCACCGTGGTGCTGGTGTTTGCCGAAAGCCCGACGCTGTTCCACACCCGCAACCCGTTTGCGGTGGGCGGCGTGTACGAAGACCCGGCCACGGGTGCCGCGACCGCTGCCTTTGCCGGCTACCTGCGGGACCTGGGCTGGCCGCACAACGGGCGCATCGACATCATTCAAGGCGAGGACATGGGCAGCCGTTCGCGCTTGCAGGCGCAGATCACCGATGAAAAGGGTGCCTCGATTCGGGTTTCGGGTACGGCGCGGTTGATGTTGGAGGACTGATTCTGGTCCTGGCGAACGTCTCCCTCAGCGTTTTTTCGTCGAACCCCTCCAGCTTATTGATCATCTTGCCATTCTGGAAAACCAGCAGGGTAGGCGTGCCGGTAACCTCGGGATGCCTAGGGGTTCGGGCAGTGTCGAGCACCAGGCTCTTCACGGAACTGGCGTATTTCCCGGCAATCCGTTCAAACAGTGGCCCGGCTTCCCCGCAGGCCGGGCAGTGCTGCGAAACAAACAGCATGAACACCGTTCTATGCGTCTTGAGCAACTGCTGATACTGCTCGGCATCGGCAATCACCGCCGTTGCAATTCCCATGATGATCTCCTTGAGCGAAAGGCCTGGCCCACGCTAATCCCGGCGATCAAAACCGTCTACTGTCAAAACTAACAGGTACCCACCTCCAACTGGCCCATTGTGGCGAGGGAGCTTGCTCCCGCTGGGCTGCGCAGCAGCCCAAAGCCTTCAGCGCTCCGCCCGCTCCCGAGCCTTCTTCGCCAACCCCACGCACTGCTTATAGTCACCCTGATCCTTGGCATCCTTGGCCCGACGATACCCATGATGATTCTGCGTGGTGTAGTTCGTACTGAACGCCGCCTTCAGCCTGACCAGCTCGGCCTTGCATTCGCGCCGGTCATCCTTGGCGAACACCTGGGTGGCAAACGCCAGCGACAACAACATAAGGACAAGACTGATCTTCATCTGAACGCGTTCCTTGGAGGGTCGATCATCTGCCAAGACTAGCCCAGCCACGGAATTCTTCCATCCGGCCACCGCACCGCTTTCGTGCACGGTAACGACCCGCCCCCGCACCCAAATGTGGCCTGTCACCCCGGTGTGTAGCCAACGGTAGCAATCTGATTGCAGCGGCTGACCCAGTGCCTTATCGCTGATAAAAATCTATCCATTTGATTTAAAAAGAAATTAATCCCGCAATATTTTTCTGTTACTGCGTGTGGCACACTTTCTGCTATCTATTCCGTTGTTACATACTAAGTTCCGGTATAGCGGAATACACAATCCCTGGAGTGCTTGTCATGCATCACCGACCTTCCGTGTTCAAAGCGTGTGTTTTTCTCTTCGCCGCATCGGCTTCCCTCGCCAGCGTAGTGCAGGCGGCGGACAGCAAGCTCGATACAGTGCTCAAGCGTGGGCACCTGATCGTGGGTACAGGCAGTACCAATGCGCCGTGGCACTTCCAGGGAGCGGATGGCAAGTTGCAGGGTTTTGACATCGACATCGGCCACATCGTGGCCAAGGGTCTGTTCAATGACCCGAGCAAAGTCGAATACGTGGTGCAGTCTTCCGATGCCCGCATTCCCAACCTGTTGACCGACAAGGTCGACATGAGCTGCCAGTTCATCACCGTCACGGCAAGCCGTGCGCAGCAGGTGGCCTTCACCCTGCCGTACTACCGCGAAGGTGTGGGCCTGCTGCTGCCGGCCAACAGCAAGTACAAGGAAATCGAAGACCTGCAGGCCGCCGGCGACAGCGTCACCGTGGCCGTGCTGCAAAACGTCTACGCCGAAGAGCTGGTGCACCAGGCATTGCCCAAAGCCAAGGTCGACCAGTACGACAGCGTCGACCTGATGTACCAGGCCGTGAACTCCGGGCGTGCCGACACCGCTGCCACCGACCAGTCCTCGGTCAAGTACCTGATGGTGCAAAACCCGGGCCGCTACCGCAGCCCGAGCTACGCCTGGAGCCCGCAAACCTATGCGTGCGCCGTCAAGCGTGGCGACCAGGACTGGCTGAACTTCGTCAACACCGCCCTGCATGAAGCCATGACCGGTGTGGAATTCCCAATGTACAAGGCCTCGTTCAAGCAATGGTTCGGTGTGGACCTGCCGGAGCCTGCGATCGGTTTCCCGGTTGAGTTCAAGTAATTCGTAAACCCTGGGGCGTCGCTGACGGCGCCCCAATCAGGTACTGCCGACCATGAACTATCAGTTGAACTTTGCCGCTGTGTGGCGCGATTTCCCCAGCTTGCTGGCGGGGCTCGGCCTCGGCCTTGAACTGGCACTGCTGTCCATCGCCATCGGTTGCGTGATCGGCCTGTTGATGGCGTTTGCGATGCTGTCCAAACACCGTGCGCTGCGCATCGTGGCCTCGGTGTATGTGACGGTGATCCGCAACACCCCGATCCTGGTGCTGATCCTGTTGATCTACTTCGCCTTGCCCAGCCTGGGTATCCGGCTGGACAAGATCCCTTCGTTCATCATCACCCTGTCGTTGTACGCCGGTGCCTACCTCACCGAGGTCTTTCGCGCAGGCCTGCTGAACATTCCCAAGGGGTTGCGTGAAGCGGGCCTGGCCATTGGCCTGGGCGAATGGCGTATCCGCGCGTACATCACCGTGCCGGTGATGCTGCGCAACGTGCTGCCGGCGCTGTCGAACAATTTCATTTCGCTGTTCAAGGACACCTCCCTCGCGGCCGCCATCGCGGTGCCGGAGCTGACCTATTACGCCCGCAAGATCAACGTCGAAAGCTACCGGGTGATTGAAACCTGGATGGTCACGACCGCGCTCTACGTGGCTGCCTGTTACCTCATTGCCATGCTGCTCCGTTACCTGGAACAGCGTTTGGCAATTCGCCGCTAAGGAGCGCCCATGTACGAATCCCCCAGCTGGCTGCATGAGTTGTGGATCGCCCGGGAAACCCTCTGGGCGGGGTTCCAGACCAGCGTCTACTGCTCGGCCCTGGCCATTATCTTCGGCACCCTGATCGGCATCGTCGCCGGCTTGGTACTGACCTACGGCAAATTCTGGATGCGCGCACCGTTTCGCCTGTACGTCGACCTGATCCGCGGTACGCCGGTATTTGTGCTGGTATTGGCGTGCTTCTACATGCTGCCGGCGCTTGGCTGGCAGATCACTGCGTTCCAGGCCGGTGCCGTGGGCCTGACGCTGTTCTGCGGCTCTCACGTTTCGGAAATCGTGCGCGGTGCATTGCAGGCCATTCCCAAGGGGCAACTGGAAGCGGGCAAGGCCATCGGCCTGACCTTCTATCAATCCCTGGGCTACGTGCTGTTACCCCAGGCGCTGCGGCAGATCCTGCCGACCTGGGTCAACTCGTCCACCGAAATCGTCAAGGCTTCCACCTTGCTGTCGGTGATCGGTGTGGCCGAGCTGCTCCTCAGCACCCAACAGGTCATCGCCCGGACGTTCATGACCCTGGAGTTCTACCTGTTTGCAGGCTTTATGTTTTTTGTCATCAACTACGCCATCGAATTGTTGGGGCGTTACATTGAAAAGCGGGTGGCGTTGCCATGAACCAACTCTCAAAAGAAAGCCAGCCACTGCTGAACATTCGCGGCCTGCGTAAACAGTACGGCCCGGTGGAAGTGCTCAAGGGCGTCGACCTGAGCATGCAGCGCGGCAACGTCGTGACGTTGATCGGCTCCAGCGGCTCGGGCAAGACCACGCTGCTGCGCTGCGTCAACCTGCTGGAAGAATTCCAGGGCGGCCAGATCACCCTCGACGGTGAATCCATCGGCTACAGCGAGGTCGGCGGCAAGCGCGTGCGCCACCCGGAGCGGGTGATCTCCCAGCACCGCGCGATGACCGGCATGGCGTTCCAGCAGTTCAACCTGTTCCCGCACCTGACCGCCTTGCAGAACGTCACCCTGGGCCTGCTCAAGGTCAAGAAGATGGGCAAGGACGAAGCGGTTGCACTGGCGGAAAAATGGCTGGACCGTGTCGGCCTGCTGGAGCGCCGCAATCACTTCCCGGGCCAATTGTCGGGCGGCCAGCAACAGCGCGTGGCGATTGCCCGGGCGATTGCGATGAACCCGAGCCTGATGCTGTTCGACGAAGTCACCTCGGCCCTGGACCCGGAACTGGTGGGCGAAGTGCTCAGCGTGATCAAGGGTTTGGCGGAAGAGGGCATGACCATGTTGCTGGTCACCCACGAAATGCGCTTTGCCTATGAGGTCTCGGACAAGATCGTCTTCATGAACCAGGGCCGCATTGAAGAACAAGGGCCGCCGAAGGACATTTTCGAACGCCCGCAATCGCCGCGACTCGCGGAATTTCTCAAGAACATTCGTTTTTAAATCATCACTTCAGGAGATCCATTATGAGCATTACTCGTTACGGCACCGGCGCCACTGCAGGCGGCGGCCAGCCTCGTCCTTTCGCCCGCGCGGTGGAAGCAGATGGCTGGTTGTACGTGTCGGGCCAGGTGCCGGCGGTGGACGGTGAAATCATCACGGGCGGGATCGTCGAGCAGACCCACCAGACCATGCGCAACGTGGTGGCGATTCTCGAAGAAGCCGGCTACGCCCTGGAAGACGTGGTGCGCGTCGGTGTATGGCTGGAAGACCCACGGGACTTCTGGAGCTTCAACAAAGTCTTCGGCGAATACTTCAACCCGGAACATGCTCCGGCGCGGGCGTGTGTGCAGGCGAACATGATGGTCGATTGCAAGGTTGAGATCGATTGCGTGGCCTACAAGAAAAAAGGCTAAATGCCCGTCTCTTGAGACCACAGGAGACCCAATGTGGGAGCGGGCTTGCTCGCGAAAGCGGTGGATCAGTTGTAGATGTATTCACTGACACACCGCTTTCGCGAGCAAGCCCGCTCCCACAGGGGATCTGTGTTGATAGCTACATCTTCAAACGGGACCGACGACTGCCATGACCGAAGACACCATCAAACGCCGCGCCAAAGGCCTCGACCGGGCGTTCGATATCCTCGATTTCCTCAAGGAAATCGGCCAGCCCCTGCGCCCGAATGACATCGCCAGCGGCATCGGCAGCCCCAAATCCACGGTCTACGAACTGGTGGCTTCGCTGCTGGAACGGCGCATCCTCGAAACCGTCGGCAAGGACGGTCACGTCTACCTCGGCCGTCAGCTGTACTTCCTCGGCCAGGCCCACCTGCGCCATTTCGACCTGACCCGCGAAGCCGACCACGCCCTGCAGGAAATCGTCAGCCAAACCCACGAAACCGCCCAGATGTGCCTGCTCAATGGTCGCAAATACACCGTGGCCCTGATGCGCGAAGGCGAGCGGCATTTCCGCATTTCCTCAGACATCGGCGAGAACGCGCCGATCCCCTGGACCGCCTCCGGCCGCCTGCTGCTGGGCCACCTGAGCGACCAGCAAATCATCGACCTGATCGACTACGACGACTTCATCCTCCCGGACGGTCAGCGCCTGCCTCTGGAAACCTTCCTCGGGCAAATCCGTCAGGCCACCCTCGACGGATTCTTCTCCTTCGACAGTGTCGCCGACACCTTTACCCACTGCTTTGCCGCCCCGGTTCGGGACGCCCAAGGCATCAGCATTGCGACCCTGTGCATCGTCGCCCCACGGGCCGATGCGATCAAAAACTACAACGACTACCGCCGGGTGCTGATCGACAGTGCGAACAACCTGGCCCGTCGCATCAACGAATAGGAAACCCTTATGTCTGCCTTCAATGCCGTTGAAAAAGGCGCCGCCGCCGTCGGTGCACATCTGGTCCGTGACGTCAGCCTGCCGGCCCTGGTGTTGCACCGCGACGCCCTGGAACACAACATCCGCTGGATGCAGGATTTCGTCAGCAACAGCGGTGCGCAATTGGCGCCTCACGGCAAGACCAGCATGATGCCCGCGCTGTTCCAGCGGCAGATCGAGCAGGGCGCCTGGGGCATCACCCTGGCCAACGCCGTGCAGACCCGCGCCGCGTATGCCGGTGGGGTTCGCCGGGTGTTGATGGCCAACCAACTGGTGGGCGCGCCGAACATGGCGCTGATCGCCGACCTGCTGGCCGACCCCGAATTCGACTTCCACTGCATGGTCGACCACCCGGACAACGTCGCCGACCTGGGCCTGTTCTTCGCCGCCCGTGGCCTGCGCTTGAACGTGATGATCGAATACGGCGTGGTCGGCGGGCGTTGCGGTTGCCGCACCGAACAACAGGTGCTCGACCTGGCCAAGGCGATCAAGGCCCAGCCTGCGCTGGCCCTCACCGGCATCGAAGGCTACGAAGGGGTGATCCATGGCGAGCACGCCATCAGTGGCATCCGCGAATTCGCCGCCTCCCTGGTACGCCTGGCCGTCGACCTGCAAAACAGCGGCGCCTTCGACCTGGCCAAGCCCATCATTACCGCCTCGGGTTCGGCCTGGTACGACCTGATTGCCGAATCCTTCGAAGCCCAGAACGCCGCTGGCCGCTTCCTCAGCGTATTGCGCCCGGGCAGCTACGTGGCTCACGACCACGGCATCTACAAAGACGCGCAGTGCTGCGTACTGGATCGTCGCAGCGACCTCAACGAAGGCCTGCGCCCGGCGCTGGAAGTCTGGGCCCATGTGCAGTCGCTGCCGGAGCCGGGCTTTGCGGTGATCGCCCTGGGCAAGCGCGACGTCGCCTACGACGCCGGCCTGCCGGTGCCGCTCAAGCGCTACAAGGCTGGCGTGCTGCCAGCCGAGGGTGATGACGTGACCGCGTGCAAGGTCACCGCCGTGATGGACCAGCATGCGTTCATGGTCGTCGCACCGGGGGTTGAGCTGCGCATTGGCGACATCATCTCCTTCGGCACATCCCACCCGTGCCTGACCTTCGACAAGTGGCAAGTGGGTAATCTGGTGGATGAGCAATTGCAGGTGATCGAAAGCCTGCATACCTGCTTCTAGACCGAGTCGCGCCTTTCGCGAGCAAGCCCGCTCCCACATTCGACCGAGTTCCTTCAGTTGAAATGCATTCAAATGTGGGAACGGGCTTGCTCGCGAAGAGGCCCTCCAGTACATCGAGAGACCCCAGGCATGAACACAAAACCCCGCATCGCCCTGATCGGCGAATGCATGATCGAACTGCAACACCGCGCCGACGGCAGCCTGCAACAAAGCTTCGGCGGCGACACCCTGAACGCCGCCGTCTACCTGCGCCGCGAACTGGGTGAACCGAGCACCGTCGACTACGTCACCGCCCTGGGCGATGACAGCTTCAGCGATGCCATGTGCAAGCACTGGGCTGAGGAAGGCCTGGGCCTGGGTATGGTCCAGCGCTTGCCCGGGCGCCTGCCGGGTTTGTACTGCATCCAGACCGACGCCAAGGGCGAGCGCAAATTCCTCTACTGGCGCAACGAAGCGGCGGTACGCGACTGCTTCACCACAGCGGCGGCCGAACCGATTCTGGCCGCGTTGCCGGGGTATGACGTGGTGTATTTCAGCGGCATCACCCTGGCGGTGCTGGGCGAAGTGGGCCGTGCGCGCCTGCTGGAAACCCTGGTCGAAACCCGCAAGCGCGGCGGCAAGGTGGTGTTCGACAACAACTACCGGCCACGCCTGTGGGCCAGCGTGGACGCCGCACGCGCGGCGTATCACGCGGTGTTGGCCGAGGTGGATATCGCCTTGCTGACCGAGGATGACGAGCGGGCGTTGTTCGGCTATGAAGACAGCGAGCAGGTGTTTGCGGCGTACCCGACGATTGCCGAGGTGGTGCTCAAGCGCGGGGCGGATGCGTGTTTGATTCGCTGGGAGGATGAGCGGTTCGAGGTGCCGGCGCTGGTGGTGGAGAAGGTGGTCGACACTACGGCGGCGGGGGATTCGTTCAGTGCGGCGTACCTGGCCAGTCGGCTCAAGGGCGGCTCGCCGCAGGATGCAGCACTGGCCGGGCATCGGCTGGCGAGCCGGGTGATTCAGGTGCCGGGTGCACTTATTCCCCGAGACTAACGCTGATCGTTCCCACGCTCCGCGTGGGAATGCAGC
This sequence comes from Pseudomonas sp. NC02, assembly GCF_002874965.1. NCBI lineage: Bacteria > Pseudomonadati > Pseudomonadota > Gammaproteobacteria > Pseudomonadales > Pseudomonadaceae > Pseudomonas > Pseudomonas sp. NC02. Next base: position 4,100,227 of record NZ_CP025624.1, on the reverse strand, counting down.
CAGGGACGCTCTGCGTCCCAAGAGCGGACGCAGAGCGTCAGGTGAGGCATTCCCACGCGGAGCGTGGGAACGATCAGCCATCAATCGCGGTAAAACACTTGCACCAGGTGATACCCGAACTTGCTCTTGATCGGCCCATGAACCACCTTCACGGGCTTCTTGAAGATCACCGCATCAATCACCCCCACCATCTGCCCCGGCCGCACTTCACCCAAATCACCGCCGCGCTTGGCGGAAGGGCAGGTGGAGTACTTCTTGGCCAACACATCAAACGCTTCGCCCTTGGCAATACGCTGCTTGAGCTGTTCGGCTTCCTCACTGGTTTTCACCAGAATGTGACGGGCTTGGGCTTTCATTGATCGGTCCTGATGTGAAACGGCGCGCGATTATGCCTGAAGTCAGGCCTCTGAGCTGATCATGCTGCGGATTTTGTTGGCCAGCAGGTCAATCGAAAACGGCTTGGCCACCATGTCCATGCCTTCCTCCAGGAACCCCTGGCGCTCGGCGGCTTTCTCGGCGTAACCGGTCATGAACAGCACCTTCAGGTCCGGCCGGTGTTGCCGGGCGATTTCCGCCAGTTGCCTGCCGTTCATCCCCGGCAAGCCCACATCAGTCACCAGCAAATCCACGCGCAAGTCGGACTCCAGCAACGGCAGCGCCGCCCGTGCATCCGCCGCCTGGTGTGCGGTGTAGCCCAGTTCATCCAGCACATTCACCACCAGCATCCGCACTGCCGGGTCGTCCTCGACCACCACCACGGCTTCGCCTTCCAGCGCCACCGGGGCTTCGCCCTGGGTAGCGGGCGTGGTCCGCTCCAGTGCCGTGCCATGCAGGCGCGGCAGGTACAGGCGCACGCAGGTGCCCTGGCCCGGTTCGCTTTGGATGGTCACGTGGCCGCCGGATTGCTGTGCAAACCCATAGATCATCGACAGCCCAAGGCCGGTACCCTGGCCGATGGGCTTGGTGGTGAAGAACGGGTCGAAGGCCTTGGCGAGGATTTTCGCGGTCATGCCGGCGCCGTTGTCGCTCACGCCGAGCATCACATAGTCGCCGGCCTTGACCGGTTCCAGGGTGGTGATGTCGGTGCCGTCGAGGTAGCTGTTGGCGGTCTCGATGCACAATTGCCCACCGTCGGGCATCGCATCGCGGGCGTTGATCACCAGGTTGAGCAGGGCGTTTTCCAGCTGGCTGGCGTCGGTGTTCACTGGCCACACGTCGGTGCCCAGTTGCACCTTGAGTTCGATGTGCGCGCCCTTGGTGCGGCGGAACAGGTCTTCCAGGGACGCCACCAATTGATTCGGGTCGACCGGCTTGCGGTCCAGGGATTGGCGGCGGGAGAAGGCCAGCAGGCGATGGGTCAGCGCAGCGGCGCGATGAGCCGAGGATACGGCGGCGTCGGTGAAACGGCCGATCTCGTCGCTGCGCCCGGCGGCGATATAGCGTTGCATCAGGTCCAGGCTGCCGATGATCCCGGTGAGCATGTTGTTGAAGTCATGGGCGATGCCGCCGGTGAGCTGGCCGACCGCTTCCATCTTCTGGGCATGGCGCAGGGCGTCTTCGGCACGCTCGCGCTCGAACATCTCGTTTTGCAGGCGCTGGTTGGCTTCGGCCAGGGCCTGGGTGCGCTGGCTGACGCGCTCTTCGAGGTTTTCGTTGAGGTGGCGCAGGGCCTCTTCGGTCAGTTTGCGCTCGGTCTCGTCGATCACAAAAATATAGAAACCGTTGACTGAACCGTCAGCGCTGAAACGCGGCAGGTACTTCATCAGCGCGTGGCGTGGCCGCCCGTCATGGTGCGGGGTGACGGTAACGAAACTGCAGGCCTTGCCCTTGAGCGCCGCCTCGATCTTGTCGACGCGCCCGGCATAGATTTCGTCGCCCACGACTTCGCGGATGCTCTTGCCGTACAACTCCTGCGGGGTCATGCCGTACCATTCCAGATAGGCACTGTTGTTCAGGCGAAAACGCTGCTCGTGGTCGACATAACCGATCAACACCGGCATGGCGTTGATGATCAGTTGCAGCTCGGTCTGGCTTTGGCGCAGGGCCTGTTCGGTGTGCTTGCGTTCGGTCAGGTCGAGGGCGGCGCCGAGAAAACGCGCCGGTCGGCCATGGTGGTCCTTGTAGCAGCGGCCCCGGGCAAACACCCAGCGCACTTCGCCGTCGGCGCGCTGCAGGCGGTATTCCTCGGCGTACTCGGTGCCGTGGGTGATGCAGTGCTTGATGCTGCGGGCCACCATGCCACGGTCTTCGGGGTGCACGCCTTGCAGGTAGTCGCTGATGGGCAGCAGGTCGGCGTCGCACGGGTCAACACCGTGCAGTTGGGCGAAATGGGCGTCGGCGATAAAGCGGTCTTCGCCGATATCCCAGTCCCAGGTGCCCACGGCATCGGTGGCGGCCAGGGCCAGCTGCAGGCGTTGCTCGGTGTTGCGCTGGGCCTTGAGGCTGTTCTCGGTGCGCTGCTGCAGTTCCAGGGCGATGCGCCGGCGCTCGTTGGTTTCGATGGCGGTAATCAGGATCCCGGCGACCTCGCCACGTTCGTCGCGGATCGGGCTGTAGGTCAGGTCGAGCCAGATCTCGGTGTCGCGGTCGTTGCGCTGCAGGACGAAACGCTGCTCGGTGAAGGTGCGCACCTGGCCCATGAGGACGGCGCTGTAGATCGGGTCGGTAAACGGCTTGAGCTCAGGCCAGATCAGGTCAGCCGGTTGGCCGAAGGCTGCCGGATGCTTGTTGCCCGCCAGCATCGCGAAGCCATCGTTGTAGATCTGGGTGAGTTCGGCGCCCCACAGCAACAGCATCGGCATCGGTGAATGGATCACGATGTCGACGGCTGTACGGAGACTTTGCGGCCAATCAATGGCGTCACCGAGGGGGCTTCGTGCCCAGTCCAGCCGCGCAATCAGTGCTGCGGCCTCGCTGCCGGTGGGTGATACGTTCATGTAAATGCCCTGCGCGTAACGCTTGAAGAATGACAAAAGCCGATTATCCCGCGACCCGGGGCCGGCTTTCCACCCTCGAAAAATAGCATGCTTGAGGGGTTTGTCTTCAAATGAGTGCTTAAAGGCTAAAACGTTTCATCTTTCTGCCAGCTCCGGGCGATCACGAAATTGCTCCAGCGCCTCGGGGTTGGCCAGTGCGTCGGTGTTCTTGACCGCCTCGCCATGCACCACGTTGCGCACCGCCAGCTCGACGATCTTGCCGCTGATGGTGCGCGGGATATCCGTCACCGCGAGGATCTTCGCCGGCACGTGGCGCGGCGTGGTGTTGGCGCGGATCACCTGGCGGATCTGCTGCTCCAGGCCGTCGTCCAGTTCGATGCCATCGTTGAGGCGCACAAACAGCACCACCCGCACGTCATCCTGCCAGCGTTGGCCGATGGCCAGGCTTTCCAGGACCTGAGGCACTTTTTCCACCTGGCGGTAGATCTCCGCGGTGCCGATGCGCACCCCTCCGGGGTTGAGCACCGCATCCGAGCGGCCATGGATCAGCAGGCTGCCATTGGGCCGCTGTTCGGCGTAGTCGCCCTGGGCCCACACGCCGGGGAACTGGCTGAAATACGAGGCCCGCAGTTTTTCCTGGTGCGGGTCATTCCACAGACCGATAGGCATTGCGGGGAAGTGCCGGGTGCACACCAGTTCGCCTTTTTCGCCCACCAGCGGGTGGCCCTGGTCGTCCCACACTTCGATAGCCATTGCCAGGCTCTTGCACTGCATCTCGCCACGGCGCACCGGCAGCACCGGGTTGCCGATCACGAAGCAGGACACGATGTCGGTGCCACCCGACATCGACGACAGGCACAGCTCGGGCTTGATCTCGCGGTACACGTAGTCGTAGCTCTGGGGTGACAGCGGCGAGCCGGTAGAAATCAGGCCCTTGAGGCTGCCCAGGTCATGGCTCAGCCGCGGTTGCAGCCCGGCCTTCTCCAGGGTGGCAAGGAACTTGGGGCTGGTGCCGAACACGCTGATTTTTTCCTGGTCGATCAGGTCCATCAGGCGTTCCGGCCCGGGGTGAAACGGCGAGCCGTCATACAGCACCGCCGTGGCGCCGATGGCCAGTACCGACACCAGCCAGTTCCACATCATCCAGCCGCAGGTGGTGTAGTAGAACAGGCAGTCGTCCCGCGACAGGTCGGCGTGCAGGCCGTGTTCCTTGAGGTGGGTGAGCAATACGCCGCCGGTGCCGTGGATGATGCACTTGGGCACGCCGGTGGTGCCGCTGGAATAGAGGATGTACAGCGGCTGATTGAAGGGCACGGCGACGAAATCGGGCTCGCCGCCGGGGGTGTAAAAGTCGTCCCAGAGTGCGACGTGGGCCCGGGTCTGATACTCCTCGGGCCGGGCTTGCGGGCGGGCATACGGCACGATGATCAATTGTTGCAGGGACGACAGCCGTTCGACTATTTCATTGAGCCTTCTGCTTTGGTCGATGACCTTGCCGGCGTAGCGGTAACCGGCGCAGGTGATCAGCACCTTGGGTTCGATCTGGCCGAAGCGGTCGATCACGCCCTGGGTGCCGAAGTCCGGCGAGGAGCACGACCAGATGGCGCCGAGGCTGGTGGTGGCGAGCATGCCCACCAGGGTTTGCCAGGTGTTGGGCATGCACGCGGCCACCCGGTCCCCCACGCCCACGCCGGCCGCCCGCAGGCTGCGCTGCAGGCCGGCGACATGGCGGGCCAGTTCGGCGTAGGTCAATTGCTCGCGCTGGCCGTCTTCGCTGATCGCGACCACGGCGGGGTGATCGTCGCGGCGGCGCAGCAGGTGTTCGGCAAAGTTCAGGGTAGCACCGGGAAACCACTGGGCGCTGGGCATCTCGGCGTCTTCGATCAGCACCGCGCTGGGCGGCGTGCGGAACTGCACCTCAAAAAACTCGACAATCGACTGCCAGAAGTCCGGGCGCTGGTCGATGCTCCACTGGTGCAGGGCCGGGTAGTCGCTGATCTGCAAGGCATGGCGATCATTGATGAAGCGCCGGAACTGGTCCATCCGGGTGTTGTGGATGCGTTCGGGGGAGGGTTGCCAGAGTATTTCGGACATAAGGAAATCTCTTTTTTATTATCTGATCTATCTAACGACACCGATCAAAATGTGGGAGCGGGCTTGCTCGCGAATGCGGTGGGTCAGTTCCAGATGTGTTAACTGATACACCGCATTCGCGAGCAAGCCCGCTCCCACATTTGAGCTGCGGTGTCTTGGGAATCGTCGTTTACTGGGCCAGCCAGCCACCGTCGATATTCCACGCCGCGCCCCGCACCTGGCTGCCGGCTTCGCTGCACAGGAACAGCACCAGCTCCCCCAATTGCGGCGGTGTCACGAACTCCAGCGACGGCTGCTTCTCCGCCAGCAAATCCTGCTGCGCCTGCTGCGGGTCAACCCCGCTGGCAATGCGGTCATCAATCTGCTTCTGCACCAGCGGCGTCAGCACCCAGCCCGGGCAGATGGCATTGCAGGTGACATTACTCTGGGCGGTTTCCAGGCCCACCACCTTGGTCAGCCCGATCACCCCGTGCTTGGCAGCGACGTAAGCCGCCTTGCCCACCGAACCCACCAGCCCATGCACCGAGGCGATATTGACGATCCGCCCCCAACCCTTGGCTTTCATGCCCGGCAGGCTCAAACGCGTGCTGTGGAACACCGACGACAGGTTGATCGCAATGATCGAATCCCAGCGCGCCACCGGGAATTCGTCCACCGGCGCCACATGCTGGATCCCGGCGTTGTTCACCAGAATGTCGATGCCGCCAAACTCGCGCTCGGCGTAGGCGATCATCTCGGCGATCTGCGCCGGGTCGCTGACGTCGGCCGGATGATGCCCGACCTTGCCGCCGAAGGCCTGCACCTGGGCGATCACCGCGCTGGCATCGCCGAAGCCGTTGAGGATCAGGTTGGCGCCGGCCTTGGCCAGGCTCAGGGCGATGCCCAGGCCGATGCCGCTGGTGGAGCCGGTGACCAGGGCGGTCTTGCCGTTCAATGTCGTCATATCAACCTCACACAATGCCGGTGGCGTAGAAAGTACCAATCACCACGAACACCGCGAGGGTCTTGATGATCGTGATGCCGAAAATATCTTTATAGGCTTCGCGGTGGGTCAGCCCGGTGACCGCCAGCAGCGTGATCACGGCGCCGTTGTGGGGCAGGGTGTCCATGCCGCCGCTGGCCATGGCCGCGACCCGGTGCAGTACTTCAAGGGGGATATTGGCCGCATGGGCCGCTGAAATAAAGCTCTCCGACATGGCCGCCAGCGCGATGCTCATGCCGCCCGAGGCGGAACCGGTGATGCCGGCCAGCAGGGTCACGGTAATCGCTTCGTTGACCAGTGGGTTGGGAATGCCCTTGAGCCAGTCCGCCAGCACCAGGAAGCCCGGCAGCGAGGCGATCACCGCACCAAAACCGTATTCCGAAGCGGTGTTCATCGCCGCCAGCAGTGCACCGCTGACCGCGCTCTTGCTGCCTTCGGCGAGCTTGCTGCGAATCGCCGAGAAGCCGAACACCAGTACCACGATAATCCCCACCAGCAACGCCGCCTGCACCGCCCAGATTGCCGTGAGCTTGGCGACTTCGGTCTGCACCGGCGCGCTCATGCCCGGCAGGCTGAGGGTGTGGGTCTTGCCGTACCACAGCGGAATCCAGTGGGTGAACAGCAGGTTCATGATGCCCACCAGCAACAGCGGCGACAGCGCGATCCAAGGATTGGGCAGCTTGATGTCTTCGGCGGTTTCCGGCTCGTTGCGCAGCTCGGTCCCATAGCCTTCACCGGCGCGCTGGGCCTTGTTGCGCTGGCGGGCCAGGTACAGCATGCCGGCGCAGAACACGAAGATCGTGCCGATCAGCCCCAGCCACGGCGCGGCCCAGGCGGTGGTGTTGAAGAAGGTGCTGGGGATGATGTTCTGGATCTGCGGCGTGCCGGGCAGGGCGTCCATGGTGAACGAGAACGCGCCGAGGGCGATGGTCGCCGGCAGCAAGCGCTTGGGGATATTGCTCTGGCGGAACATCTCGGCCGCAAACGGGTACACCGCGAACACCACCACGAACAGCGACACGCCGCCGTAGGTCAGCAGGGCGCACACCAGCACGATCACCAGCATCGCCTGGCGGGTGCCGAGCAACTGAATCGCGGCGGCGACGATGGAGCGCGAGAAGCCAGAGATTTCAATCAGCTTGCCGAACACCGCGCCGAGCAGGAACACCGGAAAATACAGCTTGAGGAAGCCGACCATTTTCTCCATGAACACCCCGGTGAACGCGGGAGCGACGGCGGAAGGGTCGGTGAGCAGCACGGCGCCGAGGGCGGCGATGGGGGCGAACAGGATGACGCTGTAGCCACGGTAGGCGGCCAGCATCAGCAGCGCCAGGGCCGCTAGGGCAATGATCACACTCATGGTGTGTCTCCATCTGATTGTTATTTTTGTGGGGGTGAGGCGGTGGGGAGGGGCTTTAGCGAGATGTGTGCCAAGTTGTTAACCTGTTGAAATATATAGAGAAATTCTTGATCTGTGAGAGTGTTCTCAAGTTTTGTCCCGAATTTGAGACTGTTGGAGATCAAATGTGGGAGCGGGCTTGCTCGCGAATGCGGTGTATCAGGCAGTAATTCAGGCACTGACACACCGCATTCGCGAGCAAGCCCGCTCCCACATTGGATTTTCTCTGTATTTGGAATTGTGTCTCTTTTTGGAGACTAGGCGATGCCCAAGGCAACCATTTTCTTGTACAAGGTCGACCGACCCAGCCCCAGCCGCTTCGCCGCCTCCACCACATTCCCCTCACAGTGCTTCAACGCCGCCCCAATCACCTGCCGATCAAACCGCTCCCGGGCCGCGCTGAAACTCTCGCCCTCAACGGTCTCTACCGAACTCTGCTCAACCGGGCTGAATGTACCAATTGCTGCGCGAATTTCACTGGCATCCAGCACCAGGTCATCACTCAACAGTGCCGCCCGCTCCAGCACATTGCGCAGCTCGCGGATATTCCCCGGCCACGCATGCTGCGCCAATAACGCCAAGGCCTCGCGGTCCAGCTCATGCTGGCTGCGCAACTCCTCCAGAATCGCCTCGCTCAACGCCGGCAAATCATCCAGCCGCGCGCGCAACGGCGGCACCTGGATCGGCAGCACATTCAGCCGGTAATACAGGTCCGCCCGAAACTCCCCGCGCTTGATTGCCGCTTCCAGGTCCATGGACGTGGCCGCAATTACCCGCACATCGCTGTGGATCATCTCGTTGGAGCCCACCGGCTCGAACTCTTTCTCCTGCAACACCCGCAGCAATTTGCTTTGCAGTGGTAGCGGCATGTCGCCGATCTCATCGAGAAACAGCGTGCCGCCCTGGGCAATCTGCAACTTGCCGGGGCGGCCCTTGCGGTCGGCACCGGTAAATGCGCCGGGCGCGGTGCCGAAGAATTCCGCCTCCAGCAAATCATGCGGGATGGCTGCGCTGTTGATGCTGACGAAAGCTTTATGGGCGCGAGGCGATGCACCGTGAATCGCCTGGGCCAGCAGCTCCTTGCCGGTCCCGGTTTCCCCCAGCAGCAACACTGGCGACTCCGCGCTCGCACTGCGCCGCGCCCGACGTTTGACTTCCAGGCTGGCCGCGCTGGTGCCGATAAAGTGCGCGAAGTTGTATTTACTCTGCCGCGACCTCAGCAGCGACCGAGTGGAAGCCAGTTCCTGCTGCATGCTCAGGTAACGCTCGATCAGCGGCGACAGGTTGCGCAGCTCATCAAACAACGCAAACCCGATGGCGCCGATCACCTTGCCGGCGTCGTCATGGATCGGCAGGCGCATCACCACCAGCGGGCCTTTGGGCGTGTCCTGGATATCCAGCAATATCGGCTGGTCGTTACGCACCACCTGGCGCAACAGGCTGTTGGAAATCACCTGCTCGCAGGGTTGCCCGATGGCTTCGTCGGCGCTTTTCAGGCCGAAGCGCTTGGCGTAGCGCTCGTTCATCCAGACGATGTTCGCGTCACCGTCGACAATCACCGTGCCTTCGCTGGACTGCTCGATGATCTCGAACAGCGACTGGATCGCCAGGCCGCGAACGTATTGGTAATCCTTGAGGCTGCCAGTGGTGCTCATGGGTGCGCCGCCGCGAGGAGTTCCCGGGTGTAAGGGTGTTGAGGCGCGGCAAACACTTCATCGCTGGGCCCGCGTTCCACCACCTTGCCGTCCTTGATCACGATCATGTCGTGGGCCAGGGCCCGCACCACCGCCAGGTCATGGCTGATAAACAGGTACGTCAGGCCGTACTTTTCCTGCAGCTCAAGCAGCAGGGCGACCACCTGTTTCTGCACGGTACGGTCCAGCGCCGAGGTGGGTTCGTCCAGCAGGATCAGCGCCGGCTTGAGCACTAGCGCACGGGCGATGGCGATGCGCTGGCGCTGGCCGCCGGAGAATTCATGGGGGTAGCGATGGCGGCTGGCAGGGTCCAGGCCCACGTCTTCCAGCACGCGAATCACTTGGGCTTCGCGGTCCTTGAGGCTGCACGGCGCATGCACTTCCAGGCCTTCGCTGATGATCTGCGCCACCGACATCCGCGGGCTGAGGCTGCCGAACGGGTCCTGGAACACCACCTGCATCTGCTTGCGCCACGGTTGCATCTGCTTTTGTGTCAGGCCGTCGAGGGCCTCGCCCTGGAAGCGAATCGTGCCGCTGGAATCCAGCAGCCGCAGAATCGCCTGGCCCAGGGTGGATTTGCCCGAGCCGGACTCGCCGACAATCCCCAGTGTCTTGCCGCGCTGTACCTCCAGGCTGATGCCGTCCACCGCTTGCAGGTACTGCTTGCGCCGGAACAGCCCGCCGCCCAGCGGGAACTGCACACTCAGGTTATCCACCTGCAACACCGTCTCCCGCGCCTCGTGATTCAAGACGATGCCTGCCGGTTCAGCATCCAGCAGCAGGCGGCTGTAAGGGTGCTGCGGGGCGCAGAACAGGGTTTCGCAATCCGCCTGTTCGACAATCTCCCCGGCCTTCATCACGCACACCCGCTGGGCAATGCTGCGCACCAGGTTGAGGTCGTGGCTGATCAGCAGCAGCGACATGCCCAGGCGTTGTTGCAGTGACTTGAGCAGCAGCAGGATCTTGCGCTGCACCGTCACATCCAGTGCAGTCGTCGGCTCATCGGCAATCAGCAGTTCTGGCTCACAGGCCAGGGCCATGGCGATCATCACCCGCTGGCGCTGGCCGCCGGAGAGTTGGTGGGGGTAGGCCTTGAGGCGTTCCCGGGGCTTCTGGATGCCCACCAGTTCGAGCAATTCGAGGATCCGCGCCTGGGCCTGTTTGCCGCCCAGGCCCTTGTGCAACAGCAGGGTTTCGCCGATCTGCTTCTCGATGCTGTGCAGCGGATTCAGGGACGTCATCGGCTCCTGGAAGATCATCGCAATCCGGTTGCCCCGCAGTTTTTGCAGGGTGGCGGGCGTGGCGCCGAGCAGTTCCTGGCCGCGATAGCGCACCGAACCGGTGGTTTCGGTGCCGGCTTCGGGCAGCAGTTGCAGGATCGAATGGGCGGTCACCGATTTGCCCGAACCCGACTCGCCCACCAGCGCCAGGCACTCGCCGGGGCGCACGTCCAGGCACAGCTTGCGCACCACCGTCTGGCCGTTGAAGGCGACACTCAGGTCGCGAATCTCGATCAGGTTTTCAGTCATCTCAACGGCCTTCATGAGCGTGGGTCGAAGGCGTCACGCAACGCCTCGCCGATAAACACCAGCAACGACAGGATCAGCGCCAGGGTGAAAAACGCGGTCAGTCCCAGCCACGGCGCTTGCAGGTTCTGCTTGCCCTGGGCGATCAGCTCACCCAATGACGCGCTGCCGGCGGGCATGCCGAAACCGAGGAAATCCAGGGCGCTCAGGGTAGAAATCGCCCCGGTCAAAATGAACGGCAAGTAGCTCAGGGTGGCGGTCATCGCATTCGGCAGGATATGCCGGCGGATGATCTTGCCGTCCCCCAGGCCCAACGCCCGCGCGGCCTTGACGTACTCCAGGTTGCGCCCCCGCAGGAACTCGGCGCGCACCACGTCCACCAGGGCCAGCCAGGAAAACAGCGCCATGATCCCCAGCAGCCACCAGAAATTCGGTTCGACAAAGCCTGACAGGATGATCAACAGATACAGCACCGGCAGCCCGGACCACACTTCCAATATTCGTTGCCCGAGCAAGTCGACCCAGCCGCCGTAATATCCCTGCAAGGCACCGGCGGCGATGCCGATGGCGGCGCTGATGGCGGTGAGGGCCAGGGCAAACAGGATCGACACCCGGGCGCCGAAGATCACCCGCGCCAGCACGTCGCGGGATTGGTCATCGGTGCCCAGCCAGTTCACGCTGGAAGGCGGGCTGGGGGCAGGGCGGGTCAGTTCATAGTTGGGGGTGTCGTCGCTGAACGGGATTGGCGGGAACAGCATCCAGCCGCCGTCCTTCTTGATCAGGTTCTGCACGTATTCACTGCGGTAATCCGCCTGGAACGGCAGTTGCCCGCCGAACTCCTGCTCGGTGTAGCGCTTGAACACCGGGAAATACAGCTCGTTCTGGTAGCTGAGCACCAGGGGTTTGTCATTGGCGATCAACTCGCCGCCGAGGGTCAGGATAAACAGGCCGATAAACAGCCACAGCGACCACCAGCCGCGGCGGTTTTTCTTGAAGCGTTCAAAGCGCCGACGGGCCACGGGAGAGAGCTTGAGCATCAGGCGTTCCTCGCGGCGAAGTCGATACGCGGGTCCACCAGGGTGTAGCAGAGGTCACCGATGAGTTTTATCAAAAGGCCAAACAGCGTGAAGATAAACAACGAACCGAACACCACCGGATAATCCCGTGAAACTGCAGCTTCGTAGCTCATGCGACCGAGGCCGTCGAGGGAGAAGATCACCTCGATCAGCAGCGAGCCGGCAAAGAACACCGCGATAAATGCCTGGGGAATCCCCGAGATCACCAGCAGCATGGCATTGCGAAACACATGCCCGTAAAGCACCCGGCGTTCACTCAAGCCTTTGGCCCGGGCGGTGACCACGTACTGGCGGGTGATTTCATTGAGGAACGAGTTTTTCGTGAGGATGGTCAAGGTGGCGAAGCCGCCGATCACCAGGGCGCTGACCGGCAGTACCAGGTGCCAGAAGTAATCGGCGATCTTGCCGACGGTGCTCAACTGGTCGAAGTCTTCCGAGACCAGCCCGCGTACGGGGAACCAGTTCAACGAGGTGCCGCCGGCGAACACCACGATCAGGAACATCGCAAACAGGAACGCCGGCATCGCATAGCCAATCACGATCGCGGTGCTGCTCCACACATCAAAACTGCTGCCATGGCGCACCGCCTTGCGAATCCCCAGCGGGATCGACACCAGGTAGGTGATCAAGGTGGCCCACAGGCCGAGGGAAATGGTCACCGGCATCTTTTCGAGGATCAGGTCGGTCACGCTTTTGCCACGGAAGAAACTGTTGCCGAAGTCCAGCTGGGCGTAGCTCTTGAGCATCAGCCACAGGCGTTCCGGCGCGGGCTTGTCGAAGCCGTATTGTTTTTCGATGTCCTTGATCAGTTTCGGGTCCAGGCCACGGCTGGCCCGGGAGCCGCTGCTGAGGCTTTCGGCAGACGAGCCGCCGACGCCACCGCCACCGATGCCTTGCAGGTGGGCGATGGCCTGTTCCACCGGCCCGCCGGGCGCGGCCTGCACGATAACGAAATTCACCAGCAGGATAATCACCAGGGTGGGAATGATCAGCAGCAAGCGCCGCACGATATAGGCAAACATCAGCGGGCTCCCGGGCGTTTGGTCAGTTCGGCTTTCATCTGCTCGTTAGTGAGCGGTGTGGGGCTGATTTCCCACCAGGTTTCCAGGGCCTCATCGGTCTTGGCTTCCACGGCCGGGCGGCCGAAGCGGTTCCACCACGCGGCGGAGGTGCCCGGCGGGTAGTAGTTGGGGATCCACAGGTAATTCCATTGCAGCACGCGGTCCAGGGCGTGGGCGTAACTGAGCATCAGCGACTGGGTATCAGCCTTGACCAGGCCGTTGATCAGGCTGTCGACGGCCGGGTCTTTCAGCACCATGTAGTTGTTGGCGCCGGTATCAAACGCGGCGGCCGAACCGAAGTAGTTGTACAGCTCCATCCCCGGCGAAGTGGTAACCGGGAAGCCGGTGACGATCATGTCGTAGTCGCGGGCCATCAGGCGGTTGACGTATTGCGAGGAGTCAATGCGGCGGATGTTGAGGGTGATGCCGATCTGCGCCAGGTTGCGCTTGTACGGCAACAACAGGCGCTCAAGGCCGTTCTGGGCGTTGAGGAAGGTGAACTCCAGCGGCTCGCCCTCGGCATTCACCAGCTTGTCACCGTCGGGCTTCCAGCCGGCCTGTTCCAGCAGGGCCAGGGCTTGCAGCTGCTTGTCGCGGATCATCCCGGTACCGTCGGTGGTGGGGGCCTTGAACACCTGGGTGAAGACTTCGTCGGGAATCTGCCCGCGCAAAGGTTCCAGAATCGCCAGTTCCTGGGCATCCGGCAGTTGGGTCGCCGCCAGCGGGCTGTTGGAGAAGAAGCTCTGCTGGCGGATGTACATGTTGCGCATCATCTGCCGGTTGGCCCACTCGAAGTCCCACAGCATGGCCAGGGCCTGGCGCACGCGGCGGTCCTTGAACATCGGTTTTTGCACGTTGAACACGTAGCCCTGGGCCGGCTGCGGTGCCTCCTTGGCCAGGTGCGCGCGTTGCAGGCGGCCATCATCGAGGGCCGGGCCGTTGTAGCCGATGGAGTAGCCGGTGGCGGAGAATTCGCGGTTGAAGTCGTAGGCACCGCCCCGCAGGACCTGGCGCGCGACTTCGGTGTCGCCGAAGTATTCCAGGCTCAGGTGATCGAAGTTGTACAGGCCGCGGCTGATGGGCAGGTCCTTGCCCCACCAGTTCGGGTCACGCTTGAACGTGATGGTGTTGCCGGCATCCACCTTGCTGATGGTGTAGGGGCCGCTGCCGAGGGGAATCTCGTAGCCGCCGCCGTCGGCGAAGTTGCGGGTCTTCCACCAATGCTCGGGGAACACCGGCAGGGTCGCGACATCCAGGGGCAGGGTGCGGTTTTCATTGCTTGCGAAATCGAAGCGCACCTGGCGCGGGCCTTCGACTTCGACGTGTTTGACGTCGGCGAACAGCGTGCGGTAGCGCAGGCTGCCCTGGGTCATCAGCAGGTCAAAGGAGTAACGCACGTCTTCGGCGGTGATCGGTTGGCCATCGGCGAAACGCGCCTTGGGGTTCAGGTAGAAACGCAGGGACAGACCGTCATCTGACCGCTCCATCTTTTCCGCCACCAGGCCGTAGACCGTGTAGGGCTCGTCCAGCGAACGCAGGGCCAGCGGCGAATACAGCCAGCCATCGACCTGGCTGACCCCGATGCCTTTGTCGCCATAAGGCAGTACATGGTCGTAGCGCCCGATTTCGATCGCCGAACGCCGCAGGCTGCCGCCCTTGGGGGCATTGGGGTTGGCGTAGTCGAAATGGGTGAAGCCGGGTTGGTATTTGGCCGGCTCGCCGTACACGGTCAATGCCGATTGCGGCGCGGCGATCACGGCGGTGCTGGCCAGCAACAGGGCCAGGGTGGAGCAAAACAGGGTAGAAAAAGCGACTCGCATTATCAGCCTTGGGCGCCGGGTGAAGAGGTAAAGGGATTTGTACGCTATGCGCGTACGCCTCGCCAGTCATCACACTGTCACAGATGCACAACGGCCCACCAAAGGGTGGGCCGTTGTTTTAAACATTAGCGCGGACTGGATCAGTCCTGACGGCTGGTTACTTCCAGCAGGTGATAACCGAACTGGGTTTTCACTGGGCCTTGCACGGTGTTGACCGGGGCGCTGAATACGACGGTGTCGAATTCCTTGACCATTTGGCCCGGGCCGAACGAACCCAGGTCGCCGCCTTGACGGCTGGACGGGCAGGACGAGTTGGCTTTGGCAACTTCGGCGAAGTCGGCGCCGCCTTCGATTTGCGCTTTCAGTTCGTTGCACTTGTCTTCGGTGGCAACGAGGATGTGACGGGCGGTGGCTTTGGCCATGAGGGGTATCTCCTTGGGTAAAAATGCTGAGCGTACCGGATTCAGGTGGTTATTTCCTGGCAAAGTTCCCCCGGGTTGCATGGACGGTTCAGGATCGGGCCATTACGCCGCTGTGGGTCAGCCAATCGATAAACAGCGCAAACAGCTCCGCCTGGGAGTTGATTTCAAGCTTGGTATACAAATGCTTGCGGTGCATGCGCACGGTTTCCGGGGAAATGCCCAGCACCTGCGCGGTGGATTTCACCGAGTGCCCGCGTAATATCAGGTGGGCGATTTCCCGTTCGCGCACGGTCAATACGCCGCTGCCAAAATGCATGAACGCCGCTTCAATCTGCTGATGCACCTGGGTCTGGGTGAAGGCCTCGTCGCTGATCACCTTGCACAGCCCGCCCGTGGTGCCGAAGCGGCGCAGCAGTTCGCGCACGATGGGTTGGGCGGTTCGTTGCAGTGCCAGTTGTTCGTCGCTGAACTGGCCGGCACTCAGCCCCTGGAACATGCACAACGAAATCTTGCTGTTGGGGCACAGGTCGACGATGTAGTAGCTCTCCTGGGCGCCGCCGCTGCGCAGGTAGTAGGTTTTGTAGTACTCGCTGTTGAAGAAATCGTCCGGGGCGATCTGCGCCAGGTGGTAGAAACCTTCGGCCAGGCCCTTGTCTACCGCGAGACAGAACGGGTCCAGCAGGTAGCCCCGGGAGAAGTAACGGTTGATGATCTCTTCGTAGTGCGGCCGGGGGATGCCTTGCTGGTAGAGCAAGTGTGGCGCCTGACCCTGGCGCTCCAGGCTGATCATCATCGATTCGATAGGGGTCAGCGCACTGAGGGCGCAGGCCAGGTGTTCGAGAAATGACGCTTCGTCGACGCTGGCGAAGGCGTGGGCCAACGCACCATTCCAGGCGTCAAGCACCTGGAAGGACGGGGCAGGGCAGTGATCGGCATGCTCGTTCATGCCGGCCAGTCTACCCGCCGGCCAGGGCCCCGGCAAAAGCACCGGGGCGCCCAGGCTCATCGGCCTTGATACTCACCGCTCTGGCGCAGCTCTTCGGCGGTGTCGAGGATGCACTGGCGCAGGATTTCCACCACTTGATCCACCTGGGCATGGGTGATGATCAGCGGCGGCGACATCACATTCAGGTGGCCAATGGGACGCACCAGCAAGCCTTTGGCCTGGGCCCGCAGGTGGATCTTCTCGCCGATGTTCACCGCGTCCGGCAGCAGCGCCTTGGTGTGCTTGTCGGCGACGAACTCAATGCAGGCCATCAGCCGCTGGCAGCGCACGTCGCCCACCAGCGGCAGATTGGCCAGGGTTTGCAGGCGCTGTTCGAGGTACACGCCGACGTCTTCGACATGGGCCAGCAGGTTTTCCCGCTCGATGATCTCGATGTTCTTCAGCGCCGCCACGCAACTCACCGGGTGGCCGCTGTAGGTGAACCCGTGGGTAAAGCAGCGGCCCTTGCCCGGCTCGCCGATCACTTGCCAGATGCGGTCCGAGAAAATACACGCGCCCAACGGCAGGTAGCCGGACGTCAGGCCCTTGGCGGTGGTGATGATGTCCGGTTGCATGTCGAACACTTCCTGGGAGGCGAAGAATTTTCCCAGCCGGCCGAAGGACGTCACCACTTCATCCGCCACGTAGAGCAGGTCATAACGTTGGCAGACTTCCCACATGCGGCGGTGGTAACCCTTGGGCGGAATGATCACGCCGCCCGAGCCCATGATCGGTTCGGCAAAGAACGCGGCCACTTTGTCGGCGCCGATGGTCAGGATCTTGTCTTCGAACTCATCCACCAGGAAATCGAGGAACTGCGCCTCGCTCATGCCCTGCGGCGCCCGGTAGTAGTTGGGGCACGAAATGTGGTGGAACAAGTCGCTCATGAAATCGAATTCCGGCGCGCGGTCGGCGGCCTTGTTGCCGATGGACATCGTGAGGAACGTCGAGCCGTGATACGCACTGAAGCGCGAGATGATGTGTTTCTTCTCATGCTTGCCGCGACTGTTCTGATAGAACTGCACCAGACGATAGGCGGTATCGACAGCCGTGGAACCGCCGGTGGTCAGGAACACATGATCAAGATCGCCGGGAGCCAGGCTGGCAAGCTTGGCGCACAGTTCGATAGCGGTGACGTTGGCCATGTCGCAGAACGGGTTGGAGTACGCCAGCTGGCGAACCTGGTTGGCGATGGCGTCTGCCATTTCCTCGCGGCCCAGGCCGATATTCGTACACCACATGCCGCCGACCGCATCCAGGTAGCGGTTGCCGGCGGTGTCGTAGATGTAGGCGCCGTCACCCGCCGCGATATTCAGTGAGCCTTGTTCACGGTGTTCGTCGAACATATGAAAACCGTGCATGTAATGGGCCTTGTCGGCGGCGTCCAGTTGGTCGTGGTCGAACTGGGCGAAAAAGTCAGGATTTGGCAGGGTCATGGCGTTTACCTTCAATGGCTGGGTTTCACTTGCCGGTCTTCACGGCATTCCAGGTACGGGTGATCAGGCGCACGGCGGCTTGGGACTGGCTTTTCTGGGTGAACAAGCGTTGCATCGTCGCCGAGTCCGGGTAGATGGCCGGGTTGTCGCGTATATCGGCATTTACAAAGGGCTTGGAGGCCAGGTTGCTGTTGGCGTAGTGAATGGTGTTGCTGACGCCGGCGATAACCTCGGGTTGCAGGAGGAACTCGATGAACTTGTGGGCATTCGCCACATGGGGCGCGTCGGCCGGGATGTAGAAGTTGTCGAACCAGATCAGCGAGCCTTCCCTGGGGATGAAGTAACTCAGGTTGACCTTGGCCCCGGCTTCCGCCGCCCGGGCCTGGGACGTGGCGTAGTCGCCGGACCAGGTGGTGGCCATGCACAGCTCGCCATTGGCCAGGCCGTTGATAAAGCCGCTGGAGTCGAATTTGCGGATGTACGGGCGCACGGCCATCAGCACGTCCTGAGCGGCCTTGAGGTCTTTGGGCGCCACGCTGTTGGGGTCCAGGCCGAGGTAGGTCAGGGCCAGCGGGATCATGTCGGTGGGGGAGTCCATGAAGGTGATGCCGCAGTCGGCAAAGCGCGAAACGATCTTGGGGTCGAAGATCATCGCCAGGGAGCCGATGGGCGCATCCGGCATGCGTTCCTTGATCTTGTCGATGTTGTAGGTCACGCCATTGCTGCCCCAGGTGTAAGGCGCGGAATAGGTCACGCCCGGATCATGGGTTTCCAGGCTTTTCAGCACTTGCGGGTCGAGGTTGTTCCAGTCCGGCAGCAGCGCTTTGTTGAGGGGCTGGAAGGCCTTGGCCTTGATCAGCAGCGGTACCAGTGACGCATTGAGCACCACCAGGTCATAACCCGAGCGCCCGGACAGCAGCTTGCCCTGCACGGTCTCGTAGGAATCGTAGGTGTCGTAGATCACCTTGATGCCGGTGGCTTTCTCGAAGTCGGCGAGGGTGTGTTCCCCGATGTAATCGGCCCAGTTGTAGATGCGCAAGGTGTTGCCCGGGTCGTCAGCGGCCTGGCTGACGGACGTTGATGCAAGCAATACAGCGCTGAACAGGGCGATAACGGCTTTATGCATGGCGAACCCACCTTGATGTTGTGCTTGTTGTCAGGCCGAGGGGCTGATTGCACTTTCAGGCAGGTGGCGGGTGGGGCGCCATACCCCGTTCGGGTAGGAGGCGGTCAGGGCAGTACGATGTAGTCGTTTCGCGTGATGACCGGGCGGTGTACGCCGGGTTCCAGGTGGATGTAGCGCCCGTCTACCAGGTCGATGGGCAGGCAGTCGTCGATATCCAGTACGCCGTCGGTGTGGGATTGCGTCCAGTGCGTGAGCATCTGCTGTTTGCCTTGGGCTGCCGCCTCCCTGGCCGTGCGCGCAACCACCAGCAGGTAGTGGTGTGCCTCTCCAAAGACGTTCGATTCATACCCGCCCAGGTTGATGAAGTACAGGCGCGGCGCCCCGGCGTTCGGCGCCAGGTGGCTGAGCTGGACTTTCCAGCCGTCAACGCCATCCACCGTCATCCAGGAGTCGATATGCACACCTTTCTGGCTGCCAAACCAGCCCTCGCGCAGTTGCGGGTAGGCGGCTTCCAGGGTGTCGGCGACGGCGAACACCACATCATGCACTTCGATTTTCGCCCGGGGGTGCTTACCCCCCAACATGACCACAAACAGCATTGCAGGCCCTTTCTATGGCTGGGATGGAAAGGGCCACCTTCCTTCGATTGAACCCTTTTGTCCAGTCGGTGCCACACTGTTAATTCGCAAATTCATCAGGAGGTTGTCATGCGCACCATTGATCTGGCCGGCGTACCCGTCCCTGTCATCGGCCAGGGGACCTGGCGCATGGGCGAGGATCCCGGCAAGCGCAGCGCCGAAGTGGCCGCGTTGCAACTGGGTATCGATGAGGGCATGACCCTGATCGATACCGCTGAAATGTATGGCGAAGGCGGTGCCGAAGAAGTCGTCGGCGAGGCGATTCGCGGCAAGCGCGACCAGGTGTTCCTGGTCAGCAAGGTGTACCCGCACAATGCCAGCCACAAGGGCATTCCACGTGCATGTGAGGCCAGCCTCCAGCGCCTGGGCACCGACTACATTGATCTGTATCTGTTGCATTGGCGTGGGCAATACCCCCTTGAAGAAACGGTAGAAGCCTTCGAGCGCTTGCGTGAGGCAGGCAAGATCGGTCGTTGGGGTGTGTCCAACTTTGATGTGGCAGACCTGCAGGAGCTGGCTTCCCCGGCCTGTGCCACCAATCAGGTGCTCTACAACATCGAGGAACGCGGCATCGAGTTCGACCTGCTGCCATGGTGGCAGCAACACAATTTACCCTTGATGGCCTACTGTCCCATCGCCCAGGGTGGCGAGCTGTTGGCCAGCCCGACCCTCAAGCAAATTGCCCGTCGCCACGAGGTCACACCCGCCCAGGTTTCCCTGGCCTGGGTCTTGCGCCAGGACGGTGTGATCGCGATTCCCAAGGCTGTTACGCCAGAGCATGTCCGGCTCAATGCCGCAGCGGCGAAGCTGGTGCTTGATGAGCACGACCTGGACGCGATTGACCGGGTTTTTGGGGCGCCGAAGCGCAAGCATCCTTTGGCGATGGTCTAGTGGCCGACAGAAACGGTGCCGTCCATGGCGATGCCGTTTCTGTTTCGGTGGCTGCTTAGCCGGCTACCGGGCTGCGCCAGTCATCAGAGCCAGAGGTACCGGAGACCTCATGGGTCCAGACGATTTTCCGGTAAGTGAAATACACATCCTCCAGGTGCGTGAAGTGTGCGTTGTTCGGGTCCTGGCAATTGGGCATCCGTGACTGGATGTCCACCAGGATCGCGTCTTCCAACTCGATGGTGAAGTAGTGTTCCTGGGTTCCGGCTGAAGAGGTTCGGTACCACTCAAGGCGGCACTTGACCATTTCCCCGGAGGTCAATGCGCTGAACAGCAATGGCGACGATTTATCGAATACCTTGCTGATCATCAGGGGCTTGTGCACACGCTGGCCGGTGGGCTGGCCGGATTGCGGGTCACGGGGAATGATCACCTGATGCTGGAATGCCTCCACCAGGATCTGGTCTTCATGGCCTTCCTGGTAAATGTTGCCGACCGAGTCCTGGGTGAACGTGCCTGCCGTGATCAAGCCTTGCTTGGTGCCGGTGATGGATAGATACGCGGGTGTTGGCATGACGGTTTTCCTTGCCTGATAAATGAGGTCGTCCCGGCCGACGGACTTGCCAGCCGGGTAATGCTCGATATCAAGAAGCGTGCCGGAAAGTTCGAGCGTCAATGAAAGCAGGGGGTTAAGGTTTTATCGGTTTTTATTTTGAGCTGCATTAAAGGTTCTAATTCGATTTAGTTGTATTTGTTTGCGCAGGGGTGTGCAGTTAGTTGCTCATGTTGATGGGCGGTGTTATTCGCAGAGTTCACCTCATTCATGATGATGCCTGGCGCCTTGGCTGCGCAAATTCTTGCGCGTCGGCGATTTTTCTATTCTTGTAGGAAACTCCTTAACTGCTATTTGGTGGCTTGAACAATGCTTTTTGCATGGATAAGGTTCGTGCTCTTCTCGTAGGGAAGGCAAACTTTAATCAATGTCCTGATGTGCGCTTGAATGGCCATTAGTTCACTGAACATGTTCAGGAAAGTAAAGTGCGGCCCATAATGGTTTACTCAGACAGGCTTTCCGATTATTACCTCGAACTTGCGCAGGCACCCAACTCGAAAACGAGTTATGCGGGGGCCGATATGCGTTTTTCGACCGAGTATGAGGCGCTTGAAACTGAACTGGGCAAGGCGCACTCCATTCACGGAAACAGTCAGCCTGACTGGCAATGGGTCGTGGAAAAAAGCGAGGCGCTGTTACGCCACCAGTCCAAGGACTTGCGGGTCGCTGTCTGGTTGACCTGGGCCTTGCATCAGCGCGAGTCCTTCCCCGGGCTACTCGCAGGCCTCGGATTGCTGCGCTACCTCTGTGAGCATCATTGGGCGGTCGTTTATCCGGGCAAGCTGCGTACCCGCAGTGCCGCCTTTGGCTGGCTGGTCCCGCGCCTCGAGCAGGTGCTTGCACAACCTGTTTCGCTCAAGGATCAGCGGCCCTTGTTCCACTGCATGCTCGAACACCTGGCGCGGCTGGACGAGTTGTGGACCGAACACCTTCTCGAAGATGCGCCACTGTTACTGCCGGTTCGCAGGCAGCTGTCGGACCGATTGCAACAGTCCACCGAAAGCGAACCTCCAGCAGGCGGTAGCACAGGGGTGATCGCCCATATCAGACAGGTCGCGACTCAGTTGATGGCGCCCGAGCCCATTGTGGAAAACGAAAAGGACGCCCACAAGCTGCTGCGCACGCTGCAGGAACATGCCCGGCCCTTGTCGGCCTGGTGGCAGCGCCAGAATGCCACTGACCTGCGCGCACTGCGTCTGAACCGAACGTTGACCTGGCTGACGATCACCAGTCTTCCGGACTGTGACAGCGAACAGGTAACGCCTTTGCGCGGGCCGGCGCCCGACAAGCTCAAGCGGTATCAGGAGCGCTTTGCCCAAGGGCAGCATACCGACCTGCTGCTGGAGCTTGAGGGCAGCCTGGCCGGAGCACCTTTCTGGTTCGACGGCTTGTACCGGGTGTGGGAGTGCCTGCAGGCACTCCAGGCCGACCTGGCCATGACCGAGCTGGAAGTGCACTTCGCGCTGTTGCTCCAGCGCTTGCCGGGGCTTGCACAGCTGCGCTTCCACGACGGAACACCCTTCGCCGACGACGTCACCCGTGGCTGGATCAACACCCAGGTTGCCCGCCATTTGCAAGCCCCGGTCCCACTCAGGTCGGCACCTGATGCCCCGGCTGCGCCTTGGGACAAAGCGTTGCACGACGTCATGCCCGTGCTGCGCAAGGACGGGTTCAAGGTGGCTGTGCGGTCCCTCAAGCAGGGCATGCAAACCGCAACAGGTGATCGTGCCCGGTTTCATTGGCGGCTTGGCCTGGCCAGGTTGTGTTTGCTGGCAGGCAAGCATGACCTGGCCAAAGTCCAGCTCGATCACCTGGACCACGAGCTGCAGCAATCAGGCCTGCAGCGCTGGGAGCCCGAGTTGGCGGTTGAAGTGCTGCAGCTCTTGCATGGCTGCTGTGACGTATTGCCCCAGAGCCATTCCGTGCGTGAGCGCAAGGAAGATGTCCATCGCAGGCTGTGCCACTTCGATCTCGAAGCGGTACTTGAATAGGCTTTCGAGCCCCCCGAAAAAGGAGAAACACCATGGCGAAAGAAGGTTCGGTAGCCCCCAGGGAACGCATCAATATCACGTTCAAACCCGCCGTCGGCACTGCGCAGGAAGAGGTCGAGCTGCCGTTGAAATTGCTGGTGCTTGGTGACTTCACCCAGCGTGAAGACCTGCGCAAGCTCGAAGACCGCAAGCCCGTCGGCATCGACAAGAACAGCCTCGACGAGGTGCTGGCCAAGCAGGCCTTGGGCCTGGCCTTGAGCGTCCCCAACCGGCTGCAGGATTCAGCCGAACCTGACGAGTTGGCGATCCGGGTCAGGATCAATTCGATGAAGGACTTCAATCCTGCACAGCTGGTTGAGCAGATACCCGAGCTGAAAAGGCTCATGGACCTGCGCGATGCACTTGTGGCGCTCAAGGGGCCGCTGGGCAACACGCCGAGCTTTCGAAAGGCCATTGAAAATGCCCTCGCCGATGACGATTCGCGCAAGCGGGTATTGGCTGAATTGGGGCTGGACAGCTCCGCCGTATGACTCTCTCAGTTAAAAGGACACTGACACCATGACTACCAGCCAAAGCCCGTCGCATGCGCCCATCACGGATGAGTACAGCATTCTCGACAACATCATTGCCCAGACCCGCCTCAGTGCCGACGACGAGGCCTACAGTATTGCAAAGCGCGGAGTCTCGGCATTTATCGAGGAGCTGATCAAACCGCAAAACAAGGGCGAGCCGGTCAAGAAGCGCCTGGTTGACCGGATGATTGCCGAGATTGACGCAAGGCTCAGCCAGCAAATGGATGAAATCCTGCACCATCCCGACTTCCAGGCACTGGAGTCTTCCTGGCGTGGCCTGCAGTTGCTGGTTGATCGCACCAATTTTCGTGAAAACATCAAGATCGAACTGCTCAGCGTCTCCCGCCAGGATCTGCTGGATGACTTCGAGGACTCACCGGAGGTGACTCAGTCCGGACTCTACAAGCACATCTACAGTGCCGAATACGGTCAGTTCGGCGGCCAGCCCGTAGGGGCAATCATCGCCAATTATTTCCTTTCCCCCAGTGCTCCCGATGTCAGGCTGATGCAGTATGTTTCCAGCGTGGCCTGCATGGCCCATGCACCGTTCATTGCGGCGGCCGGCCCTGGTTTCTTCGGCCTGGAGAGCTTTACCGGCCTGCCTGACCTCAAGGACCTGAAGGACCATTTTGAAGGGCCGCAGTTTGCCAAATGGCAGAGTTTTCGCCAGAGCGAAGATGCCCGCTACATCGGCCTCACCGTACCGCGCTTTCTATTGCGTACGCCGTACGATCCCGTTGATTGTCCGGTCAAGACGTTCGCCTACCAGGAACATGTGGCCAGCAGCCACGAACACTATCTGTGGGGTAATACGGCCTATGCCTTTGCTACCCGCTTGACGGACAGTTTCGCCCGGTATCGCTGGTGCCCGAACATTATCGGCCCGCAGAGTGGTGGTGCAATTGAGGACTTGCCGCTGCATCACTTTCACAGCATGGGCGAGATCGAAACCAAGATTCCTACCGAGGTGCTGGTATCCGACCGACGCGAATACGAGCTGGCGCAAGAGGGCTTCATTGCCCTGACCATGCGCAAGGGCAGTGACAATGCAGCGTTCTTTTCCGCCAGTTCGGTGCAAAAACCCAAGTCTTTTGGAATCAGTGCCGAAGGCAAGGCTGCCGAGCTGAATTACCGTCTCGGTACCCAATTGCCGTACATGATGATCGTCAATCGCCTGGCCCACTATCTCAAGGTCCTGCAGCGTGAACAGCTGGGGTCGTGGAAGGAGCGCACCGACCTTGAGCTGGAACTCAACAAATGGATTCGCCAATACGTAGCCGACCAGGGCAACCCCAGCACTGAAGTGCGTGGACGGCGCCCGCTTCGGGCTGCGCGCATTGTTGTCAGTGATGTCGACGGGGAGCCTGGCTGGTATCGCGTCAACCTGAGCGTTCGCCCGCACTTCAAGTACATGGGGGCAGACTTCACTCTGTCGCTCGTCGGCAAGCTCGATAAAGAATGAGCCGCCGCCACGTGATTAGCCAAAACCGCAGCCTTTTCGAGCGCCTGGAGTCCGGCGTGGGGCGCAGCCCGCAAGGTTGCGTCGTGGAATCCGTGGCGGGTCATCTGGCGAAAATGCTCAGCACCCGTGCGGGCAGTGTCCAGACGCTACCTGATTACGGGTTACCTGATCTGAATGACATGCGCCTCAGCCTGCATGACGCGTTGAGCCAGGCTCGGTTCCTGATTGAGCGCTTTATCCAGGCCTACGAACCCCGTCTGAAGGATGTCCGTGTCAAGGCATTGCCTCAGGACCGTGACCCGATGGTGCTGGCTTTTTCCATCGAGGGGGCCATGGAAGTCAATGGCATGACGCAAGCGGTCGCCTTTTGCGCCAGCCTGGCTCACGGCGCACGGGTCGAGGTCAAACCGGATGTCGTTTAACCGCTACTACCAGGGCGAGCTGAGCGCACTGCGACAGTTGGGGCGACGGTTCTGCGAGCGCAACCCGGCACTCGCGCCGTTTCTTGGGGACGCTGGCCAGGATCCGGACGTAGAACGGTTGCTTGAGGGTTTTGCATTCCTCACCGGTCGCCTGCGGCAGAAGCTTG
This sequence comes from Pseudomonas sp. NC02, assembly GCF_002874965.1. Classification (NCBI taxonomy): domain Bacteria; kingdom Pseudomonadati; phylum Pseudomonadota; class Gammaproteobacteria; order Pseudomonadales; family Pseudomonadaceae; genus Pseudomonas; species Pseudomonas sp. NC02. The sequence goes on along the minus strand of NZ_CP025624.1, from coordinate 4,074,917 downwards.
ATGATCAATTGCCGGAGTTGAGTCACTCGTTGATGCATCTGCTGTGGCCCAACTATATGCGGCCGCTGCCGTCGTTCAGCATGCTGCAGTTTGATCCGCTCAAGCGCACAGGGCCGGCCATCAGGGTCGAGCGGGATACACCGGTGGAAAGCATTGCGATCGACGGTGAACGCTGCCGTTTTCGTACCTGTTACCCGACGCAGGTCTTGCCGCTGCAACTGGCCGCCATGGAGTACTCGGTACAGGGCGAGGGCGCTTTGCTCTGCCTGCGTCTGGAGATGACGGCCGAGGGCAACTTCAGTGAGCTGGAACTGAACTGCCTGCGTTTGCATCTCGCGGGGGAGCAGCCCGTCAGCCAGGCGCTTTACCTGGGGCTTTTGCGTCACCTGGACGGGTTCGAGTTGCAGCCTTTCGGGCGCGACGGGCTGCCGGTCATCGGCGCCGACGGCGAGCCTGTTTCATTGCGTCTGTCCAGCAACGATATCAGTCCTGTGGGCTTTTCCGAGGATGAGGCACTGATCCCTTATCCGTTGAATACCTTTCGTGGCTATCGCCATTTGCAGGAGTACTTCGCCTTTCCCGACAAATACCTGTTTGTCGATGTGAGTGGCCTTGGCGCGCTGAGCAGGTTGCCTATTGACGTACTCAAGCAGGTACATGGCGTGACGTTACGCTTCGACATGCGTGGTCGCGGTATTGAGCGAATGGCGCCTACCCTGGACAACGTGAAGCTGTACTGCACGCCCATCGTCAATCTGTTCAAGCACGACGGCGTACCGATTCGCCTGGACGGCAAGCAGGACGAATACCTGTTGTTGCCTGGCGAATACGCCAGGGGGAACTGCGGTGTATTTTCCGTCGACAAGGTCACGGGATGGCGGCCGGGAGGCCTCGGGTACCAGGAATATGTTCCGTTCGAATCGTTTGAGCACGATTTTGGCAGCGCCGCGCCCAGCTATGGCGTTCGCCAGCGGCCATCCCTGCAACATGCCGGCCTGGATACCTGGCTGAGTTTCGACCGGTGTCCAGTGCATGAACAGGAAACCCTGTCGATTGAACTGACCTGCACCAACCACAACCTGCCACGCCTGCTGCAGGTGGGCGATATCAATCAGGCGTGCGAACAGACGCCCGAGTTTCTCTCGTTTCGCAACATCACCGCGGCAACCCCCAGCTTTGCGCCACCCCTGGACAGCGACTTCCTGTGGCGACTGATCAGCAATATGTCGCTCAACTATCTGTCATTGACCGATATCAACGCCTTGAGGGTGATCCTCGAAACCTACGACCTGCCGCGTTATCACGACCGCCAGGTGGAAAAGGTCAGCAGGCGAAGGCTGGGCGCCCTCCGTTCGATCAGTCACCAGCCCGTAGACCGGCTGCACCGAGGCCTGCCATTTCGCGGCTTGCGGGTTGATCTCACCATCGATCCTGAAGGCTACCTGGGGGAGGGCGACGTGTTCGTCTTTGCCTCGGTGCTCAACGAGTTCTTCGCGCTTTACGCCAGCCTCAACTCGTACCACGAACTGCGAGTCATCAGCACACAAGGAGACGTGTACCTATGGCCACCCCGGATGGGCCAGCAGCCCCTGCTTTAACCGCACTGTCCCGAGTGATTCGCGAGTACTCGGTGTTTCAGGCGGTCGCGCAGATTATCGAGCGCCTGCGCGAGGCGCATCCCTCGCTGGACGAGGATGCGCTCTACGATCAATTGGAGTTCCAGGCCAACCCAGGCTTTGGCTTTCCCGGCAACGACATTGATCGTGTGGAGTTTTTTGTCGAGCACGGCCATTTGCGGGCACGGCTTCGCCTCAATGTGCTGGGCCTGTTTGGTACAGGGTCACCGCTGCCGGCGTTCTATGGCGAGCAAGCCTTTGCCGAGGTAGCGGGCGGTAATCCGACGCGGGAATTTCTTGATCTTTTTCACCATCGCCTGCACCGGCTGATAGTGCCGATCTGGCGAAAATATCGTTATCAGGCGAGTTTTCAAACGGGCGCCCGCGATCCCTTTTCCGAGCAGATGTTTGCATGGGTGGGCCTGGGTGGCAGCGCGATTCGCAGCGCGGCTCAACTGAACTGGAAACGCCTGTTGCCCTACCTGGGGCTGCTGAGCCTGCGCGTGCACTCCGCCGCGCTGATCGAGACCGTGCTGCGTTATTACTTCAAGCACAACCGGCTGGTCATCGAGCAGTGGGTCGAGCGCAGGGTAGTGATCGACCATGAGCAGCGCAATGACCTTGGTCGCGCCTATAGCTCGTTGGGTTCGGACCTGGTGCTGGGGGAGTGCCTTATCGACCGCAGTGGCATGTTCAGGGTTCATGTATTGGCACTCGACTGGCAGCGTTTTCACGAGTTTTTGCCCACCGGGGCGGGTTACGAGCCGCTGTGTGCGCTGGTGCGTTTTGCCGCCCGGGACCCCTTGGAATACGACGTGCGACTGGTGTTGGCGGCGGGCGAGGTCCGGCCGTTGCACCTTGGCGAGCACAACGTCTGCCGCCTGGGCTGGACCAGTTGGCTGGGGCATGAGCGGGCAGACGGCGTGGTCATCCTGGCCAGTAAAAATCATTAGGGATTGATGGATATGATGAATGTGGATCTGCAACAACTTATCCAGGCATTGACGGCGTCCACACGGCGCGACCTGGAACGCAGCGCCGAGCGTTGTGTCACCCGGGGCGGCGGCGAGGTCCTGGTGGAAGACTTGCTGCTGACGCTCCTGGAGCATCCCGAGGGTGTTCTTATGCGAGCGCTGCAGGATGCGGGCGTGGATGCCGGGGAATTGCAGGCCGTGCTGCAACCTCGGGTCGACCAGAGCGCGTCCCGCAATCCGGTGTTTTCGCCCGCCCTGGTGCAATGGCTGCAGCAGGCGTTGCTGGTTGCCCATCTGGAGCTGGGCCGACGGGAAGTGGACCATGGCGCCTTGCTGCTCGCCTTGTTGCGCAACCCGATGCAGCACGCTGGCAGCCGTTACCAGGCGGTGATGAGCACGCTTGATGCACCGCGTGTGCTCGGATTTCTCTTGAGTGAAAACGCGCAGGCGGCTCCAGCTGAGGCGGGGAGTTCCTTGCTGGAGCGCTTTACCCATGACCTGACTCGCCAGGCCCGGGACGGGAAACTCGACCCCGTGCTCTGTCGCGATAACGAAGTCCGGCAAATGATCGATACGCTCGCGCGGCGGCGCAAGAACAACCCCATTCTGGTGGGCGAGGCGGGTGTCGGGAAAACCGCGATAGTCGAGGGCCTGGCCCTGCGGATCGTCAGCGCGCAAGTGCCAGAGGTGCTCAGGAAGGTGCGCCTGCTGACCCTGGACATGGGCCTGCTGCAAGCCGGTGCCAGTATCAAGGGTGAGTTCGAGCGCCGCCTCAAAGGCTTGATCGATGAGGTCAACGCCTCGCCGCAACCGGTCATCCTGTTCATCGATGAGGCCCATACCCTGGTCGGCGCAGGCGGCTCGGCCGGCAGCTCCGATGCCGCCAACCTGCTCAAGCCAGCGCTGGCACGAGGTGAGTTGCGTACCATCGCCGCGACGACCTGGTCGGAGTACAAGAAGTACTTCGAGAAAGACCCGGCGTTGGCGCGGCGTTTTCAGCCGGTGCAGGTGCACGAGCCGACGGTTGACGATGCCGTGACGATTTTGCGTGGGTTGGTCCCGGTGTATGAGGCCAGCCACGGAGTCTACGTGCGCGATGACGCCGTGGTCGCCGCCGCGCAGCTGAGTGCCCGCTACCTGGCCGGCCGCCAGTTGCCGGACAAGGCTGTGGACGTGCTGGACACCGCTTGTGCCCGGGTGCGGATCAGCCTGGTCACGGCGCCGGACGAACTGCAGCAGTTGCGCGCCGAACTGGCCGAGGGCACGCGCCAGCAACGTGCCGTGCGCAGGGATGCCGACGCGGGGTTGGCCATCGATGAACAGGTGCTGCAGCACCTCACCCGGAGACTGGAAGAAGTAGAAGTCGCACGGTTCCAGCTTGAACAACGCTGGACCCACCAGCGCGAACTGGCCGAGAAGGTACTCTCGCTGCGCCAGCAACTGGCCGACGCCGGTAACCTTGGCGAAAGCACTGAGGCTCTCGCTTCGCTCCTGGCCCAGAACCATCAGGCGTTGCAGGCCATACAGCACGAACAGCGATTGGTCAGCTTCGAAGTATGCCCACGGTTGGTGGCACAGGTTATCAGCGCCTGGACGGGTATTCCCCTGGAGCAGCTTGCCCGCGAACACAGCGCGAAGGTCCTGAACTTTGCGGATGATCTGCGTGGTCGCATCCTCGGCCAGGAAGGTGCCGTGCAGGTCCTGGACCGTTGCCTGCGGGCTGTCGCGGCCGGCGTGAACAGGCCTGATGCCCCCGTGGGGGTATTTCTGTTGGTGGGCCCCAGTGGTGTCGGCAAAACTGAAACAGCCCACGCCCTGGCCGACCTGTTGTATGGCGGCGAGCGCTTTGTCACCACGATCAACATGTCTGAATACCAGGAGAAACACTCACTGTCCCGGCTGATCGGCGCACCACCGGGTTATGTCGGTTACGGGGAGGGCGGGGTGCTGACTGAGGCGGTGCGGCAAAAGCCCTATTCAGTGGTGCTGCTCGATGAGGTGGAAAAGGCCGATCCGGATGTCCTGAACCTGTTTTACCAGGTGTTCGACAAAGGGGTAGCCAATGATGGAGAAGGACGTGAAATCGACTTTCGCAATACCCTGATCCTGATGACTTCCAACCTGGGCAGCGATCTTGTCACCGGGCTGTGCGCCGACAGTCAACGACCGGCTGTCGAAGTACTGCACGCCGCGATCCGGCCGGTACTGACAGCTCATTTCAAGCCGGCGCTGCTGGCCCGTATGCGAGTCGTGCCGTATTACCCGGTGGCAGGCGCGGTGCTGCACCAACTGATTGAACACAAACTTCAGCGCCTGGGCCAGCGTCTGCTTCAGCGCAAGCTCGCATTCAGTCACGCAGGGGATCTTGTCGCACACATGGCCGAGCACTGTAGCCGCAGTGGGAGTGGCGCGCGGTTTGTCGACCAATGGATCGAGGAAAACCTGTTGCCGCAGGTGGTGGATCGCCTGCTGGGTGCGATGGCCGTTGGCAAGTCCCTGCAGTTCGTCCATGCCAGGCTGGATGCCAACGGCACCGTAATCTGTGAGTTCAGCTGATGGCGGACAATCCGTTTACCCAGTTGCCAAGCCCGCTGGACTACGCCGCTGCCTTGTTGGGATGGTTTACCCGGTTGGGCATCAATAGTGACGAATCGACATTGGCCGATGACTTTGCGGCAGGCGCCGCGCAATTGAGCGGCTGCGAGCTTGGCCAGTTGTACTTGCTCGACCAGGCCACCGGCCGCCTCGAACTGGCTGCCCAGTATTTGCCGGGCCTGTCGCCGCCAGGGGCGGTTGTGAGCTCGGGCGCGGATTTGCGGAACGAGCAACTGTTGCAGTACGTGCTGCAACAGAACCGCGTGTTCAACCTCACCGAGGCAGGCAGCAGTGTGTATGACACGGGGTTTCTGCCAGCGGGCGCGGCGTCCTGGCAATCACTCCTGTGCGTGCCGTTACCGGGGCCGAGCAAGCAGGTATCCGGGATGGTGTTGTGTGCCAGCCTGCGAGCGACGGAGCTGGCTGGCTACGGTGCGTCCCTGGGCCAATTGGGCAGTTTTGTCTTGAGCCAGTTGGCCCTGTTGCGGCGAATGCGCCGGGCTCCCGGTGCGTTGAAGGTGGTTCGCAGCACCCGCAGCACCAGCGCCTACGGCTTGATCGGAAACAGCACGGCCATGGACGAGACGTGCCGCCTGATCGGCAAGGTGGTGCATAGCCCCTACACCGTGCTGCTCCGGGGCGAGACCGGCACCGGTAAAGAGGTGGTCGCCCGGGCCATTCATGCTGCCGGCCCGCGCAGCAGCAAGGCATTTGTGGTGCAAAACTGCGCAGCGTTTCCCGAAGGCTTGCTCGAAAGTGAGTTGTTCGGTTACCGCAAAGGCGCGTTCACCGGGGCCGAAAGAGACCACGCCGGCCTGTTTGACACCGCCCACGGCGGCACGCTGCTGCTCGACGAAATCGGTGATATGCCGCTGTCACTGCAGGCCAAGTTGTTGCGGGTCCTGCAGGAGGGCGAGATTCGGCCGTTGGGTGCCAACACGTCCCACAAGGTCGACGTGCGAATCGTCGCGGCGACACACCGGGACCTCACCAGCATGGTGGCTGAAGGAAGCTTTCGCGAGGACCTTTATTACCGGCTGGCGCAGTTTCCTATCGAGTTGCCGGCGCTGCGCCAGCGGGACGGGGACGTGCTGCAACTGGCCCGGCATTTCGCCGACAAGGCCTGTGCACTGTTGGGGCGAGCCACGGTGGGCTGGTCGAGTGCGGCCCTGGATCAACTGTCCAGCCACCACTTTCCCGGCAACGTTCGTGAGCTCAAATGCATGGTGGAGCGGGCGGTGCTGCTGTGCGACGACGAGGTGATCCTGCCTGCGCATTTATCGCTGCCATCAACCCTGTCCGCGCCCGCTGTCGACGCAACGCTGCGCCAGCGCATGGAGCGAGTCGAGCGGGTAGTGCTGATCGACTGCCTGCGCAAGAACCGTGGCAATCGAACCCGCACCGCCCGTGAACTGGGCCTCGCCCGGCGCACGTTGTTGTACCGCCTTGCACGCCTGGACATTCCGTTTGGCGAAGTCCAGGGAGAGTGCTGAATGGCACACCCTTTCAATTCCGGGAGATACCTGATGCCTGTTAGTCAGTGGCAAGCCCTGGTGCTTGTGTTGTTTTTGCTGAGTGGCTGTAACACCAATCATGTCTTTGACGACGATGACTACCGTCCGCTGGGTGATCCACGGTCCACCGGTCGTGGCCTGTGAGCGCGGAGGAGTCCTGCCATGCAGCTAGTGTTTGAGGTGTGCCCTGCGGGGCCAGCAGAGTCCGCGCCGGCGCTGCGCAAAGTCTTTGACGGTGTGGGGGGCGTCATCGGCCGGGGGGCCGGTTGCGACTGGACCCTGCCTGACACCAGTCGCCAGGTTTCCGGTCGTCACGCGGTGATCAGTTATCGTGACGGCCGGTATTTCCTGACGGATATCAGCAGCAATGGAACCCGCCTGGCAGGCCGCAGTGAGCGTCTGCATGAGGGGCAGCAGCAACCGATAGATGACGGCGCGGTATTTCAGCTGGGGCCGCTGAGTATTCGCGCACGACTGGTCAGCCCACCGCTGGGACAGGGCCAGGACGGATTACACAGGCTGATTCCCGATGATGCATTCCTTGAGCTGGACCCACTGCGGGCAATGGCCAGCGAACTGCAGCGCGAGGACGGGTCGCAAGAGCTGGCGGCCCTGAACATGACCACCTACGAGACATTGCGCTGGACGGACCACGCGGCGGCGGACCGGGATCACCTGACGGTTCCCGAGCTTGTGAAGCCTGCGCGCCAGGTCGCCCCAAGTCCGCAATCGCCCGTTCCAGGTCACGGCTCAGGGCCATTCTGGTTGGGGTTTGCGCAGGCACTCGGTATTGATCTGGGCGACCTCGATGAGTCGGCAAGAGAAGTCCTGGCGATCAAGGCCGCGAGCTTGCTCCGGCAAATGACTGAAGGGTTGCAACAGAGCCTGGGCACCCGTAACGAGCTCAGGCAAGAGCTGAAACTGGCACTCACCCAGACGCCGCTCCAAAGCCCCAACCCACTTAGAGACAGCGCAGACGCCAGTGCGGCCTTGGGGTCGCTGCTGGGTGTCGGGCAGCTGGGGCAGGTTTCCGCCGAGATGCTTGTCATGCGGGCGTACCGCGACATGCAGGCTCACGAGGTGGCCTTGCTGGCGGCCTGCCGCGCGGCAGTACGCGGCGCTCTGGCAGCCTTTGCGCCCGGCCATTTGCTGCTGTGCTTCGAACGCCAGGCAAGGCCGCCGCTGATCCCCCGGTGTGGCGCCCGCTGGCGCGCGTATCAGCGCCATTACCAGGCACTGATCGAGGACGAGCACTTGAGCGAGCGCCTGCTGGGCAGCGACTTCGCCAAGGCGTACGAGGAACAGATTCGTCTGATCTCAACCCTTCACCGTTATCCAGGATGATCTTCATGTCCCGAGTCACCGTTGCATTGTTGTGCGCTGTAATGGGTTTGCTGGGTGGTTGCTCCCTATCGCCCTTTTCGAAGTTGACCAAGCTGGACCTGACACTGACCGCCAGCGAACGGGTCAACCCTGATCTCCATGGTCGCCCGTCGCCGATCGTGGTGCACCTGATGGAGCTTCGACACCCCGTGGCTTTTGAAAATGCGGACTTTTTCAGCCTTTATGCTCATGCCGAGCACACGTTGCCCAAGGACCTGGTGAACCTCGAAGAGCTGGAGTTGCGCCCCGGCGATCACTCCACGCTCAAACTCAGCCTCGAGCCAGGCAGTCGTTATGTCGGTGTGCTGGCGGCGTACCGTGATTTGCCTCACTCGCAATGGCGCTATGTGTTGCCGGTGACCGCGCAGCGATTGACCGGCGCTGAACTGATCCTTGATCAGGCCGGCATTCGGTTGGTCAACCCGCAACCCGCGAAGGCGGGCGACTGACATGTACAGCCAAAAAGTCATCTGGCAGGAAGGCATGTTGCTGCGCCCTCAGCATTTCCAGCAAAACGATCGGTACCACGATCAGCAACTCACGCGCCGCACCCAGCTGTTGTGCCGTCACGCCTGGGGCTTCCTGGCCCTGGAAATCGATGTGCAATACCTCAATATGGGCAAGGTCGTTATCAGCCAGGCCAGCGGCATATTGCCGGATGGCAGCCTGTTCGAGCTGGGCGGCGCGATGGAGTCGCTGGTGCTGGAGGTTCCGGAAAATACCGGGAAGCAGTCGATCTACCTGGCCTTGCCGCTGGCCACAGGTAACTGTGTTGAAGCCCGTCGACCCGAGCAGATTGATGTGTTGGCGCGCTACAAGACTCTTGCGGTAGACGTCAGCGACTCCAACGCCGGGGAAGAAGCTCGTCGTCAGGTCAATTGCGGGCAGCTGGATTTTCGCCTGTTGCTGGGGGAGCAACACAGCGACCCGCATTACGTGAAGCTCAAGGTTGCCCAGGTGCTCAGTTGCACCGAGGAGGGCGTCAGCCTGGACCCCGATTTTATCCCGAGCTTCATTCACCTGCATGGCTCCGGCTACCTGCTGTCTTGCCTCAAGGAAGTGATCAGCCTGCTCGCTTACCGGGGGGATGCCATCGCCGAGCGGATTCGCGCCAACGGTACCGCCGCCGGCGCGGAGGTTGGCGACTTCCTGATGTTGCAATTGATCAATCGCACCGAACTGGTCTTGCGTCACTACCTGGGCCTGAGCCAGGTCAGCCCTGAAACGCTGTATCGAACATTGCTGTCGATCCTGGGTGAACTCGCGACGTTTGCCAGCGACAGCAAGCGTGCGCACTTCGAGGGGCATTACCGGCACAGCGACCAGGGCGCCAGCTTTCGTGGATTGATGGAGCCGATTCGCAGCCTGCTGTCGATGGTGCTTGAGCAGCATGCCATTGAGCTGGCGCTGCAGCTTCGCCAGTACGGGGTGCTGGTGTGCCCGGTGAGCGATCTCAACCTGCTGGGTTCGGCGACCTTCATTCTGGCCGCCAGCGCCCATTGTGACGCCGAGGAGCTTCGTCACCGGCTGCCGGCGCACCTCAAGGTCGGCCCTGTGGAGCGGATTCGCGAGTTGGTCAACCTGCAGTTGGCGGGCATCAAGGTCAAGCCGCTGCCGGTGGCTCCCCGGCAGATACCGTTTCATGCCGCCAACACCTATTTCATGCTTGAACTCGGTGCCCGGGACATTGAGCAGTTGAAGCAGTCGGGAGGATTTGCCTTCCACGTCAGCGGTGAATTTGCCGAACTGGAACTGAAATTCTGGGCCATCAGGAACTGAGACCATGGACAGGGAATACCCGCAGGACGAGAAAACCGTCCTGCTTGATCGACAGGGACGCGGACCGGCGCAGGGACCGATGACCGACTTCGCATCGCCGCCGCGTTTCGAACAACTGGAAGACCGGATGATCTACGCGGCCCGCTTGCAGGGCGCGGAGCATTTCGACATTGGCCTGAACAGTTTGGTGGCGCCTGCCTGGGAGCTGTTGTCCGAGGTGGTCCGCCTCAAGCGCAGTACCGCTGAGGAAAGCCTGCGCGCCCTGAATGAACGACTCTCGGCTGCAGTCACGCTGTTCGAGACGCGGGCCCGGCATGACGGGGCCCAAGGCAGCGAGGTCATGGCGGCGCGGTATGTGCTGTGCAGCGTGATCGACGAGGCAGTGGTCACCACCTCATGGGGCAGCCAGAGCGATTGGTCGAAGATGAGCCTGCTGAGCAGTTTTCACAACGAAACCTTCGGCGGCGAGAAGTTTTTCCAGTTGCTTGAGCGCATGTCGAGGGACCCCTTCAAGCACCTGGCGATGCTGGAGTTGATGTACCTGTGCCTGTCCCTCGGGTTTGAGGGCAAGTACCGGGTCATGGAGCGTGGGTTGTTGCAGCTTGAACAGGTTCGGGACGCGCTGTATCGGCAGATCCGGCATGTGCGGGGTGATACGCCTGCGGCGTGCGCGCCGTCGCCCAGGCCGGAACAGCCGCGCCGGAAACGGCTGAGGGTCGTGTCGCTCACCTGGATTGCAGTGTTTGTCGCCGCCAGCCTGTTGAGCCTGTATGCAGGATTTGCCTGGGTGCTGGGCCAGCAGCGTGAAGCGGTGTTGCAACCGTATCAACTCGTGGCGCCGGATATGTTCCGGGCGCCGCTCTAACGCAGGGAGCAACGCATGAACGCATTCTTCAGGAGCGCGGGCGCCGTGCTGGGCAGGGTTTGGGTCTGGAGCCTGCTGCTGGTGCTCGCGGTCGCAATGGCCGTGTGGTTCTTCGGGCCACTGCTGGCTGTCGACGACTATCGATTCTGGCAAGCGGCGGCATCGCGCTTGCTGACAATCAGCGGGCTGTTTTTGTTGTGGGGCCTGGCGATGGTGTATGCCAATTGGCGCAGTATGGCTCGGCAATCAACCGTCGATGACGGCGAACCACGCCCGCGCAAAGGCCAGGTTGAAAACGAGCAGCGGCACCTGCGCGGTCGCTTCAAGGACGCTTTGTACACCCTGAAACACTCCCGGATTTATGGTGAGCGCAGCCCGCGTTGGCGTAATGCATTGCCCTGGTATTTGCTGATCGGCAAGGAAGGCAGTGGCAAGTCCCGGATGTTGGCCGCCAGTGGCTTGCAGTTGCTCCAGGATCAGGGCGCGTCGGTAGCGACGCAGGGCGGTGCCACGCGGGACTGTAACTGGCATTTCGCCGAGGACGGCGTGTTGCTCGACGTCGCCGGCCGCTACCTTACCCAGCCTGACAGCCAGGTCGATGGCGCGGGTTGGTCGACGCTGCTGGAGCTGCTCAAGGTGCGGCGCCGGACACGCCCGCTCAACGGTGTGGTGGTGGCGCTGTCCACGGACACATTACTCCATGGCAGCGAGCGTGAGCTGGAGAATGAGGCGCGGGCAGTCCAGAGTCGGTTGCTGGAGATCCGCCAGACGTTGCATGTGGAGGTGCCGATCTACCTGGTGGTGACCCAGGCCGACCGCCTGCCGGGGTTTGCGGAGTTCTTCGAGCGGCCGTTGGGCGAAGGCAGTGATGCGGTGTTGGGCGAATCTATCGTCCCAGGCAAAGCGGGTATTGGCATTGCCCAGGTACGACAGGCGTTTGAAGCACTGCTGCAGCGCTTGAGCGGTGAGCTTGTGCAGCGCCTGCACCAGGAACGCAACAGTGATCTGCGCGGACGGATGCTCGACTTCCCCCATCAGGCGGCCCGGATTGGCGAGCGCCTGAGCCTCTATATCGACGTTGCTTTTTGCGGCCCGCGTTATCAGCACACCAACGGCTTTCGTGGTTTCTACTTGACCAGCGCCGACGGTGGCCCACAGGCACTTGAACCACGTGCGTACTTTATCCAGGGCTTGTTCAGCCGGGTGATTCTGGCGCAAGCCGACCTGGCGGACCTCGATAGCCAGGAGCGCCGTCGAATCCGCCAGCACCAGGGGGGGCTGGCCCTGGGCGCGCTAGTGGTCGTCGTGGCGGCGGGCTTGCTGTGGACCCACAGTTACTCCTCCAATCATCAACGTCTGGAGCAACTGCAGGCGCTGGCACGACAGCCCGCACCCGTGCAGCCTGGGTCAGACGCTACCCAGGCACTCCTGCCGCTGCTGGACAGCCGCCTGGCGGCCACGCGGATTTTCCCCTTGCCGGGCGAAGCCAGGCTGGTTGAGCGGATGGGGTTGTATCAGGGCAGTATCAGCCGTCCGGTGCTGGAGCAGGCCTACGAGCGTGCCTTGGGGCGGCTGTTGCTGTCCCAGGTCAGCGAGATGCTACAGGAACAGGTTCGCGGCAGCCTGGAAGATCGTGAACGGCTGCTGGATAACCTCCGGGCGTACCTGATGCTCAACCTGCGGGAGCGGCGGGATGTCGGCTGGCTGCGTGAGCGGGTGGCGGGGCATTGGTCTGTACGGTTTGCCGGTGAGCCCTCCGTGCAAAACCGGTTGAATGAACATTTCGCGCGCTTGCTTGAGCAGCCGTTCGTGCAGCCGCTCGATGACGAGCTGGTGGCCCGCGCGCGCCACGTGTTGCGCGGCGAATCGCTGGTTGACGTGGTGTACCGGGTGCTGCGCGAACAAGCTCGCGGCCTTGAACCGTTGCGCCTTGCACACGGGCGGGTGTTTGAGGGGGGCGAGCGTTCCATTCCGGGGTTTTATACCCGCACGTACCAGCGGCATTTTGAAGCGCAGGGCGCGCGGCTGGTGAACACCATCGTCCAGGACAACTGGGTGCTGGGAGAGGGCGCCGACCTGAGCGCCATGGATTTGCAACGGTTGATGGTGGAGCTTGAACAACGCTACTTCAGCGAGTATGCCGATGCCTGGAGCGAGGCGCTTGGGCAGGTTGGCCTGCGTGAAACTGAAAACTCCAGGCAAGGCGCCGAACAGCTCGCCAGCTTGACGTCGGCCCAGTCGCCGTTGTTGCAGTTGTTGCAGCAGGTTCGTGACCACACGCGCCTGCCGTCGGCCAGTGAGCGCCTCGACGAGCTGGCTGCCAAGCTGCCTGGACCTGCGGCAGAGCGGTTGCCGACCGCCGCCGGGCTGGTCAATGCCTTGCCCGACAGCGCACGGCGAGCCATGCAGCGCCGCTTCGAGCCCTTGCACCAGTTGCTGGACAACCATGAGAACCCGGGAGTCGAGTTGACCGGCGTGTTACAGGCGCTCAACGACTTGCACCTGCAGTTGGCGAGCTTGAATCGCGAAGGCGCGCCGGAGCCGGTCGCGTTCGAGATGGTCAAGCGGCGGATCCAGGGGCAACAGGATGCGCTGAGTAACCTGCGCAACGTGGCCGCGCGTTTGCCGCTGCCGCTGGCGGGCTGGTTCGAAAGCCTGGCCGACGAGCATTGGCGCCGCCTGCTCGACCAGGCTTATCGGCATGTGAACCAGCGTTATCAGAGCGAGGTATATGGTTTCTACAGCAGGGCGATCAAGCTGCGTTTCCCGTTCAATGCCCACGCCAGCAGCGACGTTTCCCTCAACGACTTCCAGGAGTTTTTCAAGCCTGAGGGGATCATGGCGCGATTCTTTGACAGCTATCTGAAGCCTTTCGTCAGCGGTGATTCCGGGCGCTACAGGCTGCGTAGCCTGGATGGGCGCAGCTTGCCGATGTCTCGGGCGTTGCTCGACCAGCAGGCGAAGGTGCAGGTGATCAGGCGCGGTTTTTTTGCGGATGAGCCGGGGGACTTGCAGGTTCGTTTCACGCTCGCGCCCTATAGCCTGGACCCGTCGGTGAGTCGCGCGGTCTTGCGTTTGGGTGGTCAGCAGATGGAGTACCGGCACGGGCCGATTGTCCCCATGGCGATGCAATGGCCAGCCGAGGCTGAGAATGGTCGCAGCAGCCTGGTGCTGGAGCGGGGCAGCGAGCGGGCGTTGGGGCTCGAAAAAAATACCGGGGCCTGGTCCCTGTTTCGCTTGTTCGACTTGATGCAGAACGAACCCTCCAGCGGGCAGGATGAGCTGATCCTCAAGGCTGACCTGGCAGGCTTGCGCGCCAACTACCTGCTGACCAGCCGACGCACCCCCAATCCATTTCAGATGGCGCAGTGGCGAACTTTTCGCCTGCCGGAGCAGTTGTGAGCCAACCTCGCGACCGCTGGCACAGCGCCGGTCGCACAGACCGTGGAAAGGTCCGTTTACGCAACGAGGATGCCTTTCTCGATTGCCCCGGGACGGGCTGCTGGGCCGTGGCGGACGGGATGGGCGGGCATCAGGCGGGGGACATCGCCAGCCAGCTGGTGGTCGATGGCCTGGCGTCATTGCCCGGCCAGGGCAGCCTGGATGAACGCGTCGAGGCGACCTGTCGTTGCCTGCAATGGCTCAACCGGCGGCTGGGCGATGAATTGACGCTGGCCTCCCATGGCGCCGAGGCCATCATGGGAAGCACGGTCGTGGCGTTGTTGCTTCAGGGCGATCGCGCTGCGTGTGTCTGGGCCGGTGACAGTCGTTGCTATCTGTGGCGCGGGCAGACGCTGTACCAGCTGTCGCGAGACCATTCGCTGTGTGAGCAATTGATTGACCAGCAGGTGAGCCCGGAACAGGCCAGGGCCCATCCAGACGCACGGGCCTTGACCCGGGCCATCGGCTCGCGGGCACCACTGAGCCCGCAGGTCCTGGAACTCGGTACCTTGGCAGGGGATGTGTTTCTGTTGTGTAGCGACGGCCTGTACCAGGCGCTTAGCCACTCTGAGTTGGGCCAGGCCTTGAGCCAGGGAAACCCGCAACGTGTCCTGGACCAGCTGTTTGCAGGTGTCTTGCGCGGCACGGCCGGCGACAACCTGACCGCTGTGGTGGTGCAGTCATGCGCGACCTGACCCACTTTGCCTTTGCCAAGGCCCCGATAAACCCACCGCGCGACGGAGCCCCCGAGTTGCTGGCCGGGCGGTACCTGATCGAGCGCGTGTTGGGCGCAGGCGGCATGGGCGTGGTCTATCGTGCGCGGGACCTGCTGCACGAACAGTTTGGCGAACCCTGTTCCAGTGTCGCGATCAAGGTGTTGGGCGAAGCCATCCGCGAGTCTGCGGATGCCCACGTGTTGCTGTACAACGAGTTTGCCCTGACCCGCAGCCTGCGGCATGAGCAGGTGGTGCGTGTGTATTCATTTGAAGTGGATGCTCCCGGCCAGATCGCATTCTTTACCATGGAACTGCTCCAGGGCATGACCCTGGACCGGTTGCTGCTGGAGTGCCCCGGCGGTTTACCCTGGCAAGCGCTGCAAGGCATCGCCGTGCAATTGCTCGACGCGTTGCGCCATAGCCATCAGCAGGGTGTGCTGCACGGGGATGTGAAACCCGCCAATGTCATGGTGGGAGACGGCGGGTTGCGCTTGTTCGATTTCGGTCTGGGCGAGGCTTGCGGACAGGCCCCGGCAGGTTCTCCAGGCTTGAGTCGCAGCCGCTTCAATGCCTGGACGCCCGCGTACGCCGCGCCGGAGTTGCTGGCTGGCGGAGCACTGTCGGCCAGCGCCGACCTGTATGCAGTGGCCTGTGTATTGTACGAGTTGGCACAAGGCCGACGCCACGCCAGTGACAGGCCGGCCCGGCCCAGGCAACTGCCTCGCCATTGCTGGCCTGTATTGCGTACGGCGTTGACGGCTGACCCTGAACGCAGGGCCGTTACTCTTGATGAATTACGCGCGGTGCTCGCTGATCGCAGGAAGGGCCTGGGCCGCTGGTTCTAGACGGGCAAGTCGTGCAGCTGGCAATACTCGAACCAACTCAGGCCTGCCATTTGCGCCACCTCCTTGTGCACCTCAAGGCGTTGCGCCTCGAACTCCGCCGGGGAATGCGCCGTCAATTTCAGCGTCAGTTCCCAGGCGAACAAGCCCTGTTGCTCCGCTTCTGCCTCGAAGGCTTCATGCAGGCGCTCGGCGCGGTACTGCTCCATGGTTTCCCCTTTGGCCTGGGCCGCCAGGGGGTTCAATGTATTCAATTCCGCGGCCAGGGCCGGGTGTTCACTCAAGAATCGGTCCAGGGCTAGCTGGTGGTTTTCGCCGGGTTGGGACAAAGGTTTACTCCACGGTAAGAGAGACGGTCAGTCTGGCTTGGACATTAAAAAAGCCGCCATGGCTGCATAGGCGGGCAAGGTCACCCCATCATTGGCGGCGTTGCCGGCCACCGGGTGGGAGGCATAGCGAACAATCACCATTTCGGCCTTGGGGTCGATGTAGGTGCTCTGGCCATGCACCCCACGCGCCATGAAGGCACCGTCGGGATTGTGGGTTACCCACCACATGTTGCGATAGCTCCAGCCCTTCAATTGAGCGTAGCCGGCCTGGGCGAACGCCTGCTTGTCGCCGCCCTGGCGAATATCCGTCACCACGTTTTCGGGCACGATCTGCTGGCCATTGAAGCGCCCGCCGTTGCGCAGCATCTCGGCAAACCGGGCCAGGTCCCGCAGCCCGGTGTTCAGGCCGCCACCGGCGAAGGGTGTGCCGATGGAGTCAACGGTGAAGTAGGCGTCCTGTTCGGCGCCAAGCCGACTCCAGATGCGTTCGCTGAGCAGTTGCGCGACATTGCGCCCGGTCGCGCGGGCAATCACCCAGCCGAGTACGTCGGTATTGACGGTCTTGTAGCCGAAGGCACGCCCGTGTTCGCCGCGCTGCTTAACCGTTTGCAGGAACTCGTAGTAGCTGCGCGGCCCGGTGTAGTCCTTGGGTTTGGGCAGCGGGTTGCCGGCCTGGGCGTGGGCCCAGACTTCGGCGTTGGGGTCGGCATAATCTTCGCTGTAGTCCAGGGCGGTGGTCATGTCCAGCACCTGGCGCAAGGTGGCGCTGCCAAAGGCCGAACCGCCGAGTTCGGGCACGTAGTCGACGATCTTTTTCTGTGGGTCCAGGGTGCCATCGGCCACCAGCATCGCGCCCAGGGTACCGATCACCGATTTGGTGACCGACATGGCCGCGTGTTGCCCATCCTCCTTGAGCACCCCGAAATAACGCTCATAAACCACCGTGCCGCGATGCATCACCACGATGCCATCGGTGTAGGTGGCGTCCAGGGCCTGGCGCCAGGTCAGCGGCTGGGCTGCACCCACTGGCTGCACGGGGATTGCGTCGAGTGCCGGGTCGAGTTTGCGTGGCAATGCCAGCGGTGCGCCGAGCCCGCGGGAGACGTTAACCGTGGGCATCAATTGGCGAAAGTTGGCGACACTCCAGCGCATCGCCGGGAAGCGGAAATAGCTGCCGTCTTCAAAGCGTACGGTGCGGTCGGCCGGCGGCGGTGCGCCGACCATCCATTGCAGCCTGGCCGGGTCGCTGGCCTGGGCATCGGCGAAGGTCGGGGTGGCGGCGCCGGCCAACGGGCTGGTCAGCCCAAGCAGCGCACAGGCCATGAGGGGAGTGAATCGCAGCATCAGTCGAGTCCGTTCGAG
Organism: Pseudomonas sp. NC02; assembly: GCF_002874965.1. Classification (NCBI taxonomy): domain Bacteria; kingdom Pseudomonadati; phylum Pseudomonadota; class Gammaproteobacteria; order Pseudomonadales; family Pseudomonadaceae; genus Pseudomonas; species Pseudomonas sp. NC02. The sequence continues at coordinate 4,057,501 of NZ_CP025624.1, read as the reverse complement.
GGGGGCGTCGTTTTTTACGACAACCAGTGCGCCAAAGGATGGGCCAACCCGAGCCAATCGACAAGCAGCAAGCCCCTGCGGTGATTCTGAATAAATGCGCCAGGGGCGGCAAAAGCCTTTCGCTTGCGGTGTCAGGGCGTGTAGCGTTACCCCGTGATAAGGCGACAGCCAGGTGTTATTTTGCGACCCTGGCATCAGGGACCGAGGGACAGGTGATGGCGCAAACGCTGTTCAAGCTTTTCTTCACCCAGCGGCTGGCGGCCCTCGCCAGTACCGAGTCGTTGCGGGCCATACGCGAGGGGCTGTTGTGGATCCTGCCGTGCCTGCTGGTATCGGCCGGTTTCCTGGTCCTGTCCGAATGCGCCCGAGTGCTGGGTTTCGACCCTCAGGTGGTGGCCTTCCTGGCGGGGTTGCACAACCAGATCAGCTCGGTGATCCCGCTGCTGGTGGCAGCCTCCATCGGTTACATGCTCGCGATCCAGCACCGCCTGCCGCAACTTCCGGTAGCGTTCCTGTGCCTGGCCCATGTAGTGATCGCCACGTTTGTGCTGCGGGATTTTCCCCGAGCCTCGGCGACCTTCGTGTTGTTCATCGCCATCGCCTCACCGCTGATCAATGTGCCCGCCATCGCCTGGCTGCATCGGCGTCGCTGGACGCGGTTGATCAACGAAGACCTGGTGGGGCACAACCTCAAGGGCACCCTCAATATGGTGGTGCCGGGGGCGATCACGGCGCTCGGGCTGGTGCTCGTGCTGTCGTTGCTGTTGCAGATTCCGCAGGTGGCACAGCTTCAGGGGCCGCAGGTGCTCGATGCACTGGAGACGCCCTATGGCAGCGGCCTGTTTGTGACCCTGATGAATTCGCTGCTGTGGTTTTTCGGGATCCATGGGGTCTACGCCATGCAGCCGTTTTTTGATGTGCTGGACCAGGCGGTCGGGCTCAATAATGCGGCGGTGGCCGCGGGCGAGCCGGTCAAATATCTACTGAATGGCGGCTTGCTGGGCAGTTTCGCGTTTATCGGCGGTTCGGGTGGTGCCCTGTGCCTGCTGCTGGCGATCCTGCTGTTTTCCAAAAGCCGGTCCATGCGACTGGTGGCGATGGCGAGCCTGCCGTTGTCGTTGTTCAATGTCAGTGAAGTGCTGTTGTTTGGCTTGCCGATCATTCTTAACCCGCGGCTGTTCATTCCCTTTCTGGTGGTGCCGGCGTTCAACGTGATACTGGCGTTGATGGTGGTGCAGATTGGCTGGGTGTCGCCTGCGGTGGTGAGCGTGCCATTTACTGCGCCGGTGTTGCTCAACGCCTACCTGAGCACCCACGGCGATCTTGCGGCAGTGTTGCTGCAGGTGGTGTTGCTGGGGGTAGGCATGCTGATCTATGCGCCCTATGTGCGCGCGATCAACCGCCAGGCCACGGAGGGCGGCACGGTGTATTTGAAGTCGCTGGACATGACCTTTCGCGGCCTGGAAGAAAAAGGCCGCTTGCTGGAGCTGGACCCGGTGATGGCGTCCCACAAGGCCCAGGCGCGCCAGGTCAGCGAGTTGAGCCATATCCAGCAGATCAGCGACTACGAGTTCTACCTCGAATTCCAGCCGCAGATTTCCACCCGGACCGGGCTATGCACCGGTTGCGAAGCGTTGATGCGGGCCCGGGACGCCGAAGGTACGGTGCATTCACCCTGGGAGTTCCTGCAATGGCTGGCCCATGCCAGGTTGATGCCCGACGTGGATGTGTGGGTGGCATCCCAGGCTGTGCGCCAGTACCAGAAGTGGCAGAAGGTCGGGTTTACCTTGCCGATGACGATCAATATCTCCAGCGCCACGCTGACTACCCCGGCGTATGGTGATCGGCTGGTGGAAATACTGGCCCAGGCCCACGGGCAGGTTTCGGTGGAGATCACTGAGGATGCGCTGGTGGGCGATATCCAGGGCACGCGGCAGATGATCGAGAAGCTCCAGGCGATTGGTGCCAAGGTGTATATCGACGACTTCGGCACCGGATTTTCAGCGCTGAGTTACCTGCACCAGTTCCCCGTAGATTTCATCAAGATCGATCGCAGTTTCGTGGTCGCCCAGCATGATCCAAAGGGCGCCCAGGTGTTGACCGGGATGCTGCGGTTCTGTGAGGCGTTGAACCTCGGGGTGGTGGTGGAGGGCGTGGAAACCGCCGAGCAACTGGCGTTTTTGCAGTCGGGCTCGGAGCTGATCATCCAGGGCTGGTATTTCAGCAAGGCGCTGCCGGGCGATGAACTGGAGCGGTTCGTGCGCGGGCGGTATACCCAGATGCAATCTAACGCTCCAGAACCCCTCTGAAGGTTGCGCTCAACGCCCGCAATGTCTCGCGGGAGCGGCCGTCGCTGATTCGGCTATGCAGCACGATTTCACTGACGGGCAATGCCGGTAATCCGTACTGTTCGCTGACGTCTACGGCGCCCGCCGGCGCCACTCGCCGGGCCAGCGCCGCCACACCCAGGCCGGCGCTGACTGCCGCACCTACCGCCATTACGCCGCCGCCGACAAACACTTCGGTCCAGTCAATCCGCGCCTCATCCAGCGCGCGCACCGCCAGGTGTCGCACGCCGCAGGGCGAGGCCATTGTTGCCATGCGCAGGGGCGTGCCGGGCGTGTGCTGCCAGGTAGGCGCGGCGAACCAGCCAAAGCGCTCCACCACCAATACCTCACCGTCTTGGCGATCGCCTTCGTTGCGCACGATCACCGCGTCCAGTTCGTTGCGGTCGAACGCCGCCACCAGGTCGCGGGACGAAGCGATCCGCACCTCCAGGATCACCAGCGGGTCATAGGCGGCCAGGCGGCTGAGCCACAGTGGCAGGTCCGGCCCGGCCACGTGGTCGCTGATGCCGATCACCAACCGTCGGGGGGCGCCATTGCCCATGTCACCCAACGCCCGTTCGTGGGCATTGAGCAATGCGCGGGCGGCGACGATGAACTGCTCGCCCTGGGGCGACAGCCGCACATGCCGCGGTGTACGAACCAGCAGGCGATAACCGAGGCGTTCTTCCAGGCGCTTGAGCTTGAGGCTGATGGCTGCCTGCGAGGTGTCCAGTGCCTGGGCCGCGCGGGTGAAGCTGGCGAAATCGGCGACCAGGACAAAGGCGTGCACGGTGTCGATATCCAGCGGCTTGAGTGCGTCGGTCATTTCAGTTCCTTATCACACCTATATCCGGTGATATCTTGCGGAAATCATGGGCGCTGCGCAAGCTGGGCACTCATCTGAACAGGAGCGCCATGATGTTTGCCAAACAGTATTCACACCGCTTGCCAGCCGATTACGACATGGGTGTCATCCGTGAGCGGGCCGCTCGCCTGGGGCCGTTGTGGGATCATGCCGAGGGTTTGCTGTTCAAGGCGTTTATCGCCCAGGAGCGAGGGCAGGGGCCGGGGGTGGGTAACCTGTATTCGTCGGTTTATCTGTGGTCGGATCCTTTGCAGGCTGCGGATTTCTTGCTCGGCGAGCGCTTCCAGAAGGTCCTCGACAGTTTTGGCCAGCCGCACATTGAGTCCTGGTTACCGCTGGACGTGCAGCGAGGTCCGGCGCAAGACGCCTTGAGCCTGTATCGGGAGGAGTGGGCGCTGGCGCCGGGGGCGGACCGCGGGCAAATCCTCGCCGCAGAAAAGGCCCGCAACCAGCAGCTCGCGGACAGCAGCGATAACTTCGCGGTGTTTCTGGCGCTGGATGTGCAGGCGTGGAAGCTGGTGCGAATTACCTTGTCGGCCAAGGCGCTGGATGTGAACCATCCGGGCAATGGCTACGAGGTGTTCTACCTGGCGCGGCCCGGGGTGTGAATGCCGGTAGCCGCCGATGCGTCGGCGGCTACCTGTACCGTCAGGAATTGAGACGCGCCTGAGGCTGGCTCAGCTTGCGCTCGGCCACGGCGCCGAACACCAGGCCCAGGGTGGTCCACAGCACCAGTTGAATCCCCAGGGAGGCCACCCGGAATTTCCACAGCAACACTGCCGAGAACTGTTCCGGCACTTCGTTGATGGTCGGGAACAAGCTGCCGGCCACCGACACGATCACGATGTACAGCGCCACACCGAGGATCGCGCCTGCCCATAGGCCACGGCTGGCAATCAGCTTGCGCGCCGCGTTGATCGCAATCACCGCAGCCGCCACCGACACCAGCAGCATCAGGAAGAACAGCTTGGTGCGTTGCGCGATGGTGGCCGGGTCGCCCACCGATGGCGGGTTGGCCGGATACTTCAGCCCCGGCACCACGATGATCGTCACAAACGCCGCCAATGCCAGCAGCGCTGCCAAGCCACGGGGGCCGACCTTGCCGATGCGGCCCAGGGAGTAGGCGAACACCAAGGCGAAAATGCCACCCAGGGAGACGCTGTACACCACCACGCCGGTGAACAGGCCGAAGGTACTTTGTACTTCGCGGCTCACCAGTTCTTCTTCCGGCGCATCGCCGTGCATCTGTGCCATCTGATCTTCGAAGGCGATGGCCTTGTCGATCTGCGGCTCACCAAAGGTCTTGGCGAAGCCGAAGGCCAAGATGCCGGCGAGCAGGCCCACCAGCATCCCGCGAACGAGTAAATGCCCTGTCATGTCGTCACGCTCCAATCAATGGCAGGGGAAACCCAGCAGGTGGCGACCGTCATGCACAAACTCATGCACGTACATGCCTTTGAACACGGCCGTCGCGCCTTGCTCGGCGCCGACGAAGTAAATCGCGAGCAATAGCAGCAGGCCGCCGAAGATCGCCCAGGGCAGGATTTCGCCCAGGGGAATGGACGGTATTGAAACGTCGGAGCCAGTTGCAGCGGTATAAGCCATGAGAACCTCCAGGGATGACGCGTCCCGAAATGGATAGCGAGTTGGCTGAAACAGGGTCTGGCTTACGGCTAAAAGGCCGAATACAGTGGCGCGACCGCGCCGGCATTGAACCGGCTTCCTGTTGCAGAATGGTTGAAACATGTTGAAACAACTTTGCAAGTCTACGCTGACTGCACCTTAAAACCAGAGCGATTTGTCATGCAGGCCACCCGTTTGACCCTTGTTGCCCACGCCAGCACCCGTGCCCAGAAACAGGCACGCTTTGCGCTGGATGAGTCGGTGGAGATGGACTGGCAGCAGGCGGCGCTTTCCCAGGGGCAACGCTTCAAGCGTGCACCCCTGGTGCTGTGCGGCCCGGAGGCGCGGACCCGGCAGACGGCGGCGCTGTTTGCCGACGATGCTTTGGTTGAAACAGCCCTGCGCGATTGTGATTTTGGCCGCTGGCAAGGGTTGGCGATCGAGGGGGTTCAGCAGGCCGAACCCGAAGCGCTTCAGGCCTGGTTGACCGACAGCACCTCGGCGCCCCACGGCGGCGAGTCGGTAGTGCAACTGTGTGAGCGGATAGGGCAGTGGTTGCAGTCCCTTGAGCAATCCCCGGGGCATGTCGTGGCGGTGACGCATCCATTTGTGATCCGCGCAGCGCTGCTGCATGTCATGCAATGCCCACCCGCCATGTTCAACCTGATCGACGTGGAACCGCTGTCATCCACCGAGTTACGCTTCAATGGCCGTTGGCGCCTGCGCCTGGAAACTCACGCCTGACGTCCCGAACATGGCAAAATCCGTTCCCCGCACCGAGACCCCCCATGAAGACTTTCCCATGAAACGCATCCTGATCATCGGCATTGGCGCCGGCAACCCTGACTACATCACGATGCAGGCGGTCAAGGCGCTCAACCGCACCGACGTGTTTTTCCTGATGGACAAGGGCCAGAGCAAGGACAAGCTGATCGACCTGCGCCGGGAAATCTGCGAGACCTACATCACCGATCACGCCTACCGCTTTGTCGAGGCCGATTGCCCCGAGCGGGTGCGCGGTGATATCGACTACACCACCGCCGTGAAGGACCTGAACCGCGACAAGCAGCAGACCTTCGAACGGATGATCAATGAAGAAATGGCCGACGGCGAAGTGGGCGCATTCCTGGCCTGGGGCGACCCCGCACTGTACGACAGCACCATTCGTATCCTGCAGGCGATCCTCGCCAGCGGCAGCTGCGAATTCGAATTTGAAGTGATCCCCGGGATCACCAGCGTCCAGGCGTTGGCGGCGCAGCACAAAGTGCCGCTGAACCGCATCGGTCTCTCCATCGAAATCACCACCGGGCGCCGGTTGGCGGCGGGGCAGGCGAGTGATGCCGACACCCTGGTTGTCATGCTCGATGCCGAAGATTCCTACCGCACCGTGGCCGATCAGGACCTGGATATCTACTGGGGCGCCTATCTGGGCACACCGGATGAAATCCTGATCAGCGGCAAAGTGGCCGAGGTTGCCGAAGAGATTGAACGTGTGCGCAAGGCGGCGCGCCAGGCCAATGGCTGGATCATGGATACCTATTTGTTGCGCAAACCCTAGAGGTTGATGCTCATGCTCAAACTGATTGCCCTGACGGTAGCGCTGTTTACCGGCGCCGCACAGGCCGAAGACGTATTGCACACAGACCTGCCGCTGCCTTATCTGGAACAGACTCAAAGTGATGCCCGCAACGAGCCGCTGGTGATCTTCCTGCACGGTTATGGCAGTGACGAGGCCGACCTGTTCGGGCTCAAGGACCGCTTGCCGTCGACCTGGACCTACCTGTCTGCACGGGCACCGATGCCGGTGGAGGGCGGTGGTTATCGCTGGTTTCGCAAGAAGCCGGGCGATGGCGATTTTGATGGCGAGACCGCCGACCTGCAGAGCAGCGCCAAGCTGATCGAAGCCTTCGTCGCCCAGGCCACCACCAAGTACCACACCCAACCTGAGCGGGTGTTTCTGGTGGGGTTCAGCCAGGGTGCGATCATGTCGTATGAAGTCGGGTTAAGACATCCCGAAACCCTGCGCGGGATTGCGGCGTTGAGCGGCAGCCTGCTGCCGGTACTCAAGGCCGAACTCAAGCCGGATGCGCCACTGGGCAAGCTGGCGATTTTCATCGGTCACGGGACGCTGGACCAGGCGCTGCCGTACTACTCGGCAACGCGGGCCAACGAGGTATTGCAGGGGATTGGCCTCACCCCGGAATTCCACGGCTACCCGGGGATGATTCATACCGTCGGTGAGGCGGAGTTGCTGGACTTGAAGCAGTGGCTGGAAAAGAGCCTGCACTGAGTCCGGCGATGTGGACGCGGTCAAAATGTGGGAGCGGGCTTGCTCGCGAAAGCGGTGGGTCAGTTAATACATGTGTTGACTGAAACACCGCTTTCGCGAGCAAGCCAGCTCCCACATTAGATTTTCATTGTCAGGTAAATCGGGTTATTTACCGCCGATAATCTGCTTCACCAACAGTGCATGACCGGCTTCATCATCCGCCCGGGAAATGGCCTGCACCACCAATTGGTGGCTGCCGGAGCCCGTCAGGAAGGTGGAACTCAGTGTCTTGCCACCGCCCATGGTCGCGGTGCTGTCGACCTGGCGCAGGGCCAGGCCTTTCACGGTGAGTTTCTTCTCGGCGCCTTTCTTGAAGTCCGGCAGGGCGGCGCTTTGTTCCTTGACGAAATCCGCCACGGCACCGTCGAGGAACTGCGGGTCGTTGTCCTTGATCAGGCCGGCGACACTCGGTTTTTCGACGACGAAGATCACGCTTTTGGTGGCCTGGTCACTGTACATCGTGCCGCTGGCGCCTGCGGTGCCGTGCTCGGCATCACCGGCCGGCAGTGGGTCGGCCAGGTAGGACTTGGGCAGGTTGAAGCTGAACTTGCCATCCAGGGTGGAGATGGTCTGGGTGGCGGTCTTCTGCGCCGCTGGCTTGCTGGCGGCGAGGACTTGGCTGGCGCCGAACCCGGCGGCCAGCGCGAGGGCCAAGAGGGCTGCGGTCTTGCTGAGGGTGGCCATGAAGCTCTCCAGGGATGAACGAAATTGCGCCGTATTCTGTCAGAAAATTCGCAAGATCGTTCATCTCCATCCCTACACCTTGTCGGACTCTTCCTCGATCCGGTCCATCTCAAACAGCCGTGCCAGTTCCGTCCGGGCTTCCTGGGCAGACTGCATCACCTTGGCCGCGTCGTCATACACGGCGTGTTGGGCCGCCAGCAATTGCAGGTCATGGTTTTTGAAGCGGCTGATGCGCGCGTCGGCCTGGGCCTGGGTCAAGCCAAGGCCCGCCAGGGTGCGGCGGCTCATTTCCAGGCTGGAGTAAAACGTCTCGCGCACCGGTGACGCGTCGAGGTCCACCAGGCGGTGCACATGCTGGCGGTTACGGGCGCGGGCGATGATCTTCATGTGCGGGTAGAGGCTGCGCACCAGCTCGGCGGTCTTGATGTTGATCTCGGGGTCGTCCATGGCGATCACGAAAAACTCGGCCTGGTCGACTTTCGCTGCGTGAAGGATTTCCGGGCGCTGCGGGTCGCCGTAGAACACCGGCATGCCGCCGAAACTGCGGGTCAGTTCGATGGTTTCCACCGAGGTGTCGAGGGCAATGAACGAGATGTTCTGTGCCCGCAGGATCCGCGCCACGATCTGCCCCATGCGGCCCATCCCGGCGATCACCACCCGTGGCGCATCGCTTTCGATGGCACGGTATTCCTCGGGCACTTCCACCGGCTTGGCCTTGGGCTTGAACAGCTTCGGGCAGAGCAACAGCAGCAATGGCGTCACGGCCATGGACAGGGTGATGGTCAACACCAGGATGTCGTAGAGGTGCGGCTCGAACAGGCCTTGGTCGCGGCCGATCTTGAACACCACGAATGCGAACTCACCACCGGCTGCCAGCACCACGCCCAGGCGCAGCGCGCTTTCAGGGTTCAGGCCGCCTGCCAGGCGACCCACGCAAAACAGCAGCGGCAACTTGATGGCGATCAGCAGCAGGGTCAGCCCCAGCACGATCACCGGCGCGCTGAACAGCAGGCTGATATTGGCGCCCATGCCCACGCTGATAAAAAACAGACCCAGCAGCAGGCCCTTGAACGGTTCGATCTGCGATTCCAGCTCATGCCGGTATTCGGAGTCTGCCAGCAGCAACCCGGCGAGGAAGGCGCCGAGGGCCATGGACACGCCCACCAGCTCCATCAGCCATGCGGTGCCGATCACCACCAGCAACGCGGTGGCGGTGGAGACCTCCCGCAGGCCGGTCTTGGCGACGATGCGAAACACCGGCCGCAACAGATAGCGCCCGCCGATGATCACCACGGCGATGCTGCCCAGTACTTCCAGGCCGTGTCGCAGGCCCTGGGAGGTGGTGGCGGGATGATCGCTGCCCGCGAGCAGCGGCACCATGGCGATCAACGGGATGGCGGCGATGTCCTGGAACAACAGAATCGCAAAGGCCAGTCGCCCGTGGGGCTGGTTGAGTTCCTTGCGCTCGGCGAGGCTTTGCAGGCCAAACGCGGTGGAGGAGAGCGCCAGGCCAAGGCCCAGCACAATCGCGCTGTTCCATGATTGGCCAAACACGAACAGCGCGACCACGCCGATCACGGTGCCCGTCAGCAACACCTGCGCCAGGCCTACACCGAACACTGCCTTGCGCATCACCCACAGACGCTTCGGTGACAACTCCAGGCCAATGATGAACAGCAGCAACACCACCCCAAGTTCGGAAAACTGACTGACGCTTTGCGGGTTGCCCACCAGGCCCAGCACCGATGGGCCGATGATCACCCCGGCCAGCAAGTAACCCAGCACGGCACCCAGTTGCAGGCGCTTGGCCAGGGGCACGGTCAGGACGGCAGCGAGCAGGAATACAACGGCCGCTTGTAACAGGTTGCCTTCATGGGGCATTGGGGACTCCGGGATCGTTTTGCTGAATCAACAGGTTTTCCTGTAGGAGCGAGCTTGCTTTGCAGGTCCCAAGGCCTTCGCCTCCGGGTTCATTGGATGTCGTCCGGTTCTTTCGCGGCACTCTCCAAACTATTAATACCATTTATTTCAATGAGTTTTATGCACGTGGCGGTCGGGATCATCCGTGGTGCCGGCGCTATGGTCGTGTCTTCAGCCGCGCGAAAGGGTGGTTTTTTATGGTCTGAGCATTGTGCGGGAATAATCTACAAACACTTTTCCGGGACAGACGGAAGCCTGTACACGCCAGGAACTCCTACAGTTATGCCCTTGAGTTTATATTCCATGGATGGCATATTTGCATGGGTTGGGACGTTGAATACACGGACGAGTTTGGAATCTGGTGGGGGGGTCTGGATGCAAAGGAGCAATCCTCAGTATCGGCCAGTGTGGATTTACTGGGCCTTCTGGGGCCAGGCCTTGGCTTCCCCCACAGCAGTGACATCAAGGGCTCCAGGCATGGCTGCCTGCGAGAGTTGCGGGTGCAACATGCCGGGCGGCCTTACCGCGTCCTGTATGCATTTGATCCGCGCCGGTGTGCCTTGTTGCTGATTGGCGGGGATAAAACCGGTCGAGGCCGGTGGTATGACGAATACGTCCCGCTGGCTGAGAAGTTGTATGACGAACATTTGGAAACACTGCTTAAAGAGGGCCGTCACCATGGCTAAAAAATTCAGTGAGCTGCAGGCTCGCATGACACCGCAAGCCCGGGCCGATGCAGAGCGCATCTTCCAGCAACACCTGAAAGAAATGCCCCTGCATGAACTGCGCAAGGCGCAACAGATGAGCCAGGATACGCTGGCCAAGGCGCTGAATATCAATCAGGCGGCAGTGTCCAAAATGGAGCGGCGTACCGACATGTATATCAGCACGCTGCGTAACTATATCCGCGCCATGGGAGGAGAACTGGAGATTGTCGCTACGTTTCCTGATGGCCAGGTAAAGATCGAGAACTTTGCCCACTGAGTCATCCGCTCCGTCAAAGCCCGGCCATGCGCCGGGCTTTTTTGTTCGCTGAATGCCTGTCGTCATTGTGCAGCTTAATGGACAATACTCGCCATTCTTGCCCTCATCGGACATCAACGTGAACCAACTCCTCGCCATGCGTGCCTTCGTCCGTGTCGTCGAAACCGGCTCCTTCAGCCGCGCGTCCGACCAGTTGGCACTGCCGCGTTCCACCGTCAGTAAACTCATCACGGACCTGGAGAAGCACCTTGGCGTCAAGTTGATGCATCGCACCACCCGTGCGCTGGCGGCGACGCCGGAGGGGTTGGAGTACTACAGCCACGCGCTGTGCCTGGTGGCGGAACTCGATGAACTGGACAATGCCCTGCGCGGGCAGAAGCTCAAGCCCGGCGGCCACCTGAAAGTGGATGCGCCGGCGTCCTTTGCCAATTGCCTGCTGATCCCGGCGCTGGTGGATTTTCATCGTGAGTACCCTGAGATCACCATCGCCCTGGGCATCAGCGACCGCGCCGTGAATATCGTGGGGGAGGGTGTGGATTGCGTGCTGCGCGCTGGCAAGCTCGATGACATGGCAATGATCGCCCGCAAGGTTGTCGACCTCGAGTACGTCACTTGCGCGGCCCCCGGCTACCTGGAGCGCATGGGTACTCCCGTGTCTCCCGAGGACCTCGAGAAGAACCACCTCAAGGCGGGGTATTTCTTTGCCGGGTCGGGTAAGCCGGAGCCGTTGATTTTCGAGAAGGGCGCGACTCGGTATGAGGTAGGCAACTGCGCGTTTTCCACCAACGAAGGCAACGGCCTCAAGGAAATGCTGCTCGCCGGCCTGGGCGTCGGGCAGCATTTCAAGACCATCGTTGACTACTACGTCGAGGCAGGCCAGTTAGTCCCGGTACTCGAAGACTGGACCCGGCCCGCCACGCCGTTGCACGTCATCTATCCACCCAATCGCCATCAGAACGCCCGGCTGAAGGTGTTTATCGACTGGGTGATCGAGCGGTTCGGCGTCAGGCAATAATCGCTGTCACGCGGATTTCAATGCGCATTGCCGGCAGCCCCAGGGCTTCTACTCCCAGCTCAGTCCAGATGGGGGCGTGATTGGGCATGTAATGGCGGTACCACTTGACCATCTGCTCGTTCACCTCCGGCGGGAAACCTCCCACGTGGTAGGAATTGACGTGTACCACATGCTCCCAGCCGGCGCCGGCTGCCGCCAGGGTGCGTTCGAGGTTTTGAAAGGCCAGGGCGATCTCGTCGGTGAGGGATTCGGGAATCTGGAACTCGTCATCCCAGCCGCCCTGGCCCGAGGTTTCGACGCGGTTGCCGATTTTGACCGCCTGGGTGTAATGCAGGGTTTCGCGTGCAATGTCGCCGTAACCGGGTGTGATGAAAAACTCGGGCTTGCTCATGGTGTTCCTCGGTTTCAGTGGTTGACCCGACAAAGGTTAATGGACTGAATCTGCGAACAAAATCCGCGTTTTTTGTCATCACTGTGCAGCGATATGGATAGTCCGAGTATCAGTTTTTCACATTCCCGTAGCCCGCCCTTTGTTACTATCGCCCTCCGTCGTCGCCAGGAGTCACCGTCACATGCAACACCAGTGGGATGAAATGCACCGCACCCGCAAGCCCACGTTTGTGTTGTGTGGCGAGCCCCAGGGGGATGTGCTCAATCTCTACGTGCATGGTTATTCGGCGTTCTTCAACCAGCAACAACTGGGTAGTTTCTCCCGGCAACTGGCAACCATCGAAGGCTCCACCAACCTGATGCTGTTCTGGCCGGCAGGGCATTTCCTGGAAAACCTGTTTGCGCCGTTCAAGGATGTGATTACCTCGATGTTGGGTGGCGGCAGCCTGGGTGCCGCAACCATCGGGGTGGGCAAGGCGATTGCCTATTTCCTCGACCACTACAAAAGCGTCGAGGCGCGGGTGGATGAGGTCGCCAAAAGCCTGCTGCCCGAATTGGCCAACTACCTCCATGGCGAGTCGATCAAGGTGCGGCAGATCAACCTGATCGGCCACTCCCTGGGCGCGCGGATCCTGGTCAAGAGCCTGCTGGCCAGCCCTGAGGTGGCCCGTGAGTTGCCGCTGAACAACCTGCTGCTGATGGGCGGTGCGATTTGTACCTCCAGCCCCTGGGACCTGGTCTCGGCGCCGCTCAGCGGTCGGGTGATCAACTGCCACTCGAGCAAGGATTGGGCGCTGGCGCTCAAGCCGGACACCGAGCGCTGCATCGGTCGTTATGCGATCCCGCTGACACCGGCGCTCAAGGCCAAGGTCGCCAACGTGCACCTGGCCACGTTCGACCACGCCGCGTATTGGCCGCAACTGAAGACGGTGGTGCAGTACACCGACCTGCTGCAGGAACGCCGGGGCATGATCCGCGCCGATCAACGCAGCAGCGAAGTGCGCTTTGCGGAAGAGGATGTCGAGCTGTTCCCGCTGCTGGTGCAGGCGCGGCCGGAGGAGTTGCAGTTTTTCGCCGAGCTGATGGCGCAAAAGCGCAGTGCCTCTATCGACGCCACCGTGCGCGAGCCCTTGAAGCTGGCCATCGAGTTGCAGCGCATGGGCGGCGACACCTTTATGAACCTGGCCCGTGGTCATGGCGTGAGCTATCGCGAAATCGCCCAGGACGTGGCGCAGCGGGTGGGTATCAAGTTTGATCAACCGATCGAGAAAGTGGCCCTTGCTGATCTGGAACTGCAGGTTGCCGAACGGCTGATCGAGCAATACAAGGACAAGCTCAGCCAGGCTGATCGCCAAGTGTTCGAGGCAGAGTTGAAGGCTGCGGCACAAAAGGAACAGGGTTTTTTCAATCGTTTCGATGTCGGGCGCTCAGCCACCACTGCCCTCAGCGGGACCGCGCTGGCCGGGTTGACCGGGTTTATCCTGCGCCGGGGCGCGGCCACGGCCATTCCGGTGGTGGGGCAGGCGCTCGCGGCGGCGATGCTGCTGGTGACCGGCGTGCGGGCGTTTTCCGGCCCCGCGTATTCCATCACCACCCTGGCGGTGCTGGTGATCGGGGTGATTCGCGAGCGCCTGGAGCGTGAAGCACTGAACCAGGAGATGGATCTGGTGGTCCAGGTGGTAGAGGCATTTGATCTGCCCCGGGAGACGGTGATGCGTACCGTTGCGTCTGACTGATAAGCTGCGTTCACGTCTTGTGTGAAAGCCTGGTACCCCGCGTGAAATTCAGCCTGCCCAAAATCGCTACCGCCCCGTTCTGCCCGCCGGAAGTCGCCGGCTCCATCGTCGTTGATCCCCGTGCCTCGTTTTTCAAACGTGCGCTGATGTTTGCCGGCCCTGGCTTGCTGATTTCCATCGGCTATATGGACCCGGGCAACTGGGCCACCGCCATCGAGGCCGGTTCGCGCTACGGCTACAACCTGTTGTTCGTGGTGCTGCTGGCGAGCCTGGCGGGGATGGCGGTGCAGTGCCTGTGCTCACGGCTGGGTATCGCCACCGGCAAGGACCTGGCGCAACTGAGCCGCGAGCGCTACAGCCGGCGCTCGTCGTTCGTGCAGTGGATCCTTGCGGAAATCTCGATCATCGCCACCGACCTCGCCGAAGTCCTCGGCTGCGCCCTGGCGTTTCACCTGTTGCTGGGCGTGTCACTGACCACCGGGATTGTCATCACTGCCTTCGATACCTTGCTGATCCTGGCCCTGCAAAATCGAGGCTTCCGCCGGCTGGAAGCGATCATGCTGGCACTGGTGGCGACTATCGGCGTGTGTTTCTTCATCGAGCTGGTGCTGATCAAGCCTTACTGGCCCGACGTGTTTCGTGGTTTCACCCCGTCGTTGTCCGCCATCAGTGATGCCGCACCGTTGTACCTGGCCATTGGCATACTGGGGGCCACGGTGATGCCCCATAACCTCTACCTGCACAGCTCCATCGTGCAAACCCGGCTGGTCGGCAAGGACCTGGCCAGCCGCCAGGACGCGGTGAAATTGGCGCGTATCGATACCATCGGTTCCCTGTCCCTGGCACTGCTGGTCAACGCGGCAATCCTGATACTGGCCGCCGCTGCGTTCCACCAGACCGGCCACACTGATGTGGTGGAAATCCAGGACGCCTATCACTTGCTCGACCCGCTGGTGGGTGGCGCGTTCGCCAGCGTGCTGTTCGGTGTTGCGCTGTTGGCTTCGGGCCAGAGCTCCACGTTCACCGGCACCATTGCCGGGCAAGTGATCATGGAAGGCTACCTCAACCTGCGCATTCCCTGCTGGCAGCGACGCCTGATCACCCGTGGCCTGGCGCTGATCCCGGCGTTCCTCGGGGTGTGGCTGATGGGGGATGATGCCATCGGCAAGCTGCTGATCCTCAGCCAGGTGGTGTTGAGCCTGCAGTTGCCGTTTGCGTTGTTTCCGCTGATCCGCATGACGGGTGACAAGCGCCTGATGGGGCCGTTCGTCAACAGCTTGCCTACGCGGCTGCTGGCCTGGAGCTTGTTTGTGGTGATCAGCGGGGCGAATGCCTGGCTGATCGGGCAGTGGTTGTTTTGAGCGAAGTGAATTAAGTCAAAACGGCCAATGATGTGTATTTCGCCACCATCGGGTCGGCTGTCACTAACTTCATCGGCTCAATGATAGCCGTTGCAATGATGAGCCGATCAAACGGGTCCCTGTGATGGTGTTCAAGGTCCTTGACCGCGATGGCGTGCTCCGAGGTGATGGGCAGTTCCACGTAGCCGCTTTCCAGGCAGTATTCGCGAATTTCGTCCAGGTTTACGTTGAGCTTCCCGAGCCCGACCTTTATCGCCAGCTCCCAGAATGTGGCGGCACTGACGTAAATTTCAGCCGCGTTCTCGATCAGCTTTCTGGCCTTCGCTGGCAGTTTTGGATCATCGCTCAGGGCCCAAAGCAGGATGTGGGTATCCAGCAGTATTCTCATGGGTGGTTTCCCTCAAACGCATCCAGCATGACGTCTGGCAATGGCGCATCGAAGTCATCCGGCACCACCAGTTTGCCCTTCATCGCGCCGATTCGCCGGCCTGTCGGTTTCCCGACAGGAACAAGGCGAGCCATCGCCCGCCCATGCTTGGCTATGGTGATGATTTGGCCGGCGGCGGCATCATCGACCAGTTTTGATAAATTATTTTTTGCTTCACCCAACGGTACGGTAATCATTTGGTCTTCTCGAGGTTTTGGCCAAATATAGCCAAAATTTCGTAAGCAGGCAAAGATCAACCGACTGCTGGCGGAGGGTGATTTTTGCGGGGACGATTGCAGGTTTCCGAACGGGTAATGACTGGCATCCATGACGTCTCTCCTGAAGGAATTCCTCGAAGTCTGCCCGAGTGCAAGCGGTTTTTGACCCGTGTTGTGGAAAATCAGATCGGACTTACTTGGAGGGGGATTTTTCCCGACAGTGCGGGCCGAATAGTTTCCCACAGTTGCTCAACGGTCCCAGTAAGGCACTGCCCCAAAACACTCGACGAAGTAATCAATCACGGTCCGCACCTTCAACGACAGCCGCCGGCTACCCGGCCACAGCGCAGCAATCTGTTGCGGCTCCAGGGTCGTCGCCACTTCATAGTCGCTGAGCACCGCCTGCAGCGTGCCGGCGCGCAGGCCTTCACCGATCAACCATGACGGGAACACCACCAGCCCCAGGCCTTGTTCGGCAGCGTGGGTCAGGGTGTCGGCGTGGTTGCCGGTGATCGGGCCCTTGACGCTGTAGGACGTCCAGTCGCCCTGGTCGCGGCGGAAGAACCAGCGCTGCTGGCCGGTGACGCCCTTGTAGGCCAGGCACTGGTGGTTCACCAGTTCGTCCGGATGCCGGGGCGTACCGAAACGCTCCAGATAGCCGGGGCTGGCAGCGAGACGAAAGCGCTGGGGGGCGAAGATTCGCGCCTGCATGCCGGAATCGTTCAGCACACCGATGCGAAACAGCAGGTCTGTGCCGTCTTGCAACGGGTCGACGTAGGTGTCGGTTTGCTGGATATCCAGTTGCAGCTTCGGGTAACGCCGACACAGCTCCCCAAGCCACGGCGAGAGGTGGCGTTGGCCAAACACCATCGGCGCATTGATGCGCACCAGGCCGCTGGGTTCGCTTTCCTGTTCCTGCAACGCCTGGCCGGCGGCTTCCAGTTGCTCCAGCATCAATCGCGCATGCCGGCCCAGCAGGCGACCGGCTTCGGTAGGGCTGACCGCACGGGTATGGCGGTACAGCAACTGTTGGCCCAGGGCCTGCTCCATCAACTGCACCTGCCGGGAAATGGAGGAGGGCGCCAGGCCTTCGCGGCGTGCGACTTCGGAGAAGCTGCCGTAGTCCAATACCGCGACAAACAGGCGAAGCGCCTTGAAGCTCAGTTCGTTCAAACCCTGCATCATCACTCCATGCTGTGCGTATTGCGCAAAGGTGTTGTCGGCATGCTCCCATTTATCGCACAGCAGTGCCACCGGATAATACGCGCCATTGTTCCTCTCTCTAACGCGCAGGTGATGTATGCAGGCTTCTTCAGTGGCGGGTGTGGCTCAGGCCAAGCCCAAGACGTTTCTTCGGTTGTTGCTATTGCCGCTGGTGATCTTCGCCGGCATGGGCTTGTCGGTGGAGGCCGGCTTGCTGGGCCCGCTGGGTGTGCAGGTCGGCCACTTGTGGGCGACCTTGAGCATCTTCGGCGTCGGCTCGGCGATCCTGTTCCTGCTGTTGCTGTTCAGCGGCCCGCAAAAGGGCCCGGCGTTGACCGACCTGCCGCGCTGGCAATTGATCGGTGGCTTCCTGGGGCCGATGTACGTGGTGGTGTTGACCCTGGCTACGCCACATATCGGCATCGCGATGACCATGATTGCGATCTTGTCGGGCCAGGTAGGCAAGAGCGTGCTGATCGACCACTTCGGCTGGTTTGGCACTGCCCGCAAGCGGGTCAACGTGGAGCGCTGGATTGCATTGGCGTTGATCGTGGTAGCACTTGTTTTGATTGCGCGAGGTTAAGGCGATGAACCTGATTCTGTTGTTGGTATTGGTAGTGGCCGCCGGTGCGGTATTGAGTGTGCAGGCCGCCATCAATGGCCGCCTCGGGCAGGCGGTGGGCGTATTGCGCAGCAGCCTGCTGACCTTTGTCGTGGGCGCGATCAGTACCGGATTGCTGATTCTGTTCTTTGAGCCCGCCCACGCGGTCAGCCTGCTGGACGTGCCGAAGTGGCAACTGACCGGGGCGTTGTTCGGGGTGGTGTACATGATGGTGATGGTCGGCGCGGTCCCGATTGTCGGTACGGCAGTGGCGACGGTGGCGGTGATTGTCGGGCAGTTGGGCATGGGCATGCTGATCGATAACTTCGGCTGGCTCGGCAACCCGGCGATCGAACTGTCCGGCAGCCGCATCGTGGCGATGCTGTGCCTCGCGCTGGCCCTGGTGTTCATGTACCGCAGCAACGCTCGTCGGGCTGACTGACGGGCCTATGAACCTTGAATCGTTGCCTATAGTCATTGCTTGAGGTGTCGGCGTTCGCCGCATCTGGACGACCACGAAAAAGGAGTCTGACCATGCAAGAGAAAACATGTGCCTGCCCCCACTGCAACTGCCAGTTGGGGAAAAACGCGGTGATGAAGGATGGCAAGGGCTATTGCTGCCAAGGCTGCGCCGAGCATCATGCCCATGGCGAGCCTTGTGCTTCGGCGACCGGGTGCGAGTGTGCCAAGTCGGCGCACGGCTAACGCTGGCTGCCTCCTGTAGGAGCGAGCTTGCTCGCGAAACACCCGAGAGCGACGCGGAGCACCAGGTGCCCCGCGTCATCGTTAACGACCTTCGCGAGCAAGCTCGCTCCTACAGTTTCACGCGCTGGGGCGCGCATCCGAGCGGCGCCATTGCACGTTTTCGATGCCGAATTTCTCGGCCTGGGGCTGGCTCGTCTTCTTCACCTGCTCACGGGCAAAGCGCCCGATGCGGCCTACGCCGGCGTCGCAGCTCGCCCAATGCCAGGCTTCGGCGTTGTCGAGTTTTTCCAGGCGGATGATGAATGACTTGGGCTGGCCATGCAGCGTGTAGTCGATCACGAAAAGTTTTGCGTTAGTCATGGATCCGTAAACCCTCCTTGTGTCTTTAAGTGACCCTGCGCAGGTGGTAAAAATTCACTCGGATCATCCGGTTCACGTCTTATCATGGCGCTCCATACTTGAACGATGTGTCTTCCATGGCCCTTGCCGCGCCTCCCGACCTCAGTGATCACGCCGTCCCCGTGCAACCCTTGGCGCGCACCTACCCGCGTGGGTTGTATGTCGAGCCCCATCAACACGATTGGGGCCAGTTGCTGTATGCCATGAGCGGCGTGATGTGGGTCGAGACACCCCGGGAAGCGCTGGTGGTGCCGCCCCAGCGCGCGGTGTGGCTGCCGCCGGGTGTCGAGCATGGGATTCGCGTGGTGTCGGACTTGCAGATGCGCAACATTTACCTGCGCCCGGCGCTGGCAGCGACCCTGGACAGCCAGGTGCAAGTGATCGAGGTCGGCGGGCTGCTGCGCGAACTGATCGTGGCGCTGGTGGAGCAGGGCGACAAGGGGGACCAGGCCTACTACGAGGCCGTGGTCGGCCTGGCCCTGCTGGAACTGCAACGGGCCCGGCGCTCGCCGATCCGCATTGCCTTGCCCGTGGGCGCCGACCGACGCCTGACCAGCGCCTGCCAGGCGGTGATGGCGTCACCGTCCCTGGACATTCCCTTTGAACAGCACGCCGAAGCCGCCGGCGCCAGCGTACGCACCCTGGCCCGGCTGTTCCAGAACAGCCTGGGCATGGGCTTTGCCGAGTGGCGCCGCCAGGTGCAGTTGGCCACCGCCGTGGCCGAGTTGATCCAGGGCCAGTCGGTCAGCGCGATCGCCCGTTCCCTGGGTTATTCGCCGAGCAGTTTCAGCGACATGTTTCGCCGTGAACTGGGGATGGCGCCGTCGCAGTATCCCGTCTGAGGCTTGGCCGAAATCCTGAAGTACTTGGCCGATGCTTCGGTTTCAGCCCCCCTACACTGACCGCATCAACCCTTGCTGCGGAGTGTTCCATGAATTACCTGATTTCCTTGGCCATCGGCCTGTTGGTCGGCGTGATTTACGGTGCCCTGGACTTTCGCTCGCCTGCGCCTCCTGCCATCGCCCTGATCGGGCTGATGGGCATGCTGATGGGCGAGAAGCTCTGGCCCATGGGCCGGCAAATGGTCAGCGCCTGGTTCTCCTGAAACCCTTTTTAACCTCGATGGATATTGGTCATGAAAGCACTGCAATTTTCCGCCACCGGCGATCTCGCTGCCCTTGCTTACGTTGATGTCGCCACGCCGGTGCCGGCGGCCGGTGAAGTCCTGGTGCAGATCAAGGCTGCCGGGCTGAACCCCAGCGACGTGAAGAACGTGCTCGGGCGTTTCCCCTACACCACGTTGCCACGCATTCCCGGCCGTGATTTTGCCGGGGTGGTGGTGGAAGGCCCACAGGAACTGGTCGGCCAGGAAGTCTGGGGCACCGGTCGCGACCTGGGTTTTTTCGCTGACGGTTCCCACGCCCAGTACCTCACCGTGTCGGCCAAGGGCGTGGCGCACAAGCCCAGCCATCTGAGCTTTGCCCAGGCCGCCAGTCTCGGCGTACCGTACACCACGGCGTGGGATGCCCTTGAGCGCAGCGGTGTCGGCAAAGGCACTCGCTTATTGGTGATTGGTGCCAATGGGGCTGTAGGCAGCGCGGCGTTGGCCCTGGCGAAGATTCGTGGGGCCCAGGTGCTCGGGGCCGTGCGTCGGCCGGAACAGGTCGAGGCCTTGCGCGAGCAGGGTTTCGAGGGGCTGTTACTGGGCCAGCCGGAAGCGCTGGGAGGGCAGGTCAATGCGCTGTTCGGTACGGGCGCCGATGTGATCTTTGACACCACCGGCTTCTGGTTGCCGGCAGCGGTGGCGGCGCTGGCGCCTTTTGGCCGTATCGCGATCATCGCCGCGCCGGTGGACGGGCACGTGCAACTGCCGGCCCTGGCGTTGTATCGCAAGGGTGGTTCGGTGGTGGGGATCAATTCGCTGCTCTACAACTGCGAGCAATGCGCCGTGATGCTGGAGCAGTTCGGGCGGTTCTTCGATGAGGACTTGTTGCCGCTGCCGACCGGTTTGCGGGAAGTGTCGCTGGCCGACGGTGTGAAGTGCTTTGAGCAAGTGAACCAGGGCAGTGCCGACAAGATTATCTTCCTGCCCTGACCCGCTTATTGTGGGCGCGGGCTTGTGTGGGAACGGGCTTGTGTGGGAGCGGGCTTGCTCGCGAATACGGTGTGTCAGCCAATACATTCGGCACTGATCCACCGCTTTCGCGAGTAAGCCCGCTCCCACATTTGATCTTTGTTCAGGCTTCGGGAACGCCTTTTTCCCACGCCGACCAGTTCTTCAGAATTGCCTGCACCAGCGGATTACCGGTGCGATACAGGTTCTCCAGCGCCGGCACAAATCCGCCCTGGTCCGCATACTTCAGCAGGTTGTCCACTTCGCTGTAGCCCGGGTACGGCCGATCAAAGTCGGAACCGGCCCGCACCACCGCCAGGCGATTGATATCCACCAACCCTTCACGGCTGGCCCGCAGCAACGCTTCATAGGTGGAGTTGTCTTCCTGCTGGGTGGTGCAGTACACGCCTTTATTGTCCGTCAGCAATTTGGTCCAGACCTCGGCGCGCTCACTCAGGCGCGTCCCGGAGAACCAGGTATTGCCCGCCAGGGTGTCGCACTGGGTGACCTGCGGCGGCTGATTGGCCGGCGCGTACGGATAGTGTTTGCGCCAGGCCGTGGACTCCTTGCTTTCACTGAGCTCGACTTTTTGCGACAGCGCAAACGCCTTGGCTTGCAGCTTGGGATTGAGCTCGAACACTTCGGTCTTGTAGTCCAGCGGCGGCTTCTCGTTCGGCCCCTTGGTATTGATGCCGATATAGCCGGTCGGCCAGTCCTTCGGCGCGTCCCGTGAATCCAGTTCCCATTGGGTTCCGAATTCCACCAGGTAATGGGCCCACGCGGCGGTGCCGATGGTGCCATGGTGCGGGTTGATCCCGGCGATCCCGGCGATCAGGAAGTAGCTCTGGCGCAGGTCGAACTTGGGCGACAACGCCAGCGCCAGGGTCGAGGCGGCAGCGTTGGTCTGGCCCATGCCGGTGACCAGCAGGCACACGTCCTGGGTATTGCAGCGGATCACTGGATACTCGGCCGACAGGCCCGGCACGCGAACTTCCTGCTTGAGTTCCAGGCGGTCGATCCAGTTCTGCGCTTCGGGGGCGAACATGGTGATCAGCATCACCTTGGGCTTGATCGGGGCCGGGGCATCAGCCAGCACGACGTGCGGCAACAGCGCCCCGGCGGCCAGGCCGATGGCGATTGAAAGGCGGGTAAAGGTCTTCATCTACTGCTCCTTGTTCACACTCAGAATTGATAGCCCACACCGGCGTAGTAACCCCAGCCGTTGGAGCGGGCGCGGAAATTACCGTCGCCAAAGTTCAGCTCGCTGCCGTCTTCCCAGTTGCCGCCGTTGTGGAAGTAACGGCCTACCAGGGTGAAACGCAGGTGAGTGAACGAATACAACAGCACGTTTGTTGCAACCAGGGAGTTGGCGGTGCGCGCGGGGTTGTCTTTGTGCAGATCCGAGCCGAAATCGTAGTTGGTGAAGCCGATATAGGTCAGCGACGCACCATTGTCGAAGCTGCCGATGGGCACGATGTATTTCATCTGTGCACGGTAGCCGTCCCATGAGTATTCGTTGCTGGCGCCGTAGTTTTCCCACTGGTAACGGCCATAGAAGTTGGCCGACAGGTTGACCCGCGAGTGGGTCTCGATGTCGGTGCCCAGGCCGCTGTACAAGGTGTTGGCACGGTTGTCCTTGTTGCTGCCGTGGTCGTAGATCCAGTCAAACGCCACATACCATTCCTTGAACGGGCCGATGGCCAGGCTGCGACCGGCCAGGTAGTCGATGGAGATGCGCGGTTCGTGCTCCATGAACACCGGCGAGCCGTGGTCCCACGCGCCTTTGTCATTGCTGTTGCCGATCCCGAAGATCTTCGGGATATCGACGTAGCCATACAGTTCGAACGGGCCCTTGCGGCCGAAGTATTCGTACTCCAGGTACACGTCATCGGCGGGTTTGGGGCCGAAGCTGATGTCTTTGCTGCCGATCACCGTCAGGTCCTGGTTGAACCAGTCCGACAGGTACACGCCTTTTTTCGACGGGCTGGCTTCCGGGGCCAGGGCTTCGCCCTGTGCTGAGTCATCGGTGGGTTTTTCCTGCGCCAAAATGGGTCCGCTGAGTACTCCCGTAACGGCAGCCAGTAGCAGGGAAACAGCAAAAGGGGTAGCCGACGCGGATCGTCTGGAAGTGGGTTGCATTGAAAATCCCTGTTCGTACGCGGTTGGGGCCCGATTCTTCGGGTTGAGGTGAACCTGGTTGCCAAGTTCGTTCCGCAAACGTTTGCACAGGTTGTACCAATTTGTGTCAATTGCATGAAGGAATTGAGAAAAGTGGGAAATAGTCGGCCTTTTGGTCAGAAACGTAACGGACCGGGTAAAGGCGTGTGTGGCATCCTGCAGGACCTCGCACTGGGAGTCGCCGATGTTCGATCACTATTTGAAACGCTGGAACCTGACACCCGAGGGTGACGCCATCATCACCCCCGGCAGCGACCTGCTGCCGGTGCGCTGGGACGGGCAGCCGGCGATGCTCAAGATCGCCCGCGAGCCCGAGGAAAAGCTCGGCGGCGAGTTGATGACTTGGTGGGCCGGCAAGGGCGCCGCCCGCGTGTTTTTCCATGACGGCGATGCCGTGGTGATGGAGCGCGCAACCGGCCCGGGTTCGCTGATGCACATGGCCCTCAACGGCCAGGACGATGAAGCCAGCCGCATTGCCTGCGCCACCGTGGCGTTGTTGCATGCGCCGCGCCCGTCGCCACCGGCGGGCTTGCACTCATTGGAGCTCTGGTTCCGCTCCCTGTGGCTCGCCGCTGAGGGTAAAGGCGGGCGGATACGCGAGTGTGCCGCCACGGCGCGCAGCCTGCTGGCGTCACCTCAGGAACCGGTGGTGCTGCACGGTGATGTGCACCACGACAACATCCTCGATTTCGGCCCCCGGGGCTGGCTGGCGATTGATCCCAAGCGGGTGGCCGGCGAGCGTGGCTATGACTACGCGAATTTGATCTGCAATCCGGATTTGCCCACTTGCACCGATCCGGCGCGATTTACACGCCAGGTCGAGATCATCGCCGGGGCTGCGGGCCTGGAGCGCCAGCGCCTGTTGCAATGGGTGGTGGCGCACGCCGGTTTGTCGGCGGCGTGGTTTCTGGAGGATGACCAGCGACACCGCGCCGATGGGGAGCTGGAAGTGGCACGCCTGGCTCAATGCGCCTTGGTAAACGGCAGCGCCTGATCGCCATTGCGGTTAAACAGGTACATCGCGGTTTCCCGGCGATATTCGCTGGGCGTCTGGTTCATCTCGATGCGAAAGTGCCGGTTGAAGTTGGAGAGGTTGGCGTAGCCCACTTCAAAGCAGATATCGGCCACTGACATCTCGCTTTGCAGCAACAGGCGGCAGGCGCGCTGCACCCGGAACTTGCGCATCAGGTCGATAAAGCCGTGGCCGGTGACGCGCTTGAAAAAACGCGAGAAGCCCGGTTCGCTCATGTCCAGCCGTTGGGCGATCACCGACAGCCGCAGGTCGCCGGTCAATTCCGTCATCAGGTATTCGAAGGCCTTGTGGATACGCTCCGAGCTGCGGGCATCCAGGCTTGGCGTGTAGCAGGCACTGGCCAGGCAATGGGCTTCCCCGGAGGGCGCCTGCCCCAAGGTATGCAGTAACTGGATGAACAGAATCAGGCGCGCGAGCCCCTGAGCAGGGCCGATGGATTCCAGCAGTTGCGCGGCCTTCAGTGCCGTCTCGCCGGTGAATTCCAGGCCGCGCCGGGCCCGGTCAAACAGGCCTTGCAGGTCGCCCAGCTCGGGCAGCGTGGTGCGCAGGGCCAGCAGTGCGGCGCCGTCGAACTGCAACACCACATCGCGCCCCGTCAGGTACTCGCCGGGGGCCAGGTCGCCGATCCAGTCGTGGGGCAGGTCGGGGCCGATCAGTGCGACATGGCCGGCGCCAAACGCACCGATATAGTCGCCCGCCACGAGCTTGCCGCTGCCGTGGCGGATCAGGTGGATTTCGAATTCGGGGTGATGGTTCCAGCGGGCCAGCTCGAACGGATAGTCATGTTCGTACCAGCGAAAGCCATGCTCGGGCTCGGCCAGAATCACTTCCAGCTCGGCGGGGCGCTGCTCGAAAAGGGCGGATCGGCTTGCAGGCACGGGCTTGGCCCTTCTGGGCTTTTTGGAATGGCACCAAAATACGCCCTTTGTCCAAGTAGCCGCTACCCCGGTTTTTGCCCGCCACTGATACTTTTTTGATCTTGGCGATGC
This sequence comes from Pseudomonas sp. NC02, assembly GCF_002874965.1. Lineage (NCBI taxonomy): Bacteria > Pseudomonadati > Pseudomonadota > Gammaproteobacteria > Pseudomonadales > Pseudomonadaceae > Pseudomonas > Pseudomonas sp. NC02. Next base: position 4,032,401 of record NZ_CP025624.1, on the reverse strand, counting down.
GGTTAAAAAAAGTATCAGCCGGGCATCCGCCAGTCGTTTGTCCGGCCTTGGGCAAGCTGCTGTAATCGGGCCGTCAACAACAAAAACAATAAGTGGAAACCGCCATGTTCAAGCTTCCGAAAGCGCTGTTCCTGCTCTCCGGCCTCACGCTCGCGATGGCCACCCATGCTGCCGAAACCGTGACCATCGCCACGGTCAACAACAGCGACATGATCCGCATGCAGCGCCTGTCCAAGGTGTTCGAAGAGCAGCACCCCGAGGTGAAACTAAACTGGGTGGTGCTCGAAGAAAACGTCCTGCGCCAACGCCTCACCACCGACATCGCGACCCAGGGCGGCCAATTCGATGTGCTGACCATCGGCACCTACGAAACCCCGTTGTGGGGCGCCAAGCACTGGCTGGAACCGATCACGCCGCTGCCCGCCGACTACGACGTGGAAGACATCTTCCCCGCGGTACGCCAGGGCCTGTCGGTGAACAACACCCTCTACGCGTTGCCGTTCTATGGCGAAAGCACCGTCACTTATTACCGCACCGACCTGTTCAAGCAGGCCGGCCTGGCGATGCCCGAGCATCCGACCTGGACCCAGCTGGGCGAGTTCGCCGCCAAGCTCAACCAGCCCGCCAAGGACCAATACGGCATGTGCCTGCGGGGCAAGGCCGGCTGGGGTGAAAACATCGCGTTGCTGAGCACCATGGCCAACGCCTTTGGTGCGCGCTGGTTCGACGAACAATGGAAACCCGAGCTGACCAGTCCCGAGTGGACGGCGGCGGCGAACTTCTACGTCAACACCCTGAAAAACTATGGCCCGCCGGGCGTCTCCAGCAACGGTTTCAACGAAACCCTGGCGCTGTTCAACAGCGGCAAATGCGCGATCTGGGTCGACGCCAGCGTTGCCGGCTCGTTCACCACCGACAAAACCCAAAGCAAAGTCGCCGACAGCGTGGGTTTTGCCGCCGCACCCACCGAGGTCACCGACAAGGGTTCGTCGTGGCTGTACGCCTGGTCCCTGGCGATCCCGGCCACCTCCAAGCACAAGGACGCCGCCAGAGCCTTTATCACCTGGGCCACCTCCAAGGAATACATCCAGCTGGTAGCGGATAAGGACGGCATCACCAACGTACCGCCGGGCACGCGCCAGTCCACCTACAACGCGGCGTACCTGGCCGCAGCGCCGTTCGCCAAGGTGACCTTGCAGATGATGCAACACGCCGACCCCGCGCACCCGTCGGCCAAACCCGTGCCGTACGTGGGCATCCAATACGTGACGATCCCCGAGTTCCAGGCCATCGGCACCTCGGTGGGCAAGCTGTTTTCGGCAGCGCTCACCGGCGGCATGACGGTCGACAAGGCACTGGCCGAGGCGCAGTCCACCACCGAGCGTGAAATGAAACGCGCCGGCTACCCGAAATAATCACCTCAGGGACACTGCATTGATGAAACGACTGGAAGGTAAAAGTGCGCTGGTCACCGGCAGCGCGCGGGGCATTGGCCGGGCGTTTGCCCAGGCCTACATCAACGAAGGCGCGACCGTCGCCATCGCCGACATCAACCTGGAGCGGGCGCGGGCCACCGCCACGGAGCTGGGCCCGAAAGCCTACGCGGTGGCGATGGATGTCACCGACCAGGCGTCCATCGATGCCGCGATTGCCGCCGTGGTGGCGCAGGCCGGCAAGCTCGACATCCTGATCAACAACGCCGCCTTGTTCGACCTGGCGCCCATCACCGACATCACCCGCGAGAGCTTCGACCGGTTGTTCTCGATCAACGTCGCCGGTACGTTGTTCACCTTGCAGGCGGCGGCCCGGCAGATGATCAAGCAGGGGCATGGCGGCAAGATCATCAACATGGCCAGCCAGGCCGGGCGCCGGGGTGAGCCTCTGGTGGCGGTGTACTGCGCGACCAAGGCGGCGGTGATCAGCCTCACGCAATCGGCGGGGCTGAATCTGATCAAGCAGGGCATCAACGTGAACGCCATCGCGCCGGGAGTGGTGGACGGCGAGCATTGGGACGGGGTGGACGCGATGTTTGCCAAGCACGAAGGGCTGCCGCTGGGCGAGAAGAAAAAGCGCGTAGGAGCAGAGGTACCGTTTGGGCGGATGGGGACTGCCGAGGATTTGACCGGAATGGCGGTTTTCCTCGCGTCCAAAGAGGCCGACTACGTGGTTGCCCAGACCTACAACGTCGACGGCGGCAACTGGATGAATTGAGCGGGACGCAGCTCCTCGAACCATCGCAGATCAAAACTGTGGGAGCGGGCTTGCTCGCGAAAGCGTTGTATCAGTCAATCTAGCCGGCGACTGACACTCCGCATTCGCGAGCAAGCCCGCTCCCACAGTTGATCTTCATTGCCCCGGGAAGGGGGCTTGGTCTTATTCGGCAAAGCTGCGATCAAAGAAGTACACCGCCCCAGGCTTCAGATTCTCCACTGTCGCCTGCGGCCGTCCGCCCTCGCCATGCTTCTTGCGCCCCGTCTCCCGCAAAAAACCGGCCTCGGTCAACTTCAGCAACCGCTGGCGAATACTGGTCTTCAGCACCGGCCGCGCCAATACCAGCGAAAAGATCGTAGTCGCCTCCGGCGCACTGAACTCATTGCCCAAAAACATCAATGGCAAGCTGCTGTACAGCGACTTGGAAAACAGCCTTTCCTGTACCGCTGCCACAATCGCGTTGTGATCGAAGGGCAGCTTGACCCCGCCAGTCGCCACTGCATCAACAGAGCACCACTTTTGGTGCCCCCCCAGCTCCACCTCATCAGCCACGATCGCCAGGTAATAGGTCGACGACGACCAGCAGCGCGGATCGCGAAACGCATCGCCCACCGTCCCCACTTGCTCATACCAGGCCAGCGGCAACCCAACCTTGTCACTGGCCCGCAACCGCTCCACGGCATCCTGCAGGCTCAGATCTTGCACGCCGCCATTCACCACTACACCGGGCAAGGCCCAGTGCCCGGCGAAGGGCTCGGCGTCGCGCTGGTTGAGCAATATCTTCAGTTCCCCGGATGCACGGCAATAGAACAGCACGCACAAGTCCACGGTGTGCAGGTAGGCGCTAAGGGTTGGGGCGTGGTCTGGCATGTCGGGTCCTGTGGGCAGCGGTGGGGCACAGTCTAACGGATCAAACGGGTATGTCGTGTACTTGATCCAGGATAGATAACAAAATGTTTCTTGCCATGAAAGTACATGACGTGTACTTTTATATCCAGGCCACAGGAGAACACGACCATGACCGTCTCTAAGAACGCTATCGCCTCATTCGACGTTGACGCCCAGTAGAGCTTCACACCGCTGTGCCCCAACGAATTGCCGGTCGCTGGTGGTGACCAGATCGGCGCCGAGCTCAATTACATGGCCAGCCTCGCCGCGCGCCGTGTCGGCAGCAAGGACGCCCATACCCCGCACGCGCCCTGGGTGGTGCAACAGCACAGCGAGATGCTGCAACCCACCGGGCTGGTACATGCCGATGTCACCTGGGTCGCCCACTGTGTGCCCGGCACTGAAGGCTTCACCCTGTTGGACGAATTGCCCACGCCCTATGACTACGACTACTTCATCTGGAAGGGCGTCGAACCCGACCTGCATCCCTACGGCGCCTGCTATCACGACCTCCACGACAAACTCTCCACCGGCGTCATCGAATACCTCAATGCCCAAGGCATCCAGCGTGTGATTGTCGGTGGCCTGGCCCTGGACTACTGCGTCAAGACCACCGCCTTGCAACTGCTCAAGGCCGGTTTCGAGGTGATCCTGCACCTGCCGGCATGCCGTGGCATCAGCGAGGAGGGCGGTGTGCAGGCGGTCAGCCATCTGCAACAAGCGGGCATTGTAATTACCCGCAATCGGGAAGAACTGGCCGCGATGGCCGCGCGTTAAGGAGTACCTCATGGAAAGTGCATACGACTACGAAAACGCTGTGATCCAGGGCCTGCTGGACACCGACTACTACACCTTCACCATGATGCAGGCCGTGTTGCACCAGCACCCGAATGTCGATGTGGAATACCAGTTCATCGTCCGCTCCAGAGAGAAACTGGGGCACCTGATTCCCGAGCTGCGGGTGGAGCTGGAAAAACTCGCCGGCCTCAGCATGCGCGAAGGCGAGCTGCGCTTTCTGTTCAACCAGCGCCGTGAGTACTTGACCCCGGATTTCGAGCGCTTCCTGGGGCTGTTCCGCTTCAACCTGCGGTATATCCACGTCAGTGAAATCGACGGCCAACTGAACGTCCGCGTGGTCGGCCCGATGCTGCACTGCATCATGTTCGAACAGCCGGTATTGGCCCTGGTCAGCGAGCTGCGCAACCGCGACAAATACCCCGACGTCAGCCTCGAAGACGTCACCCGCAAGCTCTACCAGAAATTCGACTGGCTGGAGAAAAACCTCACCCGCGACGAACTGGCCGACCTGCGTGTCTCGGACTTCTCCACCCGCCGGCGGTTGTCGTTCAAGGCCCAGCGTGAAGTGGTCGACATCATGCGCCGCGACTTTCCCGGCCAGTTCATCGGCACCAGCAATGCGCACCTGGCCTACGAATTCGACCTGCCGCTGATCGGCACCATGGCCCACCAGTGGCTGATGGTGCACCAGCAACTGGGGCGGCTGCGGGAAAGCCAGAATGCGGCGCTGGAAAACTGGGTGCGCGAATACCGTGGGCGCTTGGGTATCGCCCTGACCGACTGCATCAGCACCGACTTTTTCCTCAAGGATTTCGACCTGTACTTTGCCAAGCTGTACGACGGTTTGCGCCAGGACTCCGGTGACCCGATCGTCTGGGCCGACAAGGTGTTGGCTCGCTACAAGGAGCTGGGCATCGACCCGATGACCAAGGACCTGATGTTCTCCGATGGCCTGAATTTCGAGAAATGCCTGCCGATCCTGCGGCACGTGCGGGGCAAGGCCAAGTTCGGCTTTGGCATGGGCACCAGCCTGGCCTGTGATGTCGACGGAGTAGAGCCGCTGAGCATCGTGATGAAACTGGTGCGGGTGCACGGCGAGCCGGTGGTGAAATTCTCCGATGACCCGATCAAGAACGTCTGCGAAGACGCCTCGTTCCTGCAGTATGCGGCGCAGGTGTTTAACGTCGGCAACGTCAATCCGCAACTGGGGGTGTGACATGGACACTCAGGCACGTATCGCACAAGAACTGAAGATCAACCGGCTGCTCGGCAAGGGGGGCGAGGGCGCTGAGCTGCAACGGCGCATCGACTTCATCAAGGGCACCTTGCGCCAGTCCGGCTGCCATGCGCTGGTGCTGGGCATCAGCGGCGGTGTCGACTCACTGACCGCCGGGCGCCTGTGCCAACTGGCAGTGGAACAACTGCGCAACGAAGGCTACGAGGCGCGGTTTATTGCCATGCGCCTGCCCTATAAAACCCAGGCGGACGAGCGCGACGCCCAGGCTTCCCTGGACTTTATCGCACCGGACCGTATCGAGACGCTGAACATCGCCGCCTGCGTCGACGGGCTGATGGGCAGCCTGTCTGCCGCGCAAGCCAGCGCTGAACGCATCGACTTTATCAAGGGCAACGTCAAGGCCCGGGCGCGGATGATGGCGCAGTACGCCGTGGCGAACCTGCACAACGGCCTGGTGGTGGGCACCGACCATGGCGCGGAGGCGCTGATGGGGTTTTTCACCAAGTTCGGTGACGGCGCCTGCGACCTGGCGCCGCTCTCAGGGCTGACCAAGACCCAGGTGCGCCTGCTGGCCAGCGCCCTTGGCGGGCCACGGCAGTTGGTGGCCAAGGCACCGACTGCCGACCTGGAAGAACTGGCACCGGGCAAGCCGGATGAGTTGGCGTATGGCTGCAGCTATGACGAGATCGACCGCTACCTGATGGGCGAGGCAGTGAGTGAGCGGGTGAGGGCGATTGTCGAGAGCGCCTACCTCAAGACCGCCCACAAGCGAGCATTACCGGCTGTTCCCGACTAAGACTTCCTGCTCCTTCCCGGCACTGTTGACGTTGACCGTACGCGCCACGCTCACGCGGTCACCGTCAAACCCGCACACCACCCGATCGCGAAACGCGGTTTGCGGGTAGATCCAGGTCATCTCCAGCGTCCTGGTATCCAGCCAGCGCGCGCCGGCAACGATCTGCGCATCCTTGAATTCATAACCGTGGTGCAACGCCCGGCCCGGCATGTTGGTGGTGCCGGCGATCCAGTGATCAATCCCCACCTCTAGGGCATGAGTCGCCTTGCTGTCGGTCAGTTGGAAGCGCAGTACATTGCCTTCGACGGCGAACGCCAATTGCTGCACATCCAGCCCGTTGGGCTCTACCTGATACACGCCCGTGAAATCTCTCGGCCCTGCACACGCTGAAAGCAACTCAGGCCGCTGTGCCATGCTCGCCAGACGTTGCTGCAACCGTGCATCCGCTTCGGCTTTGACCGTGCAATCATCGCCAAACGCCGCCGGAAAATGCCGCTCGACAAACGGAATCAGCTCCGCCGAATTCTTCATCCCGCCGATCACCACCAGCGTTGCACCGTACTCGCGGAACACCATCGCCATCTGCACAAACACCCCGACAGCGCTGAAGGCGTGTGCCGGTTTCATCATCCAGTGATAACCGTAGCGGCTGTCCGGCCCGCCTTGTGGTCGGGTGGCCGCTGCAACCCAGGCCGCCGGTAGAACCTGCTTGCCATCCCACACGCCGCCTTGTGCATGCAGCACACCCAGCTTGAGCATGGCCGAGGTCGGCGCCTTCAAGCCATTGCCGCCGGGATTCACGCCATCGGGGCCGATGTCCCAGCTTTCATTATGGATCTCCAGCGGTACAAACAGCCGGGGCTTGAGGTACGCGTGCAAGGTTTGCCCGGTGACCTTGTTGATCAGCGCCGAGAGCATGTAGCTGGCCGCACTCGTATAGACGTAGGTGGTGCCCGGTGCATAGGCCAGCGGGATCTTGAAGAACTCGGCAATCCAGCTGGTCTCGATCCCCCGCCACACTGACCCCGAGGTATTGGTGGCGTGGCCGGTGCGCATGGTCAGCAGGTGTTCTACGGTCATGTCCGCCAGGCGCGGGTCGGCATCCACCGGCACACACTCCGCAAAGAACGCCACCAGCCGGTCATCCAGTTTCAGCAAGCCTTCATCCACGGCCAGGCCAATGGCGCAGGCGGTGAAGCTCTTGGCCACCGAGTGCAATACCCGCGGCTCGTTGGGGTCCACCGGCCAGCTCCAGCCTTCGGCGACCACGTGGCCGTGGCGGTGCAGCATCAGGCCTTGCAGGTCGAGGCCGGCCGCTTTCACTTCATCGAGAAAGGCAATCAGGTGCTCGGGATCAACGCCGACGCTGCTGGCGCTGGCGCGGGACAAACCATCGTAGGACATGGGCATAAACAGGCTCGTAGGGGGAGGGAAATCAACGGCTGCGGTGCACCAGCCGCGAATAGGAAATCAGCATGCTGGTCAGTTCCTGGCTGACGCTGGTGAGCGGCGACGAACGGCGGCTGATCAGGCATACATCGCGGGTCGCCAGCGGTTCTTCGATGGCGATGGTGGTCAGGGCGCTGGAGAACAGCTTCATCCCCGGCAGCATGCGCGGTTCGATGGTCAGGTAATCGGTTTCCGATACGATGTGCAGGGTTTCCAGCAACGAATCAGTGGTGATCGCAATCTTTGGTGGCGCCAGGCCCTGGGTACGGAACAGCTCGATCAAGCGGTTCTCCGCGCCGCCCACTACGCCGGCCGGGCGTACGCTGATCCACTGGCAGTCGGTGAGGGCTTGCACGGATTTTGCGTGGGCCTGCGGGTGGCCCTTGCGCGCAATGATGCCGGCGTTTGAGCTGTAGAGGCGGTCGATGGCCAGGTCGATATCGGCCACGTTGGGCGCCAGCGGGCACAAGACGAAATCCAGGCGGCCATCGCGGACTTTTTCCACCAGGCCCTTGGTGGTGCCGCTGGCCACGTGCACCTGCATGCGCGGGAAGCGCTGGGTGAAGTTGCTTAGTACCGGCAGCAGCAATTCGGCCAAGGGTTCGGAGGTGACGCCCAGGGCGATATGGCCTTCGGGCTCGCCTTTCCAGGGTTGCAGGTCGAGCAGGGCGCGTTCGCAGTCGAGAGTGATGGAACGGGCACGGGCCAGGAACACCTCGCCGGCCGGGGTCAGGTTGATGCCTTGGTTGGAGCGTTGCAGCAGCACCACCCCGAGTTCCTTTTCGAGGGTCTGGATTGACTGGGTCAATGTGCTTTGGGCCACATCCAACTGGCGTGCGGCCGAGCGGAAGCTGCCTTTTTCAACCACGGAGCAGAACGCGCGAAGATGGGTGAGGGTCATGACGGTGGGCTCGCTCAGTGCTGCATTTAAACCATTGAATGCCAGCCAGCTTATCTGATGACTATAGGTGAGCACAGATCGGTCTGGATGATCGCGATCATTATTTTTGATCAGGAAAACCCCATCTTTTCCAGCTCAAGGCCCTGATTTCTCGGTACGGTAAGGCCAGGGCAACCCACGGACGGTTGATGATCGGATAAACCGAGCCCGATCACTCGGAGCGTTCTTCTCAAGTTGATTGGGGGGCGAATAAGATCGGTCCAGGAACATTCGCAAACCGTAATCAGCGACTAAAACAACAACAACTATTCAGGTGTTCGGCCGTGCCTCTTTTTGGGTCCTGCCAGCGTCCGAACCCAAGCGTAAGGATCATTCAAGGTGCATTTATCATGAACAAGACTTTATTCCTGGCTGGCGCCTTGTCCGCCGCGCTGGTGGGCACTGCCCACGCCGAGAATCTATTGAAAGTCGCGTTGAACGCCGACATTCGCAGCACCGAGCCAGGCGTCAACCGTGACACCAATTCCGACGCCGTCATCTTGCACATTACCGAAGGACTGGTGGCCTTCCGTGAAGATGCCACCGTCGGCCCGCTGCTGGCCAAGGACGTGCAGGTGTCCGACGACGGCCTGCGCTACACCTTCCACCTGCGCAACGGGGTCAAGTTCCAGAACGGTGCGCCACTGACCTCCGCCGAAGTGCTGTGGACCTGGAAACACTACCTCGACCCGAAAACCCAATGGCGCTGCGCCCCTGAGTTCGACGGCCATGGCGGCGCGAAAATCGTCGACATGAGCGCCCCGGACCCACTCACCGTGGTGTTTACCCTGGACAAGCCCAACGGCCTGTTCCTCACCAGCACCGCGCTGCCGGAATGCGGTGGCAGCGGCATCCTGCACCCCGACTCGGTGGTCGATGGCCAGTGGAAAGCCCCCATCGGCACCGGCCCGTTCCGCCTGGGCGAGTGGAAGCCCGGCCAATACATCGACCTGCTGCGCAACGCCAACTACACCCCGCGGGACGAGAAAGAGCCGGATGGCTACACCGGCAATAAAAACACAACCCTCGACCGCGTGCGCCTGCTGGTGATCCCGGACCCGGCGGCGGCCAAGGCGGCCTTGCTGTCGAAGAACGTCGACCTGCTGATTGACGTCACGCCGCTGGACGCCACCGAACTGGCTGCCAACCCCGGCATCAAGGTCACCTCCAGCGGCACCATGTCGGTCAACGCGTTGCTGTTCCAGACCCGCGACCCCTTGCTCAAAGATGTGCGCCTGCGCCAGGCCATCGCCCATTCGCTGGACTCCGCACAAATCGTCGCCGCCCTGACCGGTGGCCGTTCCCAGGCCAACAATTCGATGGTCGCCAGTGGCAGCCACTACCACCAGGCAATCGAGAACCAGGGCTTCGATTTCGACCCGGCCAAGACCGCCCAACTGCTGCGGGAAGCCGGCTATAAAGGCCAGCCAATCAAACTGATCGTCAACAAGCGCTACGCCGCGATCTTTGACATGGGCGTGTTCGTGCAAGCCATGGCCAAGGCCAGCGGCATCAACCTGGAACTGGAAACCCTGGAGTGGGGCACCCAGCTGGAGCGCTACCAGACCGGCAACTACCAGATGATGGCGTTCCCGTATTCCGAACGCCTTGACCCGGCCCTGAGTTTCGACTCGATGACCGGCGACAAGGACAAGGAAGCGCGCAAGGTCTGGGACAACCCCCAGGCCCAGGAATGGCTGCGTGAAGCCCAGCGCGAAGGCGATATCAGCAAGCGCCAGGCGCTGTTCGACCAACTGCATCAGCAGATGCTCAAGGACGTGCCGATGATCCCGATGTACAACGGCAACGCCATCGCCGCCAGCCGTGATTACGTCAAAGGCCTGCGCACCTGGCCGGTGTCCAAGCCGCGCCTGTGGACCGTCAGCGTCCCTGCGACCGGGAGTAACTGAGGATGTTGCGTTTCATCTTTCAACGGCTGGCGATGTCGATCCCGACCTTGCTGCTGATCTCGCTGATGGTGTTCGCGATCATCCGCCTGGTGCCCGGTGATCCGGCGCTGCTGATGCTCGGCGACATGGCCGATGCCCACAGCCTGGAGGTCGCCCGTGCGTCCCTGGGCCTGGACCAGCCGCTGCCGCTGCAGTTTGTGATCTGGCTCAAGGCGGTGCTCAGCGGCGACCTCGGGCATTCCATCACCACCAATGAAGCGGTGTTGCCGCTGATCCTTGACCGCTTCCAGGTGAGTGCCGGGATCGTGCTGGTCTCGGTGTTGCTCGCGGCGTTGATTGCGGTACCGGCGGGCTTGCTCTCGGCGTGGAAACAGAACAGTTCCCTGGACTTTGGCGTGGTCTCCACCGCGACCCTGTTGCTGTCGATCCCGAGTTTCTGGCTGGGCCTGCTGTTGCTCTACGCGTTCGGCATCAAGCTCGGCTGGCTGCCGGTGGTGGGTTACGTGTCGTTCGGCCAATCGCCGTGGCAGGCCTTGAGTTTTATCGTGCTGCCGATTGTCACGCTGACGTTGGTGGAACTCGGCGCGATCACCCGCATGGCCCGGGCCAGTGCAATTGAAGTGCTGCGCCTGGAATACATCACCCATGCCCGTGCCAAGGGTTTGTCGGAGCGGGCGGTGTTGTGGCGCCATGCGCTGCGCAACTCGTTTGCACCGACCCTGACCCTGATCGGCCTGATCCTCGGCAACCTGCTCAGCGGCATCGCGGTGCTCGAAACCGTGTTCACCCTGCCAGGTATCGGCCGGCTGATGGTCGACGCCATCTACGCCCGGGACTACCCCGTGCTGCAAGGCTGCCTGCTGCTGGTGACCTTTGTTTATGTGCTGGTCAACCTGTTGGTGGACCTGCTGTACCCGCTCTTCGACCCCAGGGTTAAGTTATGAATAAGCCTCTACCTGTCGCACCCGAGGTGCTGTTGCCGGCACCGGCGCGTGCCCCCAGGGCCTGGCGTGTGCCGCCGCTGAACGCGCTGATCGGTGCGCTGCTGCTGGCCTTGTTGTTGATCATGGCCTTGCTGGGCCTGGTCTGGACGCCCCATGACCCGTTGGCCTTGAACCTGCTGGCGCGCTTGCAGGCGCCCACCGCCGCGCACTGGCTGGGCACTGACGAGTACGGTCGCGACGTGCTGAGCCGCCTGATGATCGGCGCGCACACCAGCCTGTGGGTGAGTGTGTTGACGGTGACGCTGGCGATCACCGCCGGCACGGTACTGGGCCTGCTGGCCGGGTTCCTGCGGGGCTGGGTCGACCGGGGCTTGATGATGGTCAACGATGCGTTGCTGGCGTTTCCCGGGATCCTGCTGGCCCTGGGCTTGATGGCGATCATCGGCCCGAGCCTGTACGGCATCGTGTTTGCCTTGAGCCTGGCCTACACACCGTCGGTGGTGCGGGTGGTGCGCGGCACGGTGTTGTCGTTGCGCGAGAAAGAGTTTGTCGAAGCCTCGCGGGTTATCGGTAACTCCGAGCTGTACACCATGCTGCGGCACATCGCGCCGAACTGCGTGGCGCCGGTGTGCGTGCTGGCCACCAGCATGTTCGGCTGGGCGATCCTGGCGGAAAGCTCCCTGAGCTTCCTCGGCCTGGGCGTCCCGCCGCCGGCCGCCACCTGGGGCAACATGCTCGCCGCCAGCCGGCCGTATATCGCCACGGCCAGCTGGCTGGGGCTGTTTCCCGGTGTCTGCATCGCCATGGCGTTGCTGGCGTTCAACCTGTGTGGCGATGCCTTGCGCGATCGTCTCGACCCGCGGATGAGTAAATGACCATGACTGACATCCTTCTGGCAGTCGACCAGCTGAAAATCCGCGTGGGGGCCAACGGCCCGCTGGCGGTCAACGACCTGAGCTTCACCATCGCCCCCGGCGAAATCGTGGCGCTGGTGGGCGAGTCCGGCAGCGGCAAGACCATGGCCGCCCGCGCCGCCATCGGCCTGTTGCCACCGCCGCTTGCACAATGCAGCGGCCAGGTGCGTTTCCAGGGCCATGACCTGGGCAGCCTTGCGCCTGAGCAACTGCGCCAGTTGCGTGGGGCGAAGATCGGCATGGTGTTCCAGGAACCCATGGTGTCCCTCAACCCGTCCATGAGCATCGGCGAGCAAATGGCCGAGGGCCTGCGCCTGCACACCAGGCTGAGCGATGCGCAGATCCGCGAGCGCAGCCTGGAGATGCTCGGGCATATCGGCATCAAGGACGCCGAGCGTTGCCTGGCGGCGTTTCCCCACGAGTTCTCCGGCGGCATGCGCCAGCGCATCATGCTCGCCTCGGTGATGCTGCTGCGCCCGGCCTTGCTGATTGCCGACGAGCCCACCACGGCCCTGGATTGCCTGGCGCAACTGGACGTGTTGAAACTGATGCTCGACCTTACCCGCGAGCAGGGCACGGCGATCCTGTTTATCAGCCACGACCTGTCGCTGGTGGCGCGCTACGCCGACAAAGTGGTGGTGATGCGCGAAGGCCGCGCGGTGGAGCAGGGCACCATCGAGCAGATCCTGCTGGCGCCCAAGGCCGAGTACACCCGGCAACTGCTCGAGGCCCTGCCGCGGCGCGGCACCCTGGCAGCCCTGCCCAAGGCGGACCGGCCGTTGCTGACGGTCAAGGACGTGTGCATCGAGCACCCGGGGCCGCGCAGCCTGTGGGGCCGCAGTCAGTTCAAGCGGGTGGTGCATGCGGCCAACCTGTCCATCGCCCCGGGGGAAACCCTGGCGCTGGTGGGCGGCAGCGGCTCGGGCAAGACCACCCTCGGCCGGGCGATTGTCGGCCTGAACAGCCCGTGTTCCGGTGCCATCGAGTTTGAGGGCGTGGACATTCTCAAGGCTGGCAACCGTGACCATCGCCTGCAATGCCAGATGATTTTCCAGGACCCGTATTCGTCCCTCGACCCGCGCATGAAGATTGGCGACATCCTCGCCGAACCCCTGCGCCATGTGCCCGGCATGACGCCCGCGCAGCGTCGTGAGCGGGTGGCGAAAACCCTGGTGGACATCGGCCTGGCGGAACAGTTTGTCGACCGCTTCCCGCACCAGTTGTCCGGTGGCCAGCGTCAACGCGTGGCCATTGGCCGGGCGCTGGTGCGGCACCCGCGACTGGTGATTGCCGATGAGCCGATCTCGGCGTTGGACATGACCATCCAGAAGCAGATCCTCGAGCTGTTCGAACGCCTGCAGGCGCAGTACGGCTTTGCCTGCCTGTTCATCTCCCACGACCTGGCAGCGGTGGAACGCATCGCCCACCGGGTGGCGGTGATGAGCGAGGGCAGGGTGGTGGAAATGGGTGCCCGCGACGAGATCTTCGACCGCCCGCAGCACCCCTACACCCGCAAGCTGCTGGCCGCCGCCAGCCCCTTGGAGAAACTTGAAAACGGTGGCTACCGCATCCGCCAGGGCCCCGTACCGCTAGCGCTGTAACCCAGGACTGACGTCACCCGCCGCGCAAATCGCCGATTTGCGCGAACGGCGAAGCCATGCCCGAAGAACAATAAAAACACCAACCCCCACCCCACTGCCAGGAGCTAAAAAAATGAAAAAATCCCTGACTCAACTCATCACCGGCGTCGGCGTTGTCAGCAGCGGGCTGGTCCCGTCACTGGCCCATGCAGACTTCATCAAGGACAGCAGCGGTACGCTGGACTTGAAGAACTACTACTTCAACCGTGACTACCGCGAGGCCGCTTCCCAGTCGATGCGTGCCGAGTGGGCCCAAGGTTTTATCCTCGGTATCAAGTCCGGTTTCACCGAAGGCACCGTGGGCTTCGGCCTGGACCTGACCGGCATGCTGGGGGTGAAACTCGACTCCAGCCCGGGGCTGTCCGGCACCGGTTTGCTGCAGCGTGACAGCGACAAGAATGTCTCCGACGAGTACTCCAAGCTTGGGGTGACCGCCAAGGCCCGCTTCGCCAAAAGCGAGCTGCGTGTGGGCTACCTGGTGCCGGACCTTCCGATCCTGCAACCCAACACCAGCCGTCTGTTTCCGCAGTCCTTCAGCGGCACCCAGCTGGTGTCCAACGATATCAGCAACCTGAAAATCACCCTCGGGCAGATCGACCAGGCCAAGGACCGTGACTCCACCAACTACGAAGACATGAAGCTGACCACGGTGAGCAAGGTCTACAAGAGCACCGCCCTGAGCGACCAGTTCCGCTTTGCTGGTGGCGACTACTCGCTGACCCCAAACACCTTGCTCAGCTACCACTTCGCGGCGCTGGACAGCATCTACCAGCAGCAATACGTGGGCTTCAAGAACAACTTCGGCCTGGGGCCGGGCACGCTGAAAACCGACGTGCGCTACTTCAAGTCGGACAAGGACGGCGCGGGCCTGGCGGGCAAGGTCGACAACAGCGCCTTGAGCAGCCGCCTGACCTACCAGTACGGCGGTCACAGCATCGGCGGCGGCTTCCAGCAGCAATACGGCACCACGCCGTTTACCTACCTGGACGGCTCCATCACCTACCTGTTCACCGAGTACCAGTTCAGCAACTTCACCCAAACCAGGGAGCGAGCCTGGCACGCCCGCTACGACTACAACTTCGCCGATCTCGGCTTGCCCGGCCTGTTGTTTGGGATCAAGTACGCCAAGGGTGATTCGGCTGAAGTGCTCGGCTTCAACCGCGAAGGCCGCGAGTGGGAGCGCGACCTGGACCTGGGCTACGTGGTGCAGAACGGGCCCTTCAAGGGCGTGTCGATGCGCTGGCGCAATGCGCTGAGCAAAGGCAACTACTTCAACGACGTTAACGAGAACCGCGTGATGCTGGGTTACACCCTGGCGCTCTGGTAACCACCCACTGTGGGAGCGGGCTTGCCCGCGATGGCGGTGGGTCAGTCACGGAATAGGCTGGCTGACCCACCGCCATCGCAGGCAAGCCAGCTCCCACACTGATCGGATTACCAGATCAAGATAGTGTGGGCCGCCCTTACAGACGATCACGCCGGCTCGTTAATATTTCTTCAGCGTTCATCACTCGAATATCGAGATTTCCGGTTTATGAAACTTAAATCACACCCCTTGCTGCAAGCGACACAAGGCACCCACAGGCACGTGGACAGTGAGCATTACGGTGCAATGGGTGCAAGTCGAAAAATCTATATCCAGGCGGCGCTGCATGCCGACGAAACTCCGGCGCTGCTGGTGGCCGCGCACCTGCGCCGGCAATTGGTAGAACTGGAAAATGCCAACCGGCTGAATGCGCAAATCGTGCTGGTGGCCGTGGCCAACCCCACCGGGCTGAGCCAATACATCATGGGCGCGCCCAGTGGGCGTTTCGAACTGGGCAGCGGGCGTAATTACAACCGGGGCTTTCCGGTGCCGTACCAGGCAATCGCCGACAAAATCGAGCACCTGCTGGGCCAGGACATCGACGCCAACCGCCAACTGATCCGCCAGGCCTGGGGCGAATGTCTGCTGGACGCGGCGCCGCTGGACGAATTCCAATCGCTGCAACGCACCCTGATGCTGCTGGCCCACGATGCCGACATCGTGCTGGACCTGCACTGCTCCCGCGAAGCGGCGATGCATGTGTACACCGGCGAGGCAGTGTGGGCGACCGTGGAGCCGCTGGCGCGCTACATCGGCTCTGAAGCCTCGTTGCTGGCCACCGATTCCCAGGCCAACTCGTTCGATGAGGCGCTGTACCTGCTGTGGGTCAACCTGCGTGAGCGGTTTGGCGATCGGTTTCCGATTCCGGACAGCAGCGTGGCGGTGACCGTCGAGCATCGTGGCCAGCGGGATGTGTCCTATGAACTGGCAGAACATGACGCCACGGCGATCATTGATTACCTGACCCACCTGGGCGCGGTTGAAGGCACGCCACGGCCATTGCCGGCCCTGCGTAACCCGGCGACGCCGTTGGCCGGCAGCGAACAGTTTTATGCGCCGTGCGCCGGGGTGCTGGTACACCGGGCGGCGGTGGGCAGTCGCATCGAGGCCGGGCAGGCGTTGTTCGATATCGTTGATCCCCACAGTGGGCAGGCCACCACGGTTTGCAGCCACAACACCGGCGTGTTGTACATGCGCCGCGACGTGCGCTTTGTGAAGCCGGGGGATCCGCTGGGCCGGGTGTCCGGTGCCACGCCGATTCGCAGCGGCAAGCTACTCAGCGCCTGATTTGCCAGCTATGGAATACGGTCAAAATGTGGGAGCGGGCTTGCTCGCGAATGCGGAGGGTCAGTCGCCGGAGATGTTGGCTGACCCTCCGCATTCGCGAGCAAGCCCGCTCCCACATTGGGTCTTTGTTGTTCATTCATTATTTATTCGGCAGGACATCCCCACCATGCACCCCAACCCGGCAATCACCCTCGAAAACCAATTCTGCGCCCACAACTATTCCCCCTTGCCGGTGGTGATCGTCAAGGGCGAGGGCGTCTGGGCCATTGGCGATGATGACAAGCGCTATCTGGACATGATGTCGGCCTATTCCGCCGTCAGCCACGGCCATGTCCACCCGCGCATCCGCGCCGCCGCCGTGGCGCAGATCGACAAGATCAGCGTGGTGTCCCGGGCGTTCTACAGCGAACCCTTGGGCAACTTCCTCAAGACCTTGTGCCGCATCACGGGCTTCGACTCGGCCCTGCCGATGAACAGTGGCGCCGAAGCTGTGGAAACCGCGATCAAGGCGGCGCGACGCTGGGGCTACCGGATCAAGGGCATCCCGGCCAATCAGGCCAACATCGTGGTGGCCGACAACAATTTCCACGGCCGCACCTCGACCATCGTCGGCTTCTCGTCGGAGGCGGACTACAAGGCCGACTTCGGCCCATTCTGCAACGGTTTCACCGAGGCGCGCTTCGGTGACATCGAGAGTTTCCGCCAGGCCATTACCGCCGACACCTGCGCGGTGCTGATCGAGCCGATCCAGGGCGAGGCCGGCATTCGCGTGCCGCCCGCAGGTTTCCTGCGGGAACTGCGCCAGCTGTGCGACCAGACCAACACCTTGCTGATCCTCGATGAGATCCAGTCCGGCCTGGGCCGTACCGGCAAGTGGTTCGCCTTCCAGCACGAAGGCATTCGCCCCGATGCATTGATCCTCGGCAAAGCCCTGGGCGGCGGGATCATGCCGGTGTCGGCGTTCGTCGCTGATCATTCGATCATGGACCTGTTCGACGCCGGCAGCCACGGCTCGACCTTCGGCGGCAACCCGTTGGCGGCGGCCATTGGCCTGGAAGCGTTGAAGGTGCTGGAAGAGGAGGGCTTGATCGATAACAGCGCGCAACTGGGCCATTACCTGGTGGAGCGCCTGAAGGCCATGCACTCGCCGGCCATCCGCGAGATTCGCGGGCGTGGCTTGTGGGTCGGCGTGGAACTGGACCGCGATGCGCGGCCCATCTGCGAAGCGCTGCTGGCCGAAGGGCTGCTGACCAAGGAAACCCACGAAAACGTACTGCGCATCGCACCGCCGTTGTCCATTACCCGCGAAGAACTGGACTGGGGCCTTGAGCGTATCGAGCGGGTATTCAAACAGCTATGAGTGAGTATCTCAGTCACCTCGACATCGACGGCCAGCGCTTTGCCTGGATCGACCTGCACCAGTTGCTGACCCCGACGCAACTGCAGCGCCTGCCGTATTCCGTGCGCATTCTCCTGGAAAACATTGCCCGCTGCGCCCCGGCTTCGTTGCCACAGGTAGTGGCGCGGGCCATCGGCGAAGGGCCGGATTGCGAGGTGCCGTTCCAGCCCAACCGGCTGATGTTCCACGACACCACGTGCCTGCCGGCCCTGGCGGATTTCGCCGGCATGCGCGATGTGGTGGCCGAACTGGGCGGTGATCCACGGGCGGTGAACCCCTCGATCCCGGCGGTGCTGACCATCGACCATTCGGTGATCGTCGAGCACTACGCCGAGGCGGGCGCGGTGGATGCCAACCTGGACATCGATTTTCGCCGCAACAGCGAGCGCTACCGTTTTATCAAGTGGGCCCAGGCCAGCCTGGATAATTTCAAGGTGATCCCGCCGGGCACCGGGATCATCCACCAGATGAACATGGAGTCCATCGCCCAGGTGGTGTGGGAAAGCGCGCCGCGCAACGGCCACGTGCTGTTGCACCCCGACTGCATGGTCGCCACCGACAGCCACACGCCGATGATCAATGCCATCGGCGTGCTGGGCTGGGGCGTTGGCGGGCTGGAAGGGCAGGCGGCGATGCTCGGCGAACCGGTGCCGATTCCTTATCCGCAGGTGGTGGGCATTCGCGTCACCAATGCGTTGCGCGACGGCGTGACGGCCACTGACCTGGCACTGACGGTGACTGAACTGCTGCGCCGGCGCAGCATGGTCGGCAAGTTTGTCGAGTTCACCGGACCGGGCCTGGCGTCCCTGAGTTGGGCGGCGCGGGGCACCGTGGCGAACATGGCGCCGGAATACGGTGCGACCGTGGTGTTTTTCCCGTTTGATGACGAGACGCTGGCGTACCTGACCCTGAGTGCGCGCCCGCAGGCCTTGATCAACAAGGTCTCGGCCTACATGTCGGCGCAATCTCTGTGGCGCCGGGACGACGATCCCGAGCCGGTGTTCGATGAGTTGATCGAGCTGGATCTGGCGCAGGTTGAACCGAGTGTCGCCGGCCCGCATCAGCCCCATCAGCGCCAGTCCCTGGCCCAGGCCGGGGCGTCGTTTCATCAGCATGTATGCGCGCAAAAGCAGGATTTCTTCGAGCCGTCATTCCAGGTGCCGATCACCCATGGCGCGGTGGTGATGTCGGCCATCACCAGTTGCACCAACACCGCCAACCCGGCGCAGATGATCCAGGCCGGGCTCTTCGCCCGCAACGCCCGCGCCCGTGGGCTGACGCGCAAACCGTGGGTCAAGACGTCGCTGTCGCCAGGCTCACGGGTGGTGGCCGATTACCTGGAAGCCGCCGGCTTGCTGGAGGATTTCGCCGCGCTGGGTTTCGACCTGGCGGGCTTTGGCTGCATGACCTGCATCGGTAATTCCGGCAGCCTCGAACGCCATGTCGAGACCTTCGCCGAGCAGGGCTTGAAAGGCGTGGTGGTGCTCTCGGGCAACCGCAATTTCGAAGGCCGGGTCAACCCGAAAGTCCCTGCCGGCTACCTTGCTTCGCCCGCGTTGTGCGTGGCCTATGCGATTGCCGGCAGCATCGACACCGACCTGTCGGCCCAGCCGCTGGCGATGGATGCCCACGGCCAGCCGGTGTTCCTGCATGAGTTGATGCCCAGCGAAGCCGAGGTGGCCGCGCAAGTGGCGGCGGTGGTGCGCCCGGCGCTGTTTCACCAGCGCCAGGCACTGCTGTGGCAAGGCACTCACCATTGGCAGGCGCTGGAAGCCGACGCCAGCGTGCAGTTTGCCTGGCACCCGGCCTCCACTTACCTGCGCCGCCCGCAGTACCTTGCCGGGGTAACGCCGGTGCCGGCCGCGTCCTTGGCCATCAGCAACGCCCGGGCTTTGGTGGTGCTGGGGGATAACGTCACCACCGACCATATCTCCCCGGCTGGCACGATTCCGGCCGACAGCCTGGCCGGGCACTGGCTGCGGGAGCGCGGTGAAGCGCTGGCGGACCTCAACCAGTATTCGACCCGGCGCAGCAACCACGAAGTGATGGTGCGCGGCGCGTTTACCAACCCGCGCCTGAACAATCTGCTGTCCTGCGACCAGCCCCCGCGCCAGGGTGTCTGGGCCTGGAATGCCGACCGCAGCGACTACCTGCCGCTGTACCTCGCCGCGCAGAGCTACGCCGGTACACCCACCGTGTTGTTCGCCGGGATCAACTACGGTGCCGGCTCCAGCCGCGACTGGGCAGCTAAAGTCCTGACCCTGCTGGGGATCAAGGTGGTGGTGGCCCGCAGTATCGAGCGAATCCATCGCAGTAACCTGATCGGCATGGGCGTGTTGCCGCTGGTGTTCGATGAAGGCGCATCGGTGCAGGACTTGAACCTCGACGGCAGTGAGTCCCTGAGCTTCCTCGGCCTGGACGCGTTGCAGGTCGGCGACAACCCGATCACCTTGCAGATTGACCGCGCCACCGGTGAGACCACGCGTACCCCCCTGACCTTGCGCCTCGACTCGTTGCAGGAGGTTGGTTACCTTGAACACGGCGGCGTCTTGCCCTTCGTCATTCGCAAGACCGTGCAAAGAACTGTTCTAGGAGCGCGTAATGATTGACCCGCAGGTACTGCAACAACTGGCCCCCGAGGGTGTGCTCAGGGCTGCCATCAACTTTGGCAACCCGGTGCTGGCCCAGCGTGGCGAGGACGGCCAGCCCCAGGGCGTGTCGGTGGCGCTGGCCAGGGCCCTGGCCGATGAGTTGGCGGTCGACCTTGAGTTGATCACTTTTGATGCGGCGGGCAAGGTCTTCGCCGCGCTGGGCGATGACCGCTGGCGCGTGGCATTCCTGGCCATCGAACCGGTGCGCGAGCAGGAAATCGCCTTCAGCGCGCCCTACGTGATCATCAAGGGTACGTACCTGGTGGCGGTGGATTCACCCCTGGGCAGCGTGACCCAACTCGATGCTCCGGGCCAACGCATCGCCGTCGGCCAGGGTGCCGCGTATGACCTGTACCTGAGCCGCACGGTGCAGCATGCCGAACTGGTACGCGCGCCGACCTCGGCGGGTGCCGTAGACCTGTTTATCGAGCAAGGCCTGAACGCCGCGGCCGGGGTTCGGGATTACCTGCGAACCCGGCTGGATGAGCGCTGGCGCCTGCTGGAGGATGACTTCATGAGCATTAGCCAGGCGGTCGCGGTACCGGTAGCGCACGCAGCCGCTGCCGCGTTCGTCAAATCCTTTGTCGAACGGCAGAAAGCCAATGGTCTGGTAAGACAGGCGTTGTTGTGCAGCGGGCAAAGCCCGGAACTGGCGGCGCCTTAGAGACGGCGCAGGAAGGATTTGACGATTTTCTGGGTGGCCTGGGTGGTGTCCAGGTCATCCAGGCGACTGTAGGGATGCCACTGGCATTCCTTGATTTCACTCAGGGGCCGGGCATCTTCGATATTCACCACCGACGCCTCGAACACATGGTGCAGGGTGTCGCTGGCCTTCAACTCCTGCAATAACAGCAAACCGTCCACGTTCAGCCCGGTTTCCTCTTCCAGCTCCCGCGCGGCCGCGCCCACTGGCCGCTCATCGCGCTCGACCTTGCCGCCGGGCAATGCCCATTTCGAGCGGGCTTTACGCACGAACAGGATGTGCCCGTCGTGCTCGCAAATCACCGTGGCCCTTATTTTCATCGTCTGTGCCCCCGCAGCTGGATGATTGTCATAAAAGTGTAATGCAATTGTCATGCTCAGTCTTTATCCGGCAGGGTGGAGAGGGGGCCGGAAAACACCGATACTGCCCCATCGAAAAAAACTCACCTGAAGGAGATGCAGATGAACACCGTACGCTGGGGCATGATCGGCTGTGGCGATGTCACTGAACTCAAGAGTGGACCCGCCTTCTACAAAGCGCCAGGTTCTGCGCTGGTGGCCGTGATGGGGCGGCGCGAGGAGGCCGTGCGCGATTATGCGGCACGCCACGGCATTGCCCGTTTCTACACTGACGCCCAGGCGCTGATCGACGACCCGGAAGTGGAGGCGGTCTACATCGCCACACCGCCCGACAGCCACCTCGAATACAGCCTGATGGTGGCCGCTGCCGGCAAGCATTGCTGCGTCGAGAAGCCCATGTCCCTGAATGCCGAGCAAAGCGCGCTGATGCAACGCACCTTCGAACAGGCCGGGCTGCACCTGTTTGTCTCCTATTACCGGCGTTCCCTGCCACGCTTCCAGCAGGTGCGGGACTGGCTGCAGGACGGGCGCATCGGCGAATTGCGTCATCTGACCTGGACCCTGTGCAAGCCGCCTTCGGAAGACGATGCCAGCAGTGCCAACTGGCGCACCGACCCGGCGATTGCCGGCGGCGGGTATTTTGCCGACCTGGCCAGCCACGGTTTTGACCTGTTCCAGTACCTGGTCGGGGATATCGTCGATGTGGCCGGGTTTACCGCGCGCCAGGCCGGGCGCTACGCCGCCGAAGATGCCGTCACCGCCTGCTGGACGTTCGCCTCGGGCGCGCTGGGCATGGGCTGCTGGAACTTTGTCGCCGACCGGCGCGAAGACCGGGTGGAGATGATCGGCAGCAAGGGCCGCATCACGTTTTCGGTGTTCGATGAGGCGCCGTTGCGGCTTGAGGGCGAGACCAGCGAGGTGCTGGAGGTGCCCAACCATGCACATATCCAGTGGCATCACGTGCTGGGGATGAATGCGCATATTCGTGGCGAGAGCAAACACCCGGCACTGGCGATCGAGGCGTTGAAGACCGACCGGGTCATGGACCGGGTGCTACAACGTAACCCCAACCTGGCGGTCTAGCGGTGCTTTGATTTTGTCTTTTTAAGGAATGAACGGATGAAAATGAAAGCAGCCTGGATTGTGCTTTGCCTGGCGTTGGCCGGGGCCGCGACAGCAGCGCCGCGGGCCCAGGGGCAGGCCGGGGAGTTTGACTTTTATGTGTTGTCGCTGTCCTGGTCGCCGACCTTCTGCCTGACGCACCCGGACGACCAGCAGTGTTCGGGCAAGGGCTACGGGTTTGTCCTGCATGGGCTGTGGCCGCAGTACGCGAAGGGCGGCTGGCCGGCGTCGTGTGAGCCGCAGTCGCGCTTGTCGGATGCAGACTTCGCCCGGGGCAGGACGCTGTTCCCGTCGCCCAAACTGCTCAGGCATGAATGGGCCAAGCACGGCACCTGCAGCGGCCTTGAGGCTTCGGCTTACCTGGACAAGACCGATGCAGCGCTCAGCGTGGTCAAGATCCCGCAGCAGCTTGAGCCCTTCAATGTCCGAAGCGGCCTGGGCGCGCGGGACATCGAAGCGCTGTTTCGCGAGAGCAACCCGGCCATGGGCAACCATGGCCTTGCGGTGATCTGCAAGGGTGCCGTGCTGACCGAGGTGCGGGTGTGCCTGACCAAGGACCTGGCGTTTGCCGGCTGCCCGCGCAGCGTCAAGAGCCAGTGCCGGGATGGCGATATTCGGATCCCGACCCAGCGCTAAGCGGACTCAGGCGGGCCCATAACCTTTATGGGCCTGCTCGATCTCCTCCACCAGGCGGTCAATGCCCGCCAGGCGTGCCCGGTTGTCGTGGTCCCAGGGATGGAACCCGGGCTTGAAGTAATGCAACCAGGGCAGCGCCATGCGCGGGAACACGCCCTTGGGTCCGTACAGAAACTTGAGCATCCGCCAGAAGCCCTTCAAATGCCCGCCCGAACGCCGGTCGGCAAACAACAGGCGCAGGTGAAAGTCCAGGATCGTCAGCCAGAACAGCCCCGTGGTGATGAGCATGGTGGAAGTGCGCAGCAGATAACGCTTGGGCCCGGGCTTGATCACGCTGTTCCACACATCAAACGCCACCGCCTTGTGCTCGGTTTCTTCCAGGGCATGCCAGTACCACATCTGCTGGTAACCCTTGACCGAATCCCCGAACCGCGACGGGTCGCTGAGGAGGATTTCCGCGAGCATCGCGGTGTAGTGCTCCAGGGCAATGGTCACCGCCAGGTTGAAGGAGGCGGGCAGGTATTTCTTTTGCGCGTCGAGGATCATCTTCAGCCGACGGTCGAGGGTATTCGCCGGCAGCCCTGCGGCTTGCAGCAGGTCGTTGTAGGCCACGTGCTCGCGGCTGTGCATGGCTTCCTGGCCGATGAAGCCCTGGATTTCTTTCTTCAGCTCCGGGTCTTCGATGCGCTGGCGGTAGTGACGCACGCTGTCCATGAAGAACAGTTCGCCCTGGGGAAACAGCAACGACAGTGCGTTGAAAAAGTGGGTAATGAACGGGCCTTGTTCATGCCAGTCCTTGATGCGTTCGGCCGGCAGGGCAAAACGGAGGTCGCGGCGAATCGGCAGCATGGTCGGTACTCCAGTTCAGAGACGGTGCTCTTCGTTGGTTTCAAGGACGGGCGAGGGCGCATTGCGTTGCTTGGGCGCCATGCGTTTGCTGGCCAACACCACCAGCGCTTGATAGGCGGCAGGCAGGCAGCGCGCGAGCAGGTCCAGAAAATAGGCGTCGCGGCCAATCAGCACGCGGCGTTTGTTTTTGCGTACGCCTTGCAGGATCACTTTGGCGGCCTGGTCGGCGTCGGTGATGAACAGCTTTTCGAAGTCGGCCCGGGCCTGCTGTTCGCTGTGAATCAGGAAGCCGGTCATGTTGGCGTCGATCCGGCTGCTGCGACAGATG
This sequence comes from Pseudomonas sp. NC02, assembly GCF_002874965.1. NCBI lineage: Bacteria > Pseudomonadati > Pseudomonadota > Gammaproteobacteria > Pseudomonadales > Pseudomonadaceae > Pseudomonas > Pseudomonas sp. NC02. Next base: position 4,007,974 of record NZ_CP025624.1, on the reverse strand, counting down.
TCGGTGCGGATCCCGCCAGGGTGCACGCAGGTGGCCGAGACCCCGCTTTTCTGCAGGTCGAGTTCCTGGCGCAAGGACTCGGTAAAACCACGCACGGCGAACTTGGTGGCGTTGTAGCCGCTCATGCCCGGCTGGGCGAACAGGCCGAACACGCTGGAAGTGTTGACCACATGCCCATCGCCGCTGGCCTTGAGGTACGGCAAAAAGGCCTTGGTGCCGTACACCACGCCCCAGAAGTTGATCCCGACGATCCATTCCAGGTCGGTGTAGTCCACGCCTTCGACGGTGCTCGACAGCGCGACGCCGGCGTTGTTGAAGATCAGGTTGATCTGGCCATGTTCGGCGGCGCATCGGGCGGCCCAGTCTTCCACGGCCTGGCGCTCGGAAACGTCCAGCACCTGCGAGGTGACCAGCACCGGTGCAAGCACCTGGGCCTTGATCAGTGCGACGGTCTGCTCCAGGCCCTGGCTGTTTTTATCCGCCAGCGCCAGGTGGCAGCCTTCACGCGCCAACGCCAGGGCCAAGGCGCGGCCCATGCCGGAAGCGGCGCCGGTAATGGCCGCCACGCGGCCGTTGAATGACTTCATGACAGGCTCCCTTCTGCGGTGGTGTGGGGCGTTGCGGCCGGGCGCGCGGTGGACGGTATCGGCACCAGGCTGGCGACGTAGTCCTTGAGGGCGAAATGCCGGGTGACCTGCTTGAAACGCCAGGTGGAGCCGGGCCACAGCGTGGTGTTCTTGCCGGTGCGTGGGTCCAGGTACCAGCTCTTGCAGCCGCCGGTGGACCAGATGGTGCCGTTGAGTTTTTCCTGCAGCCTGGCGTTGTAGGCCAGTTCCACCGCCGGCTTGACGTCAACCGTGGCGATGCGATGACGCTGCATTTGCTGCAGGGCATCGAGGATGTAGGTGACCTGGGCCTCGATCATCAGAATCATCGAGTTATGCCCCAGCCCGGTGTTGGGGCCGACGATCAGGAACAGGTTCGGATAACCCGGCACCGTGGTGCCCAGGTAGGCGTGGGCGCCGTCTTGCCAGGTGTCCATCAGGTCGATGCCGTGGCGCCCGATGATGCAGTTGCGGGGCAGCGGATCGGTGGCCTGGAAGCCGGTGCCGAAGATGAGGCAGTCGGCCGGGTGCTTGATGCCGTCGGCGGTGATCACTCCGTCGGCCTCGATGCGCAGCACGTTGTCGGTTACCACCTGCACATTGCTGCGGGACAGGGCCGGGTAGTAGTCGTTGGAAATCAGCACGCGCTTGCAGCCGATGGTGTAGTCCGGCGTCAGGGTCTTGCGCAGGGAAGGGCGGGCCACTTGTTTGTGCAGGTGGCGCACGGCGATTTTCTGCACCATTTTCATCAGGCGCGGGTGCAGGGCAAAGCCCACCACGCGACCTTCCAGTGCCCAATAGAACGCGCCGCGTACCAGGCGCTGGGTGAACGGCAGGTGCTTGAAGGCCCAGCGCTCGAAGCGTGAAATCGGCCGGTCGGGCTTGGGCATGATCCACGGCGGGGTGCGCTGGAACAGGTCCAGGTGGGCCACCTGCGGCGCAATCTGCGGCACGAACTGAATGGCACTGGCGCCGGTGCCGATCACCGCCACGCGCTTGCCCTTCAATGAATACTCGTGGTCCCACTGCTGGGAGTGGAAGCGCTTGCCCTTGAAGCTGTCCAGGCCCGGAATATCCGGCAGTGCCGGGCGCGACAGGCCGCCCATTCCCGACACCAGCACCCGCGCACTCACCTGGCGGCCATTGCTGAAGCTCAGGCTCCAGCGCTGTTGCCCCTCATCAAATACCGCCTTCTCCAGGCCCATGCCAAAGCGCAGGAACGGCGCCAGTTCGAAGCGCCGGGCGCACTGCTCCAGGTAGGCGCGAATCTCCGCCTGTGGCGCAAATTGCCGGGTCCAGTCCGGGTTGGGCGCAAAGGAAAACGAATAGACATGGGATTGCACGTCGCAGGCGCAACCGGGGTAGTGGTTGTCCCGCCAGGTGCCGCCGAGAGCATCGGCCTGTTCGGCAATAAAGAAGTCGTGGAACCCGGCTTCCTTGAGTTTGATCGCCATGCACAGCCCGGCAAATCCGGAACCGATGATGGCGATGTCGATGGTGTCATGGGCATTCATAGGCTGTCCCTCGTGGGCCGGTGGCGCCTTACGGGTGTCGACATCGGATGTGCTCCTTGTTTTTGTTTTGGCTTTTTAGATAGAACACCATTGCAAAGGAAAATTGAATTATTTATTTTAAAAAAGATTTTAAATAATCTACCTGAAAATATCGTCTAGGCTACGACCCAGTTCCTCATGTGCGACTTATCCGACGGACGAGAGCTTGTACGCACACAGTTAAGGTCCAGGGTGGACGATGGCTGAGGCCTTGACCAATACCGGTCGGGCCGCCAGCAACGCAGGGATGCAGAGGACCGAGCTATGGCTGTCGAGTGGGTTGTCGCTGCGGGTGTGTGTGTAGGGTTAAGCGTAGTGTTGTGGGCCTTCAGTGCCCGGATGACACGGCGTATAGAGGCTGCTGTTCCGATCAACGGGCGCTTTCTGGAGATCAACGGCGAGCGCTTTCATTATGTAGACGAGGGCAAGGGCCCACCGCTGGTGATGATCCACGGGCTGATGGGCAGCAGTCGCAACTTGACGTACGCCTTGTCTGCCCAATTGCGTGAGCACTTTCGAGTGATCACCGTGGATCGTCCGGGGTCGGGTTATTCCACCCGGCATGCCGGCACGGCCGCGGACCTGCCTGGCCAGGCCCGGCAAGTCGCCAGCTTTATCCAGACGCTTGACCTGGATAAGCCGCTGGTGCTGGGGCATTCCCTCGGCGGGGCGATTTCCCTGGCCCTGGCCCTGGACCATCCCCACGCGGTGTCCGGATTGATCCTGGTGGCGCCCCTGACCCATCCCCAGCGCCTGCTGCCGCTGGTGTTTATGTCGTTGGCGATACGCCCGGGATGGCTGCGACGCTTTATGTCGCACACCCTGACCATGCCGATCGGATTGCTGACCAAAGGCTCGGTGGTCAAGGGCGTGTTTGCCCCCGACCCGGCCCCGGAAGACTTCGCCACCCGTGGCGGCGGCTTGTTGGGCATGCGGCCCGAGAACTTCTATGCCGCCTCCACCGAGATCAACCTGGTCAACGATTTCCTGCCGGACATGGTCAAGCGCTACCCGCAGCTGACGTTGCCGATCGGGCTGATTTATGGCGCGCAGGACAAGGTGCTGGATTTCCGCAAACACGGGCAGGCCCTGGCCAGCCTGGTGCCGGGCCTGAAGCTGCAGCTGGTGGAAGGGCGCGGGCATATGTTGCCGATCACGGCCACCGAGCGTGTCGCGGCGGTGGTCGAGCAGATAGCCAAGCGCGTCCGGCCGCCGGAAAGCGCCACGGTGTTGCACACGCCGTTTGCGTTGGCGAGTAAATAATTGTGCGACTGAACTCGCGGTTCGAACTCGTCAATGCTTGCTCTAGACGCCTGACCAAACGGCTGAAAAAGAGACTGCCCGGTCACGTTCAAAAGGGTTCAAGAAACTAGTTGACGACCTAACGATTCCGCGCTATTTATTTAAAAAAATTATTTCAATGTCTAATTTGAAACAATTTTTGAAATGCCTAAGAGCGAATAAAATAATGAAAAAAACGCCTTTTATCGCATGGTTGAATTCTCGGGGCAGTCACCGCTCCGTGTACCTGTCCAGTGTTGATTTTTGCTCCCTGCCTACCTGCGTCGTGCGGAGGCTGCCATGAATCAGACCCTGGCTGCCCCGAACGTCTGGACCGACGGCAAGCGCCACCTGTGGTGGCTCGGCATCATGCCCCTGGCAACCCCAATTCTCTCTGGTGCCCTGGCCATCACTACCGGCGTGCAACAACTGTGGTGGGTCGGTGTGCTGGTGATCTTCGGCCTGATCCCGCTGATCGACGGCCTGCTGGGTGAAGACGTCAGTAACCCGCCCGAGTCCGCCGTCAGCAACCTCGAATCCCAAAGCTACTACCGCTGGATCGTCTACACCGGCGTGCTGTTTGTCATCTCATCCCTGGTGGTCACCGGGTGGCTGGCCGCAGGCGGTATCGACTGGATTATCAATGGCGGCCTGTTGCATGCCACCGCCACCCTGGACCCGTCGAGCTGGCTGGCGAAAACCGCCGCGTTCATCACCGCGCGCACCGAGCTGCATGGCCAGGTGAGCTGGTTCACCTACCTGGGCATGGCGATGTCCACTGGCGCTGCCACCGGCATTGCCATCAACACCGCCCATGAGCTGGGGCACAAGCCGCGCCTGCTGGAAGTCGTGCTGGCCAAGATCACCCTGGCACCGACCTTCTACGGGCACTTCTACACCGAACACAACCGTGGCCACCACGTGCGCGTCGCCACCCCGGAAGACCCGGCCAGTTCGCGGTTGGGGGAGAGCTTCTGGGCCTTCCTGCCGCGCTCGGTATGGTTCAGCGCCCGCTCGGCGTGGAACCTGGAGCGTGAACGCCTGCGCAAACTCGGCCTGCCGGCCTGGCACTGGAAGAACGCCGTACTCAGCGCCTGGATGTACAGTGTGGTGTTGTGGGGCGCGATGATTGCCTGGCTGGGCGCGGCAGTGATTCCATTCCTGATCATCCAGGGCATCTACGGTTTCTCGCTGCTGGAAGTGGTGAACTATGTCGAGCACTACGGCCTGAAACGCCAGAAGTTGCCCAACGGTCGTTATGAACGTTGCTCGCCACGCCATTCCTGGAACAGTAATCGGATTGTCACCAATATCTTTCTGTTCCAACTGCAGCGGCACTCCGACCATCACGCCAACCCAACCAGAAGTTATCAGTCACTGCGTCATTTTGATGAATCGCCGCAACTCCCATACGGTTATGCCAGCATGATTGTCTGGGCGTATGTACCGTACTTGTGGCGACGACGCATGGATCACCGGGTACTTAATCATTACGCCGGGGATATTACCCTGACCAATCTTCAACCTTCACAGCGTTTGAAGTACCTGGAGAAGTACAGCAACACCACCAGACCCTTCTAACGAAAGCAGTCAGTTGTAGGGCGTACTCGGGATCTGTGCATCGCGCAGGTTTTCATCGCCCAGGCTTTACCGGTTTCGAGTACGGCTTAGTTGCAAGACAGTTGTTTGACCCGAACAAAAATAAAATGAAGGGAAGGACGTACACCATGCAAACCCCTGCCAAGTTCACCACGCACATTGTATTGGCCGCGCTGGGCCTGATCGTTTACCACCAGGCCCAGGCCGCCCGTATCGAACCTGCCGGCAGCGCGTTTACTGCCCAGGGCCCCATCAGCTTTTCCAAAGGCGCGCTGATCAGCGCGGATTGCACCATCAAGGTCGCCGGCAAAGTGGCGGCGGATGGGTCGTCAGTAAATGTCGACAAAGTTGAGTTCGACGGCGGCCTCAAGTGCAGCCGGGTCGAAGCCATCAACTTGCCGTGGGTATTGGTGGCTAAAGATACCAGGAGCGGCTCGATGTCGAAGATCGCCGTGGATGTGCATGCCTTTGGTTTGGGCGGTAAGTGCGGGCCTTCTACTGCCGATGGAACCTGGGATAACGCCACCGGCAAGCTGGAAGCGTCGAATGTGCCTATCGGCGAAGACTGCAAGATCAAGACGGTGTCGATCAAGATGCCGCCGAGTTTCAAAGTTATTGAGTAACAGTGGGATGTTGTAGCGGTAATTGAATTGAAATTTGGCTGGAAAGGGAAGTTCTGCAGATTCACCGTGACCTCTCGATCATGGCCATTACCCCTGGCGAAATGACTCGCCATAACATGTGAGGAAAAATAATGAAAAGCTTGAAAACCCTCGTGTCTTTGACTGCTTTGACTGTTTGCATGGGTGCTGCTTCGATGGCCAGTGCGGCGTCTTTCAGCCCTATTGGTGCAAGCATCACCGCTAACGGCAGCATTACGGTCAAATCGCCGTCGTCGTTTCAGCAGCCAGTGACTTGCAACATTCTTTTCCAGGGTGTTGTTAACGCCGATGGTACTGCCAATATCAATAGCGCCACCGTATCGGGTTCCAACAGCCTGTGCGCATTGCCCAAGATGACTAACCTGCCATGGAAACTATCGGCTACCTCCGTTACTGCGGGTACCGTGACCAACGTTGGCTACACCATCGCAGGTGCACCGCCAATCATTCCTGCCACCAACTGCGGCCCGACCACTATTGCCGTGGGCCTGGCGTCAACTGCCAGCCCAGCTTCCAGCACGATCACTGCAACCAACCAGACGCTGACCGGCAGTTGCACCGTGGTGTCGCTGAGCCTCACCGCACCGGGTGCCGTGGTAATTCCTTGATAGGCGTACTCCGTAAAAAGGGTTGATCACCCCGATGGAAGGCAGGCGCCTCGCGAGAGGCGCTTGTTCAGGGATGGACAGCCAACGGATCGGCTGACAACACCGTTCATTGCGCTTGGTGAATACGTCACCAGACAGGTGGAAAAACATGGAAAGCTTGAAAACGTTCGTGGGTGCTACTGCTGTTGCAATGTGCATTTGTGCGGCTTCGATGGCCAACGCGGCGTCTTTCATTCCTGCCGACCAATCATTTACCACCGTTAACGGCACCCTGACGCTGAAGTCGCCGTCTTCGATGAGGACACCTGTAACGTGTAATATCCAGTTTGTTGGGCGGGTATCCCACGATGGTTCCACGGCAAGTCTGACCAGTGTTTATATCGCCGGCAGCAACGCCCTGTGTGCCATGTATCGTGTCAGTAACTTGCCATGGGTATTGAGTCCAACAGCCAGTGCTTTCGGCGCATTATCTAATGTCAGTTTCACTGTGGCGAGCCTTCCGCCAATCATTCCTGGTACTAACTGCGGTCCTGCAACTATTAGCGTTTCTCTCTTCAATAACACCGATGGCTTAAATCTTTATGCAATCAATCAGGTACTTCCCGGTAGCTGTGAAGTTGTGTCGATGCGCTTCGCAATGCCATACCTGATGATAAATCCTTGATAAACGAATTTTGATCGGCTTGCGCCTCAGGCGAGGTGTCTGGCCATGTAACTGATGCCGGCGGAGCCGGTGGATAACAATAAAAAGTCTGGGGACTAAGACAATGCAAAGCCTTACCACACGTATTTCTCTAACTGCGCTGCTGCTTGGCCTGGCATTCACATCCTCAATGACCCACGCGGCATCGTTTGCCCAGGCGGGCGCCGCATTTACTGCCACTGGCTCGATCTCTACCGCAGTAAAACTTTTGGTATGGACACCCGTCCCTTGCACTGTCGCGCTGACCGGAAAGGTCGCTTCCGACGGTTCAAGTGCGACCATCACCGGTGCCACTTTTACGGGCAACGCACTGTGCGGAGTTTCCGGGCCGCTTAATCTGCCGTGGACCCTCGTACCGACGAATGCCAGCACCGCAACACTTTCAGGTTTCGCCGAGAAGTTCTTCTCCGACACGTGCGCGTCTCCAAGTACGTTGACCACGCAATGGAGTGCTGCTGATAACACCTTTAGCCTCCTTAGCCCTCACACCGTAGGCGACAGCTGCCGAATCACGGCATTCAGTTTCAAGCCTTCGCCAGTCCTCACGATTAGTCCTTGAACTTGATCATCAGGTCAAAGGTTGAAATATGCCCCTGAACGGGCAAACGAAGCAGCAAGACGAGCCGGCTCGAGCAGGCTCAGTTTGATAACAATAAGGAGTGCCGCATGAATAATAAAAAACAACAGGTGCAGGCTGTATTGGGGCTCGCATTGCTGGGGGGGCTGATGATTACCGCTCCGGCGCAGGCAGGTGGTTTTGCTACCCCGACCTATGGCGCGCAGGGCTGGGGCCGTGCCTTTGGTGGTGGTTCGCTGTTCAAGGATGACCCTTCAGCTGCGTACAACAACCCGGCTGCCATGGCATTTATTGATCACACTATCGTGCAGCAAACCGTCGACTACGCCCGCGTCAATATCAAGTACAAGGGCAGTGCTTACGACTACAAGGGAGATCCGAGCAGTTCCAGCGTCATTGATCCGTTGACAGGTATACCTACCTCAACCCCGCGCACAGGCAACGGCGGCGAAGCAGGCTTCACCGCTTGGCTGCCTACCGGCTTTGCGGTGATTCCGCTCAATGACCGTTTTGCGCTCGGCTTTAGCGCTGTTGTCCCTCAAGGCATGAAAAGTACCTGGGACCCGGACTGGAAGGGTCGCGACTTCGCCGTCGACACCAAGATCGAAACGGTGGGTGTGACGGGCTCGCTGTCGTTCAAGGTCAACGACCAGTTCTCCATTGGTGGTGGCGCCATCGTGCAGCACAGTAGTGGCTTCGTCAGCCAGAACGTCGACCTGCTGGCAGCGGCGGCCTTGTCGCCAGGATTGGGCGGTGCACCCTTTCCTTCGGGGGTTGGGCATGCCTTGATGCGGGTCAAGGTAGATAACACCTCTGTCGGCTGGTTTGCCGGCGTGGTCTGGAAGCCAACGCTGCAGGATACTGTTGGCCTGAACTACCACGCCAAGATCAAGAACAAGCTGGAGGGTAACTACAATATCTATGCCGATGACGGCTCCAGAAGCCTGATGACCGATATCAACCCTGCTTTCGGCAAAACCCTGGTAGAGCAGGCGTACCCGGGCCTGCATCTTTACCCGGATGGCGCCAACGCCTCAACCCAGCTGGATATTCCGGCCAATGCCGCGATTGATTGGGTGCACGTGTTCAATGACCGCTTCACCCTGGGTGTCAGCGCCATGTGGACGCAATGGTCTTCGTTCAAGGACCTGACCCTGAAGTCCGACGGCAGCACCATCGTGTCGATTCCCTACAAGTACCGTGACGTCTGGATGCTGTCGGTGGGCGGTGACTACAAACTCACCGACGACTGGACCGTGCGTGCCGGTGTCGCCAATGACCAGACTCCAACCCGTAACTCCACACGTGACCCACGTATTCCTGACGGTGACCGCTGGTTTGCTTCCCTGGGGCTGAGCTACGCCGTAAGAGCTATTCCGGGGCTGACCCTGGACGGTGCGTACTCCCGGCAGTTTGTGGAAGAGGTCAAGTTGAAGACGCAGAACGTCGATCGTCTCGGCGGCGCACGCCTGGATGGCAAGGTCGACAGCAAAGGGGAGGTGGTCAGCTTATCAGCGACTTACGCGTTCTGATCGCGTGCAGTGAAGTGAATTGACTAGCCGATAAAGGAGGGCAGCAAGCGCATCTTGCTGCTCTTCCGGCATTTCTCACGTGCTCCCTTTGATCCATCAGGCTGACTTGCTCAGCCCTTGATTTTTTCGCCCAAGCATTAAATAAAAATTTCAAAACAAAATTTGAATTTATCTTTTCAAGTTTGTAGTGTGGCTTTACGTCACAGGTCATTCCGATCTGCCCGGGCGTTGGCCGTACCCTGAATTGAGTAGAGGTATCCCCATGGTTATCTGGTTATTGGCGGGACTCGCAGCAGCGATTGCCCTGGCGTATCGACAAGCCGCTGCCACCCTCTGGCTGGGTGCCGGCCTGGTCTGGCTGGCGGCCGGTTACCTGTTCAACGCAGTCGCCGGTTTCGGCGCCGGCGTCGTGGCGGTGCTGGTGGTGTTGCCCGCGCTGCTGCTGACGATCAAACCCCTGCGCCGCACCCTGTTGACCAGCAAGGCCCTGGGCCTTTTTCGCGGCATCATGCCGGCGATGTCCGACACCGAGCGTGCTGCCATCGAGTCCGGAACCGTGTGGTGGGACGCCGAGCTGTTCAGCGGCAAACCGCGCTGGGAACGCCTGCTGCAAGCCGCACCGGCCAGCCTCAGCGCTGAAGAACAGGCTTTCCTCGACAACGAAGTGGAGACCCTGTGCGACATGTCCAACGACTGGGAAACCACCCAGGTCTGGCAAGACATGTCCCCCGAAGGCTGGCAGTACACCAAGGATGCCGGCTTCCTCGGCATGATCATTCCCAAGCAGTACGGCGGCAAAGGCTTCTCCCACTATGCGCATTCGCAAGTGGTGATGAAGCTCTCGACCCGCTGCTCGGCGGCGGCGATTTCGGTGATGGTACCCAACTCCCTGGGCCCGGCCGAACTGCTGCTGCATTACGGCACCGACGCCCAGCGCAACTACTACCTGCCACGCCTGGCCCGTGGCGAAGACATCCCGTGCTTCGCCCTGACCAGCCCGTATGCCGGCTCCGACGCCGGCGCGATTCCAGACCTGGGCATCGTCTGCAAGGGCGTGCACGAAGGCGAGGAAGTACTGGGTTTCCGTGTGACCTGGGACAAGCGCTACATCACCCTCGGCCCAATCGCCACGGTGCTCGGCCTGGCCTTCCGCGCCGAAGACCCGGACGGTCTGCTCGGCCAGCCGGGTTCCCTGGGCATCACCTGCGCGTTGATCCCCACCACCCATCCGGGGGTGAACAGCGGCCGGCGTCACTGGCCACTCAACGCGGTATTCCAGAACGGCCCGACCACCGGCAAGGATGTGTTTATCCCGCTGGAATGGGTGATCGGCGGCCGCGAGCAAGTCGGCAACGGCTGGCGCATGCTGATGGAATGCCTGGCGGCTGGCCGGGCGATTTCCCTGCCGTCGGCCAACGTCGGCCTGGGCAAGGTGGCTGTGCGCGGCACCACCGCTTATGCGGCGATGCGCAAGCAATTCGGCCTGCCCATCGGCAAGTTCGAAGGCGTGCAGGCGCCCCTGGCGCGCATGGCCGGGCATTTGTATGCCTGCGACGCGGTGCGCAAGGTCTCGGTAGCGTCATTGGATGCCGGTGAAAAACCCTCGGTGATCTCGGCCATCGCCAAGTATCACGTTACCGAGCGGGCACGCATCATCGTCAACGACGGCATGGACATCGTGGCCGGCAAGGGCATCTGCATGGGGCCCAACAACTTCCTCGGCCGGGCCTACCAGCAAAGCCCCATCGCCATCACGGTGGAAGGCGCGAACATCATGACTCGCTGCCTGATCATCTACGGCCAGGGCCTGATCCGCTGCCATCCGTATGTGTTCCGCGAGATGGAAGCGGCGCGCAATACGGACCGGCGCAAGGCCCTGGTAGATTTCGACAGCGCAATGTTCGGTCACCTGAGCTTCGTGCTGGCCAATACCGTGCGTGCCGCAGTGTATTCGCTGACGGGCGGACGGCTGATTTCCGTGCCGGGCAAGACCGATCCGGCGCTGGCGTCCTACTACCGCCAGGCCAATCGGCTGTCGGTGGTGTTGGCGTTGATCTCGGACATTTCCATGGGCGTGCTGGGCGGTGCCCTCAAGCGCAAGGAAAGCATCACCGGGCGGCTGGGGGACATTCTGTCCCAGCTGTACATCCTGTCCTGCGTGCTCAAGCGTTTTGAGGATGATGGCCGGCCACAGGCAGATTTGCCGCTGGTGCATTGGGCGGCCCAGGACGCGTTGCTGCGCGCCCATGAGGCCCTGGCCGAAGTGCTCGACAACTACCCGTCGAAAGCCGCGGCGGCGGTGGTGCGTGGCTTGACGTTCCCGTTCGGTATTCCACAGCGCAAACCGTCGGATCGCCTGTTGGCCCAAGTGGCGGAACTGGTGCAGGTGCCGGGGGAAACCCGCGACCGCTTGCTGGGTAATTCCTACATTCCTCGGCCGGAAATCGACAAGCTGGCTTACGGCGAGCTGGCCTTGCGCCTGTTGCCGCAAGTGGAGCTGATCGAGGCGCGGCTCAAGGGGGCGATCAAGCAAGGCCTGATCGAGCCAATGCCGATTTCCAGTGCGGCGTTTACTCCGTGGCGAGTCAAGGCGCGGGCGCTGGACCTGATCAGCGAGGAAGACGACAGCTTGCTCGCGCGCTATGTGGAATATGGCGATCACGCGATCCAGGTGGACGACTTCCCGCAGGACTTCGGTTTGCTGGAAGCCTTGCAACAGCGCCAGCAGGCGCTGGAACTGGCCGCCAAACCGAGCGCAAGACGCCGCGCCAACCAAGGCGAAAACGCACCGGTCAACTGACTGGAACTGGAGGAGCACGACCCCTGTAGGAGCTGGCTTGCCTGCGATAGCGTTGGTTCAGTGCCAGATGTGTTGGCTGACACACCGCAATCGCAGGCAAGCCAGCTCCTACAAGGATCGGGTTTCCATGGCAACACCGTGTTGTGAGTGAGTTTATCCATGAGTGACAGCTACCTTTCTTTCGTCAATTCCCCCTGGGGAGCCTGGCTGGCCCGCACTGCCGGGCTGCCCCAACCCCTGGCATTGCAACGTCACCGCAGCGGCCAGCAAGGCCTGGCCAACCCGGTAATCGTCGCGGGGGTAGGGCGCCTGGGGGCGCAAATCCAGCGCATCTTCACCGCCACCGACACAGTGACCGCCACCGCTGCGACCCTCAAGGCACCCTCCACGGTCAAGGTCCAGGGCGCGGTGTTCGACGCCAGCGACATCGCCGACCTCAAGCAGTTGGACGAGCTCTACGAATTCTTCCACGCCAACGCCAGGCGCCTTGGGCAGCACGCCCGGGTGGTGGTGCTCGGCACCGCGCCGGAGTTGTGCAAGGACCTGCCCCAGGCCATTGCCCAGCGTGCCCTTGAGGGCCTGGTGCGTTCGTTGGCCAAGGAGTTGCGCCGGGCGATCACCGTGCAGTTGATCTACGTCGCACCGGGTGCCGAGGACGGGCTGGAAAGCAGCCTGCGGTTCTTCCTGTCGCGGCGCTCGGCCTATGTTTCGGGGCAGGTGGTGCGCCTCGAAAAACCCGTCGATAGCCCAACCGAAATCAACTGGGACAAACCCCTCGGCGGCCGCCGTGCCCTGGTCACCGGCGCCTCCCGTGGCATCGGCCTGGCAATCGCCCAGGTGCTGGCCCGCGATGGAGCCCATGTGGTCTGCGTGGATGTGCCCCAGGCCCAGGATTCGCTGCAAAAGGCGGCCGGCAGTGTCGCAGGCACCGCACTGGCGCTGGACATCACCGCCACCGATGCCGCGCAGCAGTTGCACGCCCATGTCAGCCAACACGGTGCATTCGACGTGGTGGTGCACAACGCCGGGATTACCCGTGACAAGACCATCGCCAAGATGACTGAGACCGCGTGGCGCAGCGTACTGGCGGTCAACCTGGAAGCACCGTTGCACCTGAGCACGGCGCTGCTGGAAAGCCAGGGCCTGAATCCGGGCGGGCGGATCGTGTGTGTCTCATCAATTTCCGGTATCGCCGGCAACCTCGGGCAAAGCAACTACGCCACCTCCAAGGCCGGGGTGATCGGACTGGTACAAGGCCTGGCCCCGCAGGCGGCGGCGCAGCAAGTGACGGTGAATGCCGTGGCACCGGGCTTTATCGAAACCCAGATGACCGCGAAGATCCCGCTGATGATTCGCGAAGCGGGGCGGCGGATGAACTCGATGTCCCAGGGCGGGCAACCCATCGACGTGGCAGAAACCATCGCCTGGCTGGCGCATCCGGCATCCGGCGGGGTCAATGGCCAGGTGGTGCGGGTCTGCGGCCAAAGCCTGTTGGGAGCCTGAGCATGGACTATGTGACGCAGATTATTGACCCGCCGCCCTCGCGGTCGCGGCTGTTGCTGGACGGGGTATTGGGGCTGCGCAAACCGAAGCTGGAAGGCGAGCCGACGTTGCCGAAAGAACGCCTGGTGCGTTCGGCCGTCGAGCTGTCTGCCCAAGGGATCGCGGCTTACGGTCGGGCCTGTGGTTTCCGCCATGAGCAAGGCGTGCCGCTGTCCTATCCCCATGTGCTGGCGTTCCCCTTGCACCTGATGCTGCTGACCCGCCCGAGTTTCCCGTACCCGGCCAGCGGCATGGTGCATTTGGCCAATCGCATCCGCCAGCATCGACGGCTGGAGGCGGGCCAGGCCTTGCGCCTGGAGGTGTATTGCGAACGCTGGGTCGCCCATCCGAAAGGCCAGGCCCTGAGCATCGCCACCCGTGGCTACAGCGCGGGCGCCCTGATATGGGAGAGCGACAGCCTGTACCTGCGCCGTGACGTAAACGCGCCGGTTGGCGAGCCGTGGGACGACGCGTTGCCCTTGCAGGAAGAAGGTTTGCTGCGCACTCAACGCTGGGTGCTGCCGGCGGATCTGGGGCGGCGTTTCGCCAGGGTCTCGGGGGATTTCAATCCGATTCACACCTCGGTGATTGGCGCCAAACTCTTCGGCTTTCGCCGGGCCATCGCCCACGGCATGTGGACCCTTGGCCGCGCCCTGGCCGCCCAGCAACCCCCCGGCGGACTGGACCAGGCCGAGGCCCATTGCGACTTCAAGCTGCCGATCTTCCTGCCCGGCCAGGTGGCGCTGTGGAACGTTCCGCCAACCGGCCCGCGCCGTGAGTTTGAAGTGCGCAATTTCGCCGGTGACAAACCCCATATGCGTGGGCTGTTTATCTGGAATGAGACCGATCGATGAGTGACTACAGTTTCAACCCGGCCCCGACGCGCCGCGTGGCGATTATCGGCGGCAACCGTATCCCGTTCGCCCGCTCCAACACTGTGTACGCCCATGACAGCAACCAGGATCTGCTGGTCGCCGCCCTGCAAGGCCTGGTGGACCGCTACAACCTTCACGGCCTGCGCCTGGGCGAGTTTGCCGCGGGTGCGGTGATCAAGCATTCCCGGGATTTCAACCTGGCCCGGGAAAGCCTGCTGTCTACCACACTGTCTCCCGAAACCCCGGCCTACGACCTGCAACAAGCCTGCGGCACCGGCCTGGAAGCGGCGTTGCTGGTGGCGAACAAGATCGCCCTTGGGCAGATCGAAGTGGGCGTTGCCGGTGGTTCCGACACCACCTCCGACGCGCCCATCGGCATCAACGAGTCCCTGCGCCGCACCTTGCTTTCAGCCAACCGCGCCAAGGGCACCGGCGCCAGGTTGAAGGCCTTGATGGGGGTGCGCCCGTCGATGTTTTTCAAGCCGCTGCTGCCGCGCAATGGCGAGCCGCGCACCGGCTTGTCCATGGGTGAACACTGCGAGGAAATGGCCAAGCGCTGGCAGATCAAGCGCCTGGCCCAGGACGAGTTGACCCTCACCAGCCACCAGCGGCTGGATGCGGCGTACAAGCAGGGTTTCTTCGATGATTTGATCAGCCCGTATCGCGGCCTGGCCCGGGACAACAACCTGCGGGCCGACGCCAGCCTGGAGAAACTTGCCGGCCTGTCACCGGCCTACGACCGCCAGAACGGCACGCTCACCGCCGGCAACTCCACGCCCCTGACTGACGGCGCGTCGGTGGTGCTGCTGGCCAGCGAGGAATGGGCCGCCGAGCGCGGCTTGCCCGTATTGGCGTACCTGCGAACCGGTGAAACCGCTGCGGTGAATTTCGTCGACGGCACCGAAGGCCTGCTGATGGCGCCGGCCTACGCCGTGCCACGCATGCTCAAGCGCGAAGGCCTGACGTTCGCCGACTTCGATCTGTTCGAGATTCACGAAGCCTTCGCCGCTCAGGTGCTGTGCACCCTCAAGGCCTGGGAAGACCCGGATTACTGCCGCGACCGCCTGGGCCTCGACGCGCCGCTGGGCAGCATCGACCGCAGCAAGATGAACGTCAACGGCGGCTCCCTCGGCTGCGGCCACCCCTTCGCCGCCACCGGTGGCCGGCAACTCGCGGCACTGGCCAAGGCGATCCACCAGCGTGGCGGCGGCCGCGGCCTGATTTCGATCTGCGCGGCGGGTGGGTTGGGCATTACCGCTATCGTCGAAAAGTAGTTCCCACCATAAAAACAACAAGGAGACTGCCATGAACGCTGTAAGCCTGGAACAGACCGAACGCCTCTGGTTGAACGCTTACCTGCCCGGCGTACCGGCAGACATCGACGCCGGCATCGAGGATTACCCGTCGTTGCGCGAGGTGTTCCTGGAGCACCTGCACAAATTCCGCGACCGCGTGGCCTACGTCAGCATCGGCACCGAAATGACCTACGCCGACTGGGAGGTGCAGGGCATCGCCTTTGCTGCGTGGCTGCAAGACCAGGGTGTGAAGAAGGGCGACCGGGTGGCGCTGATGATGCCCAACTGCTTGCAGTACCCGATCTGCCTGCTGGGCACGATTCTCGCGGGTGCGGTGGTGGTCAACGTCAACCCGCTGTACACCGCCCGGGAGCTGCAGCATTTGCTCAAGGACAGTGGCGCAGAGACCCTGGTGATCTTCGAAAACTTTGCCCACACCCTGGAGAAAGTGGTGGCCGCCAGTACCGTCAAACGTGTGGTGATCGCGGCCATCGGTGACCTGCTCGGCACCTTCAAGGGCGCGGCGATGAACTTCATCCTGCGCAGCGTGCAGAAGCAGGTGCCGCGTTTCAACCTGCCGGGGGCCGTGCGTTTCAACCAGGTGTTGAAACAGGGACGCGGGCAAACCCATCTCGCCGTGCCGATGAACCGCGAAGACCTGGCCTTCCTGCAATACACCGGCGGCACTACCGGCGATGCCAAGGGCGTCATGCTCAGCCATCGCAATATCATCGCCAACCTGTTGCAGGCCAAGGCGTGGGTCGGTGATCAGCTCGATCAGAACCAGCAGGAAACCAACGTCACCCTGCTGCCGCTGTACCACATCTTTTCCCTGACGGTGAACTGCCTGATGTTCATGTGCCTGGGCGGGCGCAACATCCTGATCGCCAACCCACGGGATGTGAAGCGGGTGCAGATGATCCTGCGCAAGGAGCGTTTCAACGGGATTGCCGGGGTGAATACGCTGTTCAACGGCCTGCTGGAAAACAAGGAATTCTGCGCCCGGGATTTTTCCGATTTGCGCATGGTGATCGCCGGCGGCATGGCCACCCATACCGCTGTGGCCAAGCGCTGGAAGGAAGTCACCGGCTTGCCGATCATCGAAGGCTACGGCCTCACTGAATGTTCGCCGGTGGTGAGCATCAGCCCCATCGACATCTCACGCATGCGCGAGATGGAATTCACCGGCAGTATCGGCGTGCCGTTGCCGTCGACCTGGGTGCGGTTCATTCGTGAGGACGGTGAGTTGGCGGAACTGGGCGAGCAGGGCGAACTGCAAGTACGCGGCCCGCAGGTGATGCAGGGTTATTGGAAACGCCCGGCGGAAACCGCCGAGGTGCTGGATGCCGAAGGGTGGCTGTCTACCGGGGACATCGGGGTGATGAATGAGCAGGGCTTCATCCGCCTGGTGGACCGCAAGAAAGACATGATCCTGGTGTCCGGGTTCAACGTGTACCCCAACGAGATCGAAGACGTGGTGGCGTTGCATCCGGGCGTGGCGGAAGTGGCGGCGATCGGGGTTGAGGATGGGGTGACCGGCGAGCGGGTCAAAATCATCGTGGTGCGCAAGGACCCAAGCTTGACCCAGGAGCAGATTCTGGCGCATTGCCGGGAATATTTGACGGGGTACAAGGTGCCGCGGTTTGTCGAGTTTCGTACTGAAGAGTTGCCCAAGACGACGGTGGGCAAGGTGTTGCGCCGGGCACTGCGCTAAGCCTGAGTGAACGCGGTCAAAAATGTGGGAGCGGGCTTGCTCGCGAATGCGGCGGAACAGTCGATGGAGATGTTGACTAACAGACCGCATTCGCGAGCAAGCCCGCTCCCACATTTGATCTTTGGTGGCTGAACGGTCGCAGTCAGTCGTCGAATCCCACCTGCTCATGAATCTCATCGACCTTCAATTCCAGCCGATACGCCACGGCAATAAACAACGCCTGGCACAGGCACAGCGTCGCACTCAGTGATCTGAACGCAAACGACGAGCCCTCATTCACCAGCAACACCGTGCTCGCCCGCTTGGCCAGGGGCGACAGGTTGCTGTCGGTAATGATCAGGGTCTTGGCCTGATGGTGCTGGGCAATCCGCAGGCAGTGCTGGGTTTCCTTGCCGTAGGGCGTAAAGCTGATGGCAATCACCAGGTCGTTGGCCCGCACACTGCGCATCTGCTCACGATAGCTGCCGCCCAACCCCGATACCAGATGGATGCGCTTGTTGGTGTGCTGCAGGTTGTACACCAGGTAGTCCGCCACGGCGAACGAGCGGCGCACGCCCACCACGTAGATATTGTCGGCATTCACCACCAGGTCCACGGCCTTGTCGAAGGCTGCGTCATCCAGTTCCAGCCCCAGGCGCTCGATCCCGGAGAGGGTGGCATTCACGCACTCACGCGCCAGGTCGCCGCCGCTGGCTTTCTGCGACTTGTTGGCGATCATGCTGCGGATGCGTTGCTGGTAGTTCTGCACCGGCGTGGTCTTGTGGGTGTAGGCCTCGCGGAACAGCGCCTGCATTTCACTGAAACCACTGAACCCGAAACGCTGGGAAAACCGCACGATGGCCGACGGGTGCACTTCGCATTCACGGGCGATGTCGCTGATGCGGTCGACCATGATCCGGTCGCTCTGCTGGCTCATGTAGCTGGCGATGCGCTTGAGCTGGCGCGGCAGGCTCTCGTATTCATCGGTGATCAGCTGCAACAACCGCTCGGCGTTCAGCGGCGGGCTGGCGAGTGCGTCTTCCGGGGCGCTCTGGGACATAGGGAATCCTTCTGGCTTGTTCTTATAGGGCGCGTCGAGGCGCCCCTGACAATAAGTCGATGTGCGCAAGTCTACAGGGTAGGCGCAAAAAAATACCTCGGCATCCCGCCCCACGGTGCAGCTGAAACGATGCACTGCGGCTGGGACATACCGATGATGGTGTATTGGAAAATATATTCCACAAAAAATATTTATAGAATAAATATTGATTGGCGTCACCAGACGTTCTAGTCTGCTTGCACCAAGAGCGTATGCCGCCACCGCGACGGCATACGCAGGCTGATAAAAATAACAGGAGCCAGCATGGGCCAGACTCGTTTTGCCAGTGGGCGTCAATTGGATCTGATTTGCCTGGGACGCCTGGGCGTCGACCTTTACGCACAACAAGTGGGTGCACGGCTGGAGGATGTCTCGAGCTTCGCCAAGTACCTCGGCGGTTCCTCCGCCAACATCGCGTTCGGCACCGCGCGGCTGGGGCTCAAGTCGGCGATGTTGAGCCGGGTAGGGGACGACCACATGGGGCGTTTCCTGCTGGAGTCCCTGGCCCGCGAAGGCTGTGACGTCAGCGGCATCAAGGTCGACCCGGAACGCCTCACCGCCCTGGTGCTGCTGGGCCTCAAGGACCGCGAAACCTTCCCGCTGGTGTTCTACCGCGAGAACTGCGCCGACATGGCCCTGCGTGCCGAAGACATCAGTGAAGCGTTCATTGCTTCCAGCAAGGCGCTGCTGATCACCGGTACCCACTTCTCCACCGACGGCGTGTACAAGGCCAGCATCCAGGCCCTGGACTACGCCGAGAAGCACAACGTCAAACGCGTGCTCGACATCGACTACCGCCCGGTGCTCTGGGGCCTGGCCGGCAAGGCCGATGGCGAAACCCGGTTTGTGGCCGACCAGAATGTCAGCCAGCACGTGCAGAAAATCCTCCCGCGTTTTGACCTGATCGTCGGCACCGAAGAAGAATTCCTGATTGCCGGTGGCAGTGAAGATTTGCTCACGGCATTGCGCACGGTGCGTGGCCTGACCTCGGCCACCCTGGTGGTCAAGCTTGGCCCCCAGGGCTGCACGGTGATCCACGGCGATATCCCGGCCCGCCTTGAAGACGGCGCGATCTACCCCGGGGTACGGGTGGAAGTACTCAACGTGCTGGGCGCCGGCGATGCCTTCATGTCCGGCTTCCTCAGCGGCTGGCTTGAAGACGCCAGCGACGAGCGCTGCAGCCAGTTGGCGAATGCCTGCGGCGGCCTGGTGGTGTCGCGCCATGCCTGCGCGCCGGCCATGCCGACCCGCGCCGAACTCGATTACCTGTTCAACAGCCCGGTGCCGATTACCCGCCCGGACCAGGACGCAGTGCTGCAACGCCTGCACCAGGTCAGCGTGCCGCGCAAGGTCTGGAAGCAGCTGTTTGTATTTGCCTTCGACCACCGCTGGCAGTTGGTGGAACTGGCCCAAAAAGGCGGCCAGGACCCGGCGCGCATCAGCGCCCTCAAGCAACTGTTTATCCAGGCCGTGGAACGGGTTGAAAGCAAACTGGCGGAGCAGGGCGTCGAGGCTGACGTCGGGATTCTGGCCGACCAACGCTTCGGCCAGGACGCGCTGAACGCCGCCAGCGGTCGCGGCTGGTGGATCGCCCGCCCGGTGGAAGTCCAGAACTCACGGCCGCTGGCCTTTGAACACGGGCGCTCGGTGGGCAGCAACCTGATTGCCTGGCCCCGGGAGCAGATCATCAAGTGCCTGGTGCAATTTCACCCCGATGACGAGCCATTGCTGCGCCTGGAACAGGAAGCGCAACTCAAGGCCCTGTATCAGGCGTCCCTGGTCAGCGGCCATGAGCTGCTGCTGGAAGTCGTGCCCCCCAAGGATCACCCGTCCACCTATCCCGACGTGCTCTATCGCAGCCTCAAGCGCCTGTACAACCTGGGCATCTACCCGGCGTGGTGGAAGATCGAGGCGCAGTCGGCCGCAGACTGGAAAAAGCTCGACGAACTGATCCAGGAACGCGATCCCTATTGCCGGGGCGTGGTGCTGCTGGGCCTGAACGCTTCCGCCGAATGCCTGGCCGATGGCTTCCAGCAAGCCAGCCAGAGCCAGACCTGCCGCGGTTTCGCCGTGGGCCGCACGATCTTCCAGGAGCCAAGCCGCGCCTGGCTGGCGGGGGAGATTGACGATCAAACCTTGATTGAGCAGGTGCAGTGCATCTTTGAGCAGTTGATTAATGCTTGGCGCAGTTCTCGAAGCTAAACACGCAATCAAATGTGGGAGCTGGCTTGCCTGCGATGGCATCACCTCGGTACACCTGTTGGACCGAGTCGCGCGCATCCCAGGCAAGCCAGCTCTCACATAAAGCAGATCTCAGGCAACTCTGAAAAAACAATAATAGGTGCAGCCATGCCCGCTATCCGAATTGGCATCAACCCGATCTCCTGGAGCAACGACGACCTGCCGGCCCTGGGCGGTGAAACGCCGTTGAGCACGGCCCTCAGCGAAGGCAAGGACATCGGCTACGAAGGCTTTGAACTCAACGGCAAATTCCCCAAGGACGCCAAAGGCGTCGGCGATGTATTGCGCCCCTACGACCTGGCGCTGGTCTCCGGCTGGTACTCCAGTCGCCTGGCCCGGCGCTCGGTGGCGGAAGAAATCGAAGCCATCGCCAGCCACGTCGAACTGCTGCGTGAAAACGGCGCCAACGTGTTGGTGTATGGAGAAGTCGCCGATTCGATCCAGGGTTCGCCGGTGCGCCTGATCGAACGCCCGCGTTTTCACAGCGAACAGGCCTGGCAGGAATACGCCGACAAACTCACCGAACTGGCGCGTTTCACCCTGTCCCAGGGCGTGCGCCTGGCGTACCACCACCATATGGGCGCCTACGTCGAATCCCCGGAAGACATCGACCAACTGATGCGCCGCACCGGCCCGGAAGTCGGCCTGCTGTTTGATTCGGGCCACTGCTACATGGGCGGCGGAGAGCCTATCGAGGTGCTGCGCAAACACATCGCCCGCATCTGCCACGTGCACTTCAAGGATGTGCGCAAGCCGGTGGTGCAACTGGCGCGCAACCAGATGTGGAGCTTCCCGGACTGCATCGTCAACGGCACCTTCACCGTGCCCGGCGACGGCGATATCGACTTCGCCGCACTGCTGGACGTGCTGCTGGCCGCCAATTACCAGGGTTGGCTGGTAGTGGAAGCCGAGCAGGATCCTGCCGTGGCGCCGAGCTACATCTATGCGAAGAAGGGTTACGACACCCTGCGCGCACTGTTGAGCGAGAGGACTGGACAATGAGCCTGTTGGTCAAAAGCAGCAAGCGCGGGCAAACCATGGTGGCGCTGGAAGAAGGGCGCCTGGAATACGTGGGCTTCGCCGCCTACCGCCTGAGCCTGGGTGAAACCTTGCCAGTCACCGCCGGCGACAAGGAACTGTGCCTGGTGCTGCTCAGCGGCCGGGTGACGATTCAGGGCGAAGGCTTCAACTGGGAAAACCTCGGTGATCGCCACTCGGTGTTCGAAGACAAGTCGCCCTTTGCCGCTTATTTGCCGCCAGGCACCGACGCTCAGGTCACTGCGCTGAGCGACGTGCAAATTGCCGTCTGCGCCGCTCCCGGCTCGACTGACGCCGGCCTGGCACCACGCCTGATCCGCCCCGAGCAATGCAAGCGCAGCGTACGCGGCAAGGGCGCCAATACCCGCTATGTGTGCGACATCCTGCCCGACAGCGAGCCTGCCCATTCGCTGCTGGTGGTGGAAGTGCGCACGCCGTCCGGTCACTCGTCGAGCTACCCGCCCCACAAGCACGACACCGACGATCTGCCGCACCAGAGCTTTCTCGAAGAAACCTACTACCACCAGATCAACCCGCCCCAGGGCTTTGTGTTCCAGCGGGTCTACACCGACGACCGCAGCATCGACCAGGCCATGGCCGTGGAAAACAGCGACCTGGTGGTGGTGCCCAAGGGGTATCACCCCGTCAGCGTGCCGTATGGCTACGAGTCCTACTACCTGAACGTGATGGCCGGCCCCAAGCGCGCCTGGCATTTCCATAACGACCCGCAGCACAGCTGGCTGCTGGATCTTTAAGCACTTTCGACGGAGAACAATAATGAGCAACGCCCCGGTAATCGGCCATTACATCAACGGCCAGGTGCACGACAGCGCCAGTGAGCGTTTCAGCAATGTGTTCAACCCGGCCACCGGCGAAGTCCAGGCCCGCGTCGGGCTGGCCAGCCAGAAGACCGTCGATGAGGCCGTGGCGTCGGCGCTGAAAGCCTTCCCGGCGTGGTCCGAGCAATCATCCCTGCGCCGTTCGCGGGTGCTGTTCAAATTCAAGGAATTGCTCGACCGGCACCACGATGAGCTGGCTGAAATCATCAGCCGCGAACACGGCAAAGTGTTCTCCGACGCCAAGGGCGAAGTCACCCGTGGTATCGAGATCGTCGAGTTCGCCTGCGGTGCGCCAAACCTGTTGAAAACCGATTTCAGCGACAACATCGGCGGCGGCATCGACAACTGGAACCTGCGTCAGCCACTGGGCGTGTGCGCCGGCATCACCCCGTTCAACTTCCCGGTGATGGTGCCGCTGTGGATGATCCCGTTGGCGCTGGCCACCGGTAACTGCTTCATCCTCAAGCCGTCGGAGCGCGACCCGTCCGCCAGTTTGCTGATGGCCCGCCTGCTGACCGAAGCCGGTCTGCCCGACGGTGTGTTCAACGTGGTGCAGGGTGACAAGAGCGCGGTAGACGGCCTGTTGCAGCACCCGGATATCGAGGCGATTTCGTTCGTCGGTTCCACCCCGATTGCCGAGTACATCCACCAGCAGGCCACCCAGCGCGGCAAGCGTGTGCAGGCATTGGGCGGGGCGAAGAACCATATGATCGTGATGCCCGACGCCGACCTGGATCAGGCGGCTGACGCCTTGATCGGCGCGGCTTACGGCTCGGCCGGCGAGCGCTGCATGGCGATCTCGATTGCCGTGGTGGTGGGCGATGTCGGCGACAGGCTGATCGAAAAACTGCTGCCGCGTATCGACCAGTTGAAGATCGGCAACGGTATGCAAAAAGACAGCGAGATGGGCCCGCTGGTTACCGCCGAACACAAGGCCAAGGTCGAAGGGTTTATCGACCAGGGCGTGGCCCAGGGCGCGAAGCTGATCGTCGACGGTCGTGGCTTCAAGGTGCCGGGCGCGGAGGGTGGTTTCTTCGTCGGTGCAACCTTGTTCGATAACGTCACCACCGAAATGAGCATCTACCAGCAAGAGATTTTCGGGCCGGTGCTGGGCATCGTACGGGTGGCGGATTTTGCCAGCGCCGTGGCTTTGATCAACGCCCATGAGTTCGGCAACGGCGTGTCGTGCTTTACCAGCGACGGCGGCATTGCCCGTGCCTTTGCCCGCACCATCAAGGTCGGGATGATCGGCATCAACGTGCCGATTCCGGTGCCGATGGCCTGGCATTCGTTCGGTGGCTGGAAGCGCTCGCTGTTCGGCGACCACCACGCCTATGGCGAAGAAGGCATTCGTTTCTACAGCCGCTACAAGAGCGTCATGCAACGCTGGCCCGACAGCATCGCCAAGGGCCCTGAATTCAGCATGCCAACTGCCAAGTAAAATTTTTTCGAGTGTGGAGCACAACAATAATGAAGTCGCCTCTACGTTTTGCCCTGAACCGCATGGTCGCCCCCAGCCTTTCCCTGCCCGATTTTATCCAGCTGGCGGTGACCCTGAAATGCGACGCCATCGAGATCCGCAACGACCTCAAGGGCATCGAGATTGAAGACGGCACCCCTGCCAGCCGCGTGCGCGAATTGTGCGCGGTGCATGGCATCACGGTGCTGTCGATCAACGCGCTGTACCCCTTCGATGTGTGGAATGACGAACGCCGTGCCCAGGCCATCAAGCTGGCTGCCTATGCCCGCGAATGCGGCGCGCAGGCGTTGGTGATGTGCCCGTTGAACGACCGCGCCGACTCGCGCAACGAAGCCCAGCGCGCGGCCGGTTTGCGCACCGCCTTGAGTGAACTGGCGCCGATCCTGCGGGAATACGGGATTCTCGGTTTTGTCGAACCCCTGGGGTTTGAAGAATGCTCCCTGCGCCGCAAGCGCGTGGCAGTGGATGCGATCAAGGCCATCGGCGGTCTGGATGTGTTTCGCGTGGTGCACGACACCTTCCACCACCACCTGGCCAGTGAACATGAGTTCTTCCCCGAACTGACTGGGCTGGTGCATATCTCCGGTGTGGAAGATGCCGACGCACCGCTGAACTCGATCCGCGACGGCCACCGCGTGCTGGTGGGCGAGGCTGACATCCTCGGCAATGCCGCGCAGATCGACACGCTGCTCAGCACCGGCTACAGCGGCCACCTGTCGTTCGAACCGTTCGCCGAAAGCGTGCACGGCCTGGCCGATATCAAGCAGGCATTGGGGGCGAGCATCGCCCACCTGCAGAAACGATAAGGAGCACCCCATGACCACAACCCGATTGACCATGGCCCAGGCCCTGGTGAAGTTTCTGGATAACCAGTACATCGAAGTCGACGGTGTGCAGAGCAAGTTTGTCGCCGGCATCTTCACGATTTTTGGCCACGGCAATGTGCTGGGCCTGGGCCAGGCCCTGGAGCAGGACAGCGGCGACCTGGTGGTGCATCAGGGCCGCAACGAACAGGGCATGGCCCACGCGGCGATTGGTTTTGCCAAGCAGCACTTGCGCCGCAAGATCTACGCGTGCTCCTCCTCGGTGGGGCCGGGTGCGGCGAATATGTTGACCGCCGCGGCGACCGCGACCGCCAACCGGATTCCGTTGCTGCTGTTGCCCGGTGATGTCTACGCCAGTCGCCAGCCCGATCCGGTACTGCAACAAATCGAACAGTTCCACGACTTGAGCATCAGCACCAACGACGCGTTTCGTGCGGTCAGCAAATACTGGGACCGCATCAACCGCCCGGAACAGCTGATGACGGCGGCGATTCACGCTATGCGCGTGCTCACCGACCCGGCGGAAACCGGCGCCGTGACCCTGGCCCTGCCGCAGGATGTACAGGGCGAAGCCTGGGATTACCCGGATTACTTCCTGCAAAAACGCGTGCACCGTATCGACCGTCGCCCGGCGACCGAAGCGATGCTGGGGGATGCCGTGGCGGCGTTCAAGGGCAAGCGCAAACCGCTGATCGTGTGTGGCGGCGGGGTCAAATACTCCGGGGCGAATGCCGCGCTGCAAGCCTTTGCCGAACGCTTCGACATTCCTTTCGCGGAAACCCAGGCGGGCAAGAGTGCGGTGGTTTCAAGCCATCCAATGAACCTCGGCGGTCTTGGTGAAACCGGCTGCCTGGCGGCGAACCTGCTGGCACCCGAGGCGGATCTGATCATTGGTATCGGCACGCGCTATACCGATTTCACCACGTCGTCGAAGTCACTGTTCAAGCATCCTGAGGTGCAGTTTCTCAACCTGAATATCAGCCCGTGCGATGCACTGAAACTCGATGGCGTGCAGTTGCTGGCGGATGCCAAGGTTGGCCTGGAAGCACTGGCTGAAGCCTTGGGCGACTACCGTTCCAGCTGGGGGGATCAGCCACGGGATGCCAAGGCGCAATTGGACGTCGAAGTCGACCGGATCTACCAGGCGGAATACCAGACTGAAAACTTCGTCCCTGAAATCAACGACCACATGGACCCGGCGGTGCTGCGTGAGTTTATCGAGCTGACCGGCTCCTGCCTGACCCAGAGCCGCGTACTCGGTGTGCTCAACGAAGCCCTGGCCGACGACGCAATCATCGTCGCCGCCGCCGGCAGCCTGCCCGGTGACTTGCAGCGCAGCTGGCGCAGCAAGGGCGTCAACACCTACCACGTCGAATACGGTTATTCGTGCATGGGCTATGAGGTCAACGCCGCGTTGGGCGTGAAGCTGGCCGAGCCCGAGCGCGAGGTGTACGCACTGGTGGGCGACGGCTCGTACATGATGCTGCACTCGGAGCTGGCCACCTCGATCCAGGAGCGGCGCAAGATCAACGTGGTGCTGCTGGACAACATGACCTTCGGCTGCATCAACAATTTGCAGATGGAACACGGCATGGACAGCTTCGGCACCGAGTTCCGCTTCCGCAACCCCGAGACCGGCAAGCTCGACGGCGGTTTTGTGCCGGTGGACTTCGCCATGAGTGCGGCGGCCTATGGTTGCAAGACCTACAAGGTCAACACCGTGGAGCAGTTGCAGGCGGCGCTGGCCGATGCGCGCACGCAAACCGTGTCGACGCTGATTGATATCAAGGTCCTGCCGAAAACCATGATCCACAAATACCTGTCGTGGTGGCGCGTCGGTGTGGCGCAGGTGTCCACCAGCGCGCGCACCGATGCGGTGGCCAAACAACTCAATGAACGCCTGGCCAAGGCCCGGCAGTACTAATAACAAGAGGAGTGTTTTCATGTCTTTGAAGTTGGGTGTTATCGGTACTGGCGCCATCGGCCAGGATCACATTCGTCGCTGCAGCCAGACCTTGCTCAACAGCCAGGTGGTGGCCGTGACCGACATCAACCTTGAGCAGGCGGCCAAGGTCGTCGCTGACCTGAAACTCACCGCCGAGGTGTACCCGGACGGCCACGCGCTGATCAATTCGCCGCAGGTCGAGGCGATCCTGGTGACCTCATGGGGCCCGAGCCACGAAGAATTTGTGTTGGCGGCGATTGCGGCCGGCAAACCCGTGTTCTGCGAGAAGCCGCTGGCGGTGACTGCCGAAGGCTGCCGCAAGATCGTCGAGGCCGAAGTGGCCCACGGCAAGCGCCTGGTGCAGGTGGGTTTCATGCGTCCGTATGACCAAGGCTATCGCGCCTTGAAAGCCGTGATCGACAGCGGCCAGATCGGCGAGCCGCTGATGCTGCACTGTGCCCACCGCAACCCGAGGGTGGGTGAGAACTACAAGACCGACATGGCGATCACCGACACCCTGATCCACGAGCTGGATGTGTTGCGCTGGTTGCTGGCCGATGACTACGTGTCGGTGCAGGTGGTGTTCCCGCGTAAATCGAGCAAGGCGCTGGCGCACTTGCGTGACCCGCAGATCGTGCTGCTGGAAACCGCCAAGGGCACGCGCATCGATGTGGAAGTGTTTGTGAACTGCCAGTACGGCTACGACATCCAGTGCGAAGTGGTGGGGGAGACTGGCATTGCGAAATTGCCGGAGCCGTCCCAGGTGCAGATGCGCAGCGGGGCCAAGCTGTCGAACGCGATCCTTATGGATTGGAAAGACCGGTTCATCGCGGCGTATGACGTTGAGCTGCAGGCGTTTATCGACGGTGTGAGGGCAGGGCAAGTGGGGGGGCCGTCGGCGTGGGATGGTTTTGCCGCGGCGGTGGCGGCGGATGCGTGCATTGAGGCGCAGAACAGTGGGCAGATTGTGAAAGTGGGCCTGCCACCGCGTCCGCATTTCTACGGCTAACCACAATCCTCACTGATGTAACGCAGTCAGTGTGGGAGCGGGCTTGCTCGCGAATGCGGCCTTTCAGTCAACATTTGCATCGACTGACCCACCGCATTCGCGAGCAAGCCCGCTCCCACATTTGACCGAGTTCCTACCTCAGATTCGGGAGATCTCAAGCATGCGCATCGCATTAGACCCCTACATGTACCGCCACCTGCCCCTCGGCCAAATGGTCGACAAGGCCGCCGAGCTCGGCTACCAGCACATCGAACTCTCGCCCCGGGAAGACTTCCTGCCGTTCTACAAGGCCCCCCGGGTCGACCGCGCGCGCATCAAGGAATTTCGCAAGGCCCTGAGCGACGCCGGCGTGCAACTCTCATCCCTGCTGCCCATGTACCACTGGGCCGCCGCCGACGAAGGCCTGCGGGTTGCCGCCGTGCGCAACTGGAAGCGCGCGATCCAGATCGCCGTGGAAATGGACTGCGAGCTGGTCAACACCGAATTCACCGGCCAGTCCGACAATCCGTTGGTGTGCGAAAACCAGTTCATGCGCTCCATGGACGAGCTGATGCCGGAGTTCGAGCGCGAAGGCATCAAGCTGGATATCCAGGCGCATCCGTACGACTTCTGCGAGCGCAACAACGAGTCGGTGGACATCATTCGCGGCCTCGACCGCGACTGGATCAACTACCTCTACGCCGCGCCGCACACCTTCTTCTATGACGACGGCAAGGGCGATATCGCCTCGATGCTCAAGTACGCAGGCTCCAAGCTCAGCCACTTGATCATTGCCGACACTTACAACCACCGCGCTTCGTCCAACCTGCGCTACATCGTCAACCCGCCGGGCGTCACCGCCACCGTGCACCAGCACCTGGACATCGGCCAGGGCGAGGTGAACTGGGAGGCGTTTTTCGGCACTCTGCGGGAAATCAAGTTCGACGGCATTGCCACGGTGTCGGTGTTTGCCTGGGAAGACCGGCCGGATGAGTCCAACCGGATGATGCTGGAGCGGGTGACCCGCGAGTTGTGCTGTTAGACCGTTGTGGCGTGCCCTGTGGCGAGGGAGCTTGCTGCCCCGAAAAGCTTGCGACTGCTACGCAGTCGAGCGGGAGCAAGCTCCCTCGCCACAATTAACCAAGGAGTATTTGTATGCGAATCGGACTGGTTGGATACGGCAAAGGCGGCCGTGTATTTCATGCACCCCTGATAGCCAGCCTGCCGGGGGCGACCTTTGTCGGCGTGGTGACACGGTCACCCGAACGTCGCCAGCAACTGGCGACGGATCACCCCGGAGTGAAGGCCTTCGACAGTATCGGGCAGATCACCGAGGCCGGTGTCGACGTGCTGGTGATCTCCACCACCCTCAAGGGCCGTCCGGCCCTGGTGCTGGAGGCCATCGAACACGGTGTGGCGGTGGTCAGCGACAAACCCTTTGCCAGCAATGCCGAACAGGCCCAGGCCTTGATCACCGCCGCCGAGCGCCAGGGCGTGCTGCTCAGCGTCTACCAGAACCGGCGCTGGGATTCGGACTTCCTGACCCTGCGCAAGCTGATCGACGCCGGAGCCCTGGGCTCCGTCACCCGCTTTGAATCCCGGGTGGAGCGCTACAACCCGGGCTCGGTGGGCAATGCCAGCGGCGGCGGCTTCCTGCGGGACCTGGGCAGCCATCTGGTGGACCAGGCCATGCAACTGTTCGGCCCGGTGGACCGGGTGTTCGCGCAGTTGCACTATACCGCCGATGAGCGGAGCGTGGACCACGGCTTCTTTGTATCGCTGACCCACGCCAACGGGGTGATTTCACACCTGTGGGGCAGCGCCCTGCAAAACAGCCAGGCCCCGCGGTTTCGGGTGAATGGCACGGCCGGTTGCTACACCATCGAAGGGCTGGACGGCCAGGAAGAGGCGCTGCTGGCCGGCAAGACCCCGAAAACCGAAGGCGAGCACTGGGGCGCTGAAGAACATCGACGCTGGGGCTGGTTCGAGCAGGGGCCGGATCGTGAGCGGGTGCCGTCGGAAAAGGGCCGTTGGAATCAGTTCTACAGTCAGCTGCAAAGCGCGGTGGAAGGCCACGGCGAGTTGCCGGTGAACGTCCTGGATGCGCTGGCAACCACCCGCGTACTGGACGCCGCGCGCCTGAGTTCAGAGCGCCAGCAGGTAGTGGAAATGGCGGCTATGGAGCCTCATGGATGAAAAATAGAATAAAATTCTAAAACAGGTTGATATGGAAATTATTTTCCAATAAAGTCATTCCAGGTTGCATAAAGTACGTTCGGACTCGATTCGGGCGACTCGACAAAAACAAGATCAAAACAACCAGGTACCGTCAGATGAAAATCTTCAACGCTGTACTGCGAGTTTTACGTCCTGCCCTCCAGCCACGCGGTCTGCCCCGCGCCCGGCCGTTTTACTTTTCCCTCCTGAATGTCCTGTGCGTCGAAAGCAAGGGTTCCCTGGTGTGCTGCATTCCGGGGGCGCCGATCGTTCGACTGCCGACCGCTTCGCTCTGAAAAACGCAACGTCCACAAAACCAACAAGAAATTGGAGACAGACCGTTCATGAAGACCCCGATCCGTTTTACCGCGCTGGCCCTGTCCATGATGCTCGCCAGTGGTTTCGCCACGGCGGCCGATATCAAGGTGGGCGTGAGCATGTCGGCGTTCGATGACACCTTCCTGACTTACCTGCGTGAAGACATGGACAAGCAAGCCAAGTCCTACCCCAAGGGTGACGGCGTGCAGCTGCAGTTCGAAGACGCCCGCGCCGATGTGGTCAAGCAACTGAGCCAGGTCGAGAACTTTATCAGCCAGAAAGTCGACGCCATCATCGTCAACCCGGTCGACACGGCGTCTACCGCCAATATCAGTAAAGCGGCCCTCGCGGCGGGCATTCCGCTGGTGTACGTCAACCGTCGTCCCGACCAGACGGATCTGCCCAAAGGCATCGTGGCCGTGACCTCCAATGACGTCGAGGCGGGCCGTCTGCAAATGCAGTACATCGCCGAAAAGCTCGGCGGCAAGGGCAAGATCGTGATCCTGCTGGGTGACCTGGCGAACAACTCCACCACCAACCGCACCAAGGGGGTGAAGGAAGTCCTGGCCAAATACCCAGGCATCACCATCGAGCAGGAACAGACCGGCATCTGGCTGCGTGACAAGGGCATGACCCTGGTCAACGACTGGCTGACCCAAGGCCGTGAATTCAACGCGGTGCTGGCCAACAACGACGAGATGGCCATCGGTGCGTCCATGGCGTTGAAGTCGGCGGGCACCAAGCCGGGCACCGTGTTGATCGCCGGGGTGGATGGCACACCGGACGGTTTGAACGCGATTACCAAGGGCGACATGGCCGCGTCGGCGTTCCAGGACGCCAATGGCCAGGCCGTGGGTTCGGTGGAAGCGGCGCGCAAGATGGCCAGGCACGAGCCGGTCGAGCAGAACGTGGTGATCCCGTTCAAGCTGATCACCCCGGACAACGTCAAAGACTTCAAGTAGCCCTTAATAACAACAATAAACCGGCAGGGCAGCCACGGCGGCCCTGCTGACGGAGTACCCGATATGTTTGCTCAAGCGACTGCTTCCCAGCCTCCCGGTATCCAGCCCTTGGTACTGGAAGAACCCTATCTGCTGGAGATCTCCAACATCAGCAAAGGCTTTCCCGGCGTCGTGGCCCTGGCCGATGTGCAGCTGCGGGTGCGCCCCGGCTCGGTGCTGGCGCTGATGGGCGAGAACGGCGCGGGCAAGTCGACACTGATGAAGATCATCGCCGGCATCTATCAGCCCGACGCCGGTGAAATCCGCTTGCGTGGCAAGCCGATCAAATTCGAAACACCGCTGGCAGCGCAGAAGGCCGGGATCGCGATGATCCACCAGGAACTCAACCTGATGCCGCACATGAGCATCGCCGAGAACATCTGGATCGGTCGCGAACAGCTCAACGGCCTGCACATGGTCAACCACCGGGAAATGCACCGCTGCACCGCGCAATTGCTGGAGCGGCTGCGGATCAACCTCGACCCGGAGGAACACGTCGGCAACCTGAGCATTGCCGAGCGGCAGATGGTCGAGATTGCCAAGGCGGTGTCCTATGACTCCGACATCCTGATCATGGATGAACCGACCTCCGCCATTACCGACAAGGAAGTGGCCCACCTGTTCTCGATCATTGCCGACCTCAAGTCCCAGGGCAAAGGCATCATCTACATCACCCATAAAATGAACGAAGTATTCGCCATCGCCGATGAAGTGGCGGTGTTCCGCGATGGCGCCTATATCGGCCTGCAACGGGCCGACAGCATGGACAGCGACAGCCTGATCTCGATGATGGTGGGGCGTGAGCTGAGCCAGCTGTTCCCGGTGCGTGACAAGCCCATCGGCAATCTGCTGCTGTCGGTGCGCGACCTGCGCCTGGATGGGGTATTCCAGGGCGTGTCGTTCGACCTGCATGCCGGGGAAATTCTCGGTATCGCCGGGCTGATGGGCTCCGGGCGGACCAATGTGGCCGAAACCATTTTCGGCATCACCCCAAGCTCCGGCGGCGAGATCCAGTTGGACGGCAAGACCGTGCGCATCACCGACCCGCACATGGCCATCGAGAAGGGCTTCGCGCTGCTGACCGAAGACCGCAAGCTCAGCGGCCTGTTCCCCTGCCTGTCGGTGCTGGAAAACATGGAGATGGCTGTGCTGCCGCATTACTCCGGCAATGGTTTTATCCAGCAAAAAGCCCTGCGTGCCCTGTGTGAAGACATGTGCACCAAGCTGCGGGTGAAAACCCCGTCGCTGGAGCAATGCATCGACACCTTGTCCGGTGGCAACCAGCAAAAAGCCCTGTTGGCCCGCTGGCTGATGACCAACCCACGGCTGCTGATCCTCGACGAACCCACCCGCGGTATCGACGTGGGCGCCAAGGCCGAGATCTACCGGTTGATTTCCTACCTGGCCAGCGAAGGCATGGCGGTGATCATGATTTCCTCGGAGCTGCCCGAGGTGCTGGGCATGAGCGACCGGGTGATGGTGATGCACGAAGGCGACCTGATGGGCACCCTGGACCGCGCGGATGCGACCCAGGAAAAAGTCATGCAACTGGCTTCCGGTATGACGGCGGTCCACTAACGAACAGACGGCGCCGGCCCGTTGTGGCCGGCGCAACGCGATAAAAAAGGTGAGTGGTTATGAACGCGATACTGGAAAGCAAACCCGAGGAAAAGAAGCCCGCTGCGGCGCCGGTCAAGCACCGTCGACGCATGCCCACCGAGCTGAGCATCCTGCTGGTGCTGATTGGCATCGGCCTGGTGTTTGAGTTGTTCGGCTGGATCGTGCGCGACCAGAGCTTCCTGATGAACTCCCAGCGCCTTGTATTGATGATCCTGCAAGTGTCGATCATCGGCCTGCTGGCGATTGGCGTGACCCAGGTGATCATCACCACCGGTATCGATTTGTCCTCGGGCTCGGTGCTGGCGTTGTCGGCGATGATCGCCGCCAGCCTGGCGCAGACTTCCGACTTTTCCCGTGCGGTGTTTCCGTCATTGACTGACCTGCCGGTGTGGATACCGGTGGCGATGGGCCTGGGCGTGGGGCTGCTGGCGGGGGCGATCAACGGCAGTATCATTGCGGTCACCGGGATTCCACCGTTTATTGCGACCCTCGGCATGATGGTCTCGGCCCGTGGCCTGGCGCGTTACTACACCGAAGGCCAGCCGGTGAGCATGCTCTCGGACTCCTACACGGCCATCGGCCACGGCGCGATGCCGGTGGTGATCTTCCTGGTGGTGGCGGTGATCTTCCATATCGCCCTGCGCTACACCAAGTACGGCAAGTACACCTACGCCATCGGCGGCAACATGCAGGCGGCGCGCACCTCGGGCATCAACGTCAAGCGCCACCTGATCATCGTCTACAGCATCGCCGGCCTGCTGGCAGGCCTGGCCGGTGTAGTGGCGTCGGCACGGGCGGCCACCGGGCAGGCGGGCATGGGCATGTCCTATGAGCTGGACGCGATTGCCGCTGCGGTGATCGGCGGTACCAGCCTGGCGGGCGGGGTAGGGCGCATCACCGGCACCGTGATCGGCGCGTTGATTCTCGGCGTGATGGCCAGCGGGTTTACCTTCGTCGGCGTGGATGCGTACATCCAAGACATCATCAAGGGCCTGATCATCGTGGTGGCGGTGGTGATCGACCAATATCGCAACAAGCGCAAACTCAAGCGCTGACACGGTCCTCAAGGCCGCATCGGTCAAAATGTGGGAGCGGGCTTGCTCGCGAAGACGGTGTATCAGTTAAACATTCAGTGACTGACACACTGCCTTCGCGAGCAAGCCCGCTCCCACATTTAACCGTTTGTCTTCTATATAGCTCCACAACACTGAATTTCTTGCTATAAACGCACTCCGATGACCATTCGCCGAGCCCGTCCTGGTGCCTTTGCGGGTTATCTTGGAAAAAATGCCTGTCATTTCAGTTGCTGAGCCCTCAAGTCGGCCTTAGACTGCC
Organism: Pseudomonas sp. NC02; assembly: GCF_002874965.1. Lineage (NCBI taxonomy): Bacteria > Pseudomonadati > Pseudomonadota > Gammaproteobacteria > Pseudomonadales > Pseudomonadaceae > Pseudomonas > Pseudomonas sp. NC02. The sequence continues at coordinate 3,973,704 of NZ_CP025624.1, read as the reverse complement.
GCCCCTCGTAAATTGAGTGCCGGGTGGCGCTTGAAATGGACGGCGCCTTTCCGAGACCTGCAGAGGTCGGCCGGAACGCTCCCTTATTCGCCTTAATGCACGTATTTTTTATAGAGAAATCAATGACAAAGGAAAAGTTGCTGGCCATGCCGGCGGATGACTACATGAATGCCGAGCAGCACGCTTTTTTCGAGAAGTTGTTGCAGGACATGAAAGTGGAACACCACGAGCGCATCGAGCAGAACCGCATCGCCATTGAAAGCCTGGACACCCCGGCAGACCCGGCCGACGCTGCTTCTGTCGAAGAAGAGCGCACCTGGCTGGTGAACGCCATCGACCGCGACCAGCGCATGCTGCCGCAACTTGAGCAGGCCCTGGGCCGTATCAAGGAAGACTCCTTCGGCTGGTGCGATGACAGCGGCGAGCCTATCGGCCTCAAGCGCCTGCTGATCAGCCCGACCACCAAGTACTGCATCGAAGCGCAAGAGCGCCACGAGCAAATCGACAAGCACCAGCGTCAAGCCTGATGCCCCCCGTGTAGGAGCGAGCTTGCTCGCGAAGGTCGTTCACGATAACGCGGGAAACCTGATACCCAACGGTGCTCTCAGGTTCTTCGCGAGCAAGCTCGCTCCTACATAGATTTCGCCCGTATTACCGCTGTCTATTGATCTGCTGCAAGCCCCCCACTAAAGGCCCATGGATAATGGCCACATAGTGGCGTCTAATGCAGTCACAATAACGACAAGCAGCGGGGTAACGAACATGGCTGGAGACGGATCTCTCATGGGCGCAGCAGTGTCACCACCCGTGGTGGCGCGACAGTTGCCCGGCTGGTTGACGCCGCTCCTGCAAAGTACCGCCCTGGTGCTGTTGCTGTTGGGCCTGGCGTTCGCCCAACTCTCGATTTACCTGTGCCTGCCGGTGGCCCTGCTGCTGATCTGGCTGCCCCGCCTGAAACATCGCACCCACAATGCCGCACCGGCCGAAGCCACCGATGCAATCGGCGAGCTGACCCGCGACCTGTCCTACACCACCAGCCATAACGCACTGTCTGCTGCCGGCGTGGCCTATTCGGTCAAGCAACTGGCGGCCAGGCTGCAATCTCAATTGGGCGCGGCGAAGCAGATCGTCAGCAGTGCCGAAGTGATGATCGGCACCGAGCAGGTCACCTCGCAACTGAGCCGCCAGGCCCTCGGCGCGGCCAGCCAGGCCCATCAGCGCAGTACCGAAGGGCGCGAGGTGCTGGCGCAGTCCATCACCCGCATGCACCAGCTCAGCCAGCGCGCCAACGACAGCCGTCAATTGATCGAGGCCTTGAGCCAGCGCAGCGAAGAAATCCAGCGCGTCACCCTGGTGATCCAGTCGATCGCCAGCCAGACCAACCTGCTGGCCTTGAACGCGGCGATTGAAGCCGCGCGGGCCGGTGAGCATGGTCGCGGGTTTGCGGTGGTCGCCGACGAGGTGCGTGGCCTGGCTGGGCGAACCGCCACGGCGACCGATGAAGTCGGGGTGATGGTGGCGGATATCCAGCAGCGTACCGCCCAGGTGGTGGAGCAGATCCGGCAATTGTCGGCGGATCTGCAATCCGGTGTAGAGCAGGTGGAGCACGCCGGCGAGCAACTGGACAGCATCGCCAGCCTGGCAGCGGATGTCGAAGGCCAGGTCAATGAAATCGCTCAGGGCACCGACACCAACCGCGCCCAACTCGACAGCTTGTTCCATGCGGTGGAGCAGATGCGCAGCGATTTGACCGTCAGCGACCAGCAGACCCAACAGTTGGCCGCCGCCGCCGTACAAATGGAAGGCCAGGCTGAAACCATCAGCGAGCGCCTTGCCGAGGTCGGCCTGGACGACTACCACCAGCGCATCTATGACCTGGCCCGCGAAGGCGCGAGCCGCATCGCCGCGCAGTTTGAAGCCGACGTCCTGCAAAACCGCATCAGCCTCGATGACCTGTTCGACCGCAGCTACACCGCCATTCCCAACACGCGGCCAAGCAAGTACCACACGCGTTTTGACGGCTACACCGACCAGGTGCTGCCGGCCATCCAGGAGGCCCTGCTGCCCCGGCATGAGGGCCTGGTATTCGCCATCGCCTGCACGCCACAGGGTTATGTGCCAACCCACAACAAGGTGTTCTCCCAAGCGCTGACCGGCGATGCCCAAGTGGACGCGGTACAAAATCGTACCAAGCGCAAGTTTGAAGACCGCACGGGAATCCGCTGCGGCAGCCACCAGCAGGCGGTGTTGTTGCAGACCTACACTCGCGATACCGGGGAGTTGATGCACGATCTGTCGGTGCCGATCACGGTCAATGGCCGGCATTGGGGTGGCTTGCGCCTGGGCTACAAACCCGAGGGGCGCTGATTCAGCGGGGGATTGTTGCAGGTTATGCAAGGGAGCTATTCCGGGGATAGCTTTTTCCAACTGGAAGAAAACCGTAGCATGGCAAACATTGTTAGCCAGCTAACTAATTTTCCGGAGGCGCTCCATGCAAACCAAAGTCGACGTGGCTGTGATGATTGGCAGTGGCGTACCGCCCACCCTGCGTGCACTGGGGCAAAAGGCCTGTTGGGTAGTGTTGCTCAATGGCGAGCAGCGCGGCACGGCGTTCGCCAGCCGCGATGAGGCTGAAGAGTGCAGGGCTGCCTGGGAGGCGCTGTTGCACCTGGAGCAGTCAGACAGCCTGCATTGAAGGCTCAGGGTTGCTGGTGCAGGCGCTGGTTCAGCTCATCGACCGCAATTGCCCAGACTGCGTCTTCACGCAGTTCATCTTTAAGAAATTGGGCTTGTTGCGGTGACCAGAAATCCGCGTCAATCAGCTTTACGTCATTGGGCAGGGTGTGTTTGCCGATAAAGGCGTCAATCGCCTCGGGGGACGATTCCAGTCCAAGTTGTTCAAACAGGTCTTCGAGGGTGTAGGTCTGCGCTTCCATATCGTTCTCCATGCGGGCTGATCATCGTATGCATGGGAGGGTTGTTGCGGGACAGAGTTCGATCGGATTGTCGCGCCGGGTAATCAGGAGGTCAGCGCGCCGGAATCAACGGCGGCCTTAAGGGCTTTTGCGGCTTCCTTGGCAGCCGTGTTGGCAGCGTCTACGGTTTTGAACCAGCGGTCCTTTTCTACCTGGTGAGTCGTCACGGTGGTCAGGGGAGCCTTGGCCCGCATCACAATCACGGCCTGGAACTCACCGTCTACTTCCCTGGCTTCGCCATGGATGAAAAATTCGCCAATATCAAATTCCGTCACGTATAGCCTTCCCTTGGAGGTAATTGCGCTGATGAAACCTGAACCGCAAGGGCACAAATCTCAATGGACGGACCAGTATGGCAGTTGTTACGCGCTGGCGGCGCAGTAAAGTCAACCAGATGACGAAACGCCAGCCGCGCCTCAGCCGTGCGGCGCTTGCAGGATGGCTTCCAGCTGTCGGGCCAGTTCGCAGGCCTGGCTATGGCCGCTGCGAAAACCTTTGATCCGCCCACTGGGCACTTCAAGGATATGGAAAAAGTTTCTCCCGGCGGGGACGACCCGATAGAGCGCCGAATGCAGGCAACTGTCGTGGGTGTATAGGGAGTAGAATTGCCCGTCATCGATAAAAGATGAACCTGTGTTCGAAGGTGTGGCAATCGGTTGAGGTCGTTGCATAATCAGCTCCTGTCGATCGACATTGCGTACCCGCTTGCAGTATTTCGAGTGGTTTTGACCCGTGTTGCTGTTTTAGTATTGTCGTCAGTGTCCGGCGTCCGGTTCCATCCAAAGCATTAGTTTCTGTGTTGGATGTCGGAAACTGCATTTTTTAAAGGGTTATTGTCTGAAGTGGGTCGGCCAGTATTCTCTGGTCGTTAAACCTGTGATTTCCTGCAACGCCTGGCGACCTGCGTAAGGTGCGTCGGGCACGCCTGTACTAGTCTCATGGCCTGGCAGCGTGATCTTCTTCAGTTTTTATCAGTGGATTTGTTGTGTGATCGTGCCGTTTCCGGCCGTTTTTTTGTGCTGCCCGCTTGGGCGGACAGCACCCTTTTGATGTGGGGGCGTTTCCTTGGCAGTCAGTAATCTGGATATGCACGCGTTATTCGTGCTGGGTGATTTGCGCGCAAAGTTGGTCAAGCAGTTTCAATCCCGTTTCGTCTACGTCACTGAGCAGACACCTGAAGGTATCTACATCGCCGAGATCGATACCGAAGCGGCATTGGTGGTGGACGACAAGCCGCGCCTGGAACTCAAGGTCGGTGATCATTTCCGGGCCGCTGTATTGCCCAGCCGCGAAGGCGGCAAGTTCGAACTGAAGTTTCGCGATATCAAGTTGACGGTGTATGGCCTGGGCGATTACGCCTTTGTGTCCTCGGCCGAAGGCCAGGGCATTGTGTTCAAGGAAGGCCACAGCGTGATGCTGGTGTTTGCCGCCAATGAGCAATTGGTAGAAGGCCTGACCAAGACCCTGAAGGCCGTCACCGGCAAGGCCGCCAAATGGCGCAAGGGTGAACTCGTGACCTTCAAGGCCAGCGAGTAATGAGCCAGGGTAGGGCGCAGTTCCACGAGCAGCACCTGCTCGATGCCCAAGCCACGGCGGCTCAATTGTTTGCCCGCAAGGCCGAGTTGCAGGGCGCCTGGTTGAGCTGGGTCGCCGGCCAACTGTATGAACTCAAGCCCGCCGAATTCGCCAGCATGGTGCGCCGCGAGTTGCAGCGGCTGAACAATCCTGCGTAAAAACCGGCAACCTGCCATGTTCCCCGGAACCTCTACTACAGTTGAGTTGACTTAAGTATTCAGAGGCTTCGCGGTGTTACAGCAAAGCCATTCGCGATTGCTGTAAGGCATGAGGTGCAAAGCATGAAAGGAATTCGAGCACTGTTGGCAGCCTCACTGACGACCCTGAGTCTGTCGGTGGCGTCGCTGCCGGTATCAGCGGCCCAGGCGCCGATTCATTTTGCCGACCTGAACTGGGAAAGCGGCAGCCTGATCACCGAGGTGCTGCGGGTGATTGTCGAAAAGGGCTATGACTTGCCCACCGACACCTTGCCCGGCACCACCATCACCCTGGAAACCGCCCTGGCGAAAAACGACATCCAGGTGATCGGCGAAGAGTGGGCCGGCCGCAGCCCGGTGTGGGTCAAGGCCGAGGCCGAAGGCAAAGTGGTGGGTCTTGGGGATATCGTCAAGGGCGCCACTGAAGGCTGGTGGGTGCCGGAGTACGTGGTCAAGGGCGACCCGGCCAAAGGCATCAAGCCCCTCGCGCCGGACCTGCGCAGCGTGAAGGATCTGGCGCGCTACAAGGACGTGTTCAAGGACCCGGAAGCACCGAGCAAGGGCCGTTTCCTCAACAGCCCGATTGGCTGGACCTCGGAAGTGGTCAACAAGCAAAAGCTCAAGGCCTATGGGCTTGACGACAGCTATGTGAATTTCCGCAGTGGTTCGGGTGCTGCGCTGGATGCCGAGATTGCTTCCTCGATCCGTCGGGGCAAGCCGGTGCTGTTCTATTACTGGTCGCCTACACCGTTGATGGGGCGCTACAAGCTGATCCAGCTGGAAGAGCCACCATTTGATGCCGAGGCGTGGAAAACGCTGACCGATGCAGACAATCCTGACCCGAAACCTACACGTTCCCTGGCCTCCAAGCTGAGCATCGGAGTGTCCACGCCGTTCCAGAAGGAGCATCCGCAGATCGCCGAGTTCTTTGCCAAGGTCGACTTTCCGATCGAGCCGCTGAACAAGGCGCTGGCCGAAATGAGCGAGAAGCACAGCCAGCCGCGAGAGGTCGCCCAGGCATTTCTCAAGGATCATCCGGAAGTCTGGAAGGCGTGGCTGACTGAGGATGTGGCGCAGAAGGTCGAAGCCAGCCTGAAGTAACACCGATATAACAGCCCGATTGCGATCAAAAATGTGGGAGCGGGCTTGCTCGCGAAAGCGGTTTTTCAGCCAACATTTGTATTGACTGACTCACCGCTTTCGCGAGCAAGCCCGCTCCCACACTGACCTCATTCTTGCCTTGAAACTTGCTGCGCTTTAGAACTTCGTCTGCACCGCCAGCTCAAACGTCCTCGGCGACCCCAGGTAATACGCCGGCGACACATGGGCAAACTCGGCATACACCTCATTGGTCAGGTTGCGCACCCGGCCCGTCACGGAGGTGTGTTGATCCACCTTGTAAGTCAAAAACGTCCCGAACAAGGTATAGGCCGGCACCGTCAGGGTGTTGGCGTTATCGGCGTACACCGACGCCACATACCGCGCATCCACACCTCCCTGCCAATCCTCCGCAAAGTCATAGGTCAGCCACAGATTACCCACCTGCCTGGGCACATTGGTCGGCGTATTGCCCTTGCGCGACACCACGGCACCGCTGGCGGTTTTCTCGTTGAAGTCCTCGTATTCGGCATCGACCCACGCATAGTTGCCCTCCAGCAATAGCTTGGGCGTGACCCGCAACGAACTGGCCAGCTCGATACCCTTGGACGTCTGCGCGCCCACCGGAATGCTATTGGTCGGGTCCAGCGGGTCGGTGACGGCGAAGTCCTTGCGCTCGATCCGGTAGGCGGCCACCGTGGCGGAGCCGCGACCGTCGAGGTAATCGAACTTGCTGCCCACTTCCCATTGCTTGCCGGTGGACACATCGAACACCTGGGTGGTGCTGCTCGGCTGTTCGGCGGCGGTGCTGTATTGCACGTAGACATTGGCTTGCGGGATGAACTGATACGTCAGGCCAATCCGCCCGGTCACCGGCTCCCAACTGCGTTTGACATGCCGCGGATTGCTGGCGGTGATATCCCGGTGGTTGGTGACTTCAAGGTCAATCGCGTCGTAGCGCAGGCCGGTGAGCAACGACAGCTTGTCGGTCAGGCCCAGGCGGTTCTCGAGGAACAATGCCTTGGTGGTGACGGCGTTGGTCTTGTCCGGATCGAAACCGGGCTTGGTGCCCGGGATGTCATAGAAATGCCCGGGATCATAGTTGTTCGGATCCACCGTACTGTTGCCTGCCACATTCAACGGATTGTTGGTGGTGCTGTTGACCCTGTACTCGAAGCCGCCCGACCACGTGGTGCTCAAGCCGAAGAACGTGTCGTCATGGCGCAGCTCGAACTGGTTGCCGTTCTGCTCACCCTGGTGCCGTACCTGATAGGCCGTCGAGCGATTCACTGCGCTGTTATCAGCGTTGTACTGGTAGGTTTCCAGGTTGCGATAGTCGCGCTGGCTGTCGAGGTGATAGAGGGTATTTTTCAGCGTGGTGCTGTCATTGATCCGGTAGTCGATGATCGAGCGCACCCAGATCGTGCGTTGCTCATAACGACCGTCGGCCACGTTGTAGTTGTTGAAGCGGTTGTGTTTGTCGATCTTCAACTCGCCCGACTTCGGGTTGAGCACCGGTGTGCCCCAGTAGGGGCTGTCCTCGTGTTCGTCCTGATATTCCAGGGCCAGGGTGTGGGACAGGTTCGGGGTGAAATCACTCAGCAGGGAAAACGCCACGCTCCAGGCATCGCGCTGTTGGCGATCGATATAGGTGTGGTTGGTGTTGCGGCTTACGTCCAGGCGCGCGTAATGCTGGACCTCGGCGCCCGGCTCGGTCAGGGCGTGGTTCAGGCCGAAGGCCATTCCGGCGGTGTCGTAGCTGCCATAGGTGAGTTGACCTTCGGCGGCCTGTTCCTCACGGGTGGCCAGCTTGGTCACGTAGTTCAGCGAACCACCGACGGAGCCGGCGCCGTTGATCAGCGAGGAGGGCCCGCCCACCAGTTCGACCCGGTCATAAATCCACGCATCCACGGGGCGAGCCAGGCCGCCGGACACCGCGACGCCATTGAACATCTGGGTAATCTGGCTGCTGGTAAACCCTCGATAGGAAATGAAACCGCCAAACCCCGGCGGCGCGCTGGCGTTGACCCCGGGCAGGGTATTGGCCGCGTCCTGGAAGGTCTTGGCGCCTCGGCGCTCGATGTCATTGCGGTTGGCAATGCTGATGGACGCCGGGGTTTCCCGCACGCTCAGCCCCAGGCGCGAGGCCATGCCACTGGACTGATCCAGGGCCAGGCCGGCATCACCGGTTTGCTCGCCATCAATGGTGGTCGGTGCCAGCTCAATCGCCCAGGTGCTGACAGGCAGGCAGCCAAACAGGCCCGCCAAAAGGGGTAAATGTTTCATGGTTGAATCCTGAAAAACTTGGCTTGAAAACAACCCAGTGCCGTCCGCACTCCCGGGGGAGGCAGCCGCGTGGGCCAATCAGAAAAGTGCAGGTATCAGGCGAAGGCGGGCGGGGCGCGCGGATTAGCCGCAGGCCAGGTGAAGCGGGCAGGGATGTCGGCACTGGCAACGATGGCGGGCGGCGGCGCATGGGGTTGCGGAAGCACCGCCACGTTGAGGCTGGAGTTGAGTGCCGGGCCCATGCCGCCGGTGGAGCACAGCGGGCAACCGAAGGCTTTCGAGAGCGTGGGCAGGGATTCATCGGTGGACTTGTAAGGCGCCGGCGCCTGGGTGCGCGGGTCCACCGTACAGAACTGGCCGCCGATGCCGTTGAGCTGCATCCCGACCATTTGCCCGTGGCCGATGCTGCAGGCGAACACATTGAACAGGACGCAGCAGTAGAGCATCCAGGCAATGAGCGAGCGGTCGGTACGGGCGAGTTTCATGGGGCGGCACTTTACCATCAGCCGCCGACGAATTGCCTGCAAAAAATCTCAAGAGGGCTATCCTCTCTCGGACTTTTCCAAGGATATCCAGCCATGAGCTTTTTAGTCGCGCGATGGATCGTCGGGGTTTTTGGCTTTATCAGCCTGGTGCATTTGTACTGGGCGGCCGGCGGCAAATTGGGTGTGACGGCGGCTATTCCGCAGCTGCCGGGTGAATTCGCCAGCGGGCCGCGACCGGCGTTCAAGCCGTCGGCACTGGGAACGTTGCTGGTGGGTGTGGGGTTGGTGGCGATTGCGGTGTTGGTGTGTTTGCGGGCCGGGCTGTATTTCGAGCCGGTGTCCAACCATGCGTTGCAGTGGGGGATTAGTGCAGTAGCACTGGTGATGTTTGCCCGGGCGATTGGGGATTCAGAGCTGGTGGGTTTTTTCAAGAAGGTCGGCGGGTCGCGGTTTGCGCGGCTGGATACATTTTTTTACTCGCCGCTGTGTTTGGTGTTGGGGGCGGGGTTGTTGGTGGTGGCGTGGAGTTGAGGGGGAGTGTTTACCGCGAAAGAGTGAGTTTTACGCTGGGTAAACTCGAATGTTCGCCTGGCGACAGCTGGTCAGGGGGTGAGCAGGGTCAAGGATTCAGGAAGTATAGGTTGGACATGGAGTCAGTGATTTTTTGTGCTTTTCCTTGCGCTACATAATTATTGAATTCTAGTTTGAGAGTGTTCTGGTTGGTGTACTTTTTGTACCGGTGTGGTACTTCGCATGCGTAAATGTAAAGCCGCCACGGGTCGAAGCCGTCCACTCTTTCGTCTGGGCCATAGTCGAAATCGATACATACTCCGGAAAAATCGACTCTGCAGCCAATTCCGTGTAGTTCGTAGGAGATGTTGTCAGTGATCCTCCCGCGTTGCGGGATTTCTTTGCTGCGCCATAGCTGGAGTATGTTTTTTGTTCCGAATGTGCGCTCAAGTAAATCAGTCGCTCTTTTCACCTGATATAGATATTCGTGGATCAAATTCTCCAGGTTGTTCTTTTTCATCGTCTCGGCCTTTCTAACCTATCAAGTCCAACAGCATTCGAAGCGTTTATTACGTCATCTTTACTTTTGAGCGTTCCCTTATGGCTATTTAGGTTCTCTATCAATTTTATGGTGACTGGCGTATTTGTCCGTCTTGCCGCTGAGGCTCGGTGGTGCCCGTCGATAATATAGCGCTGCCCGTTCACCTCGACCACGTCGATAGGCTCATTTGTGTCGTAACCCTTGCTCCGCATGCTGAGGGAGATTTCGTCGACTCGCTTGGTTGATCTTTTCCCCTCGATACTATGCGTTCGATTCAAGCTTTCCGCATCAACTCCTCTAATAACTGGCGCCGAAGGTACACCTTCATCGGCTTTTACTTTTCTAGCAGGATCGTTATCAACGGCTTTCGGCTTACATCCATCGCCACCCGGGCAGGTGTTCAATCCAAGCGGGTCAACCCATCCCGTCGGGTTGGGCACATATTGGTAGCCGTTCAGCCCACCCGGCAGCTTCACGGGGTCGGGCGTCAGATAACGACCAATATCCGGATTATAGTAGCGATGTCGGTTGTAGTGCAGCCCGCTTTCCGGGTCGAAGTATTGGCCCTGGAAGCGCAGCGGGTTGGTAACGGTGTTGACGTCCAGCTTCGCGATTTGGCCGTAGGCGCGGTAGTGCGCTGACCACACTATTTCGCCATCGGATGCGGTGAGTTCTTGCGGGGTACCGAGGTGGTCGAGTTGGTAGTGGAAGGGCTTTACGTCTTCCGGGCCGTAGCCTTTCAGCAGTGCTAACGGGCGGAAGCTGTTGGGTTCGTAGATATAGCTTTGGTGGTTATCAGTGCTGTGTTCGGCGATTAATGTTTCGCCTTGCCAGAAGAACTCGGTGGTCTGACCGTTGAGGGTTTTGGCGATACGCCGTCCAAACGGGTCGTAGCGATATGTGGCTTCGGTGCCGTCCGGCTGGGTGACGCTGATCAGTCGGTGCTGGCGGTCGTAGCGGTATTCAGTGACCAGTTGCTGAGCCCGACCCCGGCGTTCGCGCAGGAGGTTGCCGAAGGCGTCGTAGTCGTAATGACGGTCGCCTTGCATCAACAGGCGGTTGCCTTTGACGACGCTCGGACCGACGCGGTCTTGCATCAGCAGGTTGCCCGCCGGGTCGTGGACGAAGCGTTCCTGCAGATCGTGCGAGTGGTTGGCGCGGGTCAGGCGGTCGAGTGGGTCGTAGTGGTAGTCGTGCTGACCTTTTCGAGTGTCGAGGATGCGGGTGAGGTTGCCGCGTTTGTCGTAGTTGTATTGGCGGCGCTGGTAGCGTTGTTCCTGTTGGGTGATCGCGTGGGCGTGCAGGCGGCCCTGGTCGTCATAGTGGTAGTGGCTGAGGAGTTGGCCCTGCTGGCGTTGGTGTTCGCGGCCGGATTTGAACAGGTGCGAGGTGAGCAGGTTACCGTTGAGTTCGACGGTGGCGAGGTCGCCGCCTTTGTCGTGGTGAAAGGTGAGGCGGTTGTTATCCGGAAGGCGTAGTTTTTCGAGTTGGCCGCATTCGTCGTATCCATAGCGCAACGTGCCCCAGCCCTGGTGTTCGGCGGTGAGGCGGTTTTGCAGGTCGTATTCGTAATGCAGCGGCCAGTGGCCGTCGTCGACGCTGAGGAGATTGCCGAGGCGGTCGTAGGTGTAATCGACAATGCTGCCGTCAGGCAGGGTTTTTCTTACGAGGCGACCGGCAGCATCGCGCGCATAACCGGTAACCAACTGACTGCCGTCATCGCCGTATTCGGTCTTTTCCAGCAGATGCCCGGCGAGGTCGTAGGCATAGGCGGTGCGGCGCCCATCAAATCCGGTTTCCTGCTGGATCAGGCCGTTGGCGTGATAGTCGAGCCGATAGGTTTCGCCGACCTCGTTTTCAATCTCGGTCAGTAACAGCCGAACATTGTCATAACGGTATTTAAGCTGCGTGCCGTCCGGATTAATCCGGCGGCTGATCAGGTGCAGACCATCGGCGTATTCGTAGCGGGTGACGCGGCCCAACTCGTCGCGCTCAGCAGTGATTTTTCCGTACGGGTTGTAGCTGAATTCGCGTGTGGCCCCGTCAGGCTGAATCACTTTCAGCAAACGACCTACGGCGTCCCACTGATACTGGGTCAGCGCACCATGCTCATCCTCGCAAGCCACCTGCCGCCCCAGCTCGTCATAGCGATAACGCCGCACACCGCCATTCGCCAGTTTTTCTTCAATGAGCTGGCCGCGTTCGTTCCAGATAAAGCGTTGGCTGCTGTTATCCGGATACCAAACACCCGTGAGCTTTCCGTGTTGGGTGTAGGTGTATTCGGTGTAATTGCCATCCGGATCAGTCTTGCGAGTGATATCGCCTTGATCGTTACGCTGGTATTTCCACACCGCGTCACCACGGCGCACAACCCGTACGAACCCGTTGTCATGCTCGTAGGACGTCGGCGTATCGTCCCCGGGAAACAGCGCAATCAACCGACCGGCTTCGTCGTACTGATAGGCCGTCACCGCTCCCAGCGGATTCTGCTCGACCGTCAGCCGGCCTTTTTCGTCGTAGGATTTGAAGTGCTGCGCGCCGTCCGGATCGATCCGCTGCACCAGCCGTGCGCGCTGGTCGTGTACGTAGACTTCCTGGCTGCCATCGGCGTTGTGCACGGTGACCGTGCCGTTGTCGTCCCACACATACCGCGTGTCCATCTGCGAAAAACTGGCCCAGTGCCGGACGCACCTTGCCGCCTTGCCGGACCGTTCCCACTCCCAGAAGAAACTCGCCCCACCGGCCAGTTCCCGCTCCAGGATCACCTGCTGATCGTCGTACCGATAACGCTCGCTTTCGCCGACAGCGTTGGTCGCTTCAATCAATCGCCAAGCGTCGTCATACCTGTAGGCAACAACGTTCTGTTCGGTGACCCAGCCGAGTTCCCGGTGCACCTGATAGTCGATTGCAACGATATGGCCGCGCTCATACCGCAGCAGCAATGCCTGACCAACATGGTTATCGATCCGCTGAATCCGCCCGGAATAATCGCGGGCAATGCGCAGCCGGTTGTCGTAAGCGTCGCTGATCGCCGTCAGCACACCGTCACGGAAGTGGTAGAAAAGCGACGCCTGGGCCAGCACCAGTTCATCGGGCAACGAGCCCAGATAAATCGCCGCTTCCGCCAGGCTATTGGTGATCGCCGGCCGTGCAGCAGAGGGCAGGGGAAACGTGGTGCTGCGGTTCTCGTGATCGGTCCACACCACCGATTCGCCGCTCACCACCAAGCGCTGCGCCAGCGCATGACTCCAGCCAAACCCCAACCCGCAATCCACTTCCACGGCACTGCTGCGATACAACCGCGTCCAGGCAAATGGCAGGACACCCTCCAACGAGCCGTCTGTGAGGGTCAGCAGTTCCTCACCAGTAACCATCGAAACCGGGCAGCCATTGGTATAGGTATTCGCCGAACAGACCGAAGCATCCCCATTGGGGTTTTTCGCCGAAGCCGGGGCATCATCCACATGTTCTTGCTTCACCAGCGCCGTGCGCGCTGCTTTAGGCTTTCGGACCAGCGCTGCCGGATTCGAAACCTCGTTTACACCGGCCTTCAACGGCACGGCCGCTGCCTTGATCGACACTGGATCATTTTTAAGCGACACCGGCTTAAGCACACTGGGGTGCCAGTCCAGCCGTGGTGCCTCGCCCAACTTGGCCATCTGCTCGAGTAACACCCGTGCCCGGCCGGACCTGACCTTGCCCAGCACCTGCGGGCCCAAACGCACCGCCACACCCATGCCGCCGGTGGCCAACAGCAACAGCAGGTTGAGCAGTACCTCGGAAGTCATTTCCCCCAGCAGCTCGTTCATCTCCGGCGGCGGAAGCAATTGCGCCCAACTGACCATCGCCGACAAATAGATGAACAACAGCGGTTCATCGCTCAGCACCAGAAGACCGTTGGCAATGGCCTCATTGCTGAGCTTCAACAGCTCTTCAAGCTCGCCTTGGGAGAGGTACTGCAGCAACTTTTCGCTATTGGGTTTGATGTCCGCCAGCCAGTCGTACAGGTTTGGAATACCGTCCCAAAGGCTGTACAGCGTGTTCGTAATCCCTCGCACAAACGCGACGTCCATCAACTTGCGACGGTCGAGGGCGCTGGCGTTTGAGTACTGTTTCCACTGCTCTTCGAAGGTGCTCGTCCATTCACTGCGCAAGCTGCTTTCCAGTGAGCTGATCACCGACTGATAGGAGGCGTAGAGCGCCTTGACGTGATCCTTGGAAACATCGGGGTAGAAGCTGACCTGATACTGCTGGTCGCGCGTGCAGTCGGTGATTTCGAGGATGCCGCTGGGGCCGATGGTTTTATGAATGGGGGGACCGATCAGGCTGCCGTCCTCGGCGATGGCCTGGAGCATGACCGGCGTGTTGCCGATCGGCACAAACCGCTTGCTCTCAAACATATGCACCAGGGTCAGCGCACCATTGGGTTTGCACATTGCAACGGTGGTACTGGGGGCTTTAGAGGAAACAGGCGCGACCAGCGCGACCTCATCCCCAACCTTGAACACCTGCTCGACTTCCAGCGACGAAAAGCTCCAGAAGCTCTCAGCCCAATCGTCAAACGAGTTAAGGCACTCCCTGAAATTACGAAAGACCGCTTCAACGTCCTTCGTCTCCACATCCATGGGAGCCAGGGCCAACCTGCCTAGGGCGGGATTCAAGAGGCAGCCCCATCGGGCAGGGCATTAATCGAAAAAAACATCGGCGTTCCCTCGCGCTGTGTGATCAGGCGAGGGACTTTGCAGAGGTTTGTAAGAGAAAGAAGTCAGAGCTATCCACTGCTACTGATAGGAGGTTTCGCCAAATCCTCGGCTAAACCGGCCCGTTTTCGTAAGCCAAATCTCCGACAAAAATAAATCCCACAAAACCCACATACGCAACAAATCCAACTTGACAGCTTCCATTCCCTTGGCGTCTATTGACGTACCCGCTGGATCATTTCGCAGATGTCCCAGGATGCTCAATGAAGACTGATACCTCACTGACCCACATGCCCAGCGTCCTGCACGCAGCCGAAAGCATCCGCCAAGGCACACTGACCCCTGTGCAACTGGTCGAGCAAAGCCTCGAAGCCATCAAAACCCACAATCCCACACTGAATGCCTTCGGCGACGTCTACACCGAATCCGCGCGGGAGCAGGCTGAAATCCTGACCGCAGAAGCGCAGGCCAACCAATTTCGTGGCCCGCTCCACGGCATCCCCTTCGGCATCAAAGACCTGTTCTCCACCGCCAATCTGCGCACCACCCGCGGTTCGCTGACCGGCCTGGACAACGTCCCCACCCAGGACGCCCCGATCATCCGCCGCCTCAAGGAGGCCGGCGCGATCATCCTCGGCAAGACCGCCACCACCGAATTCGGCTGGACCGGCGCCAGCACCTCCCGGGTTTTCGGCAATGGCCGCAACCCCTGGAACCCCCAGCTCACCAGCGGAGGATCCAGTTCCGGCTCGGCCATTGCGGTGGCAGCACGCATGGTCCCGGCCACGCTGGGTTCCGACGGCGGCGGTTCGGTGCGCATTCCCGGCGCCTTTTGCGGTGCATTCGCTCTTAAAGGCTCTCTGGGGCGCATCCCCACCTGGCCCTGGTCCGCCACTGAAATGCTCAGCCACGCCGGCCCGATCACCCGTACCGTGCGCGACAGCGCGTTGCTCTTCGATATCCTCTCCGGGCCCGATCCGCTGGATCACCAGGCCTTGCCCGCGCCCACCGAGTCCTACCTGGCGCGCTGCGACCAACCGCTGGGCCCCGTGCGTGTGGCGTATTGCCCGACCTTGTTCGATACGCCGGTGGACCCGGTCATCGCCGCCACCGTCGAAGCGGCGGTGCATTACCTTGCGGATGAGCTGCCGGTCACCGTCACCACCCTGAACCTGGACTGGCAAGACCCGCTGGCCACCTTCGAAACCCTGTGGGTCGGCGGGCGCGGGATCGCCTATGGCAAATCCCTGGCCGATCGCCTCGACCAACTGGACCCGGGTTTCGCTGCGCTGATCAAGCGCTCCGCCGATTACGATCTGGCGGCCTACCTCAAGGCTGTGCAGCAACGTGCACTGTTCGCCAATCAGGTACACGCGCTGTTTAATGACTACGACGTACTGCTGATGCCGACGATGCCGATCCTGCCGTTCGCCGCCGACCGGGTTGCCCCCGACGGCTGGCCGGGCGAGGAGGGCGCGGTGCCCTGGGCGCGCTGGACGCCGTTTACCTATCCGTTCAATATCACCGGCAACCCCGCTGCCAGCCTGCCCTGCGGCTTCAGCCCGAGCGGTTTGCCGATTGGCCTGCAGGTGATCGGCCCACGTTTTGCCGACGCCCAGGTGCTGCAATTCTGCGCGGCCGTCGAAGCCATCGCCCCCTGGGATCAGCACCTCCCCCCGATGCTGATGCCCTGATTGATTGAACCCGGAGTGGGCTCAAAAGAAGCCCGCCCGTGATAAACGCTTTGTGTTGTCCTGCCCTTTCACACCCTGATGAGTGAGAGGTACCCGTGACCCTGTCCATGGCTGTATTACGTTCTATGCTCCCCGCTGGACCGGCTCGCGCCGCGTTTCGCCGTGGGGCGCGCAATACCGGCCGCCTGAACCTGCCCTGGAATACCTCTTTTATGCTCAACCAGCCACGTCTCGACGAAATCATGCTCCTGCTCACCCAACACCAGCGCGTCAAGGCGTCGGACCTGGCGCAGGCGCTGTTCGTCTCCGAAGAAACCATCCGCCGCGACTTCAAGTACCTGGAAGAAGCCGGCAAGCTGCGGCGCATCCACGGCGGCGCGATCCTGCCGCGGCTCAACGAAGAACAGCCGCTGCAGGTGCGCAGCCGCATCAAGCCCCAGGCCAAGACGCGTATCGCGGTGTGTGCAGCGAAGCTGGTGAGCGAAGGCATGGTGCTGTTCCTCGACACCGGCACCTCGACCCTGGCCCTGGCCCAGCAACTGACCGCGTTCAGCCAGTTGCGCATCATCACCAACTCCCTGGACATCGCCCGCCTGATCACCGAGCAAAGCGCCAACCAGGTGCTGGTGGTGCCCGGCGATGTGCGCCGCAACGACAACGCGCTGATTGGCGCCCACACCCTGGAATTCGTCCGACAGTTCCACTACGACATTGCCTTCATGGGCATCGGCGCTGTCGACCTGGAGCTGGGGTTCATGGACTACCAGGAGCCCGAGGCGCTGCTGCGCCGGGAACTGACCAAACACAGCCTGCGCAGCGTGATCCTGGCCGATGACGCCAAGTTCGGCCACCGCACCTTTATCAATACGCTGCCGTTCAGCGCCATCACGACCCTGGTCACCAATCGTGCGCCGTCCAACGACTTTGCGACCCGCCTGGAGCAAGCCCATGTCGATATCCTTTACCCCTGAGTTGCTGGTGCCCAGTGAACAGGACCTTGAAACCTTCGAGGCGCTGTTCCGCGACACCTCGGTCATCGGCGCGACCAAGGCCGGTGGGCTGCATCGCCTCGCCGCCTCGGCTGAAGACGGCGCCGTGCGCGACCTGTTCGCGGCCTGGCTGACTGAACGCGGTTTTGACGTGCGTGTGGATGCAGTGGGTAACATGTTCGGTTTGATCACCTTTAATCCAGAAGCGCCCTACGTGCTGTGTGGCTCGCATCTCGACAGCCAGCCGAGTGCCGGGCGTTTCGATGGGGTCTATGGCGTGCTGGCCGGCGCAGTCGCGGTGGCCAGCCTGGCTCGCCAACTGCGCGAGCGCGGCGAAACGCCGGCGTGCAACCTGGCGGTGGTGAACTGGACCAACGAGGAGGGCGCGCGTTTCCAGCCCAGCCTGATCGGCAGCAGCGTGTTCACCGGTGACTTGGCCCTGCAGGACGCCTGGGCCTGCCGCGATGGCGATGGCATCAGCCTCAAGCATGCGCTGCAGCAGATTGGTTATCTGGGGGAGGGCCGCGTCGAGCTGGACGTCGCCGGTTATGTGGAAATCCACGTCGAACAAGGTGATGGCCTTGAGCGCGACGGGCTGGCCATCGGTGTGGTGCGCGACACCTGGGCCGCCCTCAAGCAACGGATTCGGTTCATCGGTGAACAGAACCACACCGGCCCTACGCCCATGGCCGCGCGCAAGGACGCCTTGCTGGCCGCCGCCCACGCGATCACTGCGGTGCGGGCGGAGGCCGACCTGCACGGCGTGCTGCTGCACAGCTCGGTGGGGCGCCTGGAGATCTATCCCAATTCCCCCAACGTGGTGCCTTCCAGCGTGACGTTGCATGTCGAGTACCGCTCGCCCGACACCGAATTACTGGCCGCAGCCGGTGCGCGCCTGGACGCCAGCCTCAAGGCCACCGCCAGCGCCACGTCGACTGACTACAGCATCGAAAGCCGCGCCCTGCGTGAGCCGAGCCACCTGCATCACGGTTTTGCCGAGCTGGCCTACGGGGTCGGCCAGCAACTGCGCTTGCCCATCGGCAATAGCGTCACCGTGTCAGGCCACGACGCCATCAGCCTGAGCCGGCATTACCCGGTGTGCCTGCTGTTTATCCCGAGCAGCAATGGCGTGTCCCACAACGAAGCGGAATTCACCAGCGAACAGGACATGCGCAACGGCCTGCACATGCTGACCGCGTTGCTGCACCGCGCCTGTTCCACCCCCAACGCCTACCGCTGAGGTCTGCCATGTCGAGTCGTTTGCAAGCAAAGTCACGGCTGCTGGGCGCCCTGGAGGCCGCCGGCTTGTCCGCCCATGTGGTGGTCGAAGAGGGCACCGCCGGGATTGCCTCGCCGGTACGCCTGGCCACCGAGTGGGCCGGTTTTACCGTCAGCGCACCGTGGGGCCAGTGTTACGCCAAAGTCTTGCATGACGACATGCGCGCGCTGATCGACATTGAACGCACTGCCCGCGCCACCCAACTGGCAGCTGATTGCGACGTGACGCCGGGTGTGCGCCTGGTGGATGCCACGGCCGGCGTGTTGCTGCTGGATGCGTTGCCCACCAGCGAGTGGCGTTGGGCCCGCCTCGACGAATTGATGCAGCCCCGGCGCCTGCAAGCGCTCTGGGCCCTGAAGAAACAATTGCACCAAGGCACCTCGCCGGGCTTCGCCCGCTCGCCGCTGCAAGACATCCAGCACCTGCGCGAATTATGCGTGCGCTACAGCGTGGCCTTGCCCATCGACCACGCCTGGATCAGCACCTGCATTGACCTGGCCTGGACCTCGCTGCAACTGAACGCCAGCGACTCGGTGCCGCTGCACGGCGACGGCGTAGCGAGCAACGTGATGATCGGCCCGGACGGCGCCCTGCAACTGATCGACTTCGATTACGCCGGCAGTGGTGATCCCTGGTACGACGTGGCGATCAGCCTTAACGAGTTGTACGTCTTCGAAAACGACTGGCGCGAAGGCATCCATGCCTGGGCCGGCGAGTGCCGTGAAAGCGACTATGCGCGCTGCCGCTTGTACGCCTTGGTCAACGATTGGTACTGGACGCTCTGGGGCCTGTGGGTCGGCGCTACCTCGGCGCGGCCGCTGGAGTTTTCCAAGGTCGGGCAGTGGACGCTGTTGCGCTGCCGCCAAAGTCTGCAAGACCCGCGGTTTGAAGGTTGGCTACGTCAGGTACAGGAGGGGCAGGCATGAAAGCGTTAGGTGAGGCGTGTACGCCACAAGAGTGTCAGCTGGAAGCGGCGGTGCGCGGGGTTGCCAGTTGGGGCGGCACCGGCATTCGTTATGAACCGGTCAGCGGCGGGATTTCCAACACCAACTGGCGGGTGGAAGTGGCCGGGATCGACACTGCGTATTTCTTCAAGGTGCCGGGCGTGGGCACCGAGATGTTCATTGACCGCCGCACGGCCCACGACGCCAGCCTCAAGGCGGCGCAAACCGGCTATGGCGCGCCGGTGTTCGCATTCCTTGAAGAGTTCGGCGTGGAAGTCTTCGAGTTCATGGAGGGCTGGCGCGCCTCCTCCAACCACGACTTCCTCGACCGCGACGTGCGCCACAACGCGCTGCACGCCCTCAAGGCGTTCAACGACCAGCCGCCACTGGTGCAGACCAAGACCGTGTTCGACATGATTGCCGAGCACCAGCGGCAGGTGGAGCAGCTCAACGGCTGCAAGCCCGCCGACGACGCCTGGCTGCGCCGCCAATGCGACCGCGCCCGGGGCGTGCTGCAAGCTTCCGGCATCGACCTGGCTCCCTGCATGAATGACACCCTGGCGGGTAATTTCATGCTCAACGACCGTCGGCAAATTCGTCTGGTGGACTTCGAATACGCCTCCAACAACGACCGGCATTACGAACTGGCGCTGTGGTTCGGCGAGATGTTTTTCACTGATGAAATGGAACTGGCCCTGATCGAGGATTACTTCGGCCAGGTCACCCCGCAGAACCTCGCGCGCATCAAGTTGCACAAGGCCCTGGCGGACATCAAATGGTCGACCTGGGCGATGGTGCAGCACGCGGTGTCGCAGCTGGATTTCGACTTCTACAAATACGGCACCTGGAAGCACATGCGTGCCCGCAGCAGCATCAACGATTCGCAATGGGAAACCTGGCTAAGACAGGCTTGAGCCTGCGCCAGACAACAATAATGCATTGAATGAAGTCACTTGGGCGCTGATTGGTGCCTGCGTTTTCACTGCTTGATTTTTGTTTGATCACACAAAAAAACGATCCACAAATTCAAGGAGCACCCGACTCATGAAATCTGATAGCGCACCACCCGGACGCCTGAAAAGCCAACTCTTCGGCGTGTACTTTTTCCTGTTGCTGATGCTCGCCTTATTCCCGCCGTTCTATTTGAGCGTGAGCGGCAGTACCGCGTTGGTACTGGGCATACCGTTGCCGATCTTCTACTGGATCGCCATTGCCGTCCTCGCAGGCCTGGGCCTGTGGGCGTTGTACGTCGCCGAATTGAAGGCCGGCGAAATACCCGAAGAGGGAGATGCGCAATGATCAGCACCGCCAGCGATGCCAACCTCTTTATCACCTTCGGCGTCATCGGCCTGTTCCTGGCCGGGATGATCGCCGTGCTGTACGCCACCAACCGCGAGAGCACGAGTTTTTCCGATTACGCCGTAGGCGGGCGCTCCTATGGGCCGTGGTACATCGCCATGTGTTACACCAACTCGTGGTGGCCGGGCTCGACCTTTACCGCGTTTTTCGCCCTGACCATCGGCGGCGCCCTGGGCTTCTACGGCATGGTCTACGCCACCCTTGGCGTGACGGCAATGTACCTGATGGCCCGCCGCGCGTGGACCTGGGGCCAGCGTTTCAACCTGCGCACCCAGCCGGACTTGCTCGGCATGCGCTTCAACAGCCCGGTGGTCAAGCGCGTGGCCTCGATCATCGGCATCATCTCGGTATTCCCGTGGGTGGTGATGGGCATCCAGGCGTTGGCGATGTTGTTCCAGTTCGCCAGCTTCGGCCGCTGGGGCGTCACCACCTGCCTGGTCGCCGGCGTGGTGGTGGTGCTGGTGCGCCAGTACTGGACCGTGAGCATGGGCATGCGCGGGCTGATCATGACCGACATGTTCCAGGGCCTGATCGCCTATGTCGTGTGTGCGGCGCTGTGTGTGTTCCTGCTGTTCGGCGACCAGGCGTCGTTCTCCAACCTGTCGCACCTGCCGGCGAAAATGTTGCTGATTCCCGGCGCCAGCGGCACCGGTTACGGCCCGCTGTACATGTTCAGCCTGATCTTTACCGGCGTGATCGGCTCGATGTGCTGGCCCATGAGCTTCCAGCGCATCTACACCGCCAGCGGCGTCAAGGCGGTGAAGAAAGGCACGCTGTACACGATCCTGTTGGTGGGTGGTTTCTACGGGATTCTGATGCTGTTTGCCGCGGCCATCAGCCAGGACTCGAACGTCATCGCGCACCCGCAACAAGGTTGGTTCCTCTCGCTGTTCGACATCGGCGGGCCGTGGATGCTGGCGCTGGCTATCGTCATCGTACTGGCGGCGAGCATCGGCCACGTCGACGGCTGCGTGCAGGTCTGCGGCACCCAGTTCGCCAACGACCTTGCCACCTGGAACACCCCGCGTACCGACCGGCAACTGACGCTGCTGGCCAAGTCCGGGATGGTGGTGTTTATCGTTGCCGCCTCGGTGCTGGCATACCTGACCTTTGATTACGCGCGACTGCAATTGCTGGCGCAGATTTCCTACCAGGGGATTATCCAATTGGCGGTGCCGCTGTTCTTCGGCATTTTCAGCCGCCGCGGCAACAAGGAAGGCGCGATTGCCGGGATGCTGGCGGGGATTGTAGTGGCGATTGTGCTGACGACGATGTACCCGGACGACATTCCTGGGCTGGGGTCGTTGACCAGCGGGATTGTGGGGCTGGTGGTCAATGCGGGGATTTTTGTGGCGTGTGCATTGGCGATCAAGCCGAGTGCGCAGGAGAGTGTTCGGGTGGAGCAGTTGTTTGAGATGGCGGCGCCAGGGCGCAAAGTGCCAATGGGGGCAACGCCGGTCCTGAACTGAACCCACTTCTCTAACCCAATGTAGTTCCAATGTGGGAGCGGGCTTGCTCGCGAATGCAGACTGTCAGTTAAAGCATCAGCGACTGATATACCGCATTCGCGAGCAAGCCCGCTCCCACATTTTTGATTGTGTTTCTACACAGAATTCCCGTTTTGTCGCAGGCGTTTGTAGAGGGTATTGCGGCTGACGCCAAGCTCTCTGGCCAGGTGAGAGATATTCCCGCCCACCGCCTTCAGTCGCTCATTCAGGTCCAGACTGTCATCCACTGCATCACACACCGGCACCACCCCATTCAAATCCACAAAAAAATCATCCGGCAAATGTTCCACCCGAATCGGCTGCTCTTCCGCCATGGCCAGCGCCACCTGCAACACGCTGCTCACTTGGCGCAGGTTCCCCGGCCACGGATGCTGTTCAAACAAGGCCAGCACCTCGTTACTCAACCCGGCCCACTGCGTCGGCTCGCGATGCTGTTGCCACAGCTGCTTGAACAACGCCTGTTTATCCGTGCGCTCCCGTAGCGGCGGCAGCTCCAGGGTCAGGCCACCGATGCGGTAATACAGGTCTTCGCGAAAACGCCCGAGCTGTACCTGTTCGCGCAGCGAGCGGTTGGTGGCGGAGATGATCCGCAAATCCACCGGGTACAACTCGCTGCTGCCTACAGGCTGCACACAGCGTTCCTGCAATACCCGCAACAGCCGGGCCTGGGTCGGCAGGGGCATGTCGCCGATCTCGTCGAGGAACAGCGTGCCTTTGTCTGCCTTGCGGATCAGCCCGATGCTGCCTTTCTGGTTGGCGCCGGTGAATGCGCCTTTTTCATAGCCGAACAGTTCCGACTCCACCAGTTCGGCGGGGATCGCTGCGCAGTTGACCGCGATAAACGCTTGTTGGCTGCGAGAGCTGGCCTGGTGCAGGGCTTTGACGAACACTTCCTTGCCGACACCTGTTTCACCGTGGATCAGCAACGGAATATCCTTTTCCAGCAGGCGCTCGGCCTGACGCACGGCCTTTTCCACGCGGGCATCGCCGAAGTGCAGGGTCTTGAGACTGATGGCCGTGGGGCCAGGTTCGCGGGGCTTTTTCGTTTCCACAAACACGCGAGCCTGCACTGGCGCCTGTTTCGGCCGTTTCAGCAGGCACTGGAAACGGTTGCGTCCGGCGGCTTGCAGCGAGAAGGGCAGGCCTTCGGGCTGGTTGAGCAGTTCCAGCAACGAGACCTTGAACAGGCTGTCGATCAACACCCGCGACAGGCTGATGCCCAGCAGGTTGTCGGCCCGGCGATTGGCCGACAGTACCTGGCCGCTTTCATCAAAAATCAGCAGCCCGGCCCATTGGCTGTCGAGATTGTTCAACCCGGTATTGAACGTCAGCTGGAAATGCTCACCGCGAAACAGGTTGAGGATCAGCCGGTTCTCGACGGTCTGGCTCATCATCTTGACCATGCCGAGGGTGTGGGAGGGCGGCAGGTAGCTGTCGCTGGACACATCCAGCACCGCGATGATTTCCCGCTGCGCATCGAAGATCGGCGCTGCCGAGCCGGTCATGAAACGGTTGGCCTTGAGGAAGTGTTCGTCATGTTCGATATGCACTGCCTGGGCACAGGCCAGGGCGGTGCCGATGGCGTTGGTGCCGCTGGAGCGCTCCATCCAGCTGGCGCCGGCGCTGAAACCACGGGCCAGCTTGGGGTCGATAAAGCGTTGGGTGCCCCACGAAGTCAGCACCTGGCCCTGGTTGTCGGCAAGCATGATCAGGCAGTTGGAGTTGCTGAGGATGTTTTCGTAGTAGGGCAGCACTTCCTGGTGGGTGGTCTGCACAAGGGAATGCTGGCTTTCCAGCAACTGACTGACGCCGTCTGCGGGCAGTTGGTCGAAGCTCGGTGTGCTCTGGTGATCCAGGCCATAGGCCCGGCAGCGGCGCCAGGAGTCCTGGATGATGGCATCGTGCGCCAGCGGTGTGCTCATGGCGGTGACCCTTGCTTTATTGTTGTTCTGGGGTGCGGAAGGCCCGTTCAGTGTTGTTCAGAACTGTTCATTGTCAACCCGCCGATTGTTCAGTTGTTCAGCCTGACCTGTTCATTTCTGTTCAGAGGCGAATCGCTGTTTTGCCTAACTCGTTGACCGGCCTGAGGTTTGGGTTGTTGGCACGGAACTCGCTCTGTGCTCCTGCCAGAACCATTCCAATAATAAAAAGGTCGTGTCATGTCATTGACCCTGGAGCACGTCACTCGCGTTGTCGAAGGCCAAACCTGGATCGACGACGCCAACCTGCGTTTCGAAGCCGGTTCCTTCAATGTATTGCTGGGCCGCACGCTCTCCGGCAAGACCAGCCTGATGCGCCTGATGGCCGGCCTGGACAAGCCTGACAGCGGGCGCATCCTGATGAATGGCGTGGACGTCACCCAGAAGCCGGTGCGCCTGCGCAATGTGTCGATGGTCTATCAGCAGTTCATCAACTACCCGACCATGACCGTGTTCGAGAACATCGCCTCGCCGCTGCGCCAGGCCGGAGTCTCTGCCGAGCAGATCCAGAGCAAAGTCCTCGAAACCGCGAAAATGCTGCGCATCGAGAAATTCCTCCAGCGTCACCCCCTGGAACTCTCCGGCGGCCAGCAGCAACGCACCGCCATGGCCCGGGCGCTGGTCAAGGATGCCGAGCTGATTCTGTTCGATGAGCCCCTGGTGAACCTGGACTACAAACTGCGCGAAGAACTGCGCCAGGAAATGCGCGAGCTGTTCAAGGCGCGTCACACCATCGCCATCTACGCCACCACCGAACCCAACGAAGCCCTGGCCCTGGGCGGTACCACCACGATTCTCCACGAGGGCCGGGTGATCCAGAGCGGCAAGGCCGCCGAGGTCTATCACCAGCCGCAAACCGTGCTGGCGGCCGAGCTGTTTTCCGAGCCGCCGATCAACCTGATGCCCGGGCGCATCAGTGGCAATGAAGTGAGCTTCGCCAACTTCGTGCACTTCCCGCTGAACGTCGACCTGCGGCCCATCGGTGAGGGCGAGTTTCGCTTTGGCGTGCGTCCCAGCCATATCAGCCTGGTGCCGAGCAACGACGATGACCTGGAGCTGGCAGTGACCGTGGAAGTCGCCGAGATCAGTGGCTCGGAAACCTTCCTGCATGTGCGCAGCGAACACTTCTTGCTGGTGCTGCATTTGCCCGGCGTGCATGAGTACGACGTCGACGCGCCGATCCGCATCTATATCCCTACCCACAAACTGTTTGTGTTCGATGGTCAGGGACGTCTGGTCCAGGCTCCGGGCCGACGTGTCGCGAGGGTTGCCTGATGGCCGAGATCCATTTGCAGAACCTGGCCCACAGCTACAGCTCAAAGCCAAACGGCCCCGAGGACTACGCGATTCGCGAGATGAACCACGTCTGGGAGCAGGGCGGCGCCTACGCGTTGCTGGGGCCGTCGGGCTGCGGCAAGTCGACCTTGCTCAACATCATCTCCGGCCTGCTCAGCCCATCCGAAGGCCAGGTGCTGTTCGACGCCAAGGTGGTCAACGAACTGACCCCGGAAAAACGCAACATCGCCCAGGTGTTCCAGTTTCCGGTGGTGTACGACACCATGACCGTGTTCGATAACCTGGCTTTTCCCCTGCGAAACCAGGGCATGGCCGAGGCGAAAATTCACAGCAAGGTGCAGGAAATTGCCGAGGTGCTCGACCTGCAAAACCTGCTGGACAAAAAGGCCCGCAACCTCACTGCCGATGAAAAGCAGAAAGTCTCCATGGGCCGCGGCCTGGTGCGGGATGACGTGTCGGCGATCCTGTTCGACGAACCGCTGACGGTGATCGACCCGCACCTGAAATGGAAGCTGCGGCGCAAGCTCAAGCAGATCCACGAGCAGTTCAACATCACCATGGTCTACGTGACCCACGACCAACTGGAAGCCTCGACCTTCGCCGACAAGATCGCGGTGATGTATGGCGGGCAGATCGTGCAGTTCGGCACGCCCCGGGAGTTGTTCGAGCGGCCCAGCCACACCTTTGTCGGCTATTTCATCGGCAGCCCTGGGATGAATCTGATTGAGGTGCAGGCAGAGGCGGGCGGTGTGCGCTTTGCCGGGACACATCTGGCGTTGCCCGAGGCGTTGCAGCAGCGCATTGGCGAAACGCCTTACAAAAGGCTGCAGGTCGGCATCCGCCCGGAATTTATCCATGTGTGGGATGAGCACAATCCCGACGCGCTACAGGCGCAAGTCACCCATGTGGAAGACCTCGGCACCTACAAGATCATGACCCTCAACCTCGATGGTGCACCGTTGAAAGTGCGCCTGGCCGAAGACAAACCGGTGCCCGAGGGCCAGGCGTCCATCAGCTTTCCGGGGCAGTGGCTGATGGTGTATGCCGATGACTACTTGCTGGAGGTGCAGCCATGAACAAGGTGCAGAACAACAAGGCCTGGTGGCTGGTATTGCCGGTGTTCCTGCTGGTGGCCTTCAGCGCGGTGATCCCGATGATGACCGTGGTCAACTACTCGGTGCAGGACATCTTCGACCAATCCAGCCGCTACTTCGTCGGCGCCGACTGGTACAAACAGGTGCTGCTGGACCCGCGCCTGCATGACTCGCTGCTGCGTCAGTTCATCTACTCGGCGTGTGTGCTGTTGATCGAGATTCCGCTGGGCATCGCGATTGCCCTGACGATGCCCACCAAGGGCCGATGGTCGTCGCTGGTGTTGATCGTAATGGCGATTCCGCTGCTGATTCCGTGGAACGTGGTCGGCACCATCTGGCAGATCTTTGGCCGTGCCGACATTGGCCTGATGGGTTCCACGCTCAATGCGATGGGCATCAGCTACAACTACGCCGCCAACACCATGGACGCCTGGGTCACGGTGCTGGTGATGGACGTGTGGCACTGGACGTCCCTGGTGGCGCTGCTGTGTTTCTCGGGGCTGCGGGCGATCCCGGATGTGTACTACCAGGCGGCGCGGATTGATCGGGCGTCCAGCTGGGCGGTGTTCCGACATATCCAGTTGCCAAAACTGAAGAGCGTGCTGTTGATCGCGGTGATGCTGCGCTTCATGGACAGTTTCATGATCTACACCGAACCGTTTGTGCTGACGGGCGGCGGGCCAGGGAACGCCACCACCTTCCTCAGCCAGACGCTTACCCAGATGGCCGTAGGCCAATTCGACCTGGGCCCGGCGGCGGCGTTTTCGCTGGTGTACTTCCTGATCATCCTGTTGGTGTCCTGGCTGTTCTACACCGCCATGACCCACTCCGACGCCAACCGCTGAGGCCGCCAACATGAGCAAGCGCAAGGTAATCCCGCTGCTGGTCTACATCCTGTTCCTGCTGGTGCCGATCTACTGGCTGCTGAACATGTCCTTCAAGAGCAACACCGAAATCCTCGGCGGCCTGACCCTGTTTCCGCAGGACTTCACCTTCGCCAACTACAAGGTGATCTTCACCGACCCGAGCTGGTACACCGGCTACCTCAACTCGCTGTACTACGTCAGCCTCAACACCGTGATTTCCCTGAGCGTGGCGCTGCCGGCGGCCTACGCGTTCTCGCGCTACCGCTTCCTCGGCGACAAGCACTTGTTCTTCTGGTTGCTGACCAACCGCATGGCGCCGCCGGCGGTGTTTTTGCTGCCGTTCTTCCAGCTGTATTCGTCCATTGGCTTGTTCGATACGCATATCGCGGTGGCCTTGGCCCATTGCCTGTTCAACGTGCCGCTGGCGGTGTGGATTCTCGAAGGTTTCATGTCGGGCGTGCCCAAGGAAATCGACGAAACGGCCTACATCGACGGGTACAGCTTCCCCAAGTTTTTCGTGAAGATCTTCATCCCGCTGATTGGCTCGGGGATCGGCGTCACGGCGTTTTTCTGTTTCATGTTTTCCTGGGTCGAGCTCCTGCTGGCACGCACGCTGACGTCGGTGAACGCCAAACCCATCGCCGCAGTGATGACCCGTACGGTTTCGGCCTCCGGCATCGACTGGGGCGTGCTGGCGGCGGCGGGGGTGTTGACCATTTTGCCGGGCATGCTGGTGATCTGGTTTGTTCGCAACCATGTGGCCAAGGGCTTTGCCCTGGGCCGGGTCTGAGGAGTCGATGATGGAATGGATGGCCTGGACCACCCCGACCGCACTGTTCTTTGCCGCGATCGGCCTGCTGCTGGTGGGCATGACGACCTGGGAATTGCGCTCGCCGAGTATCCCCCGGCGCGGCTTTTTACCGATCAGCACCACCCGTGGTGATCGTTTGTTTATCGGTCTTCTCGGCAGCGCCTACCTGCATTTGTTGGTGATCGGCGTAACCGGCTGGAGCATCTGGGTGGCGTCCGCGCTGTCTCTGGTGTGGCTGTTGTCTGTGATGCGTTGGGGCTAGCTGCCCCTTTTGAACCCCAAAACCAGGAGGTCTCTATGTTCGATAAAAACAATAAGCTGCGACATAGCATTTCATTGGCGGCCGTGCTGGCGCTCAGCGGGCTCAGTGCTGCGGCCTGGGCGGATGCTTATGAAGACGCTGCGAAAAAATGGATCGGCAGTGAGTTCAAACCGTCGACCCTCACCGAAGCCCAGCAGCTTGAAGAGCTGAAGTGGTTTATCAAGGCCGCGGAGCCGTTTCGTGGGATGAAGATCAACGTGGTGTCGGAAACCCTCACCACCCACGAGTATGAATCCAAGGTGCTGGCCAAGGCCTTCAGCGAAATCACCGGGATCAAGCTGACCCACGACTTGCTGCAGGAAGGCGACGTGGTGGAAAAGCTGCAAACCCAGATGCAGTCCGACAAGAATATCTATGACGGCTGGGTCAACGATTCCGACTTGATCGGTACGCACTTTCGCTATGGCAAGACAGAATCCATCACCGACCTGATGGCCAACGAAGGCAAGAACTTCACTTCACCCACCCTGGACATCAAGGACTTCATCGGTATTTCGTTCACCACTGCGCCCGACGGCAAGATCTACCAACTGCCCGACCAACAGTTCGCCAACCTGTACTGGTTCCGCGCCGATTGGTTCGAACGGGCAGACCTGAAAGCCAAGTTCAAGGAGAAGTACGGCTATGAACTCGGCGTGCCGGTGAACTGGTCGGCCTACGAAGACATCGCCAAATTCTTCAGCGAAGACGTCAAGGAAATCGACGGCAAGCGCGTCTACGGGCACATGGACTACGGCAAGAAAGACCCGTCCCTGGGCTGGCGCTTCACCGATGCCTGGTTCTCCATGGCCGGTGGCGGCGACAAGGGCCTGCCCAACGGTTTGCCGGTGGACGAATGGGGCATTCGCGTGGAGGATTGCCACCCGGTGGGCTCCAGCGTCACCCGTGGTGGCGACACCAACGGCCCGGCGGCGGTGTATGCCACGCAGAAATACGTGGACTGGATGAAAGCCTATGCACCACCGGAAGCGGCGGGCATGACCTTCTCCGAATCCGGTCCGGTGCCGTCCCAGGGCAACATCGCCCAGCAGATCTTCTGGTACACCGCGTTTACCGCCGACATGACCAAGCCGGGCCTGCCGGTGGTCAACGCCGACGGCACGCCGAAATGGCGCATGGCGCCATCGCCCGTCGGGCCTTACTGGGAAAAGGGCATGAAGAAGGGCTATCAGGACGTAGGTTCCTGGACCTTCCTCAAGTCGACGCCCGAGAAGCAGAAACTGGCGGCCTGGCTGTACGCGCAGTTCGTGACCTCGAAAACCGTGTCGCTGAAGAAAACCATCGTTGGCCTGACGCCGATTCGTGAGTCTGACATCAACTCCCAGGCCATGACCGACCTGGCGCCGAAACTCGGTGGGTTGGTGGAGTTCTACCGCAGCCCGGCCCGGGTGGAGTGGACCCCGACCGGCACCAACGTGCCGGACTATCCACGGTTGGCGCAATTGTGGTGGAGCCATATTTCGGAGGCGGCCAGCGGAGAGAAGACGCCGCAGCAGGCGCTGGACGGGTTGGCCAAGGATCAGGACGCGATCATGACGCGCCTGGAACGCTCCAAGGTGCAGCCGATTTGCGGGCCGAAAATGAACGAAGAACGGGATGCGCAATACTGGTTTGACCAGCCGGGTGCGCCGAAACCGAAGCTGGCGAATGAGAAGCCGCAGGGTGAGACGGTCAGTTATAACGAGTTGCTGAAGTCGTGGGAGGCGGCGCGCAAGTAACCCAGACGCCGCAGATCAAAAATGTGGGAGCGGGCTTGCTCGCGAAGGCGGTAGATCAGTCAGCAGATATGTGACTGACAGACCGCTTTCGCGAGCAAGCCCGCTCCCACATTGGGTTTGCGGTGTTTCTGCAAGGGGGGCTATTTGGGATACAGCGGCGGCAAGCTGGTGCTATCCCCTGCAGGGTCCTGCTCGCGCTCCGCCATCGGAATCGCCTTCACCGCCCGCCACAATTCCTCTCCCTGCCAATACTGCCCACTCTCGCTGTACAGCGCGCCGTTCAACCCATCCAGCGCATCCGACAACGGCACAAACCGCGCCGCCATATCCGCCAGGGTCTCCGGCTGCTGTCGCGCCCAGGCATCCAGCGCCTGACGCGTAGCCTGCGGGTCATTCGCCTGGCTCGCCCGCTTGAGGTCGTCCAGCAAGGTACGCGGGCTCGGGCCGGTTTGCGCGGCACGCAAAATCGCCGGCTGCCAGCGTGCACGCCACCACAAACCGAAGCCCAGCAGGGTGGTGCAGGCCAGGATCAGGCTGGTCAGTTGCCAGATCCACAGGCTGTCGTTGTCCGGCGCGGTGATCACGGTCGGGCTGGCCGGCGTGTCCACGATCAGGCTCGGGTTGGTCGCCACCTGCAGGGTGCGCGCCGGCAGGCTGGTGCGTTCCAGATGGTCTTCGTGGGTGTTCCACCACACCACGTCCACCGCCGGCAGTTCAAGCGCGCCAACGCGGTTGGGCACCAGCGCTTCGCGGTCTTCACGGCTGCCGATCAGGCCACGGTCGTTGTTCTGGTTGCTCAGCACCGGCTGGTCCGGGTAGCGGCGCAGGCCGGGGATGTCGCTCAGTGCCAGCGGTGGCAGTTGCGCGCCGGCCAGGCCTTCGGCTTTCAAGGTCAGGCTGCGGGTCAGGGAGTCGCCCACCTGTACGTGATCGGGCTCGGGGTTCCAGCTTTCCGTGAGGGTCAGGCTGCGGGCCGGCAGCCAGGGAGCATCCGCCGGGTACAGCGCAGGCTTGGCCTTGACCGTCAACGACAGCTCCGGCGAACTGACGTGAATCAGCTTGCCGGGCTTGGAACCCTGGGGGTTGTTGTCCTGGGCGGGCCGTGGCTCTACCAGGGTGGCGCTGAACGTCTGCGTCGGAATGGTCAGCGTGCCGCTGTGCTGCGGGTAGATGGCATAGCGGGTTTCGATCACACCGTGGCGGATGCCGTTGATGACTTTCTCGTAGGTGCGCGACTCGCCCAACTGCTCGATGCGCGTATCGGCGATCTGCAACGGCGTGAGGCTGCTGTCGTCATACAGCGACACCGAGTGGTAGACGCGCACGGTCAGCAACGCCTGGGCCTGGACGTAGACGCTGTCCTGGTCGAGGTTGGTTTCGATGAACACGGGAGCCAGTTGGGCCTCGGTGTTCTGGCTGACGGTTTCCACCACTTGCAGGGTAATCGGCTGGGTCTTGAGTTCGCCGATCTGTAACGGTGGAATCACCACGGTGCCGTTCTCCTTGGGCAGCAGGGTGATGATCCAGCGGGTGGTGGCGTGGTTATCGCCACCCAGGGTGGTGAGCTGGTTGATCTGGCGCGTGCCGCTCACTTCAAACAGCGGGTCCAGCGGCGCCAGGTCCGGTTTGCCGAACAGCGTGACGTCGTTGGATTCCACCGTCAGTTCCACCGTCTCCCCGGAATTGATGCGGCTGCGGTCGACACTGGCCACCAGGCCGGCGGCCTGGGCCTGGCTGGCCCACAACGCGAGGGTGAGAAGAAAGGCGGTGCAGCGGTTCATCGAGTCTTGTCCTGATGTTGTTGCTGTTCGTACCAGAATTTGCGTCGCAGCAGCTCGCCGGGGTTGTCCGGGATCTGCCGCAGCCATTGTTCCAGGGCCTGGCGCTGCTCGCCTTCAAGCGTGCCGTCGACCGGGCGCAGGGGCGGGGTGGTGGTTTGTTCATCACCCAACTCGCTGCCGGGTACCTCGTTGCTGCCAGCGTGGGGCGTGGCCCCGGTTTGCGTGTCGGTCGCGCCGGGCTGGCCCTGGCCTTGGGACGTCTGCTCGCCACCGGTGGCGGTCTGGCTGCTGGCGCCCGGTTGCGCAGTCTGGCCGGGTTGGGTGGTTTCGTCATCCTCGTTTTTTGCAGGCTTGGCCGGCTCGGTTTTTTCCGGTTCCTGTTGCATCAGGCTTTCCACCAGCGCCTTGTTCTTCAGCGCCGGCTGCAAGTCTGGCTGGGCTTCGAGGGCTTGTTCGTAGGCATCGATCGCCGCTTCCAGCTCGCCGCTTTTGGCCAGGGCATTGCCCCGATTGTAGTGGGAGTAGGCGTCGCTGCCTTCGGCAAACCGCTTGGCGGCTTCGGCATAGTTGCCCGCTTCATACAGTGCGACGCCTTGCCATTGCGGGTCTTCGAAATGTCCGGCTGCTTCGGCTGGGCGTTTTTTCTTCAGCAGCAGTTGGCCCTGTTGGTCGGGGCGCAGCCACAGGTCCTGGAAGTCGAAGGCATAGCTGGGCTGCGGCGCGCCCAACAGCAGCAACGGCAGGAAGAACAGCCAGCCACGGCGCCCGGCGCAGGCGGCCAGCAGCAATAGCGGTAAGAGCAGCCAGTAACCCTGGTCGGCCCAGGTGTCGAGGTGCAGCAGTTGGCCGTCATTGCGCAGGCTTTGCGGGCCGTCCAGCATCCCGAGGTGGCGCAGGTCCTTGTCGTCCAGGCGTGCCTGGCGGTAGAGGCCGCCCATTTCGCTGGCGAAGGCCTTGAGGGTCGGGCTGTCCAGGCGCGGCACGAGGATCGCGCCCTGGGCGTCCTTGAGGAACTCGCCGCTTTCCTGGGTCACCGGCGTGCCTTCGCGGCTGCCAATGCCGAGGATCGACAGGCTCGGCGCCTGGTTGCCTTGCAGCTGCAGGCGGATCCCCTGGCGCTCCTGCTTGGACAGGGACGATCCGATCAGCAGCAGTCGGCCCTGGCCGAGGCCGCCATGCTTGAGCAGGCTCAGGGCTTTTTCCACCGCCAGGTCTGCGCGGTGGCCGGGCTCGGGCATGATCGAGGGGCGCAGGGCTTCGAGCAGGTTATGGCTGGTGGCCAGGTCGTCGGACAGCGGCACCAGCGTGTGCGCGCTGCCGGCGTAGACCACGATGGCAGTCTGCGCATCGCTGCGGGCCTGAAGCAGGTCGAACAGCTTGCGCCGTGCCTGTTCGAGGCGGCTGGGCGGGCTGTCGGTGGCGAGCATTTCCGGGGTCAGTTCCAGCAGCACCACCAGCGGGTCGGCGGGCTTCTGGCTGGACTGTTCGACGCGTTCCCAGCTCGGCCCCAGCAACGCCAGCACGGCCAGCAGCCAGGCGATGCCGAGCACCACCCACGGCGATTTGCTCTCCCGACCATTGCCGCCACTGAGCAACGCGGCGTGGAAGGCCGGCGGCAGAATCATCTGCCAGCGCCCGGCGCGTTTCTGGCGGTGCCACAACTGCCACAGCAACCAGCCGAGCAGCGGCAGCAGCAACAGCCACCAGGGACGGAACCAGTGCGGCCACAGGGCGATCATCGACGCCTCCGCAAACGCAAGCGTTTGAGGCGTTCACGCCATTCAGGATTGGGTTGCAGGAAACGGCCCTTGCTTGAGAGTTTGCTGAACAGGCGTTGCAGGGCGTTATCCGGCCAGCGTTCCTGGATCACCAGCAGCATGCTGAGGATCAGCGCCAACGCCAGCGGCGCGCTGTACAGCGCCTGGGCGGGGCGGGCCTGGGTGGGTTGCTGGGCCACGGGTTCGAGCTGGTCGAGGGTTTCCTTGATCTTCAGCAGTTCGTTGCCGTCGCGGGCGCGGAAGTAGCGGCCGCCGGTGGCCTCGGCGATGGCCTTGAGGGCCGGTTCGTCGAGGTCGAGGCTCGGGTTGACGCCGAGGATGCCCAGGGAGCCGGTTTGCTCGGGGTCTGCGCCGATGCCGATCGGGTAGATTTTCACCCCTTCTTCGGCGGCCAGGCGGGCGGCGGTCAGCGGGTCGATTTCGCCGGCATTGTTGGCGCCGTCGGTGACCAGGATCAGCACCCGGCTTTGCGCCGGACGCTGGCGCAGGCGCTTGAGGGCCAGGCCGATGGCGTCGCCAATCGCGGTGTTTTTACCGGCGATGCCAATCCGCGCCTCATCCAGCCAGGTGCGCACGGTGCGCCGGTCAAAGGTCAGCGGCGCTTGCAGATAGGCCTGGCTGCCGAACAGGATCAATCCCACGCGATCACCTTCGCGGCCCTCCAGGAAATCTCCCAGCAGGTGCTTGACCAGGCTCAGGCGGCTGACGTCCTCGTCCTGCCATTGCATGTCGGGAAAGTCCATCGAGCCGGAAACGTCCACCGCCACCAGCAAATCGCGGCCGCTGGCGGCAATCGGCAGCGGCTCGCCCAGCCACTCCGGGCGGGCGGCGGCGGCCAACAGCAGCAGCCACAGGAATACGAACGGTGCTTGCTGGCGCCAGCCCGGCAGGTTGACCCGCGCGCGGCGGCGGGCCAGGCCTTCGAGGTCGCTGAGGAAACTGACTTTCAGCGCCGGCTCGCCGCTGTCGGCCACCGGCAGGATGAGGCGCAGCAACCAGGGCAATGGCAACAGGGCAAAGATCCACGGCCAGGCGAACTCAAACATGTTTGCGAATCCAGGTGTCGACCGCTTGGGTCAGGCCAGCGATGGCCTTGTCGTCGAGTTTGCATTCGGGCTTGTAGGCGCCTTCCACCAGAACCATCCAGCGGGTCAGGCCGGCAGCGGGGCAACGGTTGTCGAGGAACGCCAGCCACTTGCGGCCGTTGAGGGTGTGGCTCTGGCTGTAGGGGTAGTCGTTGCGGCACAGGCGCTTGAGCAGGCCGTTGAGCTGTTGCAGCCAGGCACCGGCCGGTGCGCCGTCGTAGGGTTTGGGCATCAGCGCCAGTTCGGCGAGGGCGGCGATGCGCAGCGGGTCCAGGGGTTGTTCGGCACGGGCCAATGGGCGCTTGGCTGGCAGGAAACGGCGCAGCCACCACAGGCCCCAGCCCGCCAACGGGATGATCAGCAGCAACAGCCACCAACCCGGCGCCGGCGGCCAGAAGCCGATCACTGGCGGGGCGATCAGGGGTTGCAGTTGGTCGAGGCTGCTCATTGCTTTTTAACCGGGCGTTGCGGGTTCAGGTATTCGCGCAGTTGCTCGACCATTTCACCCTGGGTACTCAAGGGCATCAACAGCACCCGCAGCTTTTGCGCGAGCAGTTCCCAGCGTGCGCTGCGGGCTTCGGCCTGGGCCTTGTAGGCCTGGCGCAGATCAAAATTCAGGGTGTCCAGCTCCAGCTGTGCGCCGCGCTCGGCGAAGCGCAGCAGGCCGGCGGCGGGCAGGGCGTGGTCCAGCGGGTCGGAAACCGGCAACAGCAGCAGGTCGCAATGCCGTGACAGCAGGCTCAGCTGTTGCTCGGCGCCTTCGGTCAGGGCGCGCTCGTCACAGATCACAATCACCAGGCTGCCCGGGCGCAATACTTCCCGGGCTCGGCGCAAGGCCATGCCGAGGGCGTCGGCTTCGGGGCGGCGTTCGGTGTTGAGGCTCTGGTTGACCCGTACCAACCGGTTGAGCAATTGCAGCAGGCTTTGCTTGCTGCGCCGGGGTTTGATTTCGT
This sequence comes from Pseudomonas sp. NC02, assembly GCF_002874965.1. Classification (NCBI taxonomy): domain Bacteria; kingdom Pseudomonadati; phylum Pseudomonadota; class Gammaproteobacteria; order Pseudomonadales; family Pseudomonadaceae; genus Pseudomonas; species Pseudomonas sp. NC02. The sequence goes on along the minus strand of NZ_CP025624.1, from coordinate 3,937,881 downwards.
AGTGCTCGCTGTCACCGAACACCAGCCCGCCGACCCGGTCGTTATGGCCCAGCGCCGCCCAGCCGATCAGGCTCGCCGCCTGAGCCGCCAGCACCGACTTGAACATCTGCCCCGAGCCGAAAAACAAGCGGCAGCTTTGCTCCACCATGATGAAGATCGGCCGCTCGCGCTCTTCATGAAACAGCTTGGTGTGTGGCTCCTGGGTGCGTGCAGTGACGCGCCAGTCGATGGTGCGCACATCGTCGCCGGCCTGATACACCCGCACCTGGTCGAAGTCGACCCCGCGCCCGCGCAGTTTCGAGTGGTGCAGGCCGATCAGCGGGCTGCGCTGGCTCGGCGTGGAAAACAACTGCACTTCCCGCACGCGATGACGCATCTCGATCAATTCGCTCAGGGTGACACGGGTTCCATCGCCAGCGTTCATAGGCGTCAAGCGACGGCAACGACGTCGAGAATGCGTTGCACCACGCGGTCCTGGTCGATGCCGGCCGCTTCGGCCTCGAACGACAGAATGATGCGGTGGCGCAGCACGTCGAACAGCACCGCCTGGATGTCTTCCGGGCTGACGAAATCGCGGCCGGCCAGCCAGGCGTGGGCCCGGGCGCAGCGGTCCAGGGCAATCGAGCCACGAGGGCTGGCGCCATAGGCAATCCATTCGGCCATTTCCGGATCGAACTTGGCCGGGGTGCGAGTGGCCATGACCAGTTGCACCAGGTATTCCTCCACCGCATCGGCCATGTACAGGCCGAGGATTTCCTTGCGCGCGGCGAAGATCGCCTGCTGGCTGACGCGTCGCTCGGGCTTGGTTTCACCGTTGAGGGCTTCGCCACGGGCCTGCTGCAGGATGCGGCGCTCGACGGCGGCGTCCGGGAAGCCGATTTTCACGTGCATCAGGAAACGGTCGAGCTGGGCTTCAGGCAGCGGGTAGGTGCCTTCCTGCTCGATCGGGTTTTGCGTGGCCATCACCAGGAACAATGGCGACAACTCGTAAGTGCTGCGCCCCACGCTGACCTGGCGCTCGGCCATGGCTTCGAGCAATGCCGACTGCACCTTGGCCGGGGCACGGTTGATTTCGTCCGCCAGCACCAGGTTGTGGAAGATCGGGCCTTGCTGGAACACGAAACTGCCGGTTTCCGGGCGATAGATCTCGGTGCCGGTGATGTCGGCGGGCAGCAGGTCGGGGGTGAACTGGATGCGATGGAACTGTGCCTCGATCCCTTCGGCAAGCTCCTTGATGGCCTTGGTCTTGGCCAGCCCGGGAGCGCCTTCAACCAGCATGTGGCCATCGGCGAGCAGGGCAATGAGCAAGCGCTCGATGAGTTTTTCCTGGCCGAGAATCTGCGTTGAAAGAAAGGTTCGCAGCGCAAGCAGCGCTTCACGATGTTCCATCGATGACGGTTCCTGGAGAGGTGAGACTGGGCATTGCGAAAAATGCCAGGCCTGGGGGCGTTACTTTAATGCATCGGAGGGGGTGGAGACTAACGGCGCGGGGGGTATTTTTCGGGAAATGTGGGAAATGTCTGAGGTTTTTTCCGATAGGCGCCTGCCTTTGTGGCGAGGGAGCTTGCTCCCGCTGGGTTGCGCAGCAGCCCCAGCAAGGCTGCCGAGTTTTTCCAGGCAGAACGCAGTTGGCTGGATTGGGGCCGCTTCGCAGCCCAGCGGGAGCAAGCTCCCTCGCCACATTGTGCGGATTTGGCAACTAGGCCCGGATATAGGTCCCGGTGCCCTTGAGAATGTTCTGCAGGGTTTCCTCCACTTCGGCCAGATCCGACTCGGCGGTGCCGTGGGTGATTGCCAATTGATCGTGGCCGCCCAATGCATCGGCATCCGCCGCGCCAATCTCCACCAACAGTGTCGTGGCACTCAGGGTGATCTTCAGCCCGTCCAGGGTCGACGGCTCGTAATCCCAGGTGACTTCCACCTCGTCCTCGTCCGGATAACGGGTCACCATGAACATCTCGCCCTTGTCGCCGTGGCAGCAGAGCATGGCCATGTTGTCTTCTTCGTCATCGCACGGGTTGACGATCAGGTGGGCGGTGGTGAGTTGCAATGGCATGGTTAATCCTGTCTGGGGGAGGGCGAAGCAGGGCAATTGTGCCATTGCGGCGAATTTTGTGCTGCATCGTGTGTCAGACCTTGTGGCATGACCTGGCGGGCAATATCAGTCATTTCCGGTACTCGGCGCCCCGGGATTTCTCCGAAAACACCCGGTTGCCCAAGTCGCAACCCGCCGGCAGCGTGCCGATGACCGAATATGTCGCAGCGTCGCAAGCAGCTTGCTTCCTACACTCGTTAAGCTGCGCAACGGATGTGCCTCGCCAGGAGTCTGACCTGCCCGTCGTACCGTCACCTGGCAAGGTGCGCATCTTATGGAAGTTGAATGTGACCTCATTGTCTTGTCCAGCTTCACCCACCTGTCACTCTGAATTCGTTACTGTAGACCGCGAACAGAGCTGACGGTCTCCCCGCAAGGGGATAACACGCGACGCTTCCATCAATAACAAGCCCAAGCGGAGTACCACAGATGGCGTTCTTCACCGCAGCCAGCAAAGCCGACTTCCAGCACCAACTGCAAGCGGCACTGGCGCAGCACATCAGTGAACAGGCACTGCCACAAGTGGCGCTGTTCGCTGAACAATTCTTCGGCATCATTTCCCTGGATGAACTGACCCAGCGTCGCTTGTCCGACCTGGCCGGTTGCACCCTGTCTGCCTGGCGCCTGCTTGAGCGCTTTGATCACAACCAACCGCAAGTGCGGGTCTACAACCCCGATTACGAACGTCATGGCTGGCAATCGACCCACACCGCGGTCGAAGTGCTGCACCACGACCTGCCATTCCTGGTGGACTCGGTGCGTACCGAGCTGAACCGCCGTGGCTACAGCATCCACACCCTGCAAACCACCGTACTCAGCGTGCGTCGTGGCAAGAAGGGCGAACTGCTGGAAATCCTGCCCAAAGGCACCCAGGGCGAAGACGTTCAGCAAGAATCGCTGATGTACCTGGAAATCGACCGCTGCGCCAACGCCGCCGAGCTGAGTGTCCTGAGCAAGGAACTTGAGCAGGTACTGGGCGAAGTGCGCGTTGCCGTCGCCGATTTCGAACCGATGAAAGCCAAGGTCCAGGAACTGCTGGCCGGTATCGACGCCAGCCCATACGTGATCGACGGCGAAGAAAAAGCCGAGATCAAGAGCTTCCTGGAATGGCTGGTGGGCAACCACTTCACCTTCCTCGGCTATGAAGAGTTTGTGGTACGTGACGAGGCGGACGGCGGTCATATCGAATATGACGCCAACTCGTTCCTCGGTCTGACCAAACTGCTGCGCCCGGGCCTGACGGCCGACGAGCTGCGCATCGAAGACTACGCGGTGAACTATCTGCGTGAGCCGGCCGTGCTGTCGTTCGCCAAGGCTGCACACCCAAGCCGCGTGCACCGCCCGGCCTACCCGGACTACGTGTCGATCCGCCAGATCGACGCCGACGGCAAGGTCATCAAGGAATGCCGCTTCATGGGCCTCTACACCTCCTCGGTGTACGGCGAAAGCGTGCGGGTGATTCCTTACATCCGTCGCAAGGTGACGGAAATCGAGCGTCGCTCGGGCTTCCAGGCCAAGGCGCACTTGGGCAAGGAACTGGCCCAGGTGGTCGAGGTGCTGCCCCGTGATGACCTGTTCCAGACCCCGGTGGACGAGCTGTTCAGCACCGTGATGTCGATCGTGCAGATCCAGGAACGCAACAAGATCCGCGTGTTCCTGCGCAAAGACCCGTACGGCCGTTTCTGCTACTGCCTGGCCTACGTGCCGCGGGACATCTATTCCACCGAAGTGCGCCAGAAGATCCAGCAAGTGCTGATGGATCGCCTGAAAGCCTCGGACTGCGAGTTCTGGACGTTCTTCTCGGAGTCCGTACTGGCTCGCGTGCAGTTGATCCTGCGGGTAGACCCGAAGAACCGCCTGGACATCGACCCGCTGCAACTGGAAAAAGAAGTGGTGCAGGCCTGCCGCAGCTGGCAGGACGACTACTCCAGCCTGGTGGTGGAAAGCTTCGGCGAAGCCCACGGCACCAACGTGCTGGCGGATTTTCCGAAAGGTTTCCCGGCCGGCTACCGCGAGCGTTTCGCCGCGCATTCGGCCGTGGTCGACATGCAGCATTTGCTCAGCCTGACCGAAGCCAACCCGCTGGTGATGAGTTTCTACCAGCCGCTGGGCCAGGTTTCCGGCCAGCGCGAACTGCATTGCAAGCTGTATCACGCCGATACGCCGCTGGCGCTGTCCGATGTGCTGCCGATCCTGGAAAACCTCGGCCTGCGTGTCCTGGGTGAATTCCCGTACCGCCTGCGTCATGCCAATGGCCGCGAGTTCTGGATTCACGATTTCGCGTTCATCGCCGCCGAAGGCGTGAACCTCGATATCCAGCAATTGAACGACACCCTGCAGGACGCATTCGTGCATATCGTGCACGGCGATGCCGAAAACGATGCGTTCAACCGTCTGGTGCTGACGGCCGGCCTGCCATGGCGCGACGTGGCGCTGCTGCGTGCCTACGCCCGTTACCTGAAGCAGATTCGCCTGGGCTTCGACCTGGGTTACATCGCCAGTACCCTGAACAACCACACCGACATCGCCCGCGAGTTGACCCGGTTGTTCAAGACCCGTTTCTACCTGGCGCGCAAGCTCACCGCCGAAGACCTCGAAGACAAGCAGCAACGCCTGGAACAAGCGATCCTCACGGCCCTGGACGACGTTCAGGTGCTCAACGAAGACCGCATCCTGCGTCGCTACCTGGACCTGATCAAGGCCACCCTGCGGACCAACTTCTACCAGGCTGACGCCAACGGCCAGAACAAGTCGTACTTCAGCTTCAAGTTCAACCCGCACGCGATTCCTGAGCTGCCCAAGCCGGTGCCGAAGTTTGAAATCTTCGTCTACTCGCCTCGGGTTGAAGGCGTGCACCTGCGCTTTGGCAACGTCGCTCGCGGCGGCCTGCGTTGGTCCGACCGTGAAGAAGACTTCCGCACTGAAGTGCTGGGCCTGGTAAAAGCCCAGCAAGTGAAGAACTCGGTGATCGTGCCGGTGGGCGCCAAGGGCGGTTTCCTGCCGCGTCGCCTGCCGTTGGGCGGCAGCCGGGACGAGATCGCGGCCGAGGGCATCGCCTGCTACCGCATCTTCATTTCGGGCTTGCTGGACATTACCGACAACCTGAAAGACGGCGCCCTGGTGCCACCGTTGAACGTGGTGCGCCACGACAACGATGACCCGTACCTGGTAGTAGCAGCGGACAAGGGCACTGCGACCTTCTCCGACATCGCCAACGGCATCGCCATCGACTACGGCTTCTGGCTGGGTGATGCGTTCGCTTCCGGTGGTTCTGCCGGTTACGACCACAAGAAAATGGGCATCACCGCCAAGGGCGCGTGGGTGGGGGTGCAGCGTCACTTCCGTGAGCGCGGCATCAACGTCCAGCAAGACAGCATCACCGTGGTGGGCGTGGGCGACATGGCCGGCGACGTGTTCGGCAACGGCCTGTTGATGTCAGACAAGCTGCAACTGGTCGCGGCCTTCAACCACCTGCACATCTTCATCGATCCAAACCCGAACCCGGCCAACAGTTTCGCTGAACGTCAGCGCCTGTTCGACCTGCCGCGCTCGGCCTGGACCGACTACGACACCAGCATCATGTCCGAAGGCGGCGGTATCTTCTCGCGCAGCGCGAAGAGCATTGCCATCTCGCCACAGATGAAAGAACGCTTCGACATCCAGGCCGACAAGCTGACCCCGACCGAACTGCTGAATGCCTTGCTCAAGGCACCGGTGGACCTGTTGTGGAACGGCGGTATCGGTACTTACGTCAAGGCCAGCACCGAGAGCCACGCCGATGTGGGCGACAAGGCCAACGACGCCCTGCGCGTCAATGGCAACGAGCTGCGCTGCAAGGTGGTGGGCGAGGGTGGTAACCTCGGCATGACCCAGCTGGGTCGTGTGGAATTCGGCCTCAATGGCGGCGGTTCCAACACCGACTTCATCGACAACGCCGGTGGTGTGGATTGCTCCGACCACGAAGTGAACATCAAGATCCTGCTCAACGAAGTGGTGCAGGCCGGTGACATGACCGACAAGCAGCGCAACCAGTTGCTGGCGAGCATGACCGACGAAGTCGGCAGCCTGGTGTTGGGTAACAACTACAAGCAAACCCAGGCCCTGTCCCTGGCTGCCCGCAAAGCCTTCGAGCGCGTGGCCGAGTACAAGCGCCTGATGAGCGACCTGGAAGGCCGTGGCAAGCTGGACCGCGCCATCGAGTACCTGCCGACCGAGGAGCAGCTCAACGAGCGCGCCGCTGCGGGCAAGGGCCTGACCCGTCCGGAGCTGTCGGTACTGATCTCGTACAGCAAGATCGACCTCAAGGAAGCGTTGCTCAAATCCCTGGTGCCGGATGACGACTACCTGACCCGTGACATGGAGACCGCTTTCCCGCCGAGCCTGGTGGCGAAGTTCTCCGAAGCCATGCGTCGCCACCGTCTGAAGCGCGAGATCGTCAGCACCCAGATCGCCAACGACCTGGTCAACCACATGGGCATCACCTTCGTTCAGCGACTCAAAGAGTCCACCGGCATGAGCCCGGCGAACGTGGCGGGCGCCTACGTGATCGTGCGAGACATCTTCCACCTCCCGCACTGGTTCCGTCAGATCGAAGCCCTGGACCACCAGGTCTCGGCCGACGTGCAACTGGAGCTGATGGACGAGCTGATGCGCCTGGGCCGCCGTGCCACGCGCTGGTTCCTGCGCAGCCGTCGCAACGAACAGGATGCGGGGCGTGATGTTGCGCACTTCGGTCCACACCTTGCCGCGCTGGGCCTCAAGCTCGACGAACTGCTGGAAGGCCCGACCCGCGAAGGTTGGCAGAACCGTTACCAGGCTTACGTCGAAGCCGGTGTGCCGGAGTTGTTGGCGCGCATGGTTGCAGGCACTACCCACCTGTACACCCTGCTGCCAATCATCGAAGCCGCCGACGTGACAGGCCAAAGTGCGGCAGACGTCGCGAAGGCTTACTTCGCCGTCGGCAGCGCCCTGGACTTGCCGTGGTACCTGCAGCAGATCAGCAGCCTGCCCGTGGGCAACAACTGGCAGGCCCAGGCCCGCGAAGCCTTCCGCGATGACGTGGATTGGCAGCAACGGGCGATCACCATTTCCGTACTGCAAATGGCCGATGCGCCAGAAGACATGGAAGCCCGCGTGGCCCTGTGGCTTGAGCAGCACCAGGACATGGCTGATCGCTGGCGCACCATGATGGTGGAGATTCGTGCTGCAGTCGGCACGGACTACGCCATGTACGCGGTAGCCAACCGTGAGTTGCTGGACCTGGCGATGAGCGGTCAATCGGTGCTGTAACTGGCTTGATTGAGCGGTAAAACCAAAAGCCCGGTATCGAAAGATATCGGGCTTTTTTGCATTTGATTATCGGCGTGTTATCTCAACTTGTGGCGAGGGAGCTTGCTCCCGTTGGGCTGCGCAGCAGTCCCGTTTTTGGGGCCGCTGCGCGTCCCAGCGGGAGCAAGCTCCCTCGCCACAGGTTAAAACAGTGTGATCAATTGCTGCGTAGTAGCTTGGCTTCCAGATGATCCAGATGCCGGGTCATCAAGTTGACGGCTTTGCCGGCATCGCCATGCTCCACCGCATCCACAATCGCCCTATGTTCCTGCCATGCGCAATACGTGCAAGCCTTGGCCTCAAACTGCGCAATCGCCAATGAGGTCAGCGGCACCAGGCTGTTGAGAAACTGTGCCAGCGGCGCGTTGCCCGCAATTGCCGCCAATTGCAGGTGAAATTCCCCGGAAAGGCGAATCGCCGGGCCACGTTCGTCACGCTCGATGCAGTCGCGCTCCCGTGCGATCAACTCCCGCAGTTGGCGGATCTGCGCCGGTTTCGCCTGGGCACACGCCAACTGCACCACGGTGATTTCCGTCAGGCGCCTTGCCTCGAGAATCTGCTGGGTCTGTTGTGCATCCGGTGCCGCCACCTGGGCGCGGTGGTTGGGCCGCAGGATGATCACTTGCTGGTGCGACAGCCGCGCCAGCACCCGGCGAATCACGCTGCGGCTGACGCCAAAACTTTGCCCGAGGCTCTCCTCGGTAAAACGGCTGGCGGGGGCGATGCGTTGCTCGAGAATGGCGTCGAACAGTGCCGGGTAGATGTCGTCCACCGAGAGTTTCGGCTTGCCCACCAGGCGCAACGGCGTAAAGGGGAAAGGGGTGTGCAGGGCGTGAGCGGTCATGCGCGGTCTCCTGGAAGTCAGCTACCCAGATGGTCATCCGGGATGTTCAAGCGAATGCCCATGCGCAAGCCTTCCTGCAGGATATGCCGGCGCATTTCGGCGCTGGCCAGGGCGCTGTTCTTGTTGCGGATCGCCCGCACCACGGCGTCGTTTTCCTGCAAGCGTTCCGCCAGGTGTTCGGGGGAGTTGCGCAGTACCTGGGCGCTTTGCTTGAGGGCGTTGCTGGTTTGTTGCACCACGTTCTGGAAGATCGGGTTGGAGGTCAGGGCGAACAGTTCTTCGTGGAACGCGATGTAGGCGTTCATCCCGGCTTCGCTGTCGCCGGCGTCGAGGGCTTCGCGCATGTCCATCAGGGTCAGGCGCAGTTGCCCGACTTCCTTGCTGCTGATGGATTGCGCCACTAAACCTACGATAAAGGGCTCGAGGGTGTAGCGCAGTTGCAGGATGTCTTCGAGGCTGGCGTCGGCCACGCCGCTGTCCTGGGCCTGGGATTCGTTGAGGGTGGTTTCCAGCACCACCACGCCCTTGCCGGGCATGGAGCGCACCAGGCCGAGGGTTTCCAGCACGATCACCGCTTCGCGCAGGCTCGGGCGGCTGATGCCCATTTGCTCGGCCAGTTCACGCTGGCCGGGCAGCATCTCGCCGCGCCGCCACTGACCCCTCGCCAGGGCGGCGCGCAGTTTTTCTACCACTGAATTGACGACGGTTGACGAGGTGATCACGTGTGGCTCCCTTTAAATTGAACTGTCTGCTTGGTGTGGCGAGAGAGCTTGCTCCCGCTGGACTGCGCAGCAGGCCCATTTTTTGGGGCCGCTTCGCGCCCCAGCGGGAGCAAGCTCCCTCGCCACAGGGGGTGAGTCTGTCTCATCAGAACTCTTGGTGGGCGGGCAGCACCGGTTTCTTGGCCTGGAAGGCATACCCTTGTTGACCGTCCAGCACCTTGTTGGCGCGCTGGATATCGATGTCTTTTTCCCAGCGGGCGATGGCCACGGTGGCGACGCAGTTGCCGATCAGGTTGGTCAGCGCCCGGCCAATGCCCATGAACCAGTCCACCGCCAGCACCAGCACCAGGCCCACCACCGGAATCGCCGGGATTGCGGTGAGTGTCGCCGCCAGAATCACCAGTGCCGAACCCGGAATCCCGTGGGCGCCCTTGGAGGTGATCAGCGACACCAGCAGGATGGTCAGCAGGTCGGTCATCGACAGCGGTGTGCCGGTGGCATTGGCGATAAACACGATGGCCAGGGTCAGGTAGATCGAGAAACCGTCGAGGTTGAACGAGTACCCGGTCGGAATCACCAGGCCCACGGTGGAGCTGCCAATGCCAAGGTGTTCCAGTTTACGCATGATCTGTGGCAACACGGCATCGGAGGACGCGGTGCCCATCACGATCAACAGTTCTTCCCGCAGGTACTTGAGCAGCGGCATCATCCGCAGGCCCGACAGGCGCATCACCAGCCCCAGAATCACCGCGACGAACAGGAAGCACGTAAGGTAGAACAGGCCCACCAGGCTGCCCAGGTGTTGCAGGGAATCCAGGCCGTAGGTGCTGGTGGTGAAGGCGATGGCGCCGAACACGCCGATGGGCGCCAGGCGCACGATCATGCCCATGATGCGGAAGATCACGTGGCTCAGCTCGTTGATCAACCGAGAGATGCCGGAAGCGGCTTCGCCCACCAGGTTCAGTGCGCTGCCGAACAACACCGAGAACAACAGCACTTGCAGCACGTTGTTGTCCGCGAAAGCGCCGATCACCGAGTTGGGGATCAGGTCCATCAGGAACTGGCTGGTACCCTTGATGTGTTGGCCACGGTCTGCCAGTTCATTCAGGCCGGCAGACGACAGTTGCTCCAGGTGGATATTGGCGCCGGTGCCGATCCCGGTGCTGAAGGCCATGATCAGGCCGATCACCAGGGCCACGGTGGTCAGTGCTTCGAAGTAGATCACCGACTTGAGGCCGATGCGCCCGACTTTCTTCAAGTCGCCGGCACCGGAAATACCGCTGACCACCACGCAGAAGACGATCAGGCCAATCAGCATTTTGATCAGCTTGATGAAGCCGTCACCCAGGGGTTTGAGTTGCGAGGAGAATTCAGGGAGGGCGAGGCCGCAGATTATGCCGATCACCAGGCCAATCACGACTTGCAGGAAAATCGAACGCGAGCACCATCTGAGCATGGGAAGGATCTCTATTCGGTGCCCTGGTGGGTCCAGGGCTTAATTGTTGTGGTCTGACCGGTATGTCCAGTGCGGGGCCAGTCTACGCTCGGTTTTTTTCAAGTCGCAAGTAAATATTACGCGGATGGCAGGTCCCGGTCTGACCAGTTGGTCCGCAAGGTTCGTACTTGAGCGGTTGGCGGCCCGGAATTTTTTTCGCTTATCATCCCGGGCTTGGTTCACAGGGTGAGTTATGGATATTCCAGGATTGATCACGGACGCGGCGGGCGTCACCAGCTGTACGTGGCGCACGGCGGCGCCGGAGTACCCGGATTACCACGACCACGAATGGGGCGTGCCGGTGGCCGATGACATTGCGCTGTACGAGAAGATTTGCCTGGAAGGTTTTCAGGCGGGCATGGCGTGGATCACCGTCCTGCGCAAGCGCGAGGCGTTTCGGCGGGCGTTCGAGGGCTTTGATTTTCGCCGGGTGGCGCAGTACACCGAGCAGGACATCGAGCGATTGATGGCCGACCCGGGTATCGTGCGCAATCGCGCCAAGATCGTGTCCACCATCAACAACGCCCGGCGCGCCTGTGAGCTGGTGGATGAGACCGGTTCGCTGGCGGCGTGGCTGTGGTCGTTTGAACCGGCCGCCGATGAGCGCCCGGCGGTGGTGGACATGGCGTACTGGACGGCCAACCCCACGTCAGTCGCGTCAACACGTTTGTCCAAGGCCCTGAAGAAACGTGGCTGGAGCTATGTGGGCCCGACCACGATGTATGCGTTCATGCAGGCGATGGGCATGGTCAACGACCACCTTGAAGGCTGTATCTGCCGGCCTCGAATCGAACATCTGCGCCACCACTTCAAACGACCCTGAGCCACTGACTGTGCGCGGTTAAAACTGTGGGAGCTGGCTTGCCGGCGATGGCGGTGGATCAGCAAACACAACTGTGTCTGATGCACCGCCATCGCCGGCAAGCCAGCTCCCACAGGAGGGTGCGGTGGCGCGGGTTAGTGGGGCAGCGGCGTGAGCACGTCGGCCTTGTCATCCATCACCATCACTACCAGCAGTTTCGCCGGTTGGGTCTGGCTGGCATTGCTGGATTCAAAGTGCCGCGAGCCGGCAGGTTCATAGAACGACTGGCCGACCTTGTAGGTGATCGCCTTTTCATCGTTGACCCGCGAGGTGATTGCACCTTCCAGCACATAGGCCACGGCCGTGCCGGTGTGGCTATGGGGCACGGTGGCCTGGCCCGGGGCGTAGTCCACGGTGAGCATCACGGTTTTCTTGCCGGGGACGTTGGCCAGGGCGTGTTCCTGCAACACGTTGATCTTTTCCTGGTTGTACACCGGGTCGTGGGCAAAGGCGCTTAACGAGGCCAGCAGCAGGGTGGTGCCGAGCAGTACTTTCATGGTGAGGCTCCGAGTGAGTCGAGACCCGTTCACCCTAGGCCCCGATCCGGATTTGACCAATAGCCAATCCGGCGGAAATTCCCTCAGCCAATCTGTCGCAGGATATCCCGCACCACGTCCAGCGCCGGGTCAATGTCCAGGGTTTCGATCGCGCCAAACCCGATCTTCAGTCCCTCGCGTACCGGTGTGTCGTGGAAAAACACGCTCAGCGGATAGAGCCCCACGTCAGCCTCCCGTGCCAATTGGGTGAGCTGCGGAATATTCACCGGCACCTTGCACAGTGCGGCCAGATGGAACCCGGCCACGGTGGGCACCACGTCGAACCACGGCGAGAGGTCCCCCGCCAGGCGCTGCAGAATCCGTTCCCGGCGCCCGGCATATACCCCATGGCAGCGCCGAATGTGCTTGAGCAGGTAGCCTTCGCTGATGAACTTGGCCAGGGCCCATTGCGGCAGGGTGGAGCTGTGCTGGTCGGTGAGTTGCTTGGCCTTGAGCACCGCGCCGAAAATCGCCGGCGGCAACACCGTGTAGCCCAGGCGCAACTCCGGCAGCAGGGTTTTCGAGAAGGTCCCGACGTAGGCGACCACGCCGCGGGTGTCCATGCTTTGCAGGGAGTCGGTGGGGCGGCCCTCGTAGCGGAATTCGCTGTCGTAGTCATCCTCGATCACGATGGCGCCCAACGCCAGCGCACGTGCCAGCAACGCCTCACGGCGCGGCACGCTCATGGGCATGCCCAGGGGGAACTGATGGGACGGTGTCACGTAGATCAGCCGCGCGCCGTCGGGAATCAAGTCGACCCGCAGGCCGTGTTCGTCCACCGGCACGCCCACCACGGTCGCCCCCATGGCGTCGAACATCAGTCGCACCGGGGTGTAGCCGGGGTCTTCCATGGCGACGACGGTGCCCGGTTCCAGCACCACGCGGGCGATCAGGTCAAGCGCCTGCTGGGCGCCGTTGGTGACTACGATGTCGTCTTCGCTGCACCTGACCCCACGGGAAAATGCGATATGCCCGGCGATTGCACTGCGCAGGGCCGGCAAGCCTTCCGGCCGGCTGTAGAAGCCGCTGTCCTGTGAGATACGGCGCAAGGCATCGAGGGTGCAGCGCCGCCATTCATCCTGAGGGAACTGGCTGCGGGCGGTGGCACCGCCGATAAAGTCCCGGCTCGGGCGGGTTTCACGGTTGGGGTGACCCATGGGCGCGGGAAGGGCCTGCCACTTGGCCAGGTTGGCGGCGCAGGCAAGGTCGGCGGCACTTTGCAGGTGTTCGCGGCGCGTGGCCCAGGCGTTGACGAACGTGCCACGGCCGATCCTGCCGACCAACAACCCTTCGTAGGTCAGCGCCGCGTAGGTGTCTGAGACTGTCTTGCGCGACACGCCCAGTTGCAGGGCCAGCAAGCGGCTGGGAGGCAATTGCGCCCCGGCCACCAGTTGTCCCGACTCAATGGCCGCGCGCAATTGCTGGTAAAGCTGTTCGGCCAGGTCCTTGCGGCCCTTGATAACGACGTGCAGTTCCATGTTTCATCCAGAGGCAAGCAATCACCCGCAAGATTACCGCAAGTCACCCGCCAGCCGAATCAGGACAGGAAACCACCGTCTACATTCAGCGATACACCGGTAGTGTAGCTCGACGCGTCGCTGGCCAGGTACAGCACCGCGCCGGCCATCTCGCTCGGGTCGGCCACGCGCTTGAGGGGGATCTGCGCCAGGGCCATTTTCAGGATCGAGTCGTTCTTCACCAGTGCCGAGGCGAACTTGGTGTCGGTCAGGCCCGGCAGCAGTGCGTTGCAACGAATGCCGAACGGCGCGCATTCCTTGGCGAAGACTTTGGTCATGTTGATCACCGCGGCCTTGGTCACCGAGTAGATGCCCTGGAATACGCCCGGCGAAATCCCGTTGATCGAGGCCACGTTGATGATGCTGCCGCCACCGTTCTCGCGCATCAGCTTGCCGGCTTCCACCGACATGAAGAAGTAGCCGCGGATGTTCACGTCGACGGTCTTCTGGAATGCGCCCAGGTCGGTGTCCAGCACGTTGCAGAACTGCGGGTTGGTGGCGGCGTTGTTGACCAGGATGTCCAGGCGGCCGAACTGTTCGCGGATCGCGGCGAACACGTTGGTGATCTGTTCCATTTCGCCGATATGGCAGGCAATTGCCGTGGCCTTGCCGCCGTCGGCGATGATCGCGTCGGCCACGTGCTGGCAGCCGTCGATCTTGCGGCTCGACACGATCACGTGGGCGCCTTGCTGGGCCAGCAACTTGGCGATGGCCTCACCGATACCGCGGCTGGCGCCGGAAACGAAAGCGATCTTGCCGTCGAGGTCGAACAGTTGGGTCTTGGACATGGTTTTTCCTTGAAGAGGGTCAGAGGGAAGACTGTTTGATGACATTCAGGCTCATCTGCTCAAGCAGCTTGTTCATGTGAATGAACTGTGCAAAGCGATTGTCCTGGGTCTGGCCATGGAAGAAGCGGTAGTAGATCTGCTGCACGATGCCGGCCAGGCGGAACAGGCCGTAGGTGTAGTAGAAGTCGAAATTGTCGATCTGGATCCCGGAGCGTTCGGCGTAGTAGTCGACGAACTGGCGGCGGGTAAGCATTCCGGGGGCGTTGCTCGGCTGGCGGCGCATCAGTTGCACCGGGGCCGGGTCGGCCGCTTCGATCCAGTAGGCGAGGGTGTTGCCCAGGTCCATCAGCGGGTCGCCGAGGGTGGTCAGTTCCCAGTCCAGCACGCCGATGATCTGCATCGGGTTATGCGGGTCGAGGATCACGTTGTCGAAGCGGTAGTCGTTGTGGACGATGCTCGAGGTGGGGTGGTCGGTCGGCATCTTGTCGTTGAGCCAGGCACGTACCGCTTCCCAGCTGGGGGCGTCGGGGGTCAGGGCTTTTTCGTAGCGGTCGCTCCAGCCGCGAATCTGCCGCTCCACGTAACCTTCGGGCTTGCCCAGGTCGGCCAGGCCGCAGGCGCTGTAGTCGACCTGGTGCAGCTCGACGAACTTGTCGATAAAGCTTTTGCACAAGGCTTCGGTTTTCGCCGCGTCCAGGCCCAGTTCCGGCGGCAGGTCCGAGCGCAGGATGATCCCGTTGACCCGCTCCATCACGTAGAACTCGGCGCCGATCACCGACTCGTCGGTGCAGTGCACGTAGGCCTTGGGGCAATACGGGAAACCGTCCTTGAGCTGGTTGAGAATCCGGTATTCGCGGCCCATGTCGTGGGCGGACTTGGCCTTGTGGCCAAAGGGCGGGCGGCGCAGCACGAATTCCTGGCCGGGGTATTCCAGCAGGTACGTCAGGTTGGAGGCACCCCCGGGGAACTGGCTGATTTTGACGCTGCCGCTCAAGCCCGGGATATGGGCCTTGAGGTAGGGATCGATGAGGCTGGCATCAAGTTCTTCGCCGGGGCGAATCTGGGTCGATTGGTCATTAAGCGCCATGCTTATCCCTTCTGCTTATTCTTAAGGCCTTGGACTATTGGCTAATCTAATGCGCGCGGCCGCCAAGCCACAAGGTTGGGGCGGCTTAATAGGTTAGCGTGTTGGCCGATGATCAGCGGGCTTGATGTGCTCAGATCACCAGAACTGCGCGCCCGCCGGGGTTGCAGGACAGGTTGGCACCGATTTCGACTTTTGCCAGGTCGATGCCCAGGCCGGCGAGCAGGTTATTGACCAGCGGGTCGAGGAGCGGGCTGAGCAGTCCGGAGATGATGCCGCTGAGCAGATTCAGTACGCCGGTGATCAGGCCGACCACCAGGTTCAGCACCAGCCCAATCAGTCCGCCCTGTGTCGGTGGATGGTTGATCAACTGGATGCCATTGAGGGTGTTGCTCAAGCTGCCCACCACGTTGTTGGAACTGAAACTGAAGTAATCCGGGGGGCTTTTCAACTCGGGCGGCGACAGGTAAGTGTGGTTCCGGACGGTCTTGGCCACGCTGCTGTCGATCTTCAGGCTGATGCCACCCACGCCATACGGTTGCCGGGGATCGCAGACACCGTTGCTACAGGTCTTCACCCCAAGGTCGAGTAATGGGAATTCGTCAACGTTCAGTGGTGCTGTGGAGGAAAACAGGTTTTTTGGGTCGATCTGGCCCACCATCAGCCTAACCGCCGAGGTGGTACCGAGCACCGACAAGGCTTTGTCCGCAGGCCCGTTGCAGCGATATCCGGTGACCGTGCTGCTGCCGCTGGCGGCTTCCAGTGCTACATCGATTTGCTGGCCGATTTTGGGGTCAAAGGAGCTGCCTAACAAGAGGCCCACCAGCGCCGTTACCCCGCCCAGTAAATCGTTCACCGCGCCGATTGCCGGCAGTTTCACCGAGATCAACGTCCTGACTTGCGCGGTCCTGACGTAGATCGGCTGGGTGGCGATCAGCTTGGGGTTACCTATGGCGGAAACCTGCGCCGGTTCAATGACCTTGGTCTTGACCGTGATATTCAGCAGTCCCAGCACATCCACCGGCAACTCCACCGCGACCGCGTTGTACTTGTTCGACAGTTGCACAAACCCCTGGATCAGGTTGAACAGTTGCAGGTTGACGTCCAGGGCGCTCTTGTCGGTGCCGTTCTGGATGGTCAGCAGGTCGCCCAGGTGCAGGATCTTGGTGCCGGGCGCAATCAGCTTGATCGCTTCCAGGTTATTGATCACCACCTTGACCGCATCGCCCCCCAGCTTGAGTACATCTATCGCGGCCTGGATCAGATCGCCGACGCTGGCGTCGGTCTTGAGCAACTCGTCGTAGTTGCCGGCGCTGACCTTCAATTGAATCGCCAGCGCGTCCAGGTAACTGAGCAGGTTGATATCGGTATTGATCAGGCCCTTCCAGCCCACCGCGTCGAGTTGCAATTTGCCCCCCAGCAGTCCGCCGATCAACGCATTGAGTGCGGCGGACTTGGTGCTGTCCACGGTCAGCAAGGTGCTGCGGATGGTCAGTACGGCCACCGGTGGCGCGGGCACGGCGGCCACGGCCACTGCCTGCAACCGGATGGTCGGCTCGAAAGGGCCGGTGGAGAGCAGCATGAACAGGCGGTTGGCGATACTGGTGACGACGCGGTGGGTGGCGATGACCTGGATCGCATCGGACCTTGAGGGATTGGGGCTGAAGGCGCGCATGAAGTCAGCCCCGGTGACCAGGGTGCCACAGGTGGTCGCCAGGGTACGGTCTGCGTTGAGCGGGAAATCATTGCGGGCTGCGCTTTGGATCGCGAATTGCGCGGCGTTGGTATTCGGCGTCACGCAGGCGCCGCCGCGGGTGACCACTTCCAGCGCCGCGGTGTCGGCAACCCGTTGCAGCTTGCGCTTTTCCAGGTACAGCCGGCCGCTGTCGACCACCAGCAACAGGAACAACAGTGCGATCCCCAGGGTCATCGCACCCATCAGTCCTATTGCGCCGCGTTGGCGGGCCGAGCCGGGTCCTTGGCAAACCATCCTGCGTTCCTTCGCCGGTCCAGTACCGGCATCCTGAGTATCCCCTCAGGCAGTGTAGTCAGGTTTTGGAGGATTTATGGCTATTGGCCATTATTTTCGCGGAGGCAGTGCCACGGGCGTCAGCACAGGGCGGCCGGCAAAGTATTCCAGCAGGTTGTCCGCCACGCGCTGCACGGTGTCATGGGCGGCTTCCGGCGACAGGCCGGCGACGTGGGGCGTGAGCACGGTATTGCTGAGGCGCTTGAGCGCGTCGGGCACGTTGGGTTCATCGTCGAACACGTCCAGTGCCGCGCCGCCGATGCGCCGTTGCTCCAGGGCGGTAATCAGGTCGGCGGTGACTACCACGCTGCCACGGCCGATGTTCACCAGGAAACCGTTGGGCCCCAGTGCGTCGAGGGCCTGGCGGTCGATCAAATGTCGCGTGCTGGCGCCGCCCGGGGTGGCCAGGATCAGGAAGTCCGAGGCCCGCGCCAGTTCCACGGCGGTGGCGCAGTAGGTGTAGTCCACATCTTCGCGGGGCTGGCGGTTGTGATAACTCACCTCCATGCCAAAACCCAGGGCGGCCCGCTTGGCGATTTCCAGGCCCACGGCGCCCAGGCCGAGAATGCCCAACTGTTTGCCGGCCAGGGAAGGGCGCATTATCTTGGGCCATTCGCTGCGCCGTACTGCTGCGTCCGCCCGGGGAATGTCCCGCACCAGGCACAGCAACAACGCCATGGCGTGGTCGGCCACCGACGGCGCATTCACCCCCGCGCCATTGGTGACCACGATTCCACGGTTGCTGGCGGCTTGCAGGTCCACGTGTTCATACCCGGCGCCGATCACGCAGATGATCTCAAGCAGCGGCAGCGCGGCGATTTCCTCGGCGTACAGGCCCAGCGGGCCACGGGTCAGCACCGCCTGGACCTGCCCGCCGTGGGTCTTGATGGCCTTGGTGCGTTCGGCCGGGGTGGGCGCAAGAATCACGTGAAAGCCATTGCCTTCGATGATCGGCAGGTAGTCGTTGATGGTTTCAACCAGGACCAGAACGGTGACGGGCATCGGAAGGTTCTTCCTGAAGGATTAGAGGCTTGGATTATGCGGGATTTGTAGTCCCGATCGTTTCTTTACCGCAGAAAAATTTCATTTCTCACCAGCCTAATCTGATTTTCCAGACCGCTCGTCCCAGGCCTTTTTACTGCAGCAGACTTCGACGACTTTCCTTAGCAGAGACGTCATGGATGCATGTTCCTGCCACCCCCGAAATCGTCGAGTGGACCCCTTATGGCTACAAGCACAGCCCATCAAAAAACCTAGCTTGGGAAGATATTGTCAGCAGCACCCGATACGGCCCGGCCAAATACAAGCCCGGTATAAATATTGAAAAGCTTGAGCGAGAAGCCTATAAAAATGGAGTGCCAAGCACTCATGCAAAACCCTGGAAACTCAGGGAGTATCCGCAAGTCATAGGTGCCAGTGATGGCAAGCCCAGTTACTGGGTTCGAATTGAGTCAAGCGCGGGCGTCATACATGGTCATCCGATTTCCGCGCAGGAATTCAGGAGGTTAACAAGTTGATCTCACTAGGCTTTATTGACGGAAACGTCACCCATGATGATCTCTCCATCTTGCAGGATGGTGCGATGGAGAGTCAGGTTCACCTGTTGAAAGAGGACATGCTTCAGGTTGAATACGCCGGTGGGCTTATATTGGATGTCGGCTGGTACCCCTCCTTCGATACCCATGGTGGGTTCCGCATCAATGTAATAAGAAATTACGACTGGGACCGCCCAGTGATTGCGTTAACGGCGCACGCAGCCGGTGATCTGGTGGAGCAACTGGCTGTTGCGCAGAGCGCGATCAATGGCGAACTGCGCAACGTATTGAGAACCTCGGCTTAGGTAAAGCTCCAGGCTTTAGAAGCAGATATCGTCAGCTTTCACACGCTGCACAAATGCCCCGGCCAAGGTTGCGTTATGGTGCTCGATAATCGATGCGGCCGATAACGCCGGAGTGTCCATGCAAGTATGGGCATCCTCCGGCAGCAGCACCGAGAACCCCAGCTCCACGGCCACTCGGCACGTCGTGTCGATGCAGTACTGGGTTTTCATCCCGACGATCACCAGTTCATTCACCTGTGCCGCCGCCAGTTGCTGCGACAGCTCGGTGCCGAGAAAACAGCTGGGCCGGGTTTTATTGAAAACCGTGTCGCGAGCTTCATCAACCTCCAGTGCTGGCCATAGTTGCCAAAACGGGCTGCCCACCTCGATGGGCGAACCCGCAGGGCCGGTGTGACGTACAGCGAAAACCGGCACGCCAGCGTGTCGGGCGCGCTGAATCAGCTGGTTGATGTTGTCGAGTACGCGCTCGCGTTCATAGGGTTTTTCCGGGCCGTCGTACAGGCCGACCTGCATGTCGATGATCAGCAGGGCGGGGCGCTTGATGTCAGGCATGGTACTGCTCCTTGTGGTTGCCGAATGGGCGGAGCAATAAAAAGGCCCCGTCCATTGCTGGCGGGGCCTTGGGTAAATCCGGGTGGCTTAGGTTGCGCGCCACTCACCGCTACCACACGACCCGCCGGAAGCGGTCGTGGTGGTGCGGGTGAGGGCCAGCTGAATAAGGTTCATGGGCCGATCATGCTGGCGCTGGCGTTTGGCTGTCAACGCGTCAGCCGAGGTTTTTTTCCGGGATCAGGAGATTCCTGGCGGCAGCGAGGAATTCATCAGACAGGCCGTTGCCTTTGGTCGCACGGGCCAGGGTGAGGGCGCCGACCATCGTCGCGTACTGGGCAATGGCGGCCTGCCGGTCACCTTCGGGGGTTCCGGTGGCCTGGGTAGCGGCCAGGATGCCCATGGACGCTTCAAAGCCCCGGATAAAGCTGCGTTGCAACGCGCTGTCGGCGGCTTCATGGCACATCTCCCCGGCAAAAGCCGCAACCGGGCAACTGTCCCCGGGGTTGTCACGATTGGCCGCCGACAGATACGGATCAATCAACGCCAGGCGCGCAGCCTCGGGATCAGGGCTCTGCTCGACCCTGGCCTGCCAGCGCTCGCTCGACTGTTCGAACGCCCGGTTGCAGGCTTCCGTGGCCAGCGCCTCACGGGACTCGAAGTGCCCGTAGAAACCGCCATGGGTCAGCCCGGCGGCGGCCATCACGTCCGACACGCTGATGCCATGGATGCCCCGTTCACGAAACAGCCGCGTGGCGGCCTCGACGATGATTTCGCGGTTGAGTTCGGCTTGTTTGCGGGACACGCGTGGCATCGAGGGCTCTCTGGATCAGGTGGTGGCAGGGATGGGCGGCATCATAAAACGTTTAGCTGGCGTACTGCGCAATCCCGTTGCCGAACGACCAGTTTTCCTTCTTGACCTCCACCAGGCTGATAAACACATCTTCCAGGCGCACCGCCAGTTCACGGTGCAAGCTCTCGGCAATGGTTTTGTACAGCAGCTTTTTCTGCTCGGTACTGCGGCCTTCATTCAGAGTGATCTGGATGATCACCAGGTTGTCGGTGCGCTGGATGCCCAGGTACTCCGGGTCATAGATGA
This sequence comes from Pseudomonas sp. NC02, assembly GCF_002874965.1. Lineage (NCBI taxonomy): Bacteria > Pseudomonadati > Pseudomonadota > Gammaproteobacteria > Pseudomonadales > Pseudomonadaceae > Pseudomonas > Pseudomonas sp. NC02. Next base: position 3,917,093 of record NZ_CP025624.1, on the reverse strand, counting down.
AGTGGTGTTCATCGTGCTCGGTGAGGATCTGGAAGTTGTCGTGTTCAGGCACGCCGATGGCCGTGTGCATGGCGTTGTAGATCAATACGCCGACGCGCTTGGCGTAGGTGACGTCGGGGTTTTTCCGAAGGTCGATGCGCACGATTGGCATGGCAGGTAGTCCAGTGAGGGGCGTGCTTTAAAAATACATGACGTGATGAATTTATAAAATAGATTTCTTATGAAATGTAAAATTGACGCTGCCAAAATCGCCTTCAATCCTCTGCACCGCACAACCATTCCTCAGCTAAGTCTTTGCTTCTTCAAGCGAATCCCGGACAATCGCGCCCCTGTTTCGGTCGTGGCGCTGCCTGTCAGGTTTTTCTGACTCGTCTCGACTGAGTGAATGCGGAGATCCGAACGGATGAATGATCAGGCCAATAGCGTCGACGAACGCTACGCAACGACACCTGCAACCCTCACAAGCTGGAGCCGTCAGGACACCACCTGGATGCTCGGCCTGTTCGGTACGGCCATCGGCGCCGGCACCTTGTTCCTGCCGATCAACGCGGGCCTTGGCGGTTTCTGGCCGCTGGTGATCCTCGCGCTGCTGGCATTCCCGATGACGTTTTTCGCGCACCGTGGCCTGACCCGCTTTGTGCTCTCGGGCCGTGAAGGCTCGGACATCACCGACGTGGTCGAAGAACATTTCGGCCTCAAGGCCGGCGCCGCGATCACCTTGCTGTACTTCTTCGCGATCTTCCCGATCCTGCTGATCTATAGCGTGGCGCTGACCAACACCGTCGGCAGCTTCATGGAGCATCAACTGCACATCGCGCCACCACCGCGGGCGATCCTGTCACTCGTGCTGATCCTCGGCCTGCTGGCCGTGGTGCGGTGTGGCGAGCAGGTGATCGTCAAGGCCATGAGCCTGATGGTGTATCCGTTTATCGTCGCCTTGCTGTTCCTCGCCGTGTACCTGGTGCCGCACTGGAACGGCGGCATCCTCAGCACCGCCAGCACCATCCCTGCCCCGTCGGCGCTGCTGCACACGCTGTGGCTGGCGATTCCGGTGATGGTGTTCTCGTTCAACCATTCGCCGATCATCTCGGCCTTTGCGGTGGACCAGAAGCGCCAGTACGGCGAACACGCCGAGGAACGCAGCTCGCAGATCCTGTCCCGGGCACACATCCTGATGGTGGTGATGGTGCTGTTCTTCGTGTTCAGTTGCGTACTGACCCTGTCGCCGGCGCAACTGGCCGAAGCCAAGGCGCAGAACCTGTCGATCCTGTCCTACCTGGCGAACCACTTCAGCAACCCGACCATCGAGTTCGCCGCGCCGCTGATCGCGTTTGTGGCGATTGCCAAGTCGTTCCTGGGCCATTACATCGGCGCCAGTGAAGGCCTCAAGGGCCTGGTGCTCAAAAGCGGCCGTCGCCCGGCTGCCAAGACCCTGGACCGCATGACGGCTGCCTTCATGCTGGTGGTGTGCTGGATCGTCGCGACCCTCAACCCTAGCATCCTCGGCATGATCGAGACCCTGGGCGGGCCGATCATTGCGTCGATCCTGTTCCTGATGCCGATGTACGCGATCCGCAAGGTACCGGCGATGGCCAAGTACCGTGGCCAGGCGTCCAACGTGTTCGTCACGGCGGTGGGCCTGGTGGCGATTACCGCGCTGATTTATTCGCTGGTGTCCTGACAGCACCCGGTTTCAGTGCAATGATCACGGCCAATTCGCAGAGAGCGGATTGGCCGTTTTTTTTGCCAGGGAATTAGGGATTGAACACCAAGCCTGAGAGCGACACCACGCCGAACCGTGCACAAGACTTGCTGGCCGGCCTGTCCATCGCCGGCCTGTTGCTGCCCGAGGCCGTGGCCTATTCCAGCATCGCCGCGTTGCCGCCCCAGGCGGGCGTGATCGCCTTGTTTGCCGGATTGTTGTGCTACGGCCTGTTTGGCACCAGCCGCTTCGCGATTGTCTCTGCCACATCGTCCTCGGCAGCGGTGCTGGCGGCGGCCACGGCAACGCTGGCGGGGGATGACCCGGCACTCAGGCTGAGCCTGGCAATGGGCCTGGTACTGGTGACGGGGGCGTTTTTCCTGTTGGCCGGGATGCTCAAGCTGGGCGGGCTGACCTCGTTTATCGCCAAGCCGGTGTTGCGTGGCTTTGCCTTTGGCCTGGCGCTGACGATCATCCTCAAGCAGTTGGCCAGCGTGGTGGGCGTGCACCTGACCGACAACAACCTGATTCGCTTCCTGCCCCAGCTCCTGGAGCAACTGCCGCGCTGGAACTGGGCCGCCGCTGCCGTCGCGGGCGTCGCGTTGCTGCTGCTCTGGCTATGCGCACGAGTTCGGCGCCTGCCGGGCGGGTTGCTGGTGGTGATCCTCGGGATTGCCGCCGGCCAGTGGCTGGATCTGCAGGCCCATGGCGTGGCGTTGATCGGCGTCATCGACCTGCGTCTGGAACTGGCGCATTTGCCGGTATTGCCGTTCGCCGACTGGCTGCGCCTGGGAGAGTTGGCGTTTGCCATGGTGATGATTCTTTACGCCGAGTCCTACGGCTCCATCAGCTCCTTCGCCCTCAAGCATGGTGATCGCGTGTCATCCAACCGTGACCTGCTGGCGCTGGGGGCCGCCAACCTGCTGTCCGGGCTGTTCCAGGGCATGCCCACTGGCGCCGGGTATTCGGCGACATCGGCCAATGAGGCGGCGGGCGCCAACTCGCGGCTGGCGGGAGTCGTGGCGGCGCTGGTGGTGTTGGCGATCGTGCTGACGGTGCTGCCGCTGGTGGCATTGACGCCGGAGCCGGTGCTTGCCGCCATCGTCATTTACGCCTTGGGCCGTGGCTTGAGCCTGCAGCCCCTGGGCCGCTATTTCTCCTGGCGGCGCGACCGGTTGCTGGTGATTTGCGCGGTGGCGGCGGTGTTGGTGCTGGGGGTGCTGGATGGGTTATTGGTGGCGGTCGGGATCAGCGTGGTGTTGATGTTGCGCCAGATGTCGTCGGCGGACGTGCGCGAGTTGGGGCGCATTGACGGTGGGCATGATTTTGTCGAGCTGCTCCATCACCCGAGCGCCGAACAGATCCCCGGCGTGCTGATCGTGCGGCCCAGTGAAGCGCTGTTCTTCGCGAATGCCGAGCGAGTGCTGGGGGCCGTGTTGAGCCTGATGCGACATTCCACGTTACCGCTGCACACCATCGTGCTCAGCCTGGAAGAATCCCCCGACCTGGACGGCACCAGCATCGAGGCGTTGCAGGCTTTTTTCGTACAGGTGCGAGGGGAGGGCAAATGCCTGGTGCTGGCCCGCGTACGGCATGAGGCGCAGGAGGTGTTGCAGACGCTGCCTGAGGCGTGTGCGCCCCAGGTGCTGATCAGCGGGTTGAGTGTCGATGGTGCAGTGCAACTCGCGTTGCAACCCACCGCCTGAATGCAAAAAGCCCCGACTGGTCGGGGCTTTTTATTGACGCGAGCTTACCGGCGGCGGAACAACGGCAACGGTTCATCCGTCGCGGCCTGGTACGTCACCGAGAAATCCTTGAGGCTTTCCAGCGCTTCATACGGGTCTTTGTCCGCGCGCAAGGCGAAGGCATCGAACCCGCAGCGGCGCAGGTAGAACAACTGGTCGCGCAGCACATCGCCAATCGCCCGCAGCTCGCCCTTGTAACCATAACGGTCACGCAGCAGGCGGGCGTTGGAGTAGTTGCGACCGTCGGTGAAGGCCGGGAAGTTCAGGGCGATGACCTGGAAGTGCTCCACGTCATCACCGATCTCTTCGGCTTCTTCATCGGCGTCCAGCCACACACCCAGGCCGCCGTCGCGGGCCTTGAGGGCGTGAGCGTGCTCGCGCCACAGGGCCAGTGGCACGATCAGGTCGTCGCAGTTGGAGATGCCATCGAAGCTCGCGTCCTTGGGCAGCAGGTGCCAGGTTTCGTCGAGGACTTCGTTGTTCTTAATGATTCGCTGCATAGACGCGCTCCTTGAACAGGTCAATGCCGATGCGCTGGTAAGTGTCGATGAAACGCTCATCTTCGGTGCGCTGTTCAACGTACACGTCGATCAGCTTGCCGATCACGTCAGGCATGGCTTCCTGGGCGAAGGACGGGCCGAGGATCTTGCCCAGGCTCGCATCGCGGCTGGCGCTGCCACCCAGGGACACTTGGTAGAATTCTTCGCCTTTCTTGTCCACGCCCAGGATGCCGATGTGGCCGACGTGGTGGTGACCACAGGCGTTCATGCAACCGGAGATGTTCAGGTCCAGCTCGCCGATGTCGAACAGGTAGTCCAGGTCGTCGAAACGGCGCTGGATCGATTCGGCAATCGGGATCGACTTGGCGTTGGCCAGGGAGCAGAAGTCGCCGCCCGGGCAGCAGATGATGTCGGTCAGCAAGCCGATGTTCGGCGTGGCAAAACCCTGCTCGCGCAGCTCGCCCCACAGGGTGAACAGTTGAGACTGTTCAACATCGGCGAGGATGATGTTCTGCTCGTGGGAGGTGCGCAGTTGGCCGAAGCTGTAGCGCTCGGCCAGGTCGGCGACGCCGTCCAGTTGCTTGTCGGTGATGTCACCCGGTGCAACACCGGTAGGTTTCAGCGACAGGGTCACGGCCACATAGCCCGGCTTTTTGTGGGCCAGGGTGTTGCGGGTGCGCCAGCGGGCGAACCCCGGGTGCTGCGCATCGAGCTCGGCCAACGCGGCGTCCTGATTGCTCAGGGCCTTGTAGTCCGGGTCGACGAAGTGTTTGGCAACGCGGTGCACTTCGGCGTCGGTCAGGGTGGTCTGGCCGCCGCGCAGGTGTTCCATCTCGGCGTCGACTTTCTGGGCGAACACCTCGGGGGTCAGCGCTTTTACCAGGATCTTGATCCGGGCCTTGTACTTGTTGTCACGACGGCCGTAGCGGTTGTAGACCCGCAGGATCGCGTCGAGGTAGCTCAACAGGTCCTGCCACGGCAGGAATTCGTTGATGAAGGCACCCACTACCGGCGTACGACCGAGGCCACCGCCTACGAGCACACGGAAGCCCAACTCGCCCGCCGCGTTGTGCACCGGCTCCAGGCCGATATCGTGCACTTCGATGGCGGCGCGGTCCGAGGTCGAGCCATTGATGGCGATCTTGAACTTGCGTGGCAGGTAGGCGAATTCCGGGTGGAAGGTGGTCCATTGACGGACGATTTCACACCATGGGCGGGGGTCGATCAGCTCGTCAGCGGCAACGCCGGCGAACTGGTCGGTGGTCACGTTGCGCAGGCAGTTACCGCTGGTCTGAATGGCGTGCATCTGCACGGTGGCCAATTCAGCCAGGATGTCCGGCACGTCTTCCAGGGCCGGCCAGTTGAACTGAACGTTCTGGCGAGTACTGATGTGGGCATAGCCCTTGTCGAAGTCGCGGGCAATCTTGGCCATCATGCGCGTCTGACGGGAAGTCAGTTGGCCATAAGGCACGGCAACCCGCAGCATCGGCGCAAAGCGCTGAACATAAAGGCCATTTTGCAGGCGCAGAGGGCGGAACTCTTCTTCGCTCAGTTCACCTGCCAGATAGCGTCGGGTCTGATCACGGAACTGCTTGACGCGGTCCTCGATGATGCGCTGATCGTATTCGTCGTATACGTACATATAGGTCCTGTTCTCGGCAAATCTGCGCGCACGGCCGCGCACTCCCAACGGAGCCGGCGCACGATACCAGTTTGCGTTTATGCGCAAAAGTGATGTTTGAGTATATGCAAATAACCAAATGGCCTAATGAGAACGGTTATCGCGATACCCACATTTGTCATGCGGGCAATCATGAACTTTACTGTGCTCGTGTCTTTGTGCAATCACCTATAAAACCGACAAGAGGCGATGCTATGAGCAATCCGACCAAAGCGCGCAAAAGTGACAGCAGTGTCGATGCGTGGGCCATTCTGTTCTTGATTATCCTGGTGGTTTCCACTGCCGTGTTCTGGGTCAGCCATCAATAAAAGGGCGTTATCGAGCCTTGTTGTCGACAATCGGCAATTAGCCGAGATTGACCGGCCTGATGCCATTATCATGGGCCGTCATTCCGAAGGGCTCAGGCAACGATGTTGAAGGTTCTCTGCAAGTGCTTGCTGGTGCTGAGCATGCCGTTCTGGGCCATCGCCCAGGCGACGTCGGTGGTGTTTCTCAACCCTGGCAATTCGACCGAGACCTTCTGGGTCAGCTACGCGCAATTCATGCAGGCCGCCGCCAGGGACCTCGGCCTGGATTTGCGTGTGCGCTATTCCGAGCGCAACCCCGAGACCACGCTGTTGCAGGCCCGTGAAGCCCTGCAAGGCGCCGAGCGCCCGGACTACCTGGTGCTGGTCAACGAGCAGTACATTGCCCCGCAGATCTTGCGCCTGGCCCAGGGCAGCGGGGTCAAGCTGCTGATCGTCAACAACGCGCTGACCGCGGACCAGACTCAACTGCTGGACGCCGGCAAATACCCTGACTGGATCGGCAGCATGGTCGCCGACGACGAACAGGCGGGCTACTTGATGCTCACCCAGTTGTTGCGCCTGCATGGGCCTGTCGCCCCCGGCCAGACCCTCGACCTGATCGCGTTCTCCGGGGCCAAGACCACTCCCGCCGCGCAACTGCGCGAGCAAGGCTTGCAGCGCGCCCTGGCGGATCATCCGCAGGTGCGCCTGCGCCAGTTGGTGTATGGCGAGTGGAGTCGCCAGCGCGCTTTCGACCAGGCCACGCAGTTATTCAAACGCTACCCGCAGACCGCGCTGGTGTGGGCGGCCAGCGATGAAATGGCGCTGGGGGCAATGGATGCACTCAAAGGCAGCGGGCGCACGCCGGGCAGGGACGTGTTGTTCAGCGCGGTCAACAGTTCGCCCGAAGTGTTGCAGGCGCGCCTTGACGGGCGCCTGAGTGTGCTGGTGGCCGGGCATTTCACCCTTGGCGGCTGGGCGATGGTGGTGCTGCATGACGATGCCCGTGGCCTGGGCATGGCGCAGTACGGTGGGCGTGAGCGCAAGCTTGGGCTCTTTCGATTGATTGATCCGCCACACGCCACGCGCCTTTTAGAGATGCAGGGGCGCGAGGACTACGGCGTCGACTTTCGAGCACTGTCAGCCCAGGGCAAGCCAGCCACCTATCGCTACCCGTTCAGCCTGCAACTGCTGATGCATTGACCGGCTTCAAACACCGGCCAGGTGCAGCACCAGCTTGACGATGCCAAACAGGGTCAGGGCAAACACGGCGGTAAACACAATACCCAGGATGACAAAGTGGCTGGGCTTGCCATGGGTAAAGTCGCGGGCGCGATTCTTCCCGCTTTGCACCCCGAAGGCGGCTGCCATCACGCTGTGAAGCATCTGCCAGAAAGTCGGTGGCTTGTTGTTGGAATCGTCCATAAAGGCCTCGCGGTAGGGATCAAACCCATGGATGAGGATAGCCAAGTTCCCGCAAAACACCGGCTGTAGCTATCTACCGCCCTGGCGGTTGGCCCGTTCGCTGTACTGGGACTCCTTAACAGAGTCATCAGGAACGAGCGCATGCCAACCTTACCCGCCCCGACAGAGCAGGGGCTACACACCGCATTGATCAAGAACAGCTTGCCCGGCTGGATTGCCCGCAGCGCGGCTGCGGACATCCGACGCTTGAAGCCGGGCCTGCTGCCCGGGCGCGTCCCCGAGGATGCACCACCTGCCTGGCTCAGTAACGCGCCCCAGGGGTTGCGCCAGGCATTCGCCGATAGCCAGTTGGCCAGTCGCCGCGCCCACGAGCGGCTGGCCAAGACTCTCGACGGCCTCAAGGGCATCACCGAGTTCGCCCAGCCGCTGCTGGAAGACGCCTGGCGCAAACGGTTCGGTGAGGTACCGGACGTCCACAAGCACCAGTTGCACTACCTGCGTTACCGTCAGGTGCCGCAACAGCATTCGCTGTTGCAGGCGGCATTGCTCAACTTTGAAGGCAATGAAGACTTTGCCGATATCGCCCTTGAGCAAACCAGCGCGCTGGCCCCCGAAGGGGCGTTGTTCACCGAGTACTACGGCGAAATTCTGAACGACCATTCACGCCGGGCCCGCTATCGCTACCGCGAAAAGCTCGCCGTCACCCCGGACCAGTTTGCTGCGCTCTGCCGCACGCTGGACCTGGGCCGGCAATACCAGGCGCATTTGCAACAAGTGTTCGAGGAGGCGGGCACCAAGGCCGTGGTGCGCGAGCAAATGATCGACGCGCACAAGAAACTGCTGGCCGTCAGGCTGCACACGGCGCGGATGAAGAACGAAGTCAGCGACAGTGCCTATGCCATGCTCAACGCCTTGCTGGCCGGTACCGAACGGCCGCAGTTGGATGGCAAGCCCGTTGCCTGCAGCCAATTGGCGATTCTCGGCTGCAAGGTGGGTGAAGTCGTACTGATCGGGCCGGGCGTCGGCGCGATGGCAGATGCCCGGCAGCCGTTGGGCTGGGGCACTGTGCTGGTGCCCGGCGCCTCGCTAGGGGAGTTGCTGGTGCCGGCCGCGGCCGACCAGCGGCTGGTGGCGTGGATCCCCGGTGCGCCGTTGTACCCGCTCAAGGAATACCCGTCGATAAAGGCGTTCGAGGCGGAACTGGCGATCAACCTGCGCTCCCCGGAGTATCAGCGGCTGTTTGCCAGCCTGGTGCCGCAAGACGAAGCCCCGGCTTTCCTGCAACGACTGAAGACCAAGCTCTTTACCTTCGAGTGGAATTCCAGAGGCTACATGGAGCAGATCTACGACCCGAACATCAACCTGGCGCGCCGCGAAAGCCTGATCAGTGGCGAGCTGTTCGGAGCACTCTATGACAACCACCTGCAACGCCTGAAAGATAACGCCAGAACGCTCGCCGTACCCACCGCCGAGGCGGATCGCAAGGCTGCCCAGGAACGCCACGAACATTGGCTGAGTATTGGCTTGAATGTGCTGAACGTGGCGGCCTTTGTCGTGCCCGGCCTGGGGGAGGTGATGCTGGCGGTTACGGCTGTGCAGCTGGGCCTGGAGGTCTACCATGGCATCGAGGCGTGGAAGGAAGGGGACATGGATGCCGCCTGGGGACATCTGGAGTCGGTGGCGCTGAACATGGCCTTCATGGCCGCCCTCGGCGGTTCGACGGCCCTGGCCGGTCGCGCGCCGAAAATCCAGGTGTCCCGCTGGGTGGATGGCCTGGTACCGGTCAAACTGCCCAGTGGTGAGGCTCGGCTGTGGAAACCGGACCTGGCGCCGTACCGCAGCGAGGTGGTGCTGGCCCCGGCTGTCAAGCCCAATGCCCGGGGCCAGTACGAGACAGGCGGCAAGATTTATGTGCGTATCGGCGAAAACCTGCATGAAAAGGTCTTCGACAGCCGAATCCGCAAGTGGCGGATCAAACACCCGGAAAATCCCGAGGCTTACCAACCGATCCTTGAACACAACAACGCCGGTGCCTGGCGGCATGTGCATGAGCAGCCCTTCAAATGGGACCGCCTGACCCTGTTGCGACGACTGGGGCCCGCCACTGAAGAATTCTCTGATACGACACTGGGCATTATTGGGGATATCAGTGGGGTCCAGGATGACGTGTTGCGCAAGGCGTATATCGAAGGCAGGCCGCTGCCCGCCGTGCTGGCCGATACCCTGGAGCAGTTCCGCAGCCAGCCAGTGGCGGATACGGCGCCGCTGGCTGGCGAAGAGGCGGTGCTGCAACGGCGCTTCCCTGGATTGTCGAGGCGAGCCATCCAGGAAATTCTTGATACCGCCAGCGAACAGGAGCGCTTGCAACTGCGCAGTCAGCGTGGAGCCTCGGCGCGCCTGGACAATGCCGCTCGCCGCGCAGTCCAACAAGGCCGCCTGAGCCGTGCCCTGGCGGGGCTGCATCGTCAGGCCGACGCCGGTGCCGACACTGACCGCCTGGCCCTGCATTGCCTGCAACACTTGCCGGGCTGGCCCACCAATCTGCGCCTGGAAGTGCGCTTTCAGGCTGTCGAAGGACCGTTACTGAACAGCATTGGCCCGCAAGATGCGCCGCTGCGCAGATACCTGGTCAAGCAGGGCGAAGCCTTCCAGGCCTACGACGAGCGCGGTGTCGCGCTGAACAGCCGGACCACCGGGCGGCGTAATTTCTTCCAGTCCGTCGTGCATGCGATCCCCGCTGCGGCCCGACCTGGCCTGGACATGCCCGTGGCGACCCTGGACCGGGAACTGCAACAGGCGGTGGCCAGTTATGCCACCCGCCGCCGTAGCCAAATGTCCAATGTGCTCGGCCTGCGCGCACCGCGTTCGCGACCCGTGTTGACGGGGGCGGGGGGCGTCCTGGGTTACCCGTTGAGCGGTCGGGGCAAAGGCTTTGGAGTGGATGTATCGCTGACGGCGAGGGTGCAGGCGCTCTATCCGAACCTCAACGCCGGGCAGGCCAGCGATTTTGTCCTGAGCCGATTGCAGGCCGGTGAAAGCGTCCAACAGATCTTCACCCTATTGGGAAACCGCCAGCGTGAGTTCGACCTGTTGCAGGCAGAACTTGATCAATGGACCGCCGCTGCTGCCGGGCAGGCGGGCGGGGCCAGCCAGCAACAACGGGTAGCGGCTGACATCATCGGTTGCTGGCGCCAGGGCATTTACCGCGAGCGGCCGCCCCAGAGCATTCTGTCGTTGGGCAGCGTGACGGACCTTCCGCGCCTGAGTGCAGACTTTTCCCATGTGCAGGCGCTGAGCGCACATGCCGAGCTTTTGTTGGGTGATCAGGGCGTGCGCCTGGCCGATCAGTTTTCCCGGGTGCGACACCTTGAGGTGTTTTTTGACGCAACGCCGGGCACCGGACTGGTCGACGGGCTGAACCGCTTCGTCGATCTCAACCAACTGACGTTGAATGGTCGGGACGTGGCCTATTCGGTCCCCTTCATTCAACGCCTGGGGGCAATGGAGCGCTTGCGCAACCTGTCCGTCGCGGGGCTTTCGCAAAACCTGGACGTCAGCCCCCTCACGCACCTGCGCTCGTTGCGCATGGAGGGCTCGGTGCAGGAGTGGCCACAGGGGGTGACGTCACTTGAGCACCTTGAGAGGCTCGACCTGTGGCGAACAAACATCCGTTCGGTACCCCCGTCGATGCTCATCGGGCATGAACGATTGTGGCGCGGCCTGAACCTGCGGTGGGCCGCGTTTGACCGCCGGGAATTCATGGCGGTGTATGAACATGTGCGGGGCAATCCGGCTCACCTGCTCAATGAGCAAGCCCTGGTGCAGGGTTACTGTGAAGGCGTGATGGACCGCTTGAAAAATGTGCACTGGGGGTTTGGCATAGACGTTGTCTCTCAGTTCCGGCAGCAGGGTCTGACCACTGAACAGATACTGGCTCGCACTCACCAGGTACTCGACGAACAGCTCGCCCTGAGCCGGGACCTGGAGGAGTGGGCGGCCAGGGAGTTGCGGGTTGACCGCCGGCAGGTGGATGTCTTTTACCGCCAGCGCGCCGCCGAGCGGCTCCTGGACAGTTGGCGTGAAGGCCTGGGGCCGCGGCTTGCGCCGTCGGGCATGTCGGCGCGCTCCAACCTGCCGACCGCCACACTGAACCTGTCGGGGGGCGTGCTGGGCGACTTGCCCGGGTTGCCGGCGGCCGCGTTCGCCCATGTCAAACAGGTCAACCTGAGCGGCACCCGGGTTTCGATTGAGGCGCTGAATGACTTTCTCGGCGCATTCAACGCCATTGAAGACTTGAACCTCAGTGCCAGCAACCTGGCACAGCTGCCGTCGGCCCTGGACAACTTCACCGCCCTGCGCCAGTTGGATCTTTCCCACAACCAACTGAGCATCATCCCGTCCATCCAGCAACGCTTGAGCCGCCTGACGGCTCTTGAAACCCTGGACTTGCAATACAACCGTGTCGCGAGCCTGGATCTGCGTGGCCTCAACGCCTTGCGCCACTTGAACCTCAGCCGCACTGGAATCACCGAATGGCCTGAGGGTGTCCTGGACTTGCCAGTCCTGGAAAGCCTGGACCTGAGCCACAGCGCTATCACCCGGGTGCCCGCCCAGGCGCTCACCGGCCACGACACGCTGATGCTCAAGAGCAACCTGCGGGGTTGCCGACTGACTGCCCGGGCCTGCGCCGACATCCTGGCCTTTGCGCAACGCACCCTGCGGGAAAATCCATTGGGCCTTGATGTGGAATTACTGCCGTTGGTGGGGCCGGAAATCTACCTGCACAAGCCGCTGGGCATTCCCCAGGAACAGCTGCGCATCGGCCGGACCGGCGGCGATCCGGAGTATTTCCCGGTCAGGGTCACCGACGACCCCGGCCAGTTGCTGTTGCCCCTGCACGTCGAGAACGTCGACGCGCAAGCACGCCTCACTCCGGCGGCGCGCCTGCAACAACTGGATCCTGCCTTGAGCAGTGCCCAGGCGGTGGCGCGCATTGATGAATGGCTGGCCGCCGGCCTGGGCGCCACCGGCGTCGACACACGCCTGGTGCAGTTGCGCGCCGAGCATCAACGCTTGAGCCGGGTGTTGAACAGTTGGATCGACATCGAGGGTTATCGCGAGGGGGGCGGCTGGGTCAGTGCCCTCGACCGTCGTCGTGCCGCCGGCCGGCTCCTTGAAAGCTGGCGCCACAACCTGCGTGCCCGGCCCGAGGTGCCGCCGGTGGACGGGCGCGAGGTACTGGACCTGTCCGGGTTGTATCTGGGCGACCTGCCGACGTTGCCGGCTTCAATGAGCCACGTCAGCGTGCTCGACCTCACCGAGGTGAAGCTGACGGAGCAGGGGTCCAATGGGTTCCTGGGCAGTTTCCCCCACCTGCGCCGGCTTGTGCTCAACAAGAATGGCCTGGCGCACCTGCCCGAGGTGATCAACCAATACACGGCGCTGACTCATCTCGAAGCCACCTACAATGATTTGCGCGACGCTGTGGAGCTACAGGCACTGCTCGGCCCGTTAAGTGCGCTGGAATGGCTCGACCTTGGCGAAAACACCCTGGCCAGCCTGGATGTCAGCGGCCTGCGCGGGCTGACAAACCTGGACCTGCACAACAACGTCCTGGAGGAATGGCCGGCCGGGGCATTGGAACTGCCGCGACTGCGCACCCTCGACCTCAGCAATAACCAGATCGAGACCATCCCGGACGATGCCCTGTTACCTCGCCACAACCTCCTGATGAGCAACACCAACCTGACGGACAACGGGCTGGAAGAACGCGTGTTCGAGCGCCTGAGCGACTTCCTCGAGGAAACGGGGTTCGGCCTGGGCTATACCCGGGAGCAAATTGATCGCGAGCTCGATGGCTTCCTCCTCAGTACCAGTCACGAGGAAGCGGATCTGAGCGGTGAGCTGCATCCGGAGCTGCTGACGCCCGCAGCACAGAAGGCCCAGTGGTTTGCTGGCGTGGCGGCCGACTCCAGCAAACACGCAGTCTGGGAGTCGCTCAAGAGCGCTGACGACAGTGAGGATTTCTTCTACATCATTTCCCAGCTGAAAAACGCCCAGGACTTCATCACCGACCGCCCTGAGTTGACGCGCCGGGTATGGGAGGTGCTGGAGGCCGCCGAGCAACGTCCGGCGTTGCGCGAGCAACTGTTCGGCAAGGCTCGCGGCATGCGGATCAACGCGACTTGCGGTGACGGTTGGATCCTGCTGTTCAGCGACCTTGAAGTCAGTGTCTATGAGTTCAAGGCCCTGGAAACCGTGGAACCCGGAAAAGAAGGCGCGGCGCTGTTCAAGCTGGCCAGAAGCATGATCCGCCTGGAACAGACTGAAGCCACCGCCAGCCGCGTGGTCAGCCTAAAGCCCAGTGTTGACCCGGCGGAAATTCGCCTGGCCTACCGCATCGGCCTGGCCCAACGCCTGGAGTTGCCGCGCCAGCCGTCCGGCATGCTGTACCGCAACCTTTCCCAAGTGAAACAGGCCGATATCGACCAGGCCTACGCCAGCATCATCGCCCGGGAGGCGACCGAGGCGTTCACGGCCGATCTGGTCACGCGCCAGTACTGGGTCGACTACGTGCAGAAGCAATACGCAGCTGACTTTACGACGCTGGCCCAGACCCAGGCCCGCGAGGCTGAAGCCCTGGAGGATCGCTATCCGGCGTTTGGCGCGCAGTACGAGGCAGAAGCCGTGGTATTGGCCAAGCAAAGGACTGAGCAACGCCAGGCCCTGCTGATTCGCCTGTCCGGGCGGGAGAGAGCAGCACTGAGGCTATAACAGCCTGTGCCCCGGCGGCAGGTCCGGAAACGGGCCTGCCGCGCCTCAGTGGTCGTAACCCAGGTTCGGCGCCAAGGTGCACAAAAACAATTATCTACCTGCGAAGGCGCTCGCCTGTTCGCTGTACTGGGCCTCCCTAAAGCGTTCTCAGGAAGCCGCACATGTCTACTCCACCTAACGCCCTCGCGGACGAAAGCTTGCACACCGCCCTGATCACGGAACGCCTGCCCGCGTGGGTCGCCCACATGGCCGCCGTCGATGTGCGCCGGCTCAAACATGGACTGTTGCCCGGCAGGGAGCGGCCTGCCACCAAGGTTCCGCTCTCGCCCGCATTGAACAAGGCACTCGATGACAGTCGCAAGGCCAGCCGTCAGTCCCGCGAAGCCTTGGCCAAGGGCCTTGGCGCGCTGCAAGGCATTGTCGAATTCGCCCAGCCCAAGCTGGAAGCGGCGTTGCGCGAGGCGATGGGCGAGGCCCCGGACGTCAACAAAAACCAGCTGCATTACCTGCGGTATCGCCAGGCCCCGCAGCAGCATTCGTTGTTGCAGGCAGCGCTGCTGAACTTCGAGGGCGATGAAGACTTCACCGATATCGCCCTCGAACAGACCAGCGCCCTGGCGCCGGAAGGTGCGCTGCTGACCGAGTACTACGGCGAGGCGCGGGCGGATGGCTCGCGTGCGGCGCGTTATCGCTACAGCGAAACCCTGTCGATGACTCCACAAACCTTTTCCACCCTGTGCCGCACCCTGGACCTGGGGCAGCAATACCAGGCCCATCTGGCGCAGGTGTTCGATGCCGCTGCCACTCGGGCCGTGGTGCGGGAGCAGATGATTCGCGCGCAAAAAGACCTGCTGACGGTACGCCTGTATGCCGCATGGGCGCAGGGCGACATCGGTCCGGCGGTGTTTCTCATGTTGCGTGAAGTGCTGGCAGGTACTTCGCGACCGCTGCTGGATGGCGAGGTCGTACGTTTCGGTCAACTGTCGATCCTGGGCTGCGAGCTGGGGGAGGTGCTGCTGATCGGGCCGGGTGTCGCACCGACCCGGTCCGTGATCCCGCCCTTGTTTCCTGGGGCAGGTGTGAGCGGGCTGCTTCCCGTGGCGCCTGATACGCGGGTGGTGGCCTGGATTCCGGGCGCGCCGCAGTGCCCGCTCAAGGAATACCCGTCTATGCAGGCGTTCGACAAGGAACTGGCGGTGAACCTGCGCTCACCTGCCTATCAGCAGTTGTTTGCCAGCCTGGTACCTCAGCAACAGGCGCCGCAGTTCCTTGAGCGCCTCAAGGAAAAACTCTACACCTTCACCTGGAACCCGCGAGGCTACAAGGAGCAGGTCTACGACGAGCAAATCAACTTGAACCGGCGAGAACGGTTGATCGAGGGGGAGTTGTTCGGCGCGCTCTACGAGAGCCATGTACAGCGCCTCAAGGACAATGCCAGAACCCTGGCGGTGCCCACTGCGGAGGCTGACCGAAAGGCCGCACAGGCACGCCATGCACACTGGTTGAGCATGGGCTTGAACACATTGAATGTGGCCGCATTCATGGTGCCCGGCCTGGGGGAGCTGTTGTTGGCGGTCACGGCGATTCAGTTGGGCCTGGAGGTCTATCACGGCATCGAATCCTGGCAGGAGGGCGATATGGATGCGGCGTGGGAGCACCTGGAGTCGGTGGCGCTGAATCTCGGGTTCATGGCCACCCTGGGCGGGGCGGCAGCCCTCGCTGGCCGGGCGCCCGCTATCCAGGTGTCGAAATGGGTCGATGGGCTGGTGCCGGTGAAGTTGCCGAACGGCGAAAGGCGCCTGTGGAAACCTGACCTTGCGGCCTACCGCAGTCATACCGTTCTGGATGCATCACTCAAGCCCAATGCCCAGGGTCAGTACGCGCAGGACGGCAAAATGTATGTGCGCCTGGGTGAAAGCCTTTATGAAAAGGCTTTTGATGCGCGGACTCGAAAATGGCGGATCCAGCATCCGAACAATCCCGCCGCGTACCAGCCGATCCTTGAACACAACCAGGCGGGTGCCTGGCGCCATACCCATGAACGCCCACTGGAATGGGACCGCCTGACCTTGCTGAGGCGCCTGGGTCATGAAACCCAGGGAATCAGCGATGCAACGTTGAGCGCCCTTGGCGACATCAGCGGCATCAGTGATGACCTGTTGCGCAAGGTCCACATAGATGGTTTGCCGATGCCTGCCGTGCTGGCCGATACGTTGCAGTTGTTTCGCGGCGCGCCGCCACAGGCTGTACTCCTGTCCCCCGAGGGCGCAGTGTTGCAGCGCCGCTTTGCTTCTTTGTCCCGAGGCGCGATCAACGAAATTATCAGTACGGCCAGCGATAAGGAACGCCTGCAGATACTCGGCCGAACCGGTGTTGCGCCGCGCCTGGATAACCTGGCGCGGCGTGCGCTACAGCAACGTCGCCTGAGCAGTGCGTTGACCGGCTTGTACCTGCCGGCGCTCGCCAGCCTGGACAGTGACCGGCTGGCGTTGCATTGCTTGCAGCAACTGCCGGGCTGGTCTCCCACGCTGCGCCTGGAACTGCGCGCCGACAACCCCAGTGGGCGCTTGCTGGCTGAGGTTGGGCCTGAAGACGCGGCAGTGCGCCGTTACCTGGTCAAAAAAGGCGAGACATTCCTGGCGTGCGACCTGCAGGGGGCTCCTCTTAACAGTCCGGTCCCCGGGAGTCGTAATTTCTACCCATCAATCGTCCATGCCTTGCCCGTAACCCTGCGCCAGTCACTGGGTTTGCCGCTGGCCAGCGCGGATGTCGATTTGCAGCAAGCCCTGGCGCGGTATGCCACGGCACACCGCCTCGAAATGGCCGCCGTGCTGAAGATACGCGCGCCCATGGCTCGCCCGGCGTTGCGTCAGGCGAGCGGGTCATTAGGTTATGCCCTGAGCGGCCGGGGTACGGCCCAGGCACCCAATGCCGCCCTGGCGGCCAGGGTTCGCGATGTTTACCCCAACCTCAGCGATGAGGCGGCCCAGCTGTTTGTGCAAAGCCTGTTGCAGGCCGGCCAGCGTCCTCCACAGATCTATGAGTTGATAGGCAACCGCGAGCGCGAACTGACCCGGTTACGCATGACCCTGGATCAGTGGGTGACGCAAAACAGTGCTCAGGCGGGGGCACAACATACGGCCGACACCCTGATCAATTGCTGGCGCGAAGGCGCGTACCGGGGCTTGAAACCCCATGCCTATCTGTCACTGGGCAAGGCCGGTAACTTGCCGGCGCTGGATGCTGATTTTTCCCATGTGCGAGGGTTGGGTGTAAGCGGTGAAACCTTGGCGGACACGCAGGGCGTCAGGCTTGCGCAGCAGTTCCCCAACGCCGAAGTCCTGAATGTGTTCACCGAGCCCGCCCATGTCGAAGCGATTGCCACGGGCCTTGGGCTGTTTCCCAAGCTTGAAGAGTTGTCGATCGACGGCTGGGGCCTGACCTACTCGCCGGTCTTTTTGCAACGCCTTAACACGTTAAGCCAGTTGCGCCGGTTGGCCCTGACGGGCGCGCTGGAGGCATTGGATGTCAGCGGCTTGAAACAGCTGCTTGCCTTGCGGGTGGCGGGCGCCCTGAAAGAGTGGCCGGTAGGTGTTCTGACGTTGGACAAACTGGAGACGCTCGACCTGTTGGCGACCGGGATAAATACCATGCCGGCGGCAATGCTTGAGGGCCACGAGCGCCTGTGGCGTGGCCTTACCCTCAACTGGGCAGCGTTTGAGCGGCGTGCGTTCATGCCGGTGTATCAGCACGTGAAAAACCACCCGGGGCATTTGGTGGATGAAGTGCTGATGGTGGACGCTTATTGTGAAGGCGCGTTGCGACGCCTGAAAGACAGCGACCCGGCGTTTGCGCCCAGTGCCTTGGCGTACCTGCGGCGCCATCGGTTGACCAGTGACGCCAAGTTGACCCGTGTGCACGCCTTGCTGGATGAACATGCAACCTTGCAGCAGGCGCTGGAAGAGTGGCAGGGCAGGGAAGTGGAGGTCGACCGGCGACCGGTGGACCCGCTCAATCGTCAACGTGCGGCAGACAAGCTCATGGCTTACTGGCGCGATGGCCTCGACCGACGTTTTGCCTCCCCCCGTGAGGTGGCCGGGCCTTCTTCGCCAGCCGCCTCCGAGGGGGTCATGCTGGACCTGTCGGGTACGGTACTGGGGGATTTGCCGCTGATGCCGGCCGCAGCTTTTGCCCACGTGCAGCGCTTGAACCTCGCAGGCACCCGGGTTTCAGTGGCGGCATTGAACGATTTCCTCCCCCAGTTCACCCAAATCCACGGCCTGGACCTGAGCCGCAGCAACCTGATGGACCTGCCGGCGTCCCTGACGCAGTTGAGGTCTCTCAAACAGCTGGACCTGGCGCACAACCAGTTGACGATCACTGAGGCGATACAGCAGCGCCTCAGCGCCCTGGTCACGCTTCGAGGGTTGAACCTGGATTACAACCGTGTGGGTACCCTGGATGTCAGCGGGCTCAACCAGCTGCGCAGCCTGAACCTGAGCCACACCGCGACCACCGGCTGGCCGACAGGTTGGCTGGCATTGCCCGAACTGCGTCAAGTGGATCTGAGCTACAGCGCTATTACCACGATCCCCCAGGCTGCACTGACCGGCCATGACCTGCTGATGCTCAGCAGCAACGTGCGTGGCTGTCGCCTGACCTTGCCGGCTTGTGCCGACATACAGCGTTTTGCCCTGCGTACCTACCAGGACAATCCGTTGAACGTCGCACCGGCCATGCTGCCGGTTTTTGGCCCGAGCTTTTACCTGGATAAACCCTTGGGCATTCCCCGCGAAGGGCTGGCGGAGGGCAGAACGGGGGGCGATCCGGAATACTTTCCCCTGGAGGTCACGGACAGTCCCGATCTGCTCCTCGCGCTGGAGGTAGAGGTGCCCAACAGTGAAGTTCGGCAGACACCTGCGCAGCGTCTGCAACAAATAGACCCGGCGTTGTCCACGCGCGATGCAGTACGGCGCATTGACGAACTGCTTGCCAGTGGCCTGGGTGCACTGGAGGTCGAGGCATGCCTGGTTCGGTGGCGCACGGGCTACCGGGGTATGGTGCGGGTGTTAAACGACTGGATCGATATTCGCGGTTATCGCCAGGGGGGCGGCTGGGTCAGCGCGGTGGACCGTCGTCGCGCGGCCGACAGGCTCATCGACAGCTGGCGCCATACGTTGCGGGCGCACCCCGAGGTTGCGCCGGGCGACGGGCGCGAGGTCCTTCAATTGAACGACCTGTATCTGGGTGACCTGCCGGCGTTACCCGAGCCGTTGGCCCATGTGAGGGTGTTGAACCTCAACGCAGTCAAGCTTACTGAGCAGGGCTCCAATGCGTTCCTGCGGGCGTTTCCCAAGCTGCGTACCCTGACTCTCAACAATAATGGCCTGATGAGCCTGCCCGACGCCGTCGGCGAATGCTCGATACTCACCGAGCTGCGCCTGAGCCATAACGAACTGCGCTATCGCAGCGAGCTGCAGGGCCAGCTCAATCGGCTGACCGCGCTGGAGCGCCTGGACCTGAGTGAGAACGTCCTCGATTCTTTGGACATCAGCAGCCTGCCTCAATTGCAGTCATTGGAACTGCGTGGCAATAACCTTCTGGCGTGGCCGCAGGGTGTCCTCCAGGCTGCGCAGTTGCGCCACCTGGACCTGCGCAGCAACCGTATCGAAACCATCCCTGAAGACGCGTTGCTGCCCCAGCACAGCGCTCTGATGTGGGGCACGGACCTGTCCGATAACCTGCTGTTTGAGGAAGATCTTGCACGCTTGCGCGTCTACCAGCAGCAGACCGATTGTGGCCTGGGATTTTCCGCCGAGGAACTGGAAGACGCACTGGAGGGGTACCACAGTACCGATAGCAGCTCCGGGTCGGACATCCACCCTGAACTCTTGACCCCGGAACAACAAAAGGCCCAATGGTTCTCGGGTATTGCCGCCGATTCGGCCCGCCACCGGGTATGGAGCGTGCTCAAGCAGGCCGAAAACAGCGAGGATTTTTTCTACATCATTTCCCAGTTGAAGAACGCCCAGGATTTCTTGCACGACCGCGCCGACCTGACTCGCCGGGTGTGGGCGGTGCTTGAGGCGGCGGAGCAATACCCGCACTTGCGCGAACAACTATTTGGCCAGGCCCAGGCGATGCGGGTAAGGGCTACCTGTGGTGACGGCTGGATCCTCCTGTTCAGTGATCTTGAAGTCAGCGTGTATGAGTTCAAGGCCCTGAGGGCCCTTGCGCCCGGGCAGGAAGGCACCACGCTGTTCAACCTGGCCCGGCGCATGATCCGTCTCGATGAAGCGGAGCGCATTGCTGGCGAAGCGATCAACCGCAGCCCTGGCATCGACCCGGCGGAAATTCGCCTGGCCTACCGCATCGGCCTGGCCGAGCGCCTGGATCTGCCTCACCAACCGTCCACCATGCTGTACCGCAACCTGTCCCGGGTCACCCAGGCCAATATCGATCAGGCGTATACCGCCATTATGGCCAGAGAGAGCACCCCGGTGTTTATGCAAGAGCTGGTCAAACGCCCGTACTGGGTCAGCTACTTGCAGAAGCTGTACCCGGAAGAGTTTTCGGTGTTGGCCCAGGCGCATCAGGTCAAGGTAGATGCCCTCGAGGAGCTTCACCCGGACCTCAGCGCCCAATACTTGAGCGAAGTCGCAGCCTTGGACACCGAAAACCTTGCCGAGCAACAGGCACTGGCGCTCAGGCTTTCGGGGCGGGCGAGGAGGGACCTGGGGATCTGACCCGGGCGCCCAGCCGGCTGGACGCCCGGGTCAGCGCATCACGACTTAGTTGTCGTAACCCAGGTTCGGCGCCAGCCAGCGTTCGGTCACGCTCAGGTCCTGCTCCTTGCGGGCGGTGTAGCTGGCGACCTGGTCCTTGTCGATCTTGCCCACCGCAAAGTACTGCGCCTGCGGGTGAGCGAAGTACCAGCCGCTGACGGCTGCTGCCGGGAACATCGCGTAGTGCTCGGTCAGGAACACGCCGCTGCGACCCGCGTGCATCTCGCGGGCTTCAGGGTCCAGCAGTTGGAACAACTGGGCTTTCTCGGTGTGATCCGGGCACGCCGGGTAACCCGGGGCAGGGCGGATGCCGCTGTACAGCTCCTTGATCAGCGCGTCGTTATCCAGCACTTCGTCCTTGGCGTAGCCCCAGTGTTCCTTACGTACTTGCTGGTGCAGCCATTCGGCGCAGGCTTCGGCCAGGCGGTCGGCCAGGGCCTTGACCATGATCGAGTTGTAGTCGTCGCCGGCGTCCTGGTAGGCCTTCGCCACTTCTTCAGCGCCGATGCCAGCGGTGGTGATAAAGCCACCGATGTAGTCGGTTACGCCGCTGTCCTTGGGCGCGACGAAGTCGGCCAGGGAGAAGTTCGGCTTGCCGTCGGTCTTGATGATCTGCTGGCGCAGGTGGTGCAGCCTGGCAATCGGCTGACCATCGTCGCCGTAGACTTCCAGGTCATCGTCCTGCACCTGGTTGGTCGGCCAGAAACCGAACACCGCGCGGGCGCTGATGAGTTTTCCGTCGATCAGCTTCTTGAGCATTTCCTGTGCGTCGGCGTACAGCGCCGTCGCCGCTTCACCCACCACTTCATCGGTGAGGATGCGCGGGAACTTGCCGGCCAGGTCCCAGGAGATGAAGAACGGTGTCCAGTCGATGTACTCGGCCAGGACGTTGAGGTCGATATTGTCCAACACGCGGGCACCGGTAAACGTCGGCTTGACCGGCGTGTAGCTGCTCCAGTCGAATTGCGGCTTCTTGGCGATGGCGGCCGGGTAGCTCAGGCGCTCGGTGCGCGCGCTGCGGTTGGACGTACGCTCGCGCACATCGATGTATTCCAGGCGGGTTTTCTCGACGAACGCCGGCTTCAATTCCTTGGACAGCAACTGCGTCGCCACGCCCACGGCGCGGGAGGCGTCGGTGACGTAGATCACCGCGTCGTTGCTGTATTTGGGCTCGATCTTCACGGCCGTGTGGGCCTTGGAAGTGGTGGCGCCACCGATCATCAGCGGCAGGTGGAAATCCTGGCGCTGCATCTCGCGGGCGACGTGCACCATCTCGTCCAGGGACGGGGTGATCAGCCCGGACAGGCCGATGATGTCGCACTTCTGTTCCTTGGCCACCTGCAGGATTTTCTCGGCCGGGACCATCACGCCCAGGTCGACGATGTCATAGCCGTTGCAACCCAGCACCACGCCGACGATGTTCTTGCCGATGTCGTGCACGTCGCCCTTCACCGTGGCCATCAGGATCTTGCCCTTGGCTTCCGGCTTGTCGCCTTTTTCCAGCTCGATGAACGGGATCAAGTGGGCCACGGCCTGCTTCATCACCCGGGCGGACTTCACCACCTGGGGCAGGAACATTTTGCCGGCGCCGAACAGGTCGCCGACGATGTTCATGCCGGACATCAGCGGGCCTTCGATCACTTCGATCGGGCGCGCGAACGACTGCCGGGATTCTTCGGTGTCTTCGACAATGTGGGTGGTGATGCCCTTGACCAGCGCGTGTTCCAGGCGCTTGTTGACTTCCCAGCCACGCCATTCTTCGGTCTCGGCTTCCTTGACGCTGCCGTCGCCCTTGTACTTGTCGGCAATGGCGAGGAGGGCGTCGGTGCCTTCCGGGGTGCGGTTGAGCACCACGTCTTCCACCGCGTCACGCAGCTCGGCCGGGATCTGGTCGTAGATCTCCAGCTGGCCGGCGTTGACGATACCCATCGTCAGGCCGTTGCGGATCGCATACAGCAGGAACACCGAGTGGATCGCTTCACGCACCGGGTTGTTGCCACGGAACGAGAACGACACGTTGGACACGCCGCCCGAGGTCAGCGCATACGGCAGCTCGTCGCGGATGTAGGCACAGGCGTTGATGAAATCGACGGCGTAGTTGTTGTGTTCCTCGATACCGGTGGCGACCGCGAAGATGTTCGGGTCGAAGATGATGTCTTCCGGCGGGAAGCCGACTTCATTCACCAGGATGTCGTAGGAGCGCTTGCAGATTTCTTTCTTGCGCGCTTCGGTGTCGGCCTGGCCGGCTTCGTCGAACGCCATCACCACTACCGCCGCGCCGTAGCGCTTGCACAGCCTGGCGTGGTGAATGAACTGTTCCACGCCTTCCTTCATGCTGATGGAGTTGACGATGCCCTTGCCCTGTATGCACTTCAGGCCGGCCTCGATCACTTCCCACTTGGAGGAGTCGATCATGATCGGCACGCGGGAGATGTCCGGCTCGCCGGCAATCAGGTTGAGGAAGGTCACCATGGCCTTCTTCGAATCCAGCATGCCTTCGTCCATGTTGATGTCGATCACCTGGGCGCCGGCTTCCACCTGCTGCAGGGCGACTTCCAGGGCTTCGGTGTAGTTGTCTTCACGGATCAAGCGGGCGAAGCGGGCGGAACCGGTGATGTTGGTGCGCTCGCCGACGTTGACGAACAACGAGTTGCGATCAATGGTGAACGGTTCCAGGCCCGACAGGCGGCAGGCCTTCGGAATGTCCGGGATCGGGCGCGGTGCGTAACCGGCCACGGCCTTGGCGATGGCTTCAATATGGCCCGGGGTGGTACCGCAGCAACCACCGACGATGTTCAGGAAGCCGCTCTGGGCGAATTCCTCGATGACCTTGGCGGTTTCCGACGGCAGTTCGTCGTACTCGCCGAATTCGTTGGGCAGGCCGGCGTTCGGGTGCGCGGAAACGTGGGTGTTGGCCTTGTTCGACAGCTCTTCCAGGTACGGACGCAGCTCGCTCGCCCCCAGTGCGCAGTTCAGGCCCACGGACAGCGGCTTGGCGTGGCTGACCGAGTTCCAGAAGGCTTCGGTGGTCTGGCCCGACAGGGTGCGGCCGGAGGCGTCGGTGATGGTGCCGGAGATCATGATCGGCAGTTCGACGTTCAATTCTTCGAACACGCCCTGTACGGCGAAGATCGCGGCCTTGGCGTTGAGGGTGTCGAAAATGGTTTCGATCAGGATCAGGTCGGCGCCGCCTTCGATCAGGCCTTTGGTGGCTTCGGTGTAGTTTTCCACCAGCTCATCGAAGGTCACGTTGCGGTAGCCGGGGTTGTTTACGTCGGGCGACAGCGAGCAGGTACGGCTGGTCGGACCGAGCACGCCGGCGACGAAGCGCGGCTTGGCCGGGTTTTCCAGGGTCTTGGCGTCGGCGATCTTGCGCGCCAGGCGCGCGCCTTCTACGTTTAGTTCGTAGGCGAGGTCTTCCATGCCGTAGTCGGCCATGGAAATGCGCGTGGCGTTGAAGGTGTTGGTTTCCAGGATGTCGGCGCCGGCATCCAGGTAGGCTTTTTCGATGCCGCCGATCACGTCCGGACGGGTGATCACCAGCAGGTCGTTATTGCCCTTGACGTCGCTCGGCCAGTCGGCGAAGCGTTTGCCACGGTAGTCCTGCTCTTCCAGTTTATAGCTCTGGATCATCGTGCCCATGCCGCCGTCGAGGATCAGGATGCGTTCCTTGAGGGCTTGGTGGAGGGCTTGCAGACGAGCGCTACGATCGGGCATGGGACTACTCTGGTCAGGTATTACGGAGGGCGAAGATCATAACAAACCTGTGCGCTTTTAGAGCATGTGCTGGGTTTGCATGAATATCGCTCATGTTGGCGGGGGCGTTACATCGGTAGAATCGACGGGTTTTTCACTGCACGCATTGAATCGGGACCGGAAACATGTCACTTCGCCTCATCGTCAGCGCCGCGTTTGCGCTGTTCGCCCTTACCGCACAGGCAGAAGGTCCCGCCCCGGCGATCTCTTATACCCGTGACATCCAGCCGATCTTCACCGAGAAATGCGTGGCCTGCCACGCCTGCTACGACTCGGCCTGCCAGCTCAACCTGGGCAGTGCCGAAGGCGCCGCACGTGGCGCGACCAAGGTGCCGGTGTACGACGGCGAGCGCAGCCAGGCCAGCCAGCCCACCCGTTTGTTCTATGACGCCTTCGGCAAAGCCGCCTGGCAGCAAAAGGATTTCTACTCGGTACTCGACGCCCAGGGCAGCCAGGCCGCACTGATGGCCCGCATGCTGGAGCTGGGGCATAACGCGCCGCTTGCGCCCAACGCCAAGCTGCCCGACGACATCGTGCTGGGCCTGAGCCGCGAAAACACCTGCCCGATGCCGGGGGAGTTCAACGCCTACGCAGGTAACCACCCGAAGGAAGGCATGCCCCTGGCCGTCACCGGCCTGACCGACCAGCAGTACCAGACCCTGCAACGCTGGCTGGCCTCCGGCGCACCGATCGACGAACAAGGCCTGGCCCCGAGTGCCAAGGAAGCCTTGCAAGTGCAGCAATGGGAAAACCTGTTCAACCAGCCCGGGGCCCGGGAAAGCCTGGTGGCGCGCTGGTTGTTCGAGCACCTGTTCCTTGCCCACATCTACTTTGAAGGCGGCGAGCCGGGGCATTTCTTCCAGTGGGTACGCTCGCGCACCCCGAGCGGGCAGCCGATCGACCTGATCAACACCCGCCGCCCCAACGACGACCCGGGCACCCAGGTGTACTACCGCCTGTGGCCGGTGCAGGGGGTGATCGTGCACAAGACTCACATCACCTATCCGTTCAGCGCCGAGAAGATGGCCTGGATCAAGTCGCTGTTCTATACCGATGACTGGCAGGTGCAAGCCTTGCCGGGCTACGGGCCGGGCCGGCGCGCAAACCCGTTCGAGACCTTCGAGGCGATTCCGGCCAAGGCGCGCTACCAGTTCATGCTGGATAACGCCGAATACTTCGTGCGCACCTTTATTCGCGGGCCGGTATGCCGGGGCCAGATCGCCACGGACGTGATCCGCGACAACTTCTGGACCCTGTTCCAGGACCCCGACCACGACCTGTATATCACCGATGCCCGCTACCGCGGCCAGGCCACGCCGTTGCTGGCGATGCCGGGGCAGATTGACGATGTGGGCAGCGTGCTCAGCCTCTGGCTCAAATACCGCGACAAGCGCAACGAGTACGAAGCGTTGCGCCGGGACAGCTATGCCGACCTGCCGCCGCCGAGCTGGTCGAGCCTGTGGGCGGGCAACGACAACGCCTTGTTGAGCATCTTCCGTCACTTCGACAGCGCCTCGGTGACCAAGGGCTTGATTGGCGAAGTGCCGCAAACCCTGTGGCTGTTCGACTATCCGCTGCTGGAGCGCACCTACTACCAGTTGGCGGTGAATTTCGATGTGTTCGGCAACGTTTCCCATCAGGCCCAGACGCGCCTGTATTTCGACCTGATCCGCAACGGTGCCGAGCAGAACTTCCTGCGCCTGATGCCGGCGGACTCGCGGGATGACTTCCTTGACGATTGGTACCAGAACAGCGGCAAGGTCAAGCTGTGGCTGGACTATGAAGCCATCGACGATGACAAGCCCACGGGCCTCAAGCTCGATGAAAAGGACCCCAAGCGCGACTTCGCCAACCAGTTGCTGGCCCGCTACGGCGACCTGAACGCCAGCCCGGACCCGATCAACCGTTGCGTCAGCGCCTATTGCTCGCGTCCGGGCATTGACCCTGCGTTGCAGGACGCCGAACAGGCCCTGAGCCGCCTGACCAACCGCCCGGCGGCGGGGCTCAAGGTGATCGACCTGTTGCCGGAAGCGACCATGCTGCGCATCGAAACCCGCAGCGGCAAACGTGAGATGTACAGCCTGTTGCGCAACCGCGCCCACAGCAACGTGGCCTTTATGCTCGGTGAGGCTTATCGCTATCAGCCGGGCCTGGACACCGTGACCATCTATCCCGGGGTGCTGAGCAGCTACCCGAACTTCATGTTCAACATTCCGGCGCAGCAAGTGCCGGAGTTTGTCGCTGCCATGGAGAATGCCAAGGACGCCAATCGCTTCGAGAAGATTGTCGATCGCTGGGGCATCCGCCGCAGTCACCCGCAGTTCTGGCAGTACTTCCACGACCTGTCGCAGTACATCCGCGAAACCACGCCGGTGGAAGAGGGCGTGCTGGACATGAACCGCTACGAGAATCTTTGATCGACCTTTGACCGTCGACGGCTGTCCCAAGCCATAGGCACCTGAATAACCGGTGTCGAGGGTTGGGAGAGTGGGTCGACGATGTTGATTTCAGTACAGGCACTGCGCGCCCTGGCGGCCTGGACCGTGGTGGGTCATCACTTCATGCAGATTTTCTTTGGCTTTAAGGCCGATTCGGCGCTGGGCCACCTGTTTGTCGACAAAGGTGCGGCGGGCGTGGATGTGTTTTTTGTGATCAGCGGCCTGGTGATCTTCCTCTCCACCGAGAACAAACAGCTGCCGCCCTGGCGATTCCTGCTGTATCGCCTGCTGCGAATCGTCCCGGCCTACTGGTTCTACACGCTGTTGATGGCGCTGCTGGTGGTGTTTGCGCGGCCGGTGTTGCCGGACCAGAGCGTCGATGCGGCCCATGTGTTGATGTCCTTGCTGTTCATACCTTCGGAAAATCCCGGTGGTTATGGGGTGTATCCGACCTTGAATGTCGGCTGGACCCTGAACTACGAGATGCTCTTCTACGTGCTGTTTGCCTGGGCGTTGCTGTTTCGCCGGCAGTGGCGGGTGCTGGTGGTGGGCGCGTTGTTGTTCGCGGTGTGCCAGGCGTGGACTTCTTTCGGCTGGATCAGCGAATTCTATCGTTCGGACATTGTGTATGAGTTCCTGCTGGGGATAGGCATCGGCATGCTCTACCGCAAGGGCTGGATTCGCCCCGGGCTGTGGCTTCCATTGCTGGGGATTGCGGGGGCATTGCTGGCGATCTATCACTGGCCGGCATCGCCGCGGGCCCTGACCTGGGGCTTGCCGAGTGCGGTGCTGGTGGTGGCCTGTATCTCGATGGAACGCTATTTCGAGCGCAGCCGGCTGCTCAAGGTGATGGGGGATTGTTCCTACTCGGTCTATCTGATGCACGTGCTGGTGCTGTCGGCGGGTGGTTTTGTCGCCCAGCGTTATGGGGTTAACGCCTACGTGATGCTCGGCGTGTGCGTGGTGCTGATCGCCCTTGGGTCGCTGGCCAGCTACCACTGGCTGGAAAAGGGCAGTTATCGTCGGCTCAAAGGCTGGTTCGATGGCGACGAACGGTTGGTTCTTTCCCGACAAAAATACTAGGACTTTGTACCTCGGTAATAATTTGGCGTAAACTGCCGGCAAGCCTGCGAGGAGTTTCCATGACCGCCATAACCATTACCGACGCCGCCCACGATTACCTGGCTGATCTGCTGTCGAAGCAGAACACCCCGGGCATTGGCATCCGCGTCTTTATCACCCAGCCCGGCACCCAGTACGCTGAGACGTGCATTGCCTACTGCAAGCCGGGAGAAGAAAAACCTGAAGATACGGCATTGGGGCTGAAAAGCTTCACCGCGTATATCGATGCGTTCAGTGAAGCGTTCCTTGACGATGCGGTGGTTGATTACGCCACGGATCGCATGGGCGGCCAACTGACCATCAAGGCGCCGAACGCCAAGGTGCCGAATGTTAATGCGGATAGCCCGATTAACGAGCGCATCAACTATTACCTGCAGACCGAGATTAACCCTGGGTTGGCCAGCCACGGTGGTCAGGTGAGTCTGATTGACGTGGTTGATGATGGTATTGCTGTGTTGAAGTTTGGTGGCGGTTGCCAGGGCTGCGGCCAGGCGGACGTGACCTTGCGTGAGGGTATTGAGCGTACGCTGCTTGAGCGGGTTCCGGAGCTCAAGGGTGTGCGGGATGTGACTGACCATACGCAGAAAGAAAACGCCTACTACTAAAAGGTGTTCGCTGCGGATGTGAAAAACGGCGCCCCGTGAGCGCCGTTTTTTTATGGTTTGGGTTAGGTATGTTGTGTACATATCCGTTGCTGCGGTAACGGCCGCTTATGGTTCCGCTCTTACAGCGGGTCACTTTTGGCAAACGCCCCAAAAGTAACCAAAAGGTCTTTGCCCCACCACTCGGTGCCTCGCCTAGGCTCGGCATGCCCGCACTCCGGCCCGGCTCCGCGGGCCGCCGCGACGGGCCATCCATGGCCCGGCGCGGCTAAATCGGCATCCCTGCCGATTTACCCGCTCCACCGTGCCTACTTGCGGCCATCGTGGTTGACGGGGCCCGCAGATCAAAATCAAAAGCAAGAACACAGCGGCCTACCGGCCGGCTTGAGTGTTAAAAGCAAAGACCAGAGCGAAAGCAGATCTGCTTTTCTGTGGGAGCGGGCTTGCTCGCGAAAAACCTGAGAGCGCCGCGTTCATTCAGAATGCCCGCGTCATCGTTAACGACCTTCGCGAGCAAGCCCGCTCCCACATTTGGACCGTGCCCGCTTTAGCTTTTGATTTGGCTTTTGCTCTTCAACACTCAAGCCGGCCGGTAGGCCGCTGTGCTCTTGATCTGCTTTTGATCTTGATCTTGGGCGCCCCGTTAAACCACGCTGGCCGAACGCAGGCTTTGGAGCGTGGGTAACCTGGCAGGACGCCAGGTTAGCCGTCCTGGGCCAAGGATGGCCCATGACGGCGGCCCACGGTCCAAAGCCGGAGTGAGGGCACACCGAGCCTAGGCGAGGTGCCGAGTGGTGGGGCAAGAGCGTTTTGCTTACTTTTGCGCTGTTCAAAAGTGAGCCGCTGTAAGAGCGGAACCATAAGCCGCCGTTACCTAAATAACGGATATGTACCCCATCCCCCCTCAGGGCCGATACAAATGCGCGTGCCCCGCGCGATACAACGACGACTCACCAAAACTGTCACTGGCCAAAACCCGACCCACCAGAATCAACGCCGTACGCCGAAACCCCTTGGCTGCCACCTTCCCGGCAATATCCGCCAGCGTACCAATGGCCCAATCCTGATCCGGCCAGGTCGCCCGATGCACCACCGCAATCGGACAATCCTCCCCATAGTGAGGCACCAACTCAGCCACGATCTTCTCCAGATGATTCACCCCCAGGTGAATCGCCATGGTCGTCCCATGCTGCGCCAGGCTACTGAACACCTCACCCTCAGGCATCGCCGTCTTATCCGCATACCGCGTCAAAATCACACTCTGCGCAATGTCCGGCAACGTCAGCTCAGCCTCCAACAACGCCGCACACGCCGCCACCGCCGTCACTCCGGGAATGATCTGAAACCCAATCCCAAGCTCCCGCAAAAGCCGAATCTGCTCCCCAATCGCCCCGTACAAACTCGGATCCCCGGAATGCACCCGCGCCACATCCTGGCCTTTCTCATGGGCCGTCTTGATCAGCCCAATGATCTGCTCCAGATGCAGCTCCGCACTGTTGACCACCAACTCCGCCTGATGCCCCTCAAGCACCGCCGCCGGCACCAGCGAACCGGCATAGATGATCACCGGGCAACTGCGAATCAGCCGCTGCCCCTTGACCGTGATCAATTCCGGATCGCCTGGGCCTGCGCCGATGAAAAAGACAGTCATGGATTCATTCCTGTGAAAAAAAGCACGCGAGCAGCCCTCCAGATGAAGATTGCTCATGATCAAAGCTGACGATTATCGGGAATTCAGCCGGCGCAAGCCAATGCAAAGGTGGCCTGGGCGGTTTTTTTGCGGGTGATCAGCAGGGTGGCAGGGCTTTGAGACAGCTGTTCTGCCAGGGCCAGGGCGGCACTTTCAGCAATGCCGTAGCAGCCGGTATGAGCAAAAACCGTCTCGGACTTATGGCTCAGTCGATCTTCATAGGGCGCCAATTGCTCCGCACTGAAAAATACCAACGGCAAATCCAGAACCTGAGCCAGTGCCAGCAACCCCGGCTCATCCCGCTTGCGATCAAGACTGGCCAACGCAGTGATGCGCTGACGCTCAATGCCACCCTCGGCGAGGGCGGCGTTGAACAGTTCACGCAGGATGTCGACAGAACAACCCCGCTGACACCCCAGGCCAACCGCCAGGATCATGCCGAATACTGACCATCACGGTTACGGCGAAACAGCCAGGCACTGATCAAGCCCAGCGCCAGCCAGAAGGCAACGTTGGTCAACTGCGAGGCGATCTTGAATTGAGCTTCCAGAGCCTCCGGCGCCAGCATCGAGTGGACTTCCGGCTGTGGTGCGCCAATCACATGGGGCACAGCCAGGATCGCCACGCCCAGGATTTTCAGCAGCCAGTTACGACCGAACACGATCAGCGCGATACCGGCAGCGGTAGAGGCGGCAGTGCCGATCCACCAGATTTGCCGTTGCGCCAGGTCTGCCGCCGCAGTCCCCGGCAATTCAGGCGGCAAGCCCAGGGTCGGCGCCAACACAAAGGTGGCGTAACCGGCCAGGCCCCATAGCAGGCCTTGGGCCGTACGGGTCGGTGCACGCAGGGTGTACAGGCCGGCAAGCATCAGGGCAAAACCTACGGCGACCACCAGGTTACCGCCCGTAGTCGACAGCACACGCTGCCAGCCATCTTCCGGCTCCCAGGCTTCAGCGTCGTGGGTGTGGGCCGTGGCTTCGGCATGTTCATGCACTTCGGTCGCGGCCGGGGCGTTTTCGAAGGTTTCCGCCTGCAGGATCAGCGGGGCAACCCAGAAGCTTTGCAGCAAGGTCAGCAGCAAGGCGGCCAGGAGGCCGGTGAAACCTGCGGTTTGGGCAATACGCTTGATCATGTCGGCAGGTCTCAGTGGCACGGGAACGCAGCGCTGTGGCGGGTATCGTGGGCGGCGTTGTGCACCGCTTCGATGTGCGAGAAACCGGCGAAATACACCAGGCACGCGCCGAGGATCGACGCGCCGATGGCGGCAGTCAGGCGTTGGCTAAGGGTGGCGGTGGTGCTGGCGGTAGAGGCGGTGCTGCTGATGATCGACATGGCGCGTCCCTTCAGGGTTTCAGGGTGACACGAGCGCATGAAAACCCCGCGAGCCAGGCACGCAGGGTTCTGAACAGCGCCCGCCCACCGCGGGTTTGTTATCTGATTTTTTCGGGCCGGTCTCCGGGCTTGCGAGGGGCCTGGGCCTTGAAAGCATCACCTTCCCATGCCGTAGAGGCACAGTGGTTTTGATGCTTCACTCGCTTACCGTTGCGGGGGCAGCACCGGACTCGTCACGCCCTTGAGTAAAGGAACATGACTCACCGGTTTCCCGTTTCACCCTGTGAAGGGCACCCGAAACAAGATGTGTAGGAGAGCATGGGCGGGCGATGGGCGTCAAATCGCCGGGTTATTGCCAGCGTTTGAACAGCACGCTGGCATTCACGCCGCCGAATCCAAACCCATTGGAAATCGCGTATTCAATCGGCAACGACCGAGCTTGGCCCCGGACCATATCCAGCCCATCGGCGGCGGGGTCCGGGTTATCCAGGTTGAGGGTCGCCGGGGCAATCTGGTCGCGCAGGGCGAGCACGGTGAAGATCGCCTCGATCCCGCCCGCGGCGCCCAACAGATGGCCGGTCGCCGACTTGGTGGCGCTGATCGCGACGCTGGCATTTGCACCGAACAGCGTATTGATCGCTGCCAGTTCGCCGTTGTCGCCTACGGGGGTCGACGTGGCATGGGCGTTCAAATGCTGGATCTGTGCGGCGCTGATCCCTGCCTGCGCGATCGCCAGTTCCATTGCCCTGCGTGCACCCGAGCCATCTTCCGGGCCCGAGGTCATGTGATAGGCGTCGGCGCTGGTGCCGTAGCCCACCAGCTCTGCGATAGGCGTCGCCCCACGAGCCAATGCATGCTCCAGTTCCTCGATCACCAACAGCCCGGCACCTTCGCCCATCACAAACCCGTCGCGGCCTTGATCAAACGGGCGGGAAGCCAATGCCGGCGTGTCGTTGTAATCGCTGGACAGCGCACGCGCCGCAGCAAAACCGCCGAGGCTGACTCGGTGGATACAGGCTTCGGCGCCGCCACACACGGCGATGTCGATTTCGCCGGCACGGATCATTCGCGCAGCATCACCAATCGCCTGTACGCCGGCGGCGCAGGCAGTGACGGGGGAGCCCAGCGGACCTTTCAGTTGATGCTGGATCGACACGTGCCCGGCCGCCATGTTGCCGAGGAATGACGGGATCGTGAACGGCGACAGGCGGCGAGGCCCTTTGCTGTCAGCCGTACGAACGGCCTCGGCAATCGCGGGAAAACCACCCACGCCGGAGGCGATGATTGTCGCCGTACGTTCCTGCTGCGATGGCGTCTGCGGACTCCAGCCTGCCTGGGCCAGGGCCTCTTGCGCGGCGGCCAGGGCAAACACGATGAAC
Organism: Pseudomonas sp. NC02; assembly: GCF_002874965.1. Classification (NCBI taxonomy): domain Bacteria; kingdom Pseudomonadati; phylum Pseudomonadota; class Gammaproteobacteria; order Pseudomonadales; family Pseudomonadaceae; genus Pseudomonas; species Pseudomonas sp. NC02. Next base: position 3,883,875 of record NZ_CP025624.1, on the reverse strand, counting down.
CGGTCCATCTTGCGTTGTTCCTTGGCCGGGATGACAGTGTCCGGGTCAAAGCCGGCTTCAGGGTCCTGGATGCGGTCCAACACTTGGCCGCCGATGCTGATTGCCAGGTCGCCGATCAATGCCTCGGGTAGCCTGCGAATCCCGGATTCACCGGCCAGCAGGCGCTTCCAGGTCTGTTCCACGCCGGTTGCCAGCGGTGTCACTGCACCCATGCCGGTCACAACAATTCGCTTACTCATGATCGCTTAGCTCCGCAAATTTCAGGTTGGTAGCAATGCATGGACGAAACTATCATTATGAAAGTAACATCCGATAGCTGAAATTTCCGTAGCCGCCCCACAGAGGAACTGCAATGCAACGTAAGTCGCTGGTGAATGCCGAATGCCCGGTAGCCCGTGGAGTGGAACGGGTAGGCGAGTGGTGGAGCATCCTGATCATGCGCGACGCGCTGCAAGGTTTGCGGCGTTTTGACGAGTTTTCCCAGAGCCTGGGAATCGCTCCGAATATGCTCACCCGCCGGCTCAACAGCCTGGTCGAGGCGGGGCTGCTGGAGCGCCGGCAATACAGCGAGCGGCCGCCCCGTTTCGAGTACGTACCGACGCCGGTTGGCGAGGATTTCCGGGTGGTGATCATGGCGTTCATCGGCTGGGGCAACCGCCATTTCGCCAACGAAGGTGAAAGCCTGCAATTGGTCGACCGGAAAACCCGGCGCCCGGTGGAAGTGGCGGTGGTGGACGCCGACGGTGCACGCGTGTCCGTCGAGCAATGCAGCGTCCAGGCCGGGCCGGCGGCGAGCGAAGGCATGCTGGAGCGCCTGGCGCTGCTTCGCGCCAAACGCTCGGACATTGACCCGTCCCCGCGCACTGCGTAGCCTTGCACCTTCGAGGTTCTTCGGCCCAGGCCGAAGCTAAGAAGGGAACGCGGTCAATGCCGCGGCTGCCCCCGCAACTGTAAAGGGTTTATCTGACTGCCACGCCACTGCCTGAACAAGGCGGGAAGGCGCAGCCAGCGCCGGCATCACCGCCGGCAAGCCCCAAGCCAGGAGACCTGCCTCGCAACCGATTTTCTACTTCAACCGGGCGGGGTGATCCGGTGGCGAATTCTGCTCCTGCGCACCCGCGCAGGGCCACTCGTCCCGTATGCCCGCCCCAAAGGGCATCCGATGAAAACACTGGCCAAACTCCCCGTCACCATCGTTACCGGCTTCCTCGGCTCGGGCAAGACCACCTTGCTGCGCCACATGCTGGATAACGCCCAGGGGCGCCGCATCGCGGTGATCGTCAACGAGTTCGGCGAGCTGGGCATTGACGGTGAAATCCTCAAGCAATGCTCCATCGGCTGTACCGAAGAAGAGGCGAACGGCCGCGTCTACGAATTGGCCAATGGCTGCCTGTGCTGCACGGTCCAGGAAGAGTTCTTCCCGGTGATGCGCGAACTGGTGGCCCGTCGCGGCGACCTCGACCATATCCTCATCGAAACCTCGGGCCTGGCCCTGCCAAAACCCTTGGTCCAGGCGTTCCAGTGGCCGGAAATCCGCAGCGCCTGCACCGTTGACGCCGTGATCACCGTGGTCGACAGCCCGGCCGTGGCCGCCGGCACGTTCGCCGCCTTCCCGGACCAGGTTGACGCCCAGCGCAAGCTCGACCCGAACCTGGACCACGAATCCCCCCTGCACGAGCTGTTCGCTGACCAACTGGCCAGCGCCGACCTGGTGATCCTCAACAAGTCCGACCTGATCAGCCCTGAAGACCTGGCCCGTGTGCGCCTGGAAGTGGCAGAAGAACTGCCGCCGGCGGTAAAAATCATCGAAGCCAGCAGCGGTCGCCTGCCGCTGGACGTATTGATCGGCCTGGGCGCGGGCTCGGAAGAACACATCGATGGCCGCCACAGCCATCACGATCATCACCACGAAGGTGAAGACGACCACGACCACGATGCCTTCGACTCCATCTCCATCGAACTGCCCCAGGCCGACGAAAGCCTGCTGCTGGACGCCCTGACCCAACTGGTGGTCAAGCACGGCATCCTGCGGGTCAAGGGCTTCGCGGCGATCCCGAACAAACCGATGCGCCTGCTGATCCAGGGCGTGGGCACGCGTTTCGACAAGCACTTCGACCGCGCCTGGCGCGCCGATGAGCCGCGCGCCACGCACCTGGTGCTGATCGGCCAGGAACTCGACGCCGCCTTGCTCGAAGCGCAACTGCGCGCTGCCCTCAGCGTTTAAACCATGCATCTGCTCAGGACCCAGCCCGGCGGTTTCGTTTCGGATGACAACATCGCCGACCTTGGGCAAACCCCCGCCGAGCTGGTGATCCTGTGCAGCGGTGATTCCAGCCTGGCGCTGCTGGCCGAAGCGGCCCAGCAGTTGCCCGAGGATTACCCGAGCCTGCGCCTGGCCAACCCGATGCAGGTGCAGAACCATGCTTCGGTCGACCTGTATGTGGATGAGGTGCTGCGCCACGCCAAGGTCATCCTGATTTCGCTGCACGGCGGCATCGGTTATTGGCGCTACGGTATCGAGCGCCTGGTGGAGTTGGCCGAGCGCGGCGTGCAGCTGATCCTGGTGCCGGGGGATGATCGCCCGGACCCGGAACTCAGTGGCCTCAGCACCGTGGGCGCCGAGGAGCGTGACCGGCTCTGGCACTTCCTGCGCCAGGGTGGTTTGGGGAATGCGCTGGATTTCTATCGTTGCCTGGCCGCCGGCTACCTTGGCCGCGATTACGCCTGGAGCGAGCCGCAAACCCTGCCACGCACGGCGATTTATCACCCGCATAAAGCCAATGCCCGCCTCAACGATTGGCAGGCTGACTGGCAAGCTGATTTTCCCGTGGCGGCGGTGCTGTTCTACCGCTCCCATTTGCAGGCGGCCAACACCGGCTTTATCGATGTTTTTTGCCAGCGCTTGCAGGCCGCGGGTCTCAACCCGCTGCCGATGGCGGTGGCCAGTTTGAAAGAGCCCGGCTGCCTGACCGTGGTCGAGGATTTGCTGGACGAGGTGCACGCCTCGGTGATTCTGAACACCACCGGTTTTGCCCAGTCCAGCCCCGAAGCGCCGCACCTGCGGCCGTTTCGCCGCAATATTCCGGTGATCCAGGCGATTTGCGCCCAGGACAACGAGCCCGGCTGGCAGGCCAGCGAGCAAGGCCTCGGCCCACGTGACCTGGCGATGCACATCGCGTTGCCGGAACTGGACGGGCGCATCATCAGCCGGCCCATCAGCTTCAAGGACCTGGCCTGGCGCAGTGAGCGCAGCCAGTCGGATGTGGTGTGCTATCGCGCACAGCCGGAGCGCATGGACTTTGTCGCCGAACTGGCGCGGCGCTGGGTCGAACTGGCGCGCGTGCCGAATGGCGAAAAGCGTATCGCGCTGATCCTCGCCAACTACCCGACCCGGGACGGACGTATCGGCAACGGCGTGGGTCTAGACACCCCAGCCGCCGCGCTGAATATCCTGCGGGCACTCAAAATCCAAGGTTATCCGCTGCCGGACGAGCTGCCGGAAAGCGGAACGGCACTGATCCAGGCGCTCTTGGGCGGCGTCAGCAACGACCTGGACAGCCTCGACTTGCGTCCGTGTCATCAGAGCCTGGCGCTGGATGACTACGAGGCTATGTTCAACCGCTTGCCCGAGTCCAATCGCCAGGCCGTGTTGGCACGCTGGGGTACACCTCATAGCGATCCGATGTTCCGCGACGGGCGCATGATGATCGCGGGCCTGCGTTTGAGCCTGACCTTCGTCGGCATCCAGCCGGCCCGGGGTTACCAGGTGGACGCGAGTGCGGTCTATCACGACCCGGACCTGGTGCCGCCCCACGGTTACCTGGCGTTCTACTTCTGGTTGCGCCACACCTACGGCGCCCACGGCGTGATCCACGTTGGCAAGCACGGCAACCTGGAATGGCTGCCGGGCAAGGGCGTCGGGCTTTCCGAGAACTGCTGGCCCGACGCACTACTGGGGCCGCTGCCGAATATCTACCCGTTTATCGTCAATGACCCGGGCGAGGGCGCCCAGGCCAAGCGCCGCACCCAGGCCGTGATCATCGACCACCTGATGCCGCCGCTGACCCGCGCCGAAACCTATGGGCCGCTGCGCGACCTGGAGTTGCTGGCCGACGAGTATTACGAGGCACAACTGCTCGACCCACGGCGTGCCCGCGAGCTGCAAAAGGACATCCTCAAGCTGGTGCGCGAAACCCGCATCGACCAGGAACTGGCCCTGGACGAAAACCTCGACAGCGACGCCGATGCGGCGATCTGGCTGCCGCGCCTGGACACCTACCTGTGTGACTTGAAGGAGTCGCAGATTCGCGATGGCCTGCACATTTTCGGCGAGTCACCCGAGGGCCGCTTGCGCATCGACACCTTGCTGGCGTTGTTGCGTATTCCGCGTGGCGATGGGCGCGGGCCGCAATCGAGCCTGCTGCGGGTATTGGCCAAGGCCTTCGACCTGGGCTTCGATCCGCTGGACTGCGCCCTGGCCGAGCCGTGGACGGGGCGCCGGCCAGTGGTGTTGCAGAAGATCGACGCGCAGTTGTGGCGCACCGCCGGCGACACCCGTGAACGCCTGGAGCTGTATGCCGCGCGCTTGATCGAGCAGGCGCTGGAAGGTGCCGTGGAGCAGCTTGAAGAGCCCGGCTGGGAAGACGTCAAGGCGGTGATCGAGAGCTTGCGCATCGTCGTCGCGCCACGCCTGGATGCCTGCGGCCCGGCGGAAATGCGCGGGTTGCTGGATGCCTTGAACGGGCGCTTCGTCCCGGCCGGGCCCAGCGGCGCGCCGAGCCGGGGCCGCCTGGACGTGTTGCCCACCGGTCGCAACTTTTTCTCGGTGGATGTGCGCAACCTGCCCACCACCACTGCCTGGCGCATCGGCTTCCAGTCGGCGAACCTGATCCTTGAGCGTCACCTGCAAGACCATGGCGACCACTTGCGCCAACTCGGCCTGTCGGTGTGGGGCACTGCCACCATGCGCACCGGCGGCGACGACATTGCCCAGGCCATGGCGCTGATGGGCGTGCGCCCGGTGTGGGCCACGGGCAGCCAGCGGGTGGATGACTTTGAAATCCTGCCCATCAGCCTGCTGGACCGGCCACGGGTGGATGTGACCTTGCGCGTGTCGGGATTCTTCCGCGATGCATTCGCCAACCTGATCCGCCTGTTCGATGCGGCGGTGCAAGCCGTGGCGGCGCTGGACGAACCCGACGACCTGAACCCTCTGGCGGCCAAGGTGCGCAGTGAGCGCGAGGCCTTGCGCCTGTCGGGCCTGGACGAGGACGCGGCGGCGAAGCAGGCTGGTTGGCGGATCTTCGGTGCCAAGCCCGGTGCCTATGGTGCCGGCGTGCAGGGCGCGATTGATGGGCGCTTGTGGCAGAGCCGCGAAGACCTGGCGGAGGTTTACCTGAACTGGGGCGGCTACGCCTATGGCGGCTCCGACGAAGGCACCGCCGCCCGCGAACAGTTTGCCCAGCGTTTGAGCCAGGTGCAGGCGGTGTTGCAAAACCAGGACAACCGCGAGCATGACCTGCTGGACTCCAATGATTACTACCAATTCCAGGGCGGCATGCTCGCCGCCGTGGAAACCCTGAGCGGCGACAAGGCTGCCAGCTATCATGGTGACCACAGTCAGCCGGACCTGCCGAAGATCCGCACGTTGAAGGAAGAGTTGAACCGGGTGATTCGTGCCCGGGCGGCCAACCCGAAGTGGATCGAAGGGGTGAAGCGCCACGGCTATAAAGGCGCGTTCGAGATGGCGGCCACCGTGGATAATCTGTTCGCGTTCGACGCTACGACGGCGTTGATCGACGATCATCAATACGCGTTGCTGGCGGATGCCTACTTGCTGGACCCGGACACCCGCGCCTTTGTGCAGCAGCACAACCCGGATGCCCTGCGGGACATGACCGAACGCATGCTCGAAGCCCAGCAACGCGGCATGTGGCAGGAGCCTGGGGCGTACCGCGAGGCGTTGGAAAACCTGTTGTTGGATATAGAAGAAGGCAGTTGATGACCGACATTCCACATTTCCCGCTGTCCGCCGTGGTCGGCGCCGACGACTTGAAACTGGCCCTGTGCCTGACCGCCATCGACCCGAAAATCGGCGGTGTGCTGATCGAAGGCCCGCGCGGCATGGCCAAGTCCACCCTGGCCCGTGGCCTGGCGGACCTGCTCGCCAGCGGCCAGTTCGTCACGCTGCCGTTGGGCGCCACCGAGGAGCGGCTGGTGGGCACACTCGATCTGGACGCGGCACTCAGTGAGGGCCGCGCACAGTTTTCCCCCGGCGTGCTGGCCAAGGCCGACGGCGGCGTGCTCTATGTCGATGAAGTCAACCTGCTGCCCGACCACCTGGTGGACCTGCTGCTGGACGTGGCCGCCAGCGGCACCAACCTGATCGAGCGCGACGGGATTTCCCACCGGCATTCGGCGCGTTTTGTACTGATCGGCACCATGAACCCGGAAGAGGGCGAGCTGCGCCCGCAATTGCTCGACCGGTTTGGTTTCAACGTGGCGCTGAGCGGGCACACCCAGCCGGCCGAACGCGGGCAGATCATCCGTCGCCGCCTGGATTTCGACAGCGACCCTCAGGGTTTCTGCGGGCAATGGGCCGACCGGCAGGCCGCGTTGCGTGAGCGTTGCACCCGGGCCCGCGCATTGCTGGATAGCATCCCGTTGGATGACCAGGCGCTGGCGCAGATTACCGAGCGCTGCTTTGCCGCCGGCGTCGATGGCTTGCGCGCCGACCTGGTCTGGCTGCGTGGCGCACGTGCCCATACGGCCTGGCGGGGCGCGACGGCTATCAGCGAAGAAGATATCGAAGCGGTCGCGGAATTTGCCCTGCGCCATCGTCGTCAGGAGCAATCCCCGCCTGCAACGCCGCCCGCTGGCGGTCAATCACCCAAGCCCAATGATGCACCTGAAGGCCAGGGCCAATGGGGCGACATGCCCGCACCCGCCTTGCCGATAGGTGCTCGCCGTGATGTGCCCACCTGGCCAAAAAAGCCCTAGGCATCCGCCCCAAACCTGACGCGGGGGCGGATGCACGGCCCAAGGCGGGTCGACTGAACAAGGGCCGGCGAGGCCAGGCGCGCAGCGCGGCCGAAGGTTCGATCAACTGGCCGGGTACCTTGCTCGGCGGGCGGCCGCAACGCCGCGAAGATTTGCTGTATCAACTGCGTAGCCGTACGCCCCATGAGCTGTGGCTGGTGATTGTCGATGCTTCGGCCTCCACCCGGCGGCATCAGGCGCTTAGCGATGCCAAGGGATTACTGGCCCAACTGTTCGACGATGCCTATCGACAGCGGGCGCGCATGGCGTTGCTCACCGCGAGCGGGCAATCGCCAAAGTGGCAGGTGCAGGGATTAAAGGCGGCAAAAGGGCTTGGTCATTGGCTTGATGGCCTCGGTGCAGGCGGTGGCACGCCATTGTTGGCAGCGCTGAACGAAGCGGGGCACTGGTTGGCGGCTCGTCGCAAGCGTTACCCGGTGGAGCAGCAGCGGTTGCTGGTGATCACCGATGGGCGGCTGAAGGATGTGGCGGGTTTGCCGCCGCTGGACTGCCCGGGTTTGCTGGTGGACATCGAGCGCGGCCCGATTCGGTTGGGCCGTTCAAAGCAGCTGGCTATGGGGTTACAGATTGACTATCGGCATATCGATAACCTGTAAGCGCCGGCACGTTCGGCCAAAGATCCGCCACCAGAAACAACCGTTCGGCTTCTTCCCATTCGCCTTCGCTGTTTTCCACCAGGCGCACCAGCAACTGCGCGGGCGCCATGGGGTCCAGTTCGGTTAGCCAGTGCTGCATCCGGGCCGCGTCCCAGGCTTCGTCTGCCGGGTAGTGCGCCGGCGCCAGCCATGCGTGGCGGGGCAGCGGTTGCCAGCGTCCTGCCGGGCTTTGCTCGATAAACCTCGACCAATCGCGCTGATGCAGCCAGCGGCCATTCAGGTGTTGGGGATGCGCGCCCTGGGGGGCCTGCGCCATGCCCGGCCATGGGTAGAGCAGATACCCGCCCAGCCACAGATGGGCATCAAAAGCCTGGATATCGAGCGCGGCCAGGACTTCGCGGCTCTCCGGCCGGGCGGAAATCGGCAGTTGGTGCTGGGCCAGGTGCGCCAGCTTGCGGTCGAGCCGGTCATGACAGCCGGGGCCGAGCCATTGCGCGGTGTCCCGGCCATTACCGTCCTGGGGCCCGAGGTAGAGTTTGATCGCCAGTTCCAGATGATGCACACCGTCACGGTCGCGCAGCAGCATGTCCAGCTCGCCCAGGGTATGCCCGGCCTGGCGGATCGGCAGGTTGGCCGCCAGCAGCTCCACGCCCGGCGCATGCTGCACGGCGAATTGCCACAGCCGTTCGTAATACAACCCCAGCCGGCGGGTGCGTGCCTGGCTCAGCCAATGCAGCAAGGCACTGCTGTCCTGGTCCAGCTGGCGCAGCCACTGCTCCAGCAAATGCGGGGCCTGCACCCAGTCGCTGCCGGTCAGCGGGTGGCGTTGTGGCCACGGCGTTTGCGCGAGCATCGGCGGGGCGAGCATCACCCACGCGAGATCGCGCACCTCGGGGTGACGCAGTTGGCGGGGCAGGTGCTGCAAATCAGGGAACAGGGTCATGGTCCGAGCATAGCCTTTTACAGCCGGGAAGGGGGCTGAGAACCGTTGTCGTCTGGGGTTTGCGGCGACAAAGGATTTTGTGTAACGCCGGCTTTCGCCCATAATCGTTCTTTTTTGCAGAACCCGAACCCCGCAGGAGCCCCATGGAGCAATTTCGCAATATCGGCATTATCGGTCGCCTGGGCAGTACCCAGGTGCTGGACACCGTCCGCCGACTGAAAAAGTTTCTGCTCGAGCGCCACCTGCACGTGATCCTCGAAGACACCATCGCTGAAATCCTCCCGGGCCATGGCCTGCAGACCTCGTCGCGCAAGATGCTCGGTGAAGTCTGCGACATGGTGATCGTGGTGGGCGGCGACGGCAGCCTGCTGGGCGCCGCCCGGGCGCTGGCGCGGCATAACGTGCCGGTGCTGGGGATCAACCGTGGAAGCCTGGGGTTCCTCACCGATATTCGCCCCGACGAGCTGGAAGTCGAAGTGGCCAAGGTGCTGGACGGCCATTACCTGGTGGAAAACCGCTTCCTGCTGCAAGCCGAAGTGCGCCGCCACGGCGAAGCCATCGGCCAGGGCGACGCCCTCAACGATGTGGTGCTGCACCCCGGCAAGTCGACGCGGATGATCGAGTTCGAGTTGTACATCGACGGCCAGTTCGTGTGCAGCCAGAAGGCCGACGGCCTGATCGTCGCCACGCCGACCGGGTCCACGGCCTACGCGCTGTCGGCCGGTGGGCCGATCATGCATCCCAAGCTGGATGCCATTGTGATCGTGCCGATGTATCCCCATATGTTGTCCAGCAGGCCTATCGTGGTCGATGGCAACAGTGAGCTGAAAATCGTGGTGTCAAAAGACATGCAGATCTACCCGCAAGTCTCCTGCGACGGGCAGAACCATTTCACCTGCGCCCCCGGTGACACCATCACCGTGAGCAAAAAGGCACAGAAGTTGCGGTTGATCCACCCGCTGGACCACAACTACTACGAAGTGTGCCGGACCAAGCTGGGCTGGGGCAGCCGCTTGGGGGGTGGAGGCGACTGATGCTCGATCCCGCGCGTAGCTACGACCTGATTGGTGACGTGCACGGTTGCGCTCATACCCTTGAGCACTTGCTCGACCGATTGGGTTACCACAAGCAGGGCGGTACCTGGCGGCATCCGTCGCGAATGGCCGTGTTCCTCGGCGATATCATCGACCGTGGCCCGCGCATTCGCGAGGCGCTGCATATCGTCCACGACATGACCGAGGCCGGCCAGGCACTGTGCATCATGGGCAACCATGAGTTCAACGCGCTGGGCTGGAGCACGCCCGCCGCCCCAGGCAGCGGCAAGCAGTTTGTGCGCGAGCACACGCCACGCCACGCGCGGTTGATCCACGAGACCCTGACCCAGTTCGAACAGCACCCGGCAGACTGGCACGATTTCCTCGGCTGGTTCTATGACATGCCGCTGTTTGTCGACGCCGGGCGATTCCGCGTAGTGCACGCTTGCTGGGACAACGGCTTTATCGAGCCCCTGCGCGCGCATTTCCCGGATGGCTGCATCGACGAACACTTCCTGCAAGCCGCCGCCGTGCCCGGCAGTTTCGCCAGCAATGCCTTCGACCGCCTGTTGCGCGGTACCGACATGCGCCTGCCGGACGGCTTGACCCTGACCGGCGGCGACGGCCTGACGCGCTCGTTCTTCCGTACCAAGTTCTGGGAAGACGACCCGAAGACCTACGGCGATATCGTGTTCCAGCCCGATGCGCTGCCGGAACCTGTGGCCGCCACGCCGCTGTCGTCCACTGAAAAGAATTCCCTGCTGCGCTACGGCGTCGACGAGCCATTGCTGTTCGTCGGCCACTACTGGCGCAGCGGCAAACCGGCGCCGATCCGCCCGAACCTGGCCTGCCTGGACTACAGCGCGGTGCTGTACGGCAAGCTGGTGGCGTACCGGCTGGATCAGGAAACCCGCCTGGACCCGCGTAAATTTGTTTGGGTCGATGTCGAGCGCCCTGAGGTTATTTCATGAGTACCGTTGCTGTATTACGCCTGCCGCTGGCGGTGGATTTGAGTGGTTTCGTCAAGCTTCTGCAACGCATGCAAGTGCCCCATCGCGTCAGCGAAGAAGCCGGGGAGCAGGTGCTGTGGGTGCCTGACTCCATCAGTGAAGACGTGAAGGTCCTGTACCAGCGCTTTCCGGCCGGTGACCCGGACCAGCAACTGGACATTCCCGAGCAGGCGACGTCGACCAGGCGTCCCGGGTTTGCCCAGCAGCTTCGCCACAGCCCGGTGACCGCGTTGGTGTTGCTGCTGAGCATCATCGTCGGCGCCGTTACGTTGCTGGGGGATAACCTGCAAGCCATGAGCTGGCTGACGTTCCTGCCGTTCAGCGTGGCAGGCGAGTACATCCGTTTCACGCCATTGACCGACAGCCTGGCGTCGGGACAGTGGTGGCGCCTCGTCACGCCGATGTTGATCCACTTCGGCATCCTGCACCTGGCCATGAATGGCATGTGGTACTGGGAACTGGGGCGACGCATCGAGTTGCGCCAGGGCAGTATCAACCTGCTGGGCCTGACCCTGCTGTTCAGCCTGGTGTCGAACTACGCTCAATACTATTTTGGTGGTCCCGGCCTGTTTGGCGGGTTGTCCGGCGTGCTGTATGGCTTGCTCGGGCATTGCTGGATCTATCAGTGGGTGTCGCCGAATCCGGTGTATCGCCTGCCTCGCGGGGTGTTGGTGATGATGCTGGTGTGGCTGGTGCTGTGCCTGTCGGGCCTGGTCTCGATGATCGGCTTCGGCGAAATCGCCAACGCGGCCCACGTGGGTGGCCTGGTGATGGGTTGCCTGACCGGTTTGTTGGGTGGCTTGTACAGCCGCCGCAAAATGTCTCCTATTTAGTTAAGGAAGAGTCTTATGTCCTCTTTTGTCGAAATGATCGAAAACATCACCCCGGACATCTACGAGAGCCTCAAGCTCGCCGTGGAAATCGGCAAATGGTCCGATGGCCGCAAGCTCACCGCCGAGCAGCGTGAATTGTCGTTGCAGGCGGTGATCGCCTGGGAGCTGCAGAACCTGCCGGAAGACCAGCGCACCGGCTACATGGGCCCGCAGGAATGCGCCTCCAAGTCGGCGCCGGTGCCGAACATCCTGTTCAAGTCGGATGCCATCCATTGATTGAGATTGGCCGTGGTGCAGTCAGCAAGATGTCGGCGCAGCTGGGTGAGCCGACCGTTCAATACGCGTTTCGCCTGGGCGACACCGAGGTGCCGGTCAATCCATTGATCGGCACTACCGTGCGCCTGGAATACCTCGGTGCGATCCATTGCACCCATTGCGGTCGCAAGACCAAGACCAGTTTCAGCCAGGGTTACTGCTACCCGTGCATGACCAAACTGGCCCAGTGCGACCTGTGCATCATGAGCCCCGAGCGCTGCCATTACGACGCCGGCACCTGCCGCGATCCGGCCTGGGGTGAAAAATTCTGCATGACCGACCACGTGGTGTACCTGGCGAACTCGTCGGGGATCAAGGTCGGCATCACCCGCGCCAGCCAGCTGCCGACCCGCTGGCTCGACCAGGGCGCCAGCCAGGCGCTGCCGATCATGCGCGTTGCCACGCGCCAGCAGTCGGGCTTCGTCGAGGACCTGTTCCGCAGCCAGGTGGCCGACAAGACCAACTGGCGCGCGCTGCTCAAGGGCGACGCGCAGGCCGTCGACCTTGCGCAGGTGCGTGACGAACTGTTCGCCAGCTGTGCCGAAGGCATGCTCGGTTTGCAGGAACGCTTTGGCCTGCAGGCCATCCAACCGGTGACCGACATCGAACCGATCGAAATCCGCTACCCGATCGAGCAGTATCCGACCAAGATCGTCAGCTTCAACCTGGACAAGAACCCGATTGCCGAAGGCACGCTGATGGGGATCAAGGGCCAATACCTGATCTTCGATACCGGCGTGATCAATATTCGTAAATACACGGCCTACCAGCTCGCCGTGCATCAGTAGAAGGACGACAGACATGCGCACCGAACAGCCGAAGATGATTTACCTGAAGGACTATCAGGCGCCGGACTACCTGATCGACGAGACGCACCTGACCTTCGAGTTGTTCGAGGACCATAGCCTGGTCCACGCGCAGCTGGTGATGCGCCGCAACCCCGAGCGCGGCGCCGGCTTGCCGCCGCTGGTGCTGGACGGGCAGCAGCTGGAGCTGCTGTCGGTGAACCTGGCCGACCAGGAACTGACCGACGCCGACTACCAGTTGAGCGACAGCCACCTGACCGTGCACCCCACCAGCGCGACCTTCACCCTCGACACCACGGTGAAGATCCACCCGGAAACCAATACCGCCCTGGAAGGCCTGTACAAATCCGGCGGCATGTTCTGCACCCAGTGCGAGGCCGAGGGTTTCCGCAAGATCACCTATTACCTCGACCGTCCGGACGTGATGAGCGTGTTCACCACCACGGTGATCGCCGAGCAACACAGCTACCCGGTGTTGCTGTCCAACGGCAACCCGATTGCTTCCGGCCCTGGCGAAGACGGCCGGCACTGGGCGACCTGGGAAGATCCGTTCAAGAAGCCGGCGTACCTGTTTGCACTGGTGGCCGGTGATTTGTGGTGTGTCGAAGACACCTTCACCACCATGACCGAGCGCACCGTGGCGCTGCGTATCTATGTCGAGCCGGAAAACATCGACAAGTGCCAGCACGCCATGAACAGCCTGAAGAAATCCATGCGCTGGGACGAGGAAGTCTATGGCCGTGAGTACGATCTCGACATCTTCATGATCGTCGCGGTCAACGACTTCAACATGGGCGCCATGGAAAACAAGGGCCTCAACATCTTCAACTCCAGCGCCGTGCTGGCCCGTGCCGAAACCGCCACCGACGCCGCGCACCAGCGAGTCGAGGCGATCGTTGCCCACGAATACTTCCACAACTGGTCGGGCAACCGCGTGACTTGCCGCGACTGGTTCCAGCTGTCGCTGAAGGAAGGCTTCACGGTGTTCCGTGATTCGCAGTTCTCTGCCGACATGAATTCGGCCACCGTCAAGCGCATCCAGGACGTGGCTTATCTGCGCACTCACCAGTTCGCCGAAGATGCCGGTCCCATGGCCCACGCGGTACGTCCGGACGGCTTTATCGAGATCTCCAACTTCTACACCCTGACCGTGTACGAAAAGGGCTCGGAAGTCGTCCGTATGATCCAAACCTTGCTCGGCGCCGAAGGGTTCCGCAAAGGCAGCGACCTGTACTTCGAACGCCACGACGGCCAGGCTGTGACCTGCGATGACTTCATCAAGGCCATGGAAGACGCCAACGGCGCTGACCTGACCCAGTTCAAGCGCTGGTACAGCCAGGCCGGTACGCCACGCCTGGCGGTGAGCGAGTCCTACGACCCGGTGGCTAAAACCTACAGCCTGACCTTCCGTCAAAGCTGCCCGGAAACCCCGGACAAGGTGGAAAAACTGCCGTTCGTGATTCCGGTTGAGCTGGGCCTGCTGGACGGGAAGGGCGCGGGCATCGCCTTGCGCCTGGCCGGTGAAACCGCTGCCGGCGCCACGTCCCGCGTGATCTCGGTGACCGAAGCCGAACAGACCTTCACCTTTGTCGACATCGCCGAGCACCCGCTGCCGTCGCTGCTGCGCGGCTTCTCGGCGCCGGTGAAGCTGAGCTTCCCGTATAACCGCGACCAACTGATGTTCCTGATGCAGCACGACAGCGATGGCTTCAATCGCTGGGACGCCGGCCAGCAGCTGTCGGTGCAGGTGTTGCAGGAGCTGATCGCCCAACATCAGCAGGGCAAGGCGCTGGTGCTGGATCAACGCCTGATCACTGCACTGCGCAGCGTATTGAGCGACGAAAGCCTGGACCAGGCGATGGTCGCCGAGATGCTCTCGCTGCCGAGCGAAGCCTACCTGACCGAAATCAGCGACGTGGCGGATGTCGACGCCATCCACGCGGCCCGCGAGTTTGCTCGCAAGCAGTTGGCCGACAACCTGTTCGAGGGCCTGTGGCTGCGTTACCAGGCCAATCGCGACCTGTCGAAGAAAACCCCGTACGTGGCCGAGGCGGAACACTTTGCCCGTCGCGCCTTGCAGAACATTGCGCTGTCGTACCTGATGCTCAGCGGCAAGCCGGAAGTGCTGGCGGCGACCCTTGAACAGTTCGACGCGTGCGACAACATGACCGAGCGCCTGACGGCCCTGGCGGTGCTGGTCAACTCGCCGTTCGAAGAAGAGAAAGCCAAGGCGCTGGCGGTGTTTGCCGAGAACTTCAAGGACAACCCGCTGGTCATGGACCAGTGGTTCAGCGTGCAGGCGGGCAATGGTTTGCCGGGCGCGCTGGAGCGGGTCAAGACGTTGATGCAGCACCCTGCGTTCAACATCAAGAACCCGAACAAGGTGCGGGCACTGGTGGGCGCGTTTGCCGGGCAGAACCTGATCAACTTCCACGCGGCGGATGGTTCGGGCTATCGGTTCCTGGCGGACCTGGTGATCCAGTTGAATGGCTTCAACCCCCAGATTGCTTCGCGGCAATTGGCGCCGTTGACCCGCTGGCGCAAGTACGACAGCGCGCGGCAGGCGCTGATGAAAGGCGAGCTGGAGCGGATTCGCGCTTCGGGCGAGCTGTCCAGCGATGTGTTTGAAGTGGTGAGCAAAAGCCTCGCTTAACTGAGGCTGAGTACTGCATCTGTGGCGAGGGAGCTTGCTCCCGCTGGAGTGCGCAGCGCTCCCAAGATTTTGGGGCCGCTACGCAGCCCAGCGGGAGCAAGCTCCCTCGCCACAACGGGTCTTAGATAACCGGCGGCCAGCGCAGGTCTTGTGCATCATCGTCCGTATAACGTGGGAAGCGCTCCGCGATCATCTCGTGGGGCACGCCCAGCGGTATCGCGCTGGCAGCATCCAGGCGGGCCACTTGCTCAGCCGAGAGTTGCACACTCAACGCACCCAGGGTGCCGTCCAGTTGTTCGCGGGTACGCGGCCCCAGGATCGGGATCAGCGCGGTGGTAGAACGACGGGCCTTTTCCCGCAGCCAGGCGATGGCGATGTGAGTCGGCGTGGCGTCCAGTTCACCGGCAACCGCCAGCAGGGTGTCGAGCACTGCGGTTTCCCGTGCGCTTTTTTCAGCGTGGACCAAAATCCCCAGCTTGCTGGCGCGGGTATCGTCCTGGCTGTTGCGGTACTTCCCGGTCAGAAAACCACCCCCCAGCGGTGACCATAAAGTCGCGGCCAGGCCCAGGGCCTCGGCCATGGGCAGCAGCTCGCGGTCAGCGGTGCGTTCGGCCAGGCTGTATTCGGTCTGGATCGCTACCAGGGGTGCAAAGCCGCGCACTTCAGCGAGCAGGTCGGCGCGGGCAATGCGCCAGGCGGGGAAGTTGGACAGCCCGGCGTAGTGGATCTTGCCGGCACGCACCAGGTCATCAAAACCCCGCAGGATCTCTTCCATCGGCGTGACGTTGTCGCTGATATGCGCCCAGAACAGGTCGATGTGGTCGGTGTTCAAGCGTTTCAGGCTTTCTTCGACGGCGCGCACCATGTTCTTGCGGTTGTTGCCAAGCTTGAGGGTGCCTTCGTCTTGAGGCTGGGTGCGCAGGGTGTATTTGCTGGCGATCACCAGGCGGTCGCGTTCCGAGGCAATGAACTCGCCGAGCAGTACTTCCGATTGGCCGAACTGGTAGCCGTTGGCGGTATCGAGGAAGTTTCCGCCGGCCTCCAGATAGCCGTCGTAGATTCGCTTGGACTCTTCGCGCTCGGCGCCGTGGCCCCAGCCTGTGCCGAAATTGGCGGTACCCAGGGCCAGCTCTGAAACCCGCAGGCCGCTGCGACGGCCAAAGACTTTATTGCGCATACCGAAACTCCTGACGCTGTGGTTGGTTTAAATGTTTCGCAACATCTATTAAATATGATGCTAGTCATATATTTCGTCAAGGGGCTTTTTTGGCGGCTGAAGGGAAGGGGGCCTGCTCCTGACACTTTCTGACGGAGGCCTCTGCTAAGCTGCACCACCTTTCTTTTTCGAGCATGATCAACGTGTCGCGTACCAGTCGTTTGTTGACCTTGTTGCAAGTCCTGCGGGGCAAAAAGCGCCCGGTGACGGCCGCCGTGCTGGCGGCAGAACTGGAGATTTCCGAGCGCACGCTGTACCGCGATATCGCCGAACTGACCGCGTTGGGCGCACCGATCTACGGCGAGGCGGGCGTGGGCTATGTGCTGCGTGCGGGCCTGTTTCTGCCGCCGCTGATGCTCAATGCCGACGAGACCGAAGCCATCGTGCTGGGCTTGCGGTATGTCGACCAGCGCGGTGATGACGTACTGAGCCAGGCGGCGGCCAATGCGCTTGCAAAGATCGCCGACGTGCTTGACCCGGCTGCCCAGGAAGCCTTGCGCAATCCGACGGTGCTGCCGGGCCCGCCAGGCTTCGGCTACCCGGAAAACCGCGTGCCGTTGAATGTGTTCCGCGAGGCCATTCGCGGCCAGGCCAAGCTGCACATCGACTACGCCGATGCCAGCCAGACCGCCAGCCAGCGCCTGATCTGGCCCCTGGCCCTGGGTTTTCTCAACGAAGTGCGGGTGATCGTCGCGTGGTGTGAATTGCGTGGGGCCTATCGCACCTTCCGCACCGACCGAGTGGCCGCCGCGCGCCTGCAAGGAGAACGTTATCCGGGGCGCCGCAGCGACTGGCTGCGGGGCTGGCGCAAGCTGATGGAACAGAACGAATCCGGGCCGTTCACTCCTGACAAGAACTGACACAACGCTGCTTTAGCATGGCTCCATAAATCACTAAAAAGGAGCTGTCACCATGTCCCAACCCACCCCTGAACTGGCCCCGGCTATTGCAACCTACATTGCTGCGGCGAATGCCGGCGACACCTCGCTGGTGGCCGACTGTTTCGCCGAAGATGCCAACGTGTTCGACGAAGGCGAGCACCGGGTAGGTACAGCCGCCATCGCCCGCTGGATGGAAGACACCGGGCGCCGTTACCAGCCCAGGGTCCAGGTGCTGAATGTGCAGCACCGCACGGGCAAGGTGCTGGTCAGCAACCTGATCACCGGCAGCTTTCCCGGCAGCCCGCTGGAGCTGCGCTATACCTTCCGCCTCAATGAACACGGCAAGATTGCCCGATTGGATATTTCCCTGTAGCCGTCATGGCATACTGCCGGGCATGACTTTCGACTCGCCACTTGCCGCCTATCAGCACGCCATCACCGAACAGGGTTTTGTCCCCGACGACGCCCAGCGCGAGGCGGTGCAAGCCCTGCAGGACTGCCATCAGGCCTTGCACCACGGCCATGGGCCCATCACCGGGGTGTACCTGTGGGGCCCGGTCGGCCGGGGCAAGACCTGGCTGATGGACCAGTTCTACCAAAGCCTGGGAGTGCCAGCGCGGCGCCAGCATTTTCATCACTTCATGGGCTGGGTGCACCAGCGTTCATTCCAGCTCACGGGCACCCACGATCCCTTGCAGGCCCTGGCCCGCGAACTGAGCCGGGAAGTGCGGGTGCTGTGTTTCGATGAGTTGTTCGTCAACGACATTGGTGACGCCATTATCCTCGGACGGCTGTTCCAGGTGATGTTCGAGGAAGGCGTGGTGATGGTCTGCACGTCCAACCAGCCACCGGACCAGCTGTACGCCGACGGTTTCAACCGGGATCGTTTCCTGCCGGGAATCGAAGCGATCAAACAGCATATGCGAGTGGTGGCAGTCGATGGCGGGGAGGATCATCGTCTGCACCCGGGCACCGCACTGCAGCGTTACTGGGTCGACCAGCACGACGCGTTGGCCGAGGTGTTTCGCCAGTTGAGCGCCGGACAGGCAGTGAGCAGCGACCCGGTTGCGGTCGGCTACCGTTCCATCGTGGCAGTGCAGTCCGGTGAAACCGTGCTGTGGTGTCGCTACGCCGATCTGTGTGAACAGCCGTTGGCGGCGATGGATTTCATGCTGCTGTGTGATCGGTTCAAGGCCATTTTGCTCGGCGAGGTGCCCAACCTCAGCGCGCAAAAGCGCCCGGGACGAATCGCCCGTGGCACCGAAGACGCTGCCGAACGGGTGGACGCCGGGGACCGGGAACTGCCGGAACTGTCGGTGCATGACGACAGCGTCCGGCGTTTCATCGCGCTGGTGGACGAGTGCTACGACCGCAAGGTGCCGCTGTACATCGAGGCCCGGGTGCCGCTGGAAAGCCTCTACACCGAGGGTTACCTGGAGTTTCCATTTCGCCGCACCCTGAGCCGCCTGCAGGAGATGCAACTGGCACGGTTTGGCGAGCCTGGCGCGCTTTCACGCGGGCAAATGTAGTTAATCTCCTTCATCTAATGCCTGCACCACGCTTACAATCGAGCCCTTTTATGGGGACCGAGTCCCTGTCGCACCGTCAACGAGGAAGGAAATGGACAGCGCAGACATCCTGGTGCTGCAAGCCAGCTACACCAATCCGGTACACGCCGAGGCCATTGGCCTGGTGCTCAATCATTACGCCGAAGACCCCATGGGCGGTGGCCACAGCCTGCCGGCCGACCGCTTGCAGCAACTGCCGGCAGAGCTGGCCAAGCGTGCCCACGCGTTCAGTGTGCTGGCCTTTGTCGGCGGTACGCCCGCCGGCCTGGTGAACTGCTTTGAAGGGTTTTCCACCTTTGCCTGCCGCCCGCTGGTCAACGTGCACGACGTGGTGGTGATGGATCAATTCCGTGGCCTGGGGCTGAGTCAGAAGATGCTGCAAAAGGTCGAGGAAATTGCTCGCCAGCGCGGTTGCTGCAAGATCACCCTCGAGGTGCTTGAAGGCAACGCCGTGGCGCAGTCGGCGTATCGAAAGTTTGGGTTTGATGATTCGGTATTTGATCCGCAACATGGCCGGATGTTGTTCTGGAGCAAGCCGCTTTAATTAATGTTTATTTAATTAAAGGCAAAAAAAGGCGCCAGCAAGTGGCGCCAAATTGACCTTGGCTATCAGAGCGGAATAGCACAGGTATTGCGGGTAAATCAGCTGTTCGGTGTGTTGGTAGTTTGGTCGGCCGTTGCCGGCTTTTCGGTCTTGCCGTCAGCCATTGCGGTTTGCTGGGCAGCACCGTGAGTCTGTTCCTGAACGAAGGTGAAGTTGTTGTAGAACTCCTTCGAACGCTCTGAGCCGCCTTCTGCAAAGGCGGCTACGGAAGTCATGGTCATCAGGCCGGCAAGGATAACAGTCGAAAATTTCATGGCAGTGTCTCAGTAAGTGTGTTGGGTCCGCGCGTTGTCATCAGCGGCGGGATGGGGAGACTGTGGGCCAATGATATTAAGTAAGGGTTAACCTCGCGCTGACCGAAAGTTAACGATTTCGTTAACTTCCAATCTTTAGCAGCGATGAATTCAGAGCTTCCAGTCCAGTGCAACGCTGATAGAGCGCGGGTCTCCCCAATACACGCCGTTATAGAAGCCGACGCGCTCGTAATATTTTTTATCAAATAGGTTGTTGATATTAAGTGACGCCGACAAGTGGTCATCGAACTCATAGCGCGACATCAGGTTGACCACGGTATAGGCCTGCTGGGTGATCCGGGTGCGCTCCCTGATCAGGGCTCCATTGGTGTCCCGGCCAACCGGGCGATAGGCGAAGTCGTAGAAGTCGCTTTGCCAATTCACCGCGCCGCCGACCGTCAGCGCGTGCCATTCGCCGGGCAGGCGGTAGGCCGTGGACACGCGCAGCAGGTTCAGCGGCAGGTGGGTGTTATTGCGCTGCTTGTCCCCGTTCAGGGAGTGGGTGTAGGTGTATCCGGCGGTCAGGTTCCAGTCGGGGCGCACCTCTCCGGACACCTCTACCTCGAAACCCTGAACCTTGTTGCCTTTGCCGCCGGATGTGAAGAACTGCTCACCGGTCTCCGGATCCGGTGGGGTCAAACTGTCCAGTTCCGCGACGTTGTCCTGTTTGCTCCAGAAGTACGCGGCCGCCAGGTTCAGGCGCTCTTCCAGCAGGCTGCCCTTGATGCCCACTTCATAGTTGCTGCCTACCACCGGCTCCAGGTATTGCTTGCCGGCGGTGCGTTCTTCCTGCGGGTTGAAGATATCGGTGTAGCTGGCGTAGACGGTGTACTCCGGGGTCAGGTCGTAGAGCAGGCCGGCGTAGGGTGTCCACATGTCGTTGTGGGTCTGGCTGGATTTTGACGTACCGAGGAACTGGTCAGTGTCCCTGTTGTAGTTGTAGGTGGTGCTCTCGATCTCCCAGCTGCCGTAGCGGCTGCCCAATACCGCATGCAGGCGATCGGTCAGGCTCAGGCGGGTGGCCAGGTAGCCGGCCTTTTGGCGGGTGCTGCCTTGTTCGCCCTTGAGGCCGGTGTTGGTGTCGGGGAATTTGCCGATCCCGCCCATGTGTTTCCAATCGTCGATGCTGGTGTAGTCCTTCGGCACCGCACCGCTGCGCAGGTGTGGCGAAGCGTCACGCTGCTCGGACTCGCCGTAACCCACCATCAATTCGTGCTCACGACCCAGCAGGGCATAGGACCCGGACAGGTTCAAGTCGACCACGTCCATTTTCGAGGTGCCGAGCATGTGGCTGGTCCAGGCGGTCATGCCGCTGCGGTCGGCATTCGGGAAGCCTGAGCCGCCGTAATAGACCTTGCCGTCGGTGTCGCTTTCACGGTGGGTATAGGCGGCCTTCAGGTGCCAGTCACCCGCCAGGCGGTGGTCGAGGGTAGCGAAGGTGGTTTCATCTTTCAGCGGCCAGGAACTCCAGTGGGCCGCGATGTTGGCGGAGCGGGGCAGCCTGGCTTTGCTGCCGTCGCTGTTCCAGTAGGGCAAGGTGCCCCACGCGGTGCCCTGCACATGCTTGTTCTGGTAATCGAAGCCCACCGCCAGCACCGTGTCGTCGGTCAGGTCGCCTTCGAGGATGCCGTAGCCGACTTCCCGTTGCAGCGCGTAGTTGTCGCGGTAGGACTGGCTGTCCCGGTAGGCAAGCACCGTACGGCCGCGCAGGCGCCCGTCAAATGCCAGGGGGCCGCCAACGTCCAGGTAGCTGTAGTAATTGTCGTGGGAGCCGCCACTGACGCCTGTCTTGGCCTGCCACTGTGCGGTCGGGCGTTTGCGCACCATGTTGACCGTGGCCGAGGGGTCGCCGGCGCCGGTGGTCAGGCCGGTGGCGCCGCGGACCACTTCGACCCGGTCGTAGATGATGGTGTCGGCATCGGACTTCATGCGGCCGAAGGTGTTGAGCATGCCGTCAATCTGGAAGTTGGTGATGCCGTAGCCGCGCGATGAATAGCCGACCCGGTCGGAGTCCAGGTGCTGCACCACCACGCCGGTGGTCTGGCGCATCACTTCGGTCAGGGTGTTGAGGTTGAAGTCGTCCATCTGCTGGCGGGTGATCACCGAGACCGACTGCGGGGTTTCCTTGATGGACAGGTTCAGCCGGGTGGCGGTGCCCATTGAGCCTGTGGTGTAGGCACCGGTGTGTTCGGTGTTGGCGCCAAGGCCTTCGGCGGTGATGCTGGTGCTGCCCAGTTCCAGGGCTTTGGCCGGCGCTTGGGATTCCTGGTCGGGGTCGTTTTCGGCCAGCAGGTCCGGGCTCAGCACCACGCTGAAGAGGCCCAGGGTCAAGGTCATGTAACGGGTAATAGGCGCGAACATCGCGGCGAACTCCTTGTCGTCTATGAAAAATGCCATTGGCTCAAAGACGAAAGGAGGCGGGGAACTTTAGCGCTAAACGAGAATAATTATTATCTTAACGTTGCAGCCAAATCGGGTTTCACCGCATTGCGCGGATGAAACCCGGGCGATTCAAGCTACTTGACGACCACGCTGGCGGCGTCTGGCTTGGGCTTGATCAGGCTGAAATCAATCAGCGGTTTTTGCTGGCGTGCATACGGGTCGCCAATCAGCCGTGGCCGAGGCTTGAAGCTGTCACTGACCAGGCTCTTGCTGTGGTCCAGTTCGTCGAAGCTCAACCCGGCCATGTCGGCCCAGGTATGGATCAGCTGCGAGCTGGTGTAAGGGCGCTGCAAGTCACCGGCAAAACTCCAGTCATGGCTTTCACGCCACTTGGGTGATGCGTAGGCCATGAACGGAATGGTGTACATCGGTGCTGTCGGCTTGCCTTCGTTGCGGCCCAGGGTGTTGTGGCCGGCCGAATCGAACACGTCTTCGCCGTGGTCGGAAAGGTACAGCAGGAAACCGTTCGGATCGGTCTTGGCGTAGTCCTTGATCAGGCTCGACACCACGAAATCGTTGTAAAGCACCGCATTGTCGTAGCTGTTGTAGGTCGGCAACTGTGCGTCGCTGACCCCCTCAGGCACGCCCTGGCGGTCGGTGAACTTGTCGAAGGTCGGCGGGTAGCGGTACTGGTAGCTCATGTGGGTACCCAGCAGGTGCACCACGATGAATTTGCGTTCGGCGGTGTCGGACATGGCCTTGGCAAAAGGCTCCAGCACGTCGCCGTCATACTGGCGCGCATTCTGGTTGCGGTTGTTGTTCAGGTACACCTGCTCGTCGGCCTGTTCGGAGAAGGTCGTGAGCATGGTGTTGCGCTTGGTCATGGTCTGCTGGTTGGTGATCCAGAAGGTCTTGTAGCCGGCCTGCTTCATCACGCTGACGATGGAGGGGGTCTTGAGGTACAGGTCCGGGTTTTCTTCGTCGGCGAAGGTCAGCACCTGTTGCAGCGCCTCGATGGTGTACGGGCGCGGGGTAATGACGTTGTCGAACACCGCCAGTTGGTCCCGCAGCTTGTCCAGTTCCGGCGTGGTGTTGCGCGGGTAGCCATACAGGCTCATGCGCTGGCGGTTGGTGGACTCACCGATCACCAGCACCAGGGTCGACGGCTGGCCGGCCATGCTGTCCTTGAGGTTGGTCAGGGGCGGGATCTTGCTGGCGCTGGTCAGCATGCCTTGCATGTTATCCAGTTGTTCGGTGTAGCGGCGGTAGGCGACGATCATCTGCCATGGCACTGCCGGCTCGATACGGGTTTCGAAGCGGTCGATGGCCAGTTCCATGGTCTCGCTCTTGGCGATCTGCTTGACCAGCGGGTAGCCGACGATGGCAATCACGATTGCGGCAGCCGCCAGCATGGCCTGGCCACGTGGCAGGTAAACCGGGCGTACGCGGGTCCACAGGAAAACGGCCATGGCGGTGTGGGCAATGAACGCCAGCACGATCCACCAGGCAAAGTATTGGGTGGCGTATTCGCCGGCTTCAGAGATGTTCGACTCGAACATGATGAAGATGACGCTTTGAGAGAATTCCTGCTGGTAGATGAAGAAATAACCCAGGCTGGCCATGGAACAGGCCCACAGCACCACGCCAATCAACCCCGCCACCAGGCGCGCGCGACGCGGGAACAACAGCATCGGCGCCAGCCACAGGGCGCTCATGAAGAATGCCTGGCGGAAACCACTGAAGCCGGAGGTGCCGGTCAGTTGGATCAGCAGTTGGGTAATGCCCGAGAAATACCAGAAGAACAGAAACATCCAGCCGAGGCCGGCCCAATCAAAACCTTTCGCAGACGTAGTGCTGCGTTTGAACATCGCCATCCAGCGCTCCAACCCGATAATTTCAGTGTCAACGCGCAGGGATGCACGCAAACAGAGGGCCTGCGCACGTAGCGCGGCCCTATTCGGCGGGAGTATCGGGAGGGGGATGTGAAAACTTCGTGAGTTATTCCTGAACGGTTCGTTCAGCCCACGTTCAGCAAAGTACGGGCTGGGTGCCGGACGGCTGATTGAGCTGGCCCTGCAGGTGCGAGCGCAGACGCATGACTTCCTGCTGCAGTTGGTCGCGCTCGTTTTTCAACTGGCGCAATTCATCGCGGCGAATGGTGACGTAGAGGGTCTGTGGCGGACGGGTCATGTGTGCAGTGCTCATTGCTTACCTCGCAAATAGCCGGTCTATCGCGGTGCCAGAGCGCTTGAATCGAGGCTCTCGGCAACAGTCGGGGCAATTCTGAATTCTTTTTTTAACGAAGGGAACTTTTTTATTTTTGATGGTCGTTGTGACTTTTAGCCCACTGAAGGCGAAAGGATGGCCACTTTTTGTCATGAAACTATGCCAATCCGCTCTGGACTAACCCTCATTAGCCTCATTGCGCTATAAACTGTGACACACATTTATTCGTAGTAAGGAGCATCAGCACATGCAACTGGGGATTATTGGACTAGGCCGCATGGGTGGCAACATTGCGCGGCGCCTGATGCTCAATGGGCATACCACCGTGGTTTACGACCGCAATGAAGCATTCGTAAAAGGTCTGGCAGGCGAGGGCGCCACGGGCGTTGCTGACCTGGCAGGCCTGGTGGCCGGGCTGCAAAAGCCCCGGGCGATCTGGGTGATGCTGCCGGCAGGCGACCCGACCGAGAACACCATTGAAGAACTAAGCCAACTGCTTGAAGACGGTGATGTGATCATCGACGGCGGCAACACCTTCTATAAGGATGACATCCGTCGGGCCAAGGCCCTGTCGGAAAAAGGCCTGCACTATGTCGACGTCGGCACCTCCGGCGGCGTCTGGGGCCTGGAGCGCGGCTACTGCATGATGATCGGCGGCGACGCCGAGACCGTTAAGCTGCTGGACCCGATCTTCGAAAGCCTGGCACCGGGCCTGGGCACCATCCCGCGTACCAAGGACCGTTCCGCCGCAGCGGACAGCCGTGCCGAGCGCGGCTATATCCACGCAGGGCCTGCCGGTTCCGGGCACTTCGTCAAGATGATCCACAACGGCATCGAGTACGGGATGATGCAGGCCTTCGCCGAAGGTTTCGACATCCTCAAGACCAAGAATTCGGAGAACCTGCCGCAAGACCAGCGCTTCGACCTGAATGTTGCCGATATCGCCGAAGTCTGGCGCCGCGGCAGCGTGGTGTCGTCCTGGCTGCTGGACCTGACCGCCGACGCCCTGGCCACCGATCCGAAGCTCGACGGGTATTCCGGCTCGGTCGCCGACAGTGGCGAAGGCCGCTGGACCATCGAGGCCGCCATGGAACAATCGGTACCGGTTCCGGTGCTGTCGAACTCGCTGTTCGCACGCTTCCGCTCCCGCCAGCAAAGTACCTACGGTGACAAAATGCTTTCTGCCATGCGCTTCGGCTTTGGCGGCCATGTGGAGACTCCCAAAAAATGACCGCCAACGGCAAGAAACCCAAGGCCGAACCCGCTCCGCCCACCACACTGTTTCTGTTTGGTGCCCACGGTGACCTGGTCAAGCGCCTGCTGATGCCGGCGCTGTACAACCTCAGTCGCGACGGGCTGCTGGGCGATGGCTTGCGCATTGTCGGCGTTGATCACAACGCCATCAGCGACGCCGATTTCGCTAAGAAGCTCGAGGACTTCATTCGCACCGAGGCCGCCAGCAAGGTCAAGGGCAATGCCGAGAACGCCCTGGACCCTGCATTGTGGGAACAGTTGGCCAAAGGCATCAGCTACGTCGAGGGTGATTTCCTCGACGACGGCACCTACGCCGATATCGGCAAGAAGATTGCCGACAGCGGTACTGGCAACGCGGTGTTTTACCTCGCCACTGCGCCGCGTTTCTTCGCCGAAGTGGTGCAGCGCCTCGGCGCGGCCGGCTTGCTGGAAGAAACCCCAGAGGCGTTCCGCCGGGTGGTGATCGAAAAGCCGTTCGGCTCCGACCTCGCCACCGCCGAAGCGCTGAACGCCTGCCTGCTCAAGGTGATGAGCGAAAAGCAGATCTACCGCATCGACCATTACCTGGGCAAGGAAACCGTCCAGAACATCCTCATCAGCCGTTTTTCCAATGTGCTGTTCGAGGCGTTCTGGAACAACCACTACATTGACCACGTACAAATCACCGCCGCCGAAACCGTCGGCGTGGAAACCCGTGGCAGTTTCTTCGAACACACCGGCACCCTGCGGGACATGGTGCCCAATCACCTGTTCCAGTTGCTGGCGATGGTCGCCATGGAACCGCCGGCTGCCTTTGGCGCCGACGCAGTGCGGGGCGAGAAGGCCAAGGTGATCGGGGCCATCCGGCCCTGGTCGCTGGAAGACGCACGGGCCAACTCGGTGCGTGGCCAGTACACCTCGGGTGAAGTCGGCGGCAAGCAGCTGCCGGGTTACCGCGAAGAGGCCAACGTTGCGCCAGACAGCAGCACCGAGACCTTCGTTGCCCTCAAGGTGTTGATCGACAACTGGCGTTGGGTGGGCGTGCCGTTTTACCTGCGCACCGGCAAGCGCATGAGCATCCGCGACACCGAGATCATCATCTGCTTCAAGCCGGCGCCTTACGCGCAGTTCCGTGATACCGAGGTCGATGAACTCAAGCCGACGTACCTGAAGATCCAGATCCAGCCGAATGAAGGCATGTGGTTCGACCTGCTGGCGAAAAAGCCCGGGCCGACCCTGGACATGGCCAACGTGGAACTGGGGTTTGCCTACAAGGACTTCTTCGAGATGCAGCCGTCGACAGGTTACGAAACCCTGATCTACGACTGCATGACCGGCGACCAGACCTTGTTCCAGCGCGCCGACAACATCGAGAACGGCTGGCGTGCGGTGCAGCCTTTTCTCGATGCGTGGAAGCAGGATGACGGCATCCAGGCTTACAAGGCGGGTGAGGACGGCCCGGCGGCGGCTGATGCTTTGCTGGCCCGCGATGGCCGTACCTGGCACAGCCTCGGATGAGTGACTTGCCGAGTCAACCCATCCGTTTTGTGTTGAGTGATATGGATGGCACGTTGCTGCATCCGGATCACAGCCTCAGCCAGCGCACCATTGATACGGTTCGCGCCTTGCGCGCGGCCGGGGTGTTTTTCAGCCTGGCCAGCGGGCGACCGCCCAAGGCCATGCGTCAGCAGGTCGAAGCGCTGGGCATCGATGTGCCGATTGCCGGCTTCAACGGCGGCACGCTGGTCAATCCCGACGGCAGTATTCTGGTGGCGCATCACTTGCCGGCAGAAGCGGCGCTGGTGGCGTTGGCCTTGTTTACGCCGCAGCCGGACGTTGAAGTCTGGCTGTTTGCCGACGGCGACTGGCTGCGTCGCGATCCCGGCGGACCGATGGCGGTTCGCGAGGAGCACGGCCTGGGCTATGGGGCGATCGTGGTGGAGAGCTTCGAGCCGTATCTGGATCGGGTCGACAAGATTGTTGCGGCCAGTACCAATACCCAGCTGCTGATGGAGCTTGAGGCGCAGTTGCAGCCCAGGGTCGAGGGATTGGCCCAGGTGTCGCGTTCGCAGCCGGTGTTCCTGGATGTCACCGCCATGAAGGCCAACAAGGGTGAAGCGTTGAGAACCCTTGCGGCGCACCTCGGTGTGCCACTGCAACAGACAGCCGCCATCGGTGATGGCGGCAATGACCCGGCGATGTTTCATGTGGCGGGGTTGTCGATTGCCATGGGCCAGGCAGAAGAGGTGGTCAAGCGCCAGGCCAGCGTCGTGACCGGCAGCAATGTCGATGACGGTGCGGCGGAAGCCATCGAGCGGTTTATTCTCTCGGCCTATTGATCGGTAACCACACTAATAAGTAGTCAGCTATGCAAAGTTGCAACTTGCATGGCTGACTGTCCACTTGAGTTAGTGCGGGTCAATATATTGCGCAGCCGGGCGGCACACTTTCGGGTGCCGTCTCACGCACGCTTCAGTTACTTGGGCATTGCCCAGGATTGCAACTGGTAGCCATCTTTGTCGAGTTCGGCACGGGCCTGCAACAGCAAGTTCTCAAGCTGTGCCGGGTCGGTATAAGTGCTGGAAGACAGCTGCTTGCTACCGATGCGGGTATTGGTGCGGTCGATGACGCTCAGGCTCAGGGCGCCGTTGCCGTCGTGCCAGGCCACACATTGAAAGGGCTGGAAGGCGCGGTCTGCGATCAAAAGAGCTTCGTTGATGCGGAGCGGGGCGTTCATGGGGTCTTCTCTCTAAATGCCCATTCAAGTGGAAGCCGTTGGTTGGGCGTGCCTAACGACTGGTTACTTGTACTGATGCACGATCACCGGGTGCGGGTCACATGTTAGAAGAAGATTTTTTAACTTTCCCTGATTAAAGTCATGTAAGGGGCTATTTTGAAAGCCTCATGAAAGTTACGCCGCGGCAATTGACCGCACCCGACTGACGCAAAAGACCCGGTTCGTTCGCAACTTATAGCGAATCGGTACAAAGGCCGCGTCAAGATCTTGCTAGGGTTACCAACAGACTTTGCAAATGGCTGTTTTTAAATAACTTTAACGATTTTGACGCCAAGGAATAGTCATGGTTGTTACACCTGCCCCGCGCCGCCTGCTTGTGGTCGATCCCTGTGATGACTGCCACCGGCTATTGCCCGGTTTGCGCGCAGCGGGGTGGGACGTGGACAGCTGCGCCCTCGAGTCGGTGGGTGAGCGCTCCTGTGACGTGGGTTTGTTGCGCCTGCAGCCGTTTCACCTGGAGCGACCCGAAGCGGTCAAGGAACTGATCAGCCGCAGCGGCACCGAGTGGATTGCGGTGCTTAACCAGGAAGTGCTGCGCCTGCAGAATGTCGGCGATTTTGTCTGTGAGTGGTTCTTCGACTTCCATACCTTGCCGTTTGATGTGTCACGGGTGCAGGTCACCCTGGGCCGCGCCTTCGGCATGGCGCGCCTGCGGGGCAAGGGCAACAACGCGCCTGCGGGCCAGCCGGAACACGAGTTGCTGGGGGACAGCCGTCCCATCCGGGAACTGCGCAAGCTGCTCGCCAAGCTGGCGCCCACTGAGTCCCCGGTGTTGATCCGTGGCGACAGCGGCACCGGCAAGGAATTGGTCGCGCGTACCTTGCATCGCCAATCCCAGCGCCATGCCAAGCCGTTTGTGGCGATCAATTGCGGGGCGATTCCCGAACACCTGATCCAGTCCGAACTGTTCGGCCATGAGAAGGGCGCCTTCACCGGCGCCCATCAGCGCAAGGTGGGGCGGATCGAGGCGGCGCACGGCGGCACCTTGTTTCTCGATGAAATCGGCGACTTGCCCATGGAGCTGCAAGCCAACCTGCTGCGTTTTCTCCAGGAAAAACAGATCGAGCGAGTCGGCGGCAGCCAGCCGATTGCGGTGGATGTACGCGTGTTGGCGGCCACCCACGTCGACCTGGAAGCCGCGGTGGCAAAGGGTACTTTTCGCGAAGACTTGTATTACCGGCTCAACGTCCTGCAAGTGGTCACCGCGCCGTTGCGCGAGCGCCACGGTGACGTGGCGATGCTGGCCAACCATTTTTCACACTTCTACAGCCAGGAAACCGGCCGCCGTCCCCGCAGCTTCAGTGAAGACGCACTGGTGGCCATGGGCGAGCACGGTTGGCCGGGCAATGTGCGCGAGTTGGCCAACCGCGTGCGGCGAGGCCTGGTACTGGCGGAAGGGCGGCAAATCGAAGCCGTTGATCTGGGATTGCAGAGCCAGCAGGCAATCGCGCTGCCGATGGCTACACTGGAGGATTACAAGCACCGTGCCGAACGCCAGGCACTGTGCGATGTGCTCAACCGGCACAGCGACAACCTGAGTGTCGCGGCGCGTGTGCTGGGGGTTTCCCGGCCGACGTTCTACCGGTTGCTGCACAAACACCAGATCCGCTAGGGCGGGTAAACCGAAAAGCCCCGCAACGACCCTTATCGTTGCGGGGCTTTTCCCGTTGTCACGCCTTAAAAGTAGTACGGGAACTTCAGGCTGAAGCTGAACGAAGGCGCATCCGGCGTGATCCCGATGGCCAGGTTCGGCACGATGGTCAGGTTGTCGCTTGCCGCAATCGTCATGCCCACGTTGAAGTAACCCGCGTTGGCATCGCTGGAAACCACCGACTGCCAGTCGCCGCCATCCGGCTTGAGCTTGCTCTTGCGTTGCACCAGGTCGGACACCGAGAACGACATACTCATCTTCTCGTTCAGCGCAAACGCCACGCCAGCGCCGATCTGGAAGCTGTCGCCCAACTGCACTTTCCCCGGGGTCTTCTGGCCGACCTGGGAGCTGATATCGCTGAACGAGTCTTCGAAGTTGTGGGTGTACGACAGCGAGCCAAACAATACCGCCGGGTCGAAGGTCTTGACCAGCGAGATACCCGGCGTGATCGACCACACACCGTTGCCGGTGGGCAGGCTTTCCGGCACGAAGAGGTTGGTGTTGCTGGATGACTGGACCAGCTTGATCCCAAACGGATCTTCGCCGGTGGGCGCCTTGACCCGCACCGACACCACGGCATCCGGCAGGTTGACGCTCTCGTCGAGGAATTTGTAGGCAATCCCGAAGTTGACGTCGCCGATAGTCGGGTCACGCGTGACCGATTGTTCCGAGGTCGCGGTGCCGCTGCCACCGTTGGCACCACCGGACTGATAGGTCGACTCGCGGTACACCACCGGCACGTTTATATCGAACTGCCAGCGGTTGTCGAGGTTGTAGCGGCCCGTGAGGTCGACGGTCCAGTTATCCGACTTGATCCGGTCCAGGTTGATGTTGCCGAGGAAGATCGAGTCCAGCGCCAGGAAGCCGTTGAGGGTCAACTGGCGGGCATCGTAGCGGGAATAGGTGACGCCGGTTTCAAAGCTGAACTTGCCGTTGCCAAAGAACCCGCTGGCCTCGTTATACAAGTTGCTCACGCTCTGCGCCGGGGCCGAATCATCCTTGAGGGACTGGCCGTAGGACGCGCCACCGGCTGCACCGCCCGAGGCCGCAGCCGCGCCGACTCCCGGCGTGTTGCCGGCCACCGTGGTGCCGCCTTTCTGGAAGTCTGCCGGGGATTTGGCCAGGCGTTTGGGCGGCGGCGCCACCGGTTGTTCTTCCACCTGGCGTACCCGTTGCTCCAGCACTGCCAGTGCTTTTTGCTGCACTTCGTAGCGTTGCTTGAGCTCCAGCAATTCCTTTTTCAATGTGTCTATGTCGGTGTCCGGCGCGGCATACAACATGGATGCGGGCAGGAGCGTGCTTAAACAAATTACGGCACGTAACGATAGCGATCGATGCATGGAATAAGCCGTCCCTTTCTAATGCGCAAGTGTCGAGGCACAGCGTAGTTCAATAACCGTTAGGGCGTAGGCCCCTGAGCTGATTCAGGTTGAGGTTCTGCCCCAAATTGTTCAAACCGTTGTTGCCCAGCACCACATTGAGTTGGGTCATGTTGCTGACGAAGTTGCTGTTACCCTGCAAAACCGTGCCTTGCAGGACATTCCCGGCGCCGATCTGCTGCAACGAATTGCCCTGATTGTTGTTGGCCAGGATCGCCATTTGCAGCCCGCCATTGGCGGCCGACACCGTGACCTGGCCGGCACCCGTGCTGCCGGTGACCGACTGGCCAGCCACCAGGGCTTGTCCGGACTGGACGACATTGGCCGGCGACAAGCCATTCTGGTTCACATTGATATTCACGTTATTGCTGGCGGTGTTGCCATCGCCGGCGGCGCGCACGCTTTGGGTCACGCCCTGGCCGCTGCCCAGGCCGGCACCACCGACCACCGTGCCGGTGCCATTCGGCTGGTTGGGCGAGACTTTGGTGGGGCTGTCGGTTACCTGCACATAAAACTGCGGGGTGACGGTCGACGCGTTGACGTTCATGCTGGCCGAGCCGGTCACGCTGTCGCCGGCGGCATTGGTCCAGGTACTGCTCATCACGATGCCAAAACTGATGATCCGCCCCGGCATCACGTAGCGACCACGCAGGTCAGCCAGTTCCGAGTCCTTTATTTCAATCGGTTTGAACACCGATGACGCATAAGCGGGCATTGAGGCTGCCAGGCACATGACCGTCAGCCAACGGTAAGTGTTCATCGTTTGCTCCTGGAGCGTCCTGCCCCTTATTGCGCTTCTAGAAGAAGTCGCTCTGGATAAAACCGAAGTCCATCAATTCACTGTCCCGCACCGGACTGAACTCATTGATTCTGTTTTTCGCCGTCAGTGGGGTGGGCGGGTCGAGCAGCACGTTGGTCTTGTCATAACCTTCGCCCAATACCGCGAAGACGATGCCATTCCAGCCTTTGACGAAGTCGTCGCGGGCATAGCGTTTATGGCCCAGTACCGGGTCGCCGATGTACACCCAGTCCTTGTCGGCGCGCTGCATCACCACGAAGTGCTTGTAGCCGCGAATCTCCAGCAACACCACCACCGGGATCTTCACCGTGAGCAGGGTGTCTGCATTGATCCGGTAACCCCGGGCGCGCATCCCGATGCTTTCCAGGTAGCGCTTCATGTCCAACATCGAAAAGCCCTGGGTACGCACCAGGTCCTGATCGGCGTTGACCAGCATGCCCTTGATGATGTGGTCTTCATCCACATCCATCCAGTAGGCCTGGCGCAGGATGGTGGCCAGGGCGGCGGCACCGCAGCTGAAATCGGTTTTCTGTTCCACCAGGTTGGCGAACTTGCGTTCACGGATGCTCTCGACCTTCTTGAAGATCACGCCACCGCCGGGCATGGCAGCAATCGCCATTTGCCCCGCCCAAGTCGGGCCGGTGAGCAATAACAGGAGGGTGAGGGCGATGATCCGCATGATCGAATGGCCTGGAGGACACTGGAATAAAAAGGGGCCTTGTCGCCAAGGCCCTGTTGCATCAGAAACGTACGCCGGAGGAAATCACAGTGGTGTTGCCCTGCTGATTGCCCACGCCTGCAGCAATGTTGGCGCCCAGGTTGCCCGAAGAGCCATTAAGCGAGTTGTTGGCGCTGGCGTTGTTCACGACAGG
Organism: Pseudomonas sp. NC02; assembly: GCF_002874965.1. NCBI lineage: Bacteria > Pseudomonadati > Pseudomonadota > Gammaproteobacteria > Pseudomonadales > Pseudomonadaceae > Pseudomonas > Pseudomonas sp. NC02. The sequence continues at coordinate 3,850,725 of NZ_CP025624.1, read as the reverse complement.
CAGGTAAGTGTGGCTGCCCCATGGGCCAGACTGAGTGGCCACGGTATTGAGGAAGGTGTTGTCGACGCTGGTTTGAGTGGTGTTGCTCGAGGCAGCGGCGGCGGCACCACTGGCAGAAGCAATTGCCAGTTGGTTTTTCTGTTGGTTGAAGTTACCCGCGGCAACGCTCACACCCAGGTTGCCGGAGCTGCCGTTGGCCGAGTTGTTGAGCGAAGCGTTGTTGTGGGTAGCCACTTGCACCGAGACGTTGTTGCGGTTGTCTTGGGTAATGGTAGCTTGGGCAAACACGGCATCTGCATCACCGGCCGCAATGGCGGTCTGGTTGTCTTGTTGGTTGCCATCACCGGCTGCGATGTTGGCCTGGGCGTTGCCGCTGCTGCCGTTCAACGAGTTGTTGGCCGACGCGTTGTTCTGGGTGCCCAGGTTGAGCACGCCATTGTGGTTGCTCGATTGCGCATCGGAAACGGCGGCTACTGCAGCGGTAGGCTGATGAGTAGGTGGGTTGGCATGTGCGGCGGCAGCCATGATTGCAGCGAGAGCGAAGGCCAGTGGTTTAAGAGCCATTGTAGTTTTCATGGTATTTCCCCTTGCTTCTAATTAGTTGGTTAAGTGTTGGTACGGTCCAGCTTCGAGCTCCAATGAATCATTGGATCTGTACGTTCAGGGCGTTAGCCATGCGGTTCCCCACCCCGGCACTCTGATTCACCTGTACCACTCCACGGCTGCCGGTGAAGGCCTGGTCGCTTGTGACGACCTGGCGGCTGCCAGTGGTAGAGGTGAACCCTGAGTTTGGTGACAGCGCCACGTTCTGTTGCGACATGACGCTGTCGTCGATGCTTTGCGGGCCAGCATTCACGCTGATCCGCACCGCATTGATCATCTGGTTGCTGGCCCCGGCCGACTGGTTGACGCCCAGTACACCGCTGCCATTGCTGAAAGAGCTGCCCTGGATCGCCACCCTGGCGTTCTGGGAGCGATCGGCCGGTGCGCCGCCGATGGTCTGGCTGAGGGCGCCGCCCGCCTGGGAGTTGCTGCCCGCCGAAATCGCGCGGCTGTTGAGCTGTTGTTGCTGACTGCCGGCCGCCTGGTTGATCGAGACGATGCCGTTGTATTGCTTGCCGGAGTTGTCGATCACTGCGCTGTTGTCAGCCATGGCCGCCGAGCAGCCCAGGATCGCCAGGAACAACCAGGAATGGTTCATCTCACTGGCCTCCCATCAGGCTGCCGATATTGTTCAAAGGCGCCATGCCGCGGGAGATTGAGCCGTTGATCTGCCCCGAGAGGCTGGAGCCGCCACCATGGCCGGCCGCTGCGCCGCCACCAAGGCCTACGCCACCCCCGTTGTTGGTCAAGCCGGGAAGGTTGCCGCCAGGCAGGATGGCGCGAGTGATGCTGGAGCCGCTGCTGATGTTGGCGTAGTCGTTGTCGCTCAGCTCGCTGGTGGCCCGCAGGATCTGTGGAGAAGAATTGGCATTGACGGTGACCGGGTTGGGATCGACGCCAGCGGTGCGGCCAGCCATGTGGCCCTGGACGGTGCGCTGAATCACGATCACACCGTCGCCTGCCGCGAGCACCGGGAGGCTCACGCTGGTACTCAGTACACAGCTGATCAGCAGAAGGCTCAATGAGCCTGGATTAAGTGTCTTCACGACGGCATTCCTTATTCTTGGCGCTGACCCTAAACAGCGCTGTCAGGAAGAGAGCAGGAGCTGTGCCGCTTTTGAATTTGTGATGACATTCATGGGGTTATGAGCGCGGGAGAAAGAACGCGCAGGGGATGTGTTTCAATTGTGAGACGACAGGCCCCTGTCCAGCCCGCCTGGCAGGTGTCTCAGGGATGAAACACTGCGCGCCGTAAACCCGGCACTCCGCAGCCGGCTGTCAGCTCAGCCGGTGCAAGTGTTTCAAAAATGGACGATTTGACGCAGGCGGGATCCGGGAGGAGGGCGCAGCCCATGACCCTGGCTCAGCTCTTTGGGGTCTTGCGCGGAATCGAATTGAGTACAGGGTTGCCGTCCTGGTTCTGGGTCAGGTAGACCGGCAGGACCTTGGGCAGGGAGGGGACGAGGTTGGACACCTCGTTGATGTTGTAGATGCCACCAATGCGGATCGCGCCGGTGCCGGCGTCGGCCAGCATCACCGGTTTGCTCAGGTAGCGGTTGATCAACGGCAATGCGTCGGCCAGGGCCAGGTTGTCGAGGATCAGCTTGCCTTCACGCCAGGCCAGGGCCGTGTCGCCCGGGGCAATTGGCTGGGCCTGGGGGCTGGCATCGCCACGGTTGTAGCTGGCCTGCATCCCGGGTGACAGGCGCAGGCCGCTGTGGGCGTCGTCGCTGCTCACCAGCACCGAGCCTTGCAGCAGCATGACCCGCACATGGTCTTCGTATTTCCAGACATTGAACTGAGTGCCGGTCACTCGAACCTGGCCGTCCCCGGCGTGGACGATAAACGGATGTTGCGCGTCATGGCTGACCTTGAAAAACGCCTCGCCTTTTTTCAGGGTAACCCGACGCTGATCCTTGAAATTGCTGTAGACCAGTTCGGTGCCCAGGTTCAGTTCAACCTGGCTGCCGTCGTCAAGGGTGACCTGGCGCAAGCTGTTTTCAGCTTCGTAATGGTTGTACGAACTGGGCAGCCAGCCCGCTTCCCAGCCGGTAAAGGCCGCCAGTGGCAAGGCCACCAGGCATATCGCCGCCGCTACCGCGTAGTTCCTCAAACGGCTGCGAGGTTGTCGTCGCGCCACGACGGGGGCCGGCTCGCTGCGGGGCAAGTGATCGGCAACGTCCCAGATTTCCAGCATCGCGGCGTATTCGAAGGCATGCAGTGGATGCGCATCGTGCCACTGCTCGAAGGCCTGACGCTCCGCCGTCGTGCAATCGCCAGCGTGCAGACGCATGCACCAGTGCGCAGCGGCATCGGTGATGGCGTCGTATTCGGCTTCTGATAGGGACTTATCTGTCATTAACTCATCCTGATTTCCGACATTCTAACCTCCACAGCAGGACGGCGAGAACAGCCATCATGGCGAATGCACATCAATTGGAACTAATTCTCGTCTGCAGGGCCCTAAAAAATTCAGGACAGGTAACACTCATTCCCTAATGGAGCACGAAAATGCTTAAGAAAACCTTAGCCGCCGTTGTCGCAACCACCGCCTTGCTCAGTGCTGGAGCCGCCCTGGCGGACAAACCGGGCGCAGGCTGGATCACCATTGAGAAAGCCATCGAGACCGCCAAGGGCAAGGCCGGCTACGTCGAGATCTACAAGATCGAAGCAGATAACGATGGCTACTGGGAAGGTGAGGGGCGCAAGGCCGATGGCGTGGTCTATGAGTTCCGCATCGACGGTGAGTCGGGCAATGTGTTGCGCGATCAGAAAGACTGAATGAACTGACGGGTGCGGGCGTTCGGTCCGCACCCTGTCTGTTACGGTGTGGCTTCGGCAATCGAAGGCACGGGGTCCAACTGGCGCCCCAGGGTGGTGATCAGCAAGGTCAGTGAGTCGGCGTTATCCATCTGTGTGTTGAACCGCCGCGTCAGGTTGGTTTTGAAAATTCCCCGCGCATTGCTCAAGTCCACGCCTCCGGTCGTGGCAAGAATCTGCTGCTTGATGTAGTCATCTTCCGGGTCGGTCCCCAGATCAGACCCGGTAGCCCCCCACGCGTCCGATGATTTGAACAACTGCCCCACTGGCGTGTTGATCGAGTACGCATTCTCCTGCACGTTGCGCAGCCAGTCCTGAAGATCGCGACCGGCTTGGGTCTGTACTTCAATCAGGTCGGAAAAAGGTGATGTGGAATTGAGGTAGGCGACGTCGGCGGTATTGCTCACGATATGAGTCAACTCATGAATCAAGGTGGTCGCGCGGGCATGGGCTCTTTGGTCGAAGTGATTGATCAGGCGCCCTTCGAAATCGGCCGTAGGCGGGTTGAAGAAGTTTTCAGTGAGGTAGATGCGTCGATCCGGGTCGCCGTCGATGGTAAACGCCCAGTGCCGTTCGGGTTCGGCAATATGCGCACCGGAGACGAAACGCCGGGAATTGAGCGAGTAGAGTGTCGGCTCCAGCGCCTCATCGAGGAGGGCGGTCACCGTGTCCATGAGTTTTTGCGCGAGGATTGGCGGAAATTTGGCCGGGCCGGTGTCGGCGTCTATCGGGATGCCGAAGAAGCGGTTGATGAAGCGATGCACCCGGGTCACGGGCGGATACTGGTGGTCGAGCAGCTTCAGGTTCTGCTGGCAGTTGTGCAGGTAGAAGGTTGCCAGGTCCAGTGCCTCGACGATCGCCTGGGCCCTGGAGGGCGACACACGCCGAATCTCGGCCAGGCCGCGGGCCTCGACGTTCATCACCTGGTCCACGGCTGTCCGCACCTCACGGCGGTCCATCATTGCACTCCATCCGGGGCCGTGGCGGCGAACCGATGCGCCCGGGTCCAGGGTCCATTTGCGGTTGGCATCCAGGCGCACAAACGGTCCTTTGGACCGTGCACTGAAAAGCCGCCAATGGCCTTCGACCTGCCTGGCGCGGTAGACCTTGCCTGCGCACGGCAGGTAATGCCGGTTGTCCGTCGCTGTGTAGACGCCCGTGTTGCCTGCCGTCAGGCCCTCCAGGCTGATGTCGCAGGTTTCGTACGCTTGCAGCCGGGTTCGGGCCCGGGCGGTGACGTCGATGTCGTGCCAGGCACTGGCCGTTTGCGTCGGCGCGGGTTGCGCGGGGGCGGGGCCTGGTGTCGAGGGTTCATCCATCAATGCGCGGATCGAAGCCATTTGCGCGACACCGCCGATGAAGGTTTGCAGCGCCTCGCGCCAGCGGTGTTGCTGCAAGTCTTCGGCAGAGGCCTGGAACAGTTTGTAGCTTTGCCAGATCACCAGCGGCACCATCAGTTTGCCCGGCAGCAACGCCTGCGCGTGCTGCAGTCCGCTGCTGAACAAGGCTTTGAGGGTGTCCCAGGCTGACCGGCCGTTGGCCTGGGATTGCTGTTCAAACAGGTTCGAGATCAATCCGATGTTGTCGCGGTACAACTGCTTGAGCGCGTGGCCCTTGATCGGATTGGCCCCCAGGGTGATTTCCGAGGTTCCCCCGACCGTGCTGGCCCAGAGGTGTCTATACGTGGCTTGCTCAGCCTCTGGCAGGCGACCGATCACCCAGTCCTGCAAGGGGCCGGGCAGGTTGAGCCGGCGAATCAAATCGGCCTCGTTGTCGAACTCCTGGAACGCCTGTTGCGGCCCATAGGGCGCATACATCACCAGCGGAGTGCTTTCGACGGCACTGATCAAGTAGACCCCAAGGGCCTTGATGGACCGGGCCCCCGCCGTGGCGATCAACTCCAGCGGACGCACTGTCGAGGTCGCGCCCTCGACCGCTGCGCGGGCGAGCGCGTCCGGCATGTCGAGGACCTGTTCGACCAGGCTCAGGCCCGCGGGTGATAACAGTTCCTGCAGCCTCAGCGCGTGGGCATTTTGCAACAGTTGCCAGGGCAGTTGCCGAATAAACCGGCGCTCCCGCACGTCTGCGCCCGGCTTGCCCGGGGTGAGTTTTTCGACTAGGCAAGCCTGGTGGTCCTGCTTGAGGGGCAGGCGCGCGAGGATCTGGCGCACCACAGCAGGTGTCAGGCCGGCGGCTGTGGACTCGACATCGAATGCAGCAGCTTGCTGGCTGACGTGATTGAGGGCGTAGTCCACCAGGTTCTGCCGCTGGCCGGCCAATACCAGCTTGGGCAGGATGTAGACGTCTTGCGGGCGCACGTCATAGGGCTGCAACAAGTCGATGAGCTTGCTGCCGAGATACGCTGGCAGCGGCAGGAAATCGTCAAGGTAGTCCTTGTCGTCCGTGAGGCTGTGGCGGTATTGCTCAAGGATTTCGACATGGCGACGCTGTTGGCTGACAGACGCCATCCCCAGCCAGGCGGGCAGTGATTGTTGTGCCATGAAGGTCTGGGCGATTTGTGAGGCATGGCTCAGGTCGTTGGCCGGCAAGGCCTTTTCCAGCCCCCCGAGACGCTTCAGCAAGGCGTCCCCTGAGAGCGTCAGGGTGAGGCAGTGAGCCCGTTGTGCCCTGTAATGATCAATCCAGGACTGCTGGCAGTGCTGTGCGACTGCGCCGTTGATCAGCATGAACTGACCGAGTGCGCAGGCCTGGTGCGGTTTGAGATAGCGCGGGTCGAGATTGGCCAGTAGCTGCCTGCGAAGGTCCGGGGCGGCCAGTCGTCGTTGCAGTTCTGTCTGCAATTGGCTGACGTTGGCGAAACTCTCCAGGCCGCGCGCCGGCGTCCACAGCACGGCCCGGCCTGAGTGGGACGGGGCCAGGCCGCCGCGTTCGGTGAGCATCAAGCAATGCGCCAGGGGCACCCGTTGCGTCAGGCCCTCAGGTTCGACGGTCAACGCATAGGCATCCGGGATGAATCCACCCAGGCCCTGGCGCCGGCGGCGATCAGGGTGTTGAAGATCAAACACCGTTTGCACGATCGCCTCATCACGCGCGTCCAGGCTGTTGTTGAGGCGCCTGAGCCTGGCTTCGCCCTGGATCGCCACCGCCATGGCATGGGCCATCGGCGCCTTGAGCTGTTCCAGGTATTCGCGGGGAATATCGGCAATGTTGGAGTGATGAAACTTGACCAGTGCGGCATCGAGCGCCGCGTTGGCTTGCGCTATGTCCAGGCCGCCCAGCGGTGTGACAGCCCCATCGCCCTGGCTGGCGTAAAGGCCATAGTGCGGCGTTTGCGGAATCGGCCCGCGCTTGTGTATCAGGCGCGCAAGAAAGTAACTGCGCAGGCTCTGGCTTTCCAGGGGCGCAGTGGCGGGTGTCGCGCTTGCGCTGGCGGCGTAGCGATTGACGTAGATCTTGCCGGGATCGTGGCCAGCCAAGCCGCGGCGGTTGAACTCGGCGGTGAGCGCCTGATTGACGGTGTTGGCCAATGTGGGTTGCGCTCGCACCTGGGTTGCCAGCGTGTCCTGGATATCGGTCATCTGCTTTTGCAGCAGGGCGGCACGTTCGGCGGCCAGCGACACCGGGCGAGTCGGGTCGGCCAGTACCGAATGAGGCGTCCAGCGTCCCGCGGTATCCAGGCCCGGGAGGTGGCTGTCGATCATGTACCGCACATCCAGCGCGTAGTCGAGCAAGGCAGAGGGGTCAATGCCGGCGCGGGTGCGTCGGTACAGGTCGAGTGCGTAGCGTAGGTTCTGTTGCTGCTTGCCGATGATGGTTTCGAGCACCTGCTCAAACAGATTGCCGGCGATGGGAGTACCGGAAAACTGCGGCGTCTTGAACCCTACAAACAGCGCCCGCTCCTCCAGGGACATCAGGTTGTAGAGGTCGTCTTCATAGCCTGGCGCCTTGACCATGGCCTTGAGGGTGTCCATCAGGTCGTCGTAGGTCCCGAGCACCTGCAGGCCCTTCTCGGGGGTGTAGAGAAAGGTCTGCGAATTGCCGATCATCAAGGTGCTGGCCAACTCGACGGCGTTGCTCGGCTGCTCCCAGATCTGTACGTTCTCGACGCGCAGCGTCTGGCTGTTCGGGGGGGCCTCGTTACCCCGGGAAGAGTACAGCGCTGCCAATGCGCGGCTTTGCTCCGGACTGATGATGGATTGCTGGCGCTTGAACAGCAGATCCAGTTGCGCATTGGCGGCCATGGCCCGGGCGAACCAGGCCCGACGCGACACGCCCGGTGCGATCTCGCTGTTCCAGAACGTCTCCAGTGCACTGTGCAGGAACGGGATCAGTTGGCCGGCGGCTTGTTTGATCGCGGTTTCCCAACGCTGCGTGTCGCGGGCCTTGGCGTCGGCAGGCCGCTTGGGGTGGAAAAACTCCCGGGTTTGCCCGGCGGGCCAGGCTTGTTCACGGTAGTACAACAGCACCGCGTCATTGAGTTGCAGCGAGTCGAGCCAGCGAGGCACCGTGTGCCCAACGGGCTCTTTGGCGAAAAAACTCACGTGGGCTTCGCCGGGGCTGAGCCCGGGGAACAGTGGGCGGCAGACGCTTTCGAGCAGTTTTGAAAGCAGGGCGCCGAGGGCGGGCAACTGTTTCAACGCCGCCAGCAGCGCCTGGCGATTATTCTCCTGATAGCGCCTGAGGGTTTTTTCCTGTTCACCCAATACGTCGCCGAGCATGGCCTCCGGTGTCAGCACCAGTCGGTTGTCGAGTAGCGGCGATGGTTGTTGCTGCAAGGGCAGGAAGTACAGCAGTTGCGTGGCGCTGTCCGGGGTTTTCAAGCGCTCGGTCAGTGCTGTCAGCAAGTGGGCGGGGCTGTCGAATTTTTCCAGGCCGCCGTACGGGGTGTAGAGCCAGGCATGTGGGTAGGCGCTGGTTGAACTCATCATGAAGCTGCCGGCCAGTTCGACGGCATTGGCAGTGCTTTTATTCAACCAGATGCGCTGCGCGATCATTGGCGGCGACTGTTGGCGACGGCCTGCATCGCTGGCAAAAAACACCTTGCCGAGAAACTCGATGTCCCTGCTGTCGATGTTCAGCTGGCGCTCACGGTCCAGCGCCCTCCAGCCCACGCGCATGGCTTCGGGGAAAAAATACGGGAGAGGGGTGTGGCTCATCATCCTGATCCTTGAAGAGTTGCGTGCCTGCAACCTATCCAGGCCTGGCGCCACGAGGGGCTAGATATGTCTGGCGCTCCCTGTCGACAGCCATGGGGCAAACCCTGTCTAATCGACGGACCGATTCTTGTACGCTGTCGCCCATTCCAATAATTAAACGGGAGCTTCAGATGTCTGCATCGCCTTTGGATGTCGAGTCTTCATCAGAGCGACTCAGTTATGCGCAATTGACCGACCTGCTGCGCCAGGTGTTTGTCCGCCACGGTACGTCGGCCGATGTGGCCCAGGTGCTGGCCGAGAACTGCGCCAGCGCCGAGCGCGACGGTGCCCACAGCCACGGTGTATTCCGTATCCCCGGTTACGTCTCGACCCTGGCCAGTGGCTGGGTCAACGGCAAGGCGGTGCCGGTGGTCGAGGATGTGGCCAGCGGATTTGTGCGGGTGGATGCCGGCAACGGCTTCGCCCAGCCCGCACTGCAAGCCGCCCGCCCGTTGTTGGTGGAAAAGGCCCGCAGTGCCGGGATTGCCTTGCTGGCGATCCATAACTCCCACCACTTCGCGGCGCTTTGGCCGGATGTCGAGCCCTTCGCCGAAGAAGGCCTGGTGGCCTTGAGCGTGGTCAACAGCATGACCTGCGTGGTGCCCCACGGCGCCGACCGCCCGCTGTTCGGCACCAACCCCATTGCCTTCGCCGCGCCCCGCGCCGATGGCCTGCCGATCGTGTTTGACCTGGCCACCAGCGCTATCGCCCATGGCGACGTGCAGATTGCCGCGCGCAAGGGCGAGCGCCTGCCGCCGGGCATGGGCGTGGACAGCCTCGGCCAGCCGACCCAGGACCCCAAGGCGATCCTCGAAGGCGGCGCACTGCTGCCGTTTGGCGGGCACAAGGGGTCGGCCCTGTCGATGATGGTCGAGCTGCTGGCCGCGGCCCTCACGGGCGGTAACTTCTCGTTTGAGTTCAACTGGTCCGATCACCCCGGCGCCCGCACCCCATGGACCGGCCAACTGCTGATCGTGATCGACCCGAGCAAGACCGCCGGGCAGAGCTTCGCCGAGCGCAGCCAGGAGCTGGTGCGACAGATGCATGCGGCAGGGTTGCGGCGTTTGCCGGGGGATCGGCGCCATCGCACACGGGCGAAGTCGCAGGCAGGCGGGATCGAGATCGAAACGCAGGAATTGAGTCGGTTGCGGGTGTTGGCACAGGCCTGAAGCGAGCTGCGCCCGGGGAGGGCGCAGCCGTTGCATCAGATCAGTTGCGGCGGCCCAGCAACAGGCCGACTACCAGGCCAAACCCGGCGGAAATCGCCACGGTCTGCCATGGGTGGCCACCGATATAGGTTTCGGTGGCATCCACCACCGGCTTGCTGCGCTCGCGCACGTTGGACACCGAGTCCAGCGCCTGCTTGAGCTTGATGGCGACCTGTTCACGCAGGGTTTCACCTTCTTCCCCCACCAGTGACGCGCTGCTTTTGAGCAGCTTGTCCGATTCTTCGATCAGTGCGGTCAGCTCACTGAAGGCTTGGTCCTTGATTTGGTCTTCGACGGCTTGGGCGGCAGATTTGCGAGCCATTGGGTTAACTCCTTGCGGGTGAATGTGGCAACGAATGCGCTTGATGAAGAATGGAGTGTTTGAAGCGGGCAAAAGTTGCAGTTTTTTTCCTGTGGTCAGCTTAGGAGAAATCCAGGCCAGGAAATTTCAACCTACAGTGTAAGATGTCACCTATTTGTGCAGCAGGTAATTCAACATGAGCTTCAATCTGGCCAACAAGCCCCTCGCCGAGCGCGCCGCGCTGGAAGATGAAAAGTCCCGTCTCTACGACCTCTGGCAAAGCAACCTGGGCAAGGCCAAGGGCGAGGCCGCCCGCCTGTTTGGCGAACGCGCCAAGCGCAAGGGCAAATGGGCCGAATGGGTGCGTGCAGAACTGGACGGCATGTCACCGCCGGAGTTCTCGAACATGGTGCGCAGTGAAGTCAATCGCCTGATGGCGGCGAAGTAAAACAAGCCTCGATTGCCTCGCGCACCTTGAGCAGCAACGGATCCAGTTGCGCCTGGGTGCGCCAGCCCAGCTCCACCGGGTAACGCGGCAGCGCCAGCGGGCAAGGCAGCTCCCTCAGTCCGGTCATCTGCGCGATGGCCTGGGCCGCATGGCCGGGGATGGTCGCCACCGCCTGGCTGCCCTTGAGCAGGAACGGCAGCGCCGCGAAGTGTGTGGTCGAGGCACCTACGTGGCGGCTCAGCCCCTGCGCGGCCAGGCCCTCGTCGGTGATCCCGATAAACCCGCCGGATGACACCAGCACATGCTCGCGCCTGACGAACTCGTCGAGGTCGATGGCCTGTTGTCCCGGCGCCAGGCTGTCGGGGTCCACCAGGCACGCGTAATGGCCTTCCCCCAATACCTGCCGGCTCAACCGGCGCTCGGCAAACCCGCCGGCGGTGATTGCCAGGTCCAGGCTGCGGTCGAGCAGGGCGTCGGCAACGATCTGGCTGTGGGTCTGGCGGAACATCAACCGCAGCTTTGGCGCACGCCGGGCAATCTCTTCAATCAGCCGCCGGCCGTAGGCGATTTCGAAATCATCCGATAACCCCACCACCACCGAACGGCCCTGATAGTGATTGCCCAGGGGATCCACCATCGCCAGGCTCTGGCGGCAGCGATCCAGGGCTTCGCTGATCACCGGCTTCAACTGATTGGCCCGCAAGGTGGGCGCCAGGCCCCGGCCGGTACGCACGAACAACTGATCGCCGTACACATCGCGCAAGCGGCGCAGGGCTGCACTGATCGCCGACTGCGTGACGCCAAGACGCAGGGCGGCACGGCTGGCACTGGATTCGTCGTGCAGGGCCTCGAAGGTTTTCAGCAGGTTGAGATCGACGTTGGCGATATTCATCAGGCTCATATCATGTGACTGGATATGCCCTGAATATATAACGTCCCGCCAGGTGCTACACCAGGCGCAATGTTCTCTTTGCCACCACGAGCGCGCCAATGCTGAGGGCAGCCGCCGCTATCAGGTAAAAGCTCGGCGCCAGCTGCGAGCCGGTCAGCGCGATCAACCCGGTTGCAATCACCGGTGCAAAGCCACCGAATATCGTCACGGCCAGGTTGTAGCTGAGTGACATGCCGGTCACCCGGGTGCGTACGGGAAATACATCGGCCATAAGTGATGCCAGTGGGGCGAAGTAGACGGCCTTGATCAACGCCATCATCGACACCACCAGCAACAACGAGGTGGCGCTCGGTACTCTGTTGAGCCAGGCGAATGCCGGAAAGATTACGAGGATGTAGATGCTCGAGGCCCACAACATGATTTTGATCCGGCTGACATAACCGGTGATGAACCCTACAACCGGCGTCACCACGGTCAGGATGATCCCGCCCGTCAGCGTGGCCAGGAAGCCTGTGGACTGGGGAATGTCCAAGGTGGTCGAGGCATAAGACGGCATGTACTTGATCATGAAGTTGGACGCCGTCGACACGATCAGCACGCCCATCGCCACCAGCAACAAGGTCTTCTGCGAGAGCAGCACTTCCCGCAACGGCCGTGAGCCCGGCTGGCTTTCCTTGAAATCGGGCGACTCATCCACCGTGCGGCGGATGTACAGGCCCACCGGGGCGAGGATCAGCCCGAAGAAAAACGGCACGCGCCAACCCCAGTCGAACATCTGTTGATCATTCAGGCTGATGGTCAGGAAGTAGCCGAACAATGAGGCGATGACCACGCCAAAGCCCTGGCTTGCAAACTGCAGGCTCGCGACAAAGTTACGGGTCTTCTGCGGTGCATGCTCCATCATGAACGCGGTGGAGCTGCCGAACTCACCACCGGCGGAGAAACCCTGGAGCAGGCGGGCGAACAGAATACCGATCGGCGCAATAATCCCGATAGTTGCATAGCTGGGCATCACGGCAATCATCGCCGTCCCTATCAGCATCAGCATGATGGACAGCGTCAACGCCTTCTTGCGTCCCTGCCGGTCGGCATAGGAACCGAGCACGGCAGCGCCCAGTGGCCGGATAAGAAATGAAAGGCCGAAGGTCGCGAAGGCCAGGAACAGCGACACGGCCGGGTCGGCGGCCGGGAAAAATACCTTGCTGATGGTCAGCGCAAAATAGGCGTACACCGACAGGTCGAACCATTCAAGCGTATTACCGATCAAGGCCGCGCCAATGGGTTTCCAGAGGGGCGTGGCCTTTGCGATCGTGGGTGAAACGGTGGGGGACGATAACGCTGTCATTCTTGACGCTCCTGATTTTATAGGGGGGTGAGCGGCAGATAAAAAGGGTCGGCGGACCCCGATTTTTTATTGTGGTTTGAAGGGGGCGAGGTGACCCAGGTCCCAGAACAGCGAGGTCATGATTTGCAGCCCTTCGAGGACTACCGAGCCCAACAGATGCTCATCCGGCGCATGTTGTGAACACCCGGGGTAGGAGTGCGGTATCCACAAGGTGGGCAAACCCAATATGTCCGCGAAAATATCGTTGGGCAGGGTGCCTGCAAGGTTCGGTAACACGGCAACGGGCCGGTGGGTGGCATCGGCGATCGACTGTTTGGCGAAGCGTACCCAAGGGTTGTCAGGGTCCAGGCGACTGGCCGGTGTGCAACGGTCAATCACGATATCGACCTGTTGAAACCCCTCGGCATCCAGGTGTTGGCGCAGCAGCTTTTGCAGATTCTGCCAGTCAGTGCCGACCACAAATCGCAACTGGCAATGCGCGGTGGCGCGGGGTGGAATGGCGTTGACCGGTTTGGTCGGATTGCCTGCGATAAACGCAAGGATCTCCACCGTGTTCCAGCCGAAGAGTCGTTCACCCAGGGTCAGGCCAGGCTCGCCCCAATCAACATCCAGTTCCCGGCCCAGGGAGCGCGGATGGATGTCCAAGTCGCGGATGGCTTCGCGTACGGAGTCGGGTATGGCGTCAGGCACCAGCGTTCGGCAGCGAATACGACCGTCCTTGTCCACCAGGCTGGCTAGCGCATTGGCCAATACTACGGCGGGGTTGGACATCACACCGCCCCAGTTACCGGAGTGAAGGCCCTTGTCGCGTGCGTTGACTTCCAGGGAAAACAACGCGGAACCTCTGGAACCGAGGAATATTGTCGGGCGACTGTCGTTCAAGCGCGGCCCGTCGGAGGCGATGAACACATCGGCTTGCAACAGCTCCCGGTGCAGAGTGCAAATCTCCCGCAGCCCGGGAGAACCGCATTCTTCGCCGGTTTCGAACAGCACTTTGACGTTAAAGCCCAAGCGCCCCTCACGTTGCTTGATGACGTGCTCGAGGGCAGTCAGGTTGACGCTGTGCTGGCCCTTGTTGTCCGCGGTGCCTCGGCCATACCAACGATCACCTTCCACGCTCAACGCCCAAGGGCTGAGGCCCTCGCGCCATTGCTCGTCATACCCGAGCACTACGTCGCCATGTCCATACGTTAATACCGTAGGCAAATCAGCCCCTTCGTGGCGTGAGGCGAACAGCAACGGGCCGGCGCCCGACGGGTTATCGAGCATCTGGCATTCAAAACCCATTGCGATCAGCGCTGGTTGTATTTCCTGTTGCAGGTACCGCGTCAGTTCGTGCGCCTGGCCGGGGTTCTGGCTTTCGCTGCGAATGGCAATCCTGCGACGCAGATCGGCTTCAAAATGGCCTTCGGCCAGGTACTGGCGAACATTCGCGAGCGCTTGTTGCTTGGACATGGCAGTTCCGGTGCGGGCTGAGGTTCAATCCAATATAGAAGTCATGCATCGGTGTGTATATTGCTGTTTTTTGACGTTTGCCTTCTAATAAATAGATCCCTGGGTAAAGGAATCAAACTGTGGATTATCGTTATTTCCTGGCCGTATTCGATACAGGATCACTGGCTGCTGCCGGCGAACGCTTGCACATCGCGCCCAGTGCGGTCAGTCGCCAGATCTCCCTGTTGGAAGAAACCATCGGGGTTCCATTGTTCGAGCGCCGGCCAAGGGGCATGCAGCCCACAGCGGCCGGCAATGCCTTGGCCGATCACGCACGGCGTGCCTTGCTGGAGGAGCAAAGCCTGCTCTCGGAGCTACGGGCGGGCGATTATCCGGGCGCGAAAGTGGTTCGGCTGGTGTCCACCGAGGGGCTGTCCCGTTATTTCCTGCCTCAGGTGCTGATCCGGCATTATCAGCAAAATCCCGTTTTCCAGTATGTGCTGGAAGTGATGTCGCCTCACGAATGCGCGGATAAAGTGAGACGCGGCGAAGCCGATGTGGGGTTGGTATTCAGTACCGAGCCTGTCGAAGGGGTTGAAGTGCGGCATTCCAGTCGCTCGCCGATCCGCGCGGTGATGCGGGTGGGGCATCCACTGGCGGCGGTCAGGCAACTGTCCCTTCGATCGCTGTCCGCTTACCCGTTGGCGCTGACGCCAAAAGGCTCTACCCAGCGGCAATTGTTCGACCTGGTTTGCCAGATGGAAGGGCTGACGTTCAATCACGTAATGACCTGCAATTATTCGGGCGCCATCCATGAATTCGTTCGCAACACGGACACCATCGCGTTTGGTGGGGCGATCAGTCATCGGGCGAATGGGAGCGACGAGCTGACCTCGGCTGCGCTGTCGAACCCGCAGTTTTCAGACCGGGCAATTCAAGTCCTGACCATGCCCAAGCGTGCTTTGCCGGCGGCGCTGGAGCGGTTTATCGAGAGTCTTGTCGGATTCCTGAAGGACGCTGACTGATGGATGATGATATTCATATGGCTCATATCAGTTAGCAGCGAAGCGGGCTTTATTCATGATTGCCGCTGGCCGGAGAATGGGCAACCCCCATTGATACGGAGTGATCGTGATGCCTGTTTCTACCGTGGCTGCGCTGCAAATCGGTTCCTTGCCGGGTGGCAAGGCTGAGACCCTGGAACAGATCCTGTCCTACGAGGACGAAATCCTGCGCAGCGGTGCGCAACTGGTGGTGATGGCGGAAGCGTTGCTCGGGGGTTATCCCAAAGGTGAAGGCTTCGGCACCCAGCTGGGGTATCGCCTGCCTGAAGGGCGCGAGGCCTTTGCGCGGTATTTTGCCAATGCGATTGATGTGCCGGGTGTGGAGACCGAAGCGCTGGCCGGCTTGTCGGCGCGCACCGGGGCGAGCCTGGTGTTGGGTGTGATTGAGCGCAGTGGCAGCACGTTGTATTGCACGGTGCTGTATTTCGAGCCGGTGGGCGGGTTGGTGGCCAGGCATCGCAAATTGATGCCTACCGGCACTGAGCGGCTGATCTGGGGCAAGGGTGATGGTTCGACGTTGCCGGTGGTTGATGCCGCGGTAGGGCGCATCGGCGGCGCCGTGTGCTGGGAGAACATGATGCCGTTGTTGCGCACCGCGATGTACGCCAAGGGTGTGGAAGTGTGGTGCGCGCCGACGGTGGATGAGCGGGAAATGTGGCAGGTGAGCATGCGGCATATTGCCCATGAGGGGCGGTGTTTTGTGGTGAGTGCGTGTCAGGTGCAGGCGTCACCCCAGGCGTTGGGCGTGGAGGTGGCGAACTGGCCGGTGGATCGGCCTCTGATCGCGGGGGGCAGTGTGATTGTCGGGCCCATGGGGGACGTTCTTGCCGGGCCATTGCTCGGTGGGGCGGGGTTGCTGGTGGCGCGGATTGATACGGATGATTTGGTGCGGGCGCGGTATGACTATGATGTGGTTGGGCATTATGCCCGGCCGGATATTTTCGAATTGACCGTGGATGAGCGGGTTAGGGCGGGGGTGCGGTTTATTGTTGACTGAGTACATATCCGTTTCTTCGGTAACGGCGGCTTATGGTTCCGCTCTTACAGCGGCTCACTTTGGAAAAGCCCCAAAGTAAGCAAAGGGCTCTGCCCCGCCTGTCGGCACCTCGCCTAGGCTCGGTGTTCCCTCACTCCGGCATTGCTCCGCGGGCCGCCGCGACGGGCCATCCATGGCCCGGCGCGGCTAAACCGGCGTCCTGCCGGTTTACCCGCTCCGCAATACCTGCGTTCGGCCTCGGGCTTATTGGGGCAGTCAGATCAAAATCAAAAGCAAAAGCAAAAGCACAGCGGCCTCCCGGCCGGCTTGAGTGTTGAAGAGCAAATCAAAAGCTAAAGCGGGCACGGTCCAAATGTGGGAGCGGGCTTGCTCGCGAAGGTCGTTAACGATGACGCTGGCATCCTGATTCAACGCGGCGCTCTCAGGTTTTTCGCGAGCAAGCCCGCTCCCACAGAAAAGCAGATCTGTTTTCGCTCTGGTTTTTGCTTTTGCTTTTAACACTCAAGCCGGCCGGGAGGCCGCTGTGCTTTTGATCTGCTTTTGATCTTGATCTTGGGCGCCCCGTTAAACCACGCTGGCCGAACGCAGGCTTTGGAGCGTGGGTAACCCGGCAGGACGCCGGGTTAGCCGTCCTGGGCCAAGGATGGCCCATGACGGCGGCCCACGGTCCAAAGCCGGAGTGAGGGCACACCGAGCATTAGCGAGGTGCCGAGTGGTGGGGCAAGAGCGTTTTGCTTACTTTTGCGCTTTTCAAAAGTGAGCCGCTGTAAGAGCGGAACCCATATCAGCCGTTACCCAAATAACGGATATACACCCAAAACCCACCTCAGCCCCGCCGACTCCCCAGCCATTCCTCCCGGGTAATCTCCCAGATATCCTTGGGCAAACTCCCAGCGACAAACTGCCCCTCATCGGTCCTGACCAACCGCATCCCCGTCCGCTCGGAAATCCTGCGAGACGCCACGTTCGGCGCCGCTTTGGGCACCCGCATCACAGGCCGCTCCAGCACCTCAAACCAATACTCAGTCACCGCCGCACTGGCCTCGGCCATCAACCCCTGGCCCTGCCACTGCGGCGCCAGCCAAAAGCCGCGGTTGTTGTCCACCTCATCCATCAGGCTGACATTACCAATCAACACCCCAGGCGCGCTTTTCAGGCGGATCGACCAATGCCACTCCTCACCCCGGGCCATCGCCGGCAATGCAACCTGCTCCAGATAGCTGCGCGCACCATCCGCCGGGTACGGCCAGGGCACCAGGGCATTCAGGTAACGCACCACTTCCCAATGCGGAAATTGCTGCTGGACACCCTCGGCATCCTCCAGCGTCAACGGCCGCAGGATCAGCCGTTCGGTATACAGCGTAGGTTGCGCATCCATGTCGTTACCAAGTGGCAGTGTTGGGAAAGTCCAGGGTCCCGCGATCCACAAAACGCATGGTGCCAAACAGGCCACCTGCGAGTTTCCCGCGCAACACGTACGGCAGGTTATTCAAACTCTGGGTCTGGCTCAAGCCAAGGGTCTGGCGCAACACGGAAAACGCCGAAACGCTCACCGGCACCGTCAGCACCGTCTCCGAAAAGCGTGGGATCGAGCCACCCTGGTCACTCACCCCGGACGCCAGCGGCCGGCCATTGACCTCCAGGTCCAGGGCCACGCCGCTGTAGTCGATGGCGGTTTCATTCGGATTTTGTATCCGCAGCTTCACCGCGAAACGCACTTCCAGGTCCTGGCTCTGCAGCGGCTCGATGCCCACCACGTTGATGTTCACCGGGTCGCGATTGGGAAACAGCGCGCACGCGCTCAGGGTGAGTAGCAGCAGTGACAAAACCATGAGCTTGCGCATAAAACGGGTTCTCCTATTTCGTGACGTCCGGGTCCTGCATCACTTTGAGGGTGGAGGCTTCCGGATCAAATTCATCTTCTTCCAACTCTATGAACTCCTCAGGCAGGAAGATGTTCAGCACGATAGCGCAGAACGCCCCCACGGTGATTGGCGACTCGAAGATGTTGTGCAGTGCCTTGGGCAGCTCGCGCAGTACTTCCGGCACTGCCGCCACACCCAGGCCCATGCCCAGGGAGATCGCCACGATCAGCACATTGCGCCGGTGCAGCCCGGCTTCGGCGAGGATCTTGATCCCGGCCACGGCCACGGTGCCGAACATGATCAGCGTGGCGCCACCGAGTACCGGCTTGGGCATCAGTTGCAACACCGCGCCGATCATCGGGAACAGCCCCAGCAGCACCAGCAGCCCGGCAATGAAGTACGCCACATAACGGCTGGCCACGCCGGTCAACTGGATCACCCCGTTGTTCTGGGCGAAGGTCACCATCGGCAAGCTGTTGAAGGTGGCCGCCATCACCGAGTTGAGGCCGTCGGCCAGCAGGCCGGACTTGATGCGCTTGATGTACAGCGGACCCTTGACCGGCTGTTGCGAGATCATCGAGTTGGCGGTCAGGTCACCGGCGGCTTCCAGTGGCGAAATCAGGAAGATCACCGCCACCGGGATAAACGCCACCCAGTCGAACGAAAAACCGTACTTGAACGGCACCGGTACGCTGATCAGTGGCAACTGGGGCAGGGCGCCCAGGTCGACGCGGCCCATCCACCAGGCCACCACAAAACCCAGGGTCAGGCCGATCACGATCGAACCCAGGCGCAGGAACGGGTTGTTGAAGCGGTTGAGCACCACGATGGTCAGCAGCACCAGGGCCGCCAGGCCCATGTTGCCGGCGGCGCCCAGGTCACTGGCGCCATAACCGCCGGCCATGTCGGTGACGGCCACCTTGATCAGCGACAAACCCATCAAGGTAATGATGGTGCCGGTGACCACCGGGGTGATCAGCTTGCGCAGCTTGCCGATGAACTGGCTGAGCACCACTTCGATAAACGCCGCGAAAAAGCAGATGCCGAAGATCGTCGACAGGATCTCATCGGTGCCGCCGCCCCGGGCCTTGACCATGAAGCCGGCACTGAGGATCACGCTGATAAACGAAAAACTGGTGCCTTGCAGGCACAGCAGGCCCGAACCCACCGGGCCGAACTTGCGGGCCTGCACAAAGGTGCCGAGCCCGGACACAAACAACGCCATGCTGACCAGGTACGGCACTTCGCTTTCCAGGCCCAGCACGCCGCCGACGATCAGCGTCGGGGTGATGATCCCGACAAAGCTGGCCAGCACGTGCTGCAGGGCGGCAAATATCGCCGCGCTGAAGTGCGGACGGTCCTCGAGGCCGTAGATCAGGTCGGATTTATAACGGGGGCGAGGGGTTTGAGTGTCAGACAAAATACGGGCCCGGGTAGGAAAAAGGAGGCGCAGGATGCCAGAAAGTGCCAGTTGTCAGAAGTGTGAAAAAATATTTCGAAACATCCCCCATTAAATCCTCAAGCCGGCCGATAACGTTGTAGGCACCACATACCTATTAAAACAGTGGCGCCGTAAGGTCAGAGCAGCGCGTTGACGCTGACTGACCGTGTCGCGGCAGGGACGCGCGCAGCCACTACTTCTGAGAGCGCACCTATGTCCCTCCGTAACCTGAATATTGCCCCCCGAGCTTTCCTTGGTTTTGCGTTCATTGCGTTGCTTGTGGTTATCCTGGGGGTGTTTGCGGTCAACCGCATGACGCTGATCCGCCAGGCCTCGGTCGACATGGGAACCAACCAGTTACCCAGCGTAAAGTACCTTGGCAACATTACCGAAAACGTGTTGCGCCTGCGCATCCTGTCCTTCCGCATTCTGATCAACCGCGAGCCGGCCGCCGTGCAGGACGCCAAGGAGCGCTCGGCCATTCTGGTGGACAAGGTCAAGGTGGCCCAGGCCGCCTATTCGGCCTTGCCTGCCGAGGGCGAAGAGGCCAGCGTCTACAAAGCCTTTTCCGCGACCCTCGACAGCTACCTGACCGCCCAGGCCGAGATGATGTCGCTGTCGCAGCAAAACAAGGTCGAGGAGATGCGTACCCTGATCAATACCCGGATCAAGGACGGCACCGACCTGATGGGCGAGCAGTTGAATAAACTGATCGCCATCAACAGCGCCGGGGCCGATCAGGCCAACGTCGCCGCCGAAGGCAGTTATTCTCAGGCTGTGACCGGGATCATCATCGTCGCCGTGCTGGCAGCCTTGATGACGGTGTTGCTGGCCTGGCTGCTGACCCGCAGCATTGTCGCTCCGCTGCAAAAGGCGGTCAGTGCTGCCGAGTCCATCGCCGGCGGCAACCTGAGCAAACCCATCGAAGTCGACGGCAAGGACGAACCGGCCCGCCTGCTCGGCGCCTTGGCCGCGATGCAGAACAACCTGCGCCAGACCATCCAGCACATCGCCGGCTCAGCCACGCAGTTGGCCTCCGCCGCTGAAGAGCTCAGCGCCGTCACCGAAGAAGCCTCCAAAGGCCTGCAACAGCAAAACAACGAAATCGACCAGGCCGCCACCGCGGTCAACGAAATGACGGCCGCCGTGGAAGAAGTGGCGCGCAACGCGGTGTCCACCTCCGAGGCCTCCAGCCAGTCTAACCAGGCTGCGCGGGAAGGGCGCGACCGAGTGGTGGAAACCGTCGGCGCGATCCAGACCATGACCCAAGACGTGCAAAACACCTCGGTGCTGATCGAAGGCCTGGCCACCCAGGGCCGTGATATTGGCAAGGTACTGGATGTGATTCGCGCGATTGCCGAGCAGACCAACCTGCTGGCACTCAACGCGGCGATTGAAGCGGCGCGTGCCGGTGAAGCCGGGCGTGGTTTTGCGGTGGTGGCGGACGAAGTGCGGGCCCTGGCCCATCGCACGGCGCAGTCGACCCAGGAAATCGAGAAAATGGTCGCCGGCATCCAGAGCGGTACGGGTGAAGCGGTGCAGTCCATGCAGCAGAGCAACCAGCGCACCCAAAGCACCCTGGAAATGGCGCGGGCTGCCGGTGTGGCCCTGGAGCAGATCACCCAGTCCATCAGCCTGATCAACGAGCGCAACCTGGTGATCGCCAGTGCGTCGGAAGAACAGGCTCAGGTGTCCCGCGAAGTGGATCGCAACCTGGTGAACATCCGCGACCTGGCGACGCAGTCGGCGGCGGGTGCCAATCAGACCTCAGCCGCCAGTCACGAACTGTCGCGCCTGGCAGTGGATTTGAACGGGATGGTGGCCAGGTTCGTCATTTAATCTGAAATGCGATCAAAAATGTGGGAGCGGCGGTGCGACGATTCGACTTGCTCGCGAAAGCGGTGTATCAGTTGATGCATTCGGTGGCTGACACACCGCCTTCGCGAGCAAGTCGAATCGTCGCACCGCCGCTCCCACATTGGGTGCTGTGGTGTTTCAGGAATCAGTGTTTCCAGGCCGCCGGATTCACCAGGTTCTTCGGCTTCTCACCCGCCAGCGCCGCCAGCAGATTGTCCACCGCACACTTGGCCATCGCCTCCCGCGTCTCATGAGTCGCTGAACCGATATGCGGCGTCGCCACCACATTGTTCAAACGCAACAACGGCGAGTCATGCTGCAGTGGCTCCCGCACAAACACATCCAGCCCCGCCGCACGAATCGTGCGCTGTTGCAACGCCTCAATCAGCGCCGGCTCGTCCACCACCTTGCCTCGGGAGATGTTGATAAAGATCGTCTCCGGGCCCATCAGTGCGAACTCTTCAGCGCCAATCAAACCTTCGGTTTCAGCCGTCAGCGGCAAGGTCAGGCACACAAAGTCGGCTTCCCGGAGCAGGTCCGGCAGGCTGCGGTATTGCGCGTCAAAACGTTGCTCCACTGCAGGTTTTGGCGAGTGGCTGTGGTAGATCACCGGCATGCCGAACCCGAAGTGCCCACGCTGGGCCAAGGCTTCGCCAATTCGGCCCATGCCGATAATGCCAAGCGTCTTGCCGTGTACATCGCTGCCGAAATGCAGCGGGCCGATGTTCTGGTTCCAGTTGCCGGCGCGCACCATATTGGACAGCTCCACCACTCGCCGGGCGGTCGCCAGGATCAGGGCGAAGCCGGTATCGGCGGTGGTTTCGGTCAGCACGTCGGGGGTATTGCTGAGCAGGATGCCGCGCCCGGTCAGGTAGTCGATGTCGTAGTTGTCGACACCGACCGACACGCTGGCCACGGCCTCAAGGTTTGGCGCCAGATCCAGCAGTTTGGCATCCAGGCGCAGGCTGGCACCCAGCAACCCCTGGGCCGTCGGCAAGGCTTCACGCAGTTTGGCCAGGCCGCTTTCATCCAGCGATTCAATAAGCGTGACCTCGGCCTGTTCATGCAGGCGGGCCATCAGCGGTGCAGAGAGTTTCTTGTAGAGCACGACAGACTTTTTCATCAGGTCTTTACCTTCAATTCAAGGGAGTGCAGCGGGGCGCGCTCGCGGTCGCTGGCGCCGGGCTTGAGAAAGATCGTCAACACCACCGACACCAGCAGCGCACCACTCATCAGCAAGTACGAGGCGCCGGGCGATCCGGTGCTGCTGTTGAGGTAGCCCACCAGGTACGAACCGCCGAACGAACCGAGGGCGCCCATGCTGTTGATCAGCGCCATGGCGCCGCCGGCGACGTTGGCCGGAAGGATCTCGGGGACGATTGCGAAAAACGGCCCGTACGGCGCGTACATACAGGCCCCGGCGATCACCAGCAGGGTGTACGACCACCAGAAGTGTTCGGCGCCGAGCACGTAGGACGCATAAAACGCGATGGAGGCGATCAGCAACGGTGGCCACACAAAACGTTTACGTTTTTGCAGTTTGTCCGAGCCCCAGGACACCGCCAGCATGCCGATCACCGCCGCCAGGTACGGCAGCGCCGACAGCCAGCCGGCCTCGACCATGTCCATTTTCAGGCCGGCCTTGAGGATCGACGGCAGCCACAGCACGAAGCCATACACGCCAATGCTCCAGCAGAAAAACTGCAGCGCCAGGATGATCACCTTGGGTGAGCGAAAGGCCTCGGCGTAGTTCTTTACCGCCTTGATGCCCACTTGTTCTTCGGCGAGGGCTGTTTCCAGGTCTTTTTTATGCTGGGCGCTCAGCCATTTGGCGTCTGCGGGTTTTTCATCCGCCAGCTTCCACCAGATAAACGCCCACAGCACCGCCGGCAAACCTTCGATGATAAACATCCAGCGCCAGCTGAAATGCTGCACCAGGTAGCCCGAGACCACCGACATCCACATCATGGTCACCGGGTTGCCGAGGATCAGGAAGGTGTTGGCTCGCGAGCGTTCCGCGCGGGTGAACCAGTGGCACAGGTACACCAGCATCGCCGGCATCACGGCGGCTTCGACCACCCCGAGCATGAAGCGGATCACGATCAGCATGTAGGCGTTGGACACCATGCCGGTCAGGGTGGCCAGGCCGCCCCACAGGATCAGGCTGACGAAAATCAGCTTCTTCACGCTGCGTTTCTGCGCGTAGATCGCACCGGGCACCTGGAAGAAAAAGTAGCCGAGGAAGAACAGCGCGCCGAG
Source organism: Pseudomonas sp. NC02 (assembly GCF_002874965.1). NCBI lineage: Bacteria > Pseudomonadati > Pseudomonadota > Gammaproteobacteria > Pseudomonadales > Pseudomonadaceae > Pseudomonas > Pseudomonas sp. NC02. The sequence continues at coordinate 3,827,035 of NZ_CP025624.1, read as the reverse complement.
CAATGACGACATGCCCGGGGTGATCATCAGGTCTTCGGCCATCCCGGAGGCGGCGGCAAAGCCGTAGTTGGCGCGGTCCAGGTACGCCAGGCTGTAGGTGATAAACACGATGGGCATGATGTACCACCAACGGCGGGTGGCGAGTTTCAACGGGTCCATAAGGTTGCTCCTGAGCTTGTTGTAGTTGTGGCAACAGGTAACTCGGTGATGCTGATTAACCGGCTTTCTGGGTGTGGGGCAGATCGGTCCTGAACGGCAAGCCTTCCATGTCGCCACGGCTCTGCACCGCGCGGCTGCCGATCCAGTTGCCGCGCTGCACGGCTTCGCTGAAGCTCAGGTTTTCCAGGAGCGCGCTGATCATGCCCACGGCAAATCCATCGCCGGCGCCGACCGTGTCGACCACCTTGGCCACTGGCACGGCGGCGACAAACCCCTGGTCCAGCTGGGTGCGGTAATACGCGCCGTGGGGCCCGAGCTTGATGGCCACGGCTTCCACGCCCTGGTCCAGGTAAAACGCGGCGATGTCGGCCGGGTCTTCAAAACCGGTGAGCAAGCGGCCTTCGCTCAAGCCCGGCAACACCCAGTCCGCCAGGCAGGCGAGGGCGTTGATTTCGCTGATCATGCGTTGCTCGTTCGCCCACAGGGACGGGCGCAGGTTCGGGTCGAAGGACACGCTGCGCCCGGCCTCGCGCATTTGCGTCATCAACTGGCGCGACAGGTCGCGGGTGGCGTCCGACAGCGCCGGCGGAATGCCGGTGGCGTGCAGGTGCCGGGCTTGCAACAGCTCAGGCTTGATCGCCTCGACCGACAAATGGCTGGCGGCCGAGCCACGGCGGAAGTACTCCACCTGCGGATCATCGCCGGCTTCCTCGCGGGACTTGAGTTGAAAGCCCGTGGGGTGCAGCGGGTCCACCGCCACCTGAGTGCAGTCCAGGCCTTCGTTCTGCAAGGTGTCCACCACGAAGCGCCCGAGGGAATCGGCACCCACGCGGCTCAGCCATGCGACGTTGAAGCCCAGGCGTGACAGGCCGATGGCGACGTTGCTGTCGGCGCCGGCAATGCGCTTGTGAAACTGGGCAACCTGGGCCAGGTCGCCGGTCTGTTCGGCGACAAACATCGCCATGGTTTCACCAAACGACAGGATATCGATCTCAGACATGTGCGTTCTCCACGCGGGGCTGGCCGAGGACGGCGAGGGCGGCGACCTGCTGGGCGGTGACCTGCACCAGGTCATTGCCTTGCAGCGGAAATTCCACGGCCCGGGTAATACCTTGAGTCATGTGCTTGAGCAGTTGTTCCCACAGATGCAGGTCGGCGGCGCCCGGCGGCAGGGCCACCAGCTTGCCGTCGGCGCGGCGGGCCACGGCCTTGCAGTGCAGGTAATCCACGTGGCGGCCCAGCAGGCGTGCAGCGGTGGTCGCCGATTGGTCTTGCCATTGCCAGTTGCCGATATCGAAGGTCATTTTCACCGGCACCGCGAACCGCTCGACTTCGTTGAAAAAGCGCTGCATCGGCTCGATGCGCCCGCCGTGCAGGGTCTGGTCGTTTTCCACCAGCAGCTTGACCGGATGCCGGTTGAGCAGGGCGCTCAAACTGTCGAGGTCGTTGGTGTCGGTGAAATAGCCCAGGGAGACTTTCAGCCAGCGGGCGCCGAATGCCTGGGCGCGGTTGAGGGTGGCGGCCAGTTCGGCATTGGGCTGCGAGCGACCGGCCACCCAGAGTTCCAGGGGCGATGAGAACACGCACTCCAGGCCTTGATCGGCTGCAGCTTGCGCCAGCTCATGGGGTTGTTCGGTGGTCAGCAGCTCTTCGCGCCATTCGATGCGTTGCGCGCCGGCGGCAGCCAGCACCTCGACGAAACTCAACTGGCCTTGCTGGCGGACCAGGTCGGCGCCGTAACTGGAAAGGCTGATGGAGACGGGGTATTTATGCATTGTTGTGGACCTCTGAAACCGGTTTCATTTTTATTCGCAAAATAAACGTGTGGGAGCTGGCTTGCCTGCGATGGCGGCGGTCAGCCGCCTACTGCTTCGCCGGAGAAACCGTTATCGCAGGCAAGCCAGCTCCCACAAGGGATTGGGTCGAGCCCCGGATAATCAGTTGTGGCAAGAAGTCCAGGGTGCGTGGGGGCTGGCTATCGCCGCGCAAGCGCTTGAGTAAACAGTCAAACGCACTGGCGCCGATGGCCTCGGTGGGCTGGGCGAGGGCGGTGATGCCGTTGCCCACCAGCGGGTACCAGTCGAGGTCATCCAGGGCGATCAGGCCCACGTCATCAAACAGGTCGCAGCCTAGATTTTTCAACGCACGGGTACACGCCAGTGCCGCGATTCCGTTGGCGCAGAACAACGCCTTGGGGCCGGATTTGCCTAGAAACTTTTGCAGACGCTGTTCCAGTTCGCCGTCCAACTCGAGTACGGCGCCGGTCAACGTCGGACGGTTGGTCATCTCCGCCTTGAAACTGTCCAGGCGCTCAAGCCGCGAGCTGGTGCCGTCGGTGGCTTCAGTCACCAACAGCAGGTCGCGATAGCCTTGTTGTTCCAGATGCTCCACGGCCATGCGCACCGCCACCGGGTTGTCCAGCCCTACCAGGTCGCTGTGCAGCGGTTCGACCTTGCGGTCCACCAGCACCAGGGGCATTTCCCGTTGCAGTTCCAGCAATTGGTCCAGGTGATGGCCGAGGGTATTCACGATCAGCCCTTCGATGTTGTAGGCACGCAGGGCCGCCAGGTGCTGGCGCTCCTGCTCGTCATCGCGGTCGGTGTTGCACACCACCAGGCTGTAGCCGTGCTGGCGGCAGGCGGTTTCCACGCCATGCATTACGGCAATCGAATAGGGGTTGCGGATATCGGCTACCAGCATGCCGATCAGGCGGGTGCGCCCGCGTTTCAGGCCGCGGGCCATCTGGTTGGGGCGATAGCCCAGCTCATCGATGGCCTGCTCGATGCGCAGGGCGATGGCATCGGAGAGCAGGGCACGGTCGTCGCCGATAAAGCGCGACACGCTGGCCTTGGACACACCGGCGCGCTCGGCGACGTCCAGCATGGTCACGCGGCTGCGTTGGGCGGCGGAAAAAGTAGTCACGGCGGCGGGCCTTTCTTATTGGATTTATCTGGGTTCCAAGGCGAAACCAATTGCTGAAACCGGTTTCAGGAAACACCAAGTAGGAAATTTCGTCAAGCGCTGCTCAGTAACCGCCCTGGCAGCAAGGCCGAGCAAAAAGCGACGAATGGAGGGGGCTACCTGTTAATTCTGACAGTATCCGGCCGGAGGAATCGGGCGCTTAATTCTCTCAACGCCACTTGGTATACACACGCCGCCTGCCGGCAGGCCACTGTCCACCGTGTTGAGGATTAAACCCATGTCTGACGTCTCTGAATCCACTTACCTGATCAAACCCTTGGGCGCGGACGACGGGGGCACTGTGTTGCTGGACCCGATGGACATACCCGGCGTCGACAGTGGTGACCCCCGGGGCGTGATCCCGCGCTCGCGCCTGCAGGGCCCGCTGCAGGTCAACATTCCGATGTGGAACCCGCGACCCGAGCCGCTGCTGGATGAGCCGCACATCGTGCGCCTCCGCTGGGTGTGGGCGGGTGTCGATGAGGTGGTTGATTCGCGGCAGGTGTTTGGCCCGCCACCCCCTTTGCCAGCGGTGATCTCACTGGAGGTGCCCCTGTCACGATTGACTGATGAGGGCTCCGGCACCGCGCAACTCTACTACACGGTTCAGGACTCCTTTGGCGGCGTCAGTGTGCTGAATCCCAGGAGAACACTCACCATCGATCTGGACTCGCCTGAGTTACTGAACCCTCTGGATACTGTGGATTTTGTAGTTGCCCCGACCCCGAACGTCGATGAGCAATACCTGCTCGATAACGTGCCGGTGGCGTTCAATATTCCGTTCTACACCGTGCGCGCGGACAGGGACCGGATTGAATTCTACCTGTCCAACCGGGATAACCCGCCGCTAAGCGCGGCGGACGCCGAGTACGTGATCGCGTTAGCCTCAGACCCGCTGGTTGCTTACGTGGACCCCGATATTTTTCGCAGGTTGAACAACGGTGACGCCTATATTTTCTACCGCATTTTTGACGAGGCAGGCAATTTCAGCAGCCAGAGTGCCGGACTGCTGTTTCAGCTGGCACTGACGCCGTTGCCGAGCAACTTGCCGCGTCCGCAAATTCGGCCACCGGCATACGACGACAGCCTGATCAAGCGCGATGATGCACGTCGTGGCGTGTTCATGCGCATTGACCCCGCCTACGACGATTGGGCGCCGGGGGACCAGGTAATCGCCTATTGGAATGCCCGTCCGACAGTCCCGCAGCCGATACTGAGCTTCCCTTGTGATGTGGAAATTCCATGGCTGACCCTCAGGGGGCCTGCGCCTGTACTGGTTCCCGAAGCGGCGGTGGTGCGCTACGAAATCATTCGCGGAGCCCTGCCTCCATTTCGTTCCTTATCGGAACGGTTCAATGTCGACCTGACGATTGCCGGCCAGGACCATCCCAATGCGCCCGCATTGCTTAACCCGACCCTGGCCAGCGTCACGGTGATAGGGCGCGGCTCCAAGACTCCCAATCAGCTCAATCATCTGGATCGTGGGCTGGCTGCCCAGGCATATGTTCCTTTGTTTGCAGATCCGGTTGCGGGTCAATTGCTCAGTCTGTTCTGGAACGGTGTTGGCCCGGTGGCCAGCCATCCCGTGCAGTTGGGGGAGGTAGGAGGGCAGTTGGTGTGGTTTACCGATATTCCCTGGAATCTGATCGAGGGGACGGTCAATCCACGTCTGCCGGTCCATTACCTCACCAGTAATGGGGTCAACGAACAACAGTCGCCGCCAACTTTTGTGTATGTCGATGTGACGGCGCTGATTGATTTTACTCCTCCGCAAGTTCAGCACACCCTGACTAGCGAGTATGTGACCTGTTGTTCTTCGCCTTCGCCTTTATATGGCGTGCATTGGTTGATTCCGGGCAATATCGGCCTGCAACTTAACGACGAGGTGCGTTTTCACTGGCAAGGCTATGCGCGTAATAACTGGGTTGATCCTATTGCTGGCACTGAATACGAAGAAACCATCCAAGTGCTGCAACCCCATATTGATAACGGTATTAAAGTTGTGGTGGAACCGTTCGACCGGACCTTGGAGCCTATGCGCGAATACGGTTCAGCTGTGGCCAGTTTCGAAGTGTGGCGCAACCTGGGCAAGGTGGGTGACTCCCGGCCAGACGTCAAGGGGAGCGGACATATCCGTGTCGACCTGACCTTTCCAACGGGTGGGTTTTGTAAACCCGGGGATGTCATTAGTTGCACTAGTGATGGAAAGGCAACGTTGGTCAAAGATTAAAGGACTGGGTGTATTTGTTGTTGTGCAGGGAATAGTCGGCGTGTGATAGGCGTGCAAGCGCTTTGTCTCGCGACGCGAACGGCTACGTCAATGGTAGGGAAGTGTGGGTGAGATGTAATTCGTCTTAATATCTGGAGACACGTAATGAAAAAGGACACGCTCGACTTTATCCGTAACTATGCAAAGAATCGAAGTGCCAATACGACTGACGCCTTGCCTGATGGTATTCTTGAAGGTGAGGTGCCTGGCTACCCTGGATTGCTTTCACGGGAGTACAACCTGCGTGAGAATTTGAATTTCTCTATTCCACTATGGCCTGACGCCGATACCCATCCGTTTCTTGACGATCTTGTCAGTGTTTGGTGGAAAAATTTCGATGACACCGAGTGGGGCGAGCCCATTTATAGGTTCACCGTTGCTGCCCCAGGGCCTGAGACAGTGGTGAACATTGCTCAAGGTCGGCGGCCCGCGGGGCGGTACCAAATCAAGTACGGAATTGAAGTACGTGGCGTTGACAACTATTCCGAATCAGATCCGCAGACCGTTGTCGTTGACCTGACACCACCGTATGCCATTTCCCCCGATGCACCGCCGGCGCCGATTCCGCCTGCCGACCTGCCGACACCTGCCGACCGCGACTACTTTGAAAGCAAGCCCAATGAGTCTGCAATGTTTACGATCCCGGATTATGTGGCGCATGGTCGGGCAGACGGCGATTGGGCGTATCTTTACTATAATGGCTCCGATACGCCCTATGCACCCAACCCGCCCGATCCTTCGCCACGCTGGAATCTGCCTGCGGACCTGAGCTTTCCATTGCCATTATCCGTGGTTGACGCCAATCCGGATGGCCTGCGCAATTTGCGGTATGAGTTGTTCGACGCGGCAGGGAATTGGGCGCGGCTTTCGACTGCCTACGAGATGGACGTGGGCCTGTTTCCAGCGCCCGAGAACCTGCTGGCCCCCCTGGTTGACCGAACCTCACCCCCCGGCGATGTATTGATTGATCGGGCAGACGTTGCGCTGGACGGCGGCATGATCGTGCGTATTCCTGAATATACGAACTTTCTGCGCGGCGTCGATGGAGATGAATTCCTCGTCACATTGAGGACAAGCATCACCACCGTTCCCTTGGAGGCCCAGCCACTGGGCAACAGCCGTTTCCCGGCGGAGGTTTACGTTCCGTACAGGGTGCTGGAAATCCTGTATGGCGCCACTCGAGGGCTATTGCCGTTGACGGTTTCCTATGTGGTGCGGCGGCGGTCTGTCAACAACCCGGCGACACCGACCACCACCGTCAACCTGGACCTGTTTGTTGTCGGCCCCACTCCCATTGGCCCGGACCCGATCAACGATGACCTGCTGCCCGTAGTCGTGAACGGGGTGGACGCAACCGGTACCGAGGGCCCCGACGACGAACTGGAGCGCGACCACGCCAACCGGCCTGCAATTGCTCGGGTAACGTTATGGAGTACGGCACCCACACCGGATGCCAGCGACTTTACGATCCGCCTTTACTATTCGGGCGAACTCGTTGCTACCCAACCGGTGACCGGCGCCTCGGCTGGCCAGGTGATTCCGCTCTCAATCCCGTGGAGCTTCATTGAGCGTCATGGCAATGGCCGCAAGACGGTGTTCTACACCATTGCCCAAGGGGCCAGCACCAACCGCCAGTTTTCCCCTGACACGACGGTGACGGTGAATGCCAACTTCAAAGAGCTTGCCCCGCCGGTGGTACGACATCTGTCGGACGCAGGGGCGATCAACTGCGCTACGTTCAGGCCTGAAAATCCTCCCGGAAACGTTGTGGTGTTTATCCCGCCTTCGGAGCACTTTGAACTGAGGATGGTGGTTACGCTGCACTGGCAGGGCTACAGCGACAATGCAGGAACGATAGAGGTCCCGGCAGCAGTGGGTCGTGTGGACTCCATACCGCTCACGCAAGCCATGATCAATTCTGGGTTCGAGTTGCTCCTGGGGCCCTATGAGACCATCTACAAACCCATCCAGCCCAACTCGGGTGCAAGGCTGGCCGGCTCCGCGCGGATCTGGTACACCATCAACCTGCCTGAAGGACCATTACCTTCCGATGAAGCGCATCCTCTTGTTCGCGGGGTTCGGATAGGTGGAACGAATGGCTTTTTCTGCGACGGTACTGCCGTCCCGCTTCCTTGATACTTGTTTGAGCCCTAATGCCAAAGAGGAGCCTTGCTCCTCTTTGGCATTTTTGCCGTTGGGTCGACTACAAACTGCATTCACTTTCAGCACAGCACCTTGGGATTAGTCCTACAGATGTTGGGAACAGCTCTGGGTACCTTGGGCGCCGCTTGATTGGCAGGGTCCACACGCTTTTCGGAACCGGCCAGTTTTTTTCCGTAAAGGAACGCCAACCCAGAGGTCCGTAAAGATGTCAGCTCCATTCAATTTCAAACCAACTCCCTTAAGCCTTGCCTTCAAGGCCAAGGCCGTCACACTGCTGATGCTCATGGCGCAGCTGTCCGAAGCGCGTGTCGTGACCGGCCCGGATGAAATGGTGGGGCCTGGCCCGCGCCCTGACACTTTTGAATTGCGTGCAGGTTCCCGCCTGACGGTTCTGGGAGTGCCCACCCTGCAAATCACTGCCAATTCCGCAACCCTGATTGTCAATGCCGGCAGCAGCACCCGGGACATTGCCGCAATCAACTCCGACATCCGCATCGATGGTTCGGACGTCATTGCGCGGGATTCGGCAAGGGCTGGGGTTCATGTCACGGGCAGCAACGTGCTGATCACCAACAGCAACGTTACCCACAACAACGGAACCGGGCTGGCAGCGGCCCGTTCCCTGGGCGCCACCAATGGTTCCAGCGTCACGGTCGTCAACAGTCACATCACCGGCAGCACCCGCGGTGCCTCGGCCAGTGCCCACAGTGTGCTGGACCTGACCGATTCGCGTGTCGAGGCGACCGCAGATGATGGCGTGGGTATCGAACTGTTCAATGGCCAGGCCCGTGCGTTCAATACCAGCATCGTTGGTGGAGACATTGGCGTGAAGATGGGCGTGGATAACGACCCGACTTTGGCCAGCAGCCTGATCCTCGACCGCTCGAGCGTCGAGGGCAAGACCGGTTCGGCGATTCAGGTCGGCTCGTTCAGGCCCGGGGAATCCACCCTTGCTGATATTCATGTACTCAATGGCTCCACGCTGACCGGCGCAAACGGTGTGCTGCTGGAAGTCATGAATGGCGCCACCGCCAACATGAACGTCGACCGCAGCTTCCTGGTCGGTGACGTGGTGGTCGAAGACGGCAGCACCGCCAGGTTGCAGCTCAACAATGGCTCCTGGCTCACCGGCAAACTGCAGAACGTCGCCGAGTTGAGCGTCAATTCAGCGTCCCACTGGATGCTGGTGGATGACAGTTCAGTCGGCGACCTGATCATGGGCGGCGGCACCGTGCACTTTGGCGGCGCCGATGAGTTCTTCCAGTTGGACGTCAACAGCCTGTCGGGTGACGGCAGCTATGTGATGCACACCGACTTCAGCACCGGCCAGACCGACTTGCTCAACGTCAACGGGGTCGCCACGGGCAACCACAGCCTGCTGTTGGCGGCGACCGGCTCCGAGTTGGCGAGTGCGTTGCCGATTCGTGTGGTGCACACCGAAGGTGGCGATGCGCACTTCTCGCTGGACGGCGACACCGTGGATGTGGGCGCCTATTCCTACGGGCTGAAGAAGGAAGACACCGACTGGTACCTCGATCCTAACCGTCGTGGCACCAGCAACAGCACCAAAACCGTGATGGCGTTGTTCAACACGGCCCCCACCGTGCTGTACGGCGAGATGTCCCTGCTGCGTACCCGCATGGGTGAGCTGCGTTTCAGCGACGGCCAGAGCAACGGGTTCTGGATGCGTGGCTACGGCAACAAATACGAGGTAGCCGGGAACAAGGACGGTGGTGGCTACACGCAAAACCAGCGTGGCCTGAGCCTGGGTGCCGATGCGCCATTGTCGGGCGGAGATGGCCAGTGGATGGCCGGTGTCATGGCGGGTCACAGCACGTCCGACATCGGCGCCAACACTTCCGGCAGCGGCAAGGTCAACAGCTACTACCTGGGGGGGTATGCCACCTGGATCGACGACGAGAGCGGGCTGTACTTCGACGGCGTGGTCAAGCTCAACCGCTTGCACAACGAGGTCAACGTGACCATGAGCGACGGCAAGCGTGCCAAGGGCAACTACACGCAGAATGCCGTGAGCGCATCGGCGGAAGTCGGCCGGCATATCAAGCTCGACGATGGTTACTTTGTAGAACCGTACTCGCAACTGAGCACAGCGATTATCCAGGCGCAAAGTTACGAGCTGGACAATGGCCTGCAGGCCAAGGGGGATCGCACCGCCTCCGTGGTGGGCAAGCTCGGCGTGACAGGTGGCAAGAATATCCAGCTGGAGAGCGGCGGGGTGCTGCAGCCCTACCTGCGTACAGCGTTGGCCCATGAGTTCAACCACAGCAACAAGGTCAAGGTGAACGACCAGCGCTTCAACAACGATGTGTTCGGTTCGCGTATTGAAGTGGCAGCGGGCGTGGCGATGTCGGTGTCGAAGAACGTCAAGCTGCACGCTGATATTGAACATGCCCAGGGCAAGAAGGTGGATCAGCCGTGGGGGGTTAATGTGGGAGTGCGTTACGATTTCTAGGAAACAGGGGTAAAGAAAAAAGGAAGCCGAGGCTTCCTTTTTTTGTGGGTGGGGGGTTTGGGGTTAAATGGATCCGTCCCCATCATTTTTTGATGAATAATTGCTAGTAGCGAGTAAGGCACCATCCTCCGTAGATTGCATGGGAAGAGTTTACCGCCCATAACTGTATAGGGGCAGATATGTGCACGAACCAGTACCACGCATGCGGACTGAACTCGCAAAGCCCGTAATGTTTTGAGCGCGCTGGTGGATAATATATAGTGTTGAGCCGGTCCAAAGGACCAGTCCCCACAGTAGAAACTATCGGGTAGCCTCCTATCGATCGCATCCAGTTTATCTGAGCCTGAGAACTTTGTTCCGTCTCGTTGACTTGCAGTTGATAGATGTTGGAAACATTAACTGTATACTGCCTTTGAATATTGTTTCTATCAAAAGCAGTGATAACTGCCGATCCGTTGCGATTACCTGTCACCTTGCCCGACGAGGCATCTACTGAAGCAATCGCGGGGTTACTGGAGCTATAACGGTAGTTTGGCACGCCACCACTGGCCACGCGAGTCGCCGTATTGTTCGGCCAGTCTTGCCCTCTTGGGGACCAGTTTGCAATGATCCTAACTCCATTCAGGTTTAATTGACTTTGATCAATCCTCAGCGAAGTAATTACCGTATAGGTCGCAGTGGGGAACGTAATGGCCGTGGATTCAACGCTACTGCCATCAAACGTTACCTTGCACGTTACGGTGATGGTGCTGTTGTTAGGTAGGCCGTCCAGCCATGTGCGCAGTACCGCCTTGTTCACCAAGCCGGTCGATACTTCTCCCGCCGGCAGGCTGTAGTTTGTCAGCACATTCAACGGCGCGCTGCCCGCCCTGGTCAGTTGCACCCAGACCTTCTGGCCCGTTGCGGCCAAAGGCCAAGGGGCAACACTCAAGGTGGCATTGGTGCTGAAGTTATTGAGGTTCAACTCACCGCCTGTAGGGACGCCATTGATCAGCGGCCGAGGCAGCGCCGAGGACGGAACACGGTTGACGGTCAGCTTCTGTGTTTCTGACGGGACAGTAGTCGTCCCTATCGTCGCCATATAACGGAGCTCGATCAATTTGCCCGCGCTGTTGGCGAGGATGTCCCGGCTGATCTGAAAGTCGACGCGCTTATTGGTGTTACCGTTCTGCGCCGGGATGGTCGCCATGGTGCCGTTCGGGTAAATCCACTCGAGGGCGATGCGGTGGGCCGCGGTCATTTCGTTATAGGCCACCGCCACATAGGCGTTGTTCTGCCAGTCCTGTGGGTCGATGGTCAAGGTGGCGCCCTGCAGATTGGCAAAGGCCGGGCGCGGCAATGTGGCGGGGATCGACTGGATAATATGCTCGCGTACACCAAACAATACTGCGGTGTTTTTATCAGTGCTTTCGGCCAGGCTGACCCAGAAGCGAATGGTCAGGTGCGACTCGTTCCTGAGGCCTTGCAGCTCCGCCAACGGTATGGGTTGCGAGACACCCAGGGTGGCGCTTTCTCCAACAGGGGCGGCGATAAAAGTGTCCAGGTTGAACGCACTGCCGTCGGTGTTGGTACCCGTGTATTGCAGCCACATGAACTGCTCTTCAAAGGCCAAAGGCCAGGCCGCCACACGGGTGCGGGCTTGAGCGACGAGCTCGTTCGTCGGCAGGATCACGCTGTTGCCGACCCCGTCGATGGTTGGTGTGGGTAAGCCACTCAACGGCAGCAGGTCCAGGTTCAGAGTATCCGACTCATGGAGAAACCCGCTGCGGGTAAAACTGTATTGCACACTGATGCGGTTACGCTCGTTGCGAATGCCCTTGGCAATGGTACGGGCCTCTATCGGCACACCCACTTCATTGGTGTCGGGGTTGCCCCAACCCGTTTCGACGGTGCTGCCCAGCAGATCGGCCGTCACCCATTTCACTGAAAACGATTCGCTCTCGCGCATGCGCCGGTATTTCACCAGCACCGTTGCACCCGATTGAGCTGCCAGCGGGTCAAGCCGGTCAGGGTACTGCTCGGCTTCCACGACTTCAGGCGCATCCAGTTCCACGCCACGGCCCACGGTCAGGAGGGTTGTAAACGAGCGCAAGGTGAGTTTCGGCAGCGGGGTTTCGCGTTCCAGGCTGTAGGTGATGCGCAGTTGGCCATCGAAGTTGTTATCCAGCACCGCACGGCTCACCGGCAGTACCAGTGGCTGGCCCTGTGTCGCACCGTTGATCGTCACCGAACCGCTGGCGGAACCGCCTGTGCCCGTGCCCACAATGTTCCATTGGATATGGTCGCGGCTCCTGGTTGCCGTATAGGGTAGCGTCAGCAGCACGCTGTCGCCCACTACGTCAACCGGGTCAACGTTGTCGTCAATCGCACCCTGCAGGGTGGGGGCAGGCATGGTTTCGAGGCGTTCGTCGATGCGTACTGTCAGCACCCGGGATTTGCGTTCGATCAGCGCACCGTAGGCATGCAACTGGCTGTCTGCGCCGTCGTCGACCAGGTAGTACACCGCGACGTCACCTAATCCCTTGAAGCGTTGCAGCACCTCGCTGGTTACCCGGCGCGTGCCCCCTTGGTCCCCGGCCAGTTGCGGGTCGGAATAGCGCATTCCACCGCCCCCTGGAACGATCTGCTCGATGACCAGGGTTTCCATCGAATCGTAGGCGTGGGGCTGGTAGGACGGGATGCTGATAAACGCATCATCGTCCGGGTTGATCAGGCCCAACTCGCTCGGGGTCACGGTCACTGCCGGCATCGAGGTCGGTGTACCCACCACCGTTACGGTGACACTGCCAGACTGCCCGAGGTGGCCACCGGTGGCCGTGTGCCAGACGAATGAAGCCCTGAACGAGCCGCCGATGACGCGCTCGATCAAATCGCGGTCCACCGGGAAGATCTCTTCCCGACCGTTCCTGACTTCGACAGGATCAAGCACCAGTTCTTCGATCGTGCCGTCCGCCAGTGTGGCCGTCAGGGTAATCGTGACCTGGTTTGGGGGCAGCGGGGCCGGTGTCACCCGTGGGGTCTGCAACAGGATTTCGAACAGTGAATTACTTTGCGTGTCGTAATCGATTTGCCGGCTTTCCGCGTCATCCACCAGGAAAAACGGCGCGCTCATCAAGCTGGGGTCCAGTTCGGCGACCAGTCCATACGGCTTGGAGTACTGGTATTTTTCCCCTGAGTAATTCTGAACCACATCGAACACCCTGAAGCGCAGGGTGAGTGCGCCGTTGAGGCCGCCCTTGAGAATATTTTCCTTGCTGATAAATACCCTGATCGGCTGGATACCAGCGGCCTCGGTGGCCGTGACCAGGTGCCTGATCTCAACTCCGTCCCAATAGAACTCAATGGTGTCGTTCTTGCGCACGTTCGGATAGGGCGCAATCACGGCGTATAACCCGCGACTGATCGTGTCCATGTTGATCGTGCTGCTTTCGGGCAAGCCGTCGACACTCAGGCTCAGTTTACTGTGCCATTTGTCGTCACCATTGTTCTCAATCCCGCCGGGACGGGTGGTCTTGATCAATATGCTTTGCGGCGGCGAGGTGCTTTCCTGACCGCTGCCTGCGCGCACTACCCGCGCGCGCACTTGCACTTCACCTTCAGGCATGCGTTCGGCGATGACGTACATGCCATAACGATCCTGGTCCATCTCGACGACACCAGACGCCTGAAGATCGTTATTGAGGTACAACTCAAAGGCGTCGAAGATGGCCCAGGTGTGCCATTTTTCCAGGACGAAATACGCATAGGGCTGAACATGCCGAATGCCCAGGCCATAGGCGTAAGGTTCATCGGGATACTGGTCAAGCGAGACCGGCGGGAACGCCGAATAGGGCGGGGCCAGGTCTTCAGCCGTGATCACCGGCAGGGGCGCGGGCTCAAGGAGGGTCAGGGGGCTGTCGGAAACAGGTACACCTGGGTCTTCAATGACCGAGGCATTGTCATCGGGGTCGATCGGTTGGTTGGGCATGCTGACCACTCCTTGCTGGAAGTCACGCACAGCGCTGGCTGTGCATATAGGCAAGGGAAATCAAACACCCGCAGCCCCGATAGCGGATAGCTGTGAAAAATGACAGTGCCGACGAACGGTTGTGTCTACACCCAGACGCTCAGCCAGCTTGAGACCAGCAACAACACCGCCATGCAGCGGTTGAACCGTTGCATGGCCTTGGGCGAACGAAACACCCGGCTGCTTCCAACCCCCAGCAATGCCCACGCGCCGAGGCACGGCAAGGCGATCACAAAGAACGCCAGCGACAGGTACAGCACATGGCTCTGGCGTTCATCGCCATTGCCGGCAAACACGCTCACCACCGCCAGGGCCATCATCCAGGTCTTGGGGTTGACCAGTTGCAGGCTGGCGGCGCCGGCCAGGCCCAAGGGTTTTTGCACGGCAGCCGGGCCGATTGACTCGGCGGGGGCGCTGAAAATCTGCCAGGAAAGGTAGCTGAGCCAGGCGACCCCCAGCCATTGCATCGCTGCCTGCACCCGGGGCCAGTGCGCCAGCGACTGGCCAACGCCGGAGCCTACCAGCAGCACAATCCCCGCCGCCCCCGCGCATGCCCCCAGCACGATAGGCAGTGCGGCTTTGAAGCCATACCGTGCGCTGTTACTCAGCACCAGGATATTGGTGGGGCCAGGAGTGATGGAGGCTACAAAAGCGAATAACAGGAAGGGCAACAGGGTAGGGAACATGGTGGGGCGACTCCGTAGGTGGGGCGATGGAGTCGATGGTTGCAGGGGCGTGGTGGCGTGTCTGGAAGGTTTGAGCAGGGCAAGCGCATCGGTATATGAGGCAGGGGGAGTGGGGGATAAAAAGACGGGACAAATCCATGACTAAGACGGATTTGTCCCGGTGTTGGCTGTGACTTATAAAGCGATGACTGTCACTTTGTCGTCGATAAAGTCGGCTGTATAAAGTCTTGAACCGTCGGGTAATACGCAAGCATCGTAGGCGCGGCGCGGCATATCAATGCTGCCTATTATCTCCTCTGTGCGCGTATCAAAGGTTAGAAGTGTTCCTGGATTACTAGTGGTTACCACATACGCGCGTGCAATTTGTTGATTGACGGATATGTCAGCGCTCCGACTGCCGCTAGGGAGCAAAATGGTTTTGTGAAGTGTGTGGCTGTCAGTATTGAAGATGAGTATTTCACGTAACGTCGTGCAATACATGAGCGATGTATTATGAGGGTCGGCCGCGAGTGAGTAAGCAAATCCTGGTAGCTCGATTGTTGTAGTTATCTTGTAAGTGGTGGTGTCAATTACAAATAGTGCGTTTACACCGGTCCTGATCGCCCCGTGGGTATAAAAACTGCTCCCGTCGGCGCTAAAGGCCATTGCGTAGGCTGTGCTCCCTACGCCGTTTGCGGACACAGGTATCGAAGCCAAGTGGCGCCCACTATTGGCATCGTAGATGTCAATGCTGAGTGGACTTTTGGTATAAAGTTGCGTACCACTCGAGTTGAGTACCAGCTCAAATGCTGAGGAGGGGATAGAAAATCTCCTGATAATATTGAAGTTTGTGGTGTTTATTGCTCTGACTTCACGTCCAACTCCGATTATGTATAGAATTGAGCCGTCTGGCGAAATTGCGCAGTTGTTTGAAGTTACTTCTAGGATTGTGCGAATTACGCTATTGCTGGCGGTATCGATAACCGATATCCCGTATTGCGAGGTTGTATATACTCGTCTACTGTCCGGGCTTGCAATTGTCGAGAGAGGAAGGCGTGCCACGTCAATAGCGCCAATAATTCCCACCCGTCTTACAACGCTATACGTCGTCTGCTGAAACACCACCGCGCTTGACTCATCGTCACTGCCATCAAACGTCACCTTGCACGTCAGGGTAAATATCCCGCCGTTTGCCAGGTAGAGGAACCAGCTGCGCTCGACGGCTTTGCTCGCCAAGCCGTTCCTGGCTTCCGCCGAGGTAATGCTATAGCCGTCGAGGATGTACAACGGTTCTACCCTGTCAGCAGTGCATGTCAACCAGACTTTTTGCCCTTGCTTACTCAAATCCCATTTAGCCACAGAGGCCAGCGGGTTGCCGACAATGGCATCCATATTCAACGAACCGCCATTGGCGATGCTATTGATCAACGGTCGCGGCAAGTTATTTGGTGCGATGCTTTCAACCCTCAGCACTTGAACCTCTGAAGGCACCGGGCTGCCATTGATGGTGGCGACATAGCGCAACTCAATGGTTTTGCCGACGCTGTCTGCCAGCACTTCATTGGTAATGACGAAATCCACACGACCGCCGTCCAGGCCGTCCTTGGCGCCAATATCCGCAACACCACCATCCGGGAAAATCCATTGCAACTGGATGGAATGGCTTGGATTCATGCCGCCATACGCCACCGTGACACTGGCGTTGTCTACGTGGTCCAGCGGCTGAATGGTCAGCGTTGCCCCGGGCTGGTCGTTGAACCGTGGGTGCGGCAGCACGGCGGGCAGGGTTTGCACACGGTGTTCACGCACGCCAAACAGCACGGCGGTGTTTTTGTCGGGGCTTTCTGCCAGGCTGACCCAGAAGCGGATGGTCAGGTGCGAGCCATCCATCAAGCGCTGCAGTTTGTCCACTGGCGCGGGTGGCGAGATACCGTTGGCGGCACCGTTTTCGGTGACCAGGTTGGCGGTGTAGGTGTCCTCGCGGTACGGGCTGCCGTCGGCAAACGTGCCCTCCCAACTCATCCACATAAACTGCCCGGCATCGATAAACGGCCAGACGGATACACGGGCGCGGGCCTGGTCATTGAGTTTCGACAGGTCGAGCAGGGTGCTGTCGCCAATGCCGTCGATCGTCGGTGTGGGCAGCCCGGTGAGGGGAAGCAGGTGCAGGTCGACAGTGTCCGAGGGGTACGGAAAGGCGCCACGGTTGAAGTGGTATTGCACGCTGATCTGGTTGCCACCGGGGCGAATACCCCTGGCGATGGTGCGCGCCGGGATGGTCACGAATACTTCGTTGGTGGACGGGTTGCCCAGGGTGTACTCGGTGGCACTGCCCAGCCCGTCGCGGCTCAACCAGTCGACCTTGATCTGGTCGGTGGCCTGCATCGGCCGGTATCTCACGATGACCTTGGCGCCGCTCAATGCGGCCAGGGGGTTGAGTGCGTCGGGGAACAGGGTGGCGCCGTCGATAACCGGACGGTCCAGTTGCACGCCGCGGCCCACGGTCAGGTTGAGCACCTCGGAGCGCAATACCAGGCGTGGCGGGCCGCTGCGTTCGAGGCTATAGGTAATGCGCAGGCTGCCATTATTGTTGTTGTCGAGGATCGCCCGGCTCACCGGGAAAACCAGGGGCTTGCCTGCCGTGCCGCCGTTGATGCGCACAACGCCACTGGCCGAGCCGTCAAGGCCGGAGCCGATGGCGTTCCAGTGGATCAGGTCACCTTCTTCGGTCTGCCCGTGCGGGGCGGGCAAGGTCAAAGGCAGGGTCAGCAGCAAGGTGGGCGTGGTCACATGGCTGGGGTCGATGTTGTTGCCCAGGGCGCCTTCCAGGTGTGCAGTCGGCATGTTGCCGATGCGCTCACCCACGTGGGCGAACAGCTCGCGGGACTTGCGAGTGGTCAATGCGTTGCCGTCCAGGACGTGGCCGGCGCCATCGTTGACCAGGTAATAAAACGCGATGTCGCCCACGCCTTCAAACTGTTTCAGGTTTTCTTTGCTGACGTAGCGCGTGCCGCCCTGGGCGCCCGCCAGTTGTTCTTCCTTGTAGATTTCGCCACCGCCGCCCGGGCGGATATGCTCAATCACCAGGGTTTCCAGCCAGTCCGAGTCGTGGGGTTCGTAGAAGGGGATTTGCACGGTGATGTCCTGATCGGGCTCGATCAGCCCCACCTCGATCGGTGCGACCGTCACTGCCGGCATCGCCACCGGCGTGCCCACCACGCTGACGGAGGTACTGCCGGATTGCTCCACGCGGCCGTCGTTTTTCAGCCACTGGAACGAGACCCGAAAGGACCCGCCCACCAGTTGTTCGATAATCTCGCGGTCGACGGTGACAAATTCAACGCTGAGGTTTTTGTCCACCACCGGGGCCAAGGGGAACACCTGGGTCGAACCGTCGGCCAGGGTACCGAACAAGGTCACCGCCAACTGGTGCCGCGGCAGGGGCGCCGGGGTTTGCCGAGGCACCGTCACCAGCACTTCGAAGGTTGCCTCGCTCTGGGTATCGAAGTCGATCTGGGTCGCCTCTTCGTAATCCACCAGGAAGATCGGTGCAAAAAGCAGGTTCGGATCCAGCTCGCTGTCCAGGAAGTAGGGTTTGGAGTACTGGTATTTATCCCCGGAGAAGTTTTGCACCACGTCCGAGACCCGGAACCGCAGGGTCAGCTTGCCGAAATGCCCACCCTGCAAAATGATGTCCCTGGAGACAAAGACGCGAATCGGCCCTGAACCCGCGACTTCGGCCGGGCTGACGATATGCGTGACTAAAACCCCATCCCACGACAGCTCGATCTGGTCATTCTGGCGCAGGTTTTCATAGCGCTGGATCAGGCACCAGACCCCGCTGTTGGCATTATCTATATTAACGGTGGAGCCCTCAGGCAGGCCTTCCACCGTCATCACCAGGCCCGGGTGCCATTTGCTGCCGGGGTCGTTATCGCGGCCACCGGGGCGGGTGGTCTTGATCAGGATGGTTTGCAGCGGCGACGTACTCTCCTGGCCGCTGCCGGCCCGCACTACGCGGCCGTATATCTGGACGTCGCCTTCGGGGATGAATTCTTCGGGGACGAACAAGTCGTAACGGTCCCGGTCTTCAAGCGCAATATCGGCGGCGACTGCATTGACCAGGTCGTTGAGGTAGAGGGCGTAGAAGTCGTAATTGAAGTTGAACCAGCGTTCGAAGGTCCACTGGGCAAAGGGGCGCACGTGGCGGATGCCCAGGCCGTAGACCCCTCTTTCAGGATACAGCGTGGCATCCAGCGGGACCGACGGATAGGCTGACTTGGGTGGGTCGAGGTCTTCGACGCGGCGCGACGCCAGGCCTGACGATGGGTTATGCAGCACGAGGGCGTTGCCGGGCGGGTTGTTGTCGCCCAGCGGCGCATTATCCGGGGCTATGGGAAAATTGGGCATGGACAGGCTTCCTTGAATGAGGCGCGGCCCTGAGTGGCCGACGGCTGACAAGGAGATCAAACACCTATCGGGGGGCGTGGCGAACCTGTGAGAATTGACAGTGCCGACGAGTGGTGGTGGCGCAGCTAGCGCTGCAAAACGCTTGAACACCGCTTGCGATACGCCGCCGGCGTCAGGCCATACGCCCTCACGAACCAGCGCCCCAGGTGACTCTGGTCGGCAAAGCCCAGGGCAATCGCTACGTCGGCGGGTTGCTTGCCGTTGGCCAGCCAATGCCGGGCGCGGGCCAGGCGCAGTTGCACCAGGTAGGCATGGGGTGGCAGGCCGAAGGCGCTCTTGAAGGCGCGGGTAAGGCGAAAGCGATCGACGCCGCAGGCCCGCGCCAGTTCATCCATGCCCACATCTTGCTGCAGGTGCGCATGCAGGTATTCCCGGGCCTTGTGCGCCACCCGTGGCAGGCGAGGGTCTTCATGGTAGCGGGTGCGCCAGTGCAGTTGCGCAGTGAGGCGTTCGAGCAGTTGGTCCATCGCCTGTTGCCGCACGATGCGCAGCTCACCTCCGTGCAAGGTCTGGAAGGCCCGGCTGGTGGCCAGGGCCAGGCGCGGGTCGCTGGCCAGGGTGCTGGCAAACCCCAGCTGGCTGTCGAGCGGCGCTTCTTCGAACACTGCGCTGACTTCCCGCGCCAACCACTGCGGGTCGAGGTAAAGCATGTGGTAGGTAAAACCGTCCGCCGTGGGCGCGTCGCCGTCGTGCAGCTCGCCGGGCTCCACCAGGAACACCTGGCCGGGCACGCTGTTATGGCGGGTGCGACGGCAGTTGAACTGCTGCACGCCTTGCTCCGTGACGCCCACCAGGTAGCTGTCGTGCCAGTGCGGGTCGTAGGCGTGGCCCTCGAAATGCGCGCGCAGGGTCTCGATGCCGGTGTCGGCGTCCTGAGCCAGGTCGATCCAGTTGTGGGCGGCCATAAAATACCTATGGGGTGGAACACTGCAAGAGCGAACAAGCTCGCTTCTGCAGGGGCTTAGCGTCTAGAAGGTTTGTGCAGCTTCATCCAAACAATCCGGCGGCGATGTTGATCGAGAACCCCAGGATCGCCGTGTTGAACAGAAACCCGATCAACGATTGCCCCAGCACCACCTTGCGCATGGTACGCGTGGCAACCCCGACATCCGCCGTTTGCACCGCCACGCCGATGGTGAACGAGAAGTACAGGAAGTCCCAGTAATTGGGCGTGCGTAAATCCTCGGCAAAGCGCAGTGCCGGCTCGGGGCCGTCCCAGGTGTAATACAGGCGCGCATAGTGCACGCTGAAAATCACCCCGATCAGCAGCCATGAGCCAACCACCGTCAGGCCGGTAAAACCGTAGTGCAACAGGCGCTGGCTATCGCTCAGGTCCTTGGTGCCCACCAGGTTCAGGGTGATGGTCGCCAGGCTGGCAATCGCCGCGATGCACACCATGAACAACACCAGGCCGGCGTTCTCGTCCTCGATCTCGGCGATGCGTTTCACGTCGTCGGCCCGGGAATGGCTGGTGAGCCACAGCATCAGCACCAGGTAGGTCCAGACCCCGGCGTTCCAGCCGATGAGGATTTTGCTGATGATCGTGTCGGCGGGCGCCAGGAGCCCCACCGCCAGGCCCAGGACGGCGGCGGAGGACAGGCGAGGGTGGGTGCGTGCGAGGAAGGGCATGGCGCTCACAAATCAGGGATGTGTAAGCACCATAGCGCATTTATTACGTGTGGCGCTTGCGCACCAGCTTCATGACCACGACGAAGAACACCGGCACAAACACCACCGCCAGCGTCGCGGTAATCATGCCGCCGATCACCCCGGTACCGATGGCCTGCTGGCTGGCCGAGCTGGCGCCCGTGGCAATCGCCAACGGCACCACGCCGAGGATGAACGCCAGGGACGTCATGATGATCGGCCGCAGGCGCAGGCGTGCGGCTTTCAACGTGGCGTCGATCAGGTCTTCACCCTGGTCATACAGGTCCTTGGCAAACTCGATGATCAGGATCGCGTTCTTCGCCGACAGCCCAATGATGGTAATCAGGCCGACCTTGAAGAACACATCGTTGGGCATCCCGCGCAAGCTTACGGCCAATACCGCGCCGAGCACGCCGAGGGGCACCACCAGCAGCACCGAGGTCGGAATCGACCAGCTCTCATACAGCGCCGCCAGGCACAGGAACACGATCAGCAGCGACAAACCGAGCAGCAGCGGTGCCTGGGAGCCGGACAAGCGTTCCTGCAACGACAGGCCGGTCCATTCCTGGCCCAGGCCGGCGGGCAGTTGGCTGACCAGGCGCTGGATTTCCTCCATCGCCTCGCCGGTACTGTGGCCCGGTGCCGATTCACCGGAAATCGCGATGGCCGGGTAGCCGTTGTAGCGGGTCAACTGGGCGGGGCCCTGAATCCAGCGCGCCTCGACGAAGGCCGACAGCGGCACCATCTTCCCGGCATTGTTGCGCACATGGATCTTCATCAGGTCGGCCACCTGGCTGCGCTGATCACCTTCGGCCTGCACCACCACCCGCTGCATGCGGCCCTGGTTGGGGAAGTCGTTGATATAGGCCGAACCGATGGCCGAGGACAGCACATTGCCGATATCGGCAAAGGAAATGCCCAGGGCATTGGCTTGCTTGCGGTCCACCTCAAGCTGTACTTGCGGAGCTTCGGCCAGGGCGCTTTCACGCACGTTGGCCAGGATCGGGCTTTTCTCGGCGGCGGCCAGCAGTTCGGTACGGGCCTCCATCAACGCGGCATGGCCGACGCCGCCACGGTCCTGCAGGCGGAACTCGAAACCACTGGAGGTGCCCAGGCCATCCACCGGCGGCGGCAGGATTGCATAGGCAATCGCGTCCTTCAGCTCACTGAAAGCCGCGTTGGCACGGTCCGCAATGGCCGCGGCGGAATCCTTGCTGCTGCGTTCCGACCAGTCCTTGAGCGTGGTAAACGCCAGCGCGGCGTTCTGCCCCGAACCGGAGAAGCTGAAACCCATGATCATCGTGGTATCGCCCACGCCTGGCTCGCCGGCGTTGTGTGCCTCGATCTGCTCGGCCACCTGCACCGTGCGGTTTTTGCTGGCACCCGGCGGCAGCTGGATATCGGTGATGGTGTAGCCCTGGTCTTCCACCGGCAGGAAGGAGGAGGGCAGGCGGGCGAACAACACCCCAAGCCCCACCACCAGCACCAGATAGATCAACAGGTAACGCCCGCTGCGCTTGAGGGCGTAGGCCACCCAGCCTTCATAGCGGTCGGTGAACTGCTCGAAGCGCCGGTTGAACCAGCCGAAGAACCCGCCTTTCTCATGGTGCTCGCCCTTGGCAATCGGCTTGAGCAAGGTCGCGCACAGGGCTGGGGTCAAGGTCAGGGCGAGGAATGCCGAAAACAGGATCGAGGTGGCCATCGACAACGAGAACTGCTGATAGATCACGCCTACCGAACCCGGCATGAACGCCATCGGCAGGAACACCGCCACCAGCACCAGCGTGATGCCGACAATCGCCCCGGTAATCTGGCCCATTGCCTTGCGGGTGGCCTCCTTGGGCGACAGGCCCTCGGTGACCATGATCCGCTCGACGTTCTCTACCACCACAATCGCATCGTCCACCAAAATGCCGATGGCCAATACCATGCCGAACATGGTCAGCACGTTGATCGAGAAACCCAGCAACAGCATCGTCGCAAAGGTACCCATCAAGGCGATCGGCACCACCAGCGTCGGGATCAGCGTGTAGCGGATGTTCTGCAGGAACAGGAACATTACCGCAAACACCAGCAACATCGCTTCGCCCAGGGTGTACACCACCTTGGTGATCGAGACCTTCACGAACGGCGAGGTGTCGTACGGAATTTTGTATTCGACGTTGGCCGGGAAGTAGCGCGCCAGTTCGTCCATCTTCGCCCGCACCAGGGTCGCGGTGCTCAAGGCGTTGGCGCCGGGCGACAGCTGCACGCTGACGGCAGTGGACGGCTTACCGTTCAGGCGGGTGGAGAACTGGTATTCCTGGCTGCCGATTTCCACCCGCGCCACGTCACCGACGCGCACGGTGGAACCGTCCGGGTTGGCCTTGAGCACGATGTCGGCAAATTCGGCCGGGGTCGAGAGTTGGCCTTTCACCAGGATCGACGCGGTGATTTCCTGGGTCTTGGTGCCCGGCAAATCGCCGATGCTGCCGGCCGACACCTGGGCGTTCTGCGCCGCAATCGCCGCGTTGACGTCGGCCGGGGTCAGGTTGAAGCCGATCAGCTTCTGCGGGTCGATCCAGATGCGCATTGCGCGTTCGGCGCCGTACAGCTGGGCCTTGCCCACACCGTCCAGGCGCTTGAGTTCGTTCATCACGTTGCGCGCCAGGTAATCGCTGAGCGCCACGTCATCGAGCTTGCCATCACTGGAGGTCAGGGTCACCAGCAGCAGGAAGCCGGCGGAGACTTTCTCCACCTGCAAGCCTTGCTGCGTCACGGCTTGGGGCAGGCGCGGCTCCACCGCCTTGAGACGGTTTTGCACGTCAACCTGGGCCATCTCCGGGTCGGTGCCCGGCTGAAAGGTGGCGGTGATGGTGGCCGAACCGAGGCTGCTCTGGGATTCGAAATACAGCAGGTGATCGGCGCCGTTAAGCTCCTGCTCGATCAGGCTGACCACGCTTTCGTCCAGGGTTTGCGCGGAGGCACCCGGGTACACCGCATAGATCTCGACTTTCGGCGGCGCGACGTTGGGGTACTGCGCGACTGGCAACTGCGGGATGGCGAGGGCGCCGGCCAGCAGGATAAACAGGGCGACCACCCAGGCGAAGATCGGGCGGTCAATAAAGAACTGCGGCATGTTTAACGATCCTTATTGGCCGGATGCCTGGGCGATTGGCGCGGGGCTGTCGTCGACCTGGACTTTCTCGCCAGGGCGGGCGTGTTGCAGGCCTTCGACGACGATACGGTCACCGGCCTTCAGGCCGCGGGTCACCACCCAGCGGTCATTGACCACCGAACCCAGTTCTACCGGCTGCTGGCTCACGGTTTGCTCGGCGTCCAGCAGCAACACCATCGGGATCCCGGCGCTGTCGCGGGTGATCGCCCGTTGCGGCACGCTGATGCCTTGCTGGTCCACGGCTTGCTCCAGGCGCACGCGGATAAAGCTGCCGGGCAGCAGGTCGAGGTCCGGGTTGGGGAACTCGCTGCGCAAGATGATCTGCCCGGTGCCCGGGTCGACGCTGATCTCGGCGAACAGCAACTTGCCCGGCAGCGGGTACAGGCTGCCGTCATCCTGGATCAGCGTGGCCTTGGCCTGGTCCTGGCCGACTTGCTTCAAGTGCCCGGCGCGAAAGGCCCGGCGCAGGTCGTTCAGCTCGCGGGTGGATTGGGTCAGGTCGGCGTGGATCGGGTCCAGTTGCTGGATCAGCGCCATCGGTGTGGCTTCGTTCTGGCCCACCAGCGCACCTTCGGTCACCAGCGCACGGCCAATCCGACCGGAAATCGGCGCAGTCACGGTGGCATAACCCAGGTTCAATTTGGCGCGCTGCACGGCGGCCTGGTTGGCGGCCACATCGGCGGCGGTTTGCCGGGCGGCGGCGCGGGCGTTGTCGTATTCCTGGCCGCTGATGGCGTTGCCTTCCACCAGTTGGCTGTAGCGCTGCTCTTGCAGGCGCGCCTGGAATGCATTGGCCTCGGCCTTGCGCAGGCTGGCCTGGGCGCTGTCGAGGTCGGCCTTGAACGGCGCCGGGTCAATCCGGAACAGCACATCGCCCTGTTTGACGTCATGGCCTTCCTTGAACACCCGTTGCAACACCACGCCGGCCACCCGGGCGCGCACTTCGGCGATGCGTGGCGCGGCAATCCGTCCGCTCAACTCGCTGGTGATGGACAGGGGCTTGGCTTCCAGGGTTTCGATCCGCACCTTGGCCAGCGGCGCCTCGGCGGCGTCGTCCGCCGACTTGCCACACGCGCTCAACGCCAGTGTCAGGGCCAACAGGCAAAACGGCGCAAACAGATTCTTCGACATGCTCATATCCCAATATTGACTGGCGCATCCTACGGGCGCCCCCGCCACAGTGCTGTGAAGCTCTGTAGGTGGTGTGTGAAGAAATGTAAGGTGCGACCCACAGATGCACGCGGGCGTATATCCTTCATAACCGCCGAACCTTACACGATCTTCCTGACACCGAAGATCAAATGTGGGAGCGGGCTTGCTCGCGAAGGCGGTGTGTCAGTCGCCGTGTGCGTTAACTGAAACACCGCCTTCGCGAGCAAGCCCGCTCCCACATTGGATTTGCGTACTACTCAGAAATTGTATTATTTGGAAATACCATGCCCAACATTCTTCTGGTGGAAGACGACGCCGCGCTCTCCGAATTGATCGCCAGTTACCTGGAACGCAACGGCTATCACGTCAGCGTGCTCAGCCGTGGCGACCACGTGCGTGAGCGTGCGCGGCTCAACCCACCGGACCTGGTGATTCTCGACCTGATGCTGCCGGGCCTCGACGGCCTGCAGGTCTGCCGGTTGCTGCGGGCCGACTCGGCCACGCTGCCGATCCTGATGCTCACCGCCCGCGACGACAGCCACGACCAGGTGTTGGGCCTGGAAATGGGCGCCGACGACTACGTCACCAAACCCTGCGAGCCGCGGGTATTGCTGGCGCGGGTGCGAACCTTGCTGCGCCGCAGCAGCCTCACCGAACCCCAGGTGGCCAACGATCAGATCCTGATGGGCAACCTGTGCATCGACCTGTCGGAACGCACCGTGACCTGGCGCGGCCAGCCGGTTGAGCTGTCCAGCGGTGAATACAACCTGCTGGTGGTACTGGCCCGGCATGCCGGCGAAGTGCTCAGCCGCGACCAGATCCTGCAACGCCTGCGCGGCATCGAGTTCAACGGCACCGACCGTTCGGTGGACGTGGCGATTTCCAAGCTGCGGCGCAAGTTCGACGACCACGCGGGCGAGGCGCGCAAGATCAAGACCGTGTGGGGCAAGGGCTACCTGTTCAGCCGTTCCGAGTGGGAATGCTGAGCCATGTTTCGCGTCCTGATTCGGCTGTACCTGATCACCATCGTCACCTTTGCCGCCGCGATCTACCTGGTGCCCCGGGCGGTGATCCAGCTGTTTGAACACCGTTACATGAACTACAACATCGAGCAGTCCCGAGGCATGCAGAGCCTGATCGTCAAGGAGTACCGACGGGTGCCGATGGAGCAGTGGGCCAATGTCACTGTGCGCCTGTCGGCGGATTTCGCGCCGCTGAAGGTGCAACTGCTGCGTATCCAGGACGCCAGCTACACCCCTGAAGAACAGCGCCTGCTGGAAAAAGACCAGATGGTGATTCGCCTGGGCGAGTGGGGCTGGGCGGACGACGTCAGCTCGGCCCTGGACGACCAGTTGGTGGTCAAGGTCTCGGTACCGCCGGACCCGCTGGACATGAACCTGCTGTACTGGAGCATGAACGTGCTGATCGGCGCGGCGCTGCTGGCATGCCTGCTGTTCTGGCTGCGGCCCCACTGGCGCGACCTGGAACGCCTGAAAAGCACCGCCGCGCAACTCGGCCAGGGCAACCTTGCGGCCCGCACAAAAATCCCGCCCAGCTCCAACATCGGCAGCCTGGCGGCGGTGTTCGACACCATGGCCAACGACATCGAACAGCTGCTCAACCAGCAACGCGACTTGCTCAATGCCGTCTCCCATGAACTGCGTACGCCGCTGACGCGCCTGGACTTCGGCCTGGCCCTGGCGCTGTCCGACGACCTCCCGGCGGCCAGCCGTGAGCGGCTGCAAGGGTTGGTGGCGCACATTCGCGAGCTGGATGAGCTGGTGCTGGAGCTGCTCTCCTACAGCCGTTTGCAAAACCCGGCGCAAACACCCGAGCGGGTGGAAGTGGTGCTGGATGAGTTCATCGACAGCATCCTGGGCAGCGTCGACGACGAACTGGAAAACCCGGATATCGTGATGGACGTGGTGCTGGACTGCGCCGTGGAGCGCTTCACCCTGGACCCGCGCCTGACCGCCCGGGCCCTGCAAAACCTGCTGCGCAACGCCATGCGGTATTGCGAGCGGCGAATTCAGGTGGGGGTGAAGGTGTGTCCCAGGGGGTGCGAGATTTGCGTGGATGATGACGGTATTGGCATTCCGGTTGACCAGCGGGAGCGGATTTTCGAGCCGTTCTACCGGCTGGATCGCAGCCGGGATCGAGCCACTGGCGGTTTTGGCCTGGGATTGGCCATCAGCCGGCGGGCGCTGGAGGCGCAGGGCGGAACATTGACGGCCCAGGCTTCGCCATTGGGTGGTGCACGCTTCCGGCTCTGGCTGCCGAGTTAAAGAACACCACAAAACCATTGTGGGAGCTGGCTTGCCTGCGATGGCGGTGGGTCAGCTTGCATCTTTGCTAACTGATACACCGCCATCGCAGGCAAGCCAGCTCCCACATTTGATCTTCATCGTTCTTCAGTCCCGAATTTGGCGTTTGCACAGCCTTACCACCTCACGCGGTGCCTTGTTATAGTTCGGCCCCTATTCCAGCCGCCAGTCAAGGATCACTGCCATGTCCGAATACCAAGCCTTTGTCGTCGAACTCAGCGGCAACGTCGCCCATGTGCAGCTCAATCGCCCGGAAAAGATCAACGCGATGAACGCGGCGTTCTGGACCGAGATCATCGACATCTTCCAATGGGTCGAAGACACCGACGCGGTGCGAGCCGTGGTCATCAGCGGCGCCGGCAAGCATTTCTCCTCCGGCATCGACCTGATGCTGCTGGCTTCGGTCGCCAACGAGTTCGGCAAGGACGTGGGCCGCAACGCGCGCCTGCTGCGGCGCAAGATCCTCGAACTGCAAGCTTCCTTCAACGCCGTCGACAACTGCCGCAAGCCGGTACTCGCGGCGATCCATGGCTACTGCATCGGCGGCGCCATCGACCTGATCAGCGCCTGTGACATGCGCTACGCCGCCGAAGATGCGCAATTCTCCATCAAGGAAATCGACATCGGCATGGCCGCCGACGTCGGCACCCTGCAACGCCTGCCGCGCATCGTCGGCGACGGCATGCTGCGCGAGCTGGCCTACACCGGCCGCCAGTTCGGCGCCGAAGAGGCCCGCAGCATCGGCCTGGTGAATCGGGTGTACAGCGATCACCAGAGCCTGCTGGCCGGCGTGCTGGAAATCGCCCGGGAAATCGCCGCCAAATCGCCGATCGCGGTCACCGGCACCAAGGCGATGATCAGCTACATGCGTGACCACACGATCAATGACGGTTTGGAATACGTTGCCACCTGGAACTCAGCTATGTTGCAATCCAACGACCTGCGCGTGGCCATCGCGGCCCATATGAGCAAGCAGAAACCCGACTTCGTGGATTGACTGAACATGACCCCAGGCTGGATTACCACAACGCTGCTGGACAATGACGCCCCGGGCGGCTGGGCCGTGGCCCGCAGCCGTGAAGGCTTTTTACACGACCAGAACGGCCCGCTGTTTCCCCGGGAGTGGCTCAAGCGCCAGGACCTCTCGGTGTTCGCCGAGCATGGCATCGGCCACCTGGACGGCGAGCCGGTGTACCTGCTGGAACTCAACAGCCCCGCCGACGTTCCGGGCTGCGGCTGGCAGGGCCTGCGGGCATTCATGCTGCAGGGCGATCACACGCTGTACAAAGTCCTGGGCTACGCCGCGCAAATCGGCACCTGGGCCCGGGAGCATCGTTTTTGCGGCAGTTGCGGCCAGGCGATGGTGCAGGTGCCACGGGAGCGGGCGATGTTCTGCCAGGCCTGTGACCTGCGCAGCTACCCGCGTATCTCGCCGAGCATGATCGTGCTGGTGACCCGTGGCGACGAGATCCTGCTGGCCCGTTCGCCGCGCTTTGTCACGGGGGTCTACAGCACCCTGGCGGGGTTTGCCGAGCCGGGCGAGTCGGCCGAGGACTGCCTGATTCGCGAGGTGCGTGAAGAAGTGCAGGTGGAGGTCAAGAACATCCAGTACATGGGCAGCCAGTGCTGGCCGTTCCCGCACTCGATGATGCTGGGCTTTCACGCCGAGTACGCTGGCGGCGACATTGTGCCCCAGGCTGACGAGATCGAAGACGCGCAGTGGTTCAACATCCATGAACTGCCGCCGTTGCCGGCGTCGCGCTCGATTGCGCGCTACCTGATCGACCTCTACCTGGCCCGTCGCCTAGGTCACGCTGAACCAGTGCTGCCAGGCTAGGCGCACCGTCAGGCCGAGCACCACGGTGATGAACACCGGGCGAATGAACTTGGCGCCGCCGCTGATGGCGCTGCGTGCGCCAAAAAACGCGCCGCACATCACCGACACGCCCATGCACAGGCCGACAATCCAGTCTACCGAGCCATTGAAAATGAACACCGTCAGCGCCGCCGCGTTGCTGACGAAGTTCATGCTGCGCGCCACGCCGCTGGCCTTTACCAGGTCGATGGGGTGCAACAGCATGGTACTCACGGTCCAGAAGGCCCCGGTGCCCGGGCCGGCGACGCCGTCGTAGAAACCCAGGCCAAAGCCCTGGGTGGACTGCCATTTCTTCTTGATCGGTGCGTCGTTGTCCAGCGCCGCCTTGGGCGTGCCGCCGAACAGCAAATACAAACCGCAGCCGAACACAATCACCGGGAGCATCTTGTTCAGGGTTTCTGCCGGCAGGTAATGGGCCACGACCGCGCCGGTGAGTGCACCGACCAGGGTGCCGACGATGGCATGCACCCACTGGCGCGGATGAAACAGCTTGCGCCGGTAGAAGGTAAAGCTGGCAGTGGCCGAGCCGAAGGTGGAACTGAGTTTGTTGGTGCCCAGCACCAGGTGGGGCGGCATGCCGGCGGTCAGCAGGGCGGGCGTGGTGAGCAGGCCGCCACCGCCGGCGATGGCGTCGATGAAACCGGCGATAAAGGCAACCACGGCGAGGATCGCCAGGGTGGTGAGGTCAACGCTGAGTTCGAAAGGCATGGGCAAGACTTAGTCGGCAGGGCGCAGCAAGGGCTGCGCGAAAGGCCGGTATCTTACCGATTAGCGTGGGGGCCTGCGACTATGATCGTTCCCACGCTCTGCGTGGGAATGCCGCCTTGGACGCTCCGCGTCCTGCTGCCGCAAGGGTGACGCAGAGCGTCACGGGATGCATGCCCAATGTGGGAGCGGGCTTGCTCGCGAATGCGCAGTGTCAGTCACCGGATAGAGTGGCTGATCCACCGCATTCGCGAGCAAGCCCGCTCCCACATTTCAACCGTGCCCGCTTGGCTATTTATGTGTTTCGACCCACTCCAGTGCGGTCCGCCAGATGCAGATCCCCAGGAAGTACGCCGACATCAGCAACCACAGGCCCAGGGTCAGGCGATTGGTGTACGGGAAGTCGATCACCAGCAGCAGGCTGCACAGCAACCAGATGGTGGTCACGGCAATATTGATCGGCATGAAGCGCTTGACCCGGAACGGGTGCAGGAACTTCATCGGCGTCACGGTCAGCAACGCCAGGCCGATCACGGTGAGCAAGGTGACCCAGGCTTCCGGCTGGATGATATAGACGCACAGCGCCACCACGTTCCATGCGGCGGGGAAGCCGACGAAGTAGTTGTCCTTGCTCTTCATGTTGACGTTGCAGAAGCAGAACAGCGACGACACCAGAATCACCGACACCGTAAACAACGGGGTGAAGTCCGGCAGGGCGATATAGCGATAGATAAACAGCGCCGGAATAAACACGTACGTCAGGTAATCAATCACCAGGTCCAATACCGAGCCATCGAAGCTTGGCAGCACTGTTTGCACATTCACCCGTCGCGCGAGAGAGCCGTCGACCCCATCGACGATCAAGGCCAGGCCCAGCCACAGCAGGCAGGCCTTGGGCTGGTTGTCGAGCAGTGCCAGGGTGGCCAGGAAGGCCAGTACTACGCCGGTGGCGGTAAAACCGTGGGCGCCCCAGGCCTTGAGACGGGCTACATGCAGGGTCGATATCACAGGGGCGTTCTCCAAAAGGTGAAACAGGGCAGCCGACGGGGTAGCACCGTCGAATCTGGCCAGAGTGTGCAGGTATCGACCGGGAAGGGTGGGATAAGGTTCACCACCCGGCGTAGGTTAAGCGTAGCAAGCGCAGGACGTTTCGGCATCAGCCTTGGCGAAACACCAGTGCCTTTAATCCGCTTTGCGGGTCGATATCGGGGAATTCCGGCGGGTTTTCCAGCCGCTGGTCAAAGCGCAGGCCAGGCGCTTCGCGGGTTACGCCGTCGATCAGGAAGTCTTCGCCGAACGCCGGGTCGTTCATGCACGCCAGCACCGTACCCTGGGCCGTGAGCAAATCCGGCAGGCGACGCAGCACCCGCTGGTAGTCCTTGGTCAAAAGGAAACTGCCTTTCTGGAACGAGGGCGGGTCGATGATCACCAGGTCGTACGGGCCGCTGTTGGTGACCTTGGCCCAGGACTTGAACAGGTCGTGGCCGAGGAACGTCACCTTGCTCAGGTCGTGGCCGTTCAGGCGGTGATTGTCACGACCACGGCTCAGGGCGCCTCGGGCCATGTCCAGGTTCACCACATGCTCGGCGCCGCCTTCGATGGCCGCCACGGAGAAACCACAGGTGTAGGCGAACAGGTTCAGCACCCGCAGGCCATGAGCCTGTTCGCGTACCCAGTTGCGGCCGTAACGCATGTCGAGGAACAGCCCACTGTTCTGCTTTTTGCCCAGGTCGATCAGGTAGCGCAGGCCGCCTTCGGTGATGGTCAGTTCGTCGACCACCTCGCCCAGCAGCCATTCGGTGGTGCTTTGCGGCAGGTAGCGGTGTTGCAGCGCCACGGTATGGGCGCCAAATGACCGCCAGTCGATCTGCACCAGCATCTGCTTCAAGGCCTCAAGCTCCGCGGCTTCAGGCTCCTTGAACAGCGAGACCAGCACCACGCCTTGCAGCCAGTCCACTGTCAGTTGCTCCAGGCCCGGCCAGCAGCGGCCACGCCCGTGAAACAGGCGCCGGGTCTCGGCGGGGACGGTTTGCAGGGCATTCAGCAAATGGGTGTGCAGGGTGGCGAGTGCGTCTGGGTTCATCGGGCAACGTCGGTCATTGAGCGGGCGGCATTTTAAACACAATTGCGGGGTGTTCGGGAGTTGAAGCACAACGTGCTTTGAATTTGCTGATTGGCAGTGATTTATGCTCAAAAGTCCCTGAGAGGCGGCGCACAACAGTCAAAAAATCCCTTGGCACCGACATAAACTGGAAAAAAAGCCCGGAGGTGCCCATGAACGGTTTCGCGAGTGCAGTGAGTCAGACAGCGATGGACCAGGAAGAACTGGCCGAATGGCGCGATGCCCTGGCCTCCCTGGTGGCCAACGCCGGCGCGGCGCGCGCACGGGAGATCCTCGACATGCTGGCGGATGCCGGCGGCGCGCCGCACATCGCCTGGAAACCCCGGCATGGCACGCCCTACATCAATAGCATCGCCGTGGAGCAGCAACCGCCGTTTCCCGGCGACCTGGCCACTGAAGAACGCCTGGCCTCAGTGGTGCGCTGGAACGCCCTGGCCATGGTAGTGCGCGCCAACCAGGCCTATGGCGAACTGGGCGGGCATATCGCCAGCTACGCCAGCGCGGCGGATTTGTTCGAGGTGGGCTTCAACCACTTTTTCCGGGCCCGAAGCGACAGTTTTGGCGGCGACCTGGTGTTCTACCAGCCGCATTCCGCCCCCGGCATCTATGCTCGCGCCTTCCTTGAAGGGCGCCTGACCGAGGCCGACCTGGCCCACTATCGCCAGGAAATCGGTGCAGGCAAGGCGGGTGCCCGAGGTTTGTCCAGCTATCCCCATCCGTGGTTGATGCCGGACTTCTGGCAATTTCCCACCGGGTCCATGGGCATTGGCCCCATCAGCTCGATTTTCCAGGCGCGGTTCATGCGCTACCTGCAACACCGCGGCTTGCAGGACACCACCGACCGCCACGTATGGGGCGTATTCGGCGACGGCGAGATGGACGAACCGGAAAGCATGTCGGCCCTCACCCTGGCCGCCCGTGAAGGCCTGGACAACCTGACCTGGGTGGTCAACTGCAACCTGCAACGGCTCGACGGCCCGGTGCGTGGCAACGGGCGAATTATCGACGAGCTGGAGGCGTTGTTCGCCGGTGCCGGCTGGAACGTGATCAAGCTGGTCTGGGGCTCGGACTGGGACGCCTTGCTGGCCAAGGACACCGACGGCGAGCTGGCGCGCACCCTGTCGCAGACGGTGGACGGGCAATTCCAGACTTTCGCCGCCAAGGACGGCGCCTACAACCGCGAACATTTCTTCGGCCAGAGCGAGGCGCTGTCCAAACTGGTCGAGGGCCTGAGCGACGAGCAGATCGACCGGCTCAAGCGTGGCGGCCATGACATGGTCAAGATCCACGCGGCCTATCACGCGGCGCGCCGGGTCGCCGGCAAACCCACGGTGATCCTGGCCCAGACCAAAAAGGGCTTTGGCATGGGCGAGGCCGGGCAGGGCAAGATGACCACCCACCAGCAGAAGAAGCTCGACCGCGAGGCCTTGATCGCCTTCCGCAATCGCTTCCAGTTGCCGCTGTCGGATGAACAGGCCGAATCCCTGAGCTTCTACAAACCGGCTGAAGACAGCCTCGAAATGCGCTACTTGCACCAGCGCCGCGCCACCCTCGGCGGGTATGTGCCGAGCCGTGGCCAGCAGGCGCCCACCGTGAGTGTCCCGCCGGTGTCGGGCTACGGCGCGTTTGCCACCCAGGCGGAGGGCAAGGAAATGTCCACCACCATGGCCTTTGTGCGCATGCTCACCAATCTGCTCAAGGACAAGGCCCTCGGCCCGCGCATCGTGCCCATCGTCGCCGATGAGGCGCGCACCTTCGGCATGGCCAACCTGTTCAAGCAGATCGGCATCTATTCCAGCGTCGGCCAGCGCTACGAGCCCGAAGACATCGGCTCGATCCTCAGTTACCGCGAAGCCACCGACGGGCAGATCCTTGAAGAAGGCATCAGCGAAGCCAGCGCCATCAGTTCCTGGGTCGCGGCCGCCACCAGTTATTCGGTGCATGGCCTGCGGATGCTGCCGTTTTACATCTACTACTCGATGTTCGGTTTCCAGCGCGTGGGGGACCTCATCTGGGCCGCCGCCGACCAGCGTGCCCGAGGTTTCCTGCTGGGCGCCACTGCCGGGCGCACCACCCTGGGTGGCGAAGGCTTGCAGCACCAGGACGGCAGCAGCCACCTGATGGCCGCCACCGTGCCCAATTGCCGCGCCTACGACCCGGCGTTTGCCGGCGAGTTTGCGGTGATCCTCGACCATGGCATGCGCCAGATGCTGGAGCACGATGTGGACGAGTTCTACTACGTGACCCTGATGAACGAAAACTACCCGCAGCCGAGCCTGCCGGAAGGCGTCGAAGCGGCGATCATCAAAGGCATGTACCGGCTGAGCGGGCAGCCTGACGGCATGGTCCGGTTGCTCGGCTCCGGCACGCTGGTGCGCGAAGCCCAGGCAGCGGCGCAATTGTTGGCGGAGGATTGGCAGGTTGACGCTGAAGTGTTCAGTGTCACCAGCTTCAGCGAACTGGCCCGGGACGCCCGTGACGTGGAACGCTGGAACCGCCTGCATCCGCAACAGCCGGCGCGGCGCAGCCACCTGGCGGAGTGTTTGCCCAAGGGCGCGCCGGTGGTGGCCGTATCTGACTATGTAAGGGCGGTGCCGCAGATGCTTGGGTCGTACGTGGATTCGGCTTACACCGTGCTGGGGACGGATGGCTTTGGTCGCAGCGATACCCGGGCGGCGTTGCGGGATTTCTTCGAGGTGGACCGCCATCACATCGTGCTGGCGGCGCTGACGGCGTTAGTAGAGCAGGGGAGTCTGGACAGGCAGGTTTGCCAGCAGGCGATAAAGCGTTATGGGGTGCAGACCGATCGCGAGCCGTCCTGGACCTCCTGAGCGACAAAGATCTAAATGTGGGAGCGGGCTTGCTCGCGAATGCGGTGTGTCAGTCAATATATCCGGCAACTGATACACCGCTTTCGCGAGCAAGCCCGCTCCCACACTGGTTCTGTGTGTTTGTCTAAATACTGGCTATCAACGGCGCCCCAAACGATTCCCGCAGAAACCCCGGCGCGATATACCGCTCGTAATGCGCCTCGGACAACAGGAAAAACTCCCGGTCAATCGCATCCCGCAAATCTGCCAGATTGCGCTCGCGAAACTCCGGCAACAGCGCCAACCCATACGCATCCAGCTTCGAAATCACCCGCGCGCCCCGGGCAATCAACTGGTACGCCCAGCAATACGGCGACTGGTGGGGCACAAAGCGGATCTTGCGGTCCTCCAGTTGCTGGCGCAGGCGCTGCGGGTCCAGTACCTGCAGCTTGCTGGTCATCACCTGCACCAGCAGTTGTTCCAGGCGCAGCCACACCGCCTGTTTCTCCTCGGCGTTGTAGCCGTTCCACTGAATCACTTCATGGTGATAACGCTTGCAACCCCGGCACACCAGGTCTCCGTAGACGGTGGAGCACAGGCCGACGCAGGGTGTCTTGATGGTTTGATTGGGCATAAAAAAACATCGACAGGTGAAACAACACGGCCCCCGAAGGGGCCGCTTTAAATCAATCCCAGCTCAGCGCGCCGCCAGTCTGGTACTCGATCACACGGGTCTCGAAGAAGTTCTTCTCTTTCTTCAAGTCCATGATCTCGCTCATCCAAGGGAACGGGTTAGTCGTCCCTGGATACTCTTCCTTCAACCCAATCTGCGACAGACGACGATTCGCGATGAACTTGAGGTAGTCCTCCATCATCGCGGCGTTCATGCCGAGTACGCCGCGTGGCATGGTGTCACGCGCGTATTCAATCTCCAGCTGAGTCCCTTGCAGGATCATCTGGGTCGCTTCTTCCTTCATCTCGGCATCCCACAGGTGCGGGTTTTCGATTTTAATCTGGTTGATCACATCGATGCCGAAGTTCAGGTGCATCGACTCATCCCGCAGGATGTACTGGAACTGCTCGGCCACGCCGGTCATTTTGTTGCGACGGCCCATGGACAAAATCTGGGTGAAGCCGCAGTAGAAGAAGATGCCTTCCAGGACGCAGTAGTAGGCCACCAGGTTGCGCAGCAGCTCTTTGTCAGTCTCAACGGTACCGGTTTCGAACTTCGGATCGGAGATCGAACGGGTGTACTTCAAGCCCCAAGCCGCTTTCTTCGCGACCGATGGAATCTCGTGGTACATGTTGAAGATCTCGCCTTCATCCATGGCCAGCGATTCGATGCAGTACTGGTAGGCGTGGGTGTGGATCGCTTCTTCGAAGGCCTGGCGCAGGATGTACTGGCGGCACTCCGGGTTGGTGATCAGGCGGTACACGGCCAGTACCAGGTTGTTCGCGACCAACGAATCCGCAGTGGAGAAGAAGCCGAGGTTGCGCATCACGATGCGACGCTCGTCGTCGGTCAGGCCTTCCGGGTTTTTCCACAGGGCGATGTCGGCGGTCATGTTGACCTCTTGCGGCATCCAGTGGTTGGCGCAGCCGTCGAGGTATTTCTGCCAGGCCCAGTCGTACTTGAAGGGTACAAGTTGGTTGAGGTCGGCGCGGCAGTTGATCATGCGCTTTTCGTCAACGGCGACGCGGGCGGCGGAGCCTTCGAGTTCTGCGAGGCCTTCGGCGACGTCGAGTTTGTCGAGGGCGGCCTTGGCCCGGATGATCGCGGCGGAGTCGCTGGCGGTCACGTTGCGGGCTTCAAGGGCGGCGGCAGCGCCGGCACCGTCGAGGCGGTCCATGTTGGCTTCGGTGGCGTGGCCGGCGTTGGCGCCCCGGATGACTACGTCACCGGTGTCTGGTTGATCTGCTTCATCCCAACTCAGCATTGAATTGCTCCTTCGTGGTCCGTCTGACGGCGTGGGCTTCGATTCACCCAGCGTGTTCAAAAATGTGCGTTTTGCAGGCTTCAAGGCATTGAAATACTGCGCATAGTGTGGTCGGTGTTCAGCGTTCTTGCACACTATGTAGTGGTTGTCTGTGTTTGTGGGCACACTATATGGGGTGTAACAACGTTGGTCAACGCACAAGACCAGGCCGATGGTCGCAGGGCCATGACTAAAACTCACAGCCCCATGACTTTTAATGGTTACGGCCGCTACCCGGGCCAGTGCTAAAAATTCGCCAACCAGCTCCCCATAACAAAAAAGAGCGTTTGCGAAATGAAAGCACTTGATCTGTACATCGGCGAAGGCTTCGAAGGCCCAGGCGTCAATGCTGCCCACATCAACATCCTCATCGGCCCGCGCAACGGTCCGGCCGGCCAGGCGTTTGCCAACAGTTTGGCGTCGCCAAGCCAGGGCCATTGCCCGTTCATGGTGATTGCCCAGCCGAACATCCCGGTCAAACCCATGACCCTCTACGTCAACAAGGCCGCCATCGGCAGCGACCTGCACGGCAATGCCACCTGGGGCGCGTCCCAGGCCGGGATCGCCAAGGCGGTGCTCGAAGCCCTGCTCGACGGCACCCTGCCGCCGGAAGCCGAGGACGAGTGGGCGATTGTCACCGCCAACTGGGTCAACCCGGCCTGCGATGACCTGGATGCGGTCTACCTGAACAACTACAACGCCTGCCGCACTGCGATCCGCGCCGCCCTCACAGGCTTGCCGCACACCGCGCAACTGGCGGATGTGGTCAACCACATCAGCAACCCTTTCTACACGCCAAAAGCCTGAGGACATTCCCATGCAATACATCCGTTTGGGCAACTCCGGCCTGCAAGTCTCGCGCCTGTGCCTGGGCACCATGAACATGGGCACCCCGGACTGGAAACCGTGGATCTTCGACGAGAAACAAAGCGAACCCATCGTTGCCCATGCCCTGGCCAACGGCGTCAACTTCATCGACCTGGCGGACTTCTATTCCGCAGGCGTCGGCGAGGAAGTGGTCGGGCGCATCCTGAAGCGCGTTGCGCGCCGTGAAGACATCGTGGTCACCACCAAGGTCGGCTACGGCACCCGCAGCGGCATCAATGCCAGCGGCCATTCGCGCAAGCACATCATGGACAGCATCGACGCGTCCCTGAGCCGCCTTGGCATGGATTACGTCGACGTGTTCATGCTGCATTACTTCGACGTGAACACCCCGGTGGAAGAAACCATGGGCGCCCTCAACGACATCGTGCGTTCCGGCAAGGCGCGCTACATCGGCGTGTCGACCATGCTCACCGGGCAACTGGCAAAAATCCTCATGGCCTGCGAGCGCAATGGCTGGGTCAAGCCGATCAACATGCAGCTGCAACTGAACTGCGCCTACCGCGAGGAAGAGCGCGAGATGATCCCGTTCTGCCGCGACCAGGGCCTGGGCGTGTCGGTGTTCAGCCCGCTGGCCCGTGGCTTGCTCACCGGCGAAGTGCAGTCGACCCGCAACCAGACCGACTTCTTCACCCAGCAGATGTACAGCGACCAGGCGTCGTTCGACATCGCCCACTCGGTGCAACGTGTGGCCCGTGCCCGTGGCGTGTCCAACGCACAGATTGCCCAGGCCTGGGTGGCCAATCATCCGGGTGTGGACGTGATGCTGGTGGGCGCCGACACCACCGCACAATTTGATAGCGCGCTCGCCGCTTTGGACACCCGACTGGATGCCGAAGAACTGCACGAGCTGGAACGCAACTACACGCCGTGCGATGTGATCAACGACTACACCGCCGGCAAACGCATCTTGCGCAGCGCCCGTCCGGGCCTGGACCGTTTTAACCTGATAGAGGCCGTGGCATGAACCCGCTGATTCGCACAGGCAATTTCATTGATGGCCAATGGTCCAGCGGTGGGCCGGTCTACCCGGTGCGCAACCCGGCCAATGGTGCGCAGATCGCCGAAGTCCAACGCGCCGGTGCTGAAGAAACCAACCTGGCCATTGCCGCCGCCAACCGCGCGTTGCCGGCCTGGCGCAAGCTCACCGCCAAGGAACGCAGCCAGCGCCTCAAGCGCTGGAGCGAGTTGATGCTGAGCAACCAGAAGGACCTGGCCCACCTGCTCAGCCTGGAACAGGGCAAGCCGCTGGCCGAAGCCATGGGCGAAGTGGTCTACGCCGCGAGCTTCCTCGAATGGTTTGCCGAAGAAGCCAAGCGTGCCTATGGCGACGTGATCCCGAGCCACAAGGCCGACGCCCGCATCATCGTGACCAAGGAAGCCATCGGCGTGGTCGCAGCGATCACCCCATGGAATTTCCCCCTGGCCATGGTCACCCGCAAGGTTGGCCCGGCGCTGGCGGCGGGGTGCACGATGA
Source organism: Pseudomonas sp. NC02 (assembly GCF_002874965.1). NCBI lineage: Bacteria > Pseudomonadati > Pseudomonadota > Gammaproteobacteria > Pseudomonadales > Pseudomonadaceae > Pseudomonas > Pseudomonas sp. NC02. Next base: position 3,787,738 of record NZ_CP025624.1, on the reverse strand, counting down.
TTCTCAAACCGTCGGAAGAAACCCCGCTGTCGGCCTTTGCCCTGGCGGTGTTGGCAGAACAGGCCGGGATTCCGGCGGGCGTGTTCAACATCGTGTCCGGCGATGCCGTGGCCATCGGTGGCGCACTGCAAGCCTCCAGCATTGTGCGCAAGCTGTCCTTCACCGGCTCCACCCGCACCGGCAAGCTGCTGATGCGCCAGGCCGCCGACACCCTGAAAAAGGTCTCCCTGGAACTGGGCGGCAACGCACCCTTTATCGTGTTTGACGATGCCGACCTGGACGCTGCCGTCAAAGGCGCCATGGCTTCCAAGTTTCGCAATACCGGGCAGACCTGCGTCTGCGTCAACCGCTTCTTCATCCAGGACGGTGTGTACGATGCGTTCACCCGCAAGCTGGCCGAAGCGGTCTCTGCGATGCGCGTCGGCAGCGCCCTGGACGGCGAAACCGAACAAGGCCCGCTGATCAATGCGGCCGCGTTGGCCAAGGTTGAAGCCCACGTCGGCGACGCCCTGGAGAAAGGCGCCAAGCTGCTGTGCGGCGGCCGTCGCCATGCCTTGGGCGGGACGTTCTTCGAACCGACCATCCTCACCGAAGCCCACGGCGAGATGCTGATTGCCCAGGAAGAAACCTTCGGCCCGGTGGCGGCCTGCTTCCGCTTCAAGGACGAAGCCGAAGTGCTGCAACGGGCGAATGACACGCCGTTTGGGTTGTCCGCCTACTTCTACAGCCGCGACATCGGCCGCGTATGGCGCATGGCCGAAGGCCTGGAAGCGGGCATGGTCGGGATCAACGAAGGGATCATCTCCACCGAAGTCGCACCGTTTGGCGGGATCAAGGAGTCGGGCCTGGGCCGTGAAGGTTCCAGGTACGGCCTGGAGGATTACCTGGAGATCAAATACCTGTTGATGGGCGGTCTCTGACCCCACTCTCCCAAACAACACCGATCCAATGTGGGAGCGGGCTTGCTCGCGAAAGCGGTGGGCCTGCCACCACATGCATTGACTGACACACCGCCTTCGCGAGCAAGCCCGCTCCCACAGGGAAATGGGCTTGCCCGCTGTTACTCCGTCAAGAACAAAAATATGGAGAACACCATGTCCACTCAACCCATCAAAATCGACGACCTGCCCATCGGTCGCTTCCACCTTAAAATCGCCGGCCTGACCTTCGGCGCCCACTTCACCGACGGCTACATCCTCGGCCTGATCGGCATCGCCTTCACGTTGCTCAGCCCACAGATGCAACTGGACGCCTTCTGGCAAGGCCTGATCGGCGCCTCGGCCCTGATCGGTCTGTTTATGGGCAGCCTGTTCTTTGGCTGGATCTCCGACACCCTCGGCCGGCAGAAAATCTTCCTGGTCAGCTTCGTCTTGATCACCGTTGCCTCGGTGATGCAGTTTTACGCCGAAACCGCCATGGGGCTGTTCCTCTGTCGGGTGTTGATCGGTATCGGCCTGGGCGGCGACTTCAGCGTCGGCCACGCGATGCTCGCCGAGTTCTCGCCCAGGAAACATCGCGGGGTACTGCTGGGCTCCTTCAGCGTGGTGTGGACGGTTGGTTACGTGGCCGCGACTTTCGTCGGCACCGCCATGCTCAGCCTCGGCGATGATGCCTGGCGCTGGATGCTCGCATCGTCGGCAATTCCTGCCGGGCTGATCCTGATCGCGCGCATCGGCACGCCCGAATCGCCGCGCTGGCTGGTCAACCAGGGCCGGATTGCCGAGGCCCGAGCCATCGTCAAGAAACACCTCGGCGAACACGTGGTCCTCGATGAAGAGCCGTCGAGGCAAACCCGTTCCGGCTACGGCGTGCTGTTCAGCCGTGAATACCGCAAGCGCACCGCGTTCAACTGCCTGTTCTTCGTGTGCATCGTGATGCCGTACTTCGCCATCTACACCTTCCTGCCGTCGATCCTGCAGAAGATGGGCCTGGCCGAAGGTTTTGGCACCGAGCTGATGCTCAACCTGCTGCTGATCATCGGCGCCTTGATCGGCATCTGGTGCACCGTGAAATTCTCCCGGCGCGGCTTCCTGATCAACTCGTTCATCATCCTGGCGGCGGCGCTGTTCCTGCTGGCGGTATTGCCGGGCAGCATGGCGTGGTTGATGGTGCTGACGTTCGGCGTGTTCACCCTGGTGCTGTCGGCGGTGAGCAACCTGGTGGGCGTATTCCCGGCGGAGAGCTTCCCGACCGAAGTGCGGGCCAGCGGCATCGGCCTTGCCACAGCCGTCAGCCGCCTGGGTTCGGCGGTGAGTACCTTCCTGTTGCCGGTGAGCGTAGCGGGGATCGGCCTGAGCCCGACCATGGGCATCCTCGCCGCTATCCTGGTGCTGGGGGCGATCATCTCCTGGGCCTGGGCGCCGGAAACCAAGGCGTTGACCTTGAGCCAGGCGTGCAAGGCCGAGCCTGCGGTGTCAGGGATTGCTCACCCGGTTCAACCACTGTGTAAACAACCGAACCTTGGATAAACCCTGCTTGTCACTTGCCACATCCAGCCAATAGCCATACGGGCCGATCACCTCCACCGGGGTGATCGGCAGCAGGCTGCCATTCGCCAGTTCACGCTCGATCATCTGCCGGTCGATCACCGCCAACCCACCGCCGGCCAGGGCGGTGTGGATCACCTGGTCCAGGGTGCTGAATTCCAGGCCCTGGCCTGCATCGATATCTTCCCGGCCCATGGCCGCCAGCCAGTTCTCCCAGACCTTCAAGCGCTTGCCGTCGTGCAGGATGTGCAGCAGCGGAAAGCGCCGCAGGTCGGGCGGCTGACCGTCGCTGAACAGTTCCGGGCTGGCGACGGCGATGTGGCGTTCCATCACCAACAGTTCACTGCTGCACTGCGTGGCCGCTTCCAGGCCGAAGCGGACCTGGCAGTCGATTTCCGCCAGGCTCGCGTGGGTGTTCTGGTGGGTGACGCTGAGGTTGATGTCCGGGTAACGCTCGCAAAACCGGCGCAGGTGGGCGGACAGCCAGCGGGTGGCCCAGGTGGGTGGCGCGACGATGCGCAGGCGCTGGCGCAGGTTGGGCACGCGCACGGCGTGCAGGGCGCGCTCGATATGGTCGAAGGCGTCGCTCAGGTGCGGGGAGAGGGCAAAGCCGGCTTCGGTCAGGGACAGGCCCTGGGGCGTGCGGATGAAGAGGGCAACGCCGAGGTAGTCTTCCAGTTGTTTGATCTGGCGGCTGACGGCGCCCTGGGTGACGTTGAGGCCCACGGCGGCCTGGCTGAAGCTGCGGTGGCGGGCGACTTCTTCGAAGACACGGAGCATGTTGAGGGAGGGCAGTTGGCGCATGAAATGGATTCCACACCTGTTGTTTTTATGGTGTTTTTGGCGGCCTCTTCGCGAGCAAGCCCGCTCCCACATTTGATCGGCGCCGCGGTCAAAATGTGGGAGCGGGCTTGCTCGCGAAGGCGTCAGTGAAGACGCCGCCTATTTTAGAAGTAGTAGCCAATGTTCATATACAACTGATTCTCCCACTGGTTACTCCCCCCAGCTCCCAAGCTCTCGGTATAGCTGCTCCCACCAATATACGGATCGTTCTTGCCGATCAACCACTCCGTGGCCACCCACAGTTTACTCACCGAAAACGATGTGCCCAGGATCACCCGCTGCGAGGTCTTGAACTGATCCTCGGACTTGTCAAACGCACTGTAGTTGGCATACAGCTTCACACCGCTGACCTGGTCAAACAGGTACTTGCCGCCCACGTCGTAGCTCAAGTCCGCCACATACAGATTGCCGCGGCTGGCCACGTTGAACGTGCCGTCATACCCGCCCAGGGTCACCACGCTGTCGGTGCCCGGGTTGCGCGGTGACATCTGCTGGCGTGCCGCCTGCAATTGCACGCCCCACGGGCCGTTCTTGCCCAGGTAGTGGATCGCCACCGCGTTGCGCCGGCCATCGTCGTTGGTGTCCTTGTTCTCCAGGGTGGAGGTCAGGCCGGACAGCCCGACTTCCGATTTCCACCCGCCCAGGTCCATGGCCTTGGCCACCCGCACCACCACGGTGTTGCGTTCCTGGTTGTTGCTGCCGTCGCCCACGTAGCTGTCGGCCTCGGAGATCACGCTGGAGTAGGTCACGCCCTTGCTCGTGCCTTTGCCTTGCCACGCCGGGCGCAGGTAGTAACCGGCCTGGATGTTCCAGTCGCCGCTTTGCTGGATGTACTTGGCGCCCACCTGCTGCACATCTTCCAGGCCGATCACGTTGCCCAGGGTTTCGTAGAAGGTGCTGCCGAAGTACGGCTGCAAGCCAAACGGCACGGTGTTCAAACCCACTTGCACCTGTTGGTCGGGGTTGAACTTGTAGCCCACCCAGGCGAACTTGGCGAACTGGATATCGCCGTAGTTCTTGGTGTACTGGTACGGGTAGGAGCGCCCGTAGAAACGGTACTGCGCCTCGCCGATCCAGGTGTCGGAGTTGTACTTGGCGCTGAGGTACGCGGTGTCGAGGCCGAACTTCTGGATGTCGCGATCCGGGTCGTAGTCCCAACGGGCGCGCACGGCGCCGCCGAGGTCGAGGTTGTCGGTGACTTGAATGGCCATGGCCGGTGCCGCAAGGGCGCCAAGCACAGGGACCAGAGCGATGTAACGGAAGGTTGGTCGCATGGTTTTACTCTCGTTATTAATTATTTTTTGGCAACAGCAGCCCCTTGCCGCAACGAACGCTGCGACGCGGGGTAAAGGGTTGACTCAGTGCGCTTGCGGGCGAATCAGCCGCAACGGCGGGCCGGAGGCGGGCAGCTCCGAGGCGCCGGGGGCGGCGGCCAGCAAGGTCTGGGTGTAAGTGTTCTGAGGTCGCAGCAACACTTGCTCGGCAGTGCCGTATTCCACGACTTCGCCCTGGCGCATCACCGCGATGTAGTCGCTGATCTGCGCCGCCACCCGCAGGTCGTGGGTGATGAACAGGATGCTCAGGTTCAGGCGCTGCTGCAGTTCGGCCAGCAGTTCCAGCACCTGTTTCTGCACCGAGACATCCAGGGCTGACACGCTCTCATCGGCGATCAACACTTCCGGGCGCATCGCCAGGGCGCGGGCGATGCCGATGCGCTGGCGCTGGCCGCCGGAGAACTGCCGGGGCTTGCGCTTGAGGGCGTCGCGCTTGAGGCCCACCTGTTCCAGCAAATCTCCGGCTTCAGCCCACGCATCCTTGGCCGACAACCCGCGCAATTGCGCGGCGCGGGCGATGATGTCGCCCACCCGGTGCCGAGGATTGAGCGAGCCATACGGGTCCTGGAAAATCATCTGGATGCGCCGACGATTCGCCGCCAGCGCCGAGCCGCGCAGGGCCAGGAAGTCGGTGTCACCGACCCATACGTGGCCGCTGTCGCTGTCCACCAGGCGGATCGCGGCTTTCACCAACGTGCTTTTGCCCGAACCGGACTCGCCGACAATCGCCAGGGTCTTGCCCCGTGGCAGTTGCAGCGAGACATTGCGCAAGGCCGCCACCGAGCTGCCGCCGACGGTGTAGGTCTTGGTCAGGTGCTCGATGCGCAATGCCAGCTCGCCGTCGGCGCTCGGCTTGTGCAGCTCCGGGTGCAGCGCCGGCACGGCCGCAATCAGCTTGCGGGTGTAGGCGTGGGCCGGGGCATTCAGCACCTGGTCGCGCTCGCCGATTTCCACCAGCCGGCCGCCTTCCATCACCGCGATACGGTCGGCAATCTGCGCCACCACGCCGAAGTCATGGGTGATAAACAGAATGCCGTGTTGCCCGCGGCCGCGCAGCTCGCGCACCAGCTTCAGCACTTGCGCCTGGGTGGTCACGTCCAGCGCCGTGGTGGGTTCGTCGGCGATCAGCAGGTCCGGGTTCATCGCCAGCGCCATGGCAATCACCACCCGCTGGCATTGCCCGCCAGACAGTTGATGGGGAAAGCTGTTGGCGATGCGTGGCGGGTCCGGCAGTTGCGTCGACTCCAGCAGCGCCAGCATGCGCTCGCGGCGTTCAGCGCCAGGCATCTGCGGTGCGTGAATATCGAAGATCTCTTCCACTTGCTTGCCAATGCGAATCGCCGGGTTCAGCGCCGCCATGGGCTCCTGGAAAATCATCGCAATACGGTTGCCCCGCAGCTGGCGCAAACGCTCCTCGTCGAGGGTGCAAATGTCATCGCCGAGGAAGTCGATCACGCCTTCGGTATGCCGCAAACCCTTGGCGTAGTCGCCCATGATCGCCGCCGACAGCACGGACTTGCCGGAGCCGGACTCGCCGATCACGCAGAGGATTTCGCCCTTGCGCACTTCCAGGCTGATGCCTTGCACCGCGTGGCTGCGGTCGGCGCCGGCGGGCAATTCGATGGACAGGTTCTGCACCCGCAGTACTTGCGTGTGGTTCATGCTCAACTCCTTGCGCCTTTCTGGGCGTGTTCATCCAGGCCGTCCGCCAACAGGCTCAGGCCCAGCATCAGGGTGGAGATGGCGATGCACGGGAAGATCACCAGGTGCGGGAAGGCGATGGCCATGGCGCGGCCGTCATTGATCATGCCGCCCCAGTCCGGTGTGGGCGGCGGCAGCCCGAGGCCCAGGAAGCCGAGGGCGCCGATCATGATCGCGGTGTAGCCGATGCGCAGGCAAAAATCGACAATCAGCGGCCCGCCGCAGTTGGGCAGGATTTCCACCAGCATGATCCGCAGCGAGCCTTCGCCCTGGGTGATGGCGCTGAGCACGTAGTCTCGCGAGCGGATGTCGATGGTCAGGGCGCGCATGATCCGGAAGATCGCCGGTGCGCTGGTGAAGGTCACCGCAATCAGGATATTCAGCGCCGAAGCACCGAGGGCGATGATGATCACGATGTACAGCACCAGCACCGGGAACGACAGCACCGTGTCGGCCACATACGACAGCACGCTGTCGACCCAGCCGTTGAAGTAGCCGGCGCACAGGCCCATGGCGATGCCCACGGCAAACGCGGTGAGCGTGGCGAGGATCGACCAGAACAGCACGGTACGAGTGCCCCAGATCAGCCGCGAGAGAATGTCGCGGCCAATCATATCGGTGCCCAGCAGGAAGCCCTGGCCGTTGTCGCCGACGGTCATTGGCGTGAGCAAGGGCGTGAAGCTTTCCAGCGGATCATGGGGCGCGATCCACGGTGCGAACAGCGCGATCAGCACCCAGCCGCCCACCAGCAGCAGGCCGAGCAATGCCAAGGGATGTTTGAACGAGTGCAGCAGGTTCATTGGGCACCTCCGCCGAGGCTGCGCAGGGTGATGCGCGGGTTGAGCCAGGTGTAGGCCAGGTCCGAGAAAATCTTGGTGATGCCCACCACCACGGCACTGACCATCGCGCAGGCTTCGATCAGGTACACGTCATGGTTCAGCGAGGCGGTGTACAGCAGCGAGCCGAAGCCCTTGTAGGCGAAGAACACCTCCACCACGATCACGTTCGACAGCAGCCACGGGATGTACAGCATGATCACCGTGACCGGCGCGATCAGCACATTGCGCAGGGCATGCCGCAGCACAATGCGTGAGGTCGACGCCCCCTTGAGCCGCGCCGTGCGGATGTACGGCGCCTGCATCACTTCCACCATCGAGGCCCGGGTGATGCGCGCCAGGTAACCGATGCCGAACAGGCACAGCACCATCAGTGGCAGCACCAATTGCACGACGCTGAAGCCTTCGCTCATGCTGCTCACACCGGGCAGCCAGTTAAGCCAGAACACAAAGATCGCGGAGACGAAAACCGCGCTGGCGAAGTCGGGAATCGAGGTGGTGACGATCGACAGGAACGACACCAGGCGGTCCAGCGCCGAGCCCTGGCGAATCCCGGCCAGAACGCCGAGGGTCAACGCCACCGGCACCATCACCAGCAAGGCCAGGCCGGCCAGGGTCAGGGTTTGCGCAAGGTTCGGCAGCAGCAGCTTGATCACTGATTCGCGAAAGTACACCGAGGTGCCCCAGTCGCCGCTGACAAAGTCCTTGAGCCACACCAGGTAGCGCCACACAAAGGGTTGGTTATAGCCATGTTCCACCAGCCACGCGGCGCGCTGGTCGGCGGCGGAGTAGGGGCCGAGGACGTTGATCGCCACGTCTTCGATATTCAGTTCCAGGGCCAGGAACACGATCAATGACACCGACAGCAGGGTCGCCACCAGCGCCAATAACTTGCGCATCAGAAAATGAGCCATGGGTGCATGCTCCGACTGTTCAAGGGATGCCTGCCCGTGTGCGGGCAGGGAGGAGGGCGTGCGCTAAATCAAGCGCTCATCCACACACTGTCCATCGGGTAGAAGTCGGAAGGGTGCACCTGGAAGCCCTGGACCTTTTTGCTCACGGCGGTGAACTTGTCGCCCCAGAACGGCTGCACGATCACGCAGGCGTCCTGCAGGATGCGTTCGACATCTTCCATCGCCACGGCGCGCTGTTTCGGGTCGATGATGCCCATGGCCTTGTCCAGCGCGGCATCAAACGCCGGGTCGCTGTAATGGCTTTCGTTCCAGGCACCACCGCCACGGTAGGCCAGTTCCAGGGACATTACGCCCAGCGGGCGGTGGGCCCAGTAGGTCAGGCTGAAGGCGGCCTTGTCCCAGATCGGCCAGTACTGTGCAGCAGGGATCACCTTGAGGTTGATGCGGATCCCGGCTTCCAGGCAGTTCTGTTGCAGGATCTGCGCGCAGTCCTGTTCATAGCGGCCCTGGGTGTTGCCGACGATCAGGTCAATGTCGATGCCGTTGGGGAAGCCGGCTTCGGCCAGCAGCTTCTTGGCCGCCGCCACGTCGCGGTTGCGCTTGGGCAGCGGGAAATATTCGGGGTGGGAAGGCGCCACATGATGGTCTTCGCCGAGGGTGCCCATGCCGCGATAGGCGATCTTCAGCATCTGCGCGTTATCGGCGCACAGCACCACCGCCTTGCGGATGCGCAGGTCGGTGAACGGCTTCTGGTCGCAGGCCATGCGCATCACCACGGTTTGCGCCGACTTGCAGGTCAGCAACTGGGCCCCGGGCAAGCGCTTGGCCAGGTCCAGTTCAGCCACCGTCACGCGGTACAGCACGTCGACTTGCCCGGCTTGCAGGGCGGCGAGGTGGGTGGACACGTCGGTGCCCATGTCGATGTAGCGCAACTCGTCAAGGTTGGCTGGTTTGCCCCAGTAATCGGCGCGCTTGGCGAAGGTCGCCTGCTTGTTCACGGCGAATGAAACCAGCTTGAACGGCCCGGTGCCCAGCGGGTTTTTCGCCCAGTCGTCACCGGCCTTGAAGCTGCGGTGCACGATGGCGCAGGTGAAGGCGTTGAGCATCTCCGGGATCGCCAGGATCGGCCGCTTGAGCACCAGGCGGAACTGGAACTCGCTGACTTTTTCGAAGGCCTTGATGTCCTGGAACGCGGTGCGGTTCACCGACTTGGAATCGGCGGCGATCCAGCGTTCGATATTGTGCTGCACGTCGTCGACGTTGAAGGTGTCGCCGTTGCTCCACTTCACGTTCTGGCGCAGGTTGAAGGTCCACGTGGCGAGGTCTTCCGACGGGCTCCAGCTCTCGGCGAGGTAAGGGTGGGTGATGTTGTCGGCGTCGACCCAGGTCAGGTATTCCACCGAGTTGCGCAGCAGGTTCGAGGCTTCGATCCAGGTGATCAGCATCGGGTCCTGGATTTCCTGGATCGCGCAGGCAAACCGCAGGCTGCCGCCCTGGCGTGGCTCGGCGGCCTGGGCGTCATTGCCCAGCAGTGCGGAACCGAGAAAGGTGCTGGCACTGGCGACGGTGATGCCCAGCAGCGCGGCCGTGCGCAGGAATTGGCGACGGTTGATTTCGCCGCTTTGCACTTGGGCACACAGATCATTTACGGCTGGATGCGGCGCGGCGCCGTCCAGGGTAGTCAACTCTTTCATAAGCCTCTCCGGTACTTGCGAATATGCGTTTTTTTGTTGAACCGCAAGGGTCAATGGCAAGCGCCGCGAAGGCGCGACCGTGACCGCTGTGAAGCCGGCAGAAGAACAAGGCGCAACGAAGTCGGGAGGGTGGCAATGGGACAGGACATAGGGCAGCTCTCATGTTGTTTTTATTAGAGATGCCCGCAGTTTTGTCATTTGCGCAAAGATCGACAAACGACAAATTCTGCGTTGGAACGTTCTATAAACGCATGTTACATGTCGCTCCCCACCGACCGATCGTTCCCACGCTCTGCGTGGGAATGCCGCCCCGGACGTTCCGCGTCCCCTCTGCGAAACGGTGACGCAGAGCGTCACGGGATGCATTCCCACGCAGAGCGTGGGAACGATCAGTACCTCAACAAGCGCGGGTCGAACGGGTAGTCGGAGAGCAACTCGATGCCGTGTTCGTGGATGTAGATCTGCTCTTCGAGCTTGACCCCTTCGCCGCCGTCGTCGTGGCCGATGTAGCTTTCCACGCAGATGGTCATGCCGGCTTCGAACACGCCGTCGTAGCCCAGGGCATCAATGTCTTCGCGATGCACCACGTAGGGGTATTCACCGGTCATGCCAACCCCGTGCACCAGGGCGAAGTAACGGTTGTTTTTGTAATGCTCGGGAATCTTCCAGGCCAGTTCCGCGTACTCCTTGAAACTGCGCCCGGCCTTGAGCATTTCCATGTTGGTCTGCACTTGCTCGTAGGCCAGTTTGTACAGCTCCTGCTGCTTGGCGGTGGCGGCTTGTTCACCGCACAGGAAGGTCCGCGAGAAGTCGGCGTAGTAGCCGAAACGCCCGACCACGTCAGTGTCCAGCGCTACCAGGTCGCCGGCTTCGATGGGCCGGGTGCTGCACTCCTGGAACCACGGGTTGGTGCGTGGGCCGGAGGACAGCAGGCGGGTCTCGACGTAATCACCGTCGGTGGCGATCACATGCTGGTGCAGGTGCGACCACAGCTCGTTCTCGCTGATGCCGGGGGTGAGTTTGCTTTCCATCAGGCGCACCCCGGCCTCGGTAGCGCGCAGGCTGGCGCGGATCATCTTGAGTTCGTTCGGCACCTTGATGCAGCGCGCACGTTCCAGCGGTTCCTGGGCGTCGAAAATCTGGTAGCCGAGCTTTTGCAGTTCGAAGGCTGCGGCGGAGGTGGCGCTTTCAATGGCGATGCGTTTGCCGCCGCCGCATTTGCGCACCAGCTCATCGATTTCCGCGGCCCAGTCGGCGGTGACATTGCCCAGGAAACTTTCGCAGAAGTAATAGGAGATGGCTTTGGCCGGGCGCACTTCATCGACGGTGTTGAGGGTTTCGGCCAGGTGCAGGCAGCCGCCGAATTCGAACACCACCACCGGGCCTTCTGCCGGGATAAACGCATAGCGGGCCGGGTTGCGCGCCGAGTACACCTGCATGTTGCGCGAGCCGGTGGCGTAGCGCATGTGGGTAGGGTCGAACAGTACGCAGGCGGCGTAGTCGCGTTTTTTCAGTTCGTTGCGCACCCGTTGCAGGCGGTCCAGCTGGATCTGCTGGATCTCGTCATGGGTAGGTTCGCAGTCAGCGGGGTTGCGGTTGGGGCCGGACAGACTCATGGGGTGTTCCTCGCAGGGCAAATACGGTTTCAAGGTTTTTTAGGTATGAATCAGTCGAGCAACTGGTCGCTGCGGACCAGGTTGCGTTCGGCTTGCAGATGGGCTTCGGACAGGCGTCCGTAAAGCTGCTTGGTGCGCTGGGCACGGCCAATGATTCCGGGCTTTTCGGAGTAGGCGAAGATCGCCGTGTTGCGCTCGGTGGCGCCTTCCACGCGGGTCACCCGGTGCACCGAAAAACGCCCTTTGAATATCTGCAAATCGCCGGGATTCAGCTCCAGTTCCTGCACCCGCGAACGGTCCTCGCCACGCACCACCTTGCCCACGGCGCCGAGGTTCTCCTGGGTGCGCGAGCGAATCATCGGCGCGTACTCGAACAGGCCGCCGGCCTCGGGCTTCTGGGTCATCATGCTGACGATGAATTCGTTGGTATCGAAGTGCCAGGGCTGCTCGGTGCCGTCCGGCATCACGTTGATCACCAGCCCGGCGAACGGGTCGGCGTACTCGAAGATTTCCGGCTCATTCAGGCAGGCACCGATAAAGCGTTTCATCATCGGCGACACGTACAGCCGGTGGATGATCGCGTCCGGGGCGATCATGTCGCGGGTCACAAAGCCGCTGGTGCGCTCCATGAACGTGCGGCGCGGGTCATCGTGGGGCAGGGAGGTGTCGTCCTCGGTGAAGTAGGCGTTGACCTTGCGCACCGAATAAAACGTCTTGCCCGACAGCGCCAAACCTTCCAGGCGCGCCTGCTCAAGCGCTGCGGGGCGCAGGAAGTTCTTCAGCAGGCAGCAACCGTCTTCGGCCAGTTCGGCCCGGGCGTGTTCGATCAGGGCCTGTAATTGAACATGGCCCGAATCATGTATGGGATACAGCTCGGTATTAATAATGTCGCTGATATCGCCCACTTCAGCGTCAGCAAGTTGAAGGCTCATGCAAGACTCCCGGAACTATCAGTTGGTGTTTTTTGGCTGACCCGATAGTTGCTGAACGAGGTGCAAAGTGGAAATTACAAGTTGTGATCGAATCCATCGGCGAGGGCGATAGTTATGTCGGGCGAACTGGATGGCACCCTGCTTAAAGTGTTTGTGGCAATTATCGAGTGCCAGGGGTTTTCGGCGGCCGCCGAGCGCCTGCACAAGACCCAATCCACCGTCAGCCAGAGCCTGCAACGCCTGGAAGACATCGTCGGCACGCCACTGATCCGCCGTACCAGCCGCTCGGTGGGCCTGACCCCCGGTGGCGAAACCTTTTTGATCTACGCCCGGCAGATCCTCAAGCTGCACAGCGAGGCCGTCAGCGCCGCGCAATTGCCCAATCAACAGGTGTGTATCCACCTCGGCATGCCCGAGGACTACGCCGAGTACTGCCTGGGCGGGATGCTCAAGGACTTCCAGGCGCAGTTCTCCCAGGTACGGCCCGATGTGTGCTGCGAGATGTCGACGGCCCTGGTGGGGCGCCTGCAACGGGGCGAGCTGGACCTGGTGCTGGGGGTGGAACACGCAGGTTTGCACAGCGGGGAATACCTGTGCGACGAGCCGTTGGTGTGGGTCGCGGCGCCCAGCTGGAGTTGCGTGGGGCGTCAGTCGGTGCCGTTGGCGGTGTACGCCGAGGGCTGCGCGTTCCGTGCGAACGCCGTGCAGGCGCTGGCCCAGTCCGGGCGCTCGTGGCAGGTGGTTTACACCAGCCAAAGCCCGCGCGGCATTGCGATTGCGATCGAGCAGGGCTTGTCGGTGGGCGTGATGGCGCGGCGCCTGGTGCCACCCGACTGGCAGATTCTGGACGAGCGCCAGGGCTTCCCGCCGATTGCCCCGGCGCGCCTGATGTTCTGGCGTTCAGCCGGTTGCCAGGTGCCGGAAGTGGATGCCCTGGTGGAGATTCTGCGCCGGCAACTGGGCCACTCAGGGCATCTGGGCGGCCAGCGCTTCACGGGTGTGTCGCTGGGCCATGCGCTTGAGCAATAACAGGCTGGCCAACACCCAGGCCGCGATCCAGCCGTGCACCACCGCAAATTCGCCAGTGACTTGCAGCAGCCAGCCGCACAAGGCATTGCCGGTGGCACTCGCCAGGCCGTAGCTGACCATGCTCAGGCTCACCACTTGCAGGCTGTGCACCGGGCTGAGCCGGGCACCGACGTAGGCGGCCATCAAGCCCCAACACGGGAAATAGAACAGCGCGAACAGCCCGGCCGCCAGCCAGCTCAGTACCAGGCTCGGGTGCCCGAGCAAGCCGAGCATGCTCAGACCAAACGCGCCGATACTCAGGGCCATCACCCGCAACGCCCCCCAACGATCTGCCAGCGTGCCCAGCAGCAAGCCGCCGATCACACCGCCGATCCCGATCAGCGTCCACATCGAGCCGGTGACGGAGGCGCTGGCCTGTAGCTGCTCGCTGACGAACGCCGACAGGAAATTCAGAAACGGCCCGCTGATGGCGCCGATAAACGCGCTGAGCAAGACGATCTGCATTGCCACCGGTTGTGCCATGCACAACTTCAGCCATTGGCGCAGCACTTGATTCAGCGCCGGCGCCATGGTCTCGCGTGGTGCCGGTTGCTTGATCGGGGCCAGTGCCCACAGGGTCAACAGCGTGACAACCAGCGTCAACCCGGCGCAGATCAGCCAGAACTGGCGCAACGACAACCCCTGCAACAGCGCGATCAACAGCCCGTTCAAGCACAGCGCAAAGGCTGAGCCCGAGGACGCCAGCCCGAGCACCCGGCTGCGATGTGTAGTCGGGATCACCTCTTGAGCGAGGGCCGAAATCGCGTTCCAGTTCGACACCGCGCACGCCGACACCAGTGCCAGGCACAGGGCAAACGGCAGCACCCACGGCGTGGCGACGGCCAGGGCCAGCAGGGCGGGGCTGAGGACGATGGTCAGGCGCACCATATTGCGCGGGCTGATCCACGCCGCCGCCAGGCCGCTGGCAATCGAGGCGCCCATGTAGAACAGCTGCAACAGCGCGGCGATCAATGCGGCCTGGCTGTAACTGAGCTCAAAGGCCAGGCGGATCTGCGGCAACAGCGCCGAATACAGGAACACACTGAAACCGTGGGTGGTGGCGTTGCAGGCGGTAAACACCAGTGCCAGCAAGCCAATACTTCGCCGGGATGAAACGGGTGCGTTGGACATGGCGATGACTCGATAAGTTAATCGCGAAAGAGAGGGGCGAAGTTACAGGAAGTACATCGGCAGACTAGCGTTTATAGCCTGGCGACGACCAATGCTTAATTGTCTTAGTGTGCATGCGTTATACGCAGGCTATTTATTCGTGAGCGACGGTCTGTAGCGATAAACGACACTTTCAGCGTTTGTGACGATTAATTGTTTGTCAGGCTGGGGTGCTACCGCTGACCCAATACAAAAAGGTATGTTGTGCAGGTTATTTCCCCTGTGCTCCCGAGTGTCGTCCATGAAACGCAAAATGCCCGGTCTCAACGCCCTCAAAGCTTTCGAAGTCGCCGGCAGTACCGGCAGTTTTACCCGGGCCGCCGAGCTGTTGAACGTCACGCAGAGTGCGGTCAGCCGCCAGGTGCGCCAGCTTGAAGAACAGTTGGGCGAGGCCCTGCTGGAGCGTCGTCACCATCACCTGGAATTGACCAGTGCCGGGCGGGTATTGCTGCGGGCGTTGCATCAGTCGTTCGACAAGATCGAGTTGACGGTGCGCAGTATCCAGCAGAAGTCCCATGCCAATCGACTGCACATCAATGCGCCGCCGACGTTTACCAATCGTTGGTTGATGCCGCGGTTGGGGCGCTTGCGCGAGCAGCATCCGGAGTTGGAGTTGAGCATTACCACGCGGTTGCAGGACAGCCTGGCGGAGACCAGTACGCTGGATTGTGCGATTCGGTTTGGCGATGGGGAATGGGATGGGTTGGACAGCTCGTTGTTGATTCAGGAGCGGCATATCGCGGTGTGTGCGCCGTCGTTGTATGCCCGGGAGTGGAGTGACGGGATTGATCTGAATCGCATGACGTTGCTGCATGTGCTGGCGCGGGAGGATCAGCGGTATCTGACGTGGAAGCATTGGCTGGATGCGGCGCGGATCAGTGGGGTTGATATCGAGGGGGGGTATGAGTTTGACCTGCTGGATTTGGCGATTCGGGCGGCGATCGATGGGTTGGGGATTACCATTGCGGATTGGCATATGGTCGCTTCGGAGTTGGCCAGTGGGCAGTTGACGCAGGTGCTGAATGTGCATGTGGAGGGGCATCAGTCGTATTGGCTGGTGACCCGGCCGGAGCAGACGGATACGCCGCAGTTGCAGGTGTTTGCGCAGTGGCTGCAGGAGGAGATTTGGTTGGCTCAGCGGCAGTTGGAGCCTTCTTTGGCGGCTGGGTGAGGAGTGGGGGGTGTGGGGTTTGTGTACATATCCATTGCTGCGGTAACGGCCACTTATGGTTCCGCTCTTACAGCGGGTCACTTTTGGCAAACGCCCCAAAAGTAACCAAAAGGTCTTTGCCCCACCACTCGGTGCCTCGCCCAGGCTCGGCATGCCCGCACTCCGGCCCGGTTCCGCGGGCCGCCGCGACGGGCCATCCATGGCCCGGCGCGGCTAAATCGGCATCCTTGCCGATTTACCCGCTCCACCGTGCCTACTTGCGGCCATCGTGGTTGACGGGGCCCGCAGATCAAGATCAAAAGCAACAGCACAGCGGCCTCCCGGCCGGCTTGAGTGTTAAAAGCAAAGACCAGAGCGAAAGCAGATCTGCTTTTCTGTGGGAGCGGGCTTGCTCGCGAAAAACCTGAGAGCGCCGCGTTCATCCAGAATGCCCGCGTCATCGTTAACGACCTTCGCGAGCAAGCCCGCTCCCACATTTTTTGGACCGTGCCCGCTTTAGATTTTGATTTTGCTCTTCAACACTCAAGCCGGCCGGTAGGCCGCTGTGCTCTTGATCTGCTTTTGATCTTGATCTTGGGCGCCCCGTTAAACCACGCTGGCCGAACGCAGGCTTTGGAGCGTGGGTAACCCGGCAGGACGCCGGGTTAGCCGTCCTGGGCCAGGGATGGCCCATGACGGCGGCCCACGGTTCAAAGCCGGAGTGAGGGCACACCGAGCCTAAGCGAGGTGCCGAGTGGTGGGGCAAGAGCGTTTTGCTTACTTTTGCGCTTTTCAAAAGTGAGCCGCTGTAAGAGCGGAACCAATCTCAGCCATCACCCAAATAACGGATATTCACTCACTCACTCACTCACTTAATCAATCAACCCAGCCCCAACCGCTCATGCCACTCGGCAATCGACTCCTTTGGATAGTCCTCAAACTCCAGGTCCCCCGCGCGAACACTCACCTCAACCCACGGCGCCTTCGACCCCAGCATCAGATGCGTATGCTCCGGCGGCACCGGCAACGGCGTATCAATCGCCGAAGCAAACGGATGAATCAACTCCGGCCACTGCGGACTGAACAACCACAACCCCGACCCACACTGCGAACAAAAATGCCGCTCAGCCGTACTCGCATGCGCCCGGCTATCCCCCGGCTCTTTCATCCGCGCGTGATAAATCGAAATCAACTTGCGCCCCCGCACCTTAAGGCTCCTGGCATCCCCCCCAAGGTTGATCGCATACCCGCCACCCCCCTGGGTCTTGCGACAAATCGAGCAATAACACCGCTGATAAGGGTAGGGATGCGCACTCTCAAGACTGAACGAAACCGCGCCGCAATGGCAGGAACCTTCAAGCTGCATGACCAGATCTCCTTCGCAAAAGGGCAACGTTAGCTTAGGCGCCCGGCAGCCGGGGCGGTTCCATCTCGGGCATCAAGGTCGCGATCAACGCCCGAATCGTACCCGGCAACGCCTCCAGTTCCCGCACCAGAATACTGCGCTCGCGCACTGCCCAAACTTCATCCAGCTTCACCGTCACCAGTTGCATGGTCCGGCTGTGCCGCACGGCGGCCGACTCGGGAATGATGCCGATCCCCACGCCCGCCTCAACCATCCGGCAGATCGCCTCGAAGCTCGACATTTGAATGCGCAACGACAAGTGCTTGCCCAGCCGCTCCACATGCTCACGCAGGAAACTCAGCAACGTGCTGCCGTCATGCAAGCCGATATGTTGATAAGCCAGGGTTTGCTCCAGCGTCACCGAAGGCAGGCCCGCCAGCGGATGCCCCACCGGTACCGTCAGCACCAGGTGGTCGGTGCTGAAGTGCAGCACCTGCAAACCCGATGCTTCCACAGGCCCGGCGATGATGCCCATGTCGCTGGTGCCATCCAGCACGCCCCGCACGATATCCCGCGACAGCCGCTCCTGCAGGTCCACCGTCACGCCGGGGCGCTGGGACAGGAAGCCGGCCAGCACCTCCGGGAGAAACTCGGTCACGGCGGTGGTGTTGGCAAAAATGCGGATATGCCCGGCCGAGTCGATGCCGTATTGGGTGAACTCGCTTTTCAGGTAATCCACCTGGCGCATGATCAGCCGCGCATGGTGCAGCAGCCGTTCGCCCGCCGGGGTGATCTCCACGCCACGGCTGTCGCGGTACAACAGGCGGGTGTCGAGCTGGCCCTCCAGGGCCTTGATCCGCGCACTGGCGGCGGCCGGCGAAAGGAACGCGCGCTTGGCGCCCTGGGTCAGGCTGGGGGATTCGGCGATATGGATAAACAGGCGTAAGTCAGCCAGATCAAAGTGCATGCAAGGCTCCGGGGCAGCGACGAAGAACCCATGTGGGAGCCGGCAAGCCAGCTCCCACATTGATCATCCGGGTTCTTGAGATCTTTTTATGGGCGATGGCGTTCAGCATAGCCGAACGCTGCTTTATTGAAATGCAAATTCTCAGAACGGCCAGGGCCCAGCATGATCCGGTTCAGATTCCCTGCCCGAGGACATGCACCTGATGAGCGCCACAGACTGGATCGGCCGTAGCGAAACAGCCCACGACCACTTGAGCCACAACCTGCTCAAACGCATCGCCGCCACCTTTGGCGAAGCGGCACCGGCAGATGGCGAGCCGGTTCCGCCCTTGTGGCAATGGTGCTTCTTCCAGGACCCGCTGCCCGAGTCCGCCCTGGGCGGTGACGGTCATCCGGCCCGTGGCGGCTTCCTGCCGCCGGCCGATAATCGCAACCGCATGTGGGCCGGCGGGCGCATCGAGTTCTTCCATGCATTGCGTGCCGGTGAGGCCGCCACCCGCGTTTCGACCATCACCCAGGTGGAAGAAAAAACCGGTCGCACCGGCTCGTTGTTGTTCGTCACCGTGCGCCACGACTATTCCCAGGACGGCCGCCTGGCCCTGCGCGAAGAACAGGACATCGTCTACCGCGAACCCACGCCGCCCAAGCAGGGCAGTGGTGACGCGCTCCCCGAAGGCGCCTGGCGCGAAGCGGTCGACCCGACGCCAACCCTGTTGTTCCGCTACAGCGCCGTGACCTTCAACGGCCACCGCATTCACTACGACTACCCCTATGTCACCGGCACCGAAGGTTATCCGGGGCTGGTGGTGCACGGGCCGCTGATCGCCACCTTGAGCCTGCGCGCATTTTGCCGCGCCAACCCCGCGGCCACGTTGCGCCGTTTCTCGTATCGCGGCGTGCGCCCGTTGATTGCCCCGCAAGCCTTTGAAGTGGGCGGGCGCGTCACCGCGCCGGGCGTCGCGGAACTGTGGGCGGGCAACGCCGACGGCCTGGCCCAGCGCGCCGAACTGCATTTCGAATAAACCTCCAAGAACAACAGGCGGAGAGCCGTTAATGAACCCGAATGACAACGAAGAACTGAATGCCATCCGCGAAGGCGTGCGCGCACTCTGCGCCGAATTCGACGCTGCCTACTGGCGCAAGGTCGATGAAGAAAAAGGTTTCCCGGAAGCCTTCGTCAAGGCCCTGACCGATGCCGGCTGGCTGTCGGCAATGATCCCGGAAGCCTACGGCGGCTCCGGCCTGGGGCTGGCGGAAGCCTCGGTGATTCTGGAAGAAGTGAACCGCTGCGGCGGCAACTCCGGCACCGTCCACGGCCAGATGTACAACATGTTCACCTTGCTGCGTCACGGCAGCGAAGCACAGAAAAGCTTCTACCTGCCCAAGCTCGCCAGCGGCGAATTGCGCCTGCAGTCGATGGCCGTGACCGAGCCCACCACCGGCACTGACACCACCAAAATCAAGACCACCGCAGTCAAGCGTGGCGACAAGTACGTGATCAACGGCCAGAAAGTCTGGATCTCGCGGGTGCAGCATTCCGACCTGATGATCCTGCTGGCCCGCACCACGCCGTTGGCCGAGGTGAAGAAAAAATCCGAAGGCATGTCGATCTTCCTGGTGGACTTGCGGGAAGCCATCGGCAACGGCCTGACCGTGCAGCCCATCGCCAACATGGTCAACCACGAGACCAACGAACTGTTCTTCGACAACCTGGAGTTGCCGCTGGACAGCCTGATTGGCGAGGAGGGCAAGGGCTTTCGCTACATCCTCGACGGCCTCAACGCCGAACGCACCCTGATTGCCGCCGAGTGCATCGGCGATGGCCGCTGGTTTATCGAGAAAGCCAGCGCCTATGCCCGCGACCGCGTGGTATTTGGTCGGCCCATCGGACAGAACCAGGGCGTGCAGTTCCCGATTGCCGAAGCCCATATCGAGATCGAAGCGGCCGACTTGATGCGCTGGCGTGCCTGTGAGGAATACGACAGCGGCGCCAATGCCGGGGCCAGCGCGAACATGGCCAAGTACCTCGCGGCCAAGGCTTCCTGGGAGGCGGCCAACGCCTGCCTGCAAACCCACGGCGGCTTCGGGTTTGCCTGCGAATACGACGTGGAGCGCAAGTTCCGCGAAACCCGCCTGTACCAGGTCGCGCCGATCTCCACCAACCTGATCCTGTCCTACGTGGCCGAGCATCTGCTCGAACTGCCACGCAGTTTCTGAGGGCCCGACCATGAGCCATACCCAAGCGCTGTGCCGGTTCCTCGCCGAGTTGAACTACGAACAATTGCCGGACGCCGTACTCGCCCGCACCGAAGACCTGTTCCTCGACTGGCTCGCCTCGGCGCTGGCCAGCAAGGGCGCGCATCCGATCCCGCTGTTCGAACGTTATGCCCGCAGGATGGGCCCGGCTGATGGCCCGGCGCAGATCATCGTCAACGGCGGCAGCAGCAGTGCCTATTTCGCCGCGCTGGTGAATGGCGCGTCGTCGCACCTGGTGGAGCAGGATGACCTGCACAACAGCTCGGTATTGCACCCGGCGACCGTGGTGTTTCCGGCGGCATTGGCGGCGGCGCAAGACCTCGGCAAGTCCGGTCGCGAGCTGCTGCTGGCCTCGGTGGCCGGCTACGAAGCCGGGATTCGCATCGGTGAGTTCATGGGCCGCTCCCACTACCGGATCTTCCACACCACGGCCACCGTCGGCACTCTCGCGGCGGCGGTGGCCGTGGGCAAATTGCTCGACTTCAACCAAGAGCAATTCATCAATCTGCTGGGCAGTGCCGGCACTCAGGCGGCCGGGCTGTGGGAGTTCCTGCGGGATGCCGCCGACTCCAAGCAACTGCACACTGCCAAGGCCGCTGCCGATGGTTTGCTGGCGGCGTATCTGACGGCGGACGGGCTGACCGGTGCGCGCAATATTCTGGAAGGTGATCAGGGGATGGCGGCGGGTATGTCCACCGACGCCGACCCAGGCAAATTGTCGGATCGCCTCGGCAGTCGCTGGGCGCTGCTGGAAACGTCGTTCAAGTTCCATGCTTCATGCCGGCATACCCATCCGGCCGCCGATGCGCTGCTGGATCTGATGCAGCGCGAAGGGCTGGGCCATGAGCAGATCGCCCATGTGGAAACCCGCGTTCACCAGGGCGCCATCGACGTTTTGGGCCGGGTGACGCTGCCGCAGACCGTGCACCAGGCCAAGTTCTCCATGGGCACCGTGCTGGGGTTGATTGCCGTGCATGGCAAGGCCGGGCTGACCGAGTTTCACGAGCTGGCGCTGAGCGACGGGGACGTGGCGGCGTTTCGCGACAAGGTCTCCATGACCCTCGACACCGAAGTCGACGGTGCCTATCCGCAGCGCTGGCTGGGCCGGGTGATCGTGACCACCGCCGATGGTCGCACCCTGCACGGCGCCATCGACGAACCCAAGGGCGACCCGGGCAACACCCTGAATCGCTCGGAGCTGGCCGACAAGTTCCAGCGCCTGACTCAATTCAGCGGTGCCCGCACACCCGCGCAAACCACCGGGCTGATTGAAAAAGTCTGGGACCTGCGCAACGCCGCGTCCCTGGCTCACTGGCTTTAAGGAACTGTCATGACCGCTAATCAACGACCGCTGGACGGCATCACCGTTGTCAGCCTGGAACACGCGATTGCCGCACCGTTCTGCACTCGCCAGTTGGCCGACCTGGGCGCGCGGGTGATCAAGATCGAACGTCCCGGGGCGGGCGACTTTGCCCGGGGCTATGACGAGCGCGTGCGCGGCCTGGCCTCGCATTTCGTGTGGACCAACCGTTCCAAGGAAAGCCTGACCCTGGACCTCAAGCACGACGATGCCGGGAACATCCTGGAAACCCTGCTGGCCGATGCCGATGTGCTGGTGCAGAATCTCGCACCGGGCGCGGCCGCGCGCATGGGATTGTCATTCGAGGCGCTGCATGAGCGCTTCCCGCGGCTGATCGTCTGCGACATCTCCGGCTATGGCGAGGGTGGCCCGTATGAAAAGAAAAAGGCCTACGACCTGCTGATCCAGAGCGAAGGCGGCTTTCTCTCGGTCACCGGTGGCCCGGGTGAAGACCAGATGGCCAAGGCCGGCTGCTCCATCGCCGATATCTCCGCCGGGATGTACGCCTACAGCGGCATCCTCTCGGCGCTGCTGCTGCGGGGCAAGACCGGGCAGGGCAGTCGCATCGACGTCAGCATGCTGGAAAGCCTGGTGGAGTGGATGGGCTACCCGATGTATTACGCGTTCGACGGCGCGCCCCAGCCACCGCGCGCGGGTGCGGCGCATTCGACGATCTACCCCTACGGGCCGTTTCCCACCGGCGACGGCGGCACGGTGATGCTCGGGTTGCAGAATGAGCGGGAATGGGCGGCGTTCTGCGACAAGGTGCTGCTCACCCCGGAATTGGCCACCGACGAGCGTTTCTCGGCCAACTTCAAGCGTTCGGAAAACCGCGACGTGCTGCGCCAGATCATCGTCGACAGTTTTGCGCAGATGAGCGCCGAGGGCGTGATCCAGCGCCTGGAAGACGCGCAAATCGCCAGTGCACGAGTCAACGACATGCAAGGCGTGTGGGACCACCCGCAGCTCAAGGCCCGGGACAGTTGGCGTGAAGTCGACAGCCCGGCGGGCAAGTTGCCGTCGTTGCTGCCACCGGCACGCAATGCCGCGTTCATTCCGCGGATGGATGCAGTGCCGGGGCTGGGGCAGCACAGCCAAGGGATTCTCGACCAGCTGGGTTACTCCGCTGAAGCCATCGACGGCCTGCGTATCCGCGGCGTTATCTGACAAGGAATCGAACGATGCCAACCTCTCTTGTGCGCTCTGCGCTGTTTGTACCGGGCAGCCGACCGGAACGTTTTGCCAAGGCCCTGGCCAGTGGCGCCGATGCGGTGATTGTGGATTTTGAAGACGCGGTGGAAGAGCCGCTCAAGCGTCAGGCCCGGGACAACCTCGGGGTGTTTTTGCAGGCGACGCCGGCGGCGCGGGTGTGGGTGCGGATCAACGCGCCGGAGCATCCCGAGCATTTTGCCGATGTGGCGTTCTGTCAGGCCCACGCCGGGGTCGCGGGGGTGTTGCTGCCCAAGGTTGAAAGTGCGGCCCAGGTGGCCGTGGTGGCTGCAACGGGCAAGGCTATCTGGCCGATTATCGAGAGTGCGCGGGGTTTGCTGGCGGTGGCGGAAATCGCCCATGCGCCGCTGGTGGAGCGCCTGTCGTTTGGTGGCCTGGACCTGGCGCTGGACTTGAACCTGAGCAGCGGCTCCCCGGCCGCGCAATTTGCCCTCGACCAGGCTCGCCTTGCCTTGATCGTGCATTCCCGCGCCGCCGGGCTGGTGGCGCCGCTGGACGGCGTGCACCCGGCCATCGACGACCCCGAAGGCCTGCGCCGTTCGATTCGGCATGCCTATGAAATGGGCTTTGCCGGCGCGCTGTGTATCCATCCCAAGCAGGTGGCGGTGATTCACCAGGCGTTGGCCCCCAGTGCCGAGGATCTGGCCTGGGCCAAACGGGTGGTGGATGCCGGTGCCCATGGGGCCGGGGCGTATCAGCTGGACGGGCAGATGGTGGATGCACCGGTGTTGTTGCGGGCCCAACGATTATTAGCCGCGCAACCGTAGAAATGTGGGAGCGGGCTTGCTCGCGAAAGCGGCGGGTCAGCCAGTGCATCCGGTGACTGGCACACCGCTTTCGCGAGCAAGCCCGCTCCCACATTGGATCTCTGTCGTTTGCAAAATCGGCGTTCGTCCACGCCGAACGCAGGTATCTAAAATTCGAAATTCTCTATACGCGTGACATCAGGCACCTTGCCCTATAACACAACAATAAGAAGGTGATTTTCCATGCTCAAGCTTTCTCGGGCGCTGTTCTGCGCCGCCACCTTGTTTGCCGCGGGCCTGGCCCAGGCGGCCGACCCCATCGTGATCAAGTTCGCCCACGTCGTCGCGGAAAACACCCCCAAAGGCCAGGGCGCCCTGCTGTTCAAGAAGCTCGCTGAAGAACGCCTGCCCGGCCGGGTGAAAGTCGAGGTGTACCCCAACTCCTCGCTGTTCGGCGACGGCAAGGAAATGGAAGCGCTGCTGCTGGGCGACGTGCAGATGCTGGCGCCGTCCCTGGCCAAGTTTGAGCAGTACACCAAGCAAGTACAGATCTACGACCTGCCGTTCCTGTTCAACGACCTGGCGGCGGTCGACCGTTTCCAGGCGGCCCAGGGCAAGGCGTTGCTGACCTCGATGCAAGACAAGAACATCCTCGGCCTGGCCTATTGGCACAACGGCCTCAAGCAACTGTCGGCGAACAAGGCATTGCGTGAGCCCAAGGATGCCCGTGGCCTGAAGTTCCGCGTGCAGGCCTCCAGCGTCCTGGAGGAGCAGTTCAAGGCGATCCGCGCCAACCCGCGCAAGATGAGTTTTGCCGAGGTGTACCAGGGCTTGCAGACCGGCACCGTCAACGGCACCGAGAACACCTGGTCGAACTATGAAAGCCAGAAGGTCAACGAAGTGCAGAAGTACTTCACCGAATCCAACCATGGCCTGATCGACTACATGGTGATCACCAACGCCAAGTTCTGGAACGGCCTGCCGCCGGATGTACGCACCACCCTGGACCAGGTCATGGTTGAAGTCACCGTCGAGGTGAACAAGCAGGCCGAGGCGCTGAACCAGTCGGCCAAGCAGAAGATCATCGACGCCAAGACCAGCGAAATCATCGAACTGACGCCGGAGCAACGCCAGCTCTGGCGCGAAGCCATGCGCCCGGTGTGGCAGAAGTTCGAAGGTGAAATCGGCGCTGACCTGATCAAGGCGGCCGACGCGTCGAACCAGTAATTTGGAGGGCACCGAGATCAAATGTGGGAGCGGGCTTGCTCGCGAATGCGGTGTATCAGTCACCGAATGCATCAACTGAAAGACTGCATTCGCGAGCAAGCCCGCTCCCACATGTTGATCCGGTTCCCGCCTCCAAGCCTTGCACACACCTATCTCCGCTTCGCGAGGTTTTGCCATGCAAACGCTAAGGCGCGTCTGGGAGCACCTGGAGGAAGGCTTTATCGCCATCCTGCTGGCCGCCATGACCCTGGTGACTTTTGTCTACGTCATGCTCAACAACATCTACACCCTGTTCTTTGCCCTTGCCGACAAGTGGGCGTGGAGCAGCGGTTTCTTCAACGCCCTGGGTGACCACACCATGGGCTGGGCCCAGGACATGACCTGGAGCGTGGCGCTGACCAAGGCCATGTTCGGCTGGCTGATTTTCTTCGGCATCTCCTACGGCGTGCGCACCGCCGGCCACTTGGGCGTGGACGCGCTGGTCAAGCTGACGCCGCGCCGGGTGCAGCGCCTGCTGGGCATGCTGGCTTGCCTGTGCTGCCTGGCCTACGCCGGGTTGTTCATGGTTGCCAGCTACAAATGGCTGAGTGCGGTCACCACCGCGCACATCGGCGCCGAAGACCTCGACAAGTTCGGCATCGACGTCGACGACATCGTGGTGATCGTGCCCATCGGCTTTGCCCTGGTGTTCATCCGCTACCTGGAAATTTTCTACCGCATCTTCACCCACCGCCAAACCGGGCTGGGCCTGGCCGACGAAGCCGGTGAAGCCAGCAAGTTGGCCGGCAGCCATGAGGAGCGTCACTGATGGCCGTTCTGTGTCTGTTTTTGCTGCTGTTCGTGTTCATGTTCCTCGGTGTGCCCATCGCGATTTCCCTGGGGTTGTCGGGCGCGGTGTCGATCCTGATGTTCAGCCCGGACTCGGTGAGTTCCCTGGCAATCAAGCTGTTTGAAACCTCGGACGCCTATACCTTCCTGGCGATTCCGTTCTTCCTGTTGTCGGGTGCGTTCATGACCACCGGTGGCGTGGCGCAGCGGCTGATCGACTTTGCCAACGCCTGCGTCGGGCATATCCGCGGCGGGCTGGCGATTGCGGCGGTGCTGGCATGCATGCTGTTTGCCGCACTGTCGGGCTCCTCGCCCGCGACAGTGGCGGCGGTGGGTTCGATTGCCGTGGCGGGCATGGTGCGCTCGGGCTACCCGAAGGAATTCGGCGCCGGGATCATCTGCAACGCCGGTACCCTGGGCATCCTGATTCCGCCGTCGATCGTGATGGTGGTGTACTCGGCCGCCACGGAAACCTCGGTGGGCAAGCTGTTCATGGCCGGGGTGATTCCGGGCCTGCTGCTGGGCTTGATGTTGATGGTCGCGATCTACATCGTCGCGCGCATCAAGAAACTGCCGGCCCAGCCACGGGCGACCTTCCGCGAGTGGCTGACCTGCGCCCGCCGGGCATTCTGGGGCCTGTTGCTGCTGGTGATCATCCTGGGCGGGATCTACAGCGGCATGTTCACCCCGACCGAAGCGGCGGCGGTGGCGGCGGTGTACTCGGCGTTTGTCGCGCTGTTCATCTACAAGGACATGAAGATCAGGGATTGCCCCAAGGTGCTGCTGGAGTCCGGGCGCCTGGCGATCATGCTGATGTTTATCATCGCCAACGCCATGCTCTTCGCTCACGTGCTGACCACGGAGCAGATTCCCCAGGAAATCACCGCGTGGGTGATCTCCGAGGGCCTGACGCCGATTGGTTTCCTGATCATGGTCAACGTGGTGCTGCTGGTGGCGGGCAGCTTTATGGAGCCGTCGGCGATCGTGCTGATCCTGGCGCCGATCTTTTTCCCGATTGCGATGAAGCTGGGGATCGACCCGATACACCTGGGGATTGTGATGGTGGTCAACATGGAGATTGGCCTGGTGCATCCGCCGGTGGGGTTGAACCTGTTTGTGACCTCGGCGGTGACCGGGCTGACGTTGGGGCAGACCATCCGCGCGGCGTTGCCGTGGCTGATGATCCTGCTGGTGTTCCTGATCATGGTGACTTACCTGCCGTTCATATCGCTGGCCTTGCCGCACTGGCTGGGGATGTAAACCCAACTTGAATCACGCCACAAAACAATGTGGGAGCGGGCAAGCCCGCTCCCACATTTGAGGTGTGCAGGGATTTATTTATCCATCGCACTCAAGATCGCATGGGCCACTTTCACCCGTTCGGCATTCGGGTAGTTCTTGTTCGCCAGGATCACCACCCCCAGGCCTTTGCTCGGCACGTACGCCACATAGGCGCCAAAACCACCGGTGGCGCCAGTCTTGTTCACCAGCGTGTCGGCATGGGGCGCTTGCGGTGGTGTCAGCCAGTTGACCTTGTGGGGCTGAAAGGCCATTTGCGCCGAGTTGCCTTCCGTCAATGCATCCAGCGTGATCGGGTAGGGGTACATCTCCCAGCCAAGGCCCTGGGTCATGCCATCCACCGTGTAGTAGCCGGTGTGGGTTGCGGCAATCGCCTGTTGCAGCGGCTTCTCCAGCGTCGCCGGGTGCATGTTCACTTCAACGTACTGAATCAGGTCCGAGGTGCTGGTCTTGATGCCGTAGGCCTCGGCGTCCAGGGCGCCAGGCCCGACGCGCACCGGTTTGCCGGACTTGTCGTAACCCTGGGCGTACAGGTTCATTTGTGACTTGGGTACGCTGATAAAGGTGTGCTTGAGGCCGAGTTTCGGCAGCAGGGTCTGCGCCATCAACCGGTCAAACGGCTGGCCCAGGCTTTGCGCTGCCAGGTGGCCGAACAGGCCGATGCTCGGGTTAGAATACAGGCGTTGCGTGCCGGGAGCGAAGTCCGGTTTCCAGTGCTGGTAGTAGCTGATCATCTTGCCGGCGTTATCGGACTCATCGGGGAATTGCAGGGGCAAGCCACCTGCGGTGTAGGTGCCGAGGTTGAGCAGGCTGATGTGGTCAAACGTGTCGCCGCGCAATGCCGGCAGGTATTGGCTGGCCGGGTCCGACAGCTTCAGCTTGCCGTTGGCCAGGGCATAGCCGGCGAGGGTGGCGGTGAAGGTCTTGCTCACCGAGCCGATTTCAAACAGGGTGTTTTCGGTGACGGGCTGCTTGCTCTCCTTGCTGGCAACGCCGTAGTTAAAGTATTGCGCCTTGCCGTTCTGTACGATCGCCACCGACAGGCCGGCGATGTCCTGTTGCTGCATCAGGGGCTGGACAGTACTGTCCACGACCTGGCGCATGTCGGTAGCCGCCATGCAGTTGCCTGCGCCGAGCAATAAGGCGAATATCGCGGTGTTGCGCACGGTTGGAAAAAGGGATGTGTACATGATGACGTGACTTCCATGAAGGTGATCGGGTGAATACCGTTGCCTGCGCAGGCGCCGCAAATCTAGGCAGTTTGTGATCCCGCGGCAAACAATGATATCTCGCAACAGCCATTAGAAAAATTAGGGTCAAGCCATGCTCCGTTCCCATTTGCCACTCAACGCGCTGCGAGCCTTCGAGGCGTCTGCGCGGCATTTGAGTTTTACCCGGGCGGCGATTGAACTGTGCGTCACCCAGGCGGCGGTCAGTCACCAGGTGAAAAGCCTGGAGGCGCAGCTCAATGTCACGCTGTTCAAACGCCTGCCCCGGGGCCTGATGCTCACCAGCGAGGGCGAGACCCTGCTGCCGGTGTTGCGCGAATCCTTCGACCGGATAGCTCAAACCTTAGGCCAGTTTGAAGGTGGGCATTACCGCGAAGTATTGACGGTAGGCGCGGTGGGCACCTTTGCAGTGGGCTGGCTGTTGCCGCGGCTTGCGGATTTCCAGGCGCGCTACCCGTTTATCGACTTGCGCCTGTCCACCAACAACAACCGCGTCGACGTGGCGGCCGAAGGCCTGGATTACGCAATCCGGTTTGGTTCCGGCGCGTGGCACGGCACCGAGGCGTGCCAATTGCTGGAGGCGCCGCTGACGGTGCTGTGCGTGCCGCAACTCGCTCGGCAATTGCAGGCTCCGGCGGACCTGTTGAAGCACACGCTGCTGCGCTCATATCGCGCGGATGAGTGGACGCAATGGTTCCAGGCCGCGGGCTTGCCTGCCGATACGCTGGTGCCGCGCAGTATCGTTTTCGACTCGTCCCTGGCGATGATGGAGGCGGCGCTGCAAGGGGCGGGGGTGGCCCTGGCGCCGGCGATGATGTTCAGCCGGCAGTTGGCGACGGACGTGATTCGCCAGCCGTTCGAGATCGGCATCACCACCGGCAGTTATTGGCTGACGCGCTTGCAGTCACGGGCCGAGACGCCGGCGATGCTGGCGTTCAAGACGTGGTTGCGTGAAGTGGCCATGCACTGAGGTTGGGTCGACGCTGTGGCGAGGGAGCTTGCTCCCGCTGGGCTGCGTAGCGGCCCCAAAGAAGCGACGGTGTTAGTTCAGCAAGAACGCGGCGGATGGTTTCAGGGTCGCTGCGCAACCCAACGGGAGCAAGCTCCCTCGCCACAGGTTATTCTCCCACTCGGTCTGCCACTGATCATAAGAGGCTGCAATGCAAACTTCCGGCGTAGACATCCGTCAACTCAAGGCCTTCGTGGTGGTGGCCGAGGAGCTCAGCTTCGTGCGCGCCGCGACCCGCCTGCATGTCTCGCAACCGGCGCTGTCCCAGACCATCCGCCAGTTTGAGGCGCTGCTGGACGTACAACTGTTCCAACGCAACACCCGCAACGTAGCACTGACCGAAGCCGGCCTGGCCTTGCTGGTAGAGGCGCGGGAAATCGTCAATGGGGTAAGCCGCCTGGTACGCACCGCCCACGAACATGCACGCGGCGTACGCGGCTCATTGAATATCGGCTTCCTGATCGGCGCGGGTGTGGACTTGATGCCGCAAATCCTCAGCGTGTTCGCCAAGCGCTACCCGGAGATCGAACTGGTGGTGCGCGAGTATGACTTCGGCTCGCCCCATGCCGGGATCGACGAGGGCATGGACGTGTCGGTGCTGCGCCCGCCACTGGGCCTGCCGGACATCGAGTTGCACACCCTGGTGACCGAACCCTGCGTGGCGTGCCTGGCGTCCAGCCACCGGTTGGCCGGGGAGAGCAGCGTGAGCATCTACGACGTACTGGATGAGCCGATCATTGCTGCACCGGGAGTGGGCGTGTGGCGCAGTTTCTGGACCGCCGACGCGTACCGCGATGGCCAGCCGGCGCGGATCGTCCATGAAGCTTCGACGGTGGAGACCGAGTTGCAGGCGGTGGCGTCGGAGCGCGGGATCAGTATCACCGCGCTGTCCACTGCACGTTTTTATGCACGGCCCGGCCTGGCCTTCCCGGTGATCAGCGATATGCCGATGTGTGAAGTGGCGGTCGCCTTGCCGCCACAACCGAGTGTGGCGGCGCGCAACTTTGCCGAGTTGGCAATGGAAGTGGCGAGCAGCCGGGGTTAGTCAGGACAGGTCGTGCAGGGATTTGCCGTTGGGCGCACTTACCTGAAGCTCGGAAAACTCCACCTCCAGCCCGCCACGTTCCGGCGTGCAGCAATAAGGCCCCACCTGATACGACGCAGCCACGGGGAACGGCGCCAGGCGCACCAATGGCCAGCTCACGCCATCCACCGACACCTGCACGCGCAGCACGCCCTTGGCCACGGTGGCGCGAATCCAGAACGCCTCGGGATCACCCGGGAACACACCGGTGGCCCAGTCCGACACACCATCGGTCAATACGCTGCTCAACAGCGTCACACCGTCGGACAGTTCCGCACCGATCTTCACCCAATGCGCTTCATCCACCCGCACCATCAACCCGGCCTGGTCATACAGGTGGGTAAACGCGCTGTGGATCTTGACCTGGGCGGTGAAGTCACCGTCGGTTTCAACAAACAGGAAATGCCCGTTGTCGCGCACAAAACCATAGTGGGTTTCGCGCCAGAAATCGGTGCTGGCATCGGTGCGCACCTTGAGGCGCTCGCCTTCTTGGCTCCATTGCTGGGGTTGATTGAGCCAACTGGCCTGTTCAAACATCGGGAAGCTCCTTGAAGGTGACAAGACAAAACCCCGGCGCCCGGGGTTTTGTTGTTTGGCTGCAATCAGCGGCTAGTGGTCGAGCAATTTGCCGCTCGGCCCGGCGGTGCCATTGTTAAGGCGCGTGCGCAGCGAAAACAACCACCACAGCACGCCGACCCCGAGTGTAACCCCGGTGGTGATGGCGCCGGTGTGGCTTTCTTCGGGCACGCTCAGGGTCAGGATCACCGCGATGGCCCACAGGCCGCCGAGGACGATCATCGGCAACAACCACTTGCCCAGGCTGAACACACCCGCAGGCGCCCCCGGCATCCGGCCATTTTTATAGGCCAGGTACGCGGCAATCAGCGTCAGCAGGTAGGTGCAGTAGTAGGTCAGGCCGACCATCGAGTAGATCGCCGTGACAAACCCGCCGCTCGCCAGGTTCAGCAGCACGGCGATGGCGGTGATCAGCACGATGGCGGCGACCGGCGTACCGAAGTGCGGGTTGATCTTCGCCAGCACCTTGGAGCCCGGCAGCATGTTGTCCCGGGACAAGGCGAAGGTCATGCGCGTGGCCACCGCCATGTTGGCGATGAGGCAGGCGAGGATCGAGGCGAAGGCGATCACGATCATGCCCACGCCGGCGGCGTTGCCCAGTTGCAGGCGCACGATATTGATCACCGGGTTTTCGCTGTGGCTGAGCAGCTCGCTGACCGACCCCGGGATCGCAATGCTCAGCAAGGCGAACACCACGAAGCCCAATACACTGGACACCAGCACCGCACGAATCATCGCCCGGGGCGCGGCGCGGCGTGGGTCCTTGGTTTCTTCGGACAGGTCGGCGGCGCCCTCCCAGCCCAGCAGCACCGAGACCGGCAGCAAGGTGGCGAGGGCGAGGGTGGTGAAGCTGAGGGTGCCGCCGCTCACCGGTTGTGCCGAGGTCAGGATCGCCACGCCCTGGGTGTGCTCGAAGAAGAAAAACACCCCGAAGAACAACGCAATCGCCAGCAGCACCGTGCCGATGATTTCGATGATCGCGCCGATGTCGTTGATCCGCGTGGCCAGGCGAATCCCGCAGATGTTCAGCAGGCCTACCACCAGCGTGGCACCGATGCTCAGGCCCTGGATCTGGCCCTGTGTCGGGTTGGCCCAGATCTCCGGCGCGAACACCGTGCCGATGGCCGCCGAGGTGGCGGCTGTACCGGCGACAAACGAGGTGAACGCGACCCAGCCGGTAAACCAGCCGAAGTGATTGCCCGCCAACCGGCTGGACCATTGGTAGGCGTAGCCGGTAAGCGGAATGCGCCCGGCCAGGTGGCAGTAGACCATGACGATGCAGCACACCAGCGGGATCACCAGCAGCCACAAAAGGATGCCGATACCGCCGACGCGGTTGAACGGGTCGGCGAACAGCGTGACCACCCCGGTGTTGATCGAGACCATGGAAAAGGCCAGGGCAAACGAGGTGAACGAACTCATGGTGCGGTGCATCTTTTGCTCGTAGCCGAGGCTGGCCAGGTCGGCGTCGTCGCTGGACAGCGGGGCCTGGGCATTCGGCGGGGCGGTCACGGTGTTTTCAACGAATGTGCTCATGGCCGTTGCTCCTCGATGATGCCGATCACCTCGTCCAGCACATCGAGGGCCTTGGCCAGCAACGGGCGTTCGATATCCAGAGGAGGCTTGACCTTGATCAGGTTACCCAGCCCGGCGTATCGGCTTTCGCCAAACAATACGCCGCGCTCCACCCCAAGGCGATACACCTCCTGGGATTCCCGGCAGGCCGGTTCCTTGGTGGTGCGGTCCTTGACCAGCTCGATGGACGCCATCAGCCCGGGGCAGCGCACGTCGCCGATCAGCGGGTGGCGGGTTTGCATGTCCTTGAGGCGGGCGGTGATGTAGTCGCCGGAGTCGCGGGCCTTTTCGCAGAGGTTGTCGGCGACGATCGCTTCCACCGTGGCGTAGCCGGCGGCCAGCGAGACCGGGAAGTGGCCGAAGGTCAGGGCTTCTTCACCTTCGTCGAACCACTTGAGCTTGTCATCGGCGAGGATCCCGGCCAGCGGGAAGCCGCCGCCGACGCCTTTGCCGAACACGATGATGTCGGGCAGCACGTCGTAATAGTCCGCAGCGAACATCGTGCCCATGCGCCCGAAACCGGTCTGCACTTCATCAAAAATCAGCAGCACGCCTAAGCGGTCGCAGATCTCGCGCACGCCTTTGTAGTAGGAGCGGGGGAACTCGATATGCCCGCCATTGCCCTGGATCGGTTCCATCATCACTGCTGCCACGCCACCGTCGACGCCCTTGAGGATGGTTTCTTCCAGCAGGCCAAGGCACAGCTGCGACTCGGTTTCCGGGTCCATGCCCAGGCGCGTGCGGTACGGGTTGGGGTGGGGGACGCGGGTGAAACGTGGCTGGATCGCCAGGAACGGATTGTTCGGGTGCGGCCAACTGGCGCCGAGGGTGGCCAGGGAGCGGCCGTGGTAGCCGTCCTGCAGCACCAGCAGGTTCTGTGCGCCGGGGCGGTTCTTGAAAGCCAGTTTCATCGCCATTTCACCGGCGAGGCTGCCATGCAGGGCAAAGCCCATCTGGTTGAGGGCGCCCGGGGAGACTTCCCGCAGCTTCTTCACCAGCCGGGTGTGGGCCGGTGAGCCAAAGTTGGGGCGGATGTGAGTCATTTCGCGCAATTGCGCAACGGCGGCTTCCACCACCCGGGGGTCATTGGCCCCCAAATTGTTCGACCAGGCCTGGGCGGTACAGTCGATGTATTCCTTGCCCTGGTCGTCCCATACCAGCGAGCCTCGGGCCTTGACCAGGTTGATCTTGGCGGGTGCGGTGTTCATCACTTCATTCATCTGCGTTATCTCTTTTGTTAGGGCGGCAGTGTTTGGGGATGTGTGCAGTTAGAGTTGTGACTCGCTGCATCGAGTTGACCCGATGCTAGTCCCGGGGACGGGAGGAATAGAAAGACCGATTGCAGTGGGATTGATTGGCGTGGCTTATTAATAGAATCCTCTGAAACAAAATGAAACATTTGTCGCGGGCCAGCCTCTACCGTATCTCCACGACGAGTACTTCTATGAAAATTCCGCGTCCCTCTTCGCGAATGCCCCACCTCACGCAACTGCGCAACCTGAAGATGGCGCGCTCCGCCCACGCCTATGTGCGGGGCAGTACGGTTCAGTTTTACGAGTGGTTGCACAGCCAGCGCGGCCGGCGCTTGCCCCACGGGCCGGCGATCTGGATCTGCGGCGACTGCCACGCCGGTAACCTTGGGCCCACGGGCGATACCAAGGGCCGGATCGACATGCATATCCGTGACCTTGACCAGGCGGTGATCGGCAATCCGGCCCATGACCTGGTGCGCCTGGCCTTGTCCCTGGCCACCGCTGCGCGGGGTTCGGACCTGCCGGGGGTGACCACCGCGCGCATGCTTGAAGAGATGATGGTGGGCTACGCGCAGGCGTTTAAAGACAAGCCCGACGAGGCACCGCCGCGCCCGTCCCAGGTCAAGGCCGGGATGCGCAGTGCGGTGGAGCGCACCTGGAAGAATCTGGCTCGCGAACGTATTGAAAACACCCGGCCGACGATTCCGCTGGGCAAGCATTTCTGGTCGTTGTCGCGGGCGGAAAAATCAGCCCTTGAAACGTTGTGCGCGTCGGATGAAATCCACCGGCTGGTGACTTCGCTCAAAGGCCGCTCCAACGACGCCGAGGTTGAGCTGCTGGACTCGGCCTATTGGGTCAAGGGTTGCAGCTCCCTTGGGTTGCTGCGTTATGCGGTGTTGCTGGGAGTAGGGGACAAGTCTGATCAGGAATACTGCCTGCTCGACATCAAGGAAGCGGTAGGCGCTGCGGCGCCGCGTGCGGCCCGGGCAAAAATGCCTCGGGATAACGGCCGGCGGGTGGTGGAGGGCGCGCGGCACCTGTCACCGGCGTTGGGGGAGCGGATGTTGGCCACGCGGTTTCTGGATCACGGGTTTTTCATCCGCGAACTGCTGCCCCAGGACATGAAGCTGGAGCTGGATGAGCTGAGCGAGATCGATGCGATGCACGCGGCCGGGTACCTGGCGCGGGTGGTCGGCGTGGCCCATGCGCGGCAGATGGACCGGGATACGCGCAAGGACTGGATGGCGCAGTTGCAAGAGAACCGCTCCAGGCAACTGGATGCGCCTTCGTGGCTGTGGACCAGTGTGGTGCAGTTGGTGGGGAGCCATGAGGAAGGGTATTTGAATCATTGCCGGCGGTATGCGCTGGAGCACTGACCTCAAGAAAGCTGAAAGTCCCCTGTGGGAGCGGGCTTGCTCGCGAAAGCGGTGGATCAGTCAAACATCTGCTGACTGACACACCGCTTTCGCGAGCAAGCCCGCTCCCACATGAGTTGGGTGGTGTTTTGGAGGGCGGGTTACACCAGGTATTTCTTGAACCAGCCCAACGTCCGCTCCCACGCCAGATTCGCCGCCGCCTCGTCATACCTCGGCGTGGAATCGTTGTGGAAGCCGTGATTGGCGCCCTTGTAGATAAACGCCTCATAGGTCGTGCCGGCCGCCTTCAACGCTTTCTCATACGCCGGCCAGCCCTCATTGATCCGCGTATCCAGCTCACCGTAATGCAACATGATCGGTGCCTTGATCCGTGGCACATCCTTGGCTTCCGGCTGGCGCCCATAAAACGACACCGCCGCACCCAGCTCCGGATAAGCCACGGCCGCCGCATTCGTCACGCCGCCGCCATAACAGAACCCGGTAATGCCCACCTTGCCGGTGCTTGCATCGTGGTGCATCAACCATTCGATGGCCGCGAAAAAGTCGTTCATCAGCTTCTCGGGATCGACTTTCTGTTGCAACTCCACACCTTTCTCATCATTGCCGGGATAGCCGCCCACCGAGGTCAGGCCATCCGGCGCCAGGGCAATGAATCCGGCCTTGGCCAACCGACGGGCGACGTCTTCGATATACGGGTTCAACCCCCGGTTTTCATGCACCACCACCACCGCCGGCACCTTGCCGCTGGCCTTGGCCGGGCGCACCAGGTAGCCGCGCACCGTGCCGTTGCCCTTGGGTGACGGGTAGGTGATGTAGTCGGCGACGATATCCGGGTCGGTGAATTTCACCTGCTCGGCCAGGGCGTAGTTGGGGCTCAGGGCGGCGAGCAGGGCGGAGGCCGTCAGCCCGCCGAAGGTGAACAGTGCTGCGCGGTCGAGAAATTCCCGGCGGTTGATCTTGCCGTGGGCGTAGCCGTCGTAAAGCTCCAGCAGTTCAGGGGCGAAGTCTTTGGCGGTCAGACGAGTCATCGGTAGCGTCCTCGATTAGCGGTGGGACTGAATGTAGACCAGTATCAGGCTTCCCGGCCATGGGCCGCGGCGGCCAGTTGCCCAGTGTCGACCCGCACGAAGACCGAATCGCCAATCGCCGTCAGCACGCCATCGGCGTACACCTCGCACACCACGCGGCTTTTGCTCCCCACGTCACCTTCGACTTTCGCGCGCAAGGTCAGCGGCACGCCCATGGGTGTCGGCTTGATGAATTTGATTCCCAGGTTGCCGGTGACGCAGTCGATACGCGGCAGGCTGCCGGGTTCGCGTTGCTCGGCCCGGTAGTGGTAGGCCATGGCGGTCCAGTTCGAGTGGCAGTCCACCAGCATCGCGATCAGACCGCCATAGACCAGGTCTGGCCAGCCGCTGTATCGGGCGTCGGGCTGGTGCTCGGCGATCACGTGGATGCCGTCGGCGTCCCAGCGGCTCTTGATGTGCAGCCCGTGGGGGTTGCTGCTGCCGCAGCCATAACAGACGCCTTCGGGGGCGGTGGTGTCTTGCAGGGAAAGCGCGGGCATCGTGGCTCCTTGTTGTTTGAGTTCCGTCGAGGCACGAGCCTAATGCCAGGCGCGTGAATAAATCCAGCGCCTACGCTGTTAGCAGTGCACAGCGTGTTCATTCCCGGTTGAGAATCCCATGAAATCTCGATTGCCAGCGGTCTTCCTTGCCTTCGCCACCTTGTCCAACGCGTACGCCGTGGAATACACCGACGTGAATCCGACGGCCAGCACCATCAGCTTCACCTATGACCAGATGGGCCAAGAGGTGTACGGCACGTTTGGCACCTATTCGGCGACCCTGAATTTCGACACGCAAAACCCGGCTGCCGCCAGCACCGTACTGACCATCCAGCTGCCGAGCATCAATGCCGGCAGCGACGACGCCAACACCGAACTGCCCAAGCCCGGCTGGTTCGACATGACCACCTACCCGGTGGGCACCTTCACCTCGACCCACATCACTGACCTGGGCGACAACCGTTACCTGTTCAGCGGCAACCTGACCCTCAAGGGCCAGACCCGGCCGGTGGAGGTCAAGGTGGCCCTCAAGGAGCAGAGCGGCATTGGCGTGTTCGACGGCGAATTCGTGCTCAAGCGCGATGACTTCAGGATCGGCGCGGGGGAGTGGGCGGACAGCGTGGTGTCCAATGCGATTGTCATCAAGTTCAAGATGGTTGCGCCTGAGCGCTGATGGCTAGCGGGCGAACTTCTTGGCCCCCGCCACGCACGCAATCACCGCGACGGTCACCCCCAGCATGCCCAGGCTCACCTGCTCATGCAGCAGCGTGGCCGCCAGTGCCAGGCCGAAAAACGGTTGCAGCAACTGCAATTGCCCGACGGCGGCAATGCCGCCCTGGGCCAGCCCGCGGTACCAGAACACAAACCCGATCAGCATGCTGAACAGCGACACATAGGCCAGGCTCAGCCAGGCCGGCAGGCTGATGCTCACGAAAGTGCCCGGGGCGAGGATTGCCGTCAGCGGGGCCACAATCGGCAGCGAGATCACCAGCGCCCAGCAGATCACCTGCCAGCCGCCCAGGGTGCGTGAGAGCCTGGCCCCTTCGGCATAACCGAGGCCGCACACCAGGATTGCCAACAGCATCAGCAAATCCCCGGCGGGCGCAGCGCTCAGGCCCTGGGCAACCGCGTAGCCCACCACCAGCAGGCTGCCCAGGATCGAAAACAGCCAGAACACCAACTTGGGCCGCTCGCCGCCGCGCCATACGCCGAAGACCGCAGTGGCTAACGGCAGCAGGCCGACAAATACGATGGAATGGGCACTGGTGACGTACTGCAAGGCCAGTGCGGTGAGCAAAGGAAAGCCGATCACCACGCCCAGCGCGACGATTGCCAGGGGCAGCAACTGACTGCGGGCCGGGGTTTTTTCCTTGAACAGCCACAGCAGGCACAGGCCGAGCAGGGCGGCGATGGTGGCGCGGGCGACGGTCAGGAATACCGGATCGAACTCCAGCACCGCTAGGCGCGTGGCTGGCAGCGAGCCGCTGAAGATCACCACGCCGATCAAACCGTTGATCCAGCCGCTGGCGTTGTTTTCCCGGGTGTTGAGGTGGGTGGTTCGTTCCATGGGTGTAGGGCTCGATAGGGATAAGTTGCGTCCTGCGCATCCTATGATTCACTATCAAGACAATCAAAAAATTGTCATGGATACATCGCCTATGCCCCGCGCCCGCTACAAGACATTGGTGGACACCTTCGCCCGGGATATCCGTTCGGGCGCGCTGGCGGCGGGCACCCGGTTGCCGACGCACCGCCAGTTGGCCGCCAGCCATGGCCTGGCGCTGGTCACCGCCAGCCGGGTGTACACCGAGCTTGAGGCCATGGGCCTGGTCAGTGGTGAAACCGGGCGCGGAACCTTTGTGCGGGAAATCGCGTTGTCGCCAGGGCAGGGCGTCGGCCAGATCGCGGTGGCGGCGGGCATGATCGATCTCAACTTCAACTACCCGTCGCTGCCGGGCCAGACCGACCTGCTGCGCACCGCATTGCGCCAGTTGGCGTTGTCCGGCGACCTGGCGGCGCTGCTGCGCTATCAGCCTCACGCCGGTCGGCTGCATGAGCGGGCAGCGGTGGCGCGTCATCTGCTGAGTCGTGGGTTGACGGTGCAGGCCGAGCAGGTGCTGATCGTCAGCGGTGCCCAGCATGGGCTGGCGGTGACCATGATGTCGCTGCTCAAGCCCGGCGATGTGGTGGCGGTGGATGCGCTGACCTATTCCGGGTTCAAGGTACTGGCCGAGACTCTGCACCTGGAAATCGTCGCGATCCCGGTGACCGCGACGGGCCCCGACTTGGCCTTTCTTGAACAACTCTGCGCCCGGCGCCCGGTACGCGCCGTGTACAGCATGCCGACCCTGCATAACCCGTTGGGCTGGGTGATGAACATGGCGCAGCGCGAGCACCTGGTGGCGATTGCCCGTCGGCATGACCTGATCCTGATCGAGGATGCTGCCTACGCGTTTTTAGCCGAGGACGC
This sequence comes from Pseudomonas sp. NC02, assembly GCF_002874965.1. Lineage (NCBI taxonomy): Bacteria > Pseudomonadati > Pseudomonadota > Gammaproteobacteria > Pseudomonadales > Pseudomonadaceae > Pseudomonas > Pseudomonas sp. NC02. The sequence goes on along the minus strand of NZ_CP025624.1, from coordinate 3,748,598 downwards.
GCCACCGCCCGTGGCCGAACTGGCACCGGAACGCACGGTGTATGTGTCGGGGCTTTCCAAGAGCGTCGCCACCGGCCTGCGGGTGGGTTACGTGGCTGCGCCGCTGCCGTGGATGGCGGCGCTGGAACGTACGGTCATGGCCACCACCTGGAACACCCCGGGGGTGATGACTGCGGTGGCTGCCGCGTGGATCGACGACGGCACGGTGCTGCAACTGGAAGCGCAAAAGCGTGAAGACGCCCAGGCGCGCCAGGCGGTGGCCGATGAGGTGTTGGCGGGGCTCACTGTGATCCGCCATCCGTCTTCGTATTTCTTGTGGTTGCCGTTGCCGGAGGATGCCCGCGCCGACCAGATCACCATGGCGCTGGCCCGGGAGAATATCTCGGTGTCCACCGCCGAGCCGTTTGCCGTCTCGGCCCACGTGCCCCATGCCTTGCGTGTGGCGCTGGGGTCGGTGGACCGGGAGGTGCTGCGCGAGGCGTTGGTGAAAGTGCGCTGGGCGGTGGAGGCGTGCTAGGGGGCCGGATCGTTCCCACGCTCTGCGTGGGAACGCCGCCTTGGACGCTCCGCGTCCCGCTGTAGATTTGCGCGATAGTGACGCAGAGCGTCACCGGATGCATTCCCACGCAGAGCGTGGGAACGATCCAGGCGGGACTCAGAACTTGTAGGCCTGGCGCCCGATCAGCAGCCATTTGCCTTTCTGCTTCTGCCAGACCTGGAAGTTTTCAATTTCGGTGGGCACCTCGACGCCACTGTTCACCGCCTGTGCGGAAAAGTGGTTGCGCACCAGGGCGGTGTCGCCATTGAGGGTGATGGTCTGTTTCTGCATTTCCAGGGTCTTGAAACCGCTTCTGCCGGTTTCAATGTCGGCGATAAATTCCTGCTTGTTCTGGACCTTGCCGCTGGAATGGCCGTAGGTGAGGTTGTTCGCGGTGAGGGCCTGCAGTTGCGGGATGTCCTTGTGCAGCATGGCCTGGGTCAGGTGATCGACCGCAGCGGCTACATCCTTGTCACTTGCGGCAGGCGCGGCGGCCGCGTAGCCGCTGAACAGGCACAGAAAACCAATCAGAACCTTGACGTTTTGCATGGGTGTTTCCTTGTTGTTGTGGGTACCGGGACGACTCGGACTATGTTTTTAAGTCGTCGTACAACCATGCCGTATTTACCGGGATCAAGGAAAGTGAAATTTGTTCTTGGCTAGAAGATAAGCGCTGTTTGCCAGTATTGGTTGTCGTATCACTTGCGAAATAGCGGTCGGCACTTCCCGTGGAAATGGCACATGGCTATGCTGTGGCCGGCGACTTCATGGCGTGGATTCGCAACGACTGAGGAAAACAAAAAAATGACACCGGATCAAAAGTACGCGGCGGCCATGGTGCGCCTGGGTTATCAACTCAACGAGTTCAAGATCGGCGGCAACTACACGCCGCTGCTGAGGGACGGCAATCACGTCTACATCAGCGGCCAGATTCCGCGGGTGGGTGACGCCATCGTGTTGCCCGGCAAGGTCGGCGAAAGCCTCAGCCTGGCCGACGCACAGATTGCCGCGGGCGTCAGCGCACTGCGTTGCCTGGGCTTGCTCAAGCAGGCACTGGGTTCGCTGGACCAGGTCAAGGCGATCCTCAAGATCAATGTGTACGTGCGCAGCGCGGATGACTTCGACCAGCAAAGCGAAGTGGCCAACGGTGCGTCGGACCTGTTGAACGAGATCCTGGGGGCCGCAGGATCCCATACGCGCACCTCGGTGGGCGTGCTGCAATTGCCCAAGGGCGCGGCCGTGGAAATCGACATGATCGCCGTGGCACGGGACTGAAACCGGGTGATCGCCGAGGCGTTTGCGGTACTGGTCCACTATGGAATCTACCTGCTCCCAGGACTGATCCTGTTTGGCCTGTGGTTCGGTCTCACGCCAAAAACATTGCCGGGCTTGCGCATCGTTATCCTGCTGCTGGCCTTTGTGCTGATGCGCGATGCGATGACGCCACTGGGCATGTGGTCGCTGAGCCGCGAGGTGCAGATCGAATTCACGGCCAACCCGTGGGTGCTGGCCGCGCTGGGCGGGTTATCCCTTGGGCTGATTGCCCTGCTCGCGCGCCTGGCACCGGAGTTGTGGCAACTGACGGTGCTGTTCAAGGGCAATCGTTGGGCGGGCCTGGCGGTGGGACTCGGGGCCGGGTGTCTGATCGGCCTGCCATTGCGGCTGTATCAAGGCATTGAGCCGGTTTACTGGGCCTGGCTGATGGGCATGCTGGTGCTTGCCTACTGCGCCAATGCGCTGGAAGAGGTGCTGTTTCGCGGCTTCCTGCAGGGCTATCTCGAACAGCACGTTACGCCGCTGCGCGCGGCGTTGCTCAGCGGGTTGGCGTTCGCCGCGTGCCATTCATTTCTGGCGTTGAGCGTGACGCAACTGGGCTGGCCAGTGTTGGCCTTTACCCTGATTGAAGGCGTGGCCTGCGGGCTGGTGCGGATGCGCTACGGTGTGGTGGCGGCGACGGCCACCCATGGCACGGCGATCTTGCTGATTGCCGTGCCGATGGTGTGAACCGTCTCAGGCCTGTACATCAACGCCGATGTGGGCCTGGAGCCAGTCTTTGTAGACCGCGATGTTATCGGTCGACTGGTCGCCATTTTTCGCGGTGACAGTCTTGCCGTCCAGGCGCCCGATATCGAGCAGGTACTGAAGACCGTTGGCCACATGGGTGGCGTCGCTTTTGCTGAGTGACTGAACATCGGGCAGTTCGACGGCGTTGCCTTTATCGTCGAAGGTCGCCCATGAAGGGTTGGCCCTGGCGGTGGCAACGGTTTGCGCGGTCGAGCGCACTTGCTCCTGATAGCTGGCTTCCAGCTTGGTCTTGATCTCGGGCGTGGCGTTGGTGACTTCAATCCTCCCGGCCCGCAGGGTGCCGTTTTCCATGGATTGTGTAAAAGTCTTCTGTCCCAGCGCTAACAGACTTGTCGTGCTTCCTATCATGGTGCCGCTCCCTTATTGGTAGCAGCAACAGAGCAAAACCCGGGCCATGTGCTGCATGCCTTGTGCGGCGCGGGCTGGGTGGTATTGCCGGGGCAGGGCGCAGGCCAGGAGTTGCCGGGGCTGGCAAAGGGTTGCCACGTCGGCTCGCGCGAGCGCATTTCAGAACGTTGGAAACTAAGTTCAGAATCTCCAGTCTGTAATAGCGTATCGCCACCCCTACAAGGAATTAACATGAAGCTTAAGGTCGTTTTGCTGGGCACGGTTTTGTTGGCTGCGCCGCTTTACCAAGCGGTTGCCGAGACGTGCAGGGCGAACAGTTATGGTGGGTCCGATTGCGAATACGACAATGGCACCTCTTCCAAGAGTCGCGCCAATAGCTACGGTGGGCAAGACACCCAATACAGCGATGGTACTTCCTCCAAGAGCCGCTCCAATAGTTATGGCGGGCAGGATATCCAATACGGCGACGGCACCTCGGCCAAGACCCGTTCCAACAGCTATGGTGGGCAAGACACTCAATACAGCGACGGCACCTCAGCCAAGAGCCGCTCCAATAGCTACGGCGGGCAAGACACCCAATACAGCAACGGCTCCTCCTCCAAGAGCCGCGCCAATAGCTATGGCGGGCAAAATACGACAAATAACTAATGGCCCCGCCGCGGCTTTCTACCTCACCAATGACCGCTCATACGCCGCGGTCATCACCTGCCACGTCTGCGCATCCGCCGGAATCAAATGCTCGATGCGCAACGACGTTACCGTGATGTCCTGAGGCATGCCGAAGGTGGTGAAGGTCGACATGAAGTTCAGCTCACCTTCACGGGAGTTGACGCGTGTCAGCACCAGTGGCGGCGGTTCATTGACCAAGGCTTCGGTACTTTGCGGGGCCGGCAGGCTGTCCAGAAGCCTGGCAAGTTCGGAGTTGCCCAACGCCTCGCGCGTCGCCCGTTGCCAGGCGATGGTGCGGATTTCGTCAGCGTTGATCAAATGATCACCCAGGCCGCCAGGCTGTAGCAGGGTGACCAGCAAATTCAGCCCATCAGCCGCCTCCGGTTTGATCCCCACCAGCTCGAACAGCACCTGGGTACTGGCGTTGGCGGCGAGCACTTCCCAGTGGCTGCCCAGCACGATCGCCGGTGCAGGATTGTTCGCGTGGAGTACATGGCTGATTGCCTCGCGAATAGCCTCCATGGAGGGCGAGGAGAGCGGGGTTGCCTCATAGCGCGGGGCGAAGCCGGCAGCGAGGAACACGCTGTTGCATTGCTCCAGCGGAACCTCCAGCGCCATCAGCAAATTATGCAAGGTGCCCGGGCTCGGCTTGGCGCGCCCGGTCTCGATGCAGCTCAGGTGGCGTTGGGAAACCCCGGTGATCAGCGCCAGTTCCAGCTGGCTCAATCTGGCGTGCCGACGCAGCACGCGCAGTTGCGTGCCGGCGGTAGTGTCGGGGTTGGCGCGGGGGAAAGGTTGGCTGCTCATGGGTTGACTCTGGCCGTGCGGGTCGGTGGTGTCGATGACCTTCGAGGTCATTGAGAGGGGAACGACGTTATCACTAATGTGCAGCTTCCCGAACCGTTGTCTCCAAGGAGGAGAACATGCGCAGACCCTGGATTGCCCTGGCCGGGCTGTTGGCTTTTGCCCTGTACACATTGATCACGATGCTGATCGCCGAACAATCGCTCATGGCGTTCGGACGTGAATTGATATCGAGGCCGGATACTGCCCAGGTGGTGATTGATTTGTATCTGATGGCGGCCTTGGCGGGCGTATGGATGTACCGGGATGCGCGGGCCAGGGGCAAATCCCTGGCGTCGGTGTTGCCCTATTTACTGGTAACGGCGGTTTTCGTATCCATCGGTCCGCTGCTGTATATCGTGGTCAACGGGTTCCGCGAACCTTCAGGGGGCCGGTGATGGAGGTTTATGCGTTGTGCGTACTGGTGCTGTTCTTGAAGATGCTGGCGATCTCCTGTTACCAGGGTTTCTTTCGACTCAGATTCCGTGCATTCACTAACCACGAGGATGCAGCTTTCTTCCATCGCGATGCGAATCCAGAGGAGTTACCGCAAGTCTCCCGGGCCGAAAAGGCTTGGGCCAATGATCTGGAAAATATTCCGTTGTTCTTCATTTTGGGTGGCCTGTGCCTGGCGATGGAAACGCCAGGCACCGCTACCGCGGGGTTGTTCTGTCTGTTCACCGCTGCCCGTGTGATGCATACGGTGATGTATCTGAGCGGCCGCCAGCCCTGGCGCACCCTCGCTTATGGAGTGGGAGTGCTCTGTTTGTCGGGGCTGGCCGGTCTGCTTGGCGCTGGGCTGATAACAATCAAGGGGTGAGAAAGGCCTGATAGTTGTCCTTGGTGATCTGTTGATAGGGAATGGTCAGCTCCGCCGTGTAGGGCTGCTTCCTGATCATCTTCAGCGCCAGGTCAATCGAGCCGACGGCCTGGCCCTTGTTGTCCTGATAGGCCGTGACTACCAATAGATCTTTTTTGATCGCATCCAGGCCGGCGGGTCCGCCGTCGCTGCCGCCCACCAGGATGTCCTTGCCAGGGTGCATTCCGGCCTGGGTAATCGCCATCGCGGCACCGATAGCCATTTCATCGGCATTGGCCGCCACGGCGTCGATTTTCTTGCCCGAGACGATCCAGTTGTTCATCAGGTCCATGGCCTTGCTGCGCTGCCAGTCGGCGCTTTGTTCTTCGACGATATGGATGTTGGGGTAATCCTTCAGTACGTTTTTCACGCCCTGTGTGCGGTTGTGGGTGGCGTTGTTAGAGAGCAAGCCGAGCATGATTGCGAGGTTGCCGTTGCCGTTCATTTTTTCCGCGAGGTAGCGCATCTGAATCTCGCCCGCTTTGATCTCGTCCGAGCCGACATAACCCACCCCGGCCGGCAGGACCGGGATGTCCGGGCGACGGTTGACGTACACCAGCGGGATACCCGCCTGCTGGGCATTTACGGTCATTTTCTGGGTGGCGGCGGTGTCGACCGCGTTGACGATAATCGCGTCCATGCCTTGGGCAGAAAAGCTCTGCACCTGGTTCAGTTGGCGCACCACATCGCCTTGGGCGTCTTCGAATTGCAGGGTCACGTCGGTGAGGTCCCTGGCGTGGGCCGCCATGTAGTCACGCATCTGGGCGAGGAACACGTCGTCCACCTGGGCGATGCTGACGCCGATGCGTGTCTCGGCGAGGGCTAGCGGGGTAACGATGAGGGTCAGGAGCAAGGTCAGCAGCTGTTTTTTCATGGTGTCAGTCCGTTTTTTTGTTGTTTTGAAAGACGTTGAAAACATTCCTCAGCCTTGGCGTTTGGCGTGTAGTTGCGCAACGCGTTCGGCAAAGGTCTCGCAGGGCCAGCGTTCGTTCAGTGCCTGCAACATCAGTTGCTGCCCGGTTTGCGGAGCCAGGCCCTGTAAGGGTGGGTCGGTATCCAGGTTGGTGGGAAAGGAATAGCCATCGGCGGTGCAGGCGATCACCGCGTGCAGCGCCTCGCCATCCATGACGTTGTCCGCCAGGCGCTCCAACAGGCAGGGGTACAGCGCCAGCATCATCCGGTCGCGGTCCACAGCCTCCATCGTTTTGCCGAACGCCGAGGAGATTTGCAGCAGGTTGGCCATGCGCTGGCGGTCCGGTGTGCGATTGGTGCCAGCGGCGTGAAACAGGGCCGGGTTGAAGAACAGCAGGTCACCTTTGTTCAGCGGCAATTGCACGGCATGCTGCTGGAAGTACTCGATGAATTCAGTGCGCCTCCAGGCCAGGTAGCCCAGTGGGTATTGCTGGGAAAACGGCAGCAGTTGGGTCGGGCCGGTTTCCAGGGGCATGTCGCTGTGGGCCACGGCCCCTTGCAGCGTGAGGTATTGGGACAGCGTGTGCAGGGGCAACGGAAAGCGCTCCACCACGTCGATGGTCTGGAACCCGAGGTGATAATCACGGTGCGGTTGCTGGGCTTGGCCACCGGGGTGCACCACGTTGACCTGGGCCGTGACTTGGTAGCCCGGGCCGAGCCAGGCTTGTGCGATCAACCCCAGCAGTGGGTTGGCGTAATATTCGACAAAGGATGCCGGCGACTGCAGTGCGGCCTTCTGTAATGAGTTCCAGATACGTCCGTTACTGCCGGCCTTGGCGAAGTGGTCGGCGGCCACACCTTGCGCAGCCTCTTGGGCAAAGATCGCTTCGAATACCTGGCTGTGACGGTCGACCACGTCCAGGTCGGCGTAGCCCTGGCGCACCACCATCACTCCCGGCCCCTGGCTGAACAGGCGATGCAGTTCGTCCAGCACGGCGTGACGATCGCCGTTGCGCAGTGCCTGGGCCTGATAGATCGGGATGTTGCTGCACACTTCGGCGCAGTGCGGGTAGTCCTCGGCAGCAGCCTGCTGGGCACAGATCGAGTGAAAATCTTCCAGTTGCACCGCATCGGCGCTGACAAAGGCAGGCATCACGCACCCTCCACCAGGCTCAAGGCCTGATCGGGGCGTGGGGTGCCGCCGTCGCCACAGCCGATGACGCCTTGCTCCAGGTCGATCACCGTGCCGGTCATCATTCCCGACTCGCGTGACAATAGAAATGCCACGCTCCGGGCCACCTCTTCAGGTTTGAGCAGGCGGCCGAAGGGCTGTGCGGCTTCGGCGGCTTCCAACCAGGCATCCCCGGCACCGTGGTAGTGCCGCTGGATTTCATCCTCGTGCGGTGTGTCCATCCAGCCGATGTTCAAGCCGTTGACCCGAATCCGGTTGCGCAGGGCGCTGAACGCCACGTTTTTGGTCAGAATCGCGAGAGCGCCCTTGGACGCCGCGTAGGCACTCAAGAACGATTGCCCGCCGTGGCCGGTGACACTCTGGATATTGACCACTGCACCTTCAACCCTCTGGCTGATCATCAGCTTCAAGGCTTCCTGCATCAGGAAAAACGGCGCCCTCACATTGACCGCAAATAGTCGATCAAACAGTTCGGGGGAGGTGTCGAGAATGGTGCCGCGATCCGACATCCCGGCGCAGTTGATCAGCCCGTGGAGGGTGCCGAAGTGGGCACGGGCCGCCTCGATCACGGCGCGGCAGTCGCCAATCTGTTCCAGGTCCGCCTGGACAAACACCGCGCGGCAATCGAGCGCTGCCAACTGCCGTACTTGCTCCTGGCCCTGGTCCGGACGGCGTCCGCAGATGATCAGGCCGGCAGCACCGCGCCGCGCCAGGGTATGGGCGACGGCAGCCCCCAATCCCTGGGTGCTGCCGGTGACGACAAAGTATTGGCCTTTGAAGGTATGGCTGAGGTCGGTTGAAGGCATCGGGGTCTCCTGGGTTTTTGTTGTTTTGAAGGCCGGGCTCGACGCCGGGCAAAACTGAGACTAGCATTGCGGTCACCTCAACAAGTCTCAAAAAAACCTCAAAAAGACCTCAGGTCCAACAGCATGCTCGAACGCGCTAAACACTTTTCCATCAAGCAACTGGCCACCCAGGCGGGCGTCAGCAAGGCGACAGTCGATCGCGTCTTGCATGAGCGCGGCAGCGTGCACGCCCAAACCCGGCGGCGTATCGAACAGGCTCTGGATGAGCTGGAATCCCAGGAAAAAAATGGCCTGGCAGTAGGCCGTACCTTTCATGTCGATGTGATCATGCACACGCCCAAGCGCTTCAGTGCGGCGGTGCAGGCCGCCATCACCGCCCAACTGGGCAGCCTGGCACCGTTTCGTATCGCCCCGCGGTTTCATGTGTTCGAAGAGATCGAGCCTCAGGCGATGCACGACCAATTGCTGCGCTGCCTCGAGACCGGCAGCCAGGGTGTGGTGCTCAAGGCCGCGGACGAGCCGGCGGTGAATCTGGCGGTCAAGCACCTGGCGGCCGCAGGTATTCCGGTGGTGACCCTGGTCACCGATCTGCCCCACAGCGAGCGCATCGGCTACGTAGGCATGGATAACCGCACCGCTGGACAAACCGCCGCGTACCTTCTGTCCCGCTGGCTGTCACCCCAACCCCAGGAAGTGGCGGTGGTGATTGGCAGTGAATTGTTCCGGGGCGAGGAAGAACGCGAAATGGGTTTTCGCATGTGGCTGCGCGGCCGTGCGACGCACCTGCGGGTACTGGATATCAGCGGTGGGTACGGCGTGTATGACCGAACATTTGCCCGGGTCACCGATGCGTTGAAGCAGCATCCCGAACTGAAGGCGGTGTACAGCGTCGGCGGTGGCAACCGGGCAATTGTCGACGCCTTCGCGGCTCTGGATCGCCCGTTGGACGTGTTTATTGCTCACGACCTCGACGAAGAGAATCGCCAGCTGTTGGCTGAAGAAAAAGTCGCCGCGATTATCGATCACAACCTGCAGATCGATGCGCGCCATGTGTTCCTGCACATCCTGCAATTTCATCGGCTGTGGAAGGCTGGGCCGATTGCGCCGTCACAGGTACAGATCGTCACACCGTTCAACCTGCCGGACTGAATCTCCACACCCAATAACAATCCCAGGAGTTCGACCATGCTACGTATCGCTGTCCTTGGTGCAGGGCGCATCGCCAACATTCACGCGGCCAATGTCGCGGCCCATCCTGATGCCACTCTGGTGGTGGTCGCCGACCCCTGGCGGGAGGGCGTCGATGGCTTGGCTGCGCAGCTGGGTTGCGAGGCGGCCTATGACTGCGCAGCAGTGCTAAGTCGGGACGATATCGACGCGGTGGTGATTGGCACACCCACCGACACTCATATCGATTTGCTGCTGGCGGCCGTGTCCCAGGGCAAGGCCGTGCTGTGCGAGAAGCCCATTGACCTGGATTTCGCCAAGGCGCGGGCGGCGGCGCAAGCTGTGGAGCGCGAGGGCGGTAAAGTAATGCTGGGCTTCAACCGCCGCTTCGATCCCGACACGCTGCGCCTGCGCCAGGCCATCGACGCGGGGCAAATTGGTGCTGTGCGGCAGGTGATCATCACCAGCCGTGACCCGGGGTTGGCGCCACGGGATTACCTGGCACATTCCGGCGGCATCCTGCGGGACATGACCATTCATGACTTCGACATGGCGCGGCACCTGCTGGGTGAAGAGCCCATTGAAGTCGGCGCGATAGCCAGCCGGCTGGTAGATCCGAGCCTGGCGCAGATTGACGACTTCGACAGCGTGATGGTGCTGCTGCGCACCGCATCCGGGAAACAGTGCCATATCAACTGCTGTCGGGAGGCGGTCTACGGGTATGACCAGCGACTTGAGGTATCCGGGGCCAAGGGGGTGCTGCTCACGGATAACCATCGACCCAGCACCTTGCGCCATTGGAACCACGAGCACACCGAGGCGTTGGAGCCGTTGCAGCATTTCTTCCTGGAGCGTTATGCGGATGCCTACCGCAATGAGTTGGGGCAGTTTATCCAGGCACTGAGCGCGGGGCGCGCGCTGCCCACCAACATGCGCGATGGGCTGTATGCGTTGCACTTGGCGGACTGTGCGCTGGAGTCCATCAAGACCGGGCGAATGGTTGAGGTCAATTACGCTATTTAAGGTGTTGCCGGAGCGGGCATGCTCGCTCCGGCAGATTGCGCGTTAGATTTTTGCCAACGCCTGCGCCAGATCCGCCCGCAGGTCTTCCACATCCTCAACCCCCACCGACAACCGCACCAACCCATCACCAATCCCCAGCTGCGCCCGGGTCGCTGCCGGGATGCTCGCATGGGTCATGATCGCCGGGTGCTCGATCAGGCTTTCAACGCCCCCCAGGCTTTCAGCCAACGCAAAGATCTTCACGTTTTCCAGGAAGCGTGTGGCGCCCGCCAGGTCGCTTTTCAGGTCCACCGAAATCATCCCGCCAAACCCGCGCATCTGCCGGCGTGCCAGCTCATGCTGCGGATGCGATGCCAGGCCGGGGTAGTAAACCCGTGCCACCTGCGGCTGCTGCTCCAGCCATGTCGCCAGCTCCAGCGCATTGCTGCAATGGCGCTCCATGCGCAACGCCAATGTCTTCACCCCACGCAGGGTCAGGAACGCATCAAACGGTCCGGCAATCGCACCCACGGAGTTTTGCAGGAAGCCCACGCGTTCGGCCAGTTCAGGATTCTGGCCCACCACCGCAATGCCGCCGATCACATCCGAGTGGCCGTTGAGGTACTTGGTGGTGGAGTGCACCACGATGTCGAAACCCAACTCCAGCGGGCGCTGGATCCATGGGCTGGCAAAGGTGTTGTCGGCCACGCAGAGGATGCCCCGGGCCTTGCAGATGCGGGAGATGGCGCTGAGGTCGGTCAGGCTCAGCAGCGGGTTGCTCGGGGTTTCGACCCAGACCATCCGCGTATCGTCCTGCAACGCGGCTTCGAAAGCCGACAGGTCGGTCAGGTCGACGAAGCTGAAGCGATGCCCGGCGCTGCGCTGGCGCACTTTGTCGAACAGGCGGAAGGTGCCGCCGTACAAATCATTGCCGGAAACCACGTGGGAACCGGCGTCGAGCAGTTCCAGCACGGTGGAAATCGCCGCCAGCCCGGAGGCGAACGCGAACGCCTGGGTGCCGCCTTCAAGGTCGGCCACGCAGCGTTCCAGGGCAAAGCGCGTCGGGTTGTGGGAGCGTCCGTAGTCGAAGCCTTTGTGAACGCCGGGGCTGTCTTGCAGGTAGGTGGAGTTGGCGTAGATCGGCGGCATCAGCGCCCCGGTGGTCGGGTCCGGGGATTGCCCGGCATGGATCACGCGGGTGGCGAAGGCGCTTTTATCGTGCTGGGTCATGCAAGGGATCTCCGTAGGTGATTGAGCAGGTCGACGCGGGTGATCAGGCCGTGAAAGCCCGAGGCGTCGGCAATGATTGCCACCAGCCCGCGATCCAGCTCGGCCTGCAATTGCGCAAGGCTGGCGCTGGGTGCGAGGGTGTGAAGGGCGTTGGTCATGGCGCTGCCCACGGTCATGGAAAAGTGCGCGGCGTTCTGATGCAGGCCGAGCAATACATCCGACTCGTCGAGCACCCCCACCAGTTGCTTGCCGTCCACCAGCACCGGCAGCTGTGAGACGTCGGCCAGGCGCATGCGCTGGAAGGCGGTGAGCAGGCTGTCGTCGGGGCCGACGCTGATCACCCGGCCGTCCTCGAAACGACGGGCGATCAGGTCGCGCAGGTCGCCGTAGTGTTTGTATTGCAGCAGGCCGGCGTCGTTCATCCATTGGTCGTTGTAGACCTTCGACAGGTAGCGCGTGCCGGTGTCGCAGACGAAGGTGACCACGCGCTTGGGCTCGGTCTGTTCGCGGCAATAACGCAGGGCGGCGGCCAGCAGGGTGCCGGTGGAGGAGCCACCGAGAATGCCTTCGGCCCGCAGCAGTTGGCGGGCGTGGTCGAAGCTTTCTTCGTCGCTGATGGAATAGGCGTGGCGCACGCTGGAGAGGTCGGCGATCGAGGGGATGAAGTCTTCGCCGATACCTTCCACGGCCCACGAGCCGGGCTCGGTCATGGTGCCGCTGCGGCTGTACTCGGCCATCACCGAGCCGACCGGGTCGGCCAGCACCATGGCAAGGTCGGGTTGCACGCGCTTGAAGAAGCGTGTCAGGCCGGTGAGGGTGCCGGCCGAGCCGACGCCAACCACGATGGCATCCAGGTCATGTTGGGTCTGGGCCCAGATTTCCGGGGCGGTGCTGGTCTCGTGGGCCAGGGGGTTGGCCGGGTTGTTGAACTGGTCGGCGAAGAACGAATCGGGAATGTCCTTGGCCAGTCGCGCCGCCACATCCTGGTAATACTCGGGATGGCCCTTGCCGACATCCGAGCGGGTGATGTGCACCTCGGCGCCCATGGCTTTCAGGTGCAAGACTTTCTCGGTGGACATCTTGTCCGGCACCACCAGTACCACCCGGTAGCCTTTGGCGCGTCCCACCAGGGCCAGGCCGAGGCCGGTATTGCCGGCGGTGGCTTCGATGATGGTGCCGCCGGGGCGCAGGCGGCCATCGCGCTCGGCGGCGTCGATCATGGCCAGGCCAATGCGGTCCTTGATGGAGCCGCCGGGGTTCTGGGATTCAAGCTTGAGGAACAGCGTGCACGGGCCGGTATCGAAGCGGCTGACCCGCACCAGCGGGGTATTGCCAATCAGTTCGAGCACGGCGGGGCGGGAAGCGGTGGGCATGTCGTCACCTGGCTACGGAAAGGGCGTATGGGATGGACAGCAGCGTTTACAACATGGTTTCGAACATAGGCCGGTATCGGGCCGCTCGCAACCGCGCGGCCGCCAGAATGTCTTTTTTTGGCGCATTGCTGCTTCATGACGGAGCACGGCTGGAGGCGATCCATCGGTGGGTTTTCTGTCAACCTCACGTATTCATTGGCTTGCAGCTGATTGGCCCAGGGATTGCTAAAAGAAATCCAAACTTGGATACAAGATGGAATCCTCAATGCGCAACGAACAACTCGGCTGGACCCTGGGTGAATGGCAAGCTGCCTACCGCACCCAGGCGCTGACTCCCGACATCCTGTTGACCCTGGCGAGCACGTTCCCCGCCGAGGACAATGCCTGGATCAGCCGGGTGCAACCGCAGCAATTGAGTGACCAGTTGGCGCAGTTGGCCGAGCGGCTTGCGGCGGTCGACGGCGATATCGACCAGTTGCCGTTGTATGGCGTGCCGTTTGCCATCAAGGACAACATCGATGCGGCGGGTTGGGAGACCACGGCGGCGTGTCCGGAGTTTGCCTATCGCGCTGCGGCGGATGCCACGGTGGTGACCCGGCTGCGGGCGGCCGGGGCGATCCTGATGGGCAAGACCAACCTCGATCAGTTCGCCACCGGCCTGGTGGGTACACGCTCGCCCTACGGCGCGGTGGGCAACAGTTTTAACCCGGGCTATGTCAGCGGCGGTTCCAGCTCGGGTTCGGCCTCGGTGGTTGCCCGCGGGCTGGTGGCGTTTTCCCTGGGCACCGACACCGCCGGTTCCGGGCGGGTGCCGGCGGGCTTCAACAATATCGTCGGGTTGAAGCCGACCAAGGGGCGCTTGTCCAACACCGGACTGGTGCCGGCCTGTCGTACCGTGGACTGTATTTCGGTGTTTGCGCTGACGGTTGAAGATGCCGAGACGGTTGCGGGCCTCGCTGCTGCTTACGACGCCAGCGACGCCTATTCACGCGTCAATCCCAACACTGCTCCTGTAGCGGTCGGCGCCACGATCAAGCTGGCGGTTCCGGCCAGCCTGGAGTTTTTTGGCGACGCGCAGAACCAGGCCGTATTTGAACAGGCGCTGCTCAGGTTCCAGTCCCTCGGGGCCGAAATCACGGCGGTGGATTTCAGCCCGTTTCAGCAACTCGCCGAGCAGCTCTATTACGGCTCCTGGGTTGCGGAGCGCACGGTGGCACTGGAAGGCATGCTCGCCAGCAACGCCGAAGCGATCAACCCGGTGGTGCGTGGCATTGTGGAAAACGGTCACACGTACAGCGCCTGCGATGCCTATAAAGCCGAATACCTGCGCGCCGAACTGAGCCGCCGCATCAACGACACCCTGGCCGGTTTCGACGCCTTGCTGGTGCCGACATCGCCGACGATCCGCACCCTGGCGGAAATGGCCGTGGAGCCGGTGCTCTACAACTCGCAGTTTGGCTTCTACACCAACTTCACCAACCTGGCCGACCTCTCGGCACTGGCCGTGCCCGCCGGGCTGCGCAGCGACGGCCTGCCGTGCGGCGTCACCCTTATCGCACCGGCCTGGCACGACGCCGCCCTGGCGCATCTGGGCAAGCGTTGGCAGGCCGGCCTTGATCTTCCGCTCGGCGCTACCCAACGCAATCTGCCGCAACCGGCACCGGCGCGACAGGCGCCCGGCAGCGTGCGGGTGGCGGTGGTTGGGGCGCATCTCACCGGGATGCCGCTGAACTTCCAGCTGACCAGCCGCAACGCCGTGCTGGTGGAGCAAACCCTGACGGCGAGCAACTACCGCCTGCATGCACTGCCGGGCACGGTTCCGCCCAAGCCGGGGCTGGCCAGGGATGACTCGGGCCGCTCGATCATCGTCGAGCTGTGGGACATGCCTGTCGCCCGCTTTGGTGAGTTCGTCGCCGAGATCCCTGCGCCGCTGGGCATCGGCAACCTCACCCTGGCGGACGGGCGCAGCGTGAAGGGTTTTATCTGCGAGCCCTGGGCCCTGGCAGGCGCCACCGACATCACCGAATTCGGCGGCTGGCGCGCGTACATGGCGAGCAGGAACTAGGCATGCAGCTCTCAACCACGAGAAAACCCGGCGAACGGCCGGACAGCCTGGCGGAACGGGTCTACCAGCAGGTGAAGGACGACATCTTCGGCTTTCGCCTGCTGCCGGGTGATCGCTTCAGCGAAGGCGACGTGGCCGAGCGCATGCAGGCCAGCCGCACGCCGGTGCGCCAGGCGCTGTATCGGCTGGAGCGGGAAGGGTACCTGGAGGTGTTTTTCAGGAGTGGCTGGCAGGTGCGGCCGTTCGACTTCAACTATTTCGAAGAGCTTTACGACGTAAGAATCGTGCTGGAGTTGGCCGCCGTCAGCCGCTTGTGTGGCATGGCGGAGCAGGGGCTTGAACGGCTTGAAGCGATCTGGCGGGTGGACGAAAGTGCGCGGCTGGATGACGCACAGGTCGTCTGCGCGCTGGATGAGGAGTTCCACTGCGGGTTGGTGCAGGCCACGGGCAACGCTGAAATGGCGCGCATGCATTACGAGATAACCGAGAAAATCCGCATCATTCGGCGGCTGGATTTCACTCAGCAATCACGTATTGCAGCGACCTATGAGGAACACGCAAGCATCCTCGATGCGATCTCGGCACGGCACCGCGATCTGGCGCAGCAACTGCTCAAGACTCACATCGAGGTGAGCAAGCAGGAGGTGCGCAAGATCACGTTGCATCGGTTGGCGGTGGCGAGAGGATAAGCAGCCCGTGCCCTGTGGCGAGGGAGCTTGCTCCCGTTGGGGTGCGAAGCGCCCCCAAAACCGGTCACCCCATTTTACCTGGCGAAAACGCGGTGCCTGAATTGGGGCTGCTGCGCAGCCCAGCGGGAGCAAGCTCCCTCGCCACGGGTTATTGCCGCACGCCTAATACTTGCTGCAACCGATTTGTCACCGTCTCACTCGCCCCCAACATCGGCGCCCGCAACTCACTGCCGATCAAACCGTCCATCGCCAGCGCGGCCTTCACCGGTGCCGGATTGGGCTCCACGAACATTGTGTGAATCAACGGCAGCAGCCCGAAAAACGTCTCGCGAGCCGCCAGCAACCGGTTGTCGCGAACCTGTCGATGCAGCGCCACAAAATCCGCGGTACGCACATGCGCCGACGCGGCAATCGCGCCGGTCGCTCCCAGGCACAGCGCGTTGAATATCTGCACATCCTCGCCACACAACACATCCACATTCCCGCTGGCCAGCAGCGCCAGGGTATTGGCCAGGTTGCCGCCACAATCCTTGATCGCGACGATCCGTTCATGGGCGACGATGTTCAGCAACGTCGCCTGTTCGAAGGCGATACCGGTGCGGTAGGGAATGTCATACAGAATGATCGGCACACTGGACGCATCGGCCACGGTGCGGAAGAACGCCTCAAGGCCCGCCTGGGACGGGCGGATGTAGCTCGGCGGCGGTACCAGCAAACCGGCCACCGCGCGTTGCAGGATTTCACTCTGGAACTGCAGCAGCTCAATCTGGTTATACCCCGCCAGGCCCATTACCACCTGCTGCGGCGGTACCAGTTCCAGTACGGCATCCAGCATCGCCAACTGCTCACGGCGGCTCAGTGCTGCGGCTTCGCCGGTGGTGGTACAGACCATGATCCCGGCCGCGCCTTGTTCCAGCAGATGGCAGACCAGGCGGCGCAAGCCGATGAAGTCGATAACGCCGTTATGAAACGGTGTAACGACGGGAACCCAGATACCTTGAAACGATGACATGCGCTTTCTCCTGATGGTTGACCGATTTCGTCACCGTCAGAAGGGCAGAGGGAAGTAAGCAAGAGGAGGGGGCCTTCGCGCTCAATGTCCTGTCAGCTCATCTGACGGGACAGCGCGCCCCGGTCACATGAGCGACTGTTTCTTCGATTTGAGGGCGTGCGCAACGCAACCTTGCGCCTTGGCAATCAAGCCAATGACGGAAAAGTTGAAGGTCGTTGCAGACATTGAGGACACACCCTGAAGAAGGCGCTTATCTTTATGGATTATTACAGGGTGTGTCAACTCACGGCGATCAGTCGCGGTTCAACCAGTGGCGCACGAAACGCACCTGCTCTGCCGACAGTTCTGCGTCTTCCGGCGCGCCGATGAAACCGCCGTGGGGCATTGCTTCAAAGATGTGCAGTTCCACCGGTACCTCGGCCCGGCGCAGCGCCCGGTGCAGGCGTACGGCGTTGGACAGGAACAGGTCGCGGGTGCCGCTTTGCACGAACGTCGGCGGGAAGCCTGGTGCGAAATCCCCGAACAGCGGCGACAGGTACGGGTGAGACAAATCCGCGCCAGCGGCGTACAGCAGGTTGGTGCTCATCAGCGGGTTGGGCAACACCACGTCGACGGTGCGGTTGACCTGGAAGCTGTCGCCCGATTCGGTCAGGTCCACTTCAGGTGACAGCAATACCAGCGCGGCCGGCAGCGGCAAGCCTTCGTCGCGGGCGCGCAGCACCATGGCAGCGGCGAGGTTGCCTCCGGCCGAGCGTCCGCCGATCACGATCTTGTCCGGGGTGTGGTGCTTCAGCACATGCCGGTAGGTGGCCAGACAGTCATCGAGTGCCGCCGGGTACGGATGGTCAGGCGGCATGCGGTAGTCCACGCCGTAGCAGGTCAGGTTGTGCAGGTCGGCGTGCTTGCCGGCGGCGAGGCGGGCGTTTTCGCCGCCGCCGAACACCAGGGCGCCGCCGTGCAGGTCGATATAGGCGAACTCGGCCCCGTATGCCGGCGTCGCCCGGTACACGGTGGCGTCTTCCACGGTGAATGTCTCAACGTGGTCTGCCGTCTGTCCCGCCTGGGACGCCGCGTACTGTTGGGCAACTGCGGCCTGCATGCGGCGCCAGCCAGCGTGGTCATCGGGTGCGGGCAGGGTGTACAGGCTGTTCAGCGGCACGCCATCGGCGTTCACCATGCGTTGCAGCATCGCCTGGGCCTCGGGGCTGATGGACCGCGGAGCCGGGATGATTCGCGGGTCGATCCTTACACCATTACTCATTCTCTGCACCGTTTGGGTTCATGTCAGGACGCGAACGCATTCTTGTCGGTAGCGGTACTACACTGCAAGTCCGAACCTCCACGCTGGAGAACACTCATGCTCAGCAAAAACACGGTGTGCCTTTGGTACGACGGCAGTGCACTGGACGCTGCCAACTTCTACGCCAGGACCTTCCCGGACAGCGCAGTGACCGCGGTCCATCACGCCCCCGGGGATTATCCGGCGGGCAAACAGGGCGATGTGTTGACCGTGGAATTCACCGTCATGGGTATTCCTTGCCTGGGGCTGAACGGAGGCTCCGGCGTGCAGCACAACGAGGCGTTTTCGTTCCAGGTGGCCACCGACGACCAGGCGGAAACCGACCGCTTGTGGCACGCGATTGTCAGCCATGGCGGCCAGGAAAACGTCTGCGGCTGGTGCCAGGATAAATGGGGGGTGAGATGGCAGATTACCCCGCGTGTACTGAGCGCGGCGATCACCCACCCCGACCCGGCAGCGGCCAAGCGGGCGTTTGACGCGATGATGGGGATGACCAGGATTGATATTGCGGGGATTGAGGCGGCGCTCAAAGGTTGATGCACCGATTGAGTCAATCGGCGCCCACCGCCGTCCGGTCCACCAGACGAATACGGTTGCGTCCACCGCGCTTGGATTCATACAGCGCCGCGTCGCCTTGTTCGATCAAGGCCGCGAGGCTGGCGGGGGGCGTGTCGAACAGGCTGGCGCCGATGCTCAATGTCACCGCTTCGGGCGTGGCGAAGGCCTGCGAGGCAGCCTGATGAAACTGTTCGCGCAGGGCGCTGCCCAGCGCGACAATGCGCGCGTTCGAGGTGTCATTAAGCAGGATCACGAACTCGTCGCCACCCAACCGCGCCGCCAGCGAATCATCGGGCAACTGCGCGCGAATCATCTCGCTCAGGGCCACCAGCAGCCGGTCGCCCGCGGTATGGCCGTACAGGTCGTTGATCAGCTTGAAATTGTCGATGTCGATCAACAGCAGGGCACCTGGCCGGGCCTGCGACACCTCGCTCAGCAGGCTCGGCGCGCGCATTTCAAGAGCGCGGCGGTTGTACAGCGCGGTCAACGGGTCGCGGGCGGCCAACCGTGCAATCTGTTCCTCACGGCGGTAGCGCTCGGTGCCGGTCATCGACAATGCAATTAGCATGATCGCCATGGCGCCTTCCACCAGCGACACCTGAATGATCTCGCCACGAAACGCCGTCAGGTCGATCAGTGTCCCCGGCACGATCGCCACCAGCGACTTGGCCAGATAGAACAGCCCGTGGGCCAGCAGCACATAGCGCAGTTGCACCGCGCCCACGCTGAGTGATCGGCCATGGGGGCGCAACAGGAAACTGGCCCGCAGGGTCGGCAGGGCAACCAGCAGCGAGTTGGCCAGCAGCATGGCCCTGGACCACGACTGTCCTTCCGGCAACAGCAGCATCGCAAACCAGGCCACGAACATCAGGTACCAGGCGCGAGACAGGCGCACCTGGGTGAAACGCGCAACGCCCAGCAGGAACAGCCAGTGGGCGGTGATCAGCAATCCGTTGGCGAACCAGATGCCGATCAACAGCAGGCCGCTGGCCCGCAACAGCGCCAGGGTGCTGCCCACGCTGATGATGGCGAAACCGGCAGTCCAGTACAGCAGCGATGGCTCGCGGACATTGCGCCACTCGACGGCCAGGTACAGCGCGGCGGCGCCTGCCAGTGCGATGGTGAGGACCAGTATGGTGATGGGGTCGAGCGCCATGGGCGAACTGGCCTGCCTGAGTTGCGGTGAGACGGCGATTGTAAGCGTTTTCGCCGGTTTTTCGCAGTGCTCAGGCCCTGCGCGCCATCAGCAATACCGTCGCGGCGGCCGACAACAACCCCGCACAGCAGCGGTTGAAAATCCGCTTGCCCCGAGGCTGCGCGAACCAGCGGCGCATATGCAAACCCATATAGGCGTAGGCGCTGATGGCGAACCATTCCAGCGCCAGGAACATCGCTCCCAGCAGGGCAAATTGCGGCGTGATCGGATGTGCCGGGTCGACGAATTGCGGCAGGAAGGCGGTAAAAATCAGGATTGCCTTGGGATTGCCGGCGGCCACCAGGAACTCCTGTCGCGCCAAGGCCCACAAGCCCGCCTTGGGCGCCGTCGACTCAGCCTCCGCGTGCGGATTGGACCGCCACAGTTGATACGCCAGATAAAATAGATACGCCGCCCCCAGGATCTTGATCCCGTAGAACAACAACTCCGAGGTTTGCAGCACCACCGCCAGCCCGGCGGACGCGAGGGCGATCATCCCGGCAAAGGCCAGCAGTCGCCCGACGCCTGCCAGGCACGAAGTGCGGTAGCCGTAGCGGGTGGAGTTGCTCACGGACAGCAGGTTGTTCGGGCCTGGCGCCATGTTCAGGGCGAAGCAGGCCGGGAGGAAGAGGGTGAGGGTGGCGAGGTCCATGGGGGGCTCCGGCGGGCGCTGGCAGGTAAGGCCACGAGGATAAGGGATGTGAGGCGGTTGAACAATTTGCGCTAATGGGTAGAACCGATGGCGCTCTGGCCGTGTCTGTGAGTCGTGGGTAAATAGATCGGTCACCATGACGCTCATTCGTTAATATGCCCGGCATGCCAATCGGGTAAAGGAAGTTGGCGTGAAGCACGAAGCGCTTTTCCCGGGAATTAAAAATAGAGTAGGCAGGGAATGGAATATCCTTCATTTGAAAACAAATCAAAGAAAAGAACCTTGTTGTTGGTGGTGTGTCTGTTATTTGGAGCATGGATTGCTTATACGCTCTGGGCCGGTCGCATTGTAATGCGAACGGTTTTAATGCCATCGATTCCCGAGTGGACGACCTATATAGTCATTGGTTGTCTGGTTGGACTCTTTTTTGCTGCAAGGGCCACCTACTATCGTCCGGCTGTAAGAAACCCGAACCGTGTTGGAGAATCTTTTTTTGGTGGTTTTTGCGTGGGTCTGATTTTGTCCTTGCACAGTTATGACGTCGTTACGTACCTGTTGCCCGGCGACATTGTTCAGTATGCGTCACCTTACGAGCTGGTGACTCCGGGGCCCTACGTTGGAAAGTTCAGTCGATGTGAGGCGGGTCTGCGGATTAAGGATTTAAAGACTGAGCGCTGGGTTGCGCTTTGTACCACTCAGTCGGAATTCAACGATCAAAGAAAGACAGGCATGAATGCAGTGTGGGTGACTGCTCATTCAAACGAGATAGGTTCTTATATCGAGGCGTATGAATTTATTTATAAATAAATCATGTCGTCGTTGTACCAGCCTTCGTTCATAAGCCAATGACTCATTGTTGGCCGGGAGGGGAATGTTTCGGTTTGCCATCAGCCACTTGTGTCTTGCCACAAACTTGCTGCGTTGCATTCGGCAGTATTGCGCCCCCTTGAAAGCCTCAGATGAACAGATCCGCCCCTTGCCTTCAAAGCGCCGCATAGACAAGGGATGAAAGTCGGCGGGGGCGTGGATCAATCATCGAATGGCTGCCCGAAGTCGTGGTGACAAAACCGAAGCTCACTTGTTTTTCGGGATCAGCGAAACTGATCGGGCCACCAAGCCCGATATGGCCAAAGGTGTTCGGGCCCATTGCATGGGAAGCCGTCGGGTCGCGTTGCTGCTCCAGCATGCAACCCAATCCATAACGCATGGGGCGCATCCATACTCGATCCATGCCATGACTGTGCTCACGGCTGAATTCAGTAAGCAGCTCGGGACCGATAAAGTTTCCTGCCATCAATGCACTGTAGAAACCGGCCAGGCCGTGAGCCGAACCGTGTCCACACACGGCGGGTTGCCGGTAGGCCCACCAGCGAGGGTCACTGGTTCGTCTGGGCACCATTCCGGGGTTGGTGAAGGCGAGCGTCGCGATATGCGACGGCTCGTTTTTCACCACGGTTCGCAACGCCTGCGAGTAAGGGTCACCGACTCGTCCCGTGGCACTGTCGAAACGCGCGATACGATGAAAGTGTTCTTCGTTCACGCCAAGGTGCACGTCCAACTCATGGGGATCGAGAATCTCTTCGTGGATAAACACACAGGGATCTCGTCCGTCCACCCGGCGAATCAACTCGCCGAGGATCCAGCCAAACGTGGTGGTGCCGTAGCCCAGGTCTGTTCCCGGTTCCCACCACAGCGGCTCGGCCTCCAGCAGTCGCAGCATGTGCTCCCAGTCATACATCATGGGGTTATGGTCGGGCCCCCGCAGCGCCGGCAGGCCTGCGGTATGGTTCATCACCTGGCGCAGGGTGACCTTTGCTTTCCCGCTCCGGGCGAACTCGGGCCAGTAACGGGCCACGGGTGCATCCAGCTCCAGCTTGCCCGCCTCAACCAACATCAGGACGGCCACCGCGACATAGGGTTTTATTACGCAGAAGGTATTGGCCAGCGTATCGCGGGTCCAGGGTTTCGTGCCCGCCTGGTCTGCCATGCCGGCCCACAGGTCGACAACGATCTCTGCGCCTACCTGCACGCACAGGCCGGCCCCACGTTCCTGCGGATCATCGAACATGTCCTCGAAGGCCTGCTTGACCGCTTCAAACTGCTTCGCACATATCCCTTGCGCTTTCATACCTCAACGTCCTCGTATTTGAAGTGCGGCCCTTGATACTTGCCGAACACGGATAATGGTTGTGGAGGAATTCACCCACGAGACCGAGTTTGGGAGTGCTCCATGGAAAAGCGATTGGCTCGTTTGTAGGTGCCGAAGTCATTGAACCTGACACCGGCCTGGGCCATGACTTTATGAGCATAAGGTGCCGTCATCTGACGCAGATAAAACGGGTCTCTCACCACGAAGTGATGGATGCTGTGAGTGCTGCCAAAGTTAAAACAGAACAACTGGAACGGCCACAGCCACCAAGGGTTCATCACCTGGGTTTGTTGTAATGCGTTACGCGGGGCAACATCGCCGTAATAGTGCATATTTGAACTTATAAAGAACAGGCAGAACTGCCGTATCATATTGGGCGCTATAAGAATAACCACTGCGCTATTGACGATATCCATTAATTCCAGCGTCGTAGCTGAACTGTGAACCTCCATCCCGGTAACTGACCCAAGCCAGACATACAGGTGGTAGCCGAGGAACACATACCAGCACCCCCAATACAGAAGCCCGAATGGTGTATTGAGCCGAATGATCTTGCCTAACAATTTTACCTTTTGCCGCCATCCAGGGGCAAACACCGCATTTAGAAAACCAAATACAAATCCGTCCACCAGTTTCAGTAATCGCAGTATTCCCCAAGGACTGCCGCTCGTGGTGATCCAGGCTTCAACATCAGAATCAGTTCCGGACTCCTTATGGTGATGAAAGTGCAGACTGCGTCTTAGCCACGGGCTGGGCATACCCGGGCGTGCCAGCCAGCAGAAGAGCATCATGGCATTATGGGCCAGCGGCTGTTTTCTAAAATAAAGGCGATGAATCAGGTCATGTTCGATTTCATGAATGAACGAAGTCAGCAGCGCATTGACCAGAATACACATCCATGCGGGGATAAAACCCTTTAGATAGAGCCCTCCCGTAATGACCATCCCTATCAGGGAAAACGCCATGACACTCGCGCCCAGAGCATCCTGGTGCTGCAGGATCGGATAACGCTTTCGCAGGTAGTTCCCATGATCGGTAATACTGCGGGTTACCTTATCAATCTTTTCCTGATCGGTAGTTGGGCGATCAATTTCGATGGCGCCTTCCAAGACTTTCATCCATTCATCCTCTGATTGCATCGAGAAATTAACAGCCGCGTCAAGCCGGTCATGTCAATTATTTGAGCTGTAAAACAGTAGATACTCATATGGGTTGCTTGAATTGCACGGGGCATTCAAGGAATACGAAATCGACTTTTTTGCGAAAAGCTTGTTAGAATTCCATGCTTCAAAATGATAAGGGAAGTTCAACTCTTTGCAACTGTGTATTTTGGGTGGGTTCAGTGTTACAAGTGCGGTGTAAGGAATTGATGATTTAGTTACAGTTTGTACAAGTATAAAATGACGCTGTACAAGTATTGCCAAGGAGGCACCATGAGATTGCATCGCATCAAATATGTCCGGCGCGCTCTAAAAGAGCCCGAGGGTGGCGCAGAGAAAATAACAAGCGACGATGTATTTGATGCCGTGTTTTGCGATGAGCCGGCAGAAAATGCCGCGAATCCTGCAGGCCTGGAAAGGCTACTCCGCTACCTGCAGTGCGGGGATACCGTGGTGGTGGACAGCATGGCAGCGCTGACTTCAAGCACGGAGCAGCTGTGCGCCATCATTCGCCGGTTGATTGAAAAGCAGGTCACGCTGGAGTGTTTGAACGAAAACCTGGTTTTCCGGCATGACTGTCTTGAAGTCGTGGAGTCGATCATTGCGGTAATGGAGCTGATTGCAGAGTTCGAGCGCGCTGCGATGAGGGAAAGACAGGCGGCGGGAATTGCCAGTGCAAAGAATCGTGGGACTTATAGAGGTCGCAAGAAAAAGCTGTCTGACAATCAGGTTGTAAACTTGATTGACCGGGCCACTGCAGGAGAAAGTAGATCCAAATTGGCGCGTGATTTTGAAATCAGTCGGCAGACGCTCTATCGGTACCTGAGGTCCAGATAGGGGCTTCTTCAGGTCGCACGAGGGAGCGGCTGCCAACAAGATCCTACAGTTGAAAAAACCTGTCAGGACGGCATGGCCCGAGGGCGGTGGAAGTCTTGCCATCAATGATTTCTTCACTGGCAAGACGACCCACTATCGCGGCCAACGCTCCTGCTCCCTCTATTCAAGGCAGCCTTCAGATGCTGCGGGCAAGCGCTCGAGAAACTCGGCGATCTGCTGGCCACCGCGCAAGTGCACCACGGGCACCGACGGGCCTGCCGCCAACCGCACCGCCTCGATACCTGGCCGGTGGCCGCGATCAAACGTCCACACGTACTTCAGGAATGTCAGGAACTCCCGGTCGAGTTTCTCGGTACAGCCGGCGGGAATATCCGGGCGCGGGCGGTTCAGCGCACTGCGCAGGATCACCCGGGTAAAGCAGGTGAGCCGTGGCGTGTCGAGCCAGATGATCAAATCGGCACGGGGCAGGCGCAGGTCGAACGTGCGCCGCGCATAGTTGCCTTCACACACCCAGCCATCGGCGGCAACGGCGTCGCGCACGCGGGTACGGAACTGCTCGGCGTCGGGCTCGACCCAGCCGGGCGACCAGAACAGGGTGTCCAGGTGCACCACGGGCAGGCCCAGGCGTTGTCCGAGGGCGCGGGCGAGGGTGGATTTTCCGCTGCCCGCATTACCGAGAATCACGATGCGTTGCATGAAGGGACGTCCTGTCGCGGGAAAGCCCACAATTGTGCAGGTTTTACATGACCGACAAAAGCCATATGAGGTAGGTTGGGCGCCCCGGAATGAACCCTCTCGACCAAGGAAGCGCCTGTCAATGCCAAATGCCTTTTGCCAAATCAGCGAACGCCTGGACAACCGCCGGTTTATCGTCGCGGGCAACACCCATGGTGTGTCCGGTACAGGCACCGTGTTTCATTACCACGTCGATGAAAACGCCATATGGGGCACCTACCAGGGCGGCCGGATTCGCATGGGCAATCAAGTCGGGCGCGCCACAGGCCCCGATACCATCGAGTTGCTGTACCAGTGCCTGACCACCGAGGGCGAGATTCTTGCCGGCTGGTCCCGGGGCACGCTAGGCGTGGATGACGCCGGGCGTACCACCCTGGCCTTCGTCTGGGGCTGGTTGTCGGGCGCGACGGGAGGCGGGGAGTCGAGCTACGTCGAACTCGTTGCCGAGTAATCATGCAATTTCGCGCCTACTGGAACCGCTCAACCAGGTAGTCGACAAAACACCGGACCCGCGCCGGCGTGTGGGTACCGCCGAGGAACACGGCATGGATCTCTTCGCCATCGCCGGGATTGAATGCCTCCAGCAGCGGCACCAGCCGACCCGCCTGAATGGCGTCCGCCACGGTCTCGGCGCAGACCCGCGCGATGCCGATGCCCTCGGCCGCCAATTGGCCCTGGGTGTCACCGTTATTGGTTTCGACATGGCCCTTGATCGTCAGTGAATAGTCGTGGCCATCCTTGCGAAACGGCCAGGTGGGCGCCGCACGCTTGAAGTTGAAACCGATGCAGTCGTGATCCAGCAGGTCTTCCGGCACCTGCGGCGTGCCGCGTCGTGCCAGATAGCTCGGCGCAGCAATGATGACCTTGTGGGTGGCGCCCAGCCGGCGGGACGTCAGGCTGCTGTCGGGCAGCGGGCCCAATCGCACTGCGACGTCGGCTTGCCCGGCGGCGATGTCGACCACGGTGTCGGTCA
Organism: Pseudomonas sp. NC02; assembly: GCF_002874965.1. Classification (NCBI taxonomy): domain Bacteria; kingdom Pseudomonadati; phylum Pseudomonadota; class Gammaproteobacteria; order Pseudomonadales; family Pseudomonadaceae; genus Pseudomonas; species Pseudomonas sp. NC02. The sequence continues at coordinate 3,722,249 of NZ_CP025624.1, read as the reverse complement.
GGTTGATGTCCACCAGGATGTCCGGGTAACGCTGAATGAACTCGCCCAACAACGGGATCACGAAGGTCCTGCCATACAGCAGCGAACTGCTGACACGCAGGCGCCCGCGGGGTGAACTCTGGTCGGTAATCTGCTGTTCGGTTTCCCGCAGGTCCGTGAGGATCCGCCGGGCGCACGACAGATAGGCGGCGCCCTCCGGGGTCACGGTCAGTGAGCGCGTGGTTCGCAACAACAGGCGTACGCCCAGCCGGGCCTCCATGCGGTCCAGCACCCGCGCGATGGAGGAGGGCGCAAGGTTCAAGCGACGCGCGGCCGCCGAGAAACTCGCGGTCTCGGCCACGAGGGTAAAGATTTCCAGTTCGTCCGTTATGTCCACGGGAAACTCACTTGTGCGTTTTTCGCAAAGGCCTTGAGCGACGTAATGGGGTTCACATCGGTTTTTGTCGGGGTCAGTATTGCGTAAAGCAATGTAATACGGAAACTCACCAGGAGAATCCCATGATCTTGCCCTACACCATCAATATCCCCGACGAACGTCTTGTGGCCTTCCGCGACAAAGTCGCCGCCTACGATTGGACCCAGCTTCCCGATTTGGGAGGGTGGAAGTCGGGCGTAGGCGTGCGCGACCTTCAGCGCCTGGTCGCTTACTGGCTGGAATCCTATGATTGGCGCCGGGTCGAAAAACACCTCAACCAACTGCCCAACTTCATCACCGAGATTGAGGGCGAGCACCTGCATTTTCTCCATGTGCGGGGCGACGGTTCCAGGCCGCCGATCCTGCTGCTCCATGGCTGGCCAGGTTCGTACCTGGAGTTCGAGGCGCTGCTGGAACCGCTGGCGGCTGACGGACACGATGTGATCGTGCCGTCGCTTCCGGGGTTTGCATTCTCCAGTCCGATCACCGGAGTGATTGGCCCACGTCGGGCAGCCGAACTCATGCACGGGCTGATGGCCCGGCTGTTCGGGCCAACCCGCTTCATCGTTCAGGGCGGTGACTGGGGTTCGGGCATCGCCGGTTGGATGGCCCACGATCGGCCCGAGGCGTTACTTGGGATTCACCTGAACATGGCCGACCTGCTGGCCCAGGGCACCGTTGCGACCACGCCGGAGGAGGAGGCTTTCATCGCCCGGCGTGACGTGCTGATCGACTGGGAAACCGGCTACAACCACCAGCAGGAAACCCGCCCGCAGACCCTGGGTGTCGCGCTGGCCGACAGCCCGGTGGGGGCCGCGGGATGGATCCTCGAAAAAATCGGCACATGGGCCGATCTGCCCACTACCGCCGATGGCAGCCCGGATCTCTGGGGCACCTTTACCGAGGAGCAACTGCTGACCAACATCATGTTGTATCTCGCGCCATCTTCCATGGTCACCGCGACGTGGATGTATCACGGCAAGCGTCTTGAGGGATCGTCAAAATTCCCGGTCGGCACCCGCATCCAGGTGCCGACCGGATTTGCCGCCTTTCGTGATCCGGTGTTCGTGCCGCCGCCGCGCTCATTTGCCGAAAAGACCTTCAACATCGTGCACTGGAGCGAGATGCCCGCCGGTGGTCACTTCGCGGCCTGGGAGCAGCCGGCGTTGATGCTGGCGGACCTGCGCGCCTTTATCGCTACGGTCTCGGCTTGATCATCAAATCCAGGTTCTGCACGGCGGCACCTGCGGCGCCCTTGCCGAGGTTGTCGAATATCGCCGCCAGCAGGACCTGGCCCGTCTCGTGGTTTTCACACACGATCAGGCGCACATCGTCCGTGCCGTTCAGCGCTTGAGGGTCAAGGTAGGTCAGCTCCTTGGCGGCCTGCATCGACAGCACCTGGACGTGATTCGTATCGCGGTAGTGCTGAGTCAAACAGTCATGCAACCGCGAGCCATTCACACCCGGCGCCAATAACCGAAGTTGCAGGGGGATGGTCAATACGATCCCCTGGCGAAAAGCCCCGTAGGCCGGCACAAAGGTCGGCCTTTCCGTCAGCCCGCTTTGCTGCTGAATCTCCGGCACATGCTTGTGTGCCAGCCCCAGCCCATACACCAGGAACGCGGGCGCCTGTGAGGCGTCGGCGCCCTCATGCTCCTGCACCCCGGCGCGGCCCTTGCCGGAATAGCCCGAGACGGCATGAATGGTCGTCGGGTAGTCCCCGGGCAGCAGCCCGGCCTCAAGCAACGGGCGCAACAAACCAATCGCGCCGGTGGGATAGCAACCGGGATTGCTCACCCGCTGCGCCGTGGCAATGCGTTGCGCCTGTTGCGGGTTCATCTCGGCGAAACCGTAGGTCCAGTCGGGATGAGTGCGGTGTGCCGAACTCGCGTCGATCACCCGCACGGCCGGATTGTGGATGCTGGCGACGGCGTCCCGTGCGGCGTCGTCGGGCAGGCAGAGAATCGCGATATCGCAGGCGTTGATCATCTCGGCGCGCTGCTGCGGGTCCTTGCGGTGTTCAGGGCTGAGGGTGATCAGTTGCAGATCGGTGCGGTCGCGCAGGCGTTGATGGATCTGTAGCCCGGTGGTGCCTTGGTCGCCGTCGATGAATACAAGAGGATTTGCCATGGGATGCACTCGGATAGGAAATCAGGTGTTCCAATCTTCGGCCAGCCGCTAGGATAGGAAAAGTTGAATTTCCAAACGATGAAGTTCAGTTTTTATGAATGAGGATTGACCCATGCGCGAAATCAGCCTGGACCGCCTGCGTACGTTGGTGGCGATTGCCGACCTCGGTTCGTTCGCCGAGGCCGCCCGCATGCTTAACCTGGCGCCACCCACCGTCAGCCTGCACATCGCCGACCTGGAGGCGCGAGTGGGCGGCAAGCTGCTATCGCGTACCCGTGGGCGGGTGCAGCCTTCAGCGATTGGCGAAACCCTGGTGGAGCGCGCGCGCCGCTTGTTGGCGGATGCCGAGCAGGCGCTTGAAGACGTGGAGCGACAGGTGCAGGGGCTGGCGGGGCGGGTGCGCCTGGGAGCCTCAACCGGAGCCATCGCACAGTTGCTGCCGCAAGCCCTGGAAACCTTGAGCCAACATCATCCCGCCATTGATGTGCAGGTGGCAGTGCTCACGTCGCAGGACACATTGAAGAAGCTGGCCGAGGGCGCCCTGGAGATCGGCCTGGTGGCGCTGCCCCAGGCACCGGTGAAGGGCTTGCGGATCGAGCCCTGGCGGCGCGACCCGGTCATGGCGTTTTTGCCGGCGCGCCAGGAATGCCCCGAGGTGGTAACACCCGCCTGGCTGGCTGCCCAGCCGTTAATCCTGAATGACAACACCACCCGGCTTTCGCGCCTGACCTCGGAGTGGTTTGCCAATGACGGCTACCAGCCGACGGCGCGTATTCAGCTGAATTACAACGACGCAATCAAAAGCCTGGTGGCCGCCGGTTACGGGGCCACGTTGTTGCCCCATGAAGCGTCCACGCCCTTGCACGACACCCGGATTGCGATGCGGCCGTTGCAACCGTTGCTGTGGCGGCAACTGGGGATCGCCCATCGCGCCGGGGAGGTTGAGCGGCCTACGCAACATGTGTTGGACGTGTTGTGGGGATTGAGTGCGGGGTAGGGCGTTATGGAACGACTCATACGATCAGCCTATGAATACCTTCCCGAATCAGGAATTTACAGAAACCTGAATACCGTTGAAATTAACGGCTTTTGAGCCGCCAATCGGTTTTTCAGGGAGTCTTCACCATGCCATTCACCCACACACAACTCCCCATCGTCGTCGCCGATGTGCCGTTGAACATCGCCGCGATCCACCGCGCGGGTACCCTGGCGCCAATCGTGTTCCTGCATGGCTTTGGCTCGACCAAGGAAGATTACGCCGACATCGTCCAGCAACCTGCCTTCGACGGTCATCCATTTTTGGCTTATGACGCCCCGGGTTGCGGTGAGAGCCATTGCGATGACCTGTCGAAGATCTCCATCCCGTTCCTGCTGCAAACCGCCTTGCAGGTGCTCGAGCATTTCAACATCGAGCGCTTCCATCTGGTAGGCCACTCCATGGGCGGGCTTACCGCGCTGATGTTGGCGCACCAGTTCCCGGGCCGGGTGCTGAGCTTTGTCGATATCGAAGGCAATATCGCCCCGGAAGACTGCTTTCTCAGCCGGCAGATCGTCGACTACCCGGCGGACGATCCCGAGGCGTTTTTCAGCGCCTTTATCGAGCGCACCCGGCAGGCACCGGCCTACGCCAGCGCGCTGTATTCGGCGAGCCTGCGGCACAAGGTGCGTGCCGGGGCCGTGCGGGGGATCTTCCAGTCGATGGTCGAACTGTCGGATAACGCCGACTTGATGGGCAAGTTCCTCGGCCTGGAATGCCCGCGCATGTTCATGTACGGCGAGCAGAATGCCCATTTGTCGTACCTGGCGCATATCCAGGCGCAAGGCGTGCGGTTGGCGCCGATTGCCCGGTGCGGGCACTTCCCGATGTACTCCAACCCGATCGCGATGTGGCAGCAGATTGCGGACTTTCAACACGGCTGATACCCATCGCCAACGATCGGCCAGGCCCGAAAGCACAAGACTTACGCCTCGAAACCCGGATAATGGCGGCCATATTTTGCTCGCTATTCTGGTAATCCCGCATGGAAATCAAGGTCAATTTTCTCGACAACCTTCGACTTGAAGCCAAGTTCGACGACTTCACCGTGGTGGCCGACCAGCCTATTCGCTACAAGGGCGATGGCTCGGCCCCCGGTCCGTTCGATTACTTCCTGGCGTCGTCGGCGTTGTGTGCGGCTTACTTTGTGAAGTTGTACTGCGAAACCCGCAACATCCCTACCGACAATATTCGCCTGTCCCAGAACAACATTGTCGACCCGGAAAACCGCTACAACCAGATCTTCAAGATCCAGGTCGAATTGCCGGCGGACATCTCCGATAAAGACCGCCAGGGCATCCTGCGTTCCATCGACCGCTGCACCGTGAAAAAAGTCGTGCAGGCCGGGCCGGAGTTTGTCATCGAGGAAGTGGAAAACCTGGATGCCGATGCCCAGGCATTGCTGATGCCGAGCGCGGCGTCCGACGCGGGCACCTACATCGCGGGCAAGGACCTGCCGCTGGAAACAACCATCGCCAACATGTCGGCCATTCTCGCGGGCCTGGGCATGAAGATCGAGATCGCTTCGTGGCGCAATATCGTGCCCAACGTATGGTCGCTGCATATCCGCGACGCGCACTCGCCGATGTGCTTTACCAACGGCAAGGGCGCGACCAAGGAAGGCGCATTGGCGTCGGCATTGGGCGAGTTTATCGAGCGGCTGAACTGCAACTTCTTCTACAACGACCAGTTCTGGGGTGAAGACATCGCCAATGCGGCGTTTGTGCATTACCCGGACGAGCGCTGGTTCAAGCCGGGCCGCAAGGACGAACTGCCACCGGAGATACTCGACGCGCATTGCCTGCACATCTACAACCGTGACGGCGAGCTGCGCGGCTCACACCTCTACGACACCAACTCCGGCAACGAAGAGCGCGGCATTGTTTCGCTGCCGTTCGTGCGCCAGTCCGATGGCGAGGTGGTGTATTTCCCGTCCAACCTGATCGAGAACCTGTACCTCAGCAACGGCATGAGTGCCGGTAACACCCTGGCCGAAGCGCAAGTGCAGTGCCTGTCGGAAATCTTCGAACGCGCGGTAAAACGCGAAATCATCGAAGGTGAATTCGCGCTGCCGGATGTACCGCAGGAAGTGCTGGCGAAATTCCCCGGTATCCTGGCCGGTATCCAGGGCCTGGAAGCCCAGGGCTTTCCGGTACTGGTGAAGGATGCGTCCCTGGGCGGTGAATTCCCGGTGATGTGCGTGACGTTGATGAACCCACGCACCGGCGGCGTATTCGCCTCGTTCGGCGCGCACCCCAGCCTGGAAGTGGCGTTGGAGCGCAGCCTCACCGAACTGCTGCAAGGCCGCAGCTTTGAAGGCCTGAACGATCTGCCGCAGCCGACGTTTGAAGGCCATGCGGTGACCGAACCGAACAACTTTGTCGAGCACTTCATCGACTCCAGCGGTGTGGTGTCGTGGCGCTTCTTCAGCTCGAAGTCGGATTACGAGTTCGTCGAATGGGACTTCTCCGGCCAGGGTGAAAACTCCAATGCCGAGGAAGCCTCCACGTTGTTCGGCATCCTCGAAGGCATGGGTAAGGAAGTCTACATGGCGGTGTACGAGCACATCGGCGCGACCGCCTGCCGCATCCTGGTGCCGGACTATTCGGAGATCTACCCAATCGACGACCTGATCTGGGACAACACCAACAAGGCGCTGTTTTTTCGCGAGGACATCCTGAACCTGCATCGTCTCGACGAAGCGGAATTGAAGGGGTTGGTTGAGCGCCTGGTGGAAAGCGAACTGGACGACTACACCGACATCACCACCTTGATCGGCATCGAGTTCGATGACAATACGGCGTGGGGTCAACTGACCATCCTGGAATTGAAGCTGCTGATTTATCTGGCCCTGCAGCAGTTTGAAGAAGCCAAGGAACTGGTGGAGATGTTCCAGCAGTACAACGACAACACCGTCGAGCGCGGCTTGTTCTATCAGGCTGTGAATGCGGTGCTGGAGATGGAGCTGGACGAAGACCTGGAACTGGCGGACTACGAAGTGAATTTCCGCCGGATGTTTGGCAACGAGCGGATGGACGCGGCGATTGGGTCGGTGAATGGCAGTGTGCGGTTCTATGGTTTGACGCCGACGAGCATGAAGCTGGAAGGGCTGGACCGGCACCTGCGGTTGATCGACAGCTACAAGAAGCTGCACGCGGCGCGGGCCAATACGGCCAATTAAAAGCTGACACCGTACCTGTGGTGAGAGGGCTTGTTGTGGCGAGGGGGCTTGTCCCCCGTTGGACTGCGTAGCAGTCCCTCTTTTTTGGGGCCGCTGCGCAGCCCAACGGGGGACAAGCCCCCTCGCCACAGGTCAGTGGTCACTCGGGTTATTTGTCACAACGTCCATCCCAACCCCAGCGCCTTGTGCAATGACGCAAAGTCCTTGAGCAACAGCGCATCCCCGGAAATCCGGCTTTCCTGCGCCTGGTACCGCGTACGTTCCGCGTCCAGCCAATCCAGCGTGCTCGCCGTACCTGCCTTATAACGCTGGCGCGTCAGGTCCGCGGCCCGTACTGCCGAAGATTCCACGTTACGCAGCAGCACCACGTTCTGCCGCTGGTTGCCATACCGCGCCAGGGCCACATCCGCATCACGCAACGCACTCAACACCACGCTTTTGTAATGGGCCAGGGCCTCGTCGCGCCCGGCTTCCGCACCTTTGACACTGGCCGCCACCCGGCCGAAATCCAATGCGTTCCAGGTCAGCCGCGGCAACAGCAGCCAGGTGCCGCTGTCCTTGCGCGCCAGGTGCCCGGGATCGGCCGCCGAGAACGACAAGTCGCCCATCAGGCTGAGCTTGGGAAACCAGTCGGCGGTTTTCTCGCCGATCTGCGCGTTGCTGGAAGCCAGTTGGCGCTCGGCCACCCGGATATCCGGGCGTGCTTTCAGGATCGCCGCCGGGTCGGCAAATGGCACCTGGCTAGGGATAGCGGGCAGGGCGCGGGGAGTGTTGAGGCTCGCGTCCAACTCGCCCGGTTCCAGGCCGCAGAGCAGGTTCAACTGGTCAATCGCCTCGACGATTGACGCTTGCAGCGGCAGGCGTTGGGCCCGGGTGTTTTCGGCCTGTGTCAGGACCTGCTCCAGCTGTAACTGCGAGGCCACGCCACGGCTGCGTCGCTGCTGGGTCAGGTCCAGCGCCTGTTCCTCAATCTCGACACTGGCGTCCACCAGCGCCAGTCGCGCCTGCTGGTCACGCACGTCGGCATAGGTCTGCACCACCTCGGCTGCCAGTTGCACCTGGGCATCGGCCAGTTGCGCCTGCGAGGCGTCGTTTTCCGCCTGGGCCGCCTCGATTGCACGCCGGGTGCCGCCGAACAGGTCGGCCTCCCAGCTGGCATCAAAGCCGGCGAGGTAAAGGCTCAATGGCCCGCGACCACCGCCACTGCTGCCACCCAGCGCCGAGGTGTCGGGGGAGCGCAGCTTCAGCATCGCTGCATCGCCGGTGATCTTGGGCAGGGCGTTGGCGTTGGCGCCACTCAGGCTGGCTCGCGATTGCTTGAGGCGCGCCTGGGCGGTCGCCATGTCCGGACTGTTTTGCAGGGCCTGGGCCACCAATTGGTTGAGCTGCGGATCGCCCAGGGCTTGCCACCACTGGGCGACCGCGGGTGTGCGCGGCAGGCCTATGTCGGCGTGGGGCAAGCGCCCGGCCGCGAGGGTCTTTGGCGCGGCATCCGGCGCGCCCTGGTAGTCCGGCCCCACGGTACACGCCGTCAGCAGGCCGACGGTGAAGAGCAAGGGAAGTGAGCGATAAATCATGTTCGTTGGCCTGCCTGCGCCGCGCGCTTTTTCAGGATGAAGATCAGGGGAAGGCACGCCAGCATGGCGAGTCCCAGCACGTAGAACGCGTCGTTGTAGGCCATCACCGCCGCTTGTTGGGCGATGTCGTTGGCCAGATGACTGAGGGCCTGCAGCGAGGCGGTGGACGGGTCGCCGGTTTGCGCCAGGTAGCTGGCGGTATCGCTCGCCATTTGATCCTGGGTCAACTGGGTGTTGGCCTGGATGCCTTCGCGCAACATGTCGTCGTGGAAGTGGCTGCGCCGGTCCATCAGTACGCCGAGCAGCGCCAGCCCCAAGGTGCCGCCGAGGTTGCGTGACATGTTGTAGAGCCCGGCCGCGTCACCCGCATCGCGGGTTTCCACCGAGCGCATCGACAGTTGGCTGAGGGGCATCATCACCAGGATCTGCCCGAAGCCCCGCAGGATCTGCGACCAGTAGAAATCATGGCCGACGCTCTGGGCGGTGAGCTGGGTGTCGAGAAAGCAGCTGGCCCAGTACATCAACAAACCCACGCCGACCATCATCCGCAGGTCCAGGCGGCCAAGCATTCGCGGCAGGATCGGCATCAGCAGGAACGCCGGAATCCCCGACAGCAACATGATCGAACCCGACTGTTGCGCGTTATAGCCCGACAGGATGCCGAGGAACTGCGGCACCAGGTACGCCGTGCCATACAGCCCGGCGCCGACCGCCGTGGCGATCAGCAGCACGCTGCCAAAGCTGCGGTTGAGCACCAGTTGCAGGCGCAGGATCGGCGTACTCGAGCGGACTTGCCCGACGGCAATCAGGAAGAAGCCGATCACCATCGTGATGCTCAACCAGATGATCAACTGCGAGTCGAACCAGTGTTCGCGCTGGCCTTCTTCCAGCACCACGGTGAGCGAACTCAGGCCCATGGCCAGGCCAATGATGCCCAGCCAGTCGGCCTTGATGAATTGCTGGAGGTTCATGCGGTCGCTGGGCAGGCCGGTGATCAGCAAGGTGATCAAGGTGATGCTGACGGGCAGGTTGATGAAGAAGCACCAGCGCCAGTTGATATTTTCCGTGAGCCATCCGCCAATCACCGGGCCCAGCAGCGGACCGAGGATCACCGTCATGCCGAACATCGTGGTGCCGATTGCCAACTGATGGGCAGGCAGGCGGGTGCGCACGATGGTCTGCGCGGTCGGGATCATCGCGCCGCCGGCAAAACCCTGGCCGATACGCCCGGCGATCATCGCGCCGAGGCTTGAGGAGAGCCCGCAGAACATCGAGAAAAACGTGAACATCAACGCGGTGCCGATCAGGAACCGGCGCAGGCCGAATACCCGGGTCAGCCAGGCGGCGAGGGGAATCATGACGATTTCCGACATCAGGTAACCGGTGGCGATCCACGTGCCTTCGGTACCGGTCGCGCCGATCTGGCCCTGGATCTGCGGCAGCGCCGAGTTGGTGATCGAGATGTCCAGGGTCGCCAGCAAGGCGCCCAGCGAGCCGGCGGCGACTGCGATCCAGTCGGTCAGCGAAGCGTTGCGCGGTTTGTCCGCGGGCACTTCCGTCAAGATGGCTTCAGCCATGGTTGGCGTCTGCCTTGTGGGTGCGGGTGTCGACTTCCACGGTGGCGGACAAGCCGGGCACCAGTGCCTGGCGCACGTCGTTATCCGGTACATCCAGGGAAATCCGCACCGGCACCCGCTGCACGATCTTGGTGAAGTTGCCGGTGGCGTTGGACGGCGGCAGCAACGCGAACTGTGCGCCGGTGCCTGGGGACAGGCTGTCGATATGGCCCTGAATATCATGGCCTGGCAGTGCGTCCACATGCACGGTGACGGCCTGCCCGGCGCGCATCTCGCCGATCTGGGTTTCCTTGTAGTTGGCGGTCAGGTAGATCGCGCTCACCGGCACCACGGTCAACAAGCGTGTGCCCGGCTGCACGTATTGGCCGACGCGTACACCGCGATCAGCGACGCGGCCATCGAGCGGGCTGCGAATCACCGCGTCGTCCACGTCCAGCTGGCTCTGGGCTTCGCTGGCCTTGGCCACGCCGAGTTGCGCCTGGGCTTGCTTGAGCTGGGCTTCGAGGGTGCCGTAGCGGGTCTGGCTGGAGCGCAACGCGGCCTGCTTGGCGGCCACGGTGCTGCGGGCCTGGGCGAGCTGGTTGTTGAGCTGCGCCAGGCGTTCTTCCGGCTCGGCCCCGGAACGCGCCAGCGGCGCATAACGTGCGACTTCGGTTTGCGCGTGCTGGGCGTCGGCCTGGGCGCCTTGCAGTTGGGCGCGGGCTTCGGCGATGGTCGAGTCCTGTTGGACCAGGTCGGCCTGGGCCTTGGCAAAGTCGGCCTCGCGGGCCGCAATCGTCGCCGAGGCTTCGTCACTGACTGCCTGGTATTTGCGCGCATCCAGGCGCACCAGCACGTCGCCACGCTTCACGTTCTGGTTGTCGGCCACCAGCACCTCGGCGACGTAGCCGTTGATTTTCGGCGCCACGCTGATACTGTCGGCTTGCAGATAGGCGTCGTCGGTGGTCTCGATAAAGCGCCCGGTGAGCCACCACCAGGCGCCCCACGCCAGCCCGGCCAACAGCGCCACGCCGGCGAGTGACAGTAGAATCCGTCGGGCTTTGCCACGTTGGCCGTTGACGGTGGTTTCAGGAATGACCTGAGGAGAGGGAGGTGCAGCGGACATCAAGTCACTCCAGTTTTATATCAGTTGGAATAAATTCGTTTTTTCGCGAATTTTTGTCAACTGGTATATTTTGGTTACGTTAAAAAAATGGAGTGGCACATGGCACGACACAAACCGGCCGCCGAAGGGGGTTATCAGCGGGGTGAAGAAACCCGCGCACGCATTATCGAGGCGGCTGTCGAGGTATTTGGCGAGCGTGGCTACGACGGCGCGTCCACGCGAGACATCGCGAATGCTGCCGGCGTCAATGCGCCCGCGATCCAGTACTACTTCGATGGCAAGGAAGGCGTGTACCTGGAATGCGTCGAGCACTTGATCGCGCTGTTGTGGCAGAAGATGGCGCCCACCGTTGAAGCCGCGGAAGGTGCGCTGGCCGATCCCGGGGTCGACGATCAGAGGTTGATCGACGCCTCACTGGGCATTCTCGGCGCGGTGGTTTCAACGATCCAGGACAGTCCCCAGACCACCGCGTGGCGGGCGTTTCTTGATCGCCATCAAGCCGGGCTCTGCCCTGAAAGCGCGACCATGGCGTTCGAGGAACGCTTCAAGGCGCGCATCGCCAACGTGATCCGCCTGCTGATCGCGCGCGTTGCCGGCCTTGCCGTTGACGACGAACGCACGGTGATCCACTCGATGGCGCTGTTCACCCAGGGCCTGGCGTTTCGGGTACAGAAACCCAAGCTGCTCTCCGCCTTGAACTGGACCGAAGTGAGCCAGAAGGAAATGGAACTGGTGCGGGATGTGGTGCTGATGCAGGCGCGGTTTACCCTCGAAGGCCTGGTACGGCATCGGGACCGGCGCTGACTTCAGCGCTTGCTGAAGGCCAGCCGGGCCGCGAACAGCACGAATATCATGCCGGTGGTGCGGTCCATCCACTTGATCACCTTTTCACGCCGCAGCACACCGGCCAATGGCTGCGTGGCACCGATCAGTATCAGTGCCCAGGCCAGGCTGATCACCACGTGGATGCTCACCAGCCCGAACGTCCACGCCACCAGCGGATGCCCCTGGGGAATGAACTGCGGCAGGAAAGACACGTAGAAAATCCCGATCTTGGGGTTGAGGACGTTGCCCATCATGCCTTTCAGGAACCAGTTGGCGCCGGGCTTTCCATCGGCCTCGACGGACGCCAGCGAACTGCGCGGACGCACCAGCATGTTCAAGCCCAGCCACGCCAGGTAAGCCGCGCCGCAGTACTTCAAGACGTTGAAGGCCACCTCGGACACGGCAATCAACGCGCCCAGCCCAAAGGCCACCGCTGCACCCCACAGCAGGCAGCCGGCATTGATACCCAGGGTGGCGCGCAAGGCTTGTTGCTTGCCCTCCACCGTTGCAGTGCGCAATACCAGGGCCGTGTCCAGTCCGGGCGTCAACGTGAGCAACGTGGCGGCGAAGGTGAAGGCGAGCAGGTTGTCGGTGATGGACATGGATATTTACCTGAAATCAGAAACTCTCAAGACTGGCGTTGATACCGGCGAAACGCGCCAGCTCGATGGTTGCCGCGACCTGTTCAGCATCGATGATAAAGCCCTGGAAATCGTCATCTCCCGAGTCCAGATGAACGTAACGCTTGCCGAACCGAGCCAGCCATTGGTCGAAACGGTCCAGCACCTCAGCCATTGATGACCTGCATACGTTGTGTTCATCGTTCGTGGGGCAGATTACGGTCATGGGCGCGCGGCTGTCGATATTTAATCAAGAGCGTTGTGGCTTTCTGGAAAGGCTCATGACGCACTACACCGTCACGCCACGCGGTTGCGCCCCGACGACTTGGCCCGATACAACTGCTGATCCGCACGCTTGATCAGCACTGTGGTGTCGCTGTCCGACGCTTCAACGAGCCCGACGCCAATACTCACCGTGACCTGCCCAGCGGTCTCGAAATACGCTCCGGCAATTGCCGCGCGAATCTTCTCGGCCACCACATCCGGGCTGTCCGGCGCTTCGATTTCCGGCAACAGCACCGCAAACTCTTCACCGCCGTAACGGGCGACGAAGTCGGTGGCGCGGGTGGCGTCCTGAATCAACTGCGCGAGCTGGCGCAGTACATCGTCCCCGACGGCATGCCCATGGGTATCGTTGATCCGCTTGAAATGATCAACGTCGATCAGCAGCAAGGCAAATGCGCGCCCGCTGCGCTGGAACAGCAGGCTGTACTCCGCCAGTTTTTCATCGAAGCGCCGACGGTTGTAGACGCCGGTCAGGGCGTCATGGCTGGCCAGGTTCAACAGCTCGGCATTGGCCTGGGTGAGGGCGGCAGTACGCTGGGCGACGGTGGCTTCCAGGGACGCATTGGTGTCCTGCAGCTCGCGCTCTTTGCCAAGCAGCGATTGGGTCATGCCCTTGATGGAGCGCCCGAGCTGGGCGATTTCCAGTACGAAATGGTCTTGAGGGAAATACGCGCCAGGCTGTTGGTTTTGGACCTGCTTGGCTGAACGCGCGAGTTCTTCGATGGGCCGGCTGAGGTACGACGCCAGGTAATACGCCACGAAGCCGAAAATCACCGCGGCAATGACGCCCAACAGCAGCAGTTTGTAGAGCAATACGCGGGCAGGGTGCAGGGCGATTTCCAGCGGCTGGCGCATCACGATGTACCAGGTCAGGCTGGAATTCGACGGGCTGGGCACCGCCACGGCGCTGGTCACGTAGCCGTTGTCGACCGACCAGCCGGTGTCATTGGCCAGGCGGTCCTGGGGCAGTTGCTGGCCGGCCAGTTGTTCCGGGTAGAGCACCTTGCCGTCGTTGTCGATGATCAGCGCCTCGATGTCCGGCGTATTGCCTTTGGCCGCTTCGACAATTTGTGTCACCCACGTCCAATGGGCGTGAGCCCCCAGTACGCCGATCACCTGGCCCCCGGCATTGCGAATCGGTGCGGCAAAGTCGATGAAGCGCCAGGGCTCACCGTTGGAGCCCGGCAGCAGCTTGGCAAGCAGTACCGCCTCGTGGGGATCGCCGGTGTAGTTGCCCTGCAAACCGGCCTGGAACCAGGGCCGTGCCGTTACGGATTGGTCGACCAGCAGCCCATTCACCGCCTGGCGCACACGCCCGTCTGTGTCGGCGACGCCCATCCACGCGTACTCGGCGCGGGACTGGGTGCGTTGTTCCATGGAGGTCAGTATGTCCGGATCGTCCAGGTTGCCCCGTCTGAACAGCGGTGCGCGGCTGAGCAGCGACACTTCGAGCTGGCGTTCACGCAGCTGCACCGCCAATAGCGCGGCGGTGGAGCGGGCAGTGCTCAACAAGGCATTGCCACTGGCCAGTTTCAGTTGCTCGGTAGCGATGTGCCCAACGTAGAACCCTACGCTCACCAGGGTGAGCAGCGACAAACCGGCAAACCAGAGGGTCAGGTGACTACGCAGGCTGGCTTTGATCATTGGGGGCTATCTGAAAGGAGTGTGACTACATGGTAGACGTACCATTCGGATAGTTGCCATAGCCTGATGATTTATACGCGCATTGATTTCCCACCTGCTTTCCCATGACGGCCATGCCAGAATATGGCGCTTAGCCACTTAGGGAACTCAAGGATGAAAACGCTGTGTGCTGCGCTGTTGTTGACGGTTGTAACCGGTCTGGCCCAGGCCAATGAGGTTCGGATCGGCTTCCAGGAAATAGTGATTCCCGACGCTGAACACGGCAGGCCGTTGCAGGTGGCAGTGTGGTACCCGACCGATGCCACCGGCACGCCACAACTGATCGCCGACAATCCGGTTTTCTACGGCGCGCCGGCCTTGAAGGACGCTGCACCGGCTGCCGGCGAGCATCCGTTGGTGGTGATCTCCCACGGCATCTTCGGCAACTGGATCAACCAGTCCTGGCTCGCCAGCGCGTTGGCCGGGCAGGGTTACATCGTCGCCTCGCCCAACCACCCCGGCACCACCAGCAAGGACCGCACACAGCCTGCCGCTTCCGAGCTGTGGAAACGGCCCCTCGATATCCATCGGGTGATTGATGCCGTGATTGCCCAGCCGAAACGCTTCGGCGCGGTGGCCCAACGCAAGATCGCCGTCGTCGGGCACTCCCTCGGTGGCTGGACCGCACTCGAAGTCGGCGGTGCCCGCTTTGATCCGCAGCGCTTTACCGAGGACTGCAAGTTGCATCCGGAAATTGCCCCTTGCAAGGCCTACGAACAACTTGAGGTTGGTCGTACCGAGCAGGCGAGGCAGCGACTGGCCGGTGACTTGAGCGACCCGCGCGTGGCGGCCATTGTTTCCCTGGACCTGGGCTTCGCCCGCGGCTTCAGCGATGCCAGCCTCGCGGCGCTGAACCGCCCCACGCTGGTGATTGCGGCGGGCACACCGTCGCCGGAATTGCCCGCCGCACTCGAGTCGGCCGACTTGGCCAAGCGCCTGCCGCAGAAGACTTCGCGCTACGTGGAAATCAGCGACGCCACGCACTTCAGCTTCCTGCCCATCTGCAAGCCGGGCGCGGTGGAGCGGATTGAACAGAGCGACCCCGGCGAAGGCTTCATTTGCCTGGATGCCAAGGGTGCTCGTCCCAAGCCGCAGATCCAGCAGCAGGTACTCAGCTTGATCAGTGAGTTTCTGCAGCAGTCACTGCACTAGCCGTCAGATATCTTCGGACAACACACAGCCTGTGGCGAGGGAGCTTGCTCCCGCTGGGGTGCGAAGCGCCTCCAACGACAGGACCGCTACGCAGTCCAACGGGAGCAAGCTCCCTTGCCACAATGGTATTTGCATCGGATCACTTCCCCACCCGCCCCGGAATGGCCACCCGACTTGTCGCCTTCACCTCCCGCAACGCCAGGCTCGACTGAATCGACGCAATCCCCAATTGCCGCCGCAACACGCTCTCTACAAAATCGCTGTAGGCATCCAGATCCTCCGCCAGCACCTGCAGCAGATAATCCGCATCCCCGGTGATCTTGTGGCAGGACTGCACCTGCGGCAGTTCCTTGATCACGGCCTCAAAGTCCTCTGGCGTATGGTCGGAATGCACGGCAAACCGCACATGCACAAACGCCATGATTTCCAGGCCCAGCATCTTGCGATCGAGGTTGGCCTGGTAGTCCTTGATCACGCCTTCTTCCTCCAGCCGCTTGCGCCGTCGCCAGCATGGGGTGAGGCTCAGTGACAGGCGCTCGCTGAGTTCGGCGTTGGAAATACTCGCGTCTTCCTGCAGCAAGGCGAGGATGGCGAGATCGGTGTCGTCAAGTGCGACCTGTCTGGTTTTATTTTTCTTCATGGCGGCTCTTTGGGGTAAAAATTCCCGATTACGCTAGCATCGGCGCACGTAAAAGCAAAGAAAGCCCACCGCAGCCAGAACAAAATAATCACCTGTCTTTCACGGGTGGATGTCTTTCATGTTGACTGTTTTCAGCGACTCTCATCGTTTGCACCATGGCACCGAACTCAAGGATGGCGTGCTCAAGCCGTCCTTCGAACAACCCAGCCGCGCCGACACGGTGCGTGATCGGGTCAAGCACGTTGGGCTGGGCGATATCATCGTGCCGCGCACGTTCGACCGGGCCTGTTACGTCAATGCCCACAGCGAACGCTACGTGTCCTTCCTGGAAACTGCCTGGGCCGAATGGACGGCGATTGGCCGTGCCCATGACGCCTTGCCGCTGGTGTGGCCGGTGCGGGACCTGGCCAATGAGCAGGTGCCGGAATTCATCGACGGCAAGCTCGGGTTTTTCGCGATGGATGCCGGTTCACCGATCACCAGCACCACCTGGGAAGCGGTGAAGACCAGCGCCGATATCGCACTCACCGGCCTGGCATTGATTGATGAAGGCCACGACAGCGCCTTCGCCCTGTGCCGGCCACCGGGCCACCATGCGGCGCGGGAATACATGGGCGGTTATTGCTACCTGAATAACGCAGCCATTGCCGCGCAACAGGCGATCACCCAAGGCGCCAAACGGGTCGCGGTGCTGGACGTGGATTTCCACCACGGCAACGGCACGCAGAACATCTTCTACAACCGCAATGACGTGATGTTCGTCTCGCTGCATGGCGATCCGTCCGTGTCGTATCCCTACTATTCGGGCTTCAGTGCCGAGCGCGGTGCCGGGGCGGGCGAGGGGTTCAACCTGAACTACCCGCTGGCGAAAAACACCGGGTGGAGCACCTACAAAGAAGCGTTGCTCGACGCCTGCAATCAACTCAGAACGTTCTCGCCGCAAGTGCTGGTGATTTCCCTCGGCGTCGACACCTTCAAGGACGACCCCATCAGCCATTTCCTGCTGGAAAGCCGCGACTTCCTCGGCATCGGCGAGATCATCGCCAGCGTCGGCGTGCCCACGCTGTTTGTGATGGAAGGCGGCTACATGGTCGATGAAATCGGCATCAACGCGGTCAACGTGCTGCACGGTTTCGAGAACAAACACGCCTGACCCCGATGCCATTCCAACAATAAACAACGCCTGACTTTTTTCTGCCAAAACTCAAAAACATAACAAGAGGTTTTGTGATGAAAACAACCGTGCCCGGGCTGATTGAAAAGCCCGCTTTGCAACGCACCCTCAACAACCGCCATATCCAACTGATGGCCATGGGCGGTGCGATCGGCACCGGCCTGTTCATGGGCTCGGGCAAGATCATCGCGCTATCCGGCACCTCGATCATCCTGATCTACATGATCATCGGGCTGTTTGTGTATTTCGTGATGCGCGCCATGGGTGAGCTGCTGCTGTCCAACCTGAACTTCAAGAGCTTCGCCGACTTTGCCGGTGCCTACCTGGGGCCGCGTGCGGCGTTTTTTCTTGGCTGGTCGTACTGGCTGAGCTGGAGCGTGGCGGTGGTGGGGGATGCGGTGGTGGTCGGGGGCTTTTTCCAGTACTGGTTCCCGCACGTGCCGGCCTGGATACCGGCGATTGCAATGCTGCTGACCCTGTTTGCCTTGAATGTGCTGACGGTGCGGCTGTTCGGCGAGGTGGAGTTCTGGTTTGCGATCATCAAGATCATCGCCGTGGTGACCCTGATCAGTGTGAGCGTGGTGTTGATTGCCAGCTCGTTTGTGTCGCCCACCGGCGTCACGGCTTCCCTGAATCATTTGCTGGATAAACAGGCGGCGTTTCCCAATGGCGTGTTCGGCTTCTTTGCCGGGTTCCAGATGGCGATCTTCTCGTTTGCCGGTACCGAGTTGATCGGCACGGCGGCGGCCGAAACCCGTTCGCCGGAGAAGACACTGCCCAAGGCAATCAACTCGATTCCGCTGCGGATCATCCTGTTCTACGTGCTGGCCTTGGCCTGCATCATTGCGGTGACATCCTGGGAGCAGGTGTCGCCCAGCAAGAGCCCCTTTGTCGAGCTGTTCCTGGTGGCCGGCTTTCCCGCCGCCGCCGGGATTGTGAATTTCGTGGTACTGACCTCGGCGGCTTCTTCGGCCAACAGCGGGGTGTTTTCGGCGAGTCGCATGTTGTTCGGCCTGGCGGACCTGGGAGACGCACCCGGGATATTCCGACGACTGTCGAAAAACAGCGTGCCGTTTATCAGCCTGGCGTTTACCACCTTCCTGATGCTGCTGGGCTTGTTGCTGCTGTTTATAGTCCCGGAAGTGATGACGGCCTTTACCATCGTCTCCACTGTTTCGGCGATCCTGGTGATCTTTACCTGGTCGACTATCCTGGCGTCCTACATCGCCTATCGAAAAAAGTGCCCTGAGCTACATGAAAAATCCCTCTACAAAATGCCCGGTGGCGTGCCGTTGGCGTGGGTTTCACTTGGCTTCCTGGCGTTCGTACTTTGCCTGCTGGCACTTCGCCCAGATACCCGCCTGGCCCTTTGCGTGATGCCTGCATGGTTTATGTGGCTGGCGGTTGCCTACCATTTCTCGCATTTTCGCCACCGACTCCAGCCTGATCAACGCACGGCGCAGTAGCGGTTGTCGTACAACCGCAGGCCATTCAACCCTCGAACAAGGCCGGCTTGTACGGCCTTTTCATGACGGTTTTTTCATCGGTACATGACAAAAATTTCACATTCTGCGCCATCGGCCCCATGCCACAATCCGCAGCGTTTGCAGGGCCGCAACGGTATTCGCTCGAAGGACAGTAAAAAAATAATGTTCACAGGGGCGCAGTAAATGAAACTCTCTACATTAGCGTTGGCCATCACGGCGGCTGTCCTTGCACAACACGCCAGCGCAGACGGCTTTGGTCTTGGCTCACTCGGCACGGGTGACGGCCATAGCGGCTTCCTCGAAGACAGTCATTCTTCGATCAGTTCGCGCACCATGTACTACAACGCCGACGTTCACTCCGGCACGGCGAACGACCTGCGGGAAGCGGCTCAAGTACTGCGTTTCGACTATAAATCCGGTTACACCCAGGGCACCGTCGGCGTAGGTTTCGACGTGATGGCTTTCGGCGCGTTGCGACTGGACGGTGGCGATGGGCACGCAGCGGGCAATGGCCTGTCGGGTAACGGTAACAGCTTCTTCCCGGTGAAGAACAACGGCACCGAGCCTGCTGACAGCTTCGGTCGCGCAGCCGGCAACGTTAAATTCCGTATTTCCCAGACTGAATTGCACGTGGGCGGTGGTTTGGCGCCGATCCTGCCGATCCTGGTGTCCAACGACAGCCGTGCCGCGCCGCAGACCTTTGACGGCGGCATCCTGACTTCCAAGGACATTCCCAACGTCACCTTCACCGGCGGCGAGCTGAACAAGGCTGAAGGTCGTGCATCGAGCAACTCCACGGGCTTGAGCGTGGCCGGTGCCACTCGCGACAGCGACAGCTTCCGTTTCGGTGGTGTCGACTACCAGCCGTTTGGTTCTTCTGACAACGTCATCGCTAAAAACCTGACGTTGCAGTACTACTACGCCAACCTGGAAGACTTCTACAAACAGAACTATTTTGGCCTGGTCCACGTATTGCCGTTGGGCAATGACCAGTCGTTCAAGACCGACCTGCGTTATTTCGACAGCACCAGCGACGGCAAAAACGGTTCGGCCGGCTATGCGTTCAACAACAACGGCGGCTATGCCAAGCACGCCGGTGAAGTCGACAACAAAACCTACAGTGCTGCCTTCACCTATCAGTTGGGCGGCAGCCAGTTGATGCTCGGCCATATCGGCGTGAGTGATGACGGTGGCTTCGTCTGGGTCAACCAGGGCAGCATCGCCGATCCAACCGCCCAAGGCGCGGCCGGTTCCGACTTCTACCTGTTCACCGACGCGGTGGTTGGCCAGTTCTCCCGTGCGGGCGAGCAGGTCAATTTCGGTCAGTACCTGTATGACTTCAGAACCCTGGTGCCGGGCCTGAAAGCCTCGATTGCCTACCTGAACGGCAGCGACATCAAGGCCAAGGTTGCCGGTGGCAGCGATCAGTCGGAACGCGAAACCGATTTCCGTCTTGATTACGTCGTGCAGGAAGGCCCGCTGAAAGGCTTCGGTACTACGTTCCGTACCGGCAGCTACCACGGCCATAACACCGGCACCGCCGACCAGGATCAGACTCGCCTGATCTTCAACTACACCTACGCGCTGTTTTAATCAGTCGTCGGTAACTGCTCCAGATGAAGGCCGCCCATTGGGCGGCCTTCTTTATTGGCGTGGGGTTCCAGGCAGAGCAGGGCGCTATAGTTGTTTTTACACAACGCAACGTTTAATCATGCGCGGCAATTCCTAACCTATAAGTCAAGAAAAGGACCGTTCCCATGAAAGTCAGTGCACGCAACGTATTCAAAGGCCAGGTCAGCCAGGTCCAGGACGGCGCGGTCAACGCCGAAGTGGTGTTGACCCTGCCCGGTGGCGAGCAGTTGGTGGCGGTGGTGACCCTGGAAAGCATCCGCAACCTGGGCATTGCCGTAGGCAAGGAAGCGGTCGCGCTGATCAAGGCGCCGTGGGTGATGTTGATGACCGAATCCAGCGACATCCGCCTGTCGGCCCGCAACTGCCTGGAAGGCAAGGTGCTGAGCGTGAATGACGGCGCGGTGAATGCGGAAGTGGTGATCGAGTTGGCGGGTGGTTCGAAGGTGTTTTCCATCGTGACCCGCGACGCGGTGGCCGAGCTGGGGTTGAAGCCGGGCGTGAGCGCCACGGCGGTGATCAAGGCGTCCCATATCATTCTGGGCGTTCCGGCCTGATAAAACCCCACACAACGTAGCAGCTGTCGAGCCCAAGCGAGGTAGCTGCTACGGGATGCCCGGTTGCCGCGGCGTTTGTTGTTGAAAAAGGCTATTGCGCTAAGGCGCCAGCCGGGTGAACACATAATCATGGTTCTTCACCAGCGCCTGATGGCAGGCAAAGCACGTCTCATGCTGCGCCTGGTCCACCGGCTTGCCATTGATGAACCGTCCAAAGCCCCAGCCTCCGGTCGCTGCGTATTTCTTCGAGTCCTTGACCATGAACTGCACGGTGGTCGCCGCACCGGGAATCGACGCGGTCTTGAACTCGGGCGATTGCACGTGCTTCCAGGCCAGTTTCGCCAGCACAGTGCCGTCGGGGAAGGGCAGCGTGCCTTCGCGGTACGCCTTGAGCGCCACTTTATTGCCCAGCACCACCCGCAGTTCATTCAGCGGGTCGGCTTCCTGGGCCGGCGCGATCAGCTCCCATTGACGGTAGCCGTCGGGAATGGTCACGCCGTAGATCGGCGAAGGCTCGCTGGTAGCCGGGCCGCCAAAGGCGAACCCGGTAGCGGTGGCCACCACGGCAGCTGTTGCAGCGACGAGTGCAGCAAGAAGCAGGCGCTTCATCACAGGTGGTCCGCATCGATCACAGCCTTGGCAAAGGCTTGCGGTGCTTCCTGCGGCAGGTTGTGGCCGATGCCGCCGGTGATCAGCCGGTATTCGTACTTGCCGGTAAAGCGTTTGGCATAGTCCTCTGCGGCCGGGTGCGGCGCGCCGTTGGCGTCGCCTTCCATGGTGATGGTGGGTACGTTGATGGACGGGGCGGTGGCGAGTTTCTGCTCCAGCGCAGCGTATTTTTTCTCTCCCTGCACCAGCCCCAGGCGCCAGCGGTAGTTGAAGATCGATACGGCGACGTGGTCGGGGTTGTCCAGGCCTTTGGCGCTGCGGTCGAAGGTGGCGCCGTCGAATGCCCATTTTGGCGAGGCGATCTGCCAGATCAACTTGGCGAAGTCGTGGGTGTTTTTCGCATAGCCGGCGGCGCCGCGATCGGTGGCGAAGTAGAACTGGTACCACCATTGCAACTCGGCCTTGGGCGGCAATGGGTTCTTGCCCGCGGCCTGGTTGCCGATCAGGTAGCCGCTGACCGATACCAGCGCCTTGACCCGCTCAGGCCACAACGCCGAGACGATGTCGGCGGTGCGCGCACCCCAGTCATAGCCGCCGAGCACGGCCTGCTTGATCTTCAGCGCGTCCATGAAGTCGATCAGGTCGACGGCGAGGGCGGCCGGCTGGCCGTTGCGCAGGGTCTTTGCCGAGAGGAAATGGGTATCGCCATAGCCGCGGGCGTAAGGCACCAGCACCCGGTAGCCCTGGGCAGCCAGCAGCGGCGCTACCTCGGAGTAGCTGTCAATGTCGTAGGGCCAGCCATGCAGCAGGATCACCACCGGGCCATCGGCCGGGCCGACTTCGGCGTAGGCCACATCCAGCAAGCCGGCTTTCACATGCTTCAACGGGCCGAGCGCGCTGTGGGCAGTTGCGCTGGCAGCCGCAGGTGCTTGCGCATCCTGTGCACTGGCGACGCCGAGGGCACCGAACTGCAACAGCGCAAAGGCCAGCAGCGACGCGCCCATCAGGCGGCGGGGTGGGGTGTTCAACTGTGTGTGCATGGTGAGTCTCCGGCGGCGGGTGGTGTGCCTGGCTCACAGTTGAACGTAGTTGTGTATCCCGTCTGTTTCGAGAAAGCGGTTGGGTTAAAGGTTTTGTATCGCAGCGGTGTTTGGACACACTGCGATACAAAGGTCAGAGGGCCCGCCGGGCCACATACACCAGGCTCGGCGCCTGACCGGGTACATCGTCCAGCTCATCGATGTACTGCATGCCGATTTTCTCCAGCACCTTGATCGATGCTATATGCGCCGGACGCACCACGCCGTACACCTGCGGCTGGTCCAGCGCGACAAAGGCAAACTGCACCGCCGCCCTGGCAAGCTCGGTTGCAAAGCCCTGGCCCCAGGCGCTGACCGCAAAGCGGTAGCCCAGGTTGATCCGCTCAACGTCGTTGTAGGGGTACAAGGTGATGCCACCAAAGCCGATCACGCAGCCCGGCGCCTCTTGTGTAGTAATCGCCCATTGGCCGAAACCATGTTCTGCCCAGTGCAGCAGCCAGCGAGCCAGGGCGGCCTCGGCTTGGCCCAGGTCCGTCAACGGGCCGGCCGGGTTGTAGCGGTTGGTCTCGGGATCGCCATAAATGGCAAATACACTGGCCACATCGTCGGCCGCTGCGGGCCTGAGAATCAGGCGTTCGGTGGTAATCGGGTGGGTATTCATGGGTGGACTCTGATCCTTGGAGCGAGCGAGAAGGTGTTCACCTATATTTATCCTGCTTTCGGCGCTCTAGCACGCTTGATTCAGTTGTTAGGGCTACTGGCAGGATGCCACAATGGCACTTTGTCGCGGCAGTAAGATCAGGCGGACCAAATGAATGGCCTTGGGCGTGGGCAGGACCAGGATTGCTTCATCGAGGAGCAGGTACGAACAGATCGATTGCACCAGCTGTTTCGCCAGTCATTCTCTGCAGTGTTCGGCAGTTATATGGCGGCCGCCATGCTGTGCTGGCTGTGCTGGGAACGTTTTGATCACCGGGTAATGCTGGTCTGGCTGGTGGTATTGGCCGGGACGTCGTTGCTGCGGGTGTGGATGTTCATGGACTGGTTTCGCTGCCCCAACAGTGAACGCACCCCCGCGCGCTGGGAGCGGCGCTATTGGGTAACGTTGATGTTGTCGGCCGGGGTCTGGGGCATCGGCGCATTCGTCCTGATGCCCACCGACGACCGCCTGTCCCAGGCCCTGGTGATGTTGTTCACCGTGGGCATGTCGGTCAGCGCAGTCTCGTGTTATTCGGCCTATCGCTACATGACCCTGGTCTCCATGGGCCTGGTACTGCTGCCGTGCACCCTGTGGCTGCTGTTTCAACCGTCGTCGATGCAAGTCGGCATGGCCCTGGCGGTGCTGGTGTTCTCTTCGTTTGTCGGTGGCGCCACGCGCAAGCTGTCGGATGCCCTGGAAAAAGCCTTTCGCCTGACCCGGCAAATGGAGCGTGCCCACAACATCTCCACCCGCGCCGCACAAACCGACGAACTCACCGGCCTGATGAACCGCCGGGCGTTTTTCGAGCATGCGCAGTTGCTCTACGAACAGTGCCGGCATAACCAGCAGCCGTTGTGCGCGCTGATGATGGACATGGACCACTTCAAGGACATCAATGACACCTACGGCCACCAGGCCGGGGACCAGGTGCTGCGTCAGATCGGCGGGGTGATCAGCGCATCGTTTCGCCAGGCCGATGTGTACGGGCGGCTGGGGGGCGAGGAGTTTGCGGTGTTGCTGCCGGATACGTCGCTGGAGACCGGGCGGGACATCGCCGAGCAGTTGATCAAGGCCATTGCCGGGCTGACCAGCGAGCCGGTCCAGGGGTTGACCGCCAGCCTCGGCGTGGCCTGGGCCCGCGCGGTGGACCAGGACCTGCACGGCCTGATGAACACCGCAGACAAGGCGCTGTACCGCGCCAAGGCCCTCGGGCGTAACCAGGTGGCCGTCGCGGAATAGGCCTCAGCCCTTGAGCAGCGCCTTGGCCAGCACCTGTGAGACCTGGTCGGCCGAGTAGGGCTTGGGCAGGAACACCAGGCCTTCATAGCCGCTTTCCGCCAGCTCCTCGCTGTAGCCCGAGGTCAGTACCACCGGCAGGCCGGGCCGGCGCCGTCGCAGTTCCCTGGCCAGGGCCACCCCGGTGATGCCGGGCATCACCACATCTGAAAACACTGCATCGAACCCCAACGCGTCTGCGCCGGCCAGTTCCAGCGCCTGTTCGGCATTGGTTGCCCAGGTGGTCCGGTAGCCGAGGTCCTGGAGGATCTGATTGGCAAAGCGGCCCACTTCCAGGTTGTCTTCCACCACCAGGATATGGCGCTGGGCGCATTCGGTGATCAGCCCGCAGGTGTCCGGGGTGTCTCGTTGGAAGCTCTCTTCAGGTACCACTTGCGGCAAGTACAGGGTAAACACCGTGCCCTGGCCGACCTGGCTGGCCACATCGACGTTGCCGCCCGATTGCTTGGCGAAGCCGAACACCTGGGACAGTCCCAGGCCGGTGCCCTTGCCGACTTCCTTGGTGGTGAAGAAGGGTTCGAAGATGCGCTCGAACGTCTCCCCGGGAATCCCGCTGCCGGTGTCGGTGAGTGAAATGGCGATGAACGCCTGGCGTGAACCGGCGTCACCACGGATGCTCGGCAGTGCTTGATCGGCGTCCAATCGCAGGGTCAAGCTGCCCTGGCCGTTCATCGCGTCCCGGGCGTTGAGGGCGATGTTGATCAGGGCGGTTTCAAACTGGCTGGAGTCGGCGCGGATGTAGCACGGCTGCCCGGGCAGTTCGACGTGCACATGAATCCGCGCGCCAGTCACCGTCTCAAGCATCTCGCCGATGTTTTTCACCCGCAGGCCTGCATCGAACACTTCCGGGTTCAGCGGCTGGCGCCGGGCAAATGCGAGCAACTGGCTGGTCAATTTGCCGGCCCGGTCCACGGTGTCGGTGACCGCGCTCATGTAGCGCTGGCGACGCTCTTCGGACAGGCTCGGCATCCGCAGGAAGTCGACGGATGAGCGAATGATGGTCAGCAGGTTGTTGAAGTCGTGGGCCACGCCACCGGTCAACTGGCCGATGGCTTCAAGCTTTTGCGATTGACGCAAGGCGGCTTCGGTCTGGGTCAGCAGGGTGGTCCTTTCGGTGACGCGCTGCTCCAGGCTTGCATTCAGCTCGGCCAGGCGCTGGGACAAAACCACGGTGGCGGTGGTTTCGGTCACGGTGTCGAGCATGCCGACCACCTTGCCCTGTACGTCGCGGATCGGGCTGTAGCAGAAGGTGAAGTACGCCTGCTCCGGCGCGCCGCCGCGTTCGATCGTCAGCGGGAAGTTTTCGATAAAGGTGGCTTCACCTGCGAAGGCGGCATCCGCGATCGGACTGATCTCGGGCCAGGCCTCCTGCCAGATCTCGTTGAATGGCCGCCCGAGGGCATCAGGCTTGTCGCCGAGAATCGGGATAAACCCGTCGTTGTAAAGCGTGATCAGCGCAGGCCCCCAGACGATCGCCTGGGGGAAACTGGAGGCAAGGCACAGGGCGACGGTGGTCTTCAGTACGTCCGGCCAGTGTTCCAAAGGCCCCAATGGCGTATTGGCCCAGTTGTGATGCCGGACCCGTTCGGCCATTTCGCCGCCGCCTTGCAGCCAGTTTGTCATTCGGTGAACGCCTTCTTGCCACGGTTCGCTGAGGTAGGGATGCCAAGCTACAGACATCCCGGGACTCAGCCAGTTCAGCGGGATTATCCACTAGATGGCACTTTAGTGTCTCGGCCGGATAATGCTTCGCTGAGCTCCCTTCAGGCCACCGTAATCGTTACCGCGATATTGCCGCGGGTGGCCTTGGAATACGGACACGTCTGGTGGGCACGGTCCACCAGTGCCTGCGCCGCCGAGTGTTCGATACCCGGCAGGCTGACCCGCAGGCGCGCCTGCAGGTAATAGCCATCTTCCGGGCTGTTCACCAGGTCCACTTCGGCACTCACTGCCGTGTCGGCGGGCAGGCGGATGTGAAGGGTTTGTGCGGCTTTGCCCATTGCGCCGATAAAGCAGGCGGACCAGCCGGCACCAAACAGTTGCTCGGGGTTGGTGCCGGGCGCCTTGGAGCCGGGCGGCGACAGCTTGATGTCCAGGTGCAGGTCATCGCTGTGGGACGCGCCTTCACGCCCGCCGGTGGTGTGGGTTCTGCCGGTGTAGAGCACGGTGCTGTTCTGGGACATGACGGTTTCCTCGCAAGTGGCCCGGGGTGGGCCGGTGTGCACAGGAAACCGCGCCGGCGTATCCGCAATGTGTCATCGCCGGGGGCCTGCACCTCGCAGTGTGTCGCCTCGCCGGGAAGATACGTTGGGATACAAACCGTTATTGCTGCTGCACGCCAAACAAACCGGTCCAGTAGATGCCGGCATCACTTTTCGGGTCCATGGCGTAGGCGGCGCCCATTTCGCGGAACTGCGGGTTCATCAGGTTGGCACAGTGCCCGGGGCTGGCCAGCCAGCCGTCGACCACTTTGCGTGGGGTGTCCATGCCGGCGGCGATGTTCTCGCCGATCTGCTGGCCGATGTAGCCTGCCAGTTCAGCCCGGTCACCCGGGGTGCGGCCATCGTGGTCCAGGTGATCGAAGAAGTTGCCGTTGGCCATGTTGCGCGCGTGGCCGGCGGCGGCGTTGGCGAGTGCTTCGTTCCAGCTCAGGGGTGTGGTGGCGGCAAAGGCCTGGGCGCCACATTGGCGTGGTTGCTGGCGGGCGGTGTTGATCAGGTCGAGCACCTTCTTGCCTTCGGTCTGGGTCTCGCCCAGGCCGCTGGTCAGCAGCGGGCGGGCCAGCACGATGCGCCAGTCCTGGCCGCTGTTGCTCACGCCGATATCAATGAACTGCGGGTCGAGCACCACCCGGCAAAAACTTTCGCGCACGGCTTTCATCGCGGCTTCGGCGTTCCTGGGCCCGGACAGGCTGATGGCCTGGACGTTGACCATCGGGTACGCCGCCCGCGCCAGCGCCTGCTGCAAGTCGCCGACACTGTTGACCGGCAACACCAGCCGCGTGTCGCTGGCCAGCGGTGGCAATTCCTGGGAACCCTGGTTGCCGCAGCGCTGGACCTGGCTGCGGTATTGATTGATCGAGTCGACCAACAGGCTTTCTTCACCCGCCTGCGCCTGGGCGGTAAACACCAGACTGGCGGCCAGCGTCGTAAGACCCATCATCAATGACAGAACGCGCATGGACGTTTCCCTTGAGCTTGAAAGTGCCCATGATGCGCGATGAAGGGGCATCCATGCACCCGTTGGTCCGAACTTTTTGCCTCAGTTCTTGAATGCCGAGTGTTTACGGCCCTGATCGCACAAGGCGAACACCACCACCAGCAGGGACGAGATCGCGAGGATTATCACAACGCCATCAGTGGAGTGAGTGGCCGACGCCGCCACCATCGACAACGCCCCTAATGGCGCCAGGCCACCTGCGATCGCGGTGCCGATTTCCCGCCCGGTGCCAAAGCCCGAGGAGCGGGTCTGGGTCGGGAACTGGCGGCTCAGGAACGAACCCTGCGGCGCAAACATCATCGGCGCGAGGATGCCGGTGCCCACGCCAATGGCGACGTAGATCATCAGGCTTTCACCGGTATTGAGCAGCGCAAGGAACGGGTAGGCAAACAGCAGCGACAGCAGGCCGCCGAGCATCAGCACGGTCTTGCTGCTCCACTTGTCGCACAACCAGCCGAAGCATGGCACGGCGACGATGGCGATCAGGCTGGCAATGGTCACCGACAGCGACGTGACGTGCACATCGACACCCTTGAACTGGGTGAGGTAAGCCAGGGAGAAGGTCTTGAAGATGTAGCTCAGCGCGTTGTAGCCAATCGCCACGAAGAACACCACGGCCAGGCCCTTGAGGTCGTTCTTGAACAGCGCCTTGAGCGGCGAGGCCTTGGCCTTTGCGGTTTCCTTGCTCAGTTCCTTGAATTCCGGGGTTTCCGGGATGCTGTTGCGCACCCACAGGCCCACACCCACCAGCGCGATGCTGCAAATGAACGGAATCCGCCAGCCGCCGGCCAGCAGGAATTCATTGCCGTTGATGGTCAGCAGGTACACGGTCAGCGAAGACAGCAGCAAGCCCAGGTTCAGCCCGAGCGCCGGCCATGCACCCTGGCTGCCGCGCTTGCCTTCTGAGGCGTGCTCGTAGGAGGTAACCGCCGCGCCGGACAGTTCGGCACCGGCCCCCAGGCCCTGGATGATGCGGATAAACACCAGCACGATCGGCGCCCAGATGCCGATGGAGGCGTAGCTGGGGATCAGCCCGATCAGTGTGGTGCACACGCCCATCATGCAGAAGGTCAGCACCAGCACTTGTTTACGCCCGAACTTGTCGCCCAGGTAGCCAAACAGAATGCCGCCGAACGGGCGCGCGATGAAGCCGATGGCAAAGGTGGAAAACGCCATCAGCGTAGCGGCTTTCGGGTCGCTGTTATCGAAGAAAATCTTCGAGAACACAATCGCCGCCATGGTGGCGTACAGGTAAAAATCATACCACTCCAGCATCGAACCGAAGATCGTCGCGGCCGCGACTTTGCGCAGGCGTTTCCTGGTTTGCTCGGGGGTTTCAACGTCCGGGGTGCGGGCTGTAGCCGTCATTCTGTACTTCCTTATGAGTCATTATATTTATTGTCAAAGTGAGGCGTGGTGCGGTGCGTCAGTGGGGCTTGAACATGCGGTCGGCGATCATTGCGCCGATAGGAATCGCGGAGGTGGCAGCGGGTGAGGGCGCATTGCACACGTGGAGCATTCGCGGGGTCTGGGCGAACAGGAAGTCGTGCACCAGGGTGCCGTCGCGCATCACGGCCTGGGCGCGGATGCCGGCTTCATAAGGCAGCAGGTCTTCGATGTTGAGCGATGGGCAGTACTTGCGGCACTGCTCCAGGTAGCCGGACTTGAACAGCGAGTTCTTCATCTCGACGCTGCCCGAACCGAGGTTCTGCCAGATGGTTTTCCAGAAGCCCGGGAAGCTCGCGTACTGCGCCACGTCGCGCCAGTTCACCGAGAATTTGCGGTAGTTCTCGCGACCCAGGCCGAGTACGGCATTCGGGCCAACGGTGACGCTGCCGTCGATCATGCGGGTCAGGTGCACGCCGAGGAAGGGCAGCTCCGGGTCGGGAATCGGGTAGATCAGGTGGTTGACGATGGTGTTCTTCGATTCCGGCAAGCGGAAGTATTCGCCACGGAACGGGATGATCTGGTGGTCGATCTTGACGCCGGCCATCACGGCCAGGCGGTCCGATTGCAAACCTGCACACACCACCAGATGCCTGGCCTGCCAGCTTTCGCCCCGGGTGCTGACGGTGACTTTGTCGGTGTCCTCGACGATCGCAGTGACGGTGCGTTCCAGGCAGATTTCCCCGCCGGCGCGACGAATCACCCGGGCCATGGTTTCGCAGACTTCGCGGTAATCGACAATGCCGGTGGCGTCGAGAAACAGCCCGCCCAGCCCGACGATGTTCGGTTCGCGCTGGCGCAACTGGTCGGCGTCCAGGCGTTCGACTTTCATGCCGTTGAGCTGCGAGCGGGCGTACAGCGCTTCCATCCGTTGTACTTCCAGATCAGTCGAAGCCACCAGCAACTTGCCGCACACCTCGAACTTGATCCCGTGCTCGGTGCAAAACTGCTTGGTGGCTTCGGCGCCACGTTTGCACAAGTCGGCCTTGAGGCTGCCCGGCGCGTAGTAGATGCCGGCATGGATCACGCCGCTGTTATGGCCGGTCTGGTGTTTGGCCAACAGGCTTTCCTTCTCCAGGATCACCAGCGAGGCGTTGGGCTGGCGCTTGAGCAACTCCATCGCGGTGGCCAAACCGACGATGCCGCCGCCGATGATGCAAAAGTCATAAATCATTGTTTTGGGTACCTACGCATTTCAGTCTGCTTATCAGGTTGTCAGACTAATGGTTCTGTAAAAAAAACAGCGCGCCATCGGCACGCTTTAAACGGGTTCGGATCGGTCAATTGATAGCGGGCAATTCCAGATGCAGGCGCCTTGCTGCGGCGCGCAAGTGAGCCTCGGCACAGGCGGCAGCGCCTTGGGCATCACCGTCGACGATGGCCTGGTAGAGCGCAGTGTGTTCCTGGGTGGCATCGGCCGAGCCGCTGACAAAGCGGGTGGCGGAGTTTTCCCAGGCGGTCTTGCGGGCGCTGGCCAGTTGGCTTCTGAGGAAGTCATGGAAGGCCACGAAATAGTCGTTCTTGCTGGCCTCGGCGATGGCGCGATGGAATTCCACATCGGCCAGGGCGGCGGCGTCGAAGTCGGCGCGCTTGTCGTGCATTTCCTGCAGGGCGGTCTTCATGCGCTGCAGGTCGGCGGCGTCGCGGCGTTGGGCGGCAATCGAGGCGGCCTGGGTTTCGATCCACAGGCGCACTTCGAACATTTGCGCCAGGTCCGGGCGGCGACCGTTTTTTTCCGGGAAGCGGAACACGGTGCCGGCCGGGGTTTGCGAGATAAATGAGCCCAGGCCACGCCGCGCAGTCAGTACGCCATCGGCCTTGAGCTGGGCAATCGCTTCGCGCACCACCGAACGGCTGACATTGAGTTGTTCAGCCAGTTGCTGTTCGGTGGGCAGGCGCGCTTCGGGCGCCAGTTGGCCGGAATCGATTTCTGCACGAATGGCGCTGACGACGCGCATAACGAGCGAATCAGGGCGCTGGAGCTCAAGCATGGGAAAACCTTGGTAATCAGGTTGTCAGACAATAGTCGTTACGATTTTACCTTGTCAAGACAGGTGTTACGCGGAACCGGGCGCGTAGGGCCAGGAAAAGACCTACACCAATCAGTGCCAATGCCACGCCGAACGTGGCTTGCATCCCACTTCCCACATCGCCGGGAGTGGCTGTGGCGAGGTCACCTGAAACGTGCGCAAAGAAAGCACCCAATGCCGAGGCGCCCGCGATCAGCCCCACATTGCGCGACAGGTTGAGCAAGCCGGCGACTACGCCACGGCGGTCTGGCAGTACGTCGCTCATCACCGCGGTGTTGTTGGCGGCCTGAAACTGGGCGTAGCCGAGGGTGAGGATGATCAGCGGGGTGATATACCCGGCAACCCCAAGGTTCAGCGGCGCCAGCGAGAGCAGCAGGCACCCCGCCAGCATCGCCAGCAGCCCGGCGATGGTCATCGGGCCGCAGCCGAAACGGTCGGTCAAACGTCCCGCAGGGATGCCCGTCAATGCCGAAACGCAGGGCCCGACTGCCATTGTCAGGCCCATCCAGGCAGGGTCGAGGCCTGCACCGTGGGTCAGGTAGAAGGGCCCGACCACCAAGGTCGCCATCATCACCGCCGATACCAGCGCGCTCATGGCCAGGCCAGCGCTTAGCGTTGAATCCCGTAAAGTCGACAAGAAACTGAACCCGGATTGCGCGGGCTGTAGCCCATGGCGGTCGACGCGCAGATAGCGCCGGGCGAGGGCAAATGTCAGCAAACCCAGCGGCACGGTGATGAAAAACAGCGCGCGCCAGCCAAACCCCGCGATCAACACCCCGCCAAGGCTTGGCCCCAGCGCGGTGCCCATGGCCGACATCGTGCCCAGCAACCCCATGGCGCGGCCGGTGCGTTCCTTGGCCACGGTCTCGCCCACCAGCGCCATGGTCATCGCCATCATGATCGCCGCGCCCAGGCCTTGCAGGGCGCGGGCCGCAATCAACAGCCCGAGGGACGGAGCCATGCCGCACAGGGCCGAGGCAACGGTGAAGAGCAATAACCCGGCCAAGAGCAGGCGGCTGCGGCCCATCAGGTCGCCCAGTCGCCCGACGCTGACGATCACCGCAGTAATCGCCAGCAAGTAGGCGAGCACCACCCACTGCGCCGCCTGGAACGATGCATCAAACGCCTGCACCAGGCTCGGCAGGCCGACGTTGGCGATGCTGGTGCCCAAGGACGCCAGCAACATGGACAGTGACAGGGCGACGAGAGCGCCACGGGGTGCAGGTGATTTCATCAAGAGGCTCCTGGGTTTGACCGCTGTCAGAAATCTACGCCGTCACCTAACATGGCGGAAGGCGCAGCATTTGCACTTTATACGTGCGCCAAACGCCCTATGAGGTTTGCCGTGTCGACACCTGATTTCAATCTGCTGGTCACCCTGGATGTGTTGCTCGCCGAAGGCAGCGTCGCCCGTGCCGCTCAACGCTTGCGCCTGAGCCCGTCGGCGATGAGCCGGGCGCTGGCGCGACTGCGGGAAACCACCGGCGATCCGTTATTGGTCCGTGCCGGCCGCGGCCTGGTACCCACGCCGCGCGCTCTGGCGTTGCGCGAACAGGTCAGCCAGTTGGTGCAGGACGCCGAAGCGGTGTTGCGACCCGCTGCGACGCTGGATGTGAGCCAACTGGTACGCACCTTCACCTTGCGCACCAGCGACGGATTTGTTGAAAACTTCGGCCCGGCGCTGTTGACGCGGATCGCCCGGGAAGCGCCTGGCGTGCGGTTGCGCTTCGTGCACAAGCCGGACAAAGGCAGTACGCCGCTGCGCGATGGCAGTGTCGACCTGGAAACCGGCGTGGTCGACAGCAGCGCCAGCCCCGAGGTGCTGACCCAGGCGCTGTTCCGCGACCGGTTTATCGGCGTGGTGCGCAAGGGCCATCCGCTCAGCCAGGGCGAAGTCACGCCGCAGCGCTTCGCCGAAGGCCAGCACATCTACGTGTCCCGGCGCGGCCGTGATCAGGGCCAGATCCATCAAGCCCTTGAAGCGCTCGGGCTGACCCGGGACGTGGTGACCATCGTCGCCGGCTTCTCGACCGCCCTGGCCCTGGCCCGCAGCACCGACCTGATCGCCAGCGTGCCGGAGCGGCATACCGCCAACCTGCACAGCGACCTCTACCGCTTTGCGCTGCCGTTCGTGTTCCCGGACTTCACCGTCTCGATGCTCTGGCACCCGCGCCTGGACGCCGACCTGGCCCATCGCTGGCTGCGCGGTTGCCTGCGGGAGGTATGTGCGCAATGAGCCGAGCCCGGACATCCAGCTCCCCCTGTGGCGAGGGAGCTTGCTCCCGCTGGGCTGCGAAGCAGCCCCAAAACCTGCATCCTGTTTCCCGCGAAAAGAACGCGGTGCGCTTAATGGGGCTGCTACGCAGCCCAGCGGGAGCAAGCTCCCTCGCCACAAGGGGTGCTTGCGGGTCCACGGCGGCCCTTCAGCAGGTACAATCCGCCGGGCCTTGAAATGAAACACCAGGAATTCAAATGTTCAGCCTTACCCATTACGAAACCCCATGCCCCGAGCCGATCAACGCGCAGATCCTGCAGATGGTGGTCGACTACCTGACGGACATCAGCATGGTCGCCATCCCGCCAAGCAATCTGCTGTACAACGTCTACCAGTACGCCATCGGGTACGAGGTGCACCTGTACCTGGAAGCGCTGGGCGGGTCCAAGGGCATTGCGGTGGAATTGATCGTCGCGCTGGACGCGCAGGAGCAGGTGATCGGCTTCCTGCTGTACCTGCCGGTGAAGGACGATCCCGAGGCGTGCGGCGTGGCTTACATGGCGGTGCACGCCAGCCATCGGCGCAAAGGCGTGGCGCGGGCGATGATGCAGGACATCCTGGCCCGCTACCCCCATGCCGAACTGACCTGCGCAGTGGAGAAGGTCCCGGCGTTCGAGTCCATGGGCTTTCAACTGCGCGGTGTGCGCGGTACCCAGGTGTTGATGAACACCCGCGACTACAGCACTGACGGCTTGATGGGGTTGCTGGATGTGGCGTCGATCTACAGCTCGCTGGAGGTGCGGCAGATCCACACCTACCTCCTGCAAAAGCACGGCAAGCGGGCGATGGTCGATGCCGAAAAACAGCGTGATCGTCACTTCGACCAGATGACCCACAAGGCTCGGATGTTCGTGCACGCAAGGCTGGGCTAACGCGCTACTCGACTCACCATCGACTTGATGCTCGCAAACAGCTCCTCTTGCGCCTCCAGCGGGCTGATCTCCCCGCTGGCCGCAGCATGGGACAAGGCGTCCGCTGCGCCCAGCATTGCGCGTAAACCGGGCTGGCCAATCACACCGTCCACGGCAAAGGGGGCGAGGGCGTCGCGACACTTGCCGAGGAAAATCACGTCGTACTCGCGCTTGATGGTTTCCAGTTCCGGGCTGCCGGCCAGGGCCGCAATCACTCCCGGAATTTCCCGCCCCTGCAACAACACACAGTCGACATAACACGAGGCAATCACCCGGGCGCGATCATCCAGGGTGGGTTCGCTGGCCTCGATTGCAGCGGCAAATACCTGGTTCTGCCGCGCGTCGAAATCTTCATACAGCGCGGCCAGCAGCCCCGCGCGATCGCCGAAATGATCATACACCACCGGCTTTGTAACGCCGGCCAACTCGGCCAGATGCCCGAGGGTCAGCGCGTCGGTGCCTTCTTCGCGCACCAGTTGCCAGGCCACGTCGAGCAACTGGCGCAACCGGTCATCCCGGGACAGGCGACGGCGAGGGGCAGGGGATTGATCGCTTGACATGCTTATATACCAAAAGTAACTTACCAACGGTAACTTAGCTCAAGCCTACTCAATTTGCCTGCTCATCGCCACCCCCCGAAGGAGTCATTGCCATGCACGCGCTGATCGTCGTTGCCCATCACGACCCACAATCCCTCACCCACAGCCTCGCCAAACAGGCGGCTGCCGGCATCACAGCCGCAGGGCACACCTTCGAGATCGCCGACCTCGCCGCCGAAGGTTTCGACCCACGCTACAACGCCGCCGACCATAAAGTGCACCGCACCCGCGCCACGCCGCCGGCCGACGTACTGGCCGAACAGGCCCGACTCGACCGCGCCGACGCCTTGGTGCTGGTGTACCCGATCTTCTGGTGGTCGATGCCGGCCTTGCTCAAGGGCTGGATCGACCGGGTATTCGTCAACGGTTGGGCGATCGACTACAGCCTTGAGACGAAGGTGGTGAAAAAACTCGGCCACTTGCAGGTGCACTTACTGGGCGTTGGCGGGGCGGACGAAGGGGTGTTTGAACGCCACGGCTATGCCGACGCCATGCGCACGCAAATCGACCATGGGATCTTTGATTACTGCGGTGCGAAAGTGCTGACATCCGAGCTGCTGCTGGACTCGGAAAGCGGCGCTGCCGAACAGCATCTGGAGACGGCGGCGAAGTTGGGGCGACAACTGTTCGTCACCCTGCAACCCTGCGAAACCGCCTAAACCAGGCTGCTCTGTATGAGCGCTGCCAGCTGTTCGGCCGCAGCGCCTGGCGCTGGATGGCTGCAATGCAATTCATAGCCAAGGGACGGCACCGGCGGCAGACCGTCGAGTACACGCAGGTGCGCAGGCAAACCGATACGGGTGCGCAAGGTCACACCCAACCCGGCATCGACCGCCGCCCAGATCCCACCCACGCTGGGGCTGGTCAAGGCAATGCGCCAGGCAATGCCGGCGCGGTCCAGGGCTTCGGTGGCGGCGCTGCGCAATACGCAGGGTGCCTCGAACATCACCAGCGGCAGCGGCGCGTCCTCGGAGCGCGGTAGTTGGGGTTTGTCCCGGGGCCCGATCCAGTGCATGGGTGTTTGCCCCAGGCGGGTGCGGCAGGACGATGTCTGACCGGTTTCCCAGGTCAGCGCCAGGTCCAGGCTCGCGCTGTCGATCAGGGTCAACAGCTCGGCATTGCGGCCTATCCGCACTTCAAGGCTGATCATCGGATAAAGCCTGGCGAAGCGCCGCAGGATGTCACTGAGCACATGCTCGCCGAAATCCTCCTGCAAACCGAGGCGCAAAGTGCCTGCGGTTTGGGTTTCGTTAAGGCTGCTGAAGACAGTGTCATTGAGGTCCAGCAACCGCCTGGCGTGGCCGAGCAGCGCTTCACCCACCGGCGTCAGCACCAGCCCGCGCCCGGATTTGCTCAGCACCGGCGTGCCGACCTGTTCTTCGAGTTTCTTTAATTGCGCGCTGACGGCTGAAGTCGAACGGCCCAGGCGATCCGCCGCCTTGGCAAAACTGTTCAGCTCGACGCCGGTGACGAAGGTGCGCAGTACATCAAGGTCGAAGGTGGGGCGGCGCATTGAATGGTCCATTAAAACGGGATGGTGGATGCTATTAAATCTGATATTCGGAATGATCCTGGCTTGCTAGTTTTTGCCCGTCAACTGAATTGTCGGAGCGAGCGTCCATGAGCAACAAATTTACCGAGCTGACCCGCGACGTGCTGTTCGCCGATATCTGGGAGCGCGAGGGCCTGTCGCCCAGGGAGCGCAGCCTGATCACCGTGGCGGCACTGGTGGCGATGTACCGTCTGGAGCAACTACCGTTTCACTTGCAGCGGGCGGTTGGCAATGGCTTGAGCGTCGAGGAACTGGGTGAAGTCATCACTCACCTGGCGTTTTACTCCGGCTGGCCGACAGCGGCGTCGGCGCTGAACCTGTTGGCAGCCATCCATCCTGCGGAGTAACCACCATGCCTTACGCCCGAATCTCCCTGCATCGCGGGAAATCCCCTGAATATCTGCAAGCGCTTTCACAGGGATTGCATGACGCCCTGGTTGAGAGCTTCAAGATTCCTGACGCGGATCGCTTCCACGTGATCCACCAGCACGAAATTGGCGAGATGATCATCGACCCCAACTATTTGGGCGGCCCGCGCAGCCACGACTATGTACTTATCGCGATCACGGGCGGTAAACCTCGTGATACCGAGACCAAACGGCGGTTTTACCAGGTGTTGGTGGAGCGGCTGGAGGCTGCGATTGGGCTGAGCCCTGAGGATGTGATGGTAGTGATTACGACGACGGCGGCGGATGAGTGGTCGTTTGCGGGGGGAAGAGGGAATTAGTAGCACGGGCGTACTTTTCCAATTGGAATGATTGCCCACAAGTTATGGAGAGGTGATCGGGAAATGTCAGTCTGGAAAGGAGGACCTTTCTGACAACCTTTCAGGCGGCTCAGTCTTACTCTTTGCGTTCTCGTGGAATCCAGGAGTAAAGGAATGACTTCCAGCGTCTTGAAGGACGGTTTTCCAGCTGCCTATCGCACCACCCGCAAACGGATCGAAGGCAGTATCGACCTCGGCCGGTTGTTTGCCGCGATCGATGCTGACCCGGCGATTGCGGGGGCAGGAGTGGGTGCAACCATGAGTGTCATAGGCAGCGGCGTCTCCGGGAATATCCGGACACTGGCCATCGGCCTATACGAAGAGTTTGAATAATGGAACTGAGAAATTCCCCTAGAGCTTTTATGGCTCACTATTTTCCGGTTTTAGTCTGTGCTTTTATGTTTGCGCTTTTTGCTCTTGCGGTAGCGGGGTCGTCGATGGGTAGTACCTACATGCGAGGCGTGCCTGCTTATCGTAGTTACACGGGGCTGGATGTGGGTATCGCTTCCATTATCTTGTCAGCGGGCAACTTTCTTATCCTCCGAGGTCGTGACTGGGGCGTCTGGATACTGGCAGGCAGTTGTGTGATGAGCTTTTTCATTGTGCTGTTCACCTACAGCTATCAGCCCCATCCTTTTATCTACACAACGGGGCTGCTGTTCCCGCTGCTAAGCCTCTACCTGCTCAATACCCACCGCCACCGCCAAATGCGCGCAGAACTCGTCCTGCTTCGTCACGAACGCAAGCGCTACAAAGCCGGCCTTCGGCCCCCGCGTACTCAGGAGATGGCCCAGGCTCGCCTCGAATACCAACAGGCCCGCAGACTCAAGCGAGAAAATCGCCGCAAATGGAAGGCGGCCCTCAACCCTCGCGAAACAAGTCATGAGCATCCAGCAACCGATACGCAATCTCCGGCCGTTTCTCCATTCCCTTGCGAATCGCTGCCGGAATCGACTGCCGGGTCTTGCGACACAACCCCGGCAAGTCATCGATAGCGATCTGAATCCCGCGCATCGTCTTCACTTCCGTATGGCCCGGCGCGATATGCACGCGAATGCCCAGTTGCTGGTACATCAGCTGTTGCATGCGCTCAAGGTCGGGCAGGCTTTGCAGGTTTTCGAGGCGTTCGAGCAGGCGTTTTTCTTCCTGGCGCGTTAGGTGCAGGATGCGTGCATCGGCGCCGAGAAGGTCGAGCAGTTGCTCACGATTGCAGTCGCAGACGCCGGGTGGGCAGGGTTGGCGAATCGTCATGCAGTCTCCCTCCCGTTACCGGCGCCGGCGGCTTACCAGGTCAGATGGACCCCAAGGCTTTCCAGCTCTTTCCAGTACTCAGGATAGGTCTTACCGACGCAGTCCGGGTCCTGAATCCTGATCCCCGAGACCTTCAAGCCCGCCAAGGCAAAGCACATCGCGATGCGGTGGTCGGCGTGGGTGTCGATCAGCGCGTTGCACGTGGTGCCCGCCAGGGCCGGATCGCTGGCCACCAGCAAATCATCACCTTCAATGGTCGCCAGACCCGGACGGATTTCATTCAGGCCGTCATGCAGGGCCTGCACCCGGTCACATTCCTTGACCCGCAGGTTGGCCAGTTCGGTGAAGCGTACCGGCGTGTTGTTGAACGCGGCCAGTACGGCGAGGGTTGGAATGGCATCCTGCATCTGCGAGCCAATGACCACCGGCGGCATCTGCGGGAACTGCGCGATCACTGCCTGGGCCTTGGCATCGGGCTGGGTGAAATCCTGCGGGGCGACACCAAGGTCGATGCGGCCACCGGTCAGCACTTCAGCGGCCCACAAATAGGTGGCGGCGGAAGCGTCAGGCTCGATCAGGTAGTCGTGGGCGGTGTAGCCGGTCGGGGCCACGCGCCAGGTGCTTTCATCGACGATGTCCACCTGGGCACCGAAGGCGCGCATGCAGTCCAGGGTCAGGTCGACATAGCCACGGGCGCCAATGTCCTTGCCGGTCAGCGCTACTTCAATCGGCGCTTCGCCGCACGCCGCCAGCATCAGCAGCGCCGACACGTACTGGCTCGACAGGCCGCCGTCGATCTCGAAACGCTTGGCTTGCACGCGGCCAGTGCCATGGACGGTCACGGGTGGGCAACCGGTAGGGCTGTCGACCTGGATGCCATTCTGGCCGAGGGTCGCGAGCAGCGGGCCGATCGGACGCTTTCGCATGTAGGCGTCGCCATCCAGCACCACGGTGCCTTGTACAGTGGCCACGGCAGCGGTGAGAAAGCGCATCGCGGTGCCGGCGTTGCCGAGAAACAACGGCTGCGCCGGCAATTGCAGCTTGCCCAGGCTGGTGACGACGAACGTGGTGTCGTCCGGTTCATCGATCACCACGCCCATCTGCCGCAGGGCCACCGACATGTGACGAGTGTCATCGCTTTTCAGCGCGCCGCTCAAGCGACTGGTGCCCTTGGCCAGGGCCGCCAGCAGCAAGGCACGGTTGGTAATGGATTTGGAGCCGGGGGGCGCTACCTTGCCGTTCAATGGAAAGTTGGGCGGTGTAACGGTCACGGTTTTCTGCGAACTCAAGGTACAAGGCTCCTGCTTCAAGGCGGGTGGCGTTTGGCGGACACGAATAATCGGCCAAACACGCTACCGTTGTCGAGCGGGGATCGTTCAGAGTCGCGGGTTATGGCGCCATGCGGCCATTCATGTCGCCATAGGTGAACGCCTTGAGCGCGTGCGTATCCAGTTGCCCGGTACGCAGGAAGCCTTCGGCCAGGCTGTGCATG
Source organism: Pseudomonas sp. NC02 (assembly GCF_002874965.1). NCBI lineage: Bacteria > Pseudomonadati > Pseudomonadota > Gammaproteobacteria > Pseudomonadales > Pseudomonadaceae > Pseudomonas > Pseudomonas sp. NC02. Next base: position 3,681,990 of record NZ_CP025624.1, on the reverse strand, counting down.
GCGCCATACAGGAATTCGGCGATGCTCGAGCCGGCCGTGAGGCGGCGTACGCCCAAGGCTTGCAGCGTCTCGGGCGCGGGCAGGCCGGCCCAGGCCAGCACGTTGACCGGCAAGTTGGTCGCCTGGCAGAGCTGCTGGATTTCGTGCTCCAGGTGGATGCCGGCGGCAAACAGCCCGTCGGCGCCTGCGCCCTGGTACAACGCGGCGCGCTTGAGGAGTTCTTCAAGGCGCTGTGGCTCCGGGGCCAATCCTTTCAAATACACGTCGCTGCGGGCATTGATAAACAGCTTCACGCCACAGCTGTCCGCCACACGACGGGCGACTTCGATCTTGCGGGCCAGCAGTTCAGGGGTGCCGGCACCGTCCTCGATATTGACGCCGATGGCGCCCGCGTCGATTACGGCCTTGATCACCCGGCCCACGTGCTCCGGGTCGTCGGAATAACCGGCCTCGATGTCCACGCTCAGCGGCACGTCAATCACCCGGGCGATGGATTGCACGGTGCTGACCAGCAGCGGCAGCGGCAGCTGATTGCCGTCCTTGTAGCCGTGGGTCCAGGCAACGGCCGCGCTGCTGGTGGCGACGGCCTGGCTGCCCAGTTGCGCCACCAGGCGCGCGCCGCCGGCATCGGCGACGTTGGGCAGGATAAACAGTTGAGCATGGTGCAGGGCGTGGAAGGCGGTAGCGTGGGCGGTCATGGCGGGTCAGTCCTTTGAGTGGGCTTTGTTGTTGAAGGCGCCTGTCATATCAAGAATCGGCCCGGCATCGCAATCGATAACACACCACTGGTCGACATTTCCCACGTTGATGTCGATTGAGCGCCTGATGGATCGACTACAGGCACAACAACCCGTCGAATCAGGAGAGTGATCATGTCTTACGTAGATGGCTGTGTCATCGCGGTGCCCACCGCAAACCGCGAACAATTCATCCAGCATGCCAAGGCCGCCGCCGTGGTGTTCAAGGACCATGGCGCGCTGAATATCATCGAGTGCTGGGGCGATGACGTGCCCCAGGGGCAGGTGACCTCGTTTCCCATGGCGGTCAAGCTCAAGGAGGATGAAACCGTGGTGTTTTCCTGGATCGTCTGGCCGTCGCGGCAGGTGCGTGACGCCGGGATGAGCAAGGTGATGGAAGACCCGCGCCTGAAGGCAGACGTCAATCCGATGCCGTTTGATGGGCAACGGATGATCTATGGCGGGTTTGAGATGATCCTCAACACCTGAGGCCAGGCGTTCATGGACGGCGGCTGTAGTCCGATCGCCTGTCGCAGGGTAGGACCGACGATAACTCTGGTGCAAGACCAGTGCGAAAACTCTGCAAAACAAGGACTTGACGCGATTTGTCTGACAGAAGCGTCGGGTAGACAACCCGGCGAGGTGGGCTAAGTTCAAGGCGCTTCCCATGAGGGGAAGTCTTCAATCAAGGAGTGACTGAAATGAACAAACCCCAGACTCAACTCAGGCATGGTCGCGTCGTGACACCCGCCAGTCGTGGCTCGGTGGCGGTAGAGCGTGGCCTGCTGGAAAACTGGCAAGTCAACGAAATGGAAGGCGGCAAGAACTTCCCGGCCCTCAACGCCGGCCCGTTTCCGGCACCTTACGAAACTGACGATCAGAGCGTCACGCCCCCCGCCGACGGGCACATCCTCAGCGGCGGCAAGACCGATGCCCGCGACTGCGTGAACTTCACCGACGAAGAAATGGGTAAGAAGCTCAACACCCCGTTTAACTGGCCGTTGTTGAATGTTGAAGCCGGCCAGGTATTCAAGGTGCAGTGGGCTTACACCGCCGCGCACGTGACCCGTGGCTATCGCTGGTTGATCACCAAGGACGGTTGGGACCCCAAGCAGCGCATCAGCCGCGCTCAACTGGAGCCCAAACCGTTCTTCGAGGACTTCTATACCCAGGTGCCGTATTACCAGCACTCGGCTGAACTGAAGGCCAAGGTTGAACATCAGGTGACATTGCCCAAGGGCAAGAAGGGCCGGCATGTGCTGGTGTTGATGTGGATCGTGGCCAACACCGGCAATGCGTTCTATCAGGCGTTTGACGTCGATTTCAACTAGCGGCAACTGAACCCGGAGGCAAAACAAAATGTGGCGAGGGAGCAAGCTCCCTCGCCACAGGTGTTGCGTTCAGCACACGCTCAATCAGCGCTGGGCCAACCAGTAGTCGTGCAACGCACGGGCGGCCGGTTCGATAGCGGCTACCCGTTGCTGATGGGCATTTACATCCAGGTCTGCCGGCAGTTCAAAGTTGTCCTGCTCGGCGCACCAGGAAATCTTTTCCAGTTGCCCGGCCTGTTCGGCAGGCAGCTCTGGCCAGTTGCCGATAGCGGCGCCACGGATATAACCAAAGCACCATTCTTCCGCCAGGGTCAGTGGCTGGTCCTGATGCTCGGTTTCCTCGAAACGTGCCTTGAAACCCTGGGCGTCGGTCGCCAGTTGCGTGGCAATGGCGTTCATATGGCGCACGCACAGTTCAAGGAACTGGCCAGCTTCTTCCGGGCTTTCCCAATCCGGGTTCTGCCCACCAAAGATACCGGGGAACCATTCGGCAACCTCCACCTGCGCGGGGCTTGAAACCAGGGCGGTGAAGTAACCGTTAAGCTCGGCCAGGTTCAGCACCGAATGGTCGTCGCCGTACTTGAGCAGGGTGTCGTCGATGAACTCGAAATCGGCGGGGGCGAGGGGTTGGTCGTGCATGGGCATATCCTTTGTGCGTGGAACGCCGCTGATGGGGCGGCTTAAAGCGCGGAGGATGGCGCGTGTCGGGGTTTTAATCCAGCTTCTTCAGCGCTTTTCCCACAGGACGCACAGCTTGCTCATGCACATCGAACCTGCAACCGCGAGAATGATCGGCACCAGGAAGTCATGGTCGATGCGGGTGAATTCCGCCACCAGCACGATTGCCGTCAACGGCATGCTCATGCTCGATGCCAGGAACGCCGCCGCACCGATGATCGCGAAAGCCCCCAGCGGCACGCCGGGCCACAGCAGGCTCCAGGCGCCGCCGAGGATGATGGCGAGCAGGGCGCCGTTGGCCAGCGCCGGGGTCAGCAAACCGCCTTCGGCACCGGCGCGCAGGCTGCTCGCAGTGATCAGTACCTTGACCACTAGCAGCACCGCGGCGAGGCCGATGGTCAGCTCATTGTCAAAGCCCAGTTGCGCCGGGCCCTTGCCGTTGCCGAGGATCTGCGGCAGGAAAATCGCCAGGCCCCCGATGATCGTGAAGTTGATCAACGACAGTACCGGCAACCGCCAGCCACGGGCGGCGTTGCTGCGGGCCGCGCCGGTCAACCGGGTGAATCCGTAGGCGGCCAGGCCAAACACCGGCCCGCAGCCCAGCGCCCAGGCGATCAAGCCAGGGCTGAGCACAAAGTGCGGCACCACGTATTGCGCCTCTGCGCCCAAGCCAATCCAGGCCACCGACGCGCCGATGGCCGAGGTGGCCAACGCAATCACTGCCGCCGGCCAACTGAACACACCCACCAACACTTCGAGCACAAACACCGCGCCGCCCAACGGCACGTTGTACACCGCCGCCAGCCCGGCGCCTGCACCGCAGGCGACGATCAGCCGGTGCATGTCCGGCGCCAGTCGCGCCCGTTGTGACAACCAGGTGGCGGCCAGCGCGCCGACTTCCCGTGGCGCCACTTCACGGCCCAATGGCGAGCCGAGGGCCACAGTGATGATTTGCAGCACGGCGTGGGCGAGGGTGGTCTTGGGCGGCATGATCGGTGCCTGGGCGGAGACCGCTTGCTTGATGCTCACCAACGGGCGGCCATAGCGGTAGATCAACCACCAACCCACACCGGCCACCAGGCCACAGGTGATCAGCACCAGCACCCGGCGTTCGGGCGCGGCGGCGGTGACGCCGAGCAAAAAGGTTTCATGGCTGATCAGGCTGTCGAGGCTGTAGCCGTAGGCCAGATGCTGGATGCCGTGCAGCAGCAAGGCGAGGAGCATGCCGCCCAGGCCGGCGCCGATGCCGGTGAAGATGACGACAAGTGCGAGAATCAGCAGCGAACGGGTTTTTGAGGGCATGAAGGGTCCAGGGAGCCGGGTTTCCGAGCCCGATTCTATAGCGCAATGGTGACGCCATAGCCCCGAGATGTAATGCACATGCGCGAACTGGCCTTCCACAACATTGCATTACGTTCAGATTACTTTAACGGCCCGGCCAATTGCCTGAATCGGACCTGTCGGCTTGCCGGTTTTCGACCCGCCGGGATTTTCCAGGGTCAGCTCAAACAGCTGGTTCGGCGCCAGTGGCGGGAGTTTGTCCAGGGGCACAGATAACGTCTGTCCAGGCTTGACCAAGCCCAGCGACACCGGGCCTTGCCAGTCTTCGCCCTTGGTCCAGAACTGCAGCGTCTTGTCTGCCGGTACTTCCATGATGCCCAGGGGAATCAGCTGGATTTCCTGGGTATTGCTCGCCTGGATTACCCAGCCCGGGGCCTGGTTTTGCGGGGCTACCAGCACCACCACATACGCGGTCGGGTTGATGGCGGCCGTACGGGTCAACAGCAGTGTCGCCAATACCAGGCTCGCCGCGATGCCGGCGCCGGCCAGTCCGCGCCACAACGCCAGCCTGTTCCACCATGAGACCGACGAGTCCCGGGTGGCTGAATGCCCCAGGCTGCGCTCGATGCGTCGCCATAAATACACCGAAGGCGTTGCCGGGGCGGCCTGTCCAGTCAGTGGCAGCAGGCGCTGTTCCCAGGCGTCCACTGCCGCACGCAAGTCGGCATCGGTGGCCAGGCGCTGTTCCACCTCGGTGCGTTGCTCGATGGGCAAGGTGCCCAGCACATATTCGCTGGCCAGTTCGTCGATGCTGTTCATGCCATGCACTCACGCAATGCCGCGAGGCTGCGTTTGATCCACGCTTTCACGGTACCCAGCGGGGTGCCGAGTTTGTGCGCGATTTCGCTGTGGGAATAACCGTCTACATACGCATGCAGGATGCAGTTGCGGCGGGCCGGGTCGAGTTGTTCGAGGCAGCTGTAGATCCGCGCCGAGTGCGCCTGATAGTCGAAGGTGTCAGCGCGCTCTGCGCTTTCATGCTCTTCGCTGAGGGGCACCTCGCGTCCATTGCTGCGCACGGCATTTAGCGCCAGGTGCCGGGTCACGCTGTATACCCAGCCGCGGGCCGAGCCTCTGTGCGGGTCAAAACTGGCCGCGCCGTTCCAGACCTTGATGAAGGCGTCATGCACGATATCTTCGGCCACCGCCTTGTCACGCACGATGCGCAACGCGACCCCCAGCAGCCGGCTGCTTTCCTGTTGATACAGCCGGCGCAAGGCCGGTTGTTCGCCACGGGCACAGGCCAGCAGGCAGGCTTGATAGTCAAAATCGGCTTCAGGCAAAGACAGGTTTCCAGGTGGAGGCCCCGGCGGTGAGCCCGGGGCGCTTTGGCAGCAGCGTAGACGAATCTGGTCAGTTGGCCGCCCAGAAGATGTAGTCGGCCTGGTACTTGACCACTTCCTGCTTGCCCTTGTTGGCCGCCGTGCATTCCGTGCCTGGCGCCACGCCGCCCTTGAGGGCCACCCGCTGGATATACGCGACGCCACTCATCGCGCCCTTGCCTTCGGCGGGGTTGGCCTTGACCAGTTGATAAGGCAGGTTGCCAGGGCTGGACGGCGCCACGGCCAACTGGGTGCCGGTGACTTTCGAACCGTCCTTGGCCTGCCAGGTGGCCGGCGGGCCGAAGTAGCTACCGACCTGCTGGCCGCTGCGGTCATTGAGCACCGCCTTGGGACCGACGAAAAACCATTCGGTCTGGCCGGCAGCATTGGCCTTGTCCCGGCATTCGTAGGTGATTTCGCCGACTCCGGTGGTTTCCATGGTCACCTTGTGGCCGTCCGGCACCTTTATGCTGTCGGGTAAACCGGTCTGGGCAAAGGCAGTCGGTGCAGCGGCGAACAGGCAGGTCACGCAGAACAGGGCTTTGGCGTTCATCGGTGTCTCTCCATAGGGGCAGCAAGGCGCTGCTACCTGTACTACCCACGGCACGCGCAAACGGATGCAGCGATTAGAAAATAAATCTTCAAGGGCGCACACTGTGGGCCCCCGCACTACCAGAGGAGAGATTGACGATGACCGGTGTTCACAAGTCTGCTCAACAGGGTTTCTCTACTCAGGCCGTCACGTACGCCCAAGGCCGGCCGGACTATCCACGGCAACTCACGGGTTGGCTCACCGACGCCCTGCAGATCAATCCCCACTCCACGGTCATCGACCTGGGCGCCGGCACCGGCAAGTTCACCCGCTTGCTCAGCACCGTGGCGCCGACGTTGATCGCAGTGGAGCCGGTGGAGGCAATGGGGGCGCAGTTGCACAAACTGCTGCCCCAGGTGCGCCTGCTGTCGGGCACCGCTGAAGCCATCCCCCTGGAGGCGGCCACCGCTGATGCCCTGGTGTGCGCCCAGGCGTTCCATTGGTTTTCCACGGAAGCGGCCCTGGCGGAAATTCACCGGGTGCTCAAGCCGGACGGTCGCCTGGGGTTGATCTGGAATGTGCGGGATGAGTCGGTGGACTGGGTCGCGGCCATCACCGAAATCATCACGCCCTACGAGGGCGACACACCGCGCTTTCATACCGGACGTTGGCGCGAGGCCTTTACCGGCGAGTATTTTTCCGCCCCCGAAATGACCTGCTTCCCCTACAGCCATGTCGGCAGCCCCCAGGAAGTGATCATGGACCGCTTCCTTTCCGTGAGCTTTATCGCCGCATTGCCACCGGCAGAAAAGGCGCAGGTCACTGAGCAGTTGCAGTCGCTGATCAACACGCATCCGGCCTTGCGCGGCCGTGAGACGGTTGCGTTTCCGTACCAGACCCAGGCTTATCGCAGCCAGCGGCTGACCAGAAAGGCATAAAGTCAGATCGTTTTGATATAAGTAGTTATAAGAAAAATCGCTATGCTGCGGCCAGAATTTTATAAGGCCGCAGGTAGTGGTAATGGATGTAGGTAATTTTGGTTTCTCGATTGCTGGCCTGATTGTTGGATTTATCGTGGGAATGACCGGTGTAGGCGGGGGCTCGTTGATGACGCCGATCCTGCTCTGGTTCGGCATCAACCCGGCCACCGCCGTGGGCACCGACCTGTTGTACGCCGCCATCACCAAGTCCGGCGGGGTGCTGGTTCACAGCAAGAATCGCAACATCGACTGGACCATCACCGGCTGGCTGACCCTGGGCAGCGTGCCCGCCGTGTTGCTGACCTTGTGGTTTCTCAAGAGCCTGGACACCGACCCCGCCGCCTTGAACGCGGTGATCAAGCAGTCCCTGGGCGTGGTCTTGCTGCTGACGGCCACGGCGATCCTGTTCAAGAACAAGCTGTTGGCCTTTGCCCAGCGGCATGCCGGCGACGACTACAAGATGGCGCCGCGCAACCTCAATGCGCTGACCATCATCACCGGCGCTGTCCTCGGCACCATGGTGGCCCTGACCTCCATCGGCGCCGGTGCCCTGGGCACGGTGGCGCTGTTTATCCTGTACCCGTTCCTGGCCACCAAGCGCCTGGTGGGTACCGAAATCGCCCACGCCGTGCCGCTGACCCTGGTCGCCGGCCTAGGGCACGCCAGCATGGGCAACATGGACTGGACCCTGCTGGGCTTCCTGTTGCTGGGCTCGCTGCCGGGGATTTATGTCGGCAGCCACATGGCCGGCAAGGTTCCGGACGGGATATTGCGTCCTTGCCTGGCGTTCATGCTGGTGATGATCGGCTTCAAGCTGGCGTTTTAACGCGCCGGCCCATTGCCGATCTGCCACACGAACGGCGGCTCGGTGCGGTTGATCACCCAGTCGCCGACAATCCGCGCCTTGTAGATCACCGGGTTGTGGGACGACACGGTGCGGGCGTTGCGCCAGTGCCGGTCGAGGGCTTTGCCCTGGCGCACATCCGAAGCCCCCAGTGCGTTGAACAGTTCAGTGGTGGCGCGCTGGATCAGTTCCGAGACCACCACCTGCGCCGTGGCTGATTCGATTTCGGCGGCCACATTGGCTTCGTGCTCCACGGCATCGTCCCCACCGAACCGCGCCACATAAGCCCGCTGCGCTGGAACTGCGGCTTTCAATGCGCTGGCTTCGGCGGCGTATACCAGTGCTGCAACTTCACCCACCACCTGCTGAATCTGCGAGTCCTGGCTCACATGGGCGGCATTGCCATGGCTGTAGATCCGTTTGCGGCTGCGCACCTGATGCGCCACATCCTTGAGGGCCGCGCGGCCGATGCCGGCGAGGGTGGCGAGCAGCACCAACTGATAGAACGCAGTCTGATATTTGAAGCGCGTGGCAAAGTCGATGACGTTTTCCGCCTCCACCACCGCATCGGTAAAACGCGAGGTGCCGCTGCCGGTGGTACGTTGGCCAAAGCCGTCCCAGTCATCGCTTTGCGCCACGCCGGGCTGGCGGGTGCGGGTGGCGGCAATCACATCGCCGCCGGTGTCGCTGCGTTGGGCGTAGACGTCGATCCAGTCGGAAAACAGGCTGCCGGTGCTGTAGAACTTTTCACCGTTGAGTTTCCATTTGTCGCCGTCGGGGCTGACTTTAGTGACGACATCGCCGATGGCCACGCTGCCGATTTCGGTCCAGGCGCAGCCCACGATGTCACCGTCGACAAAGCGTTTGAACCAGAGGTCTCGCGCCGCGCCGGGGGCGGCATTCAGGCGGTCTTCGGCAAACGCGAAGTGCCCGCGCAGGGCCTGGGGCACGTTGGAGTCGGCTTCGGCCAGTTCGATCAGCAGTTCGAATAGCTGGGGCAGGGAGGCGCCGCCACCGCCGTATTCCACCGGGACGCGCACGGCGCCAAAGCCGGCTTGCTTGAGCCATTGGATCGGCTCGTAGGGCAGGGCGCGGGTTTGTTCGCGCTCTACGGCACCCTCGGCGATGCGCTGGAAAATCGGCCGGAAGCGTTCGGCCAGGGCGTGATAATCGACGCCGGTGGACAGTGGATTGATCACGTGATGTTCGGTCATGGGGACGGTTCCTGGGCAGTGAGATAGGTGAGCTATTGCACGGTCCATGCCGGGCGCGAAGGCACGTATTTACGGGACGGGTGCCGATTCAACTGTTGTTCCTGCAACAGCAAAACGACAAACCGCTGCAATCCACGACAGCTCGGAACAGGCTGCTTTTCGCCTGTTTCCGCGCTCGAAGGCCGGTAGTGCGGGCCTCTCACGCCCACTGGCACAGTTGCTGCTCCACACCTCGTACATGCCAATCCGCGAGGTACAGTCCAATGAGTCAGCAAGCCGTCAAATTTGCCTACTGGGTGCCCAACGTCAGCGGGGGGCTGGTGGTTAGCAAGATCGAACAGCGCACCCATTGGGGCATCGACTACAACCGCAAGCTGGCGCAGTTGGCTGAAGAAGCCGGCTTTGAATACGCCCTGACACAGATTCGTTTCACCGCCGGTTATGGCGCCGAATACCAGCATGAGTCGGTCGCGTTCAGCCACGCGTTGCTGGCGGCCACCACCAAGCTCAAGGTGATCGCGGCAATCCTGCCAGGCCCCTGGCAACCTGCGCTGGCGGCCAAGCAACTGGCAACCATCGACCAACTCACCAACGGCCGCGTTGCCGTCAATATCGTCAGCGGCTGGTTCAAGGGTGAATTCCAGGCCATCGGCGAACACTGGCTGGAGCACGACGAGCGTTATCGCCGCTCCGAGGAATTCATCCGCGCCCTGAAAGGCATCTGGACCCAGGACAACTTCACCTTCCGGGGTGATTTCTACCGCTTCGACAACTACAGCCTCAAGCCCAAGCCACTGGGCGAGCCCCACCCGGAAATCTTCCAGGGTGGCAGTTCGCGGGCCGCGCGGGACATGGCGGCACGGGTGTCGGACTGGTACTTCACCAACGGCAATACCCCGGAAGGCATCAAGGCTCAGGTCGATGACATTCGCGCCAAGGCGGCGGCCAATAACCATTCGGTGAAAGTCGGTGTGAATGCGTTTGTGATCGCTCGCGACACCGAGGAAGAAGCCCGCGCCGTGCTCGCGCAAATCATCGAGCAGGCCGACCCGGAAGCCGTCAACGCGTTTGGCGATGCGGCGAAACAGGCGGGCAAGGCGTCACCGGAAGGTGAGGGCAACTGGGCCAAGTCGACCTTCGAGGATCTGGTGCAATACAACGACGGCTTCAAGACCAACCTGATCGGCACCCCGCAGCAGATTGCCGAGCGCATCGTCGCCTTGAAGGCGGTCGGCGTGGACCTGGTACTGGCCGGCTTCCTGCACTTTCAGGAAGAAGTGGAATACTTCGGCAAGCGTGTATTACCGCTGGTGCGCGAACTGGAAGCCAAGGCCGGGATCAAGCAAGTCGCCTGAACACCACCACCGCTGCCCGCAATTTGTTATTGCCGAACCGGCACATTCGCTCGAACTCCCCATGGCTGACCGGCAGATGCTGGCAGTCCATGGGCTGGCGGTGCTGGCTGTGATCCACGTCCGGGTCGTGCAGGTACACGAAGTCTTCGTCGCAGTCGGTGACGATTACCCAGTGGGGCGACTTGGAGCGGGTCAGGCGGTAGCTGCTGATCAACACCAGCGGCTGGCCGCCTTCGCGCAGCACCTGGGGTAAATCCAGCGGGCCGCCGAGCACTTGCTCAACGTCGCTCAAGGCCAACTCTTCCTCGAAGGCGTCATGCACCAAACGCATGACGTCTTTTTTATGCTGATCACGCACCCCGTCGAGAAACAACGGCCCGCTGACATTGACCTGCATGCGCACCCGAAAGCCCCGGCGCCAGGCGGCCAGCGCCAAACCCTGGGGGCTGCAGCCGCCATGGCCGGCGGTCATGAACACGGTGGTTGCCTCGCGCCAGATCTGCAGTTCTTCCCGGCGCTGGGCCACCCGCGCAGGTTCCAGGGCACCCATGGCCATCAGCAGGCTGGCGGCGCCGCAGGTGAAGTCGGTGGTTTGCTGGTAATAGGGCACGCTCAAGGCGCGCGCGTCCTGGTGCTGGAGGATGCGTTTCTCCAGGCGCAGGGCCGGGGCGTGGTCTTCGTAGTAGTCGTTGACCAGGGCAAAGCGCCGGTAGCCGTTGCGCTCATACAGGGCGATGGCGCCGGGGTTGTCGGTACGCACTTCCAGGCGCAGGTAGGCGCAGTCATGCTCCACCGCACAGGCTTCGATGCGCGTCAGCAGTTGTTTGCCCAGGCCCAGGCCCCGGGAAGACTCGGCGATGGCGATGGAGTACAGGCGCGCCAGGGAGGTGCCACGATGGAACAACACCAGGGCGTAGCCCAGCAATTCGCCGTGTTTTTCTGCCACCAGCAGTTGCCCGTGGGCGCGACTGACCATCCACTGGAAGCTGCGGGTGGAGAGCCGGTCCGTGGTGAAACAGTGCTGTTCCAATGCCACCAATGCAGGCACGTCATCGGGTGTTGCAACGCGAAAGGAAAGAGCCATGTGACCGCCGTAAAAGTTGCGTAACGAAACGGGACTTCTCTAAAAGATCGTGCTTAATAGAAAAGGTCTAGTTCTCTAAAGCGGATCAATCAATATGTCAGCGGTACAAGGTCATTGGCGTGAAGTATCCGAGCAAACAGTGGCGGCGACAATAACTTCCAACGGTTATTTTTCCAGCCCTCCCAAGAGTGCAAGTCAAGTCGTAATCATTGTCGAGCGCAAGGAAGACTGGGCCTCGTACTTCCCCAGCGAAGACATCGTCACCGCCCAGGAATACCTTGAGCAAACCCGGGAAAACGAGACGGGCAAGCGCGTGCAGGTGATCAACCTGTGCCGCAGCTACAAGTACCTGGGGCACGGCTACTACTGCTCGCTGCTGGCCGAGGCGCGGGGGCACAAGGTGATTCCGTCGGTGCGCACCATCAGCGAACTGACGAAAAAGTCCCTGTACGGCCTGGCCCTGGATGACCTGGATAAAACCCTCGATAAAACCTTGAGTCATCATCTCTACAGCAACACTGAAGGCTTTACCCTGACACTTTACTTTGGCCGGACCAATATTGAACCCTTGCAGGATCTGGCCCGCCAATTGTTTGAAGCGTTTCCCTGTCCGATCCTGTTAGTTGAGTTTCGCAAGAATAACGGCTGGCACATCGAAGGCATCAAGTCTGGCGTATTGCACAAGTTGCGTGATGACCAGGAAGACCAATTCGCGAATGCCCTGGACAACTTCAGCCGCAAGATCTGGCGTCAACCGCGCTCCCGCCGTCTGGCCCGCTATGACCTGGCGATCCTGCACGACCCGCAGGAACAACTGCCGCCGTCCAACGCCCGCGCCCTGGAAAATTTCGTCCGGGTCGGCAAGGGGCTCGGCATCGACGTGGAACTGATCGAACGCAAGGACTACGCCCGCCTGGCCGAATACGACGCCCTGCTGATCCGCGAGACCACCAGCGTCGACAACCACACCTACCGCTTCGCGAAAAAGGCCGAAAGCGAAGGGCTGGTGGTGATGGACGACCCGGCCTCGATCCTGCGCTGTACCAACAAGGTCTACCTCACGGACCTGCTGAAAAGCCATCAACTGGGCATGCCCGCCACCGAAATTCTCTACAAGGAGCGACCCGAAGATTTCGAAAGGGTGGGTGAGCGCCTCGGCTTCCCGCTGGTGCTGAAGATCCCCGACGGGTGTTTCTCCCGCGGCGTGATCAAGGTCGAAAGCCAGCAAGCGCTGCTGACCGCCACCGCCGAACTGTTCGAGCATTCCGTGTTGCTGCTGGCCCAGGAATTTTTCTACACCGAGTACGACTGGCGCATCGGCGTCCTCAACCGCAAACCGATCTTTGCCTGCCAGTACTTCATGTCCAAGGGGCATTGGCAGATCTACAACCACAAGGCCATCGGCCAGGACATCAACGGCGAGTGCCGTACCCTGGCGGTTCACGAAGCCCCCAAGGCGGTGGTGGAACTGGCGGTAAAAACCGCCAACCTGATCGGCGACGGCCTGTACGGCGTCGACCTCAAGCAGTCCGGCGACAAGGTGGTGGTGATCGAGGTCAACGATAACCCCAACATGGACGCCGGCATCGAAGATGCCTACCTGCAAGACGACTTGTATTCCCTGGTACTGGAAGAGTTCGTGCGACGCCTGGAGTTGAAGCGTCAAGGCCAGGTGTGGTGACGCGCGATGATCCAGCGCTTTGAATTAACCGATGGCAAGTTGTACAACAGCCTGGGGGACGGCGGGGATGTCTTGCTGTTCAGCAATCCTGACCCCCACGAGCGCAAGTACCTGCGCGACTGCTACAAGCTCGATGAACACGCCCTGGCTTCGGCGCTGGACCCGGACGAAGTGTCGCGCATCGAGTTCCACCCCGATAACCTGTTCCTGATCTGGAAGCGCCCGGAGAACTATTCCGGCGGCGGCAACCTGGTGTTTGAAGTATCGTCCTGCGGCCTGTTGTTTTCCGGGGACCAACTCCTGGTGATCGCCACCGACGACAGCCAGCTTTCCGGGCTGGGGGCGCGCCGGCCATTGCGCACGCCGCTGGATGTGTTGCTGGACTTGCTGCTCAACAACATCCATCACTACCTGGGCCACCTCAAGGTGATCAAGATGGTCGCCCGGGAACTGCAGCAGCAGTTCAATGCATCGATGAGCAATCGCCACCTGATGCAGATGTTCAACCTCAGCGAAAGCCTGATCTATTACATCAACGCCCTGCACAGCAACGGCGCGGTGCTGACGCGCCTGCGCAACCATGGGGAAAAGGAACATTTCAGCGCTGAAACACTGGGCCTGATCGATGACCTGATTATCGAGAACAACCAGTGCTACAAGCAGGCGGAGATTTACTCCAACGTGTTCTCCGGGCTGATCGACGCCCGGGGCAACCTGATGAACAACAGCATGAACAACCTGCTGCGCAAGCTGACGCTGATCAACGTGGTGTTCCTGCCGTTGAACCTGATCGCCAGCGTGGGCGGGATGTCGGAGTTCAGCATGATGACGGCGGGCACGCCGTGGTGGATTTCGTACCCGTTGTTCATGGCCGCGATGGGACTCGGGGCGGGGTTGATGGTGCTGGGGTTGAAGCGGATTGCGGGGAGTGGTGACAAGGCAGTATGACTAAAATCCTGAATATCACTGAGGTCTAAATGTGGGAGCGGGCTTGCTCGCGAAAGCGGTGGATCAGTCACTGTAGATGGCGACTGTCACACCGCTTTCGCGAGCAAGCCCGCTCCCACAGGGGATGTGCGCCATTCAGACGTCCGGCTGCAACGTCAACACCTCAAACCCATCCCGCGTCACCGCCACGGTATGTTCCCACTGCGCCGACAAGCTGTTGTCCCGCGTCACCACCGTCCAGCCATCCTTCAAGCTGCGCACCTTGGCGCTGCCCTGGTTGAGCATCGGCTCAATGGTAAACACCATGCCTTCACGCAGTTCGAGCCCGGTACCGGGGCGGCCGAAGTGCAGGACCTGCGGGTCCTCGTGCATCTCGCGGCCGATGCCGTGCCCGCAATATTCACGCACCACGCTGTAGCCGTTGTTCTGGGCATGGCTCTGGATGGCGTAGCCGATATCCCCCAGGCGCGCGCCGGGTTTGACCTGGCGGATCCCGGCCCACATGGCCTCAAACGTCATTTCCACCAGGCGCCGGGCCTTGGGCGCGACGTTGCCGATCATGTACATCTTGCTGGAGTCGGCAATGAAACCGCCTTTTTCCAGGGTGATGTCGATATTGACGATGTCGCCATCCTTGAGCACGGCTTTGGCGCTCGGCATGCCATGGCACACCACCTCGTTGATCGAGGTGTTGATGCAGAAGGGGTAGTCGTACTGGCCCAGGCTCGCCGGCCGCGATTGCAGGTCGTTGCGGATGAAAGCTTCGACGGCGCTGTCGATCTCCAGGGTCGACTGGCCGGCGGCGACAAAGCCGTCGAGCATGGTAAACACCTGGGCCAACAGGCGACCGGATTCGCGCATCACCGCGAGTTGTTCCGCCGTCTTGATCATTGCGCGCGCCCCCGGATCAGGTCGGGTTTGTCCAGCAACAGCTTGTTGATCAGGTCGTTATAGGCCAGGTGCGGATTGAGCTCGGCGAGCAGGCCGATCTTGATCCAGAACTCGGCCTGGGCGTTGATGGAACGGTCCATGGTGGCGCTGGCCAGACGGAGTTGTTCGTGCAATTGGTCGGTGATCTTGACGATGCCCATAAGCTTCACTGTGCAGGGTTGATATACAAAGCGTATACGTTTCGTATGCTTCGCGTAAAGCCTGGCGTTTCGCCATTGACTTGCCGGATGGCGCCGGTTAATTTTGATTCATGACATTTCAAACCTTTCGTTGCCAGCCAAGCATTATTACCGCCATTCCTCATTTGGCGGGATAGCACACGGCTGCACCCAAACCCGCCCTAGAGGCGGGTTTTGTTTTTCCGTCTCCAGGGCCTTGTAAACACCCAGGAGACATCCATGAGTACCCGCCCGGCGAGCCAGCCCCAAGATTCGGGATTGCTTGAGCACTACGTGAAGAAGATCCTGGCCGCCCCGGTCTACGACCTGGCGGTGCGTACGCCGTTGCAGGTGGCGCCGGCGCTGTCGGCATTGCTGGGCAATCAGATCCTGCTCAAGCGTGAGGACCTGCAACCGACCTTTTCCTTCAAGATTCGAGGCGCCTACAACAAACTGATGCAGCTCAGTGCCGAGCAAAAGGCGCGAGGCGTGATCACTGCTTCTGCGGGTAATCATGCCCAGGGCGTGGCATTGGCGGCGCGGGAGTTGGGGATCAAGGCGACGATTGTCATGCCGTGCAGCACCCCGGAGCTGAAAGTGTTGGGCGTACGCTCCCGAGGCGGCGAGGCGGTGTTGCATGGGGCCAGCTTTCCGTTCGCCTTGGCCCATGCGTTGCAATTGGCCGAGGCCACCGGCAGTACGTTTGTTTCGCCGTTCGACGACCCGGACGTGATTGCCGGGCAGGGCACAGTGGGGATGGAAGTGCTGCGTCAGCAGCAGGGCCCGCTGGACGCGATCTTCGTCCCGGTGGGCGGCGGCGGGTTGATCGCCGGTATCGCGGCCTACGTGAAATACCTGCGGCCCGAAGTGCGCATCATCGGCGTCGAGCCCGAAGGCTCCAGTTGCCTGCTGGCAGCCTTGCGCGCTGGGAGCCGGGTGGTGTTGCCGAGTGTCGACAGCTTTGCCGATGGCACGGCCGTGGCCCAGATCGGCGCCTATGGTTTTGAAATCTGCCGGCACCATGTGGATGAAGTGATCACCGTCAGCAATGACGAACTGTGCAGTGCCATCAAGCTGATCTACGACGATACGCGCTCGATCACTGAGCCTTCAGGTGCCCTGGCTGTCGCCGGTATCCGCAAGTATGTCGGGAAGACTGGCCTCCAGGGGCAAACATGGGTGGCGATCAACTCCGGGGCCAATATCAACTTCGATAGTTTGCGGCATGTTGCTGAACGAGTGGCTGCTCAGACAGGTTAAACGTTTAACCTAAAGACTGTTTAATTTAGTTACATTCATCCGTTTGGATAGTGGTTATGAAGGCGTCAAAAAGTTTGTTGCGGGCACTTATAGCGAGCGGTCTTTCAATTTGCATGATGCCAAGGGAGGCTCATTGCAAGACGCATGAATCGACGGCACGTAATTTTGTCCGAAAGCCCCGATTTGTCTGGGGCGCAGGGCAGTGCGTATGGCGGCACGTTTAATGCTTTATAAGATCCTGTTACAACTCTGAATGAGCTACAAGCACGACGGTTCATACCTCAAACGGGAGGGTTGATGGCGGTCTGCCACGTAACTTATATAAGTAATGTCGTCGCTTATGAGGAAAGGATCCAACGCATTTCGAGCGAGCCTAGTACGCTGGGTAAGCAAAGCCGTCTGCCAGGGCTGGTCAGGCGCAAACGGCGAGCGTGTCACCGCGTTCGCCAGCCGTACGAATAAAGAATATTGATAACAATCGATTGGCAATCTCATAAAAGGAGAGGTCGGCCATGCTTTCGGATCTGGAATTACGCGGCATTATTGAAGGAAGTTTTCTGCCTAAGCGCTGTGAAGTCACCAAGGCGCCAGACGCCTCGCTGACGGTGAAGGTTTATCACGAGATCGACCATGACCGGGTCGACTTGGTGGTCACCGGCATTTGCGCGAACAAGCTCGACAGCAGTCGGGCGATCTGCAATTTGATTACCGAGTTGCGTGAAGACCTCAAGCACACCCACACCCATGCCCCGGCCCTCAAACGAGCCGGTGCGCGTCCTTTCTATTAAACGGACGTCTATTAAACGGACGGTTGAGCTTCAATCAGTGAAGACTTGCGGGCCTGGAGAAACGCCAGGCCCAACGCCGTTTCCGTGATCACCGCCAGCAAAATCCCCGGGCCCGCATGGCCGCTGATCCATTCGCTGATCCCCAACATCGCCAGCACAAAACAGCCGATCGCAAAGCCGGAGGTCATGGCGTGCCGTGTCGCATCAGGTGGGGAATGGCGGGCGCGGTAAAACATGATGCCAATGGCCAGGAACAGCGCGGCGTTGCGTCGGGCGACCAGGCCGGTGGCGCTGGAGTATTCAACACTCCACACCCACAGGAGCAGGTCCGGGCGCAAACCCCAGATCAGCGCGAGGGCAAAGCACAGCAGGGCAGTGAAGGTAGCGAGGGGACGGAAGTGCACTTGCATGGCGAATCCTTTCAGCCGTAACGAGCGCTCAAGGATACCCCTGTAGGAGCGCGCTTGCTCGCGAAGAACGCAAGGCCATCGCTTACATTCAGGATTCCCGCGTTTCGCTGGGGTCTTTCGCGAGCAAGCTCGCTCCTACAAAAAAAACGATCGGTTCAATTCTGGAAATCACAGGCTTCCGACAGTTTGTGATAGCCCACGTCCTGGACTTTCCCTTGACTGTCCACGAACTTGATATCGGCCTTGATCACCTTGCATTCATTGGTATCGGTTTCATGCATGGCAAGCACCTTCTGCACATCCATCTTCTCGCCGTAGTGATAAGGCGTGACGACGGGTGCGGTGTCAGCCTGCGCCATCCCCGTTACAGCCGTCAGGGCCAGTGCAGCACCGAGCATTAACGTACGCAGTTTCATGGTGTTTCTCCGCAAGTCGTTCGCAGGCTCAACAACGTGATGAGCCGCGGCCGCCCTGGGCAACGGCTGGAGCCGTGCGAGTGCGGTCGAATCAACTGTCTTCCCGGGGGATTAACCATCGATTAAGTGAGGCTTTACTGACAAAAGCTTCATCTTCATGGGGGCGTGGGCTGCGTGAGGGAAGCATCTATTACGCCTTTTTTTATCACCTCACAACCTGTCAACTCTGACAGTTGTCTGTCCTGGGAACTGTGCCATAACTAGGTTGCCCCGGCGCTTGAAACGTCTCACCCGCCGGCCATCAAACTGGCCTCCAAGGAAAGAATAGCCATGAACAATTTGATCAACCGCACGCTGGTTCTCGCGATGGCGGGTGCAACTGCCTATACGGGCGCTGTCAGCGCAGCAACATTCGTCGGTGAAGGCACGGCTGCCGGGAAGCAATGTGTTTCCTTGGCGGTCAACAACTCGGGCGTTGTGGTGGGTACCTGTACCCCGGGCACTACTTCGGGGCCATCCGTGGCGTGGGTCGCGTCCACGGCAGGCACTGAAGTTCCGCTACCGCCATTGGTGAGTGGCCAAGGCTGCACCGCCGTGGCTATAGACAATAACGGACAAATAGCGGGCTCATGCAAAATGGCAGACAATCGAGCCACCGCCGTCATCTGGAACAGCGCTACGCCGGGCGCTGCGCCGGTGGCGTTGCAAGCCGTCTCGGTATTGGGCACTGGATTACTGCCTGAGGCGCGCACTGTCATTAGTGCCTTCAACCAGAGCGATGTATTGGCCGGGGCGAGCTTAAGCGGTACCGGTGACGCAACGGCAGTGTTGTGGTTTTCCGGGAGTACAGCCCCGCTTCAAGTGTCCGCCCTGCACGACAACTGCTTTCCCGCCGACATCAACAACACGCCTATAAACGGTGTGCCCACCGTTGCGCTCGACTGCCCGAATCCTGCGTCTGGCAACACCGTCGCCAAAGTCGTGCAGAAAACCGGGCTACTGGGCACCTTGGTCACGACGCCCTTGACCACACCTGCCGGTAGCACGGGCTGCAGCGTAAGCAGCGTAAACAATGCAGTGCAGTTGCTGGGCACTTGCCACTTCTCGGCGCCGGATGTGCCCCAAGCCGTCTACTGGCCCAATCCAAGCGCCACGCCGGTTCAGTTGAGCAGCATCAGTGGTGTATCGGGGGCATCTCGAATCACCGGTTTGCGGTTGAACAATAACGGGCATGCCGTTGTGTCGTACCAGGACAGCAATGGCCATCATCTGTTGGCCTTCTGGACGCCTTCGTCGGGCAGCACTCAGTTGATTCCGCCGTTGGCAGGCGGCACACATATAGGCTTCGTGGATTTGAGTGATAACGACGTCGTGGCACTGACCAGCGAAAATGCCGGCGAGCATCACCAGGCCGCCACCTGGACTTCTGCGACGGGAACCGTGGCCATTCCACAGTTCGGCGGCGGTCAGGAAAGCGGTCTGACGGCGATATCCCCAAACGGCACTTATGTGGCAGGCGGTGCTGAAGACAGCACGGGCACCGACGATGCAGTCGTTGCAACGCTGCCATAGAAAAAGGCTCACCGGTTTACCGGACAAGTCTGATACAGCCAAGTTAATCGCTTTTGCTACCGTCGCCGCCAGGCCCATCAATCGGATGGCGTTGGCATTGGGTGGAGTTGGTTTGCAAAAGAAAATCGCAGCAGAGTTTCTTGGGACGTTCTGGTTGACCTTCTGCGGGTGCGGCAGCGCGATACTGGCCGCGGCGTTTCCGGAACTCGGGATCGGCTTCGCCGGTGTCGCCCTGGCCTTTGGCTTGACGGTGCTGACGATGGCCTACGCGGTGGGCAGTATTTCTGGTGCACACTTCAACCCGGCGGTGACCATCGGCCTATGGGTGGGGCGCCGGATGCCGGGCGTTGACGTGGTGCCGTACATCATTGCCCAAGTCGCCGGTGCGATTGTCGCCGCCGCCGTGTTGGCGCTGATCGCCAGTGGCCGCCCGGGGTTTGAAGTGGGTGCTTTCGCCGCCAACGGCTATGGCCAGTTGAGCCCCGGGCAGTACAGCCTGCTGGCCGCGTTGGTGGTAGAGGCGGTGGCGACGTTCTTTTTTGTGTTCATCATCATGCGTGTCACCGGCCCGGGTGCGGCGGTCGGGTTTGCGCCGATTGCCATTGGCCTGACCCTGACGCTGATTCACCTGGTGGCCATCCCCGTCACCAACACCTCGGTCAACCCGGCGCGCAGCACCGGGCCAGCATTGTTTGCCGGCGGGGAATACCTGATGCAGTTGTGGCTATTCTGGGCGGCACCGATAGTGGGGGCGGTGGTGGGCGCCATCGTTGCCCGGGCGGTTACCCGCGCTAGGGAAGCGTGAGCCTACCAGCTCATGCGTACCTGCGCATTACCGCTGAAACCCTCCAGCGTATAGCTGTCCAACTGGGTCTCCTCACATCTTCCAGAATTGCCTTTGTATCGACGGGCGTTGCGCCTGGAACCAACGTGGCCAACACGATCCCGTGCTGCGCAAACCAAGTATCCGGCTCATGCTGGCCACTTCAATAGTGCAAATTCACCCCTATGCGTGTATGTCCGACAGCTTTTCTCGCTCCCGTGCGGCAACTGATTCCATTTGCAGAGGTGCCGTTACAGAAACCCGCAGGGAATCCGGGTTGAGTGGCGCTCTTTTCTGGGCTCAAAGTTTTCAATGGGGCATAGGGTGCTACAGACTCAATGGACACATATTCCCATGCAATAGACTTCAGGTCTGTCGTGGTATCCAGTGGCGTTGCGCGAGCAACCGACGTGGCCAACACTATCCCTACGAACAAGCCAATCTTGATGTTTTTCATAAAATCTCCCGGCAACACAATGACGTCAGCGCCACTTCCTTGCGCACGAGGCGTAACCGGAGTCTTGACCCGAAAACCACGACTGACAACTGTCAAAGTTGACAGGTTGTGGAGGAAAGGAGAAAGGAGTAAATGAGTTGCCCCCGCAGCGCGCGGGGGCAGGCGGGGCTAGTTCAATTGCTGGCGGTAGGGCAGGTCCGGCCCGGTCTTGCTGCAGGTGAGTGCGGCAGCGCGGATGGCGAAGGTGAGCATGCTGCTGATCTGCTCGCGGGTCAGCCGTTGCAGGCCCTCTACCGAGTCCAGTTGCTGCTCGGTGAGCCAGGCAATCAACGCGGCCTGGAACGTATCGCCAGCCCCTACCGTGTCCGCCATGACGACCTTGGCCGCCGGCGCCGACCAACTGCCGTGCTGGCGGCTGAACACCGTCGCGCCGTCGCCGCCGCGGGTCAGGAACACCAGCTGGCAACGGTGCTGCAACCAGCCTTGCAGGACGCTTTCCGGGGTTTGGCCGGGGTAGAGCAGGTGCAGGTCTTCGTCACTGACCTTGATCAGGTCGGCATGCTTGACCAGCTCGGCCACGCGGGCGCGCCACAGCTCGATGTTCGGCTCCGGGTTCAGGCGTACGTTGGGGTCGAGGCTGATCAGGCGCTTGCCGCTTTCCCGGCGTACCAGGGCCAGCAACGTGTCGGCAATCGGCTGCACCACCAGTGAGAACGAGCCGATGTGTACGCCACGTACTTCGTCGCCCAACGCCGGTAGATGCTCAAGTTGCAACTGGCGGTCGGCGCAACCTTCACCGCGAAAGCTGTATTGCGGTGAGCCATTGGCGCCCACGGCGACCATTGCCAGGGTGGTGGGCGCTGAGAATTCCACGAGGTAATCCTCGCCCACGCCTTCGTCCTTGAGCACCTGCAACAGGCGTCGGCCCAGGTAGTCGTCGGAGATCCCGGCGAAAAAGCCCGCGTCGATTCCCAGTCGACGCAAGCCTACCGCGACGTTGAACGGCGAGCCGCCGGCAATCGCCTTGTAATTGACCCTGGATGCCTTGCCGCTGGCATCGTCCTCGCTGAAAAAATCAAACAGCGCTTCGCCACATACCAAATACATATTCGTTCGCTCTTAAAGGGATGCCACGTGCTGTTGATAACGCTCATAAGCCTGCTGGTAGGCGCTGACGCTGCCGGCATCCGGCAGTGTGCGGCTGGCTGCGTCGACGCTCACGCAGCGCTGGCACAACTGCGCCAGGCTTTCACCGGACTGGCACCACGCGGCCTGGATTGCCGCACCCAGGGCTGCGGCTTCGCTTTGTTCGGTGCAGACCACTTCGGTGTTCATGATATCCGCGACCATCTGCCGCCACACCGGGCTTTTCGAGCCGCCACCGATCAGGCGGATGCTCTGGCTCTGCAAGCCGGTCTGGCGCAGCAGGTCCAGGCCATAGCGCAAGCCGAAGGTAGTGCCTTCGACCACGGCGCGGCACAGGTTGGCGCGGGTCAGATTGGTCATCGTCAGGCCGTGCAGGCTGCCGGTGGCGTGGGGCAGG
Organism: Pseudomonas sp. NC02; assembly: GCF_002874965.1. NCBI lineage: Bacteria > Pseudomonadati > Pseudomonadota > Gammaproteobacteria > Pseudomonadales > Pseudomonadaceae > Pseudomonas > Pseudomonas sp. NC02. The sequence continues at coordinate 3,659,565 of NZ_CP025624.1, read as the reverse complement.
GCGGGCACCCGCTCGCCGTTGAGGAACGGCAGCATGCTCACGCCGTCGGCTCCGATCGGTGCCTCGGCCACCAACGCGTTGAACGCCGCCAGGTCCAGGTCGAACAGCTCGCGGATGACCCCAGTGGCGTTGGTCAGGTTCATGGTGCAGATCAACGGCAGCCAGCCGCCGCTGGAGGAGCAGAAGGTCGCGACCGACGCCTGCGGGCTGACGTTGGCCTGATCGGCAAAGGCATACACGGTACCGGATGAACCCAGGCTCATGGTGATCACGCCGGGGGCGATATTGCCGGTGCCGATGGCGCCCATCATGTTGTCGCCGCCGCCGCTGGACACCCGCGCATTCGGGTTGATGCCCAGGCGCTCGGCGATGGCTGGCAGGATGGTGCCCACTGGCTGGTTGGCCTCGATCAACTCGGGCAGCGCAGCTTCCAGGCGCCCGTCGGGATCGATGTGGCGCAACAGTGCCAGGTCCCATTCACGGGTGCGCACGTTGAAATAACCGGTGCCGGAGGCATCGCCGTATTCGGCGCAGGCGCGGCCGGTGAGCCAGTAGTTGAGGTAGTCGTGGGGCAGCAGGATATGCGCGATGCGTGCGAACACCTCCGGGTGTTGCTCGCGGGTCCACAGCAGTTTGGACACGGTGTAGCCCGGCGCGATGGCCACGCCGAGGCGTTCCAGGGAGCCACTTTCACCGCCCAGGTGTTGCAGCAGGCGATCATTTTCCGGCGCGGTTTCGGTGTCGCACCACAGCTTGGCGGGGCGCAGCACCTGGCCTTGGTCACCCAGTAATACCAGGCCGTGTTGCTGGCCGGAAACGCCGATGGCGAGTATGTCCTGGCCGTCAACCCCGGCCTGTTGCAAGGCGCGGTGAGTGGCTTCGGTAAACGCGTCCAGCCACTCCTGGGTGTGCTGTTCGCGGCGGCCATTGGCACCGCTGATCAGCGTGTGGCTGGCGGCGCCCAGGCCCAGGACTTTGCCGCTGCTGGCGTCCAGCACTATGGCCTTGGTGCCCTGGGTGCCGCAGTCGATGCCGAGGTAGAGGTTTTGCTGGGTCATGGTGGGTCGCTCAGCACATTGTTATGGAGAACTCGGTCAGTGTGGGAGCGGGCTTGCTCGCGAATAGGGTGTGTCAGTTATGCAAATATTGACTGATCCACCGCTTTCGCGAGCAAGCCCGCTCCCACATTTTTGATTCGGTTCCGTCAGTTGAGATTGGCGAGCAGCCGCTCCAGCGTTTTGCTCACACCCACATCCTGCAGGCTCTCGAAACACCGCTCAAACGCTGCCACAAACTCGGGCGAGTTGGGAATAGCCGTACCAAAAATCTCTTCCACCCCCAGCAGCCGCTTGCTGATCAACGCATCTTCCGTCACCAGCCCCTGGCAAAACTCGGCGCGAGGGTCTGGAATGCGGTAGATCACCCCATTCTCATCCACGCCTTTCAAGTACAGCGCCCAGGCCGCCACCACCAGCGCAGCACGCTCGGTCTCGCGACCATCGGCAACCAGGCGGTTGATGGTCGGTACGGTGAACTTGGGAAACTTCGACGACCCATCGGAACACACGCGCTCCAGCTGGTCGGCAATCGCCTGGTTGGAAAAGCGGTCCACCAGGGTCTGCTTGTATTCGGTCAGGTCGATACCCGGTACCGGCGCCAGGTTGGGCGTGACGTCCAGGTCCATGTAGGCGCGCATGTAGGCCACGAACAACGGGTCGTTCATGGTCTCGTGGACGAAGCGATAGCCCTTCAGGAAGCCCAGGTACGTCAATGCCAGGTGGCTGCCGTTGAGCAGGCCGATCTTCATCTCTTCATACGGTGTCACGTCGTCGGTGAACTGCACGCCCACCGTCTCCCACGCCGGGCGGCCGTTGACGAACTTGTCTTCCAGCACCCATTGCACAAACGGCTCGCAGACCACCGGCCAGGCGTCGTCGATGCCGTGATCGTCATGCAATTGCAGGCGGTGCGCGGTACTGGTCATTGGCGTGATGCGGTCGACCATCGCATTCGGGAAGCTCACGTTGGCCTTGATCCACTCGTGCAGGTCGGCGTCATGCAGCGCGGCGAAGGCCAGCAACGCCTTGCGGGTCACGGCGCCGTTGTGGGGCAGGTTATCGCAGGACATCACGGTAAACGCCGGCACCCCGGCCGCCCGGCGCTGGGTCAACGCCGCGCAGATAAACCCGAACACGGTTTTCGGCGAGCCCGGGTTGGCCAGGTCATGCTGGATCTGCGGCAGGTGGGCCATGAACTCGCCGTTGCTGTCGTCGATGCAGTAGCCGCCTTCGGTGATGGTCAGCGAGACGATGCGAATCTGCGGGCTGGCCAGCTTGTCGATCAACGCCTGGGCGCCGTCTTCGGCCAGCAGCATGTCGCTGATGGAGCCGATCACGCGCACTTCGGTGTCGTCGGTGTCGCCCAGTTCATACAGGGTGAACAGGTAGTCCTGGCCGGCCAGGTCGTCCCGCGCCTTGCGGTCCTCGCTGCGCAGGCCCACACCACAAATGCTCCAGTCCAGGCCTGTGCCGGTATTCATCAAGGCATCGGTGTAATACGCCTGGTGGGCGCGGTGGAACCCGCCAACGCCGATGTGCGCGATGCCCTGGCTGGTATTGGCAATCGCATAGGCCGGCAGTTGCACTTCGGGCGCCAGTTGCGTGAGGTTTTGCTTGTTCAGTTTCATCGGGAAATTCTCGCGAAATCAGGCGGCGGCGCGCAGTGGGCGGGCCACGGCAACACCCTCAGCGTCGAACAGATGGCATTGGGTCGGGTCCAGGTACAGCTGCAGGGTCTCGCCATATTGGCTGGCCATGTCGCCACGGATCCGCAGGGTCAACGGCTCCTTGCTGGCGGTAATCACGTGGCAGAAGGTGTCGCTGCCGAGGCGCTCGCCGACGTCGGCGGTGACGGTCAGGGTGGCTTGCCCCGGCGCGGCGATTTCCAGGTGCTCCGGGCGAATGCCCAGGGTCACGGCGCTGCCGACGCTCAAGGTCGCGCTGCTCAGGGGCAGGCTGATGCGGCCGCCGGCGTCCAGTTCGACTTCGCAGCTCTGTGGGTCAACGCGAGTGACCTTGCCCTTGAGGAAACCCATTTTCGGCGTGCCCAAAAAGCCTGCCACAAACAGGTTGGCCGGCTGGTGATACAGCTCCAGCGGCGAGCCCACCTGTTCCACGCGGCCGCTGTTCAGTACCACCACCTTGTCGGCCAGGGTCATGGCTTCGACCTGGTCGTGGGTCACGTAGATCATCGTGGCTTGCAGCTCTTTATGCAGGCGCGACAGCTCCAGGCGCATCTGCACCCGCAGGGCGGCATCGAGGTTGGACAGGGGTTCGTCGAACAGGAAGATCTTCGGGTTACGCACAATCGCACGGCCAATGGCGACACGCTGGCGCTGGCCGCCGGACAACTGCTTTGGCTTGCGCTCAAGCAAAGGGCCCAGCTCCAGGATACGTGCTGCTTCGTTGACCTTGCTCTCGACAATCTTCTTGTCGACGCCGGCCAGGTCCAGGGCAAACGACATGTTCTTGCGCACGCTCATGTGCGGGTACAGGGCGTAGGTCTGGAACACCATCGCCAGGTCGCGCTTGGCCGGGGTGACTTCGGTGATGTCGCGACCATCCAGCTCGATGGTGCCTTCGGTGACTTCTTCCAGGCCGGCAATCAAGCGCAGCAGGGTGGATTTGCCGCAGCCCGACGGGCCGACGAACACCACGAACTCCTTGTCGTTCACTTCAAGGTCGATGCCCTTGATGATGGAGAAGCCTTCGAAGCCTTTTTGCAGATTCTTGATTTTCAGGTTGGCCATGATGGGCCTCCGCTTCTAAATATTTTTGAAGGAGCCGTTACTTCACGGCGCCGAAGGACAAACCGCGGACCAGCTGTTTCTGGCTGATCCAGCCAAAGATCAGGATCGGCGCACAGGCCAGGGTCGACACGGCAGATAATTTGGCCCAGAACAAGCCTTCGGGGCTGGAGTAGGAGGCGATCAACGCGGTGAGCGGCGCGGCGTTGGACGAGGTCAGGTTCAGCGACCAGAACGCCTCGTTCCAGCACAGGATCAGCGACAGCAGCACCGTGGAAGCCAGGCCGCCCTTGGCGATCGGCAGCAGCACCCGGACCATTTCCTGCCACAGGGTGGCGCCGTCCAGGCGGGCGGCTTCGAGGATGTCCTTGGGGATGTCCTTGAAGTAGGTGTAAACCATCCAGACCACGATCGGCAGGTTGATCAGGGTGTAGATGATGATCAGCGCAATGCGCGTATCCAGCAGGCCGAAGCTCTTGGCCAGCAGGTAGATCGGCATCAGTACGCCCACCGGCGGCAACATCTTGGTGGAGAGCATCCACAGCAGCGTGCCCTTGGTGCGCTTGGTCTCGTAGAACGCCATGGAGTAGGCGGCCGGGACCGAGATCAGCAGGCACAGGGCGGTGGCGCTGAAGGAAATCAGCACCGAGTTCCAGGCGTAGCTGAAGTAGTTGCTGCGCTCGTTGATGTGCAGGTAATTCTCCAGCGTCGGCGTGAAGATGAACTGCGGCGGCGTGGCGAACGCGTCGATTTCGGTCTTGAAGCTGGTCAGCACCATCCAGAAGATCGGGAAGAAAATCAGGATCGCGATGGCCCAGGCCAGGGTGCCGAGCAGCACGCTTTGCAGGCGGCGGGATTGTTGAAGCGTCATGGCGCGGCCCTCAAGGCTTGTCAGTCAGGTTTTTGCCGATCATCCGCACCAGGATGATCGCCGCGATATTGGCGATGACCACGGCAATCAAGCCGCCGGCCGAGGCCATGCCCACGTCGAACTGCACCAGCGCCTGGTTGTAGATCAGGTAGGCGAGGTTGGTCGAGGCGTAGCCGGGGCCACCGTTGGTGGTGGTGAAGATTTCGGCGAACACCGAGAGCAGGAAGATCGTTTCGATCATCACCACCACGGCAATCGGACGTGCCAGGTGCGGCAGGGTCAGGTGCCAGAAGATCGCGATGGCGCCGGCACCGTCGAGGCGGGCGGCTTCCTTCTGTTCCTGGTCGAGGGACTGCATGGCGGTCATCAGCAGCAGGATCGCGAAGGGCAGCCACTGCCAGGACACGATGATAATGATCGACAGCAACGGGTAATGGGCCAGCCAGTCCACCGGCTGGGCGCCGAACAGCTTCCACACGTAGGCGAGGATCCCCGACACCGGATGGAAAATCAGGTTCTTCCAGATCAGCGCACCGACGGTGGGCATGATGAAGAACGGTGAAATCAGCAACACCCGCACCAGGCCGCGACCGAAGAACTCGCTGGCTTCCAGCAGCGCGCTGATCAATACGCCAAACACCACGCTGATCAGCAAGACGCTGCCCACCAGCAACAGGGTGTTGGTGGCGCCGGGCAGGAAGCCCGAGTCGGTGATGAAGTAGGTGAAGTTCTCCAGCCCCACGAATTGGTTTTCGCCGGGGTAGAGCAGGTTGTAGCGAATCAGCGAGAAGTACAGGGTCATGCCCAGCGGCACGATCATCCACAGCAGCAACAAGGCCACCGAGGGGCTGACGAGGAACCAGCCGGGGTTGATCAGGCGGCTTTTACGCGGCTTGTCCGGCGTAGCGGTTTGCACTTGGGCAGTGGTGGTATTCATGGTGATCAGGACCAGTCAGGTACATGCGGAATGCGGGTCGGAGTGCGGTCAAATGTGGGAGCTGGCTTGCCTGCGATGAGAGCGCCTCGGTGAAACTGACAGACCGAGTTGTCTGCATCGCGGGCAAGCCCGGCTCCTACATAAAGCGGGTTCCCACATTCAGTGTGGTGAGACCGCTTTACTTGGGATAACCGGCCCGCTTCATTTCGCGTTCGGTGAAGGTCTGTGCATCCGCCAGGGCTTTTTCGGCAGTGGAGCCACCGGTCAGTGCGCTGGAGAAGAACTTGCCGACCTGGGTACCAATCGCCTGGAATTCAGGAATGGTCACCAGCTGGATGCCCACATACGGCACCGGCTTGGCCGACGGGTCTTTCGGGTCGGCGACTTTCAGCGATTCCAGCGTCACCTTGGCAAACGGCGCGGCCTTCATGTATTCGTCGCTGTAGGTCGATTTGCGGGTACCTGGCGGTACGTTGGCAATCCCGTCGGTCTTGGCGACCAACTGGCTGTATTCCTTGGAAGTGGCCCAGGTGGTGAACACCTTGGCAGCGTCCTTGGCTTTGGAACTGGTTGGAATCCCCAGGGACCAGGAGTACAGCCACGAAGTACCTTTGTCGGTCTTCTCGTGCGGGGCAAAGGTAAAGCCGACGTGGTCAGCCACCTTGCTTTGGGTCTTGTCGGTGACGAACGAGCCGGCGACGCTGGCGTCGACCCAGATCGCGCACTTGCCGCTGTTGAACAGCGCCAGGTTTTCGTTGAAACCGTTGCTGGAAGCGCCCGGCGGGCCGGATTTCTTCATGTTGTCGACGTAGAAGTTCAGTGCGTCTTTCCACTCTGGCCCGTTGAATTCCGGTTGCCACTTCTCATCGAACCAGCGTGCACCGTAGCCGTTGGCCAGGGTGGTGATCAGCGCCATGTTCTCGCCCCAACCGGCCTTGCCGCGCAGGCACAGGCCGTACTGCTCTTTGTCCTTGTTGGTGAGTTTGGCGGCGAATTCGCCGATCTGGGTCCAGGTCGGGTGCTCGGGCATGGTCAGCCCGGCGTCCTTGAACAGATCGGTGCGATAGTAGGTGATGGAGCTTTCGGCGTAGAACGGCAACGCGTACAGCGAGCCCTTGACGGAAAGGCCGTCACGCACGGAAGGGAAAACGTCGTCCAGGTCGTAGGAAGCAGGCAGGTCCTTCATCGGTTCCAGCCAGCCTTTGGCGCCCCAGAGTGCAGCTTCGTACATGCCGATGGTCAACACGTCGAACTGTCCGCCCTGGGTGGCGATGTCGGTGGTGAGGCGTTGGCGCAGGACGTTTTCTTCGAGTACCACCCAGTTCAGCTTGATCTCCGGATGCTCGGTCTCGAAGGTTTTCGAGAGCTTTTGCATGCGGATCATGTCGCTGTTGTTGACGGTGGCAATGGTCAGGGTTTGCGCGCCAAGACTGACGGCGCTGAGGGTCATGCAGGTGCAGGCAAGCAGAGCTTTGGCTGTGAACTTCATCGCGCACTCCATTTCTGCGCCCAGGGGCTGCAGAAGGACAGTTATTGTTGTTGTGTCTTCCACGACAGCTGGAAGAGTGTGCGTTGATTACAGCCTTCAATTGACGTGCTGACAAATCCTTGGGAGCACTTTTACTGATACTTTTTTGCACTGCAGCGGAAAATTGCTGAAACGATTCGCTGGGAGCGATCGCCTTCCTGCGTGAGCGCGATGCAAATGTGGGAGCGGGCTTGCTCGCGAAGGCGGTGAATCAGCCGACATTTGCGCTGCCTGACACACTGCATTCGCGAGCAAGCCCGCTCCCACACAAGCGGGTTCCCACAGGAACGCGCGTTTTCAGGCCAGGTTCTGCTCGGTTAACCGCTGCACCGCCAGGCGCCGGTAGTGCGAGGGGGTCATGCCCTTGAGCTGCTGGAAGCGGCGGTTGAAGTTGGAGATGTTGTTGAAGCCTGACTCGAAGCACACATCGGTCACGGCCTTGTCACCATCGGCCAGCAGCTCGCAGGACTTGCTGATACGCAGGCGGTTGACGAATTCGATGAAGGTGCGGCCGGTGGCTTGTTTGAACACGCGGGAGAAATAGGTGGGTTTCATGCCGAGGTATTCGGCCACCTCTTCCAGGGACAGCTCCCGCGCGTAGTGGGCAAAAATGTAGTCCACCGCGCGGTTGGTGCGGTCGATGCTGTGTTCGTCCGCCAATTGCGGCGTGGTCACGCCGGAGAGCAGATGGTAGTCCTCGCAGGCACTCAGCACTTCCATCAGGATAAAGAAGTGCCCCAGGCGCGCCATGCCCTGGGCGTCCTCGATGCGCTGCATCAGGGTCATGGCCTGGGCGATGGTTTTCTTGCAGCGAAATTCGATGCCGTATTGCGCCCGTTCCAGCAGTGGCGCCAGGGTCTTGAGCTCGGCAAAGACATGGCTGCCGCCGTCGAACAGCTCGTCGGTGAAGTTCACCAGCATGTCGCGCTTGGGCACCACTTCGTCCTCGGCCACCTGGCTGATCCAGTTATGGGGCAGGTTGGGGCCGGTGAGGAACAGGCTTTCCGGGTAGAAGTTGCCGATGTAGTCGCCGATAAACACCTTGCCGGAGCTGGCAACGATCAGGTGCAGCTCGTATTCCTTGTGGAAATGCCAGCGCACCAACGGGCACGGGAAGCCGTGTTGGCGATAGATGATGGACAGACCGTTGTGATCGTCCATCAGCTCGTAGGAAGGATCGGTGATTCTCGCTGCTCGGGTCATGCTGCAGTCGCTTTATTGTGGTTGCGAAAAGGATAATGCCCCCTTGCGCGCCACCTCGCCAGCGTCTGTGTCTACAGCGTACGGTTTTTCGCCTCGATCCACTGCGCCATGTACTGGGTACTTTTGTGCAGGTGGTGGCGCAGCATGCTGCCGGTGAAATTGTTCCGACGGTGCTCGGCCAACTGGCGGCGGCACTGCTCCAGGCGCTCCACCAGGGCCGGGCCGTGGAGGTCGTGGGCGTAACGGCGGGCCAGTAACTGCCGGCCATCTTCCTGGGCCTGGGTCCAGCGTGGCGGGTCTTGATACAGCGCAACCGCCGCAGCCGCCAGTGCACCGGCGCTGTGTTCGACCACGCCGGGCCACGGTTCGCCCATGGCTTCGGCGCCAATCGGTGTGGTAACGCTGGGTGTGCCGCAGAGCATCGCGTCGGCCAGCTTGCCCTTGATCCCGGCACCAAAGCGCAGTGGCGCCAGGCAGATACGCGCAGCGCTCATGACCTGCAATGCATCCTCGGCCCAATTCATCACATGGAAGCCCTGGGCCGGGTTGTGCAGCGCGGTGGCCTTGGGTGGCGTATAGGCGCCGTACACGTGGAGTTGAGCACCGGGCAGTTGCTGGCGGATCAGCGGCCACACACTGTTCTTCATCCACAACACCGCATCCCAGTTCGGCGCATGGCGGAAATTGCCGATGCTCAGGAAGTGGGCACGGTCCTCAAAGGGGGCAAAGGCTTCGGTGGGCGGCGCCAGCATCAGCGGGCACCAGTGGAGCAGGGCAGCGGGCACCTTGAAGTGTTCGGTCAGCAACTGGATTTCCACATCGGAGATCATCAGGCTGATGTCGCAGCGGTAGATCGCAGCGATCTCGCGCTTGGCCAGGTCGGTATCGGCCATGTCATCGAATTCGGCGGCCAGGTCCCGGCTGAACAGCGCGTCGAAGTCATCAGCTTCGGGGTGCGCCTTCAGGAAATCCTTGAGGCGCTGGTGGCGGGCGTCCCGCAGGCTTTGCAGGTCGGATGCTTCCAGCACCCGAAGAGCATTCGGGCAGGATTTTTCCACGCGCCAGCCGAACTGTTCTTCCATCATGAAACGGTCGAACAGCACGATATCCGGAGCCAATTGCTGGATAAACGCGTCGAAACTGCTGTTATTCAACTCGATCGCGCATTCGCGAATGCCCAGGGCGGGCAGGTCGGCCTTGTGTTCGCCGGTGACCGCCGGGCTGCTGAAGGTGATGTCCCAGCCTTGGGCCAGGAAACTCTCCAGAATCTGCATCATGTGCCCGCTGGCCGCCGAGGAGCGAGGCTCTGGCCAGACGTAGCCAATGACCAGGACTTTGGTGGCGGGCTGATTCATCGACAACGGATTCCTTGAAGGGCTGGGCAACGGCGCGCAATTAAACCACAGCCCCTCAAGTTCCGGCGCACTCAGCGGAAGATGTTGACCGGCGTCGGCAGCGTCACCAACCCTACATAACCGTCCCAGAACTGCTTCTGGTCCACCGCGAAGACCACCTTGGCCTTTTGCGTGCCGACCGGCGCGCCTTTCTTGTAGCCCAGTGCCCGGCCGTAGTCGGCGCCGAAGGTGGCATCCACGTCCACCCACAGCTCGCGGGATTCGGTGACGATCCCGGGGTTCACGAGAAACAGTGCCGGCAGGCTGTCCCAGGTGAAGCTGTGGTAAGCCGGGTCCTTGGCGAACAGTGGCCCGAACTCGTGCTTGTACAGGTCGGCAATCGGGCCTTTGTGTGCGATCACCCGCTCATACACCGACTTGTCGAAGGTGACTTTCTCACAGACATCGTTGGGAAAAATCACGTGTTCGATGGGCGAGCGCAACACGATCTTCGCGGCCTCCGGGTCGAACCACCAGTTGAACTCCGCCGCCGGCGTGGTGTTGCCCGGGATCTCCAGCGCGCCGCCCATGTACACGATGCGCTTGATCAGCGGCACGATGTCCGGCGCCGAGCGAATCGCCAGGGCAATGTTGGTCAGCGGGCCGACCGCCAGGATCGTTACCTCGTGGGGGTTGGCCCGTACGCTGTCGACGATGAACTGGGCGGCGGTTTCCTTGCGCAGCCTGGTGTGGGTCGCCAGGCCGTCCGGTGGCGCGACCAGTTGTGAGGCACTGGTTGGCCGCGGGTTCTTGAACGCACCCGGCCAGCCGAAACCGAACAGGGCTTTTTCCGCCTCATAGGTGGCGTAGTCATGCAGCAGCGGGTAGGCGGCGCCGGAATACACGCCGACTTCCTTCTCCACACCCATGCGTTCCACCGCCTTGAGGGCGTCGACCTGTTCCTGGTCGACCCAGGCGTTGCCGCTGACCAGGGTCATGCCCAGCAGGTCGATGCGTTTTTGCCCGTGCAGCTGGGCGAGCATGATAAAGGCCTGGCCGTCATCGTTGAGCACGTTGAAGTCGGTGTCGAAGATGACCTTTTCTGCGGCCTGCGCCGTACCGGCACACAGGCCCACGGCGACAAGCAGGGCACAGCGCTTGATGAAACCTTGCATGGAGACTCACCCGAAAAATTGTTGTTGTTAGCGGTTTACCAGCTTCGCCGGCAAGGCGATCACCAGGAAGCTGCTGAGAATCAGGCAGCCAGCAAAAAACCACAAGGCCCCTGCGCTGCTGCCGGTGACGTCAATCGCCACGCCCATCAGCGAGTTGCTCACCAGGCCTGCGATGTTCGCCAGCGAGCAGGCCAGGGCAAAGCCGGTGGCCGCTGCGGTGCCTTTCAGGAAGGTCGCCGGCAGGCTGAAAAACACCGGCACCGCACCGATGATCGCCGCCGAGGCAATCGCAAACAGCGCCACGGTGGCGACCACGTTATGGGTGAAGAACGTACTGGTAGCCATCGCCGCCGCGCCGATGAAGAACGGCACGATGATGTGCCAGCGGCGTTCGCGGTGTTTGTCGGAGCTGGCGCCGATCAGCAGCATGCCCAAGAGGGCCGCCACGCTGGGCAGGGCCGTGAGGATGCCGATGTGGAAAGTGTCGGTAATCCCGGCGTTGCGGATGAATGTGGGCATCCAGAACCCCATGGCATAGGCACTGAGCAGGATCGAGAAGTCGATACCGCCGAGCATCCACACCTTGAGGTTGAAGAAGCCGTCGCGGAAGCTGTGTTTGCTGGCGGCACCGTCGGCGTCGTCCTTGCGCAGTTCGCTTTCCAGCAGGTTTTTTTCTTCCGGCGACAGCCACTTGGCTTGCTGATAGGTATTGGGCAGCGCCCAGAAGGTCCACACACCGAGCAGCACGCTGGGCACCGCTTCGATCAGGAACAGCCACTGCCAGCCGCGCAGGCCGGCCATGTTGTCGAAGTGGCCCATGATCCAGCCCGACAAAGGGCCGCCGATCACGCTGGACAGCGGCAGGCCGATCATGAACAGGGCGATGATCCGCCCCCGGCGATGGGTGGGAAACCAGGTGGTCAGGTAATACAGCACGCCCGGCAGAAACCCGGCTTCGGCCGCACCCAGCAGGAACCGCAGGATGTAGAACTGGGTGGTGGAGGTGACCAGCATGGTGCAGGCCGACAGCAGGCCCCAGGTGATCATGATGCGGGCGATCCAGATCTTCGCCCCGACCTTTTCCAGGATCAGGTTGCTGGGGACTTCGAAGATGATATAGCCGACAAAAAACAGCCCGGCACCGAGGCCGAACGCGGTTTCGCTGAAGTGCAGCTGGTCGAGCATCTGCAGTTTGGCGAAGCCGATATTGATGCGGTCCAGGTAAGCCGCGAGGTAGCAGAAACACAGGAACGGAATCAGCTTCCAGGTGATCTTGTGGTAGAGCGTGTGGACCGGATCGGCGACCGTAGTCGCGGGCGCTGCATTCGCAATGGGCATTGGGGTGTCTCCTGGCGGTGACTTATGGTTTTTATACGGCCGCTTTTTCAGCACTTCGGAGTGCTGTGAAAGCGACTTCCAAAGGCAGTGACAGAAGACTGAGGTGGCCCTGTTGGAGGTGATCAAGTGTGGGAGCGGGCTTGCTCCCACATTCGACTGCATTCCAGCGTGGGCGCTCAGTTTTTTCCGGACCACGCTCTTTGTCGTGGTTCCTGTTGACGCGTTATTGCTCCTTGAACTTGCTCATCGCCTCCTGCTTGCTCACCACGTCGCCGTACTTGCTGTCGATATCAAACAAGTTGGCTTCATGGGGCGCCGGGTGGCGGTCGCCGACGCATTCGCGCACGACGATGGTACGAAACCCGTGTTGCACCGCATCCACTGCGGTGGCCCGGATGCAGCCGCTGGTGGAGCAGCCGGCGAGCACCACGGTGTCGATGCCCTGGGCGTGCAGCATCGGGGCCAGGCTGCTGCCGAAAAACGCGCTGGCGTATTGTTTGGTGATGACCACTTCATTGGCCAGGGGCAGCACTTCGGTGCAGAAGGCGGCGAGGGGGTTACCCTCGACCATGTCTTTCATCACCGGGGCCTTTTTTACCCAGATACCGCCGTCGGCGAAATGGCCCGGATGGTAGCGGATATTGGTGTGCACCACGCTGATCCCGTGACGTCTGGCGCAGGCCAGCAGCTCGACGCTTTCGGCCACGGCGATGCGCACTTCGGGGGCAAACAGTGGCGCGCCTTCGGTGGTATAGCCTTGCATGAAGTCGATCATCAGCAGGGCGGATTTTTTGCCGAAGCCGATTCGGTTACCCCAGACGCCCTGGTAGTTGGCGTCGGCGGATTGTTCGCTCATCTTTCAGTCCTCGGTAATGGACAGTGCACATAACCTTGTGGCGAGGGAGCTTGCTCCCGTTGGGCTGCGTAGCAGGCCTGTTTTTTTGGGGGCGCTTCGCACCCCAGCGGGAGCAAGCTCCCTCGCCACAAAAGCGTTTTTAGTAGGCTCCCGACAGGAGGGCGCCGGCGCCGGGGACGATGGGTTCCAGGTCCAGGGCCTTGAGCATGGCGTAGGTGGTGGCGATGGCGGCGGTGAGCACCGGCAGGCCGGTCTGGGCTTCGACCTTCGCGACCACGGGCAGCGACTGCATTTGTACGCAGGCCGACAGTACGATTACGTCGACACCTTCCAGGTTCATCCCGGCAACAATCGCCGGCAGGTTGGCCGGGTCGTGGCGGGCCACTTCGAGGTTGTCGGGGATTTCCAGGGCGCGCCAGTCCACCACTTCAAAGCCTTCTTCGCGGATGTAGTTCACCACCAGTTCGGTCAGCGGTTTCATGTACGGCGCAACAATGGCGATGCGTTTGGCGCCCATGACTTTAAGGCCTTCGATCAGGGCGCCGGCACTGGTGATCACCGGGGCGTTGGCGTCGTTGTCGGCGGTGGCCTTGCGCAGGCGTTGCTCGGACTTGCGGTGGTAACCCAGCCCCATGGCCATGATCGCTACCAGGCAGGCGTAGCCCAGCACGTCGACCTTGGCGTCGGACAGTTCGATGGCGCAACGGTCGGACTCACCGTCCATGGCCGCCAGTTCTTCCTTGCGCACTTGCTTCATGCGCATGCGGCTGGAGTGAAAGGTGAAACGTTCCGGGCGGATCGCCTGGCGCGCGTTAAGCATCGCCGGGATCTCGGTTTCCATGGTGGTGTTGGAGCTCGGCACAATCTGGCCGATGCGATAAGGCTTGAGCATGATGGTCTCCGTTATGCAGTCAGGGGCTGGCCGAGGAAGTCGCCGAAGGCAGCGAAAAAGCCTTCAAGGTCATCCCAGGGGATCATGTGTCCTGCATTTGGCACATGGGCGACCTGTAGGGTCGGCTGTAACTGTCGGACTTCCGCGACATCTTCGGCCTGAATTACACCGCCGCGTCCGGCAACAATCAGCAGGGCAGGAGCCTCCAGGTGCGGCAGGTCCTGATGGAAGTCGACGGTATGGAAGTCATTGAACGCACGCACGATCGCCGGCTCGTAGCAGGTGTGCAGCCATTCGGCGCGCAGTTGCAGTTGTTCGTCGGTCCAGGTGGCGCAGAAGGCGCGCATCGCCTCTGCATCCATGCCGACCTGGGATTGACGAATCGAATCGACGTACCACGGCAGTTTGCTTGGGTATTCGCGGCGACCCGGGCCGGACATCGGCGGGTCGATCAACACCACGCGGTTGACACTTTGTGGATGGCGCACCGCACTGCGTACGGCAAACCGCGCGCCCATGGAATGGCCGACCAGGTGATAACTGTCGAGCTTCAGGGCGTCGGCAAACGCGCCAATGTCATCGGCGCAGGTGTCGGCGCTGTAGTCCAGCTCCGGTCCGGTGGACGACAGGCCGCGACCGCGCACGTCCAGCACGTAGGTGTCGAAGTGCAAACCCAGGCGTTCGGCGACAAAACCCCAGGTAATCGCCGGGCTGGTGATGCCGGGAATCAGGATCAGTGCCGGGCCCTTGCCGCCGTAACGCAGGTAATGCTGGCGGATACCGTTGGCCTGGACGTTGCCGCCATAGAGAAAGCTGCTCACGCCGCCACCCCCGATTTCAGTTGCTGGGCGTAGAGGTCATAGCCGTAGACCCAGTCCGGATCTTCCTGGGTGCGCAGCCAGGTGTTGGCGTTGGACACGGCCTGCACCCGGGACGCGCGTTCCTTGCGGTTGGCTTCATACAGCTCGAACGCGGTGCGGTAGTCGCCGATCCCTGTTTCCTGCAGGCAGCGCGTCAGCATCGCGGCGTCTTCGATGGCCATGCCGGCGCCCTGAGCCATATGGGGTTTCATCGGGTGGCAGGCATCGCCCAGCAATACCAGGCGACCACGGCTCCACAACGGCAGCGGGTTGCGGTTGCGCAACGGCCATTTGGTCACGCTTTCGGTGGATTCGATCAGGGCCTGGACGGTCGGGTGGTAGCCCTTGAAGGCGTCGAACATCTCCTCCCGACTGCTGTCGACGAAGGCGCCCTGGAAGTCCCATTCCGGGTGCGGCACGCCGGTGACGTAGTAGTACTCGTCGCGCTTGCCGGTGGTGTAGTAGACCATCATGTGCCGGTCCTCGGTCCACCACTTGATGCAGTCTTCGAACTTCAGGTCGTACTTGGCCAACTGGTCGCCACGGATCAGCGCACGGTGCGCGACCCAGCCGCTGTACAACGGTTTTTCGGCACCCAGCAGCTCTTCACGAATGCGCGAGTTGATGCCGTCGGCACCGATCACGATGTCGGCGTAGGTTACCTCGCCGTCGGCGAAAGTCAGGCGCACCTGGGTATCGGTTTCTTCAAGGGTTTCCAGGCGCTTGTTGAAGTGCAGGGTGCCGGGCTTGAGAGTGGACATCTGCAGCGCGTGCAGATCGCCGCGATGCACGGTGATGTAGGACGCGCCGTAGCCAGTCAGGGGAATGCGTGACAGGTAGTCGCCGGTTTCACCATCGCGGCTGAACCAGTGCTCGGGGTGCGACCCCATCAGGTCCAGCTGTTTTTCGATGCCCATGCGGCGGAAGATTTTCATGATGTTGGGGCCCATGTGGATCCCGGCACCCAGGCGGGAAAACTCCGGCGCCTGCTCGTAGATGTCCACGTCGAACCCTGCCTGTTGCAGCAGGGTGGCAGCGGCGGCACCGCCAAGGCCGGCGCCGACGATTGCGATTTTTTGTGTGCTTCCCATGGGGCGTGGTCCTCTTTTTCGAATAATGGCCGGCGGCGTCTGTCCGCAAGGTTTTTAAAGTGTATACGCTCATTTTTTCAAATGAAAAGCCCACGCCTGAAAAATTGTTTTTTTGGCCATATCGATCCCTTGTAACCGGTTGTCTCCATATATAACTGGGCTTGTGTGGATTCGTAACGTTTTGGCGTGGTGCTTGCAGTCCATGATGAAATCAGTTCTTATCGTGATTAATTGGCGTATACGCTATAAAAACGCACTAGAGTGAAGCGCCCTGCAAGATCTTGGTGCAGCAGCTGAGGAGACAGGAAATGCCGGTAAGTGATTGCGAACTGACCCAGATGTTTGAGCATGTGTTGAAGCTCTCGAAGGTCGACCCGACCCAGAGCGTCGCCGTGCTCAAGAGCCATTACTCCGACCCGCGCACCGTGCGCGCCGCGATGGACGCTGCGCAGCGCCTGGGGGCCAAGGTGTATGCGGTGGAGTTGCCGTCGTTCAACCATCCCCGGGCGATGGGCAATGACATGACGGCCTACTGTGGCGACACTGCCCTGACCGGCAATATCGCGGCGCAGCGGGCGCTGGAAGCGGCAGACCTGATCGTCGACACCATGATGCTGTTGCACTCGCCGGAGCAGGAACAGATCCTCAAGACCGGCACGCGCATCCTGCTGGCGGTTGAACCCCCGGAAGTGCTGGCGCGCATGCTGCCGACCGAAGAGGACAAAGTGCGCGTGCTGGCCGCTGAAGAACTGCTGAAAAAAGCCCGCTCGATCCACGTCAAATCCCGCGCCGGCAGTGATTTCCGGGCGGCGCTGGGGCAATACCCGTCCGTCACCGAATACGGCTTTGCCGACGAACCGGGACGCTGGGACCACTGGCCGAGCGGCTTCCTGTTCTCCTGGCCCAATGAGGAAACTGCAGAGGGCGTGCTGGTGCTGGATATCGGCGACATCCTGCTGCCGTTCAAGACCTACACCCGGGAGAAAATCACCCTGGAGATCGAGAAGGGCTTCATCACCAGAATCCACGGTGGTTTCGAGGCCGAATACCTGCGCGACTACATGAAATACTTCGACGACCCCGAGGTATATGGCATCTCCCACATCGGCTGGGGCCTGCAGCCACGGGCGCAATGGACGGCCATGGGCCTGCACGACAAGAACGACGGCATGTGCATGGACGCCCGCGCGTTCTACGGCAACTTCCTGTTCTCCACCGGCCCGAACACCGAAGTCGGCGGCACCCGCAAGACGCCGTGCCACATGGACATCCCGCTGCGCAATTGCGACGTCTACCTCGATGATGAGGCCGTAGTCATCGCCGGCGACGTCGTAGCCCCCAAGGCCTCCCTGGCCCACTAAACATCCAATGTGGGAGCGGGCTTGCTCGCGAATGCGGTACGTCAGTCACACATGCGCCACCTGACACACCGCATTCGCGAGCAAGCCCGCTCCCACATTTCAACCGCGTTCCGGCAATGAGATCCTTGAGTCATTTCCACAACCCCGCCATCATGCCACCCCATCGACCACCGCCTTCCCGAGCCCGCCGTGCCTGATTCCTACGTTTTCTCCGAGCAAGTCGGCCACCTGCTGCGCAAGGCCTACCAGCGTCACCTGGCGATCTTCCAGCAGAACGTCGGCGACTCCCAGCTCACCGCCGTGCAGTTCGTCACCCTGTGCGCCCTGCGCGATCACGGTGCAAGTTCGCTCACCGAACTGGTCAAGGCCACCGCCGTCGACCAGGCGACCATCCGTGGCATCGTCGAACGCCTCAAGGCCCGCGAACTGATCACCCTCGAACCCGACCCGCAGGACAAACGCAAAGTCGTGGTCAACCTATCCGACTCCGGCGCCGCCCTGGTGCAGCAAACCGTGCCCTGCGCCGCCACCATCACCGAACTGACCCTGAGCAACCTAAACCCCGCCGAACGCGTCGCCGTACTCTTCCTGCTACGCAAAATGATCGAAGACCCCCAAACCTGACCCCGATCCCCTGTGGTGAGGAAGCTTGCTCCCGCCGGACTGCGCAGCAGGCCCATCTTTTGGGGTCGCTTCGCAACCCAGCGGGAGCAAGCTCCCTCGCCACAGCTATTCATCCATCTTCTGGCACCGTTTTTGCTCTACGTTGATGTAGTAACCACTTCACCCGTCAAGTGTGTCGCGAGACCCCAGGTACGCGACGCTTTTTTTTGACTGTTTGATGTAGTGGACACTTCACCAAATCCAACGGGCGAAGCGAATGACCAGCCAGAACATCACGGTAACGCTTGAGGTCAACGGCCACACCAGCGAAGTCAGCGCAATGGCCGACACCCCGCTGTTGTTGATCCTGCGCAATGACCTGCAACTCAACGGCCCCAAATACGGCTGCGGCCTGGGGGAGTGCGGCGCCTGCACGGTGATCATCGACGGCGTGGCTGCACGCTCCTGCGTCTTCCCCCTGTCGGGTGCCGTGGGCCGCAACATCGTCACCCTCGAAGGCCTCGGCACCCGCCAGACCCCGCACCCGGTGCAGCAGGCCTTCATCGATGAACAGGCCGCCCAGTGCGGCTACTGCCTCAACGGCATGATCATGACCGCCAAGGCCTTGCTCGACCGCAATCCCAACCCCAGCGAAGCCGAGGTGCGCAGCGAACTGTCGGGCAACCTCTGCCGCTGTGGCACCCATATCGAAATCCTCCGCGCGGTGCTGCGTGCCGCCCGCCAAATGCCTTGAACGTGGATCGATGACCATGACTGACGCAATCCCTTCCCGCGACCAATGGCTGGCCAAGGCCGGCGTCCTGCTGATCGTCGACGATGTGCTGCCACCTTCGGGGCCGGTGGCCAAAGGCGGCACACCGACGGTCAAGCCCAAGGAGCTGGGGCTGTTTATCGCAGTGAACGATGATGGGCTGGTGTACGCCTTCAACGGGCACGTGGACCTGGGCACCGGCATTCGCACCTCCCTGGCGCAGATCGTCGCTGAAGAACTGGACCTGACCATGGACCAGGTGCGCATGGTGCTGGGCGACACCGAGCGTGCGCCGAACCAGGGCGCGACCATTGCCAGCGCAACCTTGCAGATCTCCGCGATTCCGCTGCGCAATGCCGCCGCCGAAGCCCGGCGTTTCCTGCTGGCGCGGGCGGCGCAACGCTGGTCCGTAAATGCTCAAAGTCTCAAGGTCGACGCAGGCGTTATCCGCGGCGTAGACGGGCGCACCATCACTTATGGCGAACTGGTGACGGGCGAGCATGACCAACTGCGCATCAGCGGCGATGCACCGCTCAAGGCCACCGCCGATTACCGCCTGGTGGGCAAGGGCGCAGCCCGGGTGGATATCCCGGGCAAGGCCACCGGCGAACTGACGTACGTGCACGACATGCGCGTGCCGGACATGCTCCACGGTCGGGTGATCCGCCCACCGTATGCGGGCCTGGATTGCGGTGACTTTGTCGGCAACAGCCTGCTGAAGGTCGACGAGTCTTCCATCGCCCATATCCCGGGCATTGTTGCGGTGGTGGTGATCCGTGATTTTGTCGGCGTGGTGGCCTTGCGCGAAGAGCAGGCAATCAAGGCCGCCCAGGAACTGCAGGTGCACTGGAAACCCTGGAACCACCCACTGCCGGACATGAGCGATGTGGAGCAGGCAATCCGCGACAACCCGCGGGTACGCCGCACCGTGCTCGACCAGGGCAACGTCGACGCAGCCCTGGCCGCCGCCAGCCAGCGCATGCCGCGCACCTACCTGTGGCCATACCAGATGCACGGCTCCATCGGCCCGTCCTGTGGCGTGGCGGATTATCAGCCCGGTGGCAGCCGCGTCTGGTCGGGCAGCCAGAACCCGCACCTGCTGCGGGCCGACCTGGCCTGGTTGCTGGAATGCCCGGAAGCGTCCATCGACGTGATTCGCATGGAGGCCGCCGGCTGCTACGGCCGTAACTGCGCCGATGATGTATGCGCCGACGCCTTGCTGCTGTCGCGTGCGGTGGGCAAGCCGGTGCGGGTGCAACTGACCCGCGAACAGGAGCACCTGTGGGAGCCCAAGGGCACCGCGCAATTGATGGATGTCGACGGCGGCCTGAACGCCGACGGCAGCATCGCCGCCTATGACTTTGAAACCAGCTACCCGTCCAACGGCGCGCCCACCCTGGCGCTGCTGTTGACCGGCCGGGTCGAGCCGGTGGCGGCGATGTTCGAGATGGGCGACCGCACCTCGATCCCGCCCTACGACATCGCGAACATGCGCGTCACCATCAACGACATGGCGCCGATCGTTCGCGCCTCGTGGATGCGCGGTGTGTCGGCGTTGCCCAACACCTTCGCCCATGAATCCTATATCGACGAACTGGCGTTTGCCGCCGGGGTCGACCCGGTGGAGTACCGCCTGCGTTACCTGAAGGACGAGCGCGCCATCGACCTGGTGAAATCCACCGCCGAACGCGCCAACTGGGCACCGCGTACCGCGCCGATGCAAACCGCGAATGAGGACCACCTGCTGCGTGGTCGGGGCTTTGCCTACGCGCGTTACATCCACAGCAAGTTCCCCGGCTTCGGTGCGGCGTGGGCGGCGTGGGTCGCGGACGTGGCCATCGACAAGCAGACCGGCGATGTCTCGGTGACGCGGGTGGTGATCGGGCATGACTCGGGGATGATGATCAACCCCGCAGGGGTGCAGCATCAGATCCACGGCAATGTGATCCAGTCCACCAGCCGTGTGCTCAAGGAACGCGTGACCTTTGAAGAGTCGACCGTGGCGAGCAAGGAGTGGGGCGGTTATCCGATCCTGACCTTCCCGGAAGTGCCGCAGATCGACGTACTGATGATGCCGCGCCAGGACCAGCCCCCGATGGGCGCCGGTGAGTCGGCCTCGGTGCCCAGCGCGGCGGCGATTGCCAATGCGATCTATGACGCCACCGGCATCCGTTTTCGCGAGCTGCCGATTACCCCCGAGCGGGTATTGGCGGCGCTGAATGCAGGCACCCTGGGCGAGCCGGCGAAGTCCCCGGAAAAGCGCCGCAAATGGTTGTTCGGCTCATTGTTCGCCGCCTTTGGCGCGGTGCTGGGCATGGCTGCTACCGCGTGGCCGTTTCACAGCGAAATTGCCCCGATTGCGCCGCCCAGTGCAGGCACCTGGTCCAAGGCCACGCTGGAGCGCGGGCGCTTGCTGGCCGCCGTGGGGGATTGCGCGGTGTGCCACACGGCACCGGGCGGTGCCCCCAATGCCGGCGGGCTGGCGATGCATACGCCGTTCGGCACCCTTTACAGCAGCAACATCACCCCGGATGAGAAAACCGGGATTGGCAACTGGTCCTACCCGGCGTTCGAGCGGGCGATGCGCGACGGCATTGGCCGCGACGGGCGCAACCTGTACCCGGCGTTTCCCTATACGGCGTTTCGCAATATCAACGATGCCGACATGCAGGCGCTGTATGCCTACCTGATGTCCCAGGCACCGGTGAGCCAGGCACCGGTGCCGAATGCGATGAAGTTTCCGTTCAATATCCGGCCGTTGATGGCCGGCTGGAATGCGCTGTTCCTGCGCCGTGGGGAAATCAGCGTGCAGCCACAGCGCAGCGAGCAATGGAATCGTGGCGCTTACCTGGTCAACGGTTTGGGGCACTGCGCGGCGTGCCATTCGCCGCGCAACCTGATGGGGGCGGAGAAGGGCGGCAAGGCGTTCCTCGCGGGCGGCAGGGTGGACGGTTGGGAAGCGCCGGCCTTGAATGGCTTGTCCAAGGCGCCGACGCCGTGGACCGAAGACCAATTGTTCAGCTACCTGAGCACTGGTTATTCCGATGCCCATGGCGTGGCAACGGGGCCGATGGGACCGGTCGTGACTGAACTGGCGAAACTGCCCAAGACCGACATCCGCGCGATGGCGGTGTACCTGGCTTTGCTGAACGACAGCGGCGCCGCCGAAGCGCAGGTGGTGGCAGCTGCGACGGTGCCCAATGCCAATGGGCGACGGGTATTCGAAGGTTCATGCAAGGCCTGCCATGCCGACGGACAGGGCCCGAAGCTGTTCGGCGTCAGCCCGTCACTGGCGACCAATACCAATGTGCACAGCGATCAACCGGACAACCTGATCAAGGTGATTTTGCAAGGGATCAGCACTCCGGCGACCAAGGATCTGGGTTACATGCCGGCGTTCAAGGACAGTTTGTCGAACACCCAAGTGGCGGAGTTGGCCGCCTACCTGCGCGGGCGCTTCGCACCCCATGCACCGCAGTGGGAAGGCCTGGAGCAAACCGTGGCACACCTGCGAGCCAATCCCGGTACCCATTGATTCACACGGTCAAAAAATGTGGGAGCGGGCTTGCTCGCGAAAGCGGTTCGTCAGTCGCCAAATATATTGACTGATACACCGCATTCGCGAGCAAGCCCGCTCCCACATTTAGATCCAGGTTCTACCGTTGGATGGGCGGTGTCACGCATACCCCGCGCAACACCAGATCACTGATAAACCCCAGCCAATCCCGCTGCTGGGTCTTATCCGCCAAATCCTCCCCCAAAAACGAACTCAGCGTGTGCTGGTTGGAGTTATAGAAGTAGCACAACGAAGCAATCATCAAGTACACATGCTTGATGTCCACATCTTCACGAAACAGCCCTTGGGCCTGGCCCGCCTCAATGATCGGCCGCAACACCCCAACCGCCTCCCCGGACAACCGCCGCAGTTCACCCGACTGCTTCGCATGCTTGCCCTGGTGCAGGTTCTCGATGCTCAGGATCGCCACAAACTCGGGATGCTTGACGTAGTAATTCCAGATAAACCCCACCAGCGCCTGCAACGCTTGCACCGGTGCAGTCAGGTCGAGCTTGAGCTTGCTTTCGGCCTTGTTGAACTGTTCATAGGTGTGCTCCAGCACACACACAAACAGGTGCTCCTTGCTGCCGAAGTAGTAATACAGCATGCGGTCGTTGGAGTCGGCCTCGCGGGAAATGCTTTCCACACGCCCGCCGGAATAGCCGTCGCGGGTGAAGACCTTGACCGCCGCCTGGAGAATCCGCGCGCGGGTCTGGTCGGCTTGCTGGGCGCGGATACCGGTCTTCTTGATCACCATCGAAAAGCCTCTGCTGCGCGGCGTAAAGGCCCGGAATATAGCATGGGCATTATTCCGTTACCGACAGGCTCTGTCACAAACGCGGCATAACGCTGGGGCTTGGATCGGAAAAGTATTACTTTCGAGTTCTTCTAATAAACAGAGTAGCCAGGGATGAAATACCAACCGTTTACCCGAACTTTGATTGCCACCGCGCTGGTGCTGACTGTCAGCGGCGTGCAGGCGGCCTCCCAGGCCCCGGTGGCTGGCGAAAATGGCATGGTGGTCACCGCCCAGCATCTGGCGACCCATGTGGGCGTGGATGTGCTCAAGGCCGGCGGCAACGCCGTGGATGCGGCGGTGGCGGTGGGCTACGCCCTGGCCGTGGTGTACCCGGCGGCCGGCAACCTGGGCGGCGGTGGGTTCATGACCGTGCAACTGGCCGACGGCCGCAAGACCTTCCTCGACTTCCGCGAAAAAGCCCCGCTGGCCGCGACCGCCGACATGTACCTGGAC
Organism: Pseudomonas sp. NC02; assembly: GCF_002874965.1. Classification (NCBI taxonomy): domain Bacteria; kingdom Pseudomonadati; phylum Pseudomonadota; class Gammaproteobacteria; order Pseudomonadales; family Pseudomonadaceae; genus Pseudomonas; species Pseudomonas sp. NC02. Next base: position 3,636,131 of record NZ_CP025624.1, on the reverse strand, counting down.
AAGGACGGCAACGTGGTCCCGGACCTCAGCTCCAAGGGCCACCTGGCGGTCGGCGTTCCCGGCACTGTGTCGGGCATGGAACTGGCGCTGAGCAAATACGGCACCCTCAAGCGCGCCCAGGTCATCGCCCCGGCGATCAAGCTGGCCGAAGACGGTTTTGCCCTGGAGCAGGGCGATGTCGACCTGCTGCACACCGCTACTGACGAATTCAAGAAAGACAAAGACCTGCGCGGCATCTTCCTGCACGGCGGCGAGCCGATGCTGGTGGGCCAGAAGCTGGTGCAGAAAGACCTGGCGAAAACCCTGCGGGAAATCTCCGTCAAGGGCACCGATGGCTTTTACAAAGGCTGGGTAGCCAAGGCGATTGTGGATTCCAGCCAATCGGGCAAAGGCATCATCACCCAAGCCGACCTGGACAAATACAAGACCCGCGAACTGGCGCCCATCGAGTGTGACTACCGTGGCTACCATGTGGTGTCCGCACCACCACCGAGCTCGGGCGGGGTGGTCATCTGCGAAATCATGAACATCCTCGAAGGCTACCCGATGGCCGACCTCGGCTATCACTCGGCCCAGGGCCTGCACTACCAGATCGAAGCCATGCGCCACGCGTACGTCGACCGCAACAGCTACCTCGGCGACCCGGACTTCGTGCAGAACCCGGTCGAGCACCTGCTGGACAAGGATTACGCCGCCAAACTGCGCGCCGCCATCGACCCGCAGAAAGCCGGGATCTCCCAGGACATCAAGCCGGGCGTTTCGCCCCACGAAGGCAATAACACCACCCACTACTCCATCGTCGACAAGTGGGGCAACGCGGTCTCGGTGACCTACACCCTCAACGACTGGTTCGGCGCGGGCGTGATGGCGAGCAAGACCGGGGTGATCCTCAACGACGAAATGGACGACTTCACCTCCAAGATCGGCGTGCCGAACATGTACGGCCTGGTGCAGGGCGAAGCCAACGCCATTGCTCCGGGCAAGACGCCGCTGTCGTCCATGAGCCCGACCATCGTCACCAAGGATGGCAAGGCGGTGATGGTGGTGGGTACGCCGGGTGGCAGCCGTATCATCACGGCCACGTTGCTGACCATCCTCAACGTGATCGACTACAAGATGAACATCCAGGAAGCCGTGGACGCCCCGCGTTTCCACCAGCAATGGCTGCCTGAGGCGACCAATATCGAACGCTTTGCCCTGAGCCCCGACACCCAGAAAATCCTCGAAGGCTGGGGCCACAAGTTTGCCGGCCCGCAGGACGCTAACCACCTGGCGGCGATCCTGGTAGGCGCGCCGTCCCTGGACGGCAAGCCGGTCGGCAATAACCGTTTCTATGGGGCCAACGACCCTCGGCGCAATACCGGGTTGTCGCTGGGCTACTAAAGCCCGCGGATCAGCTCCAGCACCTCGGCCTTCTTCAGCGGGTGCTTCAGGCGTTGCGAGAGCAGCGCCATGGCCCGCTGATGTTCACAGGCAACTACCGCTTCCACTTCGTCGCCCTGGCAGAGCAGGGCGATGAAGTCGTGGCGCTGCAGGTCGCCTTCCACGTGGAGCTGATTCCAGTGGCGGGGGTGGCCCAGCAGTTCAAAGGTCTTGCCGAAGTGATACGTCCAGAAGAACGGCACATCGGCAAACACCTGTTGTGCGCCCAGCATATTGCGCGCCGCCAGCACCCCGAGTTGCTGCGCCACACGCCAGTGTTCGATGCGCACGGGTTGGCCGTTCCATGGAAAGGTCACCATATCGCCCGCCGCCCATAGTCCGGGCGCGACAGACAAACCGGCATCGGCTTTGAGCGACTGGTCCTCGGCTTTTTCCAGCCCCTCGACAAACCCCGTGGCAGGCGTGACGCCGACGCCTATCAGTACCAGGTCTGCGGCCAATCTGTGGCCGTTTTTCAGCACCACCGTCGTCACGTCCATGTGGCCTTCCAGGCGTGCAGGCTCGCTGGCGGTGTGGAATATCACGCCGTTGGCTTCATGCAATTGGCGCAGTGAGGCACCGATGCGCTTGCCCAGTTGGGCCGCCAGCGGAATCTCGTGACGGCCCACCACCTGCACCGTCAACCCGCGCTTGCGTAAGGCGGACGCGGCTTCCAGGCCGATAAAACTGTCGCCGATGATCACTGCACATGTGCCCGGTTGAGCCGCCTTGACGATACGCGCCGCATCGTCCCGGGAGCGCAACACGAACACGTTGTTGAGTACGGTGCCCGGAATATCCAGCGGCCTGGCTTCGCCGCCGGTGGCCAGCAGTGCGGCGTCGTAGTCGAAATGGCGACCGTCCGCAAGCTCGAGGCGCTTGGCTTGAGGGTCGAGATGGCGCACTTCGCCGTGGATCCGCGACGCGTGGCAGGTGGCCTCGTCCAGCAAGGGCGGTGTTTCCTGCGGCGGCATCTCGCCGCAGATGACGAATTTGCTCAGGGCGGTGCGGTCGTAGGCGGGGTCCTGTTCCTGGTCGATCCACAACAACCGGCCGCTGAAACCCTTGCGGCGCAGCGTGGCCACGGCCGCCGAACCGGCTGCACCGGCGCCAATCACGATAAAGCAGCGCGAATCGTTGGTGTGCGGGGCAGCGGGTGAGGGCAGTGCCTCGTCGCCCACACTGACCACGCCGTCGTGAATCTCCACCGGGTACTGCTTGAGCTGCAACAGCGCGGGCGGCTCGCAGACCTGGCCGTCATCCACCCGGAAGGCCGCCTTGTGCCACGGGCAAATGATCCTCCCGTCACAGACCACGCCTTGCTCCAGGGGCGCCCCGGCGTGGGGGCAATCCGCCTGATAGGCACGGACCTCGCTACCCGAACGCACCAGCAGGATGTGATGGGCGGCGGTTTCAACACGAACGCCACGGTCTTCGGGCAAGTTGATCAAGCGGGCAACGATGCGCATGTTCATAGGCCAATCTCCTTTTAAGGATTGACCGGTGCCCCGGGTAGAGGACTGCGTTGACCCGATAACCGGTCTTCAGCCCTGCGCGCCAGAACGTTGAAAGTGGGCCATGCGTAACGAGCGGTGCATGAAAATCGTCCCCGCCGGTCAATCCAGCAGTTGTTCCACAGCTGAAAAGGCCTGGTCCTGGCGTGCTTGCCAATCCCCACGGATGACCCGTAGCGGTAGATGATGTTGCTCCAGCCAGTCACGACTGGCCTGGAAAAACGCCAGGCGATCGGCAAACTCCGGCTGGCAGCGCTGGCCATCGGCGGTCCACTCCACGTCTTCCGGAGACAGCAGCAGGTGCAGGTCGTAGTGGCGGGCGAGCAGTTCGCTGTCGAGCCACGCCGGGTAGTCGCCAAACAGGGTCTGGCTCCACAGCTTGTTGGTCAGCAGGTTGGTGTCGAGGATCAGCAACGCCGGCTGCGCGGCGCGGGCGGTATCTTCCCAGGCCAACTGGCCCCGGGCGATCTCCGGGATATCCGCCAGGGTGGTATCGCGCTGGTGGTGGTCGATGAAATGACGCACGTATTCGCCCACCATTACCCCGCCAAAATGTGCCTGCAACTGGGCGACCAGCCAGCTTTTACCGCTGGATTCCGGGCCGGCCAGTACCACCACCTTCATGCGTGCAACGCCGGGTCGGCGCGCCATTCACGCCAGCCCTGCACGGCGATCACGGTGAACAAGGCGTAGAGCGCGGCGGTGAGGTACAGGCCTTTGTAGAGGAACAGCCCGACGAAGATCACATCCACGGTGATCCACAACGGCCAGCACTGCACGCGTTTTTGCGCCATCCACATCTGCGCCACCAGGCTGAAGCCGGTCAGGGCCGCGTCCAGCCAGGGTTGGGCGGCGTCGGTCCAGTGGGCCATGGCTGCGCCCAGCAACAGGCTGCCCACAGCACCCACAGCCAGGCCTTGCAGGATCGGTTGCAGGCCCAGGCTGGTGACTTGCCGGCCCTGCTTGACCTCACCGGCGCGGGTCCACTGCCACCAGCCGTAGAGTTGCAGGGCGGCGTAGATCACTTGCAGGAGCATGTCGGAGTAGAGCTTCACATCGAAGAAGATCCAGGTGTACAGCAGCACCATCACCAGGCCGATGGGCCAGCACCACGGGTTCTGTTTAACCGTCAACCAGACAGCGATCACCCCCAGGGCGGCGGCAAACAGTTCAAGCCCGGACATGGCGGTTCCTTGGGGGAGTCGAAGAGGGCGCTGATTGTAACCAATGTGGGAGCGGCGGTGCGACGATAGATCGTTCCCACGCTCTGCGTGGGAATGCAGTTCCGGACGCTCCGCGTCCCGGCTCTGCGCAACGGTGACGCAGAGCGTCACAGGATGCGTTCCCACGCAGAGCGTGGGAACGATCATCGGCGTCAGACCTTGAATTGGCGCAGAAGGCTGTCGAGTTGTTCGCTCAGGCCTTTCAAGTGCGCACTCGCGACGCTGGACTGCTGCGCCGCCAGTGCCGTGCTGTGGGACAAGCCGGCTGCCTGGGTGACGTTCTGGTTGATGTCTTCCACCACATGCGCCTGCTGCAACGTGGCACTGGCAATCGAGGCGTTCAGCCCGTTGAGATTACGCAGCGCCTGGCCGATGGCAGTCAGGCTCGCTCCCGCCTGGCCTGCTTGTTCGATAGTCAGTTGCGAGGCCTGGTGGCTGTCGCTGATGACCTTGACCGCTGCCTCCGAATGGCCTTGCAGGCGCTCGATCATCGCCTGGATCTCTGCCGTGGATTTTTGCGTGCGCTGGGCCAGCAGCCGTACTTCGTCGGCCACCACCGCAAAACCACGGCCTTGCTCCCCGGCGCGGGCCGCTTCGATGGCGGCGTTGAGGGCCAGCAAGTTGGTCTGGTCGGCAATCGAGCGGATCACTTCCAGCACGCCGCCAATCTGCGTGCTTTCAGTCGACAGCGTCCGGATCACCTCCACGGCCTGGCTGATGGTGCCGGAGAGCTGGTCGATCCGTTGCAGGCTGCCATCGATATTGAGCTGGCCCTGTTCGGCCTGCACCTGGGCATCGCGCATTTCGCTGGCGGCATGCTCGGCATTTTTGGCCACGTCCTGTACGCCATAGGTGACTTCATTGATCGCCGTCGCCACCAGTTCCATCTGCTGCGATTGCTGCTGGCTGCGGTCATGGGCATCGCTGGCGTTGCTGCCCAGCTCGGTGGACGACTGGCCCAAGGCGTTGGCGCAGGTCTGCAACTGGCCTACCACCTGCCGCAGCTTGGCGGTAAAGCTGTTGAAGTGCCGCGACAATTGAGTGACTTCATCCTGGCCATGGGTGTCGAGGGTGCGGGTCAGGTCGCTTTCGCCACTGGCGATATTGGCCATCGCATTCACTGCCTGCTGCAACGGGCGCACGATGCTGCGGGCGATCAGCACCACCAGCAGGGCCATGATCAGCGCGATCACCAGGCCAACCACCGAGGCTTTCCACACCTGGCCGCGGAACTCGCCTTGCACGTCATCGACATACACGCCGGAACCGATGATCCAGCCCCAGGGTTCGAACAGCTGTATATAGGAGGTCTTGGCCACCGGCGCATCGGCGCCGGGTTTGGGCCAGCGGTAATTCACCATCCCGGCGCCCTTGGCCTTGGCCAGGATCACGAACTCGTTGAACACTGCAAAGCCGTCCGGGTCACGGATGGCCGACAGGTTCTGGCCGTCGAGCTTGGGGTTGGCCGCGTGCATGATCATCACGGGCGTGAGGTCGTTGATCCAGAAGTAGTCGTCCTTTCCGTAGCGCAAGCCACGTACTGCGCTCAAGGCTTGCTTCTGCGCCGCTTCACGGGTCAGGACGCCGCTGGTTTCGAGGCTGTGATAATAAGTCAGGATCCCGCTGGCGGTTTGCACCACGCGCTGGGTCTGCTCACTCTTGGCCTGGTACAGGTCGTCATGAATCTGCTTGAGCATAAGCAGGCCGAGGGTTAGCAGCATCAGCACGGCGACGATCAGGATCAGCCAGAGGCGCCGGCTGATAGACATATTGCGCAAACTGTTCATGGTCCTGTCACTCCGTGTTCTTATAATTTTGGGTGCTGCATCGACATTTCCGGCTTGTCTGATAGGCTTTCGGCCCAGAATCAAAAAACCTGAGTCCTGCCTGATTTTTCACGGAATTTTCGCAGTTCGGCCTTGATTATTTGCGCTGTGCTTGCAGCGCACTCTTCGTTAGTGAACGTCTAAAAAATATCAACGAGGCATGCCGTGGGCATGACCTTTGGGGGAATCGATGGATCTTTGGACCGCCGTACAGGCACTGATACTCGGCGTTGTAGAGGGGCTGACGGAGTTTTTGCCGATCTCCAGTACCGGGCACCAGATTATCGTGGCCGACTTGATCAACTTCGGTGGCGAACGCTTTGAAGCGTTCAATATCATCATTCAGCTGGGCGCGATCCTGGCGGTGGTGTGGGAGTTTCGACGCAAGATCCTCGACGTGGTCATTGGCTTGCCGACCCAGCGCAATGCCCAGCGTTTCACCGTCAACCTGATCATTGCCGTATTGCCGGCGGTGGTGCTGGGGGTGATTTTCGCCGACCTGATCAAACACTACCTGTTCAACCCGATCACCGTTGCGGCGGCGTTGGTGGTGGGCGGCGTCATCATGTTGTGGGCCGAGCGCCGCCAGCATGAAGTGCACGCCGAAACCGTCGACGACATCACCTGGAAGGACGCGATCAAAGTCGGCTTTGCCCAGTGCCTGGCGATGATCCCGGGCACCTCGCGCTCGGGCGCTACCATCATTGGCGGCCTGTTGTTCGGCCTGTCACGCAAGACCGCCACCGAGTTCTCGTTCTTCCTGGCGATGCCGACCATGGTCGGCGCAGCGGTGTATTCGGGCTACAAATACCGTCACCTGTTCCAGCCGGATGACCTGCCGGTGTTTGCCATCGGCTTTGTCACCTCGTTCATCTTCGCGATGATCGCGGTCAAGGCGCTGCTCAAGTTCATCGCCAGCCACAGCTACGCGGCGTTCGCCTGGTACCGGATCGCCTTCGGCCTGGTGATCCTGGCCACCTGGCAGTTCGGCTGGATCGACTGGTCGGCCGTCAAGCCATGATCATCCAGCATCCGCGCTTCAAGGCGTTGGTGTTTGCACTGTTGTGCGCCGCGCCGCTGTTTGGTGCGGCGCTGCTGGGGTACCGCGGGGTTTCGCTGATCCCGCTGGTGGCCTATGGCGTGGTCAGCGTGGTGGCGTTCCTGCTGTACTGGAGCGACAAGCGCAAGGCTCGCGAAGACAGCTGGCGCACCCCGGAAAACGTCCTGCACGCGGTGGAGCTGGCAGGCGGTTGGCCGGGGGCGTTGATTGCCCAGCAGGTGTTCCGCCACAAGACGCGCAAGGTGTCTTATCAGGTGGTGTTCTGGCTGATCGTGTTGCTGCACCAGGTGTTCTGGATTGATCAGCTGTTCCTGGGTGGCACGCTACTCTCGATCTTCTAGCAACAAGCCGACCTGCGTGCGCTTGGGCAGCTTGCTCACCACCAACTGGTGGGAACGCTGCAACAGGCCACGCAGTTCCTCGGCGCCCAGCGGGTAGGGCGTTTCCATGATGATCCACTGCGCCCGCGCCAGGTACGGCGCCGGGTGGATGCCGGGGCGATCCACATGGCCCAGGAACAGCTCCTTGTCGACCTTGAAGGCCAGCGAGTCGCCCCGCAGGTTCTGCAAGGCAAACATCTTGTTGCCGGCAATCGAAAACACCCGTACGCCGCCCCATTTGTAATCTTCCCGCGCGCCGGGCAAGCCCAGGCAAAACGTGGCGACTTGTTCTTCGGTCATTCTCATAGCAAACGGTCTCCGCAACCTTTGAAGGCGTTATCTAGGTGGTCGATCCAGGCCCGCACGGCCGGCAACACGCCGCGCCGATGTGGGTACACCGCCTGCAACCAGCCACCCGGCAATGACCATTGCGGCAAGAGCTGCACCAATTGGCCGTTGGCCAATTCCTCCTCGCAATACATCATCGGCAGCACGGTAAACCCCAGGCCGGCGAGGGCGCAGGCCTTGCGTACCAGGAAATCATCGATCCCCAGCCGTGCTTCCATCACCAGGTCGTGGCTGCTGCCTTCCGGGCTGAGCATGCGGAAGTGCACCATGCGGTCTGCTTCCAGGGCGCCCAGCACCGGCAGTTGCTTGAGGTCTTCCAGGGTGTCGATCTGCCGCTCACGCACAAAGTCGGGGCTGGCGACAATCGCGGTCTGGGCCTGGCGCAGGCGTTTGGTCACCAGCAGCGGGTCTTCATCCCCAAGCTCGCGCACGCGCAAGGCCACATCAATGCCTTCGGCCACCAGGTCGACGCGGCGGTTGACCAGGTTCATCTCCAACTGCACCAGCGGGTTGGCGGTGAGAAACTCCGCCACCACGGTCTGCAGGAATTGGTGAGCCAGGCCCACGGGGCTGCTGACCCGCAGCCGACCGCGGGGTTCGCTGGACATGCTGGCCACTGCCTCATCGGCCATTTCCGCCTCCAGCAGCATTGCCTGGCAGTGGCGCAGGTAGCGTTCACCCACGGCGGTGAGGGTCAGTTGGCGGGTGGTACGTTGCAGCAAGCGGGCGCCGAGGCGTTCTTCCAGCTCGGCAATGCGCCGCGACAGCCGCGACTTGGGAATCCCCAGCAGTCGCCCGGCAGCGGCGAAACCGCCGGCTTCCACCACCTTGGCGAAGTAGTAGAGGTCATTCAGATCTTGCATGGTGGGCCTATTGTCCTGTCAGTGGGACGAATAATCGCACATTGCCTGACTAATCGCTGATTGGTTTCATCTGTAGGCTTATTTCCATTCCGTCGCCCTTGGCGATGCTTACTTGGAGATTAACCATGAAACTGTTGCATATCGATTCCAGCATCCTCGGCGACAACTCGGTTTCCCGTCAGTTGAGCGCAGGTGTCGTCAAGACCTGGCAGGCGGCCGAGCCAGACGTTGAAGTGACCTACCGTGACCTGGCCAGCGAAGGCATCAACCACTTTTCCGGCGTGACCCTGGGTGCACTGGGCACCGCTGCCGAGCTGCGTGATGCCGTACAGAAACATGAAGCCGAGCTGAGCGCCAACACCCTCGCCGAATTCCTCGCGGCCGACGCCATCGTCCTGGCTGCGCCGATGTACAACTTCACCATCCCGACCCAACTCAAGGCCTGGATCGACCGTATCGCCGTCGCCGGCCAGACATTCCGCTACACCGAAAACGGTCCTGAAGGCCTGGCCGGTGGCAAGAAAGTCATCATCGTGTCGACCTCCGGCGGCCTGCACGTTGGCCAGCCTACCGGTGTGGCTCACGAAGACTACCTGAAAGTACTGCTGGGCTTCCTCGGCATCACCGACATCGAAATCGTCCGCGCTCACGGCCTGGGCTATGGCGATGAAGTGCGCAGCAAGGCGATCAGCGACGCCAACGCAGTGATCAACGAACAATTGTTTGCCGCAGCGTAAGACTTGTGTAAATTTTGCTGTTCCTCGATATCAATCTGATTCGAGGCGCCTAAACTCTGTATTCTGCTCGCCTGAAAAGCGATCGGAGTACGGAGTTTTTTCGTTTACCCGCTGTCACTACTTTGGCCCAGGTTATGCACGCATGGGTAAACCCTGCCAGTCCGAGCGCCTGAACCATGGATACTTCAACAGCTACGCGGGCTTACGCAACAAAGGTGGACATCCCCATGATGCGTCTTTGTGCAGTCTTGGTTCTCTCCCTGCTCGGCGGCCTGATTTCAGTGCAAGCCGCGCCCGCGCCGCACCCCCATTGGAGTGTGGGCTTCCACCGCATGACTTTTCTCGACCCGCTGGATCTGCAGCCGATGAAAGCCGTCGCGTTCTACCCGTCCACCGGCCTGGAACACACCACCCAGGTGGGCGCTTATCACATCGCCGCCACTGAAGACTCGAAAATCGCCATCGGCCGCTTTCCAATGCTGATGCTGTCCCACGGCAATACCGGCACGCCCCTGGCCCTGCACGACCTCGCCACCTCCCTGGCGCGCAAGGGGTTTGTGGTGGTGGCGGTGCTGCACCCTGGCGACAACTACAAGGATCACAGCCGGCTGGGCACCTTGAGCAACCTGTACGGGCGCCCGATCCAGATTTCCGAAGCGATCACCGCCACCCTCGGCGACCCGATGCTGTCGCCATTCGTCAACGTCGACCAGGTAGGCGTCATCGGTTATTCGGCCGGTGGCGAAACCGCGCTGATCCTCGGCGGCGCCAAGCCGGACCTCGACCGCCTGCGCCGCTACTGCCAGCAACGCCCGGAAGATCGCGACGCCTGCACCACCAAGGGCGAGTTGATCGTCGACCGCGACGACCTGCAACCGCAGGCCGACCCGCGTATCCATGCCTTGATGTTGATGGCGCCGTTGAGCCTGATGTTTGGCCGCCACACCCTGGCGGACGTGCATGTACCGGTGCTGCTCTACAGCGGCGACGGCGACAAGCTGGTGGCCGTGGACAAGAACGCCGAGGCCCTGGCGCGCAAACTGCCGGAGCCGCCGGACTTCAAGCTGCTGGCCGGGGCAGGGCACTTTGTGTTCATGGCGCCTTGCGACGAGAGCCAACTGGCCGCGATGCCCGCCATGTGCACCGATGCTGACGGGGTTGACCGTGAAAGCATCCACCGCGACCTGATTTCCGAGGCCGGGCGGTTCTTTAATCACACCCTCGGGCAATCCACCCGGGCGGGCTTGCAGACGGCTGATCAGTAAGCGCGGCGCTTGAGCAGTAACGTCAGGCCCAGGCCGCTGATGGAAAGCAGGGCGGCGCAGAAGAAGATCCACGAGTAGCCCAGGTTCAGCGCCACCGCACCCATCACCGGCCCGGCAATGGCCAGCGCCAGGTCAAAAAACACCGCATATGCACTCAACCCGGCGCCCCGGCTGCTGTTGGGCACCTGCTTGATCGCCTCCACGCCCAGCGCCGGGTACACCAGCGACAGACCAAAGCCGGTCAGCCCGGCGCCTATCAAGGCCACGCCGGTGGACGGTGCCAGCCACAGCAGCGTCAGGCCCAGGGTTTCGATGGTCATGCAGGCAATCGCCGCGGTGAAGCCGCCGAAGCGGTTGATGGCAGAGATAAACACCAGCCGTGACAGGATGAAACACACGCCAAATACCGTCAGGCACCAGGCTGCGCCCGTCCAGCCACGGCTCAAGTAGTAGAGGGTGATAAACGTGGTGAGGGTGCCGTAGCCAATCGATGCCAGACACAGGCTGGCGCCGAACGGCGCGATACGCCCAAATACCGCCCAGAAGGGCAGCCGCTCGCCGCGCACCACGGGCACCGAAGGTTTGTTGCGAATCAGCAGCAGGCCCAGGGCGGAAAGTGCCGTGAGGGCGATTCCGAGGCTGGTGTAGCCGTAGTCGGCAACCATCACCACCCCAAGCGGTGCACCAATGGCAATCGCGCCGTAGGAGGCGATGCCGTTCCACGAGATCGATCGTGCCGTATGTTCGGCACCGACCGCGCCCATGCACCAACTGATGGTGCCGACGCCGATCAGGCCCTGCGCGACGCCGAGTAACAGCCGGCCGACAATCAATATGCCGAGGCTCAGCAACGGCAAGCTTTGCACCAGCGTGGCGATGAACGTCAGCACCCCGCTCAGCAGAATCCCGCTCAGGCCCAGCACGATAGCGCGCTTGGTGCCCACGTTGTCCGACATGCGCCCCGCCATGGGGCGGCTGAGCAGCGTGGCCAGGTATTGCGAGCCGATGGTTATCCCGGCGACCACCGCGCTGAAACCCAGCTCACCGTGGACATAGCCGGGGATGACGGCAATCGGCAGGCCGATACAGATAAACGCGATAAACGTGTAGAAAACGATGGAAACGATCTGCAGGGTGATCGACAAGGAGCTGGGGGTGGCAGGCTGTGTGGCAGGCATGGGGACTCGTTCGCGGGCGGGCGGTGCGGGCATCATGGCAAGGGCTTGGGGTAAAAGGAAGCAGGCTAACTATATTTGATGATATTGCGGCCCGTGCCTATCCGGCTTTGGATCCATGGGGCCTCCCTGGCCCGGGACGACTAAAGCGGACGCGGTAAAGTGTGGGAGCTGTCGAGCTTTAGCGAGGCTGCGAAGGCGGCGGCATGGTCAATAAAGATGTTGCCTGGCACACCGCTATCGCGGCCTCGCTAAAGCTCGACGGCTCCCACAGAAAAGCAGAGCCATACCCCAAAAAAAAGCCCCATCACACTGGACGGGGCTTTCGCATTTCAAACTACCGGCGGCTCTTAGAAAACCACACCCTGACTACGCAGGTAATCGTCATAAGTCCCGCTGAAGTCGATCACCCCACTCGGGCTCAGCTCGATGATGCGGGTGGCCAGGGACGACACAAACTCCCGGTCATGGCTGACAAAGATCAGCGTGCCCGGGTAGTTCTCCAACGCCAGGTTCAGCGCCTCGATGGACTCCATGTCCAAGTGGTTGGTCGGCTCGTCCATGATCAGCACGTTCGGCTTTTGCAGGATCAGCTTGCCGAACAGCATGCGACCTTGCTCGCCACCGGAAATCACCTTCACCGACTTCAGGATCTCGTCGTTGGAGAACAGCATGCGGCCCAGGGTGCCGCGAACCACTTGCTCGCCTTCCTTGGTCCAGCGGCCCATCCAGTCGAACAGGTTGGACTCGTCTTCGAAGTCTGAAGCATGGTCCTGGGCGTAATAGCCCAGTTCAGCCGCGTCGGTCCACTTGACCGTACCGGCATCCGGGGTCAGTTCGTTGACCAGGGTACGCAGCAGGGTGGTCTTGCCGATACCGTTCGGGCCAATGATCGCCACGCGCTCGCCGGCTTCAACCTGGAAGCTGAAGTCCTTGAACAGCGTCTTGCCGTCAAAGCCCTTGGCCATGCGATCGACGATGACCGCCTGGCGGTGGAGCTTCTTGGTCTGGTCGAAGCGGATGAACGGGCTGACGCGGCTCGATGGCTTGACTTCGGCCAGCTGGATCTTGTCGATCGCCTTGGCACGGGAAGTGGCCTGCTTGGCTTTCGAGGCGTTGGCCGAGAAGCGGCTGACGAAGGATTGCAGCTCGGAGATCTGCGCTTTCTTCTTGGCGTTGTCCGACAGCAACTGCTCGCGGGACTGGGTCGCCACGGTCATGTATTCGTCGTAGTTGCCCGGGAACAGGCGCAGCTCGCCGTAGTCCAGGTCGGCCATGTGGGTGCAGACGCTGTTCAGGAAGTGACGGTCGTGAGAGATGATGATCATCAGGCTGTTACGCTGGGTCAGGATGTTTTCCAGCCAGCGGATGGTGTTGATGTCCAGGTGGTTGGTTGGCTCGTCGAGCAGCAACACTTCCGGATCGGAAAACAGCGCCTGGGCCAGCAATACACGCAGCTTCCAGCCTGGTGACACTTCACTCATCGGGCCGTTGTGCTGCTCGATGCCGATACCCAGGCCCAGCAGCAACTCACCGGCGCGGGATTCGGCGGTGTAGCCGTCCATCTCGGCGAAGTCGGTTTCCAGCTCGGCCACGGCCATGCCGTCGTCTTCGGTCATTTCCGGCAGCGAGTAGATACGGTCGCGCTCGGCCTTGACCTTCCACAGCTCTTCGTGACCCATGATCACGGTGTCGAGTACGGTGAATTCTTCGTAGGCGAACTGGTCCTGGCGCAGTTTACCCAGGCGCACGTTCGGCTCCAGCATGACCTGGCCGCCCGACGGGTCGAGGTCGCCACCGAGGATTTTCATGAAAGTCGACTTGCCGCAACCGTTGGCACCGATCAGGCCATAACGGTTGCCTGCGCCGAACTTGACCGAAACGTTCTCAAATAGCGGCTTGGCGCCGAACTGCATGGTGATGTTAGCTGTGGAGATCAATTACTTTACCTATCAATAGCTTGGAGTGCGCTAATTTGAGCCGGGCCCATTTTGTGGCCCAGGCCAACGGGCATACGTCGGCAGCGACATCAAGGCTTGGGGCCCAGTCGCTGAGCAGAAAAATGGGTGCATGTTGGAATTTGGCGCGCATTGTCGCATATGTCAGGCGGGAGTTGTATGGCGCTGCACGGATGGATTCGCCCGAGTCTCCGGCATTGCCACCCACACCAGCCCCAATGCGACGGCCGCCACGCCGGCCAGGGTCAGGAACGCGGCGTTGTAACCCGCCCACTGCACGACAAAACCTGCCAGGCTGCTGCTCAAGGCCGCGCCGAGGCCGAATGCCGTGGACAGCGCGCCCAGGCTGACATTGAAGCGTCCGGTGCCCTGGGTGAGGTCTTTGACGATCACCGGAAACAGCGCGCCGAACACCCCGGCGCCGACCCCGTCAAGCATCTGCACCGCCACCAGCCAATAAGGATCACTGGACAGCGTATACAACACGCCCCGCAGCGGCAGGATCATGAAACCGGCGAGCAGCAACGGCTTGCGCCCCCACACGTCGGCCTTCACGCCCACCAGCCAGGCCACCGGCACCATCACCAACTGGGCCGCGACGATGCAGGCCGAGGTCAGCGGCGTGGCCATCTGCAGGTTGATCTGCGACAGCTTCTGGCTGACCAGCGGCAGCATGGCCGCATTGGCCAGGTGAAACAGCGCGCAGCAGATGGCAAACAGCATCAAGGGCCTGTTCGCCAGAAGCACGGCCAACCCCGACGGTTGTTCATGGCCGGTGCCATGCGCAGGGTCGAAACCCCGTGCGACTTCGTGGTCGATTGCCTGGGCTGACACGCAGCTGACCGCGATGACACTCGCCGCAGCCATGACTGCCATCAGATAGAACACCGCCACCGGGCCGAACAGGTAGGCGAACCCACCAGCGAGCAGGGCCGCCACCGCGTTGCCGGCGTGGTTGAAGGTTTCATTGCGGCCGGTGCGCCGGGTAAAAGCGCGCGGCCCGGTGATCCCGAGGGAAATCGCCGAGATGGCCGGCGCAAACACCGAGGCCGCCGCTGCACTGGCCGCCTGGGTCAGCGCCACCAGGCTGAAGGAGCTGACGAAGGGCAGGAGCAGGCAACTGGCAGTCACCAGCAGCGCGGCGATCACGATCACTGCCCGTTTGCTGCGGGTTCGGTCAATCAATGCGCCGGCCGGCGTCTGGGTGAGCAGGGCCGCGATGCCGGCCAGGGTCATGACCACGCCGATGCTGGCGGGGTCCCAGTGGTGCACGGCCAGCAGATAAATCGCCAGGTACGGCCCCAGTCCGTCACGCACGTCCGCCAGGAAGAAGTTCAGGCTGTCCAGGGACAGGGTGTTGCGCAGGTCAGAGCGAGTGGCCATGGCACGGTCTTCAGGCAAGAGGTCGGTAGCAGTAGTGACCCATGGCATGAAGGTATAGTTTCTGAAGGCGGCGTTGCACTCGTATGGCAATACAAGCAAAAACATTTACAAAGTGGAGCCATTTGCATCGAAAAATAGCGCTGATCGAGGCTTTTTCAGGGCTTTTTATTGTTAACAGTTGAACATCCAATAAGCCTGGCTTATTTTCCGTCCGTTCGCCCTACAGTGAAGGCTCTTTACCGGTTCAAGGATGGCGAGGCTTTCGGTGTAGGGCGGACTTCTTTTGTCGCAATGACCGGAACATATTGGAGACGCAATGGACATGCTGTCAGCCCAGGTATCAAAACCAGCCCGCTCAACTGCCCCGTGCTACACCCTCACCGCCATCAAGCGCCCGTGCTGATTGGCTGCCGTGCAGGCAAAAAAAGGCCCGTGGGGTAGACGGGCCAAGGTGTTCACTGGAGTAGGTAGCCTTCACCCTATAGGTCAACACGTGAAGGCCATGTGAAAACCATGTCGCAGGAACGGATGTATATCCGTGTCAGGGTTTGCGCACGAACGTGCGCATGGTTTGCCCTGGGCCGGTACTGAAGCGGGTAGGGCGGGGCATGCCTTCATCTGCCGCAATAAACACGAAGTGATCACCTTCCAGCCGGTAACTCGCGGGTAACTGTTTGCCGGCATCCTCTCCCATCGAGTCAACCCAGGTAATGCTTTTGGGTGCCGTGCTGGCATCGAGCGTGAAGCTGCCTGCCAGTAAAACCTCGCCGTCGACCGTCACCACCTGGAATTGATCGCCCGAGATTGTCGTGATCGCGCCTGGCGCGCTGTGTTCATCCGTGGGATTGAGCACACCATTGTCTTCCAGCGCCGTTTGTTCCCATGCCCCCTGGAGCGCCTGGAAATCCGCATTTGAAGCACGTGTCATACAAATTCCTTTTTGGTTAAAAAACGAGCAGTCAATACCTTGGTGCGTAGATGCCTGACGGATAAGCTGAATCGATTTTGTGAGAATTGTCTGGTTTCTCTTTGTTGCGTACGAATTTTCCCAGTATTCACGGGTATTTAGCGCCATTTTGTGCGTTGATTCGGAAACGGTTCTTTACAAGTTCGTCTACGCTCAGCACCAGGGTAGGGGCTCCTGCGTAATCTGAACGAAAACAATCTACGGTGATGTGGGATTTTTCCATGATCGAGGTGGTCCGATGACCATCGGTAGACCGTTCGTGTCTTGTGTACAGGGCGTTGTCCCTGATTTTCAAGCGGCCATTCAGTATTTGATGAATATGTGTGACCGCTGACTGTCGACTTTTTAAGGTGCATCAGTTTTGAATAAAACTCCTCGGCTCCACGCTCATGCGGCATCGGACGAAATTGATCTGTTTGAACTGTGTCATGGTATCTGGCGGCAAAAGAAGTTGGTGCTGGGGTGTACGATTCTGGCGGGGGTGCTGGGGGCGGGCTACGCTTTTCTGGCCCCGCGGGAGTATCAGGTCAGCAGTGTGCTGCGCCCGGCTGCCATCAATGAGCTGGATGCTCTGAACCGCTCCGAAGTCTATAAGTTGCCGCCGGCCGACGCCCTGAACAAAGTGGGGGCGCAACTGGACTCATACGAAGCGCGCCTGGGGTTTTTCAAGTCCCATGAGGACCTGTTCAAGGCGTTCCAGAAAACCGGGCAAAGCCTCGAGCAGAGTTTTGAAGAATTCAATCGAAACTCCATCAACCTGAGCCTGCCCGATCCCAAGAAGTCCGACTCCCTGAGCAGCTATATCAAGCTTGAGCTGGAATACCCGGCAGACATCGACGGGGTAGCGATTCTCAACGGCTTTGTAGACTACGCAATTGATTCGGAACGTGCCCAGGTCGGTGCTGACCTTAAAGTGATCGTCAATAACCGCTTGAACGAACTCAAGGGCAAAATCGACGCGGCGCGCTCCAATTACGAAACCGACAAGGAATCGAAGATTGCCAAGCTGCTTGAAGCCGACAGGCTCAAACGGGCCAAGCTGGAGGACGAACTGGGTGCCCTGCGCTTACAGATGAAAATGGAGCGCACGGACCGGCTGGCAGAGCTGGCGGAGGCCATTTCCATCGCCAAGTCGATGGGCATCAAGACCCCGACCACTCCTTCGTCCATGGCAGATGCCTCGCGTAGCGGCTCGAATCAAGTAATGCGCACCGAGGTCAACAACCAGAAAATCCCGCTGTACTTCCTCGGTACAGAGGCGCTTGAGGCGGAACGTGCCGCGTTGCAGGCGCGTACGAGCGACGACTTTACCAACAGCCGCATTGCACAGATTGGCAAAGAGTTGCAGATGCTGGAGGTCAACCGTGAAGTGGAGGTGCTGAAAAATCGCGGGAATGAAGACATTTTCTTGCAGGATGTTGAACCGTTACGAGCGGAAGTCGCGCGTTTGCGAGGCCTGAATATCGACATGAGTGGCCTCAAGCTGGTAACCATTGACCGTCGTGCCCAAGAGCCGCTGAGCCCGATCAAGCCCAAGAAAGCCCTGGTTATGATACTGAGCCTGCTGGCAGGGTTGACCGTGGGTATACTGATTGCGCTGGGCCGCCATCTGCTGGCACGACGCGAAGCCGTACCCTACTCGGAGTTGGATGAATATCGGCTTTCTCTGCGTACACGCAAGGATGATGAACCGAAAAGCTGACGCCTTCAGCAGCGGGCAGGCCGCCCGGCAAGCCCGCTGCTGCTCTTCCTGGCACACTCACTGGACACCTTTTCACAAATCTTGATTAACCTTTGGTTACAAAGTGTGGCTAAAATAGCTGCCAATGGCCACGACCGGATTGTCACCCAGCCGTTCGTGTTGCCGGTTTTGTGAATTGTGATTTCAGGTGCTGCATCTTCAATCCTCGGCCGTTGTGGGCACGCGGGAGCAGCCTGTTCTCTTCTGACTTGTGACGAATACCTTGAAACTCATCATTGTTGCTCTCTACATTGCCTCTATTGCGTATGTCCACCTGCGTGGCCGGGTGCGCCACAAGCTGGGGCGCCAGCTCAGTGATCACTCGACCTTCCTGGCTCCGGTGAACTGCTTTCTCTACCTCTTTTCCAAACTGCCCAGCCGACCGTACCTGTCCCCCAGCGACTTTCCCGACCTGAGCCCGCTTCAGGAGCATTGGCAAGAGATCCGCGAGGAAGGCCAGAACCTGCTGCGCGCAGGCGAGATCAAGCGCTCCGACCAGTACAATGACGTGGGTTTCAATTCGTTCTTCAAGTCGGGCTGGAAGCGTTTCTATTTGAAGTGGTACGGCGACAGCCATCCTTCGGCGATGAAGCTGTGCCCGCGCACCACCGAGCTGGTGCAAAGCATCGGCTCGATCAAGGCCGCGATGTTTGCCGAGCTGCCACCGGGCTCAAAGCTGGTACGCCATCGTGACCCGTATGCCGGTTCCTACCGTTACCACCTGGGCCTGGACACGCCCAACTCCCCGGGCTGCTACATCAACGTGGACGGTGAAAACTACTACTGGCGCGACGGTGAACCGGTGATGTTTGACGAGACCTTCATCCACTACGCCGAAAACACCACCGAGCAGAACCGGATCATTCTGTTCTGCGATATCGAACGCCCGATGAAGTACCGCTGGGCGGCCGCGTTCAACCGTTGGTTCAGCCGCAATGTGATGGCCGCGGCCGGTTCGCCCAACGATGCCGGTGACAAGACCGGCGGCCTGAACCGTGCGTTTACCCGGCTGTACAAGATTCGCCTGCGGGGCAAGGAGTTGAAGAAACGCAACCGCACCCGTTACTACCTGGAAAAGTGGGCGATCTTTGCCGGCCTGGCCGCGATCTTCATCCTCATCTGAACCGGGCAGCGGAGCGCATCAGCCTGGCGGATGCGCCCCCAGCTTCTCCCACATCTTCTTGCTGATCTTCTGCCGATTGGCATAACCCGCCCACGGGTCCTTCTTCAAACCCTGCAAACGCTCGTGCAGGTTAGCCACCGTCCATTGTTGGGCGCTGTGCAAACTCTTCAACTCATCACGACTCACCGGTACCGATACCGGCAGGCCGGGCCGCGCCCGCACCGAGTAGGCGGCTACCGTGCTGGCGCCCCGGGCGTTGCGCAGGTAGTCGATGAAGATCTTGCCCACGCGATTCTTCGGGCCCGAAGTCGCGGTAAAGCGTTCAGGCAACTGCAGCGTCATGAACTGGGCGATGGCCTTGGCGAAGGCTTTTACCGAGTCCCAGCCGTCGCGGCGCGCCAGCGGCACCACCAGGTGCAGGCCTTTGCCGCCGCTGGTCTTGACGAACGCTTCAAGCCCCAGTTCATCGAGTACCGACAAGGTCAGTTGCGCCGCTTCAAGCATGCTTTTCCACGGCAGTGCCGGGTCCGGGTCGAGGTCGAGCACAAACAGGTCCGGGGTTTCAATCTTGTCAGCGGTAGCGCCCCAGGTATGCAACTCGACGGTACCCATCTGCACGGCACCGATGAGCGCGGCCGGGCTGTCGATTTCCATCAGCCGCGCATGGCCCGGGTCCAGGGCCTGGTCCAGTTGCTTGATATTCGGGATCGACAGGCGCTCGGAGTGCTTCTGGAAAAACTGTTCGCCGGCAATGCCTTCCGGTGCCCTGAGCAAGGACACCGGCCGGTTGCGCAGAAAGGGCAGGAGCCATTCGCTGATGCCCTCATAGAACTGTGCCAGTTGCAGTTTCTGTGTAGCGCTCTGGGCATCGATGACTCGGTCCGGATGGGTAATCCTGACCCCAGCCACGGCGCCGGTGCCCGCCGTCTTTTTGCGGGGTTTTTCCTTCAGCGATTTGGCCGTCCGCGGCTGCTCATGCACAATCTGCTCCGCCGGCTTGTCGGTGCGCAGCCCGACAAACGCCGCCTGGCGCACCACACCTTCGCGGGTCCATTCGGCAAATTGCACTTCGCCCACCAGCTGCGGCTCGACCCAGTGCACGCCGCGTGCCTGGGCACTGGTCAGGGGCTTGGCCAGCGGTGAAGTCTGGCGTTCCAGCGCCTTCAACTGTGCACTGATCTTTTTCAGCGCGGCCTGATCGAATCCGGTACCTACGCGCCCGGCATACACCAGGTCGCTGTCATCATTGACCGCCAGCAACAGCGCGCCAAACCCGCTGCGCGAACCTTGCGGGCGGGTGAACCCTACGATCACGAATTCCTGGCGCAGCCGGCACTTGAGCTTGATCCAGTCCGGGCTGCGCCTGGAAACGTAGGGGCTGCCGGCACGTTTGCCGATCACGCCCTCCAGCGCCAGGTCGCAGGCACTTTCGAAGATATCCCGCTGGTTGGCAGCAAAGGACTCGGAGAAGCGCAGCAGCTTGCTCTTGCTGCGGCTAACCGCGTCCTTCAGTGCGGTGCGGCGCTCTTCGACAGCGGCTTCGCGCTGGTCGCGGCCGTCCAGGAACGGCGCATCGAACAGGTAATAGACAATGTCCAGGCTGCGGCCGATATCAAAGGCGTTTTGCAGCGCCTGGAAATCCGGCAGCCCGTCGGCGTTCAGGCTGACCACCTCACCGTCAAGCCAACTGTCCTTGAGCTTCAGGGCTTCCAGGGCCTTGGCCTGGCGTGGCAGGCGATCGGTCCAGTCATGGCCATTGCGGGTGAACAGCCGAACTTCGCCATCGCGAATCCGCGCGAGGATGCGATAGCCGTCGAATTTGATCTCGTACACCCAATCGCCTTCCGGTGCACGGTCCACCAGTGTCGCCAGCTGTGGCGCGAGTTGATCGGGCAGGTCGGTTGAGGGCTTGCGCCTGGCTTTCTTCGGCGCTGCGGGCTTTTTCGCAGCCCCCACCGTTGCGTCGCTCAGCACGCTTTTCGGTTCAGCCTGGACCACATCGTAGTCAGCCACCGGGCGTGCCTGCTGATCGTTCTCCTTGATCAACAACCACTGCTCCTTGTCGCCGCTGCCCTTGAGTCGGGTGCGCACCAGCGTCCAGTCGCCTGCCAGTTTTTCGCCGATCAGGCTGAACTTCAGCTTGCCGGCCGCGTAGGCCTTGTGCGGGTCATCGTGGGGCTGCCATACACCGCGATCCCACACGATCACATCGCCAGCGCCGTATTGGCCTGCCGGAATGCTGCCCTCGAAACTGCCGTAGCCCAATGGATGATCTTCCACATGCACCGCGAGGCGCTTCTGGCTCGGGTCGAGGCTTGGGCCCTTGGGCACCGCCCAGCTTTTGAGGACGCCGTCGAGCTCCAGGCGAAAGTCATAATGCAGGTTGCGCGCATCGTGCTTTTGAATCACGAACGACAGGGCATGCGCCCGGTTCCTGGCGCGAGGCGCACTGCCGGCGGGTTCGGCGGTCACGTCGAAGTCGCGCTTGGCGTTGTATTCACTCAGGGGCTTGGCCATGGCGGTCTACCTCATGAAGCCTTGCTGGTCTTTTTCGCGGCAGGTTTCTTGGCTGCAGCCTTGGTCGCGGGCTTGCCGGCCAGGCTGCGCTTGAGCAACTCCGTCAGGTCGATCACGTCCGCAGATTTGCGCTCGTCGACACCTTCGCTGGATTCCACGTCTTCGATCTTGCCGGCCTTGGCCTTCTTCGCCACCAGCGCCATGATCTTTTCCTGGAAGCTGTCGCGGTATTCGTCCGGCTGCCAGTCGGCACTCATGTCTTCCACCAGACGCTTGGCCATGTCGAGTTCGCCCTTGGCCAATGTCGGTTTGGTCACGTCGCTGCCCAATTCCAACTCGTCCAGGCCACGCACTTCGGCAGGCCAGCGCAGCATCACCAGCACCAGCGCCGACTCCAGCGGCATCAGTGCCGCCAGGTGCTGCTTGGTGTGCAGCACCACGTTGGCCAGGGCGACCTTGCGGGTTTTCTTCAGGGTTTCGCGCAGCAGGGCATACACCTTGCCGCCGCGCTTGTCGGGGGCCAGGAAGTAGGGCGTGTCGATGTTCTGCAACGGGATCTGGTCGCTGGCCACAAACGCGATGATTTCGATGGTCTGGGTGGACTTGGGGTGGGCCGAGCGGATTTCGTCTTCGCTGAGGATCACGTAGCGACCTTTCTCGTAGGCCACGCCCTTGACGATATTTTCCTTGGTGACTTCCTTGCCGGTGGT
The DNA here is from genome assembly GCF_002874965.1 of Pseudomonas sp. NC02. Classification (NCBI taxonomy): domain Bacteria; kingdom Pseudomonadati; phylum Pseudomonadota; class Gammaproteobacteria; order Pseudomonadales; family Pseudomonadaceae; genus Pseudomonas; species Pseudomonas sp. NC02. The sequence goes on along the minus strand of NZ_CP025624.1, from coordinate 3,613,919 downwards.
CTTGTTGATGCGCTTGTAACCCACCGGGTCCATGCTGCGTTTGTCCAGCCAGTCGAAGTCGACGCCCTGGGAGGACGTGGCCGAGACCAGTGACACGGGGATGTGCACCAAGCCAAAACTGATTGCGCCTTTCCAGATAGCCCGTGGCATGTCGGTATTCCTGAAGTGTGTGGTCTTCAGGTGACAGGGCGGATTCGGCAAAAGTTTCCCTGGCCAGCCGGCTGGCACCAGGGTTTCAGACAGATCGTGTTACACCTGATGAGAAACTATTTAGTTACCAAAGCCGAACCCAAGGCGTAGCGTGTTATCGAAAGCACGTATTACTTGCGCCCAGAGAGGCTTTGTCATGAACACCCGTTTGCGCAACCTTGCCGTATTGGCGTTGGGCCTGGCCTTGAGTTCGTTGGCACAGGCGCAAAACCTGCCCGGCAGCAGCAACAACCCCTACAACGGCCCCATCCACCAGGCCAACCCCAACAGCATGCAGGGCACCCAGCCCAACGCACCGGCTGCGCGCGGCACCTACATCCCGCCGGCACAGCGGCCGCCGACCCTGCAAAACGGCGGTATCGGCAACAGCGTCCAGCGCCGTGACGGCGCGCAGACCCCGCCGGCTATCCAGCCCAAGGCTCCCACCCGTGACGCCAATGGCAATCGCGGCGATTGAGTGTGTAAAGACGACAAGGAAACCCACCGTATGCTGTTACGCAAAACCCTTCTAGCGACCTTCTGCGCCGCTGCCTTGCTGCCCCTGGCGCTGCCTGTCTCGGCGGCCGCCACCCAACAGTTTCCCAGCGAGCAAGGGAGTATCACCGTCACCCCGATTGCCAAGGGCCTCGATCACCCGTGGGCGGTGGCGTTCCTGCCGGACAAGCAAGGCTTCCTGGTCACCGAACGTCCCGGCAACCTGCGGTTTGTCAGCCCGGACGGCAAACTGTCCGCGCCCCTGAGTGGCGTGCCGAAGGTGTTTGCCAAAGGGCAGGGCGGCCTGCTGGACGTGGTGCTGTCGCCGGACTTCAAGGAGGACCGCCTGGTGTACCTGTCCTACGCCGAGGGTGGCGGCACGAATGGCACCGCAGGCACCGCAGTCGGGCGTGGGCGCTTGAGCGATGACCTGAGCGGCCTGCAAGACTTCAAGGTGATCCTGCGTCAGGAGCCCAAGCTGTCCACGGGCAACCACTTCGGCTCGCGGCTGGTGTTTGACCGCGATGGGTACCTGTTCGTGACCCTCGGGGAAAACAACGACCGGCCCACCGCCCAGGACCTCGACAAGCTGCAAGGCAAGGTGGTGCGGATCTTCCCGGATGGTCGTATACCGGAAGACAACCCCTTTGTCGGCCAGGAAGGCGTGAGGCCGGAAATCTGGTCCTACGGCCAGCGTAACCCCCAGGGTGCGGCACTCAACCCGTGGAGCGGCACACTCTGGGAAAACGAACATGGCCCGCGCGGCGGGGATGAGATCAATATCATTGAACGAGGGAAAAACTACGGCTGGCCGCTGGCGACCCATGGCATCAACTATTCCCTGACGCCGATTCCCGAGGCCAAGGGCAAGACGGTCGAAGGCACCGTTGCACCGCACCACGTCTGGGAAAAATCCCCGGGTGTGAGCGGCATGGCGTTCTACGACGCCGACCGGTTCAAGGCCTGGCAGCACAACGTGTTTATCGGGGCATTGGTCAGCCAGGAGTTGATTCGCTTGCAGTTCGATGGGGACAAGGTCATCCACGAAGAGCGACTGCTGGGCGGCCTGAAAGCGCGGATCCGCGATGTGCGCCAGGGCCCGGATGGTTACCTGTATGTGCTCACGGATGAAGATAACGGCGTGTTGTATCGGGTGGGTTTGAACCAGGACTGACGGATACGGCAAATACCAATGTGGGAGCGGGCTTGCTCGCGAAAGCGGTGGGTCAGTCGCTGGAGATGTTGGCTGAGCCATTGCCTTCGCGAGCAAGCCCGCTCCCACAGTTGTGTAGCGTCGAGCCTACAACCCAAGCTCCGACAACCCCGGATGCTCATCCGGACGCCGCCCCAGCGGCCAGTGGAACTTGCGCTCGCTTTCCTTGATCGGCATGTCGTTGATGCAGGCAAACCGGTTCGCCATCAAGCCGTTCTCGTCAAACTCCCAGTTCTCGTTGCCGTAGGAGCGGAACCAGTTGCCGGAGTCGTCATGCCATTCATAGGCATAGCGCACCGCAATGCGGTTGCCGGTAAACGCCCACAACTCCTTGATCAACCGATAATCCAGCTCTTTGGCCCATTTGCGGGTCAGGAAGGCCTTGGCCTCTTCGCGGTTGTGGGCGAACTCGGCGCGGTTGCGCCATTGGGTATCCAGGGTATAGGCCAAGGACACCCGTTGCGGGTCCCGGGAGTTCCAGCCGTCTTCGGCCAGGCGAACTTTCTCAATCGCCGACTCACGGGTAAACGGCGGCAACGGCGGGCGTATTTCTGCGTTGGATGACATGGGACGGCTCCTTAACAGGTTTAAAAGTCAGGTCAAAGTTGCAATAGGGTTCGCGCCATGGATTGCGCATTATCGGCAGCGGTGGTGTCGCCCATCACCAGGGCAACGGTAATGGCGCCATCAATCAGGATCAGCAGGTGCGCGGCCTGGCGTTCCGGGTCGGGGGTGCCATGTGCTTGACACAGTTCGAGGGCGTACTCGAACAGTTTCTGTTTGTGGGCCTTGGCCAGTTGGCGCACCGGGTTGTGCGGGTCGCCGGTCTCGCCGCTGGTGTTGATGAAGGCGCAGCCGCGAAAGTCGTCGGAGCCGAACCAGGTTTTCAGCGCACTGAACACACCCAGCAGGCGCTCGCCCGTGGTGGCATGGCGTTCAACTTCGCTGCGCAGCCAGTGCATCCAGCGCTCGTCGCGGCGTTGCAGGGCGGCAATCACCAGTTCGTCCTTGTTGGCGAAGTAGCGGTAGACGCTCTTTCTGGAGACGCCGGCGGTTTTCACCAGAAGATCCATGCCGGTGGCAGCGATGCCATTTCGGTAGATCAACTTTTCGGTAACGTCGAGGATAATGTCGCGAGTGATATCGTTCATGGAGATTACAGTAGAACGATCGTTCTCCTTGGTCAATTAATTATTTTTAACCCTGGGCGGGAAGACCTGAGCCAGCCCATGGTGTAAGCTCTGGAGTCCTTCGGATTCGACCCATTGCGAGCCCTATGCCGTCGTTATTCAAACGCTCCCTGTTGCCCAAGCTGCGCGGTTTTCCCCTCACGCCCGACGCGATCGAGGTGCTGTCCGGCGCCGCCGAGTACCGCCGTTGCCTGCTGGAGAAAATTTCCCAGGCCACCCAGCGCATCTACATCGTAGCGTTGTACCTGCAGCAGGATGAGGCGGGGCAAGAGATCTACGACGCGTTGCACGCTGCCAAGGCCGCCCGGCCCGGGCTGGATATCGTGGTGGTGGTCGACTCGCTGCGGGCCCAGCGTGGTTTGATCGGCGCCGGCAAGCAGCCGGGCAACAGCGCCTGGTACCAGGCCATGACCGAGTCCCACAGCACCGAAGTGCCGGTGTATGGGGTGCCGGTGCAAACCCGCGAACTGTTCGGCGTGCTGCACCTCAAGGGCTTCGTGATCGATGACAGCGTGCTGTACAGCGGCGCCAGCCTGAATAACGTGTACCTGCACAAGTTCGACAAGTACCGCTATGACCGTTATCACCTGATCCACAACAAGGCGCTGGCCGACTCGATGCAGCACCTGGTGGAGCACGGCCTGGTGGCCGCCAAGGCGGTGCATCGCCTGGACCTGCCCAACCCACCGACCACTCGCAGCCTGCGCAACGACATCGGCGACCTGCGCAGCCGCCTGAAACACGCCGTGTATGACACCTCGGCGGGGCAGTTGCCCAACGGCAACCTGACGGTCAGTCCGTTGTTGGGCGTGTGCAAGAACAACCCCCTGAGCCGGGTGATCTGCGAGCTGATTGCCAGCGCCCAGCACCAGCTGACCATCTGTACGCCGTACTTCAACCTGCCGCTGCCGGTGACCCGGGAAATCAACCGCGCCCTGGCGCGCGGGGTGAAGATCGACATCATTGTCGGCGACAAGACCGCCAACGATTTCTACATCCCGCCGAGCGAGCCGTTCAAGGTCATCGCCGCGCTACCGTATCTCTACGAAATCAGCCTGCGTCGCTTCGCCAAGCGTCACCAGCGCATGATCGACAGCGGCCAGCTGAACCTGCACCTGTGGCGCGACGGCGACAACACCTACCACCTCAAGGGCATGTGGGTCGACCAGCGCTACACCTTGCTGACCGGCAATAACATCAACCCGCGGGCGTTTCGCCTCGACCTGGAAAACGCCTTGCTGATCGATGATCCGAAGGGGGAGTGGGTAGGGCCACGGCGCACCGAGCTTGCCGAGATTTTCCAGCACACCTCGCGTATTGAGCGCTACCAGCAGCTGGAAACCCTCGTGGAGTACCCGGCGGCAGTCGGCAAGTTCTTGCGCCGGGTCAGCCGGGTGCGGATCGAGCGTTTGCTGTATCGGATTTTGTAGGGCCCGTGACCTTGCAGGTTAATCCGGAATCGACCTGACAAGAATGTTGTCCAAGTCGTAGCGATGGGGTTCGCTGCCTGCACTTCTTGACCAGAGTCTGATTGAGATTGGGTGAGTGCCTCCGTCCTCTTTCACGTACGGAAGAGGGACAGTCAGGCGCGTCCAGCCGGGAGACGGTGGATGTGGCCCGTATGCTTGCTCCAAGCCTCCCGCCAACACGATGATGTCCGTTTCCGATAGGGTCCGGTATTCAAAGATCACTGTGTATTCAGTGCCCTTTATGAATGAGTAGGACTTGGAGATACCCATCTCATGAACCGCATCGGATGCATTGGTGAGGTAGAACTCGTGATCGTTCCCAGGCGTCCGTGGCTCAAGCTTTGCGGTGTCTGGGCGGTCCGGGTGCCAGCCATTCCAATTTCTGTCAGTAAATGTCGTCAAGTCATTCAGGTCGTCGCTCATGGTGCTTGTCTCCAGAAAAGGTAGGTGGCCTCAGCTAATGCTGTGGCCACGCGCTTTATCAGAGGCTTTTCAGGGATGGACGTCTACTGTCAGAAATAACAGGTAGCTCAACCTGGGGTGTTACCTGGTTGCCGTGCCGCCGGCCAGCACGCGATCAATAGCAGCAGCGCCGCCGCCACCAAGTAGGGCAGGCGAGGTTCGATCGCGTAGATCAAGGTCCCGGCCAACGGCCCGACCACCACGCCCAGGCCTTGGGCCGCACCCACCGAACCTGCCGTGGCGCCTTGCTCCGACGCATCCACCGCATTCGCCGCCAGCGCCGCGAAAGACGGGAAGATCCAGCCCATGCCGGCCGCGGACACAAAAAAGCACAGCCACAGGATCCAGGCCGTATCAGCGAACATGCTGCCGGCAAATCCCAGGGCTGACACCACCGCACCGATGCGAATCATCCGCAGCGGCGGCCACTCCAGTTTGCGCACTACCAGTTGCGAACAGATCAACGCCAGCCCGACCATGGTCAGGGCGATACCGGCAGTTTGTGCCGCATCGGCCGGGTTCATCTTCAAGCGATCCAACGCGAAAAAACCCACGGTTATCTGCGCGATCGACACACACAGCATCGCGACAAACGCCACCACCAACGGTCGACGCAGGCGTGGGTCCGAGAGGTTGACCGGCTTGGGCGGCTGCTTGAGGTGCAGCTCCTGGCGCGGCAATTTGGCCAGCAGCAACAAGAATCCCAACAGCGGTAACACCGCCATCGCATAAAACGGCAGGCTCAGGCTGTGACGCGCCAACAGCGCAGCAATCGCCGGGCCCAGCACCAGGCCGCAGGCGTTGGCGGCGCCCAGGGAAGCCATGGCCTTGGCGCGGTGCTCAGGCTCAATGTTGTCGGCCACCAGCGCATAGCCGCCCACCGGTATCGCAGCGTAGAACACGCCGATCAGGCCACGACCCAGAATCAGCCCGATAAACGCCAACATGGCCGATGGCAGCAGTTGCAGGGACGCATCGATAAACACGCACAGCGCCCAGTAGGCCAGGGTGAAACCACCGGTGCCCAGCAGCAGCACACGGCGCCGGCCCAGTCGGTCACTGGCCTGGCCCCATGGACGAGCCAGAAGCATCCAGATCACCCCGGACACGGTGACCGCCGCACCTGCCTGCCAGGTGGCCAGGCCAAGCACCCGAGCGATCGGGCCAATCAGCGAGACAAATGCCATCATCGCCATGGTGCAGGCCATGTTGGCCAACAGCAGCGGCCTCAGGTTGAATGGGCGGTCAGTGTGCAAAGTCGCGAGTGCAGCGTCTTGGGAGCTGTTCATCGGTTATCCAAGGGCAGGAGAAAAGGGCAGTCGTGCATCCACCATCACCAGCGGGCGGCCATGCACCTGTTCCAGGCGGCCACTCACACCATAGACGTTTTTCAGCAACGCCTGATTGATCACCACTTGCGGTGGCCCGGCAGCGGCCAACTGACCGTTGTGCAACACCACCACCTGATCACTGAAGCCCAGGGCGAGGTTGATGTCGTGCACCACCACCAGGGTGATCAGGTTGCGTTCGCGGGTGGCCTGGGTGATGGCTTCCACCACCTGGCACTGGTGATACAGGTCCAGGGCGCTGGTGGGTTCGTCCAGCAGCAACACCCGAGGCTGGCGCACCAGGGCCTGGGCCAGGCCCACCAGTTGGCGCTGGCCACCGGAAAGTGCATCGATCGGGCGGTCGGCGAGGGCGGTCAGGTCGAGGTCGGCGAGGATTTTTTCCACGCCCTTGAGCACCGTCGGGCTCGGCCGCCCAGGCGCAAAACCCGCGCCGCGATGGCCGGCCATGGCCGCACTCAGTACCGCTTCGAAGGCGCACAGGCGCGTACGCTCCGGCAGGCTCTGAGGCAGGTACACCACTTGTTGCGCGCGCTCGACTTGCGGCAGGCGATTGAGATCGACACCCTCCAGCCAGATCTGGCCGTGCGCCTTGTGCAGTCCGGCGATGCCACGCAACAAGGTCGACTTGCCGACAGCGTTGGGGCCGATCAGCGCGGTGATGGTGCCGGGCAGCAACGCCGGCAGATGAATGTCCTGCAGCACGCTGCGACTGCCGTAGTGCATGCTCAATGCTTGTGTGCTTAATCCGGTCACAGAGCACCTCGGCGGTTACGCATCACAATCGCCATGAAAAACGGAATTCCCACCAGTGCGGTGACAATCCCCACCGGAATCAACACGCCGGGCATCAATGCCTTGCTGGCAATCGACGCCATCGACAGGATCAAGCCACCGCTGAGCACGCTCGCTGGCAGGAACAAGCGGTGATCTTCACCCACCAACAGCCGCGCGATATGCGGAGCAATCAGCCCGATAAAACCGATAGTGCCGACAAACGAAACCGCCAGCGCCGACAACAGGCTGATGCGCAGCAACGACAGCACCCGCAGGCGGCCGACATCAATCCCGAAACTGCGGGCGCGTTCCTCGCCCAGGGTCAGGGCAGTCAACGCCCAACTCTGACGCAGGGAAAACGGCAGGCACAGCAGCAACGCCGCAGCGAGGATCGCGAGCTTTTCCCAGGACGCCCGGGCCAGGCTGCCCAGGGTCCAGAACACCAGTTGCTGAAGGCTGTCCTGGCTCGCCACAAACTGCAGCAGTGCCACCAGCGCATTGAACGCAAACACCAGGGCAATCCCGAACAGCACCAGGCTCTCCACACCAAACCCACGCCAGCGTGCCAACAGATACAGCAATGCCACCGATGCCAGTGCGAACAGAAAGGCGTTGGCCGAAATCAGGTACTGCGCCGGCACGCCAGGAATGCCCATCCCGAGCACAATGGCCAGGGCTGCACCGAAGGCGGCGGCGGCGGAAACGCCGAGGGTGAACGGGCTGGCCAGCGGGTTATCCAGCACCGTCTGCATTTCGGCGCCGGCCAGGGCCAGTGCCGCGCCCACCAGTACCGCCATCAACGCGTAAGGCAGGCGCACATTCCATACGATCACCGCCTCCACTCGCGGCATCGAAGCCGGGTCCCACAGCACTTGCAACAGGCGCGTCAGGCTCATGCCGGAAGGCCCGGTGGTGATGTCCACCGCCAGGGAAACCACCAATGCCAACGCCAGCGCCGACAACAGCAATACCCGTCGTCCATGGCGGTGGCGATAGCGCTCACCTGCGCCATCGGCGCTCGCACAGGCTTGCACCTGCGTCACGGCACAAGGCTCGTGGTGAATACGCCGCTGGCCGGAATTGGCATAAAGCGCCGGTACAATTCGGCTCGGGTCTGTTCCGGATCCAGGTCGGCGAACAACTCAGGATGCAGCCACTTGGCCAGGGCCTGCACTGCGATCAAGTGTTCCGGCGAGTCATAGAAAATATGCCAGAGGCCATGCACGTTGCCTTCACGTACCGCCCGCAGTTCATTCAGCGGCGCGCGCTGGGACACTTGCTTGAGGCTGTCGTTGGCCTGCTGCGGCGTGGCCGAATAGCCGAGGGTCACACCGCCCTGGCCGTGGCCGAATACGCCGGTGGCGACGTACACATCCGGATCGCTGGACAGAATGTATTCGACGTTCAATGTGCCGATCGGGCCGGGAATGCGCCCGTCGGCGATGTTCCGGCCACCCGCGAGCTTGATCATTTCCCCGAAGTTGCCGGTGCCCGGCGAACCACAGCAATCCTGCAGGCCGGCGAGCATGTCGATGAAGATCTTCGGCCGTTTTACCGTCCCGGCCTTGGCCAGGGTATCGGTGACCTTGGCCAGCGAGGCCTGGTAAAACGCGATGTAGTCCTCGGCTTGTTGATTACGGTCCAGAGCCTTGCCCAGCAGGCGCATGCTCGGCACCGTGTTGCTCAGCGGATGGTCGCTGAAGTCGACGAAAATCACCGCCACGCCGGCCGCTTCCAGCTGCTTGACCGCCTCGCTGTCGGGGCTCGGGCCATGGCCGCCGCTCAAGGCCATGATCGCCAGGTCCGGGTGTACCGCCAGGGCCTTTTCCACACTGAAGGTTTCGGCGGAGGTGCCGCCTACCAACGGTACGTTGTCGGCTTCGGGAAAGTGCTTCTGGAACGCGGCGTAACCCTGCACGTCCAGGCCGCGAAAATCCCCTTGCCAGCCGGCGATGCGGGTAAACGGGTTCTTGCCTTCAAGGAGCGACAGCGAGTAGATCATCCGGCCTTCACCCAGCAGGATATGCGAGACCTTGTCCGGTACGTCGACCTTGCGCCCCGCCAGGTCGGTGACGGTGTGGGCGCAGGCCAGGCCGCTCATTAACAGGCCAAGACCGAGCAGCAGGCCGCGTTGCAACAACAGAGGGTGTTTCATGAACAATTTCCTTGAACAGTTGGGCGCACGTGGCGGACGCGTTTGCGCCACCACAACAACAGCCCGGTGAGATAGAGCAGCGGCAATGCCAGGCCGCAAAGAAAGGCCAGGGCCGCGCCGGGCAACCCGAGCAACAGGTGGCCGTGGGCGGCGGAGAACAGCGGTTTGATCGCGGCGGGGTTGGCGAAGAACCAGTCGGGCCGGGCCAGCCAGGCGCCGCTGCCGGCAATCACCGCCAACGGCAGGCACAGCCAGGCGGCTGCGACGTTGTGCCATTCCCGCAGGCGGCGCAGGCCCTGGCTGCCCGGGCGCAAGCTGGCGGCTTTCCACCAGCTGCGCCGCCCCGGCCACCACAGGTACAGGCCGCTGCCCACCGAGCCCAGCAGCACCAGGCCACAGGCAAACAGGGCGACGGCGCCAATGGGCGGCGGCAACAGCAGTGCCCGGTGCAGCGCCACCAGCTTCGCCAGCCACAGGTCATCGAACACAAAAAATGCCCGTGGCTCGGCACTGTAGGGATCGATCATCGCAATGCCGATGCCGGGCCGATCCTCCAGGGCTCCGAAGACGATCGCGTTGTCCGATTCCAGGAAACCCTGGCGCGGTTTTGCGGCGCCAAAGACTTTCTGAAATTGCGGGTAGGCACCCAGTGCCGCGCTGATCCACTGCGCGTCATCCAGCAGTGCGCCGTGTTCAACCGGAGCCAGGTCCAAGGCCTGGCTGCCGACCTCCCAGCGCAGGATCGGCCCCTTGAGTTCCAGCAGCGCACCGCTCAAGCCAATCAGCGCCAGCAGCAGGCCGACGCTCAGCGCCAGCCATCGATGCACACGAAGCCACCACCCACGCATGGCAGTTACCAGCGATAGCGCAGGCTGGCGATGACACTGCGGTCATACCCGGCACTGCAGCTGGAGAGGGAGCAGCCTTCGTAATAGTGCTTGTCGGTCAGGTTGGTGGCATTCACCGCCAGGCGCAGGCCCTTGGCCGCCGGGATCAGCTTGTCGAAATCGTAGTGCACCGCCGCGTCGAGCAAGGTGTAGGAGGGCACGCTCACAGTGTTGGCAGCATCGGCCTCGGTGGAACCGATATAGCGTACGCCGACGCCAAATCCGAGCCCGGTGAGCGGGCCAAAGGGCAGGGTGTAGTCAGCCCACAACGACGCCATTTTTTCCGGGGTGTCGGTGGGGCGGTTGCCTTTTTCCAGCGGGTTGTTGCTCTTGCTGACTTCGGCGTCGTTGTAGGTCAGGGTTGCCAGCAGGTCCAGGCCCTTGGCGAGGCTGGCCTTGCCTTCCAGCTCCACGCCGCGCACGTTGACCTCACCGGTCTGCACGCTGTTCAGCGGGTTGCTCGGGTCGGTGGTCTTGACGTTCTGCTGGGTCAGGTCGAACAGCGACAGGGTGATGTAGCTGTCGATCCCGGGCGGCTGGTACTTGATGCCGACTTCCGACTGCTTGGCGGTGCTCGGTTTGAAGCTGGTGCCGTAGAAATCAGTGCCGAGCACCGGGTCGAACGAGGTGGCGTAGCTGATGTACGGCGACAGGCCGTTGTCGGCCAGGTAAACGAGGCCTGCACGGTAGGTGAACTTGTTGTCGTCCTGCTTCTGCCCGGTGTCGGTCAGGCGGTTGTCGGTGCGCGCACTCGAATGATCCTGGCGACCGCCGACGGTCAGTACCCAACGGTCGTTGAACGTCATCTGCTGCTGGGCGTAGAGCCCGGTCTGGTCGGCGCGCTGCAAGGTGCTGGCGAACGGGGTGTTCGGCGCGAACACACCCCCGTGCACCGGGTTGTAGATGTCGATCGACGATGCCGCGCCGCCGTTGAGGTAATAGTCTTCACGGGTGCGCCGGTAATCGACCCCCAGCAGCGACACCATCTGCACCTCGCCAAGGTTCCAGCGGGCCTGGGCATTGTTGTCCAGGGAGTACACGTCGCCGACGATGCGGAAGCGGTAGGCCGACCGGTTCAAGGTGCGCAGGTCCGGCGCCAGGGACATGCCGCTGGCGGTGTTGGTCAGCAGGTTGACGTGGCCATAACGTGCGCTGGAATTCAGGCTCCACACATCGTTGATCCGGTGCTCCAACAGGTAGCCCAGCGAGTATTGCGTGCGGCCGTTGTCCAGGCCGGGTTCGTCGAGAAAGACGTTGTGTTTGACCTTGCCATTCGGGTTCGGCTTGAGCGTGCCCACCGTCGGCAGGAACACCCGGGGCGCGCCGAATTCATCCTCCGAGTAATCGGCCAGTACGGTCAGGCTGGTGTCGTCGTTCGGCCGCCAGGTAAACGACGGCGCGATGAAGGTTTTGTCGTCCTTGATGTGATCGAACTGGGTGCCGCTGCTGCGCTCCAGGCCCACCAGCCGATAGAGGAATTGCCTCTGGTCATCCAGTGGCCCGCTGAAGTCGAACTGGCCCTGGGCGCGGTCGAAACTGCCGCCCTGGAGCTGCACTTCATGGAACGACTGGTCCAGTGGCCGCTTGCTGATCTGGTTGACCACACCGCCCGGTGCGTTCTGGCCGAACAACACCGAGGCCGGGCCCTTGAGCACGTCGATGCGTTCCAGGCCATAGGCTTCGGCTTTTGGCCAGGCCTGGGTGGTGGTGCCACGTAAGCCGTCGCGCAACATGCCGGTGCTGGTCACGTCGAAGCCGCGAATCGAGAGGTTGTCGAAGCGCTGGCTGGCGGCGGTAGTGTTGGCCTGCACGCCGGCCGTGTAGCGCAACGCTTCGCTCACCGATTGCACTTGCTGCGCGTCCATCTGGTCGCGGGTCACTACGGAGATCGACTGGGGGATTTCATTGAGCGCGGTGTCGGTCTTGGTCCCGCTGAGGCTACGCTTGGCCACGTAGCCGGCCTGTTGTCCGGTGGGGCTGTCGGCTTGGGTCCCGGTGACCACGCTGCTGTCGAGCACCAGGGCGTGATCGGTGTCCGCCTCGGCGGCCTGCACAAGGTTCATCTGGGTCAGCGACAGGCCCAGGGCAACGCCATGGATCAGGGTTGCCAAGGGCTTGCGACTGGTTTTCAAGTGCGGGACTGCGGTATCGATTGGCAAACCTGGGGTGTCTCGGTACAGAACGCGGGTGCCCATGCTTCACTCCATGATGAGGTGTTCAATGCGAATGCAAACGTATCTCATCCAGGCGTTGTGACGCAGGGCTATTGCTTTGGGTCGAGCGATCATTTCTTTCGTTTGCGGGGCAGGGCGGAACTTTCACAACCCGTCAGCGCAACGCCTTGGGCGAAACCCCGAAACGCTTGCGAAACGCCGTGGAGAAATGCGCCGGGCTGTAACCCACGCGGTACGCGGCGCTGGACACATTGGTCTCACCGCTGGCGAGCAGGCGATAGGCTTCGGCCAGGCGCTGTTCCTGCAAGTACACATAGACACTGGTGCCGAATACCTGACGAAAGCCCGCGGTCAATTTGCGCGGGTTGAGGCCGACTGCGCGAGACAGCTCGGCCAATGACGGCGAAGCCTGCAACGAACCGAGCAACAGGTCGCGGGCGGCATGAATGCGTTCGATGTCCGCTGAGTTGCAATGGGCGTCCTGCACCGGGCGCGACTCGGTTTGCGCGAGAATTCCCTCCACCCCCAGCGCTGTCAGCTCCAGGGCCTTGCCGCCCAGATAGAAGGAGCGGGCAGGGCCCTGCAACGGGCAGGTGAAAATCTGTTGGGCAAGGGCGAGCAACGGTTTGCTCGCGGGCTGGCAGAACATCATCGGCCCGCCGCCGCGTTTATCCAGCAGGCGCTCAGGCTCAAGGCCGACGCTGCGGATCGACGGGAAATCCAGCTGCACGGTGGTGTAGCGCACCGGCACACCACTGGCGAACAGGTGATCGCCACAATGTTCACCCTGGTTGGCCACGGCGCACAGGGTCGGCCCGCGAATCTCCACTTCCTGCTGGCCTTCGACCCGGCAATTGAGCTGGCCGCTGAGCACCAGGATGATCTTCAAACCTTGCCACAGCGGCTCTTGCATCCACATCTGGCTGTCCATCAACACAGTCCCGGCGGACAGGGTGATTTCCGGCACGACGGTGGCGGCACCCGTGTTCAAAGTGTTGGGAAAATTGAGGGTGAAATCCCTTTGGGTCGGTAGCGGCGCAGCGTGTGGGCTGAGCATGGCGGACTCCCTGTGAACCGGAAAAGAGGGGCATACGCTAGCAGGAAATTTCTTACCTGTAATTAAGAATGATTATCCTTTAGCCGAAAGCCCGGACCACGCCTCATCGCTGCAGGCCGCAGAAACTCACGCTGTAGCGCAATCAAAAGAAAAAGCCGCGCAAACGAATGTCCTGCCGGTTGCCGTGCTGCGGCTTTTGCCTATTAATAATCACTCTCATTTCCGCAGCCCTTGGCGACTCATGGATGAACCGCTCAATGACCCATTCTCCCTAGCCCTTTTCACCCTTGCCCCGCAGGCCTTTTGTTCACGGCATCGGCCCCTTATTGCCGAAAAAAACTCTGGAGACCCCATGACTATCATTGACGACTGCCCCGATTGGCCCGAAGCGTTTGCCCAACGCTATCGCGACGCAGGCTATTGGCGCGACGAGACCTTTGGCGACCTGCTACGCAACGCCGCCCGCACCTTTGGCGAGCGTGAAGCGATCACCGATGGAACGCTGCGGGTGAGCTATCGCCAACTGGATCAACGGGTCGATCAACTGGCCGGCGGGTTCTCCCGGCTGGGGTTGGTGGCAGGGGACAACGTGGTGGTGCAACTGCCGAACTGCGTGGGTTTTGTCGAAGTGTGCTTCGCCCTGTATCGCCTCGGCGTACGGCCAATCTTTGCGTTACCGGCCCATCGTCATCTGGAAATCGGCCGCTTCTGCGAGTTTGCCCAGGCCAGGGCATACCTCTGCGCTGACGTCACGGCAGGTTTTGATTATCGGGGCATGGCCCGTGGCTTGAAGGCGGCCCATGGCGACCTTGCGTGGGTGATCGTGGCCGGTGAGGCTGAAGAATTCATCGCGCTCGAAGACCTTTATCTGGACGACCCGCAGCCAACCTTTTCTGCGCCGCCCGCGGATGCCGTCGCGTGTTTCCAGTTGTCCGGTGGCTCCACCGGCGTGCCGAAACTGATCCCGCGTCGCCACAATGAATACCTCTACAACGTGCGGACCAGCGCCGAACGTTGCGGCCTGACCGACGCCACGGTGTACCTCGCCGCGCTGCCCATGGCCCATAACTTTCCCATGTGCTGCCCGGGGTTCATGGGCACCTTGCTGATGGGCGGCCGTGTGGTGCTGAGCGGCTCGCCAAGCGCCGAAACCTGCTTCGCCCTGATCGAGCATGAACGCGTGACCCATACCGCGCTGGTGCCGCCACTGGTGCTGGTCTGGCTGGATGCCGCCCAGGCGCGCGGGCAGGGCCTGCCAGGATTGCAACTGCTGCAAGTCGGCGGCGCCAAACTGAGCTTCGAGGCTGCCCGCCGCGTGGAACCCACCCTCGGCTGCCGCTTGCAGCAAGTGTTCGGCATGGCCGAGGGGCTGATTTGCTATACCGACCCCAACGACCCACCGCAACGAGTCCTGCACACCCAGGGCAAACCCATGTCCCCGGGCGACGAAATCCGGGTGGTGGACGACAACGAACAGGACGTGATACAGGGCCAGGTCGGCCAATTGCTGACCCGTGGTCCGTACACGATTCGCGGTTACTACCGCCACCCTGCGCACAACGCCCAGGCGTTTACCACTGACGGTTTCTACCGCACCGGCGACCGGGTAATGCTCACCGACGACGGCTACCTGATGGTCGAAGGTCGCGACAAGGACGTGATCAACCGTGGCGGCGAAAAGATCGCCGCCGAAGAAGTCGAAAACCTCCTGCTCAGCCATCCTGCCGTCGCCGATGTGGCCTTGGTGGCGATGCCGGACGCCTACCTCGGCGAACGCACCTGCGCCTTCGTGATTCCCCGTGGCACGGCACCGCGCCCGCCGGAACTGCTGCGCCATCTGCGTGAGCAAGGGTTGGCGGCCTTCAAGCTGCCGGACCGCTTCGAATTTATCCCCGGTTTCCCGCAAACCGGCGTGGGCAAGGTCAGCCGCAAGCACCTGCGGGAGGCTATCCAGCAGCTGTATTTCGGGGCAAAACAACCTGAGGGAAGCGCCGCCCGTGGCTGATCAAGACTCGCTGCGTGAACTGCTCGCGCCTGTACGTGGCCGGTTGATCTGCGCCATGCTGCTGCAAGCCCTGGCGACCCTGATCGGCCTGCTGCCGTTGATCGCGGTGGCGGAGTTGGCGCCGTCGTTGCTGGACGGAAAACTCGATCTGCACGATGGGTTCTGGTGGTTGTTGGCCGGTGCGGGCGCTTTGCTGTTGCGCATGCTCGGGCTGGCTGCCGCCTTGCAGATGACCCACCTGGCCGACAGCGACCTGCAACGCCAGGTTCGCCAACGGCTGGCCGCGCATTTGGCGCGGGTTCCGCTGGCTTGGTTCAGCGCCCGTGGTGGGCAAAAAGTCGACCGTGTTTTGCTCGACGACGTCGGTGCGCTGCATCAACTGGTGGCGCACTTGCCAAACAACCTCGCCGCCGCATTGGTGGCGCCCCTGGCGTGCCTGTTGTACCTGCTGACGGTAAGTGTGCCGATGACCGTTGTGGTGCTGCTGCCTCCAGCGCTGGCGCTGTGGCGACTGCGAGCCTTGCGCTCCCAGGCTTATCGGGATGACCAGAAGGCACTGGGCGCCGCGCTGGGCAACCTGTCCCTGGCCACCCAGCAGTTTGTGCAGAGCATCGCCATGGTCAAGTCATTCGGCCGGGCCGATCGGGTGCAGTCAAAGTTCTTCGGTGCGGTGGAACGTTTCGCCAGTTTCTTTTCCTGCTGGGCCCAACGCTGGGCCGGGCTTGGGGCGAGTGTCGAGGTGCTGCTTTCGCCGTTGCTGGTGCTGGCCCTGGTGCTGTTGGGCGGTGCGTCGCTGGTGGCTGGCGGTTGGCTGATGCCGGTGCAACTGCTGCCGTTCCTGCTGCTGGGGCCGGCCCTGGCAGCGCCGGTCGCGGCCGTCGGGCATGGTGCGGATGCACTGGTGCAGGGCCGCATGGCCGCCAGCCGTATCGCCACCGTGCTCAACAGCGCGACGTTGACGCAACCTCGCGAATCCCGCGAGCCCAAGGGCCGCCAGGTGAGCTTTGAAGGCGTGGACTTTCGCTACCCCGACGGCACGCAGGTGCTGCATGACATTGACCTGGATCTACCGCCCGGCACGCTGACCGCATTGGTGGGCGACTCGGGCGCCGGCAAATCCACCCTGGCCACTTTGCTTGCGCGCTTTGCCGATGTGAGTGCCGGGGCGATCCGCATCGGCGACGTCGACCTGCGGGACATGCACAGCGCCACCTTGTATCGCCAGGTCGCCTTTGTGTTCCAGGATGTGCGCCTGCTGCGCACCAGCGTCCTCGACAACCTGCGCCTGGCGCGCCCCGACGCCACGCAAATCGAGGTGGAAGCCGCCGCCCGGGCCGCGCAGATTCACCAGCGCATCCTCGCGCTGCCCCAGGGGTATCACACCGTCCTCGGAGCCGGCGTGCAACTGTCCGGCGGTGAAGTGCAACGCCTGGGCATTGCCCGGGCGATGCTCAGTGAAGCGCCGATCCTGATTCTCGATGAAGCCACCGCCGCCAGTGATCCTGAATCCGAAGCCGCGATCCAGCAGGCGCTGTCTCGCCTGGCCCGTGCCCGCACGGTGCTGGTAATCGCCCACCGCTTGAGCAGCATCCAGGACGCCGACCAGATCGTCGTGCTGCAAGGCGGGCGGATTGTCGAGCGCGGTACGCATCACGGCTTGCTGGACCAGCAGGGCACTTACGCCGGGCTGTGGGCCGCTGAGCAGTTTTCGGCGGCCGCACTGAAGAGGGCACGGGCATGATTCGCGCGCTGTTACGCAGCCTGCAACCCCGTGAAGCCGGCTTGTTGCGGCGTGCGCTGATGGCGATGGCGTTGAGTGCGTTGGCCCAGGGCGCAGCGTTGGCGTTGTTGCCGATGGCCTTTGCCCAGTGGTTCGGCAACACCACGCCTTGGGCCTGGGCCATCGGTTTCACCGGCATGGCCTTGTTGTGCCTCTGGCTGCGCCGGTATGCCCAGCTGGCGGGCTATCGCGCCGGTGCCGAAGCAGCCCAGGCGTTGAACCGACGCATTGGTGACAAGCTGGTGCAACTGCCGCTGGAATGGTTTGTGGAGCGGCGCAGCGCTGAACTGAATCGCCTGGTGACTCACACCGTGCTGCAAATCATGAGCACCCCGGCGCACCTTTTGCAGCCAATGGCCAATGCGCTGTTGACGCCTTTGGCACTCCTGCTGGCGCTGTTTTTCTACGACCGCTCCATGGCGTTGGCGGCACTGGCCGCGTTGCCGTTGCTGGTGCTGGTGTACCACTGGGGCGTGCGCTGGGGCGGGCAAGCTGAAGCACTGAGCGAAGCCGCAGCCAATGAAGCGGCGGCCCGGGTGATGGAGTTTCTGCGCCAGCAACCGTTGCTGCGCTCCAGCGGGCGCACCGAGCAAGGTTTCGACCTGCTCACCGAGGCCCTGGCCCAGCAGCAACAGGCACAGCGTCACGCCCACTGGCGCACTTTTCCCGCCGCGCTGGGTTTGGCGGTGGTGTTGCAGGCCGGCTACAGCGCCATCCTGTTATGCGGCCTGTATGCCGTATTGGGTGGCACCCTCGATGCGGCGAAGTTCCTGGCGCTGGCGATTCTCGCCACCTGCCTGGTGGAGCCAATGGGCGCGCTGGTCAACCTCGGTACCACGTTGCGCCAGACCCGCCACGGCTTGAATCGCCTGCGCCACCTGCTGCAGATGCCGGGGTTGCCTGAGCCTCTCGAACCCCAACCTGCCCTGGGTTACGACGTGCAAGTGCGGGACGTAGGACTGGTCCGCCAGGGCCAGGCGATCTTGCAAGGCATCGACTTCACGTTGCAGGAGCGTTCGCTGAACCTGGTGGTGGGGGCGTCCGGCTCCGGCAAGTCCAGCCTGTTGCGCCTGCTGGCGCGCTTCAGCGATGTAAGCAGTGGCGCGATTCACCTCGGCGGTGTCGACCTGCGGCAACTGTCGGCCCTGGCCCGAGATACCCAGGTCGCCTTGATGTTCCAGGACAGCCCGCTGTTGCCGGGCAGCCTGCTGGACAACCTGCTGCTGGGCCGCCCCGACGCCAGCGAAGAGCAATGGCAGCACGCCGCCCGCGCCACCGGCCTCGACCGCCTCGCCGAGCGCCTGCCCCAGGGCTGGCACACCGTGCTGGGCGAGCAGGGCGTCAGCCTGTCCGGCGGCGAGCGCCAATGCCTGGCGTTGTCGCGGGTGTTGCTCAAGGACGCGTCGCTGATCCTGCTGGACGAGCCGACCGCCGCCCTCGATGCCATCAGCGAGGCGCGGGTCAATCGGACCCTGTTGCAACTGGCCCGCCGGCACACGGTGGTGCTGGTCACCCACAAACCGACCTTGGCGCCCCATGCCGACCAGATTCTGCTGCTCGACCACGGCCAGTTGGCCCAGGTCGGCCGCCATGACGCGTTGATGGCCACGCCCGGCCGTTACCGCGAGTTGTTCCACGAGCGCGAAGCGATCAATCGCTGGCGCTTGCGCCCAGACCCTACCGTTCCCCAAAGGACCGTCCCCCATGACCGATAACCCATCACTGGCATGCGTTCATCCTGCACCCGGCGGCCTCGCACACAGCCCCGAGGCGCTGTGCGCCGGTGTCGCGCAGTTGCTCGACTATGCCCCCCAGGACCTGGAGCCCGATGCCTCGCTGATCGAGCAGGGCCTGGACTCGGTGAGCATGATGCGCCTGCCGGCCTTGCTCGCCCGCGAAGGTGTGCAGGTGAGCTTTGCCGAACTGATTGAGCAGCCGACCCTTGAGGCCTGGTGGTTGCTGATCGACCGCCGTCGCGGGCAGGCGACGCACCTCAAGCCCGTCGCCGCCGACAACGATTTCGCCCTCACACCGTTGCAGCAGGCTTATTGGTTTGGTCGCGACCCGGCCATGCCGCTGGGGGGCGTTGGCTGTCACCTGTATCAGGAGCTGGACGGGTATCAGGTCGACGCTCAACGCCTGGAAAGCGCGGTGATGCGCCTGACTCACCGCCATCCCATGCTGCGCGCCTGTTTCCCGAACGCCACTTGCCAGCGCGTGCTGCCGACCAGCCCGTGGCCTGGGTTGACCGTGCATGAACGGCCGGATGAGTTGGCCTTGCGTGAGCGCCTGGCCCACCGCTGCCTGGATGTGCGCCAGGGCGAGGTGTTTGATGTGCAACTCAGCCGCTTGCCCGACGGCCGCAGCCGGGTGCACCTGAACATCGATTTGCTGGTGGCGGACGTCCTGAGTATCAGCGTACTGCTGCGGGATCTGGCGCTGATCTACAGCGGGCAAGAGGCGCAGCTGCCACGTCTGGAATGGGATTTTGCCCACTACCTGGGCGCCACCCGAACCAGCGATGCCGGCGCGCGGGACTACTGGCTGCAACGTCTGGATGACCTGCCCGACGGCCCGCAACTCCCCTTGGCACACGAGCCGCAATCCCTCGGCCCGCCGCGTTTTCGTCGCCTGGCGATGCGCCTCGGCCGCGCGCAGTTGCGAGCCCTGGAAGACCAGGCCCGCCAACACGGCCTGACCCTGGCCAGCGTGCTGTGCTGCGCCTATACCCAAGTGCTGGGCCGCTGGAGCGCCAGCCAGCATTTCCTGTTGAACGTGCCGCTGTTCAACCGCCAGGAGCTGCACCCCTGCGTCCCGCATCTGCTGGCGGATTTTTCCAACCTGGTGCTGCTGGAGATCGACCAGCGCCAGGCGGGTTCTTTCGCGCAGCAGGCGCAAGTCCTGCAACGCCAACTGCACCGCGACATCGCCCACAGCGCCTGGCCTGGTGTGGAAGTGCTGCGTGAGTTGTCCCGCACCCGGCAAGGCGGCGCCCCCGTAGTGTTTGCCTGCAACCTTGGCGAAGCGTTTGTCGACGCCACTTGCCGGCAGCACCTGGGCGAACCGGGCTGGGCCTTGTCGCAAACGCCCCAAGTGTGGCTTGACCACCAGAGCTATCCGCTGCCCGATGGCCTGTTGCTCAACTGGGACGGGGTAGATGCGCTGTTCCCCGAAGGCCTGCTGGACGAAATGTTCACCGCCTATGGCGACCTGCTGGCGTGGCTGTGTACCGGTGACTGGCGCCAACCCGCGCCGCTGCCGTTGCCCCAAGGCCAGCAAGAGGTCCGTGCAGCGGTCAACCACACGCCCTGGGCCTATGACAAAGGCTTGCTGCACGATGGCTTTTTCCAACAGGCGCAGGTGCACCCGCAGCGGGTGGCATTGATCACCGAGGACGCTGAGTTGAGTTACGCCGAGCTGGCGGCCCAGGCCCTGCAAGTGGCAGGTGCCCTGCGCCAGTGGGGGATTGAACCGGGTGATACGGTGGCGATCACCTTGCCCAAAGGCCAGGCGCAAATCGTTGCGGTGCTCGGCATATTGGCGGCGGGCGCGGTGTATGTGCCGGTGGGTATCGAACAGCCGGCAGCCCGTCGCGACATGATCTATCAACGCGCCGGAGCCAAGGTGGTGATCACCGATACGGCCCACCGTGATCGCGGTGTATGGCTGGCGGACTTGCAAGTGGTGGACCTGGCCCAGGCGCGTTCGGCCAGGGCCCTGAAACAACCGATCGAGGTGGCGCCGGACGCACTGGCCTATGTGATTTTTACCTCTGGCACTACCGGCGAACCCAAGGGCGTCGAGGTTTCCCACCAGGCGGCGCTGAACACCGTCGCCGCGATCAACCGGCGTTATCAGGTGGGCGCGGATGACCGTGTGCTCGGGGTTTCCGCCCTCGATTTCGACCTGTCGGTGTACGACCTGTTTGGCCTGCTGAGTGTCGGTGGCGCCGTGGTGCTGCCAGCGGATGCGCGGCGCAAGGAGCCGTCCGAATGGTTGCGGCTGATCCGCCAGCAGCGCGTGACCCTGTGGAACTCGGTACCGGCGTTGCTCGACATGCTGACCCTCAAGGCCCGCGAGCCGAATGCCCTGAGCGGATTACGCCTGGCGATGGTCTCGGGTGACTGGGTCGGGCTGGACCTGCCACGCCGCCTGCGATTGGCAGCCGGCGAAAGCGCCCGGTTCGCCGCTCTCGGCGGCGCCACTGAAGCGGCCATCTGGTCCAACGTCCAGGACGTCGACGAAGTGCCGGCTCACTGGCTCTCGATTCCCTACGGCAAACCCCTGGATAACCAAAGCTTTCGAGTCGTCGACAGCCAGGGCCGCGATTGCCCGGACTGGGTGGCGGGGGAGTTGTGGATCGGCGGCGCCGGGGTTGCCCAGGGCTATCGTGGCCTGCCGCATCTCAGCGCCCAACGCTTCGTCGAGCACGCCGGGCAACGCTGGTACCGCACCGGCGATCAGGGCCGTTATTGGCCCGACGGCAGCCTCGAATTTCTCGGGCGTATGGACCAGCAGGTCAAGGTCCGTGGCTTCCGCATCGAACTCAGTGAGATCGACGTGGCCCTGGAACGCCATCCGGCCGTCAGTCGTGCCGTCACCCTGGTGTTGCCCGGGGCCAACCCGCAGTTGGCAGCAACCCTGATGGGCGACGCGCTGCCGGATGCCGAAGCCATGCGCCAGTGGCTCTGCCAATGGTTGCCGGAACACATGTTGCCGGACCACTGGCTGAACCTCACCGAACTGCCCCTGAGCGCCAACGGCAAGGTCGACCGCGCCGCACTGCTGTGGCTGGTGCAGGAGCAACGCCAGGGCGCCAGACCCGAGCATGAAGACGCGCCTCAAGGCGAAGCCGAACAACTGTTGGCCGGGCTCTGGCGCGAATTGCTCGACATTCCCCTGGTGGGACGCAACCAGGGCTTTTTCGCCCTCGGCGGCAACAGTCTGTTGGCCGCTCGCCTGATCGAACGTATCGCCCGACAGTTCGACGTCGAACTGTCGCTGAAGGACTTTTTCAACGCGGCCACCGTCGCCCGCCAGGCCCAATGGCTTGTCGCCCGACGAGAACAGGACCACGTCAACCGGAACGCAATGGTGGAGGGTGCGCTATGACACTGCAGCAACTGCAACAGGACCTCGAAGCACTGGGTGTGGAACTCTGGGAAGAGCAGGGCCGCCTGCGCTACCGGGCGCCCGCCGGGGTGATGGATGAAGGCCGCCTGCAACAATTGCGCGAACACAAGGACGCGTTGTTGCAGCAATTGATGGAACCGGTGATGCCCACCGTCTCGGCCGACCTGGTTGCCCGCAGCGAACCGTTTCCGCTGACCGACGTGCAGGCCGCTTACCTGATGGGCCGCACCCAGGCATTCAGCTACGGCGGGGTGGCGTGCCACGGTTACCTGGAATTTGAACTCAGGGAACTGGACCCGGCGCGCCTGGAGCAGGCATGGAACCATCTGATTGCGCGTCACGACATGCTGCGGGCGGTGGTGCTGGAAGACGGCTACCAACAAATCCTGCCCCAGGTGCCGCATTACCTGATCGCCCGGCATGACCTGCGCGAAGACGACGGCCGTGCACTGGCCGCTCTGCGCGAACGCATGGAAATTCGCCTGGCGTCGCCCCAGCAGTGGCCGCTGATCGAGTTGTGCGTCAGCCAGGGCCGTGAACATGCGCGCCTGCATCTCTCAGTGGATCTGCTGGTGTGCGACTACCAGAGCGTGCGCATGCTGTTGGCCGAGTTGCAGCAGGTCTATCGTGGCGAAGCCTTGCCGCCGGCGGCGCCCATCAGTTTTCGCGACTACGTACTGGGCGAGCGCCGGTTGCGGGAACAGCCGCGTTACCAGCGTGACCGCCAGTACTGGTGGGCGCGGGTCGACAGCCTGCCCGGTGCTCCGGAATTGCCCATGCAGGGCGCTCCCAGCGGACCGCGTTTCGAGCGCCGCGCCCTGAACCTGGAGGCCCGGGATTTCAACGCCCTGCGCCTGAATGCAGCGGCGGCCGGCGTGGGTGCGTCGGCGGCGATTCTTTCCTGCTATGCCGAAACCCTGGGGCGCTGGAGCCGCAAGGGGCATTTCTGCTTGAGCCTGACCTTGCTCAATCGCCTGTCGCTGCACCCGCAGGTCGATCGGCTGGTGGGGGATTTCAGCTCGGTGGAATTGCTGGAAGTCCAGACCCTGCAAGGCGGCAGCTTTGGTGAACGCAGCCAGCAGTTGCAGGAGCGACTGTGGCAAGACATGGACCACCGCCTGTGTTCCGGCATTGAAGTACTGCGCGAACTGGCGCGGCGCAAAGGCCGTGATGCGGCCTTGATGCCCTATGCCTTCACCAGCACCCTGGGCGCCGGTGGCGAAAGTGGCGGCGGGGCATTTATGCCCGGCGCAGAACTGGTGCACGGCATCAGCCAGACCCCGCAAGTGTTGATTGATTGCCAGGTCAGCGAGCGCGACAACGGCCTGTTCATCAATTGGGACATTCGCCAGGGCGTGTTCAATGAGGCCATGCTGGAAGCGATGTTCGACACCTTCGAACGTCTGCTCAAGCGCTTGGCGCGGGAGCCTTCGGCCTGGACCCTGGACGATTGCCTTGAACTGCCGGCACCCCAGCGACTGGTGCGGGAGTTGATCAACCAGACGGCGCAGCCGATTCCCCCAGGCTTGCTGCATGAACCGTTCTTTCGCCAGGCCCGGGCGCAACCCCAACGTGTCGCCCTGATCCAGGGCGCGCGACAGCTCACTTACGCGCAACTCGCCGCCCGTGCCGAGGCGATTGCCGAGCAGTTACTGGATGGCGGTTGCCAGCCCGGCGAGCGGGTCGCGGTATGCATGGAAAAAGGCATCGACCAGGTGGTCGGTGTACTCGGGATCTTGCGGGCCGGCGCGGCGTACCTGCCGCTGGACACTAATCAGCCGATGGCGCGGCGCGCGTTGATTCTTGAGAACGCCGAGGTCAGCCGGGTGCTCAGCCAGTCGTGGTTGAGCGAGGACGTGGCCTGGCCCGCCCAGGTGACCCAGTGCATACCCGTTGATCAGGCCGCAGCCAGTGCCGGACGTGAACTGCCGGCGCCGCAGGTGACACCGCAACAACTTGCCTACGTGATCTACACCTCCGGCTCCACCGGGATTCCGAAGGGTGTGATGATCAGTCACCAGGCGGCCCTCAACACGGTGGTGGATATCAATCAGCGCTTCGCCATCGGCGCCGAAGACCGGGTACTCGCCTTGGCCAGCCTGGGCTTCGACCTCTCGGTGTACGACATCTTCGGCCTGCTGGCCGTAGGTGGCGCCCTGGTGTTGCCCGACGCCGGACGCCGCGCCGACCCGTCCCACTGGGCCGAGTGCGCCCGCGAGCACGGTGTGACCCTGTGGAACTCGGTGCCCGCGCAGTTGCAGATGCTTGCCCATTACCTGCAAGCCGTGCCGGCCGCGGCACCTCAGAGCCTGCGCCTGGCCTTGCTGTCCGGCGACTGGATCCCGCTGAACCTGCCCGCCGAAATCGCTGCGTTGTTGCCTGAGCTGCAACTGATCAGCCTGGGCGGCGCCACAGAAGCGGCGATCTGGTCGATTGCCTATCCAATCACCGAGGTGGACGCACAATGGCGCAGCATTCCCTACGGCGCGCCGCTGGCCAATCAACGCTTCATGGTGCTCGACGAACAAGGCCGCGATCGCCCGCAAGGCGTTGCCGGTGAGCTGTTCATCGCCGGCACGGGGTTGGCGATGGGGTACCTGGGGGACGCGGAGAAAACCGCCGAGCGTTTTATCGAGCATGCCCACAGCGGCGAGCGGCTGTACCGCACCGGCGACCTGGGGCGCTACCTTGAAAGCGGGTTGATTGAGTTCCTTGGCCGTGAGGATTTCCAGGTCAAGGTTCGCGGGCATCGCATCGAGTTGGCGGAAGTCGAAAGTGCCTTGCTCAGTCATCCTCATGTCGAATCGGCCGTGGTGGTCGCTGCGGGCGAGGGCGCGTTCGAGCGGCGTTTGCAGGCCTGCGTGCGCGGGACTTTGCGTGATACTCCATTGCCTTGGCCGACCCGGTTGGCACCCAACGCCTTGGCGGCGGCCAACGGCGTGAAAGGCCAACTGACGGAAGCGCTGATTACGCAGATGTCCGATTGCGTCGAGCGTGCCGCGTTGCTCTCCATGGGCCTGGCCCTGCAACGCCCGGGGCTGTTTGATCAACCGGGCGTCGAGCACGACCTGGCCCAGATCATGAGCCTGTGCGAAGTGGCGCCACGCAACGAACGGCTGATCCGCCGCTGGCTGCAAGCGCTGCATCGCGAACAACTGGTAGACCGCAACCCAGGCACCGGCGCCTATTCGTCACTGCGGGTCTCGGGTGCTGAATACCGTCAGCTGTGGCAGCGCATCGAGGCGCTGGAACCGAGTGTGGGCTGGGGCGGTGAAGTGCTGCGCTACCTGCGGGAAAGCCAGGAGCAATTGCCTGCCCTGATGAGCGACCGGCTCGACCCGTTGCACTTGCTGTTTCCCGAAGGCCGTACCGACACCGCCGAAGGCGCCTATCGCAAGAACCTGATCAGCCAGTACCTGAACCAGGCGGTGTGTGCGGCGGTGCAGGAAATCGCCGCACTGCAACCGGCGGGCTGGCGTCTGCAGTTGCTGGAAATCGGCGCAGGCGTGGGCGGCACCAGTGCCGACCTGATTCCGGCCCTGGACGGCTTGGCGGTGGACTACCAGTTCACCGACCTGTCGCAGTTTTTCCTCAACGAAGCGCGGGAGCATTTCGTCGAGTTTCCGTGGGTCAGCTACGGGCTGTTTGACCTGAACCTCGACCACTGGGCCCAAGGCATCGCCGCCAACTCCCTGGATGTGATTCTGTGTGCCAACGTGCTGCACAACTCGCGGCATGCCAGCCAGGTACTCGCCCGGCTGCGGGAAATGCTCGCCCCCGGCGGCTGGCTGATCTTTATCGAAGCCACCCGCGACACCTACCAGATCATGGCGTCCATGGAGTTCAAGGAGGGCCTGACCGCGTTCGAGGATTTCCGCGCCGAGCAGGACACCACGTTCATCCGCCGCGAGCAGTGGCAGCAACTGTTGCAGGAAGCCGGCGCGCAGACGCCGCTGTGCATGCCGGCAGCTGACGATGCGATGTCACAGATCGGCCAGCACCTGTTCATCACGCGCTTCAAGACCGAGCGCCAGACCCTTGAGCCGGAGGCGTTGCGCGCGCATCTGGGCCAGCGCCTGCCGGATTACATGGTACCCACCGAGTGGCGGGTACTGGATGAAATGCCGCTGACGGTCAACGGCAAAGTCGACCGCCAGGCGTTGGCCAACCTCGGCATGGCCCAGGCCACGCAACAGGCCAACAGCGGGGCTGCACCGCTGGATGCGCTGGAGCGCAGTATCGCAGAGGTCTGGCAAACCCTGTTGCGGGTGCCCAGTGTGGGCCGTGAACAGGGCTTCTTTGAGTTGGGCGGTGATTCATTGCTGGTGGCGCAGGTGGTTGGTCGCCTGCGGGAAAGCCTGCCCCAGGCCCGTAATGTGCCCTGGGGGGATTTGCTGCGCCAGTTGATCAACCAGCCCACCGTTGCGGCCCTGGCGGATTACCTGCGGGGGCAGGGCAGCGAGAGCCTGTCGCCGCTGGTGCGGATTCGTGAGGAGGCGCAAGGCCCGGCGCGGATCTTTGTCCATGATGGCAGCGGCACCCTGGCACCGTATCGCGCGCTGTTTGCTGCACTCGGGGAAGAAGCGCCACTGGAGGGGCTGGTGCTCAATGATGTACCGGGTTACCTGGCTCTGGCACCGGCTACGGCGATTCGTGAACTGGCCGAGCGTTATGCCGACACCTTGCACGCCGAAGGCCGGCGCCAGGTGAGCATCGTCGGTTATTGCCTCGGCGGGTTGCTGGCGACGGAGCTGGCGTCATGCCTCGCGGCGAGGGACATCGAGGTGCTGCAACTGACAGTGATCAGCAGCTACCGCGTGCCGTTCATGATCGAGGATGACCTGCTGGCGGAGTACGTGTTCGCCCGCGTGATGCAGGCCGACCCGCACACCCTGGGTTACCCGGTGGATGAACAGGCGATGGAGCGGGCGATTGCCAAGGTGCTGCGCCAAACTCCGGGCCGCGTGCCCCAAGGTGCGTTGCTGGCGCTGCAGGATGAGCCCGACTGTGCCACGGCCCTGGCCTGCCTGCGGGCCCTGGCATCCAAGTCGGCAGATGAGCGCTTGCAGGTAATTGCAGACGCGATGCGCCACGCCGGCTCGCAACTGAGCGACCTGGACTGGCTGCGCGAGCAACTGCAGGTGCTGCGCCACAGCCTGGCCGCCGTCGCCTTGCATCAGGCCACGCCTTACGACGGTGACATGGTGTTTATCCGCCAGTGCGGTGAAGTCCAGGTACTGCCCGGCATGCACCGCGACATGAGCCAATACTGGCAGGCCCTGTGCCTTGGCGAATTGCAGGTGGTGGACGTGCCGGGCGACCACTTCAGCTGCATGCAGAGCCCCCAGGTCGAAGCCGTGGCCCGCGCGTTCGAACGGCTGGCGCAGGTGGCGGCGTGAGAGTCGGGATTATAGGCGGCTATGGGCATGTCGGTCGGCAGGTTGCGCGGGTGCTGGTCGGTCATTGCCGCTTGCGCCTGGGCGGTCGCGACCCTGGGCAAGGGCAGCGTTTTAACGACGGCGAGTTGAACGGGCAGGCCGAGATCCGTGAAGTGGACCTGTGGGACGCCCAAAGCCTGGCGGCGTTTTGCAGCGGCTGCGACCTGCTGATCAATTGCGCGGGCCCCAGCTACCAGGTGCTCGACCGGGTGGCGCTGGCCGCTTTGGCCAGTGGCGCCGATTACATCGATGTCGGCGGCGATGATCCGCTGCATCAGCTGCTGCCCGCTCAGTTGCCGCCGGGTCGTCGTGTGGTGTTATCAGCCGGCATGTTGCCCGGGCTGTCGGGGTTGTTTCCCAAGGTGCTTGCGGCGTCGTTCGAGCGCGTCGATGCCGTGCATTGCTATGCCGTCGGACTTGGGCGGTTGTCGACAACGGCGGCCGAGGACTTTCTATTGAGCCTCGGCAACGGCTATGGCCAGGCCTCGATGGGCTGGTGCGATGGCCGTGCAATCAAGTCCGCCGTACTCGTCGATGAACACTTCGAGCGGCCCTGGCTGGTGGGCGGTCCCGTAACGGCCCACCCGTATCTAACCACTGAGCAACAGCGCTTGTTTACTGACTTGCGGGTGCGCGAAGCCCAGGCCTACAACCTGTTCGACGGCGGCCACCTGCGGGCCGCACTCGGGCGCATTCAGGGCTCGCCACCGGCTCTGCGACACACGGCAGAGAACATTGCCGCCCTGGTACAGGCCAGTGCGCTGGACCTGGCAGGGCGCACGCCTTACCAGTTGCTCGCAGTCGAAATGGCAGGCCTGCAACACGGCGAACCGCAGCAGGCCACCGCCTGGTTGCGTGCCGCCGACGGCTCGGCGTTGACCGGCACAGTGGCGGCAATCTGCGCCCTGCAACTGGCCAAACTGCCCGAAGGCACGCACTACGCTGCCCAGGTGATGGACGCCGATGACTGCTTGCGCCAGGTGCTGCGCTGGTTGCCGCAGACCCGGATCCACGTCACCACTGAACTGGAGGAGGGCGTGTTATGAAGAAAATCCCCAGCCCATGGCTGCGACGTTACCCGCAGCATCAAACGCCGCGTTGCCGATTGGTCTGCCTGCCCCACGCCGGCGGCAGCGCGGGATTTTTCAGCGGTTGGCAGGCACTGTTGCCGGCTGACATCGAACTGGTCAGCGTGCAATACCCCGGCCGCGAAGAGCGCCTGAGTGAAACCTGGCCCGGCAGCCTGGAATGGATGGCGGGCACTATTACCCGGGCGCTGTGGGACCTGTCCGACCGGCCGCTGGTGCTGTTCGGCCACAGCATGGGTGCGGCGCTGGCCTATGAGGTGACGCGGCGCCTGAACCGCCAGGGCAAGGACCTGCAACGGCTGATCGTCTCCGCCCATCCGGCCCCTCACCGGCAACGTCACAGCCAATTGCACCAGGGCCCGGATGCCGGTCTGCTGGCGGATGTGCGGCGCCTGTCGGGTGGTGCGCCATCACCCCTGGACGAACCCGAGATGCAGGCACTTTACCTGCCCGCATTGCGCAATGATTACCGCCTGATCGAAAACTACTGCGGCGATATCAGCGAGCTGCTGGACGTGCCCGTGAGCGTATGCCTGGGCAGCACCGACCGCGAAGTCGATCGGGAGGAAGCCCATGCCTGGTCGGAAGTGACGCGCCAGGTCACCGACTTTCGAACCTTCAACGGCGGGCATTTTTACCTGCGCGACAGCCAGGCCGACCTGATCGAGCACCTGGAACTGTTGCTGGGCAGCCCCGCCGAACCGGCGTGGCAGTGCTGGCCGTCGACCCCATGACCGGAGAATCCTATGAAAACACCTGAGCAGTGCAGCGGGCTGGAAGACGTCCGCCTGGGTATCGACACGTTGGACGAACAGATCATCCGCGCTCTCGGCCAGCGGTTGGCCTATGTGAAAGCTGCGGCGCAGTTCAAGCCTGACGAAGCCAGCATCGCCGCCCCCGAGCGGGTGGCCGCCATGCTGCCCCATCGCCGCCGCTGGGCCGAGCGCGAAGGGTTGGACCCGATGTTCGTGGTCCCGCTGTTTGCGCAGATCATCCAATGGAATATCGACCAGCAAGTGCGCCACTGGCGCCAGCAGCATCAAGGAGCGGAGCATGAGTGAACGTCTGCCGGGATTGCTTCAGGCGCTGACCGAGGGCGAACGCCTGGCGCGCGAGAAGGGCGGCGCAGTGCTGGTGGTGTTCAGCCTGGCCTCGGAGCGCCTGGACCCGCTGCGGTTATTTGCCGCCAACCGCCAGGTACTCGGGCAAAGCCTGTTCTGGTCAAGTGACCGGGGCGCACTGGCCATGGCCGGCTTTGGTTGTACCGAGGAAATCAGCCCCGGGGCCGATGACCGCTTCAACGCCAGTGCCCTGGCGTGGCAGGCGTTGCTCAGCCAGGCCCATCAGGTGGGGCCGCGCCAGCCGTTGCTGTGTGGCGGCTTTGCGTTTGACCCGAAGGGCCCACGCTCGCTCAAATGGCAGTCATTCGCCGCCACCTCCCTGGTGCTGCCGCGCATCCTGCTGCTGCGGGAAGCCGAGCAACATCATGTGATCTTCAGCCAGTGGCTGGAGCCCGGGGCGGACGCGGTACGTTGCGCCCAGAGCCTGGAAACCCAGTGGACGTTGCTTCTGTCCCGCTACGCCAGTGCGCCACGCCAGGAGATTCCCCTCGGCACACCGAGCGACGAAAACACCATCAGCGCGCAGCAATGGCAAGACACCGTGGCGACGGCCGTGCAGCGCATCAACGCCGGCGACCTGCGCAAGGTGGTGCTGGCCCGCGAAGTGCGGTTGACCACCTCACGGACGATCCCCTGTGGCCCGCTGCTGGAAAACCTCAAGGCGGCCTATCCCCAGGCGTACCTGTTTGCGTTCAGCCGTGGTGACAGCTGCTTTCTCGGCGCAACGCCGGAGCGGCTGGTGCGGGTGACTCGTGGCACGCTGAACACGGTGGCGTTGGCCGGTACTTGCCCGCGTGGTCGTCACGAGCAGCACGATGCCGAACTTGGCCAGGCCTTGATGGACAGCCCCAAGGACCGCCACGAACACACCCTGGTGGTTCAAACCCTGCGCGAAGCATTGCAGCCCTATTGCGCGATGCTCGACATTGCCAGCCAGCCGCAGTTGCACCGGCTGGCCAACGTGCAGCACCTGTTGACGCCGGTGATGGGCCGCTTGCATCCCCAGGTGCAATTGCTGCAACTGGTGCAGGCCCTGCACCCGACGCCGGCGGTGGGTGGCTTGCCGCGACGTGAGGCGATGGCCTATATCCGAGAGCACGAGCAGCTCGACCGTGGCTGGTACGCAGCGCCAGTGGGCTGGATGAATGCGCAGGGTGATGGTGAATTTGCCGTGGCGTTGCGCTCGGCGTTGATCAGAGGCTGTGAGGCGCACCTGTTCGCCGGCTGCGGCATTGTCGCCGAGTCGGATCCCGGGAGTGAGTACGAGGAAACGTGCTTGAAGCTGCGGACTATCCGCGATGCCTTGCGGCCTTCGGACGGAGTGCAGGTGGCGTCAGCCTGAGGAAGGCTCTCGCCCGGCAGGCCGGGCGAGAGCATGCAGCGTCTGGATCAGTTCAAGCCAAGCTTGCCACGCAGTGTGGACAGGTCTTCCGCCAGGGTATTGACCGGGCCAACCAGGGCTTTGCGGTCGGCTTCCTTGACCTTGTCGTAGGTCTCGAAACCGCCATCCTTGGTTTTGTACTTGGCCAGGATCTTGTCCACGGTGGCGAAGTTCTTGTCGACTTTGGCGACGAAGGCCTTGTCCTGCTTCTCGATCTGCGGACGGAACAGGTCGACGATTTTCTTCGCGCCGTCGATGTTGCCCTGGAAGTCATACAGGTCGGTGTGGCTGTAGCGATCTTCTTCACCGGAGATCTTCGTCGCGGCCACTTCTTCCAGCAGGGCAGCAGCACCACCCACGACTTTTTCCGGCGGGAAGGTCAGGCCGTCCACGCGGGTTTTCAGGTCCAGTACGTCGCTGTTGAGCTTGTCCGCCAGGGCGTCGAGGCCTTTGGTGGTGTTCTCGGAGAACAGGCTGTACTCGATGCGGTGGAAGCCGGTGAAGTCTTCGGCTTTCACGCCTTTCTCGTGGTCGTCCACACGGGAGTCGATGGAGGCGTCGAGGTCGCTGAACAGTTCGGCGATCGGCTCGATCGACTCATAGTGCACGCGGGTTGGCGCGTACAGCTTCTTGGCGGTCGCCAGGTCGCCTTTTTTCACGGCGTCGGTGAACGCCTGGGTCTGGGTGACCAGCTCGCCGATTTCTTCGGTGACGTAAATCTTGTAGTCCGACACCGGCCCTACCAGGTCCAGCGGCGCGGTGGCGGCGAAGGCGGCCAGCGGCGAAAGGCTCATTAACAACGACAATGCGAGAGACGACTTCTTCATGGGACGATTTCCGCTCTGGGGTTTGTTTTAGGTTTTGGCAGTGGTTTGTGGATGTGTCGCATCAAGCAGCGTGCGCCCGATGAAATCCTGGGCCCCGGTGACGCCTGGCAAGGTGAAGAAGTAACCGCCGCCGACCGGCTTCAGGTATTCCTCCAGGGGCTCGCCGTTGAGCCGGGTTTGCACGCTGATAAAGCCTTTCTCCAGGTCAGCCTGGTAGCAGATGAACAACAGCCCCATGTCCAGCTGACCGTTTTTGTTGACGCCGTTGGAGTAGTTGAACGGCCGGCGCAGGATCAGGTTGGCCTGGGTCTGTGCAGTACGCGGGTTGGCCAGGCGGATGTGGGCATCGAGCTTGGTCAACTTGCCTTCCGGGTCCTTGCTGTAGTCCGGGACCTGGGTTTCTTTCTGGCCATCCATGGGCGCGCCACTGGTCTTGATCCGGCCAATGATGCTTTCTTGCTCTTGCAGCGGGGTGCGGTCCCAGCGTTCGACGAAGTTGCGGATGATCCGCACCGCCTGGTAGCTGCCGTTGGCGGCCCAGGCCGGTTCGTCGCTGCCTGGCTGGACCCACACAATCTGATCCATCGCCTTGTTGTCGTTGGAGTTCGGGTTGGCCGAACCGTCGCGAAAACCGAGGAAGTTGCGCGCGCTTTGCGCCGGCTCGCCGGGGCGGGCAGGGGCCTGGGGCGGCACGCTGCCTTCCTGCTTCCAGCGCACCAGCAGCAGGTCCGGCAGGTTTTTCACGATATCGCGCAGGGCGTGGATGTTGGTGTCCGGGGTGTTGGAGCTGAACTGCAGGCTCAGGTCGCCGTGGCACTGCGCCGGTTCCAGTGCATCGTTGGGGAAACCGACCATGCGGATTAGGCGCTTGGGCTTGGCCGCGGCCAGGCCGAAGCGTTCGTCGAACAGCGACTCGCCCACCGATACGGTGATGGTCAGGTTGTCCGGTGTCACCACCGGGCCGAGGATGCCGGAGTCGGTGGGGGGCAGTTTCGGGTCGACTTGCACCACGGTGCCGCCGGTCATCAGGAATGCGATGCGCTCGTTCAGGGTGCGGAACAGCCGCTCCAGGTCCTCGCGGTCGCTGGCCAACACGTCGAATGCCACCAACATGCCGCAGGCCGGGCGCGGAGTGACGATGCCGGTCTGGTGCTTGCCATGGAAATCGTGGTGGTCCTGGGTCTTTTCACTGCTTGGCGCGGTGGTCACCTGTGCCGCCGCGTTGGCAGCCATTGCCGGGCAGCTCAGGCTGCTGCCGGCAATGGCCGCGCCAGTGGCGGCCATACCCAGCAATACACGACGACGCTGGGCGGAAAATTGTTCTGAATCACTCATGTCTACGGTCGTCTTCACTTCAGGCCGGAAAGGCCAAGGGCGGGGTCGATTCCATCGAGTGCAACGGCCAGAGCCTTGGCCTTGTCGGCGATCTGCTTGCGCTGATCGGCGGTAACGCTGTCATACGAGGCGTAGCGGCCATCGACTTTCAAACCGTTGAGTTCGGCATCGAGGGCGTTGATCGCGCTGTCGATCCCCGGCAGCAATTGCGCGGCAGATTTGGTCAGCAGCGGGCGCATCAGGTCGACCACTTTGCGGGCGGCGTCCAGGTTGGCGGCGAAGCCGTTGAGGTCGGTATGGCTGTAGCGTTCTTCCTCACCGCTGGCGGCACGTACGTCGGCCAGGCTGTTGAGGTTGCGCACCACGATGCTCACCAGTTGCTCCGGCGGCAGCGACTGGGCCAGCAGCTGTTGCTTGAGGCTGGTGACGTCGGTGACCAGGCGCTGGGCAATCGGCGCCAGGCCGTCGAGATTGCGTTGCTGGAACAGGCCGTATTCGAGACGGTGGAAGCCGCTGAAGGCCGGGTCCTGCTCGCGCTTTTCAAAGTAGTCGGCGCGGGCGTTGATCGCGTTGTCCAGTTCCGCCAGGCGTTGCGAGGCCGGGGCCAGGCGCTGGTAAGCCTCGCGGGCCGGTACGTAAAGCGCCTGGGCCTGGGCGAGGTCGCCGGCTTCGATGGCTTGGTCCAGCGCGGTAACGGCCTTGACCAGGGCGCTACCCTGGCTGCTCAGGTACACGCGGAACTCCGACAGCGGGCCGATAAACGCGACCATCGACGGCTTGGCCTTGGCTTGGGCGTCAGACTCGGCAGTCGGTGTCACCTTCAAGGTGCCACGCGGGTTGCTCAGCAGGCCGCAGGTGATCTGGTAGTCGCCGGGCAGCAGGTTGGCGTTGATCACCTGGCTCAGGCCCGGGGCGATGTTCTCGCGCTCTTCGACCACCAGCACGCCGTCGAGGATTTCCCATTCCACGGCACGGTCCGAGCGGTTGATGATGCGGAAGCTGGCGCGTCCCGCCGG
Source organism: Pseudomonas sp. NC02 (assembly GCF_002874965.1). Lineage (NCBI taxonomy): Bacteria > Pseudomonadati > Pseudomonadota > Gammaproteobacteria > Pseudomonadales > Pseudomonadaceae > Pseudomonas > Pseudomonas sp. NC02. Next base: position 3,579,381 of record NZ_CP025624.1, on the reverse strand, counting down.
CACCGTCAGCGCATTCGGCTCGCAGCTGTGGGCGTGGATGGTGACGGCGATTTCATCGTGGTTGGCCTGGCGCTTGGAGGCGGCCAGTTGCGAGGCGTAGTAGAACAGGCCACCGGCGGCGATCATCACGACCACCGAGCCGCCCACCGCCCAGCGCAAGGCGCGGGAGGGCGGAGCCGGTTGAGGGGTTTGGTTGGACAAGAGGCGGTCCTTACTGGCTGGAAACGGAAGAAGTTGTGCGGGTAGCCGGCTTGCTCGGCGGCGCCGGCAGGAAGAACATCACCAGGGCCACCACCAGGTAAATCAGGTAGGCACCGAGGGTGCTGATGGTCGGGGCGTCCTGATAGCCGAACATGCCGGCCAGCACCGAGCCCAGCGGGCCATCCATCGGCAGCGTCGCGCTGAAATCGAACAGTACGGTTTGCAGGTGGTTCCATACCCCGGCTTCGTGCAGGGCTTGTACCGAGTTGGCGAGGATGCCGGCGGCCACCACCAGGATGAACAGGCCGGTCCAGCGGAAGAACGCACCGAGGTTCAGGCGCATGCTGCCGGTGTAGATCAGGAAGCCGACGATGATCGCCAGGATCAGGCCGAGCAGGGCGCCAATCGGCGCGCCCGGACCTTCGCTTTGCTGGAACACGGCCAGCAGGAAGAACACGGTTTCCAGGCCTTCACGGGCCACGGCGAAAAACACCATGGCAATCAGTGCGGTGACCTGGTGTTTGGAGCCGGCCAGGGCATGATCGAGGGATTCATGCAGGGAATGCTTGATGGAACGCGCGACCTTGCGCATCCAGAACACCATGGAGCTGAGAATGCCCACGGCCACCAGGCCGACGATGCCTTCGAACAGTTCCTGTTGTTTCTGCGGGAATTCGGCACTCACCAGTTCCAGGCCACCGCCGACCAGCAGCGCGAGGGCCGCTGCCAGAAATACGCCGATCCACACTGCGGGCATGTACTGGCCACGGCCAGTTTGCTTGAGGTAGCTGGCAATAATGCCAACGATCAAGGCGGCTTCTATGCCTTCGCGCAGCATGATTAAAAAGGGAACAAGCATTCGGCACCGAATCGTCACTAGATAGGATGCTAAGTTGTAACATAATGATACTCATTACTAAACAGGGAATATTGACCTTTACTGAACCTTGACTGAACGGTGGTGGCAAACCGCATCCGACACTAGAATGCGCGGCATCGTCCCAGCCACCGGATTGCGCCATTCCCCATGTCGGAAAAAGACACGATTTCCATCCAACTGGTCCGCGAAGCCCTGTTGCAGAGCTGTGCGCCGGGTGCGGCGACCGATGAAGTGTTGACCAAGGTCGGGATTGATCCAGCACTGCTGGGCCAGCCAACCGCACGCGTCCCGGCAACCGCTTACGCACGCTTATGGCGCTTGCTGGCACGGCGAATGGACGATGAATTCTTTGGCATGGACCCGCGCAAGCTCAAATCCGGCAGCCTGGAGTTCCTCTGCCGGGCCTCCATGGCACAACCGAGCCTGGCCACTGCGCTGGAAACCGGCCTGGGGTTCCTGTCACTGATGCTCGAGCGCATGCCGGCGCAACTGGTTCGCCAGCAGAGCCTGGCGGAAATCGTCCTGTTGGAGCCGGAGCCCGCACCCAGGCGCGCCTTCACCTATTTCGCCTACTGGATGATCGTCCACGGCGTCGCCTGCTGGCTGGCTGGGCGCCGGATCCCGATCCTGGCGATTGAACTGCGTTGCCCGCAGCCGGACTTCTGCGACGACTACCAGGTGATGTTTTCCGACAACCTGCGCTTTGACCGGCCGCGTACCCGGATGATCTTTTCCGCCGACTGCCTCGACCTGCCGATCAAGCGCAGCCCGGAGGAGCTCAAGCGCTTCCTGGCCCATGCGCCGGCCAACATCCTGGTCAAATACCGCGACCCGGACAGCCTTGCCACCCGCATCAAGACCGACCTGCGGCACATGCCCGCCGACACCTGGCCGGAAACCGAAGGCCTGGCCGCATCCCTGTGCATCTCGGCCTCGACCCTGCGCCGGCGCCTGGCGGAAGAAGGGCAGACCTACCAGGGCCTCAAGGACAGCGTGCGCAAGGAGTTGGCGATCGTCTGGCTGGCCGATTCCGACATCAGCTTTGCCGAGATCGCCACCCGCCTGGGGTTTGCCGATGCCAGCTCGTTCTACAAGGCGTTTCGCAAGTGGTCGGGCTCCAACCCCGGGCACTATCGCAGCCTGATATTGAACGAAGCACTGAGCCAGTAGGTCACTGCCAGGCACCCCCGGCACGTTTGCCTGCTTATCCACGCCTTTAATGATCTGGGTCACTTTCCTGCGCCGCCGTGCGTGTGATATTCGGCGCCACCGCTCCATCGTTCGTTTCCTGACGCAGCCTGATCGGCATTTGTCGCGATCAACGTCTACGCCATTTCCCTCATTCAAGAGCAGGATTTCATGGCACTTCACAGAACCGTAGAGACCCAGGACCAAGCCATCGAAGACGTCTATTCGAGTGGCTCCGCCCAGCACAAACTGCCCAAATACCGCCTCCCGGACCACTCGACCACGCCGTCGGCCGCCTACAACCTGGTGCGCGACGAACTGCTGCTGGACGGCAATTCCCGGCAGAACCTGGCGACCTTCTGCACCACTTGGGTCGAGCCCGAAGTGCAGCAGTTGATGGCCGATGCCCTCGACAAAAACATGATCGACAAGGATGAGTACCCGCAGACGGCCGAGATCGAAAACCGTTGCGTGCACATCATTGCCGACCTGTGGCACGCGCCGAAATCGTGGCAAACCGTGGGTTGCTCCACCACCGGTTCCAGCGAAGCGGCGATGCTTGGCGGCCTGGCACTGAAGTGGAGCTGGAAGAAACGCCGGGAAGCGGCGGGGCTGCCCACCGACAAGCCGAATTTCGTGTGCGGCCCGGTGCAGATCTGCTGGAAGAAATTCGCCCGTTATTTCGATGTGGAAATTCGCGAAGTGCCGTTGCGCGGTGACGCATTGGGCCTGCGCCCGGCCGACCTGCGGGAATATTGCGACGAAAACACCATCGGTGTCGTCGCGACCCTGGGCGTAACCTTCACCGGGATCTACGAACCGGTCGCAGCCCTGGCGGCCGAGCTGGACTCGATGCAACGTGACCTCGGTCTGGATATCCCGATCCATGTCGACGCGGCGAGCGGCGGGTTTATCGCCCCTTTCATCCAGCAAGAGCTGCAATGGGATTTTGTGATCGAGCGCGTCAAGTCGATCAACGCTTCCGGCCACAAGTACGGCCTGGCGCCGCTGGGCGTCGGCTGGGTTATCTGGCGCTCCACCGAAGACCTGCCGGAAGAGTTGATCTTCTACGTCGACTACCTGGGCGGCAACATGGCGACCTTTGCCCTGAACTTCAGCCGGCCCGGCGGTGAAATCATTGCCCAGTACTACAACTTCCTGCGGCTGGGGCGCGACGGCTACACGCGGATTCAACAAGCGTGCTCCGACACGGCGCAATGGCTGGCCTCGGAAATCACCAAGTTTGCCCCGCTGGAACTGGTGTACGACGGCAAGGATGGGCTGCCGGCGGTCTGCTACAAGCTCAAGGACGGCGTCGACCACGGCTTCAGCCTCTACGACCTGTCGGAGCGCGTGCGCATGCGCGGCTGGCAGATCGCGTCATACCCGTTGCCGTCCGATCGGCAGAACGTCGTGGTACAGCGCATCCTCGTACGGCATGGCGTGAGCCGTGACCTGGTGGCGTTGCTGCTGGAAGACCTGCGCAAGGCCGTTGCCCACCTGCAGAAAAACCCGGTGGAGCATTCCGACGCGGGCCCCAGCTTCAGCCATGGCGCCATCGCCGACCCGGTCATCCCGGCCGACACCCCGAACCTCGACTGAACGCACTGAACACCCGCCGGGCCTCGAGGCCCGGTGCCTTTAGCGTTGCATCGCCAGGTACGAATCATCGTGACTGCCTTCTTTACTTTCCTGCACGACAACCCCTACATCCTGCTGTTCCTGGTGGTTGGCCTGTCCGTCTGGGTCGGGCGCGGCACCATCAAGGGTTATGGCCTGGGCGCGGTGGCCGGGGCCATCGTGATCGGCTGCGCGATTGCGACGTGGGCGTCTTACTACGGCGTGCATTTCGAACTCGATAACTTTACCAAGAGCCTGTTTTATTACCTGTTCATGTACGGCGTCGGGCTGCGGGTCGGGCCTTCGTTCATCAACAGTCTCAAGGGTGATGGCCTGAAATTCACCTTCCTGGCGATCCTGTCCTCGTTCCTCGGGCTGGGTATCGTGGTGCTCGGCGTGCGGCTGTTATCCCTGCCGGTGGGCGCGGCGGGCGGGATTCTTGCCGGTTCGCAAACCATGTCGGCGGCGATTGGCTCCGCCGAACAGGCGATTACCTCGGGCGTGGTGCCGCTGCCACCGGGCACCACGGCGGCGGCGGCCACCGCGATGATCGCCCTGTCTTACGGCATCACCTATATCTGGGGCACGGTCGGCATCATCCTGATCTGCAAATACCTGCCGCGCTGGTGGGGTGTGGATGCGCGCAAGGCGGCCAAGGAATTCGAGCTGGAGCACGGTGTGCCGAACGTCGACGATGCCGGGCTCAGTGGGTATCGGCCGTTTGACCTGCGGGCCTATCGCCTGGTGAACCCGGAGCTGGTGGGGCAGAGCATCGCGCAGTTTCGCCAGCGCTTTGCGTTGTACCAGATCGAGAACGTCGAGCGTGGTGAAGAGTTGCTGGGGGCTGATCCGACGCTGGTGTTGCAACTCGGCGATGTGATCGCCCTGGGCGGTAGCCTGGATGCGCTGACCGATCACATGGGCCTGATCGGGCCGGAAGTACCGGATGCCCGGGCGTTGAATATACCGCTGGATGAGGCGGTGATTCTGGTGACCCACAAGGATGCCGTGGGCAGGGCGCTCAAGGAATTCAGCCAGTCGCCGATTGCCGGGCAGGTGCAGTTGGTGGGGATTGAGCGGGGTGGAGCGCCGATTCCGGTGGGGCTGGAAACGCGGTTGCAGCGCCTGGATGTGATGCACTTGATTGGCTTGCGCAGTGCCATCGACAAGGCCACGGCGTTGCTGGGCAAGGCGGGGCGGGCGAGTACGGCGACGGATTTGCTGACGCTGTCGCTGGGTATGGTGCTGGGGTTGTTGATCGGGCTGATTCAGGTGCCGGCGTTCGGTGCGGCGGTGGGGCTGGGCAATGCGGGCGGGTTGCTGGTGTCGGGGATTATCGTCTCGTCGCTGGTGTCGCGGGTGCGGTTTTTTGGGAATACCCCGAATGCGGCGCGCAACATTCTCGAGGACATGGGGTTGATATTCTTTGTCGCGATTGTGGGGGTGAATGCGGGGGCTAACCTGGTTTCGCAGATTAGCGCGATCATTGCGTTGAAGATCTTTTTGCTTGGGTTCGTGGCTTGTACGATTCCACCGTTTATTGTTTGGGCTGTGGGTTTTCATGTGTTCAAGATCAACCCGGCGATTCTCATGGGCGGTGTTGCGGGGGCGCGGAGTCACTCGGGGCCGGCGCGGGAGGCGGCAAAGGAAATTGATAGTACGGTGCCGTGGATCGGGTTTCCGGTGGCGTATGCGGTGTCGGGGATTTTGCTCACGGTGTTTGGGTATTTTGCCATGGTGCTGGCGCGGTAGCTGTATTGGGTACATATCCGTTGCTGCGGTAACGGCGGCTTATGGTTCCGCTCTTACAGCGGGTCACTTTTTTACAAACGCCTAAAAAAGTAACCAAAAAACGCTTTGCCCCACCACTCGGTGCCTCGCTTAGGCTCGGCATGCCCGCACTCCGGCACGGCTCCGCGGGCCGCCGCGACGGGCCATCCATGGCCCGGCGCGGCTAAATCGGCATCCTTGCCGATTTACCCGCTCCACCGTGCCTGCTTGCGGCCATCGTGGTTAACGGGGCCCACAGATCAAAATCAAAAGCAGATCAAAAGCAGAGCACAGCGGCCTACCGGCCGGCTTGAGTGTTAAAAGCAAAAGCAAAGACCAGAGCGAAAACAGAGCTGCTTTTCTGTGGGAGCTGGCTTGCCTGCGATGCAGACACCTCGGTCCTCCAGATACACCGAGGCGATGCAATCGCAGGCGAGCCAGCTCCTACAGTGCACCGTGCCCGCTTTAGCTTTTGATTGTGCTGTTGCTCTAAAACACTCAAGCCGGCCGGTAGGCCGCTGTGCTGTTGATCTGCTTTTGATCTTGATCTTGGGCGCCCCGTTAAACCACGCTGGCCGAACGCAGGCTTTGGAGCGTGGGTAACCCGGCAGGACGCCGGGTTAGCCGTCCTGGGCCAGGGATGGCCCATGACGGCGGCCCACGCTCCAAAGCCGGAGTGAGGGCACACCGAGCCTAGGCGAGGTGCCGAGTGGTGGGGCAAGAGCGTTTTGCTTACTTTTGCGCTTTTCAAAAGTGAGCCGCTGTAAGAGCGGAACCAATAGCAGCCCTGACCGAAATAACGGATATGCACACACCACAAGCGAGCAAAAAAAAGCCCCGCGACCGAATGACGGCACGGGGCTAAAAATTGGCTGGATGCGACCAACCAAAGGAGCTCTTTAAGTCAAATCACTTGGCACTGGCAATCGTGGTACTCGGCTGCCACCCACCGCCCAACGCCTTGTAGATCGCCACAATCCCACGATACAGATCCACTTCGGCCTGAGCCTGGGAGTCCTCGGCGGCCAAACGCTCACGCTGCGCGTCCAGCAACACCAGGAAGTCCACCGTCCCTTCGCGGTAACGAATCTCCGCCAGATCCGCAGCAGCCCGGCTCGACTCACTCTGACGAATCAGCGAGACCAACCGCTGCTGGCGTTTGCCGTAATCACTGAAGGCATTCTCCGATTCTTCCAGCGCCAGCAACACCTGCTGCTCATAAGTCGCCAGGGCGCCATCCGCCTCGGCATCCGCACCACGCAACCTTGCCCGCACACTGCCCAGGTCAAACGCCGCCCAGGTAATGCTCGGACCCAGCGACCAGGCATTCGCCGCCGCCGACCCAATCTGTGAACCCCGCCCAGCGGTAAACCCGAGGAACCCACTGAGGCTCACGCGCGGAAACAGATCAGCCTTGGCCACCCCAATCCGCGCCGTGGCGGCTGCCAACTTACGCTCGGCACTGAGAATGTCCGGACGACGTTGCAGCAGTTGCCCCGGATCACCAATCGGCAACGCCTTGGCAATCGCCGGCAAATCTTTCGGGCTCAAATCCACGCTCAACTTGTCCGGTCGCTCACCGAGCAGGGTAGCGATACGATTACGCTCGCGAACTTCCTCGGCCTGCAACTGCGGCACACTGGCTTCTACAGCCGCCAGACGCGCATCGGCCCGCACCACATCGAGCTGATCGCCCACACCGGCATCCCGCAGGCTGACCGTGATACCGCGTGAGTCTTCCTGGTTCTTCAGGTTGGCCACCGCGATTTTCTCGCGCAGTTGCGCGCCCCGCAGTTGACCGTAAGCGTCCACCAACTCGGCAATCATCGTCACTTGCAGCTGATACAAGTCAGCTTCGGCAACCTGTTGGTCAGCGTCGCTGGCCTCCAGGTTGCGGCGGATGCGGCCGAACAAGTCCACTTCCCAGGCCATGTCCAGGCCCAGGTCATAACGCTCGCTGTTGACACGTTGGGTGGTCTGGCCGGGGATCTGGCCTTTGCCCACATCGCTGCTGACACGGCTGGTGATCACCGGCATCACGTCATTGGCGGCGTCGTCACGAATCGCCCGGGCCGCCCGCAGGCGGGCAAATGCCACCCGCAGGTCACGGTTGCCTTGCAGGGATTGAGTCACCAGCTGGTTAAGGGTCGGGTCCTCGAACTGCTGCCACCAGATGCCTTCGAACTTACCGTGGTCGTATTGCTTGGCGTCGGCGGCGGCCGTTACGTTGGCCGCCTCCAGTGGCTGGGTTTTATAGTCCGGGCCCACGGCACAGGCGCTCAGCGCCAGTACCAGCAAGCTCGGCAAAAATACTTTCACGCTCATTGCTGTGTCTCCAGCTTCAAGGCCTTGGCCGCTTTGCGCGCTTCACCGCGTTCAACAAACCGGCGGATCAGTACATAGAACACTGGCGTCAGCAGCAGACCGAAGAAGGTCACGCCGATCATCCCGGAGAACACCGCCACACCCATGGCATGGCGCATCTCGGCACCGGCACCGCTGGACATCACCAGAGGCACTACACCCATGATGAAGGCGAACGAGGTCATCAGGATCGGCCGCAGACGCAGACGGCAGGCTTCCAGTACCGCAGCGAGCGGATCGAGGCCTTCCTGCTGTTTATCCTTGGCGAACTCGACGATCAGAATCGCGTTCTTACAGGCCAGGCCCACCAGGACGATCAGGCCGATCTGGGTAAAGATGTTGTTGTCGCCACCAGAGATAATCACCCCGGTGATGGCCGACAGCAGGGTCATCGGTACGATCAGGATCACCGCCAGTGGCAGGCTCCAGCTTTCGTATTGGGCGGCCAGTACCAGGAACGCCAGCAGTACGCAGAGCGGGAACACGAACAGCGCAGTGTTGCCCGAGAGGATTTGCTGATAGGTCAGGTCGGTCCACTCGTAGGTCATGCCGTTGGGCAGTTCGTCTTTCAACAGTTTCTCGATCGCCGCCTGGGCCTGGCCGGAGCTGTAGCCCGGTGCGGCGTTGCCGTTGATCTCGGCGGTGATGAAGCCGTTGTAGTGCATCACGCGGTCCGGGCCCGAGGTGTCGCTGACCTTGATGAAGGTCGCCAGGGGAATCATCTCGCCTTTGTTGTTGCGCACTTTCAGCTGGCCGATCTGGTCTTCATCCTGGCGGAACTGTTGCTCAGCCTGCACGTTGACCTGATAGGTGCGCCCGAAGCGGTTGAAGTCGTTGGCATACAACGAGCCCAGGTAGATCTGCAGGGTGTCGAAGATGTCGCTGATCGCCACGCCATGGGTCTTGGCCTTTTCGCGGTCGATGGCAGCATCGACCTGGGGCACGTTGACCGTGTAGCTGGTGAACAGGCCGAACAACTCAGGCACGCCACGGCTCTTGGTAATGATGTTCTGCACTTCTTTGTACAGCTCGTCGTAACCCAGGTTGCCACGGTCTTCGACCTGCAGGCGGAACCCGCCGATCGTACCCAGGCCCTGTACCGGCGGCGGTGGGAAGATCGCCATGTAGGCTTCCTGGATGCTGCTGTACTTGCCATTCAGTGCACCGGCAATCGCACCGGCAGACAGGCTCGGGTCTTTACGCTCATCGAACGGCTTCAAGGTCACGAACACGATGCCGTTGTTCGGGCTGTTGGTAAAACCGTTGATCGACAAGCCGGGGAAGGCGATCGCGCTTTCCACGCCGGGCTGTTTCATGGCGATGTCGGACATGCGCTTGATCACGTCTTCGGTACGGTCCAGGCTCGCGGCGTCCGGCAATTGCGCGAAGGCCACCAGGTATTGCTTGTCCTGGGCCGGTACGAAACCGGTCGGCGTGTGGGCAAAGCCCATCCAGGTCAGGACCATCAGGCCGGCGTACAGGAACAGCGCGATACCACTGCCGCGGATCACCCTGCGTACCGTGCCGACGTAACCATGGCTGGCCTTGTCGAAGAAGCGGTTGAACGGTTTGAACAACCAGCCGCCCAGCATCCTGTCGAGGAACCTGGAGAACCCGTCTTTCGGCGCGTTGTGGCCTTTGAGCAATACCGCTGCCAGTGCGGGCGACAGGGTCAGCGAGTTGAACGCCGAGATCACGGTCGAGATCGCAATGGTCAAGGCGAACTGCTTGTAGAACTGGCCGGTCAAGCCGCTGATAAATGCCGCTGGAATGAACACCGCACACAGTACCAGCGCGGTCGCGATGATCGGGCCGGTTACTTCGCTCATGGCCTTTTCAGTGGCCGGGAACGGTTCCAGGCCCAATTCGATGTTCCGTTCGACGTTCTCCACCACCACGATGGCGTCGTCCACCACGATACCGATCGCCAACACCAGCCCGAACAGCGACAGCGCGTTGAGCGAGAAGCCAAACAGGTGCATCACCGCAAAGGTACCGATCAACGATACCGGCACCGCCACCAATGGAATGATCGACGCACGCCAGGTCTGCAGGAACAGGATCACCACCAGCACCACCAGGATCAGTGCTTCGAACAGGGTGTGAACCACGGCCTCGATGGAGCCACGTACGAAGACGGTAGGGTCATAGGCGATGCGGTAATCCATGCCCTCCGGGAAGCTCTGTTTCAGCTCCGCCATCTTGGCGCGCACTTCATTGGAGATGTCGATTGCGTTGGAGCCCGGGCGCTGGAAGATCGGGATCGCCACGGCCGGCTGGTTGTCGATCAACGAGCGCAGGGCGTACTGGCTGGAGCCCAGCTCAACCCGTGCAATGTCCTTCAAACGCGTGATTTCGCCGTTGGCGCCGGCACGGATGACGATATTCTCGAACTCTTCCTCAGTGACCAGTCGGCCCTGGGTGTTGACCGACAGCTGGAAGCTGGTGTCATTCGGCGCAGGTTGCGCGCCTAAGGCACCGGCCGCCACCTGGCGGTTCTGTTCGCGAATGGCCGTGACCACATCGGTGGCGGTCAGGTTGCGCGAGGCGGTCTTGTTCGGGTCCAGCCACACACGCAGGGAGTAATCGCCCATGCCGAACAGCTGCACATCACCCACGCCGCCCAGCCGTGCCAGCTCATCCTTGATATTGAGGATCGCGTAGTTGGACAGGTAGAGCATGTTGTAGCGCTGGTCGGGGGAGGTGATGTGCACCACCATGGTCAGGTCGGGAGAGGCCTTGTCCACGGTAATACCGATGCGCGTCACTTCCTCGGGCAGTTTGGGCTGAGTCCGGGTTACCCGGTTCTGCACCTGTACCTGCGCGTTATCCAGGTCGGTGCCCAGGGCGAAGGTGATGGTCAGGGTCAGCTTGCCGTCGGCGGTTGACTGCGAGGACATGTACAGCATGTTCTCGACGCCGGTGATGGCTTGCTCCAGAGGCGCGGCCACGGTTTCACCGATGACCTTGGGGTTGGCGCCCGGGAAGTTGGCACGGACCACGACGGTCGGCGGCACCACTTCCGGGTATTCACTGATCGGTAGCTGGAACAGTGAAATCGCGCCGGCGATCAGGATCAACAGCGACAGCACCGCTGCGAAGATCGGCCGCGAAATGAAGAACTTGGAAAAATTCATCTTGAGTCGTATCCCTTAACCGCGTGGAGTCGCTGTACTTGCGAGCTTGGGCGCGGCTTTATCCGGCGCCACTTGCTCCAGGTTGCTGGCTTCAAGCGCTTGTCGTTGTTGTGCCAAGGCGGCGAGGGTTTCCTTGCTGGCCATCGGGATGGTTTCCGGTGCAACCGGCGACCCCGGGCGAACGCGCTGCAAACCCTTGACGATGATCGTGTCGTCCTTGGTCAGGCCGCTGCGCACGATGCGCAAACCTTCGATCTTCGGACCCAGTTCCACAGCGCGGTAGGCAGGCTTGTCGCCGTCCATCACCAGTACGAACTTCTTGCCCAGGTCGGTGCCCACGGCTTCGTCGCTGATCAGCACGGCGGAGTAGGTGCCACTGCCTACCAGCTTCAGGCGCGCATACAGGCCTGGGGTGTATTCGCCCTTGCTGTTATCAAACACGGCGCGACCACGAATGGTGCCGGTAGCCGGGTTGACCTGGTTGTCGACGAAGTTCATCTGGCCCAGGTGCGGGTTGCCGTCTTCATTGGACAGGCCCAGGTACACCGGGGTAGTCGCGCCACGGCGACCCTGGCGCGCGAGTTCGGTGTACTTGAGGTACACACGTTCATCGGCGTCGAAGTAGGCGTAGACCTTGTCGGTGGACACCACGCTGGTCAGCGCGGTGACATCGGCGGTCACCAGGTTGCCGGCGGTGATCTCGGCACGGCTGACGCGGCCGCTGATGGGCGAGCTGACACGGGTGAAGCTCAGGTTCAGCTTGGCCAGGTCCAACTGCGCCTGGATGCCGGCGACAGTCGCATGGGCTTCCTGGGCGGCGGTGGTGCGCGAGTCGGCCAGCTCGGCGGAGATCGCATTGCTCTGGCGCAGGCGTTCGCCGCGCTGGGCTTCGTTATCGCTGCGGGTGGCGGCGGCCTTGGTTTGTGCGAGTTGTGCTTCGAGGCGGCGCACCTCAGCCTGGAATGGGCGTGGGTCGATCTGGAACAACAGGTCGCCTTTCTTGACCAAGGCACCTTCGGTGAAGGCGACCTGATCGATCTGGCCCGACACGCGCGGACGGATCTGCACGGTTTCCGGCGCTTCGAGCCGACCGGTGAATTCGTCCCACTCATTGACCGGTTGTTCCAGCACCTTGGCCACGCTGACGTGGCTTGGTGGCATGGCGGCTGCCTGTTCGGGCGCTTTGCCGCAGGCGCTCATCACCATCACGGCCAAAATGGCCAAGGGATAGCGCAAATGTTTGAGTGACTGTTCCATGAGGTGCATCCGCCAATGTATTTAAGATGGGCGGATCATGCTCGGCAGGGTGCTATCTCACGAATCGAATGAAACAAAGGTAACTATCATTCGGAATGATATAAGCGTAAAGCGAGCCCTCTAGCATGGGGCTTTCGTTAGGGAGCTATCAATGCTGTTGATGACAAAGGACTGTTGCGCAAGATGCAAGGAACAGCGCGCCGCATAAACTGTCGGGCGTGCCTGCTATTCAAATGTACAGAGCGCCGGGTTGGTTGCCGTGCATTCGTTGCCTGACCATGCGCTGCCCAGAGGCCTGGCATTGACCTGGTTTTTCAGGGTCATGCTTACCGGTTCATGGTTCTGATCCAGGTAGTGGCATGCCACAGACGACTGGCCCTGGCTGCTTTGGATCACCGCCTTTTCAAAGTGGACCTGGTGCAGGTCCTTCTGCTCTGTCATCGGGTTTTGCCCGGTCCATTGCCGACCGTCCGGGCCGGACGCGGTGTAGGCGACCACTTCGCCGGTCGGCGTCTTTTTGTACGTATCTTTAAGGGCATCGGTGGGCGGGCAGGCGCCAGTGCCAGCGTAGACGTTGCCCATCAACGCCATCAGGGCAATCACGAGGGCTGAGGTTTTCCTGAGCTGCCTGTTCATCACGCGTGCTCCTGGTCTGGAGTAACTGTGAGGTAAAGACTAGCCCAAACAGGCAACGCCGGAAGGTGCTAAATCCACACGTCGTTGATTGCCGTGCGCTCGCCACCCTCGCTGCCGGTGTTCAGCACGCCGCAGGGTTCGATCAACAGCAACTTCACCTCACCCAATGCGTGCGGCTTGTGCTCGACGCCCTTGGGCACCACGTACATTTCCCCTTGGCCGATGGTCACCGCGCCGTCGCGGAAGTCGATGCGCAGGGTGCCTTCGAGGACGATAAAGGTTTCATCGGTGTCGGCATGGTCGTGCCAGATGAAGTCACCTTCGATCTTCACCACCTTGAACTGGTAGTCGTTCATCTGCGCGACGACCTTGGGCGCCCATTGCTCGCTGAACAGGGCGTATTTCTGGGCGAAGTTGATCGAGGCGTAATTCGTCGAAGTGTGGGAGGCGGGCATTGTAGGTTCCAGGGTTTCAGGACATTGGAGCCTTAAGTTAGGCCCAACGGCCCGCCGGATATTGAATGATCGTGCAGCGCGCGACGGTCCTGGGTGTGTGCAACTGTTGGCTGGGCAACAGCAGTCGGACAGTTGTGGTTTGCTCGAGACAGCAAGGCCTTGTCCATTGTTTTTATCGCGTTGATTTTATTGAAAGTAATTTATGGCATGGGCTCTGCAATGCACACAGGTGAACCCTTTCACCCGTTGCTCAGCGGAGCCCTGTATGCCTTGCACCTTTTTCTCGCGTTCACGTTACATCTTGCTCGGCGCAGCGTTGTTGCTGGGCCACGCCGCCGTGTCCCAGGCCGCCGGGGGCGATGACGCGGTGCCGTCCCTGGCCGGCAAGCGCATTGCCGTGAGCATGACCGGCACCAGTCACTACTTCGATATCAAGGCCTTCCAGGCCCAGGTCGATGAGATCAAGCGCCTCGGCGGCACGCCGATCACCCTGGATGCAGGGCGCAACGACAAGAACCTGGTGACCCAACTGCAAACCGTGGTCACCCAGAAACCCGATGCGGTGATCCAGACCCTCGGCACCCTGAGCGTGATCGACCCGTGGCTCAAGCGCATCAGCAAGGCCGGCATCCCGCTGTTCACCATCGACGCGCCGTCGCAGTACAGCCTCAACAACACCACCTCGGATAACGTCGCCACCGGCAAGGCCCTGGCCGATCAGTTGATCAAGGATGCCGGCGGCAAGGGCAAGATCCTGGTGTTCAACGGCTTCTACGGCGTGCCGGTGTGCGCGATTCGCTACGACCAGTTGAAGCTGGCGCTCAAGGATCACCCGCAACTGGAAATCATCGAGCCGGAGCTGCGGGATGTGATCCCCAACACCGTGCAGGATGCCTATTCCCAGGTGTCCGCGTTGCTCAACAAGTACCCGGCCGGCAGTGTCTCGGCGATCTGGGCGGCGTGGGACATTCCGCAACTGGGGGCAAGCAAGGCGTTGATCGACGCCAAGCGCACCGAGATCAAGACCTACGGCGTGGACGGTACGCCGGAGGTACTGGAGCTGCTCGGCCAGGCCAATTCGCCGGTGGGCGCGGTAGTCGCCCAGCAACCGGCGCTGATCGGCAAGACTGCTGTGCAGAACGTGGCCCGCTACCTGGCCGGGCAGCGTGACCTGCCCAAGGAAACCCATGTGCCGACGCTGCTGACCACCGCCGCCAACCTGGCGCAGGTCCAGCAACTGCGGGGTGATTGATGGCCGCGTTGCACTTGCAGCACCTGCGCAAACGCTTCGGCGCCACCCTGGCGCTGGATGATGCGAGCCTGAAGGTCGAGCGCGGCACCATTCACGGCCTGGTGGGCGAGAACGGTGCCGGCAAGTCGACCTTGATCAAGGTCCTGGCGGGGATCCACAAAGCGGACTCGGGGCAGGTGAGCATTGACGGCCAGCCGTATGCCGCACTGTCGCCGCGCCAGGTGGACGCGCTGGGCGTGCAGTTCATCCATCAGGAGCGGCTGTTGCCGGCGAGTTTTACCGTGGGCGAGGCGTTGTTTTTCGGCCATGAATTACGCCGTGGTCCGTTTGTCGACCGGCGCCGGCAGCAGCGCGAGGCAGAACGTTTGCTGGCGGAATATTTTGAGCTGCAACTGCCCGCCGACGCGTTGGTAGGCGAGCTGAACAGCGCCGAGCGCCAGGTGCTGCAAATCACCCGGGCGTTGATTCGCAAGCCGAAGATCCTGGTGTTCGACGAGCCCAGCGTGGCGCTGGTCAAGCGCGAAGTCGACCAGTTGCTGCGGATCGTCAAGCGCCTGCGGGACCAGGGTTTGTCGATTCTCTACATCTCCCATTACCTGCAGGAAATCGACAGCCTGTGCGATGAAGTGACGGTGTTGCGCAATGGTCGAGATGTGGCCGTGGTTGAGCCACGGCACACCTCCAGCGCGCAGATTGCGCGGTTGATGGTCAACCGCGAGGTCCAGGAGATGTACCCCAAGGCGCAGGTCGAGCTCGGCGAACCATTGCTGCAGGTGCGTGGGCTGAACCTGGCCCGGCGCTACCGGCAGATCGACCTGGAATTGCGTCGTGGCGAGATCGTCGGCCTCACCGGGCTGGTCGGGTCGGGCGCCAAGGACCTGCTCAAGACCCTGTTCGGTGTGGTGCGCGCCGACAGCGGCAGCATTCATCTGGAGGGGCGTTTGTTGCGCCTGCGTTCACCCGGAGAAGCCATTGCCCAAGGGATTGCACTGGTGCCGGAAGAACGCCGCAGCCAGGGGATTTCACCGCTGCTGTCGGTGCTGGAAAACCTCACGCTCGCCGGGCTTGGGCGTTTCAGTCGCTGGGGGTTACTGAGCCAGCGTAAGGAGCAGGCCGAAAGCCTGCGGCTGATCGACGAGTTGGCGATCAAGACGCCGGGCCCGCAGGCTGCCGTCAGCCAGCTCAGCGGCGGCAACCAGCAGAAAGTCGCCCTGGGCAAATGGCTGAGCCGGCGCTCGGCGGTGTACCTGTTGGACGAACCGTGCGTAGGTGTGGACGTCGGCGCCAAGGTCGAGATTTATCGCGTGATCGGGCGGCTGGTGGAAGAGGGCGCAGCGGTGCTGGTGCTGTCTTCGGATTTGCCCGAGCTGCTGGGGATCTGCGACCGCATCCTGGTGTTGCATCGAGGCGAAATAGCCGGGGAGTTCCATGCCGGTGAGGCGGACAGTGATCAACTGTTGGCGTGTGCCACGGGTGCGGTGCAGTCCACAGTGGCTGTGCAGGTGAAACAGGAGGTGGTGCATGTCCCTGCTTGAAGCTGCTACTCCTGGCTTGTCCCAACGGTTATGGGTACTGCTGTTGCGGCGCGGCTCGGTGGGCGTATTCCTCGCGATTTTGCTGGGCTTTGCCGTCGCCGCGCCGAACTTCTTTTCAGTCGGCAATATCGCGAATGTGTTCAGCCAGTCGGCGATCCTCGGCGTACTTGCCTTCGGCCTGACCTGCGTGATTATCGGCGGCGGCTCCAACGTGGTGGCGGGCGGGCTTGATCTGTCGCTGGCGGCCAATTTGGGCTTGTGCGCGGCGGTGTTCAGTCGACTCAACAACGCAGGCCTCGACCTGTGGGCAAGCCTGCTGCTGACCTTGGGTTGCGGCCTGGCGGTGGGCCTGCTCAATGGCCTGGCCGTGGTGGTGCTGCGCTTGCCACCGTTGCTCGCAACGCTGGCAAGCATGAATGTACTGGCCGGGCTGGAGCTGGTCCTCACCGAAAACACCGTGGTCTCGACTGACTCACCGTTGCTCGACCTGCTCAGTGGCGGGACCTGGCTGGGCGTGCCGGCACTCGCCTGGGTGTTGCTGGTGACGGCCTTTGTGTTGACGCTGCTGATCCAGCACACCGCCTATGGGCTGCGCCTGCATGCCGTCGGCGAGTACCCGCACGCCGCCGAGGCCGCCGGGATTCGAGTGCCGGCCTACGTACTCTCCAGTTATTTGCTCTCTGGGCTGTGTGCCGCGGTGGCGGCTTTGTGTTCAGCGGCATTTTTCAGCGGCAGCACCACCGGCTCCGGTGACATGCTGTTGTCGGTGGTCGCCATAGCCTTTCTTGGCGTGGTGTTTTCCCGGCGACTGGTGGCAAGCATCCCCGGCACCTTGCTCGCGACGCTGTTGATCGGCTTTTTGATCAACGGGTTTCAGTTGCTCAACGTATCGAGCTTCTGGGTCAACGGTGTCCAGGGCGTGCTGATTCTGCTGGTGGTCGCCGCTTCCAGCGCATTGAACCGGGGAGAACATTCATGAGTCAGGTATCCATCCTGCAAGCCCATGGCGGCTGGCGTTCGCTGTTGCCCCTGACGTTGCCGCTGGTGTTCGTGGCCATCGTGGTGGTGTTTGCCTGGCAGGCCCCGGGGTTTCTCAGTGGCGGCAACCTGAAAAGCCTGGTGCTGAATAACTTCGTGCTGCTGGCGATTGTTGCGATCGGCATGACCTATGCGGTGGCGGCCGGTGGCATCGATCTGTCGGTAGGCACCGCGCTGGATTTCGCCAGCTTCAGCTTCGTGGTGTTGCTTAACGCCGGGCACGGGCTGGGTGTGGCGATTGCCGGTGCGTTGGCCGCCGGGCTGCTGGTAGGACTGTTCAATGCCGGCTTGATCGCGGGGCTGCGGATCAGCCCGTTCCTGGCCACCCTCGGCACCTTGTTTATCGGCACCAGTGCCCAGCAACTGCTCTCGGACGGCGGCCAGCCAATTTATATCGCCCAGGGTTTCAAGCCGGAACTGGCGAGCTTCAGCCCGTTGGGCGTGCCCTTGCCGCTGTTGATCGTGCTGGTATTGGCCGTGGTCTACGGCCTGTTGCTGGCTCGAGGACGCCTGGGGCGCGAACTGCTGGCCCAGGGTACCCAGCCGCTGCTGGCGTATTACTCGGGGTTGTCGGTGCGGCGCATCGTCACCACCACGGTGCTGGCGGCGGCGCTGGCGTGCGCGGTGGCGGGGGTCCTGCTCAGTTCGACGGTGAGCGCCTACGTGCCGCTGTCGGGCAATGCGTTCCTGCTGAATGCGATTGGTGCGGTGTTTATCGGCACCACATTGAACCGCCAGGGCCGGGCGAATATTCCGGGCACATTGCTGGGGGTGCTGTTCATCAACGTCATCGCCAATGGCTTGCTGTTGATCGGCTGGAACTTCTACTGGCAGCAGGTGGCAACCGGCGTGCTGATTTTTATCGTGCTGGCCTTCAGTTTTGTCAGCCGCAGTATTGCGCAGAACACCTGAGGCGCGGCGCCCCAGGTGCGGGCCTGCCCTTTACTTTTCCCAGTCGGCCTTGGCAATCAACAGGCCATGGTTGCCGTTATAGGCGGCGCGCTCGGGTTGTTTCCAGCCCTCCAGCAGCGCGTCGTCGAGGCGGTAGATTTCCACCCCCAGCGGACGGCAGACCTTCAACGGGTCTTCCGCATCCGGGCCCCACATCGGCAGCGACAGGTCGCCACCGGGGCAGGTGGAGAGGGCACACAGCAGGTCGATTTCGGCGAAGAACTCCAGATAGTCGCCCTGCTTGGCCGGGCAGGCTTTCATGAAGTACATGTCGTCGTGATTGAGGCCGGTGCACTGGAAAATGTTCAGCACGTCGTGCACGTCGAACTCGGTCAGGCCATGGGGCAGCACGGCGCGGGTCAGGTTGGAGTGGCAGTGGTGGTGGAAGTCTTCGCCCGTGAGCATCTTGTTCACGTAAGGGTCGCAGCGCGTGCCCAGCAAGTCGTGCAGGCGCCCGCCGTGTTCGTCGATGCCATAGTCGGCCAGGCTGTCGTCGGTGATGGTGACCATCGGCCGCAAAAACGGCAGGTTCGACCACAGGCGGTCGTAGGTGGTGACGTGCGCGCCTTGCAGCTGGCGGGTGCGTGCCGCCCACATGCGTTCGCGGGGGTCGTTGGCGCTCCACACGTTGAAGTCGCCAACCTGCGGGCCAACCGGCGTGGTCACGCGGAACACATGGCCCGCCGGTACTTTCCAGGCGCGGCCGGTGCGGATCGGCACTTCGAATTGCTCGATCAGGGTGCGGCCGTCCCGGGACTCGCGCACGCGGTCATAGAAGGCTTTGTCGACCTGCAAGGCAGCGCCTTTGCTGACTTGGTAGGCCGCTGGGTAGTCCTTGTACATGGTGGGTCCTCGCTTCAGGGTTTTGGAATGCTGCTCAGGATGTCCAGCAGCAGCGATTCGGAGTCATTGAGGTAGCTGGCCAGGGCTTCGCCGGCGGCTTGCTTGTGGCCGTCAACCAGCAAGTCGTGAATCTGCCGGTCGCGCTCCAGCCAGGGCTTCTGGAAGGTTTCCTCGCTGGGCGCGTTGGAAAACACCAGGCGCATCTGGGCTGCAATATGGGTAAAAAACTCGTCCAGCAACGGGCTGCGCATCAGCCCGACAATATGTTGGTGAAAGCGCAGGCTGTGGGTGCCAAAGGCTTGCCAGTTCTCGCGGTCCTGGGCCAGCTGCGCGGCCTCGATG
The DNA here is from genome assembly GCF_002874965.1 of Pseudomonas sp. NC02. Classification (NCBI taxonomy): domain Bacteria; kingdom Pseudomonadati; phylum Pseudomonadota; class Gammaproteobacteria; order Pseudomonadales; family Pseudomonadaceae; genus Pseudomonas; species Pseudomonas sp. NC02. The sequence goes on along the minus strand of NZ_CP025624.1, from coordinate 3,559,912 downwards.
GACTCCAGCATCAGGTCGGACTGGTATTCGCGCAGCGGCTTGCTGGCGGCGATGGCCTGCAACTCCAGGGTGCGTCGCACCTTGAAGATGTCACGCACTTCCTCCACCCCCAGGCGGCGCACGATCACGCCTTTGTTGCGCACGTAGCTGGTCAGGCCTTCGCGGCCCAGGTGGTGCAAGGCTTCACGCACCGTGTTGCGCGAGGCGTTGTAGGCGTTCACCAGTTCGCTTTCCACCAGCGGCATGCCGGGCAGCAGGCGGCCGCCGATGATGTCTTCGCGCAGTTCGATGGCAACCTGGTCGGCCAGCGACAGGCTGGGTTCCTTGGCTTGGCTCACGTCGGGGCTCCTTGGGCTCACGCCAGTTGGACGTCTTTGAGGAACTTGGTCATGCGTTCGCTGCGTTGCTCGAGCATGTCACGCGGTGCGGCGTCCTGGATAATCTCGCCGCCTTCCATGAACACCACACGATCGGAAAGCTTGAACGCGAAGTTCATTTCATGGGTGACGATGACCATGGTCATGCCCTCGCGAGCCAATTCCTCGATTACCGCCAGTACGTCGCCCACCAGTTCCGGGTCGAGGGCCGAGGTGGGTTCATCGAACAGCATCACCGAAGGCCGCATCGCCAGGGCGCGGGCAATCGCCACCCGTTGCTGTTGCCCGCCGGATAGCTGGTGCGGGTATTTGCCGGCGTGCTCCAGCATGCCGACCTTGCGCAACAGGGCCAGGCTCAACAGGCGCAGTTCTTCGCCGCTACCATGGGCATGGTAGACCGGCGCGAGCATCACGTTCTCAAGGGCGGTTTTATGCGGGAACAGGTTGAACCCCTGGAACACCATGCCGACATGCACGATGCCGCGCATATGCACCTTGTGCCCCAGCGCGCCTTGCGGCTCCTGGCTGCCACGCAGGAACGGCTGGCCTTGCAGGGTGATTTCGCCACGGTCGAGGCTTTCGAGGCCGTTCATGGTACGAATCAGCGTAGTCTTGCCCGAGCCTGACGGGCCGATGATCGACACCACCTCGCCCCAGCGCACATTCAGTTCGACGCCCTTGAGCACTTCCAGCTCGCCATAGGCCTTGCGCACCCCGCGAGCCTGCAAGGCAAACTCACCGGGCTCGGCCTGGCCGGGGGCACGACGCGTGGCCACCTGGTCGAGCACGGCGGGGGCGATGGCCTTGGGTTTGCGCCGGGTCACGTCCAGGTGGTTCTCCAGCACCCGCAACAACCAACTGAACACCGTCACGATGAACACGTAATAGAACGCCACGGCCAGCATGGTCTCCATCACCAGGAAGTTCTGGGTGTAGAGCTGTTGGCCCACCAGCAGGATTTCCGAAAGCGAAATCACCGACACCAGCGAGGTGAGCTTGACGATGGTGATGTATTCGTTGGCCAGTGTCGGCAACGCAACCCGCAGCGCCTGCGGCACCACAATCAACCGCTGCACGCCGCGATAACCCACGCCCAGCGCCTTGCCGGCTTCGCGCTGCCCCTTGACCACCGCCAGCAGGCCGCCCCGATGGATCTCGGCGATGTAGGCCGCCTCACTCAGCACCAGGGCGATCAGGCCCGCGGAGTAGGGGTTGGACAACACCACGCTGGTGGACGGAAACACCTGCGGCAGGTTGTAGACGAAGATCAACAGCACCAGCAACGGCAGGCTGCGGAAGAACCAGATGTAGACGCCGGCGGAGTCCCGCAGCCAGCGGCGCTCCGACTGCCGCGCCAGGGCCAGGAAAAACCCCAGCACAATGCCCAGCAGCCAGGTTTCCAGGCTCAGTTCGACCACGGTGCCGACGGCTCGCCAGAAGTCGCCGTTCCATAACAAGCCCAGGGTGTAGTGCCAATCGAATTGCATAAAGGTGCTCCGCGTTTCAGTTACCCAGTGCCGCACTGATCTCGGCGGCGTTCGGCTCGGCCAGGTTGTAGCGCGCCAGCAGCTTGCCGTAGCTGCCGTCCTGCTTGATCTGGCTCAGGGCGCCGGTCAGCGCCTGGAGCAGTGCCGGGTTTTCCTTGCGCACGGCCAGGCCGACCACCACCGGGTAGATCAACTCGCTGGAGCTGATCACGGTTTTGCCTTGCAGTTTTTCCACGGTGATCTTGGCGACCGCCGCGTCTTCCATCTGCACGTCCACCGCCTGGGCGAGCAGGGCCTGGGCGGCCTCCGGGGACGTCGGGAACTCACGCGACTCGATCGCCGGCTTGCCCGCAGGGAGGCAGTAGTCCGCCGAAACCTTGTTCAGCTTTGGCACCCACGACGCGCCCTTGATCGACCCGACGCGCTTGCCGCACAGGTCTTCCGGGCGCTGGGGCTTGAAGTCGCCGGTGCTGAGCACCATCAGCGAAGAACCGGTCTTCAGGTAGCTGAGGAAATCCACCTGTTTGGCGCGCTCGGGGGTAACGTACAGCGCCGAGGCCACCACGTCGAAACGCCGGGCGTTGACGCCGAGGATCAGGTTGGCGAAACGGGTGTCGAGAAAACGTGGTTTGAGCCCCAGTTGCTTGCCCATCAGTTGCATGAACTCCGGGTCGAAACCGGCCGGGGTCTTTTGCTCAAGGTAGGTGTAAGGCGGGTAGGTGAGGTCGGAGCCGATGGACAGCTCGCCCGGTTTCAGGGTGCCCTTGATTTCGGCAGCCGACAGCAGCGGCGTCACGCACGCCAGGGTGATCGCTAGCGCCAATGTGCGCAGGGTGTTCTTGCCCGTCAGACCTTTTTGCATGTTCGTCGCCTCGGTTGCTGGATGCAGAGAGATTTGGATTGTTCAACAATCCTGCATTAGCTAATAAGCGGTTATCGTGCCAACTAATGACTTTTCCAGGTTTTTGATGGGTTTTGACGCGTGAGACAGCCATTTTTTGTAAGCGCGCACCCCAATTCGGGGCAATTCGTTACCGGGCGCCACGTTGTGAGGCAGGCATTTCGCGGACCATAAAGGACGCACTTATTGATAAAGTGCCGATTCGAAACCATGAGTGAACAGCAATGACGTCGACCTCCCAACGCCGCTCAACCCTGATTGCCTTGTTGGTCGCCGTCACCTTCTTCATGGAGAACCTCGATGCCACCGTGATCGCGACCGCGTTGCCGGACATCGCCAAAACCTTCGGCGTGGGCGCGGTGGACGTGAACATCGGTATGAGCGCCTACATGCTCGCCGTCGCGGTGTTCATTCCCATCAGCGGCTGGCTGGCCGACCGCTTTGGCTCGCGGCGGGTATTCGGTTGGGCAATCGTGCTGTTCAGCCTGTCGTCACTGCTGTGCGGGTGGAGCGACAGCCTGCAGACCTTCGTCGCCGCGCGCGTGTTGCAGGGCATCAGCGGCGCGATGATGGTGCCGGTGGGGCGCCTGGCGGTGCTGCGGGCTACCGAGAAAAAAGACCTGGTGCGGGCGATTTCATTCATCACCTGGCCCGGCCTGGTGGCGCCGATACTCGGGCCGCCGGTGGGCGGGTTTATCGTTACCCACGCGTCCTGGCCGTGGATTTTCTACCTCAACCTGCCGCTGGGCCTGCTGGCGCTGATTGCCACGCTGGTACTGATCCCCAAACACGACGAGGTCACGTCCCGCTCATTCGATTTCAGCGGCTTCCTGCTGGTGGGTGTCGCCAGCGCGGCGCTGTTGTACGGCGTGGAACTGCTCGGGCAAAGCCGTGGCAGCTTGTTGCAGGGCCTGTTACTCAGCGCTGCAGGCGTGATGCTCGGTGCCTTTGCCTGGCGCCATATGCGCCAGCATGCCCAACCATTGCTGGCGCTGGGTGTGGTGAGTGTGCGCACGTTCAGTGTGTGCCTGTGCGGCGGGTCGATTTTCCGGGTGGCCATCAGCACCTTGCCGTTCCTGCTGCCGCTGATGTTTCAACTGGCGTTCGGCCTTTCTGCATTCGATGCGGGGTTGCTGGTGCTCGCGGTATTTGCCGGCAACCTGGCGATGAAGCCGTTCACCACGGCGGTGATGCAGCGCTGGGGCTTTCGCTCGGTGCTGATGATCAACGGCATCCTTGGCGTGCTCGCGATTGCGGCCTGTGCGCTGCTGGACGAGCGCATGAGCTGGGCGCTGATCCTGTTCATTCTGTTCGTGGGTGGCCTGTCACGCTCCATGCAGTTCACCTTGTTCAACACCCTGGGGTTCGCTGATATACCCAAGGCGCAGATGAGCGACGCCTCAACCTTGTTCAGCATGTTCTTCCAGCTGAGCATGGCCATGGGCGTGGCGATTGGCGCGCTGTTGTTACGTTTTGCCATGAATTTTCACGGCAATACCGGGCAGGCCGCCACCGCCGATTTCCAGCTGACGTTTCTTCTAGTGGCGGTGATCGCCGGCGTGGCGCTGTTGGATAACCTGCGGCTGCCGCCCCAGGCCGGTGAGTCGGTTTTGCAGCGAAAGTGAACCCACGATACCTTCGGGGTATGAAGCAACACCTATTGAATATTGGACGGCTTGCGTCCCCCGCATCACTCTGCGGTGAAGTACATACGCAGGGCCCATAACAATAAAAGGCGCAACCATGACCGTGCTATTGAGTGAGCGCAGCCAGATTTTCGACCGTGCAGATGCCTATGCCGTGTCCGACTACGTCAACCAGCATGTCGGCAGCCACTGCATCCGCCTGCCGCCCAAGGGCCGCCCGCAGGCAAGCATCAGCCACCGGACCTTTTCCAGCCTGGACCTGTGCCGCATCAGCTACGGCGCGCCGGTGCGGGTGACCTCGGTGGCGCTGGAAACCATCTACCACCTGCAGATCCTGCTGCACGGCCACTGCCGCTCGAGCTCCCGTGGCGAAGAACAGGTGTTGGGCCCCGGCGAAGTGCTGCTGATCAACCCGGATGACCCGGTAGACCTGACCTATTCCGCCGACTGCGAAAAATTCATCGTCAAGGTGCCCGTGCGCCTGCTGGAAAACGCCTGCCTTGAGCAGCACTGGACGTTGCCGCAGCCGGGCATCCGTTTTGCGGCGCCGCGCCACGCACTTGCCGAAATGGGTGGGTTCCTGCAATTGCTGGGGCTGATCTGCCATGAGGCCGAAAACGCCGCCGAACCCGAAGTGCAGGGCCTGTACGAGCGCATTGTGGCGAACAAGCTGTTGGCGCTGCTGGCCAGCAACGTCCTGCGGGTGATTCCGCGACCGGATCAGGGTGGGGGCTTTGAAGCCGTGCGTCAGTTCATCGAGGAGCACCTGGCCGACGACATCAGCGTCGAACAACTGATGGCCATCGCCAGGGTCAGCGAGCGTTCGTTGTATACCTTGTTTGAACGCCAGGTCGGCCTGTCACCCCGTGACTACATGCGCCAGCGCAAGCTGGAGCGGGTGCACGCCATGCTGCAACTGGCCACGGCGCGCAGCGTGACGGAGGTGGCGCTGGATCATGGGTTTGTGCATTTGGGGCGGTTCTCCGAGGCCTATCGCAAACGCTTTGGCGAGCTGCCCTCGCAAACGTGGAAGCGCCGGCTCGCGCCAGGCGGATAACGAATTGCAGTCAGCGGATATTGAGGGGTAGGGCAAGCACATAAGGTGGGGGGGCCTGATACAAGAACAACCGAGGGCCTACCCCATGATCAGCACATTCGACCGACTCGCCCGACAATTGCGCGACTCCGTCCAGGAAGATCCCGCCACCGGGGTGTTCCGCTGCCGCCGCGACATCTTTACCGACCCCGACCTGTTTGCCCTGGAAATGAAGCACATTTTCGAAGGCGGTTGGGTCTACCTGGCACACGAAAGCCAGGTGCCGGAGATCAACGACTACTTCACCACCTGGATCGGCCGCCAGCCCGTGGTCATCACCCGTGACAAACACGGCACGCTGCACGGCCTGGTCAACGCCTGCGCCCACCGTGGCGCCATGCTCTGCCGCCGTAAACAAGGCAACAAAGGCTCGTTTACCTGCCCTTTCCACGGCTGGACCTTCAGCAACGCCGGCAAGCTGCTCAAAGTGAAGGACGCCAAGACCGGCGCCTACCCCGACAGCTTCGACTGTGACGGCTCCCACGACTTGAAACGCCTTGGCCGCTTCGAAAACTATCGCGGCTTCCTGTTCGGCAGCCTCAGCGAGACGGTGCCGGAGCTGAGCGACTACCTGGGTGAGACCCGGGTGATCATCGACCAGATGGTCGACCAGGCCCCGCTGGGGCTGGAGGTGCTGCGGGGCAGTTCGTCATATGTGTATGACGGCAACTGGAAGCTGCAGATCGAAAACGGCGCCGACGGTTATCACGTCAGCTCCGTGCACTGGAACTACTCGGCGACCATGGGCCGGCGCAATTACGAAGCCGAAGGCACGCGCACCGTGGATGCCAATGGCTGGTCGAAAAGCCTGGGCGGCGTGTACGCCTACGAGCATGGCCATATCCTGCTGTGGACGCGCCTGCTCAACCCCGAAGTGCGTCCGGTGCATGCCCATCGCGAGGCGCTGGCCGAGCGCCTGGGCCAGGAACGCGCCGATTTTATCGTCGACCAAACCCGCAACCTGTGCCTCTACCCGAATGTGTACCTGATGGACCAGTTCTCCACGCAGATCCGCGTGGTACGGCCAATCGCGGTCGACAAGACCGAAGTCACGATCTATTGCATGGCGCCCAAGGGCGAAAGTGCCGAGGAACGCACCACGCGCATCCGCCAGTACGAAGATTTCTTCAACGTCAGCGGCATGGGTACACCGGACGATCTGGAAGAGTTCCGCGCCTGCCAGACCGGCTACCAGGGTGCGACCACCTTGTGGAATGACCTCAGCCGCGGCGCCAAACAGTGGGTCGAAGGCCCTGACGAAAACGCCCGGGCCATGGGCATGAATCCGCAGCTCAGTGGCGTCAAGACCGAGGACGAAGGCCTGTTCGTGCGCCAGCACGCCCACTGGGCCCAGAGCCTGCAACGCGCTATCGAACGGGAGCAGCAAGGCTTGATCGCGACGGACAAGGAGGTGCTGGCATGAGTGCTTCCCGTGACCGCCTGCTGGACTTTCTGTACCGCGAAGCCCGCCTGCTGGATGACCGCCAGTGGGATGAGTGGCTCGAATGCTATTCACCCAAGGTCGAGTACTGGATGCCGGCCTGGGACGACCACGACACGCTGACCGAAGACCCCCAGAGCGAAATCTCGCTGATCTATTACCCCAGCCGCGACGGCCTGGAAGACCGGGTGTTCCGGATCAAGACCGAGCGCTCCAGCGCCAGCACCCCGGAGCCGCGCACCGCGCACCTGATCACCAACCTCGAAGTGCTGGCCGACGACGGGCAGCACGTGGAGTTGCGTTTCAACTGGCAAACCCTCAGCCATCGCTACAAGACCACGGATACGTACTTCGGTACCTCGTTCTATCGCCTCGACATCAGCGCCGAACAGCCGCTGATCACGCGCAAGAAGGTGGTGCTGAAAAACGACTACATCCATCAGGTCATCGATATCTACCACATCTGAGGACACGCCCATGACGTACTCCATTGCCCTGAACTTCGAGGACGGGGTAACCCGTTTCATCGACTGCAAGGTGGGTGAAAAGGTCCTCGACGCGGCCTTTCGCCAACGTATCAACCTGCCCATGGACTGCTCCGACGGTGTGTGCGGCACCTGCAAATGCCGCTGTGAAACCGGCGCCTATGATTTGGGCGACGACTACATCGAAGACGCCCTGAGCGAGGATGAAGCCGCTGAGCGCCAGGTGCTCACCTGCCAGATGGTGCCGCAATCCGATTGCGTGATTGCCGTGCCGGTGCCGTCCGGTGCCTGCAAGACCGGCACCGCGCAATTTGCCGCGACGGTGGCGAGTATTACCCGGCATGCCGATGCAGCGTTGGAAGTCAGCTTCGAACTGGATCAGGCGCCGGTGTTCCTGCCGGGGCAATACGTGAATATCGGCGTGCCCGACAGTGGGCAGACCCGCGCGTATTCCTTCAGCAGTCGCCCCGGCGACAAACGCGCGAGCTTCCTGATCAAGCATGTGCCCGGCGGGTTGATGAGTGGCTGGCTGGAGCGTGCCCAGCCGGGCGACGCGGTGCCGATGACCGGGCCGCTGGGCAGTTTCTACCTGCGCGAAGTGGCGCGGCCACTGCTGTTGCTGGCAGGTGGTACGGGGCTTGCGCCGTTCCTGTCGATGCTTGAAGTGTTGGCCGAGCGCGAGGAAACCCGGCCGGTCACGCTGATCTACGGCGTGACGCGGGACCAGGACCTGGTGATGGTCGAGGCGCTGGAGGCGTTCGCCCAACGCCTGCCCAACTTCGGTTTTGTCACCTGCGTGGCCGACCCCCAGACCGCGCACCCCCGGCAGGGGTATGTCACCCAGCACATGGCCGCTGACGTGCTGAACGATGGCGACGTGGATGTGTACCTGTGCGGGCCGCCACCGATGGTCGACGCGGTACGCCAGCACTTCAAGAACCAGGGCGTCACCCCCGCCAGCTTCCACTACGAGAAGTTCACCCCCAACGCCATCGTCACCGGCGACGCCGCCTGAGGAATCCCCCATGACTCCACGTTTCAACACCCAGGTTGCGCTGGTGACCGGCGCCGCCCAGGGCATCGGCCGGCGGGTTGCCGAGCGTTTGCTGGAAGAGGGCGCCTGGCTGGTGGCCGTCGATCGCTCGGAACTCGTGCATGAATTGCAGCATGAGCGGGCGCTGATCCTCACCGCCGACCTGGAGCAGCATGCCGAATGTGCCCGTGTGATGGCCGCTGCCAAGGCGCGGTTCGGGCGTATCGACATCCTGGTCAACAACGTCGGCGGGACTATCTGGGCCAAGCCCTTCGAGCACTACGCCGAGAACGAAATCGAAGCCGAGGTGCGCCGCTCGCTGTTCCCGACCCTGTGGTGCTGCCATTGCGTGTTGCCCTACATGCTGGAGCAGGGCAGCGGTGCCATCGTCAATGTCTCGTCCGTGGCCACGCGCGGAGTGAACCGTGTGCCGTATGGCGCGGCCAAGGGCGGCGTCAACGCCTTGACCGCGTGCCTGGCCCTGGAGACCGCCGGCAGCGGCATTCGGGTCAACGCCACCGCACCCGGTGGCACCGAGGCGCCACCGCGGCGGATCCCGCGCAACAGCCAGCCCCAGAGCGACCAGGAGCGCGTCTGGTACCAGCAGATCGTCGACCAGACCCTCGACAGCAGCCCGATGAAGCGCTACGGCAGCATCGACGAACAAGCCGGCGCGATTCTGTTTCTCGCCTCTGATGAGGCCTCCTACATCACGGGCGTCACCTTGCCGGTAGGAGGCGGCGACCTCGGCTGACCCAGCGCCGTACCTGCAGACACTGACTCACAACAACAATAATGAGAGCACTGCCATGCGTACCCATGACGTCAATTCGATTATCGATAATGCCCATTTCAATCGTTTCCACTGGCTGGTGGTCAGCCTGTGTGCTGTGCTGTTGATCTTTGACGGTTATGACTTGTTCATCTACGGCGTGGTCTTGCCGTCGATCATGAAGGAATGGGGACTATCGCCCCTGCAGGCCGGCGCTCTGGGCAGTTATGCGCTGTTCGGGATGATGTTCGGCGCGCTGGTCTTCGGCAGCCTGGCCGACAAGTTCGGTCGCCGCAAAGGCATCGCCATCTGCTTTGCCTTGTTCAGCGTCGCCACGGTGATTAACGGTTTTGCCAGCAACCCGACTGAGTTCGGAATCTGCCGGTTTATTGCCGGGCTCGGCTGTGGCGGCCTGATGCCCAATGCGGCCGCACTGATTACCGAATACGCACCGAAGAAAATGCGCAGCATCCTGATGGCGGTGATGTTTGGCGGGTACTCGCTGGGCGGCATGCTGTCGGCCGGCGTGGGGATTTTCATGCTGCCGCGTTTTGGCTGGTCGTCCATGTTCTTCGCCGCGGCGATCCCGCTGCTGCTGATGCCGTTGATTGTGTACTGGCTGCCTGAGTCCATCGGGTTCCTGATTCGCCAGGGCCGCAATGAACAGGCGCGTGAGCTGCTCAAGCGCCTGTCGCCGCAGACCCGGATCGACCCGCAAGACCAACTGCTCGTCAGCGCCGGTAAAGGCAAGGGCGCTTCGGTGCTGGAGTTGTTCCGCCACGGCCTGGCCTTGAGGACGGCGGCGATCTGGATCGCGTTTTTCTGCTGCCTGTTGATGGTCTACGCCCTGAGTTCCTGGCTGCCCAAACTGATGGCGGGTGCCGGTTACAGCCTGGGATCGAGCCTGTCGTTCCTGCTGGCGCTGAATTTTGGCGGCATCGCCGGGGCGCTTGTCGGTGGCTGGCTGTGTGACCGGCTTAACCTGGTGAAGGTGGTGATCGGTTTCTTTATCGCCGCGCTGCTCTCCATCAGCCTGCTGGGTATCAAGAGCCCGATGCCGGTCCTGTACCTGCTGATCTTTTTTGCCGGCGCCACCACCATCGGCACGCAAATCCTGCTGTACGCCGGCGCCGCACAACTCTATGGCTTGAACATTCGAGCCACCGGCCTGGGCTGGGCTTCCGGTATCGGTCGTACCGGCGCCATCGTCGGCCCGCTGCTGGGCGGCGCGCTGATGGGGATTGAACTGCCGCTGCACCTGAACTTCATGGCCTTTGCCATCCCCGGGGCCATCGCCGTGCTGGCAATGACGGCGTATGCGCTGAATGAACGTCGGGGCCGGCAGGAGGTGATCGCCGCCCCGGCGCAGTAACTGTCGATAACAATAACTAAGAGCAACGACATGAACACACAACGTATCTGGCTATCCCTGTTGGGCGTGCCGCTTGCGGCGACGGCGGCCGAGGGCGGGTTTTTCGAGGACTCCACCGCCACCTTGCAGGCGCGCAACTATTACTTCAGCCGCGATTTCTCGGACATCGTCGGCGCCAACAAGCAATCAAAGGCAGAGGAGTGGGGCCAGGGTTTTATCCTGACCTATAAATCCGGCTACACCCCGGGGCCCGTGGGCTTTGGCCTGGATGCCCTGGGCACCCTCGGCCTCAAGCTCGACAGCAGCCCGGACCGCACCAATACCGGCCTGCTCCCGGTCAAGGGCGACGGCAGCGCCCCGCATGATTACAGCCGTTTGGGCCTGACCTTCAAGGCCAGGTTTTCCAGGACCGAATTGAAGGTCGGCGAACTGCAACCGAACCTGCCGGTGCTGGCCTTCAGCGATATCCGCTTGCTGCCGCCGAGCTATCAGGGCGTGAGTGTCAGCTCCGGCGAAATCGCCGGCCTTGCGCTGCAGGCCGGGCACTTGACCACCACCAGCCTGCGCAACGAAGCCGGCGACGAGAAAATGATCGCCATGCTCGGCCATGTGCCGCAACGCGGCGCTGAAAGTGATGGGTTCAACTACGTCGGCGGCGACTACGCCTTCAACACCAACCGCACCAGCGTCAGCTACTGGCATGGCCAACTCAAGGACATCTACCGCCAGGACTTTGTCGGCCTCAAGCACAGCCAGCCAATGGGCGAGTGGACGCTCGGCGCCAACCTCGGCTACTACGATGCCCGGGAAGACGGCGACAAACTGCTCGGCAAGATCGACAACCAGGCGTTTTTCTCGCTGCTGTCGGCCAAGCATGGCGGCCATATCTTCTACGTCGGTTATCAAGCCATGTACGGCGACAGTGCCTTCCCGCGGGTCTTCGCCAACATCACGCCGCTGGGCAACGAAGTACCCACCTACGAGTTTGCCTACACCGACGAGCGCTCCTGGCAAGTGCGGTACGACTATGACTTCGTGGCGCTGGGCATTCCGGGGCTGACCACCACCGTGCGTTATATCACCGGTAACAACGTGACCACCGGCGCGGGTTATGAAGGCAAGGATCGCGAGCGCGACCTGGATATCGGCTATGTGGTGCAAAGCGGCACATTGAGCGGCCTGGGCATTCGGGTGCGCAATGTCATGGCCCGTTCAAACTACCGCAGCGACATCGACGAGAACCGGCTGATCCTCAGTTACACCTGGAAGCTGCTTTAAACCCCGCCCTGGCACGTGCCCATGACCTGGTAGTTGACAGTGTGGCTGGCGCCCTGGCTGTCGAGATACACCATGGTCGCCGGTTCTACCTGGCAACTGCCCGGCACGGGCGTGATTGAAACAACGTGTTGGATATCCAGCGCTTCATTGCTGCCGGCCGCCATGGCGCCGGCGGCGGTGAAAAACAGGAGCAGGCTGAGCCATTTGATATTCATGATGAGTTCCTCTGTGAGTAGGGTTCATTTTAGTGATTGCCGCAGCGGGATAAAGACAGGAACAGGTGAATGACTCGTACGTATCACGTAGCAATCGAGGGGCAATGTTGATGGATTTGCTCAATGGCATGCAGGTGTTTGCCCGGGTTGTCGACACTGGCAGCTTTGCCGCAGCGGCCGAGGCGCTGGACCTGTCCGGGGCACACGTATCACGGTTGATCTGCGAGCTGGAAAAACACCTGCAGACCCGCCTGTTGCAACGCACCACCCGACGCCTGGGCCTTACCGATTCGGGCGAGCGCTTTCTGTTGCGCTGTCGCGACATTCTTGAAGACGTTAGGGAAGCCACGGCAGAAGCCAGCGGCGCGCACCTCAACCCGCGCGGGCGATTGCGGGTGCATTGCATGAGCGGGTTGGGGGTGCTGATCACGCCGCTGATTGCCCGCTACAGCGAGCAATACCCGGACGTGTCCATCGAGTTGACCCTGTCCCAGCACAACCCGGACCCGCTTGAAGAGGGTCACGACGTGGTGATCTCCATCGCCCATTCGTTGCCGGATTCGGCGCTGGTCAGCCAGACGATCGGGCAGTTGTTCAGTGTGCCCTGTGCGGCACCGGGGTATCTGGCCCGGTACGGCGTGCCCGAGCATCCGCAGCAGTTGATGCAGCATCGACGGTTGCATCTGCAGGATTTCCAGGAGGATGCGTGGTTGTTCAAGGGGCAAGAGGGCGAGATTGCGATTTCGCCGGGTGACACCTTCAGGACCAATGTCGCGGATGCGATGGTCAAGGCGACGCAGGAAGGAATGGGCATCAGCTTGTTGCCGTTCTTCAGCGCCAACCCGGCGCTGCGCGAGGGCTCGTTGGTGCGGCTGTTGCCCGGATATCGGCTACGGGAGCGGAGCATTTTCGCGGTGTATCCATCAAGGCGCTTTCTGGATGCCAAGGTGCGGACGTGGGTCGGGTTTTTGCAGGCGCGATTGCCGGGGTTGTTGGCGGAGCAGTTGGCAGTGATTGAGGCACCTTGAGGCTAGCGCGTTGCCGTACGGCGAATGTAGCGCGCCGGCGACGAGCCCAGTGTCTTGCGAAACATGCTGATGAACGAACTGACCGACTCGTACCCCAGCGCCTCGGCGGTTCGTTGCACCGACTCGCCCTCGGCCAGGCTCTGCAAGGCCACGATGATTTGCCATTGTTTGCGCCATTGGCCAAAAGTCAGGCCCGTTTCGCTCTTGACCAGGCGGGCCAGGGAGCGCTCGCTCATGGCCACCTGGCGTGCCCACTGGGCCATGGTGCAACGGTTTGACGGGTCCTGGGCCAGGCCGCGGGCGATGAAGCGCAACTGCGTAGCAGCGGGGAGCGGCAGGTACAACTGCTCCGAAGGAGCCAGTTCCAGTTGTTCAAGGAGCACGCTCGCCACGCGCGAATTGGCAGAGGCAGGCGGATAATCCTGGGGCTGGGCACTCAGGTGCAGGATCAACGCCAGGACCAGCTGCGAAAGCACCAGCGTGCAGCATTTCTCCGGTAGCGCGGCGGCGCCGGGCTCGACAAACAGATAGCCGATCCTGCCGTTGGCGGTCACCCGGTTGCTGTGGGCGATACCGCCCGGAATCCACACGCCGAAGCCCGACGGCACCATCCACACGCCATCCTCTACGGTACACACGATACCGCCGTGATATGCCACCACCAGTTGGCCTTTGCGGTGGCTGTGCACGGGGAATTCGGTGTCGTTGCGCTGGCTGCCGAGCATCAACGCGACGGCGGGCTGATCAAAACTGTCCAGTTCGAATTGATCAACGCCCTGGAGCTTCATCTCGCCCATGTTGCACCGCCTCGATTGTCTGAAATTGATTATATCCTGGCAGCATACTCAATATCGGCACGACCTTGCAGTCCCTACCATCTTTATCAAGGCGATCAAGGTGATTGCCGACTGCGAGATTCAACCGATGCTCAGCGAAATCACGATTGCCCACCTCTACATTCCTCCGTTCTTGCTCTACGTCGGCGTTGCAGCCCTGGTGTACGGGCTACTGGAGCGGGCCCTGCGGCGCTGGCTGGATTGGGCCTGGCACCCCAGCCTGGCGCGTTTCTTTGTGTCGCTGATCGTGCTCTCGACCTTGGTTCTGAGCTTTTGAGGGCAGCGCGATGATCATCAAACACATCCTCAAGACCCTCGTCACCCTGGTGCTCGGGCTGGCCGCATTGCTGTTCTGCACGCAACTGTGGCGTGCCTATGAGTTGGCCCCCTGGACGCGGGACGGGCGTGTCAGCGCGCAAGTCATCCGTATTGCCCCCGAGGTGTCCGGCCAGGTCGAACACCTGCTGGTGGGCGACAACCAATGGGTCGCCAAGGGCGCGTTGCTCTACCAGATCGATCGCAGCAGCTACTTGCTTGCCCAGCAACAGCGCACGGCCGAGCTTGCCGAGGCGCGCAGTGTTTTCGAGCAGCGCAGTGCACAGCTCAAACGCCGCAACCAGCTCGGCGATGCGATTGCGCGGGAGGAAACCGACAACGCAGCCCGGGACCTGGCGGTGGCCAGGGCGCGCCTGGATGCGGCCCGCAGCCAACTGGCCCATGCGCGGCTGGATCTGGACCGCACGACGATTCGTTCGCCGGTCGACGGCTATGTGACCCAGTTGCGGCTGCAGCCGGGTGACTACGCGGCAGCGGGCGAGACCAATATCTTTGTGGTCGATAGCCATAGCTTCTGGGTCACCGGTTACTTCGAGGAGACCAAGCTGGCTGGTGTTCGGGTGGGGGCTGCGACGTCCATCAAGCTGATGGGTTTTTCACCGCTGCTCGAAGGGCATGTGGCGAGCATTGGTCGGGGCATTGCCGACGGTAACGAGCTGCGCAGTAACAGTGGTTTGCCCCAGGTGGCACCTACGTTCAGCTGGATACGCCTGGCCCAGCGCGTGCCCGTGCGGATTGAACTGGACAAAGTGCCGCCCGGTGTGGAACTGGCGGCGGGGATGACCGCCAGCATCGAGGTTGCCGAGGAGGGCACGGCGCCGCGCTGGAGGCTGGTGCAATGGCTTCAGGCGTTCATGTGATGCTCCGTGCACTGCGCATGCTGGGGGCATGGGAAGCTGCTACCTCGGGCTATGTGCTGCGTAGTCTTTTGGCGGCCTCATTGGCCCTGTGGCTGGGGTTCCAATTACACCTGGATTCGCCGTTCTCGGCCGCCTCAACCGTGTTGTTGCTGATCCATCCGCTGCAGGGGGCAGTGGTTGGCAAGGGCTTCCACCGGGCACTGGGCACCCTCGTGGGGTTGGCTGTGGCATTGGTCCTGACCAGCCTGTTCGCCCAGCAAATGCTGCTGTTTATCCTCGGGATCGGGGTATGGCTGGGCCTTTGTGTCGGCGCCATGACCGTGTTTCGGCACTACCAGGCCACGGCGGCGGTGGTCGCCGGCTACACCGTTTGCCTGGCCCTGGGGCCCGCCATCGTCGCGCCACAGCAAGGTTTCGAACATATCGTCGGGCGGGGCACGGCCGTTGTTCTGGGGGTGTTGAGCCTGAGCCTGGTGGCCACATTATTCAGCCGCAAGACCGTCGAGCGCACACTGACCATGGCACTTCGCGACGTCTCGTCGCGCACCCTGCGGTTATTGGCCGTGCGGTTTGACGGCGGGCCGGCGCGTGCGCAGGACCCGCTGGCCATCGATATCAGCAAAGTGGACGACCTTCTCGGGATTGGTCGGGGCGAGTCGGTGCTGATCCGCGCCAGGCTGGCGACCCTGCAGGCAGGACTTGCGTATCTGCATGCCGTGGTGCTCGACGAATGCGCGATACCTTCGCACGCTGGAATCGGCGCACAGTTGCGCCAGCTGGCTGAAGCCATGCCCGGGTTTTGCGTGGCGGCCGATCGTGTCCGGGAGCTGCAAGCCAGCCTTGAACCAGGCGCGAGCCAGCGGCGTCTGAATGAGCCATTGGCCGAACTGGCCAGCGCCTTGTCGAGTTTTGCCTGCCTTGAGCGCGCGCCCCTGCCGCCGGCCCGCGCCGTGGGGTTTCACCGACACTACGGCGCTGCACTGCGTAACGGTGTGCGAGCGTTGCTGGCCACGCTGGCGACCGGTGCTGTCTGGTACCTCACCGGCTGGGACCAGGGGCCAACCTTGCTGGCCGTACTGGGTCCGTTCTGCACCTTGCTGGCCACCAGCGCGGCGCCCGAGCAAGGCATTGCGAGCCTTGCCAGGGGAACCTTCTACGCAATCCTGGCAGCGGCGGGGTGCAAGTTCCTGCTGTTGCCGCACATCAGCGGGTTCGGGTTGCTCACGGTGGTGCTGGTTGCGTTCTGGGCGGTCGGGATTCATGCCACGACCCGGCCGCGCCATGCCCTGCAAGGCGTCGCCTACCTGATTACGTTCAATACCCTGGTCGGCACCGCCGGGACCGCCCAATACGACTTCGCTGACTTCGCGAATCAAGCCCTGGCCTGGATGGTGACGCTTGCTATCTGCCTGCTGGCCTTCCAGTTGCTGCCGGGGAAACCCGCCAGCCACGCCGACGTCCTGAGGACCGCGCTGCACAAGGACACACGCCGGTTACTGCGTCACGGGCACCGCATGGATCTTCTGAAGTGGCAGGCCACGCAACAGCACCGGATGGTTGCCCTGCAAGCGCTGTCGGGCGCCGATGAGGCCGGTGCCGTCTCGCTTCAACTGGGTCGACAGTTAAGGTTGCTGCACCGCAAGACACGCGACCTGGAGCCTCATTCGTCAATCGCCAGGTGTGTGCAAGCGGGCGATCGGCGTATTGCCAGATATGCCTTCGATTCAGCGATCAGCGCGGCCCAGGCCCGGCGTACGTCGAGATCACTGATCCGCCTTGGTGCCCGCGACCTGGCTGCTTGTTACCGGGATTTGGCGCGGTTGCTCGACCAATACCAGCGTGCCGATATCCGAACCAGTTTCAGCTAAAACAACGAAGGTGAGATGAAATGAAGCAACTCCTTATCTGGACGCTTTTCGGGATGATCGTGTCTGTGCCAATGGCGGTGCAGGCATCGGACGGGGCTGAGGCGCTGGCCCGCTGGCAACAGCAATTCAAACAAGAGCAAAAAAAGCTCGCTGAGCACCGGGCGGCTGGCCGCGATTCAAGGCCCAAGGCAGATCCCCAGCGATGAGCCGGTTCCCGGTCGATTGCAATCTATTCGGAGCGAAGTGACGAGTTCGGTGTGATGCCCGGCAGTGCTGTTGCTTTATAGGCTGTCCGGGTCCCCAAAAAACATCTGAATCCGCGACCTTAACCACCGTTCCCCCGGATCATTGTCCTGGGACCCACGCCACGCCATGTGCAATTCAAAGGTGCGCACCGGCAGTGGCGGCTCCTCAGCCCGCAAGCCACCCGCTGAAGTCAACGCTTCAGCGGCATAGTCCGGCACGGTCGCGACAATATCGGTGCCCGCCAGCAACGTCCCCAGCCCATTGAACTGCGGCACAGCCAGCACGACATGGCGCTTGCGGCCCAGTTTTTCCAGTTCTTCATCCAGAAACCCGCTCAAATCCCCGGCGAATGACACCAGGGCATGGGGCCGCGCGCAGAAATCATCCAGGCTCATGGAACCCGGCATGCTGTCGGCTCGCAGCAGCATCGGCTTGCTGCGGCGCAATACCTTGCGCTTGGCGTTGGCCGGCAAATCGGTGGTGTAGCTCACGCCGATGGAGATTTCGCCGGAGGCCAGCAGGCCGGGCATCAGGATGTAGTTGACGCGGCGCACTACCAGCACGATGCCGGGGGCTTCGGCCCGCAGGCGCTTGAGCAGCAGCGGCAGCAGGGCGAATTCGACGTCGTCCGACAGGCCGATGCGGAATACCGCGGTGCTGGTGGCCGGGTCGAATTCGGAGGCGCGGCTGACGGCCGTGGAAATCGAGTCCAGGGCCGGGGAGAGCAGGGCGAAGATTTCTACCGCACGGGCCGAGGGCTCCATGCTGCGTCCGGTACGCACGAACAACGGGTCGTCGAACAGGCCGCGCAGGCGTGACAGGGCTGCGCTGATGGCCGGCTGGCCAAGGAACAGTTTCTCGGCAGCGCGGGTCACACTGCGCTCATGCATCAAGGTTTCGAATACGATCAACAGGTTGAGGTCGACACGACGCAGGTCGTTACGGTTCATCTTGTGTCCCAGGCGGCGTCAGTAAACTTGACGGGAGCGGTCATATAAGAACAATGACCGGCATGAATCTTACGGGGAAAGGCTGGTACTCTGCACCGGCTAATTCAGTTTTCCTACATGGCTTGGCACCTTTTCCGTATGTGCGGAATCAATGACAGGCATGTCGACTATTAACGGCGACCGGTGGTCTTGCCCCGAAAGCCCAGATAGAGTTCATGGCAATAGAGGTTACTTTGACGAGGTTTGCGATGTCCCGCACGATCCGTTTTCACAAGTTTGGTCCGGCCGAGGTGCTCAAATGCGAAGAGCATGCAGCCGCTAAGCCCGCACCGGGCGAAGTGCAGGTGCGCGTCGAGGCGATTGGCATCAGCTGGTACGACATTCTGTGGCGCCAGAACCTGGCGTCGTCCCATGCCCGCTTGCCTTCCGGCCTTGGCCATGAAATGGCCGGCGTGGTTGTGGCCGTTGGCGAGGGTGTCGACGACCTGGCGGTGGGTGACAAGGTCGCCAGCTTCCCGGCCGAGAGCCCGAATGACTACCCGGTGTACGGCGAACAGATCGTCCTGCCGCGCTCGGCCCTGACCCGCTACCCGGATGTCCTGAGCCCGATCGAAGCCAGCGTGCACTACACGCCGTTGCTGATTGCCTACTTTGCGTACATGGACCTGGCGCGGGTCAAACCCGGGCAATTCGCCCTGGTAACGGACGCCAGCCACTGTGCCGGCCCATCGTTCGTGCAACTGGGCAAAGCCCTGGGTGTGCGGGTGATTGCCGCCACCAAGACCAGTGATGAGCGCGAATACCTGCTGTCCCTCGGGGCCGAGAAGGTCATCGTCACCGAAGAGCAGGACCTGCTGATGCAAGTCAACAAGTTCACCGACAACCGCGGCGTAGACGTGGTGTTCGATGGCTTGGGTGGCCCGCAGATGTCGTTGCTGGGTGATGTGCTGGCGCCGCGTGGCAGCCTGGTGCTGTACGGCCTGCAAGGTGGCAACCAGACGCCATTCCCGGCCTGCGCGGCGTTCCAGAAGAACATTCAGTTCTTTGTGCACTGCATCGGCAACTTCACCGGCAAACCGGAACTGGGCATCATCCAGGACCAGGTGGCCTTGCAGCGAGCCCTGCGTGACATCAACCAACTGACCGCCGACAAGGTGCTGGTACCGCTGAAAACCACGGTATTTCCGTTCAGCCAGTTCGTTGAAGCGCACCGCTATATGGACGAATGTCCGTGCCGTGAACGGGTTGCCTTGCAGGTAGAAACTGTTTGATCTGTGGGAATATTCTCAAGCGAGTATTCCTGCCCCCGGGCGCATGGGGCAAATGCGCCATTTGACAGGACTTAACCTGCCCACCGCTTGAATCGGGATTTCAGCACTTCAGCCCGATAAACCAGATGTATGCCCCTGACGCCGCCCTGAATCCCAGCGCGGCGTTGTCGTGTCTGCACACTCGATACCCCATGCAAGCCCCCATCTGAACCGGTTTTAGCCGGCGTTCTGTATCTGTTAATCATTATTCAAGTGCCGATAATTGCCCCGTCACTTTTATCTCAAGGATTGAGCAATGATTGAATATATGAAATCACCCCGTACATCCGTCAAGCCCAATAATGTTTCCCATGGCTGTTTTGCCGGAACATCAATATTGAAGTGGGTTATGTCGGATGCTTCTCTAGTTTGTAAGTTAAAGCAGCGTAGGAAGTTGTCAGAGCGTTCCTAAGACTTTCGGTTTGGGCTGCGTGCCCCTTGGCTTGGCGCCTTTTCGGGACTGGAAGCCCCCAAAGGCAGGCTTGGCAGGTAGGGCCCGGTGCTAATCTCCATTGAATGTCACATGTTGTAACGCCCCTACAGAAACAACAGGTCAGGCAAATGCCGTCAACGATTGCCCGAAACTGATATTTCAACTCAGGTAGTAGAACTATGAGCGCTATTCACGAACAAGCCATGAACTATGTCTATCAACAAGTATTGCAACGCTTGATAGGGCATTTCTCTCGAACAGAACGTACCTCGCTCCAGTTATTGATTCAACGAATCGTGGTAGCGGCAGGCGGCATGGAGCGGATCGGTGAATACAAGGTGCTGGTAGCTCACGGCGCAGGCGCCGGCAGCAGCTATGTCCTGGCGTTGTTGCGCGCAGCCCAGCTGACGCTTGCAGGCCGGGCGCCACGGACGTTTCAACTGCGGGTCGCGACCTTGCGCCATGCCGGCATGTCGCAAAATGCCCTGGACACGCTGCACCGCGGCTACAGCGCGCTGTTCCTGCATGACGATGCGCGTGTCGAATTGCTGATGGTCGAGAATCAGGAAGTCTTGCCGTTCAACCACCTGCGGCCGGCCTCCAGTGCGGCGCGCGATACCAGCCGGCGCAATATGCTGATGGTGGGGCACCTGACCTCGGGAGATCTTCGCCAAACCCTGTGCAACGACGCCTACCTGGCCCTCGGTGACTTTTACCGGCGTGTCACCACCTGCAATGGGGGCGTGCACGCGCTGGTCAGCGGTGACTCCGCGCGCAAGCAGCGGGAGTACCTGGCGTGGCTGAAGAAGGCTGCGCTGGCGAGCGGTGCAGAGGTCCCGCCGCGCCAGCCTCTGGTGCTCAGCGGACTGTTCGCGCGCATGGATGAGTGGAGCAACGCCTATTACTGCGACCTTTACGGCGAGCGTTACGCCGTCGCCGATAAGTCCGACACGGACAACCATCGCCACTTGGCCTATATCGGCGCTGCCGACCTTAAGGACGCGGCCGAATACTCCTCCGGGCCGCTGTTGCGTCAGTTCATGGGCTATGAACCGGACGAGTTTGGCTTTCATTTCAGCCACGCGAGCTATGCGAACCCGTTGCTGATGGCCCATCTGCGGGGCCTGCAGGCCGAGTGCCTGCGGGAACTGGATTACGAGGAGGGCGCACAGGGCTTCATGCAGCAGGCCGCGATGTTCATGCGGCGCAAGCAGATTTCCGAACACCTGATTGCCCAGGCAGCGACCCAGGATGGCCGAGCGCTGGCGGCCGACTACGCCCAGGCGCTGTTCCGATTGGATGAAAGCCAACTGAATTGCCTGATGTTTTCGCCGTTTATCCGTCACGGCGAGCGCCTCGAAAGCTTTTTGCGCCAATGCCACCCCGGCATGCTGGTGGCGCTCCCCGAGCTGCACAAGGCGCTGCAAGGCAAGCCGGTGGCCGAGATGCTGGTGCAATGGGCCATCGACACCAGCGGGTTGCCGATCGACCTGCTGCAACATCTCTATCGCAAGCGGCCCGCCACCGGCGTGCCGGGCATGGCCGAGACGCCACAGCAAGATGCGCCCGCCCTGGCAGCCTACCAACTGGCGGGGCGTTAAGCGGGTGGCGGCGGGTGACCAGCGATGAACCTCAGGGACGACCGGCAAACCGACTTCGCCTACCAGGCGGTGTATCGCTACATGATCAACCTCATCGGCGAGGTGGGCACGGATGCCCGGGTAAAACTGCCATCATTGCGCCAATTGGCGGAGCGCCTGAATGTGTCGATCTCGACCATTCAATACGCTTACTCGTTGCTCGAGAAGGAGGGCCGGGTGTACTCGGTGCCCAAGTCGGGCTACTACGCCTGGCCGGTGTTGAATAAACCGCCAGGCAGCAGCGGTGGCGACCTGCTGGAGCGCCTCTATGCCAGTGCGCGACGTCCGGGAATGCGCGTGCTCAGCGCCGATGAGCCGGCACTTGCGGCGTCACTGGACGCAGCGCTGTTGCTGCTCGAGCGCGAACTGTTGCGGCATTACCCGCATCATCTGCAGCCATGGTCGCAGCCCTGTGGCGTGTGGGAACTGCGGGCGACGCTCGCGGCGCGCTATACCTCGTCGCCGACCCGTTGCTGGCAGGCGGACGAGGTATACATCGGCGCCGACTTGCGCGGGGTACTGGAAATCCTGATCGAGGTGCTGGGTCTCAAGGGCGCTGCGATCATCGTCGAATCCCCGTGTGACTGGCTGATCCTGCGGTTGTTGCAGGGGGCAGGCGTGAGGGTTCTCGAATTGCCATTCACGGCGGACGACGGCCTGGACCTGGCGTTGTTCGAGCACTTGCTCAGCACCGAGCCGGTGCAGCTGGCGTTGCTGTCATCCGGTGTCAGCCTGCCGTCCGGCGTAGTCCTGTCCACCCATGATCGCCTGCAGCTAGTGCGATTGCTGGACCAGCATGGCTGTTGGTTGTTAGAAAATGACAGCCATGGTGACCTCGGCTTCGGGCAGCCAATCACCGCGTTACGGGACCTGGCCAATCCCGAGCGGCTGATGGTGTTTTCCACGTTCGAGAAGATGCTCGGGCCGGAAGCGCCGTTTGGCTATTTGCTGTCGCGCCACCTCAGCGGCGAGCTGCAGCGCCAGTTCCTGTTGCGCGCATTCCGGTTGTCCTCTATCCGCCAGCGCGCGATTGCGCGGCTCTATCAAAGCGGGCGCATCGACCAGCATCTGCGGGAGTTGCGACCGCAACTCAAAGAGCAGGCCCGGCTCATGGGCCTGCGGCTGGACACGCATCTGGGCAACCAGGTGAGCTACCGAATGCCCGTCGCTGGCGCGACCTTCTGGTTGCGCTCAGAGGCCCCGGTGGATATGCGCCAGGTGTTCCAGCGCCTGCTCACCCGGCAGGTGGTGATTGCGCCGGGGGAGTTGTTCAGCCTCAGTGGCCTGCACTGCCAGCATCTGCGGCTGAGCCATGCCGTTGACGGCGCCCATAACCTGGAGAATGCCCTGGATGAGCTGGCTCTGGCGCTCAGGCAGGCACAGACCGGCACTGAATGAAATTTCGCTGATTGCTGTAGGATTTATAACGTCGCGGAGCAGTCCAAGTCCCAGTAAACTGCACTTTTTTCCGAATCCTTCTCTTTCCGAGGTTTATGCATGACTCTCAGTCCTTTTGCGGGCAAGCCGGCACCAGCTCAATTGCTGGTAGACATCCCGCGACTGGTAACGGCCTATTACACCGGCCAGCCTGATGCAGCGATCTCCACCCAGCGCGTCGCCTTTGGTACCTCCGGACACCGCGGCAGCTCGTTCGACCTCAGCTTCAATGAATGGCACGTGCTTGCCATCAGCCAGGCCATTTGCCTGTACCGTGAAGCCCAGGGCATCAACGGCCCGCTGTTTGTCGGCCTCGACACCCACGCGTTGTCCACCCCGGCCGGCGCCAGTGCGCTGGAAGTGCTGGCCGCCAATGGCGTGCACGTGATGCTCGCCGAAGGCGATGAGTACACCCCGACACCGGCGATTTCCCACGCCATCATTTGCTACAACCGCGGCCGCACCAGTGGTTTGGCCGACGGCATCGTGATCACGCCGTCCCACAACCCGCCACAAAGCGGCGGCTACAAGTACAACCCGCCCAACGGCGGCCCGGCCGACACCCACATCACCAAGTGGATCGAAGCCAAGGCTAACGAACTGCTGGCCAATAAGCTGGCCGGGGTCAAGCGCATCACCCATGCCCAGGCGCTGAAGGCCGACACCACTCATCGCCACGACTACCTCAACACCTACGTGGCCGATCTGGTCAACGTCATCGACTTCGATGCCATCCGCAACGCTGGCTTGCGCCTGGGCGTCGATCCGCTGGGCGGAGCAGGGGTGCGCTACTGGTCGGCCATCGCCGAGCATCACCGCCTGAACCTCGACGTGGTGAACACCGAAGTGGATTCGACCTTCCGCTTCATGAGCGTCGACTGGGACGGCCAGATCCGCATGGACCCGTCCTCCAGCTACGCCATGCAGGGGTTGATCGGCCTCAAGGACCGTTATGACGTGGCATTCGCCTGCGACCCGGACCACGACCGCCATGGCATCGTGACGCCGTCCGGTGGCTTGCTGGCGCCGAACAACTACTTGGCCGTGTCCATCGACTACCTGTTCCAGAACCGCCCCGAATGGCGCGCTGATGCTGCGGTGGGCAAGACCGTGGTCAGCAGCGGCTTGATTGATCGCGTGGCCAAGCGCATTGGCCGTCGCCTGTACGAAGTGCCGGTGGGCTTCAAGTGGTTTGCCGATGGCCTGTTTGACGGTTCGCTGGGTTTTGGTGGCGAAGAAAGTGCCGGCGCCTCGTTCCTGCGCAAGGACGGCAGCGTGTGGAGCACTGACAAGGACGGTTTGATCCCGGCGCTGCTGGCGGCGGAAATGACCTCGCGCAAAGGCCAGGACCCAAGCCAGATTTATCGCGGGCTGACCGATGCACTGGGTGAGCCGTTCGCCATTCGGGTGGATGCCAAGGCGACTCCGGCGCAGAAGGCCTTGTTGGGCAAGCTGTCGCCAGACCAGGTGACGTCCACGCAGTTGGCCGGGGAAAGCATCCAGCAGATCCTCAGCCACGCGCCGGGCAATGACCAGGCGATCGGCGGGCTGAAAGTCATGACTGAAAACGGTTGGTTTGCCGCACGGCCATCGGGCACCGAGGACATCTACAAGATCTACGCCGAGAGCTTTATCGGCGAAGATCACCTCAAGCAACTGGTGGAAGAGGCCCAGGTGTTGGTGGACGGGGCGATCTCGGCTAACTGATACCCAGCCTATGACTGATTAACCTGTGGCGAGGGAGCAAGCTCCCTCACCACATTCAAGCTCGGTCAGGCGAGGTCGACCAACACGATCTCGCTGTCCTCAACCGCTGTCACCCGCAGTACCTGCTCATCCTCAACCGCCACACCGTCTCGAGCTTGTGCACGCAAGCCATTGACTTCAATCACCCCGGTGGCCGGTACCAGGTACGCCCGGCGTCCGTTGTCCAGCCGATACTCGGCACTTTCACCGGCTTTCAGATTCGCCGCTACCAAGCGTGCATCGGCCCGAATCCGCAGGCTTTCGCTGTCTCCGGCCTTGCCACTGGCCAGGGTCACAAACCCTTCGCGGTCACCCTTCGGAAACGGCTTCGCGCCCCATGACGGCGGCAAACCGGCCTCATTGGGAATGATCCAGATCTGGAAAATCTTGGTCGGCGTAGCTTCCAGGTTGTACTCGCTGTGGGCGATCCCGGTGCCGGCGCTCATTACCTGGACGTCGCCGGCCTCGGTGCGGCCCTGGTTGCCCAGGTTGTCGGCATGGCTGATGGCGCCTTCACGCACATAGGTGATGATTTCCATGTCCCGGTGCGGGTGCTGCGGGAAGCCGGTGCCCGGTGCGATGAGGTCATCGTTCCACACCCGCAGGTTGCCCCAGTGCATGCGCTTGGGGTCATGGTATTCGGCAAACGAGAAGTGGTGGTGAGCGTCCAGCCAACCGTGATTGGCGCCGCCCAGGGTGTTGAAAGGTCGAAGTTCAAGCATGATCGTCTCCTGTGGATGGGAGCCATCATCCAGCAGCGCCAGATCGATAAAAAGCGTAAAAAATGCTGGATTCCTATCGAATGCTTCGATGCCGATGCTCAGGACTTGTCTTCACTTCATCGCCTAACTGCATGAGCGCAAAGCAATTGGCTGGAACTGTGGGGCATTTGCGGCGACCATAGGGCTCTTGTCCGAGTTAAAGCATCGCAGGAGTCCGCGTGCCGCAACACACCCCCGATCTGCCTCCCGAACTGCGGCCACTGGCCGAAATGCCCCTGTTGAAACGGCTCGCCGCCCGATTATTCGGTCACGGCCTGACGCGCCTGCGGGCACAGCACCGTTTCTCATGGCTGCATGGCCAGGCCGACGGCTTTCGCAGTGGCCACACGGCCGGCGTGGAGTATGGCTATAAGGAAGGCAAGGCGGATGGTATCGAAGAAGGCCGCCAGGTCCTGCTGATTCGTGACTTCCGGCCGGATGAGCACACTGCGCCGGGTGTTGACGACAATCTGTTCGATGATTGGCGCCTGCCGCTGACCGCCGAATTGAAAAAACGCATCAAGGCTGATGTGGCGCGCCTGCTGCCGGCCCATGCCCAGCCGAGTGCGGCGCAATGGAAGATGATCTTCAGCGACACGCCGTCCACCTCGGTGATCGCCGGCGCCGGCGCGGGTAAATCCACCTCGCTGGTACTGCGTATCCTGCTGCTGACCCATTACCTGGGCTTCGAGCTGAGCTCGATGACGGTGGTGACCTTCACCCGTGAGTCGCGCAAGGACTTCATCAACAAGCTCATGGAAATTCTCGCCTTGTGGGGCCAACCCCTTGGTATGAAAGACGCGCAAGCGGTGGTGCGGACCTTTCACTCACGCATCCTGCCAATGGTGCGCAGCCTGCCGGGCCTTGAGCGGCTACAGGCGTTCGAGAACCTCAATGCGCGGACCGAAGCGGGCTTTGATGAGGCCGACAGCAACCCCTTCGAATTGCGGATCAACGACGCCCAGCGCCAGCAACTGAATGCCTGCTATCACCGGCTGCATGGCCGCCATGAACGCTTCCGCGAACTGATCGCCCCGCTGGCGCGCCATGCCCTGCAACTCAAGGAGCTGGAGCGCGATCACCCGGACGTGCAAAAACGCGTGGCGGTGACCGAACTGGCGGCCAAGCGCGATGAAGAACTCTGCGATGTGATCGAAGACCTGTGGTTTCGTGCCGGCGCCTGGCCGATCAAGGGCATCGAGCCCAATCGCCAGACGTTCGATATCAACGGCGCGAAGTTTCACTGCCATGGTTACATTGCCGAACTGGATGCCTGGGTCGTACTGGGCTTCGACCCGCGGGAAAATGCCCAGGTCAGTCGACCCGGGTCCAAGCTGTCAGTACGTGCCGAATGGGCGGTAAAGCGAACCCTGTTTCAAGCTTTCTGCCGTAAGCCATTGATATGGCTAGAAAGCTACGAGTCTTCCAGGCGGCTTTTAAGCAGCCTGGCAGGTGACGCAACAGCGGGCCCGGGCTTCGATTACAAGGTCAAGGGCGAGCTGGGTTCGGCACCGTTGCTGGACAGCTTTGTTGCCGCCGCCGGGTTCATCGAGAACCTCGGGCTGGATGTGCCCACCGCCGTGGGCAAGATGAGTTTTGCCAAGGATGATCCAGACCGTTTTTACTTCGAGGCACTGAGCATTTTCTGGAAGGCCCTCGAAGATCACTTGCTGGACCAGTCGCCACCGGTCATGACCTACAACCGGATGTTCTCGCTGTTTGGCGAAAACACCCCGGAGAACCTGAAGTTGCTCAGCGACCCGCTGCTACGGCCGATGTCGCACCTGATGATCGACGAATTCCAGGACGTATCGCCGCAGATCGTCTCGTGGATCCGGGCCAGCTTGCGGGAGATCCGCAGCCGCGGGCCGGCCATGCACGTGGGGCGTGGGGCCCAGCGCTCTTCGCTGTTGTGCGTGGGCGATGACTGGCAGTCGATCTATGGCTGGCGTGGCAGTTCGCCCAAGTATTTCATGGAGTTCAACAAGGAGTTCCCGTCACCCACGACCACCCGGGTGATGCTGGGCGAGAACTACCGCAGCCATCAGCACGTGATCGATGCTGCCGAGCACATTGTGCGGGCGGCCCCGGCCATCAGCGGCAAGAAAGCCAAGGCCAGTGGAACCGCGAAGGAGTTGGTGCCGGTCACGGTGCGTGACCGTGACGATGCGGCACTGGGCCAACAACTGCTGGCGCACTATCAAAAGGGTGACTCGGTGTTAATGCTGTATCGAAAAAGCAGCGATAAGTCATTGATGCAAGAACATATTCAGTCGGTAGTTAATGTGGATTCTAGTTTGCCGTACAGCAGCCGCCGGCTCAAGCAACTGACTTATCACAGCGCCAAGGGCCTGCAAGCGGATGCGGTATTCCTGCTGGGCGACTGCCAGCACTTGACCAGTTCGCCGTACAAGAACCAGGTCTACCGCATGGCAGGACTGGGCAAGGACGGCGATACCGAAGCTTACGACAGCGCGCAGAAAGACGAAGTGCTGCGCCTGGCCTACGTGGGCATTACCCGGGCGGTGAGCCATTGCTATTGGTATGTCGACGCCCAGGATGGCCAAGGGGTGAATGTGCCAAAGGCTTCGGACCGGGTTGCCGGGGACAAACCGTTTTTTGACGACCAGCGCATCAGCAAATCATAAGGGATGACGTTGAATCCTGTGGCGAGGGAGCTTGCTGTGGCGAGGGAGCTTGCTCCCGCTGGAGTGCGCAGCGCTCCCAGGATTTTGGGGCTGCTACGCAACCCAGCGGGAGCAAGCTCCCTCGCCACAGGATACCTGCGTTGCCAGATCAAGCCCGCAGCGACAGCGGCGGCACAAACGACTCCAGTTCATCCTCAACCGCCTCGATGATCCGCTCCACGTCAGCAGCGTTCATCACCGTGGCGCAAGGGATACCGGCAATTGCAATCAGGGTTTCCCCGCTGGCGCGGTCGAACAGGCGGGCGATCATACTGCCGGGAGCATCCATGCTCGCCTCAAAGCCCATAGGATGAAAGTGCCAGCGCATCAACTGGCAGGCATTGGGGAATGTCACTTTGTTCATGTTGCCCACCTTGTTCATTGAGCGCTTCCTTTAGCTCGCTGCAGGGGCGCCATGACCGTCACTGGTCCTGGCCGTCGTGAGCACTAAAAATAGCATTCGTTCGCATCGGGCATGGGAGTTTTTTCGTCCCGTCCGGCAGTTGTTTTCAATAACGTTGATATGGGTCACGTGCTGCGTGGTATTAAGCGAAAGGCCATTAGTCGGAAATATCAAATGGCCGTTGAGCGGGTACGGGCAGTTGGGCAAGCTGCCTCTTTTTTCACCGGCGTAGAGCGCTCAATGCAAGACATCATTCCGGATGACTCCCAGAAAACCCAAGCTACGGCCAAGCTGGTACTGCGTCACCATCTGTGCTGGCGGGATCGGGACCTGGATGGAGTGATGTCGTACTACCATCCGGACATCCAGTACCACGATTTCTTCCAGAACCGCGTGGTGGGTGCCGGCGAGCTGCGCGAATACCTGCAAGCCAGCATGCCCCGTGGCGCCGACGAAGCGATCGAACACACCGACCGCATCCGCGCCGACGGCGACACCGCGTTCATCCAATACCGCATCACCTTGCGTGGCGGCCAGGGCCTGGTGTCGTTTCGCACCAGCGAAGCGATTACCGTGCGCGATGGCTTGATCTGGCGGGTCAACGAGTACGCCTCCCTGGTCCACGAGCAGTCTGCCAGCCGCCGCGAGACCACACGCCCGACCGTCAGCCGCCTGGGCCTGTCGCCGCAGCAACTGAGCTACATGGCCAACGACCTGCAACAGTACTTCGAGCGCCAGCAACCCTATCTGGACCCCGAACTGGACCTGCAACGGGTGGCGAAGGAGTGCGGGTACAGCCGCAACCAGATTTCCTACCTGTTGAACCAGGTGCTGGGGCAAAGTTTTTATCGCTACGTCAACCAGGCACGCCTCCAGCATTTGCTGGCTGCACTGGAAATGGCCGCGCCGCCGATCCGCATCGACGAACTGGCGTTTGCCGCCGGCTTCAATTCGACGTCTGCGTTCTACAGCAGCTTCCGCCAGCACACCGGCCAGTCGCCCAAGGCCTACGTCAAACAAATTTCCCTGCGTGCACGCGCGCAAGACAGCCCCTGAGGCCAGGCTC
Organism: Pseudomonas sp. NC02; assembly: GCF_002874965.1. Lineage (NCBI taxonomy): Bacteria > Pseudomonadati > Pseudomonadota > Gammaproteobacteria > Pseudomonadales > Pseudomonadaceae > Pseudomonas > Pseudomonas sp. NC02. The sequence goes on along the minus strand of NZ_CP025624.1, from coordinate 3,530,202 downwards.
TAGGATCACTGCCATCGAAGTGTGGTGGTGGAGCTTGGCATGCCTGCATGGCGCAATATCAGTTTATGGATGGACCAGCTGGACGAGCCGCTGCTGGCACGCGCGTCCCTGGAGCAGGACCTGGACGTCAACGTGGCCATCATCGGCGCCGGCTACACCGGGCTCTGGACCGCGTATTACCTGAAGCGCCAGGCGCCCGAGCTGAAAATCGCAATCATCGAGGCGCAAACCGCCGGGTTCGGTGCCTCGGGCCGTAACGGCGGCTGGCTGATGGGCAACCTGCTGGGAGAGGACCGCCTGTTGGCCGGCCTGACCCCGGAACAGCGCCGGGCCTCGTTCGACCTGCTGCACGCCATCCCCGACGAAGTCGCGCAAGTGATCGAGCGCGAAGGCATCGACTGCGACTACCGCAAGGGTGGTGTGCTGTATTGCGCCGCGCGCTACCCCGAACAGGAAGCCACCCTGCGTGCGTACCTGGCCAAACTTCACAGCCAGGGCCTGACCGACGACGATTACCGTTGGCTTGGCCCGCAACAACTGGCCGAGCAGATCCGTATCGCCAAGCCTTATGGCGGCATCTATGCACCCCACGTTGCCACGATTCACCCGGCCAAGCTGGTGCGCGGCCTGGCGCGGTTGGTGGAGCGGATGGGCGTCAAGATCTACGAAAACAGTCCCGTCACTCATTGGCAGTCCGGCAGCCTGCGCACGGACAAAGCCTCGGTGCGCGCCTCCTGGGTGGTGCCGGCGGTGGAAGGGTATGCCACCACGCTGGCTCCGCTGGGGCGCTATCAGTTGCCGGTGCAAAGCCTGATCGTTGCCACCGAGCCGTTGCCGGCCAGCACCTGGGACGAGATCGGCCTGAATCGTGGCCAGGCGTTCGGCGAGAGCAGCCGGCAAGTGACTTACGGCCAGCGTTCGGCGGACAACCGCCTGGTGTTCGGCGCTCGCGGGGGTTATCAGTTTGCCGGCAAGTTGCGGCACAACTTCGAGCTCACCGACAGCGAAGTCGAGCTGCGTCGCTACCTGTTCGGCGAACTGTTCCCGCAGCTCAAGAAAGTCCGGATCACCCACGCCTGGGGCGGCAACCTGGGCATGTCCCGGCGCTTCAAGCCGCACATGCTCTGCGATCACGCGGCAGGCATCGCCCTGGCCGGTGGTTACGGCGGCGAGGGCGTAGGCGCCAGCAACCTCGGTGGCCGCACCCTGGCGGACTTGATCCTGGGGCTCGATACGCCGTTGGTTCGCCAGCCATGGGTGATTCAGCCGGGCCGGCTGGACGGGCTCAAGGCCTGGGAACCGGAACCCTGCCGCTGGCTGGGCTACAACGCGCTCATCCGCAGTTTTGTGCATGAGGACCAGGTGTTGGCCAACCCCAATACCGCCCCGTGGCGCCGCAAACTGGCCAGCGGGGTTGCCGGGTTCATGGAAGGTTTCATGCACTAAGTCGTTTCAATCACCACAGGTATGAACATGAGCATTACCCAGTTCAGAGACACACTCAGCGCCCATTTGCCGGACTCCTCGCCCGTCGCCGTGCCACTGGGCACACCGGTCGCGGTGGCCTCGACCTTGAGCGTGGAACATAGCGACGGCGTCGAAACCGGCATCTGGGAATGCACGCCCGGGCGCTGGCGCCGGCAGATCAAAGCCCAGGAGTTTTGCCACTTTATCCAGGGACGGTGCACCTTCACCCCCGACAACGGGGAAATGCTCCACATAGAAGCCGGCGACGCACTGATGTTGCCGGCCAACAGCACCGGTATCTGGGACATCCAGGAAACCGTGCGCAAGACCTATGTATTGATCCTCTGATTCTTTGATCTTTGATCGCCTGCCATAAAAACAGCCCTAAAACCGCCAGGAAATCGAACCATGAGACCCATTGCCCTGTTGCCGCTGGTATTCGTCGCCACCCTCAGCCAAGCCGCCGAGACGGTGAAGATCTACAACTGGTCGGACTATATCGCCCCCGACACCACCAAGAACTTCCAGAAAGAAACCGGCATCGGTTTCACCTACGACGTGTACGACAGCAACGAAACCCTCGACGGCAAGTTGATGACCGGCAAATCCGGCTATGACGTGGTGTTCCCCTCCAACCACTTCATGGCCCGGCAGATCCAGGGCGGGGCGCTGAACAAACTCGACAAGAGCCAGTTGCCCAACTGGAAGAACCTCAACCCGGTGCTGCTCAAGGCCCTGGAAAACAACGACCCGGGCAATGCCCACGGCTTCCCGTACCTGTGGGGCAGCACCGGTATCGGCTACAACATCGACAAGGTCAAGGCGGTACTCGGCGACAACGCCCCAGTGGATTCCTGGGACCTGATCTTCAAGCCCGAGAACATGCAAAAACTGCAGAAGTGTGGCGTCGCCATCCTCGACAACGGCCCGGAGCTGCTGCCCGCGGCCCTCAACTACCTGGGCCTGCCGCACCACAGCAAGAAGGCGGAAGACTACAAAAAGGCCGAGGACCTGCTGATGAAAGTGCGGCCGTACGTGGCGTATTTCCACTCCTCGAAATACACCGCCGACCTGGCCAATGGTGACATCTGCGTGGCCGTCGGCTTCTCCGGCGACATCCTCCAGGCCGAAAGCCGCGCCAAGGAAGCCAAGAATGGCGTGAACATCGGCTACAACATTCCGAAAGAAGGCGCCGCGATCTGGTTCGACATGGTCGCCATGCCCGCCGATGCTCCGGATGAAAAAGCCGGCTATGCGTTCATGAACTACCTGCTGCGCCCGGAAGTGATGGCCAGCATCACCAACTACGTGCACTACGCCAACGGCAATGCCGCGGCGGACAGCCTGGTGGACCCGGCAATCAAGAGCGACACCAAGGTGTACCCAAGCCCGGAAATGATGGGCAAGTTGTTCGCACTGGAAGCAATGCCACTGAACATCGACCGGATTCGTACGCGGGTGTGGAACACCATTCGTACCGGGCGTTGATGATCGTTCCCACGCTCCGCGTGGGAATGCATCCTGTGACGCTCCGCGTCACGACTTCAAAAGCGCATGCGGAGCGTCCAGGGCGGCGTTCCCACGCCGCGGAATCAAGGATTCTCCAAGTCATGCCCCAACGACTGGATAAACAACGAAAACAGCTCCGGCTGCGACGAGATATCCAGCTTGGCATACAGGTGCCGGCGGTGAACCTTGACCGTATCCGGCGAGATATTCAGCCGTTCGGCCATGGCTTTTGACGAAAACCCACGCAACACCAATCGCGCTATTTCCAGTTCCCGCTCCGACAACACGCCACAGCCGAAATGACTCAACGCGTCCCGTATCTGGCTGGCCATTTCCGCCGGCGCGGCCACTCGCTGGGTGCTTTGCTGCCAATGCTGCTGCATCAACGGCAATACCCAGGCCGCGAGCATGGTCATCAACCCCGTTTCCTCGCCGGTAAACAACCGCTGCATTCCCAACGACAGCGATAACGTCCCCGCACCCGGCAATTGCAGGATGAATTGCACCTCGTCTTCCAGCACGTTGTCGTGGAAGTAATTGAGGAAGTATTCACTCTGGCGAAAATGATCCGGCGCCACTTCCTCAAGGCGGTACACGCCACTGGCATACCCCTCGCGACACGCCTGGAAAAACGGGTCCAACAGGTACAAACCATTCAGATAAACCAGCATCGACGCCGGTTTGCTGCTCGGTTGTGCGTCGTATTCTTCCAGCGCTTCGGGCGGGCCATCGGCGGGGTAGAAGATCGCCAGGGCATTGTCGAAGGGCAGGCATTGGTGCAGCAACAGCACCAGTTGCTTCCAGAAACGCCCGGTGCCGATCTGTGCGACGGTACGCCCCAGGCCCGCGTGCATGCCGACTTCCCTGAACAGGCTCATGTGCAGCTCCACGCTAAGGATTCAGGCCGCAAGGGTTCGACTTTTGCCCGGCGGCGTCAAGGGGAGTACTCCAATAGGGGAATTGGCCGATTTACACAGAGTGTTTAAGTTGGCCGTCAGTCAGTGGGGAACATACCCTGCGCCGCTTCACCTTTTCGTTTCTGCCTCAAACCAAGAACAATCAAGAGGATAACGATATGAGTGCTCCTTCCACGCCCGACGGCGTGCTGAAACCCACCCTGAGCGTATTCGATGTAGTGGCCATCACCGTCTCGGCGGTCACCCCGGCCAGTTCAGTGTTCGTGATTGCGCCGTTTGCCATCCAGCAGGCCGGCAGCGGGGTGTTCCTGGCCTTTGTGATGGCCGCCTTGCTCGCGCTGATGTTCGCCTTTTGCTACGCCGAACTCGGGCGTGCCCACAACAGCGCCGGCGGCGAATACGTGTATGCCAAGCGGGTGTTCGGCGGCATGGCCGGCTACGCGACGTTCCTCACGGTACTGGTGATGCTGCTGTTTATCCCGCCGGTACTGGCCACCGGGGCGGCGACTTACCTGAATAACGCCCTCGGCACCCAATTCGATTCGCAAACCGTGGCCCTGGTGATTGTGGTGTGCAGCTACGCCCTGGGCATCCTCAATATCAAGCTGAATGCCTGGATCACCGGCACCTGCCTGCTGCTGGAAGTGGCGGCGTTGCTGGTGATCGTGTTTATCGGCTTCGGCAACCCGGTGCAGCCGGTCAGCGTGCTGTTGCAACCGCAAATCGTCGAGAACGGCGTGCTGCACCTGGCGCCCTGGGCGCTGGTCATCGGCGCGGTGGGCATCGGCCTGTTCTCGTTCAATGGCTACGGTCCCGCCGTATTGCTGGCCGAAGACATGAAGTGCGGCGGCAGGGGCGTGCACAAGGCAGTGTTGTGGTCCCTGGGCCTGGTGGTGGTCATCGAGCTGGTGCCGATCACCGCCTTGCTGATCGGTGCGCCATCCCTCAGCGCGATGATCAGCAGCCCCGACCCGATCGGCTACCTGCTGACCAGCCACGGTAACGAAACCCTGTCGCGGCTGGTCAGCGCCGGGATCTTCCTGTCGGTGTTCAACGCCATCGTCGCCATCGTCATCCAGATTGGCCGGGTGGTGTTCAGCAGCGGCCGCGATGCGCTGTGGACACCCACCATCAACAAACTCTTCACCCGGATTCATCCACGCTGGGATTCCCCGTGGTTGGCTACGCTGTTCCTGGCGGTCCCTTCGGCATTGCTCAGCTTCAGCTCCAACCTGGCGGACCTGACGTCTTTCAGCGTGCTGCTGATCATGCTGGTGTACCTGATCGTGGCGTTGAGCGCGTTGATGAGCCGGGTGTTGCTGCGTGACCGCGAGCACCCGTATCGCATGCCGTTGTGGCCGGTGCCGGCCTTGCTGGCGGTGCTGGGCGCCGGCTACCTGTTGGTGACCCTGGCGATTGCCGCCTCGGTTCGCGACATCATGATTATCATCGGCCTGTTGGCACTGTCGGTGATCCTGTATTGCATCAGTGGCCGGTTGAGTCCGGCGTTTCAGAAATTGTAAGGAGTGGTTATGCGTGCACGTCAATTGGGCATCACGTTGGGACTGGGCACACCCGGTGAGTTGAATGCCATCACCGACGTTCCAGGGGTTCGGGTCGGCCACAGTACGATCAAGACCCGCATCGACGGCAAACAGGTACGTACCGGCGTGACGGCGATCCAGCCCCGGGCCGGTGCCGCGCGGTATCAGCCATGTTTTGCCGGCTACCACGTGCTCAACGGCAATGGCGACGCCACGGGGCTTGAGTGGATCAGCGAATCGGGGTTGCTGACCACGCCGCTGGCGATCACCAACACCCACAGCATCGGGATTGTGCGCGACACGCTGATCGCCCTGGAGCGCGAAAGCCTCGAAGACCCCGCCGTGTACTGGTGCATGCCAGTGGTGATGGAAACCTACGACGGCTTGCTGAACGATATCTGGGGCCAGCACGTCGGCTCGGAGCATGTGCGCGAGGCGCTGGCCAACGCCGAATCCGGGCCGGTGGCGGAGGGCGCCGTGGGCGGCGGCACGGGGATGATCTGCCATGAGTTCAAGGGGGGCATCGGTACCGCGTCACGGCGCTTGCCGGCGGAGCAGGGTGGCTGGACCGTCGGTGTGCTGGTGCAGGCCAACCATGGCAAGCGTCAGGAACTGCGCGTGGATGGTTACCCGGTAGGCCGGCAATTGATGGACATCCCGTCACCCTTTGCCGATCGCGGCACACCCGGCATGGGCTCCATCGTGGTGATCATCGCCACCGATGCGCCGTTGCTGCCCCATCAATGCCAGCGCCTGGCACAACGCGCGTCCATCGGGATTGCGCGCACGGGTGGCGGTACCGAGGACTCCAGCGGGGACCTGTTCCTGGCGTTCGCCACCGGCAATCAGGATTTGCCGGTGGCCGACTACGGGCGCAAGGGCTCGCCCCTCAGCACAGCCCTGCAAATGGTCAATAACGACCACATTTCACCGCTGTTCAGCGCGGCGGCGGAGGCCGTGGAAGAGGCGATCATTAATGCCATAGTGGCCGGCGAAGACATGACCACCGACCAGGGTGTGCGGGTGCCCGCGCTGGATGCCCACACGCTCCTGCAGGCATTGCGCCAAACCGGCTGGCGCGGCCAGTAAGTAAACTAAGTCTTGTCCCGGTAATACGGGACAAACACTTAAATAGTGGCTATTCAATACTAACAATGACACGGTGACACTTTCTTAGTGCACCTCAGTCAATACTTTGGATCCATTCGTGGCTAAATGTCTTTAGGAGTATTTAATATTTAAATAGCTGGATTTTAATAAGGAGCTATTTACCAGTGTTTGCAGGTTTTGTTCACCGGCCCAACTTTATCCTTGGATAAAAACCGCTGGACGAATGATTTCAGGTTGTGTCAGTTTTCTTTCGCCTTCAAAAGGGGCGAGTGATCGGACTTACTCGCCAGAGTGGGTCCGGTCGGACAAAAACTGTTCCACTTGCAAACAAGGAAGTACGTTTATGTCAAAAGTAAAAGACAAAGCTATTGTGTCGGCGGCTCAAGCAAGTACCGCTTACACCCAGATCGATAGCTTTAGCCATCAATACGACCGCGGTGGCAACCTCACGGTCAATGGCAAACCGTCGTTCACCGTTGACCAGGCCGCCGACCACCTGCTGCGTGAGAACGCCGCGTACCGGGACGTGGATGGCAACGGCAAGATCGATCTCACCTACACCTTCCTGACTTCGGCTTCGAACGCGACCATGAACAAGCATGGGATCACCGGGTTCAGCCAGTTCAACACCCAGCAGAAAGCACAGGCCGTACTGGCCATGCAATCCTGGGCCGATGTGGCCAATGTCACCTTCACCGAGAAAGCCTCGGGCGGTGACTTCCACATGACCTTCGGCAACTACAGCGGCGGCCAGGACGGCGCAGCGGCCTTTGCCTACCTGCCAGGCACCAACGCCAAGTACAACGAAAGCGGCCTTGACGGCACTTCCTGGTACCTGACGAACAACAGCTACACGCCGAACAAGACCCCGGACCTGAACAACTATGGCCGGCAGACCCTGACCCACGAAATCGGCCACACCCTGGGCCTGGACCACCCTGGCGACTACAACGCCGGGACCGGCAACCCTTCGTACAAAGACGCGGACTATGGACAGGACACGCGTGGCTACAGCGTCATGAGTTACTGGAGCGAGAGCAACACCAACCAGAACTTCAGCAAAGGCGGGGTAGAAGCCTACTCGTCCGGCCCGCTGATTGACGACATCGCCGCGATCCAGAAGCTCTACGGCGCCAACTACAACACCCGCGCCGGCGACACCACCTACGGCTTCAACTCCAACACCGGGCGTGATTTCCTCAGCGCCACTTCATCGGCCGACAAGCTGGTGTTCTCGGTGTGGGACGGTGGCGGCAACGACACCCTGGACTTCTCCGGTTTTACCCAGAACCAGAAGATCAACCTCAATGAAACCTCGTTCTCCGACGTTGGCGGCCTGGTGGGCAACGTTTCCATCGCCAAGGGTGTGACCGTGGAGAACGCCATCGGCGGTTCGGGCAACGACCTGCTGATCGGTAACGCAGCCGCCAACGTCCTCAAGGGCGGTGCCGGCAACGACATCATCTTCGGCGGCGGCGGTGCAGACCAGCTGTGGGGCGGCTCAGGCAACGACACCTTCGTGTTCGGCGCCAGCTCCGACTCCAAGCCGGGTGCGGCCGACAAGATCTTCGACTTCACCTCGGGTTCGGACAAGATCGACCTCACCGGCATCACCAAAGGTGCAGGCCTGACCTTCGTCAACGCGTTTACCGGTCATGCCGGCGACGCGGTGCTGTCCTACGCTTCGGGTACCAACCTGGGCACATTGGCCGTGGACTTCTCCGGGCACGGCGTGGCGGATTTCCTCGTCACCACCGTTGGCCAGGCAGCCGTCACCGACATCGTGGCCTGATACACGCGTAAAGGAGGGTAGCGCACACGCGCCGCCCTCTGCCCTTGCATCCACCCCATGAACGGGCGAAGGTGATGACGCTATTTCGCAGTACCGTGGCCTGGAGTTTCCAGGTGTTGCTTATGTCGGCAGGAGCCACAGCAATGGCAAGCAGTCTGGTTTTACCTACTTCCGCGCAGTTGGCCGGGCATTGGGCGCTGCATCAGCAAGAGCAGGTGTGCGCACTGGACTTGATTGAGCAGGCTAACGCGTTAGGGGGCGATGTGGAGTGCGCCGGACAATGGCTGGGGGAAGCCCCCGTTAGTTGGACGCCTACTCCCGATGGTATTTGGCTGATGAATGCCGAAGGCACCGGCATAACCCATTTGAATCGCCAGAAAGAAGGCGAATATGAAGGTCGCGCAAAAAACGGCGCGGTATTGATATTGCAACGTGCACCGTAATAGTTCGTTATAACGATATAACCCGATTTTAATGTTTGCCCGCCCCTTATTGGGGCGCTCGGTAAACTATTGCGCGTCATTCGGCTCAGGGAAGATCAGGCAACATGGCGAAGACCACTCCCGTTGCACCACTGTTCAAGGCACTCGGCGACTACAAAAGTATTCTGATCAGTATTGGCTGTTTCACGGCATTGATTAACGTATTGATGTTGGTGCCGTCGATTTATATGTTGCAAGTCTACGACCGCGTGCTGTCTTCACAGAACGAAACCACCCTGGTGATGTTGACGCTGATGGTGGTGGGGTTCTTCGCCTTTATCGGTGTGCTGGAGGTGATCCGCAGCTTTATCGTGATTCGCATCGGCAGCCAACTGGAGCGGCGTTTCAACCTGCGGGTCTACAAGGCCGCTTTCGAGCGCAACCTGCAACGGGGCGAAGGCCATGGCGGGCAATCCCTGGGGGACCTGACCCACATCCGCCAATTCATCACCGGGCCTGCGCTGTTCGCGTTTTTCGACGCGCCGTGGTTTCCGATCTATCTGTTCGTGATTTTCCTGTTCAACGTGTGGCTGGGTGTCTTGGCCAGTGCCGGTGCCGTGCTGCTGATTGCCCTGGCGTGCCTTAACGAATACCTGACCAAAAAGCCTCTGGGTGAAGCCAGCGGTTATTCCCAGCAATCCACCCAATTGGCCACCAGCCACCTGCACAACGCCGAAACCATCCAGGCCATGGGCATGCTGAGTGCATTGCGCAAGCGCTGGTTCAAGGTGCATTCGCAGTTCCTGGGCCTGCAGAACAAGGCCAGCGACACCGGCTCGATCATCAGTTCCCTGAGTAAATCCCTGCGCCTGTGCCTGCAATCGTTGGTGCTGGGCCTGGGTGCGCTCCTGGTGATCAAGGGCGACATGACCGCCGGGATGATGATCGCAGGCTCCATTTTGATGGGGCGGGTGTTGAGCCCCATCGACCAGTTGATTGCCGTGTGGAAGCAATGGAGTTCGGCCAAACTGGCCTACCAGCGCCTGGACAACCTGATGCGCGAGTTTCCGCCCCAGGGCGAGCAGATGGCCTTACCGGCGCCCAAGGGCAATGTGAGTTTCGAGCAAGTCAGCGCAGGCCCGCCGGGGCGACGCGTGCCAACCTTGCATCAAGTCAGCTTCAACCTGACTGCGGGCGAAGTGCTCGGCGTGCTGGGTGCTTCCGGCTCCGGCAAGTCGACGCTGGCCCGCGTGCTGGTGGGCGTATGGCCAACCCTGGCGGGCACCGTGCGCCTGGACGGAGCCGACATTCATCGCTGGGACCGCGACGACCTCGGACCGCATATCGGTTATCTGCCCCAGGACATCGAACTGTTCAGCGGCAGCATCGCCGACAACATCGCGCGCTTTCGCGAAGCCGACCCGGATTTGGTGGTGCAGGCCGCCCAACAGGCAGGTGTGCACGAATTGATCCTGCGCTTGCCCCACGGCTACGACACCGTGCTCGGTGACGAGGGCAGCGGCCTGTCCGGTGGGCAGAAGCAACGGGTCGCCCTGGCCCGCGCGCTGTACGGCGGGCCACGCCTGATCGTGCTCGACGAGCCCAACTCCAACCTCGACACCGTGGGTGAAGCCGCCCTGGCCAGCGCGATCATGCAGATGAAAGCCCAGGGCAGCACGGTGGTGCTGGTGACTCACCGTTCCTCGGCGTTGGCCCAGGCCGACAAGCTGCTGGTGCTGAACGAAGGTCGTTTGCAGGCATTTGGTCCGAGCCAGGACGTGCTGCGCGCACTGTCCGGCCAGCAGGAAGCACCACGAGAAAAGGCCGGGGTCAGCCTCAGCCGTCAGTATCAAGCCGGAAGGAATCCAGGCGCATGAGCAGCGACAGCAGCATTCAAATCAACCGCGATTACGAACAGACCCACCCCGAGCACGACGCGCGTTTCTTCGCCCGCATGGGCTGGCTGCTGACAGTGGTCGGCGCCGGCGGGTTTTTCCTCTGGGCCAGTCTGGCGCCGCTGGACCAGGGGATCCCGGTACAAGGCACGGTGGTGGTATCGGGCAAGCGCAAGGCGGTGCAAACCCTGAGCCCCGGCGTGGTCAGCCGGATCCTGGTGCGTGAGGGCGAGGCGGTGAAGCAGGGCCAGCCACTGTTCCGGCTCGACCAGACGCAGAACCAGGCCGACGTGCACTCCCTGCAAGCCCAGTACCGCATGGCCTGGGCCAGCGTGGCACGGTGGCAGAGCGAGCGGGATAACCAGTCGACGATCACCTTTCCGGCGCAATTGAGCGGCAACCCGGACCAAGCCCTGGCACTGGTCCTCGAAGGCCAGCGTCAACTGTTCAGCAGCCGCCGCGAAGCCTTTGCCCGGGAACAGGCCGGGATTCGCGCCAGTATCGAAGGCGCTACGGCGCAACTGAACGGCATGCGCCGCGCCCGCAGTGACCTGACGGCCCAGGCGCAATCCCTGCGAGACCAGTTGAACAACCTGCAACCCCTGGCCGACAACGGCTACATCCCGCGCAACCGGCTGATGGAATACCAGCGGCAACTGTCCCAGGTGCAACAGGACCTGGCGCAGAACACCGGCGAAAGCGGGCGGGTGGAGCAGGGCATCCTCGAATCGCGCCTCAAGTTGCAGCAGCACAGCGAGGAGTACCAGAAGGAAGTGCGCAGCCAACTGGCCGACGCGCAGCTGCGCAGCCTGACCCTGGAACAACAACTGACCTCCGCCGGTTTCGACCTGCAGCACAGCGAGATCAACGCGCCCGCCGATGGCATCGCGGTCAACCTGGGCGTGCACACCGAAGGCGCCGTGGTGCGTGCCGGTGAAACCCTGCTGGAAATCGTGCCCCAGGACACCCGCCTGGAAGTCGAAGGGCGCCTGCCGGTGCACCTGGTGGACAAGGTCGGCGCGCACTTGCCGGTGGATATTCTCTTCACCGCCTTCAATCAGAGCCGCACGCCGCGGGTGCCGGGGGAGGTGAGCCTGATCTCCGCCGACCAGATGCTCGACGAAAAAACCGGCATGCCTTACTACGTGCTGCGCACCACCGTCAGCAGCAACGCCCTGGAGAAACTCCATGGCCTGGTGATCAAGCCGGGGATGCCCGCCGAGATGTTCATCCGCACCGGCGAGCGCTCCTTGCTCAATTACCTGTTCAAGCCGCTGCTGGACCGCGCCGGCTCGGCATTGACCGAGGAATGAGCATGAAGCCGATGTTCATCGCCTTGCTGCTCGCCTGCAGCAGCGCCCAGGCCGCCATGGGCCCGTTCGATGTCTACGAACAGGCCCTGCGCAACGACCCGGTATTCCTCGGCGCCATCAAGGAGCGCGACGCCGGCCTGGAAAACCGCACCATCGGCCGCGCCGGCCTGCTGCCCAAGCTCTCGTACAACTACAACAAGGGCCGCAACAACTCCCAGGCCACCTTGCCCGACGGGCGCGGCGGCAATTATCACGATGACCGCAACTACAACAGCTATGGCTCCACGTTCACCCTGCAACAGCCGCTGTTCGACTACGAAGCCTATGCCAACTACCGCAAGGGCGTGGCCCAGGCACTGTTTGCCGACGAGAGCTTCCGCGACAAGAGCCAGGCGCTGCTGGTGCGGGTGCTGACCTATTACACCCAGGCGTTGTTTGCCCAGGACCAGATCGACATTGCCCGCGCCAAGAAAAAGGCCTACGAGCAGCAGTTCCAGCAGAACCAGCATCTGTTCCAGCAGGGTGAGGGCACCCGCACCGACATCCTGGAAGCCGAGTCGCGCTATGAGCTGGCGACTGCCGAAGAGATCCAGGCGCTGGATGAACAGGACGCCTCGCTGCGCGAACTCGGGGCGCTGATTGGCGTGCAGAGCGTCAATATCAACGACCTGGCGCCGCTGAACCCGGGGTTTGCCGCCTTCACCCTGACCCCGGCCAATTACGACACCTGGCACGAACTGGCGCTGACCAACAACCCCAACCTGGCCTCGCAACGCCAGTCCGTGGAAGTGGCGCGTTATGAAGTGGAGCGCAACCGTTCGGGGCACCTGCCACGCATCACGGCGTATGCCAGCTCGCGCCAGCAGGAATCCGACAGCGGCAACACCTACAACCAGCGCTACGACACCAACACCATCGGCATCGAAGTCAGCATGCCGTTGTATGCCGGTGGCGGCGTCTCGGCTTCCACCCGCCAGGCCAGCCGCGCCATGGAGCAGGCCGAGTACGAACTGGAAGGCAAGACCCGCGAAACCCTGATCGAACTGCGACGCCAGTTCAGTGCTTGCCTGTCGGGCGTCAGCAAGTTGCGGGCGTATCAAAAGGCGCTGACTTCGGCTGAAGCGCTGGTGGTCTCGACCAAGCAAAGCATCCTCGGGGGCGAGCGGGTCAACCTCGATGCGCTGAACGCCGAGCAGCAGTTGTACAGCACCCGTCGCGACCTGGCCCAGGCACGGTACGACTACCTGATGGCCTGGACCAAATTGCATTACTACGCGGGCAACTTGCGTGACACCGACCTGGCCAAGGTGGACGAGGCGTTTGGTCCTGAGAGCCGCTGATGCCTGGACGAGTAGCACTTGGTGCAAGGGAGCTTTGGTGGCATGGGCGCTTGTTTTGGCAAGGGAGTTTTCTGTGGCAAGGGCGCTTGTTGTGGCGAGGGAGCTTGCTCCCGCTGGGCTGCGTAGCGGCCCCAAGATCTTGGGAGCGCTGCGCACTCCAGCGGGAGCAAGCTCCCTCGCCACAGGTATTTCAACAATAAGAAAAAGGACTCTTCATGATCACTGGTTCACCTCGCTTCAAACCCTTCACCGCAGGCTCCTTGCTGCTGCTGTCAGTGGCGGCCCACGGGCAGTACATCGAAGCCGGCAAAGTCGGCGACCCCGGCAGTTGGCGTTCCGCCGAGTTCCAGAGCGACTGGGGCCTGGAGCGGATGAAAGCCAACGAGGCCTATGCGAGCGGCATCACCGGCAGTGGCGTGAAGATCGGCGCTCTGGATTCGGGTTTCGACCCCAACCATCCCGAAGCCTCAAAAAACCGCTATCACGCGGTCACCGCCAGCGGCACCTATGTCGATGGTAGCCCCTTCACGACCACCGGCGCGCTCAACCCAAACAATGACTCCCACGGCACCCACGTGACCGGCACCATGGGCGCAGCCCGCGATGGCGTGGGCATGCACGGCGTGGCGTACAACGCGCAGATCTACGTCGGCAACACCAACGCCAGCGACAGCTTCCTGTTCGGCCCCTCGCCAGACCCCAAGTACTTCAAGGCGGTGTACAGCGCGCTGGTGGATTCCGGCGTGCGCGCGATCAATAACAGTTGGGGCAGCCAACCCAAGGATGTCAGCTACCAGACCATTGGCGACCTGCACGCTGCCTATGCCCAGCACTACAACCAGAACACCTGGCTGGATGCCGCTGCGGAGGTGGCCAAGGCCGGGGTGATCAACGTGTTCAGTGCTGGCAACAGCGGCTACGCCAACGCCAGCGTGCGTTCGGCCTTGCCTTATTTCCAGCCGGAGCTGGAAGGCCACTGGCTGGCGGTATCGGGCCTGGACAAGGCGAACAACCAGAAATACAACCAGTGCGGCATCGCCAAGTACTGGTGCATTTCCACCCCCGGGGCGTTGATCAACAGCACCATTCCCGATGGCGGTTATGGGGTGAAATCCGGCACCTCGATGTCGGCGCCCCATGCCACCGGCGCACTGGCGCTGGTGATGGAACGCTATCCATACCTGAACAACGAACAGGCCTTGCAGGTGCTGTTGACCACGGCCACCCAGCTCAATGGCGCGGTCACCGATGCACCGACCACTCAGGTCGGCTGGGGCGTGCCGGACCTTGGCCGAGCAATGCACGGGCCCGGGCAATTGCTCGGGCCGATGAATGTCACGTTGGCGGCCGGGCAGGGCGATGTGTGGAGCAATGCGATCTCCGACAAGGCGCTGATCCAGCGTCAGGCCGAAGACAGCGCCGAAACCCTGGCCTGGCAGCAAACCCTGCGCGACAAGGGCTGGGAGAACGGCGTGGGCGCCGGCGCGAGTCAGCAGGACCAGACGGACTATGCCGTTGGCACTGCCCGTGCGGCAGCCGCGGCCCAGCGTATCTACGAAGGCAGCCTGACCAAATCCGGTGCGGGCAGCCTGATCCTGGCGGGCGACAACACCTACCGTGGCCCGACCACCGTGAATGGCGGCCGGTTGGCGGTGAGTGGCTCGCTGACGTCCGCGGTGACGGTCAATGACAGCGGCACGTTGGGCGGCTCCGGTCGCATCGCGGCGTTACAGGTCAATAGCGGCGGCACCGTGGCGCCGGGCAATTCCGTGGGCACCTTGCAGGTGGCCGGGGATGTAAACCTCGCCGCCGGCTCGACCTATGCGGTCGAACTCACCCCCACCACCAGCGACCGGATTGTCGCCACGGGCAAGGCAATCCTCGGCGGCGGCACCGTGACCCTGGCCCTGGAAAACAGCCCGACCCTGCTCAGCCTGCAACAGGCGGAAAGCCTGGTGGGGCGCCAGTACAACATCCTCCAGGCGGCTGGCGGGGTCCAGGGCCAGTTCGGTGCCGTGTTGCCCAACTACCTGTTCCTCGGCGGCACCCTCGACTATGCCGCCAACGGTGTGCAACTGGACATTGCCCGCAGTGATGCGAGTTTCGCCAGTGTCGGTGCCACTCGTAACCAGCGTTCGGTGGCGGCGGCCGCCGAGCAGTTGGGCGCCGGTAATCCGGTGTACGAAAGCATCCTGCGGTCAGACTCGGCAGCCACGGCGCAGTCGGGTTTCCAGCAGCTGTCGGGAGAAATCTACCCGGCCATCGGCACAATGCTGATCAATGACAGCCGCCAGGTACGCGATGCCGTGGGCGAGCGCCTGCGCCATACGCCGGTTACCGGTGAGAGCAACGTGTGGGTCAAGGCGCTCGGCAGTTGGGGCAAGACCGACAGCCGCAGCGACACGGCAGGCTACACCAGCTCACTGGGCGGCATGCTGGCCGGTGTCGACGGCGCGCTGGACGAGCAGACCCGTGCCGGTCTCGTGGCCGGTTACAGCGACAGCTCGCTGAACATGGGCAGCGGCACGCATTCATCGGCGTCCATCGACAGCTACCACCTCGGCGCCTACGCCGGGCATGAGCTGGGCAATTGGCGCTTGAGCGTCGGCGGTGCCTACAGCTGGCATCGCGGCGACGTGAAACGCGACTTGCAGTACGGCGAAGTCAGCGGCAAGCAGAAGGGCAAGCTGAATGCGCGCAGCGCCCAGGTATTTACCGAAGCGGCCTACCGTTTGAACGTGTCCTCGGTGGCGCTGGAGCCGTTCGCCAACCTGGCTTACGTGCATCTGGACAACGAACGCTTTCACGAGAAAGGCGACGCCGCCGCGCTGGAGAGTGGCAGTGACAGCCGCGATGCGGTGCTGAGCACCCTGGGCCTGCGGGCGGCAAAAACCTTCCCCCTCAATGACCGCCAGCAACTGGACGTTTCCGGCTCGCTGGGCTGGCAGCACAGCCTGAGTGCCGTTGAATCCGAAGAGCACCTGGCGTTTGTCGCCGGAGGGCCGTCGTTTGCGGTGCAAAGCTCGCCGTTGATGCGCGACGCGGCATTGGTGGGCGTGCAGGCGAGCCTGGCGTTGAGCAAAAGCACACGGGTCAACCTCGACTACACCGGCCAATTGGCTGGCCGGGAAAAAATCCAGGGTGTGGGTTTGAGCCTGAACTGGCAGTTCTGAGCAAGATCCTGAGGCCGAAAGAGGTCAACTGTGGGAGCGGGCTTGCTCGCGAATGCGGTGTGTCAGTCGACGCACCTGTAGCTGAGCCACCGCATTCGCGAGCAAGCCCGCTCCCACATTGGGTCGGCGACGCTTGGGAGAAACGTGATTTATACAAGTGCAATAAAAACTAAGGAAGGTCACCGTGAAAAAAACAAAACGAGGGTTTCAATCCGCCATCCCAACAGGCCCGGGCTACCCGCTCAAGGCCCTGAGCTGCGTGCCATACGGCGCGTTGCTGTGTTGCCTGGCCAGCCTGGGTACCGCCCAGGCCGCACCCTACGTGGAAACCGGAAAACTGGGAGATGCTGCCAGTTGGCGCAGTAATGAATTCAAGGCCGATTGGGGCCTGGGCGCCGTGCATGCAGACGCCGCCTACGCCGCCGGCTACACCGGCAAGGGTGTGAAGCTGGGGATCTTCGACCAGCCGGTGTATGCCCAGCATCCGGAATTCGCCAGCCCCGGCAAAGTCGTCACGATCGTGACCGAAGGCATTCGCCAATACACCGACCCGTACATCCCGGTGAAGGCCGGGGACGCGTTTCGCTACGACGGCACGCCTTCCCTGGGTTCCAACGGCAAGCTCGGCAATCACGGCACCCACGTAGGCGGGATCGCTGCGGGTAACCGCGACGGCGGGCCAATGCACGGCGTGGCGTTCGATGCGCAGATCATCAGCGCCGAAAACGGTGACCCGGGCCCCGAAGACGGGATCATCCTGGGCAACGACGGTGCGGTCTACAAAGCCGGTTGGGACGCGCTGGTGGCCAGCGGCGCACGCATTATCAACAACAGCTGGGGCATCGGCATCGGTGACCAGTACGCCAAGGGCGGCCGAGATCCGGCATTCCCCAACTTCACGGTCAATGAAGCCCAGGCGCAGTTCAATAACATTCGGCCGATCCTTGGGACGATCGCAGGTGGCGCTTATCAGGGCGCCATTGATGCGGCCCGCAGCGGCGTGCTGACGATCTTTGCCGCCGGAAACGATTACAACCGCAACAACCCGGATGCGATCTCGGGCCTGGCGTACTTCGTGCCGGAGATTGCACCCAACTGGCTGTCGGTGGCGGCCTTGCAACAGAATCCCGACACCGCCAGTTCCGATCCTTACGTGATCAGTACGTTTTCCTCGCGCTGCGGGTATGCCGCCAGCTTCTGCGTCGCGGCCCCCGGCACCAAGATCTACAGTTCGGTGATCAACGGCACCTCCCTGGAAAACCTGACCACCGACTACGCCAATTTCAACGGCACCTCCATGGCCGCGCCGCATGTGGCCGGCAGTGCAGCGGTGTTGATGGAGCGCTTCCCGTACATGAGCGGCGACCAGATCTCCACGCTGCTGAAAACCACCGCGACCGACCTCGGCGCACCGGGCATCGACTCCCTGTACGGTTGGGGCATGATCAACCTGGGCAAGGCCATCAACGGCCCGGGGATGTTTGTGACGGCTGGGGATATCCCGGCGGAGTTTCGTATCGACGGCGCCTACGGCTCCGGCCAGTTTGTCGCGGACCTGCCAGGGATTGGCGCCGTGGTGGATGCCGGCAAACCGACCCAGCGCACGTGCACCGATGTGCATTGCGGGCTGGATGTGTGGAGCAACGATATCTCCGGGCATGGCGGCCTGACCAAGCAGGGCATTGGCGCGCTGGTACTGACCGGCACCAACACCTACAGCGGCCCGACCCTGGTCAACCAAGGGTTGCTGGCGATCAATGGCTCGATCACCTCCGACGTCACCGTCAGTAACAGCGGGGTAGTGGGTGGTTCCGGGCGCATTGGTTCGCTGACAGCGAACAGCGGCGGTACCGTGGCGCCGGGCAACTCCATCGGCACCCTGAACGTGGCCGGGGATGTGAACTTCGCGGCGGGCTCCACCTATGCGGTGGAGTTGTCGGCCACCAACAGTGATCGCATCGTCGCCGGTGGCAAGGCCACCCTCAGCGGCGGCACGGTGACCCTGGCCCTGGAAAACAGCCCGACGCTGCTGACCCAGACCCAGGCCGAAAGCCTGATCGGTCGCCAGTACAACATCCTGCAGGCTGCGGGCGGGATTACCGGCAGCTTCGGTTCGGTGCTGCCCAACTATCTGTTTATCGGCGGTACCCTGAACTACGCCGCCAACGGCGTGCAGCTGGATGTGGGGCGCAATGCCAACACCTTTGCCAGTGTGGCCGCCACCCCGAACCAACGTTCGGTGGCCGCTGCTGCCGAGCAGTTGGGCGCGGGCAACGCCGTGTACGAAAGCCTGTTGCTGGCGCCGAATGCGGCTTCGGCCCAGGGTGCATTCCAGCAGCTGTCCGGGGAAATCTACCCGGCGCTGGAAACCGCGTTGGTGAATGACAACCGCTACCTGCGCGAAGCCGTGGGCGAGCGTTTGCAGCAAGGGGCAATGGGCGCATCGAGCCAGACCGTCGATAGCCGTGGCAACGTCTGGGTCAAGGCGTTGGGCGCCTGGGGCAAGACCAACAGCGGCAGCGATACGGCGGGCTACACCACCTCCATTGGCGGCATGCTGGCGGGTGTGGACGGCGCGCTGGATGAAGACACCCGTGTAGGCCTGGTGGCGGGGTACAGCGATACATCGCTGAACATGGGCAGCGACACCCATTCCCGGGCATCGGTGGACAGCTATCACCTGGGTGCGTATGCCGGGCATGAAATCGGTGCCTTGCGCTTGAGCGGTGGTGCGACCTACAGCTGGCACCGCGCCGATGTGAAGCGCGAGCTGCAATACGGTGAAGTCGCCGGCAAGCAGAAAGCCAAGGTGGATGCCCGCAGTACCCAGGTGTTTACCGAAGCGGCGTATCGCCTGAACCTGCAACCCCTGGCCCTGGAACCGTTCGCCAACCTGGCGTATGTGCATCTGGATGCCGATGGGTTTACCGAGAAGGGTGATGCGGCGGCCTTGAAGGGCCGGGATGACAGCCGCGATGTGGTGTTGAGTACCCTGGGTGCTCGAGCGCTGAAAACCTTGAATATCAATGACCATCAGCAACTGGAGCTTTCCGGCACCCTGGGTTGGCAGCACAACCTGAGCAGCGTCGATTCCGAGCGGCACCTGGCGTTTGCCTCGGGCGGCCCTTCGTTCACTGTGGAGAGTTCGTCGATGGTGCGTGATGCGGCATTGGTGGGGGCGCGGGTCAGCCTGGCGCTTAGCAAGGAGGCGAAGGTGAATCTGGATTACAACGGCCTGCTGGCCAGCAAGGAGAAAGTCCACGGGGTGGGTTTGAGCCTGGACTGGGCTTTCTAAACACTGCGGTTCGAAATGTGGGAGCGGGCTTGCTCGCGAAAGTGGTGGATCAGTCAACCCATCCACCGACTGGCACACCGCCTTCGCGAGCAAGCCCGCTCCCACATTGATCCGGTTCCAATCGTCCATTTGTGTAGATTCGGCTTTCTCGACAATTCCAACAAAAGAGAGGCAATACCATGGGTGTTTTCGACTATAAAAACCTCGGCACCGAGGGCTCCAAAGCGTTGTTCGCCGATGCCATGGCGATCACGCTGTACTCCTATCACAATCTGGACAACGGCTTTGCCGTGGGTTACCAGCACAACGGTTTTGGCCTGGGGCTGCCCGCCACTCTGGTGGGGGCGCTGCTGGGCAGCACCGATTCACAGGGGGTGATTCCGGGAATTCCCTGGAACCCGGATTCGGAAAAAACCGCCCTCGAGGCGGTCAACAAGGCCGGCTGGACGCCCATCAGCGCCAGTACCCTGGGCTACGGCGGCAAGGTGGACGCCCGGGGCACGTTCTTCGGTGAAAAGCCCGGCTACACCACCGCGCAGGTGGAAGTGCTGGGCAAGTACGATGGCGACGGCAAGCTGCTGGAAATCGGCATTGGTTTTCGCGGGACTTCGGGGCCTCGGGAAACCTTGATCAGCGACTCCATCGGCGATCTGGTCAGTGACCTGCTGGCGGCGCTGGGGCCCAAGGACTACGCGAAAAACTACGCCGGCGAAGCCTTCGGCACCTTGCTCAAGGATGTCGCGGCGTATGCCGGCAGTCATGGCCTGACGGGCAAGGACGTGGTGGTCAGCGGTCATAGCCTGGGTGGCCTGGCGGTCAACAGCATGGCCGACCTGAGCGGCAATAAATGGTCGGGGTTCTACAAGGACTCCAACTATGTGGCCTATGCCTCGCCAACCCAGAGTACCGGCGACAAGGTGCTGAACATCGGTTATGAAAACGACCCGGTGTTTCGCGCGCTGGACGGCTCGTCGTTCAACTTCTCGTCACTGGGCGTGCACGACAAGCCCCATGAGTCGACCACGGACAATATCGTCAGCTTCAACGATCACTACGCGTCGACGCTGTGGAATGTCCTGCCGTTTTCCATCGTCAATGTTCCCACCTGGCTTTCTCATTTGCCCACCGGGTATGGGGATGGCATGACGCGGGTCCTGGACTCGCAGTTCTACGACCTGACCAGCCGGGACTCGACGATTATCGTGGCCAACCTGTCGGACCCGGCCCGGGCCAATACCTGGGTGCAGGACCTCAACCGCAATGCCGAGCCGCACAAGGGCAACACGTTCATCATCGGCAGTGATGGCGATGACTTGATCCAGGGTGGCAAGGGTGTGGATTTCATCGAGGGCGGCAAGGGCAATGACACGATCCGCGACAACAGCGGGCATAACACCTTTGTGTTCGGCGGGCAGTTTGGGCAGGACCGGGTGATTGGTTATCAGCCGACCGACAAGCTGGTGTTCCGGGACGTGGAGGGCAGTGCGGACTGGCGTGACCACGCCAAGGTGGTGGGGGGCGATACCGTGCTGAGTTTTGGCGCGGACTCGGTGACGCTGGTTGGCGTCGGGCTCGTCGGGGTTTGGGGCGATGGGGTTTCCATCGGCTAAGTAGCGCCACGGATTGATCGTTCCCACGCTCTGCGTGGGAACGCCGCCCCGGACGCTCTGCGTCCAACGGCCAACCCACGGTTCATGTCTTGCGCAGTGGTGACGCGGAGCGTCACGGGATGCATTCCCACGTAGAACGTGGGAACGATCATGGCAAAGAAAAGTGGGAGCCGACGGGCTCCCACTTTTTATTTCTCCTTCATCACGGTCGCGACGTCATCGGCCTTGACGCGAATATGCTTGCCGGCGATATCGGTGAATTCGTAGAAGCCATCGGCGGTTTTCGCGTTGGGCACGTCCTTGGTCAGGTATTGAGTGCCGTTCTGCAACGTCACCACCGTCTGCGTGGAGCAACCGGCCAATACCAGCAACGTGAACATACCCACCGCCAGACCCAAATTCTTCATGCTCATAACCCTTACCCTGATCCTTCGAAAACCCCGCACCTGAGCGGTCGGGGGAGACTCATTTAATGTGGCTGACAGCCATCTGATCATTATTACGCAAAAAGTTGCGTGTGCCTTTGATCTATTACTGATTGCAACAGTCGGTCAGGGACGGCACTCTGTATGCATAAACAGTGGTTGATCCAGTGCCTGAAATGTCCAATCCCCTAGAAGATCCGCTCTATTACCTGCATAACTTCCGCCAAGTGCTCGCCTGGCTGGGGCAGCGTTATGCCGATTTGCTGGCCCCGGACGAAGAGCATTTCATTCAGCAATTTGACAGCTTGCCGCAGGCATCCCAGGCGTTACTGGTACGCATGGTGATGCGCAAGGGCGCGCATTTCCGGGCGGGCAAGCTCAACTATGTCGAGATCGGCGCGGTGCACGAGGCGGTCGTGCCTTTGCTGGAACAGGGTTGGGTGACGGACCAATGCCTGTTGTCGTTCGGCGAGTTGTTCGGCCTGTTGCAGAAAGCGGAAATCCTGGCGGCGTTCAAACCCTGGATCGAGCAACCCAAGGCCAGGAAGGCGGACTGGCTGGAAACGCTGTCAACGCAGTTTTGTGAACTGCGTCACTTCCAGCACTGGTGCCCGGACCTGGCCGATCAGCTTTACAGCCTCACCGTGATGGAACTGTGCGACCGCCTGCGCCTGATGTTCTTCGGTAATCTCTATCAGGACTGGTCGGAATTTGTGTTGGCGGACCTGGGGATCTTTACCTACGAGAAAGTCGAATTCTGCGCCGAATCCCGCGGTTTGCGCAGCCGTGACGATGTGCACGGCTTCCTGTTCCTGCATCAGTGCCAGCAGGCCTTTGAAGCGGGCGAGGCACTCGATGGCGTGCTGGAACAAATCGCTACCTTGCACACCGACAACCCCTGGCTGGAGAAACGTCGAGCCAAGCTGTTGTTCCAGGTGGGCCAGTATTGTGAGCGCAGCGCCGAGTTGGCCCTGGCGGAAGCTATCTACCGGGGCTGCACCTATCCGGGCGCACGGGCGCGGCTGATCCGGGTGCTGGAGCGCCAGGAGGATTTTGCCCAGGCGATGGGGCTGGCCCGTGAGGCGCAACAGGCCCCGGAAAGCGCTGCCGAACAGCAGCACTTGCTGCGCGTGATACCCAGGCTGCGACGCAAGCTCGGCGAGCCGGCGCTGCCCAAGGCAAAACCTCGCGAGATCGTGCGCCTGGACCTCGAACTGCCGGCTCCGGAACCGATGATGTCGGTGGAGTATTGCGTACAGGCGCACCTCAGCGACCATGGTGCACCCGTGCATTACGTCGAGAACAGCCTGATCAATTCGCTGTTTGGCCTGCTGTGCTGGCCGGCGATTTTCGCGCCGTTGCCGGGGTCGTTTTTCCACCCGTTCCAGCGCGGGCCGGTAGACCTGCACAGCGAGGATTTTCATCTGCGGCGCGCCGAGCTGTTCGCCGAGTGCCTGGGCCAACTGGACGATGGGCGCTACAAGCACACCATTCGCCAGCGTTATGTAGACAAATGGGGCATCCAGTCACCCTTCGTGTTCTGGAACGTGCTCAGCGAAGAACTGCTCGATCAGGCCCTCGACTGCCTGCCTGCGGCGCACCTGCGCCACTGGTTCGAACGCCTGCTGCTGGATATCCGCGCCAACCGCGCCGGCATGCCCGACCTGATCCAGTTCTGGCCCGAAGAAAAAACCTACCGCATGATCGAAGTCAAAGGCCCCGGTGATCGCCTGCAGGACAACCAGCTGCGCTGGCTGGAGTTCTGCGGCGAACACCAGATGCCCGTCACTGTGTGTTATGTGCGCTGGGCGGGGCAGGCCGCTTGAGCTACAGCGTTGCGGTGCGTGCGTTATGTGAATTCACCGCCAAGGTCGGCGACCTCGACCTGCGCTTTACCCCGTCTCCCAGTGCCCAGGAAGGGATTGTCGGCCACCGCACCGTGGCCTCGCGGCGCAGCGCCCATTACCAGAATGAAGTCGCGCTGGAGGGCGAATACCAGCAGTTGAAAGTCCGGGGCAGGGCGGATGGCTACGACCCGGACCGCAACCAGCTGGAAGAGGTGAAAACCTATCGCGGCGACCTGGACAAACAACCGGCAAACCACCGGCAACTGCACTGGGCACAGGTCAAGGTCTACGGCTGGTTGATGTGCCAGAAGCTCGGGTTGTCGGAGATTGTCCTGGCGCTGGTGTACTTCGACATTGTTGGCGAGCATGAGACGCTGCTCAGCCAACGGTTTCAGGCTGATGACCTGCAGGCATTCTTCGTGCAGCAATGCGCCCTGTTCCTCGGCTGGGCCGAACAGGAAATGCACCAGCGCGAAGCCCGCAATGCCGCAGCGGTTACCCTGGGCTTTCCCCATGCGGCGTTTCGCCCAGGCCAGCGCGCCCTGGCGGAAACGGTCTACAAGGCGGTCAGCACCGGCCGCTGCCTGATGGCCCAGGCGCCTACCGGAATTGGCAAGACCGTCGGCACGATTTTCCCGATGCTCAAGGCCATGGCGCCGCAACAGCTGGACAAGGTGTTCTTCCTGACCGCCAAGACCCCGGGCCGCAAACTCGCGCTGGATGCGGCGCAGGTGCTGTATGACAGCAGCCCCGATCTGCCATTGCGGGTGCTGGAGCTGGTGGCGCGGGACAAGGCCTGCGAACACCTGGACAAAGCCTGCCACGGCGACTCCTGCCCACTGGCGAAGGGTTTTTATGACCGCTTGCCGGCGGCCCGCGAAGCCGCTTCCCGCGTGCGCCTGCTGGACCAGCGCAACCTGCGGGAAGTCGCCTTGGCCCATGACGTCTGCCCCTATTACCTGAGCCAGGAAATGGCACGCTGGGCCGACGTGGTGGTCGCCGACTACAACTATTACTTCGACTTCGGCGCCATGCTGTTCGGCCTGGCCCAGCTCAACCAGTGGCGCGTCGCGGTGCTGGTGGACGAAGCCCACAACCTGGTGGAGCGTGGCCGCTCGATGTACAGCGCGGCCCTCGACCAGTACACGCTCAAGACCCTGCGCGAGATCGCACCCGAGCCGCTGAAAAAGCCGCTCCAGCGCCTGAACCGTGAGTGGAATGCCCTGCACAAGGAGCAAGTGGCGCCTTATCAGGCCTACGCCCAGAAACCCGACAAACTGCTGCAGGCGCTGAGTCTGTGCACCAGCGCTATGGGTGAATATTTCAACGACCATCCCGAAGCACTCAATGGCGAACTGCAAGCCTTCTACTTCGAGGCCTTGCAGTTTGCCAAGGTCGCCGAGCTGTTCAACGAACACTTCATTTTCGACATCAGCAAACGCGAACTCAGCGGCAAGCGCAGTTCATCAAACCTGTGCCTGCGCAACGTGGTGCCCGCCGAATTCATTCGGCCCCGGCTGACAGCGGCCCGCAGCAGCGTGTTGTTTTCCGCAACCCTGAGCCCGCGGCACTACTACGCGGACTTGCTGGGAATGCCGCCCGACACGGCCTGGGTGGATGTGGAATCACCGTTCAAGGCCGAGCAGCTGCGGGTGCATATCGTCGACCGGATCTCCACCCGGTTTGTCCATCGCCAGGCGTCCCTGGAGCCCATCGTCGAGCTGATTGCAGCGCAGTTTGCCCAGGCGCCGGGCAACTACCTGGCGTTTTTCAGCAGTTTTGATTATCTGCAGCAAGTGGCGCAATTGCTTGCCGAGCGACACCCGCACATCCCGCTGTGGCAGCAGTCACGGGGCATGGCCGAGGCTGAACGCCAGGCATTTCTCGACCAGTTCACCCAGCACAGCCAGGGCATCGGTTTCGCCGTGCTCGGCGGGGCATTCGGCGAAGGCATCGACCTGCCGGGAACCCGCCTGATTGGCGCGTTTATCGCCACCCTGGGCCTGGCGCAACTCAACCCGGTGAACGAGCAGCTCAAGCTGCGGATGGGCGCGATTTTCGGCGCCGGTTATGACTACACCTACCTTTATCCGGGCATCCAGAAGGTGGTGCAAGCTGCGGGCCGGGTGATCCGCAGCCAGCAGGACCGAGGGGTGGTAATGCTGATTGATGACCGGTTTGGCGAAGCGCGGGTGCGGCAGTTATTACCGCGCTGGTGGTCGATCACTGCGGCGGATACACCGCATCCCGCAACTGGTGGGTGAACTGGCCGGACATGCCTTCGTAAGCCGTATTGGTCAGTGCCACCACCGTAAGCTTCTGCTGCGGGTCGACAAACCAGCTGTGACCGTAGGCGCCGCCCCATTCAAAGGTGCCCCGGGATTGCGGTGTGCCTGTCAACGCCGGGTCATCCAGCACCGCCCAGCCATAACCGAACCCCCAGCCCGGGTCCTGGGTTTGCGCCTTGGCGCCGACCGAATCGGTGACCATCAACTGCACGCTGTGTGCCGACAGGATCGGAGCGCCGCCCCGGCGAATGGTTTCCAGGAACCGCGCAATATCACCTGCCGTCCCGGCCATGCCTGCGCCGCCGGAAGGGTAGGACTGGGGATCGAGAATCCGCCGCACATCAAACAGCGCGGTGCTGTTGCCCGAGGTGATCGTGGCCTTGTCGACCATGCGCAACGGCTGTGGCGAGCCATCCTGATAGGCGGCGGACAGGCGTTTTATATCCGTCACGGAAAACCCGGTATCGCTTAGCCCCAGTGGTTCGGTCACCGAGTCGCGGAGCAATGCCGGCAGGCTCTGGCCGGACGCCTTTTCCAGTACCGCACCCAGCACATCGGTGGCCATCGAATACTGCCAGCCGGTGCCCGGCGGGTAACTCAGGGGCACGCTCGCGATACGCTTGAGATTCTCGGCAAAGCTGATCTCGGGCTCGCCCAAACCATCGGAAACCCCGGCGGTGCGGTAGGGTCCCTGCGGGCTTTCCAGAAATCCGTAGCTGAGGCCGGCGGTGTGGTTGAGCAACTGGCTGACGGTGATCACCGGGATGGTGCCATCCGCCAGCTTGGGATTGAAGTCGGGCAGCCAGCGGCTGACCGGATCGTCCAGGCCCAAGCGACCTTGTTCCACCAGGTGCATCGCGGCAGCGGATACCAGCGGTTTGGTCACCGATGCCAGGCGAAAGATCGTGTCCTCTGTCATCGGGCGCCCGTCTTCGCGGTCCGCCAAGCCGGCAGCACGGTGATAAACCAGCTGCCCGTCCCGCAGCACCATCACCACGGTGCCCACCAGGCGATTGTCGGCAATGGCGCTGTCGACCACCGCATCCACGCGCTTGGCGAGCAGTGGGTCGTGGCTGTCGGCGCAGGCGAGGGTGGCGCAAAGGGAGGCGGCAAGGGGCACGAGGTATCTGGCAGGAGGCTGCATGGTTCAGGTCGCTCATTGGCAGTGCATGACTGCCAAATATGAACGCTGGGGTCCCGGACTACAACGTGACATTGCACAACTGCTGACTCACTGCCCATAAGCGTTCGGCCTGCTCCGGGTCGACAGCCCAGGGCCATACGCCGTTACGGCTGGTGTCATCCTGCGACGAAGCGGCCACATCGCAATCTTCGCAGTAGAGTCCGCCCATGCCCTCCAGTTGCGGGCTGACAGCGCACCACACCGAGGTCGCGGCGCCTTGCTCGGGGCTCTTGTAGTGACTGGCGCGGCGGATATTGCCGTGCTCATCCAGTGCGCCGACGAATGCCAGGTCGTCCTTGTCCAGGTAGCGGATCAGGTCGGTGAGGATTTCCCCCGGGTGTACGGAAAATGCGCGCACACCCTCCGCTTTACCTCGTCGGTCCAGTGCTACCGCGAACAGTGCGTTGGCGGTTTTTGATTGGCCGTAGGCGAGCCACTTGTCATAGGGGCGGTGTTCAAATTGCGGGTCATCGAAATGCACAGGGCTGAGACGATGGCCGAGGGATGATACCGAAACCACTCGTGCGCCATTAGCCTCACGCAGCGCCGGCCACAACCGCGCGGTTAGCTGGAAGTGGCCCAGGTGGTTGGTGGCGAACTGCGCTTCGAAACCTCGCGTATCCCGTTGCAGTGGTGTGGCCATGATTCCGGCGCTATTGATCAGAAGGTTCAATGCCCGGTCGCTGGCGAGGAAGTTTTCGGCAAAACGGTCGATGGAAATCGGGTCGAGTAAATCCAGGCTGGCGTGTTCAACACCGATGATGCCCGAGAGGTTGCGTTCGGCCTTTTCAGGATCCCGCGCGGGAACGATCACCTGCGCACCCGCGTCGACCAACACGCGAACCGTTTCCAGGCCAATGCCGGAGTAGCCACCGGTGACAATCACCGTCTTGCCTCGCAAATCGCTGCCCGCCAAGGCTTGCTGGGCGGTAGTGCCGGCATCGAAGCCGCTGCCAATTGGGGTTTGTTTGTCAGCCATGAAAGATCTCCTTATGGGAGGCCTAGAGTCTCTCGCTGGAGCCCGGACGCGGAATGCCCTAGAGTCCGTGTTTCTGTCGCGATCGTCCGGAGCTTTTATGGATACCCTTTCCGATGTGCTGGCACTGTTAAAAAGCCATCGCTCGACCTTCGCCGGCCTGAAGGCTGGGGGCACCTGGGCCATTGACTTTGCGGCGCCGGATGGCATCAAGTTCAACGCGGTGGTGGAGGGTAGTTGCTGGCTGGAAGTGGAAGGGCTGGCAGTACCGATACGCTTGTATGAGGGAGATTGTTTCCTGTTGACCCAGGCACGCCCGTGGAGGCTGTCCAGCAATCTGTGCCCTGAAGGACTCGATGCACGTGAGGTGTATGCCGACGCGGTGGGCGGCATCGCCACGTTGGGGGACACGGTGGATCTGTTTTTGATCGCCGGGCGCTTTATCTACGGGGACGACGCCCGACTGTTGCTGGATAGCCTGCCGCCGGTGTTGCGGGTGAGTGCCAACTCCGAACAGGCCGCCGTGTTGCGTTGGTGCCTGGATCGCCTGGCCCGGGAATACGCCAGCCCGTTACAAGGCGCGGCG
This sequence comes from Pseudomonas sp. NC02, assembly GCF_002874965.1. Classification (NCBI taxonomy): domain Bacteria; kingdom Pseudomonadati; phylum Pseudomonadota; class Gammaproteobacteria; order Pseudomonadales; family Pseudomonadaceae; genus Pseudomonas; species Pseudomonas sp. NC02. Next base: position 3,501,510 of record NZ_CP025624.1, on the reverse strand, counting down.
CTGATGACCGAGCATTTGGCGCAAATGATGCTGGTGCAAATCCTGCGGCTCTATCAATCTTCCATGGGCACCCATACCACCGGCTGGCTGGGAGCCTTGACGGATCCAAGGCTGGCCCCGGTGCTGCGGGAAATTCACGCAGCACCCGCCCGGCGCTGGACATTGAGTGAAATGGCCGACGTGGCGAGTCAATCCCGCTCCACCTTCGCCTTGCACTTCAAGCAACGGGTAGGGCTGGCACCGCAGGAATACCTGACCCGCTGGCGTATGCACCTGGCGGTACAGGCCTTGAAAGCCAGCGACAACAGCGTGTCCACGATCGGCCAGTCCCTGGGTTATCAGTCAGACAGCGCTTTCAGCAATGCTTTCAAGCGCGTGATGGCTTGTTCTCCCCGGGAATACCGCGAGCGAACCCCACACAAGGAACCCAGTGATGAGCGAAATCCAGCAGCAGAAGGTCAAGGTCAACGGCATTGAGTTGAACGTGCACATCGCCGGCCCCGAGAGCGGCCCGCCGGTGTGGTTGCTGCATGGGTTTCCCGAGTGCTGGCACTCCTGGCGCGAGCAGATTCCGGCGCTGGTGGCCCAGGGTTATCGGGTGTTTGTCCCGGAAATGCGCGGCTATGGACAATCCAGCGCGCCGCCGGAAGTGGCCGACTATGACCTGCTGACCCTGTGCGCCGATATCCAGGGCGCCATGGACCTGTTCGGGCATCGCCGGGTCGTCATGATTGGCCATGACTGGGGCGCCGTGGTGGCCTGGCACCTGGCGTTGCTGGAGCCAGAGCGCGTCAGCCAGTTGGTGACGATGTCGGTACCGTTCGCCGGACGCTCCCGCAGGCCGGTGATCGAGATCATGCGCGAGCTGTACGCCGATCGCTTCAATTACATCCTGTACTTCCAGGCCCCGGGCGTGGCTGAAAAGGAACTGGATGCCGATATCGAGCGGACATTACGGCTGTTCATGCAGGACCAGGACGTTTTCCTGCAGAAGAAACCCGCCAGCGCGAAGCTGCTGGAAGGTGTGCCGCTGCCGGCCAAGCTCCCGGCCTGGTGCAGCCAGCAGGACCTCGACGTGTATGTTCAGACCTTCGCCAATGACGGCTTTCGCGGCCCGTTGAACTGGTACCGCAACTTCGAGCGCAACTGGCAGCGTACCGAGTTTCTCGCCGGCAGGCAGGTGCTGCAACCGACGCTGTTCCTGATCGGCGACCGCGACCCGGTCGGCGTGTTCGAAGCCCACACCCTCAAGCGCATGCCCGACGTCGTGCCGAACCTGCAACAAAGCGTCCTGGCCAACTGCGGCCACTGGATTCAGAACGAGCAGGGGCCCAAGGTCAACGAACTGCTGCTCGGGTTTCTAGGGCGAACGTGAACGTCGCGCCGCGTCCTGGCACATCGATCAGGCGGATTTCCTGACCGTGCAGTTGCAGGATCCGGTGCACGATGCGCAAGCCCAGGCCGCCATCGCGTCGAGCCCCACCAATGGTGAAGGCGCGCAGGAACAGACCTTCGCGCAGATCCGCCGAAATCCCGGGGCCGCTGTCGCTCACCGTGACTTCAACAAAACCGGACTTGGGGGCCAGGGTCACTTCAACTTCGCCATTGGGCGGTGTATGGCGCAGGGCGTTATCCAGCAGGTTGGTGAGTACCCGTTCGATCAGGCCCAGGTCGGCCAATACGGTTGGCACCACCGGCGGCAGGCTGGCGGTGAGGGTGATCGCCCGGGCTTCCGCGGTCAGTTCGAACTTCTGGAAAATGTCCTGCACCAGGTCGGGTATTGAAAAGCCTTCGATGACCGGCTGCACAAACCCGTGTTCCAGGCGTACCAGTTCCAGCAGCGACTGGGCCAGCCCGCCGACCTTGCGGCTCTGGTCGAGGGCGATGCCCAGGTAACGCCGGCGTTCCTGCGGGGTCAGGCTGGCGTCTTTCAGGGACAGGGTTTCCAGGTAGCCATGCAAGGAGGCCAGCGGTGTGCGCAGGTCATGGGAAATATTCGCGACCATCTCCCGGCGTTCCTGCTCTTGATGGGTGATGGCGCGCCACTGTTCACCCAGGCGGTTCTCCATCTGCACGAATGCGTGGTCGAGCACGGCGATTTCATCCTGGCTGGCAACCTCGGGCGCCACGGCCTGCGGGACTTTCGGTGCGCCGTTGATGTCGAACTGGCCGACCTTCTCGGTCAGTTGCCGCAAGGGCCGGGTGATCCAGGCGAACGCGGTCAAACCCGCGAGCAAGCACAACAATGCCACCAGGGCGATGGACCACAGGGCGATGTTCAGTGCCATGCCGGTGGCATCCCGGGCGTCGAACACATCATGGGCTTCGCCCAGCAGCACCACATACAGGTAGCCGGCCTGCTGGCCGTTGACCCGCAGCGGCGCGGCGCTGAACACCTTGAGGCCGTCGACGCTGCGTGGGTCGTCGCCGAGGATCGGCAGCATCGCGCCGCTGAGGAAACGGCGCACCGGTTCCAGGTTGACCTGGTCGCGGCGCAGGTGGCCGCTGGGCGCAGCGTTGCCGACCACGCGCCCGTTAATGTCCAGCAGGTACACCTCGACACTCGGGTTTACCAGCATCAACTGGCTGAACAGGTTGCGCACCGCGTCCGGCTTGAGACCGTCGGCGTCCATCAACTGCGTATCCCGGGCGATGTGCGCGGCGAGGTCGCGGGACAGGCCTTGCACCACTTCCAGTTCATGCATGTGGTTGGAGCGCACTTGCAGCCAGGCCGACGTGCCGCTGCAAATCAGCAGCAACAGCGCGAACACCAGGGACAGGCGCTGGGTAAGGGTCAGCCTCATGCCGATTGCTCGGCAAACTTGTAGCCACGGCCCCACACCGTGAGGATGCGCGCCGGGTTGGCCGGATCGGCCTCGACCTTGGCCCGCAGGCGGTTGATATGGGTATTGACGGTGTGTTCGTAACCTTCGTGGCTGTAGCCCCACACGGCGTTGAGCAGGTCCATGCGCGAGAATACCTTGCCCGGTTGGCGGGCGAAAAAGTACAGCAGGTCGAATTCCCGGGGCGTGAGGTCCAGCCGCTGGCCTTGCAGGGTGGCGTCACGGGTCAGCGGGTTGATGAACAACTGGCCGAGGTCGAGGCTGCCGGCGTCCATCTTCAAGTTGCGCGCCATGGCGTCGACCCGGCGCAGCAGCGCCTTGACCCGCGCCACCAGCTCCGGCATGGAAAACGGCTTGGCCAGGTAGTCATCCGCCCCCAGTTCCAGGCCGAGGATGCGATGCAGCTCGCTGGAGCGGGCACTGGTGATAATGATCGGCGTGTAGCGCGTCATCGCCCGGGCCCGCCGGCAGATCTCCAGGCCGTCGACGCCGGGCAGCATCAGGTCCAGGATCAACGCATCCCAGCCGCCTTGCTCCAGCAGGCGCAGGCCTTCGTCACCATCGGCACTGTGAACCACCTCGAACTGCTCGTCCCGCAGGTGCAGGCAGATCAAATCGGCAATATGGGCATCGTCCTCGACCACCAGGACACGTTTGGGCTGATCCATTGATAAAAACCTGTCTTCTTGATTCGCGCATTGTGCGGCTTTTGCAACAGTGTAGTTATCACGAATTGTTTAACTCTGCGTGAGGATTCCGCGACCACCCCGGGCCTAACCTTACTCATCGCAATGGCAAAAGTACGCCCTCCTCGCCACAGTTTGTTTATCAGCCATAGGGGCTTCGCCAGCCATCCGCACTTGTGTGAGGAGCAACTCATGTATTCACGTCGACAGATCCTGCTCGCCGGCGGCGGCCTCGGCCTCGCAGTAATCGCCGGTGGCCTGCTGCAAAAAATCAACGCCGGCCCCGCCCTGATCGCCGAAGCCGAAGCCGCCGAACATTTCGAAGTCAGCCACACCGACGCCGAATGGCGCACCCTGCTGACCGCCGAGCAGTACGCGATCCTGCGGGAGGAGGGCACCGAACGCCCCTACAGCAGCGCCCTTAACAGTGAACACCGCAACGGCACCTTCGCCTGCGCCGGTTGCGCTTTGCCCCTGTACGCCTCAGCCACCAAATTCGAAAGCCACACCGGCTGGCCCAGCTTCTGGCAACCCCTGGAAAACGCCGTGGCCAGCCACGTCGACACCTCCTTCGGCGTGGTACGCAAGGAAATCCACTGCCGCCGCTGCGGCGGTCATCAGGGCCACGTGTTCGATGACGGCCCGGCACCCACCGGCCTGCGCTACTGCATGAACGGCGCAGCCATGACGTTCACCGCGACTTAATTCAATGTCTTCCTATAAGGGTCTACCCCATGTGGCTTTTGGTTCTCGCATATCTGGGCGGCGTGCTGACGATTGTCAGTCCCTGCATCCTGCCGGTTCTGCCTTTTGTCTTCGCTCGCACCGGGCAGCCGTTTTTGCGCAGTGGCTTGCCGCTGCTGCTGGGGATGGCGATGACCTTCGCCCTGGTCGCCTCGCTCGCGGCGGTGGGCGGCGGTTGGGTGGTGCAAGTCAATCAGTACGGTCGCTGGCTCGCGTTGCTGTTTGTTGCGCTATTCGGGCTGACGCTGCTGCTGCCAAGCCTGTCCGAGCGCCTGACCCGGCCGCTGGTGGCCGCGGGCAGTCGCCTGTCGGAAGCCGCCGGGGCCGATTCGCGGCCGCGTCCGGGCGCATCGTTCCTGATCGGCGTGGCCACCGGGCTGCTGTGGGCGCCGTGCGCCGGGCCCATCCTCGGGCTGGTGCTGACGGGCGCCGCGCTGCAGGGCGCCAGTATCGGCACTACCTTGCTCTTGCTGGCCTACGCGGCAGGGGCTGCCACCTCCCTGGCCTTGGCGCTGCTGGTCGGCGGTAAAGTCTTCGGTTTCATGAAGCGTTCGCTGGGCGCTGGTGAATGGCTGCGTCGTGGTCTCGGCGCCCTGATGTTGGCCGGTGTGGCGGCCATCGCCCTGGGCCTGGACACCGGGATCCTGGCGCGCCTGTCGACGGCGTCAACCGGTGGCCTGGAACAAAGCCTGGTGGAGAAACTCAGCGCCAAGCCTGAACAGAAGAGCGGGGCGATGATGGCCGGCGGCGCGATGATGGCCGCCAACCACAGTGACACGCTGCCAGTGGAAGGCCAGTTGCCGCCGCTGGACGGTGCCGTGCAATGGCTCAACTCCGAGCCACTGACTGCCGAGGCGTTGAAAGGCAAGGTGGTGCTGGTGGATTTCTGGACCTACTCCTGCATCAACTGCCTGCGCACCTTGCCGTACGTCAAGGCCTGGGCCGAGAAATACCGCGACCAGGGCCTGGTGGTGATCGGTGTGCACGCTCCGGAATTCGCCTTCGAACGCGACGTGAACAACGTCACCAAGGCCATGAAGGACCTGGGCATCACTTACCCGGTGGCCATCGACAACAACTACAAGATCTGGCGCGCCTTCAACAACCAGTACTGGCCGGCGCATTACTTTGCCGATGCCAAGGGCCAGATCCGCTATCACCATTTTGGCGAGGGTGACTACGCCGAGTCCGAGCGAGTGATCCAGCAACTGCTGCGGGAGGCGGGCGCTACCAAGGTGGCGGGCGGCTTGATCGAAGCCGATGCCAAGGGCATCCAGGCCGCACCGGACATGAACGAAGTGCAGTCGCCGGAAACCTACCTGGGCTTCCAGCGCGCCGAGAACTTCGTGACCACCGGCACCCTGGGCACCGACAAGGTGGTGAACTACCCGGCAGCCGGCAACCTGGCCTTGAATAACTGGACCCTGGAAGGCCCATGGAACGTCGGCGGCCAGCAAGCCACCCTCGCAGCGGCCAACGGCAAGATCGTCTACCGCTTCCACGCCCGTGACCTGCACCTGGTGCTGGGCCCGGGCGCCGACGGCAAGCCGGTGCGCTTCAAGGTCAGCATCGACGGCCAGGCGCCGGGGGATGCCCACGGCACCGACGTCGCACCGGATGGCAGCGGCACCGTGACCGAACAACGCCTGTATCAACTGGTGCGCCAGCCGGGCGCGGTCAAGGACCGGACCTTCACCATCGAGTTCCTGGACCCGCAAGTGGCGGCCTATGCCTTCACCTTCGGCTAACCCATAGCGAAATTTGGCATGGTTAACCCGATCATGTAGGAGCTGGCTTGCCTGCGATAGCGATGTTGAATTCACCACCTCAATCGCAGGCAAGCCAGCTCCCACAGTTGACCGCATTTATCCTGATGTTTCGGAGTGACTGAGATGAAACTGCTTAAGTACTTACCGGCCCTGGCGTTCGCCGCCTTTGTCGGCCACAGCTCGGCGTTCTCCTTCGGCCCGTCCGACGACGCCGTGGCCATCGCGCCGCCGGCCATGGACCTGCCGGCAGACGCGAACAACCTGCAAACCGCGGTCTTCGCCGGCGGCTGCTTCTGGGGCGTGCAGGGTGTGTTCCAGCATGTGCAAGGGGTGAAAAACGCCGTCTCCGGCTATGACGGCGGCGCGGCGAGCACCGCGCAGTACGAAAGCGTCAGCGGCGGCGACACCGGCCACGCCGAGTCCGTCGCCGTGACCTACGACCCGAGCAAGGTCAGCTACGGCAAGCTGCTGCAGATCTACTTCTCGGTCGCCCACAACCCCACGGAACTCAACCGCCAGGGCCCGGACAGCGGTACCCAGTACCGCTCGGCGATCTTTGCCCAGAACGCCGAACAGCAAAAAGTCGCCCAGGCCTACATCGCCCAGCTCGACGCCGCGAAAGCCTTCGACAAGCCGATCGTGACCAAGATCGAGATGGGCAAAGCCTTCTACCCGGCGGAGTCCTATCACCAGGACTTCCTGACCGAAAACCCGTCGTACCCCTACATCGTGATCAACGACCTGCCAAAGGTGGCCCAGCTGAAAAAATTGTTCCCTGAGCAGTACCGCGCAGAACCGGTACTGGTGAAAAACCAGTAGACCTATGATCGTTCCCACTCTCGACGCTCGTTCCCACGCAGGACGATCGTTCCCACGCTCTGCGTGGGAACGCCGCCAGGGCGCTCTGCGTCCGCTCTTGAAGTCGTGACGCGGAGCGTCACCGGATTCATTCCCACGCGGAGCGTGGGAACGATCAGCGTGGGAACGATTATCAGACGACTTCAAGGTAGGAGCTATGAATCGCCCGCGCCAACTCCCGCACGGTGTCGATAAAATCCGTCAACCGGCTATGCAGCCCATCCTCCAGAATCTCATCAATCCCCGTATACCTCAGCCGCGCCTCAAACTCCGCCGCCAAACGCTGGGCCGTACGCCCATAACTCCCCGGCAGGTCCGCCAGGATATGGCTCAACTCCTCGATACACGCATGCAACGAGCGCGGCACATCACTGCGCAACAGCAACAACTCCGACACCGACCGCGCATTCAGCGCATTCGGGTACAGCTCGGTATACGCCTCAAACGACGACAGCGCCCGCAACAACGCGCTCCACTGGTAATACCCGCGTGCCGAAAGGTCGCTGACTTCCTCGGACTCTTCCCCAAACATTTCATACCGCGCGTCCAGCAACCGCAACGTGTTATCCGCCCGCTCGACAAACGTCCCCAGCCGAATAAACCGATACGCATCGTTACGCATGATCGTCCCGGACGTCGCCCCACGAAACAGGTGCGAGCGCTGCTTCACCCAGTCACAAAAGTGGCTGATGCCATGCCGCGCCAACCCGCCGGCCGCAATACTGCGCATCTCCAGCCAGGTGGCGTTGAGGTTTTCCCACATATCAGCCGTGATCCGCCCCCGTACCGCATGGGCATTACCCCGTGCAGCCCGCAGGCAATTGTAGATACTGGCGGGGTTTTCCTCGTCGAGGGCGAAGAAGTGCAGCATGCGCTCGGCGTCCAGTTGCTGATGGCGCTCAAGGTAACTGTCCAGGGTGCCGCTGCTGAGCAGCGACATGGCCAACTCGTCCAGCCCGTCACTGCGCCCGGCCTGGGGCATCAACGACAGCGAATAACTGACTTCCAGCATGCGCGCCAGGTTCTCGGCACGCTCCAGGTAACGGGACATCCAATACAGATCTGCGGCGGTTCTACTCAGCATACTCAGCCCTCCACCACCCAGGTGTCCTTGGTTCCGCCGCCTTGCGACGAGTTGACGATCAATGAGCCTTCGCGCAGCGCCACGCGGGTCAAGCCACCGGGCACCAGGCGGGTTTCCTTGCCCGAGAGCACGAACGGTCGCAGGTCGATATGCCGCGGCGCGATGCCGTTTTCGACAAATGTCGGGCAAGTGGACAGGCTCAAGGTCGGTTGGGCGATGTAGGCGTGAGGGCGGGCCTTGATACGCTGGCGGAAGTCCTCGATCTCGGCCGCGCTGGACGCCGGGCCCACCAGCATGCCGTAGCCGCCGGAACCCTGGGTTTCCTTGACCACCAGTTCCGGCAGGTGCGCCAGTACGTGGGACAGCTCATCCGGCTTGCGGCACTGGAACGTCGGCACGTTTTGCAGGACCGGCTCTTCATCCAGGTAGAACCGGATCATTTCCGGCACGTACGGGTAGATCGACTTGTCGTCCGCCACGCCGGTGCCGATCGCATTCGCCAGCACTACGTTGCCCGCGCAGTACGCCGCGACCAGGCCGGGCACGCCGAGCATCGAATCGGGGTTGAAAGCCTGCGGATCGAGGAAGGCATCGTCGATGCGGCGGTAGATCACATCCACGGCCTTGGGGCCGTCGGTGGTACGCATGAACACCTTGAGGTCGTGCACGAACAGGTCGGCGCCTTCCACCAGCTCCACGCCCATTTCCCGGGCCAGGAATGCATGCTCGAAGAACGCGCTGTTAAACCGGCCCGGCGTCAGCACCACCACATTCGGGTTGTCCAGGCGGCTGGAGCTTTTCAGGGTCTTGAGCAGCAGGTTGGGATAGTGGTCCACCGGGGCGATGCGTTGCTTGGCGAACACCTCGGGGAACAGGCGCATCATCATCTTGCGGTCTTCGAGCATGTAGCTCACGCCGCTGGGGGTACGCAGGTTGTCTTCGAGCACGTAGTAGGTGCCGTCGCCATCGCGCACCAGGTCGACCCCGGAGATGTGCGAGTAGATATCGCGGTGCAGGTCCAGGCCGACCATGGCTTTCTGGTATCCCTCGTTGCCCAGCACCTGATCGGCGGGAATGATCCCGGCCTTGATGATGCGTTGGTCGTGGTAGATGTCGGCAAGGAACATGTTCAGCGCATTCACCCGCTGGATACAGCCACGCTCGATGACACTCCACTCACTGGCGGGGATGCTGCGGGGGATGATATCGAAGGGGATCAGGCGCTCGGTGTCTTGCTCGTCGCCATACAGGGTGAAGGTGATCCCCGCGCGGTGAAACAGCAGGTCGGCTTCACGGCGGCGCTGGGCCAGCAGTTCTGGCGGCGTGTTGGCCAGCCAGCGGGAGAATTCCTGATAATGCGCACGGCAAACGCCTTGTGCGTCATTCATTTCATCAAAGAAAGATCGAGCCATTCCAATTACCTTGTCAGTGCCGGGACTAACTGCGCTTTGGCACTGCCGCTTTAGAAAACGCATTTTTTTATGAGCCCGTGGCTGATGGTGCCAGCAGGCCTGGTCCTTACTTTCTTTTGGGGTGGGCTCTGGGTCGGGGGGTAACGATTGCTCCTGTATCCGGGCAGATAAAGGACTAAAGCAATGCCTGTGCCATCCACCTTGTGGCGAGGGAGCTTGCTCCCGCTGGGCTGCGCAGGGGCCCCAAAAAGGAATCAGACCGCTGCGCACTGGAGCGCTGTCCCGGTCCAGCGGGCCCAAGCTCCCGCGCCACCGATGCGGCCCTATCGCCTCAAAACGGTGCACTGATTACTTGAACTTTGCACCAGCCCGGTTCTTCTAAACTGCTTCAAATGCCAGCACGGAGCACGGATGTGCCCAGAATCATCTCACCCGACACCCCGGAATCGAGCCTGACCGACCACAGCGAACACAACGCTAAGATTTTCGGTTCGCCCAAGGACCGTCTCGACTTTTACCGGCGTGAAATCCAGTACGAAACCAGCATCCTGGCCAACCGCACCGACGCCTACCTCACGGCCCAGTCATTCCTGGTGATCGCCTTCGTGTCCGGCATGGGCAACCTGAACCCCGAATGGGGCAAGCTGTTCACCCTGGTGGTGCCCGTGTTCCTGGCGACCCTGGGCATTCTCAGTTCCCTCAACGCCTGGCCGGGGATTCGGGCGGCCTACGAAATCATCGACCACTGGCATTACAAGCAGAGCGAACTGCTGCGCAGCGAGCCGGTCATGGGCCTGGCCTACGATGAGTCGCCACTGTTCAGTGAGATGGAGTCGTCCCACAAGGGCTATCGCAAGTCGCTGTTGTTCTCGATGCGCGCGCCCTGGCTGTTCATGGTGTTCTGGGTGATGCTGGGGGCCTACGCGTTTTACATCCAGGTGGACAATCCCGGCTCATAAGCAATTGGAACTTCACCGACCCGCACGGGACCTTACCTTTACGCAGTCTGCGTTTTCCAACAGAGGTGAGCCATGAGCACAGACAACGACCCGCAAACCAGCAACCGTAACGATCCCGCCATCGACCGCGGCGAACCGGCCCCCGGCACCGCGGCCGACGCGCCAAAAGACCCCAAGCCTGCCAGCGACCCCAAGGCCAAGGAAAACGACTACAGTCCAGACTTCAAGCCCGAGCGCGAGCCCAAGCCTGAAACCGATGCCGATATCGATACCCAAGGCGGTTAGAGGAGACGGTGATGTCAGTTGAAATAGACGAAGACGATGAACTCAATGACCCGGGCAATGAAGACCCGGGTTCATTGATGGATGATGCCGAAGTACCGCTTAACGACCTGGATGATGCCGCTGACGTCGGCAACACTGAAAACCAGGAGTAGACGTCATTGTTGTGCCTGGGCACGTCGTTCATACCACGCCAGCATCGGCTGCGTGCTGAGACCATGAACCACGATGCTCAGGGCAATGACTGACAGCGTCAGGTTCACCGCGACCGCACTGCTGGTGCCCACCAGCCCGTGGTTGATGGCATAGAACAGGTAGTAGATGCTGCCGATCCCGCGAATCCCGAACCAGCCCACCAGCCCGCGCTGATGGCGATTCAGCAAGCTGCCCCAGGGTATCGACAGCACGCTGAGGGGGCGAATCACGCAAAACAGCGCCGCCCCCACCGCCAGCGCCCGCCAGTCCCAATGGCTGACCAGCACCACGCCCAGCAAGGTCACCAGGAACACTTCCATCGAACGCTCCACCAGCCCACCAAAGGCGAGCATGTCGCCCATCATCACCCCGGCGGCGATTTGCGTGTCCTGCAGTTGCCCGACATCGCCATGCAACGCATGCTCCGGCTCAACTTCCATGTGGCCAACCACCGGCTGTGCCAGATGTTCCGCCGGGGTTTGTGAGTTGCCGGTGGACTTGAACTCGGCCTGGCGCAGCCCCAGGCCGGCGGCAAATACCGACAGGAAGCCGTAGCCGCCGATGGCTTCGGCCACCACATAGGCGAGGGCGATCAGGGCCAGCGTCAGGTAGTCATTCGGTGACAGGGTGCTGTCGGCATTGGTGATACGCATCTTCAGGGTGACGCGACCGATGCCACGCCCCATCCAGTAGCCCACGAGCAACCCGGCAGGTACGGCCCAGAGCAGGTTTTTCAGCACCCAGCCGCCCAGCCAGTCACCGTCGAACCCGCCGTGCTGCATGAAAATCAGCGCAAAGATCACGAACGGGAAGGCCGTGCCGTCGTTCAAGCCTGCCTCACCGGAAAGACCGAAGCGCAGCGCGTCATAATCCTGCGCGTTATTGACCTGCACCAGGCCCGCGAGCACCGGGTCGGTGGGCGCAAGAATCGCCCCCACCAGCAGTGAAACCCCCCACGACAACCCCAGCAGCCAATGCAGCACCAGGCACGTCCCGAGGATGGTCAAGAGCATCACCGGCCCGGCCATGCCAAACGCAATGCGCCAGGTTCGGTGCTTGAGGGGCAGGCGCAGTTTCAGCCCGCTGACGAACAGCGAAAACAGCACCGCGACTTCCGTCAGGTGTTCCATCCAACTGGCCGAGGCCTTGATGTCCAGATGCAGCAGGTCCATGCCCAGCGGGCCGATACACACGCCGAGCAACAGGCACACCGCCGAGGTGGTGACCGGCATCCAGCGCAGGTAGGAGGAGGTGAGGGCGAGGGTGAGCAACACCGCGCCCAGTACGGCCATCCATTGGATGAAGGTCATTGAATAGTCCCGGGCATGGTCTGTGTGAACGTTTGAGGTTTGCCGGGAGAGAGAGGTTCAAAAAACGCGCATTGACTGCTCGGACAATGCGCGGTTTGTCAGGTCGCCAGGCGTGTTACGTTGGCATTGAGGGTGCTGTTTGGGGTGAAGGAGAAGGTGAACCCCGAGTCGAGAAACTTTTGCAGCCCGTCATTATCAAGACTGAATACCGTTGCACCGACCGATTGATCAAGAGTGCCAGTGGCATCGAACATGGCTTTGTCCAGGCCGGCTTGGTTGGTGTTGTAGATATAGAGCTTTCCATCACTGCTCTTTTGAATATAGGCGGTGTGTACGATATTGCCGTCTGCTTTATTGCTCATGAAATTGATAACGCCTGATTCGGTAATGTCCGCGGGCCTGAATACGGCGCTGGTATTCTCCGCGGTAATACCCATCAGATCCTTGTAGCGTTGCGTGTAATTGGAATCCCCGCTCCTGACCACACTGCCCAGCACGGCCTCGCGAGTTTTCAACGGGAGTGCATTGTCTGCCATCCCGACGAACATGGTTTTTTCGTAGCAGATTGTCCCGGTGTATCCCGTTTTGGCATGGAGCTTCTCCAGTTTGTCGCGAAGCGCTTCTACGGGCACGGCGTCAGCTTTGAAATTTTCCAGCGGCTCGCCAAAGGGCTGTCTGGTTTTCACATTCAAGGCGTGCCAATTACCGGTGGCGTCATCAAACTTCGCAAACACCTTGGCTTCTTCGGTCGCATTGGCCGCCTTGTAAGTGCCTTCGGCAATGCCGGGCTTTTTCGCCAGTGACGTCAGGTCGACACTGCGCAAGGCGCCACGCAGATGATTGACGCCGTTACGTCCAGCGGTCAGCGTGGTGCGCCCCAGCTTCAATGCACTCCGGGCCAGATCATCAGCCCCGCTCAACGGATTGAAACTCCCCAGCGCCGCGCGCCCGACAATCTTCGCGCCCTGGGCGAACTTGCTGAAAGCCGATGCGCCGGCGGCCACGGCCTTGGCCCCCCTGGCTGCCGCACCGAGGCCCACGGCAAACCCAAATATATCCAGGGCCAGGTCGCCGACACCTTCGCCGATGTTGCCGTTTTGAAAGTTGACGATTGCCGACCTCAAGGGGATCAGGTTGAGGAGGAATTCATTGACTTTCTTGTAAAAGGGAACCTCGGTATCAAGCGTGGTGACCCCCTCGGCCTCTTTTTTGAATGACCGGATATCAACATCCGTCACCATGGCATCGGCAATATAAGACGTTCGGGCACTGCCAAAGCTCTTGGGGTTGGCGTCCTGGATTTTTTCATCCGTCAACCCGGGTGCGTACTCGCCCGAAGGTATGACTTCTTCCAGGTCTTTATGGTAATGGGTGTGGTTGGAAGGCTGTTTGCCTGCCGTGAAGTCACCCAGGTCCGTACGCTCGGTAATCTTCGCGGTCCTGAGATTGATTTCGTAGGTGTGCACCTGGTTTTTGCGCCTGGTTTTCACCAGCAGGCAATTGTCTTCGGGCACCCGCTTGCGGGTTTCCTTGCCAAAGTTGTCCTTATCGACGTCGACTTCCCTGACCACTGTGATTTCGCCGTATTCCAGGTTTTTACGGTCTTCTTCAGGGAGCCGCGAAACCATCCACTTGACCTGGGCCGCGACGCTTTTTTCGATGCCGTCGGCGTATTCCCCGAACGCGTCCTGGAACACGTTCGGCATACTTGGCAGGTCTTTGGTTTTTTCCAGCACCTCGCTGAGGTTCAACGTACTGGATGAGGTCACCCACTGATTGTCAGCGGGGGGCGGGGGCCCAATTCCAAGTACCCCTACGGCCGGTGGTTCTTCGACGCCAGGTCGATGGTGAAGCGCGTCCTTCATATACAAGTCGAGGATCGAATAAGGCCCCGGGAAATCGCTATGGGCGGGTTCCAGCGTGATGCTCTTGTCTTCCAGGGTTGCCGTATCCATGCCTGGCAGGGCTTTGCGCAACTGCTCCAGGGCCATTTCCTTGCGTAATGGCATCGGCATGCTCTGTGTTTGACTGGCCGCGCTCAGCTCGGTGATCTGCGCATCGAATGCATCGCGTACATCATTCATTTGGCCTTCGGTCACCGGATACGGCATACCGTTCGCGCTTCCCCAATCCTTGAGCGCCTCTTGCTGGGCGGCATATTCGACATAACGCTCCTGGGCGGAGACCGGCGCGACCTCAGCGTGGAGCATGACCTGCCCATAGGACATCCCTGCGGTTGAACCCGGAGACTGCGCTTCGATGCGTTCTACCGCGGTGACAAAACTGACCCAACTATGGGAACCCGGGGTGACCTGGTCCGGGATGTCTTTAACCAGGAACTCCGGAGCGCGGGTGGAGAGCAGCAGATGCGCTTGTAGCGCCGCTGCCTCGGGTGACGATGCCTTGCCGGTGCTGACAAGATGTTCGGCCAACCGGCTGACGATACCGGAGGCGGGTTTGCCCCAGGTACTGTTCCCGGTCACGGCAAAACCGGCGATGTGATGCCTGGACCTGGGGTCTGTCGCGCGGAACGAGTTGTCTTTGTCCACACTCATGGCTGCCAACAGCCAATCAGTGGCACTGCCTTTGATGGACTGCGCGTCAAATTTTGCCTGGAGGGCCTCGCCCAACGCCTTGCCCTTGGGGGAGCGGATCAGCGAGTCGAGCACCCGCTGCGGGTCAGCCAGCTCGGAAGGCGTGAACGACTTGCCCTGCATGAGGTATTCCACTACGTTCCTGGCGCCGTTCAAATCAACGTCGCCGATCTTGCCGCGGCGCAGGTCGGACCGCAGCTGATTCGCCGCCTCGGGCGCAAGCGGGGGCTGCCATTCCAGCGCACCGCCATAATTGCCATGGAGCGGCGTCTGGAGTTCAGGCCTGAGCAGATAATTCGTCAGGTTCTCCACCTCCTCGGGCGTGGTTGGCACGTCCCAGCCATTGATCTCAAGGAATTCCTTGAGGCTAATGGTGCTCCCTGAGTCGGTGCTCCCGACCTGGCGGTAAGCGCTGTCGGGGTGAAGCTCGACTTTATTCTTTTGCAGGTAGTCGAGAACGTCACCGCTCCCAATGCTGCCCGATCGAATCCGCTCAAGCAGGTAATTGAGTTCACGCCCCACGGTGTTCAGCGTCTGGGTATTGCCCACCAGGGCTTTCTGGCGCTCAACCTCATCCTCACCACGGGTTTCGTGCAGGTCCGCAAAACGCGGGCCGCTCACGCCGGTAAAAGCTTTGTCGCGCGCCAACTCATCTGCACGCTCGTGGGCATGATCCGGCAGGATATGTTCTTGCTCTTTGTAGAATTGGCTCACCAACCACAGGGGGGCACTGTTGCTGTTTTGGGAGAGCGGCGGTTTGAAGGGGATCGGGTTACCGTCGCCGATAACGCGTGCGGCGTCCCTGACCTGTGCGCCCACCTGCGCCCAGCCTTTGTCATCGGGGCCGTTGGGTTGCGCGGCGGCGGAGGGCCTTCGCTGGTAGGTGATCTTCCCGGTATTGGGGTCAATCATCACTGAATTGGGGTTTATCCCGTTTTCCCTCATCCAGTCACGGACTTGCGGGGACTCCATGGCACGCCCCAACTGCGACCACCACTGCCCGAACGTTGAGTTCGGCGGAATGTTCTCGACCATGATCGCGTCGTCATGGCCGTCGCCCTTGACCTGACGCAGCGCGCTGGCTACCTGGCCTGCCAGTTCACCGTCGGCATCGGCACGCGGGCTGGGGATCCTGGTCCCGGGGGAGCCTGGCGCGGCATTTTCCGGCGCTGCGGCCAGGAGCCGCGCCGGGGGAAGCGGCTTGTCAGGTGCGTTCAAAGGAATGAAAGAAGCCGTAGCCTGAGTAGGAGCAATTGTCATAGGAGGGGATCCGGTAATTTATCGAGTACACCCAAGCAGCGCTTCGCTCCAGCGGGTGTAACTCTTCGTACCCGATGCCCCCTCAGCGATTCCATCCCACTGGCATGCAGATTGATACGGCGTTTTACGCGCCCATGCTAAGGGTGCGCCGCGGTCCTCAGCCGAATCATGTCGATCAGTTGGCGCAATCCCGGCTGCGACTGACGCCGGCTGGGGTAGTACATGCACAGCGGCGCGCCGATGCAGGCCCAGTCGGGCAGCACTTCCACCAGGCGCCCGTCGGCCAGTTCCGCCAGCACGCGATTCTCCAGGCAGTAGGCGATACCCACGCCTTGCAGGGCCGCATCAACGATGGTCTGGGTGTCGGCCGCGCTGAAGTGGCCGGGCACATCGAGCCGCTGCTGGCGTACGCCATTGCCCAGTTCCCATTTGTAGGTGGTCTTGTCGCCCAGGTACATGCGTACACAGGAGTGCGTGAGCAAGTCCCTGGGCACTGCGGGTGTCCCTGCCTGTGCGAGGTAGGCCGGGGAGGCGACCATGATCCAGCGCAGCTCGCCGGTCAGCGGCACGGCCACCATGTCCTGGGGCACCGTGGCGCCATAGCGGATCCCTGCGTCGTAGCCCTCTGCGACGATGTCGAGCATGCGGTCCTCGATCATCACGTCCAGGCGCAGTTGCGGGTAGGTGCGGGTGAACTCGCCGAGCACCGGCGAAATCAGCAGCACCGCGGCATCCCGGGGTACGTTCAGGCGCAGGCGGCCAATCGGCGCCTCGCGGTACAGTTCGAGGGTGTCGAGGCCGTCCTGGATCGTCGCAAAGCCGGCACTGAGTTTTTCCGCCAGTACCACACCGGCATCGGTAGGCTCTACGGCGCGGCTGGTGCGATACAGCAATTTGACCCCCAGGCGCGTTTCCAGGTTGCGCATGGTGTGGCTCAGGGCCGAGGTGGTGACGCCAAGTTCATTGGCGGCATGCCGGAAACTGCGGCGACGGATGATCGCCATGAAGACATTCAGGTCGGCCAACTCGGAGCGATTGAACGCAGCCATATCAAGCACCTTTTATGGGGTTTGGGTTGCACGCGGCGTTGAGCCCGATTCAACCACGGATGATCTAGAGTAATCGTTTTTTTACTGATTGTTTCTGGCGGAGGCTTTTTCATGAGTATCGAAACCATCAAGATCCCGGGCATCGACAAGGCCGTCTCGCGGATTGCCCTGGGCACCTGGTCCATGGGTGGCTCGATGTGGGGCGGCGCCGATAATGAGGTCTCGGTCAAGACCATTCGCCATGCGCTGGCCAGCGGCATCAACTTTATCGACAGTGCGCCGGTCTACGGCCTTGGGCTGTCGGAAGAACTGATCGGCCGGGCCCTGCGCGGCGTACGCCACACGGCGGTGATCGCCACCAAGGCCGGGTTGCAATGGGACGACGGCACGGTGCGCCGCAATGCCACGGCCCGACGTATCCGCAAGGAAATCGAAGACTCACTGCTGCGCCTCGAAACCGACTACATCGACCTCTACCAGATTCACTGGCCCGACCCGTTGGTAGCTCAGGAGGAAACCGCCGGCGAGCTGGAAAAACTGCGCCGTGAAGGCAAGATCCTTGCCGTGGGGGTGAGCAATTATTCGCCTGCGCAAATGGACGATTTCCGCCAGTACACGCACCTGGACACCGTGCAGCCGCCCTACAACCTGTTTGAGCGGGCGATCGACAGCGATATCCTGCCGTACGCCAAGCAAAATTCACTGGTGGTTTTGGCTTACGGTTCGCTGTGCCGGGGTTTGTTGAGCGGCAGCATGCACGCGGCCACGGGTTTTACCGGGGATGACGTGCGCAAGCTCGACCCGAAATTCAAGGCGCCACGCTTTGAGCAGTACCTGGCGGCGGTCGCGGCATTGGACGTGTACGCTCGCGAATGCCACGGCAAGTCTGTGCTGGCCCTGGCGTTGCGCTGGGTGCTGGACCAGGGCCCCACGGTTGCACTGTGGGGCGCCCGCCGGCCGGAGCAGCTCAAAGGCGTTGAAGATGCGTTCGGCTGGCAGCTCACGGCCGATGACCTGCAACATATCGACCGTATTCTGGCCAGCACGATAAAAGACCCGGTAGGGCCGGAGTTCATGGCCCCGGCCCAGCGTTAACCTTTGCGACAGGGATGTCTTGCAGCTGCAAAACACAAAAGACATTCCTTTGGCGTTGAGGTTTTTGGCATGAAGCGCGGTCCCTTGTTCAAGATCATGGGTGGTTTGCTGTGTGTGGTGGCGGTGGCAGCCGCCTGGAAATGGCGCGGCAATCCCGATGTGCTGTGGCAGATCGTCAGCCGTCAATGCGTGCCCGACCAGAACCAGCACCAGAATCCGCGCCCCTGCCTCGAGGTTGATCCGGACAAGGGGTTCGCGCTGCTCAAGGACCTCAACGGCCCGTACCAGGACTTACTGATCCCCACCGATAAAGTCACCGGAATCGAAGACGTCGCGCTGGCCCGGGACTTGTTGCCGCATTACTTTGCCCAGGCCTGGAAACACCACGATGTACTCTCGGCCGGCCTGCAAACACCGATTGCCGACCGTTATGTATCCCTGGCGATCAACTCGCGGTATGGCCGCACGCAAAACCAGTTGCACATTCATATCGCCTGCCTGCGCCCCGACATTTTCAACACCCTCAATGAACGCGCGGCAACCCTCGACGAGCACTGGCAAACCCTGCCGGTAAAACTGCAGGGGCATACCTACAGTGCCCGTACGTTGTCGGCGGTGGAATTCGACCTGCGCGACCCATTGGCCATCCTGAATGACTACGTGCAGGCCCAGGGCGATGCCATGGCCAGTTACAGCTTGCTGTTGGCACCGGCGGCGAACGGCAACTTCGTACTGTTGACCACGCGGTTGACGCTCAAGGAATGGAACCTGGCCTCCGCCGAAGAACTGCAGGACCGCCAATGCAACCTGATGGGCAAACCACCACAACGACCTGTTTTAGCTGTTAACGACATCCGGTGAAGTTTGCCGTTGAACGAGTGTTCAGTTTCAATTATGTTGGCTGCACCCCCTGCCTGGTAACAGGCGGGCTTGCGCTTTTTCTGATTGAACGAGAGGCACTGGCATGCGGTTTTCACCTTTTGTCGAGCGAATTGCAGGGCAGGGCGTAGCCGCCTGGGACATCCACCACGCCGCCTTCCAGGCCAGCAGCAAAGGCGAAGACATCATCATCCTGAGTGTGGGCGATCCGGATTTCGCCACACCCTCGTTCATCACCGACGCCGCCGTCGAGGCCCTGCGCCAGGGCGACACCCACTACACCGAAATCCCCGGCCGCCCGGCACTGCGCGATGCCATCGCCGCGCGCTACAGCCAGTCCCTGGCTCGCCCGCTCGACGCTGAAAACGTCATCACCGTGGCCGGTGCGCAGAACGCCTTGTTCGTCACCTCGCTGTGCCTGTTGCAGGCCGGTGATGAAGTGATCGTGCTCGACCCGATGTACGTCACCTACGAAGCGACCCTCAAGGCCAGCGGCGCAACGCTGGTGCGGGTGCCGTGTTCCGCCGACTCGGGCTTTCGCCTCGACCCGGCACTGCTGGCTGCCGCCATTACGCCTCGCACCCGGGCGATCTTCTTCTCCAACCCCAACAATCCCACCGGCGTTGTCCTCAACCCTCAGGAATTGCAGGTGATCGCCGACCTGGCGATCGAGCATGAACTGTGGATCGTGGTGGACGAGGTCTACGAAAGCCTGGTGTTCGATGGCGAATACCATAGCCTGGCCGCGTTGCCGGGCATGGCCGATCGCTGCATCGTGATCGGCAGCCTGTCCAAGTCCCATGCCATGACCGGCTGGCGCATCGGCTGGATCGTCGCCGCGCCTGCGATGGTGGCCCACGCGGAAACCCTGGTATTGAGCATGCTCTACGGCTTGCCGGGGTTCGTGATGGAGGCCGCGACCGCCGCCGTGCTGGCCCACGATGAAGTCACCCAGGGCATGCGCGAAACCTACCGCCGTCGCCGCGACCTGGTGGTAGCAGGCCTCGGCGGTTGCCCGGGCATTCACGTGCGGGCCCCGCAGGCAGGCATGTTCGTGTTGGTGGATGTGCGGGACACCGGCCTCGGCTCCCTGGATTTCGCCTGGCGGCTGTTCCGCGAAGCAGGGGTTTCCGTGCTGGATGCCGCGGCCTTCGGCGAGCCGGCCCAGGGTTTTGTGCGGCTGTCGTTTACCCTGGGTGAAGCGCGACTGGCCGAAGCCTGTGAACGTATCAGCCGCTTCGTCGCCAAGCTCGTCGGAGAACCGCGAATCGAGCCTGCGGCGAAAATCATCAGCGTACAGCCGGTGGCGGCGAAGAAGATGATCGAGGTGCTCGATCTGCACAAACGCTTTGGCAATATCGAGGTGCTCAAGGGCATCTCCCTGACCGCCCACGAAGGCGAGGTGATCTCGCTGATCGGCGCCAGCGGCTCGGGCAAAAGCACCTTGCTGCGCTGCATCAACATGCTCGAAGTGCCGGACCAGGGCAGCATCCACGTCGACGGTGAAAGCATCAAGCTCAACTACGGCCGGCCCGGCGCACCGCTGGTGGCCGACGCCAGGCAACTGGTGCGGATTCGCTCGACACTCGGCATGGTGTTCCAGAACTTCAACTTGTGGCCCCATCGCACCGTGCTGGAGAACCTGATCGAAGCGCCGACCCAGGTGCTGCGCGAAAGCCGGGCCGAAGCCATCGAGCGCGCCGAAGCCTTGCTCGACCGGGTTGGCCTGGCCGCCAAGCGCAATGAATACCCGGCGTTCCTCTCCGGCGGCCAGCAGCAGCGGGTGGCCATCGCCCGAGCCCTGGCCATGCGCCCCAAAGTCATGCTGTTCGACGAACCCACCTCGGCCCTCGACCCGGAGCTGGTGGGCGAAGTCCTGCGGGTGATTCGCTCCCTGGCCGAAGAAGGCCGCACCATGATCCTGGTGACCCATGAAATGGCGTTCGCCCGGGATGTGTCATCCAAAGTCGCGTTTTTGCATCAAGGCCTGATCGAGGAAACCGGCTCGCCGGACTCGGTGTTTATCGACCCACGCAGTGAACGTTGCCGGCAGTTCGTCAACGCGCATCAAACTCGCTAACTCCAAAAAAAGACGGGGCAAGATCATGAAATCCAAACGATTGGCAAAGTGGTTGAGCAGTGCTGTGTTGATACTGGCGGCAGGTACTGCGTTGGCGGCGGAGAAACCCATTGTGTTCGCGGTGGCGGCAGAACCCTACCCACCGTTCACGGTGAAGGGCGGCAACGGGGAGTGGTCCGGCTTTGAGGTGGACCTGATTCACAAGCTCTGCGGCTTGATGAAGGCTGAGTGCCAGATCAAGGAAGTGGCCTGGGACGGGATTATTCCGTCGCTGCTGGCGAAGAAAATCGACGTGATTTTCTCCTCGATGTCGGTCACCGAAGAGCGCGAAAAACAGATCGCGTTCAGCCGCGCCTACTACGATTCGCTGCTGGGCATTGCCGGCCCCAAGGGCACCACCGTCGAAGTCTCGCCGGCAGGGCTGAAGGGCAAGATCATCGGCGTGCAGATCTCCACGGTCAGCGCCAACTACCTGAAGAAGTACTACGAGAACATTGCTGACCTGAAGTACTACGATACCCAGGAATCGGCCAACGCCGACCTGATTGCCGGGCGCACCGACCTGATGATGGCCGACGGCGTCGCCATCGCCATGATGGTCAAGACGCCTGAGGCCCAGGGCCTGGCCGAAATCGCCGAAGTGCCTTATGACCCGATCATCGGCCGCGGCGTGGGGGCTGGCCTGCGCAAGGAAGACACCGAACTCAAGGCCCGGCTCGACAAGGCCATCGGTGAGTTGCTGGTGAGCAAGGACTACGCCGACCTGTCCCAGAGCGTGTTTGGGGTATCGGTCAGCCCGTGCAAACGCGCCGACACGCCTGCCTATGTGAGCAAAGTCTGCGATAGCCCCTACACAAACTAATCCGGTAGAAAGGGAGTGCTTGTGGCGAGGGAGCTTGCTCCCGCTGGGGTGCGAAGCGCCCCCAAACAATGGGCCTGCTACGCAGTCCAGCGGGAGCAAGCTCCCTCGCCACAGCAAGCTCCCTCGCCACAGGGTCACCGCGTGTAATCGAAATAGGGAGCCGCGATGTTCGATCTACTCAGCTTCAGCGAACAAGGTTGGGGCAACGCATTGCTCAAGGGGTTATGGATGACCCTGCAGATCTCCGCCGGCTCGTTTGCGGTGGGGCTGCTGATCGGCCTGGTGGTGGCCTGCGCCAAGCTCAGTGCACCGCGCCCGATAGCCATGCTGATGCGCGGCTACACCACGGTGTTTCGCGCGGTGCCCGAGTTGCTGCTGATCCTGCTGCTGTATTACGCAGGCTCGATGGGCCTCAACGCATTGATGCTGTGGCTGGGGTTTGCGCAGTTCAACATCAGCGGCCCGCTGGTAGCGGTCCTGGTACTGGGGCTGGTGCAAGGCGCGTACGCCTCGGAGATTTTCCGCGCGGCGATCCTCGCGATTCCCCATGGCCAGATCGAAGCGGCGCGGGCGTTTGGCTTGAGCGGTTTTGGCCTGTTCCGTCGGGTGACCCTGCCGATCATGGCGCCATACGCCCTGGCGGGGATGTCCAACCTGTGGATCAATCTGATCAAGGACAGCGCGCTGATCAGCGTAGTGGGCACCAACGAACTGCTGTACACCGCCAAACAGGCGGCGGGCTCGACCCGGCATTACCTGTTGTTCTACCTCACGGCCGCCGCCTTGTATTACCTGGTGACACTGGCCTCCAACTACCTGTCCGGGCGCCTGGAGCGACGTATTCGTCGCTGGATGCCGGTTGTCGAGTGAGCCGCACATGCCTGAGTGGATAAGTTATTACGCAGGACTGATCGCCAAGGGCTTGCAGACGACGCTGTCGCTGCTGGTGATCTCGGCAGTGCTCGGCTTCGCCCTGGCGGTGCTGGTAGCGCTGGCGCGGCTGTCCCGGCGCAAGTGGCTGGCCCGTTGCGCACTGGGCTACACCAGTGTGCTGCGGGGCACGCCGTTGCTGATCCAGATCTACATCTTCTATTACGGCCTGGGCAGCCTGTTTGCCCAGTTCCCGATGATTCGCGGGAGTTTCCTCTGGCCGTTCCTGCGGGACGGTTACTGGTACATCGTGTTCGCCCTGGTGTTGTCGGTGGGCGCGTACGTCGGTGAAGTGATTCGCGGCGGGCTGCTGGCCGTGCCCAAGGGTGAAATGGAAGCCGCCTCGGCGTTCGGCATGACGCCACGCCAGGCACTGTTGCGGGTGCGCCTGCCACGGGCCATGCGCCTGCTGCTGCCGACCCTGGCGGGGGAGACGGTGATGCTGCTCAAGTCCACGGCGCTGGCCTCGACCATTGCCGTGGTCGACCTGCTTGGCGCCGCCAACGTGGTACGCGCCCAGACCTTGCAGATCTACCAGCCGCTGCTGCTGGTGGCCGGGGTCTACCTGTGCCTGACCTTTTTGATTGAAGCCCTGTACGCCATTGCCGAGCGACGCGGCACACCGTTGCGCAGGTCTGCCGGATGAAAACCGATCGCTCGTTGCAAGGGATTGCCCTGTGCTCGCTGGCCTATGCGTTCCTGGCGCTGCAGGACGCCGGGATCAAATGGCTGGTGGCCGACTATTCAGTGTTCACCATCCTGTTCTGGCGCAGCCTGGTGGTGGTCGCCGCGTGCGTGATCGCCGGGCGAATGGGTTTGCTCAAGCGAGCCTGGCACTCGGTCAGCCGCAAGCTGTTGATCATCCGCGGCCTGCTGTCGCTGCTGGCCTGGCTGCTGTACTACACCGCCGCCAGAGACCTGACCCTGGCGGAAATGACCACGCTGTATTTTTCCGCACCGATCATGGTCACGTTGCTCGCGGCATTGATCCTCAAGGAGCGCGCCAGTCGCGGCCAGTGGATTTCGCTGATCATCGGCTTTGTCGGCGTGGTGATCGCTTGTCGCCCCAGCAACATGCTCGATCCGTTGCCAATCGCCCTGACATTGGCGGCAGCACTGTGCTGGGCGTTTACCTATATCCAGTTGCGCCAGGTGGACGACAACACCTCGGTGCTGGAGCAGATGCTGATCACCAATGTGGTGTTTGTAATCTGCATGGCGCTGACGCTGCCCTGGACCCACACGCCATCGCCGACCCCGGCATGGCTGGGCATGCTCGGCGCGGGGCTGGTGGGCGGGATTGGCCAGTTCCTGCTGTTTGCGAGCTTCCGCCGGGCCACGGCGACGCTGCTGGCGCCGTTTGAATACACTGGTTTGATCTGGGCGTTCCTGCTGTCGAGCCTGGTCTGGGGCACGGTGATGGACGTGTCGCTGATTTTCGGCGCCGTGCTGATCGCCATCAGCGGCACCCTGGCCATGCTCAGCGCCCGGCACCCCGTGTCACAGGATGTGGTCGGCGCCGAATGCTCCGTGACGCAGCCCCTGTATCCAGCAACGGCAGATGTGCAGCCCGTTGGCGGGGCTGAAGGTGCCGGGGTTGAGGCACCACTCGAGCCAGAGTCCGTCGAGCATCGCCGATAAGCCGATGGCGGCCAGGCGCGTGTCGTGGATCACGAAGCCTTCGCTCTCGGCCAAGTCGTCGAGCAACTGGCGGATCAGTTCGAGGTAGGCGCGGTAGCTTTTTTCATGGGAGTCATTCACGTGGTTCGAGTGGCGGATCAGGCTCCAGAACACCACCCAGACGCCCAACAGTTTCGGGTCCATGACCCGCGAGGAAAACGAACCGGCGAGGAATGCATCGAGCCGCGCGGCAGGGCCCACGGCCTGGTCGACTTCCTGCCACAGGGCGGTGGTCAGTTCGCTGGCGAGTTTGTGGTAGGTCTCGGCGATCAGTGCATCGATGCTGCCGAAATGGTGATTGAGCAACCCCACCGAAACCCCGGCTTCAGCGGCGATGCGCCGCACGGAAATGCCGGCATGCCCGTCACGGGCGAGGCTGGTGAGGGTGGCGGCAATCAACAGGTCGCGACGGTCTTCGGCCACAGGCACACCCTCGGTGAAGATACATGGTTGAACGTGTGTTCAATATATACCTGCAGAACCAACAAGAGGAGGGCAACGGCATGGCAAAAGACCTTTCGTGGCAAGTCCCCGGGGATTCCGGGAACACCCTGCACATTGGCGCCTGGCGCTTCGAGGGTGACGGCGACGGCCCTCGGGTGCACCTGCAGGCCGGTGTGCATGCCGATGAAATCGCCGGGATGCTGGTGTTGCATCAACTGCTGCCGCGTTTGCAGGCCTGCCAGGATCAGGGCCGGCTCAAGGGCACGGTGACGGTGGTGCCCCAGGCCAACCCGTTTGGCATTGGCCAGTTTCGCCAGGGGCGGTTGTTGGGGCGGTTTCACGAAGCCACCGGGCAGAATTTCAACCGGGCGTTTGATCATTCATTGGCCATGGAGCGGCCGGCCAGCAACCTGGCGCAATGGCAGAAAAGCCTGGTGCAACTGGCCGCCGATGCTGACCTGGTGCTGGACCTGCACACCGATGATGAAGCCCTGCCATATCTCTACATCCACCGCAGCTTTTGGCCCGCGGGCCGGGCGCTTGCGGCGGCGTTGCAGGTGGATGTGGTGATTGTCTGGGACGAGGGTGGTGATGGGTCGTTTGAGGAGACCATCATTGATCATGGGCAGCCGCGGTTGGCGGCGACGATTGAATTGCGTGGGCAGGCGGATGTGAGTGATGCCCTGGCCGGGCAGGATGGTGATGGGATCTGGGGTTGGCTTTGTGCCAGTGGGGTGATTGATGAGGCGCCGGTGATTGCGCAATGGCACGGGCAGGTGGTGGATATGGGCTGCATGGAGACCATCCTGGCGCCGTGTGCCGGGGTGTTGGTGTTTGAGAAAGGTTTGGGTGAACAGGTGGAAAAGGGTGAGCGGTTTGCGCGGATTATTCGGCGGCCTGGGGATCCGGCTTCTGAGGTTGTGCTGCATGCGGCGCAAACCGGGCGGATGGTGACGGGGCATCGGGAGCGGCTGGTTTCACAGGGTTCGGTGGTGGCCAAGTTTACCGGGACGCGGTTGTCTGAGGGGTACAGCGGGGGGGTGTTGGATCCTTAGGCGGGAGTACATATCCGTTTCTTCGGTTATGGCT
Source organism: Pseudomonas sp. NC02 (assembly GCF_002874965.1). Taxonomy (NCBI): domain Bacteria; kingdom Pseudomonadati; phylum Pseudomonadota; class Gammaproteobacteria; order Pseudomonadales; family Pseudomonadaceae; genus Pseudomonas; species Pseudomonas sp. NC02. Next base: position 3,475,406 of record NZ_CP025624.1, on the reverse strand, counting down.
GGTATTGGTTCCGCTCTTACAGCGGCTCACTTTTGAACAGCGCAAAAGTAAGCAAAACGCTCTTGCCCCACCACTCGGCTCCTCGCTTAGGCTCGGAGTGCCCTCACTCCGGCTTTGGACCGTGGGCCGCCGTCATGGGCCATCCCTGGCCCAGGACGGCTAACCCGGCGTCCTGCCGGGTTACCCACGCTCCAAAGCCTGCGTTCGGCCAGCGTGGTTTAACGGGGCGCCCAAGATCAAAAGCAGATCAACAGCACAGCGGCCTACCGGCCGGCTTGAGTGTTGAAGAGCAAAATCAAAAGCTAAAGCGGGCACGGTCCACTTTAGGAGCTGGCTTGCCGGCGATGGCATCAACTGGGTGTACCTGATGCACCGAGGTGTCCGCATCGCCGGCAAGCCAGCTCCTACAGAAAAGCGGCTCTGCTTTCGCTCTGGTTTTTGATCTGGCTTTTAACACTCAGGTCGGCTCTCAGGCCGCCGTGCTCTTGCTTTTGATCTTGATCTTGCTCTGACTGCCCCAATAAGCCCGAGGCCGAACGCAGGTATTGCGGAGCGGGTAAACCGGCAGGACGCCGGTTTAGCCGCGCTGGGCCATGGATGGCCCATCGCGGCGGCCCGCGGAGTAATGCCGGAGTGAGGGAACGCCGAGCCTAGGCGAGGCGCCGACAGGCGGGGCAGAGCGCTTTGGTTACTTTGCCGCTTTTGCAAAGTGACTCGCTGTAAGAGCGAAACCATAAGCCGCCATTACCTAAATAACGGATATGCCCCCAAAATTCCGCCGATATTCGATCTCGAAAACCACGGCCCCCCTGGGACATCCCACCCGACAAGCGATCTCACTGCCACCCGCTGGTGCATGCTCTTGATTGCATGCAGCTTTTTGTAGCGAGGAAGCTCGCTCCCGTTGACCCGCATGGCAGGCCAAACAGCCTAATCAATAGCAAGCTAGCTAATTGGCGCATTAATTGCCTTGAAATATGGCAATTAGACATCACTCCGGAGTCCGCCATGAGCAGCCTGTCGAGCAGCACGATGCAGTTATCTTCCGCCGAGAAAAGCTGGCTGCCCTGGTGGGGCAAAACCGGCAAGTTCGCCATGGGCTGGTCCTGCCACCTCAACCGCGCGGTGTACCCGGTGATGGAGCAAACCTTCGAGGCCATTGCCGAAACCCGGGTCAAACTCCTGCAAACCTGGACCCGCGAACAGTGGGAACACCTCAACGAACTGGCCACGACACTGGCCCGCGATTCCGTGCTCACCGACAACAGCCTGCTGCTGGAAAAACTGCACCAGGCCGGGGATTTCTCCGAGCTGTTTATCGTCGACCCAAAGGGCGAATTACTGGCGAGTACCTGGAGCCAGGCCAGTCACCGCGCGCTCAATCAACAAGCCCTGGCCGCCGGGCTCAAGGCGCCATTCCTCCACGGTCCCTACAGCGACCCGCTGACCTTGCAGATCGGCCCTTCGTCTTCGCGCTTCCATGACGAAGTGACCCTGATGTTCTACCAACCATTGACCCGCGAGGGCAGGGTGGTCGGCTGCCTCTGCGGTCGGGTGCCCAACGACATACTCGGGGATTTGATCCAGCGCGAGGCCGGGCATATCTTCCCCGAGTCCGGCGATAACTACCTGTTCATGGTGCAATCGCGCTTCGACCCGGCGCTGCAGCCGGGCATTGCGCTGTCCCGCTCACGCTTCGAGGACGGCACCTTCACCCACGGTGAAAATCTCAAGAGCGGCGTGCACACACCCTGGAAAACCGTACAGATCCAGCGCCATACCGAACTGGAATTGCGGTTTATCGACCCCGCCACCCAACAACTGCACCCCGGCGTGCGGGAAACCATCCGCAAGGGCTCGAATCTGTTTGTCACCTATCCCGGCTATTCCGACTACCGTCACATCCCGGTGGTGGGCAAGGGCGTGACCTTCGAACTGCCGGGCTCGCCGGATCGCTGGGGCATGATGTGCGAGGCCGACCTGGAAGAGGTCTACCGCCGGCGCTCCCTGAGCCACGGCTTGATGAAGCCCTATCTGGCGACCATGGCCGGCCTGTTTGCCTGCAACTTCCTGGTCCGTCACTACAGTGGTTTGCCCGCCGCCTGGACCGATGCGTGCGAGGTGCTGAGCATGGTCGTCGCGGCCTTGCTGTTCAGCCGCCTGGGCCCCAGGCGCCTGGCCGCACGCCTGAATGAAATGACCGAGGTCATCCGCACCATTGCCGAAGGCGAGGGCAACCTGCGCCAACGCCTGGACAGCGGGCGCATGGTCAACGACGAAACCGGCGACATGAGCCGCTGGATCAACAGCTTCATCGACCGCCTGGATTCGGTGGTCGGCCAGGTGGTCAAGGCCAGCCACAGCGTTGGCAACACCAACCAATTGATGCTCGGCCGCAGCGAGGCGGCCGGGTTGATGTCCCATGAAGTGGCCGACGCCACCCACCGCATGATGATCATCGTTGAAGAGCAACTGGGAGAAATCCAGCAAGCCTCGGTGAGCGCCGAGCAAATGAAGCAGGCCATGGACGAGGTGGTCAGCCGGGCCCGCGAGCAATTCCTCGCGGTACAGGTCGGCACCCAGTCGATTCGCGATGTGGTGCAGCGCTCCTCGGAAAGCGTGCAACTGCTGGACAGCCGCATGGCACAGATCAGCAACATCACCGGGTTGATCAGCGACATCACCAACCAGACCAACCTGCTGGCCCTGAATGCGGCCATCGAAGCGGCGCGGGCAGGCGAGCATGGCCGCGGTTTTGCGGTGGTGGCCGACGAAGTCCGCACCCTGGCGTCACGCACTTCCAACGCAGCGGAAGACATTCGCCAGATGGTCGAGGGCCTGCAAGGCGAAACCCGCAAGGCCGTAGGCTTCATGGAAAACGGCGTGACCAACGTCGACAGCAGCCTGCGCCTGGCCGAGGACGCCTCCTCGGAGAACGTGCACCTGCACCAGGCGGTGGAGAGCATGTTCAGCATCATCCAGCAGCTCAACGCCCGCAGCCTCGACTATGGCAAGACCATCAAGCAGGTCAGCCACTCTTCGGAGCAAATGCGCCTGACCGTAGGGGTGTTGCAGACCAGCGCGGAAACCGTGCGGGTCAATGCCAACAAGTTGCAGAAGCTGGTGGGGTTGTTCGAAGTCAGTGAGGCTGCGGCCTGACCAGGCTGCGCTTATCCAGCAGCAGGCGCTCCAGCTCCTTCATCGGCAAAGGCCGGCTGAACAGATACCCCTGGATCTGATCGCAGCCGGCTTCCCGCAGAAACTCCAGCTGCGCCTGGGTTTCCACGCCTTCGGCCACCACTCGCAGCTTCAGGCTGTGGGCCAGTTCGATGATGGTGCGGGTGATAGCCGCGTCCTGCGGGTTGCTGGTGACTTCGCGGATAAACGCGATATCGATTTTCAGCGTATCAATCGGGAACCGCCGCAGGTAGGCCAGGCTGGAATAGCCGGTGCCGAAGTCGTCGATGGAGATCTTCACCCCCATCGCCCGCAGGCGCTGCAAGCTGGCGATGGTGTGCTGGGTGTTCTCCATCAGCGAGCCTTCGGTCAATTCAACTTCCAGCCAATGCGCTTCCACGCCGGCCTGGGCGAGGGACTGGGCGATATCGGCAATCAGGTCACCCTCGATCAATTGATGCCCCGAAACGTTGACCGATACCTCCACCGCGCCCACCGTGCCGGATTGCCACGCTGCGATCTGGCGGCACACGTTGTCGATCACCCAACGCCCGAGCGTGACGATCAAGCCCTGGCTTTCCAGGATCGGTATGAAGACCGCTGGAGACACCGCACCGTAACCGGGCCGGTCCCAGCGCAGCAGGGCCTCGAGGGCGCACACCTGACCGTTGGCCAGTTCGACCTTGGGTTGGTAATGCAGCACGAATTCTTCGCGCTCGACCGCCAGGCGCAGGGCTTTTTCCAGGTCCAGGCGCGCCAGATCATGCACATTCAACCGCGAGGACTCATTTTGGTGGTGTTGAAGTTGCTGCTCCAACAACTGGCTATGGTTTTTCAACCGATCGCCGTGGGCCTTGAGCCGCAGCAGGTTGCGTACCCGTAGCCACAACTCGACCCGCTCCACCGGCTTGCTGATGAATTCTTCAGCACCGGTTTCCAGGCCACTGAGCCGCGCGCTGGACTCACTCAATGCCGAAAGCATGATGATCGGAATGTTCGCCGTGGCCTGGTTGCCCTTGAGCTGGTTGGCCACTTCATAGCCGTCCATGCCCGGCATCATGATGTCCAGCAGGATTAAGTCCGGCGGCCGCTGCGCCACCAACTGCAAGGCTTCTTCACCACTGGCGGCGCTCACGGTCTGGTAACCCTCGTGGCGCAGCAGGGTTTCCAGCAGCTTGCGCACCTGGATTTCATCATCAACGATCAACAGCGTTGCGGGTTGGCTGGCCATGGAGAGGACTCAAGTCGAGGGAGTAATGTTCTTTTGCAGCAGCGTGTCGATCACCTGGTACAGCTCTTTGTAGCGCAGGGGCTTGATGATGTAGGCATCGCAGCCGGCCCGCAGGGTCTTGTCACGGTCTTCCTTCATGGCCATGGCCGTCAGGGCGATCACCGGGATGTGCGCGGTATGAGGGTCCTGCTTGAGCAGTGACGTGGCTGCCAGGCCGTCCATGCCCGGCAACTGGATGTCCATCAGGATCAATGCCGGTTGTTTTTCCCGGGCCAGGGTCAGCCCGGTCTCGGCATCGGCGGCCCACAACACGCTGTGGCCGGCGTTCACCAGCAGCAGGCGGGCGAGGCGCATATTGGCCTCGTTGTCTTCGACGATCAGGATTTCGGCCATGGGGCCTCCGCATCTGCGGCACGGTGCAGCGGCAGCCACACCACAAACCGCGCGCCTTCGCCTTCGCGGCTGGCCACGGCGACACTGCCGCCGTGCAGGTCGGTGAGTTGCTTGACCATCGCCAAACCCAGGCCCGTGCCTTCGAATTTGCGCGCCAGGCTGCTGTCGATCTGGCTGAAGGCCTTGAACAGCTTGCTCATGTCGTCCCGGGCGATCCCGATGCCGGTGTCGCTCACGCTCAATTCCAGGAACTGTTGATGTTCGCTGGGCTGCAGGGCAAAGCCGTGGGTGGGCCAGTCCCCGGGAATCTGCCCCACTTGCCTACGATTCACCTCGCGCACCGAGAGCGTCACCGAGCCGCCGTGCTCGCTGAACTTCACCGCATTGGCCAGCAGGTTGTAGATGATCTGCTTGGTCTTTCGCAGGTCCAGTTCCAGCGCGCCGAAGTCGTCCGGGCTTTCGAGTTTCAACTGGATGCGCTGCAATGCGGCCTTTTCCCGCACGATCAGCAGGCTGTTGGCCAACAGGCCGGCCAACTCCACGGCTTCCAGTTCCAGGTCCATCATGCCGGCCTCGACCTTGGACAGGTCGAGGATGTCGTTGATCAGCGACAGCAAGTGCTGGCCGCTGGTGAAGATATCGCCGATGTACTCGCGCTGGATATCGCTCATGTCGCCCACCAGGCCGTCCTTGAGCGCCTCGGAAAAACCGATCACCGCATTCAGCGGCGTGCGCAGTTCGTGGGACATGGTGGCGAGAAATTCGGACTTCATGTGGCTGGCGTGTTCCAGCTCCAGGTTCTTCTCTTCCAGGGCGCGCTCAAAGCCTTTGCGTTGCGCCTCTTCCTGCTTGCGCGCGGTGTTGTCGGTGCCGATCAGCAGGTAGCCGATGATCGCGTCGTTGCGGTTGCGCAGGGCGGTCACCGACACCATGGCCGACAGGCGACTGTTGTCCTTGCGGATATAGGTCAGTTCGTAAATGTCTTCGATGCCCCGGGAGGCCTTGAACACCAGGGCCTCAAAGCCCGGCGTGATCGGTGTGTCCAGTTCCTGGCTGAGGGCAGCGGCGCGGGTGATCAGCTCGGCGGGGTCGGAAATGTCGGCCGGTGTGACGCGGTTCAGCACATCGGCGGCGGCGTAGCCAAGCATGCGTTCGGCGCCGACGTTGAAAATCTGGATTACGCCTTTTTCGTCGGTGGCGATGCTGGAGAAGTAGGCGCTGTTGAAGATCGCATCTTGCAAGGCGCCGGCCTTGAGCAGGGTTTTCTGGCGTTTGAATTCGACGATTTTTTCAGCCCGGGATTGCGGCTCCGCCGGGCTGTCGACTGAAGAGTTGTCCATCGTGCAGTGTTCCGTGAACTTCAGGCCCGACGCTGCCAAAGGCGGCGCCGCAGAGCATGCTCACAGAAGATCGCGCAGGCGCGATGAGGAGGAGATGAGGTCTTTGGACGATAGCAGATAAACCGCAACCGACAGGGATCGTAGTGGCCAAACGCGGTGTTATTTTTAGAAAAACACTCAGTCGGATAGGTGAAGGTGGAAAAACGGCGGTTTTATCTGCAATTAGTCACTCCAGGTCGCTGGGTGAACATTTATTCATCAGGTGAAACGTTTAATCAAACGATAAACGGCTGACGCAAGCGCTTGCGTAAGCAAATGTATCTGATTAGAGTCGGCAGCAATCAGGTCTGCCGATGACTGCCATCGGCAAACGCCCGAACACAACAATAATAAAACCAGGAGCTCAGTCATGAGCCTTGAACCCTTGCTTGAAATGCAGGGCATCAGCAAGACCTTCAACGGTCTGCGGGTGCTCAAGAACGTCAGCCTGAAGGTCTACCCCGGTGAAATCCACGCCTTGATGGGTGAGAACGGAGCCGGCAAATCGACCTTGATGAAGATCCTCTCCGGCGCTTACCAGGCCGACGACGGCGGCACCATCCGCATCGATGGCCAGCCCGTCGCCAGCTACAACCCAGCCTCCGCCAAAGCCCTCGGCATTGCCGTGATCTACCAGGAACTGAGCCTGTGTCCGAACCTCACGGTGGCCGAGAACATTTACCTGGGCCGTGAACTGCGCCGTGGCTGGACCATCGACCGCAAGGGCATGGAAGCCGGGGTGGCCGAGGTGCTGGCAAGGCTCGGTGCGGAGTTCCTGCCCATCACCCGCGTCGCCAGCCTGTCCATCGCCGAGCGCCAACTGGTGGAAATCGCCCGGGCGCTGCATGCCCACGCGAAAATCCTGGTGATGGACGAGCCCACCACGCCACTGTCCTCCCGGGAGACCGACCGCCTGTTCGCGCTGATCAAACAGCTGCGCAGCCAGGGCTTGGCGATCATCTACATCAGCCACCGCATGGCGGAAATCTACGAGCTGTCGGACCGGGTCTCGGTACTGCGGGACGGCGAGTACGTCGGCGAACTGGCGCGGGACGTGCTGTCGGCCGAAGTGCTGGTGAAGATGATGGTGGGCCGCGACCTGTCAGGTTTCTACAAGAAGGAACATGCGGCCTACGACCCCGGCCAGGTGGTGATGCGCGTGCGCGACATGGCCGACGGCAAGCGCGTGCGCAACTGCAGCTTTGACCTGCACGCCGGTGAAGTGCTGGGCATCGCCGGCCTGGTGGGCGCCGGGCGTACCGAACTGGCACGGCTGATCTTTGCCGCCGACCCACGCACCTCCGGCACCCTGGAGGTGGTCGGCAAAACCGTGACCCAACTGCGCAACCCGGCGGATGCGATTCGTGCCGGTGTCGTCTACCTCACCGAGGACCGCAAGGCCCAGGGCCTGTTTCTCGACATGAGCGTGGCCGACAACATCAACGTTTGTGCCTGTGTGGCGGATGCCCACGCCGGCGGTGTGCTCAACCGTGGCCACGCCGCACAACGCTCACGCGATGCGATCAAGTCCCTGTCGATCCGCGTGGCGTCGGGCAAGGTCAACGTCGGCGCGTTGTCCGGTGGCAACCAGCAGAAGGTGCTGCTGGCACGGCTGCTGGAGGTCAAGCCGCATGTGCTGATCCTCGACGAGCCCACCCGTGGCGTGGACATCGGCTCCAAATCCGAGATCTACCGCATCATCAACCAGTTGGCCAAGGCCGGCGTAGGCATCGTGGTGATCTCCAGCGAACTGCCGGAAATCATCGGCACCTGCGACCGCGTGCTGATCATGCGCGAAGGGCAACTGGTGGCCGAAGTGGGCGGGGCATCGGGGCTGGATATTTCCCAGGAGGCGATCATCGACCTCGCCACCGGCAGCGAACAGGTGGCCGCCCATGGCTAATTCAACGACAAGCGGGAGCAACACCATGACTGTGGCAACGATCGGCAAGGCTGAGCGTATTCGCGAACTGATGCGCACGGTGGGCATGTTGCCGGTGCTGGTGCTGCTGCTGGTGGGTTTTGCCCTGGCCAGCGAAAACTTCATGACGGTGCAGAACCTGTCGATCATCACCCAGCAGGCGTCGGTCAACGTGGTGCTGGCGGCGGGGATGACCTTTGTGATCCTCACGGCGGGCATCGACTTGTCGGTGGGAGCGATTCTTGCGGCTTCGGCTGTGGTTGCGTTGCAAGCGTCGATGTCACCGCAGTTCGGCATGTTCGGGATTGCCGCCGGGGTTGGCTTCGGCCTGTTGCTGGGCCTGGTCAACGGCGGCCTGATCGCCTTCATGCGCCTGCCGCCGTTTATCGTCACCCTCGGTGCGCTGACCGCCATGCGCGGTTTGGCACGCCTGTTGGCCGACGACAAAACCGTGTTCAACCCTGATTTGCCGTTTGCCTTTATTGGCAACGATTCGGTGCTGGGCGTGCCCTGGCTGGTGATCATTGCCGTGGCCGTGATTGCGCTGTCGTGGTTCATCCTGCGGCGCACGGTGATGGGGGTGCAAATCTACTCCGTGGGCGGCAACCCGGAAGCGGCGCGGCTGTCGGGGATCAAGGTGTGGAAGGTCCTGCTGTTCGTCTATGCCATGTCCGGTGCGTTGGCCGGGTTGGGCGCGGTGATGAGCGCGTCACGCCTGTTCGCCGCCAATGGCCTGCAACTGGGGCAATCCTATGAGCTGGATGCGATTGCCGCAGTGATCCTCGGCGGCACCAGTTTTACCGGCGGCGTCGGCACCATCGGCGGCACGCTGATTGGTGCGCTGATCATCGCGGTATTGACCAACGGCCTGGTGCTGCTGGGCGTCTCGGATATCTGGCAGTACATCATCAAGGGCATCGTGATCATTGGCGCGGTAGCGCTGGATCGTTATCGCCAGTCCGGTGCGCGGACCTGATTTCACTCAAACAACAATCACAAGAGAGTCATCATGAACTTCAAACGCATGTTTCCTGTTGTCGCCTCCCTGGGCGTTGCCGTGTTGATGTCCCAGGCGGTGCAAGCCCGTGAACTGAAAGCCATCGGCATCAGCATGGGGTCCCTGGGCAACCCGTATTTCGTGACCCTGGCCGACGGTGCCACGGCGCGGGCCAAGGAGCTGAACCCGGCGGTGAAAGTCACCTCGGTGTCGGCCGACTATGACCTGAGCAAGCAGTTCTCGCAGATCGACAACTTCATCTCGTCCAAGGTCGACCTGATCCTGCTCAACGCCGTCGACCCGTCGGCCATGGCCTCGGCGATCAAGAAAGCCCGCGACGCCGGGATCGTGGTGGTGGCGGTAGACGTCGATGCGAAGGGCGTGAATGCCACCGTGCAGACCGACAACGTCGAAGCCGGCAAACTGGCCTGCCAGTTCATCGTCGACAAGCTCTCGGGCAAGGGCAACGTAATTATCCAGAATGGCCCGCAGGTCACCGCCGTGACTGATCGCGTCAAAGGCTGTAAAGCCGCGCTGGGCAGTGCGCCGGATATCAAGTTGCTGTCTGATGACCAGGACGGCAAAGGCTCCCGTGAAGGCGGCCTGAACGTGATGCAGGGCTACCTGACACGCTTCCAGAAAATCGACGGCCTGTTCGCAATCAACGACCCGCAAGCCATCGGCAGCGACCTGGCGGCCAAGCAACTGAAACGCAGCGGCATCATCATCACCTCCGTGGACGGCGCGCCGGACATCGAGAATGCCCTGAAGACCGACACACTGATCCAGGCCTCCGCCAGCCAGGACCCATGGGCCATGGCCCAGACCGCCGTCAATGTCGGCAATGACATTCTCAATGACAAACAACCCGCCGAAGCGGTTACCCTGCTGGCGCCAAAATTGATCACCCGCGATAACGTCGGTTCCTACAGCGGTTGGTCCAGCAAACATTAAAAGCGCGCAGGGGTGAGCACCGTGGCAACCATGGAGGATGTGGCAAGAATTGCAGGGGTGTCGACGTCGACGGTTTCCCACGTCTTGAACGGCACCCGCAAGGTCAGCCCGGACACGGTGCAAGCGGTGCAGGACGCGATCCGGCAGGTGGGCTACATCCCCAACACGCTGGCGCGTTCCCTGGCGCGGTCCACCACCAATACGATTGGCGTGGCGATCTCGGCACTGTCCAACCACTACTTCAGCGAAACGGTGCACGCGATTGAAACCGAGTGCGCCAAGCACGGCTACATGATGTTGTTTGTCGATACCCACGACGATCCCGAGCAGGAATTGCGCGTAGTCACGACGCTGCACCATCGGCGGGTGGACGGCATTCTGCTGGCGCCGTCTACCGGTTCGCTGGCCCTGGAATACCTGCAGGCCAATCAAGTGGCGGCGGTGTTGGTGGACCGGATGATGTGTGATCGTTTCGATCAGGTCGGGGTGGAAAACACCCAGTCGACCCAGGCCCTGGTGGCGCACTTGATCGGCCATGGCCACCGGCGCATCGGCTTTATTTCCGGGCGCGCGGGGCTCGGCACTTCCGATGAGCGCGTGGCCGGCTATCAAGCCGCGTTGCAGGCGGCAGGGTTGGTGTTTGACCCGCAATTGCTGGTCAACGGTGGTTCCAGCAGCGAGCCGGCACGGCAAGCGACCGCGCAGTTATTGACGCTGGCAACACCGCCCACGGCAATCATGGCGGGCAACAACCTGATGACCCTGGGTGCGATGCACGCCTTGCGTGATGCGAATATCGACGTGCCCGGGCAGATGGCCCTGGTGGGCTTCGATGATTTTGACTGGGCGGATTTCTTCGTGCCACGCCTGACCCTGATCGCACAGCCGGTCCAGGAACTCGGCGCCCGGGCGGTCAACCTGCTGCTTGAGCGCATGGCGTCGCCCAAGCGTAAAACACACAGCGTGCGGCTCGCGCCCACCCTGAAGATTCGTAACTCATGCGGCTGCCCCTGATATGAACAACGCGGTTTCCCTTGGCATTGATCTCGGCACTTCGGAACTCAAGGCGATCCTGATGGACGAGCAAGGCAACGTCCTCGCCCGTGCGGGCGCGCGGCTGACGGTCTCGCGCCCGCACGCAGGCTGGTCCGAGCAGGCGCCTGAGGATTGGTGGCAAGCATGCCTGAATGCTCTGGACCAACTGCGCACTGATCAGCCGGATGCCTACGGCCGTGTCGGCTGCATCGGGTTGTCCGGGCAGATGCACGGGGCGGTGTTGCTGGGGCAAGACGACCGGGTGTTGTACCCGGCGATTCTCTGGGATGACTCCCGTGCCATGGCCCAGGCTGAAGCCTTGGGCAGTGAGTTTGCCGACGTCACCGGCAGCTTGCCGATGGCCGGTCTCACGGCGCCCAAGCTGCTGTGGTTGCAGGAGCATGAACCGGCGGTATTCAGCGCCATTGATTGCGTGCTGTCGCCCAAGGACTACCTGCGCCTGCGCCTGAGTGGTGAGCGCGTGAGTGATGTGTCCGATGGTGCGGGGACGTTGTGGCTGGATGTGGCCAACCGTGAATGGTTTGAACCGATGCTGCAGGCCACGGGTTTGCGATGGGCGCAGATGCCACGGCTGGTAGAAGGTGGCGCGGCCAGTGCTTGTTTGAATGCGGCTGCGGCGGGGCGACTGGGCTTGGCCGAGGGCCTGGTGATTGCCGGCGGTGGCGGGGACAACCCGGTGGCGGCGGTGGGCATAGGGGCGGTGAATGCGGGTGATGCGTTTATCACGTTGGGGACGAGTGCGGCCATCGTGGCGATTACTGATCACTCGGCGGGGAATCCGGCGAGTGCGGTGCATAGTTTTTGTCATGCGTTGCCTAATCGCTGGTACACCATGGGCGCCATGCTGGCCGGGGCCAGTTGCTTGCGGTGGGTGACGCGGTTGACGGGGTCGGTTGATGAGCAGGCGTTGCTGGATCGGGTGCAGGCCGAGTGGCCGATCGGGCAGGGCGTGCCGGTTTCTAATCCGTTGTTTTTGCCGTATTTGGCGGGGGAGCGTACGCCCCATAACGACCCGTTGTTGCGGGGTGGTTTCATGAGCCTGGGGCATGACTGCACGCCGGCTATGTTGGGGTATGCGGTGATGGAGGGGGTCGGGTTCGGGTTGCTGGATGCACTGAATGCGGTGCAGTCGGCCGGGGCCACGGTGGGGGCTTGTGCGTTGGTGGGGGGCGGGGCGCGCAGTGAGTATTGGGCGCAGTTGTTGGCCAATATTCTTGGGCGGGAGATTTATACGTTGCATGGCAGTGAGTTGGGGGCGTGTATTGGTGCAGCGAAGTTGGGGTTCCTGTCGAGCGGCCAGGGTGCGGCGCTGTTGCAGGCGGGGATGCCGGTGAAGCAACGGTTTTTCCCGGACGGCGCTCAACAGGCTGTTTTGCAGGCGCGATATTTGAAGTTTCGGGGGTTGTTGGGGGCGGCTAAGGCTTTGCACGATTAGGGAGGTTTTGGGTGTATATCCGTTATTTGGGTAACGGCTGCTATTGGTTCCGCTCTTACAGCGGCTCACTTTTGAACAGCGCAAAAGTAAGCAAAACGCTCTTGCCCCACCACTCGGCTCCTCGCTTAGGCTCGGAGTGCCCTCACTCCGGCTTTGGACCGTGGGCCGCCGTCATGGGCCATCCCTGGCCCAGGACGGCTAACCTGGCGTCCTGCCAGGTTACCCACGCTCCAAAGCCTGCGTTCGGCCAGCGTGGTTTAACGGGGCGCCTAAGATCAAGATCAAAAGCAGATCAAAAGCAGAGCGGCCTCCCGGCCGGCTTGAGTGTTGAAGAGCAAAATCAGAAGCTAAAGCGGGCACGGTCCAAATGTGGGAGCGGGCTTGCTCGCGAAGGTCGTTAACGATGACGCGGGCATTCTGAATGAACGCGGCGCTCTCAGGTTTTTCGCGAGCAAGCCCGCTCCCACAGAAAAGCAGATCTGTTTTCGCTCTGGTCTTTGCTTTTAACACTCAAGCCCGCCGGGAGGCCGCTGTGCTCTTGCTTTTGATCCCCAATAAGTCCGAGGCCGAACGCAGGTATTGCGGAGCGGCGGCCCGCGGAGCAATGCCGTTTGGTGGACTTTGCCGCTTTTGCAAAGTGACTCGCTGTAAGAGCGAAACCATACGCCGCCGTTACCCAAATAACGGATATGTACCCAATCACTGAGCTGGCTTGCAGGCATGGCATCAGGTTTTTGCAGCCAACTCCCGCAGCACCTTGAGCAATGTGGTCTCACCCTTAACCACGTCCGCCTGCTCAAAGCAGATCCAACCTTCGTTAAACCCATCAATCATGCGCATGCGCGGCATTGGATTCTGCGCGCCTTGCTCACGAAACATCGGCTCCCACGCATCGCGAGGCACCACCTGTGCTGTCACACCACGACCAAGCACTTCGGTCAACGTGCGAGCGATGTCGTTCGGGCTGACCCATTGGCCTTCCAGCTCAACTACCCGAGGCCCGCTCCAGTGTTGCTGCAACAATTGCGCAGCGAGGCGGCCGACGTCGGCGGTGGCGATCATCGGTACGGTCTTATCCAGCGGTTGCAGGAAGCTGTGGATCACTCCGTGTTCGCGGGCGGTGGCTACGTCGTAGGCGGCGTTTTCCATAAACCAGCCCGGACGCAAAAAGGTCACCGGCACGTTCAACGCGCTCAGCGCCTGTTCCATCAAGGTGCGTTGGGTCAGCAGATTCAGGTGCTCGGCCTGGGCGCCGATGGTCGACAGGCAAACAACTTTCTGCGGGGCCGCCGCTTCAATGGCCTGAGCGACGGCGGCAATCACCTTGCGCGCCTCGGGAAAACCCGGCTCCGGGTCGAAATCCGAAGGCGGCAGGATGAACACGCCGGTGGCACCCTTGAATGCTTCAGTGAGGGCCGCAGTGTCGTCCATATTGGCGATGGCGACCTCGCAACCAAGGGCGGCCCATACGGCGCCTTTGCCCGCATCGCGAATGACTGCGCGCACGGGTTGACGATCGTTGAGGAGAAAGCGCGCGAGGGCGCCGCCGACTTTGCCTGTGATTCCGGTGATGACATACATGGTGTTTACGCCTGTTATTCCAATGTGTGGATCAAGCATAAACACCGCCCTGGATTGACAGAATAGCGATCCCGTCACTGCATCAGTGACTCAGAATCATGAATCACTCAGTGGTGGCAATCGGCGTTTTACCGGGGTTTTCTTGACGATGGCAGTGTTGGTTTCGGCGTAAGCGTTGAGCTTATCCAGCAGTGTGTCGAGTTGGTCCATGGTGCGCACATGCAGGCGTGCGATGAAGCAGTCATCGCCGGTCACTTTGTCGCATTCGGTGAACTCGGGGATCGCCTGGATCTGGCGCTCCACCTCCTGCAGTTTCCCGGGCAGTGGGCGGATGCGCACGATGGCTTGCAGCAGATAGCCAAAATGCTTGGGGTCAATGTCCACGGTGTAGTTCTTCAAGACGCCGCGCTCTTCCAGGCGCCGCAGCCGCTCGCCGACGCTGGGGGAGGACAGGCCGGTGATACCCGCCAAGGCCTTGAGGGACAGGCGCGAATCGTCCATCAGCGCGGCGATCAGTTGCTGGTCAATGCTGTCAATCATGGTCGCTCCGAAAGCGATTGCTCAGGTTTGCCTAATAAGAATAGGCGAAATGCAAGGTTCGCCTTATTTAGAATCTGGAGTCGCTACAGGCCAGATTGCCATAATTGAGCCTCACTTGAGGAGCTCAATCATGGACAAATCCATACGTCGCGGTTCATGGGAAATGGTCGCCGCCATGCTCATATCCGGCACCATCGGCTGGTTCGTGCTGGTATCGGGGGTGCCGGTAGTCGAAGTGGTGTTCTGGCGCTGCGTGATCGGCGCGCTGACGTTGCTGGTGGTGTGCTGGCTGCTCGGCTATCTGCGCCTGGACTTGCTGGACTACCGCAAACTCGGGCTGGCGATGCTCAGCGGCGTGGCGATCGTGGGCAATTGGTTGCTGCTGTTCGAGTCCTACGCCAGGGCATCCATTTCCATCAGTACAGCGGTGTATAACGTGCAGCCGTTTATGTTGGTGATGCTGGCGGCAGTGTTCCTGGGCGAGAAAATCACCGTGCAGAAGCTCGCCTGGCTGAGCGTGGCGTTCGTGGGAATGCTGGCGATTGTCACTGCCCATGGCGATCAGTCAAATACCGGGGACGACTATCTGGTGGGCGTGGCATTGGCGCTGGGCGCGGCGCTTTTGTACGCGATTGCCGCCCTGATCATCAAGCGCTTGAAGGAGGTGCCGCCGCATTTGATGGCGTTGATCCAGGTGACCACAGGCGCCTTGCTGCTGGCACCGTTGATGCAGTGGCACAGCCTTTCGGCGTCGATGGATGCCTGGGCCGCATTGCTGACCCTGGGCGTTGTGCATACCGGCTTGATGTACGTGCTGCTGTATGGCGCGATCCAGAAGTTGCCGACGGCAATCACCGGGGCGCTGTCGTTTATCTACCCGATTGCGGCAATCTTTGTCGACTGGATTGCCTTTGGGCATCGGCTGGGCTGGATGCAATGGCTGGGCGTGGCGGCGATTTTGCTGGCGGCGGCGGGATTGCAGCGGGGTTGGTGGTGGCGTTCGAAAACAGTGATGAGCGTCACGCCGTAGCATGACGCTCACCCGCGACTCAATGTGCGCCGCGCGGGATGGTCTTGAGCAGGTCATCCGGGCTGATATAACCCACCACGCTGCCCGGTTGCGGCAGGCCGAGGATGTGGCCCTTGATCTTGCCGATCACGTGCATCTCGCAAGGCTTGCAGTCGAACTTCAGCGTCAGCACTTCGTCGCCGTGGATCAACTGCATCGGCGCGACCTTGGTCTTCACCCCCGTCACCCCCTTGGCCTGTTTGGGGCACAGGTTGAACGAGAACCGCAGGCAGTGCTTGGTGATCATCACCGGCACTTCGCCGGTTTCTTCGTGGGCTTCGTACGCCGCGTCGATCAGTTGCACACCATGGCGGTGATAGAAGTCGCGGGCCTTCTGGTTGTAGACGTTGGCCAGGAACGACAGGTGCGATTCCGGATACACCGGCGGCGGCGTGGTTTCTGCCTTGCGGCCGCCCCGTGGATGGGCCTGGATACGCGCCTCGGTCAGCGCCTCGATCACTTCACGGCGCAGGGCCTTGAGCTGCGAGTTCGGGATGAAGAACGCCTGCGGCGCATCCAGCTCGATCGCAGTGGCGTGGTACTGGGTGGTGCCCAGTTGGCCCAGCAGGTCGCGCAGGGTTTCGAGCGCCTGTTCCGGCTTGTTGGCCACGCCAAACGGGCCGGGCAGGGCAACGCTGGCGCTGATGCCTTCTTCGCTGGTGACGGTCAGTTCCAGGCGGTCTTCCTGCAGGCGAGCCGCCCAGGACACACCAATACGGCGCTCGGCGGAAGTCTTCAGCAAAGCCTGCTGCCAGTTATGGTCCAGGTTGCGGTTCAACGGATGATTCGGGCGCAGTTGGTGCAAGCCTGCCGGCATTTCATTGGGTTCGACGCGGTAGCGATAGCGCTTCTCGCCGTCTTCTTCGAACTCACCTTTTGGCTCGGCGATGTTCGCGCGGAAACCTACCACTTCACGCTTGATCAGCACATTGAGGCCGTCGCCGTTGGACAGCGGCTCATGGGTGACCACTTGCAAGTCACGCTTGCCGGCTTTTTCCACCACACCCACCGGCAGGCCGGTAAAGGTTGGGGTGTCGAAGGCGCCGATGTCGACCTTGCGGTCGGTGACGAAGTAGTCGGTGCTGCCACGATGGAAGGTCTTTTCCGGGTCCGGCAGGAAGAAATGCGCGGTGCGGCCGCTGGAAGCGCGGGCCAGGTCCGGACGGTCTTCGAGAATCTCGTCCAGGCGCTGACGGTAATAGGCGGTGATGTTCTTCACATAGCCCATGTCCTTGTAGCGGCCTTCGATCTTGAACGAACGCACGCCGGCATCCACCAGGGCGCGCAGGTTGGCGCTCTGGTTGTTGTCTTTCATCGACAACAGGTGCTTTTCAAAGGCAACCACACGGCCCTGGTCATCTTTCAAGGTGTAGGGCAGGCGGCAGGCCTGGGAGCAATCGCCACGGTTGGCGCTGCGGCCATTCTGGGCGTGGGAGATGTTGCACTGGCCGGAGAAGGCCACGCACAACGCACCGTGGATAAAGAACTCGATGGCGGCATCGGTTTCATCGGCAATCGCACGGATTTCCTGCAGGTTCAGCTCACGGGCCAACACCAGCTGCGAAAAACCGGCCTGGTCGAGGAACTTGGCCCGGCCCAGGGTGCGGATGTCGGTCTGGGTGCTGGCATGCAGTTCGATGGGCGGGATATCCAGCTCCATCACCCCCAGGTCCTGGACGATCAGCGCGTCGACGCCGGCATCGTAGAGCTGGTGGATCAGCTTGCGCGCCGGCTCCAGCTCGTTGTCGTGCAGGATCGTGTTGATGGTGGTGAACACCCGCGCGTGGTAGCGCCGGGCGAACTCCACCAACTGCGCGATATCGCTCACGTCGTTGCAGGCGTTATGGCGCGCGCCGAAACTCGGGCCGCCGATGTACACGGCGTCGGCGCCATGCAAGATGGCCTCGCGGGCGATGGCAACATCGCGGGCAGGGCTGAGCAATTCCAGGTGATGCTTGGGCAAGGACATAGTTTTTTTAGTCAGGCTTGTCACGGAGGCGGGCATTGTAGCTGTGAAATGCCCGCCAGGCATCCCATCAACCCTTGGCGGCCATCGCCGTGACTTCAACCCGCATGCCTTCCACCGCCAGGGCGGCCACGCCAACCGCTGCGCGCACTGGCCAGGGCTTGGCGAAATAGCGTTTGTAGACTTCGTTGAAGGCGGCGCGGTCGGCCATGTCCGTCAGATAGATGGTCAGGTGCATGACCCGGTCAATCGAGCTGCCGGCGCGTTCCAGGGCCACTTTCAGGGCTTGCAGGGTGCATTCGCTTTGCAGGGTGATGTCGCCAAGCTCCAGGCTGCCGTCGGCGCGGGTAGGGATTTGCGTGGAGACGAGGATGCCGTTGAAGCCGATGACGTCGGAAGAGATGGAGTCCGGATCGAGGTCGGGGGTGAACGCGAGGTCGTGGTTGGCCATGAAGGTCTCGTTTTGCTGCAGAGTGAGGCCGCGCAGTTTAACGCCTCCCGCAGAACTGCCAACCCAAATAGCTGTTCAGCGTGCCAGCGACCTGTGTCGCTGGCACGTCCCGGGAAGGGCTTACAGGATGTTGAACGGGTAGTTGACGATCAGGCGCGTATCGTTGACGTCGCCGCCACTGCCCGACTCGGAACTGCCGGTGTGGTAGGCCTGGCGCAGGCGGAACGCGAGGTTTTTCGCCGGCCCGCTCTGCACCACGTACTTCACTTCCACGTCGGTTTCGTGCTCCTTGGCGCCGTTGCCGTAGGCGCCGAGGTAGGCACTGTTGGCCGGGGTGTGGCTGCCGTCAATGTCGGAACCGTTGATGTAGCGGCTCATAAAGCTAAGCCCCGGCACACCGTAGGTCGCCATGTTCAAGTCGTACCGCAGGGCCCAGGAGGCTTCGCCAGGGCCGTTGAAGTCGGACCATTGCACCGAGTTGGCCAGCAGGATCGAGTCGCCGGCCGCGGCAGCACCGTTGTCACCCGCGCCGATGTAGTCGAACGGCTCGTTGCCATCGATCTTCTGGAACGACAGCGTCAGCGTGTGGACCTGCAGGAACGAATAGGCCGCCGCCAGCGAGTACGCCGTGGTGTTGATCGTGCCTGCGTTGGCACTCCCGGTATCCAGTGTGCGGTACAGGTTGCCGTCCAGGGTCACGGATTGGCCATTGCTCAGCGGCATCACGTAATTGAGGTTGGTGTAGTACTGGCGTCACACGTCCTGCAACTCGCCGGCATACACCGTGGCGCTCAAGTCCGGGGTGAAGGTGTATTTGCCACCGACAAAACTGGCACTTTTGGTCGCCACGTTGGCGTAGGTGGCAAAGATATCGTGCTCATGGTTGGTGGTATCGCCGCTGTTGGTCGCGGTGAAGTGGCCGGCTTCAAGGTTCAGGCCGGCAATTTCGTTGCTGGTCAGGTCAAAGCCGGTGGCGGTCTGGTCAAGCAGCCCGACACCCCCGACGGCAAACACTGGCGCGGTGGGCTGCATTTCACCGTACTTGAGCTGCGTCTTGGAGATCCGCAGCTTTATCGCTCCCCCCAACGAGCCGTAGGCGTCCTGAGGGTCGCCGTTGCGATCAAGGGGCAGGTTGCCGGTGTTCGCGTATTTGCGCTGGGAGTCGAGTTTCAGCCCGCCGTAGGCATAGGCGTCGACGCCAAACCCGATGGTGCCCTGAGTGAAGCCGGAGATGTAATTGGCCATGACCCCTTGGGTCCAGTCGCGCTGGTCGGCCCGGCCTTCTTCCCGGTTACGGTTCAAGTAATAGTTGCGCGCGACCCCGGTGAGGCTACTGCCATCGACAAACCCCGTGGCGGCGGCCTGATCCGTTACTGTGTCTGCCAAGGCTACTTGGCTCAGGCTGGTAGATATGACCAGCGCTAATAGGTTCCACTGTTTAACCATGGTAATGACTTCCCCGGATTAATTAATCGCTAAAAGTTGCGTGCACAGGTGCACGACCTTATTTTTTATGGCGTATATAACTTTTCGGCAGGCGTTATTAAGGCTGGCGTTGAGGCCGGGTTTCGCGTCTTGTAGTTTTAGCCGGGCACCACCTTGGCGGGCATTGCTGGCCTGTGTGCGATGGGCGATTTTTAACCGAATTGTGTTAAAGAACCAGTGAAGGGATCTTAAACTCGATTAATTAATATTCACTTTTTCAGGCGGCAGGCTGGTGTAACTTTGAGCCTGTCTTAGCCGCTCTGCTTCGACAAAAACCTTTGGTTTGCCGCCGCAGGCTCTGCGGCGGATTTTTTATAAATACCCCATGTAAATTTATTTAGTGTTGGGTTTATAAAAAAGTACGGCGAGTACTTTGTTTTCTATTAACTTTCACAACTAATTGCCGGCGCTTTTATTGGCGCGACAGCACGTGAACCGATCAACTCCCTCCGTTTTAATACTTTCTTAAAAAAATCGGTCTATGGTTCTGGCCCTTGCTCATCATCCCGTATGTGTGGATTGTGTTGCCCCATTCCAAGCAGCACACGAGGGCCTGCTGTGTATTTATTGTTGGTGGAAGACGACGCCATGCTGGCCGAAGCCATTTGCGATGGCGCACGGCAAAACAGCTGGAACATTGACCATGTCAAGGACGCCTCCCACGCGCGCCTGGCCTTGGTCGAACATACCTATAACGCGGTCCTGCTTGACCTTGGCCTGCCGGGTGAGTCCGGTTTGAGCGTGCTCAAGGCCCTGCGCAAACAACACGACCCCACACCGGTGGTGATCCTCACGGCCAGCGGGCAACTGAGTGCGCGCATCGTCGGCCTGGATGCGGGGGCCGATGATTATCTGGTCAAGCCGTTCCAGCTCGACGAACTGTGGGCGCGCTTGCGGGCCGTGAGCCGGCGCAGTGAAGGGCGGGTGATCTCACTGCTGACCCTGGGGGATATCGTGCTGGACCGCAGCCGTCACGTGGTCACACGAGGCGGCCAGCGGGTGGCATTGAGCGCGTATGAATACCGCACGTTGCTCGCGCTGCTGGAGCGCCCCGGTCACGTGCTTGCGCGTGATCATTTGCAAGCGGTGGTTTATGGCCACGCCAGCAACATCGAGAGCAATACCATTGCCGTGTATATCCACCAATTGCGGCGCAAATTGGGCGATGAGCTGATCACCACGGTCCATGGCCAGGGCTATATGATCGCCGGGGCCCGTCAATGAAATCCCTGCGCCAACGCATGATGCGTGTGCTGTTCCTGACCATCGGTATCTGCTGGGCGCTGGCCTTGACGGCATTGCTGATTTACACCCAGGTCAGCTCCAGCAGCATCTGGGACAGCAAGCTGCAAGCCATCGCCACCCAGCTGTTGCTGGCTGTCCCGCAGAACAATGAGCAGCTCCCGGGCAAGGACGCCAGCCCGCAACTACGCAGCGCCGGGCTGGCCGAAGCCGGGTTGTTGACGTACCAGGTGTGGGGGCGCCACGACCGTTTGCTGGCCGGTGCGCCGGGCGCTCCGTCGACGGCGTTGCAGGGGAGTTTCCTGGACGGCTTTTCGAGCCCGATGATCGATGGGCGCAAGTGGCGGGTCTATTCAATTTCCGACAGCAACCGGCAACTGACGGTCCAGGTCGGCTACCTGCACAGTGTGATCAGCGCGGACATGCGTCGAAAAGCCTTCGTGGCGCTATGTATCGCCTCATCGCTGCTGGCGCTGGTAGGGCTGTTGATGTGGCAGGTGTTGCGGCGTGCGCTACGGCCGGTACTGGTGATCGAAAATGCCCTGCGGGGCAGGCATCGTTTTGACCTTACGCCGTTGTGGGTGGGCGCGCTGCCCGTCGAGCTGCGCCCGCTGGTGGAGGGGTTCAATCACTTGCTGCGCCAACTCGACCAGGCACTGGAAGGTGAACGGCGTTTTATCGCCAATGCGGCCCATGAGTTACGCACGCCGCTCTCGGCCTTGCAGGCCCATGCGCAAATTGCCCTGCGGGCCACGACCCTGGCTGAAAAGGACGCGACCTTGCACAAGCTGCTGGCCGTGGTGGCGCGCAGCTCACGTTTGTCTGAGCAATTGCTGGACCTGGCGAGCCTGGAGGCGGTGCACAAACCCCATCGCACCCAGGTCGATTTGAGCGAACTCATCGGCTATGTCACCGATGAATTTGAGGTGCAGGCCGCGCAGGCGCAGCGCACGCTGCTGGTGGAGACCCAACCGTGCCTGATCGACTGCGATGTCGACGCCATGGGCATTTTGCTGCGCAACCTGATCGACAATGCCCTGCGCTACACCGCGCCAGGCGACCACGTAAAAATCAGTTGTGGCCCATCGCCCCAGGGGCCTTGCCTGCAAGTCGCCGATGACGGGCCGGGGGTGGCGGCCGCCGAGAGGGAGTCGATCTTCGAGCGCTTTTACCGCGTTCCCGGCAATGGCGGGCAGGGCAGCGGGATCGGCCTGTCGCTGGTGAAAAATATCGTTCAAGGGCACCACGCAAGCCTCATCACCAGCAGCGGCCTGGCCGGCAAGGGATTGTCCATCAGCGTGTATTTTCCTGGGGTTGTGCCGCCTCCAGCACCTGCGCCATAACCTGGGCCTGCCATTCAAAATAAGGGTTGTACGTGAGGCGGGCATGCACCTTGCCTGCTTCCCGATAGCCCCAATCGGAATACCACACAGCGGCCCCCGCCAGGCATTGGCGGTAGCCGTCGGCGTTCTGCCCGTTGGAACACATCGGCTGTTTGCCTTGTCGACCGTACTGGGGGTTGTCCGGCGAGAACAGCACACTCATATGGGAAAACTGGCTGATGTGTTCGGCGGGAAACTGATCACTGCGCACCAGCATCCTAGGGTGGCGCTGCCCGGCAACCAGGTCGCCATACCAGATCATCCGGGATGCCGGGTTCGGAAAGCGCTGACTGAACGTCTCCCGCACAAACCCCACATCCACCACCGAATCATGGGCGGCGCTGACGATCAGCACTGGCCGGTCATAGGTCTGCATCGCCAGCCTGCTGCGCACGACGGTACTGGTGAGGTAGAACTGGGCAAAGCCGTTGGTGGGTACGTTCTGGTAGCGCAACGGCGTCTGCTGGGGGGCAGGGCCGTCGGGCTGGCGCAACCAGGGCTTGACCCTGGACAGCCACGGTAACAACCAATCGAAGGGCAGGCGGGCCTTGAACGCGGGCGAAAACAGCAGCAGGCCAGCGATGGCCGGGTCGTCCATGGCGTATTCCAGCACCAGGTTGGCCCCGGTGGAGAAACCGCCCAGGTACACCTCGTCGGCGTCCTGGCGCAGCAACGCCACTTGCCGCGCCACGCTGTGTTGCCAGTCGGTGATATCGACGCCCAGCATGTCGGCGGGTTGAGTCCCGTGCCCGGGCAGCAACAGCGTGCGCACCCGATAACCCTGGCCGGCGAGTTGTGGTGCGATATCAATGAACGAGCCCGGTGAGTCCCCCAGGCCGTGAACCAGCAGAATCCCCTTGCCGTTGGGGTGTTCAGGCAGCCATTCGCGAGGGGCGTTCCAGGCCAGTTCCAGGGCATGGTCCGTGCCCTGGAAGCGTCGGTCACGTTCAAGCAGCAAGAGGGTTTGCTGGCGGTAGTTGGCAAAACTCGCCGGCACCGGCGATACAGGGCTGGCCGGCAGCTCGGCGCAGCCGGCGATGCAGGACAACAACAGCGTCCCGAGTGATTTCATGGGGCCTCCGTGGGCGTGAGCAAGCACCGTAAAGCCGCCGCAGGCAGGGCCCGCGACGGCCATGTCAGTCAAAAACGGTACATGTACCAAAGCCGTGCCGAACCGAGGGTGGATCGGTCCACGATCGGGCTGTCTTCAATCTCACTGCCCAGGCGTGTGGCGCTCAGGTCCAGATAGACGTGCTGGTTGGCCTCCAGCTGATAACCAACGCGTACCCCTGCCTCGATATTGACGGTGGCGTCACCGGTGTAGGCCCGACGCGTCGCCGTGGCTTCGCGGGCGCGTACACCGTAGTAGTAAGCGACGTAATCTTCATCCAGGTGCACCGCTGCCAGGCGCGGGGTGAAGTCGAAGCTTCCCGCGGTAAAGCGTCGCTCGACGGCCAGCCGGATGATTTGCCCGTCACTGTTGCCTG
Organism: Pseudomonas sp. NC02; assembly: GCF_002874965.1. NCBI lineage: Bacteria > Pseudomonadati > Pseudomonadota > Gammaproteobacteria > Pseudomonadales > Pseudomonadaceae > Pseudomonas > Pseudomonas sp. NC02. The sequence continues at coordinate 3,451,660 of NZ_CP025624.1, read as the reverse complement.
ACGCATCGCCTGCCCATTGCGCGGAAAACTGCGCGACCGGGCTCTGCCAGATGGCCTTGCCCCCCAGCCAGATGCCGGGATCACGGTCACGCATGCCGTCCAGGTCCTCGGAATCGGAGGCGTCATAGCCTTCACCCAGCCCGTACCGGGCCTGCAAACGAAAGGACAGCGCGCTGTCGCTGGGAATCTTGAAGTCGATACCAGGGCCCATCACGCTGATCCAGCGATTTTCATAGGACACCGCCGGCAAGAGTTGGCTGTCGTTGTCATGGCCGCGGTAGGGGGAATTTGTCACGGCGGCCCCCAGGCCCAGTCCCCAGCCAAATGCCTTGTCGCTTTCTGGCGCCGCGAGGGTGATGCCGGGCAGCAGCGACAGGCTGGCCAGGCACAGTGTCCCGACAAACGAGGTCAACGCGTTCACGGGCGGCGATTTAGCTTCGATGGGCGACATAGGTGTGTTCTCAGAGGGAGGGCTGAGGCGGAGTATGTCGGGGAGGAATTAAGAAATTTTTAGGCGGATTAATCGCTTGTTAAGAGGTCACTCAAAAGAACAAATCCTTCGGCGACAGCCTCTCGCTGAACCGTGAACCGGGATTCCTGGCGTGTTGCTTGATGACCTGCTTCAACACACCGATGAAGGCAGTTGCAGCTTTGCTGCGCACGTTACCCCGGCGGCTGACCACGCCGAGGATCCTTGATTTGGAGCCTTTGAACGCACTCAACGGCGCAACCGCATCGGCAAAACACGCGGATTTGAGCAATAAGTCAGGCAATACAGTCAGCGAGTCCGTCTGCAACAGCACCGGCAGCAAAATCCCCGCCGAGTGCACGCTCACCACATGACTGGGCGGGGGTGACAGGCGAAACTCCCGGTTCAGATCGCTGATAAACGTGTTGTGCAGCGAAGGCGGGTAGTTCGCCAGCCACTTCATGGCATTCAGTTCATCAATGGAACTGGAGTGCCGTAGCGGATGGTCTTTACGCCCCACCACATGGGCCTGATAAGAAAACAGCGGTTCGATGGAGAACTCGTTTTCGGTAATGAAATTACTGGCCTGGATCACCGCGAAATCCAGATAGCCGTCCCGAAGCTGCGGCACCGAAATGCCGTGCAGCCCCTCGAACACCTCGAGGAATACGTGGGGGTACTCTTGCTGGTAGAGGCTCAGGCATTCCGGCAGAAAGCTGAAGTTGATAAACGGCGAGACGGCAATACGCAGGCGTTCGGCCTGCCCGCTGCGAATCAGGTTCAGGTCGGCCTTGGCCTTTTCAATCTCGCTGAGTATCAGGCGCGCGTGGTGCAGCAGGCTTTTGCCAGCCTCGGTAAAACGCACGCCGGTGTGGGTGCGCTCCAGCAATTCCACCCCTTGTTGCTGCTCCAGATCACGCAAGGTGCGGGTGATTGCGGCCTGGGTCAGGCCGACGGATTTGGCCGCGCTGCGGATGCTCCCGGTTTCGGCGACCGCCACCAAAGCGGTGAACTGGTTGGTTTTCATGCTGCCCCTGATGACAACTAAATGTTGTCATCGAGCCTAAAGGTTGTCTTTTCATTCTGTCAATACGGGTCAGAATCAAGCCCATATCGGGTCTGAGGAGACAACAAAAATGAAGATTCTGGCAGAGATCGAACAGATTCAGGACGAGATGATAGCCATCAGGCGCGCTATCCACGCTCATCCGGAATTGGGCTTCGAGGAGTTTGCAACCAGTGACCTGGTGGCGCAAAAACTTGAGGAATGGGGCTTCGAGGTGCATCGCGGCCTGGCCGGCACCGGCGTAGTAGGGCAATTGCGCAACGGTGACGGCGCGCGCATAGGCTTGCGGGCCGACATGGACGCGCTGCCGATTGCCGAGGAGACGGGCCTGGAATACGCTAGCACCCAGCCCGGCAAAATGCACGCCTGCGGCCATGATGGTCACACCGCCACACTGCTGGCAGCGGCCAAAGTCTTGGCCAACACCCGACGCTTCAGCGGCACCCTGAACGTGATCTTCCAGCCGGCGGAAGAAGGCTTGGGCGGCGCCCGTGAAATGGTCGAACAGGGTTTGTTTGAGCTGTTTCCGTGCGATGCGATCTTCGCCATGCACAATATGCCGGGCTTCCCCCAGGGCAAGCTGGGCTTTCTCGCCGGGCCGTTCATGGCCTCATCCGACACGGCGACGATCACCCTGAACGGCGTGGGAGGGCATGGAGCAGTGCCCCACAAGACAGTGGATCCGGTAGTGATCGCGGCTACTTTGACCTTGTGCCTGCAAAGTGTGGTATCGCGCAATATCGACCCACTGGACACCGCAATCGTCAGCGTTGGCTCTATTCATGCAGGTTCCGCTGCAAATGTGATCCCGGCATCCGCCAAGCTGCTGGTCAGCGTTCGGTCATTGCGAGCCGACACTCGCGACCTGCTGCAAACCCGCATTACTACCCTGGCGCAGCACATCGCACAGAGTTACGGCGGCAACGCAGACGTGCATTACAACCGGCGTTACCCGGTACTGGTCAATGATGAGGCGGAGACGGAACTGGCCCGCAGTGCAGCTCTGGAATGGTGCGGGGAAGACGGCCTGATCGAGAATATGCGCCCGCTCACAGGCAGCGAAGACTTCGCCTTTATGTTGGCGAAATGCCCGGGCTCCTACCTGATCATCGGCAATGGCGACAGTGCGGAGAACGTCATGTGTCACCATCCCAAATTCGACTTCAACGACCAGTGCCTTTTGGTCGGCGCGTCCTACTGGGTCAAGCTGGTGGAAAAAATGCTCAAGCACACTGCTGCTGTCAATTGAGGCCCGGACCCGATCATGGAAACTACTTCAACTGAAGCGTCCGCCGTGTCTGTGCGCACATCGGCACCGGCCCAGCCCGGCAGGAAAAACAACATCGCCGCCGTCACCATCGGCAATGGCCTGGAGTTCTACGACTTCACGGTCTACAGCTTTTTCGCCACGGTGATCGGCAAGCAGTTCTTTCCCATGGAAGGCTCAAACCAGCTGCTGCTGGCGTTCGCCACCTATGGCATCGGTTTTTTCATGCGCCCGTTGGGCAGCATTTTGCTCGGCCAGTATGCCGACCGGGTAGGGCGCAAGGCCGCGATGATATTGACCCTTTGGCTGATGGCCATCGGTTCGCTGATTTTTGTGCTGGCGCCCACTTATGGCCAGATAGGTATCGCCGCGCCCTTGCTGATCGTGTTTGCCCGACTGCTGCAAGGCTTCGCGATTGGCGGCGAGGTCGGCGCGTCGACGACTTACCTGATGGAAAAAGCCGACAGCCACGAACGAGGTTACTTCACCAGTTGGCAATTCTTCAGCCAAGGCCTGAGCGTGTTGCTCGGTGCAGTGGTGGGCCTGAGCGTGAACTACACCCTGACCGAGGAACAAGTCATGGCCTGGGGCTGGCGTCTGCCATTTGTGATCGGGCTGCTGGTGATCCCGGTGGGCTCGTATATGCGCCGGCACCTGCAGGAAAGTGACCAGGTGAAGCACGACGTCAGCCATCGCTTGAGCTGGGGCGAGCATAAACGTGCGTTGGCCGCCGGAATCCTGATCGCCATCGGCGGCACTTCGGGCTCCTATGTAATCCTGCATTACCTCTCGAATTTTGCCGTGGCGCAGTTACACCTGCCGCTGTCTGCCGGGATCTGGACCGGCTGCGCAGCGGGTGCCGTGCAAGTGGCGCTGGCGGTGGCTTCCGGCCGAGCCTGTGATCGCTGGGGGCGCAAGCGCATGATTTTCTGGTCGCGGCTGGCCTTGTTGCTGTTGATCTACCCGGCGTTCGTGCTGTTGCAGCACTCGCCTACTTTGCCCGCGCTGGTGATTGTAGCGAGTACCCTGGCGGCGTTGCTGGTGTGCAATACCGTGCCTTCGCTGGTGTTGCTTGCGGAAATTTTCCCCGCTCAGGTCCGGGCGACAGGCCTCTCGGTGACCTACGCCCTGGCCAGCATCATTTTCGGCGGCTTTGCGCAGTTCTTCTGCACGCTGCTGATCTCACTTACCGGCAACCCCAGCGCCCCGGCGTTCTACCTGATTGTGTGCGGGCTGGTTTCCCTGCTGGGCCTGGCGCTTGTCAAAGAACCCACTCAACGTTAACCCAGAAGTAACGGAGCTTTTCATGACTACCTCAATAACGCGGTACGGGCGCGTATGCCCTGGTTTTTTCCGACTGTCGACGCTGGCAGCGGCGGTGTTGTGTTCAACCCTGGCGGGGCCGTCCATGGCCAGGGAAACCGATGAGGCCCGGGTGGATGCCCTGCTGAAAAAGATGACCCTTGACGACAAGTTCAACCTGATCCGCGGCATGACCGAAGCGGATGCTACCAACCAGGGTCAGGCCGGCTACCTGCCGGGCGTACCGCGCCTCGGCGTGCCGGCCCTGCGCATGGCAGACGGGCCACCCGGTATCCTGACCCGCAAGGCCTCGATCATTCCCACCTCGACCATGGGCCTTGCCGCCACCTTCAGCAAACAGGATGCCTTTGATAACGGCACGGTGATTGGCGAGGAAGCAAAGCGCCTGGGCATCGACGTGGCGCTGGAGCCCTTCATCAACATGTTCCGCGACTCGGGCTTTCGGCGCGGCTGGAACACCTATGGCGAAGACCCGCTCCTGACCGGCAGCATGGGCGCTGAATTGATCAAGGGCATCCAGGGCCAGGGCGTGATGGCGCAAGCCAAGCACCTGGTCGGCTACGACATGACCGGCTTTGACGTGAGCATCCCCGAGCAAGCCCTGCACGAGGTGTACCTGGCTCCGTTCCAGGACGCCGTTGACGCCGGCGTAGCGTCAATCATGTGCTCCTACAACAAGCTCAACGGCGAATTCGCCTGCGGCAACGAACAATTGCTGGAACAGGTGCTGCGCAAGCAGATGGGCTTCAAGGGCTTTGTCACCTCTGACTGGGGCGGCGTGCACAGTGCGCAATACATCAAGCGGGGCATGGACATGGAGATGCCCGGGCGCATCGATGAACAGCACCCATTCTGGGACATCATGCGTTCCTACTACGACGACACCGAGCAGCAACAGCCTGCGCTGCACACGTCCATGGGCAGCATGAAAAAGGTCTTCGCTCGGCCCATGCCGGAGGAGTGGATGGTCGGCCAGCGGCCAAACGTGCTGCTGGGGCAATTCCCCAACGACGAGAAGCCGAGCAACCTGTTTGAAGCCCTGCGGGATAAAACCGTCAGGGAACAGGACATCGACACGGCCGCCAGGCGCGTGCTCGGGCAGATGGAGCGTTTCGGCCTGTTGGACAAGGGCAGCCACCAGCCACAGTCGACCCCGATGGTTGCCGGGTTGTCCGCCATCGTGCGCCGCACCAGTGAGCATTCGGCGGTGCTGCTGAAAAACCAGGACAACGTACTGCCGCTATCGAAGGACGACCTCACGGGCATAGCGATGATCGGCCCGGGCGCTGTCCAGCCCGTTGCGCTGGGAGTTTCAGCCGAGCACGCGATCGGCATGCCGCAGCTACAAGTCGGGCCGGCCACTGCACTAAAGGCAATCGAACCGAATGCCGCGATTAGCGTGACGGTGGCCAATGACATGACCGGCGTCGTGATTCCGGCAGACCGGGTTTCGTTCGATGGCAAGCCAGGTTGGGTTAGAGTCGAGGAGGGGCAGAACCAGCGTGACCAACAACTGCAGTTCACTGGCGCGAATGCCCTGGCGGCAAACACCTTGCCAAGCTGGAAAACCCACCTGACCATCGATCAGGAAGGCGACTACAACCTCAACCTGCACATGCTTGGCGCCGGTGCCGTGCTGAAGGTCGACGGGAAAATCATCGGTGAAAGCAGCTCGTTGAAAAACGCCCTGCACGGTGATGTGGTGCATCCGGGGCAGGATGCCCTGATGCCAACCACCGATGGCCTCAACAACGTGCGGCGGATGGTCAAGCTCAGCCGTGGCGAACATCTGATTGAAGTCAGCACCTATAACGACACGTCTGGTGAACCGGTTCAAGTACGCCTGGCGTGGGTCACGCCTGCCATGCGCGAAGCCAACCGGGCGCAGGCGCTGGCTGCTGCCCGCAGCGCGAAGAAGGTCGTATTTTTTGCCTGGGCGCGTACCGACCCACAGTTTGGTTTGCCGGGCGACCAGGACAAACTGATCGAAGAAATCGCCGCGATCAATCCCAATCTCGTAGTGGTGCTCAACACCAGCAGCCCGGTCGCGATGCCATGGCTGGACAAGGTCAAGGGCCTGGTGCAGATGTGGTGGACAGGTGATGAAGGCGGCCCTGCGACTGCGAACATCCTCACCGGCCGCAGCAACCCTGCAGGCCGCCTGCCGTTTACCTGGGCCCGCAGCCTGCAGGACTATCCCGCCACCGATCCCAAGTACCCCGAGCGTGGCCAGCAACTGGATGGCGTGGTCAGTTACACCGAGGGCGTCAATATCGGCTACCGCTGGTTTGAGTCGCAGCATAAGGCACCGCTGTTCCCATTCGGTTATGGGTTGTCCTATAGCCGCTTCGATTACAGCGCGCTGCAAACCTATCGCCTGGGCAATGGCGACCTCAAGGTTGATTTCAAACTGACCAACAGTGGTGGCGTTGCGGGGGATGAAGTACCGCAGCTGTACCTGAGTGCACCGCAACACAAGGTCGAAGGTGCCGAGTTCGCGCCGCAGACCCTGGTCGGGTTTGATCGGGTCAGCCTCAAGGCCGGGGAGACTCGGGCGGTGTCCATCACCGTGCCGCTGCGCAAGCTCCAGTATTGGGCGGTGAAGACCCAATCCTGGGAGCTGCCGCGAGGCCAGCGCACCTTGAAACTCGCCAGTGCGTCGGACAACGTGAGGGCCAGCCACGTCGTCTCGTTCTGACCGTTACACCCCATAAAAATAAAAATATCCAGGCTTTAGCGTCACCTACCTCTTGAACGTCTGCGCCATTGCCTGGTGGCGCAGCGGGAGCTTTCACCGATGAATTTCTCTGTTCGTCCAACTGGACAAGGCTTTTGCGTGCGTCATCGTTTTATCCTGGCGTGCTTCCTGGCGCTGTGCAGCGTGCAGCCAGCCATGGCCATCGATCTGATCAAGACCGACAGCGATCGGTTGGAGCTGCACGCCCAGGGCATTTTCGCGTCAAACGACAAGGTCTACATCCAGGGCCGTCACACCGGCAGCATCGGCCACCGGATCAACATGATCTACACCCACCAGCTCGACTCGCAGTGGGCCGTGGGCATGCGTCAGGAATGGGCCTACGACCCGTTCTACTACGACGGCACCGCCGCCCAGACCAAGCGTTTCCAGTATGTGTTCGTGCGCAATGCGCGCTGGGGGCAACTGAGCTACGGTCAGCAAAAGTCCCTGACCTTCGACATGGTGGGTTCGATCACCGACTGGTATTTGGGCTACGGCACTAAAGGGCAGGGCACGTTCAATGGGTATGGCGGCAACCAGTTGCTGGGCTTCTCCCGGCCGAACAAAACCCTGTATTACCGGGTAAGAAGCGACGATTTCGAATTTGGCGTGATGTATGGCCTGGGCACCGGCCCGGTACACAACTCCGTCAACCCCAGCAGCGTGGGCGCCGGCAAATTCGTCGACAGCTCCCGCAATGCGCTGTACCAGGTGGGTACTGTCTGGCGCCCGGCGGATCATTGGTCATTGCGCCTGGCCTACGGCTACACCGAAATGAGCGAGCGTTCACTGGACGGCCACGCTCAACTCAACACTCGGCACCCGAATGTCGAAGGCTGGTTGTCGGGGGTGACCTACACCAATGCGCCCTGGTATCACGCGGTGGTTTACGGCGAGTACCGCAACCTGAATGCATCAGCGCCCACCGCCAGTGGTTATCGCGAGGCTAAGGCACTGGAGTCTTACAGCAGCTATTCGTTTCCGGAAATGGGCGAGCTGGGATTCTTCAAGGCGTATGGCGGGATCAACCTGTTCTCGGACAAGAACAGCTCAGGGCGCAGCGGCTACTCGGTGGCCGGTTTTGCCCTGATCACCTTGCATGACACTTTGGCGATTGGCCTGGAGAGGAAGTTCGATATGGCCAGGAACAAGCAAGGCGACTATACGGGGCAGGATGAGTATGAGTTGGTCGCCAAGTACTACTTTTAACAATTTACCTGCCCCTGGTCGCACAACTGCTGTGCGACTTGGGGGGTTAATCCACTGCCGTACAGTGCCTATAGTTCTGTCACCGTCGCAACGTCCTACGGGGCATGCGAAATCCAGTCGTAGATTGAGGTGATCATAATGAATAGCGAATTCAAGCCTGACGTGGCCGATACCCAACCGCTGCACCTGCTCGATGCCGAATACTTTGAATACAGCAAGGCCGCCAATCCCATCAGCGCCAACCTGATCACCCGCATTCCCTATCACAGCTTCCCGGCCTCGCTGTACGACAGTGGGCCCTCTCGGGTAGTGCCGCTGGACCTCAGCGATGCCTTGGGTTGCGAAGGTCCGGCCACCGGTCCGGGGCTGTGTGCGAACTTCATTCGCCTGAACGCCGGCGATACGCTGGAACTGCACCCCAACGCCACCTCACAGGTGTTTTATGTCATCGCCGGGCAGGGCAGTGTGGTTCAGGGCGCGCACCGCATCGACTGGACCAAAGGCTGCTTCATTGCGCTGCCAGGTCTGCAGCAAGCGCAGTTCAGCGCATCGGAGGATGCGCGCCTGTATTACGTCCACGATGAGCCGCTGTTGCGTTACCTGGGCGTGATCCGCAGTGCCGATCGCTTCGTGCCGACGCTGTATCCCGCGGAGCTGGCCAACGCAAAACTGCGCGAAGCGGCCGATGATCCCCGCGCCCAGGACCGTAGCCGTATCAGCATCCTGCTGGGCAATCGCAACTTCCCGCAGACTCGCACCGTGACCCATGTGCTGTGGGCGATGTACGGCATCCTGCCGCCGGGGTCGATTCAGAAGCCCCACCGACACCAGTCGATTGCGCTGGATTTCATCATTGATTGCCCCAAGGGCTGCTATTCGCTGGTGGGCACCGAACTGGACGCCGATGGGCAGATCCGCAACCCGGTGCGGGTCGACTGGTCGCCGGGCCTGGCGTTCGTCACCCCGCCAGGCTACTGGCATGCTCACTTCAACGAGTCCGATACGGAAGCCTTCCTGATTCCGATCCAGGATGCGGGGCTGCAAACCTATCTGCGGTCGCTGGATATCCGCTTCAGTTGAAACGCTGCCAGTGCGGTGTTTCGCCCATCTGCTCGACGATAAAGTCGATGAAGCACCGCACTTTGGAAGACACGATGCGCTTGGGTGGATACACGAACCAAACCGCCGATTCACGGCCTGCGATGCGGATATCCCACTCAGGCAACCACACCAGCAACTCGCCGGTTTCAATGGGTTTGGCTACCAGCCAGTCGGGCAGCAAGGCAAATCCCAGGCCCTGTTGTGCGGCGATCAATTGTGCGTCCAGGTCGTTGATCCGGATGCTGTCTTTATGCACCAGCGGTGACACCTCACGCCCGTTGGCAAATGCGCTGTCAGCCGCCCCCAGAATCGCCGGCATGGCAGCCAGGTCGGCAGGGTTGACCGGCGCCGGATACTCCCGGCAAAACGCCGGGCTGGCCACCAGCCGGTAGCGCTCATCGCAGATCTTGCGTGCCTTCAACGTGGAATCCGCCAGGGTGCCAATGCGGATCGCCAGGTCCGCGCCGGCATGAATCAGGTTGACGTGGCTGTCGTCCAGCACCAGTTCCAGCTTGATCTGCGGGTAGCGGGCCAGGAAGGCATTCAAGGTGGGAAGGATATGGTGGCGGGCAAAGGCGGGCGGCAGGTTGAGCTTGAGCACGCCCCGTGGTTGTTCGTTCAGCGCGGAGGTGGCCGCCTTGGCTTGTTCCAGCTCGTCCAGCACCCGGCGTGCGTGCGTCAGGAATGTCTGGCCACCCTCGGTCAGGTGCAGCGTACGGGTAGAGCGGTTGAACAAGGCGATGCCGAGGTCCTGTTCAAGGTCCTTCACGTAGCGTGAAACCGTGGAAGCCTTGATGCCAAGCCGGTCGGCGGCACGGGAGAAGTTATTGCCCTCGGCGGCTTCGACAAAGGCGGTTAACGCAGCGAAGTAATCCAAGGGCGGCCTCGACTTGACGGTGGGTTGCCTGGCGCTACAGCGGCGTCAGCACGTTCATCACGGTGTCCAGCGCCACCCGGGTATCGTCCAGTTGCACCAGGGAGGCATGCCGCGCGCCGAGGGCGTCACGGTTCTTGATCGCGGTGAGGATCGCTTTGTGCCGGGGCAGGCTGAGGCCCTGGATGTCGGGGCGACGGTTGGTGATGTTGATGGACTCGCGAAGTGGCAGCGACAGCATATTGCACATGTAGGCCAGCAAGTCGTTGCGGGTCGCATCGGCAATCGCCCGGTGGAAGTCCAGGTCGGCCTGCAGCAACGTTTCGTGGGTATTGGCGGTTTCCATGCCGAGGTAGGCTTTTTCGATGGTGGCGATGTCGGCGTCAGTGGCGGTGGTCGCGGCCATCGCGGCGATTTCCGGCTCGAGGATCCGACGTACACCGGCCAGGGTGTTGAAAAACTCGCTGTGGGGTGTCGACTGCATCAGCCAGGTCAGCACGTCCGGGTCCAGCAAGTGCCACTGCACCCGAGGGCGCACCACAGCGCCGACCTTGGGCTTGGAAATCACCAGGCCCTTGGCGCTCAGCACCCGAGTCGCCTCACGCAATACCGAGCGGCTGACCTTGTACTCCTCGCACAAGGTGGCCTCCATGGGCAACCGTTCTTCCGGCTTGAAGCGCCCGGAAACGATGTGCATGCCCAAGTCCTGAACGATTTGGGCGTGCATGCTCTTGCGCGGCTTGGTCGGCTGCTGATCCATAACAGGGAGGCTACTCTGGCGAAATACGCGGCATCATAGCATTGCTCCCGTCCCAATTAGTGGGAATGACGCGGCACTTCGGCGCCACGGCAGCCCACCAGGAAGTCGAAGTCGCAGCCCTGGTCTGCCTGTAATACGTGGTCGATGTACAGCTGCCGGTAACCCCCGACAATCAGTTGCTCGGGCGGCGCAAGGTCGGCCATGCGGGCCGCCAGTTCGGCGTCCGGGATGTCCAGGTGCAGGCGGCCATTGGCGCAATCGAGTTCGATCCAGTCGCCTTCCTTGACCGCGGCCAACGGGCCGCCGGCCGCCGCTTCCGGCGCCACGTGCAACACCACGGTGCCGTAGGCCGTGCCGCTCATGCGCGCATCGGAAATCCGCACCATGTCGGTCACGCCCTGGGCCAGCAGTTTGGCCGGCAAGCCCATGTTGCCGACTTCTGCCATGCCCGGATAACCCTTGGGCCCGCAGTTTTTCATCACCAGGATCGAGTTGGCATCCACGTCCAGTTCCGGGTCGTTGATCCGTGCCTTGTACATGTCGAAGTTCTCGAACACCACGGCACGCCCGCGATGCTGCATCAGTTCGGCACTGGCAGCCGAAGGCTTGAGGACTGCACCCAGTGGCGCGAGGTTGCCCCGCAACACACAAATGCCGCCGTCGGCGCGGATCGGGTTGTCGAGGGTGCGGATCACTTCGTCCTGGCCGTAGATCGGCGCTTCCCGGGTGTTTTCGCCGAGGGACTTGCCGTTGACGGTCAAGGCATTCGGGTGCGGGATCAGGTTGGCCTCACCGAGGCGGCGCAGCACCGCCGGCAGGCCGCCAGCGTAGTAGAACTCCTCCATCAGGAAGCGCCCGGACGGCTGCAGGTCGACGATGGTCGGCATGCCACGGCCCATGCGGGTCCAGTCGTCCAGGTCGAGCTCGACGCCGATGCGCCCGGCGATGGCTTTCAGGTGAATCACGGCGTTGGTCGAGCCGCCGATGGCTGCGTTGACGCGAATCGCGTTTTCGAAAGCCTCCTTGGTCAGGATCTTCGACAGCTTCAGGTCTTCACGCACCATCTCCACCGCACGCATGCCGGACATGTGCGCCAGTACATAACGCCGCGCATCCACCGCGGGAATCGCCGCGTTGTGGGGCAGGGAAGTGCCGAGTGCTTCGGCCATGCAGGCCATGGTCGAGGCGGTGCCCATGGTGTTGCAGGTGCCCGCCGAGCGGGACATGCCGCCTTCGGCCGCGAGGAAATCGTCGAGGGTAATGGTGCCCGCCTTGACCTGTTCGCTGAGCTGCCACACCACGGTGCCCGAGCCGATGTCCTGGCCCTTGTGCTTGCCGTTGAGCATCGGCCCGCCGGTGACGACGATCGCCGGCACGTCGCAACTGGCGGCGCCCATCAGCAGCGCCGGGGTGGTCTTGTCACAGCCGGTCAGCAGCACCACGCCGTCGATGGGGTTGCCGCGAATGGCTTCCTCCACGTCCATGCTGGCCAGGTTACGGGTGAGCATCGCGGTGGGGCGCAGGTTCGATTCGCCGTTGGAGAACACCGGAAATTCCACTGGAAAGCCACCGGCTTCGATCACGCCGCGTTTCACATGCTCGGCAATCTGGCGGAAGTGCGCGTTGCAGGGCGTCAGCTCCGACCAGGTATTGCAGATCCCGATGATCGGTTTGCCGTGGAACTGATGATCGGCAATCCCCTGGTTTTTCATCCAGCTGCGGTACATGAAGCCGTTTTTATCGGCGGTACCAAACCAGCTGGCGGAGCGCAGGACGGGCTTTTTCTCGGACATGGCTGACTCTCTTATTGTAAGACTATATTGATCCATTCTCGGCTTAACATAGGCGTAAATTCGGGTGTTTGGAAGTGTTGTTGATTAAATAGTATTACTATATAGTCCGATTCAACGAGGCCTGGCCCTGGCGGTTTTCCGCGAGAGGCGACCCGAAACGCTCTATAAAAATAACAATCGGAGACCGCTCACATGAGCCAGGAACAGCGGCTGATACGTCGCATCACGCTGAAACTGATTCCCTTCCTGATCTTGCTGTACCTGATTGCCTACGTGGATCGCTCGGCCGTGGGCTTCGCCAAATTGCACATGGGCGCGGATGTCGGCATCGGCGATGCGGCGTATGGGCTGGGAGCAGGGCTGTTCTTTATTGGCTACTTCCTGCTGGAAATCCCCAGCAACCTGATGCTCGACCGTTTCGGCGCGCGGCGTTGGTTCGCACGAATCATGGTGACTTGGGGCGCGATTACCATCGGCATGGCATTCGTCCAGGGCCCCCACAGTTTCTATGTGATGCGCTTTCTGCTGGGCGCCGCCGAAGCCGGGTTCTTCCCGGGTGTCCTCTACTACATCACCCAATGGTTCCCGGTGAGGCACCGCGGCAAGATCCTCGGGCTGTTCATCCTGTCCCAACCCATCGCGATGATGATCACCGGCCCCGTGGCGGGCGGCTTGCTCGGCATGGACGGGATACTCGGCCTGCACGGCTGGCAGTGGTTGTTCATCGTCATCGGCACCCCGGCGATCCTGCTGACCTGGCCGGTGCTGCGCTACCTGCCGGATGGGCCGCAACAGGTGAAATGGATGGACCAGGCGGAGAAGGCCTGGCTCACCGGCGAGCTGGCCAAAGACCTGCAAGCCTACGGCCAGACCCGGCACGGCAACCCGCTGCATGCGCTGAAGGACAAACGCGTGTTGCTGCTGGCGCTGTTCTACCTGCCGGTGACCTTGAGCATTTATGGCCTGGGCCTGTGGCTGCCGACCTTGATCAAGCAGTTTGGCGGCAGCGACCTGACCACCGGGTTTGTGTCGGCAGTGCCCTACATCTTCGGGATCATCGGTTTGCTGATCGTCCCGCGCAGTTCCGATCGCCTGAATGATCGCTACGGTCATCTTGCCGTGCTCTACGTGTTGGGCGCCATCGGCCTGTTCCTCAGCGCCTGGCTGACAGTGCCGCTGTGGCAACTGGCAGCGCTGTGCCTGGTGGCGTTTGCGCTGTTTTCTTGCACGGCGGTGTTCTGGACCTTGCCGGGACGTTTCTTTGCCGGCGCGAGTGCAGCGGCGGGCATCGCCTTGATCAACTCGGTGGGCAACCTCGGCGGCTACATCGGGCCGTTCGTGATCGGCGCCCTCAAGGAGTACACCGGAAACCTTGCGTCGGGCTTGTACTTCCTGGCGTGCGTGATGCTGTTCGGGGTGGTGTTGACCGGGGTGGTCTATCGGTTGCTGGAGCGCAGGCACGTGCTGCCGCCCGACCAGTTCGCCGCCAGCGCCCGTGGCGCCACGCGTACTTAATTGGCAATCAGGAGAACACTCATGGGGTTAGTGCAGTTTGAATTGAACAACGGCGAACGCCGAGTGGGCGTGGTCGACGGCGATCAGGTACGCGAGGTGCGGGCCGCCCGCACGGTACGCGACCTGGCACTCGCCGCCATCGAGGCTGGCGTCACCCTGCAACAGCACATAGACCACCTCGGCCTGGCCGAGAGCCACGACTACGCCAAACTGCTGGCCGCGCAGAAGATCTTGCCACCGCTGGATCACCCGGACCCGGCCCACACGCTGGTCAGCGGTACCGGCCTGACCCACCTGGGCAGTGCGTCGGCGCGGGACAAGATGCACCAGAACGCCAGTGACGAAAGCGCGATGACCGACAGCATGCGCATCTTCAAATGGGGCGTGGAGGGCGGCAAACCGGCTGCTGGCCAGGCCGGTGTGCAGCCGGAATGGTTCTACAAGGGCGACGGCAGCATCGTGGTGCGTCCGGGCCAGCCATTCCCGTGGCCGGCGTTTGCCGAAGACGCCGGCGAAGAGCCGGAAATCGCCGGGCTGTATGTGATTGGTCACGACGGCAAGCCGTATCGCCTGGGCTACGCGGTGGGCAACGAGTTTTCCGACCACGTGATGGAGCGCAAGAATTACCTGTACCTGGCCCACTCCAAGCTGCGCAGTTGCAGCTACGGTCCCGAGTTGCGCCTAGGTGAACTGCCCCGGCACCTGGCGGGCACCAGCCGTATCGTGCGCAATGGCGAGGTGTTGTGGCAGCACGAATTCCTCAGTGGCGAAGCCAACATGTGCCACAGCCTCGAAAACCTTGAATACCACCATTTCAAATACACCCAGTTCCTGCGCCCAGGTGACGTGCATATCCATTTCTTCGGCACCGCCACCTTGTCGTTTGCCGACGGCATTCGTACCCAGCCAGGCGATGTGTTCGAAATCAGCCAGGCCGAATTCGGCGCGCCATTGATCAACGGCATTGCCGTGGCCAACAGCGGCGTGGCACCTGGCGGCATAGGCACCCTTTGAAGGAGACAGGCATGACCCGGATTTGTGGCCACAACTACATCGGCGGCCAGCGCAGCGCTGCCGGCAGCATCACCCTGCAGAGCATCGACGCCACCAGTGGCGAGGCATTGCCCTTTGATTTCTACCAGGCCACCGCGCAGGAGGTCGACGCCGCGGCGAACGCCGCCGCTCAGGCTTACCCGGCCTATCGCAGCCTGAGCGCGCAGCATCGTGCGTCGTTCCTGGAGACGATAGCCGATGAACTGGACGCCCTGGGTGATGACTTTGTCGCCCTGGTCTGCCGCGAAACGGCATTGCCCGCCGGGCGTATCCAGGGTGAGCGCGGTCGTACCAGCGGCCAGATGCGGTTGTTCGCCAAGGTACTGCGGCGCGGTGATTTCTACGGCGCGCGGATCGACCAGGCGCTGCCGGATCGTCAGCCCTTGCCGCGCCCGGATCTGCGCCAATACCGCATCGGCCTGGGGCCGGTCGCGGTGTTTGGGGCGAGCAATTTCCCCCTGGCCTTTTCCACTGCCGGTGGCGACACCGCCGCCGCGCTGGCGGCCGGTTGCCCGGTGGTGTTCAAGGCCCACAGCGGCCACATGGCCACCGCCGAGCGGGTCGCCGATGCGATCATGCGGGCGGCCGAGCGCACAGGTATGCCCGGCGGCGTGTTCAACATGATCTTCGGCGGCGGTGTGGGGGAAGCGCTGGTCAAGCACCCAGCGATCCAGGCCGTGGGTTTCACCGGCTCGCTCAAGGGCGGCCGGGCGTTGTGCGATATGGCGGCGGCACGCCCGCAACCGATCCCGGTGTTCGCCGAGATGTCCAGCATCAACCCGGTGATCGTCTTGCCCCAGGCCCTGCAAACCCGGGCAGACACCATCGCCCGCGACCTGGTCGCCTCGGTGGTGCAGGGGTGCGGCCAGTTCTGCACGAACCCGGGCCTGGTGATCGGGATTGCCTCCCCAGCGTTCACAGGCTTCACCCAACAGGTCGCCCAACTGATCGGCGGCCAGCCCGCGCAAACCATGCTCAATGCCGGCACCTTGAACAGCTACGGCAAAGGCCTGCACACGCTGCTGGCCCATCCTCGCATCGAGCACCTGGCGGGCCAGACGCAAACCGGCAATCAGGCGCAGCCACAGCTATTCAAAGCGGACGCCAGCCTGCTGATCAACGGCGATGAAGTGTTGCAGGAGGAAGTGTTCGGCCCCACCACGGTGTTCGTGGAAGTCGCCGACCAGGCCCAACTCGCTGCGGCGTTGCACGGCCTGCACGGCCAATTGACCGCGACGATCATCGGCGAGCCGGCGGATTTCACCCAGTTCGGCGAGTTGACGCCGCTGCTGGAGCAAAAGGTTGGCCGCATCCTGCTCAACGGCTACCCCACGGGCGTCGAGGTGTGTGACGCGATGGTCCACGGCGGGCCGTATCCGGCAACGTCGGATGCCCGTGGCACTTCCGTGGGCACCCTGGCGATCGAGCGTTTCCTGCGACCTGTGTGCTTTCAGAATTACCCTGATAGCCTGCTCCCCGACGCGCTGAAGAATGCCAACCCGTTGCGCATTCAGCGTCTGGTAGATGGGCAGCCGTCGCGCGACGCGCTGTAACCGGTACCACCTGAAAACAACAAGAAAGCAGGAGGTTTCATGTCGTGGACCGCAGTCACACCGCACCGGGCTCGGCTGGGCGAAGGGCCGTTCTGGGATGTACCGGGCCAGGCCTTGTATTGGGTGGACATCATCGGCCAGCAGGCCTTGCGCCTGCAGGGCGGGCAATTGCACACCTGGCAATTGCCTGAGCCGGTCTCGGCGTTTATTCCGTGCGCCAGCGGCGATGCACTGGTGACCCTGAGCAGCGGCGTGTATCGTCTCGACCTCGATTCGACGCCGAGCGATCCGCGCCTGACCTTGCTTTGCGTCGCCGATCCGCAAGCGGGCAACCGTGCCAACGAAGCCCGCTGCGACGCCCAGGGCCGGCTGTGGCTGGGCACCATGCAGAACAACATCGGCGAGCACGGTGAAGACTTGCCGGTGCTGCGACGTTCCGGCGGCCTGTTCCGGGTCGATACCGACGGGCAGGTCACGCCGTTGCTGCAAGGCTTGGGCATTCCCAACACCTTGCTCTGGAACGACGCCGCCACCCACGTGCATTTCGGCGACAGCCTGGACGGCACGCTCTATCAATATCCGATTAATGAACAGGGCCAGCTCGCACCTGCGCAAGTCTGGTTCGGGCCTCACTCCCGGGGTGGCCCGGACGGCTCGGCCATGGACGCCGAAGGCTATATCTGGAACGCCCGCTGGGACGGCAGCTGCCTGCTGCGGCTGACGCCGGACGGTGAAGTTGACCGGGTCATCGAATTGCCGGTCAGCCGTCCCACCAGTTGCGTGTTCGCAGGCCCCGACCTCAAGACCTTGTACATCACCAGTGCCGCCAGCCCGCTGGATCACCCGCTGGACGGTGCGGTGCTGGCCATTGAGGTCGATGTGCCGGGGAAAACCTGCCACCGCTTTGCAGGATAACCAACAGGCTGTTTAACGCACTCAAAAACAACAACAAGGAGTCACCCTATGAATCGTCGTCGTGGTATCCGTTCCCTGTGCTGCGCCGCTGTGGCGGTGTCCGCCGTCGGCCTGAGCAGCCTGTTGCTGGCGGCCGAGCCGGTGAAGATCGGCTTTCTGGTCAAGCAGGCGGAAGAGCCCTGGTTCCAGACCGAATGGGCCTTCGCCGAAAAGGCCGGCAAGGACAAGGGCTTCGAGGTGATCAAGATCGCCGTGCCCGACGGCGAGAAAACCCTCTCGGCTATCGACAGCCTGGCGGCCAACGGTGCCAAGGGTTTTGTGATTTGCCCGCCGGACGTGTCCCTCGGCCCGGCGATCATGGCCAAGGCCAAAGCCAACGGCTTGAAAGTGATCGCCGTGGATGACCGTTTTGTGGACGCCAAGGGCAACTTCATGGAAGACGTGCCTTACCTGGGCATGGCCGCGTTTGAAGTGGGCGAGAAGCAGGGCAGTGCCATGGCCACTGAAGCGAAAAAACGTGGCTGGGACTGGAAGGACACCTATGCGGTGATCAACACCTACAACGAACTCGATACCGGTAAAAAGCGCACTGATGGCTCGGTCAAATCCCTGAAGGCTGCGGGTATTCCGGATGACCACATCCTGTACGCAGCCCTCAAGACCCTCGACGTCCCCGGCAGCATGGACGCCACCAACTCGGCGCTGGTCAAGCTGCCCGGCGGCGCGAAAAACCTGATCATCGGCGGCATGAATGACAACACCGTGCTTGGCGGCGTGCGCGCCACCGAAAGCGCCGGGTTTGCGGCGGCGAATGTCATCGGCATCGGCATCAACGGCACCGATGCCATTGGCGAATTGAAGAAAGCCAACAGCGGCTTCTTCGGCTCGATGCTGCCCAGCCCGCACATCGAGGGCTACAACACCGCGAGCATGATGTTCGAGTGGGTCACTACGGGTAAGGAGCCGCCGAAGTACACGGCGATGGATGAGGTGACGCTGATCACCCGCGAGAACTTCAAACAGGAGCTGGAAAAGATCGGTTTGTGGAACTGATGGCCGCTGACGTTTCCCGGCAGCCCTGCTAACGCCGGTACTGTGGGAGCTGTCGAGCTTCAGCGGAGGCTGTGATAGCGGTGGGTCAGGTACCTTGGATATTGATAGTGCCGACGTCATCGCAGCCTCGCCAAAGCTCGACAGCTCCCACAGGTTTAGTCAGCAGAGAATTTCAGCACGGTATTCTGCGTGTAGGTCTGGCCAGGATCGAGACGGGTAGAGGGGAAGCTCGGCTGGTTGGGGCCGTCGGGAAAATGCTGGGTTTCCAGGGTGAACGCACTCCAGTGGGCGTAAGGCTTGCCACCCTTGCCCTTGATCGTCCCGTCGAGGAAGTTGCCGGTATAGAACTGCACGCCAGGCTCGCTGGTATACAGTTGCAAGCGGCGACCGGACTGCGGGTCACGAACGTCGGCGGCCAGTTTGCCGATATCACCCTTGGCATCCAGCACCCAGTTGAAGTCAAAGCCACCTTGTTTAGGTTCGGCGAATTTCAGCTGGGGATGATCGTCCTTGATGTGCTGGCCGATGGCAGTGGGCTTGAGAAAGTCCATCGGCGTGCCGGCGACCGGGGCCAGTTCGCCGGTGGGAATCAGGGTGCTGTTGACCGGGGTGTAATGGCTGGCATGCAGGGTGGCGACCTGCTTGAGCACATCACCGCTGCCGGCGCCGGCGAGGTTGAAGTAACTGTGGTTGGTGAGGTTGAGCACCGTGGGTTTGTCGGTGGTGGCCTTGTAGTCGATGTGCAGTTCGTTCTTGTCGTTGAGGCTATAGGTGACATCGACTTTCAGGTTGCCGGGGAAACCCATCTCGCCGTCCTTGGACAGGTAGCTCAGGGTCACGCCCACCGAATCGTCCTGCTTGACCGGCTGGGCTTTCCACACATGCTTGTCGAAACCTTGCGGGCCGCCGTGCAGCGAGTTCGGCCCGTCGTTGAGGGGCACTTGATAGCGTTTGCCGTCCAGTTCAAAGCTGCCCTTGTCCAGGCGGTTGCCAAAACGGCCGATGGTCGCGCCGAAGAACGCGGTACCGGCCTGGTAGCCCTGGACGTCATCGAACCCCAGCACCACGTCGGCGAACTGGCCGTGTTTGTCGGGTACTTTCAGCGACTGCAAGACCGCGCCATAGGTGATGACCGTGGCTTGTACGCCATGGCTGTTACGCAATACATACTGCTCGACGGCGGTGCCGTCATTGGTTTTGCCGAAGGGTTTGTGTTCGCTGGACAAGCCAGCCGCCTGAGCGCCCAGGCTGGCCACCGCCAGGGAGAGGCCAAGGCCGGTAAGCAGGAATCGGGATTGCCGCATGACTGAGCTACCTTTATTGTTGTTGATTAAATAGTTCTACTATTTATTCGGCTGCAGGGCTGATTTATAGCCAATATCGCAAAACATGCAATATAAAATAAGACTAAATACAGCGGAGTGACTGCCCCATGAACACTGAAAAACAGCCCGGCGCGCAGGCGATGTACCCGGACCTGCGGGATAAAACCGTGCTGATCTCCGGCGGTGCTTCCGGGATAGGCGAGGCCATGGTGCGTGCCTTCGCACGCCAGGGGGCCAAGGTAGCCTTCGTGGACCGGGCGCAAGGGCAGGGCGACCGATTGGCGGCGATATTGTCGGCCGAGGGCCATGCCGTCGAATTCGCCCATTGCGATATCACCGACGAGATCGCGTACAAGGCCGCGATAGCGTGCCTGGCGCAGAGCCTTGGACCGATCGACGTGCTGGTGAACAATGCCGCCAACGACGTTCGGCACACCCTGGATGAAATCGACTCGGAGCGGTTCGACCAACTGATTTCGGTCAACCTGAAGCACGGGTTTTTCGCGGCCCGGGCCGTGGTGCCGATGATGAAGGCCGCAGGCGGCGGGTCGATCATCAACCTGGGTTCCATCGGCTGGATGATGGCTTCCAGCGGCTACCCGGTATATGCCGCCAGCAAAGCCGCCGCCCACGGCATGACCCGGGCCCTGGCGCGGGAGCTTGGGCCCAGCCGTATCAGGGTCAATACGCTGGTGCCGGGCTGGGTGATGACCGAGAAACAACTGGCGATGTGGGTGGATGACGCGGCCCGGGAGTTGATCGCCCGCAGCCAGTGCCTGCCGGGCAGTGTGGAGCCGGAACATATCGCCAATATGGCGCTGTTCCTGGCCTCTGATGTATCGGCGATGTGTACCGCACAGAACTTCATTGTGGACGGCGGCTGGGTCTAGGCCGGGGAAGGGTCGCCATCCCGGATGCAACGAATCGCCGCCCGGGGCCTCATACAGTAACGAACGGTGGTTCATATGCAGCCACCGCAACCGACTACTTCATGGGTGCAGGTGATTGATTTATGACGGACGCCGATAAGAAACATGTGGCCTGGCTGGTGGAACAATCGATGCTGCATGCCGCCAAGCAACGCGCCAGGCTTTATTCGGGGCAAGGCCGGTTGTGGCAACAGCCGTATGCGCATACCCGGCCCCGTGATGCTTCGGCCCTGGCATCGGTGTGGTTCACGGCCTATCCGGCGTCCATCGTCACCCGCGAGAACGGCAGCGTACTGGAGGCCCTGGGCGATGAAACCTTGTGGCACGCGCTGTCGAAAATCGGCATACAGGGCATCCATAACGGCCCGCTGAAACGCTCGGGCGGTCTATCCGGCACCGAGCACACCCCCACCATTGACGGCAATTTTGACCGCATCAGCTTCGACATCGACCCGCAACTGGGCACCGAAGCCCAGCTTCAGGCGCTGGCCCGCATGGCCGCCGCGCACAACGCGGTGATCATTGACGATGTGATTCCGTCCCACACCGGCAAGGGCGCGGACTTCCGCCTGGCCGAGATGGCCTACGAGGACTATCCCGGGCTCTACCACATGGTGGAGATCCGCGAAGAAGACTGGCCGCTGCTGCCCGATATCAGCGAGGGCCGCGATGCGCAGAACCTCAGCCCGCAGCAGGTCGACGTGCTCAGGGACAAGCACTACATCGTCGGCCAGTTGCAACGGGTGATCTTCTTCGAACCCGGGGTCAAGGAAACCGACTGGAGCGCGACTGATGTGGTCATCGGCGTGGACGGCAAGCCCCGCCGCTGGGTGTACCTGCATTACTTCAAGGAAGGGCAACCATCGCTGAACTGGCTGGACCCGACCTTCGCCGCGCAGCAGATGATCATCGGCGACGCCCTGCACGCCATCGACGTAATGGGGGCGAAAATCCTGCGCCTGGACGCCAACGGTTTCCTTGGCGTGGAACGAAAACTGGAAGGTAACGCCTGGTCTGAAAGCCATCCGCTGTCCATCACCGGCAACCAGATCCTGGGCGGCGCGATTCGCAAGGCGGGCGGTTTCAGCTTCCAGGAACTGAACCTGACGGTGGACGACATCGCCGCCATGTCCCACGGCGGCGCCGACCTGTCCTACGACTTCATCACGCGCCCGGCTTACCAGCACGCGTTATTGATGGGCGACACCGAGTTCCTGCGCCTGATGCTGCGGGAGATGCACACCCTGGGCATCGACCCCGGCTCGCTGATCCACGCCTTGCAGAACCATGACGAGCTGACCCTGGAACTGGTGCACTTCTGGACGTTGCACGCCCATGACACCTACCTCTATCAGGGGCAGACCTTTCCCGGCGGCATCCTGCGCGAGCATATCCGTGAGCAGATGTACGAACGCCTGGCTGGCGAACACGCGCCGTATAACCTGAAGTTCGTGACCAATGGCGTGTCCTGCACCACCGCCAGCATCATCACGGCGGCGCTGGGTATTCGCGACCTTGAGGCGATTACCCCGGCGGATATCCAGCAGATCCGCCAGATTCACCTGCTGCTGGTGATGTACAACGCGATGCAACCGGGGGTGTTTGCACTGTCCGGCTGGGACCTGGTGGGCGCATTGCCGTTGCCGGCGCAGGAGGTGGCCCACTTGATGCTGGATGGCGACACACGCTGGATCCATCGCGGCGCCTATGACCTGGTGGACCTGAATCCGGATGCGGAGCAATCCGCCGGGCAGATGCCACGCCCGAAAACCTTGTATGGCAGCCTGATCAGCCAGTTGGCCGACCCGGATTCGTTTGCCTCGCAACTGCAAAGAATCCTCGCGGTGCGCCGAGCCTACGACATCGCCGCCAGCCGCCAGATCCTGGTGCCGGATGTGCAGCACCCGGGGCTGTTGATCATGGTGCACGAGCTGCCGGCGGGCAAAGGTACCCAGATCACGGCGCTGAACTTCGGCTCGACGCCGATTACTGAAACCCTGCACCTGCCCGATATTGCGCCCGGGCCGGTGGTGGACATCATCAATGAGCGGGTGGAGGGCGATCTGACACCCGAGGGTGATTTCACCATCACCCTGGATGCGTATGAAGGCTTGGCGCTGCGGGTAGTGATCTGACCCACTGATCCACTGCAGGAGCGAGCAAGCTCGCTCCTACACGGGGACCGGCTGTTCCGTCTCCTGATGGTGCGTTGAACCAATAAACATATACATCGCCGGCACCATGAACAGTGTCAGCACGGTACCGATCGACAACCCGGCGAAGATCACCAGGCCCATGTCATGCCGTCCCGCAGCCCCGGCACCGGAGGCCCACACCAGCGGCACCACGCCCAGCACCATGGCGGCGGTGGTCATCAGGATCGGCCGCAGACGCACGCCGGCGGCTTCTTCTATGGCCTCGCGCTTGCTGTGACCGGCGCGCTGCAACTCGTTGGCAAACTGCACGATCAGGATCCCGTGCTTGGTGATCAACCCCAGCAACGTCACCAGCCCCACCTGGGTGTACACGTTGATCGAGGCAAAGCCCATGGTGATAAACGCCAGCGCTCCGAAGAGTGCAGGGGGCACCGAGAACAGGATCACCACCGGGTCGCGGAAACTCTCGAACTGAAACGCCAGGGCCAGGTACACGATCAGGATTGAGAACATCAGCAGGCCGAAGAACCCGCCGGATTCCTGCATGAACTGGCGTGATTCGCCGGAGAAGTCCGAGGTGTAACCCGACGGCGCAATATTGGTCAGAATGGTGTTCAGTTTCGCCAGCAGTTCGCCCTGGGCCACGCCGCTGACGCCCGACAGGGTCGCCGAGTTGAGTTGCTGGAAGTGGTTGATGGATTCCGGCTGGGTCGAGGTTTCGATATGCGCCACGGTGCGCGCCTGGATCATGCTGCCGGATGGGGTGCGGATGTAGTAATCGAGAATCTGGTCCGGGTTGAGGCGATCAACCTGCAACACCTGGGGAATCACTTTGTACGAACGCCCGGCAGTGGAGAAGTAGTTCACGTAGTTGCCGCCCAGTGCCGCGGACAGCGCCGCACCGACGTCGGCCTGGGTCATGCCCAGTGCGGCGATTTTTTCCCGGTCCACCACCAGCTTGGCTTGTGGCTTGTCGAGTTTCAGGTCCATGTCGGAGAAATAGAACAGCTGTTGTTTCTGGGCCTCGGCCACCACGGCCTGGGCGACTTCGTTGAGGTTTTCCACCGAGTCGGTGGTGGTGATCACGAACTGCACCGGCAAGCCCTGGGCGCCCGGCAGCGATGGCAGCGGGAAGGCCGCAATGGTGGCGCCCGGCACCTGGTTCCATTTCTGCTGGAGTTCCAATATCAGTTGGGCCTGGGAGCGCGAGCGGTCGCCCCAGTTTTTCAGCAGCACACCGCCCAGGCCCTGGTTGAGGATAGGCAACCCGGTCAGCTGGAACATCTGCGCGTATTCCGGCTCTTTGTTGGCGATCTGGAAGGCCTGGTCGGCGATGCGCTCCATCTGCTGCGGCGAGGCGGTGGGCGGGCCCTTGATCTGCATGAACACCAGCCCCTGGTCCTCGGTGGGCGACAGTTCGCTTTTGGCGGTCATGCCGCTGGCGGCCACCAGCAGGAACAGCACAAAACCAAACGTCACCAGCACCGGCCATACGTTCAGGCCGCCCGAGAGTACGCGGTGGTAACGGCCCCGCAACCAGTCGAAGTACTGATCGAGCTTGCGGGCAAACCGGCCTTCTTCCTGCCCGGACTTGAACAGCCGGGAGGTCATCATCGGCGAGAGCGTCAACGCCACCACGGCCGACACGGTCACGGCACCCGCCAGTGAGAAGCAGAACTCCTTGAACAGCGCACCGGTAAGGCCGCTGCGCAGCCCGATGGGCACGTAGGCGGCGATCAGCACCACGGTCATCGCGATGATCGGCCCACCCAGTTCCCGCGCGGCAACCAGCGCAGCTTCCAGCACGCCTTTGCCTTCTTCCTTGATATGCCGGTCGACGTTCTCCACCACGATAATCGCGTCGTCCACCACCAGGCCGATCGCCAATACCAGGGCAAGCAGGGTCAGCAGGTTTATCGAGTACCCCAGCAGGTACATGATGAAGAAGGTCCCGACCAGCGACAGCGGGATCGCCACCAGCGGCACGATCACCGCGCGGAACGAGCCGAGGAACAGGTAGATCACCACCGACACAATGATCATCGCCTCGACCAGGGTCTTCACCACCTCATAGATCGAGGTGTTGATGAACTCCGTGGAGTCATACACGATCTCGCCGCGTACCCCGGTGGGCAACTGGGATTGCAGCTCGGGGAAGGCCTCGCGCACGCTGTCGGCCACCGTCAGGATATTGGCAGTCGGCGCCGTCTTGATGCCGATGAACACCGAACGCTTGCCGGAAAACGCCACGCTGCTGTCGTAGCTTTCGGCGCCGAGGGTGACGGTGGCCACGTCCTCCAGGTACACCAGGGCATCGCCTTTCTGCTTGACCACCAGCCGCTTGAATTCATCCACCGTGTGCAAGTCGGTCCCGGCCGTCAGGTCGACTGTCACCGTTTGCCCGCGGGTGGAACCGACGGCAGACAGGTAGTTGTTGTTGGCCAGGGCAGTGGACACGTCCTGGGCGGTCACGTTATGCGCCGCCAGTTTGTTCGGGTCCATCCAGGCGCGCAGGGCGAACTGGCGCCCGCCGAGGATTTCCGCGGTTTGCACCCCCTGGATCGAGTCCAGCTTGGGCTTGACCACCCGCACCAGGTAATCGGTGATGTTGTTGGTGGGCAGGGTGTCGCTGTAGAAACCCAGGTACATGGCGTCGGTGGTCTGCCCGACCGCCACCGTCAGCACCGGCTCCTGGGACTGCGCCGGCAGTTGGTTCTTGACCGAGTTGACCTGGGTGTTGATCTCGGTGAGGGCCTTGCTCGCGTCGTAATTCAGCCGCAGCGTGGCGGTAATCGTCGAGACACCGGTGATGCTGGTTGAAGACAGGTAGTCGATGCCCTGGGCCTGGGCGATGGCCGATTCAAGCGGCTGGGTGATAAAGCCGGCAACGGTGGAGGCGTCCGCGCCGTAGTAGGCGGTGGTGATGGTGACCACGGTATTTTCGGTGCGTGGCCATTGGTTCACCGGCAATTCGAAGATCGAGCGCAGCCCCAGGATCAGGATGAACAGCGAGACGACAATCGCCCAAACCGGCCGCTGAATAAAGGTATCGGTAAGCTTCATGGGACACCTTTAGTGTTCTTGGGGAGTCGGCGCAGGATCGTTCAGCGGCGCGGCGCTGTTATCGACCTTCACCGGCGAGCCATTCTTGAGCTTCATCTGGCCGCTGGTGATCAGCAGGTCACCTTCCTTCACGCCCGACAGGATCGCCACCTGATCGCCCCGGGTCGGCCCGGTCTTGATGAAAGTCTGTTGCGCGGTGAGGACTTCCTCACCCTTGTCGTTCTTGCTCGATGTGGCAATGAATACTGTGGTGCCGTAAGGGTTGTAGGTCACCGATGTCTGCGGAACGGTGAGGTAGCGCTGCGTCGCACCGGAGTTGACCACGGCGCGGGCAAACATCCCGGGCACCAGGTTCTGTTTGGGGTTGTCGACGGTGGCTTCCACGGTGACATTGCGCGTGGTGGCGTCGAACTGGGTGTCGATGGTGCTGATCTTGCCGGTGAAGGTTTGATTCGACAGTCCGTCGGCCGTTACCGAAACCCCTTGGCCGATGGCGATGGCCTCCATTTGAGTCTGGGGCACCGTGAAGTCGATGTAGATCGGATCGAAGGTTTGCAGCGTGGCGATCTTGTCGCCGGGGTTGAGGTATTGGCCAGGGTTGACGCTGGTGATGCCGATGCGCCCGGCAAACGGTGCGCGGATGGTTTTTTTCGCCACCAGCGCGCGCTGTTGTTCGGCGGCGGCGAGCTTGGCTTTGAGGTCGGCGGTGTCAGTGTCCACTTGTGCCTGGGAGATGGCGTTAACCGCCAGTTGCGCCTTGTCACGCTTGAGGACGATCACCGCCAGGTCGGCCGTGGCCTCAAGGGAATGCAGTTGCGCGATGTCCGAGTCGGCATTCAGCTGGACGAGCAGCGCCTGAGCCGCCACTTCTTGCCCGGGCGTGAAGCCGATGGTGCGCACGATGCCGCCCACTTCAGTGGTCACATCCACCCCCCTGACCGCTTTCATTGAGCCCACGGCGCTGACATTCGGTTGCCAGTCGCTGAACGGCACCTTCATGGCCGTGACCACGGAGGCGGGCAGGGGCATTTTCGACTGGGCGATCAGCGCCGAAATCTGCACGAACTTCACCCCGGCAATGATCGCGACAATCACCAGCACCACCACGATCATGATGATCATCGGCCGCCACAGTCGGCGCTTGCGCGGTGCGCCAGGCTCGGTGGGCAGGGGAGAGGCGGTTATGACGTCAGCCATGGATGTTCTCGCTGTTTCAAGAGTTCAGTTCAGTTGAACCGTGCCGAATCGGCAGGCGCTGCCTCGTTCCTGGCCGGCATGATCTCGTTCCACGAAGGCAGGCCGAACCGATCAGGCCGGCCCTTGGTGGCAGGGTCCACATCGGCACGGTTCCACCATCCGCCACCCAATGCCTGGAAGAGCGCGGTGGTGTCGCTGTAGCGGGAGGCCTGCGCCCTGACCCGGGCCAGCACGGTGTTCTGGTAGGTTTGCTGGGCCGTGAGCAGGTTGATGTACGCCACGGCACCGAGTTTGAACTGCGCCTGCACCAGGTCCAGGTTGGCTTGGGCAGAGCGCTCGGCCACCACCTGCTGGTTGAGTGCATCGGCATCCGCCTCCAGCGCCCGCAGTGCGTTGGCCACGTCCTGGAACGCGCCGATCACCGTGCCACGGTAGCGGGCTGCCGACGCGTCATAGGCGGCCACGGCAGCGCGTTTGCGATGTTCGAGTGCGCCGGCATCAAAGATCGGTTGGGTGATCGACCCGGCGAGGCTCCAGACCCCACTGCCCGCCGAAAACAGTTTGGTCCCGCTGGCCACCGTGGAGCCCACCGACCCGGTAATGCTGAACTGGGGCAACTGATTGGCGACGGCCACGCCGATATTGGCACTGGCCTGATGCAGTTGCGCCTGCGCGGAACGCACATCGGGCCGCTGGCCAACGATGGCCGAAGGCAGGCTGAGCGGCAGTTCTTCGGGCAGGTGCAGGGAGGCGAGGTTGAAGCGCTCGTCCCGGTCCTGGTTGGGAAACCGGCCGAGGTAGGCCATCAACTGGTTGCGGGTCTGGGCGAACTGCTTTTGCAGGGGCGGCAAGGTGGCACGGGTTTGCGCCAGCGCGGTCTGCTGTGTGAGCACGTCGGTGTCACCGATCGCACCCAGCCGGCGCTGCGCCTGCAGGACGTCGAGCTGATCACTCTGTAGCCGAATGATGGTTTCGGTGGCGGCGATCTGGTCGCGTATAGAGGCCAGGCTGACTGCGGTGTTCACCACATTGGAGGTCAACGTGAGGTAGGTCGCCTCCAACTGGAAGCGTTCGTACTCGGCCTGGGCCGAGGTGGATTCAATTTGCCGGCGCGTGCCGCCGAACACATCCGGGGCGTAGGACACGCTCAGCGACGCCGAACTCACCGTGAGAATCGGCGACTCCGGCAGGCCCGAGGTGACGCCCGATACTTTCTCGCGGGCCTTCTGCACGTTGCCGCTCACCGAGGGAAACAGCGACGCCTGGTCGGCATAGACCAGCTCGTTGGCCTGGCGCAATGCCGCCTGGGCGGCGGTGACATCCGGGTTGGCGCGCAAGGCTTCCTCCACCAGCGCGTTCAGTTCCGGTGAGCGGAACAGCGTCCACCATTGCCCGGGAATATCCATCCCGGCGATCAACCGCTGCGCCGCACCGCCGGTGTCGATATCGGCCTTGGCGGTGGAGGTGAGTTTTTCTCGTGAATAATCGGCGTTCGCCGGCACCTCAGGACGCGAGAAATCGGGCCCGACGGTGCAGCCGGCGAGGGCGAGGCACAGCAGGCTCAACGGAGCCAGAAGGTGGGGTGGTCGAAAAAGGGCGCGGCTGTGCGCCACTGGTTGCCGTGCCGATGCAAGCTGCCGAGGCTGCTCTTTCATATTTACTCTGATTAATCAGTTGGTTAACTGCTTTATTTGTTGAGCAATGAGTGCGCGGGCATCGGGCCATACGGCTGAAAAAATGGCGCGAGAGTCGCCGAATTCAAATCAGTGTAGGTGGTGCAGGCGGGTACGCAATGTCCGTGCGCGCCGATCACCCACAAAAATGCATTTAACGCATTAATATCGAATTAGGTTATGCGTTATAAGTATTTTACATGCAGCCGTCAGCCCCTCATCGTAGCCCTCCCTACGAACACTGCCGAGACCGCACGCGCGGATCGACTTTCAATGCTTGAGAAGGCATCTGGAGACGAACGTGCGTTACCTGACAAAACTGGCGGCCGGGTTGGCCGCCACGCTGCTGTGCCTGACCGCGAACGCGCAAACGCTGGTGGTCGGAGACCAAAGCTACAACGCCCAGGCCGTGATGGAAGCGGCGGGGGTGCTGGATGATCTGCCCTATACCCTTGAATGGAAGCAATTCACCGCCGGGTCTCCGGTGGCGGAAGCCCTCAATACCAACAGCCTCGACATCGGCCTGCTCGGCGATGCGCCCGTGCTGTTCCTCGGTGCACTCGGCGCGCCAATCAAGGTGATTGCCATCAGCCGGCAAAACCTCGAGGGCGTGGCCATCCTGGTGAAAAAGGATTCCTCGATCCACAGCCTTGCGGACCTCAAAGGCAAGCGCGCCGCCATCTGGAAAGGCTCCTGGAGCCAGCAACTGCTGCTGACCGCACTGGATAAGGCCGGCGTGCCGAAAGACGCCCTGGAGTTGCGCTACCTCAGTGCACTGGATGCTTCCCACGCACTGGAAGGCGGTTCGGTCGACGTCATTGCCACCTGGGAACCCTACGTCACCCAACAGGAACGCCAGGGTGCACGGGTATTGGCGACCGCAGACGGGCTGATCCCGGCCCAGAGTTTCGTCGCCGCCAGCACCAGGGCCGTCGATAACAAGCGTGCGCAAATCAGCGATTTTCTCCAACGCCTGAAGAAAGCCCGTGACTGGACGCGCCAAAGCCCGGCCAACGCCGACGCGTATGCAGATGCCTGGGCCAAACGCACCCGCGCAGATGCCGACATTGCCCGCGCCTGGTTTGCCCGGGCACGCACGACGGTCGAACCGGTGACAGCCCAGTCGCCTGTAGAAGCACAAAAGACCGTGGACTTTTTCGCAAGCCAGGGACTGGTCAAGTCTTACCCGGCAGCCAAGCTGTTCGACGACTCCTTCGCGGCGTCCTTGCAACCAGCCGTCGCCAGAACCCAGCCCTGAACGTTTCCAGGAATACGTTGGACATGACTAAAAGACAGCTCAAACTCGGCGCCCTGACCATGGGCTGCGGCGGGCCCGGCCGCCACAATCTGTGGCTCGACCCGCAATTGCCGGCCGATGCCAGCGTCAACGTCGACTGGTACATCGACATTGCACGCCAGGCCGAGGCGGCATTGTTCGACTTGATGTTCATCGTCGACAGCCAATTCATCACACCGGGTTCGCCATCCCACTACCTGAACCGGCTGGAGCCGCTGACGCTGTTATCGGCACTTGCCGTAAGCACCCGGCACCTGGGCCTGGTCGGTACGCTGACGACCTCTTACAACTCGCCCTATAACGTCGCGCGGCGCCTGGCCTCACTCGACCTGATCAGCAAAGGCCGCGCCGGCTGGAACGTGGTCACCAGCGGCGACGCCGGTACCGCCGGCAACTACAGCCGCGACGAACATTATGACTACGACACTCGCTATGGCCGGGCGGCCGAACACGTCCAGGTCGTGCAGGGCCTGTGGAACTCCTATGAGGAAGATGCCTTCGTGCGTGACCGCGCCACCGGCCGGTTTCTCGACCCCGCCAAACTCCACAGCCTGAATCACAAGGGCGAGCACTTTTCCGTGGTCGGGCCGCTGAATATCCAGCGCTCACCCCAGGGCCAACCGGTGATCTTCCAGGCTGGCGATTCGGAACAAGGCCGCGACCTCGGTGCGGCCACGGCCGATGTGATCTTTACCCATGCGGCCAGCATCGAGCAGGGCCAGGCTTTCTATCGGGATATCAAGGGCAGGGCGCTGCAACATGGCCGTGACCCGGAGCAATTGCTGGTGATGCCCGGCGCCGAGATTTATGTAGGCGATACCGATGAACAGGCGCGTGAAACCGAGCGGCACTACCATCAGGCCGACCACAGTTTCGAGCTGGCGCTGAAGGAGTTCGGACGCAATTTCGGCTGGCATGATTTCAGCCAGTACGACCTTGATGCGCCGTTCCCGCAGGAGAGCCTGGAGGCGGCACGCAGCAGCTTTTTTACCGCGGCCAAACGCATTGCCGATCAGGCACGGGAGAAAGGTTTTACATTGCGCCAGGCGGTGGAGTTTGGGCGGCAACTGCGCCCGGGAGCGTTTGTCGGATCGGCGGATACCGTCGCTCGGAAAATGGCTGACTGGCTTGAAGCCCGCGCGGTGGATGGTTTCAACATCTACATCGGCCATCCGGAGCAGTTCAAGCGCTTCACGCACGAGGTCATCCCGTTGTTGCAGGAGCGCGGCGTGTATCGCACGGCTTATGAAGGTACGACCTTGCGGGAAAGCCTGGGATTGAAGATTCCACGGTTTGCGCGCAACGGCGGCGGTTGACTCAAAACAACTGTCCAGATGAATAAATTGGTGAGCCGGGGATTTTTTTAGACATACTGAGGGTTCAAGCCACTCATTTGTCCCGAGACTTTCCTGATGCCATCCCATCCTGCGCAAGGGCCTTTCAATCAGGACGACCGGTATCGACTGCTCGTCGACGCAGTGGTCGACTATGCCATCTATATGCTTGATACGAACGGCTTGATTCGCAGTTGGAACTCCGGGGCGAGAAAGATCAAGCAGTACGAACAGAGTGAAGTGCTGGGCAGGCATTTTTCGCTGTTCTACACCCCGGAAGACCTGGCCTCGGACTTGCCGGGCCGGGCACTCAAGAGCGCCGAGCAGTCAGGGCGCTTCGAGGGCGAAGGTTGGCGCATCCGCAAGGATGGGACTCGTCTCTGGGCACTGGTGATCATCGACCCGATACGCGCCGACGACGGCACGTTGATTGGCTTCGCCAAGGTCACACGGGACCTGACCGAGCGTAAGGCCGCGGAGCAGGCGCTGCGCCAGAGCGAGCAGCAATTCAGCCTGCTGGTGCAAGGCGTCACCGACTACGCGCTGTATATGCTGGACCCCAACGGCGTGATCACCACCTGGAACGCCGGCGCCCAGCGCATCAAGGGTTATCAGCCGGCAGAAGTCATCGGCAGGCATTACTCCATGTTCTTCCAGCGTGAGGACGTAGACCACAACGTCCCGCAGCGCGCCCTTGAAACGGTGGTCAGGGAAGGTCGTTACGAAGGGCAGGGCTGGCGCCTGCGCAAGGACGGCACGGGATTCCTCGCCCATGTGGTTATCGACCCGATCAAGAATGAACTGGGTGAGCTGGTGGGGTTTGCGAAGATCACCCGGGACGTTACCGAAAGCGTGCAGGCTCAACAGGAGATCAAGGAAACCCGAGAGGCGTTATTCCAATCCCAGAAAATGGAGTCCCTGGGCCAGCTCACCGGCGGCATCGCCCATGACTTCAACAACCTCCTGATGGTGATTCTGGGGAGTCTTGAACTCGCCAAGAAGCGTGTCCCGCAGGACTCGAGAACCTGCGCCTTACTGAATAATGCCATCGCGGGCGCCCAGCGGGGCGCAACGCTGACTCAGCGGATGCTGGCCTTTGCCCGTCGCCAGGAGCTTGACCCTCAGCCTGTGGATGTGGGCGATCTGATCCGCAACATGTCAGACCTGCTGTCCCGCATGTTGGGCGCAGGCATCAACGTCGACACACAGTTCCCATTGATCCTGCGGCCGGTATTGGTCGACATGAGCCAACTGGAAATGGCTGTGATGAACCTGGTGATCAACGCCCGGGACGCAATGGAAGGTCGGGGCAGGATCCTGATTTCAGCGCGGGAGGATTCGTTTCCCGGCGGGGCGAATGACTCGCAAAGGCTGATTTGCATCTCTGTCACCGACACCGGCCCCGGGATGAATGACGCGACCTTGCAACGGGCCATGGAGCCGTTCTTCACCACCAAGGGCGCGGGAAAAGGCACCGGGCTTGGGCTTTCGATGGTGCATGGCCTGGCGGCACAGTCACAGGGCCACTTTGTGCTGAAGAGTCGGGTAGGAGAGGGCACAGCCGCAGAGCTCTGGTTACCGGTGGCGGTGACCGACACCACACAGTCTGCGGCGCTGGCATCAACTGCAGATACACCCGATGCAGCCCATCAGCAATGCCTCGAGATTCTGCTGGTAGATGACGACCCGCTGGTGCTGATCAGCACCGGGGCGATGCTTGAAGACCTGGGCCATCATGTTGTGTCGGCAGGAGAGGGCCATGCTGCGTTGGCGTTCCTGGCGCAAGGCGCGTGCTTTGACCTGGTCGTGACAGACATGGCAATGCCGGACATGACCGGGATCGAGCTTGCCGGCAACATCGAGTCGTTGTATCCCAACCTTCCCATCATTCTTTCCTCGGGCTTTGCGGAAATCTCCCTGGACCTCAAGACCACATTGACGCGCTTACCCAAGCCATTCGATCAATCTGCACTGGCCAAGGTGATCGCCGAAACCATGCGCAGCCGGGCCGACAAGCCGTGTTGAGCCAGGCGGCTGGCCGTCCGTTGTTTGTTTCCATGGATGGCCCCAAGGGTACTGGCAAAACCACATTGCTGGAGTCCGTAACAAAAGCGCTTAGGGCTGACAACAGAATGGTGATCCGGCTTTGCGAGAGAAAAAGCGATCCCTTCAGAAGTGAAACAATGACCCTCGTTAACAGACTCGCCAGGCATCCCGGCCTGGATCTGGAGTGGGAGGTTTGTGAACGCTTCGCTGATAGCCGCGCGTGGATTTCCCGGCACGTGCTGGCTAGACAGCCTCCAGGCAGCATCGTCCTGATCGACCGCTGGTACCCGTCTGATGCCGCGTTTCGCCGGGAAGTCCCGCTGGCAGAAATCCTGCAGTTGAACATTGATCGAAACGTGCAAGTGCCGGACCTGCATATCGGGGTCGTCACCGACCCTGATATTTCATGGGCACGGGCCGCGGCACGCCGGCGCGGACTGAGCAGTACCGTGATCCACACGCTGGCAGAACATGTCGCCTGTACCCGGGCGTTCGAGCGAGCGGTTGCGGATCACGGCTGGGTGTTATGCCGGAATGAAGGAACCATCGAGGGCGCGACACGGCAGGTGGTTTCCGAAATTTATAACGTCCTTGAGTCCTTCCAGTGTGATTGACCCCGCCGATACGGTCGGCTATCGAGCCCTGTTCAGGCACTTGCCCCGTTGAACATGCTGACCAGGCTATAGGGGGCATCGTCACCAAACAGCAACTCATGCAGTTCATTCCCCTCGGCAGCCATTTGCGCGCTGCGCGGGAACATGGCCTGTTCGTATTCGCCCAGGGCGGCTTCGACGTCATCAGGGTATGAGGCGATGGCCTTGCCGAGTTCGGCACCATCGTACATGGCCAGGTTGGCACCTTCGCCATTCGGGGCCGCAAGGTGTGCGGCATCACCGATCAGCGTTACGCCCGGCACCCGCTCCCAGCGGTGCTCAACCGGCAGCATAAAGAGCGGGCGCCATACCAGTTCGGTGTCGCTGTCGGTGATCAATGCCGTGAGGGCAGGGGACCAGCCTGCGAATTCCTGCGCGATCCGTGCCGCCGCCGTTGGCGTGTCGGTGAAATCGATGGCGGCAAACCAGCTTTGGGATTCGGTGAGCACTACGTAGGTGTGCAGCGTGGCGCCCGTCTCACGGTGCGCCTGGATCCCTTTTCCCGGTTGAAGTGCGAACATCGCACCGCCACCTACCGCCCTGGAGGTGGCCGGGTGCCGGGCGTCGCTGTCATACAGGTAGGTTTCGATCAACGAGCGGCCCATGTACTCGGGGGCAGCGTCGCTGAGCAGCGGCCGGACCTTTGACCAGGCTCCGTCCGCGCCAACCAGCAGGAGGGTAGCAACGCAAGTACCGTCGGCGAAGGTCACTTCGTGGCGACCCTCGCCGAGGGCGCGCACGCTCTTGACCTTGTGGCCCCAACGCACAGTACCGGCGGGCAGTGAATCGAGGAGCATCTTGCGCAGTTCGCCACGCAT
This sequence comes from Pseudomonas sp. NC02, assembly GCF_002874965.1. Classification (NCBI taxonomy): domain Bacteria; kingdom Pseudomonadati; phylum Pseudomonadota; class Gammaproteobacteria; order Pseudomonadales; family Pseudomonadaceae; genus Pseudomonas; species Pseudomonas sp. NC02. Next base: position 3,416,478 of record NZ_CP025624.1, on the reverse strand, counting down.
GACCTCGGGACGGCCGCCTGTGCCGTCGTCGGGTTGATCCAACAGAGTGGCACCCTGCCAATCAAGCACCCGAGTCGCCTCGCGACCTTTCAGGATAAGCGCGCGGAACTCGTCCGTCAGGCCCGCGGCCTGCAAGGCCAGTTGGCCGTTGTAGTCGTGGATATCGAGCATCCCGCCTTGGGCGCGTGCGGTTGCCGACGGCTCTGCTTCATAGACGGTGGCGGCAATACCGTGGACGTACAGCACGCGGGCCAGGATGAGACCGCCCAGGCCAGCACCGATGATTGTGACGGGGGTGTGCATAGGGTACCTGTTGAATGTGAGAAATCTTCCGGACTGTTTTTACGCTATTTTGTGGAAAAAATGGCCTGGTTCAAGGGCTTTACTTTCCGCAGGCGATTGAATATAAAGTTTGCTTCGGCGCACAACCGTTGTTGCGCCCCATGATGTTGACAGGAGGAAGCTATGTCACCGTTAAACGTGATGAAGTTCTAAACGATCAAACCGTCACCCCCTCGCTTGAAAACCTCGAAACACGCTGGTCTCAGCATTGGCAGCTCGAAGGCACGTATGCCTTTGACCACAGCGCCCAACGCGACGCTGTATTCTCCATCGACACGCCGCCACCGACAGCCTCAGGTTCGTTGCATGTTGGCCATGTCTTCAGCTACACCCACACCGATATCATCGCCCGGTTCCAGCGGATGCGCGGCAAGGCTGTGTTCTACCCCATGGGTTGGGACGACAATGGCTTGCCGACCGAACGCAGGGTCGAGAATTTCTACGGCGTACGTTGCGACTCGTTGGCCGCTTACCAGCCTGGCTTCAAACCCTCCGAGTCAATTCCATTAAAACGGGCTGACTTTGCAGTCATCAGTCGGCGCAACTTTATCGAGTTGTGCCATGAGCTGACGGCCATCGATGAGCAAGCGTTCCGTGCACTGTTCGTGCAACTGGGCTTGTCCGTTGATTGGAGTCTTTCATACGCCACCATTGATGAACGCTCCCAACGAGCCAGTCAGCGCGCGTTACTGCGTAACTACCAGCGTGGCGAACTGTATAGCCAGGAGGCTCCGTGTCTCTGGGATGTGACGTTCCAGACGGCCGTAGCCCAGGCAGAGCTTGAGGAGCGCGAGGTTGCGGGTGCGTATCACGAACTCGGCTTCGACGCGGCTGATGGTGCCAAACTGAAGATTGCTACGACTCGACCTGAGTTGCTGATGGCATGCGTGGCGCTGGTGGGTCACCCGGACGACGCTCGTTATCAGGCGAGGTTCGGGCAGACCGTGCGCGCGCCGATTTTTGACCTGGACGTTCCGCTGCTGGCCCACCCTTTGGGTGACCCCGGCAAGGGCACCGGGTTGGCGATGGTCTGCACCTTTGGCGATCTAACCGATGTGATTTGGTGGCGGGAGTTACAGCTGCCCACACGGTCAGTCCTGGGAAAGGACGGGCGCCTGTTACTTGAGACGCCCTCCTGGTTGACGACTCCGCGCAGCCAACAGGCCTACGCAGGCCTGGCCGGCCGTACCCTGTCCCAGGTTCGTACGCAGCTCGTTTCGATGTTGCGTGACTGCGGCGCCATGCGAGATGAACCACGACCGATTAACCACGCGGTAAGGTTCTTCGAGAAAGGCGACCGGCCTTTGGAAATTCTCGCGACGCGGCAATGGTACTTGCGCAATGGCGGACGCGACGCGAACCTGAGGGACGTGTTGCTCGACGCTGGCCAGGCGTTGGACTGGCATCCGCCGCACATGCTCAGGCGTTACGAGCATTGGGTAGGGGGGTTGAATGGAGACTGGCTAATCAGTCGCCAACGTACGTTCGGCGTGCCGATTCCGTTCTGGTATCGCCTGGACGCACAAGGCGAAGCCGAGCATGGCGCTCCGATTATCGCCAGTGAGGCAAGCCTGCCTGTTGATCCGGGCCTGGATACGCCACCGGGCTATCGATCCGAACAACGTGGTCAACCCAACGGGTTTATCGGTGAACAAGACATCATGGACACCTGGGCCACCAGTTCCCTGACGCCTCAGATTGCCGGCGGCTGGGGAGAGGACGATGGGTTGTTTGCCAAAATATACCCGATGGACCTCAGGCCCCAAGGTCACGACATAATCCGAACCTGGCTGTTCTCGACACTGGTACGCAGCCATTTTGAACACGGTTGCGCGCCATGGCGCAACGTCGCGCTTTCCGGGTGGATCCTTGATCCTGATCGCAAGAAAATGTCCAAGTCCAAGGGGAATGTGGTCACCCCTCAAGCCTTGCTCGACCAGTATGGAAGTGACGGCGTGCGCTATTGGGCGGCCTCGGCGCGGCTCGGCAGTGACACAGCCTTTGAAGAGCAGCAGATGAAAATCGGCCGCCGCCTGGCCGTCAAGCTGTTCAATCTTTCGAGGTTGGTTCAAGGCTTTGCGAAGGATGACACCGGGGATATCGACCAACCGCTGGATCAAGCCATGCTTGAACGCTTGGGTGGCGTAGTCCAGGACGCTACCGTTGCGCTGGAGGCATACGACTACAGCGGGGCGTTGTCGCGTATCGAAGGATTCTTCTGGTGGTTTTGCGATGACTACGTCGAATTGGTCAAGCGTCGTGCCTATCGACCCGACGGCTACTCGGCGCGTAATGCATTGGCACATGCGCTGAGCGTGCAGCAGCGACTGTTTGCGCCATTTCTACCCTTTGTGTGTGAGGAGGTCTGGCAATCCTGGAATTGCGGCTCAGTGCACAAGGCGCCCTGGCCGCAAGGGGACGCTTGCCCTGACGCGGCTGTTGAACAGTTATTGATGAGCCTGAGCAGCGTGCTGTCTGCGATTCGCAAAGCAAAGTCTGACGCCAGCCAATCCATGAAGGCTCCGGTAGCACGTGTTGAGCTGGTCGACAGCGCCGCGCAGCTTGAACTGATAAAAGGCGTCAGCCAAGACCTGATAGAGGCGGGGCAGGTCGAGGCCTTGGTGTTTATAGAGGGCGCGGAGCGGCAGGTCGATGTCTGGCTGACGTAACGTGGAGTGGTGCCGACCGCCTCAGTGACACCCACTGGGGCGGGCCGGACCACGCATCAGCCTGCGTCAATCGAGCCACATCGGGACAATTGAGAGTACGAGTAGAAGCGAATAGGAATAGGCAAGCCTCATAGATGATCCGGCATAGGTCGCCAGCGGTGGCTTGGCTACCATTAGCACTCAGTAACCGAGAGGAATTTCCATGAGCACTCGCAAAACCCTGTTCATCACCGGCATCAGCAGCGGCTTTGGCAAAGCCCTCGCGACCGAGGCACTGGCTGCAGGCCACCGTGTCATTGGTACCGTTCGCAACGAAGCCGCGCTGCAAACGTTCGAGGCATTATCAGCGGAGCGTGCTCATGGCGTGATCCTGGATGTCACCGACTTTGAGCGGATCGACAGCGTCGTTGCCGAGATCGAGACCCGCTACGGCCCGGTGGATGTCCTGGTGAACAACGCAGGTTACGGCCATGAGGGCATTTTCGAAGAGTCGCCGCTGGAAGAAATGCGTCGTCAGTTCGACGTCAACGTGTTCGGCGCCGTTGCCGTGACCAAGGCGTTTGTGCCGTACTTCCGCCAGCGCCGCAGCGGGCACATCATCAACATCACGTCCATGGGCGGCACCATCACGATGCCGGGTATCGCCTACTACTGCGCCAGCAAGTTCGCGCTGGAAGGCATCTCCGACACCCTGAGCAAAGAACTCAAGCCATTCAACATTTTTGTCACCGCTGTGGCGCCAGGCTCATTTCGCACTGATTGGGCCGGCCGCTCGATGCAGCGTACGCCCCGCAGCATCGCCGACTACGATGCCAGCTTTGATCCGGTACGCCAGGCGCGCGAAGCGAAAAGCGGCCACCAGTTGGGGGACCCGCAAAAAGCTGCGCAAGCCATGCTGCAGTTGATCGCCAGCGACAACCCACCGGCCCACCTGCTGCTCGGCAGCGATGCCATAGGCTTTGTGCGCGAAAAGCTGACGCAATCCCTGCGTGACATCGACCAATGGGAAGCACTGACACGCTCTACGGATGGTCACGCTTCGTGAAACCGCAAGAGGGGCCTATGAATCATTTTGCAGCGCGAACCCGGCGCATGGTCCAACTGATGGAGCAGTTGGCCCCCCTGGAGGGCTACAACCTGAGCGCACTGGAAGACATACGCTTCCTGCGCTCCAATCGCCCGCTGACCCGCACGCCAGTGCTCTACGAGCCTGGCATCGTCATCCTGTGCCAGGGGCGCAAGCTCGGCTATCTGGGCGATGAGGTCTACCTTTACGACGCCCAGCACTACCTGGTGGTGTCTGTGCCAGTGCCTTTCACCATGGAAACCGACGCCAGCGAAGAGGAACCGATGCTGGCGGTATACATGCGCCTGGATTTCAAACTCGCTGGCGAACTGATCCTGGAAATTGACGAAAAATCCGGTCCGACCCACGAACGTCCCAAAGGCATGTATTCCTCGCCGATGGACGAGATGTTGCGCGAGTCCACACTGCGCTTTCTCGAAGCGATGAGCCATCCGGTCGACGGCCCGATCCTCGGCCCCTCGCTGGTGCGCGAGATTTACTACCGGATCATCGCAGGTGAACAAGGAGGGTCCATGCGGGCGGCCCTTGGCAAGCAAGGCCATTTCGCAAAGGTGACCCGCGCCATTCGCAAGATACACAGCTGTTACCAGGAGCGGCTGGACGTCGAGTGCCTGGCCCAGGAGGCGAGTATGAGCGTACCCAGCTTTCATCTGCACTTTCGAACAGTCACCGACTCCTCACCCATGCAGTACCTGAAATCGACTCGTCTGCACCAGGCAAGGTTGTTGATGCTCCGCGACGACATGTCGGCCTCATCTGCGGCTTTTAACGTGGGCTATGAAAGCGCATCGCAGTTCAGCCGAGAGTTCAAGCGCTACTTCGGCCGCACACCCCATGCTGAAGTCGAATGGATGAAAGCAACCTATTCGCTGCCAGCGCCGGCGCAGCCTTCTGTCTATGTGTCTTCGCACTGACCTGACAGCCAGGGCGCTGCCCCGTATCTGATTTTTCTGCATATGCCAATTTGACAGGCTATTGTTATTTTTTATTCTTTCCTAACCTATGCTCCCCTCATGCAAAGTCCGCCTCCAGCGATGGCTTTCCATTGCTCATCAACCGCCAGGCTGAATGGCCTTTATTCGCATGGAGCATGCAATGGGTGTGAATCAGAACCCACATTTCGGTCTGATTGGGCAGATGTTCAAAAGTGACTACAGTTGGCTTTGCACGCGGGTAAGCCGGGCGATGGGTTGCGCCCATGGGGCTCAGGACATTGCATCGGAGACCTTCCTGCGGGTACTGGCATTGCCCGACCCTTCGCAAATCCGCGAGCCGCGGGCGTTGCTGACCACCATCGCGCGGCGCCTGATGTATGAGGGCTGGCGTCGCCAGGACCTGGAACGTGCCTACCTGGAAGCATTGGCCCAGGCGCCGATGATGGTGCACCCGTCGCCCGAGGAGCGTTTGCTGTTGATCGAGACGCTGCTGGAAGTCGACCGCTTGCTCGACGGTTTGTCGGCCAAGGCCAAGGCGGCGTTTTTGTATCACCAGCTGGACGGTTTGACCTATGCGCAGATCGCCGAGCGCCTGCAGGTCTCGGTCAGCCGGGTTCAGCAGTACATGGCCGATGCGTTCAAGCGCTGCTACCTGGCGATGACACAGCCATGAGCCACAGCGCGCCGGATGAGGCGATCATCGACGAGGCAGCACAGTGGATGGCGTTGCTGCAATCCGGGCACGCCAGCGCTCAGGAGCACCAGGCGTTCCGTCGCTGGAGTGAGGGCGACCCACGGCGTGCCGAAATCTTCAACATGATGGGCGGCGTTCCGGCCGTGCTGAACAATGACGAACTGCGCCGCATGCCCCGCGACAGCCTGTTGCACACCCTCAACGCACCGTCGGGCCGCCGGCGCTTCTTGCGCAATACCCTGGCGCTGGTTGGCGTTGTGTCGTTTGGAAGTCTGATCACGCGGCTGTCCGACACCTGGTTGCCGTTGGGCGCTTTGCGCACCGGTACGGGCGAGCGCCTGAACCTCACGCTGGAGGATGGCAGTGCATTGACCCTGGATGCGCGCAGCAAGGTGCTGACGCATTTCGATGCTCGGCAACGGCTGTTGCAGTTGCTCGACGGCAAGCTGCTGGTGGACGTTTTCAAGGACAGTCTCAGACCGTTTATCGTCGAGACCGAACACGGCCGCATGCGCGCGTTGGGTACGCGGTTTCTGGTACAGCAGGGCGAGGATCGAACCCAAATCACGATGCTGCATTCCCAGGTGGAAATCACCACGCGCGACGGCGCTGTGCAGGTGATCAGTGCCGGCCAGAAAGCCACGTTCAATGCCCATGGCATCCTCGACCTGGAAACCGCCAGCGGCGGCGAGGCCTCGTGGACCCACGGCTTGCTGGAAGTGCGTGACCGCTCATTGGGTGAAGTGGTGCAAGCCCTGCGTGACTACCGGCGCGGCATCATCCGCGTCAGCCCCGAGACGGCGAGCCTGAGGCTGAGCGGGATTTTCCCGCTGGACGACAGCCAGGGCGCCCTGCAATTGCTGGCCAAATCCCTGCCGGTGCAGATCGATTATCACAGCCCTTATTGGGTCAGTATCGAGCGCCGATAAAAATAATTTTCCCAGCCCTATAAAACCCCCGCCACTGTTGCACAACCCAATACAGGCCAGGGTGTATCTGCCTGGGAGTGTTGTTTCGAGGCGTTATAAACCCATGCTTTTTTAGCCTAACGGCCGCCTATAAAAAACCCCGATCTGTTGTTCAACCCATCAACGGCATATCAATGATGGGAACCTCAACCATGCAACTCAAACCTCTCAGTCGCGCATCTCTGGCGGCACTGTCTCTGACGATTGGCCTGACTTTGGCGGGACATGGCACGGCGGTGCTGGCACAGCCGCTGTCTGCGATATCGACCACCCAGACTTTTGATTTTGATATCGCCAGCGGCCCCCTCGACCAAGCGCTGTTGACCCTGTCACGCAGCAGCGGGCAGATCATTTCCTTCCAGCAAGACCTTGTGCAAGGCCTGACCAGCGCGCCGGTGCGGGGCACCTTCACCACCGAGCAAGCGCTGCGACAGGCACTGCGCGGTGCAGCCCTTGACGCCGTGCCCAGTGGCGACGGCGGTTGGACCCTGCGCCGGGCGGCCAAGCCACCTGCAGCGGCGGTCAAGGCTGCGCCCACGGCGGAGAAAGTCCCGGGTGATGTGGCGTTGGAAAAGGTCGTGGTCACGGGGTCACGCATTGCCCGTGCCCAGGTTGAAGGGCCGTCGCCGGTCACGGTCATCACCGCTGACGAAGTCACCCGCAGGGGCTACAAAAACGTCTACGACGCCATCGCTTCGCAAACCCAGAACACCGGCATGACCCAGGGCGAAGACTACGGCAACACCTTCCAGCCGGCCGCCAGTGCCCTCAACCTGCGAGGGCTGGGGCCGAACCACACGCTGGTGCTGATCAACGGCAGGCGCGTGGCCGACTACCCCACGGCGTACGATGGCGCGGTCAACTTCACCAACCTTGCGAACATCCCGGCGGTGATGATCGAGCGTATCGAGATCCTCAGCAGCGGCGCCTCGGCGGTGTATGGCTCCGACGCGATTGCCGGGGTGGTGAACATCATCCTCAAAGACAAAATCAGCGGCGTGGACGTCAATCTGCGTGGTGGCGCCGCCGAGCGTGGCGGCGGAGACAACCAGCGCCTGCAGATCAGCGGCGGCGACACCTGGGGCGATTTTGACGGGGTATTCGGCCTGGAGCTGACCCAGCGCCAACCGATCTGGGCCAACCAGCGCGGCTTTATGAGCGACGGCCCGGCCAAGGATGTGGGCTACCGCCGTAACCTCGACAGCGGCGCCTACCTCGGCCCCGGCTGCGGCGCCTATGGCGGTATCTACAACGGCAAGCTCGGTGGCAGCAGCACCCGCTGCACCACCAACCAGTACTACAACGACTACTGGACCTTGCAGGCGCAAAAGGAAAACTATGACGGCTACACGCGCGGCACCTGGCATTTCAGCGACACCGGCAAAGTGTTTGCCGACTTGATGTTTGGCTTTGATCACACGCAGAACAACACGCGCGGCCCAAGCTTCACCTCGCCGGACTTTATCAACCGCAACACCGGTAACCTGGAGCGCTGGTCACGCAACTTTTCCAGCGAGGAAATCGGTGGCAAGACCAGCAACAACAGCAAATGGCGCGAAGTGTCCTGGACCGGCACCCTGGGCCTGGAAGACAAGTTCACCAACAGTGATTGGGGTTATCAGATTGCGGCGAACCGCTCCGAGTACACCAGCGACCGCACCACCCGCTACACGCCTTTGAGCGGCATCCGCGATTACTACCTCGGGCCGCAACTGGGCACACAGGACGGGCACCCGGTCTTCGCGCCAGACCCTTCGCGGCTGGACCAGCCGCTGACTCCGGAGCAGTGGGATCAGTTTCGCGGCAACCTGGTGCAGAAGAGTAAATCGGTTTCCCAAACCTTCAGCGCCAACATCAACGGCGACCTGTTCGAGCTGCCCGCCGGGCCGGTGGGCTTTGCCGGTGTGACCGAAGTGGGGCGGCAATCCTACAGCGTCGATGTCGACGACCAACTCAATGACGGCACGTTTTACAACACCACGCCGGCCTCCAATTCAGGCGGTTCGCGTGACCGCTACGCCGCGGGTGGCGAGCTGAGCATTCCCGTTACCGACACCTTGCTCGCCTCGGCGGCCGGGCGCTGGGACCAATACAAATTCAGTGGCCGCACCGAGCAACAAAAAACCTACAACCTGGGCCTGGAATGGCGCCCGGTGACCAGCCTGCTGTTTCGTGGCAGCTACGGCACCAGCTTTCGCGCACCCGACCTCAACTACCTCTACCAGGCCGCGACCAATGGCTACACGCCTGACCAGATCGACTATTACGGTTGCAGCAAGGGCGTAGAGGGGGCGTGTGACCGAGGCCGCGTGGATTACACCCAGACCGGTAATTCGGACCTCGCCTCCGAGCGTGGCAAGTCCTGGACGTACGGCTTTGTCTGGTCGCCTTCGCATCAGTTTGATTTCTCCGCCGACTTCTGGCGCGTTGAAATCAAGGACCTGTTGACCACCGTCGACATCAACCGCTTGCTGCAACAGGAAAACCAGTGCCGCAACGGCCAGCTTGATGCGACCACTTGCGCCGACGTCCTGGCACGCATCCAGCGCAATGCCAGCACGGCGGCAGTGGACCCGAACGTGCTGCAACGGGTGCAGGTCAATGCGATCAACGCCGCCAGCGAGCGGGTCAGCGGCCTGGACCTCAAGAGTAATATTCGCTGGGGCGCAGGCCAGTACGGCGCGTTCAGTTCGGCGATTGGCTACAGCCTGGTGCTGTCCCACTACCTCAAGGAATCGGACGATGCGCAAACCCAGAACCTGCGCTCCAGCACCGACAACCACGACTGGCGCAGCAAGGTCAACGCGAGCCTGACCTGGGACTACCAGCACCTCACCACCACGCTGACCGGCATTCGCTACGGCAGCGTGACCAATGGCGCCGGCGATGGGCGCCTGTCGCCGTGGACCACCTTCAACGCCAGCGCCCGTTACCAGGTGAACGAGCAGGCGAGTGTCGGCCTGACCGTCAACAACCTGCTCAATCAGGTCAAGCACGATGACTCCGCCGGCTGGCCGTATTACCCCAGCGGCAACTACGACCCCTATGGCCGCCAGGTCTGGCTGGACGTGAGTTACCACTTCGGCAAGTAGCGCATAAGCACATGCGCTAACGGTCTAACCGGTGCTCTATAAAAACCCTGGCGTCGACGCACAACCCTGCATAAGTGAGCCTTCAGTGTTTTTGGAAAAGGAGTTGAGTTTGTGAGCCTGTTTCGCTTCATGGTGTGGGCGCTGCTGACGGGGCTTTGGGCCCCGTCACTGCTCGCTCAACCGACGCACGCTTTGACGGTATACGGCGAAGCGCCCAAGTACCCGGCCAACTTCAAACACCTGGATTACGTCAACCCGAACGCGCCCAAGGGCGGCAGTTTTCGTCGTTCGTCCATGGAAGGCGGGGCGTTTGATCACCTGATCCCGTATGTCGACAAAGGCACCGGCATCACCCAGATCCAGGGTTGGCTCTACAGCCCGTTGGCGTACCGTTCGCAGGATGAGCCGTACACCGTGTACGGGTTGGTCGCGCAAGGCATGGAGCTGGCAGATGACCATTCATGGCTGCGTTTCTACCTCAATCCCAAGGCGCGGTTTGCCGATGGCACGCCCATCACCGCGCAGGACGTGGCCTACACCTTCAAGCTGTTCACCACCGAAGGCAGCCTGGCGTATCGCCAAAGCTTTGCCGATGTGGACCAGGTGCTGGTGGAATCGCCGACCCAAGTGCGGTTCACCTTCAAAAGCGCCGACAATCGCACCTTGCCCCTGGACCTCGCTTCACTGCCGGTGCTGCCGGAACATTGGTGGCAGGGGCGCAATTTCGCCAACGGCGGCGGCTTTGAACCGCCGGTGGGCAGCGGCCCGTACCGTATCAGCAGCGTGGACAACGGCCGCAGTGTCACCTTCGAACGGGTCAAGGACTGGTGGGGGCGAGACCTGCCGGTGACGCAGGGGCAGTACAACTTCGACACCCTGCGGCTTGAGTTTTTTGCCGACGGCGACGTGTCGCGCCAGATCCTGCAAGCCCAGGGTTACGACTTCAATCGCGAATTTTCCGCCACCAGTTATTCGGTGGGCTACGACGGCGAGGCCTTGCGCGACGGTCGTCTGCAACGTGAACAACTGGCACCGAATGCCGTGCAGGGCACCCAGGGTTTTGTGTTCAACCTGCAAAAACCGCAGTTCCAGGACCGCCGCGTGCGTGAGGCGCTGAGCCTGTTGTGGGATTTCGACTGGAGCAACCGGCAGATGATGCACAGCCTGTACCTGCGTCAGCGCAGCTTCTTTTCCCGCAGCGCATTGGCGGCCACCCAGCTGCCGGATGCCCAGGAGCTGGCCATTCTGGAACCCTGGCGCGGGCAAGTGCCGGAGGAGGTGTTCACCCAGGTCTACCAGCCGCCGCGCACCGATGGCAGCGGGCGCATTCGGCCGCAGCAGGCGCGAGCGCTGAAGTTACTGGCCGAGGCGGGCTGGACGCCGCGCGGCGACCAGTTGGTTAACGCCGAGGGCACGCCGTTGCAGTTCACCTTCCTGAATGCCCAGAAAGGCTTCGAGCGTTTGCTGCTGCCCTACAAACGCAACCTGGCGCAGATCGGCATCGGCTTCACGATCCGCATGATCGACTCGGCCCAATACGCCAACCGCGTGCGCGCACGGGACTACGACATGATCGTCAACGGCTACCCGGTCAGCCCATCGCCGGGCCGCGAGCTGACCAACTACTTCGGTTCCGAGAGTGCCGATGACCCTGGCTCCAACAATTACATGGCACTGCGCAACCCGGCGGTGGACGCCTTGATCGATGGCCTTGTCCGCGCCAACGACCGCCCGACCATGGTGCGCTACGCCCATGCCCTCGACCGCGTGTTGCAGTGGGGCTTCTACTGGATTCCCAACTATTACCCGCCGGGCTCGTCCTCGCTGTGGTGGAACCGTTTTGGTCGGCCCCGCACAGCGCCGCTCAATGACGTGGGCATCGACACCTGGTGGGAAGTGAGCCCGACACCGCTGACCACCGCACAGATGCGTCAACTGACTGAGGCTTCCCAACATGCTGGCCTATAGCGCGCGCCGTTTATTGCTGATCGTACCAACGCTGGTGTGCATCCTGCTGGTCAACTTTTTTATCGTGCAAGCCGCCCCGGGTGGCCCGGTTGAGCAAGCCATCGCGCGCTTGCAAGGCATCGGCAGCCAAGCGTCGGTGGCCGGCACACGGGTGGAAACCGGCAGCAATGAATCGCGCACAACTCGTGGCCTGGACCCCGCGCTGGTGGCCGATATCGAGCGCCAATACGGCTTCGACAAGCCCCTTGGCGCGCGGCTGTGGTTGATGCTCAGCAGCTACGCGCGGCTGGATTTTGGCGATAGCTTCTTTCGCGGCGCCAAGGTCACCGACCTGATCCTGCAAAAACTGCCGGTGACTTTGTCCCTGGGCTTCTGGGCCACGCTGATCAGTTACCTGGTGTCGATCCCGCTGGGCATCCGCAAGGCCGTGCGCCATGGCAGCCGCTTCGATGTGTGGAGCAGTGCGGCGGTCATTATCGGCCACGCCATGCCCGCGTTCCTGTTCGCCTTGCTGCTGATCGTGGTATTCGGCGGCGGTAGCCTGTTGAACTGGTTTCCGGTGCGCGGCCTGGTCTCGGAGAACTTTGCCAGCCTGTCATGGGCGGGCAAAGTCGTGGACTACTTCTGGCACCTTGTCTTGCCGGTATCGGCGCTGGTGATTGGCGGCTTTGCCACACTGACCATCCTCACCAAAAACAGCTTCCTCGACGAGATCAGCCGCCAGTACGTAGTGACCGCGCGGGCCAAGGGTTTCAGCGAAAAACAGGTGCTGTACAAACACGTGTTTCGCAACGCCATGCTGCTGATCGTGGTTGGCCTGCCCCAGGCGCTCACCGCGATGTTGTTCGGCGGCTCGTTGCTGATTGAAGTGATTTTCTCCCTCGACGGCCTCGGTCGCCTGAGCTACGAAGCGGCAGTGGCACGGGACTATCCCGTGGTCTTCGGCACGCTGTTTATCTTTACCCTGGTCGGGTTGGTCATCAAGTTGCTGGGCGACCTGTGCTACCGCCTGCTGGACCCCCGGCTGGATTTTTCCGCGAGGTCGCATTGATGCCGGTTTTTACTCCGATTACTCGTCGCCGCTGGCTGCACTTCAAGCGCAATCGCCGCGGCTGGTGGTCGCTGTGGATGTTCCTGGCGCTGTTCGCCGTATGTCTGGGTGCCGAACTGCTGGCCAACGACAAGCCATTGGTGATGGCGTACCAGGGCTCGCTGTATTTCCCGGCCTTCGAGCGCTACACCGAGCAGGATTTCGGCGGCACGTTGCCGTTTCAGCCGGATTACCGTGACCCTTACGTGCATGAACTGATTGAAGGGCAGGGCGGCTGGATGCTGTTTGCGCCTATTCCGTTCAGCTACGACACGGTCAACTACGACCTCACGACCCCTTCGCCGGCGCGGCCCAGCGCGAGCAACTGGCTGGGCACCGATGATCAAGCCCGGGATGTATTGGCGCGGGTGATTTTCGGCACCCGGGTATCGCTGTTATTTGCCTTGGCGCTGACCGTGGTAAGCACTTTGATCGGGGTTGCCGCCGGCGCACTGCAAGGCTATTACGCCGGCTGGGTCGACCTGTTGGGGCAGCGCCTGATCGAGATCTGGTCGGGGCTACCGGTCCTGTACTTGCTGATCATCTTGTCCGGATTTGTCGAACCGGGTTTCTGGTGGCTGCTGGGGATCATGGCGCTGTTTTCCTGGCTGACCCTGGTGGATGTGGTGCGCGCCGAGTTCCTGCGCGGGCGCAACCTGGAGTACGTGAAGGCCGCGCGAGCCCTGGGTGTGGGTGATGTTCAGGTGATGTTGCGGCACATTCTGCCCAACGCGCTGACTGCCACCTTGACCTACTTGCCGTTCATTTTGACCGGGGCCATTTCGACCCTCACCGCCCTGGATTTTCTTGGCTTCGGCATGCCCACGGGCAGTGCGTCCCTGGGTGAGTTGATCGGCCAGGGAAAAAACAACCTGCAAGCCCCGTGGCTGGCGCTGACCGCGTTTTTTGCGTTGGCGTTGATCCTGTCCCTGTTGGTGTTTATCGGCGAAGCCTGCCGCGACGCCTTCGACCCCCGATCCTGATAAGCGAGCTGTGCCGTGACTGACGCGTTGATTGAAATTCGTAACCTGAAAGTGGCGTTCGACGGGCACAAAGCGGTGCGTGGCATCGACCTGGATATTCACCCGGGCGAGTGCCTGGCGCTGGTGGGCGAGTCGGGCTCCGGCAAATCGGTGACCGCCCACTCGATCCTGCAATTGCTGCCGCCCCACACCACGCGTACCCAGGGCAGTATTCGCTACCAGGGCGAAGAGCTGCTCGGCGCGCGGCCGGAGCGTTTAAGGCAGATTCGCGGCGATCGCATCGCGATGATCTTTCAGGAGCCGATGACCTCGCTCAACCCGCTGTACAGCGTGGAACGGCAGCTGTCCGAAACCCTGCTGCTGCACAAAGGCCTGGGCGGTGCGGCGGCGCGTGAGCGCGTGTTGGAGTTGCTCGAACTGGTGGGCATCCAGCAGCCGCGCCAGCGCCTTGCGGCGTACCCGCATCAGCTCTCCGGCGGGCAGCGCCAGCGGGTGATGATCGCCATGGCCCTGGCTTGCGAACCGCTGCTGTTGATCGCCGACGAGCCCACCACGGCCCTGGACGTGACCGTGCAGCGACGCATTCTTGCGCTGCTCAAAGACCTGCAGCAACGCCTGGGCATGGCGCTGCTGTTGATCAGCCACGACCTCAACGTGGTGCGCAGCATCGCCCAGCGCGTGGCGGTGATGCGCGCCGGCCAGATCGTCGAACAGGCCGACTGCCAGGCACTGTTTGCCGCGCCGCAGCACGCCTACAGCCGGCAGTTGCTCGAGGCCGAGCCCGAGGGCAGGGCGGTGGTGCGTGAGACGGCGGACAACCTGCTGGAAGTGGACAACCTCAAGGTCTGGTTCCCGCAAGGCGGCCTGCTGCGGCGCAAACCGCCGATCAAGGCGGTGGACGGCATCGACCTGTGCCTGCAACGTGGCAAAACCTTGGGCATTGTTGGCGAATCCGGCTCGGGCAAATCCACCCTTGGCCAGGCGATCCTGCGGTTGATCGACGCCCAAGGCAGCATTCGCTTCCAGGGCCAGGCCCTCGACGCGCTCAAAGGCAAGGCCCTGCGTCCGTGGCGGCGCAAACTACAGGTGGTGTTTCAAGACCCGTTCGGCAGCCTCAGTCCGCGCATGAGCGTGCAGCAAATCATCGAAGAAGGCCTGCGCGTACACACGGACCTCAATGCTTGCGCGCGCGAAGCTCAAGTGATTGCCGTGTTGCGCGACGTCGGACTCGACCCCGATACGCGCCATCGCTTCCCCCACGAATTCTCCGGCGGCCAGCGCCAACGCATCGCGATCGCCCGCGCACTGGTGATCAAGCCGGATTTGATATTGCTCGACGAACCCACCTCAGCCCTCGACCGCACCGTGCAAAAGCAGGTGGTGAGCTTGCTGCGCAGGTTGCAGGAGGAACATGGGCTGACGTACTTGTTCATCAGCCACGACCTGGCGGTGGTAAGGGCGTTGGCTCACGACTTGATCGTGGTGAAGGATGGCGTGGTGGTGGAGGCGGGGAGTACCGAGCAATTGTTCGACGCACCGGAGCATGCCTATACGCGGGATTTGCTGGTAGCGTCGTCGTTGAGGAATCGCGAGTAGTACAGCCTAGTGGGCGCTGATCTCACGCTTTACCGTCTGCAGTGCTTCTGCCAACAACCAGTCCCGGAACGTCGTCAGTTTGGGCAGGCTGGCGCACTCAGGCCGATAAATGACGTAGTAGGCCAGATCCGAGTGTTCGGCGTAATGGCGGTCGGGTCTTTTTCGTCGGGTGGGCTGCTGTCGGCTTATGGCTGGAATACAGTGCTGTGGGTTTCGCTTTTACCGCTGGTGTTGGCTGTCGTCGCGCTGGCACTGACTGTCCCCAAGTACATGGCCGGTCGGTTTGATCTGAAAGGGCAAGGTGCGTTAGCCACTCGAGCGCATTTCCTGCTCAAGCAAATCCCGGGCGCTATACGTCATTTAACAAGTGGGCGATGCCAGATGTTCACAAGCTGCTCGTAAGCCCACTCCGCTGGGCTCAATGCGCTCAAAATGAATGTGCTTGTTCATCGATTAATGTTCATGGACGAGGTTTTCCGCTCGTCTGGTCGATCCGACCTTTGGCAGCTACTTAAGCGGTGGCTGGCGGCGAGGGCCTGAACGGCGGCCCTTTTGTCTAACGTGTGAATCGCCCCGGGTTTCATAGACACCTCTTTGCCTTAAACTGAGGCCAATTAGGAGGTGCCATGAGCAACCCGCGTTACTCCGAAGAATTCAAAATCCAAGCAGTCAATCAAGTGACCGAAAAGAAGCTGCCTGTCGCTGAGGTAGCCGCCCGTCTCGGCGTGTCGACGCATAGCCTCTATGCCTGGATAAAGCGCTACAGCAAACCCCAAGAAGAACGGCAGCAGGATGATGATCAGCACGCTGAACTGCGTCGCCTGAGAGCGGAACTTAAGCGCGTCACTGAAGAGCGAGACATATTAAAAAGGCCGCCGCGTACTTTGCCAAGGAGTGCGGTTGAAGTACGCCTTTATCAAGCAGCGAGCGGGCGACTATTCGATTCGACGGCTTTGCCTGACGCTGAAAGTCCATCCCAGTGGTTATTACGCTTGGTTGTCTGAACCGCAATCTGCACGTGCTAAAGACGATCAACGATCACTGGGTTTGATCAAGCATTCGTGGCTGGAAAGCGGTGGCGTTTATGGCTATCGAAAAATCCATGACGATCTGCGCGAGGTCGGTGAGGATTGTGGTCGGCATCGTGTGGCGAGGCTGATGCGTCTTGAAGGTCTGCGCTCTCAGACAGGGTACCGACTCCGCCCTGGCAAGTACGGCGATAAGCCAGCGGTCGCTTCACCCAATTTACTGAAGCGCCAGTTCGATGTCGTAGAATCCAACAAAGTTTGGGTCACCGATATCACCTACATTCGCACGTATGAAGGCTGGCTGTATTTGGCGGTGGTGCTGGATCTGTTTTCTCGTCAGGTCGTCGGCTGGTCAATGAAGTCGCAGATGACCAGTGATTTGGCCATTGATGCGTTATTGATGGCGGTTTGGAGGCGTAAACCGAACCAGGAGGTGATGGTTCACTACGACCAAGGTAGCCAGTACAGCAGCTATGATTGGCGCAGCTTTTTGAAGGCAAACAATTTGGTTGCCAGCATGAGTCGCCGAGGCAACTGTCATGACAACGCCGTGGCCGAGAGCTTTTTCCAGCTTCTGAAACGGAACGGATCAAGCGGAGAATCTACACCACGCAGGAAGACGCTCGTAGTGATGTGTTCGATTACATCGAGATGTTCTACAACGTAAAACGCCGCCATGGTTTCAACAATCAGCTGTCACCGGTAGAGTTTAAAAAGCGTTACGCAATGAGCTTGCAAGGTGTCTAGAGAATCCGGGGCGATTCACAGTGCCTCATATTCTCGCGTGGCCATTTCCTTTGAAAGTTCGCGCAAAAATTCCGCCTCGCTTTGCAGCAGCGTGACGATATTTAGGACATTACTGGCTTCGGCCGCGGTCAACTTGCGCAATAGACTCAGCAAGTCAACGGCGCAGGCTTCGTTAACGGAGGCTGACTCTATCAGCCTTAGTTGCCGTTTTTGAATCTCGTGCAAAGGATCCATCATTCAAACCTTGGGAGCGGTTGAGTTAGTCTTTAGCTGACAAGACCGATTTTCAGGGGGGCAGGGCGGTGAATCACATCAGACTGCTCTTAATTCACAGACCCGAATCTCAATCTGCCGCGGGAGGGACGGGCGGGTCGAAAACGGGATGGCTGAAGCTCGTGGAGCGAAACCCATGAAGCAGTGCCTGTAAGGTCGTGGCGCAGGTTGGGTCGCTCCATGGCGTGGCAGTCCTGAGAAGGGCCTCCAGCTGTCCCGCTTGGCGGGCCACATCTGGCCATTCGATACTGAGTGCTGCGCCGTGTAGACGGTGGGCTGCGTGGAGGGCCGGTTCCAGGTTGCGCAGAACCATCCCTTCAAGTAGCGCCAGTAGGTCCCGTTCCAATGCTTCAAGGATCTGCTGGTGACCCACAGGTTGCCGTAGGGCGAAGGGGTGTGGCAGTAAAGTCAGGGTCACGCCGCACCATAACTCGATTGCATCCTGCAACTTGCCAAGGCTGATCGGCTTGCTGAGGATGCCATCCATGCCGGCATCAAAGCATCGGGCGACATGCTGGTTGCCCGTAGAGGCGGAGATCGCAATGATGGGGCAGCGCGTTTGCGCGGCATCCTGTTCGATCATGCGGAACAGGCGCGTCAGCGAATAGCCGTCCTGGTCCGGTAGGTCACAGTCCATCAAGATCAGGTCATATGTGCCTTGTTCGAAGCAATCCACGGCCTGGGCGCCGTCCCTGGCGATCACCGGTGTGCAGCCGAACCCCTCGATCTGTGCCTGCAATACCGCTTGGTTGGCGACGGTGTCCTCCACAACCAGAATGCGCAATGCCTTTGGTGCGGATGTCGCTGACCAGTTCGTGGCGGGGAGCACGGTTTCGGCCTCTGTCGAGTCGGGCGGTGCCAACTCCGCGGTCAATGACAATTCAACACGCGTTCCCTTGCCCGGCGAACTGTCCAGTGTGAGGGTGCCGCCCATTAGTTTGAGCAGGTCGCGACAGATGACTAGCCCCAGGCCGGTGCCACCTGAGCGCTTATAGGATTGTGCTGCTTGGCTGTAAGGCTGGAAAAGGCGCGCCTGGCTTTCCTGGCTCAGGCCGATCCCGGTATCGGTGACGGTCAATCGCAGCTCCTTGTTGCGCGACGAAGCCAGGTCACTGATCGCATAGGTAACTTCCACTCCGCCGATTTCGGTGAACTTGATGGCATTGGACAGCAGGTTGTGCAGCACCTGCCCAATACGTGTGCTGTCGAGCATCAACAGTGGCAGGTGGGATTCGCCATTGACGCAGATCGATAAATGCTTCTCCCGGGCCCGCAAGCGATGCAGATCAACGACGTTATGCACCAGGGTGCTGATGCTCACCGGCTCGTATTCGAGCTTGACCTGCCCCGCATCGAGCTTGGATATATCCAGCACGTCATTGAGCAGCCTCAACAATGATTGCGCGCCGTGATTGGCCAGGTCGGCAAAGTGCTGTTGCTGCTTGTCCAGCGGCGTATTGCGCAACAGTTCGACTGCAGCCACCACTGCGTTCATCGGCGAGCGGATTTCATGGCTCATGACTGCCAGGAACATCGCCTTTTCCCGCTCGTTGCGCTCGGCGCGCTGGCGCATGCGCTGGGTTTGGTAAATCGTGATGAGCAATAGCACTACCACTAGGACAATTAACGCGATCTCATGAGGGTAGTGGGACACAACTTCTCTGAGTGGCAGGTCCGGGGTGGCATGCTCGCGCAGCCAATTGGCGTGCAGGACGCGAACTTCGTCAGGGGTGACCGAGTCGAGCGTCTTCTGGATGATTGAGTGCAGTAAAGGCTCGGTTTTCCGAGTGCCCATGGCAATTTGCGACGCCATGCCGGTGAGCACCCCGGAAATCTGCAATTGGCCCTGGAACTGTCGATAGAGGAACGGCAGCAGATAGGCTTCGGTGGCCACTGCAGCATCAGCGGTCCCTTCGGCAACTTGCTGCAGCATCGTCAGGGCGCTGCCACCTATGATCAGTTTCGCCCCGGGTGCCTTCGTTGCAAGGAAATCACTGTAGCGGTCGAAGTAGGGCAAGGTCACGGTCAACCGGTCCAGCTGTTCGGCCTCGAAAAGAGGCGCGCGCCCGATGCGGGTGATGATGACCGTGGTGGTATTCAAATAGGCTGAAGTCAGCAGCAACCGGGGATTTTTACCTCCGGGCCCATTAAGCCTGACAGTGGAGATAAGGTCTGCCTTACCGGTCATCAGCAGCTCTATGCGATCCTGGATCGAGTGAGCGGAAACGTAGTCGATCTTCATGCCGGTCTTGTGAGCAATCAGCTGCAAATATTCAGCTGACAGCCCCTTGAGGCGGCCGTTCTCCACGTATTCGATTGGAGAAAGACTGCCCACTACGGCGACACGCAATACCGGATGATGTTCGATCCAGACTCTTTCCTCGACGCTTAAATCAGGTCCGGGAGGCCGCGCGCCGGCGTTAGCCCATGTTGCGGCCATCAACAGGCACAGGCTGGTGCCCCAACGAACGCGGTTCCTCGTCATCATGTCTAGTCCAGGGTTTTCATGATCTTGAACAAGCCGTTGTTAGAGGTGACCCCAAGCTTGCGAAAAGCGGTGGCCTTCTGCGTACTGATGGTCTTGATGCTGCGATTGAATTTCTCGGCGATCTCCGTCACGGTCATGCCTTCCAGATAGCAGCGGATCACTTCCTGCTCCCGCGCCGACAAGGCCGCGCGCTGCAAGGCGTTATCACTGATCGATATTTGTGTCGATTCGTCTGGCCTGGCCGCATCGGCCACTTGGTAAGACATATCGGCACTCAAGTAAATGGCGCCCGAAGCAACGGTACGAATCGCCTTCACCAGGCTTCCCAGTCCCTCATCTTTGCCTACAAAACCGCGCGCTCCTACACGCAAGGCAAGCGAGACGGTAGCCGACTCATGATGGCTTGATAGCACCAGAATACGACAGTCAGGGAAGCGGCTTCGCAAGGCGCGAATCAGGGATACGCCGTCGAGTTCATCCCGTCCCAGAGCAAAGTCCAGCAGCAAGACGTTGGCGGGCATCGTCGCCATGCCGCGTATCAGTTCGCGACTGGTTTCATAGACGCCAACAATCTCGATGGATAACTCTTCGGCGAGGTGGCTGACAAGGCCGTGGCGTACCACTGCATGATCATCAAGGATCGCTATGCGTATGGTTTTCATGGATGCCAATGGACACTCGAAAGTAGCCGGATAATTAATTGATTAAAGACCATCTCTCAATTCGGCTCCAGCAGGGGTGAAGATACCGTTTAACCCCGCCGTGATTGTTTCAGCACACGCGAGGCAATGTTTGCAGGAACAATGGACGTAAGCGCATCCCTAGGCGGTGATCATGCTCAGGAATACATCGCTCTCCATGGGCCGGGCCAGAGCGAAACCCTGCCCGGTGTTGCAGCCCAGCCTGCTCAGCAACTCGATGCTCTCGGTATCTTCAATACCTTCGGTGATCAAGTTGATATTGAACAACTGCGCCAGAGCGACGATCCCCGAGATGATTTCTGAAGAGTGGGCAAACTGGCCCACCGCACGCACCAGGGCTCCGTCAATCTTCATCTCGTCGAATGGCATGCGTGACAGCAAGGACAACGTCGCGGCGCCGGCACCGAAGTCGTCCAGGGACACCGGAAAGCCTTTGGCGCGCAAAGCAGTGATCGAGGCTGAAAGGGCCAGCTCGCTGTCGGGCGCCAAGTCTTCGGTCAGCTCGATCTTGAGGCGTTTGCAAGGCAACCCCGCCCGATGCATCTTTTGCGCAAGTCTCGTGGCCAGGCCATGGGCGCAGAGCGTGCGTGCCGAAGCGTTGATGGCGATGGGGATATCAATGCCTCCACGGTTTAACTTGCCCAGGGTGTCGATCACAGTCTTCTCGATAAAGCTGAACAACAACAGATCCAGCCCGAGCTGGTTGATCATCGGGATCAGGACCGAGGGTGGCACATCCCCATGCCGTGGATGGTGCCAGCGGATCAGGGCTTCCGCGCCGACGATCTCTCGTGTCGCCAGGTCATATTGGGGCTGGTAGACCACTCTTAATCCTTCGCCGGTGGCGAGGGCCGCCACCACCTCATCGTCATTGAGCAGTTGCTCCAGTTTTTCCTCATGTGGACTGCGCGGTGCCGGATGGGCGGTATGCGCCAATTGACTGATCACTGCCAAGAGTTTCTCGGGTTGTTGCTCCACCGCGATCTCTACCCGGATACCTGAAGCCCTGGCCAGGCGCGCATGGGAAGCCAGCGCTGCCGTCGAGACGCCATTGAGAGTGTGCGTCCAGCCCTGCTCAAGGCCTGCGGTCAGTAAGCCGGGGGGGAGCGCATGCTCGGATTGTGGCTGTGCGGTCCAGACTATATGCGGAATGCTGTGTAGCAGCCCGGAAGCATTCAGGTCGCTGACACAGCACGGCAACATCAAGCTGTCGACATGGTCGGCATGAACCTGCGCGACGATGATGTCGACAGGTTGCTTGCGCAGGCGGGTCATCAACTCGCTCAACGAATCTATGTGTTCGATATGAAAAAGGGGGCTCCCGTTGAGCAGCGTGGCTACGCGGTGGGCGTACTGCTCGTCACTGGCCAGGATGACCAGGCTTTGCAGGGCGCGCTCGGAGGGAACGATGACTTGGGCTGCCATCAGCTGATGCTCGGTGGTTGTGGTGAGGTCACATTTGAGCAAAGGCAATGTGAGAGAAATATAAGACTGGGACTAAATCGCGGCTGGACCCTGTCTGGGTCCCGGCTTGTGCTGATCCGAAATTTAAGAGCAGTCCGATATCGGCATTGGCGAGCGCTCGACAGAATTCCCCCCGATTCATGGCGGCTCGCAGCATGTGCGGGCATTACAGAACGAGTGCACGCACGCTGTCGCCAACAGCTGTTGCTTCTGCGCTTCAATGCCACTTCGTGAGGCCTCATACCTGACGATGTGTGTGCTACAGGGTGAGTTATTGTGAAAGTCACGTCGCGTTCAGTCTTGCCGTTTGCGTTCCTGCGATCAGCCCCGCTTAATCCAATTCGCCACGGGGTTCGCATGCGTTATTGTCATGCGCCTGATGCTTGTCAGTCCCGACACCGTCAACTGGATTGGGCGATATGGGGGGTGATGACCCTGACCGGCATAACGGCATTGCTGAGTGCAACTGCCCATGCCGGCAATGGTGTGCACATCAACGCGAATGCGGACGGCCAGTGCGTAAGTTTGAATGACCCGCAGAACAACGATGGCAATGCCGCGACGTATCTTGCGCAAAACCTGATCTTCAAGGATCAGGCCGGGGGCAAGTGCAATTCCGCGACTAAAGGTTCGCAGACCGATTCGGTACTGTTTTACCGTCCAGGGGGCGTTTCTGGCGTAGGGGCGACCTCTCTGACCCTGGGTGGCGAACTGTTCGTCAACAGCGGCCGGGTTATCCTCGGGCAGCCCGGCGGCAATATGGCGATTGGTAACGAGAGCACTCAAGCCAACGCCGACGGGGCTGCCATTGGTCATGGGGCCCAAGGCCTCGGCCGCTGGGGCATGGCGGCGGGGTTCCAGGCCAAGTCCCTGGCTGACTATGCCCACGCATTTGGTTATAACGCCCAGGCCTCGAATCAGTACGCCACGGCTATCGGCGCAAATACGACGGCGGCGGGAGAACGGGCCACGGCTGTGGGCGCCGGTGCATCGGCCAGTGGCGGCGGGGCTTTTGCCGCGAGTCGCGACGCCAGGGCTGACGGCACCCACAGCGTTGCGGTGGGCTCTGAGGCCAGCGTGACGGCCAGCAGTAATGAAGGGGTTGCCTTGGGCAACAAGGCCAGCGCGCAACACAATTACGGCGTTGCACTGGGCAGTGGCTCAACGACGCAAAACCTGAAGGCGGTTGCGCCGGTGACGATCAATGGCACTGCATACAGTGTCGATAGTACGTCGGCCATGGGCGTGGTCAGCCTGGGTAATGCCAGCCAGACTCGCCAACTGATCAACATGGCCCCCGGAGCGGTAAGCAACACCAGCACCGATGGCGTCAATGGCGCCCAGTTATTCGTTGCCTACGATGCGATCCAGAAGCTCGGGGATCGGGAGTTGGCGGCCACTCAGTCGGTGGCGGATGCCCTCGGTGAGGGTACTGCGGTCAAGGACGGCAAGGTGGTGCTGCCGGCCTTTTCCCTGACCAGCCTGGGTACTGGCGTGGCACAGCCCACATCGGTGGTGGGGGCGATCAAGGCCCTGGATCAGGCCCATAAAGGTACGCAGGAAGCCTTGAATGATGTTGATCAACTGGCCAACGCAACGGCAGGGCAAGTTCGTTTGGCGATGGCTGAGAAATACCTGCGATGGAGCGAGGACCAGCAGGCCTACACGGCCAGCGAAGACGCCCGCCCTGAGAGCCGAATTGCCAATGTAGCCGCAGGTGTGGCTGCTACCGACGCGGTGAACAAGGGCCAGTTGAACGCAGTGGAAAGTATGGCCAATAACGCGAACAGCCTTGCTGCCAGCGCGCTGTCCGGTGCCAACGCAGCGATGGCCACCGCTGACGATGCCCGCAAAACGGCAAGCGCGGCGCAAGAGGGTGCCGACGCAGCCCTCCAAACGGCGGCGGGAGCACGGGCAACGGCAGATAGTGCGCAGAGCACCGCCAAGGACGCCTCTAGCTCGGCCGAAACCGCACAGAAAGCTGCAGAAGCCGCGCAAGGTTCTGCCACTGCCGCGATGGGGGTGGCATCAACCGCGCAGGCGACAGCTGATGCTGCCCAAGCCACCGCCAGCTCGGCACTGGGGTCGGCAAGCGGCGCGCAGCAACTGGCTCAGGCCGCACAGGCGGCTGCGGACGTGGCGGCGAATTCTGCAACGACGGCGCAGCGAACTGCAGAGACCGCAGAAGGCAAGGCGAGCTCGGCGTTGGCCGGCGCAGATGATGCCCGTAAGACTGCGGACGATGTGCGAGCTGCTGCCGATGCCGCTTTGGCCAAGGCCGACAGCGCCGAAAAGAGCGCAGGTGTGGCGCAAGGGACGGCCAGTACCGCGCTGGACTCCGCAACTGACGCCCAAAAAACTGCCGAATCCGCCCGGGGAATCGCCGAACGGGCGCAAGGGGCCGTTGCGACTGCACAACAGACGGCCGAAACCGCACAGGGTGTCGCCAACACGGCCCTGGGCTCGGCAGCCACTGCCCAGAAGACGGCCGAAGCCGCACAAGGGGCAGCCACCACAGCACTGAGTACGGCGTCTGAAGCGCAAAAAAGCGCCGCGACAGCCCAAGGCACTGCCGATACCGCGCTGATCACGGCCTCCAGCGCCCAACAAGCCGCGAATGCTGCGCAGGGCTCTGCCGATAAGGCGTTGGACACGGCTGTTCGGGCCGGCGAAACCGCTACGGCCGCCCAGGGCTCCGCCGATGCCGCCTTGGCTGCAGCCGCCAGCTCTCACAAGGCTGCCGACGTGGCCCAAGGCACCGCTAATACGGCGCTGGACAAGGCCGCCGTGGTGCAGAAAAGCGCCGATGCCGCGCAGCTTACAGCCAATCAGGCGCTCAGCGCCTCCGAGGGTGCCGGGCAATCCGCCAACGCGGCCCAAAGCGTGGCGGATTCGGCATTGGCAACGGCGACAGGGGCGCAGACTGCCGCTCAATCGGCTCAGGATCGCGCGGATGCCGCCGTCAGTTCGGCGGCTGGTGCACAACAGGCCGCAAATGCCGCGCAAGGCACGGCGGATACCGCCCTTGGTGCTGCCTCCACGGCACAGCGCACGGCCGACGCCGCCAAATCCACCGCAGACCAGGCACTGAGCACGGCCTCCACGGCGCATCAGGCGGTCGAGAAGGCCCAAGGCACGGCCGATGAAGCGCTGATCGCTGCAGCCAGCGCTCAAAGCGCGGCCGGTAACGCCCAGGGTACCGCTGACGGCGCATTGGCTTCGGCGGCCCGGGCACAGCACGCCGCAGATGCTGCCCAAGGCACGGCTGACACGGCATTGAGCTCGGCTTCCGGCGCGCAGAAAACCGCTGAAACCGCGCAGAGCTCCGCCGATACCGCCCTGGCTTCGGCCACGTCTGCACGCAATGTGGCGGACAAGGCCCAGAGCACGGCGGACGCCGCTGGTCGCTCGGCAAACGATGCTCTGCAGGCCGCGACAACGTCACAGGCCAGCGCCGACAACGCTTTGGACGCCGCAAGCAATGCCCAGAAAGGGGCGGTCGCCGCCCAACACACCGCTGATGCGGCCAAGGCCACCGCCGATATCGCCACCGGCCAGCTCAAGGGCCTAGACGACGGCCAGACGGTTGTCCAGCGCATTGACGCGGCTATCCGAAGCGCCGCAGGTGTAGCCAGTGAGTTCGTTGCGAAGGCTCTGGGAGGAGGTTCCATCGTGGGTAGCGATGGCCAGCCGACGGCGCCGGCCTATGCCATCAATCAGATCAATGCCGATGGCAGCATCCAGCCCGCTCCTCAACTCCATGACAACGTGGGCGCTGCCCTAACGGCTTTGGACCACAATGTCGGCACGGTCAACGCCGCCGTGAACCGCCAGGGCGCAGCACTCGGCGCGTTGGGTGAGGGCGTCCGGGCCCTGCGTGACGATAGCGTTGTGTGGGACGAGGCCAGCGGCGCTTATACCGCGGGTCGTGGCGCGGATCGCAATGAGCCGGCACGCATCGGTAACCTGGCGGCCGGTGTTGCACCAAGCGATGCCGTCAACAAGGGGCAACTCGATACCGTCGCGACCACCGCATCGCAGGCCGGCAGCGCCGCTGACGCAGCCCGGGCGGCAGCGGTTCGGGCCCAGGGGACGGCGGATGGCGCGATGGATGCTGCTGCCTTCGCCCAGACCGCCGCTGATGCCGCGCAATATGCTGCCGATACCGCTGGCGGCACTGCTGCTGACGCACGTGAGGCCGCAAACGCTGCTCACACTTTCGCTAGTCAGGTTGGCCAGGTGGCGGAGCGCGCAGCAGCACAATTGCAGGGGCTGGAGGAGGGTGAAACCGTGCTTGATCGCATACAGTCAGCGAACCACGCAGGCCGACAGGCATTGGCTGATGCGCTGGGCGGTGGCGCTGCCGTCAACGCGGATGGTTCGTTGAAAGCACCGGCCTACGCTGTGACCCGGATCGACTCTGAGGGTGGCCCCGTTGGCCAGGTCCAGGCCGGCAACGTCGGGCAGGCTATCGAAACACTCGACGCGTCGCTGAATGCAGTCAACGGCAAGGCCGACAAGGCCACAGCGAACATGGCCAGCTTGCGCGAGCAGGTGAACAACGGACAGGTCGGCCTGGTTCGCCAGGAC
The DNA here is from genome assembly GCF_002874965.1 of Pseudomonas sp. NC02. Taxonomy (NCBI): domain Bacteria; kingdom Pseudomonadati; phylum Pseudomonadota; class Gammaproteobacteria; order Pseudomonadales; family Pseudomonadaceae; genus Pseudomonas; species Pseudomonas sp. NC02. The sequence continues at coordinate 3,389,763 of NZ_CP025624.1, read as the reverse complement.
TCCCTCAACCGGAACATCCAGGTGGCGCGGGACACTGACGGCGTTCGTGTCGATCTCACGGGTACGCAGGGACCTCGTGTTCTGACGGGTGTGAAGGAGGGTGCCTTGAGCGTCGACAGCACCGATGTCGTCAATGGCCGACAACTCCACGCCGTCGACCGGCAGGTCAAGCAGTTGATGCAACGAGCCTCCGGCATCGCCGTTGACACCCAAGGCAATGAAAAGGCAACGGTGTCGCCGGGTAGCAAGGCCGTGGCTATCGGGGCCAACGCCCAGGCCGGCAGTGAGCGCAGCGTTGCGGTGGGGGCAGGTGCTGTGGCCCAAGCGCCTCGCAGCACTGCACTGGGGGCTGGTGCCAAGGCCGATGCGCCGAGCAGCGTCGCGCTTGGCGCCGGCTCCCAGGCCCAGCGGGCGAATACCGTCTCAGTGGGTGCGCCGGGTGCGGAGCGGCAAATCACCAACGTAGCAGCCGCCAGCGAGGCGACCGATGTCGTCAATCTCGGCCAGGCCACGCAGATCTCCAACCAGGCCGCTGACCGTACCCTACGACAGGCCAATGCCTATACCGACAGCCAGATCAGTGCAGTGCGTCAGGATGCCTACGCCGGCATCGCGTCAGCGATGGCCATGGCAGCCTTACCTGTGGCGTCGACACCGGGCAGGAGCATGGTGGCCATGGGAACGTCGGTCTACGAGGGGCAATCAGCCTTGGCCGTCGGCCTCTCGGGGCGCACCGAGGATGGTCGTTGGGCGTACAAGGCCAATGGTTCGGGCAGTGCCCAAGGAAGTGTCGGGCTGGCGGTTGGCGTGGGTTACGAATGGTAGGTCCTGATATCGGCAGGTCGAGGGTCTGACCCTCCCTGCCGATTTAGGAGCAGTCCGATGTTCTCCACCAGCCTCACTGTCCACAATAACCCTCAGTAATCATTGCCCGCTGTCGTAGCGGCTACCACTCGTGGAACCCGTCTCAGCCATCGGATTGCCGTGGTGCCTTGTTTCGGTTCGACGCATCCGTCAATGTCTCAGGTAAGTCATCGTGAAAGTCACATTGCGTTTCGATTCGCAGGTCGCTTGTCCGCATGCTGTTCCTCTCAACTCACTTCGCTCCCTCATTCGCGGCTTCTACTGCCCCGAGTTTGCGGTCACATCACCCGGTTGGCCGACTCTCGGCCTGCTGACCCTTACCGGGGTTTCGGCGCTGCTGGGCGTGTCTGATGCCCGTGCAGGCAACGGTGTACACATCAATGCGAATGACAGCGGCGAATGCGTCAGTCTCAATGACCCCCAAAATACTTATACTGCAGGCACCGGGGCCGACAGAGCCTATTTGAACGAAAACTTGAATTTCAAGGATGGTCAGTCGGGGCAGTGTGACTCGAACGCCAAGGATGGCCAAACCGAGAGCGTGATGTTCTATCGGCCGTTAGGAACACCGGGTGTTGGTGCAACCTCGCTTTCCTTGGGCGGGGAGCTGTATATCAACGGTGGGCGGCTGATGTTGGGAGGTGTCAACGGCAGCATCGCGATTGGCCATTCCGGCATTGAGGTTGGCGCCCCGCTTGCCACTGATAACGGCTTTGCCTTCGGCCGCGGTGCCCAGAGTACAGCCGCCTGGACCATGGCCTTAGGTCTTACCGCCAGGGCCCGGAACCCCTATGCACTGTCGTTCGGGAATACCGCTACGGCCTCCAATACATTCAGTACTGCATTCGGTTCGGCATCCACTGCTTCAGGTGAGTATGCCACTACACTCGGCGCGAGCGCGCAGGCGGGCGGTGCGAGTTCGTTCGCCGGCGGGCGATTCGCAGTATCACGAGGGGACAACTCGGTAGCGATCGGCAGGAACGCGAGCGCATCGAACTTGGAAAGCCTGGCACTTGGTTACAGCGCCCAGGCCCCCCAGAGGGCGAGTGTCGCGCTCGGCAGCTTCTCGGCCACTGACGATCTGCGCGAAGTTACGCCCGTGACCCTCAATGGACGCGTCTACTCCTTCGAGCGCAACAGCGCGGTCGGCACGGTCAGCGGCGGCAGTGCGGCGCGATTGCGCCAATGGATTTTTGTAGCTCCAGGGGCGGTGAACGCCACAAGTACCGATGCCATTAACGGTGCCCAGTTGTTCTCGGGATATGAGGCGATCCGCCGTCTTGGAACACGTGAGACCACGGCCGGTGAATCGATGGCACAGGCCTTGGGAACCGGCCCGCTCGCCCAGGGCAATCGGATAGTACCGATACCACTTGTACTGACCAGCCTTGCCCCGGAAACACCGTCGCCCACCACGCTGCTGGGGGCTCTGTCGGCCTTGGACAAAGCGCACAACGTCACTGATGACCGCATGGGTGAAGTGTTCGATTCCGTCATGGATATCTCGGAAAAATCCCAGGTGTTGAGGGCGACCAGGAGGTTCTACTGGAACCCCCAGACGGGTGCGTATGACGCCGACAGGGACGCTGGCGTGCCCACGTCGATTATCAATATGGCTGCCGGCGTGGCGGTAACGGATGCTGTCAACAAAGGTCAGTTGGACAGCGTTGAAAGCAGTGCCTTGCGTGCACAACAGGCGGCCGGCACCGCCACTGCTGCTGTGGACAAGGCTCATCAGGTGTCGTTGGCGGCAAAGGATGCCGCCGACTCATCGTTGGCACAGGCCAACAATGCCTCCCAGGAGGCAGCGGGTGCCCTTGCCGCCGCCAATCAAGCCCAGGGCAGCGCCAGCGCGGCGGCAAGCGCCGCCAGCAAGGCCGGTACGACCGCCGCCAACGCGCAAGCGGTAGCTGAGCGTGCCGACGTTGCTGCCGCAAGCGCTCAGCATTCGGCCCAGACCGCCCAAGGCGCCGCCACGCAGGCACACGCCAGCGCTACGACGGCGCAGGCTCTGGCCAGCGCGGCGCAAACCCGTGTCAAGGAAGTGGGAGATGTCGTGGACAAGGCTGCAACTGCCGCGACAGCTGCCCTGCGCTCGGCTGATGCCGTCTCGGATGCGGTCACTTCGGCGCAGGCTGCTGTAGCGGATGCACAAGACCGGACGGACCAGGCTGCCACTGCGGCTTCAAGTGCACAGGAGAGGGCCGATGGTGCACAGCGCGCTGCGGATGCGGCCTTGCTTGTGGGCAGGGAGGCCGACGTGGCCGCTGAAACCGCGCAAGCCACTGCCGGCCAGACCCTGAACGCGGCGAACGCGGTACAGGATGCAGCGGCTACCGCTCGTGAAATCGCCGATCGGGCTGCGGGGCTCGCGTCGACCGCCCAGGCTGCCGGTAAGGTCGCCAAGGACATGGCTGACAGAGCTCAGGACACGGCTGCGGGCGCACTCAGTGCGGTCGACTCGGCGCAGGTTTCAGCCAACGCCGCACTGAACGCGGCGACCGCCGCCCAGACAACGGCAGCCACCGCCCGGCAAACAGCTGACACGGCAGGTGCAGCGGCCGTCACAGCGCAAACCGATGCGCAGAATGCCCAAGGGACCGCAAAAAACGCTCACGAAACCGCCGCTTCTGCTCAAGACCTGGCCGATGTCGCCCAGCGTGGTGCAGACAGCGCGTTGGGTGCGCTGGAAAACGCTCAGGCCATCACCGACGGGGCCCAAGGCACTGCCGACCTCGCGTTGTCTTCAGCCTTGCAGGCGCAGCGGTCTGCGGATGCCGCGCAAAACACTGCAGGCGCTGCGCAGGGCTCGGCTGCCAGTGCGAATATCACTGCCATGGCCGCACGCAACAGCGCCGATACCGCATTGGGCGTCGCGTCGACAGCACGAGAAGCAGCCAGCGCTGCCGACACTACCGCCAGCCGGGCGCTGAGCCTCGCCACCGTCGCGCATGCTTCTGCGCAGGCGGCTCAAAGCCGTGCCGACACCGCTTCCGACGCGGCGTCCGGCACACAGCATGCCGTGCTGGAGACTCAAGCCAACGCTGAAGCTGCGTTGGGTGCGGCATCCACCGCTCAGACGGCTGCGCAGACCGCGCAGAGCGCCGCCGACCATGCGTTGCTGAGCGCCTCGCAGGTCAATCAGAAGGCCCTGACTGCCCAGAGCCGCGCCAATGCGTCTCTGGATGCGGCAAACACGGCACAGCGTTCGGCCGACACGGCCCACACCACAGCACAGCAAGCGAACAGCGCCAGCATCGATGCGATGAGTGTCGCCGTCGTAGCGCAGTCCGACGCCGACCAGGCGCAAGGCGTAGCGACGCAGGCAAGTCATCGAGCCGCTGCAGCACAAACGACAGCCGGCACGGCGTTAAGCGTCGCGTCGGTCGCTCAGCGAACGGCCGATAATGCCCAGGGCACTGCCAACGCCGCCCGGTCCACCGCTGATGTGGCTGCGATTCAGCTCGGCGGCCTGGACGGCGGGCAAACGGTGGTAGAGCGCCTGGACTCGGCGGTAAAAGCCGCTGCGGGCGTGGGTCGCGAGACCATCACTCGGCTGCTCGGAGGTGGCGCTACCGTGGACGCTGAAGGCCAGCCTACGGCACCTGGCTATAACATCCCCCTGATCGCAGCCGCTGGCAGTGCTCAGCCTGCAACCAGCCACGACAATGCAGGTGAGGCGCTGCACGCGGTGGCGGGCAATCTCTCCACGCTCAACGATGCCGTGCGTACCCAGGCCACTGAGCTGGACGCGCTGGTGGATAACATCCAGGGCCTGCGCGATGACACGTTGCAGTGGAGTGGTATCGACGGGGTCTACAACGCAGGCCGCGGTTCAGCCAGCGAGCCGGCCCGCATCGCCCGGTTGGCTTCCGGTAGCGCACAGGCTGATGCGGTGAACAAGGGTCAGTTGGATGACGTTGATCGCGCGGCGGTGGCAGCTCAGGGTGTTGCCCTGGCTGGGAAAACCATGGCTGACCAGGCGCAAAGCGTAGCCGTCGGTGCGACAGGCGTCGCTGCCATTGCACAGAGCCGCGCGGAGGCGGCCAGGGGCAGTGCCGAGGCCGCACAATCCGCTGCTGCTACTGCCCGTGATGGCGCCAGCGCAGCGCACGCCAGTGCAACTCTTGCCGGCCAGGTCGCGGACCAGTCAGCCGCCAGGCTGCAAGGTATCGCCCAAGGCGAAACGGTTCTCGGGCACATCCAGGTCTCCGCTAAAGCACATGACCAGTTCCTGGCTACCGCCATGGGCGGCGGCGCGAACGTGAACGCCGACGGTTCGACGAGCCCTTCCACCTATGCAGTGACGCAGTCTGGCCAGAACGGTGCCGAGGCTCAGTTGATCAAGGTCGACTCCATCGGGCAGGCATTCGGTCTACTCGATGACCGTATGGTGGCTACCGACGACCAATCGAATGCCATCAATGCGCAAGCCGAGACACTGCGCAAACAAATGGACAGCGGTGAGGTGGGGCATGTCCGCCAGGATCCGGTCAGTCGTGACATACAGTTGGCCGGCATTGCTGATGGGGCCCAGGTCGACATCAGTGGCAGCCAAGGCTCGCGCACGGTGGGTGGCGTTGATGACGGCGAGGTCAGTTCCACCAGCCTCGACGCCGTCAACGGGCGCCAACTGGAGGCAGTGAATCAGCAGGCCAGGCAATTGGGCCAGCAGTCTTCCGGCATTGCCGTGGATGCGAGCGAAGCCGGCGACAACGTATCCACGCGTCCGGATAGCCAATCGGTTGCGATCGGGGTGCAGACTCAGGCCGAAGGCGAGCGCAGTGTCGCCACCGGTGCTGGTGCCACTGCTCAGGCGAAACAGAGTACTGCGCTGGGTTCGCAAGCAGGCGCCAACGCGAAAAATAGCGTGGCGCTGGGGGCGGGGTCCCAAGCCACACGTGCCAGTAGCGTGGCAGTCGGTGCGTATGGCGCCGAGCGTCAGATCAGCCATGCAGCCGAGGCTGTGCAAGGCACGGACGCTGTCAATTTCCGCCAGGCAACTCGGCTTTCGAACCAAGCCGCCAATCGGTCGCTAACGGAGGCCAACGACTATACCGACCGCCGCGTCGGCAGCCTGCGGCAGGACGTGTACGCCGGTATTGCGGCGGTGATGGCCACCGCCGGGTTACCGGTTGCGTCCTCGCCGGGCAAGTCGATGGTGGCAATGGCAACGGCTGTGTACGAGGGTGAGCCCGCTTTGGCCATCGGGTTGACGGCGCGCTCCAGGGGTGGGAAGTGGACCTATCGCGCGACAGGTGCGGGCACCGCGCAGGGAGATTTCGGACTTACGTTGGGGCTTGGTTATCATTGGTAGTGCACTAGCTGCCGATAGGGCACAGCGGTAGCTTCCAGTCAGTAGCTACAGCTATAGAAAGCCTGGATCGCTCGCAGATGCGCTGCAGCCGTATTGTAAGCGCGGTGCCTGAGTTTGAGTTGGACGTAGATGAACGGAACGAGTTTGGGCAACGGAGCCGCATTACCAGCTTGCACGAGCATCGGTACACGCTGACCAGAAGAGAAACGGCACTGAATCAGCTTCATCGGCAGCCACCTCATTGAATAACTTGCCATGAACATGAAGGACATGGCCCGTTGAGAGAATGGACACCAGAAGTGGGTTTGTCGAATCAGCGCCTTAGGTAGCTCATGAACATCTATGACATGACCTGTCGTTTAACATAATATACATTATGCGTAATCATATGATCCGTTATCAGGGTCAGTGCCAGCCAGATTTCAACCAGTGCACCACGCTCCTCATCGACCAAACCCAGCCTGTCTCGATTTGGTCGATGAGCCTGGATCACACCTGAGCGAAACCGCCATCCACGAACATCTCGCTGCCCGTCATGAAGCTGCTCTCATCCGATGCCAGGAACAATGCCGCATTCGCCACTTCATCTGGCTGCCCCATACGACCCAGCGGTACACGCGTAACCATCGAATCGACAATCGCATCCTTCTGGCCGGTACCTGATAGCGCTCTGTCCAAACCTGGTGTCGTTGTCGGCCCAGGTGAAAGCACGTTCACGCGAATACCTGTGCCTTGCAGATCCAGCGCCCAGCTTCTTGCGAAGTTTCGCAGTGCGCCTTTCGACGCGCTGTAGACGCTGAACGCTGCGGTGCCCATCGAGGCCGTCGTCGAACCTGTCAGCACAATCGAGCCACCGGCGCTCATCAATGGCAACGCGTTCTGTACGGTGAACAACGTGCCTTTCACGTTCACGCCAAAGGTGCGATCAAACGATTCCTCCGTGATCGCACCAATGGGCTCCAGATCCCCAAGGCCCGCATTGGCGAACAACACATCAACACGACCTTTGTCAGCCTTGATCTGCGCGAATACCCGCTCAAGATCACGCAGGTTTGAAATGTCGCCCTGGATCGCGATCGCGTCATGCCCGATCAGGACCAAGGCTTTGTCCAGTTCATCCTGGCGGCGTCCCACGATAACGACCTGTGCACCTTCGGCCGCAAAGCGTATGGCGCTGGCCAAGCCGATCCCGCTGTTGCCACCGGTGACGATGGCGATTTTCCCGTTGAGCCTGTTCATGAGTGTTTCCCTCAAATGTTGAGGCCCAAGCGTAGATCTGCGCTATTGTTTTGAATAGTATGCACCTTTTGGTAAGTACCTCAGCCTGAGGGCAAAAACATGTCAAACAGCACCTTTAACTGCGGGCTCGACGCCGCCTTGGCGGTGATTGGCGGGAAATGGAAACCGTTGGTCCTGTACCACCTGGCCCATGAAGTTCACCGTTATGGCGAACTGCGGCGCGCCGTTGGCGGCGTGACGGACAAGGTGCTGATCCAGCAATTGAAGGAGCTGGAACGCGATGAGATCATCGCGCGCATCGACTACAAGGAGATACCGCCAAAGGTCGAATACTCCCTGACTCCCTTCGGACGCTCGCTGGCCCAGGCATTGGGGCCGCTTTGCCAATGGGGCACCGACCATATGCTGGCGGTTGAACGCATCAGTGAGCGCCGAGCGACCGCCCTCGCCCAGCCTTAAATTCGCGAAATATCCAACTCGACTAAATGGATATTTAGTTGAGTTAAATCAATACTTTACGTCTATCTCCCGTATCCATTGCCTATTCACGACACCCTGCCGCTGGTGACTATGTAGCGAGTCTGTAAACACCGGCTTGTATGCGCCGAGGGCGATCACTAAGCTGGCCCCTCTTTTTTACCGCCGCCCGGAACCACCATGTCTCGAAGTATCGCCCACCTCGCCCTGCTGCTGGGGTTGATCACCGCCGTCGGCCCGTTTGCCATCGACAGCTACCTGCCGGCGTTGCCGACACTCGGCGCCAGCCTGCATGCCTCGCCTGCCGCGGTGCAGATGAGCCTGACGGTGTTCTTCATGATCATCGGTGTGTGCCAGCTGTTCTACGGCCCGATCAGCGATGTGTTCGGGCGCAAGCCGCCGATCTATGCCGGCCTGGCGATTTTCATCGTGGCCAGCATTGGTTGCGCCCTCGCCCCCTCCATCGAGGTGCTGATCGGCTTCCGGGCGTTGCAGGCCTTTGGCGCCTGCGCCGGGATGGTGATTCCACGGGCGATTGTGCGTGACTTGTACACCGGCCATGAAGCCGCGCGCCTGATGGCGTTGCTGATGCTGGTGGTGAGCATTTCACCGATTCTCGCACCGCTGGCCGGCAGCGTGATCATTGCCGTGTGGAGCTGGCGCGAAGTGTTTTGGGTACTGGGTGTGGCTGCAGTGCTGTGCCTGATCATGACCGCCGTGCAATTGCCGGAAACCCACCCCGCCGAACGCCGCCTGGGCAAGACCCTGGGCAATGCGTTCGGCAGCTACGGCGCGTTGCTGCGTGATCCGGTGTTTACCGGGTTGTCGGTAGTGGGCGGTTTTGGCCTTGCGACGTTCTTCGTGTTCATCGGCAGCGCGCCATTCGTTTACATCGAGTACTACGGGCTCACGCCAACGCAATTCAGCCTGTGCTTTGCCCTCAACGCGGCGTCGTTTTTTGCCCTGAGCCAGTTGACCGCGCGCTTGAGTGCACGCTTCGGCCTCGCACCGTTGATTCGCTGGTCGGTAGCGGGCGTGGCGACCGTCATGACCTTGCTGGCACTTACCACGCTGTGGGTCAATAGCCTGCCGTTGATGATGGCGCTGCTGTTTATCGGCTTCGGTTTTCTCGGGCTGCTGTTGCCGGCGGCCGGGGTATTGTCCCTGGAAGACCATGGCGCAGTGGCCGGTTCTGCATCAGCGTTGCTGGGCGCGATCCAAATGATCACCGCCGCCGTGTGCATGGCGGTGGTGGGTGTGTTTGCCGACCACACCCCGGCACCGATGTTGATCGGCATCGCCCTGAGCGCGGTGGCGGCGATGCTGACTGCGTGGTGGACCCTCAACCGATTGCCACCGCACCTGGCCCGCGCGGGGTCATAGCGACGCCGGGTAGGTCGTCGCCAGCCTTCGACCGAATGGCTCACGCCTGTTCCTGGGGTTGCCACACCCGGCAGTCGGGCCCCTGCTCTACCCCGCTGTCCGGGACTTTCGCGCTTTTGCGTACGATCAACCGCCCCCTTACGACTTCCTGAATGGCAGGCGTATCGGGGTTTTCCAATTGCGCGCAGATGATCCCAACCGCACGACTCACCATATCGCTCACCGGTTGAACGTAGGTGGTCAACGAAAACACTGGCCAGGCGGCCAGGCCGATGTCATCGAACCCGACAATCGAGATCTCTTTGCCCGGTGTGAGCCCGAACTCTTCGCGTGCGACATTGATGGCGCCCAGGGCCATGATGTCATTCGCACAAAAAATCCCGTCAGGCGGACTGTCACTCGACAGCAGCCGGCGTACGGCCTCCATCGCGCCTTCAAAGGTGTAGTCACCCACGGCGCGTTGCGGTACCGGATGCCCCAGACGTTGCAGTGCGTCGACAAAGGCGATTTCCCGGTCACGACTGGTCGAGGAGCTTTCCTTGCCGGCGATATAAGCCAGCTCGCGATGCCCGCCAGCCACCAGGAACTGCGCAATTTCCATGCTGCCCTGGGCGTTGTCGCTGGTCACGCTGGAGATACTGGTGCTGTCATTTCGACGGTTGACCAGCACCACTGGCAACCCGGTTTGCTTGCACTCCTCGGCAAACCGCGAAGACAGGCTCGCCGACACCAGCACCAGCGCCTCCACGCGGTAGCCCAGAATCTCTTCCAGCACCGGGTCAGAGTCTTCGTGGTTGGCCGTGGAGAACAACAGTACTCGATAGCCAAGCTCTTCGAACGCCGCCGACAAGGCTTCCAGCACTGCAGAATAAAACGGGTTTTCCATACTTGGCGCGACCACGCCAATCAGGTTGGAGCGCCGCTTGATCAACGAGCGCGCCCACTGGTTCGGACGGTAGCCCAATGCTGCCGCCGCCGCCTCCACCTTCTGCCGGGTCTTCGGCGAAACACTCGCGCCTTTGGTGAACGTTCGCGAGACCGCAGACTGCGAGACACCGGCCAACCGGGCCACATCATGGGCAGTGATCGGGTGTCTGGAAGGGTCGTTGGAGTCTGCCATTGAGTCTGCATCCACATTTCAAATGCCGATCATACCTGCCATTTAAAGCGAGGTGTGTCGCCCGTCCCATGCTCGCCCGTCTCGCGCAAATTTCTCGGTCTTTTTTCGCCCTCCCCCTTTTCATCTCGTCCGGGAATGGCTTAGCATCGGCTCAATTGCATACGTATGCAATATCTAAAACAACAACGCTAGGAATTCATCCCATGGCAATTTGGCTCAAAAAAGGCGCAGAAGCGTCCGTCATCAAATCAGCAGCGCGTGAGGTGCGTGACACCGTCGAAAAGACCCTGGCAGACATCGAAGAACGGGGTGATGACGCGATTCGTGAGCTGTCGATCCGCTTCGACAACCTGGACCGGGATGACTACCGGCTCTCCAGCGCCGAGATCGATGCCTGCATGGCGCAGTTGACCAAGCGCGACATCACCGACATCGAATTCGCCCAGACCCAGGTGCGCAATTTCGCCCAGCACCAGCGCAACAGTATGCGTGACCTGGAAGTCGAAACCCTGCCGGGCGTAGTGCTCGGCCACAAGCACATTCCGGTTAACGCGGCGGGCTGCTATGTACCCGGTGGCAAGTATCCGTTGCTGGCCTCCGCGCACATGTCGGTGATCACCGCCAAGGTCGCCGGGGTTCCACGCATCATCACTTGCGCCCCGCCGTTCCATGGCAAGCCGGCACCGGCGATTGTCGCCGCACAGCACATGGCGGGTGCCGACGAGATCTACTGCCTGGGCGGCATCCAGGCTATCGGCGCCATGGCCCTGGGCACCCAGTCGATTGCTGCGGTGGACATGCTGGTGGGGCCGGGCAACGCGTTTGTGGCGGAAGCCAAGCGTCAATTGTTCGGCCGCGTCGGTATCGACCTGTTCGCCGGTCCGACCGAGACCCTGGTAATCGCCGATGAAACCGTGGACGGTGAAATCTGCGCCACGGACCTGCTCGGTCAAGCCGAACACGGCCCGGATTCCCCGGCGATCCTGCTCACCACGTCGGAAAAACTCGCCCGCGAGACGATGGCTGAAATCGAGCGCTTGCTGACGATCCTGCCGACCGCCGGGATTGCGCGCCAGGCCTGGGAAAGCTTCGGCGAAGTGATCGTCGTTGAAGACGAACAGGAGATGCTCGCCATTGCCAATGACCTGGCGTTCGAACACGTACAAGTCATGACCCGTGACCCGGACTTCTTCCTGGACAACATGCGCAACTACGGCGCCCTCTTCCTCGGCCCTCGCACCAACGTCTCCTACGGCGACAAGGTGATTGGTACCAACCACACCCTGCCCACCAAAAAAGCCGCGCGTTACACCGGTGGGCTATGGGTCGGCAAGTTCATCAAGACCTGCACCTACCAGAAAGTGATGACCGACGAAGCCTCCTCCCTCATCGGCGAATACTGCTCACGCCTGTGTGCCCTCGAAGGGTTCTCCGGGCATGGCGAACAGGCCAACATCCGCGTGCGTCGCTACGGCCACAAGCATGTCCCTTACGCCGGTATCGCAGAATAAAAACAGCTTGGCTACAACGGGTCGCGCCACGTGCGCGGCCCGACAACAACAAAAATCATAGCCATCGCGCAGCCCAACACTGGCCCTCTGCGCCAAAGGCCCAGCCTCGAAGGACATCCCATGAGTGTCATCATCGCCTTGCTGGCGTTGTTCGCGTTAATGCTCGCTGCATATCGGGGATACAGCGTCATTATCTTCGCGCCTCTCGCCGCACTCGCTGCCGTTCTACTGACTGACCCCGGCGCCGTTGCGCCGGCGTTCACTGATATTTTCATGGACAAGATGGTCGGCTTTATCAAACTGTACTTTCCGGTGTTTTTGCTCGGCGCCGTGTTTGGAAAGTTGATTGAGTTGTCCGGCTTTTCCCGCTCCATTGTCAAAGCCGTGATCCAGGTGCTCGGCAGCAGCCAGGCCATGCTGGTGATTGTGCTGGTCTGTGCGCTGCTCACCTACGGCGGTGTTTCGCTGTTCGTGGTGGTGTTTGCGGTGTATCCGTTTGCCGCGGAAATGTTCCGCCAAAGCAACATTCCCAAGCGCCTGATGCCCGCAACGATCGCCCTGGGTGCCTTCACCTTCACCATGGATGCGTTGCCTGGTTCGCCGCAGATCCAGAACATCATTCCCACCACGTTTTTCGGTACCACGTCCTGGGCGGCGCCCTGGCTGGGAGTCCTGGGTTCGTTGTTCGTACTGATCGGCGGCATGCTGTACCTGGAGCGCCAGCGACGCAAAGCCCGGCGCGCGGGCGAGGGTTATGGCACCGACCTGCGCAATGAGCCCGAAACGCCCCAGGACATCGCCCTGCCCCACCCGTTAGTGGCGTTGCTGCCGTTGCTGTTGGTAGGCGTGATGAACCTGGCCTTCACCCACTGGATTCCACAGTGGTACGGCAGCATTTATGAAATTGACCTGCCCGGACTGAAGGCACCGATCCAGACCCAGGTATCGAAGATGATCGCCATCTGGTCGGTCCAGGCGGCCTTGCTGGTAGGCATCGTCACGGTCTTTGCATTCGCCTGGCGCACCCTCGTCAGCAAACTCGCCGAAGGCAGCCGCACCGCCGTCGGCGGGGCCATGCTCGCTACGCTCAATACCGCCTCGGAATATGGGTTTGGCGCAGTGATTGCGGCGTTGCCTGGCTTCGTTGCAGTGGTTGAAGCGCTCAAGGTGATCCCCAATCCGCTGATCAACCAGGCCATCACCATTAACTTGCTGGCGGGTATTACCGGGTCGTCATCGGGTGGCATGAGCATTGCCCTGGCGGCGATGTCGGACACCTTCATCGCCTCCGCCAACGCCGCGCATATCCCGCTGGAAGTCATGCACCGTGTGGCCGCCATGGCTGCCGGGGGCATGGACACCCTGCCCCACAACGGCGCGGTCATCACCTTGCTGGCGGTCACCGGCCTGACTCACCGCCAGGCCTATAAAGACATTTTCGGCATGACGATCTTCAAGGTACTGGCGGCGTTTTTCGTGATTGGCGTGTACTACCTCACCGGGCTGGTTTGATCCGGACCGTGTGACGGGAAGTTATACCGCCGCGTTGTTTTAGTCCGACGGAGCCCCGGCCTGGGGCTCCATCTGTGCCAAATAAGCCCACGGGTAAATCCCCCGCTGGTGCCCATCGCTGAAAATCAACTGCACGCCATACCCCTGGGGATGGACCTCCAGCACCCGGACACGGTCCGACACCAGCGGCGGCATGCCTCTCAACCGAAAGGCCCGGCACTGCGAGCACGGGCATTCACGGCGCAGGCGAGCGTGGTCGATCCATTGCACGCCGTCGCGCCATTCCAGCCTCAAGCGCCCATCATCATCGCGGCCAATGCCGTTCGGTGCACTGTTCATTGCAGTTGTGCCAGGGCAATGCGCACCGCCTTGCGTACTTCCGGGTCGCCATCGTCGGCCGCATCACGCAGCGGGCCAAGGGCCTGTCGGTCGCCCAACTCGCCCAGCGCCAGGGCGGCTTCCTTGCGCAGGTTGCTGATGCTGTGGCCCAACGTCAGGAGCAGCGCCGACAACGCCGGTGCATACCGCAGGCGCCCAAGGCTGCGGGTAGCGCGCAGGCGGACTTGCCAGTAGTCATCGGCCAGCGCCGTGATCAAGGCGTCGCCCGCGCGGGTGCTACCGACTTTGCCCAAGGTGGTCGCGGCCTCTTCCCGTACTTGCCAGGTGGCGTCCTGCAACGCTTCATACAGCGCCGGCAGTACCCGCTCATCACTGGCCAGGCCGAGGGCGCCAGTGGCGGCACGCCGGACTTCGGTGTCCGGATCGCTGCTGGCCAACCTCGCCAGGGCGTCCAATGCCGGCAGGTGCTTGAGCCAGCCGAGCACACCGACCGCTTCGCGGCGCACCCCCGCATCGGTATCGTTCAGCGCCAGCATTGCCGACGGCGCCGCCGCTTCAAGGCGCAACTCGCGCAGGGCACGGAAGATTGCCGTGCGCACGCTGACGTCGGCGTGGGTGGCCCATGGCAATAACAGCCGGCCCGCCTGCGTCGACTTGAGTACGCTCAAGCTCTGGGCGGCGGCATCACGTACCGACGCTTCAGTGTCGGTCAGCGCCTGGCACAGCGCCTCGACCACTGCGTCTTCTTCCCACGCCTCCAGCAGGCTGGCAGCCTGGGCACGCACGTCGGTGGCCGGGTCGTGGCGCAGGCTGTCCACCAGCCACACCAGGCCGTCGGGGTCTTCCAGGTCAGCCAGGTCAATCAGGGCGATCCGGCGCATGCCGGCATCCGGCGCTTGTAGCCGGGGGCGCAGGGCTTGGATGTCGGGGTTTTCGGTTTCATAGGTCATATGGCAAATCGCGGTCTTGGGTGATCGTTGGGTAGCCCGAGCGGGTTCAGCCGTGGTAACTGGCGACCATCTTCGTGGTGCAGCAGTTCCAGGCAATGGCGCTTGAGGTGGGTAAATTCCGGCGAGGTCATCAGTTCGGTGCTGCGCGGCCTTGGGAAAGTCAGCTGGAAATCCTCGATGATGCGCCCGGGGCGCGGGCTCATCACCAGGATGCGGTCGGCCAGGAACAGCGCTTCGTCGATGTCATGGGTGACAAACACAACAGTTGTGCGGATGCGCGTCCAGATGTCCAGCAGCAAGGCCTGCATCTTCATGCGGGTCAGGGCATCCAGCGCGCCGAACGGCTCATCCATCAACAGCAGGCCGGGACGATTGATCAACACCCGGGCAATTTCCACCCGCTGCTGCATGCCACCCGACAGCTGGTTGGGCCAGCGCTCGGCAAAACCTTCCAGGCCCACCAGGTGAAGGATCTCATCGGCGGCGGCCAGGCGCTCGGCCTTGCCTACGCCGCGCATCTTCAGGCCGAAGGCAACGTTTTCGCGCACCGTACGCCAAGGGAACAGTGTGTGTTGCTGAAACACCATGCCCCGTTGCTGGGACGGCCCGGCAACCGGCCGGCCATCCATTTCCAGCGTGCCCTGGCTTGGCGTGAGATGCCCGGCCAGCGCGCCGAGCAAGGTCGACTTGCCACACCCGGACGGGCCGAGGATGCACACGAACTGCCCCGGCTCGATCCTGCAATCCAGGGCTTTCACCGCCTCGAATGCCTGCTGCTGTTCGCCCAATACAATGGACAAGCCGCGTATGTCGACACGGCCTTCAAGATGACTCATCAGGCTTTACCTCGTGGTCGATGCCAGGGAGTGAACAGTGCGCCGAGACGCTTGACCAAAAGGCTGCTGCCCATGCCCAGCACGCCGATCAACAGCATGCCAACGACAATGTCGGCATAGTTCTGGATGGTGTAGGACTCCCAGGTGTAATAGCCGATGCCGTACTGACCGGAGATCATTTCCGCTGTCACCAGGCAGAACCACGAAGTGCCCATGCCAATCGCCAGGCCGGTGATGATGCTCGGCGCGGCGCCCGACAAAATCACCTCCAGCAGGATCGCCCGGCGCCCTGCCCCCAGGCTGCGCGCCGAGGCGATCAGCCGAGGATCGACGCCTTCCACGCCATGCACCGTATTGAGCAGCACCGGAAACAGCGCGCCGGTGAAGGTGATGAAGATCATCGACAGCTCCGACGACGGGAACATCAGGATCGCCAGCGGAATCCAGGCCACCGCCGGGATCGGCCGGATCACCTCCAGCGGCGGCAACAGCAGGTCTTCCGCCCACTTCCAGCGGCCAATCGCGATGCCCAGGCCGATCCCCACCAGCGCGGCCGCCAGGTAGCCCTCGAACACCCGGGTCAGGCTTGCGCTCAAGTGCCGCACAAGCTTGCCCGAGTCCGCCAGCCCCAGGGCCGCCTGCACCACGGAGCCCGGCGTGGGCACATTGGCAAACGTCACCAGCCACAGGTTCCAGTGCTGGCTGGCCGCCAACTGCCAGAACAGCAGGCACAACAGCAAGGAAGCGGCCTTGGGCAGCCAGCGCCATGGGGTGCTTGTCATGAACACGCTCCCTCAGCGACCGGCAACGGCCTGCGCGCCGGCGTCGGTGAAATTGAACACCTTGCCGCCCTGGGCCTGGGCAAATTGCTGCGCCTGGCCCTTGAGCAGGAATGCACTGAGTTGGCCGTGCTGGTTGGTGGCAAACCAGGCCTGGCTCGCCAGCAGCTTGATGCCGCTGTCTTCGGCCTGGGCATACACGGCGCGCACCGCCTTGCCTTGTTTGTTCAGGCTGTCCAGCGCGGTGAACGCCGCCTCGGCCGACGCGTAATCGCGCACCTTGGGCTCACCCTTGACCCAGATTTGCGCGACGTGCTTCCAGTCAGTGATCGGCGCGCCGCTCAGAGCGTCGTTGGCCTTCAGCGGGGCCTGGGCGTAGTTGCCCAATTGCGCCGCATAGTCCAGGCCCGAGGCCTTGAACGCGGCACGGATGTACTGGTCATCGATAAAGGTATTGAGGTCCAGGCCACGGTCGGCCTTTTTCAGCAGCTTGAGGGTGTCGATCGCGGTGCCCACGGCCTGGCGGTATTCGGGCTTCCAGCTCAAGTCACGGGTCTGCACGCCCAGCGGGCCATGGAACAGGTAGTTGACCTCGGCTTCGACGCCGGTGACTTTTTCGATCAGCTCGCTGTACTTCTCCGGCTCTGCGGCCAGCAACTGATTGGCCTCGATACTCGCGCGCAGGTAGGCGACGACCACTTCCGGATACTGTTTGGCATAACTTTCGTCCACCAGCGCGCCGTGGAACGTCGGGGTGTTGGATTGCGAGCCGTCGTAGATCTTGCGGGCGAAACCACGGTTGGGGAACAGTTCGCCGAACGGCACAAAGTCGGCATGGGCGTCGATCTTGTTGGCCTGCAACGCCGAGCCTGCCACTTCGGGAGCCTGGGCAATGATGTTGACGTCCTTGAGCGGGTCCCAGCCCTGGGCCGCAACAGCGCGCAGCAACATGCCATGGGCCGTGGAGGCGAACGGCACGGAAATCGTCTTGCCTTTGAGGTCCGCCAGGGACTGGGCGCTGGAAGCGACCGGCACCACAATGCCGTTGCCGCTGCCCTTGATGTTGCCCGACAACACGCTGATGAACAGGCTGTGCTTGCCCGCCGCCTCGAACGCTACGCCGTTGAAGGCACCGGGGAAGTCGGCCATTGCGCCAAAGTCCAGTTTGCCGGCGACCATTTCATTGGTCAGCGGCGCGCCACTGGTGAAGTTTTTCCACTGCACGTCGTAGGTCGCGTCCTTGTACTTGCCGTCGTGCGGCAGGTATTTGTCCAGCAGCCCCAGCTCGCGGATCAGCAAGCCGCCCGCGGCACAGTTGATGGTGGTGTCCTGGGTGCCGATGGCCACCCGGATCGTTTGTGCCTGGGCCGACAGGCTCAAGCAAGCCAGCACCAGGCCGGCCAGGGTTGCGCGCAATAACATTGGGTAGTTCCCCTCGAATCATGGTTGAAGGAATCGTCTCCGCCACGGTCTGGCGCGGTGGGAAACGAGGGGGTGTGGCTAGGGCTGCGTCCGGGGTTGGCGGATGGCGTTTGCGGCAGGTCTCAGCGCAACAGGTACGGAATCTCGACCTTGACTGCGCCGGTGGGGCAATCTTTTTCACAGGGCATGCAGTACCAGCATTCATCGAACGCCATGTACGCCTTCTGCGTTGCCGGGTTGATCGCCAACAGGTCCATCGGGCACACGTCGACGCAGACCGTGCAGCCTTTTTCGGCGATGCACTTGTCCTCGTCCACCGTTACCGGGGCGTTGGAGCGAAAGAATATTTCCTGGGGCTGATAGGCCATTTCACGGTGTCCTGTGGTGAGCGAGCTTGGGGGGCACATTCAGGCGGCGTCAGCCCCTACGCGCAGGCGGTCGTAAGCCTGCATCTCTTCGGCATCCAGCGGGATCACATAGGGCTCGACGGGTTTCTTGAAGCTGACCATCTGCCCGTCCTCGCCCTTTTTCAGGTGGCAATGGCAGAACCAGTCGGCGTCGTTGCGTTGCGGGTGGTCGACCCGGTAGTGGTACAGGCCCCAGCGGCTTTCGGCGCGGTACAGCGAGGCGCGGGCAGCCATTTCGGCGCAGTCGCGGATCACGCTGGTTTCCATGGCGCGCATCAATTCATGGGGGTTGTGCGCCTTCATCTGGTCCAGGTCGCGCTCGATATCGGCGAAGCGTTGCAAGCCGATTTCCATCTTGCGGGTGACCTTGGGCGGCTGCAGGTAATCGTTGACGAAGCGCCGCAGCTTGTACTCGACCTGGGCCGGCGGCAGACCGGTTTCGCGGTCCAGTGGCGCATAGACCCGAGCCTGCTCGGCGGCCACTTGCCGGGCATCCACCGCGCTGAATTCGCGCCCGGCCACAAAGCTTGCCGCGTTGGTGCCGGCAAACCAGCCATAGGTGAACGCGCCGAGCATATAGTTATGTGGCACCGCCGCCATGTCGCCCGCTGAATACAGGCCCTTGACCGAGGTTTCCGCGCGCTCGTTGACCCACACGCCCGACGCCGAATGCCCGCTGCAAAAGCCGATCTCGGAGATATGCATCTCGACCATCTGGCTGCGGTAGTCGGTGCCCCGGTTGGCGTGGAACTGGCCACGGCTGGGGCGCTCGTTGCTGTGCAGGATCTGCTCGATGTTCTGGATGGTTTCCTCCGCCAGGTGATCGAGCTTGAGGAACACCGGGCCGTTGCCGCTTTCCAGTTCCTGGTGGAACTCCCACATCATCTGCCCGCTCCAGTAGTCGCACTCGATGAAGCGTTCACCCTTGTTGTTGGCGGTATAGCCGCCCAAGGGGCCGGTGACATAGGCGCACGCCGGGCCGTTGTAATCCTTGATCAGCGGGTTGATCTGGAAGCACTCCAGGTTCGCCAGTTCGGCTCCGGCGTGGTAGGCCATGGCGTAGCCGTCGCCGGCATTGGTCGGGTTTTCATAGGTGCCCATCAGGTAACCCGAGGACGGCAAGCCCAGGCGGCCGGCCGCGCCGCAGCAGAGGATCACCGCCTTGGCCTTGATCACCTGGAAGTCCGCAGTGCGGCAGTCAAAACCCATCACGCCATTCACCGCGCCTTCGCTGTCGGTCAGCAAGCGGGTGCACACCAGGCGGTTGGTGATGCTGACCCGGGCGCGCTTGAGCTGGCGATACAGCACCTTCTTGATGTCGTGCCCTTCAGGCATCGGCAACACGTAGGCGCCCATGTGATGGACTTTTTTCACCGCGTAATCGCCGGTTTCGTCCTTCTCGAACTTCACGCCCCAGCGGTCCAACTGCTCGATGGTTTCAAAACTGTGGGTCGCGTAGGCGTACACCGCCGCCTGATTGACGATGCCGTCGTTGGCAATCGTGATTTCCTTGGTGTACTGCTCCGGCGTGGAGTGGCCGGGAATGATCGCGTTGTTGAGGCCGTCCATGCCCATGCTGATGGCGCCGCTGCGCTTGACGTTGGCCTTGTCGATCAGCAATACGCGCAGATCGCGGTTGGCCTCCTTGGCCTTGATCGCCGCCATGGGGCCGGCAGTGCCGCCGCCGATCACCACGATGTCGTATTCCAGTTCCAGGGTTTGGCGGCTCACGGGCGGCTACCTCGCTGACGGTCGATGCGCAGGCGATACTGAAACGCGTCGCCACGGTAATACAGGTGTTCGAAGTCCACGGGCTGACCGCCTGCGGTGTGGGTCAGGCGTTCGATGCGCATGATCGGCGAGCCGGCCTCGACGTTCAGCGCCTGGGTCAGCTCGCTGTCGGCGAGTACCGCGTCAATCGCCACGTCGGCGTGACCCAGTTGCAAGCCGCAGTCGTTCTCCAGGATCAGGAAGATGTCGCGGGTCACCAGGTCGGCGTTTTCCAGGCGTTCGCCCAGGGCCTGGCTGAGGTAGGTGATTTCCAGCGACACCGGCTCGCGGTTGATCAGCCGTACCCGCTTGATCTGCGCGACAGTGCTGCCCTCCTCCACGCCCAGGCGCTCGGCCACCAGCTTGTCGGCGGGCACGAAGCGGTAGCTGCGCAGGCGGTTGATCACTTCATAGCCGCGCTCGGTCATGGACTCGCCCAACCCCTGCAGGGTGCTGACGTTCTGATAAGCCTTGGGTTTGGAAACAAAGGTGCCTTTGCCGTGGATCTTGTAGATCAGGCCTTCCTTTTGCAGATCACCCAGGGCCTGGCGCACGGTGATGCGGCTGACTTTGAAGCGCGTGCCCAGTTCGCTCTCGGAAGGCATCTGGGTGTTCGGCGCGTACTCACCATCAAGGATGCGGCTGCGCAGCAGGTCCCGCAGTTGGGCATGCAGCGGAACGCTGGACAGAGGGGATAAGGCGACGGTTGATTCGTTCATCAGGACCACTTGTCATAACGAGTTATGACGTGATCATAAGGAGTCTTATGAAAAGCCTGGAAATACCGTTTTGGAATAAGGTTATGGACCGGCGAAACCCGCTGCACCTGCGAGGCAGGCGCAGCGGATCCGTCGGTTTTATAGCGCAGTGTCTGAAGCGGATGAACAATCAGAAGTTATAGCTGACTCGGGTATAGAGGATGCGGCCAAACGGGTCGGCGTATTTCGGGTCGTACCCGCTCTGGAACGCATAGGTCTGGTTGCTGAACGGCGGCGCGCGGTCAAACAGGTTTTTCGCGCCCAGCGTGACGGCCAGGGACTTGCTCCAGTTGTAGGTACCCGCCAGGTCCCAGACGTTGTAAGAGCCTACAGAGTCGTGAGTGTCGGGGTCCGAGTCGTGATAGCCACTGGTGTAGCGGTTGGTCAGGCTGACGCCCAGCGGTCCCCGCGCCCAGGTACCGGTCAGGCTGTGGCGCCAACGCGCAACGGCGCCCGCGGTGGAGAACTCGCCGCCACGGAAATCACCGAGTTTGTCGATGTAGTCGCCCTTGAGCTCCTGCTGGTATTTGTATTCGTTGACGTAGGTGCCTTGCAGGCCGATGCCGAAGTCACCGATGGCGGTGCTCGGGAAGCGGTAGTCGAAACTCACATCCACGCCGTTGGTCTTGGTCTTACCCAGGTTGGCAAGGCCGGTAACGATGTGATCGATGGAGCCATCCGCCTTGCGAATCAGGCGGTCGCCGTAGGCATCCGGGTCGTCGAATACCGACGATTCAGGAAATTCGGCAATCTGGTTGGCGATGGTGATCCACCAGAAATCCAGGCCGGCACTGAGGCGCTCGATCGGTTGGAACACGAAACCAAAGGTCACGTTACGTGCGGTTTCCGGGCTCAAGCTGCCGTTGCCCCCGCTTTGCCGGCGGAACTGCTGGGCGCAGTCGCGGTTGCCGATCCCGCCATTGGCCGGGGTGCCGCCCGGGCACAGGCGCGGGTCGTTGTAGTTGGCCACGGTGTAGCTGGTGTAGGTCGGGTTGTACAACTCGTACAGCGACGGCGCACGGAAGCCTTCACTGTAGGCACCGCGCACCACCAGTTCCTTGAACGGCTGGAAGCGGAACGAGTATTTCGGGTTGGTGGTGCTGCCAAAGTCGCTGTATTTGTCATGACGCACGGCGGCAGACAGTTCCAGGCTTTCGAGCACCGGCACGTTGACCTCGGCGTACTCGGCCGACACGCTGCGATTGCCGCGCACCGCGCCATTGGGGTCTACACCCAGGCTCTGCACGGTCTCGGCAAACTGGGCGAAATCCTGGTGGAAATCCTCCTTGCGATATTCACCGCCCAGCGCCAGGCCCGTCGGCCCCGCACCGAACCAGTCACCGATTTCACGGCTTACGCGCCCGTCGATACTCTTCACTCGGCCCACGGCAGTGGCGTAATCGCCATCGACGCGGCTGGAGGCGAGCAACGCCCTGCCCGCTTCACT
Organism: Pseudomonas sp. NC02; assembly: GCF_002874965.1. Lineage (NCBI taxonomy): Bacteria > Pseudomonadati > Pseudomonadota > Gammaproteobacteria > Pseudomonadales > Pseudomonadaceae > Pseudomonas > Pseudomonas sp. NC02. Next base: position 3,367,632 of record NZ_CP025624.1, on the reverse strand, counting down.
CTGCGGCCCGAACGGGTTGATCACACCGTTGGCAATCCCCTGGCTGATGGTCTGGTCGTTTACATAGCCGTCAAGAATGGTTTGCACCACTTTGTTCTGGTTGTAGGACGCGCCGACGTTGTAGTCCCAGTTCGCCACATTGCCTTCAAAGCTCAGCAGCAGCCGCTGGCTGGTGTTGTCATCTTCGTGCTTGCGCGCGCCGGCATCGGTTTCACGCCAGTTCACGTCTACCGGCTGTGTCGGGTCCAGGGCGAAACCCGTGGGGCCCGGGGTGATGCCGTTGCCCGGATAGAAAGGCGTACCCGGATTGACCTGGGCGCCCATCAGGGTGCCTGGGCCAATCTGCGTGCGGTTTTCGTTGCGCGCCCAGAAGTATTCGAGGCTGACGGTATGGTCATCGGCCAGCTTGCCGGTGGCTTTGGCAAAGGCCGAGGTTTTTTCGGTTTCCGGCACCAGGTCCAGGTAACTCCACAGGCTTTGGCGGCAGATGCCATTGCGTGACAGCAGCCCGGGGGAATTGCAACCGGAGCCGGCCAGCGGGTTGGTCGCGTTGCTGCCCTGGCTCCAGTTGGCCGGCGCGGCGGTGCCGGAGGTGAAATCCAGGCCGCGACCTGGCTGGTAGTTGTAGGTGAAGTCACGGTCCTTGGCCGCCAGGCGCGTCTGCTTGTCGTAGCTGACCACGCCGAACACGTTGAAGCGGTCCTCTTCAAGGTCGCCGAAACCGTAGCTGCCACTGAAGTTATGGCTGTCGCCGCCCCCGGAGCGTGTGGGCGAATCGTAGTTGGTGGAAAGTTGCCCACCGGTGAGGCTGGTCTTGGTAATGAAGTTGATCACCCCGCCAATCGCATCGGTGCCGTACAGTGCCGAGGCGCCATCGCGCAGGACTTCCACGCGGTCGATGGCGGCGAACGGGATGGTGTTCAAGTCCACCCCGGAACCGTTGGTGGTGTTGACGGCGTTGTTGCTCAGGCGCCGGCCATTGAGCAGCACCAGGGTTTTGTTCGCGCCAATCCCGCGCAAGTCGGCATACGCCGCACCGCCGCTGCTGGAGCCCACCGAACGCCCGGAGCCAACGGCAGACTGGTTGGCCGAAATGCGGTTGATCAACTCCTCGGTGGTGCTCACACCCTGCTCGCGCAATTGCTCGACCCGCAGGATGGTTACCGGCACTGCCGTTTCCGCGTCCACCCGGCGAATCGCCGAGCCGGTCACCGTGACTTTTTCCAGGCGGTAATCAGTACTTTTGCCCTCGGCCGGTGCGACGCTGGTGGACGTCACGGGTGCTGGATGCACCGTCAGCCCCTGTTCGCTGTCGCTCACTTGCAGGCCGCTGCCCTGCAACGCCTTGTCCACCGCTTGCAGGCTGCCCAAATCGCCGCGGATGGCGGCACTGCGCTTGCCCTGCACCCACTGTTGATTGAACGAAATCATCACCCCGGTCTGCCGGGAGATATCCAGCAGCACCGTATCAAGCGGGCCGCCAGCGATATCGAAGGTGAACACCTGGCCGGCCACTTCCTGGGCCATCACCGATGTCGTGCACACTCCCATCGCCAGCGCCGCCGTCAGCGTCAGCCTTGGTAGTTGTTGTTTGAATAAAAACATCGAGGAACTCCCTGTTGTATGTGTCTACAGGGATGAGCAACGGCAGACGGATATTTATAGGGCTGCGTTTAGGCGAAGATGCTATGAGTTTATAACCGGTTATAAGAGGCTTGCTGCATCGATTTGGCTGATGTCTTCTATTGGCCCGCAAGCGTTCATCCCCGCGCCAGGTGCTTTGTAGAATGAACCCCACAGTCAAGCCACCACCTTCGTGGTGTCGGAGGTTCTCATGCGTTATCTGCTTATCGCCGTGCTGGGCCTGTTCAGCACACTTGCCTTCGCCCAGGGCGAAACCCCGGTACCCACTGTGAGTGCCAACACCCCCGCCAGCGAGGCGTACGACTATTCCCAGGACCTGGACATCGCCAAGGTGGTGCGCGTCAGTACCGAATCCTCCACCGAGTGCGGGCCGGTCAAGGGTCACATGGTCTACATCGACAGCCACGGCGTGCGCCATGAACTGGACTACATGCGCCTGGGCGATGCCTGCCAGCACGGTTGAGCGCAAACCATTCGTCGGGCTCGGCCGGCATCGATTACAACTATCCGGCAGCTGAAAATCACTAATCCATAGAACCCGTTGTGATCTATGGAGATTGAGATGACTGACTACCCACGCCCACCTTTCGCCAGCCAGGCCCAATCCGTTCCCGGTTCGCAGAAGAAGATGGACCCCTATCCCGACTGCGGCGAGAAGAGCTACACCGGCTCCGGCCGCCTGGCCAACAAGATCGCCCTGATCACCGGCGCCGACAGCGGTATCGGCCGCGCCGTGGCGATTGCCTTTGCCCGCGAAGGTGCCGATGTCGCTATCGCCTATCTGGACGAACACGAGGACGCGAAGGAAACCGCACGCTGGGTGGAAGAAGCCGGCCGCCAATGCCTGTTGCTGCCCGGCGACCTCGCGCAAAAAGCCAACTGCCAGGCGATTGTCGACCAGACCGTCGAGCAGTTCGGGCGGATCGACGTGCTGGTCAATAACGCCGCATTCCAGATGACCCACGAGACCCTCGAAGAGATACCCGACGAGGAATGGGTCAAGACCTTCGATATCAACATCACCGCGATGTTTCGCATCTGCAAGGCGGCGCTGCCGCATATGAAGGCCGGCGGGTCGATCATCAATACCAGCTCGGTGAATTCCGATATGCCCAAGCCAACGTTGCTGGCTTACGCCGCCACCAAGGGCGCGATTGCGAACTTTACCGGTGGCCTGGCACAACTGCTGGGCAGCAAGGGCATCCGCGTGAACAGCGTGGCGCCGGGGCCGATCTGGACGCCATTGATTGTCTCGACGATGCCGGACGAAGACGTGAACAGCTTTGGCAGCGAAACACCGCTGGGCCGCCCCGGCCAGCCGGTGGAAGTAGCACCGATCTATGTGTTGCTGGCGTCGGATGAGGCGAGTTACATCTCGGGCTCGCGGTATGCGGTGACGGGCGGCAAGCCGATTCTCTAGGGTCGGATGCAAATCCAGTGTGGGAGCGGGCTTGCTCGCGAAGGCGGAGTGTCAGGCAATGCATCTGTGACTGATCCAACGCCTTCGCGAGCAAGCCCGCTCCCACATTGGGTGCTCGGTCAGCCCTTAGATCGTGTCGGGTCAGCCTTGCGGGGTAGGTTCTTTCTTCCTGAATCCGCCCATCCATGCTGTGAATCCTCAGCGACGCCGTCTTGTCGCTGAGAAACTCCTTCGCCAACTCAACGATCGCCTCCTTGGTCTCTGCCGTTTTCGACGGCCGTGCCGAGCCCTGCTTGGTCAACGCCCAACCGGTGCCGGTCTTGTTGATGTTGTAGGTATCCATGGTCTGCTCCTTCGACTGAATAAACACGGCACGCGGCAAAACCCGCGCCCTACTATTGCGAGCGCGGCTGCCGGGCAGAGTTCAAGGCAGTTGGCGGGCCAGGTTACGGGCGGCCCTACAGGTCAAACCGATCCACGGCCCTGCGCCGCTCATTGTCGTCGCGCACATCGTAGGTGGCGGTGGTCTGGATATTGGTGTGGTGCGCCAGCTTCTGGGCGATCGACAGGTCGTACTCTTCAATGACCCGCGTGATAAACGAACGGCGGAAATCATGGGGCATGATTTTCACGCCGACCTGTTCCCCACGCTGGCGGGCGATGTAGTAAATCGCGTGTTTGGTGATGCGCTCGCGGGTGATATGGCTGCCCCGGCGAATCCGGTTGAACAGGAAACCGTCGTCCTGTTCCCCCGGTTTCAGCTGGCTGCGGCGAAACTCCAGCCATGCCTCCAGTTTGGCAAAGGCCCAGGCCGGTGCGTACTTGATCAATTGCTTGTTGCCCTTGCCGGTAACCTGCAGGCTGCGCTCGTCAAAGTTGACCTGGCCCAGCTCGATGTTCACCGATTCCGACTTGCGCATGCCCGAGCCATACAGAATCCCGATCACCGCTGCATCCCGCAGGCCCTGCGGGCGCGGATCGGCGGCGCAGACTTCCATCAACTCACGAATCAGCGTACGCCGCAGGTTGCGCCCCTGGCTCAGGCGGGTGCCGGCCATGGCCTTGACCGAGCGCATCTTCAGCAGGTGGTCCTGGCTGATCAGGCTCATGCGCCAGGCTTCGTTCATCACCCCGCGCACGGCGTTGACGTACAGCGATGAAGTATTCGGCGCATACCCGTCTTCCCGCAGCACCGCCACCAGGGCCATGACGTGTTCGGGCTGCAGCAGGTGCCAGTCGATGTCTTCGAGGTTGATGTCTTCAAAACCCAGGCGGTCGGCGGCGTCCTGCAGCACGTAGCGCATGGTCAGCTGGCTGGAGGGCGCCAGGCGGGTGAGATAGAGGGTCAGCGGGTTGCGGGTAGACTCAGTCAAGGTAGATCAGCCTTTGGATTAAATATATCGGCTAACCATCTGTTTAATCGACATATTTAGTGAATTGGCGAGCGCCGAGTCTAGCGCAGGTCAATCCCCGGGGCTATTCCTGATCGTCTTCCGCCGGGGCTGGCGTCTGCTGCTGGCTCCAGTCGGTGTCCTGCTTCTGCATCAAGGCAAACCAGTGCTGGCGCATGAACTCCAGGTACGGTTTGGGCGCCTTGGCAAAATCTTCTTCGTCGCCGTAACAGCCAGGAAGCGGCAGCTCGGTACCCTGCTCCTTGTACTGACTGACCAGCGCCTGTTGGGCGGCGATGCTGCAATCCTTGGGCAACGGCATGCCCTGCAGGGCGCCGGCGTCTTCATCCCACCAGCTGGCGCCATAGCGGTCGATGCCACGCAGGCGGTACTTCTGCGACTTGCCGATGTGCATGATCAGCTTGAAATCATTGGGGCTGACGTCACTGGTGCAGGTGCGGCTATACCCCACGGTGACCTGGCTGATGCCATCGCCCAGCAGGTCGGTGACCCGGGTGGCGTCGCTGTTGAAGTGCGCGCCGGCATCGAACTCGCAATGCTGCACGTCGTCGTAGAGCATCCACAGGCGCTTGGGCCGGTCACCGTCGAGCAGGTACTGGGCGGCGTAGACAAAGGCCGACTGCGCACCGTCGTCGTCGCGTTCGCTGACTTGCTCTGCGAGTACCAACAGGTTCTTGCCCTGTTTGTCGCTCCAGACGAAGGCGCCGACCTGTTTACCCCGCACTTCTACGCCATCGGGCACCTGGTCGATGGACGTCAGTGCCACGCCGTCATCGGCCCGCACACTCGTGGCCCAGGCCACCGTCATCAACAACACCATCAACATTGGCCGTAAACGCTGCACGCTATTCATCCGACTGCCCTGGCAAGAGATGGCTTACTTTACCGGCACTTGCGTGGCATTGCAGAGAAGATTCTTCAGGAACCTGCCCGCGCGCGGAAAAAGCCTACCGGCCCTTCTCCCCTCATCGGCACGGCGTTGTCCGTGCTTCTGCTGTTTACCTGAACCCTAGCTGTCTACCTGCCAAAAAAACGACTTTTTCATCTGCGTTTCATATTCGTTGAACATTTTTGCGCTTAATCTTGGCGGCACGACTTGAGAACGAACCGTACTTTGCAGGTTAACTCGTTGATTCCGCTTTACCTTTGAGCATTTTAGTCTTTACTCACGTATGCCATGGAAGACCCACTGTGACCTGTCAGGACTGTCGAATGAATGCCACAAATCAACGCTATCTTTGATCGGATGCCCGGCATCCGAGGCTGACGATAACTGCTGTCTTTACGCTCCAAGTTGCTCTAACCCCCGAGGTAATGAATCTTTGAAACCCTATCCAATTCATTGCGTGTCGATCGTTATCCCGGTCTACAACGAACAAGAAAGCCTGCCTGAACTGCTGCGCCGCACCATGGCCGCCTGCAAACAACTGGCTTACGAATACGAAATCATCCTGGTGGACGACGGCAGCCGCGACAACTCCGCGCAATTGCTGGAAGACGCCGCCGCGCTCGAAGGCAGCAATGTGGTGGCGGTGATCCTCAACCGCAACTACGGCCAGCACGCCGCGATCATGGCCGGCTTCGAGCATTGCCGGGGCGACGTGGTGATCACCCTGGACGCCGACCTGCAAAACCCGCCGGAAGAAATCCCGCGTTTGGTCGAACAGGCCGCCCTGGGCTATGACGTGGTTGCCACCGTGCGCAACAACCGCCAGGACTCGGCCTTCCGCCGCTGGCCGTCGCGCCTGATCAACCTCGCCGTGCAACGCTCCACCGGCGTGGCCATGAGCGACTACGGCTGCATGCTGCGTGCTTATCGCCGCACCATCGTCGACGCCATGCTGGCCTGCCGCGAGCGCAGCACCTTTATCCCGATCCTGGCCAACAGCTTTGCGCGCCACACCACGGAAATCCTGGTGCATCACGCCGAGCGTGAACACGGCGAGTCCAAATACAGCCCGATGCGCCTGATCAGCCTGATGTTCGATCTGCTGACCTGCATGACCACCACGCCATTGCGCCTGTTGAGCATCGTCGGTTTCAGCCTGGCGGCCCTGGGCATGCTCTTCGCCTTTGCACTGATCGTGCTGCGTATCGCTTTCGGCTCCGGCTGGGCTGGCGACGGCATGTTCGTGCTGTTCGCCGTATTGTTCGTGTTCACCGGTGGCCAGTTCATCGGCATGGGCCTCCTGGGTGAATACCTGGGCCGCATGTACAGCGATGTGCGGGCCCGCCCACGGTTCTTTATCGAAAAAGTGCTGCGCAACCAACCGGCAGCACCGGCCGAGACCTTTACGGTCGACGGCCTAACGTCCTCCCACACCTCTACTTCTCCTTCCGATCAGGTTTCGTCATGAATTCAAAAGCTGTTGTCTTCGCTTACCACGATATTGGCTGTGCTGGCATTGAAGCCCTGCTCAATGCGGGTTACGAAATTGCTGCCGTGTTCACCCATGCCGATGATCCCAAGGAAAACAATTTCTACGGTTCCGTCGCCCAGCTGTGCGCCCGCAATGGCATCCCGGTGCACGCCCCGGAAGACGCCAACCACCCGCTGTGGATCGAGCGCATCGCCAAGCTGAACCCGGACTACATCTTCTCGTTCTACTACCGCAACCTGCTGAGCGAAGCCCTGCTGGCCACCGCCAAGAAAGGCGCGTTCAACCTGCACGGCTCCCTGCTGCCTAAGTACCGTGGCCGCGCACCGGCCAACTGGGTGCTGGTGAACGGCGAAACCGAAACCGGCGTGACCCTGCACCGCATGGTTAAGCGTGCCGATGCCGGCGCGATCCTGGCCCAGCAGAAAGTCGTGATCGAGCGCACCGACACCGGCCTGACCCTGCACGCCAAACTGCGTGACGCCGCCACCAACCTGCTGCGCGATGCCCTGCCGCAACTGGCTCAAGGCAAGCTGGCCGAAACCGCCCAGGACGAAAGCAAGGCCACCTACTTCGGTCGTCGCACCGCCGCTGACGGCAAACTGGATTGGAAAAAACCGGCTGAAGAGCTGTTCAACCTGGTTCGCGCCGTTACCCAACCATACCCGGGTGCCTTCTGCGCCGTGGGCGAGCACAAGCTGATCGTCTGGAACGCCGAAGTCGTCAAGGGCAACGAAGGCCTGGCGCCAGGCCGCGTGATCAGCGTCAACCCGCTGCGCATCGCCTGCGGTGAAGACTCCCTGGTGGTCAAGTTCGGCCAGCGCAACGAGAACGGCCTGTACCTGGCCGGCCCGTCCCTGGCGGATGAACTGGGCCTGGTGGACGGTTCCGTACTGCGCGGCGCCGAGTCTGGCCGCAAGCCCCGTCGTACCCGCGTGCTGATCCTGGGTGTGAACGGTTTCATCGGTAACCACCTGTCCGAGCGCCTGCTGCGTGACGACCGTTACGAAATCTACGGCCTGGACATCGGCTCCGACGCCATCGAGCGCCTGCGCAGCCACCCGAATTTCCACTATGTGGAAGGCGACATCAGCATCCACTCCGAGTGGATCGAGTACCACATCAAGAAGTGCGACGTGGTCCTGCCGCTGGTGGCCATCGCCACCCCGATCGAATACACCCGCAACCCGCTGCGCGTATTTGAACTGGACTTCGAAGAGAACCTGAAACTGGTTCGCTACTGCGTGAAGTACAACAAGCGCGTGATCTTCCCGTCGACCTCCGAAGTGTATGGCATGTGCCAGGACCAGTACTTCGACGAAGACACCTCCAACCTGGTGGTGGGCCCGGTCAACAAGCAGCGCTGGATCTACTCGGTCTCCAAGCAACTGCTGGACCGCGTGATCTGGGCCTACGGCGACAAAGGCCTGAAGTTCACCCTGTTCCGTCCATTCAACTGGATGGGCCCGCGCCTCGACCGCCTGGACTCGGCCCGTATCGGCAGCTCCCGCGCCATCACCCAGCTGATCCTGAACCTGGTGGAAGGCACGCCGATCCGTCTGTTCGACGGTGGCGAGCAGAAGCGTTGCTTCACTGACATCGCCGACGGTATCGAAGCCCTGGCGCGCATCATCGATAACGACAACGATAACTGCAACGGCCAGATCATCAACATCGGCAACCCGGAAAACGAAGCCAGCATCCGTCAATTGGGCGAAGAACTGCTGCGCCAGTTCGAAGCTCACCCGCTGCGCAGCAACTTCCCTCCGTTTGCCGGTTTCCGCGACGTAGAGAGCAAGGCGTTCTACGGCACCGGTTACCAGGACGTGGCGCACCGCAAGCCAAGCATCGACAACGCCAAGCGCCTGCTGAACTGGGAGCCTACCGTGGAGATGAGCGAAACCATCGGCAACACCCTGGATTTCTTCCTGCGTGAAGCCATGCTCGAAATCGCGGACAAGCGCTGATGCAAGCGGGTCTACGCATCGACGTCGACACTTACCGAGGCACCCGTGAAGGGGTGCCAAGGTTGTTGGAGTCGCTTGATGAAGCCGGGGTCAAGGCGACCTTCTTCTTCAGCGTCGGGCCGGACAACATGGGGCGCCACTTGTGGCGCCTGATCCGCCCGCAGTTCCTGTGGAAGATGCTGCGCTCCAACGCGGCCGGTTTGTACGGCTGGGACATTTTGCTGGCCGGCACCGCCTGGCCGGGCAAACCCATTGGCCGCGACCTGGGGCACCTGATGCGCCAGGCCAAGGCCGCCGGGCATGAAGTCGGGCTGCACGCCTGGGATCATCACGGCTGGCAAGCCAACACCGGGCGCTGGAGCGATGCACAGCTGATCGAGCAGATTCGCCGTGGCGTCGACACCTTGAGCGACATCCTCGGTGAACCCATCGACTGCTCAGCCGCCGCGGGCTGGCGTGCCGATGAGCGCGTGGTGCAAGCCAAGCAACAGTTCAATTTCCGTTACAACAGCGATTGCCGTGGTACCAGCCTGTTCCGGCCGACCCTGGCGGATGGCAGTGCCGGCACACCACAAATTCCGGTGGACATGCCGACCTTCGACGAAGTCGTGGGACCGGTGGTGGCCGCCAAGGATTTCAATAGCTACATCCTCGACCGCTTCAAGCCGTCGAAGCTCAACGTCTATACGATCCACGCAGAAGTAGAAGGGATTCTGATGGCCAATGATTTTCGCCAGTTGCTCGCCCAGGCAGGGCAGCGCGGCATCGCGTTCAAACCGTTGGGCGACCTGTTGCCCGCCGACCTCACCACCCTGCCCCAGCAACAGCTGGTGCGTGGTGCGTTGAGCGGCCGTGAAGGCTGGCTCGGAGTGCAAAAGGCATGATCCGGCGCCGGGCCCTGCCCCTGCTCCTGCTGGCCTTCGGGGTGTTCTACCTGATCCCGTTGGCCACCCACGGCCTGTGGATCCCCGACGAAACCCGCTATGCGCAGATCAGCCAGGAAATGCTGCTGACCGGCAAATGGGCCTCGCCACACTTCATGGGGATTCGCTACTTCGAGAAACCGGCGGCCGGGTACTGGATCATCGCGCTGGGCCAGGCGATTTTCGGGCAGAACCTGTTCGGCGTGCGTTTTGCCTCGGCCTTGAGCACCGGCTTGAGCATCCTGCTGGTGTATTTCGTGGCCCGGCGTTTGTGGAACGACCCGCGCAAGAGCCTGGTCAGCGCCGTGCTGTACATGAGTTTTGTCAGCGTCGCGTTCCTGGCGGGCTATGCGAACCTCGACCCGCAGTTCACCTTCTGGGTCAACCTGACCGGGGCGGCGCTGTGGTTCTGCTTCGACAGCACCACCACCCGCGGCCGGCTGTGGTCGTGGGCCTTACTCGGGTTCGCCTGCGGCATGGGGTTCATGACCAAGGGTTTCCTTGCCTGGTTGCTGCCGGTGCTGATCGCCCTGCCCTACGTGCTCTGGCAAAAACGCATTCGTGAACTGCTCACCTATGGCCTGGTGGCCGTGGTGGTGGCGATTGTCGTGAGCCTGCCCTGGGCGCTGATGGTGCATGCCCAGGAACCGGACTACTGGAATTTCTTCTTCTGGCACGAGCACATCCAGCGCTTTGCCGGCGACGACGCCCAGCACTCCGAGCCCTTCTGGTATTACCTGCCGCTGATGGTTGCGTTCACCCTGCCGTGGATGGCGTTGCTGCCGTCCACCGTGAAGCAGGCATGGCTGGAAAAACGCAACAGCAAGGTCGCCTTCCTGCTGCTGTGGCTGCTGATGCCGCTGGCGTTCTTCAGCCTGGCCAAGGGCAAGCTGCCGTCGTATATCATGCCGTGCCTGCTGCCACTGGCGCTGCTGATGGGGCATACCCTCGCCGACAAACTGGCCCAGGCCCGTGGCCGCGTACTGCGCATCAACGGCTGGGTGAATCTGGTCATTGGCATATTGGCGTTGCTGGCCCTGACCTGGTTCCAGCTGAAAAAACCGGTGTACGAGCACGGCCAGGAAACACTCAGCCTGGTGCTGGTGTTCGTCTTCCTGTTCGGCTGGATCATCGCCAACCTGCTGCAAGCCGCCCGCCCGTTGCACATGTGGGCCGCACCGGTGATGGGCAGCTGGTTGCTGGTGGCGCTGGTGCCGGCCGCGTTGCCGCACTCGGTGGTTTATAACAAGACCCCCGACCAGTTCATCATCGACCACCTCCAGGAGCTGCAGCCGGCCACTGCGTTGCTGAGCAACGACCTCGGCGCCGCATCGGCCTTGTCATGGCGCCTGCAGCGTCCTGAAGTGATGCTTTACAACACCGTTGGCGAAGTGAAATACGGCATCGCCTTCCCGGACACCGCTTACCGCAAGATCGATGCCGCCAGCGTCCAGCAATGGATGAGCGAGGCGCGCAAGCAAGGCTCGGTGGGCGTGGTGATGCGGGTCAAGGGTGACGACGAACGCCAGGAAGTGGACCTGCTGCCCAAAGACGGCAATCGTTACGAGCAGGGCAATATCGTGATTCTGATCTTCCCGCAGAGCGCGCCATGACCACTCTGTTGCTGTTGTTAGGTGCCTGCCTGCTGACCTGCATGGGCCAGGTGTCCCAGAAGTTTGCCGTGGAAGGCTGGCGTGACCAGCCCGACGGTTGGGCCCTGAAGCTGCGCTCGCCGTGGCTGTGGTCGGCGCTGGTGTGCCTGGGCCTGGGTTTGCTGGTGTGGCTGCTGGTGCTGCAACGCCTGGAAGTCGGCATCGCCTACCCGATGCTGAGCCTCAACTTTGTATTGGTCACCCTGGTGGCGCGCTTTGTGTTCCATGAACACATCGATGGTCGCCACTGGTTCGGCGTGCTGCTGGTGATTGCCGGTGTGGTGCTGCTGGGGCGTCAGGTATGAGTCGCGCTCGCGGTTTTGCCCTGGCCCTGGGCAGCGTGGCACTGGTCAGCGGTGCCCAGTTGGGCATGCGCTGGAGCATGACGCGCCTGCCATTGCCCACCGAATGGCTGACAGCACTCGACACGGGTGCCATCGACCTCGGCGCACTGGGCGTGGTGATCCTGGCGATCATCGCCTATGCCCTGTCGATGCTCTGCTGGCTTGGCGCACTGAAAGACCTGCCTCTGGGCCGTGCCTACTCGCTGCTCAGCATCAGCTACGCATTGGTCTACCTGCTGGCCGCCAGCCTGCCGGTGTTCAACGAACATTTTTCGCTTTCAAAAACTGCGGGAGTGGCCTTGGTCATCCTCGGAGTCCTGACTATCAACTCTCGTCGTGCTAGCACCACAAGTCCCAGGAATGCCCCATGAAAATCAGTGTATTTGGTAGTGGTTACGTCGGTCTGGTGCAGGCCACCGTATTGGCCGAAGTCGGTCACGATGTCATCTGCATGGACGTTGACGAGAACAAGGTCAAGCTGCTGCAACAGGGCCACGTGAGCATCTTCGAGCCGGGGCTGGCGGCCATGGTCAAGGAAAACCTCGAAGGCGGACGCCTGACGTTTACCTATGATGAAAAACTCGCCGTCGAACATGGCGAAGTGCTGTTCATCGCCGTGGGCACCCCCTCCGATGAAGACGGTTCGGCCGACCTGAAATACGTGCTGTCCGTGGGCGATGCAGTGGCTCGCCACCGTATCGACCCGGTGATCCTCGTGGAAAAATCCACCGTACCCGTAGGCACCGGCGACACCTTGCGTGCGCACATGGAAAAAGCCCTGCGCATTGCCGGCCGCCACCTGGAGTTCGATATCGTCTCCAACCCGGAATTCCTCAAGGAAGGCTCGGCCGTTGCCGACTGCCGTCGCCCGGACCGGATCGTCATCGGCTGCGAACGTGAGGAAGTGCGCGAGGTGATGCGTGAGTTGTATGCACCGTTCAACCGCAACCACGACCGCATCATCTTCATGGACCTGCGCAGCGCCGAACTGACCAAGTACGCCGCCAACTGCATGCTGGCCACCAAGATCAGCTTTATCAACCAGATCGCCGAACTGGCCGAACACCTGGGCGCCGACATCGAAGCCGTGCGCCTGGGCATTGGTGCCGACTCGCGTATCGGCTACCACTTCATCTACCCAGGTTGCGGTTATGGCGGCTCGTGTTTCCCCAAGGACATGCGCGCCCTGATCCACAGCGCCAAGGCCGCCAACTGCTCCAGCGACCTGCTGGAAGCCGTGGAAGCCATCAACCAGCGCCAGAAGAGCAAGCTGTTCGAACGCGCCAATGCATTCTTCAAGGGCGACCTGCGTGGCAAGACCTTCGCCTTGTGGGGCCTGGCGTTCAAGCCCAACACCGACGACATGCGCGATGCGCCAAGCCGGGTGCTGATGGAAGCCTTGTGGGCGGCCGGCGCCAATGTACGTGCGTTTGACCCGGAAGCCATGCAGGAAACCCAGCGCATCTACGGTGATGACCCGCGCCTGATGCTGATGGGCACCCCGGAATCCACCCTGAGTGGCTCTGACGCCTTGATCATCTGCACCGAATGGCAACAGTTCAAGGCACCGGACTTCGACCTGATCCAGCAACGCCTGAAAACCCCGGTGATCTTCGACGGCCGCAACCTGTACGACGGCGAACGCCTGGCACGCAAAGGCATCCAGTACTTCCCGATGGGCCGTGGCGATTCCTGCAACTTGCCGATCCCCCAGCAAAACTGGGCGCCTCAGGCCGAGGAAGCCTGAGACGTGGACAAAGCTCATCGGCCCCTGCTCAGCCCGACGATCCGCCGACACTCATGGGTGCTGGGGCTCCTGGCACTGGTCCTGTTTATCGCAGGCAACTGGAACCAGGCAATCATCGGCTTTGACTCGCGCTTCGTGCTGTTCGCCCAGGAGATGCTGCGCCATGGGCCGGGGTTCTTCCCGACGACGTACGGGCAACCTTATGCCGATTACCTGGCCACCTCGACGCTGCTGACCTGGCTGCTGTCCCTGCCCCTGGGGCAGGTCACCAGCCTGACGGCCTGGCTGCCCACGGCCATCGCTTCGGCGCTGCTCGTGGTGCTGGTCTACCGGCTGACCGCGCCCTACTCCCGGCGCTGGGCGCTGCTGAGCATCGCGGTGATGCTGCTCAGCAGCACCTTCATCAGCGAAACCCGCGCGGTGTCCCTCGACCAGATGTTGGCGGCAGTGGCCCTGACAGTCTTCTACCTGGGTTACGCCCACGACCACTTCGGCGCCGGCAAGCGCCTGCACTGGCTGTTTGCGCTGCTGATCGTGGGGTTCGCGATCCGTGGGCCGATCGGCCTGGTGATCCCCACCGGCATGCTGTGCAGCTATTACCTGATCAACCGGCAATGGCGCCAGCTCTTCAGTTTCGGCCTGCTCGCGTTGGCGTTACTGGCGGCGTGCGTGGGCCTGCTGTTGCTGCTGGCCAAGCTCAGTGGCGGTGAAACGTTCATGCAGGACGTGATCCGCATGCAGTTCCTGGGTCGCATGGACGGCACCGAAGGCTCCGGCAGCGCGCTGTATTACTTCAGCAGTTCGCTGGGTAACTACGCGCCGGCGTATCCGTTGGCAATACTCGCGCTGATTGCGATTGTCGCCGGTGGCCGCGAGGACAAGGGCCCGGCGCTGAAACTGGTGCTGTACTGCCTCGCCGCCGGCTTGATCGTGATGATCGGCTTGTCGGTGCCCCAGGCGAAAAAAGCGCGCTATGTGCTGCCGATGCTGCCCCTGGCCGCGATCATCGCCGCGTATCCGTTCCAGGTGTCGCGGGGCAGACTGTTCGCCGGGCTGCGCTGGCTGATGCTGGGGTTGTGGACGGTCATTCCGGGGCTGCTGATCGCAGGCTTGTTCGTGGCGCGTCACCGCTTCCCCGAGCAGATTGGCAGCCTCAATCCGGTGTTCGGGATCCTGATCGCGATCCAGGTACTGGTGCTGGGCTTGCTGTTCAACCGGCGGCTTCGCTACGTGGGCCCGGCCTTCGCCGCGGTATTGGCGGTGTGGCTGGCGTATATCGTGATGGTCGAGCCGCTGGAGCGCCGGCTGTATGACACGCGCACCTTTACCCTCCAGGCCCATGCGCTGACCCAGCAACAACCGGCGCCGCTGGTATTGCACGCACTGGGCAAGGACGCAAAAGCCATCAAGTTCATGGTCAACCTCGATTGCGACCGGGTGCCGTTGTTTACCCAGTTGCCTGCCGATCTGGCGCCGATCCAGGCTCCTGCATGGCTGATCATGAGCCAGTCGGACTATGAAGCGTTGAGCGACCCGCGTTTTCGTTCACTGCAGCCGGTACTGACCGGCCAGTTCGACAAGAACCCCTACGTACTGCTGCATTTGATCAAACCCGCACAACCTTGATACAGGGCGCGGGATAAGCGGAACCAACCGCTTATCCCGCGCCAGTACATTCAGTAGTTATAAATCCAAGTGTATGTAAGAAACTTCTTTGCCCCTTCAACTTCGAAACTTTTAGCGTAGCAACTATCGAGAAACATCCTACGCATCTATACGCTGCTACCGATAAGACGCCCTCTTCCCGCCCCTAGCCCTCGACTGTAGACTCGCCTGCCAAGCGAGTTAATTATTTAATACCTTTTAACTATTTTCAGAAGTTCCAAAGGTGCGGTGTAAGGCATTCCTGTTACTTTCGAAAGAAACTCGACGAACGTAGCAGCAAGCCATCAATCAAGACATGCCCCGCTTAAACGAACAGTCGAAATAACAATAAAGACGTTTTAAACAGCATTCAGCGCTGCCGTTTATTTCATTTAGAGGAATGTTTTGTGTCCGACCGTCGATTGCCCGCCCCCTCAACCTCTGACGCTGTCGCGCCTTTGTCCCGCGACAGAGTGAATGCGGGTTACATCCCGCTGCCAAAACTGGATCGGCTCATGGAACTGCGTGATGCACTGGTGGTGCTCAAGGGGCCATTGGCCAACAATCCATCGCTGCGGGAAAATGTACAAAACCTGCTGATCAACGAGGAAACCGATGACCGTGTGCTGGGCAAGATCAGCAACCCCATGCCACCGCCAACCCGCCTGATACCGTTTGGCTGACACGTTTTACTGCAAAAATACTGCACTTGACCTGCATTAATATGCATTGGCAGCAGTCTTCATCGATTGGCACACTGCGCAGGTTCCTCCCCCAAATGCAGGAACTTCTTTAAAGGGCTTTTCCGGGAAACCAGGCAAGCCTTTTTTTTCGCCCGCTTTTCACGGATCGTCTGTCAATGCTCGCTCGCTGGTTACCCGCTGCCATCAATACCCGCCCTGCCGAATGGAGTCGTGCCGCCATCGGCATGGCCCTGGGCACACTGTTCAGCGTCTGGGTGTGCGCCCAGGTGTTCGGCACCGAGGTGGCCCTGCACCTGATAGGCCCGCTGGGAGCCTCGGCGGTGCTGCTGTTTGCCGTATCCTCCGGCGCGCTGGCCCAGCCCTGGTCGATCATCGGCAGCTACCTGTGTGCCGGGATCGTTGCGCTGCTGGTGGCCCGGGTATTGGGCCGAACGCTGGGCAGCGCATGCCTGGCTGCCGGGATGACCGTGATCCTGATCTGCTGGCTGCGCTGCCTGCATCCACCGGCGGGCGGCCTGGCCATGAGCCTGGTGCTGGCTGACCCTGCCTCGATTGCCATGGGCTGGCACGAACTTGCCGCAGTCATGCTGGGAGCCACAGCCTTGTTGGCCTGCGCGCTGGCCTACAACAACGCCACGCGCACGCGTTACCCCAAGGGCACCCGCGAACCGGCTGCGCCGATCTTTATGCCAATCGCCACCGAAAACCCCGGGATCAGCGCCGAGGACCTCAAGCAGGCCCTCGCCGAGCGCGAGCAGTTCCTGGACGTTACCCCGCAGGAGCTGGAAGAGCTGATCCAGGCCAGCGAGCGGTATGCCCGGCGGCGCACCATCGGCGCGGTTTTCCAGCACCAGGGCCAGCCTCCTCCATAAGGCAAAAATGCAAAAACGACCTGCATGATTCCGACTTGTACTGGGCAAATTTGCACTGGTACGATCGCGAGATGGTTCGCCCGCGAACATCTTGATAAAGAACAATAAAAGCAGGGAGTTAGAGATGACTGCTCAGGTTTCATCCGAGGCAAGCAGCGCCGGGATTGTGCAAGACGAGGTCCTGGCGCACGTACGCAACCATATTGGCCACCTGACCCTCAATCGCCCCGCAGGCCTTAACGCCCTCACCCTGGACATGGTCCGCAGCCTCAGCCGGCATTTGCAGGCGTGGGCGGACGATCCCCAGGTGCATGCCGTGGTGTTGCGCGGTGCCGGTGAAAAAGCCTTCTGCGCCGGCGGCGACATTCGCTCGCTGTACGACAGCTTCAAGAGCGGCGACACCCTCCACGAAGACTTCTTCGTCGAGGAATACGCCCTCGACCTCGCCATTCACAACTATCGCAAACCGGTCCTGGCACTGATGGACGGCTTCGTCCTTGGCGGTGGCATGGGCCTGGTGCAAGGCGCCGACCTGCGGGTGGTCACCGACCGCAGCCGCCTGGCAATGCCCGAGGTGGCCATCGGGTATTTCCCTGACGTGGGCGGCAGCTATTTCCTGCCGCGCATTTCCGGGGAACTGGGGATCTACCTCGGGGTGACCGGCGTGCAGATTCGTGCCGCCGACGCCCTGTATTGCGGCCTGGCGGACTGGTACCTCGACAGCGCCCGGCTCGCCGACCTCGACCAGCGCCTGGACCGCCTGGAATGGCACGATTCTCCCCTCAAGGACCTGCAAGGCCTGCTGGCCAGCCTCGCGGTGCAACAATTGCCCGACGCCCCCCTGGCGGCGCTACGCCCAGCCATCGATCACTTCTTTGCCTTGCCGGACGTGCCGAGCATCGTCGAGCAATTGCAGCAAGTCACCGTCGCCGACAGCCATGACTGGGCATTGACCACCGCCAGCCTGATGCAGACGCGCTCCCCCCTGGCCATGGCCGTGACCCTGCAGATGCTGCGTCGCGGGCGCCACCTGCCGCTGGAGCAATGCTTTGCCCTGGAACTGCACCTGGACCGCCAATGGTTTGCCCGTGGCGACCTGATCGAAGGCGTCCGCGCCCTGCTGATCGACAAGGACAAAACCCCTCGCTGGAACCCTCCAACCCTGCAGGCGTTGGAGGCTGATCATGTCGAAAGCTTCTTCCGCGACTTCGACAAGAACGGGAACTAAGTCATGCAAGATATTGAATTTACAGAAGAACAAGTGATGATCCGCGACATGGCGCGGGACTTTGCCCGTGGCGAAATCGCCCCCCACGCCCAGGCTTGGGAAAAGGCCGGCTGGATCGATGATGCCCTGGTCGCCAAGATGGGCGAGTTGGGTTTGCTGGGCATGGTGGTGCCCGAAGAATGGGGCGGCACCTACGTCGACTACGTGGCCTACGCCCTGGCAGTGGAAGAGATTTCCGCTGGCGACGGCGCTACCGGCGCACTGATGAGTATCCATAATTCAGTGGGTTGCGGGCCAATCCTCAACTACGGCTCACAAGCACAAAAGGAAACCTGGTTGGCGGAACTGGCCAGCGGCCAGGCCATCGGTTGCTTCTGCCTTACCGAACCCCAGGCCGGTTCCGAAGCGCACAACCTGCGCACCCGTGCCGAACTGCGGGACGGCCAGTGGGTGATCAACGGCGCCAAGCAGTTTGTCAGCAACGGCAAGCGCGCCAAGCTGGCGATCGTGTTTGCAGTGACCGACCCTGACCTGGGCAAGAAAGGCATCTCGGCGTTCCTGGTGCCGACCAGCACCCCGGGCTTCGTGGTGGACCGTACCGAACACAAGATGGGCATTCGTGCCTCGGACACCTGTGCCGTCACCCTCAACCAGTGCACCGTACCGGAAGCCAACCTGCTGGGTGAACGCGGCAAGGGCCTGGCCATCGCCCTGTCCAACCTCGAAGGCGGACGCATCGGGATTGCCGCCCAGGCGCTGGGTATTGCGCGTGCCGCCTTTGAGGCCGCGCTGGCCTATGCCCGTGACCGGGTGCAGTTCGACAAGGCGATCATCGAGCACCAGAGCGTGGCCAACTTGCTGGCCGACATGCAAACCCGCCTGAATGCGGCGCGCTTGCTGATCCTGCACGCCGCCCGATTGCGCAGTGCGGGCAAGCCATGCCTGTCGGAGGCCTCCCAGGCCAAGCTGTTTGCCTCGGAAATGGCCGAGAAGGTGTGCTCTTCAGCCATGCAGATTCATGGGGGTTATGGCTATCTGGAGGACTACCCGGTGGAGCGTTACTACCGGGATGCGCGGATTACCCAGATTTACGAGGGCACCAGCGAGATTCAGCGGATGGTGATTGCCAGAGAATTGAAAAACTACCAGCTGTAACAGGTATTTCGCAGAACCAATGTGGGAGCGGGCTTGCTCGCGAAGGCGGTGGATCAGTCGATACATCGGGTGACTGTAACACCGCCTTCGCGAGCAAGCCCGCTCCCACATTTTTTGATCTTCAGCGTTACAGGACAGTGTTTACTTGTCCTTGAACTCCGGCGCACGCTTGGCCACAAACGCCGCCATGCCTTCCTTCTGATCCAGCGTGGCAAACGCCGCGTGGAACACCCGGCGCTCAAAGCGCACGCCTTCGGACAGGCTCACTTCAAACGCACGGTTCACGCTTTCCTTGACCATCATGCTGATGGGCACCGACTTGCCGGCGATCAGGGTCGCGACCTTCAATGCTTCGTCCAACAGCTCATCCGCCGGCACGATGCGCGCGACGATCCCGCAGCGCTCGGCTTCCACCGCATCGATAAAGCGCCCGGTCAGGCACATTTCCATGGCCTTGGCCTTGCCCACGGCGCGGGTCAGGCGCTGGGTGCCGCCCATGCCCGGCAGCACGCCGAGGTTGATTTCCGGCTGGCCAAACTTGGCGTTGTCGCCCGCCAGGATGAAGTCGCACATCAAGGCCAGTTCACAACCGCCACCCAGGGCAAACCCGTTGACCGCCGCGATGATCGGCTTGCGGCGGTTGGCCACGCGATCGCTGTCGCTGAACAGGTCGTCGAGGTAGATCTGCGGGTAGGTCAGCTCGGCCATTTCCTTGATGTCGGCACCGGCGGCAAAGGCTTTTTTCGAGCCGGTTAGCACGATGCAGCCGATTTCCGGGTTGGCTTCCAGGCTGTCCAGCGCCTGGTTCAGCTCGCTGACCAGTTGCGCGTTCAGGGCGTTCAGCGCTTGCGGGCGATTGAGGGTGATCAGCCCGACCCGGCCCTGCACGTCCAGCAAAATGCTTTCGTAACTCATAGAGACTCCTCAGAGATTGCGTGAAATGACCATGCGTTGAATATCGCTGGTGCCTTCGTAAATCTGGCAGACCCGCACATCGCGGTAGATCCGCTCCAGGGGAAAGTCGCTCAGGTAACCGTAACCGCCGAGGGTTTGCAAGGCTGCCGAGCAGACCTTTTCGGCCATTTCCGAAGCAAACAGCTTGGCCATGGACGCTTCCACCAGCGCCGGCTTGCCGCTGTCACGCAGGGCGGCGGCGTAATGCACCATCTGCCGCGCCACGGCGATTTGCGTCGCCATGTCCGCCAGGCGGAAGGCCACGGCCTGGTGCTCGATGATCGGCTTGCCAAAGCTTTCCCGCTCGCGGGCGTAGTCCCGGGCCGCTTCAAATGCCGCCCGCGCCATGCCCACCGCTTGCGAAGCAATGCCGACACGCCCGCCTTCGAGGTTGGCCAGGGCGATCCGGTAGCCTTCGCCCTCCTCGCCCAAACGATTGGCCACCGGCACCTTCACATCCTCAAACAGGATCTGGCAGGTGTCGGAAGCATGCTGGCCGAGCTTGTCCTCGACCCGCGCGACGCTGTAGCCCGGCGAGTCGGTGGGCACGATAAAGGCGCTGATGCCGCGTTTGCCGGCAGCCGGATCGGTGACTGCAAACACAATCACGATCCCGGCGTTTTGCCCGGAGGTGATGAACTGCTTGCAGCCATTCAAGACGTAGTGATCGCCCTCCAGCCGGGCACGGGTTTTCAGGCCGCTGGCGTCGGAACCGGCCTGGGGCTCGGTCAAGGCAAACGCACCGAGCATCGCACCACTGGCCAGGGGCTTGAGGAACTGCTCGCGCTGTTGATCATTGCCGAACTTGAGGATCGGCACGCAGCCCACGGAGTTGTGCACGCTCATGATGGTCGAGCAGGCGCCGTCACCGGCAGCGATCTCTTCCAGGGCCATGGCGTAGGCCAGGTAGCCGGTATCACAGCCGCCCCATTGCTCCGGGACCAGCATGCCGAAAAAGCCCAGCTCGGCCATTTCACCAATGGCTTCCTTGGGAAAGCGATGCTCGCGGTCCCACTCGGCAGCGAACGGTTTAAGGCGTTCCTGGGCAAATTGCCGGGCGGCTTCGCTGATTTGCAGTTGTTCGTCATTCGGCAGCATAGGTGTTCCTTAGTACAGGCATTCAACGGCCATGGCCGTGGCTTCACCGCCGCCGATGCAGATCGCTGCAACGCCGCGCTTGAGGCCTTTCTGGCGCAGGGCCGAAAGCAGGGTCACCAGGATCCGCGCGCCGGACGCGCCAATCGGATGGCCCAGGGCACAGGCACCGCCGTGGATGTTGACCTTGCTGTGGGGAATCTCCAGCTTGCTCATGGTCACCAGGCTGACCACGGCAAAGGCTTCGTTGATTTCAAACAGGTCGACTTCGTCGAGGTTCCAGCCGGTCTTGCTCATCAGCTTGCGGATCGCCCCCACCGGCGCTACCGGGAACAGGCCAGGCTCATCGGCAAACGCCGCGTGGCCATGGATCACCGCCAGAGGCTTGAGCCCGCGCTTGTGCGCTTCGGACTGGCGCATCAGCAGCAGCGCCGCCGCACCGTCGGAAATCGAACTGGAGTTGGCTGCCGTCACCGTACCGCCTTCACGGAAGGCCGGCTTCAGGGTGGCGATCTTGTCCAGCTTGGCTTTCGGCGGCTGTTCGTCGTGGATGATGGTTTTCTGTTCCTTGCCCACGGTGACCTGCACCGGGACGATTTCGGCGATGAAGTTGCCGTCGGTGATCGCCTGTTGCGCACGGGTCAGGGACGCAATCGCGAACGCGTCCTGGGCCTCGCGGGAAAAGCCGTTGTGCTCGGCGCAGTCCTCGGCAAAGGTGCCCATCAGGCGGCCCTTGTCGTAGGCGTCTTCAAGGCCGTCGAGGAACATGTGGTCGAGCACCCGGCCGTGGCCCATGCGGTAGCCGCTGCGGGCGCGGTCCAGCAGGTACGGCGCGTTGGACATGCTTTCCATGCCACCGGCGATGACCACCTCCACGCTGCCTGCCAGCAACGCGTCATGGGCCAGGATCGTGGCTTCCATGCCCGAGCCGCACATCTTGTTGAGGGTGGTGCAGCGCGTGGACTTGTCCAGGCCAGCACCCAGCGCCGCCTGGCGTGCCGGCGCCTGGCCGAGGCCGGCGGGCAGCACGCAGCCGAACAGCACTTCATCCACGGCATCGGAAGCGATACCGGCGCGTTCGACCGCTGCACGAATCGCCGCAGCGCCCAGTTGCGGAGCGGTGAGGCCTTTGAGATCGCCCTGGAACCCGCCCATCGGGGTGCGTACCGCGCTGACAATAACGATTGGATCAGTCATGAAAATCTCCTTATTTGGCTGCCATGCGCAAGGCCCCGTCGAGACGGATCACCTCGCCGTTGAGCATGCTGTTTTCAATGATATGCCGCACCAGCGCGGCGTACTCGCCCGGTTTGCCCAGGCGCGGCGGGAATGGCACGCCGGCGGCGAGGGATTCGCGCACTTGCGGCGTCATGCCTGCCATCATCGGAGTTTCGAAAATACCGGGGGCGATGGTCATCACCCGAATCCCGTAGCGCGCCAGTTCGCGGGCCGCCGGCAGGGTCAGGCTGGCAATCGCGCCCTTGGAAGCGGCATAGGCCGCCTGGCCGATCTGGCCGTCAAACGCTGCCACTGAAGCGGTATTGATGATCACACCGCGCTCGCCATCGGCATTCGCCTCGGTTTCAGCGATAGCCGCTGCAGCCAGGCGCAGCAGGTTGAAACTGCCGATCAGGTTGACGTTGATCACCTGGGCGAAGTTGGCCAGCACGTGCGGGCCATTTTTGCCGAGGATTTTCTCGCCCCGCACCACACCGGCACAGTTGACCAACCCATGCAAACCGCCAAAGGCGGCGACGGTGGCCTGTACCGCCGCTTCGGCAGCGGCTTCCTGGCTGATATCGGCGACCGCGCTGCGGGCCTGCGCGCCGAGCTTTTGCGCCTGGGCGGCCACTGCGTCGGCGTTCAGGTCCACCAGCATCACCTTGGCACCGGCCGCCACGAGCATCTCGGCGGTTGCCGCGCCGAGGCCTGAAGCGCCACCGCTGACCAGAAAAACCTTGTTCTCAATCTGCATCATTGTTTCCTTGAAGAATGGGTCACGCCGTGGCCGCCTGGGCCTTGGCAATTTCCTGATTACGCAAAATGAAGCGTTGCAGCTTGCCGCTCGGGGTCTTGGGCAGCTCGCTGACAAATTCGATTTCCCGCGGGTACGAGTGAGCGGCCAGGCGCTTGCGCACGTGCTGGCGCAGCTCTTCGGCCAGGGCCGGCTCGGCGCGGTACTGCTCGCTGAGCACCACAAACGCCTTGACGATCTCGGTGCGTTCCGGACATGGCTTGCCCACTACGGCGGCCTCCACCACGGCCGGATGCTCGATCAAGGCGCTCTCTACGTCGAACGGCCCCACGCGATAGCCGGAAGTGGTAATCACATCGTCGCTGCGCCCGACAAAGCTGATGCTGCCATCGGGGTTCAGCTCCACCGTATCGCCGCTGAGGTAGTACTTGCCGACGAAGGCCTTGGTCTTGACGCCGTCATAACCGGCAAACCAGCACATCGGCGATTGCTCGCGGTCGATAGCCAGGATGCCTGGCTGGCCGGCGGGCAGCTCCTGATGGTTGTCGTCCAGCACCACGATGCGATGGCCCGGCGAGGCAAAGCCTGCGGAGCCGACGTGCACCGGATGCTCCAGGCCATGGTGATTGCACAGCACCATGCCCAGCTCGGTCTGGCCGTAGTGGTCGTGGATGGTCACGCCGAGGTTATCGGCGAACCAGCGGATCACTTCCGGGTTCAATGGCTCGCCGGCGCTGCTGACAATACGCAGCTTGCCCTTGATCGACTTGGCGAACTGCTCGCCCCCGGCGATCAGCAGGCGATAGGCCGTGGGAGAACCGGTGAGGTTGGTAATCCCGTATTTGTTGATGACACGGCATGTGCTTTCGAGGGTGAACGGGCCATCGTAGAAGGTGATCGGGTGGCCCATGGACAAGGGGCCGGTCACGCCGAAATAGATGCCGTAGGCCCAGCCCGGGTCGGCGACGTTCCAGAATGCGTCTTCGGGGCGCAGGTCGACGGCGTCGCGGGTGTAGCTCTGGAACGCAACGATTGCCTTGAGCGGCACGGCCAGGGCTTTCGACGGGCCGGTGGTGCCTGAGGTGAACATCAGCAGGAACGGGTCGTCGGCGCCCAGCAATACGGGTTCGCAGAGGTTGACATAGTTGGGCAACTCGGCCCAGAAGCTGAAATCGCCGCGCACGATGCCTTCGCCGTTGGGGCCGGCGACGGTGACGATGGTCGGGCAGTCGGCCACTTCCGTCAGTTTGGGACGGTTTACTGCATCGGTCACCACCAGCGCGGCGCCGGAGCTGTTCAGGCGGTGTTCGATGGCCTTGGGGCCGAAGGCGGTGAACAGCGGCTGATAGACCGCGCCGATGCGCCAGGCGGCGAGGACGACCACCAGCAGCTCGGCGGTGCGTGGCAGGAGGCCTGCCACCTTGTCGCCGCGATTGACGCCCTGGGCCAGGAGGAAGTTGGCGAAGCGTGCGGCCTGGTCTTGCAGTTGGGTGAAGGTGACGGTGGCGCTGCGGCCGTCCTTGCCCTCCCAGAACAGTGCGATGCGGCCAGGTAATGCGTGGCGGTCGCAGCATTCGACGCAGGCGTTGAGGGCCTGCAGGTTGCCCGACAAGGCAGCGTCGACGGTGTGTTGGTAGTTGAACTGGGTGGTGGCAGCCGAGTAATCACGCATCGCTTCAAATCCCTGTGTGTTTTTTATTTTCAGGATGGGTACGTAGACCGGTGAAATAGTCGCTCTAGAGCGGTGGGGGGGCAATGGTCAAAGCTTTCAACTTGGTTGACTGGTTTGGCCAATGGGGGGGCGCTGTTTGGTGTGTGTGAGTGTTGAAGAGCAAAATCAAAAGCTAAAGCGGGCACGGTCCAAATGTGGGAGCGGGCTTGCTCGCGAAGGTCGTTAACGATGACGCGGGCATTCTGGATGAACGCGGCGCTCTCAGGTTTTTCGCGAGCAAGCCCGCTCCCACAGAAAAGCAGATCTGCTTTCGCTCTGGTCACCGAAAAAACGGATATGTACTCAATCCCGATAGACCCCACCAATCACCCAGTCAGCCCAAGCAATTGGACGCAACGCAAACATGCTTCTAACCTGACAGCCTGCGCCACCCAAGAAGCCCGCCCATGATCGTCCGTCCCAAACCCAACCTGCTCGGCATCCTGTTCTCCCTCAAGGGCTCGATCGCCAAACGCATTGCGCTGCGCAGCCTGCTGGTCACCCTCCTGGCCTCAGTCATCGTGTTGGTAGAAACCCTGCACCCGGCCTACTTTTCCAAGGTCAACGCCACACCCTTCACACTGCTGGGGCTGTCACTGTCCATCTTCATGAGCTTTCGCAACAACGCCTGCTACGACCGCTGGTGGGAAGGCCGCAAACAACTGGGCCAGATGATCATCGAGATCCGCTCACTGATCCGCGAAACCCAGGTCCTCAACCCTGCCGAGCGCAAACACGTCCTGCGCAGCCTGTGCGGCTTCGCCCACGGCCTGATCGCCCGCCTGCGCCTGGAAGACGAAAGCCAGGCGATCAAACCGTGGGCCAACCCAGAACCCGGCCACCCGAACCTGCCCGACAGCATCCTGCAAGACCTCGGCGCCCGCTGCTCGAACCTCGCCGAACAGGGCCACATCAGCGACTGGCGCTACACCCAACTGGAAACCCGGCTGTACGGCCTGAGCCAGGTCCAGGCCTCCTGCGAGCGGATCAAACACACCCCGCTGCCCTTCCCCTACACCTTGCTGCTGCACCGCACCATCTACCTGTTCTGTATCCTGCTGCCCTTCGCCATGGCCGAGCCGCTGGGCTGGCTGACCCCACTGTTCACTGCCATCGTCAGCTACACCTTCTTCGGCCTGGACGAAATCGGCGACGACCTCGAAGACCCGTTCGGCTTCGACGAAAACGACCTGCCCTGCAACGCCATCGTGCGCACCCTGGAGCGCGAGATTCTCGCCGCCCTCGGCGAAACCACGCTGCCGCCGGCCCTTGAGCCGATTGAGTTCGTGCTGACGTGATGCGGGTTTGACACTCGCGATAACCTGACCGAAGCTGATGGCTTTGCACTAGCTGCCCAGCTTTCGGACGCCTGCATGTCAAAGTCACGCCGTTACTCCATCGTCGGCCTGTGCGCCCTGTTGTTTATTGTGCTGATCACCTGGTATTTCACCCGCACCACGCCGGTGGTGGTACCCCCGGCCATCGCCCATGGTTACGCCAAGGCCTTGAAACAGGCGCACAACGGTGAACCCGGCGCTGCCCGGGTGCTGTATCAACAGTTGGGCCGCCCGGACCTCTCCGATGTGCGCCGCGCCGCCCTGCATGCCGAACTGCCCAACTACCCCAGCCCCCAGGCCCTCAAGCTGGCGGACAAGGACCTGGCCAACGACGCGCCAATGGTGCGCGAGGCGGCGATTCACAGCATTGTCGGCCTGGTGCCCAGCGGCCAGCGCACGCTGTTGCTCGGGCCACTGCTGGATGACCCCGAGCAAAGCGTCAGGTTTGCCGCGGCCAATGCCTTGCTCGGGCTGTCCCCGGATACCCTGGGCCTGTACTTCGGCCCGTTGCAGCAAGTGCTCGACGAATACGTAAAGCTGCTCAAGGGCCAACCCGAAAGCCCCGAAGGCTGGATCCAGCTGGCACGCCTGTACATTCACAGCGCGCTGCTGCCCGACGCACAAAACGCCCTGGAGCAGGCGATGCGCCTGCAACCGGACAACCTGCAAGCCGTGGTCGCGCAAATTGAACTGCTGGACAAGCAGGGCAAGGTCGACGAGTCCCGCCAACTCCTGGCCAAACAGTTGCAGGCCCACCCCGATTCGGCCTACCTGCAACATGCCCTGGGCATGTGGCTGCTGCACCATGGCGAGCGCGCCTTTGCCCTGCTCAGCCTGTCCCGAGCGGTGGAGCTCGAACCGAACAACCAGGATTACCGCTACGACCTGGCCACCACCCTGCACGCCCAGCAGGAACTGGAGGCCGCCCAGCGCCAGCTGGAAGAAATCATCCAGCGCAACCCGGCCAATCGCAAAGCCAGGGTGCTGCTGGTCAATTACTGGAAGGAAACCGGCCAGTTGCAGAATGTGCAGGTGCTGCTGGCACAGCTTGAACAGCAGAATCCGGACGACCCGGCGCTGCAACAGGGTCTGTAAAAGCGGTATTTGATACAAAACGTTGAACCGCCACACGGCGGCAAGGTCAAGTAAATATGGCGCGCCCCAGACGGCGCTGCCGACTACTTATTTGTGACCCGAGGGCACTTCTTGTCTACATCCAAAGAGCTGTTCACAGCAAAGGCGGCCACCGGTATTGAAGGTCTGGACGACATTCTTGCCGGAGGGCTTTCCCGTAGCCATTTGTTCCTGCTGGAAGGTGAACCCGGCACCGGTAAAACCACCGTGGCCCTGCATTTCCTCCAGGCCGGCGCAAAAAACGGCGAACGATCGCTGTACATCACCCTGTCGGAAACCGAGCGCGAGTTGCGCCAGGGTGCCAAGTCCCATGGTTGGGACCTGGACGAACACATTCACATCTTTGAACTGACTCCCCCCGAAAGCCTGCTCAATGCCGAGCACCAGCAAAGCCTCCTGTATTCCTCGGACCTTGAGCTGGGCGAAGCCACCCGGCAGATCTTCGAAGTGGTGGAACGGGTCAAGCCTACCCGCGTCGTGATCGACAGCCTTTCGGAAATCCGCCTGCTGGCGCAAAGCTCCCTGCGCTATCGCCGGCAGATCCTGGCGATCAAGCACTACTTCGTGCGCTACGACGCCACCGTGCTGCTGCTGGACGACCTGACCACCGAGTCTCTCGACAAGACCGTACACAGCGTGGCCCACGGCGTGATTCGTCTCGAAGAACTGACCCCCAACTACGGCGCCGAGCGCCGCCGCGTGCGGATCGTGAAGTACCGTGGCCAGAAATACCGCGGCGGTTTTCACGACTTCACCATCATGGAAGACGGCGTACATGTGTTCCCGCGCCTGGTGGCAGCCGAGCACCGTGGCGGCTACAACCGCCAGACCCTCACCAGCGGCATCCGCGAGATGGACGCCCTGTTGGGCGGCGGGATCGAGACAGGTTCCAGCACCTTGATCCTGGGCCCGGCCGGTACCGGCAAATCGCTGATATCGATGATCTTTGCCGCGGCAGCCGTCTCCCGGGGCGAAAAAGCCGCGCTGTTCATTTTTGACGAAGAGCTGGGCCTGCTGTTCGAGCGCATGAAGAACATGGGCATCGACCTGGAGGCCCTGCAAGCCACCGGCAACCTGCTGATCGAACAGGTAGACGCCGCCGAGTTGTCCCCCGGCGAGTTCTCCCATCGGGTACGCCGCTGTGTGGACGAACGCGGGATCAAGACCGTGGTGATCGACAGCGTCAATGGCTATCAGGCCGCGATGCCGGAAGAGAACGCGTTGATCCTGCACATGCACGAACTGCTGCTGTACCTCAACCGCCGTGGCGCTGCGACCTTCATGACCGTCGCCCAGCACGGGCTGGTGGGCGACATGCAGGCGCCGGTGGACATTACCTATCTGGCCGACACCGTGATCCTGCTGCGTTACTTCGAAGCGCTGGGCAAGGTGCGGCGTGCGATTTCGATCATCAAGAAACGCACCGGCAGCCACGAATCGACCATTCGCGAATACCGCATCGGCAGTCGTGGCATGACCATCGGCGAACCGCTTGATGCGTTCCAGGGTGTATTGCGCGGCGTACCGACCTACATGGGCACCGACAACCCGCTGCTCAAGGATGAAAGTTCATGAGTGGCCTGCCGGCCATTTTCGAACGGGCGATCATTCTGGCGCCCCTGGGTCGCGACAGCTCCCTGGCGTTGATGATGCTCAATGAGGCTGGTTTCAACGGCATCATCGCCAGCCATTTGCAGATGCTCTGCGAGGAGCTGGAGCACGGTGCCGGCTTGCTGGTCATTGCTGCCGAAGCCCTGCGCGGTATCGACCTGGAACCCCTGCTCACGCACCTGCATCAACAACCGGCGTGGTCAGACCTGCCGATTGTGCTGATGACGCACCACGGCGGCAGCGAACAGAATGGCTCGTCGCACCTGAGCACCTTGCTGGGCAACGTGACGTTCCTGGAGCGCCCGTTCCACCCGATCACCCTGATCAGCCTCGTGACCACGGCGCTGCGCGGACGTCGTCGGCAATACGAGGCCCGCGACCGGCTGATCGACCTGAGCCAGAGCGAGCAGCGCCTGCAAAGCACCCTGGAAACCCTTGAGCAACAGGTGGAAGAACGTACGGCGCAGTTGCGCAATAACGAAGAAGCGTTGCGCCAGTCACAGAAAATGGAAGCCGTCGGCCAATTGACCGGCGGCATCGCCCATGACTTCAACAACATGCTGACCGGCATCATCGGCAGCCTGGAACTGCTGCGCAGGCGCGTGGCTCGAGGCCGCACCGAAGACCTCGACAGCCTGATCGACCTGGGTGTCACTTCAGCCAACCGCGCGGCCGCCCTGACCCACCGCTTGCTGGCGTTTTCCCGTCGCCAGTCGCTGGATTCAAAACCGGTACAGATCAATCAATTGGTGAGTTCGATGGGTGAGCTGCTGCAACGCAGCCTGAATGAAAGCATTGCCCTGGATATCCGCCTGACCGAGCAACTCTGGACCGCCGAAGCCGACCCCAACCAGCTGGAAAGCGCCCTGCTCAACCTCGCCATCAATGCCCGGGATGCGATGCCCAACGGCGGCAAACTGGTGGTGGAAACCACCAACCGCCACTTGGACAGTGTGTTTACCGCAGCCTACGGCACCCTCACCCCTGGCGACTATGTGGAACTGAGCGTCAGCGACACCGGCTGCGGCATGCCCGAGAGCGTGATCAGCCGTGCATTTGACCCGTTCTTCACCACCAAACCCATCGGCCAGGGCACCGGGCTGGGGTTGTCGATGATCTACGGGTTTGCGCGCCAATCCCACGGGCATGTGTCGATCCACAGTGTGGTGGGCCAAGGCACCACCGTCAGCCTGTTCCTGCCGAGGTATGTCGGCGAGGTCATTGCAGATGAACCGCTCAACCCGGCATTGCTGCCGTTCGCCAACGCCGGCGAGACCGTGCTGATCGTCGAGGACGACCCGGCCGTGCGGGTGCTGGTCAGCGCCGTGCTGAGTGAACTGGGCTATGCCTTCGTCGAAGCCGGTGATGCCGACAGTGCCATGCCGATCATCGAGTCCAGCCAGCGCATTGACCTGCTGATCAGCGACGTTGGCCTGCCCGGCATGAACGGCCGGCAACTGGCGGAGATCGGCCGGCAGGTGCGGCCCGAGTTGAAGGTGTTGTTTATTACCGGCTATGCAGAGCATGCGGCTGTACGGGGCGGTTTTCTGGACCCGGGCATGCAGATGATCACCAAGCCGTTCACCTTTGATCTGTTGACGGCAAAGGTGAGGGAGATGATCAAGGCTTGAAGAGGGAGTGTGCTCCCTCTTCTCAAGACGTTAAGCCAACAGCCGCTGGATATGTTCCTGCAACGTATCCAGGTCAAACGGTTTGGCCAGGATCGGCGCATTGCGCGTGATCGGGCTGTTGCAGTCGAGAATCTCCTGCGGGTAACCGCTGATGAAGATCACTTTCAATTCCGGTCGCAGCTTGATCGCAGGCTCGGCGATCTGCACCCCGGAAATGCCGCCAGGCAGGCGGTAGTCGGTCACCATCAGGTCCAGGTGCGGCTTGGTGGCCAGGATTTCAAACGCCTGCTCACCGTCAATCGCCTTCAACACCCGATACCCCAGGCCCGCCAGGTACTCGCCCAACACAAACATAATCGATTCGTCATCTTCGACGATCAGTACAACATCTTGTGCATCTTCACTCATGGGAAGCCTTTGTCCGGTCAATTGCTGCTGATACGACCATGGGGTCACGCAGAGGTTGCGTCGGATTTGCGATTGATTTCATGCCCCGGCCTCCAGGGGCAGGCAGACGCGGAACAACGCGCCCTCGCCTATCCGGCTTTCCACTTCAATGGTCCCGCCGTGGGCCGCGATAATCTGCTCGGAGATAAACAACCCCAGGCCCAGGCCCGCCACGGCATGGTTGGCCGACACGCGCTCGAACTGCTGGAAAATACGTTTCTGGTTGTCTTCGCTGATGCCGATCCCGTGGTCACGTACTTCTACCCGCGCTTCGCCATGCTCGGCGTACACCCGCACTTCCACCGGGCTCTTGGCCCCGTAGCGCAAGGCGTTGGTCAACAGGTTGGACACCACCTGCTCGATACGGAATTCATCCCAGTTGCCTACCACCGGCCCTTCCTGGACCCAGGCCACCGAAGACTCCGCCGCCGCCACCTGCGGCGCAAAATTTTCCAGCAGGTTGTGCACCAGTTGCGTGAGGTCAAAGCGACCGGGGCGGATCGACAGCTTGCCCGTGCGAATGCGCGACACGTCGAGCATGTCTTCGATCAGGCGAATCAGGCTCTGGATCTGCCGCTCATCGCGGTCGACCATGGCGTGCATCTTGTCCAGGGTAAACGCCGCGGCGTTGCCCCGGGCAAGGTGCATCTTGCGCAGCTGAGTTTCCAGGATCAGCCCGTTGAGGGGCGTGCGCACTTCGTGGGCGACGATCGACATGAAGTCATCGCGCATGCGCACGGCCTGCTCCAGTTCGGCCTGGGTGGCCTGCAAGCGCGTGAGCAAGGCTTCCTGCTCGCGCCGGCTTTGCTCCAGGGCTTCAACCTGCTGCTTCATCGCCTTGCTCTGGCGGTACAGGTCAACGAATACGTTGACCTTGCTCTTGACCGCGTGGATATCCAGCGGCTTGTGCAGGAAATCCACGGCGCCGCTTTCGTAGCCCTTGAACGCATAGTTGAGCTCACGGCCGGCAGCACTGACAAACACGATGGGAATGTTCTTGGTCTTTTCGGTGCCGCGCATCAGCTCGGCCAGCTCGAATCCGTTCATGCCCGGCATCTGCACGTCGAGAATGGCCATGGCGAACTCGTGCTCCAGCAGCAGCGACAAGGCCTCGTCGGCGCTCAATGCCTTATAGACCTGGCGGTCCTCGCGCTTGATCAGCGCTTCAAGGGCCAGCAGGTTTTCCGGCAGATCGTCGACGATCAGCAGTTTGGCCTGGACAGTACTTAACATGGGGAGGATTCCAGGGAAGCCAGCAAGGTGCCGATGCGGCTCAAGGTGAGGATATGGTCAGGTTCATGCAGCGCCAGGGCGGCCCGGGGCATCACGGCGACGCGGGCCTCCAAAGGGTCCTGCACCACCGTGGTACCGCCGCTCTGCTTGACGTGGGCCAGGCCCCGGGCGCCGTCCTGGTTGGCCCCCGTCAGCAAAATCGCCAGCAACCCCTTGCCGTAGACATCGGCGGCTGAATCAAACAGGTAGTCGATTGCCGGGCGGGAATGGTGCACGCGGTCCTCCTGGCTCAGTGACAGGCTGCGGTCGTGCTCCACCGACAGGTGATAACCGGGGCCGGCAAAATACAGGGTACCGGGCTGGATCACTTCCTTGTCGCGGGCCTCCACCACCTTCATCGATACGCGTCGGTCAAACACTTCCGCCAACTGGCTGCGGCGCTCGTCCGGCAAATGCAGCACGGTAATGATCGGCAGGCCGAAGCTCGCCGGCAGCTCGCCAAAAATGCTCAGCAATGCCTCGACACCGCCCGCGGAAGCGCCGATCACAATGGCCTCGATCCCGGATACCGGGCTGGCAGTAGCTTCATTCATAATTTTCGGTAGATCCGTTCTTGCTTGACCAGGGGTTCGAACTGTTTGCTGTAGGCGGAAAAATCCAGGGTTTCCTTGCTGCCCAGCACCAGGAAGCCGCGATGACACAGCGACTCATGGAACAGTCCAAACGCCCGATCCTGCAACTTTTTATTGAAGTAAATCAATACGTTGCGACAGGAAATTAATTGAGTTTCGGAGAATACGCTGTCGGTCGCCAGGCTGTGATCGGCAAACGTCACGTTCTCCCGCAGGGTCTTGTCGAAGATCGCATGATCGTAAGCCGCCGTGTAGTAATCGGCAAACGAACGCTGGCCACCGGCCTGCTGGTAGTTGTGGGTGTAGGCGCGGATGTTCTCGAGGGAAAAGATCCCCTGCTTGGCTTTTTCCAGGGACCGGGGATTGATGTCGGTGGCGTAGATGATGGTGCGTTCCAGCAGGCCTTCCTCACGCAACAGGATGGCCATGGAATACACCTCCTCCCCGGTACTGCAGCCCGCGATCCAGATCTTGATCGACGGGTAGGTCTTGAGCAGTGGCACCACTTCCTTGCGAATCGCCAGGAAGTGCGAGGGGTCGCGAAACATTTCGCTGACCGGAATCGTCAGGAACTGCAGCAACTGCATGAACGCCGTCGGGTCATGCAGCACCCGTTCCTGCAAGGCCGAGATGGTGGCGCAGTCGAACTGACGCAACGCATGGGCCACGCGGCGTTTGACCGAAGCGCCGGAGTAGTCGCGAAAGTCGTAGCTGTACTTGAGGTAAATCGCCTCAATCAACAAGCGCAGTTCGATGTCAGTGCTTCGTTCCAATTAAATCCGTTCCATCTTGGGTAGCCACACGCGAATCAATGAAAACAACCGGTCCAGGTCGATGGGCTTGGCCAGGTAATCGTTGGAGCCTGCCGCCAGGCAGCGCTCCTGATCGTCCTTCATGGCCTTGGCCGTCACCGCGATGATCGGCAGCTTGCGCCAGCGCGGGTCCTGGCGGATCAAGGCGGTGGCCTCGTACCCGTCCATCTCCGGCATCATCACGTCCATCAGTACCAGGTCGATGTCATCGACTTCATTGAGTTTCTCGATCGCCTCGCGGCCATTACGGCCGATCACGACAATCGCGCCCTTGTGCTCCAGGGCACTGGTCAGGGCGAAGATATTGCGTACATCGTCATCCACCAGCAGGATCTTGCGGCCCTCGAACACCTTGTCGCGGCTGCGGGCAGTCCTGAGCATTGTCTGGCGTTCATGGGACAACTGCGATTCGACTTTGTGCAGAAAGAGTGTCACCTCGTCCAGCAGGCGCTCGGGGGAACGCGCGCCCTTGATGATGATCGAGCGCGAATACTTGCGCAGTTCGGCCTCTTCATCGCGGGTCAGGTTGCGCCCGGTGTAGACGATCACCGGCGGGAACGAGCAGATGTCCTCGATGGACATGCGCTTGAGCAGCTCGTTGCCGAGCATGTCCGGTAGCTTGAGGTCGATGATCATGCAGTCGTAGATGTGGGTGCGCAGCAGGTCCAGGGCCTCCTGGGCGAAGCCTACGGCGGTGATCTCGATATCATCGTCGCCGATCAGGCGGGCAATGCTGTCTCGCTGAAGGTCATCGTCTTCCACCAGCAGCACACGCTTGACCTTCTGCGTCAGCTTGGCTTCCAGGCGGGCGAACACGTCCTTGAGCTCTTCGCGGGTGGTCGGCTTGACTGCATAGCCCACGGCGCCCATGTGCATGGCGGCTTCGACGCGGTCCTCCACGGAAATCACGTGCACCGGGATATGGCGGGTCCCGGCATGTTCCTTGAGCCGTTGCAGCACGGTCAGGCCGGAATGGTCCGGCAGGCGCATGTCCAGCAGGATCGCGTCGGGAATGTACTGTTCCGCCAGGGCGTAGCCTTCGTCTGCGCCATGGGCCACCAGGCAGTGGTAACCCAGTTCATGGGCGAGGTCGAAGAGGATGCGGGCAAAGTTGGGCTCATCTTCCACCACCAGGATGCAACGCGTGGCGAACGGAGCCTTGTCGCGGTCATCGATAAAGCGCGGGATCTGCGCTTCGTGGGCGATCGGCATCGGCGACACCTTGATCGGCGCCGGTGCAGGCACAGGGACTACCGCGCGCGGCTGTTCCAGCGCCGGGGTGTCTTCGTCACGCTCTACATAGTGCTCAGGCACCACCAGGGTAAAGATACTGCCCTGGCCAGGTTCGCTGGTGACGCTGATATAGCCGCCCAGCAGGTTCGCCAGGTCCCGGGAAATCGACAGGCCCAGGCCGGTGCCGCCGTAACGACGGTTGGTGGTGCCATCGGCCTGGCGGAAGGCCTCGAAGATGCTTTCCTGCTGGTCCGGAGCGATGCCAATCCCCGAGTCGCGTACGGTAAAGGCGATGCCCTCCCCCGGTGCCCGGGATACCGACAGGCTGACCTCACCTTTCTCGGTGAACTTGATGGCGTTGGACAGCAGGTTCTTCAGAATCTGCTCCAGGCGCTGGCGGTCGGTGAACAGCATGTGTGGCGAGCCTTCCTGCACCTCCACCTGGAACCCGAGCTTGCGGTCGGCCGCCAGCGGCTCGAACATGCCGCGCAGCCCATCCACCAGGCGCGCAACGCTGGTGTTCTCCGGGCGCATTTCCAGCTTACCGGCTTCGACCTTGGAGATATCGAGGATGTCATTGATCAGGTTGAGCAAGTCGTTACCGGCCGAGTAGATCGACTCGGCGAACTTGACCTGTTCGGCGCTGAGGTTTTCCTGGGGGTTCTCCGCCAGCAACTTGGCCAGGATCAACGAGCTGTTCAGCGGCGTGCGCAGCTCGTGGGACATGTTGGCGAGGAATTCGGACTTGTACTTGCTGGAGCGCTGCAACTCGTCGGCACGCTCTTCCAGCTCGATCTGTACGCGGTTGAGCTGGACGTTCTTCTGGTCCATGGCATCGCGCTGCTCGGCCAGGGTCTGGGTCTGTTCGGCCAATTGTTCGTTGGTCTGCTCCAGCTCCGCCTGTTGGGTTTCCAGGTGGGCCTGGGACTCCTTGAGGATGCGCGACTGTTCTTCCAGCTCTTCGTTGGCCGTCTTGAGCTCTTCCTGCTGCACTTGCAGCTCTTCATTGAGCTGCTGGGTTTCGGCCAGCACTTCCTGCAGGCGCTGGCGATAACGCGCGGCTTCGATGGAGGTGCCGATGTTGTCGGCAATCAACTCCAGCAGTTCGACATCACGGTCATCGAGTGCACGAAGGAAACCCAGTTCGATCACCCCGTTGACCCGGCCATCATCGCTGGTCGGTACCACCAGCACGCTGCGGGTCGCACCTTCGCCGAGGCCGGAACTGACCTTGAAGTAATCCACCGGCACATCGTCCAGGCGAATCAGGCGGTCCTGCCGGGCCGATTGGCCGACGATGCCTTCGTCGTTGTAGATCGACTGTTCCTGCTGCTCCTGCTCGCGGGAGAAGCCATAGGTCGCCACGCGTGTGAGGCCGCCGTGCTCTTCACGCACGTACAACGCCGCCACCGCCGAGCCCATGTACTGGGCAAAGAACTGCAAAATGTTGCGCCCCAGCAGGTTCAGCGTCAGTTGGCCAAGGACCTGCTCGGCCAGCTCGGTCTGGCCGTTGCGCAACCAGGCTTGCTGCTCGAGGCGCTTGGCGATCCTCTGCTGCGACATCAGGTTTTCGCTGTAACTGTTTGAAAGTTCTAAAAGATTCTTTCGGCCGACATACGCCAGGAAGCCACTCAGGCCGAGCACAAACACCAGGTACAAGGTGACGCTGATGATCGTGGTACGGGTAACGTCTTCATTGCGGGTGATGCGGAACTGTTGCTCCATCGCCACCGCCCGGTCGTACTCCTTGCGAATCTCGTCCGTCAGGCTCTTGCCACGCCCGGCTTTCACGGCGGTGCGGTAATCGCCGTTTTGCCGCTGCATGTCAATCATCGACTGGGCGTAGGTGTTCCACGCCTGTTGCAACGATTCCAGACGCTTGAGCCGGTCCACCTGCTCCGGATTGTCCGCCACCAGTGCCTGCAAGTTGCGCAAGTCGGAAATGATCCGCGGCTTGGCCACTTCGTACGGGTCGAGGAAATGCTCGTCACCGGTAATCAGGAAGCCGCGCATGCCGGTTTCCAGGTCCACGGTCAGTTTCGAGGTTTCGTTGAGATTGTTGATTACCCGGTCGGTGTGTTCGACCCACTGGATCACCGACAACAGGTAGGTGATCAGAACGACGAAAAACACCGCGCTGAGCACGCCAACGCCCAACGGCAGTGCGACGTTGCGGCCCAGCAATTTACGGAAGCTTTTCTCATCGACAGACGACGCGGGAGTCATGGGCATGCCTTGGCCAATACGGAAAAACGAGGAGTTTGCCCCAAAGTTGCGCCTGAGCGCTATTTTTCTGCTACCCGTAGCGACATGGATTACATAACCCATTGATAAATAGACGAATGGATGTGTTTTTAACACTCGGCAATTGACTTTCCTTCTTACATGGGAACCGAAGTGAGCCTGGAACGTTGTGTGTGGGCCGCCCCACCCAAAGGGGTGCCGTGGGGAACAGGGAACCTCCTCGGAAAAGGCGCGTATCTCCTAATAAAACAGGTACCCACCGATGCAAAATGTCAGCCACCTCTCCGTGCAACAGCCTGCGCCCCAATTCTCTTCCTCCCCTGCTTCCGGGGCATCGTCCCTGAGCCCCCAGCCAGCCACGCCCCCTGCCGTTGCAGCAGCGCCAGCATCAGCCGCCAGCCGCTCCGATGTGCTGAAACAGCCCATGGCCGACCGGCAGAACTGGCAGAACCTGCTGGACGCCATCAACCTCGCAGCCCCGGCCCTGCAAGACTACGACACCGCCCCCTATGTACAGTCCGTCCTGAAGCTCACACAAATGGCCATTCATCCGGACTCGTCCCATCACAACACCCTGGACATGGGGACCAGGGTCAACCAAAGCCTGGAGGCATTCCTGAATGCCAACGGGGTGCCTCTGCCAACCTCCAAGGCCGAGTTGCTCAAGCTGAAACTGGAAGCGACCGTCAGGATCGCCGCCCACCCTTTCGGTGACCTGGGCGGTGCCTTGTCCTGGCCTGCACCGCTGGACCAGAACCAGCAAACTCAGTTGCGCCTGCTTGCGATGAACCACGCCCACCACCTCGGCGATCAGCCGCAAGTCACGCAGACAAAGAGCGTCCTGGACTTTCTCGCGTACCAGAATCCCATTCCTGTGGCCGCCTTGAACGACCCGGCGAAGATCCTCGAGTTTCTTTTAAGCTCGCCCGAAGGCCAACTGATGGGCCAGGCCCTGCAGCGCGGGCTCAATGGTATCGAGACCAAGAACAGCCATTACGACTACCTGCTGGCCGCCATCAGTGCACAGATGGATCCCGAGTCAATCCAGGCGCCTCAACGGAACAAACTGGCCGGTTTCGACGTGGCCAGTGAAGAACATTGGGGCAAGCCGGCCTCTGCCATCGTCAACGGGCTGAGCGCACACCTGTCGAGCAAGGGCAGAACGAGCCCCGAAATGGCCCAGGCGGGTGCTTACGTATTGCTGGCAAGAACATCCCCGGAGTTCCTGATCAAAGACATCCCGGCCAGCGTGACCTATGGCAGCCCGGCCTGGGTCAACCTGGCGGTTGCGGCGGCGTCGATTGAAGCGCAGTCGCCGGGCTCGGTACCGAACATGACTTTCGCACAAGTGATGCTCAAGGCCGAAAGCGCTGCACTCGCCGAGCCCGCCGTGACCCAAAGCGCACAGAGGGCAGCGCTGATTGATTGGGCAGTGGCCAACGGCGTTATCAGCAAACAACCCAACGATGCCTACAGCCCCGACCAGCTGGAAGCGATACGCGTCGAGTTCACTCAGCAGGTGGATGAACGCATGAAGGCCTCCACCCTGCTGGAGACCGATATCCCGAGCCGCAAGGCCATTGCACTGGCCCAGCTCAAAGAGCGATTTGGCGAGGATGTGCCGTTTGAAAAAAAGGCCCTGACGGTGAAGGACACCCGCCAACAACAGTTTGGCGTACCGCTCTACGACCCAAACCGCGCACCTGCGGGCCTGCATTCGTTGCTGGACATCGCCATGAGTGGCTTGGGCGATTACACCTGGGAATCCAAGGATCCAGACATCACCCAGGCACTGGAAGGCCAGTCGCTCAAGTTCGACGTAAACGCGACATTTCAAAAGCAGTTTGAAGCGTCGATCAAGTCGTTGAACGACGGGGTTGCCACCACCGTAAAGCACCTGATCGCCAGCCTGCCGCTGGAAGATCGAAAAAACATCGAGCAGGGCAACCTCACTTTTTACCAGCCCTCTGTTTATCAATTGGGCCCAAACCTGGTCACCTCGCTTTTCAAACCGATTAAAAATGAGCTGCTGATACAGGTAGAGGGTGGCACGGAACCTGTTACCTATAGGCTGGACATAAAAAACGGCAGCATCAAAAAAGTAACGCCCCAGGATTTCTCTGCGAGTACATGGGAACTGGCGATCGAGGAAAACAGAATAAAAAAATTCGACGCTTCAGAGGCCAGTGAGCCCGAGCGCTCAGCCAGTACAGACACGAACCCACTGCCTCCCAACAGCTTTGCCACCGCCCGTACCCAGTACATCGCGGAGGCATTTGTCGAAAACCTCGACCTGGGCAACGAGGATGTCGTCAAGCAAGCCAAAGGCGCCACGACCTACGACAAGCAAATGGAAACCGAGTTGAAGGTGACCCATTTCTTCCTCGACCTCATTCCCTTCAAGTCAGCGATTGCCAACTTTACCAAGGGTAATTACCTGGAGGGGGCGATTGACCTCCAGTTGGACCTGCTGGGCTTTGTCAGCCTGAGTTCGTCCAAAGCGGCACAGGCGGGCACAAAAGCCCTCAGTGCAGGCGCCAAGGCGCTGAATGTTGCCAAAAAGATCGGTGTCGCCACCATCGGCGCCTTGAACCCGGTGGGCGGCTTGGGCGATTTGCTTCTGGGAGGCGCAGGACTGATTAACCGGGGCGGCAAGTTTGTAGTCGAAAAAAGCATTAACGGGCTAAACAAACTCAAGGGGGCAGCCGGCAGCCATGACCTGTTGAAAGCCGCCGGCAAGGAACATGGCGTCGCGGCAATCGGCACCATCAAGCTGGCGGATCAAACCGTCGAAGCCTCCGCTGTATTGAACAAGGGCGAATGGTACGCGTACGACGCCCTCAAGAAACAACCCTATGGCCCACCGCTGAAGGGGTTCACGCCACAGACCGTGTCGGTCCAGGACAACGTTGAAAGCTTCTGGGAGTACTTTGTCGGAGGGCCGGCCACCAAGGCGCAAAACACACCCTCCAAGCAATTATCCAACTCATTCAAGGCTACGCAGGAACACGCCAGAACAACGAGCCACGATGCGTATATGCGTGGCTATAACAACGGGGTAGTGGATGACATCCCGGGCTACTCGGGCTCCATGGATATCGCAGAGCTCATGGAACTGGCACTTAAGCCGAATCGAAGCCCCGAAGAAATCGGCGCCCTGGCACAGTCAATAGGCAAAAAGCGATCAGAAGTCGGCCTTAAAAACTATGAGTTCTACAAAGCCGAAATTGAGCGCATCCCCGGCATCAAGCTCCGGGGCATGCCCCAGAATTTCTATTTGAGCCAGGTGGACACGGTGACCGGAGGCGAATGTGGCGTGTTAGCCAACGCAATGGCCTACGCCGTGTCCGTTGGAAAACAGGACGAGTACATCGACAAGCTTTTCATTGCAGCGGCAACCAAGGAAACCAACCCAAAATCGGCGAGGTTCATCAAGGACATGAGCGAAGCCCAGGATCACTTCAGAAAGCGACCGCACTCGGCTGAAGTCGTCACGCAAAAGTCCTATCAGGCCATCATCGATGACCTGGCCAACGCGACGACGTCCAAGACACTCATCATCGCCACGCCCGTCCACGCGATGACAGCGGGAGTGATCGTGGAAGGCGGCACGCGAAAATGGTTCTATTTCGACCCCAATTTCGGATTGGTCAATTTTCCGACCGAGGACGCCATGAAGAAAGGAATGAAGGAATCGCTGGCCAACAGTAAGACGCCGCTCATCCCGGGAGCGTTTGGGACGCCGACAAACCCGGAATATACGGTCAGCACCTTCAAGGCAAGCGAGAACCAGAGCCGGGTACATGGGTTGGTGTACGGATCCCTTTAACCGATAAAACCGGC
The DNA here is from genome assembly GCF_002874965.1 of Pseudomonas sp. NC02. Classification (NCBI taxonomy): domain Bacteria; kingdom Pseudomonadati; phylum Pseudomonadota; class Gammaproteobacteria; order Pseudomonadales; family Pseudomonadaceae; genus Pseudomonas; species Pseudomonas sp. NC02. The sequence goes on along the minus strand of NZ_CP025624.1, from coordinate 3,326,650 downwards.
AGCTTGAGACCATGGCCGGGGCTTGCTGGTTGTTCCAGCAAGCCCCTGGCAAGTGAGTGGCGGTGATACGCGACATTTGTAGCCGTTACCGGCACAATGTTTTGCTTATCTGGGGAACTTGCCGGGACCGACAATACTCAGGATGAAAACGGTCTTCCCATCGCCCAAGACCTGCCCCTTCCACTGTTCGGGAACCTCCACTATGTCAGCCGCCCCCTCCACCATCCTTGTAGTCGAAGACGACGCCATCGTGCGCATGTTGATCGTCGATGTCCTCGAAGAGCTGGAGTACCAAGTGCTTGAAGCGGCCGATGCCGAAGAAGCCTTGAAAATAGTTCAAGACACCGACCAGACCATCGACCTGATGATGACCGACGTCGGCCTGCCGGACATGGACGGCAAGCAACTGGCCCTCAAGGCCCGTGAAATACGCCCCGCCCTGCCCATCCTGTTCGCCAGCGGTTATGCCGAAAATATCGATTCGCCAGCCGACATGCAGGTGATCGGCAAGCCGTTCTCGATTGATCAGTTGCGTGACAAGGTAAAGTCCATACTGCCTTGACTGCCCCCCGATGCCGCCTTTCACAGGCGGCACTTGATCTCGTTGATGTCAACTGATCGATAGATCTTTGCGTTGAACCTCACGTGCCAAAAGACTTCCCGAGCAACTGAGTGCAAACTCTGCCTGACACGCAAAGGTTCAGCTAGTTGCGACTGTACGCGCCCACCGGAGCCTGCTTTTATAACAGCTGAAAACTCGACGATATCCGACTGACTCAGTAAGGACGCAACAACATGATTCGAACACCGACGCGCCTGCTGTTGGCGAGCCTCTCGATTTTCATGAGTACCGGCGCCTGGGCCGATTTCACCGCCACGCCGAGTGAAGCCCGGGCCATCGCCAAGGAAGCCTATCTTTATGGCTTCCCGGTGGTGGAGATGTACAAGACTCTCTACACCCAGGCTGTCGACAAGACCGGGGCGAACTTCAAGGCGCCGTTCAACCACATCGGGAACACCGCGCAGGCGATAACCCCTAAAGATACAGCGATTCCCACCCCCAACCCGGACACGCCCAACTCCTTTGTCTGGCTCGATCTGCGGGCCGAGCCCGTGGTGTTGACCCTGCCCAGGATCGAAGACAACCGCTACTACGCCGTGCAGTTGGTCGACCTCTACACGCAGAACTTCGGCTATCTGGGTACCCGCAGCACCGGTAACAACGGTGGCCACTACATGATTGCCGGCCCGGGCTGGAAAGGCCAGCAGCCAACCGATATCGACCGCGTCGTGTACAGCGAAAGCAACATCGCCTACGCCCTGTACCGCACTCAATTGTTCGATGAAAAGGACTTGGGCAAAGTCAGACAGATCCAGGGCGGCTATAAGGTCCAGACCCTGAGCAGCTACGTGAAGCAGCCCAAACCCATCAAGCCGCCGAAAATTGCCTGGCCCAAGCCTACGCCGAACATGAGCGACAGCGTGCATCTGTTCCGCTATCTGAACTTCATGCTGGCCTACGCAGCACCGCAGGACAGTGAGAAAGACGTGCTCGCGCGTTTTGCCAGGATCGGCGTCGAGGCGGGTAAACCGTTCGACCTCAAGGCCCTGACGGTTGAGCAACGCAAAGCGCTGGATGACGGCATCGCCGACGGCAAAGCCGAGTATGCAGCCTTCAAAAAAGACAAGATCGATACCCATCAAGTATCCAGTGCAGACCTGTTCGGCAATCGCGACCACCTTCAAAACAACTACCTGTACCGCTACGCTGGCGCCAACCTGCACCTGTTTGGCAACTCCGGCGATGAAACGGCCTACCTGCGCTACTCCGTGGACAGCGAGGGCAAACCCGCCAACGGCGCACGCCACAGCTACACCCTGCACTTCGCCAAGGACCAGTTGCCACCGACCGACGCATTCTGGTCACTGACCATGTACAACGCCAAGACCAATCTGCTGACCCCCAACCTGAAGAAGCGCTACGTGCTCACGTCGGGGATGTTGCCCAACTTCAAGCTCGACGCCGATGGCGGCCTGACGCTGTTGGTCGCGCACCACGAGCCACCGAAGGCGGAACAAAGCAACTGGCTGCCAGCACCACCCGGCCCGTTCTATGCCCTATTGCGCATTTACCTGCCCAAGCCTGAAGTGGGTAACGGGCAATGGAAGCAGCCACCGCTCACACCGATCAAATAGCACCCGCTCAAGTCGCGCACCGTTTGAGGCTTAGCCCTTTTTAAGCTTCAAAAACGATTGATGCAGGTCCGACGCCCAGCCGTCGATGACGCTTTTCACGTCATCGGCTTTCATCACCTGGGAGTCGTTTGCCAACGGTTTACCGGTGCCTTTGCGCACGACTTGGGCGACCACCTTGCCACTGGCACCGTCGAGGAATTGGGCTTCGGTGCCCAAGGTGGTTTCCTGGTCACGAATCCCGGCGCCCGTGCTGACCGTGGCGACCACCAGGGCGACAGGAATGTACTCATAGGGCTTGAGACTTTCGGTCTTGCTGCTGACGGCAGTGATCGCCGCGCGCACCACGATCACGCCCGGGCCTGGTCCGTCGGCCAGCGGCAAGGACTTTTCCAGTTCGCGCTTGAGCGCCTGGCTGTAGTAGGTGCTGATGCCCTGCAAGGTGCTTTCAGGGATCCTGGTGCTGGCTTGCGGCTTGGGGTAGAACTGGGTGGGCTCGATGTACACCGCGTTATAGCGGCTCAGACTCAGGTTGGGGTCCACCCAACGCATCACCTGCGCGCCCGATGGCGACTTGGCTTCCTTGAGGTTGCTGTAGTCGGAGAGAAACCCGGAGTATTCGTCCGGCTGCGTCACCTTGCTGGAACACCCCATCACCCCGATCGTGGCAATACACACGGTGCTGATCATTATTCCCAGTTTCATCGCGAGACTCCTTGGCTGACGTTGAGGAAGCGTTGAGCATTAGGTATAGCTGATGCTGGAGCTGCGGCAATGGAGCAAACCCGCTAGGGGCGGCCTGTATTAACAGTCTTTGACAGTTTCCCGACAAAGCTCACAAAGACTCATCGACGGCCCGCCCCTAGCATTCGAGCATCCAAACCACCCCTCGGGTGCTCATCATGTTTCGCACATTGCGCAGTATTCCGCTGCTGGGTTGCCTGCTGGGCAGCCTCGGCTGCCACGGCCAGCCGCCGGCCCCGCCGCCCATTCCCAAGGGCGACTACAGCGCAATCATCCGCTACCTGCAAAAACGCATTCCCAGCGAAATGGCCAGGCAAAACATACCCGGCCTGTCCATCGCCCTGGTCAACGGCCAGGAACTGATCTGGGCCCAGGGCTTTGGCCTGGCCGACAAGGCCCTGGGCAAACCCGTCACCCCCAACACCGCATTCCGCGCCGGCGCCCTCTCCAAACTGCTGACCGCCACCGCCGCCCTGCAACTGGTGGAGCAACAGCGCCTGGCCCTCGACGCCCCGATCCAGGACACCCTGCGGGAGTTCTACGTACGCTCGCGCTTTCATTCCGACCAGGCTGCCGCCGACCGCGACATCACCCTGCGCCGCCTGCTCAGCCACCAGTCCGGCCTGCCCAGCGAACACCTGCGGGACGTGCGCAACACCTTCGCCATGGGCCAGATGCCAATGCGTATTTCAGGGGTTTGGCTGAGCACGCCACCGGGGACCCAGGTGGCCTATTCCAACCTCGGCTACGCCCTGGTCGGCGCCGCCATCGAACGCAGCAGTCGGCAGGATTTCGAAACCCGACTGCAAAGCAGCCTGCTCAAGCCCCTGGAGATGAACCAGTCGAGCTTCGTCGGCACCGGCGCGCAACCGGGCTTTCGCGCCCGGGGTTATGCAGACGGCACCGTCAGCGCCGACGCCCAGGTGCGCGACCTTGCGGCCGGTGGCTTGTGGAGCAGCCCCAAGGACCTCAGCCACTACGTGCGCATGCTCTTCGCCCGGGGCCTCTATAAAGACAGACAGCTACTGGGCAGCCAGTCGATTGATGAGATGTTCACCCAGCAAAACACCGGCAACGCCCTGGACTTCGACTGCCAGATGGGCCTGGGGTGGTTTCTCGCCCCTTGCGGCGATGAGCCGGTGGGCCCCGGCATTCGCACCTTCCAGCACAGCGGTGGCGGAGATGATTTCGCGGCGCAACTGACGATGCTGCCGGACCAGCAACTGGCCGTGATCGTGATGGCCAACGACAGCAACGCCGAAGAGATGGTGGTGTCCCTGACCACCGACACTCTGCGCCTGATGCTCCAGGCCCAGACCGGCGACCCGGTGTGTGCCGACAACTGCCAGGCGCCCGCCCACGGCCTGAAAATCCGCCAGGTGCCCGCCGCGATCGACCGCAGGCGCCTGGCGGGTTTCTACGCCACGGCCTGGGGTGTCTTCCGTATCAAGGACGAAAACGGCCAGCTGTATGGCGAGTTGGCCGACACCCGTTTCGAACTGCTGCGCGACGGCCAGGGCTGGCTGCGGGCACAACAGAAATTCCTCGGCTTCTGGCTCAAGGACCTCGGCGAACTGGGCCGTGTGCAGCTGGATGTGGTAACGGTGCAAGGGCGCCAGATGCTCACCGCCCGCAGCCACGGCCAACGCGTCCCGGTGGGCGAACGCATCGAACCGACCCCGCTGAGCAATGCCTGGGCCGACACCATCGGTACCTATCAAGTGCTCAACACCCATGAGCCCGACGCGCCCCTGAGCGGCATCAGCGTGCGCCTGGAGAACGGCTTCCTGGTGATCCGCGGCCAACTGCACGACGAGCCGCTGACCGACTACATCCTGCTGCCCGTGGACAACGCCCACGCGGTGCTGGCCGGCAACGGCTATGGCCTGGGCGATACCGTGAGTCGCCAGGTCAATGGCCTGAGCGCCTCCGGCTACCACTTCAAACGTACCGATTCTCCCCACAACCCCTTGAGTCTCTGACCTCACATGAAGACCATCATGCGTTCAAAACACCTGTGCCTGTCCCTGACGTCGCTGTGCCTGCTGGCCAGCGCCGACACCCTGCTGGCCGACGACTGGGAATACACCCTCAAGGCCGGCGTGGCCAACCTGCCCCGCTACAGCGGCAGCGACGAGCGAGTCACCGCGCCGGTGCTGGGGGTGGCCATCGTCAGCCCGTGGGGGATTTTCCTCGACACCGACAAGGGCCTGGGCTGGGGTTATGACGGCGGCGGCGCGAGCTTCAGCGCCTACGTCGGCGCCAGCGGCTCACGCAAGGACGAAAGCAAGACCGGGCGCCCGGGCTCGAAGAAACTCAAGGGTATGGGCGAGATCAAGACTCGCGCCCAGGTGGGTGTCAGTGGCAGCTATAACCTGGGCGGGGTGATTCTCGGCGCAACCCTGGAGCATGCGCTTGAGGAAGATGATCACAAGGATTCCGGCAAGGCGTTCACCCACCTGGAACTGAGCCTGGGCACCAACCTGTACGACGGCGACTACGGTTCGCTGGATGCCAGCCTCAGCAGCCATTTTGGCGACAGCAATTACCTGCAGACCTGGTACGGCGTGACCACCGGCCAGGCCGCACAGAGTCGCTTCAAGGCCTACAAGGCCAGCGGCGGCAACATCAGCAACGGGATGAATCTGGTGTGGAGCTTGCCGATCAGCGAGCACACACAGTTTTCGACGCTGCTGGATGTGCAGTACCTGGCAGACAAGGCCGGGCAAAGCCCGATTGTGGAGAGACGCTTGCAGACGTCGGTGATGGGGATGGTCGAGTACACGTTCTAACTTTGGTAACCCAATCAAAATGTGGGAGCGGGCTTGCTCGCGAAGGCGGTGTTTCAGTCAATGTATCCGGCGACTGATTCACCGCCTTCGCGAGCAAGCCCGCTCCCACATTTGATCTCCATGGCTCCTGGATGATTACTCGGCATACGCCCAGGTCATCCGGAACGATGCCCCGCCCCACTCCGAATCCAGCACTTCAACCTGCCCGCCATGCCATTGGCACACCCGCCGCACCAGCGCCAGGCCGAGGCCGAAGCCACCGGTGCGGCGGTCACGGCTGGCGTCCAGGCGCAGGAACGGCTCGAAAATCTTCCCTCGCCCTTCCACCGGCACACCGGGCCCGTCGTCATTGACCCGTACTTCATAGCCGGTGCCAAACTTCACCAGCGACACTTCCACACGCCGGTCGGCGTAGCGAATTGCATTGCGCAACAGGTTGATCACCGCCCGTGCCATAAAGCGCGGCTCGATACGGATGTAATCGACTTCACAGGTGCGCAGCAGCAACTGCACGCCTGCCGCCTCGGCCTCCAGGGCGACGCTGCCGATCACACTGTCGAGCCAGCTGTGGGCCTCGATGCTTTCACGGGTGATCTGCGTGGCGCCGCGTTCCAGGCTGGCGTAGGTCAACAGTTCCGAGACCATTTCTTCCAGCTCGCCGAGGTCGGCATACATGTCGGCGATCAGTGCGCGGCTCTCCCGTGGATCGGCCTGTTGCTTGAGCTGGTCGAGCTCAAACGACAGCCGCGCAATCGGCGTACGCAGCTCGTGAGACACGGCGTTGGTCAACTCGCGCTGGTTGGCGATCAGGCTTTCAATGCGCTCGGCCATCTGGTTGAAGTGCCCCGCCAGCTCGCGCACGGTAGAACGGCGCGGCAGCAGGATGCGCGAGCCGAGATCGTTGTCACCGAAACGTTGCGCGGCCAGGCGGATATGCTCCAGGTCACGCCAATGGGGCCGAACCCAGAAGTACAGGACAATCGCCAGGCACAGGCCGAGAAAGCCATAGGCCCACATGTACAGCCACTTGGGCTCTTCCGGCAGTTTGATTTCCAGCAGTTGGTGGCCGCCGTCGATGTTGGAGATGAACTCCATGAAATCCCCACGCACCACCAACTCGCCACTGGCCAGCAGTTGCTGTTCACGCTCGGTGAGTTTCAGCCTGTCCCGCTGCACCAGCGCCAGGCGCAGCCCATAGTGCGGTTGCAACTCGGCCAGGCGGGCGGCGCGCGCTTCCCCCGTCACCGGCCGCAATTGTTCCACCACCCCATACGCCGGGCCGCGCAGGGCTTCGCGGTTGTAGGTTTCGTTGGCTTCCGGCAACAGCTCATCGAAGGTGTAGTTCACCAGCCAGATCGCCCCGGCCAAGCCAATGGCCAGGATGATATACAGACGCAGAAACAGCCTTAACATCTAGACCTCCCAGGCGAACGGATTGAACAGGTAGCCCTTGCCCCAGATGGTCTTGATGCACACCGGTTCCCGGGGGTTGTCATTGAGCTTGCCGCGCAGCTTGCTGATGTACACGTCGACGCTGCGGTTGAGCCCGTCAAAGGCAATACCGCGCATGCGGTTGAGAATGTCATCGCGGGAGAGGATTTTCCCGGCGGCGCTGGCCAGCAACCACAGCAGTTCGAATTCCATGGTGGTCAGGTCGATCTTCTCCCCGCCCAGGCTCACCACCCGGCAACTGCGGTCGATGGCCAGGCGGCCGAACTCAAGGGCGCCGCGCACCGTGGGTTCCGGCGCCTGGCGACGTTGCAGGGCGCGCAGGCGAGCCAGCAGCACAGGCGGCTTGATCGGCTTGATCACATAATCATCGGCGCCGGACTCCAGGCCGAGGATGTGGTCGAGGTCGTCTTCCTTGGCGGTGAGGATCACGATGGGCGTGTCGGACACGTTGCGAATTTCACGGCACACATGCAGGCCGCTCTGGCCGGGCAGCATCAGGTCGAGCACGACGATCTTCGGCTTGAACTCCAGGAACGCCGCCAGCGCCAGATCGCCGCGGTGCACGGCCAGCACCTCGAAGCCATGCTGGGACAGGAAATGGGCGATCAGCCCTGCCAGCTTCTCATCGTCCTCCACGAGCAAGACCTTGCCGAGACCCAAGTTATCCATAAATTTCCAGTGCACGCGCGGATTGAAGTGTGCGCATTATAGGTGGCAAGCCGGCAGACTAAAGCAGCTGGCCATCACTGGCCGACGAAGCTTCATGCTTTTAAGAGTTTTTAACAGTTTCACCGCAGTCTTTAACTCGGTACCGTCCGCCAGATGCGCCCCACACGCTTTTCGGAAGTGTCGCTGATGACAACACCACAAACACAAGAGAATCATGGCCCTCTACCTACATAGCGGGAGAAAACCATGTTCGTTCGTCACAAATCAGACATAGAAAACACCGCGCACTTTGTCGAATGGGGCGCTGGCACCAGCCATCGGTTGCTGACGGAAAAGGACGGGATGGGTTATACCGTCTGCCACACCGTCGTGCGTGCCGGCACCGAGTCACTGCTGCAATACCGTAATCACCTGGAGGCTTGCTACTGCATCGCCGGTGAGGGTGAAGTCGAAGATATGGACGGTAACGTCTACCCGATCCGCCCCGGAGATATTTATGCGCTGGACCAACACGACTGCCATTATCTAAGAGGCGGAAAGGAGCAGGACCTGGTGCTGGTCAGCGTATTCAACCCGCCGCTCAAGGGCGACGAGCGCCACAATCTCACGGATAAATCCGGCTCCGGCTACTGACGACGATTTGACTCACGGACACGAGCACACCATGCGCAAGGATTACCTGGCTTTCTTCATTTCGTTGTTTCTGTCACGCCTGGCCGACCAGATTCTGTTGTTCATCGTGCCGCTGATCGTGTTCCAGACCACCAACAGTGTGTCGTGGGCGGGCCTGGCGTTTTTTGTCGAATCCTTGCCGCGGTACCTGTCGTTCCCGGTGTGCGGGGCGTTGTGCGACAAATATCCCGCCGTGCGCGTCCTGCATATCAGCCAGGTGTACCGGGCGCTGGCGTGTGTGGCGGCGGTGCTGCTGTATGGAATGTTCGACGGGATTTACTGGATTGTCATGCTTTCGGCGCTGTGCGGCGTGTTGACCACCCAGGGCATCATGGCCCGGGAAGTGCTGCTGCCGCATATCTTCAAGCATTACACCTACGCCAAGACCTTGTCCTACTCGCAGATTGCCGACCAGACCGGGCTGGTGCTGGGCCCACTGGTGGCCGCGCTGATGTTGGGCGTCTGGGCCTGGCACTGGGTCGTGCTGGGGGTTGCCGGGCTGTTCCTGCTGGCGGACCTGACGATGCGCATCTGGCAACGCCACACCACGGTCAATCTTGAAACCTTCGAGCAGCACAACGACATCTGGCTGCAGCCGTTGCGCGTTGCCTTCGGGCATATCCGCGACCTGCCGGAGCTGAAAAGGATTATCGCCCTGGCGGTGGGTGTGAACCTGATCATCGGCGTCACCCTCGCCACTTCCGCCGCGATGGTCATTGGCCAATACGCCGCCGGCAAGGACACCTACGCCGGGTTGCAGGCGGCCGGCGCGCTGGTGACCATCGCCATCCTGTTTTTCCTGGCGCGCGCGTCCCTGCCGCTCAAGGTGCTGGGCGGTTTGTCGTATTCGATGATTGCCGTGGGAGCGTTGATCACGGCCATCAGCCCGAATGTGTGGGCTTATGCCGTGGGTTTCCTGCTGCTGACCGGTTTCGACAAGATGTTCAACGTGTACATCCGCAGTGTCCGACAACGGGTAATCCCGGCCCGGGACTTTGGCAAGACGGTGGGCGTGCTGACCTTGCTCAACAACCTCTCGCAGCCGCTGGCCGGGTTGCTGATCGCACTGCTGGCGGCGCCGCTGGGGACACAGGCGGTGATCCTGATACTCGCCGGGATCACCGCGTTGCTCGGTGCAGCGGTTGCGTCAGGCTGGCACGCCGCTGTGAAAGCGGAACTCGACGTCCGGTGACTCGATCAGTTCCTGCTCGGCGGCGCGTACACGGTCGATGACCTGGGCGATGTCCTTGGCGTCGCCGTACTGGTAAGCCAGTTTCAGGTAACCCTGGAAATGCCGGGCCTCGCTTTTAAGCAGGCCGAAATAGAACTTGCCGAGTTCTTCGTCCAAATGCGGCACCAGCGCTTCGAAACGCTCGCAACTGCGGGCTTCGATAAACGCGCCGACCACCAGGGTATCCACCAGTTTGACCGGTTCATGGCTGCGCACCACCTTGCGCAAACCCGAAGCGTAGCGGCCGGCGGACAGTTGGCGCAGCTCGATCTTGCGCTTCTTCATCAGGCGCATGACTTGCTCGTGGTGCACCAGTTCTTCCCGGGCCAGGCGTGACATCAGGTTGATCAGGTCGACGTGGGAATGGTACTTGGCGATCAGGCTCAACGCGGTGCTGGCGGCCTTGAATTCACAGTTCTTGTGGTCGATCAGCAGGGTTTCCTGGTCGGCCAACGCGGCCTGGACCCAGCCGTCGGGGGTGCGGCAACCGAGGAATTCGTGGATTTCTGGCAGGTTCATCGGGCTCACGGGCAAAGATTCACAAAAGGCCGGCGATTATACCGACCGCGCCGCAGACCGCCAGCTACCGGGCTTGATGTGCATCAACATGACGTGTGCCGGGCAGCAACTATAGTTGTTCCACGCCCACCCTTTTTTGGAGAACCCGACCATGCAAGCCATACGCAGCATCCTGGTGGTCATCGAGCCTGAGCATTCGGAAAGCCTGGCCCTCAAGCGCGCCAAGCTGATTGCCGGCGTCACCGGGGCACATTTGCATTTGTTGGTGTGTGACAAGCGGCATGAGCATTCGGCGATGTTGAGCCTGCTGAAGGCCGGTTTGCAGGAGGATGGCTACAGCGTCACCACCGAACAGGCGTGGAATGACAGCCTGCATGAAACCATCATCGACGTGCAGCAGGCAGAGGGGTGTGGGTTGGTGGTCAAGCAGCACTTTGCTGATAGTCCGCTGAAAAAAGCGCTGTTGACGCCTGCGGACTGGAAGCTGATGCGTTACTGCCCTACTCCGGTGTTGTTGGTGAAGACGTCCACGCCGTGGGCTGGCGGGGTGATTCTGGCAGCGATTGATGTAGGGAATTCCGATGCGGAGCATCAGGCGTTGCATAACTCGATCATTGATCACGGGTTTGATATCGCGAGCCTGGCCAAGGCGCAGTTGCATGTGATCAGTGCGCATCCGTCGCCGATGTTGTCGGCGGCGGATCCGGTGTTTCAGCTCAAGGAGACGATCGAGGCGCGCTATCGTGAGCAGTGCAAGGCGTTTCAGGCGGAGTTTGATATTGACGACACGCATCTGCATATCGAGGAAGGGCCGGCGGATGTGTTGATTCCTCATGCGGTGCATAAGTGGCAGGCGGCGGTGACCATAATCGGTACCGTGGCGCGTACGGGGATTACCGGGGCGTTGATCGGGAATACGGCGGAGGTGGTGCTGGATGCGGTGGACAGTGATGTGTTGGTGCTTAAGCCGCAGGAGTTGATGGATCATCTGGAAGAGCTGGCTAATGGGTGATGCTTCTTTTTGGGGGCATATCCGTTTTTGGGTGATGGCTTGTATTGGTTCCGCTCTTACAGCGGGTCACTTTTGAAAGGAGCCCAAAAGTAACCAAAAGGCTCTTGCCCCACCACTCGGCACCTCGCCTAGGCTCGGTGTGCCCTCACTCCGGCTTTGGACCGTGGGCCGCCGCGATGGGCCATCCTTGGCCCAGCGCGGCTAACCCGGCGTCCTGCCGGGTTACCCACGCTCCAAAGCCTGCGTTCGGCCAGCGTGGTTTAACGGGGCGCCTAAGATCAAGATCAAAAGCAAGAGCACAGCGGCCTACCGGCCGGCTTGAGTGTTGAAGAGCAAAAGCAAAATCTAAAGCGGGCACGGTCTAAATGTGGGAGCGGGCTTGCTCGCGAAGGTCGTTAACGATGACGCGGGCATTCTGGATGAACGCGGCGCTCTCAGGTTTTTCGCGAGCAAGCCCGCTCCCACAGAAAAGCAGATCTGTTTTCGCTCTGGCTTTTGATCTGGCTTTTAACACTCAAGCCGGCCGGGAGGCCGCTGTGCTCTTGCTTTTGATTTTGATCTGACTGCCCCAATAAGCCCGAGGCCGAACGCAGGCAGTGCGGAGCGGGTAAACCGGCAGGACGCCGGTTTACCCGCGCCGGGCCATGGATGGCCCGTCGCGGCGGCCCGCTTCGCGGTGCCGGAGTGAGGGAACACCGAGCCTAGGCGAGGTGCCGACAGGCGGGGCAGAGCCCTTTGCTTACTTTGGGGCTTTTCCAAAGTGAGCCGCTGTAAGAGCGGAACCATAAGCGGCCGTTACCCAAATAACGGATATGTACTCAATCACCCCCCAAACGCATCCCTGAGAAACCCCGGAGCGATATACCGCTGATAATGCGCCTCGGACAAAATAAAAAACTCCCGATCAATCGCATCCCGCAACTCAGGCAAACCCCACTCCCGAAACTCCGGCATCAACACCATCCCGTAAGCCTCAAGATTGCTGATCACCCGCGCCCCCCGGGCAATCAACTGATAGGCCCAGCAGTACTCCGACTGATGCGGCACAAACCGAATCTTGCGCTGCTCCAGCTGCCCCCGCAGCATTTTAGGGTCAAACACCTCAAGCTTCCCGGCCATCACCTGCACCAACAACTGCTCCAGCCGCAGCCACACCGCACGTTTTTCTTCCTCGTTATACCCGTTCCACTGAATCACCTCATGGTGAAACCGCTTGCACCCCCGGCACACAAGATCGCCGTAAACCGTGGAGCACAGGCCTACGCAGGGGGTCTTGATGGTTTGGTTAGACATGGTCGACAACGCACAAATCAGCGAAACAGTTGCACATGTTAGCCCTTTGTCTAAGGTTGATCACCCTGCAAACTTGGCGCGGCAACTTACGTTTAGAATTTTTTTGCCGTAGAATCATCCGGCCTTGTAAGGCGCCAATAATCCGTTGGAAGCTGTTTTCAAAGCGTCACGAGCACAGTCGTTCCTAAAGAACGGTGTTGGCGATGGTTATTTACCCGGTAAATAGCCAGCGCCAACCCTCATCAGCTCCGTTCTGCAGGCGTAAAACTTTGAAAGCAGCTTCTGTGAGGATTGCCGGCAGCGCTGGCTCTACGGCCCAAAAAGCCCCTGAGCGCATGCGTGCCGTGCATTTCTGGATGAGCGTCCCGTGGGACCACTGATGAGGGTAATAACTGTGCTTGAAGCCTACCGCAAACATATCGAAGAGCGTGCAGCCCTGGGTATCGTTCCCCAGCCGCTTAACGCCGAACAAACCGCAGGCCTGGTCGAGCTGCTGAAAAATCCCCCGGCTGGCGAAGAAGAATTCCTCGTTGACCTGATCACCAACCGCATTCCACCAGGCGTTGACGAAGCTGCCTACGTCAAGGCCGGTTTCCTGTCTGCCCTGGCCAAGGGCGAAGCCACTTCTCCCCTGATCGACAAGAAACGCGCTGTTGAACTGCTCGGCACCATGCAAGGCGGCTACAACATCGTGACCCTGGTCGAGCTGCTGGACGACGCCACCCTGGCCCCCGTCGCAGCCGCCCAACTCAAGCACACCCTGCTAATGTTCGATGCTTTCCACGACGTCGCGGAAAAAGCCAGGAACGGCAACGAACACGCCAAAGCCGTGATCCAGTCCTGGGCCGACGGCGAGTGGTTCAAGAACCGCCCGACCCTGGCCGACAAGATCAGCCTGCGTGTGTTCAAGGTCACCGGCGAAACCAACACCGACGACCTGTCCCCTGCCCCGGACGCCTGGTCCCGCCCTGACATCCCGCTGCACGCCCTGGCCATGCTGAAAATGGCCCGTGAAGGCATCGTGCCGGATGAGCAAGGCAAGACCGGCCCGATGAAGCAGATCGAAGAAATGCGCGGCCAGGGCTTCCCGATCGCCTACGTCGGTGACGTGGTCGGTACCGGTTCGTCGCGTAAATCGGCCACCAACTCGGTACTGTGGTTCTTCGGCGACGACGTGCCTTACGTGCCGAACAAGCGCGCTGGCGGCTTCTGCTTCGGCAGCAAGATCGCTCCAATCTTCTACAACACCATGGAAGATGCCGGCGCACTGCCAATCGAGTTCGACGTTACCAACATGAACATGGGCGACGTGATCGACCTGTACCCGCATGCTGGCAAAGTCACCAAGCACAACAGCGATGAAGTCCTGACCACCTTCGAAATGAAGACTCCGGTCCTGTTGGATGAAGTCCGTGCCGGCGGTCGTATCCCGCTGATCATCGGCCGTGGCCTGACCGAAAAGGCACGTGCCGAACTGGGTCTGCCACCTTCGACCCTGTTCAAGCTGCCGGAAGCCCCGGCTGAAAGCGACAAGGGCTACACCCTGGCGCAGAAAATGGTCGGCAAGGCCTGCGGCGTGGCTGGCGTTCGTCCAGGCACCTACTGCGAACCGAAGATGACCACCGTCGGCTCCCAGGACACCACCGGTCCCATGACCCGTGACGAACTGAAAGACCTGGCGTGCCTGGGCTTCTCCACCGATCTGGTAATGCAGTCGTTCTGCCACACCGCGGCCTATCCAAAGCCGATCGACGTGACCACCCACCACACCCTGCCTGACTTCATCATGACCCGTGGCGGCGTATCGCTGCGTCCGGGCGACGGCATCATCCACAGCTGGCTGAACCGCATGCTGCTGCCAGACACCGTCGGTACCGGTGGTGACTCCCACACCCGTTTCCCGATGGGCATTTCGTTCCCGGCCGGTTCCGGCCTGGTAGCGTTCGCCGCCGCCACCGGCGTCATGCCGCTGGACATGCCGGAATCGATCCTGGTGCGCTTCAAAGGTGAAATGCAGCCTGGTATCACCCTGCGTGACCTGGTTCACGCCATTCCTTACTACGCGATCCAGGCTGGCCTGCTGACCGTAGAGAAGAAAGGCAAGAAGAACGCTTTCTCCGGCCGTATCCTGGAAATCGAAGGCCTGGACAACCTGAGCATCGAACAAGCCTTCGAGCTGTCCGACGCCTCGGCTGAACGTTCGGCTGCCGGTTGCACCATCAAGCTGTCGAAAGAATCCATCACCGAGTACCTGAACTCCAACATCACCCTGCTGCGCTGGATGATCGGTGAAGGCTACGGCGATGCGCGTACCCTGGAACGTCGTGCCCAAGCGATGGAAGCCTGGGTTGCCAACCCTGAGTTGATGGTTGCCGATGCTGACGCCGAATACGCGGAAATCATCGAGATCGATCTGGCCGACATCAAGGAGCCTGTGCTCTGCGCGCCAAACGATCCGGACGACGCCCGTCTGCTGTCCAGCGTTGCTGGCGAGAAGATCGACGAAGTGTTCATCGGTTCGTGCATGACCAACATCGGTCACTTCCGCGCTGCCGGTAAACTGCTGGATCAGGTCAAGGGTCAGCTGCCAACCCGTCTGTGGCTGTCGCCGCCGACCAAGATGGACGCTCACCAACTGACCGAAGAAGGCTACTACGGCATCTACGGCAAGGCTGGCGCGCGCATGGAAATGCCGGGCTGCTCGCTGTGCATGGGTAACCAGGCACGTGTAGAGCCGAACTCGACCGTTGTGTCGACGTCGACCCGTAACTTCCCGAACCGTCTGGGTGACGGCGCAAACGTCTACCTGGCTTCGGCCGAGCTGGCGTCGGTGGCTTCCATCCTGGGTCGCCTGCCGACCGTCGAGGAGTACATGGAATACGCCGCGAAGATCAACACCATGGCCAGCGACGTGTATCGCTACCTGAGTTTTGACCAGATCGCCGAGTTCCGTGAAATTGCTGCAAGCGCCAACATCCCTGTGGTTCAAGCCTAAGGTTTTGTTGCTGTAAACGAACGCCGCGTATCGTCAGATACGCGGCGTTTTTTTATGCGCCTCGATTGAGGCCCAGACCTTGTCCTGCGCCTGGGTGCACGGCGTGCCTTCCGGGTGTGCCTGGATCGTGGCGATCACCGCGCGTAACTCTGCCTTGCTCTGGTCCATTCGGGCTTGAAGCTCTTCTATCTGCGCAATCCTGCGCTCAAGCCTCAAGACGATATCGGCGCGTTTCGCCTCGCTCGGCGAATCGTCGGGCATCAGCGCCTTCAACTCCTGCAAGCTGAAACCGGCGCGCTGAGCGCCCTGGATCAATTGCAGCGTCTGCAACGTCTGCATGGGATAACGGCGATAGCCATTACCTTGTCGCTCGACCTGGATCAGCCCCTGGGCTTCGTAAAAACGAATCTTCGAGGCTGCCAAGCCGCTGCGTCCCGCCAGTTCACCAATATTCATCGCCAACCCCATTGACCTTAAAGTGACCTTTAAGCTTAGCCTGAGCGCTCCCAATGTGAGGAGTCAAGCATGTCGCCCTTTGAAGCGTTGCAATTGCCCAACGGCCAGCTCATCAGTAACCGCATCGCCAAGGCGGCGATGGAAGAGAACATGGCGGATGCGAACCAGGCGCCTTCCGAGGCCCTGATGCGCTTGTATCAAGCCTGGGCCGACGGCGAGCCCGGCCTGATCCTGACCGGCAACGTGATGATCGACCGCCACGCCATGACCGGCCCCGGCGGCGTGGTGCTGGAAGACGAACGTCACCTGGACAAGTTTCGCCAATGGGCCGCGATTGGCCGGGCCAAGGGCGCGCAGTTCTGGGTGCAGCTCAACCACCCGGGTCGCCAGACCATGGCCAACCTCGGCCAGCAGGCCCTGGCACCTTCGGCGGTGGCCCTCGATCTCGGCGGCTTTTCGAAGATGTTCGCCCAACCCAAGGCCATGACCGAGGACGATATCCAGGACGTCATCTCGCGCTTCGCCACCAGCGCGCGTCTCGCCGAAAAGGCCGGCTTCAGCGGTGCGCAGATACATGCGGCCCACGGCTACCTGCTCAGCCAGTTTCTCTCGCCCTTGAGCAACCAGCGCACAGACCGCTGGGGCGGCAGCGTTGAAAACCGCGCGCGGCTGTTGCTGGAAGTGATCAAAGCCGTGCGCGCCGCCGTGAGCGCGGATTTCTGCGTGGCGGTGAAACTCAATTCCGCCGACTTCCAGCGCGGTGGCTTCGACGCCGCCGACGCCCATGCCGTGGTCGAGCTGCTCAACCCGCTGGCCATCGACCTGCTGGAACTGTCCGGCGGCAGCTACGAAGCCCCGGCCATGCAAGGCGAGGCTCGCGACGGACGCACCCTGGCCCGCGAAGCCTATTTCATCGAGATGGCCAGCGACCTGGCGAAAGTCGCCAACATGCCGGTGATGGTCACCGGCGGCATCCGGCGCTTGCCGATCGTGCAGCAAGTCCTGGACAGCGGCATCGCCATGGCCGGGATCGCCACCGCGCTGACCCTGGAGCCGCACCTGATCAAGCAGTGGCGCGCTGGCCGCGATCTCAACCCGCAACTGCCGCCGATCCGCTGGAAGCGCAAACCCCTGGCCAGCCTGGCGAGCATGGCAGTGGTGCGCTATCAGCTTCGCCGCCTGAGCCGTGGCCGCCAGCCGAAACCCGGGGTGACGCCGCTGCTGGCGTTGATAAAAGACCAACTGTTTATCGCCCGCCGCACTCGGCAATATCGCGCCGCGATGACCAATTCTTCACATTGAGCGGGGAGCATTCAGCGCCATGGAACTGTCCTTAACTGATCAGCAGCTTTTTACCCTCACTGACGATTGGAGTTCTTCATGGCGAAAATCACCCTGGCCCAGCAATTGGCGACCACCCTTGAACAGGCGGGCATCAAGCGCATCTGGGGCCTGACCGGCGACAGCCTCAACGGCCTGACCGACTCCCTGCGCACCATGGACAGCATCGAGTGGATGCATGTGCGCCACGAAGAAGTGGCCGCGTTTGCCGCCGGTGCCGAAGCCGCCGCCACCGGCGAGCTGACCGTATGCGCCGGCAGCTGCGGCCCCGGCAACCTGCACTTGATCAATGGCCTGTTCGATTGCCATCGCAACCACGTGCCGGTGCTGGCCATTGCCGCACAGATCCCCTCCTCCGAGATCGGCCTGAACTACTTCCAGGAGACCCATCCCCAGGAGCTGTTCAAGGAGTGCAGCCACTTTATCGAGCTGGTGACCAACCCCGAGCAGATGCCTCACGTGCTGCACCGTGCCATGCGCTCGGCGATCCTCAATCGCGGCGTAGCGGTGGTGGTGATTCCGGGGGATGTGTCACTGTTGGAAGTAGAAGATAAATTCAAACCGTGGCCGGCCCTGCTGGCACCGCGCACGTTGCCGGCGGAACAGGACCTGCAACGCCTCACCGACATCCTCGAACACAGCGGCAAAGTCACCCTGCTGTGTGGCAGCGGCTGTGCCGGCGCCCACGATGAGGTGGTGGCCCTGGCTGACGCCCTCGGCGCGCCCGTGGTGCATGCCCTGCGCGGCAAGGAACATGTGGAGTGGGACAATCCGTTCGACGTCGGCATGACCGGCCTGATCGGCTTCAGCTCCGGCTACCACGCCATGCTCAACTGCGACACGCTGATCATGCTCGGCACCGACTTCCCGTATCGCCAGTTCTACCCGACCGACGCAAAAATTATCCAGGTCGACCGCAACCCACAGGCACTGGGCCGGCGTGCCACGCTGGACCTGGGCATTGCAGCTGACGTCAGCGAGACCATCCAGGCGCTGCTGCCGCGCCTGACCCGCAAGACGGACCGCAGCTTCCTCGAAACCTCGCTCAAGCATTATGAAAAAGCCCGCCAAGGGTTGGATGACCTGGCGGAACCGTCAAAGGCCGGCCGGCCAATTCACCCGCAATACGTTGCGCGCCTGCTCAGCGAACTGGCGGACGACGACGCAATCTTCACCGCCGACGTTGGCTCGCCGACAGTCTGGGCGGCGCGTTACTTGAAAATGAACGGCAAGCGCCGGTTGATCGGCTCGTTCAACCATGGCTCGATGGCCAACGCCATGCCCCAGGCCATCGGGGCGCAAGCCGCGTTTCCCGGGCGCCAGGTGATTTCGATGTCCGGCGACGGTGGGTTCACCATGCTGATGGGTGATTTCATCAGCCTGGCGCAGCTGAACCTGCCGGTGAAGCTGGTGGTGTTCAACAACTCTTCTTTGGGCTTCGTCGCCATGGAGATGAAAGCGGCGGGCTACCTGGATACCGGCACCGAGCTGAAAAACCCGGACTTTGCCGCCATGTCCAACGCCATGGGCATCCTCGGTATTCGCGTAGAGCAGTCCGAAGACCTTGAACCGGCCCTGCGCCGCGCACTGGCCCACGACGGCCCGGTGCTGGTGGACGTGGTCACCGCCACCCAGGAACTGGTGATGCCGCCGAGCATCAAGCTGGAGCAGGCCAAGGGCTTCAGCCTGTACATGCTCAAGGCGGTGATGAGCGGACGCGGTGATGAGGTGATCGAGTTGGCGAAAACCAACTGGCTCAGATAAGTCCCGCCACTGTAGGAGCGAGCTTGCTCGCGAAGATCGTTAACGATGACGCGGGCTATTTGAAAGCTCGCGTCGCCTGGACGTTCTTCGCGAGCAAGCTCGCTCCTACAGGTTACTTATGCGCTTTGCTTTTCCACCCACTTGCCGTAGGCATCAATAAACGCCTGCAAAAACGGCTTGGTCTTTTCCGAGACCTTGCCCGACTCATCGAACACGCTGCCCGCACCGCCCAGGTAGGCTTCCGGCTGCTGCATGCACGGCACATCGAGGAACACCAGCGACTGGCGCAAATGGTGATTGGCCCCAAAACCGCCGATGGCTCCGGGAGACACACTGATCACCGCACCCGGCTTGCCGCTGAAGACACTTTGGCCATAAGGACGTGAACCGACGTCAATCGCATTCTTCAATACACCCGGCACGGAGCGGTTGTATTCGGGGGTCACAAACAACACCGCGTCGGATGAACGCACGTGTTGACGGAAAGTACTGTAGGCTGCCGGCGGTGCAGCACCGTCGATGTCCTCGTTGTAGAGCGGCAAATCGCCAATTTCGACAATGTTCAACTTGAGGTTGGCGGGCGCCAACTCGGCCAGTGCCAGGGCGACCTTGCGGTTGATCGACTCTTTTCTCAAGCTGCCGACCAGTACGGCAATCGTGTAGACCTTGCTCATTGGGGTTTCCCGATTTCTGACTTAAGGAGTTTGTAGTTATAGAGCCTGCGCGACGCTATCACCAGCGCGTTTTTGCAATCCCCAGGGACGTTTACACCGCAGATGGATTTGTAAGTAATGTCTGAAAAAGTCAACGAATAGTATTTTTTTTCAATAGGTAAACTACCCCGCTCTCCTACGGTCTACAGAACCGCAAATCGAGTGTTTATCTCCAGAGGTTCTAAACAGATGGCAGCAGTACTTGTCGGACAGTTCCATGCCAGAGACGCGGAAGGTCGCGTTTATTCGGTGCATGAGTTCCAGGAATCCAACCCGCCCCTCGACGGCCTGGCTGGCTCGGCGCCCACCACCACCTACAAGCTGGCCATTGGCGACCGCGTAGAAAAACTGGATGGCGATGAGTTCAGGCTGATTCAGTCGGGCACTATCATCACCCGCGAATCCGCCACGATCCACGCTTCATAAAACGTTATTCCCCATAGGCGATATCAACATTATCGCCGACGCCTCCCAGTGTCCGGTCCTTGCCGAACGAGAACAGATCAAAGTTGGTTTTGGCCTGGCTGGGAGGATAGTGGTACTGATAGGCCACGCCCCAAGGGTCCGTCAGCATGTCCTGATCCTTGAGATAGGGGCCCCGCCACTTCCCTTCTCCCGCTGGCTGAACCGTCAACACCGCCAGACCCTCGTCGTCGGTAGGATAACGCCCTACATCCTGATGAAACTGCTCGACCGCCTTGCCCAGCTCTTTCAACTGGACCTTGGCCGTGGCGATTTCCGATTGGGTCACGTCGCCGAAGATCCGCGGCCCCACCGCAACCGCCAACACACCGACCACCAGCACCACCACCAGCAGGTCCCACAACGAAAACCCGCGCGTGTCTGTTTTACCGAGCATCGATAAGGCTCCCCCGTGGATCCTCTGGTTGATACGCCCTTTGTATGACCTGCTGGTTGCAGGCGCCAAGGGACTTGATCGTGCAAGTCTAGTTGGGGCGCTGCCGTGGCGGGTCTTTTTTCCACGCCCGGGCCTGAGCCATTGAATCCACGTCGCGCTGAACATAGACTCCGGCCATGCGTTTACGTCATATCGAAGTCATTCAAGCGATTTTACAGACCGGACACCTCGGCACCGCCGCCGAATGGTTGCAACTGCCCGTGGCCGATGTGGACGCTACCCTCAAGGATGCCGAGCTGCAATTGGGCTTCATGCTGTTCGCCAGTGTGCGCGGACGCTTGCAGGCCACCCGGGAAACCCTTGAGCTGCAGGCCGAAATCGCCCACCTCTATGCAGCCCTTGAGCCGGTGCAACGCCTGGCCAGCAGCCTGAAGCACCACCATGCCCCGCCCTTGCGCGCACTGTGCACCCCGCCGCTGGCCAATCAACTGCTGCCCCAGGCGATCGCCGTGCTGCGCCGACGTTTCCAAGACACGCCGTGCAACCTCTCCAGCCATTCCACCCGGGATATCGTCAAAAGCCTGCTGCTGCACGAAGCCGACCTCGGCCTGAGCCTGCACGACCCGGACCATCCGCAAATCCACAGCCAACCGCTGGCCCACGGCAAGCTGCAATTGCTCGCGCCCCATGGCTGGCTGAAGCCGCGGCAGAAATACATTGCGCTACAGGAGCTGGCCGGGCAGTCGATGATCGGCCTTGAAGGCCAGGACCCGCTGAGTCGCCTGCTGGACAGCAAACTGCAAGCCCTGCGCCCGCTGCCGGTGGTGCAAACGCGGGTACAGACGTACCAGATGATGCGCAGCATGGTAGAAGCCGGGGAAGGCCTGGCGATTGTCGACCCGTTCACCGCCAGCGGAGCACGGGAAGCCGGGCTGGATGCGTGCCCGTTGTCACCGCCGATTGTGGTGACCTTGTATGCGTTGACCCTGAAGGGCAGCGAGCCATCGCCCGCCTTGAATGCGCTGCTTGAGATTGTCACCGAGAAGGCTGAAAACCTGCTGACAAGCACATTGCCGTGAATGTGGGAGTTGTCGGGCCTTGGCGAGACTGCGAAGGCGGCGGCACAGTCGATAAAGAGGTTGCCTGACACACCGCCATCGCGGCCTCGCTGGGGCTCGACGGCTCCCACAGGGGATCGGGGGAAGTCTGAGAGCTGTGTGTTCGGTCGCAAGTACTTGAATTGCGCAAATCGAATGTGGGAGCTGTCGAGCTTCAGCGAGGCTGCGAAGGCGGCGGCACAGTCGATAAAGAGGTTGCCTGACCTACCGCTATCGCGGCCTCGCTGGGGCTCGACGGCTCCCACAGGGGATCGGGGGAAGTCTGGGAGTTGTGTGCTCGGTCGCAAGCACTCGGGTTGCGCAAATCGAATGTGGGAGCTGTCGAGCTTTAGCGAGGCTGCGAAGGCGGCGGCACTGTCGATAAAGAGGTTGCCTGATACACCGCTATCGCGGCCTCGCTGGGGCTCGACGGCTCCCACAGGGGATCGGGGGAAGTCTGGGAGTTGTGTGTTCGGTCGCAAGTACTTGGGTTGCGCAAATCGAATGTAGGAGCTGTCGAGCTTCAGCGAGGCTGCGAAGACGGCGGCACAGTCGATAAAGAGGTTGCCTGACACACCGCCATCGCGGCCTCGCTGGGGCTCGACGGCTCCTACAGTTGATCGGTGCAGCTCAGACTGCTTCCAATTCTGTCTTGAACAACCGATACCAGAAAATCGCCACTTCGCGCGTCTGCGGATCAATCCCGCGATAGCGCAGGTGGTCGATCCCGCCCATCACATACCCGCAGCGCTCATACAGCCGGCAGGCACCGAGGTTGTTGTTCTGGGTCTCCAGCATCATCCCCGGCAGGTTCTTCTTGCGGCTCCAGAACTGCGCCACGTCCAGCAACGCCTTGGCCACCCCGTGGCGCCGCGCGGGCAAGACCACCGCCAGTTCATCCACGTGGGCAAAGCCGTTCCAGTTGGTGCTGACCACGATATGCCCCACGGGCCGGTCATCGAGGTAGGCCATGAACACCGCACTGTCGGCCGCGTCACGGAAGCTGGCGAACTCCTCGGGGTCGATGCCGTAGCATTTGCGGTACGGCACGATACGCTCCACCGCCCACTGGTCGACGCGCTTGCCCATTTCCGGCTTGCCGTAGGCGTTGACTTCAAAGCTGAAGTCGTTCCCCCACACGTAGGCGTCAAATCCTTCGTCAGCCACCCGAACACTGAGGCCCGGGTACTTCGGGTTCATTACAGCTTGCATAAACATCCTTAACCCTTGATGCAGTCGACGGTGTAACAACGACCACTGCCGTCATCTTCGTGTTGCAGTCCATGAACATCGGCAACAAAGCCGGGGAAACTGCTATCGAACGTCCTGGCAAACGCCAGGTAATCAATGATCGAGCGAGTCGATTCGGTAAAGCGCTCACCCGGCATGATCAACGGAATGCCCGGCGGGTAAGGCACCAGCATGACCGCTGCGACCCGACCTGGCAAAGCGTCGATGGACACCGCCTCGACTTCGCCCTTGACCAACAGGTCATAGGCGTCGGCCGGTTTCATCGCGATTTCCGGCAGTACCGTGTACATCCGCTTCAGGTGCTTGGCCGTGGCATTGCTGCGGTAACAGCTGTGCAACTGGTCGCACAGATCCTTCAAACCCAATCCCTGATACCGCGCCGGGCCCTGCTGAAACACCGATGGCAAACACACAGCAAGGCTCACGTTGGCGTCATAACTGCGCTTGAATTCCAGCAGTTCGGTGAGCAGGGTACTCCACTTGCCTTTGGTGATGCCCATGGAAAACAGCACGAGGAACGAATACAGCCCGGTCTTTTCCACCACCAGCCCACGTTCCCAGAGGAATTTACTGACCACCGCAGCGGGAATTCCGCACTCGCTCAAAGCCCCGCCGGCATTCAGGCCAGGCATCACCAGGGTGACTTTTATCGGGTCCAGCAGCACGTAGTCTTCGGCGATATCGCCAAAGCCATGCCAGTCGGCCTGGGGTTGCAGCAGCCAGTCTGCGGTCACCACCCGGTCAATGCCCGCCACCAGCGGCGGCTGCCAGATGGAAAACCACCAGTCTTCAGCGGCGATGTGCTGGCGCAGGTTGGCCAGGGCACGGCGGAAGCTCAGGGCTTCGTCAAACATCTCCTGCAGCAAGGAACGCCCCGCCGGCCCTTCCATCATTGCGGACGCCACATCCAGGGAGGCGATGATGCTGTACTGCGGCGAGGTGGAAATATGCATCATGAACGCTTCGTTGAAGCGGTCGCGGTCCAGCTTGCGCACGCCGCCATCCTGCACATGGATCATCGACGCCTGGCTGAACGCCGCCAGCAGCTTGTGGGTGGAGTGCGTGGTGAACACCAGCGGGCTGTCGGCCGTGCGCGAGGTGCCCATGCCGTAGCGCCCGGCGAAGAACTCATGAAACGCCGCGTAGGCGTACCAGGCTTCGTCGAAGTGCAGCACCTCGACGCTGTTGCCCAGTTGCTGCTTGATCAGCTCGGCGTTGTAGCACAGGCCGTCATAGGTGGAGTTGGTGACCACCGCCAGCTTGACCCTGGCCGGTCGGCCTCGGGTCAGCGGGCTGGCGTCGATCTTGGCGCGGATCGACTCGGGGCTGAACTCGCTCAGGGGAATCGGCCCGATGATCCCCAGTTCATTGCGCTCCGGGCACAGGTACAGCGGGATGGCGCCGGTCATGATGATCGAATGCAACACCGACTTGTGACAGTTGCGGTCCACCAGCACCAGGTCATCCCGGCCCACCATCGAGTGCCAGACGATCTTGTTGGCGGTGGAAGTGCCATTGATCACGAAGTAGGTGTGATCGGCGCCGAAGTTGCGCGCTGCCCGCGCCTCGGCTTCGGCCAACGGGCCGGTGTGGTCCAGCAGCGAGCCGAGCTCCGGCACCGACACCGACAAGTCCGAACGCAGGGTATTTTCCCCGAAGAACTGATGAAACGCCTGCCCCACCGGGCTTTTGCGATAGGCCACGCCGCCGCCGTGACCGGGGGTGTGCCAGGAATAATTGGAATCCGCCGTGTGCTGCACCAGGGCCTTGAAGAATGGCGGCAACAGGCCATCCAGGTAGGCGCGAGCCGCACGGGCCACTTGCCGGGCAAGAAACGGCACGGTGTCTTCAAACAGATAAAGAATGCCCCGCAACTGGTTCAGCTCGCTCATGGCATCGGCCGGGGCGTTTTCCAGGGTGACCTGCTCACCGAGGGCGAAGATCGGCAGGTTTGGCGCCCGCACCCGCGCCAGGCGGATCAGCTCCACCATGTTTTGCATCAGATGGGTATTTTCCCCGGCCCCCTCGGCGGCAATCAGCATGCAGGCCAGGCCGTGATGGGTCGAAGCCACCAGGCGACCCTCGGCGTAGTCCACCGCCGAAAAGATACTGAAGCCCTCCTGCTCAAGCTCCCGGGCGATGCCCCGGACGCGGTCGCCGGCAACGGTGTCGGCCTTGATGTCGCGGTGTACGATCAGAACCGGGAACTTCAGGTCTTTGTACATGAGCGCTTGGCGTCCTGAGGGCTATGCCTTCAGGGTAGAAGCTCGGGGCCGATGTGGCGAATGAAGATGTTCAACCGGTGTTCATAAAGCGCCGTCGATGACCTCGCGCAACACCAGCGCCGCTTCCACCGCTTGCTGGCGAGTCGCCAGGTTGGTGAAGCCCATCAACAGGCCTTGCTGACCGCCGGGCTCGATGCTCCAGCCCGACACGGCCTGTATCCCCAGCCCGGCACGTGCGGCGGCCGCAGCGACGGCCTGATCGCAGACGTCCACCCGCAGCCGCGCCAGCAGGTTGATCCCGCCGGACTGCTCATCCACCTGCAAAAGCGCCCCGCAATGACTGGCCAGTGCCTCCACCAGAAAGCCGCGCCGCACGGTGTAGAGCTGGCGCATTTTTTTCAGGTGGCGGGTGAAATGGCCCTGGTCGAGAAAGTCCGCCGTGGTGGCTTGCAACAATTCGGCGCTGCGGTTTTGCAGCACGCCGGCGCTGGCCTCAAAGGCCGGGAGCAGCGCCCGAGGCACCACCAGATAACCCAGGCGCAGCCCCGGGAAGAGCATCTTGCTGAAACTGCCGGAGTAGATCACCCGGTCGGCCGTGTCCTGGCTCTTGAGCGCGGCCAGGGGCTGGCCCTTATAGCGGAACTCGCTGTCGTAGTCGTCTTCCACCACCCAGCCGCCGTGGGCCTGTGCCCAATCGAGCAAGCGATGGCGCCGCGCAGTACCGAGGGCCACCCCCAGCGGGCTCTGGTGGGCCGGGGTGACAATCGCCAGCCGGGCGCCGGGCGCACGCCGTATGCCCTCCTCCACATCAAGCCCGTCGTGGTCCACCGGCACCGGGACCAACTGCACCCCCAGGTGCAGCAGCAGTTGCCGCGCATGCAGGTAGCCCGGGTCTTCGAACCAGCATGGCTGGCCGGCCATCTGCAGCGCATCACACACCAGCGCGAGGCACGCCGAGTAACCGGCACACACGAACACCTGCTCCGGCGAACACTCCACGCCCCGGTACAGCGCCAGGTATTGCGCGATCGCCACACGCAGCGAGCGGGCGCCACGCACATCGCCCATGGCCAGGCTGTTCACATCGACTCGGCGCACTTGCCGGGTGACCAGCCGCGCCCACAGCTTGCGCGGAAAGCTGTCGAGCGCCGGCAAGCCCAACTGCAACAGGCGCGGGGCCGACGCCGGCGCCACGGGTTCGGGTTCAACCGGCAACGACTTGATCGAGCGCTGCGGCAGCGCCTCGGCCACCACTGTTCCCGCCTGGCCCCGCGCCAGGAAGAACCCTTCGCTCACCAGCAACTGGTAGGCCGTCTCCACCGTGCCCCGGGCCACCTTCAGTTCCTGGGCCAGGCTGCGCACCGACGGCACCCGCTCACCGGGGCGCAGTTGGCCCTGGTCGATGGCCTGGCGAAAGCGCCGGTAGATCTCCTGGTATTTGGGCAGTGACGACATGGTTATCCGGCTCACAGTGAATCAGCCCTGAAGTCTGATCTTGTCCCAACCCGCTTGTCCATTCTTGGCCCTATTGAGCCGGCGACCCGGCCGCCACACTGACGGCATCACTTCACGAAACAAGGAGCACCCCATGCAACACCGTCTCGACTACGCCCTGGCGGCGCCCGTCGGCTACAAGGCCCTTGGCTCGGTGCACAGCTACATCCACGGCTGCGGCCTGGAGAAGGAATTGATTGACCTGGTGTACCTGCGGGTCTCGCAACTCAACGGCTGCGCCTACTGCCTGGACTCACATTCGCGCGACCTGCTCAAACAGGGCGTGAGCCTGGAAAAGCTGATGCTGCTGGCCGCCTGGCGCGAAGCGTTGCCGTTGTTCAGCCCGCGTGAACGCGCCGCGTTAGCTTGGGCCGAGTCGGTCACCCAGGTCGCACAAACCGAGGTGCCGGACGAACACTATGCCGAGGCCAAGGCCCTCTTCGATGACAAGGAAATTGCCGACCTGACCCTGGCTATCGCCCTGATGAACGCCCTGAACCGCGTCGCCATCAGCTTTCGCAAAGTCCCTGCCGCCGTAAAAGCGCACATGGAGCACGGCAACCATGAATGACTCTGTTGAGTTTGTGCACATCGAAAGCGACGCCGACTGCCTGGCCTGCTTTGCCGTTATGCAGCAACTGCGGCCAAAGCTCGAAGGCCCGCACGCCTTCGTCCAGCAGATCCAGCGCCAGCGCGAAACCGGCTACCGCCTGCTGGCCGCCCGGGAAAACGGCCAGGTGCTGGGCCTGGCCGGTTATCGCCTGACGGAAAACCTGCTGTATGGGCGCTTTATCTACGTCGATGACCTGGTGGTGGACGCCTCCCTGCAACGCCGACGCCTGGGTGCGCACCTGCTGGACGAGGTACGCCAGCACACCCGCCGCCTGGGCTATCGCTACCTGGTGCTGGACACCGGCATGCACATGGCCCTGGCCCAACGCTTCTATTTTCGCCAGGGCCTGCTGCCACTGGGGATGCACTTTTCACAGGACCTCGGCCAATGACCCGCGCCCTGCTACTGAGCTTCAGCCCCCACGGCAAGGCCGCCCAGACCTTCCGCCTGGCCCGCGCCCTGCTCCGCGAACAGGCACCCGAGGCCGAAGTGGTCGAACGCGACTACAGCGGCCAGGCCCTGCCGGCGCTGACCCGGGAATACGCCAACGCCCTGACCACGCC
This sequence comes from Pseudomonas sp. NC02, assembly GCF_002874965.1. Lineage (NCBI taxonomy): Bacteria > Pseudomonadati > Pseudomonadota > Gammaproteobacteria > Pseudomonadales > Pseudomonadaceae > Pseudomonas > Pseudomonas sp. NC02. The sequence goes on along the minus strand of NZ_CP025624.1, from coordinate 3,298,702 downwards.
CGGCGGCCTGAGCGGCCCGGCAACCGAGCGCTCCGAGCAACTGATTGTCGAGCTGGAAGCCTGTGACCTGTTGATCATCTGCACCCCCGTGCACAATTTCACGGTGCCGGCGGCCCTCAAGTGCTGGATCGACCATGTGGTGCGCATCCACCGCAGTTTCACGGTGAATCCGCAGTTTGAGAAAGTCGGCTTGCTCAAGGACCGGCGCACCTTTGTACTGGTCAGCTCCGGCAGTTCGCGAAAAAACCGCGAGCCCGACTTCCTCACGCCCTACCTGCAGGCGATCCTTGGAACCGTGGGCATTCACGCGGTGGATTTCGTCTATCTGGGGGCCATGGTGCGTGGCGAAGCCGCCGTGCAGCGCAGCCTGGAACAGGCCCACACGCAGTTGGCCGAGGCATTTGACCGGCAAGCGGGCGCCCGGGCGGCAATCAGCGCTGGCGCGTAAAATTAATGGCGCTAGAATCAGCGCCATTTCTACGCCCGCCTCCCTGATACGAGCCACCCATGAGCTTTGATTTCGACACGATCCACTCCCGCCTCGGCACCGGCAGCACCAAGTGGAGTCGTTACCCGCAAGACGTTCTGCCGATGTGGATTGCCGACATGGACATCGCCGCACCACCGGCTGTGCTTCAGGCGCTGCACCAGCGCCTCGGTCAACAGATCCTCGGCTACAGCGTGGCCTGCGATGGCGTGCGCGAGACGATCGTCGCCGACCTGTGGGCCAAGTACGCCTGGCGTGTACAGCCGGATGAGTTGCTGTTCCTGCCGGGGGTCGAGCCTGGTTTCAACATGGCGCTGCACGCATTTGTGCAGCCCGGCCAACCGGTGGTGTTGCAAACCCCCAACTATCGCCCGATCCGCCTGGCGCCCGGCCACTGGAACCTGCCGAAGATCGAAGTGCCATTTGAGCTGAGCGCCGAAGGCGAGTACCTCACGCCGTTGCCGGCAATGCGTGAAGCCCTCACCGGCGCCGGGGCGCTGCTGTTGAGCAACCCGCACAACCCGATGGGCAAGGTCTTCCCCCGTGAGGAACTGCTGGCCGTGGCCAGCGCCTGCCTGGACCAGGGTGCGCTGATCGTCTCCGATGAAATCCACGCCGAGCTGTGCTTTGACGGCCGCCGGCATATTCCCACCGCCAGCCTCAGCCCCGAGATTGCCCAGCGCACCATCACCCTGATGTCGGCGAGCAAGGCGTATAACGTCGCCGGGTTGAAGACCTGCTTCGCGGTGATCCAGAATCCCGAGATCCGCGAGCGCTTCAACCAAGCCCGCTGCGGCATGGTCGACAGCGTCAGCCCCCTGGGCCTGGAAGCCACGCGTGCGGCCTACAGCGACTGCGGCGACTGGCTGCAGGCGCTGGTGGCCTACCTGCAAGCCAACCGCGATTACCTGCTGAACGCCGTGCAAACCCGCCTGCCCGGCGTGGTCATGCATGCGCCTCAAGGCACCTACCTGGCCTGGCTGGATTGCAGCGCCCTGGGCCTGGACGACCCGCAACGGTTCTTCCTCGAACAGGCCAGGGTCGGCTTGAGCGCCGGGATTGAATTCGGCGATGACAGCCAGCAATTCGTGCGCCTGAACTTCGGCTGCCCACGGGCCATGCTGGAAGAAGGCATCGCCCGCCTGGAACGCAGCCTGCGTCACCGTTAAGGCGCAATTCACAACTTTTCGCAACGACCGCCGAACCCCTGCTGTTACTGTTTTTGCCGATTCGTCCCACCGGTAACAGCAGGAGTTCCATGGCATGACGACCCAGCCGCTCAACCGCTCGACCGCCCCCAAAGCCCTTCCTCTCACACCGCCCAAGTCCGGCGCGGCGTTCCACGTGCTGCTCAAGAACAGCGCCAACAACAAGAAGGTGGAGGCCGGCGACAAAACCGCGCAAGGGCTCGCTGCCAGCAAGGAACAAGGCTATGAACTGGCCGCCAAGGACGCCGCACCGCCCACCACTCTGGGGGATTACAAGGCCATCGGCCCGGCGGACGAAGTCGGCCCCGGCCTGATCCGCTATGAAACCCAGGACGGCAAGAAAGTCATCGTCAGCGAAAAAGACAGCCCCGAGCTGTTCAAGCAAGTCAGCGCCGACTTCAAGGCACTCTCCGGCGTCAACGCCAGCGAAGCCGCCGGCTACCAGCGCCTGGGCGGCGACGCCACGGCCCCGGAAAAGCTCGGCGACTACAAATCCCTCGGCCCGCCCGACGAAACCGGCCCCGGCGTGATTCGCTACGAGACCCAGGACGGCAACAAATTCGTCATCAGCCAGCGCGACAACCCCGAGGCCTTCCAGAAAGCCAAGGAAGCCTATGAAAGCTTCACCGGCCTGGGCAGCAGCGAAGACGCCGGCTATAAGCGCGCCAGCGACAACGAAGTGTGGCCGCCCTACGCCGGCACCACCGTCGGCCCCAAGGATGAAGTCGGCCCCGGCCTGATCCGCTTTGAAAGCAACGGTCAGAAAATGGTCGTGGCCCGCGACGACAATCCCAAGCTGTTCGACTACCTGGCAGGCCTGCACGAGGTCTACACCAACCCCGACAAAAAGGCCGCCGTAGAGTCCGCGCTCAACGACGGCTCGACCCTGGCAGACGCCAATACCAAGGCGCCGGAGCTGAACGACTACAAGGGCTTCGGCTGGATCGAAGGCCAGCAAGGCAATGTGCTGACCTATGAAACCCAAGACGGCACCAAGGTCGTCGTATCGGCCGACGTCAGCCCGGAACTATTCAAGAGCGTGGCCACCGCCCAGGACACCTGGAGCAAGATCCACTCCAGTGAAGACGCCGGCTACAAGCTGGCCGGGCCGAATGACTTCCTGAAGAACACCGAGATCACCTTCGGTTCCCCCGACGAGCTGGGGGACGGCCTGATCCGCTATGAAACCAGCGAAGGCAAGGTCATCGTCTCCAAGGAGCTCAGCCCGCAGCTCTACGACGAAGTGGTGGCGAAATGGGAAGCCTGGAGCGCCGGCACCGTCGACGAGACCCGCGCCAAGTACAACCTGCCGAGCAACGATGAGCTCGACGTGCTCAACCTCGACACCGGCGTGCATGCCGACAAGGACGACGACAAGTCGCCGACCCAGAGCGTCAGCGAACTGGCCACCACCGAACTGATCGACACCTACCGCGCCGGCGTCAAGGACGGCTCGATTCCCAAAGACGACCCACGGGCCAAACTGGTCCGCGCCCTGGAAGCCCAGGCCGCCTACCAGAACGGCCATGGCATCACCGGCTACGAAGAATCCAAGCGCCCGTTCAACACCACCTGGCGCGAGTTCGATGACAAGCAGACCGAGCTCACCTCCGCCGACATGCACGACATCATCGACGGCAAGGCGGTGCAGGAGCAGATCGGCGAGTTGTTCAAGGACCCGACGGTGCAGGCCGACTACAAGACCAAGATGGACGACGCCATCAGTCACCTGCCCAACAAGGACGAGATCAAGCAGAAGCTTCTCGACCTGACCAGCAACCCCGACTATGTGCTGTACCTCAAGGACCTGCAAAAACAGGGCAAGAGCCACGAAGCCCAGCAAGACCTGAGCAACACCCTGACCTCGCTGTCGCTGTTCGACCCGGAAGCCGCCACCAAGGCCGCGCAGAATATCCAGGCCGACGGCCTCACCACCGACCTCAACGAGATTCTCTCGGACCCGAGCAAGATCTCCGACGACAACAAGGAACTGGCCACCAAGGACCTGTTCGGCCTGCTCAAGGGCGTGCTCAAGGGCAACCTGCTGGACCTGCCGCGCCGCAGCCAGGAAGTGCTGGAGAAATTCCTCAACGAGGGCCTGGAAGGCAAGGAGAAATCCTCGGCCGTGACCAAGGCCCTGGAAGAACTCGGCGACGTCTACAAGAACAGCGGCACCATCAGCGAAGCCGACGTGAAAACCGCCCTGAGCAAACCGTATATCCCGGTGGCGGATCGCGGCATGCTCGGCGAGGTGTTCAACACCCTCAACAGCAAAGGCATCCTCGGTTCGATGGGCGCCGGCGTCAGCCTGTTCTCGGGGATTTACCAACTGGTGGGCAAAGGCGGCAAGCTCGGCGAAACCCCGGCCCAACGCATGACCATCGCCAAGGACTTCCTGAGTTTTGCCGGCGGCGCCAGCCACTTCGTCAAGCTCGGTGACAAGATCGGCGAAGCCCTGGGCAAGGGCGGCCTGGTGGACTTCCTCGGCCTGGACAAGACCCTGCCGGAAATCTGGGGCAAGGAAGGTGCGGCCGGCAAAGTCATCGACTTCAGCAAGCCCACCGAAATCGACTCAAAGGTCAGCAAGGAAATCGCTGCGGCCCTGGACGCGGTTCCCGACAGCCAGTACGACGGCGTGGCCAAGCTGTTTGGCGAGGGCGACAAGGCGGTAACCGAAGCCACCGAAGGCCTCGCCACTCACCTGGATGACGGCCTCAAGGCAGCCGGTGCGGCCAAGCTTGGCGCCTCCCAATCGGCGAAGATCGCCGGTTCCGTGATCAAGGTGTTGGGCCCGGCGACGGACATTGCCGGTGGTTTTGCCGACATTGTGCTCGGCGCCCTGGCGATCAAAAGCGGCGTGGACAGCAAAGACCCGTTGGCTCAGGCCGCAGGTGGCTTGCAAGTGGCGGGCGGTGCGTTCGGCGCGTCGGCCGGGGTATTGGGTGCGGCGGCGCTGTTTGGCGCAGGCACGGCGGCGGCGCTGACCGGGCCGCTGTTCCTGGTGGGCGTGGTGTTGGCGGTGGTAGGCGGGATCATCGGTTACTTCGTCGACCACAATAAAAAACAGAAGGCTACCGAGAAGGAAAACGACTGGTACCGCGACCTGGCCGGCGACGGTTTGCTGCAGGACAACTGGGCCGACAAGGTCGAATACGCCCACTACGAGATCCACCACTACCACGGCCGCGACACGCCGACCGATGACAGCCTGTTCCGCTTCCAGCAATCGGAGTGGGAGCATTTCGACTCCACACCACAAAGCGGCGGCTCGTCGAGCAACCGGCTGGATGGGGATTTGCACAAGGACTACAAGGACCCAAGCGAAACGCCCAAGGCACTGCCGGATGCTTCGGATGAGAAGCCTGGGTCCCGGCCATCGGGAGGCGGGCCTCGGCTCAACTAACCCTCCAACGGCTGTATGCAAAACAAAATGTGTGAGCGGGCTTGCTCGCGAAAGCGCTGGATCAGTCATTGTAGATGTCGACTGTCACACCGCCTTCGCGAGCAAGCCCGCTCCCACATTTGGATTGGGTTCACAACTGGACTCGGGTTTACAGCTTGGCGATCGACACTTCAGTCGACTTCACAAAGGCAATCACTTCACTGCCCACCTTCAATTCCAGGTCACGCACCGAGCGTGTGGTAATCACCGACGTCACGATCCCCGACGCGGTTTGCACGTCGATCTCGGACACCACTTCGCCGATCAGGATTTCCTTGATCACGCCTTTGAACTGGTTGCGCACGTTGATCGCTTTAATGGTCATGTCGGCTTTCCTTTGGTCGGTTGGGTCAATCCGCACGAATGCGCAGGCACTCAAAGTGCCCTATTCGTGAAACCAACAAAAGGAATATATAACTCTTTATTTATTCCATAAAAACATATGCAAGCTGTTGCACAGCCAACAGTGATTCAACAAAGTGCCCGCCTCCCCACTCCCAACCACTCCCCACGTAGCAGCTGTCGAGCCCAAGCGATACTGCGTCAGCGGTCTGTCTGACACACCGCGAACGCAGCCTCGCTTGGGCTCGACAGCTGCTACGCCAGGGTGTTGCCCTGCCCTGCAAAGACGCTGGCACAGAGACTGCATATTCCTATAACGCATGATGGAACATGCCATATGAATTTTCTAAATATAAGAAAAGCCTTCTCTTATCCCGCCTTGTCCGGAGCTGTTCCATGAAACCCTTCTTCAATACCCTGTTGGGCGCCTGCGCCCTCGCCTTCAGCCTGCAACCCCTGGCCCAAGCAGCGGAAACCGACCCTGCGCAAGTCAACCTGGACTACGCCTACTACTCCCCGGTGAGCCTGGTGCTCAAGCACTTCGGCTGGCTTGAAGAAGCGCTGCCGCAAACCAAGGTCGGCTGGGTGTTGAGCCAGGGCAGCAACCGTTCCCTGGAATACCTCAACAGCGGCGGCGTCGACTTCGCCTCGTCCGCCAGCCTGTCGGCGGTGCTCAGCCGGGCCAATGGCAGCCCGATCAAGTCGGTGTATGTGTACAGCCGCGCCGAGTGGACTGCACTGGTGGTGCGCAAGGACTCGACGTTCAACAGCGTCAGCGACCTCAAGGGCAAGAAAATCGCCGCCACCAAAGGCACCGACCCGTACCTGTTCACCCTGCGCAGCCTGCAGAAAGCCGGCCTGAGCAAGGACGACGTGGAGCTGGTGCACCTGCAACACCCGGACGGCCGTACCGCGCTGGAGAAAGGTGATGTGGATGCCTGGGCCGGTCTCGACCCGCACATGGCCGCCAGCGAAATCCAGGCCGGTTCGCGCCTGCTGTACCGCAACAAGGACTTCAACAGCTACGGCGTGGTCAGCGTGACCGACAAATACGCCAAGGAGCATCCACAGACCGTCGCCAAGGTGCTCGGTGCCTATGAAAAAGCCCGCAACTGGGCGGTGAAACACCCCGACGAATTCGCCAAGCTGCTGGCCGACGAATCCGGCCTGCCCCTGGACGTGGCCAAGCTGCAATTGTCGCGTACCGACCTTAGCAGCCCATTGCTCACTGCCCAGGACGTGGTGTCGTCCAAGGCGGCCGCGCCGATCCTGGTGTCGGAAGAACTGGTGCGCCGTGGGGTGAATGTGGATCAGGTGATCGACCAGTTGATCGACCCAAGCTTTGGCCAGGCTTTGCCTCGTCCATAAGGGGAGCGTCATGAGCAGCAAAAGCGAAACCCTGCCCGTCGCACTCGCGCCAACGCTCACCGTGCAGCGCAGCGCCTGGCCGCGGCGGCTCAAGGGCCTGGCGTTGCCGGTGTTGATCCTGGTGATCCTTGAAGTGGTGGTGCGCATCGGCTGGCTGCCGTCCTACCAGATGCCGGCGCCCAGCGAGATCGCCGTGACCCTCACCGACCTCGCCGAAGGCGCGCTGTGGAAACACATCAGCGCCAGCCTGTTGCGGGTGCTGCTGGGGTTCACCATCGGCGCCGGCCTGGCTCTGGTGTTTGCCGCCTGGGTCGGCTTGAGCCGCGAGGCCGAGGCGTACCTGGAACCAACCTTCGCCGGCCTGCGCTCTATCCCGAGCCTGGCCTGGGTGCCGCTGTTGCTGCTGTGGCTGGGCATTGATGAGACCTCGAAGATCGTGCTGATTGCCATCGGCGCGTTCTTCCCGGTGTACCTCAATGGCGTCGCGGCCATTCGCGACATCGACCGCAAGCTGGTGGAAGTCGGGCAGATGTATGGCTTCAGCCGCACGCGCCTGGTGCGTCGCATCCTGTTGCCTGCCGCCCTGCCCGGCCTGTTCACCGGCTTGCGCAGCGGCCTGAGCCTGGCGTGGATGTTCCTGGTGGCGGCCGAGTTGATCGCCGCGACCAAGGGCCTGGGTTACCTGCTCAGCGACGGCCGGGAAACCTCACGGCCTGACATTGTGCTGGCGGCGATCATCGTGCTGGCGCTGCTGGGCAAGATCAGCGACGGCCTGTTGGCGGCCCTGGAAAAACGCTGCCTGGCCTGGCGCGATACCTTCAACGGCCAAGGCCCGGAGAATTGAGCATGAGTGAAGCGCTACTGGACATTCGCGTCGAGCGGAAAAACTTCGGCGCAACGACGGTGCTGACCAACGTCCATTTGGCCTTGCAGCCGCGGGAAGCCGTCAGTTTGCTGGGCCCCAGTGGCTGCGGCAAAAGCACCTTGCTGCGGATCGTCGCCGGGCTGGAAAAGGACTATCAGGGGGAACTGTTGCAAGGCGGTGGTGAGGTCGCGTTTGTATTTCAGGAGCCACGCCTGATGCCGTGGCTGACGGTGGAGCAAAACATTGGTTTCAGCGATGACGATGGCTATGACAAGGCCTGGGTCGCGCAGTTGATCGATGAGGTGGGGCTTACGGGTTTTGGCCAGGCGTTGCCCAAGGCGTTGTCTGGCGGGATGGCGCAACGGGTGGCGATTGCTCGCGGGCTGTATTCACGGCCGCAGGTGCTGTTGCTGGACGAACCGTTCAGCGCGGTGGATGCGTTTACCCGCATGAAGCTGCAGGACCTGCTGCTGCAATTGGCCGAGCACCACGGGATCGCCCTGCTGTTGGTGACTCACGATGTGGACGAGGCGCTGTACCTGAGTGACCGGGTGTTGGTGATGGATAACCGGCCGAGCAGTATTCGCCAGGAGCTGGCGGTGGAGCTGGTGCATCCGCGGGATCGGCGGGATCCGCAGTTGGCGCGGCTCAAGGCACTGGCGTTGACTGAGCTGCAGCGGGCGCATGTGATCTGAAAGGCACGTGTTGAGTCCGCCCAAAATCAAAAGCTAAAGCGGGCACGGTTCAAATGTGGGAGCGGGCTTGCTCGCGAAGGTCGTTAACGATGACGCGGGCATCCTGATTCAACGCGGCGCTCTCAGGTTCTTCGCGAGCAAGCCCGCTCCCACAAGGATCGCATCAAGCAGCCGATTTACGCGGCGTCAACGTCACCCAATACTGCGTACGGGACTGCACTTGCAGCGGCATCGTCGACGCCAGCAACGCAAGAATTCGATCGGTATCGGCCAACTGAAAACTCCCAGTGACCCGCAGCGCTTCAAGGCTCGGGTCCCAGCGCAGCACACCCGGCCGATACCGCTCCAGCTCCCGCAAAAAATCACCCAACAGCTGGTTCTGCGCAGTCAGCACACCGTCGCGCCAACCCAATTGCAACGCATCAAACCCCACCGCAGCGCCCATCCCCGACGCCTGCAACCGTGCCTGCTGCCCCCCCTGCAATGTCGCCACCTGCCCACGCAGGTCCTGCACCTGCACCGCGCCCTTCAACACCGACACCAAACACCCGGAAGACAACTGCCGCACACACACTTCAGCCTGGCTGACGATCACCTGGCCATAACGCGTCTGCACCGTCAGCGCACCAGCCCCCGGCACCGTCAACGCCATCTCCCCTTCCACCAGCGTCACACGGCGCCGGGCCGTATCCACGTCCACCGCGCTCGCGGTATTCAGTTGCAGGCTGCTGCCATCCAACAGCGGCACTCGCTTGCGTTCGCCAGTGGCGGTGTGCAGGTCGGCGCGCCACACGTCGATAGGCAATTGCCGGCTGAGCAACCACGCGGTTGGCAACAACGCGGCGACACCCAAGGCACGCTTGAGTACTGCACGCCGTCCCGGTTGCGGACGATCAAGGCTGGCCATGGCCAACGCTGGCGGCAAGTCGGTAAACCGTTGGCGCAGCGATTGGGCTTTTTGCCAGATCTGCTCATGCTGGGGATGGCTGTCACGCCACTGCTGCAGGCGGGCGTGATCACGTTCGGTGGCGCTGCCGGATTCCAGCAACGCCAGCCATTGCGCCGCCGCCCGGGCGAGATCCGGCGCAGCACGGCTCACAGTTCCACCAGCAGGCAATGCTCGTAAGCCTGGGCCATGTAGCGCTTGACCGTACGCTCGGACACCTTGAGCCGCTCGGCAATCTCCCGATAGCCGAGTCCTTCCAGCTGGCTCCAGAGAAACGCGCGGCGCACCACCGCCGGCAAACCGTCGAGCAATTCATCCAGGGCTTGTAGGGTTTCCAGCAGCAACCAGCGTTGCTCCGGCGACGGCACGCAAGCCTCCGGCAACTGCATCAACGCATTGAGATACGCCCGTTCCAGACTGCGCCGCTGGTGAAAATTCACCAGCAAGCGCTTGCCCACCGTCACCAGATAGGCCCGGGGCTCCTGCAATTGCGCAATCGGCTGCGCGCTGGCCAGCACCCGCAGGAACGTGTCCTGGCTCAGGTCGGCCGCATCCCAGGCGTTGCCCAAGCGGCGCCGCAGCCAGCTTTCGAGCCAGCTGCGGTGGTCGCGATAGAACGTGTGAAGGCTGGGTTCAGCGAGGTGCGTCGGCACTACAGCATCATTCATGGCAAGTAACCTGCGCGGCGCGAGTCAGTCTCAAATGAGATTCATTCTATTTAATAACCTGCCGGCGTACCACGTTCTTTTCGACTAACCGTTGCCCACTTCTCCATCGAACAGTTGACCGCGCCCCACCACACGACCTGAACCGAGCACCGCACCCGGCGCCAGCACGCCATTGGCTCCCACCCGGCACTGATCCCCAAGCAGCGCGCCAAACTTGTCACAGCCGGTGCGCTGCAACTGCCCGTCAATGCGCACCTGCACTTCCTTGTCGTCACGCTCGTTCCGGTAGTTGGCCACGATACTGCCGGCTTCCAGGTTAACCCCGCGGCCCAATACCGAATCACCGACAAAGTTGAAATGCGCCAACTTGCTGCCGCTGAAGACAAAGGATGTCTTGAGCTCTGCACCCGGTCCGAAGATGCAATATTCATCCACCCAGCAACCGCCGCGAAGGTAGGCACCGGCAGCGATAAAACAGTGGGCGCCGATGATCAGCGGCGATTTCAAAACAGCGCCCGCCTCCACGACCGCAGTACGGTGCACGGCAATCTCGTCATGAATCTCATAGTCATCATCAGAAAGCCCCGCCAGCAATTTGCGAACGATTTCCGGCGCCTGGGTCACCAACTCCCACGGCGCAAGATCCACCCAGGGTGCCAGCGGCGAACGGGAAAAATCAGCGATGTAATCGGTCAGTCGAATCAACGTCGAGCCCTCTACAGATCAGAGAAGCCCGAAACGCTAGCATGAAATGCAACTTTACAGTTTGTATAGATATGGATATTTTATCCATCTAACGACATTCGAGAGGTCCCTCCCATGCCACCGTCTTCCTACCATGACGTAATCAAAGCCGCCGAGCGCCTGGAAGGCTTCGCCCACCGCACGCCGGTGTTCACCTCGCGTACCCTCGATGCCGAGACCGGCGCCCAGGTGTTTATCAAGTGCGAAAACCTGCAACGCACCGGCTCGTTCAAGTTTCGCGGCGCCTTCAATGCGCTGTCGCGTTTTGATGAGCAGCAGCGCAAGGCTGGCGTCGTGGCGTTTTCCTCGGGTAATCATGCGCAAGGCATCGCGCTGGCCGCGCGGTTGTTGCAGATGCCGGCAACCATCGTGATGCCCACCGACGCCCCCGCCGCGAAGGTCGCCGCTACCCGGGAATACGGTGCAAGCGTGGTGTTCTATGACCGCATCACCGAAGACCGCGAGCAGATCGGTCGCACACTCGCCGAGCAACACGGCATGACCCTGATCCCCTCCTTCGACCACCCGGACGTGCTGGCCGGCCAGGGCACTGCCGCGAAGGAGCTGCTGGAGTTCACCGGCCCGCTGGACGCGCTGTTTGTCGGCCTGGGTGGTGGCGGCATGCTCTCCGGCACCGCGCTGGCCACCCATGCGCTGGCGCCCGATTGCCTCGTGTACGGGGTCGAGCCCGAAGCCGGGAACGACGGCCAGCGCTCCTTCCAGAGCGGCAGCATCGTGCACATCGACACGCCCGTCACCATCGCCGACGGCGCCCAGACCCAGCATTTGGGTCAGCACACCTTCCCGATCATTCGCGAGCAGGTCACTGACATTTTCACTGTCTCGGACGCCGAGTTGGTGGCCTCGATGAAGTTCTTCATGCAGCGCATGAAGATGGTCGTGGAGCCCACCGGCTGCCTTGGCCTCGCGGCCCTGCGAAACCTCAAGCATCAGTTCCGGGGCCAGCGCGTGGGCGTCATCGTGACCGGCGGCAACGTCGACCTCCAAACGTATGCGCAGTTGCTGAGCGCTCCACAATGAACTTCGTCCACACCCCCGCGGCCTCGGCGCCTGCCGGTCACTACTCCCAGGCCGTAAGCCACCAGGGCACGCTGTACATCTCCGGTCAATTGCCGGTGAGCCCTGACGGGCGTCATAACCTCGAGGCTTCGTTTGCCGAACAGGCTCAAGTGGCCCTGGACAATCTGTTGGCGATTTTGAAGGCCGCAGGCGGCTCACCCGCAGACCTGGTGAAAGTCACGGTGTACGTGGTGGGGGTAAAACACTGGCCTGAATTTGATGGCTTGTACGCCGCTGCGCTGGGGGATCACCGCCCCGCCCGCGCGGTGGTGCCGGTGCCGGAACTGCACCACGGCTATCTGATTGAAATCGAAGCCGTGGCGCGCTCGGCATAGGTCATTTGGCGTAGGTGTAGACCGCCGCCCGCGAGACCCCAAGGTGTGAGGCAACCGTTTCCATGGCACGCCGGATGTCCATCACGCCGGCTTCTTTCAGCTCTTGCATCAGCAGGCGCCGGTCGGCGGCCTTGAGGGCTCGTGGGGTGGTCGCCAGGCGTGCGGCGAACTGGTCGATGCGCGCACGAATGGCGTCCGCACCGGACGGGTCGAGAGACTCGGCGGGCCGATCGCCGCTGACCGAGCCGAACTGTTCCAGCATGCCCTGCAAGCCACGGAACAACGAGAGGTCGACGTTCATGCACAAGGCCGCCACGTACTTGCCGGTGGAGTCCTTGATGCCGATGGAAGTGCTCTTGACCTGACGCCCGTCGGCGAACTGGTTCTGGTAGTTGGCGATCACCTGCGGGTACTCGGGATCGGCAATCCGCGCCAGGCCCAGCTCGGTGGCCGGGTCACCCGGCTGGCGCCCGGAGAGGTTGTTGTGGATGGCCATGATTGCGTGCTGCGGGTCGCGCAGGTCGTGCAGCACGACCTCGCAAAACGGGCTGAAGGTCTTGCTCAGGCCTTCGGCAATCTGTTCGAGCTGGCTGATCAAGGCCGCTTGTTCGGGAGTGTGTTTTTTCATTCAGACAACATATCCAGTACTGGATAGACCGTCAATTTACCTTTTGGAGTGTGCACGATGGAAACCCCGACAGCTTTGCTGGATGTGAGCCGGATGCAGCGCAATATCCTGCGTATGCAGCAGCGTGCCGATGACTTGGGTGTGCGCTTGCGGCCCCATGTGAAGACCCATAAATGTGCCGAGGTGGTGGCGGCGCAAATCGCCGCCGGGGCCACGGGGATTACGGTTTCGACGTTGAAGGAGGCCGAGTATTTTTTCGACCTCGGCATTCGGGACGTTCTGTATGCGGTGGCGATGGCGCCGCATAAATTGCCTCAGGCGTTGGCGTTGCGTCGTCAGGGGTGTGCGCTGACGCTGATCACCGACAGCCTTGCCGGGGCCCGGGCGATTGTCGAGTTTGGTGCGCTGCAGGGTGAGGTTTTTGCGGTGCTGATTGAGATTAACTGTGATGGGCACCGGTCCGGGGTGAAGCCTCAGGATCCGCTGTTGCTGGAGATCGCCAGGCTGCTGTATGGCGGCGGGATGCTTGCCGGGGTGTTGACTCATGCCGGGGAAAGTTACGGGCTGGATACGCCTGAGGCGTTGCGGGCGATTGCCGAGCAGGAACGGGCGCGCTGTGTTGCAGCGGCCGAGGTGATTCGGGGGGCGGGGTTGCCTTGCTTGCAGGTGAGTGTGGGTTCGACGCCCACGGCGCTGTCGGCGGTGAGCCTGGAGGGTGTGACTGAGCTGCGGGCTGGGGTTTATGCGTTTTTTGATTTGGTGATGCATAACGTTGGGGTGTGCCGCATTGATGAGCTGGCGTTGAGTGTGCTGACTACGGTGATCGGGCATCAGGTGGAAAAGGGCTGGATCATTACCGACGCGGGGTGGATGGCGATGAGTCGGGATCGTGGGACGCAGTCGCAGAAGCGGGATTTTGGTTATGGGCAGGTGTGTACCGAGGGTGGTGAGGTGATCGAGGGGTTGCTGGTGGGCAGCGCGAATCAGGAGCATGGGGTGGCTTGGTTCGACGGGGTGGCGGTGGATGTGGTTGAGCGGTTTCCGCTGGGGACGCGGCTGAGGGTTTTGCCTAACCATGCGTGTGCTACGGGGACGCAGTTCGGCAGCTATGGCGCGCTGCTGGAGAATGGTGAGGTGCAGGTTTGGGAGCGGTTGCGGGGGTGGTAGATCGGGGGCATATCCGTTATTTGGGTGATGGCCGATATTGGTTCCGCTCTTACAGCGGCCTGAAAGCCGGCTTGAGTGTTAAAAGCCAAATCAGAAGCTAAAGCGGGCACGGTCCACTGTAGGAGCTGGCTTGCCGGCGATGGCATCAACTGGGTGTACCTGATGCACCGAGGTGTCTGCATCGCCGGCAAGCCAGCTCCTACAGAAAAGCGCTTGGCTTTTAACACTCAGGTCGGCTTTCAGGCCGCCGTGCTCTTGCTTTTGATCTTGATCTGACTGCCCCAATAAGCCCGAGGCCGAACGCAGGTATTGCGCAGCGGCCCTCGCTGTAAGAGCGAAACCATAGGTAGCCGTTACCCAGATAACGGATATACACCCATACCAAAAGAGTATCAAACCATACCAACCCGATATTAGACGAAAGCAAAACCAGCAGAGGAAACTACCCACAATTACAAAAATACCTAAAGAGTATAAAAAATGCCCACCCACTCCTCATGGATCGTACTGTCCATCACCGGCCTGTACATGCTCAGCCTGGCACTGATCAGCTACGGCGTCCGCCGCCACTCCCGCAGCGCCAACAACTACACCACCGGCGGCGGCCACTTCCCGGCGTTCCTGATCGGCTTCCTGATGCTCTCGGAATTTATCGGCACCGCAGTCAGCATCGGCACCGCCCAAACCGGTTTCAAGGTCGGCATCTCCGCCGCCTGGAACCTGTTCGCCCTGGCCCTGGGCTTCGTACTCTTCGCCTGGCTACTGGCGCGCAAATACAAGGACCTGGGCGACAACACCATCTCCGGCGTACTCGCGCGCAACTACGGCCAACGCACCCGCTTCGCCACGTCGATCATCACCATCTTTGCCCTGGAGATCGTCGCCGTCTCGATCTACGCCAGCGGCGGCGCCGTATTGGCCAGCGTGATGCAAGTAGACCGAACCCTGGCGATCGTGATCGTCGGCGTAGTCTCGGTGGCATACGTCAGCATCGGCGGCATGCGCTCAGTGATCTACACCAACTTCGTCCACGCCGCCCTGAAATACCTGGGCGTCGGCTTGGCCTTGTGGTTCGGCCTGAAGCAGGTGGGCGGCATCGGCCAGCTGCAAGCGCAATTGCCTGCCAGCATGTTTGACTGGACCGCCGTGGGTTGGGGCCAGATCATCGCCTGGATGATCGCCGGGATCGGTTCGATCTTCTCCACCCAATACGTAATCCAGGCGGTGAACACCGTCAGCCACGCAGGCAAGGCCCAGCGCGCCTGCTTCTACGTGGCGGTGCTGATGGTGCCGTTCGGCATCGGCGCAGCACTGATCGGTATGTGCAGCGCGGTGCTGTTCCCCCATGTCGACTCCCTGCAAGCCTTCCCCACCCTGATCGCCAGCATGGACCAACTGACGGCCGGGCTGGTGGTGGCAGGCCTTGCCGGCTCGCTGTTCGGCACCATTTCGGCGGTGAGCATGGGCTCGGCGACGTTGTTGCTGCGAGACTTCTACGAGCCATGGTTCAACCCGGAAAAAAGCGACGCCAAGTCCCTGCGCTTCGTGCGCCTGGCGACCATCGCTGTCGGCCTGTTGCCGATTGCCATGGCACTGACCTCGGACAAGGTGCTGATGATCGCCTTCCTCGGCAAGGCGTTACGCGCCTCCCTGGCCGTGCTGGTGTTGATGGTGTTCTACGCGCCGAAATTCGGCACGGCGGCCGGGGCATTCCTGAGCATCATTGCCTCGTTGCTCGCGACCGTCGGCTGGTTCCTCGCCGGTAATCCGTGGGGCATCGACAACGCCTACATCGCCCTGTTCACGCCGTTGATCATCATGGGCATCAGCCATGTGACGCGCCGCAGGACACCGGCCGAACCCCTGGTGGCAGCCACGAGCTGAGGTAGGATGGCAGCCTCACCCAAAAGGAACTTGTGAAATGCTGCCGATTCGCACCCCGTTGATCCTGCACCCCGGCTTGTCTACCGCTACCCGGCGGGTCTGGCTGAAGCTCGAGAACCTGCAACCCTGTGGCTCGTTCAAGTTGCGCGGCATGACCACGCTGTGCGCCTACGCGGCGAGCCAGGGCAAGACCACGGTGGTATGCCCCTCCGGCGGCAATGCCGGGCTGGCCACGGCCTTCGCGGCGCGCGGCCTGGGGTTACAGGCGCGGATCGTGGTGCCGACCACCACCCCCGAAGCCACCCGCGCACGCATCCGCCAGGCCGGGGCCGAGGTGGTGGTGCACGGTGATCTGTGGGATCAATCCAATGAGCTGGCGCTGCAACTCTCCGAATCACCTGAGGCACTGTATGTGCCGGCCTTTGATCACCCGCTGTTGTGGGAAGGCCACAGCAGCATGATCGATGAGATTCTCGAGGACTGCCCTCAGGTGGGCGCCATCGTGACCTCGGTGGGCGGCGGTGGACTGCTCGCGGGCGTTCTGACGGGCCTGGAGCGTCATGGGCGGTTCGGCTGCAAGGTGATTGCGTGTGAAACGGCGGGCGCGGCTTCGTTTGCTGCTGCCGTAGAGGCTGGAAAGCCCGTGCGGCTGGCGAAGATCGATACCGTGGCCAAGTCGTTGGCCGCGACCCAGGTGGCGACGTGGCCGGTGCAGCATATCGGCAGGTTTGCCCATCAATGCGTGGTGTTGAGTGATGCCGACGCGATGATAGGCGTGGCGCGGTACGCCGATGATTTACGCCAGTTGGTGGAACCGGCATGTGGGGTTTCGTTGGCCGTGGCGTATCTGGAGCATGGGGCGATTGCCGGGGTTGAGGATGTGGTGGTGATTGTGTGTGGTGGGGTAAGCATCAGTGCCGAAACGGTTGCCCAGTGGCAGAACACGGTCTCTCTATGATCGTTCCCACGCTCCGCGTGGGAACGCCGCCCTGGACGCTCCGCGTCTGCTCTTGAAGTCGTGACGCGGAGCGTCACAGGATGCATTCCCACGCAGAGCGTGGGAACGATCAATTCAGGCATCCTGCAGGATCAGATCCGCACCCTTCTCCGCCACCATCAACACCGCCGCATGGGTATTGCCCGAGGTCACGTTGGGGAAAATCGACGCATCGACAATCCGCAGCCCTTGCATCCCGTGCACCTTCAGGCGCTTGTCCACCACCGACACCAGCGGGTCCGAGCCCATGGCGCAAGAGCCACACAGGTGATAGATCGAGCCGCTGTTCTCGCGGAAGTACTGCAGCATCTGCTCATCGGTTTGCACCGCCGGCCCCGGCAATACCTCGGCCACCGTCACGCCCTTGAGCGCCGGCGCCTGCATGATCTTGCGCATCAGCCGGCTGCCCTGGATCACCTCGTCGATGTCCTTTTGGGTGCTCAGGTAGTTGGGGTCGATCAAGGCCGCGTCCCGTGGGTTTTTCGAGGCGATGCGGATCGTCCCGCGGCTGGTAGGCCGGCACGGGTTGAAGCACAGCAGGAAGCCTGAATACGGCTCGGGCTTGAGGCTGGCCTTGTTGTTTTTCGGGATCTGGTACGACAGCGGGTTGAAGTACAGCTGCAGATTGGGGTGCGCCTGCCCTTCGTTGCCGCGAAAGAACCCGCCGGCCTGGTTGACGCTCATGGCCAGCGCGCCCTTGCGGGTCAGCAGGTATTTGAGGCCGAGTTTGAACTGGCCAAACAGCGAACTGAGCTGGTCGTTCAGGGTCGGGATATTGGCCTTGTAGTAATAACTGGCGCAGAGGTGGTCCTGCAGGTTCTGCCCCACTGCAGGCAGGTCCTTGACCAGCGGGATGTTGTGTTCGGCGAGCAATTGCTTGTCCGCCACACCCGACAGTTGCAGGATCTTCGGCGTATCCACCGCCCCGGCGCACAGGATCACCTCCTTGCGCGCGGTAAAGGTGCGAACCACGCCGTGCTGGGTCACGCTGATGCCGGTGGCGCGCTGCTGATCGTCGAACAGCACGCGGTCTACCAGCGCATGCAACTCCACGGTCAGGTTCGGCCTACCCAACGCCGGGTGCAGGTGCGCAAAGCTGCTGGAGCAGCGCTCACCGTTGCGGGTGTTGACGTCGTAGAGGCCCGCACCTTCGAAGTTCGGCCCGTTGAAGTCATCGCTCAGGCCATAGCCCAATTGCTCGCAGCCCTTGAGAAATACATCGCAGATGGCGTGAGTCTGGCCCTTCATCGGGGTGATGCTGATGGGGCCGCTGCTGCCGTGGTATTCGGTGTCGCCCAGGGGGTGATTTTCCAGCTTGCGGAAGTACGGCAGCACGTCCTTGAAGCCCCAGCCGTCGTTGCCATTGGCCGCCCAGTCATCGAAATCATGGGCCTGGCCGCGCACGTAGATCATGGCGTTGATCGAGCCGGAACCGCCCTGCACCTTCCCCCGCGGGGCATAGATGGCACGGTCGGCCAGCTGTTTTTGCGGCTGGCTGTAGTACATCCAGTTGAAGGTCGGGTTGTAGTACATCTTGGCGAAACCGACCGGGATCTTGAACCACCAGGAGCTGTCCTTGCCGCCGGCTTCCAGCAGCAATACCGAATGCTCGCCCGAGGCGGAGAGTCGGTTGGCCAGGACGCAACCTGCGGCGCCGGCACCGGCGATGATGTAGTCGTATGTCATTCACGGTTACCGCATAAGTCGTTTTTTTTAGCCCTTGGCGGGCGAAGTGTCTTTCACGTCAGCAGGCGTGGGCGCCATTTGCAGGTGCAGCCGCTCGCCGGTGTACGGCGTGTGCTTGCGCACCACGTCCATGTTCAGCTCCACCCCAAGGCCCGGCTCGGTGGACGGGATGATGTAGCCGTCCTCCCATTGCAGCGGCTTGGTCAGCACTTCGGCATGGAAGCCGCCCCAGGTCATGATGCTTTCCTGGATCAGGAAGTTCGGCGTGCACGTGGCTAACTGGAAACTCGCCGCTGCGCCGATCGGTCCGTTGTACAGGTGCGGGGCGATCTGCGCGTAGTAGGCCTCGGCCATGCTCGCGATTTTCTTGGCTTCCAGCAGGCCGCCGCAGCGGGCCACGTTCATTTGCAGGATCGATGCACCACCGGCCTGCAAGAGCTTGAAGAACTCGTACTTGGTGGTCAGGCGCTCGCCGGTGGCGATGGGAATGCTGGTCTTCGCCGCGACCTGGGCCATGGCCTCTTCCTGGCCTGGTGGCACCGGTTCTTCGAACCACAGCGGGTCGTATTTCTCCAGGCGCTTGGCCAGGCGAATCGCCGACGACGGCACCATCTGCCCGTGGGTGCCGAACAGCAGGTCGCACTTGTCGCCCACCGCCTCGCGAATCTTGCGGCAGAAGGTTTCGCAGCGTTCCAGCACTTCCAGGGAGATCTGGTGGCCGGAGTACGCGGTGTACGGGCCTGCCGGGTCGAACTTCACGGCGGTGAAACCCTTGTTCATGTTCTCGATCGCGCATTCGGCGGCCAGGTCCGGGTCGTCGTAGTCGTACTCGCCCTTGCTGTTGACCGGGTACAGGTAGGTGTAGGAACGCAGGCGTTCGTTGACCTTGCCCCCCAGCAACTCATAGACCGGTTTGTTGGCGGCCTTGCCGATGATGTCCCAGCAGGCCATTTCCAGGCCGCTGACCACGCCCATCATGGTCAGGTCGGGGCGCTGGGTGAAACCGCTGGAGTACGCCTGGCGGAAGAAGCGCTCGATATGGTGCGGGTCGTGGTTGAGCAGGTAGCGCTCGAACACGTCCTCGATGATCGGCAGCATGGCCTTGGGGCCGAAGGTGGCGGCGTAGATCTCGCCCACGCCTTCGATGCCGCAGTCGGTTTTCAGTTTGACGAACAGCCAGTACATGCCGCCGATGTGCGGCGGCGGTACGGCGACAATATGGGTTTCAAGGGCGACGATTTTCATCTCAGGCACCTGTCTGGTTGAATTTTTTACGATTGATCCGGGCGCGCAAGGTCAGGGCCGCGAGGGTCCCGAGCACGCCGATGAAGGCGATGTAGCCGAAGTACAGGTTGTAGCCGACCTGCCCCGGGTATGTGTCGGTGAGGTAGCCATTGATCAGCGGGATAAAGGTGTCCGGCAGGTAACCCACCACCGAGACGATGCCGATGGCCAGGCCGGTGATGCGCAGCGGGATGTTGCAGCTGTCGAGGATCGCCCAGTACAGGCCGCGAATCGCGTAGGTCATCAGGCCGATAAAGATCACCGTGCCGATCAGCAAGCCGAGGCTGCCAATGGCCGGGAACACGATCAGGCCGACCATCGCCAGGGTCACCAGCATCAGCGCGACGATCAGCACCGAGATGTTCGAAAACTTGTCCCCCAGCCAGCCGCCGCCGATCCCGCCGATGGGTCGCATCCACAACTTGATGGTGGTGATGGTGCCGGCCATCACGGCGGTCATGCCGCTGCCTTGCAGGTAATCGGAGAAGCTGTAGGTGGCCCAGAACATGTGGTAACCGCAGAACACGATGGCGGTCACCAGCCACAGCTCGGGGATTTTCACCAGGGTGGTGAGGTCGGCGATCAGGTTGAACTTGCCCTTCTCGACCGCCGCAGTTTCGGCCATGGACTTGGGGTCCTTGAGCAGCACCAGCACACAACCAATGGCGATACACACGAACGAATACAGGTACACCACGTGCTTGAAGCCTTCGGCCGCAGTTTGGCTGCGGGTCTCGGTGGCGTAGGCGAACAGCCCCAGGGCCACGGTCGCCAGCAAGGCTTCCACCAGGCCACGGCCGCCGTCGAGGATGCCGAAGAAGCGGCCCTGCTCACTGTGATGGGCGATCATCTTCACCCGCTTGAGCACCGAAGCCCAGAAGGTCAGGCCGGTGGTCAGGCCCCAGCAGCCGAAGATGATCATCAGGCCGGTCATCGACGGCACAGTGGAGTACCAGATACCCAGGGCCCCGGTGGCCACCAACGAAAAGAAGATCAGGAAGCGTGGCGGCAGGCGATCGGCCAACCAGCCGCTCGGCAGGTAGCTGAGCAGGAAGATCGTACCGAGCATCGAGTACAGATAACCCAGCTGGCTGTGGTTGATCTGGAACACCTCGAGCATGGTGGTCTGGTAGACCTGGCGCAGGTAGAGGATCGGGTAGATCGCCCCGGCAGCCAGTACCAGCAACATCAATTGGAAGTAGCGACTGGCCTTGTCGCTTTTAGCCGCGGACACGGCATCGAAACCCTGGGCAACGGGTGCAGGCTTGGACATCTTGTAGACCTCGGGCACCCACTGAGCAGGTGCCCCGATAATTGTTTTTATTGAGGTGAAGCCGGTGGTCGGTGAATCAGTACTTCATGACCACCAAACGGGTCTGGGTGAATTCAAGCATCCCGTGCTTGCCGTCATCGCCGCCCAGCCCTGAGCGTTTCCAGCCGGCGTGGAAACCCTGGTAAGGGTCGGCCGGGGTGCGATTGACGTACAACTCGCCGGCCTCGATGGCGTTGGCGACTTTCATGGCCGTGCGGTAGTTCTCGGTATAGAGCACCGACGACAGGCCGAACTGGTGATCGTTGGCCATGGCCAGCGCTTCGTCGATATCGCGGTACTTGAGCACCGGCAGCACCGGGCCGAAGATTTCTTCCTGGATGATTTCCATGTCCTGGCGGCAGGCGCTTAGCAGCGTCGGCGGGTAGAAATGGCCCGGACCTTCGGGGAGTACGCCGCCTGTTTCCAGTACAGCACCGTCGGCGATGGCGCGCTCGACCATGGCGTGAATATTCTGCCGGGAGCTGGCGTTGACCAGTGGGCCCATCAGGCCCGCATCCGTGGCACGGTCACCGAATTTGACGGCGCCGATCTTGGCCTTGAGCAGGGCCAGGAATCGGTCATAGACGCTTTCCTGCACATACACCCGCTCGACGGCCGTGCACAGTTGGCCGCAGTGGGTGGTCTTGGAAGCGATGATGTCGCTGGCGGCTTTTTCCAGGTCGGCGTCGGCCTCGATGATCGCCGGGGTCTTGCCGCCCAGCTCCAGGGACGGCTTGGCGATGTTGGCCTTGCAGTAGTCGAGCACGATGCGCCCGGCGTTGACGCTGCCGGTCAGGGTGATCAGGCCCACGGCCTTGTGGGTGCACAGGGCGGCGGCGGTGGCGTGGTCCATGGTCAGGATGTTGATCACGCCGGCCGGCATGCCCGACTGCTCGACGGCGCGGGCGATTTCAAAGGCGGACAACGGCGTGTTGTTGCTCGGGCGCACCACCACGGTGTTGCCGGCAATCAGCGCCGGGGCGATTTTGCGCAGCAGGGTATAGACCGGGTAGTTGAACGGAATCAGGCAAGCCACGACGCCAATGGGCTCGCGTTGCAGGAACAGGTTTTCGTCCGGGGTGTCGCTGGGGATGATTTCGCCTTCGATGCGGCGCGCCCATTCGGCGTGGTAGCGGGTGATCTGGGCGGCGTAGCGCGCTTCGTTGCTGGCGTCGTCGAGGCTTTTGCCGGATTCGCTGGCCAGCGCCCGGCCTATGCTTTCAGCGCAGGTTTCGAGGGCGGCGGCGAAAGCCCGCAGGTGTTCGGCGCGCTGGATGCTGGTGAGCTTGCCCCAGGTTTTCTGTGCGCTGGCGGCGGCATCGACGGCCGCAATGGCTTCATCAGGGGTGGCGGCGGACACCCGGCCTACCTGGGCCTCGGTCGCGGGGTTGTAGACCGCGATTTGGGCGGTGCTGGCAGGTTCGGCGAAGTGGCCGTTGTAAAAGTTGCGCTCGATTTGCATATGGTTTTTTGCCCAATCGTTGTTGTTTTGCGAGTGACTTGCAGTTTTGTCATTGGGCGGGGGTTGGACAAACGATTTATTGACGGGGGTAACGTGCGAAAAATGCAGGTTAGTGGCTGATCCGTATTAATGACCCGGGTCTGAGTCTGTATTGTTCTACCCATACTTCCTACAGTGCCGCCCACTTGGAACCGTGGGAGGACTAAGCATGCAACCACCATCAACCGCACAGGCCTACAACTACAAGGTCGTGCGTCAATTCGTCATTGCAACTATCGTCTGGGGCGTGGTCGGCATGGCCATGGGCGTGTGGATCGCCTCGCAACTGGTGTGGCCCGAGATGAACCTCGACCTGCCGTGGACCACCTTCGGCCGCCTGCGCCCGCTGCACACCAGCCTGGTGATTTTCGGCTTTGCCGGCAGCGCGCAATTCGCCGCCAGCTACTACGCAGTACAGCGCACCTGCCAGGTACGGCTGTACTCGGACAAGCTCGCTGCCTTTACCTTTTGGGGCTGGCAGTCGGTGATCGTGATCATGCTGGTCAGCCTGCCACTGGGTTACACCACCACCAAGGAATACGCCGAGATCGAGTTCAGCGGCGCGGTGTGGATGACCGTGGTGTGGGTGGCCTATGCGATCGTGTTTTTCACCACTGTGGTGCAGCGCAAGACCCAGCACATCTACGTCGGCAACTGGTTCTTCGGTGCATTTATCGTGGTGATCGCGATGCTGCACGTGGTCAATCACCTGTCGATCCCGGTGGACTGGTTCAAGTCCTACCCGGTGTATTCCGGGGCCACCGACGCGATGGTGCAGTGGTGGTACGGGCACAACGCCGTGGGGTTCTTCCTGACCACCGGTTTCCTGGGGATGATGTACTACTTCGTGCCGAAGCAGGTCGGGCGACCGGTGTATTCCTATCGCCTGTCCATCGTGCACTTCTGGGCGCTGATCACCCTGTACATCTGGGCCGGTCCGCACCACCTGCACTACACCGCGCTGCCGGACTGGGCGCAGTCGCTGGGGATGGCGATGTCGCTGATCCTGCTGGCGCCGAGCTGGGGCGGGATGATCAACGGCATGATGACGCTTTCCGGGGCCTGGCATAAATTGCGCACCGACCCGATCCTGCGCTTCCTGGTGCTGTCGCTGGCGTTCTACGGGATGTCGACCTTTGAAGGGCCGATGATGGCGATCAAGACCGTCAACGCCCTCTCCCATTACACCGACTGGACCATCGGCCACGTCCACGCCGGCGCCCTGGGCTGGGTGGCGATGATCACGTTTGGCTCGCTGTACCACATGATCCCGAAAATCTTCGGGCGCGCGCAGATGCACAGTGTGGGGCTGATCAATATGCACTTCTGGCTGGCGACCATCGGCACGGTGCTGTACATCGCGTCGATGTGGGTCAACGGCATCACCCAGGGCCTGATGTGGCGGGCGGTGAACGATGACGGCACCCTCACCTACTCGTTTGTGGAAGCGTTACAGGCCAGCCATCCGGGATTTGTGGTGCGATTCGTCGGCGGGGTGTTCTTCCTCAGCGGCATGTTGCTGATGGCGTACAACACCTGGCGCACCGTGCGTGTGGCGGATTTGATGGTAGCGCAGCTTGACGCGCAGATCGCCTGATGTGGGAGATAGCGCTGAACCTGGCGGCGGTGATCGGCCTGTATGGCGCGGTGGAGTATTGCCTGCGGGGCCAGTCGAAGGAGAGCCTGGATGAGGCCAGCCTGACGCCGTTCGCCGATGACCCGGAAGTGGCACGGCGGGTGGAGCTGGCCACGGGCAAGCGGGTCAACGCGGTGGCGCCTGAGGAAACAAAGCAGGACTGGGGCAATATAGAGATCTAATTGTGGGAGCGGGCTTGCTCGCGAATGCGGTGGTTCAGTCAACATATACAGCGACTGACACACCGCTTTCGCGAGCAAGCCCGCTCCCACACAAGCACCACATTGAGCGACTAGCCGCGTTCGCGGGGAATCAGGCTCTGCAACTGCAACGCCAGGAAGTTGGCATCGAAGCCGAACGTATCCGGGTCTTTCAAACCGTTGGTTTTCTTCCACAGCCAGTCGTTTTTCCCCGGCAGCAATACCAGGGAAATGCTGCCGTAGCGGGCGGCGGTCAAGCCCATCACCGACAGCGAAATCAAACCGCCGGCGCCCATCACATCCGGCACGAACTCCACCGGTTTGCCGGCGATATGGATGGTCAGTTTCTCGGTCTTGAAGGTGGAGGTCTCCACCGGCACGCTGGGGCCGGAAGCCACGTACGCCTCGCGCTGCACTTCCAGCAAACCGACCGTCTTCACAGGCGCAAGCCACTGCTCGATCTGGCCGAACAACTCGCCGATCTTCTGCGCCCAATGGGCCGACTGCACTTCGAACTGCTGTTTCTTGTGGGCTTCGCTGTCGGCGTAATGACGCAGCATCTCGCCCAGTTGTTGTACATCGTCCATTGCCGTGTTCCTTGGGTGACCCATGTTGCGAGCCTTGATCATGGCAGATGCCGCACACCGGCGTATGACTAAAGCGCAGCGCGCGGGTAATGTGGTGCCCTCGCCCGTCCAATTCAGGAGCATCGCATGCGCACCATCGGCCTTATCGGCGGCATGAGCTGGGAGTCCAGCGCCGAGTATTACCGCATCATCAACCAGAACGTGCGCGACCAGCTCGGGCCGCTGCGCTCGGCACAACTGTTGATGTACAGCGTCGACTTCGGCCCGGTGGAGCAGGCCCAGCACGCCGGGCGCTGGGACGATGCGGCGCTGATCCTCGAAGACGCCGCCCGCCGCCTGCAAGCCGGGGGCGCCGAGTGCATCGTGCTGTGTACCAACACCATGCACCTGGTAGCGCCGCGGATTGAAGCGGCGGTGTCGATACCGTTTCTGCATATTGCAGACGCTGCCGGCGCGGCGGCCGTGGAAGCTGGCACCCTGAGCGTTGGCCTGCTGGGTACCGCGTTTACCATGGAGCAGGAGTTTCTCAAGTCACGCCTGGCGGCACAGGGGCTGACCGTGCTGGTGCCGGACGCTGAAGAGCGCCAGGCCGTGCACCGGATCATTTACGAAGAGTTGTGCGTCGGGGTGATCAGCGACGCATCGCGCGAGGTGTACCAGCGGGTGATCGAGTCTTTGGCCGCCCGTGGCGCCCAGGCCATCATCCTCGGCTGTACGGAAATCAGCCTGTTGATCAAGCCGCAGCACAGCGACCTGCCCTTGCTGGACACCACCGAGCTGCATGCGCAGGCTGCGGTGGCGTTTGCGTTGCAGGACGACTAGGCCGGCTTGCGGATGCGCGCCATGGTCAGGGTGTCGACGAATGCGCCGTCACGCACGGCGTAGTCGCGCAGCAGGCCTTCGGTCTCGAAGCCGAACTTGTGGTACAGCCGGTGGGCGGCTTCGTTGTCGGCGTACACCGTGAGTTCCACCCGGTGCAGGTTCATCCAGTTATCCGCCACCTCCAGCGCCGCGCCCAGCAGCCGGGAGCCCACGCCCTTGCCCTGCCAGGCGGTGGCGACGCCCATGCCGAATGAACCGACGTGGCTTTGGCGCACGCGCAAATACTGTTCCAAACCCAGCTGGCCGATCACTTCACCGGCATGCAGCGCCACCAGCTGTAGCCGCCGCTCGTTGTCCTGCACCAGGCGTTTGCGCCAGGCCTCGACTGACTGGAAAGGCATTTGCAGCACCTGACGGCAGACAGCCGGGTCGTTGTAGAGCGCAGCGACGCCTTCAAGGTGGGCCTCGGTGAAGCGCGTGATAACGATCTTGGGTTCAGGTGTGTGCATGGTGTTTCGTCCTTTGAAAAACACGTGGCCGACCAGTGTAGGCGGCAAAGCCTCAGAATGGCGAGCCCTGCACTGCACTCATCGGGAACGCGAAGCCACCAATTTCCAGACCCGCGCGATGTCCGAGGCGCGCTCGCGCAACAGGCGCGGTGCGTCGCTGCAGGCCTGTTCCAGGGTAGTCGGGCCGGACGGCAAGGCGAACGCGGCATCCACACCGTGGGCGTACATTTGCTCGTAGCCATCCCCCAGGGTGCCGGCGATCACGATCACCGGCACGTTGTGCTGCCTGGCGATTCGCGCCACGCCAAACGGGGTCTTGCCGCGCAGGGTCTGGGCGTCGAACCTGCCTTCGCCGGTGATCACCAGGTCGGCGCCACGCACGGCTTGCTCAAGCCCAACAAGCTCTGCGACCACTTCAACACCCGCGCGAAACTGCGCGCCAAGGAACGCCTTGGCGGCGAAACCCAAGCCACCGGCGGCGCCGCTGCCGGGTTCGTCACGTACATCCTTGGGCAATACCTTGGCGCAGTGATCGGCGAAATGGCCGAGGGCCGCATCCAGTTGTTCGACTTGCTGGGGATTGGCGCCCTTTTGCGGGCCAAAAATCGCCGAGGCCCCGTGAGGACCGCATAAAGGGTTGTTCACGTCGGCGGCGATTTCGAAGCGCACTTCGTTCAGGCGGGGATCCAGTTGTTCAAGGCTGATGCGCGATAGCTTGCCCAGCGCCAGGCCGCCAAGGGGCAGCGCTGCTCCCTCGGCATCAAACAACTGCACACCCAGGGCTAGCATCGCCCCGGCGCCGCCGTCGTTGGTGGCGCTGCCGCCAATGGCCAGGATGATGCGCTGGGCGCCGGCATCCAGGGCGGCGCGGATCAGTTCGCCAGTGCCGAAGGTGCTGCTGGAACACGCATTTCGCTGACCCGGTGGCACGAGTTGCAGGCCGCTGGCTTCGGCCATTTCGATGATTGCGGTGTGGCTCTCGGCCAACCAGCCCCAATGCGCGTCGACACTGCCGCCCAATGGCCCTTGCACACGGCTGGTGCGCAGCTCGCCCTGGCAGGCGGCGAGTACCGACTCCACCGTGCCCTCACCACCGTCCGCCATCGGGCACTTGATCAGCTCGGCGTCGGGCCACACGCTGGCCAACCCCTCGGCAATGGCATTCGCCACGCCCTCGGCACTCAGGCTGTCCTTGAACGAGTCAGGGGCGATGATGATTTTCATGGGCTTTCTCCGGTTTTTATAACGCCCATGCTGCCAGTTGGCACCGGCAATAACGCCGGTCCATTGCACAAGAGTGGCTGGGGTTTGTTGTTCATTTGGACAAAGCTTGCGGCAATAGCTGCACGCCCAGGTACAACGCGAGCATGCCGTCGAGGGTCAGCGGGTCGACGCCGCTCAGCTCGGCGATGCGTTCCATGCGGTAGCGCAGGCTGTTGCGGTGGATCCCCAGGGCATCGGCGCACGCCTGGCTTTGGCCGTCGTGGTCGCACCAGCTGCGCAGGGTCGCCAGCAACTGGCCGTTGCTGTCCTTGGCCAGTACCTTGCGCAGCGGGTTGAGCAGTTCGTCGAGGGCGTCGTCGTTGCGGTGGCGCCAGAGCATGACCGGCAGGCGGTAGCGATTGAGGGTCAGCAACCGCGATTCGGGCAGCACATCACGGCCATAGGCGAGCAGGTCGCCGACTCGCCGGTAACAACGGCGCAGGCCGGCCAACCCGTCCGCTTGCCCGCCGACGGCGACCCGCAGGATGTTCCAGCCCAGGCCGTCGAGCTTTTCCAGCAGGCGCGGGTTATCGACCTGCACCGACGCAGGCCGGCACCACAGCAGGGAAAACTGCGCGGAGCTGACGCACCAGCTGTCGGGGTAGCGCGAGGTCAGCCAGGCGCTCAAGGCCTCGGCCGACTGGCCGCTGCCCAGCTCGAACAGGTACGGCGTGCGCGCCAGCTGCGGCTTGAGGCCCAGTTGCTGGGCTTCATCCACCAGGCGCGGCGAATCACCGGTCTCGGCCAGCAGCAGTGCCAGCAGATCATCGCAGCGCTGGCGCCGCCATTGCTGCTCGGCTTGCTGGTGACGCTGGCTGACCAGCATTTCGGCAGTCATGCGCACCAGTTCGGCATAGGTGCGCAGCAATTCCGGCTCACCGGTAATGCCCAGCACGCCGATCAGGCGCTGGTCGTGCAGCAGCGGCAGGTTGATCCCGGGTTGCACGCCCTTGAGGTGCTTGGCGGTCTGGCCGTCGATCTCCACCACCCGCCCGTTGGCCAGCACCAACTGCGCGCCTTCGTGGCGGGTGTTGATCCGCTCGGGTTCGCCGCTGCCCAGTATCAGGCCCTGGCTGTCCATGACGTTGACGTTATAGGGCAGGATCGCCATGGTGCGATTGACGATATCCTGCGCCAGGTCATGATCCAGCTCGAACATGGGGCTAAATTCCTGAAAAAAACCGGTTGTTCATAGGCACAGCGCAAACCATGCTTCACTGTGCGCGAGCACAAAGACAGCACCCCTTGAGGTGGCCGAGACTCGTTGGGCGATCAACGTTACCCTCGCATCGCAAAAAATCATAATAAAGAGAGACTGCCATGTCACAGAGCGCCGCTGTTACCCAGGCCACCGATGACGATAAAAACGCCGTATACAAGCGCATCACCCTGCGCCTGATCCCCTTCATTTTCATCTGCTACCTGTTCAACTACCTCGACCGCGTCAACGTCGGCTTTGCCAAGTTGCAGATGCTCGACGACTTGAAATTCAGCGAGACCGTGTACGGCCTCGGTGCCGGGATCTTCTTTATCGGCTACGTGCTGTGCGGCGTGCCGAGCAACCTGGCGTTGACCAAATTCGGTCCACGGCGCTGGATTGCGCTGATGATGATCGTCTGGGGCGCCCTGTCCACCTGCCTGTTGTTCGTTACCACACCGACGCACTTCTACGGCTTGCGCCTGCTGACCGGCGCCGCTGAAGCCGGGTTCTTCCCGGGCGTGGTGCTGTACCTCTCGCAGTGGTTCCCGACCTTCCGCCGTGGGCGGATCATGGCGCTGTTCATGTCGGCGATTCCGGTATCCGGCCTGCTCGGCAGCCCGTTCTCCGGCTGGATCCTCAACCACTTCGCCGCCGGCCAGGGCGGGCTTGCGGGCTGGCAGTGGATGTTCCTGCTGCAAGGCGTGCCGACGGTGATCCTCGGCGCCCTCGCCTACTTCCTGCTCAGCGACAGCTTTGCCAACGCCAAGTGGCTCACGCCCCATGAGCGCGCGGTGCTGGAAGCCGACCAGGCGACCGACCTGGCCAACAAGCCGAAGACTACCAGCGACTCGCTGCTGGAAGTGTTCAAGAACCCGGCGATCTGGGCGTTCGGCCTGATCTACTTCTGCATCCAGAGCGGTGTGTACGCCATCAACTTCTGGCTGCCATCGATCATCAAGAACATGGGCTTCAGCGATAACCTGGTGATTGGCTGGCTGAGTGCGATCCCGTACCTGCTGGCGGCGGTGTTCATGCTGCTGGTGGGCCGCTCTGCCGACTTGCGCAAGGAGCGTCGCTGGCACCTGGTGGTGCCGATGCTGATGGGCGCGATCGGGCTGGTGATTGCGGTGAACTTTGCAACCACGCCGGCCATTGCGATCCTCGGCCTGACCATCGCCACCATGGGTGCCCTCACCGGCCTGCCGATGTTCTGGCCGGTGCCAACCGCGATGCTCAGCGCAGGTGCGGCAGCGGGTGGTCTGGCGTTGATCAACTCCATGGGCCAGATGGCGGGGTTCCTCAGCCCGTATATCGTCGGGTTTGTGAAAGATGCCACCGGGTCTACGGACCTGGCGCTGTACCTGCTGGCGGCGGTGATCGTCGCGGGCAGTGTGCTGGCGTTGCGCATGACGCGCACACTCAAGGCTTGAATCAGCGCTGACCGGTGCCGTGATATCAAGGGCGGCGCCGGTCATCTATCTGCTCATATAAAGGCGTGTTTTTATAGGCAAACAACTGCCTGACAGCCGTATTAACCTCTACGCCCATTCCAGGTAACAAATAGGCTACAACCTTTACCCAGCCTTTACTTTCGTACTCCATCATCCCGTCCGAAACCGCTGTCTGAAGCCTATGCCCGGGGATATTATCAAGACCGGTTCGGTGCATACGTAGAGGACTTATCATGATCAGTCGACTCTCAAAAATGAAAGTAGCCATGTTGCTCATTGCCACCCTCGCCATCGCAGGGCAAGCAGAAGCCCGTGGAGGATATGGCTATGGCTGGGGTCACGGTTATGGGTACGGGCATGGCGGTGGTTGGGGCTGGGGTGGCCCGGCTTTGCTGGGTGCGGTTGTCGGCGGTCTCGTAGTGGGTTCGGTGGTCGCCAACTCCCAGCCTCCGGTCTATGTGCAGCAGCAACCGGTTTACGTGCAACCGCAGCCGGTGTACATCCAACAGCCGCCGCCGGTCTATTACCAGGCGCCGCCTCCAGGCTATTACTACCCGCCACAACCGGTTCCGGTGCCACGTTATTAAGCACGGCCCTATTACTGATAATGCAGGTCCCGCCTGAAAGCGGGACCTTTTTTATTCAGCTGCCTTTAGAGTAATCCGCCGCCGTCGACATCAATCACGCTACCGGTGATAAACCCGTTCTCCATCGCCAGCACATACCCGGCAGCCACTTCTTCGGCCTGCCCCACGCGCCCCACCGGCAACGCCCCGCCCGCCTTGGCAAACATTGCCAGTCGCTGCTCATCGGACAATCCGGCATACGCCTCGGTGTCGATCACCCCCGGGCTGACCACATTGACCCGCCGTGGCGCCAGTTCCTTGGCCAGTTGCTTGCCCAGCGCTTCGGTCGCCGCATTGATGCCGGTCTTGATGAATTGCCCCGCAACCGTTTTGCGCCCCAACTGCCCCGACGTCAGGGTGATGCTGCCGCGCTCGGCGAGAAATGGCAGCGCCGACTGGATCGCCCGCAGCGAACCCCAGAGCTTCACGTTGAAGTTGTCTTGCGCCAGGTTCAGGTCGGTCTCGATCAACGCCTTGGCCTGCACCGCAGGCCCTGCGGTGTAGACCAGATGGTCAAACGGCCCCACGGTTTCGAACAAGCGCTGTAATGAGGCTGCGTCGGTCACGTCCACCTGCTCGCTGCGCACCCCGTTCTCCACGGTTGAAGACAAGCGCCGCCCGGCCAGCACCACATGGGCACCGCGTGCCACGGCCTGCTTGGCCACCGCGGCACCAATGCCGCTGCTGCCGCCAATGACGATGATGGTTGTGCCGTTGAGGGGAGATGTCATGGGGAAATACCTGGCTGAGAAAATGAGCTTTCATCTTCCCAGCTTGGCAATCGTTGAAAAATCCCGGTAAAACGACAAGATCTTTAAAGGATTTTTACAAATGAGCTCAATCCTCGACCTTGAAGTGTTCGTACGCACTGCTGACACCGGCAGCCTGTCGGCAGCCGCCCGCAGCCTCAGCCTGACCCCGGCCGCAGCGAGCATTGCCCTCAAGCGCCTGGAAACCCGCCTGGGCATCCGGCTGCTGGCGCGTTCCACCCGCAGCATGCGCCTGACCGAAGAAGGCCGGCGCTACCTCGACAGTGTGCGCGTGGCACTGGAGGCGCTGTCGGAAGGCGAACAGGCGGTCAAGCAGCAAGGCCAGAGCCTGAGCGGGTTACTGCAATTGGCCGCGCCCTCGGATTTCGGGCGCAATGTGCTGCTGGGCTGGCTGGATGAGTTCAAGCTCGAACACCCGAACGTGCGCCTTCAGTTGCTGCTCAACGACAGCAATGCCGACCTGTTCCGCGAAACCGTCGACATCGCCCTGCGCTTCGGCGTACCACGGGACTCCAGCCTGGTCGCGTTGCCGGTGGTGCCCGACCACACGCGGGTGGCGTGCGCCAGCCCCGACTACCTCGCGCGCCACGGTACGCCACGCCTCCCCCAGGACCTGGCACAACACAGCACGCTGCGCTATATGCGCCAGGGTCGGGCGAACAACACCTGGTACTTTCGCCAGGGCGAGGTGTTGCAGGAAGTCGAGGTCGGCGGCGACTACCTCAGTGATGACGGCGAGATCGTGCGGCGCTGGGCATTGGCCGGGCACGGCATCGCCTATAAAGCGCGGCTGGATGTAGCGCGCGATATCAAGGCCGGGCGCCTGGTGCCGTTGCTCACCGATTGGCAAGGCGAACCGACCCCGTTCAATCTGATGTGTCCCCATCGGTTGCAGGTGTCGGAGCGGGTCAAGGTACTGCACCGCTTCCTGCAACTGCGCTGCGCCGAACTATTACCGCAATAACCGTCGCGGGGCTTGTTCCAGAGCCTTGCTCTCTGGTATTGGATAGGGCCTGTCTCCCCCTTTTGAGGTGTTCACGATGATTTACCGCACACTGGGCCAGTCCGGGTTGAAGGTCAGCGCACTGACCCTGGGCAGCATGATGTTTGGCGAGCAGACCAACACCGAGGACTCGCTGCGCATCATCGACAAGGCCTGGGATCAAGGCATCAACTTTATCGACACCGCCGACGTCTACACCGGCGGGCGCTCCGAGGAAATCGTCGGCGAAGCCATCGCCCGCCAGCGCCAGGATTGGGTGCTGGCCTCAAAGGTCGGCATCGGCCCGGCGGATGGCCTGCCGAACCGCAGCGGCCTGAGTCGCAAGCGGATTTTCAATGCGCTGGAAGCCAGCCTGACGCGCCTCGACACCGATTACCTGGACATCTATTACCTGCACCGCGAAGACCACAACACGCCACTGGAAGTCACGATTTCAGCGATTGGCGACTTGATCCGCGAGGGCAAGATCCGCCACTGGGGCTTGTCCAACTACCGCGGCTGGCGGATCGCCGAAGTGATCCGCGTGGCCGAGCGCCTGGGGGTGGACAAACCGATCATCAGCCAGCCGCTGTACAACATCGTCAACCGTCAGGCCGAGGTGGAGCAGATCACCGCCGCCGCCGCGTATGGCCTGGGCGTGGTGCCTTACAGCCCGCTGGCCCGTGGCGTGCTCAGCGGCAAATATGCGCCGGACGTAACGCCTGAAGCCGGCAGCCGTGCCGGGCGCCAGGACAAGCGCATCCTGGAAACCGAATGGCGCGTTGAATCCCTGCGCATCGCCCAGCAGATCCAGCAATACACCCAGGGCCGTGGCGTGGGGATTGTCGAGTTCGCGATTGCCTGGGTCCTGAACAACTCGGCGGTCAGTTCGGCGATTGTCGGGCCGCGCACCGAGGCGCAGTGGGATGCCTACACCGGCGCGCTGGAGGTGAAGATCACGGCGGAGGACGAAGCATTCATCGACTCGCTGGTCACGCCAGGGCATGCGTCGACGCCAGGGTTCAATGATGTGAGCCACTTTGTGTCGGGGCGAGTTGCCCGGCCATAAGTCCCTTTTATGGGGGGACCTGAGAAATCCTCCCATAAACCGCTCCAAAACAGAGCAAACATCTCACCTCAAAAGCACTATATTCCCTCCCTGAAATCCCCCCTTCTTTTGTATCAATCGGCTTTCGTGAGGACAGTGTGTCTAAAGGTGTTGTGTTATCGGTCTTGGCCTCGGTGTTGTTTGCCGTAATGTATTACTTCACGTCGCTGCTGACGCCCTTGAGCGGCCTGGAGATCTTCGGCTGGCGCATGTTGTTGACGGTGCCCTGCATGACCGTGTTCATGATTGTCAGCGGCGAGTGGCGACGGGTGTGGGAACTGGTTCGGCTGGTTGCGGCCAAACCCGCGCTGATCGGCGGGGTCGTGGTGTCTTCGGCGCTGCTGGGGGTGCAGTTGTGGCTGTTCATGTGGGCGCCGCTCAACGGTCGCAGCCTGGATGTATCGCTGGGCTATTTCCTGCTGCCATTGACGATGGTGCTGACCGGTCGGCTGGTGTATGGCGAACAATTGTCACGCCTGCAAAAGATTGCGGTGTTCTTCGCCGGTGCTGGTGTGCTGAACGAGTTGTATCAGGTGGGCGGATTCTCCTGGGCAACCCTGGTAGTGATTATCGGCTACCCGGTTTACTTCGTACTGCGCAAACGCCTGAAGACCGACCACCTCGGCGGGCTGTGGCTCGATATGGCGCTGATGTTGCCGGTGGCACTGTGGTTCGTGCAAAGCGGCGAACAGGGTTTTGCCGTGCTCGACGCCCACAAGGGCTTGTACGCCTTGATCCCGATGCTGGGCTTGATCAGTGCGTCGGCGCTGGTGTGCTACGTCGTCGCCAGCCGCTTGTTGGCCTTCAGCCTGTTCGGGCTGCTCAGCTATGTAGAACCGGTGCTGCTGCTCGGCGTGGCCTTGTTGTTGGGCGAAAGCATCAAGGAGGGGGAATGGCTGACGTATCTTCCGATCTGGCTCGCGGTGATGGTGCTGGTGTTTGAAGGCTTCAAGCATTTGGTGCGTCAGCAGAAGGCCTGACAGCGCTTTTTTTTGCTGCCATTTCGAGCATTACAGCCGTTTGCGACAACCCCCCTCGGATGGCCCCGTAATACGGAATCCTGCCTTGGATTTCGTCGCCTATTTGCGTCAGTGCGGCGTCCATTTGCGCCTTTTCAACGCCAAACAGCTTACCGAGCCGGTTGCCATGGTTGAGTTCAAGCAAGGTGCCGGTGACGGGGTTTTTGACGATTTTTTCGATGGACTGCGCCACATCCGCAGGCACGCCCAGTGCGATCAAGGCCGTCCCAATGCCTGAACCCGGGTTCTTCAGTTGGCGGATGAACTCGTCGAACAGCCCCCATAAATCGTTGGCACCTACATTATCCAGGCTGACACTGACGACCGTTTTCAAGTATTGCTCTCGCGAGACAGGCGACAGCGGCTGGTCATTGTTCAGGCCGTTTTTCACAAAGTAGAAGTTGCCCTTGTTACCTCCTCCATGGAAGTTGCCGTAGGCATCGTACTGATAGAGTACGGTTTCTCCGTCCGGACGTGTGCCTGCGAAAGTCACCCGGCCATCACGGGTCTCAACTTTCAGGTAGGTCCCCGTCAGCCCGTTGACCGGTACCGGCGGCACGCTTGTGTGCTTGTCCAGGCGATTGAAGATATCGCCCTTTTCGTAGCCAAAAGGCCCGACCACGGCATTGATATCGCCTGCTGCGAAGCGCGTCATCGTGTCTTTTACCCGCTTTGTCTGATCGGCAGGTGCATTGCGGGAAAAATGCCCGGCAAATACATCCAACTTGTCAGGGTCGGTGGCGACCTCTTTGAGCCAGGCGTTCATTTCTCCAAGGTTATTGAATTCGAAGAACGAATTGCCCTCAACGTCAGGAATATACAACAGGACATTCGTTCCGGTTTCAGAGGCGGGTACGCGTTTGACCACCAGAATGTCGCTCGACTGGATCCCGTCCACCGCGAACGTGCAGACCTGCGCGCCGACGGTTGATGAGGTACCCGGGGCCAATACGGCATTGGCCAGTTCGACGCCTGCGGCGGTCAGCTCGCCCTGCGCACTGCTCCATTCCACGTTCGAGGAAAACGTCACGCGGGCGACAGTGGCAGGACTTAATGGGGAGGGAACAGTTGGGGCCAAGGGACTGATGGCCGGTTCGTCGTTGACGGCTGCTGCCTGATTCAAACCTGGAGGTGGACTACCGGTGTGCGCAATGACTGTCATACATGAACCTCAACTGGGCATATGACACTGAGTAACGCTGGCAGTGAATTCCGTTCCTGGCCGCTAGCAACCGCCTGTGTCCCGATGTTTCTGCCGGGCAACAAAAAGCCCGGCCGGGTGCAATCCCGGTCGGGCTTTTTTGTGTGTCGCCCAGGCGATCAGTCAGCGGTCAACACACCACGACGCACTTGGTCGCGCTCGATGGATTCGAACAGTGCCTTGAAGTTGCCTTCACCAAAGCCGTCGTCACCCTTACGCTGGATGAACTCGAAGAACACCGGGCCCATCAGGGTTTCCGAGAAGATCTGCAGCAGCAGGCGCTTGTCCCCCGCCACTGACGAGCCGTCCAGCAGGATGCCCCGTGCCTGCAGTTGATCCACCGGCTCGCCGTGGTTCGGCAGGCGGCCTTCGAGCATCTCGTAGTAGGTGTCTGGCGGCGCGGTCATGAAGCGCATGCCGATCTTCTTCAACGCATCCCAGGTCTTGACCAGGTCATCGGTGAGGAAGGCAACGTGCTGGATGCCCTCGCCGTTGAACTGCATCAGGAACTCTTCGATCTGCCCGGCACCCTTGGACGATTCTTCGTTCAGCGGGATGCGGATCATGCCGTCCGGGGCGCTCATGGCCTTGGAGGTCAGGCCGGTGTATTCGCCCTTGATGTCGAAATAGCGCGCCTCACGGAAATTGAACAGCTTCTCGTAGAAGTTCGCCCAGTAGGCCATGCGGCCGCGGTACACGTTGTGGGTCAAGTGGTCGATGACCTTGAGGCCCGCGCCCACCGGGTTGCGCTCGACACCTTCGAGGTACACGAAGTCGATGTCATAGATCGAGCTGCCTTCACCAAAGCGGTCGATCAGGTACAGCGGCGCGCCGCCAATGCCCTTGATCGCCGGCAGGTTCAGCTCCATCGGGCCGGTTTCGATATGGATAGGCTGGGCGCCCAGTTCCAGGGCCCGGTTGTAGGCCTGTTGCGAGTCCTTGACGCGAAACGCCATGCCGCACACCGACGGGCCGTGCTCGGCCGCAAAGTAGGAGGCGATGCTGTTGGGTTCGTTGTTGAGGATCAGGTTGATCTCGCCCTGCCGGTAGAGGTGTACGTTCTTGGAACGGTGGGTCGCGACCTTGGTGAAGCCCATGATCTCGAAGATCGGCTCCAGGGTGCCCGGGGTTGGCGATGCGAATTCGATGAACTCAAAGCCCATCAGGCCCATTGGGTTTTCGTACAGGTCTGCCATTTTCGGTGCCTCATCATCATTCTTGTAATTAACAAATGTTTATTTGCGAGCAAGGATGAGGTCAGCGGGTGGCGCACAGGAGATACCCCGCACGCTGCGGGCGAGGAAGTCACCAAAGATGAGGGGGGACCCGAGTAGCTTCATGGTTACATCAGTCTCTGACGGGCGAGGCTTGCGTTAGCGCAAGTCCTTATTCTTGTATGCGTAAATCGATTCTACACAGCGTAAACAGATTTGTCCGTACTCTTATCAAATCCCCATTGCCCTGGCCCGCGCAAGGGGTTTGTTGCACAGATAGATGCCCAGCAGGATGACCGCCCCACCCAGCAGCATCGGCACGGTCAGTTGCTCGCCAAGCAGCAATGCGCCGCAGATCACTGCCGTGAGCGGATTGAGGGCGATAAATACACCCGCACGGGTGGCGCCGATGCGGCGCAGGCCATCGTAGTAGCCGATGTAGGCCAGTGCCGAGCCCAGCACGCCCAGGTACAGCAAACTCATCAGTTGGGGCAGATCAATCCGGCCCAATGCGGCCATCGTTAGCCGACCCGTCACCAGCGTGGTGATCGTCAGCATCAGCGTGCCCAGCAGGATCGACCAGGTCACGGTTTGCAACGGCCCCAGGCGCTGGTTCAGACCCCGGGAAAACAGCGAGTACACGCCCCACCCCACCACGCAGCCGAAAATCAGCAAGTCGCCGACCCACGCATCTGCCGTGCCCTGCAGCAACTGCGGGTTGCGACTGACGATCACCAGCCCTGCGCCACCCAGGCACAGCGCGATCCCCACCAGCTTGAAGCAGCCCAGGCGTTCCTTGAACAGCAGCCACGAGGCCAGGCCAATCACTGCCGGGTTCAGCGCCACGATCAACGACGCCCGGGACGCATTGATGTAATGCAGGCCGTAGAAAAAACACAGGTTGTAGAAAAAGATCCCGAAAAAGCCCAGCACCATCAATTGCACCCATTGCGCGGTGGTCGGACGCACCAGGCGAATACGCGCGGCGCCCAGGAAGGCCAGCAGCGCCAGGCTGGCCAGTGCAAAGCGCACGGTCGCCGCCAACAGTGGGTCCAGGCCTGCCGCCAGATAGCGCCCGGCAACGAAGGTGCCGCCCCAGATCATGGTCACGGCCGCCAGCTTCAGATATGTCAGACGGTCAGGGCTCGGGTTCATCAGATTTCTACTCACAAGACACGGGATTGGCTTATTGTTTGGCTAATCCCCGATCATCGTAAAATGAGTAAATACTCATGACCCTTACCCAACTGGAAATCTTTTCCCTGGTGGCCGAACTGCAAGGTTTCACCAGCGCCGCCAATCGCCTGGGCATCAGCCAATCGGCGGTGTCCCATGCGATCAAATCCCTGGAGCAGGAACTGGGTGTGGAGTTGATCCGACGTCATCAGTCCCAGGTCGAACTCAGCGATATCGGCCAACAACTGCTGTTGCGCGCCCGGGCCATGCTCGGGTTGGCCAACACGCTGCAACAGGAAGCCGCCGATGCCCGCGGGATGAAGCGCGGCACGCTGCGCATCGGCTCGTTCGGGCCGACCTCATCGATTCGCTTGTTGCCCGCGATCCTGCAGCATTTTCGCGAGCAGCATCCGGGCATCGAGGTGCATGTCGACGAAGGCCCCGATCGCCAGGTGACGCAGTGGCTGGAAGAGCGGCGCGTCGACGTTGGGTTTGTGGTGCTGCCTGAAGAGCGCTTCGATACGTTCCCGTTGATTGAGGACCAACTGGTCGCGCTGCTGCCCTTGGGGCATCACTTGGGCGCGCAGCCAAGTGTCAGCCTGAAAGCGCTGTGTGGTGAACCTTTTATCCTGACCCAGGCCGGTTCGGCCGAACTGGTCTCAAGGCTGTTCGTCGGTGCAGGGTTGCAGCCGGATGTGCGTTACCGCTGCTCACAGCTGCTCAGCACCCTGGACACCGTGCGCCGGGGCGACGGCGTGACCATTGTTGCCGAGTTGTCGCTGCCTGAATCCACGCAGGCGGATTACCTGATCAAACCGCTCAAGCCTGCCGTCAAACGCCAGGTGGGGCTGGCGGTACTGGACCGTCGGCAGTCCTCGCCGGCAACCCTGGCATTTATTCAACTGGCCACACGGTTGAAGCTTTATTGAACATGCACAGACGCCTGCCGCCATCTATCATGGCCAATACCGATACGCTTTGTTGGAAGGCCACCGAGGTTGTCCCGACCGCATTTGAGCGTCCTATTGCCCTCTCCCGCTACAGGCTGCGCAAATGCCACTGACCGTCAAAGGCCCCCGAAAGGCCTCTACTCGCCATCTGATCACCCTGCTCAGTGGCGCGCTGCCCATTTTGCTGGGTGTGCTTATCCTGTATTGGCAAGCCGGGCGCACCCTCGAGCACAGCACCGCGCAAACCGCCCAGGAGGCCGTGCGCCAGTTTGACCTGATGCTCGACAACACCGCCCTCGCCGCCCAGGACCTGCTGCCACTGGCCGGCCATGAATGTGATAACCCGACTCAACTGAAGCTGCGGGAACAGGTCACCCGCCGGCCGTTCGTGCGCGCCACCACCTTGTCCTGGCAGCGCAACATCTATTGCAGCTCGTTGTTTGGTGGCAACTACCAGTCACCGGTCAACCCTGAGGACTACGTCGGCGGTCGTCTCTGGCTGATGAAAGGCAACCCGGTGACACCCGACACCGCATTGCTGGTGTATCGCCTCACCGAGGGAGACCGGGGGGCCTTCGCCTCCATTGATGGCTACCACTTGACCAACGCGTTGCGCCTGATCAGCCGATATACCGACCTGGTGTTGCAGGTGGGGCCTAACTGGCTGGCGGCGGATGGCAAGGTGCACAGCACAGCGCTGCCGACATTTTCCGTCGCGCATCATCATCTCGACTCCACGCGGTATACCTACAGCGTGGAAGCCGGGATGCCGGAGGGTGAAACCTGGCGCTACATGCGGGCGCGGTATCCCGCGCTGTTCGTTCTGGTGGTGTTTTTCGGCGTGCTGGCAGGCATCCTCGCCCACTGGCTGCAAAAGCGCTCATCGGCACCGACCCTGGAACTGCAACGGGCCCTGGGCGCCAATGAATTTGTGCCCTATTACCAGCCAGTGGTGCGTGGCGACAACATCCGGCAGTGGGCCGGCTGTGAAGTGCTGATGCGCTGGAATCATCCCAGGGAAGGTCTGGTGCGCCCGGACCTGTTCATTCCCCTGGCCGAACATTCGGGCCTGATCGTACCGATGACCCGCGCCCTGATGCGCCAGACCGCCGCACAGTTGGCGCCCCACACCGCGCAGTTTGCCGACAATTTTCACGTGGGCATCAACATTACCGCTCGCCATTGTCACGACCTGGAGCTGGTGGAGGACTGCCGGGAGTTCCTCGCTGCCTTCCCGCCGGGCAAGGTGATCCTGGTCCTGGAGTTGACCGAGCGCGAGTTGATCGAACCCACGGATATCACCCGCCAGCTGTTCCAGGCGCTGCATGAAATGGGGGTAATGATCGCGATCGACGACTTTGGCACCGGCCACTCCAGCCTGGGTTATTTGCGCAACTTCAATGTCGATTACTTGAAGATAGATCAAAGCTTCGTGGCAATGATCGGTGTTGATGCACTCTCGCGGCATATACTCGACAGCATCATTGAACTGTCTGCCAAGCTGGACCTGGGCATCGTTGCCGAAGGCGTCGAAACACAAGAACAATGCGACTATCTGGCGGCCCAAGGCGTTGATTTCTTGCAAGGCTACCTGTTTGGCAAGCCTGTACCTTGCGACGAGTTCATTAGATTCCTGAACAGCCATTGAATAGCCAGCCACTTCAACGGAAATATTGTTATTTATACAAAAGACATGATTTACTCATGACTGATTAACTACTACAATTTTTCCTGCCTGTGCTGAATTGGCAGGAAGGCCACTTTCATTGAGTCGCCTTAAGGCTCTTGGCTTATCGCTTTGTTTGCAGTAGATATCAGCCAAATACACTATTGGAGTATAGATTTTGTCCAGACTCGCCGAATTTCGCGCAGCAGAAAAAGCCCTTCAAGAGCAGCTTGCCCAGCTGGAATCCCTGAAGAACGATGCTGGTTTGAAGAAAGAAATCGAATTCGAAGAAAAGCTGCAAGGGCTGATGAAGACCTACGGCAAAAGCCTGCGCGACATCATCTCCATCCTGGATCCTAACCCGGGCAAGTCCGGCGCTTCCGTCGCTGCCGCACCCAAACAGCGCCGTGCCCGCGTCGTCAAGGTTTACCACAACCCGCACACGGGTGAACTGATCGAAACCAAGGGCGGCAACCATCGCGGCCTGAAGGCGTGGAAAGAACAGTACGGCGCAGCCACTGTAGACTCCTGGCTTCGCGGCTAATGCTTTGCGGCTAGTACAAACGCACTAAGAAAAGCCCTGCACATGCAGGGCTTTTTTGTTTACAGGCATCGATAGTGAAACAAATCAGGACGCTGGCACTTTCAAAAGCGAACTTTAAAAAACATTTCACTTTGTTCAAATCGACTTATTTGTCGCGATGCCTACAACGCTCAAAGTTTAAGGCTGTCACGCACCGAACTGACTTCATCCTTGCTTGATTCGTAAGCGTCGGCCTGGCCTGCGTATGAAAAAACATAGGCCTTATCGGTATCGACAGCCCCCACCAACGTTTGCGACAGCACATGCCGACCGTTCTCGGTGATTACACAGGTAGTTTCCAATGCCTCAAGCCGGCTCAATGTTGTGGGGTGCATCTTGGTGCACACACTTTGATAACCACCCTGGGCAAAGTCCTTCTGGATGGATTTGCGCATTTCCAGCAGCACGCCTTGCAGGTTGACCGTATGCCCCGCTTCGATTGGCGTGCCCGTCAACTCCATGACCATCAAGGTCGCGCCATTCTCATCATTCTTTATGGCCCGCTGGCGGGACACCGCCGACGGTTGCGCCGGGGCCTGGTCGTCGGGCGCCACTTCCTCTACCTGCCAGCCGCTGGGCCAATGAATTTCCGGGTCAGCCGCCCATGCAGCGGTGCTGCCCAGCAACAGGCCCAGGGTACTCAACAACGGTGCGCGAAATCCGGTCATTACGAAAAACACTCAAGGTTCAAGCGACAAAGTTTGGGCCCCTGCACCCGCTGGCCGCAAGGGTTGCGTGACCTTTTTCATTTGGCGCAACCGGCAGGGCTGCGTATCATGGACCGGCTGCACGGATGCCAGCCGCAAGCCAAGGGATGCTCCAACCGGAGCCACGTTTGCCCCATTTTTCTCTGGAGGGCCCATGAGCCTGCACGAACTGAACACTTTCCCGGGCGTCACCGCCCAGCCTGACGCCGCCACCACGAACTTCGTATTCAACCACACCATGCTGCGGGTCAAGGACATCACCAAGTCGCTGGATTTCTACACCCGCGTACTGGGTTTTTCCCTGGTTGAAAAACGTGACTTCCCGGAAGCCGAATTCAGCCTGTACTTCCTGGCCCTGGTCGACAAGGCCCAGATCCCGGCCGACGCTGCCGCCCGCACCCAGTGGATGAAGTCGATCCCGGGCATCCTCGAACTGACCCACAACCACGGCACCGAAAACGACGCGGACTTTGCCTACCACAACGGCAACACCGACCCGCGTGGCTTTGGCCATATCTGCATCTCGGTGCCGGACATCGTTGCTGCCTGCGCGCGCTTTGAAGAACTGGGCTGCGACTTCCAGAAGCGCCTGAGTGACGGCCGCATGAAAAGCCTGGCCTTCGTGAAAGACCCGGATGCGTACTGGGTTGAAATCATTCAGCCAACGCCGCTGTAAGGTTCCGCCGGCAATAAAAAACCCCATGATCACTCATGGGGTTTTTCATTTCCGGGCCGGAATTTACGCCGGGGCGGAAGTGCGGATCAGGTGATCGAAAGCACTCAGGGAAGCCTTGGCGCCCTCGCCTACTGCAATCACGATCTGCTTGTACGGCACAGTCGTTACGTCGCCGGCGGCAAAAACGCCTGGCAGCGAAGTCTCACCACGTGCATCGACGATGATCTCGCCACGTGGAGTCAACTCCACAGTGCCTTTGAGCCAGTCGGTGTTGGGCAGCAAACCGATCTGTACAAAGATGCCTTCCAGGTCGATAGTCTTGAACTCGCCACTGTCGCGATCCTTGTAGGCCAGGCCGGTAACTTTCTGGCCATCCCCCTTGACCTCACTGGTCAGCGCGCTGGTAATCACGTCAACGTTCGGCAGGCTGTACAGCTTGCGCTGCAACACGGCGTCGGCGCGCAACTTGCTGTCAAACTCAAGCAAGGTCACGTGGCTGACGATACCGGCCAGGTCGATGGCTGCTTCAACGCCGGAGTTACCGCCGCCGATCACCGCCACGCGCTTGCCCTTGAACAGCGGGCCGTCGCAGTGCGGGCAGAAGCACACGCCCTTGGCCTTGTATTCCTGCTCACCCGGTACACCCATTTCGCGCCAGCGGGCACCGGTGGCCAGGATCACGGT
The DNA here is from genome assembly GCF_002874965.1 of Pseudomonas sp. NC02. Lineage (NCBI taxonomy): Bacteria > Pseudomonadati > Pseudomonadota > Gammaproteobacteria > Pseudomonadales > Pseudomonadaceae > Pseudomonas > Pseudomonas sp. NC02. The sequence goes on along the minus strand of NZ_CP025624.1, from coordinate 3,255,032 downwards.
CTTGGACTTGAGGGTCGCACCGCTTTCGAAACGGATTTCGTGCAGCTCACCGTTGTTTTTCGCCGGGATCAGCGCAGTAGCACGCTGCAGGTTCATGATGTCCACGTCGTACTGACGCACGTGGGCCTCCAGGGCGCTGGCGAGTTTCGGCCCTTCGGTTTCCTGTACCGAGATAAAGTTCTCGATCGACATGGTGTCCAGCACCTGCCCGCCGAAGCGCTCGGCTGCAACACCGGTACGGATGCCTTTACGTGCAGCGTAGATAGCCGCTGCCGAACCCGCTGGGCCACCGCCGACGACAAGTACGTCGAACGCATCTTTGGCGCTGATTTTCTCGGCGGCTTTTTCGATACCGCTGGTGTCGAGCTTGGCGAGGATTTCTTCCAGGCCCATGCGGCCCTGGCCGAAGTTCACACCATTCAAGTAAACGCTGGGCACGGCCATGATCTGACGATCATCGACTTCTGCCTGGAACAGCGCACCGTCGATGGCGACGTGGCGGATGTTCGGGTTCAATACTGCCATCAGGTTCAGCGCCTGGACCACGTCCGGGCAGTTCTGGCACGACAGCGAGAAGTAAGTCTCGAAGCTGAACTCGCCTTTAAGGGCGCGAATCTGTTCAATCACTTCGACACTGGCCTTCGAGGGGTGGCCGCCGACTTGCAGCAGCGCCAACACCAGCGAAGTGAATTCATGGCCCATTGGGATGCCGGCAAAACGCAGGCTGATATCGGCACCCGGGCGGTTGATGGAGAACGATGGCTTGCGCGCATCATTGCCATCGCTTTTCAGGGTAATCAGCGTCGAAAGGCTGGCTACATCCTGCAAGAGGGCAAGCATTTCCTGGGATTTCGCACCGTCATCGAGGGAGGCGACGATCTCGATCGGCTGGGTGACCCGTTCCAGGTATGACTTCAACTGAGCTTTAAGATTGGCGTCCAACATACGGGCGATTTCCTATTAATTCGGTTTATTGCAGACAAAAAAACGCCCGAGCGAATCTCGCCCGGGCGTTTCGAGGGCGGATGCAGCTTACTTAGGTGCGGTAACCCGCCCTTGGCATTTCACAGACTTAGATCTTGCCGACCAGGTCCAGGGACGGAGCCAGGGTGGCCTCGCCTTCTTTCCACTTGGCTGGGCAGACTTCGCCCGGGTGAGCAGCAACGTACTGGGCCGCCTTGATTTTGCGCAGCAGCTCGGAAGCGTCACGGCCAACGCCGCCATCGTTCAGTTCAACGATTTTGATCTGGCCTTCAGGGTTGATCACGAAGGTGCCACGGTCTGCCAGGCCAGCTTCTTCGATCAGCACGTCGAAGTTGCGGGAGATGGTCAGGGTCGGGTCGCCGATCATGGTGTACTGGATTTTGCCAATGGCTGGCGAGGTGTTGTGCCAGGCAGCGTGGGCAAAGTGGGTGTCGGTGGAAACGCTGTAGATTTCGACGCCCAGTTTCTGGAATTCGGCGTAGTTGTCAGCCAGGTCTTCCAGTTCGGTTGGGCAGACGAAGGTGAAGTCGGCTGGGTAGAAGAAGACGACAGACCATTTGCCTTTCAGGTCAGCATCAGTCACGTCTACGAAGTTGCCGTTTTTGTAGGCGGTAGCTTTGAACGGTTTTACTTGGCTGTTGATGATAGGCATCGTTGACTCTCCGTCAGGTTTGTAGAAGGGCTTAGTAAGTTGATGAGGTGAATCCTACCCACTCTCCTGGCCGATGGCTCATTGGCAAACCTGATGCTGACGATTGGTTTTCACTATCAAGAGACTGTATTAATAGAAGAAACCTTGAATCACTCGAGGGATGCCCGGGTCATGCCGAGAAAGGGCGTCGCTTCAACATAGCGCATGGCCGATTTCATGTCTTTCCAGCCGACGTAAGTCATCAACGACTTCAAGTCCCAGCCACTGCGATGAGCCCAGGTAGCGAAGCCCCGGCGCAGGGAGTGGCTGGTGTACTGATCGGCCGCAATCCCGGCGCGCTCCAGCGCCTGGCGCAATAGCGGGATCACGCTGTTGGCGTGCAAGCCCTCCTCGCCCAGGTTGCCCCAGCGATCAATGCCGCGAAACACCGGGCCGCGCACCAGCGCTGAAGCGCTGAGCCATTCGCTGTAGGCCTGCACCGGGCACAGCCGCAGCAGCGCCGGCGTCTGGTAGGTGCGGCCGATATTTTCCCGATCACTTTTGCTGCGCGGTAGATACAGGGTGATGCCCGAACCGGGCACCGCCTGCACGTGCTCGATATTCAGCCGGCACAACTCATCGCTGCGAAAGCCACGCCAGAAACCCAGCAGGATCAACGCTGCGTCACGCTTGGCCCGCAGCCATCGGGGATGGTCTTCTGCGCCTCGGGCGTCGTGGCCTTCCTGTTCGAGGAACTGGATGACCTGCTCCAGGTGCTGCAGCTGTAATGGCTCCGCCTGTTTTTCCTGAGCCGGGTGCAGGGCGCGAATGCCTTTCAGGACTTTGCGCACCACTGGCGCCTTGGTCGGATCAGGAAACCCCTGGCTGGTGTGCCACTGGGCCAGCGCCGATAACCGCAGCTTCAACGTGTTGACCGACAGCACGCCCGCATGCGCCACCAGATAGCGCGCCACGCTGTCGCTGGTCGCCGGCAGGAATCCACCCCAATTCACCTCGAAATGCTCGATTGCCGCTCGATAGCTGCGGCGGGTGTTATCGCGGGTGGCCGCATTCAGATAACGGTCCAGCTCACTCATGCCTGTACTGCCATTGGCTGTTGTCCATTTCAAAACCTGTATCACACGGGATAATACGCCAATATCCCATCTGATAAATCATCAATTTCGACTTTAAAATAATCGTGATATAGTACGTATATACATACTACGTACCACAGTACTAAATCGACGGAGACTCCATGGCTCGCGGCGGCATCAATAAAGCAGTAGTTCAAACGGCACGCCTGGCGATCCTTGCCCGTGGCGAAAACCCGAGCATCGATGCAGTACGCATCGAGATGGGCAATACCGGCTCGAAAACCACGATTCATCGCTATCTGAAGGAGCTGGACGAAAGCGAAACCCGCCAGACCATCACCGAAGCGCCCATTGACGACGAACTGGGTGAACTGGTGGCGCGACTGGCCCAGCGCCTGAAGGAGAAGGCCCAGGAGCCTATCGACCTGGCCCTGGCGCAGTTCCAGCAACAGAAAACCGCCCTGCTCGCCCAGGTTGAGGAGCTGGAAGCGGCCCACTCCCAGCTCAAGCAGCAGTTCGATATCCAGTCCGCCGCCCTGGCCGATGAAAGCGCGGCCTTGCAAAGCACTCGCTCCAGCCTGCAAACCGAGCAAACCCGCAACGCCGGGCTGAGCCAGGCGTGCAGCGATTACGAGTTGCGGATCAACGACAAGGACGAGCAGATTCGCTCACTGGAAGAAAAGCACCTGCATGCCCGGGACGCCCTGGAGCATTACCGCAATGCGATCAAGGACCAGCGTGAGCAGGAACAGCGTCGCCATGAAGGCCAGTTGCAGCAGGTCCAGGCAGAGCTGCGCCAGGCCCAGCAGAGCGCGATGGTGCGCCAGGATGAAATCACTCAGTTGCACCGCGATAATGAGCGCCTGCTGATCGAGCATCGGGTGACCGTGAAGGAATTGAGCGCACTGCAGGAACAGGCTCGCCAGGACCGTGAACAGCAGCGCCAATTAAGCGAACAAGTGAGTGTGATCGACAGCGAGCGCACCCTGCTGCAGGAGCGCTTGCGGGTTGCCCAACTGGAGAATCAGGCGCGCCAGGAAACGCTGGCCGAGCATCAGAAGGCCAACAAAACCCTGGAACTGGACCTGGTCAAGGCCCAGGCCAGTATTGATGCGCTGCGCCTGGCAGCCGTCGTTGCGACGGTGCCGGAAGCAACTACCGAGGGCTGATTACTGCGCCACTGGCGTGCGCATGGTGACGAATTCTTCCGCCGCTGTTGGGTGCACGCCGATGGTTTCATCGAAATGCTGCTTGGTCGCGCCCGCCTTGAGCGCGATCGCCAGGCCCTGCACGATCTCGCCAGCGTCGGGGCCGACCATGTGGCAACCCAGGACCTTGTCGGTCTCGGCGTCGACCACCAGCTTCATCAGGGTCTTTTCCTGGCAGTCGGTCAGGGTCAGTTTCATCGGCCGGAAGCGGCTTTCGAACACCTGCACCTTGTGCCCGTCTTCACGGGCCTGCTCTTCGCTGAGGCCCACGGTGCCGATATTCGGCAGGCTGAACACCGCCGTCGGGATCATCGCGTAGTCCACCGGACGATATTGCTCAGGCTTGAACAAGCGACGTGCCACGGCCATGCCTTCAGCCAGGGCCACTGGCGTCAGTTGCACGCGGCCGATCACATCACCAATCGCCAGGATCGACGGTTCGGCGGTCTGGTACAGCTCATCCACTTCGACAAAGCCGCGCTTGTCCAACTTGACGCCAGTGTTTTCCAGCCCCAGGTTATCGAGCATCGGGCGTCGGCCAGTGGCGTAGAACACGCAATCGGCTTCCAGCACGCGGCCATCTTTCAAGGTGGCCTTGAGGCTGCCATCGGCCTGCTTGTCGATACGCTCGATGTCGGCGTTGAACTGCAGGTCCAGGCCACGCTTGGTCAGCTCCTCCTTCAAGTGCGTACGCACCGAGCCGTCAAAACCGCGCAGGAACAGGTCGCCGCGATACAGCAGCGAAGTCTGTGCGCCCAGGCCATGGAAAATCCCGGCGAACTCGACGGCGATATAGCCACCGCCGACTACCAGCACACGCTTGGGCAGCTCCTTGAGGAAAAACGCCTCATTGGAGCCAATGGCGTGCTCGCGCCCCGGGATGTCCGGGATCTGCGGCCAGCCACCGGTGGCTACCAGAATGTGTTTGGCGGTAAAACGCTCGCCGTTGATTTCTACCTGGTGCGGGTCCACCAGCCGCGCATGCCCTTCGTGCAGGGTCACGCCGCTGTTGACCAGCAGGTTGCGGTAGATGCCATTGAGACGGTTGATTTCACGATCCTTGTTGGCGATCAGGGTCGCCCAATCGAAATTCGCCTCACCCAGGGACCAGCCAAAACCGCTGGCCTGCTCGAAGTCTTCGGCGAAATGCGCGCCGTATACCAACAGCTTCTTCGGCACGCAGCCCACATTCACGCAGGTACCGCCCAGGTAGCGGCTTTCAGCCACTGCCACTTTGGCGCCAAAACCCGCAGCGAATCGTGCAGCGCGCACACCGCCGGAACCGGCACCAATTACATAAAGGTCAAAATCGTAGGCCATTTCACTCTCCTCGGCAGGACAACAGCATACCTGCTGCCGCGCCAGAGGTCAGCGCCTTACCAGCGATACGTCGCGCTGGCCTGCAACGAACGGGTTGCGCCCCAGTAGCAAAGGAAACCGTTGCTGCAGTAGGCCAGGTATTCCTTGTTGAACAGGTTGCTGGCGTTGAGGGCCAGGCGCCAGTTCTGCACGTCATAGTGCGCCGCGGCATCAAACAGCGTGCGCGATGACACCTCCAGCGTGTTGTCGGCGCTGCCGTAGCTCGGCCCGAAATAGCGCGCACCCGCCGCGAAACCGACGCCCTGCAGCGGGCCGTCGTGGAAGGTGTAGTCCGCCCACAGCGAGGCACTCTTGCCCGGGATGCCGGTCGGGTGTTCGCCCTGGTCGCCGTCATTGGATTTGAGGATGCGCTGGTCCATCCAGGTGTAAAAACCGATCAGGCTGAGGTTCGAGGTGACCTCGGCATGGGCTTCCAGCTCGATGCCGCGGGAGCGGATTTCGCCTTTCTGGGTGGCAAAATTGGGGTCGACATCGTCGGTGGTCAGGACGTTTTGCTGACGCAGGTCGAACACTGCCGCGCTGTACAGGCTGCGGGAGCCCACAGGCTGGTATTTAACGCCGGCTTCGTACTGCTTGCCGGTGGTCGGCACAAATGTCGCGCCCAGCCGGTCAGTGCCCAGTTGCGGCTGGAACGATTCGCTGTAGCTGACATACGGCGCAACGCCGTTATCAAACACGTAGCTCAGGCCCGAACGCCAGGTGAGTTTCTCGTCGTGCTGGCGCGTGTTGCTCAGGTTGGCGCCGGTCAACGCGCTGTCCTGATTGTCGTAGGTACGCGCCCAGTCTTGCCGCACACCGATCAGCCAGCGCCAATGGTCGAAGCTGAGCTGGTCCTGCAGGTACACGCCAAACTGGCTCTGGGTGGTGTATTGGTTGATGGACACCGGCACCCTCGGCAAGGCGCTGAAGTCGGGGTTGTAGATATTGATCGCACTCGGGAAATACTGAGCGCCCCGGTTGATGGTCTGCAACAGCCGCTGGAAGTCCGCCCCCATCAGCACAGTGTGCTTGACCGGGCCGGTGCTGAAGTCGGACTGCAACTGGTTATCAAGGGCGAACTGGCCAAGGTGCTCATGATTGACGTTGGCCCACAGCGGCGCGGTGGCAAGGTTGGCGTCCAGCGGCCCGGTGAGGGAAGTCTGGTAGTAGTCGACGTCATCATGCATATAGCGCAGGTGCTGGCGAAAGCTCCAGGTGTCGTTGAACCGGTGGCTGAACGCGTAGCCCAGGGAAAACTGATTGCGCTTGAAGCGATCGCGGTCCGGGTCGCCCAGGTAATCATCGGGGCGCAAGCGCCCATTCGGGTTGTGCAGCGCGGTGCCATACGCGGGTACCGGGTTGAACAGCCCACCTTCCGGGTCGTATTGATAGTTGGCCAGCAGGGTCAGGCTGGTGTCGTCGTCGATGTTCCAGGTGATGGCCGGCGCGATGGCGATGCGCTGGTCCTTGATGTGATCGGTCTGGGTATCGGCCATGCGGCCCAGCCCGGTCAGCCGATAGGTCACATCGCCCTGCTCGTCCAGGCGCCCGCCAAAATCGAAGCCGGCCTGATAGCGGTTGTCATTGCCCACGCTCATTTGCAACACGTGCAGTGGCTCATCCGTCGGCCGCTTGCTCTGCATGTCCACCAGGCCGCCCGGCCCGCTCTGGCCGTACAGCACGGAAGCTGGCCCGCGCAGCACGTCGATGCGCTCCAGAAACCAAGGGTCGACCCGAGGCGTAGCGAACCAGGTCGTGCGATTGAGCTTGAGCCCGTCGAGGTAGGAGTCGGCATCGAAGCCGCGAATGCTCAACTGGTCAAACCGCAGGTCGTTATCCTGGGAGTAAACCCCTGGTGTGTAGCGCAATGCCTGGTCGACGGTTTGCGCCGCCTGGTCATCCATCTGCTGGCGGCTGACCACCGAGATCGATTGCGGCGTCTCCACGATCGGCGCGCCGGTTTTGGTGCCCACGGTGGTGTTGCGCGCCACATAGCCTGGCACCACGCCGTCTGCCGGCTCGGCCTCGGCGGCTGTCACCGCGGTGTCCTTCAACACGATGGGCGCGTCATCGGCCCACACAACAGGAGCAAGCGCCAACACCACCAGCGCCAGCCTGGAAAGGTAAAACGGAGGAGAAGACAACGCACCGGACATGACGATTCCTTGAAAAGTCTTTTTGTTAATCGTTCTTATTTAATATTGAATCGCGTTAAAGATCCGGTCATTCTTCTACGCGCACGGGTCAATTAATGACCGTTCCAACCTACATCTCAGGAATCATTCTTGATTGGACAACATCTGGCGTAAACGCTTTGGGGCGCCCGCTCGCAGCACCAGCGAGGAATTACGGGTTCGGGCCCATGACTATGTCGATGGCGCACGAGAGATTTGGCACAGCCATGAATATGGCCAACTGGTGCACGCCACCCAAGGCGTGATCCGGGTGTTGACCCGCATGGGCGCCTGGACCGTCCCGCCGGCATACGGCTTTTGGATTGCGCCGGGTGTCGACCATGAATTGCACATGGTCGGTGAGGTTGCGATGCGCGCACTGTACGTGGAAAGCGATCAATTACCCACGGCGTGGCAATCCTGCCGATTGATCAGGGTAGAGCCGCTGCTGCGGGAGCTGATTCTGGGCATGCTCGCACCCGACGCCCACACTGCCCTGCTCACGCCATTGCTGCTGCACCAGTTGATATCCGCGACTCAAACCGAAGGCTGCAGCCTGCCATTGCCCCGGGACAAACGCGTGCTCAGTGTGTGTGAAATGCTTCTGGAAGACCCGGCGAACCCGGCCACCCTGGAAGACTGGAGTGAATCCATCGGCGCCAGCGTGCGCACCCTGCGCCGGCGGTTTCGGGATGAAACCGGGCTGAGCTTCAACCAATGGCGCCAGCAGCTACGGATTGCCGAAGCCGTTTGCCAGTTAGCCCAAGGCCGACCATTGGGGGCTATTGCACGGGACATGGGCTATGCCAACGGCAATGCGTTTGGTGCAATGTTCAAGCGGGTACTGGGCGAAGCCCCCAGCCGCTATTTGGGCAAGGCATAAAAAAACCTGCGGTCTTTCGACTCGCAGGCTTTTTCAACGGGCTGGCAACGATGAATCAGTAAGCCTTGCCAGTCTTGTAGAAGTGCTCGTAGCAGAAGTTGGTCGCTTCGATGTAGCCTTCAGCGCCACCGCAGTCAAAACGACGACCCTTGAACTTGTAGGCAATCACGCAACCGTCTTTTGCCTGCTTCAGCAGGGCGTCGGTGATCTGGATCTCGCCACCCTTGCCTGGCTCGGTTTCTTCGATCAGCTTGAAGATGTCAGGGGTCAGGATGTAGCGGCCGATGATCGCCAGGTTCGACGGAGCATCTTCCGGCGCTGGCTTTTCAACCATGTCGCGTACGCGGATCAGGCCATCACCGATATCGTCGCCGGCAATCACGCCGTACTTGTTGGTTTCCTGAGGATCGACCTCTTGAACCGCGACGATGGTGCAACGGTACTTCTGGTACAGCTTGACCATCTGGGTCAGGACGCCGTCGCCTTCCAGGTTTACACACAGGTCATCGGCCAGTACAACGGCGAACGGTTCGTCACCGATCAGCGGACGACCGGTCAGGATCGCGTGCCCCAGGCCTTTCATTTGGGTCTGGCGGGTGTAGGAGAACGAGCACTCGTCGAGCAGCTTACGGATGCCGACCAGGTATTTTTCCTTGTCGGTGCCCTTGATCTGGTTTTCCAGCTCGTAGCTGATGTCGAAGTGGTCTTCCAGGGCGCGTTTGCCACGGCCGGTCACGATCGAGATTTCGTTCAGGCCGGCATCCAGTGCTTCTTCCACGCCATACTGGATCAGTGGCTTGTTCACCACCGGCAGCATTTCTTTGGGCATGGCCTTGGTCGCTGGCAGGAAGCGAGTGCCGTAACCGGCTGCTGGGAACAAGCATTTCTTGATCATATGAGTCCTTACAAAGGGCTGTGCGTACGAAATTCGGCGCAGTCTAATCAGGCCGCAGTCACCTTACAATGGGTCCTGCTGGCGTTGCGATGTCAACATAGAGAAAAAATGTCGGCGTAAGTTCCGCCGGCATTCAATCAAGTACCTTCGCCGCTGTTAGAAATCGTCGGCTTGTGCCCGTCATTCAAAGGGCTCCAACCTTTTTAGCATGCTTTATCGCGATCGGCACTGACCTGCAACAACTTGCGCCGCCCCACGCCGTTTGGCGCTATCATTACGCCCTTGAACCAGACAACGAGATTGATAGATGTCAGAACCAAAAGGCGTGAACGGCTACCTGATCACCAAGCGAGCGGACGGCTGGCACTTGATCAACTTCCATGGCGACAGCGTTGCCGGCGCATTCGCTACCGAAGCTCAAGCCTGTGCCGTGGCCGAAGTGTTTGTGGATGAGGCCGGCCACGCGTCGAGCAAGCGTCCGAAAACCAAGTAACACCGCGGTAACGCCAATCAAGCCTCGTTTGACGGGGCTTTTTTGTGTTTGTCTGTACGTTGATGGCGGTTCGCTATAATCTCGCCTGTAACGCCCCACGACAGTGTCAGCGCTCCCCTCCAACACCCTGATGACGACTCCTACATGAACAAGATCCTGGCACTGATTGCGGTACTGGCGCTTACCGGTGGCTGCACCACCACTTCCGACACGGTCCTGAAGAACGGCGAACAAGGACTGGCCATCGACTGCTCCGGCGAAGCCAACTCCTGGGCCAGCTGTTATGAAAAGGCTGATGCGTCCTGCGCGGGCACCGGCTACCGGATTGTCGGCACCGAAGGCACACCGGCCCTGAAAGAAAGCGACAAGACCCTGGGCAAGGATGTCGGCAACTACAAGACCCGCAGCGTGACGGTGGTCTGCAAATAATTACATGTGAATTTCGGCGAACTTGATGCCCAGGCCGCGAATGGTCTCGATCAAGTCGTCCAGGCGGGAGAAGGATTCGACTTCATCCTGGTCATCCACCAGGAAGTAACTGCGACCGCCGCTCTTCTTGAAGAACACGATCCACTCGCCCGTATCCGCGGGATTTTGAATCACATGGGTCGCAGAAATATGCCCCCCTGCATGCTGTTCCCTGACTTGCTCACGTTTCATGACTGAGTTTCCGAAAAGACAATGCCGCTGATTCAGCGGCATTTTTTATGGGTTATCGACAGTTTAACGGATGCCTTGGCCAATCAGTACGCCATCGACCGTCTGCCCGTAAAGATTGACGCCGTCATTGGCGTGGAACTTCACCCGGGTTTTCTCCACGGAGCCGTCCACCAGGCGCGGGTCCTGAGGACGCTCGTGACGGTTGACGTAGGCCGCCACGTCCCAGGCTTGCTGGTCGGTCAGGCTGCCGCCCTGGCCCAGGGGCATGTTGTGCTTGATGAAGGACGCTGCCGTATTGATTCGATGCATCCCGGCGCCCCAGTTGTAGGAGTCTTTACCCCAGAGCGGCGGCATCACGTAGTTGTCGCCCACTTTCTGGCCCTGGCCTTCGGCGCCATGGCACACCGCGCACTGGCCCTTGTAGACCTCTGCGCCCTGGGCCAGGTCGTAACCCTTGGCGGGTGCCGGCACGTCCGGGTAGCCACGGCCCGGCAGTTCGACGCCCAAGGGAGCCTTGCTCGCCAGCCAGTAGGCATACACCGACAGCGCGGTAATCTCCGGGCTGTCTGCAGCCGGTGGCGTGCCGCCATTCATGCTGAACTGGAAACAGCCCTGCAAACGCTCGGCGAAGGTGTTGACCTTGTCGTTCTTTTTTCGATACGCCGGGTACATCGGGTAGGCACCCCACAGCGGCGCCGAATTGGCCAGGCGACCCTGGTCCAGGTGGCAATTGCTGCAATTGAGGCCATTACCGACAAATTGCGGCGCCAGGCGCTTGGTGTCGACAAACAGCGCGTAGCCCTGTTTCACCAGCTTGCCGTAGGCGTTGTCCGGCAGCTCGCTTTCTTTGGGCGGCTGGAACTGCACGGCAGCCCCATGAGCGCCGGCTGGCTGCAACTGTGACTGGTCTTCCATGGCAATAGGGGCGGCATGGACGGGTACGCCGATCAGGCTTCCCAGCAGCGGAGCAAACAAGAAGCGCTTCATGGCTTGGCCTCCTGGCCGCTCAACGAGGCAAAATAGGTGGCCACGGCCTGCACTTCTTCAGCGCTGAGGGATTTGGCGATATGGCCCATCAGAGCATTCGGATCGTTATGGCGCGTGCCGCTGCGCCAGGCGTTCAACTGCGCCGCGAGGTAGGCCGCAGATTGTCCGGCCAGGGGTGGAAACCCGTCGCCGACGCCCACGCCGGCGGGGCCATGACAGCTGACACAGGCCGGAATCTGGCGCTCCCACGCACCTTGCAGGGCAATCTTTTGCGCAGCGTCAGTAGGCATCTCGCTGCGGTGCACCGGCACAGGTGCGGGCGCAGGCATTGCCGCCAGCTGCCGGGTTACAGCGCTGACTTCCTCTTCCGTGAGGGCGTTGGCCAGTGGCTGCATCACCGGGCTGTTCCGGGCGCCACTTTTAAAATCGTGCAGTTGCTTACGCAAATACCCCGCCGATAAACCGGCCAAACGCGGAAAACCCGCGGCTGCCAGCCCCAGGCCATCAGCCCCGTGGCAGGCCACGCACGGCGCAGCTCCCGGCTGCGAGCCGCCCTGCATATAAACGTTTTTCCCCTCCAGCGCGTGGGCATTGCCCAACATCAGCAACAACGCGCTACCCATCAGAACTCGTTCCAGAGACATCATCACGACTCCATTTTTATAGTTATATGCTTAGGCGAATTAGGCATAAGCCTACAAATGGTAGGGCAATGGCCCGGTCGCGACAACACTCATCCGCGAGCAAAAGGACGGTGTACTGAACATCGCGCACAAAAAAGCCCGACGCTGCGGCAGCAGGGTCGAGCTTCTTGATCGGATTCGAGGTGGGCGGCTACAGACTCAGCCGGAAATGCACGCTTCCCCCGCAGCCTTCACGTCACCTGGACGAATAGGCACATTGGACATGCTCTCGTAGAGCTTGATACTGCTCCCGCTGGAGCGCTCTTCAATTTCAAAAATGGCCGACGGGTCGGCAGAAAACTTCTGCGGTACGATAACTTGAACACCATCCTTGTGAGGCTCGATCTGCGAAGGCCTGCGGGTTTTAGACAATTTCTGGACAACGCACGCCGCGTATTCCTGTGGTTTTTTCCCGGAGATCACTGCCAGCGTTGGTGGGGTCTGCTTGATATCCGCCACCGAAGCACATCCACCCAACGCCAGGGCCAGAACCAACACACTCCACTTCATATAAAAACCTCCGATAAAGACCCTACGACAGCGAAGAAGGTATTTTTCTCCCGCCCACGTAGGATTTATCCCTGATAACTCGGTAAATAACTGTTTTAAATTGTCGAAGTCGTCGACGACGGTCCGATAATAAACGTGCTGGGGCTGATAAACTCCATCTTAACCTACGTATCGTTCTGATTTTTCAGAAAAAGCCCTTCTGGAGACACCTTATGAAATTCATCCACCAGCGTGAGCACCTCAATGAAGGAGATATTGTCGTCATTGAATGCTCGCAAACCTGCAACATCCGCCTGATGAGCGATGCCAACTTTCGCAGCTTCAAGAACGGCGGCCGCCATACTTACCACGGCGGCGCGTTCGACAAGTTCCCGGCAAAAATCACTGCGCCCAGCACCGGGTTCTGGAACATCACCCTGGACGTCGTGACCCGCCGCGCCATCAGCGTGACCAAAAAGCCGACGTTGTCCCACAAGATCCGCATTGTGCGCCGCACCAATTCGAAACTGAGCTGACAGGAATGCCCGTGACTACCACCAAATATGTGATCAAGTACAAACTCAACGGTGAGCGCCGCTTCGAGTTCGCCCAACTGCAAGCAGGCAGCGTGGAGGAAGCCAAGGAAGCCCTGGCGAAAATCCACGATGCCAGCGATGAGATTACCGACATCAATGTGAGCAAGGCGCTGTAATTCGAGCGCAAGTATCGGAGTGTTCTGACCCTGACGACTTTCTAGACTGGCAGCCCTAATGCGCTGCCACAGGAACTTGTCGATGCCTTCCACTCCACTGCATGAACGCCTGGCCAAGCTGGACTGGGCCGCCATCGAGCAAGCCCTTGATGAACAGGGTAACGCACTGATTCCAGCCCTGCTGGATCAGCAGGAATGCGCTGAACTGAGCGGCCACTACCCCCGACCCGAACTGTTTCGCTCCCATGTGATGATGGCCAGGCACGGCTTTGGCCGCGGCGAATACAAATATTTCCGCTACCCGCTGCCAGCGCCGATCTGCGCGCTGCGTGAACAGCTGTATGGGTTCCTGGCGCCCCAGGCCAATCGCTGGAACGAACAGATGAACCTGCCGATCACCTATCCGGCGCACCATGCCGACTTCATTGCCCGCTGCCACGCTGCCGGGCAGCAACGCCCTACCCCGTTATTGCTGCAATACGGCCCAGGCGACTACAACTGCCTGCATCAGGATCTGTACGGGGAACATGTGTTTCCCCTACAAGTAGCCATCCTGTTGTCGCAGCCGGGAGAGGACTTTCGTGGCGGGGAGTTGGTGCTGACGGAGCAGCGGCCAAGAATGCAATCCCGGGCTCAGGTCGTCCCTCTTAACCAGGGTGACGCGGTAATCTTCGCGGTCAATCAGCGACCCATGCCGAGTGTGAGGGGGTTTCATCGGGTGACCTTGCGCCATGGGGTCAGTGTTCTGCACAGTGGTACCCGGCATACCTTGGGAGTGATTTTTCACGATGCGCAGTAAGACCCTTCCCGGATCAACCGCCGATTTGTTCGCCGATGAGGCGCTGCAACAGCCCCCGGGGCGCGAGCAAATCGGTGAACAATCCTACGTCCTCAGGGGCTATGCCCTGCCCTGGCTCGAGCGTTTGCTACCGGAACTGCGACGGGTATTGGCTCAATCGCCCTTCCGGCAAATGGTCACGCCCGGTGGTTTTACCATGTCGGCGGCGTTAAGCAGTTGCGGTGAATTGGGCTGGACGACCGACTCCACCGGTTATCGCTACTCCCCGATTGACCCGAATAACCAACAACCCTGGCCAGCCCTGCCGGCCGCATTGCGCGAACTGGCCATGATGGCCGCAGCAGATGCAGGTTTCGACGATTTCGAGCCGGATGCCTGTCTGATCAACCGCTATGTGCCAGGCGCGAAAATGTCCCTGCACCAGGACAAGAACGAGCGGCGCTATGCGGCCCCGGTGGTCTCCGTGTCATTGGGTTTACCGGCGATCTTCCTGTTCGGCGGCCATGAGCGCAGCGACAAGACGCAAAAAGTCTCGCTGTTCCATGGCGACGTAGTGGTATGGGGCGGCGTGGACCGCCTGCGCTTTCACGGCGTGATGCCGATCAAGCCCGGCACGCATCCGGTCATGGGGCCGCAGCGCATCAACCTGACGTTTCGCACGGCCGGATGAATTTGACCGCAAGCATCGGAGTGATGGGAATGCCCCACGGGACTAACCTGGCATTCTTCAACCAGGAGCCACCACCATGACCGCGCGCCACGCCACCGAACAAGACCCGCGCTGGGCCGCGATTGTCGCCCGTGACGCCAAGGCCGACTTGACCTTCGTCTATGGTGTGAAAACCACCGGTGTGTACTGCCGCCCCAGCAGTTCCGCACGGCGCCCGCGCCCGGAGAACGTCGAGTTCTTCGACACCCCGCAACAGGCTGAAGCGGCGGGCTACCGGCCCAACAAGCGCGCGTCGGGGGACCAGACCCAGGTGGCCGCACGCCATGCGCAACTGGTGGCAGCGGCCTGTCGGCACATCGAACAGGCCGAAACCCTGCCGCCCCTTGAAGATCTGGCCGCCCTTGCCGGCTTGAGCCCGTTCCATTTTCATCGGGTGTTCAAGGCGGTGACCGGCCTGACGCCAAAGCGTTACGGCAGCGCTCATCGCTCGCGCAAGGTGCGCGACGGCCTCAAGGACCAGCACTCGGTGACCGATGCGCTGTACGACGCCGGCTTCAATTCCAACAGCCGCTTTTATGAGGCTGCCGACCAATTGCTCGGCATGAAGCCCCGCGACTACAAAGCCGGCGGCACCAACACGGATATTCGCTTTGCCGTTGGCCAATGTTCGTTGGGCGCCATTCTGGTGGCCCAGAGCAATCGCGGTGTGTGCGCGATCCTGCTGGGGGATGACCCGGACAAACTGGTGCGCGACCTGCAGGACCAGTTTCCCCGCGCCAATCTGCTGGGTGCCGATCACGACTTTGAACAATTGATCGCCCAGGTGGTGGGCTTCATCGAAGCGCCGGCCCTGGGCCTGGACTTGCCCCTGGACTTGCGCGGCACTGCGTTTCAGGAACGCGTGTGGCAAGCCTTGCGGGAAATCCCGGTGGGGTGCACCGCCAGCTACGCCGAGATCGCCCAGCGCATCGGCGCGCCGACCGCCTATCGCGCCGTGGCCCAGGCGTGTGGTGCCAACAGCCTGGCGGTGGCGATTCCCTGCCATCGCGTGGTGCGCGCCGACGGCAATCTGTCGGGCTACCGCTGGGGTGTCGAGCGCAAGCGGCAGTTGCTGGAGCGCGAAAGCCCGGCAGAATCCTGAGGACGTCTACACCAGTTTGCGCTTGCGAAACTCGGCCACCTTATGCCGATTGCCACACAGCGCCATGCTGCACCAGCGGCGCTTGTGGCCCTTGGTGCGGTCGTAGAACCACAGCACGCACTCGGGATGTTCGCAGGTGCGGACCAGGCCGAAATCCCCTTCCACCAGTAACGTCGCGGCGACTTCGGCAATCGGCGCCAGGAACTGCTCGGCAGTCTGCACCTTGCGCTGGCGCTCCAGCCGCAACTCGCCAGGCGCCGGCCAAGCCAGTTGCGGGTGACTGACCGCCTTGCGCAGGAACGCATTCAGCGCGCCGGGATCGCCCTGCTGGCCGGCCTTGCGCTGTTCCAGTAACACGCGGATCACTTCCCGCAATCCCCGCGCCGCGCCCAGCAGTGCCCCCTCCTCGAATACCGGTACTGCGCCCTCCTCGGCCCAGCCAAGCCGCACCAGCCAGCGCTCGACATCGGCATCGCCTTGCCAGAATTCAAAGGGCACACCGTCGACATTCGCCCGGGTATTGAGCATGTCCAGCACGGGATGATCAGCCAGAACGTAGGGTTCCAACGGGGATGGGGTGATGGCGGGCATGGCAAATCCTCTTCAAGTCCGCGCCATCGTAACCGCTGATTTCGCTTTTGAATAGTTACTAAATTCGCCGATCCGTAACCCATTAAATTAATTTGACAGGTTACATTTTCAAGCGCAGCCTGCAAAACCAGTAACCCAACAAATCAATTTAACCAGTTACAAAGAGGACTACTATCATGTCGATTTCAGCCCCGGTTGTTCGCTATCAGCACGTTGATGCCGATGGTGTGCGCATTTTCTACCGTGAAGCCGGCGACCCCTCCGCGCCGGTGTTGTTGCTGCTGCATGGCTTTCCCAGTTCGTCCCATATGTACCGTGACCTGATCCCGCTGCTTGCCACCCGTTACCGGATCATCGCCCCGGACTTGCCAGGCTTCGGCTTCACCGAAGTCCCCGCCGAACGCAATTACCACTACAGCTTCGATAACCTGGCGGTTACCGTCGGCCACTTCGTCGACGCCCTGAACCTCAGTCGCTATGCCCTCTATGTGTTCGACTATGGCGCACCGGTGGGCCTGCGCCTCGCCGTGGCCCACCCGGAACGGGTCAGCGCGCTGATATCGCAAAACGGCAATGCCTACCTGGAAGGTTTGGGTGACGCCTGGGATCCGATCCGGGCCTACTGGGCCGAGCCAAGCCAGGCCAATCGCGAGGTGATTCGCAACGCGGTCATCAGCCTGGAAGGCACGCGCTATCAGTACCTGCATGGCGTGTCGCAACCGGAGCTGGTGGCGCCGGAGTCCTACATGCTCGACGTGCTCCTGATGCAGCGTCCCGGCAATGACGAGATCCAGTTGGACCTGTTCCTCGACTACCGCAACAACCTGACGCTGTACCCGGCGTTCCAGGCGTTTTTCAAGGCCACGCAAGTGCCGGCGCTGGTGATCTGGGGCCAGAACGATCCCTTCTTCATCCCGCCGGGCGCCCATGCCTACAAAGGCGACAACCCCAATGCCGTGGTGGAATCACTCGACACCGGCCACTTCGCCCTGGAAACCCACGCCGCGCATATTGCCCAGCGGATTCATGCAGTACTGGGTGACGCCATCAACTGATAACCGCCCATGAAACACTGGATTCGTCCAGTGAATAATACAGACTGGCCTGGTGCTGCCTGGCCCTGCTAAAACGACGGAACAGCATTCCACCGTTGGAGAAGCGTCCCATGAGCACCTGGCCAGACACCCGAATTCTTGACCTGCTGGGCATCGAGTTACCGATCATTCAGGCGCCCATGGCCAATGCCACGAGCACGGCCATGGTGATTGCGGCCAATCAGGCCGGCGCCCTCGGTTCAATGCCGGCGGCGGCGCTCAGCATCGAGCAACTGCGCGAAGCACTCACCACGATTCGCCAAGCCAGTTCGCGGCCGCTGAACGTAAATTTCTTCTGCCATCAGCCACCGACGCCGGATGCTCACCGCGACCTTCAGTGGAAGAACCTGCTGGAAACCTACTACCGCGAGCTGGGCGCCGATTTTGACGCGCCGACGCCCGTCTCCAACCGCGCACCGTTCAACAACGCCGCCTGTGAAGTGGTGGAAGAGTTCCGCCCGGAAGTGGTGAGCTTTCACTTCGGCCTGCCGGAAAAATCCCTGCTGGACCGGGTCAAGGCCACCGGGGCGAAAGTGCTGTCGTCGGCTACCACCGTCGAAGAAGCCATCTGGCTGGAACAGCACGGCTGCGATGCAATCATCGCCATGGGCAGCGAAGCCGGTGGCCATCGCGGGATGTTCCTCAGCGACGACCTGAATAGCCAGATCGGCACCATGGCGCTGGTGCCACAGGTTGTCGATGCCGTGCGCGTGCCGGTGATTGCGGCCGGCGGCATCGGGGATGCCAGGGGCATTGTCGCGGCCTTCGCCCTTGGCGCGTCAGCGGTGCAGATTGGCACCGCGTACCTGTTTACCCCCGAGGCCACCGTCTCGAAGTCACACCACCACGCCTTGCGCACTGCCCAGGCCAGTGAAACCGCGCTGACCAACCTGTTCACCGGGCGCCCGGCGCGGGGCATCATCAACCGCGTAATGCGTGAGTTGGGCGCGATCAACCCCACGGCGCCGGCGTTCCCGCTGTCCGGCGGTGCGTTGATGCCGCTCAAGGCCAAGGACGAAGCCGGCTTCAGCAACTTGTGGTCGGGCCAGGCGCTGCGCCTCGGCAAAGACATCTCCAGCTATGACCTGACGCTGCAACTGGCCGCGCAAACCCTGGAAAAACTCGGCCGACGCTGAACCTGAACTCCCGGGACAACTTTGCGCTGTACCGGCAGTGGCCAACCGCTATATATTCCCATACATAGCGGTAGCCCCCCTCTGCCTAACAAGCCGCAAACCCCAAGGAGCTTCTTGATGATGATTCGCGCCTCACGCCTGGCCCCCACGGCCCTCGCTACCCTGATCGCCGCGTTTGCCTTCTCCTCGGCGAATGCCGATGAAGTACAGGTGGCCGTGGCTGCCAACTTCACCGCACCGATCCAGGCGATTGCCGCCGACTTTGAAAAAGATACGGGCCATAAACTGGTCGCTGCCTACGGCGCTACCGGCCAGTTCTACACCCAGATCAAGAACGGCGCGCCGTTTGAAGTGTTCCTCAGCGCCGACGACACCACCCCGCAGAAGCTCGAAGCCGAAGGTGACACCGTCAAGGGCTCGCGCTTCACCTACGCGATCGGCACCCTGGCGCTATGGTCGGCCAAGGAAGGCTACGTCGATGCCAAGGGCGAAGTGCTGAAGAAAAACCAGTTCCAGCACCTGTCCATCGCCAACCCGAAAGCCGCGCCTTATGGCCTGGCCGCCACCCAGGTGCTGGCGAAGGAAGGCCTGACCGAGAAGGTCAAGGACAAGCTCGTTGAAGGCCAGAACATCACCCAGGCCTATCAGTTCGTCTCCACCGGCAACGCCGAACTGGGTTTTGTAGCGCTGTCGCAGATCTACAAGGACGGCAAAGTCACCAGCGGTTCGGCCTGGATCGTACCGTCTTCGATGCATGACCCGATCAAGCAGGACGCGGTAATCCTCAACAAGGGCAAGGACAGCGCCGCCGCCAAGGCCCTGGTTGAATACCTGAAAGGTCCGAAAGCCGCCGCGGTGATCAAGTCCTACGGTTACGAGCTGTAAATGCCGCTGTCGAGTGCCGATTTTTCCGCGATCTGGTTGACCCTGAAACTGGCATCGCTGACCACGGTCATCCTGCTGATCATCGGCACTCCGATAGCCCTCTGGCTGTCGCGCACCCGCTCGTGGTGGCGCGGCCCCATTGGCGCGGTGGTGGCCTTGCCGTTGGTGTTGCCACCCACGGTGATCGGCTTCTACCTGCTGCTGATTATGGGCCCCAACGGCTACTTCGGCCAGTTCACCCAATGGCTGGGCCTGGGCACCCTGACCTTCAGCTTCGCCGGGCTGGTGATTGGCTCGGTGATCTATTCGATGCCGTTTGTGGTGCAGCCGTTGCAAAACGCCTTCTCCGCTATTGGCACTCGCCCGCTGGAAGTGGCCGCGACCTTGCGGGCCAATCCCTGGGACACCTTTTTCACGGTGATCCTGCCCCTGGCGCGCCCGGGGTTTATCACCGCGTCGATTCTCGGTTTTGCCCACACCGTCGGCGAGTTCGGCGTGGTACTGATGATCGGCGGCAATATTCCCAACAAGACCCGGGTCGTCTCGGTGCAGATCTACGACCACGTCGAAGCCATGGAATATGCCCAGGCCCACTGGCTGGCCGGGTCCATGGTGGTGTTTTCTTTCCTGGTGTTGCTGGCGCTCTACTCCAGCCGTAAAACCAAGGCGGGCTGGAGCTGATGTCGATGATCGAGGTACGCCTGCAACTGAAGTATTCCGGGTTTGCCCTGGATGTCGACCTGCAACTGCCCGGTCGCGGGGTGACGGCGCTGTACGGCCACTCCGGCTCCGGCAAGACCACCTGCCTGCGTTGCATCGCCGGGCTGGAGCGGGCTGAAGAGGGTTTCGTGCAGATCAACGACGAGGTCTGGCAAGACAGCCGCAAAGGATTGTTCGTGCCACCCCACAAACGCGCCCTGGGCTACGTGTTTCAAGAAGCCAGCCTGTTCCCGCATTTGTCGGTGCTGGCCAACCTGGAGTTCGGCCTCAAGCGCATCCCGCGCCAGCAACGCCGGGTGGAGATGAGCCACGCCACCGAACTATTGGGCATCGGCCACCTGCTGGAGCGCCATCCGCAGCACCTTTCCGGCGGTGAGCGCCAGCGCATCGGCATCGCCCGCGCCCTGCTCACCAGCCCGAGCCTGTTGCTGATGGATGAACCGTTGGCCGCGCTGGACAGCAAACGCAAAAGCGAGATCCTGCCGTATCTCGAACGCCTGCATGACGAACTGGAGATTCCGGTGCTGTACGTCAGCCATGCCCAGGACGAAGTGGCGCGCCTGGCTGATCACATCGTGTTGCTCAGCGACGGCAAGGCCCTGGCCAGCGGTCCTATCGGCGAAACCCTGGCCCGGCTGGACCTGCCCATGGCCCTGGGCGACGACGCCGGTGTGGTGATCAACGGCACCGTCAGCGCCTACGACGCGCACTACCAGTTGCTCACCCTGCAATTGCCCGCGAGCCAATTGCAGATGCGCGTGGCCCATGCACCATTGGCGCTGGGCAAACAGTTGCGTTTCAAGATCCAGGCGCGGGACGTCAGCTTGAGCCTGCAGGCCGAGGAACACAGCAGCATCCTCAATCGCCTGCCGGTGACGGTGACCCAGGAAATCCCGGCGGACAACGCAGCCCACGTGCTGGTAAGCCTGGACGCCGCCGGCACGCCGCTGCTGGCGCGCATCACCCGTTACTCGCGGGACCAGTTGCAGCTGCATCCCGGCCAGACGCTGTGGGCGCAAATCAAGGCGGTGGCGGTACTGGCCTGACTGCCCGACAGCTGCTACGGGGGAGCAAACTTGTTGGCACGACCGCAAAACCCTGCGGTCAATCAGAAATACCTGCCAAGGAATTTGCGCCATGCCCGATCCTGCGTTGCTTGCCGACCTGCCCCGCGACCTGCATTACGTCGACGATACCCAGCCCGGGATCTCCCGCAAAAAGCTGCGGGGCAAATTCCAATACTTCAAGGCCGACGGCACACGCATAACCGATGCCGACGAAATCAAACGCATCAACGCACTGGCAGTGCCGCCGGCCTATACCGATGTGTGGATCTGCGCCGACCCGCGCGGCCATCTGCAGGCCACCGGGCGGGATGCCCGGGGGCGCAAGCAGTACCGCTACCACCCGCGCTGGCGCGAGGTGCGCGACACCGACAAGTATTCCCGGCTGCAACAGTTCGGCAGCGCGCTGCCCAAGTTGCGCAAACAGTTGGAAGCACAGATCGAGGCGCCAGGGTTCAATCGGGAAAAGGTCCTGGCCACGGTGGTGCTGCTGCTCGACGCCACCCTGATCCGCGTCGGCAATACCCAATATGCCCGCGACAACCGCTCCTACGGCCTGACCACCCTGCGCACCCGCCATGTGGACATCAAGGGCAGCGAGATCCTGTTCCAGTTTCGTGGCAAGAGCGGCATCGAGCACCAGATCAGCGTCAAGGACCGGCGCCTGGCCACGGTGATCAAGCGTTGCCTGGAGTTGCCGGGGCAGAACCTGTTCCAGTACCTGGACGAGAACGGCGAGCGCCATACCGTCAGTTCCACCGATGTGAATGCCTACCTGCACACCCTGACCGGCGCGGATTTTACCGCCAAGGACTACCGCACCTGGGCCGGCAGCGCCCTGGCGCTGGCAGTGCTGCGCGAGCTTGAGTGGCAGCCGGAATCCGACGCCAGGAAACATGTGGTGGAGATGGTCAAGAACGTTGCCAAGCAACTGGGCAACACGCCGGCGGTGTGTCGCAAGTGCTACATCCACCCGGCGGTGCTGGAGCATTTCAGCCTGGGCGAACTGGCGAAACTGCCCAAGCCCCGAGTGCGCAAAGGCTTGAAGGCCGAGGAAGTCGGGCTGGCGATGTTTCTGGAGCAACTGGCCGAACGCCTGTAAGTGCGCCAAGTCATTGCAGCGGAGCACGAAGCGCCCTACGGTAGTGGCCGGATAATCTCACCGAGGAACCCGGCCCCATGCTGCCTTCATCCCTGAAGCCCTACACCAACGCCGCCTTGCTGCATCGCCACAAATGGCGCGGGCGTGTCGGGTTGCTGCTGGTGGCCAGCCTTTCCGTGCTGGCGGGCATGACCGATGCGATTGGTTTCATGGCCAGCGGGGATTTTGTGTCGTTCATGAGCGGCAACACCACGCGCCTCGCCGTGGCGATCAGCGAAGGCGACCTGGGCCTTACCGGGCGCCTGACGTTGCTGGTGGCGACGTTTATCGCCGGGAATGCGCTGGGCGTGATGGTCAGCCGCGTCAGCCGGCGCCACGCCCTGCCCTTGTTGCTGTGCATCGCCACCCTGCTGTGCGGGGCTGCGGCCTGGCCGTTTGCCGATCAATTGCCGGCGTTGCTGGCAGCGATCATCGCCATGGGCATGCTGAATGCCGCCGTCGAAGAAGTGAACGGGTTGCCCGTGGGGCTTACCTATGTCACCGGGGCGCTGTCACGCTTTGGTCGCGGACTGGGCCGCTGGATGCTCGGTGAACGCCGCAACGGCTGGCGCGTGCAACTGATCCCGTGGGCCGGGATGTTTGTGGGTGCGGTGATCGGTGCGTTGCTGGAGCACCACATGGGGATTCGTGCGCTGCTGGTCAGCGGGGTGCTGTCGGCGCTGTTGGGGCTGGTGTCGCTGAAGATTCCGCGGCGCTGGCACCTGGGGTACATGCCCCGCTAGAAAACAGTTGCCCTCCCGACGCTCCGGCCTCGACATCCCTGTACCGGTAAAGAGCCGTCACGCCGGGTGAGCGGGAAAATACTAAAACAATGCCTGCGGGACTGTCCGCAGGGCATTTCTGAACTTTTCTAACGGAATGGATTACAGGCAGGTCGCCAGCGCCGCCAGGCGGCGCTTGGCCGGATAGTCATCCTGGGCCGCGTAATAGTTGACGGAGGCGCCGGCGCCGGCACTGCGCACGTCGACAAAATAGTCACCTGCCGTGGTGTAGATGGTGAAGCCACCAGCCTGTGCAGGCTCCATGAAACCACCGGCATCCACCCCGAACACCGCTTCATCCTGCCAGCCGAACTGGATGCACTGGGCAACCACCAGCGGAGCCTTGTCCGAGGCCAGGGTTTTGTAGGGCGCGCCGGTACGCGCCTCTTTCATCTTCGAGCCCGCGCAACCGGCCAGCGATGCCAGGACCAAAGCGCCAATTACCACCATCCGCATACCGAAGCTTCCTTGGAAAAAACGCGACTGTACCATTAGCAGGCGACACCGAAGGATTATTGCGTCACCCTGCCGCCTACTTACGAACCCGCTTTTACCCGGAAACCCCATGACACCCAATGCCGAGCGCTACAACCCCTCCACCGACTACGCCGACAAGCTGATCAGCCGCATCGGCCAGACGCCTTCGTGGATCGCCAAACGCATCGGCGTGACCGACAAGCGCATCCGCTACATCCTTGACGGCGAGCGCACCGTGAAGGGCGAAAGCACCCCGATCCAGATGACCTACACCGAGCAATTTGCCCTGGAATGCCTGGCGGCCGAGGCGAAAGCCAACAAGAAAGCCGCCGCCCCGGTTATCGAATAGCTGACAGATTCATGAACTTTGTTTCACTGTGAAGGAAGGCCTCGCCGCCTATAGTCGGCAGGCTCATTTTTAAGAAGTCTCCCTTCCAGCCTGCCCTCCCGCAGGCTTTTTTTTGCCTTGGTTTTGCTCCCCCCGTAGCAGGAGTTTGTTGGTCAGAGCAGCCAGCGGAACAGATAGAACAGCGCCATGCTCAGCAACACGGTGATCAGCACGCTACGGGTCCAGAACATCAACGCCACGGCGCTGATTCCGGCCAGCAGGTAGGGGTTGCCCACACTCAGGTTGAGCTTGTGATCAGCCAGGAAAATGATCGGGCCGCAGATGGCGGTGAGCATCCCCGGTACGGCAAACCCGAGAAACTCCCGCGCCCCGCGATTGAGGCGCACCGGCAGGCGCGGCTCGAGAAACAGGTAGCGGTTGAGAAACACGATCAAACCCATGCCAAAAATCATCACGAAGATCATTGCTGCCCTACTCCCAGCCGCTTGCAGGCAAACCCTGCGCTCATCCCCAACACACCGGACACCACCACCGCCGATTCCCAGTGCAGGTAGCTCAGCCAAACCGAGCACAGCAACGACACGGCTACGCAGACGATGGTCGGCACGTCGCGCACTACCGGGGTGATCAGGGCGATAAAGGTCGCTGCGATCGAGAATTCCAGGCCCAGTTGATCCAGCCCGGGAATGCTTTTGCCGAGCACGATGCCGGCGAAGGTAAAGACGTTCCAGATGATATAGAACGTCAGGCCGACGCCCAGGGCGTACCAGCGATTGAAGGTCTGGCGGTCGTACTGGCTGACCAGGGCGAAGAATTCGTCGGTCAGCAAAAAGCCCAGGCTCATGCGCCACCTTGGCTTGAGCGGCGACAGCGTGGGACGCATGTGCATGCCGTAGAGCAAATGCTGGGAGGTCAGCAGCAAGGTGGTCAGCAGGATCGAAATCAGGCTGGCGCCGCTCTTGACCATACCGATGGCCACCAATTGTGCGGCACCGGCAAACACGATGGTCGACAGCCCCTGGGCTTCCAGCGGCGTGAATTGGGCATCAATTGCAGTCGAACCGGCCAGCAATCCCCACGGCGCACACGCCAGGGACAATGGAATGATCGCAATCGCGCCACGGGAAAAGGCATTCAGAGGCAGAGCGTTAGGCATACACAACAAGCTCATCGACAGTCAGTCGACAAGCATGCCAGCGGTATCAGGGATTGTCTTGAACGATCGTGCTCAAGCCAGTTTGACCGACACCCGCTCCACCGCGTCCCGGGCTTCGCGCAGTTCGTGGGCGTCCTGGTTGAGCCGGTGGATGGTATTGAGCAGGCGCTGGCGCAGCACTTCATCGCTGAGCTTTTCGACGGCGCGCATCAGGTCAAACGCCGCGGTTTCGTTATTGTCCGCGACGGAATCCAGGGTCTTGCGCAGGTTGCGAGTGGCACGGGTCACACGTTTTCTTCCTTCATCACCAATGGGCAGGCACTTTAGGACATTTGTGTTTCAGTTTAATTTCAACCACTTGTCATCGATTGTCGGGCACTTGACGCAGGTCAATCGAAACAAGGTTTGACTAATATATATGGAAATCCGTATATTCGTATTTCCATATGTATCAAGGCACTGACCATGTCAGATCTTTTCTCCCCGCCCAACGTCTTCAAATGCCTGGCCGACGCCACCCGCGCCAGGCTGACGTTGTTGATCCTGCGTGAAGGCGAACTTTGCGTGTGCGAATTGATCCATGCTCTGGACGACAGCCAGCCGAAAATCTCCCGCCACCTGGCGCAACTGCGCAGTTGCGGGTTGCTGCTGGACCGTCGCCAGGGCCAGTGGATTTATTACCGCCTCAACCCGGCCTTGCCGGAGTGGGTGACGGCAGTGCTCGACACCACCCTGCAAGCCAACCAAGCCTGGTTAAAAACAGACGCCCAGCGTCTGGAAACCATGGGTGACCGACCACAACGGGCCAGCGCCTGCTGCTGATCCTGCGGAGAGCTTTTCATGCTTGTTGCCGTTGCTATCTTTCTGTTCACCATCATTTTGGTCATCTGGCAGCCCAAGGGCCTGGGCGTGGGCTGGAGCGCCACGATGGGTGCGATCCTGGCCCTGGCCTGTGGGGTTATCAGCCTGGCCGACATCCCGGTGGTGTGGCACATCATCTGGAACGCCACCGGGACCTTTGTCGCGTTGATCGTCATCAGCCTGCTGCTGGATGAGGCGGGCTTCTTTGCCTGGGCTGCCTTGCATGTGGCGCGCTGGGGCCGTGGGCGCGGTCGGCGACTGTTCGCGTACATGGTGCTGCTGGGCGCGCTGGTATCGGCTTTGTTCGCCAACGACGGCGCGGCGCTGATCCTCACGCCCATCGTGATGTCGATGCTGTTGGCGTTGCGCTTTTCCCCGGCAGCCACCCTGGCGTTCGTCATGGGCGCCGGGTTTATCGCCGACACCGCGAGCCTGCCGCTGGTAGTCTCCAACCTGGTGAACATCGTCTCGGCCGACTATTTCAAGATCGGCTTCAACGAATACGCCGCAGTGATGGTGCCGGTGAACCTGGTGAGCGTCGCCGCGACTCTCGCCGTATTGCTATGGTTTTTCCGCCGGGACATTCCGCAAACCTACGACCCGGCCGACCTCGACGACCCTGCCAGTGCGATCCACGACCGCGCCACCTTCCGCGCCGGCTGGTGGGTGCTGGGCATCCTGCTGGTGGGCTGCTTTGCCCTGGAACCGCTGGGTATTCCCATCAGCGCAATTTCTGCCGCCTGCGCCATATTACTGCTGGTGATCGCCGCCAAGGGCCACAAAATCTCCACCCGCAAGGTGCTGAAGGAAGCGCCCTGGCAGATCGTGATTTTCTCCCTGGGCATGTACCTGGTGGTCTACGGCCTGCGTAACGCCGGGCTGACCGACTACCTCGCGACCTGGCTCGACACCTTCGCAAGCTATGGCGTATGGGGCGCGGCCTTGGGCACCGGTGTACTCACCGCGCTGCTGTCTTCGGCGATGAACAACCTGCCAACCGTGCTGATCGGCGCGCTCTCCATCGAGGCCAGCCACGCCGTGGGCGTGGTCAAGGACGCGATGATCTACGCCAACGTGATCGGCAGCGACCTCGGCCCCAAAATCACCCCTATCGGCAGCCTGGCGACCTTGCTCTGGCTGCACATCCTGGCACGCAAAGGCATCACCATCACCTGGGGTTACTACTTCAAGGTCGGGATCGTGCTGACCCTGCCGGTACTGTTGATCACCCTCGCCGCCCTGGCCTTGCGCCTGAGTTTCTGACGGAGTTCGCTTGATGAAAGTCCTGTTCATGTGCACCGCCAACAGCTGCCGCAGCATTCTCTCGGAAGCCTTGTTCAACCATCTGGCGCCGGACGGTTTCCAGGCCATCAGCTCCGGGAGCTTCCCCAAGGGCCAGGTGCTGCCACGCAGCCTGACCACGCTGAAAGCCGCCGGCATCAGCACCGAAGGCTTGTACAGCAAGGGCAACGACGCCTTTGAAGGCAGCCCGCCAGACATCGTCGTCACCGTATGCGACAAGGCTGCTGGAGAAGCTTGCCCGGTGTATTTCGGCCCGGCCATGAAGGCACATTGGGGGTTGGAGGACCCGTCGGATGTTCAAGGCGATGAAGCCCAGGTCGACGCCGCGTTCCGCGCCACCCTGGAAATCATTGAACGGCGCTGCCGGGCTTTTTTCGAGATTCCGTTCGCCAGCCTCAGTCCCATCGAAATCAAGGCCGAGCTTGATCGCATCGCCACGCCGTAACCGAAGAGCCGGGCGAGTAGTCGATCTGAAGCCCTTTTCCGGCGTATGCTCGCGGGCAACGGTCACAGCGAGCCCCCTCAATGAGTTCCATGCAGCACGCCTGGCTGGGCAACTACGAAGTCAGCAGCACCACCTGCACCGGCCTGACATTTGCCCGCCACAGCCATGATGAATGCGTGATCGGCGTCAACCTGCTCGGCGAGGAACAGGTGTGGCTGGATCGTCGCACCTTCGAGGCCGGCCCAGGCAGCATCACCCTGTACAACCCGGGGCAGATTCAAGGCGGCGGCGCGGCCGAAGGGCAGCCGTGGCGGTTTGTCAGCTTGTATGCGACTGCCGAGCAATTGGCGGCTGATCTGGGTCTGGCGCACCTGGAGTTCGACCGTTCGCTGTGCTTCCAGCCGGCGTTGGCGATGAAACTCGCCGGGGCGATTGAAGGTGCGTTGAGTGCCGATCCGCTGGCCCGTGAGCTGAGTGAGGAAGCCCTGGTGGTGCTGCTCGGCGAAGTCGTCGGTTGCAGCGGCGTCCGCTTGCCTGGCAGCACTGCGGTGGGACGCGGGTTGGTGATCAAGGCCCAGGAATTGCTGGCTGAAAACCTGCACCAGGCGGTGGCACTCGAGACCCTTGGTGACGAGTTGGGCCTGTCGAAATTCCATCTGCTGCGGGCTTTTCAGAAAGAAACCGGGCTGAGTCCACGCCAGTGGGCGATGCAACTGCGTACCCGGCGCGCCAAGGGGCTGTTGCGCTCAGGCGTTGCGGCGTCGCAGGTTGCCCATGCCTTGGGGTTTGCTGACCAGAGCCATCTGAATCGGCATTTCCGGGCGGCCTACGGGATCACACCGGGGCGCTATCAACGCGTGCTCAAGGGCTGAAAAGCGCAATCTGGTTCAAGACGACTTACACACCCTTCCCTAAAATGCCGGCCATCACTTGAAGGAAGGCAGGCATGTTGACGATCTTTTTTTCGGCGCTGGTGTTTGGGTTTGTGTTTTGCCTGTCGCCGGGGGCGGTGCTGGCGGAGACGCTGCGCCGTGGGCTGCTGCATGGGTTTACCCCTGCGCTGTTGGTGCAGATCGGTTCGCTGGTGGGCGATGCCGTGTGGGCGGTGATCGGGCTTACGGGCATGGCGTTGTTGATCCAGCATGAGTCGGTGCGGGTGCCGCTGACGGCCGTTTGTGGGCTGTATCTGGCCTGGCTCGGGATTCGCAGCCTGATGGATGCCTGGCGCTTGCCAGAGGCCGGGAGTGCGCCGGCCAGGTCCGGGCAGAATGCGCTGGTGGTGGGGGCGGCGATTTCCCTGGCCAATCCGAAGAACATTGTCTATTGGGGGGCGCTGGGGAGTGCGTTATCGGGGATAGTCGGGGCGGCGCCTAGCCATGGGCAGACGTTGATGTTTTTTGCGGGGTTTATGCTGGCTTCGGTGTTGTCGTGTTTTTTGATTGCGGGGTTGGTCAATTTGCTGCGGCGGAATGCTTCGCCCATGTGGCAGAGGGTTAGCTATGGGGCTTGTGGGGTGGTGCTGCTGTATTTGGCGATTTTGGCGTTGCGGGGGATTTGAGGGGGCATATCCGTTATTTGGGTAACGGCGGCCTTTGGTTCCGCTCTTACAGCGGCTCACTTTGGAAAAGCCGGAATGCCGGCCCAGCCCAAAGTGGGCAAAGGGCTCCGCAATACCTGCGTTCGGCCTCGGGCTTATTGGGGCAGTCAGATCAAGATCAAAAGCAAGAGCACGGCGGCCTGAAAGCCGACCTGAGTGTTAAAAGCAAAAGCAAAGACCAGAGCGAAAACAGATCTGCTTTCTGTGGGAGCGGGCTTGCTCGCGAAAAACCTGAGAGCGCCGCGTTCATCCAGAATACCCACGTCATCGTTAACGACCTTCGCGAGCAAGCCCGCTCCCACATTTGAACCGTGCCCGCTTTAGCTTTTGATTTTGCTCTTCAACACTCAAGCCGGCCGGTAGGCCGCTGTGCTCTTGCTGTTGATCTTGGGCGCCCCGTTAAACCACGCTGGCCGAACGCAGGCTTTGGAACCCCGCGATAAGTTATCCGGCTATTGTTACTTCACCTACCTTCCACACACCGGCCACTTATCAATAAGCACACTTGATATTGCAACTTCCCCCAACCTTCTATCTGAACAAACTCTGAACCAGTAACAATTTAAGTCATTAAACGTTGACATCCGGTAACTGCCTGAGTAAATTCCCCGTGCCTGCAACTCAGGGCCATTTTTCAACCTCACAAAAGAAGCCAATGGACACAGTATCTAGTCGTTGTCCGATCACCGTGAATGCGGCGAATCGGGCGCCAAACCCAGAAAAAATGACGGGACTCGCCTTTCCGGCCGAGTAAGCTGCGCTAGAGCCTGACGCTCCAACGTAACTGCCTCACCGGATGCCAGTCCGGTCCCGAGGTGTGTTATGACCTTTCAACTGATTGTTTTACCTGATCTGCGTACGCTGGCTAACGCCCTGCGTGCCAAATTGTGCCGCGAGCCCGTAGGCTTCTCCCCTACCCGCAGCACCTTTGTGACCTCATCCCCCCGCGTGTGCCCGACTCCCCGAGCACACTGGCGTATCTGCCCCACCACCGGCCACCTGGTCCAGCAATGGGATCACGCCGACCCTCAAGACCCACAGAGACGGGACGTTTCCAGCCTGGTCGCGCAAGCGAGCCTGATGCTGAGCCTCTACGTGGACGCTCGCGCGGCATAAGCCAGCTGGAAACAGCAACTTCCTGATTATCCGTTGATTGATTAGCTGGAGTTCTCTATGGACGAAGCCAGTAGTAGCCCGCTGCGCGCTAGTTAACTAACGCGCTGTTAGCGGGCCTGTAGAAAGTTACCCAACACTTTATTTAAACCGATCGCGAAGTCAGCGACTCGGCATGCTTTCGCTCGCCTGTCATCAGGTAAGTACCGGGTATGTTTTGTCGAAAAATTGGCGACAGGAGTACACACAATGAGCGCAGTAAAAAACCCGAAACTGCACAAGAAAAACGGCACGGATACCGACACCAAGCTGTCGATGCGTGCCGCCCGCGAAGCCCAGAACGGCCTCTCGGCAACCCTCGCCAATGTCCGGGCAACCAAGGATGGCCTGACCGAACTGGATGCCTCTGCTCGCCTGCAACGTGAAGGCTACAACGAGGTGGCCCACGACAAGCCGCCTCACGCCATCGTGCAATTCCTCCAGGCCCTGAACAACCCGTTCATCTATGTGCTGCTGACCCTCGGCGCCATCAGTTTCTTCACTGACTACTGGCTGCCACTGCAGGCCGGTGAAGAAGCCGACCTGACCAAGGTCATCATTATCATGACCATGGTCATGCTCAGCAGCCTGCTGCGCTTCTGGCAGGAGCATCGTTCGGCCAAGTCCGCCGAGGCCTTGAAGGCCATGGTGCGCACCACCGCCACGGTGTTGCGTCGCGAGCAAGTGGGCTCCAAGCCGACCCTGCGGGAAGTGCCGATGCGCGACCTGGTGGCCGGCGATATCGTGCAACTGTCTGCCGGCGACATGATCCCGGCCGACATCCGCCTGATCGAGTCCCGTGACCTGTTCATCAGCCAGGCCGTGCTGACCGGCGAAGCCTTGCCGGTAGAGAAGTACGACACCCTCGGGGATGTGACGCAAAAATCCGCCACGTCCACGGCGGCCGACCAGGGCAACCTGCTGGACCTGCCGAACATCTGTTTCATGGGCACCAACGTGGTCAGCGGCCGGGCGAAAGCCGTGGTGGTTGCCACCGGCCCGCGCACCTACTTTGGCTCCCTGGCGAAGGCGATTGTCGGCTCCCGGGTGCAAACCGCATTTGACCGCGGGGTGAACAGCGTCAGCTGGCTGTTGATCCGCTTCATGCTGGTAATGACGCCGATCGTGTTCTTCCTCAACGGCTTCTCCAAGGGTGACTGGAGCGACGCGTTGCTGTTCGCCCTGGCAGTGGCGGTAGGCCTCACCCCGGAAATGCTGCCGATGATCGTCAGCGCCAACCTGGCCAAGGGTGCAACCGCCATGGCCAAGCGCAAGGTGGTGGTCAAGCGCCTCAACGCGATCCAGAACTTCGGTTCGATGGACGTGCTGTGCACCGACAAGACCGGCACTTTGACCCAGGACAAGATCATCCTCGAGCACCACGTCAACGCCTTTGGCAACCGTGATGATTCGGTGCTGACCCTCGCCTGGCTCAACAGCCATCACCAGAGCGGCATGAAGAACCTGATGGACCAGGCGGTCGTACAGTTCTCCGAGCAGAATCCGAAGTTCCAGGTGCCGTTTGCCTACAGCAAGGTGGATGAGTTGCCGTTCGACTTTATTCGCCGTCGCCTGTCGATCGTGGTCAAGGACGCGCAAAACGATCACCTGCTGGTGTGCAAGGGTGCGGTCGAGGAGATGCTGAGCATTTCCACCCACGTGATGGAAGGCGACGTGGCCGTCGAGCTGGATGATCGGCGTCGCAACGAGTTGCTGTCGATTGCCCAGGACTACAACGAGGACGGCTTCCGGGTGCTGGTGCTGGCCACCCGCAACATTCCCCAGGCACTCGCCCGCAAGCAGTACACCACGGCCGATGAGCGCAACCTGGTGATCCGTGGCTTCCTGACCTTCCTTGATCCACCAAAGGAAACCGCTGGCCCGGCGATCGCTGCCCTGCGCGAAATTGGCGTGGCGGTCAAAGTGCTCACCGGCGACAACGCCATCGTCACCAGCAAGATCTGCCGCCAGGTCGGCCTGGAGCCAGGCGTACCGTTGCTGGGGACGGAAATCGAAGCGATGGACGACGCCACCCTCAAGCTGCGGGTCGAGGAGCGCACGGTGTTCGCCAAGCTGACGCCGCTGCAGAAGTCGCGGGTGCTCAAGACCTTGCAGTCCAACGGCCATACCGTGGGCTTCCTCGGCGACGGCATCAACGACGCTCCGGCCTTGCGGGATGCCGACGTGGGCATCTCGGTGGACAGCGCGACGGACATTGCCAAGGAATCCGCCGACATCATCCTGCTGGAAAAGAGCCTGATGGTGCTGGAAGAAGGCGTGCTGAAAGGCCGCGAGACCTTCGGCAATATCATGAAGTACCTGAACATGACCGCCAGTTCCAACTTCGGCAACGTGTTCTCGGTGCTGGTGGCCAGTGCGTTCATCCCGTTCCTGCCAATGCTGTCGATCCACCTGCTGCTGCAAAACCTGATGTACGACATCTCCCAGCTGGCCTTGCCGTGGGACAAGATGGACAAGGAATACCTGGCCAAGCCACGCAAGTGGGACGCGAAAAACATTGGCCGCTTCATGATCTGGATCGGGCCGACCTCGTCGATCTTCGACATGACCACCTTTGCCCTGATGTGGTACGTGTTCTCGGCCAACAGCGTGGAAATGCAGACCCTGTTCCAGTCTGGCTGGTTCATCGAGGGGCTGCTCTCGCAAACCCTGGTGGTGCACATGCTGCGCACCCGCAAGATCCCGTTCTTCCAGAGCAACGCCGCATGGCCGGTGATGATGATGACCTGCATCGTGATCGGGCTGGGCATCTACGTACCGTTCTCGCCGCTGGGCGCGATGGTTGGCCTGGAGCCGCTGCCACTTGCGTACTTCCCATGGCTGGTGGGCACCCTGGTCGCCTACTGCTGCGTGGCACAACTGATGAAAACCCTCTACATCCGCCGCTTCAAGCAGTGGTACTGATCAACCGCCCCTGAAAGCGCTGGCTATCGGTAGATAGCCAGCGCACGCGGAGACAGACAATGAACACACTTATGAGCTACCTCGACAACGCTGCTCGCGCGCTGCTGGTGTTCGCCCTCGCCCAGGCGGCCAAGGCGGTGATGGTGCTGGGCGTACGGCTGTACGTGCGCAACGTGCTCAGCGCCGTGGAAATGCGCTTCATGCTGGGTTTTTCCAGCAGCTTGAACAGTACGTGCATCCGCTTGCTGCGCCCGCGTCGATAAATGGCAATACGCACTACAAGGAAAGATCACCATGCGCGTCTTGATCTGTGCAGGTCGTCATTACGCCGATACAAAAATGTCCCGCCAGGTGCTGGACGCCTACCACCGCCTGCGCCCGGTGCAGGTGTTGATCCACGGTGGCAGCCAGTTCCTGGGCAGCGACGTGGAAGACTGGGCCCGGGAAACCGGAGTGGATGTGGTGCGTTACCCACCCAACTGGCAACGCCATGGCAAGCAGGCCGAACGCCATCGCAACCAGTTCATGCTCACCGACAGCCGGCCCGACGTGATCATCGCGCTGCCCGGTGGCGACGACACCTCGGAACTGGTGAGCCAGGCCAGGGCCAGTGGCATCCATGTGCTGACTGTAGACAGCTGAATCAACCCTTATTGGAGTATCCAGGCATGAACGAAGAACCCCGTTGTAGCGGTACCCCGTTGCACACTTTTTTCTATTTGAAACACGGCGCGTCCCTGCCAAGTCCGGTCGGGGCGCGCCACCGGCTGTTGATCGAGGTTCACCATGTACAAGAAACACACCCCTGACGGTTTCGCCAAATACCGCAACCGCACCACCCACGTTACCTTCCATCCCCTGCCCGCCTCCAAGCTTCGGGCAGTGCGGCGCAACCTGATTTTCGTCGGTGTGACCGCGGGCATCGTGCTGGTGCTCAGCCTGATGTCGAATGCCCATGCGGCCGGCGGCTCCTACGTGGTCGATGACGGCGCAATCAACGCCCCGGGCGAATGCAATGTCGACGCCTGGTTCACCGCCAACCGGCACGCTGGCTCAACCCACAGTGAAACCCTGGCGCCGGCCTGCACCTCCGCTGCCATTGCGTGGTTGCAGTGGACTGCCGCCGTGTCCCGGGCCAACCATGATGGCGACGGCGAAACCCAAGTGAATCCGCAGCTCAAGGCGCAGTTGTGGGCCCGGGAAGACCTGGGCCTGGAACTGGCCGCGTCTGCCGGCGTACATTACGCGCTGAACCGCCGGCACTCGTTTGATGGCGCGGACTTGAATGTGCCGTTTACCTGGCAGCCCATGGAGGCCCTGCGGCTTAACTTCAACGCCGGCTGGAGCCACGCCTATAACGACGGCGACCAGACCCATCGGCCGACCTGGGGCACCGGGTTTGAATACAGCCTGATGGACTCACTGACACTGATCGCCGAACGCTACGGCCAACAAGGCGGTGACCAGGCCTGGCAAGCCGGGCCGAGGATGCATATCGGCAAGAATGTGGACGTGGACCTGGTGGTAGGACGCAGTTTGATCGGGGATCAGCATCAATGGCTCACGACGGGGGCCACACTGCGGTTCTAACCCGCAGACGATGATCCCAGTGGCGAGGGAGCTTGCTGTGGCGAGGGAGCTTGCTCCCGCTGGAGTGCGAAGCGCTCCCAAAATTTCCGGGGCCGCTACGCAGCCCAGCGGGAGCAAGCTCCCTCGCCACAGCAAGCTCCCTCGCCACAGGCTTGGTATGACCGTAATAGCGATTTAAACCTGCCCCTTGGCCTGCTGCTCCAGGTGCACCTGCAACGCAGGATCAATCTTCAACTGCGCCGCCAGCTCATCCAGATAATTGCGCTCCGCGTCCCGCTGGTCATCCACCAGCAGCACACTGACCAGGTACACCTCCGACGCCACCGCCGGATCGCCGGAAAACTCGGCAAAATCCGCCGCATTCAGCGGTTTGGCCACCTCGGCATCCAGCCACGCCTGCAATTGCGGATCATCGGTGTGCTTGCCGATCTCGGCCGAGATCATCTGTTGCTCCCGCTCATCAATCTCGCCATCCGCCTTGGCTGCCGCGATCAATGCACGCAGCACGGCGTGGCTGTGTTCTTCGACCTGCGCGCCAGACAACTGGTCAACCGTCTGCAACGCCTGCTGCGGCGCCGACGCCTGTTGCCGCTGCCAGGCCTGATACGCCTGGAACGCCATCATCCCCAACGACGCCAGCGCCGCGTAGTTGGTGCCGCCGGTGCGCCCCTGAGGCGCCGCACGGGTTCCGCCGAGCATGCCGCCCAGGCCACCGAGCAAGCCACCAAGGCCGCCACCGCCGGAAGCCGAAGCAGCGCTGCCGCCCAGCAAACCGCCAAGCAAGCCGCCCAAACCACCGAGCCCGCCCTGAGACCCGGGTGCAGCGCCGCCCTGCTGGCTGGACGAGGCCTGGCCCGCCCGCAGCAATTGTTCCAGTAGATCGCCGGTATTCATGGTGTCACCCTCCCAGGGCGCAGAGTTCCAGATCAACAACAATAGCTGCGCTGCGCGAGAACACCATGACCGCCCGGCAGGCTCGCATTATCATGGCGACGCGCCCCCATCGAGGAACCTCACGTGACCCGTACCGAGCAGATTGCCTTGATGGCGACCTATAACCAGTGGATGAACCGCAAGGTGTATGAAGCGGCCCACGGCCTGAGCGACGAAGACTTGATTGCCGACCGTGGCGCGTTTTTCGGATCGATCCTTGGCACGCTGAACCACCTCGCCCTGGGTGATCGCGTCTGGCTCAAGCGTTTCGCCGAGCATCCGGCAGGCTTTGCCGCGCTGGTACCGTTAGACGCGTTGGGGTTGCCGCCACGCCTGAATCAACTGGCCTTCGCCGATATCCGTGAACTGTCGGCCCACCGCGCCTGGCTCGACCAGCTCATCATCGACTGGGTGCAGTCGATCAGTGAGCCGGACCTGGATCAGCCCCTGCAGTACCACAACATGGCGGGCACGCCCATGAACAAGAATTTTCATGCACTGCTCGTGCACTTCTTCAATCACCAGACCCACCACCGGGGCCAGGTGACAACGCTGCTGACCCAGGCCGGGCGCGACGTGGGCGACACCGACCTGCTGGCACTGATGGACTAGTTCAACCGCCGCTGTACTCGGCGTACGCCTGTATCAGCGCGGGGAAATTCTCCCTCTCCGGGAGCTGCGCAAAGCTGTGCTGCGCCGGGGTAGTCGCCCACGGCAGCTTTTCACTGGTCCAGGTTTCAATGAATGGCACATAACCGCTGGCGTCATCCAGCATGGTGGGACGCAGGTTGATCAGATCTTCCACGCCATTGGGGCGGGAAAACATCCAACTCATGCAGTGGGGGCAGCAGTAGTGGCGGTCTACGCCATGCAACCCGCCGATCACCGGGTTGCCCTGGGTGATGGTGAATCCGTGGCTGGGGATCAGCGCGCTCAGCGAGAACGCGCTGGATGACATCTTCTGGCACCCGGTGCAGTGGCACGCCATGGTGATCAATGGTTTTTCGGTTACGGTAAAACGCACCCGGTCACAACGGCAGCCGCCTTCCTGGGACTCTTGATTGCTCATCTTCCACTCCAGTCACATTGTGTGTGTGACCGGAGGATAAACGAGCGGGTGCGTCGCGAACAGCGATGCCGGTTTCGTTACGGCACAAAGAAGTCCGTCGAAAATGCCAGGTCCTTTTGCGCTTCCAGTGCTGCCAGACGGTCGCTGAGCTGCTTGTGCATCACGGTGTAGGCGTCTGGCCCCAAGGCAATGCGCTTGGGCGCAGGGTGCTGGTCGACGCTGGCAAGCATGATCGCAACCATCTTGGCCGGGTCACCCGACGACACCGTCGTGCCGCCTTCGATCATCCGCCGTGCGTGGCTGGAAGGAGAACGGTCGTAGTCTTCCAGGCGTGGCGCCAGTTGCGCGCTGCGGTAGCGAAAACCGGTGCGGGCGCTACCGGGTTCGATGAGGGTGCAGCCGATGTTGAAACAAGCCACTTCCTCGCCCAAGGCGTCGACAAAGCCTTCAATTCCCCACTTGCTCGCATGGTACAGCGAACCACCCGGGAAAACGGCCTGCCCGCCCATGGTGGACAGTTGCAGGATCCGCCCGCCACCCTGGGCCCTGAGGCGGGGCAGCGCGGCGCGCAACAATTGAATGGAACCCAGCAGGTTGGTACCCAATTGATGCTCGATCTGCTGATCGGTCATCTCTTCTGCGGCGCCGAAAAGGCCGTAGCCTGCGTTACTGACCACCACCTCAATGGACCCCAGCGCCTTGAATGCCTGATCGACCACCCGGCGAATCGCCGGGGTATCAGTCAGATCCAACTCGGCCAGCCACAGCCTTTCGCCATGAAGCGCTCGCAGGTCCGCCATGCTCGCCAAATCCCGGACCGTGCCCGCAACGCGCTCCCCCCGTGCCAATAATTGCTCGGTCATCTCGCGTCCAAAGCCACTGTTGGCTCCGGTGATCAACCAAGTGCGTGATGTCATGATCAAACCCTCTGTAGTGACGTTGGAGACCCCAGCATATCCATCCGACCTAGACGATGAATGCGCTAGACTCCAATTTTTATAAGCAATCGTCTAAATCATGACTGATCCATTTTCCGAGTTGCTCACCTTCATGCAAGCCCGCTCCGTGATGTCCGGCGGCCTGGTGGCGGGCGGACGCTGGGCGATCGCCTTTCCACCGGCTACCCAATTGAAGTTCTGGGGCGTGTTGCGAGGGACGTGCTGGCTGAAGATCAAAGGCGAAAGCACGCCCATTGCGGTAAACGAAGGCGATGTGTTTCTACTGTCGGCCGAAAGGCCCCATGTCATGGCCAGCGACCTGAGTGCAACACCGGTGGATTTGCAACAGATCCTCGACAAGCGAGTGGGTGCCCTGGCGTATCACGGCGATGGGGATGAGTTCTTCATGATTGGCGGCAAGGTGGAACTCAGCCCTGACTCCGAACACCTGCTACGTGCAGCACTGGCGCCCTTCATCCATTTGAATGCCAGGACCCATGCGCTCGAAACACTGCATTGGTTGCTCAATCAACTGGTGCGTGAACGGGAGCATGATCGTCCGGGTGCAGCAGTGGCCTCATCGCAACTGGCGCACCTAATGTTCATCGAAATTCTGCGTTTGCATTTCGAAACCGCACCGCCGCTGTCCGGCAGTTGGCTGCGCGCCATGACCGACAAACGCCTGGCGCCGGCGCTGCGCCTTATCCATGGCGAGCCGGGCGAAACCAGGCCGTTGGAGGTACTGGCCAAGGCGTGTGCAATGTCGCGAGCCAGCTTTGCGGCCTACTTCAAGGACGTCGCCGGGGTCTCGCCGATGGCCTACCTCACCCAGTGGCGCATGCGTCTGGCAGCGCGGGCGCTGGCTGAGGGCAAACGCTCGTTGATCGAGCTCGCGCTCTCGCTGGGCTACAACTCCCAGAGCGCATTCAGCCATGCCTTCAAACGTGAGATCGGGCGCTCGCCGTTGCATTACCAGCAGGCGCTACGGGTGTCGACGGAGGCGCAATACCCTCAAACGAACGCATGGAGCAGCGAACTGTCATAAAAGACAGAGCGGTGAACATCAGCCAATGGCTGCCCCGCCCTGCCCGCGCGCATCAGCAGATTACCGATGCGACGCATCCCCCAAGAAGGAGACGCTTACATGGTCATTCACTTCAAGGTCGCCGGGCATCTTGCCTGCGGTCATCACGGCAACAACCTCCCTTCCAGCACCGAGCTGAATCGGGTCAAGTGCCGTACCTGCCGTAACACCGAAGTCTTCAAGGAAGCCCGCCGCACCCAACGCAACGCCGCTCGGCGTGCCGCGCGCAAGTCCAAAACCGCCCATGCCGCCGGTGACTGGCGCAGTGCCTGGACCCAGCGCCTGACCGACCTGCCAGGCCGTCAGCGCCTGCCACGCGGGTTCCACGGCCAGCCATTCGTTTAAGTTACGCAGCCGGGGCACGACGGTAAGCGGCCAACAGCACGCCCATCGTCATCAACAACCCACCCGCCCCACGGTTGAAATGCTGCAAATGTGCGGGCCGCAGGCGACTGAGCAAGCGTGCCCCGCATACCGCGTAGAACATCATGATGCTGACATTGAGCACGCACAGCGCCAGCAACAGGCACGCGTACTGCGGCAGTTGCGCCTGGGTGCTGTCGACAAATTGCGGCAGGAATGCCGACATGAACAACAACGCCTTGGGATTGGAAATCGCCACCAGGAAACTGCGGGTGAAAATACTCGCCGAGCGGGTGCCGCCGTCCTCACCTTCGCCCACCGATGGCAACGCCGCCTGGGGTGATCGCAACATCTGCCAGCCGATCCAGATGAGGTACGCCGAACCGATCCATTTCAGCGCCTGAAACAACCCTTCGCTGGCCGCGAGCAGCAATCCCAGGCCACACGCCACCGCCGTCACCAGCAACGCGTCGGCCAACACCGCCCCGGCCATGCCCCAGAGCGCCGCCTGCAAACCATGGCGCGAACCATTTTGCAGGGCCAACAGAACCGTCGGGCCAGGTATCGCGATAATCGCGGCGCTCATCATGACGAACAGAAATAAGGTTGCCAGGGACATGACAGGTTCCTACGGGCTGATCAGCTGCGAATCATCCCAAAATATCCTCTGTGTCGCGAGGGAGCTTGCTCCCGTTGGGCTGCGTAGCGGCCCCAAAATCCTGGGAGCGCTTCGCACTCCAGCGGGAGCAAGCTCCCTCGCCACCGGTAATGTATTGCTCAATTGGGTGCCAATAAAAAGCCCCGGATTGACCGAGGCTGTTGAGGGCTCATGCATCATTGGCGACCGGCCTAGACCCTGCCTTGTAACCCGGTAGCGCCGCGGCATACGCCAGCGCCTGCTCACGGGAACCGAAGGATGCCAGGCGATCAGCCTTGGTACAGACGCGCCACGGGCCGCTGTTGACCTGCACGATGTCATAACCGTTGAGATGCAGCTTGTTCAGCATGGGAGTGCTCATAGTCACCTCTCTCTCCAGAGATAATCCAGGTGTTTGCCCGGTCTACCATACACCCGCTGACGACGAGGCAGCCTACCGAACGTCGAGTCAGCGGTAGGCTGGCAACCCCCATCGCGCGAGGTCAAACGCCTCCAGGCTCAGCAGTCTTCCATCCGCATGCAGGAACTTCTCCTGCGGCATCGCCGGGTCCGGGATGGCCACGGCGTACATCCCGGCCGCCTTGGCCGCAGTGATGCCAAATGGCGAATCCTCGAACACCAGGCATTCAGCGGGCGTCACTCCCAGTCGCTCGGCAGCCACCAGGAAGATATCCGGCGCCGGCTTGGCAGCGCCTACCTGAGGGTCATCGGCGGTGACGATGGCATCGAACAAGCAGAACCAGTCGCGGTGCAAGGTGGTTTTCAGTTCGAAATAGTGCCGCGACGAACTGGTACCCACCGCAATCGGCACACCGTGGGCCGACAAATGCCGCACCAGCGCCTGGGCCCCGGCCATGGCCGCCGCCTGGGGGAACCGCGCATTCATCAATGGTGTGCGTTCCTGCAAGAACGTCTCGGGGCTCATCGGCAAGCCCACGGCCTGCACGATATAGCTGGCCAGTTCATAAGCCCCCAGGCCGATGGTGTTCTGCTTCATGCTCCAGTCAAACGTGCGGCCGTAGCGGTCGGCAATCAGCTGGGTGACTTCGGTGTAGATGCCTTCGGTGTCGAGCAGCAGGCCGTCCATGTCGAAGATCACGGCCTTGATCGGCGCGGGTAGCGGTGCATTCATCACGGTGTCCTCAGGTGCGCCCGGCGTAATGGTCGATCAAGCGGTTGAGCAAAATCGCCAGCACGATGATCACCCCGGTGATCGCCATCTGGTAGAACGAGCCCAGCCCCAGCAGGTTGAAGATATTGCGCAACACCTGCAGCAGCATCACCGCCACCGCCGTGCCTACCACGCTGCCGCGCCCGCCGAACAGGCTGGTGCCACCCAGCACCACGGCGGCAATTGCATCCAGTTCCAGGCCCTGGGCAGCGGTCGGTTGGCCGACGTGCAGGCGTGAGGTCATCAACAAGCCGGCGAATGCTGCCAGGCCGCCGCAGATGGCGAACACCGCAATCGTCACCGCCCGCACCGGCACGCCGGACAGCCGCGCAGCCTCCAGGTTGCCGCCGGTGGCCAGCACATACTCGCCAAACACCGTGTAGCGCAGCACCAGCCAGGCGATGACGGTGATCAGGATAAAGATCAGCCCCAGCACCGGAAACGCAATGCCAGCGCTGGGCCAGATGTCGATCATGGCCGAGCCGAACGAGGTGAAGCTGGCCGGCAATCCGCCAATCGGCGCACCGTCGGATGCCAGGAAGGTGGCCCCGCGCAGCGACACCAGCCCGGCCAGGGTGATGATAAAACTCGGCACCTTGCCAAAGACCGTGAGGCTGCCCATCAAGGTGCCGATGGCCAGTCCCACCAGCAACGTGGCCGGCACCGCCAGCCAGCCGCTGACCTGCTGCTGCAGGAGCACCGCCACCAGGATCCCGCCGAAGGCACACAGGCTGCCCACCGACAGGTCGATATTGGCCGTAAGGATAACGAAGGTCATGCCGATGGCGATGATCCCGACAATCGCCCCCTGCTGGAACAGGTTGGCGATGTTGCCGAAGGTCAGGAAGTCGTCCGACAGGAACGTCGCCACCACCACCGCAAACAGAAAAATGAACACAAAGTTGTAGCGCATCACCCACTCCAGCACCGCACTGCGACGGCGGCTGGTGAGGGTGACGGGCTTATCGAAAACCGGGCTTGGGTTGCTTGCAATAGTCATGGTTCTACACTCGTTCTACCGATAAGGATGGCCTGGTCGATCTGGTCGCGACTGGCAGTCAAGGGGTCGAAACACAGCGCGTTGCGCCCCTCATGCATCACCCAGATGCGGTCGCAATTGACGTACAACTCGTCCAGCTCGCTGCTGGCGACCAGCACCGCCGCCCCTTCCTGCGCCAGGCTGCGGGCCAGGGCATAGAGGTCGGCCTTGGCGCCGACATCCAGGCCACGACTGGGCTCGTCCAGCAGCAACAGGCGCGCGCCGTCGATCACCCACTTGGCCATGACCACCTTCTGTTGATTGCCGCCGGAGAGCTGGCGTACCGGTTGCTCAAGGTTGTCGAGCTTGGTCTGCAAGCGCTGCAGCACCGGGCCGGCGCGGTCCTTGGCCTGGCGATGGGAAAACCAGTTCAAGTGCCGGGTGTGCACCAGGCAGGCATTGCGGTAGATCGGCGCATCCAGCAGCAGGCCTTCGGTCTTGCGGTTTTCCGGCACCAACCCGACGCCCTGGCGGATCGCCTGGCGCGAGGTTTGCGGCTGATAAGGCTGGCCAAACAGTTCAACATCGCTGTCGTTGCGCCCCACGCCAAACAAGGCTTTGAGCAACGTGCTGCGCCCTGCCCCGTTAAGCCCGGCAAGCCCGACAATTTCGCCCTGACGCACTTCCAGCCCCTGCACGTCCAGGCCCTGCTCGCCTTGCAGCCGGCGAATATTCAGCGCCAGGTTGTCCCGCGGCGCCTGACGCGGGCTGCGTTCCAGCAGGTCGCGGTGCTCGCCGACCACGGCGGCGATCAGCGCCTGGTCGTCGATCTGCGCCAGCTCGTGGGTTTGCAGGGTTCGCCCGGCACGCAGCACCGTGACCCGGTCGCCGATCTCGCGAATTTCATTCAAGCGGTGGCTGACATACAGCACCGCCACACCCGCCGCAGTGATCTCGCGAATCACCTGGAACACCCGCTTGAGTTCGGTCTCGTTCAGCGCCGCCGAAGGCTCATCCATCACCACCAGCCGGGCCTCACAGGTCAGTGCCCGGGCGATGGCCGCCAATTGCTGGTTGGCAATCGACAGGCTGCCCACCCGGTCGGAACTCGAGAAGTTGGCCCCGACCCGCAACAGTGCGGCCTTGGCCAACGCACTGCGCTTGCCCCGGGAAATAATCCCGAAGCGCTGGGGCGCATAGCCGAGCATCAGGTTCTCTTCGACGGTCATCTGCGGGATCAGGTCGAGCTCCTGATAGATCATCGCGATCCCGGCCTGGCGCGCCTGTTGCGGATTCTTCAGTTCCACCCGCTGGCCCGCCACCGACATTTCGCCGCCATCCGGGCGATGGGCGCCGGCGACGATTTTCAACAGGGTACTTTTGCCCGCGCCATTGGCACCCAGCAGGCAATGCACCTCACCGGGCCGAACGTCGAGGGAGGCATCGGTCAGCGCCACCACATTGGGAGGAAAACGCTTGCTGACATGACGGATATCCAGGGCCAACTCACTCATGATCCTGCTCCAGCAAATAGCGGGCGGTGGCCGCGTCGGTGGCCAGCACATTGACATAGCCGGCCTTGACGCTGGCGTGGACGATGCGGTGCTTCTGCGCGCCGACGCACACGGCAATGGACCAGGCCTTGTCGCGCAAGGCGGCCAACGGCAGGCCCAGGGTGCGGGCGTCGAGTTCGGGCATCACCGGTTCACCGTCCATGCCGATAAAGCGGCCCATGATGTCGCCGACGGCGCCCAGGCGTTCCAGCTCTTCGAGCAATGGCCGGTCGATGTAACCCGACTCCATCAACACCGAATGATCAGACAACTCCCCCAGGCTGAAACACGCCACCGGCGCCTGTTGCCCGAGGCGCAATACCTGGGCGATCACCGGGTCCTGCTCCAGCGCCTCGCGGGTATGCGCATGCCCGAGAATCGCCGGCACCGGCAGCAACGTGGCCTGGCCACGGGCAGCCTGGGCGAAGCGCTCGGCGACGTTATGGCTGGACTCGCCCATCGAACGGGTATTGATCGCGCCGTTCAGCAGCACCACGTTGACCCCCTCGTTCCAGCGCGGCACCAGCCACTGGGCCATTTTGGTCAGGGTGCGGCCCCACGACACGCCGATCAGCGCCGGCATCGGCTGCAAGTTGCACAGGTAACGGGCGGCGGCCTGGGTCACCACGTTCAGCGCGGTGTCGGCATCTTCCACATCCAGCACCAATGCTTCACGCAGGCCGAAACGCCGTTGCAAGGCTACTTCCAGCTGCGGCAAGCGCGCCGAGCGGGCGACGATATCGATGCGCACCACCCCGCAATCCCGCGCCTCGCGCAGCAAGCGGCTGACTTGCCAGCGGGTCAGGCCGGTCTCTCGGGAGATATCGCTTTGGGTCTTTTCCAGGTCGTAATACAGCTTGGCCACCTGGACCATCAAGTCATCGCGCTGGGAATCGGCCGACAACCGTGTGGCAAACGTTTCTTCAGAATGGGCGCTCATGCTGCCGGCCTTACGCCGAGCGTGCGGTTCGCCGGTGGCTTGCAACTGATGGGCGCGACGCTGTCGGTGGCGGCGCGGTAGCGGCCCAACAGCTCGATGTATTGCTCGTGGGCGTAAGGGTCGGGCTCGATCAGCCGGCCGATGGTGGTGAAGTC
Source organism: Pseudomonas sp. NC02 (assembly GCF_002874965.1). Classification (NCBI taxonomy): domain Bacteria; kingdom Pseudomonadati; phylum Pseudomonadota; class Gammaproteobacteria; order Pseudomonadales; family Pseudomonadaceae; genus Pseudomonas; species Pseudomonas sp. NC02. Next base: position 3,210,057 of record NZ_CP025624.1, on the reverse strand, counting down.
GGTAGCGGCTTCCTGCAAGGTGCCGAACTCGCCGAGGGCGCAGGCGGCAGCGGCGGCAGTGCCGATCAGGGTGAGGTTATCGTGGGGCACCATTTCGAACGGCACACCGGTGGCATCCACCGTGGCCTGCAACCATAACGGGTTCTTCTGGAAACCACCGGCGGCGACCACCCGGGTGATCTCGATGCCCTCGGAGCGCCAGGTGTGAAAAATGTTCGCCGAGCCCAGGGCAATCGCTTCCACCGAGGCGCGGTACAGGTCATGCCGGTCATGGTTAAGCGACAGGCCCATGATCGCCCCGCGCATGTCCGGCGAGCGGTACGGTGTGCGGTTGCCCATCCAGTAATCGAGCACCAGCAAGCCGGTGGAGCCGGGCTGCAGCTCTGCGGCCTGGCGGATCAGGCGCTGGTGCCCGGCATCGTCGAGGCCGAACATCTTTTGCGCCAGCCAGTTGAGGATCGAACCGGCGGAGACTTGCCCGCCTTCCATCAACCATTGGCCGTCGAGCAAGGCGCCGGGGTACGGGCCCCAGATGCCCGGTACGTCGATGCGTTGCGGGGTGTGCATCAGTTGCACCACCGAGGTACCGCCGATAAACAACAGCTCGCCGGCGCCAGTGGTGCCGGCACTGAGCATTGCCATGTGGGCGTCGATTCCGCCCTGAGCCACCAGGGTGTCGCGGCTCAGGCCCAGATGATTGGCGGCATCGGCGCTCAATGGGCCGATCCGCCCACCAACCTTGATCACTTCCTGAGGGAGTTTTTGCGCCAGTTCAGGCACGCCCAGTTCGGCGTACAACTCCACCGGAAAACGCTGCTGCAGGGTGTCGTAATTCCACTTGCAACTGGCATTCAATTGGGAGGCGACCCAGCGCCCGGTCAACTGAAAGTTGATCCAGTCCACGGCCTCGCAAATACGCTCGGCGCGCTGGTAAACCTGAGGCTCGTGCTCGGCCAGCCACATGGCCTTGGGCACCAGCCATTCCACCGCGTCACCGCCCTGGTTCATCATCGGGTGGCTGACGTGGGCGGTGCGCGCCGACTCGGCAGCGGCGCGGCAATCCATCCATAACAACGCCGGGGCCAGGGGTTGGCCGTCCGCCTGGGCAACCACCACGGTGGAGGCTGTGGTGGCGACGCACACCGCCGCCACCTGCGGGTGCCCGGCCTGGGCCATCAACTGCCGGCAGGCCTTGCCCAGCGCCGACCACCAGTCCGCCGGCGCCTGCTCGGCCCAACCCAACTGCGGGTATTGCGTGGCATACGGCGCCTCGGCGACGTGTACCAGTTTGTGGCTGTGCAGGTCATACAAACCAGCCCGCACCCCACCTGTTCCGAAATCCAGTCCCAACAACAAGGTCATCGGTAGTTCTCCTGCGTCTTGTAACAACGCTTTTTGTTTTAAGCCCGGCAACGCACAGCGTCGTCGGGCTTGGCGACACACAGCTGACGCGGCTCAGGGACGGAAAATTACCTTGGCCGCGACTTCGCTGCGATCGGCATAGCGCTTGAACATCGCCGGCAATTCATCCAGCGGCAAGTCGTGGGTAATCATGAACTGCCACTGCAATTCACCGGAAGCCAGCTTGTCGATGGAGGCCGTCCACTCATCGCCCGGGAACGGTGCCGAGAACGAGTTCCAGGCGCCGTGCAGGGAGATTTCCTGGCGCAGGAAGTGCGAGAACGTCGCAGTGCTGAGGGCCACGTCACTGGTGGGAATGCCGATAAACACCACATGCCCGCCAGCCTTGGTCAGTTGCACGGCCTGGTTGATCGAGCTGGGATGGCCTGCCGCTTCAATCACCAGTTGGCAACGGGGCAACTCGGCATCCGCCGCGCCGCTGAGCAGGGTGTGGGTGGCGCCGGCTTCGCGGGCCATGGCGAGTTTCTCTTCGGCGATGTCGATGGCGACGATGTCCTTGGCCCCCATGATCCGCAGCCACTGGATCGCAAACAGGCCGATCGGCCCGCAACCTACCACTGCCCCGCTCTGCCCGGCCTTGAAGTCGGCTTTCCAGATCGCATGCAGGGCAATCGCCGCCGGGTCCACCAGGGACGCGGCAATCGGGTCCATGCCTTGGGGCACCTTGATCAGGTTGCTCAGGGGCACATTGACGTACTCGGCATACGCGCCGTCGCGCCGGCTGCCGAAGTAATCGTAGCGCTCCGAGCGGGACGGAAAGCCACGGGCATATTGGTCGCTGCTGACGTCCGGGATCATCGGCGGCACAGTCACCAGTTCGCCGATGGCATAGCCGTCGACGCCGCTGCCGATCTCTTCGATAAAGCCTGCGAATTCATGGCCGCAAATCAGAGGCATCACATGGGCGCCCTTGCTCAGCATGCGCGGGATATCCGAGCCGCACACGCCGCAGGCGGCGACCCGAACCAGCGCGTGGCCGGCCTTGACCGCAGGTTTTGGAACATCTTCGACCCGGATATCGCCCGGTTGGTACATGACGGCAGCTTTCACAGTGAATTCCTCTGTTGAGTGACGAGTGCGTTCGACCAGGCACCTCCCGCAAGAGGTGCCCGCAAAAATCCATAGCGTGGCGGCGCAGATCCGTCAGAGCGCGCCGGGGCGGTATTCGCCGAAGGTAGAGTCATGCTTGACCTCGGCCACGTTGGCCTTGGTCACCACCTGGGTGCCGGCGTCGACAAAGTTCGGCACCGACTTGCCGGCCGCCAGGGCCCGCGCCGCCTCGATGGCGACCTCGCCCAGGTAGCGTGGGTCGTTGAGGGCGGTGGCCACGTATTGATCGCCGCTCTGGATGGCATTCAAGGCCTCGGACAAGCCGTCGATCCCGGCCACGAGTACGTCTTTCTTGCCGCTTTCGGTGAGCACTTGCAGCGCGCCCATGGCCATGTCGTCGTTATGCGCGATCACCGCCTTGAGGTCCGGGTGCGCTTGCAGCAAATCCTGCATTGCCGTGACTGCGTTGGCGCGCATGTACTCGCTGTAGGGGCCGTCGATGATCTTGAAGTCGGTGCCGGCCAAAGCGGTGTGGAAGCCCTTGCGGCGTTCTTTCATTACCGTACCGCCGGCGTCGCCCTGGATCTCGATGATCTTGCCCTTGGTCACACCGCGCTGCTTGAGCGCGGCGAGCAGCGCCTTGCCGGACAGCTCGCCCATCTCGGCATTGTTACGGCCAATGGTGGTGGCGACCGGGGCATTGATTGCGCGGTCGACGGCAATCACCGGCACCTTGGCGCGTTTGGCGGCGTCGAGGGCCGCGCCCACGGCGTCGGGGTTCACGGCATTGATGATGAGGATGTCGACCTTGCGGGTCAGCAGGTCCTGGATATCGTTGTTCTGCTTGCTGATATCGCCGTTGGCGTCGAGGAAGATCAGCTCGTCGCCGCCCTTGGCCGCTGCAGCCTTGGCGCCGTCGCGCAGTTGTACGTAGAAGGGAGATTGCAGGGTGACCTGGCTGAAACCGATCTTCAGATCCTTGGCCTGGGCGTTCAGCGCCAGCGCCGAGGCCGCGACAGCCAGTGCAAGGGCCAGCACATGAACAGGTTTACGGGCTATCTGGAGCATGGTGATTCCTATTTTTATTGTTGTCAGGATTCGGGCACGGCCTTCAGGGAGGCCGTGCTCACAAATGTGAACCGCGATCACATTTGAAAAACTATGCCTTGCTCCCGAGAGTGTCAAGGCCAATTTGTTAAATTCCAAACAAATGAAATAAAAATCACAATGCTGTTTGAGTCAGATCAGCAGGATCGCCCCGCTGTCCCTGATCACCTGCTGCTGTGCCGCCTCGAGCCCGGGGTCGCTGATCACCCGCTGGAAGTCCGACAGCTCGGCAAAGTGTGCCGCACGTACTTCGTCGAACTTGCTGTGGTCGGCCACCAGCACGCAGGTCTGCGCCCGCGCCATGACCCGGCGCTTGACCTCCACTTCGTTGAGGTTGTAGCAGGTCACACCGTGGGCGGCGCTGACGCCGGCCGCGGAAATGAACGCCCACGCCACACGGATGCCATCCAGGATGCCCGCCTCGGCATGGCTCTCGAAGACCATGTTGCGCCGATGAAAGGTGCCACCGCAGAGGATGATGGTGCAGTGGGGCTTTTGCTGGAGCTTGAGCAATACGTTGAGGGAATTGCACAGCGCGGTGAACTCCAGGTCATCCGGCAACGCCTCGATAATGAACGGCGTGGTGGTGCCGCAATCGATAAACACCGTGTCGCCGGGGCGCACCAGGCTGGCGGCCAGCACGCCGATCTGACGCTTCTCGGCGACGTGGCGCTGGTCCTGTTCGGCGACCTGGTAATCGGGCTCCGGCGGCCCGCTGCGGGTTACGTGCCCGCCCAACAGGCGCAGGCCCTGGGGGCTGTCTGCCAGGTCGCGGCGCAGGGTCATTTCCGATACGCCCAGCAATGCGGCCATGTCACGCAAGTGAATCGCCGACTCGCCCTGCAAGGCCTTGTGCATGGCCCGAAATCTTTCGCTTTTCTTTGAATCCACTGCGTTCCAACCCTCGTTGAATGCGTGCCCTTGATCAGGGCAGTCACAAATTCCATTTACAATGTTATTTATTTCACATTTAATGCATCCAACTTAACACAAACCGCCTTTTCCCAGCACCTCATCCTTACAGGACACTTGCCATGCCGACTGACCCGTTGCCGCTCGCGGCCTATATCGACCACACCCTGCTGGCCGCCGATGCTTCCCAGGCGAGCATTCGCCAACTGTGCGCCGAGGCCCGCGAGCATGGCTTCAAGTCCGTGTGCGTCAACAGCGCCAACGTGCCGCTGGCCGCCGAATGCCTGCGCGACGCCGCGCCGTTGGTCTGTGCCGTCGTCGGCTTCCCCCTGGGTGCGGGCTTGAGTGCGGCCAAGGCTTATGAGGCAAAGCTTGCGATCGAGGCCGGTGCAGGCGAGATCGACATGGTGCTGAACATCGGCTGGCTGAAGGATGGCCTGCTGGACCAGGTACGCGACGATATTGCCCAGGTGCTGGCGGCCTGCGGCGCGGTACCGCTGAAAGTCATCCTCGAGACCGGCCTGCTCGATGACCAGCAGAAAACCCATGCCTGCAGCCTGTGCCGCGAGCTGAACGTGGCGTTCGTCAAGACCTCCACCGGTTTCGGCCATGGCGGCGCGACATTGGCGGATGTGCGCCTGATGCGCGGCGTGGTGGGGGCGCAGATAGGCGTGAAAGCGTCGGGCGGCGTGCGCGACCTGGCGACGGCCCAGGCGATGATCGAAGCCGGTGCTACGCGCCTGGGCAGCAGCTCCGGGATCGCCATCGTCAGCGGCGCAAAGGCGGCCGCGGGCGCCTACTGAGTTGAGTGCAGCGCTGGCGCCCTTTCACAACCCTTTCACAGTCGGGCGCCTATGGTCATCTCAGCTCCTGGTGAAAACCTTTAAGCCCGCGCTCCCCATCGCGGGCTTTTCTTTGCCCGGAATTTATCCGCAGGTCATCTACAGCCGGCGTGGCGGTGCGCCGGCGCAGGCCACGCCCTCCAGGCAGAATACAAACGGGGCTACCACTTGAATTTCGCCTTTGAGCAGCATTGAGGGTGGAGGCGCAGGCACTGGCGACGCCGCCGGAACGAATCGCTCCACGGCGCTGACGAACAGATCCGAACCTGTATGGCTGATGACTTTGTGGCGTATCAGGTTGCCTTTAGCGTCGACCACGAATTCAACCCTGACCAGGCCGGTCAATCCTTGCAGGCGAGCTTCTTCGGGGTACGACTTGAAGTGATTGAGGTGAGTGAGCAACTGGTATTCCCATAAGCGTTGTTCTGCCAGTTGTTCCCGGGTGGGGCCGCTCGTGCAGGCACAAAGCAGTAAGACAAGTGCGATCCAGCTGTATTTCATAAACGCAGTTCCGTTGACGTTTGGTGTGCAAGGTGAGGCTAATCAAGGCTCGGTGCGTCAGCGTGTTATCCAGGTCGAACAGAATGGCCCGTGGGTACACGAATGCTTCTTGTGGAAAACCAAATCTGCCTCTCAGGCGGTGGTACTGACGATGGAACCGGTACCGCTTCCACCGTCGGAAGTCAGTGCCTGCAACAACGCCGAAGACGCAGACTGCAATGCAGCTGCCGTTGCGGCAATCTGCGCCTGGGCGGCAGCCACGGCGGCCGCTTTGGCGTCTGCGCTTTGATTGCTGGCCTGGGCCTTTTGCATGTTTTGCTGTTGCTCTTGAAGCTGCTTTTGCAACTCCGCAATCTGCTTTTTCAGCGCCTTGACGGTGTCGGACTCCTGCGACGTGGATGCCGCCTGGCCGCCACCTGCAGCGGGCGCACTTTTGGCACCCGTGTCCGGGTTGAGACTCAGGGTTCCAGAGTCTTCGGTCTTGGAGCTATCGCTGACGCTGGCCGGACTTGGGTTGGCGGGTACTGAAGCGAGACTGCTGACGTTAGTGATCATGTCAAATATCCAATTCCGGTATCGATGTTAATTGATCGGCGCTTAAGCTGATTACTTTAACCCGTTATCGACCCTACCGAACCTTGCTACAGCGACGGACCGATTCAGCGGCGAGGTCTCGAAAAGACGTTGACCAGGCTTCCATCCGGATCACGCAGCAATACCGAAGTGTTGCCCCATGGCATGACTGTCACCGGCATCACCACATCAGCCCGACCGATACGCAGCAGGACGGCCTCCACATCATCCACTTGAAACTCCAGGATCGCCGAACGGTTGCTGGCGGCGACTGCCAGTCCATCGTTGTGAAGGCGGACCAGGCGCTCATCGGCTATGGCCAGGACGACGCCGTCGAGGTGAATTTCAGCGAACCCGTCAGCCAGGTGCCTTGGCTCGACAGTCGAGAGGTTGTGATAGAACTGAACGAGCCGTTCAAAGTGGTTGGTAACGAGGCGAACAGACGAGAATTTCATCATTTGACCTGACAGGAGTGAGGGAACTCACCTTAATTCAAGCCCGCGTCAGTTCCTGACAGTAGCGTTGTTATCGGCGTTCCAAACGACAGCCTGTGCCACCACCACGTACTCGCCATTGAAGGTTGCCGCTGGCGAGCCGTAAAGCTGGTAACCCAGCGCAAGCGCTTCAGAGACCCGGTGACAGAAGGAGGCATCGTCCTTGCCTGTCAGGATCCGATAGGTAGGTAGGCCTTCAGGAGGGGAATTCTGCATGGGAGCACCTGCTGGAACAGTTAAGGAAAGCCACTTGGCGATCGGGTGACGCCGGCTTGTTCCCGATGATATCAGTCGATGATCACATCGCGCCCCTCGGCCTTCAAGCGCGCGAGGTTGTCCTTCATCTGCTGCAACCGTTCAGGCGGATGCCCGTGCCATTTCGTGACCTCCGCCACGACGCGCAAAGGGTCAGTGGAGCGATAGGAAAGCGTGGGATTGCCGGGAAACTTCTTATCCGTCACGTTGGGGTCATCCATGATTGCCCCCGTTGGCTCCACAACATAAATCCGTTCCCGCCCACTGCCGAGCGCCAGCTCAGCCCCCCAGATGGCGGCATCCAGCGTGCCCGCAAAGTAAACCCAGGACAGTGCTTTACCTTCTGTAAAGTTGGACGGGTAGCCGACGCGGATCAGATCGCCGGGCTCCAGGTCGGCCCGGGTGCCGTGAAAGAACTGACGGATGAACATGCCAGCGGTATTTGACATGGGCTCGTTGCTCCGTGGATGAATGTTATGTTTGGATGCGAATGCCCCCATCGGCTGGGTTCCTCTATACCACCGCACCTCAGGAAACCGTTGTGACGAATCTGACCATACGACGCGCCAGTATCGACGACTTGCCTTTCATTGTTTTGCTGCTGGCAAATGACTCCCTGGGGGCTGTTCGAGAAGATAGCAGTCTTCCGCTTCAGAGTTCCTACACACGAGCGTTTGAGGCCATCGACGCAGACCCGAACCAGTTTCTTGCCGTCGCTGTGGCTGATGAAGAGGTGGTCGGTACTCTCCAACTTTCTTTCATTCCGAATATTTCTCATCGGGGCGCATGGCGAGCTCAAATCGAAGCCGTCCGCGTGCACGAGCGAATGCGTGGGAGCGGATTGGGCCGGCAATTCTTCGAATGGTCGTTTGAGCAAGCACGTCAGCGCCACTGCCAACTGATCCAGCTTACCTGTGATCGTACGCGGCCAGATGCTCATAGGTTTTATGAGTCCCTGGGGTTCTTGCCAACCCACACAGGCTTCAAGATGAAGCTGTGACCATTTGAGGCGAGCTGGCCCGGCGTTTGATGGCGGGCCAGAGGGCGGAGTCAAAGCAATACAGTAGCAAGCATGCCCAAGGCGCCGAGGACAAACCCGATGAGTGCGCCACGCCCTGGTGCTTCATGGAACAGCGCCCAGACCACCACGGGCTCAAGCAGCAACAGGGAGGTGACTGAGACCACGGTGACGACCCAGATATCACCGACCGCCACGTACCCCAGCCAATACGCACCCAACAGGCAAAGCCCGGCAAAACACATCAGCACAACGGGAAGGACGAACGCCTCCCATGAACCATGCCCTGTCTGGGCAAGCCTGGCGGTTACCACCTCGCTGTAGATTGCACAAAACTCCCCCACCACCATCAACCCTAGAGCAGAAACTCCGAGTAGTTCTTTGGACATATCAAAAACTCCTTCGTATTCAACGCAATATTTTTCAGCTCCCAGCGAGCAATGCCGCTGCCAAGGAGCGTGATGCAGTGATACGAAGCAGCCTTGAACAGGCCTGAATTACCGAAGTGCTTTTCCATGCTCATGTCCTTCAAAGGGTGAGTCTCAGCGCCCGGAAAAGAGCGCTCGCTGCGATCATACGTTCCGACAGCCCGCCTGAACAACCTGCCCCCTCTCGGTCTGCCGCGAAGTGCTTCTGCAGGATCAGTGAGCGTTGAACCAGTCGGGGTGCACAACCGGAAAGTGCTTTTTCAGCCAATCCACAAATGCATTCACCTGGGGTGCAAGATGGGATCGGCTGGGGTAAAGCACGGAAACCAGGCGCGGTGTCGGACGAAGTGCGCCGAGTACTTCAACCAGTTCTCCACTGGCGAGGTACGCCCCGACGGTAATCCCCGGTGCTTGAATAATGCCGAAGCCTGCAACGCCGCATTGAACGTATGCGTTGGACTCGTTCACGGTGATACCGCCGCGTGGAGTGTGTGGATGGTCCTCGCCCGCCATCGAGAAGTGCCAAGGCAGCGGCCTGTTGTTTTGACCCGAAAGAAAGCCGACGCACCGGTGGCCGGCAAGGTCCGCCAGGGTTTCCGGTACCCCGTAGGCCTGGAGATAACTTGCAGATGCACAGGTCACCATGATTGCGCTGCCTATTTCCCTGGCTACCAGGCTGGAATCCGGGAGATCACCGATTCGCAATACGCAATCGATGCCTTCCGCCACCAGGTCTACCCTGCGGTCGGTCACGCCGAGTGCCAGTTCGATCTCGGGAAATGCCTCGGTAAATTGCCTGAGGCTTTCCATGAACCCGTGCTGGGAAAACGCTGTGGGAATATCAATCCGAAGCCGCCCACTCAGCGTCGAGCCACTGCGGTCGAACATGGAAGTGGTTTCTGCGATGGTGGCCAGAATCTCTTTGACACGCTCGTAAAATCGTTCGCCCTCAGCCGTCAGCTTGACTTTACGCGTCGTGCGCTGGAACAGGCGCACACCCAGGGACGCCTCCAGTTCCTGAATAGTGCGCGTGACATAGGGACGGCCGGTCTGCGTCGCCTCCGCGACTTTTGTGAAGCTGCCCAACTCCGCCAGCTTGGCAAATACCTGCATCGACTGTAGAAGCGCCATACGTCTGTCCCCGGGAAGCCGGTGAAGGGTTGATTGTTACTCTCCAGAATAACAATGCTGTTGGATTCTGCCCATTTATGCCGCGCTGCGAAACCTCAACAATGGCCCCAACAACAAGGAGGCACTTGCCTCCCCTGCCCATTCACCGTTGCTGGAGACAGAAAATGAAAGCGTGGCTTCTGAAAGATTTCGGTTTGGACAACCTGGTACAAGGGGACGCCGAGACCCCCGTCCCCAAGGCGGGAGAGCTGCTGGTAAAGGTGGGGGCCGTTTCGCTGAACTTCCGGGACAAGGCCATCGTCGATGGCATCTACGAGCCCCACAAGGTGCCCAAGCCATTGATTCCCGTCAGCGACGCGGCAGGCGTTGTCGTAGCAACAGGTGACGGTGTCAGCCGTTTCGCTATTGGCGACCGGGTCAACTCGCATCTCTACTCCCGCTGGCTGGACGGCATGCCTGGGCCGGATGAACCCGACTACTGCTTCGGCTCGCCTTTGCCCGGCGGCCTGGCGCAATACATGATCATCCATGAGGACAGCGCAGTACGTGTCCCCGACAACCTGTCGGATGAGGAAGCCGCGACTCTTCCGATTGCCGCATTGACGGCCTGGTACGCGCTGGTTGATTTCGGCCAGGTCGAGGCGGGCCAAACGGTGCTGGTTCAAGGTACCGGTGGGGTTTCGGTTTTCGCTGCGCAAATCGCAACCGCCCTCGGCGCCAAGGTTATTGTCACCTCCAGTCGGGATGAAAATCTGGAGGCTATGAAAAAACTGGGGGCGGTCGCCAGTGTGAACTATCGCACGCATCCTGGCTGGGCAGAGGAAGTCCTGAAACTCACCGATGGCAAGGGCGTGGACCTGCTCCTGGACGTCGCAGGCGGAGATGGCATCAATCAATCGATCGCCGCGACCAGGGTCGGTGGACGTATCGCCCAGATCGGATTCCTGACGGGCCAGACGTCTGCATTGAACCTGATGCCGATGATATTCCGGCAAACAACCATTCGCGGCATTGCCGTAGCGCCGCGCTCATCGTTCGACCGCATGAACGCGTTCCTGAGCGAGCACAGGATTCGCCCGGTAATCGACCGTGTGTACGCCTTCGATCAAGCGCGCCAGGCATACGAACACTTGGCCAGGGGCGCCTTTGGCAAAGTGGTCATCAAGGTCGGGTAAAGTCGACCGCCGGGCGTTTCACACAGGCAGGTGATTGCTGCGGGACTTGCCCAGGCGGTTCACGAATGACACCAATGGTCGTTCAAAGACCGGTTCCTGTTATTTATGGAGCAACACAGGTTTGGTGTAGTCGAAAAGAGGCTTTGCGACTAAACCGGTATAGGGGACATCGCCAAATGAGCAAGGGTAGGCCCCCTACCCCCACGGTGGCCGAACACCCGGCGCACCCGGCACATTGAAGGACCGACGCCATGCAGAACCTCAAGATCGCGACATTCAACGTCAACGGCATAAAGACGCGACTGCCCAACCTTCTGCAGTGGCTGGAAAAGGAGCGCCCGGACATCGTCTGCCTGCAGGAACTGAAGGCGCAAGACAACGCGTTCCCCGCTGGAGAACTTGAGGCGGCGGGCTATGGCTCATTGCACCATGGCCAGGCATCCTGGAACGGAGTGGCAATTCTCGCGCGGGATTCCGAACCCCTTTTGATCCATAAGGGCCTGCCGGGAGCCAAGGACGACTCGCAGTCTCGATACCTGGAAGCGGCTGTCCATGGCGTGATTGTCGGATGCCTGTACCTGCCCAACGGAAACCCGCAACCCGGGCCAAAATTTGATTACAAGCTCGCGTGGTTCGAACACCTGATCTCCCACGCTGCAACACTGCAGGCCAGCGAACATCCGGTGGTCCTCGCGGGTGACTACAACGTGGTGCCCACCGACCTGGACATCTACAACACCCGCTCATGGCTCAAGGATGCCCTCCTCCAGCCAGAAAGCCGTGAGTGCTTTCAAAGGCTGCTTTCCCAGGGCTGGATCGACTCGCTGAGGCACCTGTACCCGGAAGAGCGGGTGTACACGTTTTGGGATTATTTCCGTCAGCATTGGCAGAAGAATTCCGGGCTGCGCATCGACCATCTGCTGCTCAACCCGGTACTCGCCCCGTACCTGAAAAACGTCGGCGTAGATGCATGGGTACGGGGTGAAGAGCATGCCAGTGATCATGCGCCGACGTGGATCGAGATCTCATCACGGCAAACCCGGTCAAGAAAGAAGCCAAAACGCAGTTGATCACAAGCCACGACGCTGACTACCGGCACACGTGCCGGTACCCGACTCACCCATCCCAAGGTGTGATCCGGGCTTACTGATGGGGCACGAATTTCGCGAGCATCAGCCAGCGACTTATGGCCGCAACGAGTTCGGTCTTGCACTCCACCGGCAGCCAATGCCCGCCAGGCAGGCTCGTCACTGTGAGGTCTGCGCAGGCCGCGCGCATTGGATCGCCCAACTGATTGCCGTTGATGGTATTCATCGGGTCGTAATCACCGTTCACAAACAGGACGGGCATGGACAGGCGGCCGCCATTGGGTGCGCGATGGGCGTATTCGATGTTGGCATCGTCGTTCAGATACCACGCGCAGGGCGTGCGGAAACCATGCTCCTCGAACGTGCGCACCAGTGCCGCGAAGTCCGTCTCGGGCCAGAGCGCCGAGTCTGGTGGGGTCGGGGGAGCCCGGTGCGCTTCGCCAAACCGCCCGCCTTTGCGGGTCACTTCGGCATTGGAGGCGACCCTGGCGATGCTTGCAGGGTCGCCTCTTCGATAAATCGACGCCAGCGATGCTGCTTTGTCCGCGTCAAGATCAGCCACGGCGGACGCAAAATGCGTGTTGTAGTAGCGGTAATAGTCCCATTGGCCGTCTGGATACTGGTCGACCGGGTAAATCCCTCGGTCAACCAGCGGTATGAGCGTCGCCAGCGCGTTCGTGGAAGGAAAGTACGGAACCGAAACCAGCACAACGCCGCGGCTGCGCCAAGGTTCATGGGCGACCAGTTCACCGGCCACGACGCTGCCCCAATCGTGGCCCACCCAGATGGCGGGCGTTCCACCGAGATGGTCATGCAGCTCTGTCATGTCTGCCACGATGTTTTCAATCGTGTACGCATTGATCGCGGCCGGCGCCGAAGAGCCGCCATAGCCGCGCATGTCGGGTGCGACGCAGTGCCAGCCTTGGGCAGCGAACGCTTCCATCTGTGCACGCCAGATCAAACCGAGTTCGGGCCAGCCATGCAGGAACATCATCAATGCCCCATCGGCAGGTCCCGATTCCAGATAATGCGTTGTGTGACGGGGCGTACTGAAGATGCGCGAAGTCAGCTTGAAAGTGGACATAGGATCTCCTCATGTCATACCGGCGCGATGTTTCACTGTAGGTCACCTCGAGTGCGTGAGCACCACTGCCCGCGTATTTTCAGGTCGCGCTTATCCTGGGATCGGGAGCAAAAGAACTGAAGCAACCACACGTCAATCAACGTTGTAGAAAATTTGAATTAGCCAGTTGCCCGGCCGGTCAAGAATTATGAACGCAGTAAATCTGACGAGGTAACAGCAATGACTATCCAGGCAGAGACACTCGTACAACTGACCGAAGCCCTGCAAGAGCGAGGCATGCATCTGGTTTCAGATGTTCACTTCACCCGCGCGCCCTATCGGCAGAATCACCTCTGGGTCTGCACTGTGGCGTAACGATCCCTTATGATGCTTGCCTGCCAGAAGGTCGCCAACCGCGACAGATGGATCAATGCGAACACTCTTATGGATAAGCCCGATGCGGATCAACGTTCTGACAATTTCCCTGGCCACCTTGATGATGACCGGGTGTGCCAACCATGGCGCCAAGCCTTCGACGCACGCGCTGGCGACTCAAGATAACGTAGTTGGCATCTGGGCCATGGTTCCTCTGCGCAACGGAATTGCCAACGTGGTCGAATACAGCGCTGATGCCAAAGCCACCTTGCATCCATTCAACTGCGCTGAACCCGGGAAGCACCAGGAAAAGGAAGTGAGCGACTTCAAGGTGTCCGACGATGGAAAGGTCATCCATCTCAAATCACCTTCAGACAACTTCGACCTGAAGGTCCTGGCATTCGACCCGCAGACCATGACGCTGAGCATGGATGTTTCGGATACGAGCCTGACCTTCAACTACGTAAAAGTCAGTAACGTCGCACCGCTGTGTGCCCTTTATCCAAACGCCGCCGCTGAAGCTGCGCGCAAAACCCCTTTCAAGGCCAGTGATTTTGTAGCGGATCCCGGGATACCTGCCCACTCCGGTATGGAGCAATATATTGGCAAGTGGGCAAATGACAAAGGTGAGCTGGAGGTAGAAGTCATCATGGGTCCCAACGGCAGTGCCTACCTCTACATGGCTTCCAGCAAAAACTGGCACTTCCTGTACAACGAGGTGCATTGGGTAGGCGACGAACTGCATTTTGAAAGCTATGCCTATTCAGACCTTCCCTCTCTTTACAGCCACCCTTTCCATAAATCCAAGACCCACAGCATTCTTCAGCCGAGCGGCGACGGAGGATTACGTTATTCGATCTTTATCGATAAGCGCCGGTACGAATTTCTATTGAACCGCGCGAAGAACTGAGGTTGAGGTAGCGCAGTACTGTTGCGATGACCGGGCGGTGCATCTGCAACGCAGAAGGCAAGGAAGCCTCGCAAACGAAGTGGATTGCGGACCTGTTGAACAATTGCCGACCGGAAACAAACAAGGGCTTGCATCAGCTTTCGCCCGCAAACCCTTGGTTTTAGATGGTGCCCGAAGCCGGAATCGAACCGGCACGCCCTTACGAGCGGGGGATTTTAAGTCCGGAAACTAATCCTTTAAATACATAGACATAGAAGAAATTCCTTTCCGCATCAGAGATAAAAATGACCCTCTACAGCCCAGCAAATTCAAGGGCCGGCATTTTTTTGCGGAAAGGAATTAACCCCTCCCCGGCGTCCTGCCGATCGAACACATACCCAAAAACTCTGAACAAGAGCGGGCTGCCTTTTCAGGCTTGGCCAACTTCCTCCAGCGCAGCATCCCCTCGAAGTCTGACCTCTTCTTTTATCTCCGCAACGAGCCTGGCGATTGCGCGGCTTGATCCCAACGTTTTTGGATCAACCCCGGCGACCGTCAACAATTCCTGCTGAGTCATAGGGTCGATCAGCTGAATGTTGAGTGAGTCATACCTGATCGAGCACACGCACCTGGTGGGAAGGAACGCCGTCTCAATTATATGGCGTAACTCTAAGGTAGAGATCATCAGGTGACCCTTTAAACCAATGGATAGAGGCCTTTCGGCGCGGCGATGTGGCTTAGGGACCCTAAATGTAAAAACGTTCAAGTTAGTACATGTTAGTTTAGTTTTTGAGACGTGGTTCACGCATCGTAGCCGCCCGTCGTATGGCCATGGAGCTTAGAAGGTAAAGCATAGTTCGCCTGCTGCTACGCTGTTCACTCCACCAGAGGAACGCCGATGCCCAACTCAGACCTGCTCCCTTCCCTGCTCTCCAAGCTCTACGAAAACCAGCTGGCCCTCGAAGCCTCCATCATGGAGCTATCTAACTGGGTCGAGCAGCGTGGTTCCGCCGATGTAGCCGAGAACGTGCGCGGCGCTCTGCACACCATCGACGAGAATGAAGAGTTCATAAAGCTGATCCTGGCCGTCCTCATGTCGCCCGAGTGAAGTTGATCTGGCGCTGAGCGCTTCACTACTTGCAAGCAACCGACCACAGCTGATCGAGCTTCGTGGTGTAGCTCTGGCTCATCATTTCCCGGCGCATCCCCCAGTCGGGGTTCGTCGGCACACTGGCCGACCGCAGCGTTCCTCTTCCCCACCTGTCGTTGATCTGGTCCAGCACGGTCATCACCCGGGTGGCCTCCTCTGGCTGAGACACCGCAAATAGATCGTCTGTGTATTCGCCTGGCTGGCACAGATTGAGCAACATCACCTCGGCCTTGCTGTATTTGAATCCTGGGCGGTAGATGTGGTCGAGCGCATCGACGGCTGCTTTGGTCAGCAGCCGCACGTCGTCGGTCGGGTACGGCATGTCCACCACTACCCCATTGGCATACTTGGCTTCTTCGGGGTTAAACATGCCTGTGCGGATGCAGACACGGACCTTTTTGCACAGCGAGTTTTGGGCTCGCAGCTTTTCAGAGGCACGCATCATGTAGGTAGCCACCGCCTCCTTGATCGGCGGCAGCTCGGTCAGGCGCTTTCCGAACATCCGGCTACAGCAGATTTCCTGCTTGGGTGGGTCGGGCTCGTCCAGCTCCAGGCATGAGGTGCCGGCCAGTTCGCGGGCGGTCTTCTCGATTACCACGCTGAATTTTTTGCGGAGCGTCCAGGGGTCGGCCTTGGCCAAGTCCATCGCTGTCTTGATGCCCATGGTGTCCAGGTGAAGTTTCATCTTTCTGCCGACACCCCACACCTCCGAAACGTCGGTGTTGCGCAATACCCAGTCACGCTTTACCGGGTCGGTGATATTCACCACGCCGCCGGTCTGGGCCTGCAGGTGCTTCGCTGTGTGGTTGGCCAGCTTGGCCAAGGTCTTTGTATGGGCGATTCCGACGCCCACCGGGATTCCAGTGCACTGAAAGACCCGTGCGCGGATCTGGCGCCCGAGGACATCCAGGCCACCAATACCGGTCAGGTCGGCGAAGGCCTCATCAATGCTGTAGATCTCGACGGCGGGCACTATGCTCTCGATCAGCGTCATGACCCGCTCACTCATGTCCCCGTACAGGGCGTAATTTGAGGAAAATGGGACAATGCCGTGCTGCTTGAGCTTGTGCTTGATCTGGAAATACGGCTCGCCCATCTTAATGAAAGGCTTTGCGTCGTAACTTCGGGCGATGACACAGCCGTCGTTGTTGCTGAGCACCACAATGGGCACCTTCGCCAAGTCGGGGCGGAACACACGCTCGCAGCTTGCATAAAAGCTGTTGCAGTCGATTAGCGCAAAGACAGGTGGCGACTCAGACATGGCTGCGCACGGTGCTGGTGATTACGCCCCAGATCGACAGCTCGTCGCCCTCCAAAATGTACCGCGCCGGGTATTTCGGGTTCTCCGACAGAAGGATCACCTCTTTCCCGCGCTTACACAGGCGTTTGCAGATGGGGTCATTGTTCAGCAGCGCCACGACCACGTGCCCGTGGGCCGGCTCAATAGATCGGTCCACGACCGCCAAGTCACCCTCAAAAATACCCGCGCCCTGCATGCTCTCGCCAGTGATGGCGATCAGATAGACGTGCGGAGCCCTGATATTTAAGACCTCATCCAATGAGATGTGCTGCTCGATGTGATCGGCCGCCGGCGATGGAAAGCCGGCGGGTACCCGAAAAGAGCAAAAGGGCAGCTTCGTGCCACCCTCGGCGATAGGACCTAAAATTGAGAAGCTCATGACGCAGCCTTTTACAGATACTGTACGAATGTACAGTTAATATCGCAGATGGCTTGCGGTCAATTTGGTGTAAGAGATATCTGACAAGCGGGCGCGTCAGCCCAACTCATCTGCGTACGCGACGACGGCCGCTTCGGTCAGTTCCCGCCACTCGCCGCTGTCGATTGCGCCGCGCTCTTTCATGTCGTCAGCCAACGCCAAGCGCCTCTCGTAACGCTCCTCCGGTGTGGCTGAGTTGAAGTCCGGGTCGTTTCGCAGGGAAAACCACGCCTCCATTGCGTTGATCTGATCGATGTTTATTGCCATGACGAATACCCGGGGCCAGTGTCTACAGTGTAGAGATTGGCCTGGCCCAGGCTGTTCATTGGGGCCGACGAGCGGAGACGACTATGTGCGGAAGACTTTCCCAGTACAGCGGCATTCATGACTTCGTTGCAGCGCTGAGCATGCCAAATGCACTGGCGAACTCCGTGGGTGAGTTGCCCCTGGAGCGGTACAACGTCGCGCCGACAACCCAAGTCGCCCTGCTCCACCTGCAGGGCGATCTGCTGCATGCCGACCTGGTGCGCTGGGGATGGCGACCGCACTGGGCCAAGGACCGTGCTGCACCGATCAATGCCCGCGTAGAGAAGGTGGCCCACGGCCCGTTCTTCCGCGCGATCTGGCCGCACCGGGCAATCACGCCCATAGACAACTGGTTTGAGTGGGTGGACGAAGGCGGACCGAAGAAGCAGCCCTACCTGATCCGCCGGCGGGACGGTGCACCCGTGCTGTGCGCCGCCATCGGCCAACTGCCCGACAGCGATGAAGGCACGGGCGAGCATGACGGCTTCGTGATCATCACCGCCGACAGCGCCGGCGGAATGGTGGACATCCACGACCGGCGCCCGGTGGTGCTGACGCCGGACCTAGCCCGGGAATGGTTGGACCCGGCCACGCCCAAGGAGCGCGCCGAACAGATGGTGCTCCACCAGGGCGAACCGGCCGAGGCCTTCGAATGGTTCAAGGTCGATACTGCCGTGGGCAACGTGCGGAATAAAGGGCCCGAGTTAATTGAGCCAACGCAAGGCTGACTCGCGAATATGCGCTTAGGCTGTGGAATACAATTTTGACCTGCCAGCTTCGCCATAACATCTATGGCGAAAGCATTATGCCACTACGCGCTGAGTTGAGTTAAGCTGAGCGTCGTCTAATATGCGCAGCCAGTTTGTAAAAACAGCTTCGCAATTTTAATTAAATCCAGAGCACGAACAGAAAATTAATATCTTCCTACAAAATACAGAATAATTAGGAGGTCGCATGAAAAACAAAGCTATTGGCCGAGAGAAAATTCCATCACACATAAAGAGAGAGGTTCGTCAGCGCTGCGGTTTCGGCTGTGTTATATGTGGGTTACCGCTGTATGAATATGAACATATGGAAGAATGGGCTGTTGTTAAGCGCCATGTAGCTGATGAAATTACACTTCTTTGTGACCGGCATCACCGAGAAAAAACAGCACATCTACTGCCAAAGGCAGATGTTAGAAAATTCAACAAGAACCCCATCAACCTGCAGAATGAAAAGTCGAGAAAATACAATCTACACTTTTCAGGAAGTAGGGCTGAGGTTTGGGTAGGCAGTAATTCATTTGTTTGCGAGAATCTCGAGGACGGAGCCGAATTGAATGCCATCGTCGTTGATGGTTTTCCGCTAATTCAAATGAAGGTGCAGGATAAACACCTGTTACTCAACCTCACATTTTTTGACGAACAGAACAAAATTGCAGCTCAAATAGTTGAAAACGAGCTAGTGTACTCAACCTCCCCTTGGGATATCGAACTCATAGGTACCAATCTCACGATAAGGGAAGGACATGGAATAATCCTACTAAATATTGAGTTCTCCCCTCCAAACAAGATTAAAATTAATAGTGGTCGCTTGCTTCGAAACGGCATCGAACTTTTAATCAAGCCCACCAAAGTAATAATCACCAACAATCAAATTACCATAGAGCAAAATCGCTCAATAAATTGCAACGCAGGGTTAATATTAGGCAAGAGCCACCCATCAAAAACTTACTCAGGATTTTTTAAGCTTACCAATACACCAAGATATATAGACAGATATAAAGGCCCTACCATTTCCGAAACTGATTGGATAATTGAAAAAGAAAGGAACAACAAAATGAAATTTGAAAATCAAGAATTTATTCATGAAACAATTGAGCTTGACTACAACGCATACAAAGATTGCTCCTTTACTAATTGCACACTTTTTTACAGGGGACTAACGGGCATAGTTCTTCAGGGATGCAAAATTAACGACTGCAACTGGCAGTTTCTAGACAATGCAAACAACACTTTAATCGCACTTTCAGTGCTTCATAAGCTATTCGACGACAACGGCCACCCGCTAGTCGAGGGAACTTTCGAAGGCATTCGCAACGGCGCTTTTCTGATACCTCCACAACAGAATTAGTATAATTTGTTCAAATTATTTTATTAAATTTACTGTTCTGACGTACGCTTGGCATGCCCGCAGCGCGATCACGGCGTTATCCCCGTCGTCGGTGATGGCGATAATTCTTTGAGCATGCGCTGGGTCAAGTTGGGCTCGACGGGCTGCATGAACCACGCCGACGGCGCCGGGGGTGGGAGGCACGTCGCAGCCACTGGTTGAATCCGTGGCGTCGAGAAGGACTGACAGCCGCAGATCAGAAGTGGCAAGGCGATCACGCAGAGTTGCTTGGCTACGTTGAGCATTGGAAAGCTCCAGGGAGTGTTGTTGGTCGGAGGCGGCCAGTTGCTGCTCGGTTGCCAGCCGTTTGTCCTGCTCGGCGCGGGCCTGGGCGGCGGCGGCATTGGTGATCGCTGCCAGATCATCCTTGTGCAGGCCGGCCTGCTTGGCGAGTTGCTTTCCCATCCGCCAGTCCTGCACCTGCCAGGCGCCCCCGAAGCTCACGGCCATGGCCAACAGGACCACGGCTAACTTTTGCACCGTCGTCATGCCAGCACCTCCAGCGCCTTGTCGTATAGCGCCTGTCGGTCGTCCTGCCCGGTCAAGCCACCATTGATGCGGCGCGTGATCGTAACGAATGCACCCTGGTCTGCCGGAGCGTTCAGGCCACGAGAGGACCAGAACCAGGCTGCCGACAGCGCGGCGTACTGCGGTTGCTCCAGCAGGGCTGGCTGGTTTACCAGGTCCAGTCCCAGCGCATCGCCGCACGCCGCATAGTTCGCCCGGCCGGTGATCTGGATCAGGCCGCGGCCACGATACTTAAAGCCATCACCATTCACCGTATTACCCAGATCGGTGCGACCCTCGTAGCCAGCCTGCTGCGGCGTGGGGCCCCACAACTCTTTCAACCACCGAAACTGCCCCGACTCGTGCCCGACCTGGGCGACGAACGCAGCAATGCGCAGTCGAGTGACGATTCCGTACTTGGCCATGGCTGTATTCAGTACGGGAACAAAAACGCCGGCTTGGCGGCCGGCGTTCGGGAGTATCTGCAGCAACTGCTGCTCAGTGATCGGCATGCTTTTCTCCAGGCAATAAAAAACCCGCTCAAGGCGGGCGGTTTCGACCGTTTGCAGTTACGCAGGCGCGACAGGCCACTCAATGGCATCCGGGTATTGCGGCTGCTCGATAACCCGGCTCAGCGCTACTCGGTATTTCTTCCAGGACTTGAGCGCCGCGAGATCTGCGTCCGTCGCTTCGTCGACATCCACGGCATCCTGAAGTGGCGCGATCGCATAGTCAGCGAGGGCACGCAACCGCGCGATCTCTGCTAAGGCCCTTTCCAGCAGCGCCTCACCAGGTGTAGTTGGCTCAAGTAACGCCGCGATCGGGAGTGACTCCACCGCCACATGCAAAGTGATGCTGTGCACGAAGTCGGCGGGCTCACCATCCTTGGCCACGCTGACAGCCAGCACGCCCTCGTTGTAACCGATGTCTACCGAACAAGCCGCGTCGACCTGGTTCAGCACATAGCCCCAGCCCTCTGGCGGTGGGACCATTCCAAGCGTGCCGTGCACCAGGTACTGTCCCGGGCCCGGGTGCTCGGTCGTAATGGTGTTGACGCCCAATGACGTGACATCAATGACGGCGCCGTCGGCGCCTAAAATGTTTACTGCTGCACGAGTGGTCATTTAGATAGCCTTCAGTGTGCCGTCGGCGGCGCGGGTCGTGTTTTGGGTGTGGTACAGCTCTGCCCAGGCCGTCCAGTTGCTGGCGGCCCGAATCCTGAAAAACATCCTGTTAATCGCAAGCCCGGTCCACATCTGAGTTGAATAAGCCCCGTTAGGGTGCTGGTTGTGGATGCCGTAGCCCTGTCCATCTGAGGTGCCCTGGCCTATCGGAACTCCAACGGTGGCCGCTGTAGTGTTGAAAAACTTGGTAACGTTCAGGGTGCTCAGGCTGCCCGCCTCCGTGATGCTTGAACCACCCAGCCCGTAGTCGCCAGCCGCCAATGCGCCGAGAATCGCCCGGGCGGCAGGGGCTGTTGTCGCCCCTGTACCGCCCTTCGCCACCGGCACAATGTTTTCCGTCGAGACCGCGCCCAGGCCGGCCAGGGTGGCGCCCCATTGGTTGACGATCTGCCGGAGTTGATCGGCGGAGTCCTTCACGTAGCCCTGCATCGGAGCCAGGGCGTACGTACCCGCGGAGACTGTCGCCCCCAGGTAGTTCGGCGAGATGGTCAGCACTGTGTTGCTGGCGATGTTGGTCACCTCATACCAGCGCCCATCGGGCCCCGTCCATGCGTCACCCACGCGACCGTTGGCACTGAACGACGTGCCGGTCCCGGTGACGGTGTTCGAATTCAATGCAACTGCAACGGTGCCGGCTCTGTACCAAGGCATATTTTTCTCCAGGAAATAAAAAAACCGCTCAGGGCGGCTATTGGATATTGAATTGTCTGGTGAACGGCTAAATCACTGGCTTAGCGAACACCACGGGCACATAAAATGTCGCAGCGTTAGAGACTCCAATCGTAAACATCACAATCCGGTTGTTTGCGTAGTCCCACACGCAGTACAACTTAGCGCCCTTGCTAGAACCGGCACTGACATCCATCCCTATGTTGTTGATCATGATGTAATCGCCGGAGTCCAGTGGGGATGGCGCTGTAAAGTTGACCTGGGTCTGACCCTGCGGTGTTGTGCTTGATCCAATGTAGGTCCATGCCGATATCGTGCGGGTGAACTGCGCACACGGTGTCCCGCTATCAAACAACAACTTTCCTTGCCCATCCCATAATCTAAACCCGTACTTCGCAGTGGGAGTTGCCCCGCCGAAAGAGGCCACGAAGAACTTTCCAGAGCCCATTCCCAAGAATGAGAAGCCCGTCCAGTTGCCTGCGGTACCGGTTATCTTGGCGTAACTTATGGTTACCGAGGCACTGGGGCGAACAAACACCAAGGGCGGTTCCTGGGTGGTTATCGGCGCCGGGAAGACGATAGGCCCGCTGTAGTCACCTTTGTACAGGACGACCAACCTGGCAAACTCCGAATCGATGACTACGACACCTGAGTCGTTGGTAAAGGACATTCCATAAGACGGCATTATCGGTACTTCATCACTAAAAGCCTTTGTGTGGCCAACCCTGGGGCCGGCGGTGACGACGGATTTATGCTTCGGTTAACGTACCAAACCCTAACTACCCCGGACATGACTTGAGGCTCGTATTGGATTGCGTTCAGGTTCTGTGCGCTGGGGTCTTCAGGGTATGGCGCGGTTGGAACGCACACCGCGCTGCAGGTGGCTGTATCACAACCAGGCACCGCTATGTCGCTATACAGCGTGCCGGCAGGCCGGGTTACTAGGGCTGAATAGATAACGCGCACGGTGAAAGAGGTTTCATCCAATTCAAGGAGGCCCGTAGGCCCCCAAACTCTCGCCCCATGGCTCATGCTGAAAGATCCCCCCACTGGTATCGCTTCACACCGTTCTCATCGAACACCTTGCCACCGGCGTTGTTGATTACCTGGCGTGCCTGGCCGCCGAGCGGGCTGTTGATTTCAAATGTCCCGTCGAAGAACAACTTCCAGCCGGTAATACCTGCCTGGTAATTGTTCGACTGGATGTAGTTGCCGATCTTGGCGTTGGTGATCGTCCCGTCCTGAATCATGGCGGAGCTCATGAACACCTGACCGCCCTGAACTACAAACGGCGTGGTGAAAGCACCACCATCGATTGTGTTCACTACGGCAAATCGATCAGCACTCACCAGGAACTGGCTTTGCAGCAAACCATCAGCGCCCTGCTCGATACCCAGTCCAATCCCGGCGGCAACATACTGGCCGTTGGCATTGACCTGCATTTTGACGGACCACATGGTGGAAAGCTTTCCATTGGTATCAGCCTGAGCCCTTGCTGTTACCTGAATCGCAGCCTTGTTCTTCACCTCGCTGATTGCGCTGGCCAGGTCCCCCTCGTCGGTACCGTCCCGCCCGCCGCCAACAACAGCTTGAAGCGTGGTGGACTGTGAGGCGACGGCCTTGTTGGTGTCGGCCAGGGAATCGGTAACCGTTTGAACGGCTGCCGAGTTCTCTGCAACCTTGGCCTGTGTCGTATCGATTCTTTGGCCGAGCGCGGTGTCCGCATTCGCCCGTGCGATTTCCTCCTGGCTGATCGCCGCGCCGTTATTGCCGACGGTGACCCCAACCTGATCGATGCGAGTCCCAAGAGCACTATCGGCATCAGCCCTCGTCGATGCCTCACCGCCAATCGCAGCAGTGTTGCCGTCGACGCTGCTTTTCAACTGATCCAGTCGTGTCGCCGTTGCAAGGGTTTCAGTGGCTACCACCTGCTCAAGCGAGGTAAGCCCGGCCCTGTTCTGCCCTACCGCCGCATCCAGCGACGTGGTGCGCTCAACCAGCGCTCGGTTGTCCGAGGACTGAACCTTGACCTGCTCAGCGAACTTGGCGGTGGCATCCCAGCCTTTCAGGGCGTCCGCCAGGTCGCCCTCCCCGCTGTCCTCCCTCCAGCTCGCCTGGAGCGATTGCAGGGCGGAGGCCTGTGCCGTGACCTTGCCGTCCACGGTGTCGATGGACGCCTTGTTCTGCTGGATCTGCAGCGCCATGGCCTGGGTTGTCTCGGCAATGGTGCCGATATCGAACCAGTACTGGGCATTGGGAGGCGTAGTGTTTTTCGGTACCGGCGCGATGGCTTGGTACAGGTGCTGGCCCTGCCGCACTACGTCGCCGGCGGCATAGGTTTTGGTCGGATCGTAGACCAGGGCGTCCGTGATCTGATCGATCAGGTCTTCCAGTTCCTGCTTGGCCTGCTCCAAGCGATCGTTCACAGACCCCGGACCGTCGCCGGAGATCAACTCGATCTCCTTGACCAACTCCTGAGCCAGTTCGGTTTTACCAATCTGGCCGGCAATCAAGTCCAGGATGGGGCCGGCCTGCGAACTGGCCTGCCCAATCACACCGTTCACCACCGGATAGAACGGCCCGATGTTTCCCGTCCGGTCCACCAGGCGCGCCCAGAAGAAGAACCGAGCGCCCGCCAACAGCGATTGCATGCGGTAGTCGGCCTGCGGATACGCCAGATCGGCCAGCTTGGTAGCGGCTCCAATATTGTTTGTAGGGCCATACCACAGCTCGGTGCGCTGGGTATCCTCGGCACCAGCAGGGAATCCCCACTTGATGCCGATTCCGAACAGCTCACTGGTGGTGGTCAGGAATGACACCGCAGGCGGCAGGCCGACCTTCCCTTTCAGGTTGGTCAGGTTGGAGCTTTTCCAGATCGACGATATCTCGAAGGCGCTCACCGAGCGGACCCGGGCCAAATAGGCGCCCGAGTAGATGCCGGGGACGTCAACACTGGTCGAGCCTGTCCGCTGAACCTTGATCCAGTTTCCGCTGTCCTTGCGCCACTCCACGTCATAGGCGACCGCACCGCTCACCGCAGGCCACGAGATGTTCATGGTGCTGATGGCAATGCCCTGATTCACGGCGTAGCTCGACGTCAGCGTGACGCTGGCCGGTGCTGGAACTACCGTGATCGGGATGACGCTGATCGGCCGTTCTTCCAGCCGGGCGCCGGTGTCGATGTGCGCAAACTTGCTCGGGTCGTACTGCACAGCCGAGATTTCGAACACGCCAGGCTCTGGCCGGGAAACGCTGGTCACCCGGTACAGTGGGATGGCCAGGTCGTCAGCGTCGAGCGCCCACACCAGTTCGCGCTCAGGCGGCACGGAGTACGCCGTGGTGACCGTGACCTGGCGGCCGCTGACCAGTTGCACGGTGCGCCCCTCGCACTTGCCGTCGGGCAGGTTGAGGATCAGCCGGTCACCGGGCTTGGCCTGGGTGTCGCGGTCCAGGGTGATGACTTTGCCATTTACGGCTGAGATGCGCCCGCCCACGGGCCGACCGGCCAGCAGTTCGTCAGCGATCGGAACGACGTAGCCAGGCAGAGGGATACGTCCGTCCAGGCCGACACGAAACGTTACCGCCCGGTCCTTGGAGTTGGTGAGCAACGCCCACTTGCCGCGGCGCTGCGCCTCAGACTCACGCGTGCAGCCGATCGCGCTGATCTCCAGCGGGTTATCGCCGTAGCGCCGCTGCAGCTTCTGATCGGTCACCGCCGTGACGTCGGTGTCGTAGTTGTTCGCCGGATTGTCGTAGCTGACCAGCGCCCGGCTGTAGCGAGTGCGCTCCGATGCGCTCGAATAGGTGAATGGCTGACGCCCCTCAGTGATGACGTTCGCACCGCTATAGGCGAAGTCGTAGTCAGTGGCGCGCGGCATATCCGACAGGGTGAACACCTGGCCCTGGGCCCAGTAGGTCATGCCCCGGTAGATCGCTGAGATGTCGCGCAGCAGAGACCAAGCATCGGCCTTGCTCTGCAGGTTCAGGTTGCAGATGAAGCGCGGCTCCTGACCACCCTTCCCATCCGGCACAAATTGGTCGCAATACTGCGAGATGCGGTACAGCTCCCACTTATCGACCATCCACGGCTTGATACGGCGGCCGAGGCCGAAGCGGTCGTTCGTGGTGATGCCGAGCGTCGCCCAGGTCGGATTGTTGGTGTAGGACTCCTTAAAGGTACCGTCCCACACACCGCTGTATGTCCGAGATGCCGGGTCATAGTTGCTCGGTACCGACCATTTTCGAGCCTTGCAGCCCACGGTCACAGCCGGGATGCTGCGAAATTGCTCAGCAGAGAACTCGATATAGAGCAACGCGGTGTTCGGGTAGCGGATCTTGGCGTCGATCACCTCAGTAAACCCAGCGATCTGCATGGTGTCGGAGATTTTGTTGTTGTTCTGGTTGATCGTCAGGCGCGTGATGCGCATCAGCCAGCCAGAGGTAGCCTTCGGCAAATCGATTCGGCGGGTGCGCTCGTACACGCTGGTGGTCTTACCGTCGACAGCTTCGCTCAGCACCTGCTGGTACGCGCCGCCGTCGGTTGCCAGTTCGACCTTGTATTCAATCCGGTACCCGTTGATGTTGCCGCCGGCATCTACAGACTGGAGCGCCGGCCAGGCGAAGCGCACGCGCACGGCGGAAAGCTGGGTGTTGCTGATGGACTTAACCCATGGCGTGCCGCTGCGCAACTCAGTGCCAATCGTGGATTCGTTCTCAATCGACGGGATGCCCTGGATATAGGTCTGGTCCACCGCACCGGTGCGCCATTCCCACTTCACGTTCGGGAAGTTCATATTGCCCTGAGGGTCTTGCAGCGGGGTGTTGTCGAGGTAGATGTCGCGCGCCGTAGGCGTGCCTTCGAATTCACCCTCACCGATAGCGATGAGCATCTTGGCAATAGCGACCGAGCGCAGACTGTCCGGGGCTTCCGTTGGCGTTTTTGGTTTGTCTTCGCCGCCCTTGGCGCCGTGGATATCAATCTTGAGTGCTGCGCCCATGCTTTTCTCCAGGCAATAAAAAACCGCCTCATGGGCGGCTGCTGTGTTTCAGGTATTGGCTACATCTGGTCTTCTGCGTAAATCGCGGCACTGATGATTGCGCCGCCCCAGCGTCGCTCGCCAATGCAGAGCGGTACCGGGTTGCCGGAAGCCGTTGTGTTCTTCGCGCTGCCGAAGGCGTAGCCGGGCGTGTTCTCTGGCGCAGCACTGGTCTTTAGTCCGCCGGCCTGGGGGCTGAGCATTTGGATTACGCCGCCGGCGACTAGTCCGATGCCCGCTCCAATTAACGGGGTGCCGAACGGAGTTGCCGCGAAAATAACCCCGACAACAATCAGGATCGCGCCGACGATGGTCTGAAGGACCCCGCCGCGCTTGCTACCCACCACTACAGGAGCAATCCGAATGTCGCCGGCGCCGCTGTAGCTCAACTCTTTCTCGCCGATGTTGCGCTTATCGCGAAAGACTGCGAACTCCAGACCTCGCGATTTGGCGTTCGACAGGAAGCGTTCAAATCCGGGAATCTGAATGCACAGAGCCTTAATGGCCTCGGCAGGCGATTTCACCGCAAGCCTGAAGGACTTTCCGAACTGACGTAGCTGCCCGTGCAGTCGAATGGTTGTCATTGGTTGGTAGTTGATCGCTGATGCCTGCATCTTATTTCTCCGGGCAATAAAAAACCGCCCGGAGGCGGCTTTATGATTTTCGTTTTTCAGTTGTAGTCGACATAGGGGCCGATGTAGAAGCCGCCTATATCACCGCTGATCCTGTACAGACTTTCCTTCCCAGGCTGTACGGTCGCCGCAATAGTTCGGATCGCCGCGCCAGCACATAGACCAGATCCTGCCAGGCCAGCGCCGAGATTTGGCGATCCCGGCGAAAGGTAAAAGGTGGCGCGCTGACCAGTACCAATTTTCGCAGCCTTGCGCCCATCTACATAGACGACGATATCGCAGCCCGAACCGACGGCGCCGGAGTCGCGCACAACCGTGATTTTCCCACTTTCGCCAGATGGCTTGGACTGAAAGGCATAAACCTCATCCGCCGGCACCGGCTTTGCGTCGCGCACTGAAATTGCCGTTGAGGCACACCCCGCCAGCATCGCCACCGCTACCGCCGCTATCAAAATTCGCATGTCGTTCCCTCTTTGGTTTGGCGGGACTGTAGCACCGAGGAGGGAGATGCAAAAAGCCAGATAGGTTGGCACCTACCAGAACGACCTGTCTCTAGTAGGTCATCGTTTTGAGCTTGTGCACTAGCCAAGCAGCATCTCCACCACAGCTGATGCTGTCGTAAAACATTGTTGAGTCAGCGTAGAAGACATTGATCTCATTCATCACCGCAGTGATCGCATGAAGCATCTCTTTAACTAGAGCTCTGCTGACACCGCCCAATGGTCGTGCCGCTCGATCATAGAAATACTGCTGATCCTGGTGCGCTATACGCTTGTTACGGTGATCCCTAGCATGCGTTGCTTTTACCAAAGCCTCTTCACAGAGGTCTGAGACGCGTCCGCGAAGAGTGTCATCTGCAATCAAGTCAGGCAGTGACTGGATGGAAAGGTTTTTGTTCTTACCGGTCTGTGCGGGGTCGGTCAGCTTCGACACTCCCAAAAGCACGCTATCCCACAAGGCGTCTTGCACAACCATGAAGAAAAGACCGGCCGTCTCATTCAGCATTTTTACGGTATCTTCGCCCTCACCGAACAGTTGCGTGTATTGCTCCCATACAAGATGCAATTCGAGAACCTGTTGATTAAGGTGCCAAAACGCTGTTCCAAGCGACTCGCCCATGGTTTCCACATGATGGGCCAGCACTTCTTCACTGTTTCTCGTTGTCACGTCGCCTCCATTCCCGGATCTATTGCGGACAACATAACTCGGACCTGGCCAGGCATCCAGCGTGGATGGAATGCCAGTAACGCCGATATCCATTCAGATAGTAGCCTCCTGCCTTCACGCAAGGATTCCCCCAGTCCTACGCCTGCAAGCCCAAGGACTGGGGTTGCGCCAATTATGGCGCGAATAAAGATATGGAGGTTAATGTGAGTGACGGTGGTTTCAAGCCAAGAGAGCCCTTTAGCATCGATTGGGAACGACAATACAACGTGGGCCCTTCAGACGAGCATCTGCATGCGATGGGGCAGTTCATCGTTAATTACTCAGCGGTCGAATGGCAAATTTCTAACCTCTTTGCTTTTTTCCTAAAAATGCCGGTGGCTGACGCTCAAAAGCTTTCAGTTGAAGCCAACATCTCAATGGCGGGGATGATCAGGTACGTCCAGGGGCGAATATCCGATTCAAAAACCCACGATCAGCAGGCAACAGACGATCTGCTATACACGCTAAAGGCTTTCGACGCTGTAAGCAGCCTCAGGCATAAAATCGTACATTGGCAATGGGGCCTAAATGAAGGAGCAACAGCCTCATTAACCGATCTGATCAAGCCAAAGAACGCCAATAAATCAAACGCGATTCTCAAAATAAGCGAGCTAAGGGATCAGTGTCATAAGCTCATGAGAATCTTGCAGGCGATTTCGTTGAATGGTGAGATCCTTAGAGGCATTACGACGCGCGCACAGATTCTAGAAATCCGCACAGGTACATCGCCTGAAAAGCTCTTTCGACCGTAAATCGTGAGAGCGGCCGATCATCGGTCTCCTCAAGGACCGCCAGCCCGGCTTCAACCATCGAGGGTGAAACCGGGATGTCTTCTGCTCGCAAGGGCAAATGCGACGGAGCCGGCCTATCTGTTTGCATACCTCGCTCCTGCGGCCACGCCGCGTCATGTAGGTTGTTTTGCGTCTTTGTGCCTGAGGATCAGGCGTGTTCTGTCATGCCAGGGGCCGCCGTAGACGATGATCTCGGACGGCCTGCCGTACAGGTGGTGCAACAGGAATGGCCCGGGGCCGAATGTGCCTGACTCTTCGCCGGGCAGTTCCGGATCGGTACCCAGGTAAATCCCGGCGTGGTTCGGATGAACCGTCCGCCCGACGTGCATGACGACAAGATCACCGCGCTGCGGCCGGTCGACGCGAACAAAGCCAGCGGCCTTGGAATGTTGCTCGTACAGGCTCATGTTCTCCGCGCTCTCCCACCAGCCATCAGTGCGCTGGAAGGCCTCGAACTCGATCCCCCATTCGCGCTGGTACCAATCAGCGCAAACCTGCCAGCAGTCCCAGGCGCCATGTACAAACGGCCGCTTGAGCAGTGGCGTGCGGCCCGTTGGCGTGATCGTCCGCAAATCCCCCTCGGGCCACGACAGAATGTGCCAGGGCAAAGCAGTGGCTTCGCACATGGCCAGGTCATGAGGTGAAGGTCTGCTAGTTGCGTCCGGGTGCGAATGGACAATGCCGATCACCTCGCCTAGGTCTTCCGCCGCAGCGTAGTCCTCAGGATCAAGTCGGAACTCTTCGTTCGGCTCAGTGGCGATGTTCCGGCACGGGAAGTACTTCTGCGCCCGCCCTACGGCCAGCAGCAGGCCGCAGCACTCGCGCGGATACTCCTCTGCCGCATGCGCCTGGATCGCCGCAATGATGTGCTTGCGCATGGTCAGCTCCTGGCTATCAGGGACACGGCAGGGAATCCGCCGAAGGAAAGTTCGTTGTTCTCGCCGAAGCGCAACTTGCAGGACGACAGGCAACCCTTGCACTGATCCTTGGCCGGGTCATCCGTGGGGTTGTCCTCATCATCGAACATGGCCGCACCGGTGTAGCCGCAGTCCGGCCCCCGGTAACCATTGGTCATGGCCCAGTGGCAGAAGGTCGTCATCTGGCGCCCGGGCAGACCGTGGTTATCGATCTCGCCCGGGGACGACAACTCCCAGACCACCGCTTCACCGTCCTCGCTGGTTTTCTGGTCGATGTACCAGATCTCCAGCCCTTCCTGAGTCGGGTCAGCAGTCGGGTTGCCTTCGGGAAAGTTGGCCGCGTCCAAGTACTGGGCCAGGGTCTCGCGAACAGTCAGCTTGAACTTCAGCATGTCCTCGAAGGCCAGGCACAACGCAGTGACGCGCCCGTTGATGTTGCCGGCGGCGAACGTCGGCCTGGTGGCCGTGCCGTCGCTATTGGACCGGATACCCTCAATCTGCACTGGCCATGCCGCGTACTCAGCGCCCTGCCACCAAATTGACCTGGCCGGCAGGTCCTCCTCCGAATGCTCATAGGCCAGCAGCTCCTCGGGCGTGTGAGGGATGGCGTGACCGTGGAAGCGCAGGTAATCCGCGCCGTATTCGGTCCCGTCAATTTCAAACAGGCGAATTTCGGCGCCGGGCTCCAGTTTCTGGATGTCCGTGATCAGTGCCATGGAGGGTTATCTCAGGGGTGAAAGGTTTGTTCAAAGGTCGCGGTGATCGCGTAGACCTGGCCGCCGCGGTGCACTGGCTTGTAGCCGTTGCACTTGTAGAGACCGAGATCGCCAAGGGGCGGCTCCCAGAGGAAGCCCTTTGCGCCCTTATGCCGGTCGATGAAGTCCATGATGTCCTTGATCCGGCCCTTCATGCCGGTGAAGGTGACTGGCCAGGACTGGGATTTGTTATTGATCCCGTCCTCGGTCGACTGCGCGTAGCCATCGGCAAACTGCTTCGTGCGCACACGCTGTTTGATATCGCCCTCGACGCCCTTTTCAGTGGCCCAGGTGAATCGCTCGATTGCCATAAATCATCCTTTTACGTTTCGGCTGCTCACGCCGCCCTGACGCCAAGACTTGGCGATCTCTTCTGTTGCGATTTGCCGGGTACGCGACTCCATGTTGCGCTGGAACATTTCGGCGTCGAACTCGGCACCGTCCGGGCGGCCGGCCTCCTGGTCCGTCAGGATGATCGGCATGCTGAGGCTAAGGTTTACCCCGCCACCGCCGCCTCCAACCGCAGAAACGCCCAGCTTGCCGTTGGCTGTGCGAGTGAGCGGCATGATTGCCTCTTCGCCCGCCTCGCCCATGACCCCTGTCTTGCCCCCGGCCATGCCGAACGCAGTTGGTTTGCTGACGATTGTGTTGGTGAAGGCACCGCCGTCGGCGAACATCTGCACACCGCCCGACCAGGCGCCACCCTTGGCCTGAATGCTGCCCGGGGTGAAGTTTGAAAGGTCGGTACCGGTGTACCCGGCCTGACTTGCCCCGCCAGAGCCGCTGCCGCCGAAATAGCTCAGACCTGCGCCAAACAAGCTGCTGAGTAACTGTGAGCTCGCTTGTCGAGTGGCAATGCGCGCCATGTCCGCAAGGATCGACTTGGCGAAGTCCGAAAACGATGCCTTGCCGGTCATTGCAAAGTTGACGGCCGCGTCCTCCATGCTGCTGAAGGCGTTGCCGAACAGGCTTTTGGTCTGGCCGGCAATGTTCTTCGCCGAATCCAGGTAGTTGGCCCAGGCCGACGTCGCGCCCTTCGTCCAGTCGCCCTGGGCGCTCTCCACATCCGCATAGTTCTGCCGGATCTGGTCAGTGGCGGCCTTGTTCGCATCTGCTAGCGCCTGGGATTTTCGCTTGAACTCCTCCTCCGACATGTTGCGCGACGGGTCGGATTTCTGGTTGGCCAACTCCAGCGACTGCTGAGCAAACCGGTCTTGCTGGCTGTTCAGTTCGCCGTTGAGTGCGTTCTGGCGGTCCCCCTGGCCAACGCCGAGTACTGCGCGTTGGCCGGCAAGTTCCAGGGCTCGTTGCTGCTGAGCCAGGGCCTGCACGTAGGTGGTGATTGACCGCTCCTGCTTGGCCAGACGCCCGGTCTCGTTGGTAGCCAACACTTCCAGCTGGCTGTCCGCCTCCTTCTGCGCCTTGACCATCCCTGCGCGCGCGTCAGCGATCTTCTGGTCCAGCTGGATGCTCTGGGCAGCAGTCGTGGACTTCTTGCCTTTGACCGCCTCCAGCGCGGCAATCTCGGCCTCATAGGCTGCTGTCACCTCGTCGCGCTGGTTGCCGATCAGGGCTTCACGCTTCAGCGCGTAATCGGCCTGAGAAATGAGCCCGGCCTTCTCCGCGGCGTCCAGTCGCTTCTGGGTGTTTTTGTACTCATCAACGATCGCTGCCAGGTTGTTCTTGGCATCATTGAAGCCCGTCAGGTCAACCTGAGTGCCGGCTGTTTTCGGGTCTTTGAACTTATCGTTGATATTGGAAATATTCTTGTCGATCGCCGACTGATCGAGCCGCGAGTCCTTCGGGTCAACCTTGCGGATATCGTCGAGTTGCCGCCTATATTCCTTGATCGCCTCAGTGCGCTTTTGCTCGTTCGTCCACGACGACTTGGTCAGGGCATCGATCTTGGCCATCGACGAAACGGCATCGCCCTGCGCCTTCGCCTGCTCGCCTTCCCACTTGGCGATATCGGCCTGGGCAGCCTTTTCGTCCTCAAGCATGTTCAGGCGGTTCTGCCGGAACTCGATCAGGGCATCCTTTGACTTTTGATTTTGAAACAACCCATCCATATTCTGGGCTTCGAGCAATCCGGCCTTCGCGTCCTCAATGTCCGAATTAATGTCCCGACGTCCGGCGTTTTTCAGTCCATCTGCCGCCTTGGCAACTGCGTTATACGCCCGCTCCCAGAAGCTCAGGTTTTCCAGAATCTTGGGGGTGCGCTCGTTGATTGCATCGGCGTACGAATCGGTAGCCAGCTTCACAGCGCCGGCGTGATCGCCCTGCTGCTCCAGTGCGGCAATCTGCGAGTAAACCGAGGCAGTCAGATAGTGGTACTGCTCGTTCAGCGCAGCAGAGGCCTTTACCGGGTCGTCTGCCAGCTTGGAGAATTCGGTGACCGTCTCGCTCACGGCCTTGCCGGTGGCTTCCTGCATCGACACGGCGGCCTGGGTGATGCCGGTGAAGCTGTCCCCGGCGATCTTGCCGTTGTCAGCGAGCAGCGCCAACACTGCGGCGGCCTGGCCGGTCGTGCCCACCGTTGCGCTTACCTGGCGCGCCATATCCCCCAGTTGGCCAGCGCTCACTCCCGCGTAGTTGCCGGTGAGGATCAGCGACTTGTTGTATTTGTCCTGCTCTTCGCTGCCCTTGTAGTAGGCAACTGCCAGGCCGCCCACGGCTGCGGTGGCCAGGGCCAGCGGCCCCAGAATGGCAAGCAGCCCAGCAGCGCCTGCCCCAGCCCCGGCGCCCAGTTGCGCAACCGCACGCACACCACTCCCCCAGTCGCCCGAGGAAAGCGCATTGCCCAGCTGCACGACGTTTTCCTGCGCCTGGCGGGTGCCTAGGCGCAGCTTGTCGAAGCCGGTGGTGGTCTTTTCGAGCTTGGCATAGTCCTTGTCGATCTTGCTCAGGGCAGTGTTGTACTCATCCTGGCTGATGCGGCCGGCGTCCAGGTGTATGCCCAGTTGCTCGACCTGCGTGTCCAGCTTGGCCAGCGCGCCACGGGCCGGGTCAATCGCCCCCAACAGGCTGTTGAGAGCCTTCTGCTCATCCATCGCGGACTTGGCCAGCGCGATCTGCTGCTTATCGAGCTGCGCCGAGATCTTCGCGGCCTCGGCCTCGCCATAGGCGCCGGTCTTGGTCAGCTTGGTGAGTGCGTCACGCTGCTTCGCTAGATCCTGCGTGGTTTTGGCGCTGGTAGACAGCGACTTTTCCAGGGCCTGCATTTCGTTCATCAGGCTGGCAGCGGATTGCTCGGCCCGGCCACCGGCCTTCGCCATCTCATCCAGGCTCGTTTTTGCCTGGATTGCATCGGCCGAGTCGATCTTGACGCCGAGTTCTGCAATGTTCATCGACTCACCTTGAATAAGTGCCCGTGGTTACGGGCTGTTTTCCCTTTCCTCCGCCATGACGCGCAGGGCTTCGCCTTCCAGCACCTGAAGGTCAGGGAAGATTTCAGCGAGTTTCTTTTTCTTGATGCCGAGGAAGCCGGCCACGTCGCGGATGCTGCTGTAGTCGAGGCCGATTGCGCCGTTAGCGCCCGCTCGCCACTGTGTGCGCATGCTGCTGAACAGGCGGAGTGGCGGCCAGTTGCATGGCCAGACCTCGACATCCTCATCGTCAAGATCGGCAGCCGTCAGCCCGAGAACACCCAACTGCTCAGCAGAAGGGCCGCTTTCGTACATTGCTTTGGCTGCCGCTATCAGTTTCCCAGCCGGGCCTGGCTGAACGCACTCTGATAAGCGCACACGACTGCTTCGGCGGTGCCATGACAGGACTTAACAAGTGCCTGAATGCTCTTGTCGTCGAATTTGTCATCGAAGCCCCAGCCAACGACCAGATCCTTGATCTGCTGCACTTGAAGTTCGGTCTCCGCCGCAACGACATCGGACAATGTGGTGTCGTTACCAAAACTGGCGCGCATCTCCTTTCCCTTTGCGCTCCAATCATCGAACAGAGCGGCAAGCCCCGGGCGATCCCGATACTTGAAGGTGAACTCGATTTTCTCGGGCTCCTCCCCAACAATTGGAATCAGTACGAGCGCCTTGAATGTCGGGTTCTGAGCGATCCTAATCTTTGCCATGGGGACCCCTTATGCGCCAGCCAGGTATCGGAGCGAACGAGCAGAAAGCCCGATGCTGATGGTGCGCGTCATCACGTTGTTGCGCTCCATGGTCGGGTCCGGAGTGATGCTCACGTAACCCGGGTAGAGGATCTGATCGCCGTTACGCAGCTTCATCCGGACCACCGCCAGCTCCTTGGTATCGTCATATCCTTCAACGGTTTCTACGTATTGGGCAGTTGGCTGGTCCTCTACCACAATGGTGATCGTGGTGGGGTTGCGATTGGTTGGAAACTGCTTGTCGTCGTCATCCTCAAGGTAGCCGACAGTTTGATACTGCTGCTCGCCGCCGGAGGATGTGAAGGATGTGACCTTCGAGATCTGCGTCCAACCGGACACAGGGATCACCGAGCCAGCCCCAGCACCGGCTGTGTACTTGTCGGCATTCGTAGTATTCAGCCCGGCCAGAGAAAAAGCATCGGCGGTGATGCCAGATGCCTTTACTGCGCGGTCATTGATCAAGGCCCAGCCGGAATTGATCAGCAGGACATCGCCGTTTTCGATGGTGTGACCTACAGATGCGGCGACTGGCGGCTTGGCATTTGTCAGGGCAGTGAACGGTACGACAGATCCCAAAACGCTGGCGATCTCCAGCACAGCGCCGTTCGGCAGCGGGAAGCGTGCGGCCATGGTGTATTTCCTCTTGAGTGCCCGCCTGACGGCGGTAGGTTATGCCCCAGCGGGCAGTTGGTCTGCGACACCCAGATAGGTGAAGCTGGCCGGGACCGTGTAGGTCGCCGACTCGGTGATAGTTGGCCCCTGATCTACCGGCTCCGTGATCAAACCCTCGAACCCGTTGCGGGCCAGCGGCGTGTCGACGCGAAATAGCCGTGTCAGTTCGTCAATGAGTGTCTCGGCGGTTGCCATAGCCTGCGCAGAGGGGCAGACGATGCTGATCTGGTAAACACCTGAGTACTCGTAGGCCTCCCCGCCGAGATAGCGGCATGTGGTGCCGGCCGGAAGCTGGAAAGCCCGCAGATAAGTTTCAGAAGAATTCGGTGTAAACGGTTGGTTCGAATAGGCCACTCGTATCGGGCGCGCAGCCGCCCATGCGGCCAGCTTGTTTTCGATGGCCTGACGGGCGCGTGCGTGACTCATACCTGGTTGTTCCTGATGGCCTCCAGCACGATCTGCTGGAAGCGAGCCACAGTTACCCGGACCATGCCGCCGGGGGCCTGAGTGGAATGGCCGAACTCCAGCGGGATCGCGTAGGGCAAGTTATTGATGATGTAGGCGATCTGGCCGGCGGTGAAGTCGCTCATTGCGGCGACCAGGGCAGCCACTGTCTCGGTACCGCTCGGGTCGACCTCGTCGAACGTGACGCTCTCGACCACGCCGAGTGATATGTGCCAGTTCGCACGGAACCGGCCGCCGACGTAGCCTTCAGGCGCCTTAATGTCCATGCCGTCGTTGAGCTTGCGGCCCTTCTTGAGCCTGCCGCCCTTCGTGAGGTTGGCCGGGTCACTACGCAGCGCGCTGTTGTGATCGTCGACGGCCTTGTTGTACTGGGTGGCCACTGCGTTCTGCGCCCAAATCTCCGGGTTACCCACGGGAGACATGCGGATCAGGCTGCTTCCGACCTCGATGATGATTTCACGCACGCTGGCATCGATGGCTTCGCTAGTCTGGGCGGCGAACTCGGCCAGGCTCAGGGCGAAGCTGCCGGATTGAGTCGCCATGTCATTTCCTCAGTTGCGCCGTCCACGTCGCATCAGCCGGGTCGGCGGACAAATTCATCACCCGCAACCCGTTGACGATATCGCCAATAGCCGGGGCAGCCGGCACAGCCGTTGGCACGCCGCCCTCTGACACGAACAGCTCGTTTTGCAGCACAAGCAGCTTCTTGTCGGTCGTCTGGATCAGAGAGCCGTCGATTTCCTTGGACAAGTAGCTGCCAAGAACGCCGCGCCCCGAGTACGTCACGGTGGTCTCCGGCGTTTCGCCACCCCAGTCTGGATCGTACTCGCCCGCGACCTTGCGCACGCCTGTCACCGGTTTCACCGCGTCGGCCAGGCCATCAGGATCGTCGAACGCTTCAGCCAGCTCGGCCTGGATCTCTTCGCACATTCCCATGATCAGATCCTTTTCAGCATCATCACGCCGGAGCGCTTGATCCACGGCTCCAGTAAGGCCAGGGCGAAGTTCACGCCCGCCGACTGATCGGTAGAGCCCGCCACGTAGGTCTTGCTCACCGATGTGCCGGACTGAGCCGAGACCGTCTTGCTCTGCACTTCCTTCTGCGTGGCCGTGTACAACTTGCCCGCCGCCGCCTCTTTGGCAACCTGGGCGCCGGCTGTTTTAATCTCGGCCGGGACCGGATCGGGAACGGCCCGCTTAATCTTGGCCGTGAGCCAGGCATTGGCCATGGTCACAGCAAGGACCGGATCACCGGTGCCAGCCCAGTCAGGACCCAGCGAGGCATCAACATCGGCAACGGTGATGAAGTCGGTCATGTGCTTGTCCTTATTCCGCTGGCACCAAGGCCTGCAGGTCTTCTTTCTTGGCGGTCGCGTCGAAGGTAATGCCCTTCGCGGTCAGCCACTCTTTCAGCTCGGGGACCTTCATTTTGAGAGGGTCGGTTTCAGGGGTTTCCTGCTCCTTGCCGTCGGAAACCTTGATGCCGGCGGCCTGGTAAGCATCGAAGATATCCGGCGCATCGCCATCGACGACCACCTCAGTGGCGGAACCGATGACACCGAAGAATTCGCTCAGTAGGCGGTAGCACACGCCGCGCTCTTTGCCCGGCTTGTCCGTGTAGATCACTTTCATAAGTCACCTCAAAAGCATCCCAGCGCCCATAAAAGCGCCAGGTTGTGTGGGCCGGATTACGGCGTGGTGGTACCGCTGATGACCGCGGCGAACGGAACCTGCTTGCGGCTAAACACGCGCTGCCAGTTCGCAGCAGCGGCGTATTGAGTGGCGGTCGGGCTGAGGTTCTGAGCCTCGGAACCCTTCCAGCTGAAGCCAGCCGGCTGGAGGATGTAGGTCTTCCGCTCCCACAGCACCTCGGCACCACCGCCGTTACCGCCGCCTGGCTTACGCTCCAGCTCTACCGGCACCTTGGGAGTTCCTTCGCCGTAGCCGAAAGCGCCTTGGCCGAAGAACACGGACAGGTACTTGCCAGCGCCATACACCAGGGCGTCGTCCATGAAGACTGGCTTGCCGAGGTAGGTGGCCAGGATGATCTTGCCGTCGGAGTCGCGCAGGTACTCGATGAGGTCCTGCTTGACCATCTGGTTCATCACCACGGAGTGCACGCCGATCGCGCCGAACTGGTCAGCGGCATCGCCGGCGGTGAACGCAGCATCCTGGAAGGCATTCGCACTGATGGTCGCGCCCGCGTCGATGACCATGTCACCGCCGTTGTTCGCGATGTTCGAGGCGATGATGCCGCGAGCCGCGCCCAGGGTGTAACGCTGCCACTGGCGGGTCCAGTAGGTGCCGAAGCGGTTGCGGATTTGCTGCTGAGGCTCAGTGTTGGCCAGCTCAGCAGTCAGGTCGGTTACGCCGTAGCCTTTGTTGAGGTACAGGACGCGGGCACGCATGCTGTCCTGGGTGACTTTGCCAACTTCGCCCTGGTCGTTCGGGTCATCGTTGCTGATGTTTGGCGCCTCATCAGCGTTGAGATCTTGCCAGTAGCTGATCTCGGCGGTGCCCTGGCTGCCGGAGGCGATCGCGTCAAGCACAGGAGAGCGGGTCACAATGCCCGACTCATACACAGCGGTCTTTTCCGGGCTGTTAACCGGCGCCAGCGAGGCGTAGTAGTCGCCGACGAAGATGTCGGTCAGTTGGGTAGTTGCCATGGATTAGGTTCCTTTGGTGGCCTGGATTTTCTTGAAGAGCTCGGGGTTGTCACGGGCGATCGCAGCGCGCTCGGTTTCCGTGTACTCACCCCACTTTTTCGTGGCCTTGCCACCGTTGTCGCCGGTCTGCCCGGCACCCTGAGCCCTTGGCCACAGGTGTGTTGCTGTTTCACGTAGGGATTCCGCCCACTCGAGCGGTGACAGCGGGGTTTTCCCGTCCTTCCCGTAAACGACCTCGCCGTCACGGTCGGTGGCAATCGCCTCCCCGTCTTCACTGAGTTTGAAAGTGCCCCGGGCGCGCAGAATGATGTCCTCGGCAGCCTCAGGGAGGGCGCCAGCCTTGATGGCAGCAGCGCGGATGGAATCGGCCAGGACCTTGTCGCTGTACTTGGCAGCGAACTGCTCGGCCTTGTCGGCACGGGCTTTCTCGGCGGCCAGCTTGGTGTCGTAGTCGGTGCGCAGGCGTTCTGTGCGGCGGGTGATGACCTCGTCCAGCTTGCCCTCGGCAATCAGCTTGGTCTCTTCATCCTGGCCAACCTTGGTCAGCAGCCCTTTCACGGCGGCGATGTCCAGGCCTTCAAACTGGCCCTTGAAGCCGTCCAGTTCTGTTTTAGTGGTCCGGAGCGAGCCAAGCAGCTCGGTGTTTTTATTCTTGAGGCCCAGGGTCGCCGCTTCCACCGCATCAGCGATCGCGGATTTAACCGCCGGGTCTTCAAGATCAATCTGGTTTTCGTCTGCCACTTGGTGCACCCCTTGGGTTTGGTCGGCCCGCTTTGCAGGCATAAAAAAACCGCCCATTGGGCGGTTTGAGGTTAATTAATCACTCTTGAAACTTACGTCTCTGGATCACCGTATTCAAGGTGAAGTCCTGCTTCATATCTTGCTCGCGCCTCACCATTCCTAGATGCCGCTCGCTCTGTTTCTTCAGTCTTCCTAGTATTTATAACGTAGCTTTTGGCTACGGATAAAAACTCTGGAGAAACCTTAACTGTTACATCCTTGCTAACCAGCCTAATTAAGATTTCTAGATCTTGCTTAAAGAACTCCTCAAGCCGATCGAAGTACACCTTGTTCAACTTAAAATATCCGTTACCTGGATAAATTTCACTTCGACGCATTTGATCTATGGGCCTTGCAACCCATTGCTCAATAAACTGAAGTAGGTCGTGCTTATTCAAAGCAAGGATATCAAGATATTCCCCTCTCTGTAGCTTTGTCGTTTGGCCACCTTTTGGGATTCGACTAAACGTCAACAGATCGATCTTAGAACCATCTTTTTTGAATATCAGCTCAGCCCCTAGAACACTTTCCGGAACAATCCCCTCTGAGACAACCCTAAGTAGGCATTCATCAGGTGTAAATTGATTGATTATCTTTACTCTTGGAAGTTCTTTTTGTTGCTGTCTATGAGACTGCCACAATGCAAACGCAACTGCGGAGAAAGCACCTATTGCGGATGCCCAGTCCCCCAAACTCCCCCAAACTGGGACAAATGTGATTGTGGATTCAGGATTAAAATAGATGCCTATAGTTAGACCTAGAAGTCCGCAAACTACCCCAAAAAAAATCCCTGCTACTGCTACTGCTACCCATTTGATTTCCATAAGGCCTCCATTGCCTAAAAGCCACTTATACCAAATGGCCACCTTTTCAAGCTATGAAATTATCAATTGCAGCCCTCTCATCACCAGATAATCGGCGAATTGAGTCCTACTCGGCGCGTATGGCGGCGGCCGCATTCGCAGGCCGGGCGTATCTCGATTGAGCCGCGTGCGCCGGCCATTTGGCTCAGTGCAGTGGGTCGGCTCTTCGATCGGGAAGCCCTGTTCGACAGCGTATAACTCGACCGCCAGCCGTACCTGACCCCATTCCAGCTCAAAGGGCACGAATGTCTCGGAAAGCGTTTGGTATTCGATCTTGCAGTCACGCCGGGGCCAGGCCATTGCCTGGTCAGGATTGGCCTTTCGCCCTTTCCACTGGCGACCGTTGATGTCGGCGGCAGCGCGCAGCAGCAGTTCGACCTGCTCAGCCTCAGCGTCAGGTATACGGAACCCGTAGTAGTCGCGGTAGAAGGTCAGCTTCTCCAGCGGCACGAAGCTATTTGCATCTGGCCTGCCCTTCCCGTCCTCAACGATGATCTGCATGTGCTATCTCAACCTGGTTGAGCGCCGAGTGTAACGCCTGCTCGGGTGAACATGTCAGGCTCTGCTTCCTTCAGTTGTGCAAGCGTCAGAGGCTTGAACGATTTGTCGAGCTGCAACTTGGCGAACTTCTCCGGCGTCAGGCCACCATCACGGAACAACTTACCCCGGACCGGCCCGAGGGCATGATCCTGGAAGCTCGCAGGCTGCGTTGCCAGCCACTCGTAATAGTTCAGGCCGGCGTCGACCTGGGCCCCGCCGTTATCGCCCACCGAGGCGCGCGTGGCGTCCTTGGCGAACATCTCCGAAAGCCTGGTGGTCGGCACCGTAGTTGACCGGCAGTTGATGTGCGCCGGCGGCAGCGGTCCTTTGCCCAGGTCGAAACGCATCCCATCCAGGCCCTTGCATTGCTGCGAGGTCTTGCGGTCGAGCGTCGACACCCAGCGATAGCCCAGCACCACGTCGCTGTTGGCCTTCAGCGTCTCCATCCGTGCCGTCGTGGCCACATGCTGGATTGCCGTCTGCACCACGGCTGCAGCATTGCGGTTGCTCACCGCCAAGACGCCGTCCGTGAAGTTCTGCGCCGCGGTCCCGCGAATCGCTTGGATGATCTGGGCGTTGGTCTGGCCCTGGCCGAAACCGAGCCGGATAGTGTTCGTGACCCGCATCGTCTCGGTCCGCGTCCAGCCGCTGACGAAGCTCTTCAGCAGCTTTCCACCGTCGATACCTTTCACCTGCAGCGGATAGGAGAACACCGCCGCACGGATCACCGTGTTGGTCGGCACCACCGCGTCGATGGAGAGTGCATTGCTCACGCTTTTAGCCTCAAAACTCGACTCATACAGCGCGATGTCGACTAGATCGGCCTGCACCAGGTCGCCGTAGGCCTTGTATATCTCCAACAGTTTGCCGTCCACCCGGGCCAGGAACTGCTCAAGGCGGTCCCGGCTGTAGGTGGTCAGCTCCTTGCGGGTGAGTTGATCCCGCACCAGCTTGTCGATCTGACGCAGGTACTTCTCGAACTTCTTGACCTCGCCGGCCTTAAGCCGCTCCAGCATTACCGAGTGGCGGGTCGTTTGCTCCAGCAGTTGGCTGTCCGTCTGCGCCAGGCTTGTCGTTGGCATCGTCGTTGTCCAGGTTGATGCCGGCCGACTCGCGCTCATCGCTGATCAGGTCGGCCTCTTCTTCGTATGGGCGGTCCGGCAGCTTGCCGGTGGTGAGGTACTGCCAGTAGGTGTCGGCGCTGAGTGCGCCGGCCATCACGCCCTTGAGAAGTTCGGCGAGCACCTGGGCGTCGACCACCGGGGTCACGAACTCAGGGTTCACCTTGAACTTGACCTGTTTGGGGTCATAGCCCTTCCACTCGGCGGCGTATCGCAGGCCCTGCTCCACCGCCTCGGCCACAGTGATGACGATGCTGTGCAGCGTGGCGTGCTGATCGTTCTGCCGTGTTTTACGCGCCTCGCCCGACTCGGTACCGGCCACGTCCATGACCTTCGCACCGGCCTCAAGCGCGGCATTCTTCTGGTCATCCATGGCCTTGCGCACGGCTTCAATGCCGGCGCCCTGGAACTCCAGATAGCCGCAGGATCCCGTTGGACCAAGATCCCAAGCAGCGGATGGGCCAGTGACGCTAAGTTCCACGTCATCCATCCCTGCAACCCACGGCTGTGGATGGCTGGTGTAGTGCAACGACGTGAAGTAATCAGCGCTCAACTGGTAGGACTTCAGCGCGGCACGCGCCATGGTCAGCAGCGGCACCTCGTCGACATCCGGGGAATTGTCGGTGGAACCGCAGTAAATCACGGGCAGGTATGGCAGGCCTTTGACCAGCCGGTTGTCGGTATCAGTGGTGCCCAGCGGCTTTTCGTCCTCGACCAGCTCACCGCCTTCATTCCGCACGGCGGTGTAGCAGACCTCGTTGAGCATGAAGAACTCACGAAACACCGTGTCGCAGTCATGGCTGTAGCGATCGCCACCCTTCTTGCGGAACTCGCGGAACACCGAAAGGA
Organism: Pseudomonas sp. NC02; assembly: GCF_002874965.1. Taxonomy (NCBI): domain Bacteria; kingdom Pseudomonadati; phylum Pseudomonadota; class Gammaproteobacteria; order Pseudomonadales; family Pseudomonadaceae; genus Pseudomonas; species Pseudomonas sp. NC02. The sequence goes on along the minus strand of NZ_CP025624.1, from coordinate 3,166,636 downwards.
CCAGGTCCTGCCGACCGCCCTGATCAGCGGTGTCCCAGTTAATGGCGTTGCGCGTGGCGTACGTCGAGAAGTACGGTTCACTGCCGTCGTCGATGTTCACCACCAGCGGCACACGGCCGTGGGAGATGGCCTGGCGTACCATGCGGAAGAACAGCTGCTTCAGGCCGAAGCCGTCAGCAGTAGCGTTGTCCTCCACCCCCTTAAGCCCAGCAGGAAGCTCGATCTCCGGAATCAACCGGGAGACCAAGCCCATCATCGAACGCAAAGAGTCGCGTACCCAATGCTCGTACTGAGCCCGGTTCGTGTAGTTCTCGTACAGGTACTTGTTACCCGCGCCATCCAGCTTTTCAGCCTCAACCATACCGCTCGGCTTGGGCAGGTTGCGCTCGTTGCGCTTTACGGCGCACTCACCCTCGAGCGCGTCGTCCATCATCTCCCACTCGGCGATGTGCGCGTCGTAGTCGGGGTTTGTCGATTGCACTGGCATCAGGCCAAGCCTCCAATTCGGCGTGTTCCGCCTGTGCGTTTGCGTCGGCCCATCGATACGGCGAAGTAGCGGAAGGCGTCCGCGCCGTGCGATGACCAGTCGTGAAGTGGTTTGTCTTTCCAGCAGCCCCGCTTGTCGTCCCACTCCTTTCGGTAGTTCTCCAGGCAGGAAATACCCAGTTCGCACTTGGACTCATCGAAGGCACAGGCCGGAAGGATCTCCCGAACCTGCTCAATGCCTTCGTCGATGCCGAGCTTTGGAACAACGCTGAACTTGAGGCTGTATTTTTGCCCGTCGATCTCGTAGCCCTCCCGGGCCAGTTCGCGGCGGGTCTTGCCGTCGCTACCGAATTCGCGGTTGTCGATGTCGTGCGGGCCCCAGTGATCGCCATACGTGTACTTGCGATCCTTGAGCACCTTCATGTAGTGCCGCAGGCCTTCACCGCTGTTCTCGTAGAAGTCGATGACGTGGTATTCCTCGCCGACGATCCGAACGAACCAGATAGCCGTAGAGTCGCCGACGCCGATATCCCATATTGTGTGCACCGGCAGATGACTGTTGTCCGGTAGCGGGCCGATCCTCTGCGCGCCATACAGCTTGGTGAACTGCTTGGCGTAGTAGGCGCCCTCGATCGACTGCTGGAAGGCTTCCGCCGGCAGTGACGGGTATTCCCGCTTCATGTCGTCGCCGAGAGTCTTCTCCTTGGCGGCGTACCAGGCTCGCTGGCCTGGGTTCGTGTCAATGCCGTGCTTCGCGAACAGCTCGTTGAAGTAGTCGGTCAGGCGCTGCGGGATGACCACGTCAGTCGGGTCAAGCCAGTAGGCCTTGTTCTTCCACCAGGAGAAGAAGAAAAACTTCCAGTCCAGCAGGCCCAGGGGCACGCCGGCCAGTTGCTGGCGTTCAGCGCTCTGCGAGTAATCGAAGAAGTAGCCTGCCCGGCCCTCCGCCGTCGATTCAATCGTGACGAAACAATCGGTGGCGACAGCCTCGAAGGCACCGGTGACGATCTCGCGGGCCTTGTGCGGGAACTTGGCGCATATCTTCCCGAACTCAGATACGTGCAGGTAACGCAGCGTGCCGCCCCGGAAGGAGATGCTGACGTAGAGCGATCCGCCCTTGCTGAACACCAGCTCACCAGCAGCATCGTTACTCGCCGGGTTGGCGGCGCGTATCTCAGCAGGAAGGTTGTCGTAGGCATATTTGACCTTCTCCCGAAACAGGCGCTTGGCGTCGTTCAGGGTGTGAGCGATCAGGGCACACTTGGCTGATTCGAACAGCGCAGCGTCGAGCTGGATGATGCAGCACTCGGTGGTGAAGCCAAGCTGCCGGGCCTTCAGGATGATGTTGCGGGTGTGCATCCCATCGAAGTACTCGATCTGCTCGTCCGTCATCCGGAAGCGGACCTTCTTGCCCTGCTTGTCCGTGATGAAGTAGAGGTTGTTCAACCGCCAGCGCTTGTCCCGGAGCAGCTTCAAGTGCTCGGGCTTCATGTCAGGCTTCCTTCGATAGATCGTCCATCAGTGCAGCCAGGTCGCTGACTGTCTTGTCGCCGGTCTCGGTGTCGAGGTTGTAGGCTTGGCGCTCGCCCTTGATGACCTTGAGCTGGGCATCAACACCAGCGTTCAGGGAGCGGGCAAAGTCGCCGTGGTTATCTTCAGTGACCAGTAGCTCGTCCAATGCCTCGCGCAGCTTATTCGCGATCCCGCGCCATTGCGCAAGATCAGCACGGTGTGACAGCACGATAGAGGCCGCAACGTCTGAGGCTTCCTCGATAATCTGCGCATCTTCGCGCACATCAGATTGCGCGACGGTGGTGCGCGAAATGCTGCGCGAAAGCTTCTCTTTGGTTGCCGCCTTTACCTGGGCGGTCAGATCCATCTTCCATCCGTTCTTGGCTGCCCTGCTGCGGATTGTCGACTCCTTTGAGCCGAACTGTTCCGCCATGGCGCGCAAGGAAAGCATCCCGGCCCGGTAGGCACGTTCGATTGCCTCCCAGTCGGGTTGCTTGGTTGTCATAAATTGTCTCAGGTTACCTAAAGGCGGGGTTGAAATAGTGGCGCGTTGCCGGTATTGGTGAGGATCAACTTAATGCAAGGAAGTATTCATGTCTGAAACATTCAAGCTAATCACAAACACGAACGCCTCGGGCACAGATCGCAAATCTATTCGCCGTGCAGCGGCGGTTGCCAGCGCGCTGGAGTTGATACTCGCTAGCGTGCAGAAAAGCGGCGGTTTAGAGGGCGAACTGGAAAATCTCAGCGCCTATGCAGACAAGATCGAAGAGGCACTCAACCAGTAAGCCCTAGTGCCGCTCTCACCTGCGGCACAACTCTAACAATCATCCAGCCTACTGGGGGTTGCATGGCAGAATCTAACATCGACGAATTCGACAATGCGGTAGGGCTCATACTGGCCAAGCTGTATCACAGCTTTCCGATGCGTATCATCGTCGAGCCGATGGTGTCTGAAGACACATCAGCATTGGATCCTAAGTTCGAGGCATGGGATAAGCACTACTTTCACCAACTTGATATTTTCAAATTTACAATGTCGTGGCTAATCCAGGCCGGCTACATATGGTCTGAAAAGCAAGATGGTATTGATGAGCTCGCTGGTATTTTCAAAGGGTGCGTGCTTTCGGCGAAGGGCTTAGAGGTGCTTAAAACGCCAAATAGCTTGAATGGGGCCAGCATCGGCACTCAGCTTCAAGACGCCGCAAGAGATGGCGTCTTGAGCTCTGTTAAATCCCTAACAGAAAAGGCACTCGGCATCGGGGCGCAAATGGGCATCTCGGCCGCGTCAGCCTGGGCCAGCTCATGACTGCGCCACAAATTGTGAGTTACGAAAACGTGGCGCGGATTACTGCGATACCCGATTGAGGGCTTCGTCCGCTTTGTCGGCAGCCTGGGCCGCTGTCGTTGCAGCCTTCGTGGCTTTGTCGGCGGCGGTACCGGTCTTGCGAGTCAACTCTTCCAGGCGTTTATCACGCTCAGTCATCGCGGTGTCGTACGCCTCGCGGATGCCCTTGACCTGATTGCTTTGGCTCTCGGCGAGCGACCAGTAGGCGGCCTGGTAACCCAGGACGGCACCACCACCAACCAGCACGACGGCAATCGCCCAGACTTCGGCCCGGCGCCACCAGCGGCGTGCGATAAATTCCAGTGCGCATCTGTCCATCAGGCGATCCCTCCCAGCTTGGTGCGCAGGCGAGTGATCTCGTCGCTCTGTTGCGTCACGCGGTCAGTGAGTTGAGCGACCTGGCTTGTGAGTGCTTCGATCTTGCCTTCCATGCGCCCAACGGCGGCTGCAAGGTCATTCCGCTCTTTCGCGAATTGATCGGCGCGGGCCTCGGCTTCTTTGCGGGCGGCGCGCTCTTGGTTCAGCAACTCGTTCAGGCGCTTTAGCGTGCCGATATCGGCGCTGTCCATTGCCCGGTCGGTCGCATCCTTGGAAAGGAAGCGGCGCAGCCAAAGCAGGCCGCCCAGTACAACGGTGGCGCTACCGCCCAGCCAGGTAGCTGTGCCTGGTCCGAGGTCAGTAGGATCCATCGTCACTCCATGTATTGTTGTTCTCCCGATCAAGGAGAGAAGGATTAAATAAGGCCTTTCGGCAGAACAATCAGACAAGTCCTACATTTTTTGCGCAGAACTCATGCAATTAATCCCACGGATACAGGAGCCAATCAAAAGGGATACCCATTGCTAGTCATAGCCAAAACGCCCAATAAACGCCTATACATCGGCGAAGAAATCCAAATCAAGGTGATCAAGGTCGAAGGCGACACCGTGTCTCTAGGGGTCAGCGCGCCTAAGAACATGCGGATTGTTCGATCAGAGCAAGACGGAAGCGCCTTCGATGATCGCTCTATTACCTCCGCAGTGGAGGCTTTGAAATAGGTCAGCCCCAGCAGCACTCCCAGCTCAGAGCGATGGGTGTGGTGGAGCCGAAAACGAAAAAGCCCCGGCGAATGCCGAGGCTCAAAATAGCGAAGTGGCCGGGCTGTATCCCCAGCCGGAAAGTTTCAGGTCAGATCTTTTGAAAAGTCACGATCAAGCTACCCGCCTCGTTCTCGTCTTGAGGACGGGCGAGTGCAACCAGAGGTTCGAAACCATCTACCACCGCCTCCGCCTTCAGCTTCGCGTGTAAATCGGCTCGTATTTGCTCCAAATCCTTCGGCGATAATTTATTCGAAAACAAAGGCAGGCCTACTTGAATCCCCTCTGGACGCTCGCTGTCCAGCCGCTTCTTCACAACGTCATGCAACGTTATTACTTCGAGTGCAATTTCCTGATTCATCTGATAAGTCTCGCTCCATTGAGCTCAAAGAATGCTTCAGTTGAAACCAGAATGCAAAAACCCGGCGCAGTGGCCGGGCTTCGATGTGGTCGTGCGCTGGATGTAAGTTGCGCAGTGTGGGAAAAGTACATCAAATTCCCCACCATAGCAACAACTTTATGCCGCATCCTCAGAGTTTTCCGCGTGTATCACCTGCCATACAGGCTCCTGAGCCTTAATATCCACTTCCTCTATGGCCTTTCGCAGGAAACTCCAGATGTCGAGCCAGTCACGGTCCCAGTGCTTGGGTTCGATGGTGATCCCATACAGCTTCATCATGGCGTCAGACACTCGAGCCGGGCCCCATGCGTCACCGCCGCTCACCTCTACCTTGTAGGACTGCAGGGCGCAGGTGATGAGGCAATGAACCTTCGCTGCCTTGGCGTCGGTGAGCGCGCCAAAGTCCGTATCAGCCCAAATCAGCTTTTCGGCGTTGAGCATGTGCACGACGGTCATGCATGGGTGGTAGAGGTAGTGGCCAAGCTGCTGCACCTGGAACGGGAGCGACTCGATTGCCTTCTGCACCTTGCCCATGGTGAGAAGGTGAGCTGCACGATGTGTGGAGCGGCCAATTGGTGCGCGCCGCGTTTCGGCAATGCTGATCTTCTGGCGCACAGCCATGATGCGCTCTTCCTTATCATCGCCCTGGGCAGCGAAGATGATCTCTCGGAGCGCTGCCTTTTCCTTCCTGACTACGGTTGCGGACTTGGCCCGATCAGCCGCCGCAGCACTGATTGAGGCGTTCGATTCGTGCTGCGCATCAGTCCACGCTTGACGTGCGTTGATCAGTTTCATGCTGCCTGCCCCTTCTTCAATTCTATGTTCTTTGCCCGGTATTCGGCTTTGATGGCCTTGATCTCTTCCACGGTGTACTTGCACGGTGGGTGCAGGCTTTCCAGCCAGGCCACCTTCTCGGCACCAATGCGCAGCACCAGGCGGATTCGGTACTCCACCGCGTTGCCGGAAAGGTTGCGGTTGCACTTCACACACTGGCGGTGGATGTTCAGCGGCTCGAAGCGCAGCTCTGGACAGGCACCGACAGATCGGTAGTGCCCAGCGTCCCACCGGCTGCCAGTCATGAGATCGTTGTCGTTCGGCGTCGAGTCGCAACTGATGCAAGGCAGGTGCGCATCGCGCAGGCGGACGTACTCGTTCACTGCGGCCTGGGCTTCGCGGAGGTGGTCGGCCCTTGTCTTCAGCTTCTCCTTGCGGACCTTGATCTCGCGGCGCCCTACTTCGGCCAGCGCCTTACCAGCGATCGCCCGTCCTTTCTCCGACTGCCCATAAGCAATTGCGCACTCGATCTCCCCGCATACGGTTTGCGCGGCACGGGCAGGCACGAACATCACTCGGCACGCTGGGCAGCGCCGGCGGCGTGGGCCACCAGACGTGAGCGGTGTCTTGCGCAGTAGCGGAGTGCGCTTCATGCGACCGCCCCCATCAGATGCTCAGCCAGCAGCACCCAGGCCACGGGGGGCAGCACAGCACTTATGGCCGTCATCCAGAAACCCTTTGCGAGCGCGATTCCGCAAACCCAGGCAGTGCCACCGGCGAGAATCACAATTGCTTCTCCGTTTTTCATGCAGCCTCCTTAAATGCTTCAAACTCTGCCATTTCGGTCAGTCGCTCTTCCGTGAGCGTCGGCCAGTCGTGCAGCACCAGGTACGCGCAGCACTGGCGCCAAAAGTCTTGGAATGTCTCCTCCCCCATCGAGTCGTAGGAAAGGCTGCGGGGCGTCTTGCGGGTAAGCTGGCCCAGGCCCGGAATGTCGAACGCTTCCTCGTCGCAGTACACGCCCGACTCCAACTGCAGTGCCTTGATCGCGTCGTGGGACTGCTTGCCGGAGAACCGGTCGATGTTCTGGCTCAGCACCCGGCCCAGGCCGTGGACCAATCCGTTAAACCGTGGATTGCGCGGCTGCTTGAGGTCGGCGCGGATCTTCGTGTTGATCCGGAAATCCCGCTCACGAAGGATTGACCGGTCGGCGTCGGAGGACGGCACGAACGCTGCAACCTCCTTGCCCGTAGCAGGATCGACCAGGCGGCGCAGCACCAGGTACACAGGCATTGGACGGGGCTTGGCGGGCTTAGTCATGCTGCAGCCTCCGTCAAAGTCTCGCCGGTGCGCTGGGCCAAAAGATGGTCGCGCGAGATAAAGGCATCGACGACGAAGCCGCCAAGGTCGATCGCCAGCGGGTTGCCCTCACCCTTCCCGCGCGCCACGTAATACTTGCGGTCCTCGCGCCCCTGAACCGGGTCGAGCACGAAGTAGCCCTCGTCGGTGACCTCGATCAGGATCTGGTGGTTGCCGCCTTCGATGTTGAGCGAAGGTGACGTGCACACATAAGCCCCCTCATCGGCCAGGGGTGGGCAGTCCAGGCTGAAGAAAGCCGTGTATTCAACGCCGAGGCGCTCTAGCATCTGCCGCATGGTCAGGTCGCCGTCGCGATAGGGCTTGTGCATCTCTTCGATGACTTCCTGTGCCGGCCGACCAACAATCATTGCCATGCAGGTCGACACGCAGCTGTAAGGGCATGGTTGCATTTGGTGAGTAATGATCGGGTTCATGACTGCTCTCCCTTGCCCATGGCGGCGCCCGGTTCGGCCAGTACCGAGGCGACAGTCGCAATCTCAAACCACTTGGTGCAGTACACGTCCTGCCGTTCGCCCGACTCATAAGCGATGAAGGTGGTATAGCCCTCTTCCGGCAAGCCAAGATCCGCAACTACTTCGGCCACAGCGTCTGCGATTAACCCAAAGTCGTCAGAGCCCAGCCAATTGCCCAGCAGATGCGTAATTCGGACGGTGTATTCGCCCTCTTCGACGTCACAACCGCACTCGGTTTCAATGGTGATTTCGAAAACCTTCTGGTCTCCACGGCGATCCTTGAGGCGGGTGAAATCGTATTCCTCGAAGCCCGCAACGCGCCCCCTTTCAAGGTCTTCAATGGCCGTATTCAGCGCCTCGTTCTCGGCCTTGAGCTGCTTGCGCTCGCTGGAAACATCAATCAACTTGGCTGCATTGCAATCGCATTGGCCGCGCCATTCGCCGACCATGTCATGCACGTCACCGGTATCGCCGCAACTCCAGCAGGACGGGCCGCTCCGCCAAACCTCAAGCTCTTGCGCAAGATCACGCTCGGTTGCGCTCCGCAATGTCTTCAGGCGCTCGTTCTCGGCGATCAGCGCCTGGACTGCGGCAGGTGTTGCCACGGGCACGAACTCAAGAAACGCCACTTCTGCTTGGCAATAGCTACGGTCCTCTTCCCATGCTTCACCCGGCAGGTATTCGCCGGCAGCGATGCAGGCCTCGGCCAGCCGCTTCAGTTCGGTGTAGTCAGTCATTTCAAAATCCCTCCTTGCCGCGCTGCGATTCCCACTCAAACGGAATGACGATCACCCCGCCCTCCCGCAGCCGATCAATGCAGCGCTCGCCGATGGCTCCTGGCAGCGCCTGCCCATCCAGGTTGGAAACGATCACCGTCGGGCGCAGCTCTTCGTACCGGCCGTTGATGATTGCGAACAAGGTCGTCAGCTCGAAGTCGCTGGGCTTCTCCTTGCTGACGCCGATCTCGTCCAGGATGAGCAACGAGGGACTGATCAGACTCGACAGGATCTGTCTTTCGCTTTGGTCGCTGGATTGGTCGTAGGTCGCGCGGATGGCCTGCAGCACAGCGCCGATAGTGCGGTACACCGCTGTTGCGCTCGACCTGGCCATGATCTCGTTGGCGATCGCCACGGACAGGTGCGTCTTGCCGGTACCGGGCTTGCCCAACAGCAACAAGCAGCGGCCCGATTCGGCGATCTGCGCGAACTCGGCGGCATACCGGCGGCAGGTGTTCAGCGCCTTTCGCTGTTCCGTGGTGGTGACGACGTAGCCGTCCAGAGTCTTGCTGGCGAAGCGTTTGGGGATCAGCGCGGCACCGAGCTTGCGCTCCATGGACATGCGCAACTCCATCGCCTTGTTGGCCAGCTCGGCAGCTTCAGCCTTTTCGCGAATGATCCGGCCGCACTCAGGGCAACCGCTCTTCAACTCCTTGCCCAGCACCGGGAAAATCTTCTGGTCGTAGTGGCCGTGGGTCTCGCACTCGGCGGGCTGGATGTGGGTGCCCGGCGGGAGTTCTGGGCTTTGCTGGACGGGCTCAGATCGCATAGGAACCGTCCTCACGCTGAATCAGGCCATCGGTGTAGTTGCGGTCAGCAAAACCGGTGTGACGAGACTGAGGGGCCGGCACCTGGGCGGATTCCGCCAGGCGCTTGATCACCCAGGAAGCCTTGAAACCCTGCCAGCCGGAATTCAGCGCTTCGGTGATTGCGTCGTCTGGGGTGATCCCGGCCTCGGCGCACTTGGCCAGCTCGGTGTTCACGGTCGCCCAGACGGTGGCGGTCACTGCGGCGCGCTTGGCTTTGCGCTGTGTCAGCCAGTCGGCCAGCAGTTGCTCAGGGACGTTGTGAGGGTTGTCGGCCAACAACTGCGCCATGCCGAACGGAGTCTTGCGATCAGGCTTCGGAAGTTCGGCCGGCTCTTGGGGCGGATTAATCTCTTTCGTAGAAAGAGTTAATAGGGGTTCTTTCTTTGTATAAAGAAGGGAGTCGTCGGTTTTGGTCTGTTTCGCGGCTGAGCCGATTCGGACCACCTGAGCCGAATCAGACGATATGGTCTGTTTCGGCTCTACTACAAAGATCCACTCTTTTGGGTCGCAAACGCCGATGTCACCGCGTGCACCACCTTCCCGATACAGCACGCGACGGCGCAACAGGCCGGATATAGCCTTCGACACGGTGTCAGGGTGGATGTGGGTTGCCTTAGCGATATCGACCGCCGGGATGCGATGGGCGCCCGTGCTGAAGTTCAAGGTGGCTTTTGCCACGTACAGAACTATCTTCATTTCGCGCGCCGACAAATCGATGGCCATCAAGCCATCCATCATCTGGTTGTCCATTCGGGTGAACCCCCGAGGGTTGTGTATCGGAACAATGTTTGGCATGATTTCTCTCGCTCAAAGCTGTTGAAGAAGCCGACCTCGTACGTCGGCTTTTTTGTGCCTGTAATTCAGGCTATGGATTTCAGTGGACGAGCCGCCGCGAGCAACTGCTCGGCACGGCGCCCCAGCTCCCCCGCCTTCGCTTCAACCTGGCGGCACTGCTTGGCGAATGCCGGTAGGTGCGGCAGATCCAGTTCGCACATCACCTGGTCGTCAAACACTTCGCTGCCGGTGTCGATCACATCACCCAGGGCGCGGATCAGTGCGCCGAAGCTTTTGTTCGCGCATTGGTCACTGGTCATCTGGCGGGCGCCAGTCAGCCCGTGGCGGCTCGCCAGTTCGTTCACGCAGTGGTCGCGGAATTCAGGCTCAAGGGCGTTTACCCACGACTCTTCCAGCCAGGACGGCATTTCCTGATCACCGGACAACCAGCGCTGAACACGCTTGAGCCAGCGGCCGGTCGCCTTCACAAAGTCGGACACGTCGTTCTGCAAGGTCAGCGCGGCAAAGTCCGGCACCTCTTTGGCGACGGCCTTCTCTGGGCAGGACAGATGCAGCTCGCGGCTCAGTGCCTGGGCGAAGTCGTCCTGGCTCAGGCTGGTGCGTGCGATCTGGTTTGCAGCGTGTGCGACCAGCACCTGATCACGAGTTTGTACGGTGTGTCTGGAACTGGACGTTTGCATGGGGGCTGCTCTCTTCTAATCTGGCTTCAATGGAACGGCGAACAGGGATGTCAGGCGGCGCCGCGTAGGACTTTGTGCGCCAGGTCGAGAAGATCCGGTCGCAAACCTGCGATGGTGATCTCTCCAGCTGATGCGTCCTGAAGGCGCTCTGCCAGGTCGGCCGAGGCTTTTCGGTGACCGCCTGCCAGCTGCCACAGGTGCCCTACCGTCGTCTTGGCAGCAGCAGCCACTGACTGGCGCCGTTCGTTTGAAGCGCTGGCGAGCCAGTCACGCAGATGGTCATTCATGGGATCTCTCCTTAAACATGGGAGAAATTTAGCTTATGGCTAATATCGTAGCAAGGAATATTTAGCTTTGAGCACATTTAGCATTGAGCTAAACGCTGGCATTCTTGCCCGCATGGATATTTATGCGATTCGTAAAAAGCAACTGATCAGCCTCATAGGAAACCAGCGAAAAGGCGCGTGCGCCGAGCGCTGGGGAATGGCGCCTGCGCACCTGAGCCAGATTTTGTCGGACAAGACAGCGAAGAATTTGGGAGACGATGTAGCGCGGAGAATCGAGGCGATCGAGGGGCTGCCCAGAGGTTGGTTTGACTCCATATCGCCAGGTGAGTCGATAACTCCAGCTGAAGAGCTGACTTCGAGCGATCACGCAGACGAGACATCCGCACAGACAGCGGCGGACCAGATAAAGCAGATGCTTTCGAAGGTCAAAGGTTTAACGAGCACAGCTCGTGACAGGATTATTGCGGCCGCTGACGAGTCGAGCAACGTCATAACTGTCGACTTCTCTCGCCCTGGCCAGGTCGGCGATGAGGTGTGGATTGCGCACTACGATGTGCGCGCGGCGATGGGTGGCGGGCAGATCCCGCACGAATATCCGGAAATGCTCCAGGACATAAGGGTCAGCCCCAAGCACCTGCGTGATCTAGGTGTCACCTTCAAAGAGCACTTCCACCTCAAGATGATCACCGGGTGGGGTCAGTCGATGGCTCCAACCATCAAGGATCGAGACCCGCTACTGGTCGACATCACGATCCGGGAGTTCACCGGGGACGGCATCTACCTCTTCTCCCACGACGAAATGTTGTACGTGAAGCGCCTGCAAAAGAAAGGCAAGGATCGCTTCAAAATGATTTCGGACAACAAGCACCACGACCCCGAAGACATCCGGGTGGATGACACCCATATCCTGGCCCGGGTGCTTTACGTATGGAACGGACAACCGGTATAGGTCTCAATTTCACCACGTGACAACGAGGCTGGCAGGTTGAAAATGCATGATGCAGGGAGCCTATAAATGACCGATACACCCGAGTCAAAGCCGAAGCGGCTCACGATGTTTGCTGTTGATTCTAAGGACTTTGCAAGATTCCTTGTAGCAAAAGGAGCAGGTAAGGATGAAAATTGCCCGCTTTGTCAGGGAGAGGATTGGACTATCCTTTGCCCTGACGATGACGGACCAACGCTTCGCCTAGGTATGCCTGTACGAAACCGACCTGATATGTTTTACATGTCCACCTTTGGATATTTTTGTAACAGTTGCGGCTATCTTCGCACCCACATGGCCTCAACTGTTCACGAATGGGTGGAAAACAATCCAAGGCCTGACTCAGATTTGATCGACGACGATAACTCGTCAGCTGTGGAAGCCAGCGATGAGTAGCGCAACGACCAAATTTGGAACAGCGAATGATATGAAAAATCATTTCGAAGCCTGCACTAGATTTCCGGGGATTAATCAAAAATCGAGCACCCTGGCAGCAGACCTTGTTGATGACAATAGACCTGTAACGAGTGATACTCGGAAAATGAACGACATAACGCGGGACGAGCTAAGGTCAACCTTATCCAGTATTGAAGACCGGATGGATAAGCGCATAGAGCGCATGGAAAAGGACGGCGAAAGGCGGTCAGATGAATATCGTAAAGAGCTTGCTTTGCGTGATGAGCAGTTAAAACGTGAATTTGACCTGAGACAAGAATCGTTTCGAAATGAACAGATCGCGAGAGATGCAGCGCTAGCCGAAAGATTTTCAGGCTTTCTAGCGGCTCAGTTAGAGCGCGATAAAGCGCTGGAAAAGATATCAGAATCGCGTTTTGACCGGATCGAAAAGGACGTAAGCTCCATCAAAGCAGATACGAAGAAGGTTGGTGAGGATGTCAACGGTATCAAGGTTACGATGGGTAAGTATTTGGGCGGAGCGATTGTAATTGGAGCCATCGCTTCAGCATTGCTCGGAGTCGCTCTGAGGTACGTATTTACACTATCCGGCTCGTAGATCTTTAGTCTCGTTGAATTGAAGCCCGCCCAAAGCGGGCTTTTTATTGCGCGCTAAAAAGGCGCCACCTCTTCTTCCGGCTCAAATGTGGGCTCGCCCTTCCCTGCCTTCTCCACCTCCTGCTGCTCCCACCTCACCGTAACGCTGCCGTCGTCATTGAGCGTCAACTCAAGCTCGTCGGTGTCAGCGATCACGCTCAGCACCTCTTCCCACTCCCGATCCCCGTCCGTGTCCAGACGATGAATCGTCACCCAGCGCTGCGCCTGCGCGACCGGGTGATTGATCATCGATGAGACGCGTAGCGCAAGGCGCTCCATACCACTAATTTCCTGCTGTGCTGCCAGTGCCGCCTGCTTCTGTGCCATAAAATTTCCCCCGACTGAACGCTGTATATCCATACAGCCAGTGGAAAAATCATAGCTCACTGCTAACTGGCGCGTAAAGCGCTTATGGACCTCAGTCATAGACCTGGCGGGTCGCGATAATTTCGCCTGTCGCTAAATATTTAGCTCTGAGCTATTGACGATATTTTAGCTTGGGGCTAAATTAACACCATCGCAGCGATACACAGCCACTGCGAAGGGCCTCACAGCCCACCGCTCTTTAACAGCACGGGAACCTCGCAGATCGATCCCCAGCAATGGGCACAGCGCGAGCAATAAATTCGATCTCCACGCCAGCTCTGGAACTGGCCGTGCTCACCAGATGTGAGTACGCGAAACCACGCAAGCCGGTCGGCGAAGAACACCGCTCACGAAATGTGTGACGTCGGCCAGAGATATGAATCGGGCGATGCGCGTGGTGGAGATGAAACACCCAAAGATTTACTGATGCCGCTTCTATGAGGCGGCATTGGAAATCAACGGAGGACACCAAAATGCCGAAGTACATGCTCGACTACATCCGGCTCTGCCGGGATTGCAGCCTGGATCTGCGCACGATCGGCAACATGATCAGCATCGTGCTTCCAACTCTGCAGCGTGAGGCAGCCGGGCTGCGCAGCGCGGTGTGCGAATTTGCGGGGGAATTCCCTGAGCTTGAGCAAGACGCCGAACTGCTGGAATCAGCCATCCGCGCCGGGCTCCAGCGCTGCATGCCGCAGCCGCATCAGCAAGATCTGTTCGCAGCATGACGGGCCCGTTCACTGATGCACCTGGTGACGGGTGCATTGGGAAAACAACCGGAGAAAGGCGATGAACGACGAGCAGGCTGGAGAGGTTGAAGCGTTGGTGAAAGAGTTTGCCGAGAAGAGCGGCACTGACTTCAATGCCGCTTTTAAGCGAGTACTGGGAATTGCTCGTTATCACGCCGTTGACGTGGTTCCTTGGGGTAAGACGGCAGCCTTCGTATCAGGCGGGATAGAGGAAGGCTGACCACTGATTATCTTTGGCCTCGCACACGAATATGGCTGCTTCTCTATGTGGAGAAAGTGGATTAGCGAATCGCTGCACCTTATCTCGCACAGCTGTTGCGCCTAAAGCGCTCGAGCCAAAGTAGGTTCCAGCCGGCATCTGATGTCTGACGCCGCCAGTGAAAACTACTTCTCGCTCAATACCCATTGCGTCCATGTTGGCATGCAGGCGCTCGTACTCTTCTGCGCCGGCGCCAAACAGCTCTACACGCACCATGAAATGCGGCATATCGATCTTCCTTATCTCAACTGTGGAAATCGAAGCATATGGGTTTCCCTCGACTGTGGAAAGCGAGGAAACAGGGAGCCTGCCCCTGCAAAAACAGGCGTCTCCCTTCCCCACCTCTATTACGTCAGCACTCCTCCCCCGCGCCCATCGGCAACCAGCGGGAGGCTTGAGTGTTGACGAATACAGGTGATCAACCCGCCACCTTGGAGGCGACCATGAACGCAGCATTGAATATTTGCCAGGAGCGTTACGACGCTCAGTTGCCTCCAGAGGTCAGCGATAGCAACGAGGTGACCGACTGGCTTGAGCATTCGGCAGAGCGCCTAGTATGCGGCGTCGACATCAAGTGGAAGCGGCGCTACGGCCAGCCGCAGGTTGTGACGTTCGACCGGTTCTGCACTGTTCTGCAAGGCCATCTGAACCAGCGCCAGATAGACGGCCTGGATCAGCGTGACGCGTTTGCCCGCCTGCTGCTGTCGGCAATGCTCGGCAGCCAGAGCGATGCGCGGGCCCACGCTGCCGACCTGCTGGGCCAGCAACGGCCCATTGAAGCGGTCGAGAAGATCGCTGTAGCGCTTTTGAGACCGTATGCCGAAGACGCTGTAGCGGCGGAACGGGAAGAGCGCGAAGACGATGTGGATGCAGATCTATGAGCCCGCACATCCTGATCGATGAAGCGCTGGAGGCACTGGAGCATCCCAGCAGCGAACCAGGCGCCCAAGCCGTCGTGGTGCGGATGATCACGAACATGCTCACCGGCGACGCGATCACCGTCGAAGAATTCAACCATTACTGCCAGCGGCTGCTGAAGATCACCACGCAGCGCAAGGAGGACGCATGACCACCGCACCGGTTAAATCGCTAATCGACGAGCAGCTCGACGACGTGGAGTCCAAGCTGATCATGCTGGGCTTCGGCCTCCCCTTCAATGAAGTGATCGGCCAACCGCGTGACCGTGCCGTGGCAACCTTGCCGAAGCGCCTGGCGGCAACCATGAAGGGCGGTCGAATTGCGGTGAGGGTTCGGCCGTGACCACCCGCCAGCGCACCAGGCGCCTACTGATCTGGCGCGGCTCTTTCCCGGTCCTCGCCCTCTTCACCTTCCTGATGTTGCTAAGCGCCCTCGCTGATCAAATCACTCAATAACCAATGCCTCACAGCGCCCCGCAAGGATGGCGCGGGAGTATCGCCATGCTCGCAGCAATTGCAGATCGCATCCGTTCCAAATCCTATGAACTTCCCTTGTCCCGCGATTACGTCCGTCACTGGGGCCTGAAAGAGGCCATCCGGGAGCTGGTGCAGAACGCCCTGGATAGTGAGTCACCTTTCGAATATGCCTTCGCTGACGGCCAGTTGTTCATCACCAGCCGCTTTGCAAGGCTCGAGGCGAGCACGCTGGTGCTGGGCAGCACGTCCAAGTCTGACCGCACAGATGCCATCGGCAGCTTCGGCGAGGGCTACAAAATCGCCCTGCTGGTGCTGACCCGGAATGGCTACGACGTGAAGGTGCTGAACGGCAACAAACAATGGGTACCAGAGTTCCGGCACAGCGACCAGTTTGACGCCGAAGTGTTATGCATCAACGAGACCCCTGCGCACCGGCAGAACCAGGGTGTTGAATTCGTCGTCTCCGGCCTCACCGATCATGACGAAGCGGAAATCCGCAGCATGTGCCTGCGCATGCAGCCACCAATGAGCGACGTGATCGGCACCAAGTACGGCCACATCCTGCCCTCCCGGCCCGGAAAGCTTTACGTCGGCACGCTGTTTGTTTGCGACACCGACCTGACCTACGGCTACGACATCCTCCCCGAATACCTGCAGCTTGAGCGTGACCGCCAGACGGTCAGCGGTTGGGACTTGAAACAGGTATCCAAAAACGCCTGGATCGACACCGGGCGCCTGGATGAAGTGGCGGAGAAGATCGAGGCAGGAATTCTCGACGTTGAATACGTCGAGTACGGCAGCACCGAGCTTGTGAGAGAGGCCTGCTACAGGTTGTTCCAGCAGAAGCACCCGGGCGCCATTGCCGTTCAATCCCAGGAAGAGCTGAACACCCTGGTCAAGCAGGGAATGACCAACACCGTAGTGGTGAGCCGGACATTCCACTCGCAAGTCGCCAACTCGACCTCATACAAACAGCAGGTCGCCCACGTCGTGGCCATCCAGACACCCAAAGCTGCCCTGGAAGAATGGTACCGCGACAACAAAAAATACCTGAGCAGGCTGCCCGCAGCTTCCTTCAAGGAACTGGTCAAGCGTGCTGACGGCTGGAGGAATAAGTAATGTCCGAGAACACGAGAATTTGGGATCAGGTCAACACAACCGACCCTGACGCTACAAAAAAATACACTGGCGCAGGTGGCTTTAAGGGCACAGCGATCAGACCAACCTACCTCATGCGCAAGGCAACAGAAATTTTCGGACCATGCGGTGAGGGCTGGGGCTGGAGCGTCCTGGAGGATCGATTCGACGAGGGTGCACCGCTCCAGGCACCCACAAAAGAGTGGCCGGAGGCACCAACGATCTGCGCGAAGCTGCACACCGTAAAAATCGAACTTTGGTACCTGGGCAACGCCGGGCAAAAATGCACGGTGCAGCACTACGGCCATACGCCATTTATCTACCTGCAGCAGGGAAAAATTCTTACTGACTGGGACGCGGCAAAAAAATCGCTGACGGACGCCATCGGTAAATGCCTGCAGCCCCTGGGGTTCGCCGCCGACATCTACATGGGCATGTTCGACGATCCGACCTACGTCGACACCATCACCGAAGAGTTTAAGCTTGAAAAAGCCGAGGACAAGGACGCCGAGATACTTCGCCAAAAACAAGAGCGTGTCGACTGGCTTGCCTCAGCGGTCGAAACCATCTGCAAAGCCGTCACGACTCACGAACTCAAGCTTCTGAACGTGAAATACATCCGCGAGGCAACTCGTCGCAACGAACCCACCTTCATCGCGCGAATCACTCGAGCATTCGAGGAGCGCAAAGCTGTGCTTGAGAAAGGCACGGAGGCCGCAGCATGACTCAACTCTACGCACTCACCGGTAAGCTCGCCGAACTACAGGCCATGGCCGATACAGACGACGAGGGCTTGAAAGAGGCCCTGCAGTACGCCATGGACGAGATCCAGGGCGACTTCAACATCAAGGCCGACAACATCGTCATGCTGCGCCGGAATATCGAGAGCGACGTCACTGCTATCGAAAACGAAATTGAGCGCCTGGCCGAATTGAAGCGCGTCAAATCCAACAGCGTCTCGCAGATCAGCGACTACCTGCGCCGCAACATGGAAGCCGCCAACATCAAATCGATCAAGCGCCCCTTGTTCACCATCACATTGGCCATGGGCAGTGAGCGGGTGATCGTTGATAACGAAGAAGCAGTTCCGGACGAATTGACCTCTGTGAAATCAAGCATCACGCCAGACAAAAAGGCCATCGCCGCCAAGCTCAAGGAAATCCGCGATCACAACGAGGCGGTGCGTAAGCGAATGGCCGCTGGCGAGGACGCCGAACACGAACTGATCGAAGAGCCCAAATGGGCACACCTTGAGCGCGGTGATAGCTCGATACGCATCAAGTGAGGCCTTCATGATCAGCAACCACCTAAGCCTGGTCGAGGCACTACGCCCGGCCTCGGATGAACTCGCGGCCCAGGTCGCCGAGTTCCTGGCCGGCGGCGGCCAGATCGAAGAAGCGGCGCCCATCGGCTACAAGCCCAAACCAATCACCTACAGCAACCAGATGCCGCCGGCGCCGAAGCCGTTTGTTCGGCGCCGGGTTGAGGCAACTCCCCTGCCGCTCGATAAAGACGATATCCGCACCCAGGAGCGACTCAAGCTGGCTGAGCAGATACGCCAGCTTGGCGTTACGCACACCCAAACCGAAGTAGCTGCTGCACTCGGTGTCAGCCGTCGTCTCATCTACAACTACGCCGCCCGGTACGACATCACGTTCAAGGCGCCAACGAGAGGCGGCGCCCGGAACTTGGTGCACAACACGGTCGATAAGGAGCGCGACGCGAAGTTCGCCGAGCGCATCAAGGCCTTCAAGGAACTGGGGATTTCCCGCCGACAGTGCTGCGGGAAGCTGGCGATCGGCAGCAAGGCATTCGAGCGGATCATCGCGGCGCACGGGATCGACTATCCAAAGCTGGTCCGGAGGGCCACTCGATGCGCCGCATAGCCCGCACCCAGCAACGCAAACGTCAAACCTGGCTCGCACTGCCGGCCAGCGGAATAGAAGAGGTAGGCCATGGCAGCCGAACAGAAGGAACGCACGGCCAAGCTTGCCGAGAAGCGGCAGGAGCTGGGCGAGCAGGAATTGCGGCACACGGTCCCGTACGGCACCCGGCAGATGCTCGACGAGTTGATGCGCTGGCATGAGATCGAAGAAGTCAGCGAGGCGGTGCAGCTGCTGGTGCTGAATGGCCGGGCCGAGGATATGCCGGCGGCGCCGCCGAAAGTCAAAGGGCCGTCCGACATCATCCGCCACTACTTCCGCCAGGGAATGCGTGACCGGTTGGCAACGTTCACTGCCGAGCTGGGCGAAACAAAGGACCGGGCTACCATCTGGCGACTGATCGCACATGCCCACTCGCTTGGCGCCGAGAAGTCATCGCCACTCTTCGAAATTAAGCGCCACGGTTATGAGATATCCGAAACCGTGGCGCGCAAATTACGAAATGCAGGCTTTGCTGAATCGCTAAAAATGAGCGAATGAAAGTATCGAGGAATCCCAATATCTATCACCAACACATAGAGAGCTGACAGCTTGCAACTATCCGGCGCACTCCATTTTACTTTCTGTTAGGCAACGTCTCACGAAATTTAGACTTCGTACGTGGAGGAACGACATTTTTCTCCTTTAAATCTAAAAATCTTTGGGTCCTGAAATACCAAAGATACATACCGTACAAACATAGGAGAAGCGAAGTCATCCCGAGACCTAGATAGATCCGGAATAGCCAATCAAGCTCAGCTCGGGACTCCTTAATTATTTCAACGCTCTGCACATTCTTCGCTTGTAGCAAGACAAGCTCGTCAAGGCCTGGCAAGTTATCCTCCCAAGACTTTCGAATACTCGTATAAACTTCAAGACTTAGATTGTCGCGCTCAGCCTCTTTAATTCTTTGCTGGACATAGGACTGTTTCCCTCGATACGCCTCGATTTTAGCGCTTATAACAGCAGTATCCATGCGAGCAGAGTTGATGCTCTCGTTCAACAACACGTATCTTTTGCTGTAATCGAAGTAAAAAAACAAAAAACAGATTAACCCTGCAATTGCCATGAATTTATAAAGATTGTCTGTAGGAGCTTGCATTACCTATCCCTGAGTTAATTCGTTCGCTTGCCGACGCGACTAAATACCCTACCCCAAACCAAATTGCCACCACCGGTAACGGAGGGCGGCGCCTGACAGGAGATAATCCATGGACAAGAACACGAAGATCCTGATCCCGGAGATCCCGGGTGAGTGGACCCAGCGCCAACGTAACGGCAGCCTCAACGTGTGGAACGGGGCGGATCATCACAGATTTCACCGTACCACTACTGACCTGCCTGAAGTCAGCCTGCGCCCCCCGGAAAACGGCCTGTACGCCGAGCGAATCGATGGCGCCTGGTACTGGGTTTCTGGTTGCGCCAAGTGCAACGGAACCGGTGAGAAGTACAGCTACTCGGTTTGCGACAAACATAATGTTTGCCGCCTGTGCAGCACTCACCGCTCGAAGCTCACGGAAACACCGTGGGGCCATCCTGACGGCTTCACCTGCAAACCTTGCCAGGACGCAGAAGACGCCGTTGCGAAAGCCGCAGCGCTGGCCAGGGTCGCCGAGACCGATTATGACGAGTGGGATTATCGCAACCTGGACAAATGCAAATGCCCGCACTGCGCCACCGTGATCCACATTGAAACCGAGGACTACGGCGACAAGAACATGGAATGCGACACCTGCAACGGCCTGTTCGAGTTGACAACCGAGTATTCGGTGAGCTTCACCACCAAGGTGATTGGCGAGCGCATCACAGCCTGAGGCGGTTAACACTCTTTTAAAAATGATCAGCGGCGGTTGGGGTAACCGTCTGTAATCAAGCGCTGCCCAACGATTGCCGCACAGCTAGGATGAAGGTAGAGGCACTTAAGCTCTTCCGGAGTGGCGTATCCGTCGTATCGGACCGCTCCAGCAGTAATCAGCTCACCACATTCGAAACAAAGGTCTTCTGTGGTCAATGGGCTGAACGGCTTTAAGCCTGTTGAGACATCTTTTAAGTAGCTCATTTCCTCTCCTTGATCCGGCTCCATGCCGGTCACCCGTAATACCCCATATCAAACCAAATTGCTATCGCTGATGGTGTTGGGCACTGCATGAATTTACTTTTTCAAAAACCAGGGAATATCATTCGGAGCTAGTACCATCGCCGGGCAGAAAAACCTTGCGTCCGAACATTTCAACATCATGCTGAAATGCTTTTATAGTACCTGAGGATGCGGCGCGATCTGGGTTCTTCATAAGTGCCCTCTCGATAATGCCGTGCTGCGCGGGTGCCATACCTTTGTATAAATCTGAGACTTTTTTGGCCTTTTCAAATAAGTACTGAGCAAAACCATCCGGCCAAAAATAACTAGTAGGGGAAATTTTCCCTCCTTTGATTGACACTCTGCTTGCGCGCATCAGCTTTGACTGGGAATGGCCGGCAAGCCCGAGAATTATAAACTTTGGCATCTTTGTATATATCATTAACTCACCAGCACTACTGGAGAGAACATCCATATGCATATTTCTCAAAAAATACCGATTTATATTGACTGGGACATCAGCGTTCGTAGTTTCAATAGGTTCCAATGGAAAAATGTGCTGCTCATAGATGCCAGGGCTCTTTGAATTACCCAATATAAAATTGGCAAGCCCGTTAAGTGCTAGCGCCTCCTTTTCGCTCTGCTCCGTGTCACCTCTAACATTTAAGTGCCGCATGTAACTTAAAGTGCGCCAGCTAATTGACGCGCAGAATTTAGCAAGCCAATCACCGTAACTAACGGAATCAGCTTCACCCTTTACAAATGGGTAAAATATCCTGTTAGCGAACTCACGTTCCCAGCCAGAAAAAAGTTGCTCGCAAACGCCACAGAGCCAGTAGTCCTTTGCAATATCCTGCGCTCTTTTATTTATATCACCGTTAAATCGTATAAATCCCGTCGCGGAGGTTTCTTTAACCCACTTCCCCACGAACTTCGGTATGAAATGGCTAAGTTTCAACTCTCCAGCGGAACCACACAACTTGCATTGCCCATGCTCCATTGCTCCCCCCTTTCCATGAAAAAAACCTCATTTTAATACCTCAAATTAACGAATCACGCCAGCCGACGATGCAGGCGCACGCTTGGAGATAACCCATGAGCACCTTCGCTGTGTTTGGAATGACCCTCGATGTCGCCAAGACCGAGGCCCGCAAGAAAACGGCCGGCACCCGGAAGAACCCGAAGGCTCCTGGCGGCGTCGAGCCGATACCGGAAGCTGAATGGCTGAAGCTGGTCGCCAAGCGCACCGAAAAGATCATGGGGGGGGGTACGGTTCGCCAGCTCTCGCCGCTGTTCGATGCGCCGCAGTTCGCCGAGCAGTTCATTGAGCTGGCCCGCACAACGCTGAGGTGCCGCGATATGCAGATCAGGGCCAAGGCCGTGTTGGTGGACGCCAAGGGCAAGACGATAGTCAACCCGAAGACGAAGGCTCCACGGGTGGGCTTTTCGGAGTGGCCGCCGAAGCCTCTGGAGCAGCAAGAGCAGGCAGCCTGATTCGAACCCATCTACTAAACTGCTATACGCCTATTTCTGCTTAAATCCAGTTATGCTTTCCAAAACGTGCAGGTCGAGACCGGGAATTCGAAAAGTGCAAACAAACAAAGTAACCCACCCAAAAGCAAGCACAATCCCGACATAAATTGGTATCCTGCTTGTCGAGAATCTCATCATAATTAACTCATTAAGCAGAAAAGCTTTTGGCCTGCTCTTTTTCAACCCATCCCGAATTTTTTCCCTGTTTGAATCCCCTCCGAACAAGGTAACAAAGGCCTGACGATTCAAAAGTCTATTCTCTATACCTTTATCGATAGACATTTTCTGTCTAGACATTATATATCGAATCACACGATGCCGTTGCAGCAGCTCTACCATGGCGCTTTCTGAGGTAGTCGTGTTCAGCTCCCAATGTTCCTGCCAATACTTCGCCCCGGCGGCCATGCCAGCCTGAAGTAGAGCAACTAGAGCACCAACTATACAAATAACCATACTAACCACGGGAATTTGCCCTGCCGATTGACATATACCTGCAAGCAAAACACCTTGAAAGATCATGAAAAAATTATTTCTTTGCACCAACTGGGATATTTCAAAGTTCCGCAACTCAATCGAAAGCTGATAAATCGACTTCCATGCAGACAAGTCGTCTACTGCCGATAACGCTTGATGCTCCGCCATCCTCTTCCTTGCTTCAGGCGAAGCTCTTAATCGTTTCTTAAAAGGATTAACTGGTTTTTCTTCTGACATTTCTAAACATCCATGATTTTATTTTGGAGAATTCTCAATGCTGCCAGACCGGAGAAATTTTCTCACCTAGGGCAGTGTGTGCAGCGCCATCGAGGCCGCGACACAGGCCTGGCACCCGCTGGGCATGCGCGCCGCCTGGTTCGCCGAGATTGAGCCAGCATTTCGCTATTGCGTCATCCGCCTGGGCGAGCGAGCATTGACTATCTGATGAATGCTGCTGCCCACAAGGACGTTTCTTTGAAAATCCCCGCGGTAAAAAAAGCAAAGCTGGACCAAGCTCTAAAACAGTTCGATGAAAAATTTCGCCACGCCCCCGAATGGAAGGGCTGGACTGAAAACCAAGCGCATCGCTACGCAATCAGCGCGAACAGCACTTTATACCCTGCAAAAAAAATAGTTTCTTTGGCCACTGGAACGCCGGTAGGACTGTTCTCAGGTGGTCAGCCCACAAACGGATATTTGAAGCGGCACGGATACACAATCGTAGAACTGCAACGGTCAACTGATCCAGAGCTGCGCTTTGTGGCGGGTCAGGTTTATGACCGGCAAACTGAGATTCACGATTTGTTCGGAGGCAGTCGCCAGAGTGGAATTGCCCCCTCAGCTCAAGCCCCAGCGGTATTCATTTTCACCGGCGACTCAGGTGGTCAGTACGGATACACCGACTCTCATAGCGAGGAGCAGGTTTTCAGCTACACAGGCGAAGGCCAGCTCGGTGATATGACTCTGACTAAAGGAAACCTGGCAATTCTCGAGCACTCGAAGCAGGGGAAAGCACTGCACGTTTTCGAGATACTCGGCAAAAGTTTAGGCCAGAAGTACCTCGGCGAATACACCTGTGCGAGCCATGAATGGCGCCGAGGCCCTGACAAGCTTGGTAACGACAGGGCAATAGTTGTGTTCAACCTTGTCCCTGTAGGTCTCGAGCTCGACTCCCCTACGCTCTCAGGAGAAGACGAAGCCCCAGATCCAACTATGTCACTTGCCGAGGCGAGAAGGCGCGCTCTAGCGGCTGCGGAAGCAGGATCTGCTGGAGAGAGCGGATCGGCACGCAGAACCGTATATCGTCGCAGCAGAACTATCTCCAATTACGTTTTAAAGAGGGCAGCCGGGAACTGTGAGAGCTGTAAGAAAGCGGCGCCTTTTATGAAGACAAACGGCTCACCATACCTAGAGCCGCACCACGTAAATCGATTATCAGATGGAGGCCTAGACCATCCACGTTACATAGGTGCCATCTGCCCCGCCTGCCACCGCGAAATCCATCACGGGTTGCACGGTAAGGTGAAGAACGAAGAGTTGAAAACTTACGTGGCCAGAATTGAGCCGAAGTTGTAATTATTTCGTACCTGCTGCGCGGCGCGCAGCCTCACCGGCCGCGCATAACTCACGCTATCAACTGGTGAGATGTTGCTTCGATCCGGTCGATCGCCGCAACACTACCTGATTTTGAATGGACCGCAATAAAGTGCCGTGCACGCTCAACATTGAACAGCTGTTTCGACCGTTCCATCTCTCGAAGCAGCGTACGATTGACTGAGTAAAACCCACAGTCCGGGCATTTGAAGTCAACAAAGTGTCCAACCTGATACCCCTCCTCAGCTCGGCCCCTACATATAACGCAGACAGTAACGCTCATACCAATCTCCTTTGGCTGATCGCTGAACTGTAGTTGATCTCTTAATAACCTCCACCGCCCAGCCATGGCCCGGCAAGGACTCCCCATGCCTACAGAAAACAAAACGACCGCGCCGCTGCAGGTAGAGCGATCAACAGTCACCAAGCTAGTTATCACCGGCGCGCCGAACCTTGACCCGATCACCGTCTTCCTCGAGGACCTGGCCCCATGCAAGGGAAAGATCACCGTCAGTTGCTGGGGCAAGAGCTGGACGGCCTACTGGGGCGGCATGTGGGATGGTCTGAGCATCAGGCAGTTCTTCTGCAAGCTGAGCACCGGCTACATCATCGGCTACTTCGACCAGGCGATGAGGCCACGGCAGTTCAGTGGTGAAGCGCTTGCAAGGGAAGCGCAGCGCCTCGTCCTGAAAGAGCGCCGCCAGTTTTGTTATGGCGCCGACGAGACCCGCGAGCGGTTCGATGAGGCAGAAGATCTGCGCGAATCGCCATCAATCGACCATCTCCACGGAGCGCACAGCGAACTGATGACCAAGCTTTTCGGGCATGAGTGGTGGCACTTGACCAACGATGCTACTGAGCCAATCCCCGATTACACCTACCTTGAGCGGATCATCCAAGTGGTCCAGCAGGCGCTACGCCAAGAACAGCAGCAGATGGCCGCATGAAGCGGATCTACAAAATCCTAGTACAAAAAAAAGGCCGCCGAATCCGGCAGCCTCGTGTGCTTGATTGCAGTGTTTACTTACAGCCAATCCGCGCCGGCAATTGCCCTTGCTTCGACTTCAAAGCTGTCTGGACGGCCTGAGGCAAATTGCTCCAGAACGTGAGGCCTGATCGCTCCTCAATCTGATTCACGGTCACTTGGTAGTCGCAGAAATTGGCGCCCTTTGGTGTCTCCTGGTTCATCACGAACGAGGCATAGACACCACCCTCTGGCGAGCTGCCGACGAAGATGATTTTCCAGTACCCGCTAGGGATCGTGTGCACCTTGTTTGTGCCTGGCAGCGTGCCGACGAAATGCTCATAGAGCGGCCCGGTAGCGACGAACACCTGATCAACGCCCGCCTCTTTGCTGAGGTTGCGCTCTTGGTCCTCAAGTCGCGCCCAGGGCCCCTGGTTGAGGTCAGCCTTTTGCGGGGTGATGTTCGACAGATAGTTGAGGGTTTGCCAGTCAGGAACGCCTGCCATCGAAGCCAGGTTGGCCTGGTGGCCACGGTCAACTTTGAGCGCAACGTTGGCACCGTTGTAGTCCACCGGATCGAGCGTTTCACCGGCGGGAATATCCGGATCGGTCTTCCAGTTGCGCGGGCGCCCGCTTGCCGGAGTTTCCTTCGTGATTTTGTAGGAGACCCAGTTCGCAAACTTGGTCGAACCGTTGTTGTTCAGCGTGTACGACTGGCGATTCAGCGTCATCGGACTGCCACCTGTTGGGCACCCCACTGAACAGTTATCGAATTGGACTGCTTGAACAGCCTGAACGCGCGGTGCGCTTTCAATCTGGGCCCCACCCTCTCGGGTTCGGTCAGTTGTGGTACAGGCCGCAACGAACGGGATCAGCAGAAACGCGAAATTTCTCAACTTAATACTTCCTTGCATGGTGTAGCTCCTTTGGGTGAAACGATTACATCGGGAAATAGAAAATCAGCCCTGCGGTTCCTCCGCGAGCTGACGGGAACATTGAAACATATGAACGTTTCATTTTGGCGCTCGTGAATACCCATGACCGGGTAACAGCGGCCGCTTGAAGTGAATCAGAAGAGATGACCGGCAGGCCAAGGCGTTGAGTTAGTAGCCCAGAGGAAGGGAGTTGTTTAACTCGCGGCTAAATGCGACAGCCTACCGATCAATGCCCACAGCTGGAGGTCCCGCTCCAACGGAGTAATAGAGCGTCTGCCGCGCAGCACCCCAACAACGAATATCTGAAATGCATGCGCGACATGTCATTTCTAGCACATCCCACGGTCTCGTCTAGGCCGATTTTAAATAACCCCCTCCCCCTTCAAAGTCAGCCGCTATAGCGGCAAGGACGAAGTCATGACTGCACAAAAGCCAATCATCATGTTCGATGCTCCAGAAGCAGCCAGCCTCAAAACGGTAACAGGCTGGGTTTCAGCCGACGGGCGATTCTTCGGCGCCGACGAGAACCTTGCCCGCTACTGCGGCGCCACCCATCGCCGCTGCGACGTGAACCCTGATCACCCAATCTACGAGGTGAACAGTTCCTGCAATGCGTGCCGCCACGCTCGGCGCCAAGCTAAATTCGCTGCGATGCCTATCAAGGATTGGGCCGGGGAGCCGCTGGTTATCTTCGATGGCGACCAGTACTTCTTCGATGAAGACAGCCTCCGAGACTACCTTATCGACAGCGATATCGATCTGGCGGACCTGCAGCTCTGCATCTGTGAACCGAACTATCCCAGCCAAATCGATCCGGCCGACCACTTCTGCGACGATCTGCCGGAGGACGGCGAGATACGCGACGAACAGTTGCTGGCAGCGTTCGAATTGCTCAACGAGATGATTTGTCAGTCTGAGCCACTATCGTGGTCGGAAGGCGAGTTCGCCGCATCTCTGCCGCAATCGCTCCTTGATGAAATCGCGGCCGCACGGGTGACGCCATGATCACCACCCTCTGGTTCGCCTACGTGTTCATCTACAAGGGGCCAAGGCCATGAGCGATTTCAACTGCAAATAGTCGGGAAACCGACAGTTCAACGCGCCGACCATCAAGGCTCACCAAACCAGGAGAGCCTCATGAGAGCCTTCGCAGAAGCAATTATCGCCATTGCACCAGTGGCCAGCCGCAAATCTAGGAATCGCTTTTTCCGTGAATGCGACAGATGGACTAACCGCCTTTACAAGCGCGGCATGATCAGCCTTCAACAACGCCAAGAGCTGCGGCGACAAATCGCAGCGGCGTGCCTGGTGGCTTTGATGTAATCACAATCCCCTACATGCCTTCCGGTGAGCGGCGGGCGGGATCAAGGAAGCTGACTATCAACCCAGCGCTCTGCGACCGACATCGCTTCGTCCAGGGCGGCCGGGTAATCGGACCACGGTCCTGCCAGCTCAGCTGCGACTTCACCCATACCGTGTATGTCCACGGGCTCGATGATTGTCGCGGATGTAGGCACCGGGTCGTTCGGCCTTTTCCAGACGAACTTGAGGAATACCGTGTGACCTCGGTACTCATGAGCGATCGGCACATCCAGATTATGTGACACGCGTCCTCCCACAGTCGCAACGACTTAAACACCTGTTGTACACCCATCCAAAGGGTTGAGAAACCCGAGCAAAGAGCCATTACTCCATTCCCCTACATGCCTGCCGGTGAGCGGCGGGCGAGGTATTCCTATGACCTACGTTATTCCGACGGCAATGAAGTGCCCGGTGTGCGGATACACCGGGCACACCCAACTTCGCACTGCGAACACGATCAGTTGCCCGCAGTGCTTTGATGAGTTCATCCGAAAGAATGTGCCGGCCCTGGTGCCTGATCCTGATGGCAAGCCATTCGAACCAAACAGCCAGTTCGTAAACCTGTAACCCACCTTCTGCCGCCCAGCGCGGCGAGGACACCACATGTTCGCATTCAAACTCACCCTGATCCTGCTGGGCGCTTTGCTGTACCTGGTCGGCAGCGGCTGCTGGTTCTTTTGGCTCGGCCCACGTCTTCTGGCCGACGGCGAAACGGCCGACATCCTCTACGCCTTCGCCGGCACCTGCGGCTGGATGCTGATCACCTTCAGCCTGGTCATTCACATCATCAAGACAGCCCGGCCCACAGCGGCCGGTGGGAGGTAGTTATGGACGGTATTCACTTCCTGTCGCATGAAGAGGTTTGCACGCTTACCGGCGCGAAAACGAAAGCAGGCCAGGTGCAAGTTCTCAAAAGAAACGGCATTCGCCACACCATCAAACGCAGCGGGTGGCCTTGCGTCATCGCATCGGCAATCACTGGCGAGGCTGCCGGCGTTATGGAAAAACCGAAATGGCAACCGCGGCTGGTGGGGTAGATGGGACGAAAACCAACCCGGCCTGGGAGCATTCCCCGGTTACGCGAAAGGAAGCGTGGCGACACGACGTATTACCTTTACGACACAGGCGGGACGCCACGCAAAGAAATACCATTGGGCAAGGACTACGGGCTGGCAATTTTGGAGTATGCAAAGCTCGAAAAAAGCCGTGTATCCCAGGCCATGGCGCAGGATGTACTGACTTTCGCCTATGTCGCTGAAAAATACATGCTGGAAGTTGTTCCAACTAAAGCGCCAGCGACGCAGAAAGACAACGCCAGAGAGCTGAAGCAGCTACTTGCCTTCTTCAATGACCCACCCGCCCCGCTGGAAGCTATTGAGCCCCAGCACGTTGCCCAGTACTTGAGACATCGAGGAAAGACCGCACCTGTTCGTGCAAATCGCGAGAAAGCATTGCTCAGCTCGATCTGGAACTTCGCCAGGACCAGCGGCTACACGTCCTTGGCCAATCCCTGCGCCGGTGTTAAAGGCAATAAGGAAAGCGGACGTGACATCTACGTCGAAGATGAAATGCTCGCGATGGTGTATTTGCACGCAGACCAGCCGCTAAAAGACGCGCTCGATCTGTTCTACCTGACAGGTCAGCGTATCGCTGACACCCTAAAAATGGATGAGCGCGATATCAGGGAGGATCGCCTTGCTGTGCAGCAGGGAAAAACCAAGGCCAAGCGACGAATTGAAATCGTTGGGGAGTTGAAGGTTGTGATCGACCGAATACTGGCCAGGAAAGACAGCCATAAAATCCGGTCCAGTAAACTCATCGTAATGGACAACGGGCAGCCTATGACTAGCAGTATGTTACGGGGGAGATTTGATGCTGCGAGAGAAGCTGCCGGCGTAAAAAAGGCAGACTTTCAGATGCGGGACCTGCGCGCAAAGGCTGGTACCGATAAGGCGGAATCAAGCGGAGATATTCTGCAAGCCAGAGATCAGCTTGGGCACACAACCGTGGTGATGACAGAGAACTACATCCGCAAACGTATCGGCAAAAAAGTTACGCCGACGAAGTGAATTGCGGAAAGGAGAAGAATATTGCGGAAAAACACAAAGAGCCAGCCAGGTCCTAAAACCCCGCAAACCCTTGAATATTATGGTGCCCGAAGCCGGAATCGAACCGGCACGCCCTTACGAGCGGGGGATTTTAAGTCCCATGCGTCTACCAGTTTCGCCATTCGGGCGGTAGCGCTATGCAGCAGGCCAAGCAGCGTTAAAAGCCCTTGAGCGTTGCAGCAGGCTAGGGAATATATAGATCCAGCCCCCTCGATGCAAGGTCGGGTGCGGGCTTTTTCAAACAATCAAGCGGCGCCCTTGCAAACAAAAAAGCTCGCCAGATCAGTCATCTACAGATTTTGCAGGCGGGAGTGGGCAATGGCGATACCGACCGCTTCACCAGGTGCCGCACCCGTGCCCCACGTGCATCAGGAAAAATAAGTCATTACCGCAATAACCACTGAAACCCAAACCAGGGTCATCAAAAACGACAGCGCAGCCAATGTCTTGCCCATTTGCCTACTCGCCCCGATGAAATCACTTCAAGGAACCCTCCCAGCGCCGCTTGAGAATAGCCACGCACGACGCAGTTCGCCTTCAACCTCCCACGAAAATCGTGGATACGATACTCCACGCAAAAGGTTAGTTCCTTCAGCAGTCCCGCCCACAAGTTACTGAGCCGCTGTTTATTCCCTGATACCCCAAAATGATCATCCCCGGCTTTCCTGCTCCTGCGGCGCCCCGGCCCATCTGATACGCTTTTTTCTTCTGCATCTGCCCCTGTATCGAAAACCGCCCTGCCCTGACAATACACCCACTCCCGACACGCCCGTGGAGCCCGGCAGGAACCGTCCTGCCGGCCCGTTCATTTCGGAGGCCTTATGGCTAAGATGGCATTTTTCCTGTTCGGTTTTCTTGCGCTGACCATCGCAATTGGTCTGCTGGCCACCATCTCACCGGTCTAGGTTCCATGGCCTGCTGACGCAACCCGCTGGAGGTCAGAAGGCGTGTCAGCCGGCAAAAAACATCGGATACAACGACAGCACCAACAGCCCCGCCATCGACCAGTTGAACACCCGCAACCAGCGTGGCTCGCGCAGTACATTGCGCAAGCCGCTGCCACAGCCGGCCCATACGCAAACGCTGGGCAGGTTTACCAAGGCAAACACCGCAGCAATCAACAGCACGTTGGTGACATAACCCTCGGCAGGCGTGTAGGTGGTGATCGCGCCCAGCGCCATGACCCAGGCCTTGGGGTTGACCCACTGGAAGGCCGCCGCGCCGAGAAACGTCATGGGTTTGCGCTTGTTATCGGTGTCATCGGACATCGCGCTGGACGTTGCGATTTTCCAGGCGAGGTACAGCAAATACGCCGCCCCCACATAACGCAATACGGTGTAGGCCCACGGCAACGCCTTGAACACTTCTCCCAGGCCCAGGCCCACGGCGATCACCAACAACATGAAGCCAATGCTGATGCCCAGTGCATGGGGGATCGAGCGAATAAAACCGAAGTTCACCCCGGACGCCAGCAACATGGTGTTATTGGGACCAGGGGTGATTGAGGACACAAAGGCGAACAGCGCGAAAGCTGAAAGCAGGCTTGAAGACATGAGCATGGCGCGACATCCGAACGAGTACTGTGGCCGTGACAGTAGAACGTTGCGCCAGCCTGCGCCCCGTACAGCTAGCGGTAGATACGGTCATACACTTCGTCAGGCCTGCCAACAAGCGCCCTCCAACCAAACTGCCATTGGTTTGCCTTCATTGATCGGTATACTTGCGCCCTTCTCTGCACACTGTGCTGAACACATCCTGAAAGGACACTCGATG
The DNA here is from genome assembly GCF_002874965.1 of Pseudomonas sp. NC02. NCBI lineage: Bacteria > Pseudomonadati > Pseudomonadota > Gammaproteobacteria > Pseudomonadales > Pseudomonadaceae > Pseudomonas > Pseudomonas sp. NC02. The sequence goes on along the minus strand of NZ_CP025624.1, from coordinate 3,135,180 downwards.
AGCAACTACCTCGACCGCGCGCTGACGGGCCTGCGGACCCTGGGCATCAATCTTCTGCAGCCGGTTCCAGACGCACCGGTACTGGTATTGCTGGACCGCGTGGCCCAGTACGACACCGCCAAAGTCACCGCTATCGCTGCCGTGCTGCAACAGTCGACCACCTTTAACAGCGTGGTTCGCGAGCAGATCGCCGGCATGGATATCTCCACGCGCTTCATGGACATCACCCAGAGCTTCACCTCGATTCGCGAAGACGCTGCGGCCATGGCGGGCTGGATGGATGATGGGCGCCTGGATACGCTGGAGAAGCTCAAGCTGAGCTGGATGAACCTGCGTCGTGGCTCGATCCCCAGCCGCTTCAGCGAGATCCGTGAAAACTACTTGCAGGTGTGCAAGTCGGCCAATGACCAGATCTCCCGGGAAACGGTGATTCTGGAGGCCTACCTGGATTTTCGCATGGCCATGAAAGCGGCCGAGGTCGATGCCCAACAAGTGCTCGCCCTGGCCGGCCAGGTCCTGGAGCAGCGTACCCAGGCGTTAAACGAGGCCAACGCCCAAGTCACGGCTGCCGAAACCCTGGCGCCGGCCGAACGCGCGGCCTTGGAATTGCGCCGTGACGAAGCGGTACGCGCGCTGCAGGACGAAGACAAGCGCTACCAGATCGTCAAGGACATCGCCGATGACCTCAAGGTCGGCTACAACACGGCCGAAATGGTCTTCGCCCGGATCAACCAGGTGCATGTGATCAAGGAGCGCCAGTACCAACGCATGGTCTCGTTCTTCTCTACCAACGAAGTGGTGTTGACCGGCCTCGCGGTGTCGTTCACCAGCAACAGTGGACTGGCCGAAGCCACCAACACGCTGAATGCCACCACCGACGGCATCAGCAAGGGCCTTGAAGCCCTGGGCAGCACCGGCAACACCCAATTGGAAGCGGCGGTCAAGGCCAGCTATGGCTCCACCATCAAGGTCGACTCGGTGCGCGCCCTGGCCGACGCCACCCTGAGTTTCCAGACTGACATGCACGGCCTGACGGAAACCTACCGCGCTGAATCCAGCAACGCGTCCCGTGACATCGCCGAAGCCGTCGAAGAGGCCAAACGCAAGTTCGCCGCATTGCTGACCAAGGCCGCTTGATGAGCGACATTCTTCTCTCCGAGCAACTCGGCGCGATGGCGCTGGTGGATCAACTGCGCCACCAGCAGATGGCGGTGGAAAAGGACTTGAGCCTGCCCCAACGCCGCGCAGAAGTGGCGGCGCGCATCCGCGAGTATTACCAGAACAACGGCATTCAATTTACCGAAGCGCAGATCGATCAGGGCGTGCGCGAATTCTTTTCCAAACGCCTGGTGTTCGAGGCCCAGGAACTGAGTGCGCTTGACCGCTTCTGGAGCAAAGTACTGCTCAGGCGGCATCGCGGCATACTCGTCATCCAGCTCATCGCGGTCACCTTCCTGGTGGTGCAATGCAGCCGGGTGATGGTCGCCAGACACGAGATCCAAGAGGCTCAAAGAGCGGCGATCGCCGTCGAGACGAACGCGGCACAAAAACAATCAGACATAGCCCACCTGAAGGCTCGCTTGAGCGCCGTGCAACAGGACCCGGCCTATATTGAGGGCGGCGACCTGTTCAGTGCCTTGCCCCGACTGAATACCAAGGCCGAACATGCCCTGGCCATGGTCGATACCTCCGGGGTCGATTACGCCAGTGAGCAGATCGGCGTGCTGGAGGCGTTTTTAGCCAAGGTCAAGGCAGTCCAGCCGATGACCGACCAGCTCAACGAGTTGACCCGCAAAGTCGCCGACATTCACCTGCCCGCCGCCGACAGTAAAGCGACGCGGGGCATGCAGGCCGAACTGGTCATGATCAAAGACCTCATCGGGAAATTCGAGATCGAAAAAGCCGGCGGCCAACTCAGGGCCCTGCGTGCCAACACCGAACTGATCCCCAAGGAGGTGACCATTCGGGTTGTCGACCGGCCCGGCACGCCGTCCGGTGTCGAGCGCTGCTACGACAAGGCGCTGTGTAATTCCAATCCTGGTTCGACCCAGGGCAAGAGCTGGTATTTGGTTGTCGAAGCCGTCGACCTGTCGGACAGACCGGTTCTACTGCCCACCGTCAGCAGTGAGACCGGCACCGGCGCGTGGGCCAGCCAGTTCGCTGTGCGGGTACCGCAGGCCGAATACCTGAAGGTCAAGGCCGACAAACTCGACGACGGCCACCTGACCAACCGTGTAGTCGGCCGCAAGCCAGCCGGCAGGATGGAAGTCACCTACTTGAGCCAACGGACCACCGACCCGCTCGAAACGATATTGGAGTGGTGAAGACATGACGCCTGACACCCTGATCGGCATCACCGAACGTAACTCCCGCAACGCCGAGCTGAGGATTCGCACGGCCGAGCAACACCTGTCTGAACTGCTCGGCGAGCAACTGGCGCTGGAGCAGGACATTACCCAGCGCCTGGGTAAAATCGCGGCCCTGCACCTGGACCAGGGCAACACGCAGAACGAGCAAGTCGCCGCTGCCCTGAACCTGCGCCAACAGTCCCAGGACCTGCTCCACCAGCAACTGCGCGACGCTGAGCAGACCGTGGCCCAGGCGCTGGCGGGCAAGGAAAAACTGCAAGCGCGAGCCGAAACCCTCGACCAGCAAGCCCGGCAATCCCTGGAACAAAACCCCGACTACGCCCGCCAGGTCGAGCAACTGGACCTGGCCCAGGCCGCCCACCGAGAACACGTCAGCGGTTATGAAGACTTGCGCCAGGAGTGCGCACTGAAGCGTCCGACCTTTGATACCAACCTGGTCTACGTCTACCTGCGCGGACACGCCTTCGGCACCGACCAATACCGGCGCAACCGCCTGAACCGCTGGATGGACAACTGGCTGGCGACTAAGGTGAACTACCTCGCCAACCGCAAGAACGAGCTGAGCCTGATCGCCCTTGGTGAGCGAAACGAGGCCTTGCAGGCCGAGCGCATCGCCCTGATCAGCACCTTGAGTGCCAGCGTCGATGCGCAACTGGCTCAGGCACGTGACCAGTTGGGACAGGCCTCAATTCAACCCGAGCTCGACACCCTGCAACGCGTAGTCGACAACGCCAAGCGCCAGGCCAATGCCATCCAGGAAAAACTCGGCAGCTACTCACGCAACGAAGACCCGCAGTACCAGCGCGCACGCCAGTTGCTCACTGACCAGTTGAAAACCCGCAGCATCGGCGAATTGATCGACCTGGCCAGCCACACCCCGGACGACGCCGACGACCTGATCGTCGAGCAACTGCAAACCCTGAACCTGCGCTTGAAAGCGGTGGTACAGCAACTGGCGGATACCCAGGAAGAGGCCGTGGTACACCAGAACAGCTACCAGCGTGCCAAAGACCTGGAGCGCAAAGTTCGCAACGATGCGTTTACCGGCCGCGATGTTTATTTTGACCTGTCGACTGACTTCGAGCGTCTGGTAGAGAGCTACATGACCCAGGGTGCAACCCTTGGCCAGGTTGTGGATGTGCTTGGCCGGGGCCTTAAAATCGTGCGCCGCAGTCAGGTAGCGGCAGGGGCGACGCGAGGCTATGTCAGCGCATCGATCAGCCCTGTCGTCCTTGGCGTCGCCACCGTCGAAAGCAGCAATAACAACACGGCCAGCTTTTCGACGTCAGGCAGTACAGGCGGCGGCAGCTTCAGGACGACCGACAGCTTCTAGCCTGGCGCGAAGCAAATCCGGGACTTCCTCGTTGCTAGCTGTCAGACAACGAGGAAGTGATCTGCGCAATCGCATCCTGATCCAGCCCGTCCAGCGTGCGGTAGTGGTTGATGATCAACGTCTCCTTGTCACTCAGGGTGGCCTGGTTGATAACCGCCCTTTCCCCCGTCAACACGTAAAGCACGTCCACGCCTTTATGCCGGATGGCAATCAGGTAATCGGACTTGGGCGCCCGCGCGCCACTTTCGTAGTGCACCTGAGCATTCGCACCCACACCGCCAATCGCACCAAACTCCTGTTGGGAGAGCCCCAGGATCTTGCGTTCCTCTTTCAGGCGGGTGCCGAGTTTATCGTCCATGGCGGGTACCTCAATAAACGTGTTTAACACCCACCATACGCTTATGCGCAGGAGCGGGGTCTATTCATTCGGGTGGCTACCTATTGCGTGCGCACGAAGGCGAACATATGCGGCACGTAATCGGCCTTGCCGAGCGGCACACCGTTATGGCGAAGGATGTTATAGGCGGTCATCAGGTGAAAATAGAACTGTGGAATGGCCCAATTGACCGCGTATTCGTAGGCAGTCATGTCGAAAATAGTACCGTCGGGAAGTTCTATCGAGATAGCGCGCTCGCTGCTGTCGATGAGTTCGCGATCTGCCGAGGCGAGGGCTTGCAGGGTTTGCTCGATCAACCCACGCGCCTCGCTCAGGGTTGCGGGTGTGCTCAGAACCGGCAGCGGTTGATGGGTGAGACGCTGGACCGATTCCTGGGCCTGGGTGCACGCAAACCGGATTTGCGTTGCGAGGGTGTGCATGTCGGGCGCCAGCCGCGCGCTCAGCAGGTTTCGCGGGTCATAGCCCAACTCGCCGGCATGCGCCTCGCCTTTGGACAAAAGCCCCTTGAGCGAGCGCAACATCTGCGCAAAGCAAGGGACGGTGATTACATAGGTCGACATCGTTCTTCCTTGACTGGATGCTGAGCGTGGGAGCATGCCATGGGCACGGTCTACGCGGCTAGCCGGCAAGCTTCATGCAGCTTCACGTGACGTCAGCGGCGAGCCGACTTACCTTGGCCACCCGCCCCTCTTACTGGTGTAGAGCGTGCTAAAGATCGCCACCCTTGCCGCCGGCTTTATCTGCCTGTCGATGCTGCCTGCTGCCCAGGCGAGTGATGGGTTCTACGTCAACCCACAGTCCACCGCCGCACAGTGGGTCCAGCAGCACCCCGATACGCCTGCCACTGCAAGCATCCGCTCAACCATTGCCGAGGTGCCCAGTGCCCTGTGGCTGACCGGCACCAGCCAGGCCATAGGAACGCTGGCCGAGCGCGTCAATCGCTATGTAACCGCTGCCGCCAGCGCTGATAAAACACCGATTTTGGTGGCCTATAACCTGCCCCACCGCGACTGCAGCGGTGGCGCCTCGAAGGGTGGCGCACCGGCAGCGGCGGAGTACCGGGGCTGGATAGACCAACTGATCAAAGGCATTGGAGACCAGCCGGCGCTGGTTATCTTGGAGCCGGACGCACTGGCAGACCTGCAGTGCCTGGACAAGGACAAGCGCGCCGAGCGGCTGGGGCTAATCAATTACGCCGTATCGGGGTTCAACCAGCGCGCACGCCATGCCGATGTTTATCTGGACGCTGGCAATCCAGGCTGGAAATCCCCAGGCGCCATGGCCGATGCGTTGAATGCAGCCGGGGTGAAACAGATCCGGGGGTTTGCCCTGAATATCGCCAACTTCTACACCCTTGCCCAGGTGCGCAGTTATGGCGATGCCATCAATGCCAGGTTGTTAAGCGAATACGCCTATACAAAAGCCGTGGCGGTGGATACCAGCCGCAACGGCAATGGTGCGAATCCTGGAGACTGGTGCAACCCGGTGGGGCGCAGGCTGGGCATGCCACCGCAAGTGCTTTCGCCACGGTTGGTTGCCCTATGGATCAAACTCCCGGGCAATTCGGACGGTGCGTCTTCGACGAAAACCGATTGTCATGAAGGCCCGGCGGCAGGCACCTTCAGTGCCGAACTGGCACTTCGCCTGATTGATGGACACTAACGGCGAATGAGCCTTGCATCACCTGGACTCATTGCTCAGGATAGCGCTCTTGAGCTGAACATCGGCAGGGAAGCAGCAGGTTACCGAGGCCGACAACACATGACGCTCCATGAAGATAGCCCGCTGCACATAGAGGTGTGCCAGCGCCAGAAACACCTCTGGTTCTGGCTCCCAATTGGTCTTTTGATGGTTTTCTTGACGGTTACCTCGACGATTTTCCTGGGTACAAATCCGCCGGAATGGATGTTTGTCGCACTCAACTTTGGCTGGGCAATCGTCGCGCTGACACTGCTGGTGAAGCTATCGGGTGTTTGTTGCGCCAAGTGAAGCACCCAGGCGTTTCAGCTTGCATCGCGCATCACTCGGGCTCGTGCCCTCACCTTGATACGTCGTCAATGCCAGAAAACAACGTGAAACAACTCACATTTATGGAGTTTCACGGTTGAAGGTCAAAATTTGACCAAATATATTTCGCCCCACCCGAGCGCTCACCTCTATACGGATATTGTTCTGCGCCTGCTCGGGCCCCCGGAGATGCGCAGGCAATAAAACATTGAGGTTTGCCATGCGTCTTTCCAAACTCGCCCCAGCCGCCGCCCTGTTCAGCCTGTTCACTTTGCCCGCCCACGCCGCCGACCTGTCTGCCCTCACCGGTGCCCTGTCATCTGCCTTGGGGGGTGCCGGCAACAGCAACAACACCGTCAACGCCAACAGTGCCTCCTGCCAGCAACAGATCCGCGACCTGCAGACCAATATCAATGCGGCCAATGCCAAGGGCGATACGTTGCGCGCGACCGCGTTCCAGGCAGCACTGACACAAACCAACAAGAGCTGCAGCAACAGTACCTACAACACTCAGGCACAAGTGGACACTAACCCTCAACGCCAGCAAAACGTGAACAAGGCTGCGGATGCGATCAACGCAATTGGCGGTTTGTTCAAGTAAGTCGGGCTGCCCTGCGAAAAGGCCCGCGATTGCGGTTTTTTCGCCCATCGTACTTACCGGCAGACAATAAAAAACCCCGTAGACGTTAATCTACGGGGTTTTCTGGTGTGGAGGATTGTCGTCCCCCTTCACCTTAGCCAATGGCCGCCGACAGCTGCCATGTTCGCTTATTTCTTGGCCCAGTTGAGGATGTACTTACCGTAAGCACCTTCAAACCCATCGACGGCAATCGAATAGGTTTCACCCTTCTTGGCTGAAAAAGTCACAGCACTGGTTACATCATTTTCCGACTGGTTATTGTTCGTGCCGGCCACCGGCATCGAATTCAGGCTCGTGCTTTTATAAACGGCAAGCACGGTGTCGAATTTTGAGCCTGTGGTATCAAATGTGAAGCTTGCGTCTTCTGGGGAAGTCCATTTGCACCAGACCGAATGGTAAGGCTTGGCAAAAGGAATATGTCCAGACTCACCAGCCTGGCTGGTGGCTAGTGTAGTGTCGCCGGCAACTGTACCTTTAACACCCTCGATAACCGTGGCTTGCGAGAAATCATCTGCGCAGCTCAGCGAGCTGCTTGTGCCGTTGAGGCCCTGATAGATCAGCGTGCCGGCTCCGAGCACGACAACAGCAATGGCTATTGGGAAAATAATGCGTGGTACGGCCATGACTCTTCCTTTTGAGGCGTATAGTTTCTGAACTGCTGCCATAGCAAGCGCAGCTTTAAATGGAAAAATGAATATCGGCTGATTAACGCCCACGAAATCATGCCATGGACGTTAAAAATGGCACATCAAGCTATAAATCTCAGGAAACAAGGGGATTTTCTCTCGACCAGCCTGCCCGCCAGAGGCCCCTCGGTCACGAGGGGTGGCGATATTAACATGATGCATGCACCTGATCATCCAACTCCTGTCATCCCGTAGATGGCTTTAGGGGTGTGAATGCGATACAGGTAGAGATCAATTTAAAAATCAATAAATCTATGCCGTCTCCCGCTCAAAAATGGAAGACGGAGTTCAAAATGGAACAGCAAATAAATTATTTCCCTTGGCATCCGAAGATTGCCGCAAGCGATATACCTCATATTCAAAACGTCAGCGTGACCGCAATCGTGTCGGTATAAGTGCCGGCCGGCAAACCCACCTTGCCTGGGGATTTACCGTAAATATTCACGGCTTGCGCAACCCCGGTGCTGGCCGTGAGATTGATAGTGCCGTTGTTGGCAAGAATTTGCGTGTGGGCGGCGTCGGTGTAGATGTCATAGGGCGCAAAGTGGCCGGCACCGTCTGCCAGGGCACGCGTTCCACCGGTGGATTTGCCATCATTGGCGCCGGACGTGATGGTCAATACCGGCGAAGTACCCGCCGAGCATTGAATAGACAAAGGCGCCCCGCCGCCGCCCAGCACTTGCCCATCAGCCTCTGTATACAGGGTGTTGGCGGTACCAAAGTTCAACGCACCGAAATTCAAGCCTGTGGTGCCTCCCACGCCGTTGACCAGGCAACTATTGATCAATATCAGCGACGCACTGATTTGCCCGGTGACGGTGGTCGCGGCCTGGGAGCCGGACACCCAGGCCAGTGTTGTCAACGCCAGTAAGACTCTTGAGATAAGTCCATTCATGAAGCTCTCCTTATGACTTGCCAACCCAGCGCGCCGGTTCAGGTCCCTGAGGTGGACCCTTGACACTTGTACAAGGATGGCCGTTGCGTAGAAGGTTAGTCAGTCAGGAGGAAACTGCCAGCCCGAGGCCAAATCGCTTTCACTTGCAGGCGGTTGCCTGGAGAGCTTTTCGGCCTTGTACCCGCAGGAGTCACTGGCCAGTTTTCGCTCCGTCGCTGCACGTCAGCGAACGGGTATCGGAACCGGAAATTACAGGTAGCTCCCTATCGATGATAAGCCTTCCGGTAGGTTGTGGGGCTCACGCCCACGATCGAGAAAAAGTGCTGGCGTAACGACAGGCTTGTACCAAACCCGCAAGCGTCAGCGATCGACTCGACGCTGTGGTCGGTTGTTTCAAGTTGCAGTTGGACGGCCTTGATTCGCTCATTCGTGAGCCACTTGCCAAACGTCGAGCCGGTCAGTTGCTTGAAGTGCCGGGTGAAACTGCGTCGACTCATCGCCAGCCTCGTCGCCACTTGATCGATTGACAACGGTTGTTCCAGGTTTGCCCGAAGCCAGTCCAGCAACTGGCCGAGACGCTGGTCGCTTGCGCCTTGAGGAACAGGCTGGCTGATGAACTGGGCCTGGCCTCCGTCGCGATGGGGGGAAACCAGCAGTTGACGCGCCAACGCGTTGGCAACCCCCCGCCCATAGATCCGCCTGACGATATGAATACAGCAATCGAGCCCTGCGGCCACGCCTGCAGAGGTCAGGATTTGCTGCGCCTCGACATAGAGCACTTTGGGGTCCACTTCAATGCGTGGGAAATCTCGCGCCAGATGCGCCGCCCACGCCCAGTGCGTGGTTGCCCGCTTGTCGCACAGCAGGCCCGCATGGGCAAGCACGAACGCCCCCAGGCACAGGCCGACCACCAGCGCGCCCCGTTCATGGGCTGCCTGAAGCGTTTCGAGGAGTGCGCACGGCGGCCTTTCGGTGACGTCCCGCCAGCTGGGAATGATGACGATGTCAGCTCCTGCAACCTGGTCCAAACCATGGTCACAGTGGATCGCGAAACCGGCGTTGGTAACCAGCGCCCCCTCTTCGCCCGCGCAGACCACCAATTCAAACCAGGGCGAATCCCCCACTCGGCGATCTTTACCAAATACGAGGCACGGCACAGAAAGGTGAAAGGGGCTGATGCCGTTAAAAGCGATGACTGCAACTTTCACACTTTTTTTCATAGGGCGGGCCTGATCGAGATTGGCCCGATTCTAATGAAAAATGGTCATTGGGCCAATGGTGTGAGTTCCCGGATGCGTTCACTCTGATCGCAGCTGCATTTCACCGGGAAATGCGCAAATCAGAGCTCAGGGCCTCAATGAACATCGCCACCTTTTGCACGCTGGGAGCACTTATGACCACTCTTTCGATGACCGCACCGGCACACGCCAGCGAACCGGTGCCGTCCGTCCCCTATACCACCGAGTCCACTGGCTATCATTGGTCCAGTGTGGACGGCGTGAGGGTTTTCTATCGCGAGGCCGGCCCCAGGGACGCGCCGACCCTGGTGCTGCTCCATGGCTACCCTTCGTCCTCGCGCATGTGGGATTCGCTGATCCCGCTGCTTGCTGACCGGTATCACGTGATCGCACCCGACTACCCCGGGTTCGGCAGAAGCGACGCGCCCTCGCCCGCGACCTACACCTACACGTTTGACCATCTGGCCGACACCATGAGCAAGCTGCTCACGCAATTGCAGATCCATGAATACACCCTGTTTATGCAGGACTACGGCGGCCCGGTAGGCTTTCGGATGATCCTCAACGCGCCGCAAAAACTGCACGGCATCATCATCCAGAACGCCAATGCCTATGACGAAGGCCTGGGTGCCAAGTGGGCGAACATCGCCAAGTACTGGAAGGCTCCCGCCGAGCATCCCGAACAAGTCGATGGGTTCACGGGGTACGAAGGCACGAAGCAGCGTCATCTGGGCACCAGCCCTCATCCCGAGCGTTACAACCCTGATGCCTGGGAGGACGAGTTTGCCGCCTTATCCCGTCCGGGCCAGCGGGCGATACAGTCGGCGTTGTTGCTGGACTACCAGAACAACGTAGCCTCTTACCCAAAATGGCAGCAATGGTTGAAAGACAACCAACCGCCGATGTTGGTCATGTGGGGAAAATACGACCCGTCGTTCATTGTGCCGGGGGCGATGCGCTACAAGGATGATGTGCCGGGGGCCGAGGTTCATATTCTGGACGCGGGGCATTTCGCGCTCGATGAAAAAACCGAGCAGATCGCCAGCCTGACGCGTCAGTTCATGGCGCGTATCACCGCCGGTAAATAGTAAAGAGTGGGAGGCCCGCGCCCGACTGATCGTCGGGTAACCCTGCAGTTCGTCGCCTCAAGCATTCCACTTCACTCAATCTCGAATACTGTATACACATACAGCGCTCGAAATACCTCCTATGAATATCGACGAAGACACCTGCGGGTGGCTTGGCATCCCCACGCCTCTCGAAATGCACAAACAACACGCCCGGCTGCTCGAGAACGAGATCCAGGAACTGAACCTGCAACTGCGCAAGGCCCGGGCGGATATCTTCGGCCTGGTCGCGATGCTGACAGAAGCACAGGCAAAGAACGAAGAGTTTGCCGGATACCTCAGGCTGCGCGGTGCCGAAGCTGCAGCGATGAGGAAGCAGATCGCCAACCTCACCACTTCAGATCGACTCAGCACGCGCGAGGCCGAGAGGCTGCGCAGTGTGCTGAACGAACTGATGTCTCACCCGAAAACCATTGTCTAAGCTCAGGTTTCAGGTTGAGGGCTTGGCCATGTGCGGAAGACTTTCCCAGTACAGCGGCATTCACGACTTCGTCGCGGCGCTGAGCATGCCCAATGCCCTGGCGAACTCCGTGGGTGAGTTGCCGCTGGGAGAAAATCGACCTGCAACCGAGTGGAAGCTGACGCTGTTGATGACGGCGCGGAGGATCGCGCCAATCATCGTTTGGCTGAACGCAAACGCAGCCAAACCACCCCGACCAGCCCCAACGGCACCCCCAGGCTGAGCCATGAAAGCAGGTCATAGACGCCGTCACCGATCAGCGCCGAGAGCAATCCGAACAGGCTTAGAACAAAGAGCAACAGCGGCCAGCGAAAGATCATCCACAGTCCGCGCCTCATGATCGGCCCCCCATTTCCGGCCCGCTGGCATGCAATTCATCCAAGCGTTTTTGCAACGGTCCCTTGCGACGGCTCAGCCACAGGTAGAGCCCACTGCCGAGGATGACGATGCTGATGAGATCGAGCAGCGTCCAGATGATCTTCAGCGGCACACCACCGTAATCACCAAAATGCAGCGGCTGCGAAACCAGCAAGGTTTTCACGTACAACGGCATCTCACGCATGTCGGTCAGCTCGCCGGTACTCGCATCCACCAGGGCCGGCTTGAGCAATCGCGCAGTGAGCGGCGTGGTGCCGCGCATGAACACTGCGTAATGGTGCTGGCTGCTGAACTGAGTACCGGGAAAGGCGATGAAGCTGGGCTCCATGCCTGGCGCCGCCTTACGCGCGGTATCCAGCGCTTTTTGCAACGACCCGAGACGCTCCAGCGGCGGCGCATCCTTGTAGGGCGCGGTCATCTGCGCCAACTGGTCACTCTGCCAAAAGTCGAAAATGGGCAATGCCAGCGTATTGATCACGCCTGTCAGCCCCACCACCAACACCCAGGCGAGGGTGACGATGCCGAGCACGTTATGCAGGTCCAGCCACTTCAAGCGTGAACTGCGCCCGTTGCGCACAGTGGCGAAGTCCAGCTTGCGCATGAACGGTGTGTACACCACCACGCCGGACACCAGCGCCGCGACCAACAGCAGCCCCATGAATCCTAGGAACAGATAACCGGGCAACCCCATGAATAAATCGGTATGCAGGCGCAACATCAGGTTCATGAACCCTTCGTCTGGCGGCACCGCAGGAAATAACTCGCCAGTGCGTGTATCGAACGACTGCGAATGCCCCTCGATCGGTGGCGGCATAATGCTCGTTGCCGTGTACACCGTACCGAGCGGACTTTCCGGATCGAAACCGACAAAACGCACGACCTCCCCCGGCTGCGCCACCAATGCACTGGCAATGACGGTGTCGTAGTCGATTGGTGGTGTATCGGCGGTCAGCGGGCGCAGGGGCGGCGGCGGCTCGAAGTAGTGCTCAATCTCTTCATGAAAGATCAGTGGCAGCCCCGTCAGGCACAGCAACAACAGGAAAACGGTAGCGATCAGGCTGGTCCATTTGTGGACCAGAAACCAGATACGCAAGGTGCGTGCAGTCATGCTCGGTGGTTTTCCTTAAAGCGCCAGGGGCGCCGTAGCTGGCGGTCACGCAGCAAAGCCTGATTGCGCTGAGCATCGGATAATTCCTTGGTGTGTTGTTGGTTGGAGGCGGCCAGTTGCTGCTCGATGGCCAGGCGCTTGTCCTGCTCGGCGCGGGCCTCGGCGCTAGCGGCATTGCCGATCGCGTCAAGGTCCGTCTGGAATTGCCCCGCCTGCTTTGCCAGCTTCCCGTCAAACCGCCAGTCCTGCACCTTCCAGGCAGCGCCGACGCTAACGGCCATGGCCAGCAGGATCAGCGACGCCAAGCCTGCCAGCTTCTGCATGGTCGTCATGCCAGCACCTCCAGCGCTTTGTCATACAGCGCCTGGCGATCTTCCAGTCCATTGATTCCGCCATTGATGCGGCGAGTGATCTTCACGAAGTCGCCCTGACCCGCCAGGGTATTAAGCCCCGCGTCGACCAGAACCACGCCGCCGACATCGTGGCGTATTGCGGCTGCTCGAGCAGTTCGGGCTGATTGATCAGGTCCAAGCCCAGGGCATCGTCACACGACTTGTAGTTGGCCCGCCCGGTGATCTGGATCAGGCCTCGGCCACGGTACTTAAAGCCATCACCATTCACCGTATTACCCAAATCGGTGCGCCGTTCGTAGCCTGCCTGCTGCGCTGTGGGGCCCCACAACTCTTTCAGCCAGCGGAACGGCCCGACTCATGCCCGACCTGGGCGATGAACGCAGCAATGCGCAGTCGAGTGACGATTCCGTACTTGGCCATGGCCGAATTCAGCACAGGAACAAAAACGCCGGCTTGGCGGCCGGAGCTCGAGAGGATCTGCAGCAATTGCTGCGCCGTAATCGGCATGCTTTCCTCAAGGCGAAAAAAAGCCCGCTCATTGGCGGGCTTGTATTTGGTGGCAATCAATTATTGAATATCCAGCTGAGTGAGATCAAATCCATGTTATGTATATCAATCCAAGGCAAGAACAACTGTTAAATTCGGAGAGAATGTCACGTCTACTCTTTGAAGATATAAAAAACCAAAGAATCTATCAAAGATCCATCTTATGGGTCTCGCGAATAAATTGTAAATCGCGTATTTAGCAGGAGATCCAAATATTGGCATTGATGGAGCACCGCAGTATCTAACACTAAGACCAACAGAATCTGCAAAATATCTAATTTTCCCGCTACCGATAGTTGTCTTATGCGTAACATCTCCGTGCTGATGAATTCGGCCAAGAGGACTATCGCCATTTGGGAACCTAGCCAATATTGCACCGCCAGGATTTAGCTTGTTTTTTACCTCGGCTAAAAAACCAGGAATTTCAACCTGATCGATATGCTCTAATACATCGAAGATTGCGACAACATCAAATCTTTTACCGCTTGGAATATCGGACAAACTAGAATATGACTCATACCCCATAGATGAAGCCATGCCCACAAGCTCATCATTTAACTCGACCCCTACAGTTTCAAGTCCGGAATCAACAGCGAATGACATGAACTCTCCATTTCCAAACCCAATCTCTAGAACGCTTTCAATATTTGAAACGCCCGTCCTCTTAAGTTCAGAATTAAAAAAGGATCTGTGCCACTTGCTATGCGAACCAAAGGAATCACAATCCCAGCCCTTCCAGGAGAGATAATTTTCTTTATTTTCACCTATCATAATTCCCTCTCGCTTTTTATTCTGTAGAAGAAGTCAAATCATCTTGATGCGCTTCTTGCTGGGTATGAAATCCATCTACCTCTCTTGACTTCCTTCCGAAAAGTATAACTATTACTGAGAAATACAATAACGAATACAGATAAAAGCCACCGGCAGAATTTATTGTAGAGGCAACAAGTACTGACAAATAGAAAACAACAAACTCCCTATTAACCATTCTTGCCCTAAGCATTCCAAGAACGACAAGCGAGAGAAATACTAAAACTCCGATTATTCCATAGAACAAAAACATCGAAATCCACAAGGAGTTCTCTCTAACCTCCCCAACCAAAGCCGGCATAAAAATAGATGATGAATTAAGCCCAAATCCAAGAAGTATACCGCCATACTGCCTTGCAAGGTCCATCGACATAAATGTAGATGTAAGTCTTTGATTTGTAAATAAATCTTGTAACTGATCACGAAGACCGCTATCGAAAATAACTTGAACTCCGCACGAAACCCTGCCAGTAGTTCTTTCGAACCCATTAAGGCTTACAACAAGATTCGCGCAATCCATCATGAATAGCGTCGACATAGAAACAACAGCAACAACAAATATAAATATCTTAGCTGACGTACTTTTTATCCCGTACAAACAGGAGTACAAAAAAATCGCCAATAAAGTTGTCAGGATAGAAATAGGAGAGAATGTAATGCTTAGAGCGATCAGAGAAAGTGCAATATCAATCTTTGATTTTCTTAACCACCCAACAATCATTAATACCGCAGCAATCGGAGCAAATGAGGACGGCTCGGACAAGAATGCTTGCGGTCTAATCAGGTGCTCTGCAAAATATGTATTTAGAAGAAGTGAGACACCTGCTGTATAAAAAACAAACAGAGAGGCGACCGCAATTACCACAGAAAACCTTGAGAGAAAAATAAATACATCACAAAACTTATAAAGATCATCCCTGGCAATAGTCAGCGCATAAATACAAACAAAAAACAAATAAACCCAAAGCCTTATAGCGGCATAAAGATATTCAGCCCCATCCCCTGGCAATCCGGACCAGGGTATTACAAAATTAGAGTAGTATGCAACTTGCAAGAAAAGAAGAAAAAAAGATGAAAACAATACAAAAATTAGCGCCCTTCTCCTAACCGGATATCTAACTATGGCATAAATAGAAACTGCGATTTGCAAAACACCCAGATTAAACGATATGTATTCATTTTCACTTCCATATTGAAACCTATAGAAAAAATATCCAGATAAAAACAACACAAACTCAAATGTTCTAGATCTTAGCGTGATGATCAAAAAACTCTCCTTGTGAATTCGTGCATCCTTAGCTGTCAGATTATCTCCGGCGCCATTAATATATTGGTACGAGTTACACCCTCCCAAAAATCAAAAAACAGGAACATAAAATACGAAAGCTATGCACTTTAGCTATAAGAACCTGCAGCAACAGGTTTATTCTAGACCAGATCGCCGCACCCGGTATTTCTTGATGCGAAGGAAGCATACGCCAAAACAAGCGCTCCGGTACTTATCGGCACCGGCTGGCTTGCTGGACGGCGGGATAAACCAGTCTGGGGCGTTAGGACGCTTTATGTTGTCCGGGAACGGTGCGCTCTCTGGCCAATCACGCAGCGCCTGGGCCTGGAGCGCCTTGCCGTCAGATATGTGGTAGAGCCCGCTTCCACCTGGTCGGGGTGCCGGTCCACCGCACCATCACTCAATGGAAGCCCGCCATCTCGCCAGTTACGCTCAATGGCGGCCGCCTGACATTCTGAAAAGATCAACTTGGTGCAACAGGCCACTTAATCGTGGCCGGGAAGCCTGCCTGCTGATAAACGCCGGCTTGGCGGCCGGCGTTCGGGAGGATCAGCAGTAGCTGCTGCTCTGTAATTTGCATAACGAAAAGCCTCTTACTCGCTGAGTTGCTCAATCAACCAGGTGGGCGCGACGGGGCGACCGGTACTGTCAGGAAAAATTGGCGTCTCTGGCCAACTGCGCAACCCCTGCCGGCAACCCTGGAGCGCCCTGTATTGCTCCATCGTTAACGTGGTTTCTTCGCCGCTCTCCACCTCATCCCGGTGCCGATTGATAATTCCGTCAGTAACCAGTCGCCAAGCACGCTCGATAGACGCGAGGTGCTCTACCGTAGGCGGCGGAGCGTCCACGAGAAAAGGAAGTCCATTTTCATCATGAGCACGAACTTCCCCTGGTGCGGGATTCCCAATTACTGACAAAACCAACTCATCGGATATTTCTATTGCATCATTGGGAATATCTTTATTCACACCCGCTAGATAAAGATTCCCGGTGGACTTGCTATATAGTCTTGACATGCACCCCTCCTAAATTACCAGCCAACTACAAACCAAGACACGTTATACCCGCCCGACGAATACGTTGTAATCTGATTCAAACTTACAGTTTTGATAATGCCTTGCGGTCCGACAGACGCATTAGCAAAGGTCCCCCCTATAGCTTTCATTACACCATTAGGGAAGGCCATAGGTAGACTCGTAATTTTGGTGTCAGAGCCAGTGTGAGCAGTCTCACCCCATTGAAAAATGAGCCCTCCCATCCAAACCGGGAGTACGATATAACCATTGGCCGCTCCCAACAAAGAGAACCCTAGCCTTAACTTCGCCACGGTAACTGCGTCTGAATTGTTAGTTAACCCAACCATCACATCATTGGTCGCAACTTTAATAATACCTGCGACCCCCTCTGTTGCGCCTACAATCAGTGCTGCCAACCGAACACCCAGAGTTTGCGGCGTAACGGCTGTAGAGTTGTCGATGCCCGCGTTCACTTGAGCCTGCGTAGACAGTTTCAGTACCCCAGCCACAGCAGTCGTTGCCGAAACCCAAAGGGCATCTAGTCTATTCTTGAGCGTCAGAGGGGTCACAGCAGAGTTATTGTCAAGACCACCCATGACCTCCGCGCCCGTCGATATTCTGATGAATCCAGCGACAGCCGTGGTTGTTCTGACCGGCGCCCGGCGCCCGATCGTGGGCCGAGTGTTATGCCGGCGATACCGTGTGAAACGCCGTGTATACCGAGGCAGCCCAAGAACTAAAGGACGCCATGGACCTGGCCTACCTGAGTGGCCAACGCCCCGCCGACGTGCTCAAGGTGGCCACCACAGATTTGAACAGCGGATTCCTAGGGGTGACACAAGGCAAAACCGATAAGAAGCTTCGACTGCGATTGGAAGACGACGGAGTGCAATCTGGGCTGAGCGCTTTTATCAGCGACCTCCTAGAACGCAGGGCCCTGAACGGTATTAAAACATCGACGTTGATCACCAACGCATCCGGCCTGCGAATGAGCCAGCAGATGCTGCGCAACCGCTGGGATGAAGCCCGCGAAAAAGCAGCCGTCAAAGCCGGCGCCGACGGTGACCCTGCATTGGCCGTGCTGATCCGCCAGTTCCAGTTCAAGGACATCCGCCCAAAGGCCGCTAGCGAGATCGAGCTTACACATGCCAGCCGCCTGCTCGGCCACAGCACCGAAGAGATGACCAAGCGGGTCTGTCAGCGCGTGGGTGAGATCGTAAAGCCCACGAAATAACGCGTCACAAACTCTCCCCACCAGTTGCGACTCCCCCTCAACGCCTCCCAAAGTGCAGGGGGTTGCGAAAACGATTGTAAAAGTTGCGGAAACGTTCTCAAATCGCAGGCAATAAAAAACCCCGTAGATCATTGATCTACGGGGCTTTAAGAGTGGAGGCCGAGGTCGGAATCGAACCGGCGTAGGCGGATTTGCAATCCGCTGCATAACCATTTTGCTACTCGGCCTCAAACGATCAATGCCCTACAACCGACATTCACCGCATACAAACTTGAGTGGGCTATGTGAAGCTTGCCTCTACTCTATCTCATTGAAAACATTGAAGTTTTTAATGCTTCAGTGCGTTCGATGGGCGCAATTATGTACTCATTTGCCAGGGCTTGCAACCCCTTGATTTCAAAAAATATTCTCTCAAGGGGCAGGCATTCCTGGTGGGCTACCCTACCGCCCGGCTTCTTCCTTGTCACGGATAACCTGCAATTGATACTGCGGGTCCGCCTTGATCTGCTGTTCGGTAAACGGCAGCGGGCTGAGTTTTTTCTCGGAAAACGCCTGGGTCTGGTCCTTGAAGTATTTCGACGCGGGGTCGCTGGACAAGGAGAATGCCAGCACACCTTCGGCATTGGGCCCCTTCTCGTCGAACGTCACGATCTGCAGGTAACTGCTGCCGCTGACTACCTCGCGCTTGCCATCGGCCCGAGGCACGCTTTGCATGGCGTTATAAACGCCCAGCTCTTGCGGGCCGCCGTGGATCGGTGTCTGGCCCGAGACCTGAATATCACCCCAGCGGCTGTCCGCCGTCAGCCCGCGCTTGGCCACGTCGGCGGCTGACGCGAGCATCGCTTCATGCAGTGCCTTGGCCACGTTTGCCCGATCGACCGCCAGCCCACGTGGTGTGGTCAGGGGTTGTGCCGGATCGAAACCCACCTTCCACGCGTCCGGCGCTTGCGCCAGTTGCTCCGCCAGGTTGATGAAGTGCACCAGGCCCAGGCCGCTGTCGAGGTTGGCGCGCTGGTCCCAGTTTTTCAGGCTGTCGCACACCGATTTCACGCTGGCATCGGCACCCGCGCAGAACTTCAGCAAGTCCGGCATCACCTGGCTGGCAAGATACACCTGGTTGTCCATGACCATATTCTGCAGGTCGGCGACCTTGATCGGTTGCTTGTCGAGCTCCTGCAAGCGTTGCAAGGCAAAGCGCGCACGCGGGCCCAAGCCGATCTTGTCCTGGCTGATAACGGGCGAGAACCCGGTCAAGGGTGCCTTGGGGTTGACCAGCCAGGCCGAGTCATTGGAGTGCTGCACGTAGTCGGTGCGCTCCAGTTGCGGCAGTTGCTCGGCGGGGAAGATCCCGGCCTGGGCGGCACGCGGGTCCACGTCCCAGGCGCAGGCGCTGCGAGAGCCGTCGAGCATGATGAATTGCAGCCCGACCCGTGGGTCACTGCACTGTGCGAGCTTTTTCGCGCTGACGTTCGGCACCACCGACAGGTTCATGTACAGGCTTTGACCCTGGTCATCCGCTGCCACCGTGTTGACCCACGGGATACCTTGCAGGGTGTGTACCGAGGTTTGCAGTTCCTTGAGGTTCGCCGCGCGGTTCATCGCGTACCACTGTTGCAGCACACGGTCGTTGCCCAGGTTGGCATCCCGCAGGCTGAAGGCATATTTGGCGTCCCAGTCGAGTTTGCCCGGCCATTGCACGATGGGGCCGAACTGCGAGCTGTAGACCGTGCGGGACTGCTCCCGGGTACCGCCGTCGGCAGTTTTTACCGCTACCTTGATCGTGGTTTTATCCATGGGCACGGACTTGCCGTCCAGCAAATAGCGAGTCGGGTCCTTGGGGTCCAGAGTCAGGCGATACAGGGTGAAGTGCTTGGACGTATCAACGGTGTGCGTCCACGCAACGTGCTGGTTGAAGCCGATATTGATCACCGGCAGGCCCGGCAACGCAGCGCCCATCACATCCAGCTGGCCGGGGATGGTCAGGTGCATCTCGTAGAAACGCATGCCGCCCACCCACGGAAAATGCGGGTTGGCCAGCAGCATGCCGCGGCCGTTGAACGAACGGTCACGCCCCACCGCCACCGCGTTGCTGCCACGGTCCAGGGCGAAACGTTGCTGGTTGGCCGCCGCGAACTCAAACGCCTTGCTGTCCACCTGGGCGACGGTGTTGGGCGGCGTGGCCCCCACCAGGGCCTCGGCAAATTGTCCGACGCCACCTTCCACCAGCAGCCGGCGGGTCAGCTTGACCAGGTCTTCGGCCGTGATCGGCCGTACCCAGGCCGCCTGGCACTGCGCCGGCAAACCCTGGGCAGTGCGCTCCTTGAAGTAGTGGTTGTAACCGGCAACATACCCTTCAATGCGCTGCTGCATCGCCGGGGGCTGGGCCTTCCAGAATGCCGCAACGGCCTGGGGGGTGTTCAGCCAGGTGAAGAACACGTCGTTGGCAAGGTTGTTACGCCCTTCCAGGGTCGCCTGCTCGGGACCAAAGTACCTGGCACGCTCGCCATTGACCGTTACCACCTCATTGGCCAGCAGGCACAGGTTGTCCTGGGCATAGGCATAACCGATGCCGAACCCCAGCCCACGCTCATCGTTGGCCCGGATATGCGGGACACCAAAGCTGGTGCGACGGATCTCGGCGGTGGCCTGTTGCTCCTGCACCCGCGCCGTGGCCGAAAGACTCAGCCCCAGCAACGCCCCTGCCACACACACCCTGAACAACCCGTTGGAAATAATCACGCAGACTCCACAGCCAAATTAAACACCGCGACGAGGGACAGCTTCGCCAACACCTCAGTTAAGACGTAAATACCGGGAATAATTTTAGCAGCCGCAGGCGTTTATTCGGACAGGTCGGTATGTCTCCAGGATGTTACCGACAAAATTTCTACATCCCCCGCTTCATGATTTGTGCAGCTCGTACGTCTTATTAACTAAGAGCGCCATCATTTTCCTGATCAGGCTCTGATAAGGAGTTTCTGCATGTACAACTCGCAACTGCCCACGGAAGGACACTCACCCATGCATGACGGAGGTTTTGCCACCGGCAACCAGGCGTTCGGCAAGGCGCCGGAACATGGCAACCAGCGTATTCGTCATTTGCTCAAATGCTTTGGCCTGCGCACCAGCCTGATCCGGCTGAAGGTCATCGACGCCCTGCTGACCGCCGCCGACAACCAGCGCACACTCGGCGTGCGCGGCGTGCACAGCCATTTGCTGGAGCTGGGCATCCCGTTGTCGTTTCTCAGCGTGCGCGAGGTGCTCAAGCGCCTGTGCACCGAAGGCGTGATCACCCTGAACGCCGACAAGAGCTACAGCCTGCACGAGCAGGCTGCCAAAGTCCTGGAAGGCCGGGCCTGACTCAAAGGTTAGGCTTGACCTTGCGACGCATCACACCGTTGATCACCACCACGGTTACCGCTACCGCAATCGCGATGTACTGGAACGTCTTTTCGCTGATGACCCCGTTGTTCTGCAAGTAGGACAGGCCAAACATCGTCCCCAGCACCAGCAGGGAGATCAGAATCGAGTATTTCAAACGTTGCTTTTGGGTCATGACGGGTTCCTGAAGCTGAAAAATTGTGTCCACTTTGTATCGACTACCACACCAAGCACATACCTGTTAGCGGGGATGGATTGGGGTCGGCGGGGTCTCATGTTACAGGCGATGAAAAACTTTGGCTTGCCCAACGCCTGATTGAACCTGAGAGCACCCTAGAGGATTTTGAAATGCTTCGTCGAATCACACTGCTGATTCCCTTGCTGATCATGTTGAGCATGAGCGGCTGCATTATTTTCCCCCACGGCGGCGGCGGTTGGCATGACCATCGCTACAGCGAAGGCGGACCGGGGTATTACCATCGCTGATCGGTCATCCGTACATTTTCTGACATCTTGAACACTTTACAGGCGGAGCCATTGCCCCTGCTTCCGACACTCAGCAAGAGCGTCCAGGAAGCAGGGAGGTTTTCCTGAAAGGCGCATTCCTGAATGAGCGTGCCTAAAGGTGTTCACGATGATAGTCAGCAACTCGGTTCCTTCCTCCACTGCATACCCACCACCGCCCCCTCCTCCGATACCACTCCCCGATATACCGTCATACCCCGATGAAATATTGCAAAGCGCAACGGACATTCCGGACCCCGCGGCTGACACACCGCCCCCCAATGGCCCGAAAGCCTTGGAGACCGCGCTGGCTGACCGAAAAAACTGGCAGGCACTGGCGCAGCAGCTCACTCATGTCGCCACGTTGGCAGGACCGAACGCGCCGTTTCTGGTGGTGCGATCTGCGCTGGGAAGCACGCTGATCGACCTCGCGCCCAACTCTTCTTACCCCCCAAATAGTGCTAACGCCGTGAGTCTTGCAAACTTTCTCAAGGCTATGGGCCTGCCCGAGCCAACCACCCATGATGAGCTGCTGACCCTGGCGCGCACATCGCTGACACGTTCCCACCCCCATCCATGGGGAAATCTGGGCGGCGCCTTGTCCTGGCCCCTGCCCTTGAGCACACCTCAGCAGAACGAACTGCTCACCGCCGCCAGAGAACATGCCGCTGGCCCTCCGGATGTTCAGCAAGCAAGCCAGCAGCGGGGGCTCCTGGAGTTTCTGAACGGTAACCTGCCGCTCTCCAGCGACGCCTCGAGCGATCCGGCCAAAACGCTGGAAGCCCTTATCCGTTCCCCCCGAGGCCAGGCGCTGGGAGAGGCCTTGCAGACCAAACTGGAGAGCATTCCGACTGATAGCAGTGTGAATGATCACGTACTGGCGGCCATCAACCTCGATCTGGATCAGGAATCCATCACCCAACCGCATCGCAACAAAGTGGCCGGATTCGACCTGTCACATAAACACTATTGGGGCAAACCCACCTCGGCGATCGTCGCCGGCCTGCGCGAGCACTTGAGTGATACCGGCAAAACCTCACCTGCCAACGCCTCGCTGGGTACGCATCTGCTGTTGATGCGGGCGGCGCCGCAGTTGCTGATCAAGGATATTCCCGACAGCGTGGTCTACGGCAGCCTGGCCTGGGCCAACCTGTGCATCGCGGCGGCCGCCATCGAAGCCAGGTCCCCTGGCAGCGTAGCGAACATGAGTTTTGCCAAAGTGATGATCGCCGCCGACTCAAGTGGGCCCGCGCCCGAAGCTGCCCAAACTGCGGCATTGTTGGACTGGGCCGTGGTCAATGGGGTGCTTGAGGCGAAAGACGACACGCTTTACGAAAAACCAGACATTGATACCGCCATGGACGCGTTCAACTATCAATTGGGCAAGCTGAAACACGCCTCCGGCTTGCTTGACACCCCGATGCCCAGCCGCAAGCAGATGGCGCTGGACCTGCTCAAGGAAAAATTTGGCGAAGGCGTCCCCTTTGAAGAGAAGGTGTTGCTCAAGCCCAACAAAACCGCCAACAAGACGATCCCCACTCGCGGCCCTTATTCCATGCTGGACCTGACCATGCAAGGCGAGAAAATAACGGCATCAGACTGGGAGCTCAAACCTGGAACGCATGGCGTCGACCTTGATGCCTTCGCCGCCTTTACCCATGGCCCCGGCTTTAAAGTCCCCGACACCTTTGACAAAGCCATTAGCCAGACCATAAGCGACTATAAAACCGTCAAGAAATATTCCATCTTGAATGCCCTCGCCAACCTTCCACCGGAGGACAAAGAAAACTTGCGGTTAGGAAAGCTGAACTTCTACAAAGAAAAATCCTACAGAGTCAGCTGGACACCATTCGCGGGAGAAACCCTCTTCCATACAAGCAAAAAAATACTGGTCACCACAAAACACCAGAACAAGCCGTCCACCTATGAGTTCGATACCGAAAAAGGCAGCATCAGGAAAGTCAGCAACGCAGTTATCACGCGCCAGGACCAGAAGATCGCCAACGAAGTAACCCGAATAGAAGAGTTCTCCACCTTCGATGCCAAGCGCGACTATATAAAGCAAGAGAACCCGCTCGAGGGATCCAATCCCAACCTGTTCAGGAATTTCCGGGCGGAGTACCTTGCGGATTCAATCGTCGAGGGGCTCGATCTGGAATCCGTCAGGCAACAAGCGGCCGGAAGTACGCCGGATGAGCATAGAAGGACGGTCGCCAGCACCATCGGCAACTTTTTTCTCGACCTTGTTCCGCTCAGGTCGGCCATCGTCAACTTCAGTAATGGCAACTATAAAGATGGGTTCTCCGACCTGGCATTTGATGCGTTCGGCTTTCTCACGGCAGGTGCAGGCGTCGCCGCGAAGGTCGGAAAAACCCTGAGCACTGCCAGCAGCGCGGCCAGCAAAGCCCTCAAGCTGAGCAAGATTTTCGGGGTTACCGCACTCTCGGAACTCAATCCGCTGAGCGGACTTGGCGACCTGGTAGTCGGCGCGGTAAAACTCGCCATCGACGGCGCAAACGCAGCCACCCAGGGCTTGAAAACGCTCAAGGGTACAGCGAGCAACAGCGAGCTTGCCGCCGCCGGCACTCGATATGACGCAGCCGCTACCGGCTCATTCCAGATGGGCGAGCAGACGGTCGAGGGCAGCGCGGTGCAGATCAAGGGCAAGTGGTACGCTTTCGACGCACAAAAGCACCAGCCGTACGGCAGCCCCCTGCAAGCGTTCAGTAGCGCTGATACGCTGGAGCCCTCCCCCAACGCCTATGCCGCTTCGAGCAAGAGCACTCACCGGTTTAACCCGACAAACACCGTCAACCGCCCACCTCGAATCAGGAAGCCGTTACCCGAGGGCCAATACGTGGAAAGTTTGAAAGGAAGGCTCGAAGTCGACCATTTCAAGCTCGACACCCGCCAGGCAACGCTGGATAAGTTTCGGGTGGAAATGGAGGACTATTATGAGGCGATCAAGGATGGAGGCCTTCCGCCGCGCCCTACAATCCCCGATATCCCCGTACCGATCCCCGCAGCCGATCTGATCACGGAGGCATTGAAAGCATCAAACGGCGTGGTGTTTGGAGAGTCTCACTCGCAGATGGCCAGCTTTAAAATGCTGTTCGACAACGTCGATACGCTAAAAAGCCAGGGTGTCAAAAAAGTCTATTTCGAAGGGTATATCGACTACATCGGTGGCCCCGCTGATGATGGAATCGGAATGCTCGGAAACAGCAACACTCGCCGCACGAATCCAACACTGGAGCAACTCAAGAAAAAATTTGAAGACAATGGAATAGAGCTTTTACCCCTCGATCACTATTACCTGACGCGACATAGACACGACAAATCCCGTGATCGCACCCGCACTGGCGTCAACTCTGAAAAGCGGCTCAAGGAGTTCAACTACTACGCTGCGGAAACCATCCAGGCAAACTCGGGCACCGAAAAGTGGGTCGCGTTAGTGGGAAGCGCGCACATGAACACCTCCGAAGGTGTTCCGGGCTTGGCGGAACTGACGGAAAGCATCGGCATCGGGGTTTTTGACAACAGGAACATGACCCAGAGCAGCATCGGGCTTAAAGCAAAAAACCCTGCGCCAGACCCGAACCGGCCATTACAGCCCAACGATATTCCAGGCGACCTGCGCATCTACGTGAAACCCTGAGCACATCGCAAAGGCCCGGAAAGCCTCCGAGCCTTTGCATGAGGTGTTCACCCTCCATGCACCCAGCGCTGATGCAACCAGCGCGCAAACGCATCCAGGGCAAACCCCAACAAGCCGATCAGCAGCACCATCGCCATCAGCTCCGAGTAGGCCAGCCGGTCGCGAGTGTCGAGGATGTAATAACCCAGCCCGGCACTGACCCCGAGCATCTCGCACGGCACCAGCACGATCCACAGGATCCCGATGGCCAGGCGCACGCCGGTCAGCACGTGCCCCATCACCCCGGGAATAATCACCCGGCGCAAGGTTTCCCAGCGCGTGGCGCTCAGGCTCTTGCTCAGTTGCAACCAGCGCGGATCGAGCTGACGCACACCCGCCGCCGTATTCAGCAGAATCGGCCACACCGCTGCGAACGCCAGCAGGAAGTAGATCGGCTGGTCGCCCACGCCCATCAACATCACCACGATGGGCATCCACGACAGCGGCGAGATCATCCGCAGAAACTGGAACGCCGGCGTGGTCGCCGCCTCCAGCTTGCGCGAACTACCCACCAGCAAGCCCAGCGGTACACCAATCAGCAATGCCAGGAACAGCCCGACGAAGATCCGCTTGAGGCTCACGGCTATGTTCAGGTACAGCTCGCTGCGGCCCAGCAACTCCCACAGGCTGGCGAGGGTCGCCGACAGCGAAAACCGCGCAGACAAACCGTCCGCGCTGCCAAAGACCTTCACCCCCAGCCACCAGAGCAACAACAACCCCGCCAACCCGCTCAAGCCAAGCAACCAGCCCGGCAACCCCAAGGTTTTGCCGTTGTTCAAACGCCAATCTCCTCGTTTCGCTCAAAGCCCTCAGGCAAGCCGAAGGTCTTCATACCGCCCACCGCCGCGATTGCATTGCGCACGAAGCGGTCGTCCACCAGGTCCTTGGCGACAAACGCGGGGTCCAGGTCGGCGAGGAATTTCTTGTCGCCCTCGATCAGCGTGTCTTTCAGGCGGCGTACCAGTTCCTCGGTGTAGCTGGGGAATGGATACGGCTGGAAGTCGATGCGGTGCTCGTCCCAGTTGGCGTGCTGGATCGCGCCGTCAGCCAGGTAAGCCGCACGGTCGCTGGCAGCCGGCGCCAGGACTTTGCGCAGCACTGGTTCGGCATGCGGGGTGTAGCGGTTCTCGCCGTCCTTGGACAGCAGCTTCACCGCCTCTTCACGGTTGTCACGGGTCCAGACCTGGGCCTTGACGATTGCATTCACCACCTTCTGCGACCATTCCGGGCGGTTGGTCAGGTCATGCTCGTGCATGAACACCACGCAGCACGCATGGTTGCGCCACACGTCGCCGGTAAAGCGCTGCACCCGGCCCACGTTGAGGTTTTCCGCCAGGGCGTTGAACGGCTCGGCGACGATGTAGCCGTCGATGCGCTTGCTGGCCAGGGCCGGCGGCATGTCCGAGGGCGGCAACACGATCAGGTTGACCTCGTTGGCGGCAATCGCACTGCCGGCGGCACGGGCCACCGGGGTCAGGCCGTTGTCGCGGAACAACTGCTGCACCACCACGTTGTGAATCGAGTACCAGAACGGAATCGCCACCGACTTGCCGCCCAGTTGCTTCACGTCGGTAATGCCTGGGGATACGGTCAAGCCCGAGCCACCCACATGGTTCCAGGCCACGACCTTGGCCGGGACCTTGCTGCCATACCGCGCCCATACGGTCATCGGCGACAGCAGGTGAATCACGTTGACCTGCCCGGAAATGAACGCCTCGATCACCTGGGCCCAACTGCGCAGCAGCACCGGGCGCTCGGCCTTGATGCCTTCGGCCTCGAACAGGCCATTGTTGTGGGCCACCAGCAACGGCGTGGCGTCGGTGATCGGCAAATAGCCGATGCGTACCGGTGCGTCCGGCTCACTGGCCGCCCGGGCCTGCAAGCTGCTCAGCAATGGCAAGGCTCCGGCGGCACTGAGCACGGCCGAGAGTTTGAGAAAGTCACGGCGCGAGTGAGTGAGGTCATCCAGACACATGGCAAGGCTCCAGCAGTTCAGGGGGTTGGGGGTCAGTGCGGCTCGCCCGCCGTAGGGTTTTGAGAATCTCGATGCGCAGGGTGCCGATGGCTTCCACCTGTTCTTCCCGCGGTTGCGGCAAGTCGATGCGCCATTCGCCGAGGGTCCGCGCCGGGCGGTTACCCAGTAGCAGAATCCGGTCGGACAACAGCAGCGCTTCGTCGATATCGTGGGTGATCAGCACCGCCGCCGAACCTTGCTCGCGATTGACCTTGAGCAGCAGGTGCTGCATGTCGGCACGGGTCACTTCATCCAGGGCACCGAAGGGCTCGTCCAGCAGCAATACCTGCGGCTGGCGTGCCAGGCAACGCGCCAGCGCCGTGCGCTGGGCCATGCCGCCGGACAGCGCCGCCGGGAATTGCTGGCGGGCGTGTTCCAGGCCTACGGCGTGGATCGCATGGTCGACCCGGCTGCGACGTTCTTCAGGGCTGAGGTGCGGCTGGCGGGCAAAGTCCAGGCCGAAGGCGACGTTCTTTTCTAGGCTCAGCCACGGCAGCAGGCTGGGGTCCTGGAACGCCACCGCCACCCGCGGGTGCGGGCCATTCAACGGCTCGCCCAACAGGCGGATGCTGCCGCCCTGGGGCGCTTGCAAACCGGCGAGCACCCGCAGCAGGCTGGACTTGCCAACGCCGCTGGGGCCGAGGATCGACACCACTTCGCCGGGCTGCAATTGCAGGTCGAAACCTTCCAGCACCGAATTGCCCGCATAGCCCAGGCAAATTCCCTGGGCGTGCAATACCGCCTGGCTCATAGATTGGCCTGACGGTTCAACTCGGTGCGCAACTGCACCAGGCTCGGGGTCACGATCGGCACAAATGCCGACTCGCGCCAGCGCCGGGCAAAACCGCTGCCGTGGGCCGTCAGGTAGGCCTTGCCGCCGCTGGCTTGCAGCTCCAGTTGCACAGCGCTGGCAGCGATTTCCGCGAGGGCGATGCGCAGGCGGAACAACGGTACCGGCTCAGTGCCGAAGCGGCCGGCCAGCAGGCCTTTCTTCAGGTCGTTGACCGCCTGTTCCAAGGAGGTACGCAACACTTCCAGCTCTTCACGCAATACGGTGCGGCTGGAGCCCAGGTGATTGGCCACCTCCGCCAGCGAGCGCCGCGCCAGGCCGATGGACATGCCGCATTGCAAGCCCAGAAACGCCGGGCGCACGGCCGGCAGGAACTTGCGTGCATCCTCATGCAACAACCAGTCGCGGCTCAGCTCCACGGCTTCAAAGCCGAGGGCTGCGGTATTGCTCGATTGCAGGCCCAGCAGTTCCAGGTCGCGGGAACGTTGCAGGCCGGACACCGAGTCCGGGATCGCCAGGATAAACGGCGCGCCGCCCTGGGCATGCTCGATGGCGGCGGCCACCACAAACCCGTTCTTGCGCAGGTTGGTCACCCAGTGCAGGCGGCCATTGAGGTTCCAGCCGTCGTCGGTCGGCTCGGCGCTGATTTGCAGCGACTCGATGCCAGACAAAAACTTCATCGCGTTGGACAGCCCGGTCGCCCCGGCCAGCTTGCCGCTCAGCAGGTCCGGCAGCAGTTGCTCGCGCAGGCGCTGGTTCGGGCTTTGCAGCAGGTATTCGATAAACGAGCGTTGGCCCCAGCATACAAATGCCGACGCCAGGGAATGGCTCGCCACATCGGCGATAGCTTCCACCGCGCCGGTGACATCGCCGCCCAGGCCACCGAGGTCCTTGGGCACACCGATACGTAATACATTGGCCTCTGCCAGCCGTGGCAGCACTTCCTGCGGATCGCAACTGCCCACATCCAGGGCCTGCGCTTGAACATCGAGCCAGCGGCTCAAGATTGGGTCAAGCATTCATGTTTCTCCTTGTTGCAGCATGTTTACCATCGCGAACGCTTGCGCGCCTTCAGCTAGCCGGTTTTTCCCAACGGTATTGCGCCAGTTCCGGATTCAACGGGGTACGGGCAAACACGTTGGCGAAGTTGCACAGGGTGGCCAGGCTCACACCCAGAATAACCTCAAGGGCATGACCGTCGGTGTAGCCTGCCTCACGGAACGCGGTGTAGCCGGCGTCGCTGACATCACCGCGGGTGGCGATCACTTCACGGGTGAACGCTGCCAGTGTCTCATAACGCTCGTTGGGCAGTTCACCGCGCTGGCGCAGGGCGTCGATCACGTCTTCCGGCAGCTTGGCCTTGTTGCGCGCTACGGCAGTGTGCCCGGCGACGCAGAAATCGCAACCGTGATTGGTGGCGGCAATCAGTTGCACCACTTCGCGGTCGGCCAGGCTCAGGTCAGACTTGGCGTTCAGGCCCGACACGGTGATGTAGGTTTCCAGGGCTGCCGGGGCGTTGGCCAGCACCGCCAACAGATTGGGGATGAACCCGGAACCCTTCAGGGCATTTTCCAGAAAGGGCTTGGCCGCCTCAGGAGCGGTTTCCAGGGTTAGCATCGGTACGCGGGACATGGAGTGGTCTCCTCATGGATTCGTGTACCAAGTCTGTTGGTTATAAAAAATCCGCTCAATAGTCTAAAGTAGCGATTACTTGCTCTAGAGTCTTTCCGTTAGATGAATTCGTCCAGTTCACTCGTCGATTGGTTATTAGATAGCCTTGAACTCAACACCAGCCTGTTTCACGTCGGGCGTTACTGCGGCGACTGGCACGCCAGCACCCATGGCCTGGCAAGCGCGAGTTTTCATCTGGTGGTGCAAGGGCAGTGCTGGATGCACATCGACGGCGACTCGACCCCTTACCCATTGAACAACGGCGATGCAGTCTTCCTGCTGCGGGACCTGGCGTACCGCTTGTCCAGCGATGGCACCGCCACCGGCGCCCAGGAATGCCCGCGCAAGCCAATGGTGCCGCTGGACAGCCAGGCCAGTGACGGCGTGGGACTGGTATGCGGGTTCTTTCACTTCCAGTCCGGGCTGTCGGCGATGATTGTCGACACCCTGCCCGCCTGGATCATCCTGCGGGCCGGTGATCCATCGCTGACCGCCGCGCGCAACCTGTTCGAATTGATCCTGCAGGAATGCGAGCGCACGCCGGCGCCCTCGCCCGCCCTGCTGGAGCGCCTGTGCCACCTGCTGTTCCTGTATGTGCTGCGCCAACAGGTGCTGGACAACACCGACCTCGGCGGCCTCGCGGCGCTGGCTCGGCAACCGGCATTTGCCAACCTGCTGGAGCAGTTGATCGCACGCCCGGCCGAGCCCTGGACCCTGGAAAGCATGGCCGCCTGCACCGGCCTGTCGCGCTCGGCGTTCTTCAAGCGCTTCAATGAACTGTGCGGGCAGTCGCCGGGGCAAGTGCTGCTGATGATGCGTGTGCGCCACGCCTGCCAACTGTTCAAGCAGGACCAGACCGTAGCGGACGTGTCCCTCGCCGTGGGTTATCAATCGGTGGCGGCGTTTACCCGGGCCTTCCATAAGGTCACCGGCTTCCAGCCCGGCGCCTACCGCAAGGCTCAAGGTTGACGCTGCAACCCATTGCCCGGCCGGGCACACAACTCCACCAGCCAATCGACAAACACCCGCACCCGTTGCGACAGCTGGCGATGCGGCGGGTACAGCGCCGTCAGCGGTAACCTGGGCGGCGGCTGATGCGCCAGCACCTCCACCAGCGTGCCCGCTTCCAACTGGCGAACGGCGTGGTAGTACGGCGTCTGTACCAGGCCGTAACCCGCCTCACAGGCCGCCAGGTAACCATCGGCACTGTTGACCGCCACTTGCTTGGGCAGGTCGACCAAGCGGATGTCGCTGCCGATCTGAAACTCCAGGCCATAGCGTTTGCCGCTGGTGCTGGAGAAATACTCCACCACTTGATGGCCGGCCAACTCATCCAGCGTCGATGGCACGCCGAACTGCTGCAAGTAGCCGGGGCTGGCGCAGGTCACCTGATCCATCATCGCCAGCGGCCGGGCCACCAGCGACTCGTCCAGCGCCAGGCCGCCGCGCAACACGCAATCCACGCCTTCGCGGATCAGGTCCACCGGGCGGTCATTGAGGCCGATTTCCAGATCGATCTGCGGGTAACGCGTGGTGAACTCGGGCATTGCCGGAATTACCAGGAAACGCCCGATCCCGGACGGCATATCGATACGCAACGTGCCGCGCGGGTTTCGTCGGCTGGTGGAGAATACCGCCTCGGTTTCCTCAAGGTCCGCCAGCAGGCTCACGCAACGCTGGTAGTAGGCGGCACCGTCCAGGGTCGGGCTGACCTGGCGTGTGGTGCGCTGCAACAGTTGCACCCCCAGGTGCGCCTCCAGTTGCTTGATCAGGATGGTCACCGAGGCACGCGGCAGTTGCAGGCTGTCAGCCGCCTTGGCAAACCCGCCCAGTTCGACAATCCGCACGAACACTCGCATCGCATTAAAACGGTCCACGGGCCGGTTTCCTTCAGGGATTATTTAGAATTTCATAATAGTGATAGCGGTTTTAGCCGGTTTATCCCGCTTTTGTCGAGGGCAACAATGGAGGCCTTCCCACACAGGAGCTGGACCCATGCACACACGTCAACTCGGTAAAAATGGTCCCCAGGTGTCCGCCATCGGCCTCGGCTGCATGGGCATGACCGATTTCTACACCACCGGCACCGATACCACCGAAGCCATCGCCACTCTGCACCGCGCCCTGGAACTGGGGATCAACCTGCTGGACACCGCCGACATGTACGGCCCCCATACCAACGAAGAACTGATTGGCAAGGCCATCGCCGGCAAGCGCGACCAGGTGTTCCTCGCCAGCAAGTTCGGCATCGTGCGTGACCCCGCAAACCCCGCGCTGCGTGGGGTGAATGGCCGTCCCGAGTACATTCGCGACGCCATCGACGGCACCCTGAAACGCCTCGGCGTAGAAACCCTGGACCTCTACTACCAGCACCGCATCGACCCTGAAGTGGCGATTGAAGAAACCGTCGGCGCCATGGCCGAGTTGGTCAAGCAAGGCAAGGTGCGTTACCTGGGCCTGAGTGAAGCGTCGGCGGCCACCCTCGAGCGCGCTCATAAAGTGCATCCCATCAGCGCCCTGCAAAGCGAATATTCGCTGTGGAGCCGTGATCAGGAGGACAACGGTTGCCTCGCCGCCTGCGAACGCCTGGGGATCGCATTTGTGCCTTACAGCCCACTGGGTCGTGGCTTCCTGACCGGCGCGCTGAAAAGCCCGGATGATTTTGCGGCGGATGATTACCGCCGCTTCAGCCCGCGTTTCCAGGGCGAGAACTTTGCGAAGAACCTGCTGCTGGTGGACCAGGTACAAGCCCTGGCCGCCGACAAGGGCGTGACCGCCGGGCAACTGGCGTTGGCCTGGGTGCTGGCGCAAGGGGATTACCTGATCCCGATCCCGGGGACCAAGCAACGCAAGTACCTGGAAGAGAACGTCGCGGCATTGGAGGTCAAGCTCAGCCCGACCGAGTTGGCGGCGCTGGAGGCCATCTTCCCGGCCAACGCCACAGCCGGGCTGCGCTACCCGGAAGCGGTCATGCAGATGCTGGACAAATAATCCTGCCACGCCGGATCGGGGCTGGCTCGCCAGCTCCGCGCCTTGAATCCCTGCCCTGGTTTTTCTTGCACGATAGTGCCTCAAGCTCGCCCGTCCCAAGCCGATAGCCCTTCGAAGCTCTAACAAAGCCGCGTCGCACAATAAACGCTTCGTAAGGACGACCCCATGCCCTCATTGCGCTCTATCCAAGCCCGCTACACCCTGTTCCTGGTGCTGTTCGTCCTGTTGTTATTCGTCTTGACGGTGGTGGGCATCGGACAGTTGGTGGCCCCCAAGCTGCGCCACACCGAAGAACAGGTGGCCCTCAATCGCATTGCCGAAGTGGCCGAGCAGATCCAGGGCGAACTGAACAAGGTTCAGGCCCAGCAACGCAGCATCACCCAAACCATCCCGCTGCTGGACAGCGACGCCATCGACAAGGTGCTGCCAGGCCTGGTGGACCAGTACGGCGAATTGAAAGTGTTTGGCGGCGGCATCTGGCCCCTGCCCAACCAACGCACCCCGGGACGCAACAAGCACAGCACCTTCTGGCACCGCGATGCCTCGGGCAAGCTGGCGGTGAACACCTTCTGGAACAGCGACGCGGCCCCCAACTACTACGACCAGAGCTGGTACAAGGGCGGCCTCGCTTCGCCCCGCGGCCAGTGCGCCTGGGCGGCGGCCTACAAGGATGACGCCAGCCAGGAGCCACGCACCAACTGCGCGATGGCGATCCAGCGTGACGGCGCAGCCTATGGCGTCGCCACCATCGACGTGACCCTGGGCTTCTTCAACGACCTGGTGGCCAGCAAGGAAAAAGACCTCGGCGGGCAAATGCTGATCGTCGAAGGCGACGGCAAGATCATCAGCAACAGCACGCGCATCAGCGGCCCC
The DNA here is from genome assembly GCF_002874965.1 of Pseudomonas sp. NC02. Classification (NCBI taxonomy): domain Bacteria; kingdom Pseudomonadati; phylum Pseudomonadota; class Gammaproteobacteria; order Pseudomonadales; family Pseudomonadaceae; genus Pseudomonas; species Pseudomonas sp. NC02. The sequence continues at coordinate 3,101,374 of NZ_CP025624.1, read as the reverse complement.
GTGGTGTTGAAGAACATCAGCGAATTGGTCGGCACCTCGGCCTTTGCCGCCCAGGTCAGCGCCGGCCTGGCTCATCGTGATCAAACCCTGCAACGCAGCGAGTTCGACAACCAGGGCGTGGCCAGCACGTTCTTCATGCGCCCGATCGAAGGCACCCCGTGGTTCCTCGCCACTGCGCTGCCGACCTCGCTGATCACCGCCCAACGTGATGACGTACTGGGCACGTTGGCGATGCTGCAAATCCCGATGATCCTGCTGTTGGTGCTGTTGGCGGTGTACGCCATCCGCCAGCTGGTGCACCGGATGACCGCGCTGAAGACCAATATCGACGCACTGTCCAACGGCGATGCCGACCTGACCCGGCGCATCACCATTCGCGCCGAGGATGAACTGGGGGCGATTGGCCATTCGGTGAACCGCTTTATCGTCTACCTGCAAAACATGATTGGAGAAGTGACCCTGGCCACCGGCGCCATGTCGTCGAGCCTGGCGCAATTGCAGCAGACGTCGGCCCAGACCAACCAGATCCTGGTCCGCCATGCCTCGGAAACCGACCAGACCGTCACGGCCATCACCGAGATGAGTTCCACCGCCGACACCGTGGCCGAGAACGCCGCCGAAACGGCTGCGTTCACCCAGCGCGCCAACGAGCACGCCGACCGTTCGCGGGTGGTGGTCGGCGAAGCTTCCCGCAGCGTCAGCGCGTTGATCGGCGAGGTCTCCAGCGCCACCCACACCGTGGAAAACATGCGCCAGGATGCCGCCCGCATCACCGAAACCCTCGGCGTGATCGGCGCCATCGCGGGCCAGACCAACCTGCTGGCACTCAACGCGGCCATCGAAGCCGCCCGGGCCGGCGAACAAGGCCGGGGTTTTGCGGTGGTGGCCGACGAAGTCCGCGCCCTCGCCGCCCGCACCCAGGCCAGCACCTCGCAGATCAATGAGATGCTGGCGCGCCTGACCACGGGCGTGAGTTCCTCGGTGACGGCCATGGAAGCCACCCAGGCCAGCTGCCAGTCTGCGGCTGACGCCACGGCCCGGGTGAACACGGGATTGGACGAGATGGCCGGCTCCGTCAGCCATATCAACAACCTCAGCACCCAGATCGCCACCGCCGCCGAACAGCAAAGCGCAGTGACCGAGGAAATCAACCGCAGCATGGTGCACATCCGCCACATGGTCGAAGAGCTGGTGCAAAGCGGCCACGCCACGGAGCACAACACCCAGAGCCTGCTGGATGCCAATGGCCGGGTTATTGCATTGATGGGTCGCTTCAAGGTGCGTTGAAAAAATAGCCTGAAAGCTCCCGTGCAATGCGCGGGAGCCGGACTATTCTGACAGTTCGCTCCGCCACACAGGAGGTGTGTCATGCACGCAGTTGAGCACCCGATCCGTCTGGAGCGGATCAGTCAGGAACGCTATATACAAGCCTCTATCGACGATGTTTACGACTACGTTACCCAACCGGATCGCTGGCATGAATGGCATCCGACATCCCTGGGCGCCGACACCGGTATCACCGGCTCATTGCCTGCCGGTCATCGTTTCACTGAAACCATCGACCTGCTGGGTGTGCGGGTTCCCATGAGCTATCGCGTGCAGATTGCGCAGCGACCGCGGGAGTTCAAGACCGCGTTCACCTCATTGGCGGTCGATGGCTGTATTCATTATCTGCTGCAAGTACAGGGCAACGGCACGCTGTTCAAGCGTATCCTCACCTATGAAACCGAACTGCAACTGACCACCCTGCATGAGCGCATGATCGCACTGTCCAACCAGGCCCTTGATCAGCTCAAGCAGCGCCTGGAATCCCCGCCAGCCTGACAAAACCGTCATATCCCTCTCAGTTTTCCGACAGCACCAGGCGGTTATTCTGGTGCTGTCGGTTTTTCGTAAAACCTCGTAACAATCCCGGGAAACCCTTTTCCAAAAAGCAGGGAGAATGCCCCGCTGTTGCCCTTTATCCGATGAGATGACGATGAAAACCACCCTGCGACTGGCCGCACTGTCGGCCCTGCTCATGAGCACCCTGGCCCAGGCTGCCGAGCTGATCCCGATTGACGTGCACCGTGATGCCAACTGCGGTTGCTGCAAAAAGTGGATTGCCCACCTGGAGAGCAACGGGTTCAAGGTCAACGACCATGTGGAAAGCAACATGAGCGAGGTCAAGCAACGCCTGGGCGTGGCGCCGCGCCTGGCGTCTTGCCATACCGGCGTGATCGACGGCAAGTTCGTCGAAGGCCATGTGCCAGCCGACCAGGTCTTGGCCCTGCGCAAGCGCGACGACTTGCTGGGCATTGCAGCACCGGGCATGCCCATGGGCTCGCCAGGCATGGAGATGGACGGCAGCAGCGATGCCTATCAGGTCATCGGCCTGACTCGCGATGGCGAAGACGTGGTAGTGGCTGACTATCCGGCACGCTGATTGATGCTTGCCGGTTACCTGGGACTGTTTTTCGCCGCCTTCGGCGCCGCCACGCTGTTGCCGATGCAATCGGAGGCGGTGCTGGTGGGGCTGTTGATCAGCGGGCACTACAGCCTGTGGTTGCTGCTCGGGGTTGCAACGGCCGGCAACGTATTGGGCTCGGTGGTCAACTGGCTGCTGGGCCGCTCGGTCGAGCGCTTCAAGGATCGACGCTGGTTTCCGGTCAGCCCCAGGCACCTGGAAAACGCCCGTACTCATTACCAGCGCTGGGGCCATTGGTCGTTGCTGCTCAGTTGGGTGCCGATCATTGGTGACCCGCTGACCCTGGTGGCCGGGGTCATGCGCGAACCGTTCTGGCGGTTCCTGGTGCTGGTGACCCTTGCAAAAGGGGCGCGCTACGGGGTACTGGCCATGCTCACCCTGCACTGGATTTAATCTCCCGTTAATCCCCTCGCCACAGCATCCGGGCACTGTTCCCGGAGCTCTAACCATGTCCAAGATCCGCTCTCTGTGCGTCGCCAGCCTGTTGCTCGGCAGCGCCCTGCCCGCCTTCGCCGCCGAAGAAGGTCCGACCTACGGCCCCGAGCTGCAAGGCTTCCAATACCCGTACCCGGTAGAGCACTTCACCTTCCAGTCCCAGGGCAAATCCCTGCAGATGGGCTACATGGACGTGCCGGCCAAGGGCAAGGCCAACGGGCGCAGCATCGTGCTGATGCACGGCAAGAACTTCTGCGGCGCCACCTGGGATGAATCGATCAAGGCCCTGAGCGACGCCGGCTACCGGGTGATCGCTCCCGACCAGATCGGTTTCTGCACCTCCAGCAAACCGGACAATTACCAGTACAGCTTCCAGCAACTGGCGATCAACACCCATCAACTCCTGGAAAAACTCGGTATTCAGAAGGCTACCCTGCTCGGCCATTCCACTGGCGGCATGCTTGCCACACGCTACGCCCTGCTCTATCCGCAGCAAACCGAACAACTTGCCCTCGTAAACCCGATTGGCCTGGAAGACTGGAAGGCCATCGGCGTGCCCTACCGCAGCGTTGACCAATGGTACGAGCGCGAGTTGAAACTGACCGCCGAAGGCATCCGCAAATACGAGCTCGACACCTACTACGTCGGCCGCTGGAAGCCTGAATACGACCGCTGGGTCGATATGCTCGCCGGCATGAACAAAGGCCCCGGCCACACCCAGGTGGCGTGGAACTCGGCGCTGATTTACGACATGATCTTCACCCAGCCGGTGTACTACGAGTTCAAGGACCTGCAGATCCCCACCCTGCTGCTGATCGGCACCTCCGACAACACCGCCATTGGCAAAGACCTGGCGCCACCGGCGGTCAAGGCGAAGCTCGGCAACTATGCGGTGCTGGGCAAGCAAGTGGCCAAGCTGATTCCCCACGCCACCCTGGTGGAATTCCCGGGTCTGGGCCATGCACCGCAAATGGAAGAGCCGGCACAGTTTCACAAGGCACTGTTGCAAGGGCTGAACGCCCTTTAATCCAACCTTTTTCGAGGCATGCGTGAATGTCGGTACAGATCGCAGTGATTGATGATTGGCAGAATGTGGCCAGTGGCGTGGTGGACTGGTCAGTCCTGGCGTCGGTCGGCCAGGTGCACTTCCTCCACGATTACCCGGCGGACACCGCCACGTTGATCGAGCGTTTGCAGGGGTTCGAGGTGATCTGCGTGATGCGCGAACGCACCACCTTCGACCAGGCTCTGTTGCAAGGCTTGCCCAGGCTCAAGTTGCTGGTGACCGGCGGCATGCGCAACGCCGCCATCGACATTCCTGCGGCCAAGGCCCTGGGTATCCAGGTATGCGGCACCGACAGTTACAAGCACGCGGCCCCGGAACTGACCTGGGCACTGATCATGGCGTCTACCCGCAACCTGCTGGCCGAAGCCAATTCCCTGCGCGCCGGGGGTTGGCAAGTGGGCCTGGGCGGCGATTTGTACGGCAAGACCCTGGGGACTCTCGGGCTGGGCAGCATTGGCCAGAAGGTCGCCAAATTTGGCCAGGCTTTCGGCATGCGCGTAATTGCCTGGAGCGAAAACCTTACCCCAGAGCGCGCTGCCGAAAGCGGCGTGACCTGGGTCAGCAAGCGCGAGTTGTTTGAACAGGCGGACGTGTTGTCGATTCACCTGGTGCTCAGCGACCGCAGCCGCGGGCTGGTGGACGCCGAAGCGTTGGGCTGGATGAAACCTACGGCGCATTTGGTGAACACGGCACGCGGGCCGATTGTCGATGAGGCCGCCTTGATTGACGCCCTGGCCAATGGCCGGCTGGCGGGCGCGGCACTGGACGTGTACGCCCAGGAGCCGCTGCCAGCCGGGCATCCATTCCGCCAGTTGCCCAACGTATTGGCCACCCCTCATGTGGGGTACGTCAGCGAGCAGAACTACCGCCAGTTCTACCAGCAGATGATCGAAGACATCCAAGCGTGGGCCAAAGGAGTGCCCGTTCGCGCACTAAGCTAGTGCACACATTTCACCTCCCACTCCCCCCCGTAGCAGCTGTCGAGCCTCAGCGAGGCTGCGTCGGGCGCACTGCCGATCCTGAACCGGAGCGCGCTCGACAGCTGCTACCGGGCTCATGAAAAAAATTTGTCCTACAAAAATACCCCACAGACCCCACAGGCTCTGGGATCTGTCCTAGACTCATGACCGATGGGTCCGATCCAAAACAAAAACCCCGCAAAAAATCGAAACTTTCCAACTCTGCCACAGGTCAGGTTTAAGGTAAGGCGAGTGCTGACGGTTCATACCGAACGCCCGTCCATCCACTCTATTTAAGACTCCAGCACAACTGGCATAAGGCTTGCCAGTCTGTGTAGCGCTTGTGCGCCTGGCCGCAGGACGCGGTCAACCTTCGCTGATTGCCATATGCCATCAGCCGACCAGAACTCGGGAGAGAACTATGATCAGTGCCGCTGTAGATACTCAGGGAGAGCGTTTTAGTCAGCCGGTTGGCGGGCCGACCTCATTGGCCGACCTTCCCAACACGGTGCGGCCGGTCCCACGTGTGAATCCCAATCGCAAAAAAGTGCTGTTTGTCACTTCCGAACTGGCCGACCTGGTGAAAACCGGCGGCCTGGGCGACGTGTCCGCCGCACTGCCCCGCGCCATGGCGCACCTGCACGATGTGCGCGTGCTGATCCCCGGCTACCCGCAGGTGCTGGACAGCGACAACCCTATTCATATCATCGGTGAGCTGGGGGGCCACGCCGCGCTGCCACCGTGCAAGATCGGGCGCATGGACCTCAAGGACGGCCTGGTTATCTACGTGCTGATCTGCCCCGAGCTTTACGAGCGCGAAGGCACGCCCTATGGCGCCAACAACGGCCGCGACTGGCCCGACAACCATATCCGCTTCGCCCGCCTGGGCCTGGCCGCCGCCGATATTGCCGCCAACCTGGCGCAGATCCACTGGTGCCCGGACCTGGTGCACGCCCATGACTGGCCAGCAGGCCTGGCGCCAGCCTATATGCACTGGCGTGGGTCACGCACTCCAACGCTGTTCACCATTCATAACCTCGCCTACCAGGGCGTGGTCAGCCTCGCCTCGTGCCCGGAACTGGGGATTCCCGAACACGCCTTGCAGCAAGAAGGCATGGAGTTCTACGGCAAGCTGTCATTCCTCAAGGCCGGCATGGCGTATTCCAGCCATATCACCACGGTCAGCGCCACCTACGCCCAGGAAATCACCACCCCCGAATTTGGCTGCGGTCTAGATGGCTTTCTCGCCAGCAAGACCCAGCAAGGCTTGCTCAGCGGCATTCCCAACGGCATTGATGAAAGCTGGGAGTCGTCCACTGACCCGCACCTGACCCACCCTTTCAACATTGGTGACTGGGAAGGCAAGGCACAGAACGCCGCCCATGTGCGCAACCTGTTTGGCTTGCACGACTCCACCGGCCCGCTGTTCGCCGTGGTATCGCGCCTGGTCTACCAGAAAGGCCTGGACCTGACCGAAGCGGTCGCCAGTTTCATCGTCGAAAATGGCGGCCAGATCGCGATCATCGGCCGTGGTGAGCCGGAAGAAGAGCAAGCCATGCGTGCCCTGGCCCTGCGCTTTCCCGGCCAGATCGGCGTGCGCATCGGCTTCAACGAGACCGACGCGCGCCGCATGTTCGCCGGCAGCGACTTCCTGTTGATGCCATCCCGTTACGAACCCTGCGGCCTGAGCCAGATGTACGCCCAGCGCTTCGGCTCGTTGCCGGTTGCACGCAACACCGGCGGCCTGGCCGACACTATCGAGGATGGTGTCACCGGCTTCCTGTTCAACGAATCCACTGTCGAAAGCTACGAAGCGGCCCTGAGCCGCGCGTTCAAGGTCTTCGCCTTCCCAGGCTTGCTCAACGCCATGCGTTGCCGGGCTATGGCCGCACCGTTCAACTGGTGCCAGGCAGTGGAACCCTATGCCGAACTTTATGAGCAACTGGTAGCGAAAGCGCTGGGAAGATCGGGGAAACAGTAAAAAGAGGTCTTCATAGATGCCGTCACGGACTCTGGAAACCTGGCCCCACGGCGCGATCATGCTGGATGCGGAACACACCCGCTTCGCGTTATGGGCGCCAGACGCGTTTTATGTCAGCGTTGAATTTGAGGAAGGAAAATCGGTAGCGATGCTGCCCCAGGCCGATGGCTGGTTTGTGGTGCAGCTGCAATGCCCGCCGGGCACCCGCTACCGCTACAACATCGACGGCGAACAGGACGTTCCCGACCCGGCTTCCCGGGCACAGGCCACGGACGTTCACGGCTTCAGCGTGGTGGTCGCCCCCCTGGCCTATCAGTGGCGCCAAAGCCACTGGCAAGGCCGGCCGTGGCACGAAGCGGTGATCTACGAGATACACGTGGGCGTACTGGGGGGCTACGCCGAGGTCGAGAAACAACTGCCGCGCCTCGCCGAACTGGGGGTCACCGCCATTGAGCTGATGCCCATCGCGCAATTCCCCGGCGAACGCAACTGGGGTTACGACGGTGTCCTGCCCTACGCTCCCCAATCCTCCTACGGTTCGCCCGAGCAGCTCAAACAGCTGATCGACAGTGCGCACCACTATGGCCTCGCGGTAATCCTCGATGTGGTCTACAACCACTTCGGCCCCGACGGCAACTACCTCGGCACCTACGCCAAGGGTTTCTTTCGCGAAGACGTGCACACGCCCTGGGGCGCGGGCATCGACTTTGATCGCCGGGAGGTCCGGGATTTCTTCATCGACAACGCCCTGATGTGGCTGCTGGAATACCGCTTCGACGGCCTGCGCCTGGACGCCGTGCACGCCATCAACGATCCCGAATTTCTGCAGGAGCTGGCGCAAAAAGTACGCCAGCAAGTCGACACGGGGCGGCATGTGTGGCTGGTGCTGGAAAACGAATTCAACCAGGCCAGCCTGCTGGAAAGCGGTTTCGACGCCCAGTGGAACGATGACGGCCACAACGCCCTGCACGTGCTGCTCACCGGCGAAACCGACGCCTACTACAGCGATTTCGCCCAGGACCCCACGGGAAAACTGGCGCGCTGCCTGAGCGAAGGGTTTATCTACCAGGGCCACACCACGCGCCACGGCCACACGCGCGGCGAGCCCAGCGGGCACCTGCCGCCCAGCGCCTTTGTGCTGTTCCTGCAGAACCACGACCAGATCGGCAACCGCGCCCTGGGCGAACGCCTGCATCAACTGTGTTCGCCCCAGGCCCTGAGCGCCGCGACGACCTTGCTGCTGATGTCGCCGATGATCCCGCTGATGTTCATGGGCGATGAAGTCAACGCCGAGGAGCCGTTCCTGTTCTTCACCGACCATCACGGCGAACTGGCCGAGGCGGTACGTGAAGGCCGGCGCAACGAGTTTGCCGACTTTGCCGCGTTCAGCGACCCCGAACGCCGCGAACGCATTCCCGACCCCAACTCCCTGCAAACCTTCCGCCGCTCGGCACCCGCCCTCGCCGACTGCGGCGACTCGCAGCTCTACCGGCACCTGTTGAGCCTGCGCCACCAACATATCGTGCCGCACCTGCCCGGCAGCATGGCCCTGGGTGCGCACGTGCTGGCGGAGGGCGCGGTCACGGCGCGCTGGCGCCTGGGCAATGGCAGCCTGTTGCAGATCGACCTCAACCTGAGCGCCGATTCTCTGAACTACCCGGCTGCCGAGCACCTCCTATTTGTGACGCAGGCCAGCGGGGCCGAACAATTGGCTCCCCTCAGCGCCCGCGTCAGCCTCACCCATTCCCCTGTTGGAGAGCACCCTTGAGCGACGCGCAATTGGAAATACTCGCCAGCCGAGCGGGCCTGGCCGTCGATTGGATCGACGCGAATGGCCGCCCGCAACATGTAAAGCCCGACGCCCTGCGCGCCGTGCTCAAAGGCCTGGGCCACCTGGCCGACAGCGACGCCGAGATCGAAGCCAGCCTGCTGGACCTCGAACGCGTGCAACAAGACAAGCACCTGCCGCCCCTGATGACCGTCGACAGCGGCGCCGGCCTGGACCTGGCGCGCTACTTCGCCCCCGGTACGCCGTGCCAGGTTCACCTCGAGGATTCCAGCGTGCTGGACCTGAGCCTGGACGAGAACGCGGTGTTGCCCGGCTCGATTCCGGTCGGCTACCAACAAGTGCATATTGCCGACCAGCATTTCACCCTGGCCGTGGCACCGACGCATTGCTACACCGTCGCAGAAGCGGTCGACACCCAGACCGCCCGCGCCTGGGGCCTGAGCGCCCAGCTGTATTCCCTGCGCCGCAGCGGCGACGGCGGCTTTGGCGATACCCAGGCCCTGGAACAACTGGCCCGCGCCGCCGCCGAACGCGGCGCCGACGCCCTGGCCATCAGCCCGATGCACGCGATGTTCAGCGCCGACACCGAGCGCTTCAGCCCCTATTCCCCGTCCAGCCGCCTGTTCCTCAACAGTTTGTACGCGTCCCCCGGCTGCATCCTCGGCGAACGTGCGGTGCAAACTGCCATCGAAGCCAGCGGGCTGGCCGACGAATTGAATGACCTTGAGCAACAAAGCCTGATCGACTGGCCGGCCGCGGCCAAAGCCAAGCAGCGCCTGTTGCGCACCCTGTATGACGACTTCCGCCAGGGCGACCACCCGCAACATGCCGACTTCCTGAGCTTCCGCCAGGCTGGCGGTGAAGCCCTGGAAAACCACTGCCGCTTCGAAGCCGTACAAGCCGAACGCGCGGCCAACGGCGAGAGCCTCGACTGGCGCCACTGGCCAGAGGACTGGCACAGCCCGCAAAGCCCGGCCCTGGTGCAGTTTGCCGAAGCCAATCGGGACGAAATCGGCTTTTACGCCTTCAGCCAATGGCTGATTGCCCGGTGCCTGGAACGCGCGCAACAAGCGGCGCGCGGCAGCGGCATGGGTGTCGGCCTGATCGCCGACCTCGCAGTCGGCGCCGACGGCGGCGGCAGCCAGGCCTGGAGCCGCCAGGATGAACTGTTGGCGGAACTGACCGTGGGTGCGCCACCTGACATCCTCAACCGTGCCGGCCAGGGCTGGGGTATTTCCGCGTTTTCCCCCGAAGGCCTCAAGCGCAACGGCTTTCGCGCGTTTATCGAAATGCTGCGGGCCAACTTCGCCCACGCCGGCGGCTTGCGCATCGACCATGTGATGGGCCTGCAACGCCTGTGGGTGATCCCGATGGACGCCTCGCCACGGGACGGCGCCTACCTGTATTACCCGGTGGATGACCTGCTGCGGCTGTTGGCCCTGGAGTCGAGCCGCCACCAGGCGATCGTCCTCGGTGAAGACCTCGGCACCGTACCCGACGGCCTGCGGGAAAAACTCATCGCGCGCTCAATCCTTGGGATGCGCGTGCTGCTGTTCGAACAAGACCACGGCGGCCAGTTCAAGCCGATCCTCGATTGGCCGGACAACGCACTGGCCACCACCAGCACCCACGACCTGCCGACCCTCAACGGTTGGTGGCATAGCCGCGATATCGACTGGAATGTCCAGCTGGGCCTGATCGATGCACCCACCGTCGAGCAATGGAGCGAACACCGCCTGCGGGAACGCCAGGCGCTGCGCCAGGCCTTGAGCCAGGACCCGCAGAACTTCATCGACGAAGTGCGCAACGAAACCGACCACGTCATCGACGCCAGCGTGCGCTACCTGGGCCACACCCGCGCACCCTTGGTATTGCTGCCGCTGGAGGACGCCCTGGGGGTCGAGGAACAATCCAACCTGCCCGGCACCACCGACACCCACCCGAACTGGCGCCGCCGCCTGCCGGGCGATGCCGCCACCCTGCTCGATGACGACAATGCCGCCCGCCGCCTTGAGCTGCTGGCCGTGGCGCGCATCCAGGCCCAAGAGCGTGACCGATGAAAGCATTGACGCTACGGGCTACCCAGCGCCTGCAATTTCATAAGGGCTTCACCCTCGACGACGCCGTGCCACTGGTGCCGTACTTCGCCGAACTGGGCATCAGCCACCTCTACGCCTCGCCATTGCTGAGCGCCCGCGCCGGTTCGATGCACGGCTATGACGTGGTCGATCCCACCACCGTCAATCCCGAGCTGGGCGGCGAACCGGCGCTGCGGCGATTGGTTGCGGCGTTGCGCGAACATGACATGGGGCTGATCCTCGATATCGTGTCCAACCACATGGCCGTCGGCGGTGCCGATAATCTGTGGTGGCTGGACTTGCTGGAATGGGGTCGCCTGAGTCCCTACAGCGAATTCTTCGACATTCAATGGCACTCGCCAGACCCGCTGCTCAAGGGCCAACTGCTGATGCCGTTCCTGGGCAGCGACTACGGCGAAGCCCTGCAGTCGGGTGCCCTGCCGCTGCGCTTCGACCCGCTGCACGGCAGCTTCTACGTCGAGCATTACGAACATCGCTTCCCGATCTGCCCGCGGGAATACGGCGAGCTGGTGCCCGTCAAGTCACTGGCCGATCGCTTCAGCAGCCTGGCCTACCAGCCGGACGCCTATCCCCAGGCCGCCGCGCTGAAACAGGAACTGATCGAGGCCGCCCGCGACCCCGAAACCCTGAAGGCCATCGAAGCGAACCTCGACCTCTACGACGCCCGCCATCCCGAAGGTTTCGCCCGCCTGCACCACCTGCTGGAACAACAAAGCTATCGCCTGGCCAGCTGGCGCACGGCGGCGGACGATATCAACTGGCGGCGGTTCTTCGACGTCAACGAGCTGGGCGGCCTGCGGGTTGAACGCAGCGCGGTGTTCGAAGCGACCCACGGCAAGATCTTCCAGCTGATCAGCGAAGGCCTGATCGACGGCCTGCGCATCGACCACATCGACGGCCTCGCCGACCCGCGCGGTTACTGCCGCAAGCTGCGCCGCCGGGTGGACTCGCTGGCGAGTGGGCGGCACTTGCCGATCTTCGTCGAGAAGATCCTCGGCGAAGGCGAAACCTTGCGTGAAGACTGGCGCGTGGACGGCACCACCGGCTACGAATTCATGAACCAGCTGTCATTGCTGCAACATGACCCGAAGGGCTTCGAACCCCTGGCCGAGTTATGGACCCGCCACACCGAACGCCCGTCTTCATTTATCGAAGAAGCCTGGCTGGCCCGGCAGCAGATCCTCAACGGTTCCCTGGCCGGGGATTTTGAAAGTGTGGCCCAGGCCCTGCTGCAAGTGGCCCGGGACGATGTGATGAGCCGCGACCTGACCCTGGGTGCAATTCGCCGCGCGTTGCAGGAACTGATCGTGCATTTCCCGGTGTACCGCACCTACATCAGCGCCCGGGGCCGCAGCGAACTGGATGACGTGTTTTTCCTGCAAGCCCTGGCCGGTGCCCGCAGCACCTTGAGCGAAGGCGACTGGCCGGTGCTCGACTACCTGGAAAAATGGCTCGGCGGCCAACCCTGGCGCGACCGCCCCCTGGGCCGCAAACGCAAGATGCTCAAGCACGCCTGCGTACGCTTCCAGCAACTGACCTCGCCGGCGGCGGCCAAGGCCGTGGAAGACACTGCGTTCTACCGCTCGGGTGTGTTGTTGTCGCGCAATGACGTGGGTTTCAGCACCGAACAATTCAGCGCCCCGCTGGAAGACTTCCACGCGGTCAATCAGCAACGCCTGCGCACCTTCCCCGACAACCTGCTGGCCACCGCCACCCACGACCACAAGCGCGGCGAAGATACCCGTGCGCGCCTGGCCGTGCTCAGCGAGGCCGCCGACTGGTATGCCGAGCAGGTGGAGCAATGGCGCCCCCTCGCCGCCCGCCTGCGCAGCGATGCCAACACGCCGTCCGCGGGTGACGAACTGATCCTCTATCAGGTGCTGCTGGGCAGTTGGCCGCTGGACCTGCACCGCGACGATACCGAGGGCCTGGCGGACTATCACCAGCGCCTGTGGCAGTGGCAGCAAAAAGCCCTGCGTGAAGCCAAGCTCAACAGCAGCTGGAGCGCACCCAACGAGTTGTACGAGCAAGGTGTCGAAGCGTTCCTGTCACGGCTGCTGCTGGAGGACGCCGGCAAGACCCTGCGCGATGCCATCGGCGAGGCCGCCCAGGCCATCGCCCCGGCCGGCGCGCTCAACGGGCTGGCGCAATCCTTGCTTCGCCTCACCGTGCCGGGCGTGCCGGACCTGTACCAGGGTGATGAGTTCTGGGACTTCACATTGGTGGACCCTGACAACCGCCGCCCGGTGGACTACCCCGCACGGCGACAGGGCCTGCACACACCACCGGACATCGGCGAGCTGATGTTCAACTGGCATGACGGGCGTATAAAACAGGCGTTGATCAGCCAGGTCCTGGGGTTGCGCAAGGCGCATCCGCAACTGTTTCGCCAGGGCACGTACGAGCCTCTGGAAGTGGTGGGCGAACACGCCGAGCGGGTGGTCGCTTTCTACCGCGAATACCAGGGCAAACAGCTGCTGGTGGTGGTGCCACGCTGGCCTCACCGGCTGCTTGAAAACGGTGTGTATCCCCTGATCAACGCGCAGATTTGGGGCGATACCCGGGTCCGATTACCGTTCGCCGCTCCAACCCAAAATTGGAAGGGACTTTTCCGAACAGGCGCAGTCACACCAAACAAGGAGCTCATGATCAGCGCTGCCCTGGGGGATTTCCCGGTCAATGTCTTTATCAATCCTGATGATCAAGAAAGCTGAAATTTTCTGTGAGGAGCATTGCGATGAGTACTGAAGACAAACGCATCCGCGAATTGGCACATCAGATCTGGGAATCTGAAGGTAAACCCCATGGCGAGGACGCACGACACTGGGAAATGGCGCGCAAACTGGCGGAAGCCGAAGCGCTGACGCCATCCAAGGCACCGAAGGCCGCCGCCAAGGCCAAGCCAAAAGCCAAGCCCGCAGCGGCAGCGCCCAAACCGGCAGCCAAGCCAAGCGCAGTGCCGGCGGCGAAGAAGCCTGCTGCGAAGAAGCCCAAGGCACCCTGACCCAAAGATCCTCCTGCAGGTGCGCCCGCACCGCAGGAGGCTATCCAACTACCGATATCTACCCGGCATCACGCCGGAATGGCCCCGTTCGGCCCGGAAAAACCCTTTTGCAGGAGCATCTCAATGAGCAAACCCAACAAACCCAACTCGACGCCGGAAAACGAGCCGTCGCGGATTCGTGAAGGTTTGCCCTTCCCTCTCGGCGCGACCTGGGACGGTCTGGGGGTCAACTTTGCGCTGTTCTCGGCCAACGCCACCAAAGTCGAACTGTGCATCTTCGACGACAGCGGCGAAGTCGAGCTGGAGCGCATCGAACTGCCGGAATACACCGACGAAACCTTCCACGGCTACCTGCCCGACGCCCACCCCGGGCTGATCTACGGCTACCGCGTGTACGGTCCCTATGACCCGGCCAACGGTCATCGCTTCAACCACAACAAATTGCTGATCGACCCCTACGCCAAACAGCTGGTGGGCGAGCTCAAATGGTCCGAGGCCCTGTTTGGCTACACCATCGGCCATCCGGACGCCGACCTCAGTTTCGACGAACGCGACAGCGCGCCCTTCGTGCCCAAGTGCAAAGTCATCGACCCGGCCCACACCTGGGGCAACGACCAGCCAGTGCGCACGCCGTGGGATCGCACGATCATTTATGAAACCCACCTGCGCGGCATCACCATGCGCCACCCTTCGGTGCCTGAGGAAGTGCGCGGCACCTGCGCCGGGCTGATGGTCGACGATGTGCTCAAGCACATTCGCCAGTTGGGTGTGTCATCGGTCGAGTTGCTGCCGGTGCACGCCTTCGTCAACGACCAGCACCTGCTGCAAAAAGGCATGACCAACTACTGGGGCTACAACAGCATCGCCTTCTTCGCCCCGGACCCGCGCTACCTGGCCAGCGGCAAGATCGCCGAGTTCAAGGAAATGGTCGCGCACCTGCACGAAGCCAAGCTGGAAGTGATCCTGGACGTGGTCTACAACCACACCGCCGAAGGCAACGAGCAAGGCCCGACGCTGTCCATGCGCGGCATCGACAACGCCTCGTACTACCGCCTGATGCCCGATGACAAGCGCTTCTACATCAACGATTCCGGCACCGGCAACACCCTCGACCTGAGCCACCCGTGCGTGCTGCAAATGGTCACCGACTCGTTGCGCTACTGGGCGACCGAGATGCATGTCGACGGCTTCCGCTTCGACCTGGCAACCATCCTTGGCCGCTACCGCGACGGTTTCGACGAGCGCCACAGCTTCCTCGTGGCCTGCCGCCAGGACCCGGTGCTGCGCCAGGTGAAAATGATTGCCGAGCCGTGGGACTGTGGCCCCGGCGGCTATCAGGTCGGCGGTTTCCCGCCGGGCTGGGTGGAATGGAACGACCGTTTCCGCGACACCGTGCGCTCGTTCTGGAAAGGTGACGACGGCCAACTGGCCGACTTCGCCGGACGCATGACCGCCTCGGGCGAGATGTTCAACCAGCGCGGCCGCCGGCCGTACAGCTCGGTGAACTTCATCACCGCCCACGACGGTTTCACCCTGCACGACCTGGTGTCCTACAACGACAAACACAACGAAGCCAACGACGAGAACAACCAGGACGGCAGCAACAACAACCTGTCGTGGAACCACGGTGTCGAAGGCCCTACCGACGACCCGGAAATCAACGCGCTGCGCCTGCGCCAGATGCGCAATTTCTTCGCCACCCTGCTGCTGGCCCAGGGCACGCCAATGCTGGTAGCCGGTGACGAGTTCGCCCGGACCCAGCACGGCAACAACAACGCCTACTGCCAGGACAGCGAGATCGGCTGGATCAATTGGGAACTGGATGAAGACGGCAAGGCCCTGCTCAAGTTCGTCAAGCGCCTGATCAAGTTGCGCCTGGCGTACCCGATCCTGCGTCGCGGGCGCTTCCTGGTGGGCGACTACAACGAAGATATCGGGGTCAAGGACGTCACCTGGCTCGCGCCGAGCGGCGATGAAATGACCATCGAGCAATGGCAGGACAGCCATGGCCGTTGCCTGGGCATGCTGATGGATGGCCGCGCCCAGGAAACCGGGATTCGCCGCCCGGGGGCCGATGCCACGTTGCTGCTGGTGGTCAATGCCCACCACGACATGGTCAATTTCCGCCTGCCACCGGTGCCGGATGGCGGCTTCTGGACCTGCATGCTCGACACCAACCAGCCGGCAGTGCGTGGCCAGGAACGCTTCGATTTCGATCACGAATACGCGGTCACCGGGCGTTCGCTGCTGCTGTTTGAATTGCAGCATGAGGACGAGGTGTGACATGGCCTTGCATGAGTTTCTTCGCGGCTACCGGGATTACCCGGACACCCAGGCCCTTGGCGCTGCGCTGAGGGCTTTGGTGGAGGAAGGCCTGGACCAGTTGCCCTTGCCGGGCAGCGGGCAAACGTTGGAACGCTTCAGCCGGCTGGCGCAAGTCGCCGGCCATGACCTGCGGTTGTGCAAATTGTTTGAAGGCCACACGGACGCCCTGGCGATCATCGCTGAACTCGACAGCCCCTTGCCGCCGGTTGGCAGCACGTGGGGCATGTGGGCGGCCGAACCGCCCACCGCCAAGGTGCGGATCCGGCGTGACGGCCAACGTGTGCGGCTGGAGGGCCGCAAGGCCTGGTGCTCGGGCGCGGCGGTGGTCAGCCACGGGTTGCTCACGGCGTGGGATGAAGAGGATCGCCAGCAACTGGTTGCAGTGCAAATGCACCAGCCCGGCGTAACCGTCACCGATGAGGGCTGGGCCGCCGTGGGCATGGCCGCTACGGGCAGCGTTGAAGTGCTTTTCCACGACGCCGTTGGCCTGGCCATCGGCAAGCCTGGGGACTATTTGGCGCGCCCGGGCTTCTGGCAAGGCGGCATCGGCATCGCCGCCTGCTGGTACGGCGCGGCACAACGCTTGGCGGAGGCCTTGCGCGAGCAGTGCGCAAAACGCCCGGAGCCCCACGCCCTGGCGCACCTTGGCAGCGTCGACAGTGCCTTGCACAGCGCGGCCTGTGTGCTGCGCGACAGCGCCACCCATATCGACCGGCAGCCCAAGGCAGATGCCCGGCTGCTGGCACAACAGGCACGGGCCTGTATCGAAGAAACCGTCGACCAGGTGATTCACCATGTCGGCCGAGCACTGGGCGCCGGGCCGTATTGCAAGGACCCGCATTTTGCCCAGTTGATGGCCGACTTGCCGGTGTACCTGCGGCAAAGTCATGCCGAGCGCGACCTGGCCGCCCTTGGTCAACAAGTCGCCGATGAGCGCCCAGGGAGATGGGAACTATGAAGATCAATCCAATCGTCGGCCAGGGCACGCCCTTGCATGTGTGGCAAAGCTCGTCGCGACTGGCCGAGCTGCCTTGCGTAGACATTGCCGAACTGGTGCCTGAAGGCAGCCGCGCCGTGATCATCGCGCCACATCCGGATGACGAAGTCCTGGGCTGCGGCGGCCTGCTGCAAGGCCTTGCCGCACTGGATCGCCCTATCCTGCTGATCTCCGTCACCGACGGCAGCGCCAGTCATCCCGGCTCGCGCCGCTGGCCGGTGGAACGCCTGAGCGTGGTGCGGCCGCAAGAGTCGGCGCAGGCCCTGCACCGGCTGGGATTGCCGTTGCACAGCCTGAAATGGTTGCGGGCCGGGTTCAGCGACAGCCAGGTCGCCGCAGGTGAAGAAGACCTGAGCCGCTTCATCGAGCGTTACCTCAAGCCCGGCGACGTGGTCTTCACCACCTGGCGCGAAGACGGTCATTGCGACCACGAGGCCGTGGGCCGTGCCAGTGCCAAGGCGACCCGGGCGGTGGGCGCAACCTTGCTCGAGCTGCCCGTGTGGACCTGGCATTGGGCAACCCCGGAAGACAGCCAGGTGCCCTGGGATCGCGCTCGTAAAATCCCCCTGACACCTGAAGCCGTGGCCCGTAAACGGCACGCCATCCATGCCTTCGCCAGCCAGTTGGAAGGCGACCCGCAGATCGGCCTGCCACCGGTGCTCGCGCCCTATGTGCTGGAGCGCCTGCTGCAACCTTTTGAAGTGGTGTTCGTATGAGTGTCGCCACGCCCTATTTCGACGAGCTGTTTGCCGGCAACGACGATCCTTGGGCCTTTCGGCAACGCTGGTATGAACAGCGCAAGCGGGCCCTGACCCTGGCGCTGCTGACCCGGCCGCGCTATGCCTCGATCTTTGAACCCGGCTGCGCCAATGGCGAACTGAGCTTCGAGCTGGCCCCGCGCTGTGACCGCCTGCTCTGCTGTGACACGGCACAAGCGGCGGTCAGCCTCGCACAGGCGCGGCTGCGCGGCTTCACCCACGCCACCGTGCAGCAGAGCCGCCTGCCGCAGCAATGGCCCAGCGAAACCTTCGAGCTGATCGTGCTCAGCGAGCTTTGCTACTACCTGGACCCGAAGGATTTCGATGGGCTGATCGATCGCGCTCTCGCCTCCCTGACGCCTGACGGACAAATCCTCGCCTGCCACTGGCGCCCGATCATCGAAGGCTGCCCGCAGACCGCCGAACAGGTGCATGCGCGCCTCGGCCAGCGCCTGGGCATGCCACATCTGGCGCAGCATCACGAAAGCGATTTTCTACTGGATTTGTGGAGCCGCGACGGCACCACGGTTGCGACCCTGGAGGGACTGCGATGATCGGCATCCTGATACCCGTGCATAACGAAGAAAAACTGCTGCCCGAATGCCTGAAAGCTGCGATGGTCGCCGCCAGTCATCCGGGCCTGCTGGGTGAAGAGGTGCAGATTCTGACAGTGCTCGACAGCTGCAGCGACCGCAGCGCCATGATCGCCCGCGAATACCAGGTGCACAGCCTGGAAGTGCAGGCGCGAAACGTGGGCCACGTGCGCGGCGTGGGTGCGCGGCACCTGCTTAATAACGGCGCGCGCTGGATTTCCTGCACCGACGCCGACAGCCGCGTCGCTCCCGATTGGCTGGTGGCGCAACTGGCCCTGGGCGTGGATGCGGTGTGCGGCACGGTGACGGTGGACGCCTGGAGCGAGGGCTTCGACCCGGCGGCGCAGATCCGTTATCACCAGGCCTACACCGCCCGGGACGGGCATCGGCATATCCACGGCGCCAACCTGGGCGTCAGTGCCGGCGCCTACGTGCGGGCCGGCGGTTTCGAGCCCCTGCCCTGCCATGAAGACGTGGAGCTGGTGCGCCAGTTGGAGCGCTGCGGGGCTTCCATTGCCTGGAGCCACTCGCCCCAGGTGATTACCAGTGCCCGCCTGGATTGTCGCGCCCAGGGCGGCTTCGGTGATTACCTGAAGAGCCTGATGCAGGCCTCCTGAAAAAATTGCGACACCCGGCGGTGTTAAAGCGGCAATTCATAACTATCATCACTGTTCCTTGCACGGCAATCCAGGGTTGGAACGCCGTCGCGCCGCGAGCGTGCAGTACCTGACGCTCGCGTACCACAAGAGCCGTCCCGTCAACGGGGTACGGCCTGCACCACCGATAAACAAGGACGTGACACCCATGAAGCCTGCACTGTTAAGTGACAACCGCCGGGGCCCCGCGCAAATCTGGAACAGCGCCCCGCAACTCGCGCAAATCCCTGCCATCAACCCCGCAACCCTGGTGCCCAAGGGCACCCGCGTGGTGATCATCGCCCCGCATCCCGGCGATGAAGTGATCGCCTGCGGCGGTCTGCTGCAATTGCTCAGCACCCTTGAATACTCCCTGCAACTGATCTCCATCACCGACGGCAGCGCCAGCCATCCGGGGTCTGCCGTGTGGCCGGCCAAACGCTTGAGCGTGGTGCGGCCCCAGGAAAGTGTCGAAGCCCTGCGCCGCCTGGGCGTGCCCCTGCACAGCCTGAAATGGATCCGCGGCGGTTTCGCCGACAACGCCCTGGCCGCGCGGGAACAGCAAATGAGCCAGTTCATTGCGCGCTACCTGCAACCCGGCGACGTGGTGTTCACCACCTGGCGCAACGACGGCAATGACGACCACGACGCCGTCGGCCGTGCCGCTGCCAAAGCCTGCGCAGTCAAGGGCGTGCGCTTGCACGAACTGCCGATCTGGGCGTGGCACTGGCCGCTTCGGGAAACCGCCGCCATCCCCTGGCAGCGCGCGCGCAAGGTGCGGCTCGACACCTGGAGCGTCGCCCGCAAGCTGCACGCCGCCCACGCCTATGCCAGCCAACTGGCAGGCGACCCGGAAATCGGCCTGGCGCCGATCCTGGCGCAGGTGCTGCTGGAGCGCATGCGCGAGCCCTATGAGATTGTGTTTTTGTAGGCGCACCCACTCGTCTATACCTGTAACTTCTGACAGTAGCGAACGCTCTCTCTGTGTGGCTAGCTTGGAACACCGGCTTGCAGGGAGGGCGAATCATGAGCACGCGGTTTTCATCAGTGACGTATCTGAGCGTCTGCAGCGTGACGACGCTGTTGCTCAATTGGCCTCTCCCCGCGCAGGCCGCCTGTACGTTGGTCATAACCGCAGGCAACGACACCACCCTGTGCAGCGATGGCAGTGCTGGCGCGCTGACGGATTTACAAGGAAGCAACATCCTTGAGTTCCCCGTCGGCGGCACCGGCATCATCGTCGGCAACGTGACTTATGGCGCGGGAGATGATCGGGTCACGATGGATTCCGGCGCGATCAACGGTGCGATCAATCAAGGTGACGGAAGAAATATTTTCCAACTGTTCAATGGCAATATCTCCGGCACGGTGACGCAAGGCGCGGGCGGTGATATTGCGCAAATCAGCGGCGGCAGCTCCGGTGCAATCTCTCAGGGTGACGGGGTAGACCAGTACTTCCAGAGCGGTGGCACCGTCGCCTCACTGGCTCAGGGCGACGGCCGTGACGAGTTCACCATGAGCAGTGGCAGGATTGTCGGCGCTTTTGAAGATGGAGATGTAGCGCTGATGACCGGTGGCAGCATCGGACGGGTCGACATGAAGCTCGACAACAACCTGTTTGACCTGCGGGGTGGAGCGATCATCGGCAACCTCGTTACTGGCTTCGGAAACGACACCATCCTGGTGTCCGGAGGAACGGTTGGTGGCAACATCAGCGTCAGCGGCGGCGACGACATCATCAACGTCAGCGGAGGGGAAATAAGTGGGCAGATCCTCGCCAGCTTTGGCAACGATGAGTTCACTTGGGAAGGCGGCGGTCTGATCCATAAGGAAATCCTCATGGGTGATGGCGCTGACAGGGGTTTCCTGCTCAACCTGACCGAAACCACCCTGGCCTCCACACCACTTCTGGATGGTGGTTTGGGTAACGACACCCTGACCTTCGACAACACCCGATCCGCCACGCCAACCCGCTATGTCAACTGGGAAACCGTCAACCTGGACAACAATTCGCGCCTGACCCTGGGCGGCGACTTCAAGCTCGGTGACAGCGCTACGGCCACCGGTACCCTGAATATTTTTGGCAGCGCCGCCCTGCAGGTAACACAGGGCAGCATCAGCCCCTTCACGGCCGGGCAACCAGCCAACCTGAACAACGGCGGCCTGATCGACATGACCACCGGCAGTTCCAGCGCCACCGACAGCCTGACGGTCAACGGCAACTACACCGGCAATGGTGGCGAACTGGCGCTGCAATCGGTACTCGGCGCCGACGGCTCGGCCAGTGACAAGCTGGTAGTCAGCCAGGGCACGCTGCAAGGCGGCACTACCATCACCGTCACCAACCTTGCCGGCCCCGGCGCCATGACGCTGCAGAACGGCATCCAGGTGGTTGAAGCGCTTAACGGTGCCACGAGCAGCGACCTGGCGTTTACCCTGCGCGGTGGATCCGTTTCCGCAGGCGCCTATGAGTACTACCTGTTCAAAGGAGGCGTAACGCCGGGCACCGGGCAAAACTGGTTCCTGCGGTCCTCGGTGGTGGCGCCGCCGCTGCCCAACCCTGAGGATCCTGACGACCCAGTGGGCATTCTCCCCCCCGTCCCCGCCGATGGCACGCCGGACCTCCCGGGGATTTTCCCGGGAGAAGAACCCATACCCATCTATCGCCCGGAAGTCCCGGTGTATGCCGTGTTGTTTCCCGCCGTGCAGCAGATGGTCCAGGGCATGCTGGGCACCTACCACGAACGCATGGGCGACCAAAGCCTGCAACGTCAACCTGGCGCTTTAGCGGCCGGTTGGGGCCGGGTGTATGGCAGCAGCACGCGGCAATCATTCGCCGGCACCGTCAGCCCGTCGCTGGACAGCTCCCTGTCCGGTTTCCAGGTTGGCACTGACCTGTATGCCTGGACCAACGACGCTGGCCTGACCCAACGCTTCGGCTTCTTTGTCGGCCACAGCCGCCTGACCGGCAATGTGGCGGGTTTCAATGGCGGTTTTCAGGGCAAGGGCGCCGGCAACACCACCCTGCGCGGTGACAGCCTGGGCGCGTATTGGACGCTCATCGGCGCCAACCGCGCCTATATCGATGTCGTGCTGATGGGCACGCGGTTCGATGGCCACAGTGAATCCGACCGGGGCGTCAAACTCCCAACCAAGGGCCACAACGTGCTGGGGTCTGTGGAGGTGGGAATGCCGTTTGCGGTGTCTGAACAGTGGGAGGTCGAGCCGCAGGCCCAGGTGATTGTCGATAGAAGCTATGTGGACAGCCAGAACGACGGAATCTCGGATGTCTCATTCCGCGCCGACACTAACGTCGTCACTCGTCTCGGTGTCCGCCTCAAGGGCAGCTACAGCGTGAGCGGCATGCCCCTGCTGCCTTATGTGCGTACCAACGTGTGGCACGCCAGCGCCGGGAATAACACTGTCACGTTCAATGACAGCACGGACATCAACACCGAACAGAAATCCACCACGCTGGACGTCAGCACCGGGGCAACGCTGCAGGTATCGAGTACGGTCAGTGTGTATGGCGAGGTGGGGTACAACAGCAATCTGGACAGTAATCAGCTGAATGGGCGCAAAGGCACGATTGGCATAAGGGTCGACTTCTAAGCCACAACACATCCCCACTGTGGGAGCGGGCTTGCTCGCGAATGCAGTGTGTCAGCCAAAAAATCTGGCACTGGTACTGCGCATTCGCGAGCAAGCCCGCTCCCACATGGGGTCTTCATCGTCTGGAAATCAGGCGTCCGGTCGCAGGATCAGCACGCCCAATGGCGGCAGGTTCAACGACAGCGACAACGGCTGCCCATGCCTGGGCTCCTCCTCCGTAAACGCCCCGCCACCGTTGCCGAAGTTGGAACCGGCATAGGTGTCGGCATCGCTGTTGATCACCTCGCTCCAGCGCCCGGCAAACGGCACGCCGACCTTGTAGGCCTCACGCGGCACCGGCGTGAAGTTGGCCACTACCAGCACCGGCCTGCCGTCCTTGCTCCAGCGCAACCAGGCGTAGACGCTGTTGATCGCGTCATCCCCAATCAACCACTGGAAGCCCTGTGGCGCGTCGTCCTGGTCATGCAGCGCCGGCTCTTCGCGGTACAGACGGTTGAGGTCGCCCACCAGTTTCTGCACGCCCCGGTGTTCGGGGTATTGCAGCAGGTACCAGTCCAGTTGCTGATCGTGGTTCCACTCGCGCCATTGGCCGAACTCGCAGCCCATGAACAGCAGCTTCTTGCCCGGGTGCATCCACATGAAGCTCAGGTATGCCCGCAGGTTGGCAAATTTCTGCCAGCGGTCGCCGGGCATCTTGTCGATCAACGAGTGTTTGCCGTGCACCACTTCATCGTGGGAAATCGGCAGGATAAAACGCTCGGACCAGGCATACACCAGGCCGAAACTCAGCTCGTTGTGGTGATGGGCACGGTACACCGGGTCCTGCTGGATGTAGTGCAGCGAATCGTGCATCCAGCCCATGTTCCACTTGTAGTTGAACCCCAGGCCGCCCTGTTGGGTCGGCTGGCTTACGCCCGGCCATGCGGTGGACTCCTCGGCGATCACCAGCGCGCCGGGGGCCTCAAGGGCAACGACATCGTTGAGGTGGCGCAGGAAGTCGATAGCTTCGAGGTTTTCACGACCACCGTGGCGGTTCGGCACCCATTCACCGGCCTTGCGCGAATAGTCGCGATACAGCATCGACGCCACGGCATCCACCCGCAGGCCGTCGATATGGAAATGCTTAAGCCAGTGCAACGCCGACGCCAGCATGAAGCCATGGACTTCGGTGCGCCCGAGGTTGTAGATCAGAGTGTCCCAATCCTGGTGGAAGCCTTCCAGCGGGTTGGCGTATTCGTACAGCGCGGTGCCGTCGAATTGCGCCAGGCCGTGGGTATCGGTGGGGAAATGCGCCGGCACCCAATCCAGGATCACGCCGATGTCGGCCTGATGGCAGGCGTTGACGAAAAACGCGAAATCCTCCGGCGAGCCGAAACGTGCCGTCGGGGCAAATTGCGACAGCGCCTGATAACCCCACGAGCCGCCGAACGGGTGCTCCATGATCGGCATCAGTTCGATATGGGTGAAGCCCAACTGCTGTACATAAGGGATCAACCGCTCGGTCAGCTCGCGCCAACTGTACTGGCGGGACACCTCGCCGACTTCATCCAGCTCGCACTGCCAGGAACCGGCATGCAACTCGTAGATCGACAAGGGTGCGCTAGGCTTTTGTCGCTCGCTGCGCGATTGCATCCAGTCGTGGTCCTGCCAGTCGACCTGCAGCGGCGAAGCGACCTTGGACGCAGTATCCGGCGGCAGTTGCGTGGCCAGGGCCATGGGGTCGGCCTTGAGCGGCAGAATCCCGTGGGCACCGAGGATTTCATACTTGTAGGCCGCGCCGGGTTGCAGGCGCGGGATGAAAATCTCCCACACCCCGGACGGATGGCGCAGGCGCATCGGATGACGGCGCCCGTCCCAGATATTGAAGTCGCCCACCACCGAGACCCGGCGGGCATTCGGTGCCCATACCGCAAAACGCACGCCCTGGACACCGTCGACGCTGGTCACTTGTGCCCCGAGGCAACTGCTCAGGTCGCGGTGATTGCCTTCGGCAAACAGGTACAGGTCCATCTCCCCCAGCAGCAGTTGCTGGAAGCTGTAAGGGTCTTCGGTGATCTGTTCGCCACCGGCCCACTGGATCTTCAGCAAGTACGCCTGACGGCTGCCGAAATGCCCGACAAACAAGCCCGGCACCTGGGTCGCATCGAGGCTGCCGATGTGCTCGCCGCTGTCGCGAGCCAGGACCTGGACACTCAGTGCTTCCGGCAGGAAGGCACGAATGAACTGGCCGCCCTGCTCGTCGTCATGGGGACCCAGGATCGAGAATGGATCATGGTGCTCGGCCCGCACCAGGGCTTCGATATCAGCAGGCTTGGGCATCACACTCAACTTTTCCTGCAGCGGTTCTTTGCTTGTAAAACTCATGACGTCTCCCCACCGCGTGCAGTTTTCGATATTGGTTTCAACCCGCTGAGCAGCCCGTGCAAACCTTGCAACGGCACCGGCAACCAGCTCGGGCGATTCTCTGCTTCGTAGGCCACTTCGTACGCGGCCTTCTCCAGGCTGAACAACGCCAGCGCTGCGTCCTGGCCTTTGGCATCCTGCCAGTCATGGGCCAGTGTAGTCGTGGCAGCGTGATAGGCCTGGATAAATGCCTGCCTGGCCTCATGCAAGTAGCGATCCGCCACACGTTGCCGGGACGCATTGGCCTCGGGCGACTGGTCGACGCCCTGCACATTCACCGCCATGGCCGCCGCGTAATCAAACGAGCGCAGCACCCCGCTCACATCCTTGTACGGGCTGTGTTTGCCGCGACGTTCAGGCAGCGGCCGCGCCGGTTCGCCCTCGAAGTCGATGAGGTAGGCATCGCCCTTGACCACCAGTACCTGGCCCAGGTGCAGGTCGCCGTGCACGCGAATGCGCAACCCGCCCACCGTGGCTTTCGCCAGGTCCTGAACGTGACTGGCGATGGCCTTTTTCTGCTCCAGTAAAGCACTGACCAACGCCTGATCGGCAGGGTTCAACTTGGTTTGATGCTGTTTGAGCAACTGCAAGGCGTGGTCGATTTGTGCGCCCACGTGCCTGGCCCAGCCCTGGCTGTCCTTGAGGGTTGTGACCTCGGGCTTGAACGCCTTGTTAGTGGTGGGCGCCGCCAGCACCAGGTGCATCTCGCCCAGGCGCTGGCCGAGCAAGCCGGCGAAATCCGCCAGCTCGCCGAGGGCGTTGTAGTGCTGTTCCTGCTCGGACATGGCTTCGGCCAGTTCGTCGCGAATCGCTCGCTCCAGGTTATTCTGGGTCCAGCCCCACGCGTCGCCCTGGTTGCTCAGGTAACCCTGGGCGATCATCAGCAGGTTGTCCTGGCCATCGGCATCGTGGCGGATCACCGAGCCCAACAGCGGCGAGATATGCTCGTAGCCGGCTTCGGTCAGGTAGGCGCCCATTTCCAGTTCCGGGTGAACCCCGGCGCTGACTTTTCGGATCAGCTTGAGCACCAGGCTGCCGCCCACCACCACGGAACTGTTGGACTGCTCCGCCGCGAGGTAGCGCACTTCCGACTCGTCGTTCAATTCCAGTTTGGCCAACTGCGCCGTGGGCTCGAAGCGAATCTCGCCATCGGTGGAGTCCAGGACGGTTTTGGCCTGCAGGCCTTGGATCACGCCGCGGATATAAGTGTCGAGGCTGAAGGCATCGGTCACCAAACCTACCTGACGCACTCGCCGTACACGGGCAAGCGCAAGTTGTTGCGGCAAGGCGCTGGTGAACTGGTCTTCGCCAAGGAAGCCGAACGGCAGCTGATAGCGGCTGACCTGGCCGGCGCTGGTGACTTCGATTTCACTGAGCAGCACCGGATGCTGCGGGTCGCCGAAGCGCACGCCATAAGCGATGTGCACGCTGTCGATTGCCGTATCCTTGCTGGCAAACCAGCGGCGCTTGGGCAGCCACGCCGGCAACGCATTCTGTTCCAGGGTGGTGCGGCACGGTGCTTCGAGCAATTCTTCCATGCGTTTCTTCAGCACCAGGGTGGTGAAGTCCGGGATGCTTTGTGCCGGTTCCACGTGCCAGCTTGGCATCTGGTTTTCCGCCGCCAGCACGAACCAGTAGAAGCCATACGGCGCCAGGGTCAGCAGGAAATTCAGCTGGCCAATGGGCGGGAAGGCATTGCCACCGAGCATCTCCACCGGAACCATGCCGGCAAACGCCGAGAGGTCCAGTTCTGCGGCCTGGGCACTGCGGGACACGTTGGCCACGCACAGGATGATTTCATTCTTGCCATCGGCGCCTGCGTATTCGCGGGTATACGCCAGGATGCGGCGGTTGCTGGGCGAGAGCATTTTCAGGCTGCCGCGACCGAACGCCTTGGACTGTTTACGCACCGCGAGCATGCGCCGCGTCCAGTTCAGCAACGAGTGCGGGTCCTGGGTCTGGGTTTCGACGTTGACCGACTGGTAGCCGTATTGCGGGTCCATGATCGGCGGCAATACCAGGCTGGCCGGGTCGGCGCGGGAGAAGCCGCCGTTGCGGTCGATGGACCATTGCATCGGCGTACGCACGCCGTCGCGGTCACCGAGGTAGATGTTGTCGCCCATGCCGATCTCATCGCCGTAGTACAGGGTCGGCGTGCCCGGCATCGACAGCAGCAGGCTGTTGAGCAGCTCGATGCGCCGGCGGTCGCGTTCCATCAGCGGCGCCAGGCGGCGGCGAATCCCCAGGTTGATACGTGCACGGCGGTCGGCAGCGTAATAGTTCCAGAGGTAGTCGCGCTCTTTGTCGGTGACCATTTCCAGGGTCAGTTCATCGTGGTTGCGCAGGAAGATTGCCCATTGGCAATTGGCCGGGATCTCCGGGGTCTGGCGCAGGATATCGGTGATCGGGAAACGGTCTTCCTGGGCCAGCGCCATGTACATGCGCGGCATCAGCGGGAAGTGGAACGCCATGTGGCACTCATCGCCGTCGTCGCCCTTTTTGTCCCCGAAGTACAGCTGGGTGTCTTCCGGCCATTGGTTGGCTTCGGCCAGGAGCATGCGGTCGGGGTAGTTGGCGTCGATCTCGGCGCGGATCTGCTTGAGCACGTCGTGGGTTTCGGGGAGGTTTTCGTTGTTGGTGCCGTCGCGCTCGATCAGGTACGGAATGGCGTCCAGGCGCAGGCCGTCGATGCCCATGTCGAGCCAGTAGCGCATCACCGACAGGACGGCTTTCATGACCTGTGGGTTATCGAAGTTGAGGTCCGGCTGGTGGGAGTAAAAGCGGTGCCAGAAGTACTGGCCGGCGACTGGGTCCCAGGTCCAGTTGGACTTTTCGGTGTCGAGGAAAATGATCCGGGTGCCGTCGTATTTCTGGTCGTCATCGGACCATACGTAGAAATCCCGCGCCGCCGAGCCGGGCTTGGCCTTGCGGGCGCGCTGGAACCAGGGGTGCTGGTCGGAGGTGTGGTTGATCACCAGCTCGGTGATCACCCGCAGCCCGCGTTTATGGGCTTCGGCGATAAAGCGCTTGGCGTCGGCCATGGTCCCGTAGTCGCTGTGCACACCGCGGTATTCGGCAATGTCGTAGCCATCGTCACGGCGTGGCGAGGGGTAGAACGGTAGTAGCCAGATGGTGTTCACACCAAGGTCGGCGATGTAGTCGAGCTTGGCGATCAGCCCGGGAAAATCACCGATGCCGTCGTTGTTGGAGTCGAAATAGGATTTGACGTGAACCTGATAAATCACCGCGTCTTTGTACCAGAGCGGATCTTTGATAAAGGTGGCAGCCTTGGGTTTCTTCGCCATTGGAAACTCCTGGAAAATTCGTGAGGGCCGCTGATCGTTCCCACGCTCTGCGTGGGAATGCCTGTTGCGACGCTCCGCGTCACGCTTGGGGGACGCAGAGCGTCCGGGGCTGCATTCCCACGCGGAGCGTGGGAACGATCTCAACTTACGGTAATGCGCCAGATGCCGAATGGCTGATGCCACGGTTCGATGCGCATCCACTGGGTCTTGCCGTACCAGGTCCAGCGGTGGCCGGTCATCAGGTCTTCGCCCTGGGTCTGGGCATCGTCCGGCAAGCCCAGCTCCCACAGCGGCAACTCGAAATTGGCCTCCTGGGCGTTGAACGGGTCGAGACTCACGGCCACCAGGATAAAGTTGCTGCCATCCTCGCTGCGTTTGCCGAAGTACAGGATGTTGTCGTTCCACGCGTTGTAGAGTTTGAGCCCCAGGTGCGTCTGCAAGGCCGGGTTCTGCCGGCGGATGCGGTTGAGCTGGGCGATCTCGGCAATGATGTTGCCCGGCGCCGTGAAGTCTCGTGGGCGGATCTCGTACTTCTCCGAGTCCAGGTACTCTTCCTTGCCCGGCACCGGTGCCGCTTCGCACAGTTCAAAACCCGAGTACATGCCCCACAGGCCTGAGCCCATGGTGGCCAACGCGGCGCGGATCAAGAAGCCGGCGCGGCCGGATTCATGCAGGAAGCCGGGGTTGATGTCCGGGGTGTTGACGAAGAAGTTCGGCCGGAAGCACTCGCGCCACGGCGACTCGTTCAGTTCGCTCAGGTACTCGCTCAACTCGGCCTTGGTGTTGCGCCAGGTGAAGTAGGTGTAGCTCTGGGAGTAACCAACCTTGCCCAGGCGCGCCATCATCGCCGGGGTGGTGAAGGCTTCGGCGAGGAAGATCACTTCGGGGTATTTAGAACGCACATCGCTGATCAGCCATTGCCAGAACGGCAGCGGCTTGGTGTGGGGGTTGTCGACGCGAAAGGTCTTCACGCCCTCTTCCACCCAACCGACCACGATGTCGCGCAACTCGACCCACAGGCTGGGAATCGCGTCGGCCGCATAGAAGTCGACGTTGACGATGTCCTGGTATTTCTTCGGCGGGTTCTCGGCGTATTTGATCGTGCCGTCGGGCCGCCAGTTGAACCAGCCCGGATGCTGTTTGAGCCACGGGTGGTCCTGGGAGCACTGGATGGCAAAATCCAGCGCGATTTCCAGTCCATGGTCGGCGGCGGCCTTGACCAGGTTGCGGAAATCCTCACGGGTGCCCAACTGCGAATGGATCGCCTCGTGGCCGCCCTCTTCGCTGCCGATGGCATACGGGCTGCCCGGGTCGTCCGGCCCGGCGGTCAGGGAATTGTTCTTGCCCTTGCGGTGGCTGCGACCGATCGGATGGATCGGCGGGAAGTACAGCACGTCAAAGCCCATGTCGTGGATCATCGACAGCCGTGAGTGCACATCGTTGAATGTGCCATGGCGGGCGGGATCGTCGGTGATCGAGCGGGGAAACAACTCGTACCAGCTGGCAAATTGCGCAGCCTCGCGCTCTACATCAATCGGGTACACCGGGCTGATGCTCAAATAGGCGCGGTGATCGGCCTGGGTCATCAGGTGTGCACTGTCTTCGTGCAGGAACAACGCGACCTGCTCGGTTTCCAGCAAACCGGAGAGTTCGTGGTGCAGCAACATCAAGCGGTCACGCAGCTCATTGTCACTGCGCTCGGCGGCTTGCAAGACCTGACCGCGACCTTCCTGCAACTCCAGGCTGACCGGCACCCCGGCCTCGTGTTTCTTGCTCAGTTCGTAGCGAAAGCTGGCAAACGTGTCGATCCAGGCTTCGATGCAATACTCATGCGGGCCCTGGGCGGTCACGGTGAATGCGCCTTCCCAGCCGTTGTTGCCGACATCGGTCATCACCACGCTGTGCCAGCTTTCTTCACTGCGCGGGCGCCAGCGGATCATCACCGCAAGCTTGTCGTGGCCATCAGCGAACACCTTGCTGGCAACCTGCACGCGCTGGCCAACCACAGCCTTGACGGCGAACTCGCCGCCATCGATCACCGGGGTCGTGCTTTCAATCGCGATCCTTGGCAGCAACAGTGCCTGGGACAGCGGTAATGTGGAGGTTGAATCGTCTTGAGTCAGTGTTTCAGCAGTCATCGAGCATCTCCCCTTAACGCCCAGTGGACGCTCTTGTGCTTGATTCAAATTCTGAAACGACGCCACTCTCCCTGAGTAGGGCCGTCTAGGTTCCGAGCATGCCGACGAGTGAAAAGTTCAGGCGGATATCCCGCCATCGGGCGGGGAATCAAATCCACCACGCGATTGTCCACCGATAGAGCAAAGCACAAAGGAGGCCACACCGATGAATATCCCTATTCCGGCTGAAACGCCTGATCCCAATATAGATAAGCCCACATTACCGCCGACCGAACCCGACCCGGTTCCCGAGCAGGAACCGCCAGGCACACAGCCACCACCGGTGGAGGAACCACCGACGACCATGCCTCCGGTGATTGTCTGAAGAGACCGATCACAGGAAGTAAAAAGCGGAAGCTTCAGGCTTCCGCGTTTACTTGAATCTATAAGCTGCAACTTCATTCACAAAAAATTATAAAGAACTGTCAAAACCGACAGTATCAGCCGAGACGAACGCCGCCCATGATCAAAGTGCGCGACGCGCGAACAACAGAACAATAAAACCTCTCGGAGATACCTCATGAAAAGAACAGCCGCCTACCTGCTGCTTTTCCTTTGCACCTTGACCGCCTGCACCACCGAACCCTCCGGCCCGTTCGATACGGAAATCGCAAGCAAATTAAACAACCGCTACCAGGACACCGCTGCTCAGTGTGCCGATGGCCTGGCCCTGTATCACTGCAATGGGGTGCTTATTCGCGTCACTGACAGCCTCATAGCATCGCCCGGCGAGCTTGAGCGCAATGCCGCCGCATTCTCTTACCTGCGAGCCGACCTGGGTATCAGGAAGCTGTTTGCACGGGACGCTGGCGTAATAATGTCGGCATTGCCCTCCACCGCAGCGGGCCCAATCAGCGTGCGCTGCTCTTTTCCCACCAATGGTGCGACAGGTGACCGCCCGGATGGATGCGGCGAAACTTCCAGGGAGCTGCCAGGCTACCAGCGTGAATGGAGCCGGCACTGCGATGACCAAGGCGTGGTGGATGGCCACACCTGGCTGGCCCACTTCAACAAAGTCAAACCGGCTTATTTTTTTATGTGTGCGTTTCGTGGATCGGTGCAGCAGTTTTCTCTAAGCATCACTGTCAGAAAACTGATGCCGGCAAACTATATTGAAGATTGGAATGAAGTCGTCACCTCAGCCTGGACAGTGTCCGAGATTGATAAAGTCCCCTTCCAGGCTTTCTTCTATAACGCTGCCAACTTGCCAGGAAGAGATGCGGCCAAGAAACTTCAGCGCGAGTATTACGGCTATACGCAGCGCCTGCTTCCGGTGGTTCGTGTTGACTTGCTCGCTCAAGACCAACGCATATTCGCGTATCACAAAGAAGATCAAATCACCATTCCGGTACAGTGATCAGTCCAGCAGGAGCGTGAAGTTGCACACGCCTCGATATCACGCTGTCAGCCCATTCACGCGCGACCTGATGAAAAATACGGCGACTAATTCTTTTCCAATAGCCTGACGATTCTTGGCATCACACTGAACACCGCCAAAGCCAACAACGTGCTGAGTACCGCCGTGGATTCCCGCCCCATTCCCGCCGCCACCCCAATGGCGGCGGTCATCCACAAGCCGGCGGCGGTGGTCAGCCCTTTGACGTGCTGACCCTCTTCGTCTTCCTTGCCCTTGAGGATGGTGCCAGCACCAAGAAAGCCGATACCCGCTATCACGCCCTGCAGCACACGGCTCATGGCGTCTGCCTGGGAGCCGGACATGCTCGGCACCAACACGAACAGCGCGGCGCCCAGGGCCACGAGCATGTGGGTGCGTACCCCGGCGGCCTTGCCTTTCTGTTCGCGCTCGTAACCCAGGATCCCGCCCAATATCGCGGCAATCAGCAGCCGAACGGTGATTTGCGTGAGTTGCCGGGCATCGCCGATATCGGCAAATTCCGCTTGCAGGGTTACCCAGACTTCATGCCACCAGGCGTCCATGGACGTTTCCTTGTTGGGGGTCGATAGAACATGGACAGCATCGACCGTCAGTCAGTTGCGCAGAACCATTGCCTGCGCATCCCACCCTAATCAGTAATAGCCCACAAAAAGGAGATCGATATGCCCGTACGTATCGAAGGTCAGCAATGTTTCTTCACCGTCGATGTGGACGGCCACGAGAAACAACTGGAAGCCACCCATGTCACGGTCGAAACCGACAGCGAGAAATCCATGTCGTTCGTGAAGCTGAACGGTGACCGCACCTATATCACCGAAGCCGAAGCCGACGCATTGACCGTAGCGGGTGCCAAAGACGGCCGTAAGCACTTGAAAGCTACCGACGGTGATTCGGTGATTTGATTGACCTGGATCAGCCCCGCCTCAAAAGCGCTGCACCCCGCGCACCACCGGGTGCAGCACATTGTCGCAGGCATGCACGGGCGGCCCATCTGATCCGCTTTTTATCGCCATACCTGAGTCTGTTATGCAAACAGAGCGCCGGTCATAGTTCATCTGCCTGATGGAGGCTGATGAGCGAAAGACCATGAGCGATAGAATCCCCGTCCGAACCGTAGAAGTGTTAGAGCCTGCACATCCAAAGAAGATGAAGGCCAAATCCAGCGACCACCTGATTCACACCCGCAGTTTTACCGGCCTGTTCCGTACCTTGCGCGTGGCCGGCGCAGGCTTTCTGTTCATGGCATTTTTCGGCACCGTGTGGCTGAACTGGGGCGGACGGCAGGCGGTGTTATGGGACCTGGCTGAAAGCAAATTCCACATCTTCGGTGCCACGTTCTGGCCCCAGGATTTCATCCTACTGTCGGCGCTGTTGATCATCTGCGCGTTCGGCCTGTTCGCCATTACCGTATTCGCAGGGCGTGTGTGGTGTGGCTATACCTGCCCGCAAAGCTCGTTTACCTGGTTGTTCATGTGGTGCGAAAAGGTCACTGAAGGCGAGCGAAACCAACGCATCAAGCTGCAAGCTGCGCCCTGGAGCCTGGACAAGCTGGCGCGGCGCTCGGCCAAGCACACGCTGTGGCTGGGGATCAGCGTGCTGACCGGGCTGACATTTGTCGGCTACTTCACGCCGATCCGGCCGCTGGCCGAGGAGCTGCTGACCTGGCAGATGGGTGGCGTAAGCCTGTTCTGGGTGCTGTTCTTTACCGGCGCCACCTACATCAACGCCGGCTGGCTACGTGAAGCGGTGTGCATGCACATGTGCCCGTATGCACGGTTCCAGAGTGTGATGTTCGACAAGGACACCCTGACCATTTCCTACGACGTAGCCCGCGGCGAGAACCGTGGCCCGCGCAAACGAGACGTGCAACCGGCGGACGTCGGCCTGGGTGATTGCATCGACTGCCAGCTGTGCGTGCAGGTATGCCCCACCGGCATCGACATCCGTGACGGCCTGCAAATGGAATGCATCGGCTGCGCCGCGTGTATCGATGCCTGTGATTCGATCATGGATAAAATGGGCTATGCCCGCGGCCTGGTCAGCTACACCTCGGAGCATCAGTTGCAAGGTGGCAAGACCCATCTGCTCAGGCCACGCCTGATCGGCTACAGTGCCGTGCTGCTGGTGATGATCGGCGCGCTGGTGGTGGCGCTGGTGGAACGCCCGATGGTGTCGCTGGACGTGACCAAGGACCGGGGGATGTTCCGCGAGAACAGTGACGGCTTGATCGAGAACATCTACAGCCTCAAAGTCATCAACAAGACCCAGCAGCGCCAGGATTACCGCCTGGAGCTGATGGACGGCGACGGCTTCCAGCTGCAGGGCAAGACCGAGATCAGCCTGGCACCAGGTGAGATTACCGATGTGCCGGTGTCGGTGGCGATGACCGCAGAGAAGCCAGCCAGCAGTTCGCAGACGATCCGCTTCAAGGTCTCGGATGTGGATGAGCCGTGGATTTACAGCGCGGCGGACAGCCGGTTTGTGGCGCCATTGAATCGCTGAGCCCAAGCTTTCAGCAACACTGGAGATCAAATGTGGGAGCGGGCTTGCTCGCGAAAGCGGTGTGCCAGTCAATGGATACATCAACTGAAAGATTGCTTTCGCGAGCAAGCCCGCTCCCACCGTTTGATCTGTGTTCAATCAGCAAAATCTGTTCAAAGCACTGAGCCCCAATGAAACGCTACGAAAAATTCGCCGACGACATCGCAGAACTGATCCGCTCCGGCGTGCTCGGGCCCGGCCAGCGCGTGCCTTCGGTGCGTTATGCCAGCCAGACCTACGGTGTCAGCCCGTCCACGGTGTTCCAGGCCTACTACCTGCTGGAGCGACGCGGGCTGATCCGCGCCCGGCCGCGCTCCGGGTACTTCGTCAACACCCATGCGCCCAGCCCGTTTTCCGAGCCGGTGGTGAGTGCCCATGTGCACGAGTCCACCGAGGTGGACGTCAGCGAATTGGTGTTCTCGGTGCTCGATTCCATCAAGGACCCGCAAACCGTGCCCTTCGGCTCGGCCTTCCCCAGCCCGACGCTGTTCCCGCTGCAACGCCTGGCCCGTTCCCTGGCCAGCGCCAGCCGGGAAATGGACCCGCGCATGGTGGTCACCGACATGTCGCCGGGCAACCCGCAACTGCGCCGGCAAATTGCCTTGCGCTACATGGTGGGCGGGCTGATGCTGCCCATGGAAGAACTGTTGATCACCAACGGCGCCCTTGAAGCACTGAACCTGTGCCTGCAAGCCGTGACCGAGCCGGGCGACCTGGTGGCCATCGAAGCACCGGCGTTCTACGCCAGCCTGCAAATCCTCGAGCGCCTGAAACTCAAGGCGGTGGAAATCCCCGTACACCCGCGCGATGGCATCGACCTCAAGGTGCTGGCGCAAAGCCTGGAGCGCTACCCGATCAAGGCCTGCTGGTGCATGACCAGTTTCCAGAACCCGATGGGCGCAACCATGCCCGAGGCCCGGAAACAGGAACTGGTGGAGTTACTGCGCAGCCACCAGGTGCCGCTGATCGAAGACGACGTGTACGCCGAGTTGTACTACGGTCAACAGGCGCCCAAACCGGCGAAGGCGTTCGACACAGAAGGCCTGGTGATGCATTGCGGCTCGTTCGCCAAGAGCCTGGCTCCGGGCTACCGCATCGGCTGGGTCGCCGCCGGACGTTATGCGCAGAAGATCGAGCGGCTGAAATTGATGACGTCGCTGTGTGCCTCGATGCCCGCCCAGGCGGCGATTGCCGATTACCTGCAACACGGCGGGTACGACCGGCACCTGCGTAAATTGCGTTACGCGCTGGAAGAACAGCAAAGCGCCATGCTCGCCGCCATCGCGCGCTATTTCCCGGCGCAGACACGGGTCAGCCAGCCTGCCGGCGGCTACTTCCTGTGGCTGGAATTGCCGGAACAAACCGACTCGTTGAAGTTGTTCCAGATGGCGCTGGCCCAGGGCATCAGCATCGCACCGGGACCGATCTTCTCGCCGACACAGCGCTTCAGGAACTGCATTCGCTTGAACTACGGCAGCCCGTGGGATGAGTCGTGTGAGAAGGCGATGGAGACGCTGGGGAAGATTGTGCGGTCGTTTTAACCTACGGATGGGAACCGTAGCCGGGCTAAGAACCACACAGGAGTGCGCTATTTCTTACGATAGAAAGAGCGCATTCACTTGGTTCACATCAGAGATGCCTTATGACTATTTCTTCAGCTGCCGGCCTGCGACCCCTTCCCGTTCCTCCCCACTATATGCGTGCCGCAGAGCAGCAACAGGTGCGCGAAATGACAGGCGCTACCGGGCGCCCCGCGGGAGATCATCGATCAAGTGACCAGATTACCGAACAAAGCCCTGTGCTGAAGAACTTCCTGGATAACCGCGACCACTACGAAGTGAGCGATGACCTGAAGCGCCAGGTGGGTGACTGGAGCGCGGCCAACCAAGACCCGGACTCTCGCGCCGACGCCACCTACAACCTGGATAAGGTACTGCGATTTATCGACAATGTGGACGATCTCAAATTAAGCGCCAGCCATAGCCGCAACGGTGTCCTGGAC
The DNA here is from genome assembly GCF_002874965.1 of Pseudomonas sp. NC02. Taxonomy (NCBI): domain Bacteria; kingdom Pseudomonadati; phylum Pseudomonadota; class Gammaproteobacteria; order Pseudomonadales; family Pseudomonadaceae; genus Pseudomonas; species Pseudomonas sp. NC02. The sequence goes on along the minus strand of NZ_CP025624.1, from coordinate 3,064,830 downwards.
GGTTTTTCGAATCACGGCTACGCCATTCATCCAGACTCGGAGGCCAGCCTGCTCAAGGCGTTTTCCCTCAGGGGCTATGAAGCGCTGCGCGGCGCCTGATACCTGGGCTGTGGCGAGCGGCGTGCCCCTCGCCACAGGCGGTACAAAACTACCGACCGCCCGCCAGGTCAAGAAAGGTTCCCGTCGCATAGGACGCCTTGTCCGAGAGCAGCCAGATAATCCCTTCCGCGACTTCCTCTGCACGCCCGCCACGGGCCATGGGGATGCCCGGTTCAAGCTTGCTGACCCGATCCGGGTCGCCGCTCAGGGCGTGGAAGTCGGTGAAAATAAACCCGGGACGCACGCCATTGACCCGGATCCCCTCGCCCGCCACTTCCTTGGAGAGCCCGAGAGTGAAGGTATCCAGCGCGCCCTTGGACGCGGCGTAATCCACATACTCCCCCGGCGAGCCCAACCGCGCGGCGGCCGATGAAACGTTGACGATGCTGCCGCCCTGCCCGCCATGCTTGGGCGACATGCGCAGCAGCGCATGCTTGGCACACAGGATCGGCCCCAACACATTGGTCCTGAGGGTCTTCAGAATGCGGAACTCGGACATCTCATCGACCCGCGACTTGTGCCCGACGGTACCTGCGTTGTTGACCAGTGCCGTCACCCGGCCCAGTTCGGTATCGACCCGGTGGAACAGGCCAATCACTTCGTCTTCGATGCTGACATCAGCCCGCACGGCAATCGCTTGGGCGCCGAGGGCACGCACTTGCTCAAGTACGCGGTGGGCGGCGTCTTCATCGGCCTGGTAATTGATACAGATGCGATAGCCCTGGGCGGCGGCCAGCAGCGCCGTGGCGGCGCCGATCCCACGACTGCCACCGGTGATGACGACGACTTTGTCCATGTGTAAGGTCTCCTGGTTCAACGTGAGCTGATGGATCCAATACTACCTGCGCCCTGCAGGTTTTGCATGGGCTCACATCACCGAATGCACACTCACCACCTGCTCGGCGCGCTGGATGTCGGCCATGAAACCCTCGGCCGGCAACGGATGCCCCAGCAGATACCCCTGAAGCGAATCGCAGCCCAGCCGGGTGAGGAAGCTCTGCTGTGAGTCGGTCTCTACACCCTCGGCCACAATGCGCAGGCCCAGGGCCTGACCGAGGGCGACGATGGCCGAGACGATAGCGGCGTCGTCGCTGTCGTGCTCCAGGTCACGCACGAAGCCCCGGTCGATCTTCAACTCATTGGCCGGCAGGCGCTTGAGGTACATCAGGCTCGAATAGCCGGTACCGAAGTCGTCGATGGACAGGTCGACGCCCATGTCCGAAAGCTTCTGCAACACCGTCATGCTCGCGTCGGCATCGCTCATGGCGGTGGTTTCGGTGATTTCCAGGGTCAGGCTGTTGGCTGGCAAGCGGTGGCGTTCCAGGGCAGCGGCGACACTCTTGACCAGCCCGGCGTGGCAGAACTGCAACGCCGACAGGTTCACGGCAATGCGCCAGTCGTGATAGCCCTGGGCATACCACACCTGCATCTGGCGGCAGGCTTCGTTGAGTACCCATTCGCCGATGGGGATGATCAGCCCGGTCTTTTCCGCCAGCTCGATAAACTTGTCCGGCAACAACAGGCCTTGTTGCGGGTGCTCCCAGCGCAGCAGCGCCTCGGCACCGACCGGGCGGCCGCTGATGGCGTCGAACTTGGGCTGGTAATAAAGCCGGAACTGCTCGTGCTCCACGGCATTGCGCAAGTCCTGCAGCAGTTGCAGTTGCTTGCGCGCATTGGTGTTCATCGACACGTCGAAAAAGCTGTAGCCGTTCTTGCCCATGCCCTTGGCGTGATACATCGCCGCGTCGGCGTTCATCAGCAGTTCCTGGGGCGTGGCGCCGTTGCCGGGGAACAGTGCGATGCCGATGCTGGCGGAGATTTTCAGCTCATGCTCGGCGACGTGGAAGGCCTGGTTGATCATGCCCACCTGGCGCTCGGCCAGGCGTAACGCATCGTCGGGCTGGCCCAATTGCACCAGCAATACAAACTCGTCACCGCCGATGCGGGCCAGGGTGTCCTGGCTGCGCAAGTCTTCGCGCAGGCGCAGGCCGACTTGCTGCAACAGCTGGTCGCCCATGTGGTGACCAAAAGCGTCATTCACCGGCTTGAAGCCGTCCAGGTCGATAAACATCAGCGCGAAGCAGCCGCCCTCTTCGTTCACCCGCTGTATCGCCTGCTGGATCCGGTCGGCGAGCAGGGTGCGATTGGGCAAGCCGGTGAGCATGTCGTGCAGGGCCAGGTGGGTGAGTTCCTGGTTGGCCTGGGTCAGGGAGTCGGCCAACACCGCGGTGCGGGCTTCCAGGCGGGCGTCGGCCAGGGAGGTCAGCAGCGCGATGATCAACACTGCCAGGGTGGTAACCAGCACCAGGTTATCCAGGCCCTTGCCACTCAAGCCGTCCAGGGCCGCGCCGCAGAAGCTGCCATCGGCGAAACGCGCGGCGGCCATGCCGGTGTAGTGCATGCCGACAATCGCCACGCCCATCACCATCGCCGCCCCGCCTCGGGCCAACCGCACATACGGCGTGTTGCGCCGCAGGTTGAAGGCAATCCACAACGCCGCCGCCGACGCACCCACGGCAATCAGCAACGAGGCGGTGAACAGCGTGGGGTCGTAGTCGATGCCGGGGGTCATGCGCATGGCGGCCATGCCAGTGTAGTGCATGGCGCTGATGCCGGCGCCCATGATCAATGCGCCAAATGCCAGTTGCCACGCCGGCAAACGCGGCTGGCTCACCAGCCACAAGGCAAAACCGCTGGACAGGATCGCGATCAACAACGACAGCGCCGTGATGCCGACGTCATAGCCGAGGCTGATGGGCAGGCGGAAGGCGAGCATGCCGATAAAGTGCATCGACCAGATCCCCACGCCCATCGCCAGCGCGCCGCCGCCCATCCACAGGTACACCGCGCGGCCCCTGGCAGTGGCGATGCGGCCGGTCAGGTCCAACGCCGTATAGGATGCGAGGATCGCGACGAACAGGGAAATCAGGACCAGGGCGGGGGAATAACTACCGGTGAGCATGGGACTTCTCGTGACCTATGGGCCGAACGGCATCCGTGCCGGGCTGAAAAGTCAGGGATTGTAGCGAGAATAAATCTTGTACACCTGAAATATTGTCGTATAGCCATCATTCAAAATTTGACGCCAATCCGCTGGCTCAAAAACACCGCAGAACCCTTGTGGGAGCGGGCTTGCCCGCGAAAGCGGCGGGTCAGTTCATACACAGTTGACTGACCCGCCGTTTTCGCGAGCAAGCCCGCTCCCACACAAGCCCGTACACCAGCCAGAGCGGGGTTTACTTCTTGTCGCTCAGCTGCATTTGGCCATCCCAACCACCGCCCAGTGCAGCGATCAGTTGCACACTGGCAACCAGCCGGGTTTGCAGCAGGGTCAGCACCGTACGCTCGTTGCTCAGGGCGGTGGCTTGCACGGTGACCACATCGAGATAGGCGATCAACCCGGCCTTGTACTGGTTCTGGGTCAGGCGCAGGGATTCCCGGGCCGCTTCGAGGGCCTCGTTACTCACGACCGCCTCGTCTTCCAGGACCTTGAGCTGGACCATGTAGTTTTCCACCTCGCGGAAACCGTCGAGTACGGTCTGGCGGTACTTGGCCACGGTTTCATCGTAGGACGCCTCGGCGCGGTCAACTTCGGCCGAACGCTGGCCCCCGTCGAACAGGGTCATGGCGAGTTTCGGCCCCACCGACCAGAAGCGGTTCGGCAGGCTGATCCAGTCGGCGTAGGTGCTGCTGGAGTAGCCGCCGGCCAGGCTCAGGGTCAGGTCCGGGTAGTAAGCGGTCTTGGCCACGCCGATGTTGGCGTTGGCCGCGATCACCGAGCGCTCCGCCTGAGCGATATCCGGGCGGCGCTCCAGCAGTTGCGACGGCAGGCTCACCGGAATCTGCGGCAGCGCCGGAATGTCCTTGCTCACCGCCAGGTTGAAGTTGGCCGGCGGCACACCGATCAGCACGGCAATTGCGTTTTCCAGCTGCGCCCGCTGCCAGATCAGGTCGATCATGCTGGCCTGGGTGCTTTTCAGCTGGGTCTGGGCCTGGGCGATGGCGTCCTTGCCCGAGACACCGGCGCGGTATTGGTTCTGGGTCATCTGCAGGGAGCGCTGGTAGGTGTCCACCGTGGCCTGCAGCAAACGGGTCTGTTCGTCCATGACCCGCAGTTGCAGGTAATCCTGCACCAGTTCCGATTGCTGGCTCAGGCGCATCGCCGCAAGATCCGCCGCGCTGGCTTCGGCGCTGGCTTCATTGGCTTCCAGGCCCCGGCGCAGTTTGCCCCAGATATCGGCTTCCCAGCTCACGCCCAACTGGGTGTTGAGGGTGTCGCGAATACCGCTGCTGGAGCTGCTGAGGCTGGCGTTACTGCTGCCGGTACCCTGGCTGGCCCGGCTTTTCGAGGCACTCAGGTCAACCGTGGGGAAGAACGCCCCACGGGCACTGCGCACCTGCGAGGCGGCCTGGCGATAACGCGCCTCGGCCTGGGCCACGGTCTGGTTGGAGCTGTTGAGTTTTTCTACCAGCTCATTGAGTTGTTTGTCGCCGTACAGCTCCCACCAGGCGCCCCGGGCCAGCGAGTCGCTGGGCGCGGCCTGGCGCCAGCCCTGGGCCTCTTTGTACTGGGCAGGCTCGGTCAATTCGGGGCGTTTGTAGTCCGGGCCGACGGCGCAGGCGCTGAGCATCACGCCGCACAGGGCCAGGCTCAGCAGCTTTGAGCCGCGAGTCATCGCCAGACGTTGCACGGTGGGAAACGTTGAATCGGTCATAGCGCAGTGTCCAGGGCAGCATCGGTACGCACTCCGCGCCAACCGTTGAAACGGTGGCGCAGGCGGTCGAGATAAAGGTAAACCACAGGCGTGGTGTAGAGGGTCAGGATCTGGCTGAACACCAGCCCGCCGATAATCGTCAGGCCCAGGGGCTGGCGCATTTCCGCGCCTTCGGCCGTGCTGAGCAGCAGCGGCACGGCGCCAAGAATCGCCGCCAGCGTGGTCATCAGGATCGGGCGCAGCCGCACCAGGCAGGCGGCGCGGATCGATTCCAGCGGGCTCATGCCGTCCTTGCGTTCCAGTTGCAGCGCAAGGTCGATCATCAGGATCGCGTTTTTCTTCACCACCCCGATCAGCAGGAACAGCCCCAGCAGCGAGATCAGGCTGAACTCGCCCCCCAGCAGGTAAATCGAAAGCAAGGCGCCCACCCCCGCCGACGGCAAGGTCGACAGAATGGTCAGCGGGTGGATATAGCTCTCATACAGAATCCCCAATACCAGGTACACCGCTACCAGTGCACCGAGGATCATGAACGGCTGGCCTTTCTGGGTGGCGGCGAAGGCGTCGGCCGTACCGGCCATCTTCGCGATCACCTCTTCCGGCAGGCCGACCTTGGCAATCGCCCGCTCAATGGCGGCCGTGCCCTGCTCCACCGTGACGCCGGGCGACATATCAAAGGCAATGTTTTCCGAGGCGAACTGGCCTTCATGGCTGACCCGGTCGTCCGCCAGGCTGTTCTCATAGTGAGCGATGGCCGACAGCGGCACGCGCGCACCGGTGGACGTGATCACCTGCATCTGATTGAGGGTGATCGGGTCCTGGGCGTACTTCGGATTGACCTCCATCACCACCTGGTACTGGTTGAGGCTGTCGTAGATGGTGGAAATCTGCCGCTGGCTGTAGGCGTTGTTGAGCACGGCAGTGACCATGTCCATGTCAATGCCCAGGCGCTTGGCCTGGTCGCGGTCGACAATCAACGTCACCTGGGCCGCCCCACGTCCTTCACGGGCATCGATGGCGGTCAGCTCCGGCAGCTCACGCAACGCGGCAACCACTTTCGGGTACCACAGGCGCAAGGCCGCCAGGTCGCCGCTTTGCAGGATGTAGGAATACTGCGAGGTGGTCTGGTCGCGGCCGCCGCCGAATTGCAGGTCCTGGTCAGCCATCAGCATCAGGCGCCCGCCGGGCACCAGTGGCACATTCTTGCGCATGCGCTCGATCACCGCCTGGGCAGAAATCTTGCGTTCGCTGATGGGCTTGAGCCGCACCAGCATCACCGCGTTGTTGGTGCCGCTGTTGCCGCCAATAAAGCCTGCCACGCTCAACACCGCGGGGTCCTGCAGGACCGCCTTGCGGAAGATTTCCATCTTCGGCTGCATCACACTGAATGACAGCCCGTCGTCGCCACGCACAAAGCCGATCAGTTGCCCGGTGTCCTGCTGGGGCATGAAGGTTTTCGGCACCACCACATACAGCGCGACGTTGACCCCGATGGTCACCAACAGGCTGAGCAGCGTCAGGCGCTTGTGGCGCAGCACCCAGTCCAGGCTGCGGGCATAGCCTGCCACCATGCGGTCGTTGATCTTCTGGCTCCAGCGCTGCAAGCCTGTCTCCTGGCCTTTGACATGGGGCTTGAGCCAGCGGGCGCAGAGCATCGGGGTCAGGGTCAGCGACACCACCAGCGAGACGATGATCGCCGCTGCGAGGGTGATGGAAAACTCGCGGAACAGGCTGGTAACGATACCGCCCATGAACAGGATCGAGAGGAACACCGCCACCAGCGAGACGTTCATCGACAGCAAGGTGAAGCCGACTTCCTGGGCCCCCAGGTACGCCGCCTTCATCGGCGGCACACCCTCGTCGATGTGCCGGGAAATGTTCTCCAGCACCACGATGGCATCGTCCACCACCAGGCCGGTGGCGAGGATCAGCGCCATCAGCGACAGGTTGTTCAGGGAAAAGCCGAACAGGTACATCACTGCAAACGTACCCACCAGCGACACCGGCACCGCCAGGGTGGGAATCAGCGAGGCGCGGAAGTTGCCGAGGAACAGGTACACCACCAGGATCACCAGGGCCACGGCAATCAGCAGGGTCATCTCGGCTTCGTGCAAGGTGGCGGTGATCACCGGCGAACGGTCCATGGCCAGGTTCAGCTTGACGCTGGACGGCAACACCGCCTGCAAGGCCGGCAGTTGTGCCTTGATCTGCTTCACCGTCTCGATGATGTTGGCGCCGGACTGGCGGTTGATCACCAGCAGCACCGCCGAGTCATTGTTGAAGAAGCCGCTGTTGTAGCGGTCCTCGACGCCGTCGCTGATCTTCGCCACATCCCCCAGGCGCAAGGCCGCGCCATTCTGGTAGCGGATCAGCAGCGGTTCATAGTCCTTGGCCTTTTCCAGCTGGTCGTTGGCCTGGATCTGCCAGTTGCGCTGGCTGTCCTCCAGCGAACCCTTGGGCCGGCGCACGTTGGCATTGGCGATGGTATTACGCACATCGTCCAGGGCCACGCCGTACTGGTCGAGGGCCTTGGGTTCCAGTTCGATACGCACGGCGGGCAACGAGCTGCCGCCGATCTGCACTTCACCCACGCCCGGCACCTGGGACAGGCTCTGGGACAGGATGGTCGAGGCCAGGTCGTACAACTGGCCCTTGGGCAACACGTCCGAGGTCAGGGACAGCACCATGATGGGCGCCTGGGACGGGTTGATTTTCTTGTAGGTGGGCATGCTGCGCATGCCGCTTGGCAGCAGGTTACGCGAGGCGTTGATCGCCGCCTGCACTTCCCGCGCCGCGCCGTTGATGTCGCGATTGGAGTCGAACGCCAGGATCACCCGGGTCGAACCCTGGCTCGACGAACTGCTCATGGTGGTAATGCCGGCAATCGCGCCGAAGGAGCGCTCCAGCGGCGTGGCCACCGTAGACGCCATCACCTCGGGGCTGGCCCCCGGCAAGCTGGCCGACACCACGATCACCGGGAAATCGATCTGCGGCAATGGCGACACCGGCAACAGGTTGAAGCTGACGCCGCCCAGCAGCATGATCGCCAGGCTCAGCAGCATGGTGGCTACCGGCCGGCGAATGAAAGGTCCGGACAGGTTCATGACTCAACCGGCTCCAGGCGCACGGGTTCTTTGCGCCAGCGACGGCCGAGGCGGTCGAAATACAGGTAGATCACCGGGGTGGTAAACAGGGTCAACACCTGGCTCACCAGCAACCCGCCCACCATCACCAGGCCCAGCGGCTGGCGCAACTCGGCGCCGGAGCCGGTGGCGAGCATCAACGGTACGGCACCGAACAGCGCCGCCAGGGTGGTCATCAGGATCGGCCGGAAGCGCAACAGCGCCGCCTGGTAGATCGCGGTTTGCGGGTCCAGGCCCTGGTTGCGCTCAGCGTCGAGGGCAAAGTCGATCATCATGATCGCGTTCTTCTTCACGATGCCGATCAGCAGGATGATGCCGATGATCGCGATCATCCCCAGGTCGTTGCCACTGAGCAGCAAGGCCAGCAAGGCGCCCACCGCTGCCGACGGCAGGGTCGAGAGGATGGTGATCGGGTGGATGTAGCTCTCGTAGAGCACCCCGAGCACGATGTACATGGTCACCACCGCCGCCAGGATCAGCAGCAAGGTACTCGACAGCGAAGCCTCGAATGCCTGGGCCGCGCCCTGGAACTGGGTCTGCACGCCCACCGGCATGCCGATGTCTTTCTGGGTCTGGTTGATCAGGTCGACGCCCTTGCCCAGCGCCACGCCGGGGGCCAGGTTGAACGACATCATCACCGCCGGGAACTGACCGATATGCGCGATTGCCAACTGGGCCTGGCGCTGTTCCACATGGGCCAGGCTCGACAGCCGCACCTGGCCACCGTCGGTGGTTTTCACATGGATCTGGTTCAGGGCGTCCGGGCCGAGGGTTTCACCGGACTGGGCCTGCAATACCACGCGGTACTGGCTGGCCTGGGTGTAGATGGTGGATATCTGCCGCTGGCCGAACGCGTCGTACAGCGCGTCGGTGATGGTCGACACCGACACACCAAGGCGCGATGCGGCGTCACGGTCGATCACCAGGTACACCTGCAAGCCCTTGTCCTGCAGGTCGCTGGCGACGTCGGAGAGTTCCGGCAACTGGCTGAGGGCGTGTACCAGCTTTTCACTCCACAAGGCCAGCAGCTCGGCGTCCGGCGAGGACATGCTGAACTGGTACTGGGTACGGCTGACGCGGTCTTCGATGGTCAGGTCCTGCACCGGCTGCATGAACAGGCGAATCCCCACCAGCTTGTCCAGTTGCGGCTGCAGGCGCGTGATGATCTGTGCCGCGCTCAGGTCCCGTTCGCCGTGGGGCTTGAGGTTGATCAGCAGGCGCCCACTGTTGAGGGTGGCGTTATCACCGTCTACCCCGATATAGGACGACAGGCTCTCCACCGCCGGGTCTTCGAGGATGATCTTCGCCAGTTCCTGCTGGCGCTGGCTCATCGCCGCAAAGGAAATCGACTGTGGCGCTTCGGAAATGCCCTGGATCACGCCGGTGTCCTGCACCGGGAAGAAGCCCTTGGGCACCACCATGTACAACACCACGGTCAGGCCCAGGGTGGCGATGGCCACCAGCAGGGTCAGCGGCTGATGCTTGAGCACCCACTGCAACTTGCGCCCGTAGGCCTCGATCAGCCAGTCGATCCAGGCGCCGCTGGCCTTGTAGAAACGGCCCTGCTCTTCCTCTTTCGGCTCACGCTTGAGCAACCGCGCGCACATCATCGGCGTCAGGGTCAGGGACACCACCAGGGAAATCAGGATCGCCACCGCCAGGGTGATCGCGAATTCACGGAACAAGCGCCCCACCACGTCCGCCATGAACAGCAGCGGGATCAATACCGCGATCAGCGACAGGGTCAGGGAAATCAGGGTGAAGCCGATCTGCTTGGCGCCCTTGAGCGCCGCATTGAGCGGTGTATCGCCTTCCTCGATGTAGCGGGAAATGTTCTCCAGCATCACGATGGCGTCGTCCACCACGAAACCGGTGGCGATGGTCAGCGCCATCAGCGTCAGGTTGTTGATGGAGAAACCGGCGAGGTACATCACGCCGAAGGTGCCCACCAGGGACAGCGGCACGGCGATGGACGGAATGATGGTCGCGCTGAAGCGGCGCAGGAACAGGAACGTCACCATCACCACCAGGGCAATGGCGATCAGCAATTCGTGTTGTACATCCTTGACCGAGGCCCGGATGGTCTGGGTACGGTCGGTAAGCACCGTCACGTCCAGGCCCGCCGGCAGGTTGTCGGTGATGCTTGGCAACAGCGCCTTGATCCGGTCCACCACCTCGATGACGTTGGCCCCGGGCTGGCGCTGGATGTTCAGCAGGACCGCCTGGTTTTCGTTGGCCCAGGCCGCGAGGCGTTCGTTCTCGGCGCCGTCGACGATCTGCGCCACATCCTTGAGCCGCAACGGCGCGCCGTTGTTGTAGGCGAGGATCAGTTCGGCGTATTCCTTGGGCGAGACCAACTGGTCGTTGGCGTCGAGCATCGACACCCGCGTGGGGCCGTCAAAGTTACCCTTGGGCTGGTTGACGTTGGAGGCGGCGATCAGGGTGCGCACATCCGACAGGTTCAGGCCGTTGGCCGCCAGTGCCTCGGGGTTGACCTTGATCCGCACCGCCTGGCGCTGGCCGCCGGCGATGCTGACCATGCCGACGCCGCTGATCTGCGCGATCTTCTGCGCCATGCGCGTGTCGACCAGGTCATTGAGCTTGGGCAGCAACATGGTCTTGGAGGTGATGGCCAGGGTCAGCACCGGGGTATCCGCCGGGTTGACCTTGTTGTACACCGGCGGCGCCGGCAGGTCCTTGGGCAGCAGGTTGGTGGCGGCGTTGATCGCGGCCTGCACCTGTTGCTCAGCGACATCCATGTTGATGTCGAGGTTGAAACGCAGGGTCAGCACCGAGGCGCCGCCGGAGCTGGTGGACGCCATTTGGGTCAGGCCGGGCATCTGCCCGAACTGACGCTCAAGGGGCGCCGTGACCGCGCTGGTCATTACGTCCGGACTGGCGCCGGGGTACAGGGTCATCACCCGGATGGTCGGGTAATCCACCTGGGGCAAGGCCGAGACCGGCAGCAGGCGATAAGCGATCACGCCAGCCAGGACAATGGCCAGCATGCTCAGGGTAGTGGCTACCGGGCGAAGGATGAACAGCCGCGAGAGGTTCATGCGCCGCCCTTTTGCGCCTTGGCGGCATCAGCCGGGCCTTGTTGCGTCTTGGCTGCCGGTTGACCCTGGAGGTGTTCGGTCGGCGTGGTCGGCACTTCAGTGCTGTCGTTGACCACTTCAATGTCACTGCCGTCCTTCAGGCGGTCGGTGCCTTCCAGCACCACGCGGTCGCCGGCGGCCAGGCCTTGCTTGACCACGGTGTTGTCGCCGTCGGAATCACCGATCACCAGCGGACGCACCTTGACCTTCTTGTCGCCATCGAGCACGTAGACGAAGGTGCCGGTATTGCCGAACTGAATCGCCGCCGACGGCGCCAGCACCACGTTGTGCAGGGTGTCGGCCAGCAAGTGCACGTTCACGAACTGGTTGGGGAACAGCGCCTGGTCCTTGTTATCGAACCGCGCCTTGAATTTCAGGGTGCCGGTGGTGACGTCGATCTGGTTATCGAGGCTCTGCAGCACGCCCGTGGCTTTCACCGCGACATCGCCACGGTCCCAGGCTTCCACCGGCAGCTTGTTGCCGGCGTGATAACGCGCCAGCACGGTTTCCAGGGTGTTTTCCGGCAACGTGAAGACCACGCTGATGGGTTGGGTCTGGGTGATCACCGCCAGGAAGGTGGTGTCGTTGGCGGCGACGAGGTTGCCCACGTCCACCTGGCGCAGGCCGACACGCCCGGTAATCGGTGCGCGGATCTTGGTGAATTCGAGGTTGAGCTTGGCGTCATCCACCGCGCCCTGGTTGGTCTTGACCGTGCCCTGGTACTGCAACACCAGCGCTTCGGCGGTGTCCAGGGTCTGCTTGGCGATACTGTCCTGGGCATACAGGTCGCGATAACGCTGCACGTCGACCTGGGCGTTTTTCAGCTGGGCCTGGTTCTGCAGCAACGTGCCCTGGGCCTGGAGCAAGGCATTCTGGTAACTGCGCGGGTCGATTTCCGCCAGCAGGTCACCGGCCTTGACCATCTGCCCCTCTTCAAAGGCGATCTTGACCAGCTCTCCGCCAACCCGGCTGCGCACATTGATGGTGTTGAGTGCCGTCACCGTACCCAGCGCCTTGTAGTACACCGGGAATTCGCCCAGCACCGCCGGCGCCACACGCACCGGCACCGGGCCAGTGGAACCCCCAAAGCCCGGGCGCATCATCCCCGACTTGCCGGCATGCCCGGCGGGCTTCTTCTCGGCGCTGTCCTTGTGGCTGGTGCCAGGCCAGAACTTCCAGCACAGGCCGGCAATGACCAGCAGCACGAGAAGGCCGAACAGCCAGCGGCGGGAGTGACGAGGGGTGGATTGCATGGAGTGATCAACCATTGGGTGCGAGAGCTTCTTCTTCGGGAGGCTGAAAGATAAGCACTGGGGCGCGTTAAGAAAAGCGCCTTTACCGGCTATTTACCTTGGATTACAACTTTTAACTTCTGTGCTTAGTCCATTCGCTATCTGGCTAAGCCTCTGAAGCACAAATAAAAACGGCCTGGACTAGGCCAGGCCGTAATACTGCATCACGCGTGTTACTGCAAAACGACAGTAATGCGTAGTAACAGTTACTTCAAAACAGCCAGGGCTGCCTCGTAGTTCGGCTCTTGGCCGATTTCACTGACCAGTTCGCTGTGCAGTACGTTGTCGTTCTCGTCCAGTACCACGACGGCACGGGCGGTCAGGCCGCGCAGCGGGCCTGCGGCGATCGCAACGCCGTAGTCAACGGCAAAGCCGGCATCGCGGAAGTCCGACAGGTTCTTAACGTTTTCCAGGCCTTCGGCGCCGCAGAAACGTGCCTGGGCAAATGGCAGGTCAGTGGAGATGCACAGCACCACGGCGTTGTCCACGCTGTTGGCCTGGGCGTTGAACTTGCGAACCGAAGTCGCGCAGGTCGGGGTATCAACGCTTGGGAAAATGTTCAGCACTTTGCGCTTGCCGGCAAAGGTAGCCAGGGTCGCGTCCGACAGATCGCCAGCAGTCAGGGTAAAGGCTGGCGCTTTGGCGCCGACTTGTGGCAAGTCGCCGTCGACCTGGATAGGGTTGCCTTTATGGGTAACTTGAGCCATGAACGGAATCCTTCTAGTGGTGGTAGTGAAACGAATTTCAGGTGCCGAAGTTAAACACAAAGTTCGATGGGCACCTATGGGCGGACGCAAATTGTCATGGTGCGAGGCTCAACGCCCCGCCGCCACGAACCCGCGCTGCAGATCCTCGATCAACGCCTCCACATCCTCCAGCCCCACATGCAGGCGCACCACCGGGTTCAATCCACGGTCGGCGGCGCTCTGGCGATCCTGTGTATCGGCCAGGGTCACCAGGCTTTCAAAGCCGCCCCAGGATGCGCCCAGGCCAAACAGCTGCAGGCCGTCGATAAACCGTTCGACGTAGCCGGCATCCGCGCGGTCGAGTTCGAAGGACAGCAAACCGTTGCTCCCGCTGAAGTCACGCTTCCACAGCGCGTGGCCAGGATGCTCCGCCAGTGCCGGATGAAACACCCGCCTGACCTGCGGCTGCGCCTGCAACCACTGGGCAATCTTCAACGCCTGGCGCTCGTGCACGTCCAGCCGGGAAGCCAGGGTGCGTGCGCCACGCAGGATCAGGTAGGCATCGTCGGCACTCACCGCATTGCCAAAGGTATCGCTCATTTTCGCCAGGGCCGGCCATGCCGCTTCGGTGGTGCAGACGCTGCCCATCATCACGTCACTGTGGCCGCCAAGGTACTTGGTCAAGGCCATGATCGAGATGTCGGCACCCAGCGCCAGCGGTCGGTACAGGTACGCCGAGCCCCAGGTGTTGTCCACCGCCAACAGAATGCCCCGCGGCTTGCACAGTGCGGCTAGCGCGGGCAGGTCACACAGCTCATACAGCAGCGAACCCGGCACTTCGGCGTAGACCATTTTGGTGTTGGCCTGCAGTTGCGCTTCCAGGCCGCTGCCGTCCGGGGCGAAATAGCTGACTTCGATGCCGAATGGCTGGAGGAACTCCCGGGCCAGTTTGCGCACCGGCGAATAGACGGCGTCGGTGATCAACACATGGTCGCCGGGCCGCAGGTAGGCCAGGAACGTCTGCGCCGCGGCGGCGAGCCCGGTGCCATACAGCCGTGTGCGATAGCCCCCCTCAAGTTCGGTGACCAGGTCTTCAAGGGCAAAAGCGGTGGGATTGCCGCGTGCGCCGTAACTCAGGACCCGCTCACTGTCGCGTCGGGAGCGCGCGTCACGCATCTGGGCCAGGTTGTCGAACAGCACGGTGCTCAGGCGGGTGATCGGTACGTTCACCGCCCGACCACCATTGCCGCCTTCGGTACGCGCCGCGTGAATCAGCCGGGTACGCACGCGTGACGCGGGCAACAACGGCTTGAGACTGGCGATTTCCGCTTCGCTCATCTGTGCCAACAGGCCAATTTCCCAGGCGAGATATTGGCGGGCAGCGTCCTTGTTGCCGCTGTGACGGTCGTGGGTGAAGAACAGGAAGTCGATGCACTGGTTGTCCGGAGGCGTTTGCGCATCCTCGATCACCGGCAAACCGGCCGCAACCCACGCGGAATAGCCGCCGTCGAGCAAACGCACATCGCCGCCCAAGCCCAACGCAGCAAAAGCGGCCAGTGCCGGATCATCAGCCAGCAGCACCAGTGGACGCCCACCAGCGGTCAACCGCGAACGAATCGACCAGCGCGAACCGACAATCCGGCCCTTGCGATGGATCATGCTCGGGCGCAGGTCCACCAGGTCCACGGTGCCGTCCTTCAGCGCATCGGCCAGCGCCTGCACCGAGATCAGCGGCAGCGCGTCAAAGGGCACGGCCTCCTTGACCTCCAGCGCCAATCCACTGTGGACGCCACCCTCCAGCACATACGCCTCATGCCCCAACTGCCGCAGCCAACTGGCGACAATCGGCGCACGCACACCATCACTGTCCAGCAGCACCACCCGTGCCTGACGCACGCCGATGTACAGGTCGGTGGACTGGATCAATTGCCCGCCCGGCGTGTGTTGCGCCCCCGGCAAACTGCCGGCGGCAAATTCTTCAGCGGTACGCACATCGCACAGGAACAGGCTACGGGCCGGGTCCGCCGCCCATTGCCGGACCTGCTCCGCCTTGACACTGACCACCCCTGCCCGCTCCGCCAACCGCCGGGCAGCCTCGCGCTGCCGGCCCAGATCCGTCGAGACCTGGTCGGCATAACGCCGGGTGCTGCCGTGCTCCAGCTTGAAATCCGCCAGGTACCAACCCTGGGTACCGTTTTCCAGGGCATAAACCGGGTTCTTCACCCCGAGGTTGATCAACGTCTGGGCGCCGATAATGCTGCGGGTACGCCCGGCGCAGTTGACCACGATCGGCGTGGTTTCATCCGGCACCAGGTCGTGCACGCGGTAACCCAGCTCACCATTGGGGCAGCAGATCGAACCGGGAATGGTCATCTTGCGGTATTCATCGAACGGCCGACCGTCCAGCACCACCAACGGCTCGCCCGTGGCCTGCCAGTCCGCCAGTTGCTGCGCGGTGACGTGGGGTGTGTGGCTGGCCTCTTCCACCAATTCGCCAAAGGCTTTCGACGGCACATGCACCCCGGCGAACAACTGCAAACCCGCCGCCTGCCAAGCGTTCGCACCCCCTTCCAGCACATGCACATGGCGGTAGCCCAGCGCTTGCAAACGCAGTGCCGTGCGCGCAGCCACATCGCCGCCGTCCTGGTCGTAGATCACCAGGCGCACCCGGGGATTCGGTGCCAGGCGCTGCACCTCCAGTTCCAGGCGGCTATAGGGCAGGTTCACCCCGTGAAACAGGTGGGCCTCGCCGTATTGGCCGTGCTCGCGTACGTCGAACAGGGCGATTTCCTGGCCGTCAAACAGCCATTGTTGCAATTGCCCGGGTGTGATGGTCTGGCTCATGGAAGTCCCGCAAAAAATAGATGGGTTACTGCAAGGCCAGCGAACGCTCGCCGGCGGCCACTTCACGGCCCTTGGCATAGGCCCGCTGGACTGCCGGGCGCGCCTTGATGCGCAGACGCCAGGCCTGGATGTTCGGGTAGTCCGCCAGGTCCTGGCCTTGGCGCAGGGGCTGGATCCACGGGAAGATCGCCATGTCGGCCACCGAGTATTCGCCCGCCACATACGGCACCTCCGCCAGGCGCTGCTCCAGCACCCGATACAGGCGCGTGGCTTCGGCGTTCAGCAGGTCCAGGGCAAAGGGAATCGGTTCCGGGGCCTTCTCCTTGAACAGCTGCAACTGGCTCAGGTACGGGGTGATATGCCCTACCTGCCAGAACAGCCATTCCTGGACCTTCTGGCGCTCGGCGGTACCGGCGGGCGGCAGGAAGCGCCCAGCCTTGTCCGCCAGGTAGTTCAGGATCGCCCCGGACTCGAACAGGCTCAGGGGTGCTTCAAGGCGGTGGTCGACAATCGCCGGAATCCGCCCATTCGCACTGATGCGCTGGAAGCTTTCCTGCTTCTGCGCGCCTTCGCGGATGTTGACCGGAATCAGGCGGTACTCCGCCTCCAGCTCTTCCAGCAGGATGCCGACTTTCAGGCCGTTGCCCGTAGGCCAGTAATACAGATCAATCATAAAAAACCCTGGATGAACGCGGATCCAATTGTGGGAGCGGGCTTGCTCGCGAATGCGGTGGGTCAGAAACGCATTCATTGGCTGACACACCCCATTCGCGAGCAAGCCCGCTCCCACATTTGATGTGTGTTGTGCTCAGGAATAGGCCCGGATTGAAGGCGCCATCTGCGAGGCGTTGTAGTTGAGGATCCGGCCGTCTGCTTCAACGCCGTAACGGCCATTGAGGGATTCCAGCGGCAAGCCGTACAGGTGGAAATGCAAGGTCGCCTGCTCACCCTCAACGCGAATCCCGTGCAGGTCTTCACCGAGGAACGAGATAGAGGTGCCCGGCTGCACGACGACTTCTTTCTCAAGGGTCAGGGTGGTGAAGCCTTCCTCACGCCCTTCATCGTTGCGGCCATACACGTAGTTGATTTCCTGGCCTTCAACGGCACTGATGATCGCCCAGGTTTCGTGGTTGTGCGGGATGGTGCTTTTGCCCGGCAGCAACGAGTTCAGGTACAGGGTGGGCGTGTCGCCGTCGTCGTTCAGGCGATAGCGGAACGCGGTACTGCCCTGGCCCGGCACCGGCGCGGGGAATTCGCTGAAGTTGAACAGGTCCCGGCGCTCGGCCAGGGTTTCCAGCAGCCCGACGATTTCCACCAGGGCCGCGCGGTCTACGCCACGCTGGTTGATGACGCGGATCTGCTGCAGGAAGTCTTCGATAACGGCGGCACGGTTTGCGGTACTCATGACGAGGTTCCTCTTGTTAGACGGACAGGGTGTAGCGGCTCAGGTTGGTCAACAGGTACGGATCGTTGGCGATCGGCGGCCGACGGCCGGGATCGCCCAAGGCATGGCGCAGGAATTCCTGGGTCCGTTCACTGGTGGGGCGCTGGAAGATCTGCTCGGCGCTGCCGTGCTCGACGATCACGCCGTTTTCGGTGAAATAGACGATGTCGCTGATCTCTTCGGCAAAGCGCATTTCGTGGGTCACCAGCACGCAGGTCATGCCTTCTTCGGTCAGCTCGCGAATCACCGTCAGTACTTCACCGACGGTTTCCGGGTCCAGGGCCGAGGTCACTTCATCGAACAGGATCAGCTCGGGGCGCATCGCCAACGCCCGGGCAATCGCCACCCGCTGCTGTTGGCCGCCGGACAATTGGCCCGGATAGGCATCGGCCTTGTGCTCCATGCGCACCTTGGCCAACAGCGCCCGGGCATCTTTCTCGGCATCGGCACGGTTGCGACCGAGCACCTTGCGCGGGGCGATCACCAGGTTTTCCAGCACGGACAAATGCGGGAACAGGTTGTATTGCTGGAATACAAAACCCACACGCTTGCGCAACTCGATGCGCTGGGCTTCCTGGGTCAGCGTATCGACCCGGGTTTCGCCCACGCGAATGGTGCCGCGCTGAGGCTGCAACAGGCCGGTGATGCAACGCAGGATGGTCGACTTGCCCGAGCCCGACGGGCCGATGATCGACACCGCCTGGCCGCGATGCACGTCGAGGTCGATGCCCTTGAGCACCCGGTTGTCACCGAACGACAGCTGCAAATCCCGCAGGCTGACCAGGGGTTCAATAGAAGGCATAACGGCGCTCCAGGCGTTGGGTCAAACGGGAAATCGGGTAGCAGTAGGCAAAGAACAGCACCAGCAAACTCAGGTAGATCACCACGGTAAAGCCGGTCATGTTCACGGTGTTGCTGGCGATCTGTGCGGTATCGATCACGTCGTGCACGCCCACCAGCGACGCCAGGGCGGTGCCCATGGTGACCACCGCGTAGAGGTTCATCCACGGCGGCAACATGCGCTTGAAGCACTGGGGCAGAATGATCGAGCTGAATATCTGGCCGCGGGTAAATGCCAGTGAGCGCGCCGCCTCCCACTGGGTGCTGGGGATCGAGCCGATGGCGCCGCGAAAGATCTCCGCCACGTTGGCGCTGGCCGGCAATGCCAGGCCAATCGTCACCTTGACCCAGTCCGGGAACGACACGTAGCTGCTGCCGATATGGATCTCGAACGGGAACACGTAGGTGGTGAAATAGATCAGCACCAGCCACGGTGCATTGCGGAAAACCTGCACCCAGATCCGCGCGGGCAACCGAAGCAGGCGAAGGGGTGACAGGGCCAACGCGCCCACCATCAGGCCCAGCAGCGAACCAAGACCAATCGCCACCAGGCTGATCAGGATGTTCTGGCCGAAACCAGTCACCAGCGCCGGCGACCATTGCAGCAACGCCGACAGCACCGGGAATGAATCAATGGCCATAGCCGGGCATCCTCAGGCGCGCTTCCAGCCAGCGCCCCACACAATTGACGGTAAAACTCAGCAAGCCGAAAAAGCTCAGGATCAGAATCATCAGCTCCAGCACGTTATCGCTCTGGGTCCAGATCATGATCGAGGCGTAAGTGATGTCGCCCACGGCGATGGCCGAGGCCACGGCGGTCATTTTCACCAGGTCGATCAGGTTGTTGATCAGCGACGGCAGCGCGAAGCGCAGGGCCAACGGCAACTGCACATTCCACAGCAATTGCCGACTGCTGAACGCCAGGGAGCTGGCGGCTTCCAGGGTCACGGCGGGCACCGCTTCGATGCCGGCGCGCAGGGCTTCGGCGTGGAACGCGCCCTTGTGCAGCGAAATCACGATCACCACCCAGGCAAACGGCGTCAGCGGGTTGGCCGCGCCGACGGCCTGGGTCAGCAGCATGTTCAACACCAGGAATGCGCAGTACAGCTGCACCAGGGTCGGCGTGTTGCGGGTGACTTCGATAAACACCCGCGCCGGTTTGGCCAGCCACGGGTTGCCGGAAGTCAGCAGCGCCGCCAGGCTGATCCCGGCCAGCAGGCTGCCGACGATGGTGAACAGGCACAACAGCACCGTGGTCAGCGCGCCCTGCTCCAGGGTGCCGCGCTGATAGGCATCCAGCAGGAAGCTGTAGTTGAGGCCGATACCGGCGGCCCAGCGCACAAAAAGCTCCAGCCAATGACTCATTCGACGCCCCGCAGCTTGCCGCAGGCGACAGCGATACGGCGGCCGGCCTCGGCCACGCTGTCGGTCGCCGTGGCGATGGACAGGCGAAACCACGGCGACAGGCCGTAGGCACTGCCCGCTACTCCGGCGACGCCCTCCTCCAGCAAGTACGCGACGACATCGCCGTCATCGTTCAGGCACTGACCGTCCGGGCGATAGCGGCCAAGCAAACCGGCGCAACGCACGAACACGAAAAAGCCGCCCTGGGGTTCGAGTACTTCCAGGCCCACGACGGTGCCGAGGGCCATCATCAACAGGTCCCGGCGCAGCTGATAGGCCGCTACCTGCTCGGCCAAAAAGCCCAGCCCGCCGGTGAATGCAGCCAATGCAGCGGCCTGGCCCACGGAGGAAGCACCGGAGGTGGATTGCGACTGAACAACCGCCATTGCATGGGTCAAGGCCTGCGGCCCGGCGCCGAAACCGATGCGCCAGCCCGTCATGGCGTAGGTCTTGGACACGCCGCCCACCAGCAGGCAACGGTCCTGCAAATCCGGCGCGACGTTCAGCAGGCTCTGGGCCGGGCGCCCGTCGAAGCGGATGTGTTCGTAGAGTTCATCCAGCAGCACCAGCACCTGGGGATGGCGACGCAGCACCTCGGCCAGCGCGTGCAGTTCAGCCTCGCTATACACCGCACCGCTCGGGTTGCCCGGGCCGTTAAGGATCAGCCAGCGGGTGCGTTGATTGATGTGTTGCTCCAGCTGGGCGGGCAGCAGTTTGCAGCCCTGCTCCAGCCCGCACTCGATAAAAACCGGCTCGCCACCGTTGAAGCGCACGCTGTCGGGGAACGACGGCCAGTAAGGCGTCGGCACCAGCACTTGATCGCCATCGTCGAGGGTTGCGGCGAAGGCGTTGAAGATGATTTGTTTCGCGCCGTTGGCGATCACGATATTCGGCAGCGAATAGTCCAGGTGGTTTTCTTCGGCCAGTTTTCGCTGCACGGCCACGCGCAAGGCTTTTACCCCGGGTGTCGGCGTGTACTTGGTGGCGCCCGCAGCAATGGCTGCGCAGGCGGCTTGCTTGATGTGCTCCGGGGTATCGAAATCCGGCTCGCCGGTGGTCAGGTCCAGGATGTCGCGGCCGGCGTCACGCAGTTCCGTGGCGCGGGATTTGGCCGCCGCATTGGCCGACAGCGACACGCGCTGCACCCGCTTGGACAAGCGAACGGTCATGGCTGCACCTCAATGACTTTGCCGGGATTGAGCAGGTTTTTCGGGTCGAGGGCCCGCTTGATGCGGCGCATCAGGTCCAGTTCCACCGGGCTTTTGTAGCGGCCCAGCAGGCCGACCTTGCGCTGGCCAATCCCGTGTTCGGCGCTGATGGAGCCGCCGTGGGCATGGGCGCCGTCGTGTACCAGCAAGCTCAATTCGGCGTAGTTGCGCATGTGCTCGTCGACCGTTGAATCCAGCGGATGGGCCACGTTGTAATGCAGGTTGCCGTCCCCCAGGTGCCCGAACGTGAAGTTGCGAACACCGGGGAAATGCGTCTGCAACAGCGCATCGGTATGGGCGACGAAGGCGACGATTTGCGAAATGGGCACCGAGATATCGTGCTTCATATTGCGTCCGGCACGCTTCTGCGCTTCGCTCATGTTCTCCCGCAGCAGCCATAGCGCTTCGCTTTGCGCCAGGCTTTCGGCGATCAGTGCGTCGGCCAGCAGTGACTGTTCGAAGGCTTCACCGAGGACCGTTTCGAAGGCTTCGCGGGCGTGGGTTTCACCGTGGTTATCCGACAGCTCCAGCAAGGCAAACCAGGGTTGGCTGGCGTTGAGAAACGGTTGCGGGCCCTCGGGAAATTGCTCGCGCAACAACGCCAGGCAATCGGCGCTGAGCAATTCGAATGCAGTGAGGTTTGCACCAAAACCGGCGCGGGCATGGGACAGGAACGCCACCGCCTGGGCCAACTCGTCAAACGCCAGCAGCGCTGTCGCCTGGGCCTTGGGCAGCGGGAACAGCTTCAGGGTCGCGGCGGTGATAATCCCGAGGGTACCTTCGCTGCCCACGTACAAATCCCGCAGGTCGTAGCCGGTGTTGTCCTTGCGCAACCCTCGCAGGCCATTCCAGATTTCGCCTTCGGCGGTCACTACTTCCAGGCCCAGGGTCAACTCGCGGGTGTTGCCATAACGCAGCACGGCGGTGCCGCCTGCATTGGTGCCAAGGTTGCCGCCGATGGTGCAACTGCCTTCGGCGCCAAGACTCAATGGAAACAGGCGACCGGCTTCACGGGCCACGTCCTGGATGTTTTGCAGGATGCAGCCGGCTTCGACGGTCAGGGTGTCGTTGTCGGTATCGATCACGCGCACCCGGTTCATGCGGTCGAGCAGCAACAATACCGCGCGGCCGCTGGCATCCGGTGTGGCACCCGCCATCAGGCCGGTGTTGCCGCCCTGGACCACGATGGGCGCTTCCAGGGCGACACACGCACGCACCACGGCGGCCACTTCCTCGGTGTTGGCCGGGTGCACCACGGCGATCACCTGGCCGGTGTAGCGGCCCTGTTTGTCGGTCAGGTACTGGGCGGCATCTTCACTGCGCTGCACATGGGCGGCGCCGAGCAGTTGTTGCAGGGTGGCGAATAGCGCTTCACTCATGGCTGTACTGCTCGTGCAGATCACGCAGGGCTTGGGACGGAGCCATGCCGGTACGTTCGCCGAGGGCGATCAACCAGCCGCTGCGATGCCAGTCGCGCACGATGGCGTCGAGCCTGGCCTGGGTGTCGTGTTCGCCTTTACGGATCCAGATCACGGATTTGGACGGGATCAAATCCCCCGGCAACGGGATCTCGTAGCCGGACCATTCGGCATCGCCGAGCAGCGCGTGCATGGTCGGGCTGACGTGCACCGCCGCCACACAGCCATTGCCGCGCAACGACAGCAGGGATTCGGACTGGCTGCGGAACGCCTTGATCTGCGCGCCGTAGGTTTCCTGCAACGGCTTGATGAAGTTGCTGCCCTGGGACACGCACACCGGCTTGCCCTTGAGGTCGGCCCACTGGGTGATGCCGGCGCCTTTGCGGATCAACGCCGCGCCGCCGACTTCTTCATAGGGCGTGGGCACGTAGTCGAGAATCTCGGCGCGTTCGTCGGTGTACTGCATGTTGGCGATCAGCACGTCGACCTTGCCCTGTTGCAGGAACTGCACGCGGTTGGGCGCCAGTACCGAAACGGTCCTGGTCTCCACACCCAGCGCCTGGCCCAGGCCCTTGGCCAGTTCGACGTTGTAGCCCAGGTGTTCGCCGGTCTTGGGGTCGATGGTGCCAAACGGCGGACCGCTGAGGATCACGCCGACGCTGATGGCGTGGCGTTGCTGGATCTTGTCGAGGGTGGCGTCGGCGTGGGCCAGGCTGGCGCACAGTGCCAGGCCCAAGGCAGTCAGGGTTCTCAATGTCATGTGTCAGGCGCCCTTGAACTGTTTTTGCAACTCCACCAGCGCCGGGGACGCCGGGGTGATGTGGTTGCGGGTCTGGGCTTCGATCAGCCAGCCGCTGCGGTGCAGGTCCTTGACGATGGGGTCGAGTTTGGCCTGGGTGTCGCTCTCGCCACGGCGGGTCCAGATTACCGATGGCGCCGGGTTCAGCTCGGGACTGAGGGTGCGGTAATCCTTCCATTCGGCGCTGTCGTTGATCAGCGGGTTGACCAGGGTGGAGTCATGCACCGCGGCGACGCAGTTGTTGCCGCGCAGGGCCAGCAGGGATTCCGAAGAGCTCTTGAAGGCCTTGATCTGCGCGCCCAGTTCGGTCAACGGCTTGACGTAGCTGCTGCCCTGGGAGGTGCACACCGGCTGGTCCTTGAGATCTTCCCAGCGAGTGATCTTGCTGTCCTTGAGTACGGCAGCAGTGCCGCCGATCTTGTAGAACGGCGTCGGCACGAACCCGAGGATCTCGCCACGCTCGGCGGTCCATTCCATATTGGCGATCAGCAGGTCGACCTTGCCCTGTTGCAGGAACTGCACACGGTTGGCCGGCAATACCGGCACCAGCTGCACCTCGGCGCCCAACTGACGACCCAGCTCGTTGGCCAGGTCGACGTTCAAGCCCCTGGGCTTCTGGGTGGTGGGGTCGATGCCGCCAAACGGCCCGCCAGACAGCAGCACGCCGACCACCAGCACATGGCGCTGCTGGATCTTTTCCAGGGTCGCATCGGCCTGAGCCACTGCGCTGCCGCCCAGGGCGATCAACGCGCCCAGGACCACAGGCAACCTTCGTTTTACCGCCGCGCGCACAAACCCCATGGAACCCCCCTCATTAGCGATCGGCGTACCCCGACCTGATGTGGGGGCATGCTAGGGAGAGTGCCGGGCTAACGGAAATTCAAATATCTAATATCGTTATAACTTCCCGTATATGGACGCGCTGACTTTTGGCCATATACTCGAATTCATTAGCCCTCGTAAAAACCCGGCGCGACAAAACATAAACATCTGTAATATTTATCTTCGCACCCTTGATATAAAAACGCCCTGGAATGGCCATGTCGACCCTCGATCTTGAACTGCTCCGCACCTTTATCGCCGTGGTCGACCACCACAGCTTTGCCGAAGCCGGCACTCACCTTGCACGCACACAATCTTCCGTCACCCAGCATATGCAGCGTCTGGAACAACAAGTGGGCGTCAGCCTGTTTGAAAAACGTGGCCGGCAAAAACAACTGACAGAACCCGGGATGCAACTGTTGCGGCATGCGCGGCAGATGCTCTCGCTGAATGACGATGCACTCAATTCCCTGCGGGAAAGCAGCCTCAGCGGCGTACTGCGTATCGGCTCGCCCCACGACATCGCCGACACCATCCTGCCGCCGATCCTCAGCCACATCGCCCGCTCGGCACCGCGCCTGCGCCTGGAGATCGACGTCGGGCGCAGCCCGTTCCTGATGGATGACCTGCACCGGGGCAAGGTCGACATGGTGATTTCCACCCGCGCCGATGCCAACCTCGAAGGCTTTGCGCTGCGCACCTCGCCGGTGTGGTGGATTTGTTCGGCGCAATACATTCACTCGCCAAGCGAGCCGCTGCCATTGATTCTGGTGGATGAGCCGAGCATTTATCGGCGCTACGCCCTTGAGGCGCTGGAACGGGCGAATATCCCGTGGCGCCAGGCGTACCTGGCATCGAACCTGATCGGTATCAAGGCGGCAACCCGCGCAGGGCTGGGCGTGACCCCGCGAAGCATGGAGATGCTAGGGCCGGATATGCGGGTATTGGGGGAAAACGATGGATTGCCGAGGATGCCGGAGGTGACGTACTACCTGTGGATCCGTCCGAACACGGCGAACCCGATTGCGCGCAAGGCTTATGACTTGATCAGGGCCAGCCAGGGGCTGGCGCTGGGATAACGGTTATTGCTGGGTCAATTGGGTCCACAACGCGGGTGCGCCGGCAGACTTGGCGATCGCCTCGAGGCGCGCTGCATGCTCGGCCATGTCCTGCTCGCTGGCACGAATGATCGTGGTGGGCTGGCGATCCGCTGGCAGGCGGCGGATTTCCGAAGGACGATTGCCCGAGCCCTCCGCCGAACCATTGCCGTCCGAGGCATTACCGGCCAGGGACAGGCTGGTCTGGCCACCGGTCATGGTGAGGTAGACGTCAGCGAGAATCTCGGAGTCGAGCAACGCGCCGTGGAGTTCACGGCCGGAGTTGTCGACGCCATAGCGTTTGCACAACGCATCGAGGCTGTTGCGCTGGCCCGGGTGACGCTCACGCGCCATCATCAAGGTGTCGAGGATCGAGCAGTGCCGGGTGATATCAGCCCGGTCGGTCTGCCCCATCAGCGCGAATTCGTTGTTGATGAAGCCAACGTCGAACGCCGCGTTATGGATGATCAGTTGCGCGCCGTTGATGAACTCAAAGAACTCATCCGCCACTTCGGCAAACCGTGGCTTGCCCACCAGGAATTCGTTGGTGATGCCGTGGACGCCGATGGCGCCTTCGTCACTTTCCCGATCCGGTTGCAGGTAGACGTGGAAGTGCCGGCCGGTGAGGCGGCGGCCCATCAGTTCGACACAGCCGATTTCAATGATCCGGTGGCCGTCGGTCACCGGCATGCCGGTGGTTTCGGTATCGAGTACAACAGATCGGATGGCCATCAGGGTTCAGCTCTCAACGGTTTGGTACATTTCAAAGGGCGGGATCTTAACACGTCAACCGGCATCAGCTCTGTTTGTAGCCGCGCACTTCATCCACACCGCGGTTGGCCAGTTGGTCGGCCCGCTCGTTGCCGGGATGGCCGATGTGCCCGCGCACCCATTTCCAGGTGATGTTGTGGCGATTGCATTGCTCATCGAGCAATTGCCACAGGTCGGCGTTTTTCACCGGCTCCTTGGCCGCAGTCTTCCAGCCGCGCTTCTTCCAGTTGACCATCCACTCGTTGATGCCCTTCATCACGTACTGGGAGTCGGTCACCAGCAATACGTCGCAACGGCGCTTGAGCTCTTCCAGGCCACGGATCGCGCCCATCAGCTCCATGCGGTTGTTGGTGGTGTTGGCTTCGCCGCCCCACAGTTCCTTCTCCACGCCCTTGCACACCAGCAAGGCGCCCCATCCGCCGGGGCCGGGGTTGCCCTTGCAGGCGCCATCGGTGAAGAGTTCTACGGTATCGGTCATTTCACTGTCCATTAAAGCGGGATCCATCAAAGCGGGTTGCCGATAATCGACCGACAAGTGCCCGAGGTCGAGAGGCTCGACCTGAAATCAAAAAGGTATGTTTACTGTTCGCTCTGCTTGCGATTGACCTTGGCCATCGGCATCGGCACCAGCTTGCCCATCGGCTCGCGACGCACCTGGCGCACCGGGCGCAGGCCAACGACGATCTTGCGCGCCACCAACAGGTAGAAACCCCCGCCGGACAATTGCCAGGCACCGGCCCTGCGTTCCCAGCCGGCCAGCCGGCCTTGCCACTTGGCAGACGCAAGCGGCGGACGATAGCACCCGAAGCGGCGTTTCTCCAGCGCAAAGCCCAGCAGGTTCAACCAGTCGCCGACTCGCGACGGCGAGATGCAGCGCGCCTGGCGCAGCCCGTCATGGGCGAACACATGGCGCAAGCCCCAACTGCTCCAGGGGTTGATGCCAATGATCAGCAAATGGCCACCAGGGCGCACGCTGCTGGCCGCTTCGCGCAGCAAACCGTGGGGCGACAGGCAGAAATCCAGGCCATGCTGCATCACCACCACATCGGCCGCATGCTCGCTCAACGGCCAGGCCTGCTCCTCGCAGACGATTTCAACCCCCGGCAGCGGCGCCCCCAGGCGCACATTGCGTTGCACCTGGGGTGCCGACGGCGGGGTTTGTGCCGACGGCCCGTAATGCACCAGGTAACCACCAAAGAACCGACCCAGCTCGTCTTCGAGCATGCGCCGTTCTTCATCCAGTAAAAATTGCCCGACAGGCCCGGACAGCCATTCACGGGCGGCACCGATCAGTGCCAGCCACTCGGGATCGGCCTGGGCGAACGCTTTATCAGTCATTGCATTCTCCAACGCGCCAAGAAGCTCTAAGATGCACCAATGTGTTCAGCTTGGCGAATCAAAGAATGATACAGATCAGTGCCCTGCCCGCCTTCACCGATAACTACATCTGGTTGTTACAGGATCAGCCGAACAAGCGCTGCGCGGTGGTCGATCCCGGTGATGCCGCGCCCGTGCTGGCCTGGCTCCAGCAGCATCCCGAGTGGACCCTCAGCGACATCCTGGTGACTCACCATCACCATGATCATGTCGGCGGCGTCGAGCAACTTAAAAGTGTTTCAGGCGCCACGGTCTACGGCCCGGCAAATGAAAAGATCCCGGCGCGGGACGTGGCACTCCAGGATAACGACCGCATCAACGTGCTGGGTTGGGACTTCGAGGTGTTTGCCGTACCCGGCCATACCCTGGGGCACATCGCCTTTTATCACGAGGGCGTGCTGTTCTGTGGCGACACCCTCTTCGCCGCCGGTTGTGGCCGCCTGTTCGAAGGCACCCCGCAGCAAATGCACACCTCACTGGAGCGCCTGGCGGCCTTGCCGGCCAACACGCTGGTGTACTGCACCCACGAATACACACAAAGTAACCTGAAATTCGCCCAGGCCGTGGAACCGCATAACGCGGATATCGCCGAACGGGTGGAGAACGTGCGGCAACTGCGGGCGAACGGCCAGATAACATTGCCTTCGACTTTGGCCCTGGAAAAACGCACTAACCCTTTTCTGCGGACCTCTGAAACATCCGTTAAAGAAAAAGCGGACGAACGGAATGGCCGCGATAACCGGGCCGGGAGTGAGGTGTTTGCTAGCTTGAGGTCGTGGAAAGATACGTTCTAAGCGCGCGGAATTTAGTACGTAATTTCTGAATGGTTGACCGCAACCCACGCGCTTTCTAGAATCGCCCGACATTTTTGCCCGGAACTTACTTCCAGCCAATGTCGTCATCTATTCGTAAAACCAACCATTCAGACGCATTGACCCGCCTGGCTCAAGCCGTGGCGGTGGCTGTGTCCGCTACTCTGGCGGGCTGCCAATCGACCCATTTTGCCGCACAATCCACCGTGCAACCCAAGCCAAACCTTACCGCCAAGATCAAGCAAAAACCCCTTTGGCTATCAGAGAAGCCAAGCCCGGAAGTGCCCCAGGATGTCTGGGAACGCATGCGCCGGGGCTTTCAATTGCAGGACGGGTTAGGCGTCAACCCGCGCATTGAACAGCAACGATTGTGGTTTGCCAGCAACCCATCCTTCCTCGAGAACGCCGGCGAACGCGGCAGCCTCTACATTCATTACATCGTCGAACGCCTTGAAGAACGCAACATGCCGCTGGAGCTGGCGCTGCTGCCAGTGATTGAAAGTGCCTACAACCCAATGGCCTATTCCCGCAGCGATGCGGTCGGCCTGTGGCAGTTCGTTCCCGCCACCGGGCGCTATTTCAACCTGCGCCAGACCCGCGCCTACGACGGCCGCCGCGACATCACCGCCTCCACCACCGCCGCCCTCGACTACCTGACGCGCCTGCATGACATGTTCAACGGCGACTGGTTGCTGGCCCTGGCGGCTTACAACGCCGGTGAGGGCACGGTCAGCCGGGCCATCGAGCGTAACGAGAAGCTCGGTTTGCCGACGGACTACTGGAACCTGCCTCTGCCCCAGGAAACCAAGGACTACGTGCCCAAGTTCCTGGCGCTGTCCCAGGTGGTGCTGGCCCCCGAGGCGTATGGCGTCAACTTGAACCCGATCGCCAACACGCCGTACTTCGAAGTGGTAGAAATCAAGACCAGCATGGACCTGTCACGGGTCGCCGCGCTGGCCGAGATTGACGAAGACGAACTGTTCCAGCTCAACCCGGCCTTGAAACAGCGCACCACCCTGGACGGCCCGCAGCATTTGCTGGTGCCGACGTCCAAGGCGCAGTTGCTGGCCAGCAGCCTTTCGGCGATGAAGCCCGAAGAATTGCTGAGCATGCGCCCGAAAAAGCCGGTGTTCGACGACGTTGAGCACAAGGCCATTGCCGGTCGCACCCGCAACTACAAGGTGCGCAGCGGCGACAACCTGACGCTGATCGCCAAGGCCAACAAGGTCGATGTACATGACCTGCAGCGCTGGAACAAGCTCAACGGGCAGGCGCTCAAGGTCGGCCAGACCCTGGTAATGCAGGACACCCGCAAGCTGGTGGCCAAGGCCGACAGCAAGAAGCCGGTGCAGTACAAGGTCAAGAAAGGCGATTCGCTGTACATCGTCGCCAAACGCTTCAACGTCGAGATGCAACATCTCAAGCGCTGGAACCCACGCACTGGCCAGGCCCTGAAACCTGGGCAGATGCTGGTGGTTTCCGGGCCGCGCTAAGCAGCAAACACGAGGGGGAACTGGCAACAGCTCCCCCTTTGTTCTTCACCCTGCCAACCCCCATCCAAGCCTGTAGTCTCCCTCCTGCGGCGCCAGCCTTTTTCCAATCGGAACAAGCTGTTACTGTACGGTTCATAAAGCCCAAGCCGCCTGGATCGGATCCCTGACTTGAAGCGTCCCCTCCTTCTACTAATAAGTCTGGCCTTGAGCTTTTCCGCGAACGCGACCATTACCGAGAGCCACGGTTATGCGCAGTTCGGCACGCTCAAGTACCCGGCCAAATTCACCCACTTCGACTGGGTAAACCCCGCAGCGCCCAAGGGCGGCACCTTGCGGGTCATGGCGTTTGGCACTTTCGACACCCTCAACCCGTACACCTTCAAGGGTTCCAGCCCGGTCTCCACCGCCAACTTCCTGCAATACGGCGTCAACGAGCTCAATGAGCCGCTGATGGTAGGCACCGGTCAGTACGCCCCCTCTGGCGATGAGCCGACTTCCAGCTACGGCCTGATTGCCCAATCGGTGGAATACAGCGAGGACCGTAGCTGGGTAGTGTTCAACCTGCGCCCTGAAGCGCGGTTTCACGATGGCAAGCCGATCACCGCCTACGACGTGGCGTTTTCCTATCGCACGCTGCTGACCGAAGGCCACCCGCAGTACCGCACCAACCTGCAGGAAGTGGCCCGGGTCGACATTCTTAACCGGCATCGCATTCGTTTTGTGTTCAAGCGCGCCGGCAACCCGTTGCTGATCCTGCGCCTGGGCGAGCTACCGGTATTGCCCCAGCATTACTGGAAAAACCGCGACTTCAAGGCCACCACGTTCGAACCGCCGCTGGGCAGTGGACCTTACCGCATCAGCAAGGTCAGCCCCGGGCGACAACTGGTGTTCGAGCGGGTCAAGGATTACTGGGGCAAGGACCTGGCGGTCAACCGTGGTTTGTATAACTACGACAAGGTCGAGGTGGAGTTCTACCGAGACAGCGACGTGGCCTTCGAAGCGTTCAAGGCCGGCGAGTTCGATATCTATATCGAGCACCAGGCGAAGAACTGGGCCAACGGCTACAACTTCCCGGCGGTCAACCGCGGCGATGTGATCAAGGCGCAGATCGCCCACCAGATACCGACCCAGAGCCAGGGACTGTTCATGAACAGCCGGCGCCCGGCCTTCAGCCAGGCCAAGGTCCGCGAAGCCTTGGGGCTGATGTTCGATTTCGAGTGGACCAACCGCACCCTGTTCAGCGGCGCCTATAAACGCAGCCTCAGCTATTACCCCAACAGCGAATTCTCCGCCACCGGCGTGCCGACCGGCCATGAGTGGCTGATGCTGTCGCCCTATCGCGACCAACTGCCGGCCAACCTGTTTACCCAGCCCTTCAGCCTGCCCCAGACCGACGGTCGCGGCATTCCTCGCGACACGATGCGCCGCGCCCTCGCATTGTTGGCGGACGCCGGCTGGAAGCTGTCCGGGCAACGCTTGCTCAACAGTGACGGGCAGCCGCTGAGGCTGGAGATTCTGCTGGTGAACCCGAACCTGGAGCGCATCCTGCAGCCCTATGTCGAGAATCTGACAAGCATCGGCGTCGATGCCCGCTTGCGCACGGTAGACCGCGCACAGTACAAACAACGCCTCGATCAGTTCGACTTCGACATGATTCTGATGACCCTCAACCAGACCCTCAGCCCCGGCCTTGAGCAGTGGCAGTATTTCCACTCCAGCCAGGCGGGGATCAAGGGCAGCAAGAATTACGCAGGCATCGCCAACCCGGTGGTCGACCACCTGCTGGACCAACTGCTGGCGGCGCAAACCCGTGAAGAACAGTTGGCCGCCGGCCGGGCGCTGGACCGCGTCCTGCTGTGGCAGCACTACAGTATTCCCAACTGGTACCTCAACTATCATCGCCTGGCGTACCGCAACCGGTTCGCCTTCGTCACCACGCCGCCCTACAGCCTGGGCCTGAGCGCATGGTGGCTGAAAGCTTCGGAGAAAGCCCAATGATACCTTTGCGTACTGCGATCCTTGGCAGCCTGCTGTTTTGCGCCGCGGCCAATGCGGCCCCGCAACATGCCCTGACCCTCTACAACGAACCGCCCAAGTACCCCGCCGATTTCAAACACGTCGACTACGTAAATCCGGATGCCCCCAAGGGTGGCACCTTCCGCGTATCCAGCATGGGCAGCTTCGACAGCCTCAACCCATTCATCAGCAAGGGCGTGCCGGCAGATGATATCGGCCTGATCTACGACACCCTCGCCCAGCAAAGCCTGGACGAACCCATCACCGAATACGGGCTGGTGGCCGGCAAGATCGAAAAGGCCCCGGACAACAGCTGGGTGCGCTTCTACATTCGCCCCGAAGCGCGCTTCCACGACGGCCACCCGATCCGTGCCGAAGACGTGGTGTTCAGCTTCCAGACACTGATGAAGGACGGCTCGCCGATCTTCAAGACCTACTACGCCGATGTCGACGAAGTGATCGCCGAAGACCCGCTGCGGGTGCTGTTCAAGTTCAAGCGCACCAACAACCGCGAACTGCCGCTGATCCTTGGGCAACTGACAGTGTTGCCCAAGCATTACTGGGAGGGCCGCGACTTCTCCAAGGGCAACCTGGAGATTCCGCTGGGCAGCGGCCCGTACAAGGTGGCCGAGATCAAGGCCGGGCGCTCGATCCGCTATGAGCGGGTCAAGGACTACTGGGCCAAGGACCTGCCGATCAACAAGGGTTTCTACAACTTCGATTACCGGGTCACCGATTACTACCGCGACAACACCGTGGCCCTCGAAGCCCTCAAGGCCGGGCAGTTCGATTACTGGCTGGAAATCAGCGCGAAAAACTGGGCCAATGCCTACAACACCCCCGCCGTCACCCAGGGCCGCCTGATCAAGGAAGAAATTCCCAACGGCAACCCCACCGGCATGCAGGGCTTCGTGTTCAACACCCGCAAACCGATGTTCCAGGATGTGCGGGTGCGCAAGGCCATCAGCCTGTTGCTGGACTTTGAATGGAGCAACAAGCAACTGTTCAACGGCGCCTACACCCGCAGCCGCAGTTATTTCGAAAACTCCGAGATGGCCGCCACCGGCCTGCCCGGCCCGGATGAGCTGGCGATTCTTGAACCGCTGCGGGACAAGATCCCGCCCCAGGTGTTTACCGAAGCCTTCGAGCCGTCGAAGACCGATGCCAGCGGTATGATCCGCACCCAGCAGCGCGAGGCCTATCAACTGCTGCAAGAGGCCGGCTGGAAGATCGTCGACGACAAGATGGTCGACACCACCGGCAAGCCGGTGACCATCGAGTTCCTGCTGGCACAGACCGAGTTCGAACGCATCCTGTTGCCGTTCAAGCGCAACCTGGCAGACCTGGGGATCGACCTGGTGATTCGCCGGGTCGACATCTCGCAGTACATCAACCGCATCCGTTCGCGGGACTTCGACATGGTGGTGGGCAGCTTCCCGCAATCCTCATCGCCGGGCAACGAGCAGCGCGAGTACTGGAAGTCATCCAGCGCCGACAAGCCCGGCAGCCGCAACTACATCGGCCTGAAAGACCCGGCCATCGACCAGTTGGTGGAAGAACTCATCGACTCCGACTCGCGCAAGAGCCTGGTGGCCCACGCCAAGGCCCTGGACCGCGTGCTGCAGTTCGGCTACTACGTGATCCCCAACTGGCACATCAAGACCTTCCGCGTGGCGTATTGGGACCACCTCGGCCATCCGAAGGTCTCGCCACGGTATGACGTCGGCACCGCCACCTGGTGGAGCAAACCCGACGTGAAACCTGCGATAACCGTGGACACCAACCAGAGCGCCGATCCGGCGAGCGGGGGCGACTGAGATGCTGGCCTATATTTTTCGTCGACTGCTGCTGATCATCCCGACCCTGTTCGGCATTTTGCTGATCAACTTTGTGATCATCCAGGCCGCCCCGGGTGGCCCGGTGGAGCAGATGATCGCCAAGCTCGAAGGCTTTGAAGGCGCCACCAGCCGGATTGCCGGGG
The DNA here is from genome assembly GCF_002874965.1 of Pseudomonas sp. NC02. Classification (NCBI taxonomy): domain Bacteria; kingdom Pseudomonadati; phylum Pseudomonadota; class Gammaproteobacteria; order Pseudomonadales; family Pseudomonadaceae; genus Pseudomonas; species Pseudomonas sp. NC02. The sequence continues at coordinate 3,031,471 of NZ_CP025624.1, read as the reverse complement.
GCGGTGCCGAAGTCTCGGTGGCCGGTTCCAGCTACCGCGGCGCCCAGGGCCTGGACCCGGCGCTGGTGAAGGAAATCGAGAAGATGTACGGCTTCGACAAGTCGGCGCCGGAACGCTTGTGGATCATGGTCAAGAACTACGCCCGGCTGGATTTTGGCGACAGCTTCTTTCGCGATGCGAAGGTCATCGACCTGATCAAGGAAAAGATGCCGGTGTCCATCTCCCTCGGATTATGGAGCACCCTGATCATGTACCTGGTGTCGATCCCCCTGGGGATCGCCAAGGCTACGCGGCACGGCAGCCACTTCGACGTGTGGACCAGCTCGGCGATCATCGTCGGCTACGCGATCCCGGCGTTCCTGTTTGCGATCCTGCTGATCGTGGTGTTCGCCGGCGGCAGTTACTTCGACTGGTTTCCGTTACGCGGGCTCACGTCCAACAACTTTGATGAGTTGAGCTGGGGCGGCAAGGTCCTCGATTACTTCTGGCACCTTGCCCTGCCGGTGACCGCCCTGGTGATCGGCAACTTCGCCACCATGACCCTGCTCACCAAAAACAGCTTCCTCGACGAGATCAACAAGCAGTACGTGGTCACCGCCAAGGCCAAGGGCCTGACCAACCACCGCGTGCTGTACGGCCATGTGTTTCGCAACGCGATGCTGCTGGTGATTGCCGGCTTCCCGTCGGCCTTTATCGGCATCTTCTTCACCGGCTCGTTGCTGGTGGAAGTGATCTTCTCCCTCGACGGCCTGGGCCTGATGAGCTTTGAAGCGGCGATCAACCGCGACTACCCGGTGGTGTTCGGCACCCTGTTTATCTTCACCCTGCTGGGATTGGTGGTGAAGCTGATCGGCGACCTCACCTACACCCTGGTCGATCCGCGCATCGACTTCGCCAGCCGGGAGCATTGAGATGAATCTATCCCCCCTCAATCGTCGCCGGTTCGAGCGTTTCAAGGCCAACAAGCGTGGCTGGTGGTCGCTGTGGCTGTTTTTGATCCTGTTCGGCCTGAGCCTGGGCGCCGAGCTGATCGCCAACGACAAGCCGCTGGCGGTGCACTACGACGGCGACTGGTATTTCCCGGCGCTCAAGCGCTACCCCGAGACCACCTTCGGCGGCGAATTCCCGCTGGAAGCCAACTACAAGAGCCCGTATATCCAGGAGCTGCTCAAGGCCAAGAATGCCTGGACCTTGTGGGCGCCGATTCCGTACAGCTACCAGAGCATCAACTACGACCTGAAAGTTCCGGCACCGGCCCCGCCGTCACGGGACAACCTGCTGGGCACCGATGACCAGGGCCGCGATGTGCTGGCGCGGGTGATCTACGGGTTCAGGATTTCCGTGCTGTTTGCCCTGACGCTGACCGTACTCAGTTCGATCATCGGCGTGATCGCCGGGGCCTTGCAGGGTTTCTACGGCGGTTGGGTCGACCTGGCCGGGCAGCGCTTCCTGGAGATCTGGTCGGGCTTGCCGGTGCTGTATTTGCTGATCATCCTCGCCAGTTTCGTGCAGCCCAATTTCTGGTGGCTGCTGGGGATCATGCTGTTGTTTTCCTGGATGAGCCTGGTGGACGTGGTGCGTGCCGAATTCCTGCGCGGGCGTAACCTGGAATATGTGCGGGCGGCCCGGGCGCTGGGGATGCAGAACGGCGCGATCATGTTCCGCCATATCCTGCCCAACGCCATGGTCTCCACCATGACCTTCATGCCGTTCATCCTGACCGGGGCGATCGGCACCCTCACCGCGCTGGACTTCCTGGGTTTTGGCCTGCCGGCCGGCTCGCCGTCCCTGGGTGAACTGGTGGCCCAGGGCAAATCCAACCTGCAGGCGCCGTGGCTGGGCATGAGTGCGTTTGCCGTGCTGGCGATCATGTTGAGTCTGCTGGTGTTTATCGGCGAGTCCGCTCGCGATGCCTTCGACCCGAGGAAATGAGATGAATCAGGACAATCTGATCGAAGTCCGCGACCTCTCCGTCGAGTTCGTCGTAGGCAACAGCCACCAGCGGGTGGTGAACAACGTCAGCTTCGATATCAAGCGCGGCGAAACCCTGGCACTGGTGGGCGAAAGCGGCTCGGGCAAGTCGGTCACGGCGCACTCGATTTTGCGCCTGCTGCCCTACCCGCTGGCGCGTCACCCGTCGGGGACGATCCAGTACGCCAACCACGATTTGCTGACCCTGAAGGAAAAGACCATCCGGCATATCCGCGGCAACCGGATTGCGATGATTTTCCAGGAGCCGATGACTTCGCTGAACCCGCTGCACTCCATCGAGAAGCAGATCAACGAAGTGCTCGGCCTGCACAAGGGGCTTACCGGCAAGGTGGCCACCAAACGCACCCTGGAGTTGCTGGAACTGGTGGGCATCCCCGAGCCCCATAAACGCCTCAAGGCCCTGCCCCACGAGCTGTCCGGCGGCCAACGCCAGCGGGTGATGATTGCGATGGCCCTGGCGAATGAGCCGGAGTTGCTGATTGCGGACGAGCCGACCACGGCACTCGACGTCACCGTGCAGTTGAAGATCCTGGAGCTGCTCAAGGAACTGCAGGCGCGCCTGGGCATGGCCTTGCTGTTGATCAGCCACGACTTGAACCTGGTCAGGCGCATCGCCCACCGGGTATGCGTGATGCAAAAAGGCTGCATTGTCGAGCAGGCCGAATGCGAAACCTTGTTCGAGGCGCCGCAGCACCCTTACACCCAGGAGCTGCTGGCAGCGGAACCCAGCGGCGGGCCCGCCACCAATGAAGTCGGCCCACCGTTGCTGGAAGTCGATGACCTGAAGGTCTGGTTCCCGATCAAGAAAGGCTTCCTGCGCAATACCGTCGATTACGTCAAGGCGGTGGACGGCATCAACTTCAGCCTGCCCCAGGGCCAGACACTGGGCATCGTTGGTGAAAGCGGCTCGGGCAAATCCACCCTGGGCCTGGCAATTTTGCGGCTGATTGCGAGCAAGGGCGGCATCCGCTTCGAAGGCCATCAGATGGACAAGCTCAGCCAGCAACAGGTGCGCCCGCTGCGCCGGGAAATGCAGGTGGTGTTCCAGGATCCGTTTGGCAGCCTGAGCCCGCGCATGTGCGTGAGCGAGATCGTCGGCGAAGGCCTGCGTATCCACAAGATGGGCACTGCCGCCGAGCAGGAAGCGGCGATTATCGCCGCGCTGAAGGAAGTGGGCCTGGACCCGGAAACCCGCAATCGCTACCCTCACGAATTTTCCGGCGGCCAACGCCAGCGCATCGCTATTGCCCGCGCCCTGGTGCTCAAGCCCCGGCTGATTCTGCTGGACGAGCCGACCTCGGCCCTCGACCGTACCGTGCAGCGCCAGGTGGTGGAACTGCTGCGCAACCTGCAGGCCAAGTACAACCTGACCTACCTGTTCATCAGCCACGACCTGGCGGTGGTCAAGGCCTTGAGTCACCAACTGATGGTGGTAAAACACGGGCAGGCGGTTGAACAGGGAGATGCACCCGCGATCTTCGCCAACCCCCAGCATGCCTACACCCGGCAACTGCTGGAGGCGGCGTTTTTGGTGCCCGGCCCCTAGCAGCTGCTACGCCATTGGGTGTCAGAAATCGGTTGAGGCCGACAGTTCACGCCAGGCGGCGGTCTCTTCCTTGACGTAGGCCAGCTTGTCCTCGATCGCCTGCAACGTGTCGGTACCCAGGGCCAGGCGCATCGGCGGATGCGGCGCTTCCACCAGCTTGATCATGGCCACTGCCAGCAGCTCCGGGTTACCCGGTTGCTGCTGGTTGTAGACCTTGGCCAGCTTGCGCACCTCGCCGGACGTGGCGGCGTAATCGTCGATGATCAAGGGCGACTCCACCAGGGAGTTGCCATCCAGGAAGTCGGTACGGAAATAGCCCGGCTCCACCACCGTCACCTTGACGCCCAAGGGTGCCAGCTCTGCGTGCAGCGCCTCGCTCAACCCTTCAACGGCAAACTTGGTCGAGCAGTACGTGCCGAACCCCGCCCCGGAACGGAAACCGCCCACCGACGAAATATTGATCACATGCCCGCTGCGCGCCTGGCGCATGAACGGCAATACACCGCGAGTGACATTGAGCAGCCCGAACACATTGGTTTCATACAAGCGGCGAACCTCATCGGCAGACGCCTCCTCCACCGCGCCCAGCAGGCCAAAACCGGCATTGTTGACCAACACATCAATGCGCCCGAAGTGCTCAATGGCGGCACGGGCAACGTCGGCAGCCTGGGATTCGTCGGTCACGTCCAGTTGCACCGCCAGCAGCCCGGGTTGCTCACCGAAGCGTTCGGTGACGGTATGGGCGTTGCGGGCCGTGGCCACCACCGCATCACCGTGGGCCAGTGCTGCCGCGACGATTTTCGCGCCGATGCCCCGGGAAGCCCCGGTTACCAGCCAAACACGCTTGAAGGAATGTGCCGTTGTCATGATCCGTACCTGATGGAGTGAATGTGAAGCCACGGTACGCTGAGGCATTAGCCTGAAAAACCGTCTCGTGCTACAAGCACTCTGAAACAGAATTTCATAATGGCTGACCGATGAACCTTGATCCCTTCAATGGCTTGACCGAATTTCTCGCCGTGGCCGAACTGAAGAGCTTCACCCAGGCCGCTGCACGCCTCGGCGTAACACCGACGGCGGTCAGCCATGCGGTGAAAACCCTGGAGAAGCGCACGGGTGTGGTGCTGTTCCAGCGCACCACGCGCCGGGTAGCGTTGACCGAGGCCGGCATGACGCTTTACAGCCGCCTGCGCCCCGCCGCCGGGGAGATTGACGAAGCGCTGGCGGCCCTCAGTGGCTACCGCGACCGGCCCATGGGCACCCTGCGGCTGACGGTGCCAAGGTTGTCGGGCAAGTTGCTGATCGAGCCGTTGATCCCGCGTTTTCGCGAGGCCTTTCCCGATGTGGTACTGGATATTTCCCTCGACGATGCCACGGTGGACCTGGTCACCGAGGGCTTCGACGCCGGTATTCGCCTGGGGGAATCCATCGACAAAGACATGGTTGCCGTGCGCCTGACCCCGGACCTGAACTGGTCGGTGGTGGGCTCTCCCGCCTACTTTGCCAAGGCCGGCAAGCCGACAACGCCGGAAGCGCTCACGGCCCATCAAACCATCGGTTATCGCTTCCTGACCTCGGGCATGGCACACCGCTGGGAATTCGAGCGGGCGGGCCGGGAATTTACGGTCGGCGTTCAAGGCGGGTTGATCGTCAATGACCGCAACCTGATGATCGCCGCCGCGCGGGCCGGCCAGGGCCTGGCGTACGTGAGTGATTTCGAGGTCATGGAGGACCTGGCTTCAGGCGCACTGGAGCCCGTGCTGCAATCTTTCGTACCGCCAAGCAGCGGGCTGTACCTGTATTTCCCCGCCCGAACCCAGAGCCAACCGAAACTGCGGGCCTTTATCGACCTGGCCACCGCATGGATTGCCGAGAAGCGTGGGCGCTGACAGCGCCGCAAAAGCAAACCAATATCATTTGCGCCGTGCCCGGCCCTTTGGTTTAATCGCGACCAATTCTTATTTACGCCAAGGCTTCTGCGCCACATGGATACTGTGTCGACCCCGTCCACCTCGTTCAGCGACCTCTACGGCAATCACCATTCCTGGCTGCTGGGGCTGCTGCGCCGGCGCCTGAGCAATCGCTGGGATGCGGCGGACCTGGCCCATGACACCTTCATCCGGGTACTCAAGCGCCCGCCGGCCGACGCCGATGAGACGCGGGAGCGCTCCTACCTGGCCACCATCGCCCGGGGGTTGTGCATTGATCACTGGCGCCGGCGCCAACTGGAACAAGCGTGGCTGCAAAGCCTCGCGGACCGGCCCCAAGCCCTGCAACCGTCGCCGGAGCAGCGGGCAATCATTGTCGAAACCCTGTACGAAGTGGACGCCATGCTCGCGCGGCTGCCCCACAAGGTGCGCGAAGCGTTCCTGCTGGCGCAGTTGCACGGTACGCCCTACAAGCAGATCGGCGAACAGCTCGGGGTAGGCGAACGGATGGTGAAAAAATACCTGGCCCAGGCGCTGCTGCATTGTGCGGTGCTGGAAGCCGAACTGGACGGGATGCTCGTGGAGTGAACAGCCCCGGAAAGCTCAGCCATGCCAGCCTTGAGCAAGCGGCCCAATGGTACGTACGCCTGCAGGATCAGCCAGAGGCTGCCCAGCACTGGCAGGCATGGCTCGGGCAAAGTCCGGAACACCAGGCCGCCTGGGGCTATGTAGAACGGGTCAGCCAACGCTTTGCGCCGTTGGCCGAGCAATCCCACAGCGCCAGCCGTGCGTTGCGCAGCTCTCGGCGCCAGACGCTCAAGACCCTGCTGGTGCTGTGTGCCGGTTCAACGCTGGCCTGGGGCACCTGGCGCAACACCGCCCTGCCCCGGTTGGTGGGAGGCTGGAGTGCGGATTACGCAACCGCCGGCGGTGAAACCCGCGAAGCGCTGCTGGACGATGGCAGTCGCCTGTGGTTGAACGCCTTGAGCGCCCTGGATGTACGTTTTGACCGGGTCCAGCGCTTGCTGCACCTGCGTTTCGGCGAAGTGCTGATCGAGACCGCCAAGGACCCGAACCGCCCGTTCCTGGTGGAGACCCAACAGGGCCGCCTGCGCGCCCTGGGCACCCGCTTCAGCGTGTTGCAGGACGGCGACAGCACCGTGCTCAATGTGTTTGAAGGTCGGGTCGAAGTGCGCACCGCCGCCAGCCGGCAACAACGAATCATCGAGGCCGGGCAACAAGTGGCCTTCACCCGCGATGGGTTCAATCTCCATTCACCCGCATCCGCCACCCGTGAGGCCTGGAGCCGTGGCGTACTGCTGGCCGACAACCTGCCGCTTGGCCAACTGGTCGCCGAACTCAATCGTTTTCGCCCCGGCCACCTGGGCTGTGATCCAGCCGTGGCGCAATTGCCGGTAATGGGTTCGTTCCCCCTCAAAGACAGCGACCACGCACTGCGCCTGCTACAGGCCGCGCTGCCGATTCAGGTCGACACGCTCATGCCGTGGTGGGTCACGGTCAGGCCCAAACACCCAGGCACATAAAAACTTTCAGCCGTCAGTTCCCTTTTCCAAAACTCGTTCGGTAAACCCTGCAGATGCTTTCAATTCGCCGATCGATTTGATCCAAAGGGAATGTTCATGTCGCAACCCGTTCGCTTCACTTTGCGCCCGCTGGCGCTGGCCGTTACTGCTACCCTGTTGTGCCTGGGCGCGCTCGACGCGCAAGCCGCCGAGTCGCCGTCGACTCAGGAAACGGCCCGCCACTACACCATCGCCGCGGGTTCGTTGGTCAACGTGCTGAACAGCTTCGCCGAGCAGTCCGGGATCTTTTTCGCCGGCCACAACAGCCTGGCCAGCGGCAAAACCAGCCCGGGCCTCAACGGCAGCTACACCCCGGCCAGCGGTTTGCAACGGCTGTTGCAAGGCAGCGGCTTGCAGGCCGTGCCCCAGGGCAACAACGGCTACGTGCTGGAGTTGGTCCCGGCCAACACCGGCGCCCTGGAACTGGGCGCCACCACCATCTCCGGCGAAGGCCTGGGCGCCACCACCGAAGATACGCACTCCTACACCACCGGCGCCATGGCTTCGGCCACCGGCCTGGCGCTGTCGATGCGCGAGACGCCGCAGTCGGTAACAGTGATCACCCGCCAACAAATGGACGACCAAGGCTCTACCAGCATCGCCGACACCCTGCGCCGTGCGCCCGGTGTGAGCGTGCAGAATTACGACAGCGAACGCTGGGAGTTTTCCAGCCGCGGCCTGCCGATCACCAACTTCCAGTACGACGGGGTCAACTCCACCTACGACGGCGTGTATGACTACGGCACCACCAGCACCGACATGGCGGTGTATGACCGCCTGGAAATCATCAAGGGCTCAGCCGGCCTGATGTCCGGCTCCGGCGATCCTTCGGCCACGGTCAACCTGATTCGCAAAAAGCCCACCCGGGACTTCAAGGCGTCGGTCACGCAGACCTTCGGCTCGTGGGACAACTACCGCACCGAAGGCGATATTTCCGGGCCTTTGACCGACTCCGGCAACGTGCGCGGGCGCTTCGTCGGCGTGTATCAGGATCGCCAGTCGTACCTGGACCACTACCAGAACACCAAGGATATCGCCTACGGCATCCTCGAAGCCGACCTGACGCCGGACACCCTGCTGACCTTCGGCATCGACCAGCAGGACACCCGCTCCCGTGGCGCCAGCTGGACCGGCTTCCCGATGTACTTCAGCAACGGTTCACGCACCGACTTCTCGCGGTCCTTCAACCCGGCCGCCGACTGGAGCCGCCGCGACTTCCAGAACCAGACCCTGTTTGCCTCGGTGCAACAAAAGCTCGCGAACGACTGGTCGCTGAAAGTCAGCCTTGACCGCAAGCGCAGCCAGCACGATACCCTGCTCGCCTCCGCCAGCGGCGGCAACCCGGACCCGGTCACGGGCGACGGGATGTACATGTTCATGGGCAAATACAAGGGTGACCAGGTGCAAAACACCCTGGACATCAACCTCAATGGCCCCTTCAGCCTGTTCGGGCGCGAGCATGAATTGATCATGGGTTTCATGGCCACCCGCTCGAAGCAGGACGTGCCGGTGTACGGCTCGATCTACCCGCCCGTGGGCGGCAGCATTTACGACTGGCGCGGCGAATACCCGAAGCCTGACATTCCCCGCAGCGGCCAGAACGACATCGTGCAACGCCAGACCGGCGCGTACCTGGCCACGCGTTTGAGACCCACCGATGACCTGTCGGTGATCCTGGGTACCCGCGTCAGCAACTTCAGCGGCACCGACAACACCGACTTCTACGACCCGACCAAGGCCGACAACCGTTTCACATACCGCCAGACCGGCGTCGTCACGCCCTATGCCGGTATCGTCTACGACCTGAATGACATCTGGTCGGTGTACACCAGCTACACAAAGATCTACAAACCGCAAAACAGCAAGGACGCCGACCGCAAGTTGCTTGATCCGATTGAAGGCGACACCTACGAAGCCGGGCTCAAGGCAGCATTTTTCGACGGCCGCCTGAACGCCAGCTTCGCCGCATTCCGCATCGAACAGGACAACGTTGCGCAGTACGTTTCCGGGTTTGAGACCGACTCGGTGTATCGCCCGATTGCCGGCGCCACCACCAAGGGCTTTGAAGTCGAACTGGCCGGTGAAGTGCTGGACGGCTGGAACGTCTCGGCAGGCTACACCTACCAGCACAGCCGTGACGCCAACGGCGATTACGTCTACGGCTCCGTGCTGCAAACCACCACGCCCCAGCAAGTGGTGCGGTTGTTCAACACCTATCGCCTGCCCGGCGCCCTGGAGAACCTGACCGTGGGCGGCGGCGTGAATTGGCAGAGCGAGTTCTTCGGCAATGTGTTCCAGCCCGATCCCAACGACTCGGTGAATTTCGGCCACAACTCACGCATTACCCAGAACAGCTACTTCCTGGTGGACGTCATGGCGCGCTACCGCTTCAACGAGCACCTGAGCACCACGTTGAACGTGAAAAACCTGTTCGACAAAAAGTACTACACCGGCCTGGGCAACTTCGGTACCGGCTTCTACGGCGAGCCGCGCAGCCTGCAATTGGCGACCCGCTGGGATTTTTGAGCCCAAACGCCAGACTGCCGTAGCGCTTGCAACGGCAGTCGACTCGGGCTACACCCCGTCAGGAAGGTACGTCTTTTGTTCTGGCCCGGCCCATCCGACGATGCAGGCTCCGGTCGCCCATAGCACGTGGGCGACCTTGCACAGAGCCTGAACGCCATGGATGACTTACCCTTTCTGTCCCACCTGTTGAAGAATATTTCTCCCTCCGCCCTGGACCTGATCAAGCACCAGGCATTGCGCCTCAAAGATGATCAAGTGCTGATCGCCGAACTGATCGCCGGTTTGATCAGACTGGTTGCCCAAGGCACCACCCCGGCAACCGAACCCATCTTGATCAGCGTGCCGGAAAATACCATGCTCGGTCGCTGGGTGCGGCTCTTCTGTGACGCCATCGGCCGCCCGGCCTTCCGTGAGTGGGCCTCACGCCATGACCTGGAACTGGCGAGCCTGGTGTTTCGGGGCGGCGATCTGCAGGCCACGATCCTGGAAGGCACGGTCAAAACACCGTACACCTTCACCCTGGACAAAGACTCTGATTGGTGGCGCGTCGCGAATCCGATCCTGGAGGTGGTGCAGATTATCGATACGGTCAACGCCGGCTTGCCATTCATGGAAAACCTCGTCGAACCTCATTCGAGGACACTGCCTCTGAACCTGGTATTGCCCTTCTATGGCTACCCGGTACCGACCAATCATTTGCAGGCTCAGGTGATTCTCGAAGAGATCCATACCCTCGACACGCTGCCCGGTGTCGATGAAAGCGGGCGGCTCAAATCCACCCTGCGCAAGCGCTTGACCGAGGAGCAGCGGGATTACCAACAACTGGCCGATGCGCTGCAGACGCTCCTGGAACAAAGTACAAACGGCAGCCCGCCTTTCGATTGGCTGCAGCTCTACCTGCAACGATGCACGCTGGACTCGGACTCAATGTTGTCGAGCACCTTAAAGTACGCGGCACAGCTGCTTTACGCCGTGACGCAGGGCGAAGAGTTCGCGAGCCTCAACCCTGCCAGTCAAGGCGCTGCCCCCACTTACCGCTATTCCGTCGACCAAAAAGTAGTGATCGCCGTGACCGACGGCCGCGAGGCCAATACCTCACCTCTGGATCGCTCCAACAACTCAGCGCTGAATCAGCAATGGGATGAGCTGGAGCGCCTGGCCAATCTCGCCCATACCGACATATTGCCGGACGCCAGCCTCAGCCTGGCCGCGCTGATGACGGCGTATCGGCTACCCCGTCCTGCCAGTGCAGGGGACGTTCAGGTCCTGGTAGAACAACTGCGCGCCACCAGCGCAGCGACGTTTCCCTATGTCAGCTCGGCCGCCCACTCGTTGGTGGCCGTCAGCAAACACATGCGCCATATCGCAGTCCTCAATGACCGTTACACCATGCAAGCAGCACTCAAGTCGATCACCCTCGATACGCAGCTCACTAGCACCCTGGACATGACGTTCAACCTGGCGGCTGACTCGCCCTTTGCCATGCTGGTGGACAAAGGGGCGCAACTGCTCGCAGGTTTGCGCCAGGAATCGGCCTTTCAACGCGTGAGCGCCACCCGCCAATTCAACCTTGCCCGGGTGTATGTACTGAACGCGGACGGCGAACTCAGTGGTTACGCGCTGGACGATGCGCCCAAGGTACTCACCCGTGCGGACACACCGCTTTCAAGCCTGACCTCGATGGCCGAACCCCTGTTGGAACTGGCCCGCCAATCCGGCGGGCGCATCAGCACCAATGGCCAGGTCAGCTTGCGCCAGTTACTCAACCTCTACCAGATGGCGCTACCGGCTACCCGTGACGAAGCCCATGCCACGGCACGCATCCTGCGCATCCCGACAACCAAACAGCCACGCCACGGCAACTACTGGCGGGCATTGCAGGTGATGCCACTGCTGGCGGCGCAACGCAAACAGGTGCTGCAGACCGTCGCCGCCTTCCTGCCCAACCAGGACGTAAAACTGTTCGACTACCTGAGCGAAACAATCGTCGGCGAAAAAAACCGTGACCAGGTGCGCGCCGAGGCTGATCTGCTGCTGCACCAACTATTGGCATCGCCCCCGGCCCAGGCACTGGCCGCGCGGCTATCGGAAACCGTGGGCTGGTACGGTGAACACGCCAGCGCTGCAAACACCCGTGCCAGCAGAAACGCACTGTTGTTTGCCGCACTGATTCTCAGCCTGGACGCGAATGCTGGTAAGCAGCGGGCCACTGTCGCCGGCTATGACCTGACCGATTCCTACAACTGGGGCCTGACCTTCCATGAAGTCCGTAACGCCGTAGAAGCCATGGTCCAGTTCAAGGTCCTGCGCACCAGCGCCGTACCCATGGCCGCGCACCTGTTGCTGGCGGGCATCGCCCCGGAATTCCTGGTGCGGGACATCCCTGATGAGGTGTCGTACATGAGTTCCCATACCTGGGTACATTTCAAGCAATACGTGGACCTGATCGAAGCTGAAACACCGGGTGCATCACGGGCCATGCGCTTCACCGACTTCATGGCGGTGATCTACTTCATCATGCCCTCCCGCCGGGTTCGCCGAGGCAGTCTGCCGATCGTCGACTGGGCCGTGGCCAACGGAGTACTGGCCAAAAACGTTGATGGGCACAGTACCACGCAGAAGAATCGCGCCATTGCCGCGTTGAACGAGCAGCTCAACCAGTTGCAGATCAGTTCCGAGTTGAAGAAGAACGGGCATACCAGCCTGTATGAGATAGCCTTGCAGGATCTTCAGCGGGTGTTTGCCGGTAGCACCGATCTGGAGCGAATGGTCATACAATGGCAGGCCAGGCCTGGTAACCGCTCGGAGCCGGATATCGCCGCCAATACCGCCGTTTCCCTGGTTCAGTTGCACATGGCAGGCAAGCTGACCAAAGGCACAACGCAATGGCGCTCGACCCTCAAGGACGTTGATTTCGCCAGCATGGCGTCACGGTTCGATGAGTTGGGGTCAATCCATTCCACTTTCGCGGCCGAGTTCGAGAAGCGCTACACGGCGGTGCGCGCCGCGCTGCTACAGTCGATCGTGTATTGGATGTCACAACTGCCCCTGCTTAGCCGTAAAGGCATGGAATATGGCAGCCTGGAATTCCATCGCCTGCAAACGTCACGCACCAGTGCTGGCGGGCAGACATCGGGCATCGGGAGATTCGGGGTGCTGGTGTTGTGCAGGTACGCCGGCGACAAGCGCTTCTACGAATTTCTCCCAAAGCAACTGAAGGTTGCCCCATTACCGGGCCTGACCCTGCAAATATTCGAACAGGCCCTGCGCACCGGCAATACCCAAGGCAGCCCGCTGCCGATCGATTGGTCAGCGTACGCGCGCGGCACCATTCCCAACGGGCAGCAACACGCGACGGTCATTGCCCAACGTTTTGCCGAGCTGCCTGCCGTCTATGGGCCGGGCCCTGTGGTACCCAACACCTTCACCTCGCCACGCAGCCTGGCCATTGCCAGCATCGTGATTGACCAGCACTTGCTGGTAGGCGCCGATGAGGCGCGAGCGGCGGCGAAGCAACCCCTTTCCCTGGCAGACGCCATCAACGGCGTAGATCCGCGGATCGGTTTCCTGCGCAGAATGGAACCCGAAACCATGAAATGAAACGTTGCAGGCCTATTTCTGTGTAATCATTCACTGCATTGATTCCCGGTGAGACTTGTAGTGATGCGATCGCCCCTCGAACCGACTGCCCCGTCCTTCTGGCGCGACGAACGCCTGCCGTTCATTGAGGCTCGCACCATCGCCGACGGGCGGAAGGTCTGCTACACCCGCCACGCCCACGAGCACTTTTCCATCGGCGCGATCACGGCCGGGCAGAGCCTGTACATCCATGGGGCATCGACCTTCAAGATCAGCACCGGCACCGTGGTCTTGATGAATCCCGGGGATGTCCACGCCTGCAACCCCATTGATGATCTGCCCTGGTCCTATCACATGCTGTATATCGATACGGCCTGGCTGACCGACCTGCAGCACCAGTTGGGTTTCAGCAAGGACCAGGATTTTCGACCGTTCACCGCCACCCACACCACGGATGTCGCGCTGTACCGCGGGCTGAACGAGCTGTATGAGGTGCTGGTGGACAACCACGCCGAACACCTGCACAAGCAGAGTGCGGTGGTGAGTTTTTTCACCGAGGTGCAACAACGCCTCAACCCGTCGGAGACCCCGGTGCGCGAGGTCAATCACAAGCTGGAGCGGGCCGCCGACTATATCCGCGAACATTGCACCGAGGCCCTGAAGCTCGAAGACATTTGCCAGGCGGCTGAACTGTCGCCGTCGTACCTGATTCGTGCGTTCAAGCAGTATTACGGCATGACGCCCCACGCATTCCTGGTCAATCGCCGTATTCAGTTTGCCCGCACCCAGTTGCGCAGCGGCCAGTTGATCGCCGACGTCGCACTGGCGGCCGGCTTTTCTGATCAGGCGCATTTCCAGCGCACGTTCAAACAGCACCTGGCGGCGACGCCCGGGCAATATCGCGGCTGAATCAGGCCAGCAGCAGATACCCCACGCTGGCCACCAACAAGGCGGCCATCGAGCGATTGAACAGGCGCATGCCCTGGGGGTTGCTCAGGTAGCGGCGCAGGAACGTCCCGGCGTACGCCCAGCACGCCACCGACAGGTAGCAGATCACCAGGTAGATCGTCGCAAACAGCCAGACTTGCTGCGCATCACCATCGGCGACAAACAGCCCCATGCCTGCCACACACGCCAGCCAGGCCTTGGGGTTGAGCCATTGCATGATCGCCCCATAGAGCATCGACGGCGCCGCGGCCGTGCCTTCAGCGTCCAGGCGCCCATCGTCCACTGCCAGCTTCCAGGCCATGTACAACAGGAACGCCACCCCGCCCCATTGAATCAGTTGGGTCAGCAGCGGCCAGCGCACCAGCACCTCATGCAGCCCCAGGCCGATCAACACCAGCAGCAAGGTGAATCCCAACGCGGCTCCAGCCACGTGCTTTTGACTGGCGGCAAACCCAAAGCGCGCCCCCGAACTGATGGCCACCACATTCACCGGTCCCGGCGTGATGGAAGTGGCCAAAGCGAAAGCGGCCATGGAAATGATCAAGCTCATTGCAATTCCTTTTTGTTGTGCGGGTATGAGCTGAACCTTAAGGAGAAGATGGATCGCGGTATTGAAGAAAATGCCCCTGCCGGGAATGACCGAAAAAACCATCAGTTGAAACCCTTAGCCCACCCGCTGCAAAAGACAAATTTATTCCATTGATATAACTGTATTTTTCTCTTTCCAAACGGCGTTTTTGATAGGAAAAAATGCGTGTTTCCCAAGGTAGGCACGGTGCTAGAGTCGAGCGCACATCTGGCCGGATGACCTCAACCTGCTCACAAAAAAGGAATCGCCATGTCACGTCGCTTATGGGCAGCTGCCTGCCTGCTGCTGTCCTTCTCCGGGGTTCAGGCCGCGGAACGCTGGGAAACCCTTCCGCCCACCCCGGCACCGATTGCGGGGGCCAAAACCGGCTATGCCGCCGTCAACGGCATCAAGGTCTACTACACCAAGACCGGGCATGGTTCGCCGGTGATCCTGCTGCACGGTGGCCTGTCCAATTCCGATTACTGGGGCAACCAGGTCAAGGCGCTGGCCGCCAAACACACGGTCATCAGCCTCGACAGCCGTGGCCACGGGCGCAGTTCCCGGGACGAGAACCCCTTCGGTTACGACTTGATGGCCGATGATGTGGTCGCCGTACTCGACAGCCTGAAAATCCCCCGCGCCGATATCGTCGGCTGGAGCGACGGCGCAATCATCGGTATTGATCTCGCCCTGCGCCACCCCGACCGTATCGGCAAGGTGTTCGCCTTTGCCGCCAACACCCAGACGTCCGGGGTCAAGGATGGCGTAGAGAAAAACCCGACCTTCGCCGCCTTCATCGAACGCGCCGGCCAGGAGTACGCCAGGCACTCGCCGACGCCAAAAGAGTACGACGCCTTCGTCGAGCAGATCAGCCATATGTGGGCCAGCCAACCCAACTGGACCGACGCGCAACTGGCGTCCATCAAGACTCCGATCCTGATTGTCGACGGCGACCACGATGAGGCGATCAAGCGAGAACACACCGAATACATCGCGGCGACCATTCCGGGAGCGGGCCTGCTGATTCTGCCGAACACCAGCCACTTCGCATTCCTGCAGGACCCGACGCTGTTCAATGCCGCGCTGCTGGACTTCCTGGACAGCAAATAGCCCCGCCTACTCTCCTGTCATCCGCTCCAGGCTGTTGCTCAAGTGCAACAGCATGGCGGCCCGGGCCGCGTCCGGGTCCTGGCGGCGGATGGCTTTCAGGATCGCCTCGTGCTCAAGGTTCGCCAGGCGCCCCAGCTCCATCAGGTCCGCGTCGCCGCGTTCCTCGGCATTGATCCGGGTGCGTGGGATTACCGAGTGGCCCAGGTGATAAATCACGTCGGTGAAATAGGTATTGCCAGTGGCCTGGGCGATCAGGCGATGGAAGCGCACGTCAGGCTCAACGGCACTGTCGTTGTTGGCCAGCGAGTCCTGGTAATCATCCAGTGCCTGGCGCATCTGCTGCAGTTGTTCATCGGTACGGCGCAAGGCCGCCAGGGCGGCTGCCTGGGTTTCCAGGCCCATGCGCAGTTCAAGAATGCCGCGCACGCTGGCGGCGGTGTCGTGGGTCAGGTGCAGGCCGTGGCGCTCGTCGCGCTCCAGCACAAAGGTGCCGACACCGTGGCGGGTTTCCACCAGCCCGGCGGCCTGCAATTTGGAAAGCGCTTCGCGCACCACCGTGCGACTGACGCCGTACTCGCCCACGATAGCGGACTCGGATGGCAGCTTCTCACCCGGCGCCATCTGTCCCAGGAGAATCTGCTGGGTCAACGCGGTGACGATGTCGTGGGCAAGGCCCGGGGAGCGCTTGCGATGAGGTGCCGAGCTGGGGTTTTGCATCAGGAATTCCGTTCTGGGGCGCCTGGCAATACTAGCATTCTTAGACGAGCCAACTTGTATGACAACAAACAAATACCTGTAGGAGCGAGCCTGCCCGCGAAAAAACCCGTCGCAGTGCAAACATTGCACCACACCGCGTAATCGTTGACGATTTTCGCGAGCAAGCTCGCTCCTACAGAGGGTTGCCATCTCTGAAAATGCAGTTGTATGATGTCTATCAAGTTGTCAGACATCTCCGGCAACCCAAATACGTCCCCGCACAACAATAATCAGTGGGAGTTTGACCTCGTGACCCCTTCCAGCCCTGCGACAGCTGCGCCTGCCACCGACCCGGTCCTGGCCCGCGCGATCAAGAAGGTGAAGAGCCATGTGCTCCCACTGTTCGTGATCATGTTCATCGTCAACTACATCGACCGCGTCAACATCGGCTTTGTGCGTACCCATATGGAGCACGACCTGGGCATTGGTGCGGCCGCCTACGGCTTCGGCGCCGGGTTGTTTTTCATCGGCTACGCGCTGTTCGAAGTGCCGTCCAACATGCTCCTGCAAAAAGTCGGCGCGCGCATCTGGCTGACCCGCATCATGTTCACCTGGGGCATCACCGCCACATTGATGGCCTTTATCCAGAACGAAACCCACTTCTACATCCTGCGCTTTCTGCTGGGCGTGGCCGAAGCCGGCTTCTTTCCCGGGGTGATCTACTACTTCACCCGCTGGCTGCCCGGCGTCGAACGCGGCAAGGCGATTGCAATCTTCCTCAGCGGCTCGGCCCTCGCCTCGCTGATCTCCGGCCCCTTGTCCGGCGTGCTGCTGCAAATCACCGGGCTGGGCCTGCATGGCTGGCAGTGGATGTACATCATCGAAGGCATGGCGTCGGTGCTGCTGTGCTTTTTCGTGTGGTTCTGGCTGGACTCCAAACCCCACGACGCCAAGTGGCTCAGCCTTGAAGAAAAGGATGCGCTGGTGGGCGAGATCGACCGCGAACAGCGCGAGCGTGACGCCGCCACCACGGTCAAGCCGACCCTGGGCAAGCTGCTCAAGGACCGTCAGATCATGCTGTTCTGCGCCCTGTACTTCTGCATCCAACTGACGATCTATGCCGCCACTTTCTGGTTGCCGAGCATCATTAAAAAGATGGGCGACCTGAGCGACATCCAGGTGGGTTTCTACAACTCCATCCCGTGGTTGATCTCGATCATCGCGATGTACGCCTTCGCGGCACTGGCGGGCAAATTCAAGTTCCAGCAAGCCTGGGTCGCTGCGGCACTGTTGATCGCCGCCGTGGGCATGTTCCTCTCCACTACCGGCGGGCCGATCTTTGCCTTTATCGCCATCTGCTTCGCGGCGATCGGCTTCAAGTCGGCGTCCTCGCTGTTCTGGCCGATTCCCCAGGGTTACCTGGATGCACGCATCGCCGCAGCGGTGATCGCATTGATCAACTCCATCGGCAACCTCGGCGGGTTTGTCGCGCCCACCACCTTTGGTTTCCTGGAACAGACCACCGGCTCGATCCAGGGCGGTTTGTATGGCCTGGCGGGCACTTCGATCCTTGCGGCCATCCTGGTGTTTTTCGCCAGGACACTGCCCGGCCCGACCACCAGCAGCGTGCTGCAACCCGCCCCCGTCTTGAGCAAATAAGGACTACACGATGAACACAGAACACCAGCACCACGCCAACAGCGCCCCGGTCGTTACCGGCCTGCAAGTCATCCCGGTGGCCGGCCACGACAGCATGCTGCTCAACCTCAGCGGTGCCCACGGGCCGTTTTTCACGCGCAACATCGTGATCCTTACCGACAGCGCCGGCCGTACCGGCGTCGGTGAGGTACCCGGCGGCGAACGCATCCGCGAGACCCTGGAAGACGCCCGCAGCCTGGTGATCGGCAAGCCCATCGGCCAGTACCAGAGCATTCTCAATGCCATGCGCCAGACCTTCGCCGCGCGGGATTCGGCGGGCCGGGGTTTGCAGACGTTTGACCTGCGCATCACCATCCATGCCGTCACGGCGATGGAAGCGGCACTCCTGGATTTGCTCGGCCAGTTCCTCGAAGTCCCGGTGGCGGCCCTTCTCGGCGAAGGCCAGCAGCGCGACGCGGTGAAGATGCTCGGCTACCTGTTCTACATCGGTGATCGCCAGCAGACCGACCTGGCCTATCGCAGTGAAGACGATGCCGAAGACTGGTTCCGCCTGCGTCATGAACAGGCCATGACGCCCGAAGCCATCGTGCGTCTGGCAGAGGCGGCCAAGGCGCAATACGGCTTCAATGACTTCAAGCTCAAAGGCGGCGTACTGCGCGGCGGCGACGAAATCGAGGCGGTGACTGCACTGGCCGAACGCTTCCCCGATGCGCGCATCACCCTGGACCCCAACGGCGCCTGGTCACTGAAAGAAGCCATCGCCCTGTGCCGCGACCAGCATCATGTGCTGGCCTATGCCGAAGACCCTTGCGGCGCGGAAAACGGTTACTCCGGGCGCGAAGTCATGGCCGAATTCCGCCGTGCCACCGGGCTGCCCACCGCCACCAACATGATCGCCACCGACTGGCGTGAAATGGGGCATGCGATCCAGTTGCAGTCCGTGGATATTCCCCTGGCCGACCCGCACTTCTGGACCATGCAGGGCTCGGTGCGCGTGGCGCAGATGTGCCACGAATGGGGCCTGACCTGGGGCTCGCACTCCAATAATCACTTCGACATTTCCCTGGCGATGTTCACCCAGGTGGCCGCCGCCGCGCCGGGGGAAATCACGGCCATCGACACCCACTGGATCTGGCAGGACGGCCAGCGGTTGACCAAGGCTCCGCTGAAGATTGTCGACGGCCACATCAAGGTGCCGGCCAAACCGGGCCTGGGCGTGGACATCGACATGGACGCCGTGGCCCACGCCCATGAACTGTACAAAGGCATGGGCCTGGGTGCGCGCAATGACAGCGTGGCGATGCAGTTCATGATTCCGGGCTGGACGTTCGATAACAAGCGGCCGTGCCTGGTGCGCTGACCTCAGTTGAAGATCATCGAAAAGTGCGCGCCCACCCCGGCGCGCACACCCTCGCCGACCGCCAGCGCCACCGAGCCGCCGGCCAGGTTGGCATCGCCGCAGGCAAACACACCGGGCACGGTGGTCTGGCGCGTCTCGTTGGTCAGCAGGTAGGGCCCGGTCGGCCCTTCGACAAACTCACAGCCCAACTGCTCGGCCAATGGGCTGGCCATGCGCGTACGGGACAGGGTGAAAATACCGTCCAGCGCGATCATCCGCCCGTCTGCCAATTCCACATCCGCCCGCTCACCGACAATCCGCCGCACCGCCGAGCTTTCGACGCTGACCCCGCGCCGATCCAGTTGCGCCTGCTGCTCGGCATCCGGCACAAATGCGCCGTTGGTAAAGAGCGTGGTGGTGCCCCAGTCCGGCAGCAGCATCGCGTGATGCATGGCCAGCGGCGACGTCGCCAGCACGCCGATGCGGCCTTGATCCAGTTCATAGCCGTGGCAATACGGGCAATGGAACACATGCTTGCCCCAGCGCTCCTTCAACCCCTCGACCTCGGGTAACTCATCCACCACGCCGGTAGCGAGAATCAAGCGTTTAGCGTTGAACTCACCCTTGCAACGGGTTCGCACCACGAAGCCATCCTGGTTTCGAGTCGCTTCAACGGCGGTGTCCTGCACCCAGGTCACCGTCGGATATTCCATCAACTGCCCTCGCCCTTCGGCAGCGATCAGCTCCGGCGGCTGGCCATCCTGGCTGAGGAAACCGTGGGACGTGGCCGCAAACCGGTTGCGCCGCTGCCCGGCGTCAACCACCAGCACCTTGCGCCGAGCCCGCGCCAGTTGCAGCCCGGCAGACATTCCGGCGTAGCTGCCGCCGACGATAATAACGTCGTAAACCATGAAGATGACCTCTCTGGTGGCCCTTGCATCGGTTGCCGGGCACTCACGACACACCATAAGTTACATAAAAATACCTCGTC
The DNA here is from genome assembly GCF_002874965.1 of Pseudomonas sp. NC02. Taxonomy (NCBI): domain Bacteria; kingdom Pseudomonadati; phylum Pseudomonadota; class Gammaproteobacteria; order Pseudomonadales; family Pseudomonadaceae; genus Pseudomonas; species Pseudomonas sp. NC02. The sequence goes on along the minus strand of NZ_CP025624.1, from coordinate 3,011,003 downwards.
AAGTGTCTCGCAACTCCAATCGTTACGAACGATACTTTCGGGCAGGAACTCCAGAGGCTTGCAGATGAGAAACGACACCCGGCTTTCGCGCATGCTCCATGTGCTGATCCACATGGGCCGCCACGAGGAACGCGCCACCTCGGAGACCATCGCGCAGATGCTTGGTACCAACGCGGTGGTGGTACGCCGCACCCTGGGCCTGCTCAAGGAGAAAGGTTATGTGCGTTCGGAAAAAGGCCATCAGGGCGGCTGGATGCTGGGCAAGCCGCTGAGTGAAATCACCCTGCTGGACATCCACAATGCCCTTGGCACGTCGTCGATCTTTGCCGTCGGCCTGTCCACCGATCATCCGCAATGCCTGGTGGAACAGGCCGTCAATGCGGCGCTGAACCAGGCGTTTGACGATGCCCAGGCGTTGCTGCTGCAGCGTTTGGGAGAGGTGACGCTGGCACAGTTGGCGGATGATTTTGACGAGCGCTATCGGGTGGCGATAACGCCCGCACCCTGTGCGTGATGCACGCGACGCCCTAAGCGCCACCCACCGAGCGCCACGCTGCCTCGGCCAGGGTTTCCCGGTACACCCGAGGGCTGCTGGCCGAGCGCCCGGCCAGCCAGGCACGGCAGTAGCTGTCGGCCTGGCCAATGATCAGTGATGGCAAGAGTTCGGCGGGCACCTGGCTGAGCTGATCACCCCGTCCAGGCAGCACCATCCATTCCTTCAGCAACGCGTTGCGCGCCTGGTTGCGGCTTTCCAGTTCAGCGGCGAACGGGCCCTTGGTCACCGCGAAATGCGCGTGGTACTGGAAGCGCGCCCACTGCGGTTCGCTGTCCACCCAATCGACATAGCTGTGGACCAGTGCGTACACCCCCTCCTTCGCCGTTTTGGCCGATTCAAGGTAGCGCCCACGCAATTCGGCCTGATCCTCCAGCGCGGTAAAAAACAGCGCGGCGACCAGGCCTTCCTTGTTGCCGAAGTGATGATAAATGGCGCCGACGCTGGTATCGCAGCGCGCGCGGATCATCTCGATGGTGGTGGCTTCAAGGCCCTGCTCGTTGAACAGGTCCAGGGCTGCCTTGAAGATATCGCGCTTCAATTCGGCCCTTCGGCCAGGGAAGCAACGCTGAAGCAGATCCGGGGTTTGCATGCTGAACAGGAACTCAGTCAGTGAAGAAGAACAAGCCCGGGCAGCTTGACAGATTTCCCATGGGCAGAATACTGTTCCGTTACAGAACATTATTCTGTAACGGAACAATATTCCGTAAAATTCATTTAATCAGCGAGGCAGCACCATGAGTCAGGCCCTGAGCATGTTCAACAGCGTTGGCCCCGAAGCGTTCAGCAAACTGGCGTGCCAGATGGCGCCCTACTTCAGCACCATCAATCCGTTGATGACCCAGTTGCGTCCGGGGTTTGCCTCGGTGGAAGTGCCGTTCAGCAAGGCCATCACCAACCACCTGGGCACGGTGCATGCCATTGCCATGTGCAACGCTGCGGAGTTGGCGGCGGGTACCATGACGGACGTTTCCGTGCCGGCGGGTGCGCGGTGGATTCCCAAGGGGATGACGGTGGAGTATCTGGCCAAGGCCAAGAGCAGCGTGACGGCGACGGCCAATGGCGAAGGTATCGACTGGCAAACGGCGGGTGACAAGGTGGTGCCGGTGGAGATGCTGGATGCGGAGGGGAAATTGGTGTTTACCGCGCGGATTATCATGAATGTGAAATTGGGGTGATGGGGTTGGGGGCATATCCGTTGCTGCGGTTATGGCCGCTATTGGGTTGCGCTCTCACAGCGGCCTACCAGCCGGCTTGAGTGGGGTGAAGCAACCGCAAAATCAAAGGCGGACACGGTCCAAATGTGGGAGCGGGCTTGCTCGCGAAGGTCGTTAACGATGACGTGGGTATCCTGATTCAACGTGGCGCTCTCAGGTTTTTCGCGAGCAAGCCCGCTCCCACATAAAGCGGCGGAGGCAGCTCCCTTTACTTACTTTGGGCTGGGCCGGCATTCCGGCTTTTGCAAAGTGACTCGCTGTAAGAGCGAAACCATAAGTCGCCGTTACCTGAATAACGGATATACCTCCCCAAAAAGCTACCCCCCACAATTCCCACCAATCACCTCCCCCGCAAACGCCTTACGCACAAACGGCGTCGAGTCCACGAGCGAACCATTGACCGTAGCGGAGTGATCCAGCTCAGGATAAAAATGCCATTCAATCCGGTCCCCGACCTTGCACGCATCCCTGACCAGCGCCTTTTGCCCCGGCACAAACACATCCTGATCCCGCCCCCCCGTACCGACAAAAACCGGAATATCCGTCTTCAACGTCGGATACGCCGACTCACGATAAACCTTGTCGAGCGCCTCTTTCGGCGACCGCTTGAAACTGTCATTGAAGCTGAGCCCATCAGCCATCACCCGCTGCTCAATGGCATGCAAACAATCCCGCCGGCTGCTCTCAAACGCAGGCACTGCACGCTCGCTCAAGTAATCCGCAGCCACAAACCCAGGGTCAAACAACGTGACAGTACTCAGCCGCAGCAAGTTATAGGCAAAGGTCGGCACCACCGAACTGCGGGCCTTTTCCAACTCGGCACTGCCTCCCGTTTTATGGGTGGCCGCGTAAGGCGTACCGGTCGCCACCACCCCCACGATATCCAACTCGGGCGCATAGTCTTTCGCATAGACCGCCGTGGCAAACGCAGCACGGCCACCCTGTGACTGCCCAAACACCACCACACGTTTGGAGAGTTCGAAACCACCCGCCCCTACCGCGCGAATGCTGTCGAGCACCCCATAGGCCAGCGGGCTGGTCAAACCATACGGATGCAGGCCAGGCGTCCCAAGCCCCTGGTAATCGGTAGCGACAATCGCGTAGCCCTGAGCCAGCCAATAATTGAGATAGCGCGTATCCCGCGGGCTGCGACCGGCGAACGACGGCGCGCAGATATCGGCACTCCCCACCGTGCCGTGGGCCCACGCCATCAGCGGCCAGCCACCCGGCGGCGGTGTGCCCTTGGGCAGGAACAGCGCACCGGAAACGACAATCCGTTTATGGGTATCGAGACCGTCGGTGGACGTGTACAGGATGCGAATATTCTGCCCCGCCTCGGCCAGGCTTTGCTGATCGGTCAACGGTTCGCTGCGCAGCATCCGCCCGGGTGACGCGGGCACCTTGTCCGCCCAGGTATAGAACGCGGGAACACCACCATCACCGACGGGTGTTTGCGCAGCGCTCACACCACTGTATCCCGCCAGCAACACCGCCAGCGCAAGCGATAACCGACGCGACATCACCAGCCCTCTTTCAACATCCGCAATTCAAGGTACTGCAACAACATGATGGTCTTGCCGTCGACGATCTCGGCACTGTCCACCATGGCCAGGGCCTCCTCGAATCCCAACTCCAGCACTTCGATATCCTCACCTTCATCCTCCAGCCCGCCGCCATCACTGACTCGGTCGCCAGGCTGATATTCGCCGATGAAAAAGTGAATGCGCTCGGTCACCGAGCCCGGGCTCATGAAGGCCGAATAGATCTTTTCTACATGGCCCACACGGTAGCCCGTCTCTTCTTCCGCCTCCAGGCGAATGCGTTCCTCGGGGCTGGCGTTGTCCAGCAGGCCGGCGGCAGACTCGATCAGGTAACCGTGGTAGCCGTTAACGTAGGTAGGCATGCGGAACTGGCGAATCAGCAACACCGTGCGCCGCTCGCGGTTGTACAGCAGGATCGTCGCGCCATTGCCCCGGTCATAGATCTCCCGGGTCTGGGACTGCCAACTGCCGTCGCGGCGGCGCAGGTCAAAGGTGTACTTTTTCAGCACATACCAATTATCCGAGAGCAGTTCTTCGGCGTGGATGCGGACGGGACTGTTTTCCATGGCAGGACCTTTTTGTCTTGTGTTATTCAGCATGTCGTGCAAAATCGTGCACAGTCAAGAAAAAACGTGCAGGAAGCTTCCGATGCTGACCCAACAACGTAAACAACACCTGCTGGATACGCTGCGCCGCGACGGCCGGCTGATTGCCAAGGAGTTGAGCCAGGCACTGGAGGTTTCCGAGGACACGATTCGGCGTGACCTGCGGGAAATGGCCAAGGAAGGTTTGCTGCTGCGGGTGCACGGCGGCGCCTTGCCGGCATCCCCCGCGATGGCTGATTTTTCGGTACGGGAACACTTGGTACCCGAGGAAAAAATCGCCATTGGCCGGACGGCTGCACAACTTGTGCAGCCCGGCCAGGTGGTGTTTATCGATGGCGGTACCACGTGCCTGCAACTGGCCCATCACTTGCCGGCGGACCTGAATGCCACCGTGGTCACCCACAGTCCGTCGATTGCCATGGCCCTGGTGGATCATCCGCAGATTGAAGTGATCATGCTCGGCGGGCGGCTGTTTCGCCACTCACTGGTGGGGGTGGGGGCGGCCACGCTGGAGGCCATCGGCCGGGTCAATGCCGACCTGTATTTCATGGGGGTGTGCAGCGTGCACCCGAATGCCGGCCTGTCTACCGGCGATTATGAAGAGGCAGTGGTCAAGCGCGCGTTGTGTCACGCGGCCGCAGAAACCATCGTGCTGGCCACCTCGGAAAAGCTCAACACCGCGTCGCCCTACCAGGTGGTGGAGCTGGCACACGTCAGCGCGATCGTCGCATTGGCCAGTACGCCGCGTGCCCTGCTGCAACCCTATGAAGCTCAGGGCCTGACGCTTTACCTGGCGTGACCGTCAACAGTCCTTGATGGCTTGCCATGACGCGGCGACTTGCGCAGCGTCCGAGGCGTTGACCCGCGCCAGGTCAACCGGATACTCGACCCCCGGATTTTCCGCGAACCGCGTGGCGGTGAACTGGCCGTTGCTGGCACGCAGGATATAGCCGCTGTCCTGGCACGCTGCCGAAGCCAGGAAGATTACCCCAGGCGTGACCCATTCCGGCTTGAGGTTGTGCGGCTCGCCGGTCACGCCCCACATGCGGGTCTTGGCCACGGGCGAGATGGCATTGACCAGGATCCCGGCCTCCGCCCCTTCCCCGCTCAAGGCATTCATGATCCCCAGTTGCGCCATCTTACCCGCGCTGTAGGCCGCCAGGCCGGGCTGGACGTAGCGCGTGTACATCGCACGGTCGGAGGTGGTCAGCACAATGCGGGGTGAGGCAGATCGCGTGAGGTGCTGCCACGCGTGTTTGCACAGCCAGATCGGTGCATAGACATTGACGCCCATGGCCCGCCGGATGAAAGCCTCGTCGGCGGCCTCGATGGGCTGATAGCCGACCCAGCCAGCATTGTGGATCAGGATATCGAGCTGCCCGAAATGCGTGATGGCGCACTCGATCAGCGCTCGACACCCCGCTTCGCCGGACAGGTCACCCGCGTGGCCAACCACCCGCAGGCCTTCACCCTGCAGCGCCAGCGCGGCCGCCTGTACCACCTGGGGATCAGCCCCATCGCCGAGGGTGTCGGCACCGATATCACTGATTACCACCTGCGCGCCGAGTCGCGCCAACTCGCGCGCATAGCTGAACCCCAAGCCACGGGCGGCACCGGTCACGATTGCGGTTTTACCTGTAAAGTCCATCGTCGCGTTCTCCTGATAGGCACTCCACCCTAACAACCCGTGGTCGTCCTGTTTAATACTGAAAAACAGCGATATTGATACCTGCGCCGTATCAAGTCCCACACCGCCATCTACCTGAAGGAACAGCCCAGATGATCGAAACCCGCCTGTTGCGCCAGTTCGTTGCCGTTGCCGAAGCGCTGCACTTTCACCAGGCCGCAGAGCGCCTGCATATGGCGCAGCCAGCGTTGAGCCAGGCGATCAATCGCCTGGAGGCAAAGTTGGGGTTTGCCCTGCTGCAGCGTGACCGTCGTGGCGTGAAGCTGCTGCCAGCCGGGGCGGCGTTTCTTCAGACGGCCTACACCGTCCTCGGGCAATTGCAGCAAGGCATTGAGCAAGCCCGGCAGGTGTCCCAGGGAACCGCCGGCACGCTCACCATCACCTCGGTGTCGATCACCGGCTATCCGTGGTTGCTGGATACCCTCAGGCAGTTTCGCCTGGCGTTCCCCAGGGTTCAGTTGGTGATCAAGGAAATGCCCTCCGCCAACCAGGCCAAGGCCTTGTTGAGTGGTGATACCGATATCGCTTTTTTGCGCTACCTGCCAGGCCAGGCAGATAACATCGAATCCCGGCTGCTGCTGGATGAACCGATCCTGCTGGCGCTGCCCGCAGACCATCCGAATGCGGATGACGTCGCTATCGAGCTGAAGGACTTTGCCGGCGCCGATTTTGTGTTCACGCCCCAGGCATTGGGCAGTGGCTATCACCACCAGTTGATCGCTTTATGCGAGGCCGCGGGCTTCTCTCCAAGGGTGGTCCAGGAAGCCGATCAATTACCCACCCTGATTGGCCTGGTGGCGTGCGGGTTTGGTGTGGCGCTGGTGCCGCAGTCCATTGCCCGTTCGATGCCCCGTGGCAAAGTGGCGTTTGTGCCCCTCACCGCCGCGTCCTCCAGCATCGGGCTCTACCTCAACTGGAACACCAGCAATTCTTCCCCCTTGGCCGGTCACTTCTTTTCTGTGCTGGATGAGGCGATGTAATACTTTGCAAGCAATGTCCGGTGACGACCGTCTGAATATTTCCTGCGCGGCCAGGGCATCTGTTAAAACCCGTGCTTCGCCTGTGTCCTGGAACCTTCATGTCTTCACGTTTTCTGTCCCGTCTCGGCCTGCGCTGGTTTCCCCTGCTGTGCATGGCCGCCCTGATCATCGGCCTGCCCGTGGGTTGCGCCGTGCTGCAACACAAGGAACGCGAGTTGCTGTTTCGCGTGGAGCCGGGCACTGCCAGCTGGTACAGCGGGTTGCCGCGTGATGTGCAGGAATTCGACCTGAAACCCGCGAGTTTCAAGGCAGGACAGAATATTCATGGCTGGTGGTGGCCAGCGGCACAGAAGGACGCGCCGGCAATTCTCTACCTGCACGGCGTGCGCTGGAACCTCACTGGCCAACTGTTTCGCATCGAACAGCTGCGGGCCCTGGGCTTTTCCGTACTGGCCATCGACTACCGCGGCTTCGGCCAGAGTCGAGGCGACCTGCCGTCGGAAACCAGCGTGTACGAAGACGCGCGCATTGCCTGGGAACGCTTCCAGGTGCTGCAACCCGACCCCGCCAAGCGCCTCATCTACGGGCACTCCCTGGGTGGCGCGGTGGCCATCGACCTCGCGGTGGAACTGGGCAAGCAGGCAGCGAACAATCAGGTGCCGCCGCCAGTGCGCGGACTGGTCATCGAGTCCACCTTTACCTCCCTGGCAGATGTGGCCACGGCAGTAGCCAATACGTCATTGCCGGTGCGCTGGCTGCTGTCGCAGAAGTTCGATTCCATTGACAAGATCGCTGATATCCACATGCCGCTGCTGGTGGTTCACGGGCTCGCCGATGCCTTCGTGCCACCGCGCTTCAGCCAGCAACTGTTTGACGCCGCCCAACAGCCGAAACACCTGTTGCTGGTACCCGGTGCCACTCATAACGACAGCATGCGACTGGCCGGCAGCAGTTATCGCCAGGCGTTGGACAGCCTGATGCAATCGAAGCGCGCCACTCAGGTTGCCGGGCCCTCCACCGGGCGCCCAAACGACTCGTAAATCTGCATTTCGGCACCGGTTTCGCCGGTGCCTGTCAAGGCGCAAAGCCTGCCCATACTGGCCATAAACAGTGACTGATCAAATATTAACCGCAGGTTAAATCGCCATACCCGCCGGGCTCAAGCGAAGTTATCCACAGAGATACCCACGGTTTTCGTGGACAACTCTTTTTACTTTTTTACGATTTTTTTGCTCAGTAATGCCCTGTTGGAAAGCTTGGCGGCAGCAAAATCTCCTGCATCACCTCGCGAATCGAAACCATCGGATTTGGTACCGGACCGGGTGTGGTTTTTCCATGGTGCTCAGCTCACTCGGCAGGGCATCACCGACACCCCAACCCATTGCGTTTGCGCCTAATGCTGATTAATCTCGCATAAACACGCATCAACGAGCAAAAACATGCATAACAGCCATGCTGCCATCGACCTGCCCTCCCTGCGCAAACAGAAAATCCTGTTGCTGCTGGAGCGCGACGGTAAAGTCACTGCCTCGGAGTTGGTGGAGCATTTCGCCGTTTCCCAGGACACCATTCGCCGCGACCTTGGCGAACTCGCCTCCGCCGGTCTGCTGCAACGCGTGCATGGAGGTGCGCTGCCACGGCCCAAGGACACCGGCAAGGATTTCTTCACCCGGTTTGGCGAAACCACCGCGACCAAACGCCACCTGGCGCAACTCGCCGCCGATCGCGTGGAGGACGGCCAGATCGTGCTGTTCGACTCCGGTACCACCACGCTGCAAATCGCCCAGTCACTACCGCATTCCATCAAGCTGACCGCCGTCACGCACTCACCGATGATTGCCATCGCGTTGTCCGAACATCCCAATGTGACGGTGATCCTTGCCGGTGGCCAACTCAACCCGGTGACCATGGCCGCCAGCGGGCATGAAGCATTGCGGCTGATCCAGGGCATCAAGGCCGACCTGCTGTTCACGGGTGTGTGCGCACTGCATCCACAGGTCGGTATCAGCTCGTTGCACTTCGAGGAAGTGGCGGTGAAACAGGCTATGCTCGACAGCGCCTCCCACGTGGTGGCAGTCACCCTGGCCGATAAGCTGGGCGCCGTGGAGCCATTTGTGGTGGCACCGTGCAGCCGCATTCATACCCTGATTACCGAGTGGCACGTGCCGCCGGGCAGCGTCGAGGCTTATGAATGCCTGGGGCTGGAGGTGATGCAAGTGGATGCCTGAGGGGCGAGCATCGCTTGGAGGGCAAGCGCATCGACCAGCGCATGACCGCTGGCCGTATTATCGAAAATACACCAGGTCGGAATGCCCTCCTCCAGGGAGGCTCTCAATACCTCGGTCAGCGCGCACAAACGCTCGGTTTCGTAAGCGCTGTGATAGATACGCGGCGAACCATGCAGGCGCCAATAACGCACGCCTTGCCAACCTTTCGGTACATCCCCATAAGCGATCACCGGCGGGTCGGCGGCGACCCGTCCTATCTGGTAATCCTGCAAAAGCCCGCCGGCCTGCGCCCAACTGGCGTGTCGCGGCTCCAGCACCACAGGCCCAGGGAAGCGTTGACGCAAGGCTGTGAAAAAGCCGCCGGCAATGATCGGGTCGTAGCTTAAAGAAGGCGGCAATTGCACCAGCAGACAGCCCAGGCGGTCGCCCAATTGCAGGCACTGTGCAAGGAACTCATCCAATGCCGTATCGCAGTCACGCAGACGTAATTCATGGGTGATGTACCGTGGCAGCTTGACCGAAAAACCAAAGCCCGACGGCACTGACTGCGCCCATCGTTCGTAGGTCTGCGGGCGATGGGGGCGGTAGAAGGAACTGTTGATTTCAACCGCATTCAAGCACGCGGCATAACGTTGCAGATGAGTGCCCTGCCGGGGAAATCTTGGCCATTGCTCACGAGGCAGGCTCCAACCGGCACAACCGAGAAAAATCGGCATCAGAACAACACCGACGCCGCATCCCTCATGAAAATCTCCACCGTCTTCGGCCCGACGCCCTCGAACGCATTCAAGCGTTTTTCAAACTCCCCACGGTCGGCACTGGCATCGTGGATATGGCTGATCTTGCCCGCGTACTCCGCATTCAACTTGCTGCTGAGGTCGAGCAGGCGTTGCGCGGTGCTTTCGTCGTAACGCACGTAATGCGCCTCACCGAGCATGGCCACCAGTTCGCGAGAGGTGCAGTGTTGCAGTTTGCGCGGGGTGTCCCGGCCATGCTTCACCACAATCACCTGATAGGCCTGCGCCGCGATCTGCGCCTGAATGCGCTTGCCCATCAGGAAGCTGGCGACAAACCACTTGAACAGTGCGTTGTCATCACCGGGCTTGAGCTCAATACCCAGTTCCCCGGCGCTGATGGATCGCCCCATGAATGCCTCCGTTCTTCACCGACCCAGCTTGCGCTCGGCCTTGGCGGCTTGCTCGTTGATCTGCTCGGTTTGCCGTTGTGTGTCCTTGATGGACGTCGGCGTGATCACCTTATCGATGGTTTCTGTCTTGGGATTGGGACGCTGTAAAGAGCTGTCCTGGTCGGCAGCCTGGCGACCTTTCTGCGCCTGTTCAGAGCTGATCGCATCAGGGGTTTTGTCGGCGGTTTTTTCAGTGCCCATGGGGATTCTCCTGCGGTTCAAAGGCCAGGCTCCAGCGCGGAGCCGTTATGCAGCAGAGCCCAAGGCTTTTCGATAGTTCAAGGAAATTGCCTCGGGTGTACGCGCCGAAAAATGGGGCAAATTAATTTAAACCTTTTGCGCTGCCCCCCGCTCAACAGTCAGGTAACGGCATCGCGCCACTCTTCAGGAGAAGCATCATGAAGCACTTGCTGATGAAACAAATGGGACTGACCTTCGCGCTGGCCGCGGGCTCGATGGGTGTGGCCATGGCCGCCACTTCCAATGACTTCGTTGAGGCCGCGGCCCAGGGCGGCATCACCGAAGTAGAAGCCGGCAAACTGGCGCTGGAAAAGAGCGGTGCCGCTGATATCAAGGCGTTTGCCCAGCACATGATCACCGACCACACCAAGGCCAACCAGGAGCTGACGGCCCTGGCGACGAAGCTCGACATCAAGGTGCCCGACGATGCCAGCCTCACCGACAAGGCCAAGAAAATGATCCTGGAAATCCGTGAAGAGTCCTTTGACAAGGCTTACGCCGACAACCAGGTAAAGGCCCACGAAGACACCGTGGCCCTGTTCAAAAAAGAAGCCGCCTCCTCGGATAACGCCGAACTGAAGGCTTTTGCCGAGAAGATCCTGCCGACTCTCGAAACCCATCTGAAGATGGCCAAGGAGTTGCAGTCCCAGCACGCCAATTAATCATTGACCCACTCAGGAGACACTCGACCATGAGTTCGCAACTGCACGGCAAGAAGATTCTGATCATCACCTCCAACACCGGTATCGAGCGCGACGAGTTGCTCAAGCCGCTGGAAGCCCTGCGTGGTTTCGGCGCCACGGTGACCCACGGTTCCAGCAAAGGTGGCAGCACCCAGACCTTTCTCAAGGACACCGAGAAAGACAGGACGGTAGAGTCCGACGCCAAGCTCTCGGACCTGCACGGCAGTGACTTCGATGCACTGGTCATCCCCGGGGGCACCGTCAATGCCGACACCCTGCGCCAGGACGCCGATGCACTGCGGCTGATCAACGACTTCGTCAAGGCCGGGAAAACCGTAGCCGCCATCTGCCATGGCCCTTGGGCCCTGATTGATGCCGGCGTGATCGGCGGCAAGACCCTCACCTCCTACAAAAGCGTGCGCACTGACCTGGTCAATGCCGGCGCAGCAAACTGGGTGGATACGCAGGTGAAGGAATGCCCGGCCAATGGCTGGACTCTGATTACCTCGCGCACGCCCGACGACTTGCCGGCGTTCAATGAGGCCATTGCCAAGACACTGGCGGCTTGACGCCCGCCAATGCAAACAGGCGCCCTCGGGCGCCTGTTTTTTTTCGATTCTGTCTTAGCCTTTGCCATGCTCAGTGGCATGTGTCGCCCGGTTCACACCCTTGGGTCCAAACAGCGCCCAGAGGATCAGCCCCAACAGCGGCATGAAGATCAGTACCACCAGCCATAACCCCTTGGTCTCCCAGCCACTGCCACTGCGCAGAACGCTGTTGATCGCCCACAGTTCCAGCAGCACCAGAATCACCGCCAAGCCAATCCAGACATATTCGATTTGCATGATTCATCCTCCTGAGGTCGTATGCGTTAGGTCAAGCAACGCGCCCGAGGGTTCATTAAAATTGCAACGGATGGCTCTCGCCCAACGGTTGCGGCACACGGGCCGTAACCTTCTAGACTCAAATGGACACTACCTTTTACCCCTCGGAGGCCCGGGATGACCGAGCACATCATCCACTTTCACTGCCAGATCGATCAGGGCACCACCGAGCGCTTTCGTGATTGCTGCCTGGACGCGATCGAGCAAGGCGCCAGTTCGTTGCTGTTGAACCTGTCGACCACCGGCGGCAGCACCAATTTCGGTTTTACCCTCTACACCTTCCTCAAGTCCCTGCCGGTGCCGCTGTGTGCGATCAATGCGGGCAATATCGAGTCCATGGGCATCATCATGTTCCTGGCGGCAAACCGCCGGATCACCACGCCACACTCGCGCTTCCTGATTCATCCGATGAACTGGTACTTCAACCAGAACTCGGTAGACCACCAGCGCCTGCGGGAATACCTGTCGAGCCTGGACAACGACCTGGCGCGCTACGTGAAAATCTACGAACTGGAAACCGCCAGCGCCGAAACCCACCTGGATATTTTCAAGTGCCTCTCGGCCGAGGAAAAAGTCATCGCCGCCCACGAGTCACTGGCCTACGGGATTGCCCATGAGGTCGAGCAGATCGTGTTTGCCGACGACATCAAGCACTGGAAAGTCAGCGGCGGCTAAGCATTGTTTAATGCATGCAAGCCACCACTCGACCGTGCAACCTGCACGACCAGAGCCGCTTTTTATCACACATAACCTATTGTTTTATAAGCAGATAATTATTTTGTTCAACTTGGTACAACTCATGCTGTAGAGGTCTGCACAGGCGGGCAATTCGACCCGCCCTTTCGCTACCCGTGAGGTGTCACCCATGAATGCCATTGATCTTCTCAAGGCCGACCACGAACGCGTCAAAGCCATCCTGAATCAACTCAGTGAATCGACCGAGCGCGGCGTAAAGAAGCGCACTGAGCTCCTGGCCAAGCTGGAAATGGAAATCAGCCTTCACACCCGCCTTGAGGAAGAAATCCTCTACCCGGCTTTTCGCAAGGCCGGCGGCAAGGATCAGGAAATCATGTACCACGAGGCCAAGGAAGAACATCGCACTGTCGACTCCCTCGTCCTTCCGGACCTGAAGCAGACTTCGCCCTCCACCACCGAGTTTTCCGGCCGGGTGAAAGTCGTCAAGGAACTGTTGGAGCACCATATCGAGGAAGAGGAAAGCGAGATGTTCCCACAGGCCAGGAAGCTGTTGGGCAAGGCCTTGCTGGAAGAGCTGGGCGCGGAGATGGAAGCGATGAAAGCCGCGCACAAGAAAGCACCCGGCGCGAAGCCAATGGCGGCTTGATGTCCATTCGTCGCATGCCTGGAAACTATTTCAAACTTTGAATTGGCTGGAGGATTCCCAATTAGGCAACACCATTGATTCGCTCATCATTGAGGGTTTTCAAAATGGCTAATAGTGGAAAAACTACCCCAGGTGCTGGTCACAAAGACCAGAAAGACACAAACCGTAAAAGCGGTGGCCAGGGTTCAGGCGGCAACTTCGCCAATGACCGCGAGAAGGCTTCTGAAGCGGGCAAAAAAGGCGGGGCTCATAGCCACGCCCCAGGCTCCAAGAAGTCTTGATTGAGGCGTCGCCGAAGCCTGGATGTGCTCCGGGCTTCGGTCCCCATCGCCAAGAGGGATTGAGTCATGAAGACCAGCATTTCCCAAAGGATCGTACTTGTCGTCAGCCTGGCGCTCGTTCTGTATGCCCCCGCCTACGCAGCCTTCGGCGACAACACTGCCCCCGAGGCGCCCGCCCTGAGCGGCAACAGCGCTCCTGGCTCGGCACTGCCGCCCGGCACCTATCCCAGCAGCCCGTCCGGGGCTGACAGCAGTGGCAACAAGGACGCTGAAACGAAAGCACCTGCACCGTCTAAAACCGTGAAGAGCACGCGCCATAAAGGCACCTCGACCCAGCATCCCGGTACCAAGACCGGCAAAAAGGCCGTGCCAGAATCGGGCAGTTGACCGATTAGTTCTCGCTGGGGCCGCCGATAAAGTCCAGGCGCAGGTTCATCCACTGCCGAACGATTTCCCGGGCTGCTTGCCTGGCATCAGCAGCAGAGAAGCCGCGCTCGCGTTGCAGCCAGTCACTCGTCGCTTGCCGTGCGGGCTCAATGGCGGCCAGCGCTTGCTGGCGTTGCCTGGCAGGCCACTGTTTATCCGCGCCCCAGTTGCGCAGGGCTGATTCCGGGTCCTGGGCCTGCGCTGCGGTGCCTGGCTGGAGAAACAGCCGAGGCGAAGCGGTGGCCTTGAGGGAAAGCGTGTTCCAGTCGGCGTAGCTGGCAAAGCGGATGGTGCCTTCGTTCTGCGATGCAGTGGACAAAGGCGCGGTAAATGAATCGTCCAGCCGCTTCCAGGCCGGCTGTGCAAACAGATCACCCTGTGGGGCACAAATCGGCGCAAAGCTGTCGCGGGTGGAGCCGTACAATGACCCGAACGACTCATACGCGACCTCACCCTGCCGGCTGAAAACGAAACAGTGCACATACGGGCGTTGGTCGGCGTACATCTCATACTGTTGGCGCTCGATCATCATGCGCAGCAAGGTCAACATCACCCGGTCACGGCTGACAGCAGGATCATTCTGCAGGTCCTGCCAGATCGACCAGGGAAAACTGTCCTCCTTGAGTGCTATGAGAACCTGCTTGCGATTCTCCTCTGCCTCATTCTCCGTAACGCCACTATCAGGTTCAAAACGCTGCAGGTAGACCAACCAGGCGGCGGCCAGATCGTTCATCGGGTAGCGCCGAAGCCCTTCTGCTGCCTGGGCTGGATGGTACGGAATACTGGCAATGATTGCGTCAAGGGCTGCGGTGTCTTTGTGAGTGATGGTTCCCACCTCGACCACTCTCTGGCTCAGTTGGGATTGCAGGCAGCCGGGCAATTGTTCCGGGGTACCGGCACACGCGTTGCGAGTCTGCAACCACGTGCGCTGGCCACGGCGCAATTCGTCGCGCTGGTCGGGTGCCAGTTTGGCCATTGCCTGGCTGTAGTACAGGCCCAGCGTAGTGTCGAGTTCGCTTAATTCAGGGCTGGCGCAAATAGCCTTTTCCACCGTGGTGGAGGCCTTTTTACAATCGAAGGACGCGCCACTGGCAGGCATCCCCGCGCCCATCAGCACGCCAGTGAGCAACAACATTGGATAGGCAGAATGAATACGGCGGGCCATGGCTTTCCTAAGGTGAGTTCCTTTCAAGGCGCTTATTGTGCCGACGCGATTGCCAATGTCCAGCCTGCCGGCACAGTACTACGAAACACTTGCCATGGAGGGCCGATCAGTTGCCAGCTCACGCTCAATCTGTTCGATGCTCGGCAAGCTGGTTTGCAGCTCTGCAGGCAGTGATTCCACCAGTTGATACTCGGCAACACCAATGGGGCGCGAACTGTCACGCAGGGCGTATTCGGCCACTACTTCGTTCTTGCTCTTGCACAGCAGCAGGCCGATGGTGGGGCTGTCCTGTGGGTGCTTGAGCTGGGCATCTACCGCCGCGAGGTAAAAGCCCAGCTGCCCCAGATGGTCGGGTTTGAATTTGCCGGCCTTGAGTTCGATGACCACGTAGCACCTCAGCTTGAGGTGATAAAACAGCAGGTCGACGAAAAACTCCTCGCCTCCCACGTCCAGCAACACCTGCCGTCCCACGAAGGCAAAACCGGCGCCCAGCTCCAGCAGAAAATCGGTGACATGTTTGACCAGGGCGTTTTCGATTTCACGTTCCTGCGCGTCAAGGGTCAGGCCGAGGAAGTCGAAACGGTAAGGATCCTTAAGCGATTCGCGAGCCAGGTCGGATTGCGCCTTGGGTAGCAGCCCCTCGAAGTTGCTGACCGCATTGCCGCTGCGCTCCAGCAGGCGACCCTCAATTTGCATCACCAGGACGTTGCGCGACCAGTTGTGCTCGATGGCCTGGGCAATGTACCAGCGACGGGTTTCGGGCCCGGGTAGCCTGTCCAGCAACACCAGGTTATGGCCCCAGGGCAATTGTGCAGCAGCCTGTTGCACAAATTCGGAGTCCGGCCACGCCTCCGCAAATGCGCGCATGTACTTCAGGTTACGCGGCGAGAAACCCTTCATTTCCGGAAACGCTGAACGCAAATCCTGCGCCAGCCGCTCAATCACCTTGGTCCCCCAGCCCTGCCGCGCTTGCCGGGTCAGAATATCCTGGCCGATTTGCCAGTACAGCAACACCAGCTCGCGGTTTACCGCCAGGGTGGCGCGTTGCTGGGCGCAGTGGATTCGATTCTTGAGATCGGACAGCCAGTCGCTGTATCCCTCGGGTGGTGTGTTCAGGCTATCGGGGGTCTCACTCATTCCTTTTCCCTCGTGGGTTGGGCAGGCGGCCGATAGTAGCGAGGGAAAAATGCGTGATGGGCCAGCAGAATGCTTTCGATACAAATCAACTGGAACCGTACCTTCAGGCGCATCAAGGGGTGCCTCAACATGCGTGCTGTGGTCAAATGAGCCGGTCACTTCCATGGTTATTCCCGATCTATGAACGCCACACCCACCGACGACAGCCAGGCATCCACCGGGGACCGCATCCTGTTCCTGCTCAAGACCCGTGGCCCGCTGAAAACCACGGACCTGGCTGCACTGCTGGAAATCACCTCCGAAGCCGCCCGCCAGCAAATCCAGAAGTTGCAGGTCGCGCAGTTGATCGTCGGAGTATCGGCCCCCATCTCGGGTGCCGGCCGGCCCTCGTTGAAGTGGACATTGACCGAAACCGCCCAAAGCAAATTCCCCGATTCCCACAGCGTACTGACGTTGCACCTGATCGAGTCCATTGAAGGAATTTTTGGCAGCGAAGGCGTGGAAAAAGTCATCGCCAGCATGGAAGCGACGGCCAGGCACGAATACACCCAGGCCTGCTCCGCCGCGTCGACCTTGCGGGAGAAAGTCGAGATCCTGGTACAGATTCGCGAACGCGCCGGGTACATGGCGCAGATGGAGCCGCTGGACGATGGCTGGCTGCTGGTGGAGAACCACTGCCCGATCTGCGTCGCCGCCCGTAAATGCCAGGGGTTCTGCCGCTCGGAACTGCAGATCTTCCAGGCAGCCCTGGGCGATGAGAATGTGGTGGAGCGGCGCGAGCATTTGATTTCCGGGGACCGGCGCTGCGCCTACAGCATCCAGCCCCGCCGCCTGTAAGAAAGAGGCTGCGATGGGCTGCGCAGCAACCGCAATTCCAGCGCCGCAGTGTCCCGGATACACCAACGGTTCAGGATTCACGAGCGCTGCGCAGTCCATCGCAGCCTAAGCCTCACGCCGTACTCAAGCCCATTGCAGGAAGGACAGATTCCGGTGTAGTGGCGCAATGCCCACCAATCATATAACCAAGAGAGATCTTGGATAATACGTTGAGCGCTTTGAATTACACAAGCCAATACTTTTTACGGTGCCGTAAACAGCCTAAACCCTGACCCCCAGCATGCCGCTGGTAATGATGATCGTGACTATGGCGCCCATGCCGATCACCAGCCAGGTCAACAGCGAACTGCGTGACTCGCTGACATTGTGATTACGCAATACACCTCGCAAACCACAACCCAGATGCCCAATCAGCAGGAACACCGCCAGCGAGTAATGCGGCAGCAGCCGAATGCTCCATGGATCCGCCAATAACCCTACGGGCTCGGCCACGGCCCAGGCGTAATCGGTGTCGGTGCCGAAGTAACGCGCCAGGGTAAACACCGAGTTGATATGGGACGCGATAAACAGCGAGAGATAGGTGCCGGAGGCGGTCTGTAACGCGTCCAGCAGGTCGGCACGCGTGACGGTCTTCGGGCGAATCAACACCAGCCCGCTGAGAATCTGAAAGAAAAACGTGACAATGATCACCGGCTCCAGCCAGCCATTGCGATACACCCGTCGCAGCATGTCCATCACCGACTTATGCACATCGGTACCCAGTACACCCAGGAGGTGGTTGAACAGGTGCGGCGCGAGAAACACCAACAGGATCGCCACCGAGGCGATGCCGTGGGCGACACGCAGCTTGATATAGGTCTTGTCCAAGGTCACCAGGCTGGTGCTCGGGCCCGTTGACGACACCATCGCAAAAAAGCCCGCCAGCGCCAGCCACAGCCCGCTCCATACCGCGATGTCGTGGCCCTCGATTTTCATCAGGTACAGCAAGACGCCCATAAGCGTGTACGCAGGAGGCGCAGCCACCGCCAGGCACGACAAGCGTCGCGCCAGGACCAGGCGTGCGCTCATGACCGGTTGAACACCGGTGACATACACACAGGCAAACGCCAACAGCGGCACCGCATAGGCACTCAGGATCAGCGCCAGGACGACCGGGGTGCCGGCGCCTGCCACATGCGCCTGGTTACTCCACGCCAGCGCCCACGGATAATACAGCGCCGCGGCGAACGGCAGCAGCCACAGCCATTCCAGCCAGGGTTTGATAGCTTTGCTTAACATATTGATTTCCCGGTGATAAATATCACCCGGATAGTGCCCAGCCATCGCCACCCGCGACAATTAGGCACCCAGGCAAAAGCCTTTTACCCAATGGTCATGCCTGGAAGGCTTGCACCATGTAGTCGACGAACAGCTTGACTCGCAGCGGTATCTTGTCGCGCTGCCGATAGCAGATGTAATGCCCCCTGCCCCGCGCCTGCGCCGCATAACCCGGCAGCAAAACGATCAAACGCTGTTGCGCGATCCAGTGCTGCGCCTGATAGCCGGCCAGCTGTGCCACACCACCGCCGGCTACGGCCGCGAGCGCCACTAGCTCCGGGTCATTGAACAACTGGCTGTAAGGCAACGGCAGCCGTATGAACTGCCCGTCGACTTCAAACTCCCACACATGCGGCTTGCCCGACTGCGCCAGGCGAAAGGCGATAGTCTTGTGCGCCGCAAGGTCTTCCAGGGTCTGCGGGTAGCCGGCTGAGTGCAGGTACTCAGGCGCGGCGCAGGTGACGAAACTCATCGGCGCCAGTTGCCTGGCGATCACATCGGCGTCCTCCAGCCGCCCGTTGCGAATCGCGACATCCACGCGACCTTCGGCGAAATCCACATGGCGATCATTCAGATCAAATTCGAGGGTGATGTCCGGGTGGGACTTACAGAACCCAGGCAACAGCGGCGCAATGCACTTGCGCCCAAAACCCACGGTAGAGCTTACGCGCACTACGCCGGACGGCGACTGGGTAGCGTGTTTCAGCGCTTCGGTCGTGCGCAACAGATGCTCGACACTGGGCAGGCACTCTTGAAAAAACCGGCGCCCTTCCTGCGTGACCGCTACGCTGTGGGTCGTGCGTTCCAGCAGCTTGATCGCCAGTTGGGTTTCCAGGCGGGTAATGCTGCGACTCACCGAAGGCACTGAAATGCCCAGGTCGCGTGCTGCCTCGCTGAAGCTTTCGCTGGCCGCGACTTTCATGAAGGCGATGACGCCGGCGAAGTTTTTTCCGATGGACATCGGTGAGGTTTCCTTGAAGGGCGCACGCCAAAAGCATCGACAGTACCCAACCGCAAACCCAAGCGCCCTAGCCAATCCGACGGTTTTTCGGTAGGCCAAACTGCGGCTTTACAGCCCTTTTGATCTGGCACAAAATCCCTCCTTATCTAGAAAATATCGGGATCGCGCCATGCTTGAACACCCATCGATTAAGTTTGGCGCGGCCCCCGTGCAAGGTTTGGTCCGGGAGTATTTGCCCGGCTTGCGTGAACCTCACGTTCACCCGGAACACGCGCAAATCATGTACGCCATCAAAGGTTCGATGACGGTACTGACGGCCGAAGGCATCTGGGTTCTGCCACCGCAGCGGGCGCTCTGGATTCCGCCAGGTGTCAGCCACACCTTCAAGCATTCGCGTCAGGTGTCGATGCGTACCGTATATGTGCGTCAGGGCGCGGCCAGCATTCCACCGTGGGCCCGCTGCGCAGTGTTAAATGTCGGGACGCTGGTGCGCGAGCTGATCCTGGCCTGCGCGCAACTGCCAGGCGAGTACCCCGAGCACAGCCGCGAAAGCCGCCTGGGCACCGTGCTGCTGGACCACCTGGCATTGCTTGAGCAAGACGCCTTTTACCTGCCTGAACCCTCGGATAAACGCGCGGTGCGCGCCGCCAACCTGATCAAGCAAAACCCCAACGACACTCGGCCGCTCAAGGAAATCGCCTTCGAGGTAGGCGCCAGTGCACGCACCCTGGAGCGGCTGTTTGCTGCCCAGACCCGCATGGGCTTCGGCGCCTGGCGCCAACGCTTGCGGATGATGGTGGCCCTGGAAAACCTCGCGGCGGGGGAAAGCGTCAGCAGCACCGCCGCCGCGATTGGCTACGAAAGCTCCAGCAGCTTTATCGCCGTGTTCCGCTCGGTGTTCGGTTGCAGCCCGGCCAGGTATTTCGCCCAGCGTTGAGCCGGCCTACAGCAAGGGAATGCTGTAGCTGACCATCAACCGGGCTTCGTCTTTGTCAGCGCTGTCATTACCCCGCAGCACCGCACCACGCCACATGAACCCAATCCCCTTGAAGGTGCCGGCAGGAATCACATAGTCAACCCGCACGTCCCGCTCCCACTCGGTATTGTCACGACCTGCCGTGCGGATGTGGCTGCCATGTATGTAGGTGACGCTGGTCTTCAGCCCCGCCACGCCCAGGTTCGCAAAATCATAGGCATAGCTGGCCACCGTGGCCTGTTCCCCGGCGTTGACGAACTTCAACGACTGGGAGTTGGTGATCAAATACACCGAGCGGCCCTGCCCCTGGTTGATATGGGGGAAGTCACTTTCGCCCGTGGTTTTCTGATACCCCAGGCTCACCGAATGGCCTTGCAGCGAATAAGTAAACAAGGCACTCCACAGGTTATTGTCGACCTTGCCA
Source organism: Pseudomonas sp. NC02 (assembly GCF_002874965.1). Classification (NCBI taxonomy): domain Bacteria; kingdom Pseudomonadati; phylum Pseudomonadota; class Gammaproteobacteria; order Pseudomonadales; family Pseudomonadaceae; genus Pseudomonas; species Pseudomonas sp. NC02. Next base: position 2,990,333 of record NZ_CP025624.1, on the reverse strand, counting down.
TTGTTGACGCCCGGCCCGTAGTAACCCGAGCTGACGTAGCCCTCGGCACGCCCCGCCGCACTGGAGTTCTTACCGTCCGAGGTACTGTGGAAGTAGCGCAGGTCACTCTTGAACTGGCCCACCGGCAACTGCCAGTTGTGCACCAGGCCGAAGAAGTGTTGCTGGTAAAAGTTTTCAAGATTCGCGTAGTAATACTGCAACTGCATCTGCTTGCTTACGGCGTAATCCACACCACCGTAGTAAAACTGATTGCTGGACGTGCCCTTGACCGGATCGTTTGCGCCAGCGATGGACAAGCCCTGGCCGTTGCTGGAGTTACGGTCAAGCACCTGCTCGATTTTGCCGGCGACGAGGTTGAAGTCTTTCAGGTCCTTGGAGTCCACCTGGTAGCCACGAAAAGTCTGGGGCAACAACCGGCCGTCTTCATACATCAGTACCGGCACCCGGGGCATCAGCGTGCCCACTTTCAGTTGGGTCTGGGAGATGCGCACTTTGCCGGTGACCCCGGTCTTGCTGAAATCATTGGCAGCCTTGCCATCAGACAGCGGGAAGACGCTACCGGGTGTGTTGTCCTCCCCCACCTTGCCGGCACGCCCTGACGCATCCAGCCGTACGCCGTACAGCTCTTGCAGATCCAACCCCAGGCCCACCACCCCCTCGGTGAAACCGGACTGATAATTGAACATGAAGGCCTGGCCCCATTCCCGGTCCGAGGCCCCCTTGGCATTGCGCGTGTCCTGGTTGAGATAGAAGTTGCGCAGGTCCAGGGTCGCTTTACTGTCGTCGATAAAACCCGATGCAGCCGCCTGCTGTACAACGCCGAAAGAAACGGCCAGGGCCAGGTAAGTCTTGTGGTTCATGAAGGCTCCGAACAGTGAACACGACTGTCCCGTCGACCCAGTGATGGCAGCCGTTTTTTATTGTGTGTTGCAGTGTTTTCATTCGACGGGAGGCGCGCACGATATAGGCCTGGCGGTTGTGAAAACAGCCGCCAAAACGGGCATTCACTTTTCCAGTTTTTGTAACAATGAGGACGACGCGCAGGCGTCTGGAACGGGCTTTCCACGAGGGTCTTAAGTCAACTGCGAGTACAACGACTCACGCTGCAGTGCCGTCTCGCTCCGACAGCCAGCGGAGCTTTTCCAGCATGGGATCGAACATCGCGCGTACCGCCTCGACTGCCGCGTCTTCATCGCCAAAGATAATCGCCTGGACGACTTGCGCATGGGCTTCAAGCCCCGGCTCATACAACTCGTTGTCGGCAAAAATCGCCAGATACTGGCTGTGGAACGAAGAGCTGAATGCGCGGTACATCGACTGCAAGACCACGTTGTGGGAAGCCACGGCCACCGCACCGTGCAAGGCCTGGTCGCGGTCGACGAAATCGTCGAGTTGATCCCCGAGGTTATATTCGCCACGCCGCGCCAGGGCGTGCCACAACCGGCGGATATCCTCCAGGGTGCGACGGCGCGCAGCGAGTCGGGCGGTTTCGACTTCCAGCAGGTACTGGGCCTCCAGGTGGTCGCGGATCGCGCTACGTTGTTCACGAATGCCATCGATGATCGAGGCGACCCAGGCGTGATTGCAAAGACCGGCGTACATGGGCCACTCCTGAAAGATCATGCCCCTCGAGTATGGAGATTTATGCTCACCCAGACTCCTTCCGGCCCGCCAACTAGTCGCTCGATTGCGCCACTTTTTCTCCCGGCTGGTTGTAGTGGACCAGCGGCGATTGCGGGTCGAGCAGCGAGGTGCGGATGAAGTGCAGGTAGCTTTCCACCCGTCTCAGGGCTGAAGTCTCAAAGTTCCCGGCGAATGGCTCATCGGTCTGTTGCACGCACTCAATGGCGTGCTCGACAGCCTCCAGCGCGCGCTGCAAATAACCGGGCCCAGGCTTGACGAACAACCGCACCAGTGCGCGACCCATTGCCCGGATGGCGAGGCGCCAGGGCATGCTCTCGGCGTAACAGGCCTGCGCCGGCAACCGGGCCTGCTCGCGGCGCAACTCGATGATCGCGTGCCCCACGTCCAGTACCACGAACGTCCAGCGCAGCAGGCGATGCTGCACCGATGCCCTGCCCGCCGCAAAGTTGTAGGCCTGGTTGAGCAGGTCGCGGGTGCCGCTTTCGAAACCGGAGCCCAGCGCCGGCAACGGCGCGCTGATGGCAACCACCACCTGGCGGCGCAGATCCTGTTCCAGCCGGCGCCACAGCCAAGGGCTGTTGGGTGGCAGGATAATCGCCCCCGCCGCGGCGCACACCAACATGCCAAACACCATGGCGAGATAGTCATTGATCAGCCCGTAGGGGTTGTACAGCGTCAGGTTGGCAGGCACTGAGCTGGTGCCGAAAAACACCAGCATGCCCAGGCCATAGCCGGCCAATTGCGGCCTCGCCAGCCAGAACGAACCCAGTACGATCACCGGCGCCATGACCACGCACAGCAACGGAAAACCGTCGATCATCGGGTACACGAAAAACACTTCGAAAATGCCAATCACCGCTGCCAGTAGCGTACCGCAGGCGATTTGAAACGACATGCGCCTGGGGTTGGCAGAGAACGCCGACAGGCCTACGGTCAGCGCCGACACCAGGGTCATGGCCGCGCCGCTGGGCCAACTGGTGGCAATCCACAACGTACTGAGCACCAGTAACACCACCGCGGCGCGCAACCCGGCCGCAAGGGTCGCCAGCCAGTTGGTCCGAGGTTGAAACGGTTCGTTCCATTGCTCTCGCACATGGTTGTGATCGGCGAGGGACGCATGCGTCTGGGCGTAGCTGTGCAGCTCGTCGACAAAGCGGTAGAGCAGTTCATACGCGGTGTGAAAGTCCAGCAGGTCATCGGCTACGGGAGCGGTATGTTGCAACGCCGCACGCAGGCGCCGGACCCGGTCTGGCAAGCCGGCTTTGTAGACTTTCAGTTCGGTGGACAGCACGGCCGCGTCACGGTCCGTCAATGGGTGCCCGGCGAAGGGTTTGAGCAGCTCGGCCAACGCGATCAACCCCGGATCGACGGCCTGGACCACCTCCACGCCACCGCGCAGGCGAACCCGTTCAAGCAGTTGATGCAGCGCGTTGAAACGCGTGGTGATCGCCATGAACTCGCTGTTGAGGCGGTTGATTCGCCCATTGCGCTGGCGCATGTAAGGGTCTTCGAACACGCTGACGCTGCGCATTACTTCCAGGCCAACGGCCTCGGCGATAAACCCCAGGTTGGCGCTCTCGAAGGCCGCCTGGTCACCGGTATCACGCAGGCGCTGCCGCACAAATCCGGCAAAGCGGCCAAAGCGTTGGTACAACGTGTTGCGCATCGCCACGCTGGAGGTTTTAGGCAATACGGTGGCGCTGATCAGCGTCGCGCAGACGATCCCCAAGGTGATCTCCAGCACTCGCCAGACGGCCGCCATGAATACCTGCTGCGGATGGCCCACCACGGGAAGCCCGACCATCACCGCCGTGTAGCCGGCGAGCACAAATCCATAGGCGCGGAAGTTGCGATTGCGCGCGGCACCACCGGAACACAACCCCACCCACAATGCCAGGCCCGCGAGAAACAGCTCGGTGCTCTGGGCAAACAGGGCCATCAACAGCACCATGAACGATGAGCCCACCAACGTGCCGATGAAGCGATAGATACTCTTGGCGAGGACGTGCCCGCTGTGGGGCTGCATCACGATAAACACAGTGGTGATCGCGGTGCTCGGTTGTGGCAGTTCCAGGCGCATCGCCAGCCACAGGGTCAGGTACGAGGCGATCAATACCTTGCCCAGGTAGATCCACATCACCCCATCGCTGCGGGCCCACTCCATGAAGCCCCGGCGCCAGGGCAGCGACACCAGCCAGCGGCCCGCTCTACCGGCGATATTGAAACGACGAACAGTGAGTCGAGGCACGCGACCTTCCGGCTGACGGGAAATGGGGCGGCGACTCTAGGGGCTTCCATGCGCCCCGGTAAGTCATCAGAAACGTGAATGACTGTTACGTAAAAATCCACAATAAATAGCGTTTACAGCCGTGGATGAGTTCATGCCACACTAAAAAACGTTCCACCTGGAGAGCATCGATGGACATCCTGCAGAACATGCGCATCTTCCGCTGCGTTGCCGAAGTCGGCAGTTTTACTGGCGCGGCAGTGCAGTTGAATAGCAACACCACCCATATTTCGCGCTCCATTTCCAACCTTGAAACCCACCTGCGAACCCGCCTGTTCAACCGCACCACACGCCGTACCGCACTGACCGAATCCGGCAAACGCTACCTGTTGCGTTGCGAGCAAATCCTGCGCTCCGTCGAGGAAGCGGAGCTGGAAGCCGGCGACGCCCACACACGCCCTACCGGCCAGTTGAAAGTGCACTCGATGACAGGCATCGGCCAGCACTACGTGGTGGACGCCATCGCACGCTACCGCAAGAACTACCCCGACGTGACGTTCAACCTGAGCATGAGCAACCGCACGCCGAACCTGGTCAACGAAGGGTTCGACGTGTCGATTGTGTTGGCCATTGACCTGCCCGATTCCAGCCACGTTTCACAGAAACTGGGCACGACCTACAGCATCGTCTGCGCCTCACCGTCCTACATAAAAAACCATGGTGCCGCGCAAACGCCGCAAGACCTGCTCAGCCACGCCTGCCTGCGGCTGGTCAGCCCGGTGATCCCGCTGGAAGACTGGACGTTCGACGGCCCCCGAGGCCAGGAGAGCGTCACCATCAGCAGCTCGCCGTTCCTGGTGGACTCGGTCGACGCCATGAAGACCGCCATCAGCAACGACATGGGCGTGGGCATCCTGCCGGTGCATGCGGCAATCAAGGGGCTGCGCAGCGGCACTCTGGTGCGAGTCCTGCCCGAGTACCGCCTGGAAGAACTGAGCCTGTACGCCATCTACCCTTCCCGGCACTACCTGGATGCAAAAATCAAAACCTGGGTGGAGTACCTGCGCAGTTCACTCCCGGAAGTGCTGGCCGACCATAAGGCTGTGCTGAAGATTCGCGACCGGGTCAGCTACGGCTGATCATCGCTGATAGTGCTGATTCAGCCATCCGAGTGCCCACCGGCGGGCACTGGCGTCGGCCTCCATGACGCCATACAGGTCCGTCACCGCCACCACCGGCTCCTTGTCCAGCACATGCCGGATGCACTCGGCGATCTGCATGAAGCCGATGCGTCCGTCCAGAAAGGCCTGCACCGCGACTTCATTGGCCGCATTGAGCGACGCCGGTGCCGTGCCGCCCACATCCGCCACCTCGCGCGCCAGGGCCAGGCAAGGAAAGCGCTTCTCGTCCGGTACTTCGAAATCCAGCCGGGCCACCTTGAACAAATCCAGTGGTTCAACCCCTGAATCGATCCGTTGCGGCCAGGCCAGGGCATGGCTGATGGGCGTGCGCATGTCCGGGTTCCCCAACTGCGCGAGCATTGAGCCGTCGACGTAATCCACCAGCGAATGGACGACGCTTTGCGGATGGATCACTACCTCGACCTGGGACGGCCTGGCGCCGAATAACCAACAGGCCTCGATCAGTTCGAGTCCCTTGTTCATCAGGGTTGCCGAGTCCACCGAAATCTTGCGGCCCATGGACCATTTCGGGTGAGCGCAGGCTTGGTCCGGCGTTACGTTGTGCAGTTGCGCCATCGGCGTTTGGCTAAACGGCCCGCCGGAGCCAGTCAACAGAATGCGCCGCACGCCCGCGTGGGCCAGGCCGTGTTGAGCATGGGACGGCAGGCACTGAAAGATTGCGTTGTGCTCGCTGTCCAGCGGTAACAGCACCGCCCCACTGCTGCGCACCGCCTGCATGAACAACGCACCGGACATCACCAGTGCCTCTTTGTTGGCCAGGAGGATTTTCTTGCCGGCCTCGACGGCGGCCATCGTTGCATTCAAGCCCGCCGCACCGACGATAGCGGCCACCACCGTGTCCACATCCCGGTGACCGGCGACGAATTTCAGACCGCTTTCGCCGCCCACTACCTGAGTCTGAGAGCCCTCCTCCAACAGTTGCTTCTGCAGCGTCGCCACGGCTTGCGGCGTGGGCACCACGGCGTAGTCCGGACGGTGCAACAAGCATTGTTTTTTCAACAGCTCCAGTTGGGTGAACCCGCTGAGGGCGAAGACTTTATAGCGCTCGGGGTGACGCGCGATAACGTCCAATACGTTGACGCCCACCGAACCGGTAGCGCCCAGCACGCTGATGGCTTGCAAGCGTTGACGGGTGGCGATCACCTGGCGAATGACTTTTTTGCGCGGAATAAGCGACATGACGTAATGAGCCTGACGTAGAGAAAACAGCCGCCATTAACCAAGGAAAGTGCCAGCGCCGTCATCGCGATAACGCCAACAACTATCGCAAAAAAGCCAAGCCTTCGATCAGCTCGAAAACGGGCCTTGGTCATAACGACTACAGCACGTCATAAGGACTACATAACACTCGTGTCATATCGACTACAAAAAATATATCCAACTGATTTATAGGAACTTTTCATATGGCATGAATCCTGATCAGTGCTGCGCGCCCCTTTGGCAATCTATAAAGAGAACCCCATGAACAATGACTTCAACCACCGCCTTGCCGTAGTGACCGGTGCCAGTTCAGGTATCGGCCTGGCTGTCACCTGCAAGCTGCTTGAACAAGGTGCGCAAGTGGTCGCCATGTCGCGACAGATTGGCGAATTGGGCGCATTGGCGGAGCGTTTTGGCGAGCAGCTCTACTGGCTGGCGGGGGATGTCACCCAGGCTGCCGACCAGGCACGCCTGGCGCAGTTGACGGCGTCCATCGGACCGGTGGATTACCTCGTGCCCAATGCCGGGATCGCACAACTGGCCGATGGCCTGGACCTGGCCGCCTTTGACCGGCAATGGGCCGTCAATGGAGCCGCGGCTCTCAACACCCTCGGCAGCCTACGCGAGCAAATGGCCGCCCAGGCGTCGGTGGTATTTATCGGTACATTCCTGGAGCTGGCGACCTTCCCTGGGCTCGCCGCGTATATTGCTTCGAAGGCCGCCTTGCGGGCGCAAATGCGCACCCTGGCGGTGGAGCTGGCGCCCCATGGCATTCGTCTGAACATGGTATCGCCCGGCCCCACCGCCACGCCGATCTGGAGCACCTTGGGGCTCAGTGACGAAGCGTTGGGCGGCGTTGCCACCACAGTCAATCAGCGCCTGCTCAATGGGCAATTCCTAGAGCCGGGCGCTATTGCCGATGTGATCCTGTTCCAGTTGAGCCAGGGCGCACGCAGTGTGTTTGGCCAGGACTGGGTGGTCGACGGCGGCTACACCCTGCGTTGACCATGGCCCCGCAGGCCTAATGCGCAGCGCACAGGTCTGCGGGCAATGCCTTGGCGCCTCCGAACGCCAAGGCCTTCCACCCAATCACAAGCAATGACAGTGCGGCAAATATCAAGCCGCAGCCGATCACTCCGGTGGTGCCGAATGCATTGATAAACAGCCCGCCCACGGACGCCCCGATCACCACGCCGGCATTCGCCGAGGACACATACAGGCTGGTTGCGAACTCATGCGCCTCGGGCGCCGACGAGGTCAGCCAGACTTGCGTGACCACCAGCCCGCAGGTATGCGCAGCGCCCCACAGCAGCACAATCAAGCTCATCGACCACCACGACGGGCTGCCGAACGCGTACAAGACCACGTACGCCGCCGCCAGCACAATGGGGTACAGCACCACCGTCGCCACCATGCTTTTGCCCAATAACCGGCCCACCAACAGGTTGCCCGTGACACCGCCCACGCCGAAGATCACCAGCATGATGCTGATGGCCTGGCCATCCATGCCGGTCTGGGTCCTGAGGTACTCGGCGGCATAGCTGTAGACCGAAAACATCGTGGTGAACACCAGCACCGTCGCGATGATCGCCAGCCACACCGACAGGCTGCGCAGCACCGCCAGTTGCTTGCCGAAACTCAGCGGCATCGGGCGTTCATGATGGGGCAGTTTCAACAGCAGTCCGACACCTGCCAACCCCGTTGCCAAAGCGCAGAAGAAGAACGATGCCTCATAGGAAATACTCGCGCCCACCCATGTGGTCAGCGGCACCCCAAGCACCAGGCCCAAGGTGGTGCCCACCACGGCCAGGGCCGTGGCATGCGCCGCGCGGTCCTTGGGGTACAAGGACACCGCGGTGGAAAACGCAGCGGCAAAAAACACCGGGTGCAGCATCGCCGGAATTACCCGCAACGCCATCAAGGTTTCGAAGTTCGGCGCAAACGCCGACAGCACGCTGCACACGGAAAAACCAAAGAGCGCGCCCACCAGGATTTTCTTGCGCGCCAGGCGCGACGCCATCAGCACCAGGAAAGGCCCCAGCACCGCCACGATCAGCGCAAACAAGCCCATCAATAACCCGGCCTGAGACACGCTGATGCCGAAACGTTCGACGATCATCGGTAAAATACCGACCACACCAAACTCCAGGGTGTACAGGCCGAAAAGACCCAGAATGATGTAGATCACCGGCCGACCTCGATCACGATCTTGCCAAAGGCACCGCGCCCGAGATGAGCGAAGGCTTCGGGCACTTGCTCGAAGCCGTAGGTGTGATCGATTACCGGCTCGATGCCGTGGCGGTCGATCATGGCAATCAGATCTTCCAATGCGCGGCGCGGCCCCACGGAGATGCCGATGATGGAGGCCCGCTTGCCCAGCAAGGCCATGACCGGAGCATTCAATTGGTCACTCTCCAGCAGGCCGATCACCGAGATGCGCCCACCGTTGGCTACCGCGTGCAGGGAACGCGTGAGGTTGTCACCGCCGGCCATTTCCAGGATATGTTCGGCGCCACGCCCATCGGTCAGCGCTTGCACCGCCGTGTGCCATTCCGGTACCCGGCTGCGGTTGATGCCATGGGTGGCACCCAGCTCTATGGCACGCGCGATCTTTTCATCGCTGCTACTGGTGATGATAACGCGGGCACCATTGGCCGCAGCCAGTTGCACCGCAAACAACGAGACGCCACCGGTGCCCTGCACCACCACGGTATGGCCGGCGTGCAGGTGGCCCAGTTCGAACAGCGCCATCCACGCCGTCAAGGCGGCCACTGGCAAGGTGCTGGCCTGCCCTGCGGTGAGGCTGAGGGGCGCATGCACGCACCATTCGGCAGGTGTTGCCACGTACTCGGCGAGCATGCCGGGGAGCGGGCCACCCTGAGGCGGCGCTTCACTCCAGGACAGCGGAGCGCCATCGACCCATCCGGCAAAAAACGTCGACAGCAGCTTGTCGCCCACCTTGAAACGCGTAACGCCCTCGCCCACGGCGACCACCGTGCCCGCCATGTCGGAGGCCGGCGTGAATGGGAATGTGAGGTCGGCACCCATGCTGTTTTCGACCACTTCACCGTCGCGGTAATTGAGCGAGACGGCCTCGACGCGCACCAATACCTCCCCGGCCTTCGCGATGGGGCGTGGCACGTCGGCAAGGCGCAGTGTGTGCAGTCCCAATGCAGGTGTTTCCCAGCGTTTCATGGTGTCGGTCATCTTGGTATTCCTCGTGAATGGGCAATGCCACAAGGATATGGGCCTGTCCTCACGGGATTAAGGGGGCGCCGGCTCCACTGTCTACGGAGCTTTTGTTCCGCAATCGGGATAAGGTAGCCAGGCCTCGCCTCAGCCAAACCGGAGCCTCGATGGACAGCCTCAACACCCTGAATGTTTTTGTGCAGGTCGCCGAAACCCGCAGCTTTGTCGCCGCCGGGCGCGTGCTGGGCGTAACGGCCTCGGCAGTCGGCAAGAGCGTGGTACGCCTGGAGGAACGCCTGGGTGTGCGCCTGTTCAACCGCAGCACCCGCAGCGTCACGCTGACTGCCGAGGGCGAGCTGTTTCTGGAGCGCAGCCGGCGCATCCTGATGGAGATCGACGAAGCCGAAGCCGAGCTTTCGCAAACCGTGTCGGCGCCTCGTGGCCGGCTCAAGGTCAGCCTGCCGCTGGTGGGCCATCCGTTCTTGCAGGTGCTCGCGCAATTCAAGAAAGCCTACCCCGAGGTGCAGCTGGACCTGAGCTTTACCGACCGCCGCGTGGACGTGGTGGAAGAAGGTTACGACGCCGTGCTGCGCAGCGGTGAAGCGCCCGACTCGCGCCTCACATCGCGCCTGATCGGCGGCTACCGGATGCTGCTGGTAGCATCACCGGCTTACCTCGCCGAGCGCGGCACGCCGCAACGGCCGGAAGACCTGGCTCAGCATGCATGCATCAAGTTCCGCTACCCCAACACCGGCAAAATGCAGCGCTGGCCCCTGCGCCAGGACGGGGTGGAAGCTGATTTCCCACTGCCCGCCGCGATGGTCTGCAACAACCTGGAAGCGCGCATCTGCTTTGCCGTGCAAGGTATCGGCATCGCCTACCTGGCGGATTTCGCCATTCGTGAATGGCTCGACAGCGGACAATTGGTGCCGGTGCTGGAGGCGTGTTCGGAAGCAGAGAACTTCCGGATCATGTGGCCTTCGGGCCGCCATCCAACGCCCAAGCTGCGGGTGTTTATCGACTACCTGCATGCGCACCTGTTTCCCGAGGATGGGCCTGCGAGCAAACGTGCAGACTGCCGGCCCACGTCTTGATCACAGCGCCTGATCAGCGTCGAACTGCTCCCGGGATCGCCTGAATCCGTCGGCATTTTCCACCACCCACGTCCACAACGGAATCATGTGCACCAGCAGCTGTTTGCCCAACTCCGATAGCTGGTATTCGACCTTGGGCGGCACCTCCTGGAAGTCATGGCGCAGCACCAGGCCATCGCGCTCCAGCTGGCGCAAGGTCCGCGTGAGCATGCGCTGGGTGACGCCCTCCATGCGTCGGCCGATCTCGGCGTGGCGCAGCCGGCCGTTCACGCCCAACAGGTGCACGATGCCCAACGACCAGCGGTTTCCCGCATGGGTCAGCACCTGCCGTTTGAGCCCGTCTTCATCGGCGCTAAGGGCTTCACAGGCGGCTTGTGAGCGCCTGATGATCTCGTCGTTATCCACCTTCTACTCCCGGTATCACTGGTGTGCCTTCTTATGCGCGGTCGGCAATTCTGCAAGCATGGCATGACTTTCACCTGAACCGAGACCCCTATGACTGCTTCGATCCTTGTACTGGGCGCCGGCGAACTGGGCCTGGCGGTACTGCGCCAACTGTCCCGCCTGGCTGCACCGCAAAATGTGTCTGTGACGGTGTTGCTGCGCCCCGCCACACTGAACTCCCCCGACCCGGCCAAACAGCAGGAAATCATCGAACTGCGCGCCTTGGGCATTGAGCTGCTGGCGGGTGACCTGGCCAATGGCTCCGAGGCCGAGCTGGCAACGTTGTTCGCCGACTATCACACCGTGATCAGTTGCATCGGCTTTGCCGCAGGCCCCGCCACTCAGCGCAAGCTGACCCGCGCGGTCATCGCAGGCGGCGTGAAACGTTATGTACCGTGGCAGTTCGGTGTGGACTACGACGTGATCGGCCGCGGTTCGGCCCAGGACCTCTGGGATGAACAGCTTGACGTGCGCGACTTGCTGCGCGCCCAGCAAGGCACGCAATGGGTGATTGTCTCCACCGGGATGTTCACCAGCTTCCTGTTTGAACCGTCCTTCGGCGTCGTCGACCTGGCGCAGAATACCGTGCATGCATTGGGAGATTGGGACACCGCTGTCACCGTCACCACGCCTGAGGACATCGGCCTGCTGACGGCACGCATCCTGTTCAGCACGCCGCCGATCACCAATCAGGTGGTGTACACCGCCGGAGACACCCTGACCTACGGCGAGCTGGCCGATACCGTGGATGCGCAACTGGGGCTCACCCTCAAACGCGAACGCTGGTCGGTGCGCTACCTGGAAGCGGAACTGGCCGCTGCACCCGAGGACAACCTGATGAAATACCGGGTGGCCTTCGCCCAAGGCAACGGCGTGGCCTGGGACCCTGCCATTACCTTCAATGGGCAACAACAGATCGCCGTGACCAGCGTTGCCCAATGGATTGAGCAGAACCTCAAGGCACCGGCAACCACCCGCTGAACTGCCCCTGGCTGTCCAACGTGCACCAGGCGAAATCCCAGGGCAGCGGCGGCAGCCTTTGCAGCGCCACGCCACTGCCCGGCTTCCAGTCCACCACCTGAAGCGGCGCGCCTTGCCAGGCCACAACCACGCCCCGGGCCTGGCTGGTGTCATCGCTGACCCAACGGGCTGCCGCCGCCGTCATGAACGCTTCGATGGGCTCTTCATCGATCTGCGTGCGATACACCGAACCGAGCAGCCAACGGCACACGTTTACATGGTAGGTCCAGTCCAGGGAGGGACGGTTGCGGTAAGCCCAGGTCATGAAGCTGCGAAACAGGTTCAAGCCCTCCGGCGGGTCGAGCTTGAGCAAACCGGGGCAGATGTCGAACAAGGTGTGCCAGTAAGGCAGCAACCGTGCATCCAGGTGGACGAAACAGCGGGCGTTACTCGGGTATTCGACAGACGGTAGCAACACGTCGCTGCGGGACGGACGGCGCGACGCCTTGCTGACCAGACGGGCAGCGCCGGAAGGCAGGATAGAGCTCATGGAACGCACTCACACTCGTGACGATAGAACGCCTCCTGGTATCAGGAAGCCCGGGGCACACGTCAGAATGCAGGGGAAGCGCGAGGGTTGGCCGAAGGCCAGGAATACCGCGGAGGGGCCTTGTTGCGCCGCTCATGGGCCGGGCGCGGCTTTTGCCCCAGGCCCAACAGCCAGGCCAGGCAAAACAGGAAGACGATGCCCAGGGTCACGGCGGAGCACACCGGGCAGGCGAAGAAGTTCGACCAGCTGCTGGCCGTCGGATTGCCCAGGCCGGCATCCGAGGCCGGCGCCTTGGTGCCCAGGCTTGAGCAGAACTGACCGCCCAGGCCATTGAGCTCAAGCCCCATCATCTGCCCATGGCCCAAACCGCAGACGAACACATTGAACAGGACGCAAAAATACAGGGTCCAGGCAATGAGTGAACGGTCCGGGCGGGAGAGTTTCATGGCGGCGACTTTACCATTCCCCCTCTAGGAGCTGTCGAGCTTTAGCGAGGCTGCGATGCAGGCGCCACGGTCTTGCAGGAATACCGAGCCGATCCCTTCGCAGCCTCGCTCAAGCTCGACAGCTCCCACATTTGGTCTTGCTCGGCAGGGCCTGTGACAGAACGTCGCAGATTACGCCCAGAGGCCCGGGTTGTTAGAATGCCACGCTCTCCTCGCCTGATTTAACGCTTCGTGGTACCCAGGCGCTTCACAGGATGCACAGTTGATGAGTACGTTATTCACCCGCCGCAAAGTCCTCTCCGGCATGGGATTGCTGGGCCTGGGCCTGCTGGCCGGCTGTGACAACAGCCCGAAACTGAACTTCAAGTACGGCAAGGATCTGAGCGACAAGATCATGGGCCGTACCTTCAAGCTCAAGAACACTGACGGCGAGACCGTCACCTTGAGTTCCTTCCGCGGCTTGATGCCGGTGGTGTTCTTCGGCTTCACCCAGTGCCCGGCCGTGTGCCCGACCACCCTGGCGCGCATGGCCCAGGCGAAAAAACTGATGGGCCGCGACGGCAAGATCATGCAGGTGGTGTTTATCACCCTGGATCCCGAACGCGACACGCCCAAGATACTCGACGCCTACGTCAAGGCCTTCGACCCCAGCTTCCAGGCGCTGTACGGCACCCCGGAAGAAATCGCCGTGGCCGCCAAGGAATTCGGGATCTTTTATGAAAAGATCCCAGCCGGCGACAGCTACACCCTCTCCCACACCGCCACCAGCTTTGTGTTCGACACCCGGGGCACCCTGCGCCTGGGCTTGTCTGCCTCGCTTAACGCCAAAGAGTGCGCAGAAGACCTGCTCACCGTCATGGAGGTCTGCTAATGACTGCCGTTCAACACCTCAAGCGCTTCGCCCTCGGTCTCTCCCTGCTCGGCCTCGCCGCCCACGCCAGTGCACAGGCAGTGGTCACCGACGCCTGGGTACGCGCTTCGGTACCGGGCCAGCCGTCCAGCGGTGCGTTCATGACCGTCACCGCCGACAGCGACAGCAAACTGCTCAGCGTGGCGTCGCCGGTCGCCAAGACCGTGCAGATCCATGAGATGACCATGAAGGACGACGTGATGCGCATGGGCCCGGTGGACTCGGTGCCATTGCCCGCGGGCAAGGCGGTCAAGCTCGACCCGGATGGCTATCACGTGATGCTGATCGACCTCACCGCCCAGATCAAGGAAGGCGACCAGGTGCCGCTGACCGTCACCGTGGAAAACGCCAAGGGGGAAAAGCAGTCGATCGAAGTGAAGGCCCAAGCCCGTGCGTTGAATGCAACGGAAACCATGGATCACAGCAAGATGCACTAAAGCGCAGATCAAAATGTGGGAGCGGGCTTGTGTGGGAGCGGGCTTGCTCGCGAATGCGGTGTGACAGTCACCGGATGTATTGACTGATCCACCGCTTTCGCGAGCAAGCCCGCTCCCACATTGGCCCTTCAGTGTCTGAAAAATCGGGCATCCGCTTCATACTTTTTTCGTCTCGCATCAACACTTTCTATATATTTTCAATCTGCAAGACAACTCGTTAGCCTGCGCAAGCCGGACGCGTCTCCCTGTCGCCGTCCGGCCAGATAATTCTAAAAATAAGCAGCAGACAACGGGAATAACAATGAACAAATCCCCCATTACCCTGGGCTTGACTTCGGCCACCCTCGGTTTGACCCTCGCCTTCCCAACCTTTGCCGAAGCTGACTTTTTCAAAGACAGCAAGGCCGACCTCGAATTTCGCAACTTCTACTTCAACAGCGATTACCGCCAGCCCAACGCGAACCAGTCCAAACGCGATGAGTGGGCCCAAGGGCTGATCCTCAATTACCAGTCGGGTTACACCGAAGGCCTGGTGGGCTTTGGCCTCGATGCCATCGGCCTGCAGGGTTTGAAACTGGACTCAAGCCCCGACCGCCAAAACACCGGCCTGCTTCCCGTGGGCGAGGATGGCGCACCGGACAGCTACAGTCGAATGGGCGCCACCGCCAAGGCACGGATCTCCAAAAGCGTGCTCAAATTCGGCACGCTGATCCCCAAGCTGCCGACCGTACTGCCCAACGATGGCCGGCTGCTGCCCCAGACCTTTCGCGGCACTCAATTGACCAGCCAGGACATCGCCGGCCTGACCTTCGATGCCGGGCGCCTGACCAGCAACACCCTGCGTAACGACAGCGGTCATGCAGACATCGAAGTCGACGGCAAAGGCATCAAGGGTGCCGTGCCCAGCGATAAATTCGACTTCGCCAGTGCCAGCTACAGCTGGACCAAAACCCTGGTCACCGGCTACCACTACGCCAACCTCGAGAACAACTACAAGCAACACATCTTCAACCTGGTCCATACCCTGCCACTGGGTGACGCGCAGTCGTTCAAGACCGACCTGCGTTACGCCGACTCCAGCAAGGAAGGCAACAGCAACATCGACAACCAGGCCTTCGGTGCCAAGTTCACCTACAGCCTCCACGGCCACTCGTTCGGCGCCGCCTACCAGCGCATGAAAGGCACCACCGGCTTCCCCCACCTGGACGGTACCGACTCCTACCTCGTCAACTACGTGATGATCTCGCCAGACTTCGCAAACCCCGAGGAAAAGTCCTGGCAGGCCCGCTACGACTATGACTTCGCCGCCCTCGGCATCCCCGGCCTGACCTTCATGACCCGCTACCTCAAGGGTGACAACTTCGTGCGTACCCGAACCCTGGAAGGTACCGAGTGGGAGCGCAACACCGATATCGGCTACGTGTTCCAGAGCGGTGCCCTGAAGAACCTTGAAGTGAAATGGCGCAATGGCACGTATCGCAGCAATGGCAGCGGCAGCGATATCGACCAGAACCGCTTTATCGTCAGCTACACCCTGCCCTTGCTGTGATTTTTCCCGGAGCGTTGCACATGAATAGCAGAAAAAGCCTGATCCACCTGGCCGTCGCCTTTGCCCTGTTCAGCAGTTACGGCGCCTACGCCGCCGACACCGGCGCGTTGCCCTGCAAAACCACCGAAGAATGCGCCGCCCAGGCGGCCAAAGTCGGCGCCACGCCGGGCTCCTCGCAAAGCGCCCACAAGGCCAAGGGCGACCCGACCCAAACCCAGTTCGCCTGGTTGAACCGCATCAACAAAGCCTCGATCGTGATGCTCACCGAAGAAGGCATCGTCAAGCCGGACATGGGCCACAAGATCGCCGGCGGCGTGCGCTTTGCCATCGACCAGGCCGACCAGCCCGATGGCAAGCGCCCGGAAGACGTGTTGCAACTGGAAAAAATCATGACCGACAAGATCGGTCCGGAAGCGTCGCTGATCCACTCCGGCCGCAGCCGCCAGGACATGCTCGCCACCTACCGCCTGGCCAAACTGCGCTCCCAGGTGCTGGCCTACAGCGAGGCACTGAACGCCACCCGCCAACGTATCCTGAACATCGCCGACAAGAACATCGACACCCTGGTGCCCGCCTACACCAACGGCGTGCAGGCCATGCCCATCAGCTATGCGCACTACCTGCTGGCGTTCGAAGCCGCATTTGATCGCGACGGCCAACGCATCCGTGAACTCTACACTCGCCTCAACCTGAGCCCGATGGGCACCGCGGTACTGGCGAACTCCGCTTACCCGCTGAACCGCGAACGCCTGGCCGAGTTGCTGGGGTTTGACGGCGTGCGGGAAAACTCCCTGGATTCGAGCCAGGTGTCGACCTACGACATCCCGATCGAGGCGGCCAACCTCGCGGCGTCTTCGGCGATCCGCATCGGCGCGATGATTGGCGATATCCATACCCAGTACCATCAGATCCGCCCCTGGTTGCTGCTGGACGAAGAGTCCACCTACACCAGCAGTGCGATGCCGCAAAAACGCAACCCGGGGTTGTTGATGCGCACCCGGGAATCGGCCTCCGACGTGGTGGGCCTGGCGCAAACCGTGACCTTGCGCGCGCATAACGTCACCACCGGCATGACCGACTACAAGTTTGCGTTCGATTCATTGGGGCTGTTCCAGTCCACCGATGACATGTTCAAAAGCATGGATGCCGTGCTCGATGCGCTGCAGATCAACCCGCAGCGAGCGCTGGATGAGCTGGAGTCGGAATGGACCACGTCCATGGAGTTGGCCGACACCCTGGAGCGTCAGTTCAAGGTGCCGTTCCGCATTGGCCACAGCTTCGCCTCGTTGATCGTCACCGAGGCGCGCAGCAATGGCACCACGCCGAAAACCTTCGCGTATGCGGACGCGCAGAAGCTGTACACCCAGGCCGCGGACAAATACAAATGGACGCCGAATACGTTGCCGCTGGATGAGGCCGGTTTCCGTGCTGCGCTGTCGCCGACCACGATGGTCAAGACTCGCAAGGGTACGGGTGGGCCGCAGCCGGAAGAGGTCAAGCGGATGCTGGTGGAAGCGCGCAAGAATCTCGACGCGGACCAGAGTTGGTTGAAGGAGCGTCGTGAGAAGCTGAAAGGTGCTGAAGGCAACCTGGACAAGGCCTTCGACAAGTTGCTCAACGCCAAGGGCTGAAATGCGATCTGAATGTGGGAGCGGGCTTGCTCGCGAAGGCGGTGTATCAGTTAGCAGATTTATTGGCTGACCCACCGCATTCGCGAGCAAGCCCGCTCCCACATTTGACCGAGTTTGGGCTTGGAAAGTGTACTCGGCTCAGTGACTCAGTTCCCGCTTCAACACCTCATGGTCAATCGACTTCTGCCACCCGCATATCGCCAGGCACGCCACGCAATTGCCCAGCACATTGGTCAACGACCGACACTTCATAAGCCGCTCCACTCCCAACAACAAACCCACCCCTTCCAGTGGCACCAGTTGCAGGATGTTCAAGGTAGCAATCAGGGTAAACAGCGCCGAGCCCGCCACACTGGTAGACCCCAGCGAGGTAAACAGGCAGATCACCAGCACCGCCAGCAACTCGGGCACGGCAATCTCCACCCCGGCCAGATGCGCCAGAAACATGATGGCGGTGGTCAGGTAAATATTGGTACCGGCCAAGTTGAACGTATACCCGGTGGTCAACACCAGGCGCACTAATTGGCGATCACAGCCCAGCGCCTCAAGTTTGCTGACGCAACCTGGAAGTGCGGCCACTGAAGAGCCGGTGAACGTCACCAACAACAACTCTTCTTTCAAGTAAATAATTAGCCGGGTCAATTTTACGCCGAGCAGGCGGGTAATCGTGGCGAACACTAGAATGACGAACACCGCGCAAACCAGGTAAATAACAACAATGAACTTCAAGAGCGGCAGCACCGAACTTAAACCGTACTTTCCCACCACAAATGCCATCGCCCCAAACGCCGCCAGCGGTGCGAACTTCAGGATAAACCGCAGCAACCAGAACAACCCGGCGACCGCCGCTTCCAGCCAACCGAGGCAGCGGTTTGCGACCTGGCCGCCTCGCCCCAGCAGCAGGCCGCACAGCACCGCCACCAGCATCACCTGAAGCACCAGGCTTTGGGTGAAAACCTTGTAAAGACTGGACGAAATCGAGGTCATCGACAGCTCGTGCAACAGCGTTTCGGGCGCGGCAGGCGGTGTCAGATGATCAAAATCCAGGTTAGCCACTGCCGTATGATCCAGGCTGAACAACCACCCCGTCGACATTCCCAACACCAATGCAGCAAGGGACATCAGCTGGAAATACACCACGATCCGCCCCACTACATGCCGATGGTGGGGCTCGCGCTTGATACCTGCGACACCGGTCGACACCAGCACAAACAACAGAAATGGCATCAGTAACCCGACCACTTTTATAAAGGCGTCACTGAGCAGCTTCATCTCGATTGCCACGCCCGGATAAAACAGCCCTACTACCATGCCGAGTGCAATGGCAATCAAAATAGGCAAGGTAGCATTATTGGCAAGTCGGGTTGGCATCAATGCTCCATGGTCTTTTTATTTATTGTTATTGTCGGATCAGGCCACTTTCGGCATATTGGTCGCCAAGGCGCATTCAGGCCACAAATAATAAAGTCTTGTCACGGGATATACCACCATGGAACTTCGCCATTTACGTTATTTCATCATGGTGGCCGAAGAGCGACATTTCACCCGCGCTGCCGCTCGCCTGAACATGCAGCAGCCGCCCCTCAGCCAACAGATACGTGCCCTCGAACAAGAGCTGGGATTCGACCTGTTCAAGCGACACCCCAAGGGCGTCGACCTGACTGCCGGCGGGCTGGTGTTTCTCGATGAAGCGCGAGTGATCCTCGCCCGCGTCGAGCAAGGTTCACTCAAGGCGGCTCGCGCTGCCCAGGGTATCGAAGGCACGTTGGTCATTGCCTTCACCAGTTCCGCCGCCGCCCACCCGCTGATCCCGCGAATCATCCGTGCCTACCGCGAGCAATACCCGGGCGTGGAGCTCTCGATCAACGAAGGCAGCGCCCGGGAAGTCACCGAAGACACCATCGAAAAACGCATCGACATCGGCATCCTCCGCGCACCGGTGGGCGACCACCAGAGCCTCACGTTCCACCGATTGCTCAACGAAGAAATGCTGCTGACCCTGCCCGTCGGGCATGCGCTGCTCAAGGGCGCCGAGCCAAAAATCACCATGGCCGACCTCAAGGACGAACGCTTCATCCTGGTCCGCCGCCCCGGCGCGCCGGGGATGTACGCCAACCTGATCAAGGCCTGCCAGAACGCCGGCTTCGAGCCGAAGATTGCCTTTGAAGTGGAGCGCATGCTGACCAACGTCAGCCTGGTGGCCGCCGGCGAAGGCATCTCGGTGGTGCCGGCGTCGATGCGCGACGTGCATCGCGAAAGCGTGGTGTACTGCCGGATCAGCGATGCGCGACCCAGGTTGCTGGCACCGATCACCCTGGTGCGGCGCGCGTTCAATCCGTCGGCGCCGTTGCAGAATTTCATTGGGCTGGCGCGGGAGTTGGCGGGGGTTTATCGCAAGGGTTGAGTCATCGCGTGAAAACTCTCGGTGAGCAGTTCCACTGCCGCGCGGATGCTGTCGCTTTGCCGTGGAGCGGCGTACAGGCCGTAGTTGACACTCAAAATAGGCCCATCGCTTTCGGCCAAGGAAATGATGCGCATGGTCTCCTGCCGAATATTCTCCGCCGGCAGCAAGGCCACACCCAATCCGCCCTCCACCGCTGCGGTGATTACGCCAATGTTCGGGCTGGTCACCGTGACCCGAAAATCCCGCCCGGCGTTCAGCAAGGCATCAAACATCAAGCGCCGCCAGGCACAGGGTTCGGCATACACGATGACATCCAGCGGCAGCGCCGCATCGATTTCTTCATCAATCGCGCACACCCAGTACAGCTCGACGTTCCAGGCGTGCACAGGGTCGGCGTTGAACGATGAGCTGACGCCAATGGCCACGTCCAGCTCGCCGTCATTCCAACGTTCGGCGAGTGCGTCGCCGTGATCAACAACGACCTCCAGGTGTACATGCGGGCAGGCGCGCCGCAGCCGGCCGAGCGCTGCCGGCAACGCCGATACCGCCACGTCTTCCGAGAGCCCGACGCGCACATTGCCCATCACCGTGCGCTCTTTCAGGCGCGCTGCTACCGTCTCGCCCAAGGCCAGAATGCGCGTCGCGTAGGTGAGCAGCAGTTCGCCTTCGGTAGTGGGCACCACGCCCCGACCTGTTCTGCGCAACAGCCGCTGGCCTAGCAACTCCTCAAGCCGGCGGATTTGTGCGCTTAGGGCCGATTGCGCCCTGCCCGCCTGCTGGGCTGCGCCACTCAGGCTGCCGTGCTGGCATACCGAGATAAAGGTTCGTAGCAGATAGGGTTCAAACGCGTCAGATATCATGTTTGGGTTAACTCTGAATCAACAGCTATCACCCTACCTCGATAGCTTGAGCATGACTACCCTGCTGGAACGTTATCAACCAGGAAGAGCCTCATGACCCAGCTCCAGAACCAACGCATCGTACTGGCCGCCCGCCCCGACGGGCGCCCGCAACCCAGCGATTTTCGCGTGGAGTACAGCGCGATTCCCGAGCCTGCCGAAGGCGAAGTGTTGCTGGAAAACCTCTATCTGTCCCTCGACCCCTACATGCGCTGGCGCATGAGTGCGGCCAAATCCTATGCCGAGCCAGTGGGCATCGGCGAGGTGATGGTGGGCGGCACGGTCGCGCGGATCAAACATTCACGAAACCCGTTGTGGCAAGAGGGCGACATCGTGCTTGCCTATGCCGGCTGGCAGCGATTTGCGCTCTCGGACGGCCTCGACCTGCGGCTTCTGGATCCGGGCATCGCCCACCCCAGCACAGCGCTGGGAGTTCTTGGAATGCCGGGGTTCACCGCGTACTCGGGGTTGCTCACTATCGGCCAACCCAAGCCCGGTGACACCGTGGTAGTGGCGGCGGCGAGTGGCGCAGTGGGCTCGGTGGTCGGCCAGATCGCCCGCATCAAGGGCGCACGCGCGGTGGGTATCGCGGGTGGGCCGGAGAAATGCGCATTCGTGAAAAATGAACTCGGGTTTGATGCCGTCATCGACCATCGCGCAGCGGATTTTGCCCAGCAGTTGGCCGAAGCCTGCCCCAATGGAATTGACGTTTACTTCGAAAATGTCTCGGGGGCGGTTTGGGATGCCGTGAGGCCGCTGCTCAATGACTTTGCGCGGATACCCGTATGTGGGCTGATCGCCCATTACAACGACCGCTCGGTGCCCGGGCAACAGGTCGACCGACTGCCGGCGACTATGCACGACATCCTCGCCAAGAGCCTCACAGTGCGCGGCTTTATCCAGACCGAGTTTGTTGACGAGCAGCAGGACGACTTCTTGCAGGAAGCCGCGCAGTGGATTGATCAGGGCAAGCTGAAGTGGCGCGAAGACATTGTCGAGGGCCTAGAGCAAGCGCCTGAGGCGTTTATCGGGCTGCTGGAGGGGCGCAACTTCGGCAAGTTGATTGTGCGACTGGCTTGACGCCTCAATCCACCACGAACAACTTCGCCCCGACGGTAGTCGATGACCGATGCCCCTCCATGTCATTGCCCACCTGATAACTCATCCCGGCAGTCAGCGTGAACTGCCGGCCATCCTCCAGCTCGGTGTGCAGCTCACCTTCCAGGCACAGCAGGATATGCCCGCGCCAACACCAGTGATCAGCCAGGTAACCGGCGCTGTATTCGACCATGCGCACGCGGGTTGAACCGAACTGGCAAGTGCGCCAATACGCACTGCCGGTTTCGCCGGGATGCATCACCGGCTCGAGGGTCGACCAGTCGGTGGTGCCAAAGGGGATTGCGGTCAGGTCCATGGTTTTCTCGGCATTGAATAGGTATGGATGAACCGTACCGATAAGGTGAATGCCGCGATAGAGACAGATCCGCTGCATTTGCGGGATACAGGGCGATGACTCTTGGTATCCTGCCAAGCCTCTTCGCATGGAAGCCCGTCGATGAAGATCGATCCATCCTTTGTTGTGCATGAGACCGAGCACTGGCTGCTCAATCATCACCTGTCATCCGCACTGCCGGGCTACCTGATGCTGGGTGCCAAGGCGCCGGTTGACTCACTGGCCGAGATGCCCGATGCGGCGCTCGCGGAGCTGGGTGGGTTGCTGGCCAAAACCCAGCGGGTCATGGAGGCTCAGTTGAAGCCCAAGTGGCTTTACATCAGCCGGTTCGGGCATATGCCGGGCTTCCCGCTGCACTTTCATTTCATACCGGTGTATGGATGGGTTGAAGCGCTGTTCTGGCAGGATGAGCGCTATCGGGTGTTGCAGGATTTCGGGACGCAGCAGAAGGCTACCGACGGTGCGGAGCTGACGCTTTTTATCTGGCGGGAGTTTGGTGAGAGCCCTACGCCGCCGGTGGTTCAAGGAGCTTCGGTGAGCGAGGTGATCAGGTGTTTGCGTACGGAGTTCAATACCCAAGACGACACATGACCTGTGGCGAGGGAGCTTGCTCCCTCGCCACAGCAAGCCCCCTCGCCACAAGGTTTTGGGTGGGTCAGCGAACATTGTGGAGGTGTTTGCGCATAGGAATACAGGCCAGCTGCAACCCCGACGGCGAATGATAGATGGCCTGCTCGGTCCCCACATACCCACACCGTCGATAAAAATCCGCCGCATTCAACGTCGCGTCCAGGATCACTTCCTCAATCCCCAACTCCCGCGCCAACGCCTCCAGATACACCAATATCTGCTTGCCAATCCCGCGTCCGGTAAACCCGGGCAGCACAAACAGCGCACCGATTTCGTTGTTCGCCAGATCCAGCATGCCGGTGACCACAGGTTCAGCGTTCACGCAGCCCAGGTAAAAATGCTTGTCCATCAGCGTGTCGTAACCGTCCTTGGCTGCGCCTTGCGTCCACAACATCATCTGCTCGGACGTATAGGCGCCGATGCATTGGCTGCGTATGGCCAACAGGCGAATGTCGAAGGCTGCCTGTGCATCTTCCAGCGTGGCGCGTCGTATCTCGAGCATCTGTCCCTCCATGGACGTCAGGCGTTCTCGTCACCCGGCCGGGTAAACGAATAGCGATCAATATCGGTCCTCAACTGCCAGCCCTGGCCCTGCCAATAGCGGGCAGCACTGTCATTGGTCTTGAACACATCCAGGTGGCATTTGCGGATGCCCAATTGCGCCAGGCTGGTGAGGCAGCGCTCAACCAACGCGTTCGCAATACCCTGGCGCCGATACGCGGGCAGCACCAGCAGGTGCTGCAAATACCCGCGCCGGCCATCGTGCCCGCACATCACGCACCCAACCAGCCCCCCGTCGACCTCGGCGACGAAACTCATGCCTGGATTGCGCTCCAGGTAACGCTCAGTGGCCTCGCGGGAGTCGGCATCGCGCAGGGAGATGCCAGGCGTTTTCTGCATCAGCTCGAGCACGGCGTCGTAGTCGGCAGTGCTCATTACGCGAATAGTGACCATGGTGTTCAAAGCCCTCTGAGTTCGCACTGATTTTGCCTGTAGTTGTGCCGGTCGCGCACGCATAAATACACGACCGGATAACCGCTTGAGTCAACGCAGCTGAAACCAGGTGGTTTTCAGCTGCGTGTACTTGTCAAAAGCGTGCAGCGACAAATCACGCCCGAACCCGGATTGCTTGCCACCACCGAACGGCACCGCCACATCCAGGGCGTCGATGGTGTTGACCGACACCGTCCCGGCATTCAGGGCACGGGCCACACGGTGCGCACGGTTGAGGTCATCACTCCATACCGAGGCCGCCAGGCCGTAGAGGCTGTCGTTGGCCTGCTGTATCGCCTGCTCTTCCGTGTCGAAAGCGCTGACGGCAAGCACCGGGCCGAACACTTCATCACGGGACAGGGCCATGTCGCGGGTCACGTCGGCAAAAATGGTTGGCTGGATGAAGTTGGAGGAGCCATTGATGGTCAACTGTTCGCCACCGCACAACAGCCTGGCGCCCTCCCCCTGGGCCTGGCTGATGGCGTGCATGATGCGTGCGGTTTGCTGACTGTCGACGATGGCACCGGCCGCACTGCCCGGGTCCAGCGGATCACCCGGCATCCAGGCGCGCGACTTGGCGATCAGGCGCTCGACGAATTCGTCATGGATGGAGCGTTGCACGTAGAGACGGGAGTTGGCCGAACACACTTCGCCCTGGTTGAAAAAGATGCCGAAGGCGGCCCTCTGCGCTGCAAGGTCCAGGTCCTGGCAGTCCTCGAACACCAGGTTCGGGCTCTTGCCGCCACACTCCAGCCACACCTGTTTCAGGTTGGACTGGGCGGAGTACTGCATGAAGTATTTGCCCACCTGAGTGGAGCCGGTGAACACCAGGCAATCCACGTCGGGGTGCAGCCCCAGGGCCTTGCCGGCACTTTCGCCGAGGCCGGGCACTACATTCAACACACCTTCCGGGACACCGGCTTCCAGGGCAAGCTGGGCCAGGCGCAGGGCAGAAAACGGCGACTGCTCGGCAGGTTTCAAGACCACGCTGTTACCGGCCGCCAACGCCGGCGCGAGTTTCCAGGCGGCCATGTCGAGCGGGAAGTTCCACGGCACCACCGCCGCGATCACCCCCAGTGCTTCACGCGTGATGGTTGCCAACGCGTTGTGAGCGGTGGGCGCGACTTGATCGTAGAGCTTGTCGAGGGCTTCGCCGTACCAGGCAAACACATTGGCGGCGCCGGGCACGTCAACGTTGTAGGCGTCCATCACCGGCTTGCCCATGTTCAGCGAATCGAGCAGCGCCAGTTCCTCGCGGTGGGTCATCAGTAATTCGGAGAGCCTGATCAAAATTTTCTTGCGCTCCACCGGCGGCATCCGTCGCCAGGGGCCGGTCTCGAAGGCCTGGCGTGCGCTGCGCACGGCCAGGTCGACTTCTGCGTCACCGCAGGCTGCAACCCGCGACAGCAACTGCTGGGTCGCAGGGTTAATGGCATCGAAGGTCGCCCCGGATGCCGCATTCACTGAGCGGCCACCGATCAGGGCGGTGTTGATGAACGTCTGGCGGGCAACACGCTGTTGCCAGTAGTTAAGGTCGAACACGTTGTACTCCCAATGAATGGCGATGGATAAACGAGGGGTTCACTCGGCGATCTGCAGTTCCGGCATCTTCACGCGCAGCCCCCGCGTGATGCCCAGCAGGCACAGGAGCCCAAGCCCCATCCAGCACAGGCCGATGGCGAACGACAGGCTGGAAAGGCTGCTCCATAGCCAGATCGTGCTGAGGAACCCAAGCGCAGGCACAACGGCGTACAGCAAGTAGTTCCTGGTACCGCGCAACTTCTGGTCGACCAGGTAGTGCTTGATCACCGCCAGGTTCACCGCCGAGAACGCAAACAGCGCACCGAAGCTGATCATGTTGGCGACGGTATCCAACGTGATGAACAAGGCAATCAGCGAGAACAGGCTGACCAGCACGATGGCCGTGGCGGGCACGCGCTTTTTCGTCACCAGCTTGCCGAGCACGCGGGGCAGCGCGCCGTCACGCCCCATGGCGAACAGCACCCGCGACACACTGGCCTGGGAGACCATCGCCGAGGCGAAGCAACCGGCGACATAGGTTGCGGTAAAGGCGGTCACCAGCAGTTCGCCGCCCACCCGGCGCATCACATCCACCGAGGCGGCATCCGGGTCGACGAAGCTGTTCCATTGCGGGAACACCATTTGCGCGAAATACGAAACCAGCAGGAACAGCAGTCCGCCGAACAGCGACACCACCATGATCGCCAACGGGATGGTGCGGCGTGGGTTGGGGGTTTCCTCGGCCATGGTCGACACCGCATCGAAGCCAAGAAACGACAGGCACAGCACCGCGGCGCCCGCCATGATCAGCGGCGCGCTGAAGCCTTCATGGTGGAATGGCGCCAGCAGCGACACGGGTGCGGACTGCTCGCTCAGGGTGTGCACCGACAACGCCACGAACACCACGATGAACACCAACTGAGCGACGATGAGTATCCAGTTGACCCGGGTGATGGACTCGATGCCCACCAGGTTCAGTGTGGTCACCAGGGCAATCGAGCCGAGCACCCACACGGCGGTCGGCACCCCGGGAAAATACTCGGACATGTAGATGCCGATCAGCAAATAGCTGAGCAACGGCAGGAAGATGTAGTCCAGCAACAGGGTCCACCCGGCGATGAAGCCGAAGTAGGCGCCAAACGCCTTGCGGGTGTAGGAGTAGACCGAGCCCGAATAGGGATGCGCCTGGACCATGCGCCCATAGCTGTAGGCCGTCAGCAGCATGGCGGCGAGAGTCAGCATGTAGGCGGTCGGCAAGTGGCCCTTGGTCATTTGGGTCACCAGCCCGTAGGTGGTAAACACCGCCAGCGGCACCATGTACGCCAGGCCGAACAACACCAGCCCGATAAGACCCAGCGGCTGACGGAAGCGGCGGGACGAGGCGGCTTTGGGTGAGGATTGATGAGCGGGTGTATCGGTCACGTTTGTTATTGTATTCATGGGTGACTCCTGGAAATGGGGGTGCAGGGCGTCGCGGCATTCGATGGCATCGATGCCGTTCAGCGTTGCCTGATGGAGGTTGCGCACCACCCCTCGCCTGGGGTGGCGCGCTGGTCACTTCAGAGTTTTCCCGCGATCCGTGCGGTGCGATCCACGGCGATGCGGGTCTTTTCAACCAGCTCGTCCAGCTCAGTGCGCGTGGCCACCAGTGCCGGTGCCATGATCATGCGGCCCAGCGTCGAGCGAATGATTACGCCCTCTTCGAAACCAAACGTGCGGCACTGCCAGGCCAGGTCGTTTTCGTTCTCGAAGCGCTTGCGGGTGCTCTTGTCTTCAGCGAACTGCAAGGCCGCGAGCAAGCCCGTGCCCTGGATCTCGCCGATCATCGGGTGATTGCCAAACACTTCATGGAGGATTTTTTGCAGGTACGGTCCGGTGTCGTTCTTCACCTGGCGCACGATGCCTTCGTCCCGCAGCGCCTTGAGGTTGGCCAGCGCCACCGCCGCCGCCACCGGGTGCCCGGAATAGGTCAGCCCGTGGGCAAACACGCCGCCGCGCTCCACCAGCGCATCGGCCACGCGCTTGCTCAGCACCAGGCCACCCATCGGCAGGTAACCGGAGGTCAGGCCCTTGGCGATGGACAGGGTGTCGGGCTCGAAACCGAAGTGTTGATGGGCGAACCATTCGCCGGTACGGCCAAAGCCACCAATCACCTCATCGGCACACAGCAGCACATCGTATTGCCGGCAAATGCGCTGGATCTCGGGCCAGTAGCTTTCCGGCGGGAAGATCATGCCGCCCGCGCCCTGGAACGGCTCGGCGATAAACCCGGCGACGTTTTCAGCGCCCAGCTCGAGGATTTTCTCTTCCAGCTGCAAGGCGCAGCGGCGGCCGAACTCGGCAGGCGTCAGCTCGCCGCCATGGGCGTACCAGTAGGGTTCGTCAATGTGTGCCACGTCGGGAATCAGGCCGCCCATCTCGTGCATGAACTTCATGCCGCCCAGGGCAGACGCCGCCAGCGTGGAGCCGTGATAACCATTCCAGCGCCCGATCATGATTTTTTTCTGCGGCTGGCCGACCACTTGCCAGTAACGGCGCACGGTACGGATCAGTACTTCGTTGGCCTCGGAGCCGGAGTTGGTGTAGATCACGTGGCTGTAGTGGCCCGGCAACAGGCTGAAGAGCAACTCCGACAGCTCGATCACCGCCGGGTGGGTGGTGTGGAAGAACATGTTGTAGTACGCCAACTGGTCCATCTGGGCGGCAGCGGCAGCGGTCAAGTCCCTGCGACCGTAACCCAGCTGGGTGCACCACAGGCCCGACATGCCGTCCAGGTAACGCTTGCCTTCGCTGTCCCACAGGTAAAGGCCCTCACCGCGCACCATCACCCGCGGGCCTTCGGCATTCAGCGCTTTTTGATCGACAAATGCATGGATGTGGTGGGCCGCATCCGACTTCTGGTAGTCCTCGGTCAGGCGGTTCAGTTGGGCGGGTACGTTCATGGTATTTCTCTCTTATTAGTAATGACGCAAGGGCGAGCAACGCCGCTCAGCGGTGCTTGCTCATGTAGCTTTCGAGGGGATCTTTGCTCAGCACTCCCTGGGCTTCGGCCAGCGAATCGATAAACAGGGCAAACAGTTCCGATTGCGCGCCGATATCGAGCTTGGTGTAGATGTGCTTGCGGTGGGACTTGATGGTGTCTTCCGAGACGTCGAGGCGTTCGGCCAGCGAACGGGTGGAATGCCCGCGCAGGATCAGTTGGGCGATCCGGCATTCCCGCTCGGTCAATATCGACGAGCCGAAGTTGTTCAGCGCCGAGTGAATGCGCTGCTCCAGCAGGTTTTCGAATCGCGCCCCCTGGGCATCCAGGCCAACGAAATGCTTGCCCAGCACCGCCAGCACCCACGGCGCGATGCGTTTGAATTGCCCGGTGGTGGTGGCGTCGAGCTTTTGCGTAAAGGCCAGCGAAACCGCCAGGCTCGAGCCGTTGCTCGACTGCAGGATGTAGTTCAGCTCATCCTCCAGATGCGAGTGGCGGTAAAACGACTGGAAGTATTCGCTGAGCTCGAAGTGATCGGGGGCGACCTCGGCCAGCTCGTAACACCCGGAGCTGACGCCCTCCACACAGGCCCCGTAAAACGGGTCGAGCAGATAAAACCCCGACAGGTACTGGCGCACATTGCCTTGTGGCAACCATGGCCCGTCCAGCTCGAACAGCGCACTGGGCATGCCGCCGCGCGGGTAGAAATACAGCGTGGTGGCCTGGATCGGCTGGAGATAACCGAGAGCCTCGAACAAGGTCGCGGCGAACCCCGATTGCCCGATGCTATCGGTCACCCGAGCCATCTGTTCGAACCATTGCGCAGAAGAAAGCCGGTCGTTTTCCACTTCAAACACTCGCTGAAAGAACTGCAAGGATGGTTGCACACCCGCTCCATCCTCGAAATCACCCGATAGGGTGAGCCTGCATCCGATATTTATGCTCACTTCCCAGCTTAATAATATTTTATTAAAAACCGCCCTCCCCCTAGCCTTGAAGCCATGCCCAAGCTGAATCCAACTGCATTACGCAAGGACAGACACATGACTCAAGCAATAACAAAAACAGACACGCTGGTGGTGGGAGCCGGTCAGGCTGGCGTCGCCATGAGCGAGCACCTGAGCAAGCAAGGCGTGCCGCACCTGGTGCTGGAGCGCAGCCGTATCGCCGAGCGCTGGCGCACCGGCCGCTGGGACTCGCTGGTCGCCAACGGCCCGGCCTGGCATGACCGTTTTCCGGGCCTGGCCTTCGATAACGTCGCCCCCGATGGCTTTGCGCCGAAAGAGCGTGTGGCGGACTACTTCGAAGCCTATGCACGCAAGTTCAATGCACCGATTCGCACCGGCGTCGACGTGACCTCGGTGGTGCGCAATGTCGGTCGCCCAGGCTTCACCATCCACACCAGCGAAGGCGTGATCGAAGCCAACCGCGTGGTGGCGGCCACCGGGCCGTTCCAGAAGCCGGTGATTCCGGCGATTGCCCCTCAAGACAGCGCGCTGCACCAGATCCACTCCGCCGACTACCGCAACCCCGCGCAACTGCCGGCCGGCGCGGTGCTGGTGGTGGGGGCGGGTTCCTCCGGGGTGCAGATCGCCGACGAACTGCAACGCTCCGGGCGCCAGGTGTACCTGTCGGTGGGTGCTCACGACCGCCCACCGCGTGCCTATCGCAACCGCGATTTCTGCTGGTGGCTGGGCGTGTTGGGTGAGTGGGACCAGGCCGCGATGAAACCCGGCCGCGAGCACGTGACCATTGCGGTGAGCGGCGCCCACGGCGGCAAGACCATCGACTTCCGCGAGCTGGCCCAACAAGGCATGACCCTGGTCGGCCTGACCCAATCCTTCAACGGCAGCGTTGCGAGCTTCCAGCCCAACCTGGTGGAAAACCTGGCCCGCGGCGATGAGAACTACCTGGCCCTGCTGGATGCGGCGGATGCCTATATCGAGCGCAACGGCCTCGATCTGCCGCCAGAGCCCGAAGCGCGTCGTGCGTTTCCCGATGCCGAGTGCATCAAGCACCCGATCCTGGAACTGGACCTGGCCAAGGCCGGTATCACTTCAATCATCTGGGCCACCGGCTTTGCCGTGGATTACAGCTGGCTGAAGGTCGATGCATTTGACGCCGCCGGCAAGCCGCAGCACCAGCGCGGCGTGGCCAGCGAGTCGGGCATCTACTTCCTCGGTTTGCCATGGCAGTCGCGCCGGGGCTCGTCGTTTATCTGGGGGGTGTGGCATGACGCCAAGTACGTGGCCGACCATATCGCCATCCAGCGCCAATACCTTGAGTACCGCGAACCGGCACCGGTTGTTCACACCTCACCTGTCAGCGCCTGATCACTTTTTTCTGGAGTTTTTTTGATGCCTACTCACACTCGCATCCGCATGTTCAACACCAAGGAAACCTACCCTAACCAGAGCCTGGACAATGACCTGTGCCAGGCCGTACGCGCCGGCAACACGGTGTATGTACGGGGCCAGGTGGGCACCGATTTCGACGGCAACCTGATCGGCCTTGGCGACCCGCGCGCGCAAGCCGAACAGGCAATGAAAAACGTCAAGCAACTGCTGGAAGAGGCCGGCAGCGACCTGAGCCACATCGTCAAGACCACCACCTACCTGATCGACCCGCGCTACCGCGAGCCGGTGTACCAGGAAGTCGGCAAGTGGCTCAAGGGCGTGTTCCCGATCTCCACCGGGTTGGTGGTTTCGGCCCTGGGCCAGCCACAGTGGCTGATGGAAATCGACGTGATTGCAGTCATCCCCGAGTAACCCAAGGAGGCACGACATGACCTTTTCAATCGTCGCCCGCTGCGCGGAAACCGGCCAGATGGGCATTGCCATCAGCTCATCGAGCATCGCCGTAGGCGCCCGCTGCCCATGGCTGCGGCCCGGCGTGGGTGCGGTCTCGACCCAGAACATCACCCTGCCCGCCCTCGGCCCGGACGTACTCGATCTATTGGAGCAAGGCCTTGCCCCTGCCGATGCCGTAGACAAGGCCCTGACCCGCAACGGCTACAGCCAATACCGGCAACTGACGGCGATTGATCACCTCGGGCGCACGGTGCATTTCAGCGGCAACGAAACCCTTGGCACCCACAATGCGGTGTCGGGCGAACAGTGCGTGGCCGCCGGCAATATGCTCGCCGACCGCGCGGTGATCGAGGCGATGGTCAAGGCCTTCGAGCAAGGCGAAGGCCAACTGGCAGACCGCCTGCTGGCCGCGATGCATGCGGCCATTGCCGCCGGGGGCGAAGCCGGGCCGGTGCATTCCGCCGCGCTGGTGGTGGTGGGCGAGCTGACCTGGCCGATCATCAACCTGCGGGTGGATTGGGCCGACGAGCAGCCGATCGCCGAGCTGCAAAAGCTCTGGGACGCCTACCGTCCACAGGTGCAGGACTACATCGACCGCGCCCTCGCCCCGGACCGCTCCCCTGGCTACGGCGTGGCCGGAGACGACCGATGAGCACCAGCCGGGAACTGCTGCAGGCGCTGGTGGGGTTTGATACCACCAGCCGCGAATCCAACCTGAAGCTGATCGAGTTCGTGCGCGATTACCTGGCAGGGTTCGGCGTGCCTTGCGAGTTGATCTACAACGATGAGCGCAGCAAGGCCAATCTGTTCGCCACCCTCGGCCCGGCGAATGTGCCCGGGATTGTGCTGTCGGGGCACACCGATGTGGTGCCGGTAGATGCCCAGCCGTGGACGTTGCCGCCGTTTGAGTTGACCGAGCGCGACGGCAAGCTGTTTGGCCGGGGCACGGCGGACATGAAGGGCTACATCGCCTGTGTACTGGCGCTGGTGCCGGCCTTGGCAAGCGCAGACTTGCGCATGCCGGTGCACATCGCCCTGTCCTACGACGAGGAAGTCGGCTGCCTTGGGGTGCGTTCGTTGCTCAAGGTGCTGGAACAATGGCCGGTGAAACCACTGCTGTGCATTATCGGCGAGCCCACCGAGTTGAAGCCGGTGCTGGGCCATAAAGGCAAGCTCGCCATGCGCTGTGAAGTGCATGGCGAGGCCTGCCATTCGGCGTATGCGCCCCAGGGCGTGAATGCGATCGAGTATGCGGCCGAGTTGATTGGTGAGCTGGGGCGAATCGGCCAGCGGCTCAAGGTGCATCAGGACGAGCGCTTTGACCCGCCGTTCAGCACCGTGCAAACCGGGGTGATCTCCGGGGGCAAGGCATTGAATATCGTGCCTGCCGATTGCCGTTTTGACTTTGAAGTGCGCGCCCTGCCCTCGATGGACCCGGGTGAAGTGGCCGAGGAGCTGCAAGCCTATGCGATGCAGCAGGTGTTGCCGCGGATGCAGGCGGTGAGCCGGCAGAGTGCGATTCGCTTCAGTGAGTTGTCGGCGTACCCGGGGCTGGCCACCGACCAGCGCAGCCAGGCGGCGGAGCTGATTGCGGCGTTTTGCGGCTCGCGGGAATTTGGCACCGTGGCGTTCGGGACCGAGGGTGGGTTGTTTGATGCGGCGGGCATTCCGACGGTGGTGTGCGGGCCTGGGAGCATGGACCAGGGGCATAAGCCGGATGAGTTTGTGAGTGTTGCGCAACTGAAAGGTTGCGATGCCATGTTGTTGCGCATGCTCGACTCGATTCGCGCCTGAAACGCGGGCCAAATGTGGGAGCGGGCTTGCTCGCGAATGCGGTGTGACAGTCACCCGATGTATTGACTGATCCACCGCTTTCGCGAGCAAGCCCGCTCCCACATTTTTAGTTCTGTGTCTAACCTAACAACCGCGCCAGCTCTTCCCGGCAATACTCCACAAACAACTGCACCGGCTTGGTCAACGGCGCCCGCCGCAACCACACCGCCGACAACCCCGACCCCGTCACCGTCTCCGCCAACGGCACGCACACCAGCTTCTGCCCGTCATAGGAATACGGCGAAAACGGCTTGGTCACCAGGATCGAAAACCCGAACCCGCGCCCCACCATCCCCCGCACCATCTCGATCGACGGCGAACTGAAGACAATATTCGGCGTCAGCCCACGCTCTTCAAAGATGCTCACGAAGTACGTCCGGCTCGGCAGCACATCCAGCAAAATCATCGGTTCCAGCACCAAGTCCGCCAACGACACCTTGGCCTGCTGCGCAAACCGGTGATCCGCCGGCAGCAACGCATAGGGTTGCTGCGGCGGCATCAGCGGCGTGGTCTCGATGGCGCTGCCCAGGTCATGCTCAAACAGCATCGCCACATCGATACTGCCGGCCGTCAGCGCCTGTACCAGTTCCTGTTGTTCGCCATCGCGCAGACGGATTTCCACCCCCGGCCAACGCTCCCGGAAACCGGCAATCAAGCGCGGCAAATACAGCGGTGCCACGGTTTCGAAGCAACCGATATCGATCTGCCCCGCCACCACGTCATTGTCCGCCAGGGCGTTCTGCTCAAACTCATGGGCAACCCGCAGCAGCTCCAGGGCCTTGCGATAGAACCGCGCACCGCTCGGCGTCAGTGACACCCCTTGAGCGTGATGGCGGATAAACAGCTGCACGCCGAAGCTGTCTTCCAGTTGCTTGATGGCCGTCGACACCGACGGTTGCGCGATATAGAGCTTGCGCGAGGCCTCTGCCACGCTGCCGCACTCGGCCGTGGTTACAAAATATCTGAGCTGGCGCAGGTTATAGGCAGCCATCGGGACCTCCATAAACGTGGGATTTCGCCCCAAACAAGTGCGTGAAAATCGGCTTTTTCACACTGATTCAAGTGCATGCAACATACCGGAGCAAAAAACCCCGCGAGATATTATTTTTAAGGTCTATAGCAACAAACTTACTAATTTACCTCCCTGTGACCATTGCACATGATCACTCCAACAACAAAAGCGACGCACACGCGCCGCCCAGCGAAGTACGTCAACGTACTCACCTTGCCTTGGAGCTCGTCATGGTTACCACTGCAACATCCTCCGCCCCGCTTATCGAAAAACACACGATTGGATACGTGCCCCCGGAAGATCGCCACGGAAAGGTAAGAGACCTGTTCACCCTGTGGTTCGGCGGCAACATCGCGCCGTTGCCCATCGTCACCGGCGCGCTGGCCGTGCAACTGTTCGGCCTGAACCTGGTGTGGGGCATCATCGCCATCCTCGTCGGCCACCTCGTCGGCGGCGTGCTGATGGCGCTGCACTCGGCCCAGGGCCCGCAGATGGGTATCCCGCAAATGATCCAGAGCCGCGCCCAGTTCGGCTCCCTCGGCGCACTGCTGGTGGTGGTGATCGCCGGCGTGATGTACATCGGCTTCTTCGCCTCCAACATCGTATTGGCGGGCAAATCCCTGCACGGCGTCGTCGACGTGATCCCGGTACCGGTAGGCATCGTCATCGGCGCCATCGGCTCGGGGATCATCGGCATCATCGGCTACCGCTTCATCCACGTCCTCAACCGCATCGGCACCTGGGTGCTGGGCGCGGGCATCGTGCTGGGGTTCGGCTACATCTTCACCCATGTGCAGACGGCCGACTTCCTGACACGCGGTAACTTCAACATCTCCGGCTGGCTGGCCACCGTGTCGCTGGCCGCGCTGTGGCAAATCGCGTTTGCGCCGTACGTTTCGGACTATTCGCGCTACCTGCCGGCGGATGTGCCGGTGGCGTCGACCTTCTGGACCACCTATCTGGGCACAGTGCTCGGTTCCAGCCTGTCGTTCATCTTTGGTGCGGTTGCGGTACTGGCTACGCCGGTGGGCATGGACACCATGGACGCGGTCAAACTGGCGACCGGCTCCATTGGCCCGCTGATGCTGTTGCTGTTCCTGCTCAGCGTGATCAGCCACAACGCACTTAACCTGTACGGCGCCGTGCTGTCATTGATCACCCTGGTACAGACCTTTGCCTACCGCTGGATCCCCACCGCCAAGGCGCGTGCAGTGATCTCGGTGCTGGTGCTGGCGGCGTGCTCGATTGCGGCGGTGTTTGCGTCGAAGGATTTTATCGGGCACTTCGTGGACATGGTGCTGGTGCTGCTGGTGGTACTGGTGCCGTGGACGGCGATCAACCTGATCGACTTCTATGCGATCCATAAGGGCAAGTACGACATCGGTTCGATCTTTCGCGTGGATGGCGGGATTTATGGCCGGTACAACCCCCAGGCGCTGGTGGCCTATGCGGTGGGGATTGTGGTGCAGATTCCGTTTATGAATACGCCGCTGTATGTCGGGCCGATTTCGGCGCATATCAACGGGGCGGATTTGTCCTGGTTGGTGGGGTTGGTGGTGACGTCGCCGTTGTATTTCTGGTTGGCGAGTCGGGACAGTGCGTATAAGCGTCGGTTGGAGGGGGGGAAGTTGGTGGGTGGGGTTTAATAGAGCCTGGCTCAGTTACGAGAAAACCCGCATTTGCGGGTTTTCCAGTTATCCGGCTTGGCGAATATTGATGGTGCCAGGAAGGCCGCCATCGCGGCCTCGCTAAAGCTCGACGGCTCCCATAGGGGGTCGGTGGTGTGAGTGGGTTTTGTGTTCGGCGGTGCTGTCGGGGTGTTCTTTCTTTATTATGGGGGCCGTCGTTCAACTTCTCCGGTAACCCAATGCCCGCCCTCACCTTCCGTAACGCCAACCCCGCAGACGCCAACCGTTGCTACGAGATCGAAATCACCGCCTACGAAGGCGACGAAGCAGCGACCCTGGAAAAAATCGCCACGCGCATTGCGCTGTACCCGCAAGGCTTTCTGATCCTGGAGGCGGATGGCGTTGTGGTCGGTTTCATCAACTGCGGTTGCGCCGATGAAGTGGTGATGTCGGATGAGGCCTTCAAGGAGTTGGTCGGGCATTCAGCCGATGCGCCGAATGTGGTGATCATGTCGGTGGTGGTGGATCCCACCCAGCAAGGCAAGGGCTACTCCACGCGCTTGATGACGGAGTTCGTGCAGCGCATGCAGGCGATGGGCAAGAAGACCATTCACCTGATGTGCAAGGACCGCCATGTGGAGCTGTATAAGCGCATGGGCTATCGCTATGTGCAGCCGTCGGCGTCGGACCATGGCGGGATGGCGTGGCATGAGATGGTGATGGATCTATGAAGCCGCATCTGATTGAGGTCGGCGACCAGCCAGACGCCAAAGCCGAGCAGCTCCTGGGCAGCGGCCTCGCCGCCTTCAACGAGCACGTCACCGGGTCCAATGACCGACGTCCGTTGACGGTGCTGATCAAGGATCCCGACACCGGTGAAACCCTCGGCGGCATCACCGGAAAAACCAGCCTCGGCATGGCCTTTCTCGACCTGTTTTATCTGCCCGAGGCCCTGCGTGGCTCATGCCTGGGCACAACGCTGCTGAAAGCATTCGAAGACGAAGCCCGTCATCGTGGCTGCCGCTCGGCGATGCTGTACACCCTCAGTTTCCAGGCCCCGGAGTTTTACGAGAAGAATGGCTGGGTGCGGTTTGGTGAAATCCCGTGCGACCCGGAAGGCAGCAGCCGGGTGTTCCTGAGCAAAATGCTCTGAGGAACTTACTTCACTCGATGTCGAACATACGCTCAATCAGCTTTATCGCCTGACGCCCATCCGCCGCATACAACCCAGCTAGCGCTTGTTGATCCGAAAGCCGGTGCAAGTCGAAGTGGTTGTAGAACGCTTGGCCGGTGCGCTGCGATTCAAAATGACTCGCCTCAAGAAGGCGCAGGAACTCCAGATAAGCCAACTTCTCCAGTGCGAGGCGCTCAGCCATCACCCTGTCCTTCCAACGGAAAAATGACTTCCTGAGTATCCAGGTTCTTGATCGTCGAGTACGTGCGGTACTCCACGCTGTAGGCACCCGGGTAGCCCTTGGTGCTGGCGGTCATGCGGAAGGTCACGACATACCGCTGGCCCCCGGCAAACACCACATCATCGGCGCCTTTGTTGCAGAAGGCGCCGCCGGTGCCCAAGGCGTTCATCGACACGTTGCACCAGCGCAATGAATGCTTGCCCGGAGCCAACTTGAGCGCCTGTTCACCGGACACATCAAGGATTGAACGTCGACCGGCGCCCGGGAGCGCAACGCCGTCTACTTCCGTGGCCAACACCAAGCGGTGAAACGGCACGCCCAGTTCACGTACCCGGAACGTTTCGAAGTACACCAGCGCTGCATTCGGGTGGTTGTCGGAGAGGTCGACCGGTTGCATTTTTCCGGGGCCCAATCGCCTTGGTAGTTCTTGTAGTGGTAGTCGGAACAGGCGCCGAGCAGCGGGAATACACAGGCAACGGCGAGCTTTAACACTTTCATCGGATAAACGGTCCTTGTGAGCGATGACATCATATCGACATTATTTCGATTTTCTTAAGTGCAATTGCTCACGCGTTAAGACTGAAGTCTTTTACCAAACAGCCGATTTTCATGGGTTTCATTCTGGAACGTATACGTAGGCGCCCCCAGTAGCTCATAACCACGACGCGGATAAAAACCCAGCGCCCGCTCGTTGCCGACCCACACCGTCGCCCACAACAAAGAAGCGCCACCCTGCCCTGCGCGCTGTTCAGCCGCTTGCAGCAAACGGTAGCCGAGTCCGAGCCCGGTAAACCGTTCCTGGATGTAGAGCCGCTGCAACTCCGCCGCCTTCGGGGTTGAGATCAGCGCATGGCCGGTATCCATCGCCACCTGGGCAAACCCCACCAGATGCCCGTTGGATTCAGCGACGATGATGGCCGTGCCCGGCTGGGCGATCAGCGCGGAAATCGTCTGGGGCGAAAACGCTTGCAGCGCCTCGGCGGCGATTGAGTCGCGAATGCCTTCGGTGGCGTAAGTATCGAGAAAAACCTGCATGCCCAGCACACCAACGCATAACGCGTCTTCAGGCCGTGCATCGCGGATAAGCATGTCGGGAAGCATTCGAGGGGTACTCTCAAAATCAGCAAAGGCAACGTTTTAACACAACTGCACATCTCTTCAATTGCCAGCCTGAATTTGCCCCAGTAGGGTTGTCGCTTCCCCCGCCAACAGGAGCCAGCAATGACCTGGTTTTCAGACCCCGACGCTGTCGCCCGCTACGCCGAAGGCCCGGTGAGGCTGGTGCCGGGTTTCGAGTCCCTGCAGCGCATGACCACGCTGCTATTGCGCGAAAGCGTCTCGGCCACCGGCAAGGTATTGGTACTCGGCGCAGGCGGTGGGCTGGAGTTGAAGAAGTTTGCCGACAGTCAGCCCGAGTGGCAGTTTGTGGGGGTGGACCCGTCTGCCGAGATGCTGAAGCTGGCCGAGGCCACCTTGGGTCCGCTGATGGCCCGGGTGCAGTTACATGAAGGCTATATCGATACCGCGCCCGAGGGGCCGTTCGATGCCGCCACGTCCTTGCTGACCTTGCACTTCATCCCGGCCGAAGAGCGTCTGCAAACCCTGAAAGAGCTGTGGCGGCGCTTGTCGCCGGGCGCGCCTTTGATTGCGGCGCATCACAGCTTCCCCCAATCCTCGCCAGAGGAAAAAGCGCGCTGGCTGAAGCGTTATGCGGCCTATGCGGTGGATTCCGGCGTACCGGCTGAAGATGCGCAGCGGGCGATTACCGCCATCAGCAGCCACTTGCCGGTGCTGTCACCCAACGACGATGAAGCGCTGCTACGGGAGGCAGGCTTCGAAGGTGTGGAACTGTTCTACGCGAGCTTCAGTTTCAAGGGCTGGATTGCCTACAAGCCCGCCTAGCTTCCGGGGGAGTCTTACCAACTCCCCGACGCCCCACCCCCACCGCTGGAACCGCCACCCCCCGAAGAGCTGCTGCTGGAACTGGAACTCGAACCGGAGGAGCTGGAGCCCCCACCCGACCCCGACCCCGACCCGCCGCTGATACCGTGGGCAAAGATGAACAGCGCCGCGAACGAAGCGAAGGGAAACGCCAGCAGCCATCCCGTGGCGCCCTTGTCAATCAATGCCCCCACGATCCCGTACACCACCAGCACCGCCACCAGCCGCGCGATAAAGCCACCCTGGCTCTCTTTCCACATGCTCTTCATCACCAGGAACAGGCCGAGATACAGGCCCAGGACCAGCAACCCTGCGAATGGATAAGCCAGCCAGTGAATAAGGGATATCTCGCGCACGAAGTTATCGGTCAGCAGCACGCCGGCGATGTAGCCCAACAGCACCAGCACGGTGTAAAACGCCGCCCTCGCCTGCCACAACGCGCCGAAAGTAGCGCCACCGATCAGCATGCACAGGGGCAGCAACAGCAAATAGACCGGCCAGTCCTTGCCGCCCGCAACCGCGACCAGCACCACGGTGACACCGACCACCGCCATCAGGCCCCGGCGCCAAGGGAGTTTTTCGGCGCCCATCAATACCCCGACCACCCCGCCGAAAATGAACGCGAGGAGCACCGCATACGCTTCAGGCGGGAAACCGGCCTTGGCCACCTCGGGCAAATTGCCCCCGTCCACCAACAGTGTCAGGTCGTCCACTGCTTGCTGCACGCCGCCTGCGTAATCGCCCTGGCGAAACGCCGGGGTGATGTGTTCCTCGATGATGCGGTGGGCCAGCAGGTCGGTGACCACGCCTTCCAGGCCGTAACCGACTTCGATCCTAACCTTGCGATCGTCCTTCGCCACCAGCAGCAGGATGCCGTCGTTGACGTCCTTGCGCCCCAGTTTCCAGGCACGGAACAGTTGGTTGGCGAAGTCCTCAATGCCAACGCCCTGGGTGCTCGGCAGCAGCATCACCGCCACCTGTGCGCCCTTGCGTTGTTCCAGACCGGCGAGTTGCGTGGTCATACGCGATTGAGTGGCAGCGTCGAGGGTTTGGGTCAGGTCGATCACGCGCTGGTCCAGCGCAACCGTGACCGGCGCCGGGGGAACGGTATCGGCCCACACCTGCGAGCCGGAAACGATCAGTAGCAAGCCCAAGACACATTGCCGTAGGAACACCATCATGTTTTGTTACCTGAAGTTTCATCCTGAATCGGCCGACTTTACCCTATCGACGCTATAAACAGGTGACCCGACGCCACCGACTATCTAGACTTACGCCACCCCCACACACGCCCTACACGAGAACGCCATGGACCTTCAGCAGCGCAACAACGTCAGGGTGTATGGCAGCGGTCCCTCGACCCTGGTTTTCTCCCATGGCTTCGGGTGTGATCAGACCATGTGGAATTATCTGTTTCCTCACTTCACCGGGCGTTTCCGTGTGGTGCTGTATGACCTGGTGGGGGCTGGCCAGTCCGACCTAGGCGCGTACGACAGCGAAAAATACAGCTCACTCGCCGGCTACGCCCATGACTTGGGCGAGATTGTTGATGAATACGCCGTGGGCCCGGTGGTGCTGGTGGGGCACTCCGTCAGCGCCATGATCGGCGCCCTGGCCGATCGCCAGGCCCCCGGAAAAATCGCCGCCCATGTGATGATCGGTCCTTCGCCCTGCTATATCGATTCCGGTGACTACACGGGCGGGTTCACCCTCGACGATATCCATTCGTTGCTCGATACCCTCGACAGCAATTACCTCGGCTGGTCCAGCACCATGGCCCCGGTGATCATGGGCGCGCCTGGGCAACCGGCCCTCGGCGAAGAACTGACCAACAGCTTCTGCCGCACCGAGCCCGACATCGCCAAGCGCTTCGCACGGGTGACGTTCCTGTCGGACAACCGCCAGGACATCGCCGGCCTGATGACCCCCACCCTGATTCTGCAATCCACCGACGACTTGATCGCACCGGTCTGCGTGGGTGAATACCTGCACGCGGCGTTGCCCGCCAGCACGTACTGCCTGGTCGATAACGTGGGGCATTGCCCGCACATGAGCGCACCCGGCGCCTGTTCAGCGGCCATGGACAGTTTCCTGTTGCCATGGGTGGGTGCCGATGCCAGCCGATAACCTGTCGTTGCCGGACTCTCAACGTTTGTTCGACGGTGCGCCCTGCGCCTTGGTAGTCACCCGGGAAGACGGCACCATCGTGCAGGCCAACCAGTGCTTCAGCGACTGGACCGGCTTCAGCGTCGATGAGTTGAAAGAACGACGGTTCCAGGACCTGCTGACGATGGGCGGGCGGATCTTCCATCAGACGCACTTGGCGCCGCTGATGAAAATGCAAGGCTCCATCGCCGAAGTGAAACTCGACCTGCTGCACCGTGACCGGCGCACCGTCACGGTATTGCTCAACGGCGTCAGGCACGAACATGCCGGTATTGCCTACAACGAACTGGCCCTTTTCGGCACCACCGACCGCGACAAGTACGAGCGCGAACTGCTCAACGCCCGCAAACTGGCTGAAGCCTTGCTGCAGGAAAAGACCGCCGCTGAAGTCGCGCTGCATCAGGCCCAGGCCGAACTGAGCAGCGCCTATGAAATCGCCCAGCGCCGGGCGCTGTTTGCCGAGCAGATGGTCGCGATTGTCAGCCATGACCTGAAGAACCCGCTTACCGCGATCAAGATGGCCTCGGAGTTCCTCGCCCGTGGCGAGCGCAGCCCCAAGGAGCGCCAACTCCTGGGGCATATCGGCCTGTCCACCGAACGGGCGCAGCGGATGATCGCCGACTTGCTGGACTTCACCCAGGCCAGAGTCGGCCAGGGCATCAGCATCAATCCCGTAGCACTCGACCTGCACGCCGTCACCCGTGACAGTCTCGACGAGTTGCAAGTGGCGTTCCCCACGGCGACCCTCGAACATCACGCCACGGGCAGCGCCCGCACGTTCCTGGATGCCGACCGCATACAACAAATCATCGGCAACCTGGTGGCCAACAGCGTGGCGTACGGCGACCTGCAACAGCCGATTACCGTCACCTCGCACCAGGACGCACAAGAGAGCCGGCTCTCGGTGCACAACCACGGCCCGGCGATTCCCGAAGCGTTGATGGCCGGCTTGTTTGAGCCCATGACCCGAGGCACGGAGCAGGACAGTGAGGTGCGTAGCGTTGGCCTGGGGCTGTTTATCGTGCGGGAAATTGCCAAGGCCCATGATGGAGGTGTTTCGGTGAGCTCAAGCCCGGACCGGGGCACTACCTTCAGTGTGCACTTTCCATTGCGCCACCCATGAGCGCGGCAGCCACAGTGCCGTGAACAACGGTTTGGACTGACCCCGTCAACACCACGCCGCCACGCCCATCCCAATGCACCGTCACGGTACCGCCATCGCATTGCACGTCGACGGTGTCATCCAGCAGCCCACGACGAATCCCGTTGACCACCGCGCCACAACAGCACGAGCCCGAGCCCTGCGGGATGCCGCCGCCCCGCTCCCAGATGCGCAGGCGGATATGGCTGCGATCCAGCACTTGCACGAAATGCACGTTGGTCTTGTTGGGGAACAGCGGGTGGGTTTCCAACGACGGCCCAAGCGTCGCGATATCGACCGCCGCCAGGTCGTCGACAAAGAAGGTGCAATGCGGGTTGCCCATGCTGCACGCCGCCGGGTCGCCCTCCAGCGGCAAGCGTTCGGTGTCCATCGCCTGCGCCAGCGGAATTTTTTCCCAGCCCAATGAAGGCAGCCCCATGTCCACCGACACCCGCTGTCCCGATTCGCGCACGCACGTCAGCAGCCCCCGGTTGGTTCGCAGCACGAGGGTGGCAGTGCCGGCTTCGCGCATCAGCATGTCTGCAACCCCGCGGGTGGCGCTGCCGCAGGTGTCGAGCGGGGTGCCGTTGGGGTTCCAGAATTTGATACGGGCGGCCGCGTCAGTGCAGTCGAGCACCACGGCCAATTGATTGAAGCCGATGCCGCGATGACGGTCACCCAGGCGGCGGGCGATTTCAGCGGTGATCGGGTCATCCTGGCCGCGCCGGTCGATCACGATGAAATCATCACCGTGGGCGTGCATCTTCACGAACTGCAAAGTCATGGGGCGTCCTGTTCTCGACCGGGCTTGGCGGGCTAGGATAGAGGGCTGGCGGGTATTTCATCAAATTCCCATCACGGGCATGGTAGCGTGGCTGCGCCCCGATCGGGTCAATCCATCCCTGAGGAACAGCATGCTCCAACGCCCTCTGCACACCGTGGCCCTCGCCGCGCTGCTCGCCGCGTTCGCCAACGCCGCCTTTGCCGCGCCCCAGGTCCTGAGTGCCTGCCAGCCCGCCACCTCGAATCCGACCTCCAAATCGCTGCTGGCTGCCGCCCAGCGCCACCTCGGCGACCAGCCCGACGCCCTGCCCCATCTGCACACCGAAGGTACCCTGCCGAACCACGGCATCCGCGAGCAAAGCATCGCCGCCGAGAAGGATTGGCCAGTCATGCGCCAGGCGGCCCTGGCCTGGCGCCTGAGCCGTGACACGCGCTACCTCAAGCAAGTGGATGACTACCTGAGCGCGTGGGCCAGCACCTACCAGCCGGACTTCAACCCGATCGACGAAACCAACCTCGACATGCTGATCAGCGCCTACGCCCTTACCGTCAGCGACCTTCGCCCCCAGACCCGCGACGCCACCCGCGCGCTGCTGACCAACCTGGGCAATGGCTATATCGAGCGCATCAAGCAGTTCCACGGCGAAAAGAAAGCCACCAACACCAATAACTGGCAGAGCCACCGCGTAAAACTGGTCACGGTGGCCGCCGCCGCACTGGGCGACCGCGAGATGCTCGAACAGGCCTTCCAGCTGTTCCGGCAACAGATCAACGACAACGTACTGCCCGACGGCTCGGTGAGCGACTTCCAGGACCGTGACGCCCTGCACTATGTGGTCTACGACCTGGAGCCGCTGGTGCAGGCCGCGCTGGCGGCCAAGCCCTACGGCATTGGCGGCAACTGGCTGGACGTCACCGCGCCCCACGGTGGCTCGCTGAGCGAAGCACTGGACTGGCTGGCGCCGTATGCCAAAGGCCAGCGCAGCCACGAAGAATTCGTGCATACCCACGTGCAGTTCGACCGGGACCGGGCCCGCGTAGGTGAGCCTGGCTACAGCGGCGAATGGAACCCGAAAAGCAGCAATACGCTGTACTGGCTGGCGGCGCAGTTGGACGCCCGGTATCTGCCAGTGGCCGAACAACTCGCGCCCAAGCCTTCGGACTGGATCAGCGCCTGTTATTTGAAGTGAGTCGCCCGGTAGACTGAGCCGACTCACCCCTTCGAAGGATCGACCATGCTTATTGTGTTCAGCGGCCTGCCCGGCACCGGGAAGACCACAATTGCCAAGGCCCTTGCCGGCCAATCCGGCGCCGTGTATCTGCGCATCGACACCATCGAGCAGGCCATCCGCGATGCAGGGGTCCTGGAGCAAGGTGTGGGCAGCAGCGGTTACCAGGTGGCCAATGCGCTGGCATTGAGCAACCTGTTGCTGGGCCACACGGTTATCGTCGATTGCGTAAATCCGGTGGCTGAAAGTCGTCAGGCGTGGCGCGACACTGCGCTAAGCGCCGGTATGCCGCTGGTGAATATCCAGGTGGTTTGCTCCGACATGTCGGAACACCAACGTCGCGTGGAATCACGCACCAGCGATATTCCGGGGCTCACGCCGCCCACCTGGCAGTCCGTCCTGGCCCATGAATATGAGCCATGGGTCGAGTCGCCATTGACCGTCGATACGGCGCGCTTGTCTCCCCATGAGGCGCTGACGAT
Organism: Pseudomonas sp. NC02; assembly: GCF_002874965.1. Lineage (NCBI taxonomy): Bacteria > Pseudomonadati > Pseudomonadota > Gammaproteobacteria > Pseudomonadales > Pseudomonadaceae > Pseudomonas > Pseudomonas sp. NC02. Next base: position 2,945,530 of record NZ_CP025624.1, on the reverse strand, counting down.
GATCAACGCTCAGCTAAGCGCCTAGAGCGCACTCTCCATCGCTTTCATCAACACCGGGTCCCGCCCGTAAATGTCCGGCGCGTAGAGCAACGCGCCCTTGCCATCGACCTGCACCGTCCAGTACCCCAACAACACGGGTACCGGCGTCGCGAGCCGGAACTCGTGGGTGGTTTCCGTCGCCAGCAGTTCTTCGGTGCGGATCTTCTCCGCCGGGCTCACCAGCAAGTCCCGCAGCAGCAGTGGCTGCTCAACCCTCACACACCCCGAACTGAAAGCCCGCGGGCCCTTGGAGAACAGCGGTTGGCTCGGTGTGTCGTGCAGGTACACCGAATACGGGTTGGGAAAGCGCAACACGATCCGGCCCAGCGGGTTGCGCGGGCCGGCGCCCTGGCGCAGCAGGATGTTGCCGGGGTGCGACCAGTCGACCTGTTCCGGTGCCAGCGGGTTGCCCTGGCTGTCGAGCACTTGCAGGTTCTGCTGGCGCAGGTATTCGGGGTTCAGGCGGATCGCCGGCAGCTTGTCCTCGCGCATGATGGTGGGCGGGATGGTCCAGGTGGGGTTCAGGGTCAGCCGGGTGATGCGCGACTTCAGCAGCGGCGTCTGGCGGTCGGCGCGGCCGACTTGCAGGCGGGTTTGCCACACGGGCACGCCGCCCTGGTAGAAGCTCAGTTGCGCCGCTGCCACGTTCACCAGCACGCCCTCGGGTTCCAGGTCCCGGGACAGCCAGCGAAACCGTTCAAGGTTGATGCGCAATTGTTCGCGGCGAATCGCCGGGCTGATGTTCAGCTCGGTGACCGTGCCGGGGCCGATCACGCCGTCGGCTTGCAGGGAATGGCTTTGCTGGAAGGTCTTGACCGCGTTGACCAACTCGCCACGGTATTGCGTCCCCGCGGAGGTGGCGCTCAGGTAGCCGCCATTGACCATTCGCCGCGCCAGTTGCGGCACCCGCGAATCGTCCATGCCCGGGCGCAGCAACGGGCCGCTGGCCACGGCTTCCCAATGCTGCAACGGTTGCTGGCGCAAGGCGGCGTAGGCACTGCGCAGGCCAAGGTATAGCGGCGCGCTCGGGCGGGCCTGGTCGAAGGCTTGGGCGACGTTCTGCATGCCGGCCTCGGCCATGGCCAGCAATTGGGTGTCGGGGTCCGGAGCCGGTTGCGAATGCCAGACGGGCTCGAAGCGCGACTGCTGCAAGCGGCCGAAATGCAGGTCCTGCAGGGCTTGCAGGTACTGCTGGCTGGTACCGATATCGATGCACAGCACGTTCCCCGTGGCATCCGCCGGGGGCAGTCTATAGTGAGTCGGGTCCAGGCCATCGTCGGCCAGCAACTGCAGTTGGGCTAGCAATGCGGCGCGGCGATCCCCCTCGGACCACAGCACCACGTCGCCCTGCTGCTGATAAAACGCCTGCAAACGCGTCAGGGAAGGCGCATCGACCTGCCCGGCCGGGCCTGGGCAAACGGTCGACAATTGCGAGAGCGCCAATTGCACCGGGGCCGGCGACACCACCAACAGGTCTTCGGCTGTCGCGACCAGCGGTGCAACGAGCAGGCAAATGCTCAAGTAACATGCGTGTTTTTTGAACAATCGCTTAGCTCCCATCCACGGCGGAGATGCTTTATACATGCTGACCTTTTGCTGCCGACTCGGCCTGATCATCTCGACCTTTGCCTCGCTGAGCACCGTTGCGCTCGCAGACACGGGTAAACCTCTTACTCTGTATAGCAGCCTCGCCCACGCCGCTCCAGAACTCAACCCCGATGTACTGAAAAGAGCCTTGAGCGCCATGCAATGCGCGGTGGGCAATGGCATCGAACAGTCCGACCGGCTGGCGGTGATCGACTATTCCCAACCTTCGACCGCTCGTCGCCTATGGATCTTCGACCTGCGCAAGAAGACTTTAGTGCTGCGGGATTTGGTGGCCCACGGACAAAAATCCGGGGAAAACTTCGCCACCCAGTTCTCCAACCGTGAAGGCAGTTACCAGTCCAGCATTGGCTTGTTCCGCACCCAGGAGAGCTACGAAGGCGCCCACGGCTACTCGCTGCGCATGGACGGCCTGGAGCCGGGTTTCAATGACCGTGCACGGGACCGCGCCATCGTGATCCATGCCGCCGACTATGTAAGCCCGTTGTGGAGCAAGCGCGAAGGCCGTATCGGCCGCAGCCAGGGCTGCCCCGCCGTACGCCCGCAGGTAGCGCGCCAAGTGGTGGACAAACTCAAGGACGGCCAGTTCATGTTTTCATGGTACCCCGACCAGCGCTGGCTGAAGTCCTCGGCTTACCTCAACTGCAAGCCGCGCCAGATGGCGAGTGCCGGTACGGTCAAAGGCGGTTGATGCTCTCGCTGTTGCCGTGCACCATGCGGCTCACGCCACCAGGAACTCCACCGTGTTCCTGGGCTTGATGAGAGAGAGAACCTGAGATGCTTTTACATCAATCCACCTGGATCGAGATTGGCCAGTTTCTGGAACGCAGCCGCAGCATCGTGATTCCCATCGGCTCCAACGAACAACACGGCCCCACCGGCCTGTTGGGCACCGACTGGATGTGCCCGGAAATCATTGCCCATGAAGCGCAGAAGAACGCCGACATCCTAATCGGCCCGACCTTCAATATCGGCATGGCCCAGCATCACCTGGGCTTCCCGGGCACCATTTCCCTGCGCCCTTCGACCTTTATCGCGGCGATTGGTGATTGGGTACGCTCGTTGGCAGGCCATGGTTTCGAGAAGATCCTGTTTCTCAATGGCCACGGCGGCAATATTGCCTCGATCGAAGCGGCGTTCTCCGAGCTGTATGCCGAAGCCAGCTTCAGCGGGCGCCCGTCGGGTTATGCGCTGAAACTGTGCAACTGGTGGGACCTGGAAGGCGTGAACGAGCTGGCGCACCAGCAGTTCCCGGTGGGCCATGGCAGCCATGCCACGCCGTCGGAGATTGCCGTGACCCAATGGGCCTACCCGGATGCGATCAAGTCGGCTGACTACTCGCCGCAAATCGCCAACACCGGCCCGATCCGCGAAGCCCGCGACTTCCGCGCGCGATTCCCGGATGGGCGCATGGGTTCAGACCCGGCGCTGGCCACCCCGCAAAAAGGCGGTGAGTTGGTGGCGTTGGCGGCCAAGGGGTTGGTGAAAGCGGTCGATACGTTCAGCAGCGAGCCAAAGCCGAGCTGAATCATTTACTCAGACAATGAAGACCAACTGTGGGAGCTGTCGAGCTTAAGCGAGGCTGCGATGGGATCACCTCGGTGTCACTGTCATACCGCAGCGATGCCATCGCAGCCTCGCTTAAGCTCGACAGCTCCCACATCAGATCCTCGCTCGTCGATTACAGGCAATCCTGCGCCGCATGCTCGAACCGCGACGGCTTGAACGTCGATGCCAACGGCTTGCGCTCGTACAGGAACACCTTGCCGCCGTCCTGGGACTTGTAGACTTCGAGGATGTTGTCCGCGGCGATCTTGCTGCTCACCACGATCCGGGCATGCCGCGAATTCTGCGTGACCGTGGAGGTCATGCCGTTTTTCTCGAACTTGGGCACCACGCACTGCACGTAGGCTTCAGGGTCCTTGGCGGTTTGCAGGGTAAGGGTTGGGGCATTGGGGGCGGATGCACAGCCCGTCATCAATAAAGAAGCAGAAGCCATCGCTGGCACTAACAACACGCGCATAAAAATTCCTGAAAAATAAACGAAGTGGGCTAACCGGCAGCGACCAACGCCTTGAGCGAGGCATCGAACTGCTTTAATGCGTTCAACTGAACATCGCGCTGCTGCCCAATCTGTGCAGCGATCTGGGGCGCCGTTTTGTCATGTACCCACACATTAGGCAAGTGCATTTGCATCGAACCCTCGGCTTTGGCGATGTATTGCAGGTCAAGGTCATAGAACTTGGCAACAAACCGCGCTTCCACCAGGTCGTTACGCTGGGTCAGCAATTGGTTGTAGGTATCGAGCATCACCACCACATCCGGGTGCGCCTGCAACAGCGCATCAAGGTTGTCGTAACGGGTGACCGAGGCAAAGGTGTGCCGCAACGAAGCCATCAGCCAGTCAATCGCCAGGTCCGGGTCGGAACTGTCGACGAAGGCCTGGCGAATCTGCTCGTCCAGCTGGCCCTTGGCACCATTGACCGCCATGGCGTGGTAGCGCGCCAGGTACTCAAGGTTGTCAACGGTGTTGTCGCTGTAGAGCACGCCGACCGATTGCGAATGCTGCAACCCGACCGGGCTGGCGACGATTGGCGCCAGGTGGCTGGCTTGAAGCCCCCCGGCCGACGCAGAGCCAACCATTGTGCTCATCAGCAGCGCCACCAGGGCCAAACCGGTAAAAGTCCTCATCGCAGGGTCCTTGCACATCATGTTCAATGATGGCAATTGTCCTCCTTTTTCAGAAAAACAGAACTCGCAATACTTGATGGTGACTATTATCTAGAGCAATAGTGTCGTGCAGGCAGCCTCACACAAAATGATAAGGAACGCCTATGAAGCCCCACCAGAAAACCTTCGATCGCATCCGTGAAGCTGTGCTTCCGGAGTTTCGCGAGCGGGTTGCCGATTACCTGGTCGACTATGAGGAAGTGCTGCTGGACAACGCCGCCGAACCGGAAGCGGTCTACGCGATTGCCCAGCAACTGCGTGGCTACTTGCGCGGCTTGAACACCACCCGGGTGCTGGGCATGGCCGACTGGGAAGACCTTGACCGCCGGGTGGTGCAAAGCTGGCTGGTGCTGCTCAAAGCCGAATAGCACCGCGCCTCAAGCTCAGCGTATATCCACGCGATAACGGAAATGTTCGGCGTGGCCACGGCCGCGTCGCAACTCCAGGGGTTGGCCGGCGTAATCCCGGGCCAGCCGCTCGATCACCATCACCGGGCTGCCCACCGGCACCTGCAACCAGCGGGCCCACACGTCATCGATGGACTCGGCGGTGAGGGCTTCCTCGGCAGAAGCGACTACTTGCCCGCAGACTTCTTCGTAAGTGGGGTACAACAGCAATCCCTGCCGGGTCAGATCCACGTCCAGCAGCGCCTGGAACCGCTCGCGCGGCAGCCAGATTTCCTCGGCCAGCACTGGCCCGGTGTCCAGCACGTGTACCCGCACGATGCAGATTACCGGCGCATCCGCTGCCAGCCCCAGCACCTCGCTCACCGACAACGGCGCCTTCACCGGCTTGACGGACAGGATCCGGCTCTGCGGCAGCTGGCATTCACCGCCCGGGCCCTGGAAGCGGAAACACCGGAACAACGACGACTGAAACTTCGGGCGGCGCACAAACGTACCACGGCCCTGCTGGCGCTCCAGAATGCCCTCGCCCACCAACGCCTCGATCGCTTTACGCACGGTGCCGGTAGACAGCTGGTACTGGGTGGACAACACCGCTTCAGGGGGAATAGCCGCACCGGCACGCCAGTGATTATTGGCAATCTGCTCAATCAGATGATCCCGAAAACGCTGGTACAACGGCAGGCGGGAGTCACTCGACAGTATATTCATGGATCAGGATTCACTTAGTAATTGAGGAGGTGACTACAGCGACGGTCGTGCCTGCTTGACCCATTCCTGGACCGAAGGCCGTTGCCATTGGCGCTGGGCGTACGCCACCAGGTTGGCGGGCACGCTGTCACCGTTGAGGATCAGCCGGTTGAGCATCACGGCCAGGTCCACGTCGGCAATCGACCACGCGCCGAACAGGTAGTCGCGGCCGTCGGCCAACAGCGCCTGCGCCGCGTTGATCAGCGTGTGGGCCGCTGCTTCAGCAACCGGCGACAGCGGTTCGCCCTTGAGCCCGTAAAACACCACCAGGGTCGAGCGTTCCTGCCGAATCGGCATCAAGTCACTGCGCAACCACGCCTGTACCTGCCGCGCTCTCGCCCGCTGGCGGGGTTCGGCCGGGTACACCGGCACCTGCGGGAACACATCCTCCAGGTACTCGGTAATCGCCGATGACTCGGACAGCGCAAACTCACCCTGCACCAGGGTCGGCACGCGCCCCGTCAGCGACAAGTGCGTGTACGCGTCAGTCTGGTTCTCGGCCGTGTCGAGGTTCAACGTGAGCAGTTCAAATTCAAGGCCCTTTTCCCGCAGGGTCACAAACGCCGACATCGCGTAGGGACTGGTGAAATGGGCGTCAACGTACAGGCTCAGCGGGCGATGGTTCACGGCGACATCTCCTTGGTGGGAGCACCACACTACGAGATCGCGCCGCGCAAATGAAATGCGCGGTTTTTATGGGGGCATTCCTGGCTGGAATACCATCGATAATGGCAATACTATGGCCCCTTGAACCCCACCCGTAACGCCCCGAAAAGCGGATCAAGGAACGATCACTAGATGAAACAAGCGGTTATCGTCATCCACGGAATCGGCGAGCAGCGCCCGATGGATACCCTGCGTGGCTTCGTCGAAGCGGCGATCCCGGCGGACACCCCCGAGGCGACGCCTTTCTACTGGAGCAAACCCGACCGGTTTTCGCGCAACTTCGATTTGCGCGTGTTGAAGTCGGCGGGTCGCAACACCACCGATTTCTACGAGTACTACTGGGCCCACAAGATGCAGGGCACCAAGGTCGGGCACCTGCTCAGTTGGCTATGGGACATTTTCAAGCGCCCGCGCCGGGATATCCCGACGGCCATCGTGCCGATCTGGCGCGCCACGCGCTGGGCCTTGCTGGCCCTGCTCGTGCTGCTGGTCAGCGGAACCCTGGCGACGCTGTATGGCCGATTCCCCCACAGCGACAACCCCTTCGCCCTGATCCCGGTGCTGCTGGCGGTGATCGGCCTGGCCCTGAAGTACTCGGCACTGTCATACCTTGGCGATGCCGCCCGCTACCTGAGCCCCAACCCGCAGAACGTGGTGGTGCGCGAACAGATCCGCGCCGATGGCGTCGACCTGCTGCGCGCCCTGCATGACAAGGGTGATTACGACCGCATCATCGTCGTCGGCCACAGTTTGGGCAGCGTGATTGCCTACGACATCGTCGGCTACCTGTGGCACGAGCATCACGATCAGTTACGCCCCGGCGGCCCGGAACTCGCCGCCCGCTACGCCAACCACGAGCGATTGCAACCGGTGGTCCAGGACACGCTGCCAAAGGCTGGAAACGCCCTCGACGGCCGCCTGCAAAGCCTCCTCAGGTTCCGCGAACAGCAAGCCGAAGCCTTTATCGAACAACGCAACCTCGGCAACCCGTGGCGCATCACCGACCTCGTCACCCTCGGCAGCCCGATGGCCCACGCCAGCCTGTTGCTGGGCCGCAGCGTGAGCGACTTCAAGCGCCGCATCGAACGCCGCGAAGCCCCCGCCTGCCCGCCGACGCTCGACGATAAGGGCTACGGCTACAGCGGCCGGCTGCCCGTCACCGTGGGCGGTCGCCCATTTTCACCCCTGTATTTGCACCATGCCGCGGCCTTCGCCGTGACCCGTTGGACCAACCTCTACTTCCCCGCGCCCCTGGGCCTGTTTGGCGACATCGTCGGCGGCCCGGTCAGCCCGGTGATGGGCCCCGGCGTACTGGACCTGCCGGTCAGCGTGGGCAAATGGAAAGGCTGGCTCGCCAGCTCCTGGCTCAGCCACACCCATTACTGGAGCGAACGCGGCGGCGCCAAGGGCTACCTGAATAAACTGACCACCGATGACGCGGCGATTACCCAAGGCGAACGTCCGTCGGCGACTGAAGCGTTGCGCTGGGCGATTGATCTCAAGGGGGTGCGGCGTTTTCGCCAGGCGGGCGTCAGAGACTTAGTGGCTGAACCCGAGGCCTAGCCCGAAAAGCCACCGTCTTCCAGGAACGCCCGCTCCTCCTCTGTCGTGACCCTGGCCAACACCTCATTACGATGAGGAAAGCGTCCGAACCGCTCGATGATGCGGGCGTGCTCCTTGGCCCAGCGGTAGGTATTGGCATCAAGGTCCTTGTTCAGGGCCACCGACAGCTGTTGATCCCCGGGATCTTCAGAATGCTCGAAGGGCAAATAACAAAACGCCCGCAACGGGGTTTCGATCGACTTGTCCATCCCCGCCTCGACCATCTGCCGCGCGTACAAACGCGCCAGCGGGTCGGTGGCGAACATATGCGCCGTGCCACGGAAGGTATTGCGCGGGAACTGGTCCAGCAGCAACAGCAACGCCAGCGCGCCCTCCGGCGTTTGCATCCAGCTCTCCAGTTCGCGCCGGGCCGCCTGCAAATGCGTGGTGTAGAAAGCCTCGCGAAAACGCCGGTCAAACCCTTCATCCTTGGCAAACCACAGCTTGGGCCCCGCCTGTTTCCAGAACTCAATAACCGCCATTGCTGCATTTTCGATCGTCGTCACAATCCTCTCCTCACTCACTCCACAAATTTCATCATCACTCTAAACAAAATCTATAAAGTTTCGGAACGTGTCTGAATGTTTCCACCGCACACAGGTAGTGTTGATGATCCTACGCCTTGCCCAGATTTTCAGTGACTCCAGCACCCGGGTTCGCGCCAAGCTGTTTGGCATCTACGGCTTGTTGATCGGCATTAACGTGGTCGCCTGGATCTGGGCGCTGGTGGCGTTCCATGAGCACCCGGTGCTGCTCGGCACCGCGCTCCTGGCCTACGGTTTCGGGCTGCGGCATGCGGTGGATGCCGACCATATCGCCGCCATCGACAACGTGACCCGCAAGCTGATGCAGGAAAAGAAACGTCCGGTGGCGGTGGGCTTCTTTTTCTCCCTGGGACATTCTTCGGTGGTGGTCCTGGCATCCATTGGCGTCGCGTTTGCGGCCTCGGTGATGCAGGCGCGGTTTGAAGGGTTCAAGGCCATCGGCGGGGTGATCGGCACGTCGGTCTCGGCCTCGTTCCTGCTGGTCATCGCCTTGATGAACCTGGTGATCCTGCACGCGATCTACAAGGCCTGGCGCCATGTGCGCCAGGGCGGTGCGTATGTGGAGGACGACTTCGACCTGCTGCTGGCGGATCGGGGTTTCATGGCGCGGATTTTCCGCCCGGTGTTTCGCCTGATCAGCCGCAGCTGGCATATGTACCCGTTGGGTTTCCTGTTCGGCCTGGGCTTTGATACGGCCACCGAGATCGGCCTGTTGGGGATTTCTGCGACCCAGGCCTCTCAAGGGCTGTCGCCGTGGGCGATCATGGTGTTCCCGCTGCTGTTCAGCGCCGGCATGTCCCTGGTGGACACGCTGGACGGTCACCTGATGCTGGGGGCATACGGCTGGGCGTACATGAAGCCGATCCGCAAGATCTACTACAACATGACCATCACCCTGGTATCGGTGGTGGTTGCGGTGGTGATCGGCAGTATCGAGGCGTTGGGGTTGATGGGTGACCAGTTGGACCTGAAGGGATCGTTCTGGAGTTTTATCGGCTCGCTGAACGACAGTTTCGGGATGCTGGGCTACATGATCATCGGGATCTTCGTGGCCAGTTGGGCGATCTCGGTGATGCTGTATCGCCTCAAGGGCTTTGACCGGATTGAAGTGAACGCGGGTTGACCGAGGGACATTCAGCCTTGTTGTGGCGAGGGAGCTTGCTCCCGCTGGGTCGCGAAGCGGCCCCAATAAGGCAATCGAGAGCCACCTGAAAGAACACCGTGTCCTTTTTTTGGGGCAGCTTCGCAGCCCAGCGGGAGCAAGCTCCCTCGCCACGGGTTGTTCATTCACCCGATAGGTTTTCCCAGGCTCAGAAATCCACCGTCGCCGACAATTTCACTGTCCGCGGCTCACCCTGGGTCAGGTAGTTATTGGCCGTCGACGCCGACGACCAGTACGCCTTGTTCGCTACGTTTTCGACGTTGGCGCGCAGGGTGATGTATTTGTCATCCGCCTTGAAGCCATAACGCGCCCCCAGGTCGACGCGGGTCCAGGCCGGGATACTCAGGCTGTTGGCGGCGTTGACGTATTCGCCACCGGTGCGCAGCATCCGTGCGCTGACCGCCGCACCCTGGATGCCCGGCACATCCCAATCCGCACCGACGTTGTACTGGAAGCGCGGCACACCCGCGGCGCGGTTGCCGTCGGTGGCGCCGTTGGAAGTGCTCTTCTGTTCGGTGTCCATCCAGGTGGCACCGGCCAGCAGGCGCAGGCCGTCGATGGGCTCGCCGAACACGTTGAGTTCCACGCCTTTGTTGATCTGTTCACCGTCGACAGTGAAGGTGTCGAACTTCTGGCCCGGAAACCGGGTGGTCGCGTTGTTCGGCTGTTCGATGCGGTACACACCCAGCGTGGCGCCATAGTTTTCCCAGTCCAGCTTCACCCCGGCTTCCGTCTGCTTGCTGCGCTTGGGCGGGAAGACTTCGCCGGGGTTGGTCACGTTCGTGAGTGGCGCCGTCGGGCCCTGGGCCAGGCCTTCGATACGGTTGGCGTAGAACGACACGTGCTCCCATGGTTTGATCACCAGGCCATAGACCGGTGTGGTGATGGACTCGGAGTACGGTGTACCCCGTGCCCCCGTGGCCGTGTTCCAACTGTCCACCTCGATGGTCTGGCGCCGCACGCCCAGGGTCAACAGCACCCGATCATCCAAAAAGCCCAGGGTGTCGGACACCGCCGCACTCTTGATGCGGTTCTTGCCGACAACCCGTGGGTCGTGAATATCACTGCCGAAATAGGTGTTGGTAGGTCGCGGCGTTTGCGTCGGGTCGTACAGGTTGCCGGGCTGGCGGTTGGCTTGCAGGATCGCCTCGTAGGACGAGCGCTGCTCGCCCCAGATCCCCGACAGCCCGAAGTTCATCTGATGGGTCACCGGCCCCGTCGCAAAGTGCCCGTTCAAGCCGGCCATGGCGCTTTTGTTGTCTTCGTCATGGGGTGAATAGAGGAAGCCCACCTTGGCGCTGCCATCGTTGGCGACATACAGCGACGAATACTGACCGTTCTCCCGAGTGTGCTTGGCGCCACCTGCCGCGTAGGCCGTCCAGTTATCGTTCAAGTCATACTCGGCGTTGACCATGCCGTAGGTGTCTTCCAGCTGCGACCAGCTCCAGTCCTGGGCGTAGTTGTCCTTGGCCGACGGCGGGCTGGGGACTTTGGTGCCGGTCAGGTAGACCACCGAGCGGCCGTTATTGATGCGTTCTTTCTGGTAGCCAAAGTCGGTGGAGACCCGCAAGCGCTCGCCGCGATAATCCAGGGCGACGGCGATCAACTGCGAGCTTTTGTTTTCGTCATCCACAGCGGTTTCGCCGCCGTGCCGCGCCAGGTTGACCCGGGCACCAAAGCGGTTGTCTTCGCCAAAGCGTTGGCCGAGGTCGATGTGGCCGCCGGCCTGGCTGTCGCTGGCGTAATCGAGGGTGACGCTGCGGGTGGGCGTGTCTTCAGCGCGCTTGGGCACCAGGTTGACGCTGCCGCCGATCCCGCTGCCCGAGGGCGACACGCCGTTGACGAAGGCATTCGGGCCCTTGAACAACTCCACCCGTTCCAGGGCTTCGGTAGTGATGATCTGCCGGGGCAGCACGCCGTACAGGCCGTTGAATGCGATGTCATCGGTGCTCAGCGGCAGCCCGCGAATGGTGAACACCTGGGAGAAGTTGCCAAACCCGGACGACTGGCGCACCGACGCGTCGTTGAGCAAAACGTCGCCGACGGTTCGCGCTTGTTGGTCGGCGATGGTTTTCGAGGTGTAGCTGACCACGCTGAATGGCACGTCGTTGATGGACCGATTGCCCAACACGCCCAGGCGTGCAGAACGTGCCACCTGGCCACCGGCATACGTGTCTGCCTGCGCCCCGCTCGCTTCACCGCTGATGGTGGTGGCGCCCAACTCCAACGCACCGCCGCTGGCCTGGGGCACCACGGTATAACCGTTGGTGCCGGTGCCTTGCAGGGTGTAGCCGCTGCCTTGCAGCAACTGGGCAAAACCCGATTGTGCGCTGTAGCTGCCTTGCAGCCCCGGGCTTTGTTGATCGTTGAGCAACGTCGAATCGAACGACAACGGCACCCCGGACAACGCCGCAAACTGCGCCAGCACATTCCCCAGCGGCCCCGCCGCGATGTTATAGCTACGCGCCGCACTACTTGGCGCAGCGTCTTCTGCCTGGGCGTTCTGCAACGGTGCGACGGCGGCAAGGGCGACCGCCAGGCTCAGTGCCTTCAACGGACGGGGGCAGTACGGGAGCGGTCTGGCGGTCATGGGCATTCCTGTCGGCGCGGAGCAATGTTGAGGGTTCTCCCCTACACCGGGCGACAACGAAAAAGGTATCAGCGAAAGTTGAAAAAGATCAGCGCGGCTCGACCGTCACCCAATACCCCGTCAGGCTGCTGACCTTGACCGGCAAGGTTTCCTGCAACAGGTGCAGGCTGGCATCGGTGTCGCGCAGGGGAAACGCACCCGACACCGTGAGGTCGGCAACCGAGGCATGGCAGCGCAATACGCCGGCGCGATAACGCCCCAGCTCATCCAGCAGGTCCGCCAGGCGCATATGCTGGGCCAGCAGCATGCCGTTCTCCCAGGTCAGGGTGCTGACGTCCAGCGGCTCGACGGCGGCTACCCGGTCAACACTGAAGGCGCCCTGCTCGCCCGCCTTGACGATCACCCCCTGGCCGGCATGCGCCGCCAGCAACTCCACCGCGCCTTCGGTCACGGCCACTCGGCTTGCCTGCCCACCCACCCGTACACTGAATCGGGTGCCCAAGGCCCTGGCGGTACCGTGGCGGGTCTGGACGATGAACGGGCGATGGGCCGAATCCTTGGCGGTGATGATCAGCACTTCGCCCTTGAGCAGCTCGATACGCCGCACCTGCTCGGAGAACGCGATATTCAGCGAGCTGCCGGTGTTGATCAGCAAGCGTGTGCCGTCGGGCAAGGTGAGGTTCCTTTGTTCGCCGATGGCCGTGTGCTGGTCGGCGGTCCACTGCTGCCACGGCACCTGCCGATACGCCAGCCAGGCCGCCGGGCCGGCCGCCAGCAACAACCCGAGCGCCTGGCGTCGGCCGAGGGATTTTTTGCGCCCGATGCGCTTCAAGGTATCGCCGGCAATCGCCACCGGCACGCTGTTGAAGTCCCCCAGAATAGCCTGCGCCCGTTGCCAGGCCTGGGCATGCTGGGCGCTGCGGCCCTGCCACTGGGCGATGGCGCGGCGGTCCTCATCGGTGGCGCTGCCGGACTGCAACTGCACCATCCAGTCGGCGGCTTCACCGAGGATCAGCGGATCAATCGACTGGCTCATGCCACGCTCAGGCAGGCCAGGAAGGCATCGCGCATGTGGCGTTTGACCGAAATCAGCGACACACCCAGGGCATCGGCAATCTGCTGATAGGTCAGGCCGTCGATCTGCGACATCAGGAAGGCCTGGCGGGTTTTTTCCGGCAGATCCCGCAACATCGCCTCAATGCGGTACAGCGCTTCGAGGATCAGCCAGCGGGTTTCCGGCGAAGGTACATGCTGTTCGGGCAGGTGGGCGATGGTTTCCAGGTAGGCGCGTTCCACTTCCTGGCGGCGCCAGCTGTCGATCATCAGGCCCTTGGCGATATGGGTCAGCAATGCCCGTGGCTCGGCGCCCAGGTTGCCGGTGGTTTGCCGGGTGAGCAGGCGCATGAACGTGTCATGGGCCAGGTCCGCGGCATCGCTGGCGTTGCCCAGCTTGCGGTCCAGCCAACGGTGCAACCATCCATGGTGTTCGCAGTACAGGTCCTGGATATGCAGATTGAGGGGAGACGACATGCCGATCACCGGGGCGCGCCGGGCGGTGGGGCCCAAGCGTAATTAAGAATTGATCGCATTCTAGTCTGCGCGGGGTAATGCTGGCAATTTCATGATTTTGATAACGCCGGCGACCCAATGTGGGAGCGGGCTTGCTCGCGAATGCGGTGGGTCAGTCGACATCTCCAGCGGCTGATACTCCGTATTCGCGAGCAAGCCCGCTCCCACATTTTTGAGCTTCACCCGGCGTATGATTCCGGGTGTTGGATCAGGCCAGTTCGGCCCGTAGTTGACGCGCCGCAGTCACCATGTGAATCAGTGCCGCTTCAGTCTCCGGCCAGCCACGGGTTTTCAGGCCGCAATCCGGGTTGACCCACAGGCGTTCGGCCGGGATGCGTTTGGCTGCCTTGCGCAGCAGGTTGGCCATTTCCGAGGCATCCGGCACCCGTGGCGAGTGGATGTCGTACACACCAGGGCCAATGTCGTTCGGGTAGGCGAAGGCTTCGAATGCCTCCAGCAGCTCCATGTCCGAGCGCGAGGTTTCGATGGTGATCACGTCGGCATCCATCGCCGCGATAGACTCGATCACATCGTTGAATTCGCTGTAGCACATGTGGGTGTGGATCTGGGTTTCGTCGCGCACACCGGAGGCGCACAGGCGGAAGACTTCGGTGGCCCAGTCCAGGTATTCCTTCCACTGCGCCCGGCGCAACGGCAAGCCTTCGCGGAACGCGGCTTCGTCGATCTGCACGATCTTGATCCCGGCGGCTTCCAGGTCCACCACTTCGTCACGAATCGCCAGGGCGAGTTGCCGCGCCTGTTCTTCGCGGCTCACGTCTTCACGGGGGAACGACCACATCAGCATGGTCACCGGGCCGGTCAGCATGCCCTTCATCACCTTGTTGGTAAGGCCCTGGGCGTAGCGGATCCACTCCACGGTCATGGCTTTCGGACGACTCAGGTCACCGAAAATCACCGCCGGTTTCACACAACGGGAACCGTAGCTCTGCACCCAGCCGAAGCGGGTAAATACAAAACCGTCCAACTGTTCGGCGAAGTATTCGACCATGTCGTTACGCTCGGCTTCACCATGCACCAGCACGTCCAGGCCAAGGTTTTCCTGCACTTCGACAGCGTGGCGGATCTCGCTGTGCATGGCTTCGACGTATTCGGCTTCGCTCAACTTGCCGGCCTTGTAGGACTGGCGAGCCAGGCGGATCGAGGCAGTTTGCGGGAACGAACCGATGGTGGTGGTCGGGAACAGCGGCAGGTTCAGGCCGGCACGCTGTTTCTCGATACGTTGGGCAAACAGCGAGTCACGCTGGCTGTCCTTGGCGGTGATCGCCGCCACACGGGCTTGCACCGCCGGCTTGTGGATACGCGGCGAAGCGGCACGGGCCGCCTGCACGGCATGGCTTTCGGCCAGGGCAGCGATCACGTTCGACGCTTCAGGCTGGTTCACGGCCTGGGCCAGCACCGCCACCTCTTCGCACTTCTGCACGGCAAACGCCAGCCAGCTTTTCAGCTCGGCATCCAGCTTGTCTTCACGGCCCAGGTCTACCGGGCTGTGCAGCAACGAGCAGGATGGCGCCACCCACAGGCGATCCCCCAGGCGCTCATGAGCATGCTGCAAGGTGGCCAGGGCTTTTTCCAGGTCGCAGCGCCATACGTTACGGCCGTTGACCACGCCCAGGGACAGCACCTTATAAGCCGGCAGGCGATCGAGGATGGTCGGGTACTGATCCGGTGCACGCACCAGGTCGATGTGCAGGCCGTCCACCGGCAGGTTGGCTGCCAGGCCGAGGTTCTCTTCCAGGCCGCCAAAATAGGTGGCCACCAGCTTCTTCAGCGGGTCGCGCTGGATCAGGTTGTAGGCACGCTCGAAGGCGTTTTTCCAATCCTGCGGCAGGTCCAGCACCAGGATCGGCTCGTCGATCTGCACCCACTCCACGCCCAGGTCCGCCAGGCGCTGGAAGATCTGGCCGTACAGCGGCAGGAGGCGGTCCAGCAGGTCGAGTTTGTCGAAATCACCACCCTTGGCCTTGCCCAGCCACAGGTAGGTCAGCGGGCCGATGACCACCGGCTTGACGGTGTGGCCGAGGTCGCGGGCTTCCTTGACCTCTTCGAACAGTTGCTCCCAACCCAGCTGGAATTGCTGGTCGGCGCTGAATTCAGGGACCAGGTAGTGATAGTTGGTGTCGAACCACTTGGTCATTTCCTGGGCGTGGGCACCGCCGCAGCAGTTGTCACTGACGCCACGGGCCATGCCGAACAGGGTGTGCAGGGTGGCTTTGCCGTCGGCCGGGCGGAAACGCTCGGGGATCACACCGAACATCAGCGAGTGAGTCAGTACCTGGTCGTACCAGGCGAAGTCACCGGCGGGCAACAGTTCGATGCCGGCTTTCTTTTGCAGGTCCCAGTGCGTCTTGCGCAGTTCACGACCTACGGCGCGCAGGCCGGCTTCGTCGAGCTCGCCCTTCCAAAACGCTTCCTGCGCTTTTTTCAGTTCACGATCGCGACCAATGCGCGGGAATCCAAGGGAATGGGCAACAGCCATGACGTAAAGCTCCAATGTGTTTGTATGGGAGCCATTGTCGGGATCGAGTGATAGTGAGACAAACTCATTTTATTTTAGATGATCACAAGTTCCACTCATGATGAAATGCACCGCCCAGGCTTAAGTGATCGCGCGGCGCTCACGCTCCATGCGCACGGGAGTGGGTGGGCCTTCGTTTTGCTTATCACTGAAATAGCTGGCGGCGTCTGTTTCGGTGCCCGGCCGCTCAGCATACTTTTGCTTCCCAAGCCCCAAGGAAGCCCCCACATGGAACAGCAGCCGCCACTGACCACCCTCCTCGTTCACTTCGTAGCCCTTGGGCTCACACTCCTCGGCATCGGCAGCCTGGCGCTGCTGATGGCTTGGGCCGGGCGTCTGATTTTCTAGTTCAATCGGCGGGAATATCGGCGCTCAACGTGCGGATCAACGCTTGCGCCTGAGAGTCCCGCTGCGCCGTATACAGCACCACTTCACGACTGGGCAGCGGCGGCAGGTCGAAACGCTGCTCCACGTCGACGCAGCCACTGGGCGCCATTCGCCCCACCATCGCACCGATGCCAATTCCCGCCACCACTGCAGCGCCGATCGCCAGGATCCCGCTGCCCACGAACGCCTCTTCCCAGGCACGGTTCTGCTCGGCCAGCGCCGCCATCACCATGCTGCGCATGCCGCAGGGTTCCGGCTGGATCGCCAGGGGCAACGCCCCGCCCTGGCGCAATTCGAAGTCGTGGGAAGCCATCCAGCCAAAGCGTTCGATGCCCACCACTTCGCCGTCCTGGCGACGGTTGTCGTGCCGCAGGATCATCGCCACATCCAGCTTGCCCTGCTCGTAGTTCATCAACATATCCCGCGAGGTGCCGAGGCTGAACGCCACGATCACGTCCGGGTCGGTGGTCGCCAAACGTCGCAGCCACAGGCTGAGATCGGCGCCGACAATGTGGTGGCTGACGCCCACGCGCAACGTGCGTTTCTGCGGGCCAAAACAATTCATCGCATCCTGGTAGTTGTCCAGCAAGCGGCGGGCGCTGGCCAAAAACATCTGGCCATGGGCCGACAGCGTGACCCGTCGCGGCGTGCGCTCCAGCAGCTTGCGGCCAAGGCTTTCTTCGAGGCGTTTTATCTTCAGGCTGATAGCCGCCTGGGTGCCGCCGATGGCATCGGCAGCGCGGGTAAAGCTCTTGAGTTCGGCGACCAGGACGAACGCCTGGATGGCGTCGATATCGGGCATTTTCATGGATGGGCTGGCGATAGAGAGTCAAGACGTGACGTTAGCATGCCGCGCCTGCTGACCAAACCACTGCATGATGAGCACGCAGCCTGGGTGTGACGCCGCCGATGACTGCAAGCACAATGCATACACCCCGCCGGTCACCAGCGGCTGACCAAACGGCACCACCAACACACCCCGTTCGATCGACTCGGCCGCCAGCGTCAGATCCGTCATCGCCACCCCAAGCCCGCGCGCGGCGGCATCCAGCGCCAATTCGTCAAGGTTGAACGGGATATGCCGGTAGTCGTCCAGCGACCGCGCGCCATTGGCCGCCAGCCAGGTCATCCAGTCCTGCTTGTCGGCTGAACGATGCAGCAGCGCAAAGTGTTCGAGCTGTTCCACGGAAGCCAGTGGCCCCAAACCCGGCGCGCAGACCGGCACCAATGATTCGTGGAACAAGGTCAGCCGCGCAGGATCGTTGTCGGGCTTGGGCAGGTAAAGGATGTAGGCATCGCTGTCACTCGCCGGCTCGACCACCTCGGTGGCGACGGTCTCGATTGCCAGGGAAATATCGGGATGGTTGCGATAGAAATCGCTGAGCTTGGGCAGCAGCCAGCGCACCGCCAGCGACACATGCAGGCGGATGCGAAACGGACGTTTACGAGGCGAGAGCCGATCCTCCAGCCCCTTCAGTTGCGCCAGGATGCTCCGGGCACTGGCCAGCACCTGCTCACCTTCGGAGGTCAGGCGCAGGCTGCGGCTGGTCCGGGTGAACATCGGCACGCCGAAATGGCTTTCCAGTTGCTGGATTTTGCGGCTCACCGCGCTTTGGGTCAGGCACAGCTTCTGCGCAGCCACGGTGAAGCTCGCGCAGTCGCTGACTTCAACCAACGCCTGAAGGCCCTGCAGCGAAGGCACGTGACGGATGTTATCCATGCGTTTTCCGAATGGCTGGATGATTTTATAACGTTGGTTGTATCACCGCAGGCCCTATAGATTCCAGCTGCAGCCCGAACTTATTTATGCCAGCAACGCATACAGCCGAGGATCTTCATGGAAAACACATGTGGCTGGATTGCCCAGACTGAAAGCCTCCCCGCCCGGGACCGACTCACCGGCCTACAAAAAGCCGACTGGCTGGTGATCGGCGCCGGCATCACCGGTTTGTGTGCGGCGCACAACCTGGCCGAGATGCACCCCGAGGCGCGCATCGTGATCGTCGACCGCCAGCGCGCCGCCCAAGGTGCCTCAGCGCGTAATTCCGGTTTTGTGGTGGCCCATGAGCATCCCGCTGCAAGTGAACTGATGGGCAACGCAGGCTTCGCTGACTTTGAGGTGGACACCGCGATCTCCCGCGCAGCCAGCGATGAAGTGCGCGAGCGCATCGCCCGCCATGCCATCGACTGCGACTTTCGGGACAGCGGCTACTACTTCGCCGTGCACGATCGCGACAAGCTTGCGCATGTGGATGCCAAGTTGGCGACCTTGCGTGCCGCGGGTGCTTCAGCGCAGTTCCTGCAAGGTGCCGCACTCGCGCAGACACTCGGCACCGAGCATTACCAGGCCGCCATCTGGTGCGGCCACGGCAACGCCTTGCTGCAACCGGCGAAGTATGTGAAGGGTTTGCTCGAAGCGCTGCCGGACAACGTGACGCTTTATGAGAACACCGACATCACCGGCCTTGAGCGCATGGCCAATGGCGGCATTCGCGCCAACGGCCTGGACGCCTGCATTGAAGCCGGCCAGGTGCTGGTGTGCCTCAACGCCTTTATTCCACGGGTGGGCCTTGAGGCCAGTGCGACGTTCCCGATGGAACTCAGCGCCAGCCTCACCCGCCCTCTCAGCGATGAGGAATACCGCCGGATCGGCGCAGTGGAACCGTGGGGCGTGCTGTCCACGCGGCCACTGGGTGCCACGGTGCGCCTGACACCGGACCATCGGGTGATGATCCGCAACACAGCGGAGTACCGCACCCGGGACTTGTCCAACGGCGACCTGTTGCACCGGCGCCAACACCATGTAAAGGGCATGCAGCGACGCTTCCCGTGGCTGACCGAACAAGACATCCACTACACCTGGACCGGCCACTTGAGCGCCTCCCGCAGCGGTCAACCGTATTTCGCGCGGGTCGAAAGCAACCTGTATGCCGTCGCGGGCTGCAACGGTTCAGGCGTGGCCCGCGGCACGCTGTGGGGTCGACTGCTGGCCGAGTGGGCGTCGGGCCAGACTTCCTCGCTCCTGCACTCTGTGATGCACAGGGCACAGCCCGGCTGGCTGCCACCCCGGCCGTTGTTCGACATCGGTGCCATGCTGCGTATGGGCGTGGAAACGGTTCGAGCACGGACAGAAATCTAGAACAAGAAACCTCGATAAAGGTGATTCACATGCACATCAACAGTCTGTCCCTGGCGGTCATCCTCAGCGCGCTCCCGGCGGCTGTGTACGCCGCCGAAGAAGTGAACATTTCCAACTGGAACGGCTACATCGCCGATGACACCTTGACCAGTTTTACCAAAGCGACCGGGATCAACGCGACCTACGACATTCACGACAGCAATGAAGTGCTGGAATCCAAGCTGATGACCGGCAATACCGGTTATGACGTGGTGAGCCCGTCCAACCACTTCCTCTCGCGGCTGATCAAGGCCGGGGCGATCCAGAAGCTCGACCGAAGCCAACTGCCCAACTGGAAAAACCTCGACCCGTTGCTGATGAAAAAGCTGGAGACCAACGACCCGGGCAACCAGTACGGCTTCCCGTATATGTGGGGCACGGCGGGGATTGGCTACAACGTCGAGAAGATCAAGGCGATCTTCGGCACCACCGACGTCACCCATTCCTGGAGCCTGTTCTTTGATGAAAACAACATCAAGAAACTCAGCGCCTGCGGCGTGGCGATTATCGACAACCCCACGCAGATCCTGCCGATCACCCTCAACTACCTGGGCCTGCCGCACCACAGCCACGAACCGGCCGACTACAAAAAGGCCGAGCAGGCGCTGTTGAAAATCCGCCCCTACATCCAGTACTTCCATGCCTCCAAGTACATCAGCGACCTGGCGAACGGCAATATCTGCGCAGTGATCGGCTTTAACGGCGACGTGGTACAGGCTGCCGCCAGCGCCAGGGAAGCGAAAAACGGTATCAGCATCGCCTACTCGATCCCGGACGAAGGCTCGACATTGTGGCTGGACATGGTGGTGATGCCCAAGGGTGCACCGCACGAGAAAAACGGCTATGCCTATATGAATTACCTGCTGGAGCCCAAGGTGATTGCCAACATTAGCAACAGCATCCACTACGCCAACCCCAACAGCGCGGCGGATGAGTTGGTGACCCCTGAGGTGAAGCAAGACCTGGCGATCTACCCGCCGAAAAGCGTGATGGACAAGCTGTTTATCGTGGAGGACCTGCCGCCAGCGATTGCGCGGCTGGCCACTCGGTTGTGGACCAAGTTGAAGACCAATACGTGATATCGAAAACCGGACTTGCTCAAGGCTCATGGGAGAGCGGTATAGTCACTCCATTGAGCTTGGGATTGAATCAACATGGAAGGACTTCACCAGGGTAGCTGCCTGTGCGGCGCGGTCAGCTACCGAGTATCGACACCGCTGAAAGCTGTGACGCATTGCCACTGCAAAAAATGCCAAAAGAGTCATGGCTCCGCCTTCGCGACCTACGCGAGTGCTCCGAAATCGTCGGTGCACATCGAGTCTTCGCTGCAAACGCTCAAGGCTTATGAATCTTCCGAGGGTGTGTTTCGTGAGTTTTGCTCACGCTGCGGCTCGTCGATGTTCTGGTCCGATATCAATGGTGTTTACCCAGACTGGGTCTCGATAGCAATCGCTACACTCGATACGCCGCTCTTGCCTGGCAAGCAGGAGCACTCCTGCGTTGACTCCAAGGCCGCTTGGCTGGATCTGGAGAATCGCAGTGGCTGAATCAGAGGACGGTTTGTCGATACGCACCCTCTCGGCGTTGCCCGAAGAGATCCTGGTATTGGAAGCAGAAGCCGTCGCCGAAGGATTCAGGTTTCTCACGCGACTCGTTGCAGAGTGGTCCAGCGGCGCCAACCGTTTTGACCAGCCAGGCGAATGTCTTTTGGGTGTATTCAGCAACGGGCAGTTGATCGCCGTTGGCGGTTTGTCCCATGACCCTTACGCCGGTCCGGAGGTTGGCAGGCTGCGCCGGGTGTACGTCGCACAGGCATCAAGGGGACGCCAGGTGGGCAAAGCGTTGGTAGGCCAGCTTTTGGCACGCGCTGCGCAATCCTTCCATGTCGTGCGCCTGTCTACCGACACCCACGAGGGCGCAAGCTTTTATCTGCGCTGCGGGTTTGAGCCGGTACAGGACGAACATGCAACTCACGCTAAATCATTAATTGATCAGGAGGCTTCATGCAGGTGATCAACGACAACCGGCCTGAATACGTTCGGGGGGAGATGACGGTTTGATGTCAGTGTGGGTGCGTTTTTGTCATGTGGGAGCTGTCGAGCTTTAGCGAGGCTGCGATAGCGGTGTGTCAGGCAGCTTATTTTATCGGCTGTGCCGCCGCCTTCGCAGCCTCGCTGAGGCTCGACAGCTCCCACAGGGGATAGGGGTTGTTTGGTGGGCTTGTGTTTCAAAGTCAGGCCACCAACCCCGCTTTGGCGGCATTGGCGAGTATGTCTTGGGCGGGTACATTGACCCATGTGGCGGCGTCCACCTCGCCCTGTTTTGCCAGCCAGGCCTCCACCATCTGGTAGCCCAGCGTGTATCCCAGCCATCTTGGCCGCGCGCCGGTACCAAAGAACCATTCACTGTGATCGTAATACGTGGCGTCTAGAAGCTGGCGGTCTACCGGGGCACTCAGCAGTTCCTGGGGGGCAAGCGCCCGCTCCCACAACTCCGGCTCACTGCCCAGCACCTGCCGCACAAACTGCCCGGCCAGGCCCTCACTGACCATCGCCTCCCCCAGCGTCCAGCCATAACCGGGGCCCGCCATGCGCAGGCAATGGTGCACCTCATGCACCACGTGTCGACGCAATGCACCGCTTCGCAGGCTGGTGAGGAAATTCGGGTTATCGGGATCAAGGGTCATGCTGAACATCGTGCTGCGATAAGCACGGCCCACCAGGCCGAGTTCCGGAAGGGTCTCCCCCGGCAACCGCTGGATCAGGATGTCCAGCCGCGGCGGCGGCAGCAGTTGCGCGATTGCCTCGTAGGCGACCTCAAACTCTCGGATCAACTCCGGGCGAAACTGCGCCAGGCTCCCCGAAGCTTCCAGCCAATGCAGCGTCCATGCGTCCATTCTCACCTCTCGTCGCCCAAGCCGTGGTCCGTTATCAAAGCGGCTCATCATACCTACGGGCTGTCATATTCACAGGCCAGCTTATAACCGGGCCAGCAAATTCCGCTGACTAACCTTTCGATCTGTCCCAAGTGCGGGCACAATGCGTGTCCTTTTTTGGCAGGCACCGCCGCAGGCTCTGAAAATGATCAAAACGCCGTACTACCTCATCGACAAACAGAAGCTTCTGGTCAACATGCAGAAGATCGCCTACGTGCGCGAACAGTCCGGCGCCAAGGCTCTTCTGGCCCTCAAATGCTTCGCCACCTGGTCTGTGTTCGACCTGATGCAGGAATACATGGACGGCACCACCTCGTCGTCGCTGTACGAGCTCAAGCTGGGTCGCCAGAAGTTCGAAGGTGAAGCCCACGCCTACAGCGTGGCCTGGGCCGACGATGAAATCGAAGAGATGCTCGACAACTGCGACAAGATCATCTTCAACTCCATCAGCCAACTGCAGCGCTTTGCCGAGCGCAGCGAAGGCAAGACCCGTGGCCTGCGCGTCAACCCGCAAGTGAGCAGCTCCGACTACCTGCTGGCCGACCCGGCGCGCCCGTTCAGCCGTCTGGGCGAGTGGGACCCGGTGAAGATCGAAGGTGTGATCGAGCAAATCTCCGGCTTCATGTTCCACAACAACTGCGAGAACGGTGATTTCAACCTGTTCGACCAGATGCTCAACACCATCGAAGAACGCTTCGGCGCGCTGCTGCACAAGGTCAACTGGGTCAGCCTCGGCGGCGGCATCCACTTCACCGGTGAAGGCTATGCCATCGACGCCTTCTGCCAGCGCCTCAAGGCGTTCTCGCAGAAGTACGACGTGCAGGTGTACCTGGAACCCGGCGAAGCGGCGATCACCAACAGCGCCTCCCTGGAAGTGACCGTGCTCGACACCCTCTACAACGGCAAGAACCTCGCCGTGGTAGACAGCTCCATCGAAGCCCACCTGCTGGACCTGCTGATCTATCGCCTCAACGCCAAGCTGGCGCCAAGCAATGGCGAACACACCTACATGGTGTGCGGCAAGTCGTGCCTGGCCGGGGACATCTTCGGTGAGTACCAATTTGATCAGCCGCTGGCCATCGGCGATCGACTGTCGTTCATCGACACGGCAGGCTACACCATGGTCAAGAAAAACTGGTTCAACGGCCTGAAAATGCCGTCCATCGTAGTGAAACAACTCGACGGTACAGTCGAAGTGGTTCGTGAATTTGGTTACGACGACTACCTGTCCAGCCTTTCGTAAAGCGGACAGATAAAGGAGAGATAAAGCAATTGAAAAAGAACGTTCTTATCATTGGTGCAGGAGGTGTCGCCAAGGTGGTGGCCCACAAGTGCGCGCAGCACAACGACGAACTAGGTCGTATTGCTATCGCGTCGCGCAACATCTCCAAATGCCAGGCCATCATCGACAGCGTCAAGGCCAAGGGTAGCCTCAAGGTACCCGCCGACATCCAGGCCTTCGCGCTGAACGCTTTGGACGTGGAAGCGACCAAGGCACTGATCCGCGAGACTGAATCGCAGATCGTCATCAACGTCGGTTCCGCGTTCCTCAACATGTCGGTATTGCGTGCCTGCATCGACACCGGCGTGGCGTACCTCGACACCGCCATCCACGAAGAGCCGGGCAAGGTCTGCGAGACCCCGCCGTGGTACGGCAACTACGAATGGAACCACCTGGAAGAGTGCAAACAGAAGAACATCACGGCCATCCTTGGCGTGGGCTTCGACCCGGGTGTGGTCAACGCTTATGCAGCGCTGGCGCAACAAAAGCATTTCGACCGCATTGATTCGATCGACATTCTCGACGTCAATGCCGGCTCTCATGGCAAATATTTCGCCACCAATTTCGACCCGGAAATCAACTTCCGCGAATTCACCGGACAGGTGTGGAGCTGGCAGAACAGCCAGTGGACCAGCAACACCATGTTCGAAGTCAAACGCACCGACGACCTGCCTGTGGTCGGTTCGCAGAACCTGTACCTGACCGGCCACGATGAAGTGCACTCGCTGTCGAAAAACCTCGACGTGCCCAATGTGCGTTTCTGGATGAGCTTCGGCGAACACTACATCAACGTGTTCACCGTGCTGAAAAACCTCGGCCTGCTCTCCGAAAAACCGGTCACCACCGCCGAAGGCCTGGAAGTCGTGCCGCTGAAACTGGTCAAGGCCGTGCTGCCCGACCCGTCGTCGCTGGCGCCTGGCTACACCGGCAAAACCTGCATCGGCGACCTGGTCAAGGGCACCAAGGATGGCCAGCCACGCGAGCTGTTCATCTACAACGTGGCCTGCCACGAAGAAGCCTTCGCCGAGACCGACAGCCAGGGCATTTCCTACACCGCCGGCGTACCGCCGGTAGCCGCAGCGCTGCTGGTTGCCCGTGGCGAGTGGGACGTGAAGCACATGGCCAACGTCGAGGAACTGCCGGCTGAGCCGTTCCTGAAGGCGCTGGACGTGATGGGCTTGCCGACTCGGATCAAAGACGAGAACGGTGACCGTGCCTGGGATGCGATTGCCTGACAGGCGATAGTTGACCGAACAAAAAAATGCGCCCTCAGGGGCGCATTTTTTGTTGGGGCTCACATAAATATCAAAGAACAATGAAGATCAAAATGTGGGAGCGGGCTTGCTCGCGAATGCGGTGTGCCAGTCACTGCATCTGGCGACTGATACACCGCATTCGCGAGCAAGCCCGCTCCCACATTTTGGATTTGCTGTGTTCTTGAGAGCGGGTTACTCCAGGTTACGGGCCGAATTGCTCAACGCCCTTGAGCACTGCAACAACGCCGGCGCCAACTGCTTCTCTGCATCCGCCCGGCTCCAGCGACTGGTCGGCGCCACCACATGCACCGCCGCCACCGGCCGGCCGTTCGCCCCCAGCACCGGCGCGCCGATGGTCATGTCCCCCAGGAACAGTTCCTGGCCATTCACCGCATAGCCCTGCTCGCGCACCTGCTGCAACGACTCCATGATCCTGTCGACCTCAGTCAACGTCTGGCTGGTGTGCGCCACCCGCTGGCTGTGCTCGATCAATGCCAGCGCCTCATCCTGCGGCAACGCACTCAGATACGCGCGCCCCGACGCCGTGCAATACATCGGCACCCGCGAGCCAATCGGCATGTGTACCGGCACGAAGCCCGAGCTGACAAACCGCGCGATATACGTCATGTCGTAACCCGCAGGCTCGGTCAGGCACGAGGTTTCTCCCGTCAGGCGGGTCAATTCCGAGAGGAACGGGTTGGCCACTTCAATCAGCGAATGCGCATCCAGATAACTGAAGCCCAACTCCAGCACCCGTGGTGTGAGTTGGTAATGACGGGTGCGCGAGTGTTTCCGAAGGTAACCCAGGCTCTCGAGGGTAAACACCATGCGCTGGGCCGAGCTTTTGGTCATGCCGGCGGCCTCGGCCACCTCTGCAAGGCTCATGCTGCGGCGCTGGGCGCTGAATGCCTTGAGCACCGACAGGCCTTTTTCCAGGGATTGGTTGTGCAAGCTGTTGCGTTCTTCGGACATGGCGAACTCGCGGTCAGGTCGATCAAGCGTGGCAATATTTCTACACGAAATCGCGAAATTCGACCACTAAAAATCGCATACCGATACGAACGGTTCATTTTATCTATTTTCTATAGCTTAAAACGATTTTATTTAATCGAAATGGCACAGAGCTTGCGGTTTGCTCGGTAACCGCTCGCGGTACTGACGATCCGTTTTCCTTCTGGAGTAACCCGATGAACAGTCTTTCGCCCTTGTTTCGCCGCCTCGCCTTCGGTCTTTGCGCCACCTTTTGCGTGGCCACCGTGCACGCCGCCGGTGCAGCCTCGTACAAAGTCGGTGCAACGGCCAGCGGTTCGCCGTTCACCTTCCTCGACATCAAGAGCAACAGCATCCAGGGCGTGATGGTCGACGTCGCCAATGCCGTAGGCAAGGCCGGTGGCTTCACCAGCGAGATCGAGCAGACCAACTTTGCCGCGCTGATCCCGTCCCTCACCTCGGGCAAGCTCGACTTCATCGCCGCCGGCATGCTCAAGACCCCGGAGCGTGCCCAGGTGGTGGACTTCAGCGCGCCGGTGTACGCCTACGGTGAAGGCCTGATCGTGAGTGCCGACGACAACGCGACCTATACCGACCTCAGCTCCTTGAAGGGCCAGGTAGTGGGTGTACAAGCCGGCACGATCTTCTACGACATGCTCAACAAGCTGGGAATCTTCAAGGAAATCCGCACCTACGACTCCATCGGCGAAATGGTCCGCGACCTGAGCCTGGGCCGCATCAAGGCCGCCGTGGGTGACCAGCCGGTGGTGGCGTACCAGATCCGCCAGAAGCTGTTCAAGGGCGTGAAGCTCGCCGCCGACTACAAGCCGGTGAACGTCGGCGAGGTGTGCCTGGTGGTGCGCAAAGGCGACAGCGAAACCCTCGCACGCCTGAACCAGGCCATCGCCAGCATCAAGGCCGACGGCACCCTGGACGCGATCCTGAAGAAGTGGGGGCTTGATGCCCAGGTGCAGCCATGAACCCGGCTGAATTCCTGCAAAACGCCCAGGACTTCCTGCCGATCCTGCTGCAAGGCGCCTGGGTGACGATCCAGATCACCGTGCTGTCGTTCCTGCTCAGCAGCGCGATCGGCCTGGTGCTGGCGCTGCTCAAACTGTCGCCGATCAAGGCGCTGTCGTGGGCGGCGAGCACCGTGATCAATGTGATTCGCGGCCTGCCGATCATCGTGCAGCTGTTCTACATCTACTTCGTGTTGCCGGACATGGGCGTGCACCTCAGTGCATTCCAGGCGGGTGTGATCGGCATGGGCATCGCCTACTCGGCGTACCAGGCGGAGAACTTCCGTACCGGCATCATCGCCGTCGAACAGGGCCAGCGTGAAGCCGCCGAAGCCCTGGGCATGCGCTCGGTGCTGATGATGCGCCGGGTAATCCTGCCCCAGGCGTTTCGCATCGCCTTGCCGCCCTACGGCAACACCCTGGTGATGATGCTCAAGGACTCATCGCTGGTGTCGACCATCACCGTGGCCGAGATGACGCGCCAGGGCCAACTGATCGCCTCGTCCACCTTCCAGAACATGACCGTCTACACCCTGGTCGCCCTGCTCTACCTGCTGATGAGCCTGCCGCTGGTGTATGGCCTGCGCCGCATGGAACAGCACCTGGGCCGGAGGAAAAAAGCATGATCGAGATTCGCCAACTGCAAAAGCACTACGGCACCCATCGCGTGCTGCACGGCGTCGACCTGGACGTGGCCAAGGGCGAAGTGGTGTGCCTGATCGGCCCGTCCGGCTCGGGCAAATCCACCTTGCTGCGCTGCATCAACGCCCTGGAAGCCTACGACGGCGGCACCATCAACGTGTTCGGCGAAACCGTGCAACGTGGCAGCAAGACCGTACACGCCCTGCGCAGCCGCATGGGCATGGTGTTCCAGCGCTTCAACCTGTTCCCCCATCGCACCGTGCTGGAAAACGTGATGGAAGGCCCGGTGTACGTCAAGGGCGAACCGCTGCAACAGGCCCGGGAAGAAGCCTTGGCGCTGCTGGATAAAGTCGGCCTGTCGGCCAAGGCCGATGCCTACCCGGAACAACTCTCCGGCGGCCAGCAACAGCGGGTTGCCATCGCCCGCGCACTGGCGATGAAACCCGATGCGATGTTGTTCGACGAACCCACTTCGGCCCTCGACCCGGAACTGGTGGGCGATGTGCTGGAGGTCATGCGCACCCTCGCCGACGAAGGCATGACCATGATCGTGGTGACCCACGAAATGGGCTTTGCCCGGGAAGTGGCCGACCGCGTGTGCTTCCTGCACGGCGGCTACATCGTGGAGAGCGGGCCGGCCGAGCAGGTGCTGGGCAACCCGCAACAACCGCGCACCCAGGACTTCCTGCGCCGCGTGCTGCACCCGACGGCCAATACCCGGAGCTTGTCATGAAGTCACTCTGGGCCGCGACGGCGCCCGCTGCACCGCAAACACCCGCGTTGGCTGAGTCATTGAAGGTGGACGTGGCCATCGTCGGCGCCGGGTATACCGGCTTGTCCACGGCGCTGCACCTCGCGGAACGCGGCGTCAGCGTGTGCGTGCTGGAGGCCAACGAGCCCGGCTGGGGCGCGTCCGGGCGCAATGGCGGGCAGGTCAACCCGACACTCAAATACGACCCGGATCAACTGGTGCAGATGTACGGTGCCGAGCGCGCCGAGCCACTGATCAACACCGTGTCCAACTCTGCCGACCTGGTGTTCAACCTGATCGAGCGCCATGGCATCGACTGTGCGCCCACACGCAAGGGCTGGATGCAGGTTTCCTATTCCGAAAAAGGCGTGGCGGGCCTGCACGCCCGGGCCGAACAGTGGGCACGTCGCGGGGTGCCGGTGCAGCGCCTGGATGCCGGCGCGGTGTCCGCCCGCATGGGCAGCCAGGCGTTTGCCGGTGGCTGGCTGGACGGTCGCGCGGGCGCCATCCAACCCTTGGCCTATGCTCGGGGCCTGGTGCGTGCAGCCCAGGCGGCGGGCGTGCGCATTCATGGGCAGAGCGCAGTGACCGCGATGCAACAGGCGGGCGCGGGCTGGAAGTTGCAGACCGCGAGCGGCGCGCAGGTGTCGGCCGGCCAAGTGGTACTGGCCACCAACGGCTACAGCGGCGACTTGTGGCCCGGCATGGCCCAGAGTGTGCTCGCGGCCAACAGTTTTATCGTCGCCACCCGGCCCTTGAGCGGGCCTGGGGCCGAGAGCATTTTGCCGGGGCAGGAAACCGTCTCAACCGCACAGCGCCTGTTGCTTTACTTTCGCAAGGATGCCCATGGCCGCCTGCTGATGGGCGGGCGCGGGTTGTTCGAAGATCCCACCGGGCCCGCAGATTTTGCGCACCTGGAGCGCTCGCTGGCACTGTTGTTTCCCCAGTTGGGCAAGCTGGACTTCGAGTACCGCTGGGCGGGCCGGATCGCGATCACCCGGGACTTTATGCCCCACGTCCACGAGCCCGCACCCGGCCTGACCCTGGCATTGGGCT
This sequence comes from Pseudomonas sp. NC02, assembly GCF_002874965.1. Taxonomy (NCBI): domain Bacteria; kingdom Pseudomonadati; phylum Pseudomonadota; class Gammaproteobacteria; order Pseudomonadales; family Pseudomonadaceae; genus Pseudomonas; species Pseudomonas sp. NC02. The sequence continues at coordinate 2,915,836 of NZ_CP025624.1, read as the reverse complement.
GTAACGGACGCGGGATTGCCTTGTGCACCAGCCTCGGCCATCAATTGGCCGGGCGCCTGTGTGACAGCCGCTCCGACTTCGCTTACCCGGTAACGCCTTTGCAGCGGTTGCCACTGCATGGCTTGCAACGCTTCTACATCGGCGCGGGCGTGGCGTGGTACAGCCTGCTGGATCGCCTCTCCCTGTAGGAGCGAGCTTGCTCGCGAAAAAACCGAAGGCGCCGCGTGTCCTCAGGAGACCGGCGCCTTCGTCAAAGCTCGCAGACCTTTCCCTCATCACTGAAGAAATAGATATTTTCATGCTTGTAGCCCCAGCGACCGCCTCGCTCGCGAGCATGCGGCTCGAAGGTAAAGCACGTCACCTCCTCCAGGCGCCGATGATTGCCCGCCTCGATGTAGAGCCTTTGGTCACGCTGCTCGCAGATGCTGTGGCCGACGTTGCCGGCGAAATCGAGGTTCTCGAAACCCTCGGATGCGATCAGGTCATTGGCGAACGCGTGGAGATCGTTGAACGTGGTTTCAGGCCGGGCGAATGTGCGCATCATCGCGTGTAGCAGGTGCTCGACTTCATAACCCCTGCTGAACTCGGCCCCCACCGGCACCGCCCGGCACACGCCCTCCTCCACATAGAAAGAGCGGGCACAGTCGCCCCACACATTGCCTGTTCTCGGGCTCAAATCCACCGTGATCAGATTGTGTAAACCAACGGCTTCATCACTGGGCCGATAGTCGCGTCCCGACACCGAAAGCGCACTGCGCGAACCCAGCAATACGAAGGCCGGGCAGTCGTAATACCAGGTCTGCGGATAGCCGGAATCCGCGAGCATCTGCGTCGCCATTTCGGCGATGGAGGCTTCGGTGGACTGTGGCGTGATCCGCGTAACGAGCTGCTGCAGCACCGACTTGGCGGCGGCCTGGACCACGCGATTAGGCAACATGGATTGTCTCTGACTGATGAGGGATTGCGTCGATGGTAGCAGCACTCTCCTCGACAGGGAGACGCACTCGGATTTTAAGCTCGTTCCCACGCTCCGCGTGGGAATGCCTACGGTGACGCTCCGCGTCACAAAGGCAGACGCAGAGCGTCCAGGGCAGCGCTCCCACGCAGAGCGTGGGAGCGATCAATAGCCGGAGCACCGACTTGGCGGTGGCCAGGACCACACGATTGTGCGACATGGACCGTCTCTGACTGAGGGAGACATGCTCGGATTTTTCCGACAACTGTTTCAGGTTGTCGGTCGGACCCGGGCTGACTAACCTCCCGCAGTCGCTGCCAATTCAGCGACCGGATTTGACCGTCCGCAACCATAGAACAACTGCGCCAAAACCGATCTTGGGCGTTTTTTTTACGCCTGATGTATTGTGTCGCGGCAGCTGTACGCGGGATACCTTCGGGTATGCCGGTTTTGTTCTTTGGGCCGGTCGGTCAACCCGCGTATAGCTGCCACCCTAATCGTTTGACCGCGAATCGTGGCAGCTCCATTCACAAAGGAGCTTCACCATGATTAAAGACAGCCCAAATCCCCCACCGCATACCGACCGGCTTCAAGAAGCCGCTTACCGCGCCATTCACCACTATCTGAAACCTGACGCCCAACCCCAACCGCCTGAACCCACCGAGCTACCGTTCGATGGATTATTTACCGTGCGTACGGACCTGGACACGGAAACCTTGCTGGCCAATGCCTCGCAAGACCTGGCGTCGATCAATGTCATCGCCGCTCACCTGGCCTTCGAAGTCGATGGTACCCAGCGCAACGTGGCGCTGGGCATTTGCCGGATGCTGGAAGGTGTGCAGATGCTGGTCGACAAAGCGCTGGATCGATGCGCGCAAACCAGCCCGCGCTGAGCTCGTTCCCACGCTCCGCGTGGGAATGCAGACCGTGACGCTCCGCGTCACAAAGGCAGACGCAAAGCGTCCAGGGCAGCGCTCCCACGCAGAGCGTGGGAGCGATCAAGTCTCTTCAAAAAACCGACCATCCGATACGCTCGCTCAACAACTCCAACGCCTTCATCCCCGCCAGGGAGTTGCCCGCCGCATTCAACTCCGGCGACCACACGCACACCGTAAACTGCCCCGGCACCACCGCGAGAATCCCGCCGCCTACCCCGCTCTTGCCCGGCAAGCCAACGCGATACGCAAAATTCCCCGCCTCGTCATACAGCCCGCTGGTGGCCATGATCGAGTTCACTTGCTTGGTCTGGCGCGCCGTCAGAATCTGCTCGCCGCTGTGGGTGCACACCCCCTCATTCGCCAGGAAGCAAAATGCCTTGGCCAGGTCCAGGCAGCTCATCTGCAACGCGCAGTAGTTGAAGTAGCTGTGCAGCACTGCATCCACGTCATTGTGGAAGTTGCCGAAGGACTTCATCAGGTACGCCATGGCCGCATTGCGCGCACCGTGCTGGGCTTCGGATTCGGCCACCACGCTGTTGACCAGGATCTGCGGGTTGCCCGACAGCCGCCGCACAAAATCACGCATGGACAAAATAGGCACGGCAAAGCGCGATTGGTTGATGTCGCAGATCACCAGCGCACCGGCGTTGATAAACGGGTTACGTGGCCGCCCACGCTCGAACTCCAGCTGCACCATGGAGTTGAACGGCTGCCCCGACGGTTCGTGGCCCAGGCGTTCCCAGATGCTCTCGCCGCCATGGTCGATGGCCTGCACCAGGCTGAATACCTTGGAGATGCTCTGTACGGAGAACAAGGTGTGGGCATCGCCCGCGCAGTAGGACGAGCCGTCATTGCCATACACGGCAATGCCCAGTTGCTGGGCCGGCACGTCGGCGAGCGCGGGGATGTAGTCGGCGACCTTGCCGAGGCCGATCAGTGGACGGACTTCGTCGAGGATCGACTCCAACAGGGCCTGCATGTTGTGTTCTGGCATGGTTTGGGAATAGTTGTTGAGCGGGGCGCGGAGGATACCTGAAACGCCGGAGCCAGGCAGGCTGCCGGTGCAAAGATGGACGCTGTGCAGGCCGTGCTATATCTTCGGGGCGCCGCCGGCTCAGGCGAAAAACATGAAGGAGTGAAACGTTGAAGAAGCAGGACGCCTTGAGAGGACGAAGCTTTGCGGTGCTGATGGGCATTGCGTTTATCGCCGTGGACCAGTTGATCAAACTGCTGGCGCTGTTTTCGCTTCAAGCCACAACGTTCCGGTTCGGTTCAAGCCCGGTCAACATGGCCTTGGAGCTGAGCTTGAACCCGGGTGCGTTCCTCAGCTTGGGCGCTAGCCTGCCAACCCAGGTCAAGCAACTGATCTTTATCGTCGGCGTGGCCGCGGTGGTGTGCTGGGCGGGTTATTGGGCCTGGACGAACTGGAACCACTCCCTGCGCAAGGCCGCAGCACTTTTCCTGATTGCCCTGGGCGGCGCCGGGAACCTGATTGACCGGGTCTTTCGCGACGGCCATGTCGTCGATTATCTGGTGGTGAATGTCGGCCCGCTGCATACGGGTGTGTTCAATCTCGCCGATATCGCGATCACTCTGGGTGCGTTGTTGCTGATGCTTGATCTGTTCAAGAGCCCCGGTAAAGCCTGAGTTCCACACCAGCCAACAACACGCTCAAACAGGCAAAGAGAATCAGTGTGGGCGCTGGCTTGCCTGCGATGCAGACACCTCGATGTATCAGTTGCACCGAGGCGATGCTATCGCAGGCAAGCCAGCTCCCACCTTTGATTTTGGCTGGCCTTGACATCGTACTCAGTCAGCCCGCCACCCGCTCCCGCCCCTTGAACGCCAGCGAAAAACAAAAAAAGATCACCAGCGCAAACCCCGCCGGAAACAACCAGATGCTGCGCCAGTCATGGCTGCCACCCGCCGCCACATAGTGGTCGGTCACCTGCCCTGCCACCCAGAACCCAATCAACATGCCCACACCGTACGTAGCCAGGGTAATCAGCCCCTGCGCCGAACTCCTGAAGCGCTCCGGGGCCTTGGCGTCGGTGTAGATCTGCCCCGAGACAAAGAAGAAGTCATAGCAGATGCCATGCAGCGCAATCCCGGTAAACAGCATGAAGGCCAGCTCGCCATTATTGCCGTAGGCGAACAGTGCATAGCGCAGCGCCCACGCCAGCATGCCCACCAACAGCGCGACCTTGATGCCAAAACGCTGGATGAACAGCGGCAATAGCAGCATGAACAGCACCTCGGACACTTGCCCAATGGCCATTTTTGCCGTGGGGTTGGTCACGCCGATTTCCGCGAGAAACGGGTTGGCGTTCTGGTAGTAGAACGCCAGGGGAATGCAGATCAGGATCGAGGCGATGAAGAACACCAGGTAGCTGCGATCCTTGAGCAACCCCAGCGCATCCAGCCCGAGCAGTTGCTTGATATCACCCCTGCCCGCCTCGGCTTTCAAGGGCGCGGTACGCGGCAAGGTGAAGCTGTAGAAACCCAGCACCACTGACGCGATGGCAGACATCAGGAAGGTGTTGCGCAACGCGCCCGTGGTGATCGACTGCTGCGAATCCCAGGCGAACACAAAGCTGATCACCAGCCCCGCAACAATCCAGCCCAAGGTGCCCCACACACGGATGCGCGAAAACTCCTGGGCCGGGTCGCTCATTTGCCGGAAGGCCACCGAGTTCACCAGTGCCAGGGTCGGCATGTAGATGACCATGTATGCCAGCACGTAGGGATAAAAGCCGACGAAGTCCGGCGCGCGGTACAGCTGGTACAGCAGCACCGCGCCGATCAGGTGCAGCACCGCCAGGATGCGCTCGGCGTTGAAGTAGCGGTCGGCGATCAGGCCGATGATAAACGGGGCGATGATCGCCCCCCACGACTGGGTGGAAAACGCCATGCCGATCTGCCCGCCGCTGGCCCCCAGGTTGCTGGCGAGGAAGGTGCCGAGGGTGACGAACCAGCCGCCCCAGATGAAGAATTGCAGGAACATCATGACGCTCAGTCGCGCTTTCATTGTGGTCACCGTTTTATTGTTATTTTGGGGCAGAAGCGCTGTTCAGGCGTCGGGCAGGCCCAGCAGCCGTCGGTTGGATTGCTCGTCGGATGTCACGCCGGCGAAGTCATCGAATGCCTTGCTGGTCTTGCGGATCATGTGCTGGCGGATGAACTCCGCCCCTTCTGCCGCGCCTTGTTGCGCGTCCTTCAGGCAGCACTCCCACTCCAGCACGGCCCAACCGTTGAAGTCGTATTGGGTGAGCTTGCTGAAGATCGATTTGAAGTCGATCTGACCATCGCCCAATGAGCGAAAACGGCCAGGGCGGTCGACCCATCCTTGGTAGCCGCCATACACGCCGGAGCGCGCGTCGGGGCGAAACTCGGCGTCCTTGACGTGGAACATGCGGATGCGCGCGTGGTAGCGGTCGATGAAGCCCAGGTAATCCATTTGCTGCAGCAGCAGGTGGCTGGGGTCGTAGAGAATGTTGGCCCGGGGATGGTGGTCGACGGCTTCGAGGAAGCGCTCGAAAGAGGCGCCGTCGTGAAGGTCTTCGCCGGGGTGGATTTCGTAGCACAGGTCGACGCCGGCCGCCTCGAAGCAATCGAGAATCGGCAGCCAGCGCTTGGCCAACTCGGCAAAGCCTTGCTCCACCAGGCCGCTGGGGCGTTGTGGCCAGGGGTAGATGTACGGCCAGAGCAGCGCGCCGGAGAAGGTCGCGTGGGCCGTCAAGCCAAGGCGCTGGCTGGCGCGGGCGGCGAGTTTCAATTGGTCGATCGCCCACTCGGTACGTGCCTGGGGCTGGCCGCGCAGATGGGCCGGGGCGAAGTCGTCGAACAGCGTGTCGAATGCCGGGTGCACGGCCACAAGTTGGCCCTGCAGGTGGGTCGATAGCTCGCTGATTTCGACGCCGGCATGGGCGCAGGTCGCCTTGAGTTCATCGCAGTAGGCCTGGCTTTCTGCAGCGCGGGCCAGGTCAATGTAGCGGGTGCCGAGTGTGGGCAACTGGATCGCCTTGTAGCCCTGGTACGCCGCCCATTGGGCGATGTTGGCCAGGGTGTCGAAAGGCGCTTCGTCCGAGATGAACTGGGCGAGAAAAATGCCTGGGCCGCGCATGTCTGTAGTCTCCTTCATGGGTGGTTCGCCAGGGTGGTCCACTTCGCCTCGCCGCGATGGTTGGCGATCACCGCTTCGATAAAGGCCATGCCGCGCACGCCGACTTCGATGCCGGGTACACCTTCGGCCTCGGTGCCCTGGCGAATGGCCTTGGCGAAGTCGCGGTAGAGGTTGGCCATGGCTTCCAGGTAACCCTCGGGATGCCCGGCGGGCAGGCGCATGCGCTGCAATGCCGCGTCGCACAGCCAGGGCTGGCCGACGCCGGAACGCAGGATGCGCAGCGGTTGGTCGAGGGAACGATGGATCAGACTGGCGGGTTCTTCCTGGCGCCATTCCAGGCCGCCCTTGTCGCCATAGAGGCGGATCTTCAGCGGGTTCTCTTCACCGGCACACACTTGGCTGGCGATCAGCACGCCGCTGGCGCCGGAGGCCATCTTGAACAGCATGGCGGCATCGTCATCCAGTTGCCGGCCGGGTACATGGATGCCCAGGTTCGCGCAAAGCTGTTCGATCGGTTGGTCGGCGATGAACTCGGCCAGGGAAAAGGCGTGGGTGCCGATGTCGCCGATGCAGCCGCCCAGTCCCGACAGCTCGGGCCGGCTGCGCCAGTCCGCCTGTTTGTTGCCCTGCCCGGCCACGTCCTGGCTGAGCCAGCCTTGTGGGTACTCGACGATCACTTTGCGCAACGCGCCGATCAGGCCATTGCGCACCATGTCGCGAGCCTGCCACACCATCGGGTAACCCAGGTAGGTGTGTGCCAGCCCATAAAGCCCGGAACTGTTTTTGACAACGTCTGCCAGCGCCTGCACTTCAGCAAGATTGAGCGCGGCTGGCTTCTCGCTGAACACGTGGAAGCCCGCCTGCAGCGCCTGGGTCGCAATCGGTGCATGCAGATGATTGGGGGTGACGATCACCAGCAGCTGCATGCGCTGCTCGGCCGGGAGTGCCTGTTCGGCGGCGAGCATCTGCTGCCATTCGCTGTAACAGCGGGACGCGGGCAGGCCCAGCGCATTGCCGGTGCTCCGGTTGTTCTCGGGCTCACGGCTGAAGGCACCGCACACCAGTTCATAACACCCATCCAGCCCCGCCGCCTGGCGGTGAGCCTGGCCGATGAAGGCGCCTTCGCCGCCGCCAACAAAGCCCATTCTTATTTTTTGCACAGCAACCGTCATCGCAAGTCTTCTCTTTATGGGCAATTACCGATCATGATGTAACCGGTTACATCGTGCCGGAAATTTAGGCCTGGTTGCTCGCGGTGTCAAACCCCGACTGCGGTAAACTTGCAGGCTGCTGTTCTGATAACGAGGTGGTCTTGTCCAATATTCGTGAAGTCGCCCGGCTGGCCGGGGTCTCGGTGGCCACCGTGTCCAGGACCCTGGCCAGCCCTGAACGCGTGTTGCCCGAGACCCGCGACAAGGTCAACGCCGCCGTGGAACAGACCGGCTACCGGCCGAACCGCATGGCGGTGCAATTCCGTTCGCGGCGCACCGGCAACCTGGTGATCCTGGTGCCGGCGATTGCCAACACGTTTTTCGCCCGGGTCATCAGCGGTGCACAGCAAGCGGCGCAGGCATCGGGTTATCGGTTGCTGTTGTGCGACACCCGGGGCCAGGCAGAAATCGAAAAACAGTTCGCCGAACTGGTCCACGCCCATCAGGCCGACGGTGTGATTCAGTTGCGGGCCTCAGACCCATTCAGCGACTGCAGCGACTCACCGCCACTGGTGAACGCCTGCGAGGTGATCCAGGACGGTCGCCACCCCACCATCAGCCTCGACAACCGTGGCGCCGCCCGGGCCATGACCCAGCACTTGATCGACCTCGGCCACCGCCGCATCGGCTTGATCAAAGGCCCGAAAAGCAGCCCACTGACCCGTGACCGCGTGGCCGGTTATGAAGATGCCTTGCTCGCGGCGGGCATCCCCCGCGACCCGGCGCTTATCTGCCACGGCGACTTCACCCTGCACGCCGGTTTCGAGGGCGCAGGCAACATGCTCGCCCTGCCCGAGCGGCCCACTGCGCTGTTCTGCGAGAACGACGAAATGGCCATCGGCGCCTTGAAGCGCATCAAGCAACAGGGCCTGCGCGTGCCCCAGGATATTTCCCTGGTGGGCTTTGATGACATCCCCTTCGCGGCCTACTGCGACCCGCCGCTGACCACCATTGCCCAGCCTGCCGAAATCTTCGGCCGCAAGGCCGTCGAGATGCTCATCGCACTGATCGAGAAAACGCCGCTGTCGGAGCGTCAGGTTGTAGTGCCGTTCGAACTCACAGTACGCGGCAGCACGGCAGCGCCCCACACTCAATAGTGCGCCACATCCGACACCTGGGTATCCAGCACATCCCGCGCCAATGCCCAGGCCTGATCCGTGGATTCCACCACCAGCAACGGGTAGCCCCACGCCTTGCCGAACATCACGGCAAACGGCTTGAGCGCCAGGCGCTTGGCTGCGCTGGGCTCCACCTGGATCATGCCTTTGACGAAAGTACGCAGGGCCACCTTGTGCTTCTTCATCCAGATCGAGGCCTGTTTGCGCTCTTCGTGGGAGTGCTCGTGAGTGCTTTCATCCACGGCTTTCTCGTGCAGCAGGACGAAGGGTTCCTCGCGCTGCAACAAGGCCTCGAATGCGCCAAAGGTATCTTGCGGGGGGGTGTCGCTGGGGGCGTCAAACACGATTTTCACCACGGGGAATGTTGAACTGTCGAGTTGCATGGGAAGCTCCTTTAACGAGAATGTTTCTCATGATAGCCATGCCATCACTGGACGCCATTGCACAGAATGGCCAGAATGTTTCGCATTCCAGCCAAGACGCCGCGCCGCCATGTACAACCACCGCCTCGAAACCCGTGACCCCTTGCGCCCGGCCCTCGCCGATGCAATTCCCCGTGCGGTGGTTGCAGTGAGCGCTTCAAGCACCTCTGCGAGTTGGGAGCACGCACCGCACCAGCACCGCAAGGGCCAGTTGATGTACACATTGCGCGGGGTGATTCATTGCGTCATCGAAGAAGGTATCTGGATCGTGCCCCCCCAGTGCGCGTTGTGGATTCCGGGCGGCCTTTCCCATGCCGCGCGCGGGTCGGGGGCAGCGGATGTCTACTGTCTGTTGGTCGACCCCGACGCCGCCGGCGCCCTGCCCCGGCAATGCTGCACCCTGGCGGTATCGCCGTTGTTACACGAATTGATCAGCAAGGCCGTCAGCTTCCCGCCGCTGTACGACACCAAGGGCGCCCAGGGCCGGTTGGTGGCCACGCTGCTGGACGAACTGGCACTGGCACCGGTGGAGGCCCTGCACCTGCCCATGCCCCGGGACACTCGGCTGCGGCGCCTGGCCGACAGTTTGCTGGCCAACCCCAGCGACAAGGCCACCCTGGGCGAATGGGCCGTACGCATCGGCATGAGCGAACGCAGCATGACGCGGTTGTTGCTGGAGGAGATCGGCCTGAGTTTCGGCCGCTGGCGCAGGCAACTGCATGTGATCCTGTCACTGCAGCGCCTGGCGAAAGGCGAAAGTGTGCAGACGGTGGCGCTGGACCTCGGCTATGAAAACGCCAGCGGCTTTATCACCATGTTCCGCAAGGCCATCGGCCAACCGCCGGCGCGCTACCTGGCCGACCGCGCGAGCATCCCCCAGCACACGACGCCCGCTATCGCCTTGCTGGATTATTATAAATAGTCACGTATAAGCATTTTTAGAGCTAAGGGACTAGAAGGCTTAAATCATTCCAGCCAAAAAAAATCAACCCGCCTAAAATACTTATCGCACACTAAAAAATTTGCACTAGCATATGAGTACTCCGGTCCACAAACCCGCTCTCAACACCCGCCTGAAATCCGCCTTACCCCCCGCAAATAAAGTGCCGAATGTTAAAATTTGTCACGTTTTGGCGTATTCAATTCGATTAACATCTAAACGCCTGCAGCGATTGAATTGACGGCCTCGCATGCCGGAAAAGGGAGCAACGTGATGCATTTTTCCAACGTCCTCGCTATTGCACGGACCCCATCGAAATCCGAGGACTTCAGCGAGCTTATAGTTCGTACTGTACCGAAAAATCTAAAAGTCGATACACGCTCCTACGGCCAACTAATCGGTCCCTATGCAAGCCATGGACATTACCGTGCCATCATCATAGAGATCGACACCCCCTCTGCCAGCACCCAAACGCTGGACATCATTAAAAAAACCAGATCGGAAAATCCTGGCAGCACCATTTTCCTGGTTGTCACCTTCGCCACTACACTAAGCAAAACCAAATATTATCTCGCAGGCGCCGATTACTGCATAAAGGTCGTCGAGAGCTCGCCCGAGAAAAAACTTGCCCTGTTTGCCGCGTTCCTCAGCGAGACATACTGGCTAAGTAATACTGATTTGCTACTCGATCAGGACCGCATGTGCATCTACGGGGGTGGCAAAAAGCTCGAAGTGTCCTTTGTCGAAATGAAAGTACTGGAAGCGCTCATTCATAATCGATTGCTCAGCCATGATGAAATCGCCGTGGTAATGGGGCTGAATCCCCGATTTTATGATTCAAGGGCCCTCGAAAAATCGATTAGCCGGTTACGTGGCAAAATAAAATCACATTACGGAAGCAATATAATTCAGAGCATTCGCGGTTACGGCTACAAACTAAGCAGAGGGCTGGCTTCGGTTAATCATATCCACCCCGTCAGGGAGCGGTCGAACCGTGAATAGCGGAACCTTATTACGTGAGGCGTCAGCCTGCTTCACCTTTTCGCGGCAAGCGATACTTGAACGAAGTTGCACGCTGTGGGGCAGTGAGATCCGCGTCCACGCCGAGCCTGCGCTCGACAGCCCGCGTGATGACGCCTGCCCGTTTTATTCCGAACAACTTAAAGACGCCTACAGCGAAGCCCTGCAACATGCCAGGCCGAGTTCATTTGCCCGCACAAGTAAACGTTTGCGCGCGGATAAAAGCCCGGGCCTCCACAAGTTTTTCCGAGTTGAGCAATCGCTGTTGATGAATGAGGACCTGCTCAAGGAAATTATCGATACTTCACACACGCTGGAAAAAAACAGACAACAACTCATTGTCAGCGTTGAAAACACACTGGACACCCTTCCGGGCCCGCTGGAACGCCGGAGCATGATCCGTCAACTGTATAGTCTGAAAGACCAGAGCAACCTGAAGCTTGCCTATAACAATTACACATTAAATACAAAAAACACCGACCTGCTGATCGACTTGAGTCTTTATGACTATATAAAAATGCCTTTTCCAGACTCGGCCCTCAGGCTCAGTCTGAACACCCGCTCGGGCCTGTTCGACCGGCTTTACGACCAGATGCTGGGGCTGATGAGCACCACCCGGGTCTCCTTCATCGCCGACAACGTCGAGCACGCCGACAGCGCACTTCTCGCCAGACGCTTGCCTTTTGACTATTTTCAGGGCCCCTACTTCTCCCCTGCTGATAGTTTATGAACCCCCGTACTTTCCTGGAATCGGTGAATGCCATGAGTTCTCTCAAGAAACACACATTTACATCGACGTACCCGTCAATCGCACTGCACGATTTCACGCCAAATGTGGCATTTTTACATTACGACGTCGACAGCGGGCCGCTGATCGAAACCGTGGAAAAAACATCGGACGCTTCGACCAGTTCCTACGCCGTTACCAAAGAGCAGAATTTCAATCTGTGGCTCAGTAACTATGTCGCCGCCAAAAGACTTTACGAAGCCAGTAATCGACTGACCCGACAACTTTACGACGCGTCAGAAAAACCTAACATCACGGCTCTAAAATCAGACGTCACACACCCGACCCTGAATAACACCACCACGGAAACAGTTAACTCATCCTCTGCATTACGCGGCCCCGATGTCTGGCTACTTACCCAGCAAGATCGTGCGCTGGTGAAAGGTGGGCTACGCATTTCCTTGACCACTATTGAGTCGGCATTGATCAAGAAAATGTTGAACCATGAAGAACGTGTGGTCAGCAAGGAAGAACTTATCCGCAACATCGGACGTGAGCCCGACCTCTATCGCGGGCTTGAAATGTGCCTTAGCCGATTGCAGGACAAGTTCAAGCGCGTGAATGATGGCGAACGCCTGTTCCGCGCGGTGCGTAACCGTGGCTACTGCCTGACACAAAAAATAAAAAGCCCGCTGAGCAGTCGCGCAAACGTCACAGAACAATAATTATTTCATAAAAATTACAATTCACCCTGCCTATTAGAACGCCTTTCTATCTGCCATTTTATAACAACATGACCGCGTTATAAGTCGTCAGCCATTGCTCCCTGCCATTTATTACTATCAATACGCACGCCTACGCGTGCGCCTGCCATTTGATAGTCATTAAAACCACGCCTCGCTTTAACCTGCCAGCACGTGAGTGGATACCACAGGGAGCAGAAGTATGCTTAACAACAGAAGAATGCATCGTAACCTTACACCCAAAGGCCTGACCTTTTGGGGACAGTGGGCAATTGCCCTGAGTGTGGTCGTTGTACTTTTGTTTTCACTGGTACTTTTCAAGACCGGGCAATTGGAATCCCACTACCGGATATTGGCAGCCATTACAATACTGGCCTCTATACCGGCCTACATGTTATGTGACGTCTATAGCAAAAAAGATGACTTTTTTGTTGGGCTGGGACGATTATTCACCGGCTGGTTATTGACCCTGGGCATATTGTTCGCGGTCGGCATAGCCTGTAATGCCAGTTCGCTGTTTCCCTTCGAGATCCTGCTACTCTGGGCTGCTGTCAGCTATCCAATACTAGCCCTTTGCTACATTCCCATTCACAGTCTATCCAGGTACTACCACCGGCAACTACATGAGCGCCAGAAATCGCTGATTATTGGTACGGGAAAACTTGCAACCGACTTGGCCAATACTCTCGCCAGGCAAAAACGCTCCCCTCTGGTCGGTCTCGTAGGTCCCCGCACCACCTCCCCCCAGGCCGGCACCCAGCCTCAGATCCTCGGTGACTTGCCCGATCTTCCCGCGCTGATCCGCCAGCACGGTATCCGCCGCCTGTACATCACTCACTCTCTCCAGGAAGCGACCCACATCGAGGCGCTGTACCTCAACCTGCTGGAGATCAGCGTGGACGTGATCTGGGTGCCCGACCTCAACAACATGCTGCTGCTCAACCACAGCGTGGCCGAGGTGGATGGATTGCCCGCGATCTTCCTCAATGAAAGCCCGCTGACCAGCCGGCCGACCGCAGCACTGAGCAAGTCGCTGCTGGACAAGAGCCTGGCCCTGTTGGCGATCCTCCTGCTCAGCCCGTTGCTGCTGCTGTTCGCCCTGCTGATCAAACTTACCTCTCCCGGCCCGGTAATTTTCAAGCAGGATCGTCACGGCTGGAACGGCGAGGTGATCAAGGTCTGGAAGTTCCGCTCGATGCGCGTGCATGACGACCACGAAGTGCGCCAGGCGAGCCGCAACGACTCACGCATTACCCCCGTAGGGCGATTTATCCGCCGCACCTCCATCGACGAGCTGCCCCAGCTGTTCAACGTGCTGCAAGGGCATATGGCACTGGTCGGCCCACGCCCGCATGCCGTCGCCCACAATGACTACTACTCAGGCAAGATTCGCGCGTACATGGCGCGGCATCGCATCAAGCCCGGCATCACCGGCCTGGCGCAGGTCAATGGCTGCCGGGGTGAAACCGAGACCCTGGAGAAGATGCAGCAACGCGTCGATATCGACCTGCGCTATATCAACAACTGGTCGCTGTGGCTGGACATCAAGATCCTGTTCAAGACGCCGTTTACCCTGCTGTCCAAAGACATCTACTGACCCCGCCCTTCCCCGTGCCGCTGCATCGGCGGCGCGGGGCACCAGGCGCGCTTTGCGCCCTCCCCGCCACCACTCCCCGCAAGGCGCAACGATAGCGCCCACAGCGACGCCCGGGCCCGGGCCATTCGCATAGTCATCAAAGAGGAAAGTCAGGCAAGTGTTGCGCGCCGGCATTGCACCTGGCGCTGTAGCGTTCGGCGTGGCGACTGCCCGGCGCATTCAACGCCGGGCAGTCGACAACCTGGTCGGCAGATGCCGCACCGTCACTCAGTGATCTTCTCGAAGTTGTTGTAGAACAACTCGCTGTCACGCCCGTCGGTCATGGTCTGCAGCGAATAGCCGCGGTTCAGGCGTGCGCCGCCGTCACGGGTCAGTGGCGCCCATACGACGTTGGCCCGACGCATCGTCGAGGTGCTCATCAATTCGTCGAAGGGGACGGAAATATAGATACCCTTGTCGAAGCTGCCTTCGCCATATTCTTCCTTCGAGGCGGTGGTCAGCGTCACCCAGCCACCAAACTTCACGCCGTTCTTGAACTGGCGCGAGATGTCGACGGTGGTGCCCCAGTCCCGCGCCAGGTAACGCCCCACACTGACGGCGGCCAGGGTGTCATAGGGCAGCTCGGTATAGCTGGTGACATGGCCGGTGATGGTCTGGTAATCCCGCAGGCCGAAGCCCTGGTTGAAATCACGCTGGCGCACGAAGTTCAGGTCTGCGCCCACTGACCAGTGCTTGCCCGCCGGCCGGAACAACACCTCGCCGCCCACCCCGGCGTACATGGACTCCAGGTAGCCGCCGTAGACCATGCCATACAGGTCGCGGTCCAGGCGCTGCGCATGGTTGACCTGGAAGTTCGGCATCGTCACATCGGACGTGGTCATGTATTGGCGCAGGTCGGTGCGTACTCGCGGCAACCCGCTGGGTGCGTCGTAGGTGAACTTGTCGTAGTTGTTCAGCAGGTTGGCGCTGAGCAAGCCGCTCCACCAGGTATTGCGGGTAAAACGGTACTCCGCGTCGGCGTCGGCAGTGAACTGATAAAGCAAGCCGTCGGGGCCACCGATGTTCTGTTTGTAACCCAGGCCAAGGCCATAGTTGAACGGCTCGGATTTTCTGCTGTAGAGCGTGGTTTCCCGATGGGCAACCGCCGGGTTGACCTCGGTATTACGGTGCAGGTCCGTCAACGGCTGCTGGTTGTTCACCACTGCGCGGAAGGTGTCACGGGGCACGCTGGTTTCTTCGATGGGCATGTCATAGCGCTTGTTCACCAGGGTGAACCAGTCGATATCCTGATTGGCGCTGTTGTCGAGAACCCGGCTGGCGCGTCCCACGGCCTTGGCTGAATAGAAGTAGCGTTGCTGCTCGCCATACACCATCAATTCCGAGCCGCGCCGGGCAATGCGCTCCACCTTGTAGCCGGCATTCTGCTGCAGCCTGTCGGCGACGTTGGCCCAGTTGACCTGGTCGGCCGGGGTGGTGGGCATGCGCGCCGGCAACGGTTCGGCGGGCGGGTCATAGGTCTTGACCGGTGCCTTGCGGCTGACAAAGTTGGTGTGCAGGGTGATGCCGAACATCGCGGTATTCCCGCGTTCCCAGGCCGCACTCAGGTCGACGCTGTCAGCCAGCTTATAGACCACGCCAATGTTTACCGGCGAGTCCTGCTTGATCGGGTTGTCCAACGGCTCGTGCTTGTAGTCATTGCCCTCGTATTCGAGCTTCAGGCTCAGGGGTTCCCAGGGCGTTTGATAGGCGATCCCGCCGAACAACGAAGGGCGGCCCCTGAAATAGGCGTTGGAGTTCACATCCCCTGCCCTGGCGACGACCGCAGTGCTCTTGGGCCGGTCGTTGAACTTGCTGCCGAACACCGACAGCGGGTTGCCGAAGTCGCCTCGGTTTCCCAGGTAGCCCCAGGCGATGCCGAGGCTGAAATCCAGGTTGCCGTGGCGCTTGTTGGCGACAAAGTATTCGCTGGAAAACAGCCCGGTACCGCCGATGTCCCGGGCACCGAAAGCCACCTGCGGTGCCCACCGGCTTTCCTCCCAGAGCCGCGCCTTGAAGTCGATGGCCTTGTCCTTGAAGCTCTGGCTTCCGCTCAACGCCTCGGCGCCGTACCTGCGGTTGCTGATGGCGGTATAACGAAACGAACCCTCCAGCCAATCAAACGGTTGCAGGGAAAAACTGTAGCGCGAGTAGGGATCGGTGCGGTTGGCGTTGGCGCTCAACTCTCCCGCCGGGGCCATGCGTGCGGTGGGGGTCTGTAGCAGGCCCACGCCGCCGAAATCATTTTGGGTGTAACGGGGGTCACCGTGAGCCAACCCGCAAGGCAACAGCAGTACAGCCGCAAAACGTAAATTCAAGGGTTCACCTCAGCCAACGGTTGAGTGGCGAAAAACTCGGCCAGTTGTTGGTTGAGATCAGGGGTCGGCGTCTCAAGGTCGTCGCTGCGGATCGGCACCAGGATCCTGCTGCCGGGGGCCGCCACCACGCCGTCCTCGCGATTCCACGCCGCCACGCCCACGCGCCGTACCTGGCCGTCGGGCTGGATCAGCCACAGGTCATCGCGCTCGGCGTCATCGAGGACCGTGCAGTCGCCAACATAATCCCGCACCTCGCGCATGGCCCGGTACGGCACATCACAGGACTGCGCGACCGCCCCGAGCACCTGCACGGTGGACGGCCTCACGGGGTAGACCAGCCGGTCCCCGTCATCCAGCAATGCGTTGCGCGCGAACCCCGTCTCCACGGCGATCGGGTCCAGCACTTGCACCTGGCGGCCGGTGACCGGCAACTGTTCGACCTGTCGATACAGACGCGCACTCAAGTCCGCCCGGGAGCCACGGTCATCCAGCAAGGCCCCTCGTTGCAGCAGTTTCAGATCGAACAAAACCCCTGCCTTCAAGCGTTCCTGCGTGCTCACCAACGACTGGTGCAGCCACGCAGCGCCCAACCAGTAGCTTTCTGCATTGGGTTGGGCCACACGAATAACGTCCAGCAAACGCGCCCCCGGCTTGACCTCGAAGGCGTCAGGACTGCGCACATCGCCACTGACTGTAACGGCCGCCTGGCCAGTGCCGGGGCCGATCAGCAACAGGCCCAGCCATAAAAGCTTCGAACACTTCATCGGGCTGCCTCCCGGTCGGGACGCAACTGCACGATTTTCAGGGCCAACCGGGGCGTCAAATGCTGCTCGCTGCGCCAGATGAAACCATCCTGCGGGTCGACCCAATAATGGTTGGTGGCGCGGAAATTCAAGGTGGGAACGTCCACCTGCTCGTCGATGCGCAGCAAGGCGTAATCCTTGTCCAGAATGCGGAGGGTCTCGATACCGTGGCTGCTGAAACGGCTGTTGACCGCGATACCGATTCGGTTGCCGTCGTAGAGGTCGATCCAGCGTGTGCCGGTGTAGCCGTCGGGCAGATGCTGGAGGCCGCGCTTGAACGGCGATTCGCCACTGAAACGCGTGCCATCCAGGGAAACACCCAGCCCGACAGTGCGTACCACCAGGCCGTCACGCATCATCACCACTTGCTTGCCGGAAGCGACCCAGAACTGCAGGTCGCCCCGGCGCCGGGCCATGGCCATCACGCCCTCGCTGACGGCGGTGGTCACCAGGATCTGCGGGTATGGCACCGCGTCGACCTGGGCGCGGGTCACGTTGATCGGGGCCGGGCCCGTCACAGAAGTTTCGAGGGTGTACCACGACGCCCTCATCAACGGGTTACACCCGCACAACAAGAGCGCCATCGACAGGCAGGCGCTGGTAGGCAACATTTTCACCACGGGATAACGCCTTATCTGCTGTTGACTTCACTGAGGTCATTGGCCGATCGGGCACCAATCCCAATGGCACTGGCGGTCGGCAGCAACTGGCTGATCAGGCGGTTCCAGCGCGTCACGCCGGCAGGCCCGACGTACACGATGTCCTGGGGTTGCAAGTCGAACCGGGTGGCCAGCACCAGCGCGGACGGTGACTGGGCATCGAGCTGGAACACCTTGGCCGGTTCGGCTTCCAGGTTGTCCACGCCGCGAATCACATAGACCGCATTGCCATTGGAAGTGGTCTGGTTCAAGCCGCCTACGGTACCCAGGGCATCGGTCAGGTTGATCGACTTGCCCTTGAAGCTCAGGGCCCGGGGCTGATTGACTTCGCCCATCAGGTAGACACGTTTCTGGTCGTTATAGGGCAGGTACAACCGGTCGCCGCCCTTGAGGTAGATGCCCTGCAGTTGCGAGCCCTGGCGATTGAGGCTGTCCAGGTCAAGCGTGTACTCACGGCCGTCACGCGTGAGGGTCAGGCTCGAGAGGTCGGCATTCGTGGGATCGACACCGGCGGCGCCAATGGCCTCGACGGCGCTCAATGGCGTGGTGGTGATCGGCTGTTGCCCGGCCTTGATCACCGCCCCGGTCACCACCACTGTCTGGCTGGCAAACCGCAGGACGCTGACGTCGACCTGTGGGCTTTCAATAAATTGCGACAAGCGCCCGGCGATAAAGGCCCGCAGCTCTTCGATGGTCTTGCCGGCCACCGGGACGTTGCCGATATACGGATAAAACAACGTGCCATCGGGGCGAACCAGGCGCCCGTTGGCGTCGATCTGCTGTTGCGGCCCGGACGGTGCCGTCAACTCGGGATGGTCCCAAACCGTGATGAACAACAGGTCATTGGCACCGACGCGATAGCCACCGGGCACATAAGACAACAGTTCCGCCGGCACCGATTCACGAACATGCGTGGCGGCATCCATGGCAATCAATTTGGGGGTGATGGGAATCAACTCTACCCGAGTACTTTCGGAAGAACCCTCACTGGACATTTGACTGGTGTCCATATGTTGACCAGGCGAAAACATGCAGCCGTGCAAGCTGAAACTTGCCAGCAAAAGAACAGGTAACCTACGAATCATAATGGCACTACGCTAGTCGAGGGCGAGTCTAAAAAAGATCACCCAGAAGTTCCGGGTGATCTTGAACAACACACATTGCGGGTTATTAGTTGGTACCGGTGGTACCGCCTGTACCGGTGGTGCCGCCGGTGCCGGAAGTACCGCCATTGGAACTGCCGCCCGAGTTGGAAGCCGCCGCCGCAGCGCCGACTACCGCGGTACCGACCCCGACGGTTTCACCGAGCGTCACGCCGCCCACGAGCGGGGTGCTCAACGACAGGGGCTCGCTCGCGCCGGCCGCATCGCTCAAGGCCTCGCTCGCGACTTCACCTGCCGCCAATGCCGCAGTACTGCTAAAGGCCAGCACGCCGGCCAACAGTATTTTCCTCATATCAGACTCCTTCTCGATATTTACCCCTTATCAAATAATGCAATAAGGGCGTAGTGATGGAACGGAGATAAACAGGCTATGCAAACTGCGCAAAGATCCTGTTGGATCACGCACTTAACCTCCTCGAAATCATCTCACTTGTGGATAGCTCAAACCACCAATGTTAATAATCGTCAGGATTAAACAACGGGGCGTACCGATAACCCGCGACCAATACCGTAATACTCGAAACCATTGGCTTTCATACGCTGCGGATCAAATATATTGCGGCCGTCAAAGATCACCGGCGTGCTCAGTTTTTCTTTTATCAAGTCCAGGTCCGGGGCCTTGAACTCCCGCCATTCGGTCACGATCACCAGCGCATCGGCACCTTGCAACGCCGCTTCCTTGGTGCCCATCAGCAACAGGTCTTCGTTCATCCCGTAAATGCGCTGGGTCTCGGCCATCGCTTCGGGGTCGAATGCCTGGACCCGGGCACCCACGCTGCGCAGTTGTTCGATCAACACGCGGCTCGAGGCTTCGCGCATGTCATCCGTATTGGGCTTGAAGGCCAGGCCCCAGATGGCGAAGGTCTTGCCCTCCAGCTGGCCGCCGAAGTGGTGGTGAATATGCCCGAACAGGTGCTGCTTCTGGCGCTTGTTGACTTCCTCGACGGCAGACAACAGCGTTGCCTGATAGCCGATCGACGACGCGGTGCGCTCCAGCGCCTGCACATCTTTCGGGAAGCACGAGCCGCCATAACCGCAGCCTGGGTAGATAAAGTCGTAGCCGATCCGTGGATCGGAGCCAATGCCTTTACGAACCGCCTCAATGTCGGCGCCCAAGCGTTCGGCGAAATTGGCCATTTCATTCATGAAGGAAATCTTGGTGGCCAGCAGGCAGTTGGCCGCGTACTTGGTCAGCTCGGCACTCCTGATGTCCATCGTGATGATCTTTTCGTGGTTGCGGTTGAAGGGTTCATACAGCTCCCGCATGCGGTCCACGGCGTAACTGCTGTCGCTGCCGATGATGATCCGGTCGGGCCGGGTGCAGTCGGCGACCGCCGAACCTTCCTTGAGGAACTCGGGGTTCGAGATCACGTGGAACTCCACCTCGAGCCCCCGCGACGTCAACACCTCGGACACCTTCGCCCGGACCTTGTCCGCCGTCCCCACCGGCACCGTGGACTTGTTAACGATAATCTTCGGCTCGGTCATGTTGAGCGCAATAGTCGCGGCAACGGAGAGCACGTACTTGATGTCGGCGCTGCCATCGTCATCAGGCGGGGTGCCCACGGCGATGAACTGCACCTCTCCGTGCCGCACGCCTTGCGCGGCATCGGTGGTGAAGT
The DNA here is from genome assembly GCF_002874965.1 of Pseudomonas sp. NC02. Lineage (NCBI taxonomy): Bacteria > Pseudomonadati > Pseudomonadota > Gammaproteobacteria > Pseudomonadales > Pseudomonadaceae > Pseudomonas > Pseudomonas sp. NC02. The sequence continues at coordinate 2,895,441 of NZ_CP025624.1, read as the reverse complement.
GCAAGCGTCCGGCATCATGGTTCTTCTGGACGAGCGCACTCAGCCCGGGCTCAAAGATCGGAATAATGCCGGCCTTGAGGTTCTCGACTTTAGTCGCGTCCACGTCGACACAACACACCTCATGCCCCGCGTCGGCCAGCACCGCTGCCTGCACCAGGCCCACATAGCCGATTCCAAATACAGTTACATTCATTTCAATCTTCCTTTAAACAAGCTCGAGGCGGCCATAGCGGTCTTCAAAGCGGATGATGTCGTCCTCGCCCAGGTACGAGCCCGATTGGACTTCAATCAGCTCCAGCGGGATTCGCCCCGGGTTTTCGAGGGAGTGCACAACGCCAATGGGGATGTAGGTGGACTGGTTCTCGGTCAGCAGCACTTGCTTGTCGGCGATTTGCACATTCGCGGTGCCGGACACCACGATCCAGTGCTCGGCCCGGTGGTGGTGCAGTTGCACCGACAGCTTGTGCCCCGGCTTCACCGTGATCCGCTTCACCTGGTACCGATAGCCCTGGTCCACCGAGTCATATTTGCCCCACGGCCGATAGACTTCGCGGTGGCTGGTGCTCTCGATCCGGTGCTTTTCAGTCAGCTGCGCGACTATTTTCTTGACGTCTTGCGCGTGGTCCTTGGTGGTCACCAAAATCGCGTCGGCGGTCTCGACGACCACCACATCATTGATCCCTGCAACCGTGACCAGGCGGTGGCTGGCATGCACATAGCTGTTGGTGACGTCCTGCAGCAGCACGTCGCCCTGGGTGCAGTTCTGGTTCTGATCCTTGAAGCCCGCTTCCCACACTGAGTCCCAGGCACCCAGGTCGCTCCACGGCGAATCGAGGATGACCACCGACGCGATGTGGGTCTTTTCCATCACCGCGTAATCGATCGACACGTTGGGTGCGTTCACAAAATCCACCTGGCTGAGCCGGGTGAAATCCTGGTCATGGGCCGCGTTGGAGAGGGACAGTTCCGCGGCCACCATGATCTCCGGGCTCAGGCGCTCCAGCTCGGCCTTCATCACCGAGGCGCGGAACATGAACATGCCACTGTTCCAGAAGTAGTTGCCTTGTTCCAGGTAGCCTTGCGCGGTCGCCAGGTCGGGCTTTTCCACGAAGGCATCGACATGCGCGGCGCCGTCCACCGCAGCCGCTTGAGTACGGATATAGCCGTAGCCGGTCTCCGGCTTGGTGGGCACAACCCCGAAGGTGACGATCTTGCCTTTGTTGACTTCCACCTTGGCCAGTGTCAAGGCCGCATTAAACGCTTGGGTATCGCCGATCACATGGTCCGCCGCCAGCACCAGCAGGATCGGATCGTCCCCATCCACCAGCGCCGACAGGGTTGCCGCCGCAATCGCCGGGGCGGTGTTGCGGGCGGTCGGCTCAAGGAGGATTTTCTGCGGGATCACGTCCAGTGATCGACTTTGCTCGGCCACGATGAAACGGTGTTCTTCGTTGCACACAATGATCGGCGGGCTGACGGTCTCGCCCTCTATCGACAGGTTCTTGATGCGATCCAAGGTGGCTTGAAACAAACTCAAGTCACCGTGCAGCGCAATAAACTGCTTTGGTTTAAGCGCTCTTGAAAGCGGCCACAGGCGCGTGCCTGAACCGCCAGACAATATAACTGGGATCATAACGATTACTCGATGATTAAAGGCAATAAGAGCGGATTGACAAACAGCCGAAACTTAAGAAGTGAATGACTTCACATAACTGATCAAGCGGTCCCTTTCGGTAAAGTCCAGTGAACTTTCGACATTGCTGTAGTTAAGCGCCGAATCAATCGCCGAAAAGAACGCATCTTTATCATGGGCGATAAACACAGAGGGAAGGTCTGAAAAGTTTTCGGCGGTGTCGTACTGGTGATTATTGATGTGTTCACCGCGTCGACTGTCGCGCGGGACAATAACAATCGGTTTGCCCAGTTCAAGGGAGCGAATGATATTGCCCATGCCCGCATGGGAAACAATCACCTTTGACGCATTGAAGTTCTTGGAAAACAGCGGCTCGGCGATGGTCTTGTAAGCCGTAATGCGCCCCAGGTCATTTTCGTTATTGCCCACCTGGGCAACAATCGGGACCTGCGGGTTTGCATGACTCCACTCATGCAAGTAGCCGAGCATTCTTTCAAAGGGTGCTTGAGTGCCAACGCTGCAAAATATCATTTATACAATCCTCCCTTTATATTGGGCCCGGCTGTTTTGCGACAGCGTGGGCCACTGGGTCAGCAACTCATCGACAAAATACACAGCGATCCTGCCGGACAACGAGAGCTTCTTGGGATTGGCAATGCTGTCGATCCACAGGGTCTTTTTGCCCATCAGTTTTCCCGCGACCAGCCCCAGCAACCCCGGTGCCGCCCCGGTGGAGATCACGTACCTGGCCTTGCTGCGGTAAACGATCGCAAAGATCTGGCAAAAGCCCTTGATGATCTTCAACGGTTCACTGCGATTAAAGTCCGGGACTTGCGCGAAGGCATGGGTTGGATACTGCGAGCCAATGCTGATATCAACGGTGGCGATGGTAACTTTTTGACCGTCGAAGGCAGGCAGCAACTTGCTCATTTGTACCCAGTGCCCACCTCCAGAACAAATCAATAAAACATCACTTGATTGACTCATGACGGTTCCCTTCCTGTCAGGTGTAATAGACATCATTAAATAGTGGCGGCAGTTCTTAACAGTTGGGCCTGGCCTTTCCAGCGGGTTATTCGCTTGGCTTTGAGCAAGGCCGATTTCTCTTTATAGGTTTCTTGATTGGCGATGAGCTGCGCGACGCCGGCCTTGATGGACAGCGGGTCCAGGGTGTCGACAAACACCGCCGCCTCGGAAAACAACGAGCGCAGTACCGTGGTATTCGAAAGCGCCATCGGCCTGCCGGCGCTGACCGCTTCGTTGGCCACGCTCAGTTGGACGTTGTCGCGGGTGGTCAGGCCGAGCACCACATTCGCGTGGCACAGCAGCTGTTCAAAGGTCGCCTTGCTGAGGAAGCCGGTCAGCTTGATGTTCTCGGGGAGTGACGCCACGAGCTCCTCGGAGAGCTTGCCCTGATGCTTGCCGGTGATCAGGAAGTCGACACCGGGCATTTCGCGGGCGGCGTTGATCACGATCTCGATCGGTTCATCGATATCAAACGAGCACGGAAACAGTACATAGGGTGTCTCGCGCTCACTGGCGGGCGCCGCGTGAAAGTCACACGGCAAGTCTTCCAGGATAAAGATATTGGTGTCCTTGACGCCCAGGCCGGCCAACTCTTCTTTGACTTTAAAATTATGAACGACGACGGCATCGATTCTATTCAACAGCGCTACCGTGCCCGGAAAGCCTATCCATTGTTTGCGCAACAGGCTGTTGTGGGCATCGGCGATAATCTTCAGCCGCCGGTTGAATATAAACTTGTAGGCCAGTGCTATATGCAATACCGGGCTCGGCGGCAACTGCACCCACAGCACGTCAGGCGAACCGGCCAACAGGGTCTTCAGGGTTTTAAACGACTTGATCAAGTAATCCAGCGGCCGCGCGGATTTCTTCTTGAACTGGTTGGGCAGATGCAGAATGTCATACGCCCAGTATTGCTTCATGGTATCGGCGCGTCGTTGATAGCCAATCCATGCAATCATTAATGATTTCACGTCAGAGTCCTGCATAAATAAAGGTGGGGCCAGTGAGATTGCTTACACTGCAAACCAGATCGGAAAGTCGGCGTTGTATCGAATAGTGTTGTTTCTGAAGCGGATATGTTTGGCCGGATTGCCTCCCACGATCGAATACGCTGCAACGTTGCGCGTGACCACACTGCCCGGATAAACAACCGCGCCTGTTCCGATGGTGACGCCTGGCATCACCATCACATTGGGAAAGATCCAGGCATTGTCTTCAATCAACACCGGCTTCCCCACCAGGCAACTCATGGGGTCATCAATATCGTGGCCCAGCGTATAAATCCGGGTGTTATGGGAAATATTGACGTTGTCGCCGATGCGGATGCCCGCCCGGTTATCCAGGTAGCAGTCGTAATTGACCGTGCAGTTTTTCCCGACCGAGAAGTTGCCGAAGGAGAAAAACACCACGTTGCGGTGGATCGTAGTCCGGGCGCCCACCCGGCATCCGGTTGCCCGGAGCAACGCGCGTCGCAGATTGAAAAACAACGCCAGGCTTAGCAGCGTATTGAACAGCGCAACAGCGGCCTTCTTGATGTTCAGTTTCAGGTTCTTCATCTACTCGCCCTGCCCTGAAGTATCCGTTACGCGCTGTGAACTCATCACAAAATTCCTGAAGCGGATATTGGTACTCACCGGCGTGGCGAAAGACGGGTTATTGCCACCGAAGAACGTCGAAAACAGCAAGCCGTCGATGGTGATCTCCGGCGTGTCTCTAAACGTCAGCCCGGTTTCCGAGTGCACCAGCTGGTTGTCGTACCAAATGGAAATCACACCGTCGGCCTGCCCCGGCGTATTCAACTTCACCAGTTGCTCCAACCTGTGCCATTGCCCCACCGTAAAGATCCAGGAACCCAACCCGACTGCCGTGCCCCAGGTTTTACTGGTGGGCAAATACGCGTAAATGGCGCCGACGCCCTTTTCTTTCCAGATGTAGCGCGTGGAAAAGCCGTCATGGCCGTTCGGTATCTTGCCGCCCGTATTGCCGGTGCCACCGTAGAGGCCCGGGAGCTTGCCGCCTTTTACAAAGTCGAAATTCCTGTCGAACTTCAACTCATAGGTCAGTACCAGGCATTCCCTGCCCGGTTGCGGCAGTGGGGATTTGAATTCAATGCCGCCGTAGGGCAACCCAAGGCGCACCATCGAACCCGGGTCATAGGAGCCGGCCGGAAAATGCACGGCAATGTCCTTGATCTTTTGGCTGTAGGCCTTGTTCGTCAGATTGGCCCTGCCCTTTATGCTGCTTTGCGCCTGGGGCCCGTCGGCCATCTGCGAAATGTCCGGCAGTGACGGGTAGATGTTCTTGATGCCTGGCTCGCAACGGTCGTTCAACTCAGATGCGCCGCTGGCAGCCACCTGCAGGGCGAACGCCACAATGAGTAGCGTCGAGGCTGTCTTTTTCACGTCGGTTGCCCCTCCACTTTATTTTTCATCGACCCATTTCAAAAAGTCGTCGACCGCTTTTTGCGCAAGGGAAGAACGCTGGGCGATCTCCTGCTTGAGGTGCTCGGCCATTTGCGCCTTGGATTGCCTGAATTCGCTGATGGTGGCCTTGATCACCTCAGGGTCTGGGGTGCTGACCAGCCGGGTGCCCTGCGGCAGCATTTCATGGACTTTTTTCAGCTTGTTTTCGATTTCAACCGCGATGGTGGGAAAGCCCAGGGAAGCCGGCAGCAGTACACCGTGTGCACGGGCGCTGATGATCACGTCGGACTCGACGATCAGTTTCGCCATGAAGGTTTCGGGCGTATCGCCCGCCGCGTCCCAGCACAACCATTCGAACGTGTGGTACTTGTCGATCAGGTGCTGGTCACGTTCCTTGTACAGCGAGACCAGGCGTACCTGCTCGCCACGCTTGGCGAGCTCATCCGCGGCCTGGACCATCGCCTTGATGAACTGTTGCCCGTTCGCGTCATGGGGCCAGTCGCGCAGGATGAAGGACAGGTACTTGCCCTTCTTGAGGCTGCCGACCTCCAGGTCTTTGCTGGAGATCCACAGGTCGGAAAGCAGGCTGGGGTCGGTGTACACCTCGACGTCGGACTTTCCGAAAGCCTTGCAATGCTGCTGGCTGGTACCGTCCCGCACGGAAATGTAGTCACAGCGATTGATCACGCTGACGGCGCGGGTCAGCAGCTTGCCGCCGCCATCGAAGGGGCCCAGGCCAATACAGAACGCTGCCAGGCGCCGGTGGAAATAGATCCTGTCGACACCACCGAGCAACCCGACATACAAACGCAGAAGCGTGGACTTCAGGTCGGTCTGCGCCTTGATGCTCTTGCACAGCTTCGCCACGATGCCTTTGTTGGCAGCCGCCTTTTTGGCCGGTGGGATGAACGAGAAGAACTGGCCCCCACCGCCCAACACCACCAGGTCAGCCTTGACCGGCTCCTTGATGTGCAGCCACTTGATACGCGGGTTGAAGTTCCTGGCGATCTGCGGATGATCGACACCCACCGCTATATCCGATTCCTTAAAGCGTTTTTTCAGAATATTGATCACGCATAGCATTAATACGTCATCACCCAAATTACCAGGACCGTATGCCCCCCGGATATATACTTTGCTGACATTCATGCTGGGCTTCCATTTTCCACGGGGTCATTAAACACGGCATTCAAGGCAAACGTCGTTGCGAGAATGTAGATAAATATCAGCGCCATGATCATTAATCGATACAGCACACTTTCGACATAGGCGCTTGATATGAAACTGATGAAAGGCAATGTCCACAAGATCAGGATCCTGGGAGATACGAGCAACTCCAGAGGTAATATCTTCTTGTAGACGAAATACGGCAGTCCCAGCAGGAAGTGAATAAACTGCGAACCGATAAATGCCTTGGCAATCCCGATTGCACCTTCTTCCCGAAGCCACAGTGCTCCGGTAATGAATAACACTCCCCATAGAATGTTACTCATCACACTGAACCAGGCCAGGTTCATCACGATCATCTTTCTTGAAATACCGGACTTGAATGCACTGAGCAGCGAACCCAGGATTACCAGAACCAACGTCACTTCAAAATCCCGCCCCAGGAAACTGCTGCCATACAGTTTGGCCAGCAACTCGGGGAACATGATCACCGGCTGTATGATCACCAACACCACCAGCCAGCCCGACAGAAAGTTCAAGGCGTCCAACTTGCGGCTTTTACCGCCCAGCGCGGCGGCCAGCATCGGCACCAGCACAGAGCCCAACACCACGGAAACATGGGAAAAGATCGCGTTCCATTGCATCGCGGCGGCGTACATGCCCAATGCGGCAAGGCCGTTAGTTGTTTCCGCCAGCAACTTGTTGGCGAACCAGTTCATCGGGGCGACCATCAACCCCGTCAGCAATACCGGCAGGCCAACCGACAGCACTGCGTGCTTTTCAGTCATTGCACCTTTGAAACTCAGCGTGGTATTTCGGGCCTTCAAAGTCTTCCAGCAGGCCAGTGCGCTGAAGAACACGATCAGCAATTGAGAACCGGCCAAGCCCAGCAGCGCACCATTGAGTCGCAACTGCAGGGTCAGGAAGTACGTCGCCGGAATCGCGACAATCGCAATGATTCCGTTGATGGTCGCGATTGTCCGGTATTGGCCCCAACCGGTCAGGCAGCCCTGGGTCCATCCCGACAGGATAATCAACGTGATGGTGCTCAATACGATCAGCGATGCAGCGCTGAGGCTGTCTGCCCCCAGGATAACGCTGGAGAAAAAGTGCGGGAAAAACAGCGCTGTCCCGATGATCATCCCGCTGAACACAACCGAGAACAGCAGCGTCAGCGCGATGCCCCTGCCGGTCTTCTCGGGACAGGTCTCCTTGAACTGCCCGATATGCTTGGCCGTCGCCGTGGTGGTGGCTTGGGCGGCGACGTTGGCAAGCATCACAATCGCGCTCTGGATCAAGCCATACTCGCCAAACGATTGCGCACCCAATACCCGGGCAACCAGGATGCCGGTGATGACCACCGACACTTTGGTGGCCACGGCAGAAACGAAACTCCATGCCGTACTGGATACGAACTTTTTCAACAGTGTGCTGTTCATCCGGCATTCACCTGCAAGGGTGTGGTTATCAGCGGCTGGTCAGGCTTGAGGATCTTTTTGCGTTGCCTGGCGGTGTGTTCGGAACAGACCCGCAGCACAATCGCGCCATACGCGATACCGATGGCGTACGGCTGATAAGGCGTGGCCGAGACAACGAACATCACCCCCAGAAAGATGGCGATCGAAACCGCCACCCGGCTGTTCATGTGCTGGGTAATCGAGGTAATGAACACGTACAGCAAGTACACGCCGATCAGCCCGTACTTAACGAAGTAGGTTAGGTAGGCACTGTCGATATTCGAGTTCTTGTCATCGAGGCCACGGTACTCGAACCAGGGAATCTCGAACGGCGTGCCCGCGCCCAGTCCCACAAAGTAATGCAGCGGGTTCATGCCGCGGATCAACTCCAGCGCCGGGCTGAAGCGCGTGGCCAATTGGGCGGCCATGCCTTCGGACGACAAACCATCATTGATTCGATCAGCCCCGATCATATTGCTGATGCCAATGAACGCCATCAGCACCACCGCCCCGGCCAGGGCAACGCCTATCATGCGGGCCGGCCGGGTGTATTGGTGGATGATGATCGCCGCAAACACCGAGACAAAGATGAAGCGAGAGTTGGCAATGAACAAACAGATGAATGAAGTGGCCAGGCAAATGCTTGCGAGCTTTTTCCTGTGTTCGAACAGCCGTGGGTCTATGAAGTAATAAATCAGATAGGCCACGGCGGCGTACGTACCGCCGTCCAGGTAGCGGTAGGCGTTTTCTTCATAGTAGACGTCTTGAAACTTGTACAAGCCCAAGCGTAACCAGGCAATGTCCAGCACATTGAAGGCGGTCATCGCGATCAATAGCAGGAGCACTGTCTGCAACTTCAGCGTTTTTGCGGCAAGGGTCGCGATGTTCGAGAGCACGATAAATGACAGGATCATTATAAACGGCCGAACATCCTTCAACAGGTACTTGTTCGAGGACTCCAGCAGGCCGCAGGCGAGTAACACCACATACAGCCCGCACCCAAAAAGCAGGCCGCCCGGCACCGTCAATTGTTTCTTCTGTGTAGCCACCTGCCGGATCAGCAGTGCGCCCAGCCCGCCCACGATATAAAAGTCAAAGAAGTAGATACCCTTGAGCGAGATTATTTCGCTGTAGGAGTTACCCGTGGGAATAACAGCCAGCATTATCCCGAACACTACGATTGAGTATTTTGGATTTTTCGCCGCGAGCAAACCCGCTGACAGCGCGATAAGGGATAACAGGTAAAACATGGCTGGGTATTCTTTATGCTGATTTGAATTTGGCACGCTACCGCCCCAGGATTTTTCGTTCATTTCCTGAAAACGTGACCTCTATCCTGCAATTACAGTGGTGAATCAGCTCCGATCAGCCTGGTATTCGTACTGGTAATACCCGTAGTTGCCGTAGCCATATTTGGCCGACGCTTTCTTTTCAACGCCGTTGAAGATCGCGCCCCTGAGCACGATGCCGTTCTGGGCAAATCGGCGCATGGTGTGCTCGATCTCTTTTGCCGGGTTCAAGCCATAGCGGGTGACGATCAGGTTGGTCCCCGATTGCCGTCCCACGATGGCTGCGTCGGTCACGGCCAAGAGCGGTGGCGTATCCAGAATCACCAGGTCATACCGTTCGCTGACCTGCGCCAACAGCTCGGTCAGGTTGCGGTGCATCAGCAGCTCGGAAGGATTCGGCGGTATTTGCCCGCGGCTGATGATGTCGAGGTTTTCAACGCCGGTTTTGTGGATGGCGGATTCAAGGGTGCATTGATTGGAGAGGATGTCGGAAAGCCCATCCTTGGCCGGCACACCCAGCACTTTGTGCAGGTAGCCCCGTCGCATATCCACGTCAATCAACAACACGCGCTGCCCGGTTTGCGCGATGACCGCCGCCAGGTTCACCGAGACAAAGGTTTTACCCACCTCGGGGCTGGGGCCGGAAATCATGATCCGGTTATTCGGCGCCTCGAGCATCGCGAAGTGCAAACTGGTGCGCAAACTGCGCAAGGCCTCCACTGCCAGGTCCGTGGGGTGACTGATGGCCAGCAATGAAGAGCCGGCATCGGCACGCCCACGCCCGCGGCTGATTTTGTCTTCTTCGACCTTTTGCAGCGTGCTGTACGGAATCGACGCGTACACCGGCAAGCCCAGTTGCTCGATGGCCTCGGGGCTTTCCAGGCCACGGTTCAGCGCCTTGCGCAGCAGCACCAGCGTCACCGCCAGGAAGCCGCCCAGCAGCGTCGCGATCAGCACGATGAGGATCTTTTTCGGCTTGATCGGCTTGAAGAAATTGACGTCTGCGGTGTCGATCAGGCGCACGTTGCCCACGGTGCCCGCGCGCATCACATCGAGTTCCTGGGACTTGTTGAGCAACTGGGTGTAAATGGCCGTGCCGACCTCGACATCCCGGGTGAGGCTCAGCAGCTCCTGCTGGGTGGAAGGCAGGCTCTCGACCCGGCTCGCCAGGCTCTGCTGCTTGCTGGTCAGCTCGCCGATCTGAGTCAGCAATGCGCGATACGCGGGATGCTGGCGGGTGAACTTGCGGTCCATCTCGGCCTGTTGCAGCTTCAGCTCGGAGATGCTGGTATCGAGGCCCACGATCTGGTCGAGAATCGCCTTGGTTTCCAGGGTGATGTCCACCGACTTGCTGCGGGTCTGGTATTCATTCAAGGCCTTCCCGGCTTTTTCCAGGTCCTTCTTGACCTCCGGCAGTTGCTCCTTGAGAAACGCCAGGCTTTGCGCCGCCTCAGCCGAGGTGCGCTCCACGTTCTGCCGCACGTAGATCGCCGCGATCTGATTGAGGATTTTGATCGCCTGGTCCGGCTCGGTGCTTTCCAGCGCCAGGCCGATCATGCCCGACTCCTTCCCTCGCTCGACCACATCCAGGTTCTCCTGATAGTCGAGGATGCTGGTCAGTCGCGCATTGCGGATCACCCGGAAACGCGTGCCGGGCTTGGCGCGCAGTTCTTCAATCTGGAATGCCACGCCATTTTGCTCGAACGGCTGCCCGGCCTCGCCGACCGCCAGCACCTGGTCATCTTCATCCACCAGGGTGTAGTGCGCGTTTTCACCCACGGTCAGGGTCAGCTTCTTGCCCAATTGCCCGTCGGGCAGGTCCAGCTTGAAGATCTTCAGCGACTCGCCGCCCCAGGCGAAGCTGTCCAGGCCCAGCAGCGGCTCGGCGATTGCACCGGGGTTGGCCTTCTGGAAGCGGCGCGCCAGGAACTCACCCACTACCGGGAAGTACATCGGCTGTACGACGATATCGAGTTTCAGGTTGTCGACGGTTTTGCCAATCACGTAGCGGGACTGGATCAGCTCGATCTCGGTGGCCGACGGCGACTCCTTGCCCAGCATCCCGCCGATGTCCGAGAAGCCCAGCAAGTCGTTCTTTTTCGCTTCGACCTGCAGCAGGGCATTCGCCTGGTAGACCGGGGTTGCCAGCACCGCATAGGCGGCGCCAGTGACCATAAAGGCACCGGTCACCGCAGCGATCAGCCATTTATGGTCGATCAGTGTTCCAAACAGACCGAGGAGATCAATCTCCCCGTTATCGTCTTCCTGTACGGTGACTGCTGGCGTTTGCTGCATAAGTCGGATTCTTAGCCTTTATTTCGATTCAAAAAGTAGTGGCGATCAGCGTGCAAGACGCTGCGCCCATGCGTTTACAGCCTCTTCGATCAACGCATAAGCGTGCACAAACGCGGCCTTGCCTTGACGGTACGGGTCGCTGATCTCTCGCTCGTTTTGCCATTTGCCCAGCAGCAAGACCTTGCCTCGTGCCTCGGGCGCCATGCTGAGTACGGCATTGATGTGCTGTCGTTCCATGACCAGGATCAGGTCGGCTTCACTGATCGCCTGTGGCGCCAACTGGGTGGCCTGGTGCTTGTCGGCCGGATGACCGTGGGCTTCGAGTACCGCACGCGCGGTGGTTTCAATCGGCTTGCCGACCAACGCGGCAATACCTGCAGAACTGATCTTGATATCGGAGCACGGGAGTGCGCCACGCAAAAGACTTTCCGCGGTGGGACTACGGCAAATATTGCCAATACAGACAATCAACACTCTTTTAAACAAGGCACTATCCCCGGGCCATCCATTACTCCATGAAGCAACCTCTTCAACTTCATTACTTCACGGCAGTATTTATTAACACGTAACCCTTACTTCCCCCAAAATTATCTCCGGACGAAAAATAACAACCACCGCCTTCAACCCGACAATTTATAACATTCATTACTTCGCCACCCCCATCGGCTTTAAATTACAGCCTTGTCACGTATCGCCTTATATAGGAAGAGGAACTCCCATGAGCGCAAGTGCCAACAAAGCCTGGTACCTGGTCCAGTGCAAATCCCGGCAGGACGAGCGCGCCGAGGAGCACCTCCAGCGCCAGGGCTATACCTGCTTCCGGTCTACCTATAAACGCGAACGGCTGTTGAAGGGCCAGCGCAGGACCACCCGTGAATCGTTGTTTCCCGGTTATCTGTTTATTCAAATGAGCCAGCAGGACAGCTGGAGCTCACTGCGCTCGACCCGCGGTGTGTCGCGGGTGGTGGCATTCGGCGCGCACCCGTTGCCCATCAGCGACACGCTGGTGGACGAACTCCAGGAGCGCGACCACCAGGCCGTGGTGAGCGCCCTGTTGCAGCCCGGCGAAAGCGTGCGCATCAATGAAGGGCCGTTTGCCGAACTTGAAGCGGTCTTCCTGGCCATGGACGGTGAGGAACGTGTGGTGTTGCTGATGAACTTCCTGCAACGGGAACAACGCATCAACTTGCCATTGGCAGAAATCAGCCGAGTGCAAAGAAGTGACTGATAGCGGCGCTGAACAGACAAGAAATAACATTCAACTTAATAACAGACTAAAAATAACATCCGCTTACTTTTTCACCTCTTGAGAATAAAGTAATACGTGAATTAACAGCGAGGGACGGCCATGAAAAGTTCAAAGCTATTGGTAGAGCGTATCGGCCTGTTTCCTTCTTCGGGAAACATTCACGTCAAGGTTAATAGTTCAACCACCGTTGTAGAACGCATGCAGGTGTTATACGCCGGCCATTCCCTGGACAGTGACGAATCCTGTACCGGGCTCTCAATGGTGTTCGCCGACTGGCGCTTCAAGTTGCAGGTGAGCAATCCCCTGTCCATCTGCCTGTGCGTGGAGAGCCGCGGCGACAGCCACCTGATGCAAATGAAGACGGCCGAACTATTGGCGAATATTTCCTGCACCGAGGAGCGGCCATGAGCATTTATGAGGATCTGAAACGGGCCTACGCCTTGAAAAGGCTGACGAACACGTTTGAAGGTTTCGTGGGCCTGGCACCGCACGAACAACTGCCGGCGGAGCAATATGCGCGCAACACCCGGATCATGTCCCACTGGCTGGATCAGTTGCGCGGCAACTCACCGCAGGACATAACCGACACGCTGTTCAAGCAGATGAAGCGTTCGCAGCGCCGTGGCGATGCCCGACGCTTCAATTGCCAGACGGTCCTGCTGGAGCTGCTGGTGGAAAGTAACCTGGCCCTGGACCTGGCCACTTACTCGGCGTTCAACTGCATGGAAGAGGTCCGCCAGGAAGGCTCCTGATGGGCCTGGTCGGCACCTGATACGGCCACTGCCACATGGTTGAGCAGCTTCTCGGCGTTGTACTTGGGTGCCATCGCACTTAACAACAGGATCACCATTCCCCCCCCGATCAACGATGGGGAAACCCGCACTTCAACCACCTCAAGGCGCCATAGAAACGCCAGTGCCGCCATGCCGCCCAAAAAGCCACCGGCCAGTGCTTCGTTGAGTGGGTGAATATAGGGTGCCACGCAATAGGCACTGAACCAGCCGGCGATCAACATCCCGGCGATAGCTGCGGGCCAGCGCCACTCGGGGTTGACCCGGCGCGCCACCAGGCTCATCGCCACGGGCACCATCAACGACGTATTCATGGCGTGACCGCTGAGCACCGCAATATCCAGCTGCTGGAGCGCCACGCCCCAGCCCTTGAACAGCAACTTGCTGAACGCCACGATGGAATAGGTGCAGGCGATGGTCATCAGCCACCACTTGACCGCCTGGGGCCGGGAATACCAGAGCCAGACGGCGATCACCACTGCGGCCGGAATCATGACGGTGATACCGCCATATTGCGCCAGTTCTTCCCGTATCAAGTGCTGTTCCCTACCCGCAAGTTTTTCCCGGCCCCATGAGACCTCAGGTCCGGGCAAAACACAACGACTTCAGGGCGCGCCAGCCAGCGATTGCGGCGAAAACACCTCGGTATCCGTCAGTTTCCGTACCTCTACCCGGTGCGGGAAAATCTTCTTTTCCACAAACAAATCATCCACCTGCTGCAACGCCTGCACATCCCGCTCCTCTACCGGCAGCAGCGACTCATCACCCCATGTGCGCAGCAACTGTGAAACCTTGAGCGGGATATCGTTGACCGTGGCAAACACCCGTGCGTATTCCTCGGGGTTCTGCTGCGCCCATTCAAAAGCCTTGGCGAACCGCTGCAAAACGTCACGCAACGCCTGGCGCTTGAGCGGGTCGGTGAGCACTTCATCGGACGCGGTAATAAACGTCAGGCCGGTATTGATGCCCTCCCCGCTGATCAGCACCCGCGCGCCCTGCTGTTCGGCGAACGCCTGGTACACCCCGAAGGTCGCCCAGGCTTCGATCTTGCCGGCGTTGAACGCAGGTAATGCATCGGTGGGCAGCACGAAGCCGACGTTGACGTCCTTTTCATCCACGCCGGCATTCGCCAGGGCGCGGATCAGCAGGTACTGGGAAATGCTCCCACGGGCCGACGACACCACCACATTGCGTCCTTTCAGATCGGCCACGCTGTGGATCGGTGAATCGGGCGGCACCAGGATCGCAATGCTGCGCGCCTGACTGCGGCGCACCGCAACGATACGCAGCGGCGTGCCTCCGGTGGCAGCCGCCAGCACCGGCGTATCCCCGGCCGGGCCGAGGTCCACGGCGCCGGCGCGCAAGGCTTCGAACAGCGGCGCGGCGCCCTGGAAGTTGGCCCACTGGACCTTGTAGTCGATGCCATCCAGGGCGTGGGCGGCCTCCACCACCGTACGCAAGCCCTTGGCCTGGTCACCGAGGATCAGGGTCACACCCGACAGATCCGATGCAGACTTCGGCGCTTCAGCGGCTTTGTCGCAGCCGCCCATCAGCAGTGCAGCCGCCAACAGGCAAAGGGTTCTGAATTCAACCATGGGCAAACCGCCTGACGCTGGCGTTCGCAGGCTGGGCGGCCGGGGCGTCCACTTCAACCCCCAACAGGCTCAGCAAGCGCGCGCGAATCGCCTGGAAACCGTCCTGGCCGGTATCCCGTGCACGGGGCAGGTCGATGCGCAGTTGCTCGGCAATCTTGCCCTCCGCCAGCACGATCACGCGGTCGGCCAGCAGGATCGCTTCGTCGACGTCGTGGGTCACCAGCAACACGGCCGGCGTGTGTTTGCGCCAGAGCTCGATGATCAGGCGATGCATCTTGATGCGGGTCAGCGCATCCAGCGCGGCGAACGGTTCGTCGAGCAACAGCAGCTTGGGCTCGCGCACCAGGCCGCGGGCCAATGCCACGCGCTGGGCCTCGCCGCCGGAGAGGGTCGCCGGGTACGCCTCCAGCCGATGGGCCAGCCCGACTTCCGTCAACGCCTGCACCGCACGGGCCTTGGCGTCGGGAACCCGCAGGCCGAGAATCACGTTTTTCCAGGCGCGCTTCCACGGCATCAGGCGCGGCTCCTGGAACACCGCCGCCCGGGCCTTGGGCACGCGCAACTGGCCGCTGTCGATGCTGTCCAGGCCCGCGAGGCTGCGCAGCAAAGTGGTCTTGCCGGACCCGCTGGCGCCCAGCAACGCAACGAACTCCCCCGGGGCGATATCCAGGTCCAGGCCGTCGATGACCCGCTGCTGGCCGAACTGGCGCACCACATTGCGCAACTGCACCGGTGCTGTTGAAGCTTCGAGAATCGACATGTCAGTTCCTCACAAACGATGGGCGCCAGGCCAGGGCAAAACGTTCCAGGGTGCGGATCAAGCCGTCGATCAGCAGGCCCAGCACGCTATAGATCAACAGGCAGATCACGATCACGTCGGTGCGCATGAAGTCCCGCGCATCACTGGCCAGGTAGCCGATACCGGCGGTGGTGTTGATTTGCTCGACAAACACCAGGGCCAGCCAGGAGATGCCCAGGGAATAGCGCAGGCCGACAAAAAACGAAGGCAACGAGCCCGGCAGGATCACGTGCCAGATCAGCTCGCGACGGTTGAGGCCGAGGGTGTTGGCGGCCTCGATCAGTTTGGGGTCGATGTTGCGGATGCCGGCGAACAGGTTGAGGTACACCGGAAAGGTGGTACCGGTAACGATCAGTGCGATCTTGGTGAACTCGCCGATGCCGAACCAGAGGATGAACAACGGCACCAGTGCCAGGGAAGGAATGGTGCGCAGCATCTGCATCGGTGAGTCGAGGATTACCTCGCCGCGCTTCGACAGGCCGGTGATCAACGCGGCCACCACCCCGATACTCACGCCGATGCTCAAGCCCAGCAGCGCCCGTTGCAGGGACACCAGCAGGTGCTTGCCCAGCTCTCCGGAGACGATCATTGCCCACAGGGTGCCGCCAATCTGAGACGGAGCGGCGATGATCCGTGCCGGGATCAAGCCCAGCTCGGAGGCCAGTTCCCACAGCAACAGCAACACAATCGGGCTGACCAGCCGCAGCAACACATCGGGGGTGCGCCAGTTGCGCAGCCAGCGCGGAATCAAGCGGGATGCAACGCCGGCTTGACCCTCGGCCTTGTCGACGGAAAACGAACTGGCGTTAAGGGACTTTTCAGTCATCGGGCTTCCTTCCTCATCAAGAACACGGCCAGGAGCGCCGCTGCGGTTTCATGCTATTCGCATAAAAAACCTCAGTGAAATTCTATTTGGGAATAACCTAATACGATTAAAATGCGCATTACTGATAACAATCTAAAACTATGATTCTGTATTTTTATAATTAGGATAGAACCAATCGGCATTTTACAGGCTCGGGTACGGCCTCTATTTTCGATAGCAGCTTTATTCCTGCCCTCAACAAGGACTGACCATGAGCATCGAATTTATCGGCTATATCGGCGGCCACCACGCCTCCGAGATCCACCCTCGCAGCGGCCCGACCTTGCAGCCCGACTACGTGGAGACCGTGGCCCGCGCCCACGAAGAGGCCGGCTTCGACCGCGCGCTGGTGGCCTTCCATTCCAACAGCCCGGACAGTACGTTGATCGCTGCGCATGCGGCCAGCGTGACGAAAAAGCTGCAGTTCCTGATTGCCCACCGGCCCGGCTTCGTCCAACCCACCCTCGCTGCGCGGCAGTTCGCCACGCTGGATGTGTTCAACGGCGGGCGCACCGCGGTGCACATCATCACCGGCGGCGACGACCGTGAACTGCGGGCCGATGGCAGTCATATCGACAAGGATGAGCGTTATGCGCGCACCGACGAGTACTTGAGCGTGGTGCGGCAGGAATGGACCAGTGAAAAGCCCTTCGACCATCACGGCACTTACTACCGGTACGAGGGTGCGTTTTCGACGGTGAAGTCGCCGCAGCAGCCGCATATACCGTTGTATTTTGGCGGGTCTTCAGCGGCGGCCATTGCGGTGGCGGGCAAGCATGCGGATGTGTATGCGCTGTGGGGTGAGACCTACGAGCAGGTGAAGGAAGTAGTCACACAGGTGCGGGCTGAGGCGGCCAGGCATGGGCGTACGGTTCGCTTCAGTTTGTCGTTGCGGCCGATTCTGGCAGAGACTGAAGCGCTGGCTTGGGAGCGTGCGGACAGCATCCTGGAGCAGGCGACGGCGTTGGCTGAGAAGAATGGGTTTGTGAGGCGTGAACCGCCGAATGAGGGGTCGCGGCGGCTGTTGGCGGCGGCGGCCCAGGGGTCGCGGTTGGATAAGCGGTTGTGGACCGGGATTGCGGGGTTGCTGGGGGCCCAGGGTAACTCTACATCGCTGGTGGGTACGGCTGATCAGGTGGCCGAGGCGTTGCTGGATTATTACGACCTGGGTATCACGACGTTTTTGATTCGTGGGTTTGATCCGCTGAATGATGCTATTGATTACGGGAAGAGGCTGATTCCGCTGACTCGGCAGTTGGTGGCTGAGCGGGAGCGCCAGGCGGCTGGAAAAGTGGCCTGAGGGAGGGGGACCGAGTACATATCCGTTTCTTCGGTAACGGCCACTTATGGTTCCGCTCTTACAGCGGGTCACTTTTGGCAAACGCCCCAAAAGTAACCAAAAGGTCTTTGCCCCACCACTCGGTGCCTCGCCTAGGCTCGGCATGCCCGCACTCCGGCCCGGTTCCGCGGGCCGCCGCGACGGGCCATCCATGGCCCGGCGCGGCTAAATCGGCATCCTTGCCGATTTACCCGCTCCACCGTGCCTACTTGCGGCCATCGTGGTTGACGGGGCCCGCAGATCAAGATCAAAAGCAAGAGCACAGCGGCCTCCCGGCCGGCTTGAGTGTTAAAAGCAAAGGCAAGATCCAGAGCGAAAGCCAAATCTGAAGCTGATGCAGCTCTGCTTTTCTGTGGGGGGGGTGGTTCTGTTTTTCTGTAGGAGCTGGCTTGCCGGCGATGCAGACACCTCGGTACATCAGGCACACCGAAGCGATGCCATCGCAGGCAAGCCAGCTCCTACAGTGGACCGTGCCCGCTTCAGCTTTTGATTTAGCTTTTAACACTCAAGCCGGCTTTCAGGCCGCTGTGCTCTTGCTTTTGATCTTGATTTTGATCTTAGGCGCCCCGTTAAACCACGCTGGCCGAACGCAGGTATTACGGAGCGGGTAAACCGGCAGGACGCCGGTTTAGCCGCGACGGGGCAGGGACGCCCCGTCGCGGCGGCCCGCGGAGTAATGCCGGAGTGAGGGCACACCGAGCCTAGGCGAGGTGCCGAGTGGTGGGGCAAGAGCGTTTTGCTTACTTTTGCGCTGTTCAAAAGTGAGCCGCTGTAAGAGCGGAACCAATGGCGGCCATCACCCAAATAACGGATATACACCCACAACCAAGCGTAAATACCAAACCCACAACGTCAAAGTTTGTAATCAGTATCCGTACGCTCCAATTGCCGAATCAACGCATTCCAGTGCCGCGCCACCCCCGGCCCATCCCCGCTCTTGAACACTTCTGCCTGCTTCTCCACCTTGGCCACCACCTCCGCCGGCGGAAAGATCAACTCGGCATTTCCCCCCGCCTGCGCCGCAATCTGGATATTGCACGCCCGCTCCAGCCCCTGCAGCTGCTGGAACGCATGCTCCACACTCACCCCCGCCGTCAGCAATCCATGATTGCGCAGGATCATCACGCTCTTGTCCCCCAGGTCGGCCACCAACCGCTCACGCTCATCCAGGTCAAGGGCCACACCTTCATACCCGTGGTACGCAACGCGCCCGGAAAACCCGATGGAATGCTGGGAGATCGGCAACAACCCGTCCTTCTGCGCCGACACCGCAATACCGTCGCGCGTATGCGTATGCAGCACGGCCTGCAAATCGTGGCGAGCCGCATGGATAGCGCTGTGGATCACATAGCCCGCATAGTTGATCCCCAGGCCCGTAGGGTCATCGACAATCGTGCCGTCGATATCCACCTTGACCAGATTCGAAGCGCTGATCTCATCGAACAACAGCCCGTAGGCATTGATCAGGAAATGCTCCTCAGGCCCCGGCACCCGGGCGGAGAAGTGCGTGTAGATGTGGTCGGTCCACTTGTACAAGGCCGCCAGCCGATAGGCCGCCGCAAGTTTAACGCGCACCTCCCACTCTTCCGGGGTAACCCGCTGGCGGACGTTGTTCGAGACACTGGAGATCGAGGTGACGCTGCTCATGGCAAAACTTCCTGGATGGCCTTAAGGACTTCCAGGCAAGCCTAGGGGATGACCAAAAATAATAAAAAGCACATTTTAATCTAAGCTAATTATTATTTTTTTTCATATCACGCTGCATTGCGCACCTTGTGCAACGACGCCGCCACCAGCTTGCCAAACGCGTCCACCGGCCCTTGCAGGTTGCCCAGGAAATGCGGGTAGATCAGCCACAGGTCCATCACCGGCTTGAAGTCCTTCAGTGGCATGGCCGCCAGTTGATCGCGATGGGCACTGCGCTCCAGCAGCGGGCGTGGCACCAGGCCGAGGCCCAGGCCGTCAGCCACCAGGCCCAGTTGCAGCTCGGTGCCGAAGGTCTCCAGGTTGACCCGCAACGCCAGGCCCTGGTCCGACAGGGTGCGTTGCAACCCGGCACGGAAACCGCAGCCATCCGGGTTCAGGATCCAGCCATTCTGGTACACGTCCGCCAGCTTGCAGGGCTTCTTCGGCAGTTGGGCCTTGGCACACACCACCACCAGTTCCATCTTGCCGATGGACTCGCCGACGATGTTGTCCGGGAAGATCTTGCCCGCCGGAAACAGCGCCGCCGCCGCGTCCAGTTCGCCGCGCTCGATCTTGCCCACCAGTTGGCTGCCCCAGCCGGTAGCCACCTGGGCCCGCAGCTCGGGGAATTCACTGCGCAGGTGCTTGAGGGCGTCCAGCAACACCACGTCGCCAATGGTCTGCGGCACCCCCAGGCGCAGCAGGCCGGTGGGCGGCGCGTCGGTGGCCACCAGTTCACGCAGGGCGTCCATTTCCCGAAGGATCGAACGGCACTGTTCATACACCCGCGTTCCGATCAAAGTAGGCTTGAGCGGCTTGGTGTTGCGGTCGAACAACTCCACCCCCAGCGCCTGCTCGAAGTTCTGCAC
Source organism: Pseudomonas sp. NC02 (assembly GCF_002874965.1). Lineage (NCBI taxonomy): Bacteria > Pseudomonadati > Pseudomonadota > Gammaproteobacteria > Pseudomonadales > Pseudomonadaceae > Pseudomonas > Pseudomonas sp. NC02. Next base: position 2,874,958 of record NZ_CP025624.1, on the reverse strand, counting down.
GCGACGGGTAATGGCCGGCTGGGTCAGTTGCAGCGACTCGGCGGCATGGCTGATGGACTGGCAACGAATCACTTCGACAAAGGCATCGATATCGTCAATTTTCATTTGGGCCGCACATAGAGAACAGTCATTAAGATGTGTGAAAAGCATAGTTCCATAAACGGTGGCTGGATAGCCCAACCCCCGGATCGATAACGTCTAACGCTATTCAAACCGGTTCTAAATTACTTTCCGCTATAACCTAATCATTAAAAAATAGCATATTAACTATAAACATTATGCTTAGATAAACCCATCACCACGAACCACCCACGATGGAATTGTCATGACCCAGGCCCGACACCCGGAGAGACTCAGAGCATTCATTGGCGCCCTGGCGGAATTGATCGACGGCAACCCTCGCGAAGGCGACCTGCTGCACCGCGGCGGCAAGCTACTGGCGCAACTGGTCAGCCACGATGACTGGCTGCCGGACGAGTTTGCCCAACCCGACCCCGAGCGTTATCAGCAATTCCTGCTGCACGCCGATTCGCGCCAGCGCTTCAGCATCGTCAGCTTTGTGTGGGGGCCGGGGCAGACCACGCCGATCCATGACCATCGCGTGTGGGGGCTGATCGGCATGCTGCGCGGTTCCGAGTATTCCCAGGGCTTTGCGCGTAACGCCGAGGGCGCACTGGTCGCCGACGGCAAGCGCATCCAGCTGGAACCCGGCCAGGTGGAAGCCGTGTCGCCGAAGATCGGTGACATCCATCAAGTCAGCAATGCCTTCCGTGACCAGGTGTCCATCAGCATTCATGTGTATGGCGCCAACATCGGTGCGGTGCGCCGCGCCGTGTACCAGCCGGACGGCAGCGAGAAACTGTTTATCTCCGGTTATTCCAACGCTTTTCTCCCGAACATCTGGGATTTGTCCAAAGACGCCCTGTCCAAAGAGAGCCCTGCCCCATGACTGTATCGAACCGCAGCTTCGCCCAGATTCGCCAGGCCCTGCTGGACCGTGAAGAAGTCGCCCTTGTGGATGTGCGCGAGGAAGCGCCTTTCGCCGAATCCCACCCGCTGTTCGCCGCGAATATCCCGCTGTCAAAACTGGAACTGGAAGTGTATTCACGCATCCCACGCCGGGATACCCAGGTGACGGTGTACGACAACGGTGAAGGCCTGGCACAGATCGCCGCCCAGCGCTTGCAGGCGCTCGGCTATACCGAGGTCAGCCTGCTGGAAGGCGGCCTGGACGGTTGGCGCAGCGCCGGTGGCGAGCTGTTTATCGACGTCAACGTGCCAAGCAAATCCTTTGGCGAGCTGGTGGAAAGCCAGCGCCACACACCGTCGCTGGCGGCTGAAGAAGTGCAGGCGTTGCTCGACAGCAACGCCGACGTGGTGGTGCTCGACGCCCGCCGCTTCGATGAATACCAGACCATGAGCATTCCCACCGGCATCAGCGTGCCCGGCGCCGAACTGGTGCTGCGCGCCCGTGAGCTGGCACCGGACCCGGCCACGCGCATTATCGTCAACTGCGCCGGGCGTACCCGCAGCATCATCGGCACCCAGTCGCTGATCAATGCCGGCATCGCCAACCCGGTGTCTGCCCTGCGCAACGGCACCATCGGCTGGACCCTGGCCGGGCAGAAGCTGCAACACGGCCAGGCTCGACGCTTCGCCCCGACCTCGGAAGAACACCGCCAGATCGCCGCCAGGGACGCCCGCCAAGTCGCCGACAAGGCCCGCGTAGGCCGCGCCACCCTCGCCGACCTGCAACGCTGGCAGCAGGAAGCGGCGCGCACCACTTACCTGTTCGACGTACGCACCCCGGAAGAATTCGAAGCCGGCCACCTGCCCGGCTCGCGCTCCACACCGGGCGGCCAACTGGTGCAGGAAACCGATCACGTCGCCAGCGTACGCGGCGCCCGGCTGGTACTGGTGGATGACGACGGCGTGCGGGCCAATATGTCTGCGTCCTGGCTCGCACAACTGGGTTGGGAAGTGCATGTGCTGGATGACCTGCAACCTGCGCACTTCAGCGAACCGGGGGCCTGGGTTGCCCCCGTCCCGGCGCCGCAACAGGCCGAGTTGATCAGCCCGCACACCCTCGCCGAATGGCAGGCTCATGGCGACACTGCGGTACTGGATTTCACCGCCAGCGCCAACTACGTCAAGCGCCACATTCCCGGTGCCTGGTGGGCGTTGCGCGGGCAGTTGCCCGAAGCCTTGCGCAAGGTGCCTGCTGCCGAACGCTACGTGTTGACCTGTGGCAGCAGCCAGCTGGCGCGCCTCGCGGTGGCGCAAGTCGAAGCGCTGACCGGCAAGCCCGTGTTCCTGCTGCAGGACGGCACTGCCAGCTGGATCGCCGCGCAACTGCCGCTGGAGGAAGGCGAGACCCGCCTCGCTTCACCGCGCATCGACCGCTACCGCCGCCCGTACGAAGGCACCGACAATCCGAAGGAAGCCATGCAGGCCTACCTCGACTGGGAGTTCGGCCTGGTGGACCAGCTGGCCCGCGACGGCACCCACGGGTTTTATGTGATCTGAACACCCCCAGGAGCGAGCCCGCTCGCTCCTCTTCCCACTACCAGCCGACCCCTTCTCCAGGCGGAGGCGACTGAACGCAAGACCTAGCCTGGAGCCCGCCTGATGCGCTTTACCCTTGCCCTTTTACTGGCCGCCCTCACCCTGGGGGCGACTTGCCAGGCCGCCGACCTGCAGCCCCTGCGAGTGGCCAACCAGAAATCCACCATCAAGGCGCTGCTGGAAGTCGCCGGCGAAACCCGGGATGTGCCCTACGAAATCCAGTGGTCCGAGTTCCCCGCCGCCGCACCGCTGGGCGAAGCCCTCAACGCCGGGGCCGTGGACATCGGCGCGCTGGGGGACGCGCCCTACGTGTTCGCCCTCGGTGCCGGAGCACCGCTGAAGGTGGTGAGCATCATCCACGCCGAAGGCCGCAACACCACCGCGCTGATTGTTCCGAAAGATTCCCCGATCCACGATCTTGCCGACCTCAAGGGCAAGCGCATCGTCACCACCCGCGGCTCCATCGGGCACTTCCTGGCGATCAAGGCGCTGCGCAGCGCCGGCCTTTCCACCCACGACGTGCAGTTCATCTTCCTGCTGCCCAGCGAGTCACGGCTGGTGCTGGATAACGGCACCGCCGATGCCTGGTCGACCTGGGACCCCTACACCACCGTGGTCACCAGCCAGAGCCAGGCAAGAGTCCTTGCCAGCGGCAACAACCTGCTGAGCAATCACCTGTACCTCGCCGCCACCAGCAAGGCGATTGCCGACAAGCGCGTGCAGCTGGACGACTTCGTGGCCCGGGTCGACCGCGCCTACCGCTGGAGCAACGATCACCCGCAGGCGTTCGCCGCCGCCATGGCCAAAATCACCGGCTTGCCGCTGGAGGTGCACGTAGCCGTGGCCAACGCCACCCATATGCAACCGGTGGCGATTGACGACTCGGTGATCAGCGGCCTGCAAACCACCGCCGACATCTATCAGGACGAAGGCCTGCTGACCAAACACATCGACGTCTCCCAAGGCTTCGACAAAAGCTTCAACGCCAAACGTGCCCCGCTTACCCAGGCTTCCCGCTAAAAGGAGAGAGAACATGAGCAAACGCCAACTGAAACTCGGTGCCATGGTGCACGGCGTCGGTCACGGCTGGGGCGAATGGCGCCACCCGCAGGCGCAGCCCAATGCCAGCGTCAACTTCGGGTTCTACAAGCATCAGACGCAACTGGCCGAAGGCGCGAAGTTCGACTTCGTGTTCATCGCCGACAGCCTGCATATCCATGAAAAATCCAGCCCGCACTACCTCAACCGTTTTGAGCCGCTGACCATTCTTTCGGCCCTGGCGGCCCTGACCTCGAACATCGGCCTGGTGGCGACCGTCACCGTGAGCTACACCGAACCGTTCCAGGTGGCGCGCCAGTTCGCCTCCCTGGACCACATCAGCGGCGGCCGCGCCGGCTGGAACGTGGTGACTTCGTGGCTCAGCGGCACCGCCGACAACTTCGGCAAGGCCGAGCACCCGCCCCACGCCGTGCGCTACCGCATCGCCAGGGAGCACGTAAATGTGGTCAAGGGCCTGTGGGATTCCTGGGAAGACGATGCCTTCGCCTACAACAAGCAAAGCGGCGAATTTTTCACCCCTGGCAAGCTGCATGCACTGGAACACAAAGGCGAGTTTTTCTCGGTCAAGGGCCCGCTGAATATCGCCCGCTCGCGCCAGGGCCAGCCGGTGATTTTCCAGGCGGGCACTTCCGAGGACGGGCGCAATTTTGCCGCCGAAAACAGCGACGCGATTTTTGTCCATGCCGAGACCTTCGACGAAGCCAAAGCCTACGCCCAGGACTTGAAGAAACGCGCCCGCAGTTTTGGCCGTGATGCTGATCAGTTGTCGATCCTGCCGGGCATCCGGCCGATTGTTGGCCGCGACGAAGCCGAGGTGGAAAGCCGCTATCAGCAAGCTGTTGAGCTGGTGACCGTCGAGGACGCAATCGTCGCCCTGGGCCGCCCGTTCAACGACCACGATTTCAGCAAGTACCCGCTGGACGAACCCTTCCCGGAACTCGGCGACCTAGGCTCCAACAGCCAGAAAGGCGGCTCCGACCGCATCAAGCAACTGGCCCGCGATGAACGCCTGACCCTGCGGGAAGTGGCCCTGCGGTTCTCCCGGCCCAAGCGCGATTTTGTCGGTACCCCGGAGCAGGTCGCCGACGCGATCCAGACCTGGTTCGAAGCCGGCGCGGCCGACGGCTTCATCATCAATTCACTGCTGCCGGACGGCTTGCAGTACTTCACCGAGCTGGTAGTGCCGGTGCTGCAACAACGCGGGCTGTTGCGCAGCGAATACAGCGGCGCCACCCTGCGGGAAAACCTTGGCCTGGACGTGCCGGCGAACCGCTACAGCACCCCGTTCGAAACTCAACCAACGCAGATCGCCATCTGACCAGGGCACGACCATGACGAACACGATCAAACACGGACAGTTCAATCGTCGCGGCTTCCTGGGTGCCAGTTCGATTGCCCTTGGCGCGCTGGGCCTCGCCTCGCTGGTGCCCCGGGCTTTCGCTGCACCTGCGAAGCTCTCGGACCTGACCCTGGCCGTCGCCACCTACCGTGGCCAGGACTCGTACTTCACCGACGACGCCGGCACTTCCAACACGCCCTATAAAGTCGACTACGCCGAGTTCGCCGGCGGCAACCTGATCGTCGAAGCGCTGGCCTCCGGCAGCCTGGACATTGGCGGCATGAGCGAGATCCCGCCGATCTTCTCGATCCAGAGCCACCGCGAGCCGAAGCTGATTGCGGTGCTGCAAGGTGACGTGAATAACCAGGTGATCCTGATTCCCAAGGAGTCGAAAATTGAATCCATCGCCCAGTTGAAAGGCAAGCGTGTGGGCTATGTGCGCTCCACCACCTCGCACTACTTCTTGATCAAGGCCTTGAAGGAGCAAGGGCTGACCTTCAACGACATCACCCCCGTGGCACTCACGCCACAGGACGGTTTCAGCGCGTTCCAGAGTGGCCAGCTGGACGCCTGGGTGATCTACGGGGTGTTTATCCAGCTGGCGAAATTCCGCAGCGGCGCCCGGGTATTGAAAACCGCCCTCGGCTACCTCTCCGGCAACTACCTGATCGGCGCCCGCCCCGCTGCCCTGGAAGACCCGCTGCGCAAACAGGCGATCCAGGATTACTTGCAGCGCCAGGCGCGCACGCTGGAATGGATGAACAACAACCCTGAGCCGTGGGCTGAAAAATCGGCGAAGTTGCTCGGTGTGGACAAGGCCGTGTTCCTCGACGTGTACAACAACCGCAGCCAGCCCTACAGCGTGATCGAGGTGAACGACCAGGCCATCGCTTCGCAGCAGGAAGTGGCGGACCTGTTCTTCAATGCCGGGGTATTGAACGAGCGGCTGGATGTCAGCCCGTTGTGGGACCGGCAGTTCAAGTTGCTGCCGATATAACCCGCCTTCGAAAACGCCGAATAACCCATGTGGGAGCGGGCTTGCTCGCGAAAGCGGTGGATCAGCCAACGGATGTGCAACCTGACACACCGCTTTCGCGAGCAAGCCCGCTCCCACATTTTGAACGAGTACACCCATCATGAGCCTTTCTTCTCAACCGTCACTGCGCTCCGTGGAAGTGGCCAATTTCGAAGCCTTGCTGGAACGCCTCAGCGCCCAGCTCGCCGCCACTGCACACATCGTTGATGAAAGCGGCACCTTCCCCCACGACAACTTCAAGCTGCTGCACGAACACGGCCTTGTCGCCCTGACCGTGCCCAAGGCCCTCGGCGGTGGCGGTGCCAACCTGAGCCAGGCGCGCAAGGCCATCAGCGCGATTGCCAAGGGCGAGCCGTCCACCGCGTTGATCCTGGTGATGCAGTACCTGCAACACACGCGCCTGCAAGACAGCAAAACCTGGTCGCCCGCCCTGCGCACCCAGGTCGCCGAAGACGCTGTGCGCAATGGGGCGTTGATCAATGCCCTGCGCGTCGAACCCGACCTCGGCACCCCGGCCCGTGGCGGCCTGCCCGCGACCATCGCCCGGCGTACCGCCGCCGGCTGGCGCATCAGCGGGCGCAAGATCTACTCCACCGGCAGCCATGGCCTGAGCTGGTTCAGCGTGTGGGCCCGCAGCAGCGATGAAGACCCGTTGGTAGGCGCCTGGCTGGTGCCCAGGAACAGCCCCGGCATCAGCATCATCGACACCTGGGACCACCTCGGCATGCGCGCCACCTGCAGCCATGAAGTGGTGTTCGACAACGTGCTGGTGCCGCTGGACCACGCGGTCAGCGTCAGCCCCTGGAGCGCACCGCAGGCGGAACTGGACGGTGACGGGTTCCTGTGGATGTCGGTACTGCTCTCATCGGTGTACGACGCCGTGGCCCAGGCCGCGCGCGACTGGCTGGTGGACTGGCTGGAACAACGCAAGCCGTCCAACCTCGGCGCCGCGCTGTCGACCTTGCCGCGCTTTCAGGAGACCGTCGGGCATATCGACACCCTGCTGTTTGCCAACCGCAGCCTGCTGGACGCCGCCGCCGACGGGCACACCCCGGCAGCCCACGCCGCACAGATCAAATACCTGGTGACCGGCAACGCGATCCGTGCCGTCGAGTTGGCCATCGAGGCGTCCGGCAATCCCGGCCTGTCCCGACACAGCCCACTGCAGCGGCATTACCGCGACGTGCTGTGCAGCCGCGTGCATACCCCGCAGAACGACGCGGTGCTGCAAGGCGTCGGCAAGGCCGTCTTCGCTCAACGACACAAGGAACGCCCATGAGCCAGGTGATTATCGCCAGCCAGCTGGACGAAGATTTCAATCAAGTCATCCGCCAGCGCCTGGCCCTCACGCACCCCGGTGCAGAGGTGATCAGCGTGCCGGCCGGTGTGCCCAGCGACTTGCCGGCCCAGGCCAATATCCTGCTGGCCCGGCCGATCAATGTGCGCGGCTACACCGCGCCGGACACACCGCCACCGGGTTGGCCGTATGGCGTGCAGTGGATCCAGGTGGTGTCGTCGGGCATCGACTTCTATCCCAGGTGGCTGTTCAACGGGCCGCCGGTGAGCACCTCACGGGGCAGCGCCGCCGAAAACCTCGCCGAGTTCGCCCTCGCGGCAATCTTCGCGGCGGCCAAGCATTTGCCGGATATCTGGGTAAAGGATGCCCAGTGGCAGTTCACCCCGTTGCGCCCGCTCAAGGGCACCACCCTGGGGATTCTCGGGTTTGGCGCGATTGGCCGCAGCCTGGCGCAGAAGGCTCATGGGTTGGGGATCAAGGTGGTGGCATTACGCCAAAGTAACACGCCGTTTGACGTGGAGGGTGTGGAAGCGGCGCGGGATATCCATGACCTGTTTGCGCGTTCCGATCACCTGGTGCTGGCAGCGCCACTGACCCAGGCCACACGGCATATCGTCGATCGGGAGGCGCTGGCGAATGCCAAGCCAGGGTTGCACCTGATCAATATTGCCCGGGGAGGATTGGTGGATCATGAGGCGCTGCTGGAGGCGCTGGACAGCGGCCATATCGGGCTGGCTTCGCTGGATGTGACCGAGCCCGAGCCATTGCCGGACGGGCATGCGTTGTATGGGCATCCGAGGGTCAGGGTGTCGCCGCATACGTCGGCGATTTCGACCAATAGCCGGCATGATATTGCGGACAGTTTCCTGGGCAATCTGGAAAGGTATCTGAGTGATCGGCCGCTGGAAAACCTCGCTGATACCCAACGCGGTTACTAAACCCAACAGAGATCAAAATGTGGGAGCGGGCTTGCTCGCGAATGCGGTGTTTCAGTCACTGTCAATGTTGACTGAGCGACCGCATTCGCGAGCAAGCCCGCTCCCACATTTGTTTTTTGTCGGCTGAAAAATATCATCAGCCTTACGCATCACATTCAAACCAATACATACCTGTTTTTTATAATTAACTTATAACTAATCGGACTTTTACGCCCGGCATTTATACAAATACTGTTACATCCAGTACCGACCCCTGACCAGGTGGAGGCCCAATTTTGCCTAAACCGTCAACCACCTCAGGGGTCCATCATGAGTCCTACCGCCGTACCCAATCGCCTGGCACTGGCCATCTCCCTCGCCCTGTTCGGCCTTTCCGTTCACGCCGACGACACCGCCCTGCCGGTGGTCAACGTCACCGCCGAGCACCGCAGCGAAGACCTGCAAAAAACCCCGCTGGCGATTTCCGCGTTTGATGAAAAGGCCCTGGAAGACAAGCAGATCAACAGCGTGCGCGACCTCGCGGGCCAGGTGCCGAACCTGACACTCAGCCGCCAGTCGATCTCCTACAGCGCGCAGACCTACGGCATTCGCGGTATCGGTGAAACCGACCCGATCCAGGAAGCCGCCGTCGCCGTGTATGCCGATGACCTGTACATCCCGCGTGCGATTTCGTCGATGCTCGACTTCAACGATGTGGAGCGTGTCGAAGTGCTGCGCGGGCCCCAGGGCACCCTGTACGGACGCAACAGCAGCGCCGGCGCGATCCGCGTGATCACCCGCGACCCGACCCAGGAAACCCGTGGTTTTGTAGAGCTGGGCGCCGGCAACTACGATGCGCAGAACGCACGCCTGCTGATCAGCGGCCCGCTGGTGGACAACGCGCTGTTCGGCAGTTTCTCGGCGATCCGCCTGAGCCGCGACGGCACCGTCTCCGACCCCACCCGGAGCAAGGATGTAAACAACGTCGACATCCAGTCCTACCGCGGCAAGCTGCGCTACAAGCCGGTGGATTCGCCGTGGGATGTGCAACTGACCCTGGCCGGTACCTTCGACCGGGGCGACACCACCAGCTACACGCCTTTCGACGCCAACGGGCATTTCGACAAGTTCAAGAGCTACAGCAGCCTCGACCCGAAAAACCGCCTGGACCAGGGCAGCTCGGTACTGCGGGCGATTTACGCGATCAATGACAACCTGAACTTCAAATCAGTGACGGCCTACTCGGCGTTCCACCAACCGGTGGACTACGACAACTCAGGGCAAGCCGCGCTGATCCAGAACAACCTGATCCTGTACAAGCAGAACTATGCGACCCAGGAGTTCCAGCTCAACGGCGACTACGACGATTTCAGCTTCAGCACCGGGGTGTACCTGTACCGCGAGAAGTTCGACGCCGACCGCGACAACCTTACCTATTCCATCGCCCGCAATCGGGTGATCGGCCAGGGCCAATACAGCACCACCAACACCGAAAGCTATGCGCTGTATGGCCAGGGCACCTACAAGCTGACGCAACAACTGTCGCTGATCGCCGGCCTGCGCTTTACCCGCGAGCACAAGAATTTCGACTTCACCAACTACGCGATCAACACCGACCGGCAAATCACCGGCACCAACTTCACCGCCGAGTCGAGCAAATCCTGGCAGTCCACCAGCCCGAAGATCGGCTTCGAATACGCCTGGACCCCGCACCTGAACCAATACGCCTACGTCGCCAAGGGTTTCAAGGCCGGTGGCTACGACAACCGCGCCCCCACCCAGGCCGCCGCCGAACAGGCGTTCTCCCCGGAAGACGTGACCACCTGGGAAACCGGGGTCAAGGGCGACTTCTTCGACCAGCGCCTGCGGGCCAACGTCGCGCTGTTCTACAACGACTACAAAGACCTGCAAACCAACGCCTATGACCCGGCGCTGGGGGTGAGCCTGCGCACCAACGTCGGCCGTGCCCACACCTACGGCGTGGAGCTGGAAACCCTCACGGCCCTGAGCCGCGACCTGCAACTGACCGCCAACGTCGGCTACCTGCAAAGCAAGTACGACGACTTCCAGAACGCCAGCGGTGCCGGGGTGGATGCCAACGGCAAGCAACTGGTGTTCTCGCCACGCTGGAATGCAAGCGTTGGCCTGAACTACACCATCCCGGCCGGGCTGCCGGGCACCTGGCTGGCAGGCACCGATGCGCAGTTCCAGACCAAGTCCTACGCCAACGCATTGAACGACGACATCCAGGAAATCCCGCAACAGACCTTCTGGAACGCCAACACCCGCTACATCAGTGGCGACGGCCACTGGACCACCACCCTGGCGGTGAAAAACCTGCTGGACCGCGCCTACCCGCAGTCGGTGGGCTACGTGCCCTCCAGCGGCGCCCGCTACTACTCGGTCAACGACCCGCGAACCCTGTTGCTGACCGTGCGCTACGACCTCTGACAAACCGCTATCTCAAGGAGCGAATCATGGCTTTTACCCGCAGGGAACTGATTTCCCGTATTGCCGCCGTGGGCGGTTATTCCGCCGCTGTCAGCGCATTGGGCGCGCTGGGGCTGACGCCTCAGGCGGTGGCATCGAGCTTTACCCCACTGCAATTGGGCAGCACTGGCAAAGGCAAGCAGGTGGTGGTGGTCGGCGCCGGGATCTCCGGGCTGGTCAGCGCCTATGAGCTGCGCAAGGCCGGGTTCAACGTGACGATCCTGGAAGCCCGCGACCGGGTGGGTGGACGCAACTGGACCCTGCGCCGAGGCACCAAGGTCGATTTCGACGACGGCGTCAGCCAGACCGTCGACTTTGATGACGGGCAGTTTTTCAACGCCGGCCCCGCGCGTATTCCCAGCCACCACCAGACGATCCTCGGCTACTGCCGCGAGCTGGGTGTGGAGCTGCAAGTACTGGTCAACAGCAGCCGCAACGCCCTGGCCCGGCCGGATACGCAGCAACCGGCATTCCAGCTGCGCCAGGCGGTCAACGACACCCGCGGCCAGCTCTCGGAACTGCTGGCCCGCACGGTCAGCCGCAAGGCGTTGGACCAGGACCTGAGCGTGGATGACCGCAAGGCGCTGCTGAGTTTCCTCAAAGTGTACGGCGACCTCAACGGCGACCTGCAATACAAGGGTTCGGTGCGCTCCGGCTACACCCGCGTGCCCGGCGCCGGCGACCAGACCGGCGTGACCCGCGCGCCGCTGGAGCTGCAGACCCTGCTCAATCCCAAGCTGTGGGGCGCGCTGGTGTTCGATGAAATCCCGGAGTTTTCCTCCACCATGTTCCAGCCGGTGGGCGGCATGGACCGCATTCCGTATGCCTTCTACGAACATCTGAAAGATGCGGTGCGCTTCAACGCCGAAGTCAGCGATATCCAGACCTCGGAGCAAGGCAGCCGAATCACCTACCGCGACCGCATCAGCGGCAAGACCCAGGTGCTGAGTGCCGACTATGCGATTGTCACCGTGCCCTTGCCGCTGCTGGCCAAGCTGCCAACCAACTTCACGGCACCCTTCAAGCAGGCGATCCAGACCGCGCAAAGCGACCAGGCCAACAAGGTGGCCTGGCAGGCGCCGCGCTTCTGGGAAACCGACTTCAACATCTACGGCGGCCTGTCGTACCTCGACCATGAAGTCAAAGGCCTGTGGTACCCCAGCGACCGCCTCAACAGCGCCCAGGGGATTCTGGTGGCGGCCTACAACACCAGTGAATCGGCCCAGGCCTTCAGCCAGAAATCCCTGGCCGAACAGTTCGCCTCCTCACGCCAGGCGGTGGAGCTGTTGCACCCCGGCCACAGCGCCAAGCTGCAAAAACCGGTGGCGATCAACTGGTCGAAAGTCAGCTACAGCAAGGGCCCGTGGATCGTCAACGACGAGGTCGGCGAAAGCGCCTACCGCCTGCTCAACGAGCCCCAGGGCCGCACGTACCTGGCCAGCGACGCCCTCGCCCACGGCGGCGTCGGCATCTGGCAGAACAGCGCCGCCGATTCGGCGCGGCGCATCGTCTCGCTGATCGGCCGGCATGCCGAACGCCAGCAACCGGGCGTCGCCGCCTGACTTTTCTCTCTCAAGGAATGAACCGATGAAGACGCTTTTTGCAGGACTGCTGATGACCGCCACCACCCTTGCCGCCCACGCCGATGAGATCAAGCGCGTGCCGCTGCCGAACTCGAATTTCCCGATCTCATTGGCGGTGTCGGTGCCGCCACAGACCGAGCTGCTGTTTGTGAGTGGGTTGCTGGCCGACCTGCATGACCCCAAGGCGCCGAAAGACTCGTTTGCCGCCTATGGCGACACGGCCATCCAGACCACGTCGATCCTCAACAAGCTCAAGGGTGTGCTGCAAGGCCAGGGCCTGGATTTGGGAGATGTGGTGCAGCTGCGGATATTCCTGGTGGGCGATCCAGCCAAGGGCGGCAAGCTCGACTTTGCCGGGTTGCAGGAAGGCTACACGCCGTTTTTCGGCAGTGCCGAGCAGCCGAAAAAACCGGCGCGCACCGCGGTGCAAGTCGTCGCGTTGCCATTGCCCGGCGGGCTGGTAGAAATCGAAGCGGTTGCCGCGCGCAAACGCTGACAGGGACATCACTCGAGACCAAGGAGCTCCACTCTCATGCGAAAATTCAACTGGCTGACGGCACCTTTGTGGCGAGGGAGCTTGCTCCCGCTGGGGCGCGCAGCGGCCCTGAAGCCTGACTCCGCAATTTCCCCGGAAGACTGTGGCGACGGTATTGGGGCTGCTACGCAGCCCAGCGGGAGCAAGCTCCCTCGCCACAGCAAGCTCCCTCACCACAGCAAGCTCCCTCGTCACAGCAAGCTTCCTCACCACAGCAAGCTCCCTGGCCACAGCAAGCTCGCTCACCGTAAAAGGCTACATCGGTACAATCATCTGAAACTCCTGCCGCTCTCGCTGGCGTGCGGCCTGGCGTCCTTCGGCGTCGAATCTGCCGAAGACCGCTCCCCCACCCTCGACACCGTGGTGGTCACCGGCAACCGTGGCGCCGAACAACGCACCGTCACCACCAGCCCCACGCCGATTGATGTGATCAGCGGCGAACAACTGCGGGCCGTGGGCAAGCCGAGTTTGCTCGAAGCGTTGGGCAAGCTCATCCCCTCGTTCAACCTGCCCGACCGCGCCGGCTGGGATGCCAGCGGCGTGGTGCGTTCGGCCACCCTACGCGGCCTCACCGCCTCTCACGTACTGGTGCTGGTCAACGGCAAACGCCGCCATACCAGCGCCACCCTGAACATCAACGGCATCAACAGCGGCGCGGCCCCCAGCGACCTCGACCTGATCCCGGTGGCTGCCATCGACCATGTGGAGGTGCTGCGCGACGGTGCAGCGGCGCAATACGGCTCGGATGCGATTTCCGGGGTGATCAATATCATCCTCAAGCAGACCACCGGCGGCAGTTCCGACACCACCCTGGGCCAGAACTACGACGGCAAGCGCGGCACCGGCCAGGAGGCGCTGAACTATGGCTTCCAGGTGGGGGAAGCCGGGGTGCTCAACGTGTCCCTCGACACCCGCTACCAGGAGCGCGACAACAAGGCCGGCAGCAACGGCTACAGCAGCCATTACTACCCGCTGGCGGACGGTTCCCCCGACCCGCGCGAAGCCACCTCCAGCCACCACACCTACAAAGGCTACGGCTCGCCCCGCAGCCAGTTGGGCGATGTGGCGTACAACCTCGACCTGCCGCTGAACGACAACCTGACGCTGTACTCGTTTTCCACCCTGGCCACCCGGGAGAACAACGACGGCCAGAACTTCCGCCTGCCCAACGGCCGCAATACCATCACCACCGGGCCCAATGGATACCCCGATGGCTACAGCCCGTACTGGCTGGTCAACGAGACCGACTTCCAATCGGCCTTCGGTGCCAAGGGCAATGACCTCGGCGGCGGTTGGGGTTGGGACCTGAGCAGCACCTACGGGCGCAACTACGCCAAGCAGCGCACCTACGACAACCAGAACCCGTCCCTGGGCGAAAGCACACCGAACAAGTTCACCTCCGGGATCTACATCGCCGACCAGCTCACCACCAACCTCGACCTGAAAAACACCTACGAGATCGGCCTGGCCAAGCCGCTGGACGTGGCGTTCGGCCTGGAGCACCGGCGCGAGAGCTACGAGACCCGCGCCGGCTCCGAGGCTTCCTATATCGATGGCGGCTACGTGTTCCCGGCAGGCCATCCGCGTGCCGGGCAGCGTCCCGATCCGGGGGCTCAGGTCACCAACGGCATCCGTCCGGAAGACGCGCAGAAGGTCAGCCGCAACAGCGTCGCCAGCTATGTCGACCTCGGGTTCTACCCCACCGAGCAGTGGTACATCGGCGTGGCCGGACGCTACGAACATTACAACGAAGGCGTCGGCGGTACCCGCAGCGGCAAGCTCAGCACGCGGTATGCGTTCAACCCGGTGTTCGCCCTGCGCGGCACCGTGAGCAACGGCTTTCGCGCACCGTCCCTGGCCAACGAGATCTTCACCGCACGCTCCACCGGGTTCGACACCATCAATGGCGTGTACCAGTCGTATAACTACGTGATCCTGCCGGTGGATTCCGCCGGCGCTCAGGCATTGGGTGCCAAGTCACTGAAGCCGGAGCGCTCGACCAACTTCAGCCTCGGTTTCGCCGTGACCCCAAGCGATGACTTGAGCCTCACGGTGGACGGCTACGTGATCAACCTGCGGGACCGCCTGGTGCTCAGCGAACGCTTCCAGGGCCCGGGCATTGCCTCCCTGCTGGACAGCATCGGCGTACCGGCCACGGCGGGCGCGCAGTACTTCACCAACGGCGCCAACACCCGCACCTCCGGGGTGGACGTGGTGGGCAACTACCGGCAGAACCTCGACCGCTACGGCTCGGTGAAATGGACGGCGGCGCTGAACTACAACCACACGCAGATCCTCAGCGTCAACGACACCCCGGCGCAGCTCGCCGCCCTGGGCAACTTCCAGTTGATGGGTCGCCAGTCACGGGCACTGATCACCAAGACCTCACCCAGCAGCAAGATGATCTTCTCCGCCGACTGGGCGATCCACGACTTCGACGTCAACTTGCGCCTGACTCGCTACGGCACCTACACCGAGGTCAACAGCTCCAGCGACGCGAGCCTGGACCGCACGTATTCGGCCAAGTGGATCACTGACCTCGACGTGGCCTACGCGATCAGCAAACAGCTGACGGTGGCCGTAGGTGCGCAGAACCTGTTCGACAAATACCCGGATCACATCGGCGTGAAGAACTCGTCGTTCGGCGATAACTGGGGCAGCTATTCGCCGTTCGGGTTTACCGGCGGGTATTACTACAGCCGGGTGCAGTACGCGTTCTGATTCAACAACCGCCGGCCAGGCGTTCACGTAGGAACTCGATCAACGCCTGCACCGGGCGCGAGCTCTGGCGGTGCTGGGGGTAAACGGCGGAAAGGGTCAGGGGTTCGGGCGCGCAGTCATCCAGCAGCGTCACCAGGCGGCCGTCCTGCAAGGCTTGGGCAACGATAAAATGGGGTAGATAGGTGATGCCCAACCCGGCCACGGCGGCATCCCGCAGCAGCTCACCGTTGTTGACCCGCATGCGCCCGCTGACGTTGCGGGTATGGGGTTTGCCATCGACCTTGAAGTGCCATTGGACCTGGCGACCATGGCCGTAAGGCAGGCATGCGTGATCGGCCAGGTCATCGGGACTCTGCGGCGTGCCGTGGCGGGCCAGGTAGTCGGGACTGGCGCAGTAGACGCGCTGCACACTGGCGATGCGTCGGGCGATCAGGGTCGAATCCTCGAGGGTGCCGATGCGCAGCACCAGGTCGTAGCCCTCGCTGATGAGGTCTACCGGGCGGTCGCTGAGGTCCACTTCCACGGTGACATGAGGGTGGCGTTGCAGGAACAGCGGCAACAGGCAACCCAGGTGCGCCATGGCAAACGACAACGGCGCGCTCAGGCGAATGGTGCCTCGGGGCTCGGTGTTTTGCCCGGCGATGCCCTGCTCCACTTGCTCGACTTCACTGAGCAGGCGCAGGGCGGATTCGTAGTAACTCTGGCCCAGCGGCGTGACGTCCAGGCGGCGGGTGGAGCGGTTGAGCAGGCGTACGCCGAGGCGCTCTTCCAGCTGGATCAGGCGGCGGCTGACAAATTGCTTGGACAGGCCAAGATGCTCGGCGGCAGCGGTGAAACTGCCGGATTCCATGACCTGGCAAAACAGGCGCATGTCTTCGAAGGGGTTCATTGTCGCTTCTCGGTGGACGCTGGGCTGTTTTATAACCGGTCAGTCGCCACACCACAAATCAAAATGTGGGAGCGGGCTTGCTCGCGAAGGCGGTGGGTCAGTCGGTACATGTATTGACTGGCACACCGCCTTCGCGAGCAAGCCCGCTCCCACATTGGATTACCTGCATATCAGAGAGCGGTTTATTTGGCCGTCAGCGCCGAGTAGCTGTTCATCAAATTGCGATAGTTGGGAATACGCGGCGACAGCAGATTCGCCAAGCCTTCCATGTCGTTGCGCCAGTCCACCTGCAGCTCGCAGGCCACCGAGAACCAGTTCACCAGCTGTGCACCGGCCGCCGTCATGCGTGCCCACGCCGCCTGTTGCACGGTCTCATTGAAGGTGCCCGACGCATCGGTCACCACAAACACTTCAAACCCTTCAGCCAGGGCCGACAGCGTCGGGAAGGTTACGCACACGTCGGTCACCACCCCGGCAATGATCAGTTGCTTGCGGCCGGTGGCTTTCACTGCCTTGACGAAGTCTTCGTTGTCCCACGCGTTGATCTGGCCAGGGCGCGGGATGTACGGCGCGTCCGGGAACAGTTCTTTCAGCTCCGGCACCATCGGGCCGTTGGGGCCGCTTTCGAAACTGGTGGTGAGGATAGTCGGCAGCTTGAAGAACTTGGCCAGGTCCGCCAGGGCCAGCACGTTGTTCTTGAACTCGTTGGGCGAGAAGTCCTGCACCAGGGAAATCAGGCCGGTCTGGTGATCCACCAGCAGCACCACGGCGTCATCTTTGTTCAGGCGTTTGTAAGTCATGGGAACACTCCTTTGGGGGTTAGATTCAGAAGGCAAAACACGAGCAGCCAAACGCGCCCCAGAAACCCTGGAAGTCGCTGACCGGCACGTTCGAGAGACGCGCCCGTTCATGGCTATGGGCATGCACGCCACAGGGGCCGCTGCATTGGTGCACCTGGGCTTGCAGCGCTGACGCCGGGCGCCAGTGGCCCGGTACCTTGACCACCGGCGACCAGTCCGGCAGCACCGGCACGCTGGGTGGTGCGAAATCTTCAAAGTCGCCGGCGCCGTAGACCACCTTGCCGCCGACCACGGTGAGTACCGATTCGATCCACTTGATGGCTTCCTCGTCGACACTGAAGAAGTCCGCCGACAGTGCCGCCACGTCCGCCAGTTGGCCGACCTTGATCTGGCCCTTCTTGCCCTGCTCGGAGGAGAACCAGGCGCTGCCGTGGGTGAACAGTTCCAGGGCCGTCAGCCGGGGCAGCCCCTCGGCGTGCAGTTCCAGCCCGCCGACGGTGCGGCCGCTGACCATCCAGTACAGCGAGGTCCAGGGGTTGTAGCTCGACACCCGGGTGGCGTCGGTGCCTGCGCCCACCGGCACGCCTTCGGCGAGCATGCGTTTGATCGGCGGCGTGGCCTCGGCGGCCTTGGCGCCGTAGCGCTCCACAAAGTACTCACCCTGGAACGCCATGCGGTCCTGGATCGCGATGCCGCCGCCCAGCGCCCGCACGCGCTCGATGTTCTGCGGGGTGATGGTTTCGGCGTGGTCGAAGAACCATGGCAAGCCGTTGAACGGGATGTCGCGGTTGACCTTCTCGAACACGTCGAGCATCCGCGAGATCGACTCGTTGTAGGTGGCGTGCAGGCGGAACGGCCAGCGCTGTTCCACCAGGTGGCGCACCACCGGCTCCAGTTCCTGCTCCATGGTCAGCGGCAGGTCTGGGCGTGGTTCGAGGAAGTCTTCGAAGTCGGCCGCCGAGAACACCAGCATTTCGCCGGCGCCGTTGTGGCGCAGGTAGTCGTCGCCCTGATGCAGGGTCACGCTGCCGGTCCAGTTCTTGAAGTCGCTGAGTTCTTCCTTGGGCTTCTGGGTGAACAGGTTGTACGCGATGCGCACGGTCAGTTGCTGGTCCTTGGCCAACTGTTCGATCACGGCGTAATCGTCGGGATAGTTCTGGAAACCACCGCCGGCGTCGATGGCACTGGTCAGGCCCAGGCGGTTGAGTTCGCGCATGAACTGGCGGGTGGAATTCACCTGGTATTCCAGGGGCAGTTTCGGGCCCTTGGCCAGGGTCGCGTAGAGAATCATCGCGTTGGGCCGCGCCACCAGCATGCCGGTGGGGTTGCCGTTATGGTCGCGCACGATCTCGCCGCCGGGCGGGTTCGGCGTGTCCTTGGTGTAGCCGGCCACCCGCAGGGCGGCACGGTTGAGCAAGGCGCGGTCATACAGGTGCAGCACGAACACCGGCGTGTCGGGGGCGGCCTGGTTGAGTTCGTCGAGGGTGGGCATGCGCTTTTCAGCGAACTGGAATTCGTTCCAGCCGCCTACCACCCTCACCCACTGCGGCGTGGGCGTGCGGTCAGCCTGATCCTTGAGCATGCGCAGGGCATCGGCCAGTGACGGCACGCCTTCCCAGCGCAGTTCGAGGTTGTAGTTCAGGCCGCCACGGATCAGGTGCAGGTGCGAGTCGTTGAGGCCAGGGATGACGGTGCGACCCTTGAGGTCGATGACCTGGGTACCACTGCCGCGCAGGGCCATGGCTTCACCGTCGGTGCCCACCGCGACGAAGCGTCCCTGGTGGATCGCAACTGCCGTGGCGCGGGGATTTTCACGGTCCACGGTGTGGAACTGGCCATTGAACAGAATCAGGTCGGCGTTCATAGGGTTTCCTTTACAGAGGCTTCAAGCCAGGGCGCGAACAGGCGGGTGGCCGCCGGCATCAGCAGGTAAACCACCAGTACAACGATGGTCAGGGTGACCAGGAAGGTGGCGACGATGTAGTTGGACAGGAACGGGTGCAGCCGCAGTACCGGGCCCCAGATGATCGGCACCAGCAACGTCAGCGGCAGGATCACCAGCAGCGTGACCACTGCCTGTTTCCAGCGCGGCGGCTTGGCGGCAGCATCGGCCAGGGGCGAGAACCAGAACTCGTTGACCGCGCCGACTTCGGTCTGGTCGCCGTCGGCCAGCATCGGTGCGGCTTGGTTGATCAGCTCCAGGCGCTGCGGCGAATCGAGCCAGCGCTCCAGGTCTTCGGTGGAGCGATAACGCAGCACGCAGGTGAACAGCGCAAGGCCGCCCTGCTTGCTGCGCACCACGTCAACGCCGAGGTGGCCGGGACGCTCACCGGCAATACGCACAATGCGTCGCAGCCAGGCTTCGTAGTCGGCTTCAAGCCCGGGTTTTATGCGGTGCTTGACCACCAGGGTCACGACCTCGTCCGGCCCGCCTTGTGCTGTTGAGTCCATCGTGCCCTTCCCCTGGATGCTTGAACGTTCGCGCTAGTGTGCGACGGCCCGATCCAGAAAAATTGCATGCATGTGCTCAGTTCAACAGATGCTTGCAGCGGTCTACACTGGGGATTCATTCACCGGTAAGGTGTGTGAAAACAAGCGCCCATCGACCACGGATAGCGATCATGGCTCAACCAGCAGCTGCAACCGGGACCCTGTGTTCAGAGCGGGAACAGAGGGTCAAGCAATTGATCCTCGCCAATCTTGCTGGCCCCCTGGAGGTGACGGAACTGGCTCGCGCCTGTGAGCTGTCCCGCAGCCATTTCTCCAGGGCCTTCAAGCGCACCACCGGTGTATCGCCCCAGGAATGGATTCGCCAGCAACGCATCAAGCAGGCCAAGGTGCTGATCACCGGATCCGCCCTGAGCCTGACGCAGATCAGCCAGGAATGCGGGTTCTGCGACCAGGCGCACTTCTGTCACCTGTTCAGCCGCAGCGAAGGCGTGAACCCGATGGCCTGGCGCAAACTTCAGCTGCGCTACCGCCATCATCTGCGGACGGCACAGCTGGCGATCGTCAATCTAAAAGAGACAGTCATTCCGATTTCAGCTTCTTAATCAACCTATCGTTAACCAGTAATCTTCTCCTCACACCGAAGCCCTGCATCTCGCAGCCAGGCTTCCCTTGAGGAGAACACCCCATGCTGACCCTTCGCAAAGCCTCGGAACGCGGCGCCGCCAATCACGGTTGGTTGAAGTCGTTCCACACCTTCTCGTTCGCCAACTACTGGAATCCCAAAGAACAGGGTTTTTCCGACCTGCTGGTGATCAACGATGACCGGGTTGCCGCCGGCAAGGGCTTCGGCCAACACCCGCACCGCGACATGGAGATTTTCTCCTATGTGCTCGAAGGCGCCCTGGAACACAAGGACACCCTGGGCACCGGTTCGGTGATTCGCCCCGGCGATGTGCAACTGATGAGCGCCGGCAGCGGCGTGGCCCACAGCGAGTTCAACCACAGCCACACCCAGGGCGTGCACTTCCTGCAAATCTGGATCGTGCCGGATGTGGCGGGCGCCGAACCGCGCTATCAGCAGGAGCACTTCACCGAGGCGCAGAAACGCGGCCGGTTGCAGTTGATCATCTCGCCGGAAGGCACCGACGGCTCCCTCGGCGTGCGCCAGGACGCGCGGGTGTATGCCGGGCTGTTCAACGGCTTTGAAACCGCCAGCCTGCCGCTGGCCCCGGAACGCTACGCCTACATCCATGTGGCGCGGGGCAGCGTTGAAGTCAATGGCCAGCGCTTGCACGAAGGCGACGGCGCCCGAGTGCGCGATGAGCGGGAGATTCACCTGAGCCATGGGGAGGACGCCGAGGTGCTGGTGTTCGACCTGCGCCCTCGGGAACTGCCAGAAATGCCGTGATGAGCGACGCGATGGCCCGGGAAAACGGGCCATCGCTGGCGTCGATAGTCACCATCAGCCCAATGAAGTTCTCTTAAAAAATCTGCCGCGTAACATCGCATCCATACCAACCAACGACTTTCCCGGAGCACACCCTCATGAAACGCCAACTCTTGCTTAGCCTCGCTTTCTCGGTACTTGCTGTAAGCGCCTTTACCCAACCTGCCCTCGCTGAAGGCGGCGCGGATCGCCTGATGGACAGCCGCGTGGCTGAGGGTGGGTCTGACCGTATGCTGGAACGTCGTGTTGCTGAAGGCGGGTCTGATCGCCTGCTGGAACGTCGTGTTGCTGAAGGTGGTTCTGATCGCCTGCTGGAACGTCGTGTTGCTGAAGGTGGCGCTGAACGTCTCCAGGGCAACCGTGTAGCTGAAGGTGGTGCTGACCGTCTTCAAGAAAACCGTGTGGCTGAAGGTGGTGCAGACCGCCTGATGGAAAACCGCGCGTAACGACTGTGGTTCGCGGTTCACCCCCCAGCCGGCCTGATCAGCCGGCTTTTTTTCGCCTGCTGTTAACTGATCCTCACAAGCGCCACGACCCCTGTGGCGAGGGAGCTTGCTCCCGCTGGGCTGCGCAGCAGCCCCAATGAACTCACCGCGTTTCTCCAGGAAGACCCCATTGGCAGGTGTTGGGGCCGCTTCGCAGCCCAGCGGGAGCAAGCTCCCTCGCCACACAAGCTCTCTGGCCATTAGTGAAGTTCACGGTCCAGCCACACCACCGCCTTGCCAATCTGCTGCCGTGCCTCAATCCTCGCGTGCACCTGCTGCACCTCTTCCAGGGCGTAATGCCCTTCGATATCCACCGTCAGCGAACCTTCAAGTATCGCCGCGAACACCGCATTGGCACGCCTCTGCACCGTAGGCCCGTCAGCCATGTGGTCGTTGAGCCGTGGGCGAGTCAGGAACAGTGAACCGGCCTCCCCCAACTCCATCGGATCGAGGTCAGTGATCGAACCGGAGACGTTGCCGTAATTGACGATCAGCCCCCGCGTACGACAGGCCTTGAAGCTTTCACGCAAGGTGGCCTTACCCACCGAATCGAACACCACGTCCACACCCCGCCCCTGCGTTACCTGCAAGACTCGCTCGGCAAACCCGTCGTATTGCCAGGCCTGATCCGCGCCACGCTCAAGGGCAATCGCGCACTTTTCGACGCTGCTGCCGGTGGTGAATACCGTGGCACCGAGTCGCCGGGCCATTTGCACCAGCAACTGGCCGATGCTGCCGGACGCGGCATGGATCAGGCAGCTGTTGCCCGCCTGCAACCGCGCAACATCTTCAATCAGGTAGTGAGCCGTGCAGCCCTGGAACATCGCCGCAGCCGCCTGATCGAAGCCGATCGCATTGGGAATCTGCGCCACTCGCGCGGCGGGTACGCTGGCGTATTCGGCGAACGCGCCCCATGAAATGCACCAGGCCACTCGATCACCCGGCGCCAGATGGCTCACGCCCTCGCCCACCGCCACCACCACACCGGCCCCTTCCATGCCCAAGGTGCACGGCAGCCTAACCGGGTAGGTCACCGAGCTGGCGTATTTGCCCTGGCGGGTGTGCACATCCATGAAATTGATCCCGGCGCAGGCCACCTTGACCAGCACATGGCCGGGTGTCACCTGAGGTGTAGGGACATCGTGGCGCAGTTGAACAACTTCCGGGCCGCCGTAGGTTTCAAGGGTGAGGGCTTTCATCGCGAGACAACTCCGTTTGCAGTGGGAATGCGCCATGGTAAAAGGCGCTACTCTGTACGAGAATTCCCCAATACCTCCCAACCTCCGTGCGGAAATAACCCGATGTTCGACTGGCAGGATCTGTTTTTCTTCACCGTACTGGCACGCACCCAGTCGCTGTCGGCTGCCGCCCGCGAGCTGCAGGTGGAACACGCCACCGTCGGCCGGCGCGTCGATGCCCTGGAAAAAGCCCTCGGCGTCAAACTGGTGGATCGCCTGCCCCGCAGCCGGCCGCTCACCGAGGAAGGCCTGGCACTGGCGAAGCTGGCGGCCGGCATGGGCGAGATGGCCACCGAAGTGATGCGCCTGTCCCGCGTGGCCTCGATCGAAGTGGCCGGCACCGTGCGGGTCAGTTGCCCGCCGTCGATTGCCATCCACTGCATCGCGCCCCATGTCGCACGGTTCAGGGCGCAGTATCCCAAGCTGAATATCGTGTTGATGTCCTCGACGACGCTGGCCGCCCTCGACAAAGGCGAAGCCGACATTGCCCTGCGCACGGTGCGTCCCGATGAGGAAGCGCTGGTACGCAGAAAGGTCGGCGCCGTGCGTTTCCGGCTCTATGCCACGCCCGAGCTCAAGCAGTTACCCGCTGAACAGTGGACGTTCATTGCCTATGACGCCACCCGCGACCACCTGCCCCAACAGGCGTGGATGCATCAGGTACGCGGCAACCGCACGATTGCCTTCGCCGCCAGCGACCTGATCACCCAGCAAATGGCCGCCCGGGCCCAGGTGGGTGCAGTGGTGTTGCCCACGCTGGTGGGCGATCACGACCCGGCATTGGTGCGCCTGGCAACAAACACCGAAGGCCCGGTTCGCGATATCTGGCTGACGGTGTATCCGGATATGCGCCGCTCGCCTTCGGTGAAGGTGGTGATGGAGTTTCTGGTGAGCTGCATTGAAGGCGAGCCGCAGTTGCGGCGCTGACTCAGTTGAGGGCGGGCTGGAATTTCTTGCGATAAGCCACCGGCAACACACCCACCCGTTGCTCAAATAAGCGGCGGAAGGAATTGCTGTCCTCATAGCCTACGGCGTAGGTGATGCTGTCCAGCGTCATGCGGGTGGTTTCCAGCAGTAGCTTGGCCCGCTCCAAACGCAGGGTTTGCAGGTAGGCAATGGGTGTATAGCCGGTGGCCTCCTTGAAGCGCCGCTTGAAATTGCGAACGCCAAAACCAAAGCGCCGAGCCAGGTCATCGATTACAACGGCTTGTGCAAAGTGCTGCTCCAGCCAGTGTTGCACCCGCAAAATATCTCCGTCGCCGTGATTTTTAGGCGATGACCACATCACATAGATGGATTGCTCACTGCGCACGTTGTCGATCAGCAGGTACTTGCTGCAGGTATGCGCCAACTCCGGTGTGCCGAAGCGGCGTATCAGATGCAACAGCAGGTCCATCGCAGCACTCGCCCCGCCGCTGGTGATCACCCGGTTTTCTTCACAGAGGATCTGCGTCTCCTGCAACGTCACCCCGGGGTAGCGCCGGGCAAAGAGTTCGGCAAAAGCCCAGTGAGTGGTGGCGCGCAACCCATCCAGTAGACCGTTCTCGGCAAGCATGAACGCGGCGGTGCACATTGATGCAACCACCGCGCCTTGCGCGTGCTGCTTGCGCAGCCATGCACCGTAGGCGGGAAACGCCGGCAAGGCCTCTTTCAAGGTGAACAAAAACCCCGGTATCAGCACCAGATCCGTGTGCCCTACTTGTGCCATCGAACAATCAACCTGCAAGCACTGCCCGCCCCAAGCGTTGACGACCTGACCGTCGAGCGAGACGACGACCACTTCAAAGGGCTGCTTGCCCTCGGCAAACAGATTGGCCGCACTCAGCATCTCAAGGGCGAGCGTGGCGCTGGCAGCCGAACACCGATCGGCCAGGAGCAGGGTAATGTGCATAAAAATTCCAGATTGCGCTTTTCGCATGAAATAAGTCATTTGCGCACCTACCTTACCTGATTCCTCCGCACTACAGTGCGAGCTTCAATCACTGCTCGGCTAATTCATGAATCTCTGGTTTCGCTTACTGCTCATGCTGTTTCGGCGCCCCTGGCGCAAGCCCGTCGATGGCCTGGCCACCACCGTTGTACGGATGCGTGTCTGGCCGCTGGACCTTGACCTCAACCGGCACGTCACCAACGGCCGGTATTTCACCCTGGCCGATGTCGGGCGCATGGATTTCGTACTGCGCAGCGGCGCATTTCGCGTGGCTTTGCGCAATAAGGCGCTGCCGGTTGTCGGTGACACCTGGGGCAAGTTCCGACGGGAATTGAAGCTGTTCGAAGCGTTTGAAATCCACACCCGGATTCTGGGCTGGGATCAAAAATGGAGCGTGATGGAGCACCGCTTCGTCAGCCGGGGCCGCGTGGTCGGAGTAGTGGTGATGCGCGGGCTGTTTCGCTCGGCCAAGGGCACCCTCCCCGCCGCAGATTTTGTGCGGGAGCTGGGATTGGCCGAGGTATCACCCGCGATGCCTGAATGGCTGAGGGCGTGGACGCACAGTTGCGACACCATGAGCGCCCAGTTGCGCGAGGAGGAGCACCGTTCAGGTGTTATTGCGCGGTCGAGTACTGAGCGTCGCTGACCTGCTCCATACAGTCCACCACCTTGCCGTCGAGCATTTCGTTAATCGCGATATGGGTCATGGTGGCCGCCAGGCTTCACCCGCATTTGCGCTGTTGGTGGAAGCGTTGCGTTATCGCGGCTGAAAGAAGTCCGTCAGGGCCGCGCCCAAGCCATCGAACACCACGGCGATGCGCGGGACCTTGCGCATGTCCTGATGCATGGCGATCCACACGTCAACCTTGAAATCCACCTGCGCGGGCAACACCCGCACCAGCCCGTGACGTTGTGCCACCTGGGCTGAACACACGCCGATCCCCAGCCCCGCACGCAGAGCGGCCAACTGCGCGAGGTGATCGTCGGTGCGAATCACCGTACTGGGCGCCGAACAGTCGAAACCGCGCTCACCCAGGAATTCGATCTCCAGCAAGTTGCGGTCCGGCCCGATCAGCGGGTAGCCGTGCAATTGCGCAACGGTGTCCGGCGTGCCCTGCTCTGCCAACAGTTCGGGTGCGGCGTACAACCCTACGTGAAGGTCGCCGACCTTGCGCGCGACCACCGTGGATTCGACCGGGCGACGGATGCGTACGGCGACGTCGGCCTCTTGCCGGGCAAGTGCCTGGAGCCGATTGGATACGCTCAGTTCGATGGCCAATTGCGGATGATCACGGCGCAGGCTGCGCAACATGGGCGGCAGCACTTCAACGCCCAGCAGCTTGCCGCTGGTGAGCCGCACCGTGCCGCCGGCGAGGGCCGTGTCGGCCGAGGCTGCGCGGCTGAAGGCGTTGGCGGCAACGGCCATCGCTTCAACGTGGCTGATCAGGTCCTTGGCCGTGTCGGTGGGCAACAGCCCGGCGGGTGAGCGGATAAACAGGCTGACCCCGACGCTCTGCTCCAGGGCCTCGATCCTTCGCCGCGCGGTGGCCTGGGCGATCCCCAGCAAACGGGCCGCGCCCGACAGGCTGCCGGTGCGCAACACGGCGAGGAAGGCGCGCTGGGTTTCCCATTGGAGTTGCGGGGCGTTCATACATTTCCTGTGAGCCGCTGGGCAGTTTTGGCGGATGTTCTTTGTTCGGAGGCTGCGGCATGCTGGCGAGCATAACCGATGGGGCTTTCGCCCTCACTTTGCACAGGATCGTTTTTGATGACACTCACCGGCCAATGTCGCTGCGCCCGCGTGACCTACACCCTCGATACCGACGCGCCGCTGGCGGTGTATGCCTGCCATTGCCGCCACTGCCAGACCTGGAGCGGCAGCGCGTTTGCCCTGCATGCGCTGTTGCCGGCGGATGCGCTGCGGGTTGACGGTTCGCTGACGGAATATGCCTATGACGTTGATGGGCAGCGCTCGGAACATCGGTTGTGCGGGGTGTGCCATACGCGGATCTGCAACACCACGACGGCCGCGCCGGGGTTGGTTGTGCTGCGGGTCGGGACACTGGATGAGAGCCCGTCCGTGCAGCCGGTGGCGCATATCTGGCTGCGGCACAAGCAGCCGTGGGTAACGCTGGCGGAGGGTGTTCCGACCTGGCCGGAAAGCCCTACGCCCCAGGCGTTTGCGCAGGCGTTGAGCGTTCCCCTGTAGACATGACTCACACCCACACTGTGGCGAGGGAGCTTGCTCCCGCTGGGTTGCGCAGCAACCCCAAAAGCATTGACCGGCCCATCCTGAAAGACCGCAGAGGCCTACCAGGGGGCGCTTCGCACCCCAACGGGAGCAAGCTCCCTCGCCACATTGGGCTCTGCGTCGATGTTGAGACTCAGCACTTCGCCATTGCGCAACTGCCAGTCGAGGAAGTCTGAGAAATCATCGCGAACCAATGCGCGAATCGCCTTGGCGACAACCCCATGGGCAACCAGCACCACCACCTGTTGCCCATGGTTCACCAGCAACTGATTCAATCCGCCCCGGATGCGCTCGACGAACTGCGAGATTGACTCACCGTCCGTGGGTGCCCGCTCCCATTGCCGGGTAATATTCTGCGCCCAAAGGTCGGGATAACGCTGCGCCGCCTCCGCCTGGGTCAGTCCCTCAAACACCCCCACGCCGCGCTCACGAAACGCATCCAGCGTAGGCAGTTGCAGCCCATCATCCGCAAACACAATGGCCGCCGTTTGCTGAGCCCTGCGCAGCGGCGAGACGATGACGGCGTCGATCTGCGCCGGCAATTTTTCCCGCAACTCCCGCGCCTGCAGCACGCCCCGTTCGTTGAGATCAATGTCCAGCGAGCCCTGGTAACGCCCCTCGGCATTGGCTTGAGTTTCGCCGTGACGAACAACATACAACTGCATACCGCCCTCCTTCATCCTGACGCTGAAAGGCCGCGAACGGCGCACCCGATAAAGGCCTAAGCTAAGATCGAAAAATTATTTATCGAATGTTTTTTAGAACAATAAGCTCACCTTAATCCATTAAGAGTCGAGCACGCCATGCCCCAGTTTTCGCTCCATCGCCTTTTCATCGCAGGCCTTGCCACACTGGGCCTCTGCACCGCCCTGAACGCTCAGGCCGAGGAAACCGTACGCATCGGCTACCAGAAATCCTCGACCCTGATCACCTTGCTGAAAACCCAGGGCACCCTGGAAAAAGCCCTCAAGGCCGACGGCATCGACGTCACCTGGCACGAGTTCCCCAGTGGCCTGCCGCTGCTGGAAGCACTCAACGTCGGTAACGTGGATATCAGCGCTGACGTGGCCGACACCGTACCGATCTTCGCCCAGGCCGCCCAGGCCAAGCTCACCTACTTCGCCCAGGAAGCGCCCTCGCCCCAAGCCCAGGCGATCGTGGTGCGCAAGGACTCGCCGATCCAGCAACTGGCGGATTTGAAAGGCAAGAAAATCGCCGTGACCAAGGCCGCCGGCACTCACTATTTATTGATCGCTGCCTTGAACAAGGCGGGGCTGGCCTTCTCCGATATCGAGCCGGCGTACCTGACGCCCGCCGATGGCCGCGCTGCATTTGAAAACAACAAGGTTGATGCCTGGGTCACGTGGGAACCGTTCCTCACCAGCGTGCAGCGCCAACTGCCCACCCGCACCCTTGCGGACGGTACCGGGCTGGCCAGTTACAAGCGCTATTACTTGACGGGTACGCCCTATGCCCAGGCGCATCCCGAAGTGCTGAAGCTGGTGTACGAGCAGTTGCACCAGGCTGGCGAGTGGGTGAAGAGCCACCCGCGTGATGCCGCGAAAGTGCTGGGGCCATTGTGGGGCAACCTGGATGTGGAGACTGTCGAGGCCGCCAATGCTCATCGCAGTTATGAGGTGCAGCCGGTGACGCTGGATCAGTTGGGGGAACAGCAGAAAATTGCGGATGCGTTCTTCAAGGCGGGGTTGTTGCCCAAGGCGGTGGATGCGCAGGATGTGCAGGTGTGGAAACCCTGAGGCAGTCAACTGTGGGAGCCGGGCTTGTCCGCGATGCAGACAACTCGGTACTCCAGTCATACCGCGGTGATGCCATCGCAGCCTCGCCAAGGCTCGACAGCTCCCACAGGTGATGTTCAAGGCCTGGACTATCGGCGGTGTCAGCTTTTACGCGTCGCGTCATCCAGCGCAAGGATGGTATGAGCATTGGTCACCGTGGTCGCCAGGGTATTGATCACTCCCGAGCGCAACGCCCCCAGCGTTGCCGCCGCCTTGGTATTCTCACTGGCAATCGCCACCACATCCGGAATCCGAAACAGCTCCTGCACCGTCAACCCGATCACCCGCCCCTGAATCGCGTTGACCGCCGGCTGGCCATGAATGTCGATGAAGTCATAACCCATCATGTCCCCCACCGTGCCGGACAACCGCGCCTGGGCGATTTCCTGGGGCGAAAACCACCCCATGCGCACCATGTTGCTGTTTTCACTCATGTCACCGATGCCGATCAACGCCATGTCCGCACGGCGGGCACGGTCAAGCGTGGAACGCACCGTATCGTTGCTGATCAACACCCCACGCAGTTCCGGGTTGGCCACCAGCGCCGGGGCGTACAGGCTTTCACTCTCGCCACCAAACCGCAGGGCCAGGCGCCGGCAAATATGGTCGGGGTTCATGTATTCACCCGCCTTGAGCGAACCGCCAATCGCGCACACAAACGTACAGTTGCGGGTCACCGGCAAAAACACATTATCGGCCACCGCACCGACGTTACGCCCCATGCCGACCGCGACGATCATGCCGTCACTGAGGGTTTTGTTCAGGTAGTTGGCCACCAGGCTCGCCACCGCCGAGCGCTGGGTGTCCGGGTCGCTGTGGTCCACCGCAATCAACGCGCGGTCCAGCTGGAAGCGCTCCACCAGCGCCTGTTCCAGCTCGTTGTTCATCGCCGGGTGCTGCAACACCCGCACCTCGACAATCCCTTCATCCCGTGCGCGTTTGAGCAGGCGGCTGACTTTTGCCCGGGACAGGTCGAAGCGCTTGGCGATGGCTTCCTGAGTGACGTTCTCAAGGTAATAGAGCATTGCCACTTCGGTCATCAGGTCGATGTCGCTGGCGATGCGCTGGGTACTGTCACTCATGGGCACGGGCTTCCGTTTCGGTGTCAAAGGCGCATTCTCCCGACTCTTGCCCCGTTCCGTCCACTACTGATGCCCGTCACGCTCGATCGCGTTGATGCGGTCGACCTTGGCCCCGGAACGCGCGGCTTCGAACTCCGACTCCAGGAACGACTTGACGACGCTCTTGGCCAGTTCCGCGCCGATCACCCGTGCACCGATGGACAGGATCTGCGCATCGTTGCTCTTGCGTGCCCGCTCCGCCGAATAGGTGTCATGGGCCTGGGCCGCACGAATCCCCAGGACTTTGTTGGCCGAGATGGCCATGCCGATGCCGGTGCCGCACACCAGCACGCCCAAGCGTTGCTCGCCGGCATTGATCGCCGTGGCCACCGCCAGGGCAATGTCCGGGTACAGCACCGGCGCCGTGGAGTGGGTGCCGAAGTCCGTCACCGGGTAACCCAGCGCCTCGATATGGCGCTTCAACAGTTCTTTGAGCTCATAACCCGCTTCATCGCATCCGATAGCCACCGGGAAAGGTGTGTTCATGGCGTTTGGCTCCGCTGCCGTTTTGGGTGCTGGAGAGTGATCATATGATCACTCAGTGAAATTTAGCTCAGTCATTTCTCGGATATTCCAGTCGCCCTGTCAAGCAGCATTTAGCTGACCTTCCAGTCAAAGCCCTCTAAACCGGCGTACTTTGCGCAAATCCATCCATTTACAACTTTTCAGTGAAAGAGATTGACTGATCAGAATTTCATTTGATACACATATGCTCACAGCGAAACATGACTGTGCGACCTAATAAGAATTCACAGCACGAGGACACGCCGATGGCCACGCCATTACTGCTCCAGGCTGAACACGTCGCCAAGGCTTACGCCGGGATTCCTGCCCTGCGTGAGGGGCGCCTCTCTCTGCGGGCCGGCAGCGTCCACGCCCTGTGCGGCGGCAATGGCGCAGGCAAATCGACTTTCCTGAGCATCCTGATGGGCATCACCCAGCGTGACGCCGGGACCATCCTGCTCAACGGCTCCCCCGCTCAGTTCAACCGCCCCAGCGAAGCACTCGCGGCGGGGATCGCGATGATCACCCAGGAGCTGGAACCCATTCCCTACATGACCGTCGCCGAAAACATCTGGCTGGGCCGCGAACCGCGCCGCGCCGGCTGCATCGTCGACAGCAAGGAGCTCAACCGGCGCACTCGCGAACTGCTGGAAGGCCTGGAGTTCGACGTCGACGCCACCAGCCCCATGCATCGCCTGAGCGTGGCGCAGATCCAGCTGGTGGAGATCGCCAAGGCATTCAGCCACGACTGCCAGGTGATGATCATGGACGAGCCCACCTCGGCCATCGGCGAGCGCGAGGCCGAAACCCTGTTCAAGGCCATCCGCCGCCTCACCGCCCGTGGTGCCGGCATCATCTATGTGTCGCACCGCCTCAGTGAACTGGCGCAGATTGCCGACGACTACAGCATCTTTCGCGACGGCGCCTTCGTTGAGACCGGGCGCATGGCCGATATCGACCGCGCCCACCTGGTGCGCGGCATCGTCGGCCAGGAACTGACCCGCATCGACCACAAGGTCGGCCGCGAATGCGCCGCCGAATGCTGCCTGGACGTCGACAGCCTGAGCCGCGCCGGCGAGTTCCAGGACATCAGCCTGCAACTGCGCCAGGGCGAGATTCTCGGCATCTACGGGCTGATGGGCTCGGGCCGCAGCGAATTCCTCAACTGCATCTACGGCCTCACCACGCCGGACTCCGGCAGCGTGACCCTGCAAGGCAAACCGATGCCCATCGGCCTGCCCAAGGCAACGATCCAGGCCGGCATGTCACTGGTCACCGAAGACCGCAAGGACAGCGGCCTGGTGCTCAGCGGCAGCATCCTCTCGAACATTGCATTGTCGGCGTACAAGCAGCTGTCGAGCTGGTCGCTGATCAATGCCCGCAAGGAAAACCAACTGGCCCAGGACATGGTCAAGCGCCTGCAGATCAAGACCACTTCCCTGGACCTGCCGGTGGAATCCATGAGCGGCGGTAACCAGCAAAAAGTGGTGCTCGCCAAATGCCTGTCGACCCAGCCGATCTGCCTGCTGTGCGATGAGCCGACCCGGGGCATCGACGAAGGCGCCAAGCAGGAGATCTATCACCTGCTGGACCAGTTCGTGCGCGCCGGCGGCGCGGCGATTGTGGTGTCGTCCGAAGCCCCGGAATTGCTGCACCTGAGTGACCGTATTGCCGTGTTCAAAGGCGGAAGGCTGGTGACCATCAGCAGCGATACCGCCCTTTCCCAGGAAGCCTTGTTGAGTCTTGCCTCATGAATGCCAAATCACTTTCTACACCTGCAGCCGCCCCCGTCACGACCGCACCCCGCAGCCGCCTGCGCCTGTCCCTCGACCGCTTCGGCCTGCCGCTGGTGTTCATCCTCCTGTGCCTGGTGATGGCCTTCGCCAGCGAATACTTCATGACCTGGCGCAACTGGATGGACATCCTGCGCCAGACCTCGATCAACGGGATCCTCGCCGTGGGCATGACTTACGTGATCCTGACCAAGGGCATCGACCTGTCGGTGGGCTCGATCCTGGCCTTTGCCGGGCTGTGCAGCGCCATGGTCGCGACCCAGGGCTATGGCGTGCTCGCGGCAGTCAGCGCCGGGATGTTCGCCGGGGCGATGCTCGGGGTGGTGAACGGCTTTATGGTCGCCAACCTGTCGATCCCGCCCTTTGTCGCGACCTTGGGCATGCTGAGTATTGCCCGGGGCATGACCTTCATCTTGAACGACGGCAGCCCGATCACTGACCTGCCCGACGCCTACCTGGCGCTGGGTATCGGCAAGATCGGCCCGATCGGTGTGCCGATCGTGATCTTCGCCGTGGTCGCGCTGATCTTCTGGATGGTACTGCGCTACACCACCTACGGCCGCTATGTGTACGCGGTGGGTGGCAACGAGAAGAGCGCGCGCACCTCCGGGATCGGCGTGCGCAAGGTGATGTTTTCGGTGTACGTGGTCTCGGGCCTGCTCGCCGGGCTGGCCGGTGTGGTGCTGTCGGCGCGCACCACCTCTGCCCTGCCCCAGGCCGGCACCTCGTATGAGCTGGATGCGATTGCCGCCGTGGTAATCGGCGGCACCAGCCTGTCGGGCGGTACCGGCACGATTGTCGGCACGCTGTTTGGCGCATTGCTGATCGGCGTGATCAACAACGGCCTGAACCTGCTCGGCGTGTCCTCCTATTACCAGCAGGTCGCCAAGGGCCTGATCATCGTGTTCGCAGTGCTGATTGACGTGTGGCGCAAGAAGAAACGCTAGTTCTGAAAACTACCACTACAACAATAACGGAGTTCTCTCATGAAACCTGGTACGACTTTGGCCGCCGTCGCGGCACTCTCCCTGCTCGCCAGCAGTGTCACCCTGGCCGCCGATGGCAAGACCTACAAGATCGGCGCCGCCGTGTACGGGCTCAAGGGCCAGTTCATGCAGAACTGGGTGCGCGAGCTGAAGGAACACCCCGCAGTCAAGGACGGCACCGTGCAGTTGACCGTGTTCGATGGCAACTATGACGCACTGACCCAGAACAACCAGATTGAAAACATGGTGACCCAGCACTACGACGCGATCCTGTTTGTGCCGATCGACACCAAGGCCGGCGTCGGCACCGTGAAGGCCGCCATGAGCAATGACGTGGTGGTGATCGCCTCCAACACCAAGGTGGCGGACGCCAACGTGCCTTATGTTGGCAACGATGACGTGGAAGGCGGTCGCCTGCAGGCCCAGGCCATGGTCGACAAACTCAAGGGCCGCGGGAACGTGGTGATCATCCAGGGCCCGATTGGCCAGTCGGCGCAGATCGACCGCGAAAAGGGCGAGATGGAAGTACTGGGCAAGCACCCGGACATCAAGATCATCGAGAAGAAAACCGCCAACTGGGACCGCGCCCAGGCCCTGGCCCTGACTGAAGACTGGCTGAACGCACACCCCAAGGGCATCAACGGGGTGATCGCGCAGAACGACGACATGGCCCTCGGTGCGGTGCAGGCGTTGAAGTCCCATGGGCTGACGTCCAAGGATGTACCGGTGACGTCCATCGACGGCATGCCGGATGCGATCCAGGCGGCGAAGAAAGATGAAGTGACCACCTTCCTGCAGGACGCCCAGGCCCAGTCTCAAGGCGCGCTGGATGTGGCGCTGCGGGCGCTGGCCGGCAAGGATTACAAGCCGCAGTCGGTGATCTGGGAACGTTATGGCAAGGACGTGAAATGGGGTGACGGCACCGCCAGGAACTACATCCTGCCGTGGGTGCCGGTGACCAATGCGAATGCGGATGCGCTGTACCAGCAGGTGAGCGGTACGAAGTAAGTTTTGACTTGAAACCCGGTCAAGTGTGGGAGCGGGCTTGCTCGCGAAAGCGGTGGATCATTCAACAGATGTGCCACCTGATACACCGCTTTCGCGAGCAAGCCCGCTCCCACATTGGATCTCCACCGATCTGAAAAATGGAGTCATGTTCATGTCTGGATTCTGGAATCAAGCCTTCGACCTCACCGGCCGCTGCGCCGTGATCACCGGCGGGGCCGCCGGGATCGGTCTGGCTTGTGCCAGCCTGCTGGTGGAACGCGGCGCGCGGGTGGCCCTGCTGGACCGCGACCCGGCCGTGGTCGAAGTCGCCGCCAGCCTCGGCGCCGGGAACATCGGCATCGCCGTGGACCTGCGCCAACTCGACCAGGTGCACAGCACCGTCGATTACGTATTCGATCACTTCAAACGCCTGGATTACCTGATCAACAGCGCCGGCGTGGCCCTGCTGGACAAGGCCCTGGACGTCAGTGAAAACGCCTGGGACACCACTCTCGACATCAACCTCAAGGCCAGTTTCTTCGTGGCCCAGGCCTGCGCCAGGCACATGCTTGCCCAGGGCAGCGGGCGCATCGTCAACCTCGCCTCCCAAGCGGCGGTGATCGGCCTGGACCGTCACGTCGCCTACTGCGCCAGCAAGGCCGCCGTGGTCGGCATGACCAAGGTGCTCGCCATGGAATGGGCGCCGCATATCAACGTCAACGCCATCTCCCCGACCATCGTCGAAACCGCCCTCGGCAAAAAGGCCTGGGCGGGCGAGCTGGGGGAACGGGCCAAATTGCAGATCCCGGCGGGCCGCTTTGCCCAGCCGGAAGAAATCGCCGGGCTGGCGTTGTACCTGCTCAGCGACGCCGCACAGATGATCACCGGGGAAAACGTGGTGATCGACGGTGGCTACAGCATCCAGTAATTGATCTTTCGTGAGGTTTATCGTCATGTCTACCGTTACCGAACGCACTGCCGAACAACTGTCCCCCGTCATTCCGAAAACCATGCAGGCCGTGGTCTGTCACGGCCCCGAAGACTATCGCCTGGAGACCGTCGATGTACCGACGCCCGGCCCCGACGAGATCCTCACCAAGGTCGAGCTGTGCGGCATCTGCATGGGCGACATCAAGACCTACCGCGGCGCGCCCTCGTTCTGGGGCGACGCCGAGCAGCCGCGCTACGTGAAGCCGCCGATGATTCCCGGCCACGAGTTTGTCTGCCGCGTGGTCGCCCTCGGCCCCGGCGCGGAAAAGCGCGGGGTGAAGGTCGGCGACCGGGTGATTTCCGAACAGATCGTGCCGTGCTGGGGCTGCCGCTTCTGCAACCACGGCCAGTACTGGATGTGCCAGAAACACGACTTGTACGGCTTCCAGAACAACGTCCAGGGCGCCATGGCCCAGTACATGATCTTCACCAAGGAAGGCATCATCCACAAAGTACCGGACTCGATTGCCCCGGACGAAGCCATCCTGATCGAACCCCTGGCCTGTTCGCTGCACGCGGCGGAACGGGCGAATGTGGATTTCGACGACATCGTGGTGGTGGCCGGCGCCGGCACCCTGGGCCTGGGGATCATCGGTGCGGTGCGCATGCGCAACCCGAAAAAACTCATCGTGCTCGACATGAAACCCGAACGCGCTGCCCTCGCCCTGCGCATGGGTGCGGATGAAGTGTGGAACCCGGCCGAAGTCGACGTGATGGCGAAGATTCGCGAGATCACCGACGGCTACGGTTGCGACATTTACATCGAAGCCACCGGGCACCACAAGGCGGTGAACCAGGGCTTGGCGATGTTGCGCAAGCTGGGGCGCTTCGTGGAATTCAGCGTGTTCAACGACGAGGCCACGGTGGACTGGTCAATCATCGGTGACCGCAAGGAACTGGACGTGCTGGGCTCGCACCTCGGCCCCTACATGTACCCGCGCGCCATCGACTTTATCGGCAACCGCAAGATCGACATGCGCGACGTGGTGACCCACAAGTTTGCCCTGGCGGACTTCAAGGAAGCGTTTGCGGTGATGGAGCGCGGGGACAAGTCGCTTAAAGTCGTCCTGGAACCCTGATTGGCCCAATAACACAAAACCCTGCGGGCGCCGGGCTTAGGCTTTTTGTGGGAGCTGGCTTGCCTGCGATGCAGACGCCTCGGTCTATCTGTGACACCGAGCCGATGCAATCGCAGGCAAGCCAGCTCCCACAAAAGCCCCCGGCTCCCACACCAAGAACAAGAACACAGGAAACCGCGTTATGAATCGAGTGATAAACGATCCGGACCAGGTGGTGGAGGACATGCTGCGGGGTATTCTGGTCGCGCACCCCGAGCTGCGCCAATACGAAACCAATCCCCGGGTGATCGGCAAGGCCAAGCCGTCACCACAGGGCCGCGTGGGCATCGTGACCGGCGGCGGCTCCGGCCATGAACCGGCGTTCCTTGGCTATGTCGGCCCGGGCCTGGTGGACGCCGTGGCCGTCGGCGAAATCTTCTCCTCGCCCACCGCCAAAAGCTTCTTCGACGCCTTCCGTGCCGCCGACCACGGCGCCGGCGTGGCGTGCCTGTACGGCAACTATGCCGGCGACAACATGAACGTGAAGCTGGCGATGAAGATGGCCGCCAGCAAGGACATGCGCATCCGCACCGTGGTCGCCAACGACGACGTGGCCTCGGCGCCCAAGGCCGACATCGCCAAGCGTCGCGGCGTGGCAGGCGAGATCTTCATGTGGAAGGTCGGCGGTGCAGCCGCGGCCCAGCATTACGACCTGGACGGGGTGATTCGTGTTGCCCAGAAGGCAGTCGACAACTGCCGCTCCATCGGCATCGGGCTCACGCCCTGCACCATCGCAGCGGTGGGCAAGCCGAACTTCCAGATTCCCGACGGGCAGATGGAATTGGGCATCGGCCATCACGGCGAGCCTGGCATTGAAGTCATCCCGATCGAATCCGCCGAGGCCATGGCGGCCCGCATGCTCGCACCGATCCTCGCCGACCGCGACTTCAGCCAGGACGACAGCGTGGTGGTGCTGGTCTCGGGCCTGGGTGCGACGCCGGTGATGGAACTTTACATTTTCTACGCCGAGGTTGAACGTCAGCTGCAAGCCAGGGGCTTGAAGATTCACCGCTGCTACGTGGGCAACTACTTCACCTCCCTGGAAATGATGGGCGTGACCCTGACCTTGCTGGGCCTGGACGCCGAGCTGAAATCCCTGATCGACCAACCCTGCCGTTCCATCGGCATGACCCAGGCGGACTAAACCATGAGCCAGCATTTCTCCACCCACGACGGCAGCGCCATCGTCGCCGACCTGGTCAGCGTGATCGTTGCCAACCGCGAATACCTGAGCGAAGTCGACGGCGCCATTGGCGATGGCGACCACGGCATCAACATGGCCAAGGGGTT
Source organism: Pseudomonas sp. NC02 (assembly GCF_002874965.1). Classification (NCBI taxonomy): domain Bacteria; kingdom Pseudomonadati; phylum Pseudomonadota; class Gammaproteobacteria; order Pseudomonadales; family Pseudomonadaceae; genus Pseudomonas; species Pseudomonas sp. NC02. The sequence continues at coordinate 2,837,340 of NZ_CP025624.1, read as the reverse complement.
TGCCCATTGCGGGCGCACCATTGAAGGCCGCCAGCTGACCCTGGCCGAAGCCCTGGATGAGTTGACACTGAGCCTGATGGAAGGCATCGGCGGTTCCATGGGGCCGTTGTATGGCAGCCTGTTTATCGGCATGGCGGATGAGGTGCGCGGCAGCGAACAGATTGACGCGGCGACCTTTGCCCATTTGCTGCGGGGCGGGTTGACCTCGTTGCAGGACATCACCGAAGCCGGCGTGGGTGACAAGTGTTTGATGGACACCTTGATTCCGGCGGTGGAGGCGTTTGAACAGGCCCATGGGTCAGGAGCGTCATTCAGCGATGCGCTGGAGGCGATGAAAAGTGCTGCTTCGCGGGGGCGGGATTCCACCAGGGATCTGGTGGCGAAGATTGGGCGTGCCAGCCGCCTGGGCGAGCGCTCGTTGGGCGTGCTGGATGCCGGGGCGGTATCGTGCTGCTTGATACTGACGCGATTGGCGGATTCGGTTCAACCGCGGTTGGTGTAGTGCTTGAAATGACCCCTTCGCGAGCAAGCCCGCTCCCACCTTCGACCGAATTCCATCTTTGGAATGCCGTCGAAGGTGGGAGCGGGCTTGCTCGCGAAGGCAGCAACACACTTAACCCGTGAAGCACCTAACCCGCCGCGATCAAACCTTCAACCTGGCTACCTGCTTCACCTGCTCTATATACCGCGCCACCGCCGGCGCCTTTTCAAAGCGCCGGTAAATCAGCGACAACCAGGACGACGCCTCGCTGCCTTCGATGCTGCGGTACACGACATTCGGCAAGCTCACATGCCCCACCACCGACTCCGGCACTACCGCTACGCCCTGCCCCAGTGACACCAACGCAATCACCGCCACCAACCCACCCGGCTGTGGCCCCAGGCGCGGCGCGTAACCACCCTGCGCTGCCACGTGCAGCGTGCCACTGATCTGCTCGGGCAAGATGAAGGTCTCGTTCTGCAGGTGCTCGCAACTGATTGCCTTCAACCCCAGCAGCCACGAATCCTGGGGCAACGCCAGCACAAACCCCTCACTGTTCAACCGCACCCCGTCGACTCCGTCAGGCAAGGTCATCGGCGAACGAATGTAGCCAATATCGAAACGCCCCTCCGCCACCAGCCCCGGCAACGCCGCCATGGGGCTCTCACGCACGCTGAGGCTCACGTCCGGGCAGTCCGCGCAGAACGACTGCACCTGGCGCTGCAACAACCCCGAATACACCGCCGACGCCACATAACCCAGCTCGATATGACCGATCTCGCCACGCCCGGCGCGCTGGGCATTGCGTTGGGCAAACTCGAACTGGCGCACGGTGGCCTCTGCCTCGATCAGCAAGGCCGCGCCCGCCTCGGTCAGGCTGACCTCGCGCTGGCGGCGGATAAACAAGCGCGTACCGAGGGTGGTTTCCATGTCCTGGATCTGCCGGCTCAGGGTCGGCGGCGCGATACCCAGCTGTTCGGCAGCACGGGTGAAATTGCGTTGCCGGGCAACCGCCAGGAAGTAGCGGAAATGACGTATTTCCATCACAGGATTAGCTCAAAGGTAATGAAGTTCTGTATGGCGCCTAACAAGGGCGCCACCTGCCGGGGATAAGCTCGCGGTACGTTCACAGTAGAGAGGCTTTCCCATGTTCGTCAAATCATTGGTCCTGGTGCTTGTCGGTCTTTGCACCGTGCCCGCAGCGCTGGCCGCAGAAGCCCCCGCAAGCATTGCCCACAAGGCAATCCTGAGCCTGGCAACGGCCCAGCAGATCGCCGCACACGCGCGCAAGGTCGCCGCCGACAAGGGCTGGCCCTGCGCCGTGGCCATCGTCGATGACGGTGGCTGGCCGATCCTGACGCTGCGCATGGATCGCGCTCCCGTGGTGGCCGGTATCGAGTTGGCCCAAGGCAAGGCGCGCACTTCCGCGCTCTTCAAGCGGCCGTCCGGGGACCTGGAAAACGCTATCAACAATGGCCGCCCGGCAGCCATCACCGCCGGCCTGTTGATGATGAAGGGCGCCCAGCCAATCATCCTTGAAGGCCAGGTAGTGGGCGCCATCGGCATCAGCGCAGATACTCCGGCCCACGATGACGAGATCGCCCTCGCGGCGGTGGCTTCGGTGCAGCCATGAGCAAGGTCAGCCCGCGCCTGACATTGCTGACCGCCTCCGGGGTCTGTTCGCTGATCGTGCTCGACACCAACATCGTCGCCGTGACCCTGCCGAGCATCGCCCGGGACCTGGGGGCGAATTTTGCCGATATCGAATGGGTGGTCAGCGCTTATATGCTGGCCTTCGCCGCCCTGTTATTGCCGGCCGGAAGCATTGCCGACCGCTTTGGCCGCAAGAAGACCCTGGTCTGGGGCCTGGGTATTTTCATCCTCGCCTCCCTCGGCTGCGGTGCGGCGCCGAATGCGTTGTTCCTGGATATCGCTCGCGCCGTCAAAGGTGTCGGCGCAGCGCTGCTGCTGACCTCCGCCCTGGCCTCCATCGGCCATACCTTCCATGACGAAGTGGAGCGCGCCAAGGCCTGGGCCTTCTGGGGCGCGTGCATGGGCGTGGCGATGACCGCCGCACCGACCCTCGGCGGGTTGATTACCCAGTACCTGGGCTGGCGCTGGATTTTCTATCTGAATTTGCCGGTCGGCCTGGTGCTGATGGGACTGGTGCTGCGCGCGATTCCGGAATCCCGCGATGCCCAGGCTGCAAGGCTCGACCCTTGGGGCAGCCTGAGTTTCAGTGCCAGCCTGCTGTGCCTGATCTGGGGCTTGATCGAAGCCAACCGTATCGGCTGGGACAACCCGCTGACTTACGCGCGGCTGCTGGGAGGCGCTGCGTTGCTGGGTGTTTTTGTACTCGCCGAACGCCTGCAACAGCGGCCCATGGTCGACCTGCAACTGTTCAGGCACCCGCGCTTTATCGGCGCACTGCTGGGGATGTTCGCCTACGCCGGCTGTGCCCAGGTGATGATGACGCTGCTGCCGTTCTACCTGCAAAACGGCCTGGGCTTCTCCGCGATTGCCTCCGGGCTGGGCATGTTGCCGTTTGCCTTGACCATGTTGATTTGTCCGCGGATAGGCGCCCGACTGGCTAGCCGTTTTGCCCCGGCAACGATGATGGCGACGGGGCTGGCGTTGGTGGGGTGCGGCAACCTGCTGAGTGCCTGGGCGGTCAATATCGGCGGCTATCTGCCGTTCGCCCTGGCGATTGCCGTCACGGGGGCCGGCGCGGGATTGCTCAATGGCGATACGCAGAAAAACATCATGGCTTGCGTGCCACGGGACCGCGCGGGGATGGCGTCGGGCATGAGCACCACCATGCGCTTCAGCGCGATCATGTTGGCGATCGGGGTGTATGGGGCGTTGTTGAGCAGCCATAGCGAACAGTTGCTGCACACGAGCATCGGCTCCCAGTGGCAGGAACAGGCGGCAGGGATTGCTTCACGGGTAGTGGCTGGCGATATGCCCGCGGCCATGGCGTTGCTGCCTGAAACGGCACGAGGGATGGTGCAGCCACTGGCGCGGCAGGCGTTCGTCGGCGGGTTCAGCGTGGTGCTGTGGGTGGCGGGGTTGTTGGGTTTGCTGGGGGCGCTGGTGGTGGGCTCGTTGATGCGGCATCCCATACCGGCGGTGCCGCAGGCCTCTTTACTGACTCGATAATGCGACCACCACGACCCAATGTGGGAGCGAGCAAGTCGAATCGTCGCACCGCCGCCCCCACATTTTGATCTTCGACAGTCAGTGAATGGTTACCAGAAACGCTGCTGGGTCAGGCGACTCCACCAAGTCAGCAGCACCCGGTCGACCGAACCGCTGGCCGCCAGGCCCACCCGCTCCTGCAGGCTTTTACGCTCGGCATAGTGCAGGTGGAACACCTCGGCGGTCTTGGCCTTGGTCGCCAGGTATTCGTCGCTGGTTTGCAGTTGGTCCACCAGTTGCTTGTCCAGCGCCGCGACACCCAGCCAGACTTCGCCGGTGGCCACGTCATCAATCGCCAGCTGCGGGCGGTAGCGCGACACGAAGTTCTTGAACAGTTGATGGGTGATGTCCAGGTCTTCCTGGAACTTCTCGCGGCCCTTCTCGGTGTTTTCGCCAAACACGGTCAGGGTGCGTTTGTATTCACCGGCGGTCAGCACTTCGAAGTCGATGTCGTGCTTCTTCAGCAGGCGGTTGACGTTGGGCAACTGCGCCACCACGCCAATCGAGCCAAGGATGGCAAACGGTGCGCTGATGATCTTCTCGCCGATGCACGCCATCATGTAGCCGCCGCTGGCCGCGACCTTGTCGATGCACACGGTCAACGGCACGCCCGCCTCGCGGATACGCGCCAGTTGCGACGACGCCAGGCCGTAGCTATGAACCATGCCGCCGCCGCTTTCAAGGCGCAGCACCACTTCGTCCTTGGGTGTGGCCAGGCTCAGCAGTGCCGTGATTTCATGGCGCAGGCTTTCAGTGGCCGAGGCCTTGATGTCGCCGTCGAAATCCAGCACGAACACCCGTGGCTTGGCTTCTGGCTTCTTCTTGCCCTTCTTCTTTTCGGCCTTGCCTTCAGACTTGCGCAGGGCCTTGAGCTGGTCCTTGTCGAGCAGGGTCTGCTCCAGGCGCTCACGCAAACCCTTGTAGAAGTCATTGAGCTTGCTGACCTGCAACTGGCCGGCAGCTTTGCGGCGGCCTTTGCTGCGCAGTGCGGCGAAACTGATCAGCACCACCAGGATGGCGACGACCAGGGTGACGGTTTTAGCCAGGAAAGTAGCGTACTCGGCCAGAAAATCCATGTGACTCCTTACAAGTGCAGTGCGCCAGGCGCGGATTGCCCAAGCATACCGACGCCACCGCCATGGGGCCAGTGATCAAACCGCCAGCAGCGGGCCTCTAACGACCTTTTAAAACAAGCGTATGTTTTTTCATTGACAGCTTCCCGGCATCCTCATAACCTCGCCAGACTTTCAACGTACCGGGAAAACGGACGTGGGCAGCATCTACCTGATTCGACATGGCCAGGCCTCCTTCGGTGCAGACGACTACGACGTGCTGTCGCCCATCGGTGTGCAACAGGCGCAAGTGCTGGGCCGCCACCTGGCGGAACTGGGCCTGAGCTTCGACCGCTGCGTGTCGGGCGACCTGCGCCGCCAGCAGCACACTGCTACCGCCGCCTTCGAACAATACAGCGCCCTCGGCCTGCCGGTACCCACGCTGGAAATCGACAGCGCGTTCAACGAGTTCGACGCCGAGGCGATCATCCGCGCCCTGCTCCCGGACCTGCTGCACAGCGAACCCGAAGCCCTGCATATCCTGCGCAACGCCGCGCAAAACCGTGGCGAATTCCAGCGCATCTTTTCCCTGATCATCGAACGCTGGCTGGCCGGCACCTACGACCCGCCGGGCCTGGAAAGCTGGCTGGGATTTGTCGAACGTGTCCAGGGTGGCCTGCAACGCCTCCTCGAAGCCGCCGACAACCGTGACAAGATCGCCGTGTTCACCTCCGGCGGCACCATCACGGCCCTGCTCCACCTGATTACCCGAATGCCTGCTGCACAGGCCTTTGAACTGAACTGGCAAATTGTTAACACCTCGCTCAACCAGCTGAAATTCCGTGGTCGCGAGGTGGCACTGGCTTCCTTCAACAGCCATACCCACTTGCAACTGTTGAAGGCGCCGCAGCTCATCACTTTCCGATGAATTGCGGCCAACCGTGACCCCAAGGTCACTGGACTCACCATAAAAGGATCGAAACCATGACTGACGTAGCTAAAGCCGTAGAAGCAATGAAAGCCAAATTCAACCCAGCCGCTGCCGACGGCCTGGACCTGGTGTTCGGTTTCCGTATCGACGACACCCAGAACTTCTCGCTGGTCGTGAAAAACAACACCTGCGAACTGCTGGAAGGTGAAAACCCGGACGCCCAAGTCACCCTGGTGATGGACGGCGACACCATGAAAGGCATCGTCAGCGGCGAAACCGACGGCATGCAGGCATTCATGGGCGGCAAACTGCGCACTGAAGGCGACATGATGCTGGCCATGAAATTGAGCGAGCTGTTCCCGGCCTGATCAGGGCAACCCTGGCAAGACCCGTGTGGGAGCGGGCTTGCTCGCGAAAGCGGTGTATCAGCGCAGGATTTGTTGGCTGACCCACCGCTTTCGCGAGCAAGCCCGCTCCCACATTTTGATTGTGCTGTTTTCAGGTTTTTGGCTGCAACAACAGCGCCACCAACGCACTCCACCCCGTCTGATGCGAAGCCCCCAACCCCCGCCCCGTCTCGCCATGAAAGTACTCATGAAACAACACCAGATCGCGACTGGCCGGATCCGCCTCCAACTGCGCATACCCGACCATCGACGGCCTCGAACCGTTCTCATCCCTCAGAAACAATCGCGTCAACCTCTGACTGAGCCCATCGGCAACCTCCTCCAGCGACGCCAGATACCCACTCCCCGCCGGATACTCCACCGAGAAATTATCCGCGTAGTACCGATGAAACTCCCGCAGCGACTCGATCAACATGTAGTTGACCGGCATCCACAACGGCCCGCGCCAGTTGGAGTTACCGCCGTACAGCCGCGAATCCGACTCCGCCGGTTCATAGCGGGCACACAGGGTATTGCCATTCATCTTCAGCGCCAGCGGTTCCTCGGCGAACGCTTTCGACAGCGACCGCACCCCAAAGGTGGAGAGAAACTCCGACTCATCCAGCATCCGCCGCAGCAAATCCTTGGTCCGCTCACCCCGCAACAGCGCCAGCAGCAGGCGATTACCCTGTCCCGGCTCGTTCCAGCGCGACACCAGCTTGGCCAGGTCCGGCCGGTGTTTCATAAAACCCAGCAATCGCTCGCGCAACCCCTCCAGCCCTTCGTGCTCGCGCTGCTCCAGCACCAGCACCGCAAACAGCGGCATCAGGCCGACGATGGAGCGCAGGCGCACCGGTTCGCTTTCACCGCCAGGCCGATGCAGCACGTCATAGAAAAACTGGTCCTGCTCATCCCACAAGCCTTCGGCGCCATTGTCGACGCGGTTGATCGCCCCGGCGATGTACAGGAAGTGCTCGAAGAATTTCACCGCAATATCCACATACACCACGTTACGCTTGGCCAGCTCCAGGCCGATGCGCATCAGGTCCAGCGCATACGCCGCCACCCACGCCGTGCCATCGGCTTGATCCAGCTGATAACCCGGCGGCAAATCAGCCGAGCGATCAAACAGCGCAATGTTGTCCAGCCCGAGAAACCCACCCTGGAACAGGTTGCGGCCCTCGGCGTCCTTGCGGTTGACCCACCAGGAAAAATTCAGCAGCAGCTTGTGGAAGATCCGCTCGAGGAAATCCATGTCGCCCACGCCATTCAGCGCCTTGTCCTGCTGATACACCCGCCAACTGGCCCAGGCATGCACCGGCGGGTTGGCGTCGTCGAAACGCCACTCGTAGGCCGGCAACTGACCGTTGGGGTGCATGAAGCGGTCTTTCACCAACAGCAACAGTTGCTGCTTGGCATAACCGGGGTCGATCAGGGCAACGGCCACCGCCTGGAACCCCTGGTCCCAGGAGGCATACCACGGATATTCCCAAGTGTCGGGCATCGAGAGAATGTCGAAATTCGACAAGTGCCGCCAATGGGTATTGCGGATATGCAAACGCTCGGGCGGCGGCGCGGGCTGGGCCGGGTCGCCGTCGAGCCATTGATTCACGTCGAAGTAGTACAGCTGCTTGGACCACAGCAACCCGGCCAGGGCCTGGCGCTGCACGTTGCGTGCGTCTTCATCGGCGATGCCCTGTTGCAGCGCCGCGTAAAAGTCATCGGTCTCCTGGCGGCGCTCTTCGAATAGCTTGCGCGCATTGATCCACGGCGCCTCCACCGGGGCGAAGCGCAGGTACAGGGTTTTGCTTTCCTGGCCCGCCAGTTCGAGGATGAAACGCGCGGCCACCTTGGTCCCCGAGTCCCGGCGAATCGCTGCTTCCGAACCAGTGGTCACATAGTCGTTGATCCCGTCCTTGAACGGCCCCGGCCCAGGTTGCCCGTCCAGCTTGGGGAAGTTGGTTTCGTTCTCGCAGAACAACCATTCCACACCGTCCTGGCCCCAGGCACTCAGGTGGCGATCAAACAATTCATGGTGCCGCGCCACCACCTGTTCGCCCTCCAGGCGCAATTCAGGCTTGGGGGCATCGTGGGTCCAACTCCAGTCGTTGCGCGCCCACAGGTGCGGCAACACCTGCAGGCGTGTGGGTTGGTCCGAACGGTTGTGCACGGTAATGCGCATGAACACATCATCGGGCTGGTGCTTGGCGTATTCGACGGTGACATCGCAATAGCGGTTGTCTTCGAAAACCCCGGTATCGAGGATCTCGTATTCGGCATCTCCAAGGCCACGGCGGGCGTTCTCGGTGATCAGGTCATCGTAGGGAAAGGCCGCGTGAGGGTATTTGTAGAGCATGCGCATGTAGGCATGGCTCGGCACGCCATCGACGAAAAAGTACAGTTCCTTGACGTCTTCGCCGTGGTTGCCCTCGGCGTTGTTCAGGCCAAACAGGCGCTCCTTGATGATCGCGTCGCGCTCGTTCCACAGCGCCAGGCCCAGGCACCAGCGCTGGGCCTTGTCGCTGAAGCCCGCCAGGCCATCCTCGCCCCAGCGGTAGGCGCGGCTGCGGGCATGTTCGTGGGGGAAGTAGCGCCAGGCATCGCCGTCGGCGCTGTAGTCTTCGCGCACCGTTCCCCATTGCCGCTCGCTCAGGTAGGGGCCCCAGTCACGCCAGCGCTCGCCGTCAGGCTTGGCCAGGCGCTGGCCTTCAATCGTTTCCAGAATGTTCGTCGCAGGCTGTGCCGTCATCGAGTCTTCCGTCGCGTTCAGAGGTGACGGCCAGTGTAGAGCCCTTCGACGGTGAGATGCACGTGAAGCTGACGTCATCCAGCTCATTCATTTGCAGAATGAAGTCCAGAGGAATCTTCGTTTGCAAGGCGTCGGCAGGCCCAACAAAATCAGGCAACCGTGCCTTTCCTCTCTATAGCCGCCAGGAATTTTTCTATGTCCACCGTCAGCCCTGACGAGATTCGCAAAGGCTTCTCCAAAGCCATGTCCGACATGTACCGCGATGAAGTGCCGCTGTATGGCGCACTGATGGAACTGGTGGCCGAGACCAATGCCCGGGTGCTGGAAACCGACACCGCGCTGGCGCAACAACTGAAGCGCACCGGGGAAATCCAGCGCCTGGACAGGGAGCGCCACGGCGCCATCCGCCTGGGCACCGCTGAAGAACTGGCCACCATCAGCCGCCTGTTTGCGGTGATGGGCATGCAGCCGGTGGGCTATTACGACCTCACGCCGGCCGGGGTACCGGTGCACTCCACCGCCTTTCGCGCCGTGCATGAAAGCGCCCTGCAAACCAGCCCCTTCCGGGTGTTCACTTCGCTGCTGCGCCTGGAGCTGATCGAAAACCCGGAACTGCGGGCCTTCGCCCAGTCAGCCCTGGCCAAGCGTTCGATCTTCACCCCACGCGCCCTTGAGCTGATCCAACAAGCCGAAGCCGACGGCGGCCTCGATGCCGCCCATGCCGAAGAGTTTATCCAGCAAGCCCTGGAAACCTTCCGCTGGCACCACACCGCCACCGTCACGGCCGCGCAATACCAGCAACTGAGCGACCAGCACCGGCTGATCGCCGACGTGGTCGCCTTCAAGGGCCCGCACATCAACCACCTGACACCGCGCACCCTGGACATTGACCAGGTGCAGGCCGCAATGCCCGGCAAAGGCATCACCCCCAAGGCGGTGATCGAAGGCCCGCCCCGCCGCCAGTGCCCGATACTGCTGCGCCAGACCAGCTTCAAGGCCCTCGACGAGGCAATCGCCTTTACCGATGCCAAAGGCAGCCACAGCGCGCGCTTCGGCGAAATCGAACAACGCGGCGTGGCGCTGACCCCCAAGGGCCGCGCGCTGTACGACCAACTGCTGAATGCTGCACGGGATGAATTGGGCGCGTTTCCGAATGAGGCCAATGCCGGGCGCTACACCGAATTGATGGAGCAGCACTTCCAGGCGTTTCCCGATAATTACCAGCAGATGCGTGAGCAGGAGCTGGCGTACTTCCGCTACTTCGTAACCGAGAAAGGCTTGGCCGCCCAGGACAAGTTTAAAACCCTGGACGAACTGATCGCCGCCGGCCACGTGGACGTGGAGCCGTTGGTGTACGAAGATTTTCTGCCGGTGAGTGCGGCGGGGATTTTCCAGTCGAACCTGGGGGATGCGGCGCAGAGTCACTACGCGGCCAACTCCAACCAGGCCGAGTTTGAAAAGGCCCTGGGTCGCCAGACTATCGACGAGTTGAAGTTGTACGGTGAAACCCAGCAGCGCTCGATTGACGAATGCAAGCGCGCGCTGCTGGCTTGAAAGAGAGAGTTCGCCCGGCCACAGCGCATTCCATGCGCCGTCTAAGAGCCCCAGTGCCGGGCGAACGGTTGGCATGATAGGCAGCGGCGGTGCTGCTGTCTTTCGGGCAATTCTGAACAAATCTTCTACTTGGCCGTCGCTTTCTCCAGTTGCTCGACGATCTTGTCTTTGATCAACAGGCGTTTCTTCTTCAGCTTCTCCAGCTCCTCGTCACCGCCGCTTGAGGACTCAAGCTCCAGCACCTCCTTGTCGGCGCTGTCGTATTGGTGGAGCAGCGAATCCAATCGGTTATCGCTCGCCCTGCGTTCATGAATAGCTTCCTTGCTCAAACCCAGGTCCTGATACAGGTCGTGTTTCACTGGCATGGAGTACCTCCGCAAGTTGATCATTGACTGAATGCCCCTTGAAGCTAGCCCATCCGGCGGGCTCTTGTCATGTTTGAGATCAACCTGTCGCGTTTGCGTCCCCGTTCGTCGCGGGGCAGACGATTTCATAAAACCTTTGGCGCACGCTGCCCTCCACTGTAGATCGTCACCCGATGGAGAACAGGTTCCATGAATCACGCTGCCAACGCTGTCGACACCCAGTGCATCAACACCATTCGTACCCTCGCCATGGACGCTGTGCAAAAGGCCAACTCCGGCCACCCCGGCACTCCCATGGGCCTGGCGCCCGTCGGTTACACCTTGTGGAGCCGCTTCCTGCGCTATCACCCCGAGCACCCCGACTGGCCCAACCGTGACCGTTTCGTGTTGTCGGTGGGCCATGCCTCGATGCTGTTGTATTCGCTGCTGCACCTGGCGGGCGTGGTGGAGATTGACGCCCACGGCAAGCGCTCCGGCCAGCCGGCCATCAGCCTGGACGACATCAAGCAGTTCCGGCAGATGAGCTCCAAAACTCCCGGCCACCCCGAATACCGCATGACCACCGGCGTAGAAACCACCACCGGCCCCCTCGGCCAGGGGTGCGCCAACAGCGTCGGCATGGCCATGGCCGAGCGTTGGCTGGCCAAGCGTTTCAACCGTGACGACCAGGTGCTGTTCGACTACAACGTCTACACCCTGTGCGGCGACGGCGACATGATGGAAGGCATCAGCAGCGAAGCCGCGTCCATCGCCGGGCACTTGAAGCTGGAGAACCTGTGCTGGATCTACGACAACAACACCATCAGCATCGAAGGCCACACTGAACTGGCCTTCAGCGAAGACGTGATCAAGCGTTTCCAGGCTTATGGCTGGCACACCTTGCACGTCACCGATGCGAACAACCTGCTGGCCCTGAGCGACGCGCTGAGCACGTTCCAGAAAAACACTGGGGCACCGACGCTGATCGTGGTCGACAGCGTGATCGGCTATGGCTCGCCCCACAAGCACAACACCGCGTCGGCCCATGGCGAGCCTTTGGGCGAAGAAGAAATCCGCCTGACCAAAGCCGCGTACGGCTGGCCCGAAGACTCAAGCTTCCTGGTGCCGGATGAAGCACGCACGGTCCTGCGGGATGCACTGCTCAAGCGCAGCAAGCCGCTGTATGAGCAATGGACTGAGACCCTGTCCCACCTCGAACAGTACGAACCGGAACTGGCCGATGAACTGCGCCGCATGCGTGCCGGCGAGATGCCCGAGCATTGGCAGGAGCAACTGCCGAGCTTTGCCACTGATGCCAAAGGCGTCGCCAGCCGTGCCGCCGGGGGCGAGGTGTTGAATGCGTTTGCCAAGCAGATCCCGTGGCTGCTGGGGGGCTCGGCCGACTTGTCGCCGTCCACCAAGACCAACCTGACGTTCGACGACGCCGGGCGCTTCAGCGCCGAGAACTACGGCGGGCGCAACCTGCACTTCGGTATTCGTGAACATGCCATGGGCGCGATTGCCAACGGCATGGCGCTGTCGTACCTGCGGCCCTACACCTCGACCTTCCTGGTGTTCAGCGATTACATGAAGCCGCCGATTCGCCTCGCGGCAATCATGGAGCTGCCGGTGGTGTTCGTGTTTACCCATGACTCGATTGGTGTCGGCGAAGACGGCCCCACTCACCAGCCCATCGAACACCTGACCCAACTGCGGGCCACCCCGGGTTTGCTGACCCTGCGCCCGGGCGACGCGAATGAAACCCTGGAAGCCTGGAAGATCGCCCTGGCCCAGACCCATCGGCCGACCTGCGTGGTGCTGTCGCGGCAGAACCTGCCGACCCTGGACCGCACGAAATACGCCGCGGCGTCGGGCACTTCCCGTGGCGCGTATGTGCTGGCCGGCGCCGATAAGCCCCAGGTGATCCTGATGGCCACCGGCAGTGAAGTCAGCCTGGCGGTGGAAGCCTATGAGCAACTGAAGACTGAAGGCGTGGCGGCGCAAGTGGTGTCGATGCCGAGCTGGGAACTGTTCGAAGAACAGGACCAGGCCTACCGCGACAGCGTGCTGCCACCCGCAGTGAAGGCACGACTGGTGGTGGAACAGGCCGGCCCGTTGGGTTGGGACCGCTACGTGGGGCAAACCGGGGCCAAGGTGGTGATGAACAGCTTTGGCGCCTCGGCACCGCTGTCCAAGTTGCAGGCCAAGTTCGGCTTTACCCTGGACAATGTGGTGAAGCTGGCGAAGGAGCAAGTCAGGCTCAACAGCTGAGCCAGTGCATGCATGCCGGGCGTGGCCTACCGAGGGAAACCTCGGTGCCACGCCCTGCTGCTCATTTCCCGCCGGTGACGTCCAGGAACGTACCGGTGATGAAGGACGCCTCGGCGCCTGCCAGCCACAGGATCGCCCGAGCCACTTCTTCAGGCTGGCCGCCGCGGCCCATGGGGATCGAATCCTTCACGCGATCAACCCGCCCTGGCTCCCCGCCACTGGCGTGAATGTCGGTGTAGATATGCCCGGGGCGGATGCAGTTGACGCGTATTCCCTCCCTGGCCACTTCCTTGGCAAACCCGATGGTGAAGGTCTCGAGAGCCCCCTTTGATGCGGCGTAGTCGACATATTCGTTGGGGCTGCCCAGCCGGGCGGATGCCGACGAGATATTGATCACGGCACCACCCCGCCCCTGGTGACGAAACGACATGCGCTTCACCGCTTGCTGGGCACACAGCATCGGCCCGATCGCGTTGACCGCGAAAATCCGCTGCATCCGCTCGAACGGCAAGTCTTCGACCCGGGACTGCAATGCGTTGATCCCGGCGTTGTTAACCAGCACATCGATGCGCCCGAACGCCCGATCTATCGCCGCAAATAACTGGACGACCTGCTCCGGGTCTGCGCTGTCCGCGCGTACAGCCAACGCCCGGCGCCCTGCCGCTTCTACATCCGCCACCACCGCGAGGGCGGCAGACTCATCGGAAACGAAGCTGATCGCCACGTCATAACCTTGTGCGGCGGCCAGCCGCGCGGTGGCGGCGCCAACGCCACGACTTCCACCTGTTATCAGAATCAGCGGTGCCTGCGGGACGGTATCCATTGCGCGAACCTTCATGTGGTGGTGGAAAATGCTTTGCCTGCTGTCAGCCGATCAGGATGGTGCCCGTGGCAATCACCACGCACGCCAGCACCTTGCGGACCGTCAGTGTCTCGCCCAGGAAGAAATAGCCGATCAGTGCCGCAAACAGCACGCTGGTCTCGCGCAAGGCCGAGACCGCGCCCATGGGCGCACCGGCCATGGCATAGATAATGATTCCGTAGGCCAGGAGCGACACCAGCCCACCGGCGAAGGCCGTGAAAAACCCGGGCCGCAGGCTGAACAGACTTTTCGGGCCCCGCAGGCCGATATACACCGCCGGCATCAACACGCCCCACAAGGCGCACATCCACACCGTATAGGCCATCGGCGCACCCGACAGGCGCGCGCCGATGCCGTCTGTCACGCTGTAGGCGGCAATGAAACAGCCGGTGCCCAGGGCGTATGGCAGGCTGGGAACGGCGAGCCGGCGCCCCCTGAACGCCAGGGAAATGATGCCGCCCGACACCAGGGCAATGCCCAGAAGCGAGCTGGCCGAGACACTCTCCCCGGCAAACACGGCGGCACCCAGGGTGATCAGCACCGGCGAGGAGCCCCGTGAAATCGGATAGGTCTGCCCCAGGTCTCCGACTTTGTAGCTGCGCACCAGGAACAGGTTGTAGCCCACGTGCAGCACCGCTGACAGCACCACATAAAACCAGCTGGCTGGCGCCGGAGGGTCCAGGAACACCACAACGCCGCCACTGGCGATAGCGACCGCCAGGCACATGACCGTCATCGACCAGAGCCGGTCGGCGCCGCCACGCAGCAGCGCATTCCAACTGGCGTGCAGTAAGGCAGCGAAGAGGACCAGGAGAATAATGGGATAAGGCATGCGCCCATCCTAAGCAAACCGGCGCCTTAACTGAAGCGAAGTCTGCTCATTGAAGAATGAGCAAATCCTCATGCTTTATTCGTAAGCCAGCCCGGCGTTTACGGCTTCCTGCATCAGCCAATCACGAAAACTGACGATATGCGGCTGGGACTCGATGCCCTTGGGGCAGACAAAGTAATAAGCGACCGGTGACGGGAACGGCACATCGAACAGCCTCACCAGGCTGCCATCGCTCAGCTCTGACTCCACATGCCCACTGCGCGCCAATGCAATGCCCTGGCCGAGCAAGGCCGCCTCTATCGTCATGTTGGTATCCGCAAACCTGACACTTTCCTTGAGCGGCGCAATCGCGAGCCCGACGTGCTGGAACCAGACTTCCCACTTCGGCACCAGGTCGGCGCCGTCGCGCATCAGCAAGGGATAGCGCAGCAATTCGGCGGGTGTGTGTGGCCGGCCAAAGCGTTTCAACAGATCGGGACTGGCCACCGGAAAAATCTGCTCGCGGAACAGGAACTCCGAATACAGCGCCGGGTAATTCCCGTTGCCCAGGCGGATTGCAACATCAGCCTCCGCACTGGAGAAGTTGATGATCTTGTCGCTGGAGTCCAGGGTGACCAATATTTCAGGGTGCCGTTGGGCCAGGCTCGGCAATCGGGGCAGCAGCCATTTCAGCGCGAAGGAATAGGTGGTACTGACCTTGAGCCGGACCCTGCCCTTTTGCTCGCGCAGGTCCGCGAGTGTCGCCTCAAGGTTCATGAAAAACTCGCGCACGATCGGCGCAAGGGCTGCTCCGGCAGGCGTCAGGCTGAGTGACTTGCCCCGCTGGAACAACTGCAACCCCCAGAGTTCTTCAAGGTGCTTGAGCTGATGGCTGACGGCACTCTGGGTGACATGCAACTCTTCTGAAGCCGAAGTGAAGGTTGCGTGGCGTGTGGCAACCTCAAAGGCGCGCAATGTCGAGGTGGGTGGCAGGTCTCTCATGGCATTGCTTCACCGTTTATGAATAGATGCTCATGATAGAACATCTATCCATTGCGCTGTAGGCCGCCCCTCAACCCAGCTGGAACCGCGCCGTGTTGTCGCTCAACGCCCGGCTGCCCTTGCTCAACCTATCCGCCGCCTGGTTCACCGCCCGCGCGCCGTCGAGCAAGCGCCCGGCGGCCTGGTCAACCTGCTGGATATTGCCGCTCACTTCATCCGCCGTCGCTGCCTGTTCCTCAACCGCCGTGGCGATCTGCGCCAGGGTGTCAGTGACGCTCTGCACCGCGCTGGCGATCTCCCCCAGGCGATGGCCCAGGCCCGTGACGGACTCGGCATCGGTCACCGCCTGCTCACAGGCCACGCCCATCAGGGTGACCGCCTGGCTCACCGTCGCGCGCAAACTGTCGACCGTGCCGGCGATCTGCGCCGTGGAGGCCTGGGTCCGTTGCGACAGGCTGCGCACCTCATCGGCTACCACCGCAAATCCCCGCCCCTGTTCACCAGCCCGCGCAGCCTCGATGGCAGCGTTCAGCGCCAGCAGGTTGGTCTGCTCGGCGATACCCCGAATGGTGTCAACCACCGACTGGATCTGCTGGCCCTGCTGGCTGACGCGCTCCAATGCATCGGAGGTGTCGGTCAAGCGCTGGTTGAGTTGCTGGATACTCGCGGTGGTGCGCTGGCTGTCGCGGCTGCTGTCTTCGGCAATCTGCCGGGTTTTCTGCGCGCTGCCGGAGGCCTGCTCGCAGCTCTTGGCGACGCCCATGGAGGTCGCGGCCAACTGTGTGGCGGCCGCTGCAATCTGGCTGATCTGCTGTTGCTGGTCTTCCACTTCGGTCAGCGTGCTGCCCGATTGCGAATTGAGTGTCAGCACCGCAGAGCCCAACTGCTGCGTCTCGTGATTGACCCCCAGCAGGCTGGTGCGCAACTGCACCACCGCCACGTTGAGCGCCGTGCTGATGGCCGCCAGTTCATCGCGCCCTTCCACCGCCACTTCAACGCACAGATTACCGTCACGCAGGGATTCGGCCAGGGTGGTGATGCCGCTGGCACTGCGGCGAATCGATGCCTGCAAGCACACGAACAGGTACAGGGCTGCCAGCGCCAGCACGCTGAACGTCACCGCCACCGGAATGAATTGCTTGAGCGAGCTGTCGCGGTAGTAACCCAAGCGCGCGTCCAGCGAGGTCAGCGACTGTTTACGCAACGCGCCGAGGGTACCAAGCATGCCATCCACACTGCGTTCGAAGCCGGTGGTATCGAGCTTGATGGTGCCGCCGAACACGCCTTCGTCCAGGGTCTTCAGTTCGTTGTCCAGCAGTTGCAAGCTGTCGTCGTATTGCGCGATCCAGGTTTGCAGCCCCGGGTATTGCTTGGCCTTGAGGGATGCGGCGGCCTTGACCAACTGGTCCCTTGCATCGCCGATGCGACCGCGCAAATCACGCATCTGCAAACGGCTTTGCAGGGTGAACTGCCCCGATGCGATGGATGACTGCCCGACGCTCGCCATACGCCCGATACGCTCGATCAGGTCGGGGGTTTGCTGGGTGGAAATCTGCATCAGCAAATAGGTTTCAAGCCACGGATCGAGGATCAACCCGGTGTCCATGGTGATCTGTTCGCGCAGGGTTTGCATCGCGCTCAGCGCAGACGTGAAGCGGTCATAACCATCCGGCCACCAGCCCACGGTGCGCAGGGATTGGGAATCCATGCCCGTGACCGAGGCTTGCAATGCCTCAAAACGTGCAAGGGTATCCGGGCGGGCGTTCTGGGCTTTGAGGGCCTCGCCCAGGGCCTGCACGCTTTGCAGGATCATCGGGAAATTGGTATCGACCGCAGTCATGGCCGCCTTGGCCGCGGGTGTCTGGTCGTGGAGGATGTCGGCGGCTTTCCAGCGCGCCGCCAGGTTGCGCTGGGCGGTCAGTTGGGCGTCCAGGGCATCCAGCGCCAACAGTTCGCGCACCCCGGATTGCTCATTGGAAATCACCGTCAGCTTGGTGCGGTACTCCTGCGCGATCATCCACAGGCTGCCTGCCAGGGGCAGCATGAACAGGAAAAACAGGATCTGGAACTTGCGCGCGAATCCAAAACGTCCGAGCAGGCGGATACCTGGCGACAACACACTTTGCATGTCCGACTACTCCTAGAACCACTCGCCTCAACAGCGAATCAAGCTTTGAAATGATTGACGGCAAAATGCCATGTCATTGATTAAGCTGGCTCTAGCAAGAAACGGACCGCTGTTGTCGGGCCCGCTGGATAGGCGGGACGTCGTGCAAAACACGCTGTACCGTGCGCGAAAATGGGGCGAAAGCACTCAGCGCAGGTGGCAGAACGGTAACCGTCTGACCAATACCGCAAGCGTGAGGGCAGCCGACAACCTGTGGCGAGGGAGCTTGCTCCCTCGCCACGGGGTGAGTGCTTGCTGAATCAGGAGTGCCAATGGACGGCGCGCCCGGAATTTCGGCGGAGAGCGGGATTTACTTTCTGGGTTTGCCGAACCTGGTGAATCTTTTGCTGTGGGGAAATTGATGCAGCTCGGACTCACATGGCAGACGTTGGCGACGGGTCCTCACAAAACGTGTTGAGAGGGTGCTTCGGGTCGACGCTCTTCGGAATGTACGTTCCAGAAAGGCATCGGAAACAAACTGCTGCGTAGCGTCCTGGCCTATGCGAAATCCCAGCCTCAGCTTTTGCTCGTTCAACTCACCCTCACCGAGGGTAATTTGCTTGTGGATCATGGCAGCACACGCACAGCTTGTTGCCATCAGTATCTCGAAAATACGCGCCGTAATAATCGGGGTGGTAGTGAGGCCTTAATCCAGGCTCTCCTTCACATATCCCGCCGAGCGCCAACGCCGCTGTATAACTTCTTCTAACCGCTTCCCGACTGGGTGCAAGTAGCCCCACCATCTGCCCATTCCCAGGTGCACTCGGTTTGCCATCAAATGGCGCCCCAATGACGAAGATCGGGCGAGGTTCGGTTTCAGCCACCCAACCGGCCCACGGTTTATCCGCATCGCAAAATTTCAACCTGAGGCCCAACTCAGCCATCACCTTCGAATAGAAAGCAAAAGCCCGATCAAAATCACCTGTACCTAAAAACACATGGGAAATCATGGCGGCTACCTTGGGGCGATGAATGCCCATGAGTCTTGCGCGAAATGATTGCTGGCGAAAGCTTGATGACTCCGCCCGGCATATGTACGGCTCCCATCCCCTCATACGCCAATGAAAACCGCAAATCCCAACAATCCGCAGGGTGCCGCCCGGCATTTCGTCAACCCATAATGGGCTTACAACAATAAAGGGGCTCACCCCGGGGCGCGTAAGCCATGTACAGAGACCATATCGTCAAGACCCGCATGACGGACAGCGCGGTATTCATGGGCGCGGTGGCCGTGGTGATTTTCATCATCACGCTCGCCTGCGGCGTCGGTGATGGCCGCCTCTCCCACTTGATGGGCCCCATCGTTCTCGATCTGAAGGCACCACTGGCACGAGATATTGCAGTGGGCGGCACGTTCACCCTGACGGTGGTGCTGAACCTGTTCATCCTTGGCCGCTTTCCCTTGCGCGCGCAGATCATCACGGTCTGGTGCGAGTTGCTGGTGCTGTTCCTGTTGTTCTTCGACACCTTCAACCTTTCCTACAGTTTCATCGCGACCAAAATCGGCTTCATGATCACCCAGGGGGTGTTCACCACCGTCTACGTGTCGGCGATTTCGATTGCGATTGCGTTCGTCCTGGCGCTGCTGGGCGCCACCGCGCGCTTGTCTTCCAACGGCTTCGCGATTGCGATTGCGAGCTTCTACACCTCGTTTTTCCGCGGCGTTCCGCTGCTGATCCAGATCTATCTGATTTACCTGGGCATCCCTCAACTGGGCTATGTCGTCGGAGCGGTTCCAGCCGGGATCCTGGCGCTCTCGCTGTGTTATGGCGCCTACATGACGGAGATCTTCCGCGCCGGTATCAGCAGCATCTCGCGGGGCCAGTGGGAAGCCTCGCGGGCGATTGGCCTGAACCCGTTCCAGACGATGACCCGGGTGATTCTCCCGCAGTCCATGCGCTTGATCATTCCGCCAACGGGCAACCAGTTCATCTCGATGCTCAAGGACAGTTCGCTGGTGTCGGTGATCGGCGTCTGGGAGCTGATGTTCCTGGCACGAACCCAGGGACGCGCCGAGTTCCGGCACCTGGAAATGCTGATCACCGCCGCCGTGCTGTATTGGCTGCTGTCGATCGTGCTGGAAACCGTCCAGGCCCGCCTGGAAAAGCACTTCAACCGCGCCCATCGCTGAACCAGGAGCATGACGATGAATCAGCCCTCAATAGTCCCTGCTCCATACCCTGCAATATCGATCCAGGACATGCATAAATGGTATGGCGATTTTTATGTGCTCAAGGGCATCGACCTGCACATTGCCAGCGGTGAAATCGTGGTGGTCTGCGGGCCGTCGGGCTCCGGCAAGTCCACGTTGATTCGCTGCCTGAACCTGCTGGAAGACTTCCAGAAAGGCCACGTGTTCATCGAGGGCACCGAGTTGACCCGTGATGCCGCCTGCGTGGCGGGCATAAGGCGCCAGGTCGGCATGGTGTTCCAGCAGTTCAACCTGTTCCCGCATATGACGGTGCTGGAGAACCTCATGGTGGGACCGCGTCTGGTGAGCAAGCTCAGCGAGCCCCAGGCCCGCGAACTGGCCTATGAATACCTGGATCGGGTGCGCATCGGGAACCAGGCCGACAAATACCCCAGCCAGCTCTCGGGCGGCCAGCAGCAGCGCGTCGCCATTGCCCGGGCCTTGTGCATGCGCCCGCGCATCATGCTGTTCGACGAGCCCACGTCGGCCCTTGACCCCGAGATGGTCAAGGAAGTGCTGGACGTGATGGGCGAACTGGCCCAGGACGGCATCACCATGGTCTGCGTCACCCACGAGATGGGATTCGCCCGGCGGGTGGCCGACCGGATCATCTTCATGGACCAGGGCTGCATCATCGAGCAAGCCAAACCCACCGAGTTTTTTGACAACCCGCAGCACGAGCGTGCCCGGGAATTCCTGTCGCAGATTCTCAGCCACTGAGCAGCACCGTCGAACCTTGCGAAGTCACCGATAAAAACAACAGGCACCGCACTCAAGATACTGGAGGCTTACCCATGATCTCGTTCACTCGCTTCTTCACCGCAGCCGCTGTCGCCACCGCCCTCACCAGCCTCACAGGCGCGGCCTGGGCGGGCTCGACCCTCGACCGCATCCATGAAACCAAGGTGATCAAGGTGGCCACGTCGGCCAACTGGCCACCGCAATCGTTCCTGGGCCCGGACAATAAGCTGCAAGGCTTCGATATCGACGTCGCCAGCGAAATCGGCAAACGCCTGGGCAGCAAAGTCGACTTCGTGACGCCCGAATACGGGATCATCACCGCCGGGCGCTGGTCGAGCCGCTGGGACCTGTCGGTCGGCTCCATGACGCCTACCACCGAGCGCACCCGGGTGCTCGACTTCCCCGCGATCTACTACTACACGCCGTATGTATTCGCGGTGCACAAGGACGCGGCCGAGACCAAAGTGGCGGACCTGAACGGCAAGATCATCGGCGTCGAAGCCGGTACGACTTCGGAGGACTATATCAACCGCCGCCTGAAGATCGACGCCGCCGATGTGCCGCCGTTCACTTACGAAGTCACCCCCGGCGAGGTTCGCACGTACGGCGACAGCATGGGCCCGCTGGATGACCTGCGCATGGGAGACGGGGTGCGCCTGAACGCAACCCTGTCCGCCCTGCCCACCATCGTCGCCGCCGTCAAGAATGGCTACCCCATCGTCAGGGTGGAAGGCAAACCCGCCTACTACGAACCCCTGGCCATCGCCGTGGACAAGGGCGATGAGGCGTTCAACAGCGCGCTGACCAAGATCGTCGCCGACATGAAAGCCGATGGCACGCTCAAGCAATTGTCAGAGAAATGGTACGGCGCCGACCTCACCCAGGTGCAGTAAAAACCCTCACAGGCCGTACAGGCGCCCCGTCCCCGATGCGGCGCGCTGTATGCCTGCGCCGCGAAAAAAGGACGACCGACTTCATGTACACCTATAACAACAATTACTACACCGCCACGATGCGCGACACGACTGAACGCCAGGCGCTGTGTGGCAACGCCCGGGCCGATGTGTGCGTGATCGGCGCCGGGCTGGCGGGGCTGAGCACGGCGTGGGAGCTGGTCTCCCGCGGGCAGTCGGTGGTGCTGCTGGATGCCGGTCGCGTGGCCTGGGGAGCGTCGGGGCGCAACGGTGGCTTCGTGCTCCAGGGCTGGTCCGAAGGGTTGGCCGCCATCGAGCGACGCTGCGGCAAACCGACGGCCGCCGCGCTGTTCAAACTGTCGCTTGAAGGCGTCGAGATTGTTCGGGGCATGATCGCCCATCATCAGTTGCCCGGCTGCACGCCAACCCCGGGAAAACTGAGTGTGGTGCGCTACGAAGATGGCGACAACCTGCAGCGCGTGCGGGACAAAATGGCCGCGGATTTCGACTTTCACCTCGACTACCTGGATCGCCAGGCGGTGCGCGAAAAGCTCAAGACCGAGCGGTATTTCCAGGCGCTGCGCGACAACCATGGCTTTCACTTCCACCCCTTGAACTATTGCCTCGGCCTGGCCCGACTGATCGAGCAAAGTGGTGGCAAAATCCATGAACGCTCGCCCATGACCGCCGTCGAAAGCCGCAACGGGCGACACCGGGTCATCACCGATCAGGGCACTGTCGATTGTGCCCACGTGGTGTACTGCTGCGGCGGCTATGGGGGGCCTGAGTTCGGCAAATTACGCCGCGCCTTCCTGCCGATCGCGACCTATGCAGTGCTGACCGAGCACCTGGGCGATCGCCTGGCCGAGGCGGTCTGTACCTCCGATGCCGTGGGCGATAACCGCCGGGCCTCGGACTATTACCGCATCGTCGAGGGCGACCGCCTGCTCTGGGGCGGCCGCATTACCACGCGCAACCTGCAGGATGAGAAACGCCTGGGGCAATTGCTGACGCAGGATATCCTCGACGTTTATCCGCAATTGCGCGGCATCAGGATCGACAAGGCCTGGTCCGGGTTGATGGGTTATGCGCGGCACAAGATGCCGCACATTGGCCCGCTGGGGCAGGGATTGTGGGCGTGTACATCATTTGGTGGCCATGGTATGAACACCGCGCCGATCGGCGCACGCGTCATCGCCGAGGCGATCTGCGGCGAAACCGATCGCTACCGCCTGTTCGATGCCTACGGCCTGGAATGGAATGGCGGCCCCCTGGGCCCGGCGGCCGCACAAACGGTTTACGCCGGCCTGAAAATGATGGATATGTTTCAGGAAAAGCGCTCGCAACACAGGGCGACTCATAAAAACTGAACCCCAGCGAGGGTCAAGGACGTGTCCATGGATACGCAGAATCCCGGTCCACTGTTTAACCTCACCGACAAGGACAGGCAATTGCTTGGCCTGCTGCAAGCCAACGCACGCGAACCCACCGCGTCATTGGCCCGCAAGCTCGGGGTCTCGCGCTCTGCGGTGCAGGAGCGGATTACCCGCCTGGAAAAGGCCGGCGTCATCACCGGCTACAGCGTGCGCATCGACCAGGACCGGCTTCAGCAGACGGTGACCTGCTTTACCATGACCTCCTGCACCAACAAGAGCTACACCGATGTGATGACCTCGCTGCGCAGGATGGAAGCGGTGCAGGCCGTTTACGCGGTCTCGGGAGAGTCCGATTTCATCATTCACCTGGCCACCGCCACCCTGAGCGAACTCAATGCCGAGCTCATCAGGATCAACATGATCAAAGGGGTGGCGCACACCGCTTCGCATATCGTGATGGAAACCAAGTTCAGCCGGAAACTGATGGTGTGAAGTGCTGCCGGCCGTGGGAAACGGCGCGCCTCACGCTCCCCCCTCGGCTGCCATAGGAACTCAGCCACCTGACAAGTCATTCCTTGCAAAATAATTCGCCTCAACGCAATATTAAAAGCAATTGCTTGGTTAATTACCTCAAGCCTGACGCTTATGCCCTTCGCCGGCTTCCATACCGCGAACGCATTACAAGGAATCGTTGATGCAAACCCAAGACAGCAGTTGGGGCGAGTTGCTTAGCGGCAAGAACGCCACCCGCTCCATTGCCCTTTCAGGCGGCATCGCGCTGTATGCCACCAACACCTACATCGCCACCACCATCCTGCCGTCGGTGGTGGCCGAAATCGGCGGCCTGGCGCTTTATGCGTGGAGCACCACACTGTACGTGGTGGCCTCGATCCTCGGTTCCGCCCTCACCTCCAAGCTGTTGCAACGCACCGGTCCACGGCTGGCGTATGCGCTGGCCACACTGGTGTTCATGGTAGGCGTACTGATCTGTGCCCTGGCGCCGAACATGCCGGTGATGCTCGCCGGGCGCTCCATCCAGGGACTGGGCGGCGGGGTCTTGCTGGCCCTGTGTTACTCGATGATCCAACTGGTGTTCGAAGAGCGCCTGTGGCCGCGCGCAATGGCACTGGTGTCGGGGATGTGGGGCGTGGCGACGCTCGTCGGGCCGGCGGTGGGTGGCGTGTTTGCCGAGATGGACGCGTGGCGCCTGGCCTTCGGCTCGATGGTGCCGGTGAGCCTGGCGTACATGGTACTCACCAGCCGCGCCCTGCCCCCGCGCGACACCACGGCGACCGCCACCGCCCGTTTGCCGGTGCCGCAACTGGTGCTGCTGGCGGGCGCGGTGCTGGCGGTGTGTGCCGGCAGCGTCTCGGCGCTGCCGAGCTGGAACCTGTTGGGTATCGCCACCTGCGTCGTGCTGGTGGTGCTGTTGATCCGCAAGGAGTCCAGCGCTACCGTGCGTCTTTTGCCCCGGGATGCATTGAAGTTCAGCACCCCGCTCTGCGCGCTTTATGCGACCACCTGCCTGTTGGTGATCGGCATGAGCAGCGAGATCTTCATGCCGTACTTTCTGCAGCACTTACATGGCCAGTCGCCGCTGATCGCCGGTTACATGGCCGCGCTGATGGCGGCCGGCTGGACGGTCTCGGAAATCATCAGCTCCGGCTGGACCGGCCGCGGTCCACATCGCGCCATCATCGCGGGGCCATTGTTTATCGTGGCGGGCTTGATGATGCTGGCGATCACTACGCCCATCGCCAGCCAGGGCGAATGGACATTGCTGGCCCCTATCTGCCTGGGGCTGTTCCTGGTGGGGTTCGGCATCGGCCTGGGTTGGCCGCACCTGCTGACGCGCATCCTGCAAGTGGCTTCGGAACAGGACAAGGACACGGCCGCTTCGTCGATCACCACCCTGCAACTGTTCGCCATGGCCATGGGCGCGGCGCTGGCGGGGGTGATCTCGAACATGGCGGGCATCAATGAAGTGGCGGGCAATGGCGGCATCGCCCATGCCGCGCGCTGGCTGTTCGCGCTGTTTACCCTGGCACCCGTGTTGGCGCTGTTGATGGCGCTGCGGGCAACGCGGACGAAGCCGATCGAAGGCGCGCCCCTCGACCTTGGAATCGTCCAACCTGCCCCCATAACTAGCGAGGTATCCAACAAGGGGAAGCACAGACCATGACCAACCCGACCGAAACCGCCCTGCTCGCCGGCGGCTGCTTCTGGGGCATGCAAGACCTGCTGCGCCGCTACCCCGGCGTGCTGCACACGCGGGTCGGCTACACCGGCGGCGATGTGCCGAATGCCACGTATCGCAACCACGGCAACCATGCCGAAGCCATCGAGATCGTCTTCGACCCGACGGTGATCACTTACCGGCAGATCCTCGAGTTCTTTTTCCAGATCCACGACCCCAGCACGCCCAACCGCCAGGGCAACGACTTGGGCCCCAGCTACCGTTCGGCGATTTATTACCTGAGCGAACAGCAACGCGACATCGCTGAAGACACCGCTGCCGACGTCGACGCCTCAAAACTGTGGCCGGGCCGTGTCGTCACCGAGATCGAACCGGCGGGGCCGTTCTGGGAGGCGGAGCCGGAGCATCAGGATTACCTGGAGCGGATTCCGAATGGCTATACCTGCCACTTCATCCGACCCAACTGGAAGCTGCCGAAACGCGGTTGAAAATGTGGGAGCGGGCTTGCTCGCGAAGGCGGTGTGTCAGTCAGCAAGTTCTTCACTGACCCACCGCTTTCGCGAGCAAGCCCGCTCCCACATAAAGCAGTTCCTACACAAAGCGCCTCCCTCACAAGGCGCATTTCCCTCAGCGCATTTGCAGAATGATCGGGCTGCTGCTCGCCGGGCCCGTGTGCTCACGCAACTTGCCCACCGCCTTGGCATCCACCGCCCCACCCTGATTGCCCCAGGTGCCGCGCACAAACGTCAGCACTTCAGCAATCTCCTGGTCCGACAACTGCTCACGGAACGCCGGCATGCGATAAGCGTCCGCCACATTGGCCGCCACTACGCGCTGCGAGCCATTGAGGGTGATGTTGATCGCCGAGGCGTCCTCCTTGGCCAGTGCGGAGGTGGCGCCGGCCAGCGGCGGCATCCAGTCCGGTTGCCCTTTGCCTTCCAGCCCGTGGCACGAGGCGCAGCGGGTCACATAGGTATGCGCACCCGGCGCATCCAGGCGTTGCGCAGCCGACACCGCCTGATACTGCCAGGCCGCACCGTCGCGCTGCTCGTCGCCCGGCAATGACCGCAGATAGCGCGCAATCGCCGCCAGGTCATCGTCGCTCATGAACTGCGTGGAGTTGTTGAACGCCTCGGTCATCGAGCCATAAACCACCGCATGTTTGTTGCGACCGGTCTTGAGGAACTGCACCACTTCCGGCTCGCTCCAGCGCCCCAGGCCGGTGTTGGGATCATCCCGCAGGCTCGGTGCGTACCAGCCGTCGAGCAAGCCACCGGCCAGGTACGGCTTGCCACTTTCATCCAGTGCCTTCTCGTTGAAGGCCAGGCCCCGTGGCGTGTGGCAACTGCCGCAATGCCCCGGGCCCTGCACGATGTAGGCCCCCCGGTTCCACAGTTCATCCTTCCCGGCCTTCGCGACATATGGCTTGCTGTCGGTAAACACGCCATTCCACAGCGCGATCGGCCACCGCATATTCAATGGCCACGGGATCGAACTCTTGATATTGGCCTGCTGCACCGGCGCCACGCCCTTCATGAAGAACGCGTATAGGGCGCGCACATCATCGTCGCTGAGCTTGGCGTAGGACGGATACGGCATCGCCGGATACAGGCGGCGCCCACCCGGCGCGACACCCTGGCGCACCGCGCGGTCGAAGTCGGCGAGGCTGTAGCTGCCAATGCCGGTTTCCGGGTCTGGCGTGACGTTGGTGGCGTGGATCGCCCCCAGCGGCGTGGCCATTTCCAGGCCACCGGCAAAGGGCTTGCCGTTGGGCACGCTGTGGCACGCCACACAGTCGCTGAGCCGGGCGACATACTCGCCTCGGGCGACCAGCGCCGGGTCCGTGGCGACGGGCTCGGCCCCCAACGGCGAGACAGGCTCGCGGGTGACATACCAGGCCAGCAGGCCTGCGGCGACCAGGCACGGCAGCGCCAGCCAGCCAACGGTTCTTGCGAATCGACGGTTGTTCATAAGTGCTCAGGCCCCGGTCAGGTGAAGGAGTGGCGGCTTAACGGCATGCTGCGAACGCGCTGCCCGGTCAACGCCGCGACGGCGTTGGCCACGGCAGGCGCCACGGCGGGCAGCGGCGGTTCGCCAATACCGCCCATTTTTTCCCCGCTCTCGATCACGCGCACGTGCACCCGGGCCATCCGCGAAGGCGGCAGCACCGGGTACAAATCGTAGTTACGCGCCCGAGGCAAGCCGTCCACATACACCGCTTCCTCCAACAGCACCTGGGACAAGCCCAGCGACACCGCCCCATTCACCTGCGCCTCGACAATCGCCGGGTTGACGATGCTGCCCGGGTCGATTGCCTGCCAGATGTCGTGCACCTTGACCTGGCCGTTCTCGATCGACACCTCGGCAATCACCGCCGTCTGGGTGCCGAACGGTGACGCCATCGCCACCCCGCGTGCGCGCTTGCTGCCGTCTTCGGCAACAAACGGTCCACGTTTCCAGCCACCCGACAACTCGCCCACCGCCTTCAGCAGGGTGGTCAGCCGCTGGTTATCCCGCAACAGATGCAGGCGCAACTCGAACGGGTCCTTGCCCCCTTTGTCGGCCAGTTCATCCAGGAAAGATTCGTAGAAAAAGTCATTCAGCGAATTGCCCACCGAACGCCAGTAGCCCAGCATCACCGGGCCCTTCACATAGATCTGTGCGATACGCTTGTTGGGAATCGCATAGGACTTGCCGGACAGTCCCTCAAGGGCCGTCGGGTCGAGCTTCTCGCCCTGCTTGCCCGCCAGGGCCTCGGTTGGCCCCTCCGTGGCACTCACCGCTTCAATCGCCACCGGCCAGCCGTCGCTGTCCAGCGCCCCACGGAAATTCACCGCTGCGACCGGGCGCAGCACATCCCGCAGGAATTCTTCTTCGCGGCTCCAGATCAACTTCACCGGGCGCCCCACCGCCTTGGCCAACTCGATGGCCTGCGGGTAAGGACTGGCCGAGTCATACAGGAAGTGCCGCCCGAAAAAACCACCCAACAACGGCGAATGCAGGGTAATCCGCTCCGGGGCCAGGCCGGTGCGCTTGGCGATATCGGCCAGGAACATGTCCTGCGCCTGATTCGGCAGCCAGATCTCCAGCGAACCGTCAGGGTTGAAGCGCGCCAGCGCCGAAGGCGGCTCCAACTGGGCATGGTGCAGGTACTGGTTGTGGTAAGTGGCCTCGACCCTGGTCTTGGCATTGGCCAGCGTGCCGGCCACGTCGCCCTCGTTCTCATCATCACGGGCCGGGCCGGTTTCTGCGGCCAGACGCTTGAAATGCTCGTCGCTGGAAAAGTCCTTCGGCATCCCGCGCACCTTGGAATCAGCCGTCGGCTCCAGCCAGTCGACCTGAATCGACTCCACCGCACGCTTGGCATGCCACCAACGCTCGGCCACCACCGCCACCGCACCGGGCAGGCGATGCACCGAATGCACGCCCGGCATGGCCTTGACCTGGTCTTCGTTGCGCAGGCTGCCCACGGTCATGCCGAGCCGGGGCGCATGCTGCACGGCGGCATGGAGCATGCCGTCGACCTTCATATCAATGCTGTACAGCGCCTTGCCGGTGGACTTGTCATACGCATCGAGGCGCTTCACCGGCTTGCCGATCCAACGGAACTGGCTTGGGTCGCGCAGCTTCACACTGGCCACATCCGGTACCGGCAGGTCCATCGCCCGCCCGGCCAACTCGCCATACGCAAGGGAACGCCCGGACGCCGCGTGTACCACCTTGCCCGGCTCGGTCGACAGCTCGCTCACCGGTACCTTCAGCGCCTGCGCCCCGGCCTCCAGCAACATGGCCCGGGCCAGCGCACCCAGCCGGCGCATCGTGGGGTAACTCATCCGCACCGACATACTGCCGCCGGTGATGCGCATGCCGTTCTCCATCACCACAAAGGCTTCACCGGGCGGGGCACACTCAACCAGGAACGTGGCCGGGTCGGCGTCCAACTCCTCGCCGACAATCTGCGCCATCGCGGTGAACGTGCCCTGGCCGCCTTCGATAAACGGGCTGAGCAAACGAATCGTGTTGTCCGGGCGAATCTCCAGGAAGGCCGGCACCTGCGTACCGCGTTCGGCCGTGGCCGCGGCGGTGGCCGCCTGCACTCGGCCAGACCCCAGCGGCAGGCCAAAACCGATCACCAGCGCGCCCACGGCCGTACTGGCCAGGAAGCGACGGCGGGACAGGTTCACCGGGTCAGTCAGCGCCGCGACCAAGGGCAGCGCAGTGGGATCAATGCGAATGTTCATCAGGCCTCTCCCTTCTGCGCAAGGTCATGCACGGCGGCATGAATGGCGTTATAGGTGCCACAGCGACAGAGGTTGACCATGGCGGCCTCGATCTGCGCATCACTGGGCTTGGGCGTGTGCTTGAGCAGCGCGGTGGCCGCCATTACCTGGCCGGATTGGCAGTAGCCGCATTGGGCGACCTGGTATTCCACCCAGGTGGCAACGACCCGCTTGCCGACGTCATCGGACTCGATGGCTTCGATGGTGGTGATTTCTCGGCCGACCACGCCGGAAACGGGCGTGACGCAGGAACGCACGACATTGCCGTCCACAAGCACCGAACACGCACCGCATTGCGCCAGGCCGCAGCCGTATTTGGTGCCGGTCATGTCCAGGTTGTCGCGGATGACCCAGAGCAAGGGCGTGTCGGGTTCGGCGTCGACTTGGTGGGTCTGCTGGTTAATTCGTAATTCCATGGCTCACCCGCTGATCATCGGTTGGTGTTGCATTTTTTAGTATTTTTAGACGGCAAGACGGGGCCTCGCCGCTGGGCATCGATGGCCCGTCTGGTTCGCGCGCGCGTGGTTTGACTAGTCTAGCGGGCGATGGGAATGACTTTAGACCCTGGTTCATCAAGGCGCTATGCAGGGGTGGGCAAGATCGCAGGATTAGGCAAGTATTCAAGAGGATTGCGTCAGGAGGAGCGGCCTGTGGTGTCAGTGGCGGTCACGCCGGGTGGTGTTCCACCAGAAAGTCGACAAATGCCCTGACCCGCGCAGGCATCGCCGCGCCGCCGACGAACACCGCGTGAATCGGCTCCTGGTCTCCGGGGTTGTACGCTTCAAGCAACGGCACCAGATCACCGCTGGCCAGGTCATCTGCCACGCTGAATGCGCCAATGCGCGCGATGCCGGCACCCAGCTTGGCCAACTGGGACAATACCTCCCCGCTGTTACCCTCGATCGTACCCGACACCTGCAGCGAAAAATCGCGCCCGTCCACGCGAAACGGCCAGTCGGGCGCTGCCCGGCGGAAGTTGAAACGCAGGCAGTTGTGGTTGAGCAAATCCTGCGGCACCTGCGGTGTGCCATGACGCGCCAGGTAGTCCGGGGAAGCGACTATGACCTCGCCGATGGAGCCGATAAGGCGAGCGGTCAAGGGGCTGTCGGCCAATTGACCGAAGCGGATTGCAACGTCCGCTTGCCCGCCCAGGATATCCACCACCTCATCCTCCAGCCGCAACTCAACCACGATGGCCGGGTAGCGCGCGCTGAACGCGGCAACCAGCGGCACGATCGACAG
The DNA here is from genome assembly GCF_002874965.1 of Pseudomonas sp. NC02. NCBI lineage: Bacteria > Pseudomonadati > Pseudomonadota > Gammaproteobacteria > Pseudomonadales > Pseudomonadaceae > Pseudomonas > Pseudomonas sp. NC02. Next base: position 2,806,591 of record NZ_CP025624.1, on the reverse strand, counting down.
CCGCCCGTGTGCGAGCGCCGCGCTGACCCTCAGCCGCCCCCGTGGCGCGCCCTGGTCGGTGATCGCATCCTCGACTTCGGCCATGTCCGCCAGGATCCGCCGGGCGCCGCGCAAATACGCTTCGCCTTCGGCCGTGAGCGTGATCGCCCGGGTGGTGCGCAGCAGCAGGCGGGTGCCTATGCGCCCCTCGATGCGGGTGATGATGCGGCTGATGGATGACGGCGTGAGGCCCAGCACCCGAGCCGCCCCCGAGAGACTGCCCTGCTCCGCGACCATGGAGAACACCGCCATCTCCCCCGACCGACCGCCTATGTCCACTTGTGATCTCCACGCAAAGCTGTAGTGCCCTGCCGAGGGCTACCGCCTGAAAAGTCGTGATTGTAGCATTTGATACAAAGATGAGGAGTCACCTATGCGTATCAACCCACCCCTTGTAGCACTGTCCATCGGCGCCTTCGGCATCGGGGTCACCGAGTTTGCCCCCATGGGCATGTTGCCCGGGATCGCCGCCGACCTCGGTGTTTCCATTCCCGCCGCCGGGCTGCTGGTCAGCGCCTATGCCATGGGCGTGCTGATCGGCGCCCCGATCATGACCCTCGCGACAGCCAGGGTGGCGCGCCGTTATCTGCTGGTGGGCCTGATGGCCATTTTCACCCTGGGTAATCTGCTGTCCGCCCTGGCCACCGACTACCAGACCCTGATGGTCGCCCGGTTGGTGACATCGCTGAATCACGGGGCATTCTTCGGCATCGGCTCCATCGTGGCAGCGAGTGTGGTGGCGCCCGACAAACGCGCGGGGGCCGTCGCCGCGATGTTCCTCGGGCTGACCCTGGCGACCATCGGTGGCGTGCCCCTGGCAACCTGGTTCGGCGAGAACTTCGGCTGGCGTACGGCGTTCTGGGGCATCAGCGGGCTCGGGGCGTTCGTGATGGTGGCCCTGTGGTGGGCGCTACCGAATACGCCCGCTCCAAAAGGGGCAAGCCTGATGGCCGAAATCCGCGTACTGGGCCGCGGGCCGGTACTGGCAGCGCTGGCGTTGACCGTGGTGGGGTCCAGCGCCATGTTCACGGTGTTTACCTATATCGCGCCGATTCTGCGGGATGTCACCCACGCCTCGACCAACTTCGTCACCGCAATGCTCGTGCTGTTCGGGATCGGCCTGACCCTCGGCAACGTCTGGGGCGGCAGGTCTGCGGACCGTTCGGTGGACCGCACCCTGATAACGTCGCTCGTGGTCCTGATTGCCGTGCTGCTGGCCTTCTCTGTGCTCATGCAATGGCCGCTGCCCGCCGCCTTGTCGATCCTGCTGTGGGGCGCCGCCAGCTTTGCGCTGGTACCTCCCTTGCAGATGCGCGTGATGGAAGCCGCCAAGGATGCACCCAACCTGGCCTCGGCGATGAACATCGGTGCGTTCAACTTCGGTAACGCCATTGGCGCGGCGCTGGGGGGAGCAGTGATCAACGCAGGGCTGGGCTACCCGGCCATTTCACTGGCTGGCGCGATCATGGCGGCCCTGGGTTTGCTGATGGTGCTGGGCCTCGGCTGGCGTTCGCGGCGCACAGGTTTACGTATCTGCCAGGAACCGGCGCAGGCATAAGGACAGCCGCGCTCACACGGCCCTCTACACCCTACCCTCTGAAAAGCCCCGAATCCCGGGGCTTTTTTGCGTCTGCCTGGCCGCCATCCATCGCTGCAAAAAATTTCAACTAGTGACTTTCATTATGAAATCCACTGTGCAATATTACTTGCGTAATATTTAGCAACAGTTCCCGGAGTCCCTCATGAAGAAAGCCAGCTTCCAACCCATGTCCTGCCCGGTCGCACGTGCCCTGGAGCACATCGGTGATGGTTGGAGCCTGTTGATCCTGCGTGATGCGTTCTACGGGCTGCGCCGTTTCGACGAGTTCCTGCAGAGCCTCGGGATCGCCTCGAACACCCTGACCCGCCGCCTGAATGCGTTGGTGGCCGGCGGCTTGCTGGAACGGCGCCCGTACCAGGACAACCCGCCGCGCCATGAGTACCACCTCACCGAAGCGGGCCGGGACTTGCGCCAGGTCATCCTCACGCTGATGGCCTGGGGCGCGCGGCATGCCGAGGGCTCGACCAAGGTGTTTCTCGCCGATGAGGCCACCGGGCGCCCGGTGGTGCTGGCGTTGATGGATGCCAACACCGGCAACCCCATCACCCGTGCGGGCCACCGCGTACATGTCAGCGCCGATGCCGAACCGCTGACCCTGTGGCGCGCACGAACCGGCCGGGCCTACGCCGAAAAAGACCAGTTGGTCAGCCCCTTCCCCCACTAATATTCAACGAGGTCATTTCGTCATGGACGCTCCAGTCAGCGCTGTGCCCGAACCCACCCAACCATCCCGGCGCAAACAGGTTTTACGCCTGGGGCTGCTGACCCTGGCCGTGGCGGGCGGCGTGTGGTACGCCAGTCACTGGTGGCTGGTCAGCCGGTTTATCGAAGACACCGACGACGCCTATGTCGGGGCGGATGTGACGGTGATCAGCGCCAAAGTGCCGGGCTACATCAGCGAAGTGACGGTGCAGGACAACCAGTTCGTACGGGCCGGCGACGTGCTGGCGCGCATTGATGTGCGCGACTACCGCACGGCCCTGGCCAAGGCCGACGGCGCCGTGGCCGCGCAACAGGCCTCGCTCGCCAACCTCGACGCCACCGAACAACTGCAACTGGCGGTGATCAACCAGGCCAAGGCACAGATCGACGCCACCGATGCCGAAGCACAACGGGCCGGCGACGATCAAACGCGTTACCAGAACCTGGTGCGCAGCCAGGCCGTATCGGTCGAAAGCGCACAGCGGGTCAGCGCCGTATGGAAGACCGCCCGCGCCGACCACTCCCGGGCACAGGCCGGGTTGATGGCGGCGCGCCGGCAAATCGACGTGATTGAAACCCAGCGCGACCAGGCCCGCGCAGCGCTGCAACAGGCCCAGGCCGAACGTGACCAGGCACAATTGAACATCAGCTACACCGAACTGCGGGCCCCAGTGGACGGCTACGTGGGCAATCGCCGCGCCCGGGTCGGTGCCTACGCCGCGGCCGGCAGCCAACTGATCTCGGTGGTGCCCGCGAAAGGATTGTGGGTGGATGCCAACTTCAAGGAAGACCAATTGGGGCGCCTGCAGGTCGGGCAAAGCGTGAGCATCCGCGCCGACATCCTCCCCGGCCGTGAATTCCACGGGCACATCGAGAGCCTGGCCCCTGCCACCGGGGCGCAATTCAGTGTGCTGCCGCCGGAAAACGCCACCGGCAACTTCACCAAGATCGTGCAGCGAGTGCCGGTGCGCGTGCGCCTCGACAGCAACGATGCCGACTTCGGCGCCCTGCGTCCGGGCCTGTCGGTGATGGCGAAGGTCAACACCGATGAGGCGTTCGAGGACCAGGCCAGCGCCCTCAAGGCCCAGCTATGAACAGCCCGTTGCCCGCCCTCAGCACCGCACAAAAAGTCGCGGCCTTCGCCACCATGTGCGTGGGCATGTTCATCGCCTTGATCGACATCCAGATCGTCTCCGCCTCCCTCAAGGACATCGGCGGCGGGTTGTCTGCCGGCGCGGACGATACGGCGTGGGTGCAGACCGCCTACCTGATCGCGGAAATCATCGTGATCCCCATGTCAGGCTGGCTCTCCCGGGTGATGAGCACGCGCTGGCTGTTCGCGGCGTCGGCGGCCGGGTTTACCTTGACCAGCCTGCTGTGCGCGATGGCCTGGAACATCCAGAGCATGATCGCGTTTCGCGCCTTGCAGGGGTTCCTGGGGGGCTCGATGATTCCGTTGGTGTTCACCACCGCGTTCATGTACTTCAACGGCAAGCAGCGGGTGATCGCCGCCTCCACCATCGGCGCCATCGCGTCCCTGGCCCCCACATTGGGCCCGGCCGTGGGCGGTTGGATCACCGACATCTCCTCCTGGCACTGGCTGTTCTACATCAACCTGCTGCCCGGCCTGTTCGTGACCTTTGCGGTGCCGATGCTGGTCAAGGTCGACCGCCCCAACCCGTCATTGCTCAAGGGCGCCGACTATATCGGCATGGCGTTGATGGCGGTGTTTCTCGGCTGCCTGGAATACACCCTTGAAGAGGGCCCGCGCTGGAACTGGTTCAGCGACAGCACCATCTCGACCACGGCCTGGATAGCCGCCATCAGCGGCGGGCTGTTTATCTGGCGCTGCCTGGAAATCAAGGAGCCGATCGTCGACCTGCGCGCGCTTCGGGACAGGAACTTCGCCTTGGGCTGCCTGTTTTCATTTATCACCGGCATCGGCATTTTCGCCACCATCTACCTCACGCCGCTGTTTCTCGGGCGGGTGCGCGGGTACGGCTCGCTGGATATCGGCCTGGCGGTGTTTTCCACGGGGGTGTTCCAGTTGCTGGCGATCCCGGTGTACGCCTTGCTGGCCAATCGTTTCGACCTGCGCTGGATTTTGATGTTCGGGTTGTCGTTATTCGCCCTGTCGATGTGGGACTTCTCCCCCATCACCCACGACTGGGGCGCCAAGGAGCTGCTGCTGCCCCAAGCCATACGCGGGTTTGCTCAACAAATGGCAGTGCCGCCGGTGGTCACCCTGACCCTCGGCGCACTGGCCCCCGACCGCCTGAAGCTCGCCTCGGGCCTGTTCAACCTGATGCGCAACCTCGGCGGCGCCATCGGCATCGCCGCCTGCGCCACGGTGCTCAATGACCGCACCAACCTGCACTTCTTGCGCCTGGCCGAGCACCTGAACATCCGCAACGAATCGATGAACGTCTGGCTTGACCAGCTTTCGGGGAATGCCCAGTTGCTGGGGCAAAACAGCCTGGATTCGAGCCAGTTCGCGCTGAGTCAGCTGTGGGCGCTGACCTGGCGCGAGGCGCAAACGCTGACCTATGCGGACGCATTCCTGATGATCATGGTGTGCTTCATCGTCGCGGTGCTGCTGGTGCCGTTGATGCGCAAGGTGCAGCCGCCGAAGCAGCCGTCTGCGGATGCGCATTGAATCGTCCGATCATGTTGAAGGCCGCACCGGCGCCAGCCGGCTGAGCTTGGTCATCTGTTTGAATATCAGGCCAGGCGCAACCCGGCTGGCCACCTTCAGCACCTTGCTCAACCCCGGGCATATTTCCAGTTGGCCGGCTTCGATTTGCCGGATGCAGTGCTGCACCATCAGCACCGGGTCCATGCCTTTTTCGTTCTTCATTTCTTCCGCGAACTCGGCCCTGAGCAGCGGTGTTTCGGTGCCGGGTGGGGCAAGCTCCACCACGGTGACGGCGCTGTGCTGAAGCTGTGCCCGCAGGCACTGGGTGTAAGCGTGCAATGCGGACTTGGACGCACTGTAGACGGGCGCCGCCGGAAACGGCACAAACGCCAGCCCGGACGAGACGTTAACAATCAAACCGCGCGGGTGCTTGAGCAGCCAGGGAAGAAACTGCTGGATCATCCGGATCGGGCCGTTCAGGTTGATCTCGATCTCTTCAGTCACGTCCTCCAGCGCCCGCTCCCCGGCCAGCTTGATATTGCGCATCACGCCCGCGTTATTCACCAGCGTATCGAGCCCAGGGAACTGACCGGTGACTGCCGCAAACAGCGTTTGGATGCTGGCGGGGTCGCGCACGTCGCTTTGAAACGTGTGCAGGCTCGGCAGCAGTTGCCGCGCCTCGTCCAGCCTGTGCTGATCGCGGCCCGTCACGATCACGGTATTGCCTCGTGCCACAAGCTGGCGGGCAAGCTCAAGCCCGATACCACTCGAACCTCCCGTCACTAGCACTGTTCGTCCGGTCATCTTCATCGAAACTCTCCAATGGTGGGTCACACGCAAGGAGCTTGAGGGATACACTGGCCTTAAGTAAGTAGGCACCCAAAAGATCTATACGCACCTGAAAGAGAGTGTCCAACGAATGAACAAACATCCTGGCTTTACCGACGAGCAGATTGCCGCCGCTCAGTTTTATGCCCGGCAAACACCCCCGAAGGATCTGGACCCACGGATCGCGCCCCTGGTGACCGACCTGATAGGTCGCGTTGCAGACAAATGGACCATGCTGATTCTTGAAGCCTTGATCGAGACGACGCCGCTGCGCTTCACGCGCCTGAGTGAGCGAGTCGGCGGCATCAGCCAGAAAATGCTGACGCAGACTTTGCGGGGGATGGAGAGGGACGGCCTGGTGGTGCGCAAGGTCTACCCCGTCGTACCGCCGAAGGTTGAATACAGCCTGACAACCCTCGGCTTTACGCTGGGTGCCGCCTTTTGTGGCGTATGGGTCTGGGCGGCAAACAACCTGGAGGAGATTGAACAGGCACGGGCGGATTTCGATCTACGGTGCAACACCGAGTCATAAGGCCGCAAGGCACTGGAGCACCTCTCCAATCCCGTCAATATCGGGAGCCTCGCTCACGGCGGCTTGCGGGCTGCACCATGGGTAACTCAGGCCGGACACCCAGCTCATCACGCTCCCCAGGTCTGACGCCGGCAGTGTATTCAAATGCGGGCGGTTGCCGTCCTTGGCGAGTATGTAGTGCTGAATCGCGAGTTGAGCAGTGCTCATGGTTTTTCCGTCAATTCCCTATCAGGTAATGCTTAGGCCTTCTGGATCAGCTCTCAGAGGTAACAACAGGCTCATCACCGGACTCGGCAGCCAGCTTCAATCGGTCTGCCTTGCTGATGTATTTATCCTTTTTGGCCGGTGCCAATTTGGCGCTGGCCTTTTTGGCCTTGGCCTTGAACAGCTGCTGTAGTTTTTTTTGACGATTCATGTTTTCTATCCGGTGTGTAATCAGTGCTTGCCGGCGTGATTATCCATCTTTCATGCCTTTATCGAAGCAGATTTAATTCACGGCACTCCATAGCGCCACCGCGGTCTGTCCCTATACGCCTCTATTCTCGCCTAGCGGAGCCACCATGATCATCGTCCACCACCTCAACAACTCCCGTTCGCAACGCATCCTGTGGCTGCTCGAAGAACTCGGCCTGCCCTACGAGCTCAAGCGCTACCAGCGCGACCCGAAAACCAACCTCGCGCCCCCTGAACTCAAGGCGATCAATGCCCTGGGCAAATCACCGGTGATTCAAGACGGTCCCCACGTGGTGATCGAGTCCGGCGCCATCATCGACTACCTGATTCGCCGCCATGGCAACGGCCGCCTGCAACCGGATCCGGCCACTGCCACCTATGACGAATACGTGCAATGGCTGCACTTCGCCGAAGGTTCGGCCATGCTGCCACTGATGCTCAACCTGTACGTTGGGCGCCTGGGTGACGCGGGTGCGCCGTTGCATCCGCGTATCGAATCCGAGGTGGCGAACTACCTGGGTTATCTGGACAACGCACTGGGGCTCACGCCGTACCTGGTGGGTGACGAATTGACCGGCGCGGATATCCAGATGAGCTTCATCGGCGAAATCGCCCGGGCTCAGGGCAAGCTGCAGGCCTATCCCAATGTGGCGGCGTGGGTGCAACGGTTCCAGGAACGGCCTGCGTATCGCAAGGCGCTGGAACAGGGTGGCGCATACGCGTTCGCGAAGTAAAAGGCCAGGCGGTTCCGGCGGGTGTTCATCTGTATTGCGTTAATCCCCGGGATGAGGATTACTGTAGGACGCATCCGGCATTGAGATAACACCGCATGTTCGAACTCGCCCCCATCCTGACGTATGTCGCCGTGGTCATCGGCCTTTTCCTGATTCCCGGCCCAGCCGTGCTGCTGGTGATCACCCGCACCCTCCAGGGTGGCCGCAAGGTCGGCATTGCCACCGGGCTGGGGGTGGCCTCGGGCGACCTGATCCATACGCTGTGCGCGGCGCTGGGCCTGTCCGCCATCCTGATGACCTCGGCCGTGGCGTTTAACGTGGTCAAAATCGTCGGCGCCTGTTACCTGATCTACCTGGGCATACGTGCGTTTATGGCCAAGCCTGGCGCCACCACGCGCAAAGACCTGCCCACCGTGACCTCGACCCAGGCGTATTTCCAGGCGGTGGGTGCCGAAGTGCTGAACCCGAAAACCGCGATTTTCTTCCTGGCCTTCCTGCCGCAGTTTATTCACCCGGAATCCGGTTCTTCCCTGGCGCAGTTCGCGGTGTTGGGGTTGATCTTCTCGGGGCTCAGTGCGGTGTACACCACGCTGATTTCGCTGGCGATTCGTCCGTTGAGCCAATGGATGGTGGGCCTTTCAAGGCTGCGCCGTTGGGAGGGGAAGATCATTGGGACGTTGTTCATGGGATTGGGGCTGAAGATTGCTTTCCAGCAGCGTTAATCGGTTGCAAACCGCTGCCTTTTAACCCGGTACATCTCACCATCCGCGTGGCTGAGCAGGCTGTCGGCATCTGCTCCATCCGCCGGGTAAAACGCTACGCCGATACTGCAGGACGGCATCTTGACCGCGCCAAACTCAGCGCTCAGGGGCTGGGTCATCACCGCAACTATCTGCTGCACTTTGGCCGACACGGCTTCCGGTGATTGAATATCCGTCAGCAGCACGGTGAATTCATCCCCGCCCATCCGGGCCACCAGGTCGCTCTCACGCACACACCCTTCCAACCGTCGTGCAATCACGCAAAGCACGCGGTCGCCCACGGCATGCCCGTGCACATCATTGATGGCCTTGAAGTCATTCACGTCCAGAAACAGCAAGGCCAGAGGACTTTTGTGGCGGTGGGCGGCTTGCAGGGCCTCGTCCAACCGGTCATTGAACAGCGAGCGATTGGTGAGGGCCGTCAACGGGTCGTGATGGGCGAGGAAACGCAGCTCTTCCTCCGCCTGCGTCAGGGCGGTTACGTCCCGCGCAACACCGATCCGCGCCCCCACTTCCTCGGACCAGAAGGCCGCCCACAGAATGTGCACCACACTGCCATCCTTGCGGATATAGCGGTTGCGGAAGTCGACGTGGGGCTTGCCATTCATGACCCGCACAATCGACGCCCGGGTGCGGGCCAGGTCTTCAGGGTGCATGTAGTGGGTGATCAGGGTGCCGGTCAGCTCCTCGGCGCGGTACCCCAGCAGCGCTTCGCAGGCATCACTCACAAACACGATCTGATTTTCACTGTCGACCACGAACACCGTATCCAGCATCAAGTGGATCAGTTTGGGATAGAGGGCTTGCAGGTCAACGGGCATAGGTCTGGGGAGCGTCTGGTTCGGATTGGGCGATCATAGCCCGATCCCGAAGGATGGCGAAAAGGAATCATAGCGGCCCGCAGAATAGCCCCCGGAAATGTTGCTGCGCCAACTGCGTCGCCACCAGCAGGCTGCGCCACCCTTCAAGGTCGTAGGAGAGCGCCCGCCAGAGCAGCCACGGCCAATAGTCGCAGAGGTGGAACACGCACCAGATCATTCGACACTCGGTTTTTATAATGAACGAATGATTGCTATGCTGAACACCCGGCGACAAAGCGTCAACCCATTTATGGATGATTTGAAGAACAAATGACCGACATAACGAACAATCTCAATCCAAGCCGAATCGATCTGCTGGCCCTGTCGATCAAGCGCGAACGCCAGGCTGCGGGGCTTTCATTGACTGAACTGGCAAAACGCGCAGGCGTGGCGAAGTCGACCTTGTCCCAGCTGGAGTCCGGCATCGGCAACCCCAGCATCGAGACCCTGTGGTCGTTGGCCACGGCGATGGGCTTGCAGGTGACGCGGTTCTTCGAACAACCCCAGCAACACCTACGGGTAATTCGCGCCAACGAGGGCCTGACCACCTATACCGAAACCGGCCACTACGCGGCCACACTGCTTGCGGATTGCCCGGCGGGCGTGCGTCGCGATATCTACCGGCTCAAGGTACAGCCGGGCGAAGTGCGCCTGTCGCAGCCCCACCCTGCCGGCACCGTCGAGCACGTGCTGCTGTGCAGCGGCAGCGCGAATATCGGCCCGGCCGGTGCGCCTGTGCTGCTGCACGCCGGCGACTACATCAGCTACCTGGCGAATGCGCCCCATGTGTTCGAAGCACTTGAGGCGGATACCACGGCGGTGATGGTGATCGAACATCCCTAAGCCGCGGGGATGTGCCCTCAGGCATGGATAGGCAGGGCCAACCCGAACAGCACAAAAAAACCGCCGCAGACTTTATTGAATCGGCGCCCGGTTCGCGCCAGCCAGGGCCGTACCCGGTGCGCGGCGCTGGCCACCAGGTACTCGACGATGAATTCTACCACGGCGTAGGTCAGGGCGATGGTGAGCGTCTGCGCGATGATGCTCCGGTGCGGGTCCAGGAACGGTGGAATAAACGCGGTGAACAGCAGCAAGGCCTTGGGGTTTGAGATCGCCGATACCAGCCCCTGGCGGAACAGCGGCCAGCTCCGCGAGCTGGTAGTGCCGGTCGCCTCAAGGCTGACCGGTGCCGCGCGCCACAGCCCGAAGCCCAGCCAGATCAGGTACAGCCCACCCGCCACCTTCAAGGCCGTGAACAGGCTGGCCGACGCCTGGATCAGCGCACCCAACCCCAACGCACACAGCGCCAGCACAATCGCAAAACCGAGCACGCCGCCACTGATGGTGAACAGCGTTTTGCGGCTGCCGTGAAGCGCACCGTGGGTCAGCGCCAATAACGCATTGGGCCCTGGCACCACCGCGATGCCGAAGCAGGTAACCAGGTAAAGCAACCAGGTATCAAAGGGCATGGATCCGATCCAGAAGGTGTTGGTTCAAGGCAGAATGTTGCGGGTGAACAAGCGTCCATGAAAAGCGCATAATTCAGGCCTTAGCCATTCGATTAACGAATAGAGGTCAGCGCGATGCCCGCCAGCGATTTGCAACTCGATTGGCTCAAATGCTTTGTGGCCGTGGTAGATGCCGGCTCGTTGTCTGGCGCCGCCCACGAGGTCAACCGCTCGCAGTCCGCCGTCAGCATGCAGATGAAGAAACTCGAAGCCGCCCTTGGACGACAGCTCTTGAGTCGCGGCCCGAGGCACCTGCAACTGACTGCCGATGGCCAGACGCTGCTGAGCTACGCCCGGCGCATGCTCGCCCTGCACGCTGAAACCCAGGCGGCGTTTCACGGTGAAGAGCTGACCGGGCGCATCCGCCTTGGCGTTGCCGAAGACTACGCGGCCCGGTACCTCACGCCGCTGCTCAAACGCTATTCGCCGCGCTACGCCGGTGTGGAAATCGAACTGACCTGTGAACAGTCGACCACGCTGATCCCACAGTTGCGCAGCGGCGATCTTGACCTGGCGCTGGTGTCTCGGGACTCGCCCCAAAGCGGCACCTTCCTGTTCAAGGAGCCCATGGTATGGGTAGGTTCACCGCAATTCGAACTGTGGCGGCGCGACCCGATCCCCATCGCCGTCTACGAAAGCGCAAGCCTCGCCCGGCGGTATGCGGTGAACGCACTCACCCAGCAAGGCCGCGAATTCAAGGTGGTGTACAACAGCTCCAGCCTTGCCGGCCAGGTGGCCGCCGTCGAGGGCGGGCTCGCGATTGCCGCGATTACCCAATGCACCGTGCAGGATTCGCTTCAGGTACTCGGTGACGAGCACGGTTTGGGCAGCATTGAGCCCATGGAGGTTGCGATTCTGCGTAGCCGGGCGTCCCGCGGTTCCAAGGCGGTCAATAGCCTGCATGCGTTCATCATCCGAACGCTGAGGGCTCAGCCTTAGTGGGCAGAGCGTTTCGGCACAATCATCGAGCGCTTCGGCGCAGTGCCCTGCCTACGCGCTGTTTAGGATCAAGGCTCAAACCACGCCTGGACATCACCGCAATGAAACTCAAAGCACTTGCCCCCGCGATCACCCTGATCATGGCCGCCAGCGGACACGCCGCCAGCTTCTCACTCAACAGCCCGGACATTGCCGACCAACGCCCGCTGACGCACCTGCAGGAATTCAACGGCTTCGGCTGCAGCGGCGGCAACACCTCCCCTGCCCTGTCCTGGGCCAACGCCCCGGCGGGCACCAAAAGCTTCGCCATCACCGTCTACGATCCCGACGCCCCGACCGGCAGCGGCTGGTGGCACTGGACGGTGGTGAACCTGCCTGTCACCGTCTCCAGCCTGCCGAGCAATGTGGGCACCCACCTGCCGGCCGGGGCAGTGCAAGGCCGCACGGACTACGGCCAACCCGGCTTCGGCGGCGCCTGCCCGCCCGTGGGTGATAAACCGCATCACTATCAATTCACCGTGTGGGCGTTGAAAGTCGACACCCTGCCGATCGACAATCAATCCAGCGGCGCCCTGGTCGGCTACATGCTCAATGCCAACAGCTTGGCCAAGGCCACAATCACGGCCCCTTACGGACGCTAGTCACGATGGATGTTCACGAAGGTCTGCGGCACCGGGAAAGCATCATCGAAAGCTGCGTGATCAGGGCCCGAGAACACCATACCCTGCAACGCGTGCCGGTCTTCATGACCGCCCTGTGCCGTGTGCGCCAGGGGCAAAAACTGATGCAGTGGGATGAGCGCGAAATGCGCGCCGGCCCCCAGCACCTGATTCTACTGCCGGCGGGCCGCGAGCTTGGGGTGACCAATTTTCCCGGTGCCCAGGGTGACTACATCGCCGACGTGGTGTCGTTTCCGGTGCCGGTGTTGCGTAACTTCGTTGCCCGGTATGGCGCGCAGTTCAAGGGCAGCATGCATGCCGACCTGTGCGTACGCCTGGACAAACAGACCCGACAAGCCTGGGACCAATTGCTGACCGCACTGAGCACCGGCGCCCCGTCGGCCCTGTGCACCCACTATGGCGAGGCCGTGTTGCTCTGCCTGTGCCTGGCCGGCCAGGCGGGACCGTTGCTGATGGATCGCAACGACCCCTTGAGTGAACGCGTGCAGCGGTTGATCGGCAGCAACCTGTCCAGGGACTGGACCGTTGCCACGGTCGCGCAGCAGCTGAATCTGGGGGAATCGACGTTGCGTCGGCAGCTGGCCAATGAGGATGCGAGCTTCAGGGCCATCCTGGAAAATGTTCGGCTGGGGGCGGCGTTGCAACAGCTGCAAACCTCCAGGGATTCCATTGGGGAGATTTCCAGTGCGTGCGGGTATGCGTCGGCGTCGAGGTTTGCGGTGAGGTTCAAGTCACATTATGGGCTTTCGCCGCGCTCATTGCGGGCGGCGATGTGAGGTACACACTACCTGAGTAGCCCGTCACCTGTGGCGAGGGAGCTTGCTCCCGCTGGACTGCGCAGCAGGCCCATTTTTTTGGGGCCGCTGCGCGCCCCAGCGGGAGCAAGCTCCCTCGCCACAGGTACTTCGCGGTTACTGAAGCGCTTTGGCAACCGCATCAAAGGCAAACATATCGTCGATCACCTTGCCACCCGTGGGTTTGGTCTGCGCCTGCCACACCACAATCACCACATTCCTGGTCGGATTGATGTAGAGGTACTGACCAAACGTACCGGCCGCCGTAAAGGCTTTATCCGCTTTGGAAGCGTCGGTCCAACCTGGCCACCACATGGACGCAAAATCACCGTACGCCGCATCTGAACCCGTAGTCGCGCTGGCAAAACTCAACCAGCCTTCAGGCAACACTTGCTGCCCACCGGCCTTGCCACCGCTAAGCACGAACTGCCCAAAACGCCCGTAATCCTCAAGCGTCGCGCTGATACCGCTGCCGCCCACTTCATTGCCATTGAGGCCGTCGAGCCACCACTTGGCATCGGTTTGCATGCCGTAAGGCGCCCAGATCTTCTCGCTCAGGTATTGCGTCAGTGGCTTGCCCACCGCAGCGCTCACCAGTTGCCCCAACACTTGAGTTTCACCGGTGCTGTAGTTGGTGCGAGTGCCAGGCGGCGCGGCAGTGGGCAGGCTGGCCATGAACTTGAGGAGCGACCCGGGCACTTGTTCACTACGCAGTTTGATCAAGTGGCGCTCGTCCGAGGTAGGGTCCGTGTATTGCTCGTTCCACTTGATCCCGGAGCGCATGGACAGGATCTGGCGCACGGTGACCTGGTCGTAACCGCTACCGGCCAACGCGGGTAAATAACGGGTGACCTTGTCATCCAGGCTCTTGATGGAGCCGTCCTGTAGCGCCGCGCCCACCAGCGTCGAGGTGATGGACTTGGCCACCGACATCGACATCCACCGGGTGTCGGCGGTGTTGCCTTTTTCATAACGCTCATCGACGATCTTGCCGTCCTTGAGCACCAACAGCCCGGTTACCCGGTTGATCGCCACGTAGTCATCGAGGCTGTAATGCTTGCCTTTGTAGTCAAAGGCAACCGGCCCGAGTGGCTGGCTGCTGCGGGGTAACGGAAACGGATGGCCGCCCGCCTTGATCGTGCGCGTCGGGAACAATCGGTCGGTATTACGGAAGGTAGTGACCGCCAAGTCCTCGCTGAGCCTGCCGTCATAGATGGCCTGCACGTCGCCAATCGGTTCCTGTACATGGGGATAAGGCTTCGCGGGATCCGGGGTGGCCGCGCAGGCGGTTAACGACAGCGCAAGTGTCGACGCACACACCAACACATGAAGCGCGCTGCGTTCAACCGGGGATGAAGGGCGATGAAGCACGGGCATAAGCACCTCTTTATTATTGTTTGATCGGCCTTGAAACGCTTCGGCACGTCAGCAAAACCGACATGCCGAGGCTCAGGATGCAGCGGGGGATTTTTTCTGGCGCGCGGGATCGGGCCGGATTACGCGCGGAGTCGGGCCATGGGCAATCGCGAGGGTCTACACGGAAGAGAACGCTCTACGCAGGCAGTCTTATCAACGAGACTGATGATTACTATCGAACCAGTCGCCTATTGGCTTACCAAAACCGATTCCTATAATCACCTCCACTTTTCCCCCTCCCGTCTGTCCGCAGGCGAAATCTCCTCCCGGAACCCAACACCATGCCAAGCGCAAGCCGGGCCCCTAGCGGCCTCCCCGAACATAATCAACAAACCGTCCTGCAGCAGTGGCTGGCGATTCTTTCCGTTGCCGTGGGCGCCTTCGCCCTGGTCACCAGCGAGTTCCTGCCGGTAGGCGTACTCAACGACGTCGCCGCCGATCTCGGCATCAGCGCCGGCCATGCCGGCCTGATGGTCACCCTGCCCGGCATCATGGCCGCCCTCGCCGCCCCGTTGCTGTCGGTGGGCATTGGCGCCATGGACCGTCGCTACCTGCTGATCGGCCTGACCCTGATCATGATCATCGCCAACATGGTGGTGGCCTACGCCAGCGACTTCAGCCTGCTGCTGTTCGGCCGCGTACTGCTGGGCATCAGCATCGGCGGCTTCTGGGCCACCGCCATCGCCCTCAGCGGCCGCCTGGCGCCCAAGGGCGTGGGCGTAGCGAAAGCCACCTCGATCATCATGATGGGCGTGACCCTGGCCACCGTCCTCGGCGTACCCGTGGGCACCTGGCTGAGCGGCCTGATGGGCTGGCGCATGACCTTCCTCGTCACCGCACTGGTGGGCATCCCGGTATTGCTTGCGCAGATGTTCCTGCTGCCCCGCCTCGAACCGGAAAAAGCCATTCGCATCGCCGACCTGCCGGCCCTGTTCATCAACCCACAAGCCCGGGTCGGCTTGATCGCCGTATTGCTGATCGGCCTGGCGCACTTTGCCGCGTACACCTACGTCGCGCCGTTCTTCAAAAACAGCTCCGGCTTCGACGGCCCGACCATCGGCTCCCTGCTGCTGCTCTACGGCGTGGCCGGCGTAATGGGCAACGTCTTCGCCGGCTTCGCCGCCAACCGCAGCGTGCGCCATACCTTGTTGCTGGTGGCCCTGATGATCGGCACCAGCACCGCCCTGTTCCCCTACTTCGCCACCGGCATGAGCGGCGCCGTGATGCTGATCGCACTGTGGGGCTTTGCTTTCGGTGCCTTCCCGGCGTGCGCGAGTATCTGGATGTTTGTGGTTGCGCCCAAGGATGTGGAACGTGGCATGCCGCTGTTCGTCGCGTTGTTCCAGGTGATCATTGCCGTCGGCTCGTTCTTTGGCGGGCAGATTGTCGACAAGATGGGCACTTCGGTGCTGTTGAGTTTGTCGACCGCGTTGGTGGGCGCCGGGTTTGTGACGGTGCTGGTGTTGGGGCGCAAGGTGAGTAATAGCCTGGCGGCCCAGCCTGCCTAACAAAACCTGTGTAAATAGAAAAAGGGGATCTATTTTTAATCAAATAGATCCCCTTTTTTGCTTTCCCCTAAGAATCATTGCTCCTATCAGACCCGAGCTGATGGCTTGATAGCGCTTGAGTGGAAAACCAATAACAATAGCGACATGACAGTAAGCGTGATTGACTCAATCAAGTGAGATAGCCATAAACTATGCAAGGAAAATATAGCCCGCCCACCCTTCTGCCTCCACTGCGTTTATTTATAGACGCCCGGAATAAGGCAATCGAGGCTGGGTTTACTGACAACGGCGGTGCAATCCATTCTGTAGAGCGCATACTCGACATACTTTGTCAGCGCGTGAAATATCCCAACCTTCGCCATATCAATAGCTTGAAGACACGCTCAGATGCCGAATGCAGCATTGATGCGCATAATGCCAGGATGCGTGGTGAAAGAGTCTTGATTGAGCATGTGATGCCGCAAAGAGCTTTTGCACAAGAAGTGATCCGACTTGTTACTAGTGGTTGCACAGACGAAGAGATTATTTCCTACATTCAGCAACATTACCGCCTAGTGCTTTTAAGCCCGCAGGAAACATTGGCACTGAACAAGCTTAATAGGTCGAGAATTACACCAGACAGATTGGCTGAGGCGGGCATTGTGATTTTTCAAGCATCGGCCTCAGCCTTTTTTACCGAGGAACAACCAGACTGATTTATTTGACTCACCTGAAATGGCTTATCGCACGCCTGAGGCAGTGAGCACGGCACCTTGCTCCATTGCCTACAGTTGCGTCAGAATCCGCCGGCTTGTGCACCTGGGTTGGCGTCTCTAAGGTTGCTCGGTCGCTGAAAACTCAGTGATCGGGTTTAGTAGCCCGAGGTTCAACCTAACGTGTGCATGAGCTTCATCTGTCGGACGTCCTTGTCTGTGCTTGATGGTGGCTGTGCGTAGGGCGCCCTCGGGCGCGCCGGTTTTTGTTAGGTTCCCCCGGTCTACTAACCTGCGTACAGCTGCCACCCCCTCGTTTAGTAGCAACGGGGTGGAAGCCCAAGCAAGGAACTTAACGATGTTCAAGGTAACGCCGAATCCTCCGGGAACTCCCGATTTGAAACTCAACCAAGCCGCGCAACGTGCCTTGGATCACTATCTCAATCCCTCCTCCGCCAAGACCGCCCCGCCGTCGGGTGCGCTGTTCAGTGTGGCTGCTGATGCCAGCAGTGAAAGTCTGATTACCAATAGCTATGAAACCTTCGCCTCGGTCAGCGCGTTGCTGCTTGATCTATCGGATGAGCTGAGCGGGAAAGACCGTGATGTGGCGTTGGCGATTCACCAGCTTAGTGAGATAGGGGTGCTGTTGGTAGGGAAGCTGATGGATCGGGAGGTGCCTTGTAGCTGAAGTTGGACAGTGTTCAGGCTGCTCAATTAGCTCAATCGACTAGTCGCCGAGGCATTGTAGCCATCTACAGCGCCTCAGCGACGATGAGTGCCGAGTGCCCCATCAGTTGAATGAATCCCCGCCCATGCTGCACTCAATGGCGACTTCCGGCCAAATTCTGCCACTCATTAATTTAAAATACACTTGAGCCGGCCCTCACCTAGATAACTCTACCCGACTCCATCCACCGTTGATGATCGTGATGGCCTTCTCAATCCGAGCGACTGATAGAAGAGGATCTGGACGAACGCTTTCAAGCTTTATGCTTAGCTCATTTTTGCTGCCATCCAGAGTTTTGAGATTCCTCGCTATTAGGGCCCCCAACCGAACTGAAGAATGATGTGCTTTCAGTGTCGTATCCATAGGCATTGTGGTTTCGCTATACCTCACAGTATGCGAACACATCACGTCATCCAGCAACTCCATCGGCAATGCAGGCAGCCCTGCCGCGAGCCAAGCCTCGTGTACAGCCCCCCTCACATCGTGGCCATCAGCACCTTTCACGCTTATCCCTTTAGGCAAAAGCTCCTTCATGGCCTTCTCCACGAACATTAGAGTGTCCCATCGAGCCAGTCCGAAAAACATCGGCCCTTGAAGAATCCGCTGTGCCGCATCCCTGAGATGAATGACCGTGGTCGGAAGCAACTCGGATATCTCGTAAAGGGCGTCATAGAATTCATTGAAATCGTTTGTTAACGCCAACAATCGCTTGGCCGAAATGGATGCAGCTGCACTGTCCGTCAGGTCTTCAACAGCAACCGTCAACGGAATCAGATCCATTCTTGGAACAGGCATCATGAGAAGGTAAGTCGCTCCATCAATACGATATGCTATGCGAGGAAGAGCAAACTCGATATGAGCTCGCGCCCCATAATATTCAATGAGCCAATTATCTACGTTTTGCGCGGCGGCATCCCGAAATGATCCCAGTTCAACTTTAAGTCCATCCTTGCTGATCAGTGACACGGCCGAAAATAAAACTGTCCGAGGATCCAGGTCAACTGAAAGTCGATGCTTTACAAATTGCATGTACTCGTCGAATTGTCCTGCCCCCTCATCAAGTTCTTGCTGGCTTATCAGAATTTTCTGCACTCGTCGTTTCCCTATGTTGAATATGAGATGTCAGGACTGAGTAAAACTGACATAAAACTGAGGTCGGACCACCATTATTTTAAATGTGATCTGACCCCTATTTTTTAATCTCTTCCCAAGAGTCGCGCTACACCTTCAAACACTACGCGTAGAGGCTCAAAAATTTCAGGCTCTTGCTCTGAGATGTTAACAATCCACTCGGCGAAAGGAATCTTCGAATCTTCGTGCGTTGTAAGGATGTTGAAATGATTAAGATCCTCCCTCGGTAAAAGATATGGCTGAATACAAGAAAAATGCTGCGCTGAAATGACCTCAGCATGGGGAGAATTGGTGAGCTGCAAGGCTCCAGCTTCGACAGCGCGGCATCGTATCGCCGGGCTAAAAAAATTCTCAAGACTTCCAGGCCAGATAGTGTGCGGCAAGCCAATTTGGGCCATAAACCGCTCAAATTCCGGAGTAAAAGGCAATCTACACCAATAGACCTTATTGGAGTTATGCTGAACCCATTCTCCACGGCCTCTAAGGCGTGCATTGCTATAGAGTGCTCGACCTTCAGTATCATTATCCACAAGCGCAAATATTTTCCTTCCTGGTGCTAATCCAGATAGAACCCTCCCGTCACGAGCAAGGCTCTCCATCTTAGTTGTGCCACCCGCAGACTCAAACCGAAAAGGCATTTCACCACCAACGAGTACCTCCCACGCTTTAGTGAAAATCATCACATCTGATACACCTTCGACGAATATAATCGATTGATTATGCGCATCCAGCATCTCTGACAACTCAGCCCGATCCTCTTCTTGCCGAAGTATTTTCAGATGTGCGTCTCGGAGATAGACACTGATCACAGGAAGGTGAGGTGTCTCACCCATCAACTCACTAGGCAATGGATCGGTGGGAGCTCCAATTTTAAGTATTGACGAATTAAGACGCCCCTCAATCGTTTGGGAGCGTGTTACAAAGTATCGTGAAATATCATCTTGCTCTAGTGAAAAAAAAGCGGGGCTATGACTAGTTAAAAATATTTGTTTGTTAGATTGTTGCCCGAAGGACCGAAACCTCTCAGCCTCCTCAATTGCGTTTGCCAGTTCCAAAGAATTCTCTGGTTCTTCGAATGCCCATATATGAAAGTCCTCAGAGCTATGCTCAGCCAGGAAGGACAGAATAGGGGCTATATGGCGAACCTGCACCCCGTCACCGCGCTGTAAGGTAAGACTATACGAGTCGCCCGCCTCAGAGGTAGTTTCAAAGTCGAGAGAGCGAAATAAGTCCGTCAGGTCCTTCGGCGTCGTTACTACGCTTGTAATATTTAGGTCTTCAAGTAGCTGCTGGCTTAACCCTTGCGTTCGCTCGCGCAAAGCATTAGTGAAGTTCAACAAAGAGCCAGAAAACTCTACATTTTGCGAAATAACTTTATAAATATTAGCCTGAAGACTTTCAAAAATCTTTCGATCCTTAATCGCCGGTATATAATAGAGTCTAATTTTATTTAAAAAGCGCGACAAATAGTGACGTTTAGCTTCTGGAATAGAACTGGTTATTTGCGCGTCAGAGCCAATCGAAATGCTCCATTGCTTTTTTACCCAGAAGCGTTTCCCTAGCGACGGCCGCCACGTCGCCGGCGTATTAAACCAAACTTTTACATATACAAACTTTCTTATATCCCCTTCTCCGCCCGCTTCAGCTCTACGAGAATGATTAAAATCCTGAGAAAAATTAAAACCTTGATCAGGGCTAGTATGGTTATTGAAAAAAAGATTTAACGCCCTGAGTATATTGCTTTTACCCGAATCATTTCTACCAAAAATAATATTGGTATCGGCGCAGTTATTCAGACTATCCTTATACATCGATCTAAAATATGCAATCTCGATTTGGTCAATTAACTGCATTACAGCTCCGTGTAGTCGTAGCGCTCTTGTTATTGAAAGTTTATTTAACAATCTTGCTTCCAATGTCAGGTTACAAAAGCATTTTCTTTCATTCATAGCGTAATGAACGCCACCTCTAGCGAGGCACAATGCCATCTCGCGAGGAAAAGCACCAGTGAGGCCTCTGGCAATTCGATACGGCTTTAACCTCTTCGGACTTCTTACCTAGGCCGGCGCCCGCTTTACCGGGGAGCCAGGACCGGTCTACTCGATCAGTCAATCACACGCCTAATTAAAAATAGTGTGACTTCAGCGATAGATCGCGAACACGACCCAAAAAATATTTTGTAGGAATCGGGGTCAGGAAGTCGGGGGCAGTCCGCCACTACTTTAAATGTGATCTGCCCCCAACCTTCATACACCCGATCACTCTTTAATGACATCACAGTGGTAAACTAATCCTTTCACCTTAAATATTGAAACTGACTGCACTGAAGTTTCCAGACTGAACGTTGGCATCCAACCTGGGTTATGCATGCGTTCCGGAGTACCCTTATCGAAGAGTACATAGTTAATTCCACCATCGCTACGCTGAACAGAGCGAAATGCAACACCATCAAACTTGTGACGAGAAAATCGAATGTACTCTGCAAGCGCTTGGGTCATTACATAATCTGTATCCCCATTTCTAACGGGGCGTGCGATCAACTCATGCAAATAAGTTAGAAGCAGCCTTCTTTGTGTTCGGCCCTCATGGCTGGGACTGAACAGACTTATTGGATCGTGCTCTAGTAAATCCAAGGCTGTGAAGTCAAAAAACAAAAGGTCTTCTGTTGATATAAATTTCGCGAGGACGATTTCATCGCCAATTGAAGGTCGCACTTCCGCTATACAGGTCTCGGAGTCGCCTGATAAATAGATAAGCGGTACGCCAGCAGGGCTCATCCTATTGTTCGCTGCACGATCTTTAGGTGGAGCCCCTAGTTCAACTTCAGGATTGGCTTGAAAACGGTGTACATCGGACAAATTCTTAGCTATGCGAGCACGGTAAAACTCGCTGCCGGCAGGAAGCTTTTTTATCGCCGAAGGTTTACCTTTTTCTTCCTCCCTATTAGACCAGAGAGCTTCAAAAATAAGCGACTCAAAAAAGCTCTTAACCCTATCATTGAAAAAACGTTGACCATGGATTAGCTGAGTAGACATTGCGTCCCAGTCACCTTCGACCCACCATCGACAATGGTCGTCAGACTCAAATGGACTGGGAGCTCTACAGTACTCCTGCCCAACAGAGTAGAAATCCTCATCATCGGCATCGGGATTAACTAGTCTTTGGGCTATAGCATTGCAAATCTCGACTGACGGACACCCGATGGTTATTCCAATTACCTCATTCAGGCTCATCTCGTAACCCGGATACAGCCCGTAATCGACGTTAAAGTGTTTTTGGAGCGGACCTCGAATGATGCTCGCAATTTTGGACGGGGTTTGGGCCTTGCTTACGACGCTACCGCATACAGCACACGAGCGTGGCTCCATCAGAGAATCAGCCCTTCCCTTCAACCAATCGTCCTTGAAGCACTCCAGGCAGATATACGTGGCTTCTGTTTTTTCGCCTTCTAGAAACGCATCTAGAAATATTTCTCTCATGCTATCTTCCGCTCTGAAAAATTAGCCTAGGACCGCCATTTTTTATAATGGCCTGCCTCCAATTTTCGTTCAATTTTTCTCGGGCATTCAATAATTACGCGTCTGATTTAGGCGTGTACCGCCGTGACTTACTACGCTAGCGGGTGCAACTTGAAACAACGGATTTTCAATTGGCACCGCTAGCACTTGGTTTTCCTGCTCGCAACTTGCACGCTTGGAATCGGAGAAACCGAAGTCACCGGAACCGGATTTTTCGGATTGTTTCTATCAAAGCCAAGTTTGATTTCATGGACCGTTCCGGCCTCCAAACGATAATGAGGCTTGGACGTGCCTTTTTTATAAAAGCCCGCTATTCGGGATATGACATTAACGGCTTCCATGCTGTTGGGCCTATTTTGCTGGATGGCTTAAGGCTACTACACATCCTGTCTTCACGCATCTCACGTCGCTGACAGAATGTTCCCGTGTTGGCACGGCATGATCACCGTCAGCTTGTAGCTAATTGCAGCCCCTCGTAGCAAGCAGCTTCTGGCTTACCCCCCCCCTTAAAGCCCCACCCAACACCGCCGATAACCTCCTACAATCAATCAACCCCCGCTCCCCTACACCCGATTCGCTCCCCGCATGCCCGTATGGCACGTCGCATGCTTGCCTCACCCCGGCCAGTCCACATGGAGTACGAGTGAATGCCTGCCCAAGCCCGTTTCATCGAGCACTACCGCAAAGCCGACCGCATCATGCTCGCCCTGATCTGGCTGATGGCCCTGTTCTCCCTCGGCCTGGCGTTCTGGCAGGACACGCTGCTTCAAGCGCTCTTCATAGGCGGCGGCACCAGCGTGGTGCTGACCCTGGCCTATCGCGTCATCGGCGGCACCCGCCTGATACGTTGCGCCCTTGGCATCGGCCTGATGGTCATGGCGTTGCACATCAACCAGGCCCAGGGTGTCATCGAATCGCACTTCGGTATCTTCGCGCTGCTGGCGGTGCTGACGTTCTACCGCGACTGGCTGCCTATCCTGGTGGCCGCCGTCACCATCGCGGTACACCACGTGGTGTTTCATGCCTTGCAGCACCAGGGTTTCCCGGTGTTTGTGATGGAGCATCACGGCGGCTGGAGCATGATTTTCGTCCACGCGTTCTACGTGGTGATGGAGACGGTCGCCCTGCTCTACCTCGCGGTGCACAGCCAGACCGAAGCGGTAGAAAGCCAGGAAATGCTCGAAAAAATGCTCGCCGTCACCACGCAGTTCAGCGGTGAGGCCGTCAAGGGCAGTCCGGAAAAGTGCATGTCTCCCTTGCCACCCGTTTCGATCACTTTACGGCCTGATCGACGGCGTCGCCCGCGACTCCCACGGCCTCGGCCAACTGGGTCAGGAGCTGGCTCACGCCAGCGGCACCTTCAAAAAAGGCGCGCGCCACCAACTGGCGGAAATCGCCCAGATGACCGGTTCCATGCAGCGCATGGACTAATGGCCGACAGTAGCCGCTCATGACAGACCACTTCCAGCCAAGCCAGTGAGCCACTCCAACCCTATCGGCGAACAAAACCAAAACACCCCGCACTTCAACCAAAGGCGGGGCGTTCTCTCCAGCATCACTTCACATCAATCACATCGCCGTATGAAAAATCTGCTCAATCTCATCCTGATTGGCAGGACGCGGATTGGTAAAACCGCAGGCATCTTTCATGGCATTGGCTGCCAGGGTCGGAATATCGTCAGCCTTCACACCCAGCTCAACGAGCCCACTCGGAATCCCCACATCCGCAGACAGTTTACGGATGGCCGTGATAGCCGCCGCAGCACCCTTCTCCGCATCCAGTTGCTGAGTCTCAACCCCCATCGCATGAGCGATATCCTTAAACCGGGCCGGACATACGCTGGCGTTGAAGCTCGACACATGGGGCAGCAGGATCGCGTTGCACACGCCGTGAGGCAGGTCGTAGAAACCGCCCAGTTGGTGCGCCATGGCGTGCACGTAACCCAGCGAAGCATTGTTGAAGGCCATGCCGGCAAGGAATTGCGCGTAGGCCATGTTTTCCCGGGCGGTCATGTTGTCACCCTGGGCAACGGCGGTGCGCAGGTTGGCCGAGATCAATTCGATGGCTTTGAGTGCACAGGCATCGGTGATCGGCGTGGCCGCCGTCGACACGTAGGCTTCGACGGCGTGGGTCAGTGCGTCCATGCCGGTGGCGGCGGTCAGGCCTTTGGGCATGGCGGCCATCAGCGAGGGGTCGTTGACGGATAACAGGGGGGTGACGTTGCGGTCGACGATGGCCATTTTCACGTGGCGGACTTCGTCGGTGATGATGCAGAAACGGGTCATTTCACTCGCCGTGCCGGCGGTGGTGTTGATGGCGATCAGTGGCATTTGTGGTTTGGCGGATTGGTCGACGCCTTCGTAGTCGCTGATGTGCCCACCGTTGGCGGCGCACAGGGCAATGCCCTTGGCGCAGTCATGGGGGGAACCGCCGCCCAGGGAAATAATGAAATCACAGTCGCTGCGGGCCAGCAATTCAAGGCCCTTTTCCACGTTGCTGACGGTCGGATTCGGTTTGGCGCCGTCAAACAGGGTGGAGTCGATGTCTTGCTGGGCCAGCAGGCCGGCGACCTTGGCCGCCACGCCGGCTTTGGCCAGGCCGGCATCGGTGACGATCAAGGCTTTGCGGAATCCGTACTTGCGGATTGCGAGCATCGCCTCGTCGAGGCTGCCAATGCCCATCATGTTCACGGAAGGAATGAAGAAGGTGCTACTCATGATAAATCCTCTTTTTATTATGGAGACACGGGAGTCAGTGAGGTTTTCTACTCATCTCGCAGGTGATGCGGCGCCTCTTGTTGTCATCGTTGACGATCACAAAGCTGAGCCTAAACCTATGGCGTCAGACCGAAATGGTCCTTTAGCGGGCATTGACACCTCCTTTAGTACTGGAAGCAGGGCTTCACCCACTCCATGGGGAGCGGCAGCAAAATCTGACTTGCGCAGACCCAGCCCCGCCCGGATGGTTATGATGGTTCGCTGAGCAACAACCCTCACCGACTCTCCTGTGCAGGAACTGATCGGGCTGTCCGTCAGCGTGTTTGTTCTCGGGTATCTGCCCTGGGCCTGCGGTCGCCCTTCTGTTTACCGGGCACTGGCAAATTCTCATCTTCGTAGTGGCGATGCTGGCGGGTATGCATGTGTTTTCCAGCCTGGAAGGCCGGCGCACGTCTTGATGGGGTTTGACCCCGATTTTTACTGAACGCAACTCAAGGACGGCTTCATGGAACGACTCCAACCTCGTGGCATTGATGCGGACGGTTATATCCTCACCGTGTCCAACGTCGAGACGCAGCCACAGTTTCAGGCTTTGCTGACGGACGTTTGCATGACGCTCGCGCGGCCGGAACCTCTGCTGGACGGGATTTATCTTTATGGCAGTGTCGCGAGAGGCGACGCCGTGCCGGGGTTTTCTGACCTTGACCTAACCCTTATTCTGCACAGCCCACCTACGTCGCAGGATCTGGAAATGCTGGAGTCGAAAAGGCGCACGCTGGAAAGTCGGCATGCCGAAGTCACCAAGATCGATTTCGATATCGGTAGTCGTGCTGAAGTATTGGCACCTGACAATCGATTGAGCTGGGGGTATTGGCTCAAGCATCACTGTCGTTGCTTATGGGGCGATGATCTGACCCAACGCTTCGACCGGTTCAAGCCGTCGCGCGCTATCGCCATTGCCGTGAATGGTGACTTTGAATCCGTGCTGACCCGGTATGCCGACCTTATCGACCAGGCGACCACACCGACGCAATCGCTACGCTTGCAGCGAGAAGCTTCGCGCAAACTCATCCGGTCAACTCAAGTGCTTCGCTCTGAACAGGACCTGATGTGGCCGCAAACACTGGAAGAGCTTGTCGAGCAGTTTGTTCAGCATTACCCGAGTATGAGAATGCAGATCTCTTTTTTCTTGTCCCAGGCAAGAAACCCGGATGCCAAGCCAAAGAAATTTACGACTCAGCTCCATGATTTTTTGACCTGGATGGCTACACAAACCGGTTGAATCCATAACGCGCCTATGAAATCAGGGGCGATTCATGTACCTACAGATGGGTTATCACGCATGCCATTACCGCGAAATTCGATATCCATAACCTGTTGGTTACTCCATGGGGTTGCTGAATTGAGTGAGTCATCCTAAGCGTTACTGGATCATCATCGGAAGATACGCTTCCAAGCGAAAACAGGCTTTGGATCAACTTCCGCTGAATGACCGATACCCCTCTTCTTATTGATGAGTCTCAGCCTCCTCTGCGGGGTAAAACTCGCCCTCCTTCCCCATTTTTTTCAGCCGTTCGCGCACAATTACCTCAACGCTGGCTAAGGCGGTTTGATCGTCAGGGTTGACCAACTGCAAGCACAAGCGTTGGACATTCTGATCGTGGGTGCCCTCGCTCATCATCTCGTGGGTGAAGACCTGTTCGCCACGCCATAGGCATAGCTGGGTATGCGTCCCGCCAAGCCATATTTCGTTGATTGATCCAAGGTCGGTGGTCGCTAGTTGATCGACGGTGATTGTCTTATCCATTGCGCTGTACCTTACCCATGAGTAGATACAGGTAGACTTGCCGGCATAGCGGGTCGTTCCACGCGTTGGCAGTTCAACCGGGCTAATGGTGGTTAAGCACGTCCCGGTTAGAACCAGGACAATTGACGATTGAAGATGCACAGTACGAGCCGATAAGGGCCATCACATGACTGATCCTGCTGTTTTACATGCAAATGACCGCGCTTGGATCAACTTTGATCTCCCCTCCTCGGGCCGATACTGCCAGCTCACAGATGGCATGCAGCCTACGGAACGACCGGCTGCTATCGGCCAAAAGCGGACACTTGCCGAACTCTTCGGGCCTTGCTTGGATCCCCCAAATCCGAGAAATGGTGATTTTTTAAGTAAGGAGCACAGCAAGCGGTTCAACACGATGAGGGCTGGTCTGTCTTTACCGATTGGTGGGTTATGCTGGTTTAGTGATCGAGACATTGAGAAGCAGCAAGAGCAAAAAATTGACCGACGAAGAGATGCACCAAACATTGTTTGACGACGCTGAGGGATTTTCGTCCGCGAGCATTGTCCTGGTGGAAGAGTATTAGCCAGCAAGCGTCGGCCTTGCGCGGCTTACCTATAATTTTTGAGCTTTGTTTATGACTAATGTCGAAGAAATTGGCAAGAATGATTATATTGACGGATTTGGCTATCCTTTCTCGGCTGTAGAAAAGCGACAGGAACAATACTACTTGGGAGATAGTGGTGCGACTGAGCTACTCCAGCGCCTAGATAAATTATTGCCAGCTATATTGGAGAGGCCTGAGAGCACTCTTGAAGCTTTGTTTGTGCTAAGGATGTTGAAAGACATTGCCGACGTCAACATTCCGGAAACTTTGTTGAGTATAGTGTTTACTAGCTTTGATGCCTCGGAGTTGCACGAGCACGGCTACGGTACATACTTATGGGTCGAAGATCCGGGCAGGCTTTTAATTACTGAAATACTCGACTTGGTTTTTGAATACCGACGCCCCGCAGATATGGCTAGCATTATGAATATGCTATCCTGGGATCTTTTCCATATACCAAGTCATATATTTATGTTAATTAGGAAGCACAGATGGAACGAGCTGCAAAATAGAATAAATAGCAGATATGATATACAGTCAGAGTATGATCCAATGATCAGGACTCAGCACTTTTTAACTGAAGAAGCTTTAAAAAAAGAATGGTCTTCGGAGGATGAGCTTTTAAGTTCCACACACAAAGAACTCATTGCTTTAAGGCTAGGGCTGAGCACGGTTACTAAACCGGTATTATATGTGGAGGGAAAAACAGATCGCATGATTCTGAATACTGCATATAGCAAGCTTTTTCCAAACGAAGAAATCCCATTCTTAATTAAGGAGTGCGATGTAACCGGAGGAAATAAAGGCGGCTCTGGAGGTGCACAAACGCTTTGCACCTTTATATCCACAGTCAGAAAGGATAGCGCTTATCCAGCTTTGGCATTATTTGATAATGATCGAGAAGGCATGGAAGCTTACAAAAAGCTTCCGAAATATTTCAAGGATAGAGGCGAGGGCAGGTATGCTAAGCAAGGAAAACTTTCTGAAAGTGGTCGAGCTGGAGCGATGTTGATACCCGCCTCTAATGATCGGCGCAAATATGTGGAGATGCAGAATTACTCTATAGAATTTCTCTTTGACGATGATGTGCTAGGCTACAAAAATGATCAGGGATATGGTCTTGTATTAAGATATCCTGATTTAGAGGTTAGAGTAAAAAATGGTTCTGGTTTGGTAGTCGAAACAAGGAAGAGTGACATTCTGGAAACCAGAGAGATTTCAGATGGAAAGCTTGTGTTTGCGAGGGACATTGTTCCGGAGCTGGACAGCTCTAGATTTTCTCGGTTTTCTAGCCTTTTCTGGGATGTAAAAGATTTCCTGCTTTCTGACATGAAAACTTTTTCTAACGAATGAGAGCCACGTTCGCGTCTCAAATGAGGCAGGTATAACGGAACTATATTTATTAGTTTCGAGATGATTTTTTAGGGGCTGCTTACGGTCGGCAGCAGGCCTATGGCTGACCGGCCTACCCGTCAATTTAGAGGCCGCATTCGGCCAGAACCGCCCCTCACATCAGATTGCTTTCGCCCCGTTGCAGTAACTCGTAGGACTTAAAACCAAAGCGGTTCAGGTTTTTTCAGGGCGGTTGAACAGGGCTTTACCTGCACCAACGTTTTCAGCAGAATCGGTCCAAAGTAGACGCATGGATTCGCAGAAAATGAAGACGTAACGTGAGAACCGCGTATATCTTCCTCCAGTATGTTTTCTATGGGGGGCTGACGCAACACAGCAAACACGGAGTACGTATGAAAAAGGAAGGTCGTCAGGCACATTCAACCGAAAAAAAACCGCAACGCATTTCTCGGCTGCTTGCAAGTAGCTGCATGGTCAGAAAATGAGCATATGCAGCCGATGCGGTAATACCATTGAGTTTCGTTATGTCAATGGTAGGTGCACGCCCATACATATTCAGGGGGCTTGCATCAGTGCAGGTAATTCAATGGTTACCGATTACTCGGGTTATACTATTAGTTTGGAAAGCACTTGCTTTTGTACACACTGCCCGATTTGCAGAAGTGAAGTTTATTTCATTCGACATAATGGCGGTTCAGTTTGGATCGACCCACCATTAGGCCCACCATGGTTTAAGCACGCATGCTTCGAACCTGACTCCAACATAAAAAGCACTTTGCTATCAGCAAGTGAAAACCACTATCATCCTACCCAAAATGAAATAATAGGTGTTGTTAAGGCTTCCCATGTTGACAATCTGAAAGCGTATACCAGGCTAACAATTGAAACAGGCAAGTTGGACAATATAAATTTAAAAGTAAAAAACAATGCAGGCTTCCTCTTGGGCAAGCTATGTGTATATGAGCCTGCTTCCGGTCGCATATGGCCAGCAGAAGCCCCCTCATATATATTTGGCACGGACAAGTGGGTCAATAGAAAAAGGAAGAACCTCGTAAAAAATAACATGACTATCTGCCCTAAATGCAACAAAAGTATAAAGGAGCAGAATATGAAGATGCATATGAGAAACATCCATGGATACATCTAAGAATGTGCTGAAACCACCCATGACTGCAAAGGCCTTTGTAGTTGATGTACCGAAAAGTGGACTGATTTATTTTTCTATCACTCTCCATTTTTAGCCGATTGCTGCCCTTCAGGTGTTTTAATATTGTCCGTCAAGAAGCTTGCTTGGGCCTAGCTTGAGGCGTCCATGGCCGAGGACTGATGAACGCTTTATCATTGCAGCAACGAGTTCGAGCAAAAGATCATGAGCAGTGACGAAAACGAGCACAAAATCACTCTGCCCCCCGGCTCTCGATTTCGGCGACAGGCTGGTCCGTATGACTTAGATACCGGCCATCCGTGTTACGCCGTCCAGGTAATCGCGCTGGATGAGAAGGCGAGACGCCGGGTCGAGGACAACTCACAGATCATGGGCACTCCTGGCAAGCACTTTTATGTGTGGGATATCAAGAACGGCTCGACTTGGCCTGTTTTCCTGACCCTGACAGTGGATGGAGTGACGGTAGGCAAGGACAACGACTGACAAACTGTTCGAGGAAACCGAAGCATGGAGCCCCATCATACGCTGATAGCTTTAGGTTTGATTATTGCCGCGATAATTGCGGCGAATACTTCAGACTGCAATCCACCGGCACATACAGCATCCTCGACGCAGCAAGCGAAGCAGATCTGCGATGAAGTTTACGATGACAGCGAGGACGCTAGCGGATACGGCGATTGCGTCAACTCAGCAAAGCGAAGCCTCGAAAATACTAATTGACGGAAAAAGGAAACTCCGCATTGAAATATCTCATCGTTTTAAGCGTCCCCGTGCTCTTGGCCGGCTGTGGTCAGGAATCCAAGCCAGCAGTTGTACTTCACCTTGCTCCGATCACACCTGGTGCCATTCCCGAAAAGATCGGCGGCTGCGGGGAAGGTTGTAAGAAACTGGACAAGTTTGCTAAGTGGCAACCGCTGCTCGCTCCGCTGGTTGAAATGCACCGCAGGCAGGAGAAGTGCTCCTCAGTTGAGTATGCAATGCCCGATACCGACTCTGACCCAGCGGACCCGAAGTTTTATGTACAGTGCAAAGAAGTGAGAAGCGGCCAGCTTTACAACACCTTCTACACTCGGACACAGATCGAGATGGGCACGCCGGCTACGAGTGAGCCGGTTTCCCGTGCGTATGCTGAACCTCTTTGCGCAGGCCAATTGGCTGAAAAACTGCCCGGCGCTACAATTGAAGCTCCAAACGGCTCAGTACGTCTAACCTATGACTTAAAAGTAAGTGGCGTCGACAAGAAGGCGGCTTGTCTAGTTAGCTACGAATCTGTTGAGTTAAACGTCGTCCGGTAGCTCAGTAATCAAGGAAAAAATGACTCTCGCAATAAACGTGATTCTTGGCCTATCGCCGCAGCTGCAGGCACTGATTGACTAGGTGAAAGCCGAGGAAATTCGCTCAGTCTCCTCAAAGGGACGTGTCATGTAAAGTTGAGCCGTAAGACAAGAATTTTAAGGCCGTTAGAGGCGTTGCACGGGTTCTGGAGATATTCCGATGAATTTTTTGAAAGTAATATTGGCTGTCACTTTTTTTGCTGCTGCCCCCTCATGGGCTGGAGATTTGACTGGGCCTCAAAATAATGCAGTCAAATCAGCGAAGCAGTATCTCAGCATGACGGGCTTCTCACGCAATGGGCTTATTCATCAGCTTTCATCTGATGCTGGAGAGGGTTTCGACGTTTCTGACGCTACGATAGCAGTGGATAGCATGAACATTGACTGGAACCAGCAGGCGGTGAGGTCTGCGAAGCAGTATCTCAATATGATGGGCTTCTCGTGCAAAGGCCTCATTAAGCAACTTTCCTCGAGTGCTGGAGAAAAATACACTGTGGACCAAGCAACCTACGGCGCAAAACATGCAGATGGTTGCTGAAAAACGGCGTGCTTTAAATCGCCCCTAGTTTCGTAGACGCCATCAAGCTACAAGGAAGGGTAGCTAACCCAGCATAACTGTCCGCTTTTGGCCGAAAGCAGTCCGTGCAGGCATGAATCTTTCCCACGCTTAAACTGGAAGTGTTGCATCAAGCGCTCCGCACAGCCATTCCAAATTAGTTTTGAGCCCTACGCTTAATTGACGCAGATCGTTCCTTTGCTGCGCGTGTGGAGGATCTAAAACGATAAGGAACTGAAGACCTCTCTTGCGCGGCGGTTGGTGATAGATCTTCGCTATTTCTAGAAGAATGTCTAAAGTTTTTTAATTGCCCGTGATATTGGTTTTATCATCGAAACCCACTAGGGTCCAGTTATCGAGATAGAACCTGCTTATGTAATGTTAGCGTATTTTATTCCTGTGAGTTTTAAGATTAGCTACTGAACATTGGATTGAGAAAACTTACTGAATGATTAATGGCAATCCTTAACGTAAAAGCTTGCAAGGGACTGCTCCCAATTTCTTGTCGTGCGCGCGTCCGGATGGAAAAGCGGTATAGCCTGGCCTTCTCATATTTCGGCGCGTTTCGTCATAAAAGACGCTGAGTATTCCAGTTAAAAGAAATTGTAGCCCGAGATGGGACTCTCCATGCTGATGCTTAAATCCAACATACTCTGCCTCAATCAGTGTCTTAGCTGGGCGCCGTTTGAAAATGCTCCATTCATCAAGTGCTCCGATAAATCCGACTAACTTATCAAAGGTGACGCCAGACTGACCCGCGTAAGCTTCCTGCGTACTAGTGAATACCCAATCTAAAACGTCTGTTTTTATCTTTTCGATATTAGATCTTACTGAGACTATCGCAAGATAGGGACCGCGCACTTTATCATTTCTATCATTGGAAGCTAAAGTTTCACAAAGCGTCGCGGCTTCGAACAAAGCCGCGCACTCTTTCTTTACATCACCGTCGTTTAAGTGCTTCTTCACGGAAATTACTCCCACCACGCCTTCGGGCGGAACAATTACACTATTTCCAAAACGTTGAAATACCGGGTAGTTACCTGAATCAAAAATAATAATATCAAGTTGCTTTGAGTGTGAATCCATTTCAGCCTTCCGCTCTTTTCCACTTTCCCCCGTTTTTACAGCAGGTCGCAGGATGAACCCCGTGAGTACTTCCAACCCATTTGGCAGATGGCGAGTGAGGTATTCGCGTAGAAGGTCTTCAACAAACCTTCCATCCTCGCCTCGATGCGCTGCACCTGCTCCCTGTGGCGCTGGGATAAGCGTTTCAAATTGTTGATACGTCCTGACGAGCGCATCAACCTCGCTAGACCAGTAATCCTGAATTCTCTTTCCGTCCATTTTTTGCTCTTCTATATGATACTAGTCAACAATATAACTGATTTTCGCCTGCCAGCTAAAGTGGTACATCCTCTAGCTTGATCGTTCACTATGTAGTAACGATCTAATTGAACGAATCAA
Source organism: Pseudomonas sp. NC02 (assembly GCF_002874965.1). Taxonomy (NCBI): domain Bacteria; kingdom Pseudomonadati; phylum Pseudomonadota; class Gammaproteobacteria; order Pseudomonadales; family Pseudomonadaceae; genus Pseudomonas; species Pseudomonas sp. NC02. The sequence goes on along the minus strand of NZ_CP025624.1, from coordinate 2,773,553 downwards.
AAAGGCTCGACAGATTTTCGGCCTGTTTTCGTCACTTTATTGGCTTCCAGCTTTGGAAAACCGAACCGGATCTGCGTAGTCTTATCTAGCCACTCAGCAATGAGATTAATTCTTGATGCCTAAATATTATCGGGAAATTCGGCGTTCTGATGCTTAGGGTTTGCGTATCTCTAGCCTCTTCCATTACTTCCACGAGCAGTACCGTATCATTCGCTTTATTTAGTCCCTGCAAAGAGGCGAGATCGAACGACAATTGGTCACCCAAGACAAAGCATAGCCGGCGATGTGAGCTCATCAAGCAAAATCTCAAGGTCGTATATCACCAATAGGAAGAAATATTCTCAAATCGGTACTTACCAGGGTTGAAAGGTGCGTTGAAATTATTGTACAGCATAAAAATAATGTATAAGTTTTTAACGGTGCGCTGGCATTTTTAGCACCTGGAAGAATCCTCGTTTGCTTGCGGTGAGCGCTTGATATGTGAAGTAGACGCAATTTTGAGATCAGGTCAACGTTACGACGCGTTACCCAAATCGATACCTGTCTGTAATAGCACTGCATCACTCTAGAGGCTTGATGATTCGAGCCTAGCTCCTGAGTACCCTCAAGGCTCAAAGAGAGCCTGCTTGAGCCACTTCGCAAGTGGCCGCTTTTGGCCGATTGCAGCCCCTCGTAACAAGCAGCTTCTGGCTTATCCCCCCTAAAGCCCCACCCAAAAACGCCGATAACCTCCTACCATCAATCAACCCCCGCTCCCCCACACCCGATTCGCTCCCCGCATGCCCGTATGGCACGTCGCATGCTTGCCTCACCCCGGCCCGTCCACATGGAGTACGAGTGAATGCCTGCCCAAGCCCGTTTCATCGAGCACTACCGCAAAGCCGACCGCATCATGCTCGCCCTGATCTGGCTGATGACCCTCTTCTCCCTCGGCCTGGCGTTCTGGCACGACACGCTGCTTCAAGCGCTTTTCATAGGCGGCGGCACCAGCGTGGTGCTGACCCTGGCCTATCGCGTCATCGGCGGCACCCGCCTGATGCGTTGCGCCCTTGGCGTTGGGCTGATGGTGATGGCGGCGTTGCACATCAACCAGGCCCAGGGTGTCATCGAATCGCATTTCGGTATCTTCGCTCTGCTGGCGGTGCTGACGTTCTACCGCGACTGGCTGCCTATCCTGGTGGCCGCCGTCACCATCGCGGTGCATCACGTGGTGTTTCATGCGTTGCAGCATCAGGGTTTCCCGGTGTTTGTGATGGAGCATCACGGCGGCTGGAGCATGATTTTCATCCACGCGTTCTACGTGGTGATGGAGACGGTCGCCCTGCTCTACCTCGCGGTGCACAGCCAGACCGAAGCGGTAGAAAGCCAGGAAATGCTCGAAAAAATGCTCGCCGTCACCACGCAGTTCAGCGGTGAGGCCGTCAAGGGCAGTCCGGAAAAAGTGCATGTCTCCCTTGCCACCCGTTTCGATCACTTTCTGACCCAGATCACCGGCCTGATCGACGGCGTCGCCCGTGACTCCCACGGCCTCGGCCAACTCGGTCAGGAGCTGGCTCACGCCAGCGGCACCCTGGAAAAAGGCGCGCGCCACCAACTGGCGGAAATCGCCCAGATGACCGGTTCCATGCAGCGCATGGAAGATGCCATGGGCCATATCGCCGTGCACGTGGAGCATGCCGTCGAGCACGCGGGGCAAGCCAGCCAGCAGATCATCCGTGGCCAGGAAAGCGTCGGCCGCGCCCAGCTGGAAATCACTCAACTCGCCACCCGCCTCCACGACACTAACGAGACGGTCGAAGGGCTGGCCGTGCAAGCCGAACAGATCGGCTCGGTGCTGGAGGTGATCAACAGCATCGCCAACCAGACCAACCTGCTGGCCCTCAACGCCGCCATCGAAGCCGCCCGCGCGGGTGAGCAAGGGCGCGGGTTTGCCGTGGTCGCCGATGAGGTACGCAGCCTGGCGCAACGCACGGCGGTGTCGACCCAGGAGATCAAGACGATTATTGAAGGGTTGCAACACGGCAGCCGGCAAGCGGTAGAGGCCATGCACGACAGTCGCCAAGGCGTAGAGCGCTGCGTGGAGGACAGTCAGTTGGCGGTGGAGATGCTGCGGGCGGTGGGCAATGATATTTCGCAGATCGACCAGTTGAATGGGCGGATTGTGTCGACCACCCGTGAGCAATCCACGGCGAATGTGGAGATTGTCGGGCGGCTGCAGTCGGTGCAGAGCATCGCTCAGAATACGGCGCAGGATGTGGAGACGCTGGCCAGGAGCAGTGAGCGGTTACCGCCGATTGCGGTGCGGTTGGATGCGTTGGGGCGCCGGTTTCATCAGTGAGTGGGAGCATTGGCCGGTGCTCGATTCAAGCGCTGCTTCTGACGCGGATGGATAGTCCAGGCGTGAGCGTCGCTACGGGCAGATCGGGTTTCAATCAAATGAATCGGGCCCTTTCTGCTCCTTTATTTGGACGTGGCGTGTTCATTTTGAGCGTGGGCCGGATAACGCATAGCGGCTTGCCTCTTCCATCAAGTCATCGCACATCGGATTGGCTTTGAGCATGTACGCAGCCGGGTCGATTATCGACAAGCCAAGCGATGTCTCTTCTGTGGCAGATGCCCAAACTTCTCCCATTGGCCCGACAATCTATTTCACTGCCCTCCCAGGTGCGTAGGGGTTGATTTACCGCTACCTTCCCTGGAAATCTTGCAAAGAGACGATGCACATGGATGTTGAATGGGCGCATGCCATCGAAGCCGCAGAAAGCGAGTACTTGTGTTCCCGCGTTGAGAGCTTGTCGCGGGTTAGTGGAAATCCTTTTGGTGCTCGTGTGTTTTTCAATGGGGCCTTTCCGTGCTTTCAGGTGAAGGCAACACCTAGCCTGATGTTCAATCGTATCTACGGTGACAGCACCGGCAACCCCCTTTCACTGCTGAGCTTGCTCAAGGAGTCAGCGGAGTATTCAACAGTAACGCCCCTTATCGGGAAAGCCTCGACGTTGGAGCAATTCGCTTTTGTGGGTGAGGAGCGATTCGAGCGTTTGAGGGGGTGGACGCATCTGCAGCTTGCGTGCCCCATCGAGGATGCGGTGTTGACCCCCCAATTATTCAACATCGAAGAGGCCACTTCAGACTCTCTCCCGGAGTTCGCGGCAGTTCATGCGAGTGGCTTTCATACCAAGCCAGAGCATCGTCAGTTGAGCCAGGCTTGTTTTGCAGGACTGATGTCGAATGAACGCCTGAAAATCTACGTCCTTAAAGCTGATGGGCAAGTCGTTGCAGGCGCGTTGATGTACCTGGCCACCAATGGCGTTGCCTACCTGGGCACGGCTGCCACTCGAAAAAATGCACGAGGCTTGGGCTATCATGGAGCGCTGATATCTCACCGGATAGAGCAAGCAAAGAAGCACGGCAGCCTGGTGATTGCTGCAACTGCGCTTCCAAGTTCACAGAGTCGCCGTAATTTGCAGCGCATTGGGCTGGCGGCGTCTCATGCTCAGGCGCTGTACCGCTTGGCAGATGGTTGAAACAGATTCGTAATCTACCTTCCGCTTGTGCGAACGGTAGATGTTAAAAGCTGCTGCGCCTATGGCGAAAATGGTAAGTCAGCCAGAGCTGTTCATATTCATTTAAAACCTCGGCACATCGACGTCGCGCAGAAGTTCCTCGGTGGCACATTTGAAACGCTCCACCAGAAAGTCCAACAGGACCCGCACTCTGGCAATTCGGTACCGATTGCCATGCAGCACCGCAAACACCCCAGCTTCTGCTACGCAATAGTCAGGCAGCAGCACCTTCAACCGCCCGGCACGGATATCCGCTGCTGCGTCCCAAATGGTCTTGCGTGCAATGCCATGACCGGCCAATGCCCAAGTACGTGCCACGGCGCCATCGTTGGTTTCCCAGGCGTTTTCCAATGGCACACTGTGGTTCCATGTCTGGCCGTCCACCCTGAAATGAAAGGTGTTTAAAGGACCCGCCGGAGTCACCAGCAGAATAAATTTATGCCCGGTGAGCTCGGCCGGCGTCTGCGGCTCGCCGTGGCTCGCCAGGTAGTCCGGCGAGGCACAAAGCACCCGCCAGTTGGGTGCCAGTTGCCGGGCGATCAACGAGCTATCACGCAGTGGGCCGAAACGAATGGCCAGGTCGACATCGTCCTGTACCAGGTTAGACATAGCGTCCGACAAGGTCAGCGCCACCTTCAACTGCGGATGCTGCGCGCAAAAGGTCTCGAGCCAATCATTAAGCAGGTGACGGCCAAAGTCAGTAGAGGCAGACAGACGGACTTTACCGCGTACTTCCTGCTGACTCGCCTGCAACCCCGCCTCCGCCTCATCAATGGCGCGCAAGGCGACCCAGCATTGCTGCAGATAGAACCGGCCTTCATCAGTCAGGCGCAGTTGGCGGGTTGTGCGATCAAACAAGCGGGTATGCAGCGCCGCCTCCAACTTGAGTAACCGTGCGCTGGCCGCCGCCGGCGACAACCCCAACTTGCGTCCAGCGGCTGAAAGACTGCCGAGGTCGGCAGCCTCAACGAACAAGCGCATGTCCCCCAATCGATCAGTGGCCATCTTCAATCCAGATTTGATTAAGCATCAAATTCTAGACCAATTATCAAATCACAGACACTTCATCACAATCAGGCCTCACCTGTTTTTCGAGCAAGCTCATGAACCGCGAAGAATCGATTCAACCCACCCCCCCGCCGTCCTCAGAACTACCTATCACTGGCTTACTGGCCCTGACCACCGCGAGTTTTATCGCCACTGCCAACGAGAGCGTACCCGCCGGCCTGTTGCCACACATCTCCGACACGTTTGAGGTTTCCCAGGCATGGGCGGGGCAATGGGTCACCGCGTGTGCCCTCGGTTCCGGGCTGGCGGCCGTTCCCTTGACCTTGGCCTTGCAAGGTTGGCCACGGCGCCTTGTGTTATTACTGACAGTGGGGGTGTTCTGTTTGTGCAACGCGGTAACTGCCTTGTCGCCGTATTTTGCCCTCACCCTGGTCGCGCGCCTGATCGTCGGGGTCGCCACTGGTGTGGCGTGGAGCCTGTTGGCCGGTTATGCGCGACGCATGGTCGCCGCGCCCTTGCAAGGCCGCGCGATGGCAGTGGCTATGCTGGGTATCCCCGTCGCCTTGGCGCTGGGCGTACCACTGAGTGTCTGGCTGGGTGAACAGATCGGTTGGCGCAATGTGTTCGGGCTGCTAGCGGCGTTGAGCCTGGCGCTGATGGTTTGGATTCGGCTGAATGTCCCTGACTTTGCCGGGCAACGGGCTGGCCAGCGCTTGTCCCTGGGTCACGTTTTTTGCAGGCCAGGCGTGCGACCGGTGCTGACGGTAGTTATGCTGTGGATCATGGCTCATTACATGCTCTACACCTATATTGCGGCATTCCTGGCATCGGTCGGGTTGGATGGACAGGTCGAGCAGGCATTGCTTGCGTTCGGCATTGCGGCTCTCGTGGGTATCTGGCTCACTGGGCTATTGATTGACCGCTGGCTGCGGCGGTTGGTGCTGTTGAGCCTGGCCGGGTTTGCGCTGGTATCGCTTGCATTGGCGTTGGGTGGCTTGCCTGCCATAGCGGTTTATGTGGCGATGGCTGCCTGGGGCCTGAGTTACAGCGGTGCACCGGCCCTGCTACAGACAGCTTTGGCGAATGCTGCTGCCGACGGTGCCGATGTGGCTCAGTCGATGCTGGTGACCGTGCTGAACCTCGCGTTTGCGGGCAGTGCCGTAGTGGGCGGTGTACTGCTTGAGACGACAGGCGTGGGATCGATCCCCTGGGCAACCTTGGGATTGGTGCTGCTGGCCTGGTTGGTTGTTAAGGTGGGTGGCCAAGCTGGGTTCAGGAGCTTGTCCAAGCCCTGATCGGTTTTACTGCCGCTTAGTCCGAATTCGGCTCAGCCAAAATGCAGGCAAGCCAGTTCACACAAATGCTGTGTGATGCCTTCCTCGGAGTGTTCCGGAGCTGCAATCAACAGCATCTCCGAGGCACTCGATGAGGCTCAAGCGACGGCACGCAATGCCGGTGATATTACGCCGCCGCTCAATCTCAACTTCGTCACTCTAAGCAGCTCGATTAAATTGCTCGGAGCGCCGTCTGAGTATCTGCGTCCAGTTCAGATGCTCGGTTACTACCCTGACGAAGTCCTCAAGCGCTAATTTTAGCTCGATGAAGCACGCCTAGCCGAGCAGAGCATCCTAGTGTCACAGGCCATTTGAACGGCCTCTGACTGCTAACATTCCGTTGGCAGCCAGTCGGATAATGGCCGTAACGTTGGGCCTCATAGTGGTGAGGCATTTTCAGACGATATAGCCACTTATGCCGTCCCACAGAAGTTTTACCGCCGTGACTACGAGCAGGCAGTAGCAGGCAAGGTACATCTGGCGTTGATCCAGCTTGGTGTGCAGTCGCCAGCCCAGCCAGACACCACTTGGAACTGCTAACAGGCAGATGACCATCAGGCTTAGCACGTTACCGGTGGGCCTGGCTAACAGCAGCCAAGGCACTGCCTTGAGCAGATTGCCTACGGTAAAGAACATGCTGGTGGTGCCGGCATAGGTTTTCTTGCTTAGACCGAGCGGCAACAGGTACATCGCTAATGGTGGCCCACCAGAATGCGCGACCATAGTCGTGATCCCAGAGGTGACGCCTGCGGACACCGCCTTGAGCGATGAGCGCTGGCTGACCCTGATTTCCCCACCGGTTTTGAACCAGAGGCCGACAAAAATCAGGGTAACCGCCGCCATCACTAACGCGACTGCGCGGTGATCCATGACGCGAAAGAGTAGATAGCCGACACCGATGCCGACAATCAGACCTGGTAACAACAGCACCAAGTCGGGTTTAGACCAAGTGGATGGCTTCCAGTAACGCAGGCCGAACAGGTCCATCGCGATAAACAACGGCGCTAGCAGTCCGCCGGCTGTGAGCGGATCCATCACCAGCGACAGCAGCGGAATGCCGACAATGGAGAAGCCTCCACCGAAGGCACCTTTCATAAAGCAGATCAAAAAAACTCCGGCGAAGGTCACCAGAATCGTGGTGGTGGTCAACTCAAGGTCCACGGTGCTGCCCCCTGATCCGGCTGCTCAAGGTTGGCCAGCATTATCGAAGAAAGCTCAACGTGCCCGCGCTCGCGCAAGTGCGCGATCGCAGACAAGCGATCAGCGTGCGACTTGTTTTGATTGAGCTTGCGCTTGCATTCAACGCACTGCATTTCGATCTCGATACCGACAACTCTCGACACCATCTCGTCCAGATATTCACGCGGCGCATCGCCCATCTTCCAGGGCTTGATCTCCTTGGACTCCTGGTGGCGAGTCAGCTGGGCCAGGGTGCGGCGCAGGAGCTTTTCTTCCGACATCACGCGCATGACGCCATGCACATGCACCACCTCGTAGTTCCATGTGGGAACCTGGCGATGCGTTTCGTGTTTGGACGCATACCAGTTGGGCGAAATGTAGCCTTCTGCCCCCCTGAAGATCACCATGACAGGCGTGCCGCCGGCGCAACGTTGCCACACAGGATTGGCGCGGGCCACATGAGCGGTCAGCAACCCGTATGTTCCGTGGCCGGTATCGAGTTCAAAGGGAATGTGGTCCGCATCCATGCCGGATTCACCCTCAGTAACGAGGATGCCCAGCGGATTGTCGCGGATAATTCGGTGCAACTGTTCCGGGCGGTGCTCTGCGAAGTGTTCGGGAATGTACATGGGATTTCACTACGGATTGTTGGGAGTCCATAATGTCGACCACGATCTGCATCATCGAAAGTGCCAGTTTCGAGGTTTTTCCATGGGCCAGTTTTCAGCCAATCCGGATGCATTTTCCCGCGGCGCGCAACGTCGGATCTATGCCAGGCTGCGCGCGCAGATAGAAGACGGCACGCTTGCCGCCGGCACGAGGCTCATGTCGACGCGGGCAATCGCGGCCGAACTCGGCGTGTCGCGAACCACTGTAACGGCGGCTTACGAGCAACTGGCGGCCGAAGGCTTTGTCCTGACATCAGTGGGCAAGGCCGCCACGGTAGCGAGCATAATCAGCACTCAATCCGGGCATGCCCAAGGGGACTCGGCGCAGCAAAAGGAACTGCCGCCAGTGCTTTCCCTTTACGGGCAACGAGTGGCCATCATGAAGCCGTACAACATGGCGTCACCCCAAGCCCGCATCGATTTCAGGTACGGCTCAGTCGCTACCAGGGATTTTCCGGCGCTGGGTTGGCAGCGCGCCTACCGTTCCGAACTAGTCAAGCGTCAACCGAGCCTCGCTTACGGCCACCCCGAAGGGGAAGAGCGCTTGCGCAATGCGCTGCAAGGTTATCTGCGACGCGCACGCGGTCTGGCGTGCGATGCGGATCAAATACTCGTAGTGCATGGCTCGCAGCAAGGACTTGACCTGTGCGCCCGGCTTTTGCTGAACCCGCAAGATGCATTCGTCTTCGAAGAGCCTGGCTACCGCATGGCCAGATATTGCTTTGAGGCCACGGGCGCGACGGCGTTGCCCATACCCGTCGATGCCTCTGGACTGGATACCAGTGCTCTGCCGGAAGGTGATCGCGTGCGCCTGGCCTTTGTCACTCCGTCTCACCAGTTTCCCATGGGGGCGGTGCTTCCTGTCGCACGTCGCCTCGAACTGCTGAGTTGGGCGAGGCGACATCGCGCGTGGATCATTGAGGACGATTACGGCGGCGAGTTTCGCTATGGCCAGCGGCCCATCGACGCACTGCAATCCATGGACGCAGATGCTCGCGTCATTTATGTCGGAACGTTCTCCAAGGCACTCTCACCGCAACTCAGGTTGGGTTATCTGGTTCTTCCACGCGAGTTGGTTCACGTTTTCCGTGAAGCCAAACGGCTGACCGATCGACACTCACCGCGCTGGGAGCAAAACGTGCTCGCCTCATTGATCGAAAGTGGAACCTATGAGCGTCACGTTCGCCGCCTGCGGCGGGAAAATGAACTGCGGCGAAGGGCATTACTGGAGGCTTTTGAACAGCATCTGGCGGAATATGGGCAACTGGCCGGCATGGCGGCGGGCTTACACGGCGTATTAACGCTACCCGCGCTTCGCGCTCAGGATGAGCCGACGTTGCAGGCGATAGCGCTCGAACGCGGGGTTGGCGTATATCCGCTTTCGCCGCTGTTTGCCGAACCAGCGTCGGTAGAATACGAGCGATCGGCAGGACTCATTTTGGGCTATGCCGGCCTGACAACGCAGCAGATTCATGAAGGGATCGGCATTCTTGGCACGGTGATTCGGGAGGTTAAAGAGCTTCGGACTCGAGCAAATTTACAAGGTAGAGATAAGGCGAATAAGAAAAAGTGGTCGGCTTGAGTGACTGCTAAGGGTGGAAACTGGTTCTGGACGGAGGCACCGCTATTGGCCGATTGCTGCTTGTCACGAAAGGCAGAAATCGGCCAATAGCTGCTGGGCGTGATCGACCGCTAATGGCCCAGAGTGTGTAAAAACGCTTCGCCAAAATTGAAGTGTGCGCTTCTACGTTAAATCTGAAATTTATCGGCACGTCAGCAGTAGCCTTGAACTCCCCCTCGCTATCTCCCCCTCAACCCTTTATGATGAGATCTATTCTCATAAACGCCAGTTCTCGGAATGCCCACACATCACCCCCTGATGGCCGCCCTGGCTCTCCATTACGACGACCTAGTTGACTACATCAAGCGTCGCTTCCACGGCCGAGACTTCGCACGCGACTTGATGCATGAAGTGTGCGTGCAGATGCTGGAGAAACCACCCCGCGACCCCATCGCCACGCCTTTGGCGTTCCTGCGTAAAACGGCGTTCAACCGCGCCATCGACCGTATTCGCGCCGAGCGTACGCGGCAGGCTCATTTAAATGGCCATGTGCCCGAGCACCTGAGCGTCGACGATTGGGACGGCGCCCAGGCGCTGGATTTCGAGCAGCAGCTGGCGGCGTTGCTAGACATCATCCAGGCGTTGCCCGTGCGTCAGCGGCAGGTATTCCTGCTGCATCGCATCCATGACATGTCGCAACGGGAGATCGCAGAGGAGCTGGGAATTTCGGTGAACATGGTGACCCAGCATTTCGGGCGGGCCATGAAGACCATCGGTCAGCATTGGGAGCCGGCGCGCCGAGCCCTTCGGAAAAACCCATGAATTCCTCGCCTTCCCGTGACCCCAAAAACGATCTGCTGCAGCCGTTCGCGGACGCTTTGCGTGAGCGCGTGCCGTCCAAGGAAACCTTGCTGGCCGAAGGTAAAGCCTTCACCAAAAGCCGCCGCAGCAAACAGAAATCCCTGGGTGCCGGATTGTTGGTCCTGGCGCTGGCAGGTGGCTTGTGGCAGTTGGATCCGGCCTGGCAGACGGAGGATGTGCAGGTCGCCATCGGCCAACGTCAGGAAGTTCGTTTGCAGGATGGTAGCTTGGCGATGCTCAATTCCGGCGCTCATCTGCGTATCGAAAAACGCCTGCGCAGCCGTCAATTGGAATTGCTGAACGGCGAAGCGATGTTCACCGTGGTACATGGCGATTCGCCGTTTATTGTGCGTAGCCAGGGCGTACGAGTGCGGGACATAGGCACAATATTCAATCTACGCAGCGATGAGCGTGGGGTGGATGTGGGTGTGATCGAGGGCAGTGTCGAGGTCAACAATGACCACACCGCGCCACGCCTGCTGAAGGCGGGCGAGCAGGTGCGTGCCACCGCTGAAGGGGTCGGCACGGTGGCACCGGCAAGCCGCGAGGCGCTGACGGCCTGGCAGCAGGGTAAGTTGCGCTTCGACGGTACGCCACTGAGTGAGGTCGTGCGCGACCTTCAGCAGTACCGCGAGCAGCGTATTAAAGTGGCCAATACAGCCACCGGTGAACTGCGCCTGTCGGGGGAGTTCGACAGCAAAAGCGTCGAGACACTGATCGAAATGCTGCCGCGGATTCTACCGGTGAGCCTGATACGTACCGCCGATGGCCGCGTGATTCTTAACAAGACTCGCTAACAGACAAGAATTATTTTCAACACGACATCAAGATTCCTACAGCGTCATACGCCATTGCCCATAGAGAGCACTTTCATCACTGGGGATCACAATGGGTAAGAACACGCGAGTGCAACGTCTGGCATTACTGGCTTCCAGCCTGTTACTGGCGGGGGCCGCCAATGCGCAATCCGCCACCTACCGCTTGGATATTCCCGCGCAAGCGCTGGATAAGTCCCTCAATGCGCTGGCGCAACAAACCGGCAGCCATGTGCTGTTCGCCACGGATATCGCCGAGGGCCGGCAAGCCCCGGCGCTGCACAGCCAGATGACCGTGGAGCAGGCCCTGCAAAGCCTGATCGGCCAAAGCGGCCTGCAGGTGCAGAAGGTCGACGACGGCAGTTATTTGATCGCCCCATCCGCCAGCGATGACGCGCTCAACTTAGGCGCAACCACGATTCAGGGGCACGCGCTGGGTGTGACGACGGAGAACTCCGGGTCCTACACTACGGGCGCGACGAGTACGGCAACCAAGTTGCCGCTTACCCTGCGCCAAACACCACAATCAGTGACGGTGATCACTCGCCAACAAATGACTGATCAGAGCTTGGGCACAATCTCTGATGTATTGGGGCAGACCCCCGGTGTGTCGGTGATGCATGACGACAGCGAGCGCTTCAACTTCTATTCCCGTGGTTTCGCGCTGAATAGCTTCCAGTACGACGGCGTGCCTACTTCAGATTTCACCACTAACACCAACGGCCTGGGTGTGCGGGACATGGCCAGCTATGACCGAGTGGAGGTCGTACGCGGCGCCACTGGATTGATGAGCGGCGTCGGCAGCCCGGCGGGCGTGGTCAACTTAGTGCGCAAGCGTCCTACCACGGAATTCCAGGGGTACGTGTCTGGCAGTGGCGGTAGCTGGGATCGCTATCGCACTGAGATGGACCTGTCCGGGCCCCTCACGCAAAACGGCGCAGTGCGGGGTCGGGTCGTCGCGGCGTACGACGACTCCAACTCCTTCATCGATTACTACTCGTCGAAGAAAAACGTGTTCTACGCCATCGGTGAAGCCGACATCAGCGACAACACCATGGTGTATGGCGGTATCGACTATCAAAAGATCAACTCCAACGGTTCCAGCTTTGGCCAGTTGCCGTTGTTTTACGCCGATGGCACGCGTACCGATTTTTCCCGCTCGAAAAACCCGGCGGCCAGATGGGCCTATGCCGACAGTGAAAGCACCAAGTACTTTGGCGGTGTCGAGCATCATTTCGACAATGACTGGATGCTGCGTGTCGAAGCCAGCCACTGGAAAGGCGACACCGAGCAACTGCAAGGCAACCTGATCGGTTGGGGCCCTTACCCAGACCAAACGACCCGTCAAGCCCAGTTGTTCCGTAGCCACAAGACCTATGTCATCAACACCGATTCGGTGGATGCTTATTCCACCGGGCCGTTCTCCTTGCTCGGTCGCACCCACGACTTGATCCTGGGGCTTAATGTCAGCGACCGCCGCTCGGATTACTTCTCGCAAAATGCCGATGCAACCTCTGCGCGCCTGAGCGTGGACTTTGACAACTGGGGCAATAATGCGCCTCGCCCTACGTCCTACGTAACCTGGAGCTCCCAGGATTATCACATCAAGGAAGTCGGCGCTTTTGGCGCGGTGCGCCTCAAACCTACGGACGATCTGTCCGTTATCCTAGGTAGCCGCGTCGTCAACTACAAGCGCGAAGGCGAGCTGGGTTATAACTCTGACCCGGCCAACCCTGACCATGATGATGCCAAGAAAACCGGCAAGGTCATCCCCTACGCTGGCGTGGTCTATGACCTGACTGAGCAGCATTCGGTCTATGTCAGCTATACCGACATTTTTGAACCGCAAAGCAACATCGATATCAGCGGCAAAGTCTTGGAACCCATGGCCGGCAAGAACTACGAGGCTGGCCTCAAGTCCGAGTTCTACGGCGGTGCATTGAACACCAGCATCGCGGTGTTCAAGACCAAGCAGGACAACTTTGCGCAGTACGTAGGCAGCACCGACGACGGTCGTGATGCTTACGAGGGTGTGACCAATACCACCAAGGGCTTTGAGTTGCAGGCCTCCGGCGAAGTATTGCCGGGCTGGCAGGTACTGACCGGGTTCACCTATTCCCAGCCGCGTGATGAGCAGCACAACCGTATCGACTCCCAGCGCCCTGAGCGCCAGTTCAAGCTGGCAAGCACCTACAAGCTCAACGGTGCGCTCAAGGACCTGACGGTTGGCGGCAACGTTATCTGGCAGGGCAAGACATACTTCGTCAACGAGTCACTGGAATCGGAGGCCAAGGAGGGTAGTTTTGCCGTGGTCGGTTTGTTGGCACGTTATGACATCGATAAGCACCTGAGTGCCTCGCTTAATTTCAATAACATCTTTGATCGCGAGTACTACACAGGCTACGGCCTCTACAACAGCTACTACAGCGGTGATCCGCGCAACGTGATGGTGGGGCTCAAGTACCAGTTCTGAAGACGCCTGCGCCATTCAACTGCCAGAACACCCGTCGATGGTGGCCAGGGAGAGTAGACGACTACGCTCCACTGGCCTATGGCACGATCAGTAAGCTGACTTTCCAACACGCATTATCGAACAACCAACATTTCAGGATCTTGTCCGCTTTGACGCGATATTCGCCTTGAATGAAGCATTTCATCAGGCAGTTCCTGCGTCAAAATCTCCAGCAATCATACACACGATGACATTTATGAAAGCGCCGAGAATGACTAAGACACATTCCTCTCACATGGCTCGAAAGCTAGTGAGACTTGGCAGGACTGTTAAACATGAATTCAAGGCTGACAACGAAACATACGAGTGGTATTTGGAATGGGAGCACGTTGAAGAGCCTCCATTACTTTCCTCACAAGATAATTAGGATAAACCCAGCCACGAACGCTCCTGTGACTGATTAAGGTTGGAAGATTTAACGCTGCAGATCTAAGTACGATGGAAGCCTTTTTACACAGTCTCGGCCCAGAGTGTGTAAAAACGCCTTCGCGAACTCTTGCTATGATTTCTGAGGATTTCATCGCAGGGATCGCCCATGAAGCGCTTTATCCAAGGTGACATCGAGGCCAAGGCACCTTACTTCCCGAGAGCCTCGACGACTACGTCAGCGATACCAATCCGGTGCGGGTAGTCGACGTCTTCGTCGACGAACTCGACCTGGTCAATCTGGGTTTTGAAGGTGCCATTCCAGCTGATACTGGCCGGCCGGCTTACCACCCCGCGATCCTGCTGAAGATCTACATCTACGGCTATCTCAACCGCATCCAGTCGAGCCGACGTTTGGAGCGAGAAGCCCAGCGCAACGTCGAACTGATGTGGTTGACCGGGCGTTTGATGCCGGACTTCAAGACCATCGCCAACTTCCGAAAAGACAACAGCAAGGCCATCAGAGGCGTCTGTCGCCAGTTCGTTGTGCTATGTCAGCAATTGGGGCTGTTCGGAGAACATCTGGTCGCCATTGATGGCAGTAAATTCAAAGCAGCCAACAACCGCGACCGCAATTTCACCAACGCCAAACTGAAGCGGCGCATGGAAGAAATTGAATCGAGTATCAACCGTTACCTAGCGGCACTCGATGCTGCCGAGCGGCAAGAACCCATAGCTTCCGAGCCCAGTGCCGGGCGGCTGGAAGAGGAAATCGCCAAGCTCAAAACTCAAATGAAGGAGCTTCAAGCGATCGAAATCCAGCTCAATGAATCGCCGGATAAACAGGTCTCACTGACCGATCCAGACGCCCGTTCCATGATGACGCGCGGCACAGGAATCGTCGGCTACAACGTGCAGACAGCGGTCGATACTCAGCACCATTTGATCGTTGCACATGAGGTGACCAACGTCGGTTCCGACCGGGATCAACTCAGCTCAATGGCCAAGCAGGCCCGCGAGGCGATGGCGTCAGATACGTTGTCGGTAGTGGCTGACCGAGGTTACTTCAAAAGCGAACAAATCCTGGCTTGTCACGATGCAGGTATCACCGCCTATGTGCCCAAGCCGATGACCTCTGGAGCCAAGGCAGACGGGCGTTTCAATAACGATGCCTTCATCTATGACGCGGCAAAAAACGAATACATTTGCCCGGCTGGAGAGGCGCTGATCTGGCGCTATACCAACGTTGAAAAAGGCCTGACGTTGCACCGTTACTGGAGTTCGAAATGCCGGGGCTGCGCAATGAAGCCGCAGTGCACACCGAGCACACACCGGCGGTGTTCGACGCTGGGAGCATGAAGCCGTATTGGAGGAGATGCAGCTTCGGCTGAGCAAAGCACCGGAGATGATGCGAGTCCGAAAGCGGACGGTTGAGCATCCCTTCGGGACGCTCAAACAATGGATGGGTGCGACGCACTTCCTGACGCGAAAGCTGGCCGGGGTGGGCGCGGAGATGAGTTTAAATGTGCTCGCCTACAACATGAAACGAGTCATGAAAATCATCGGTGCTCACGGTTTGATGAAGGCGCTATCGGCATAAAAAGCTGATTTTGGCCCATCCCAGAGGCTGTAAAAACAGCGTTGAAGTGTTCCAGGTCGCGACTGATGCAATACGCAGCATTTGCCATGCGATCGTTCAGCCACGAACGTCAATGATCCAAGACGATGAGGCCTTGAGCGTTTTTACACACTCTGGGCCGACTGCTGCCCTTCATGACCGGCAGATTTCGACCCAAAGCTGACTTTCGTCAGTGAATCAAATTCCTCCAAGCGCCCGTGGAGGTATGCAGAATAAATCACTCCAACTCAAGTTCCATGTGAATGATTTCTATGGGTTGCCCACCCACACCATGGCTGAAAAAACCGTGCTTTTGTGTCACAAAGCCATGTTTTTTATAGAAGCCTTCAGCATTCAAAGTCGACTCTACCTTTATGACGCGGATGCCAGGCCCACGCGCATTATCAATACCTGTCTTGAGCAAATGAGCACCGAGCCCCTTACTGGAGGCCTCGAGAAGAAGAAAAAGCCGTGTCACTTCTCCTGGCTCTGAATCCACAAATCCAACGATCCTTCCCAGATGCAGCGCCACGACCATTTGCCCTTGCTTTATCAGTTGCTCATAAAACTCTGGGGTTCTTTCGCCCATCCAGCCATTGAGTTGCTCTGGGGTATAGAGTCCGTTCGACAGCTCGGTTATTGACTGCCGAGTGACATGGAAAATAGCTAGGCCATCTCCTGGCAGTGCAGTCCGAAGGGTAAATTCCTTTTTCATGTCCGCTACTCTTTTTTCTGATTTATGGTGCCCTTGAATATTGTTCGAAGGTCAGCTTTTGGCCGATTGCAGCCCATCGTGACGGGTAGCTTTTTGAAAATTGCCCCCCGTTATCGGCCCCAATTTTTCGATGCTGATAATTGGCTACTTTTCCCCGGAAAACCTCCTGGCTTGGGTCGAAGTCGTCGATACAACTACCACCGCCTCCACCACGCTTTCTGAGCAACCACCTCAGGCTTCAGCGAGGCGATCTTAGAGCCAGCAATCTTTACCGGTGCGACGTCCAGACCATCGAAGCTACCTAGACCCAGAGGGGGGCTTTCTGTTTGTAGAAAGCGAGTGGTTTCTGCTGAAGCCACCGCATGCAGTAACGATGAGGGCGTTATATTCCGACTCAAGACGTGAATGCCGTTCTCTGGGTCATGCAGACCACTTGCGTCGGTGCCTTCAACCCCATCTATCAGAAGCGGCTGGATCATGACCGTGCCAAGCTCGTAGGTGATATCCAGATCACCGCAAACGCAACGCAGCCTTTGCAGTTCACCATTCGACGATACACACACAAAATCCAGCCCTTCGTCATCTGTGCAAAAGCTGCAAACGTGTAATTGAAGGCTTTTACTCAGCGCTAAATTCACATTCAGGAAAGCTCTCTTGGAAGTAGTCGGCTAGCTGAGCATCCTTAAGCACTTTGTATATCCGCGATAGCGCTGCCAATTCTTGAGGGAGCTCAAGTGGTACATCCTTAATGGGTGGCATAGACGTAAAGGGCCATTTCCGTTCTTCGCCAGCCTTGAACGTGTCTAAGTAGAACGACGTGGCGTTTTCATCCTGGTGCAATGACCAACCAATGCTCACCGGCAACGTAGAAAGTGGTTCTAACTCCGGCTTCACATTCATCGCGTGAGCAACGACAAGGTACCCCATTGTTTAGATCCTTCAGGTACAGGGCTGAATCGCTCCAAGCATAGTCGATACTTGAGTGTGTGCTATTGGCCGATAGCATTCGCGCATGGCCGAGAGCTGACTCAAACGGCCTGAAAAATTCCGGGGATTGAAAATGGAAGAAACGCTCTCTTCGATATTTATGCACTAAAGGAAAACCCATAAATGTGAATGGGAAAACCGTCGTTGCGATCATCAACCCCAATTTTTCCTAGCCGATTTACAAATGTTAACTCCTTCAACTGCCTATTGGCTTTAGGCTTCGAATCACAAAGTCCGATCGGACCCAATCAGCTCTAAGACGACTCTACAACCATGAATCTGCACGCCATCGCCGCGACGCTCTTTGCGTTTTTCACACTGCTTCCTTCCTCAGTGCACGCCGCGCCCCCCATCGCCCATGTCGCTATCTACCGAGGCCCGGCGGGCTGCGAGGGATGTTCAGAGAATGTCAAAACAGCCCTGCTGCGCGTCCGCCCGAATGCGCAGATTGACTTTGTAGGTGCCGATGAATCGATCGACATCACGCCGCAAAGCCTCGCTCGTTATGACCTCTACGTTCAACCTGGTGGCGGTCAGGACATCCCTGCGGCGCTTGATAGTTTGGGGGATGCGCGGGTGCAGGCCATTCGTGACTTTGTCGCCCAGGGTGGGCGCTACCTGGGGCTTTGTATGGGTGCTTATCTGGCCGACGACAGCAACTTTGGCCTGATACCCTACGACCTTGATTCAGAGGCGGGCAGGCCTGGGTTTGAGGTCGCGGGCATTGCGGACGCGGCGGTGCAGGTTGTGTGGGATGGGAAAGCCGATAGCGTCTTTTATCAGGATGGGCCTTACTTCCCCAAGCCTGACGCGACCTCGCCTTCTTCAACCATTGCGACCTACCGGAATGGTGATGTGGCGGCAGCGCGTTACACCTATGAAAACGGGGTCGTGGTGCTGAGTGGCCCGCACCCTGAGGCGGATCGGGAGTGGTTCGAGAAGGCGAATATTCCCTTGAGCAAGATGCCGCGGGGTGAGCTTTTTGGGGCGTTGGTGCGCAGCATTGAGGGGCGCAACGGCGCAAAGTCACCCTGATGTGCAGCGCACTGGACTGGCGACATCCCACGTTCAGGCGCTGGCTGGAACACCGTACCGATTGTTCCAGCCGGGGTTTCTGTTGTGCCTGACGGCCATGCAATAGGTATTGGCAAAGAACCCTGCCCTAATAGCGTTTTTCCAGTCTACAGGCACCTGTTTGATGACCCGACTCCCCCTCATATTCCTGATGGCTGCTGCAGTTACCAGTGCGAACGCCGCCGATAATGTCCCTTTGGAGCGTTCGATCAAGGACTGGATTGTCGGCTGTGATAACACGCGTGCCTGCACGGCTATCGGTGCCGTCCCGGAGCGTGACGATATCGGTATCTCGACGTTCAGCCTGCGGGTAACCCGTGAAGCCGGCCCACATGGAGACTTGCGGGTAGGCGTGTTCAGCTACACCGCCCCCCAGGGTCAGCCAACACTCGATGGCAAGCCGCTGAAAAATCGATTCGAGCCTGGCGAACTCAAAAAAGGTGAGGTATCTGAGGTGTTTGCTCTGACCGGAACGAATGCCGACGCCTTGATTGCAGAGTTGCGCAACGGGCGGGAGTTGATTTTACCCATTGAGGGCGGTACCTCCGTCGCCTCGCTAAACGGGATGAGCGCGGCGCTTTTGCTGATCGACTCGGTCCAGGGGCGCGTTGGTACACAGGACGCACTGATTTCCAAGGGGCAGGCGCCCGCCAGCAGCGTGCCGCAAGCACCGGCCGCACCGCCGGCACCGAGTTGGCAGGCACCCGTTGCGCTAACCCCGGACAGGGCAAAAGAAGTCGCGGATGCCGTGGTGGCGGCCACGCGCAAGGAGTGGCAAGCGGATCTGAATGAAGGCGTTGCGCCAAAGGCTAACGCCTATGCCTTGAGTGCAGATCAAGCGCTGGTGATCATCGAAACCGGCTGTGGGGCATACAACTGTTTCTACAATATCTACCAGGCGCCCCTGGACCACCCTGAGCAGGCGCGCCCAGCACGGGTCGCCGAAGTGCCAAATCTGCCGGAAAGAGAGCCCAACGGCCTGGTCGATTTTGATCCGGCCACGGGTGAGCTGAGCAGCCAGGCAATGGCGATGGGCATGGGCGGTTGTGGCACTGCGCTGCGCTGGCGCTACGACGGTAACGGTTTCACGCTGACGCATGCGGCTGAAATGAACACCTGCATGGGGCTGGAGCAGGTTCATTGGCCTGTGCTGTGGCGTACCGAGGCAAGTCGCTGAAACTGTCGAATACATCAATGTGTGTGGCGAGGAGCGAGCGCCCTCGCCACAAACGGGTGTAGCCCCCTACCCCTTCAGGAAGCCTTCAACGCCCGCAACTCACCCTCTACACGCGCCGCGTTGCAGTAGGTGTCCAGCATTTCCAGCACTTGTTCGCCGGTGAGGACTTTACCGTTCAGTTGCAGGCCGAACAGCGTCAAGCATATCTGAGGCTCCCGGGAGCGCTTGATCTTGACGTGGGGCATCAGGGGGCCCGCAGCGTTTTTGCAGGCGGGCAATGGCGCACCCTCGCGCAATGTCAGCGTGATCCATAGCTTGATGCGGCCCTCTTTGATGTGGATATCACCGATATCCAGCAGATCGATTTCTGCATCAAGGTTGCGAAACCACAAGTGGCTATGGGTCAGGCGCATCAGGATCTCCTCGCCGGCCCGACGGTGCAGCCACACCCCGCTGAGCAAAACCAGCGCCACGATTGCAAAAATGCCTCCCATGAACGCGTTTTTGCCATCCCATGCACTCCCGCCAGCCATCACGAAAGCGAACACTGAAAAGAGCAACAGGGTGCGGCGCACCTTGCGTGGGTAGGCCAGTTCGGTGACTGCGGGAACCTCGGCCAACCACTCCTCGCGTTCCTGGATGGCCGCCTGCAACTGATCGCCAGTGTGCTGATTAAAATCCTCAGTGAGGGATTGGGCCAGGCTGGCCAGTGGATCATCAGGGTGGTTCATACCGGTACTCCATTCTTGTTGGCATCTTCAGCCGACTGCGGATCATGAGTGAGTTGACTGAACCACTGCCGGTCGTGCGCGGTGGGCGTCCGTGTTGCCTGGGCCAGCAACTGGTCGTCGAGAACCACACCCAGTTGCTGCAGGCGCACGGCAGTGGGGGGATGGGTATCGAACGGATGAGCGATCGCATGATCCATCACCGCCTCGTTCAAGATCACCGGAGCCTGGCGAAGGTGGTCCGCTAACGCCTGGATCAAGTTGCTGTGGGTACGCTGCCCAAGCAGTTTGTTGACTTCGGCATCAAGGGCGATGACGCGCAGCAGCGCCTGGCAAAACAGCCGCTCGCCGGCAATTTGCGCCCCGACCTTATCCGCCACCAATTCCTGCGCACGACTCCAATGGTGCACGGCTATCTGGAAGTGGTGCAGAAAGCGCCACGTCATCCAGATCGCCGGGCGTTCGATCCAGGACGGCATGTCATCCACCGCGCTGATGTTCAGGAAATGCATGTACATCAAGCTGAACCGTGCCCCGGCTTCACTGCCGCGCTCGGTGTCGCGGCTGCTGAAGTGGCCAAGCTCATGGCCGATAATCGAGGCGGCTTCTTCCTGGCTCAAGGTCGACAGGAAAGTCAGCGGCAGGTACATCGTACGGCCCGTCAACAGTTGCCCCGAGGGTTGCAGGGCCACCTGGACACTGGTGACGAAAAACGATTGGTCGACCCCAATCACGATGTGGTCTGGCACGGGCGCGCGGGTGACGGCTGCCAGTTTTTCTATCCACTCCCATAAGGCCGGGGCGCTGGCCCGGCTGATTGAACGCCCCAGAAACCCGGATTGCGGCGTTTCCATATCCTGCCATTGCCGACGCAGGCGCCCAATCAACAGCACGCCCAGGTACAGCATCACCAGCAAGGGCACCACCACCAGCAGTATCACCATGCCGCTGTTCTGGCGGTTGCTCCAGCCCCAGCTGACTTCATACAGCAGGGCCATCGCCAGCGCCCCCACTATCAACCCGGTGTAGACCACCAGCCACTGCCCCAGCGCACGCCAGCTCAGGACCAGTCGGTCATAAAGAAAGTCCCGCGAACGCAACGCGCGCCAGGCATCCAGGCGCAGTTTTACCCAGGTCGCGCAGCCCGCCAGCACGGCCGCGACCGCCAGCCAGTAACCGAGAAACGCCAAGACCTGGCGCATGTGCACCGAGCCCTGGTCGGCATCGGCCCGAGCGACCTCACGCTGCAGGTAGCCGCGCAGGCTGTCGTCCGGGAGTACCGGCGTTTTGCGCCATTGTTGCGGCAGTTGCTGCCTCAATTCATCGCTCGGGCTGGCGAGCCATTGGCGCATCACCTGCGCTTCTTCCAGGGTACTGTCGGCACGCCAGCTCTGAAGGCTGCTCCAGCCCATCAGTACCAGCGGCAGCAGCAACATCGCCAGGCCCCACGACCATCGTCTCAACAGGCTCATGGCTCAGTTCGCCTGGAGATAGTCAGTGAGAAATGCTTGCGCATTGCCCTGACTCGCCAGCGCCTCGTTATAGGCGACGGCCAGCGCTTTTGCTTCGCCTGGCAAGTACAGCTCTCCCCAGCCGTTTTGCAGAATCAGTACGACGAACTTCTGACCGTCTACCGTGGTGTAATAGCGCGTGTCCTTGCTGGTCTTCTCGACAGACATCTTTTGGATTTTCAGGTTCCAGTCGTGGTCAGCCCCTTCCACTTGCACCAGTGCCTGATTTTCGTCACGGGCCCCGATACGCAGTGTCCAGACTTTCACCCCGGCCTCACCCGAATACGCAGCGACCTTATCTGCGACTTCCGGGCGATCTTGAGCGAAGGTATTGCCCGTCATGACGGCCAGTACCATGCTTAGCACGGCAGCCCATTTGCGATAAATCAGCATACTCAGGTTCCTTGAATTTCACGGCCGACCATTGAAAGTCACCCTCGGCGATCTGCCAACCGTGCAGGCCGTTGCGCACAACAATGAGACTGCGGTTCACAACGACGAGTGACGGGGTACAATGGCGCGAACACATAAGGACATGACTCAAACCCTTCTCGATGAAACGCCAGAATCCTTATCTCGACACACACTTCTGCTTCGATCACCCGGGTCCCCTGGACCAGGCCGGCGTATTCGACGACAGCGCTCGTCAGGTTATTGGTTCTGCCATCGGCCACTACCGCGCACGGACCGTTCGGCCAGACCTGCAGTATTTCGACTGTGACTTGCAGTTCCCCGAGCCGCTGAAGATCCACAAGGTATTGCCCGACAGTGTGTGCATCGTGCAGGTGCTCGGCGGCCAGTGGCAGCATCGGGTCGACGGTGTGCTCAATGAATACACCACGGGCGCAGTCCATGTGCTGGGCCTGAGTGAGAGCATGGAAACCGTCGATCAACTGCCCGCCGGCAGTCATGCGCGCATGGCCGGGCTACGCATCGCAGGCGATTATTTGCGCGAGCTGGCCGAAGAAGACTCGGCGCTCCAGCCGTTACTCAGCCTGCTCAATGACGGCGTTCAATTTTCGGGACTGCACGGGTGCCCGGCACTGGGGCGTTTGCTGGAGCGGATATATCACTCTCCCTACCAAGGCGCCTTGGAGCGCCTTAATCAGGAAAGCCTGAGCCTGGCAGCGCTGGTGGAGCTGGCAGCCCATCTTGCCCCTCAACCTGCCAGGCCAATACCTGCGGTACGCGGTCATTCAGACCTGGCCCATGAAGCGCGGTTTCAACTGGATGCCAACCTGATCGACCCTCCCGGCACTCAAGCGCTGGCCCGTAGCCTGGGTGTGGGGGAAACCACGCTGCGCCGGGCGTTCAGTCAAATCTACGGCCAGTCGATGCTGGATTATGTGCGCCAGCAACGCATGGAGCTTGCGCGCAATCTGCTTCGTCAGCGCAAGTGGCAGGTGGCGCAGATCGCCTACCGCCTGGGCTATGCCAATCCCGCTAACTTCAACCATGCCTACAAGGCCTACTTTGGTCACCCGCCAGGTGCCGAACGCTAGAGAGCAAAGCCATGAATAGACCCCTTCCGGCCATTAGCTATCCCAATTCCCGCCCCAAAAACGGCGCAGTCCGGCTCCCCTTACTCTTCGCCACCTTCTGCGGCGTCCCGCTCACCACCACCTTCCCGCCTCTGTCCCCAGCCCCCGGCCCAATATCAATCACCCAATCACTCTGGGCCACCACGCGCATTTCATGCTCCACCACAATCACCGTGTGCCCCGCCTCCACCAGATGATTCAACTGGCTCAACAACCGATCCACATCCCGCGGATGCAGCCCGGTCGTCGGTTCATCCAGCACATACAACGTCGCGCCCCGGGCATTGCGTTGCAGCTCGGTCGCCAGCTTGATGCGCTGCGCCTCCCCGCCCGACAGCTCCGTGGCCGGCTGGCCAAGGCGCAAATACCCCAAGCCAATATCCCGCAGCACTTGCAGCGAGCGCAGCACACCCGGCTCTTCGGCAAATACCCCTACCGCCTGTTCAACCGTCAGCCCCAGTACCTGGGCGATGGTCAGCCCTTCCCACTTGATTGCTAACGTTTCCGGGTTGTACCGCGCTCCGTGGCACGTCGGGCATGGCGCGTACACGCTGGGCATGAACAGCAATTCAACGCTGACAAACCCCTCGCCTTCGCAGTTCGGGCAGCGGCCTTTGGCGACGTTGAAGGAGAATTGCCCGGCGTCGAAATGGCGCTTTTTCGCCGCCGGTGTGGCGGCGAACAGTTTGCGTACATTGTCGAACAGGCCGGTGTAGGTCGCGAGGTTGGAACGCGGTGTGCGGCCGATGGGTTTTTGGTCCACCTGGACCAGGCGGCGGATGTGTTCCAGGCCGCCACTGATGCGGCCGCCGCTGGTTTGCGGGGCGTCGTCTTCGAGGCTGGGTTCGTCTTCGGTTTCCACCACGCGGCCCAGGCCTGCGCCTACCAGTTCCAACAGCGCCTGGCTGACGAGGCTGGATTTGCCCGAGCCGGAAATGCCGGTGACGGCGGTGAAGCAGCCCAGGGGAAAGTCCACGCTGAGGTCGTTGAGGTTGTTGCGCGTGACGCTTTCCAGGCTCAGCCAGCCGGTGGGTTGGCGCGGTGGTTGGCTGACCGGGCGTTTTTCGGCGAACAGGTATTCGCGGGTTTGCGAGGCTTCGACCTGCGCCAGGCCGGCGGGTGGGCCGCTGTACAGGACCTGGCCGCCGTGCTCGCCGGCAGCCGGGCCGACGTCGATCAGCCAGTCGGCCCGGCGCATGGTTTCCAGGTCGTGTTCCACCACGAACAGTGAGTTGCCGGCGGCCTTCAGGCGGTCGAGGGCGGCGAACAGGGCTTCGCCATCGGCAGGGTGCAGGCCGGCGGAAGGTTCGTCGAGCACGTAGATCACGCCGAACAGTTGCGAGCCCAGTTGGGTGGCCAGGCGCAGGCGTTGCAGTTCGCCGGAGGACAGGGTTGGCGTGCTGCGTTCCAGGGCCAGGTAGCCGAGGCCGAGGTCGGTCAGGGTGCTGACGCGTTCGAGCAGGTCCTGGGCGATGCGTTGGGCGGCCAGGCGTTTTTCCACGGAGAGCTTTTTATCGCCCTGCCCTTCAGCCACCGGGCGCAGCAGTTCGGCGAGTTGCAGCAGGGACATTTGCGACAGTTCGCCAATGTCCACGCCGGCAAACTTCACCGACAGCGCGGCCTTGTTCAGGCGTTTGCCTTCACACAGCGGGCACGGGCTGCCTTGCATGAACTGCGACACGCGCTTTTTCATCAGGGCGCTTTGGGAGTGGGTGAAGGTGTGCAGGATGTAGCGGCGGGCGCCGGTGAAGGTGCCCTGGTAGCTGGGCTCGAGTTTGCGTTTGAGGGCGTCGCGGGTCTGGGCCGGTGTGAAGCCGGCGTACACCGGTACGGTGGGGGTTTCTTCGGTGAAGAGGATCCAGTCGCGCTGCTTTTTCGGCAGGTCGCGCCACGGGATGTCGACGTCGTAACCCAGGGTGACGAGGATGTCGCGCTGGTTCTGGCCTTGCCACGCCAACGGCCAGGACGCCACGGCGCGCTGGCGGATGGTTAGGGAAGGATCGGGCACCATCAGGGCTTCGGTCACTTCGTACACGCGGCCCAGGCCGTGGCATTGCGGGCAGGCGCCCTGGGGCAGGTTGGGGGAAAAGTCTTCGGCGTACAGCATCGGTTGCCCCGCCGGGTAACTGCCGGCGCGGGAGTAGAGCATGCGGATCAGGCTGGACAAGGTGGTGACGCTGCCCACTGATGAACGTGTGCTGGGTGTACCGCGCTGTTGTTGCAGGGCCACGGCGGGCGGCAGGCCTTCGATGGAGTCGACGTCCGGTACGCCGACCTGGTCGATCAGGCGGCGGGCGTAGGGCGCCACGGATTCGAAGTAGCGGCGCTGGGCTTCGGCGTAGACGGTGGAGAATGCCAGCGAGGACTTGCCGGAGCCTGACACGCCGGTGAACACCACCAGGGCGTCGCGGGGGATGTCCACGTCGACGTTGCGCAGGTTGTGTTCCCGGGCACCTCGTACCCGCACGAAGCCAGGGCGTTGGGTGGTGAGTGAGGTGTCTGGTGGCAGGTTGCGCTGGGAAGTCATGGGTAACCTTATCGGTGTGTTCAAGGCAGTGAAGATCAACTGTGGGAGCCGGGCTTGCCCGCGATGACGGTGTGCCAGTTACCGGATGGGGTGCCTGACACTCCGCCATCGCGGGCAAGCCCGGCCCCCACAGTGGTTTGGTGTTGCTGGCTGGATCTTCATTCGTCACATCATTCGGGAGGTCAGTACCGAGCGCACCCGTTGCGCCAAGTCATCCGGGCCATAGGGTTTGCTCAGCAGGTGAATGTCGTTGCCCAGCAGGTGGTTGCTGGAAAGAATGTCGCGGGTATGCCCGGAGGTAAACAGCACCGCTATCGCCGGCACTTGCCTGCGCGCCCACTCGGCCAGGTCGGTGCTTTTGACCCGGCCCGGCATCACCACGTCGGTGAAGATCAGGTCCGGTTGCAGGCCGGCCTGGAGCATCAGCATGGCCCGGTCGCCGTCTTCGGCGGTGAGCACGGTGTAGCCGGATTGTTCGAGCAATTCCACCGCGGCCGCGCGTACGCCTTCGTTGTCCTCAACCACCAGGATCGTCTCATGGCCGCCGGTGGGTTGTGTGAGCTCGACGGGCGCATCGTGGTTTTCCGGCTCTCCCAAATTGCGCGGGAAATACATCTGCACCACGGTACCGCTGCCCTCCACGCTCTCGACCTCAACATGCCCGCCACTTTGGCGCACGAACCCGAACACCATGCTCAGGCCCAGGCCGGTACCGTGGCCATTCGGCTTGGTGGTGAAAAACGGTTCGAAGGCCCGTGCCAGGATCGTTGGTGACATGCCGGCGCCGCTGTCGGCGACGGCCAGGCGCACATATTCACCGGGGTTGATGCTTTTACCGGCGCAATCCGGAGGGTTGAGAATAATGTTTTCGCCGGTGATCCGAATCACGCCCTCGCCTTTCATGGCATCCCGGGCGTTGATCGCCAGGTTGAGCAGTGCGTTTTCCAGTTGGTTGCGGTCGACGTTAATGCACCATGGATCCTGGGGCAGTTGCACATCAATGTGGATGGTTTCTCCCAGCGCCCGCTGCAGCAGCTCGCCCAGGCCTTCATAGATGCGCAGCGGGTTGTACACCGCCGGTGACAATGGCTGGCGACGGGCGAAGGCCAGCAGTTGCGAGGTCAGCTTGGCCCCACGTTCCACTGCCGCGATGGCGGCGCTGACACGGCGCTGCACCTGGGGGTTGTCCGGCTCATGCCGGGCCAGCAGGTGCAGGTTGCCGGCGACCACTTGCAGCAGGTTGTTGAAGTCGTGGGCCACGCCGCCGGTCAGGCCGCCGATGGCTTCCAGCTTCTGTGATTGACGCAACTGTTCTTCGGCGGCGGAACGGGCTTGCACCTCCGCGGCCACGCGCTGCTCCAGGTTGTGGGTGAGTTCCTGGCGCAGGCGCTCGGAGATCATATGTTCGGTGGTCTCCACTACAATCGCCAGGACCCCGGCCGGTCGTTGGTCGTCACCGGCCACGGGGCTGTAATACAGGTCCATCCAGACTTCTTCCGGGCGGCCGTCGCGCAACAGTTCCAGGGGCAGATTGCGGTAGGACAAGGTGCCGCCGGCCAGGCAGGTGTCGACCACATTGCGGTTGAAGTCGGCGACTTCCGGCCAGCCCAGTTCCACCGGCGCACCCAGCAGATAAGGGTGGCGACCGCCGGCAAACACCGAATAGCTGTCGTTGTAGATCATGTAACCGGCGTGCCCCCACAGCATCACCATGGGCATGGGCGATGCCAGCATCATCTGCACGGCGCTGGTCAGGCTGGAGGGCCAGGCACTCATCGGGCCGAGGTCGGTGGTGGACCAATCGAAAGCACGAATCCTCTGGGCCATTTCCCCAGCCCAACCCTCACAGCCGTGGGTATTGGATAAAAACTGCATCGGTCGGCTCTGCAAAAGATAAAAGGTGGGCGGCAATGAAAACTTTGAGCCCGGCAGTGGCGGTTGGTTTCATCGCATATTGCTTATGCCGGCAGGAAGGAGCAAGGGCCGGCTCAGCGAAAGTCCCGGCTGCGCACACTGATGCCCGACAGCAACGGGGTCAGGTCGGTCAAGCGCCCGGCGATCAGGTGCCGAACCTCCCCCACCGCTTCCCAGCGGCCATCGACCTTGAGCAACCGCGAGCCCACCAGCGCCTGGCGTTGGCGCTCGGCCAAATCGCGCCAGACCACCACATTGATATTGCCGAACTCATCTTCCAGGGTGACAAAGGTAACGCCGCTGGCCGTGCCAGGGCGTTGTCGACCGGTGACCAGGCCGGCGACACTGACGTTGCGGCCATGCTCAACCTGCAGCAACTCCCTGGAACTGCGGCAACGCCGCGCGCGCAGTTCATCGCGCAACAGCGCCAACGGGTGTGGGCCCAGGGTGGTGCCGACGCTGGCGTAGTCGGCATACAAATCTTCGCCGACTGTCGGTTGCGGCAGCTCCACCACCGCCTCTTCCGGGCTGGCGATACCGGCAAACAGGCCCAGTTGTTTCTGCACCCCGGCCACCTCCCAACGCGCCCGGTGCCGATGCCCGGCCAGGCCGCGCAAGGCACCGGCATCCGCCAGCAATTCCTGGGCGCGAGTGTCCAATTGGGCACGCTCGCCCAAGTCGGCAATATCAAAAAACGCCCGGGCCTGGCGCGCCGTTTCGATACGCCGGCCGTCCTCTTCGCGAAACCCGGAGATCATGCGCAAGCCCATGCGAATCGCCGGTTGCTGGCCTTCGATCGGCTCAAGGCTGCAATCCCAGTCACTGGCCTGCACATCCACCGGGCGGATCTGCAAATGATGGCGACGGGCGTCCTGCAGGATCTGGTCGGGGCTGTAGAAACCCATGGGCCAGCTGTTGATCAGGGCGCAGGCGAACGCTGCCGGTTCATGGCATTTGAGCCAGCAACTGGCATAGGTCAGCAAGGCGAAACTGGCGGCGTGGGACTCGGGAAAACCATAGCTGCCAAAGCCCTTGATCTGCTCGAAGATCTGCGCGGCGAAGGCTTCGCTGTAGCCGTTTTTCAGCATGCCGGTGCGCAGGCGTTGCTGATGGGGTTCGAGGCCGCCGTGGCGTTTCCAGGCGGCCATGGAACGGCGCAGTTGGTCGGCTTCGCCGGGGGTGTAATCGGCGGCGACCATGGCGATCTGCATGACCTGTTCCTGGAACAGCGGGATGCCCAGGGTTCGTTCCAGTACGGACTTGAGTTCCGGCGATGGGTAGGTGGTTTCTTCCTCCTTGTTCCGCCGCCGCAGGTACGGATGCACCATGCCACCCTGGATGGGCCCCGGCCGCACGATGGCGACCTCAATGACCAGGTCGTAGAATTTTTCCGGTCGCAGGCGGGGCAACATCGACATCTGCGCCCGCGACTCAATCTGGAACACGCCGATAGTGTCGGCCTTGCTGATCATCGCGTAGGTTGCCGCATCTTCCTTGGGCACCGAAGCCAGGCTCAGGTCCCGGTTGCGATGGCGGCGCAGCAGGTCGAAGCAACGGCGAATCGCACTGAGCATGCCCAGCGCGAGGATGTCCACCTTGAGCAGGCCCACGGCGTCGAGGTCGTCCTTGTCCCACTGGATGATGGTGCGCTCGGCCATGGCCGCATTTTCCACCGGCACCAGGGTGTCCAGCGGGTGTTCGGAAATCACGAAGCCGCCGGGGTGCTGGGACAGGTGCCGGGGGAAGCCGATCAGTTGCTGAGTGAGTGTGAGCACCCGGCGCAGCACCGGGCTGTCGGGGTCGAAACCACCTTCGCGCAGGCGTTCCAGGGGCGGTGCTTCGTCGCTCCAGCGCCCACAACAGTCGGCCAGGGCGTTGACCTGATCCGGCGGCAACCCGAGGGCCTTGGCCACGTCGCGCACCGCGCCGGCGCCGTGGTAGCTGCTGACCACCGCCGTCAACGCGGCGCGGGTGCGCCCGTAGCGCTGGAAGACGTATTGCAGCACTTCTTCGCGGCGTTCGTGCTCGAAGTCCACGTCGATGTCCGGCGGCTCGTTGCGTTCGCGGGACAGGAAGCGCTCGAACAGCATGTTCATCAGGCTCGGGTCGATCTCGGTGATGCCCAGGGCAAAACACACCGCCGAGTTGGCCGCCGAGCCGCGGCCCTGGCACAGGATCGAACGGCTGCGGGCGAAGCGCACAATGTCGTGTACGGTGAGGAAGTAGCTTTCGTAGCCGAGGTCGCTGATCAGTTCCAGTTCGTTATTGATCTGCTGGAGGGTCTTGGCGTCGACCCCTTTCGGCCAACGCTGGGCGATGCCTTGCTCGGTCAAGGTGCGTAACCAGGATTTTGCATCCTGGCCTTCAGGTACCAACTCCCTGGGGTATTGATAGCGCAATTGGCCGAGGTCAAAGGTGCAACGCCGGGCAATGTTCAGGGACTCTTCCAGCAAGTGCGCCGGGTACAGCGCGGCCAATGCATCGAGGCTGCGCAAGTGCCGTTCACCATTGGGATGCAGGCGCGCGCCGGCTTCGGCCACCGGGACGTGGTGACGGATTGCGGTCATGGTGTCTTGCAACGCACGGCGACCGCGCACATGCATATGCACATCGCCGCAGGCCACCGCCGGCAGGTGCAGGCTGGCGGCCAGGTTCAGGCGTTGCTCAAGGTGACGGGCATCGTTCTGGCCGCAATGCAGTTCCACCGCCAGCCACAGGCGATCGGTGAAGGTGCTGCGCAGCCATTGGATATGGGCCTGGGTATCGGTGTCTTCGACCATCCATAACGCGAGCAAGCCGTGTACCGCGGTGAAGTCTTCCTGCAGCAACCGGTAGTGACCTTTTTCCGCACGGCGACGGGCGATGGTGATCAGCCGGCACAGGTGTTGATAGCCTTCCAGGTTCTCCACCAGCAGCACCAGCTTGGGGCCGTTTTCCAGGCGCATCTCGCTGCCGATAATCAGCGGCAACCCGACTTCCTTGGCTGCCTGCCAGGCACGGACGATGCCCGACAAGGTGCATTCATCGGTGATCGCCAGGGCTTCGTAGCCCTGCTGCCTGGCCCGTTCAAACAGCTCGCGGGCACTGGAGGCGCCCCGCTGGAAACTGAAGTTGGACAGGCAGTGCAGCTCCGCGTACTTCATGCAAACCAGCCTTGCAGCCACAGCGTGCCGCTTTCGCCCACGGTGCGGTAAGCCCAGCCCTGCTGGCCGGCGCGGGTGCGCACCAGGTAGTAATCGCGGCGCACATCGGCGCCATCCCACCAGCCGGACTCGATGCGTTCCGGGCCCATCAGGATGTGTAGACCTTGCTCGGCCAGAGGCGTCGGTTCATGCAGCAACCAGCCCGGGCGCTGCACGTTATTTGAGGGGGTGCATGGGCGAGTGTCTGCACCGGCTTGCCAGGCGCATTCGGGGCGGTGGTCGGCGTGAAACCGCAGGCCTTGCACCGCTTCATCCCCCAGCCGCGCCCGCAGGCGTTCGCGCAGTTGTTCCCACGGCAGGGTTTGTTGCGGGCGCTCGTCGAACAGGTCCTGGCGCTGGGGCACAAACACCGGCAGGTCCTCGGCCACCAGGCGAAAGCCGCGCACCGGCGAGGTGACTTGCACTTGCTCCAGGCGCCCACGGGCCAGTTCGAACAGCATCGCCGCGTCAAGCTCGGCGCTGAGCAGGCCGACCTTGATCACACTGTCGGGCTCGGCCGCGTGCTCCAGGTGCAGGTCAAAGCGCTGCACGCCACTGTCGCGGCCACACAGGAACGCCGACAGATCGCCAGTCAAACGGCGCAAGGGAAACAGCAAGGCCTGGTGGGACAACACATCAAAATTCAGCTCGATGCGCACATCAAACCGGTCCGGCGGCTGGTAGAACGCCAGCGCCAGGGGCCGTTGGCCGCACAGTGCATCGAGGTGCTTGAGCAGCGCAGCGTCGAAGCGCCGGGCCAGAGTATGCCGAGGCAACGCCTGCACTTGGGCCAGGGTGCGCAAGCCCATGCGCGACAATGCGGTGGCGGCTTGCGGGTCGAGGCCGGCGCGGTCGATGGGGATCGGTGCCAGGGCGTGTTGCAGGTATTGCTCATCGGCCACGGCCAGGCCGTCGTAGGCATTCGCCAATATCCGCGCTGCCGCCGGGTTCGGCGCGGCGACGATGCGATGACGAAACCCCAGTTCGGTCAGCTCCTTGCGCAAGCGCGCTTCGAGCAACGGCCAGGGCCCGAACAGGCCCAGGCTCGACTCGATCTCGAACAGCAACGCCCGTGGGTAGAACACGCTGACCTGGGAGCTGAAACGGTAGGCCCAGGCGGCGAGAAACTGCTGCCAGTATTCGATCTGCGCCGGGTCGTATTCGGCGCAGGCAAAAGCCTTGGTCAAGGCATGGGCCGCCGTCAGCGACTGGCCGGGGCGCAGGCCGAGTTTGCGCGCGGCGTCATTGACGGTTTGCAGCACCCGCCGCTGCGGCGTGCCGGCCAGCAGGGCCAACGGCTGGTCCGGTTCGGGGCGCGAACGCAGCACCCCGTCCAGCGCCAATTGCGGGAACACAATACACACCCAGCGCATGCCAACCTCAGTGCCCAAGCGCAATGGGCGCGGGATGGGCCAGGCCACCCCGGCACTTGAGCACCCGCACCTGCGCCGGGCTGGCCTCCACCGCCAGGCGCAAGGCGGCCGGTGACGGGTTGATGGCCTCGTTCAAGGAGCGCCAGGCAAAGGCCAGGGTCTGGCCGGTTTCCGCCGCCACCTGCAAGCGGCGCAAGGCGCGGTCATCGGCCTTGCGCGGCCAGCACAGCACCGCGCCACAGCTGCCGGAACGCAGGCATTGCTCCACTGCCCACAAGGCATCGCGTTCATCGGCCTGGATCACTGACAGCTGGCGCACATCCACCCCGGCGTTTTGCCAGGCGTGGGGGTACGGCGTGTAGGGCGGCGCCACCAGCACGATGCGCTCACCGGCCGCCGCCAACCGTGCCAGGGTCGGCCACACCAGCTGCAACTCGCCCACGCCCTCCTTCGCCATCAGGATTTCGCTCAACGCCGCTTCCGGCCAGCCACCGCTGGGCAGCACCGCATCCAGGGCCGCAAGCCCGGTGGGATGGACGCTGGCCGGCGGCGCGGCGGGCCGGCCTTTCCAGACCCGGCCGCCATTGAACAGCGAGTCCAGTGCAACGACGGCGCCCATCAGCCTTGCCTCACCAGGCCGCAGAACACCCCTTCGATGGCCAGGTCCTGATCGGGCCGCACCACGATGGGTTGATAGGCGGGGTTGCGCGGCAGCAGGCGCACGCGCTCGCCCACGTGTTCGAAACGTTTGATGGTGACTTCACCGTCCAGGCGTGCCACCACGATCTGCCCGTTCAAGGCCTCGGCACTGCGGCGTACGCCTACCAGGTCGCCATCGAGGATGCCATCTTCGATCATCGAATCGCCCTGCACCCGCAGCAGGTAATCCGGGGTTTTCGCGAACATGCCCGGGTCGAGCAATAGACGGTTGTGCACTTCGGCATCGGCGCCAATGGGCAAACCGGCGGCCACCCGGCCGAGCACCGGAATATCCAACAGCTCCGGCCGCGCCGGTTGATTGAGCAGGCGGATGCCGCGCGCCTGGTTCGGGTTGACCTCGATAAAGCCGCCCTCGGTCAGCGCCAGCACATGCTTGCGCGCCACGCTGCGGGAGGCAAAGCCGAACGCCTCGGCGATCTCGGCGAGGCTGGGGGACTGGCCTTGCTGCGCGATACGGTCGCGGATAAAGGTCAGGATGGCGGTACGGCGGGGCGTTAGATTCTTCATGGAGTACATTTGTACTCCTGTGGGAATTTTCTGGCAATATCCGTCAGTCGCTTCCCTGGCAACCGCCGGAAAAGTACCCGCCAAGTTGACGAACGGTCTTTCGAATGTTCAGATGCCGGCCTGTTTCAGGTGCCTCATGCCGCCGTGCATGGGGTGAAACGGGAAACCGGTGCCGCTCTTTTCGAGCCAGTCCGGTGCTGCCCCCGCAACGGTAGACGCGTGACCCCTTCGACACACCACTGTGGCCTGCGCGCCATGGGAAGGTGAAGGTGTCCATACGCGTGAGCCCGGAGACCGGCCTGGAATTCTGTTTGGCAAAATCCTGCGGTGGGCGGGCATGGGCCGGTATTGGCGTGTGCTCGGTGCCTACTCGTGCGTGCTTTTCGCGAAAGATACTTTTCCGAGAAGACTATGATTCGACCTTACAATACTTCCGTGCCCAGCCTGCTGCTCGGCTGCCTGTTCAGCCCCCTGCTGCTGGCCGACGACCCTCCCCTTGAGCTCAAGCAGCAGATCATTTCCGCACCGTCGGTGGAATCCACTACCGTGGCCGACATGGCCCAGTACGGCAGCAAGGTCGAGATCGTCACCCGCGAACAGATCGAACGCGCCGGCCCCGCCGCCGATGTGTCGCGCGTGATGCAGATGTTCATCCCCGGCCTGTACGTGGCCCCCAAGAACGGTCCGTTCGACTACGGCACCTATTCCCTGCTGGGCGGGCGCAACGATGACACGTTGATCCTGCTGGACGGCGTGCGCCTGAACAACCGCCTGTACGGCGGCCTGTACCTGGACACCCTGCCCGCCAACGCCATCGAGCGCATCGAAGTGCTCAAGGGTGGCCAGAGCCTGCTGTTCGGCACCCAGGCGGTGTCGGGAGTGATCAACATCGTCACCCGCAGCCCGCAAACCCGCGAGGCGTCCGGCGAGGTGAACCTGGGTGCCGACACCTTCGGCGGCACCACCGGCGACGCCCGGGTCGAGAAGATTTTCAATAACGGATTTGGCGACCTCGGCTTGCTGGCCTACGTCAGCCGCAACGCCTCCGAGGGCTACCAGCCGTTTCGCAACCGCGACATGAAAAACGTCAGCGACAAGAAACGCTCCTACGAAGTCACCACCTTCGGCACCAAGGCGATCCAGTCGTTTGGCGATGGCACGCGCCTTGAGCTGTTTTACCAGTACGCCGACGCCAACCTCGATTTCGCCCGCCCGGTGGACAACCACAAGACCACCAACGACCGCGTACAACAAATCGCTACGGCGACCTTCGAGCAAACCCTCAACGAGCGCCTGAGCTACTTCGTCAAAGGGCATATCAACGATTGGGACACGCGCTATACCCGCATCAACAATATCGAAGGCGGCGGCACCCGGGCCATCAACCACAACGACTACTGGGGCTTCACCGACTGGGGCGTGCAGGCCGAAGGCAAGGCCGTGCTGCCCGGCGAGCACGTGCTGGTATTCGGGTCCGATAACCAGTGGTTCAAGGGCCAGGACGATGTATTGATCATCGACGACAACAAGGCCCAGGCCCACGCGCTGTACACCCAACTGCGCCCGACTATCGAAGCCCTGCCGAACTGGCACCCGAGCATCGGCGTACGCCACGAAGCCATGAGCGGCGGCGACAGCGCCACCGTCGGCATGCTCACTTCGCTCTACGACCTCAACGACAACTGGGCCCTGCGCGGCCAATACGGCACTGCCTACAAACTGCCGAATGCCGAGCAACTGTTCGTCAACGAAGACGATGAAAAAGGCAACCGCAACCTCAAGCCGGAGAAGAGCCGCAACGCCGAACTGGGCGTCGACTACAAGGGCAGCCTGCTGGCCCGGGACTTCAGCGCCAGCGTCACGCTGTTCAAACGCAAGATCACCGACCTGATCACCCTGGACGATATCCAGTGGGTCAACGGCCAGGGGCAGATCCAGATGCGTGGTTTCGAGGCCGACGCCAAGCTGCAGCTCAATGAACAATGGAGCGTGCAGGCCGACATGACCCGCAACCTCACCGAGTCCCGTGCGGGTGTCACCATCAACGATATCCCGGGCTTCTTCGCCCGCTCGCGGGTCGGCTATGAATCGGCGGACCGCCTGTGGGGCGCCGGCACCGCCGTGCGTTACATCGGCGATATCGTCAGCTCGAAAAAGGTCGAGTACGGTAACTACACCGTGGTGGATGCCGACGCCTATCGCTATCTCGACAACGCCCACCAACACCGCGTGAGCCTGCTGGTAGAGAACCTGTTCGACCGCGATTACGTCACCAGCCGCGCCAGCAACGTCGACAACCTCGGGCGGCCGTTCACCTCCGAAGTACGCTACACGTATCGCTTCTGATGAGTACGCCCGTGGAAACTCATCCGGACTGGTCCCACGTGCCTGACCACGCCCGTCACGTGTTCCTGTGCACTGGCCCGCGCTGTACGCAGCGTGGCGCGTTGCAACTGTGGAAAACCCTGCGCCGCCACCTGCTGCAACACAACTGCATCGAAAAGCCTGGCGGCGTACTGTTGACCCGCACCCACTGCCAGTTCCCGTGCAACCTGGGGCCGATCGTGACGGTGTACCCGGACACTTGCTGGTACGGCGTGCACAACAAAGACGATGTGCAACGGCTGGTGGAGGTGCATCTGGTGGGCGGCGAAGTCGTAGAGGATCTGCTGATCAAGGAGCGCCCATGAAAGCGTCGTGGTTGCTGTTGGGCGCCCTGCTCTGCGCGCCATCGGTATTGGCCGACAGCTTTCGCAACTGCAACCAGGATTGGACGGCCGCCCACTCACCGCCTTCGCGCATCGTGGCCCTCAATCAGCATGCGGCCGACCTGTTATTGGCGCTGGATGTCGGTCCCGCATTGGTGGGCGTGGCGTATCTGGATGACAACGGTGTGGCCCACCGACACGGCGAGTATTTCGGCGTGCCGGTGATTGCGCCCAAGTACCCGTCCAGCGAAGTGCTCTATGCGCAGAAACCGGATCTGGTGGTCGGTGGATTCGCCACTGCCTTTGGCGCCGGCGTTACTTCCCGCACAGGGTTGGCAGGCAACGGGGTTGGGTCGTATTTGCTGGAGTCGGCGTGCGACGGGCATTCGCTGGATTACTTCGGGCATATCCGCAACGACCTGTTCACCCTTGGCGCACTGGTGCATAAACAGCCACGGGCGCGGGCGTTGAGCGATGCCATGGACGCCGACCTGGCCAGTGCCCAGGCGCTGGCTGGTGAGGGTAAACCGCTGTCGGTGTTTTACCTGGACAGTGAGGTCAACGGGTTGGACAGCGAGGGTCGGCGTGGTTTTGTCACCACGTTGGTGGCGGCTGCTGGTGCGCGCAATTTATTTGCCGGGATCAACCAATACCGCGTCACCGTGAGCAGCGAAACCCTGCTGATGAGTGACCCGGATGTGATCTTGCTGGCAGATGCGCTGTGGTCACCGGCCAGCCGCAAACGTCAGTTGCTGACCACCGACCCGGTGCTGTCGCGTTTGCGGGCGGTGCGGGAGAACCGGATGATCGATATTCCCTTTACCCATTTGGTGCCTACCGCGAATAGCGGCCGAGTCGTGTTGGAGTTGGCGAGGCAATTCAAACAACTGGCTGAATAATTCACGAGCGAAGCGTCTGACCAATTTCCTCAGTCCATGCCACCGACCAAAGTTGTGAAACGCTGTAGGTTTCCAATGCTGAGCGCTTCGTACTTTTAATCGCCTCCAGCTCCTGGCCTGACAGATCAGGGTGATAGAGCTCGCACTTGGTGGCCGAGATATCACTCATCCCGGCCTCAGTGACTACCGGCTCGACCACGCTACCATCCACCGGGAAAAGCCGGGCCCCCAAGACGAAAAAAAGGGGCGATCAATGATCGCCCCAAATACAACGAGAGGTCCTTTTCTAAAACTACAAGCTG
This sequence comes from Pseudomonas sp. NC02, assembly GCF_002874965.1. Lineage (NCBI taxonomy): Bacteria > Pseudomonadati > Pseudomonadota > Gammaproteobacteria > Pseudomonadales > Pseudomonadaceae > Pseudomonas > Pseudomonas sp. NC02. Next base: position 2,736,203 of record NZ_CP025624.1, on the reverse strand, counting down.
ATCTGCTGGCGCTCCTCATCCGTCAACCGCGCCCGCGCCTGGTCACTCAACGGTCCGGCGCCGAGTACCTGCACCGGGCTGTTGGGGTTGTAGCCCGAGGTCTTCTGCCCGTCCTCCGGCTTGTGCTCCACTGGCTCGCTGCCAAAGCTCAACACTTCCACTGTGACAATCGACGCCCGGCCCTGTTTGGCCGCCGCCTGCTGGCTACGCGCGGCATCTTCCGCCGCCTGGGACGCCGCCGCACCGGCTGCGCTCGCCGAGGTCATGGCCCCGGTGTTTACCGCCGCCGACACCGGCACCCCGGACGACTTGCCCTGGGTCTGGATGTTGGCGGCATTAACGACGCGCAACGCGGCAATGTTGATGTTGCCCGAGACCCGAATCCCCGCCTCACCCGCATCGATGGTGCCCAGCGGGGCGATCAGGTCGATGTCTCCGGCCGGCACTTCGGGAATCGGGTTCAAGGTGGCAATCCCCGCCCCAGTGCTCGGCACCGCCGGCGACAGGGTCACGTTGCCCCAGTTGTCGTAGACACGCTTGGGCGGCGTGTACACCACGGTGGTCTTGGAACCGCGACCGGCGTTGATGTCGCCCTCGCCGGACCAGCCCATGATCGAGCCGCCGAAGGTGGTCATGATGCGGCTCTGGCCCAGCAGGATGCTGCCCATGGAATACAGCTGGATATCGCCGGCGCCCTGGGTGATCACACCGGCGGTGGACGGCGGTGCCGCGCCTTCGATGCCGAAGGTCTGCCCACCGCCCGGGGTGAGCATCTGGATCGAGCCACCGAAATTGGTGTGTACACCGGAGCCGCCGAACAACGTGATATCGCCCTTGTAGGTGATCGGGTTGCCGGCCACGTCCTTGTCCGGGAACAGCGCGGCAATCGCCGCACGCCCCCGTACATAGCTGCCCTGGCGCACACCGCCCACCGCGTTGTACTCACGGCCGGCGGCCTTGAGTTCGGCGAAGTACACATCACGGGCGAACACCCGTTGCTGTTCAGCGGGCAGTGCGGCGTAAACCGCGCGGGCCTGCTCGCGGGTGCCGACGAAACCGAAGCGCTCGGCGAGCCAGGTGACCAGTTCGTTCTCATAGGTCTTGGCGACCTTGCCGCCCTGGATCGACAGGGCTTCGCCTGGCTGGACGAGGTTGGCCGGGTCCAGGTAGGCCTCGACAAAGCGCCGGTAATCCGGGCCGTTGGGGCCGACGCCAGCTTGCATGACGATGCCTGCGCCAGGGCGGTTGTCGCCCGCGACCACCGGGCCCAGGCTGGTGATGCTGACTTCGCCGCCCTTCGCCGGGTCACGCCCGGACATCAGGATATTGCCGCCCGCCGTCACTTCCAGCAGGCCAGGACCGGCAACCTGGAAGTTGCTGTACAGAATGTCGCGCCCGGCGGAGACGATGGAGATGTCAGTGGGGTTGTTGTGGATGAACAGGTTGCCGGTCGACTGCTCGCTGACCGCACCAGGGGCCGTATTAAAACGGCTGCCACTGCTGACAATGTCTCGCCCCGCCATCATCCAAACTGGCCCGTTACCCTCGTACCAGGTCTGCCCTGAATGCAAAAACGAGGGGGAAGAATTGAACGTCAGGGTCCGGCCGCTGCTGACCCCCACCAGATCGCCGGTCAAGGCATAGAACCGCGCCGGTTCCGTTGGCGCGTAAGCGGCTGCCGACGCCGTGGCGGAGCCAAAGGCAAACAGAGGCCGCGGAAGGGAACCCGGCGAGCTACCGTTTTCCGACAGATTGTTGCCATCGACAACCACCTGACCATCAATGGTCCCGACAAACGCCGGCCGCCAAGGTGTGGCCATGATGCTGGGGTCGGCCCCGGAAGGCGTGACAAACATACCGCCCGCATAAATCGAGTCATGGGCCAGGAATTGCAACTGGCTGCTGGCACCGGGGGCGAGCACCAAGGCATTTATCGGACTCGTATCGGCTTGGTACCCCAGGACGGCGTTACCGTAATAAATACTGCCGCCAGCCGCCGTCGCTCGAACGATCGATGGGTAGACAGTTGCCAGGTCGGACGCTGCGGCGGAGACAGATGGCGTCACGTTGCCCCCCGCTGAAAACAGGTCGATTGCCGTGTGACCGGTCCACAACGAGAACCAACTTTCGCCGGTCCCACTCGTCCCGCCACGGGTAAACGATGAGTTGTTCAGCAGGACGACACGGCCCGGGTCAATCACTTGCTGCAGCACCAGGTCACCCAATGTCGTCAGGTTGAATGTGGCATCCCCCGGCACCAGGGTGATACCCCCCACTGCCCGACCACGGGTCGCCTGGAACGGATCGAATGCGCGGGTTTCGCCCGGGCTCTGCTCAGAGCTGTTGCTGCCGTAGGTCAGGTCGATCCGGCCCGTGGTCGCACTTTGCAGTTGGACATTGCCCCGGATATTCACCAACTGGCCGTTCTGATCGTTTACATCAACCACGCTGCCAGGGTTCAGGGCGCCACCGATACGCACCCGCAGATCACCACCGCCCGTCAACTGCAGGCTGCCATCACCGGCAACCCGCCCGGTACTGCCGACCGCCAGCACCAGCCCCTGGCTGCGCGGGTTGGCAGAGGCCGACATTGGGTTGCCGTCCATGCGCCGAAGCACACCGGCATCCCCGCCTACCTGTACATCCACGTCACCGCCGCCGAGGGTGCCGAAACCGGTAAACCCGACGAACGCATCAGCCTTGGAGGCGTTGGCGGTATAGCTACCGAAATTGATCCACCAGGCCGTCGGCTGCGCCTGCCCGCCGGTGTTCACCGTGCCGCTGCCCTGGCGCCACAGCCAGTTGGCCACATCGGCGGAGTCGATGCCGTTATCCAGGGGGTTGGGCCGACTTGGGTTGAAGACGCCTCCCAGGATATTCCCCGTCAGGTTGCCCCCCACGTTCACGCTCAAATTCCCCCCTGCCTCCGGGTACCAGGCACGGTACAGGCTGTCAGATGAGCCGTTGACGAACTGTTCAAAATAACTGTTGGTATCGTTCAGCGCCGTCTTCGCGCTGTTCAGCGCCTTGGGCTGGTTGTAGGGGTCACTGGCACCGGTTGCAGTGGACGATGTACCGGCGGTGTAGACCCCGTACAGGGAGTCCATGCTCAAGTCGCCGGCGCTGAGCAGTTCGAGGTCGCCCGTACCGGTGCGAATCACACTGAAACGGCTGCTGGAGGGGGTCGCCGCATACTCTTTGCCGCTTTGGGCCTGGCAGTAGGCGGGCGAGCTTGCACAGAACTCATCGATGGACGGGATACCGAACTGGTCCAGGATGCTTTGCTCGATCGGCGTTCCGACGGTGACGATAATCCCGTTGTCCGCCAGGTCCTTGGCGCCGAATTCGGTCCAGACATAGCCAACTTTCACGGCGCAGTACGCCGGATTGCCTCCACAGAAATCATCAATCGAACCCAGCCCGAAATCATCGAGGATCTTTTGGTCGATCGGGTCGCCTTCCTTGACCACCACCCCATTGGCCGCAAAGTCCTCCACCGCGAAGGCGGTCCAGGTCAACTTGCCCTTGGCGGGCATCTCCTTGGCAAACATGCCGTAGTGGCTGTCAGCCAAACGCAGGTCGCCGCTGCGCGGATGGGCTTGCAGGATGCGGCTGTCGGCCGCCTCGGTGTCTGCACCTGCAACCAACCGCAGCGACCAGGATTGCGAACCTTCGGCCAGCATCGGCGAGAGGGCCCACAGCTTGCCCTGGCGCCCCGCCACTTCCGGGCGCAACGCCACCGACTCAGCCCCGCCCGGCAACTTGACGTTGGTGCCGGAAGGAATCAACGCGCCGCGCGGCAGCGGTATGTCGCCATTGAGGGTCACGTGGTTTTGCGTCGGGTTAAGCGCCTCGTAGTTCGTCGGCAACGGCACCCCTTTGGGCCAGGTCAGCGCCCCGAGCCGGGTGTCCTGGGTCAGCAGGCTGCCGGCGTCCAGCTGTGAGCCGGCCGCCAGGGTGTGTGCCTGGCTCAATAACGTGCCTGCGGCAAACAGCACATTGCCCGCGCTGTCGAACACCGCTGCGGCCAGTACCGTACCGGCAGGCAGCGTCAGGTCCTGGTTCAGCGTCGCCCGGGTCGGCAAGCGCGTTCCGGCGGCCACGCCCACGGCCTTGATCGGCAGGTCGTAGTTGAGCACGGTGCCCGCCGGGAAGGTCGTGCCGTCCGCCAGGGTGATGCCGTTACCCGGTACGATGATCGTGCCCCCGGTAAAGTCGATGCCCGGCAACAACACCCAGCCCTTGTCATCGACGGTCTGCGGTGGCGGCGCAAAACCGTCGTTGATGCTGCCGTAAATGTTCAGGTCGCCACCGGCGCGCAGGGTCAGGCTGCCCGACTCACCGGAGCCATACACCGAGGTTTTCTGGCTGTTGGGGTTGAGGCTGGCGTAGCGGTAGCCGGACAGGTCCAGATCGCCCTGCACCACCAGGTCACCGTCCGCGGTCTTGCTGACGATTTCCACGCCCGGGCGCAGGTGGAACGCATCGGCGTAGGTTGCATTGTTAAGCCCGGCGAGTTTGTTTTGCAGCAGGTTCTGGTTGAGCAATGCACCGTTGATAAAGGCCGTGCTCAGCACATGCTTGCCATCCAGGTAGGCCTGGTCGATCTGTTGGTAAGGCCGCCCGCTGGCCGTCGGGTCGGTGACCAGTGGCGCATCGTCGTAGCTGATCATGCCGTTGAGGGTGATCGAGCGCGCGCCCTGGATCGTCAGGCGGCCATGGGCATCGATGTTGATGTCGTTGCTGGTGCCATCGACGTTGATCAGCCGTGGTGCATTCAGTTCCAGGGTGCCGCGGTTGCGCCCGTCATTGCCCTGGACCGCCTCGGTGCCGTGGCGCAGGTCGATGCGTGCGCCATCGGCCAGGGTCAGTTGACCGGTGCCGGAGCCGAGCACCACCATGGCCCGGTTGGGCGAATCGATGATCTTGCCGTAGCTGTCCACCCGCAGCTTGCTGCCATGGGCGTCGAGTACCGCGCCGCCGTCCAGCGTCAGGCCGTGCTTGCCGGCCAGGTTGATGCTGCCGACGCGCTCGCCACTGGCGTCCACCAGGCCGGTGACCCGCAGGCTGCCGTTGTCCACGGAGACGTTGACGGTGCCGGCCTTGAGGCCATTGCCGATGGTCAAGTCGCCCTGCTTGAGTTGGAAGCTGCGTGTGCCGAACACCTGGCCTTGATTCAGGCGCTGGTTGAGGTCGGCGAACTGCTGGTCCAGTGAACCGCTGCTGCCCAGGCGCTGGGCCTGGATTTCCACGGTACCGGCCTCATAAGGCATCGTGGTCCCGCCCGCATCGTAATAGCCACTGCTGCCGGCGAGGATCGTGCCTTGCAGGTCGACGATACCGCCCGCTGCGTCCACCGCAACCGCCCGCAGTTTGCCGGCCTGGTTGTTTTTGGCCGAGAGGTCGATGGTCGAGCCGGCAGCCTGCAGTATGTTGCCGCTGCGGCTGTCCAGCAGCACAGTGCCGCCCGCGCCGTATTGGGTCACATCGTTGAACACAGTGGCGCGGCCGGCCACGTCGATCAACGCCGCATCCGTCAGCACCACGTCACCCCGGGCGCCCAGGCTGACTTTGCCGCTGGGCAGCACTACCGCCGTGGCCAGGCGAATGCTGTCGCCTTGCAGGGACAGTTCGGCGCCCTGGCCGTCGGCCTTGCCGCGCGCCCCTGCGGACGCTGCAATATCAATCGCCCCACCTGCGGTGATGCGGTTCACCGAACCGGCTTCGCCGGTCATCAGTGGCGTGAGAATATTCAGGTCGCCGCCGCTGTACTGGAAGCCCTTCACCGGGCCATAGGCGCCCTGGCTCTGATACACCGAGAGGCTGCCCTTGTGGTTGGCGGTAATGCGATCGCTGGCATTGAGGTTCACGCTGGCAAAGCCCAAGGCCAGGCGATCGAAACTGCTCACGGTGTTGGTCTGGGCAAAGGCGCCGTAGCCGAACTCAATACGCTCGGCGTTGATATCCAGGCGCCCGCTGCCAGTACCCGCCCCGCCGGCGATCACCGAGCCCGGTGGGGTGGTCGCGCCCTGCCAGATCAGGTTGGCGGTATGAATGTTGGCCACGTCGCCAGCGGCACCGGCACCGTAGATCGCCGGAGTGGAGAGCATCAGGTTGCTCAGCCGCGACTTACCCGTCAGTGGGTCATAGGTGTCCAGGGAGGTACTGCCGTAGAAGTTGAAACTGTCCCGCGCCGAGAGCTGCAGGGTTTCCAGGGCCGGCGCACCGAACTGTGAATCACCTTTGAGCAGGCGATCAAGAAGCGCCTGGGTGAGTGTCAGGCCGGCCGGCAACTGATTGGCCACAGCGGCAGCGGCCAGGGCTTGGGCGCTGCCGAGGTTAATGGTGTTGACCCCCAGGTTGAGGTGACGGGTGCCGTAGCGCACCTGGTCGCCCAACTGGAAGGTATTGTTGGTCAACGCCACGATGCTGCCTTCGGAGTACAGCCCGGTTTGCCCGCTGCACAGGCCCGTGTCACACACACCGATGCTGATCCCGCCGCTGGGCACCGTCGTATTGAATGCAATGACATTGAGCAAGCCGTTGGACGCCGCCAGCATATTGGTGACTTTGTAGATAAAACCGTCACGAGCGTCGTAGCTGGCTTTGCCACGGCCGATGGTGTTGATGGATGCGCCCTGCTCCAGGACGATCGCGTTGGTGTCACTCAACAAAAAGACTTCCGGCGCTGCGAGCGTCACACCTTCCCGAAGCGTGACGGTGCTGTTGGCCCGACTCGTACCGCCAGCCAGGACGATGTAATTCCCGGACTGGCCATACGTAACTGCCGTCATCCCCCCCACCATCAAACGCGAGGCTCCCAAGGCGTTGAGGCTCTCATCGTTGAAGGTAATGCCGGAAAAACCGCTGGTTGCGGAACTGCCCGCCGCGACGACTTCAATACCAAGCTTGCCTGGATCAATCACCGCCACCGCGCCGCCATAGCCACCCGCCGCGGCCTCAAAACGGCCTATGCCCTGGAACGAAAACGCATCAGCGCCGCCCCCTGGCCGCAAGGCCAGTTTCAGGGTCTTGGCGTCGACGGCGAGCATCGGGCGTGGCACACCCTGTTTCGCGGCGTCGGCCATGGCGAACTGGGCGTAGCTGGTTTCGTTGTATTGGGAATAGCGACGCAAGGTATCGGCCGAGGTCAGAATCAACTGGCTGGCAACGCTGCTGCCGATCCCGGTGTTGGCGATGGACAAGCGCCCGGCGGTGGACCAGGAGCCATTGCGCATGCGCTGGGTGGCGGCATCACTGCCGAGCCCGGCCAGGCCGTTGATCTCGACGCGGAAAGCGCCGGGCATCAAGGCGTAGGTGGACGGCATCAGGGTATAAGTACCCGCCGGCAGCCCCGGCACTCCGGCGCCGATGGTGACCTGCTGGCCCACCAACGGATCGACTGCGCCTTTCTCCGGTGCCACCGGCGCCGAGCCAGGCTGCACCCCGGGCACGATGGCGTAAATCGGGTTGGTGCCCAGGCCCGGCAACACAAAACCGCCATTGGCACCAAACTGCACCAGTGGGCTGTAGCGCGCATCCGTAGAGCCTCCGCGCCCGGAAACGAAACCGGCCCCCAGCAATTCGCCGCCGCCCGACAGATCCAGGGTAGCCTCAGGCTGCACCTGCACCGACTGGCCGCCGAGAATCACCCCGACGCTGAGTTCCGCGTCCTGGTTGACCAGCCCGCCCTGGCCGACAAACGTCACGGTCTTGCCGTTGTACTTATAGACCTGCCCGTCCAGGGTGCCGCCATACGGCAGCACCAGGCCCCTGCCGCTCACCGAGGTCACGCTGCCCGGCAGCAATTGCACCTGGCTGCTGCCCATGCTGCCGATATCGATCAACCCCAGGGGCGCCAGCACCACACCGCCCTGCCGCACCGTCGCGGCGCCCAGTTGCAGGCGCCCGAATGCCGAGTAAGGCACCGCGGCATCCGTGTTGCCGGTACGGCCAATGGTCAGGGTGCGCAGCGGGTCGAACGTGATGTTGAGGCTGTTGAATTCGCTCAGGTAGCCGGCAATGACCCGCGCACCGACCTCCGTGGCCGGATACAACTGCGCCGCCCGCAAGGTCATGTCGCCCTGGGTCAATAACTGGGTGCTGACCCTCAAGGCCACGCCGTCCGGGTTCGCACCCGCCAGGAAGCGCAGATCGCCCTGGCTGGTCAGGTTGACCTGATCAAAGCCGCGACGCTCAAGGCCGACCAGGCTGTCGTCGGCCTGGCGCAGTTTGCCCTTGCTGCCAAACAACACGCTGCCGCGCACATCGATCAAGCTGCCGCTGGCATTGAACTGCGCCTCGGTGGCGCGCAGCGAGGGTAACGGCAACACCGACACCGGGTTCACGTAGAACTCCCGGGCGGGCGAATCCATGCCGGACAGCAGCAGAGACGGTGCCGACAGATTCACCCGGGCATTGGCTGCCGCGCCCTCACTGAGGTTGAAGGCACCGCTGTACAGGCGCAGGCTCTGGCCCATGTTCAAGGACACATCGCCGTCGAAACTCAACAGGCCGTTGCTCATCAATGCCAGGTTGTCGAAGCCGCCCGCACTGACCTGGTCGACGCCCAGGCGAGCGTGGCCGTATTCCAGGCTGTCGGCCGCGTCGGCGGCGGTGCCGGCGAGCGTGTGGGCCTGATGGGTCTGGCCGAGCACCAATTCACGCACCTTCAGCACGCGATCCGTGACACTGCTCTTGGTGTAATACGGGCTGTCCAGCGCTACGTTCAGGCTGCCGCCCGCTGCGCCGGCACCGCCGGCCCGGGCTACCAGACTGCCGTCCAGGTACAAGCCATTGTTGGACGCCAGGCTGATGCTGCCGCCATTGCTGGCCACCCGGGTTGCGCCCTGTCCCGGCACATCCAATACCGCTTGCGTGCCCGACGCGTCCAGCCGGGCGCCCTCGCGTACCACCACAAACAGGTCGCTGGCAGTGACCGTGCCGGTGCTCAGGTTGATCTCGCCACCGATGCTGATCTTGCCGCCGTCACGGACCAACCCGTATTGGCTCCCGCGATTGTCCACGGCGGTCGCGGCCCGGGCGGCGACATCGATCAGTGCGTTTTCACCCAGCCAGATGGAGCGGCCGTGGCCAACCGCGTTGGCCGGCTCGAACGCGCGCGTGGTCAGGCCGTTCAGGTTGACGCTGCCACCCCAGGCATTGAGCGTGCCGTCGACCGTCAGTTGGCCGATGCTGCGCAGGTTGATCGACTGGCCCGGGTCGACGCTGATCACCGCGCCCTTGCCGACCACCAGCGCGGTTGTCGGCAGTTGCTCGGCAGGCGACTCCAGGTGGCCGGCGGAAAGGGTCAGGCTGGCGCCACGGCGTTGGCCGAGTACGCCCTTGCTCGCGTCTTCCTGGTAAAGCGGCGGGGTCCAGCGCTCCATCACGCTGGCCGCAGCGCCGCCGCCCGGCGTCGTGGCGGCCTGCTCCGAGAGCCGGTAGGCCGGCACGTTCACATCCACCTGAGTACCATCGGCGACCAGCAATCCTTCGTTGCCGGTAATGTCATAGGCCGAAAAACCCTTGTTGAAAAAATCCCCGGCCAACTGCAAGGTCTTGGCATCCGGCGCCTGCGGGCTCTGGCCGATCTGCACCTTGTTGGCCTGCAAGGTCAGGGTGCCGCCTGCGCTGACGCCATAGCCGCGAATCTCGGCGCCCAGGTCCAAAGCCCCCAGTGCGCCCACGGTCACGTCGCCGCCCTTGCCGCCCCGGACTTTGCCATCCAGGCCGATGGTCGCCCCGGAGGACGTTTCCACCAGGCTGCCCGCCGCGAGGTTCACGTCGCCGGAGCTGCGCAACGACACCTTGCCACCGTTGATATACGCCACCCCGTCAGTGGCCGAAGGGTCCAGCGCCAGATTATTCCAGCGCCCGGAACTGTCCAGCTTGACTCCGGCGGCCACATCGAGCCGGCCGATGCCCGGCAGAATCACATCGCCAACGACATTGGAGCGATTGAGGTCGACCTGATTCAGCAGGTTGCCCGCGTTGATGCTGCCGCCGTGGGCCGTGAGGTTGGCATTGACTGAAACCACGGGGCCGAACAGGGTGATGTCGCCGCCGTCAGCCACCTTGAGTGCGCCATTGACGTCAATCTGCTGCTTTGCGCCGACCTTGATCGCGCCCAATCGGTAGCCATTGAGCTGGTCACTGTCGAGCACCAGTTTGCCCTGGCGTTCGGTCGGCAGCGCAGTGGCCAGGTCCAGGCCGTCGGCGATTTTTTGCGTGCTGCCCTCGATCAGCACCTGGTCGATGGTCGGGGTCAAGGCGTAGCGCAAGGTGCCGGTGGCCTTGTTGTACACCGGCGTGTACTGGCCAATGATCAACTGCGCCCGCTGGGCCATGGCCTGCTGTGACTGCTGATAACCATCAAGGTTGATATTCGGTGCCTGGGTCTGGCGATCGCCCTGGAATACATCGCTGATCAACTGGCCTTCCAGCACCGCGTTGGTGGTGCCCACCACCAGCTTGCCGGCGTCGCGGCCCACGGTGTAGCCCGCCTCGTAGCGGCTTTGCTGGGCCACCAGCGGGTTGTAGTAGAAATCGCTGCGGCCCCAGCGGACGCTGGTGTCTTCAAAGCCCTTGTAGATCCCCGCGTAGAGAATGTCCCCGGGGGCTTTCGACAGCTCATAGAGCTGGCCGTCAGGCCCCTTGAGCCAGGTCTGGCGGATGTAGCCGGCCTGCACATCGACGGTGCCGCCCGACAGATTGACCTGGGCCCCCTGCTGGGTCACCACGTCCTTGCCGGTGAACGTCACAGTGCCGCCCTGGGCCATCCACTCGCCGACCGAGTGGCCCTGGGTGCCCAGGTAACCGCCGACTTCCAGCAGCCCGCCGGCGGTGTACCAGCGGTCCGTCGCATAGCCGTTGGTGCCGGCCGGGACGAACACCAGGTCCCGCAGGTCGACCCACACGTCATTGTTGATCAATTGCCCGCCGTCACGGTTGGCGGGCGCGTCGCGCTGTTCGTTGCCTTGCACGTTGATCTTGATGTTGTTGGCTTCCATCGCCACCTTGACGCCAATCGCGCCGGACACGTCGATCATCGCGCCGTCACGCACCAGGCTGCGCTGGCCGGCACTGACCGCCACCTGGCCGCCGGTGGCCAGGGTGATCGAGCCTTTGCGCAAATCCACAGTGCCGCCGCTGACGATCTCGATCCGCGACTGGTCAGTGCGGTCGGCCACCGCGCTGAGGTTGTTGAACTGGCCGGTGATCAGGTTGGCAGGCAAGCCGTCGAGCTTGATCAGGCCGTTGTCCTTCTGGCTGTTGAGGGCGGTGCTGCCGCTGGCGTCCAGCAGGATCGCCGTGGTGCTGCCCTCGCCCAGGGTCACGCTGGCGCTGGTGTCGCTGGCGGCGTTGAGCAAGTGAATCGTGCCGCGGGTATCCACCGAGGTGCTGGCCAGGGCCACGCCGTTCTGCTGCACCTGGTGCCCGGTGAGGGTGATGTCGCCGGTCGACGCCATGATCAGGCCGCTGTTGCTGACCTTGCCCGACGTGCTGCCGGCCTTGAGGCTGGTGGCCACTTCATTGCCACGGGTGGTGGAGCGGTCGTTGCCGGTGGTGCCGACGCCCTTGCGGATATAAAAACTGTCGCCGGCGGCCAGGGTGGCCTGGCCCCTGGCGGTGATGATGCTGCCGGCGTTCTCGACCTCCGAGCCGAGCAGCAGGGCGTAGCCACCGGCGTCGGTAGAGGTGGCCGGGTTGTGAGTCTGGATCAACGCGCCGCGCTGCACCTCGACCTTGCCCGCCGCGTCGGTGAAAGTCGGCTGGGTGCCGTTGGCATCCACATAGATCCCGCGTTGGGTGAATTGGTCATCGGTGATGGTGGCGGCGGCCGCCACCAGGTTGCGCACATTGACCTGGCTGCTGCCGCTGAAGATCACCCCGTTGCGGTTCATGATCATCACTGTGCCAGGGGCGTTGATCTGGCCCTGGATTTCGCTGGGGCGCGCGTTGGGGTCGTTGACACGGTTGAGCACGGCCCAATTCGATTGCTGCTGGAAATCGACCGTGGTGTTGCGTCCGACGTTGAAGGTTTCCCAGTTGAGGATCGCCTTGTCGGCGGTCTGCTCGATGGTCACCGTGGTCTTGCCACCGGACTGGCTCTGGGTCGGGCCCTTGGCGTTGGTCCAGCCCTGGGTCAGGCTGTTGTCCACCTGCAAGCCGCCCTTGCCGAGGCCGTCGGGAATCGTCGAGACCTGGCCGAGCGCCGCTTGCCGGCCAGCGGCCTGGGCGGCCTGCTGGGCCGCAATCGCCGCGACACTGTTGTTGAGCGTGCTGATGGAACGTGACAACTGCTGGTTCGCCCGCGCCTGCTGATTCAACGACGGAATCCCCGGCACCTGCGCCCCGTTGAGGCGGGCCGCTGTCGCCGCCTGGGAGGCACCCTTGTCGGCAAACCAGCCGGAGCTGAACGCTGTCGCCGCGTGGGCGCTGCCTGCCACCATGAACAAGGCAATCGCCTGGGCCAGGGGTTTGAGGCGCAGGATCGTCTGGCCGCCAGGGCCTTGGGCATTCAGGTTGACCGGTGGTTTGCAGCGGACCATCAGGAAGCTTCCTTCTTTGTTATTGCCCATGGGGAACTGGCGACGTGCGTCACGTATGGGAGTTAGGCGGTTGGCGAGGGGCGGGACTGAACTTCTGTCATGGAAAGTTCATGTAAGGCTGATAGCCGAGCCGCAAACGCAAAAATCAGCAACGGCACAGGCCGTTGCTGATCGGGTGTTGCCGGTCGGTAAAAGCGTGGGTTACAGCGGACGACCGATGGCGTTGCAGACATCAGACTTGCCGATGCTCAGCGCGCTGGTTGCGGTAACGAAGTTGCTGGTGATCGCGGCTTTCCAGGCAGCTGGCAGTGGCACGAAGCGGTTGGCCTTGATCGCGTTGTCGTTGCTGTTCAAGGCGCTGGCACCGAAGTGACGGGTGAAGAACGCACGCACTTGCGAGGTCTGGGTGGCGTCGGCGTAGCACTGGCTGAAGATCAGGTTGGTGAAGCCCAGGATCGGATAACCGCTGCTTGGGTAAGGCACGACGCTTGGATCGTTGGCATCGGCGGCGGCAGCAAACACCGGTACCCAGGCGTTCTGGTTGGCGACGTTGGCAGCAGCCGGTACGGGCACAGCGGCGATGGCGGCGGAAACGTTATCAGGGGCTGGAGAAACACCGGCGACCTTGGCCACTTTGGTGGCGTCATCCAGGCCAGCCAAGGTAGGCGCGGCATAGTCCGGGCTCATGTAGGTGATGCGACCATCACCGGCGTTCAGTGCGGTCATCACGCCTTGGCTGGTCACGGCAGGCACGGCGCCTGGAGGCACGCCGAAGCTGTCCGCGAAGTTGGTGGTGACCACAAATTTCTTGGACTCATTGACGCACTTGGCCGCCAGGAAACGGGTGAACAGCTCGGTGGTGCCACTGGCTTCGTTACGGTAAACCACCACGATGTTACCGGTGCGACCGGTAGCCGGGAGTTGGTTCCAGGTGGTGATGCGGCCCGAGAACACGCCGCACAGTTGATCAACGCTCAGGTCAACTGCGTTGGTACCGGCCTTGTTGAATGGAATGGCAACCGAAGTGGCGACCGAAGGCACTTGAATCAGCTTGCCCCAGGTCGCTTGTTTGGTGGAGGCGTAGGTGGACAGTTCAGTCGAGGTCAGCTTCGAGTCGCTGCCCGCCCAGTGAACGTTCTTGGTGCCGGTGCCGAACTGGCTGTAGTCGTTGTTCAGGAACGCCAGTTTGCCCTTGCCGCTGCCCACGCCGATGTACGGGGCGAAACCGGCGGTCAATACGCCGGAGGTCTGGTACAGCGGTTGTGGCAGGGTGGCGCCGCCGCCGTTGATGTCTGCCATGGCAGCCTGGGCCGAGCACAGTGCAGCGAGGGTCATGGATACCGCGAGAACGTTGCGCTTAAACATGAAGAAGCTCCTTTCGTCGTGTTTGTACGTTGGGGTAGATGACGCTATGGCTTCGGTCCCGGGCTGTGTTCCGGGGGGTACCCAGGGGTGAGGCCATGGGTATGAAATTTCGCAGCATCCGATGACAGCTAAAGGAAAAAACCTCGGGAGGAACGGCTTGATTTTTAAAAAGATTCTCGGGTGTTTTGGTCACACTTTTGAGCGATTTGGGGGTGAGGTGACAGCGAGGTTTCAGCGCGGACTTCGAGGACCGGGCTGGAGGCGTTACGGGCCATGTGGTGGGGTTGGGCAGATGACAGAATGAGGAACCCGAGGTTGGGACCCGCGTGTCGGGCGCGCGAAAATAGTCTTGAAGAAACGCAGTTAAAATGTGGGAGATTCTATGGTTGAGGGGCAACCCTCAACCAACCTTTGGTTGGTATTCGCTTTGTCCTTTTAGCAAGGCAAATACCACTCGAGCAAGCTTGCGGGCCAGCATTACCAGCACCTGAGTGGTGCTGTAACCCCGCGCCCGTTGCGCTTGATAAAACTCCTTCCATGCAGCCGTTCGGCTAGCTGCCATCGCTGCGTTGTGCAAAAGACGCCGAGCTTCTGAGTCGCCACGTTTGCTCAAGCTACGACGATTATCTTTCTGTCCTGACTTAGAAACGCGTAAATCCATGCCCAAGAAGGCGATGAAAGCGTCTGCGTTTCTAAAATCACCTCGTTGAAAGCTAGTAACCAAGCGGGCTCCAGTCAAAAAACCGATACCTTCAACTTTCAAGCAACGCTTTAGCTGATCCGACAGTCCAGCTTCTTTCAGGCGATCACCGATCATCTTTTCAATCAGGCCTTCTAGCTTTTGCATCGACTTCACCTGCTCGGTAAAAGAGGCCTTCAGTAACGGCTCATTCGCCCAGCTTTGAGTCAGGCTGACGCGTGCCTGGACCAGCGCCGCCCGGCGGCGGAAAAGACTCAAAAGCTGGCGATACAGAGGAGATGGCGGCGTCCAGGGACGAAGTTCATCGGCTTCGTTTTTTAAATAGCGAGCGAGCAATTTGGCATCCTGGGCGTCGGTTTTAGCCCGGATATTCACACCTTTACGATAATGGCTGAGCTCATATCCACCCACCATGTAGATCACGCAGCCAGCTTCATAGGCGAGATCAGCGAACTCCAAGTGATAGATGTTGGTAGCTTCAATCGCAACTGCCACGGTGCCCGGTAGGGCCTTCAGCCATTTTTTAATGGCGGTTTTGTTGTTCGGGATTACTTCCAGCAGATCGAGTTCGGCGTGGTAAATCACCAGCTCATTTTTAGCAACATCGACGCCAACGATCGGCTTTGAGACAGGAACTGGCATTGCCATGGGACTTCCTCCGGGCTATGGTTTTGAGCACTTGAAGGGCTCACCCAGAGGCGCAGGCTTGTTCCTATCGTCGGTCATAGCCAGATGCATTCTTTATCGGCGCTTGGGTGAAAGGAGGAGGGGCGAAATCTCCCACGGTCTGTACTGCGCCAACAGTCAGAATCGGGCTTTGTCCCTCCTCCTCCCTTCAAGTCCTAGCATACAAGCGGGCTTACTCGCGAAAGCGGTGGATCAGGCGCGACATGTGTTGACTGACACACCGCTTTCGCGAGCAAGCCCGCTCCCACATTTTTGATCGTGTTTCGTCAGCAGTCAGGTCACCAGTTGGTTGATTTCGATGATCGGCAGCAGCACGGCCATGACGATGACCAACACCACGGCGCCCATCACCACGATCATCAGTGGCTCAAGCAACGCCGTCATGCCCATCGCCCGACGCTCGATATCCCGCGACAGGGTTTGCGCCGCGCGTTCGAGCATCGGCGGCAGCGAGCCGGTTTTTTCGCCGCTGGCGATCAGGTGGATCAGCACGGGCGGAAAGACCTTTTCCACCGCCAGCGCAGGAGCCAGGTTGACGCCCTCGCGCACCTTGGCCGTCGCGTCGCTGACACACTGGCTCAGGCGGTCGTTGGACAAGGTCTGGCGCGCCGCTTCCAGGGCGCGCAACAACGGCACGCCCGCCCCGCCGAGAATCGCCAGGGTCGAGGCAAACCGCGCGGTGTTGAGGCCCAGTACAAAACGCCCGATCAACGGCAGGCGCAACACCCGGCTGTGCCAGCTCAACCGTGCCACGGGGTTGCGCAGGTACAGGCGCCAGCTCCAGAAACCACCCACGATCCCGGCAAAACACAGCCAGCCCCAGGCGCGGATAAAGTCACTCGCATTGAGCATCGCCAACGTCAGCCCCGGCAGGTCCTGGCGAGCCTGGGAAAACGCACTGACCACCTGCGGCACCACGTAGCTGAGCAGGAAAATCACAATGCCGATGGACACCAGCCCCACCACGCCCGGGTAGATAAACGCCGTGAGGATCTTGCCCCGCAGGTTATTGCGCTCCTCGATGTAGTCGGCGAGGCGCTCCATGACCTGGGCCAGGTCGCCGGACTCCTCCCCCGCCGCGATCAGCGCCCGATAGATCGACGGAAAGTCCCGGGGCCGCGCGGCCAACGCATCGGCCAGGCGCATGCCGCTGCGCACATCGGCGCGCACCGCGCTCAAGGTCTGGGCAATGTGTTTTTTCTCGGCTTGCTCCACCGTGGCGCTCAACGCGGCCTCCAGTGGCAGGCTCGCACCGAGCAGGCTCGCCAGCTGGCGCGTGGCCCAGGCCAGGTCATTGTCCGAGAGTTTGGCGCTGAACCGGCCGCCACCGCCGGCACGCTCGTTGTTGTTCTCGACCTGCACCCGCAAGGCCGTCAGGCCACGGCTGCGCAGGTGGGCAAACGCGCCGCTCTGGCTGTCTGCCTCAAGGTGCCCGGACTCCAGCTTGCCGCTGGCGTCGGCGGCTTCGTAGCGGTATCGGTTCATCAGGCGTCCCGTGTTACGCGCAGGATTTCTTCGGGGGCGGTGGCGCCGCTGCGTACCCAGCGTTCGCCATCTTCACGCATGCTGAACATGCCGGCCCGGCGTGCGGCGGCTTTCAAGGCCTGCTCGCCGGCGCCCTGGTGGATCAGCCCGCGCAGCTCGTCGTCGATGCAGAACAATTCATGGATACCGGTACGCCCGCTGTAACCGATCTGGTTGCACTGCGCGCACCCGACAGGCCGCCAGGTGCCGGGCGCGGCCGGGTCTTCCTGCTTGCAGTGCGGGCACAGCCGACGCACCAGGCGCTGGGCCAATACGCCGAGCAGTGACGAGGCCAGCAGGAACGGTTCGACGCCCATGTCGATCAAGCGGTTGACCGCCGAGACGGCGTCGTTGGTGTGCAGGGTGGCGAGCACCAAGTGGCCCGTGAGCGAGGCCTGGACGGCAATTTGTGCGGTCTCCAGGTCGCGGATTTCGCCGATCATGATGATGTCCGGATCCTGGCGCAGGATTGCCCGCAGGGCCAGGGCGAAGGTCATGTCGATCTTGGCGTTGACCTGGATCTGGCTGATGCCCGGCAGGTCGTATTCCACCGGGTCTTCGACGGTCAGGATATTGCTGGTGCTCGCATCCAGCCGGGCCAGGGCGGCGTAGAGGCTGGTGGTCTTGCCGCTGCCGGTGGGACCGGTGACCAGCACGATGCCGTGGGGTTGGCGGATCAGGGTGTCGAGTTTGGCCAGGACGGCGGGGTCCATGCCGAGGGTTTCCAGCTGCAGGCGGCCGGCTTGTTTGTCCAGCAGGCGCATCACTACGCGCTCGCCATGGCCGGTGGGCACGGTGGAGACGCGGATATCAATGGGGCGACCGGCCACGCGCAGGGCAATGCGGCCGTCCTGGGGCAGGCGTTTTTCGGCGATATCGAGTTGGGCCATGATCTTGATGCGTGAGACCAAGGCGCCGTGCAGGGCCTTGCGCGGGGACACCACGTCACGCAGCGTGCCGTCGACGCGGTAGCGCACCACGGAGTGGGTTTCGTAGGGTTCGATGTGGATGTCGCTGGCTTCGTCGCGGGCGGCCTGGGTGAGCAAGGCGTTGATCATGCGGATCACCGGGGCGCCGTCCTGGGTGTCGAGCAGGTCGGTGATTTCGGGGATGTCTTGCATGAGGCGGTCGAGGTCGACTTCGTTTTCGGCGGCGCCCACGACGGCGGCGGCGCTGCCGGTGTCGGCGTAGGCAGTGGCCAGGAGGCCGTCGAGTTCGTCGTCGCGCACCTGGATCAGGTGGGTTTGGCCGAACTGGCGGTAGACCTCGCTGATGGACCAGCCGGGGGTCGAGGGGCAGATGGTCAGCGTCGGGCCCTGGGTTCCCGGGTGAAGGAGGATACGTTGGGATTTGGCCCAGGCGTAAGGCAGGAGGCTCATGCTTTTGGGCTTCGTTTGGTTGAGTACATATCCATTCCTTCGGTTACGGCTTGTATTGGTTCCGCTCTTACAGCGGCTCACTTTTGAACAGCGCAAAAGTAAGCAAAACGCTCTTGCCCCACCACTCGGTGCCTCGCTTAGGCTCGGAGTGCCCTCACTCCGGCTTTGGACCGTGGGCCGCCGTCATGGGCCATCCTTGGCCCAGGACGGCTAACCCGGCGTCCTGCCGGGTTACCCACGCTCCAAAGCCTGCGTTCGGCCAGCGTGGTTTAACGGGGCGCCCAAGATCAAAATCAAGATCAAAAGCAAGAGCACAGCGGCCTACCGGCCGGCTTGAGTGTTAAAAGCAAAATCAAAAGCTAAAGCGGGCACGGTCCACTGTAGGAGCTGGCTTGCCGGCGATGGCATCAACTGGGTGTACCTGATGCACCGAGGTGTCTGCATCGCCGGCAAGCCAGCTCCTACAAAAAAGCAGCTCTGCTTTCCCTCTGGTTTTTGATTTGGCTTTTAACACTCAGGTCGGCTTTCAGGCCGCCGTGCTCTTGCTTTTGATTTTGATCTGCAGGCCCCGTCAACCACGATGGCCGCAAGCAGGCACGGTGGAGCGGGTAAACCGGCAAGGATGCCGGTTTAGCCGCGCCGGGCCATGGATGGCCCGTCGCGGCGGCCCGCGGAACCGGGCCGGAGTGCGGGCATGCCGAGCCTAGGCGAGGCACCGAGTGGTGGGGCAAAGACCTTTTGGTTACTTTTGGGGCGTTTGCCAAAAGTGACCCGCTGTAAGAGCGGAACCATAGGTGGCCGTTACCGCAGCAACGGATATGCCCCCCATCCAAACCCCAAATCACCGCGGCACCGCCCGAATCACCGCCCTAACCCCCTGCCCCCCGGGAATCGCCTTATCCACCGAAGGCAACTGCGGCGCCTGCACATCCGGCATCGCCCAACTATGCTCCGGCTGCAACCCACCCTGGGCCCTGCGCATAAACTCATAGCGATTCAGCGTAATACTGCGCCCCGCCCCACCGTCACGAATAATGTAGGGCCGCAAAAACACCATCAAATTAGTCTTCGTCACACTGCGCTTTTCATTCCTGAACAGCGCCCCCAACCCCGGAATATCCGACAACCAGGGCACCGCGTCATTGCTCTGGCTATACCCATCCTGCAACAGCCCGCCAAGTACCATGATCTGCCCGTCATCCAGCAAAATACTCGTATCAATCGCCCGCTTGTTCGTCACCGTCCCGGCATCCACCGAAGCCCGCGTGTCGACGCTGCTGACCTCCTGATAAATATCCAGCTTCACCGTCCCCCCCTCGGAAATCTGCGGCCGCACGTTCAGCTTCAGCCCCACTTCCTCGCGCTGCACCGTCTGGAACGGGTTATTGCTCGTGCCGCCGCCGCCCGTCACATAACTGCCGGTGACAAACGGAATCGTCTGCCCCACAAAAATACTCGCCGCCTCGTTATCCAGGGTCAGCAGGTTCGGCGTCGACAACACATTGGTCCCGCCCTTGCTCTTCAATGCCCGGGCCAGCACCTTGAGGTCCAGCACCTTGCCAATCCCCGGAATGTCCACCGAGCCATTCACCAGCCCGATGTTCAAACCCTTGGGCAACACATCAATGCTGGTCTTGCTGGTGGGGGTTCCATTCAAGCCGCTGCCCCCCAGGTTCACCCCACCAAAGCCACCCTTCCCGCCCAGGTTGCCCGCCTGCCACTGCACCCCGAACTCGCTGGCATCGTCCTCGCCCACTTCGACGATCAAACTCTCGATCACCACCTGGGCGCGACGCTGGTCAAGCATGTCGATCACCTCCCGCAGGTTGCGATACAGCGGGTCCGGCGCCGAGATCAGCAAGGTGTTGGTGGTGGCGTCCGCCTGGATCGTCACGCCACCGGCGCTGAACGCGGTGTTCTGGTCGGTAGGGGAAGAGGCTCCGGTGCTGCTGGTGTCCTGCCCGTAACCACTGGGCTGGACAGTGCCGCTGCCGGTGGGAGTGCCGCTGCTGTTCTGGGTACTGCCCTGGCCACCCTGGGTGTTGCCGCCCATGCTGCTCAACTTGCCGCGGGCATTGTCACTGGAACCGGTGTCGCTCTCGCCGGTCAGCAAGCCCCGCAGCGACTGCGCCAACTTGCCGGCCTGGGCGTTGCGCAGGTACACCACGTGCATATTGCTCGGGTTGCTCTGGGCGTTGTCGAGCTTGTAGATCAGGTTGCGCGCCAGTTCCGTGCGCTCCGGGCTGCCGGCGCGGATGATGATGGAGTTGGAGCGCGGGTCGCCGATCACGTTGATCTTCTGGGTCTGGTCGGCGCCCTGGGTTTCGAGGAGTTCCGAGACCATGGCGGCGATGTCCACGGCGATGCCGTTCTGCACCTTCACCACGTCGGTGTCGATGGCGCTCGGGGTGTCGATGCCGTCGATGATCTGTGCCACCCGCGCCAGGTTTTCCGCGTAGTCGGTGATCACGATACTGTTGTTGCCGGGGTAGGCGTTGATCGGGTTGTTCGGCGACACGATGGGGCGCAGTACCGGGATCAGGTTCACCGCGTTTTCGTATTGCAGGCGGAAGGTGCGGGTCTGCATGCCCTGCCCGCCCGGGTTGGCGCCGCTGTAGATCGGCCCGCCCAGCAGCTTGGCGTCCGCCTCCGGCACCACCTGGGCCACGCCGCCTACGTCGACCACGCTGAAGCCCTGCATACGCAGCGCCGCCAGCAGCATGTCGTAGGCCTGGTGCGCCGGTACCTGGCCTTCGCTGACCAACGTGAGGTTGCCTTTGACACGCGGGTCCACCAGGAATTGCTGGCCGGTGGCGCGAGACAAGGCGCGCACCACCGCCTGGATATCGGCGTCGACGAAGTTCAGTTGTACCGGTTGATCACCCAGCGGGTTGCGCGCCCTGGCCGGTGCGGCGCCATGGCTGCGGGCGCTGTTGGTCACCGGGTGTTGCACCCGGGGTGGCGGCACGGTTTCGCGCTGGCGGTCCAGTGGTGTGTCGCCGCTGCGCCGGGTGTCGGCCAGGGGTTGGCCAAGCTCGCTGTCCACCAGCAACGGCGCGGAGGATTGGGGGTTGCTGCACGCTCCCAGCGCCAACAAGAGCAAAGGGGCGACCTTGCGATAAGGCGCAGCGTTGGGTAATGACCACTTCATGAAGCTTCCTTAGCGCCAGGCGCCTGATCCATGCGAACGGTCCCGGACAAAGTGCCGGCCGAGTTTGAAGGGGTGGCCTCGCCTGCGCGTTGCAGGCGGGCCGCAGAGACTTCCAGGGAGAACGGCCGGGGGTTGGCCAGCAGCCAGTCGATCACCGCGTCCGCCGGGGCGTCGTCGAAGGTCAGGCGCCAGCTGCCGGTGTCCTGCGGCTGCAATTGATAGCGGCCCTGCAGCCCGGCGTTGTCGAGGGACTGGTGCAAGGCGGTTTCCAGGTCACTGCTGCGCGGGGCTGGGGCGACGCCTTGCAGCAGCACCTGCAAGGCCTCGGCCTGGCTGCGCAGTTTCGGGGTTTCGGCTTGCCAGTAGTCGATTTTCTTCAGCGGTGGCTGGATCAACAGCAACCAGGTCAGCAGGCCCGCCAGCACCAGGCCGGCACCCACCAACAGACGTTTTTCACGCATGGCCAGGCCGTTCCAGAACACCTGGGCCTGGCTGCGCAGAAGCTGCCAACGCTTATTCATCTTCGGCCTCATCGTCTGCATCGGCTTCAACGCGCTCGGTAAGCGGGCCGACTGTCCAGCCCTGGTCGTCGCGACTGGCGCTGAACCCGGCCTGGGCCAGCAGCGCCTGCGCGTCAGCGGCCAGCGCCGGGGTCCGGGCGTCCGGCAGCAGGCTCAGCTGCAGGCGGCCTTGCTCGTAGCTCAAGCTCTCGACGCTGCCCGCCATGGACGGCAGGCTGCTGCCCGCCAGCGCCAGCAAGCCGGTAAAGCGCTGCCCAGGTTCGGCCGCCGCGCCGCTCTGGCGTGCGGCCAGTTGCTGACGGGCTTGTTGCAGCGGGTTGAGAATCACCGGCAGTTCGGGGAAGGCCTGACGTACTTGCTGGCTCATCTGCGCCTTGAGGCGTTGGCCTTCGTCGACCTGGCGGGCGGCGTAGAGGTTCAGGCCCAGGGCCCAGATGGCGACCGCCAGCGCCGTGCAGGCCGCCGCCCTGCCCCAGCCACCGGTTGCCGCCTGCTGGAGCCGACCGTGCAAACCCCAGCCCGGCGCGGTACCGCTCCAACGGGCATCGTCGGCCACATGGAGCACATCGACACCAGTGGCGAGCAGATCATCCAGCGCCTGCTGCCCCAGAGGGTGTACCGCGCCCTGCTGCAGGCTATGGCGCAGTAGCAAATGCCCGTCGCAGAAGGTCGCGCTCGCTGGCCCGCTGACCGGCAACGCGTAGGGCGCCGGGTACAGGCCACGCACTTTGATTTTCAGCTGGGTCGTTATCCGGCCCAGGTGCTCAAGGCTGCTTTTGGGCAACCAGCCGACCTGCACCAGGCCGCTGCTGTCACGTGGACCGTGGGCCACATGCATCAACTCCAGCGGGCCGAGGATCAATGCCTGGGCCGCACAGGTCACTGCATCGTCGACCTTGGCGGAGGGCAATTGCGGCAGCTCCAGGCTGGTCAGCAAGCTGTCCCGTGGATGCAGAAAACACTCCGCCTGGGTATTCGCCCATTGCGCCATGCGGCCCTCGCCCTGCTGGCTGACCTGCCCGGCGCGGTCCAGCCAGGCGAACTGCACCTGGCTCTCGGTGGTGAGTTCATCCAGCGGCGGCAAGCCGATGCGCAAACGCTTCATACGCCCACCCGCGACCAGATCACCTGGGGCTGACGGTCTTCGGGGCGATACAGCAACGCCTCCAGCGTGACCCGACGCTGCTCGCGGCGCGCCTGGCCGTGCACGCGAAACCACTCGCTGGTGATCCCCACCTGCACCGTGTCCACCGCGACTTGTGGCATGCGCAACCGGTTGACGAAATCCCCGCGATTGACAAACCAGCGCCCGCCGTCGCGCTCGGCCACCAGTGCCTGGGCCTGGGACAGGCTGAGCCCCGGCACCACGCTGCTGAGTACCTCGGCGCTGGCGGTATTGCCGTTGACCCAGGTATTGCCGGGCAGCACGCTGACATAGCTCGCCATGCGCCGCAGTTGGCGCGGGTCGAGGCCTTCGATACCGCTGAGGTCGGTGAGGCTGCGCAACATCGGGTACTTGGCCGGGATCAATGGCGCAGCGGCACCGGGCGAGGTATCCCGGCTGCTGTTGAAGCCGCCGGTAAGTGAGGCGCCGAGCTCGCGCTGGTCGTATGAGTCGATCACTCGCCGGCTGATGCGGCGACTCACGGCCGGCTCGATGCCGATCAACTGGCACAGGCGTTCGAAGCTCTGCAATTGCCCGGCGTCCGGGTGTTGTTGGGTCACCAGATTGCGCAGGTTGAACTTGCCCTGCTCATCCTCAATCCGCCCCTCGAAAGCACCGCCGAGGGGCCGTGCCCACGGTTGATCGAGCCGGGTCAACACGTCCTGGCGGCGCGCGTCCCACAGGAGCTGGCGACTGGTTTCCAGACCGCCATTCAACAACCATTGGCCCTGGATACGCAGTTGTTCAGCTTCCAGGCTTCGGGTGAACACGGTTTGCCGGGTGAGCATGGCGCCGGCAATCACCGCGACCACGGCCGCGATCAGCAAGGCGCTGATAATCGCCATGCCGCGCTGCTTCGCCGCTGTAGGCGAATGGCTGTTCATCGCCGGCCTTACAACTGCCAGGAGCCGATATCGGCGTTCACGCCGTCACCATCAGGTTTCCCGTCGGCGCCGAGGGAGAACACATCCACTTCGCCGTTGGCCCCTGGGTTGAGGTAGTGATACGGGTTGCCCCACGGGTCGTTGGGCAAGCGTTCGAGGTAGGCGCGCCAGTTGCTGTTTTTCGCATCGGCCGGGCGTTCCACCAGCACCTTCAAGCCCTGGTTCATGCTGGGATACGAGCCGTGGTCGAGGCGGTAGAGTTTCAGGGCCTGCATCAGCCCACCAATGTCCTGCCGGGCCGCTGTGGCCCGCGCCTGGTCGGGGCGGTCGAGCACCTTGGGCACCACCAGCGCCGCCAGAATCCCCAGGATCACCACGACCACCATGATCTCGATCAGGGTGAAACCGCGCTGCCTGCGCGCTGACGTGAAGTGTGCGATATCCATGTCGACATTCCTTGGCTTGAGTGCATTTCGTGGCGCAGTGTTGCAAGAACACATGTCAGTCATGTTGAAAATCCTCGGGAGCTTTGGTCGCCAATCGGTCAACTCCCGGGGCTAGTCTGCGGGCCTGTTTCCCGGTTTTGAGTACGCCATGGGCGGGCCCCGCAACGAGCAAGGTTTCACCCTGATTGAAGTGTTGGTGGCACTGGCGATCATCGCCGTGGCCATGGCGGCGGCGGTACGCGTGGCCGGGCTGATGACCACCAGCAACGGCCTGCTGCGGGACAAGTCGATGGCGCTGCTGGCAGCCCAGGGGCGGATGGCGGAACTGCGCCTGGAAGGTCGGGTGAGCACCGGGCGCAAGACGTTCGACTGCGACCAGGGCCGGCTGAAACTGCGTTGCGAACAGACCATCAGCAACGGGCCGGATGGGCGCCTGTTCCAGGTCAGCGTGCAGGTGCTGGACGCCACCCGTGAAGCGCCCCCCCTGGCACGCCTGGAGACACTGCTGGGGCGCCCGCCGGTGAAGCGCCCGGTTACTGCCGAATGAGGCTTGGCAACGCCGGCCCGTCGGGCAACTTGTCGAGGGGCACGCGAATTTTTTCCGCGCCGCGCTCGATCTCCACGCTATCGCCTTCAATGGCCGTCAGCCGCACGCCGGGGCTCAGGCGTTCACCCAACAAAAAGCTGCGGGGCGGGCCGTCGTTGAGACTGAGGATCGCCACCGCCCCACGCGCCCCGGCAAGCACCCCGGAGACCCTGATCTGCATCACCGCCGGGGTATTGGAAAACCATTGCACGGCGGGGTTGTCACTGCGAGCCGCCAACGCCTGGGGCGCGGCCTGCGGGGTGTGGGACTCGGCCGACGTGAGCAACGGCGGCGTCCAGGTCGCAACCCCTGCCAGCGCCGCCAGCAACGCCAAGGCCTGGACGCCATGGGCGGGTGAAAAACGATGGATGAATGCCATGGGCGGGACCTCCTGTTTGTCCGTCGCCTCAGGCTACAGGGCAATTCACACCTTTTTATTTCAGCGATTGATCAGGGAGCAAAAAATGAAACAGCAGGGCTTCACGTTGATCGAGTTGATGGTGGTGCTGGTGATCATCGGCATCGCCAGTGCGGCCATCAGCCTGAGCATCAAGCCTGATCCGCTGCACCTGCTGCGCAAGGACGCGGAACGCTTGAGCCAGTTGCTGCAGGTGGCCCAGGCCGAGGCGCGTGCCGATGGCCGGGCGATTACCTGGAAAGCCGATGCCAAGGGATTTCGCTTCAGCCGCGTGACCGATGATGGGCTGGGAGTGGAGAACTTCAGCGGCGATCAGCAACTGCGTCCGCGGGCCTGGGACAGTGCGTCGATGCAGGTGCGCATCGAGCCTGGGAAAACATTGGTGCTGGATGCTGAATGGGTGAACCCGCCCATGCGGGTGGTGCTGTCGGATGGGCAATACAGCCTGAGCCTGCAACGGGATGCGGCGGGGTTGTTGCGGGTGGTGAGTCATGAGTGACCAGAAGGGTTTTACGCTGATCGAGGTGATGGTGGCGATCATGTTGATGGCGGTGGTCAGTGTGATTGCCTGGCGCGGGTTGGACAGCGTGACCCGGGCTGATCAGCATTTGCAGGCCAGCAGTGAGCAGACTGAGGTGTTGTTGCGGGCGCTGAACCAGATGCAGCTGGATGTGAGCTTGCGCGCGGGGGTTGAGTTGGGGCCGCCGATTGGCGAAGACGCGCCGAAGCCTGGCGGGTTGGCGGCGGTGTCGGTGAGGAGTTCGGACAGCAAGGGGTTTCGGCTGGAGGTGATCCGGAGTGCGCCGGTTCCTGGGGATGGGTTGCAGCGGGTGCGGTGGTGGCTCAAGGGCGACACGCTGTACCGGGCAGCTGCACCGGCGCGGGATCGGTATCCGCTGCCGGCGCCCAGGGATGCGGTGGCGGTGCTTGGGCAGGTCAGGGATTTGCAGGTGCGGGTTTGGGACAAGGGGTGGCGGCAGTTGAGTGGGAATCGGCAGGAGGAACCGCTGGGGATCGAGGTGGTTCTGGTGCGGGAGACGGGCCAGGGGGTGGAGCGGTATCGGCAGGTTTTGGGGCCCTTGCGGTAGGGCTTTTTGGGGTGGTGTACATATCCGTTATTTTTGTTATGGCTGATATGGGTTCCGCTCACTTTCGAAAAGCCGGAATGCCGGCCCAGCCAAAAGTAAGCAAAACGCTCTTGCCCCACCACTCGGCTCCTCGCTTAGGCTTGAGTGTTGAAGAGCAAAATCAAAAGCTAAAGCGGGCACGGTCCAAATGTGGGAGCGGGCTTGCTCGCGAAGGTCGTTAACGATGACGCGGGCATTCTGGATGAACGCGGCGCTCTCAGGTTTTTCGCGAGCAAGCCCGCTCCCACAGAAAAGCAGATCTGTTTTCGCTCTGGTCGTTACCCCAATAACGGATATGCACACCGATCTAACTCAACAAAACAACACCGCCAGGCAACTCCGTACACTTGGCCCCATACGCATCGCGAATCAAAAGCGCCACCCCCGCCAACTGATGCAGACTAAACCGCGCCTGCACCCGCCGCTTGCCCAACTGCGCATTCATCAGCAGCAACATCCCCGGCCGATAGCGATTGATCTCATCCACCACCGTCGCCAGCGTCGCATTATCAAACACCAGCACCTGCTCCCGCCAAGCCACCACAGCCTGCACGTCCACCGCCACCGGCTCACCCACACCGCTGGCGTCATAAGTCAGCTGCCGCCCACCCTCAAGCCGAACCGTACGCCCCCCAACACCCACCAACAGCGCCCCATCAATACACGTCACACACACACTGTGATCCGTATTGCGCACATTGAACCGCGCCCGAGCCGCACTCAACCACCCTCCACCCGCCTGAACCTGAAGCGGCATCGCAGCATCGGCCAGCACCTCGACCTCCCCCTCCAACAACTCAATCCCACCCTCACGCCGGCTGATCCGCGTCTGCGTATTGAGCTCCAGCCGAACCCCATCACCCAACTCCACCCGCCGCTGCTCCCCGACCTCGGTGCGGTAATCCGCCGTCAACCCGGCAAACCCACCCGGCACCGTCACCCGCACCATCAACACCGCCGCCGACGCCGCAATCGCCCCGCCCAAAAACGCCCGCCGCCCAAAATGCCGCGGCCGGGAAAACTGCTCGGCGGCGGGAGCCAATTGCTGCCACAACACCTTGGCCTGCTCGAACGCCCGGGCATGCTCCGGGCTCTGGGCGCACCACTGGCGCAACGCCTTGGCATCAGCAACGGTGGCCCGGCCCGACGTCAGCAGCACCAGCCAGTCACGCGCTTCATCGTGCAGGGGGCTGTCGGGCGCAGCACGGGCAGCGGAGAGGTTAAAAATGTTCAAGCGCGCAGGTACTCAACGGATTATCAGGGACTCAATCACTAAGACGGTTTTCCGGCCCCGGGACCGAACCGCTGGATCACTTTTCTTTCAAGGCGCTGCGCACAGTGGCCCAGCCCCGCCTTGATTTCCTTTTCGACCATGCGCGTGGAAATCCCGAAACGCCTGGAGATTTCCAGGTGTGGCGCCTCTTCCAGACGTGCAGCGATAAGGATCTGGCGCCGCCGCGCCGGCAGTTCGTAGAGGGCCTTGAGCAAAGACTGGATTTCCCGCTGGCCACCCACCACCCGCGACGGGTCCTGGGCTTCATCGACGGTCTGCAGCAGCTCTTCGACTTCGCTGCCGGTCAACAGTCGCGCATCCGCCTGGCGTCGGTCAGCGGCGATGTTCAGCGCCATTCGATACAGGTAGGCATTGGGTTGCGCCAAGTTCGGCGGCATGTCCATGCGGTCGACCCGCAGGTAGGTCTCGTGCAGCACGTCGTTGGCCAGGTCCTCGGACCCGAGGCGCTTGCGCAGGCGTACCTTGAAGTCCTCGTAGGACGCCAGGAACAGGCTGACCATCATGCTGTGGCCGGTATCTTTCATGCCCCGGAAACTCCTTCCCCTGCTGTGCATTCCATGCGTGTTCCTGTTGAATCGGGCATCAAAAGTAAGGTCACCGGCAAGCGCAGCGAACTGGGCGCCGGACGTTCGACCCGGGTAGCGCCCAGGCCGCGTACCAGCGCTTCGTCACGCTGCAGGTCACCGGTGGAGCTGACCAGGCGGCTGTGTTCGATCACCCCGTCACCGTTGACCCACACCTGCACCAGCGCCCGGAAACTGCCGGGGCGGGTCAGCGGCGAACGGCACAAACTGCGTTCGATCGCCTGCTGCAAGGCCGCGGCATAGCTGTTGTTGATCCGTGCTGCATGCCCTGCCTTCAGCCCCCGCGTCGTGGCCGGCTGGCTGACCTCGGGGACTTGCAGGGTGAACGCATCGCTGCGGGCATAACGCGCCATCAGGCCACTCCCTGTCAGCAGCAGGCCCAGGGCTTGCTGCGCACTGTAGCGGCCATGCACGCCGATGGAGCGCCGGCCCCGGGTCAACTCGCGGTCCACCAGCACCGCCATGCCGGTGGCATGGCTGAACGCCTGCAGGGCGCTATCCAGGTTCTGCGCGGGCAGGTCCAGGGTCACTTCGGCGCGCACGGTCTGCGCCAGCCCCAACAGCAGAGCCAGGCAGCAGCCCGCGCGCCTCCAAGCCCCCCTGCTCAGCATCGCAACACGTCCGACATAGCCTACAAAACCGTCATCCTGAGGCCAGTTTATGAACCTGATGTTACGGTGCCAGCAAAAAAAACATCACGGTGACGGGCAGCCCGCTGCACTACACTTTCGAGCCATACCGGCCCATTTCCCAGGGCTCGCCAGGAGGCACCGATGAACCTGTTCCCGTCCCTCGCCAGCCTGTTGCTGTGTGCTGCCCTGCCGCTGATGGCCCACGCCGAAGGAACGCCGAATGGCTGCATCGAGGTCAACGTGGATGGGTACAAGGCGCCGGACTATGGCTGCCTGAGCCAGCAGATGGGCAACCACCCGGACGCCGCCAAGGCCACGCAAAAGAACCAGCAAGCGCAACAGGTGCCCATCGACAAACGCAAGCCGAACCAGATCGGGCTCTCTACGCCCGCAGCGACCAGTGTGCGCATGGGCAATACGTTCGGTACTTCGGTGAAACCCCAGCGGCCTTGATCGCCGCTTGTCCCCCCCTGCCCGCCCAGTGCAAAAAAAGCCATTGTGTTATCGCGATTGCCGATGTTATGTTTCTAACAGACATCAAAATCATGAAACATGAGTAACATCAATGACCGGCCTGCGCGAAAACGTCATGGATAAAAACAGCTTCCAGCGCACGCTGGAACAGCAGTTCCCGACGCTGACGCCCACCGGCAAGCGCATCGCGACCTACCTGCTGGGCAACCTGCAACAGCTGCCGTTCGAAACCGCCGACAGCATCGCCCAGCAAGCCGGCACCACCGGGATTTCAGTGGGGCGTTTCTTGCGAACCCTGGGTTATCGCAACCTCGATGACGTCAAGCAAGGCCTGCGCGGCGACCCGCAAGCCTCCTGGCTGATCACCGACCGCCTGGGTGCGTTTCGCCAGGAGAACGATCAGGAAGACGCCCTCGACCGTTCCCTCAACCGCGAGATCGAAGCCATTCAGCATGTATACGGCCTGGCCCGCAGCCAGGGTTTCGCCGATATCGTGCAGCACATCGTGGACGCCGACGCCGTGTTCATCCTCGGCATCCAGTCCACCCGGGGCATCCTCAATGCGTTCCACAGCCACCTGGAATACATCCGTCCCAAGGTCTATTACGTCGATGGCCTGTCGGGGATCTACGCCGAGACCCTGAACTCCGGCTTTGAAAAACCCTACGCCATCACAGCGGACTTCCGCGCCTATTCCAGCATCACGCCCACGTTCTGCGAGACCGCGAACGCCCAGGGTCTACCCTTGGCGCTGATCACTGACTTGCAATGCCCCTGGGCCCGGGACTACGACCTGGACCTGCTGCAACTGAAAACCGATGTCGGCCAGTTCTGGGACTCCATGGCGCCCCTGACGTGCCTGTTCAACCTGATGGTGTCTGCCGTCGCTGACCGCTACGGCGAGCGACTGGATACACGCCTGGCAAAAAACCGCGCCCTGCAACAGGCCTTCGGCCAGTTCGAATCCTGACCCTGGAAAGGAAATCTTTGAGTGAAAACCAGCCCATTGGTAGAAATCGCCCCACCGGAATACCCGGTACAGGTCGACCTGATCTACGCCAGTGCCGACAACCTCGCAGGCACCGTGATCTACCGCAACACCCGCTGCCTGCTGCACACCGAAGCGGCGGCCTGCCTGCGCAAGGCGAGCCTGTTGGCACGCCAGGCCGGCATGACCCTGCTGATCTACGACGCCTATCGCCCTGCCTACGCCCAGCAACTGTTGTGGCAGGCCCTGCCCAACCCGGACTACGTGCGCGACCCACGCCTGGGCTCGCACCACACCCGCGGTGTGGCCGTCGACCTGACACTGATTGATGAACACGGCACCCCCCTGGACATGGGCACGGCGTTTGATGCCATGGAGCCCAAGTCCCACCAGTTCTACCCCGACCTGCCGCCGCAGGTGCAGCGCAACCGCCTGCTGTTGTTGGGCATCATGCTTGGCGCCGGCTTCAAGGCGATTGCCACCGAGTGGTGGCATTACGAATTGCCGGATGCCGAACTTTTCCCACTAATTGAGGAGTCATACTGATCCCAAGGACCGTACCATCACAATAATTAGCAGCACCCTTTAGCTCCAACTGCCCGGTTATAGATTTCATAAAAATAAACCAACCCGCTTTTTCCTCTAAATAATCAAGGAAACCGGCATGACCCCAAGCAACCGCAAGACCCTCGCACTCTCCCTGCTGTGCGCCGCCCTGAGCCTGGGCGCGTGGCAATCGGCAAGTGCCGCCGCCCCCAAAGACACCCTGATGATCGGCAAGGCCGCCGACCCGCAAACCCTCGACCCGGCCGTGACCATCGACAACAATGATTGGGCGGTGACGTACCCGGCGTACCAGAAGCTGGTGGCCTACAAAGTCGAAAACGGCAAGGGCAGCACCGAGGTCAAGGGCGACCTGGCCGACAGCTGGACCACCTCGGCCGACGGCCTGGTGTGGGACTTCAAACTCAAGCCCGGCAACAAGTTCGATGATGGCGCCGAGGTCGACGCCAATGCGGTGAAGTTCTCCTTCGACCGCGTGATGCAGCTCAAGCAAGGCCCGTCGGGCGCGTTCCCGGATGACATGAAAGTCACCGTGGTCGACCCGCTCACCGTGCGCTTCACCCTGGCCAAGCCCTACGCGCCCTTCCTTTACACCCTCGCCCACAACGGCGCCGGCATCATCAACCCGGACGTGGTGAAACAGGGCGACGTCAACGCCTACCTCTCCACCCACACCGCCGGCTCCGGCGCCTTTCGCCTGAGCAACTGGCAGAAAGGCCAGAGCCTGACCCTGGAACCCAACACCTACTACGCCGGCACCAAGCCCGCGCTGAACAAGGTGGTGATCAAGATCATCAGCGAAGCCTCGGTACGCCGCCTGCAACTGGAACGCGGTGACCTGGACATCGCCGAAGACATGCCCCAGGACCAGCTCACCAACCTGGCCAAAAAGAAAGACGTGGTGATCAAGGAGTTCCCGTCGCTGCGGGTGACCTACCTGTACCTGAACAACCAGAAAGCCCCGCTGAACAACCAGAATGCGCGCCAGGCAATCGTTGATGCGGTGGACTACAAAGGCATTGTCGACGGCATCCTCAAGGGCCAGGCCAAGTTGATGAACGGGCCGATTCCTGCCGGCATGTGGGCCAATGACCCGAGCCTGCCCTTGATGAAACAGGACCTGGACAGCGCGGGCGCGAACCTGAAGAAACTCCCGGAAAAAATCACCAACCTGAATTACATGTACTCCGACAAGGACCCGGACTGGGAATCCATCGGCCTGACCCTGCAAGCCAGCCTGGCGCCGCTGGGGATCAACCTGAAGATGGAAAAACTGGCCAACGCCACCATGCGCGAGCGCCTGGGCAAGGGTGACTTCGACGTGTCCATCGGCTCGTGGGCACCGGACTTCTCCGACCCCTACATGTACATGAACTTCTGGTTCGACTCCTCCCTGCAAGGCCTGCCGGGCAACCGTTCGTTCTACAGCAACCCGGTGGTGGACAAGCTGATTCGTGATGCGGCGGCCAACAACGACACGGCCAAGCGCACCGAGCTTTATCAGGAAGCCCAGAAGATCGTGCTCAAGGACAGCGTGTACGCCTACCTCTATCAGAAGAACTACACCCTGCCGATGCGTGATTCGGTGAAGGGTTATGTGTTCCATCCGATGCTGGAGCAGGTGTTCAACGTGGCTGAGATCAGTAAGTAACACGCGATCAAATGTGGGAGCGGGCTTGCTCGCGAAAGCGGTGTATCAGTTACCCGATGTATGACTGACCCACCGTATTCGCGAGCAAGCCCGCTCCCACACTGGACCTGCTGTGTTTTCCAGGCTGTATTCCTGATCCAAATGTCTCGCGTTACCGAGGAGCCCTCATGGCCTTCCTGAATATGTTGCGCAAACGCCTGTTCGGCCTGATTTTGGTCGTCGTCGGCGTTTCGCTGATTACCTTTTGCATCTCCCACCTGATCCCGGGAGACCCGGCGCGCCTGATTGCCGGCGACCGGGCCAGCGACGCCATTGTCGAGAACATCCGCCATCAACTGGGCCTCGACCTGCCGCTGTACCAGCAATACGGCCGCTACATGAGCGACCTGCTGCACGGCGACCTCGGCACCTCGATCCGCACCAGCCGCCCGGTGCTGGAAGACCTGAAAGCGTTCTTCCCCGCGACCCTCGAACTGGCGGTCGCCGCCCTGCTGCTCTCGGTACTGGTGGGCGTACCGCTGGGGGTGCTGTCAGCGGTGTATCACAACCGCGCCATCGACCAGATCGCCCGAACGCTGGCGGTTACCGGCATTTCCACGCCGGCCTTCTGGCTCGGCCTGGGCCTGATCGTGTTGTTCTACGGCCAGCTCGGCTGGCTGCCCGGCAGCGGGCGGCTGGATGAAGGCCTCGAACCACCGCGCACCATCACCGGGTTCTACCTGATCGACTCGCTGCTGGCCGGCGATATCCCGCTGTTCCTGAATGCCCTGGAACACCTGATCCTGCCCGCCGTCACCCTGGGTTTCGTCAACCTCGGCGTGGTCGCCCGGCAGATTCGTTCGGCGATGCTCGACCAGTTGGGCGAGGACTACATCCGTACCGCCCGCGCCTACGGCCTGTCGCGCTGGGCGGTGATCCTGCGCCACGCCTTGCCCAACGCGCTGATCCCGTCGATCACCGTGCTCGGCCTGACCCTCGGCGACCTGCTGTACGGCGCGGTGCTGACCGAAACCGTGTTCGCCTGGCCGGGCATGGGTGCCTATGTGGTGAAGTCGATCCAGTCCCTGGATTTCCCGGCGGTGATGGGCTTCGCGATCCTGGTGTCGTTTATTTATGTACTGCTGAACATGCTGATCGACCTGCTCTACCGGGTGGTCGACCCGCGCATCGGCGAGGTGAATTGAAATGACCGCTCCCCTGACCATGCCCGTACCGGTGCCCCTGGAACAGCGCCCCACCTGGCGTGCGCGAATGGAGTACCTGGGCTATCAAATACGCCGCAGCCCGCTGACCATCGCCGGCCTGACCATCACCTTGATCGTGCTGATCTGCATGGCCTTCGCCCCCTGGTTGGCGAGCCATGACCCCAATGCCCTGAACCTGGCGCAACGCCTGGCCGAGCCCTCCGCCGAACATTGGTTCGGCACCGATGAAGTCGGCCGCGACCTGTTCAGCCGGGTGCTGTACGGCAGCCGCCAGTCGGTGGGCGTGGGCCTGTTCGTGGCGTTTTCGTCCTGCCTGGTGGGCGGGCTGCTGGGCTGCCTGTCGGGGATCATCGGCGGGCGTTTCGACAGCCTGATCATGCGCCTGATGGACATCATGCTGTCGGTGCCGTCCCTGGTGCTGATCATGGCCCTGGCCGCCGCACTGGGCCCGAGCCTGTTCAATGCGATGCTGGCAATCACCGTGGTGCGCATCCCGTTCTACGTGCGCCTGGCCCGGGGCCAGGCCCTGAGCATTCGGCAGATGGGCTACGTCAAGGCATCCCAGACCTTCGGCGCCGGGCGCTGGCACATCGTGTCGTGGCACGTGGGCCGCAATGCGATGCCGCCGTTGCTGGTGCAACTGAGCCTGGACATCGGCAGCGCGATCCTGATGGCCTCGGCCCTGGGTTTCATCGGCCTGGGTGCACAACAGCCCACCGCCGAATGGGGCGCGATGGTTGCCACCGGGCGCAATTTCATTCTCGACAACTGGTGGTACTCGACCTTTCCGGGGCTGGCGATCCTGGTCACCGCGACCGGCTTCAACCTGCTGGGTGACGGTGTTCGTGACCTGCTCGACCCACGGCAACAGGGGAAATGACCATGTCCAGTCCGGCAGTGCTTGCCATCGACAACCTGAGCCTGGAATTCCCGGCTTACCGCAACAACGTCCAGGCACTCAACGGCGTGTCGTTGCACGTCAACCCCGGCGAAGTCGTCGGCGTAGTCGGTGAATCCGGCTCCGGCAAGTCCGTGACCGCGATGCTCAGCCTGCGCCTGCTGCCGGAACGCAGTTACCGGATCACCGCCGGCAGCTTGCAGATGCTCGGCCGCGACATGCTCGGTGCCAGCGAGAAGGAGCTGCTGCAGATTCGCGGGCGTGACGCGGCGATGATCTTCCAGGAGCCGATGACCGCGCTGAACCCGACCCGGCGCATTGGCCGGCAGATGCTCGATGTGATCATCCACCACCAGCGCCTGAGCAAGGCCGCCGCCCGTGCCAAGGCCATCGCCCTGCTCCGGGACATGCACATCGCCGACCCCGAGCAAGTGCTCGACAGCTACCCCTTCGAACTCTCCGGCGGCATGCGCCAGCGGGTGATGATCGCCCTGGCATTTTCCTGCGACCCTCAGTTGCTGATCGCCGACGAGCCCACCACTGCCCTCGACGTCACCGTGCAACGCCAGGTGCTGTTGCTGCTGCGGGAAAAAGCCCGGGAACGCGGCACCGCGATCCTGCTGATCACCCACGACATGGCTGTGGTCTCGCAGTTCTGCGACCGGGTGTATGTGATGTACACCGGCGCCGTGGTGGAAGAAGGCCCCACCGCCCAGGTGATGAGCGACCCGCGCCACCCCTACACCCAAGGGTTACTCAGCGGCTTGCCGGAACAGGTGAAACCCGGCGACGACCTGCTGACCATCCCCGGCCAGGTGCCCAACCTTGCCGCCCTGCCCTCAGGCTGCACCTTTCGCGAACGCTGCCCCCAGGCCATGAGCCAATGCATCGAGCGCCCGCGCCTGGACCTGATCAACCCTGCCGGCACCCGCAAAAGTGCGTGCTGGCTGACTGCCGGGGAGTCGGTGCAATGACCGTGTCTCAAGATTCACTGCTGGCTTTGCGGGATGTACGGGTCAAGTTCCCGGTAAAAACCGACTGGCTGGGCCGCCCGCGCGGTTATGCCCACGCCCTCAACGGCATCGACTTGCAGGTGCGCCGTGGGGAAACCCTGGGGATTGTCGGCGAGTCCGGCTGTGGTAAAAGCACCCTCGCCCAGTTGCTGATGGGCCTGGTCAAGCCCAGTGACGGTGAAGTGGACTGGGTCTACGAAAGTGCCCGGGAACGCCACCGGCATGTGCAGATCGTATTCCAGGACCCGCAATCGTCCCTCGACCCGCGCCTGCCCATCTGGAAAATCATTACCGAGCCGCTGTTCGCCCTTGGCGACACGCCCAAGAGTGAAATGCGCACCATCGCCGCCAAGGTCGCCGCGCAGGTAGGCATTCGTGCCGAATACCTGGACCGTTACCCTCACCAGTTTTCCGGTGGCCAGCGCCAACGGATCGCCATCGCCCGCGCGCTGGCGTCCAACCCGAGCATCCTGGTGCTGGACGAGCCGACCTCGGCCCTGGATATCTCGGTGCAGGCGCAAATCCTCAACCTGCTGGCCGAGCTGCAACGGCGGCTGGGGCTGACCTACATCCTGATCTCCCACAACGTTTCGGTGGTGCGGCACATGGCCGACCGGGTGGCGGTGATGTACCTGGGGCAGATCGTGGAACTGGGGTGTGCCGAGCAAGTGCTGGAGCAGCCGAAGCATCCGTACACCCAGCTGTTGCTGGAGGCGGTGCCCAAGCTGGGGGTGGCGCTGGACGACGCGTATGTCAGTGCACCGACAGAGCTGCCGGGGAACCGGGTGTTGCCGGGGGGGTGTTTCTTTCTCGACCGCTGCCCGAGGCGTACACAAGGCTGTGAGCGGCCGCAGCGGTTGACGGGTGGGATGAGTCAGCAGGTGCGGTGTCACCTGGAACATCCGTGAGGCGTCCTTAACGAAATTTTCATGATTGCGCGGCTATGATCCGCCACCTCGTTGGGGAGTAGCCTGCTTCGGATTCTCGAAGCGTTCGTATCAACATTCTCGGCAACATGCCGTGGTGCGAACACCATTTTGGTTGGTGAGACCAGCGACACATCCATGCCTGAAGTCGGGCGTGTGGTTGTGTCGTTGACTCATACAGCCCGACTGGAAGCCTTACCGTGAACCCCATTTCCCTGATTCTTCTCGCCCTTGCCATGTCCACGGACGCCTTTGCGGCGGCCATTGGCAAAGGTTCCAGCCTGCACAAACCACGCCTGACCGAAGCCCTGCGGGCCGGCCTGATCTTTGGTGTGATCGAAGCGATCACGCCGATTATCGGCTGGGCCATCGGCCAGGCCGCCACTCGCTGGGTGGAACAGTGGGACCACTGGATCGCCTTTACCCTGCTGGTAGCCCTGGGCCTGCACATGATCTACAACGGCTTGAAGGCCGATGATCCAGAGGAAGAGAAACCGAGCCAGCACTCGTTCATGATTCTTGCCGTGACCGCGTTTGCCACCAGCATTGATGCCCTGGCGGTGGGCGTAGGCCTGGCGTTTGTCGACGTGAATATCCTGGTGGCCGCTGCGGCGATCGGCTTGGCGACGATGACCATGGTAACCATCGGCATGATGCTTGGCCGGGTGTTGGGGACTGTGGTCGGCAAGCGCGCCGAGATGGTTGGCGGCGTGGTGTTGATGCTGGTGGGTGCGACGATTTTGTATGAGCACCTGTCGGCCTAGAAACCGGCGAAGATCAAAATGTGGGAGCGGGCTTGGGTGGGAGCGGGCTTGCTCGCGAAAGCGGTGGTTCAGCCAGCCTATTGAGCGACTGACACACCGCCTTCGCGAGCAAGCCCGCTCCCACACGAGCCCGCTCCTACAGGGATCGGCGGCGATCAATCAGGCCGCGTGTTTTTCTTTCTTCAGGCTCTCGATGTCGATCACGAACCGATACTTCACATCGCCCTTGAGCATGCGCTCGTAGGCGTCATTGATGCCCTGGATGTCGATCATCTCGATGTCCGAGACAATCCCGTGCCTGGCGCAGAAATCCAGCATGTCCTGGGTTTCCTGGATGCCACCGATCAACGACCCGGCCAGGCTGCGACGCTTGAAGATCAGGTTGAACACGGTCGGTGACGGGTGCGGGCTATCCGGGGCGCCCACCAGGGTCATGGTGCCGTCGCGCTTGAGCAGGTTGAGGAAGGCGTCAAGATTGTGGGACGCGGCCACGGTGTTGAGGATGAAGTCCAGGGAGTTGGCAACCTTGGCCATTTCGTCCGCGTTCTTCGACACCACCACTTCATCGGCCCCCAGGCGCAGGCCGTCTTCGCGCTTGTTCGGCGAGGTGGTGAACAGCACCACGTAGGCGCCCATGGCATGAGCGATTTTCACCGCCATATGGCCCAGGCCACCGAGGCCGACAACGCCGACGCGCTTGCCCGGCCCGACGTTCCAGTGGTGCAGCGGTGAGTAGGTGGTGATGCCTGCACACAGCAGCGGCGCGACCGCCGCCAGGTTGCTCTCGTCGTGGGAGATCCGCAGGACGAACTTCTCCTTGACCACGATATTGTCCGAGTAGCCGCCGAAGGTGTTTTCGCCGCCAAAAGCCGGGCCGTTGTAGGTGCCGGTGAAGCCGTTTTCGCAATACTGCTCCTCGCCCTCGGCGCAGGATTCGCAGTGCTGGCAGCTGTCGACCATGCAGCCGACACCGGCCAAATCGCCCACCTTGAACTTGCTGACATTGGCGCCCACGGCGGTCACTCGGCCAACGATTTCATGGCCCGGTACCGACGGGTACAGGGTGTTTTTCCATTCGTTGCGTACGGTGTGCAGGTCCGAGTGGCAGACGCCGCAATAGAGGATGTCGATCTGCACATCATCGGCCCCGGGGGCGCGACGTTCGAACGTGAAGGGTTTGAGGGAATCCTTGGAGTCACGAGCGGCGTAGCTGTAAGTCTTGGCCATTTCGTTCACCTGTTTGTTCAGACGGTAGAAGTCAGTTGACCAGCATAGACGCTGAACCGTTCAACCGAGCACAGGCATACAAGTCCCTCGTCCGATTCTGCGCCTATAGTATTGGCTGCCCTCTCACCCAAGGAGTTTTGCCATGAGCACCCTACGCACACAAGACGGTACCGAGCTCTACTACAAGGACTGGGGCACCGGCAAACCGGTGCTGTTCAGCCACGGCTGGCCGCTGGATGCCGATATGTGGGAATACCAGATGGAGTACCTGAGCAGCCGCGGCTACCGCACCATCGCGTTCGACCGCCGTGGTTTTGGCCGCTCGGACCAGCCCTGGACCGGTAACGACTACGACACCTTTGCCGACGATATCGCCCAGTTGATCAACCATCTGGATCTGCAGGACGTGACCCTGGTGGGCTTCTCCATGGGCGGCGGCGATGTCAGCCGCTATATCGCCCGCCATGGCAGCGCGCGCGTGGCCGGGCTGGTGTTGCTGGGGGCGGTGACGCCGCTGTTCGGGCAAAAGCCGGATTACCCGCAAGGTGTCGAGATGGCAGCGTTTGACGGGTTCAAGGCCGCGTTGCTGAAGGATCGCGCGCAGTTCCTGGCAGACTTCAATACGCCGTTCTATGGCATCAACAAGGGCCAACAGGTCTCCAGCGGTGTATTGACTCAAACACTGAACATCGCCCTGCTCGCCTCGCTCAAGGCGACGGTGGATTGCGTCACCGCGTTCTCGGAAACCGACTTCCGCCCGGACATGGCCAGGATCGACGTGCCGACCCTGGTTATCCACGGTGATGGCGACCAGATCGTGCCGTTCGAAACTACCGGCAAGGTCGCCGCGCAGATGATCAAAGGCGCGCAGTTGAAGGTGTACAAGGATGCCCCCCATGGTTTTGCGGTGACCCACCAGCAAGCCTTGAACGAAGATCTGCTGGCCTTCCTGCAACGCTGAGCCGATTGCGTTCTCCTGCGACGGCTTATTTCTGGCCGGGCTGACACCCGGCCTTTTCAGGCAGTCGTACTATTCCCCGGTGCCGGCAAACCCCGCGACGATCTCGTCGATCACCACCCGCACCCGGGCGGTGTGCCGCAGGTCGGCATGGGTCACCAGCCACACATCGTAGGGCAACGGCCGCGTACGGTCCGGCCACAGCCGCACCAGGCCGTCGCGTTCGCCGGAAACTATCGGAACCTCACCGATACCGATCCCTGCGGCGATGGAGCGGCGAACCAACAGGCTTGAACTCAAGGCCGCAACAATACGCCCGCGTCCCAGCGGCTCGCTGACCAGGGTCAGGTCCTTCTGGCTTTGCAGGTGCGGCTGGTACACCACCAGGTCGTGTCCTTCGAACAGGCTGCCCGGTTCGGGTGCGCCGTGCCGATCGATATACGCCTGCGAGGCAAACAGCCCCACCGGCCAGCGGGCGATGCGCCGGGCGATCAGGTCGGGGTTGTCCGGGCGGGTATTGCGCACCGCGATATCGGCTTCGCGTTTGGCCAGGTTAAGCAACTGGGTCGAAGCGTCCATCTGCACGCGCACGTCAGGGTGCGCATCGTGCAGCCGGGCAATGGCCGGGATCAGGAAGTCGATGGCCAGGGAATCGGTGGTGGTCACCCGTACGGTGCCGGTCAGGCGGTCGTCCAGGCCCAGGACCTGACGCTCCAGGTCAAGGGCCGAGCGCTCCATGTTCTCCACCGATTGCAACGCGGCCTCACCCACGGCGGTCAGCGCATAGCCCTCGGAGGTGCGCAGGAACAACGTTGCGTTCAAGGACTTTTCCAGGGCATTGACCCGTCGCCCCACGGTGGCCTGATCCACCCCCAGCACCCGCGCGGCTCCGCGTAGTGTGGACTCGCGGCACACCGCGAGGAACACCCGCGCATCGTCCCAATTCATGGCTTTCCCCTTCAATGCGTTTTTGCATCAGCGTGACGTGTAATCGCAGCATTATTGCATCACTCATCACGGCTATGCTGGGCACCAGAGAAAATACCCAGGATCGCCAGCAGGCTGAACCGCTCGGTGACGGGCGCGGTCCCAACCCACACGTTCATTGCTACAGGTGCGCTCAAATGAATCTGCCCCACGAAATGACCCTGATCGAAATCACCAGCCCCGGCGGCCCCGAAGTCCTGCAGCCACGCCAGGAGCCGG
This sequence comes from Pseudomonas sp. NC02, assembly GCF_002874965.1. Classification (NCBI taxonomy): domain Bacteria; kingdom Pseudomonadati; phylum Pseudomonadota; class Gammaproteobacteria; order Pseudomonadales; family Pseudomonadaceae; genus Pseudomonas; species Pseudomonas sp. NC02. The sequence continues at coordinate 2,695,312 of NZ_CP025624.1, read as the reverse complement.
TACCTGTCGCCGGCCCCGGCGAAGTGCTGATCCGCGTGCACGCCGCCGGCGTCAATCGCCCGGACGCCCTGCAACGCGCCGGCACATATCCGATGAAACCCGGCATGAGCCCGATTCCCGGGCTGGAAGTGGCCGGTGTGGTGGTCGCGCTGGGCGAAGGCGTCAGCGAGTACGCGCTGGGCGACAAGGTGTGCGCCCTGACCAATGGCGGCGGTTATGCGCAGTACTGCGCAGTGCCCGCCAGCCAGACCTTGCTGGTTCCCGATGGCCTGGACTGGATTCAGGCGGCAGCGATCCCGGAAACCTTCTTCACCGTATGGGCGAACCTGTTCGGCATCGGCGGTGCGCATAAAGGCCAGCGCGTGTTGATCCATGGCGGCACCAGCGGCATCGGCACCACCGCGCTGATGCTCTGCCGCGAGTTCGGTATCGAAGCGTTCGCCACCGCCGGCAGCGTGGAAAAATGCGCCGCCATCCGCGAGCTGGGAGCCGAGCCGATCAACTACCGGGAACAGAATTTCGCCGAGGTCATCGCTGACAAGACCGCGGGCAAGGGTGTCAATGTGGTCCTCGACATCATGGGTGGCTCCTACCTGAACGACAACATCAGCGCCCTGGCCATGGAAGGTCGCCTGGTGATGCTGGGCTTCCTCGGCGGCGCACGCGCCAAGGACATCGACCTGCTGGCGATCCTCGGCAAACGCGCGATCGTTACCGGCTCGTTGTTGCGCTCACGCACCCGGGAAGAAAAAGCCGCGATTGCCGCACAACTGCGCGAACACGTGTGGCCGGTGCTGTCGGCCGGGCGTTGCCTGCCGATGATCGATGAGGTGTATGCCTATACCGACGCCGCGAAGGCCCATGCGCGCATGGAAGGTGGCGACCATATCGGCAAGATTGTGTTGCGGGTGGATTGATAAACATGCGGAAAAACGGTTTATAACGTCATCAGAACAAAACACTGCGGTTAATGGAGGCTTCATGAAACTGGTCGGCATGCTGGACTCGCCCTACGTGCGCCGCGTGGCCATTTCCCTGGAACTGTACGGCGTCGCGTTCGAACACCAGGCACTGTCGGTGTTCAGCACCTTCGATGAGTTTTCCGGGATCAACCCGGTAGTCAAGGCACCGACGCTGGTGCTCGACGACGGCACGGTCCTGATGGATTCCGGCTTGATCCTCGAGTACCTGGAAGCCCTGGCGCCGGCCGGCAGCCGATTGCTGCCCCCGTCAGCCCCAGCGCTTGCCAGGGATCTGCAAGTGATCGGCCTGGCGCTGGCAGCGTGCGAAAAGACCGTGCAGATCGTCTACGAACATCACCTGCGGCCCGCCGAAAAACTGCATCAGCCGTGGATCGACCGCGTGACCGGACAACTGCTGGCGGCCTATGCGTTATTGGAGGCGCGGGTGGCCGAGCGCGACAGCGACTTGCCGCTGACCCAGGTGAGCCTGACGGTGGCGGTCGCCTGGTCCTTCACCCAGCTGAAGATAGCCGACGTCGTGAAGGCCGATGCGTTTCCCCACTTGCAACGCCACGCGGCCCTCGCCGAGCAGCACCCGGCATTCGGCAAATACCCGATCGAGTAGCCCGTGCCTACCCGGCATACACCGGGTAATCGGTGAAGCCCACCTCGGTGCCGCCATACAGGCCGTCCGCGTTCAACGGGTTCAGCGGCCAACCGTTGAGCAGGCGTTGGGGCAAGTCGGGATTGGCAATGTACGGCCGGCCAAACGCGATCAGGTCTGCCAGCCCCGCCTCTACCAGCCGCACGCCGCGCTCTGCGGTGTAGCGGCCGGCGTAGATGATCCGACCGCTGAAGGTGTCACGCACCGCCTGGCGGAACGACTCGGGCAACTCGGGGGCATTGTCCCAGTCGGCCTCGGCAATCGACACGTAGGCGATGCCGGCCGCCTCAAGCACCTTGATCGCCTCGATGTAGGTGTGATGCGGGTCTTCCTCGACGAGGCCGATGTAGACCCGGTCCTGGTCAGTGCCGCTGAACAACGGCGCAAAGCGCACACCCAGGCGCTGCGGGCCGACTACTTCGGCCACCGCCTCGACGATTTCCCGCAGGAACCGCAGGCGATTGTGCAGTGAGCCACCGTATTCATCGTCGCGCTGGTTGGAATGCGCCGAGATGAACTGGTTGACCAGGTAGCCGTTGGCCGAATGAATTTCCACGCCATCGAAGCCTGCGGCCAATGCATTTTTTGCAGCCTGGGCGTAAAGCCCCACCAACTCCTTGACCTCGGCGGTAGCCAGGGCGCGCGGCTCGGGTGGCTGCACCAACTTACCGGTGCCGGGCCCGGTTGCAACGAATGCCTTGGCTTGCTGCGGCTGGATCGCCGACGGCGCGACGGGTGCTGCGCCGTCGGGCTGCAGTTCGTGATGGGACACGCGACCCACATGCCAAAGCTGGGCGAAGATCACGCCGCCTTCGGCATGCACGGCATCGGTCACGGTACGCCAGCCGTCAATCTGCTCCGGTGTGTAGATGCCCGGGGTCCAGGCATAGCCCTGGCCGCGAGGCTCGATCTGCGTGCCCTCGCTGACCATGAAGCCGGCGGTGGCGCGCTGGCGGTAATAAAGCGCCATCAAGTCCGTGGCGATATCACCGGGCTGGGCACTTCGCTGGCGGGTAAGCGGCGGCAGGACGATGCGGTTTTTCAGGGTGTGGTGCCCCAGTGTGATCGGGGTACCTAAAGCGCTGTTGCTCATGGGGGAAAGTTCCGGATTCAAATTTCAGACAAGCAGAAGCTGCCGGCTCCCGCTCAGGGGAGCCGCCAACAACGTACTTTTGGGGGGGATTCAGCGGGTTACGCGGTCAGCTTCAACAGCGCTTTGGCAACGTCACTGGAACTGGCAGGATTCTGCCCGGTGACCAGCAGGCCATCTTCAATCACAAAGGACTGCCAATCGGCACCCTTCTCATACGTGCCGCCCAGCGCCTTGAAATCATCCTCGATCAGGAAAGGCACCACGTCGGTCAGGCCAACCGCCGCTTCTTCGGAGTTGGAGAAGCCGGTGACGCGTCGGCCCTTGACCAGCGGCTCGCCGTTGACTGCCTTGACGTGCCGCAAGGCGCCCGGGGCGTGGCACACAAAGCCAATCGGCTTGCCCGCACGCTCGAAGGCTTCGATCAGGGCGATGGAGGTTTTCGACTCTGCCAGGTCCCACAGCGGGCCGTGGCCGCCTGGGTAGAACACGGTGTCGAAGTCGCCGGCGTTGACCGACTCCAGCTTCACGGTGGTGGCCAGGGCCTGTTGCGCCGCCGGGTCGCTGGCGAAGCGGCGGGTCTGGTCGGTTTGCGAATCCGGCAGGTCGCTGACCGGGTCCAGGGGCGGCTGCCCACCGGCCGGCGAAGCCAGGGTCACGTCGGCCCCGGCGTCCTTGAACGCGTAGTAGGGAGCAGCAAATTCTTCGAGCCAGAACCCGGTCTTGCGGCCGGTGTTGCCAAGCTGGTCGTGAGAAGTCAAAACCATCAATACTTTCATGTGCCAGTGCCTCGGGGTGATGTGGGTTGGAATGGAATCAAGCTTAGGAGCCGGGCCAAAACCGCACAATGTCATGTCCGCAAGGATTCCGGACATTGCGCCAAGGCGGTTGCCGTTTCCCTGGCACACGCCGACAATCACCGCTCCGCGCCCCCTGGAGAGATGAGATGCACAGCATTGCGCTGATGGTGTACCCGAACTTTCAATCCTTGAGCCTCAGCCTGGGCTCGGTGTTCGAGTGCGCGAATCTGCTGCGTGGCGAGCAAGCGTATGAATTTCACCTGGTGTCGGAAAGTGGCGGCCCGATCATGACGTCCCAGGGCTTCTCGGTGAACAGCACGCCGATCCGGCCCGAGGGCTATGACACATTGATCGTCAGCGGTTACCTGGAGTTCCAACTGCCTGACGCCAGCCTGCCGAGGCTGGTCCAGGCGGCGTCCAAACAGTCGCGACGGATTGCTTCGTTGTGCATGGGCATCTTCGTGCTGGCCGAGGCCGGATTGCTTGAAGGCAAGCGCGCCACCACCCACTGGCTGCACGCACCGGCCTTTGCCAAGCGCTACCCGCAGATTCGCCTGGAGGAAGACAAGCTGTTCGTGGTCGACGGCCAGATCTGGACCGGTGCCGGCATGAGCGCCGGGGTGGACCTGGCACTGGCGATGGTGGAGAACGACCTGGGCAGCGACCTCGCCCGCCGCATCGCGCGCAAGCTGGTGATTGCCCAGCGCCGTGGCAGCGAACAGTCGCAGCTATCGGCGTTGCTGGAACTCGACCCCAAGTCCGACCGTGTGCAGCTGGCCCTGGCCTACGCCCGGGAGAACCTGACCCACGACCTTTCGGTCGAGGCCCTGGCGGCCGTGGCGCGGCTCAGCCCACGCCAGTTCAGCCGGGTGTTTCGCGAGGAGACCGGGCAAACCCCGGCCAAGGCCATCGAATCCCTGCGGGTGGAAGCCGCCCGGGCAATGATGGAAACCAGTCGGCATCCGGTGGAAGTGGTCGCCCGCGAGACCGGGTTCGGTGATCGCGAGCGCATGCGCCAGGCGTTCCTGCGGGAGTTCGGCCAGCCGCCACAGGCGATGCAGGCGGCATTGTTCAGTGCAGGGGCTGGCGCAGCGTTTAGCTGATGCCTCAGTGCAGCGCCGCCCGCGTCACCAGGAAGCTCAGCAGGTTCGGCTCATCGTCCAGCTCGATGGCCTGCACCGGACGCGGCAGGTTATCCAACACCGTGCGCCAGAACGCCTGGCTCACTTCATCCTGATCATAGAAACGCACCAGCCAGTTCGCCTCGCCGCTGCTCAACACCTGAGTGGCGATGGCGCGGCCAATGCCCTTGCGGCGGTAGCGTTTGAGAATGAACAGGTCCGCCAGTTCCAGCGCATCGATCCCCGGCAACTCGCTGCCTTCGATCAGCAGGAAACCGGCGATAAAGCCATCGACCAATAACAGGTTGGCGCTCCATTGCGGGTCTTCCCAGTAGCGGGCCAGGTGCTCCTCATGGATGTAGAAGCGACCGTCCACCTCGACATCTTCCTGTTCCCAGTCCGAGGACTCGTAGGCGTAGAACTGGTAAAGGTTGGCGATCAACGTGGCGTGTTCCGGGCCGGTCTCGATCAGTTCGACGGTGGTATCGGGGATTGCAGGCATGGGCATCTCGGCAAAAAAACAGGCCGCCATTGTCAACAAAGCCACCTGCAATGCCAATACACCGGCCAAGCTTTCTGCTTGCTGAACCGATCGCGCTTTTCTCGTGTCAACGACAAAATCGTTACAAAGTTAGACTAAACTCCGCGTCACTTCCCTCCCCTTGCTTTCAGGATAAGTACTTTGACAAACGTCTGCACCAGCGGCCTCGATGTCGGCTTTGCGTCCCTGGATTACCTGCAAATAGGCATCCTGGGCATCATTCAGGGCATCACCGAATTGTTGCCCGTGTCTTCCACCGCCCACATGCGCATCGTGCCCGCCCTGCTCGGCTGGCCGGATCCCGGCTCGGCGTTTTCCGCAGCCATGCAGTTGGCCGCCCTGGCAGCAGTGGTCAGTTACTTCTGGAAGGATGTACGCCAGGTCACGGTCGGCAGCATCACTGCGGTGCGCCAGGGTGACTACAACAACCAGTGGTTCAAGCTGGCGGTGGCCATTGTGCTGGCGACGATTCCGATCGGGATTGCCGGGATAGCCTTGTCGTCGACCCTCAACTCCTGCAACTCGCCGCTGCGCGGGCTGATGGTGATCGGGATTTCCTGCCTGGTGATGGCGGTGCTGCTGGCGGCGGCTGAACTCAGCGCAAGGCATAAGCGCACGGTGGGCGAAATGCGCCTGCGGGATGCGCTGATTGTCGGCATTGCGCAGATCGGTGCGCTGATTCCAGGGGTTTCCCGCTCGGGTTCGACCCTGACCGCCGCACTGTTCCTCAACTTCAAGCGTGAAGAAGCGGCGCGGTTTTCGTTCCTGCTGGGCTTGCCGGCGATCGCCCTCGCGGGGCTGAAAGAGCTGTGGGTATTGTTCCACGCCGACCTGCCCGCCCACGCCTGGCCGCACCTGATCTTCGGGCTGGTGGTCGCCAGTGTGTCGGCGTTCTTCGCGATCTGGGGCCTGATGAAGTTCCTGGAGCGATTCTCCACCTGGCCGTTCGTGATCTACCGCGCGGTGCTCGGGGTATTCCTGATTGTGGCGGTGAGCACCGGGTTGTTGGCCTAAGGCGCGCGGTCGGCCAGTTCTTCGAGCAAATCCGCAGACGGTATGAAGAACAGGCCCCCGGTGACCGCCGTGCTGAAGTCCAGCAGGCGGTCATAGTTGCCGACCGGTCGGCCGACAAACATGTTCTCCAGCATCAACTCCAAAGGCTCTGGCGAGCGCGCGTAGCCGATAAAGTACGTCCCGAATTCCCCCGCGCCCGGCCGGCCAAAGGGCATGTTGTCCCGCAGGATCTTCACTTCCTCGCCGTCCTTGGTGATGGTGGTCAATGCACTGTGGGAATTGCTCGGCTTGGTCGCATCGTCGAGCTCGATGTCCGACAGCTTGGTGCGCCCGATCACCCGCTCCTGCGCCTCCACCGACAATTCATTCCAGGCCTGCATGTTGTGCAGGTACTTCTGCACCATTACATAGCTGCCGCCGCTGAACGCCGGATCCTCATCACCGACGATGGTGAAACCCACCGCCTTGCGCCCGACCGGGTTCTCGGTGCCGTCGACAAAACCGATGATGCTGCGCATGTCGAAATAGCGGAAACCCTGGACCTCGTCCACCACCGTCACCGCATCCCCCAGCGCCGCCATCAACTGGGTGGCCAATTCGAAACACAGGTCCATCTGCTCGGCACGAATGTGCAGCAGGATATCCCCCGGCGTGGCCGGCGCCAGGCGCCCGGCCACGCCCACTTCCTTGAACGGGTGCAACGCTGCTGGCCGCGGCCCTCCGAACAGCGCGTCCCACGCCTTGGAGCCAAACCCTGCGACACACGTCAGGTTGCCCGCCGGTACACGCTTGCCGACCGAGCGCACCAGGCCGGCGATATCGGCGCACCAGCTGCGCACCGCCTCAGCCGAGTCACTGCCAGGCGCCAGGGTCGCGACCATGAAAATGGCGCTGCTGGTGATCGGGCTGCAGACGGATTGGGGTTCAAGGTTTTGATCGGATGGCGATGTCATTGAGAGGTCCACGGGTGGCGGTCGAGATTCAACGAGCGCAGATTAGCAGACCACCTAACCCTGTGGGAGCTGTCGAGCTTTAGCGAGGCTGCGAAGGCGGCAGCAGTGTAAACATTGATGCTGCCTGACCCACCGCTATCGCAGCCTCGCTAAAGCTCGACAGCTCCCACACTGGATTTTCGTTTATGCGCCACTTGTGCATTTCCTCCGGACAAATCCCACAACGGGGGCTCCCCTCCTACGCCCTCCCGATGGTAGTGTGTGAAATTGTTTCTGACCTTTCGATCAGACATTTCTCACTCACTCCCTGCAAAGGAATGCCCCCAGCAATGGATTTTTCCCTCAAGCAACTGGCCGTAGCCACCCTGATGGCCGCCAGCCTTTCGGTGTTCACCACCCAAGCTCAAGCCAACCTCACCCCACAACAGAACGCCGTCATCCTGAAGACCTTCAGCGATGCCTCGGTCAAGGATTTCCGGCAGTTCCTCGCCAGCCTGGCCAAGAATGACGTGGCCAAGAGCGACAACCTCGGCCCGGCCATCAGTGCCTTTCTCGACAACAAGGACCTGAGCGCCGACCAGCAGAATGAAATCCATCGCCTGCTGGGCCTGTATGCGCGGGTGAAGTACGGTGCGGCCGCCACTGAAACCCTGCGTGAACTGGTGGAGATCCCGACCTTCCAGGTCGCCGGCGTGGCCCAGCACGACAATCCCGAGTTCATCAAGATCGCCGCCAAGATCAAGAGCCTGGCCGAGTCGTTCAACCTGAACTTCCGCAACATCGACAACCGCGTCTACGAGATTTCCCTGGAAGGCAGCGGCGATGAAGTGGTCGGCATCCACGCTCACGCGGACGTGGTACCGGTAACCCCGGAAAACTGGGTACTCAAGGACGGCACCAAGCTCGACCCATTCAAGGTCACGCTGATCGGCGACCGGATGTATGGTCGCGGCACCGAGGATGACAAGAACGGCATCGTGGTGGCGATGTACGCGATGAAGGTGATCAAGGAAGAGAAGCTGCCGCTGGCGCGCAATTTCAAGCTGCTGGTGGACACCACCGAGGAAACCTCCGGCGACGCGATCCCGTACTACTTCGAGCACAACCCAACGCCCAACTACAACCTGGCGCTGGACGGCGGCTACCCGGTGGTGATCGCCGAGAAAGGCTACGGCACGGTCATGGCCAAGTTCCCCAAGCGCAAGGCTGAAGGCAAAGGCGCAGAAATCATCTCGATGACCGGCGGCAAGGCCACCAACCAGATTCCGTCGGCGTCGGTGGTGACATTGCTCAGCGACAAGCCTGCCGAACTGGCCGCCAGCCTGCAAAAGGCCGGCAGCGAGTACGCCAAGCGCAATGGCGGCGACTTTGAAGTGGCGGCCAAGGTCGTCGGCAAGGACGTTCAGTTGACCGTCACTGGCGTGTCCGCCCACTCCTCCGAACCGGAATCCGGGGTGAACCCGGTAGCCAGGGTCCTCGACTTCCTCAACAGCCTCGACGGCAAGGTCGCGCTCAAGCACAACCAGTTCACCGACGCCGCGCACTACGCCGCCAACAACTGGGGCCTGGATTACCTGGGTGCCAAGCTGGGCGTGGGCTTCTCCGATGCGTTCATGGGCCCGCTGACCACCTCGCTGACCTATGTGGGCGAGGATGAAACTACCTTCAAGCTGGCGGTCAACCTGCGGGTGCCAAAGGGCAAGTCACCGGAAGCGCTCAAGGCCGAAATCGCCGACAAGCTCAGCGCCTGGACCAAGAAAAACCACGTGGCTGTGACCTTCGATTACTCGATCGCCGAGCCGATGTACCGCAACCCTGAGGGCGAGTGGGTCAAGGCGCTGTTGGCGGTGGCCAGCGAGAACCTGGGCATGGAGCACAAGTACGGCACGTCTGCCGGCGCTACCTCGGTGCATGAGCTGCCCAACGGCGTGCAATTCGGCCTGGCGCGGCCGGAGGTCAAGTACACCGGCCATACCGACAACGAGTTCAAGACCGTCGACCAGTTCCTGCTGGACCTGCAGATCGTCACCGAAATGATGGGCCGCATCGGGCAACTGCCGAAGCTCTGACCTGCCCTTCGGACCCGCCGTCCTGGCGGGTCCACTAAGCGATACGCCAGCCTTTCGATGCTCGCCGCTGCGCGAGGAACCGGGCATAGCGCCCTTGCCTTGCGGTCAATTGCTCAGGCGTGCCCTGCTCCACGATCCGGCCTTCATCGAGCACCACGATCTGGTCGGCCATCACCACCGTCGACAACTGATGCGCGATCACGATCAGCGTGCATGTGCCGCGCAAGCGTGCCAGGGTTTCGGCGATGACCGCCTGGTTCTCGGCGTCCAGTGCTGCCGTGGCTTCGTCCACCAGCAGGATCGGCGCGCCCTTGATCAACGCACGGGCGATCGCGACACGCTGACGCTCGCCACCGGACAGGCGTGCCCCGCCCTCACCCACCGTGGTCGACAGGCCCATCGGCAGGCGCTCGATAATCTCTTGCACGCCAGCCTGCCGCGCGGCCTCCAGTACTTGTGCGTCGCTGGCGTCGGGTTTGCCGAGGCGAATGTTGTCGGCGACGCTGCCCTGGAACAGGTACGTGTCCTGGAAGATCTGGCTGATCTGCGCGTTGAGCTGCTCACCGGACATCTGTCGCACGTCCACGCCTGCGATGCACACCTGGCCCTGGCTGACCTCGAAAAACCGTGCGACCAACCGCAACAGCGTGGTCTTGCCCGAACCGGAAGCCCCCACCAGCGCGGTCATGCTGCCGGGCTCAATACGCAGGCTCACCCCGCGCAGCACGTCCCGCGAACCGGCCGCGTGGCGAAAGCTCACATCGAACAATTCCACCGAGGCATCCCGTGGAGATTGCGGCGCGCTCGGCGCCTTCAGGGGCGACGCGGCCAATATCTCGCGCACCGCCTCAAGCTGCACCCCGGCGCCGCGCAACGTTTCGCCATAGCCGGCCACCTCCAGCAACGGGTCAATGAAGCGGCTGACCAGCAACAGCGACACCATCACCGCAATCACCGAGCCCACGTGCAAGGCATTTCCCAGGTAAGCGTCAAGCCAGAGCGCGGCGGCGATCAACAAGGCCGCGAACACCACCTGCACCAGCCACATGTTCAGCAGAATCGAGGTGGCGGACAGCAGGATCAGGCGCGCCCCGGTCGCGTGCTGCTGCTCGATCGCCCGTTGCAGGAACACCGAGCTGCCGCCGCCACTGAAGGCACGCAACACCGACTGCGACTGGGCGAACTCCAGCATGCGCTGGCTGGTGTCGGCCGAGCTGCGCTGGAACGCCCGGTCGGCGCGCCGCCCAAGGCGGGCGCTGAGCCAGAACGCGCCGCCGAGAATCGGCAACGCCAGCAAGGCGATCAGGCCCATTTTCCAGTGCAGCACAAACAACGCCAGTACCAGCACCAATGGCGTCACCACGCCGCTGAGCACCGGAGTAAATACATGGGCCGGCAGCTGGGCCACGGCCATCATGCCCTGGGTCACCACCTGGTTGAGCCGCGCCGTGTTATCAGGCGTGAACCAACCGACAGGCAGTTCGGCCACATGGTCGCCGATGCGCTGGCGCCCGCCTTGCAGCACCGCCACACCCACCGCGACGCCAGCCTTTTCAACCTCGCGTCGCGTGGCCCAACACGTCGCCACCGCCGCCAGGAACACCACCAGCCACAACGCCGCTTCGGCCAGATCACCGTTGAGCATGTCGGTGAGTACCGGCACCAGGGCGGCGAGGGTCAGCCCGCACAGCGCACCGTAGAACATCACTTTCCCGACATAGCGACGGAAGACCGGCCCGTCATCGCCCAACAGTTCGATAAAGGTTTTCAGCATGTCGGCAGCGCCTGTTCGCGGGTCTGTTTGTAACCGCCCGACGCCCACAGGCGCGCATAACGGCCCTCTTGCGCGATCAGTCGAGGATGGGTGCCCTGTTCAACAATACGGCCGTTTTCCAGCACGATGATGTGGTCGGCGTGCATCACGGTATCGAGGCGATGGGCAATCACCAACAACGTGCGCCCTTGGGCAAAGCGCGACAGCGCCTCCTGGATTGCCACCTCGTTTGCGGCATCGGCGGCGGCCGTGGGTTCATCCAGCACCAGCACCGGCGGCGCCAGCAATACTGCGCGGGCGATGCTGATACGCTGCTGCTCGCCACCGGACAACTGCGCGTCCTCGCCAATCACCGAGGCATAGCCCCGTGGCAAGCCGATGATGCACTCATGAATATTCGCGGCCCGTGCGGCCGCCTCGATTTCCTTGCGGCTGGCGCTGGGCCGGCCGAGGGCGATGTTTTCGGCAACGCTGGCGTGGACCAGGCGCACCTCTTGCAGCACAAAGCCGATCAGGTTGTAGAGCTGCGAGGTCTCGATCTGCCGCAGGTCGACGCCGCCCAGGGTGATACGCCCCTCGGTCGGGTCAAAAAACCGCAGCAGCAGGCGCGCCAGGGTCGACTTGCCCGAACCCGAGGCCCCGACGATGGCGGTTACGGTGCCAGGCTTGAGGGTAAAGCTGATGTTCGACAGTACCGGGTGCTGCGGGTCATAGGCGTACCCGAGGTTTTCGACGCGTACTTCGGCGTCCTTGGGCAAGCGTTCGCACCCCGGCTCCACCTGCGCCAGCACCGGCGTCGCCAGCAGTGCCTGCACGCGCTGGGCCGCGCCGGTGGCGTTGTCCAGATCATGCACGATGTAACTCAGCAGCAGCAGTGGCGCGCAAATGCCCGGTGCGACAATGGCGAACGGCAGCACCTCCACCGCGCTGATCCAGCCCAGGCTGACAAACACCAGGCCAAACGTCAGCACCATGGCGAGCACCGTCACCGGGGCGATCATCGCGTTGGCATTGGCCATCGTCCCCACCAGTGGACGGGTGAACTCAACGAAGGCTTCGCTGAACTCATCTACCGCCTTGCGGTAACTGGCGTGGGCCTTGCCGGTGGCACCGAAGGCCTTGACCACCGGAATGCCGTTGACGAACTCGACCACCGCGTTATTGACCCGGGTCATGCGCTCGACAAAGGACTGCATGTGGCTGCCGCTGGCTTTCATCGCCCGGGTAAAAAACAGCAAAAACCCCGGAAACGGCAACAGCGAGACCAGCGCCATGCGCCAGTCCACCATGAACAGATAAGCCGCCGACAGCAGCACGGCCCCGGCACAACGGCCCACGGTGGTGTAGAAATGCGCAGTCAGGCTATGCAGGGTGCCGATATCGTCCTGCATTGCCTGCTTGACCTCGCCCGACGCCCGCTCGGTGAACCAGCCCAGCGGCACCTGGCTCAGGCGCTGGGCGATGGCCAGGCGCAAGTGGCGAGTGATGTGGTTGTCGGCCAGGTGCGCGACCGTCTCCGCAACTGTCATCAACAGCAGGCCCGCGAACAGGCTCGCCAGGCTGAGGCTGATGGTCAACCAGACCTCGCCCGATGCCTGGGCCATCGACGGCGCGCCGAGGGCGACCCTGGCGATATGCACAATGCCCCCCAGCGGCACCAGCGTCAGCATACTGCCCACACCGGCCAGCAGTGCCGCAGCGATCAGTCGCCCGCGCACCGGCCGCAACACTTGCGAGACCGCGCCGCGCCCCCTGGGTTTGGCCGCAGCCACATCCTTGTTACTCATGAAGTCTCCCTGACTGAATGAGCCTTTGCTCGCCCTTACCTTATCTTCCGAACGAGCGGCCAAAACCCTCAATCGAAACCTCAAGGAATTTTCAGGCAGGGGCGCGGACCGTCACCCAATAGCGGGTGCGCCGCACCACCTGGATCGGCAACGCGGCGGCCAGGTTGTCCAGCGCCAGGTCGGTATTGTCCAGGTGCAATACACCGCTGACCCGCAGCATCGCCACCTCAGGCGCACAGCGCAGTACACCGCGGCGGTAGCGTCCCAGCTCGGCGATCAGTTCGTCCAGCCGGGTGCCATCGGCCACCAACAGGCCCTTGACCCAGGCGATGCTGCGGTCAGTCACCGCCGCAGTCGGCTGTACGGTGTCCCTGGAAACCGTGGCGCCTTGACCTGCCTCCACCCGCGCACCTGCGCCATGGTCGGGCTGTACCTGCACGGCGCCCTCAAGCACGGCCAACTGGCAGTTGCCGTCGTCGCATTGGCGCAGGCTGAAGCGCGTGCCCAGGGCATGAAACACGCCCTGGCGACTCTGCACCCGAAACGGCCGGGGTGACGGCGCGGTCGTGATGAAGACCTCGCCGGCCCGCAGCAGCACCAGGCGCTGGTCGTCATCGAACTGCACGTCAATTGCTGAAGCCGAGCCCAATACCAGGCGGGTACCGTCGGGCAATACCACTTCGCGAACTTCGCCGGTGCGGGTGCTATGGCCGGCACTCGCCAGTTGCCAGGCGTCGGTGTGGCGCACGCCGTAGGTGAGGCCACCGGCTGCGACCAACAGGCCCAGCAGGCGCAGGGTGCTCCGGCGGTCGGGGGAGTCGGGAGCGTCGGGTTCGGCCAGGCTGTGCCTGGCCACCGGCGCGGGGATGCTGTGGAGTTTTTGTTCGAAGCCCAGCAGGCGCGTCCAGGCCAGTTCGTGATGGGGGTGTTCGGCGCGCCAGTGCAGGCAGTTGGCGTGGTCTTCGGCGCTGGCGTCATCGGCCCACAGGCGGGCCATCCAGGCGGCGGCGCGCTCGATGATATCCGGGGAGATTGGCTGCTCGGTCGACATTGCGAGGGTCAGCCGTACAGGGTCTGGTAGCAGGCCAGCAGGCCGGCGGCGATGTACTTTTCCACCGAGGAGACGGAGACCTGTAGCTCGGCGGCGATCTCGCGGTAGCTCAGGCCATCGAGCTTGCACAGCAACAGGGCCTGGCGCGCCTTGGGTGGCAGGCTGTGCAGGGCGGCGTCGATTTGGATCAGGGCCTCGATGGCCAGGGCGCGGGTTTCTTCATCGGGGGCGCAGGGTTCGGGCAACAGGGCCAGGGCTTGCAGGTAGGCGGATTCGATCTGGCGGCGGCGGTAGAGGTCGATGACCAGGCCGTTGGCGATCTGGGTCAGGTGTCGCCGGGATTCGGCGGTGGGCGGGAGTTGGCCCTTGCGCATGAGTTGCAGGTAGACGTCGTGGGCCAGGTCGGCGGCGTCGAATGCGTTGCCCAGCTTGCGCCGCAACAGGGTACGTAGCCAGGCGTTGTGGTCGACGTATAGATTTTCAACCTGGCGTTGAAAGGCGAACTGTCCGATGTTCACAAACCTCTCCTTTTACCCAATGGGCCCGGGGGTGCTGGGGCGATTGGGCTGGTAATGATTTGCAAGACTATCGGCTCTGGGCTGCGGGTGCAATGCGGGGGCTAGCGGGGGGGATGGCGGGGTTATGGGTACATATCCGTTGCTGCGGTCACGGCTGCTATTGGTTCCGCTCTTACAGCGGCTCACTTTTGAAAAGCGCAAAAGTAAGCAAAACGCTCTTGCCCCACCACTCGGCACCTCGCTTAGGCTCGGTGTGCCCTCACTCCGGCTTTGGACCGTGGGCCGCCGTCATGGGCCATCCTTGGCCCAGGACGGCTAACCCGGCGTCCTGCCGGGTTACCCACGCTCCAAAGCCTGCGTTCGGCCAGCGTGGTTTAACGGGGCGCCCAAGATCAAGATCAAAAGCAGATCAAGAGCACAGCGGCCTACCGGCCGGCTTGAGTGTTTAAAAGCCAAATCAAAAGCTAAAGCGGGCACGGTTCAAATGTAGGAGCTGGCTTGCCGGCGATGGCATCAACTGGGTGTGCCTGATGCACCGAGGTGTCTGCATCGCCGGCAAGCCAGCTCCTACAGAAAAGCAGCTCTGCTTTCGCTCTGGTTTTTGATCTGGCTTTTAACACTCAGGTCGGCTTTCAGGCCGCTGTGCTCTTGCTTTTGATCTTGATCTGACTGCCCCAATAAGCCCGAGGCCGAACGCAGGTATTGCGCAGCGGGTAAACCGGCAGGACGCCGGTTTAGCCGCGCCGGGCCATGGATGGCCCGTCGCGGCGGCCCGCTTCGTGCTGCCGGAGTGAGGGAACGCCGAGCCTAGGCGAGGCGCCGACAGGCGGGGCAGAGCGCTTTGGTTACTTTGCCGCTTTTGCAAAGTGACTCGCTGTAAGAGCGAAACCATAGGTGGCCGTTACCTAAATAACGGATATGCCCCCAATCAATGCGCAATACACACCGACTTCAGCTCGGTATAAGCCTCAATCACCGCCCGCCCAAACTCCCGCCCCATCCCCGATTGCTTCACCCCGCCAAACGGCATCGCCGGGTCCAGCAACACATGCGCATTCACCCAAACCGTCCCCGCCTCGATCCGCGGCACCAGGTTCATCGCCTTACCCAGATCATTGGTCCAAAGACTGGCCGCCAACCCATACCGATTGTCATTGGCCAACTCAATCACCGCATCCTCATCATCAAACGCCATCACCCCCAACACCGGCCCAAACACCTCCTCCCGGGCCACCGCCATCCCATGATCGATATCCGCCAAAATCGTCGGCCGCACATAAAACCCCTCACCCGCAACCTCATCCCCACCGATCACCACCCGCGCCCCTTCAGCCCGGGCCTGCTCGATATGGCGCAGTACCCCTTGCTGCTGCTTGCGCGACACCAACGGATTAATCGCCGCCTCACCATCCATCCCCGCCCCCAACGGCATCGCCGACACCGCCGCCGCCAACCCCTCGACAAACCGGTCATACACCGAACGATGCACATAAAAGCGCGAAGCCGCCGCACACACCTGTCCGTTGTTCAGCAACCCACCCAGGATCGCCCCCTGGATCGCCTTATCAATATCCGCATCCGCCAACACGATCATCGGATTCTTGCCCCCCAACTCCAGGGCAAACCGCGTCATATTCTCCATGCACGCCACCCCCACGCTCTTGCCCACCGCAGTCGAACCGGTAAACGACACCTTGCTCACCAACGGATGAGCAGTCAGAACGCCCCCCACCGACGCACCGCCGCCGGTCACCACGTTGAACACCCCCGCCGGAATCCCCGCCTCCAGCGCCAGCTCCGCCAGGCGCATCGCCGTCAGCGGCGTTTCCATCGCCGGCTTGATGATCACCGTGCACCCGGTCGCCAGCGCCGGCATCAATTTCCAGGCCGCAATCAGCAGCGGGAAATTCCACGGCACGATGCCCACCACCACGCCCACTGGCTCGCGCTTGGTGAACGCAGTGAACCTGGCCCCCGGCGGCAAAGGGATCGACACGTCAAAGGTCTGCCCTTCAATCTTGGTCGCCCAACCCGACATGTAGCGCATGAACTCCACCGTGGCATTCAGATCCAGCCCCCGCGCCAGGTTGATCGACTTGCCCTGGCTCAGGGTTTCCAGCTGCGCCAGCTCCTCGGCATGGGCCTCAACCAATGCGGTGAAGTTCAGCAAAATCCGCTCACGGTCGGCCGGGCGCAATCCCGACCACACGCGGGACTTGAACGCCGCATGGGACGACTGCACCGCCTGCTCCACCACGTGCAGCGGCGCGTCGAGGGTTTCGCAAAGGGTTTGCCCGGTGGCCGGGTTGATCACCTTGATGTGTTCGCCCTCGGCAAATACCCATTGGCCATCGATAAAGCAGCCATGACGACGGTCCAGGAATGCAGCCACCTGCGGCAGGATTTCAACGTTGCTCATGATTCACCTGTATTCAATGTTGTTCTTTGAGAAAGCAGGCGACCGCTTGGCGATCGTCGGCCGAAGCCAGGCCCATGTAGGGCATGTAGGTGCCGGGCACAAACGCCTGGGGTTGGGTGATGAATTGCGCGATGGTCTCGGCTTGCCACTCGACGTTTTTGTCACGCATCGCCTGGGAGTAGCTGAAGCCCGCCAGGGAGCCGGATTTACGCCCGTAAACGCCTGCCAGGTTTGGCCCCATCATTGTCGCGCCGCCCTTCGCCACCGCATGGCACACGCTGCATTCGTTGGCGAAAACCTGGGCGCCACGGCTCTGGTCAGGGCTGCATTCAGCGGCGAATGCGCTGTGGGCCAGGACCAGCGACAGCAGGCCGGCCAGGGAAAATCTGTGTGCAGTGAACATAGAAAAACGACCTTGGAAATCATCGAAGTTGCCGACGATTGTCAGGGCTCAAGGTCGCTCGGGTTTTGCCCTGCGTGCCAGTCGTATTGGCCGGGCTGCCAAACCGTGGATTCTGGCAAGCACAGTCAAGTCTTTGGCAACCAGACAAAAGGCACGTCACTTCGCCAGCATTAGTATCGCGGCAGACCCCAACCCTGTGGTCATGAACAAGAATGGATGCCACACCATGCTCAAGTCCCCCTTGCTTCGTCTCTCGACCCTCGCGCTGATGATCGGCGCCAACCCGGCCGGCGCTTATGAGCTGTACGCCGATGACAGCAGTCATCTGAACGCCACGCTGGAAGCGGTATTCGGTGCCTTCCACAGCCAGCAGAACTACAGTCAATCCGGCCGCCTGGCCAAGGGCTCCTCGTCCTGGCGCGAGGGCTACGTGAAGTACGGCCTGAGCTTCGACAAAAGCTTCAGCGGCGCCGGCACCACCTACGGTGCGGCCAACCTGCTGAGTTCCGGCACCTGGGGCGACGGCGATGCCGCAGGTTTCAGCGACGGTTCGGAGCGCACCACAAAATTCGAAGACGCCTACCTCGGCTGGCGCTCGGGCAAGTTGTTTGAGGCCCTGGGCGAGAATGGCGTGGACCTGTCCTTCGGCCGCCAGAACATCGTGGTCGGCGACGGTTTCCTGATTGACGGCGACGCGCTGAACTTCGGCAAGGGCGTGGCCGATGGCGACCTCAATCGCGGCGGCGGCTACTACATCGCCGCCCGCAAGGCCTTCGACGAAACCGCCGTGTTGCGCCTGGGCGGCAAGGACGGCTGGCGCAGCGACCTGATGTGGCTCAAGTCCGATAACCGTGCCCAGGCCAAGACCGAGATGTACGTCGCCACCCTCGAACACGTGGCCGCCGAAGGCACCGTGGGGCTGACGTACATCGACACCACCGACGTCGACAAGCAGTACGCCTCCCCCACGCAGCTGGAACGCGATGGCATGAAGACCTATAGCCTGCGGGCCACGGGCAATGCCGGGGTGACCAACCTGTTCCTGTCCGGCGAATACGCCTGGCAGGACAAGCCCCACACCGGCAACGAAGACGCCTGGTACCTGGAAGCTGGCTGGACCTTCTCCGACGTGACCTGGACGCCGTATGTGAGCTACCGCTACAGCCGCTTCTCGGAAGGCTTCGACCCGCTGTTCTACGGTTTCAGCCGTGGCTACGGCACCTGGTTCCAGGGTGAAGTGGCGGGCAACTACGCCGGGCCGTTCAACAACAACTCACGCATCCAGAACGTCACGTTCAAGGTTTCGCCCCTGCAGAACCTCAACGTCGGCGCGGTGTTGTTCGACTTCAAGACCATCGACCGCAACCTCGGCAACAACGACGGCCACGAGCTGGACCTGTACGCCGAATGGCACGTCAACGACCACCTGACGGTGATGCCGCTGATCGGCCTGTACCAGCCGGACAAGAGCGCCGAGCAAGGGGGCACGCAGCTGGGCAACCACGATAAAAACCTCTACAGCCAAGTGGTGTTCGCCACTAACTTCTAAGCCCGGCCGGGGCGGTGGCGCCGCCATCGCCCCGCCTGGCCAAGGCCTTCGCAATGCACAAGAAATTCCTCACGATCCAGAGCAAGATCGCCCTGCTCGCCGGCCTCTGCCTGTTATTGGTGGTCGGCCTGCTGATGAGCCTGTCGCTGTACCAGACCCACCAGAGCAGCCAGCACGTGGCCCAGGCCAGCAGCGACATGCTCGCTGCCGCCGCCAAGGAACACATGCAGGCCCTGGGGCAAGTTCAGGCCATGCAGGTGCAACGCACCTTCATGCAAACCCATGAATACGGCCAGGGCTTGTCGCGTTATGTGCTGTACCTGCGGCAACTGCAACAACAGGGCAAACTGACCCGCCCAGAGTTGCGCCAGGAGCTGAATACCCAGCTGCGCCAGGCCCTGGTCGACAAGCCCGACCTGCTCGGGATTTACGTCATTTTCGAAGCCAATGCCCTGGACGGTGACGATGCCCACTTCGTCGACCAGGCCGCCGTCGGCAGCAACGAGGCCGGGCGCTTCGCCCAATACTGGGTGCAGGCCACCCCGGGTGAACTGACAGCGGTAGTCGGCGACGAAGCGCTGCTGGCCAATACCTCGCCCGGCCCCAGCGGCGCGCCGTACAACGCCTTCTACACCTGCGCCCGCGACACCGCCAGGGCCTGTGTGCTGGAGCCGTATTTCGACGAGGCTTCCGGCAGCCGCAAGCTGGTGACCAGCATTGCGTTCCCGCTGATGGAGCACGGCAAGGTGATCGCGGTGATTGGCCTGGACATCAACCTGGCGGCCTTGCAACAGGCCAGCCATACCAGCGCCGGGCAACTGTTCGACGGCCACGGGCAAGTCAGCATCGTCAGCCCCGAAGGCGTGATTTCCGCCTATAGCGAGGACGCCAGCCGCCTCGGGCAGCCGATCAGCGAAGTCATGCACGATGGCGCCCAGGTACTGGACGCGTTGCGCCAGGGGCAACCGCAAACCTTTGTCGATCAACAGCAAATCAAGCTACTCGAACCGCTGGCACCGATTGCCGGTGCCGCACCGTGGGGCGTTCTGGTGGGCGTGCCGCAGTCGGTGCTGCTGGCGCCGGTCACTGCGCTGCAACAGCAACTCGATGCCCAAGGGGTGAAAAGCACCGCCCTGGAACTGCTGCTGGGTGGCGGCTCGGCCCTGCTCGGCCTGCTGTTGATCTGGTACGCCGCGCTGCGCATCACCCGGCCGCTGCAAACCCTGACCCGGGTGATGGAGGACATTTCCCGGGGCGAAGGCGACCTGACGCGGCGGCTGGAGGTGCAATCCCGGGACGAGATCGGCCAGTTGGCCAGCGCCTTCAACCGTTTTGTCGAACGTATCCACCAGTCAATTCGCGAAGTGTCTTCAGCGGGGCTCGGGGTCAACCAGGTGGTCAAGCGGGTGCTGCTGGCCTCGAATTCCTCGCTGAACAACTTCGATGAACAGGCGACCCGCACCAACAGTGTCGCGGCGGCGATCAACGAACTGGGCGCCGCCGCCCAGGAAATCGCCCGTAATGCCTCCGACGCTTCGCAGCAAGCCTCCGGCGCCCGGCAACAGGCTGAGGACGGGCGCCAGGTGGTGGAGCGCACGATTGCCGTGATGAATGAACTGTCGGGCAAGATCAGCGCCTCGTGCGTGCACATCGATGCGCTGAATCACAAGACGGTGAACATCGGGCAAATCCTGGAGGTGATCAAGGGCATCTCCCAGCAGACCAATCTGCTGGCACTGAACGCCGCCATTGAAGCGGCCCGGGCCGGTGAGGCCGGGCGCGGGTTTGCGGTGGTGGCCGATGAGGTGCGCAGCCTGGCCTATCGCACCCAGGAGTCGGCGCTGGAGATTCAGCAGATGATCGAAGAGTTGCAGGTGGGCGCACGGGAATCCGTCAGCACCATGACCGAGAGCCAGCAGCACAGCGAGGAAAGCGTGAGCATCGCCAACCTGGCGGGTACGCGGCTGGCCAGTGTGACGCAGAGGATTGGCGAGATTGATAACGTCAACCAGTCGGTGGCGGCGGCGACCGAGGAACAGACGTCGGTGGTGGAAGCGCTGAATGTGGACATTACCGAGATCAATATGCTGAACCAGGCCGGGGTGGAAAACCTGCAGTCGACGCTGCAGGCCTGTACCGAGCTTGAGCGTGAAGCGGAACGCTTGAATCAGCTGGTGGGCAGCTTTCGCATCTGACCAACAACTACCCCGCAGGCCCCATGTGGGAGCGGGCTTGCTCGCGAAGACAGAGTGTCAGCCAATGAATAGGTTTCTGATACACCGCCTTCGCGAGCAAGCCCGCTCCCACATTTGATCCCCTGCATCTTCAGCAATGGGCGCCAGCATGCTCAATCCGGTGAAACAGCCGGTTGAAGTACACCAGGCTGTCGCCCTGCCCCCGCACCCCAACCCGCGACAATTCCACGAACATCACCGAATGCGACCCTACCTCCTTGCACTCACTGATACGCCCTTCCAGCTGCACCAGCGCATCCCGCAGCACCGGCACCCCCGCCTCGCCTCCGTCCCACAGGTCCCAGGCAAACCGCTCCGCCATGGGCACCTGGGTCATCCCGGCAAAGTGCCGCGCCAGCTCTTCCTGCTCCCCGCACAGCACGTTCACGCACAGCTGCCCATTGGTACGGAACACATCATGGGTCGCACTCCCGCGGTTCACGCACACCAACACCGTGGGGGGCGAATCCGTCACCGAGCACACCGCACTCGCCGTGATCCCGCAACGCCCGCCCGGGCCGTTGGTGGTGATGATGTTCACCGCGGCCGGCAGTTGCGCCATGGCGTTGCGAAAGTCGATTTGCTGCTGGCTCAGGTCGGCCATGTCGGTGCCCCTTTACGGTCCGTGGGTGATGCCACAAGACTAAGACGCCCCGTGCGGCGCGACCATTCAGACGATCCCCATGCCGACTAGGTGGTTTCTTTATCGTCAGGGCCGTTCACACTGGGTATTCTGCTGGCAAGGCTCCACAGATGAGCCAATGTCCGCCGCAGCGTGCCCGCGTGCGAAAACAACAATTAGAAATTCTCGTGGCAGTCCCTGATGGAAATTCGCACACCGATTGTTTACATCGTTGATGACGACAAAGACCTGCGTACCTCGCTGGCCTGGCTGCTGGAGTCGGTCAGCATAAAGGCCCAATGTTTCGCCGGGGCCGAAGAGTTCCTTGCGCACTACGACCCGCGCCAGCCCGCCTGCCTGGTGCTGGACGTGCGCATGCCGCAGACCAGCGGCTTCCAGTTGCAGGAGATCCTCAACCGGCGCGGCAGTACCTTGCCGACCATCTTCGTGTCGGCCCACGGCGACATACCGATGTCGGTCACCGCAATGAAAAACGGCGCGCTGGATTTCGTCGAGAAGCCCTACAACCCGCAACAGATGATCGACCGCATCCAGGCCGCACTGAAGACCGCTGTACAGGCCCAGGCCGACCAGGAACAGCGCGAGCACCTGCAAGGCAAGCTGGCGCTGCTGACGAGCCGGGAGCGAGAAGTGTTGATGCTGGTGGTGGACGGCAAGGCGAGCAAGGTGATTGCCCGCGAGCTGAACATCAGCGTGAAGACCGTTGACGTGCACCGCACCAAGATCAAGGAAAAGATGGGCGTGACCAGCATCGCCATGCTGGTCCGCGAGGTGTTGTATCCCTAGGGCGCGATGATTGAATGTGGGAGCTGTCGAGCCTTGGCGAGGCTGCAAAGGGATCGCTGCGGTTTACCTGTCAGACCGAGTGGCCTGCATCGCAGGCAAGCCAGCTCCCACAGTTGACCTCATTCCAATGTGGGAGCTGTCGAGCTTCAGCGAGGCTGCGATGGGATCGCTGCGGTGTACCTGTCAGACCGAGTGGCCTGCATCGCGGGCAAGCCCGGCTCCCACAGGAAAATGCATTCCAGGTTCGGGAGCGGCACGCATCAATGATGGCTATAGCGCTTGCGGTACTCGCCCGGTGACACGCCGAAGCGCGACTTGAACGCCGATGAGAAGTAGCTGGAGTCGGAGAAGCCCCAGGCATAACAGAGTGCCGACAGCTTCTGCTCCGCCGGCGAATGGCGCAGGGTTTCGGCGCAGAAATCCAGGCGTCGGTGCTTGATGTATTGCGCCACCACCAGCCCGCGCTTGGAAAACATCCGGTACAGCCCGCGCACCGACACTCCGACTTCCCGGGCGATCAGCTCGGGGCAGAGTTCTTCGGCGCCGATGTGCGCATCGATGTAGGCGATGGTCTTGCGAAACTGCCGTTCCTGGGTGTCCACACCGTTGTCCCGGGCGCTGATCCCCGGCAGCAGCAGGCTGACCAATGCATCCAGCACGGCTTCGCTTTCCTGCATGCCCAGGTCGTTTTGCTGGCGAGTATCGAGCACCATCTGGCTGGCCATCAGCGCCAACGGCGTGCGCGCCGAGATCCGCGTCGCGCAGTTGACCGTCGTGAAGTGCGAACCGCGCTCCACCACCTGGCGCGGCAGGATCAGCGACAATTGCCGGGAGTTGTCGTGGTAGGTCATGTCACTGGGGCGGCAGGCGTCGATCAGGGCGATGTCACCGCAGCCCAGTTGCGCACGGTTGTCGCCCTGTTCCAGCTGTGCGCTGCCCTGCAACTGGAACACCGCGTAGTAGTGCCCTTCATTGCCCGTACTGACTTCCTTGCTGCTGCGATACAGATGCACCTGGGCCATATCGACCACGCTGAGCTTGATCGCGCCGCTGCGAAACTCGCTCAACTCCCCATAAAACCCCGCGCCCAGGGCCCTGGCATCGAAGCGTCCACAGGCCTGGTTAACCTGCTGTAACCAACGCTCGAACGATTCGTTACGTTGCACCGTTGAACTCATCATGACCGCAAGGCCTCACATTTTTTATTTTTTTGGTCCCAGCAATCTTACGGGTAGCGCCGATCAAATATCCAATACCAGACGAGCGGAAACCGCCCGGGAAACACACGCACAAATCTGCCGGTTGGCGGCCTTCTCCTTGGTCGACAGGCAATTGTCACGGTGCTCGGGCACGCCTTCCAGCACCTCGACAATGCAGGTGCCGCAGAGGCCTTCGCGGCACTCGGTGTCGATGTCGCAACCGTGGGCCTGCAATACGTCCACCAGGCTGGTATTCGCCGGTACTTGCAGCACCGCGCCGGAGCTGGCCAGCTCCACCTCGAAACCACCGCTGGGCCCGGCGTTCGCCGCCGGGTCGGCCTGGAAGTGCTCCAGGTGAATCGCCTCCTCGGGACGGCTGCGGGCCGCCACTTCCACCACCTTGTGCATGAACGGTGCGGGGCCGCAGGTGTAGACGTGGGCAACCGCGCCCGCCTGGTCCAGGCAGGCGCTCAAGGCCGCATCCAGCGCGCCCGGCTCGACGCCATAGTGAAACTGCACATGCTCGCCGAATGTATCGGCCAACAGCTGGGTAAACGCCGCGTACTGCGCCGAACGTGCAAAATAGTGCAGGCGCCACGGCTGGCCGCTGTCGGCCAGTCGATAGGCCATGCTCAACAGCGGCGTCACCCCGATACCGGCGGCAAACAGCGCATGGGCCGGCGCCTCCGGGTCGAGGCGGAACAGGTTGCGCGGCGCGCCCATCTCCAGTTCCATGCCCTCCCGCACCTGCTCATGCAGGGCCAGGGAGCCGCCACGGGATTGCGCCTCTTTCTTCACCGCCACCAGGTACGCGCGGCCATCGTGGGGCGGGCTGCACAGCGAATACTGGCGGGTGACGCCGGTTGGCCCGGTGAGGTCCACATGGGCCCCGGGCTCATAACTGTCGAGGGGCTGGCCGTCACTGCGCACGAGGCGAAAGGAACGGATATCCAGCGCTTCATCGACGATGCGTTCGATCTTCACCTTCATCATTGCAGCACCTGAATCCTGTTGTTTCGGTTGAACGCTAACCTGTGGCGAGGGAGCTTGCTCCCGCTGGACTGCGCAGCAGGCCCACTCTCTTCGGCGATGACTAGCGCATGAACAGCCCGCCGTTGATGTCCCAGCACGCGCCCGTGATCGAGGCGGCGTGGTCGGCGATCAACAGCAGCACGGTGTCGGCGATGGTGTGCGGGTCGCCGAGGGTGCCCGTCGGGATAATCTTGAGGATCTGCTCCAGGCGCTCCGGCGCCACGGTTTCGCGCACCACCGGCAAATCAAGCGGGCCTGGCGAAATGCTGTTGACCGTCACGCCCCGGGGCGCCAGTTCACGGGCGAAGACCTTGGTCAGCGTAGCCACGCCGCCCTTGGCCGCGGCGTAATGCGCGCCAGTGGCAGTTCCGCCGTTTTGCCCGGCGAGGGAGGCGATATTGACGATGCGCCCGAACCCTCGTTCGGCGAAATGCGCACCAAACACCTGGCAGGCCACGAACGTGCCCCGCAGGTTGATCGCCATCGATTCGTCGAATTCCTCGGGTGTGATGTCCATCAGCGCCGCAACTTTCGACACCCCGGCGTTGTTCACCAGGATATCGGTGCCGCCCCAGCGCTCGTTGAGCAAGTCCCGGGCGCGAATAAAATCGGCCTTGTTGCGCACATCCAGCTCGATGGCGACGGCGGTTTCGCCGCGGTTGTCGAGTTCAGAGGCCAGGCGCTGCACGCCGTCCAGGTGCACATCCGCCAGGCCCACGCGGTAGCCTGCGGCGTGCAGGCGCCGGGCGATGCATTCGCCGAGGCCACGGGAGGCGCCGGTTACAAGCGCGATTCGGTTCATCAGGATGTCCTCATCTCAACTGTGGGAGCGGGCTTGCTCGCGAATGCGGTGTGTCAGTCAATGCATGTGGCGACTGATCCACCGCATTCGCGAGCAAGCCCGCTCCCACATTGGTTTTGTGTCGTTGTTTGAATCGTGCTTACAACAGAAAGCCGAGTGCACTCAGGCTGTCGGTGGAATTGATCAGCCGCACCACCTTGCGCTCCAGGGTCGCGACCCCGGCGCTGAACCGGATGCGGTAATTCAGGTCGGCCACGAACGGCGTGTGCACCCCGCGCTTGTAGGCATAGAGCAGCTGCGCACAGTTAACCTCCACCACCTCGCCCGCCGCTTCCACCAGGGTGAATCGCGAGACACTGCGCACGGTTTTCGCCGCATCCACCGCTGACGGTGAATACCCCGCCGTCAGCCGTTCGATGCGCAGGTCACGCATGCGCGCATCGTCATAGGCGTAGTTGAGGTTGGCTTCAAAATCCTCGGTGTCCGGGTCGATCGGCACGACGTAGCGCCCGCTCTCGCTCCACAACGCGGCCCATTGCACGTAGTCCTTGTGGTCCAGCAGTTCGGCTTCACGCCAGATGAATTCGATGGCCTGGGCCAGCGGTGCGGTAAAACCAGTCAGGGTGTTCATTGGCTCATCATCCTTTTCCACATGTCATAGGCCCCGCGCATGCCGCCTTCATCAGTGGCGTGGGATACCTTGTCGCCGTTGTCGGCCAGCACTTCGCGGTTCAGGCCACGGTTGACCAGGATCGGTGCGTCCACGCCGGCATACGAGCCGCGTTGCACCCGGTCCCAGGCTTCGGCGTCGTCGGGGCTGCCAAAGCCGAACGGGCCCTGGAAGTGTTCGTGGATGCGCAGGCGCTCGCGGTTGGCAACCTGTGGGCCGCCCTCCATGCCCAGGGCGACGTGGCGGATTTCGGTCTCGGTGACCGACACCGGGCGCAGCACCCGGAAGAACGACATCGACATGGCGACATTGGGAAACAGGTTGAGGTTGAACCCGGCGCCGTGCAGCGAGCGCACGATGCGTCGCACCTGGGCCGGCTCCATGGTTTTCGACAGTTCTTCGGTGACGTGGGCGAAACGCTCCTGCAATTGCTCGGTACCGTCGTCGTGGTCCAGGTCGACATGCTCGGGCACCATCACCATCACGCTGTGGCCATTGCCCAGGGAATGGGTGACGGCCTGCTCGTCGGTCATGAACGAGAGCATTTCCGAGGTCTCGGCGTCCACCGACGACATGAACGACTTGTGCACGATCGGGAAGTGGTAGCCGTCGGTGGTGTTTTCCAGCTGGATCTTCCAGTTGCCCTTGAAGCTGAACTTGTGTTCGCCCTGGGTCTTGATCGGGTAGCCGGCGCCCTGCTTCATGAACAGGTCCATCCAGTGTTTGGCGCCGCCGAGGAAGTCGGCCAACGGTTCGATATCGTCGTTATAGCTGGCGAATACCATCCCGGCGTAGCTGTCCACCCGCAGGCTGGTCAGGGGTAACTCGGACTTTTCCAGGATGCCTTCGTAGCCGTCCGGGTAAGGCAGCGCCCGCAGCTTGCCGTCCAAACCATAGGACCAGCTGTGATACGGGCAGGTGAAGCCGGTGGCGTTGCCCTTGTGCTTCTCGCAAACCGTGGCGCCACGGTGGCGGCAGCGGTTTTCCAGCACGTTGATCGCGCCTTTCTTGTCGCGCACCACAATCACCGGGCGCCGGCCAATGGTCGCGGTCTTGAAGTCGCCGCTGTTGCGCACTTCGCTTTCATGGGCGACCCAGACCCAGGTGCGGTAGAAGATCTTTTCCAGTTCGGCCTCGAACAGCGCCGGGTCGTTGTACAGCGAGACGTCGACGCGATCGTGCTTGACCAACTCGTCGAGGCTTTTCGATTTGGCAATCAGCCGGTATTCATGGGTACTCATGGAGCCCTCCTCAAGGCGTTGTTCTTATTGGCGAGCCGTGATGCTCTGCTGCAGTTGTGCGCCGAGGGCACACACCCATTCGTCCTGGCCCTTGCGGCCGACAATCTGTAGCCCGACCTTCAGCCCGCTGTCGGCCAGGGTCACCGGCACCGTCAGCGCCGGGTGGCCGCTGAGGTTGAATGGCCGCACCAATGGCGTCATGCGGGCCACGGCCTGGCTGCCGTTGCGGGCTTCGGCCAGGGTCGGCGGCAGGTCCGGCATCGTCGGCAGCAGCAACACGGAGAATTCTTCGAGCGCGGCGTCCACCTGATGACTGAAGCGGGTGCGCACGACTTCGGCTGCGGCCAAATCAGCAGCGCTGGTGCGGCTGGCAGCCAACAAGCGTTGTTCGACATCCGCACCGATCAGGCCCTTGCCGGTGAGGTGACCGAAGGCTGCCCAGTTTTCGACGTTAATCACCGTAAGGCCGGCGCCGAACGCCGTGTCAAAGTCGTCCAGATGCAGACGCTGCTGACGCCAGCCGGCCGCGTCGACGGCAGCCATCAGGCTCGCCTTCAGCCATGGCTCACAGGCCACATCCAGAAAGCCCACAGGCACGCTGCCGGACGGCGCCGCCTGTGTCTGGAAACCCGGGCAAATCACCTGCATCGCGGCAATCAGGTCCTGCATGTTCGCGGCGAACGGCCCGACGCAATCGAGGCTGGATACCGCCGGTTGCGCGCCAATGCGGCTGACTCGGCCATAGGTCGGTTTCAACCCGGCAATCCCGCAGCACGCCGCCGGCACCCGCACCGAGCCGCCGGTGTCGGTACCAATGGCGATATCCGCCAGGCCCGCCGCAACCGCCGCGGCCGAACCGCTGGAGGAGCCGCCCGGCACGCGGTCTGGCGCCTGGGGATTGACGGGCGTACCGCTCCAGTCGTTGATGCCGGTGACGCCAAATGCCAGTTCATGCAGGCTGGTCTTGCCGACGATCTGCCAGCCGGCATCCAGGACCGCCTGCACCACGTGCGCATGCCGCGTCGCCGGCGGAGCATCGGCAAAGGCACGACTGCCCGAGCGGGTCGGATACCCGGCGATGTCGATGGAATCCTTGATGGCCACGCGTCGGCCGCTGCCACCGAGTAAAAATTCGCTGACGAAGGTACTCATGGGTTCACCCCCAACATGCTATTGAACAGGCGCTGCGTACGGAAATGCGCGATCAGCCAGGTGCCGTCGACACGGCGAAAATCGATGGTCAGCCGCGTGCCGAACAACTCGCTGCGCTGGTCGGCGTAGGTGGAAATCTGTTGCATGATCCACTGCCCTGCAGCCGCGCTGCCGTCTACCTGGATCGACTCACTGGTGAGGTAATGCAGGTTCAGCGCAAAGTGTTCCGACGGTGGCAGGTAGCTGCCGACAAACGCCGCCACCGCGTCGCGCCCCCGATGCTGGCCGAAGGTCTGCGCGGTACTTGTGCCAATGCCTTCCCACACCGCATCCACGGTGAACAGCTCGGCCAACTCGCGAACGTTGGTCGCCGCCCGGGGCACGTCGCACAGGTCCATGTAGCGCGCCATCAAGCGCCTTACCTGGCTCTCCCCTTCAAGGGTTTCAACACGCTGCAACAGGTCCATGGCTCACACCCTGGCCGCTTCGGGAATGGTCAGCGGGCGGCCGATCCGCGCTTCAACCTTGGCGTAGCGCCACAGGCTGTATTCACCCACCGGCGTGGTACGGAACAGGTTGCAGGCATCGATCACCGACTGGTGGCAGTCGACGTCGGCCATGATGTAGACGGTCCACGGCGAGGTGGTCGACGGGCCGACCATCAAGCGGTCGTCATCCATCGCCCCCAGCACGTTGATGCCCGGCATGGCGCCGAGGTCGCCCATCATCTGGCTGAAGCCTTTCCACACGCTCAGGCCTTCGCCGGTAGGCAGGTCGAAAAAGTTCTGGGTGATGCCGATGCAGAAGACGACGCGCAGCGGTTCTTGAGTGGCTTGGGACATGGGTTGATCCTTGAAAGTCAGATGTAGCCAGGAAATGGAGGAACGCCTAGGAACACCGAGCCCGCGCCGTCGTACAGGCCTTCGCTGAGGAAGGCGTGCTGGGTCACCACCATGGCGTCGCGCAGGTAGCGCTGCAGCGGGTGGCGCAGGTAGATCGCGGTGGTGCCCGCCAGGCTGTAGGCGCTCTGCACCACGGCGGCGCCGGCCTGGGACACGTGAATGGCGGTCAGGCGCAGCAGGCTGGTTTGCTCGGCCGTGACCGGGTTGCCGGCGAGGATCGAGTTCCACACTTGTTCGGTGGCGCCGTAGAAAAAACCCCGAGCGGCGCTCAGCCGGGCTTCGGCCTTGGCGATTTCGATGCGCACGTAGGCGCGGTCCGCCAGTTTCGGTGCGCCGGTGATGCCGCTGCCGCTGGCCATGGCGCTGATTTCATCGAGGGCCGCGCGGGCCAGGCCGAGGTTGACCACCGCCAGCACCTGGGCGGCGTAGGCAATCGAGGGATAACGAAACAGCGGCTCGTCGATGGTGGCGGCGCCGCCACGGATGAAGGTCCAGCGCTCGTCGATGTATTGGTCGGTAACTCGCAGGTCATGGCTGCCGGTGCCCTTGAGGCCGACCACGTCCCAGTTTTCGATGATTTCAACCTGGCCGGGCTTGAACACGGCAGTGCGTGGCTTGCCGCCCGCCGCACCGATGCCCACGCCCAGCAGGTCGGCGCCTTTGCAGCCGCTGGCAAACTTCCAGGTGCCGTTGACCTGCCAGCCGCCCTCGACGGTTTCCGCCGGCTGCAACGGGAACAGGCCACCGGCAAACACCAGATCGGGGCTGTCGGCATACAGTTCGGCGAGGGTTTCCTGGGGCAAGGCCGCAAGATACACCCCGGCGCTGCCGAAGCTGGCGACCCAGCCGGCAGAGCCATCGGCTTCGGATATGCGCTCGATCATCTGCAAGAACGTTGCGGGGGCCAGGGCATCGCCGCCGAAACAACGGGGCGTGGCCGCCCGGTAGATGCCCACCTGCTTGAAGCGTTCGATCATGTCCCGTGGCACGTGGGAGCCGGCGTCGAACTCGTCGCGGCGCTGGCGCACTTCATCGAGCACCTGCTGGAACAGCGCGGGCTGCACGTCGGGTAAAGCGTCTGGTTGCACGAGGGCCGAACGCAGCATGGGCTTTCTCCGTTGTAGTTGTTATGGACGCCGTGTCGGGCGTTGATGGGTCCAGTGTAAAAAGCCCGACCACCGTCAACTATTGGGGCGTGCAGCCCACCGGCTAAAGAAATCCCCTAGTGCGCCCCCGATTACTTCTGAGCGTGCCCCCGGATACAAACCGGTATAACTTGCCACCGTAGTCGTCCCCTCCACCGCCAAGGGCTACGCGATGTACCTACCCAATAACAATGATTTCCACACCCTGATCGAAGCCATGCCGATCTGCACCATCCTTCACGATGCGCAGAGCAAGGACATCCTCTGGGCCAACACCGCGGCGCTGTCGGCGCTGGGGTTTACCCTGGAAGAACTGATCCCGCTCAAGGCCCCGGACATGACCCGGGACGCACCGAAGTACAAGCGCTCCATCGGCCTGCGTTGGCTCGAGCGCGCGGCCCGCAGTGGCCAGCGCACCATCGAGTGGTGTTATCGCTCCAAGGCCGGGGTGGAGATTCTTTCGGAAGCGGTCGCGACGCTGGTGCACCTGGACGGGCGCGACGTGCTGATGGTGCAGTTCCGGGATATTTCCCGGGAAGACAAGGTGAAGCGGGACCTGATCCGCGCCGAGGAAGCCCGGCGTGTCAGTGAACAGCAGCTTGAATACCTGGCCCGATACAACGCCATGGGCGAGATGGCGGTGGCGATTGCTCATGAGTTGAGCCAGCCACTGGCGGCCACGCGCAACTTTATCGAGGGGGTTTTGATTCGTCTGGGCGATACCCGCAGTGCCGACCAGGGGGTGAACTGGGGGCTGCAAAGTGCCGTGCGGCAGGTCGAGCATGCGTCAACGATCATCAAGAGTGTGCGTGATTATGTGGTCAAGCTGGAGCAGAGCGCGGAGTGGGTGGACCTCAATGAGTTGCTGCAGGAAACCCGATATTTCATCAGCCTGCGGGCCGAGCCGAGTCAGGTGCGGCTGGAGATCGTCCCGAGCGCGGAACCGCTGATGGTGCAGTGCGAGAGGGTGCTGATTGGGCAGGTGATTCTGAACCTGGCGTTCAATGCCATTGAAGAGATGAGTGAGCTGCCCGTGGAGCGTCGGGTGCTGCGGTTGCATGCCTGCCGGGATGGAAACGTGGCGCGGTTGAGTGTCGAGGATTGTGGGCGCGGGATTCAGGCCGTGGCGCGGGAGAAAATCTTTGACGGGTTCTTTTCGTCGAAGGTGGGTGGTAACGGGATTGGGCTGGCGTTGTGCAAGAACATCATTGGTCGGCATCAGGGGGATATCTGGGCGCAGAATCTGGAGCCGTGTGGGGCGGTGTTCAGTTTTTCGTTGCCTTTGGTGGGGTCGTGAGATTGGGGCATTTGCGAAGCGGCTTTTCTGTAGGAGCCGGCTTGCCGGCGAAAAACGTGAGGTCGCCGCGTTTATTCAGGATGCCAACGTCATCGTTAACGACCATCGCCGGCAAGCCAGCGCCTACAGGGCTGTTCAAAAGTGAGCCGCTGCAAGAGCGGAACCCGTTTCTGCCATAACAAAAATAACGGATATATACCCTACCCCAAACCATTGGCACAGACACACAACCACTTGGCAGACACAACAATTCTTGCAATCGCCCCACAAGGCAGAATCCACTTGCAAGAATCTGCCAAAGCACCCGCGATTAGCAAAACACAATAATTCAGGGAGTGCCCCTAATGCGAAGCAACAGGATCAACGTACAGTCAGCGCTGGGTCTGGGCCTGCTTGTACTCGGCTTGAACAGCGCCCGGGCGGATTTACCGCCAGACACCATCGGCCAGACTACCCTGGCCTTTCCACCGGAAGCCCACCGCGCATTCGTGGTAGACGTCGAATTCGAAAGCTTCGTGGTCGGCCGCGTCACCGTGGTAGATCCCGACAAGAAGCGCGTCCTCGGCATGGTCCCCACCGGCTTCGCCGCGCCCTCGGCCCTGAGCCACGACCAGAAGACCCTGTACAGCGCCGACATCTACTATTCCCGCGGCACCCGGGGCGATCGCACCGATGTGCTCACCGCCTGGGACAGCTCCAGCCTGTCGCCCGCCTGGGAAGTGCTGATCCCGAACAAACGCGCCGAATCCCTGACCCAGCGCTATGGGCTGAAGACCAGCGGCGATGACCGCTTCGTCTACGTCTACAACTTCACACCCTCCACCTCGGTGACCGTGGTCGACACCCAGTCCCGCTCCGTCACCGCCGAAATCGCGATCCCGGGCTGCGTACTCAATTACCCGGTCGGCACTCGCCGCTTCGCCTCCCTGTGCGGCGACGGCAGCCTGCAAGTGGTGACGCTGAACGAGCAGGGCCAGGAAACCTCGCGCAACCGCACGCACTTCTTCGACCCCAACGCCGAGAAGCTCAACGAACGCGCGGTGAACGTGGGCGACACCTACTACTTCACCACCACCACCGGCACCATCCGCCCAGTAGATTTCTCCGGCGATGAGCCGAAAATCCTGCCGTCCTGGTCACTCACCACCGACGCGGAAAAGAAAACCGGCTGGGCCCCGGGTGGCTGGCAGTTGATGGCCGTGGCACCGAAACTCAACCGCATGTACGTGCTGATGCACGACAACCACGAGCCGATGAAGTGGGAAGACCCGAGCACCATCATCTGGGCCTACGACCTCAAGACCATGAAGAAGATAGCCACCCTGGAAGCCCCGACCCCGGTCTGGAGCATGCAGGCCACCGGCGACGACAAGCCCCTGTTGCTGGGCGCCGACGTCGAAGGCGGCTTGCAGATCTTCGACCTCAAGACCAATAAACTCACCGGTAGCATGGCCAAGGTAGCGAAGACCGCGACCCAGATCATGAGCTACTAAAGAGGTTCGGCCATGCATATCGACCCGATCTTCATCATTGCCAGCGCCCTCGCCATCGCGGTGTTGCTGGCCAGTGCCGCGACCCACAAGTTGCGCGCACCGGCACGCTTCGCCCGGCAACTGGCCGATTACCAGTTGCTGCCAGAGGCAGTGACTCGCCCCGCCGCCCGGGTAATCCCGGTGCTGGAACTGGTGATTGCCTTTGCCCTGCTGATGCCGGCCAGCCGTTCCTGGGCCGCCCTCGGCGCCGCCGGCCTGATTGCACTGTACGCCGCCGCCATTGGCATCAACCTGTGGCGCGGCCGCCGGGACATCGACTGCGGCTGCGCAGGCCCCGACCAGGCGCAGCCGTTGCGGCCGATCCTGCTGTTGCGCAACGGCGCACTGGTGGCCGTGGCCCTGCTGGCCAGCGTGCTGCCGATTGCCCGTGACCTGGGTTTTTTCGACGGCTTCGTCACCGTCGCCGCCAGCGCCGTCGCGCTGCTGATTTACGCCGCAGCCGATGGCCTGCTGGCGAACTCCCCTCTTCTGCTCAAACTGATTGGTAGGTGATCAATGGAAGGCCTTATTGTTTCCAACGTACTGCTGTGGGTACTGCTGCTGGCGCTGGCGTTTGCCGTGATGGGCCTGGTGCGCCAGATTGGTGTGCTGCACGGGCGCATCGCCCCGGCCGGCGCACTGATGGTCGACAAGGGCGTGGCGGTGAATGAGCCGGCCCCGCAAGTCACCGCTTCCGACCGTAAAGGCCGCCCGGTGAACTTCGGCTATGCCGGTGAGAAGAACCAGTTGCTGTTCTTCCTCTCGCCCACCTGCCCGATCTGCAAATCCCTGTTGCCGGCGATCAAGTCCATCGCCAGGGAACAGGCTGACCGACTCGATGTGGTGTTTATCAGCGACGGCGACATGGAAGCCCAGCACGCGCTGATCACCGAACACAAGCTGGACGACGTCACCTACGTGGTCGGCCCGGAAGTCGGCATGACCTACCAGATCGGCAAGCTGCCGTATGCCGCGCTGATCGACAAGAGCGGCACCTTGCGCGCCAAGGGCCTGGTCAATTCCCGCGAGCACCTGGACAGCCTGTTCGAAGTCGAACACCTGAAAAGCGCGACGCTGCAGGAATACCTCAACAGCCAGCCGCAGCCCCACGACCACAGCCACGGCCATAGCCACTGATTAAGGCAGGGAGACTCTCATGAAATTGCTGGATCTGTTATTCGAGCGCTCGACCCGTCGCCTGGCCGACACCACGTCGCGACGCAAACTGTTGGCCCGTATGGGTTCGCTGATGGTCGCGGGCGCCGCGTTGCCCCTGCTGCTGCCCCTGGACCGCACCAGCAAGGCGCTGGCTGCCGATAACCCGAAAGCCGGTGACCCGGGCGACCCGAACAGTTGCGACTACTGGCGCTACTGCTCCATCGACGGTTTCCTGTGCAGTTGCTGTGGCGGCTCGGTGACCTCCTGCCCACCGGGCACCGAGGCGTCCCAGGTGACCTGGATCGGCACCTGCCGCAACCCGGCGGATGGCAAGGACTACATCATTTCCTATAACGACTGCTGCGGTAAGCAAAGCTGCGCCCAGTGCGCGTGCACGCGTAACGACAGTGAGGAACCGGCATACCGGCCGTTCAACAACAACGATGTGAACTGGTGCCTGGCGGCCAAATCCCACATCTACCACTGCACGGTCTCGATCATTCGCGGCGTCGCGGTTTAACTCACCCTTGTGGCGAGGGAGCTTGCTCCCGTTGGAGTGCGAAGCGCTCCCAGAGATCTTGGGGCCGCAGCACAGCCCAACGGGAGCAAGCGCCCTCGCCACAGGTCAGTGCAAGAGGCTTGTCATGCGTACGTTGTTTTTGCTGAGCTTGATGTGTGTCTTCGCCACCCCGCTCGCCCAGGCTCGGGCCATTCCCAATCCAAACCAGAAGCACGCACCGGGCAATGAGTCGCCGCAAACGCCGATCGCCCAGGCCGGGTACAGCGTGGCGACCAACTATCAGCTGCAGTGTGCCGGCTGCCATCTGGGCAGCGGCATGGGCTCGGCGGCGAACGACACACCGAGGATGACCGGGTTTGTCGGCAACTTTCTGAAGGTGCCAGGCGGGCGGGAGTTTTTGGTACGGGTGCCGGGGATGTCGCAGTCGGCGCTGAACGATGGGCAACTGGCGGATTTGCTGAACTGGCTGATGCGCCCGGACGGGATGGCGGGCAAGAGTACGCCGGTGGATTACAAGCCCTATAGCGCTGCGGAAGTGACTGAGTTACGGCACAAAGCAATGCTCAATCTGCCGGGCACAAGGGCGGGGTTGATCAAGGAAATGCGGGCGCAAGGGATTGCGATTGAAGATGGAATGCCCAACTGAACGAAACGCGATCCAAATGTGGGAGCGGGCTTGCTCGCGAATGCGGTGTGTCAGTCACCCAATGCATCAACTGAACCACCGCATTCGCGAGCAAGCCCGCTCCCACATTTTTGATCGGCGTATCCCCTGATCAGGCGTGTTGTTTGCGGTACTCACCCGGCGCAATGCCAAACCGTGACTTGAACGCCGTCGAAAAATAACTCGAATCCGAAAACCCCCACGAGTACCCCAGCACCGAAAGCTTTTCCTCCACCCTGGATTGGCGCAGGGATTCAGCACACAAATCCAGCCGTCGGTTCTTGATGTACCGCGCCACCACCAGGCCCTTGCGGGCAAAGATCCGGTACAGCCCGCGCACCGACATCCCCACCTCCCGCGCCAGCCACTCGGGGCACAGCTCTTCGGAGCGAATGTGCTGGTCAATACACTCCAGCGTCTTGCGGAACACTCGCTCATGGGCGTCGCTGCCCTCGCCCGCCTGGCTGATCGCCGGGCGCAGCAGGTTGATGATCGCCTCCAGCGTCGCCTCGCTTTCCTGCAAGGTCAGGTTGTCTTGCCGGGTGGCCTCCAGAATCAGCTGCCGGGACAGCATCGCCATCGGCGACGTCGCCTCGATCCGGTGCCCGCATTTGACCGGGTTGAAACGCAAGGTCTGCTCCACCAGGTACGACGGCAGGATCAACGACAACTGCCGCGAATTCTCGCTGTAGGTGAAGTCGCTGGGGTGCGCCGCATCGATCAGGGTAATGTCGCCGGCGCGCAACAGCGCCTTGCTGTCACCCTGGGCCATGCCGGCCGTGCCGTCGAGCTGGAACACGGCAAAGTACTTGCCGCCCTCGCCCGCCGCGATTTGGCTGGGGGTACGAAACAAGCGAGCCTGGCAGGCGTCGACAAAGCTGAGTTTCAGCGCGCCGCTCTGGTACTCGCGGATCTGCCCGGAAAAACCATCCCCCAGGATCTGCCCATCGAATGCGCCACAGATCTGATTGATCTGATGGATCCATTGGTCGAACCCATCACAGCGCTGTGCAATTGAAGACATCATGTTCAGGCCTCACGCAGGCTTATTTTTATTCTCTACGCCACATCACTCCACCCGTTCTCCTGAACAGCGTCGCTCCTTATTTCAGGCCTCCGAACCGCCGGTAAAAGCTTTCGCCAACGTCCGGCAACGGGCCGTCGGCAGTTTCCAGCGCGCTGTTCAGCCATTCCTCGGCCTTGGCGTAGATCAACCGGTAAATATTGCGGCACAACTGGCGGGCGGCGCGGCCTTCCCAATCGCCGGGGAGCAATTCATCGGGTAATTGCGGGTCGCGCAGCAGCAGTTTGCGGTACTCATGGATAAGCAGGACCCGTGCCAGGAAACAATCCGCAGGCTGTAGCTGTTCCTGCTCGCGAAGCGCTTGCCAGAGCGGTCGGAACAGTTGGATGAACTCGCTGTAATGGGCCGCCAGCTCCTCGATGTTCCAGCTCTCGCGCACCTGCACCCGCAGGGCCTTGGAGGCCAGTACATCCTGGGCGGTGGTTTCGAAGACGATGGTGTCTTCCTGGGCGCCGAGGTCGAGCAAGGTGGCGTTGACGTCGGCGCGGTCGCTGCGTGGGCAGGCCAGCACGGTCGGGGCAATCGCACCAAAACCTTGCCACTCCAGCTCTTCACGCACTTGTTTGCGCTTGTCCTGGGTCAACTGCGTGAGCATCACCAGGCACCATGAACCATCCCATGCCGGCACGCTGGAGCTGTAGACCCGCTTGAAGGCCTTGTCGAAACGCCGACGCCCGGCACCGGTCAGGCTGTAGTAGCTGCGGCGCCCGACTTTTTCGGCGGTCAGCCAGCCTTCCTTGGTCAGGCGGAAGATCGAGGTGCGGATCAGCCGTTCATTGATGCCGATGGGTTCGAGCAACTGGATCAGGCTGCCCAGCCACACCGTCCCGCCGTGGGGTTCGATGGCGTCCCCGTACAAGGTGATGATCAAGGAACTGGCGCGAATCGGCGTCTGCTCCTGGAAGCGGGTAATCAGTTGGTTCAGGGGTGTCAGTGACGACATGGGCGTACCGAGGCAAAAAGAGAAAATATACCGTTTTTAGCGGCGTCGGGATGCAGGCGATTCATCTGCCCTTGGGCCGCAGGCCGCTGTCGCTGATGCGTGGGCGATCAGCTTCCGGTGCGCTCAGGGGTGCGCATTCCTGCATCTGCTCCAGGCAACGCTGAGCCAGGCGCTGGTATTCACGGGTGCCGGTTTGTTTCCAGTGCACCTCTTCATCACTGAGGCTGCGCTTGACGCTGGCCGGCGCGCCCATCACCAACGACTGCTCAGGGCACTCGAAACCGGCTTTGACGAACGCCGCCGCCGAGACGAATGAGCGAGCGCCGATACGGGCGTTGTCCATCACCACCGCATTCATGCCCACCAGCGCATCGGTGCCGATCCGGCAACCGTGCAGCACGGCGCCGTGGCCGATATGGCCGTTGCGCTCGACCACCGTGTCGCTGTCCGGGAAGCCGTGCATCACACAGGTGTCCTGCAGGTTGGCGCCTTCTTCGAGGACGATGCGCCCGAAGTCGCCGCGCAAACTCGCCAGCGGCCCTACATAGCAATGGGGGCCGATGATCACGTCGCCGATCAGTACCGCCGAGGGATGGACGTAGGCCGTGGGGTCGACCACCGGGGTCAGGCCGTCGAGACTGTAGCAAGTCATGGGGATTCCTTTTATGGCGTATTCGCAAAGCGATGCCGATCTTGGCTTATTTTGTATCACATCATTTTTACAAGCACAAAGCTGAAAAAGCGTATCGCTTGAATCAGGTGTCGCCGTGGCTTGATACGGTGCCGCTGATAATCGACGTAAAGCCAATAAAACAGGGGATTTATCAGGTATTTACCGACCAGCACAGCGAGCAGTTCATTTTCATCAAACTCAAAACAAGACACACCAAATCAATTTTATCGTTGCATTTATGTATCACGTTGAAGCTATACTCCGGCAAAACCGGCTGACCACGCCGATCCAATAATGAGCCGGCTGACCGCCGAGCGTGCACCGTGAGGGCCTCACGACCATGAACTTCGAACACATCCTGTTTTCCATCGAGGCCGGCGTCGCCCTGCTCAGCCTCAATCGCCCCGACCAGCTCAACAGCTTCAACACGCAGATGCACGGCGAAGTCCAGCAAGCGTTGAAGCAAGTCCAGGAAAACCCCGACGTGCGCGTGCTGCTGCTGACCGGTGAAGGCCGCGGCTTTTGCGCCGGGCAAGACCTCAGCGACCGCAACGTGGCACCCGGCAGCGCGGTGCCGGACCTGGGCGAATCCATCGAGAAGTTCTACAACCCGCTGATCCGCCAACTGCGCGACCTGCCTTTGCCGGTGATCTGCGCGGTCAACGGCGTGGCGGCCGGTGCCGGCGCGAACATCCCGCTGGCCTGCGACCTGGTGCTGGCAGCACGCTCGGCGAACTTCATCCAAGCCTTCTGCAAGATCGGCCTGATCCCCGATTCCGGCGGCACCTGGACCCTGCCGCGCCTGGTGGGCATGGCCCGCGCCAAGGCGCTGGCCCTGCTGGGCAACCGCCTGAGCGCCGAGCAGGCCGAGCAATGGGGCCTGATCTACCGCTGCGTGGACGACGCCGAATTGCGCAACGAAGCCCTGACCCTGGCCCGCCACCTGGCCACGCAACCGACCTACGGCCTGGCGCTGATCAAGCGCAGCCTGAACGCCAGCCTGAGCAACAGCTTTGACCAACAACTGGAGCTGGAGCGCGACCTGCAACGCCTGGCCGGGCGCAGCGAGGATTACCGCGAAGGCGTCGCCGCCTTCATGGAAAAACGCAGCCCAAGCTTCAAGGGCCGCTGAAAGGAGCGCACCACATGACCAACCATGAAGCCATGAACCTGGCCAACCAGTGCGCCCAGGCCATGTTCAGCCGCGATGCCGCCAGCCAGGGCATGGGCATGCGCCTGCTCTCGGTGGCGCCGGGTTGCGCACGACTGGGCATGAGCGTGCGCGCCGACATGATCCAGGGCCACGGCACCTGCCACGGCGGCTACCTGTTTGCGCTGGCGGACTCGGCATTCGCCCTGGCCTGCAACAGCTACAACGACGCCACCGTGGCACTGGGCTGCAGCATCGACTACATCGCCCCGGCCCACCTGGGCGACACCTTGAGTGCCGATTGCCGCGAGCAAAGCCGCTCGGGTCGCACCGGCAACTACGACGTCCGTATCGAAAACCAACTGGGCCAGCTGATTGCGCTGTTCCATGGCAAATCCTACAAAGTGCGTGGCACGGTGCTGGCGCAGGAGAATCCGAATGAATGACGCCTTGATCATCGACGCAGTCCGCACCCCGATCGGCCGCTACGCCGGCGCCTTGAGCAGCGTGCGCGCCGACGACCTCGGAGCGGTGCCGCTGCGCGAACTGCTGCGCCGCCACCCGCAAGTGGACTGGAGCAGCGTCGACGATGTGATCTACGGCTGCGCCAACCAGGCCGGCGAAGACAACCGCAACGTGGCGCGCATGTCGGCGCTGCTGGCCGGGCTGCCGGTGAGCGTGCCGGGCACCACCCTCAACCGTTTGTGCGGCTCGGGGCTGGACGCCATCGGCAGCGCGGCCCGGGCGATTCGCTGTGGAGAGGCCGGCTTGATGTTGGTAGGCGGCGTGGAGTCGATGTCCCGTGCGCCGCTGGTAATGGGCAAGGCCGAACAGGCGTTTTCCCGCGATGCGCAGCTATACGACACCACCATTGGCTGGCGCTTCGTCAACCCGCTGATGAAAAAGGCCTACGGGATCGACTCGATGCCGGAGACCGCTGAAAACGTCGCCGAGCAGTTCAATATCTCCCGTGCCGACCAGGACGCGTTTGCCCTGCGCAGCCAGCAACGTGCAGCCGCCGCCCAGGCCAGCGGGCGCCTGGCGAGGGAAATCGTCGCGATGGAAATCCCCCAGCGCAAAGGCCCGGCCAAGGTGGTGGAACACGACGAACACCCCCGCGGCGACACCACCCTTGAGCAACTGCAGAAACTTGGCACGCCATTCCGCGAGGGTGGCAGCATCACAGCCGGCAATGCATCCGGGGTCAACGACGGCGCCTGCGCCCTGCTGCTGGCCAGCGCGGAAGTTGCCAAGCGTCACGGCCTGGTCGCCCGCGGCCGGGTGGTGGCGATGGCCACCGCCGGCGTGGAACCGCGCATCATGGGCATCGGCCCGGTGCCGGCGACCCGCAAGGTGCTGGAACTGGCCAACCTGAGCCTGGCGGACATGGACGTGATCGAGCTCAACGAAGCCTTCGCCGCCCAGGGCCTGGCGGTGCTGCGCGAGCTGGGCCTGGGGGACAACGACCCACGGGTGAACCCCAACGGCGGCGCCATCGCCCTCGGCCATCCACTGGGGATGAGCGGCGCACGGCTGGTAACTACCGCCCTGCATGAATTGGAGGAACGTGGCGGCCGCTACGCCCTGTGCACCATGTGCATCGGCGTGGGCCAAGGCATCGCGCTGATCATCGAGCGCCTGTCCGACTAAAGATTCGCGATTCCCGGGGAGCCTAGCGGTATCCTTGGGGCATGCACTCAAAGCCCACGGTGTGCGGTGGGCTGATACACAAAAATAATTCGAGTGAACTCATGAACATGCCTATTCCAAACGCCGTGCTTAACCCTGTGCTGGACCCGCTGGAAACCGCCAGCGTCGACGAACTGCGCGCCCATCAACTGGAGCGCCTGCGCTGGAGCCTGCGCCACGCCTACCAGAATGTGCCGCTGTACCGTCAGCGCTTCGACGCGCTGGGGGTGCACCCGGATGACATCAAGTCCCTGGACGACCTGGCCAGGTTCCCTTTCACCACCAAGGGCGACCTGCGGGACAGTTACCCCTACGGCATGTTTGCCGTGCCGATGAACGAGGTGGTGCGCCTGCATGCGTCCAGCGGCACCACCGGCAAGCCGACGGTGGTGGGTTACACCCAGAACGACATCGACACCTGGGCCAATGTGGTGGCCCGCTCGATCCGCGCGGCCGGTGGGCGGCGTGGCGACAAGGTGCATATTTCCTATGGCTACGGGCTGTTCACCGGCGGCCTTGGAGCCCACTACGGCGCGGAACGCCTGGGTTGTACGGTGATTCCGATGTCCGGCGGGCAGACGGAAAAACAGGTGCAACTGATCAAGGATTTCCAGCCGGACATCATCATGGTCACGCCCTCGTACATGCTGAACATTGCCGATGAAATCGAGCGCCAGGGCATTGATCCACAGAAGCTGGCGTTGCGACTGGGGATCTTTGGGGCCGAGCCGTGGACTGCCGAGCTGCGCAGTGCAATCGAGGCGCGACTGGGGATTACGGCGCTGGATATTTACGGGCTGTCGGAAATCATGGGACCTGGGGTGGCCATGGAGTGTGCGGAAACCAAGGATGGCCCGACCATTTGGGAGGATCACTTCTACCCGGAGATCATCGACCCGGTGACGGGTGAGGTGCTGCCGGACGGGCAGATGGGTGAACTGGTGTTTACCTCCTTGAGCAAGGAGGCGCTGCCGATGATTCGCTACCGCACCCGGGATTTGACGCGGTTGCTGCCGGGGACTGCGCGGCCGATGCGGCGGATCGACAAGATCACCGGGCGCAGTGATGACATGCTGATCATTCGCGGGGTTAATGTGTTTCCCACGCAGATCGAGGAGCAGGTGCTTAAAATAAAACAGCTTTCAGAGTGTTATGAGATACATCTGTATCGTAATGGCAACCTGG
Source organism: Pseudomonas sp. NC02 (assembly GCF_002874965.1). Lineage (NCBI taxonomy): Bacteria > Pseudomonadati > Pseudomonadota > Gammaproteobacteria > Pseudomonadales > Pseudomonadaceae > Pseudomonas > Pseudomonas sp. NC02. Next base: position 2,652,896 of record NZ_CP025624.1, on the reverse strand, counting down.
ACAGTGTGGATGTGCATGTGGAGCTCAAGGCTGAGCATCAGCACCTCAATGATGAACAACAGAAAGCCGTCTCCAGCGAACTGAGCAGGCACATCAAGACGTATATCGGGATCAGCTCGCGCATCGTTTTGCAGCCGCTGCATTCGATCAAGCGGTCTGAGGGCAAGGCTTGCCATGTGATGGATCGTCGCCCTAAAGCATGACTGCTGCACCTTTTTGGCCCCGCATTTGCGGGGCTTTTTTTTGCTCGTTTTTTGGGGTGGGGGTAGAGCACCAGCAAAATCAAAGGCGCACACGGTTCAAATGTGGGAGCGGGCTTGCTCGCGAAGGTCGTTAACGATGACGCGGGCATCCTGATTCAACGCGGCGCACTCAGGTTCTTCGCGAGCAAGCCCGCTCCCACATAAAGCGGCCCTGTTTTTTGCCTACTGGCCCTGCTTACCACGATGACCGGGAACCCTATGCCGCCGTTACCGTAGCGACAGATATCTGCTCCCTTCCCGCAAAGCGATACAAAATCAAATAACGACACCATATTTTGTGTTTGATATTAATTTCCGTATCGCTTATAAAGTCCTCCATGCCTACGACAAAACACAAGGCGGGAGACCCCCCATGTACGCACAGCTTGTAGAAACCGGAGTAAAGCGCATCAAGGACCTCTCCGAGATGTCCGACCAGGAACGCACTTTCCAGGAAAAAATCGACGCCGAAATCAAGATCGAAGCCAAGAACTGGATGCCCGACGCCTACCGTCAAACCCTGATCCGCCAGATCTCCCAACACGCCCACTCGGAAATCGTCGGCATGCTGCCCGAGGGCAACTGGGTCACCCGCGCCCCCACCCTCAAACGCAAGCTGCAACTGATGGCCAAGATCCAGGACGAAGCCGGCCACGGCCTGTACCTCTACAGCGCCATGGAAACCCTGGGCGCCGACCGCGACGAAGAAATCGCCAAGCTCCACAGCGGCAAGGCCAAGTACTCCAGCATCTTCAACTACCCCACCCTGAACTGGGCCGACATGGGCGCAGTAGGCTGGCTGGTAGACGGCGCCGCCATCGTCAATCAGGTGGTACTGCAGCGCACCTCTTACGGCCCCTACTCCCGGGCCATGGTGCGCATCTGCAAGGAAGAAAGCTTTCACCAGCGCCAGGGCTACGAACTGCTGCTGACCATGATGCGCCAGGGCACCCAGGCGCAAAAAGACATGGTCCAGGACGCGATCAACCGCCTCTGGTGGCCATCGCTGATGATGTTCGGCCCCAGCGACGAACACTCCCCCAACAGCGCCCAATCCATGGCCTGGAAAATCAAGCGCCAGAGCAACGACGAACTGCGCCAGCGCTTCATCGACCAGACCATCCCGCAGCTGGAGCTGCTGGGCTGCACCTGCCCCGACCCGGACCTGAAGTGGAACGCCGAACGCGGCCATTACGATTTCGGCGAGATCCAGTGGAGCGAGTTCTACGAAGTGCTCAAGGGCAACGGCCCGTGCAACCAGGAACGCGTCGCCACCCGCCGCAAGGCGATTGAAGACGGTGCCTGGGTACGCGAAGCCGCCGTCGCCCACGCCCGTAAAAAACAGAACAAGAACGCCGCCTGATCGGCCACCTGATGTGGAGTCACCGTTATGTCTGAATGGACCCTGTTTGAAGTCTTCGTGCGCAGCAAGCACGGCCTGAATCACAAGCATGTGGGCAGCGTGCATGCCGCCGACACCACCATGGCCATCGAGAATGCCCGGGAGCTGTACACCCGCCGCAGTGAAGGCGTGAGCCTGTGGGTAGTGCCTTCCGCGCTGATCACCGCCTCGTCGCCGGACGAGAAAGACCCGCTGTTCGACCCGGCCGATGACAAGGTCTACCGCCACGCCAGCTTCTACGAGTTGCCGGCCGAAGTCGGGCATATGTGAGGTCGACCATGAACCCTGAAACCGATCTGATCGAATACCTGCTGCGCCTCGGCGACAGCGCCCTGATCCAGGGCCAGCGCCTGTGCCAGTGGTGCGGCCATGCGCCGGCGCTGGAAGAAGAACTGGCGCTGATGAACGTCGGCCTCGACCTGGTGGGCCAGGCGCGCAACTGGCTGGAATACGCCGCCGAGCTGCTGGACGACGGGCGCGACGCCGATCACCTGGCCTTCCGCCGGGATGAGCGGGCCTATCGCAACCTGCTGCTGGTGGAACAACCCAACGGCGACTACGCGGTGACCATCCTCAAGCAATTCCTGTATGACGCCTGGCACTTGCCGGTGTTGAGCGGCCTGGCCCAATCCAGCGACGAACGCATCGCCGGCATCGCGGCCAAGGCGGTGAAGGAAGTCACCTATCACCTGCGCCGCTCCAGCGAGTGGGTGGAGCGCCTGGGAGACGGCACCGAGGAAAGCCATAAACGCATGCTCGCGGCGATCCCCGAGCTGTGGCGGTTCACCGTGGAACTGACCGGCGCCGACGACAGTGAACAGCGCCTGCACGCCGCCGGCATTACGCCGGACGCCGCTCAGGTTGCCGCAGCGTGGCAGACCCAGGTCAGCGAAATCTTTACCAGCGCCACCCTGCCCCTGCCGCCTGCTGCGAGCTATTTCTACCTGGATGCACGCCGCGGTTTGCACAGCGAGCACCTGGGAATTTTGTTGGCGGAAATGCAGTTTTTGCCCCGAGCGTACCCCGATGCAACCTGGTGAACTGATCGCCAGCGACCAGGGCGCACGCCCGGCGCAACCCACCGACCTGGCTGCCGCGTGGGCCACCCTGGCGCAGGTCATGGACCCGGAAGTGCCGGTGGTGAGCGTGGTCGACCTGGGCATAGTGCGCGACCTGGACTGGCAGGCCGGCCACTTGCATGTGGTGGTCACGCCGACCTACTCCGGCTGCCCCGCCACCGAAGTGATCGAGGGCGACATCCGCGATGCATTGGAGCTGGCAGGTTTCCGCGCCCCGCAACTGGAACGCAAGCTGACCCCGGCCTGGACCACCGACTGGATCACCAGCAGCGGCCGCGAACGCCTGCGGGCCTACGGCATCGCACCGCCCCAAGGCAGTAGCAGCAAACGCAGCCTGCTGGGAGAAAGCCCGGTGATTGCCTGCCCGCAATGCGGCAGCACCCACACCGAAGTGCTCAGCGAATTCGGCTCCACCGCCTGCAAGGCGCTGTACCGCTGCCGCGATTGCCTGGAACCGTTCGACTATTTCAAGTGCATCTGAGGGGCCAGCGGCCCGCTTGGTTGGAGAACAACAATGAGCAAATTTCACAGCCTGACCATCAAGGATGTGCGCAACGAGACCCGTGACGCGGTGTCCATCGCCTTCGAGATTCCGCAGCATCTGCAAGACAGCTTCCACTTCACCCAGGGCCAGCACCTGGTGATGCGCACCCAGCTGGATGGCGAGGAAGTGCGCCGTTCCTATTCGATCTGCACCGGTGTCAATGACGGCGAACTGCGCATCGCCATCAAGCGCGTGGCCGGTGGACGGTTCTCCGCATTTGCCAATGAGCAGCTCAAGGCCGGGCACAGCCTGGAAGTGATGCCGCCCGCCGGGCATTTTCATGTGGACCTTGATCCCGCTCGCCACGGCCATTACCTGGCAGTGGCGGCCGGCAGCGGTATCACGCCGATCCTGTCGATCATCAAGACCACCCTGCAAACCGAGCCCCACAGCCGCGTGACGCTGCTGTACGGCAACCGTTCCAGCTCCGGTGCACTGTTTCGCGAACAGCTGGAAGACCTGAAGAACCGCTACCTGCAGCGCCTGAACCTGATCTTCGTGTTCAGCCGCGAGCAGCAGGATGTCGACCTTTACAACGGCCGCATCAATGCCGAGAAGTGCGAGCAACTGTTCTCCCGCTGGCTCGACGTGAAAGCCCTCGACGCGGCCTTTATCTGCGGCCCGCAGGAGATGACCGAGACCGTGCGCGACAGCCTCAAGGCCAAGGGCATGGCGCCGGAGCGCATCCATTTCGAACTGTTCGCCGCCGCCGGCAGCCAGCACAAGCGCGAGGCCCGCGAAGCGGCGCGGCAAGTGGATGCGGCGGTCAGCCAGATCACGGTGATCAGCGATGGCCGCGCCCTCGCCTTCGACCTGCCCCGCAACACTCAGAGCATCCTCGACGCGGGCAATGCCCAGGGCGCCGAGCTGCCGTATTCGTGCAAGGCCGGCGTGTGCTCCACCTGCAAATGCAAAGTCATCGAAGGCGAAGTGGAGATGGACAGCAACCACGCCCTCGAAGACTACGAAGTGGCCGCCGGCTATGTGCTGTCGTGCCAGGCATTCCCGGTCAGCGACAAGGTGGTACTGGATTTCGATCAGCTTTAAGGACACACCGCTCCCCTGTAGGAGCGAGCTTGCTCGCGAAGATCGTTAACGATGACGCGGGTAGCCTGAATCAACGCGGCGCCCTCAGGTTTTTCGCGAGCAAGCTCGCTCCTACAGGACGCAGGTTTAACCACAACAACAATAAAAAGGAGCACACCACCATGACCCCCGACGATATCGAGCGCATCCGTCGACATCCCGATTTCATCCAGTTGGTACGCCGCAAACAGAACCTGTACTGGTCGCTGTCGCTGATCATGCTGGTGATCTATTTCGGGTTTGTGCTGTTGGTGGCGTTCTCCCCGGCTACCCTCGGGCAGTCGTTGAGCGGCGGCGTGACCACCGTGGGCATGCTGGTGGGTGTGGTGATTGTGCTGCTGGCGTTCGCGCTGACCGGCTTTTATGTGTACCGCGCCAACCATGTGATCGACCCGCTGAACGACAAACTCAAGCAGGAGTGCACAGCATGAGCCGGCTGGTAGCGTGGTTTCTCCTGCCGCTGGCATTGGCCACCGACCTTGCAGTCGCCGCCGACGGCGCATCCCGGCCACTGAACTGGAACGCCATCGGCATGTTCCTGGTGTTCGTGCTGTTCACCCTCGGCGTGACTCGCTGGGCCGCCCTGCGCACCCGTTCCGCCAGCGACTTCTACACCGCCGGCGGCGGCATGAGCGGCTTCCAGAATGGCCTGGCGATTGCCGGCGACATGATCTCGGCGGCGTCATTCCTCGGCATCTCGGCGATGATGTTCCTCAACGGTTATGACGGCCTGCTCTACGCCCTGGGCGTGTTGGCCGGCTGGCCGATCATCCTGTTCCTGATCGCCGAGCGCCTGCGCAACCTGGGCAAGTACACGTTTGCCGATGTGGTGTCCTACCGCCTGGAGCAGACCCCGGTGCGCCTGACCTCGGCCTTCGGCACCCTGACCGTGGCGCTGATGTACCTGGTGGCGCAGATGGTGGGCGCCGGCAAGCTGATCGAGCTGCTGTTCGGCATCGACTACCTGTACGCGGTGATGCTGGTGGGCGTGCTGATGGTGTTCTACGTGACCTTCGGCGGCATGCTCGCCACCACCTGGGTGCAGATCATCAAGGCGGTGATGTTGCTGTTCGGCACCACCTTCATGGCGTTCATGGTGCTCAAGCACTTTGGTTTCAGCACCGAGGCGATGTTCGCCGGGGCCACCGCCGTGCACGCCAAGGGCAGCGCGATCATGGCGCCGGGCGGCTTGCTGTCGAACCCGATCGATGCGATTTCCCTGGGGCTGGGCATGATGTTCGGCACCGCCGGGTTGCCGCATATCCTGATGCGCTTCTTTACCGTCAGCGACGCCAAGGAAGCGCGCAAGAGCGTGTTCTACGCCACCGGTTTCATTGGCTACTTCTACCTGCTGCTGATCATCGTCGGCTTCGGCGCCATCGTCATGGTGGGTACTGACCCAAGCTTCCGGGATGCCAACGGCGCGATCATCGGCGGCGGCAACATGATCGCCGTGCACCTGGCACAGGCCGTGGGCGGCAACCTGTTCCTCGGGTTCATTTCGGCGGTGGCCTTCGCGACCATCCTGGCCGTGGTCGCCGGGCTGGCGTTGTCCGGCGCGTCGGCGGTGTCCCACGACCTGTATGCCTGCGTGATCCGCAAGGGCCAGGCCAGCGAGCAGCAGGAAATCCGCGTGTCGCGCATCGCCACGCTGTGCATCGGCGTGCTGGCGATCATCCTCGGCCTGCTGTTTGAGTCGCAGAACATCGCGTTCCTGTCCGGCCTGGTACTGGCAATCGCCGCCTCGGTGAATTTCCCGGTGCTGTTCCTCTCGATGTACTGGAAGGGCCTGACCACCCGTGGCGCGGTGACCGGCAGCCTGGCGGGACTGGTCTCGGCCATCGTGCTGCTGGTGCTGAGCCCGGCGGTGTGGGTCAACGTACTGCATTACGACAAGGCGCTGTTCCCCTATTCCAACCCTGCCCTGTTTTCCATGAGCCTGGCGTTTTTCAGCGCCTGGGTCTTTTCCGTCACCGACCGCTCGCCCCGCGCTGCCGTTGAACGCGGGCGTTACCTGGCGCAGTTCATTCGCTCCATGACCGGCATTGGTGCCGCAGGCGCCAGCAAACACTAACTCTCATTTTCCAACCCGGAGGAATCGTGATGTCTCACGCCCCTACCCTGCAAAGTTTTATCGCTGGCCGCTGGATCGGCCAACACGGCGCCCAGGTGCTGCGCAGCGCCATTGACGGCCACGAGCTGGCACGCACTCACGAGGAGCGCCCGGACTTCGCCGAAGCCATCGAACACGGGCGCCGCCAGGGTGTCAGCGGGCTGATGGCCCTGGATTTCCAGCAGCGGGCCCAGCGCCTCAAGGCCATCGCGCTGTACCTGAGCGAGCGCAAGGAACAGCTCTACGCCCTCTCCCACCACAGCGGCGCGACCCGTGCCGACAGCTGGATCGATATCGAAGGCGGCAACAGCACGCTGTTCACCTACGCCAGCCTGGGCTCGCGGGAGTTGCCGTCGGGCAATATCGTCCACGAAGGCCCGGCGATGCAGCTGAGCAAGCTCGGCAGCTTTGCCGGCACCCATATCCTGGTGCCTCGTGGCGGCCTGGTGGTGCACATCAACGCGTTCAACTTCCCGATCTGGGGCATGCTGGAAAAATTCGCCCCGAGTTTCCTGGCGGGCATGCCATGCATCGTCAAGCCGGCCAGCGCCACCAGCTACCTGACCGAAGCCGTGGTGCGCCTGATGGACGAATCCGGCCTGCTGCCACCCGGCAGCCTGCAACTGGTGATCGGCAGCACCGGCGACCTGCTCGACCGCCTGCAAGGCCAGGACGTGGTGACCTTCACCGGCTCCGCCGACACCGCCGCCAAGCTGCGGGTCAACCCGAACCTGATCCGCAACTCGGTGCCGTTCAACGCCGAGGCCGACTCGCTGAACTGCGCGATCCTCGCCCCGGACGTAAGCCCGGACGACGAAGAGTTCGAGCTGTTCATCAAGGAAGTCGCCCGGGAAATGACCACCAAGGCCGGGCAGAAATGCACCGCCATTCGCCGCGCCATCGTGCCGGCCAAACATATCGACACCGTCGCCACCCGCCTGCGGGACCTCCTGAAAAAAGTCGTGGTGGGCGACCCGTCGGTGGAAGGCGTGCGCATGGGCGCACTGGCCTCCCACGACCAGCAGAAAGACGTGGCCGACCGCCTGGAAAGCCTGTTGCAGAGCAGCGACATGCTGTTCGGCGCCCGCGACGGCTTTGAACCCCGCGGTGAAAACGTCAGCCAGGGCGCGTTCTTCGCCCCGACCCTGCTGCAAGCCCGCGACCCGCATGCAGAAGGCGGCGCCCACGACATCGAGGCCTTCGGCCCGGTGAGCACGCTGATGGCCTACGACGACCTCGACGAAGCCCTGGCCCTGGCCGCACGCGGCAAAGGCAGCCTCGTCGCGAGCCTGATCACCAAAGACCCGCAGATCGCTGCCAAAGCCATCCCGGTGGCTGCCGCGTGGCACGGCCGCCTGCTGGTGCTCGACCGCGAATCCGCCGCCGAATCCACCGGCCACGGCTCGCCCCTGCCGCAACTCAAGCACGGCGGCCCGGGCCGCGCCGGTGGCGGCGAAGAACTCGGCGGCTTGCGCGCCGTGAAACACTACCTGCAACGCGCAGCGGTACAGGGCTCACCGACCATGCTGGCGGCGGTCACCGGCGAGTACGTACGCGGCGCCAAGGTCATCGAGACCGAAGTGCACCCGTTCCGCCGCTTCTTCCAGGACCTGCAGATTGGCGAATCGCTGCTGACCCACCGCCGCACCGTCACCGAGGCCGACCTGGTGAACTTCGGCTGCCTGTCGGGCGATCACTTCTACATGCACTTCGATGACATCGCAGCCAAGGAATCGCAATTCGGCAAACGCATTGCCCATGGTTACTTTGTGCTGTCGGCGGCGGCCGGGCTGTTTGTGTCCCCGGCACCGGGGCCGGTGCTGGCGAACTACGGGCTGGACACCCTGCGGTTTATCAACCCGGTGGGCATTGGCGACACCATCCAGGCGCGGCTGACCTGCAAGCGCAAGATCGACCAGGGCAAGAAGAGCCCCCAGGGCATTCCGCAAGGCGTGGTGGCGTGGGATGTGGAGGTGACCAACCAGTTGGGTGAGCTGGTGGCCAGTTATGACATCTTGACGTTGGTGGTCAAACGCGAGGAGTGAGTGCTGAAACCAATGTGGGAGCTGTCGAGCCCCGGCGAGGCTGCGATGGGATCACCGCGCCGTACCTGCCAGACCGCGGCGCCTGCATCGCAGCCTCGCTGGGGCTCGACAGCTCCCACAGTTGATCCCAGTTGATCAGGAGCGTGTGTTCGTATCCCGTGACGCCCTGCGTCACCACTGAACAGATTGATTTTTTATTCCGCACGACACACCTTAGCGAATCGTTTTTCTAAAAGGTGACGCCCGCAGTGTCCGACTTTCCGACTCTCAAAACCGAACGCCTGACCCTCAGAGAACTTACACAGGAGGATGCGGTGGGGTTGTTTGCGATTCATAGCGACGCTGAAGCAATGAAGTGGTTCGGTGCCGACCCAATCACCGAGCCTCATCAAGCGGAGCAACTGATCGAGCTGTTTGCCAGTTGGCGCACCTCACCCAATCCGGGGATTCGCTGGGGGATTGAGGAGACAGCCACGGCAGCGCTGATCGGCACCTGTGGTTTCTTCAAATGGAATCGTATGTGGCGCAGTTGTGCCATCGGGTTTGAGATGGCGCAATCGGCACAGGGACAGGGGCTCATGAAGGAGGCGGTTTACGCCGCCCTTCGATGGGCGTTCCAGCACATGGAACTCAACAGGATCGAGGCGCTGGTTCATCCTGACAACGCTCGGTCACTGAACCTGCTTGAGAAAGCCGGGTTCGTGCGTGAAGGAACGTTGAGGCAGGCGGGTTACTGGAACGCAGCTCATCAAGACCTGGTTCAGTTTTCGCTGCTGCGTGGGGAGTGTGAGTACCTTTAGGGTCAGCGCGCGGTCCGGCGGTAAACCAGCGTATCGCGTACGCCGAAGTACTCGCAGCGCCGCGCGCCTTGAAGGGTTTCCACCCATTCAAACCCCGTTGCCTCAGCCAGTCGTTGACTGGATATGTTCGCCGAAGAAGTGGTCAGGCGCAGTGTGTGCCCGCTCAACTGCGAAACCAGAGCGTTCAATGCCTCCCTCATCAGACCCTGACCGGCGTGTGCCTGATTGCCCCAATAGCCAACTTCGTAGCTGTGAATCTCATCGGCCAGCGGCAGCAGGCCGATACAGCCCACCAATGCCTGGGGATCGTCGCGAGATAACAGGAAATACCGTTTCTCCCCGACAGGCGCATCGAAGTCTTTTGCCGCGCGCTGCAGGCTTTCCTGCGTGTCCTCCCGCGTCCAGTGCGGCTTGCTCCATACGAGAAACCGGCGGTGCAGTGCGTAACTGGCGTTCAAGGCATCGGCGAGTTTTTCAGCGAGCGCCACATCAGGCGCAACCAGGGTCATCCGGTCAGTTTGCAGGGTTGTGGGCAGCGGCGCCTGCTGTTCAATGGTTTGCACCCACACGAATCCTTCGTCTTCACTGGGTGGCTCGAGCATGCTGAACACGCTTTTCAGCGCGTCCTCCGGCACCTTTTTGTCAGCATTGCGTTGGGCATTTCGCGCCAGCGCCAGCTCCAGCGGTGCGCTCACCAGGATGCCGATCACCGGGACTGCATAGTCCCTCGCGATGGACAGCAGCTCCTGCCGATGACGCCGCGCCGGCAAAGCAGCATCGAAGACGATTGCGCCGTGCCCCAATCGCTCAAGGTTTTCCGCCACCCAGCGAGACTTGCCCGCCCCCTGCACGCCCATGACCACGTACACATGAGTGCCCTTTGCCGCCTGTGACAGCTCGTGCCTCAACCGCGCATACGCGAGCTGCCATGCCTGTCGATTTCGTTCAGGCGTGAATTCCCTGCCGAACTCGGTTTCCAGATAGTCGTCAGGGTTGATCACCAAGGGCAAGTCCATCGACCGATCCTCCATCAAAAAGGCACGTCGCCCAAAATCGTCGCGCGGTGCATCACCCGCCTTTGCGGTCGGTAATCATCAATCGCGTAATGCTGGGTAATGCGGTTATCCCAGAACGCTACATCATTCGCCTTCCATCGCCAACGCACGGTGAATTCCGGACGGCTCACGTGGCTGAACAATAACCGCAACAACGCATCACTTTCCGCCGCCTCAAGCTCATTGATCCGCGTGGTAAAGCCTTCATTCACAAACAACGCCTTGCGCCCGGTGGCAGGATGCGTCCTGACCACCGGGTGTGACAGCGGCGGGTGATCCTTCCGGGCTTTTTCGTAGCGCGCCAATGCTTCGGGCGTGCTGCCGAAGCGCTCGGTGGGAAATGATTTGGTCAATTCGTGGGTGGCGGTCAGGCCGTCGAGCAGTTGCCTGACGGGGGCCGATAACCCTTCAAACGCAGCCACGCCATTGGCCCACAACGTATCCCCGCCGAACGCAGGCACTTGCCTGGCCGCCAACACGGAGCCCATCGCCGGTGCGGCGAGGAAGGTTACATCGGTGTGCCAGATGGCGTTGTCGCGGACATCGGTCACGGCGGTGTCGATCAGCAGCAGTTCCGGGTGCCGGTCAACGTGCGGGTAAATCGGATGCCGGTGCAAATCACCAAACCGCGCGGCAAATGCCACGTGCTGCCCGGGGGTAATGGCCTGGTTACGGAAGAACAACACCTGGTGCTGCAGCAGTGCTTGCTCCACCCAGTCGTGTTGTTGATCCGTCAGAGGCAGGGCCATATCCAGCCCCTCAACCTCGGCGCCGATGGTAGGGCCAAGGGGATGAAGCGTCAGGCCCATGATTATTCTCCGATGAACTTGTCGCTGACGAAGGCGGAATAGTCAGGCAGGACCTTTTCGATTTTTCCCTGCTCTTTCAGAAATTCGGCGGTCTTGCCGATTTCCCTGGCGGTGCCACCGGCGAGGTATTGCGCGCTTTTTTGTTCGGCGGCCGTCGGGAACGACGAGCCTTCGAGCAGCTCGGGAATGTCCGCAGCGTTGGCGCCTGTGAGTCGGGCGATGCTTTTCACGGGGGCAGAATCAGCGGTCCAGTCTTTTTTATGCGCGGCGTAATCGGCAATCGCCGCCAGGCTGACCCTGGCAAAATCGGCAACGACCTTCGGATTCTTTTCAGCGAAATCCTTGCGCGCTACCCACACCTCAAAGGTCGGGGCGCCCCAGTTGGAAACTTCGGCAGCATCCGTGAGGATCTTGCCGGTCTTACGGATTTCACCCAGGGCAGGCGACCAGGTAAACGCCCCGTCGATATCGCCGCGGGCCCAGGCGGCGGTGATTTGTGCCGGTGTCAGGTTGACGATGTTGACTTTGCGCGGGTCCAGGTTCCAGTGCTTCAGCGCGCCCAGCAGGCTGTAATGAGAGGTCGACACAAAGGGCACGGCGATGGTTTTGCCGATCAGGTCATCAGGGGTCTTGATCCCGCTGCCGTCGCGAACCACCAGGGCCTCGGAACTGCGAATCTGCGCGCTGACAATGAACGCCACCAGCGGCATGTTTCGCGAAGCCGCCGCGGCCAACGGGCTGGAACCCAGGTTGCCGATCTGCACATCACCGGAAGCCATGGCGGCCAGGACGGCCGGGCCCGCGTCGAATCTGCGCCAATCGATCTTCTGGCCGATACCTTTTTCATATTCACCATCGGCGATGGCGCGTTTGATCGGGTCGATGCCGTTGATGTAGCCGATGGTGAGGTCAGCGGATTGAGCGCTTAGGGAGAGGACAGCGAGGCCCATGGCCGAGAGGAGGTTGCGGGCCGGTTTCAGCGTGTTCATTTTTATAGATTCCTGAGCGGATAAGACTTGAGCAGCGCGGACTCCGGCTCTCCAAGGGTCAACTCAGTTAGATGATATTGATCTATAAAAAATAAAATAAATAATTTTATGGAATTAGCTTAGAGCTTCTGCAGGAGCGATCAAGCTCGCTCCTGCAGGGTCATGTCACTCTTGGACATCCATGAACTCTTTGGCCCAGCTCACGTAGGTGTCGGGGAACGTGTAGGTGTGGGTCAGTTCGCTGGCGGTCAGGTTTGACGTGCTGCGCGTCAGGTTGCGCTGTTCGCGAAGGCTGTCGTAGGTGGCCTTGATCGAGGCGAAGTACGCGCCGTGCCCGGCAACCACAATCCGCACACCCAATTTGGCCAGGCGTTCGTTGTCATTGAGATGCGGGTTGGCGTAGGTCACCAGCATCAACGGCACCGTCAGGCCTTCGGCGATCTGTTCAAGGTGGTCGAAGTCACGGACACCCACCATGCAGATGCCGTCTGCGCCAGCTTCTTGATACGCCTTGGTGCGATGGATAACGTCTTCCACCGGCAATACGGCGGCGTTGGTCCGCGCGATGATCGAAAGCTGCGGATCGACCCGCGCCTCCAGGGCTGCCTTGACCTTGCCCACGCCCTCTTCCGTGCTGATGAGATCGGTGGATTTACGCCCGAACTGCGCGGGCAGCAGGGTATCTTCAATGGTCAGCGCCGAGACGCCAGCACGCTCCAGTTCCTGGACGGTGCGCATCACGTTCAGTGCATTTCCGTAGCCGTGGTCGGCGTCGGCGATCACCGGAAGCTGCGCCACCCGGCCGATGCGGGTGGCCTGCTCGACGAACTCACTCAGGGTAATCAGCGCGAAGTCCGGTGCAGCCAGGACCTGTAATGACGCCACCGAGCCTCCCAGGATGCCGACTTCGAAGCCCAGGTCTGCAGCGATCCTGGCGGACATCGGGTCGAACACCGAGGCGGTGTGAAAGCAGTGTTGGGAGGCCAGCAGCTCGCGAAACGAGCGCCGTAGATCCTGGTGGGAAATTTTCGACATGTTCACTCCTCACTGTCGCCGTATACGCGGGAACGACCAGTGCCAATTCAAAAGTAAGGCTAGCGTATCACGCCGGAAAAAGATGGTTGATGACGTTTGAGAAACTTATACATCACGCTTGGCGGGGGGAAGCCCGCCGCCATTACTTCAACCGTCCCGCCTCACCCAGCCAGGTTGACGCGCCCTGTCGCAACCATTCGGTGGCGGCGGGATTGTGTTTGACCCGGCTATCCAGGAACGCCACACCCATGGCCTGAATCGCGGCCACCTGCTTGGGGTCCGGCGCCGGTTCGCCCGCCATCGGGCCGCCGCCGCCAGGTTTGGCGCCGTGCTTGTGCCCTCGCCCCTTGGGCGCGTCGCCAGACGAAGCACTGCCCTTGTCGGTCCTTTTCGCCGGCCGGCTGAACAGCTCGCTCCCGGACAAGGTCTTGTGCGTCGCACTGTTCAACTCCAGCTGAACACTGCCCGCCGCTGTCACCGACTCGCCCAACACCTCTCGCTGACGGTAAGAGCTGACCCAGTTGAACGGGTCTTCATCCTGCTGGCCGGTCATCGACAGCACGGGCGCCGTTATCCGGGCAAACACGTCCGGCCGGGCATCGGCGTCCACATAAGGGCTGAGCAGCAACACCGCCTTGGGTTGAATCCCGACGCCCGGGGTGGCCCCGGGCTCCAGCGCCCCGGCGAGTGCCTCAGCGGTCTGCGCGCCAAAATCAAAGCCGGCCACCACCACCTGGTTCCAGTCGATGGCCGCCAGTTGCGCGTCGCCTTTGGAGGCCCGTGCCCGAACTTCGCCCAGGACTTTCTGCAAGGTGGACAGCCTGTCACGCAGGGCGGCGGCGGAGTAATGACTGCTCGCCATCCCGCGAAAGTCGCCATATACCGCCTGCTGCGAGGCAAAGATCGACTGATCATGGGCGGGCTCCTGAACCGACAGCACCGCATAACCGGCCTGCGCCCAAGCCTTGCGCCACGCCACCCCGCCCGAGGCCGGCTCACCCAAACCCGGCAAGTAGATAATCAGCGGCAGGCGCTCATGGATCACCGGTGCCAGCCACGCAACGTTCACCGATTGCTTGTCGAGCTGCCAGGTCGCGCCCCAGCCGGACGTTTCATAATGGGACGGTTGATACGCGGTGCTCAGTTCCTTGTTGACCCGCTCGCTGAATTCGGCCCGCGGGTTTGGCGGATCGCCCGCACACCCCGCAATCAATCCCAGGCTGCCCACCAGGGCGCTCACCGCCAGCCAGTACCGAGGTTGAAGGTTCATTCGATTCACACCGCCGTTCAGTTCAAGGTAACTGGCAGCCTAACCGACCCGCCGGCGAACGCAGCACCCGCGCAGGTAAAGAATGGGTAAAGCGTGACGGCACGATGGCCCTCTTCGCGGGTCTTTGTTTTATCAAAGCCGGAAAAATTTCAAGGAGACGCCTGTGAGCATCAGAGACAATCCCGAGGACTATCAGGATCTCAAGCGGGCCGTCGGTTTGCTGGAGTCACCCTCCCTGACGGCCAGGCTGTCCGGCATGATCGGCTCCCCGATTGAAAGCGCGGTAAAGGCATTGCCGGGGGTGGTTTCCAAACGGATCAATGGCGCGGTGGCGGCAGCGCTGCATTCATCCGCCGGCGCGGCGCTGAAAAGCCTGGACAACAGTCCGAGAAAACCGGCCTCGACCCGGCTGCACAAGGCTTTTGCGGCCACCTCGGGCGCCATCGGCGGGGCCTTCGGTTTCGCGGCGCTGTTTATCGAGCTGCCGATCTCTACCACCATCATGATGCGCGCGGTCGCCGATGTGGCGCGCAGCGAGGGTTTCGACCTGGGCGACTTTTCGACCAAACAAGCCTGCATCGAGGTGTTTGCCATGGGTGGCACCAGCCAGGCCGACGATGCAACGGAGACCGGTTACTACATGACCCGCAGCTTCACCACCCAGGCCATGCAACAACTGTCCAAGGAACTGGCGGGGATCGCCGCCAAGCAGGGCTCCAAGGCCATCAGCAGCTTGTCCCCGGGCCAAGCCGGGAAATGGCTGGCGATCCTGATCGATAAAGTCGCGACACGTTTTGGCTTTACCATTTCCAGCAAGTTCGCAGCCCAGGCCGTTCCGGTGATGGGCGCCTTTACCGGGGCGACGATCAATACGCTGTTCACCCACTTCTACCAGGACATGGCGCGGGGGCACTTCATCGTGAAACGGCTGGAAGAGAAATATGGTTTTGAGCCCATCAAGGATGCGTACATGGCCATCAAGGCGGCGCCCCGGGTGAACTAGAAGCGCGGAAATGCCGGAAAAATTTTTAATGCCGTGCATCCACTTCGCTGCCCCGCGCGTACATTCATCCGCAGGGCGCAAGAATTAGGGAGATACGCAGGAAGAGATCACCGGACGCCATACCCTTGAGCTATCTGATGAATAGAAAAACAACATCATAATGATGGCACTGTCTGATACCTTGTTGTACGAACATAACCACTTTGAGGATTGTCATGGGCGAAGGCGCTCCTATTCCGCCGAATGAAATTGAACGGCTAAAAGAGGTCGCGAAATTTTGTCCAACCGACAGCGATAGTGATGATGTATTTGAAAAGATCGTCGAGATGGCGTCTGCCTATTACAACGCCCCCATCGCACTGATTTCAATTGTCGATAAACACCGGCAATGGTTCAGGGCACGGGTGGGAATTACAGAAACGCAGACACCGCGAGAAGTGTCTTTTTGCGCCTACTCTACCCTGGACAACGCCCTGCTGGAGGTGTCGGACGCAACGCTGGATGCCCGCTTCAAAGACAATCCCCTGGTCACGGGGCCGCCGCATATTCGTTATTACGCGGGCGCGCCATTGATCACGGAGGATGGCTTTACCCTGGGAAGTCTCTGCATCATTGACACTGTCCCCCGCCCTCCCATGAGCGAGCGTGACAGTGCAATGCTCAACGACTTTGCCGAGCTGGTCATGATGCGCATACAGGGCATGCGGTCCCGCAACTTCGTAGACCAACCGACGGGGCTATTCAATCGACTCAGGCTTGAGGAAGATATACGTCAAGCGCTTAAGCTTGAAAACGCGTGCCATGTGTACGCAGTTGACATTATCTCGCCAAAGTTTCTCAACGATATTGTAAAGGCCCTGGGCTACAGCTTTGCCGGAGACCTGGTTCTGGCGATCAAATCTCGCCTGCAAAACCTGTTACCCGCGCAGTGCCTGCTTTACAAAATCAGCCCGACGCGGTTTGGCTTCATCCTTGAGGAGAATCAAACCACCGAGCACATCTGCGAAAGTATTCTCAAGGACTTCAAAAAGCCTGTTGAATGCCACGGCATCCCCATCCTCATGCAAGTCGGGATTGGCGTGCTGCCCATTCACCACTCCGGCCAGCAAGACTGGCTGCGCCTGCTGGTGAGTGCGGCAGATGAGGCGCGTGACCGCAAGCTGGGCTGGTCTCTTTATGAACCCCAGTTTGATGCAGCTCAACAACGCGCGTTCATGTTGTTGAGTTCGTTGCCGGAAGCGGTCAGCTGCGACAAACAGTTCAGCCTGGTGTATCAGCCCAAAGTCAAACTGCCCTCGGGAAGCTGTGATTCGGTAGAGGCATTGCTACGCTGGACCCATCCGTTGCTTGGCCCCATCAGCCCTGCCGAGTTCATCCCCCTGGCCGAAAAAACCGCGTTGATACCGTCCGTTGGATTATGGGTGCTCAACGCAATCATCCGGCAAGCCGCAGCCTGGAAAGCACAAGGCGTGCGCCTGCGAATAGCGATGAACATTAC
The DNA here is from genome assembly GCF_002874965.1 of Pseudomonas sp. NC02. Taxonomy (NCBI): domain Bacteria; kingdom Pseudomonadati; phylum Pseudomonadota; class Gammaproteobacteria; order Pseudomonadales; family Pseudomonadaceae; genus Pseudomonas; species Pseudomonas sp. NC02. The sequence continues at coordinate 2,635,926 of NZ_CP025624.1, read as the reverse complement.
CGTCAGCGATCTGGAAAGCTCCGAGTTCGTGGACGCGATGATTCATGAGCTTCACCGGCACGACCTTGACCCTGCCGACTTTGAACTTGAGTTTACCGAAAGCATGTTGATGACCAACCCTGAGGAAGTCATCCGGCAACTGCAGCGCGTTCGGCAGATTGGCATAGAGGTCGCGGTTGATGATTTCGGCACGGGCTACAGTAACTGGGCGTACCTGAAGGAACTGCCGGCCACTACCGTCAAGCTGGATCAATCATTGATCAGCGGGCTGGGCAGCAATCAAAATGACAAGCAGTTGGTTAAAACCCTGATAGGCCTGGCGAAAGGGCTCGGCTACCGAGTCGTTGCCGAAGGCGTAGAAAACCAGGAAATCCTCGACCTCTTGATACAGTGGGGATGTTCCGAAGCGCAGGGCTACCTGATAGCAAAGCCCATGACCGCAACGGACCTGGAAACCTGGATAAGCCCAGGCCGCTAGCGAACAGGCCCACAGCGTGGGCCTGTAAACGTCAGGCGCCAGTGTCAGGCCAGTTCAAAGCGATCCAGGTTCATCACCTTGGTCCAGGCCGCCACGAAGTCCTCGACGAACTTCTCCTCGGCGTCGGCACTGCCATAGACTTCGGACAGCGCCCTCAACTGGGCATGCGAACCGAACACCAGGTCGACCCGGGTGCCAGTCCACTTGACGGCACCGGTCTTGCGGTCATGCGCCTCAAAGGTATCGTGGGTGCCGGTGACTGGCTTCCATTCAACGCCCATGTCCAGCAGGTTCCTGAAGAAGTCATTGGTCAGGGTTCCCGGGCGCTCGGTGAACACCCCGTGCTTGCTTTCCCCGACATTGATACCCAAGACCCGCAGTCCGCCCAACAGCACCGTCATTTCGGGTGCGGTCAATGTCAGCAGTTGCGCCTTGTCGATCAGCAACGCTTCGGCAGACACCTTGTAGTGCCCCTTCTGGTAGTTGCGAAAGCCATCGGCGACCGGTTCAAGGAAACCGAACGACTCGACATCCGTCTGCTCCTGGGAAGCATCCGTGCGCCCTGCCGTGAAAGACACCGTGGTCTGGCGGCCGGCATTTTGGGCCGCCCGCTCAACCCCCACATTGCCCGCCAGCACGATCAGATCGGCCAGGGAAATCCTTTTGCCTCCCGTCTGTGCGGTATTGAAGTCGCCCTGAATAGCTTCGAGACGCTTCAGTACGCCCGACAGTTGCTCAGGCTGGTTGACCGCCCAGTCCTTCTGCGGAGCCAGGCGCAGGCGCCCGCCATTGGCTCCTCCGCGTTTATCGGAGCCGCGGAAGGTGGACGCCGCTGCCCATGCTGTCGAAACCAGCTGCGAGACCGTCAGCCCCGCGGCGAGAATCTTTTGCTTGAGCGCCGCCACATCCTGTTCATCCACCAGCGGATGATCGACCGCAGGAATCGGGTCCTGCCACAGCAACTCTTCCGCGGGGGTTTCCGGGCCGAGATAACGCGCAAGCGGGCCCATGTCGCGGTGGGTAAGCTTGAACCAGGCACGGGCAAAGGCGTCTGCCAGTTGGTCCGGGTTGGCCAGGAAACGTCGGGAGATCTGTTCGTACGCCGGATCGAAACGCAGCGCCAGGTCCGAGGTCAGCATGCTCGGCGCATGCCGCCTGCCGGCGTCATGGGCATCCGGAACCTTGCCGGCGCCGGCACCGTTCTTCGGTGTCCACTGATGGGCGCCCGCCGGGCTCCTGGTCAGTTCCCATTCAAAGCCGAAGAGGTTTTCGAGGTACTCATTGCTCCATCTTGTCGGCGTCGAAGTCCAGGTCACCTCCAGCCCGCTGGTGATGGTGTCACCGCCCTTGCCGCTGCCGAAGCTGTTTTTCCAGCCCAGCCCCTGCTCTTCCAGGCCAGCCGCTTCCGGTTCCGGGCCGACGTTATCCGCCGGACCTGCGCCGTGGGTCTTGCCGAAGGCGTGACCGCCGGCGATCAGGGCTACGGTCTCTTCGTCATTCATCGCCATGCGACCGAAGGTTTCACGGATATCCTTCGCCGAGGCGACCGGATCCGGAACACCTTCAGGCCCTTCCGGGTTCACGTAGATCAAGCCCATCTGCACAGCGGCGAGGGGATTTTCCAGGTTGCGCTCACCGCCCCCGGTGCGGCTTTCTTCGTTGCCATGGTTCTGCGGTTCAGCCACCAACGGACCATCACCCGGCTGCTGCATTTTCTTTTGCACGCCGTAACGCTCTTCTCCCCCCAGCCACGTGGTCTCGGCGCCCCAGTAAACGTCCTCGTCCGGCTCCCAGACATCCGGGCGACCGCCGGAGAACCCGAAGGTCTTGAACCCCATGGACTCCAGCGCAACGTTACCGGTGAGTACGATCAAATCGGCCCAGGAAATCCGCCGGCCGTACTTTTGCTTGACCGGCCAGATCAGGCGACGGGCCTTATCCAGGCTGACGTTGTCAGGCCAGCTGTTGAGCGGTGCAAAGCGCTGCTGACCGGAACCGGCACCGCCGCGACCGTCGGCGGTACGGTAGGTCCCGGCGCTGTGCCAGGCCATGCGAATGAACAGCGGGCCGTAATGGCCAAAGTCCGCCGGCCACCAGTCCTGGGATTGCGTCATGACATCGCGCAAATCCTGCTTGACCGCTTCAAAGTCAAGGCTCTGGAACGCCTTGGCGTAATCGAAGCCCTCACCCATAGGGTCGCTGAGGGAGGAATGCTGATGCAGGATCTTCAGATTCAGTTGCTGGGGCCACCAGTCTCGGTTCGTGGTGCCGCCACCCGCAGCGTGGTTGAAAGGGCATTTCGATTCAGTTGACATGCTTGGCACACCTTTTAGTGACGTTTTCAAAGATTAGCCTCGTTCGCAGAAAACTCTAATAGCTGCAACGTTATCCCCTGATAGACCTGTTCTTGGGATTGAAAGCCGTCCTGGGGCCCCGCCCTGCATAAGAGCCACTGGGATCTCAAGACCAGAAAAAGCCATCCGCTCGACCTTTTATCGCGCGAACCCATCTTCAGTTTGCTTGCAGCTCTTGCGCTTGCGGTATTATGGTATACCATCATACACAAACCAATCAGCACCCAGGTGGAGCAGCCATGAGTTTTGAAATCCGCAAGATCGTCAGCTATGTAGAAGAAACCTTTATTGAAGGCGGCAAGGCCTCCGACACGCCAGTGACTATGGTGGGCCTGGCTGTCGTCCTGAAAAACCCGTGGCTGGGTCGCGGTTTTGTCGAAGACCTGAAACCGGAAATCCGTGCCAACTGCTCGGATCTCGGCGCACTGATGGTGGAGCGCCTGATTGGCATTATCGGTGGTGCAGACAACATCGAAGCCTATGGCAAGGCCGCCGTGGTCGGTGCCGACGGTGAAATCGAACACGCCTCGGCAATCATCCATACCCTGCGCTTTGGCAACCACTACCGCGAAGCGGTCAAGGCCAAGAGCTACCTGAGTTTTACCAACAAGCGCGGTGGCCCGGGCACATCGATTCAAATCCCGATGATGCACAAGGATGACGAAGGGCTGCGCTCGCACTACATCACCTTGGAAATGCAGATAGAAGATTCCCCGCGTGCCGACGAGATCGTGGTGGTCCTTGGGTGCGCCGACGGCGGCCGCCTGCACCCACGCATCGGCAACCGTTACATCGACCTGGAAGAGCTGGCAGCCGAGAAAGCCCGGTAAGCAAGACCGGTCACCCAAACAAAAAACATGCAGGAGCGCTCCATGATTCAGCTCACCGCTGATCGCACCCCGGCTGGCACCAGTTATCTGGCGACCGGCCAAGGCCAGCCTGTGGTTTTGATCCACGGCGTGGGCCTGAATAAAGAAATGTGGGGCGGGCAAGTCGTTGGCCTGGCCACGAATTATCGCGTGATCACCTATGACATGCTGGGCCATGGCGCCAGCCCGCGCCCGGCTGCCGGCACTCCGCTGCTGGGGTATGCCGACCAGTTGCTGGAACTGCTCGACCACCTGCAATTGCCTCAGGCAACGGTGATCGGGTTTTCCATGGGCGGCCTGGTTGCGCGGGCGTTTGCCTTGCATTACCCCGAACGCCTGCAAGGCCTGGTGGTGCTCAACAGTGTGTTCAACCGTAGCGCCGAACAGCGTGCCGGGGTGATCGCACGCACTGCCCAGGCCGCCGAGCACGGCCCGGATGCGAATGCCGAAGCCGCGCTGTCACGCTGGTTCAGCCGCGAGTACCAGGCAGCCAACCCGGCGCAGATCGCTGCGCTGCGTGAAACCCTGGCGGGCAACGACCCCCAGGGCTACCTCACCACGTACGAGCTGTTCGCGACCCAGGACATGTACCGCGCCGACGACCTCAAGGGTTTGCGCGCGCCGACCCTGGTCGCCACCGGTGAACTCGACCCGGGCTCGACCCCGGAGATGGCCCGGCAACTGGCCGATCGCATTCCCGGTGCGACGGTTGCAGTGCTGGCCGAGCAACGGCATATGATGCCAGTGGAATCGCCGCGGCTGGTCAACCAACTGCTGCTGGGCTTTCTTGACACGGTGTACACCCAAAAAAATCCAATAAAGGGGATCGTTGCATGACACTCGCACGCTTCCAGATGTGCATCGGCGGTGAATGGGTCGATGCCCTGTCCGGCAAGACTTTCGACAGCCTCAACCCGGCCCTGGCCGAACCCTGGGCGCAACTGCCCGACGCCGACGAGACGGATGTGGAGCGCGCCGTGCAGGCCGCGCAAAGCGCCTTCGACAGCCCGGCCTGGCGTGGCCTCACCGCCACCGCGCGGGGCAAACTGCTGCGCCGCCTGGGAGATTTGATTGCCGAAAACAAGGAACAACTGGCACAGCTCGAAAGCCGCGACAATGGCAAGCTGATCCGCGAGACACGCGGTCAGGTCAGTTACCTGCCGGAGTTCTTCCATTACACGGCAGGCCTGGCCGACAAGCTTGAGGGCGGCACCCTGCCGCTGGACAAGCCGGACCTCTTCGCCTACACCGTGCACGAAGCCATGGGCGTGGTGGCCGCGATCATTCCATGGAACAGCCCGCTGTACTTGACCGCGATCAAACTCGCGCCGGCCCTGGCAGCGGGTAATACCATCGTGATCAAACCGTCGGAGCACGCCTCGGCGACCATCCTCGAACTGGCGCGCCTGGCCCTGGAGGCTGGCATTCCGCCGGGCGTGGTCAATGTGGTGACTGGCTACGGCCCAAGCACCGGCGCCGCCCTCACCCGCCACCCTTTGGTGCGCAAGATCGCCTTTACCGGCGGCGCAGCCACGGCGCGGCACGTAGTACGCAGCAGCGCCGAGAACTTCGCCAAGCTGTCGCTGGAACTGGGCGGCAAGTCACCGAACATCATCTTTGCCGATGCCGACCTCGACAGCGCCATCAATGGTGCGATTGCCGGGATATACGCGGCGTCGGGGCAAAGCTGTGTGTCTGGCTCGCGCCTGCTGGTGCAGGATGAAATCTACGACGAATTCGTCGAGCGCCTGGTAGAGCGCGCCAAACGCATTCGCATCGGCAACCCGCAGGACGACGCCAGTGAAATGGGCCCCATGGCCACCGCACAGCAACTGGCCGTGGTCGAAGGCCTGGTGGCGGATGCCATCGCTGAAGGTGCGCGCCTGCGTACCGGTGGCAAGCGTCCGCAGAACCTGGGCGAAGGCTGGTTCTATGAGCCGACCCTGTTCGAGTGCGACCGCAACTCGATGAAGATCATGCAGGAAGAAGTGTTCGGCCCAGTGGCCTCGGTCATCCGTTTCAAGGACGAAGCCGAAGCCCTGGCCATCGCCAACGACTCTCAGTTCGGCCTCGCCGCCGGCATCTGGACCCGCGACCTCGGTCGTGCCCACCGCCTGGCCCGCGACGTGCGTTCGGGGATTATCTGGGTCAACACCTACCGCGCCGTCTCGGCCATGGCGCCCATTGGCGGCTTCAAGAACAGCGGCTATGGACGTGAAAGTGGCATCGATTCAGTACTGGCTTACACCGAGCTGAAGACGGTGTGGATCAACCTTTCCCAGGCGCCCATGCCTGATCCTTTTGTGATGCGTTAAGAGACCCCGACCATGATCGAACCCGGCATTTACAAAGACGTCATGAGTTCATTCCCGTCCGGGGTGACGGTCGTCACTACCCTCGACCCGGATGGCGGCATCGTCGGCATCACCGCCAGCGCATTCAGTGCGCTGTCGATCGACCCGGCACTGGTCCTGTTCTGCCCCAACTATGCATCGGACACCTATCCGATCCTGCGCGACAGCAAGCGCTTTGCGATTCATTTGCTGTCCGCCGACCAGACCGCCGAAGCCTATGCCTTTGCCAGCAAGGGGAAGGAAAAGGCCAAGGGCATCGAGTGGCACTTGAGCGAACTGGGCAATCCGCTGCTGGCCAAGGCCACGGCGATCATCGAGTGCGAGTTGTGGCGCGAATACGACGGTGGCGATCACGCGATCATCGTCGGAGCGGTGAAAAACCTGATCCTGCCCGAGCAACCGGTCACACCGATGATCTACCACAAGGGCAAGCTGGGCCCGCTGCCCACCCTGGCCTGAGGAGCTGATTGATGAGCGACGACAAGTACCAACGGGGCCTGAAAATCCGTACGCAAGTGCTGGGCGAAGCCTATGTGCAACGTTCGATCGAGAACGCCGACGACTTCACTCGCCCCCTGCAGGAGATGGTCACCGAATACTGCTGGGGCCATGTGTGGGGCCGTGAGGGTTTGTCGCTTAAAGAACGCAGCATGATAAACTTGGCGATGATTTCGGCCCTCAATCGGCCCCATGAACTCAAGCTGCACGTGCGCGGCGCCTTGCGTAACGGGCTGAGTCGTGAACAAATACGCGAAATTCTGCTTCAGGTCGGCATTTATTGCGGAGTTCCCGCCGCCGTGGACAGTTTCCGACTGGCCCGTGAAGCCTTCGCCGAAACCGACGCCGAGGCCTCCAGTTAACCGCAACATTCAGAGCAGCCCCCATGAAACGCCTGCCACTCGACGACAGCTTCAAGGTCAATCACAACCCGGTCACCCTGCGCGAAATCGTGCTGGCAAAACTGCGCAGCGCCATCATGAACTTCCAACTGCTGCCGGGTGACCGCCTGGTGGAACGCGACCTTTGCGACCGCCTCGGCGTCAGCCGCACCTCGGTGCGCGAAGCCTTGCGCCACCTGGAGTCCGAAGGCCTGGTGGAGTTCGCCGATGCCAAGGGCCCGCAAGTGGCGATCATCACCCTGGCCGATGCCGTCGACATCTATGAACTGCGTTGCGTGCTCGAAGGCTTGATCGTGCAGTTGTTCACCCTGCGCGCCAAGGCCAAGGACATCAAGGCACTGGAAAAAGCCCTCGAGGAAAACCGCAAGGCCCTCAAGGACGGTGAGCTGCAACAGGTCATTGATTCGGTACAAGGATTCTACGACGTGTTGCTCGAAGGCTCCGGCAACCACGTGGCGGCCACCCAACTGCGTCAGTTGCAGGCACGTATCAGCTACTTGCGCGCGACCTCGGTATCCCAGGAAAACCGTCGCGGTACCAGCAACCAGGAAATGGAGCGTATGGTCCAGGCGATCAAGAGCGGCGACCCGCTCGCCGCCCACCAGGCCTGTGTCGACCACGTGCGCGCCGCCGCCGCCGTGGCCCTGGATTACCTCAAGCGCAAGCAGGAAGAGACCGGCAAGATCCCCGAGATCACACTGCCCATCGCCCTCAAAGAACCGCGCATAGGTCACTGACCATGCCCAGCCCCAGTTTTTGCCCGACATGTGGCAGCAGTGACCTCGGTCACCAGCTGCCACCGGGTGATACCCATGAGCGCCTGATGTGCCGGGGCTGCGGCTACATCCACTACATCAACCCGAAGATTATCGCCGGCTGCATCATCGAGCGGGACGGCAAATATCTGCTTTGCCAGCGGGCCATCCCGCCGCGTCCTGGCACCTGGACGCTGCCGGCCGGCTTCATGGAAGGTGGCGAAACCACTGAACAGGCCGCACTACGCGAAGTCTGGGAAGAAAGCGGCGTACGCGCGGAGATCCTCTCGCCCTACTCGATTTTCAGCGTGCCGAAGATCAGCGAGGTGTACATCATCTTCCGCGCCATCGCGCTGCAGATCACCGGCCAGTTCGGGCCGGAGACCCTCGACTACAAGTTCTTCGCGCCCGAGGACATTCCCTGGGACAGCATCTACTACCCGGCGATCCGGCAGATCCTCGAGCGTTATATCGAGGAACGCCAGGCTGGGGTGTATGGCATCTACATCGGTAACGACGACAGCGGCAAGATTCACTTCATCCGCTGATCGTCAGACCCGACACGGATCAAAAATGTGATGTATGCCTGATACCCCTAAGGCACCAGCCCTTCCACGATGATGATCTGCGCCTCGCCCGCCCCTTCACGACGCGCCTTTGCCTCCTGATACTCCGCAGACTCATAACAGGCCAGCGCCTGCTCGTAGCTGTCGAACTCGATCACCACATTACGTTGCCTGGCAGGCCCGCCTTCCATCGCGGCGCTGCGCCCGCCCCTGGCCAGGAAGCGCCCGCCAAACTTCGCGAAGGCCGCAGGCGCGCGCTGGGTGTACTGCGTGTACTGCTCTGCATCGGACACATTTACATGGGCAATCCAGTAAGCCTTCATCGTGACATCCTCTTGCTTGGTTTTGTGGTATACCATAATACATACAACCAATAAATCGAGCAGCCACCATGTCTTTCAACAACATCGCAGACATCATCGAAGACTACCGCCAAGGCAAAATGGTGCTCCTGGTGGACGACGAGGATCGGGAGAACGAAGGCGACCTGTTGCTGCCCGCGGTGTGCTGCACCGCCGAGACTATCAGCTTCATGGCCCGGGAAGCGCGTGGCCTGATTTGCCTGACCCTCACCGACGAACACTGCCAGCGCCTCGGCCTGCAGCAGATGGTGCCGAGCAATGGCAGCGTGTTCAGCACCGCGTTTACCGTGTCCATCGAAGCCGCCACCGGCGTGACTACCGGCATCTCCGCCGCCGACCGGGCGCGCACGGTGGCCGCGGCCGTGAATGCCGATGCGGGGCCGGCCGACATCGTGCAACCGGGGCATATTTTCCCGTTGCGCGCCAAGGATGGCGGCGTGTTGACGCGCGCCGGGCACACCGAAGCCGGTTGCGACCTGGCGCGCCTGGCCGGGCACACACCAGCCTCGGTGATCGTCGAAGTGATGAACGATGACGGCACCATGGCACGTCGCCCTGACCTTGAGGTGTTCGCGCACAAGCATGGGATCAAGATCGGCACCATCGCCGATCTGATCCACTACCGCCTCAGTACCGAGCGCACCGTAGTGCGCATCGGCGAGCGCGACCTGCCCACAGTGCACGGCACGTTCCGCCTGATCACCTTTGAGGACCGCATTGATGGCGGCGTGCACATGGCGATGGTCATGGGGCAGTTACACCGCGACACGCCCGCCCTGGTGCGCGTGCACGTGATCGACCCGCTGCGCGACCTGGTGGGCGCCGAGTATAGCGGCCCCTCCAACTGGACCTTATGGGCCGCCCTGCAACGCGTCGCCGCAGAAGGCAGCGGCGTGGTGGTGGTGCTGGCCAATCATGAATCCTCCCAGGCCCTGCTCGAACGCGTCCCGCAGTTGACCCAGACGCCGCGCCAGTTCAGCCGTTCGCAGTCGCGGATCTATTCGGAAGTCGGCACCGGCGCGCAGATATTGCAGGACCTTGGCGTCTGCAAGCTGCGCCACCTTGGCCCTCCGCTGAAATACGCCGGGCTGACAGGCTACGACCTGGAGGTGGTGGAAAGCATTCCGTTCACCGAATGACGGATAACCGGTAAGGCAAAGTGCTTGCACAAAGCTTGGAATACCATAATATGATATTCCATCGACCGAGTACTTTTGCCAAGTGCGCATGCCAGGGATAGCGCCAGTAACAAGCCTTGGTACGGTCGACTTTTGAGGCTTCGCAATAGAGGCTTCGAGAGACCTACTGCTCCCGATAGGCGGGCATTACCAGGCCCGCTCAATAACAAAACAAATGAGGGCGTGAAAATGGTGTTGAACAAACGTGCAACCGCGATGCTGTTCGCGGGTTTGCTGGCCACGGCCACTCACGCGGCCCTGGCGGCCGAAAGCGTCAATTTCGTGAGCTGGGGCGGTAGCACCCAGGATGCGCAAAAGCAGGCGTGGGCCGATCCTTTCAGCAAGGCCAGCGGGATCACTGTGGTGCAGGACGGTCCCACCGACTATGGCAAGCTCAAGGCCATGGTCGAGAGCGGCAACGTGCAGTGGGACGTGGTAGACGTGGAGGCTGACTTCGCCTTGCGCGCCGCCGCTGAAGGGCTGCTCGAACCCCTGGATTTTTCGGTGATCCAGCGCGACAAGATCGACCCGCGGTTTGTCTCCGACCATGGCGTCGGCTCGTTTTTCTTCTCCTTCGTACTCGGCTACAACGAGGGCAAGCTCGGCGCTGGCAAGCCACAGGACTGGGCCGCGCTGTTCGACACCAAAACCTACCCCGGCAAACGTGCCCTCTACAAATGGCCAAGCCCTGGCGTGCTCGAACTGGCGCTGCTGGCTGACGGCGTTCCCGCCGACAAGCTCTACCCCCTGGACCTGGACCGCGCCTTCAAGAAACTCGACACCATCAAGAAAGACATCGTCTGGTGGGGCGGCGGCGCACAGTCCCAGCAACTGCTGGCCTCGGGCGAAGTCAGCATGGGTCAGTTCTGGAACGGCCGCATTCATGCCCTGCAGGAAGATGGCGCACCCGTAGGCGTAAGCTGGAAACAGAATCTGGTGATGGCGGACATCCTGGTCGTGCCTAAAGGCAGCAAAAACAAAGGCGCGGCGATGAAGTTCCTGGCCAGTGCCAGCAGCGCCAAGGGCCAGGCCGACTTCTCTAACCTGACCGCTTATGCACCGGTGAACATCGACAGTGTGCAGCGCCTGGACTCAGTGCTGGCGCCCAACCTGCCGACGGCGTATGCCAAGGACCAGATCACCCTCGATTTCGCCTACTGGGCCAAGAACGGTCCGGCCATTGCGACACGGTGGAATGAATGGCTAGTCAAATGAAAATGACGGCAACCACGCCGACCGGGAGCGCCCTCGGCGTTGCTGGCGCAGTTTCCTGCAAACCAGGTGCGCCATCCCTGGCGCAGCGCTGGCGGGGGTCGAGCAACCTGATCCCGGCGCTGCTGTTCCTCGGCCTGTTCTTCCTCGCGCCGCTGATCGGCCTGTTGCTGCGCGGCGTGCTGGAGCCCGTACCGGGCCTTGGCAACTATGAGCAACTGTTCGCTAACTCGGCATACGCCCGGGTACTGCTCAATACCTTTTCGGTGGCCGGCCTGGTGACCCTGTTCAGCCTGTTGCTGGGCTTCCCGCTGGCCTGGGTGATTACCCTGGTACCACGCGGCTGGGGGCGCTGGATCCTGAACATCGTGCTGCTGTCGATGTGGACCAGCCTGCTCGCCCGCACCTATTCATGGCTGGTATTGCTGCAAGCCTCCGGGGTGATCAACAAGGCACTGATGGCGATGGGCATCATCGACCAGCCGCTGGAGATGGTGCACAACCTGACCGGCGTGGTGATCGGTATGAGCTACATCATGATCCCGTTCATTGTGCTGCCATTGCAGGCAACCATGCAGGCCATCGACCCGATGATCCTGCAGGCCGGCTCCATCTGCGGTGCCAGCCCTTGGACCAACTTCTTCCGGGTGTTCCTGCCGCTGTGCCGACCGGGGTTGTTTTCCGGCGGCTTGATGGTGTTTGTGATGTCCCTCGGTTACTACGTCACCCCGGCGCTGCTCGGCGGCGCGCAGAACATGATGCTGCCTGAGTTCATCATCCAGCAGGTGCAGTCGTTCCTCAACTGGGGCCTGGCGAGTGCCGGCGCCGCATTGCTGATCTTTATCACGCTGGTGCTGTTCTACTTCTACCTGAAGCTTCAGCCGGAATCCCCGGTTGGCGCCAGCAACGCGAGGTAAGCCGTCATGCTCCTGACTTCCAATGCCATGAGCCGCAGGATGCGCCTGGGCCTCTACACCACCACCGGCATGATTGGCCTGTTCTTGCTGTTGCCGATCGTGTTCATCGTGTTGCTGTCGTTCGGCTCGTCCCAATGGCTGGTGTTCCCGCCACCGGGCTGGACGCTGAAATGGTACGGCCAGTTCTTCTCCAATGCCGACTGGATGAACGCGGCGGTAGCGAGCCTCAAGGTTGCGGTACTGACCACCGTGTTCGCCGTGGCGCTGGGCCTGCCCACCGCATTTGCCCTGGTGCGTGGGCGATTTCCTGGCCGCGAGTTGCTCTACGGCCTGTTCACCCTGCCGATGATCGTGCCGTTGGTGATCATCGCGGTGGCGGTGTACGCACTGTTCCTCAAGCTCGGCTATACCGGCACGATGTTCGCCTTTGTAGTGAGCCATGTGATTGTCGCGCTGCCGTTCACCATTATCTCGATCATCAACTCGCTGAAGCTGTTCGACCAATCGATTGAAGATGCGGCGGTGATCTGCGGCGCATCGCGCCTGCAGGCCGTATTCAAGGTGACATTCCCGGCGATTCGCCCGGGAATGGTGGCCGGCGCGTTGTTCGCCTTTCTCGTCTCATGGGACGAAGTGGTGCTCAGCGTGATGATGGCCAGCCCGACCCTGCAAACCCTTCCCGTAAAAATGTGGACCACCCTGCGCCAGGACCTGACGCCTGTGATTGCCGTCGCCTCGACGTTGCTGATCGGCCTCTCGGTGCTCGTCATGGTCATCGCCGCCGCCCTTCGCCGGCGCACAGAAACCCGCGCTTGAGCGCCCAGGAGCAAGACATGAGTGCAGTGATCCAAGATACCGCGCAAAACCATGGCCAACCCCTGGTCAGCTTGCGCAACCTGAACAAGTACTACGGTGAATTTGCCGCCGTGGATAACATCTCGCTGGACATCAAGGACGGCGAATTCCTGACCTTCCTCGGCTCCAGCGGCTCTGGCAAAAGCACCACCCTGTCGATGCTCGCAGGCTTTGAAACGCCAAGCAGCGGCGAGATCCTGGTGAGCGGCCAATCCCTGGTCAATGTGCCGCCGCACAAACGCGACATCGGCATGGTGTTCCAACGTTACTCGCTGTTCCCGCATTTGTCGGTGCGCGACAACATCGCCTTCCCCCTGGCGATTCGCAAACTGGCCAGCGCCGAGCGCGAGAAGCGCGTCGACGCCATGCTTAAGCTGGTGCAGCTTGAGCAATTTGCCCATCGCCGCCCTTCGCAACTCTCCGGCGGCCAGCAGCAACGCGTCGCCATCGCGCGGGCGCTGGTGTACGAGCCGCGCATCCTGCTGATGGACGAACCCCTCGGCGCCCTCGACAAAAAACTGCGTGAAGACCTGCAGGACGAACTGCGCCAATTACATCGGCGCCTGGGCATCACCATCGTCTACGTAACCCACGACCAGGAAGAAGCCATGCGCCTGTCCCAGCGCATCGCGATTTTCAGCCACGGCAAGATTGTCGGCCTGGGCAGTGGCTACGACCTGTACCAGAACCCGCCAAATGCGTTTGTAGCCTCGTTCCTCGGTAACTCCAACTTCCTCAAGCTCAAGGCGCAGGGGAATGCGGTGGCATCGTTTGAAGGCCAATCGCTGTCGATCCGCCTGACCAGCGGCTTGCAAACCGAGCAGGAGGTGCTGTTGATGGTACGCCCGGAAAAAGCCTTGGCGCTGAGTGTCGAGCAAGCTACCGAGCAGGCATTGGCGGCGGGTTGGAATGAGGTGTCAGCGATTGTAGGCGAGGTGCTGTTCCTCGGCGAAAGCCAGACCTGCACCGTGAAAACCCTTGGCGGCACCTCGATGACAGTCAAGGCGTTGTCTGCTGCGGGCATGCAACTCAAGGCCGGCGACCCGGTGCGCGTGCGCTGGGCCACGGCGGATGCTTGCGTCTATACCGCATGGGCTGAAAGCGATCTGAACAAGGCCGCCGGCGCCCATTGAGTCACCCTTGGGCCGCCACAACGTCGGGTTGTGGCGGCCTTTTTTTGCCTGCTAACATTGGACCTGGCCGGATGTCATTGATCATCAAGCCAGCTTGCTACAAGGATACGGCTGCATCGGCAGGCCTTAACTGCAGATAAAAAAATGCCCGGCATTGGCCGGGCATTTCAGTTCATTCGATGATCAGTCGGTATAGCCCAACTTTACCGTCCTCATCTTCCGGCTATGCTCGCGCGTCGCCAGGCAGTAATACAGCGGACACGTCACCACCAACCCCACCAGCCACGACAGGTCTGCGCCCTCTACCAGATTGGCCCATGGCCCCACGTACAGCGACGTATTGGCAAACGGCAGTTGCACGATGATGCCGATGAAATACGCCACGATCGCATGCAGGTTAAAGCGTCCGTAAACCCCGCCGTCCGCCTGAAAGATCGACGCAATGTCATAGGCGCCACGCTTGATGATGTAGAAATCGATCAGGTTGATCGACGCCCACGGCACCAGCACCAATAGCAGCGCAAGGATCAGGCCGATAAATTGCGAGATGAAGTCCGCCGACGCGCCCAATGCCACCACGCAGCATCCGGCCAGCACCACGCTGGACAGCACCACACGCACTTTGATGCCGGGTGTCCACTGGCTGGCGAAGGTCTGGATCGAGGTGATGATCGACAGCACCGCACCATACAGATTCAGGGCGTTGTGGCTGATGATATTGAGCAGAAACAGCACCATCAGGATCGACCCCAGCCAGCCGGTGGCTTGCTTGACCGCGACCATCGCCTCAGTGCCTTCGGGTGTCGCCAGGGCGGCGACCAAGCCAAAGGAGAACGACAAAATGGTGCCGAGAGTGGCCCCCAGGTAGGTGGCGACAAAGGGTCGGGTGATGCCGATATCAGCCGGCAGGTAGCGCGAATAATCGCTGGTATAGGGGGAGAAGCTGATCTGCCAGATCACTCCCAACGACACCGTCGCCAGCCAGCCGGCCGGATTGAAGCCGCCACGGGTGAGGAAGTCTGCCGGCAGGTCGTGGGAAAAAATGTAGAGGAAACCCGCCAGCAATGCGCTGCCCATCACCCAGGTGCCGATGCGGTTCAGGGTATGGATAAAGCGATAGCCGATCACGCCAATGGCCGTGGCGCTGAGCGCGCCGATCAGGATGCTGGCCGGCACCGGTACCGACGGCACGATGCCGACGATGGACTTGCCCGCCAGCACAATGTTGGAGATGAAAAAGCCAATGTAGATCAGGGCCGCGAAGAAAACGATCAGCAGCGCTCCGTAGCGCCCGAACTGACCCCGGCTCTGCACCATCTGCGGGATGCCCATGCGCGGGCCCTGGGCCGACGCGAGGGCAATGACAATACCGCCGAGCATGTGCCCGAGGGCAATCGCCAGCAGCCCCCACACCAGGTTGAGATGGAACACCTGAGTCACCATAGCGCCGGTGACGATGGGCAGCGGTGCAATGTTGGTGCTGAACCATAGGGTGAACAGGTCGCGGGCCTTTCCATGGCGCTCCGCGAGGGGGACGTAATCGACCGTGTGATTCTCGATCAGGGGATCTTGCCGGGACATCTGGGGCATGGAAATGAACTCGCGTTTGTCTGATCTTATAGTTGTTTGACGCCAAACCGGGGGAGCTCTCTGGCCACCCCCATACGAACACCATATTATGGTATTCCAACATTTTCACAAGACTGATCCGTAGTCCTGGCACGCATCTGATCCGCTATTGTGCCACACGGCCCCTCTTCATTCAGCGGGCTAACCCCCGTATTCATTGGCTATAAGACCAAAGGTCAACGTTCATCGGCCGCCTGAAAAAGCCCTTGATTAGATTGTATTACGGTATACCATCAGACCTACAAATCTATAAAATCCGCTTCACCCTACGAGGACCGTCCCATGATCGATGCCGCCATCTACAAACAAGTGATGGGTTCGTTTCCGTCCGGAGTCACCGTGATCACCACGCTCGATGATGACGGGCAGATAGTCGGACTTACCGCCAGTGCGTTCAGCTCGTTGTCCATGGAGCCGGCCCTGGTGCTGTTCTGCCCCAACTACAGTTCCGACTCCTATCCGGTGCTGATCAAGAACCAGCGCTTTGCCATTCATGTGCTGTCCGGTGGGCAGCAAAGCGAAGCCTATGCTTTTGCGCGCAAGGGCAAAGACAAGGCGCAGGGCATCGAATGGACGTTGAGTGAACTGGGCAACCCGATCCTCGCCAATGCCACGGCGGTGATCGAGTGCGAGTTGTGGCGTGAGTATGAAGGCGGTGACCATGCAATCATGGTCGGTGCGGTGAAGAACCTGATCGTGCCCCGGCAGAACGCCGGGCCACTGGTGTATTGCCACGGCAAGATGGGCGCCCTGCCCGCCATTGCCTGATCGTTAGCGTTGCAGGCGCCCGGCAGCCCGGGCGCCCACCGGTCAGGTGCGGAAGCGGCTGACCAACTGATTCAACGTCTGAGACAACGTCGTCAATTGCTGCGCATCCTGGCGCGTGGAATCAGCCAGGCTCGCCACCAACTGTGCATCCCCGTGAATCTGGCTGATGTGCCGATTGATGTCTTCAGCCACCTGGTGCTGCTCTTCGGCAGCCGTTGCGATTTGCGTATTCATGTCGCGGATCACGTCCACCGACTCGCGAATCAACCCAAAACTGGCCCGTGCGTCGTTGATCGACACCACCGTTTCCTGGGACACCTCCAGGCTGGCATGCATTTGTTTACCCATCTGATGGGTACGCCGGGCGAGGTTGCCCAGCAGCCCGTCGATCTCGCCGGTGGAGTCCGACGTACGCTTGGCCAGGGCCCGCACTTCGTCTGCCACCACGGCAAAACCACGCCCCTGTTCACCGGCTCGGGCGGCTTCGATGGCAGCGTTCAGCGCCAGCAGGTTGGTCTGTTCGGCGATGGAGCGGATGGTGCCGAGTATCGACTGGATGTCGTTGCTGTCTTTTTCCAGTTGCTCCATGGACTGGGCGGAGTGGCCGATTTCCTCACTCAGGCGCCCTACGCTGCTCACTGCTGCGTCGATCTGCTGCTGGCCGGTGTGCGCCTGGCGCTGTCCGTTGTCGGCAGAGTCGGCGGCCTGGCTGCAGGAGCGCGCGACTTCATTGGAGGTGGCGACCATCTCATGAAACGCGGTGGACACCATGTCCACGGCCTCCCGTTGGCGTGAGGCGACCTCAGCCATTTCCACCGAGACCTCCATGGCACTCCCCGAACTGCTGTGGATCTGCCCGGCCGCCTGGCCGATGCGCTGGATCAGCGTGCGGATCGCTTCGAGGAACTGGTTGAACCAGCCGGCCAGTTGTGCCGTCTCGTCTCGCCCTTTTACCGGCAGACGCGCCGTCAGGTCTCCTTCGCCCTGGGCGATGCCTTCCAGGCCGCTGGCCACACCACGAATCGGCTTGACGATCAGCCCGGCAAACCAGGCGCCCACCACTGCAAACAACACGGCACACACCAGGGCGATCGCCGCGATCAGCCAGGTCAGGCGCGCCGCGCCGGCCATCACTTCACTTTCCCGCACCACCCCGACAAACCGCCAGCCCAATGCCCTGGACGGCCAGACAAACGCCATGTAGCGCTCGCCTGCCAACTCGACCTGCACCAGGCCCTGCCCAGCCTCGCTCAACTGCCGGTAACCCTCGCCCAACTCACTAAGTTTCTTGAAGTTGTGAGACGGGTCATTCGGGTCCACCAACACGGTGTTATTGGCTTCCATCAACATCAGGTAGCCGCTGTCACCCAGCTTGATCTGTTTGACCAGGTCGGTCAGTTGCTTGAGGGAAACATCGATGTTCACCACCCCGCTCGCGTTGCCCTGGCGGTCATTGAAGCTTCGCACCGTACTGACCAGCACCACGTCATCGGCGGCCCAGTAATACGCCTCGGTGCGCAGGGTCTTGCCCGGTTGCGCCATGGCCGTCTTGTACCAGGGCCGGGTGCGCGGGTCGTAGCTCGCCAGCTTCGGGTCACCCGGCCAGAATACATAGCCGCCATCTTCAGTACCCAGTGACAGGTAGGTGTAGGCCGAATGACTCTTGGCCAGGCCCTCGAACAGCTTGAACAACTGCTGATCGCGCTCGCCGAGTGCGACTTGGGCGGCGTCGCTGGCCAGATAGCGTTTCACATCGCCGTTGATACTTTGCAACTGCGGATGCGCCGCCAGGTAGGCGACGTTCTGACTGATACCTTCAAAAAACAATTGCATGGCATTGTCGACCTGGCGAATCTCGCGTTCGCTGCCGTCGATAAAGCCGTCCCGTGCCTCATGGCGCACGTTGAGGATGATCATCACTGCCACCAGAATGACTGGCAGGCTGGCGATCACCGCAAAGGCCAGGATCAATTTTTGTTTTATGTTCATCTAGCTCGCCTTCCTTGTGAAGTGAATGTGCGACCGCTGGAGAGAAAAGTTTTGCAGATATTCCGTATTATGGTATACCAACAATCAATCCGCCGAATAGCCTTCATCACTGGCAAGCTTCACATTGGCGAGAGCACCTAAGGGCCCGCAGTCGACAGGCCGATCACAATAGATCCGAGGTAAGCGTCATGAAATTTTCCCTGTTCGTGCACATGGAACGCTGGGATGAAAGTGTCAGCCATCGCCAGTTGTTCGAAGACTTGACCGAACTGACCCTGATGGCGGAAGCCGGTGGTTTCAGCACCGTCTGGATTGGCGAACACCACGCCATGGAATACACCATCTCGCCCAGCCCGATGCCGCTGCTGGCTTACCTCGCGGCCAAAACCACCACCATTCACCTGGGCGCCGGTACCATCATCGCGCCGTTCTGGCACCCACTGCGGGTGGCAGGCGAATGCGCGCTGCTCGACGTGATCAGTAACGGACGCATGGAAGTCGGCCTGGCCCGTGGTGCCTACCAGGTGGAGTTCGACCGCATGGCCGGCGGCATGCCCGCCTCATCCGGCGGCCAGGCGCTGCGCGAGATGGTGCCGGTGGTACGTGCGTTGTGGAAAGGCGACTATGCCCATGACGGCGACATCTGGAAGTTCCCCACCTCCACCAGCGTGCCCAAGCCGATCCAGCAGCCCAACCCGCCGATGTGGATTGCCGCACGCGACCCGGACTCGCATAACTTTGCGGTAGCTAATGGCTGCAACGTGATGGTCACGCCGTTGATGAAGGGCGACGAAGAAGTCCTCGACCTGAAAAATAAATTCCAGGCTGCCCTGGACAACAACCCGGATGTGCCACGCCCACAACTGATGGTGTTGCGTCACACCCACGTGCACGCGGTAGACGACCCTGACGGCTGGAAAGTCGGGGCCAAGGCAATCGCCCGATTCTATCGCACCTTTGATGCCTGGTTCGGCAACAAGACCGTGCCGGTCAACGGCTTCCTTGACCCGAGCCCGGAAGAAAAATTCGCCGGGCGTCCGGAGTTTGAACTGGAAAGCCTGCACAAGACCGCAATGATTGGCACGCCTGAAGAAATCATCCCGCGCATCCAGTACTACCAGGAGCTGGGTGTGGACGAGTTCAGCTTCTGGTGTGATAACAGCTTGCCCCACGCGGAGAAGAAAAAATCCCTTGAGCTGTTTATCAAGCACGTGGTGCCGGCATTTCGCTGAGGGTAATGCCTGAACCGCACACAGCGCCGGCACTTGCCGGCGTTGTTGTTTCGGGTGGCGGGAATGCGGCATGTGCTTCGGGTCGAGGAGATGTATACGATGCCGGACCGGGGTGCTCCGCCCAAAAACCGCTGTGCCCACTGCCCGTATTCCATGTACTCAAAAATGTACTTAAAAAAGTGGCTGGAGACGGATTTCAGTAGTTTTGCGTAGAAACGAAAAAAGACGCCGAAGCGTCTATTCCTTAAATTACAGGCAAAAAAAAGCCACTCTATTGAGTGGCTTTTTCTTTGTGTTTGGAGCGGGAAACGAGACTCGAACTCGCGACCCCGACCTTGGCAAGGTCGTGCTCTACCAACTGAGCTATTCCCGCGTCTTGGTGATGCGCATTCTATAGAATCCTCATCACCCGTCAACCCCTTGATTCAAAAAAGTTTTATTTCTTTTCAACCTCGGTGCGCAGATGCGGCCAGGCGGCGCGCAAATATTGCAGCATGGACCACAAGGTCAGGCCCGCAGCGATCAGCAGCAAGGCGTAGCCCAGCAATACCCAGAAGGAGAAATCCGACGGGTTGGCCAGCAGGATCACCAGGGCGAGCATCTGCGCCGCGGTTTTCCATTTGCCCATGTTGGACACGGCCACGTGGGCTCGGGCGCCGATTTCGGCCATCCACTCCCGCAGGGCGGAGACCACGATCTCCCGACCGATGATCACGGCCGCCGGCAACGTCAGCCAGAGGTTGCCGTGTTCCTGCACCAGCAGCACCAGGGCGACCGCTACCATCAGTTTGTCGGCCACCGGGTCCAGGAACGCGCCAAACGGCGTGCTCTGTTCCAGGCGACGGGCCAGGTAACCGTCCAGCCAGTCGGTGGCGGCTGCGAAGGCAAACACCGAACTGGATGCCATGTAGCTCCATTCGTACGGCAGGTAAAACAGCAATATGAAAATCGGTATGAGCAGGACGCGTAGTACGGTGATCAGATTAGGGATATTCATCGGCACAACTGGCTACGAGGTGAGAAGGCATTCTACTCGCTGTGCAGATTTGCATAAATCAACTCTGCGAGCTTTTTACTGATACCGGGAGCTTTGGCTATTTCTTCGATGCTGGCACGGGACAGCTCCTGCAAGCCACCAAAATGTTTTAACAAGTCCCGCCGCCGCGTTGGCCCGACCCCCGCCACCCCTTCCAGGGTTGAGGTACGCCGGGTCTTGCCACGTCGGGCGCGGTGGCCGGTGATGGCGAAACGGTGGGCTTCATCGCGGATCTGCTGGATAAGATGCAGCGCCGGGGAGTCGCCCTTCAAAGTGAACTCATGGGCGGCATCATTCAAGTACAAGGTTTCAAAACCGGCCTTGCGGGTGGCCCCCTTGGCCACGCCGAGCAGGATCAGGTCGGGCACCGCCAGTTCATTGAGCACGTCGCGGGCCATGGATAGCTGACCCTTGCCACCGTCCACCAACAGGATGTCCGGCAGCTTGCCCTCGCCGTCCTTCAGTTTGCTGAAGCGGCGGGTCAGGGCCTGGTGCATGGCGGCGTAGTCATCGCCCGGGGTGACGCCTTCGATGTTGTAGCGCCGGTAATCGGACTTGATCGGCCCTTCCGGCCCGAACACCACGCAGGAAGCCACGGTAGCCTCGCCGCTGGAGTGGCTGATGTCGTAGCACTCCAGGCGCTGGGGCGGCTCGTCGAGCTTGAGCACTTCGGCCAGGGCGTCAAACCGCGCGGCGACGTGCTGGCGGTTGGCCAGACGTGCGCCCAGGGCCTGTTCGGCGTTGGTTACGGCCAACTGCTGCCAGCGCGCACGGGTGCCGCGCACGCGGTGGCTGATGTCCAGCTCGCGGCCACGCAGTTCGTGAATCGCTTCGATCAGCGCCGGGAAGTCCTCGTGCACCACGTTGACGATCAGTTCGCTCGGCAGGTCGCGCTCGGGGCTGCTGACGTAGTACTGGCCGAGGAACGCCGCCATGACTTCGGCGACCTCCTCTTCTATACCGGTCTGGGGGAAGAAGTTCTTGCTGCCCAGCACCCGGCCGCCGCGCACGCTGATCAGGTGCACACAGGCGCCGCCCGGGTTGACGAAGGCGGCGATGACGTCGACGTCACCGGTGCCGCCCTCCATGCTCTGCTGGTCCTGCACGCGACGCAGCAGGGAGATCTGGTCGCGTAGCTCTGCGGCGCGCTCGAAATCCAGGGTGCTGGCCGCTTGCTCCATGGCGCCGGACAGTTCATCGGCCAGGGCATTGCTGCGGCCTTCGAGGAACATCACCGAGTGACGCACGTCCTCGGCATATTCCGCAGGCTCAACCAGGCCCACGCACGGCGCCTTGCAGCGCTTGATCTGGTACTGCAGGCACGGGCGGTTGCGGTTCTTGTAGAAACTGTCTTCGCACTGGCGCACGAAAAACGCCTTTTGCAGCAGGCTCAGGCTTTCGCGGATGGCGCCAGCGCTGGGGTAAGGCCCGAAGTACTTGCCCTTCTGCTTCTTGGCGCCACGATGGATGCTCAGGCGCGGAAAGTCGCCGTCCGAGAGAAACACGTACGGGTAGGACTTATCGTCACGCAGCAGGATGTTGTAGGGCGGCCGCCATTCCTTGATCAGCGTCTGCTCAAGCAGCAGCGCCTCGGTTTCATTGGCGGTGATGGTGGTTTCCACCTGGGCGATACGCGCCACCAGTGCCGCCGTCTTCGTTGCCAGGCCCGTCTTGCGGAAGTAACTCGCCAGGCGGCTCTTCAGGTTCTTGGCTTTACCGACGTAGAGCAGGCGCGCTTCGCTGTCGAACATGCGATACACGCCGGGACGGCCACTGCAGGTTGCAAGGAACGCACTCGGATCGAATTGGACCTTTATTTCAGGAGCTGTCATTTCAGGCGCTGGCATCTACCATGCCGTGGCGTACCGCCAGCAGGGTCAATTCAACATCACTGCTGATGGAAAGCTTTTCGAAAATCCGATAACGGTAGGTGTTCACGGTTTTCGGCGACAGGCACAGCTTGTCGGAGATCGACTGGACTTTCTGACAGCCGACAATCATCAGGGCGATCTGGATTTCCCGCTCCGACAGCGCATCGAACGGCGAGTCGCTGGTGGGCTGGAACGACTTGATCGCCAGCTGCTGGGCAATCTGCGGGCTGATGTAGCGTTGGCCGGCAAATACCAGGCGAATGGCCTGGACCATTTCCGCCAATCCCGCGCCTTTTGTCAGATAGCCAGCCGCGCCCGCTTGTAGCAGCCGTGTAGGAAAAGGATCTTCCTCACACACGGTCACTACCACGACTTTGATATCCGGATGGCTGCGCAATAACTTTGTAGTGGCGCCAAGACCGCCGATCCCGGGCATCTTGACGTCCATCAAAACCACATCGGGCTTCAACTCCCGGGCCTTGATCAGGGATTCCTCCCCTGACTCGGCCTGGCCGACTACTTGCAGGCCATCGATGTCAGCCAGCATTCGTGTAATGCCTGTACGAACGAGATCATGGTCATCGACTACTAGCACCCTAATCAAGCAGACACCTCGCGATATGGTCTTATAGGTTGCTGAACACCTTAGCAAAAAACCACGGCGCAGACCTAGCTGCAAGCGTCATATATATAGAGTTTCAATGCACAACGGGCCGCCGCCGAGTGGCGGGCGGCTCAATTTCCTGGGTAAAAGGTCAGGAATCCGGGGCCGATGACCGGTTTTTTCCATTGGTGGAGAGTGAATGCTCGGCCAGGGTAGAGGTCAGGCGATGGATTGCATCCTGGTCTTCCTTGAACATCGCACGGTAGTTGCCCAGCACTTTTTCTTCGATTTGGCTCAGATTTTCCAGTTGGGTCGGCGTCGGCGTGCCGGTCAACACGTACAGGATATCGACACCTTTTTCTGCCACGCGGGACAAGTAATCGGCCTTGGGCGCACGGCCGCCATTTTCGTATTTCCCCTGTGCGTTAGCTTCTACACCTCCTATTTCACCAAAAGTTTTCTGCGACAGGCCAAGTCGCTCTCTTTCTTGCCTTAACCGGAAACCGATTCCACTCATTTGGATGTATGATCCTATTTGGCACACCCCAAGAGGTGACACACTCATCTCGTTTTACACAAACTTGAACGGTTTTGAACTATGCCCGGTATTCGCACTGCTGCACAAGCCAAGGCTTGGCTGGAACATCAAGGTAAGTCTGTTCAAGCGTTCGCCCGGGAACATGGCGTGGACCCGGCAACCACTTATCAAGTGCTCGCTGGGCGCAAAAAGGGACGGCGGGGAGAAGCCCACAAGGTCGCGGTCCTGTTAGGCATGAAGGACGGGATCATCCCGGTTGAGGACGAAACCGTAAGGCAAGATCAGGAAGTCATTTCTTGAAGTCAGTATGCGCTTATTAAAACCAAGTGCCTGTTTTCCCAAAATTGGCAGTACTCACACCTGATCACGGCCGGCAATTGCGCTCCATGCGCCAGAAGCAATCCTCCGCATCTACGATTTCCAGGCCCTTGCGTTGATACAGCCGTCGCGCCGGGTTGGTCTTGAAAACGGTCAACCGTAAAAGACCCAGCCCTTCCGCGCGCGCCTTGTACACCATCTGCTCGATAACCCAGCCGCCAGCCCCTTGATGACGAAACGCCTCAAGGATGTGCAGTTCGCGGATATACAGTGCCTTGGGGTCACGACTGATGCTGATGAAACCCAGCACCTCGTTATCGCGACAGATCAGCCAGTTTTCTCGTCCGGCCCAGGCGGTATCGAAACCGGCATCGGACCACGACAAGTCGTATTGGCGATAATAATTACCCATGGCCTGGTGGGTCAGGGTCCGGGCGAAGGCCAGGTGTTGGCTGGTCGCGGCCTGCAGTTGAAACGCCATGTGCCTGAACTCCCTAGATTGCCACCTGTTCTCCCTGCCACTGGCCGCCGGTGTCGCGTCGTGCAATCACCAGCGTATCGCCTACACCCGGGCTAGCCGCGATCAAACCACCGTCGGCGCCCCAGATTGCGCTGCGCCCGGCGCAGGCCCAGCCACCGGATGGACCGCCGTGGTTGGCCATCAGCACCAGCATCCGGTGCTCGGCGGCATAGCCCTGTAGCAAGGCGGTGTCCGGCGCGTAGCCGCCTTCGCTGATCAGCACACCCGCAGCGTAGATGTTCGCCCCGTCCTCGGCAGCCTGTCGAGGGTGGCTGGCGTGGGAAAAATCCGCGCATACCGCCAGGGCGATCCGGTCGTCCCCCCATTCAAGGGCCGCCCCGCCCTGCCCCGCAGCAAACGCCACGTCTTCACCGGAATGCAGATGCTGCTTGGTATAGACCGCCACCGAGCCATCCGGCCCCAGCACCAGCGCACCGATCAACACCTCACTGGCGCCCCCCAGGCGAATCGGCATGCCCACCACCGCGGTAATGCGCAATTCACGGGCCATCTCCCGCAGCGGCGCCAGCGCTTCATCGCCGGGCGCGATCGCCAGCCCGGCGGCCAGTGACGGTTCATAGCCGGTCAGGGACAGTTCCGGAAACACCAGCAACTGCACGCCGTGCTCCGCCGCCACGCGCATGAAAGCCAAGTGACGAGCGATATTGCCGGGCACATCGCCTGCAACGGAAATGGATTGGGCAGCAGCAATCGTCAAGGCCGTCATGGTCGCATCCAGGCAATCATCGTGAAGTCCGTGCAGCATATCGACACTTGGGTCATAGCCGTAAGTACCCACACTCAATAGAAATTACTGATTGAATCCACCCGCTCGCCTCAGTTAAGCTCCCCCCATCATTTGGAGACACACCATGTTGCAACTCACCCACATTCAGGTTTGCCCTGCTGCCAGCGTCCAGCGCTCGGTTGTGGCTGCCCGTGTGAGCGGTTTGAGCGCACTGGTCAGCTTTTATTTTGGGTATTGGTTTAGCCACTGGCGCGCCTGATACCTGAAATCGGCGCCCACTACTCAAGGGGTCGCCTACCAGAGAAATCTAACCCCCGGTCGGCTCCCCGACCGGGGGTTTTGTTTTTTCAGCCCTTATTATTTTTGCCACACACCGAACACTTAAAGGACTCACGCCATGAACTACGCCACCTATTACCGCTACGACACCTCCACCGCCTGGCGATTTAGCAAGCTCCGTTCGGGACAGCCTGCCGCCTCCGATCGGTCACCTATTGGTGGCAAGCCAACACACGTAGCCAATACGGCCAATTGTCGAACACCCCAGTAGGGCAGAGCGTGCGGGAACAGCCCGCCGCTTGCCCAGGAAGCCCGAATATGAACGCCTCGATCGCCGCTCTGCCTGTTTCCACCCTGTCCTGCGCCAATGAAGCGCTGACCCAGCGTTTGCCCAGTGCCCTTGAGCTCAAGCACCAACTGCCCCTGAGCCCATTCCTCAACGAACAGATCCACGCCCATCGCCAAGCCGTGCGCGCCATCCTCAAGGGTGAAGACTCACGCCTGCTGGTGATTGTCGGCCCGTGCTCGATCCACGACCCGGAATCGGCCATGGAATACGCGCGCAACCTGAAAAAACTGGCCCATGAAGTCAGTGACCAGATGCTGCTGGTGATCCGCGCCTACGTCGAAAAACCCCGCACCACCATCGGCTGGAAAGGCCTGGCCTACGACCCGCGCCTGGATGGCAGCGACGACATGGCCGCAGGCCTGACCCTGTCCCGGGAACTGATGCGTGAAATGCTGCGCCTGGGCCTGCCGGTGGCCACCGAGCTGCTGCAACCGATGGCTGCCGGCTACTTCGATGACCTGCTGAGCTGGGTCGCCATTGGCGCGCGCACCACCGAATCGCAGATTCATCGCGAAATGGCCAGCGGCCTCGGCATGCCCGTCGGCTTCAAGAACGGCACCGACGGCGGCGTGGCCATCGCGTGTGACGCCATGCGCTCCGCCGCTCACCCGCACCGTCACTTCGGTGTCGACAGCCAGGGCCATCCGGCGATCATCCAGACCCCGGGCAACCCCGACACTCACCTCGTGTTGCGCGGCGGCCATCGTGGGCCGAACTACGATCGCCAGAGCGTGGCCCAGGTTCACGCCGACCTTGCCAAGAGCAAAGTCGCGCCGCGGATCATGGTCGACTGCAGCCACGCCAACAGCGGCAAAGACCCGCTGCGCCAACCGGCGGTGTTCAACGACGTGCTGGAACAGCGCCTGCAGGGCGACACCTCGCTGATCGGCATGATGATCGAAAGCCACCTGTTTGAAGGCTGCCAACCATTGAGCCCGTCGATGAAATACGGCGTTTCGATCACCGATGGCTGCCTGGGCTGGGACGGCACGGAACAGCTGCTGCGCAGCGCTGCCGAGCGGTTGCGGGCACACAATCGCGCCTGACAATGAAGATCAAATGTGGGAGCGGGCTTGCTCGCGAATGCGGTGGTTCAGCCAGCACATGCATCAACTGGCGCGCCGCTTTCGCGAGCAAGCCCGCTCCCACACTGGATCTTCATTCACTTGACTAAAGTGGATAAAGAGCCTCATCAAACTGCGCCAACTTCGGAAACACCAACGGCTGGTCATCCGCCAGCCCTTCCAATCGCTGCTGGTAACTGTGCAGGAAAGTCTGCCGGGCCTCGGCGCTGATATACGGCACATGCCACGCCACAAACGGCTCCAGCACCTCAAACCCGACATACGCCAGCGTGCCACGCAGGATCGGCCGCAGCATGTCCTCCAACGGCCCGTGAATCGCACCCTCGCCAAACATATGCTCGCGCCCGCCGAGGGTCACCGTGACCAGCGCTTTCTTGCCGGCGAGCCCGCCCTGATCATAAAACCGCTTGCCGCCGTAGCACACGCCCGACACAAGCACCCGGTCAATCCAGCCCTTGAGCATCGCGGGCGCCGAGAACCAGAAGATCGGGAAGTTGAGGATCAGCAGATCGGCCCACAGCAGCTTGTCCAACTCCTGCCGGATATCCGCCGCGATGGATTGGCTTTTCACCCCCAGGCGCTGCTCCAGGGCATACACCAGGTAGTCGGGGTTCTCCCGAGAGGTGAAGTCCGAGGCGCTGGCTACGGGATTCCAGTGCATCGCGTACAAATCACTGACCTGTACCTCATGCCCCTGCGCTTGCAGGGTAGCCGTGGCCTGGTCACGCAAGGCCGCGGTAAACGACTGCGGCTCGGGATGGGCGTGGACAATCAACACCTTCATAAAAACTCCTCAAGAAGTAAGCGCGGCCCGTTCGGCCAGCAAATGGTCGAGCCAGTCGGGGTCCATTTCCGGCTCCGATGAAAACAGCAGGCCGGTGTAGTCCTGATACGGCGGGGTGAAGATCGCGCTGCGGCTGCCCTGGTCCACCACCCTGCCCCGCTGCATCACCACCACTTCGTCGGCAATGGCGCGCACCGTGGCCACGTCATGGGTGATAAACAGGTAGCCCACGCCCAACTGCTGCTGAATGCGGTTGAGCAGTTTCAGCACGCCCTCGGCCACTAACTGATCCAGGGCCGAGGTCACTTCGTCGCAGATGATCAATTGTGGGTCGGCCGCCAGGGCGCGAGCGATGCAGATACGTTGCTTCTGGCCGCCGGACAGCTCACGGGGCTGACGCTCCATGAAGGTGGCCGGGTCCAGCTCGATCATCTCCAGCAACTCGGCGACTCGGGCGCGCATGGCCTTGCCCTTGAGGCCGAGGTAGAAGGTCAGTGGCCGGCCAATGATGTCGACGATGCGCTGGCGCGGGTTCAGCGCGGTATCGGGGATCTGGTAGATCATCTGGATCCGTCGCAACTGCTCCTTGCTGCGCCGACGAAAGTCCGCCGGCAACGCTTCACCGTCATACAGCACCTGCCCCGCCGTAGCCGGCAGCAACCCGGTAATCAAGCGTGCGGTGGAGCTTTTGCCGCTGCCGGACTCACCGATCACCGCCAACGTCTGGCCGCGATGCAAGCTCATCGACACGTCATGCAGCACCGGCTGATGCCCGTAGCTGGCGCACACCTGACGCACTTCCAGCAACGGCATCTGCTGCTGGGGACAGGCCTTGGGCTCGGTGCGAAAGCTGCGCACCGCCCACAGGGACTTGGTGTAGTCCTGCTGCGGGGCGCTGAGCATGGTGCGGGTCTCGGCCTCCTCCACCAGCTTGCCGTGGCGCAGCACCATGATGCGGTCGGCCATCTGCGCGACCACCGCCAGGTCATGGCTGATATACAGCGCGGCACTGCCGAAGGTTTTCACCGCATCGCGAATCGCCGCCAGCACTTCGATCTGGGTGGTGACGTCGAGGGCGGTGGTGGGTTCGTCGAAGATGATCAGGTCGGGGTGGCAGGCCATCGCCATGGCGGTCATCACCCGTTGCAGTTGCCCGCCGGACACCTGATGCGGATACCGTTGACCGATGGTTTCCGGATTGGGCAGGCGCAGCACGCGGTACAACTCCACCGCATCCCGTTCAGCCTGGGCGCGACTGATACCGCCATTGATCACGGCGGTTTCCACATGCTGGTCAATCAGCCGGTGGGCCGGGTTGAACGACGCGGCGGCGCTCTGCGCAACGTAGGCAATCCGCAGTCCTCGAAGCTTGCGCAAGGCTTCGGGTTTGGCCTGCAGCAGCTGAATGCCGTCAAAGCACACCGAGCCACCGGTGATGCGGCAACCGTCGCGGGCAAAGCCCATGGCCGCCAGGCCCAGGGTTGATTTACCCGCGCCGGACTCGCCAATCAGCCCCAGTACCTCACCCCGTTGCAACGTCAGGTCGATACCCTTGATCAACGGATGCCAGGCATCCTCGTAATGCCCTTCGATCTGCAGGTTGCGGATTTCCAGCAGTGGCTTGTCCATCCTCAACACTCCTTCAGGCCGCTGGATTTATGCAGCATCCAGTCGACGACAAAATTCACGCTGACGGTGATCAACGCCACCGCCAGGGCCGGCAGCAACGGGCTGATGTCGCCGAAGGTAATCAGCACCGCATTGTCGCGGACCATGCTGCCCCAATCGGCGGTGGGTGGTTGAATGCCCAGGCCAAGGAACGACAGCGCGCTGATAAACAGGAACACGAAACAGAACCGCAGGCCGAACTCGGCAATCAATGGCGCCGCGGCATTGGGCAGCACTTCGCGGGTGACCAGCCACCACAGCCCTTCCCCACGCAGCCGTGCGGCTTCGACGAAGTCCTGCACCACCACGGTCATCGCCACGGCCCGGGACAGGCGAAACACCCGGGTCGAATCCAGCAGTGCAATCACCAGCACCAGCGAGGTGGCATTGGTGCCCACCACGCTGAGGATCAGCAAGGCGAAGATCAGTTGCGGGATCGCCATCAGGATATCCACCACCCGCGACAATCCCTGGTCGACCCAGCCGCCCTTGATCGCGGCTATCAAGCCGCTCAAACCGCCCAGCAAAAACGCCAGCACCGTGGTCAAAAAAGCGATGCCCAGGGTGTTGCGCGCGCCATACACCAGGCGGCTGAACATGTCCCGCCCGAGGTTATCGGTGCCCAGCAGGAATTGGCCGCTCCAGGGCGCAAACCCGTCACCCACCACCTGGGTTTCCCCGTAAGGTGCGAGCACCGGCGCAAATAACGCCACCAGCACGTACAGCACGATGACCAGCAGGCCGAACTTCGCGCTCAACGGCGCCCGGGCCACTTGTGTGAGAAGGCTCATGGTCTACCCCTTGGGATGCATCAGGCGTGGGTTGGTGGCGATGGACAGCACATCGGCGCCGGTATTGAGCAGGATGTAGGTGGCGGCAAAGATCAGGCTGCACGCCTGCACCACCGGGATATCGCGCTTGGACACCGAGTCCACCAGCAACTGGCCGAGGCCCGGGTAGACAAACACTACTTCCACCACCACTACGCCCACCACCAGGTACGCGAGGTTGAGCGCGATCACGTTGACGATGGGCGCCAGGGCATTGGGCAACGCGTGGCGCCAGATAATCCGCGACTGGCTGATGCCCTTGAGCCGGGCCATTTCAATATACGGGCTGGCCAGCAGGTTGATCAGCGAGGCGCGGGTCATGCGCATCATCTGCGCGATCACCACCAGGCTCAGGGTGGCCACCGGCAACACCGAACGTTCGAGAATGGTGGCGAATGAGGCATCCGGCGCCAGGTTGGACAGGCTGGGAAACCAGCCCAGCTTGACCGAAAACACCAGGATCAGCAGGTAGGCGACGAAGAACTCCGGGAACGACACCGCACTCAGGGCCGAGGTGTTGAGCAGGCGGTCGAACCAGCTGTTGCGGTACAGCGCGGCGAGCATCCCCAGCACCAGCGCCAGGGGCACCGAGACCAACGCCGCCAGTGCCGCCAGGCGCAAGGTGTTGCCCAGGCGTGCGCCGATCAGTTCGGCGATGGGCCGCTGGTTGGCCAGGGAAGCGCCGAGGTCGCCGTGCAGGAGGCGCAGCAGCCATTGCACGAACCGGCTCAGGGGCGGCAGGTCCAGGCCCAGTTGGGCGCGAAAGGCGGCGACGGTTTCCGGCGTGGCGGACTGGCCGAGCATGGCCTGGGCGATATCACCGGGGAGCATGCCGACCGCCAGGAAGATGATCACCGAGACGGCGAACAACGACAGCAGGCCAAGGGCGAGGCGTTGGAGTACCAGTTTGAATAGGCTATTCATGTTCGGTTCTCATGAGTGGGGCATGTTCTCGAAGGCGACAAATGTTCAATGTGGCAGCGGGCTTGCTCGCGAAAGCGGTGTGTCAGCCAATACAGATAGAGACTGACCCACCGCATTCGCGAGCAAGCCCGCTCCCACATTTGATTTGTGGCGTATCTGAAATCTTCACGCCTGCCACCACCGCTCGATCAACCGCAACCCATCCAGTTCCCCATACGGCGCCGTCAGCGGTCCATGGCTGACGCGGTTCGAGCGGGCCGCCACGGAGCTGGCGAACAACGGCACAATCGCCCCGCCGTCGTCCCGGCACAGGCTCTGCATTTCGTTGTACATCTCCTGGCGCAGCGGCGCGTTCATCTCGCCCCGCGCTGCGTTGAGCAACTGGTTGAAGCGGTCGTTATCCCAATGGGTTTCGTTCCACGCCGCGCCCTTGGCGTAGCCGATGCTGAACATGCGGTCGGCAGTCAGGCTGCTGTACCAGAACGAGGTGGTGAACGGCTGCTTCATCCAGATATTGGAGAAATAGCCATCCGCCGGCTCGCGCACCACGTCGATATCAATCCCGGCCTGGCGCGCCTGCTCCTTGAACAGCACCGAAGCATCCACCGCGCCGGTGTAGGCGGCATCGGAAGCTTGCAGGCGCACCTTCAGCGACTCCACACCGGCCTTGCGCAGGTAGAATCGCGACTTGTCCGGGTCGTAGGTGCGCTGCTCCAGGGCGGCGTTGATGAAGCGGCTGCCCGGCTGGATCGGATGGTCGTTGCCCACCAGGCCATAGCCATGCAGCACCGAGGCCAGCAGGGTTTCGCGGTTGATCGCATGCTTCATCGCCATGCGGATGTCGTTGTTCTTGAACTCGTTGCTGTCGCACAACATCGGGAAGGTGTAGTGCTGGGCGCCCTTGGTTTCTTCGATGACCAGCGTGGGATTGCGCTTGAGCAGGGCTACGGTTTTCAGGTCGACCTTGTTGATCACGTCGACTTGCCCGGTGACCAGCGCATTGACCCGCGCTGCGCCGTCGGCAATCGCCAACAGCTCGGCGCTGGCGAAGTGTGCCCTGCCCGGCTTCCAGTAATCCGGGTTGCGCTCCAGGTCCATGCGTACGCCCGGCTCGAAGCTTTTCAGGCGATAACCGCTGGTGCCGATCCCGGCCTGCCAGTCGGCGGCGCCGTCCTTGGCGGGCATGATCACCAGGTGGTAATCGGCGACCACATAGGCGAAATCGGCATTGCCCGAGTGCAATTCGAACACCACTGCATCGCTGCCCTTGGCGCTGACACTGGCCACATCGCCGATCACCGTCTTGGCCGCCGAGGTGGAGTTGGCTGCCAGGTGATGGTTGATCGAGGCCACCACGTCGTCAGCGGTCAGGCTTTTGCCGTTATGGAAGGTCACGCCCTGGCGCAGCTTGAAGGTCCAGGTGCGCGCGTCGGGCGTCGACTCGAAGCTTTCGGCCAATTCGGGGATGGCGCTGCCGTCCACCGCGATTTCCGTGAGGGTGTTGTACACCGCCGAAAAGCCGACGAAGGTGAAGGTGTCTACCCAGGATCCCGGGTCGCGGGAGTCGGTGGTGCTGCCGCCGGCCAGGCCCATGCGCAGCACGCCGCCCGGCTTGGGCGTGGCCTCCTCGGCAAAGGCCTGCAGCGGCAGGCCCATGGAAAACGCGGCGGCCACGGCACCGGCTACGGCGCTGTGCTTGAGGAAGTCCCGCCGGTGCATCGCTTGAGTCATTTTGTTGTTGTTTTCGCTCATGGTGTTGCTCCTCTAAAGGTTCACACAGGCATGCTTCAACTCGATCAAGGTCACGCCGTTGCGCTTGAAACCGTTACGCAAATCCGTCTGCAGCTCATCCAGGTTCTGTGGCTCGCTGACCGTGCAGCCGAACGCCCGCGCCAGGGCGGCAAAGTCCGGGTTGCGCGGCAGTACGCCGATGGGTTCGATGTCCAGGTTCAGCATGTCGTCGCGAATCTGCCCCAGGGCGTCGTTGTTCCAGAGCAACACCACCAGCGGGCTGTCCAGTTCTTCCACGGCCGTGGCCAGTTCCTGGGCGGTGTAGAGAAAGCCCCCGTCGCCCACCAGCACCAGGCCGGGCCGTTGCGGTGCGCCGAACTTGGCGCCGATACCGGCCGGCAGGCCATAGCCCAGGGTGCCGTAGCCGGTGGGATGCAGCCAACTGCGGGTGGCGTTGCTGGGAAAGGCGTAGTTGCCGGTGTAAGCCAGTTGGGTCATGTCGCTGCTGATGAAGGCATTGGCGGGCAACTCGGCGGCCACGCGGTCGAGAATCGCCTGGTGAATGCGTTGCAACGGACCATGGCCGCTGCTGACTGCCTGGCGTAACGTCGCGACCGCAGCGGTGGCGGCATCCGCGTTGCGCGGCGTGGCTGGCAAGCGTTCCAGCAAAGCCAGCGTCGTTTGCTGGGCATCACCGCGCAACGCGACGGCGCAAGGATAGAAATCGTTGAACTTGCGCGGGTCGATATCCACCCGCAGCAGCTCGCCATTAATCGGCAGGCGTTCACGCCAGAAGTCGGTATCGGCCATTTCGGTGCCGATGGCCAACACCACATCCGCCTCGGCGATGAGCTGCCAGCCGGGCTCGACACACAGGGTCGAACCGGCATTCAGCGGATGCTCCACCGGCAACAATCCCTTGCCGGCGACACTGCTGAAAAACGGCGCCGCCAACTGCGTACTCAAGCGCTGCAAGGCATCGGCCGCCAACAGTGCACCACCACCGGCAATGATCATCGGGCGCTTGGCCGCGGCCAGTTTTGCCACTGCCTGATCAAGGCTTTCAGCCGATGGCAAACCGCGTCCGGGACGGCGCACCACCTCATTGCTCCAGTCCCGTTTGATCGGCGCCGACAGTACATCCAGCGGCACCGAAATATGCACCGGGCGCGGTCGCTCACTGTCGAACACCGCGTAGGCCCGCGCGATCAACTCCGGCAAATCCTCGGCACTCAACGCTACTGCCGAAAACGCAGTGATGGGCGCGGTCATCGCCCGCTGGTCCTGGGTTTCATGCAGGCAGCCCCAGCCTTTGCCGAGGCTGGCGGTGTGGTTGACGCTGGAAATCACCAGCAACGGAATCGAGTCGGCATACGCCTGGCCGATCGCCGTCGCGGCGTTGGTCACCCCCGGCCCGGTGATGATGAAACACACCCCCGGCTTGCCGCTGACCCGCGCATAACCGTCGGCCATAAAGCCGGCGCCCTGCTCGTGGCGCGTCAGTACGTGGCGAATGCCGCTGCCCGGCAAGCCGCGATACAGCTCCAGCGTGTGCACGCCGGGAATCCCGAACACCGTGTCGACACCATAGTTGGCCAGCAATCGCACCAGGGCCTGGCCGCCCGTCAAGGTTTTGCTTTGCATTGTCATCTCCTTCACGCCTGGGCGAGACGGATCAATGCATCGACCGCCGTGGCGCCCCGGGCATTGACCAGCAATGGGTTTACATCGAGTTCCAGCAACTGCCCGGCGTTGGCGCAGGCGTAGTCGGCCACCGCACGAATCGCCGCCACCAGAGCTTCCATGTCGGCCACTTCGCGTCCGCGAAAGCCTTGCAGCAATGCGGCGCTGCGCAGGCTGAGCAAGGCGTTGCGGATTGCGTCGTCGGTGGTCGGCAACAGCAGGCTGCGGCTGTCCTTGAGCAACTCCACAAGGATTCCACCAGCGCCGATCACCAGCGCAAGGCCGAAGTCGTTTTCGCGCTTGATGCCGACAATCAGCTCGGCCAACGGCGGCGTAGCCATGGATTCCAGCAGCAGATGATCGAAAGGTACATCCGGCGCATAGGCCGCGATCCGCTCACGCATATGGGCCAGGGCGGCAGTCAAGGCGAAACCGTCCTGCAGGTTGAGCGCCACGGCGCCGGCTTCGGTTTTATGCGGCAAGTCGGCACTGACGGCCTTGAGTACCAGCGGGTAACCCAGCACTTTGGCATCGGCGATGGCCCGCTCGGGAGTGCTCAAGACACCGGCTGGCGTGGTCAGGCCGAAAGCCCGTAAAGCCTGCTTGGAATCCCACTCATCAAGCGACTGTCCGTGTTGCTCAAGCGCTTGCGGGCACAGCGGCACCAGTATCGACTCACCCCGCGCCAACAACGCCCGGCGATTGTTTTGATAGTCAGCAATCCGGCCCCAGGCCGCCAGCGCATCTTCCACGCCTTGCAACGCGGCAACGCCCTGGGCATGCAGGCGCTCGCGAGCGTGGGCCGGGAGCAATTCGGGAAATGCAGAGGTGACAAAGCCAGTCTTGCCGTGACGAGCCAGTGCGCTGCAAAACAGCTCCAGCAGCAGGTCGCACTCCTTGCGCTCACCGGTAAATTCCGCCGGGTAGTCGAGCACCAGCATTGCCGCATCCGCTTCGGTGCGCAGTGCCGTGTCGAGCATCGTATTAAGCGCGTCGCTGTTGCCCCAGATGGCCGTGGTGAAATCCAGCGGGTTGACCAGATTGGCGTAGCTGGGCAGCACCTGCGCCAACTCTTCACGCTGGCCTTCGTCGAGCTTCGGCAGGCTCAAATCGTTGCGCTCGGCGTAGTCGGCAATCAACCCGGCATCACCACCGGAACAGGCCAGGGCGATCAGGCTGTTGCCCGCCGGCAGATTACCGCAGGCCGCCGCTTTCAGGGTCTCGACAAAACTCACCGGCCCGCTGACCCGGATCACACCCAGGCGCGCGAACAGACTGTCGTACAGCGCATCAGAACCCGACAACGAACTGGTATGACTCAAAGCCAACTCGGCGCCGATCTGTGACACCCCGGTTTTCAGGGCGATGATCGGAATGCCTTTTTCCAGGGCCTTGTGGGCCGCACGGGCGAACCCCGGCACATTCTTCAAGCCTTCCAGGTGCAAGCCAATCGCTGTAACGCGCGGCTCGTCGAGCAGCACGTCCATCAACTCGGCAACCCCCAACTGCGCCTGGTTGCCCACCGATGCCATATAGGCCACCGGCAGCGAACGGTCGCTCATGGACAGGTTGTAGGCAAAGTTGCCGCTCTGGGTCAGCACCGCAACGCCCTTCTCGACCGGCTTGCCGCCATGGGCCACCGGCCACAACGCCGAGCTGTGCAGGTAATCCAGCAGGCCATAGCAATTGGGGCCCAGCAGTGCCATCTCGCCAGCGGCCTTGAGCAGTTGTTGCTGCAAGGCTTGGCCCTCGGCGCCGGTTTCGGCAAACCCGGAGGCGTAGCAGATGGCGCCACCGGTGCCAATGGCCGCCAGTTCGGCGACACAGGTCAGGGTCAGCTCGCGATTGGTAGCGATAAACACCGCATCCGGACCGCACGGCAAATCGGCCACGCGACGCACGCAGGGAACGCCATCGAGGCTGTCATGTTGCGGGTTGACCAGCCACATCTGGCCGGCAAAACCACCGTCGGCGCAGCGCTTGAGGGCACGGGCCATGCTGCGCCCACCGACAAACGCCAGGTGACGGGGCGCCAGCAGGCGCTTGAGATTGTCGCGAATAGCCTGGGACATAAGCGTTCTCCGACCCGATCAACGCAACAGTGGCCGCAACAGTTCGCGGGCAATAATGTGGCGCTGGATTTCCGAAG
This sequence comes from Pseudomonas sp. NC02, assembly GCF_002874965.1. Taxonomy (NCBI): domain Bacteria; kingdom Pseudomonadati; phylum Pseudomonadota; class Gammaproteobacteria; order Pseudomonadales; family Pseudomonadaceae; genus Pseudomonas; species Pseudomonas sp. NC02. The sequence goes on along the minus strand of NZ_CP025624.1, from coordinate 2,599,259 downwards.
TGCCTTCCCAGATCCGCTCGATCCGCGCGTTGCGCCAGATGCGCTCCACCGGGCCTTCGTCCATCAAACCCATGCCGCCGTAGATCTGCACCGCTTCATCGGCAACCTTGCCCAGTACTTCGCTGGCAAACAGCTTGGCCATGCCGGCCTCGCCGTCGGTCATGGTGCCCTGGTCCATTTTCCAGGCGGTGTTCAGGGTCAGCAGTTCGGCCGCACGGATTTGCGTGGCCATGTCGGCGAGCTTGAACGAGATGCCTTGATAGGTGCCGATGGGCTGGCCGAACTGCTTGCGGTCGGCCGCCCATTGCAGGGAAACGTCCAGCGCACGCTGGGCCTGGCCGACGCAGTTGGCAGCCACCATCACCCGGCCTGCGGTCAGCCAGGCATTGGCGACTTCCCAACCTTTGCCGACTTCGCCGAGGACTTTGGAGGCTGGTACGCGGCAGTCGTCGAAGAACATTTCATAAGTGTGGTAGCCGCGGTTGCTGACGCACTTGGGGCCCCGGCGAATGGTCATGCCCGGCGTGCCACGGTCCACCAGGAACGAGGTCACCGCATTGCGTTGGCGACCGTTGTGTTCGTAGGTGTCGGTAACGGCAAACACGATGGCGAAATCCGCGTGGCCGGCGTGGCTGATGAAGTGCTTGCTGCCATTGAGCACAAAGTCATCACCGCTGCGCACGGCGCGGGTCTTGATCGCATTGGCGTCGGAACCGGCACCCGGTTCGGTCAGGGCAAAGCAGTCGATCTTCTTGCCCTGCACGCACGGCAACAGGTACTCGCCAATCTGCGCGCCGGTGCAGGCCATGAGGATTTTCGACGGCCGGGCGACAAACACATGCAGCGCCCAGGAGACTTTCGACAACTCGCGCTCGATCAACGCCTGTGACAGGTAATCCAGGCCGCCACCGCCGACGTCTTCCGGCATGTTGAAGGCATAGAAACCGGCAGCGATGGCCTTGTCACGAATCTGCGCGGCAAGCTCCGGCGAAACTTCATCGGCGCGGTCCACCGCCTCCTCGTGGGGCAACAACTCCTTGGCAACAAAACTGCGTACCGCGTCCACCAACATGTCTTGTTCTTGGCTGGGCTGGAAATTCATGGCGCTACCTGTCGATCGTTCGAGGGTGTTTTGAAGGGGAATCAGTTGCCGGAGAAGTTCGGTGGGCGCTTTTCCATCGAGGCGCGCAGGGCTTCAGCACCGTCGGCGCTGCGTCCACACAGCAAACCGGCGGCGAGTTCCGCCTGAAGCTGCTCGGGCAGGCTGCGCCCGGCGCCTTCGCGGATGAGGGTTTTGGTCTGGGCAAACGCAAAGGTCGGGCCGTTGGCCAGGCGCGTGGCCAGCTCGGCGACGTGGGTATGCAGTTGCTCGTCGGCAACGACTTCGCCCACCAGCCCGGCGGCCAGGGCGCGGTCGGCGCTCCACAATTCATCGAGGAACAGCAGGCGCTTGGCTTGCTCGCTGCCGATCAGGCGCGGCAGATGCCAGCTGGCGCCGGCGTCCGGCGAGTAGGCCATGCTGGTGTAGCCGGCCTTGAAGCGTGCCGATTGCGCGGCGACGCGCAGGTCGCAGCACAGGGTGAGGTCCATGCCGGCACCGACCGCCGTGCCGTTGATGGCGGCGAGGGTAGGTTTGTCGAGGGTGTGCAGGCGGGTCATCAGGGCGTGGGCGGTTTCGGTCCAGCCGTAGGTTTCGAGGGCGCCACGGGCTTCGGCATCGGCCCATTCGGCAAGGTCGGCACCGGCGCAGAAGCTGCGACCGCTGCCGGTCAGTACCACCACGCGCACAGCCGGGTCGCGGTTGAAACCGTCCAGCAAGGCATGCAGGTGCTTGAGGGTCGGGATGTCCAGGGCATTGCGCTGGGGGCCGCGATTGAGGGTGATCCAGGCAACGCCTGCCTGCACCTGAGTGAGCACGGACGGATCTGTAGTCATGGAATCCTCGAATTATTTTAATTGGCTTGAGGGGTGCGACATGGGGCGATACTAAACGAGTGTTCAGTAAGGAGGCAATCGGGTAACTGCAAATATTTTTCGAGGGGAAAATGCCGGCCCGGACATTGCGTCCAGGCGGCGCGGAATCGTCAGTTCAGGGTTTGATCTGGAAGCGCTTGCGCCCGCCCGACTGCAAGCCATCGACCCAGGCTTCGCAGATCTGGATGCCCTGCTCCGGGGTGAAGGTGCCGGGATTGAGCCCCGATTCCAGCCACAAGCCGTCGAGCAAGGCGCTCAAGGCGATGGCCGCCAAATCGGCATCGAACTGCTTCCAGCCCTCCTCCCCGGCCATGTCCACCAAGGCCGAACGCATGATGGTGCGGTACTCGCCATAGGAGTGTTCGTGGGCCTGGTTGATCGCCGGGGCCGTCTTGACCGCCCCCCAGAACACCAGCCAGGCATCCAGCAGTTGCGGGTCGAGCAATTCGGGGGAGAACGAGCCGCGGAAGAACGCCGACAGCCGCTCCCGCGGACTGGGCGGCGCCTTGGCCATCGCATCCCGCAGCAGGTCCATGACCTGCCGGGTGATTGACCGATAGGCCTCGGCCACCAGCTCATCCTTGCCCGAGTAGTGATGACTGATCAGCCCCACCGACACCCCGGCCTCGGCGCTGATCTTGCGGATCGACGCGCCCTGGAAGCCGTCGCGCTTGAGGCAGGCCAACGTCGCCTGCACCAGATTGGCCTTGCGCAACTCCGGTTCCATGCGGGAGAAACGGGATTCCTGGGTCATGAGGCGGTGTCCTTGGGTTGAGTCGGCTGGACGACTCTACCTCACTCCCGGAACCCCGGCGACACCCGATCCAGTAACCGCAGCAATGCCGCCCATGCCAGTTGCATGGCGTCCGGGTCTGCCAGTTCGCCCTCTTCCAGTGGCCGGCCTGGCTCATTGAACTGCCGCTCGGTGTATTCACACACGTGCGCAGGCGGCAGGATCAGCTTGCCGCACGCCTGGGCGGCGATCTGGATATCGCAGGCCTTCTCCAGGTAATACATGCGCAGGAACGCCTGGCTGACCGTCTCCCCTACCGTCAACAAACCATGGTTGCGCAGCATCAACACCGGCTTGTCGCCGAGGTCGTGCACCAGTCGCTGTTGCTCGTCCATGTCCAGCGCCACGCCTTCGTAGTCGTGGTAGGCGACCTTGCCGTAGAACTCCATGGAAATCTGGTTCACCGGCAACAGCCCGCATTCCAGGGCCGCCACCGCACAGCCGGCGCGGGTGTGGGTGTGCAGCACGCACTGCGCATCTTCGCGGGCGCCGTGAATCGCGCTGTGAATCACAAACCCCGCCGGGTTGACGCCATGGGCCGAAGCCTCGACCGCACGTCCGTCCAGGCCGATCTTCACCAGGCTGGAGGCGGTGATCTCCTCGAACATCAGCCCATAGGGGTTGATCAAAAAGTGATGCTCGGGCCCCGGGATACGCACCGAGATATGGGTGAAAATCAAATCGCTCATGCGAAAGTGCGCGATCAGCCGGTAGCAGGCGGCAAGCTCTTCGCGCAGCTGTCGTTCGGTGGCCCCAGGCATTTTTATTCTCCAGGCGGGTGGGTGATGTGGCTGACGCTAATCCAGTCGCCAGTAAAAAAACAAGTTGATTTTTTACTGAGGCTGACCTCCTATAGAAAAATAATAACAACAGCGCCTGGAGTATCCGCACCATGTCGCCCCATGCCTTTCCGCATCTTTTTGAACCGCTGGTACTGCGCGGCAAACGCCTGAAAAATCGCATCATGTCCAGCGGGCACGACACCTCGATGCCCACCGACAACCAGGTCAACAAGCAGTTGATCGCCTACCACCGGGCACGCGCCGAAGGCGGCGTGGGGTTGATTGTGTTGCAAGTGGCCGGGGTGCACGACAGCGCCCGCTACACCTCCCATGTGCTGATGGCCACCGATGACAGCTGCATCGACGGCTATCGCCGACTGGCCGAAACCTGCCACGCCCACGGCACCGTGGTGCTGTCGCAGATTTTCCATCCGGGGCGGGAAATCATGGAGTCGGCAGACGGTTTGCTGGCGGTGGCTTACTCGGCTTCCGGGGTGCCCAACGAACGCTTCCGGGTGATGCCGCGCGCCCTTGACCAGACAATGATCGACGAGATCGTCGCCGGCTACGGCGCTGCGGCAAGGCGCCTGTATCAGGCCGGGATTGACGGTGTGGAAGTGGTCGCCAGCCATGGTTACCTGCCCGCGCAATTTCTCAACCCGCGGGTGAATCGCCGCACCGACGGCTACAACGGCGAGCTGGAACAACGCCTGCGTTTCCTGCGGGAAATCATCGCCACGGTGCGTGCCGAAACCGACGAGCACTTCATCATCGGCCTGCGCATTTCTGCCGATGAACGCGACCCCGAAGGCCTGACCGAAGAGGATTCCCTGGCCGCCGTGCAACAGCTGCAATCACACCTGGATTACGTGCACATCGTCGCCGGCACCTCGGCCTCCCTCGGCGGCGCGATCCATATCGTGCCGCCCATGGCGATTGCCCCGGCGTACCTGGCGGCAGAAGCGGCGACGTTCAAGACGCACCTGTCGATTCCGCTGTTCGTCACCGGGCGCATCAACCAGCCCCAGGAGGCCGAATTGATGCTGCAACGCGGCCAGGCCGATGTGTGCGGCATGACCCGCGCACTGATCTGCGACCCGCGCATGCCGGCCAAGACCTCAAGCGGCCATGCCGAGGATGTACGGGCGTGCATCGCCTGCAATCAGGCGTGCATCGGCCACTTCCACAAAGGCCTGCCGATCTCCTGCATCCAGCATCCCGAGACCGGCCGCGAATTGCAGTTTGGCCAACTGCAACCGGCACTGCGACGCCAGCGGATCATGGTCGCCGGTGGCGGCCCGGCAGGGATGAAAGCGGCAGCGGTGGCGGCGCAGCGCGGACATGAGGTGACCTTGTATGAAGCCAGTGCCCAATTGGGCGGCCAGGTGCTTCTGGCGCAGTTACTGCCCCGACGCAGCGAGTTCGGCGGCGCCAGTACCAACCTGCAGCGCGAGATGGAACTGGCCGGGGTCCGCGTGGTGCGCAACACCCGCGTCGACCGCGCATTGGTGGAACGCGAACAACCTGACAGGGTGATCATCGCCACCGGCGCCGAGCCCTACTGGCCGGCCTTCGAACGCGGCGGCGAGCTACAGGTGGTGGATGCCTGGCAAGTGCTGCGCGATGAGGTGCAACTGGGCCGTTCGGTGGTCGTGGTGGACTGGCGTTGCGACTGGATCGGCCCGGGCATTGCCGAGCGCCTCACCCGTGCCGGCCATCAGGTGCAACTGGCGGTGAACGGCACCCATTGCGGGGAAAACCTGCCGTTGTACGTGCGTGACCAACTGGCCGGCGAACTGCATCGGCTGGGCATTCCGATCATCCCTTACGCCCGTTTGTACGGCTGCGACGACACTACCGTCTACCTGCAACACACCGCCAGCGGCGAGCCGATGCTGCTGGAAAATATCGACACCCTGGTGTTGTGCCAGGGCCACCAGCCGGTGGACACTCTGGGCGCAGAACTGGAAGGCCTGATGGCGTTCACACGGATCGGCGATTGCCTGGCGCCGCGTACCGCCGAAGAGGCGATTTATGAAGGATTGAAAGTAGCGTGGGACATTTGAACGACCAACCGCCACAGCTGTTTCTCGGCACCCGCATCCGCGGCTTGCGCAAGGCCCGGGGCATGACGCTTACCGAATTGGCGCAGATGAGCGAATTGACGGCCGGCTATATCAGCCAACTGGAACGCAACCTCGCCTACCCGTCGATCCCGGCCTTGTTCAACATCGCCCGCAGCCTGGGGGTGACGATCCAGTGGTTTTTTGCCAGTGAGACCACGCCGGCAGCGGAGGATGAAGGTTTTGTGGTGCGCAGGAACAATCGCCAGAGCATTCACTATGAGGACGGGATCGTCGACCAGTTGCTGACGCCCCTGCCCAATCATCAATTGGAGATGCTGCACTCGCGCTTTCCACCGGGCACCTATAGCCAGCAGAGCTATAGCCATGAGGGTGAAGAGGCGGGTTATGTGTTGAGCGGAACGTTTGAGTTATGGGTGGGCGAGCGGCATTTTCAGCTGGCTGAAGGCGACAGTTTCAGCTTCCCCAGCAGTGAGCCCCATCGCTATGGCAACCCCGGAAAGGTGGATGCGGTGGTGATTTGGGTGATTACGCCGCCGACGTTTTAGACCGTTGGGGCAACTAAGGACGTTTCCTACGATACGCGGGGAGTTCTGGATGGGGGCCATCAGTAGTCGGTAAAAACGGCTCTTGCTATAAAACCGACTACTTTTTTATGAGGGTGCCGGTCATGTTTGAGTCGTTTGCGTGGTTCAAGAAACCCACTGAGGAAGATCTGGAAAATATCAGGGCTATCAAGCGGTACAAAACCATGAGGATAGTGGGTGAGTGGGGTATTTCTGTCGACCCGGCGGAAATCGCCAACTCACCCGAGTTCAAGGAGCACAAGCGCAAGATACGTGAACTGATATTCAAATAACCCATGGGGCTACTACTGATACTGCCGTTACTGGTGAGTGGCTATTTGGTGTGTTTGAAACACCCCGGCCATTACTGCCGCCTGCACCGCTTTGAGGGCCAGTTACTCTATCTACAGGTCGCAAGATTAGGCTGGACCTGCCTCGTACTGTCGTTCGTACTGACCACTTTGATTCTTTGCCTGTCCAAACAGCCGCTGCAACTGGCTGGCCAGACAATCCCCATTGATTACAGTGCTTATCTGGGCAAGCTGCTGATAGAGCTGGATATTGCCACCGAGAGAAATCATGGCCTCTGGGTATTTTTGCTCCAGGTCGGCCTGACAGCCATGATCATTCCCTACTGCTGGGCGCGATTATTTGTGCGTTGGCGTCGACGAAGACTGCAACTTGCTTCAGAGGAGGAACTGAACCAGCAATTGATGCTCGAGCTTCTAACGGGGCGCCCCCTCAGGACCCTGCTCAGGGAATCCATTGCGCGCGGCTCTCAATGCATGTTCACGCTGAACGATCGGAATGTTTATGTGGGCGTTGTTTCATCCATCTGCGAGCCGAATGAGTCCGAAGGTATAGATCACGCCTTCAGTCTGATTCCAACCTGCAGCGGCTATCGCGACAAGGACACCTTGGAAATCATCCTCGATACTGAATACCCGGATGCGTCAGACGCTATTTCCATCATGCTGCTCCAGGAAGCGGTGGTATCAGCCACCCGCTTTGACCCTGCGACATGGATGTCTTTCCAATCCCGCATACGGGCAAAACCCCAGCCTATCCGGAGCTATCGTCGTGAGTCGGCACGCAGGAAAAAGACGCCAGGTGCCTGCGCCTGAGGTCCTCCCGCCAAACAGTAAACCTTCCAGCCATTCCCACATCTACCCGCCGGTTTCAGTGCACACAAAAACGCAACACTGAACTGCACCGATTGTGATGGCCGCTTCACACCGGGGTTTATATAGTCGTTCCTACTGCAACCCGCCATGAGCCAGCCGGCCCATCACAAGGAAGCGTTCGATGACTGACCTGCATACCTTTACGGCCGCCGAACTGTTGGCGCAATTTGCCAGCCGGCAACTCGCGCCCATCGACTACTACGACCAGCTCCTGGCCCACATCGACCGCTGGGAGCCGCAGATCAACGCGCTCTATGCCTTCGACCCGCAACAGGTGCGCCAGCAGGCCCAGGCCTCCACCGAGCGCTGGAACAAGGGCCAACCCAACGGCGCCCTTGATGGCGTACCGGTGACTCTCAAGGAATTGATCGCCACCGAAGGCGTGCCCATTCCCCTCGGCAGCGCGGCCACCCGCCTGACCCCGGCCCTCAGGGACGCACCGCCCGCAGCCCGCATGCGTGAAGCGGGCGCGATAATCCTGGCCAAGACCACCAACCCGGACTTCGGCATGCTGTCTTCCGGCCTGTCGAGCTTCCACGGCATCACCCGCAACCCGTGGAACACCGCCAACAACACCGGCGGTTCCAGCTCCGGTGCCGCCGCAGCGGCCGCCGCCGGTTACGGCCCGCTGCACGTGGGCACCGACATCGGTGGCTCGGTGCGCCTGCCCGCCGCCTGGTGCGGCCTGGTGGGATTCAAGCCGACCCTGGGCCGCATTCCCATCGACCCGTACTACACCGGCCGCGCCGCCGGACCCATGACCCGCACCGTCGATGATTGCGTGCTGTTGATGCAACACCTGGCCCGCCCCGATGCCCGCGATGCCACCAGCCTGCCGCCGCTCACCACCCAGTGGAGTAACCAGCCGCTCTCGGTCAAGGGCCTGCGCGTCGGCCTGATGCTTGAACCCGGCGCAGGCATGCAGCCTGAAGGCTTCGTCTGTGAAGCCGTGGAGCAAGCCGCGCGGCTGTTCGAAGCCCACGGCGCCAAGGTCACGCTGATCCCGCCAATCATGGACCGCGCACAACTCGATGGCCTCGACCATTTCTGGCGCGCCCGCCAGTGGGGCGATTTGTCGGCCCTGAGCAGCGAGCAGTTCGACAAGGTCTTGCCGTACATCCGCGACTGGGCCGCGCCGGGCGCCGAGATCAGCGGCGTACAAGCCGTAAAGGGTTTCAACCAGACCTTTGAAATGCGCCGCCGCGCCGCGCAGGTGTTCACCGAACTCGACCTGGTGCTGTCCCCCACCAACCAGGTCAATGCGTTCCCGGCCGAGTGGCCATCACCGAGCAACAACCCGCAACTGCCGTTCGAACACATCGTGTTCACGGTGCCGTGGAACATGGGCGAGCAACCGGCGTTGTCGATCAACTGCGGTTTCGCCGCCGATGGCATGCCCATCGGCCTGCAGATGATCGCCCCGCGTTTTGCCGATCAATGGCTGCTGCAAATCGCTAAAACCTACGAGAGCTGGCGTGGCGCAATCCACCACTGGCCGAATCCTTCCTGACTTTTGACGCTGTAAGAACTGCCCACCCACACGCCAGCTCCGGGCCCTCTTGGCCTGGAGCTCGGACGACCTATAACTAAAATCGAGGGGCTGGTATGCACACTGAGCAATTGACACGATCCGATCCTGATCACGCACCCGAAACACCGTCCCCGGACGCCGGCAAAAAGAGCATCTTCGCCGTGGTCCTGGGCAACGCCGTGGAGTTTTTCGACTTTGGTGTGTACGCAACCTTTGCGGTGATGATCGGCCACACGTTCTTCCCGTCCGACAGCGCCTTCGTCAGCCTGATGCTGTCGGTCACGGCGTTCGGTATCGGCTTTATCGTCCGGCCCCTGGGCGCAGTACTGATCGGCGCCTACGCCGACCGCGTCGGGCGCAAACCGGCGATGCTGTTGACCCTGGTAATGATGGCCGTGGGCACCGGCAGCATCGCGATATTGCCCGGTTACGAGACCATCGGTATCGCGGCGCCGATCCTGCTGGTGCTCACCCGCATGATCCAGGGCCTGGCCTGGGGCGGTGAAGCCGGCCCCGCCACCACCTACATCCTCGAAGCGGCGCCACCCCACAAACGCGGGACCTACGCCTGCTGGCAAGTAGTCGCCCAGGGCGTCGCAGCCATGGTGGCCGGGCTGGTAGGGTTCACCCTGACCAAGGTCATGTCCCCGGAAGACCTCAACAGCTGGGGCTGGCGCGTGCCGTTCGTGTTCGGCCTGCTGGTGTTGCCGATCGGCATCTACATCCGCCGCAACCTCGCCGAAACCTTCCACGGCCACGGCGAGCAGACCAGCACCGGCGACCTGGTACGGGAAGTCTGCGGCAAGCACCGGCGCGCACTGGTGCTGGGGTTGCTGATCCTTTCCGGCAGCACCATCACCCAGTACTTCCTCAACTACATGACCACCTTCGCCCTCACCGAACTGAAGCTGCCCACCAGCATCTCGATGCTCTCGACCCTGGTGGCCGGCGCAGCGATGGCCGTGTGCGCGGTGGCCGGCGGCATGCTCTGCGACCGCTTCGGGCGCCGTACGATCCTGATGACACCGCGGGTGGTGTTGCTGTTGATTTTGTTCCCGGCCCTGCAACTGATGACCGAGCACCCAAGCCCGGCGACCTTCCTGCTGACCCTGGCGGTACTCTCGGGCCTGCACGGCATGAGTGGCGCGGCGCTGATCGTGTTGCTGGTGGAAAGCTTCCCGAAATCCGTGCGCTCCACCGGTTTCTCCATCGTCTACGCCTTCGGTGTGGCGGCGTTTGGCGGCACCGCGCAGATCATCATCACCTGGCTGATCGGCACCACCGGCGATCCGATGTCACCGGTCTGGTACCTGCTGATCGCCAACCTGGTGTGCCTCACCGCCGCCTGGTTCGCCAAGGAAACCCGTCCGCCGCTGCCCGGCAGCCCGGCCCGCGAAACCCGGCTCACAGAAGCTTCGGTTCGCTGAATACCTTTTCCCACTGTCCCGCGTCTTTTCGCCACCGACCAGCAGCACCTGAAGGCCTGCCGGGACGGTCGCCTTACGTCTGATTTGTATGGGGATTTACCATGTATCCACGTCTTTTGCTGGCCGTCACCCTGGCGTCCAGCACCCAGGCTTTCGCCCAGGAAAACGCCCAGGCCAGCGCACCGGGCTTCCTCGAAGGCAGCACCCTGGACCTGAACCTGCGTCACTACTATTCCAACCAGCACACCCAACGCACCACCCACTTGAGCATCAAGAAAGCCGGCGGCGTCGAGCCCACGCGTGTACGGGAAACCTGGGTGCAGACCAGCATGCTCAAGTACAGCTCCGGCTACACCCAGGGCCTGATTGGCGTGGGTGTGGACGCGGGGATCTTCAGCGCGGTCAACCTGGAACGAGGCCACGGCAAGGTGGCCAATGGCGGCGACCGGGTGCTGGTGGACGGCGACGGCGATGCGATTCCCACTTGGAGCCGCCTGGGGGTGGGCGACGTGCGTTTTCGCCTGTCGAGCACCGAGATCAAGGCTGGCCGGCTGATGACCGACAATCCGATCCTGCGTTACAAGGACAACCGCGCCCTGCCCTCCAGCTTCCAGGGCGTGGGCTTGTTCAGCAACGAATTCGACTGGCTGTCGGTGCAGGGCGGCAGCTTCGAGCGGGCGATTCCACGCACCGGCACCGGCGCCGAAAAGCTCACCACTACCTTCGGCAACCGCGCCTACAGCGGCGCACGCATCAGCTACCTGGGAGCCACGGTAAAACCGGGTTACGGGCTGGAAGCCAGCGTCTACGCGTCGCGTTTCGAAGACATGTGGGACCAGACCTACGTCGGCCTGACCCACCGCATCGGTGACAAAAGCGACATCGCCTTGAAGACCGCCTTCAACTACTACCACACCAGCGACTCGGGCGACAAAAACCTCGGCTACATCGACAATAACGCCGCCAGCCTGGCCTTCACCGCCACGCACCTGGCCCACAGCCTGACCCTGGCCTGGCAGCAGGTATTCGGCAACGAATACTTCGACTACGTGTGGGAGTCCACCGGCAACTACATGGCCAACTCGCTGTACTCGGACTACAACGGCCCCAACGAAAAGTCCTGGCAGTTGCGCTACGACCTGGACTTCGCCGCCTACGGTGTGCCCGGCCTCACCGCCAGCCTGTGGCACGCCAAGGGTTGGGACATCGACGGCACCCATTACGATGGCGACCGCAACGGCCACAACACCGGCTACAACGTGCGCAGCCTGGATGGCGCCAAGCACAACGAAAACGGCTTGATGCTGGCCTATGTGATTCAGTCCGGAACACTCAAGAACACCGTACTGCGCACCATCGTTTACAACCATCGCGCCAGCGGCGGGCAGATTGACGGCAGCTACGATGAGTTCCGCCTCGTCGCCAATGTGCCGATCAACATCTTCTGAGGCTCAGGCTCAGTTCAGCGAACAACGCTGCATCGCCCCCGCCAGCATTTCCTGGCACTTGAGCACCGCCACCGAGCGGGGGCGGTTGCGGTACACGCAGAGGTCGATGCGGATGCGGCCGAGGTCTTCATCGGCGATCGGCACGGCGACCAGGCCGTCGCCCAGGTCCCGCACGTCTGCCTCGACCTGGGGCAAAATCAGCACCGCTGCCCGTTGCCGGGCCAGGCTCTTCTGCACTTCCAGGGAGCTGGTGGTGAACACCGGTTCGAGGGTGACGCCGCGTTTTTTTGCCGCCACTTCCAGGGCCTGGCGCACGCCGTAGGCCGAGTCGGGAATCGCCAGGGGCTGGCCTTGCAGTTCGCTCAATTCGATGCTGTCGCGCTGGGCGAAGGGGTGTTCGGCGCTGACCAGCACCCGGTGCCATAACTGGCAGTGGGCGGTGACTTCGACGTCGGCGCGCTCTTGCAGGTAGAACGCCAGGCCCAGGTCCGCCTCGCCGCTGCACAGGGCGTCGAGGGTGGCCGAGGCGCTGGCGATCACGATGTTGAAGGTGACCTTGGGGTGGGCGCGGTAGAAGGTGGCGAGCACCGGGGCGAGCACGGTGGAAACGATACTTTCTGACACATGGATGCTGATGTTACCGGCCACCTGGCTTTGGCGGCTGGCGATGACTTCGCGTACCTGGTCGAGGCCGCGCAGGGTTGAGGTGACTTGTTCGGCCAGGCATTCGCCCTCGGCGGTGAGGCGGATGCCGCGGGGGCCGCGCTCAATCAGGGCGGCGCCGAAGAAGTGTTCCAGGTGTTCGATCTGGCGGCTGACGGCGGTGGGGGTGACGTAAAGACGTTCGGCGGCCTTACGCAGGGAGGCGCAGCGGGCGACCTCGTGGAAATATCGCAAGGCGCGTAGTTGCATGGCGGGTGCTCCTTTTTTTGGGGGTTGGGGTTGGGGGGTACGCAATTACTGCGCCATGCGGGTGTACATATCCGTTTCTTCGGTCACGGCGTCCTGCCGGTTTACCCGCTCTGCACTACCCGCGTTCGCTCAGATCAAGATCAAAAGCAGATCTGCTTTTCTGTGGGTGGCTTGCCTGCGATGCAGACAACTCGGTGCATCAGGTACACCCAGTTGATGCCATCGCAGGCAAGCCAGCTCCCACATTTGACCGTGCCCGCTTTAGCTTTTGATTTGGCTTTTAAACACTCAAGCCGGCCGGTAGGCCGCTGTGCTCTTGATCTGCTTTTGATCTTGATCTTGGGCGCCCCGTTAAACCACGCTGGCCGAACGCAGGCTTTGGAGCGTGGGTAACCCGGCAGGACGCCGGGTTAGCCGTCCTGGGCCAAGGATGGCCCATGACGGCGGCCCACGGTCCAAAGCCGGAGTGAGGGCACTCCGAGCCTAGGCGAGGAGCCGAGTGGTGGGGCAAGAGCGTTTTGCTTACTTTTGCGCTGTTCAAAAGTGAGCCACTGTAAGAGCGGAACCATAGACGGCCGTTACCGCAGCAACGGATATGCACACCCCCACCATTTACGACCCATCCAAACCAAAAGCGACCCCCTCCGTTGACGCCCCACCCCAAACCCCTATTAAGTACTATTAATCCGCATTAATAGGATCAATCAAACACCATGCTAAGCCGCCCGCTGCGCCGCAAACGCCAGAAGCTCTCCGACGTGATCGTCGAGTCGGTCAAACGCTCCATCGTCACCGACGCCCTGAAGCCCGGCGACCGCTTGCCCACCGAACGCGAACTGATGGAAAGCTTCCTGTGCTCCAAAGGCTCCGCCCGCGAAGCCCTCAAGGCGCTGGAAGTCGAAGGCCTGGTCAACACCCGCACCGGCCCCAGCGGCGGCGCCTATCTCAACCAGGCCGGCACCGAACCCGCCAGCCGCGCCCTGCGCAACTACCTGCACTTCCAGCACCTGGACGGCGAGCAGGTCTACCAGCTGCGCAAAGTCATCGAAGTCGAACTCGCCGTCTCGGTCCTGGGCCGCCTGAGCGAAGACGACTACCGCGCCCTTCAGGACAACGTCGATTTCTGCAGCGCCCCCGAAGACAGCGAAGCCGGCCAACGCGAACAACGCATCGCCGAACTGGAATTCCACAACCTGCTGGCCAAGGCCTGCCCCAACCCGCTGCTGAGCTTCATGGCGCAATTCCTCAACGACCTGCTGCGTGACCTGGTCGTGCTGAAAAAAGCCTACAAACCCAAGCGCAAGCAATTCGACGCCGCCAACCTCGACTACCACAAACAACTGCTGATCGCCTTCCGGGCCGAAGACGAAGCCACCGTACGCAGCCTGATGCACGAACACATGTGCGACGCCGAACACCACATGACCGCCCTTGAAGGTGAAGTCAGCCCGCACTTTCTGCTGGAGTTCGACCACAACCACTAAGCCGCACCCTCCACCAATAAAAGGCCTGCCCACAGGCCGTGCTCCACCGTATCGCCATTGCCACTCCTGCCAATAACTAATCCAGGGAGTCACCCCATGCAGCGTCGTACGTTGTTGAAAGCCAGTCTCACCGCAGCCGCCGCCCTCAGCCTCCCGCTGAGCGTGCGTTCTGCATTCGCCGCCGAGCCTTTTACCTTTTACGGCCTCAAGTCCATGTCTGGCGCCTTTGCCAGTTATGGCAAATTTGCCGACATGGGTTCACGCCTCGCGGTGGAACAGCATCCCGAGTTGCTCGGCCGCCCGCTGGTCTACAAAGTGATCGACACCGAAGGCAACGCCGGCAAGGCCGTGCGTAAAGTCCAGGAAGCGATCCAGCAGGACGGCGCACGCTTTTTCCAGGGCTGTACCCTGTCGTCTTCGGCACTCGCGGTGGCCAAGGAAGTGAGCAAGGCCGGTGGCGTGTTCATGACCCCGGTGGGCGCCGATGAAGTCACCGGCAAGGACTGCAACAGCGCCACGTTCCGCTGGTCGGTGCCGACCTACGGCGCAATCCGCGAGACCCTCGTGCCGCTGATCAAGCTGCTGCCCGAAGCCAAGCGCTGGTACACCATCACCCCGCAATACGTGTTCGGCGAAGCCCTGCTCGAAGGCGCCAAATCGGTGCTGGCCGAGCATGGCCTGGAACACGCCGGCAACAGCTACCACTCGCTGCAGGAGCAGGAGTTCTCCGGCTACCTGACCAATGCCATCGCCGCCAAACCCGATGTGCTGGTACTGCTGAACTTCGGCAGCCAGTCGTCCAACACCCTGCGCCAGGCGGTGAACTTCGGTATCAAGGAGCGCATGAAAGTGCTGCTGGTGTGGTCCGCCGGCCTCGACCAGTTCCAGGAGCTGGGCAGTGACGTACTGGAAGGTGTGTACCTCGGCGCTCAGTACTGGCATCAGGTCGACACCCCGCTCAACCGTGACCTGGTGAAACTCACCAAGGCCAAATACGGCATCAACCCCACCTACCCGCTGGCCGCCGACTACATCAGCACCAAGGTCATGCTCGAAACCATCATCTCCACCGGCAGTTTCGACGGGCCGACCGTGGCCAAGGCCATGCAGGGCCTGAGCTACGAAGGCCCCACCGGCAAGGAGTCGATCCGCGCCGGCGACCATCAGGTGATCAAGGACTACTACCTGCTGGTGGGCAAGGCCGCAGGCGACATGGCCGACAAGGACGATCTGGCCAAGGTGCTCAGCTCCGGCCAGTCGTTCCCGCCGGTGGAAGCCACGGGCTGCGTGCTCGGCTAATCCGCTGAAAATCTACTGGTGACACAGCGCAGGGCCGCTCATGCGGCCGCCTGCCGAGGGTTCCTGCATGCTTAATCTTTACCTGTTCCAGATTCTCAACGGCCTGGGCCTTGGGATGATCTACTTCCTGATCGCGGTCGGCTTGACGATCATTTTCGGCCTGCTGAACTTCGTCAACTTCGCCCACGGTGCGTTCTTTTTGCTGGGCGCCTACATCTGCTACACCGCCGTCAGCCTCACCGGCAGCTTCTGGCTGGCACTGCTGATCGCGCCGCTGGTGGTGGCCGCGCTGGCCTGGGTAATCGAGCGATTATTGATCCAGCGGATTTATCACTTGCCGCACATGTTCCAGATTCTGGTGACCCTGGGGATTGCCCTGATCATCCAGGAAGCCAGCGTGATGATCTGGGGCCCGGTGGGCAAGAGCGTCGCCGTACCGGAATTGCTGCGCGGGGTGCTGGTGGTGGGCGATTTTGTCTACCCCTACTACCGCCTGTTCCTGATCGTGTTCTCCGGTCTCGTCGGCCTGGGCCTGTGGCTGTTGCTGGAACGCACGCGCTTCGGCGCCCTGGTGCGGGCCGGCAGTGAAAGCACGGAAACCGTGTCCCTGCTGGGCACCAACATTTTCCGCCTGTTCTCCATGACCTTCGCCCTCGGCGTGGCCCTCGCCGGCGTCGCCGGTGTGCTGTTCGCCCCGTTGCGCGGCGCCCAGCCCTTTGTCGGCCCGGAAATCCTCGGCGTGGCGTTCGTGGTGGTGGTGATTGGCGGCATGGGTTCCTTCAGCGGTGCACTGGTGGGCGGCCTGCTGGTCGGCGTGGTGCAAAGCCTGATGACCACACTCTGGCCCCAGGGCGCGAGCCTGATGATCTACGGTGCGATGGCCGTGGTGATCCTGGTGCGTCCTTACGGCCTGTTCGGGAGAGCCTGACATGAGCGAGAAAAATCCCCTGCCGTTCGCCAAGACCCAGTCGCGCTACATGCTGCTGTTGGTGCTCGCGGTGTTGATCGGCCTGCCGTTGATTCTGCCCTCGGCGACCCTGGCCACCGAGATCCTGATCTTTGCCATGGCCGCCCTCGCCTGCAACCTGCTGCTGGGTTACACCGGGCTGCTGTCGTTCGGCCAAGGCATCTTCTTCGGGGCCGGCGCCTACTGCGCGGCGCTGTTGATGATTCACCTACAACTGGGGCTGTTCAGCGCACTGCTGGGTGCCGCCGTCGCCGGTGGTTTCCTGGCTTTCCTGGTGGGCGCCCTGGCGATCCGCCGCACCGGCATTTACTTCGTGATGCTGACCCTGGCCTTCAGCCAGATGGCCTACTTCGTCGCCTACACCCTGAGCGACTGGACCGGCGGTGACAACGGCCTGCTCAGCGTGCCGCGCCCGGAAATCCGCGTCGGTGACACGGTGCTGTTGTCCCTCACCGATGCCCGTGCGTTCTACGGGTTTGTCGCGGTGCTGTTCCTGCTGATCTTCATCGGCGCCCGCCGGGTGATCGCCTCTCCATTCGGCAGCACGCTGATGGCGATTCGCGAAAACGAAACCCGCGCTTCGGCCATCGGCTATGACACCCGCCACTTCAAGATCCTAGTGTTCGTGTTGTCCGGCGCCGTCACCGGGATTGCCGGGGCGCTGTACGCGATGCTGCTGCACTTTGTGCCGCTGTCGAACATCGACCTGGCGATGTCCGAAAACATCCTGATCATGACCATCGTCGGCGGCACCGGCTCGCTGTTCGGCTCGTTGCTGGGCGCCGGTTCCATCGTGCTGCTGGGGGACTTCCTTTCCGATCTGTGGCCGCGCTGGCTGATGCTGCTGGGGGTGATCCTGATCCTGGTGGTGATCTTCATGCGCGGCGGTTTGTGGGGCGGCCTGTCGACCCTGTTCGACCGTGTGCGCGGCAGCCGCAAGGCCGACGTTGTGACCAAGGAGAAGCTGTCATGAGCATCCTGCTGGAAACCAAGAACCTGGAACTGGCCTACGGTGCGTTCCACGCGGTGAACGGCGTCAACCTCAAGGTCGAAGCCGGCACCATCCACACCATCATCGGTCCCAATGGCGCGGGCAAGACCAGCCTGTTCCACTGCCTGACCGGCGAACGCCAGGCCACCGCCGGGGCAATTCATTTCGACGGCAAGAACCTGATGCGCAAACCGGCCCACGGCCGCGTCGGCCTGGGCATGGCCCGCTCGTTCCAGCTCACCAGCCTGTTCCAGAACCTCAGCGTGCGCGAAAACCTGCGCCTGGCCGCCCAGGGTCGCGACGGCGCCCGCGCGCTGAACTTCTGGCGCCGGGTCGACAGCAAGCGCGAACACCTGGAAATGGCCGACCAGGTGCTGGAACGCCTGCAACTCACCGCCCGCGCCGACATCCTGGCCGGCGAGTTGTCCCACGGCCAGCAGCGGGTATTGGAAGTCGGCATGTCGATCTGCTCCAGACCCAAGCTGCTGATGCTCGACGAACCCACCTCGGGCATGGGCATCGACGACATCCCGATCATGACCCAACTGATCAGCGACCTCGGCCGCGACCATACCGTGCTGCTGATCGAGCACAACATGAGCATCGTCATGTCCATCAGCCAACGCATCACCGTGATGAGCCACGGCCAGATCCTGGTGGAAGGCACACCGGAATTCGTGCGCGCCGACGAGCGCGTGCGCACCGCCTATTTGGGAGAAGCCGCCTGATGCTGACCGTCGACAATATCCATTCCTACTACGACAAGAGCCACGTCCTTGAAGGCGTGTCCCTGACCGTCAACCCTGGCGAACTGGTGACCCTGCTGGGGCGCAACGGCGCCGGCAAGACCACCACCCTGCGCAGCATCCTCGGGATTATCTGCCCGCGCCAGGGCCAGATTCACTTCAACGGCCAGCCGCTGGTGGGGCAGAAAATCTTCGAAATCGCCCGCCAGGGCCTGGCGCTGGTGCCGGAGAACCGCGGGATTTTCCGCCTGCTCACGGTGGAGGAAAACCTGCGCATTGCCGTGCGCAAGACCAGCCGCTGGCAGATGGAAGACGTGTACGGCATGTTCCCGCGCCTCAGGGAGCGCCGTAAAAACGCCGGCCACGCGCTGTCCGGCGGTGAGCAACAGATGCTCGCCATCGCCCGCGCGCTGCTCAACGATCCCAAGCTGCTTATTCTCGATGAGCCCACCGAAGGACTCGCGCCGGTGATCGTCGACGAGCTGGTGAAGATCCTGCGCAAGGTCAAGGAAGACGGCCTGCCGGTGCTGCTGGTGGAACAGAACCTGATGGTCTGCGACAAGCTCGCCGACCGCCATTACGTCCTCGAACAGGGCCGCGTGGTGTACGAAGGCAGTGCCGAAGCCTTCCGCGCCGACCCGACGATCAAGAACCGTTACCTGGCCCTGAGTGCCTGACCGGAGACTGCTGATGAATAGTTTTGCGCAACCGCTCCAGAGCAACGCCCCGCTGATCAACCGCGAGCGCCTGTGGCAATCGCTGATGGACCTCGCCCGCCTCGGCGCCACACCCAAGGGCGGCGTATGCCGCCTGGCCCTCACCGACCTCGACCGCCAGGCCCGCGACCTGTTTGTGCAATGGTGCGAGGCGGCCGGCTGCAGCGTCAGCGTCGACGCCATCGGCAATATCTTTGCCCGCCGCGCCGGGCGTAATCCGGCACTGGCGCCGGTGATGACCGGCAGCCATATCGACACCCAGCCTACCGGCGGCAAGTTCGACGGTTGCTACGGCGTGATGGCTGGCCTGGAGGTGATCCGCACCCTCAATGACTTGAACATCGAGACCGAAGCGCCAATTGAAGTGGTGGTGTGGACCAACGAAGAAGGCTCGCGATTCCCGCCGTGCATGATGGGTTCCGGGGTGTTCGCCGGTAAGTTCGACCTGCAGGAAACCCTCGACAAGCAGGACGAGCAAGGGCTGTCGGTGGGCGCTGAATTGCAGCGCATCGGCTATGCCGGTTCCCGCGCCGTGCTGGGCCACCCGGTGGGCGCCTATTTCGAGGCGCATATCGAGCAGGGTCCGGTGCTGGAAGACCAGGCCACCACCATCGGCGTGGTCATGGGCTGCCTGGGCCAGAAGTGGTTCGACCTGACCCTCACCGGCGTCGAAGCCCACGCGGGCCCGACGCCAATGCACCTGCGCAAGGACGCACTGGTAGGCGCGGCGCAAGTGGTCAGCGCGGTGAATCGCATCGCCCACGAACAACAACCCCACGCCTGCGGCACCGTCGGTTGCCTGAGCCTGCATCCCGGCTCACGCAACGTGATTCCCGGCCAGGTGCACATGACCATCGACCTGCGCCACCTGCACGCCGACAAGCTGCAAGCGATGGTCGACGAAGTGCGCCAGGTGATCGAAGCCACCGCCGAGCAACACGGCTTGAGCTTTGAGCTGACACCCACTGCCGACTTCCCGCCGCTGGATTTCAACCCTGCCTGTGTCAACGCCGTGCGTGATGGCGCGAGCAGCCTGGGCCTGAGCCATATGGACATCGTCAGCGGCGCCGGGCATGACGCGATCTTCGTCGCCGAACTGGGCCCGGCCGGAATGATCTTTGTGCCGTGCGAAGGCGGCATCAGCCATAACGAAATCGAGAACGCCGCGCCGGATGACCTGGCGGCGGGCTGCGCGGTGTTGCTGCGGGCCATGGTCAACACGGCGCAAGGAGGTAAAGCGGCATGACGGATATCGCCAACCTGACCGCAGTTGAGCTGCTGGCCCGCTATCGGGATAAAAGCCTGTCGCCAGTGGAGGTCACCGAAGACGCATTGCTGCGGATCGAACGCTACAACCCGGCGGTCAACGCTTACTGCCACGTCGACCCGGAAGGCGCCTTGAAGGCGGCGCGGGATTCGGAACAGCGCTGGCTCAAGGGCCAGCCGTGCGGGGCCCTGGACGGTGTGCCCTCCTCCATCAAGGACCTGACGCAGACCATCGGCATGCCGACGCGCAAGGGTTCGCGTACCACATCCGCCGAGGGTCGATGGGATGTGGATGCGCCCTTCTCGGCCTTCATGCGCAAGGCCGGCGCGGTATTGCTGGGCAAGACCACCACACCGGAATTCGGCTGGAAAGGCGTCACCGATAACCCGCTGTATGGCATTACCCGCAACCCGTGGGACACGCGCATGACGGCGGGCGGTTCGTCCGGTGGTGCCGGTGCGGCGGCGGCCTTGAACCTCGGCGTGCTGCACCAGGGCAGCGATGCCGGCGGCTCGATCCGGATCCCCTGTGCCTTCACCGGCACCTTCGGCATCAAGCCGACCTTCGGTTATGTGCCGCAATGGCCGGCTAGTTCGATGACGATTCTGTCGCACCTGGGGCCGATGACCCGCACCGTGGAAGACTCGGTGCTGATGCTGCAAACCATCGCCCAGCCGGATGCGCGGGATGGTTTGATCGGCGCGCCCCGGACCACGCCATGGTTGCACGCCGGGGCTGATTTGAAGGGGCTGCGTATCGCCTATAGCCCGAACTTCGGTTATGTCGACGTGGACCCGCAAGTCGCCAGGGTGGTCGCCCAGGCGGTAGAAGGCCTGGTGCAGCTGGGTGCCCATGTTGAGCAGATTGATCCGGGGTTCAGTGATCCGCTGGAAGTGTTCAATACTTTATGGTTTGCCGGTGCAGCACGTCTGGCCGGGCCGTTGAGCGATGCGCAGCGGCAATTGATGGACCCGGGGTTGCTGCGCATTGCCCGACTGGGCGAGCAGATCAGCCTCAGCGATTACAGCGCCGCTCTGGAAGCACGGGCAGCGCTCGTGGCGCGCATGGCGGCATTCCATGAGCATTACGATGTGCTGGTTTCGCCGATGATGCCGATCACCGCGTTCGAGGCCGGGCACAATGTGCCGCCGGGTTCGGGACTAGGGGAATGGATGGAGTGGACGCCGTTTACCTATCCCTTCAACCTGACCCAGCAACCGGCGGCGTCGGTGCCGTGCGGGTTGGCGGCCAATGGGTTACCGGTGGGGCTGCATGTGGTGGGGGCGCGGTTTGCGGATGAGCAGGTGCTGAGAGTTTGCCAGGCGTATGCCAAGGCTTTTCCAACTGAGCACCTGCAAGCCCCCAAAACCCCAACTTGAAATGCAATCAAACTGTGGGAGCGGGCTTGCTCGCGAAGGCGGTGTGTCAGTCACCGGATATCTTGACTGACACACCGCCTTCGCGAGCAAGCCCGCTCCCACATTTTTGTCCGTATTCCAATCATCAGCCCCTACAATGCCTCCTATCATCCAAGGGGGTTTCATGGACATCGAACTGGCACGCACCTTCCTCGAAATCACCCGCTGCGGCAGCCTCGCCGCGGCGGCCGAGAAACTGCACGTCACCCAGACGGCAATCACCGCCCGGGTCAAAAACCTCGAAAGCCAGCTCAACAGTACCCTGTTCGTGCGCAACCGCGCCGGTGCCCGCCTTACCCCGGACGGCGAGGCGTTCGTGGTCTACGCCAACCAGCTTGTCCAGACCTGGGAAGCCGCACGCCGCGACCTGCCATTACCCGATGGCTACCGCAACGTGCTGCACATCGGTGGCGAAGTCAGCCTGTGCAACCCGCTGATGCTCGGCTGGGCCCAGGCCTTGCGGGAACACATTCCCGGCCATGCCCTGCGCACCGAGATTCGCGAAGGCGAGTACTTGTTGCGCCAGCTGGAACTGGGGGTGCTGGACGCCGCGCTGGTGTTCCAGCCGCAATACTGGCCGGGGTTGCAGGTGGAGCAGGTGCTGGAAGAAAAACTGATCCTGGTGCAACTGGCCGCCCGGCCCGAGCCCTACGTGTATATCGACTGGGGCCAGGGCTTTCGCCAGCAGCACGACGCCGCACTGCCGGACAAGGCCCGCGCAGCCCTGAGTTTCAATCTGGGGCCACTGGCGTTGCAGTACATCCTGGAAAACGGCGGTGCCGGGTATTTCCGCACGCGGGTCGTACAGAGCTACCTCGACAGCGGTGTGATGGAACGGGTGCCCAAGGCGCCGGAGTTCAGCTTCCCGACGTACCTGGTGTATTCCCGCGAGCGCGACTCGGCGGTTTTGCAGCAGGCACTGGCCTTGCTGCGGGCGGTGGTGGAGGCGGAAAAGGATTGGTCTCAGCGCTGGGATCCGGTGATTTGAAGCCGTGCCCATGGTAGCCTCAGGTTGTTTTCTCCTGGTTCCCCCCTGCCGATGAACAAGAAAAAGTCCGTCACCATCAGCGACATCGCCAAACGGGTCAACATGACCACCATCACGGTGTCCCGGGCGCTGAGCAAACCCGACCTGGTCAAGCCCGCCACCCTGGCGCGGATTCTCGAAGTGGCGCGGGAGCTGGACTATGTGCCCAACGCCTTTGCCCGCGGGCTCAAGCGCAGTGAAAGCCTGATCATCGGCGTGATCACCGCTTCGGTCGACAACCCCTTCTACAGCGAGATGATCAAGGCGATTTCCCGCGAGGCGAAAAAGCACGGCTACACCATCATGCTGGTGGACACCGACGAACTGGAAGAACTGGAAAGCAAGGCAGTCGACACGCTGCTGGGCTACCGCGTGGCGGGGATCATCCTGTCGCCGGTCTCCGACGAGCCCAGCTACCAGCCGGACTATCTGGAGCGCCTGGGTAACGGCAAGACGCCGGTGGTGCTGCTCGATCGCACGATCCACGACAGCCCCTTCAGCCGCGTGGTGCTGGACAACTATCACAGCGGCATCGAGGCGGCGCAGTACCTGGTGCGGCAAACCCCGAACCTCAAGCGCCTGCTGGTGCTGACCGGGCCCGAGCATTCGCGCATCACCATGGAACGCCTCAAGGGCCTGAAAGAAGTCCTTGCCGAGCACCCTCAGGTGCACGTTGAAGTGTGTGCCGGTGACTACACGCTGATGCCCTCCTACCTGCACACCCTCGACTACCTGGCCGAGCACTCGGCGCCGGACGCGATCATGGGCTTCAACCAGTTGATCACCCTCGGCGCGCTGCGTGCGCTGCGCATGCACAACATCCCCCACGACAGCCTGACCATCTGCGGCATCGACCGCCTGCCCTTCGCCGATATCTTCGGCGTGCCGATTGCCTGCGTGGCCCACGACGCGTCACTGGCCGGCAGCAGCGCGGTGCGGCTGCTGCTGGATCGTCTCGAAGACCCGCACAAACCGCGGGACAAGGTGGTGATCGCCGGCAAGCTGGAGAACGGCTAGCGGCTGGTGTAGCCGCCGTCGATCGGCAGGCTGACGCCGCTGATCATGCTGGCGGCATCGCTCAGCAGGAACAACACCGGCAGGGCCACTTCCGCCGTTTCGGCAAATCGCCCCAGGGGAATCGCCGCCAATGCCGGATCACGTTTGGCGGGCGCCGACCAGGCCATCTGTGCCATGGGCGTGAGGGTGACGGTGGGGTTGACGCTGTTGACGCGAATTCCAAAGCGGCCCCATTCGGCGCATTGCACGCGGGTGATGGCGTCCAGTGCGGCCTTTGAGGCGCAGTAGCCGAGGTGATCGTCCAGCGCTACGAGTGAGGCCTGGCTTGAGACGTTGACGATGCTGCCGGGGATCTTCGCTTCAATCATCGCCGCAGCGATACGGCTGGCGACCTGGGCCGCGGCGCGGGCGTTGACGTTCATCACCTGGTCGAAGGCTTCGGCGCTGATGGCCGCGGCGGGTTCCAGGCGGGAAATGCCGGCGCAGTTGACCAGTCCATGCATCGGCGGCAGGCCTTGCAGGGCCAGGTCCAGGGCGTCGCTGTTGGCGATGTCCAGGCACAGGGTTTCGCAACCGAGCTGGGCCAGGGCCTGAGCGTCGCGGCCCAGGGCAAACACCTGGGCGCCGCTGGCGATCAGTTGGAGGGCAATTTCCCGGCCGATGCCGCTGCTGGCGCCGGTGACGAGAATGCGCTGCTTGGTGAAGTCAAAAATAGCGTTCATGGTTCACGATCTCTAAAACGATGGAGATCCCATGTGGGAGCGGGCTTGCTCGCGAATGCGGTGGGTCAGGCAATAAATCCGGCACTGATACACCGTATTCGCGAGCAAGCCCGCTCCCACATTTGGATCAGTGTTCGCTTAATTCAATTGCAAGCTGTGCATCACCGGTTTCAAGGCCGGATACAGCTCCAGATAGCTGGCAAACGCCCGGTCATACACCCCGACATTCCCCGCCTCCGGCTCCGCCCGCAGCTCCAACTGCACCCAACCTTTCTCCATCTGCCGGTCATCCACCAACCCCACCGCATGGGCCGCCAACAACGCCGCGCCCAAGGCCGCCTCCACCTCTTGCACAATGGTGTAGACCGGGAAGTGGGTGATGTCCGCAATAATCTGCATCCACAAATCCGAATGGCTCGCCCCACCCACCACAATCAGCCGTGGATCAAGGGAATGCGCCCCACGGGTGCCCGCTTCGATATTGTGCCGCAGGGCAAAACTCACCCCTTCGAGCACCGCGCGGTACAGGTGGATCCGGCTGTGATACAGGTTCAGCCCGACAAAGCTGCCGCTGGCGCGGTCATCCCACACCGGGCTGCGTTCGCCCATGAGATACGGCAGGAACAACAGCCCTTCGCTGCCCGCCGGGATCTTCGCGGCGCTCTGCTCCAGCAGCCACAAACTGTCCTGGCCAGTCTCTTTCGCCTGCTGCTCCTCTGCCTGGCAGAACTGTTCGCGAAACCAGCTCACCGACGCCCCGGCGGTGATCGCACCACCGAAGATGTACAGGTCCTGATGGCCGTTATAGACGTGGGGCATGCTCACCAGGCCATGGCGCGCATCCACCTGCTGATTGAGATAACCCCAGCACATGCTGGTGCCGATCATCGCCACGTGATTGCCCGGCCGCGTCACTCCGGCCGCCAATGTGGCCATGGCCGCGTCCACCCCCCCGGCCAAAATCGGCGTGCCCGCCTGCAAGCCCAATCGCTGTGCCCATTCCTCGAGCAACCCGCCGACCACTTCACCGGAATACAGCAAGCGCTCCGGCATCATCGCCAACGGAATCCCAAGCGCCGCCAGCATCTCGGCCGACCAGCCGCGCCGGGCCACATCGTAGACGCCACCGATATTGCCGGCGCTGCTGTGGTCCACCGCCAACTCCCCGGTCAGGCACCAGTTGATGTAGCTGTTGGGCGGCAGCAGGTAGCGGGTGTTGGCCCACACCTGCGGCTGGTGCTGCTTGAGCCAGAGCATCTTGGTGAAACCGTAGTAGCTGTCCACCGAGTTGCCGGTGATCGTGAACAGCCGCTCCAGGTCCACATGCTCGCGCACCCACTCCACCTGCTCGCCCGCGCGCCGGTCCATCCAGATCAGGCATGGGTGCAGCGGCGTGATCTGCGCGTCCACGGCAATCCCCGAGCCGCCGTACAGGCTGCTGATGCACAGCGCCTTGACCTGCTCTTTCGCCACGCCGGCCTTCGCCATGCACTGGGCGACGCAGGCCTCCACCGCATCCAGCCAGACCTGCGGCCACTGCTCGGCCCAGCGTACTTTCGGGGTATCCACGCGATACCCCTGGCTGTGCTGGGCGATGATCAGGCCGTCCGCATCCACCAGCAGCGCCTTGGTGCTTTGCGTGCCGATGTCCACACCCATTACGTAGTTCATGTCAAAGCACCGGCTTCAGCAGCACCTTGATCGACTTGGTCGAGTTGGCCAGCTCAAACGCTTCGGCCCAGCTGTCCAGCCCGAAGTCATGGGTCACGATGCCCTTGGACGTCACCAGGCCACGCTCGAACAAGTCGATGGCCACCGGGTAGCAATACGGCCCCAGGTGCGCACCGCGTACGTCCAGCTCCTTGCGGTCGCCGATGATCGACCAGTCGGCGCTGGTCTCGGCGCCAAACACGCTGAACTCGACAAACCGCCCGAGCTTGCGAATCAGATCCAGGCCCTGGGTAACGCCCGCCGGTACGCCGGTGGTTTCGATGTACACGTCGCAGCCGTAGTTGTCGGTCAGGCTATTGATGATCTCCCGGGCGTTATCCCGGGACGGGTTGATCACCACGTCGGCACCGTACTGCTTCGCCAGTTCCAGGCGCTCGTCGACCATGTCGATCACCACCAGTTTCTTCGGCGTTTTTAGCGCTGCCACCTGCACCATGCACAGGCCCAGGGTGCCGGCACCAGCAATAACCAGCACGTCATCCAGCTGGATCTCACCGCGGTTGACGGTGTGAATCGCGCAGGACATCGGCTCGATCAGCGCCGAATCTTCCAGGGACACCGACTCCGGAATCTTGTGCACGATGGCAGTCTTGGGAATACGCATGTACTGGGCCATGCCACCCTCGGCGACTTCACGCTGGAAGCCGAAGATGTTGTGCACCTCGCACATCCAGTACTTGCCGGACTTGCAGAAGCGGCACTTGCCACATGGCACGATCTGCTCGGCGATCACCTTGTCGCCAACCTCCACCTCAAAGTGCTCCTCGGCGCCCTCGCCCGCTTCCACCACGTAGCCAAAGAACTCATGCCCCGGCACCACCGGCGCCTTGACCCACGGGTTGTCGCCGCCCCAGAACATCGCAGCGCCGGAGTGGCATTTGCAGTCACTGGCGCAGATGCCGCAGGCGGCGATGCGAATCACCAGTTCATTGACCCGCGCCTGGGGTTTGCTGATGCGTTCCAGGCGGTAGTCTTTCGGGCCGTGGCAGACGACGGCTTGCATTTGGTTGTGCTTTTCCATGATGTGCGGACCTTTCTTGAGCATGAGAGAACCCATCGCGGCCACCATGGCCGCGTGGAGATAACCGGTTTACTTGTGGCGCTGACGGCTGATAAAGATCGCCAGCAAAATGATCCCGCCCTTGATCACGCTCTGGACATAGGGCGAGACCCCGAGCATGTTCAAGCCGTTGTTCAACACCCCCAGCAGCATGGCGCCGAGCAAGGTGCCGACAATCACCCCGCGCCCGCCGGCAATCGAGGCGCCGCCCAGGACCACCGCGGCAATCGCGTCGAGTTCAAACGACACCCCGGCATTCGGCTGGCCGCTCATCAAGCGTGAGGTCAGCACCAGCCCGGCAATCGCGGCGGTCAAACCGCTGATGCCATACACCAGCAATTTGAAGCGCGCCGCCCGCACGCCGGACAGGCGCACCGCTTCCTCGTTGCCGCCGATCGCGTAGATATAGCGGCCGATGCGGGTGTGTTGCAGCAGCACATAGGCCGCCAGGTACGTCACCAACATGATCAGGATCGGCACCGAAATGCCGAACAGGCTTTCGCGGCCAAAGAAGCCGAACCACTCCGGCAAACCGGAAATCGGATAGCCGTCGGTGTACATCAGGCCGAACCCGCGGGCGATGCCCATGGTCGCCAGGGTGACGATGATCGGCGGCATGTGCAGGTAGGCGACGAACAGGCCATTGCCGATGCCGAACGCCACGCCGACCAGCATCCCGGCGCCAATCGCCAGGCCCGGCGGCAAGCCTGCGACCATCAAGCCGGCGGTCAAGGTGCCGGACAACGCCATCACCGGCCCCACCGACAAATCGATGCCGCCGGTGAGAATCACGCAGGTCATGCCCACCGCGATAATCGCGTTGATCGACACCTGGCGCGCGATGTTCGACAGGTTGTTGGCCGTCAGGAAGTTATCGCTGGCGAAGATCATCACCAACGTCACCACCAGCAGCCCGACAAAGGGATAGAACGCCGGTGAGCGAATCAGCCGCGCCAGGTTCAGGCGCAGCCGGCCAGGCCCCACGGCATTAATGGACGTATTCACTTGAGCCCCCTGTTGCATGGCGCATGACCTCTTGAGGATTGACGGCAGACGCTTCCAGTACCTTGACGATGGCGCCCTTGTGGAACACCGCGACGCGGTCGCACATGCCGATGACTTCCGGCAGTTCCGAGGAAATCATGATGATTGCGTAGCCCTGTTCGGTGAGGCTGCGCATCAGTGCGTAGATCTGTGCCTTGGCACCGACGTCGATGCCACGGGTGGGTTCGTCGAACACCAGCACGTCGCAGTGATGGTTGATCCAGCGGGCAATCACGACTTTCTGCTGGTTGCCGCCGCTGAGGTTGAACACCCGGCTCTCGCCGCTGGGGGCCTTGATCGACAGCTGGCGCATCAGCGCTTCAACGCTGGCGCATTCCTTGTCCTTGTCGATCAGGCCGCTGGCGTTCTGGTATTTGGGCAGGTTGTTGAGGGAGATGTTTTCGCGAATGCTGAAATCGGTGATCAGCCCTTCGGTCTTGCGGCTTTCCGGCAGCAGGCCGATGCCATGGGCCAAGGCCTGGGCCGGGTCGTCGAGGGTGATTTGTTCACCCCGCAGCCACACGTCTTTGCTCACCGACGGCAGCGCGCCCATCATGCCCAGCGCCAATTCGGTACGCCCGGAACCCACCAGGCCGGCAAAGCCGAGAATCTCGCCCTTGTGCAATTCAAAGTGGTTATGGGGGCCGTTGCGCACCAACTGGATGTCCTTGACCTCCAGCAGCAGCGGCCCGCGTGCGGCGGTGGGCTTGGGCGGAAAACTGCACTCCAGGCGCCGCCCGACCATCATTTCCACCAAGCGGTCGATATCGCTGTCGGCCACATCGGTGACGCCCACATTGCCGCCGTCGCGCAGCACGCTGATGCGGTCGCAGACCTGGAAAATCTCCTCCAGGTGGTGGGAGATAAAAATCACCGCCACACCCTGGCGCTTGAGTTCACGCATGATTTCGAACAGCAGCTCGGCTTCGCTCGGCGTGAGGGTGGCGGTGGGTTCGTCGAGCACCAGCAGCCGAGCGTCCAGGGCCAGGGCCTTGGCGATCTCGACGAATTGCTGCTCGGCCACGCTCAGGTGCCTGACCGCGCATTGCAGGTCAATACTGACACCGAGGCGCTTGAACAACGCCTCGCTGGCCTCGACCATTTCGCGCTTGCGCAACAGGCCAAAACGGTTGCTCAGCTCATGGCCGAGGAAAATATTTTCCACCGCCGTGAGGTAGGGAATCAGGCTGAATTCCTGGAACACAATGCCGATGCCGGCGGCAATCGCATCACGATACGTCGCGAACTGCCGAGCCTCACCGTCGATCAGGATCTGCCCTTCGTCCTGGTGCTCGACCCCGCCAAGGATCTTCATCAAGGTCGATTTGCCTGCACCGTTTTCCCCGAGCAAGGCATGAATCTCGCCGCGCTGCACTTCCAGGTTGATCGCCTTGAGGGCTTGCACCCCCGGGTAGCGCTTACAGATATTTTCCAGCTTCAGAAGACTGCTCATACCGCCGACCTCGCATTCAGATGGATGACCTGTGCCCCACGCCTGGCGTGGGGCCTGGGTGTTTTACCAACTGAAATCCTTGGCCTTGGCCTGGTCGATCAGGGTGATGTCCACCGGGATCGTGGCCGGCACTTGCGAGCCCCACTTCTTGGCCAGGGCGATGCCCAGGGCGAGGCGGATCTGGTCACGGGGGTATTGCGCGGAGGTGGCGATGAATTTGCTGCCGGGTTTCTGGATGGCCTTGATCGCTTCCGGCGCGCCGTCGACGCTCACCAGCTTGACATCCAGGCCACTGGCTTCGATGGCCGAGAGTGCGCCGAGGGAACCGTTGTCGTTGACGCTGAAAATGCCCTTGAGGGTGGGCTGGGCCTGCAGCATGTTTTCGGTGACGGTCAGCGCCTGGTCACGTTCCTGCTTGCCGTTCTGGATGCTCACGATCTTGATGTCCGGGTGCTTGGCCACGGCCTCCTTGCAACCGCGCACGCGCTCCAGGATCGGTACCACGGCGATGCCGTCGAGGATGGCGATATTGCCCTTGTCCCCGATGTTCTTGGCCAGGTATTCGCAGGCCTGGAAGCCGGCGTCGAAGTTCTTCGAGCCGACGAAGGAGTCCAGTGGGCCTTCGGCCTGGGCGTCGACGGCGACCACGACTACGCCGGCGGCGTGGGCGGATTTGACGGCTGATTGCACGCCGACGGAATCGGTGGGGTTGATCAGCAGGATGTCGATGCCTTTTTGCAGCATGTCTTCGACGTCGCTGACCTGTTTGGACACGTCGTGGCGGGCGTCGGTGATGATCAACTGCGCACCGATGGTCGCCCCGGCTTCCTGCAGGGCGCCTTTCATGGTGACGAAGTAAGGGTTGTTGATTTCCTGGAAGGACGCGCCGATGCGGATGGGGGCGGGTTTGGTGTCGGCCAGTGCCAGGCCAGCGGTGCCAAGATTGATGCTCAGAGCCAACAAACACAGGGTTTTCGGAAGCATTTTCATGGTGGGGATCTCTGTTTTGTTTTTATTTTTAGAGCAAATGTTATCGTTAACATTTTGTAAGAAGCTAGCAAAGAAATTGGGGGGTCGCAAGGGGTGTTTGATCGGTGGTGGCGGGTGTGGTGGACATATCTGTTGCTGCGGTAACGGCCGCTTATGGTTCCGCTCTTACAGCGGCTCACTTTTGAAAAGCGCAAAAGTAAGCAAAACGCTCTTGCCCCACCACTCGGCTCCTCGCTTAGGCTCGGAGTGCCCTCACTCCGGCTTTGGACCGTGGGCCGCCGCGACGGGGCGTCCCTGCCCCGTCGCGGCTAAACCGGCGTCCTGCCGGTTTACCCGCTCCGTACTGCCTGCGTTCGGCCAGCGTGGTTTAACGGGGCGCCTAAGATCAAGATCAAAAGCAGATCAAGAGCACAGCGGCCTCCCGGCCGGCTTGAGTGTTGAAGAGCAAAAGCCAAATCAAAATCTAAAGCGGGCACGGTCAAAAATGTGGGAGCGGGCTTGCTCGCGAAGGTCGTTAACGATGACGTGGGTATCCTGATTCAACGCGGCGGTCTCAGGTTTTTCGCGAGCAAGCCCGCTCCCACAGAAAAGCAGATTTGTTTTCGCTCTGGTCTTTGCTTTTGCTTTTAACACTCAAGCCGGCCGGTAGGCCGCTGTGCTCTTGCTTTTGATTTTGATCTGCGGGCCCCGTCAACCACGATGGCCGCAAGTAGGCACGGTGGAGCGGGTAAATCGGCAGGGATGCCGATTTAGCCGCGCCGGGCCATGGATGGCCCGTCGCGGCGACCCGCGCAAGCGTGCCGGAGTGCGGGCATGCCGAGCCTAGGCGAGGCACCGAGTGGTGGGGCAAAGACCTTTTGGTTACTTTTGGCTGGGCCGGCATTCCGGGCGTTTGCCAAAAGTGACCCGCTGTAAGAGCGGAACCCTAAGTGGCCGTTACCGCAGCAACGGATATGTACACCTTCAGGCCCGACTCCGCAGCCACTGCATAAACCCCTTCTTAACCGGCACCACAGGCGCCTCCTGCGTCAAACTCTGAGCCGCATGCAACCTGAAATCCAGCAGGCTTTTCATAGCCTCACTGATGTCATGCCGAGCATCCAGACAAGGCTTCAGATACTCCTTCTCAATCCTATACAACGTACAAAACGTCTTCGCCGAAAAGTCCGCAGGCACACCCTGCTCCGAAAGAATCCCGGCCTCACCAATCACCTCCCCAGGCCCCATCCGCCCCGCTTCAAACTTGTGCCCGGCCTTGGTCAACATCACCGAAATCACCCCGGACTCGATGATAAACAGGTGATCACTCACCTCCCCCGCCGGCAAAATCATCTCCCCGGGGCGAAAGGTCTGCAGCGTCATGTTCTGGCTGAATGTCTCCTTCTCCTCCTGCCTCAACGTCGAGAAAATAGACGAGCTCTCCAACAACGCCCGAGCCCGGGAAACCGTCACCGGCGCATTACTCTCGGCAGCCGACAACAAGCTCACCCCCGCCGCCTGCAAATGCCGAAACGCCAAATCATAAAGCTGATTGCGCACCTCACGCTTAAGCGCCATGGCCGGCACAAACCCGCTGATCTCATACTCCACGCCACCACTGGCCGACGTCTTGAACGCCACACTCGGCGCCGGCTTGGCCAACAACGGCCGACACCCCTGCATCGCCCGCTCCAGCGCATCCAGCACGGTTTGGGGCCGCGCATGGGGGCTGACTTGCAGGCTGACCGCCAAGCCAAACATATCTGCGGGACGTGAGAAGTTGATGATCTTGGCCTTGGCCGCCAACGAGTTGGGCACCACCGCCAGGCTGCCCTGGGAGGTTTGCAGTTGGGTGGCGCGCCAGTCGATGTCGATCACCCGGCCTTCGGTGCCGTCGATGGAGATCCAGTCATCCAGTTGGTAGGGTTTGGTGGTATTGAGCACGATGCCGGAAAACACGTCGCTCAAGGTGCTTTGCAACGCCAGGCCGACGATGATTGCCACCGCGCCGGAAGTGGCCAGCACGCCCTTGACCGGCAGGTCGAGCACGTAGGCCATGGCGGCGATGATCGCGATCAGGAAGATCACCGCGCCCACCAGATCCTGCAACAGCCGCCCGGTGTGGCCGACCCGCTGCATCATCACCGCGCCGAGCAATACCGTGAGGGTGCGCGCCGCAAACAGCCACCAGCCGATCTGGAACGCCGTTGCCGCCAAATGCAGCGCCACGTTGTCGCCGAACGGCGCGACCTGCATCGGGTTCATGCCTTCGTTGAACAGCACGGCGCTGAACACCGCAAAGATCACCAGCCGCGCCGCCAGCTTCCAATTGGCGAAATCGGCGGAGATCAGGCGCCATACGGCAATGTCGATCAGCACCAGCGCCAAGGCACAGAACATCGGGTGATCGGAGATAAATGAGGGCATTCAGGCGACTCCAGGGCGAATGCCATGAAGATCGCATGAAATGCCTTTGGAGGGTATAGCGCCCTAGCGCTGCATCTGCCCGAATTGCCCGGACTGATAGTCGGCAAACGCCTGGTGGATTTCCTGCTCGGTGTTCATCACGAACGGGCCGTGGCCGACGATGGGTTCGTCGATCGGCTCGCCGCTGAGCAACAGCACCATGGCGTCGTCGCTGGACTCGAGGCGCAGTTGCGTGCCATCGCGCTCGAACAGTGCCAACTGCCCTTCCCGCGCCACTTCAGTGCCGTTGATCCGCACCGTGCCGCGCAACACCACCAGCGCGGTGTTGCGCCCGGCGTGCAGGTCCAGCGTCACAGAGCGGCCGGCTTTGAGGCGCATGTCCCACACGTCGATCGGTGTGAAGGTGCGAGCCGGGCCTTTGACCCCGTCGAACTCGCCCGCGATCAAGCGCAGGCTGCCGGCGTGGTCGGCCAGGGGCAGCGTCGGAATATCGCCATCGAGGATGGTCTGGTAACCGGCATCGGTCATTTTGTCCCTGGCCGGCAGGTTGACCCACAACTGGACCATTTCCAGGGCGCCGCCGCTGCGGGCAAAGGCCTCGGAATGAAACTCCTCGTGGATGATGCCCTTTGCCGCAGTCATCCATTGCACATCGCCCGGGCCGATGGTGCCGCCGGCGCCGGTGGAATCGCGGTGCTCGACTTCGCCCTTGTAGACGATGGTCACGGTTTCAAAACCGCGATGAGGATGCTGGCCCACGCCACGACGTTGCTCGGTCGGGGTGAATGCCGCAGGACCGGCGTGATCCAGCAACAGGAACGGGCTGATCTGCTTGCCCATGGTGTCGTAGGAAAACAGCGTGCGAACCGGAAAGCCGTCGCCGACCCAATGGCCGCGTGGGCTGGTGTAGATGCCGATGATCTTTTTCATATGTGTCTCCAGTAATGGATACACCTTAAATCCGATACCAATTCCGCGCTAGACGGCAAAACCGGCCCTGATCGTCCCACCAGTGGAACAAAGACTCGGGGCTGGATTATTTTATATTTCGACCATAATATGGCGACAAATATTACAAGCGTAATTTTTAGCTCACCCCGCCCCACGGAGCCCGACATGAACCCTCTCCCCCTGCGTCTTCTCACCCCCCTGGCCCTGCTGGCGGTACTCAGTGGTTGCAACAACAAGGCCGACCCCGTCGCCGAAGCGCCCCTGCCCCGCCCGGTGCTGGCCGCCAAGGTCGAAGCCGCCGGCAGCCAGCAAAGCGCCTACACCGGCGTAGTGGCCGCGCGCACGGAAAGTGACCTGGGGTTTCGCGTCAGCGGCAAGGTGATCGAGCGCAAGGTTGATCCCGGCCAGCACGTCAACCGTGGCGACACCTTGCTGGTGCTGGATATCGGCGACTTCGAACTGGCCCTGCGTTCGGCCAAAAACCGCGTCAATGCGGCCCAGGCGCAACTGCGCCAACGCCGGGACGATGAATCCCGCTACCAACGCCTGGCCAATACCGGCGCCGTGTCGCGGCAGATTTTCGACCAGTCCGCCACCAACCTGCGGGTGGCCGAAGCCGAGCTAGCCTCCGCGCAATCCGACGCCAGCCAGATCGAAAACCGCCGCACCTACTCGGTGCTCAGGGCCGACAGCGACGGCATCATCACCGACGTGCGGGTGGACCGCGGCCAAGTGGTCGCCGAGGGGCAAGTGGTGGCGCGCCTGGCCCACGACGGCGCCCGGGAAGCCATCGTCAACCTGCCGGAAAACCAGCGTGACCAGGCTTCGCAAAAAGCCCTGGCGTTCCCCTTCGGCGCCCCTGAGCAGGCAGTGACCGCCACGTTGCGCGAGCTGTCTGCCAGCGCCGACCCGACCACCCGCACCTACCGGGCCCGCTATGTATTGCATGGCCCCGTCGACCGCTTCGCTCTCGGCTCGACCATCACCGTGCGCCTGCAAGGTAACGGCCAGGCGCAACAGACCCGCGTGCCCATCGGGGCGCTGCAGGATGCCGGCAAAGGCACCGGTGTGTGGGTGATTGGCGCCGATGACAAGGTCAGCTTCGCCCCGGTCAACGTCGCCAGCCTCGGCCAGGAGGACGCGTTGCTGGACAGTGGCGTGGACCCAGGCCAAGTAGTCGTCGCCCTCGGCGCGCACCTGCTGCACAGCGGTGACGCGGTACGCCTGTTGCCGGCCCAGGTATTGGCCCTCAACCGTCAGCAGGAACACTGATAATGCGCGGGATCAACCTCTCCGAACTGGCGGTCAAGCATCGCGCGGTCACGCTGTTCCTGATCATCGCGATCCTCGCCGCCGGGGTCTTTGCCTTTGGCAAACTGGGACGCGCCGAAGACCCTTCGTTCACCGTCAAGGTCATGACCATCACCGCCGCCTGGCCCGGCGCCACCGCGCAAGAGATGCAGGAGCAAGTGGCCGACCGCCTGGAAAAACGCCTGCAGGAGCTGGACTATTACGACCGCGTCGAAACCATCGCCCAACCGGGCTTCGTCTCGATGCGCATGACGTACCTGGAGTCCACCCGTCCCAGCGAGATCCAGGACCTGTTCTACCAGACCCGCAAAAAGCTCAGCGACGAAGCCGCGAAGTTGCCCAAGGGGGTGATCGGGCCGTTCTTCAACGATGAATACTCCGACGTGTACTTTTCCCTGTACGCGCTGGAGGCCGAACACCTGCCCCACCGGCAACTGGTGCAAATGGCCGAGGACATGCGCCAGGGCCTGCTCAATCTGCCGGGAGTGAAGAAGGTCAATATCCTCGGCGAACAGGCGCAGCGGATCTTCGTCGAGTTTTCCTATGAGCGCCTGGCCACCTTGGGCATCAAGCCCGAGCAGATCTTCGCCGCCCTCGCCGCCCAGAATGCCGTGGCGCCTTCAGGCTTTGTCGAGACCGCCGGGGCACGCGCCTATATCCGCATCGACGGGGCCTTCGACAGCCTGGCGCTGATCGAAAACGTCCCGCTGGAAGCCAACGGCAAGCTGCTGCGCATCGCCGATGTGGCCACCGTCAGCCGGGGTTATGAAGACCCGCCCAGCTACCGTATCCGTCATCAGGGCGACCCCTCGCTGATGCTCGGGGTGATCATGGAGAAGCACTGGAACGGCCTGGAACTGGACAAGGCTCTCAAGGCTCAGGAAGCGAAAATCCAGGCCGACCTGCCGCTGGGGGTCAACTTCGCCAAGGTCTCCGACCAGGCGAAAAACATCAGCCTGGCGGTCAACGAGTTCATGCTGAAGTTCTTCGTCGCCCTCGCGGTGGTAATGGTCATCAGCCTGCTGGCCCTGGGGTTCCGGGTCGGGCTGGTGGTGGCCGCTGCGGTGCCGCTGACCTTGTCGATCGTGTTTGTGATCATGCTGATGACCGGCCGCGAATTCGACCGGGTGACCCTGGGCGCGTTGATCATTTCCCTGGGCCTGCTGGTGGACGACGCGATCATTGCGATCGAAATGATGGTGGTCAAACTCGAAGAGGGTTTTGACCGGATCCACGCGGCCACCTTCGCCTGGAGTTCCACCGCCGCGCCGATGCTCACGGGCACGCTGGTGACGATTATCGGCTTCCTGCCGGTGGGTTTTGCCCGCTCGGGGGCCGGTGAGTATGCCGGGAATATTTTCTGGATCGTCGGTTTTGCGCTGATCGCCTCGTGGCTGGTGGCGGTGGTGTTCACCCCGTACCTGGGGGTCAAGCTGTTGCCGCACATCGAGCCGGTTGTCGGCGGCCACGATGCAATTTACGCCGGGCGCTATTACCAGAAACTGCGGCGCCTGGTGGACGCTTGCGTGCGCAGACGCTGGCTGGTCACCGGGTTGGTGGTGGCGGCCTTTGTGCTGTGTGGCCTGGGCATGGGCGTGGTGAAGAAGCAGTTCTTTCCCAACTCCGACCGTTCCGAGCTGATTCTGGAGGTGTACATGCCACCGGGCAGCGCCTTCAAAAGCACCGAGGCGGTAGCGGCGCAGGTGGAAAAGGCGTTGATGGAGGAGCCGCAAACCGTCATGGTCGACACCTATGTCGGCGGTGGTGCACCGCGGTTTTTCCTGTCGCTGAACCCTGAGCTGCCAGACCCCGCCTTCGCCAAGTTGATCGTGCAGACCGCCGACGCCCATGCCCGGGACAACCTGAAAAAACGCATGGCTGAACGCATCGCTGCCGGCGAGTTTCCATCGGCGCGGGTGCGCGTCACCCAGTTGGTGTTCGGCCCGCCGGTGCCCTTCCCGGTGGTGTTTCGCGTGTCCGGCCCCGACCTGAATGTGCTGCGCGGCCTGGCTGAAGACGTGCGCCAAGTGGTCGCGGCCAACACACTCACGCGGGACAGCTTCCTCGACTGGGGCGAGCGCGCCAGCAGTTACCGCCTGGTACTCGACCAGGACCGCCTGCGCCTGCTGGGCTTTACCCCCGACGGGGTGAAATCCCAGCTCAACGCGTTGCTCAGCGGCAACCCGATCACCGAAGTGCGCGAAGGCAATCGCACCGTTTCAGTGGTTGCCCGCTCCCAGGGCAGCCAGCGCGAAGACCTCGGCAACCTCGACAATATGACCCTGACCAACAGTGCCGGCGTCTCGGTGCCATTGGCCCAGGTCGGGCATTTCCAGGCGGTGATGGAAGAACCGATCCTCAAGCGCCGCAACCGCGCACTGACCGTGGAAGTGCGCGCCGACATCGTCGACGGCACCCAGCCGCCAGATGTGGAAATGGCGGTGTACAAGGACCTGCAACCCCTGATCGCCAAGCTGCCGGCCGGGTATCAGATCGTCATCGGCGGCCCGGTGGAAGAAAGCGCCAAGGCCAACGTGGCGCTGGCGGCACTGTTCCCGATCATGATCCTGCTGACGTTGACGGTGATCATGTTCCAGGTGCGTTCGTTCGGGGTGATGTTCATGGTGTTCGCCACCGCGCCGCTGGGGCTGATCGGAGCGGTGCCGACGTTGTTGCTGTTCAACCAGCCGTTCGGGTTCAACGCGATATTGGGGTTGATCGGGATTGGCGGGATTCTGATGCGCAATACGCTGATCTTTACCGACCAGATTCGGCAGAACCAGGACCAGGGCATGGTGATTCGCGAGGCGATCATCGAGGCCACGGTGCGCCGGGCACGCCCGGTGATCCTGACCGCGCTGGCGGCGGCGCTGGCGTTTATTCCGCTGACACTGTCGGTGTTCTGGTCGTCGCTGGCGTATGTGTTGATTGGCGGGGTGCTGGTCGGGACGGTGTTGACGTTGCTGTTCTTGCCGGCGCTGTGCAGTCTGGTGCTGGGGCGGGAGAAGACCCGGGAAGTGGTGCCTGCAACCTGATCCAACCAACACCACAAACCAATGTGGGAGCGGGCTTGCTCGCGAAAGCGGTGTACCAGATAAGCAGATGTCGACTGATAGACCGCATTCGCGAGCAAGCCCGCTCCCACACAAGCCCGCTCCCACATTTAGAGGTGTGGCGTTTTTAAGTCAGCGCTTGGAGAGCTCCATGATCATCCGGCTCAGCAGATAAATCCGCGGCGCCACGCTCTCCACCTCGGCATATTCCTCCGGCGTATGGATATTGCCCCCGACAATCCCGAACCCGTCCAGGGTCGGCGTACCCACGCCAGCCGACAAGCTCGCATCCGCCGCCCCGCCGCTGCCCTCAATGGTCAGCTTGCGCCCCAACTCGCCATAAATCCCCTGGGCAATCGCCACCAGCTTGTCCGACTCCGGCGTCTGCGGCATCGGCGGCAGGCCACGGTGCAAACTGGTGGTCACTTCAGTCTCGGGGATCAGCTTGTTGGCCGAGACCCGTGCCAGGTCTTTCTCGATCCGGTCAAACTCTTCCGGCAACGCCGCCCGTACATCCGCCTTGGCGGTGGCCTGGTCGGGGATCACGTTGACCCGGTCGCCGGAGTTGATCACGGTGAAGTTGATGGTGGTTTTCTTCTCGGCATCCCCCAGCTTGCCCAGTTGCAGAATCTGGTGCGCCGCTTCCATCGCCGCGTTGCGCCCCAATTCCGGGGCGACGCCGGCGTGGGCGGCCTTGCCCTTGACCTCGACCACGGCGGTGGCGCTGCCTTTGCGCCATACCACCAGGCCATCGGCCGGGCGACCTGGTTCCAGGTTGAGCGTCACGTCGTGGCCCTTGGCGGTGTTGCGGATCAGCTCGGACGCGCCGTCGGTGCCGGTTTCTTCGCTGGCGTCCAGCAGGAAGGTGATTTGTGCGTAGTCCTTGAAGCCCTGGTTTTTCAGGACTTTCAAGGCGTAGATGCCGGCGACGATGCCGCCCTTGTCATCCATTACGCCCGGGCCATAGGCGCGGCCGTCCTTGATGTGGAACGGCCGGGCAGCCGCCGAGCCTTCCTTGAACACCGTGTCCATGTGGGCCATCAGCAGGATCCTGGCCTTGCCGGTGCCCTTGAGGGTGGCGATGACATGGCTGTTATGAGCGGCGGCATCCGGCACCAGCTGGATGCTGAAACCCAGTTGCTTGAGCTCGTCGACGGCGATGTCACGCACTTGGGTCAGGCCGGGCTCGTAGCCGGAGCCCGAATCGATATTCACCAGGCGCTCCAGCAGTTTCAAGGCGTCGGCCTTGTACTGCTCGGAATCGGCCTGGATCTGTTTGTGGGGTTCGGCGCTGAAGGCCGGCATGGCGAAAGACAGCGCCAGGGTGGCCGCCAGCAAGGTACGCGGGAAGTTGAAGAGCATGAACCGATCCTTGTTTTTGTTGGAAGGTAGCGCTCCACCCTACCTGACAAACACCGATTTGTTGATCCTCAGATCGACCTCAACCAACTTCCCTGCACCGAACTGACCCGGTTGCGCCCGCTGCTCTTGGCCTCGTACAAGGCCTGGTCGGCATCGTTCAGCCAACTGGTGGCGTCGGCGTGTGCCGGCCGGTATGGCGCCAGGCCGATGCTCAGGCTGGCGCGCAAGGTCGGGTCCTGTGCGTAGGCCAGAGAGTTGAAGCGATCACGCAGGGCGTCCATCACCTCGGTGGCGCGGTTCAGGGGCATGCCCGGCAGGATCACGCAGAATTCGTCGCCACCGTAGCGCCCGGCCAGGTCAGTGGCCCGCAGGTTCTGGCGCAGCACTTTGCTCAATTGACGCAGCACGATATCGCCGGTGACATGGCCGTAGGTGTCGTTGATGGTCTTGAAGTGGTCGATGTCGATCAGCGCGATGGCGGCGCCCTGCTGGTCGCGGCGGCAGCGCTGGAACTCGATTTCCAGGTGGTCTTTCCAGGCGCCGTGGTTGAGCAGGCCCGACAGGCTGTCGGTGCGGCTCAGGGCCAGCAACTCGCGCTTGTGCCGGGCCAGGGTGATCGCTTGCCGGTAACAGATCCAGCCCAGCGCCAGGGGATACAGCATCAGGATCGGCAGGCAGGCGTAGAGCTGCACTTCACTGGTGAGGGCGGTCACCGCCGGAGTGAACACCAGCATCGAGGCGCCGATGCCCAGCGCCTGGGCCACCCAACCGGCGAGCATGAAGCGCGGGCCGCCGATGGCGACGTTGTTCATGGTCATCATCGACAAGGTGGTCACGCTGGGCAGCGGGTTGAACTGCATGGCGCCAACCCAGAACCCGCCGCAAAACGAGTCGAACAGCAGGTTGCGGTGTTCCGAGCGCAGGGAGTTTTTCGAGTGCCGCGACCATTGGTAGGCCACATGCGGCCAGATGAAGGCATTGGCGATCATCACTCCCCAGACCCAAGCGGATTTATCCAGCGGGTAGATGGCGGCGGCCACACAGACAAACCCGAGGGTCAATCCCAGGGTGCGCGACTTGTACAAGCGTGAAGCGAGCGAAAGTCCGTTTCCTCCTGCGGCTGGCATGTCTGGCTTGATCCTGGATGAATGCCCGAAGTCTATCAGGGCACCGGCAGATCGCCACTACCGCTCATAAGCTGGCCTTCAGCTGGAAAAGCCCCTGGCCAGCATCAGCGCCACCCCCAGCAGCAACACCGCCGTGGCCCGTTGCAGCAACACCCGGCGCTTGGGGTTTTCCAGCACGTGCTTGATGCGCTGGCCGAAGTAGCAATACAGGCAGCCGCTGGCAAATTGCAGCAGCAGGAAGGTCAGGCCGAGGATCGCGATGTCGGCGGCGGCACTGCCCTGGCCGATGGCGGCGAACTGCGGGAATACCGCGCTGAACAGAATGATCGCCTTGGGATTCGACAACCCGGTCAGCAGGCCCTTGCCGAAAAGACTGCGGGCATTTTCCGTAGTTGCATCGTTGGTCTTGATGGTCACTCCGCTGCTGGTCCATTGCTTGTAGGCCAGGTAAAGGATGTAGGCCACGCCTACCACCTGGATGATCCGGGTGATCAGCGGGTAATCCTTGATCAGCTCGGAAAAACCCACGGCAAAGATCAGGATCGACACCAGGTAGGAAACACTCGCCCCGAACTGCGCCGGCAGGGAGCGGCGCAGGCCGTCCTTCAGGCCGAGGCTGAGCAACAACAAGGTCATGGGCCCGGGGCTGAAGGCCAGGGTGGTGCACAGCAGCAGGAAATACAAAAACGAAGACAGCGTCAGCGCGGTGGCCATGGCGTGGAATTTCACAGCAGGAAAGAGGGCTTGCAGTCTAGGGCGCACGTGCCGCCACAGGCAGGTAAACTCTACGGATATACGCGCAGACTTTACCGGTGAAGTTGGCGGCAAACTTAAGGACAGTGTGATGCCCATTCCTGCGATTCACTTTCATGACCGAGCACCGAAGGTGCAGCAGATCGTCGATGCCCTGGCCCATGCGATCGAGCAAGGCGAATTGGCCGCTGGCAGCAAACTGCCTTCGGTGCGTGAGTTGGGAGCCTTGCTGGGCGTCGGAAAATTCACCATGAATGAAGCGCTGGATCGCCTGCGCGGGCGTCACCTCCTGACCTCCAGCCAGGGCCGCGGGCACTTTGTCGCCAGCAGCCTGGCACAGCCGTCGTCCAGCACCTGGGTCGACTTGCTGCCCCAGGACTTGCTCAGCGTACTGCGCCGCCCCCTGGCCATGGCCCAGGGCGACCTGCGCCCCGGCGGCGGCCATCTGCCGGAAGACTGGCTGGATTCCGAAGCCCTGCGCCAGGCCATGCGCAGCGCAGTCCGCGCCCCTACCCTGCGCATCGCCGGGCTGGGCACCCCGGCGGGCCTGCTGCCGTTGCGCCAGGCGCTGCAACAGAAACTGCACGGTGAAGGGTTGTCGGTGCCGGTGGAACAAATCATCACCACGCCCAACACGGTGCAAGGCCTGGACATGCTCATGCGCCTGCTGGCGCGGCCCGGGGACACGGTGCTGCTGGATGCACCGTGTTATTTCAACTTCCACGCGAACCTGGCGTTGCATGGGGTCAAGGTGGTGACGATCGCCCGGCGGCCTGATGGTTTTGATTTTGTCGCGCTGGAGCAGTTGTTGGCGGAGCATCGTCCGAGCCTGTACCTGACCACCAGCGTGTTGCATAACCCCACCGGGCATTCATTCAGTCCGAGCCAGGCGTTTCGGTTGTTGCAACTGGCCCGGGAGTATCGCTGCCATATCGTTGAGGATGATCTTTACGGGGATTTGCACCCTAACCCGCCGCCGCGCCTGGCGACTTTGGCGGGATTGGAGCAGGTGACGTACCTGTCGGGGTTTTCGAAGGTGCTGACGGCGAATGCGCGGGTCAGTTATGTGGTGGCGGCGCCGCAATTGGCCGCGAATCTGACCAATATGAAGTTGATGAGCGGCGGCATAACGTCCGAGCTGTTCGAACAGATTGTGTATCGGCTGCTGAGTGAGGGTGGGTATGCCCGGCATCGCAAGCGCATGGTTCAGCGGCTGCTGGAGGCCGGTGGGCGGGTTGAGCAGTGGCTGCGGCGTTGCGGGTGTGAATTGCCGATGGGATTTGAGGGCGGGATGTTTATCTGGGCGCGGTTGCCGGCGGGGGTAAATGGTGAGCGGCTGGCTGAAGCCGGGTTGAAACGCGGGATGGTGTTGGCGCCGGGGGCGTTGTTCGGGTATGAGCCGGGGTTGCGGGATTTCATGCGGTTTAATGTGGCGCATTGCGACGAAGGGCGGGTTCAGGCGCAGTTTGAAGGGTTGCTGAGGGCGCCAACCCGAAGAGTTGGCGCCGGGGTTACGGATCAAGCGGAGGGTTGATCACCGTTCACTGGAGATCACGCGCTGGCTGCAGATATGAGCCATGCTGACCGGGGTAGCGTCGCCACCCACGCCGACATCCGGGTACTCCTCGATGCGCAGGCGCCAGACGGCGAAGTTGTAGTTGGTCTCCCAGGTATTTTTGTAACCCGAGTCGTAGGACACATACCTGACAGTCGCCTCACCCGCGCAGTTGCCCAGGTTGACCGTACCGGATGCCGCGCCCGACACGCCGGTTACCGAACCGTAGTAAGGGATGTACACCGGCAGGTAGGTATTACGGTTGACGTGCTTGTCGAGTTGCAGATACGGGGTCAATCCCTGCAGGCGTTTACCGGTGCTGTCGGCCCAGGTCACGGCCCAGCTCAAGTCACGTGCCGCCTGGGTGGTCATGAACGGGTCGTAGTCATTGGCCGAAGCCGGGATCCGCACCACGTTGTCACCTTGCACACTGTGGCTCAACACCTCGGGTGTGGAGCCCAGCGACAGCTTGTAGCGCGCCGTAGCCTTCCAGGTTGCGGCCGGGTTAGGCCGCACCCGTACGTTCACCACGCCATTAACCGATGGCGTTGGCCAGGTGATTTTCGCCTTGGGGCTGATCGGGATCCATTTGACGCCGTCAAAATACTCGGAAATCCACTGACCCCGATCGCTCTCGTTCACACCGTCGAAATAGGCACTGACCTTCTGCCCGCGCAGGGCCTTGAAGGAGAAGTAGTCTTCATCGGTCGCCGTGTCGGAGTTACCCGTGACGTAGTTCAGGGTATCCGGCAGTTGATAAGCCGTTTCGAAACTGTCGTTAGGCTCGAAATCGTCAATCGTCATGTTGATATCCACGCCGAAACTGAACGGCGAACCGTCAGCGGAATTGGCATGCATGAACCAGTAGTAGTCGCCAGGTGGCAGTACGCCAGCCAACACCTCGTTGGCATTGCCCGGGTTATCCGACGTGCCGAGAGAAGTGATGTTGTTCTGGCCGTCGTCCTGGAACAGGGTCAGGGACATGTTGGTGGCAGCACTCTGCCCTACCAGCATCACTGTCGCCCGTGCCTTTTGGGGCACGTTGAAGTGGTAGCAGACGTCGTTGCCGGTTTGCACACCGTCCAGGTTATACATCTGGTTGATACCGAGGGTCTGGCACAGCGGCGTGAACGCCTGGGCCGCCACGGCCTGGGCATCCACCTTGGCGCTATCTGCCTGTACAGGCTCGGCGACCACAACCCCGCTCAAGGCCTTGGCAGCCTGCACCGGCTTTTTCAGCTGCTGCGAGGTTTTGATTTTGTCCAGGAAGGCAGCCGACGCCTTCTGCGCCGTGACGTTGCCGCCACTCTTGAGGGCTTGTTGCACGGCTTGCTGCAACGGTTGCGGCGTCAAGTGTGCAGGAGATTGTTCGGCCAGGGCGCAGGCCGAAACGAAGCAGGACGCCGCGATGGCGGCTCCGAGCATGAACGCTTTTTTCGATTTCATTTTTTATCCATCCATAGTTAAAAAATTGAAGCTCAGGTGATCGGCGACATCCGGTCACCTGGGATGGAATGTAGGACATAACTGTATGCATGTACAGTATTTTTATGGCGGCAGGATAGATGCGCCAATCCCGACTACGCTCATCCCCAACAAAAACGACACCGAGCGCTCCCAATGACTCA
This sequence comes from Pseudomonas sp. NC02, assembly GCF_002874965.1. Classification (NCBI taxonomy): domain Bacteria; kingdom Pseudomonadati; phylum Pseudomonadota; class Gammaproteobacteria; order Pseudomonadales; family Pseudomonadaceae; genus Pseudomonas; species Pseudomonas sp. NC02. The sequence goes on along the minus strand of NZ_CP025624.1, from coordinate 2,554,480 downwards.
CCCCACCGAGGCTTTCCGCACCACCTACCGCGCCAGCATCCACCCCTGCTACAACCCGTGGCTCCACGCTGGTTTCGTTTTCGGCTACGGCCTGCTCTGCATCAGCCTGTTCTGGTCCACCACCCGGCAAATCAAGCTATTGGAATGGCTGGCCATCCCCCTCACCCTAATTTTCTTCAACCTGTGTATCTATCTCGTCCACCGTCACCTGGGCCATCACAAACACACCTTCGCCCGCCTGTTCTACGCCCGCCACACCGGCGACCACCACAGCTTCTTCACCCCCGCCCACATGACCTACGACAGCCCTCGAGACTGGCGTGTCATCCTGTTCCCCGCCTGGCTCATCCTGGTCCACAGCCTGGTCATCACCCTCCCCGCCTGGTGGCTGCTCAAACACCTCAACCCCAACGTCGCCGGCCTGTTCGCCGGCTGCATGATCCTCGGCTACCTGCTCTACGAGTTTTTCCACGCCTGCGAACACCTGCCCCCCGACCACCCCGTGGCCCGCCTGCCGTGGATCCGCCAGATGCACCACCTGCACGCCCTGCATCACCGGCGCGAACTGATGCAGGGACGCAACTTCAACATCGTCCTGCCGCTGATGGACTACCTGTTCGGCACCCTGCATTGGGAACCGCCCACCACTGATCACCAGGAATCGTCATGAGTACCCGTCCAAGCAACGTTGGTCGTCTGGTCCTGCTGATCCTGACCGCCATCGTCGCCTTCCTGCTGCTGATGCCCACCAAAGTGCAACCGGTCAACTGGTCGCCGCCCAAGGCGCCATCCCTGAAGGACGGGCCCTACGCCGAAAACCAGCGCCTCAAGGACGTGAAAAGAACCGGCGCCCAGGACATCGCCGGGCCCGAAGCCTTGTTGCTGGATGGCAAAGGGTTCCTCATCACCGGCCTGCATGACGGGCGCATCATCCGCACGGCCCCCGAAAGCCACGTTCTCGAAGAGCTGACCAACACCCAGGGTCGCCCCCTGGGCCTGGCCCTGCATCCGGACGGGCGGTTGATCATTGCCGATGGGATCAAGGGCCTGCTCGCCCTCGACACCCAGCACAATCTCACCACCCTGGCCACCAGCGCCGCCGGCCTGCCGTTTGGCTTTGTCGATGACATCACCGTCGACGCCGCCGGGCGTTATGCGTACTTCAGCGATGCATCAAGCCGATGGGGTTATGGGGAAGACGGCGAGGCGGTGATCGAGCACGGCGGTGACGGCCGTTTGCTACGGTATGACTTCAGCACCGGCCACACCGAGGTATTGCTGGACCAGTTGCAATTCGCCAATGGCGTGGCCCTGGGGCCGAACGAAGACTATGTGCTGGTCAACGAAACCGGCGCCTATCGCATCAGCCGCTACTGGCTCAAGGGCGACAAGGCCGGCGTCCACGACCTGTTTATCGACAACCTGCCGGGCCTGCCGGACAACCTCAGCTTCAACGGCAAGGACCGGTTCTGGGTTGCCTTGTATTCACCGCGCAACCCGCTGCTCGACGGTTTTGCCGGCTACCCGCTGATGCGCAAGATCATGGTACGGGCACTGATGGTGGTGCCCAAGCCCATCGAGCGTAAGGCCTTTGTGCTCGGGCTGGACGTGAACGGCAAGGTCATCGCAAACCTGCAGGATGGCAGCAGCGGTAACTACTCGCCCGTCACCACGGCACGTGAGTACGGTGACTGGTTGTATCTGGGTTCGCTTAAAAACACCGGTATGGCGCGCTTGCCACTCAAGGTGGCGTTGGCGCAATAACGAAAAAAAGCCCCTCGGCTATGGCTTGGACCAGACCTCCCAAATGATTGCCAGGACCATCAAAACCATTCCGCCGTAATAGGGCCATACTGCCCATCGCTTCAGGGCCACGGGGACGGACGTCAACTCTGCCTCAGTTACCTCGCCCTTTTTCAAATGGCGTTTTGGCATGGACAGCAGCTCGACGATCACAACCATTCGCATGGTTTTGTCGATCGGCAGATTCCTGCGCCAAAAACGCTTGGTGCGTTGAACGGCCTCGTTTTCGGTGAAATAGCTTTCCAACTCATCGAGTTTTCTGTACGCGACGAAGAGCAATAGTCCCAAGTTGATAAGCATCCATAAAAGCAACGTAACAGTGAAAAAATCATAATAAGACATGATCAAGCCCCATCAGGCTCATACATCAGGTCACCCATCATTTCTCCACCCCATTCACCGGCACGCCCAAACGTACTCCCGGCGGCATAACCTCCGGCAGCACCGCCGATGATCCCGCAGACCAGCGCACCCTGCCCTTTCACCGCAACCCCCATGACTATCCCGCATAAACGTCTCCCGAGCGCAGCCCCCAGAGTCCCTCCAATAGCGGCCCCGCCCACCCCGCCCACCAACTTCCCACCCTCCACATACTTCGCCCGCCTACACATCGCCTCCCGCCCCTCCATACATGCTTCCTTGATCTCCAACCCCGCCACACCCACATCCAACGCCAACCCCACATACGTCCCCTTGCCCAAAAACCTCGACGTCTCGGCAATGCTGCGAATCCGCTGCGTGTAGCCCACGATTTCACTCTTGTGCAGATAACTCTTGGTGGAAATACCCAGTACTTTTTTCAGTGACTTATTGGTTTTCAGGCTCGTGCCAAATCGCGCCGCACCTTGAAGTTGAGTATCCAAGCGCCGGAACAACATCTGCCGCTTCTGGATAAACGCTTTCTTATTCAAGGCTCCATCCTTGAGTTGTTGATGCAAACGCTCAATTTCTTCCAGAGTGCGCTGAACCTCGTCCAGGTGTCGCCCCCAGGCCGCCGTCGAACTGCCGACTCCCACCGAGCTATAAGCCAATAAACTCTGGAATAGATCATAGTTATTGATCACCGCCGCCCCAGCCGAGGCATCCAACTCCAGATTGCGCTGAATCTCCTGGGCATGGCGCATCAACCATGCATCATCAGTAGTGCAAGCCACAGCGTAGGCATCGGGAACGATCAACATCTGCCCCGGCGTCACCAGGCTTGCCTGACGCAAATGCAGGTTCAACGCGTCGAATTGATCGGAGAGTTGCCCACTGGCCCCGGTCAGTAACCGGGATTTCAAACTGAGGTAGTCCGTGGTGCGGTCATTGATGTATCCCTGCGCCATCACTTACATCCCTGATGTAATGGATATGGCGCAGGAATATAGGCAGGCGAACACGGCCCGGACACAAGGTTGGAACAGCTGAAATTACATTTGGGAAATCACCTACCTGGCAGGTAATCAAGGCCTACAAAAAATCGTCGGACTCAATACCCCGTCATCTCCAGATACCCCACCCCACCCTGAAATTTCACCGGCCCTTCCCAGTAAGGAATGCTCAGGTTCATCCAGGCTTTTGGGTTGACCGCTTCCGTGGTGATATCCAGATGTTTGCCCGGGATCTTCAATGACCACTGGGTGGGAATGCTGCGCCCATCGATCGCGGTCGTGCCCAGCGGCGTCAGTTGAATATCCTGGTTGTGCAGGGTCTGTGTGTGGCCCTCTTTGTCGATCCAGGTGCCGGTCAGGTAGGACGGTCCGTCTTTCTGCCGCACCCGAAACAGCATCAATTGCTCGCCACTGTCCAGGTGCAGGGAGAACCAGTCCCAGCCGGTCTGGCTGGCGGTCAGGGGCTGGCTGCTCCACTCGCGGTCGAGCCACGCGGTGCCGGTCACCGGGTAGTTTTTTCCGTCGATCGTCACGCGGCCATCTGCCTGGAAAAACGGCTGGCTGTAGTAGTACGACGCCTGGCCCTGGTCGGACTTACGGCTGTAGCCGTTGTCGCCCTGGAGCACCAATGGGCGGCTGGAGGTCAGGTGCAGGTCGTAGTTGAAATGCTCGCCTGCAGCCTTGAGTTGCATGTCCGCCAGGGGGCTGGCTGCACCGGGGCGGGTGGCGAAATTCCAGTCATCGATCCAGGCATTGAACGGCACCGCCTGGGCCCCCGCCTGCCCCACGCCGCCGCGGGCGTAGCGTTCGCTGGCGTAATGGCGGGTGGCCGAGGTGACGGCGGCGTGGCCGAGCCAGATCGTCGAGTCGTGCCAGCCGGGTTGTGTCGGGCCGGCCTTGAGTGCGTTGCGAAACAGCGTCCATTGCACGCCGTAGGCATTGCCCTCGGCATCCTTCAGGTTGGCGGTGAGGTACCACCATTCGATGCGATAGCCGTCATGGGGGCCATGGTCCTGGGGAAAGCTGAAGACCTTGCCGGGCACCACCTGGGCAAAGTCCGCGGCCTGGCTGCCCAGTCCGGCGAAGCTTTCTTCAGGTGCAGGTGGTTTGTCGCAGGCGCCCAGCAGCAGGAACGTCGCCCATAACAGGTACTTAATCTTCATTGGCAAAGGTCCTCAGCAAATCCGCCGGGCGACTGCGGTACAGCTGCCACAACGGCCAGGCCGAAGCCAGCAAGGTGGCCAGCATCGCCAGGCCCAGCAGTTGCGCCAGTTGCCCCGGGAACACCTGCAACGGCAGGCGCCAGCCGAAGGCCTGGACGTTGATCACCACGTCCAGGCACCACGCCAGCAGCAAGCCCAGCGGCAACGCCAGCACCAGGGTCAGCACCGCCAGCAGCCAGGTCTGGCCGAGGTTGAGCAGCATCAATTGGCGTCGTGTCACGCCCAGCGCCCACAGCGGGGCCAACTGGCCAAGACGGCTTTGGCTCTGGGTCAGCAGGCTGATGAACAACGCCACGCCGGCGACGCCCAGGGTCAGGCTGTTAAGGGCGGCGGTGGCGGCAAAAGTTCGTTCGAATACCTGGCTCGACCAGCCCTTGAGCTGCTGCTGGTCGACGATGCGGCTGTCTTCGAGGGCAAACCGTTCCTGTACTGCACGCACCAGCGGCGGCACGTTGCCCGGCAAAACCCGCAGGTTGAAACGCGCCGGCGACAATCCCGGCCAGTGCTGCAACAGGTGCCGCGAATTCACCAGCAAGTGGCCCTTGGGGTTGCCGTAGTCGGCATAAATCCCCACGACCTTCGGCGACCATGGACCTTGGGGCGTGGGGATGCTGACCACATCGCCCAGCCGCACCTTGAGCCGGCGTGCCATTTGCTCACTGAGCATCAGGCTGTCGTCCTGCAACAACTGGCTCCATGGGTTCGCCGCCGCTTCCAGCAGCGGCCAATGCTGGCGATAAGTAGGGTCGTCGACCACGCCGAACAGGTCAGCCGGCCACCCCTGCAACTGCACCGCAACCTGCCAGGTCGGCAGCACTGTCTGCACCAGGGGCTGCTGTACCAGCCAGGTTTGCAGCGCCTCGGCCTGGGCCGGGTTTTGCGGGTTGAGGTACAACTCGGCGGTCAGGCGTTGTTCCAGCCAGTTGTTGAAGGTCTGGCGAAAGCCCGAGGTCATCGAGCCCGCGCCGATATTGGCGGCCAACGCCAGCAGCAAGGCCATCAGCGCCAGGCTCAGGGCCGGCAACTGCTGGCGGCAATCGGCGAGAAACCATTGCCCCAGCACCGAACGGCTGCGCCCCAATACCGCCTTGAGCACGCCATTGAGCACCACCGGCAAGCCCAGCGCAGCGCCCAGCAACAAGGCCGCCATCAATACAAAACCACTGGCCAGGCTGTCGCCAAATACCAGTGCCAACAGCGCAACCAGTAAGGCCGAACCCGCCACCCAGCCCTGGCGTCGCAGCCAGCGCCCATGGGCCTGGTGCCAGGCCTGGGCATTGGCCAGCGCCAACAACGGCAAACGCGCCGCCCGCCACAGGCTGCTGGCCCCGGCGAGCAACGCGCCGAGCAAACCCAGGCCCAGGCCACTGAGCCACCACAGCGGGCTGAGGCTCAGTTGGCCGGGCAACTCGGCGCCATACAGGCCGCGCAAGCTGGCGGCTACATCCGGCAGCAACAGGCTGGCCAGCAAGTACCCGCTGGCCACGCCCGCCAGGCCACCCAGCACGGCCAGGCCACCGAGTTCCACCGCCAGGCTGAGGATCAGCATCCGCGCACTGACCCCGCACGCCCGCAAGGTTCGCAGCAGGCCGCGCCGCTGCTCCAGCGCCAGGCCGATGGCGGCATGCACGATAAACAGGCCCACCACAAAGGACAGAAAGCCCAGCGCATCGAGGTTCAGATGGAAGCTTTCAGTGAGGCGCGCGAGGTTGTTTTCCTCGGCCTGCTTGAGCTGCAGTTGCGCGCCCAGTTCCGGCGGCAGAGCGGGATGCGCGGCGGCAAAGGCCTTGTCCAGCAGCAACCGCGACAGGCGTTGGGGCATGTCCAGCAGCGGTTGGGCGAAGCCGATATCGGTCAGTAAGACGCCGGGGGCCATGTCCGCTTGAACATGCAGCGGCGGCAGCGCCAGCCCGGCAGCTGTCAGCGGCTGGTCGCCCTCTTTCAGGCCCAGAGACTGCAAGGTCTGCGGCGCGATCCAGGTGCGTCCCGGCGGGTTGAAGAACGCGACCATCTGCGCCCGGTCCAGGGTCTGCCCGGCCAGCGCGCCACCGCCGGGCAACGACACCGGGTCGATGCCCATCACTTGCAGGCGCTGGTCTTCATGGCCCTTGAGCTGCACGCGGCCCTGCACCACCGGCGACACCGGCCACCCGGCGCGGCGCAGGTCGGCAAACAGCGCCTGGGGGAAGCTGGCACCGTCCGGCGCACTGAGGCTGGCCTGGGGTTCGCCGCCGATCAGCTGGCTGGCCCGCGCGTAGCTGTCCCGCGCCTGGCTGTTGAGGGCTTGCACGCCGGTCAACAGCGCGGTGGCCAGCCACAGGCCAGTGAGCACACTGAAGAATTGCACAGGGTGGCGCCGCCAATGGCTGAGCAGCGCGCGCAGTGTCCAGTGGAAGACGCGCATGTCAGCGGGCGTCCGCAGCGAGTACCTGGCCGCGATGCAACACCACCTGCTGGTCAAGGCGCGCCGCGATGCGCGGGCTGTGGGTGACCATCAGCAAGCTGGTGGGGCTGTCCCGCAGCAGGTCCAGCAGCAGTTGCAGCACTTCGTCACTGGTGCCTTCGTCGAGGTTACCGGTGGGTTCGTCCGCCAGCAGCAAGCCGGGGCGCGACGCCAGGGCTCGTCCTACCGCTACCCGTTGCTGCTGGCCGCCGGACAGTTGTTCGGGGTAACGCCTGAGCAAGTCACCCAGGCCGAGTCGCTCCACAAGCTGCGCTTGCCACGCCGGATCGAGGCGCCCGGCCAGGCGCGCCTGGAAGGCCAGGTTGTCTTCGACCCGCAGGCTGCCGATCAGGTTGAACTGCTGGAACACCAGGCCGATCTCGGTGCGACGCCAGTGGGCCAGTTGCGCCTCACTCATCTGGTCCAGGCGCTGGTCGCCGACCTGGATGCTGCCACGGTCGACCTGGTCGAGCCCGGCCACCAAATGCAGCAGCGTGCTTTTGCCACTGCCCGACTCACCCATCAACGCCAGGCTGCTGCGCGCTCCCAGGTACAGGTCGACACCCGCCAGCACGGTCAACGGCCCCTGCGGCGTGCCATAACTCTTGAATACCCCTTGTACCTGCAGCATCACCCCTCCCCACAAGCTTCTGGACTTAAGCCGGAGAATAACGGTTGTCACATTTTTATGTCACAACCATGGGAAAAAGGAGCGCCCCATGACCCCTGCAAATTTTTCACATCGATTTCACCCGGCCGCCACCTGCTGCACTTTAAATTGCCGTCCATGGGCAGATAACAGGCTGGTTATTTCAAACGCCCGTTAGTGCAAGTGAACAATTTTTTATATCGGTATGTTCAGCAAAAAGACAGCGCCCCTGTGACACGCTTTTGCATATTCCTGCATCAGCGCTACTCACTTGGCGCCTGCCTAACTTGCCGCTGCCAGTTACCGGATTAACGCCTGGAAGTTACCAATGGTGAATAGTGTGGTTGACCTGACCCTGAGCAAGTCTCGCTCGCGCTGGGCATTTGTAAAACAGCTGAACAAACTGTGGCTTGGCGTGGCAGGTATCGTGATGATCAGCCTGGCAGTAACGGCGTTCATCTGGTGGCCAAGATCGCCGCTGGACCTGGGCGTGGGCCACCGCCTGCTCACCTCCGGAACCCTGGAAGCCTGGCGTAACGGAGACCTGGTGGTGCTGGTCCGCCATGAGGAACGCTGTGACCGCTCCAACAACCCTTGCCTGGGCCCGGCAGACGGCCTGACCACGCTCGGCTCGTTGTCTGCCAGTGCCGTGGGCAAGGCCTTCCAGACCCTGGGCATGGAAAACACCGACGTACTGAGCAGCCCCACTACCCGTACCGCGCAGACCTCGCTTTTCATGTTCGGCAAGGCCGAATTGTCACCCGGGCCCCTGGCCATCTGCGGCCCTGCTATCGGCGAGGAACTGCGCCCGCATAAACACGCGGACCGCAACCTGCTGGTGGTCACCCACAGCGCCTGCATCAGCGACTTCGAGGAGGCATTGGGCTACTCACACGCTGCCCATGCTGAATACGGCAGTGCATTGTTTGTAAAGCTGCTGCCCGATGGCAAGTTCAAGGCGCTGGGTATTTTGAACAGTAAGGACTGGGCCGCCGTGCTTAAACAACTTTAGAACACTTCTTAACATTTAATCATTCAAGTTCGTTCAGCAAAAAGACAGCCAGACCGTGGCATCGTCTATGGTTTTAATTGATTTTTTTAGAAAAATTATTAGCTCACTAACTTTTCACAAGTTAACAACATGACGATGACCTTCGATGACTTATTGGACGCCACACGTTTAACGAGCTTGACTGGGGCACAGGGATATTCAGTTTCGCCCCCCCACTAACAGACTGTTTAAGGAATAACGTTCTGTGCCGCATTTCTACCCGACCACGACTACCTTCTACCCCTCGCGCATGGCTGATCCAGCGCTCGCGCTGATTCACCGTCAATACCGCTTGAGAGTGCAATAGCCATGACCCGCCTTAAACCATTGCCCGTATTGCTACTGGCATTCGTGATGTTCTATCTGTTGCCACTGGGCCTGCATGGCCTATGGATCCCTGACGAAACCCGCTACGCCCAGATCAGCCAGGAAATGCTCATCAGCGGCAACTGGGTGGCACCGCACTTCATGGGCGTGCGCTATTTCGAAAAACCCGCCGCCGGCTACTGGCTCATCGCACTGGGCCAGGCGTTGTTCGGTGAAAACCTGTTCGGCGTGCGCATCGCTTCCGCCCTGACCACCGGCCTGAGCGTCGTGCTCGCCTACCTGATCGCCCGCCGGCTATGGAACGACCCGCGCAAGAGCTTCGCCTGCGCGCTGCTCTACATGAGTTTCGGCCTGGTGGCCGGGCAAGCCGGTTATTCCAACCTGGATCCGCAATTCACCTTTTGGGTCAACCTGAGCCTGGCGGCGCTGTGGTTTGCCCTCGACAGCTCCACCCCCCGTGCGCGCCTCGCCAGCTGGACGTTGTTGGGTGTGGCCTGCGGCATGGGTTTCATGACCAAGGGTTTCCTGGCGTGGTTGCTGCCGGTGTTGATCGCCCTGCCTTACATGCTCTGGCAGCGTCGCCTGGGGGAACTGCTGCGCTACGGGCCGCTGGCGATTCTGGTGGCGGCCGTGGTGTGCCTGCCCTGGGCACTGACGATCCACCTGCAGGAACCGGACTACTGGCGTTTCTTCTTCTGGCACGAGCACATCCGCCGGTTTGCCTCCGACAATGCCCAGCATGCACGACCCTGGTGGTTCTACCTGCCGCTGATGGTGGTGTCGTGCCTGCCGTGGGCGGCGCTGCTGCCGGCGACACTGTGCAAGGCCTGGAAGGAAAAGCGCCAACCGGCCATCGTCTTCCTGGCGCTGTGGTTGCTGCTGCCCCTGGGCTTTTTCAGCCTGAGCAACGGCAAGCTGCCGACCTACATCATGCCGTGCCTGCTGCCGCTGGCGCTGCTGATGGGCCATGCGTTGATCGACCTGCTGGCCAACGCCCGCACCCGCGCGCTGCGCGTCAATGGCCTGCTCAACCTGGGCATCGGCCTCGCGGCGATGGTGACGCTGATCTACCTGCAAATCGACCGGCCGTTGTACGGCAACAGCCACAGCGAGATGTTCAACCTGTCCCTGACGTTCATCGTGCTGATGGGCTGGATGCTCGCCAACCTGCTTCAAGCCTTCCGCCCATTGGCGCTGTGGGCGATGCCGGCGTTGGGCATTGGCCTGCTGGTGGCGCTGTTGCCCGCCGGCATGCCGGCGGTGGTCGAAGATAACCAGATGCCTGACCAGTTCGTGCTCCAGCACCTGGACGAGCTCCAAAAGACGCAAGCGCTGCTGAGCAACGAACTGGAATCGGCGTCGGCCCTGGCATGGCGCCTGCGCCGGCCCGAAGTGACGCTCTACAACACTGAAGGCGAACTGCGCTACGGCCTGCAATACGCCGACTCGATGCACCGCAAGGTGGATCTCGACAGCGTTCAAGCCTGGCTCAAGCAGGCGCGCCAGCAAGGTTCGGTGGGCGTGCTGATGCGGGTCAGGAGCACCAGCGAAATGCGCGAAGCCGGCCAGCTGCCGTTGGGGGGCAAGCGTTATTACAAGGGTGACCTGGAGATCATCATCTACCCGCAATTGCCGTAACACAGGCGCCCTAATGTGGGGTGACCCCATTCAACACTCATCCCACATCGGAACCGCTCCATGAACTTCTGGAAAACCGAACGCGGCGCCCTGCTGCTGCTCCTGGGCGTGTCGGCCCTGATCCTGCTGCTGGGCCTGGGCGCCCGCGACCTGTGGGGCCCGGAAACCCGCTGGGCGAACATCACCCTGCAGATGCTGCAAAGCGGCGACTACTTCGACCCGTACCTCAAGGGCACCCCGTACTACGACAAACCCTTGCCGTCGTATTGGCTGATCACCGGGTTTGCCAACCTGATGGGCGGCCTGGGGCCGTGGTCGTTGCGCTTGTCATCGGTGATCTCGGCGTGGCTGAGCATCTGGCTGGTGTACCTGATCGGCGAGCAACTGTTCCGCAAAGGCACCGGCCTGATTGCCGGCTGGATGCTCGCGACCACCTTCTACTTCCTCTTCTGGGCCCGGGTGGCCACGGCGGACGTGCTGACCGTATGCGGCGTGCTCGCCGCCGTCTGGTGGTATTGGCGCGGGCCGGACGATACGCGGCTGGGGCGCTACACGGTGTTCTTCCTGTTACTGGCGGCGACATCACTGTTCAAGGGTTTGATCGGCTTTGTACTGCCGGGCCTGGTGCTGTTGCCGCACTTGCTCAGCGAACAGCGCTACAAACGCCACCTCAACCTGCGGCTGGTGCTGGCCGTGATCATTGCCGGGGCGTTCTACGCGATCCCGTTTGTGCTGTCCCACCTCTACGGCGCACCGACCTACGGTGCAAGCGGCCTGGAACTGGTGTTCCGGGAAAACGTGGTGCGCTTCTTCGACCCGTTCGACCATATGGGTCCGATCTACACCTACCTGATCTACCTGCCGGCCTACACCTTGCCCTGGGCGCCGTGCTGGGTGCTGGGCCTGTGGCTCGCCGTGCGGCATTGGCGCGACACCCCGCCCAACACCCGTTGGCTGGTGTGGGGGCTGGGCCTGCTGTTTGTGTTCTTCACCGCCAGTGGCAGCCGGCGCAGTTACTACGTGCTGCCGCTGGTGCCGTTCGCGCAGTTGCTGGCGGCGTGGTGGGTCAGTGAGCGTATCGCCCGCAAAGGCACGGTCGGCCGGGGTTGGTACCGTGGGTTCGGCATCGCTGCCGGGGTGATGCTGTTGGTACTCGGGGTGGTGTATCCGTGGACCAATGGCAATGGCGGCGTGACCCGTTTCGCCGAGGACGTTCAAGCGCAAGCAGTGAAAAGCGCGCCATGGAACGAGTGGCAGATGGTGATGGTGGAAGTCGACAACAAGGTACCGATGTACCTGCAAAATCACGGGACGCCGTTCTACTACGTTGCCGAAACCCAGGACTTCCCGCGCCAGGGCGACAGTGCGGCGTTCATGGCCTGGCTGGAAAAAACCAGCGGCCGCCCCTTTGATCCCAAGCGCACAATTATTGTCGCGCAGTCCACCAAGGATGACCCGACGCCGCTGGCCTACCTGGGCAACGATCATCAGGTCATCACGACCCAGCCGGACAATGGTGAACGGTTGTTCCACAAGCGTGACGGTGGCAGCGTGGCATTTGTGCCCAACGCCGCGCCGTAGCACTGGCGGCATGGGGCGGGCATTGCTAGTGTGGCGCGCTTAAGCCACCGTCCGAGCCCGGCCCGCCATGCCCTACTCTTCCCTTTCCCTTGCCGCCCTGAGCCTGATCGTGCTCGCCACGCCGGTAGCGGCAGACACGCCGATGCCGGCCAACATGGTTTACCTGCGCAGCCTCGACCCGAGCATCGCCCAGGACATTCGCTACGCCAGCCCCCACAACTTCACCGGAGCGCCGCTGGACGGCTACAAAGCAGCCGAATGCGTGCTGTCTGCCGACGCGGCAAAGGCACTGGTACGGGTCCAGGCCGAGTTGGCCAGGCAGGGTTACGGCTTGAAGGTCTTCGACTGCTATCGTCCCAGCCGTGCCGTGGCGAACATGGGCCGCTTCGCCAGCCTGCCGGGGGATCCGGCCAAGGCCGAGTTCTACCCCCGGGTGAACAAGCAGGATTTCTGGCGCCTGGGCTATGTGGCCAAGGTTTCCAACCACTCCCGGGGGGCGGCAGTGGACGTGACCCTGACCGGCCCCGATGCACTGCCAGCCCAGGCCTGGAACGCCGACACCGCGGCGGTGGATTGCGCCGCCGGTTACGGTCGACGCCTGCCCGATGGCGGCCTGGACATGGGCACCGGTTTTGATTGCTTCGACGAAATGGCCCACACCAACAGCTCCCACATCAGCCAGGCGGCACGCCAGAATCGCCAACGGTTGAGCGCTGCGATGGCCAAGGAAGGCTTTACCGGTTATGCCGGCGAATGGTGGCACTTCACCTATAGCCGAAACCCGGTGCGGGCCGAGCCGATGGACTTCGCTATCGAACCGCTGCGGTAACATCACAACACAGCTTCAGCTTGATAAAGCCCGGGGCAAAAACTAGCGTTTGAGGTTTCCCTCTTTTCAAGGACTGAACGCCGTTGAACACGCTCATCAAAACCTGCGCGGCGCTGCTGACGCTGCTTTCAAACGTGGCACTCGCGCAAATCCCCGAGACCAGCCGGCAACTGATCGTGGTCACCACCCCGGGCTGGAACGCCCTCCAGGGCACCGCACAACGCTATGAGCGGCACGGGCAAGGCTTTCAGAAAGTCGGCGAACCCTTTGCCATCGTGGTCGGTAAAAACGGCATGGCGTGGGGCACCGGCCTTACGACGCCCACCCCCGACCAGCAGCCCCTCAAGCATGAAGGCGATGGCAAGGCCCCGGCCGGCATCTTCAAACTCGGCGGTGCCTTCGGCTACGCCCCCACCGCTGACACCCGCTTGCCTTACGCGGCCAGTACCGCCACCCGCGAATGCGTGGATGACAGCCAGTCCAGCCATTACAACACCCTGGTGGACAGCTCGGCGGTGAACAAGGACTGGACCAGTTCCGAGCGGATGCTGCGCAAGGACCAGCTGTACCGCCAGGGGATTTTTGTCGAGCACAACACACCGGCTTTGGCCAACGGCGGCTCGTGTATTTTCCTGCATATCTGGCGCAGCGTCAGTTCGGGAACATTGGGCTGCACGGCGATGGACCCGGTGAATATCCAGGCGTTGTTTGCCTGGCTGGACCCGCGAGAAAACCCGCTGCTGGTGCAACTGCCCGCCGCGCAGTACGACCTCTACCGTGAGCGCTGGAAACTGCCGTCCCGCTGAGCTGACAACAGGCGTTGAAATGCGGCCAATACCTCGCCGGGTTTTTCCAGCATGAGTTGGTGGCCGCATTCGGGCAGCAACTGATACTCGGCATTGGGCAAATGCCGGGCGAGTGCTTCGCCGCCGCTGGCCGGGGTCAGGCCGTCGGTGTCGCCGGCCAGCACACTCACGGGCAGGGTCAGGGTGAGCAGTGCATTGGCGTCTGGCCATTGGACGTTTTTCATCAGGGCCTTGAACATGTACAGCGGGTTGCGCTCGGTGAGTTTTTCTTCGTAGGCGACCAGTGCGGGGTCGGCCTTGGCGTTCCATGCCGCCTGGCGGAAACCTTTGGCCAGCAGTGGGCGCAGCCATTCCAGGAGCCATGCGGGTAGACGCATCAGGCCGCCGCTCCGGCTGATGCTGTGGAGTCGGGTGCCCAGCAGCAATACGGCTTCGATGGGGATCGCGGGTTTGGCCAGCAAGGCGCTCAGGGTCAGGCCAGTGCCGAAGGAGTGGGCGACGATGAGGTTGCGGGAGCCGCCGTAGCGCCTGAGGATTTCCAGGTAATCGGCGACCAGTTCGGGCCAGGTGTAGGCCTCGGGGTTGCGGGGTTTTGCGCTGGCGCCGTGGCCGAGCAGGTCCCAGGCGACCAGACTGTAGCCTTGGGTTTTCAGGGATTGCCATTGGTGGCGCCACTGGTCCTTGTTGCCGCCGGCGCCGTGGCAGAAGAACACTACCGTGTCGGGTTGGGTGGTGCCCGCATGATGGGTGATGCTCAGGTGACGGTTGGGGCGGATTTCCAGTGGTTGGCCCTGGATCACTGGCAGTTCGGTGAAAGAGGTCGGCATGGAGGTTTCTCAATAAGTGAAAGGGTTGAGTGTGGTGAAGCAACAGCAAAATCAAAGGTGGACACGATCCAAATGTGGGAACGGGCTTGCTCGCGAAGGTCGTTAACGATAACGCGAACATCCTGATTCAACGCGGCGCTCTCAGGTTCTTCGCGAGCAAGCCCGCTCCCACATAAAGCGGCTCTGCTTTTGCTCTAACACTCAGGTCGCCTTTGCCGCTTTTGCAACGTGACTCGCTGTAAGAGCGAAACCATAGGTGGCCGTTACCTGAATAACGGATATGCCCCCAACCCCAACAACCCAAGTCAGATGGCCTCAGCCATCAACAACTCCCGCGTATACGGATGCCGCGCATCAGCAAACAGCGCCGCCGTCTCCCCCTGCTCCACCACCCTCCCCTGACGCATCACCGCAATCCGGTCACACAACCGCGCAGCCACCCGCAAGTCATGAGTAATAAACACAATGCTCAACCTGAACCGCCGCTGCAGCGACTCCAGCAACTCCAGAATCTGCACCTGGATCAGCGCATCAAGCGCCGACACACACTCATCAGCGATCAACACCTTAGGCTCCACCGCCAACGCCCGGGCGATCCCTATGCGCTGCCGTTGCCCCCCGGAAAACTCATGAGGAAACCGCTCAAACGCCGCTGCCGGCAACCCCACCAACCCCAGCAACTCACGGGCCCGCCGCTCGGCATCCGCCTTGGAAACCCCCTGCACCAAAGGCCCAGTCATAACAATCTGCCCCACCGTCTGCCGCGGATTGAGCGAGGCAAACGGATCCTGGAAAATCATCTGCACATCACTGCGCAACGCTCGCAGCCGCCCTTCAGACAACCCCGCGACCTCCCGCCCCAACCACTCGATCCGCCCGCTGTCAGCACGCAGCAAACGCACCAGGCACCGACCCAGGGTCGACTTGCCCGACCCCGACTCTCCCACAATCCCCAACGTCTCGCCTTCACGTAATTGCAGCTGAACCGCATCCAACGCCTGAGTCGTACGCCGCCCCCACCAACCGCTGCGGCTGCGGAACACCTTGCCCAGCGCTTCGGCCTTCAGCACCACAGGGCCAGCCACCTGCGTACGCGGCACCAGCGGTTGCGCCGACACCGCCGCCAACAACTGCCGGGTGTAATCTTCCCGGGGCACACGCAACACCGCCGGGGCCGTGCCCTGCTCCACCACCCGGCCCTTTTCCAGCACCAGCACCCGGTCGGCAATCGCCTCGACCACGGCAAAGTCGTGGGTGATAAACAACAGTGCCATGCCCTTGTCCTGCTGGATCTTGCGCAGCAGGTCGAGAATCTGCGCCTGGGTGGTCACGTCCAGCGCCGAGGTCGGCTCATCGGCAATCAACAGCGCCGGATCAAACGCCAGGGCCATGGCGATCACCACCCGCTGACGCTGCCCGCCAGACAGTTCAAACGGATACGCCAGTCGCAAGCGCTCAGGGTCGGGCAAGCCGACATAACCGAGCAAATCCACCACCCGCTGACGCCGCACCCGTGCCGCCGCCACGCCATGGGCGCGCAGGGTTTCATCGATCTGTTCGCCCACCCGCAACAGTGGGTTGAGGGCGCTCATGGGTTCCTGGAATACCATGCTGATATCCCGCCCGCGCAGTTGGCGCATGGCCTCTTCGCTGCGGTCGGCCAGGTCTTCGTCGCGAAACACCAGGCGCCCGCTTTCCACCTTCAGCGGGGCCGGCAACTGGCGCAGCAAAGCCTTGGCCAGCATTGACTTGCCGGAACCGGATTCACCCACCACACACAAGCATTCGCCACGGTTCAGTTGCAGCGACAGGTCATACAGCGCATGGCTGCGGTCCGCACCGGCCGGCAAGGCGATACGCAAATGTTCAACACTCAACAACGTCATAGCGACCTCCCGGGCTCAAAGGCCACACGCAAACCTTCACCGACTCGATTGACCGCCAGCACGCACAGCACAATCGCCAACCCCGGCAGAAAGCTCATCCACCAGGCGTCCCGCAGCAAGCCACGGGAGGCATTGATCATGTAGCCCCAGCTCATGGCTTCCGGGTCGCTCAAGCCGAGAAACGCCAGGGCCGCTTCGGTGAGGATCGCCGTGGCCATGACAAAGGTCATGGTCACCAGCAGCGGCGCCAGGGCGTTGGGCAGGATCTGCTGGGCGATGATCCCCAGCGGCGACTGCCCCAGCACCCGCGCGGCCTGCACGAATTCGCGCTGGCGCAGGGTCAGGAACTCACTGCGCACCAACCGCGCCACCGCCGGCCACGCTACGAGTGCGATGGCCAGCACGATGGAGAACAGGGACGGCTCAAGGATCGCCACCAGGATCACCGCCAGTACCAGTTGCGGAATGATCTGGAAGAACTCGGCAATGCGCATCAGCACACCGTCGAGCCAGCCACCGAAATAGCCGGCGACCGCGCCGACCAGCAGGCCCACCACCAGGGTCGCCAGGCTGGCCAGCGCCCCCACGGCCAGGGACACCCGCGCGCCGTACAGCAGGCCACTGGCGAGGTCGCGACCGAGCAGGTCACTGCCCAGCCAATGGGCCGGGTCGTGGAATGGCGCGAGCATCGGCGGGCTGTTCATCTCCCATGACGAGCTGCTGGTCAGCCAGGGGGCGGCGATCGCCAACAGCGTCAGCAGCAGCAAAAACAGCGCACCGATCAACGCCGCAGGCTGGCGCACAAAACGTCGGAAAACCAGCATCAGCCTTGCACTCCTGCACCGATACGCGGGTCGAGAAAACGACAGATCACATCGGTCAACACGTTAAAGCCCACCACCAGAATCGAGATCACCAGGAAACCGCCCATCAACACGCCGTAGTCACGCTGGGCCAGCGAGTCGTACATCAAGCGACCAATCCCCGGCCAGGAATACACCACCTCCACCAGTAACGCGCCGCTGGCCAACTGGCCCAGTTGCAAACCGGCAAAGGTCACCACCGGCAACAGCGCATTGCGCAACACATGCACGTACAAAATCCGCCGCGGGTGCAGGCCCTTGGCGTGGGCGGTGCGCACGTATTCCTGGCCAAGGGCGTCGAGCACGGCGGCGCGGGTCAGGTGGATATACAAGGCGAGGAACAGCACGCTCAACGACACGCACGGCAGCAGCAGGTGCTTGAGCCGGTCGAGCAGGGAAAAGTCCTGTGCCACCGTTTCCATGCCAAACGCCGGCAACCAATCGAGGCTGACGGAGAACAACAGGATCAGCAGCATCGCCAGCCAGAATGGCGGCATCGCATACAGCAGCAATGCGCCGTGGGAGATCACGCCATCCAGCCAGTGACGCTTCTGTCGGGCCCGGGCGGCCAACGTCCCCAGGGTGACGCCAAGCACCGACGAGAGCAAAAATGCCGAGCCCATCAGGGCCAGTGTTGCCGGCAAGCGCTCGGCAATCAGCGACCACACCGAGGTCTGGTTGCGGTAGGAATAACCCAGGTCCAGATGGGCGATATTGCCCAGGTAGATCAGCAACTGCGTGAGCAACGGCTTGTCCAGGCCCATGGTCTGGCGCAGGTGTTCGATGAACTGCACATCGTCCACCCCCGCCTCGCCGGCCAACAGCAGCGCCGGGTCACCCGGCGCCAGGCGGATCAGTAAAAAGCCCAGCACCAGCACCGCCACAATCATCAACAGTGCCTTGAGCAGGCGACCGCTGAAATACAGCAACCCGTTCATGGTGCAGGCGCGTCGAGGTAGACGCTTTCGTAGTCTTCGTTAAGGCTGGTGGCGGTTTGCAGCAGGTTCTTCACCTCTTTGTGGAACAGTGTCGGGTAGCGCATTTCGAAGATCGGCGCGATCGGCAGGTCGGTGTTCAGCACGTTTTCCAACTGGCTATAGAGCCTGGTGCGTTCCGGGCCTTCCGGGGTGTTGGCGACCTGAGTCCACAGGGCATCGGCCTCGGGGCTGTTGTAGCCGCTGACGTTGGCAAACGGCGAAGTCTTGAGGATGTAGTCGGAGCGGTACAGGTAGGCGTTGGTCAGGTACGGGTCGCCGATCTGGAAGATGAAGTTGTAGGTCAGGTCGAAGTCCCAGTCGCTGACGCGCTGGAACCAGGTGGCGGCGTCGGACGTCACCACTTGTACCTTGAAGCCCAGCGGCTGCAGGGCTTGCTTGGTGTATTCGGCCAGGCGCTCCCAGGCACCGCCCTTCTCGCCGTTGAGCAGACGAATCCGCACGGCGCCCACGTCCACGCCGGACTCGGCAATCAGCGCCTTGGCTTTTTTCACGTCATAGGTGTACTGCGGCAATTGCGGGTCGTGGTACGGCGAGGTGGACACGAACTGGCCGGGGGCAACCTTGCCCGAACCGAAGAAGATGTTGTCGACGATGAACTGGCGGTTCAGCGCATACAGGATCGCCTGGCGCACCTTGGGGTTGTTCAGCGGCGGCTTGCGCGTATTGATCTGCAGGAAGGCCAGGCCGGAATACAGCTCCCAGCCTTTTTCCGACGACTGCACGTCCGGCAAGGCGGTCAGGCGCTTGAGGTCGGAATAGTCGGCATCACCGCTGCGCAGCACCTGCACGTCGTTGCGCTCGAACGCCGCAGCGCGGGACGAGCCGTCCGGGATCACGTGGAAGATGATCGCATCCAGGTGTGGCAGGCCCTTTTTCCAGTAGTCGGGGTTCTTTGCCAGCTTGATATAGGCGCCGCGTTTCCACTCCACAAACACAAACGGGCCGGTGCCGACAGGCTTGAGGTTATAGGGGTTGTTGCGAAAGTCAGTGTTCTCGTAGAGGTGCTTGGGCACCACAGGCCGCAGCCCGCTGCCCAGGGCCGAGAGCAACGGCGCGAAGGGTTTCTTGAGCTGGAACACCACCTGCAGCGGGTCCTTGGCGGTGATGCTGTCGACGTACTCGGTGAAGACCCCGCCCAGGCGCTTGTCCACTTCGGGGTAGAAGGTCTGGAAGCTGAACACCACGTCATCGGCGGTGAACGCGTGGCCGTCATGCCAGCGCACGTTGTCCTGCAAATCGAAGGTGTAGGTCAGGCCATCGGGAGAAACGGTCCAGGCCTTGGCCAATACCGGTTTGGGTTTCAGGTCGGTGTCGAAGGTCAGCAGGCCCTGGAGGATCTTGCCGCTGACGTACTGGGTGGACACGTGGCTGACCACGCCGTGCATCAGCGACGGCGGTTCGGGTTGGGCCACCAGGTTCAGCACCCCGCCGTCATGGGGTTGCGCCTGAGCGGTGCCGGCCAGCAGCACGGCGCCAAGTCCCAGGTATGAAAGGACACGGCGAAAAGATAAAGGGCGCATGGAGACTCCTTGACTAAGGTTTTGTCAGGGATTTAGCAAGGGCTGTGCCATGGGGCGACGGGCCGCGTTTGCGGGCGTCGTAGACCTTGGCAGTGATGAAAAAACCACAGTGGCCGGGACGAGTGTGGAAAAAGCAACAGCCCGCCCTCTTGAGGAATGGTTGTGCGTAGCAGCTGCCGAGCCTTGGCGAGGCTGCGTCTGCGGTGTGTCAGGTATGCCGCCAACGCAGCCTCGACAAGGCTCGGCAGCTGCTACGGTAAGGTTTGAAGTTTGAGGGACCCATCACTGGCACAAGGTTTGCCCTTCTAACCGCTATCTGAATTCATGAGTTTGAAGCGCATGTCACTGGACTACCTGGGCAACCCCATCGACACCCGCAACCCCGCCACCCGTCAGGGCCTGGATGATTTCGTCGGCGGTTTTCTCGGCTATCAGCCCCGTGCCGAGGGCATCCTCGCGGTCGCCGATGCCGACCCCGACTCAGCATTGGCCAACGGATTTGCCGGCCTGCTGCTGATGTTTATCGAGTCGCCCGAGGGCCCTGTGCTGGCCGAGAAGTACCGCCAGCGGGCGGCGGCGGTGAATTCCCGGCATCCACGGGCGCTCGTGTATCTGCAAGTACTGCAAGCCTGGATCAACGACGAGCTGGATGAAGTGCTGCGCCTCAGCGAGCATCTGCTGGATCTTTATCCGCGGGACCTGCTTGCGGCCAAGCTCAACCAGTACCTGGAATTCAACCGGGGCAACTGGCCGGCGCTGTTGCGGATCGGGTTGAAGGCCACCGCCGGCGCGCCGGATATCGCCCACAGTCACGGGCTACTGGCGTTTGCGTATGAGCAGTGTCATTTGCTGGAGGAAGCCGAGGCCAGTGCGCTTGAAGCGTTGCGGTTGCAGGCGTCCGAGCCATGGGCCCATCACGCATTGGCCCATGTGATGCTGACCCAGGGGCGTATCGAGGAAGGCATCGGGTTTCTGGAGGGCGTGAAGCAGCACTGGGACGGGCTTAACTCGTTCATGTACACCCATAACTGGTGGCATCTCGCGTTGTTTTATCTGGGGCGCGGAGAGGATCAGCAGGTGCTGGAGATTTATGACCGGCATGTGTGGGGGATCTTGCCGGAGTACTCCCAGGATCAGGTGGGCGCGGTGTCATTGCTGGCGCGGCTGGAGCTGGCCGGGATTGATGTGGGTGAGCGGTGGCAGGCGTTGGCGCCCTACCTGCAGCGTCGGGTTGGGGATGCGGTACAGCCGTTTTTGAGTGTGCAATATTTGTATGGGTTGGCCCGGGCGGGCAAGCCTGAGGCGGATCAGTTGTTGGCGGCTTTGCGCAGGCACAGTGTGGAAGCGCGGCCGGTTTGGGGGGAAGTGACGTTGCCGTTGGCTGAGGGGTTGTTGGCGCATGCCCGGGGGGATGCCCGGCGGGCGTTGGAACAGCTGGGGATAGCGTTGCCGCGGCTGAATGAGATTGGCGGGAGTCATGCGCAGCGGGATTTGTTTGCGCAGGTGGAGCTGGACGCACGGTTGCGGGTTGGGGATTGGCTTGGGGCGCAGCAGACGCTGGAATTGCGCCGGCGGTATGACGGGCTGGATGTGCCGACGAACCGAGCTTTGGTGGTGGTGTATGAGGCTTTGGGGTTGCCTGGGGAGGCGCTGCGGGCGCGGGCGCGGATTGGGGGGATATCCGTTATTTAGGTGATGGCTTGTATTGGTTCCGCTTTTGCCCCACCACTCGGCACCTCGCTTCGGCCAGCGTGGTTTAACGGGGCGCCTAAGATCAAGATCAAAAGCAGATCAACAGCACAGCGGCCTCCCGGCCGGCTTGAGTGTTGTAAATCAAAAGCTAAAGCGGGCACGGTCCAAATGTGGGAGCGGGCTTGCTCGCGAAGGTCGTTAACGATGACGCGGGCATTCTGGATGAACGCGGCGCTCTCAGGTTTTTCGCGAGCAAGCCCGCTCCCACAGAAAAGCAGATCGGTTTTCGCTCTGGCTTTTGATCTGGCTTTTAACACTCAAGCCGGCCGGTAGGCCGCTGTGCTCTTGCTTTTGATCTTGATCTGACTGCCCCAATAAGCCCGAGGCCGAACGCAGGTATTGCGGAGCGGGTAAACCGGCAGGACGCCGGTTTAGCCGCGCCGGGCCATGGATGGCCCGTCGCGGCGGCCCGCGGAGTAACGGATATACACCCCACCCTAACCCCGCGCAGCAAACACCCCCCGAGCAATCGACCGAGCCACACAATCAGCCGCCGCCGACCCAATCCGCCCAATCTCCACCTGCCGCCGAGGCCCATCCGCCACCTCCACTGCCCCCGAAGCCAACGCAAAAACCGTATCCCCATCAAACGGCAAATGCGCCGGCCGCACCGCCCGGGCAATCCCGTCCTGCGCCATGATCGCCACCCGCTTGCACTCCGCCACCGTCAACCGCGCCGTACTCGCCACCACCACCAGCGTGGTATTGGCCCCCGCTTGCAGACGCCCCATGGAATCCAGCCGCGACAACTCCGGCATCGGATCACTGCAATCCATCTCCGTCACCGGCCGCGCCCCGCCAAACTCCCCCGCCACCTCCCAGGGCCACGCCCAGAACGTCTCGCCATCCGGCATGTAGACCGAACCAATCGGGTTAGCCACCACCAACGCGGCAACCACCAACCCATCGCCCAAATCCAGGGACGCCGTCCCCAGCCCGCCTTTCAACACCCCGGCCATGGCCCCACGCCCGGCCCCGACAGAGCCCAGCTCAAACTCCGGACCGGCATTGGCCAGCGCCTCGAACCCCAGCCGCCGGTAAGGTGGCTCCAGGCCCCAATCCTTGTCCCCGCCATTGGCCAAATCATGCAACACCGCCGCCGGCACGATAGGAATCGCCGGCGCACCCGGCTTCAAATGCAACCCCACCTGGTCCTGGGACAACTTCGCCGCCACCGCATCCGCCGCCGCCAGGCCAAACACCGAGCCACCGGCAAACACCAGCGCGTGCAGCTGGCCCACCATGTTCTCCGGCTCCAGCGCCGCGGTTTCGCGACCACCTGGGCCTCCACCGCGAATGTCGATACTGGCAGTCCAGAAACCATCCGGGCGGATCACCGTGACGCCGGTGTCGGCGTACAGGTCTGTGGCGTGGCCAACCTCCAGGCCGGGAATATCAGTGAGGGCGTTGCGCGGGCCAGGTCTAGGCATACAGAAAAGCTTCCTTGGGTTTAGGTATGGCGTGGGGAGAGCAAGGGGTGTGCCAAGGAGGCGCTCCCCCGGCCCAGCGTACGCTAGCAGCTTCGCGAAAAAATCCCCTGCACAAAAACCAACACCCTGCCCTCCCGCCTGTTAGAAAAACACCACCCGCCCCGCAAACCCTCCAACAACTCCTTGTTATCCAAGACTTTTCAGCGATGGCACAGCCTTTGCTCTCCTGCCTCCACCAGAGCTTGAACTTAACAAGCCGTCCTCGAACAAGGCCCGTTGCCTAACCACACTGGAGTGTTGCACATCATGAATCCATCACGCGCCGCAGGCCGCCGCCAACCCGGCAAGGCTTTCGCCCATACCCTGTTGTTCCTCGCCGTGTGCGAGGCCGTCAGCTACAGCAGCCTGACCCTCGCCGCCGACGCCCCGGCCAGCGACAACCCCCTGGACACCGTCGTGGTCATCGGCAACCGTGGCCAGGCCCGCACCCTGGCCGACAGCCCGGCGCCGGTGGACGTGATTTCTTCCAAGCAGTTGCTCGCCACCGGCCAGGGCGACCTGACCCGTGCCTTGAGCAAGGTGCTGCCGTCCCTCAACCAGCCGGCCTCGTCGGGCTTCGGTTCGACCTCGATCGTGCGCCCCATCAGCCTGCGCGGCTTGAACGGCGACCAGGTGCTGGTGCTGGTCAACGGCAAGCGCCGCCACAACAGCGCGCTGCTGAACAACGCCACCTCCCTCAACTCCGGCTCGCAACCGGTGGACCTGGACATGATCCCCACCGCCCTGGTGGATCACATCGAAGTCCTGCGTGACGGCGCCTCGGCGCAATACGGGTCGGACGCCATCGGCGGCGTGATCAACATCGTGCTCAAGCAAACCGACCACGGCGGCAGCTTGTCCACCACCTACGGCCAGAACTATGAAAACGGCGACGGCGAAACCGTGCGTCAAACCGGCAATGTCGGCCTGGCCCTGCCCAACGACGGTTTCATCAACCTCGCCCTGGACGTGAAGAAACAGGACGTCTCGGACCGTTCCGATGCGGCGCCGTACACCGACAGTGCCGGCAACACCAGCCAACGCCACACCTACTACGGCACCGGCTTGCCCGAGGCGAAGAACTTCAGCCTCGGCTACAACGCCGAGCTGCCGGTCGCCGACGCGCTGACCCTGTACTCGTTCTCAACCTACACCCACCGCAACTCGGAAAAGCCCCTGGCATTCCACCAGCCGCCGTCGTTCAACGGCATCCAGACCCCGTACCCGGAAGGTATCGAAGACAACCTGCGCTTCATCGAAGACGACTTCCAGGTGGCGTTTGGCGGCAAGGGCCAGGCCGCCGGCTGGGACTATGACCTGTCGAGCACCTACGGCCAGGACCATGCCCGGGCCACCCTCACCGACACCTACAACCTGAGCTACGGCCCGAACTCACCGACCTCGGTCGACACCGGCGTAAAAACCTTCAGCCAATGGACCAACAACCTCGACCTGACCCGCGCCTTCGACCTCGGCCTGTACAAGCCGACGCAGATTTCCTGGGGCCTGGAACAGCGCTACGAAGACTACAAGATCGGCAAGGGTGACCTCGCCTCCTACGCCAGCGGGCCGTTCGACACCGGTGCCAACGGCGCGATCATTCCACCCGGGACCATTTCCGGTGCCGGTACCACCCCGGCCGACGCCGCCGAAAAAAGCCGCATCAGCCTCGCGGGCTACGGCGAGATCGGCCAGGACCTCACCGACAAATGGCACGTGGACCTGGCCGGGCGCTACGAGCACTACAACGACGGCTCGGGCACCACCACCAACGGCAAGTTCTCCACCCGCTACCAGCTGACCCCGATCCTGGCCTTGCGCGGCACCGTCAGCACCGGGTTCCGCGCACCGTCCCTGGCCCAGCAGATCTACAGCTCCACCTCGCAAACCAGCGTCAACGGGCAACTGTTCGACTACCGCAACGTGGCGGTGAACTCCGATGTGGCCAAGGCCCTGGGCGCGACCACCCTCAAGCCTGAAAAGTCGACCAACTACAGCATCGGGCTGACCCTGCAACCCACTGACAACACCAACATCACCCTGGATGCCTACCAGATCGTGATCAAGGACCGCATCGCCCAGACCGGTTACCTGGGCGGCACGCCGCAAATCAGCGCGATCCTCGCCGCCGCCGGGCTCAACCCGAACCAGGCGGTGACCTACTTCACCAACGCCCTCGACACCACCACCCGCGGCGTCGACCTGGTGGGCGACTACCGCCAGGACATCGGTGCCTATGGCAGCCTGAAATACAGCGCCGGCTTCAACTGGAACACCACCCAGATCGACTCGATCCACGCCTCGACCGTGGCTGCCCAGGCCCTCGGCCCGGACGGTGGCTATGACCGCCAGCGCCAGGGCAACCTCAAGTACGGCTTGCCGCAATCCAAGCTGCTGCTGGGCACCACCTGGACCTACGACAAGGTTGAAACCAGCCTCAACCTGACCCGCTACGGCTCCTACACCGAGTACGGCACCGCCGAGATCTACGACCGCAACTTCGCGCCGACCTGGATCACCGACCTGAACATCGACTACCACCTGACCAAGGCCGTGACCCTGAATGCGGGGGCCAACAACCTGTTCAACAAGTACCCGAAACGCACCGACCTGGTAAGCAGTTCCGGCGGCTTCCCGTACGGTACCTTTTCGCCTTACGGCACCACCGGTGGCTATTGGTACACCGGCGTGACGTACGCCTTCTGACCCAGCCCGCGGGGCCGGTTCGCCGGCCCTGCGCCTGACCTTTTGCGGGAGCCTGCCCATGACCCGACGTACCGATCAACTCAAGCTGGGGGCCTTCCTGGCCAACAGCGGCCACCATGTATCGGCCTGGCGCCATCCCCTGGCCCAGGCGGATGCCAGCCTGGATTTCGAGCACTTCAAACACATCGCGCAAACCGCCGAACGCGGCAAATTCGACGCCTTGTTCGTCGCCGACGTGGTCGCCCTGTGGGGCCATCATCATGACGCCCTCAGCCGCACTGCCCGCGCCGAACACTTCGAACCCTTGACCCTGATGGCCGCTTTGGCAGCCGTCACCAGCAACATCGGCCTGATCGCCACCGCCACCACCAGCTACAACGAGCCGTACCATATCGCCCGCAAGTTTGCCTCCCTCGATCATCTGTCCAAGGGGCGCGCCGCCTGGAACCTGGTGACCTCGGTGGTCTCGGATGAGGCCTGGAACTTCGGCCGCGAAACCCATATCGACCATGGCGACCGCTACCAGCGCGCCGAAGAATTCCACGATGTGGTCAAGGGCCTGTGGGACAGCTGGGACGACGACGCCTTCACCCGCGACAAGGCCAGCGGGGAGTATTTCGACCCGGCCAAACTGCACACCCTGAATCATCGCGGCGAACATTTTTCCGTACGTGGCCCACTCAACGTCGCCCGCCCTCCACAGGGCCATCCGGTGCTGGTGCAGGCCGGTGCGTCGGAACCCGGCAAGGCCCTCGCCGCCCGCGTTGCCGAGCTGATTTTTGCGGTCAACCATGACCTGGCCGGCGCCCAGGCTTTCTATCAAGACATCAAGCAACGCGCCGCCGCCTTTGGCCGTGACCCCGACCACATCAAGATCCTGCCCGGTGTCACCCCGTTTATCGGCGAAACCCGCGAACAGGCCCAGGCGCTGTTCGAAGAGTTCCAGGCCCTGGTGGACCCGGTGCTGGGCCTGCGTTTCCTGGCCGACACCCTGGGCGATGACATCGACCTGTCGGGCTACGACCTCGACGGCCTGCTGCCGGAAACCCCGGTAGGCCAGCGCGGCAGCCGTCGCGACAAACTGCTGGAACTGGCCCGCAGCCAGAACCTGAGCATCCGCCAGCTGTACCTGCACCTGACCGCCGGCAACCCGATAATCGGCACCGCCGAAGACATTGCCGACTTCTTCGAGCAGTGGTTCGAAGCCCGTGCCTGTGACGGGTTTAACGTGTTCTTCCCGTACTTCCCGGGCGGCATCGACCTGTTCGTCGAGCAGGTGATTCCACTGCTGCAGCAACGCGGGCTGTTCCGCACCGAATACGAAGGCACCACCCTGCGGGAAAACCTCGGCCTGCCGCGCCCGGCCAATCGCTTTACCCAGGGAGTCACACCATGAAGCGCAGCGCATGGATGCTGGCAGTCGGCAGCCTGTTCGTCTCGAAGGCCTTTGCCCTGAACATTTTGCTGAGCAACGACGACGGTTATCAGCACCCCAATATTCGCGCCCTGTACACCGAGCTCAAGGCCCAGGGGCATACGGTGCGGATTGCCGCACCGCAGGCCGACCAGAGCGCACGGGGCGGTGCGTTTTTCTTTGGTCGCGAAGTCACCGTTGGCCATGACGACGACCCGGCCTACCCCGACAGTTACTACATCAGCACCACTGAAAACGGCGTGTGCCAGAGCCCCGAATGCGCCGGCAAAGACGTGCAGATCGAAATCAGCGGTACGCCGGTAATGGCCCTGCTGATGGGCCTGAAAAAAGTCATGCCCCACCCCGACCTGGTGATCGTCGGCCCCAACCCCGGGAATAACCTGGGGGCGATCAACAGCGCTTCCGGCACGTTCAACGTCGCCAGTGTCGCGGTGCAGGCGGGCATTCCGGCGCTGGCAGTCAGCACCGATTTGAAGGAGGCAGGCCCACAACGCGCGGCGCAACTGGTGGCGAAGCTGGTCAATGCCCTGGACCAGCATCGCCAGCCCGACGGCGCGCTCTTGCCCAAGGGCCTGGGCCTGAATATCAACCTGCCAAAAGACCCACGGATCAAGGGCGTGAAACTCACCCGCATCGGCAGCTACGTGGGTTTTGAAGCGGTGTACACCGACGACCTCAAGCAATTCAAACTGCCGGGCAAACCCGGCATCGGCTTCCAGTACAGCCCCGCCGCCACCGCCGAGCAGCAGAAGCAGGATGAGGCGGTATGGCTCAACAAGGGTTACTTGACCATCAGCCCGTTCAGCGGCCTGCCGGAGTCGATCAACGCCGGCCCCGCCCTGCAAAAACAACTGGCCCGCGAGGTGCAGCCATGAGTTCGCGTTTTTCCCTGGGGTTTCTCAGCCGCGTCTACAGCCCCGGCTTCGAGCCCAAGGTCTACCGCGACACCGTGGAGTTGTTCAAGGTCGCCGAAGAGTTGGGCTTTGACAGTGGCTGGGTGGCGCAGCACCACTTCGCCAGCGAAAACGGCCGCCTGCCCTCGCCCCTGGTATTGCTTGCCGCCATCGCCCAGCGCACCCGGCGGATCAGCCTGGGCACCGGGATTATCGTGTTGCCCCAGGAAGCGCCGCTGCGCCTGGCGGAAGACGCCTCGGTGCTGGACCTGTTGAGCAATGGCCGGCTGGAGCTGGGCCTGGGTGCGGGTTTTGATCCCGACACGTTCACCGCATTCGGTCGTGAGCCTGAGGCGCGCCACCGCGATTATGAGCAGCACCTGCAACAGTTGATCCATGCCCTGGGCAACGCCCCCCTGACCGACAGCGGCTCGCGCCTGTTGCCACGGGCAGCCGGCCTTGGGCAGCGAATCTGGGAAGCCACCTCACGGGTGGAACGGGTGGCCGAGCGCGGCCACGGCCTGATCATGGCGCCCAACCCGCACCTGCCGCCCGAAGCCGGGGTAGAACTGGTCAAGCGCTATCGCAACGCCTGGACCGGTGACAACGGCACCCCGCCCCGTGTCACACGGGTACAGGCGCTGATCCCGAACCCGGACGCCGCCACGCGCAACGATATCCAGGCCTACGTGCAACGCCAACAGAGCATCGGCGTGTACAAGGCGCCGATGGATGATGATTTCGACGCCACCCTCAGGCGCCTCGGCATCCTGCACGGCCCGGTCGAGCAGATCATCGAGCAGTTGCAGCAAGGCCCGAGCCTGACGGCCAACGACCACCTGGTGCTGCAAGTACAGACCGCCAGCACCCCGCTGCGGGAGGCGATCCGCGCGCTGGAAATCATCCGCGAACAGATCGCCCCGGCCCTGGGCTGGCAACCGACACTGCCCCAAGGAACCCTGACATGAGCTTCAAACTGGGCTTTCTCAGCCACGCCTTTGGCGACGATCCACAGCAGGTCTACCGCGACCTGATCGAACAATTCGAAGTCGCCGAGGCCCTCGGTTTCGACGGTGGCTGGATTGCCCAGCACCACCTGAGCAACGGCTTTGGCCGGCTGCCCTCGCCGCTGGTATTGCTGGCGGCGGTGGCCGAGCGAACCCGGCATATCGAACTGGGCACCGGGGTGATCGTGCTGCCTTTCGAAGACCCGATCCGCCTGGCGGAAGACGCCAGTGTGCTCGATGCCCTGAGCGGCGGCCGGGTGCAATTGGGCCTGGGCAGCGGCGGCGCCAACCTCGACAATTTCAGCGCGTTTGGCCGTGATGCCATGCAACGCCAGGTCGATTTCAGCGAACACCAGCAGCAGGTCCAGCAGTTACTCGACGGCGAGGCATTGACGCCCCACAGCGCGCTGACCCTGCAACCGCCAGCAACCGGCTTGAGCAGCCGCTTGTGGCACTCTCACGGCAGCCTCGAAGGCGCGGCATACACCGCCAGCCAGGGCAACGGCTTGCTGCTGGGCACCGCCACCCACGATCCGCTGACGGTGCAAAAACCCCTGGCCGATGCCTACTTGAATGCCTGGACCCGCACCGATCGCCCACCGAGAATCGGCGTGGTGCGGGCAATTTTCCCGGCAGCGGATCGCGCCGGTGCCCAAGCGGAACTGGCGGTGGATATCGAGCGCCACATCCCGCGCCTGCAACGCGAAGGCCTGATCGATCAAGCCGTGGACCTGCAGGAGCACCTGCGCCTGATGAACGTGCACCACGGCCATCCCGACGAAGTGATCGCCAGCCTGCAACAGGACCCGTCCCTGCTGCCCTATGCTGACTACGTGATCGCCGTGGTCCAGGCCGAAAGCTCGACCCAGGCGCAGATCCTCAAGCGCCTGGAAATCATCGCCCGGGACATCGCCCCGGCCCTCGGATGGCGAGGACGAGAGTAGGATGATCAAACGCCCTGAAAGCGTCAGCTCCCGTAGCAGCTGTCGAGTGAAACGAGGCTGCGTAGCGGTGTGTCAGATACACCGCGAACGCAGCCTCGCCGGGGCTCGACAGCTGCTACGACGACGCGTGATGCTGATGCCAAACTATGGAGCCCGTGTATGCCCCTTGAATTCAGTTGGTTGATGCCCCTCTGTACCCCCGACTGGGCGGCGCGGCCGGGGCAGTGGATCCAGCTGGCCCAGGCGGTGGAATACGCCGGCATCGACGGCCTGTGGATCCCCGGCGGCGCGC
The DNA here is from genome assembly GCF_002874965.1 of Pseudomonas sp. NC02. NCBI lineage: Bacteria > Pseudomonadati > Pseudomonadota > Gammaproteobacteria > Pseudomonadales > Pseudomonadaceae > Pseudomonas > Pseudomonas sp. NC02. Next base: position 2,524,165 of record NZ_CP025624.1, on the reverse strand, counting down.
TGTGTGCCGACAGCCTCGGGGTGGCGGCGGCGTTGTGCGCCCACACCCGACGGGTGCAATTGTCGGTGAGCGTACCGCCGGAAGTCATGCTGCCGGCGGCCCTGGCCACCACCCTGCAAAGCCTGCAATCGATCAGCAGCCACCGGGTGCGCCTGCACTTGCCCGACGGCGAACAAGGCAGCCTGCGCAGTGCGTTTGGCGAATGGCTGAACCGCGACCAGCGCAGCGAACGCATCGGCGAATACCTGGAGATTCTCCAACAACTGCTGGCACCGAATGACGGCGGCCTGGATTATCAAGGCCGCTATTTCCAACTGGAAAACGCCGGCGTCGCCCGCCGCGAACTGCCCGCGCCGCCACTGGTGCTGGACGACAGCCAAAGCCACGCGCTGGTGGCTGGCCACGCCCAGGTCTGCTTGTTGCGGCCTGGGCATCCGCAGTGGCTGGACCAGGAAATACAACGCTGGCGCCAGCTTCAGCCGGGCCTGGCCTTTGCCTGTACCTTCGGCCTGGTCATCGGCGACAGCGAGGACCTGGCCTGGGAAACCGCCGCCGCCCTGCTGCCGACCCAGGACCTGCCCAACCACCGCATCGCCACCGTGCCCCGCGACCGTCACCCGTTGCGCCAGTGGGAGATCCACCCGAACCTGCTGCAACTGCACCCTGGCCAACCGTTGATCCTGGTGGGCACGCCCCGCCAAATCGCCACGCGCCTGCAGGAACTGCACGGCCTGGGCCTTGGCCACATCATCCTGCAAGGCGGCCCGGCGGTCGGCGAAGTGCTGCGCTTTGGTGAACAGATCCTGCCGCTGCTTTTTCAACACGGCCTGCGCAAGGAGCACCTGCACCATGAACACTGAGGTTCGCCCCCCGATCCAGCTCGACTGGTTCCTGCCCACCAATGGCGACGGTCGCCACCTCACCAGCAGCGGCCTGCCCAAGGTCGGGCTGTTCCAGCAAGGCGAACGTGCCCCCACCCTCGATTACCTGCGCCAGATCGTGCGGGCTACCGAACAGGCCGGGTTCGACGGAATCATGGTGCCCACCGCCAGCGGTTTCGAGGATCCGTGGCTGATTACCGCGGTGCTGGCCCAGGAGGTGCGACGGCTTAAATTCCTCCTGACGTTGCGACCAGGCATGGAGCTGCCGGCCTATACCGCCCACCGCGCGGCGACCTTGCAATTGCTCAGCGAGAATCGCCTGGCGTTGCATGTGGTGACAGGGTCCAGCCGTTTTGAGCAGCGTTCGTTGGGGGACTTTCTCGAACACGATGAGCGTTATGCGCGTACTGCGGAGTTTTTGCAGGTGTTCCAGGCGGTGTGGGCTGGCAAGCAGGCGGCGCATCCGGGGCGCTACTACCGCAGTGGGATCAACACGCCGGTGGCGCCTGGGGCCGAGGTGCCGGCGATCTATTTTGGGGGTGCCTCCGAGGCTGCCGAGCAGGTGGGGGCTGCCCATGGGCAGACGTACCTGATGTGGTGTGAGCCGCCGGCGATGATTGCCGAGCGGGTGCTGCGGATGCGTGAGTTGGCCGCGATGCAGGGGCGGACGTTGCGCTTTGGGTTGCGCTTGCACATCTTTGCCGATCGCACTGACGAGGCGGCCTGGGCGCATGTGGAGCGGCTGTTGGAGGAGATACCCAAGGACGCCATTGACCAGGCGCAGCGGCAGATGGCCAAGTATGAATCGGTGGGGCAGAGTCGCCAGACCGAGTTGATGAAAGGCCGTGGGCGTGGGGCGCGGGAGCTGGAGGTTTCGGCCAACCTCTGGGCCGGTGTGGGCCTGGTACGGGGCGGGGCCGGGACGGCGCTGGTGGGGAGTTATGAGCGGGTGGCGGAGCGGATCGAGGAGTATCACCAGCTTGGGGTGGACAGCTTTATTCTCTCGGGGTTTCCGCATCTGGAAGAGTCGATTCATGTGGGGGCGGAGGTGTTGCCTTTGTTACGCAGGATTGGGGCTTCGGGGAGGGATGTAGAGGTGGGTCGGGGTTGATTGAGTACATATCCGTTTCTTCGGTTATGGCTGATATTGGTTCCGCTCTTACAGCGGCTCACTTTTGAACAGCGCAAAAGTAAGCAAAACGCTCTTGCCCCACCACTCGGCTCCTCGCTTAGGCTCGGAGTGCCCTCACGCAGGCTTTGGACCGTGGGCCGCCGTCATGGGCCATCCCTGGCCCAGGACGGCTAACCCGGCGTCCTGCCGGGTTACCCACGCTCCAAAGCCTGCGTTCGGCCAGCGTGGTTTAACGGGGCGCCCAAGATCAAGATCAAAAGCAAGAGCACAGCGGCCTCCCGGCCGGCTTGAGTGTTAAAAGCCAGATCAAAATCTAAAGCGGGCACGGTCCAAAATGTGGGAGCGGGCTTGCTCGCGAAGGTCTTTAACGATGACGCGGGCATTCTGGATGAACGCGGCGACCTCAGGTTTTTCGCGAGCAAGCCCGCTCCCACAGAAAAGCAGATCTGTTTTCGCTCTGGTCTTTGCTTATGCTTTTAACACTCAAGCCGGCCGGGAGGCCGCTGTGCTTTTGCTTTTGATCTGACTGCCCCAATAAGCCCGAGGCCGAACGCAGGTATTGCGGAGCGGGTAAACCGGCAGGACGCCGGTTTAGCCGCGCTGGGCCAAGGATGGCCCATCGCGGCGGCCCGCGGAGCAATGCCGGAGTGAGGGAACGCCGAGCCCTAGCGAGGCGCCGACAGGCGGGGCAGAGCGCTTTGGTTACTTTGCCGCTTTTGCAAAGTGACTCGCTGTAAGAGCGAAACCATAAGCAGCCGTTACCCAAATAACGGATATGTACACCAAAAAATCAGGGTTTAACCCGCCCCTTGAGCATCCCATGATTCACCAAAAGCGTCCGCATGGCATTGCGCGTCACCCCCAACAACTCCGCCGTACGCAACTGATTAAACCCACAAAACGCAAACGCCTCCCGCACGATCAAATCCTCGATATCGTGCAACAACGAATCCCCCGGCACCTCGAACAACCGCAGCAACTGCTCCCGCACCACCTCCTGCGGAATCCTCGGCGCCCCGCTGTTAACGCTGGCATGCATCGCACTCAGCCCCGCAGAAAACTTCAAGTGCGACGGCATGATCGGCCTGTCCCCAGCCACCAAAAGCGCCAGGTGCACCACATTCTCCAGCTCACGAATATTCCCCGGCCACGGATAATCCAGCAACGCCTGGGTCGCCGACTCCGACAACATCGGCTCAGCGATTTTCAGCCTGGCACTGTAGAGCCGCCGAAAATGCTCAACCAACGGCAGGATATCCAGCGGCCGCTCACGCAACGGCAACACCTGCACCTGCGCCACGTTGATGCGATAGAACAGGTCAAGACGAAAGTTGCCCGCCTCCACCGCCTGCTCCAGGTCGATGTTGGTGGCCGTCACCAGCCGGATATTGATCTTGATCGGCTTGCGCGACCCCACTCGCACCACTTCCTGCTCCTGCAATACCCGCAGCAGCTTCACCTGCAACGGCAGCGGCAAGTCACCGATCTCATCGAGGAACAGGGTCCCGCCATCGGCTTCTTCAAACCAGCCGATCCGCCGCCCCGAGGCCCCGGAAAACGAGCCGGCCTCATGCCCAAAAAATTCGCTTTCCGCAAGGTTCTCGCTGATGGCCCCACAGTTCACCGGCACAAACGCACCGGTGCGGCCGCTGGCGCTGTGGATATAGCGCGCCACCAGCTCCTTGCCGGTGCCGGTCTCGCCATTGATCAACACCGGCGCTTCACTGGGGCCGACACGTTGCAAATATTCGAGCAGTTGCAGGGAACGCGGGTCGGCAAAAACCAGTGCCTTGGCGCGAATCGACAACGGGTCTTTTTCGCCCTGGGGCAAAGTCAGGATCGGCGTGGGATGCCCGTGGGGACGGTTCATGAAGAGTATTTCCCGGCGACGAGGTGAAGGTACGTAAGGGAACTTTACTCAGTCACGCATATAACTAGAAATATTAAAAATTCATTAGTACATAACCGTTTATCGACGATGCGCCAGCGACCTCACGCAACGATCCCCCAGGCTTTGCACGCCCTGGACCAGCACCACCAACACAATCACCGTCACCACCATGATCTGGTTATTGAAACGCTGGTACCCATAACGAATCGCCAGGTCCCCCAGGCCGCCACCGCCAATCACCCCGGCCATGGACGAAAAGCCGATCAGCATCACCAGGGTCAGGGTCAACCCCGCAAGCAACGCAGGCAGCGCCTCCGGCAGCAGCACCTTGAAGATCACGTGCCGAATATCCCCGCCCATGGCAACGATGGCTTCGATACGCCCCTTGTCCACTTCGTCCAGCGCGTTCTCGACAATCCGCGCAAAGAACGGAAAGGCGCCAATGGTGATCGGCACCACGGCGGCGGTGCTGCCCAGGGTGGTGCCGACGATCAGCCGGGTCAGTGGAATCAAGGCAATCAGCATCACCACAAAGGGCAATGAGCGGCCCAGGTTGATCACCGCACCCAGCACACGGTTCACCCGTGGCAAGGGGAACAGCCCGCCGCGGCGACTGACAAACAGCAGCACCCCCAGGGGCAGGCCGATCAGCAAGGTAAAGACCGCCGCCAGCAGCACCATGTACAGGGTTTCGCCAGTGGCCGTGAGCAGCAGTTGCAGGATGTCGTTCCAGTCCGTTTTCATACTGCCCTCACCGCTGGCAGGCTGGGGGCCAGTGAGCGGCCCAGGCTTGAGGCGGGATCGGCCTGCAATTGAATCAGGCTGCCGCTTTCCACCACACGCCCATTGGCCAGGGACACCGCGCTGTCGCAGATAGCCTTGACCACATCCAGCTCGTGGGTGATCAACACGATGGTCACCCCCAGTTGCCGATTGATACTGCGCAGCAGTTCCAGGATCGACGCGGTGGTTTCCGGGTCGAGGGCGCTGGTGGCTTCGTCCGACAGCAAATAATCCGGGCGCGCCGCCAGTGCCCGGGCGATGCCGACGCGCTGCTTCTGGCCGCCGGACAGTTGCGACGGAAACGCCAGCGCCTTGTCACTCAGGCCGACCAGTTCCAGCAACTCCTTGACCCGGGCAACGCGCTCGGCCTTGGGCTGGCCGGCGATTTCCAGGGGCACCGCCACATTGTCGGCGACGTTGCGTGAATGCAGCAGGTTGAAACCCTGGAAGATCATGCCGATACGCTGGCGTTGCTGGCGCAGTTGCTTGTCACTGAGCAGCGTCAGGTCCTGGCCGTCCATGAGGATACGCCCGGAGGTCGGGCGCTCCAGCAGGTTCAGGCAACGCAGCAAAGTACTCTTGCCCGCCCCGCTCCGCCCCACGATCCCGAAGATCGAACCGTCGGCAATCTGCAACGACACGTTATCCAGCGCCGGCGGCTGGCCATCGGCGTAGGTTTTGCTGACCTGCTCGACGACGATCATTCGATAGCTACCGGAATCACCGAGCCTGCATATTTCTCGGTGATGAACTTGGCCACCTCCGGCGAATTCAGATCCTTGGCCAGCTGTTTGATCCGTGGGTCGTCCTGCAATTTCGGGGTGGTCACGAGGATATTCGCGTAGGGATTGCCCTGGGCTTTTTCCAGCCCAAGGGCATCCTTGGCCGGTGACAGGCCGGCCTCGAGGGCGTAGTTGCCATTGATCACGGCGAGGTCGACATCATCCAGGGCACGAGGAATCTGTGGTGATTCGATCTCGAGGATCTTCAGGTGCCTGGGGTTCTCGGCAATGTCCTTGGGCGTTGCCTGGTCCTTGGCCGGGTCGTTGAAACCGGGCTTGAGCGTGATCAGGCCGTTGGCTTGCAGCAGGTACAGCGCACGGCTCAGGTTGGTGACGTTGTTGGGCACGGCCACGGTGCCTTTATCCGGCACCTGGGCAAAGCTGGTGTGGCGATGGGAATAGATACCCAGCGGCTCGATATGCACGGTGGCCGCCACTGTGAATTTCTGGCCGAGAGCCTGTTCCTGGGAGTGCAGGTACGGCAAGTGCTGGAAGTAGTTGGCGTCCACATCACCGTGGGCCAGCAGTTCATTGGAGTTCACGCCGTTGGGGATTTCGATGATTTTCAGCTGCAGCTGCGGGTCGAGCTTCTGCACGTATTCGAGGATTTGCGCGTGGGGAATCGGGTCCGCCGCCACACGCAGGGCCTCGGCGGCCTGGGCGTCGAAGGAGGCAATCAGGACGGCCAGGGCCAGGGCTGTTTTCTTGAGCATGGTGATGTTCCTTATCAGGCGGACAGGGCTTGGGGAATCGTGGCATCGGCGTAAAACCGTTGGGCGACATCCGGATGGGAACGCAGGCGGCCCTTGAGGTAGTTCCAGCCGACGTCCCGCAGCAACGGGTTACGCGGGTCACTGGTGGGGCCGTGGGCATCGCGCAGCAACTCGGGCGGCAACTGATACACCGGCACCACCGCGTCCAGTTGCGCACCGAGGAAAAACGCCAGGGACAAACGCTCGCTGCCCAGGGGCGGCGATTCGACCCGGTGCACCGTGGCACGCAGGTAGCCGTTGGTGGCCAGTTCCAGCAACTCGCCGATGTTCACCACCAGGGTGTCGGGGCGCGGCGAAGCGTCGATCCAGCGGCCCTCCTCCACTTCCACTTGCAGGCCGGCCTGCTGGTCTTGCAGGAGGAAGCTGAGAAAGCCGGAATCCTTGTGGGCACCGACACCCTGGCGACTCTGCTGGGCGTGGCGGCCGGGGTAGCGGATCAGCTTGATGTGTTCGTTGGGCTTGGCGCCATACAGCGGGTCGAAAGCATTTTCCGGCAGCGACAAGGCCTGGGCAAAGGCGCGCAACAAGCGCAGGGACATCTGCGTCATCGCCTGCTGCCAGGCCAGTAACAAGGGCTTGAGTTCAGGCAACGCGGCAGGCCACTGGTTGGGGCCTTGCAGGCGCGACCAGGCCGGTGAATCCGGGCCTTGCTGCAGCGGCTCGCGCTCGGCGCCGAGGTCGAACTGTTCACGCAGATCCGGCTGCCCCCGGGTGATCTCCGACGCGGCGCGGTTGTAGCCGCGAAAGTGCGGGGAGTTGATCATGCCGACAGCAAGCTTGTCGGCCTCCGGCAAGGCGAAAAATTGGCGCGCCTGCTGCTGCACCTGGGTGAGCAACCCGGCGTCGATGCCGTGGCCGGTGAGGTAGAAAAAACCGATATGCCGCGCAGCGTGGCGCAGGTCATCGAGAAACTGCCCACGCTGGGCCGGGCTGCCGTCGAGCAGCGCCAGGTCCAGCAGGGGCAAGGTGTTGATTGCCAGCGGGTGCGACATTGGGTGCTCACTCCATGAACAGGTACGTGGAGTGGTGAAGCTAAACGATCTAAAAACCCCGCAATAAATACCTTTTTGGCATTAGCTTAGGTTGGCGCGTTCGCCGCCCTGGCTTCTTCCAGCAGGGCCTGGATGACTTTCTCCTGATTGTCGTAGCGGCCCTCGCCGAAATGGCTGTAGCGCACTTTGCCGGTGGCATCGAAGAAGTAATGGGCCGGCCAGTACTGGTTATCGAAGGCGCGCCAGATGCGGTAGTCGTTGTCGATGGCCACCGGGTAATGGATGTCCAGCTTCTTGACCTGGCTGCGTACGTTATCCAGGACTTTCTCATAGGCGTTTTCCGGCGTGTGCACACCGATCACCACCAACCCGTCCCTGGCGTACTTCTTCGCCCACTGATTGACGTACGGCAGGCTGCGCTGGCAGTTGACGCAGTCGTAGGTCCAGAAATCCACCAGCACCACCTTGCCCTTCAGGCCCTCGGCCGTCAGCGGCGGCGAGTTGAGCCAGGCCACCGCGCCGTCGAGGGACGGCATGCGCTCATCGGACTGGCTGAAACTTTCGGCATCGACGTTGTTGATCAGGTAGTTCACCGCCTTGGGCACGCCGACCAAGGCAACCACCAGTGCCAACAGCAGCAGGCCTTTTGAGCGGCGCAGGTATCGGATGAAGTTCATGGGTGTCACCTCGTGGCCGGGGGTGTTTCAGCGCGTTTGCGAGCCGCGCCGTTTTGCGCCAGCGGCGTGTTCTGGAAGCAGGTTTCACTGCCAGTGAGTTTTTTCGCGGTGGCGGCATTCACATCCGCCGCCACACCCGCCAGGGAAAACGCCAGGGCGCTGAGAAAGCTGTTGAGTGGGGTCATGGCCGGTCTCCTCAGCTGCCTTCAAGGCAATTGCTGGAAAATTTGCGGTAGTCGAGGACGTGGCGCTGGCCCTCGGAATCGAGGTAGGTCAGTTTCGAGTTGACGATGCCGCACAGCGCGCCACCGGACTCTTCGGAGATCGACAGCACCTGGTGGATATCCGGCTGGCTGGCGGTGGTTTCGGCATGGGCGGCAACACTCAGGCCAGTGAGTAAGGCAAACAGGCAACTGGCATAGGCAGCTTTGATAGTCATGGGTGGTTCCCCGGGGGTTCAAGTGGGCCGAGGCGGATTACCTCGATGGGCTCATTTGAACCTTGCGAGGTATCCGGATTGTGTCGGCCAGGCCCGGATTTTTGCGTCGATGTGTATCTCGTCACCGCCAGATACACTGCAATACAAAGGGCACAAGGCAAGCCCGCCGCCAGTGGCTAGACTGCGCATCAATGACTAATCAACGAGGAAGGCAGCATGGATCACGTCGATCACATTCTGATTGTCGATGACGATCGGGAGATCCGCGAACTGGTGGGCAACTACCTGAAAAAGAACGGCCTGCGCACCACCGTGGTGGCTGACGGCCGGCAGATGCGCAGCTTCCTCGACACCACGCCCGTGGACCTGATCGTGCTGGACATCATGATGCCCGGCGACGACGGCTTGCAGCTGTGCCGCGAACTGCGGGTGGGCAAGCACAAGGCCACGCCGATCCTGATGCTCACCGCGCGCAACGATGAAACCGACCGCATCATCGGCCTGGAAATGGGCGCCGACGATTACCTGGTCAAGCCCTTCGCCGCCCGTGAACTGCTGGCCCGCATCAACGCCGTGCTGCGGCGCACACGGATGCTGCCGCCAAACCTGGTGGTGACCGAAAGCGGCCGGCTGATCCGCTTTGGCCGCTGGCGCCTGGACACCACCGCCCGCCATCTGCTGGACGAAGACAACACCCTGGTGGCCTTGAGCGGTGCCGAATACCGTTTGCTGCGCGTCTTCCTCGACCATCCGCAACGGGTGCTCAACCGTGACCAGTTGCTGAACCTGACACAGGGCCGGGACGCGGACCTGTTCGACCGCTCCATCGACCTGCTGGTCAGCCGCCTGCGCCAGCGCCTTTTGGACGACGCCCGCGAACCGGCCTACATCAAGACCGTGCGCAGCGAAGGCTATGTGTTCTCCCTGGCCGTGGAAATCCTTGGGGACCCGGCATGACCCTCACGTTCCGCTGGCCGCGCACCCTCGCGGCGCAACTGACGGTAATTTTCATCGTCAGCCTGCTGTGCGCCAACGCCCTGTCGTTCAGTGCGCAGTTCTATGAGCGCTACATGAGTGCCCGCAGCGTAATGCTGGGCAACCTGGAAAACGACGTATCGACGTCGATCGCGATCCTCGACCGCCTGCCCGCCGCCGAGCGTGCCAGCTGGCTGCCGCGCCTCGACCGCAACGCCTACCGCTACCTGCTGAATGCCGGCGAACCCGGCGAGCCGATGGCCAGCGACAACGTGCCCATGGCCGCGACGTCGATTTCCGATGCGTTGGGCGAGCACTACCCGCTGACGTTCCGCGACATCCCGGGCCTGCAAAAACACTTCCAGGCGCACCTGACCCTGGCCGATGGCAGCCCGGTCACGATTGATGTCTATCCCAAGCCGATCCCGTTTGCGTTCTGGCTGCCGGTGGTACTGGTGCTGCAACTGATGGTGTTGCTGGTGTGCACCTGGATCGCCGTGCGCATCGCCATCCGCCCGCTGACACGCCTGGCACGGGCAGTGGAAACCCTCGACCCGAATGCCCGCCCGACGCCGCTGGACGAAACCGGCCCCACCGAGGTGGCGCATGCGGCGGCGGCGTTCAACGAAATGCAGAAACGGATTGCCGAGTACCTCAAGGAGCGCATGCAGATTCTGGCGGCGATCTCCCATGACTTGCAGACGCCGATCACCCGCATGAAATTGCGTGCCGAGTTCATGGAGGACTCGGTGGACCGGGAAAAGCTCTGGAGTGACCTGGGGGAAATGGAGCATCTGGTGCGCGAGGGTGTGGCTTACGCTCGCAGTGTGCATGGGTCGACCGAGGCCAGTTGCCGGATCGACCTGGATGCGTTTCTCGACAGCCTGGTGTTTGATTACCAGGACATGAACAAGCAAGTGAGTTTGACCGGTAAAAGCGCGGTGGTTTTGGATACGCGGCCCCATGCGTTGCGTCGGGTGCTGGTGAACCTGGTGGACAACGCGCTGAAATTTGCCGGGGAGGCGCAGTTGGAGGTGGGGTCGACGGCGGCGGGTGAGCTTTCGATCAAGGTGCTGGACCGGGGGCCGGGGATTGCCGAGGATGAACTGGTGCAGGTGATGCAGCCGTTTTACCGGGTGGAGAGTTCGCGTAATCGTGGCACTGGTGGTACAGGGCTGGGGTTGGCGATTGCCCAGCAACTGGCGGTGGCGATTGGTGGGGAGTTGACCCTGAGCAACCGGGACGGCGGGGGGTTGTGTGCGCAGGTTCGGCTGGAGCTGTGACGGGCGGTGTGTATATCCATTATTTGGGTGATGGCTTGTATCGGTTCCGCTCTTACAGCGGCTCACTTTTGAACAGCCGGAATGCCGGCCCAGTCAAAAGTAAGCAAAACGCTCTTGCCCCACCACTCGGCTCCTCGCCTAGGCGAGGAGTGCCCTAACTCCGGCTTTGGACCGTGGGCCGCCGTCATGGGCCATCCCTGGCCCAGGACGGCTAACCCGGCGTCCTGCCGGGTTACCCACGCTCCAAAGCCTGCGTTCGGCAAGCGTGGTTTAACGGGGCGCCTAAGATCAAGATCAAAAACAGATCAAGAGCACAGCGGCCTCCCGGCCGGCTTGAGTGTTTAAAAGCCAAATCAAAAGCTAAAGCGGGCACGGTCCAAATGTGGGAGCGGGCTTGCTCGCGAAGGTCGTTAACGATGACGCTGGCATTCTGGATGAACGCGGCGCTCTCAGGTTTTTCGCGAGCAAGCCCGCTCCCACAGAAAAGCAGATCTGTTTTCGCTCTGGCTTTTGATCTGGCTTTTAACACTCAGGTCGGCTCTAAGGCCGCCGTGCTCTTGCTTTTGATTTTGATTTTGATCTGACTGCCCTAATAAGCCCGAGGCCGAACGCAGGTATTGCGCAGCCAGATCAAACCGACAAATACCGACTGATAGTCGCCTCATCCACCCGATCCCGAGTTTCCTCAATCACAAACCGCCCCTTCTCAATCACCAAAAACCGATCAGCAATTTCCAAAGTAAACGACAACACCTGCTCAGAAACAACAATCGTCAAATCCCGCAAATTGCGAATCTCCTTAAGCGTACGAGCAATGTCCTTGATGATCGAAGGCTGAATCCCCTCAGTCGGCTCATCGAGCAACAACACCTTGGGATTCGTCGCCAACGCCCGGGCAATCGCCAACTGCTGTTGCTGCCCCCCAGACAAATTCCCACCCTTGCGCGAACGCATGTCATACAGCACCGGAAACAGCGCATACAAATCCTCAGGCACCCTGCCCCGGGCCGCCGCCGGCAACCCAGTCTGAATATTCTCCAACACACTCATGCTGGGAAAAATCATCCGCCCCTGCGGCACATAGGCAATCCCCCGCTTCACCCGCTCATGGGTTTCAAGCGCAGACACATCATGCCCATCCACACTCACCTGCCCCTGCCACTGCGGCAAAATACCCATCAGGCTCTTGAACAACGTGGTCTTGCCCATCCCGTTGCGCCCCATCACCGCGACGATCTCACGCTTCGCCACATCCAACTCCAGGTCGTGAAGAATCTGGCTCTGCCCGTACCCACACGACAGTTTGTCGATCTTGAACATGCCCGACTCCTCAGTGGCCCAAATACACTTCAATGACTTTCGGATTGCTCTGCACCGACTCCATGCTGCCCTCGGCCAGCACCTTGCCCTGATGCAACACCGTGACCTTGTGGGCAATGCTCTTGACGAACTCCATGTCATGCTCGATCACCAACACCGAGCGCCCCTGGCTGATGCGCTTGAGCAACTCGGCCGTTTGCGCCCGCTCGTTGACGCTCATCCCGGCCACCGGCTCGTCGAGCATCAGCAATTCAGGGTCTTGCATCAGCAGCATGCCAATCTCCAGCCACTGCTTTTGCCCGTGGGACAGCAGGTCCGCCTGCTGCTGCAACAAGTCGCCGAGGAAGATTTCCCGCGCCACCTCCTCGACCCGCGCAATCACCTGGGCATTACGCTTGAAAAACAGCGCGCCCCACACCTTGCGCCCGGCCGGATACGACATCTCGAGGTTTTCAAACACCGTGAGGTTTTCGTAGATCGATGGGTTCTGGAACTTGCGCCCTACCCCGGCGCGCACGATGTTGTATTCGCGCATTTTGGTCAGTTCCTGGCCGTCGAACTGGATGCTGCCACTGGTGGCGCGGGTCTTGCCGCAGATCAAATCCAGCACCGTGGTTTTGCCGGCGCCGTTGGGCCCGATCACCACCCGCACTTCATTGCGGTCGATATACAGGTTGAGGTTGTCGACAGCCTTGAAGCCATCGAATGACACGGTGAGGCCTTCGATAGCCAACACCGGTTTCTTCATTTCAAAACCGACGGCGGTCATGGCTGTGTCTCCAGGATCTTGGCTTCAGCCTTGGGCTTGATCTTCGCGGGCTCGGCCTTGACCACCGGCTTGCGCCGCAACACTCGGGCCAGGGCCTGGCGACCATGGCTGTCCCACAACCCCGCCAGGCCGTTGGGGAAGTACATGACCACGGCGATAAACAACCCGCCCATCAGGTACAGCCACAGCTCAGGGAAGGATTCGGAAAAGTAGGTCTTGCCATAGTTCACCAGCAACGCGCCATACACCGCGCCCAGCAACGACATGCGCCCGCCCACCGCGGCAAAGATCACCATCTCGATGGACGGCACGATGCCCACGAACGACGGCGACATAAAGCCCACCTGCAAGGCAAACATCGCCCCGCCAATCGCCGAGAACGCCGCCGCCACGCAGAACACGAAAATCTTGAAACTGGCCACGTCATACCCGGAAAACCGTACCCGCTCTTCCTTGTCACGCATGGCCATCAACAGCCGGCCCAGCTTCGAGGCGAGGATGAAACGGCCAATGAAGATGCAGCCGAACAACAGCCCGGCGTTGATGAAATACAGGATCATCTTCGCGCCGTCACCGCGCAGGTCCCAGCCCAGCAGGGTCTTGAGGTCAGTAATGCCATTGACACCACCGGTAAGGCCTTGCTGGCCGACGATCAGCACCGTGAGGATCAGCGCAATCGCCTGGGTGACGATGGAGAAATACACATCGCCCACCCGCCGCTTGAACAGCGCCATGCCAATGATGAACGCCAGCAGCACCGGCACCGCAATCACCGCGAACAAGGTAAACGTGAAGCTGTGGAACGGCTGCCAGAGCCACGGCAATTCGGTGATCTGGTTCCAGTCCATGAAGTCCGGGATGCCCGGGGTGGACTGGATCTTGGTGCTGATCGGGTCCGAGGCCTCAAGCTTCAGGAACATCGCCATGCAGTAGCCGCCGACCCCGAAAAACACGCCTTGCCCCAAGCTGAGAATCCCGCCATAGCCCCAGCACAGCACCAGGCCCACCGCGACGAACGCGTAGGTCAGGTACTTGCCGACCATGTTCAGCCGGAAGGCGTCCAGGGTCAGCGGGAACACCACGAGGATCAACAGCGCCAACAGCACGATGCCGATCAGGTTTTGCTGGCCGCCCAGCAGTTTGTCTAGAGCCTTCATCGGTTCGCCTCTACTTGCGCACTTTGATGGAGAACAACCCTTGCGGGCGCAGCATCAGGATCAGGATCACCGACGACAGCGTCAGCACCTTGGCCATCGAGCCACTGAGGAAAAACTCCGACAGCGATTGGGTCTGGGCAATCACGAACGCCGAGGCAATGGTGCCGAACAGGCTTTGCGCGCCGCCGAATACGACGACCAGGAAGGTGTCGACGATGTACTGCGAACCGGCGGTCGGCCCGGTGGAGCCGATGGTGGTGAACGCCGCACCGGCCACGCCCGCCACGCCGCAGCCGAGGGCGAAGGTCATGCGGTCGACCTTGCGCGTGTTGATGCCCACCGCCCGGCTCATCAAGCGGTTCTGCACGGTGGCGCGCACCTGCAAGCCCCAGCGCGAACGGTAGAGCATGACGAAGATCGCCCCGGTCAGCAGCACGGTCAGGCCCATCATGAACAGGCCGTTGCGCGGGATCTCGATGGCATCGCTGAGGTTCACCGAACCCATCAGCCAGGCCGGCGGTTCGGCACTCACTTCACGGGCGCCGAACACCGAGCGGAAGGTTTGCTGCATCACCAGGGACAAACCCCAGGTGGCGAGCAAAGTGTCCAGGGGCCGCTTGTACAAGCGGCTGATCATCGCCCATTCCACCAGCCAGCCCACGGCGCCGGCGACGAGGAATGAGAGGGCAATGGCAACGAAAAAGTAGTACGGCTGAAAGCCTGGCGCGAAATGCGCGGTAAGGCTGGAACAGACGTAGGTGGTGTAGGCGCCAATGGTCAGGAACTCACCGTGGGCCATGTTGATCACGCCCATCTGGCCGAAGATGATTGCCAGTCCCAATGCCATCAGCAACAGCACGCAGAACACGGACAAGCCGTTGAACCCCTGCATCGCCGCGATGGCTCCAAATTCCGATAGCCATTCCATGATGATGGTCTCCTGAGCGGGAGGTTGAAATGCAATCTGCTTCTGCTTTATGTGGGAGCTGGCTTGTGTGGGAGCGGGCTTGCTCGCGAATACGGTGTGTCAGTACCGGATGCACTCACTGATTCACCGCTTTCGCGAGCAAGCCCGCTCCCACACAAAACCAGTTCCCACATTCAGATCAGCGCCAGACCCGAGGTTATTGATAGCCTTTCGGAAACGGATTCGGCTCGATCAGATCCGACTCGTAGATCACCTTGAACTGCCCGTTTGGCTGCACTTCACCAATGCGCGACTTGCTCCACAGGTGATGGTTTTCGTGGATCTTCACATAGCCTTCCGGCGCGTTTTTCAGCTCGATGCCAGGCGATGCGGCGACGACTTTATCCACGTCGAAACTGCCGGCCTTCTCCACCGCCGCTTTCCACAACCATGGGCCGAGGTAGGCCGCCTGGGTCACGTCGCCAATCACTGCGTCCTTGCCGTACTTGGCCTTGAACGCTTCCACGAAGGCTTTGTTGTTCGGGTTGTCGAGGCTCTGGAAGTACTTCATCGAGGCATAGAAGCCGGCCATGTTTTCGCCGCCGATGCCCAGCAGTTCGTCTTCGGTCACCGACAGGGTCAACAGGGTTTGCTTGGACGCATTCACGCCCGCTGCGTTGAGCTGTTTGTAGAAGGCCACGTTGGAGCCGCCCACCACGGCCGCAAACACCACGTCAGGCTTTTTCAGCTTGACCTTGTTGATCAGCGAACCGAACTGGGTATTGCCCAGCGGGTAGTAGTCTTCGCCGACCACGGTGCCGTGCAGCACGTTTTCAATGTGCTTGCGCGCGATCTTCATCGAGGTGCGCGGCCAGATGTAGTCCGAGCCCACCAGATAGAAGGTTTTGGCGCCCTTGGTCTTGGCGATCCAGTCGAGGCTGGCAAGGATTTGCTGGGTCGCTTCCTGGCCGGTGTAGATCACGTTTTTCGACTGTTCCAGGCCTTCATAGAAGGTCGGGTAGTAGAGCAGGCCGTTTTCTTTCTCGAAGATCGGCAATACGGCTTTACGTGAAGCGGAGGTCCAGCAGCCGAACACTGCGGCCACCTTGTCGTTCACCAGCAGTTTCTTGGCCTTTTCGGCGAAGGTCGGCCAGTCGGACGCGCCGTCTTCCTGGATCACCTTGATCTGCCGCCCGAGGATCCCGCCCGAGGCGTTGATCTGCTCGATGGCCAGGCGTTCGGCCTGGATCGAACCGGTTTCGGAAATCGCCATGGTGCCGGTGGCCGAGTGCAACTGGCCGACGGTGACTTCGGTAGGCGTCACCGCCAGGCCTTCGTTGTCGGCCATGACGCCATGGCTGAACAGACTCGCCGCCAGCAGTGATAAGGCCAACAACGGTTTGGAGCGGATCAATCGTGATTCCATGGGGCGACTCCTCTGCAATGAGGGGTTCAGCATGGCGGCAGGTGGCCACGGCGGGTATACGCAGCCTGACGTAACGGGGTACGTCATTTGACGTATGCCGTTGCGCACCATTTTCGAGCAGGATCCCGCCCGCCTTGGGAAAGGAAACCCCTGTGGCGAGGGAGCTTGCTCCCGTTGGGCTGCGCAGCGGCCCCAAAACCGGCGACCCGGTTCTGCCTGGAAAAATGAAGTGGTCTTGCTGGGCCTGCTTCGCAGTCCAACGGGAGCAAGCTCCCTCGCCACGAAGAGCGCACCCCGCAGGACTGGGGCACGAATATTGCTGCCATCTCCCCATCCTTGCAGGAGTTCCCCACCGTGCACCCCCTCCCCGGCACCCAGCGCATCGTCAAGATCCGCCGCGACTACAACTCCTGGGTCGCCGACGAGACCATGGAAGACTACGCCCTGCGCTACACCCCGAAGTCCTTCCGCAAATGGTCGGAACTGCGCATCGCCAACACCGCCTTGGGCGCGGTGTCGTTCCTGGCGCTGGAGGCCATCGGCGGCGTATTGGCCTTGAGCTACGGCTTTACCAACACCTTCTGGGCGATCCTCGCCATCAGCCTGGTGATCTTTCTCACCGGCCTGCCCATCAGCTACTACGCCGCCCGCTATGGCGTAGACATGGACCTGCTGACCCGCGGCGCGGGCTTCGGTTACATCGGCTCCACCATCACCTCGCTGATCTACGCCAGTTTCACCTTCCTGTTCTTCGCCCTGGAAGCGGCGATCATGGCCCTTGCCCTGGAGTTGTATTTCCATATCCCGCTGGCCATCGCCTATGTCATCTGTTCACTGCTGGTGATCCCGCTGGTGGCCTACGGCGTAACGCTGATCAGCCGCCTGCAACTGTGGACGCAACCGTTGTGGCTGGTGCTGCTGGTGCTGCCCTATGGCTTCGTGTTGTGGAAGAACCCCGAGGCCTTCAGCGACTGGACCAGCTTTGTCGGCCGCAGCAGCGACGGTGGCGACTTCAATCTGCTGTCGTTCTGCGCCGCCTGCACCGTGGCGCTGTCGCTGGTCACGCAGATCGGCGAACAGGTGGACTACCTGCGCTTCCTTCCGGAAAAAACCAGCGCCAACCGCAAGCGCTGGTGGGCCGCGCTGTTATGCGCCGGGCCCGGCTGGATCGTGCCGGGGGCGTTGAAAATGTTCGCCGGGGCGTTCCTGGCGTTCCTCGCCCTGCAACATGAAATCCCCATGGAGCGCGCCGCCGAGCCAACCCAGATGTACCTCGTCGCGTTCGGCTATGTGTTCTCCTCTCCCGAATGGGCGCTGGGGGCGATGGTGCTGTTCGTGTTCATCTCGCAGATGAAGATCAACCTGACCAACGCCTACGCCGGCTCCCTGGCCTGGTCGAACTTCTTTGCCCGCGTGACCCACAGCCACCCCGGCCGCGTGGTGTGGCTGGTGTTCAACGTCGCCATTGCGCTGATGCTGATGGAGCTCGGCGTGTTCGATGTGATCGAGCAGGTGCTGGGGCTCTACGCGAATATCGCGATTGCCTGGATCGGCACGCTGGTAGCGGACCTGGTAATCAACAAGCCCCTGGGCCTGTCACCCAAGCACATCGAATTCAAGCGTGCGCACCTCTACGACATCAACCCGGTGGGCGTCGGCTCGATGCTGATTGCCTCGCTGCTGTCGATTCTCGCCCACTTCGGCCTGTTCGGCGCCCTGGCCCAGGCTGCGCCACCGTTTGTCGCGCTGGGCACCGCGTTAATCATGGCGCCGCTATTGGCGTGGCTGACCAAGGGCCGCTACTACATTGCGCGCAGCAGCGAGGCGCAATTGATACACCCGCAACCCGGCACCGGCCTGGTGATCTGCGGGCTGTGCAGCAACCCGTTCGAGACCGCCGACATGGCGTTCTGCCCGGCCTACAGCACGCCGATCTGCTCGCTCTGTTGCTCACTGGATGCGCGTTGCGGCGACCGTTGCAAACCCCACGCGCGCCTGGCCAGCCAGTTCGAAGGGGTGTTGCGCTGGTTGTTGCCGACCACGCTGGTACCGCGCCTGCATACCCGGCTGGCGCATTACCTCGGATTGTTGATGGCGCTGGTGCTGATGCTCGCCGGGGCGCTGGCGCTGATCTACATGCAGGCGGCCCAGGGTTTGCCCCATTCGCAAACCTTGTACCAGGCGTTTTTCAAGGCGTTCCTCACGCTCTCGGTGCTGGCCGCCGTACTCGCCTGGTGGGTAGTACTCACCCGCGAAAGCCGGCGGGTGGCCCAGGAAGAATCCGACCGGCAAACCTCGCTGCTGATGCAGGAGATCGCCGCCCACAGCCTCACCGACCAGGCCCTGCAACAGGCCAAGGAAGCCTCGGAAGCAGCGAACGCGGCCAAGAGTCGCTACGTCACCGGGCTGTCCCACGAGCTGCGCACGCCGCTCAACAGCATCCTTGGCTTCACCCAGATCCTGCAGCGCGACAGTGCCATGCCCGAACAGCATCAGGACGCCCTGGCGACCATCCTGCGCAGCGGCTCGCACCTGCTGTCGCTGATCGACGGCCTGCTGGACGTGGCGAAGATCGAGGCCGGCAAGCTGCGCCTGGAGCTCACCGAAATCCCCTTCCCGGAACTGATCCACGACCTGGAACAAATGTTCACCCCCCAGGCCGAAGACAAGGGCCTGCGCTTTCGCCTGGACTGCGTGGGCAAGATCCCTGCTGTGGTGCGTGGTGATGAAAAACGCGTGCGGCAGATCCTGATCAACCTGCTGGGCAACGCGATCAACTTCACCGACAGCGGCGAGGTGCGCCTGCGGGTCAGCTACATGCGCGAGACCGCCAACTTCGAAATCATCGACACCGGCATCGGGATTGACCCCGAACAGATCGAGCGGATTTTCCAGCCGTTTGAACGCGGCGACCTGATGCGCCAGGACAAGGGCGTGGGTCTGGGCCTGACCATCACACGCATGCTGACCTCGCTGATGGGCGGCGAATTGCGGGTGGTCAGCGAGCTGGACAAGGGCACCTGCTTCCAGGTACGGCTGTTCCTGTCCCAGGTCCGCGTGCCGCAAGCCGTGGTGCATGTGGAGCACGACATCATCGGCTACCACGGCGAACGACGGCGCATCCTGGTGGTGGATGACCACGTGGACCATCGCAAGGTGCTCAGCGGCATGCTCACGCCCCTGGGCTTCGAGGTGTCCCAGGCCAGCAACGGCCAGGAGGCGATCCGCCAGGTGGCGCTGCTGTCGCCGGACCTGATCCTGATGGACCTGTCGATGCCGACCATGGACGGCTGGGCCACCAGCCGGATGATCCGGCGTAACGCGTTGTCCACCGCGCCGATTATCATCATCTCCGCCAACGCCTTCACTGACGACCGCGAACGCAGCATCGCCGGCGCCTGCAACGACTACCTGGCCAAGCCGGTGCGTACCCCTGAACTGCTCGGACGCCTGCAACTGCACCTGAACTTGCAATGGCTGCGCCGTCGCACACCGCTCGGCGCGCCGGTCGCGCCCCAGGGCGCGCTACCCAGCGCAGAAGAACTCGCGGTGCTCGCCGAACTGAGCGCCATTGGCTATGTGCGTGGTTTGCATGAAAAGCTCGACGCCATCGTGCTGGACAGCCCAGGTACCTCACCGTTCATCAACAAGCTCCGGGCCTTGCTGAAAAGCTTTCGCCTGGAAGAACTCAACCGCATCCTGAAGGAGGCCGAAGATGAATGCCTTGACCCACAGCGCTGAGCCCGGCGTGGTGCTGATTGTCGACGACACCCCGGACAACCTGGCCATGCTCTCCGACGCCCTGGACGACGCCGGCTACATGGTGCTGGTGGCGCTGGACGGCCTCAGCGCGCTGAACCGCGTGCAACGCCGACGCCCGGATTTGATCCTGCTGGACGCGGTGATGCCCGGGTTGGACGGATTTGAAACCTGCCGCCGGCTCAAGGCGCAACCGGCCAGCGCGGATATTCCGGTGGTGTTCATGACCGGGCTCACCGACAGCAAGCATGTGGTGCAGGGGTTCGAGGTGGGCGGGAGTGACTACGTGACCAAGCCGATCCAGACGGATGAAGTGCTGGCGCGGGTGGCGGCGCATTTGCGTACGTCGCGGATTTTGCTGTCGGCGCGTGCGGCGACACAGCCGAGCGTGATCACCCTGGAGGATGAGCCGGCGCACAAGCTATTGTCGGCGCGGTTTCAACTGACGGAGCGGGAGGTGGAAGTGCTGCGTTGGGTGGCGTGTGGCAAGACCAATCGGGATATTGGCGACATTCTTGGGTTGAGTCCGAGGACGGTGAACAAGCATCTGGAGCATGTGTATGTGAAGCTGGGAGTGGAGACGCGCACGGCGGCGACTTCGGTGGCGATGGCGGCGATGAGTCCAACCCGGATCCCACAGATGGCCACGGTCTAAAATGTGGGAGCGGGCTTGCTCGCGAATGCGGTGTGTCAGTCACCAAATTTTTTACTGATACACCGCATTCGCGAGCAAGCCCGCTCCCACATTTGATCTGTGTCGTTACTGGTATTACCTACCCACCGAAGATCTGCGACGGCCGGCGCAACGTCGGATCAAACGGGTTGATCTTCGGCCCGATCGCCGCCGCCTCGCGCTTCAACAACTCCACCACCGTCGGCAACCGCCCCGGCCCCAGCCGGTCGCTGATGGTCGCCACACTCAACGCCGCCACCGCATGCCCATTGCGATCCAGGATCGGCACCGCCAACCCGGCCATGCCTTCCAGCACCCCGGTATTGCGCGCCGCATACCCCAACCGCCGCACACTCTCCACCTCCGAACGCAAAAACACCTCGTCGTACAGGTGAAAATCCTTGAGCCGCGGCAAGTTGTAGCGGATCACCGTCTCGCGCTCTTCCTCCGGCAAAAACGCCAAAATCGCCAGGCTGCCCTGCCCCACCCCCAGCGCAACGCGGCCGCCGATATCACCGGTAAAGGTACGGATCGGATACGGCCCCTCACTGCGGTCCAGGCAGATCGCATCAAACCCGCTGCGCGCCAGCAGGAACAATGAATCCCCCAAGGATGCACTGAGGCGCAACATGCTCGGCCGCACCAGGTCCCGCAGGTTGCCGGTGTTGCCCGCATTCGCCGCCAGGGCAAAGAACTCCAGGCTCAGCCGATAGCGCTTGCTGCGCGCATCCTGCTCCACCATGCCCTCGTCCATCAGGCTGCGCAGCAGTCGGTGGGTGGTGGGTTGCGACAGCCCCACCTGCTGCGCCAGTTGCGTCACCCGTTCACCACCGTCCGGCGCCGCGCCGAGGATGCGCAGTAATGCAAACAACCGGGAGACGCCACCGGCGCCGACTTCCTTGACACTTTCATTCCGCTCAGTGGAATCCATAAGCCGATATCTCACACTAAATTCTGGTCAGTGAATGAAACTGAAAAAAGTACTCTATCCAGTGAAATTCCATCTTCCGCCATCCTAGTCTTTCGCCCTAATCTGCGTCCACAGGGGCGAAATGAACAACTAACGGCAGCCGACTCAAGATCGAGCGCCAACGCACCCGCAACACCCTTTTCGCATCTGCCCAAAACAAAAAAGCGCGTTTCGACGCGACTCAAAAAGGTGGAACGCAGACATGGCTTTTCTCCAACTCAACGCCTTGAGCAAACGCTACGGCGCCGTCGACGCGGTGGTCGCCACTGATCTTGCGGTGGAAAAAGGCGAATTCGTGTCCCTGCTTGGCCCCTCGGGCTGCGGCAAGACCACCACCTTGCAAATGATCGCCGGCTTCGTCGACGTCACCGGTGGCCAGATCGTCCTCGACGGTCGCGACATCACCCATGCCAAACCCGCCAGCCGCGGCCTCGGCGTGGTGTTCCAGAGCTACGCGCTGTTCCCCCACATGAGCGTGCGCGACAACGTCGCCTTCGGCCTGAAGATGCGCAAGGTGCCTGCCACTGAGATCGCAAGCAGAGTCAAGACCGTGCTGGAACTGGTGCGCCTGGCGCCCCACGCCGAGCGCTACCCGCGGGAACTGTCCGGCGGCCAGCGCCAGCGCGTGGCCCTGGCCCGCGCCCTGGTGATCGAGCCGCCGGTGTTGCTGCTGGACGAGCCCCTCTCCAACCTCGACGCCAACCTGCGCGAAGAGATGCAGTTCGAGATCCGTCGCATCCAGTGTGAAGTCGGGATCACCACCCTGATGGTCACCCACGACCAGGCCGAGGCGCTGTCCATCAGCGACCGGGTAGTAGTGATGCAGGCCGGGCGCGTGACGCAGATCGACGCGCCGTACAAACTCTATGAACACCCGCGCACACGCTTTATCTCGGATTTTGTCGGCAAGGCCAACCTGCTGGCGGGCGACTTCGATCAACTCGGCGCGCCGCAAGTGCGCTTCGAGCCCGGCAACGGCGAACTGACCCTGAGCCTGCGCCCGGAAAAGATCGACCTGGTGGCGGCCGGCAACGGCCGGCTGCAAGGCAGGATCCTCGACAGCTACTTCTTCGGCAGCCAATGGCTGTACCGCATCAAGACCCAGATCGGCGAGCTGACCGTGGTCCGCCGCAATGACGGCAGCGCGCCATTGGCTTGCGGCGCTGCAGTGGGCCTGGACTGGGAGTCGAACCTGTTGCGGGTGCTGGCCGCGGATGAGGTGCGCGCATGAGCCGTGGCTACCTGTTGTCGTTGCCGGCGCTGGTGTTGTTTTTCGGGCTGCTGATCCTGCCCCTGGGCCTGACACTGGTGCTGTCGTTCAACGTGTTCGACTATCAGGTTGGGGTGAAGGCCGATGAGTGGACCTTCGCCCACTACCTGTCGCTGTTCAGCGATTCGTACTTCTACGAAATCTTCTGGCGCACCTTCTGGATCAGTGCCCTGGTGACCTTGCTGTGTGTGGTGATCGGCGTGCCCGAGGCCTACATCCTCAGCCGCATGGGCACGCCATGGCGCTCGATCTTCCTGATCCTGATCCTCACCCCGCTGCTGATTTCGGTGGTGGTGCGGGCCTTCGGCTGGAGCCTGCTGCTGGGTGCCGATGGCCTGGTGAACCAGGTGATCCAGGCCCTGGGCGGCAAGCCGGTGAAGCTGCTGTACACCTCGTTCGCCGTGATCATCGCACTGGTGCACGTGATGCTGCCGTTCATGATCATCCCGGTGTGGACCTCCCTGCAGAAGCTCGACCCGTCGGCGGAACAGGCGGCGCTGTCCCTGGGTGCCAGCCAGGCCACGGTGATGCGCAAGATCGTGTTGCCGCAGGTGATGCCCGGCGTGCTGTCCGGCACCCTGATCGTGTTCGGCCTGGCTGCCAGCTCCTTCGCGATCCCCGGCCTGCTGGGCGGACGCCGCCTGAAGATGGTCGCCACGGTGGTCTACGACCAATACCTCTCGGAACTCAACTGGCCCATGGGCGCGACCATCGCGGTGGTGCTGCTGTTGGTCAACTTGCTGATCATGCTGAGCTGGAACCGCATGGTCGAAGGCCGCTACAAAAAGTCCCTGGGAGTATAAGACGATGTCCAGAAACGGTCCTTTGGCCCTGGGCTTTCACGGCCTGGTGGTGCTGTTCATGATGGCGCCGCTGGTGGTGGTGTGCCTGGTGGCCTTCACCCCGGAAAACACCTTGAGCCTGCCCACTTCGGGCTTCTCCCTGCGCTGGTTTCATGCGGTGTTCGAGCGCGCGGACTTTATCCAGGCGTTCTACAACAGCCTGGTCCTGGCGTTCGTTGCCGCCACCCTGGCGACGTTGATCGCGGTACCGGCGGCGCTGGCAATCAGTCGCTACCAGTTCCCCGGCCGTAACTTCTTCAGTGCGCTGTTCCTCTCACCGATCATCATCCCGCACCTGGTGCTGGGGGTGGCGATGCTGCGGCTGTTCGCAATGATGGGCGTCAACGGCAGCTTCACCTGGTTGATGCTGGCCCACGTGGTGATCATCACGCCTTACGTATTGCGCCTGGTATTGGCGGCCGCCATCGGCATTGACCGCAGCGCCGAGCAGGCTGCCGAATCCCTCGGCGCCAGCCGCTTCACCCTGTTTCGCCAGATCACCTTGCCGATGATTCTGCCCGGCGTGGCCGGCGGCTGGTTGCTGGCGTTCATCAATAGTTTCGATGAAGTGACCCTGTCGATCTTTGTCAGCTCGCCGGCCACCCAGACCTTGCCGGTGCGCATGTACGTGTACGCCACCGAATCCATCGACCCGATGATGGCGGCCGTGTCGGCGCTGGTGATCGGGTTGACGGCGGCGGCCATGATTCTGCTGGACCGGGTCTACGGCCTGGATCGCGTGTTGGTAGGGAAACATTGATGGCACTGTTCAAACGACTGGCGGAAACCGAGCGGCCCAGCCTGGCGTTCACCCTCGATGGGCAGCCTGCCACGGGCCTGCTCGGGGACACCTTGCTGACTGCGGTACTGACCTGCGCCGAGCACCTGCGGGGCAGTGATTTCAGCGCCGAACGCCGCGCCGGTTTCTGCTTGATGGGGGCCTGCCAGGATTGCTGGGTACGCCTGGAAGATGGTCGGCGAGTGCGCGCCTGTTCGACCTTGCTGGAAGACGGCCAGGCGATTCGCCGTGACCCGGGGCGCCAGGCATGAAGAGCGTGGTGATAGTGGGCGCAGGCCCGGCGGGCATTACCGCAGCCCGGACCTTGCTGGACCATGGCGTAACCCCGGTGTTGGTGGACGAGAGCCTGCGCGGTGGCGGCCAGATCTATCGGCGCCAGCCGGCGAACTTCCAGCGCTCGGCCAAGCAGCTGTATGGGTTTGAAGCGGGCAAGGCGACAGCGCTGCATCGCACCATGGATGAGCTGGCCACCCGGATCGACTACCGGCCGGAAACCCTGGTGTGGAATGCGGAAAATGGCCGCCTGGACATGCTCAACAACGGCCACGCCGAAAGCATCGAATACGCGCAGATCATCGTCGCCACGGGCGCCACCGACCGCATCCTGCCCGTGCCGGGCTGGACGCTGCCCGGTGTGTACAGCCTGGGCGCGGCGCAAATCGCGCTGAAGTATCAAGGCTGCGCCATCGGTGAGCGCGTCGCGTTTTGCGGCAGCGGGCCGTTGCTGTACCTGGTGGCGTATCAGTACGCCAAGGCCGGGGCCAAGGTGGTGGCGGTGCTCGACAGCGCGCCGTTCAGCGCCCAATGCCGCGCCCTGCCGGCATTGCTCGGCCAGCCGGCGACCCTGGCCAAGGGTTTGTACTACCGCGCCTGGCTAACGGCCCACGGCATCCCGGTGCATCAAGGGGCAACGTTGTCGCGGATTGAGGGCGAGCAACGAGTGACGGGCATCCACTGGGACCAGCAGGAAATCGCCTGTGATGCCGTGGCCTTCGCCCATGCCCTGCGCAGCGAGACCCAACTGGCGGATTTGCTTGGGTGTGAATTTGCCTGGAATGCATTGAACCGCGCCTGGTTGCCCCAGCGAGATGCGGCCGGGCGTAGCAGTGTCGCGGGCGTGTATCTGGCTGGCGACGGTGCAGGAATCATGGGCGCCGACGCGGCGCAAATGGCCGGCGAGCGAGCGGCATTGGCCTTGCTCGAAGACAGCGGTGTTGCCATCGACCACCGTCGCGGGCCCGTGCTGGAACAACAACTGGCAGGTATCCAGCGCTTTCGCCACGGCCTGGAAACCGCCTTCCCCTTCCCGGAAAACTGGGCCGCTGAAGCTCCGGACGAACTGATCCTGTGCCGCTGTGAAGAAGTCAGCGTCGGCGAAGTACGCGCGGTGGTGGACGAAGGCCACTGGGAAGTGAACCGGGTCAAGGCCCATTGCCGGGTTGGCATGGGCCGCTGCCAGGGCCGGATGTGCGGGCTGGCGGCGGCGGAAATCGTTGCCCAGCGCAGTGGCCGCGAGATTGAAAACGTTGGCCGCCTGCGTGGCCAGGCACCGATCAAACCCTTGCCGTTTGGCGTGGAGGTGCAGCCATGATCGACAGTGAAGTGATCGTGTTGGGTGGCGGGATAGTCGGGGCCTCGGCGGCGTTGATGCTGGCGCAGAAAGGTCGCCGCGTGGTGCTGCTGGAGCGGGACTTTTGTGGCTCGCACTCCAGTGGTGTGAACTATGGCGGCGTGCGGCGCCAGGGGCGGCCATTGCACCAACTGCCGCTATCGCAACGTGCCCATGAGCTGTGGTCCGACTTGCCGGGGCTGATTGGCATCGACGGCGAATACGTGCGCTCCGGGCATTTGAAACTGGCCCGCAGTCATGACGATCTGGCGGCTCTGCAGGCTTACGCCGACGCTACACGCGGCTTTGGCCTGGGCCTGCAAATGCTTGACCACGCTCAACTGCGCGCCCGGTTCCCGTGGGTGGGTGATGTGGCAGTCGGCGCGTCGTTATGCCCCGAAGACGGCCACGCCAATCCGCGCCTGGTCTCCCCCGCCTTTGCCCGCGCAGCGCAACGCCACGGTGCGAGGGTGATGGAGCAAACCGAAGTCACCCATCTTGAACATGACGGCCAGCGGTTTCAGTTGCGCTGTGCCAATGGGCTGCAGCTGCAAGCCCCCTGGCTGCTGAACTGCGCCGGCGCCTGGGCCGGCACCGTGGCCGCGCACTTTGGCGAGCCGGTGCCGATGACCTCGGCGCACCCGGCGATGCTGGTGACCGAGCCGTTGCCGGTGGTGATGGACGTGAGCACCGGGGTGGAAGGCGGCGGGATTTATGCGCGGCAAGTCGCCCGGGGCAATTGCATCCTCGGTGGCGGGCGCGGCTTTGCCCTGGGCCCGCAACAAGCCCGCCCGGGCCAGGCGGCGGTGCTGGAGATTCTGCGCAACGCCGGCGAGTTGTACCCGTTCCTCAAAGGTGCCCAAGCGATCCGCACCTGGAGCGGCACCGAAGGTTATCTACCCGACCACGAACCGGTGATCGGCGACAGCAGCACCCAACCCGGCCTGCTTCACGGTTTCGGCTTTGCCGGCGCCGGGTTCCAGCTCGGCCCCGCGGTCGGTGAAGCCCTGGCAGAAATCGTCTGCACGGGGGCCAGCCGGCAACCCATCGAAGCATTTTCCATCCGTCGTTTCCAAGCCTGAGAGGAAGATTTATGCACATGATCAAACGTACTGCGCTGTCTTGCCTGTCCCTCGCCCTGTTGAGCACGGCGGCCCATGCCGCACCGACGCTGTACCTGGGCATGAACGGCGGGACCATGGAGCGGGTCTACGCCGACAAGGTGCTGCCCGCGTTCGAAAAGGCCAATAACGTCAAGGTGGTGATCGTGCCGGGCACCTCGTCGGACATCCTGGCCAAGGTGCAGGCCAACAAGGACAACCCGCAGATGCACGTGATGTTCCTCGACGACGGCATCATGTACCGCGCGATTTCCATGGGGTTGTGCGAGAAGCTCACGCCCAACCCGATCCTGGACCAGATTCCGGCCAAGGCGAAGATCAAGGAAGAAGCGGTTGCGGTGACGCTCGGGGTGACCGGGTTGGGTTACAACGCCAAGATGTTCAAGGAAAAGGGCTGGGCGCCGCCGACGTCGTGGATGGACCTGGCCGACCCGCGCTTCAAGGACAAGGTGGTGTTCCAGTCGTTGGCCTCGTCTACATTTGGGTTGCACGGGTTCCTCATGTTCAACCGGATTCAGGGGGGTAGCGAGACCAACGTGGAGCCGGGGTTCAAGGCCTGGCCGAAAACCGTCGGGCCCAACGTGCTGGAGTACATCGCCAGCTCGGCGAAGATTTCCGAGATGGTGCAGACGGATGAGGCGGCGATCTTTCCGCTGACGCCGACGCAGGTGACCACGCAACAGTTGTTGGGTGTGCCGATGGAGTATGCGCAGCCGAAAGAAGGCGCGGTGGTGTTGAACGTGGCGGAGTGTGTGATTGCGCGGAATGACCAGCCGGAGTTGGCGCAAAAACTGGCGCAGTTCTTGTTGACCGCAGAGGCTCAGGCGCCGGCTTTGGAACTGGGGGATCAGATTCCTTCGAATCCTACGACGCCGACTACCGACAAAACCCGGGCGCGGGTAGAGGCGATGAACAGTTATTTGCAGACGGCGATTTCGATTGACTGGGATCAGGTGAACCAGGCACGACCCGAGTGGAATGCGCGGTGGAGTCGGTCGATTGAGCGGTAGGCTTTGGGGGTGAATATCCATTATTTGGGTGATGGCTTAAATGGGTTCCGCTCTTACAGCGGGTCACTTTTGAAAGGAGCCCAAAAGTAACCAAAAGGCTCTTGCCCCACCACTCGGCACCTCGCCTAGGCTCGGTGTGCCCTCACTCCGGCTTTGGACCGTGGGCCGCCGCGATGGGCCATCCTTGGCCCAGCGCGGCTAACCCGGCGTCCTGCCGGGTTACCCACGCTCCAAAGCCTGCGTTCGGCCAGCGTGGTTTAACGGGGCGCCTAAGATCAAGATCAAAAGCAGATCAAGAGCACAGCGGCCTACCGGCCGGCTTGAGTGTTAAAAGCAAAATCAAAAGCTAAAGCGGGCACGGTCCAAATGTGGGAGCGGGCTTGCTCGCGAAGGTCGTTAACGATGACGCGGGCATTCTGGATGAACGCGGCGCTCTCAGGTTTTTCGCGAGCAAGCCCGCTCCCACAGAAAAGCGGCTCTGCGTCAGCTCTGGATCTTGCCTCTGCTTTTAACACTCAAGCCGGCCGGGAGGCCGCTGTGCTTTTGATCTTGATCTTGATCTGACTGCCCCAATCAGCCCGAGGCCGAACGCAGGCAGTGCGGAGCGGGTAAACCGGCAGGACGCCGGTTTAGCCGCGCCGGGCCATGGATGGCCCGTCGCGGCGGCCCGCTTCGCGGTGCCGGAGTGAGGGAACGCCGAGCCTAGGCGAGGTGCCGACAGGCGGGGCAGAGCGTTTTGGTTACTTTGCCGCTTTTGCAAAGTGACTCGCTGTAAGAGCGAAACCCTAGGTGGCCGTTACCGAAGAAACGGATATGTACCCAATCAATCACCCCACCATCTCCCGAACCCGATACCACAACATCCCCAACGCCAACAGCGGCGAACGCAACACCTTCCCCCCGGGAAACGTCATATGCGGCACCTGGCTGAAAATATCCAACCCTTTACTCTGCCCCGCATGAATTCCTTCCGCCAATAACCGCGCACACCAATGCGTCACGTTAAGGCCATGCCCCGAATACCCCTGGGCATAGAACACATTCGGGTGCTGCTTCAACCGCCCCACCTGCGGAAACCGGTTAGCCGTAATCCCAATCTTCCCCCCCCACTGAAACTCAATCGCGGTATTCGCCAACTGCGGAAAAACCTTGAGCATCTTCGGCCGCATATACCCCGCGATATCCACCGGATCACGCCCCGAATAATGACAAGCCCCCCCAAACAACAACCGCCGATCCGCCGAAAGGCGGTAATAATCCAACCCCACTTTCTGATCACACAACGCCAGGTTCTGCGGAATCAACTGATCAGCCACCCCAACCGACAGCGGCTCGGTCGCAATGATGTAGCTCCCCGCTGGCAGCACCTTGCCGCTCAACTTCGGCTCCAGTTCCTCCAGATGCGCATTGCACGCCAGCACCAGGTTGCCGGCGCGCACTCTGCCAAACTCGCAACGTACCTGCACCGTGTCGCCATGGATCAACTCCAGCACCGGGCTGTCTTCAAAGATCCGCACCCCAAGGGATTCGGCCACACCCGCCTCCCCCAGCACCAGGTTCAACGGGTGCAGATGCCCGGAGCCCATGTCCACCAGGCCACCGGCATACAAGCCTGAGCCAACCACCTGCGCCATATCCTGCGATGCCACCAACCGCGTTTCAGGCGCATACCCCAAGGCAGCCAGGCTCTCCAGCTCCCCCTGAAACGCCGCAAACTGCGCCGGCGTATTCGCCAACTCGCAAAACCCCCAGCGCAAATCACAGTCAATCCCGTGCTCGCGAATCCGCTCGCCCACCAGCGCCACCGAATCGATCCCGGCCTGCTGCAGGTAACGCACGCCCTCCTCCCCCACGTACCTGGCAAAGCCCGATACGTCATGCCCAATCCCGCGAATCAACTGCCCGCCATTGCGCCCGCTGGCGCCCCAGCCAATCCGCCGGGCCTCCAGCAGGATCACCGACAGCCCACGCTGGGCCAGTTCGATGGCGGTGTTGACCCCGGTGAACCCACCGCCGATCACACACACATCGGCGGTCAGGTCAGCCCCCAGCGCTGGGCGCCGGGGCATGGCGTTGGCCGAAGCCAGGTAATAGGAACGAGCGTGGTCGGAGGAGGAACGGTTCATTTGTTGGTCTTCACTTTGCTCCAGGACCGCGTCATCAAGCGCATGACGGCGGGCGTCGGGGTGGTGGAAATGTAGAGTTTGTCGAGCACTTCCTGGGACGGGTAGATCTCGGGGTTGTTCACCAGCTCGGGGGCCATGAAGGCCTTGGCCGCCGGGTTCGGGTTGGCGTAGCCGACGCTGGCGCTGACCTTGGCGATCACTTCAGGGTCCAGCAAGTAGTTGATGAAGGCATGGGCGGCTTTCGGGTTGGCGGCGTCCGCCGGGATGGCCAGCAGGTCGAACCACAGGTTGCTGCCTTCCTTGGGGATCGAGTAGGCGATGTTCACGCCGTTCTTGGCTTCCTTGGCACGGTTGGCCGCCTGGAACACGTCGCCGGAATAACCGAAGGCGACGCAGATATCACCGTTGGCCAGGTCCGAGATGTACTTGGAGGAATGGAAATAAGTGATGTACGGCCGCAGGGTCAGCAGCTTGGCCTCGGCCTGTTTGTAGTCTTCGGGATTCTCGCTGCGCGGGTCCTTGCCCATGTAGTTGAGGATCGCCGGGAACAGTTCATCCGCCGAGTCGAGGAACGCGACGCCGCACTCGTGGAGCTTCTTGATGTTCTCCGGTTCAAACAGCACGGCCCACGAGTCGATATGGTCGATGCCCAACACCTGCTTGACCTTGTCCACGTTGTAGCCGATGCCGTTGGTGCCCCACAGGTACGGCACCGAATGCTCGTTGCCCGGGTCGTTTTTCTCCAGCAGCTTGAGCAGCTTGGGGTCGAGGTTCTTGAAGTTGGGCAGCTGCGAACGGTCCAGCTTGAGGAACGCGCCGGCCTTTACCTGGCGCGCCAGGAAGTGGTTGGACGGCACCACCACGTCGTAGCCGGTACGGCCGGCAAGCAGCTTGCCCTCCAGGGTTTCATTGGAGTCGAACACGTCGTAGATCACCTTGATCCCGGTCTTGGCCTGGAAGTCGGCCAAGGTGGTCTCACCGATGTAGTCGGTCCAGTTGTACACACTGACCGTCTGCGCGGCGTGGCCCGCGCTGCTGAACAACGCCGCCAAGGCCAGCGGGAGAAGCTTTTTCACCAGACGCATATCGACACCCCTTTGCTTGATTGATTTTTATGTATTCATCCAGCCATTCTGCCCGTAGCAGCTGTCGAGCCTTGGCGAGGCTGCGTAGCGATGTATCAGACACAATTGCGGCGGGCCCGACGCAGCCTCGCTAAGGCTCGACAGCTGCTACGGACGAGTCGTCAGACGCTCAGCAGCAGGAACTCACGTTCCCAGGAGCTGATCACCCGCTTGAAATTCTCGTGCTCGGCGCGCTTGACCGCGACGTAGCCGCGCACAAACTTGTCCCCCAGGTACTGCTTGACGGTGTCGCACTCTTCCATGCGCGCCAGGGCGTCTTCGATGGTGATCGGCAGCCTCAGGTTGCGGCGCTCGTAGGCGCGGCCCTCCACCGGGGCGCTGGGCTCGACCTTTTCGATCATGCCGAGGTAGCCGCACAGCAGGCTGGCGGCGATGGCCAGGTACGGGTTGGCGTCGGCGCCCGGCAGGCGGTTTTCCACGCGCATGGCGTCGGGGCTGGAGCTGGGCACCCGCAGGCCGACGGTGCGGTTTTCTTCGCCCCACTCGACGTTGACCGGTGCCGAGGTGTCCGGCAGGAAGCGGCGGAACGAGTTGACGTTAGGCGCAAACATCGGCAGCAGCTTGGGGATGTACTTCTGCAGGCCGCCGATGTGGTTGAGGAACAGTTGGCTCTTGTTGCCGTGCTCATCGACAAACACCTGCTTGCCGGTGGCGATCTCCACCACGCTCTGGTGCAGGTGCATGGCGCTGCCGGGCTCGTCGGCCACCGGTTTGGCCATGAAGGTGGCCGCCACGTTGTGCTTGAGTGCAGCCTCGCGCAGGGTGCGTTTGAACACGGTGATCTGGTCGGCCAGGTCCAGGGCATCGCCGTGGCGGAAGTTGATTTCCATCTGCGCCGGGCCGTCTTCATGGATCAGCGTGTCGAGGTCCAGGCCCTGGGCTTCGCACCAGTCGTAGACGTCTTCGAACAGCGGGTCGAACTCGTTGGCAGCGTCGATGGAGAACGACTGGCGGCCACTTTCGGCGCGACCGGAACGGCCCAGCGGGGTCTTCAGCGGCAGGTCCGGGTCTTCGCAGCGCTGGGTCAGGTAGAACTCCATCTCCGGCGCGACAATCGGCTGCCAGCCCTGGTCGGTATAGAGTTGCAGGACCTTTTTCAGCACGTTGCGCGGCGACAGTTCGATGGGGTTGCCCTGCTTGTCGAAGGTGTCGTGGATCACGATGGCCGTCGGCTCGATGGCCCATGGCACCACGTAGGTGGCGTTGGACACCGGGCGGCAGATCATGTCGATGTCGGCCGGGTCCAGCAGGTCGTAGTAGATATCGTCGTCGACAAAGTCCCCGGTTACCGTTTGCAGCAACACACTTTCCGGCAGGCGCATGCCTCGCTCATGCAGGAACTTGTTGGTGGGCGAAATCTTGCCGCGTGCGATGCCAGTCAAATCACTGATCACGCATTCGACTTCGGTAATCTTGTGTTCTTTCAGCCAGGCGGACAGCTGATCGAAGGGGGCGTTCATAAGGACCTCGTCATGGGTTGGATGCTGCGCCGCGGGCTTCCCTCGCGGCGCATTGAGGTCTATCTTGGGCCAGCCGCCCAACGGCATCTATCCACTTTGCGCCAACCACAACGCACCAATAGAGTGCGCCCAGGTTACCCATGACACAGGCAACAGCTTTGCGCGTACAGGCCTTCACCACCGGTGATGTGGCCGCTCAATGCAGTGCGACACCCGGTTGGGTGCAGCAGTACCAGCAGATGTCCCCAGGGCATTTCGCCGGGCAGATCCGCTACCTCGACCTGCAAGGTGTCGAGGTGTACGAAGAGCGGATGAACACCCGGGTGGAGCAGAACTTCAACGCGCCGCCGGGTTCCCTGGCGTTCTGTTTCGATGGCAGCGACAACGCGCTGTACGTGCTCAATGGCGAAAGCCGCAACACCTGGATCACCCCGGAAAACTACCGCGAAGTGGCAGTGGTGTTCGGGCCGCAGTTTGTCCAGCGCCATGGTCTGGATGTGGCGAAGCTGGAGGGGTTGTTCATGGCCCCGCTCAACTCCCTGCAAAACCCGTTGTTCAGCCGCTGGCTCAGCGGCACGCTGACGCGGCTGTCGGCGACGCTTGACCCGCCGAGTCGTGATGCGCTGACTCAGCAGTTACTGGACGACTGCCTGTTCATCCTCGACAACGCCTGCGTGTGCCTCGACAAGGGCTCATTGCAGCGACGCACCGAGGAGCGAATCATCATGGCGCGCATTGGCGAATGGGCGGCGGATGTGCCGGATGAAACCGTCAACCTGCTGCAGCTGGCGCGCATTGCCGGGGTGCCGTTGCGCCAGTTGCAGCACGGGTTCAAGACGTATACCGGGATGAGCCCGGCGCAGTGGTTGCGGTTGCGCCGGTTGAACAGTGCACGGCGGGAGTTGTTGAACCCGCCGTCAGTGGACACCACCGTGGCGGAGGTGGCGATGAATTGGTCGTTCTGGCATTTGGGGCGGTTTTCCAACAGTTATCGGGCGTTGTTTCAGGAGTTGCCCAGCGAGACCCTGAAGCGCCAGAGGTAAGTGTGGGAGCTGGCTTGTGTGGGAGCGGGCTTGCTCGCGAATGCGGTGGGTCAGTCAATAAATCTGGCACTGATACACCGCCTTCGCGAGCAAGCCCGCTCCCACATTTGAAGATCGTTCCCACGCGGAGCGTGGGAACGATCAGGTCCGAAGAAACGCCAGCATCAACTGATTCACCCGCTCCGCCGCCTCCAACTGCACCATATGCCCCTGCCCCGGCAGTATCTCCACCTGAGCCTCCAACCCCTGGGCATGGCTCGCCGGAATGATTGCGTCCTCACTGCCCCAGATCACCAGGCTCGGCTGCTGCCCGACAACGTTGCGTAGATCCACCAACTGCCGACCACCGCTGAACAACGCCCCGGTGATCTGCCGCAACGCCTGCTCCACACCCTCCAGGCGCTTGAACTTGAGCATGTCTTCCAGCATCTGCCGAGTCACCAGCGCCGGATCGCTGAACAGTTGAACCAGTTGCGGCTTGAGTGCATTGCGATTGCTCGCGTCGATAAAACCTTGCAGGTAGTCACTGTTGATCTGCGTACCCAACCCAGCGCTGGCGATCAGGGTCAACGACGCCACACGCTGCGGTGCCACCCGCGCGAGGTTCAGGGAAACCAGCCCGCCCATGGAATGCCCGGCGAGGTGTACCCGGTCAACCTTCAGATAATCCAGCAGTGCCAATACCGCCTGGCTCAGCTCCTCAAGCTCGCCCGTTTGCAGGTACTTGCCCGACTCGCCATGCCCCGGCAAATCCAGGGCGATCACCCGCCGCTCAGCCGCGAGCACCGGGTGATTGAACAGCCAGTTATTCAGGTCGCCACCAAAGCCGTGCACCAGCACCAGCGGTGTGCCGCCCTCCCCGAGGTCCAGATAGCGCAGCAGGCGCCCGCCCACCTCGACCTTCTGTGCCGATGGCCCGCTGGCTTCAGCCTCGGCGGCACTGGAAACGAACCCCGCCTGGAACGCCTCGATCACCCCATCAATCTCGGCCTCGCTGGCCTCGCCTTCCACCACGATTGCCAGCAATGCCCCCACGGGCAAGGTCTCATCGCTCTGGGCCAACACCCGCCGCAGCACCCCGCTGAAGGGTGCCTCGACACTGCTGGAAATCTTGTCGGTCTCGACATCCAGCACTTCTTCACCCTTCTCCACCGGGTCGCCCGGCTGCTTGAGCCAGACATCAACCCGGCCCTCGGTCATCGACAGCCCCCACTTGGGCATGGTCAGTGTATGGATCATGCGGCATTCCTCTTGTCGGCAATCTTCAGCACCGCAGCTTCGATCTTCGCCGCGTTGGGGATGTACAGGTCCTCCAGGGCATCGGAGAACGGCACTGGCGTGTGAGGCGCGGTGACCATTTCGATCGGCGCGCGCAGGAAGCCGAACGCCCGTTGCGCCACCAATGCACTGATGTCCGTGGCAATCGAGCAGCGTGGGTTGGACTCGTCGATCACCACCAGGCGCCCGGTTTTCTCCACGCTTTCAAGGATGCTGTCTTCGTCCAGCGGGCTGGTGGTGCGCAGGTCCAACACTTCGCAGTCGATACCCTGGCGCGCCAGATTGGCGGCGGCTTCCAGGGCGATGTGCACCATGCGCCCGTAGGTCACCAGGGTTACATCGTTGCCTTCACGCACGTAGTTGGCTTCGCCGAACGGCACGGTGTACAGCTCTTCCGGCACTTCGCCCTGGAGGCTGTAGAGCATTTTGTGTTCGAGGAAAATCACCGGGTCGTTGTCGCGGATCGCCTGGATCAGCATGCCCTTGGCGTCATAGGGCGTGGCCGGGCACACCACCTTGAGCCCGGGAATATGCGTCCACATCGAGGTGAGCATCTGCGAATGCTGGGCCGCCGCACGCAGGCCG
Source organism: Pseudomonas sp. NC02 (assembly GCF_002874965.1). Lineage (NCBI taxonomy): Bacteria > Pseudomonadati > Pseudomonadota > Gammaproteobacteria > Pseudomonadales > Pseudomonadaceae > Pseudomonas > Pseudomonas sp. NC02. The sequence continues at coordinate 2,488,288 of NZ_CP025624.1, read as the reverse complement.
GCGCCGTACATGGCGCGCACCACCAGCGGCGTGGTGGTCTTGCCACCGAACATATAGCGAAACTTCGCCGCCTGGTTGAGCAACTGGTCGAGGCAGCAGCCGATAAAGTCGACGAACATCAACTCGCACACCGGGCGCATGCCACGGGTGGCTGCACCGACGGCCATGCCCACATAACCGACCTCGGAAAGTGGCGCGTCGAGCACGCGGTCGGGGAACTCCGGATACAGCCCCTTGGTGACGCCGAGCACGCCACCCCAGGCGTCCTGTTCACCGGGCGAACCGGTGCCGCCGGACACGTCCTGGCCGATGATGAACACGCTCTGGTCGCGGCGCATTTCCTGGGCCAGGGCTTCGTTGATTGCCTGCTGATAGCTGATTTTTCTAGCCATGATGACTTCTCCACGGATTGTTTTTGTAGTGGGTGGCGGTTAGCGGTAGGCGACGTAGACATCGCTCAGCAGGTCGGCGGCCTGGGGTTTGGGATCGGACTTGGCCAGGCGCACGGCGTCTTCGATCAGCTGCGCGACTTCGGTGTCGATGCGTTCGAACTGAGCCGCGTCGAGCCAGCCTTCGGCGGTGCAGCGCTGGCGAAACAGGCTCAGGCAGTCGCCGGTTTCCCGCAGGTTTTTCACTTCGTCCGGGCCGCGATAGGTTTGCGCATCGCCTTCGAAGTGGCCGTAGAAACGGCTCAGTTTGACCTCCACCAGCGTCGGCCCTTTACCGCTGCGGGCACGCTCTACCGCAACGCCGAGGGCGGCGTGCACGGCAAAAAAGTCGTTGCCGTCGACAATCACCCCCGGCATGCCAAAACCCACGGCGCGCTCGGCAATGTCCTTGCAGGCCACCGACCAGCCGGACCCGGTGGCTTCGGCATAACCGTTGTTCTCGGCCACGAACAGGCACGGCAGGTTCATGATCGAGGCCAGGTTCATCGCTTCGAACACCGCGCCCTCGTTGGAGCCGCCGTCGCCGAAAAACGCGACCGCCACCCCCGCGCTGCCCTTGAGCTTGGCCGCCAGCGCCGCACCGGCTGCCAGCGGCGCCCCGGCACCCACAATGCCGTTGGCGCCGAGCATGCCCTTCTCCTGGTCGGCGATGTGCATGGAGCCGCCCTTGCCGCCGCACACCCCGGTTTTCTTGCCGTAGATCTCGGCCATCATGCCGAACACGTCCACACCCTTGGCGATGCAATGGCCGTGGCCACGGTGGTTGGACGCGATGCAATCTTCATCGTTGAGGTGGGCCATGACCCCGGCGGCGCTGGCCTCCTGGCCGGCATACAAATGCACGAAACCGGGAATCTCGCCGGTGGCGAATTCCACGTGCAGGCGTTCTTCGAAATCACGGATGGTGCGCATCACGGTGTAGGCATGGAGCAATTGATCGGTGGACAGGTGAGTGGACATCTTGTTGTTCTCCAGGTTGTCTCGACACACAAAAGGCTGGATCAGGCCAGCTGCAAGGCACTCAGCACGGCCTGTGCCAATCCGTTGGAAAACCCGGGAAAGCCTTGACCCAGAGCAGTTGCCTGGAAGCGTGGACGTGCCACTGTGGGCCGTTCAATGAGACGCGCCGTTGCAACCTGCCCGCAGCGTCTGCGGCGCAATGAGACGCTGCGTCTCACCTCGGGCAGTTGGTCAGGCCGGCCTTGTTCCTCCCGGCCCATGGGCGCTTAATGGCGGGCATAACAACAAGGATCGAGAACCGGAGGCTTCAATGCTCGCCGTGAACTCCAAGGACCATGTCGACTGTGTCAGCCGCGTGGTACGCAACGCCGACCGCCTGCCCCAGGCTCCGGTGCCGTCGCTGATTTTTGATTCCTGGCGCCGCTCCATGGAGCAGCACCACCTCGACCCCGGTTCACTGCAAGGGCCGCGCATCCTCACCAGCACCCTGCTCAAGGAATGCCGCGAACGCGCCGAACTGTTCATGCGCATCGCCAGCGAGGAAGTCGGGCAGATTCACAACCGGGTGCGCCACGCCGATTACTGCGTGATGCTTACCGACGCCCAGGGCCAGACCATCGACCATCGTGTGGACGCCGGCATTCGTAACGACTGCCGCAAGGCCGGCCTGTACCTGGGCACCTGCTGGTCGGAAGCCGAGGAAGGCACCTGCGGCGTGGCCACGGTGCTGACCAGCAAGGCCGCGGTCACCGTGCACAAGCGCGACCACTTTCGTGCGGCGTTTATCGGCCTGACCTGCTCTGCCGCACCCATCTTTGATCCCCAGGGCAACCTGCTGGGCGTGATGGACGCCTCCGCCCTGAAATCGCCGGATGACCGGCGCAGCCAGCACCTGGTGCGGCAGATGGTGGCGCAAAGCGCGCGGGCCATCGAGAACGCGTTTTTCATGCACAGCGCCCGGCAACATTGGATGTTGCAGGCCCACAGCACGCCCGGTTACGTCGACAGCCAGCCGGACATGCTGCTGGCGTGGGATCAGGATGGGCGGCTGCAAGCCTTGAACAGCAAGGCGCGGCAGGCCCTGAGATTGCGCTTCGGGCAGTTGCCGGAGCATATCGGCGAAGTGTTTGACCTGGACGCGTTGCGCGCCGTGACCGATCAATCGACGCAGCAGTTGCATTGGCTCGGCGAGCCGGGGGCGTTGCAGGTACGGGTCAGCGCGCCGCGGCGTAAGGCTGCACGTGCGACGGTGTCTTCGAGTCATCAGGTAGACCCGCGAGTAGAAGAACATCTGCGCCTGGCCGTGCGGGTCAAGGACCGCAACCTGCCGGTGCTGGTCCAGGGCGAAACCGGCGCCGGCAAGGAAGTGTTTGCCCGCCAGTTGCATGAACGCAGCGCCCGTCGCGACGGACCCTTTGTGGCGGTGAACTGCGCGGCGATCCCGGAAAACCTGATCGAGAGCGAACTGTTCGGCTACGTGGCCGGGGCATTTACCGGTGCCTCCAGCAAGGGCATGACCGGGCTGCTGTTGCAGGCCGATGGCGGCACGTTGTTTCTCGACGAGATCGGCGACATGCCGCTGGCGTTGCAGACGCGACTGCTGCGGGTAATGGCCGAAGGTGAAGTGGCGCCGCTGGGCGGGGCAAAAACCCGGGCGGTGGATATCCAGGTGATCTGCGCCAGCCATCGGGACTTGGCGGCGCTGGTGAGTGCTGGAAGCTTTCGCGAGGATTTGTATTTCCGGTTGGGCTGTGCGCGGTTCTGTGTGCCGCCATTGCGCGAGCGCATGGACAAACTGGCATTGATCAATCGGCTTCTGGAGCAGGAGGCGCGGCACAGCGGTGTTGCGGTCGGGATCGCGGCAGCGGCGCTGGAGTCGCTGCTGGGTTATGCCTGGCCGGGGAATGTGCGGCAACTGCGGCATGTGTTGGCGTATGCGTGTGCGGTGTGCGATGGCGGGACGATTCAACTGGCGGATTTGCCGGTGGAAGTTCGCGGTAACGCGGTTGCGGTGGAAACATCGGAAAGCGTCAGCCCGGAACGGCAGTTGGTGCTGGACGCACTGATTCGGCATCGATGGAAGCCGCTGGCGGCGGCGCAGGCGTTGGGGATTTCCAGGGCGACCTTGTATCGGCGGGTTAACCAGCTGGGTATCGACATGCCCGGCAAGCACTGACCCAACACGGTCAAAAATGTGGGAGCGGGCTTGCTCGCGAAGGCGGTGTACCAGTCAACATTTCCGGTGGCTGACACTCCGCCTTCGCGAGCAAGCCCGCTCCCACATTTTTTGACCGAGTGATTCCGCCGGCTCAGCGGTACAGAATCCCGCCATCAATCAACGGCGATTGCCCGGTCATGTAATCCGAATCCGGCCCCGCCAGGTACGACACCAGCCCCGCCACATCCTCCGGTGTTTCCGCCCGGCCCAACGCAATCCCGTCCACATACTTCTTGTACGTCGCCCCCACCTCGGCGCCGGTAATCTCGGCCATGCGCTTGTCGATCTCGACCCACATGTCGGTGCCCACCACACCCGGGCAGTAGGCGTTGACGGTAATCCCGTCAATGGCCAGTTCCCTCGCCGCGGCCTGGGTCAGCGCGCGCACGGCAAACTTGGTGGCCGAATACACCCCCAGCAGCGCAAAGCCTTCATGGCCGGCAATCGAGCAGGCATTGATGATCTTGCCCTTCTGCTTCAGCGCCTTGAATTTCTTGCCTGCGGCCTGGATGCCCCAGAGTGTGCCCTGCACGTTGATACGCAGCGTGCGGTCGACCTGTTCCGGAGTCACGTCCAGCAGTGCATCAATCTGTGCGACACCGGCGTTGTTGATGATGATGTCGAAGCCGCCCAGGGTCTGGTGGGCATGGTCCACCGCCGCGACCACTTGCTCCAGCTTCGAGACATCGGCGACATACACCGAGGCCTTGCGCCCCAGTGCAACGACTTCGGCCGCCACCGCTTCAATCTTCGCGCTGTTGATGTCCACCAACGCTATGTCGGCGCCATCCCGCGCCAGGCGCAGGGCGATGGCCCGGCCGATGCCTTGCCCGGCGCCGGTCACCAGTGCAACTTTTCCAGCGATACTCATGACGATCTCCTTCAACGGTGAGAGAAGCCTTGTCTATCGCAGTTGCCAGGGGCCGCTGTCGAGCAGCAGCAGGATTGATCTGCGGGCTGAGACGGGACGTCTCAAAGCGAACCATTCTCGAAAACTTGTAAAACGCCGCCGTTATGCCTAGCTTATGCGCCCTCCGCTCTGCGCTCTCAGGCCTTCCCCCATGGTTTTGCGTCTTCGCCCCGCTGCCCCTTCACGTTTTGCCCTCGGCCTGTTGCTCAGCGCAGGTATTGGAAGCAGCCAGGCGGCTGATATCGAGCTGCCGGAGGTGAAGGTCCAGGGCCAGGATGAATCCGGCTATAACACCGACACCGCGTCGGTGGGCGCTTTCAATGAGGCGCCGTTGCTCGACACGCCGGCCTCGATCGCGGTGTTCAACGAGTCGTTGATCAAGGACCAGCAGGCGCGCTTGCTCAGCGAAGTGCTGCGCAATGACGCCTCGGTGGGCGACAGCTATGCGCCCATCGGCTACTACGAAAACTTCGTGGTGCGCGGTTTCTCGCTGAATGCCGCCAGCAGCTACAAGATCAATGGCCGCACCATCACCGGCGAGCAGAACGTTGCCCTGGAGAACAAGCAGCGCGTGGAGCTGCTCAAGGGATTGTCGGGTATGCAAAGCGGGATTTCCGAGCCCAGCGGCGTGATCAATTACGTGACCAAGCGCCCGGAGGATGTGCGCTCGGTGACGGTGTCCACCGATGATCGCGGCAGTGGTTACCTGGCCACCGACGTGGGCGGCTGGTTTGGCAGCGAGCAGCAGTTCGGCCTGCGCGCCAACGTGGCCCATGAAGACCTGCATTCCTATGTCGAACATGCCAATGGCCACCGGGATTTCCTGTCCCTGGCGTTCGACTGGAACATCAGCCCCGACGCGGTATTGCAGCTGGATGCCGAGTATCAGAACAAGCAACAGCGCTCGGTGCCGGGTTATCAGCTGCTGGGCGGGACCGAGGTGCCGCACGACGCGTCGCCGAAAAAACTGCTGGGGCATCAGAGCGGTGCGAATCAGGTAGGGATTGATTCGCTGAACCTCAACGGCAAGTTTGAATATCGCTTCAGTGACCAGTGGAAAGGCAGCGTCAGCGCGGCGCGCAGCAAGGTGGTGATTGATGATTACAGTTCGTTTGCGTGGGGCTGCTACGGGTCCGCGAGCTGTGCCGGGGCCAAGGTACCGAACTACTTCAGCCCGGAAGGCAACTACGATATCTATGACTTCCGCAGCCCTGATGACACCCGGCGCGATGATGAAATCCAGGCCGCGATGACCGGGTTGTTCAATACCGGTGGCCTGGGGCATGAGTTGACGTTTGGCAGCAGTGCGTTTCGGCGAGTGGTGGACAAGCGCGAATCGGTCAACGAGATGATTGGCTCCGGCAATATCAATCAGGACCCGGAAAACTTCGCGCCCACCGATAAGCCCCTGAACGATAGTCATCGCAACCTCGACAGCCGCCAATACGGCCTGTTCGTCACCGACCGCATCAGCTTCAACGAGCAATGGCAGACCATCGTGGGCGGCCGCGAAGTGCGCCTGGACGAAAAGGCTTTCGATGATCAGGGCAACGAGTCGCGCCACACCCGGCAGTATGTGTTCCTGCCCCAGGCGGCGCTGATCTACAAACCGATTGAAAACCTGTCGCTCTACACCAGCTACAGCAAAGGCCTGTCCCTGGGCGGTACCGCGCCGTGGTTTGCCCTGAATAAAGATGAAACCCTCGCCCCGACAGTTTCCCGCCAGATCGAAGCCGGGGTGAAATACGACTGGCGCCGCATCAGCTTTGCCGCCGCGATCTTCCAGACTCGCCAGGCCTATCAATATGCCAGGCCGGATGACGCCGGCGACTACACCTACGTGCAACAGGGCGAGCAGAAAAACACCGGCCTGGAATTGTCCGCCAACGGCTGGGCCACCCAGCGCTTGCAGATCGCCGCCAGCGTCGCGGCCATCCGTGCACGGGTGACGGGCAGCGGCACGCCGGAATACGAACGCCATCAGGCGATCAACGTGCCGAAACTGCGGGCCAGTCTGTACGCCGACTACGCCCTGCCCTGGGTCGACGGCCTGGCGCTGCTCGGCGGCGTGCAATACAGCGCCAACAAGTACGCCAATCGCACCGGTGATGTGGAAGTGGGCGACTACGCCATCGTCAACGTCGGCAGCCGCTACACCACCAAACTCGATGGCTATGAAACGGTGTTTCGCCTGAGCGTCGACAACCTGTTCGACAAGCGTTACTGGCGCGATGCTGGCGAATACATGGGCGATGACTACCTGTTCCAGGGTGCGCCGTTGACGGCGCGCTTGAGTGCCACGGTCAATTTCTGACGGTACGCGGGATCGCCAGGCATAGCGCCGCCAAGGCGCACACCAACAGGGTCCAGCCCAACTGCTGGACCCAGGCTGCCAGGGTCAACCCCACCCCGATCACCAGGTAATACAGCAAACCGAACAAGGCACCGGCGGTGCCAAGGCGGTCGCGATAAGCCGTGAGTGCCGCCCCCAGGACATTGGGAATCGCCATGCCGAAGGCCATGACCACCAACAGCATCGGCAACACGAACAGCCAACGGTCCTGTAACAGCACCACCAGCACGCTGCCCACTAACATCACGCCACCGGCTGCCAGCACCAGCTGTTCGCTGCCGGCCCCGCGCTTGAGCAACCCCTTGTTGAGCCAGGCCCCAAGCCCCGAGCCCAACGCCAGCAGGACGCCGCTGTAGCCGAACTGCTCGGCAGACAACCCCAGGCGCTGGAACACAAACGGCCCCAGGCTGTAATAGCTCAACAGCGCGATATTGAAGACCGCGACCAGCCCCACCGAACGCCACAGCGCCGCATCCTTGAGCATCAGGCCCAGGGTGCCGCGCAACGACGCTGTGGGCAGCGAGGCCGGGCGGGTTTCCGGCAAGGCCCACAGGCACCAGGCCAATAACGTCAGCGCCAGCAGCAACAAGCCTGTGAGCACCCCGCGATAGCCAAAGTGCTGCACCAGGCCCGCGCCAGTGAACAGGCCAATGGCGGGGCTGGCCGCCAGGGCAATGCCCACGACTGAAAACACCTGCGCCAGCCCGGCACCGCTGAAGCGGTCGCGCAGCACGGTTTGCGTCACCACCGACCCCACCGCCGCACCAAACGCCGCCACCGCCTGGGCCAGCAACAGGCCGTTGAACGAACGCACGCCCAAGGCCAGCGCTGTGGCCGCGCCATAAAGGGCCAACCCGGCCAGCATCACCGGGCGCCGGCCGAAGCGGTCACACAAGCGTCCCCACACCACGACCCCGAACGCGAAGGCCAGAAAGTACACCGACAAGGTCTGCCCCGCCGCCTCGGGCCCTACCGCAAACGCCTGGCCGATATCCGCCAGCGCAGGGCTATACAGGGTTTGTGCGATTTGCGGGAACATCAGCAGCGCCACCGCCAGCACCAGCAAGTTTTTCAACATCATCCAGACGCTCTTCACGAGTAAACAGGCCAGGGAGTCTAAACAGCGGCAGCTGGCGTATTATCCAGACTTCGACACCTTATCAATGAAATCGGACATCCCATGGCATGGCTGGCGGCGCAGACACCTTTCGATCCCGACCGCTTCGACGCGCCCGTGGTGGGCATCGCCGCCCTGCTGGGTGATCACGACTCCGGTGTACATCAGCATCAGCGCGGGCAATTGCTGTTCACCCAACAGGGCTGCACGCGCATTACCCTGGCCAACCAACTGTGCCTGTTGCCGCCCACTCGGGCAGCGTGGATTCCCGGCGGTGTGCCGCACCGGGCAGTGATGCAACAGACCGTGGATTACCGTTCGGTGTATGTCAGCCCGGCATTGGCCGGGCAGTTGCCGGCACAAGTGCGGGTGATTGAGGTGAGTGCGCTGCTGCGGGCGGTGCTGGAGCCCATGGCAATGGCGGCGTTCGACACCGATTGGCAACAGGGCAAATACGCGCATTTGCTGGCGCTGTGCCTGAGTGAAATCCGCGAGGCAGTCGAGCAACCGCTGCTGCTGCCCCTGCCCACGGACAAACGCCTGGCGCCGTTATTGCAGAACCTCGACGCGCTGCCACCGGAGCTGCAAGCCTTGCAACGCCAGGTGGCCGCCAGCGGCAAAACCATCGGCCGGATCTTCCTGCGGGAAACCGGCATGGGCTATCAGCAATGGCGCCAGCAGTGGCGCCTGATGCGCGCCATCGAGCTGCTCGCCACCGGGCGCAGTCTCGGGTACTGCGCCTTTGAGTTGGGCTTTGCCAGTGACAGTGCGCTGATCGCCTTCTTCAAGGCCATGACCGGCGCCACGCCACGGGGTTACTTCAAGTGAATGCCGACTGGCTGTAACCCGGTGGTAGATCGGCTTCATTGATCGTTCCCTCGCTCTGCGTGGGAATGCATCCCGTGACGCTCCGCGTCACCCGTACGCAAGACTTGAGCCTTACATCGCCCGCTGGACGCAGAGCGTCCGGGGCGGCATTCCCACGCAGAGCGCGGGAACGATCAGTCATCCCGGCGTCTTGTCGGGTTATTTAGGCATCTTGCGAAAACCCACCGCCAGACGGTTCCAGCTGTTGATGGTGGCGATCGCCACGCTCAGGTCGACTTGCTCTTGCGGGCTGAAGTGGGCGGCCAGTTCGGTGAAGTCTGCATCCGGTGCGTGGGTCTGGCTGAGCAGGGTGAGGCTTTCGGCCCAGGCCAGCGCGGCGCGTTCACGGGGGGTGAAGAACGGCGTTTCACGCCAGGCCGACACGGTGTACAGGCGGCGCTCGGTCTCGCCCCCCTTGCGGGCGTCGGCGGTGTGCATGTCGAGGCAGAAGGCGCAGCCGTTGATCTGCGACACACGCAGGCGCACCAGTTCCAGCAGCGGCAGTTCGATGGACAGTTTGCCGACGGCAGCCTCCAGGGCCAGCATGGCTTTCATGGCATCCGGGGAGGCGGTGTAGAAGTCGGTACGAGCTTGCATGGTGATACTCCAGAACAGTGGGGATTGGTGTCTAGAGTAGTGACGAGGGGGCATTGGACAAATAGCCAATCCGGGGAAAGATCAGGTAGCCAATGGGGCCAATCCTGACGATCACCCCGGCCCTGCGCCTTCACCGCGAAACGCACTGGGGCTCAGCCCGGTCCAGCGCTTGAACGCCCGCCGAAAACTGCGCACATCGCTGTAGCCAACTTCCTCGGTGATCCGTTCGATGGACAACCCCGGGTTGCTCAGCAAGCCCATGGTCCTTGCCCTGCGCACCTGTTCCAGCAAGCCCTCGAACGTCAGCCCATGCTCGGTCAGGCGCCGGCGCAAGGTACGCCCGCTCATGTTCAAGTCACTGGCGACCTTTTCCAGCTGGCTGCCCTGCAAATCCCGGGAAATCGCGCGCTCCACCGCCTGGATCAAATCCATTTTCTGATGCAGTTGCGCGCTTTCCAGTTCCAATAGTTCCAGGGCCTGGCGCAAGGCCAGGGCATGGTGATTCGGCAGCCGCACATCCAGCCAGTGGCTGGCCAGGACCATGCGGTTATGCAGGCAGCCAAAACGCACATCCGCACCCAACAGCTGGTGATAGTCAGCGACATAGGTGGGCGCGGCGTGGATAAATTCGACCCGCAGCGGCATGAAGCCCTCGCCCACCAGGGCGCGGCCATACACCATCAGGCTGGCGAAGAACTCCTCGGCGGCAAACACCTGCACCTCGGCGTAGGGCAGCAGGCATTCGATATCGACGAAAACTTCCTGGGGGCCTTCATGGGTGCGCGAGGTGGCGATACCACCGGAGGTGTGCTGATGACGTTCCCCGATGGCAAACGCATCGCGCAACGTCTTGCACAGTGAAATCACATGGCCGAGCAGGCCCAGGGTGCCGAGTACGTTCTGATGGCCTACCCACAGGCCCAGCCCCTGGTCGGGCAACACCTTGAGTGCACGCTGGATCATCGCTACCGCCTGGCGATAGGAAATGCGCTGGGCCGGGTCGTCCAGGTCGGCCAGGGTGAATCCCAGGCCACGGCACAGGTGCTCGGCGCTCGCGCCTTTTTGCGCGACCACTTGGCCGAGGGTTTGCAACAGAAATGGCGAGACCAGGGCCAGATCATAGTGCGGATCAACGGCTTTCCTTTGCATGGATCTTCGATTCCCGACTGAGTGCTTCAGTTCTTGTTTTGGAAACATCCTGACAATCATAGGCTCTTGCAAGAACTGCTGCACTCTGGATGAAAGCTGTCCGCCAAAGTCCCCCTATGTGGCCGCCAATACCCTGCCCCGCCGGGCGCCGAGGGCTTATTTCTATAGGCAGCGTCGTCCTGATAATAATAATGAGCCCAGACATGAACACGACCCGTGCGTTTTACCCCGTGCAACTCGCCCTGTTGACCCTCATCAGCCTGCCGGCCCTGGCCACCGAAGGCGGCGTCGACAACATCGGCCCCGGCACCGATGGCTTCTACATCCTGCCGCTGGACGTCAACAACCTGCCCGACCACATGTTCGCCTTCAACATCTATTACAACCATTACGAAGCCAGGAAGCTCGATATCAGCTCGTTGGGTGGCAAGGTGCCGGACGTGAAGATCAAGTCCGACGCGATCATCCCGCGCCTGGATTACCTCAGCCCGTTGCGGGTATTCGGCGGGCGCCTGGGCGGCTACATCGCCCAGCCGTACCTGAAGCAACAGGTGTCGCTGTTCGGCATGTCCGACACCCGGGAAAGCATGGGCGACACCACCGTGGCGCCGATCATCCTCTGGGACCTGGGCAGGAACCTGACAGTGGGCACCGCCCTGGAAATCACCCTGCCCACCGGCGAATACGACGCCACGCGTCTGGCCAATACCAGCAACAATTTCTACACCTACAAACCGTTGGTGTCGGCGACCTGGATGCCCAACGAGCGCACTGAGCTGTCGATCAAGACCACCTACAGCTTCAACAAGGAAAACCCCGACACCCATTACCGGTCGGGGCAGATTTTTCACTTCGACTACTCGGCCAGCTACAAGGTGACGGATAACCTCAGCCTTGGGCTCAACGGCTACTACCTCAAGCAGACCACCGACGATAAGCAATACGGGCATACCGTGGTGAACATCTATGGCGAAGATGTGGATGACGGGGTCAAGGGCCAGGTGTTTGCGATCGGTCCGGCGGTGTATTTCACCTTCCTCAAGTATGCGAGTGCCGAGGTGCGCTGGGCCAAGGAGTTTGATGTGCAGAACCGGCCGGAAGGCGACATGTTGTGGGCGAAGTTGACGATTCCGTTTGCCCTGTAAACCCGGCAAAAACTGTAGGAGCGAGCTTGCTCGCGAAAAACGTCAACGATAACGCGGGCCGTCTGGATGAACGCGTCGTCCTTGGGTTTTTCGCGAGCAAGCTCGCTCCTACAGTGGGACGGCGTTGTCAGGTGTAGACCGGCCAGGTATCGACGATTTTCCCGCCCCGTACTGCCAGCAAATCGCCGAACTGCAGCAGCACAAACTCACTCTGGGTCGGGCGCAGAAACACCTGGTCTTCCACGTTCAGCCCCACCTTGGGCGAACCATTGACCATCTCCTGATTGGAGCTGCGCCCATACAGGTCATTGCTCTGCAAGCCCCTGGGCGATTCAAACTCCGCCATCCAGTTGCCCCCATAAATAAAGAACGTGGCGCGCTGATTCGCATCCCACCACGAGAACAACCGCGACTTGCCGTCCAGCGCCGGAATGTCCACCGGCCCGGTGCTTTTCAACACGGGCGTGGCGATATAGGCCGCCGGCACATGCTCGCTCAGCGACGGCAAGTCATAGTGCGTCGGCTTGAGCAACGCCGTGCCCACCGACACCTCGCTGCTGAGCTTCTCCTGCTCGTGAATGCGATAGCTCGGGCTGCCTGCCGTATTCAACGTCAGCCCGTCGCGCCACAGCGGCGCAAAGTGCTGGCGGGTGTAATCCACATAGCCGTTGTAGCGCTGCATGACTTTGTCGAACAGGTCCTGGGGCGAGCCGAGAATCCCCGGCACGCCCATGCCCACGAACGGGTCGTAGCCCATGAACCCGCTGAATTCCAGCTGCTGCGGATGCGCGCTGATCAGCGTGAGCATTTGCCCCAGCACCGCGTTGTCGCTGATGCCGCCGCGATGCAGGCCCACATCCAGCTCGATATTGACCCGTAGTTTCGTGCCCAATCCCTGGGCCAGCGCCAGGTATTGTTGCAAGCGCTCGGGCGTGTCCAGCAGCCATTGCAGCTGCCGGGACGGGTCGAACGGGCCCTTGTGGGTTTGGTAAAACAACTCGGCGGAACGCACCGGCAACGGCTTGCCCAGCAGGATGTCGGCGTCGGGAAACACCTGGGCGTCGTGATTCAGAAATGGCTGGTGAAACGACATCAACCGTTGAGTGCCTGCGCGCTTGGCGATATAGGCCAGCAGCCCCGGCGACGGCAGGGATTTCTCCACCAGCCGCAGATGTTTGCCGCCGCGCTGCACTGACTGCATCACCACGTCGATGTTGTGGTCCAGGCGATCGAGGTCGATCAGCATCACCGGGCGCATCGGCCCATGGGCCTTGAGTTCCTGGTTGAGGCTGCGGAAATACTCGGTGTACGGGCTGCCCCGGTCGCCGGGCCTGAGCAAGATGGCCCCCCCCACCAGCAACACGCCGGTGCCGAGCATGAAATGTCTGCGGTTCATCAGGCCACTCCCAGAATAGACGACAGGTGCGCATTGAGGAATTTGCCGCTGGGGTCCAGCTCGCGGCGCACTCGGGTAAATTCCTCCCAGCGCGGATACAGCGGCTGCAAAGTGCGCGCATTGAGGGTGTGCAACTTGCCCCAGTGCGGGCGACCGGCGTATTTCCAGAAGATCGGTTCTACGGCGGCGAAGAAGTTGTGGTGGTCCATGGTGTAGTGCTGGTGCACGGAAATCGAACAGCTGTCGCGGCCCTCGAACATGCTCAGCGGAATGTCATCGGCCTTGACGTAGCGGTACTCGATGGGAAACCAGGTGCGCAGGTCCTTGTCGTTGATCAGCTTGAGGATTTCCCGCAGGCATGCCGGTCCGTGCTCGGCGGGCACCGAATATTCCATCTCGTTGAAACGCACGTTTCGCACGTTGGCGTACACCTGGAACGACTCGGCCACGCGGTCATCGAAGCTGGCAAAAAAGCGCAGGCTGTTGAGCAAGGTACGCCGGGCCTCGGGGAAATCGCTGCCGTATTTGTCGAGTTTCTCGATGATCGACACAAACTCGTTGCCGCCCGCCTCCGCCGGGTCGATGGGCGGGGTTTCGGGGTCGGTGGTTTCGTTCAGGGCGATGGACAGGGCGTAGTCGGAATGGGTCACCACGAGCATTTCCCAGTGCTGGTTTTCCCGGGTGTTCTTAGCCACGTCCTCCAGCAGTTCTTCAGTCTTGGCGATCCACTGGCGCTCCCGCAGGCGGTACGGTGCGCGGTTTTGCAAGCGGACCTGGGTGGCCACGCCGAGGGCCCCGAGGGACACCCGGGCGGCACTGAACACCTCGGGGTGACGCTTGGCGTCGCACTCCAGCACCTCACCCTGGGCGGTCACCAATTGCAGGCCGGTGACGCAACCGGAATATGAGGTGAAGCCCACGCCGGTGCCATGAGTGGAAGTGGAGATCGCCCCGGCCAGGGTCTGGTAGTCGATATCCGCCATGTTCGGCAGCGCCTGCCCGACGTCTTTCAAGGCCTGGCCCATGCGCGACATCGGCGTGCCGGCGGCGAAGGTGGCCTGCAAGGTTTGCGGGTCGTGATCCAGCAGGCCATTGAAGTAGCTCAGGGACAGCAGCGTGCCGTCGGTGGGCACCAGGGCACTGAACGAATGGCCCGAGCCCACCGGCCGCACCTTGCCCGGTGCCTGGCCGATGACCTGCACCAGTTCATCAAGGTTCTTCGGCGCCAGCCGCGCCAGGGGCAGACAGGTTTGCGCCCCCGACCAATTGCGCCAGGGAATCAGCCGCGGTGCCCGGGCCAGCTGGGCCAGTACCGGGTTACTGGTCAATGCCATGAACGCGCCGGCCACCGCGCCGCGCTGCAATAATTCTCGCCGTGAAAGCCCCATCGCCTACCCCGTTATTCTTATTGGATGTGTTGACCCGACATAAAGCTGATCAGCCCCAGGAATTGCTCTTCGGAGCACTGCACGCACATCCCCATCGGGGGCATGCCGTTGTAGCCATTGATGGTGTGGTCCAGCAGGGTGTCCGGGCCCTGGGCGATGCGCGGGCTCCAGGCCGGGCCGTCACCGGTCAGCGGCGCACCGGAGGCCGGGTTGGCGTGGCACAGCTTGCAACTGGTGTCGTAGACCTGGGCCAGGGCTGCGTCGCTCGGCATGGCATTGGCCGCCGTGGCACGTTCGGGGGGATGTTTCGGTTTGTCGCCACAGGCTGTCAGCAGGCAGGTCACGGCCAGCAGCAGACTGATGCGACGGGGGTTGATTGCCCGCATAGCCACCTTCTCTCTTATTGTGTGAAAGCGTGATCCACACTAAGGCAGCCAGGGCGCGGCGTTGAGGGTATTGGGGGACAGAAAGGGGGGCTTGGGCGGACAGGCTTCAGCGGCTGATCGTTCCCACGCTCTGCGTGGGAACGCCGCCTTGGACGCTCTGCGTCCGCGTTGTGACGCAGAGCGTCACGGGATGCATTCCCACGCAGAGCGTGGGAACAATCAGTCAGGCAGATTTAGAACGCGATACCGACCTTGAACCCATACTCGTCACGCTTGAGCTTGGTGTTGTCGGCCACGTACGAATCGTCATCGAGCTTGTACTCGGTGCGGGTGTAGTACAGGCCCGCCATCACCGGCAGGTCGCCTTTCTGGTTCATCAGCAGGCTGACTTCGGCGTACGGGTTGGTGCGGTCCTTGAGGTCCACGGTGTCGCTGCCGATGCCGTCGACCTTGAGCTTGGCGCGGCCGTCGATGGTATGGCGGGCGCCCAGTTCAACACGCATGGTCATGTCGTCGAACTGGTGGTTGTAGCCCAGGGCCGCCTTGGCGAACGGCGATTTGTTGGTGAGTTTCATGTCGTAGTCGCCCGAGTCCGGCTCGTAGCGGGTCCAGCTGTAGCCGCCACCCACCAGCACGTCGACGAAGTTGCGCGCATCCAGCGCGGCACGCCAGCCGAGGTCGAGGTCGGCCTGGCCTTCCTTGAGCTTGTTGTCGCTCTTCTCGCCGTACTTGGCTTCGATACCGGCCTGGTAGATAAAGCCGGATTCAGCCGTCAGCTTGTTGCCGAAGTTATAGAACAGGCCGGCTTCAGGCATGTGGTCCTTGTCGCTTTGGCTACCGCCTTCGAGTTTGAAGTCGTTGTAGCTGCCGAGGATCCCGAAGGTGGAAATCGGGTCGGTCGGCGCTGCGGCGAACACCACACCAGGTGCCGCGATCAAGGCCAGGACCGAGGAATTCTTGAGGATCTTTCCGAATAGTTTGGACATCGTTTTACGTCTCCATTGCAGGTGGCAAATTATTCAGGAAACGCTTCGAACCCTCGTTTTGGCGAAAGGTTCGAATTAATTTGCACCTTTTTCGAGGTAAAACGGTTCAGCGAAGGCTCTATATCAAGCGTCTTGGACGGGAGCCAGCAAACGACCGAGAATTGACCGCAACTGCGGATGCGCCGGCAGGCGAATGCCAAAGCTGGCCTGCAACAGGTTCAGCAACTCTTCGACGTCCTCGATTGCACGCTTTTCGCTGGCCCGGTCCAGGTAGTGAATCGCGTACTGGCCGTTGTTCAGCGTGCGGCGAAATCCCGGGCCAATCAGTGCGACTTTCAGCTGGCCGAGGAACGGCGAATCCGGATGGGTGGAGACGTACCAGTTACCGATCTCGTAGTCGAAGTGTGACTGCACCTGCAGGTCGAACACATACAAGCCGCGCCACTCACCGGCGACCTGCGCCCACAAGGTGTAGCTGCCCTCCTCCAGGCTCAGGCGATAGGGTTCATGGGCGGTGGCCTGGGTGGCATCGGTGTCCAGTTGCAACGGACTGGTGGGCACCATGCCACCAAAGCCGACATCACTGATGTAACGCACGCCGTCCAGGGTCACCAAGCTCAGCCGATGGGTGCGCGCCGTCAGTGCATCGGGTGGCCCCCCCATCACCACACGGCCGGTAATGCCCCGCGCCTCGAAGCCCAACTCCTGCAACAAGGCCAGGAACAGCTGGTTCAGCTCGTAGCAATAACCACCACGGCCGTCGAACAGGACTTTTTGTTCGACGCTCGGCAAATCGATCGGCACCGGTGCGTGCAGCAGGGTCGACAGGCTTTCAAACGCGAAGGTGCTGACATGGCGCAACTGCAGATCCTGCAGGGTTTGCAGGGTGGGCGGAGGCGGCGTGTCGTAGCCCAGACGTTGCAGGTAGAGGCGGCTGTGGGTCAGCTCTGGCATGACGCAATCCTGGAGTCGGTGGCGAAAGCACCACTAATACCCTGACGGCGGTTATTTGCCAATTGTGGGTTGAATCAAATGCAAGTCCTCAGATGCACAAACTTTCTGAACCTTTCTGAACTGATTTATATCCATTCACTACAAGACAGGGAGGCATCATGAGTACCGCAATGATCTACACCATCCACTACTTGCTACACGGCGAACCAAAAACCTTTGTGGTGCGTGCCGAGGTCATGAACAACGCCGAAGCGTGGCATTGGGCGGCCGTTGACGCCGACATTGCCCACGTGGGGCGCATAGGCCGACCGGGCCATGAGCGGGTGAAAAAGACCACTCGGCCCTGGGCGGAGAAGTTCGGCATCACCGAGGTGACATGGACAGCCCCGAAACGGCTTGGTTGAGGAATAAAAAGCCCCGCACGACGGCGGGGCTTGTTTCACTTTTTCAGATCACCGAGGGGATCATAGGCCGGCTTCTTGCCGGTTTTTTCTGGCTTGTCCAACGGGGCAATGGCGGGACCTACCGGGTCGACCTGTGGGTCGGCGACGTCCGGGGAATCGGGGTCGAAACCCAATTCGTCCTTGCCGCTGGAATGCTCGGATGAATGCGGGCCGCTTGTACGATTAGTCATAACTACCTCCTTGGCGCGCCGGGTCTACAGCGGGCGGGCCTTGTCGTGCAGGTTTTCCAGGTCTTCCTCGACCTGCTCTTCGTCGTCTTGCCGTTCGGCCGGGTCGTTGGGGCGCAGGGCGTCGTTGTCACGCTCCTCTTCGCCGGGCGTGCGGTCGGGGTTGGGTGTGCCGGGCGGCTGTTGCTGGTACCGGGTCATGATTCACCTCGCTTGGGGGTCGGTTGCCTACAGGGGTTAGAGAAATTGCGCTGATCCATCGTTCAACCTGATTACCGTCACTCCGACGGGTGAAGCATGAGAAGATGCTGGCCGGCGTTATAACCCTACTTGTGCCATGGAGACTGACCCTGGATGTTTGAGCTCAAACCGTGCGACCCGATTGTTTTTCGCCAGCAGACGCGACGCAGTACGTTGATAGTCGCGGGGTTGTTTGTGGTGTTGGCGATGGTGCTTTCCAGCCTGGCGGTGATGCTGTTTGGTGAGCCTGGGGGGGATAATTTTCGCTTTAATGTGGGCGGGGTGTTTGCCGGGGTGTTGATTACCGTAGGGCTGGTGCGGGGGCCGTTCTGGAACCAGGCCTGGTTCGCGCCGGCGGTGTATGGGTGGCAGCTCAAGCGCAGCCTGATGAGTGTGACTAATGTGATGCACAAGGTGACTGACGGGGTGAAGGCGAATGATCCGGTGGCGATCAAGTTGCTGCGGTTTTATCACCTTGGGTTGATGCAGATGCACGAACTGGACGCCAATTCGAGTTCTCAGGCGCAGTTGGTGCGCGAGGTTGATGAGCATCTGGAGAAGATGCGGGGGTTGGGGATTGAGCCTGACCAGACGCGGCTGGATCCGGATTGGGTTGAGGCTGTGAAGGCTCGCTGATTGGGGGGCATATCCGTTATTTGGGTGATGGCTGATATGGGTTCCGCTCTTACAGCGGCTCACTTTTGAAGAGCGCAAAAGTAAGCAAAACGCTCTTGCCCCACCACTCGGCTCCTCGCCTAGGCTCGGAGTGCCCTCACTCCGGCTTTGGACCGTGGGCCGCCGTCATGGGCCATCCCTGGCCCAGGACGGCTAACCCGGCGTCCTGCCGGGTTACCCACGCTCCAAAGCCTGCGTTCGGCCAGCGTGGTTTAACGGGGCGCCTAAGATCAAAAGCAGATCAACAGCACAGCGGCCTCCCGGCCGGCTTGAGTGTTTAGAAGCCAAATCAAAAGCTAAAGCGGGCACGGTCCAAATGTGGGAGCGGGCTTGCTCGCGAAGGTCGTTAACGATGACGTTGGCATTCTGGATGAACGCGGCGCTCTCAGGTTTTTCGCGAGCAAGCCCGCTCCCACATAAAAGCAGACCTGTTTTCGCTCTGGTTTTTGCTTTTGCTTTTAACACTCAAGCCGGCCGGGAGGCCGCTGTGCTCTGCTTTTGATCTGCTTTTGATTTTGATCTGCGGGCCCCGTCAACCACGATGGCCACAAGTAGGCACGGTGGAGCGGGTAAATCGGCAGGGATGCCGATTTAGCCGCGCCGGGCCATGGATGGCCCGTCGCGGCGGCCCGCGGAACCGGGCCAGAGTGCGGGCATGCCGAGCCTAGGCGAGGCACCGAGTGGTGGGGCAAAGACCTTTTGGTTACTTTTGGCTGGGCCGGCATTCCGGGCGTTTGCCAAAAGTGACCCGCTGTAAGAGCGGAACCCTAAGTGGCCGTTACCGAAGAAACGGATATGTACCCCCCTCCCCCCATCTCATGCTAAACCCCTGGCCCGCCAGCAAAACACCGCACTGACCGCAATCGCCGCCCCCGCCACGCCAAACACCCAAGGCGCCGACGCCACCGGCAACAACAACCCCGCCAGCAAAGGCCCAAGCCCCGCCCCCACATCACGCCACACCGCATTCGACGCCAACGCCGAAACCCGCATCGCCCCCGGATTACGCTCCGCCACCAGCGTCGTCACCAACGGCAACTGCAACGCCCGCAGCACCAACACCGCCGCCGCCCCCACAATCACCCAATGACTACCAAACGCCCCCAACGCCAACGCACTGAGAAACGAAAACAGCAGCAACATCGACGTAGCACCAAACTGCTGCGCAGCACGCCCCCCCAGCGGGCTCAGAAGCAACTCCGAAACATATCGCAGCGCCATCAACCCACCGGCAATCAATACCGCATTGCCACCCAGCAGCTTCTGCGCCTGAATCGACAGGCCAAAGATAAACAACCCATCCAGCGCCACCCCTTCGATAAACGACCAGGTCGCCACACTGTCAGGCAACTTGAACCGCCGCCCCGGCGTGCCATGCAAATTGTGACCCGCAGTCGGCAACCCCCGCGCCATCCACAACCCCACCAGGCAACACACCGCCAGAATCCAGAAGATCGGCCGCGGCCCCACCTGCAACGTCAGCCACCCACCCAACGGCAAGGCCAGCATCGGCCCCAGGGCAATCAACGCCCGCGACCGCCCCGCCCGCCGCGCCGCACCCAGCGGTTCAGAGGTAGCCAATACTTGAGTGGAAAGGTTCAACGCCGCAAAACACAGGCCCCAGACCAACCGCAGCCCCAGCAAGGCCGCAAACCCGGACAGCATCGAGTTGCCAAGAGCACACACCGCCGCCGCGCCGGCGGCAATGGAGCACGTCAGCCGATCACCGTTGCGGGCGTAGAAATTCAGAACATGCTTGTAGCCGAAGATCCGCACCAGGCGGTTGGCCGCCAGCAGCACCCCGGCCTGGGCCAGGGTGATACCGAACGCCTGGGACTCCATCGGCAGCACCAGGTACAGCAACACGTCACTGGGCAGGCACAGGCCAAGGGTCAGCGCGGCACGGCGGGAGTGGGAATCAGCACTGCGTTGGGCCAGATCAGACATAAAAGCTGAAACATTCAGAATTATTTAGACGGCCACGGTAGCCGTCTACCTCAAGGTTTTACAAGGCCCAAATAATTAAACCTTGGCGCCGTCCTGCATCAGGCGCAACCCGCTGGCCACCGCGCCCACCAGGGCAAACCCGCAGCCCAGCCACAACGCGTACTGCGGGCCGCTGCTCAGGGACAGGTGGAAACACAACGCCACCAACGAAGCGCCGAGTGTCTGCCCCATCAACCGCGACGTGGCGACGATCCCGCTGGCTCCCCCGCTGCGGGCAATCGGTGCGCTGGTCATGATCGCCTTGAGGTTGGGCGACTGGAAAAAACCGAACCCGGCGCCACACAGGGCCATGCGCCAACCGATATCGAAGGTCGAGGCGTCGTTGCCCAGGGTCGCCAGCGAGGCCATGCCCGCGCTCAACATCACCAGGCCGATGCCGCACAACAACGCCAGGGAGATACGGTCCGCCAGGCGCCCGGCAATCAGCGCCATCACCGCGACCACCGCCGGCCACGGCGTCATCAGGAAACCGGTGGCCACCTGGCTGTGCCCCAACACCGTTTGCAACAGGAACGGCAGCGACACAAACGCCAGCCCCTGGGCGCTGAACGCGCAAATCGCGGTGAGGGCCGACAAGGTGAACAGCGGGCGCTTGAACAGATCCACCGCGAGCATCGGCGCCGGGTGCCCGGCCTGACGGCGGATCAGCAACAGCCCGCACAGCAGCGCCACGGCGATCAGCCCCAGCGTCAACACCGCCTGCGCACCGTGCACCGCCGAGCCCAGGCCCAGCACCAGCAGGGCAAACAACCCGGCGCAGAGAATTGCCGCCAGCCGGTCGAAGGCATGCCCGGTGATCGGGATCACCGGAATCGCCCGCACCCCGAGCCACAAGGCCAATGCCCCAAGGGGCAGGTTGATCAGGTACAACCAGTGCCAGGTAGCCACCGATAGAATCGCCGACGCCGCCGTCGGCCCCAGGGTAAAGGCCAGCCCCACCACCAATGAGTTATACCCCAGCCCTCGGCCGAGGATTTTTGCCGGGTAGATATGCCGCAACAGCGCAATGTTCACGCTCATGATTGCCGCAGCGCCCAGGCCCTGCACCACCCGGGCGGCAGTCAGCGTCGGCAGTGACCAGGCCAGCCCGCAAAACAGCGACGCCACCACAAACACCAGCAAGCCGCCGAGGAACACCCGGCGGTGGCCGACCACATCACTCAGGGACGCAAAGGGCAGCACCGCCGCAATGGTCGCCAACTGGTAGGCATTGACCACCCAGATCACCGAAGCGGAGTCGGTGCCAATCCCTTCGGCCAGGGTCGGCAACGCGGTGTTGACGATGGCCGTGTCGAGGGTCGCCATGCCGATCCCCAGGGAAATGGCGACAACCGCCGCTAGACGCTTATCACTGGGCAACCCATCAGCTACTGAAGACATGGACAATCCGCACACGTGGCAAAGGCGTCTAGATTACGGGCAGCGGCCTTTTTTTTCAGCGGGCAAATGCGCGGCTGTCCAAATATTCATGTTCAGGTGCGCCATTTGCCCATCTGCGCCATCTGCACCAGCACCTCGGCCAGGGCGGGCTGCGGCGCGCTGTTGACGGTGACCAATGCCACGCAACGGCTTGGCCGCAAGGTCGCCGCGGCGGTGGCAGCGCGGCCGCCGAGATCGAACCCGCCGAGCACCGCCTCGGGGATGTGCAAGGCGTTCATCAAGTCCAGCACGTCCTGGCCGAGCACCACTTCCTGAGTGCTGGCGGGTGCCGCCTTGTCCAGCGGCGTGGTAGTGCCATGGCCACGCAGGTACGGGGCAACTACCCGAAAGCCCCGGGCGGCCAGGTAGGGTGCGACCTCGGCGAAGCGCTCCAGGTCGCCGTCCGCGCCATGCAGCAAAATGATCGGCCTGCCCTCTTCCGGGCCGGCCTCGTAGTAGCCGATATCCAGCAGGTCGGTGCTGACCTGGCGGATCGTCCAACGGGCGGGCGTCGCCATGACCGGCAGTGACAACGCCACTGAAGCAATGGCGCTGGAAATCAGAAAGCGCCGGCGATTGAAAAAAGACATAGGTTTATAGCTCCGAAAAATGCGACACAGAAAGGTCTTCAACGACCCCCACAATCAACTCGCTGCCGATCCAGCCGGCCAACAGCTCACCGGCTTTCGCGACGCCCTGCTCTTCCCCCAGGCGCGCTACCAGAAACTCGCACAACCCGGCAAAACTGCCGTCGCCTTGCAGGTGCACCAAGGCCTGGAACTCCAGCGCATCGACCTGGCGCAAGCGCGAGGTGAACTGGCGGCGCCACACCAGCAGCCCACCGGCCTCGGCCAGCATCAGCGCCTCGGGCGCCGGGGTTTGCTGCCACAATGCCGACCAGATCGCCTCGGCGTTGGTGGTCAGCCCATGGCACCGCAGCGACGGCGTGAGTTGCAGGCGTGCCGTGTCCCAATCCACCGACGCCAGCACGTCCATGGGCAACGGGCTGGCATCGGCGGCGACAAACGCTTCATTGAGCGACGACTCGATCCAGGCCAGTTCATGCACGTCGGGATTGTTGGGGAACAGTTCGCCCAGGGTCAGGTGAAAACCCTCGGGATAGACGTCCAGGGTCCAGGCATGGGGCGGATGCCGGTCGATATGGCTGACGCACGCGGCCAGGAACGCCTCGTCCCCGACCCAGCGCCGCAGGTTGGGAAACGCCTGTTCCAGGCAACCCACCAATTGCGCGCGGTAGTTGTTCTGATACACCGCCAGTCCCGCGGCCTTGTTACCCAACATCTCGGCCGACTGCTCCGAGGCACTCACCAGCCAGGTATGAAAAGCCTGCTGCCATTGCGCGAGATTCATGAGCGCACCTGCGCACGCTTGTAGGCCTCGGAGGCACCGAGCATGCGGGCGAGCGACAGCTCCTCCAGCAGCTCTGCCAGGGGCGGGATCTCGTCATCGCGCTCGATCATCGTGGCGACCGGGCCGAGCAACG
Source organism: Pseudomonas sp. NC02 (assembly GCF_002874965.1). Lineage (NCBI taxonomy): Bacteria > Pseudomonadati > Pseudomonadota > Gammaproteobacteria > Pseudomonadales > Pseudomonadaceae > Pseudomonas > Pseudomonas sp. NC02. The sequence goes on along the minus strand of NZ_CP025624.1, from coordinate 2,464,937 downwards.
CAACGGCCTTGGCATACAAGTCCCAGACGCCATCACACACCGGGCTGTCGTGGCTGTCGATCAGCAAATCGCGGCCCTGGCTATGGCCGGCCAGGTGAATTTGCCGGACCCGCTCGGCCGGAATCCCGTCGAGAAACGCGAGAGCGTCAAAGCCATGGTTGCTGGCGCTGACAAACACATTATTGACGTCCAGCAACAGCTCGCAGCCGGTGCGCCGGGACATGGCGGCGATGAATTCCCACTCGCTCATGGACGCGCCATCAAAGGCCAGGTAGCTGGACGGGTTTTCAAACAGCATCGTGCGGCCCAACACTTCTTGAGCCAGGTCGATATTGGCGCAGACCCGGTCCAATGCCTCATGGGTGTAAGGCACCGGCAACAGATCATGGGAGTTGAAACCCCCGCTGCGGGACCAGCTCAAGTGGTCGGACACAAACAGCGGTTCGATCTCGTCCACCAGCGACTTGAGGCGTTTCAGGTAATCGCGATCGAGGCCCTCGGCCGTGCCGATCGACATCGACACCCCGTGCAGCGCCACCGGATACCGCTCGCGAATCTGGCGCAGGATGTGCCGGGGCTGGCCGCCCGCGACCATGAAATTCTCGGAGATCACTTCAACGAAATCCACCGCCACCGGGTTCTCCAGGAACTCGCTGTAGTGTTCCTTGCGCAGCCCCAGGCCATAGCCTGGAAAACGCGGGTTGGGTGTCGGCATCATGTGGTCTCCGTTGCATAAATAGGCGGCGGGCCCAACCTGGGCCCGCCGGGGTGTTACTTCGGTTCGGTAGTGGTGCCGCCCAGCTTCAGGCACTCGGACGGGGTCTTGACGACAACGCCCTGGCCCTTGCAGCTGTTGAGGCCCTTGCAATCGTTCTTGGCCGTGGCGCACAGGCTTTCGCCCTTGCAGTTGTTCACGCCGTAGCAGCGACCCGGCTGTTCCGGCTGGTCGGCGGCGCTGGCGGCGGCCGCGAAGGAAGCGGACGCCATGGCGATCAGGGCGGCAGCAGTGGCAAGGCTCAAGCGGGATTTGATGGATGTGCTCATGGGTATTACTCCTCGGGGGTGGGGTTTATTTGATGACGGATGCCGCGTCTTCGATGACCTTCGCCACAGCCTCGGGCTGGGAGATGTACACCGAGTGGCTGGCCTTGATTTCAGTGACTTTCGAGCCGGCGCGCTTGTACATCCAGCGCTGCAGATCGGGGCTCAGGGCACGGTCTTCGGTGGACACCACGGCGTAGGTCGGCTTCTTGTGCCAGGCCGCGGCCCACACGGTGCCGCCAAACAGCGCGGTGGTGGCCGGCACCTGGGAGGCGGCCATGAAGTCGGTGCGGTTGGTGGTCAGGTCGGCAGCAAAGTCGGCATTGAACTTGGTGCGATCAAAGAACAGATGGCCGTCGCGGGTCTGCATCACGTCATTGCTCGGCGCCGGCATCGACGACAGCAACTGGCTCATGTTCTCGCCGACTTCCGGTTGCAGGGCCGAGACATAGACCATCGACTTGACCTTGTCGCGGTCACCGGCAATCGAGATCACCCCGCCGCCGGAGCTGTGACCCACCAGCACCACCGGGCCGACCTGCTGCTCCAGCACTTCGCGGGCCTCGGCCACGTCGGCGGCGAGGCTTTCATGGCCCTGATGCACCACGGTGACCTTGTAGCCCTTGTGAATCAGGATGTCGTGCACCACTCGCCAGCCGGAGCCGTCGACAAAGGAACCGGGCACGATCACCACGCTTTTACCGGTGCCCGGCTGGGGCTTGGCTGCATCGGCGGCCGAGGCCACCAACGGTGTAGCGAGTGCCATGGCGATCGCCAGGGAAGAAAGAATACGCATGCGACTCTCCACAGGCCTTGGGGCCTGATCATTGTTGTGAAAGGGTTAACGGCGTTGGCCGGACAGCACGCGGTCCAGTGACCAGGCCCCGCCGCCATACGCCAGCAGCGGCAGCAACAAGCCCGCCCAGGTCAGGTGGGTCGGCCAGGCGTCGGGGTACACGAACACCTCGATCACCAGGGTCATGCCCAACAGCGCGGCAGCCGCCGGGCGGGTCAGCAGGCCCAGCACCAGCAACAGCGGGAACAGATGCTCGGCGTAGGTCGCCAGGTGCGCTGCCCAGTCCGGCGGCACCAGCGGCAAGGCGTATTCCGAGCGAAACAAGGTGTAGGTCGACGGCTTGAGCTGCAGGAAACCGGTCACCTTGGTGCGGCCCGAGAGGAAAAACACCGAAGCGATCCCGAGGCGGGCCACCAGCAACAGCAGCGCCTCAGGCAGCACACGCTTGAGCACCGCAGGGGCCAGGGCAATCATGGTTGTTCCGTCAGGCTGCCGAAGCCTTTGGGGGTTTTGATCTGGGTGCAGGTGCCTTTGTCCACCAGCACCCAGGCGTTGCCCTGGTAATCCGCCTTGGCGGTGCCGGCGCAGGAAGTCCCGGCACCGGCGGCGCAATCGTTGGCACCGGCGAGGGACACGCCGAAGCATTTTTCCTGAGGCTTGGCATCCTCGGCATGGGCAGTGGCGGCGAAGGCACCGAGGGACAGTGCGAGGGTGGCGGCAAGGGCTGCGTAATGGCGCTTCATTGTTGAATCTCCTGGCTTGACTGAATGTGGCCAGGGCGCTTGTGCGGTGGGTGACCGCCTGCGCCATCTGGTAGACAGATTTAAAGCCAGGCGTGTATCCCGTCTGTGTCGCGTTTCCTCCTTCTATTCATGCCGGTGTATCAGGTGGGTGCTGATACACAGTCTGATACACAGCCAAAAAAACCACGCCAAACCACCGCCGTTTTATTCGGCATCCCGAACGACACAATTAGAAATATTCGCCTTTCCGAACACCCACCTTCCCCCGCTTTCGACGACCTCAAAAATCCCCATAAATTTCATACGGTTGTTGTCATCTTTGTTACATGCCAACTGGCATACATTCTGCTACATCAGGTTTTCTAGTAATAAAATGTTTCTAAATTGAAACAGTCTCATCGCCTGAAACCCAACGGCCCCGCGCCCTATAACAACGTCCATGCCCCAAAGGAGGGCGACAACTCTCACCTTTTTGATCGACTTCAACTCTCCAAGCCTGCTGCCGCACGTAAGCACCCAAAAGGGCGAATGGCCTGATCGCCAATAACAAGCCCGACTACAAAAAAGGACAAATTGATGAGTTCGAGCAAATACCCCGCAGCGTCCTTCACGGACCTCGTCCCCCAGGCCCCGGACCACACCGAGAATGCAATCGGTTTTGGCCCCTTTCTCTTGTTGGCGCGCCAGCATGTATTGCTGCGCAACGGCGAGCCGGTGACCCTCGGCAGCCGCGCCTTGTACCTGCTGATCGCCCTCGCCAGCCGGGCTGGCGAGTTGCTGGAAAAGTCCGAGCTGATCTCTTTCGCCTGGCCCAAGGTGGTGGTGGAGGAATGTAACCTGCGCGCGCAGATCGTTGCGCTGCGCCGGGCGCTGGGGGATGACGGCAACTTCAGCTACATCGTCACCGTGCCAGGCCGGGGTTATCGGTTTGTCGCGCCGGTGACAATGCAGGCAGTGAGTGAAGGCGCCATCGCCCAGGCGCTGGTACCCACCCCGACGGTGGACGTGCCCAACCTGCAACCGCCACCCAGCACAGTGATTGGTCGCGAACAGCTGATCCTGAGCCTGGCCGACCAGGTACTGAGCCAGCGCTTCGTGACCATCACCGGCCCCGGCGGCATCGGCAAGACCACCGTGGCCCTGGCCGTGGCGCAACTGCTGCAGGGCCGCTTTCACCAGGGCATGTGCTTCGTCGACCTGGCCCCCGCCACCAGCGGCCAATGGGTGGCCGGCATGCTCGCCAACGCCCTGGGCATCCAGAGCGTGAGTGACGAGCCCTTGCAAAGCGTGGCCGCGATGCTCGCCAACAGCCCGTTGCTGCTGGTGCTCGACAACTGCGAGCACGTGCTGCAAGCCACCGCCGACGTCGTCGAAGTGCTGCTGCGTTGCGCGCCCCAGTGCTGCGTGCTGACCACCAGCCGCGAGCCGCTGCGGGCCGAGGGCGAACGGGTGCACGACCTCGCCCCGTTGCTGGTGCCGGACGAAGACGTGAACTTGAGTGCCGAGCAAGCCATGACCTGGTCGGGCATCGCCCTGTTCATCGAACGGGTCAAGGCCCTCGACCCCGCCTTCGTGTTCAAGGACACCGACGTCGCCGCCGCCAGCGCCATCTGTCGCAAGCTCGATAGCAACGCCCTGGCCATCGAAATCGCCGCAGCGCGGGTGCGCACCTTTGGCATCCAGGACCTGGTGGGGTTGCTCGACGGCAGCTTCCGCCTGCAAATGACCGGCCGGCGCACCGCCCTCGCCCGCCACCGTTCACTGAGCGCGACCCTGGACTGGACCTACTCGATGCTCACCGGCGACGAACAGGCCATGTTGCGCCAACTGGCGGTGTTCACCGGTTCTTTTACCCTGGACGCGGTCAAGGCCATGACCGCCAGCAGCACCCTCGATGCCCGCAATGCCCTGCCCTTGCTGGAAAGCCTGATGGACAAGTCGCTGCTGATCGCCGGTGAATCGCAGTTGCTCAAGCGCTACCGCCTGCTGGAAACCACCCGCGCCTACGCCCTGGAGAAGCTCAACGAACACGGCGAAGCCGACGCCACCCGCCAGCGTCATGCACTGTATGCGCTGGGCGTATTGCAGGAAGCCGGGCAGACCCTCGACGGGCTTTCTCCCGAGACCTGGATCGGCCTCTACGGCCCGGAAATCAACACCATCCGCACCGCGCTGGAGTGGGCCTTTTCAGCCTCGGGCGACCTGCCCACCGGCATCGAACTGACCCTGGGCGGTGTGCCTTTGTGGCTGCGCCTGTCGCTGGTCAGCGAGTGCCGCACCTGGGTCGACAAAGGCCTGGCCAGCGCCGCCACCACCCCGCTGCCGCTGCGCCAGCGCATGCTGTTGCAAACCGCCCTGGCCAGCGTGCTGATGCTCACCTATGGCACCGGCGGGCCAATGCGCGAAGCCTGGCGCCAGGTGCGTGAAGACGCCCGCGACCTGGGCGATGCCGAGCACAAGCTGCGGGCGCTGTGGGGCCTGTGGAGTGACCGCTGCGGCTGCAACCAGTACGCCGAAGCGCTGGAATTGGCCGAGCGCTACATCAGCCTGAACAACAGCGGCAACCAGCAACTGCTGGGTAAACGCATGCGCGCGCTGGCGTTGTTTCACATGGGCGACCTGGCCGGCGCCCGACAGAATATCGACGAGGCGCTGGGGTCACCGTCAGCGCCGCGCTCGCATATTATCGACGTGCATTTTGACCAGCGCATCGCCGCCCGCTGCCTCAAGGCACAGGTGCAGTTGCTGGAAGGCGATGTCGACCCGGCGCTGCGCCTGATCGGCAGTTGCGTCGATGAAGCCATCACCCTCGATCACCCCGCGACACTCTGGTACACCCTGTGCCTGGGGGCAATTCCCCTGGCGCTGTTGGCGTCCAACCTGCCCAAGGTGCGGTACTACCTGGGCTTGCTGCAAGACAGCACGACCCAGCAGGACCTGCACATCTGGCGTCAGTTTCGGCTGTGCTTCGAGAGCATCCTGCTGATCCGCCAGGGGTCGCCCGAAGAAGGCGTGCCGTTGCTGGGTGAGGCCTTGCATCACCTGCATGGGCAAGGCGACAGCCAGCTTTATAGCTTGCTGCGTTGTGAATACGCCCTGGGGCTGGCGCGGCTGGGCCTGGAGAAACTGGCGCTGGAGGTATTGGAAGACACCCTGCAATTGGCGCTGGGCCGGCATGAGCGCTGGTTCGTGCCGCAGATGTTGCGGATCAAGGCGCAGCTGATTCTGCGCCAGGCCCAGTACGGGTCGGTGGACAAGGCCAAGGTGTTGCTGCGCCAGGCGTGGGTGGATGCGCAGTTGGCCGGGGCGCATTTCTGGCGGGCGCAGATTGCCAGTGACCTGGCCAGGTTGCAGGAGCCGAAGATGCGGATTGCTTCGTTGCCAAGGTTTCAGCACCGGTAGAGGCTGCCGGCAGGTAACGGTAAAAAGAGGACGGTAAAAAGGGGACAGATTTATTTTATAAATAAATCTGTCCCCTTTTCGCTCTTTTTGAACTCCGGCAGCCGCGCTATTGATCCGCCGCATAAATGACGGTTTGCGCACTGTCGGGTGCAGCGGGTCGGCGGGTGAAGTAGGTGTCGCCTTCATCCGTATGAATCTCATATTCAAACTTGCTGGTCGCGCGGCCCGTGGCGGTGGCGTGCTTGATGATCTTCAGCACGCGCTGGAATTTCACACTTTGGGTACCGTTCTGGTTGGGCCCGGTGAGCACGCTAACACTTTGAAACCAGCCGTCGTTCTTCCGGTTCGCCACCAGGGCGCCGGTCATGGCTTCAAACCGTTCCAGCCGGGTAAAGCCCCACAGTGTCTGCTCCTCCACCGTTTCGCCGAGGGCGGCAGAGCCGGTAAACACGAACAGGTTGATCGCCGGGCTGTCTTCGCAGAAGAAATCGTAAGGCACCAGGCCGTCGACCATTTTCTTGCCGGCCACGAAGCCTTTTTTGTGCACCTGAAACATCGCCACCTCCACGCCAATGGCGTCACTGAACATCAGCTCACGCAGGAGAAAAGTCTAAAGGCGCAGGGCGTACAGGGCGGTCAAGCCAATGTAATATCGTGTAAAGATCCCACCCGAGGCAGGATGATTTCCACGCTCAACCCGCCGGACGGCTCGTTGTGCGCCTCGATGGTGCCGCCATGCATTTCCACGGACCTCAAGGCGATCGCCAGGCCCAGTCCGAAACCGGCATCGGTGTCATGCGGGCCACGTTCGAAAGGCTCGAAAATACTCCGCAACCGCAGGTTTTCAACGCCCGGACCCTGATCGGTGATCAATACCCGCAGCCAACGGGTGTCGGGGCTGACCTCCGCCGAAACCCGCACCGTGGTATCAGGCTGCGTGTAGCGCACGGCATTTCGAATGACATTTTCGAAACACCGATACAGCAGCTCGCCGCTGGCCCGACTGACAAAGTCCGGACACGCCTGCAAGCTGACACTGCAGCCTTTGATACCCGCCTCGAACTGAGCATCCTCGACAATCACGGCCAGCAATTCGACGATATCCACCGGCTCGCGCTCGATGCTTTCGGGACGGCCCTGCACACGCGCCAGGGTCAGCAGCGCCTCGATCAGCGTGTCCATGCGCGCCGATTCACGCTGGATGCGCCCGAGCATTTCCTGGCGTGCCGGGTCTTGCTGCAACAGCCCGATGGCCACTTGCAGGCGCGTCAACGGTGAGCGCAGTTCATGGGAGATGTCGTGCAGCAGCTGTTGCTGGGCCTCCACCAGCAGCTTGAGCTGGTTGGCCATGCGGTCGCAGTCTTCGGCCAGGTCGACGATTTCATCACGGCGCTTGCCCATCATCGGCCGCACCCGGGTTTCGAAGCGGCCCAGCGCAACGTCGCCCATCGCCCGCCGCAGATAAGCCAGCGGCCACGCCAGGTAGTAGGCCATGTACCCACTGAACAGCGCGCTCATCAGCGTACCGATGATCAGCGGGATCCAGTGGCCCAGGCGCCCGGGTTCGTGGGGAGGATGGGAAGACCTGAGGGACAGCGCGGCCCCGTCCTTGCTGATCAGCGACTTTTCATAAGCCACCTGCGAGACCGGCGTGCCGGCCAGCAATTGACCGGCACTGTCATAAACGCCAATGGCTTGGCCGTGGGGTGGCTGCCACACCGCCAGGAGCTGGCGGCCCGACTCGACACCGTACTGTTCCAGCAACTGTTCTTCGCTGGCCAGGATCGCATCCAGATGGTGATCCCCCGGGCCAAGGCTGCCCGCCACGAGAATGCTCAACCCCACCAGGAACGTCAGGCTGGTGGCCAGCCAAAAGGCCAGGAACAGTTTCCAGAACAGCCGGCTGGGTTTCATCATTCGGCGATCAACAGGTAACCGAGGCCGCGCACGCTCTGGATCCAGGCCTTGGCATCCGGGCGCGGGCCCAATTTCTGGCGAATGCTGCTGATGTGCACGTCGATGCGTCGGTCGTAACGGGTCAACGGGCAGCCCAGGGCATTGAGGGACAGGTCCTTTTTGCTCACCACCTGGCCGGCGCACCGGGCCAGCACTTCAAGCAGGCTGAATTCGGTACTGGTCAGCCCCAGCTCGCAACCGTTCCAACGGGCCTGGCGTTTGCCGGGCCACAGCATCAGGGCGCCGGTCGTTATGACCTCCCCGGTCGGCTGGCCCACGGGTTGCACCCGGCGCATGATCGCGCGCAGCCGCGCCACCAGTTCACCCGGGGAACTGGGCTTGGGCACATAATCGTCCGCGCCGAGTTCCAGCCCGGTGATCCGGTCGATGTTGTCGCCCCGGGCCGTGAGCAACACCACCGGCACCTGGCTGCTGGCGCGGATGCGCCTGAGCACTTCTATGCCCGACAGCCTGGGCAGCATCACGTCCAGCACCACAATGCTGTAGCGCCCCGACAGTGCCTCGACCTCACCCTCCTCGCCGGTGTGCACGCAGGTCGCCTCAAAGCCTTCATGCTCCAGGTATTGGCCCAGCATTTCAGTCAGTTCCTGGTCATCGTCGACTAGCAATACGCGGATCATGGCGAGCTCGTGAAAGGGTACCCCCACAGTATCGCCCAGCCTCATCGCCCCGGGGCCAACCTTTACCTAACTTGACACTTGGTTAACCGCACCAAACCCGCGCCGCTCTTATGCTTGCCGTCCACCCGTCTGGCCGCGTTGTGGTGACCCGTCTGCGGCGAGTCATCCCGGCGCGCTTGCGCTGCTTGTCGATGTGTTCTGGAAAAGATCTTGATGAATTTTTCGCGCCTGCTCTGCTCGGTTGCGCTGCTGCTCAATGTCACACTTGCACACGCTGAAGCCTTCAAAATCTCGGATATCCGTATCAACGGTCTGCAACGGGTCTCGGCGGGCAGCGTGTTTGGTGCCTTGCCCCTGAACGTGGGGGACGAAGCGGATGACCGACGGCTGGTGGATTCCACCCGTGCGTTGTTCAAGACCGGCTTCTTCCAGGACATCCAATTGAGCCGCGACGGCACGGTGCTGATCATCAATGTGGTCGAGCGCCCATCGGTGTCCAGCATCGAGTTCGAAGGCAACAAGGCCATCTCCACCGAAGACCTGCTCAAGGGCATGAAGCAGTCGGGCCTGGCCGAGGGCGAGATCTTCCAGCGCGCCACCCTGGAAGGCATGCGCAACGAACTGCAGCGCCAGTACGTGGCCCAGGGTCGCTATTCGGCCACGGTCGACACCGAAGTGCTGCCGCAGCCGCGTAACCGCGTGGGCCTGAAGGTCAAGATCGACGAAGGCTCCGTGGCCGCGATCCAGCACATCAACGTGGTGGGCAACCACGTGTTTACCGACAAGGAACTGATCGGCACGTTCACCCTCAAGACCAGCAACTGGCTCTCGTTCTTCACCAACGATGACAAGTACGCCCGTGAAAAACTCACCGGGGACCTGGAACGCCTGCGCTCCTATTACCTGGACCGTGGTTATATCAACATGGACATCACCTCGACCCAGGTGTCCATCACCCCGGACAAGAAGCACGTCTATATCACCGTCAACATCAACGAAGGCGAGAAATACACGGTGCGTGACGTGAAGCTCAGCGGCGACTTGAAAGTGCCCCAGGACCAGCTTGAAGCCCTGTTGCTGGTGCAGAAAGGCCAGGTGTTCTCGCGCAAGCTGATGACCACCACCTCGGACCTGATCACCCGGCGCCTGGGTAACGACGGCTACACCTTCGCCAACGTCAACGGCATGCCCACGCCCCACGATGAAGACCACAGCGTGGACATCGTGTTTGCGGTCGACCCGGGCAAACGGGCCTATGTGAACCGCATCAACTTCCGTGGCAACACCAAGACCGACGACCAAGTGCTGCGCCGGGAAATGCGCCAGATGGAAGGTGGCTGGGCGTCGACCTACCTGATCGACCAGTCCAAGGTTCGCCTTGAGCGCCTGGGCTTCTTCAAGGAGGTCAACGTCGAAACCCCAGCCGTGGCGGGGGTCGACGACCAGCTTGATGTGAACTACGCGGTCGAAGAACAAGCGTCCGGCTCGATTACCGCCAGCGTCGGTTTTGCCCAGGATGCCGGGCTGATCCTTGGCGGTTCGATCACCCAGAACAACTTCCTGGGCACCGGGGATTACGCCAGCCTGGGCCTGACCCGCTCGCAGTACCAGAGCAAGTACAACATTGGCTTTACCAACCCCTACTTCACGCCGGACGGGGTGAGCCTGGGCTATAACGCGTTCTACAGTGCCACCGATTACAACAACTACTACGACGATGGCAGCGGTGTTTCCTACTACTCCATCAACAGTTACGGCCTGGGGGCCACACTCGGCTACCCGATCAATGAAACCTCGCGGTTGAGTTTCGGCCTGACGGTGCAACACGACAGTATCGACCCGGGCATCTACAGCTCTGATGAGATCTACGATTTTCTTCAGCGCGAAGGCAGTGAGTTCACCAACTTCAAGGCCAACCTTGGGTGGTCGGAGTCGACGTTGAACAAAGGCGTGATGCCGACCCGTGGTTACTCGCAGAACCTGAACCTGACGGTGACGCTTCCGGGCAGTGACTTGAGTTTCTACAAACTCGATTATTCCGGGCAGACATTTGTGCCGATCACCAATTCGACGACGCTGCGTTTGCATACCAAGCTCGGTTACGCCAACGGGTACGGCTCGACGGACGGCCTGCCGTTTTATGAAAACTACACGGCCGGGGGTGAAGGTTCGGTGCGCGGGTTTGAAAGCGGCACGCTTGGGCCGCGCAGTACGCCGGCGACAGGGGCGTATGCCAGTGCGGGCCAGCAGTACTACAGCGACCGCAGTCCTGAGGCGTTGGGGGGCAACATCCTGATTACCGGGGGGGCGGAATATCTGTTTCCGATGCCGTTCCTTAAAGATAATAAATCGGTGCGAACGTCTGTGTTCTGGGATGTGGGTAACGTTTATTCGGACAAGTGTGCCCTCAGTACTACCCAGGGTTGTAATGGGGTTGACCTGAGTCAGCTGGGTGCATCTGTGGGGGTTGGGGCTACGTGGTACAGCCCGTTGGGGCCGTTGAGTATCAACCTGGCGTTGCCGGTTCGTACGCCGGAGAATGCGACCAAGCAGGTGTTCCAGTTCTCCATGGGGCAGAATTTCTGATCTGCCTGGGTACATATCCGTTTTTGCGGTTATGGCCGCTATTGGTTCCGCTCTTACAGCGGCTCACTTTTGAAAAGCGCAAAAGTCCAGTTCGGCCAGCGTGGTTTAACGGGGCGCCCAAGATCAAGATCAAAAGCAGATCAAGAGCACAGCGGCCTACCGGTCGGCTTGAGTGTTTAAAAGCCAAATCAAAAGCTAAAGCGGGCACGGTCCAAATGTGGGAGCGGGCTTGCTCGCGAAGGTCGTTAACGATGACGCGGGCATTCTGGATGAACGCGGCGCTCTCAGGTTTTTCGCGAGCAAGCCCGCTCCCACAGAAAAGCAGCTCTGTTTTCGCTCTGGTCTTTGCTTTTGCTTTTAACACTCAAGCCGGCCGGTAGGCCGCTGTGCTCTGATTTTGATCTGCGGGCCCCGTCAACCACGATGGCCGCAAGTAGGCACGGTGGAGCGGGTAAACCGGCAAGGATGCCGGTTTAGCCGCGCCGGGCCATGGATGGCCCGTCGCGGCGGCCCGCGGAGCCGGGCCGGAGTGCGGGCATGCCGAGCCTAGGCGAGGCACCGAGTGGTGGGGCAAAGACCTTTTGGTTACTTTTGGCTGGGCCGGCATTCCGGGCGTTTGCCAAAAGTGACCCGCTGTAAGAGCGTAACCATAAGCCGCCGTTACCTAAATAACGGATATGTACTCAACCCCAACCCCTAGCGAAACCGCGCAATCACCGCCTCCACCACCGGATTCGGCCGCTGGGTATTCCACGCGACAGCCGTAGTCACCACATTGAGTTTCTGACTCAACCCACGAAACACCACATTGGCCGGCGCCAGCTTCTTCAACGACGCCGGCACCAACGCAATGCCCTGCCCATAGCTGACAAACGCGATCTGCGAAGCCACCGACCGCACTTCATGCAGCACCCGAGGCGAAAACCCGCTGGCACGACAGGTCGCGATCAAATTGTCGAAATACACCGGACTGACGTTGCGCGAAAACATCACCAACGGCTCATTCGCCAGGCTCGACAAACTGATCCGCGTACGACTCGCCAACGGATGATCCACCGGCAGCGCCACCACCAGCCGGTCCTCCGTCAGCGGCAATGACTGCACCGAAGCCCCAAGGTCACCATCCAGCCGGGCAAACGCCAGGTCGATATCCCCGGCCTCCAGCGCCGGCAACGCCTCGACGCTGTCGATTTCCCGCACCGACACCGTGAGCTGCGGGTAATCAAGCTTCAGTTGCTCGATCAACCCCGGCAGCACATCAAACATCGCCGTGGAGATCGCGCCGATGGTCAACATCCCCGACTGCCCCGCCACCGCTTCTTCCACGGCGAGTTCCAGGCGCTCCAGCTGCTCGGCGAACTTGCGCACCGCCGGCAGGATCGCCGCGCCCACCGGAGTCAGCTTGGCCCCCCGTCGGGAGCGGTCGAACAGCTTGACCTTGAGCGCCTGCTCCAGCACCTGGATCTGCTCGCTCAGCGGTGGCTGGGACATGCCGAGGCGCTTGGCCGCACGGCCAAAGTTCTGCTCTTCAGCCACGGCCAGGAACAACCAGAGGTGACGAATCAGGCGAAAGTTGATCATGGTCTTATCCATAGGTTAAGCGTATGCAAGGCTTCTGTACTTCGTAATATACCTATCATAGGCACTGCCTGACACTGGCCGCCTCCGTCACCCGAGGCTTGCCCATGACCCCTGACCGTTTGCTCGACCGCCTGGCCGCACTGGACACCAACACCGTGTCCGACGCCCTCGACTTCCTCGGCCTGCCCGGCGCCACGGTGGGCCTGCGCCCATTGTGGAACTGCCCGAAGATCGTTGGCCGCGCCAGTACCGTACTGCTCGGCCCCAAGTCCGACATCGCCCCGACCGTGCACTTGATCACCCCGGTGATCGAACAGGTCGCGACAGACGACCGGGTGCTGGTGATTGCCGGCGGTATCGAGGGCATTTCCTGCTGGGGCGACATCATCGCCAACGCGGCGTTGCGCAAACACATACGCGGTACGGTGATTGATGGTTTCAGCCGCGATATCGACGGCAGCGAAGCCATCAGCTATCCGGTGTACGGACGCGGCGTGACCATGATCAGTGCGCGCAACCGCGTGGTGCAGCTCGACGCCGGCGTGACCCTCAGCGTTGCTGGCGTAAGCGTCAGCGAGGACGACTACGTGATTGCCGATACCTGCGGCACGGTATTCGTGGCCCAGGCGGTGATCGAAAAGGTCCTGGACCTGGGCGAGCGCATTGCCCGCCGCCAGGACGGCATGGTGCAGGCCGTGCGCAGCGGGCGTTCGGTGGTCGAGGTGATGCACGACGCACAGTTTGAGGCGATCAGCCGATGAGCGCCGATATCCAGCGGCTGAACCCGCGCCTGGCCAGCGCACAACCGTCCGCCACCTATCGCATCATGGACCGCGTCGCCGAACGCCGGGCGCAAGGCGCGCAGATTATCTCGCTGTGCGCCGGCGAACCGGATTTCGACACCCCGGCGCATATCCGCGAAGCCGCGATCCAGGCCATTGAAACCGGGCATACCCGCTACACCCAGGTGGCCGGTGCGCGGGCCCTGCGGGAGGCGGTGGCGGCGAAGTTCCGGCGCGAAAACGGCCTGGACGTGTCCTGGCAGGACACCCTCGTGTGCAACGGCGGCAAGCAGGTGATCTACAACGCCCTGGCAGCCACACTCAATGAAGGCGACGAGGTGATCGTGCCCGCGCCGTACTGGGTCAGTTACCCGGAGATGGTGCAACTGTGCGGCGGCGAAGCGCGCATCGTCACCTGTGATGCCGACAGCGGTTTCAAGCTGACACCCGAGGCCCTGGCCGCTGCAATGACCCCGCAGACGCGCTGGCTGATCCTCAACTCACCGTCCAACCCCACCGGTGCGGTGTACAGCGAGGGCGAGCTACGGGCGCTGGCCGAAGTGCTGTTGGCCCACCCGCAGGTGCTGATCCTGGCGGACGACATCTACGAGCACCTGATCTTCGACGGCCAGGTGTTCCATACCCTGGCCCAGGTTGAACCCCGGCTGGCACCACGCACATTGACCATGAACGGCGTGTCCAAGGCCTACGCCATGACCGGCTGGCGCATCGGTTTCGCCACCGGCCCACGCTGGCTGCTGGAGGCCATGGAAAAACTCCAGGGCCAGCAGACCTCCGGCGCCTGTTCGATCTCGCAACAGGCGGCCCTCGCTGCACTGGAAGGCCCCAGGGATTTCATCCGCGACAGCCGCCGGGTGTTCCAGGCGCGCCGGGACTTGATGGTCCAGTTGCTGAACGACACGCCAGGCCTGACGTGCATCAGCCCCGCCGGCGCGTTCTACGCGTTCGCCTCATGCGCCGCGCTGATCGGGCGCACCTCGGCGGGCGGGCGGCTGCTGCGCAGCGATGAAGACGTGGCCCTGGCGCTGCTGGATGAGGCCAATGTAGCCGTGGTGCATGGCAGCGCCTTTGGCCTGGGGCCGTACATCCGCATCGCCTATGCCCTGGATGACAAGTCGTTGCGCCAGGCGTGCGAGGCAATCCGCGGCTTCTGCAGCAGCTTGCTGGCAGAAGAATAAAAGTGATGAGTTCACATAGATAAATATCGCTAATGGTGGCGTGCGCCCCTTCTTAAGATTAAGGCCGAACAGGACAACACTCACAACAACAAGGTCCGCCCCCATGTCTATGCCTGAAGTCATAAAACCCGCTGTGCGCAGCCAATACCGCTGGGTGGTTGCTGCGCTGATTTTCCTGATCTACACCGTGGCCGCCGCCGACCGGGCCAACCTCGGCGTGGCGCTGCCGTTCATTCGCCAGGAATTTGCAATGAGCAACGCCCAGGCCGGTGGCCTGGTCAGCCTGTTCCTGCTGGCTTACGCCCTGGCACAACTGCCGTCGGGCTTTGCCTTCGGGCGCTTTGGCGTCAGCCGGATCCTGCCGGGGGCCATGGTGCTGACCTCGTTGCTGACCGGCCTGGTAGGCACCGCCAGCTCACTGCTGGCGCTGAAACTCTATCGCCTGGGCCTGGGCATCGCCGAAGGCCCGCTGCCCATCAGCATGACCACCACCATCAATAACTGGTTTCCGGCACGGGAAAAAGGCACCGCGTCGGGGATCTTTCTGTCGGCCGTGAAGTTCGGACCGGTGATCGTGCCGCCGCTGTGTGCCGTGATCATTTCGGTATGGGGCTGGCGCGAGATTTTCTACTTCTTTGCGATCCCGGGCATCGTGCTGGCGGTGGTCTGGTACTTCATGGTCACCGACCATCCGTCCCGCAGCCGCTTCGTCAACCAGGCCGAACTTCAATACATCGTCGAAGACACCGCAATCGCCCAGACCGCCCGTGTGCACAAGACGCCGGCGTGGGTGAAAAAGCTCGACCGGGTGATCCGCACCCGCGATGAAAAGCCCCTGGAAACCAACCGTCAGGTTTTCACCTCATGGAATATCTGGGGGTGCGCCA
This sequence comes from Pseudomonas sp. NC02, assembly GCF_002874965.1. Taxonomy (NCBI): domain Bacteria; kingdom Pseudomonadati; phylum Pseudomonadota; class Gammaproteobacteria; order Pseudomonadales; family Pseudomonadaceae; genus Pseudomonas; species Pseudomonas sp. NC02. The sequence continues at coordinate 2,449,323 of NZ_CP025624.1, read as the reverse complement.
CCAGCTACTGCTTCCAGCTCGGTGTCTCCAGCGTGCTGCTGGCGTGGATTCCCACCTACCTGATGACCGTCAAGCAGTTTTCGATCATGAACATGGGCCTGGTCTCGGCAGCGCCCTGGGTGGGCGCGGTGCTGGGCAACCTGCTGGGCGGTTTCTGCTCGGACCGCCTGATGGGCGGGCGCCGCAAGCCGGGCATGTTGCTGTCGGCGGTCGGCACCTCGTTGATGATGTACCTGCTGATCAATTCACCGGCCGAGCCCCTGCCCTACGGCTTGCTGCTGATGCTGACCGGCGTGGTGCTGAGCCTCGGCTTCTCGTCCTACATGGTCTACCCGATGGGCCTGACCACCAAGAAGACCTTCCCGATCTCCAACGCCATCGTGAACATGATCGGCCAGTTGGGCGCCGCCGCCACACCCTTCATCACCGGCCTGCTGCTGGACAACTACGGCTGGAACTACGTATTTGCCTGGCTGGCGATCGGCTCGTTCATCAGCTTCATCATTTTGCTGACCATTGCCGAGCCCCGCCCGGCCTCCAGCCACCCGACCTGATTTGTCACCACCACGAGGAGTTATCCATGTCACCCCAAGACCAAGAATTGGTTGCCCTGTTTGCCGGCCTGGACACCCCGGGCGTGTCCGACGCCCTGGACAAGCTAGGCCTGCCCGGCCAATGCCTGGGAATCATGCCCCTGGACAACTATCGCCAGGTGGTGGTCGGCCCGGCCTTCACGGTGCGCTACGTCAGCGCCAGCACCCCGCCGGGCACCGTAGGCGACTTTATCGATGACGTGGCCGAAGGCGATGTGGTGGTGATCGACAATGACGGACGCACCGACTGCACGGTGTGGGGCGACATCATGACCCAGTACGCCGGCAGCCAGCGGATCGCCGCGACGGTGATCGATGGCGTGTGCCGCGACGTGAGCAAGGCCCTGGGCGACGGCTACCCGCTGTTCACCAAGGGCCGGTTCATGCGCACGGGCAAGGACCGGGTTGAAGTGGAAGCAGTAAACCAGCCGGTGTCCATCGGCCAGGCCCGGGTGTGCGCCCGGGACATCGTGGTCGCCGACGCCAATGGCGTGGTGATCGTGCCGCGCGAGCGGGCCCATGAAGTGGCAGCCTGTGCACGCTCGATTGAAGCGGTGGAAGCGCGTATCCGGACGCTGCTCGATGAAGGCAAATCCCTGCGTGAAGCACGGGCGGCGCTGGGTTATCACACCCTGCAACGCAAGGGCTGAAAGGTCCTTCAGTTGGCCGGTCGCAACAGCTGCATCTGCTGGCGGTAGTCATCCGTCACCTGCCGCGCCTGACCGCTGCTGGTGATCACCTTCGGCGTGATCAGCACGATCAACTCGGTGCGATCCCTGGACTTGCTGGTGTTGCCAAACAACCAGCGCAGCCCGGGGATTTTCCCCAGGTACGGCACGGCGCTGACGCTCTCCGTGTTGTCCTGCTTGATCAACCCACCGAGCAACACGGTCTGGCCGCTTTGCACCGCCACCTGGGTCGACACCGAGCGCGTGGAGATACGCGGGTTGTTGGGCGTGTCACTGCTGTTGGTGGTTTGGTTCTCGGCGTCGCTGACCTGTTGCTGGATGTCCATGTACACCAGGCCGCCCGGGTTGATGCGCGGCACCACGTCGAGGATCACCCCGGTCTGCACGTATTCGACGCTGCTCAAGGTGCTGTCGGCGTTGCCGGTGTTGACCGTGGTCTGGCTGATGGGGATGTTGTCCCCCACCTGGATCTGCGCCGGCTGGTTGTTCATCACCACCAGCGATGGCGCCGACAGCACCTGGGTGCGGCCGTTGGTTTCCAGGGCGTGCAAGGCCACTTGCAGGTTGGAGCTGACGAAGGAATAGAACAGCGAATCCGCGCCCAATCCCGCACCGCCGCCACCCAGGGCGCCCTGGCTGCCAGGGGTATTGGCTACCGTGGTGCTGGTGGAGTTGCCCGCCAGGCGGCCCAGGTACCATTGCACCCCGAGGTCCAGTTCGCCGGTGAGTTTGACTTCGAGGATGCGCGTCTCGATCTGCACTTGCAGCGGCGGGTTGTCGAGGCGCTTGATCGCCGATTCGATCTCCTTCCACTGCACCGGTCGGGTGCGTACCAGCAACTGGTTACTGCTTTTTTGCGCGGTGATCCGGGTGCCGGCATCGAGGCTTTTGGGGGCGGGGCCTGGCTCGGCGTTTTCAGTGTCTTCAGTGGCGGCCGGGGCCTGGTCCTCATCGTCACTGACGGGCGGGCTATTGCTGCTGTTGTTCAAGCCACCCGAGGTGCCGCCGCTGGTGTTGAGTGACGACAAGGTCGCCGTGCGCAGCCCCGGCGCCACCTTGGCCGGCGCATCGTCCTTGATCGCGCCGGTGCCGTAGATCTGCCGCAGGTATTTGGCGAGGTCCGTGGCCTTCATGTTGCGCACGTCGTAGACGTACATCTGCGGCTCGTTGCCGCCGCCTTCATCTATGGTGTGAATCCAGTCGCCAACTTCACTGAGGTACTGCGGCTGGGACGAGATCGCCACCACCGAATTGGTCCGCTCGATGGGCAGGAAGCGCACCATGCCCGCCAGGGGCATGCCGCTGTCGGGGCCAAACATTTTTTGCAGCTCGGGCATCAACTCGGCCACCGAGGCCCGTTGCAAACCGAACACCCCCACCGACATCCCCTTGAGCCAATCGACGTCGAAGGTGTCGATGGTGTCCTGATAGTTAGCCAACTCATCCGGCGTACCGGCCAGGCTCAGCACGTTGCGCGCCGGGTCCACCAGCAGGAATGCGTTTTCCCGGGCGAACGGCTTGAGCAGTTTCTGCATTTCCGTGGCCGAGATATAGCGCAGCGGAAACAGCCGGGCCGAGAGCCCGCTGGAGGGTTGCGACACGCTCATTTCCGGCACCAGCTTGCCCGCCACCGCCTGGTTGGCGGGCAGGATCACGTAGCGCTGGCCCTGGCGGATCATCGCGTTATCGGTCCAGGACAACAGGGTTTCGAGGATCGACAGCGCCTGCTGCTTGCTCACCGGCTTTGAGGTGGAGAAGCTTACGTTGCCTTTCACACCCTGGGCGATGCTGTAGTTCTCGTGCAGCAGGTCGCCCATGACGCTGTTGATCACCGCCTCAATCGGCTGGTCGGCGAAGTTGAACACGATGTCGCCGCTGGCTTCATCCTTGACCGCCGGCGCAGGTGCGGGCTGGCGCACGAACTGCTGGTTACCGCGAATCAACTGGCGCTGGGGCGGCGTAGGCGCCTGGGGTTGGCGGCTGTCGGCCGCAGGCGACTCGCTGGCCGGGTCCACGGGCGGCCGTTGCGAACCGGTGCCCTGCATCGCCTCGTGAAGCAAGGCATCGTCCGGGTCGAGGTGATCGGGGAATGACCCACAGCCGCCCAAGGCGACGGCGGTGGCCAGGCAAAACACACTGGTGCGCAAGGCGCTAGGGGAAGTATCGATCAAGGGGCGGGCTCGTGAGGAAGGGAAATCGGTGGTGTGGTGGACGGCGGCGGCAAACGCGGAACGCTGAGGCTCAGGGTTTGCGTGCGGCCATCCAGCACAAAACGGGCGTGCAGCGGTGTCAGGTGTTCCAGGCGCCAGCCGTTGGGCAGGGTCTGGCCTTGATGGATTTTGAGCGGCGGGCCGTCGGCACGCTTGAGCAGCGCGACGCGCAGGTCGCCGTCGAGCAGCACGCCGGTCAGCTTCAGGCTCGACAGGCTGGAAATCTCGGCCTGGCCAACGGCGGCATCGGGGCTGCGGTCGGGGCTGAACAGCGGCGCCTGCCAGGTGCCGGCGAGGCTTTCCAGGGTCGCACTCGGGGCCACGTGAACCTTCGCCGAAGCATTGGCGCGCACGGCGGAGGCAGGCTCATCCAGCCACTGCGGCGCATCGCCGATGCTGCTCAAGATGCCCACCATCAGCAGGCCCAGCAGCCCGGCCACACCGAGCAACACCCACTCGAGGGGGCGCAATGAATTGATCATCGGCGGGCCTGCGTGGCGGCTGCCGGTTGCAGATAACCGCGCACCAACAGGTGCACCACCAGCTTTCCGGCACCGCCGCTGGCGGGGGCATTCGGCCCGCGACGGACGCTCATTTCATCCACGAACAGGAACGGTCGCTGGTACTCCAGCTCATGCAGGATCGCAGTCAAGGGTTCGATGGCGCAGTTGAGGGTCAGGCTGACTTTGACCTGGCGATAGGGCTCGGTGTCGTCCTGCTCCGGGGTGATGGGCATGCGCTGGGTCAGGCTGCAGCCGCCGCCGAGGCCGGCGCGGCTGTTGATCAGGTCGGCGATGCGCTGCATCAGGTCCGCCGCCACGGCGCTGGGGTCATCCCCCGGCAACAGGCTGGTGCTGCTGGCCGGGTCCTGGCGGGCTTGCTCCAGTTGCTCACGCAAGGCGGCACCCTGGTGCAGCAGGCCCGCATAGCGTTGCTGTTGTTCGCGCAGCTGTTCGGCCTGCTCGCCCATGGCACGCAATGGCCCGGCGAACCAGCTGTCGATCAGCAGCCAGTAACCGCCGCCCAGCACCAGCGCCAGGACCAGCAAGGCGGCGCCGCGACGCTCACGGGGTGTCAGTGGTCGGCGCATCGGCGGCCTCCTGGTGCAAGTGGGCGCGCAGGGAAAACTGATCCTTGCCGGTTTGCGCATCGGGTTGGATCACCCCTTCGAACTGGGGGTTTTCCAGGCTGTGGCACGCCTTGATCCGAGTGATCAGGGCACTCGCCTTGGCGCTTTGCCCGGAGAAGGACACGTCGGCGCCGTTGTTGACGTCCAACTGGTCGATCCAGGTATCGGCGGGCAGGCAGGCGGTCAGCTCGTTGAGCAACGCCGCCAACGGCGGTTGTGCCGACTTGCGGCGAATCAGGTACTGCGCGGCGCCACGGGTATTGAGCAGTTGCTGGCGCAGGCTCTGGACCTCGGCGACCTGGGCTTTCTGTTGTTGCACCTGCGCCTGCATGACGTCGAGCACCCGCTGGCGGTCGTTGAGCCACAGCAGCATCGCGGCAATCAGCAAGGCGCCGCACAGCCAGGGCAGGCTGCGTTGCAAGCCCTTCCCGGCCGGGCGCTGGCGTGGGCGCAACGGCGCCGGCAGCAGGTCGATGCCCATTGGCCCGTCCACATCCACCGCATGGGGCTGCAAGCCGAGGGCAGCGCAGTCCAACAGGACTTGATCCAGGCGCTCCCGCAGGATGGCCACCAGGGTCACCTGCACATGCGTGGCGGTGCGCCGTTCCTGACGGGCCACGAAGTACAACTGTTCAGCCTCGAACGGGGTAAAGCGGTCCAGCTCATAACCCACCACGGTCGACAGGTTGCGCGCGGCCGCCAGGGGCAGTTGCAGGGTTTGCAGCAACACCGCCGAGGGCGCGAGCACCAGCACCTGGCGCACCTCGTCGGCAGGTTTTGCCACCGGCCCGGTCAACGGCCAGTGGTAGCGGTGCTCGGGGATGTCACGGACCGACAGCCACGCCGGCAGGCAGCCACGCAGCTCCTTGAGCCACAGACGCCAGCCCACTTGCAGCAAGCTGCCGCGCCAGCGCCGGGTGAGCGGTTCGGCCAGCTGTTGAAGGCGCGCCACTGGCGCCGAAAGGTTTGGATTCATTCTTGCCAACGCAGCACCCGATAAGGTTGTGCGCTTCCCTCCGATGGGCTCAATAAAACCGTGGTTCGTAACCGGGCGTGGTAACCGCCGGGGCGTTGTGCGCGGCTGTCGATCACCAGCACGTCACCGGGGTCGGCCCCTACCGCGCTCTGCCGGGGCAGGTTCAGCGCCTGGCGCATCAAGGGGCTGGCGAAGGCGGGATCGGGCCGGTCGAGGCCACTCCACAAACTGATTTCCGGGGTGAGCCGGCTGTACAGCGCCTGGGTCATGCCGGGCAATTGCCGCACTTCCTCCACCACGCGGAACGGCGCCAGGCCTGCGTTGCGCCGCATTTCCAGGTCCCTGGCGAGCCGGCTGGCCTGGGCCTGGGTGGCGCCGCAGGCCAGGGCCAGGCGGGCAAAGTCAGCGGCCTCGGCGCTGTTCAAATACAGCTTGCCGCGCTCGCTGTGCAGGCTCACGTGAAGCTGTGCGTCATCAAATACCAGGGGCATTTCGCGGCCGTCGGCGATCCATTGCTTGCGTTGCAGCGGGTCGGCCAGGGCCTGCATGGCCAACGCCACGCCCGCCTCCGCCGCCAGCAGCGCCTGGGTATGCTGGCGATGCCACAGGGCCTGGCGGCTTTCCAGTTGTACCCAACCGGCCAGGCCGCCCAGCAGCAAGCTGAGCAACGCCAGTACCCACAGCACCAGCAGCAATGCAACGCCGCGCTGACGCTTCATTCGCCTGATGCTCCGCTAGAGAGGTTCAGCCGCAGGGCAACCACTTGGGTGACCCACGGCACCGGTCCGTTGACTTGTGCTGCAATGCGTACCGCATAAGGCAGGCGTTTGGTCCACGGCCAGTCACTGATCCAACCGGTGGCCTGGCCCTTGGGCGACAGGCCGCGATAGCTGAATTGCAGATCCTCGACGTTCTTCAGCAACACCTGCGGTTCGCTGCGGGTGGCCGGCACGCTCACTTGGGCATTGGACTCAAACCGTGCGAACGCCACCTGCAACTCGCGCTCGGTCAACTGCAAGGTGAAACGCTGGATACCGCCGCCGAGCACGCCCGGCAAGGTCGCGACGTATTGCAGGCGCTGGGGAGCGCCGACAAAAAAGCCGTTGGTCTGGCTGTCGTCCTCGGTCACGTCCAGGGGCAGCGCCTCGCTGATGGAAGTGCGCAGGAACTGTTGCGCGGCGCGACTTTCATCCAGGTTGACGGTGTAGCGCTGCGCCTTGAGTACTGCACGGTTGGCTCCCAGGAGCGCGCCGCCCACCAGGGCCAACAACACGCCCAGCAGGCTGAGCACGATCATGATTTCGAGCAACGTGAAGCCCCGCTGCTGCTTCACTGGAGGCTCCCGTCGCGGCTGGCGCGCAGTTTCAAGGTACTGAAATTTGCGCGGCGCGGACCTTCGCTGACGCTGAGATCAAGGCGAAACAAATGTGGCTGACCGATGCGGGTGGGCTGCTGGGCGACGCGCAGTTGCCAGGCAATGCCGTCCAGCTCGCCCTCGCGCACGCCACTGGCCAGGGGCCCCGACGCCTCCTGATCCATCACGCTCAAGGCGGTATGGGTCAGGCGGTCGCTGTGGGCCACCTGCAACAACGAGCGCGCGCTTTGGCCGAACGCGACCAGCAACACCGTGCTGCAGATCGCCATGAGGGTCAGCGCTGCGAGCATTTCCAGCAAGGTGAAACCCGACTGACGCTTCATGGCAATGCCCTGGACTGCACGCTGCCGGTCAGCCAGCCGACGTCGATGCGCCAGCGTCGCGTGCCATTGGCCAATAACAGGTTGCCGCCGGTAGAGCTGCCGTCGGGGTAAAACTCCACCGCAGCGCCTGCGTGTTCGGCGGTGTGCAGGGTCACTTGCAGATCGGCCGGCCAGTGCTTGATGGGTTGCCCCGGCGCCTGAAAGCTCAGCCGGGCCAAGTCGAAGACGGTCTTGGCCGACCTGCCGCTGACAATCGCCCGTGCCCGTGTGCTGCGCAGGGCATCCACCATCTGCCCGACCACCTGGCGCTCTTTCGCTACCCGCAGGCCTTGTTGCAGGCCAAATCCCACCAACCCGGCCGCGATGCTGATCAACACGATCACCACCAGCATCTCCAGCAGGGTAAAGCCGCGTTGGAGGGCCGGCATTATTCCCAGTTGCCCAGGTCGGCGCTGTAGCCTTCGCCGCCGGGCTGGCCGTCCTGACCGTAGAAGATCAGGTCGAAGGCGCCATGTTCACCGGGGAAGCGATAGCCGAAGGCATGGCCGAACGGGTCCTTGAGGTCTGAGGGCTTGGCGTACGGTCCGGCCCAGCCGGCGGTGTTGCCGGGCTTGTCGACCAATTGCTGGAGGGTCTTGGGTGGCGAGCCGACGTCCAGGCCGTAGCTCTCGATCTTCATGCTCAGGCTGGCCAGTTGCGCCTTGCCCGCGCCGTATTTGCCCTTGTCGACGTTGCCGCCCACCTGGCGCACCACGATGGTGGCGACGATGCCCAGCAACACAATCACCGCGAGCATTTCCAGCAAGGTGAAACCGCCTTGGCGGCGGGCGGGTTTGAAACGGGTATGGCGCATCGGCTTGCTTCCTTGGGTCTTCATATATTGCTGGTCAGGCTCATCAGCGGCAGCATGATCGCGAGCATGATCACCGCCACCAGCACCGCCATGACCACCGTCAGGGACGGCACCAGGGCGGCGAGCAGGCGGTCGATGCCGCGCTTGGCTTCGACGTCGAACACGTCGGCGACCTTGAGCAGCATGCTGTCCAGTTCACCGGCCTGTTCGCCGACTTCAATCATTTGCAGGGCCAGGTCCGGCAGCAGCGGTTGGCTGCCAAATGCACTGGCCAGGGTGCCGCCGCCTTTCACCGACTCGGCGGCCTGGGCCACTTGTGCCTGCAAGGCACGGTTGGTGCAGACCTGGCGCGCGATCACCAGCGCTTGCAGCAGCGCCACGTCGTTGCTCAGCAAGGTGCCGAGGATGCGTGCCAGGCGTGCGGCTTCGACCCGCTGCAACAGCGGGCCGATAACGCGGATACCCAGCACGCGCCGGTCGTACTGCTCGCGGTGTCGTGGGTTGCGCAGGCGTGCCGCCAGGGCCCAGACCGTCACGATCAACCCGGCGAGTACCGCCAGGCCATGGGCGCCGAGGAACTGCCCAAGGCCCAGGATCACTTCGGTGATCAACGGAATCGGCACGCCCAGATCCTTGAAGATCGGCACAAACTGCGGCACCACGTAAGCCAGCAACAGCGCCAGGGAACCGAGCACGCCCACCACCAGGAAGGCGGGATAGATCAGCGCGTTGATCACCTCGCCTCTCAATAACTGGCTGCGTTCCAGGTAGTCACTGAGTTGGCGCAGGGTGTTCTCCAGCGCACCGCCCGCCTCACCGGCACGCACCATGCTCAGGTACAGCGGCGAAAATTGGCTGCCCTCCTCTTCCAGCGCTGCCGACAATGGCTTGCCGGCCTTGACGTGCTCGCGGATACGCTCGATCAGTGCCCGGGTCTGCGGCTGGCCGGGCTGCTTGAGCAGGATGCCCAGCGAGCGCTCCAGCGGTTGGCCCGCGCCCAGCAGGGTGGCCAGTTGCTGGGTAAAACTGACCAGCGCCGCGCCATTCAACTGGCCGCGCCCGAAGGCATTGCGCAGCCCTTGGGCACCGGCGGCATCGATGTGCAATAGCAGCAGGCCACGCTTGTGCAGCGCAGCGACGGCGGCGGCCTGGTCCTTCGCTTCGAGGGTGCCGTTCTGCGCGACGCCCTGGCTGTCCAGGGCACGGTATTTGAACAGGCTCACGCGCCCTCTCCACGGGTGACGCGCAACACTTCTTCAAGGGACGTGACACCGGCCACCGCCTGGCGCAGGCCTTCTTCATGCAGGGTGCGCAAGCCACCACGGCGGGCGGCCTGTTCGAGGGTCGCGGCGTCGGCCTGGCGCATCAACAAGCTGCGCAGTTCGTCATTCATCACCAGCAATTCGGTGATTGCACTGCGGCCGTGGTAACCGCCGCCGGCGGCGTTGGCGCGAGGCCGGTAAAGCAGGATCGGGCGCTGCTCGGTGAAGCGGTCGAGGCCGTGTTCCTCGATCAGCTCCGGCGGGGCTTCGAACGCCTCGCGGGTCGCCAGGTCGAGGCGGCGCACCAGGCGCTGCGCGAGGATGCCATTGACGGTCGAGGCGATCAGGTAGCTCTCCACCCCCATGTCCAGCAGGCGCGTGATACTTGCTGCGGCACTGTTGGTGTGCAGGGTCGAGAGCACCAGGTGGCCGGTCAGGGAAGACTGGATGGCGATGCGGCAGGTTTCGAGGTCGCGGATTTCACCGATCATGATCACGTCCGGGTCCTGGCGCACGATGGAGCGCAGCGCGCCGGCGAAGTCCAGCCCAATGGCGGGTTTGACCTGGATCTGGTTGATGCCTTCCAGCTGGTATTCCACCGGGTCTTCGACAGTGATGATCTTGCGCTCGGCGGTATTGAGCCGCGACAACGCGGTATAGAGCGTGGTGGTTTTACCCGAGCCGGTGGGCCCGGTGACCAGCAGGATGCCGTGGGGCCGCTCGAGCACTTCAAGAAAGGTTGCCAGGCGCTGGCCATCAAAGCCCAGGCTCTGGAAATCGAACTGCACGGTCTGGCGGTCCAGCAGGCGCATCACCACCGACTCGCCAAAACTGGTGGGCACCGTAGATACCCGCAGGTCCAGTTCCTTGCCCTGGATGCGCAACATGATCCGGCCGTCCTGCGGCAGGCGGCGCTCGGCGATGTCGAGGCGCGCCATGATCTTGACCCGGGAAATCACCGCCGCCGAGGAACTCGCCGGCGGCGCTTCCGCTTCATGCAGCACACCGTCGATGCGGTAGCGCACCTTGAGCTGGTTTTCAAAGGGTTCGATATGGATGTCCGAGGCGCGGTGCTCCACGGCCCGTTGCAGGATCAGGTTGACCAGGCGAATCACCGGGGCTTCGGAGGCCATGTCCTTGAGGTGTTCGATGTCTTCCAGGGCGCCGCCTTGTTCGTCGAGGTTTTCGATCAGGGTGCCCATGGCGGAACGGCCCTGGCCGTAGTAACGCTCGATCAGGGTTTCGACTTCGTTGCGCGGCCCGACCGCCAGCCACACCGGCACGCCGCACGCGTACGCCAGGGCCTGGAACGGATACAGCAGCGCCGGGTTGGCCGCCAACACCCGCACACCACCGTGGCTCCAGCCTACCGGCACCACCTGGTAATGGCGCATGAAGCGTTCGGTCAGCGCCGGCAGCGGGTCGAGCACGGGCGGTGCGGCATCGGCCAGCAGCAACGGCGCGCCGAGCAAATCGGCCCAGGCCCGCGCCAGTTCCACTTCGGAAACCAGCCCCAGGCGCGTCAGCAGGCCGAGCAGTTCGGGGTCGTCGGATTCCTGGGATAACCGTCGAGCACGTTCCAGGTCGACGGTTTTCAGACCGGCTTTTCGCATCAGCCACGCGCACACTTGTTCGGCATCCGGAATCTGCATTCGGCATGCATCGATGGGCATTGACGGTATCGGTTGAGACATCTGCACCATTCTGAACAACTAGTTGAAGAGGCTGTTTCCAAGGGTGCAGAAACAACAACTAGTCCCAGCGGCGCCTTGAACAAGATCAAGACCCTGCACACAAGCGATGTGCAGGACAGCCGTGGCAAATCATGGCCTTTTAGAACTACTGACCAAGGCCATTAGTTCGCCACAATTCATAAAATCTTGTTAAACACATCGACTAACATATTGATGCTTAGTTCACGATTGCAAATAGCCAGCCCACTGCAACAGTACTAATCATTGAACTTCTCGTCGTTTAATTTTGAACTGCACAAGAGTGCCACTTCCCTGTGGCGCGATTGCCGCTAGAAGTCGACGGTCGCCGACAGTAAATACGTGCGCGGCGTCGACAAGGTCAACCCCGGCTCGCTGTCATCCGAGGCACCGGCCGAACTCCAGTAGCGCCGGTCGGCCACGTTCTCGACATTGGCCCGCAGGGTGATGTGCTTGTCGTCGACCTTGAAGGCGTAGCGTGCGCCGACATCAAGCCGCGTCCAGGCGTCGATTTCCTTGACGTTGGACTGGTCCAGGTACTGCGAGCTGGAATAGATCCCGCGGCTGGTCAGGGTCAGGCCTTCAACAGTCGGCACGTCCCACTCCGCGCCCAGGTTGACGTTGTACTTGGGCGTGGCCGGCGCGCGGTTGCCGTCGTAGGTGCCGTTGGTGGTGTGGGTCAGTTCGCTGTCGATGTACATCACCCCGCCCAGCAGGCGGAAACCCTTGAGCGGCTCGCCGAACACGCTGAGTTCCACACCATCGTTCTGGCGCTTGCCATTGGGGCCGAAGACCAGCGTGGTGGCGTTGGTCTCGTAGGCCGGCTGCTTGATCCGGAATACAGCGGCCGTCACCGCGAACGCACCGGCGTCGTACTTGGCGCCGACTTCGACCTGACGGCTGATGAACGGTGGGAAGATTTCGTCATCGTTGACCGACGCCGACGGCGCGACCTTGCCCTGGCTCAGGCCTTCCATGTAGTTGGCGTACAACGAGAGCTTGTCGGTGGCCTTGAACAGGATGCCGCCGGACGGTGAAATTTTTTCCTCGTCGTAGGCGGTGTCGCCTTTGACGTTGTCGGTCCAGTCGTCGACCTTGACCCGCTGCCAGCGCGCACCGAGGGTCAGCAGCAACCGGTCATCGAAAAAACCCAGGGTGTCGGACAACGCCACACCGCTGAAACGGTTTTCGGTGTAGACCTTCGAGTCAAATCGCGTTGGCCGGCCAGGCGCGGGGGTTTCAACAGGGTTGTAGATATTGCTTGAACCCTGCGCATATCGCGCGCCGCCGTTTTCGAAGTCCATGTAGAAGTAGCTGGCCGCCAGGTTGACCTCATGGCTCACCGGGCCGGTATGGAACCAGTTGCGCACGCCCGCCGTGGCGGTGCGCACGTTTTCATCACGGGTGAAGTCGCGGGGCTGCACGCTGAAATCGCCGGCGTTGTTGGCCACCGACACTGCATGGCGCAGGAAGTCATGGTTGCTTTTGCGCGCACCGACGCCGCCGTAGAGCATTACGTTGTCGCTGAGATCAAACTCGCCGTTGACCGTGCCGAAGGTGTCGTTGGTGCTTGCCTTGCTCCAGGGCTGCGCGTAGTTGTGGCGTACGTCGTTGGCACTCGGCACCCTGGCGTCGGGCCCGACTTGCACACGTTCCTGGGGGGCGTCGGTGTCGCGCTCGGTACGACCGATGTCGGTGGAGAGTCGCAGGCGTTCACCGCGAAAATCCAGGCCCAGCACGGCCATTTCGCGGTCGACACTCTGGTGATCCCAGGCGGTGTCGCCGGACTGTTTCACGCCGTTGAAACGCAGGCCGAACTGGTTGTCTTCACCAAAACGCCGGCCGATATCCACGGCTCCGCCCGCCTGGCTGTCGGAGGCCCAACTGCCGGTGAGCGAGGTGATGGGTGTGTCGGTGGCACGCTTGGGCACCACGTTGATCCCGCCGCCCACGCTGCCCCGTGGCGAGATGCCGTTGATCAACTGGCTGGGGCCTTTGATGATGTCGACGCGCTCGGCCATTTCCATGTCGATGGTGTAGGTCGGCAATACGCCATAGAGGCCGTTGTAGGCGATATCACTGTTGAACAGGCTGAAGCCGCGAATGGTGAATTGCTCATAGCGCCCGCCGGCCGGGTTGGTGGCGCGCACCGAGGGGTCGCTGGCAATCAGGTCGCCAAGGGTACGCGCCTGTTGGTTCTTGACTGCCGCGCTGGTGTAGGTGGTCATGCTGAACGGGGTATCCATGAAGTCCTTCGAGCCCAGCAGGCCCTGGGAGCCACGGCGCGCCACCTGGCCACCAGCAAAGGACTCGCTGCCGGCATCGCCGGTGGTGCCGAGAATCGAGGTGGGCGCCAGTTGCAGGCTGCCGCCTTCGGGAATCGGGGTCAGCCTATAGGCCTGCTCGCCCATTGGCTGCAGTTGCAGGCCGGAGCCCTGGAGCAGGCGCGCGAAACCTTCTTCGACGCCGTATTCGCCGGACAACCCGCTGCTGTTGCGGCCGCTGACCAGCGCCGGGTCCACCGAGAGGTTGACCCCGGCCAGCCCGGCGAAACGGGTCAGCGCGGCGCTCAGGCTGCCGGCCGGCACCTGGTAGCTGCGCCGGGACGCACCGTCTTCGGCATAGCTGATGGGAACGAACAACGGGCTGGCACTCAGGCTCAGCATGAGGCTGAGGTTCAGCAACGGGCGTATTGCGGGCATTGGAAGAAGCTCTCGATTTTGTTCACTTACCTGGAATGACCAGTCACGTGAAAAAAAGGGACAGGCTTCAGCCACTATTTTTTGATTATTACGGTTTGATGCCTTTGAGCTTCTGGAGCAGCTCCATCAATTGCTCCAGGGATTCCTCGCCGAACTGCTCCTGGATCTTCAGGTAATTGCTTTCCATCCCGGCGCTCATGTCGACGAAACACTGCTGGCCCTGTTCGGTCAGGGCGACGAACACCCGGCGCTGGTCTTCGGCGGATTTGCGCCGGCGCACGATGCCGTCACGCTCCAGCCGCCCCAGTACGCCGGTCATGCTCGGCTTGAGGATGCATGCGAGGTGCGCCAGTTGGTGGCTTTCGAGTTCGCCTTGCTGGCGCAGGATGCGGATCACCCGCCACTGCTGTTCGGTCAGGTCATGTTCATTGAGCAACGGCCGGAAGAACGCCATGGTCGCTTCGCGGGCCTGGAGCAAGGTGAGCGTAAGGGACGGTCTGGGGGTGGGCATGGTTCACGCGCAATAGAGGTCGAAGCGACGAAGCTTAGAGTCGGTGTCCCGCGTGCGCAACCCGACGCACGCAGCAAGTCGTTAATTTCGAAACGAATTCATAAAAACCTGTTAATCCAGCTATTCAGCTTAAAGATAACATGTTAACAATATGCCCGCCCCTGCCCTGGTGGCGGGCTCTACCAACAAAAACAACAAAAGGAACGCCCCTCATGCATTCGTGCCTCTTTCGCACGGCGGCAAGCGCTGGCCTGTGCGCCGCGTTTAGCCCTCTGGTCGCCCACGCCGACTTCATCCAGGACAGCAAGGCCAGCCTGGACCTGCGCAATTTCTACATGAACCGCGACTTTCGCCAGGCCAACGCGCCGCAGAACAAGGCAGACGAATGGGCGCAAGGTTTTGTGCTGCGCCTGGAGTCGGGCTATACCGAAGGCGTGGTCGGGTTTGGCGTGGACGCCCTGGGTGAAATGGGCCTGAAGCTCGACTCCAGCCGCGACCGCCGGGGCACCGGGCTGTTGCCGTCTGGCGCCAGCGGCGAGCCGGCCGACAGCTACAGCGAACTCGGCCTGACCGCCAAATTGCGCGTGTCGAAAACCGTGCTCAAGCTCGGCACCCTGCAACCGCTGTTGCCGGTGGCCGCCTACAACGACACGCGCCTGTTGCCGTCGACCTACAACGGTGAACTGGTGACCTCCCAGGACATCGACGGCCTGACGTTGAACGTCGGCCGCCTGGAAAAGCAGAACCTGCGGGACTCCTCCAACAACGAGTCCATGAGCTACGGCGGCGTCAACAGCAGCCACCTGGACCTTGCCGGCGGCACCTACGCGATCAACCCGCACCTGGCCGCGACCTATTACTACGCGCAGATGCAGGACATCTACCGCCAGAATTTCATCGGCCTGGTGCATGACCTGCCGCTGGCCCAGGGCGTGAACCTGCGCACCGACCTGCGCTACTTCGACACCCGCGAGCAAGGCAGCGCCCTGCTGCGCAACGCTTCGCGGGTCGACGGCGGGCGGATCGACAACCGCTTTTTCAACGGCATGTTCAGTTTGTCGGTGGGCGCACACAAATTCGGCCTGGGCTTCCAGAACCTTTCCGGTGACGGCGACTTTGCCTTCCCGGGGCAAGATCCGTATTCGGTCAACCTGGTGACAATCAATATCTTCACCAAGGCCAACACCGATGCCTGGCAGGCGCGCTACGACTACAACTTCGCCGCCCTCGGCCTGCCGGGCCTGACCTTCATGACCCGCTACGTCGACGGCAGCCACGCGCAAACCGCCACGGTGCGCAACGGCCGGGAATGGGAGCGCGACACCGACCTGGTCTACACCGTGCAGAGCGGCCCGCTGAAGAACGTCAACGTGCGCCTGCGCAATGCGACCCTGCGCTCAAGCAACGGCCTGACCAGCGACATCGACGAAAGCCGGGTGATCATCGGCTACACCGTGGCCCTGTGGTAACGCCGGGCGCCTCAACGCAACCCCGATTGACGCTGGCGGTATTCCCCCGGCGTCATCTGCGCGTAGCGCTGGAAGAACCGGCTGAAATACGCCGGGTCCTTGAACCCCAGCTGGTAGCAGATTTCATTCGCCGAACTGCCGGTGAACAGCAGCAGGCGCCGGGCCTCCTGCATCAGCCGCTCCAGAATCAGGCGCTTGGACGGCAGATCGGCGATGCGTCGGCACACCTCGTTGAGCCGCGCTTCAGTGACGCCGATACCGTCGGCGTAGCGCGACAGCGGCCAGTGTTGCAGGTAGTGGTCTTCGATCAGTTCGTTGAAGCGGTGAAAAATCCGCAGGTCTTCGTGCCGTGCAGGACGGGCTTCCAGGGAATTGGCGCAGAGCCGCAGCAGGCTGATCATGATCAGCCGCGTCAGGCTGTCCAGGGCCGAACCGCGTCCGCTGGCCTGGGCGTTGATCTCGCTGCACAGCTCATCAAACAGGAATTCCAGGCGGCGCACCTCGGGCTGAAACTCCGGTGCCAGCCGCGCCAACGCCACGCAGGCCGCCGGCAATTGTGCGCCGGGGGCCAGGCTGGGGTCGGCGTCAATCAAGGCCCACACCAGTTGCTGGCGCACGGTCAGCACATGGCCGTCGGCGTCGGCTTCGGTGACGAAGGAATGCGCCACCGTCGGCGGCGTGAGGAAAAACATCGGCCCGGATTCGAGGTACTGCTGGTCGTCCAGGTAGACCCGCACCGCGCCGGTCTTGACGTAATGCACCTGGAAAAACCGGTCATGGCGATGCACCGGCATGTTGCGGCCAAAAAATCCCGCCAGGTTGCCGAGCCGGTCGTAGTGCACCTCGGCATCGCTGTAACGCTGGTCGTAGACCTGCCCGATGTTGATGTTGGGGATCGGCTGACGATCGCTCATCACTGCATTCTCTTTGTTGTTTTGACTGCCCTGAAATATTGCCACGCTTGACGATAGTTAACATCTTAATTATAACGTTAACACGTTAACGAATTTCCCACGGTGCAGGTCCGAACCTGCCCCGCCACTGCCAGGAGAAAAGCATGAGCCGTGCCCTGCATGATGTTGCGAACGGCACCCTGTTCGGCGTTGCGCTGAACTACCAGGGGTTGCTGAATCAACGTCTCGCCGAATTCGAACAAGCGCCTTACCAGAAACCACCGGTGAAGCCGGTGCTGTTCATCAAGACGCCCAATACCCGCAACGGCCACGACGGCGTGGTGCTGCACCCACAGGGTGAACGCCTGCAACCGGGCCCGGCACTCGGGGTGGTGATTGGCAAGAGCGCCAGCCGGGTCAGCGTCGAAAATGCCCTGGAGCATGTGGCGGGATACACCATCGTCAATGAGTTCAGCCTGCCGGAAGACAGCTACTACCGCCCGGCGGTGAAAGCCAAGTGCCGGGACGGTTTCTGCGCATTGGGCCCGGAACTGGTAGCCCGCGACCAGGTCGCCAATCCGCATCAATTGAGCGTGAAGCTGTTCGTCAACGGTGAACTGCGCCAGCAAAACTCCACCGCCAATTTCGTGCGCAGCCTGCCGCAGTTGATCGCCGAGATCAGCGAGTTCATGACCCTGCACGAGGGCGACCTGCTGATCACCGGCACCCCCGAAGGCCGGGTGGATGTGCAACCCGGCGACACGGTTGAAGTCGAGATCAGCGGCCTGGGCCGCCTGGTCAACCACATCAAGGCAGAGGAGCTGTCATGAAACACGCCCGTATTCGCTTTGAAGGTGAAGCCCACCAGGTGCTGGTAGAAGCTGAAAACGCCGTGCGCCTGGCCGACGGTCGCCTGCTGGCCGAAGACCAGGTCGAATGGCTGCCACCGGCCACCGGCAGCATGTTTGCCCTGGGCCTGAACTACGCCGACCACGCCGCCGAACTGGCCTTCAAGCCGCCGACCGAACCGCTGGCGTTCATCAAGTCTCCCGGCACCTACACCGGCCACAACCAGGTGACCTGGCGGCCGGACAACGTCGCCTACATGCACTACGAGTGCGAGCTGGTGGCGGTCATCGGCAAGCCGGCGCGCAACGTCAAGCGCGAGAACGCCCTGGAGTATCTGGCCGGCTACACGGTGTGCAACGACTACGCGATCCGCGACTACCTGGAAAACTACTACCGCCCCAACCTGCGGGTGAAAAACCGCGACGCCACCACGCCCGTGGGCCCATGGATCGTGGATGTCGCCGACGTGCCGGACCCGAGCAACCTGAAGCTGCGCACCTGGATCAACGGTGAACTGCGCCAGGAAGGCAGTACGAAAGACATGATTTTCGACATCCCGTATTTGATCGAGTACCTGTCCAGCTTCATGACCTTGCAGCCCGGCGACATGATCGCCACCGGCACCCCGGAAGGCCTGGCGGATGTGGTGCCGGGGGATGAAGTGGTCGTGGAAGTGGAAGGCGTAGGCCGCCTGGTCAATCGAATTGTCAGCGAGGCGGACTTTTTCGCCGCCCGTAAAGAGGCTTGAGCAATATGATCAAACACTGGATCAACGGCCGTGAGGTCGAGAGCAAAGACACCTTCATCAACTACAACCCGGCCACCGGCGAAGCCATCGGTGAAGTGGCCAGCGGCGGTGCCGAGGAAGTGGCGCAGGCCGTTGCAGCAGCCAAGGAAGCCTTTCCGAAGTGGGCGGGAACGCCAGCCAAGGAACGGGCCCGCTTGATGCGCAAGCTCGGTGAGCTGATCGAACAGAACGTGCCGCACCTGGCCGAGCTGGAAACCCTCGACACCGGCCTGCCGATCCACCAGACCAGGAACGTGCTGATTCCCCGGGCGTCCCACAACTTCGATTTCTTCGCCGAAGTCTGCACCCGCATGGACGGCCACAGTTACCCGGTGGACGACCAGATGCTCAACTACACGCTTTACCAGCCGGTGGGTGTGTGTGCGTTGGTGTCGCCATGGAACGTGCCGTTCATGACCGCCACCTGGAAGACTGCGCCGTGCCTGGCGCTGGGCAATACCGCGGTGCTGAAGATGTCCGAGCTGTCGCCGCTGACGGCCAATGAACTGGGGCGCCTGGCGGTCGAAGCCGGGCTCCCCAAAGGCGTGCTGAACGTGATCCAGGGCTACGGCGCCACCGCCGGCGATGCGCTGGTGCGCCACCCGGACGTGCGGGCGATTTCCTTCACCGGCGGTACCGCCACCGGCAAGAAAATCATGCAGACCGCCGGGCTGAAAAAGTACTCCATGGAACTGGGCGGCAAGTCGCCGGTGCTGATCTTTGAAGACGCCGACCTGGACCGCGCCCTCGACGCGGCACTGTTCACCATCTTCTCGCTCAACGGTGAGCGCTGCACCGCTGGCAGCCGGATCTTCATTCAGGAGAGCGTGTACCCGCAGTTCGTCGCCGAATTTGCCGCCCGCGCCAAACGCCTGATCGTCGGCGACCCACAGGACCCGAAGACCCAGGTTGGCTCGATGATCACCCAGGCCCACTACGACAAGGTCACCGGCTACATCAGGATTGGCCTCGAAGAAGGCGCCACCCTGCTGGCCGGCGGCCTGGAACGCCCGGCCAACCTGCCGGCGCACTTGAGCCGCGGGCAGTTTATCCAGCCGACGGTGTTTGCCGATGTGAACAACAACATGCGCATCGCCCAGGAAGAAATCTTTGGCCCGGTGGTGTGCCTGATCCCGTTCAAGGACGAAGCCGAGGCGCTGCAACTGGCCAACGACACCGAGTACGGCCTGGCGTCCTATATCTGGACCCAGGACATCGGCAAGGCGCATCGTCTGGCCTACGGCATCGAAGCCGGCATGGTGTTCATCAACAGCCAGAACGTGCGGGACTTGCGCCAGCCGTTTGGTGGGGTAAAAGGTTCCGGCACCGGCCGTGAAGGCGGCCAGTACAGCTTCGAAGTGTTTGCCGAGATCAAGAACGTGTGCATTTCCATGGGCAGTCATCACATCCCGCGCTGGGGTGTGTAACCCGGATATAACAACGCTACCTGTAGGAGCGAGCTTGCTCGCGAAGAACCCGCAGGCGCCGCGGGCTAACAGAAGTGCTGCGTTATCGTTGACGTTTTTCGCGAGCAAGCTCGCTCCTACAAAAGAATAAATACTCAGGAGAATGATCATGGGCGAAGTGGTTCTGGCAGCGAAGATCTGCCACGTCCCCTCGATGTACCTGTCGGAACTGCCCGGCAAGCACCACGGTTGCCGCGAAGCAGCCATCGCCGGGCACAAGGAAATCGGGCGGCGCGCCCGTGAACTGGGGGCCGACACCGCGGTGGTGTTCGACGTGCACTGGCTGGTCAACAGCGGCTATCACGTCAACTGCGGCGAGCATTTCAAGGGCACCTACACCAGCAACGAGCTGCCGCACTTCATCAAGAACATGGAGTACGAGTACCCGGGCTGCCCCGAGCTGGGCGAGTTGATCGCCGCCGAGGCCAACCTGGCCGGCGTGCGCACCATGGCCCACAACATCCCGAGCCTGGAGCTGGAATACGGCACCCTGGTGCCGATGCGCTACATGCACATGGGCGTGCCGGACGCGCAGAAGTTCGACGTGATCTCGATTGCCGCGTGGTGCGCCTGGCACCGCCTGGAAGACAGCTTTGCGTTCGGCGCCGCCGTGCGCCGGGCGATCGAGAAAAGCGACCGCAAAGTCCTGGTGCTGGCCTCGGGCTCCCTCTCCCACCGTTTCTCGGACGACCGCGAAGCCGAAGCCAACATCCACAACTGGACCCGTGAATTCGACAAACAGATGGACCTGCACGTGGTGGAGATGTGGAAGCAAGGCCGCTTCAAGGAGTTCTGCGCGATGCTGCCGGACTACGCCGAGCACTGCTTCGGCGAAGGCAAGATGCACGACACCGCGATGCTCCTGGGACTGCTGGGCGGGCCGGACTACAACCAGCCGGCCGAGATCATCACCCAGCCGTTCGGCAGTTCGGGCACCGGGCAGATCAATGCCATTTTCCCTTTATGAGCATTGGTGAGGATCAAATGTGGGAGCTGGCTTGCCTGCGATGCAGGCACCTCGGTGTATCTGTCGCACCGAGTTGATGCCATCGCAGGCAAGCCAGCTCCTACAAGGAATTCGCTGCACCTCACCCCAAGAGGAGATACACATGCCGCACTTCATCGCCGAATACACCGACAACATCGAGCAGCAGGCCAACCTGCCGGCCCTGTTCGAGCAGGTTCACGCCGTGCTGGGGGACAGCGGCGTGTTTCCCCTGGGGGGCATCCGCAGTCGCGGAGTGCGCCTGGACACCTGGCGCATGGCCGACGGCAAGCATGACTACGCCTTCGTCCACATGACCCTCAAGGTCGGCCACGGGCGCGACCTGGAAACCCGAAAAACGGTGGCCGAAGCCCTGTTCAAGGTCATCACCGAACACTTCGCCGCGCTGCAATCCCAGCGGTTGCTGGCGTTGTCGTTCGAGATGATCGAGCTGCACCCCGAGCTGAATTTCAAGCAGAACAACGTGCACGCATTCCTGAAGAACCAGGCGGGCTGAGCACAGCCCACCTTTCCGCCCATGGCCACTCAAACAAAAAAGAACAACATCATGAGCACAGCCAATACCGCCGACAGCACCACCCTGATCGACCATCAGCGCACCCACAGCATCGTCTCCTGGCGACTGATGCCGTTGCTGCTGATCTGCTACCTGTTTGCCCACCTGGACCGCATCAACATCGGCTTCGCCAAGATGCAGATGAGCACCGACCTGCACTTCAGCGACACGGTGTATGGCCTCGGTGCCGGCCTGTTTTTCATCGCCTACGCGCTGTTCGGCGTACCCAGCAACATGGCCCTGGACCGGGTCGGCCCACGGCGCTGGATCGCCTGCCTGATGGTGGTGTGGGGCGTGCTGTCCACCAGCATGCTGTGGATCGAAAGCTCCACCGGCTTCTACGTGCTGCGCTTTTTGCTCGGGGTGGCCGAAGCCGGCTTCTTCCCGGGGATCCTGGTGTTCCTCAACCGCTGGTACCCGGCCCGCCGCCGGGCGCAAGTCACCGCGCTGTTTGCGATTGCCGTGCCCATGGCCGGTGTGATTGGTGGCCCGTTGTCCGGTGCGATCCTGGAGAACTTCCATGATTTCGGCGGGCTGCGGGGCTGGCAGTGGATGTTCCTGATCGAAGGCGCCCCGGTGGTGCTGCTCGGCCTGGTCGTCCTGAAATACCTGCCCGACAGCTTCGAAACCGTGAAGTGGCTGGAGCCCGCGCAAAAGCAACAACTGCGCGAGCAACTGAGCACTGAAGAACAGCGCAAATCCATCACCTCCTTCGGCGGCATCCTGCGTGACCCGCAGGTGTGGCTGCTGGTGGCGGTGTACTTCGCGGTGATGCTGGCGGTGAACACCCTGGCGTTCTGGATGCCCACCCTGATCCACGGCGCCGGCATCGGCCGCGACAGCCAGGTCGGCTTGCTGAGCGCCGTACCGTATCTGGCCGGGTGCTTCTTCATGATCGGCTGCGGGCGCTCGTCCGACCGCAACCGCGAACGCCGCTGGCACCTGTGCGTGCCGTTGCTGATGTCGGCCATCGGTATTGCGGTGGCCGGGCTCTCGCCCACCAACCCGACCCTGGTGCTGGGCGGCCTGATCCTCGCCGGCATGGGCGCCAGCGCTGCGCTGCCGATGTTCTGGCAATTGCCGCCGGCGTTCCTGTCCAACAGCACCCAGGCGGCCGGCATCGCGCTGATCAGCTCGTTCGGCAGCATCGCTTCGTTCCTCGCGCCCTACCTGATCGGCTGGATGCGCGACACCACCCAAAGCGCGAGCCTGGCCCTGTACGTGCTGGCGCTGCTTATCGCCCTCGGCGGCCTGCTGGTGCTGCGCACCCATGCGGCCATCGTCAATCCCCAGTAGAGATTTTGTCATGCTTGATCAAGCCCTTATTCAGCAAGCCGCCGCCCGCCTCGACCAGGCCGAGCGTTCCCGTGAACAGGTGCGCCAGTTTTCCCTGGAGCATCCGAACATCACGATTGAAGACGCCTACGCCATCCAGCGCGCCTGGGTGGCCCGGAAAATCAAGGACGGGCGCAAGCTGGTCGGGCACAAGATCGGCCTGACGTCGCGGGCGATGCAGGTGTCGTCGAACATCACCGAGCCGGATTACGGCGCCCTGCTCGATGACATGTTCTTCGACGAAGGCACCGACATCCCCTTCGAGCGCTTCATCGTGCCGAGGGTGGAAGTGGAACTGGCGTTCATCCTCGGCAAGCCGCTCAAGGGCCCGAACTGCACGATTTTCGATGTGCTCGATGCCACGGAATGGGTGATCCCGGCGCTGGAAATCATCGACGCACGCATCCAGCAGATCGACCCGCACACCAACGCCACCCGCAAGGTATTCGACACCATTTCCGACAACGCCGCCAATGCCGGCGTGGTGATGGGCGGCCGCGCCGTGCGCCCCACCGAGATCGACCTGCGCAAGGTGCCGGCGGTGCTATACCGCAACGGGGTGATCGAAGAGTCCGGGGTGTCGGCTGCGGTACTTAACCATCCGGCCAAGGGCGTGGCCTGGCTGGCGAACAAACTGGCGCCGTACGACGTCACCCTGCAACCCGGCCAGATCATCCTCGGCGGCTCCTTCACCCGCCCGGTGGCGGCGAATCCGGGTGACACCTTCCATGTCGACTACGACATGCTGGGTTCCATCTCCTGCCGCTTTGTCTGAATACTGGAGGACTGTTTCATGGACATGCCCATCAACCGTTTCAAGCAGCGCCTGCAACGTGGCGAGACCCAGATCGGCCTGTGGCTCGGTTTGGCGGACGCTTATTGCGCCGAACTGGCGGCGAATGCCGGGTTCGACTGGCTGCTGATCGACGGCGAGCACGCGCCCAATGACCTGCGCGGCATGCTCGGCCAACTGCAGGCTGTCGCGCCTTATGACAGCCAACCGGTGATTCGCCCGGTGATCGGCGATACGGCGTTGATCAAGCAGGTGCTGGATATCGGCGTGCAGACGCTGTTGGTGCCGATGGTGGAGACGGCTGACCAGGCACGGCAGCTGGTGCGGGCGATGCGTTATCCACCGGGTGGTGTACGGGGCGTGGGCAGCGCACTGGCGCGGGCGTCGCGCTGGAACAGGATTCCCGGTTACCTGGATGAGGCCGATGCGCAGATGTGCCTGCTGGTGCAGATCGAGAACCGTGAAGGCCTGGACAACCTCGATGCGATTGCGGCGGTTGACGGAGTGGACGGGGTGTTTATCGGCCCGGCGGACCTGAGCGCGGCCATGGGGCACCGGGGGAATCCCGGGCACCCCGAGGTGCAGGCGGCGATTGAGGACGCGATTGGGCGGATTCAAAAAGCCGGCAAGGCGGCGGGCATCTTGAGTGCGGATGAGAAACTGGCGCGGCGGTATATCGAGCTTGGGGCGGCGTTTGTGGCGGTAGGGGTGGATACGACGGTGTTGATGCGCGGGTTGCAGGGGTTGGCGGCGAAATTCAAAGACACCGCAACACCGGCCATTACCGGCGGCGTGTACTGACGCTCTGAAACCACAAAGATCCAAAATGTGGGAGCGGGCTTGCTCGCGAAAGCGGTGTATCAGTGCCAGGTTTGTTGGCTGACCCACCGCATTCGCGAGCAAGCCCGCTCCCACATTTGGATCGGCGGTGTGTCAGCGCTTGATGGTTTTCAACTCATCCAGCAACCCCAGCAACACCTGCAACTTCTCCTCCCCGAACTGCTCCTGCAACCGCTGGTAATTCTCCTCCATGCACTGGCTCATCGACTCGAAACTGGCCTTGCCCTTCTCCGCCAGCGTCACCAGCACCCGCCGCTGATCCTGCTCGGCCTTGCGCCGGTGCACCATCCCCGCCGCCTCCATGCGCACCAGCACGCCGGTCATGCTCGGCTTGAGGATGCACGCCAGTTCCGCCAGTTGGTAAATCTCCAGCTCATCATGCTGGCTGAGAATTCGAATAACCCGCCATTGCTGTTCGGTCAGCCCATGCTCATTCAGCGAGGGCCGGAAAAAACTCATGGCCGCTTCACGGGCCTGAAGCAAGGTCAGGGTCAGGGATTGTCTGGGTTTCAACATAGGCTCAGGGTCACGATAGATTTAGTTAATGTTTTAACGAAACTCTAACACTCTCCTCCCCACCTCACGCTATAACTTGTGAAGCCGGCGAAGGCTCTGGCGCGCAGGATCAAAACCGGCGGCACACAGAATCAAGACATCCAGCGCGCCAACGGCCTTAATACACTCATTAGCTCTTCACTGTCAGGCAGCGCAATGATCAATATCGAAACGCCGACCTATTACACGGCGACCAAGAAATACAACCTCAGCTTCCCCACCCTGGAGCAGGACGTGGAAGCCGACGTGGTGATCATCGGTGGCGGCTTTTCCGGGATCAACACCGCCCTGGAGCTCGCCGAAAAAGGCATCACCAACATCGTCGTGCTGGAAGCGCGTTACCTGGGTTTTGGCGGTACCGGGCGCAACGGTGGGCAGATCATGGCCGGCATCGGCCACGACCTGGAAAAGATCAAGAAGGACGTGGGTGAAGACGGCCTGCGCCAGATCTTCGAGATCAGCGACCTGGGCGCCGACATCATCAAGAACCGCATCGCCAAGTACGACATCGATGCCGACTTCTGCCACGGCTATGGCTACATGGGCTTCAACGCCCGCCAGGAAAAGACCCTGCGCGCCTGGGAGAAAGACTTCAAATCCATCAACACCCAACACGAGATCCGCTTTCTTGGCGGCTCCGACGTCAAGCAGATCATCGGCTCCGACGCCTACAGCAGCGCCCTGCTGCACATGGGCGGCGGGCATGTGCACTCGTTGAACCTGCTGCTGGGCGAAGCCAAGGCCCTGGCCGGCCACGGCGTGCGGATTTTCGAGAACAGCCCGGCGCTGGAAATCAGTTATGGCGAGCGCATCACCGTGCGCACCGGCCGCGGTTCGGTCAAGGCCAGCAAGCTGCTGTGGGCCTGCGACAGTTTCCTCAACAAGCTGGAGCCGGAACTGCACCGCTCGACCATCAACACCTACGCGTTCCAGATGATGACCGAGCCGTTGCCAGAAGAGCTGATCAACCGTATCAGCCCGATTCGCGGGGCCTACAGCGACATTCGCCCGGTGATCGACTACTACCGCGTCACCAACGAAAACCGCCTGCTGTTCGGCGCCGCCACGCCTTTGGTGGAGCACATTCCCGGCGATTTGAAAGCCTGGAACCGCAACCTGATGCTGAAGATTTTCCCGTACCTCAAGGACGTGAAGATCGACCTGGCCTGGGGCGGCCCGATGGCCTGCAGCCCGAACCTGTTCCCACAGATCGGCACCTTGCCCGGGCGCAGCAACGCGTTCTACGTGCAGGGCTATTCGGGCTTCGGCGTGACGCCGAGCCACATCATCTGCAAGGTGCTGGCCGAAGGCATGAGCGAAGGCTCGGCGCGGTATGACTTGGTCAGCTCGATCCATCGCCCGACCATCATCGGCAAGGACGCGATCCGCCCGCTGCTGCTTACCGCCGGCAAGTCCTGGCATCAGCTCTCCGGTTACTGGAACGGCCGCCGCTAAATCCCACGCCTGACACCTGTAGGAGCGAGCTTGCTCGCGAAAAACCCAAGGGCGCCGCGTTAATCCAGGACGCCAACGTCATCGTTGACGACCTTCGCGAGCAAGCTCGCTCCTACAGTTGGTCACTAATTTTTTCTCATCAGGAGCAACTGCCATGACCCTCGTTACCCTCAAGAAAGACATCCAGCTATCCGAACTCGACGCCTGGGGCACCGTCGCCGACCTCGGCTCGACCATCCTCGAAGGCGAAGTCCGGGCCTTCGGCAAAATGACCTTCGGTGCCCCCACCGACCCGGTCAGCAGCGCCTATTTCGGCACCACCCAGGGCAAGTTCCGCATGGTCTACCCGTTTGCCGAACAAGCCACCGTGGTCACCGGCGAAGTGGTGCTCACCGACGAGTCCACCGGCCAGAGGACCCGCTACAAGGCCGGTGACAGCTGGTTCGTGACCAAGGGCACCCCGGTGCTATGGGAAGTGGTCAGCGAAAGTTTCGTCAAACACTACTTCGCCGTGGTGTGATAGCCCCGGCTGCCGGCACCCGTCGGCAGCCTTTTGGCGCAGGTGCCCACCCATGCACGCTCTCCCCGCCCACGAAGTCGCCGGCCAGTGCCTGCAGGCTTTCACCCGCTTGATTCCGGTCAGCCAGGCCGCGTTCTATTGCGTCGACCGCCAGCTGCAAGCCCGGGATTTCCAGTTGCACGGCATGAGCGGCGAAATGCACCGCGACTACCTCGACAACTACCGCCAATTCGACCCGTTGCAACCGCGCAACTGCCTGTCCAGTGGCCTGGCGGTGGTGCCGCTGGGCCTTGCCATGGCCCGCCAGCCGGCGCGGGATACCCGGCGCTATGGGGATTTTCTGCGGCGCTATGGCGTGGTCGATGTGGTGGAGATTTTCGCCCAGCGCGCCGGCCAGCCCCAGGCGGCGATTTCGCTGTTGCGCACCGCCGACCAGGGCACTTTCACCGGCGAGCAACTGGCCCAACTGAACGCCCTGCAAACCTTGCTGCAACTGGCGGTGGCCAACATGCAGCCCACTGAAGATGCATTGGCCGGTCTCACACCCAAGGAGCGCCAGATCGCCCTGCTGTTGCGCCAGGGCGCCAGCAATAAACAGTTGGCCCAGGAGCTGGATGTCGGCCTGCCCACCATCAAGACCCACCTGATCAACCTGTTTCGCAAGGCCGGCGTCAGCAGTCGCACAGAACTGGTGGGAAGTCTTTTCCTGTAGTTCGCCTCAACCATCCGGTTGATACCCGCGCCTGCTCCCGGGCGCGATGATTCGTGGTGTTCACCCACCCAACCGGAGCTTCGCAAATGACCACCCCTTCTGACTGGATCACCGTGGGCGCCCTGGCCGACGGCTTCGCCCCAGAGGCATTTATCCTGCCGAACCTGGCCGACCTGAGCGGCAAGGCCTTCACCCTGCACTTCGCCAATGGCTGGCAGATCGAGCACCGTTTCGAGCGCGACAGCCTCTCCTGGGTTGCAGCCGACGGTCACTCCAGCGGCAGCGCCACCTACCGTGCGACCTCGGTGCGCCCCGGCCTGTACCTGGTGGATTTCATCAAGCGCGAAGGCACGCAGGCCTGGTCGGTCAGCCTAGTGCTCGACACCGCCAGCGCTTCGTTCACCGCTGTGCTCGGGCGCATGCCCACCCAGGAACAAACCCGCGAAGGCCTCTACAGCCGCGCCCTTGCCGGCAAGCCGCTGACTTCGGTGGAAGTGGAATTTCTCCACGGCAATCTCGACCGCCCGTGGCAGCCAGGCCAATGCCCCCACGCACCAACCACCGACCTGATCGGCCTGCGCAACCAGTACCGCTACAGCCCGAGCGAGGTCTACGAGCACATCTACCTCAACCACCAGTTCTACGCCTGGCAATGCCTCAAGGGTGTCGAGCAAGGCCTGTGCGACACCGACCGCTGCGATTACTACAAGATCGCCGACCAGCTCTACCTGTTCGTCTGGCGCGAAAAAATCATCCCCACCCTCGGCCTGGTGCTGATCGACCTGCAGCAACACCGCAGCGACGGCAAGATCTTCGGCTATGCCGACGCCTCCTTCGATGAGCTATCGAACTTTCCCATCAGCTCCTACTGCCAGGTGCTCAATCGCACGGAGCATCCTGATGACTGAGCCGCGCACGATTGTGATCACCGGGGCCGGCACGGGCATCGGTGCCGCGTGCGCCCGGCTGTACGCCGCCGAGGGTGCGCAGTTGGTACTGATCGGCCGTCGCCGCGAGCCGCTGGAGCAGGTCGCGCGGGAAACCGGGAGGTTGGTGTTGGTGGGTGATGCAGCCTGCCCGCAGACCTGGGAGGGTTTTATTGCGCAGATTCGCCAGCACTATGAGCGGATCGACGTGCTGCTGGCCTGTGCGGGCGGCCATGGCGTGGGCAGCGCCACCGACACCAGCCCGCAGACCTGGGAAGCGGCGCTGCGCAGCAACCTCGACAGCGCCTTCTACAGTGCGCGGGCGTGTTTGCCGCTGCTGCTGGAAAGCGCCGGGAACATCGTGCTGATGGGTTCGATTGCCTCACTGGCTGCCGGGCCCGAGGTGTGCGGCTACACCACGGCCAAGCATGCCTTGCTCGGGCTCAATCGCTCGCTGGCCCGAGATTATGGCCCGCGCGGGGTGCGGGTGAACGCGGTGTGCCCCGGCTGGGTGCGCACGCCGATGGCGGATGAGGAAATGCAGCCGTTGATGGATTTCCATGGCGAGACGCTGCAGCACGCCTATGACCGGGTGTGCGCCGATGTGCCGTTGCGCCGGCCGGCCAGCGCTGAAGAAATCGCCAGGGTGTGCCGCTTCCTGGCATCCAGTGACGCGTCGATCATTACGGGTGCGACGCTGGTGGCGGACGGGGGCTCAAGCATCGTCGATGTGCCGACGCTGGCCTATGCGCGTATGGAGCAGCGTCATGAATGAAGACCTGGATTTCACTGGTCGCAACGTATTGGTAACGGGTGGCGCCCAGGGTATTGGTCGGGCCATCGTCGAAGCGTTTGCCCTGCGGGGTGCGCGGGTGATGATCGCCGACCTGCAACTGGCAGAGGCGCTCGCGCTGGAGCTGTGCGGGCGCGGCTGCCAGGTGGAAGCGGTGACGGTGGATCTGGCGGATGCGGCTGCGGTTTTCGAGCTGATTGCAGGGGTGGAACACGACTGGGGGCGGCTGGATATTCTGGTGCATAACGCCGGGTATTTTCCGCTGACGCCCTTTGCCGAGATCACTCCCGCGATGCTCGACCGCACCTTGGCGGTCAACCTCTCGGCGTTGTTCTGGCTGACCCAGGCGGCGCTGCCGATGTTCCGCCGTCAGGGTAGGGGCTGCGTGCTGGTTACGTCGTCTGTCACAGGTCCCCGGGTTGCGTTTCCGGGGTTGAGTCACTATGCGGCGTCGAAGGCCGGGGTCAACGGGTTCATTCGCAATGCGGCGCTGGAACTGGCCGGTTTGAATGTGCGAGTCAACGGTGTGGAGCCCGGCATGATCGCAACCCCGGCCATGGGCAACCTGGGGGATGACCAGGTAAATGCACAGATCGCCAGCCGGGTACCGCTGGGACGGCTGGGCGCACCGTCGGATATTGCCGGGGCAATGCTGTTCCTGGCATCGGACCTGGCGGGCTATATCACTGGGCAGACGCTGGTGGTGGATGGCGGCTCGACCTTGCCGGAGGTTTAACGAAACGTCCTACCGAACTGCCGGATAACCTCTACTCCCCTGCCCTGAGAACCTCTGCAAAGTCCCTCGCCTGATCACACAGCGCGAGGGAACGCCGATGTTTTTTTCGATTAATGCCCTGCCCGATGGGGCTGCCTCTTGAATCCCGCCATAGGCTTTCTGGTCGTGGCGGCGATGGACCCGAAGACGCGCGACGTCGATGGGGTTCTCAATGACTTCACACATTGCCTGAACACCTACGACGCGTGGGCCGAGAGCTTCTGGAGCTTTTCGGCACTGGATGTCGAGCAGGTGTTCAAGGTCGGCGACGAGGTTTCGCTGGTCGCGCCCATCACCCGTTCCCTGTATCCCGCCAGCACCGTCGCGACCTGCAAGGCCAACTCACCGTTGACCCTGGTGCACATGTTCCAGAGCACACGGTTCGTGCCCATCGGCAATACGCCGGTGATGCTGCAGGAAGTCGCGCAAGACGGTGGCGCCCTCGGCGACCCCATCCATAAAACCATCGGCCCCAGCGGCATTCTCGAAGTCACCGAGTGCACCGTCGACCGGCAGTACCGGGTCAGTTTTTATCCCAACGTTTCCCAGGATCACATCAAGGCACTGTATGCCTCCTATCAGTCCGAGCTCAGCTCGCTGGAAGGCAACTTGCGCGGTCAGTGGACGAGCACGTTCAAGCCGATATGGGAGAGCTATGCCAAGGCGGGTTATGGCGAGCGCTACACCTCGCTGCAACTGGCTTATGCGCGGGGCTTTGAAAACGTGCTTTACGGCCTCTGGGACGGTATTGCGCAGCTGTACCAGTGGTTGGCAGACATCAAGCCCAACAGCGAAAAGCTCCTGCAGTACCTCTCCCAAGCCGAGCTTGGAGCGCTCCTGAAGCTCAGTCATGAGGCGATTGCCAAGGGATTGTTGATTCTCAGCGACGAGCCGCTGCTGTTCATCTACCTGTCCGCGATGGTCAGCTGGATGCGCATGCTGCCGCCGCATTACATGTTTGAGTTGCTCGGGGAAATCACCACCGAGGTGTTGCTCAACCTGCTGTTGCTGTGGGCTACCGGCGGTATGGGTGTGGCGGTACGGCTAGGCGCGCAGGTGCTGGGCAAGGTCAGGTCCGAGCGGGCACGGGAGTGGTTGGAACAGATTGCCAAGTTGGGCGGTACGGCCCCGCTGGATAGGCATGCGGAGGTGCTTAAGCCGTTATCGCTTCAGAGTCATGCAGTGCCGGTCAAGGCTGCGGCGGTGCCGTTGAAGGCTGGCGTGGACGAGATATCCAACCCGGCACCGATGGTGCGGGAGCCGAAGACGGCGCGCACGGCGTTGGTGAAGCAGGAGCCTGTGGATGATGCGCCAGCTTCGGCGAAAAACCCCAATGGAGATGCTTCGGTCTGTTCGGCGAATACCTGTACCAATGGCTGCCCGGTTTCGATGGTTACTGGTGAGGAACTGCTGACCCTCACAGACGGCTCGTTGGAGGGTGTCCTGCCATTTGCCTGGACGCGGTTGTATCGCAGCAGTGCCGTGGAAGTGGATTGCGGGTTGGGGTTTGGCTGGAGTCATGCGCTGGCGCAGCGCTTGGTGGTGAGCGGCGGATCGGTGGTGTGGACCGATCACGAGAACCGCAGCACCACCTTTCCCCTGCCCTCTGCTGCACGGCCGGCGATCACCAATAGCCTGGCGGAAGCGGCGATTTATCTGGGTGCTTTGCCGGATGAATGGGTACTGGCTCAGGCGTCGCTTTTCTACCACTTCCGTGACGGTGTGCTGACGGCGATCAGCGATGCGTATGACAACCGGCTGCGTATTTCCCGTGACTATTCCGGGCGGATTCAGCGGATTGATAACGGCGTTGGTCAAGGATTGCTGCTGCGGTATGACCGCCGACATATCGTTGCCGTCGACTATCAGGTGCAGCGGGAACTGGACTGGGTTACCGAGCAGAACGTTGTTGCCTACAAGTACGACGATGCGTGGCGGTTGATCGAAGCGACCAACGCGGTAGGCGAAAGCGAGCGTTATCGCTACGACGATCAGCAGGTGATCCTGGAACGGGAACTGGCCGGCGGGGCGAGTTTCTTCTGGGAGTGGGAACGGTCCGGCAAGGCGGCGCGATGCGTCCGCCACTGGGCCAGCTTTTCGCAGATGGACACACGGTATGTGTGGGATGACAACGGCACTGTCACCGTACACAACGCCGATGGCAGCCAGGAAGTCTACGTCCACGACCAGCGCGCTCGGCTGGTGCAGCGGATCGATCCGGACGGCGCGCAGCACTTCAAATCCTACGATGAAAAAGGCCGGCTGACGGTCGAGCAGGATCCGCTGGGGGCGGTGACGGCCTATCAGTACGACGAAGCCGGTCGGTTGATTGCGCTGTTTCCCGGGGACGATACGCCGACGTCCTACGAGCATGACAACGGGTTCGTACGGGTTGTGCGCCGTGGTGACGCGGTGTGGAAATACCAGCGTAACGATCAAGGCGATATCACTCGCAAGACTGATCCGGACGGCAATTACACCGAATACACCTACACCCAACACGGAAAGCTCACGGGTGTTTGGTATCCGGATAACAGAAGCCAACGCTTTATCTGGAACGAACGCGGCCAGCTCATTGAGGAAAAACTGGCGAATGGCGGTGTGCGGCGTTATCGCTATGACGAGCTGGGGCGGCAGGTGGCTTGCGAGGATGAGCATGGTGCGCTGACCCAGTATCAGTGGGACGCCGTAGGTCGTTTGCTGAAAGTGATTCAGCCTGACGGGGCCACACGCGAATTCAGCTACAACCCGTACGGAAAAATCACTGCTGAGCGCGACGAGTTGGGCCGCGTCACCCGCTACGAATACGCCGATGGTCTGCACCTGATCAGCCGCCGGATTAATCCGGACGGCACGCAGCTTAAATACCGTTATGACAATGTTCGGTTGTTACTGACCGAGATTGAAAACGAGGTCGGCGAAACCTATCGGCTCGACTATCACGCCAACGGCCTGATCCAGCAGGAAACCGGGTTTGATGGGCGCCGCACCGCCTATGCCTACGACCTCGCCGGGCATCTGCTGGAAAAGACCGAGTACGGCGACGATGGCAGTCGTCTGGTTACTGGTTATCAGCGGGACAGCGCCGGTCGCCTGGTAAGAAAAACCCTGCCCGACCGCAGCATTGTCGATTACACCTACGACCGCCTCGGCAATCTCCTCAGCGTCGACGACGGCCACTGGCCGCTCCACTACGAATACGACCTGCAAAACCGCCTCACCGCCGAACACCAGGGCTGGGGCACGTTGCGCTATGGCTACGACGAATGCGGCCAACTCAATTACCTGCGGCTGCCAGACAACAACCGCCTCGCCTTCCACCACGACAAAGGTGGCGACCTCGCCACCATCGAACTCAACGGTAACCTGCTCACCTCGCACCTGTTCAAATCCGGCCGCGAACACCAACGCCAGCAGGGCCAACTCCTCAGCCACTACCACTATGACGACCAGGGCCGCCTGCACGCCCACGCGATCACTCAACAGGAACAACGCTACCAGCGCCGCCAATACGACTACGACAAACGCGGCAACCTGACCCGCATCCTCGACACCCGCAAAGGCCAGCACGACTACCACTACGACCCGCTCGACCGCCTGACTCGCGCCAACCACTCGCACGACCTGCAGGAACGCTTCGTCCACGACCCGGCGGGCAACCTGCTGATGCAAGACCGCGTCGGTCCGAGCGTCGTCAAAGGCAATCGCCTGTTGATGCAAGGTGACCGCCATTACGACTACGACGCCTTCGGCAACCTTCTGCGGGAACGCCGGGGTCGGGCGCAGCAGTTAGTTACCGAATACAGTTACGACTGCCAGCACCGACTGATCAGCGTCACCCAGCCGGACGGCACCGAAGCCACATATCGCTACGACCCGTTTGGACGGCGTATCGCCAAAACGATAAAAAGCCAAACCACCGAGTTCTTCTGGCAAGGCGACACGCTGATTGCCGAACACAGTGCTGATCACCACCAAAGCTATATCTACGAACCCAACAGCTTTCGCCCATTAGCGCTGCTGAAAGGCTACGGCCCGGAAGACGTAAAACCCGTCCACTACCAACTCGACCACCTCGGCACACCACAAGAACTCACCGCCCCCGACGGCGAAATTGTCTGGTCAGCGCACTACCGCGCCTACGGCCAAATCGCGAAGCTGGACGTCAACACCGTTACCAACCCGCTGCGCTTCCAGGGCCAATACTTCGACCCGGAAAGCGGGCTGCACTACAACCGTCATCGCTACTACAATCCGGACATTGGCCGCTACCTGACGCCTGATCCGGTGAAACTGGCGGGCGGGCTGAACGGATACCAGTACGTGCCCAACCCGACGGGGTGGGTGGATCCGTTGGGGTTGAATACCTGTCCGGGAGGAGACGGCTGTAAGCCAACCATTGGCGCCGCTGAGCCTTCGGCAGAAGCGTCAGTCAACAAAGCAGAACCCAAACAACCGACACCAGATGAAAGCGAGGAGTATCTTTTTCGCGGAGATAAAACCAAGCCAGATGTAGTGTTCAAAGACGGCTTCAAAAGCAAGGGAGCTAGTGAAGACCTATACTTGCATGCCATTGATAGCGACGACCCTCCAAGTAATTTCATTAGTACATCACCTATAAAGGCGGTAGGGATAAATTTCGCCACCAGCTACAAAACAAAACCAGGTTATCTATACACTCTAAGAAGTATCGCTGGTCACGACCTAAATACAGAATTAGGGATGCAAGCCCCCTATCCAAAAGAAAAGGAATTTGCCATTCACCACAGAATACACACAGAGGACATTTTAGGCGTTACCCCTATGAAAAAAGACGGAAGCTACGTAGGCTATTCAATTCCAAATCCGAACAGGAAAATAGAATGAAGACTAAAAAAATATACATCCTGACTAACAATCAAAAAAAAGAAGCACTTGTAAAATACGACGATGAAAAGCTTATCTTGACTTTTTCCGAGGCCGAAAATTTCAAAAAAATCTACTCTGGAAAAGATATATATGTTTGCCTCGCAAAAGTCAGATCGGACTTTCCCCACCTAACCTTTCTATGCAAAGGCGCAAAATTAAACGTCATGCCTTCCAGAATGGCATCTCAAATGGGCGCTGGGCTTGTCGCTTATCAAATGACGATGGGCAAGCCCGCCCTTCCAGAGGATATAGTTCACATTTTTGATTACGAAGACGAAAACCTGACAAATGACCCACAAGAGCAAATTACTTTTTTTAAAACCTGGCTTGCATCGTTAAGCGCTGAAAGATACGAAGATTTCAACTAGCGATTAGTACATTCTCACCTTTCGAATAACGGAAGAACAGCCAGTTGGAAAGTTCAGCCTATTCGGTAAACCCCAGCATGCTTAGCGCCTACCAAATCGCCATCGCAGGCAAGCCAGCTCCCACAGTTAGACTGTGTACATCAATGAATCTTCTGCACCCCCAGTCACCCCACCTGCTGCAACCGCCCAGCCCGAAAATCCTTCGGCGACACTTCAAACTGCTTCTTGAACGAGCGACTAAAGTGCGCCGAATCCGTAAACCCCCACTTATACGCAATCGACGTAATCGACTCACTGCGCAAAAACGGGTTGGTCAGATCATCCGCACTGCGCTTCAACCGCGCCCGCTGGATATACCGGCACACGCTGTCATCCTGTTCCTCAAACAACCGGTACAAATGCCGCACCGAGATATTCAACCGACTCGCCAACCCCACCGGGCTAAGCCCTGGCTGGGTCAATGACTCATCAATCACCTTCTGCACATAGCTGCGCAGATTGCTGCCCTGCAACCCGCCACAATCATCGCGCTCATCGTCTTCCTGCTCAAACGCCGACCCCAGCAGCGAGATAAACGCCGACTGCAACGCCTGCCCCTCTCCGACCGCGCCTTCGCCGTTCAGTGCGTCTTTGCACAGTTGATCCATCAACACATGCAACATGCGCCCGCAGGCTTTGCTCGAGGAGATTTTGCCGAAGGTCTTGGGCTGGTTGCCGAACTGTTTGCACACCTCTGCGCGGGACAAGGACAGGGACGCGTGTTCGATGAGCCCGAACGGGGTGATGTCGATGGAGCCCACCGAGTCCATCAATAACAGTTCGCCGGGGGCAAGCTGGAAGCTCTGGCCGTTTTGGGTGATCTGGCAGTAGCCGCTGCGCTGGCTGACGAGGAAGCAGTGTTGGTCGTCATCGTGGTCGGCGCGGGCCTTGGGGCGCTTGATCAGGCCGGCGTTGGTGCGCAGGCTGGCCAGGGGCAAACCGCCGCGGGAAAAGGTGCTGATGCTGCCGATGAACAGCGAGCGGTTGAAGGCCAGTTCTGTGTCGAAGTGACCGCAAACCGCGCGCAGATCCCGGGTCCAGAGGTCCAGCCCGTCTTGCCCAATCTGTTGCATGCTCATGGTTGTTTCCACCTTGGCTTTTTGTTTTTGTCGGGCAATAGTTAACATGTTATCTATATGCGCGCAACAAGTACGTGTCTGCCAAGGTGGTTGCACTATTGATGCCAGATCCTGCGGTCAGTGGGCCTGTAATGCGCGCTGGAAACCGCTCAAGGCGTCCAGCAGCCAGGCACGTTGATCGCTGCTCAAGGCGATATAGCGCCGGAACGCCGGCATGCGATTGACCACCTCGCTGCCGCCCATATGCTCAAGCCGCACGCACCATTGGTGATCCACCAGGTCGATGCGCAGGCGCTTGAAGTCCAGCGGCATCAAGGCGCGATACAACGCACTGCCCTCCTGCAACTCGGCTTGCAGAATGCCTAAAACTTCCTTGTCTCCCGAGCGCTGCCGACAGCGGATTCCAGTGCGTCGAACGGCCCCGGTGTGGTGCAGTTCGAAGCTCGCCGTGCCCTGCTGCGAGGCAGGGATGCGCAGTACGAATTCGGTCATCACCAGGTGCATCAACAGCTGCGACTCGGTGCGCTCGACGATCTCCAGTTGCAGCCCGAGATTGTCCAGGGAAACCCGGGCCGTTGTCGGTCCACACACCTCATAACCGGCCAGGCCGAGGTTACGCCGCAGGTGTTCCAGCGTAACGCCGGGTCGATACCCGGCAGGCGCGCGCCGGGCGCTGAACAGCTCAGACAGTTTTTGCAGCATGGCTGATATACCCGTTGTGCGGCTGACCCGGCTCATGGGCGAACTCCTTGGCCAACACCTCTTCCACCGAGGCGGGCTTGAATGGATTGACCTTCTGCACAACCAGCGTCCAGAACAGCGCGTACGCCGCCGTGCACCCGAGCATTACGCCAAAGGGAATGTAGATGTCGGCGGGGTTCATGCCCGGCGGGGTGATAAACCACATGCCCAGCAGGATGCCGATGCTCGACAGAATCTGCGGCAGCGGAAAGAACGGCGAACGGTAGGCGCGAGGCAGATCCGGACGGCGAATCCGCAGGATCACCACCGACAGCGTCACCAGCAGATAAGCAAAGCTCCAGGCACACACGGCCGCCAGCACCAGGTGCATGATGTTGTCGGTGTTGCCGCCCAGGTACAGCGCGTGCAGGCACGGAATCAGCATCGCCACCAGGATGCACAGCAGCGGTGTCTTGAAGCGCGGGTGCAGGTAGGTGAAAACCTTGGGCAACGCGCCGTCGACCGCCATGCCGTACAGGATCCGTGGCACACCGGCCATCAAGGTGTTGATGGTCGCAGCACCGGCAAACAGGAAGCCGATGCCCAGCCACATCGGGCCGATGCTGCCCATCACCTGCTCGGCGAATTTCGGGATGGCCATCGGCGTATCCAGCAGGTGCACGCCGCCCGCCGCGTCGATCAATACGTTTTCCACCTGGCGTTTCATGGCCGCGCCATAGATGAACATGCACGTGGCCACCCCCAGCAGCCCCAGCACCATCGCCTTGGGCATCACCTTGGCCGAGTTGCGCAGGTCCGGCGCCAGCGGCGTGACGAATTCGCAGCCGACGAACATGAACATCGCCATGCCCACCAGCGACAGGATGGTGATCAGGTCGGTGCCCACCAGGGATTCACCGAACCAGCCGTCCAGCTGCACCGCTGGGGCTGCGATCAGGCCCAGCACGCCAAAC
Organism: Pseudomonas sp. NC02; assembly: GCF_002874965.1. Lineage (NCBI taxonomy): Bacteria > Pseudomonadati > Pseudomonadota > Gammaproteobacteria > Pseudomonadales > Pseudomonadaceae > Pseudomonas > Pseudomonas sp. NC02. Next base: position 2,411,209 of record NZ_CP025624.1, on the reverse strand, counting down.
ACCATCAAGGTGGTCCACATGCCGAAAGTGAGGATGATCTCGGCCCGGCCGAACGCGCTGACGCCAAACGCATTGAGCACCCCGAACACAATCACGAAGCCCACTCCCAGCAACCACGAACCGCCGGCGGATTCCGCCAGGGTGTTGAGGTGCTCGAAATTCACCAGCGCCATCACGCCGGAGAGGATGGTTTCGGCGGTGCCGGCAAACACATGCACGATCAGGTACGCCGACAAGGTGCCGGTGATCGCAAAGAACCGGCCCATGCCGCAATTGATGTAGTCGTAGACCGAGCCGGTGGTGGGCAGGATCGAGGCGGCTTCGGCGAAGGTGGTCGCCTGGGCCAGCATCATCACCACCGCGATCAACATCGCCACCGCAAAGGCGCTGCCGCCGATGCCAAACCCCATGGTCGCGGTGAGGATCACCGGGCTGGCCATGATCAAGCCAATGGTGCTCGCCAGCGCGGTTGGAAAGCCCACCGTGCCGCGTTTCAAATGTTCGGTGAGCCGGTCGTTGATCGACATGGTGCAGATCCTCAAGAAGCGGATTTTTAGAAGTATTGGCACTCTGCGCCCGCCCTGGCTGATCGTCTTGCTCCTGGCTGCCGCCGGTTTTGTTGCTGCCTGCCACTGCTGCGCCACTGGCGGCCTGGGACAATTTCCTGGCACGCAGGGGAAAGACTTGGCCCGGTGGCGCTCGCCCTAATGCTCCCTCAATTCACCTTGTTGGGGACTATAACAATGCAGCACACACAACAAACCCGTCACCTGTACAGGGCCATCAGCCTGGGCATCGCGCTGATGATCATCGACTCATCGGCCCAGGCGTTCGAGCTGTATGCCGATGACGACACTCAGGTCACCGGCAACTTCCTGGCGGTGTACGGGATGTTCAACAGCCGCAAGAACTACGACGGCACCACCGGCGGTTCCACCTGGCGTGAAGGTTTTATCAAGTATGGCTTGAGCGTCGACCAGCGCTTCGGCGCCCTGGGCAGCGTGTATGGCACGGCCAACCTGGTCAGCTCGGGCACCTGGGGTGATGGCGATGCGTCGGGCGTGACCACCGGCAGCGAGCGCACCACCAAGTTCGACGAAGCCTTCGCCGGCTGGCGCTCGGGGGAACTGTTTCCGGCACTGGGCAAGGAGGGTGTGAACCTGTCGTTCGGCCGCCAGGTCATCATGCTCGGCGACGGTTTCATCATCAACGATGACGGCCCGAACTTCGGCAAGGGCGTGGATGACGGCAAGTTCAACCGGGGCGGCGCCTACTACATCGCCGCTCGGCATGCCTTCGATCAAACCGCAGTGCTACGCCTGGGTGGCAAGGACGGCGTGCATGGCAGCGTAATGTGGATCAAGTCCGACAACCGCGCCCAGGCCAACACTGAAATGGCTGCCGGCACCCTGGACTACACCGCCGCGCCCGGCACCCTGGGGTTGACCTATATCCACGGCATCAGCGTCGACGACCGTTATGCCAATGACCTGCAAAAACAGCGCGCCGGGATGAACATCTACAGCCTGCGGGGCGCCGGTAATGCCGGGATCGAGAACGCGCACTTTTCCTTTGAATACGCCTGGCAGGACAAGGACGCCGGCCCGGAAAAGGCCTGGTACACCGAAGGCGGTTATACCTTCGCCGCGCTGCCGTGGTCGCCGGACCTGACCTACCGCTACAGCCGCTATTCGAAAAACTGGGATGCGATGTTTTCGGGCTTCAACCGTGGCTACGGCACCTGGGTGCAGGGCGAGGTGGCCGGCAATTATTCGGGGCCGTTCAATACCAATACTGAGGTGCAGCATGTGGCGTTGAAGGTCAAGCCGCTGGACAGCGTCACCCTGGGCGCGCTGTTCTTCGACTACAAGACGTTGAGCAAGGGCGGCATGCTCAACCTCGATGGGCGCGAACTGGACCTGTACGCGGAGTGGGCGGTGAACGAACACCTGATCGTCACGCCACTGCTGGGTTTGTACAAGCCCAACAAGGATGAGAGCAACGGCGGCAACCAGGTGGGTGGCAATGGCACCAATCTCTATAGCCAAGTCACCGTGGCCGTGCCGTTCTAACACAGGTGCAATGAGCTACCGAGATCACATGTGGGAGCGGGCTTGCTCGCGAAAGCGGTGTGTCAGTCGCCAGATGTATTGGCTGACACTCCGCATTCGCGAGCAAGCCCGCTCCCACATTGAACCTGCTTCAGCCTTCGATAGAGGTGTTCGCCCTACGGTTGCCGCTCCTCGATCCGCGCATACGCCCCCTGGTGATAGAGCAACGGCGCACGACCAAAATCATCGAAAGCCACCACCTTGCCAATCATGATCCAGTGATCGCCACCATCCACCTGCTGGTACTTCTCGCAGTGAAACCGCGCCGAGCAATCAGCGAAGACCGGCGAACCGCCCTCCCCGGGCTCGAATTCGATTTCGGCAAAGCGATCGTCCCTGGGCCGGGCGAAGTTGTTCGACAGGTGGATCTGGTCGGCCGCCAGCACGTTGACCGCAAAATGGCTGGCCTGCTCGAACACCTCGTGGCTGTTGGAGCGTTTGTCGATGCTCCACAGCACCAGCGGCGGGTCCAGGGATACCGAATTGAAGCTGTTGGCGGTGACACCCACTTTGCGCCCGCTGGCATCAGCGGCGGTGACCACCGTGACACCGGTGGCAAAGTTGCCCAGGGCCCGGCGAAAGGCCCGTGGGTCGAAACTGTTATCAGACATGCAAGACTCCCGGACTGCATCAACGCGCAGTCCTGATGGTTGTGATGGCCGGGTCGGCGTCAAATCATGCTCGGATCAGGCTCGAGCCCCATCAGCTCACGCCCCAGGATCTGCGCGCACACGTCGTAATCGGTGTACGCATGGGCGCCGGTCATATGGGAATCGCGGAACAGACGCTGCATCTCGTTGTGCTCGAACCACGCATTGCCACCGGCGGCCTCGAACAAGCGGTCCACCGCCTGGATGCACATCTTGGTGGCGTACGCCTGGTTGGTACGCCAGAACGCCAGGGTCTCGCGGCTCGGGTAACGGTGCTGTTCGCTGTGTTCGGCGTGTTCCTGCCAGGTCTTTTCCAGGAACGCCCGGGCGGCGGCCACCTGGTGTGTCGACTCGGCCAGGCGCATCAACGCCGGAGTCGCCGCCCCCACTGCCGCGCCGGTGTAGGCACGTACGCGGGTCCTGGTTTTTTCGCGGAATACTTCGAGCATGCGCTCGGCCACGCCCAGGCTCACGGTGGAGAAACCGCTGGCGAAATACGGGCGGTACGGCGAGTAGAAAATCTTGCTGTCGGGGTACAGACCGAAGCCGGCGGACTTGCCTTCCATCATGTCCTTGGCTTTCTGGATGCGGTGTTCTGGCACCCGCACGTTGTCGATGATCAGGGTCTTGGTGCCGCTGCCTTTCATGCCGGCGGCGAACCAGTCATCGCGAATCTGATAGTCGCTGCGCGGCAGTACCGCGAAGCAATAGTCCTGGGTGCCCTCGGCGTTTTTACGGCGGAAACCGACAATCGCCCACTCGGCATGATCGCAACCGCTGCTCCAGCCCATTTCACCGCTGAACAGCACACCGCCCTCAACTTCTTCAGTGCGGCCAAACGGCGCGATGCTGCTGCTGGCGGTGGCATTCGGGTTATCGCCCCAGACTTCCTGCTGCAGCTTGGCGGGAAACAACGCCAGTTGATGGCTGTGGGTGCACAACAGGCTCATGGCCCACGCGGTGCTGGCACAGGCGCCGGCCAACAAGGCGATGCAGTCGGCAAACTGCGGCAGGGAGATTTCCATGCCGCCAAAGGGTTTGGGTTGAAAGGCACGGTGCATGCCGATGCTCTTGAGCAGCGCAATGTTCTCGTCGGGAACCTTGCGGTCCTGCTCGGCCTGGAAGGCGTTGGCAGCGATGGTCGGCAGAATCGCCTTGAGATCTTCGAGGAGCGGGTTTGGCTTTTTCATGGACGGCCCTGCTTATTATTGGATGTCCGGCTGGCGTTCAAACTCAACGAACGACGCTGGATGTGGGGCCAGTATGGAGCGGGCGACACCCCCGGAAAATGCACCTTCCACAGCCAAGATTGCACTTTCCACAGGCCTGGCAGCCACAGACATATCGCCCGGCAGGCACGGACAAGCCTGGCCCGGCGGCGCTGGTTACCCTCGGGCTTTTGCGAGCAAGGAAAATCCCATGAGCGATATTGCGCTGCTGCCTGAAGTCCAGGCCTTCCTCCGTCGAAGCCATGCCTTGTTTATCGACGGCGGGTACGTCCAAAGCCATTCCGGCCAGGCTCTGGAAGTGATCAACCCGGCCACCGGCGAGGTGATCGCCCAGGTTGCCGATGCGGACCTGGCCGATATCGACACAGCGGTGGAATCGTCCCGGCGTGGCTTCCGGCAATGGGCCCAGGTCGCCCCTGCCATTCGCGGCAATGTGCTGCTGAAACTCGCCGACCTGCTGGAGCAACATCGCGAAGCACTGGCGCAGATCGAAACCTGCCAGTCGGGCAAGATCATCCAGATTTCCCGGGCCTTCGAGGTCGATCAGGCGGCGCACTTCCTGCGTTACTACGCCGGCTGGGCCACCAAGATCAGCGGCCAGACCCTTACCCCGTCACTGCCCTCCTTCGCCGGCGAACGCTACACCGCGTTCACCCTGCGCGAACCGGTGGGCGTGGTGGTGGGCATCGTGCCGTGGAATTTCTCGACCATGATCGCCATCTGGAAACTCGCCTCGGCGCTGGTGACCGGCTGCAGCATCATCATCAAGCCCAGCGAGTTCACCCCGCTGACCATCCTGCGCATCGCCGAACTGGCCATCGACGCCGGCCTGCCGGCGGGCGTGCTGAACGTGTTGACCGGTGGCGGCCACGTGGGCAAAGGCCTGGTGGAGCACCCGGGCACCGACAAGGTCTCGTTTACCGGCTCGGTGCCCACCGGCATCGCCGTGGGCCGCAGTGCCATGGGCGCCGGGTTGACCCGGGCGACCCTGGAACTGGGCGGCAAAAACTCCGCCGGATTCCTGCGGGATGTGGACCTCGACAAAGCGGTCAACGGCATCATCGAAGCCGGCTTCCTGCACTCCGGACAAATCTGCGCGGCCGCCGAACGCTTCTTCGCCCACCGCTCGCAGATCGAGCCGATCATGGACAAACTGGCGCAACGCCTGGGCCGGTTGAACATCGGCTCGCCGCTGGACGAGCGCACCGAATTCGGCCCGGTGACCAACCGCCAGCACCAACAGAAACTCGAATGGTTTTTCGCCAAGGCCCGGGCCGAGAACAATACGATTGTCCACGGCGGCAAGCTGATCGACGGGCCGGGGTGCTATGTGGAGCCGACAGTAATTCTCGCCAACACGATCCACGACACCCTGCTCAACGAAGAGACCTTCGGCCCGATCGCCACGTTTTTCCCCTACGACACCGAGGATGAGCTGCTGGAACTGATGAACAACACGCCTTACGGCCTGAGCGCCAGTCTCTGGACCAATGATCTGAGCAAGGCCCTGCGCATGGTGCCGGCGATCAACGCGGGGACGGTGTGGGTGAACATGCACACGATGCTCGACCCGGCGGTGCCGTTTGGCGGCAACAAGTCTTCGGGGGTGGGACGGGAGTTTGGCGGGGCGTTCATCGAGGATTACACCGAGCTCAAGTCGGTGATGATTCGCTACTGATAAACCGGGCGACCGATCGTTCCCACGCTCCGTGTGGGAATGCATACCGTGACGCTCCGCGTCACCACTGCGCAAGGCTTCCATTGTGCATTGCCAGCGGGACGCGGAGCGTCCGAGGCGGCATTCCCACGCAGAGCGTGGGAACGATCAGCGTGGGAGTGATCGCGAGCCTGCTGACAAACCCGCTCTCCTGACCAACCGCTCCCACACTGGATTTATGTTGCCAGTTGGATTTCGGATGTGATCAGGCCACCGGACACTCCCGGTTCAGCGCCTCATCCACCAACAACTGCGCCATCTCCACCAATTGCACCACTGCCAACACTTGCTTGCGGCTGGCCCCATCAAGATGCTCGGCACAGTCATAGGCGCTGACAGCCGCCGATTCAAGAATCTCGCTGGCATTACACAAGGCGACTTCGGTGCTGAGGCCGGCACGTACGGAGAATAGTTTGTTGGAGGACGGAGGCGAAGCGGCAGGTTCTGAATTGAGGTCGTAGTGCTTGAATGCGCGCTGGGCAGCATCGTGGAATTTCTGGTCGCTCAAGTAATGCGGCGGGTTGGGCGAGACCTTTTTCATGGTGAAGCTCCTCTATGAGTAAGCACCTCCACGCTCGCTACCACACGATTAAGGAGGCGACTGTACACGGGGTGGTAGACCGGTCATAGAAACCCGGCAGGCCGAAGCCTCCCATGCACAGCCGCCACAAAGCAGCCCGCACAAAAAAACGCCCTTGAGCGTTTGGGGATCTATGAAATAGCCGGGCTACCACACCCGTTCGCTGAATTGGCAGCGACCCGCGAAGGTTAGCGGCGAGAAGGTCTGGAAGCAACCTGAAATCTATGTGGGAACGGTCTGCGTAGGAACGGGCGATACCGCTGCCGGCGTATGCCCATTGTTGATCGTTCCCACGCTCTGCGTGGGAATGCATACCGTGACGCTCCGCGTCACCATTGCGCGAGGCGTCAATGCGGCGGTGCCAGCGGGACGCGGAGCGTCCGAGGCGGCATTCCCACGCAGAGCGTGGGAACGATCATCTGCACCTGGTCCCCTGAGGCTGCATATACCCGCCATAAATGGGCAGGCCGGTAGCCGGTAACATCCTGGTAATGCGCCAAATACCTGTACAATTTTATTATTTTGTACAAGTATCAGCAGTATCAAGCCCTCTCGGGGAGAACCGCAATGACCCGTCTATTGGTTTCGCTGGCCCTGGTGTTGGGCCTGAGCAGTTGTGGCAGCGTGGATGTAAAACACTATGCCGACCAGCAACCGCAACTGGACCTGGTGAGCTTCTTCAGCAAGCCCGTCAAGGCCTGGGGCATCTTCGAGAAACGCTCGGGTGAAGTGGCCAAGCGTTTCGAGGTGAATATCGCCAGCCGCCGCGAGGGTAAAAACCTGATTCTCGATGAGCGCTTTCTATACAGCGATGGTACTCGCCAGCAACGTGTCTGGACCCTCACCCCGGACGGCCCCACCCACTGGCGCGGACGGGCCGGTGATGTGGTGGGCGAGGCCAGGGGCGAAGTGGCGGGCAACGCACTGCGCTGGCGCTACGTCCTGAACCTGCCGGTTGATGGATCCGTCTACGAAGTGAGCCTCGACGATTGGATGTACCTGATGGACGAAGACACGTTGATCAACCGCTCCAGCATGTCCAAGTTGGGTGTGGAAGTCGGCCAGGTGACGTTGTTCTTCCGTCGCCAGTCTTCACAACCCTGACCGGTAAGGAGTGAACCATGAACCTGCAAGCCCTGACCAGACTGGCCACCCAAGGCGCTGTACGCGAAATGGAACTGCTGTCGCTGGAAGGTGGTTTCTATCTGGCGCGCGTAACGCTGGACCACGGCCAGTTCACGCTGCTGGACGAGTCGGCGAAGCCCCTGCACTTTCGCTCCGTCAATCACTTGCGTGACGTGTTGCAGGCGGTCCCTGCGTTTCCCTGCACCCTGGTGCATCAGTGCGTGCATGACGAAATGTGCGGCCGGCGAGAAGGCGCTATCGAGCCACTGCGAACGCCATTTTCCCTGGAAGCGCCGTGGTGACCAAGGCAGTTCGAAACCTGTGCCTGGTGCTGGGCGACCAGTTGTCGTTTGACCTGGCCTCACTGGATGGGCTGGACAGCCAGCGCGATGCGGTCTTGATGGTCGAGGTCATGGAGGAAGCCAGCCATGTGCCCCACCATCCGCAAAAAATCGTCCTGGTCTTCAGCGCCATGCGCCATTTTGCCCAGGCGTTGCAGCAGCGTGGCGTGCGGGTGCAGTACGTCACCCTGGACGATCCGCAAAACACCGGCTCGGTGCCCGGCGAGTTAAGGCGCTGGCAATCGCTGATGCAACCCCGGGAAATACACCTGACCGAATGCGGTGACTGGCGTCTGGAGCAATCCCTGAAGGACTGCGGTTTGCCGATCCAGTGGCATGCCGACCACCGATTCCTGTGCAGCCGTGACGCGTTCGCCGCTTGGGCCAGCGGTAAAAAACAGCTGCGCATGGAGTTCTTCTACCGGGAGATGCGCCGCAAGAGTGGGCTCTTGCTCAACGGTGACGGTACGCCGGTGGGCGGCGCCTGGAACTTTGATGCGGACAACCGCAAGGCATTGCCCAAGGGCACCAAGGCGCCCTACCCGGCGCGCTTCAGCTCGGACTCGATCACCCAGGACGTGCTGGCGCTGGTAGGTAAACACTTCAGCAGCCACTACGGTTCCCTCGACACCTTCGATTACCCCGTGACCCACGCCGACGCGCAGGCCCTCTGGGACTACTTTCTGGATTATGGCCTGGCTGGATTCGGTGATTACCAGGACGCCATGGCCAGCGACGAGCCGTTCCTGCTTCACGCCCGTATCAGCGCAGCCCTGAACATCGGCCTGCTGGACCTGCGCCAGCTGTGCAGCGATGTAGAGGCGGCTTATTGGTCGGGCAGCATCGGGCTGAACGCTGCCGAAGGGTTTATCCGCCAACTGATTGGCTGGCGTGAATATGTACGCGGCGTGTACTGGCTGAAGATGCCCGACTATGCCGCAGGCAATGCATTCGGCAACAGCCGCCCGCTGCCGGAGTTCTACTGGACGGGCGAGACGCAAATGAACTGCATGCGCCAGGCGATCGGCCAGAGCCTGAAACATGCCTATGCCCATCACATCCAGCGGCTGATGGTCACCGGCAATTTCGCCCTGCTGGCCGGCATCGTGCCCAGCCAGATATGCGAGTGGTACCTGGCGATCTACATGGACGCGTTCGACTGGGTCGAGCTGCCCAACACCCTGGGCATGGTGATGCATGCCGATGGCGGTTACCTGGGTTCCAAGCCTTATTGCGCGAGCGGCCAATACATAAAGCGCATGTCGGACTACTGCCGCGACTGTGCGTACAAAGTCACGGAAAGTACCGCTGACAATGCCTGCCCGTTCAATGCGCTTTACTGGCACTTTCTGATGCGCCACGGCGACCTGCTGCGGGGCAATCAGCGCATGGCCATGCTCTATAAAAATCTCGACCGCATGCCTGAATCCAAGCAGGACGCGCTGTGGAAACGGGGCCAGAGGCTGCTGGCCAAGTTGGATGCGGGTGAAACGCTGTGAAATTTTCCGGCCGCTGCGAATTGTTGTGAAGCCTGTGATAAATGGCCAATTGCCCATGCTAACGTCGGCTTCGATGTCATCCAATTCATTGAGGGAGCAGCGCCGATGTCTACTACCGTAACACCCGCCGGTGGCGGACCGACCACTCAAAAAGCCTCGACGTCGGTATTCGACGACAAGTTGAATATTTCCAAGTCGAGCAAGGTGATCGCCGATTACATGCGCCAGTCGGGCAAGTCGGCCATTACCAAGCAAGAGCTTTCGCAACTGGCCAGCAATGCCTCGGGCAAGGTGCCGGCCGATGTGAGCGCTGCGGCCCAGTACATGGAGCGCCATCCCGACGTGTTCACCGCGATCGAAACCCATGATGTGGCCGGTGCCGATAACTTTTCCGGGGTGTGGAACTTCGACTGGGCAGCCAACGGTGGGCTCAACGGCACGGCGACCGATGCCATCGCCAAGATGCAGGACACCTTTGATTTCGCGATTGCCAAGTCGGCGCAGATCACCGAGATCAGCACCGGCAAAAAGGCCGAGCTGGACTCGACCAAACAGCGGCCGCAGAACTAGGTTCCTCGAAATGATCGTTCCCACGCTCCGCGTGGGAATGCATACCGTGACGATCTGCGTCACCATCACCTCTCGCATCGACGGCCGGACGCAGAGCGTCCAAGGCGGCATTCCCACGCGGAGCGTGGGAACGATCTGTCACGGTCAAAAGTGAAACGAAACCCCCGTGGTCACGTTGAACGCATCCCCCACATAGAAGTTGGCCGAGTCCTGGCCCTTGGCGTCGTACGCGGTGTTGGTGGCCGTGGCATAGCGCTTGTTGGTCAGGTTGCGTGCATCGACGAACACTTCCCACTTCTTGCTAGGGGCCTCGTAGCCCACCTTGGCCCCCCACAACGTATACGACGGCGCACTCAGGGAGTTGGCAAAGTCGACGTAATAGCTGGACGCCGCCCGGGCGTTGAGCTGCGCGTAGAAACCGCTGCCTTGGCGATATTCCAGCTCGGCCTGGTAGACCTGGCGCGGCAGGCCCGGCAGCTGGTTGTCGCCGAACACCGCATCGTTGCGGTAGTGGAAGTCGTTGAAGGTATAGGCCTGGCGCAGGGTCACGGTGTCGCCATTGCCGCCATCCCACAGTTGCGCATTCAAGCCGGCTTCGATGCCCTGGTGAATGGTCGCGCTGCCGTTGGAGGTAGCCACCAATTGGTCCTGGGTGGCCGTCGCCTGGCGTACCACTACCGACAGCAGTTCTTTCTGCACCCACGAGCGGTAGACCGTCAGGCTGCCGTCAAAAATACCGTGGCCGCCGCGGATACCGAACTCCACGGTGTTGGCTTTTTGCGGCCGCACATCACGGATGTACGGCGTGCCGGTGCTGCCCAGCTGCCAGGTAACCGGTGGATCCACCGAGCGGCTGACGTTGCCGAACACTTCGAATTCCGGAGTCAACTGATAGCGCAGGCCAATGCGCGGGGCGACGTCGGTCTCGTCGTATTCAACGCCACTGGGGAACGCGCTGGTATTGGTGGCGGTGCTGTATTCGATCTGCGCCTTGCGCTTGATATCAATCAATGACAACCCGGTGGACAGCCACGTGCGGTCATTCAGTTGCAGTTCGTTGCCGAGGGAAAACACCGTGTCCCGCGAGCCGGTGTAGTTGGTCTTCTGCTGGGTGATGCCGGTGGCCTTGCTGTGGGATTTCACATCGGCCAGGTACGCCAGCGTATTGCTGAAGGTCACGCTGCTGTCGCTGCGCAGGCCGAAGAAGGTGTCGGCGGTGCGCAGGTAGCGCAAGGTCAGGTTGATGTCCTGGGAGCGCCATTCCTGTGGCGTTGGCGAATAGCGCCAGCCGTTGTCCAGCGGGTAATCGTTGTAGCCCAGGCCGACTTCGAGCTTGGCATTGTCGTCGAAGGTGTAGGTGGTGGTGCTGCCCAGCAGGGTCGAGCCGTCCTTCTTGCGCCCGATGGGCACGAGGTTGCTCGTGGGGTCGTGCTTGAGCTGGTATTTGGTCAGGGTGTTGCCCTGGCTGAGGGTTTCTTCCTTGTAGCGAATGTAGAAGCGCGTCTCCAGTTGCGGGCTGAACACGTGGCCGAAGTTGGCAACGATCCCCTGCCCCTTGTTCGGTGTGTTGTCCTGGTAACCGTCACGCTCGTTGTGCTGGATGCTGACGTAATAGTCATTGTCTCCGTCCACACCACCCGTGCTCAATTGCTCCTTGCGATAGCCGAAGCTGCCGGCTTCGAAACGCGCGTAGTTGCCCGGATCGGTGCGGCCGGTCTTGCTCACGAAGTTGATCGCGCCGCCCAGGGACAAGGCCGAATAACGGAAGGCGTTGGCGCCGTAGAGCACCTCGGTGTGGTCCACGGAAGCCATGTCCAGCATGTCTTCCTGGGTGCCGCCCGGGCCGGTCAACGGCAGGCCGTCATAAAGGAATTTGATCCCCAGCACATAGCCTTGATAGAAGGTATTGAGGCCCGAACCGCGGATCGAAATCTTGTTCGCGCCCGAGCCGCTGGTGGCCTGGGCGAATACGCCCGGCTGCAACGCCAGCACGTCCTCGGCGTTCGCCGCGCGGCCCTGTTCGATCTTGCGGTTGTCGATCACTGCGGTTTTGCCGGGCACCTTGGACAGTTGCTTCTCGGCCTTTTGCGCTTCGGTGGCTTCGGCACCGGTGACCACTACCGTGGCCAGGGTCGGGTCCGCCTGGGCGGCAAAGGCCGCGCCGTGTATCAACATCAACAGCACGCCAAGGCTGGACGCGGTGGCCAGTGACTCAAAACGACGAGCGCGAGGTTCAAACAGTTGCCGCATGAATTAAATACTCCTGGGGTCTCGAATTAGTTGGAGCATCTATTCGTATAGTCGCGCTCTGTTTCCAACTTTGCAGGGTTCATGCCACGTCCAAGCCTCAATAAACACTGGCCGGCCACTCTTATTAATCGCCACAAGTGCAACACTTTGCTGGTGAAATGTTCGATTCCGGACAATACAAAAACCACCCACAAACACTTATATGCTCAAGCAATAAAAGCATAACGAAAGCCCCGCCCTGCGGGCACAGGACGCAACTGTGCAAATCCCAACAGCCCTCCAACAAAAGTTGCGTATTCGACACTGTCCGCGCCTGCATCCCCGTAAGAAGTCGCAAGTTATCGGCTTATTGTTACTTGGTATGGGTCTTGCTCTATCCATTGCCTGTTGAAACAAATCAGCTCGAGCATTCTCGACTTAAGCAACGAGGTATTCACGCGTGACGGTCAACTTACTCTGCACCCGCAGGACGCCACTGGAGATTGCCCGTGACCTGGCGACCGAGTTCGCGCGCACCGCCGTCGACCGCGACGCCAGCGGCGGTACGCCCAAGGCCGAACGCGACAAACTGCGCAGCAGCGGCCTGTTGTCCCTGAGCATCCCCGGGCAATTCGGCGGGCTGGACGCCAACTGGTCGGAAACCTTCGAGGTGGTGCGCGAATTCGCCCGGGTCGACAGCTCCATCGCCCACGTATTCGGCTTTCATCACCTGATGCTCGCCACCGTCCGGTTATTCGCCACGCCCGCACAATGGCAAACCTGGTTCAGCCTGACGGCCAGCAACAACTGGTTCTGGGGCAACACCCTGAACCCCCTGGACACACGCACGGTGGTCAAGCGCCACACGGGCTGGCGGGAATTCTCGGGACAGAAGAACTTCTGCTCCGGGGCCAACGACTCGGAAATGCTGATCGCCTCGGCCATCGATGAAAGCGCCGGCGGCAAGTTGCTGATCGCGGCGATTCCCAGCGCCCGCAGCGGGATCATCCTGCACAACGACTGGAACAACATGGGCCAGCGCCAGACCGACAGCGGCAGCGTGACCTTCAAGCGCGTGCGCGTGGAAGAGTCCGACCTGTTGCTGGACCCGGGCCCCCTGAGTACTCCGTTCGCCTGCCTGCGCCCGCTGATTGCGCAACTGCACTTCGCGAATATCTTCCTCGGCATCGCCGAAGGCGCGTTCGAAGAAGCGCGCCAATACACCCTGGAAGAAGCCCGCCCGTGGTTCCGTTCCAGCGCCAGCCACAGCACCCAGGACCCTTACATCCTCAGCCACTACGGCGATTTCTGGGTGGCGCTGCAAAGCACCCGCCTGCTGGTGGAGCGCGCAGGCCAGGTGCTGGACGCGGCATGGGCCAAGGGCTCGGCCCTGACCAGCGAGGAACGCGGCGAAACGGCGATTGCCATCGCCACCGCCAAAGTCGCTGCCAGCCGCAATGGCCTGGAGTTGTGTAGCAAGGTCTTCGAGGTCACCGGCGCACGGGCGACCAACGCCTCGGTGGCCCTCGACAGGCACTGGCGCAACTTGCGCACCCAGAGCCTGCATGACCCGCTGGACTACAAACTTCATGAACTGGGCGAGTGGGCACTGAACGGTACCGCGCCCATCCCGACGTTTTATTCCTGATCTTTTATTCAAAGGGATAACCATGCAACTGCTGACCCTACCGCCCTCGCCCGCCCTTGCCACCTCCATCCGCGCCACCGCGCAGGTGTTTGAAGACCCCAGGTCCAAGGCCTTGCTCAAGCATGTGCAACAAGTCGCGCCGAGCGAAGCCAGCGTGCTGATCATCGGTGAAACCGGCACCGGCAAAGAGTTGGTCGCACGGCATATCCACAACCTCAGTGGCCGCAAGGAGCAGCCATTCGTGGCGGTGAATTGCGGTGCGTTCTCCGAATCACTGGTGGAAGCCGAGCTGTTCGGCCACGAGAAAGGCGCGTTCACCGGTGCCCTCGGTGCCAAGGCCGGCTGGTTTGAAGAAGCCAACGGCGGCACGCTGTTCCTCGATGAAATCGGCGACCTGCCCATGTCGATCCAGGTCAAGCTGCTGCGGGTATTGCAGGAGCGTGAAGTAGTGCGCCTGGGTTCGCGCAAAAGCATTCCGATCAATGTGCGGGTACTGGCGGCGACCAACGTGCAGCTGGAAAAAGCCATCAACGCCGGGCATTTCCGCGAGGACCTGTTCTACCGCCTGAACGTGGTCAACCTGGAACTCAGCCCGCTGCGGGATCGCCCCGGCGATATCCTGCCGCTGGTGCAGTACTTCATCGACACCTACACCCGCCGCCTCGGCTATGGCGAGATCATCTTGAGCAAGGAAGCCGAGCAACGCCTGGCCACCTACAGTTGGCCGGGGAATATCCGCGAGCTGGAAAACGTCATCCACCACACCCTGCTGATCTGCCGCGACGGCGTGATCCAGGCCGATGACCTGCGCATGTCCAACCTGCGTATCGAACGCCAGGAAGACAGCACCACCGCCCATGACCTGCTCGACCAGGCCTTCCAGCGGCTGTTCGAGGAGCAGATAGAAAACCTCCACGAACAGGTGGAACGCAGCCTGCTCACCGCCGCCTACCGGCTGTGCCAGCACAACCAGGTGCACACCGCAGAGTTGCTGGGGCTGAGCCGCAACGTGACCCGCACGTTGCTGATCAACCTCGGTGAGCTGAAGGTCAACAAGCGCCGCCCGCTGGCCGGTGCCAAGGATGACCGGGTGCTGCACCTCTCGATCTGACCTGACTGCGCGGCGTACCCGGTACGCCGCTTGGTCACACCACCGCTTCATCCAGCGCATCGCTGAACTGGCGACTCCACAACCGCGCATATTGCCCGCCCTGGCGCAGCAACTGTTCGTGGCTGCCGTCCTCGATCACCCGGCCATTGTCGAACACCAGGATCCGGTCCAGGTGGGCCACGGTGGACAGCCGATGCGCGACCACCAGCACGGTCTTGTCTTCCATGATTTCGTCGAGCTTGTCCTGGATAAAGCGCTCGGTGATCGAGTCCAGGCTGGAAGTGGCTTCGTCCATCACCAGGATCGGCGCGTTTTTCAGCAACACCCGGGCAATCGCAATGCGCTGGCGCTGGCCGCCGGACAATTTGACCCCACGCTCGCCCACCAGCGATTCGTAGCCGTGTTCCATGCTGTCGATAAATTCACTGGCGCCGGCGCGGTGGATCGCCTCGGCGACCTCGTCCATCGAGGCATCCAGGCGGCCGTAATGGATGTTTTCGCGAATGCTGCGGTGGAACAGGCCGGGCTCCTGGGGAATCAGGCCGATCTGCTGGTGCAGCGAATGCTGGGTCACCTCGCGCACGTCCTTGCCGTCCACCAGCACCTGGCCTTGCTGCACGTCGTAGAGGCGCAGCAGCAAGCTCAACAGTGTCGATTTACCGGAACCGGAAGCGCCTACCAGACCAACTTTCTGGCCAGCGGGGATGACGATATTCAGGTGTTCGAAAATCGGCCGTCCGGCGCTGTAGCTGAAGCCCACGTCGCGAAACTCGATATCGCCGCGCTTGACCATCAGCGCCTTGGCGCCGGGTTGGTCGATGACTTCATGGGGGCGGATCAAGGTGCGCACGCCGTTGGCAATGTTGCCGGTGGCTTCGAAAAATTCGAGAAAGCGTCGCGACAGGTTGCCCACGTCACTGATGATCAACAGCGACAAGCTGGTGGACATCACAAACGCCGCAATATCGATGCGGTGACTGCGCCACAAGTACAGGGCGAGCAGCAACAGGCCCAGCTTGAGCACCACGCCACAGCTGGTCTGGAACCAGCGGATGCGCTCCATATAGCCGAGGGAGCGATAAGCCGCCGTCACCTCCTTGTCGAGGAAGGTGCCCAGGTAACTGTGCTCGAAGGCATGCCGCGCAAACAGGCGGATATTGGCCAGGTTGGACACGGCGTCCACCACTTTGCCGGTACTGGTGCTGCGCGCTGCCGAATACTGCTGGGCCAGCGGATGACTGCGCCGTGCGAGCAGGTAACAGATGGCGATGAACACCACCGACCAGCCGGCCATGAACAGCGCCAGCAGCGGCGAAGCGGTCCATAGCAAGGCCGTGGCCAGGCTCAGCGTCACCAGCAGCGGGATCAGGTCGAACAGCAGGATGCTCAGGGTCTGGTTCACCCCAAGGGTCACCTCAGACACCCGGTGCGCCAGGGCGCCGGCGAATTCGTTGCTGATAAAGCGATGGGAATGCTGTTGCAGGTAGGCGAACACCACATGGGTCACCGTACGCCGCTGCAACGGCAACACGTGGATATGGCAGCCCGCCGCCGCGCGGGTAAATAACACCTCGCACACAAGCAGTATGGCGAACAGCGTCAACGGCCAGCGCAGCACCTCGAACGCACGCTCCGCCTCCAGCCCATTGCTGACGGTGCGGGTGATTTGCCCAAGGCCCCAGGGAATCAGGATCGAACACACCACGGCAGCAATCTGCAACAGCAGGATCGCCAGGTACCACCCTTTGAAATGCCCGATGAAATGCCGCACAAACGCCGCCGGCGTCGATGGCAAGTGCTGGACATTCCAGGTGCGAAACAATGAAAAAGACGAACTCATGGCCAATGACATTCCTGAATGACGCCTGTGGCCGCGCAGCTTTCAGGCAAAAATGGTGAGTGTGATCGTTCCCACGCTCTGCGTGGGAATGCATCCGGTGACGCTCTGCGTCACGATTTTAAGAGCGGACGCAGAGCGTCCAGAGCGGCATTCCCACGCAGAGCGTGGGAACGATCTCAATAGACAGCAACTGTGCCCCATGAAACAGACAAACATTCCCCTGTGGCGAGGGAGCTTGCTCCCGCTGGAGTGCGAAGCGCTCCCAGGATTTTGGGGCCGCTGCGCAGCCCAGCGGGAGCAAGCTCCCTCGCCACAGGTTCAGCGTCACTTTTGGGATTGGTAACGGATTTCCTCCAATTCACGACCGCCCCGAGCAAAGGTGCGGCTTGATTCGGGCTGCGCTATCCATCCTGCATTTTGGTAAAAGCGCACTGCCCGCCGGTTTTCAGCCAGCACCCACAACGTCGCCGTCTCCAGGCCCAGGCTCGCGAGATGCTCCAGCCCCCTGAGCCACAGCGCCCTGCCCACCCCCGTTCCCCAATGCTCGGCCAGCACATACACCGCCTGCACTTCACCGGTTACGCCTGGATCAGCATCCTCATCACGACTCGAGCTGACAACAATCCAGCCCACCACACGCCCCTCGACCTGCGCGACAAACACAGCTTCGCTCCCCTGCTCAATCGACTGCCGCCAAAAGGCTTCACGCCGAGGCTGTGTCGCCTCCAGCGAAGCCAGGTAATCCGCCGGCATCAGTTCACGATAAGCCTGCTGCCAACTGCGAATATGCACCCAGGCAATGTCACCTGCGTCCTCGATACGTGCTGCACGAATCATCCAATTCCCTCTGCGCGTTTTGCATAAATCGCCGAGCCCGCCTGGGGCGACAGCCTGCGATAAACCAGCCCCGACAAGGCGCACAGCAATCCGGCACCCGCCATGATCCAGGCGATATCACTCTGCTCGACCGTGGCATGCCCGCGCACGGCCATGATCAAGCCGAGCAGGCCCGCCGCGATGCCCACCGATAAACTCAACGTCAACTGAATGGTCATCGCCGACAGGCTGCTGGCGCGGCTGGATTGCTCCGGTGGCACGTCGGCATAGGTCAACGCCCCCAGGGTGCTGAATTGCAGCGAGCGAATGATCCCGCTGCCAAATAACACCAGTATTACAATCCAGTAAGGCGTTGATACCTCGAACAGGCTGCACGCCAGGATGGTTGCACCGGTGAGCACCGCATTGCCGATCAAGGTGCGCCGGAAACCGAAGCGGCTGACAATCCGCACTGCCAGCATTTTCATCAGCAACGCCCCCACGCCACCGGCAACGCTCAGCAGCCCCGCCTGCAACGGGTTAAGCCCGAAACACAGCTGGAACAGCAACACCAGCAAAAACGGCTGTGACGCGCTGCCGATGCGCATCAGGTTGCCGCCCCAGAAGCTCACCGCGAAGGTCGGGATTTTCAACAATGAAAAATCGATCAACGGGTACGCCGTCCGCCGTGCATGCAGGACATACAGCCAGGCACTCAACAGCCCGCCGCCAATCAGCAGCAACGCCCACTGGCGCGGCAACAGGCCGTGGCCCAGCACCTCGAAACCGAACACCAGCCCGCCCAATGCCACGCCGCTGAGCAACAGGCCGGGAACGTCCAATGGCTGGCCGGGTGTCCCGGAATAGTCCGGGATATAGCGCAGCACCAGGATCACCCCAAGCACGCCGATCGGCAGGTTGATCAGGAAGATCCAGTGCCACGACAGCACCGTCACCAACAGCCCGCCCAACGGTGGGCCCAGCAGCGGCCCAACCAGCGCCGCCACCGTCAGGTACGACATGGCACGCAGCAGGTTTTCCCGCGCCGACCAGCGCAGCAGGATCACCTGCCCCACCGGCACCATCATCGCCCCCGAGGCACCCTGGGCCAAACGCGCCAGGGACAGTTGCAACAGCGAGCCCGAGCAGGCACAGGCCACCGACGCGAGGGTGAACAGCACGATGGCGCTGATAAACACCCGACGCGGCCCGAACCGGTCGGCCGCCCAGCCGCTGACCGGCACGAACAGCGCCACCGCCAGCAGGTACAGTGACACCACCAGGTTCATGCGCACGCTGGGCTCGCCGAAATCCTGGGCCATCTGCGGCAGCGCCGTGAGCACCGCCGTGGCGTCGATCAATTCCATGAACAGCGCACAGCCGATGATCATTGGCACCCGGCGCGCGTGCCCGGAGCCCACCTCGCCCAAGGGGTGTGAAAGGTCGAGGGCTTTGTTCAAAACAGCCCCGATGTCGGAGGCGGCGTGCCCTTGAGTTGCCAGGCGCCCACGGCTGCGGCTTTCCAGTGCCGGGGATTGTGGTTGGCCACGGTGCGCGCGTTGCGCCAGTGCCGGTCCAGGTTATGCGCGCGGCCGGTGGTGGAAGCGCCACCCACGTCGAACACCAGCTCGGCGGCCTTGAGCGCCGACTCCGCCGCGATGTATTGCGCCTGGGCCACGTCCACTGCCGCCTGGTCGACGGCCACCGCATCAAGATCCGCAGCCCAGGCGCGGTCAATGGAGTCCGCCGCGTGCAACACCACCGCTTCGGCGGTAAAGGCCCGGGCCGAGACGTCGCCCACGCTCAGTTCCACGTACGGGTCATCCACCGAGCGCGTGGCGCTGCTGTGCTTGATCGGCCGCGCATGCTCCTTGGCAAAGGTCACCGCATCATTCAGCGCATTACGCGCAATACCGGCCTGCACCGCCGCGAGGAACACTTGCAGGAACGGCGTGACAATCGTGCGCTTGCCTTCCTCGACGGTGCGGGTGCGGATCTCGCTGGCCAACACCTGCACATCATGCAGATGGGTGGTGCCACTGGCGGTCAGGCGCTGGCCCATGGCGTCGAAATCATCCAGCAACTCCAGGCCCTGGCGGTCGCGCGGCAGGATGAACGACACGGGCTGGTCATTCTCGTCCAGGGCGACGGCGCTGACCCAATCGGCATACAACGAACCGGTGCTGTAGTACTTGCTGCCGCAAGCGCGAAAGTGCTCGCCGTCACGCACGATGCGCGCACTGATCGAACCGTTGGCACCGCCGACTTCCCAGCCGGCATTGCCGATCACGGCGCCTTGCAGGTAGCGCCCGAACCAATGCTCGCGCTCCTCCTCCGCCCCCTCGGCGCGGGACGCCAGCAGGCCTTCGACAAACCCGAAACCGGGGCGCAGCGCCTGGGCCACGTTGGAGTCGGCCGAGGCGATGCGAATCAGCAAGGCAATCACGTCCTTGACCGAACCACCGGCGCCGCCAAACCGCTTGGGAATCCGCACGGTAAACAACCCGGCCTGGGCGATCTGCGCCACGGCCTCATACGGCAGTTGGCGGTCACGCTCACGTTGCGCAGCGCCGGCGGCAATCTGCGGCAGGATGCGGTCGGCGCGGGCGTTCAGTTCGGCCACCGTTACAACCGGCGGCGTGGGTACAGCAGACAACTTGCTCATGGCACTTCCTTGATTCAGGTCTAGATGGCGATTTTCCACAGGCGCGATTCATCAAACAGCCAGCCGGGGTTTTCCGGCTCCAGGGCCGGCACCACCAACTGCGTGCCGCTGCCGGGCAGGCGTGGCACCGCGCCCAGCAGGCGCCGGGTGTATTCGTGCTGGGGCGATTCAAACAACGTCTCGACGCTGGCGCTTTCCACCACCTGGCCGTGGCGCATCACCAACACTTCGTCGCTGACGTGGCGAATCACCCCCAGGTCGTGGGAGATAAACAGGTAGGCCAGGCCCAGCGAGGCTTGCAGGTCGGCCAGCAGATCCAGGACCTGGGCCTGCACCGACACGTCCAGCGCCGACACCGGCTCGTCGCAGATAATCACTTTGGGGTTGCTGGCAATCGCCCGGGCAATCGCCACGCGCTGGCGCTGCCCACCCGACAGTTGCAACGGTCGGCGCTCGGCCAATTGCGGCGCCAGGCGTACCTGGTCGAGCAACTGTGTCACGCGGGCCGCCTGTTGCTCGGCGTCGATACCGGCAACGTCCAGCGCATCACTGAGGATCTGCCCCACCGTCCAGCGCGGGTCGAACGAACTCAGTGGGTCCTGATAAATCACGCTGATATCCCGGCGATGCACACGGCGGGTCTTTTCCTCGACCCGCTCGGTACCTGCCGCGGCCCATGGCTGGTCGAGAAAACGCACCTCACCGGCATCCGGTTGCAGCAAGCCGAGGGCGATGCGTGCCACGGTGGTTTTGCCGGAGCCGGATTCACCGACGATGCCCAGGGTGCGACCGGCGCGCAGCTCGAAGCTGACGTTATCCACCACCTGGCGCGACTGTTGATCGGGGCCGACATACCGCTTGCCCAGCCCGGAGGCCTTGAGCAACACCGGCGAATCCGCGCCCGGCCGTGGTTGCGCCACAGCGTTGCTGCGCTCCGGCGACAGGCGTGTGCCACGGGCATGTTCGGCGGGCACCGCATCCAGCAGCGAGCGGGTGTAGGCGTGGCGCGGGTTGAGCAGCACCTGATCCATCGGGCCCTGCTCCACCACTTCGCCGTGGCGCAGCACCAGTACCTCATCGGCCAATTGCGCAACCACCGCCAGGTCATGGCTGATGATCAGCAGCGAATCGCCACGGGCCTTGATCTGCTGCAATACCTGCAGGATCTGCGCCTGCACCGTGGCATCCAGCGCCGTGGTCGGTTCATCGGCAATCACTAGGCCGGGGTTCAATGCGAGTGCGCTGGCAATCAGCGCACGCTGGCGCAGGCCGCCGGAGAGTTGATCAGGACGCTGGCGGGCACGCAGTTGCGGCTCGGGTACGCCCACCAGGTCCAGCAGTTCGATGACGCGTTCGCCACGGCTGCGACGGTCGCCCCAGCGATGGGTCTCCAGCACTTCGAGAATTTCCTTGCCCACCGGCCGCAACGGGTCGAGGGACACCAGTGCGTCCTGCAACACGAAGCCGATGCCGTTGCCACGCAAACGACGCCAGCCGCGTTCCGACAGGCTGAGCAAATCCACACCGTCATAGCTCAAGGTGCGCGCCGTAACCTTCGCGCCCGCACCCGCCAGGCCAATCAGGCTGCGGGCGGTGACGCTTTTACCGGAGCCGGATTCGCCCACCAGCGCCAGGGTCTTGCCAGGCTCCAGGGTGAAAGACAGATTGCGCACCACCGACTGCCCGGCAAACTCGATGGACAGCCCTTCAACGATCAAGCGTTTCTGGTCGCTCATGAAAGACGGCCCTCCAGGCGTTGTTGCAGGTAACGGCCAGTGACCGTGGTCGACAGCGTGGTCAATACGATGAACAGCCCGGGGAAGAACGTCAGCCACCAGGCGTTGGCGATGAAGTCGCGGCCCATGGACAACATGGTCCCCCACTCCGGTGCCGGCGGACGGGCGCCCAGGCCGAGAAAACTCAGGGCCGAGGCCCAGACAATCGCCTGGCCCACGCCCATGGTCAGGGTCACGATCAGCGGGCGCATGGCGTTCGGCAGCAACTGGCGCAGGATGATGCGCAGCGGCGGATGCCCGAGGGCCCGGGCGGCTTCGATATAGCCCGCGTTGCGCACCGCCAGCACCTGGCCACGGACCATCCGCGCATAACCCGGTGCACTGCCCAGCCCGGTGGCGACGATCAGCGGGCCGATGCCGCTGCCGAAAATCGCCACGAACAACAGCGCCAGGATCAGGCTCGGAAACGCAAACAGCACTTCCAGCAACCAACCCACGCCGCGGTCCACCCGCGCGCCGCCCAGCCCGCCCAACAGGCCAAGCACAATGGCGATGGTCATCGCAATCGCCGTGGCTGCCAGGCCGATGAACAACGACTGGCGGGTGCCATGGATCACCCGCGAAAAAATATCCCGCCCCGACTGATCGGTGCCGAACCAGTGGGCCAGGCTCGGCGAATGAAACGCATCGCGGGGCACGATGGCCAGCGGGTCGCTGTAGGCGAACAACTGCGGCACCAGCGCCGCGACGATCACCAGCAACAGAAAGGTAATCGCCAACAGCGGGCCGAGGCGCAGCGTGCGAGTGGTGCGCTGAATCCGCAGCGCGGGCAGCGGTGTTTCCAGGGTCAGGCCACTCATGCTGGAAGCTCCTGTTGGCGAGGGTCGACCCACAGGTACAGCAGGTCGACCAGAATATTGGCGAGCACGTAACCGGCGGCGACCACCAGGCTGATGCCGATGGTCAGCGGCAGGTCCTGGGCCTGCACCGCCTGGTACAACTGGCGGCCGAGGCCCTTGCGGGAAAAAATCACTTCGATCACCACGGCGCCGCTGATCAGCGCGCCGATGGCCCAGCCCGACAACGAGATGCCCGGCAACACGGCGTGGCGCAACGCGTGTTTGAAGCGCACGTTGAAGTCACTCAGGCCACGGGTGCGGGCGGTCAGGATGAAGGGTTGGTCGAGGGTCAAATCCAGGGATTCACGGGTGACCTGCGCGATAAACCCGGCCAGCGGAATCGCCAGGGCGAATGACGGCAACACCAGGGTGCGCCAGCCATCACTGCCTGCCGGCGGGAACAGCCGCAGGCCGAACGCAAACACCGCCAGCAGCAGAATCCCCAGCCAGAAGTGCGGCAGCGCGGCGGCCAGGGTTTCCGCGAGCGAGGCCAGGCTGGCTACCCAGCGGCGGCGCCCGGCGGTCAGCACCGTCAGCGCCAGCACCAGAATCCAGGCCAGGGCGAGCGAGGTCAGGGTCAGCTCCAGGGTCGGCCAGGATTGCTCGGCGAGCACTCGGGTCACCGGCAGGTGCTGGGAATAGGAAACCCCCAGGTCACCCTGCACCAGTCGCCCGAGGTACAACGCGTATTGCACCGCCAGTGGTTTGTCGAGGCCGTACTCGCGGGTGGCTTCGGCGATGGTCTCGGGGGTGGGGTTGCCGCTCGGGCCGCCGAGGATCGCCTGCACCGGATCGCCGGGCATCAGGCGCAAGGCAAAGAACGTCAGCGTGGCCACCGCCCAGAGCACCAGCACGCCGCCGGCAAGGCGCCACAGCGCACGTTTGCCGAGCCGGGCCAGGCGCTCGCGCCGTGGGTTGGCAAGTGATGTGTCGCTCATTTGTTCACCCATGCGTCATAGAGATAAGTCACCGCCAGCGACGGCTCCAGCCGCACGCCCTGGGTGGTCTTGTAGATACCCAGCCGCGTGCTTTGCGGGTAGGTGGTCAATTGCAGGTACTGGCCGGAAGCGATTTTCTGCGCCTGGTAATACAGCGCCCGGCGCTGCTCGCTGTCCTGGGTGGTGAGGGCTTGCCGGATCAGCGTGTCGAACGCCGGGTCACTGAAGCCTGCGGTGTTCTGGTGGTAACCACCGACACCCGCCGGGCTGATGAACTCACTGCCGAAGATGATCCGCAGCACGTCGGCGGTGTTGGTGTTCCAGTAGCCGAGGCGAATGTCGTAGTCCCAGTCGGCCTGGCGTTTGGTGGCCTGTACGTCACTCATCTGGTCGACGATCAGCTCGAAGCCGACCTGCCGGGTGGTGGCCTGCACCTGTTCCCACAAGGTGTATTCCGACGGTGGCGTGCGGTTGCCCATCACCACGTGAACTTGCAGGCGCTTGCCGTCCTTGGTGCGGTAGCCCTCGCTGTCGCGCTGGGTCCAGCCGGACTGGTCGAGTAACTGCGCAGCCCGGGCGGGGTCGTAATCCTGGGCGTGCTGGAACTCCGGGCTGTAGAAGCGCGTGGCTGGGCTCAGCGGCCCGCCGGCGCGGGGGAATTCGTTGAAGTACACGCTCTTCAACGCGCCCTCGATGTCGGAACTGCGTACGAAGGCTTCGCGCACTCGCACGTCATCGAACGGCGCACGGGTAATGTTCAGCGTGCCGTTGGTGGGGTTGCCGGGGCGTTGGGCGATCACCAGGGTCAGGTCCGGGTTGCGTCGAGCGGCCTCGTGGGATTCGGGGGGCAATGCCTCGATCACGTCGACCTCGCCAGCCTGCAACGAGGCGAAGCGCACGGAAGGTTCCTGGATGAACTTCCAGACGATCCGGTCGAGCCAGGCCGGGCCCTGGTGCTTGGCGGTGGGTGGCGCCCAGTTGTAGTCGGGGTTGCGCACCAGCTCGACCTGGCTTTGCCGGTCCCAGCGCACGACCTTGAACGGGCCGCTGCCGACCGGGCTTTCGCAGTTCACATCGCGCGAGCGCAGCAGGGCTGTGGGGGACTCGATGCCGAGGAAGCCTTGGGCGAGGACTTCAAGAAAGGCCGCGTACGGCGTGGCGAGGTGCACCACTGCGGTGTATTCGTCGAGCACGTCGGTGCTGCGGTATTGGCGGATGTAGCCGCCTGCGGTGCTGGATTGGGTCTTGGGGTTGGCCATGTGGTCGAGGTTGGCCTTGACCGCTGCGGCGTTGAACGGGGTGCCGTCGGTGAAGTGCACGTCGTTGCGCAGGTGGAAGGTGTAGGTCAGGCCGTCGGGGGAGACTTCCCAGGTCTTGGCGAGCCAGGGGCCGATGCGGCCGTCGGCGTCCATCGAGACCAGGGAGTCGAGGTACTGCTGGGCGACGAACACCTGGGGCATGTCGCCGGCCACGTGGGGGTCGAGGCAGGTGGGTTCGCGGTCGGTGGCGTACACGAGGGTGCCGCCCTTTACCGGCTGGTCACTGCGGGTGACGGTGGAGCTGCCTTGGCCGCAGCCCAGGAGCAGGCCGCAGAGTGTGGCGGTGCCGATAAGGAGCAACGGGCTGGATCGTCGCGGGTAAGGGGCGGGTTCTTGCATGATGGGTCAGGCCTAAAGTCCGGGAACTGGGTCATTGCACAAGGCATGCCGGGTTTTTGGGCCTGTAAACAGGGGGGATTGGAGGGTTGGGGGATTGCTGAAAACGACAATGTGTGTGGGAAGTGTTGGTCAGGCAACAGCTCGGCCTTGGGGGGGCGTGAGGTTTGAGTACATATCCGTTGCTGCGGTAACGGCGGCTATTGGTTCCGCTCTTACAGCGGCTCACTTTTGAACAGCGCAAAAGTAAGCAAAACGCTCTTGCCCCACCACTCGGCACCTCGCTTAGGCTCGGTGTGCCCTCACTCCGGCTTTGGACCGTGGGCCGCCGTCATGGGCCATCCCTGGCCCAGGACGGCTAACCCGGCGTCCTGCCGGGTTACCCACGCTCCAAAGCCTGCGTTCGGCCAGCGTGGTTTAACGGGGCGCCTAAGATCAAGATCAAAAGCAGATCAAGAGCACAGCGGCCTACCGGCCGGCTTGAGTGTTTAAAAGCCAAATCAAAAGCTAAAGCGGGCACGGTTCAAATGTGGGAGATTCTATGGTTGAGGGGCAACCCTCAACCAACCTTTGGTTGGTATTCGCTTTGTCCTTTTAGCAAGGCAAATACCACTCGAGCAAGCTTGCGGGCCAGCATTACCAGCACCTGAGTGGTGCTGTAACCCCGCGCCCGTTGCGCTTGATAAAACTCCTTCCATGCAGCCGTTCGGCTAGCTGCCATCGCTGCGTTGTGCAAAAGACGCCGAGCTTCTGAGTCGCCACGTTTGCTCAAGCTACGACGATTATCTTTCTGTCCTGACTTAGAAACGCGTAAATCCATGCCCAAGAAGGCGATGAAAGCGTCTGCGTTTCTAAAATCACCTCGTTGAAAGCTAGTAACCAAGCGGGCTCCAGTCAAAAAACCGATACCTTCAACTTTCAAGCAACGCTTTAGCTGATCCGACAGTCCAGCTTCTTTCAGGCGATCACCGATCATCTTTTCAATCAGGCCTTCTAGCTTTTGCATCGACTTCACCTGCTCGGTAAAAGAGGCCTTCAGTAACGGCTCATTCGCCCAGCTTTGAGTCAGGCTGACGCGTGCCTGGACCAGCGCCGCCCGGCGGCGGAAAAGACTCAAAAGCTGGCGATACAGAGGAGATGGCGGCGTCCAGGGACGAAGTTCATCGGCTTCGTTTTTTAAATAGCGAGCGAGCAATTTGGCATCCTGGGCGTCGGTTTTAGCCCGGATATTCACACCTTTACGATAATGGCTGAGCTCATATCCACCCACCATGTAGATCACGCAGCCAGCTTCATAGGCGAGATCAGCGAACTCCAAGTGATAGATGTTGGTAGCTTCAATCGCAACTGCCACGGTGCCCGGTAGGGCCTTCAGCCATTTTTTAATGGCGGTTTTGTTGTTCGGGATTACTTCCAGCAGATCGAGTTCGGCGTGGTAAATCACCAGCTCATTTTTAGCAACATCGACGCCAACGATCGGCTTTGAGACAGGAACTGGCATTGCCATGGGACTTCCTCCGGGCTATGGTTTTGAGCACTTGAAGGGCTCACCCAGAGGCGCAGGCTTGTTCCTATCGTCGGTCATAGCCAGATGCATTCTTTATCGGCGCTTGGGTGAAAGGAGGAGGGGCGAAATCTCCCACGGTCTGTACTGCGCCAACAGTCAGAATCGGGCTTTGTCCCTCCTCCTCCCTTCAAGTCCTAGCATACAAGCGGGCTTGCTCGCGAAGGTCGTTAACGATGACGTGGGTATCCTGATTCAACGCGGCGCTCTCAGGTTTTTCGCGAGCAAGCCCGCTCCCACATAAAAGCAGCTCTGCTTTCGCTCTGGCTTTTGATCTGGCTTTTAACACTCAGGTCGGCTTTCAGGCCGCCGTGCTCTTGCTTTTGATCTTGCTCTGACTGCCCCAATAAGCCCGAGGCCGAACGCAGGTATTGCGCAGCGGGTAAACCGGCAGGACGCCGGTTTAGCCGCGCCGGGCCATGGATGGCCCGTCGCGGCGGCCCGCGGAGCAATGCCGGAGTGAGGGAACGCCGAGCCACAGCGAAGCGCCGACAGGCGGGGCAGAGCGCTTTGGTTACTTTGCCGCTTTTGCAAAGTGACTCGCTGTAAGAGCGAAACCATAGGCCGCCGTTACCTAAATAACGGATATGTACTCTCAACTCACGCCGGAAACCGCAACGGCAAAGCAGCCTGAAGCAACGCCGCCGGATCCCGATAACGCGCCCCAAAGTGGTCCCCCGGCAACCGCGCCCGCCCAGCCCCAAACAACCGCTCCCGCAACGTCTCCCCCTCGTTGTACCGCTCACGAAACCGCCCCCGACGACGCAACTCCGGCACCACCAATTCAATAAAGTCCCGCGCCGTCTCAAACGACAAATACTGCCTCAGGTTAATCCCGTCGATCCCATCCTCATCCAGCCATTTCTCAATCGCGTCCGCCACCACCGTCGGCGTACCCGCGACAAAAAACCGCTCGCGATTAAACCCACCCAGCTGCGCCAATACCGCCCCAACAGTGGAGTCCGCCTTGTACCGGCTCAAACTCTCCCACCCCTTGACCTGCCGACTCACCAGATCACTGATCAACGTATCCCGCGGATACGCCGTCAAATCAATCGCCGACTGCCCGTGAGCCAGCGACGCCTCGACACTCACCAACTTGCGATAACTGTCGAGCTTGGCACTCACCTCCTCATCCGTCCGCCCAACGATCACCCCCGCCATCACAATAAACTTCAACCCCGCCGGATCGCGATCATGCTCAACTGCCTTCTGCCGCATCGCCTGGATATTCGCCCGCACCGCCGGCGCATCATTACCACCGGTAAACACCACTTCGGCATGCCGCCCGGCAAACTCGATCCCGGCCGGTGACCCCGTAGCCTGAAACAACACCGGCGTACGCTGCCGCGAAGGCTGGCACAAGTGTGGGCCGGCAACCTTGAAGTGTTCCCCCACGTGGTTGATATAGCGCACCTTGTCCGGATCGGTGTAGATCCGACGCTCACGGTCGACAATCACCGCGTCATCGTCCCAGGAACCCTCCCAAAGCTTGTACAGCACGTCGAGGTATTCATCGGCGATCTCGTAGCGGTGATCGTGAACCACCTCAGTGTCATGCCCGAAGTTGCGCGCCGCATTCGGCAAATACGAGGTGACGATGTTCCAGCCCACCCGCCCCTTGGTCAGGTGATCGAGGGTACTCATGCGCCGCGCAAAGGCGAACGGCGGTTCGTAGGTGGTGGAAAAGGTCGCGCCGAAACCCAGGTTCTTGGTCACCCCGGCCATCGCCGGAATCACCAGCAGCGGGTCGTTGCTGGGAATCTGCATGCCCTCACGCAGCGAGGTCTCGGGGCCGTCGCGAAAGCGGTCATAGGTGCCAATCACATCGGCCAGGAACACGCCATCAAAGGTGCCGTATTCCAGCAGCTGCGCCAGCTCGGTCCAATAGTCCAGGTCGTTGAAACGGTGCCGGTTGTTGTCCGGGTGCACCCACAAACCATGGACGATGTGGCTGACGCAGTTCATTTCAAACAAATTCACGTGCAGTTGCTTGGGCACCAGGAGCACTCCTTTCGTAGATACGTTTTCCAATACGTCAGATCGCGACATTCAGGTAGAACGGGATCGGCGTGTAGTCGGTTTCAAGGGTCGGGATCGCATCGATCAGCGCGCGGGTATAGGCATGGGCCGGACGGTCGAACACCGCGCGTACCGAGCCGGACTCCACCACTTCACCGGCCTTCATCACCAACACGCGCTCGCTGACGTGGTTGATCACGCCGAGGTCATGGGAAATGAACAGGCAAGCCAGGCCGAGGCGGCGCTTGAGGTCGTCGAGCAGTTCGAGAATCTGTGCCTGTACCGACACGTCGAGCGCCGACACCGGTTCATCGCAGATCAGGATCTGCGGCTCGGAAGCCAACGCTCGGGCAATCGCGATGCGCTGGCGCTGGCCACCGGAAAGTTCGATCGGCCGGCGCGACAAGACGCTGGCATCAAGGCGCACCAGTTCCAGCAGTTCCAGGGCACGGTCGCGCCGGGCATGACGCGGTACGCCAGCCACCACCAGCGCTTCGAACAGCACACGCTGCACGGTGTAGCGTGGGTCGAAGGAGCTGAGCGGGTCCTGGAACACCACTTGCACCGCACGCCGGGCTTCGCGTTTTTGCCTGGCGTCGAGGTCGGACCAGCGCTGGCCATTGATCCACACCTCGCCGGCATCGGCGGTTTCCAGGCCGAGTATCAGCCGGGTCAAGGTGGTCTTGCCGCAACCGGATTCGCCCACCACCCCCAGCGTCTCGCCGCGACGCAGCTGTAGCGACACCTGGTTCAGCACCGTGCGGGTTTTGCCGTCGGGGCCGACAAAGGTTTTGGACAGCTCGCGTGCTTCAAGCAGTATTTCGCCCTGGGGCGCCGGCTCGGGCTCCACCGCCGTGAGCAACCGGCGCGTAGGCTGGAAGTGCACGGCCTTGGCGGCCCGCAGCAGCAGTTGGGTATACGGATGACGCGGGTCTTGCAGGACCTGTTCGGTGCTGCCCTCCTCCACGATCACCCCGTGGCGCATCACGGCCACGCGATCGGCCAGGCGCGAGACCACTGACAGGTCGTGGCTGACCATCAGCAGTGCATTGTCTTCACCGCGCAGGCTCTCCAGCAGGGCGATGACCTGGGCCTGCACCGTGGCATCCAGTGCCGTGGTAGGTTCATCGGCAATGATCAACCGCGGATTGCAGGCAATCGCCGAGGCGATCAGCGCCCGCTGGCGCAAGCCGCCGGAAAGTTGCCAGGGGTATTGGCTGGCGCGCAGTTCCGGTTCCGGCACACCGACATCCCGCAGCAGTTCCAGCACCCGCAGGCGGCGCGCTTCCAGGCCCAATGCGGTGTGCAGGTACAACGGTTCTTCGATCTCGGCACCGACGCGGCGCAGCGGGTCCAGCGCGCCCAACGCGTCCTGCATCACAAAGCCGATGCTCGCGCCGCGCAGTTGCTGCCAGGCCCGCTCGTTGAGCTGGCGCAGGTCGACGCCCTGGAAGGCCAGTTTGGCGGCCTGGACATGGGCGTCCTTGCCGGTGAGGCCAGCCAGGGTGCGGGCGGTGACGCTTTTTCCGGACCCCGACTCCCCTACCAGCGCCAGGCATTCACCCCGGCTCAACTGCAGACTGACACCGTGCAACACTGGCTCGGCCTGGCCGAAACGTACTGTCAGGTCGCGGATATCGACCAGCGGGCCGAGGGTATGGATGTTCATCGTCATAGAGGCTTTCCTTCGCTGCGGCGCAAGAGTTCGCGGCCGATGGCACTGATGGAAACAACGGTCAGGGTGATGATCAGGGCGGGCCAGGCCACCAGCCACGGCGCATTGGCCAGGAAGCTGCGCCCGATGGACATCATCCCGCCCCACTCCGGCGCAGGCGGCGGTGCGCCGAAGCCGAGGAAACTCAAGGCGGCACCGGCAGTGATCGCGCCGCCGATGCCGATGGTGGCGAGGATCAACACGGGCTTGAACGCATTCGGCAGGATGTGCCGCAGCACCACCGCCAGCTGCGATTGGCCGAGGGTGACGGCGGATTCGACGTAGCCGGCATTGCGTACGCTGAGGGTTTGCGCCCGCACCAGGCGCGCATAACGCGGCACGCCAGCGATGCCTATGGCGAGAATCAGGTTGGCCGTGCCCTGGCCGAAAAACGTGATGATCACCAGCGCCAGCAACAGGTCGGGAAAGGACAGCAGCACGTCGATCCCGCGCATCAATGCGCTGTCCAGCCAGCGCGGCCCAAGGCCTGCGATCAAGCCGAGCAAGGTGCCCCAGGCCAACCCCAGCGCGGTGGCGGCGAGGCCCATGAACAGCGACGAACGCACGCCATAAATCAATCGGCTGAGCACATCGCGCCCGTTCTCATCAGTGCCCAGCCAATGCACATTGCTCGGCGCCTGGAACGCCATGCGCGCCGACGCCTCCAACGGGTCATACGGGGCCAGCCATTGCGGAACAACGGCGGCCAGCAGCAACAGCCCGACAAATACCCCGGCGAGCAACAGACCCGGCCGCAGTTGGGTAAACCCGACAAGACGCAACGGGCGATTGCCGATCAACGTTTCAATGGTTTGCGTCATGCCAGGCTCCTGGTGCTAGGGCGCGGGGTTGGGGATGCGCTGGTGGATGGCCTGGACCTGCGCCTTGATCTCGTCGCTGAGCGTCACGTCCAGCGCGCCGAGGTTGTCGCGCAATTGCGCCAGGCTGGTTTGCCCGGTCAGTGCGCTGGTGACGAAGGGTTTTTCGATGATGAAGGCCAGGGCCAGTTGGGCCGGGGTGAGGCCATGTTGCCGGGCAATCTCCACGTAGCCGGTGATGGCCTCCTGGGCCGAGGCACTGTCGTAGCGATTGAAAGTGCGGTACACCGCCGACAGCCGCGAGCCCTCGGGCCGTGCGCCGCCGAGGTACTTGCCGGTGAGTGCACCGAAGGCCAGCGGCGAGTACGCCAGCAGCCCGACGCCTTCGCGATGGGTGAACTCCGAGAGGCCGCCTTCGTACAGGCGGTTAAGCAGGCTGTAGGGGTTTTGCACACTGGCAATGCGCGGCAGGCCGAGGCGTTCGCTTTGCTTGAGAAACTCGGCGACGCCCCACGGGGTTTCATTGGAAACCCCGATGTGGCGCACCTTGCCGGCCTTGACCTGATCGGCCAGCACCGCCAGGGTTTCCTCGATGGCGACGCTCTGGGTGTCTGCCTGATACGGGTATTCGCGCTGGCCGAAGATGTTGGTGGTGCGGTCGGGCCAGTGCAATTGGTAAAGGTCGAGGTAGTCGGTGTTCAGGCGTTTGAGGCTGCCGTCGAGGGCTTCGACGATGTTGCGCCGGTCGTGGCGGCTGAGGCCGTCGCGGATGTGCTGCTGGCTGCTGGGGTCACGGGCCGGGCCGGCGATTTTGCTCGCCAGGATCACCTCGTCACGTCGACCACTGGCCGCCAGCCACCTGCCGATGTAACGCTCGGTGGTGCGCCAGGTTTCGGCCTTGGTCGGCGTGGGGTACATCTCGGCGGTGTCGATGAAATTGATACCTTCGGCCAGTGCCAGGTCGATCTGTTGATGGGCATCGTTTTCGGTGTTCTGGTGGCCCCAGGTCATGGTGCCGAGGCCCAGCACGCTGACTTGGATGTCGCTATTGCCCAGTTGGCGGTAACGCATGGGTGATCCTTTTTTCTTCAAGGGTTGATGGCTCATACCGCACTCGCTTCGTCGCGGGCGGCCTGCTGCTCGGCGTCGGCGGCTTGCAGGCTGCGCCAGGCGGCGTTCGGGGTGACGTCATTGAGGTAGTAGTTGCCCAGTGCCCGTTCGCGAAAGATCGCCGGGTTGTGGGAGGCCAGGGTGCGCGCGTTGCGCCAATGCCGGTCGAAGCGACGCGACTCGCTGGTGGCGGAGGCGCCGCCGACTTCGAACAGCAGCGTGGTGGCTTCCAGCACCTGTTCCAGCACGATCTGTTGCGCCTGAAAAGCGCGAATCTCGGCCTCGGTGTAATGCTGTTCGGTTGCGTGCCCGCCCTGCTCCGCTTCGTGCACGTCCTGCAGCACCTCGGCGACGGCCAGCACCTGGGTGCGTGCGGCATAGGCCAGGCTCGACAAGCGGCCAATCACCCGCTGCACCAGCGGGTCATCCTTGGGGCTCGATTGCCCCGGCACACCAAACGCGCGGGTGCGGCCCTTGACGAATTCGGTGGCGTCACGCAGCACGGCGTTGGCGATGCCGGCCAGGGTCGCCAGGTGGAACAACTGGTAGAAAGCGCTCAGGTAGGACTCGGCGCGCAGTTCGTCTTTCTTGAAGCGCCGCACAATATGCTGCTCCGGTACGTTCACCGCCTTGAAGCGGGTGGTGCCGCTGCCGGTAAGCCGCTGGCCAAACCCGTCCCAGTCATCCTCGACGGTGACACCTGGGGCGTCGGTGCGTACCGCCAGGCTGACAAAATCTTCGCCGTCCAGGGCCACGGCCGCGATCCAGTTGGCGTACAGCGTGCCGGTGCAGTAGTACTTTTCACCGTTCAGCTGCCAGCCGGAATCGACCGCGCTGAGGGTCACCGAGTTGCGGGTGGTGTCGGTGCGTTCGGCCATCGCGGCGCCCCACAACTCGCCGTCGACGACTTTGGCGAACCAGTAATCCTGGGAAGCGCTGTCGCGGCTGGAAAGCCGGCCTTCGACAAAACCAAAATGCGCGCGCACGATCTGCGGCAGGTTTGAATCGGCCTCTCCCAGTTCAATCAACAGGCGAAACAGCTGCGGCAGGCTTGCACCCAGGCCGCCCAAGGCCTGCGGCACACGCAGTGCGCCAAAGCCGGCCTCGCGCAGCCAAGCCACCGCGTCATGGGCCAGCTCGCGTTGCTGCTCGCGGGCGACGGCGGTGTCGGCTATCCGGGCAAATACGTCAGCGAAACGCTGGTGCAAGTCGGCATAACTCACTTCAGCGGGGATCGAAGCACTCATGGTTTTTCCTTCTTCAAAGGCACTCACGCTTGGTTGGCCCGAGGGTCAATCCAGCGGTTGATCAAATCGACGGCCAGGTTCACCAGCACATAGACGGTGGCGGCCAGCAAGGTCACGCCCAGCACCACCGGCACATCTTTGTTGCTGGTGGCATCGAGCATCAAGCGCCCGATGCCCTGGCGTGCAAACAGCAACTCCACCACCACCGCGCCGCCCAGCAGGCTGGCGAACACGAACCCGGCCAGGGTCACCAACGGCACCAGCGCATGGCGCAAGGCATGACGCAGGCGCACAGCGGTTTCGGACAAGCCACGGGCACGGGCCATGGCAATAAAGGGTTGTTCGAGGGTGTCTTCCAGGGACTGGCGCAACAGCTGGGTCAGCACTGCCGCCACCGGCAACGACAGCGCGATCGAGGGCAGGATCAATGAGCGCCAGCCAACGGAACCGGAGGGCGGCAACCAGTGCCAATGAAACGAAAACACCAGCAACAACAGCATCCCGATCACAAACGAAGGTGCTGAAGACAGCACCAGCTCGCTGCCTGAAACGGCTGAACGCACCCAACGCGAACGGTTGGCGGTGAGGATCGCGCACACCAGGGCCAATACCACCGCCAGCAACGCCGCGCTCAGGGACAGTTGAATGGTTGCACCGATCTGCTCGGCAATCGCCTGCTGCACCGGGATGCGCAAGCGATAGGACTCGCCCAGGTCGCCATGGGCCAGGCGCACCAGGTAATTGCCGTATTGCACGATGAGGGGTTGGTCCAGGCCGTACTCGGCACGTACCCGGGCCAGCAGCTCCGGGGTGGGCATCGAATCCGGCCCGCCGAGGATTGCCAGCGCCGTGTCACCGCCGCTGAAATTGACCGCGAGGAACGTCAGCGTCGCCGCGCCCCACAGCACGCCAATGCCCGCCAGCAGGCGCCAGGCGATGGATTTGAACAGGCTCATGGTTGCCCCCGGTCCAGCCAGATGCTGGTGAAGAACGGTACGTTGTGGGAGGTATCGAAAATCACGCCCTGGACTTGTCGACCATAGGCGGTGAGTACCTGGGCTTCCACCGAAGGCACCGACGGCACGGTTTCGGTCAGGCGCTTTTGTGCCTCGCCATAGAGCGCCTGCAACTCAACCGGATCGCGGGATTGGCGAGCGGCGCTGAGCACGCGATCCAGTTCGGCATCACGGAAGCGTCCAACGTTCTGGCCGATCCTTTTATCGGTGCTGATGGACTCGCTGTGATAAAGCACGAACATGCCGTCGGGTGTGTTGGTGTGCCAGTAACCGTCCGCCATCGCCTGGAACTTACCGGCATAGCGCCTCTCGATCACCCGGGTCAGCGGCAGCATCTCGACGGTCATCTCAAAGCCGACTTTTTTCAGGTCGGCCTGGATGGCCACCGAAACGCTGCCGGGAAAGGCCGGGCTGCTATAGGCCAACAAGGTCGCCTTCAGGCGCTGCCCGGCCTTGGTCCGATAGCCCTGGGCGTCGCGCCCTGTCCAACCGGCATCATCGAGCAAGGTATTGGCCGCCTTGACGTCGTAGGCCAGGGCCTCTTTGTTGGGTTGATAAAACCGGGTATTCGCCGCCAGGAAATCGGCTTTGGCGATGTATTCGCCGAAGCCGGAAATCCACGCCAATCCTTCGCGGTCGACGGCTTTGGCCACGGCGCGACGTACTCGCACGTCGTCGAATGGCGCCTGCTCGACGTTGAACACGATGCCACGGCTCGGGTTGCCCTTGCGAATCCGGCTGCGCATCACCAGGTCGGGGTTGGCGCGGATGGCGGCGGCATTCTGGGCCGGTGCATCAAGCGCGAAATCCGACTGGCCGGACTCTAGCGCCGTGAAGCGGATCATGGCTTCGGGGACGTAGCTCAGTTCGATACGGTCCAGGTAGGCCTCGCCCGCGTGGCGCGTCACCGGTGGCGCCCAGTTATAGCCGGGGCGCTTGATGAACACCGCGCCCTGGTCACGGGTGTAGCTCTGCAACGTAAACGGGCCGCTGCCGATGGGGTGCTCGGCGATGGTCTTCGGCGCCTCGCGAATCTGCCTGGGGGAGATCATGCTCAGCCAGGACTGCGCCAGCACATCCAGGAAAGGCGTATAGGGTTCGCGCAAATGGGCTTCGAAGGTGTAGTCGTCGATGACCTTGCCATCCAGGTACGGCGCGATATAGGCCGCGGCCAGTGGGGACTTGGTCGCCGGGTCGCGCATGTGGTCCAGGTTGGTTTGCAGCGCCTGGGCATTGAATTTCTCGCCGTCGCTGAAGGTCACGTCGTCGCGCAGGTGAAAGGTGTAGGTCTTGCCGTCGTCGGAGATGTCCCAGGAGCGAGCCAGCCACGGGCTGATATTGCCCTGCTCGTCCTGGTACACCAGGCAATCGAAGAGAATCCGGCCCATCCACTGGATGTTGCCGTTAGACAGTGCGTGAACATCGAAACTGCCGGCGTCGGAGGCGGCTGAGACGCGCAAAGTTCCGCCACTGCGCCCCGGTGACGACTCATGAAAGTCCGTCGCCGAATAAGTCACTACACCGTTGGTGACCGTGCCATCAGCCGCAGACGTTTCATGTTTCGGTGCCGCAGCCGGTGAGCAGGCATTGACTGCCAGGCACAGTGAAATAACCGCCGAAAGTTTCAGGATGGTTGTCAATGACACTTCCTTAGAGGAACTCGATGAACACTGAAAGTTTGCAATTACGGGGTGTAATGCAGTGAGCATGCCAGTCTTCAAGAAACGCCATATTGACCACGAAACCGGCGCAAAACCCTTGTAAAACGGGGCGAACACTGCCAAACACTTATATGGTTATATCCGTTATACACCCCGGGATTGTTGGTAGCCTTACACACTGCTTATCAACTGTTGCGTTCGCGACAGCTGCGGCAATCCCAGCCATTAAAGTTGACTGTTGAGAATCAAACACCGACTCAAAACAAAGTATCCCGCAGAACACTTAACCTTAACTAAGCGCCCGTATTCCTTGGCCAATAGTCTTGGCATAGAAACTGCTCAGAGCGAAACAGGCATGACTATTCGAATAGAAAGCTGGGGCTCTTTTATCTATTCACAAGGAACACGCTTAATGGATCCAATCTTTCGGGGAGAGTTGCAAAAGTTGACACTTGCCGTGCGGCAAGCAACTTGGTTGGCGATGGTGGGGCTGGGCTCAGCCCTGGTTTTTTCCGCCAGTGTGCAGGCAGATGATGAGGTCACACCGACGACCGGAACACGGCTAAAGACGGTGACAGTAGAGGCACAAAAAATCACGCCCGTTGAGGCAGCCAAAAGTCAGCTGTCCGAAGTGCCAGGCGGCACCAGCGTGGTCGACAGCGAACAAGTGGCCAAGGGACGCACCGCCACCTTGCAGGACACCCTCGCCTATCAGCCGGGCGTGTTCGTGCAGTCCACCGGCGGCAACGACGCGGCCAAGATCTCCATTCGTGGCTCGGGCGCCAACACCTCGCCGGGGTATTTCCGTGAGGGCATCAAGTTCCTGTTCGACGGCCTGCCGATCACCGGCCCGGGCGGCACACCCTACGAATTCCTCAACGGCTCGGGGGTGAACTACACCGAAATCCTGCGGGGGGCCAACGCCTTCCAGTACGGCGCACTGAGTCTTGGCGGCGCCATCAACTTCGTCAACCAGACCGGCTACACC
Organism: Pseudomonas sp. NC02; assembly: GCF_002874965.1. NCBI lineage: Bacteria > Pseudomonadati > Pseudomonadota > Gammaproteobacteria > Pseudomonadales > Pseudomonadaceae > Pseudomonas > Pseudomonas sp. NC02. The sequence goes on along the minus strand of NZ_CP025624.1, from coordinate 2,373,710 downwards.
GCACCCGGCCTGCGGGTGCGGGCGGAAACCGGGAGCTACGGCTACAACAAGCAAAGCCTGAGCGTCGGCGGCGTCGAGGGAGCGTTCGATTACTACCTGAATGCCGACAACTACCGCAGCGATGGCTACCGCGATTACAGCCTGTCGAAAAGCCAGGGCGTGGTGGCGAACTTTGGCTACCGCTTCAGCCCGCAACTCGAAACCCGGGTGATGCTGCGTTACCGCGACGAGTTCCACAACGACCCGAGCGCTACCACTCTGGATGCGGTCAAGCACCATTCCGACCGTGCCAGTGCCACCGCCGAAAGCAGCGGCGCCGGCAGCCGTCGCCCCGGCAGCGTATGGCTGGGCAGCAAGACCACCTACACCTTTGAGGACGACGCCACCCTGTCGGTAGGTTTCGTCTACTACCAGTACGCCCACAACAACAGCCCGAACAGCCCGAGCAACCCCAGCTACTGGGACTGGCATGACCTGAGCGCGGTGATCAACTACGACCGCCGCGACACCCTGTTCGGCCACGAAAGCCGCTCCAGCCTGGCCTTCACCTCCACCGAACACCTCAAGGGCCAGGTCGACTCCACCTTCGCCAACAAACAGACGCGCAAGTTCGTCGACTACAGCTCCTCGTTTGATCACGTGTTCTCCGTGGGCAACGACCTGGAACTGGTGGACGGCCTGTGGCTGACCAGTGGCGTCTCGGCGATCAACGTGCGCCGCCATGCCGACGTCAAGGAAGCCCTGGTGGCCAACACCACCACCTACCCGAGCGATGTGACCTACGACAACTGGAGCCTGGCACCGCGAGTGGGCGTGCGTTACGAGTTCAACCCACAACTGCAAGTGTTTGCCAACGTCAGCCGCTCCGTCGACCCACCGGCGTCGTGGGAATACTCCGGCTCCGGGCCGACCACGCCGTACGTACGGCCGCTGGTGGAACAGAAAGCCAATACCGTGGAAGTCGGGATCAAGGGTTCGTCGGGCATCTTCGACGGCAGCCTGGCGCTCTACCGCTCGTGGGTGAAAAATGAATTGCTCAACGTGCAGATCATCCCGGCCACCTCCACGGCTGCTGCGGTCACCGGTGCATTCAACGCCACGCCGACGATCCACCAAGGGATCGAGGCCGGCTTGAATACACGCCTGTGGGAAAACACCTCGGGTGAAAAAATCACCCTGCGCCAGGTGTACACCTATAACGACTTCTACTACCGGCACGACCCGACCTTCGGCGACAACCAACTGCCGGGGATTCCGAAGCATATCTATCAGGGCGAAGTGCAGTATCAGCACCCGGCGGGCTTCTATACCGGGGTGAATGTGCAATCGGCTTCGCGTACGGCGGTGGATTATGCGAACAGCTTCTATGCGCCCTCCTACACAATCTTCGGGGCGAACGTGGGGTATGAAACGCCGAGCAAGGACTGGAAGGTGTCGCTGGATTTGAAGAACCTGACCAATCAGAAATACGTGACGGCGGTGCAGCCGTTGTATGACGCGAAGGGGCAGGATACGGCGTCGTTGTATCCGGGGGATGGGATTGGGGCTTATGTGGCGGTGGAAATGCGCTATTGAGTCAGCGCATAACCTTAGCTGTCGATGTTCTTATTCCTCACGCCCGGCGATGGGTAAATTGTTAGCCACGTATCTCATTGAGGAAGTGGCTAATGTCTGAGTCTCGATCCGAGCCTGTGGTGTGGATTGCCGGTGTGGGTGCCGTGGCCGGCCTGGGAGCGGCGCTGGCGCGACGCTTCGCGCGGGAGGGTTTGCAGGTGGCTGTCAGCGGCAGGAGCCCGGACAAGTTGCAGGCCGTGGTCGAGGGCATCCGTGCGCTCGGCGGGGAAGCGGTGGCTATCGTGGCGGACTCGGGAATCGAGTCCGAGGTGATCGCCGCCAGCCAGCAGATCAGCCAGTTGGGCCCCCTCAAGGCCGCGATCTTCAATGTCGGCAACTCCGTCGCAGCGCCCACCCTGGAGTTGAGCGCGCAGTTGTTCGAGCAGACCTGGCGGGCATCGACCCTGGGTGGCTTCCTGTTTGCCCGCGAGGCCACCCGCTTGCTGCTCGACAGTGGTGGCGGCAGCCTGTTGTTCACCGGGGCTACCGCTTCATTGCGAGGCAAGCCACCGTTCGCCGCCTTTGCTGCCGCGAAGGCGGGCTTGCGCTCACTGAGCCAGTCATTTGCCCGCGAGTTCGGGCCACAAAACGTGCACGTCGCCCATGTGGTCATCGATGGCGCCATCGACGGTGAGCGCGTGCAAAGCCGGGCCCCGGATTACTTGGCGCGACTGGGGGAAGACGGTGCGCTGAAACTCGAAGACATCGCCGACGCCTATTGGTACCTGCACACCCAACCGCGCAGCGCCTGGACCCAGGAACTGGACCTGCGGCCCTTCAAGGAACCCTTCTGAAAACCGCCTCACGCCTGGAGGATTGTTCATGGGAACTCATCAGACTCATCTCGCCCCGCCATCGGTCATCGGCGAACTCAACTACCTGCTGGACACCGGCGAGCGACCGGTGAACTACACCTTCCCGCAGCCAGACGGCACACCCAAGCGCAACGGCGTGCTGGACCCCACCCAAGTGAGTATTCACAACGCCCGGTTGCTCGACGAACCGGCTTATCTGGATCGCAACGGTTTCGAAAGAATCGACCACACCAGCTCGGTGCCTGACCTGGAAAACGATGATCAGGTCCGTGAACACTACTATCCGGAAACCGAAGCCTTGCTCAAGCAACAGACCGGTGCGGTGAAAGTGGTGATCTTCGACCACACCATCCGGGTAGACGAGCACGGACGCGAGGACCGCGGGCTGCGTGAGCCGGTGCGGTACGTGCATAACGACCAGACCGAGCGCTCGGCGATTCGCAGGGTACGTGATCATTTGCCTGCGGATGAGGCTGAACAGCGGCTGCTGGAACGGTTTGCGATTATTAACGTCTGGCGGCCGATTGGTGCGCCGGTCCTGAGTACCCCACTCGCCCTGTGCGATGCGCAAAGCATGGCCGAGAGCGACTTGCTGCCCAGCGACCTGGTGTATCGGGACAAGGTTGGCGAGACTTTTTCGGTCAAGGCCAATCCCGCACATCGCTGGTATTACTACCCGCAACTGCGGCCGGATGAAGTGCTGCTGTTGAAGATCCATGACTCGCGTAGCGATGTTGCAAGGCGCAGCGCACATACGGCGTTTGATGACCCGACTACGCCGGTGGATGCACCGCCAAGGAGGAGTATCGAGGTGCGGGCGTTGGTGTTTTTTGGGAATGCAGGGAAATAAAAAAGGCCGCGAGATAAATCTCGCGGCCTTTTTAAATTATATGGTCGGGACGGAGTGATTCGAACACTCGACCCCTAGCACCCCATGCTGGCGGACGTTCCGAAAACCTTTACACAACAGCTGTTTACGTAGGCGCCCACTGCAATCGACGCCTAACGATGTTGGACAACGATTCACGAATCCCCGCAAATCTCCCTACAGGCTTTCGCCACGAAAGTCCCTGCGCCAGGCATCCTGCCGACCGAACACAAACTCCCAAATAACCCCGGCTGCTAAGCTGTTCACTCCACCAGAGGAACGCCGATGCCCAACTCAGACCTACTCCCCTCCCTTCTGTCCAAGCTCTACGAAAACCAGCTGGCCCTTGAGGCTTCCATCATGGAGCTATCGAATTGGGTCGAGCAGCGTGGTTCCGCCGACGTGGCTGAAAACGTGCGCGGTGCGCTGCACACCATCGATGAGAACGAGGAGTTCATCAAGTTGACTCTGGCGGTCCTCATGTCGCCTGACTGATCGTCGGGTAACCGTGCAGTTCGTCGGCGGACGACTACCGTATTAGTGCACCTCGATTACTGTATGTGCATACAGCAATCGGAACCACACCCCATGAACATCGACGAAGACACCTGCGGGTGGCTTGGCATCCCCACGCCTCTCGAAATGCACAAACAGCACGCCCGCCTCCTTGAGAACGAGATCCAGGAACTGAACGTGCAACTGCGCAAGGCCAGGGCGGACATCTTCGGCCTGATCGCGATGCTGGCTGAAGCGCAGGCAAAGAAAGACGAATTCTCCGCATATCTAAGGCAGCGCGGCGCCGAAGCCGCAGTCATGCGCAAGCAGATCGACACCCTCAAAACATCAGAAAGAGTCAACGTGCGCGAAGTCGAGAGGCTGCGCGGGATGCTGAACGACTTGATGTCCCGCCCGAAAACCATCGTCTAAGCTCAGATTTCAGATTGAGGGCTTGGCCATGTGCGGAAGACTTTCCCAGTACAGCGGCATTCACGACTTCGTTGCAGCGCTGAGCATGCCCAATGCCTTGGCGAACTCCGTGGGTGAGCTGCCCCTGGAGCGGTACAACGTGGCGCCGTCCACCCAAGTCGCCCTGCTCCACCTGCAGGGCGATCTGCTACACGCCGACCTGGTGCGCTGGGGATGGCGACCGCACTGGGCCAAGGACCGTGCTGCACCGATCAATGCCCGCGTAGAGAAGGTGGCCCACGGCCCGTTCTTCCGCGCGATCTGGCCACACCGGGCAATCACACCCGTCGATAACTGGTTTGAGTGGGTGGATGAAGGCGGGCCGAAGAAACAGCCCTACCTGATCCGCCGGCGGGATGGCTCGCCGGTGCTGTGCGCCGCCATTGGCCAACTGCCCGACAGCGACGAAGGCCCGGGCGAGCACGACGGGTTCGTGATCATCACCGCTGACAGCGCCGGCGGAATGGTGGACATCCACGACCGGCGCCCGGTGGTGCTGACGCCGGACCTGGCCCGGGAATGGCTGGACCCGGCCACGCCCAAGGAGCGCGCCGAGCAAATGCTGTTGGCACAGGGGGACGACACAGATATCTTTGAATGGTTTAAAGTTAGTATGAATGTAGGAAACGTGAAAAACAAAGGCGAGGACCTGATTGAAAAAGTCCTCTAGATTCAATCATTCATGGACGTGACACTCAATTGACTTTTTTTAGTGGAAACTCAAAAAGTTCCAGTCAACTTGATCGCGAGCTTAAAGCATCAATGACGGACCCGTACATCCCAGAGTTCACTGACTACGTACAAAAAATAAGAAGAAACAGCGTCGCAATAAGTGCGATAGCGCTGGTGATGGTTTTCGCAGGCGTTTCAATCAGCTCAGACTTTGCAACCAGCGGTTTTAAAATTACTGGGCTAGATGATAAGACCGTAAAGCTTATACTCCTTATACTTACCACATATTGGCTGATACATTTCATATGGTGCTCAGCAGATTACTTCACTGAGTGGAGGCTCCGCCTGACAGAAGTAAAGATGAACCCTGGAACATGGGACCATGATTATGAGGAAGATCCTGGACCGAAATCCAGGCAAGCTACAATGATGAAATGGCTCTTCTATAGACAAAAGCCATTACAGTCTTTCGTCGCAGATCTTGAAGACATTAAATTGAGACTTCAGGAAAGGGATATTGACGAAACAGAAACGCGCCGCATTTTCGAAAATATTGATTCCGGAATAAGATCAATTCAAGATTTTTCGAGGACACCTATTGATACGCAAGTAATTAAATCAATAAATAATTTTGACACCTGGCTTGCGCGGCTCAATAACTCGCAATCCATCCGATGGATTGTGATTGAACTACTGCTTCCAATCGCTCTCGGACTTATCGCTATAACCAAACTAGCCATTCAAGTCATCCCGCAATATGTACAGATTACCGGCTAATAGATTTTATGTAGCCCTGGCACGCCCGCAGCGCGATCAATCCTTGGTCGCCTGCGTCGGTGATGGCGATAACTCGTTGAGCATACGCTGGGTCAAGTTGGGCTCTACGGGTTGCATGAACCACGCCGACGGCGCCGGGGGTGGCAGGCATGTTGCAGCCACTGGCTGGATCTGTGGCGTCGAGAAGGACTGACAGCCGCACATCAGCAGTAGCAAGGCGATCACGCAGCTGAGCTTGGTTGCGCTGGGCATCGGATAATTCCTTGGTGTGTTGTTGGTCGGAGATGGCCAGCTGCTGCTCGGTGGCCAAGCGCTTGTTTTGCTCGGCGCGGGACTGAGCGGCGGCGGCATTGGTGATCGCTGCCAGATCATCCTTGTGCAGGCCGGCCTGCTCGGCGAGCTGCTTTCCCATCCGCCAGTCCTGCACCTGCCAGGCGCCCCCGAAGCTCACGGCCATGGCCAGCAGGACCACGGCTAACTTTTGCACCGTCGTCATGCCAGCACCTCCAGCGCCTTGTCGTATAGCGCCTGTCGGTCGTCCTGCCCGGTCAAGCCACCATTGATGCGGCGCGTGATCGTAACGAATGCACCCTGGTCTGCTAGAGCGTTCAGGCCACGAGAGGACCAGAACCAGGCTGCCGACAGCGCGGCGTATTGCGGTTGCTCCAGCAGGGTTGGCTGGTTTACCAGGTCCAGTCCCAGCGCATCGCCGCACGCCGCATAGTTCGCCCGGCCGGTGATCTGGATCAGGCCGCGGCCACGATACTTAAAGCCATCACCATTCACCGTATTACCCAGATCGGTACGCCCCTCGTAGCCGGCCTGCTGCGGCGTGGGGCCCCACAACTCTTTCAGCCAGCGGAACTGCCCCGACTCATGCCCGACTTGGGCGATGAAGGCGGCGATTCGCAGTCGAGTGACGATTCCGTACTTGGCCATGGCTGTATTCAGTACGGGAACGAAAACGCCGGCTTGGCGGCCGGCGTTCGGGAGGATCTGCAGCAATTGCTGCTCAGTGATCGGCATGCTTTTCTCCAGGCAAAAAAATACCGCTCAATGGCGGCCGTCTGACGTTCCAAAAAAGATCAACTTGGCGTAACAGGCCACTCAATCGTGGCCGGGAAGCCTGCCTGTTGATCTATGCGATTCAGGGCAATGCGATATTGCTTCCACGCCTTGAGTCTGGCCACGTCCTCATCTGTGGCCTCTTCCTCATCCACCGCATCCTGCAGGGGGTCGATACGGATGGCAGCAGTAGTAAGAAGCCCGTCACGGCGGTTGAACGCCAGAAATGTCAGCTCTTCGACTGAAGGCGGTGGCGGCGTAGATGTCGCTCCATCGGGGACCAGCTCACCGATGGTTTCAATGGTGTGCGGCTCCGGGCTGTCGGTGTAATACACGGTGCCACGAAAATCATCAGCGACTTTCCACTCTTCACCGTCGCGCACAGCTACTTTGTTTTTTCCCGTTTTTGGCGGGGCATCAGTACAGGCGTAGGCAGGGATCAGCCAGTTACCTTCATCAAGCTGGTCCGGATCCGCCTCCCCGACGCACAAGAATTCACCGGTATTGGGGTTGTAGTTGTAGATCTGCATGGGGTCCGCCTTAATATTTAATGACTGCCATATAGGCCACGTTACGAGGCCTTGTTTCAGTTCCGCCAGTAGCCTGTGTGGTGCCGCCGTTGATACCGTTGGTGCCACCCAGTTGGGCAGCAGCGCCGGTGACACCCAACACTGTTCGGCTGTCCTGTGGGTGAGTGTGGCTGGCGAACGAATCGACCTGAAAAGAACCAAGCGCACGACCAGGGTCAATGCCGCGAGAGTCATCCCAGCCACGGTCAAACTCGCCACGGGCATCAGGAACGTTGAACGTCGTAGAGCCGTCGCCTGCGCCGAAAGTGGTGCCGATAACTGCAAACAGCGCCGCATAAGTGGTGCGGGATACGGCGGCACCATTGCGCTTGATGAAACCGTTCGGAACGGTGGTGGTGGCCATGTACGACACGGCACCTGTAGGCACCAAAGCAGGGCCGAGGTTTCCGGTGTGGTATACCGTCACCCACGGCTGCCATGCCCCTGCCGTCTTCCGGCGGAATTTGATGTCATCAGATGTCATCCCTTGGAACATCTGTGTCGCATAAGTGTTGCCGCTGAAGTTGCTACGGTGGAACACCGACCCTTGGTTCAAGCCGTTGGCGCCAGAATACGGCGATCCGGTCCACGATGGGCCGACTGTATATACCCCGGTAGGCACTAGAACATCAGCGTCGGTGACTACGACGCCGCCGCCGGTCTGACCGATGCCATACAGGTTGCCTAGAATATTTGCGGAACTGATTACAGTGTTCCAAGGCTGCCAGACGTTAGAAGCCTTTTTGCGGAACAGCAAATCATCAGTATTCATGCTCTGAAAGATTTGGAGTTCATATGTCGTGTCATCAAAGCAACTACGGTGAAAGATGGAGCCTTGGTTTTCGGGGGCCGTGCCCGAGTACGGGGACCCAACCCAAGTAGGGCCGACCCGATACACGCCCGTGGCAGTGAGGTTATTGGCGTTGGCGATGACGGCACCGCCGTCTGTCAGGCCCATGCCGAAATCGCCATACGGCAATTGGTCGATCATAACAAAGTCGGTGCCGTCGAACACAATATCGGCGATCTGGTTGGCCGTGAATTTCGCAGCGACTTTGGCACCAAGAGAGTTGTATTGTTTGATGAACACTGGCCCCAAACCCGACACGTTTATAGTGGGATCAGCGCCAGCATTAACGTTGAACTTGACGCAGAAACGTTGGTTGGCTGCGTACAGAGCAATGCCCGGGGCCGGGGTCAGAATTTGAGCAGTGGCAGTGCCGGTTGTGGTGAATGCCGTATGGGCTTGGATTCTTGTGGAACTGGCCAGAGTTGCAGGGCATACAACTGTGTTAGTGGCTGTGCCGTCATTCGTTCCGCTTTGACTGGCATACGGGACATATACAGCCACTGCTGCCTTTACTGCTAGTTCCAAATTGTTTTGGATGGTAGTTAAGTTGCCGTTATCCAACACATCATTGCCACTTCTGTTGGCGATAAACTGCGCTAAAGAAGCCGCCATTACGGACGATTGCCGCCAAGCCTTATTAAGCTGTTTGGATACTGCGGTGCCTGCTGAAAAACCCACAGAACGCGCATCGAGAGCGGCATAATCGGATTGGGACATAACATTCGCGCCCACGGCAGAGCCGAACGGTAAGAAGTCATTCGTTGGCATATGAACCTCATTTTATGAATATACGGTGCCCCAGTTCCCTTCATCGAAGCCGGCGACATATTGATTTTTTGCGTCGAACCCAAACAGAGGGCCATCGCCCGTAGTCACGATGTAGTAGTCAACATCGACACTTTGCGGTTTGATTGGGATATGCCCGCCAGTAAGTAACGCCAACTCCAGCGCCGAGGGCTGATCACCGACAACGCCGATCGTTATCGTCATGTTCTGGTTGTCTTGGATGAACACGAAAGTGTCACCGTTGAAGACCAGGTCGAGAATGGCCTTTGACTCCCCGAGGGTGCCGTCCCACCTGTTGGCGCCTATCTTGGCTCTGATCAACGTCCTGTACGTTTCGTTGTCCAGCACCGTGATTCCGGTATCTGGGTCAAATGGGCCCTTCCATGCGCCCTGGTCAAATCCAAGACCGACCGTGTCCAGGGCGAAATAGACGTTAGTCAACGGTGTGTCGACATTCCGTGTGATGCCTACCCACTCACCAACATTGTCGAGTTGCGCATCCAGCGCGCTATCCAGATCAAAGGCCGCATGCAGTGCAGCGGACGCCAAATTCGCATCAAGAAAACACTGAGCGATGACTTGCACCATCGCCATGAACTTGGGCTTATCCGCGTGTTGGCTCGTGATCTTGCCGGTGTAATCCGTGATATCAGGCATGTCAGGTCACCGTGAGAACGACGCTCGCAGGCGTGCAGGATGCGGCCTGGTTGAAGGCCAGTGGAACGTCGGGGGCTCCAGCGCCGCCAGGGCCTGATATCGAAAGAGCCGTAAGCTTGAATGTCCCACTGCCTGGGACGCTATTGGCAGCGGTCAAAGCGTCCGCCCACTCAACGGTGCCGCTTGGTCCACCTCCGATCATCACTTGGTTTACGTAGTCCGATACCGCCTTTTTCAACGCTTCGCCGATCGTTGAGTTATAGCCAGGCAAGGCCTTGATGGATGCAGCCGACGTGATTGCTTGATAGATGGGCCTGAAGAAACTGATTGTTATCGGCATGCCGTAGACGTTCGTCACGGTCGCCGAAGTCGTACCGTACGTTCCTCCGCCTGGCCCTTTTTTCGCAGCAATAGCTGATGCGATGGCAAAAATATCCCCGCCCTCGACAACCATTGCCAAGTGGTTCGCGGGGATGCCATTCGCGTCGGTGACGCTGGTGTCATTGTCGTAAGCAACATATCGCGTTACGCCGGAGACACTGGCCACCGCGCCAATTGTCCCTTCCAACACGGTTCTGGATGGCAATGCTGTCGATATCTTCTGCCGGCTGCGTAGAGCTGGATCTGTTTCGACCGGTGCGCCCACTGTTGCGATGTCCGGGTTGGTGACGCTTTGCCAGCCCCTGGTGGAGGTCACGATTTTGTTGACCTGGTCCACGCCGGCGGAGACGGCGCCGAGTGCGGTACAGGTTGCCGTCACCGTGATGGTTCCCGCGGGCGGTATCGTCACTGAGGCCGGTAACGCCCATTTGTTGCTGTTTTGATCCTCGACAAGGCCGCTGGTGATGACGGTGCCCGCCTGCCCGATGATGACCAGGTCAACCTGTGAGTTGGTTGGGATAGCCCGGGCGATACCGTTGATCTTCACGTTGTTAGAAAGACCGGCACTCTGCGCGGTACTCGGTGAGAACGACAGGTATGCGGCGATTGTTGCGGCATTGGCATCGCTGATAGCCAGAGCCTGCACCGCCAAAAACTGTCCATCCTGAGAGTCGGGCTCAAGGTAGACGTCCGCACCGTAAATTGATCTGTACTGCGACTGTAGGTAAGCCAGGACCTCCGCATAGGAAGGCGCAGTGATACCGGTAGGCGTGATAACCGCTGCTGTTGGAGAGGCCATTTATGGTGTCCCGGTGATGGTTGTCTGTCCGTATACCGTTGTGATTTCGGCAGTCGGTGTGAATTTCCGGGTTTCTGGATCAACAACACTTTCGTAGCTGTCGATTTGGGCCATCCCTTGGGTTCCGAGGATTCGCTTTTGCACCGCAGAGTCCCGGGTCGCCGCGGTGCGCTCACCCAGTACTTCAGTACCCCATGGCATCCCCTCAGTTTTGTCGAGGAACCACTCGCCCTGATCGAGCTTGAGCCGCGTATTCACGGCCTGGGCCACGGCCTCGGGAGAGTCGCGAAGGAAGTCCGCCTGCTGGTTGCCGAATGTGTAATCGCCGTTGGCGTCGAGCTTTCGGTATCTCATGGCACAGGTCCTCCGCTTGTTCCGCTGCCAGGTGTCACGCCGCTGGTTTTGTGGTTCATCAGGCTGATGGTTCCAGCCATCACGTCACCGCTGGTGGTGACCTTGCCGTTCACCTGCACGTCGCCATTGATGGTCACCAGCGGAGCAGTGAGCGTAATGCCACCCTGGGCGCTGACCGAAGCCGACCCCGAAGTCGTGGCGTTGATCGCGTGAGTGGTTGAGTTCACTTCAACGAAGGCGGCGCCGTCGTCTGTACGCAGTTGCGCCGAAGTGGTGCTGATGCCGCTAATCACCCGAGGTTGAGAGCGAAAGCCCAGCAGGACGAACCCGTCCGACAGATCATGCATACGCAACTCGGGCTGTACCTGGACGCCGCCCGACTGCCACCAGGCATCAATGCAGCGAGACGAGAACACCACCAGGCACTCATCGCCGGCCTTCACAGGAAAGGTCAGCGTGCAGCCGCCTCCGGCCGGGAACTGCACCGGGCAGTCCACGAGCAGCGGCAATTCAACGCCAGTCAACGCGCCCGTCTCATCCCGCACCTGGCCATTGATTGCCGGCTGTACGGTGCAGGTCATAGACTGTGGGTCGAAGGACTGAATTATTCCGGGGATAGCAGTCTGTATCTTGGACTGCCACCCGCCGAGGGCGACTTTCTGCGCTGCGACAAGATCATCGAACCGTTCAAGCACATTCATGGAGGTGTCACCTTGAAAAAAATACTAGCCGTCATCCTTATTGCCTCCGCATCGAACGCCTTTGCAGAAACAGTTCTTGTTGATCCTGGTGCCGACCACATGTTCGTGGGCGATCAATTCAATGCGCGATCCGCCATTGAGGTCTTTTATGAGGATCGGCCTTGCAAGCTCCCTATTGCGGAGGCAAAGAACATGCGCGAATACACCACCACCGGAGTGGCGTTACCTATGAAGGCGTGCTGGGGCAGGACGCTTGGCGGGGGCGTGGTTCGGGTATTCGAAAATGGCCTGGTTTCAAAAGCCACGGAGAACGCATACGTCACTGCCAAAGTGGACAAGTCGGGAGCAGCGACCGTAACAAAATCGATTTACAACAGAGCCAACTACGAGCCTTGCACTCGCGCCTACCAGAAAGGGCAGTGGTGCCACAAAGGCCAAGATTAACCGAATGGCTTCACCGGACCTGGTGCAGCGATAACACCGGGAATGCCCGTGCCGGCCTTTATCATTGAGCCATTTGTAACAGATGCATCAACCGAAATGCAGATCGTCTCGGTGTACCAGTCATTGCCGCGGTTATCACCATAGTGGTCGGCAACAAGCACCTTATAAAGTCCGTCCGAATCCGTCCTGATCTGGACAAGAGCTAAATCCACAGATGCCTGCCCCAATGGCGCTGGGTTAAGCCTCAGTCTTTGGATGCTGGCATTGTCCAGCTTTATCCGCTTCCCTACTCTTATCCCTGGGTTAAGTAGCGTCTTAACATTTATTCCGTTCTGGTTTTGCTCCGGCAGCCCTACCATCCCTGTGGCAGAGGTCACAACTACGGCCTCGCCGGGAAGGTAGGCGTTGTTCGGGATAAGTGTCAGCTTCCCATCCTGAAAGCTCCAGCTGACGTCCTGCGTTTTCCCCAAAATATCGAGGAAGTCTCGCGTCATGCCGTAGAACACCTTCCCGCGCGGCAGCTTGGCGGCAGACAGTTCCGGGGCTTCCCCCATGGTGATACCGCGAGATGCCAGGGACTTCAGCGCCTGATCAAGGTGATCTTGGGCGGTCGACCCTGCAGCAAGAGTCACGTTCATGACCCCAAAGTTATAAGCGCTGTCACCATCGGCGGCAGTTATATCGATGTAGGTGTCCGTCTGGCTTTCGCGTCCACGCCTGACCTGCTTAATGGTCCCATCGAAAATTGTCCCGTAGTTACCGGCATATCCAGCCTGGAGAACGACCCGCTCAAACTCCCTTTGAATTTTCTTAATCGTATCGTCACTGAGGTTGTACACCCGGATATCAGCGGTGTTGGGTGTGCTGATATCGCCACGGCGCACCACGAATCGAATGCGCATGTCTGACAGATCAAGGGCCTCATCGGCATCGCCGACCTTGAGGCTGATTTGACGAAGGTATTGGGGTACGCTCATGGGTCACCAACAAGGATTGAGGCAAGGAAATGGGATACAAAAAACCTAGCGATTTCATTGATGAAATCATCCGGTACTGGCTTAACCGCATCTACAACAAGGACGGCAAGCTCTTTCTTTCGATCGACTACTCGAGAATTTCACCACCTGCTGGGACAGCACACTTTTCAGGTTCCAACGGCAGTTTTAGCGTTGTTTTCGAATGCGGGGGCTCCATAAGCAAGGACAACAACCCATTCACGTTCATCCGCGACGGGAACGACTAATCGCTAGTCCACCAGTAAAGGTGCGAGCCGACCCCGAGATTGTCGAAGGTCGGCACTGCATCGGGATCCGCTGTGGTCTGCACCCACAACACGCCGGTGAACCCAAGGTAGGCGTACTGCTGCAACAGGTTGACCCCGGTCACCAGAGGGATCCCCTGGATGATCGGGTTCGCACTGGTGTCGGCGATATCCAGTACCCAGCCAGCCTGATCCGCATTGCGCCATTGCACCGTGAGCCGGTAATCAATGCCCGACAGCGATATGCTGAAGGTCTGCGGATCCGGACTCAGCGGAATTTCAAAATTTGCCATGGGCTTACCCGTTTGGTGGCTGCCAGCCGCCAGGCGCAGGAACTCCCACAACCGCCTGCTTGGTACCCGCGTCTGCGGTTTCAGCAGTTGATTCGGGCTGTGCCTGGTCATCCTTGGGCGGCAAGGTTGTGGCCTGTGTCTGAACGATGAGGACCTGTTTGAAAACGGCCGTCACCATCAGCGTGTATTCGCTCTTCTCGTCCGTGGTCTGGCTCAAGCTGCGCATCAGCATGTTGGTGTAGAGGCGCTTGCCGGTTGAGACGTCGAACGGTATACGCGACTCCTGAAGGGCCAGCAGCTGGTTATAGACCCCTGAAACGTAGTCGGACCCGAAGGCATCGCCACCTGTCAGCGCCGATACCAAGCCTTTGACGCCATTGAGCACGCCGCCAAGACTTGCGTTGCTCCAGCCACACCTGATCACCAGGTCGGCCGGCTTCTTGAAGGCGTGGTCAGTTACGTTGGCGCCCAGTTCAACAGGGTGTTCCGTGATCTGCAGTTCGTCCGTGGCCACCTCTTCCATGGTGACGTGGGCCACGATACTGCCGATCGATCGCTTTGGGTCGATGGTGATGAAGCCTGCAAAGTTGGGCATATCAGTTCACCGCCGTATTCATATTGCGGGTCAGTTCCTGGTTTACCCGGCTCTGTGCACCGCCCACAGCGTTTGCGGTTGCAGCAGGATCAGTCGCCCCGTTGACCGTGATGTTGGTCGTCTGGATGAGCTGCGAGGCCATTTCACCGCGCACCGCTGCCTCACGGTCCGTATCCCTGGGCCGTTCGTAGTACTTGGAGACCACGGCACCGGCGTCCTGGGCATTCTGTGTGGCCTTCAGCAGATTGCCCGCCTTCTGCTCAGCACCCTCGGTCAGTTCGTGTTGAACAAATTCCATCTGCTTGATCAGGTCCGCCCGGTCATCCATGAGGTTGAATCCAGCCCACTCTTCGAACTTGTCCTGCCGATCCCGGTGCCACTGTGCAATGCCACGAGCCCGCCCCCAGTCGCCGCGCGCCTTCGGGTCTAAGTTGCTCTCTGCCGCCAGGTTGGCGGTGATACCGGCGGCCTGCTCCTTGGTCCAGCCCATGTTCTCGAAAAAGTCGGAAACGAAGTTGGACTTGTCCTTGTCGACGTCCTGATTCTTGCGCCAGGCATCAGACCGGGCCCGCTCCCTGGCTGCCTGGTCGGGGGTCTGCTCTTCAACAGGCGAAAGCCCTTGCCGCTCCCTGATCTTCCGGACTATCTCGTCCTCACCATCGTTAAGCGTTGGCGAGTACAGCAGCGCAGTAGCGCCGGCGAGCGGCGTCAGGATCGCAGCAGCGCCGGACAGCCCGGCGATGGAAGCACCCAAGGTAAAGAACGATCCAGCCAGGCGAGCGATGCCACTTACCAGCGACAGTGCGCCCAGCGCATTCAACAAGCCCAGCAGCACGATGATTCGCGTACTCCACCCGTCAGTGGACTCATCCAGCTTGACGAAGAAGTCCCATATTTTCTGAAGGTATGGGCCGGACTTCTCCGCGAAGTCGATCAGCTTCACAGCGATATCGGCAATACGGTCGGCGATCATTGGGCCGTTCTGTTGAAACCACTCCGCGAAACGCTTCAGGTCCGGGCCGAGCTTGCGCATGAGCGCCGACTGAACCTCAACGGAAAAAACTTCGAACTGCAGCCCGACTTCGCGCAGCGTCTCCATGAACGCATGGGCGTCCTTGGTGGCCTGGTCCAGCCCGCTATCCCGAAGTTTTTTGCGGTTCTGCTCCAGCTTCGCGCCGAACTTGTCGTCTTGGATCGCCCGCAGGGTTCGTTCATCAATGCCAAGCACCCCGGCGTACTGGTTTGCCTGGTACCAGGGCATGGCTTTCAGTTTTTGCCCAACGTTGGCCAGCAGATCGGCGGTGTCACGCAAATTGCCGTTTGCGTCCCGCGTCTGTACCCCGATGCCCTTGAGGAAATCCTCACCACCAGGGTTGTCACGCAGAAACTTGGCCATGCCCTCTATGGAGCCACGGGCTTCATCCGCCGATGCCCCCAGATCCCTGGCAGCATACTCGGCGGATTTTAGGCTTTCAGCGGAAGAGCCCACGCGCTGGGAGGCGTAATACAGCCCCTCAAGGTTGGAGGCGAACGCCGATACCCCCGCCGCCACTGTCAGCGACGCACCGGCAATTACAGTCACCAGGCGCACGACGCTCTTGGTCGCAGTGTCGATGCCGGCGCTGAAATCCTTCGCACCTTTCTGATCAACCTTGAAGCCCAGGCCAACCAAGAACTCCTTGATGACGTCTTGATCAGCCATTTAATTCTCCAGGGCCTGGCGCATCCGCTCCCTGTTTTCGGCGCGGATCAGCAGTGAATCGTTCATTTTTGCGATGTCAGAAAGGTCGAGTGTGCCGTTCAGCAGTGACTCATACAGGCACATACCCTCATGAACCGGGATGAGCAGCCAATCCTCGCCGTTGGGCAGCTTTTCAAGTTCGACCGTCAGGCCACGGGAGTGCCCTGGCCGGTAAGCATCCCGCGTAAAAAAGGGCCCAGCGACTCGGTGATCACACGCACGGACAGCTTGAGCATCACACCCAGGTCGAGGTCATCGAACATGCAGACTTTCTGGCTGGCGTTCCACACCGGGAACCAGGCTGTGCCCTGCTTGCGCTGAACAACGCCCAGGCAGGTGGAAAGGATGAACTCTGCAGTTTCGTCGGGCATGTTGGCGATGCCGTCAGCAAAGGGCTGCATCAGCGATGCAAGGCCCTCCAGATCGCCACTGAGTGGCGCCCCATCCGATTCCGTGTTGTCGTCTGCTGAAGCTGCAGCAGCCAACGCTTTCGCGGAGCCTTTGAGCTTTAGGAACACCGGGATCAGCGTCGGGATGACCGGTGCCACCTTGCGCGACAGGTGGAACTGCTGAAAGGTATTCAACTTGCTGATGCGGTAGGTATCGGCGCCTAAATCGAACTCGCTCATCAGTAGGTCCCCAGGATCGCGTCGATTTTGATCGAGTCGAAGACCCATTCAACAATATCGCCGTCCTTCTTGTAGTTCAGGTCAGGTCGCTTCTTGAACGCGCAGCCGCGGCACCCGATGGCATCGCCACTCGCGCTGTTGGTGATGGTGATGACGTTCATCCCCCATAGCGAAGAACTGAGCCCCTGCGCGTCATAAAGCGCCATCAGCTTGGCGTTCTGTGGCGATGTCTTGAGTAGGCGCACCGTGACCGTGCCGGACTTGCCTGCGTGCAATGAGTGCATACCCTCACCATCAGCACCAATGAGCATGGTGTTTTTGTCGTCCACCATCGCGGTAGAAATACCCTCTTCGGCGTTGGCAGACCCTGCGCCAAGGTCGATAACCGCGCCGGCGCCCACCAGGGTGGCGTTTACATCGAGAAAACTATAAGTAGGCATTGATCAGCTCCGATCAGCGATTGACGTTGATGATGACGTCGGCGAAGTGGACGGCGCCCGCCAGCTTGACGGCGCATTGAATAACCGGCGCTTTACGAGCCTCGCGGTCTGCCTGGGCCTGGGTTGCCACAGGGGGTGCGTAGGTGTAGTAGCCCTTGGTCAAGAACTGTCCGGTAGTAATTGCGCCGAATGCCGGGCCATTCCATTGGCCAGGCGCCATCAGGCCGTTGGTAACACCTTGGTCCATTCGGCTATCGATGGTTGAAACGATGCGGTTAATACCAGGGTCCGTTTGCGGGGTCTTTGTAGCGCCGGTGTAGAGCAGGTTGTAGACGGCGGTCTGTACATCGTTTTGCAGCCAGTCCAGCCCGTGCACCTCGTCGAAGAAATAGCCGTTACACATCACTCCTTCCTGGATGATCGCCGTGTCGTTGTTGTAGTTGACGAACACGTTGCAGTTTTTTGCCTTCAGCGCAGCGGCCTGCCCCTCCGTCAGGCTTTCGGCGGTGATCCCTGGTTCCTGCTTGAACTTGAGGGTAATGGTCGTGTTGTTACCTTGGAAGTTGACTGTGAAAGCCCGACCGAACATAGATGCGGCGGCAAATGGTGTGGCGCTGGAGAACTGGGTAAAGGTGCGCTTGTAGTTCGCCGTTTTCAGCTTGCTGGCAATGTCCGTGGTGCTGGTCGGGTCGAGAGCAAGCGAGTTCTGGGTGGTGTAGCCGAAGATTCGGCTTTGGCCAGAACCTTCGATGAACGCAGCCACGGACAGTACATCAGCCTCAACCAGCGCAGCGTCAGCAACCAGAAGGCCGTACCAGTCATTGGAGATACTGGCCAAGGCAGAAACTGCATCAACCAGGCTTTCTGCCACAACGCCATTCACCGGTACCGAAGCCTGACCGGTTACCAGGCCAAGCAGTGAGGAAACATCTACTCCGCTTGCCGGGGCTTCGGCGTAGCTGATGGTCGAGGTAGCGCCGGTGGTAGCGCTGGTGACCTCGAATCGACTGAGCGTGGCGTTCCACACGCAAGTACCAGCGGAGGCTAGCTTGGTGGTGATGATGGAGGCCACGCCATTCAGGTTGGTCGTTCCAGAAAGGTCGATCGCAGCCAGCGTTTTCAGCGTGCCGTCGATGGTGATCTTCATGCCGCCGGCAGTCACCGCCGTGAAGTTGCCGATAGTCTGCTGGGCGGCCGAAAGAACAGCGCCCTTGAGCAATGCTGAAGTCGCGGTCTTCGCCCAGCGCCCAGCAAACATGATGGCTGGTTGCGGCGATTGACTGAAAAACAGATTGGCGGCCAGGTACTCCGGAGCGGTGGTGCCAAAGTCACTCACCACTCCATCGAGGCTGGAATATTGGCGGATTCGCTCAGTGACATCGATCACGGGCGACGAGCCGAGGACCAGCAGCGCGCCAAAATCGCGCGCAGCAGCTGCCTTCGGAGACATGACGATCTGGACGTTCACGACGTCCGAAATGGCAAGAGTCTGCATTGCTTTCTCCGGGGTGGATCAGTCGACGAACGTTATCGGCGCCGACAGGATGTTGAGGACAGGGTAAACACGCACCACTTGGCGGCGCATGTAGATGAAGAGGTCGTAGCGGCGCACCCATTGCTGGTTGACCAACTCGGGCACGGGGCGAATGTCGGAAGCGCCGTAGAACGCCATCCGGTAGGCCTTCACCGCTTCGCTGTTCTGCGGGACGAAGATGCCGTCGCGCAGGATCGAGGCGTAGGCCTGGGCCTGCGGACCGTAGAACGTGCACAGCACCTGAAGCTCTTCGTGCATCTGGTACTGGTCATGCCCGTCGTTCGATCCGTCGTGATCGATAACAGGATTGGCGACGGTCTTGGTTTCGTGCACGCCGACGGCACACCAGTTGATATCTGGTTCTGGCTGCTTTGGTGGCTTGATCTGCCAGCGCGGCCGGACAAACTTCCCAGCCAAGCCACTGATGCCGACCACCATGGCTTGCAACACGTCTTCAAGGTCGGTGTCTTCCGCAGGCGCAGGCGAGCCCGCCGGCGCAAGGTAGCCGCCGGTTGCTGATGTGTTCGCCATGGTTTATCCCGCCAGAGGAAGAAGGTCGCAGGTGGCACAGACAAAGCCGCGCCCGAAGTGCTTGTAGTCGTTGACGTTGGATACGGTGTACCGCTTGCCCTTCCAAGTGACGATATCGGCGGTGGTATCGCCTTCGCCGGCCGTCAGCCTGAAGATGGTGTGAATGGTGATCGAGCCTTTTTTGCGCTCGGCCCCCGCCAACCGCTCCAAGATGTCGCCTTTATCACTGGTGACCACGCCGGCGAACGGGGTGTTGGTGTCCGCTGTGGTGGCTCGCCCGTTATCCCCGACGGTTTGCACCGCCCTGGTACAGATCAGGCCGAGATCCATGAAGTCGGGGTCGAGCAAGATTTCTGAAACATCGAGCTGGGCCATGGTCAGTCCTTCTCGCGAATCACGTAGGTAATGGAGTTGCGCAACTGACCTGTATCGATCAGCGGCTTATCTCCCGTGCGCCCGCGCCTACGGCGTGCAGCAAGGGTCGCCGGCGCCAGGGCTTCGAACGCTCCACTGTTGATTTCGTTGCGGGCCCCCGCCTGGGCGATCAATCCCGTAGCATTCAGCTCAACATCCACTTTTTCCGAGTTGCCATCCATGGCAGCCTTGGCTGCCTTCTGGAGGTGGTTGTTGATGCTTTCCTGCGTCCGGGCGATCCCAGGGTTCAGGAATGGTCGCGCCGGGATATTGGAGGCTGGGGCACCGAATTCGTGGATATAACCCAGCTGTGCGTTGTTGATCGGCTCTTCATCGCCTTCCTGGCGCTCTGCCTTTGATGCCGGGATGCCCACCAGAACCTGCTTTTTAGCCAGGTCCTGGATAGATGCCAACACCTTGGCCACGTCGTCCTTGGTGATCTTCATGCTCACAGCTGAATCCCTCCAGTACCGATCATGCGGGCCAGTTGCAGGAATTGGATGCCGTAGGTGGTCAGATTGAAGAACCCACCGTCATTCAGAGCCACAGCCCCCGTGTCGTAGCCCGCGCTGACCTTGTCCACCGACTTGGAGGTCAGCGGGCCTTTCACCTGGCCCGCCGTGCCTCCAACCATTTCCGCCAGCTGGTTGTTGGCAGCCAGCGTGATGTTGTGGGCAATGAACAGCTCAAGGCCCACGTCCAGGTAGTCGCACCAGCGATCTGGCGCGAGTGTTTTAAGCCCCAGGTTCAGCCAAAGGTTCACGGTTGAATCAGGGTATTTCGCGGTGTCGGCGAACTCCGGGAAGTCCGCGCGGAACTGCGCGGCATCCATGATCAAGCCTTCGCTTTGGCATCCGCGTCGGCTTTGGCCTTCGCGTCTGCATCGGCTTTTGCATCGGCATCTGCTTTGGCCTTGGCGTCGGCATCAGCCTTCGCTTTGGCATCCGCGTCGGCTTTGGCCTGGTCATCGTCGCCGGTGCTGGACTGCAATGCCTTGGCCTGCTTAGCCGTTACCGCCTCGGTGTTGGCCTTCACATACCAGTGCTCCGCGATTTCGTCTTCGACCTCTTGCAGGCCGGCTTCGAAGTCGCGGATGCCATCGGCCAGGTTCAGCTTGAAACTTTGGAGCACGTTGAGAAACTTCATGGCGCTCTCCAGTTAGATGCCGTCGCGGTAGCCGACAGTTTCCGGGTAAACCACTTCGGTGACGCCCAGGCGGCCGTAGTAGGTGGTGATCTGGCGAATGCCGCGATATTCCAGCGGCGTGCGTTGCAGCGGCACCAGCGGGAAGCGAATGCGGTCCTTCTCGTTGGTGTACGCCATCATGCGGTCTTTGCCAGCGGCACCACGGCCGGTCAGCCATTTCAGGGGCTGGATGTTCAGTGGGCGACCGGTCAAGGCGTTGGTCAGGCTGTTGATGCGCAGATATTCCAGCACCGAAATGTTGCCGGCGTCCGAAACCTTACGGCTTACCAGCTGACTGAACTGAACCGGGGGCAAGCGCAGCTCTGCGGGACAAACCGCAAACGCCGATGCTGCCCAGGTGCTGTTCAGCAGGTCGTTCACGTCAGCCAGGATCTGGTCCGCGGTAGCAGTCGACCAGGTACCGGTCAGGGCATTGCTGACGTTGGTCACCACCGAGGAGTTGACCATGCCGGTTTCGCCCAACTCGGCGTCACCGATGTAAACCTGCTCGTCGGTGTCCATGTTGTGCTTGAGCTGGAGGCCGGTGAACTTCTGACTGTCCACCGGGCGGCCCAGCTGCATGGCCGAGGCCAGCTCAGGCAAGGTCCAGGAAATTTCCATACCCCAGAGGGTCAAAGGCTTCGGCGTCTTGCCGATATCCAGCGCCATGCTGGCGATCGAGGTGGAGTCCTTGCCGATCCACGCCTTACCGGTGGTGCTGGTACCACCCACAGCGGCAAAGGTGCTGTTGGTGAAGCTGGAGACTTCGTCGGCAATGCTGACGTCCTCACGCAGCTGAATGTCGCGGCTCCAAGTGACGGTGGCCAGCGGACCATGCAGCGTCTGGTCGAGCCGTTCCAGCTCGCCTACCAGGAACACGCCAGTGGAATCGATGGTCTGGGCGTCAAACGTCATGAGACCGTCGCGAGTGTGTACGCGCTTGATATGGCGCGGAAGAATCAACTTGCTCATCGAGCGTTCCCCTTAGATGTTGTAAGCGATTTCGACAACGCCAGTGGCATCGGCGGCGCCCATGAAAGACGCGGTAGTGATCGCGACGGTGTTGGTGCTGTCTGCGGCTGCTTCGATACCGCCGATTGGCTTGCCAGCAGCGGCTGCTGCGACACGCACGTACACGGCGCCATCCTTGGCGGCGGTGCCGGCATTGAGCTTCACGGTCATGTAGCCGCGACGCAGAACGTCAGCAACGCCCTTGGTAAACGGAGTTGCAGTGCCCAGCGGATCGGAGGCTGCGCCACCGGTTGTTGGGTACGGGCGCACGAACAGGCCGTACTCAGCACCAGCAGCATCACCGGCGCCGAAAGGCACGAACTGGCCGCCGGCGATCTTGCCGAACAGGCCATAACCGGCGAACGGCAGTGCCGGATTCAGGAAGACGGGTTCAATCGTTGCCTGGCTGGTACGCGTGACGTCGCCGGGGATGCCCGCAGGCATCCGGTACAAAAATGCATTGCTCATCGGGTCAATCCTCAGTTGCGGCCTTGGTTCCAGAACTCTTTGTTGGCCTTGTTGATTTGATCCACGCTCAGCGGAGCGCGGCCAAAGTCTTTGGTGACGTGGGAGTTTCGGGTGCCCACATTGTTATTGCGTGCCTTTGCCAGTTCGGAAGCACCAACGAACACTGCCGATACCTGGTCAGCGGTGAGCTTCGACAAATCGCGGCCCACCAGGAAGGGCTCGACGATGGTCTTGCCGTCGGCGGTCTGCATGGCGGTGGTGAGTGCAGCGCGCTGGCAGTTGCAAACGTGGTCAGAGGTCTTGACCTTGGCGTCACGGGTGGCGAGCGAAATTCCTGGCACCAAGACTTCGGCCCGGGAACGCAGATCAGTCATGACGGCGGCGTCACCGGTGTAGGCGGTGCCCAACGCTTCAGGGGTCTTGTTGACGGGCTCCGGCTCGAGCAGGTTATCGACGGTTTCGCCGCCCGGCTCATCGTCGCCATCGTCGTCCTCGGTGATTTTCTTCACCGAGGCTTCCATATCGGACATGCGTTTATCCATGGACCGCATGGTTTTTAGGATGGACGCTAGGGCGACAGAGTCGGCAGTTTTGCCTTTGCCACCCTCATTGCCTTCCTCTTCTTCCTCTTCGTCGCCGGTCTTGGCGCCTTCCAGCGCCTCTTCCAACGCAGCTTCATCTTTAGCGCGGAATGCGGTCATTACCCGGTCGCGCCAGGTGCGTTTCGTTTTTGCATCAGTCGTCTTGGCCACTTCAGAATCTCCAATTGCACATCGCGGGCCACAGCGGCCACGCTCTACCAGGGCTACGTGGTTTCCCACGATGTTCATCTGGCGGCCGCGACCGACCGCCAGTTGTTCGTAATCGGCGTCATAGCCGCAGGACACTTGGCGCAAGCCGCTGCGCACCTCTTCGATTGCCGCCGAATCGGTGATCAGCAGATCAGCCAGCACCAGGTCGCTTTCAATACCGTCGCCCTGGCGCACGTTCTGGGTGATACCCATCGACAGCTCGCGCCAGTTGGCGGGGGTTACAAAGTCTTCGGGGTGACTCATGGTCACCGGCTTGCCTTCGAAGCTGGCAATCGTCTCGGCGCGGAAGACCTCGTCGGGGTTACGCTCGATGGTCACGATGCCACCGGCGCCGCCCTGAACTATCGGACCGTCCTCATTGACCAGCTCGCTTTCGTCATAAACGAGCGTGCCGGTACGGGCGATGGGTACCGCCTGGCACAACAAGAAGCCTTCAGGGGTCATGCTTTGCCGGGCGCTCAAGCGCTCAGGCGCGAACCAGCGCCCGGCCTCGTCCTGGGTTCTAACTTTCATAGTTGGGTTACTCGGGAATGACGGGGTCGGGGTAGCAGCGGCAGTTCGGGAAACACCCGGCATGGCCGGTCATCTTGTCCAGGGTCGGCGGCGAGTCCCAGCGAACGAACTTGCCGTTCATTTCCGCGTGCGAGTGACGAACATCGCTGTCACCAGAGGTCCGCCAGATATAGCCCTCACTGCCCACGGATCTGGCCCGGGCCTCGGTAAGGGTTGAGGCAGTGCGGGCCACCTCTGTACGAGCGATGAGCTTCGCCTTGCTCTCGGACACTTCGCCCGAGCGCTGTATTTCCTTGGCGATTTCGCTGGCCCTGGTGCCGTCCTCAATACCTTGCAGCGTCAGTTCGTGCACGCGTTTGGCGGCGTCGAGGGGGATGCTCTTGATCAACGTCACCTGCTCGGCGAGCAATCCCTGCATGACCCGGCCCGTGGGCGCATTGCGGATTTCCTCGCGCAGCGCCTTGGACATGTTTTCGGTCATCACCGCCCAGGCCTTTCGGTCCTGCTGGTTGACCTCGACGAGCATCTTGCTTGCCGTCGAGACCGCCCAGTCGTTCAGCAGATCGGCGTAGCGATCGAGCATGGTGGTGATGGTCGGTTCAGCTGCAGGATCACCAGGCGGGAAGCCGTTGATGATGCTTCCCACCTGGCGCGCTACCTGCGACAGAGAGGACTGGTATTGCCGTTCGGCTCTACTCGCCCTGACCGGGTTCCGGTTTCGCTTTTTGTCCCGGGTCATCAGGCGCATCAATCAGATCCTTTTCGCCGATAACAGGTGGAGGTTCAGCCTCTGCCGCCGCAATGTCGTCGTCGGTGATGTTCGACCACATGCCGGTGGTGTTGCTGGACTGACGCAGTTCTTTCAGCGCGGTTGGGCGGTCGATGATCTGCGCATCGAACGCTTCCACCACCGAAGTAGTGTCCTTGCTCGATATCTCGGCCTTTTCGGTGTCGCTGAGCTGCCAGAGCGGCACGAAGTCGAACGCAAAGCCTTCGGGTAAGGGCTTGCCCAGCTCGGAACGACTGATCACATCGCAGAGCGTCGTTACACCAGGACGCAGGTTGGAATCCTGATCACTCTTGACGCTGTCGTAGTAGATGCGCACGGACGTGTCATCGCCGTTGCTGATGCCGCCCGGCGACTGCCCGAACAGGATGATGTCGGGCGTCTCTACGGCGCCGCACACCTGCTCACCGAACTTATCGATGACATCAGACAGGCCGCTGAAACTGTACTGGTGCGTTTCGAACTCGTCGGATGCATCCATGAGGGTCAGCCCCTCATTGCTCTGGAACTGGCGGATCATATCGATGTTCTTGAGCAGCGCCTCCAGGGCCTTGCCGCCCATGGCGATCAGTTCACGCAGCTTCTCGACCTTGTACGTGCGCAAGTGGGCTTTGTAGACCAACTGGGCCGTGCCGGAGGTGACGCTGTCGAACGCAACCAGGCGATCCCACAGCCGTTCCAGCACCGACTGCCCCCAACCGTTTTCGGCAATGCGCTGCCAATACGGCAGTTCAACGCCTTCGCGGCGGATCACGCGGGTGTAGTGAATCTTCTGGTTGATCAGTGCTTGGGCATCCGCCACCACGGTATAGAACTTAGGCTTGCCCATATCGGGCCCGTATTCTGTAACTAGGTTCTCCAGCGACGGCTGCACAAGCCAACGGTCCAGCACCAGCAGCCCCTTGAATTGACCCGGGCCGATCGTATCCAAGCGCAGGGGTGTTTCAGGTCGTTGGCCATCGATCAACATCACAGCAATGGAACCACCATAGAGCCGCGACCACTTTTCGTTGTCGCCAAGTGACTTCCAGATCTGCAGGCGCTCAAATGCGCGTGAAAGCTTGTCCTTTTCCTCGGGCGGCATGATTGAGTTGAATTCAATCCCCTCGCGGGTCATGTCCTTGGCCCGGCAGTCCACAGCACGGCCTGCCAACCAGCTGGAGCGATACACGGCCTCCATCCGGATCCGGTTACGACTGACGAAGTTGAACCCGTAGCTGCTGTCGCTATGCTGGTTGGCGGTGCCCAAGCCGACCCGGGCGGTGAAGTTCTGGAAGCTGTCGCCGGTCATGAAGGACTTTCGAGCGGCGTCTGTTTGCTGGTTGACCTTCGCGGCCCTGGCGTTGATCTGGTGCCGCTTGCTCATAGTCGTCCCCATATCGCAAGGCTGCTCTGGCTGCCCAGCATGTCGTTGATGGCGTCACACATAGGGTCTATTTGGTCGTCATGAAGGTGGCTGTCGTCGGCGGTGAACGCCTCGCATTCGGTGATGAAGTCGGATGTGAACGGTGCGTCTTCGGGGATACAGACGTTGCCGGACTCGATGTAGCCGAGCACGTCCATAACCCTGGTCAGCTTGTCCTTGGTCCGCTCGATGCCCGATATCGGGATACCGCCCAGGCTTCGAATGTCCTGGATGAGGCCGGTGCCGCTGGCCTTGTCCTCTACCATGAACGAACGCAGATAGCCGACGTCATGCGCGGCACTGTGCTTGTTCCAGAACTCGGTGGCGCGCTTGCGCAGGTCCGGCGCTTCCCATTTCCCACGCAGCTGATCGATCAGGTAAACCCGGCGATCTTCGCCAAGCCCCCAGCACTGGAACACGGTGTAGTCGTTTCGCTCACCGGTCTTTTGCGCCGTATCCGCATAAATCACGCGGTATTCAATACGTGGCAGGACGCGGTAGCGAATGAACCAGGCCGAGTGGATCAGGCCGCCGCCCTTGGTGGTTGGCCGCTGCTGGTAGAGCGCGTTCCAGGCGTGCGAGCCAATGGCCTGTTTGATCTTGGCCAGGCGTTCCAGCGGATAGCGTTCCGGGTGCAGGGCCTCGCCGACCTTGCGGTAGGCTTCGTCTTCTTCAGCAACGGCCGGGAAGCTCACAACCTTCCAGTTGTCGCCCTCGCCATCTTCCATTTGAGCCAGCAGCCGCCCGGCCAAGTCGTCGGAGTGCCAGCGGGTCATGCCGAGAAGAACCCCGCTCTTGGGCGAAAGCCGCGTGTAGAACGTGGTGGTGTACCAGTCCCAAATCGCGTTCCTGACGGTCTCGCTGTTCGCTTCCTTGGCGTCCTTTACCGGGTCATCAATGATGCCGATATCGGCACCCATGCCGGTGATGCCCGCGCCGACGCCGGCGCTACGGTATGAACCGGCGTAGCCGACAATCTCGAAAATCTCGCTGTTGCGCAATGCAGTGCCATTGCCTGACGACGCGCGCTTACCGCTCAAGCAGGTGTCAGGGAAAATACCGTGGTAGGTGTCATCGCCAATGATGCGTTGTACATCCCGGTTCATCCGGCTGGCCAGGTCCGACGCGTACGAACAGGCGATCATCTGTAAATCTGGATTGCGGCCCAGCGCCCAGGCCGGGAACCGCCGGCTGAACAGTTCGGACTTCCCGCTGCGGGGTGGTGCGAAGATCATCAGCCGTGGCTGTAGCCCGCGCTCGACGTCGTAGTAGAACTGTTGCAGCGCTGCGGCCACCTCGCGGTTGAACCAACCTTCAACGAAGTCAGGTTTTGTCCGCATGGTGAAATGCAGCAGCCCACGGCGTGCGCGCTCATTTCTGATCGCCGACAGGTCGAGCAGCTGCGGCGATACGCTCAAGCTGCTCAAGTTGGTCATCTGAGAGGTTCCGCAAGTCCACGGTTGTGTTGGTTTGAATCGGTCCGCCGCTCGGGTCACCGATTCCGATCTGGTCGCGGAAGGCGTTCACACTGACGTGCTTGCCGATCAGCTCCAGGGCTCGCAGCTTGTCGTGGAATTTCACCTTGCCGGACTTCATGTCCACTTCCTTGACCATCTGGCGCCAGATCAGCGGCCATTGCCTGATTGGCAACAGCTTGCCGTCATCACCATGGATCGCGGCCAGGTCCATCTGATCAATGTCGGTGAGGCGCTGCAGCACGTAGTCGGCATCGACCTGCACGCGCTTGTTGCGCTCGTCCTTGGCCTGCTCGATGGCGCCGACGATGTCGGGGCGCTGCATGAGCTGCCAGGCCTGGTCCTTGGCGCCCTTGACCGCGTATCCGGCCCGGATGGCAGCCTGCGTGGCGTTCAGGTCCACCAGGTACTCAACGACGAATCGACGCTGCTTAGCTGTCAGCGCCATGGGGATACCTCAAGGATTCTGTGGTGGCTGGGCAGCGAAGATATGACCGCGCCTGGCCCAGGCATAAACCACCACACCTGTGTGCAACACGACGCCGAACGGGTTGATCCAGTGCCCTTGGATTGAAGTTACGAAAGCGCCGAACGCACCGATGGCCACCAGGTAAAACGCGGTGCACAGCAACGGCTGGTCAACGGGGCGAATGCGGCGAAGGTAGTCACAGGCCGCCAGGGCGACCAGGACACACAGAAGCGCGTCCACGACGCCCAGCGCGGAAACAAGGATGCTGTTCATGTCACACACCTCGCGCTGTGACGAACGCCCCCAGAGCAGCCTTGATGCCCGGGATGATGTTCATTGCCGTCAGGCCCAGCACGAAGGCTACGCCGCACAGCAGATCATCAGTCACCGCAAGCTCAAGCTTGGGGGCCAGCCAGATCGTTACCGGCTGAGTCAGGTAAACCGAGAAAAGAAAGCCAGTGGCTACAGCGGTCGCTGCCTGGCCCCGGGTCAGGTCTTTCAGGAAACCGAGGGACAGAATCGAGCCGATGAAAGCAGCCATGACCACGCCATACTTCACCAGCACAACGCTGGCGGCAGTGCTTGCTGGCTCAGCCATTGGAGGACTCCGGGGGAATAATAAGGGCCGCATGTTGGGAGGCCAAATATATGGCTATTAGCCGCCATCGCGATTAAAGTCACTTGGCTGTTATCGCAAGGCCGCTCATGAATACTCAGCGGAATAACTTGCGCTCAATTAATTCAAGCAGGAGTTTCAATTTTGACTAAGGATGAATTAGCTTTAGGCGCCACGCTTCTGGCACATACGGACGCTATTGCAGCGCTGATTGCAGTGCTAACGAATGAAGGAAAATTGCACCCCAAGCTTTTTGAAGTTGCCCTTGAGGGGGTTCAGGCAAAACACCCTGAAAAACCTGAAGGCACAAGCTTCATGGAACACCCGAACTATCAAGCTCCAATTAAGGCGTTCTTGGCCGCTACCAGGAAAGATTTCTAAAGCTTCCAGACACGCACAAAAAACCCGGCGCTTTGGCCGGGTTTCGAGAGGATTTACGCTCCGGGCGTAACTTTGCAACTTGCGAAAAAGGTATCAGAACACTCGCCAAACGGTCAAGCGTCAGACTTTACCGAGAATTTCGCAGAGTCGCTCTTACCGCCAAGACCTACTGGAACGCCAAACAACTTCTTGCCTCCAGCAACATATTCCAGGTTCCCCCCGGCCAGGTCTTGAAGCCGCGTCCACAAGCCTGCGTCATGAATAACGATGCTTGAAACCTTCCCTCCTTCGCCGGTGATCCGGTTTATCTCGTCCAGAATCTCGCCGATCACGTCGTCTTGGTCACTCACTCTGCACCTCCTGTTCAAGTCCATGAATACTACGCCACGCGTTTGGTTACGTCACCGACCCGCTGGCGTTGGCTCCAGTACTCGGTGATACGGTCCAGGTAGAGCTGGTGCCGGTGCTTGTTCTCGAACACGTCGTGGCCCCACTCATCCCGGTAGGCAGCGGCGTAGGCCAGCATTCGACGGAACCAGCGGCGCAACTGCCGCTCTCCCATCTTGCCCAGGCGGACCTGTAGGGCGATGACGGCACCAGTGCGGCGGGCTGAGTAGCTGGCGGCCCGGGCGTCGGCGACTGCATCGCGATCGTGGCGGTCCCACCGGCACCACCCGTCATGCTGCCGGCCATCCATGCGCACGATGACGGCGGCGACGGGCTGCAATGCTTTGGCGTCGAGGATGTCGACGGCCTTGGCGATGGCCGACCAGATCGGCGCCCAGTCCCTGGCCCAGTGGCTGACGTCGAGTTTGGCGCCGTACCAGTCGAGGACGAACTCACAGACGCGACCAGGCCCCCAGCCTTCGCGCCCGTACACGAACGCCTGATGACTCTTGATCGCGGCCAGGGCCATCCAGTAGGCGATTTCCCGGCGCTTTTCGGAACACTCCGGCAACTCAGCGGTGAACCAGACCAGTCCGTGCGCTATGCCCATGTCCTGACCGTTGGCGACAGGCGAGTACAGCGCGTGCCCGAAGTGCTGCAGGGGCTTGGGCAGCGTGGCGATGGCGGATTGCACCAGGCCAGAGGCGAGCATGTGCGCACACCGGCCGTTGCTGTCGAGCATCGAGGGCATGGTCTCCCCGACCACACGCCCCTTCTTGCCCAGTGCTGCCCGCTCGGCCGCCGCCGCCAGAACCGAATCACGGCCTTCGTGCAGTGCGTCCCGCCAGGCCTGTCTCGCGCTGATCAGTTTCATGGTTCTCCCCTCGATGCGTAGTTTTGCGTAGTTCGGTATTTCAGCTGCACAGCGGCATTCCGTGTCGCAGGTACAGGTTTACGGCGAGCATCACCAGGGTGCCCAGTGCTGCAATGGCGATGATCAGATAGCGGTTCATGAGCACTCCCCCACCAGCGGTACGATCCGTACGGAAACACCCGGCGTTTCACCAAAGCGCTTGCGAACGTGGAGGTCGACAACCTGCACGTCGTCGTTCCAGGTGATGCCGTTAAGTCCGTCGAATATGGATTTAACAACGTTGTCCAGATCGGGCTTCTTGGTTGGCAGAACCTCGCCGGCAAGCGCCATGGCCTTCCACTTTTTCGACTTGGATTGAGGGATGGCGCAGACGATTCGCATCTCAACCATCACGGGGCCGGCCAGAAGCGCACGCCCTGCCATTGCCTCAGTTCCAATGACGGCGACAAGCCCCTCGTAGTTGATCGTCTGGTCAGTTGGGTGCATGCGAGCAAAACCGTGCATGGTGCTCAGGCGCATGCGGCCCTTGCCTATCGCTTTGCCTGGCACGAAGAACGACACGGGCTTGAAATCAGACATGGTCGTCTCTCCGGATACCGAGCTTGGCCAGCAGCATTGCCCTGGCGGATTGGGGGTTGGCTGGGATGCCTTGGGCGATAACGAGCGCTTCGGCTTCCTGGCGGCTGTGTTCCAACTGGACCTGCTCACGTGGCCGCATGCTGTCGTGACCGATTCCCTTGGAAATGCGCCCTTCCAGCGGCTGGCCGGTCTGTGCGCGGCGCATCACGATTGCGTAGTTGCGCTCAAAGCGTTGCTTCAGCGCCTTGTCATCTGCCCGGGCTGAGCGCAGGTCGAACGTGCTGGTGGCCTCGGCAGCGATTCGCACCGCTGGGTGGCTGTACTTGCCCTGCAAGGCTTGAATCCATGCATCGGCCTCATGCGGAAGGCCCATGTCTTCGGCGGTCGGTTTGCACCAGGCAACGAACTGGCCGACGTTGGGCAGGAACGGACTGGAGGACTTTCGGGCCTGCTGGAAGCCGAAGGCCAGTTGCGCGTCGGAGTTGATACCGCCCTGGATAAAACCGGCGATCCACTCGCGCTTGGCGTTGTACAGCGCTTTGTCGTCGGTCCAAGCCTGGCGCCATGCCGGGAATATGCCCTGGAGCTTGTCGAACACGGTGTTCACGATGTCGGCGGTTTGCTTGTCGACCTTGATCGGCTGTGCAACGGGAACACCCGCCAGTGCCTGCTGTGGGTCGAGACCTTTGGTGATGTCCTGAACGGTTTTCATAGGATCGGCTCCAGTGCCCAGTCAGTGCTGGTCATGTCCAACGGTTGGTTGCTGGGGCGTTGCGGTCCGGTCATGCGGCGGTTGGCGTCGTCCTGGGCCTTGAGAAACCAGGTTCGCCATGTGGCTGGCCAATCGGCCTTGGTGCCGCCGTTACCGCGCCAGTAGTTCACGAACTTTTCGGTTTCGTTGACCAGGTGTACGGCGGGTGCACGATCAACTGCCCACTTGCGCATGTCGCCGGAGACGTTGAACGGTTCAGGCAAACGGGCTTTGCGCTTGGGTTTCGGCTCTGGTGCTGGAGCCGGTGCAGGCGGCTCCGGTTTTTCAGAAAGGGGGGTAACGGGGGGTTCTTGATCTTTAATCCCTGTCCCTGTCCCTGTCCCTGTCTTAGCCGTGTCAGGTGCGTGACCTGTCACCGTGACAGGTTCGTGACTTGTCACACCCTCTTTACCTTCGTTGAGTGACAGGTGCAGTGACCTGAGTTCGGAGGTTGGAATGTTCCAAGGAAGGACAATTCCAGCCTGTCGCAGGTCTTCAAACATGCGCTTGCGGTCGTCTCTCTCCCTTTGTTTGCGGGCCTTCTCGTTGTCCTTGACCTCTCGGTACTCGACTCGCTCGGCCCAAGCATCCATCGCTTTTTCGGTCACCACAGAGTGGTACAGGCGATCATCGGAGCATTCGACAAAGCCACGGAGCGCGCCGTTTTTTACCTTCTTCCACCCCTTAACATCACGACCAAAACCGGCGTAAGCAGCCAGCGCCGTGTCGGAATTCGGGAGAGAACCCGCGGGAATTTGGTTCCAAGAAGCACACCAAAGCATCACGGCGGCGCGAAATTCTTCTCCAGTTGCCTCAATTGCAAGATCGCTATCGCGCAATCTGTTGACGTCCAGGGGCATAAACGGCATGCCGCGAAGATCAACGTCGGCGGAAATTGGTGGCTCAGGCTTGATACCCACGGTCAATCCTCCTGCAACTGGTCAACGTTCTGGATGTGTTCCATCCAGCGCTTGGCCTGGTAGAGGATCGCTTCGATATCGCGCACGTCGAAGCACCGCATATTGGTCGGGACAATCTTCAAGTCCAGGACTGCAAGGATCAGTGCGAACTGCTCAAACTTCTCCGGCTTCATGCGGCTGATAGTCGCCTCGTCGCAACCTACTGCAAACGCAACAGGCGCATTGCCGACTGATGCAAGGCGCTGCATGAGGACGTGATTGTTCTTGCGGGCCAATACAGTTTGTTCTTGGCTCAATGGGCTCGTCGACATAGCTAGGCCACCGACTGAGACCGGCTTTCTTGGCCGGCCTTCAGTGCTCCATCTGTGAGCTTTTCCAGTTGGTACTGGCGCAACTCGGGGACTTCATCCCCCCACTGCCGCACGGCCTCATACGTGATTTTGAGAGCCCGTGCGAGCTTGGGGATGGAGCCGTAATAATCAATCGCTGTTTGGCGTTTCATGGGCACCTCCAATGCTCTTACGCCAAATTCAAGCATGCTTGTATTTAATAAGCAAGCATGCTTGGCAAGCCAACTTGTAGATTGGGCAAATGAACATCACTGATCGAATGACGAAACTTGTACTGGCACGGAAGCCTGAAACCGGCGTACGTGGCGTAAAGAGGCTGATATCCACTACTTGCGGCGTCAGTTACGAGGCTGTGCGCCAATGGTTCGCCGGGGATACCGGTAATATCAAAAATGACAACCTGCTGGCGCTGGCCCGTGGACTGGATACCACAGTCGATTGGCTGCTGGATGGTGCCGGCGACCCACCGAGGCGGCGTGCCATGGATAACGTAGTGATAGGCGACTTCTCCCGACAGCAACGGGACGACGAGATTGATATCCCCCAATATGACGTGGTGGGATCAATGGGGCCTGGCCAGGTCCTGCCAAAGGAATACATCGAGACGGTCCGCAACATCACCGTTCGCACTGAGTACCTACGTGAACAGGGCATCACCTACACCCATGGCGATAACCTGTCGGTGATCACTGGATTCGGCGAAAGCATGGGTGCCACCTTTTCCAGCGGTGACCCACTGATCGTTGACCAGGGCATCAATGAAGTCGTGGTTGACGGTGTCTACGTGTTCACTCTGGACGGCATGCTTTACATCAAGCGCCTGCAACGCCTGCCGAAGATGCTGCGCATGATTTCGGATAACGAGACATTCCCACCTTACGACATCAAGGGCGCCGAACTGGAAAGCATGATCATTCATGCCCGCGTGCTGCTGGCCTGGAACGCAAGAAAGCTCTAACAGGAACTGCTGGAGACACTGGTCGAAAAATGGAATGAACTCGATGCAGATAAAACTATTGAAACCACTGGCGATTACACTGGCGTTGTCGTCAGCAACCCTCATCCCCCAAACGTCCCAAGCAGAAACCAAGTTTGCAATCAGCGGTATTGGTGCATCGTCTTGTGGGAAATTCATGAAACCGCCGAAAGGCCAAAAAGAATTTTCAGACGCTCTGACCGTCACCTGGTTACAGGGGTATCTCAGCGGGACGAATACTCAGCGCTACATCGAATCTCAAAAAGCGATGAAGGTTCAGCCAGACAGCGAGTCAATGACCGCTTTCGTTGAAAAATTCTGCCGCGATAACCCATTAAAGACCGTCTACGACGCCGCCATTTTGCTCGATTTGAGCTATTAAACGGCACGAAATCAAAAACCCGCCACTGAGCGGGTTTTTTTTCGCCGACAGGAAAATACACAAGTGAACTTGCATATCGAATACAAGCATGCTTTTATAAGTGCAAGTCGGCTTGCATATCCGACCCCGCTCTTTAGTCCCACCGCTTCAACTGTTACGCGATCAGGCACAGCGAGCCCTGATCCCTGGGGGCCTCCCCCAGTCCGGCGCGGCAGGGCCGGTAAGTGGAGTGTCAGTGAAGGCTGACTGTCGGGCCCCGAAGGCCCCCGAGAAAGTAATCGCCCAGTCCGCAGGTGGCGTGTAACAGCGGCCAGCAACACCGGAACCTTTCACTGATGCACCTGGCGACGGGTGCATTGGGAAATCAACCGGAGCAATAGCCATGAACGAGCAACAAGCAGCAGAACCAGTCAAGTGCACCTACTGCGGCAAGCCAGCGGATCCCGTAGTTAAGCGGGAGATTCATGACCGCACACGCTGCCAATTCAGCAACCGGCAAGTGCTTCGCACCCGCGAATTGCCGTTTTGCAGCAAGGAACACGGCAGCAACTACCAGATGGGTTGCGAAGGCTGACCACATCACCTCTGCCCATTCCACTGGGTAGGCAGACGGATGTAATCACCGCCCTGGAGGCCTGCCATGTTCGATAAACACGCAAAAGAGATGTTCGATGAACAGCTCGAGTCGGCAAAGAAGTGGCCGGCCAGCAGTAAAGATCAAGCTGAAATCTGCTTTGCCTACGCCCAGGGGATGGCGTGTTACGCGCTGATCCGGGGTGACATCGGTCACGAAGAATTCGCCCGACTGAACAACAGCATCAAGGCTGTGCGACTCAACCGGACAGCGAAAGAGATTCGCGAACAGCGGTTATCGGCGGCATGAGCGCCTATGACATATGGCTTGATCCGCCGGACGAGCCAGACGAACTAATCGATGCCGACATCGATGTCGATTACGAACCTGAACCTGTTGGCGATTACCGCTCAGACGAACGCCAAATCATGCTGGAGCAGCGTTATGACCAATAAATGTGTGGCAGTCATCGCCACCAGCCACACCGCCATTGCCAAAGCCCTGCTCGCTCAGGGCTTTTTTTTGGTCGCTGATCTACCTAAACCCGTCCGCCTGGAACACACACCGCGCGGCATGCTGATAGCGAGGGTGTCATGACAATGATTTGCAGCAAGTGCAACAGGTTCGGCATCCACTGGGTTGGCCCATACGGCAACCTAACCGGCACCAAATGCCCTCATTGCGGCGGCGAAAACTGCCAAGAGGACGTGCAGCCCGTTGATCAATGCCCGGAATGCGGCAGCGAGGCATGCAACGGCGCGTGCTTCGGTGACGACATGATGGGGGCATCGGGGTGACCACCCGCCAGCGGCACCGGCGGCGCGCCATCCGCTGGACCTCGGCCATCGTTGGCCTGACCTTCCTGACCATCGTTCTCTTGGGCCCCGCAATCGGCGGCCTGATCACTCAATAGGTAAAAGCCATGTCCGTCACAACCGTGCGGGCCTCATCGTGGGGTTCGCTGTTCGACTGCGCCTATAAATGGGAGTGGATACACATCCTCGGGCACCGGTCACCGAGCAGTGGCCGTGCCCACCTCGGCACCGCGATCCACGCCGGCACCGCGGCGTTCGACGTTTCCCGCATGAACGGCAGCGACCTTTCTGCCTACGACACCGCCGAAATGCTGCTGCATACGCTGCGCAATCCGGAATACGACGTGAACTGGAAGGCAGACGGCCTGACGCTGAACGATGCCGAGCGTATCGCCCTGCCCCTGCATACCAGGTACTGCAACGAAATCAGCCCGCGCTATGAGTTCGTTGCCGTGGAGCGCACCGCCAAGCCGCTAGATATCGACTGTGGTGGCGGCATCGTCATTCGGCTGACCGGCCAGCTCGACCGGGCGCGGATCTGCAAGACCGGTGACGGCAAGGGCATCGCCGACGTAAAGAGCGGCG
Organism: Pseudomonas sp. NC02; assembly: GCF_002874965.1. Lineage (NCBI taxonomy): Bacteria > Pseudomonadati > Pseudomonadota > Gammaproteobacteria > Pseudomonadales > Pseudomonadaceae > Pseudomonas > Pseudomonas sp. NC02. Next base: position 2,337,639 of record NZ_CP025624.1, on the reverse strand, counting down.
GCGCCGCGGTCGTTGACGGTGTGGCCAAGACCAAAGGCCACAGCCCACAGATCGGCACCTACGAAATCCTTGAAGAACACACCACCGGGGAGCCCTGTACCGCCCCGGCCCACATCATCGGCCTGAAAACCCGGGGCAAGCCCGAGACAGGCATCGGCGAGATACGCGGCGCCAAAGAAATGATGGTCGGCAATGAGCAATTCCCCGGCCTGATCCAGATCGGCGCCGAAATGTTCCGCACCGGCCTGTTCCCACCCAACCCGCAGAGTTTCCTGTGCAGCGCGAAGTACTGCCCGCGCTGGTCCGTTTGCCCCTACCACGAGTAACCACCATGACTACCACACCAGCAGTGAACAACAAGATGCTGGGGCGCGACCTGTACTTGCGCCTCACTGACCCGACCGGAAAGCACGACCCGGTCATCAACTGCCACCGCGTGTACGACCGGGAGAAATTCCACGCCGCGCAGGTGAAGTTCTACGAACACCCCAAGAATGAGGCGGACAAGCGCCTTGTCTCCATCGCTACCGAGGCCGAATACCTGGCCTCCCGCAAGGTGAAATCATGAGCGAGACCACCACCCTGGCAAAGATGCAGACCAGTGCAGTTGCCGCGCCAAAATCCGACGCCCCTATGTCGCTGCTAACCGGCTCCGGCTTCGATCAACTGCAGCGTGTTGCCAAGGCGCTGTGTGCCTCCACCCTCGTGCCTGCGCAGTACCGGGCTTTCACTGAGGTGAAGTCATACGGCAAGGTCACCGGCCACACGCCGAACCCCGCCGGGCTGCCCAACTGTGTGGTAGCGCTGAACATGGCGATGCGCATGGGCGCCGATCCACTGATGGTGATGCAGAACCTGTACGTCATCGAAGGTCGGCCGAGCTGGTCCAGCCAATTCATCATCGCCGCGATCAACAGTTGCGGCCGTTTCAGCCCGCTGCGTTTCGATATCAGCGAGCCCAGCAAAGAAGAAGTGGTGAAGTACAAGGCTGTGGTCTGGAAGAACGACAAAAAGACCGAGGAACAGCGCGAAACCACTATCCAGCACCGCACCTGTCGCGCCTGGGTGATCGAGAAAGAAACAGGTGACCGCCTGGACGGGCCAACGGTGTCCATGCAAATGGCCATTGATGAAGGCTGGCTGACCAAGAACGGGAGCAAGTGGCAGACCATGCCGGAAATCATGCTGCGATATCGAGCGGCCAGCCTGTTCGGACGCCTGTATGCACCGGAGCTGCTGATGGGTTTGCAGACGCAGGAAGAAGTGCGGGACTTCATCGATGCGACACCCGACGAAGCTGGCAACTACACCGTCGACGTGAACGACCTACGCAACAAAGAACCCGAAGCGCCCGCGATCATCAACGACGACGATGACCAGGACGATGTAGCAGATAACGCCGAAAACGTTACAGAACCGGCCGATTCCGCAACAGATAAGGCCGAAACCGCAACAAAAACCGCTGAAACCGTTACTCCCGCCGACACCAGCGGCCTGCTGGTGGAGTAACCACCATGACCTCTCAATCAGTCCTGGATATCTACGACAGCATTGAGGAATTCGCCGCGATCCTGGTCTCCGCTGAGCTGCACGCCAGCGGCGGCTGGGAACTGGAATTCGTCGAGAACATTCGCGCCAGCTTCAAGCGTTACGGCGCCCACACCAATCTGAGCCCCGCTCAACAATCGAAGCTTGAGCGCATCGCCAAGCACTGAGGGTTTCCAATGAAGACTGAACACCGCGACATCATTGACCGTGCCCGCCTGGCGGGTTTGCCGCCGTCCTACCTGGCGCATGAGCTGCTGGTGCATGACCTGGTCGAAGCCGGTCTGTTTGAACTGAAAAACCTGCACTCACCTTACGGCAAGCTGAACGAAGGCCAGCAGCAGGAAGTCATCGACCGCCTGACGGAAGCGGCTGAAAAGGCGGTGCACAACGCCATTTCAATCATCAGCTCTCGCAACGTCTCGACCATCGAAGTCACGATGAAAGAGGTCAAGTTCAACTCCAAACAGCTGACGCTGACATCGATCGTTGATGCGAAAGACCCGAACCGGCACGACCTGATCGACAGCGCCGGCCGGATCTGCCTGTTGGTGATGGCCCCGGATGACTATAACGACGGCCTCGACTTCATCCAGCCGGATCGCGACCAGCACGACCTGCCCCTACACGTCAGTGACCTGACCGGCAGCCTGTTCCCCGCCGGCGGTACCGGGCCAGATGAACCGGATGGCGATGAAGTGTTCGTCGGCCACGACCAAGACCCTCTGTATGTCGAGGCCGTGCAATACGTCACCGAGACACGACGCGCCAGCATCAGCGCGGTTCAACGCCAACTCAAGATCGGCTACAACCGCGCCGCCCGCATGATCGAATGGATGGAAGCCCAGGGCATCGTCACGCAAATGAATTCTAACGGCAGTCGGGAAGTAATGGCGCAGGCCCAGAAAGCCGCGCCAAGCGATGACGATATTGTCGATGCGGGCCAGCCCGGCGACTTCGACGAAGTGCACGACGTTGGGCAAAACCCGGCGGTCTTTGAAAAAGAATTCGGCGAGTTCACCTACGACGACGCGGCCCAGCTGATCGTCCTCAAGGCAGCCGAAGGCTTCGGCATCGACTGGATGCAAAGCCGCCTCGCTATCAGCAGCCAGCAAGCTGAAACCCTGCTGCTGCGCCTGATCGACAACGAAGTGGTCGAGCTGGTCGCTGAGGGCGACACCTGGACCGAAAACACCTACAAGGTCATTGCCTCCCTGGAAGACCTCGGCCAAAACCTGAGTGTGGAGTAAGCCATGCGTATCGAAACCATCTACGTCGAGAACTTCCAGGGCTTGCGCAGCGCAAACCTGGACCTGACTACCGCGCCCATCACCATGGTGTGCGGCCTGAACGGCGCCGGTAAGTCCAGCCTGAAAGAGGCCATTGGCCTGGCGCTGGGCGAGTCTGCACGGATCGCCCTCAAGAAGGACTACGGCCAACTGATCACCGAGGGTGAAAAGAAAGCCCAGATCATCATCGGGCACGACGGCGTGGCCAGCAGCATCACGCTGCCCAAGGGCACGCTTGAGCGCAACGATATCGAGGGCCAGGATTACCTGCCCTACGTGCTGAACCCCGAAGCCTTCGCCAACCTGGACGATAAGGCGCGCCGGTCCCTGCTGTTCGCCCTGACCAAGTCCAGCGGCAAGCCGCAGGTGGTGGTGGAAAAACTGGTCGCCCGGGGCGCCGACGCTGCCAAGGTCGAGAAGATCAAGCCCCTGTTGTTGCGGGGCTTCGGCGCTGCAATGGATGAGGCCAAGACCTACACCGCCGAAAGCCGGGGCGCCTGGAAGGCCATCGCCGGCGAGAACTACGGCAGCGAAAAGGCCGAAGGCTGGATGGTCACCATCGACCCACTGCCCGAGGGTACGCCCGAAGTCACCCAGGATGATTTGACCCAGGCCCAGGCGGATCTGGCCGCTGCTGCCGCTGAAATCGAGAAAGGCAACCAGCACCTGGGTGGCTTGAACGCCAAGCGCCAGGCCACCGCCAGCGCGGCAAAGCGGAAAATTGAACTGGCTGAAGCGTTCGCGCTGCTGCCCCGGGCCCAGGCCAAGCTGGATACCACCGAAACCGAGCTTAAAAAGTGGGATGAGGCGATTGCGAAAGGGTTCGAAAAGGTCGAGGCCTACGACGGTGAAGCGTCCTGCGAATGCCCGAGCTGCCACGTCAAGTTGAAGGTGGCCGGCAAGTCGGTTGAGTTGTTCACCGGAAAGACGGCAGACAGCAAGAAACTGGCGGAAGCCCAGTCAGAGCTGAGCAAGGCCCGCGAGGCAAAAGCCCTGATGGACCGCACCAAGATCAACGACTTGGCGGCGGTGCAGAAGGCTGAACAGGCTGGCCGTGACCTTGAAGCGCTGAACGCCACCGCCGGCGAAGACGTGACCGACGCCATGGTAGAGCGTGTCGAGAAAGCATTGCTGGTGCAGCGCAATACGCGGGACAGCGCCAAGGCCAAGGTGGAAATGATGGCCGAGCGCCTGGACTTGATCGCCGGCGCCCACAAGCGCGGTACCGAGGCGGCCAAGCACCACCAGGACGTGAAGGACTGGACGCTGATCGCCGCAGCTCTGGCGCCGGACGGCATCCCCGGCGAAATTCTGGCCGGTGCCCTGGAGCCAATCAACACCAGCTTGGCCACCCTGTCGGCCACCGCCGGCTGGCCAAAGGTAGCCATCAGCACCGATATGGCAATCACCGCCAATGGCCGCCTGTACGCGCTGCTGTCGGAGTCGGAGCGGTGGCGCTGTGACGCGCTGATCGCCCTCACCATCGCCATGGCTTCCGGTTTGAGCCTGGTGCTGATGGATCGCTTCGACGTGCTGCTGCCGGCGGTTCGCGCCCAACTGCTGGGGATGCTGCTCAACCTGAGCAAGGCCCACGGCATACAGGCAATCATATGCGGATCACTGAAAGAGAAGCCCACCAAGCTGCCCGCCGACTTCCAGGTGGTCTGGATCGAGAACGGCACCGCCGGCGGCGACGTCCAGTTGCAGAAAGCCGGCTGACACAGCAACCAGCAACACCACCAGGCGCCTACGGGCGCCTTTCTTGTGCCTGGAGAAAACCCATGAATCACTACCGACTTCGGGGGACTACCGTTGTCAGCTTCTCCGGCGGCCGGACCAGTGCCTACATGCTGTTCATGGTGCTTCTGCATAACACGGCAGAGGACATTGCTAAATACCTGCTGATAATTTTTGCCAACACCGGCAAAGAGCATCCCGCCACGCTGGAATTTGTCCGTGCGTGCGCAGATCGGTGGGCGGTACGCATTATCTGGCTGGAGTTTCGCGACGATGACACAGGGTTTGCGGTGGTGGATTACCACACCGCCAGCCGCCAGGGAGAGCCGTTCGAAGCCCTGATCAGAAAACGGAAGTACTTGCCCAACCCTGTGACCAGATTCTGCACCATCGACCTGAAGATCCGCATCATCCACAAGTACCTGCGCAGCCTGGGCCTTTCGACCGAGGAGTCGCCGGTGGACATGATGACCGGCATTCGCGCCGACGAGCCACGCAGGGTGGCGAAGATTCGAACCCGCAAAAGCACCAGTGAAAGCAAATGGGCCTCGATGGCCATGCCGCTGGCTGATGCCGGTGTCGGCGTTCAGGACGTGACCGACTTCTGGGCTAGCCAAACATTCGACCTGATGCTGCCGACGATCAACGGACGCACGCTCGAAGGTAACTGCGACCTTTGCTTCCTGAAGGGTGCCAAGCAGGTCTATTCAATCATCGCCAGCGACCGCGATGAACCGATCCGCAAGGGAGATTGGTGGGCGCGCATGGAAAGCTCAGTGGTGTCCGGCGGCAAGTTCACCGGCGACGGCGACCGCTTCCGCAGCGACCGCCCAAGCTATCAGCAAATGATTGACTACTCCGACACCCAATTCGACATGTTCGCCGACCACGACGAGGCAATCGACTGCTTCTGCGGCGATTAACCCGAAGCCCCCCATAAACGCACCTGCCAGGTGGCGTGACCCCGCCACACCTTGCGCCGGCGTCCGCTGGCGCACATCTCTTTCAAGGAATCGCCGCATGATGCTCAAGCGAATTTTTAAGCACTTCCATTTCTGCTGCGGCCTCGGCGGCGGCGCCAAAGGGTTCAACAATGCCAAGCCCGTGGTGGGCAACATGCAGGCCGAATGGCAATGCATTGGCGGTATCGACGTAGACCCGGCCGGGTTGCGCGACTTCCAACGATTGTCCGGAGTACCCGGCACCCTGATGGACCTGTTCACCCTCGGCATGTACACCGCGTTTCACGGCAAGCAGCCACCACCAGGGTGGGTTGAGGCTGGCCCTGACGATGTGCGCCGCGCCGCCGGCTACGAACGCCCTGACGCAGTCTTCATCAGCAGCCCATGCAAAGGCGCTTCGGGCTTGCTGTCTGAAACAATGAGCCTCACACCGAAGTACCAGGCCCTGAACGAACTGACGCTGCGCTGCGTGTGGCTGATGTGCGAAGCCTGGAAGGATGACCCGGTATCGTTGATCGTTTTCGAGAACGTGCCCCGGCTGGCAACCCGTGGCCGGCACCTGTTGGACCAGATCAACAAGCTGCTGAACCACTACGGCTACGCCGTGGCAGAAACCACCCACGACTGCGGCGTCATCGGTGGCCTGGCCCAGAGCCGCAAGCGCTTCTTGCTGGTGGCCAGGCACATCGAGAAGGTGCCGCCCTTCCTGTACGAGCCGGAAAAGAAAACCCTCAAGTCCGTCGGTTCGATCCTGGGCCGCATGCCCATGGCCGGCGACGTCGAAGCCGCGGGCCCGATGCACAGGGTGCCGGCGCTGCAATGGAAAACATGGGTACGACTCGCCCTGGTCGAAGCCGGCAAGGACTGGCGCTGCCTGAATGATTTAGCGATCGAGGATGGCTACCTGCGCGACCTGGTCATTGTTCCGCAGTTCCGGGACGGCTTCCTTGGCGTGCACGACTGGAACGAAAGCGCCGGCACCGTAGCCGCGCGCAGCGGGCCAACCAATGGCAAGTTTTCGGTAGCGGATCCACGGGCCAGGGCTGGAGCCCTGCAATACCAGCAATACGGCGTCCGGCGCTGGGACGAAACCAGCGGCGCAGTGATCGGCGTCAAGTCGCCCGGGCAAGGCACGTTCAGCGTTGCTGATCCTCGACCTGCAGGTGTCCGCCACAACAACGTGTACCGGGTGTGCAAAATGGATGGCCCAGCGGGCACCGTCACCGGCGGCCAGTCGCCAAGTGCCGGCGGCCAGTGCATCGCTGACCCGCGCGACCCAGGCATTGGGCACGCCAAGTACAACGTGGCCCAGTGGGATGGAGTGTCACGCACAGTTATCTCCGGCAGCACCACGGGCCAGGGGGCTTTCGCTGTTCAGGATCCACGCCCGGGCATGAAACGCACCAAGGGCGATGCCTACCTCACTGGCGGGCACTACGGCGTCACCCGCTGGAACGACCAGTGCGGCGCCGTTTCCGCCAGCGCCCGCCAGGACAATGGCCGGTGGTCTGTCGCAGATCCCCGTATGCCGGAAGCCAACGAGCGACTGACCTGCGTTATCGAGAGCCTCGACGGTACTTGGCACCGGCCATTCACCACGCTGGAGCTGGCCGCGCTGCAAAGCCTGGTCGAGCCAGAGGAAATGTTTGAACTGGATGGCCTGAGCGACCAAGCGTGGCGCGAGCGTATCGGGAACGCAGTTCCACCAGCAGCCGCTGAAGCAATCGCCCACGTGATGGGCACCACCCTGTTGCTGGCCGAGGCCGGCGAAACCTTCATGCTCAACAGCATGCCGATCTGGGTTCAACCCGTGGCGGTGGCGCTGAGCGTTTCACAATGTGCAACTAAGTAATGCCTTCAGGGCTGAACGTCATCACAAGTATTTGATGGCCATTCGGCCCAAATTTTTTGCAACCCAGATTCATAACGAGCTTTTATCGTAGCGACATCCCTAAACTCCTCTAAACACAAATCGCTGTACAACATAGTGAGAGAGGCTAATCGCTTCTCATAGTCGCGCAGCTTATTTCGCATACCCTCTACCTCGTCAATTTTTGGGGTTGTCTTTTTATCCATGATCCATTGGTAATACTGTTCGTACCCTCTGCGTTTAGTCTCGTACTCAGCGTTTAATGCGGAATGAAAGTTATCCAGAATTTTCAATATATTCAGGCGAGTCTCCTCAACGACACGTCTATCCGCATCCGCGTTCGCCCGTTCGATTTGGGTCAATTGCGATGCTAGCGTCTTAGTCTGCAACTGTTGCATCGCGTCGAATTCATATCGTTGTGTTTCCAAAAGCTCTCTCTGAAGCCATATAGTTCTTAATATCGCAATGAGAGTCACGAATGAGACAAGAGGGCCAAACACACCACCGATAAACGTACCAAATGCGGACCAATCATCCGTTTGATGAGAAAGCCCACCAGCGAATGCAGTGCGGTAGTAATACAGAGATAAAACCACAGCAACAACTACAACCCCAACTAGCGCGATGGAAAAAGCGTCCACTGGCCTAGAGCGCTCCCTAATTCTTTCAAGTTCATTTAGTTGAAAATCCTTCACCGGATCCTTTTCTTCGCTCATCGCCGCACTCCTTTTTTTCTGACTCTACTTCAACAGGGGCTCCACATGCACCTAATTGCACAGCAGGCACTTGACCGTGCCCGCCAGGCGCCCGCGCGCGCCTCCAAACTTCTCCCGCCGGCCCTAGCCAACGAGCCGCTGCCCGACCTGGTCATCACCGGGCCCATCAACCGCGTCATGGAACTGGAGGGCAAGCGCTGGGCCACAGACTTCGTGCAGGGCCTGGGCGCATCAGTACGGCACGAGCCAGTACGGACAAAGGCCATCGCAGACCTGACCCGCTACGCCGCCGCGCAGCCATCCAGCGTGGCCAGCGGCGTGAAGATCGTCATCGACATGCTGAAGGAGGCGTGATGAAACAGGCCATCCCGTTTGAAACTCGTGTCATCACAGCCCTGGCCAACCACGAACGCCTGTTGCAACGGGTTGGCCAGATGAAGAAGCAGATCGGCGCGCACCTAGCTGAATGCCCGGTGATGAAGAAGGCCGGTGACTGGACGCTAAGCGCCGAACAAACCAAAGACCTGTACGACGAAAAGATGCTGGTTAAAACCCACTTGTGGGAAGCCTTCAACGAGACGGTCGAAAGCGACTATGGCAACCAGGTATCCATGGATAGCGAAGAGCAGCAAGACTATCTCGCCCAAGAAGACACCGGCTGTGAACACTGCTATGCGGCCTGGCGGGTGATTCAAGAGCGTCGCGACGTTCGCCAGGAACTGGGCAGCGCCCGCCGTGCGCTTCGCATGCTGGGGAAGTCGGCGCTGAAGGTGGTGCCATGACACTCCGCCGCACTCTGCAAGGGCTGAAAAGCAAAGGCACCCTGGCGAAGTGGCGCACCGAACGAGGCAAAAACCTTGTGCGCATCTGGTCTGGTGAATGGCAGTGCTGGTGGCGTGCAAACGGCTGCGGGTACACCACCGATGTGGCAGAGGCTGGCATCTACACCTTTGACGAGGCGGTCAAGTTCTCCGGCCATTGCAGCCAGGAAAAGCAGATCGCCTATTGCTTCCTGCCGGAGCCAAAGCCATGACCACCCTCCGCCGAACCGTAAAGATCCGCGGCGCCCCGATGCGGCCGCTGGATCTGCAAACCATCTGTGACCAGTGCGGGAAGTCCCGCGCCCACGGCAACCACGACAAATGCAGCAAGGCCCGGCAAGCGGAAATGGCCGAGCTGCGCGCACGGGAGAAAACTCAATGAACACACAATACGATTCGCGCACCGCCGACAAGTTTGTGGTGCGCCTGCCAGACGGCCTGCGCGCCGATATTGAGCGAACCGCCGGCGAATGCGACACCAGCATGAACACGGTATTTATCCGGGCCGTGCGCCAGTACCTGGATGGGCAGCAGCGCCAGCAGCTGTTGCTGGATGCACTGGCAAAAGCCGTCACCGGCAAGGAAGAACTGGACGCCGTACTGCACTGGCGCGGAAAGCACACCCAGGCGATCCGAGAGCGTGACGCCCTGCAGGCTCTGCTTACCGCAGCGGATGAGCGGGCCGACACCGCCGCATCGCTGATCAGGCGCATCGTTGCCAACTTCGACACCGAGATTGAGTATCACGAAGACGTAGAGCCGAATGATCTGGAACATGACCAGGTGCTGGCTGATATGCGCGATTTTTTGGGCGCGCTCAAGCCAGCAGATGGTGACGGCAAGCCTTGCGCCTGCCCCGGCTGCGACTCTGCAAGGCGTGCCAATTCGCCGTTTTGCGTTGCCCACCGCTCTGCAAGAAGCAGAACACGCGGGCAAGACCCGCTCACTGCGGGCGGTCTTGAATGGCTGATGCAGAACGATGGGCTTCAACAATAAATACCAAGTGCCGATAGGAGTACATCCGTACTCCACACCGCAAACCATCACCCCATCCAATCGATCCACCCGGCAACGGCGTGGCGAGGCATTCCCATGGCCAGAACAAACGCGGCACCGGCCGCAGACATCATGCCGCGCTTCCTCCGGGCGTCGGATGCACCCGCTTACCTCGGCATGTGCCGGGAAGAATTCAAGAACACCGTCCGCCCTCACGTCCGCGAATTCCCCATTGGAAAACAGGGCGTTGCCTTCGACCGTCATGAACTGGACCAGTGGGCAGACGCCTACATCGAAGCCATGGCAATTGAAAAGCATACCGATCAGGACAACAATTCGCCCCGCAGTGGGCGCCAAGGAGCAAAACAATGGCGCGAAAAACAATGTCGGGCCTCTACCAGAGGAACGGGATTTGGCACATCGACAAAGTCGTCAGAGGTAGCCGACTTCAAGAAAGCACTGGAGCAAGCGAAAGGGAGGAAGCCGAGCAGTACCTGATTCATCGGCTGGAAAAGCTGCGGCAGGAAAAGATTTACGGCGTGCGCCAGGTGCGGACCTGGCGCGAAGCTGCCACCCGGTTCCTGGTCGAGTTCAAGGACCAAGCATCGATCGGTCTTTCCGCTTCGCACATCGAGCAGCTTGACCCGTACATTGGCGATCTGCCAATCACGCACATCGATGACGGGGCCTTGGCCCCATTCATTCGTGATCGGCAGCGGCCAGGCAAGACGGCAAAGGGGAAAACCAAACCAGGCGTATCGAACAGGACGGTCAACATCGCCCTGCAGCGCGTCGTCAGGATCTTGAACCTGTGCCACCGCAAGTGGCGCGATGCTGAAAAGCGGCCATGGCTGGAGAGCGTGCCGATGATATCGATGATGGAGGAAAAGAAGTCCAGCCGGAAACCCTACCCACTGTCCTGGGAAGAGCAATCCATGCTGTTTGCTGAACTACCGGATCACCTGTTGAGGATGGCCCTCTACAAGGTGAACACCGGGTGCCGGGAACAGGAAGTTTGCAAATTGCGGTGGGATTGGGAGATACGGGTGCCAGACCTCAACACCAGCGTGTTTCTGATACCTGCCGGATTCGGCGGGCGAAGTGATAAAGCCGGGGTGAAGAATGGTGACGATCGCCTGGTGATCCTGAACAAGGTGGCCATGTCCATTATCGATGGACAGCGCGGTCGACACCGGGAGCTTGTCTTTCCGTATGGGCAGCCCGATCAGTTCGGGGCCACCGCTATCCACCGGATGAACGATACGGCTTGGAAGAAAGCCAGGGTGCGCGCTGCAGACCAGTGGGAGAAGGACCACCAGGCGCCAGCACACCCCGGACTCAGATCGATCAGGATTCACGACCTAAAGCACACCTTTGGCAGAAGGCTACGTGCAGCAGGTGTGACAGAGGAAGATCGGAAGGCATTGTTGGGGCACAAGAACGGCAGCATTACGAGCCACTATTCTACCCCGGAGCTGCAGCACCTGATTGAGGCTGCGAACAAAGTATCGGCAACTGACTCTCGCGGGCCGGCGCTGACGATATTGAGGAGGAAGACGGGATGATCCCCCGCAAAAGTCCCTACGCGTAAAAAAGCCGAACTGGCTAGAGTTCGGCTAAGTTACTGAGAAATATGGTCGGGACGGAGTGATTCGAACACTCGACCCCTAGCACCCCATGCTAGTGCGCTACCGGACTGCGCTACGCCCCGACTAGGCGTGTTACTGGGTTCGCTTCGCAACGAAGCGATCAGGAATATACCGCAAGCTTTTGAAATGTGGAAGTATTTTAAAAGCCGGAATTACTTCTTCAAAACCACCAGCACATCTTCGAGTTCGGAGATCATCTGGCGGATCATTTGCTTGTATTGGGTGGTGTCGTCTTTGGCTTCATCACCGGACATACGCTGGCGCGCGCCGCTGATGGTGAACCCCTGGTCGTACAGCAACGCACGGATCTGTCGGATCATCAGCACATCCTGGCGCTGATAATACCGACGGTTCCCGGTGCGTTTGACGGGGTTGAGTTGAGGAAACTCCTGCTCCCAATAGCGCAGCACGTGCGGCTTTACCGCACAAAGCTCGCTGACTTCACCAATGGTGAAGTAGCGTTTGCCTGGGATGACGGGCAGTTCGTCGTTATGACTTGGTTCCAGCATAAGCCTCAACTCGGGCCTTCAACTTCTGCCCTGGACGAAAGGTGACCACACGGCGAGCCGTGATCGGGATTTCTTCTCCCGTTTTTGGATTGCGGCCAGGCCGCTGGCGTTTGTCCCGCAGGTCAAAATTGCCGAAACCGGACAATTTGACCTGTTCGTTGTCTTCAAGTGCGTGCCTGATTTCTTCAAAGAACAGCTCGACCAATTCCTTGGCCTCGCGCTTGTTCAGGCCCAGCTCTTCATACAGACGTTCCGCCATCTCAGCTTTCGTCAAAGCCCCCATACGTCACTTCCTTAACGTGGCGTTCAACCTTTGTTCGAGCGAGGTGAGGATATTTTGCGTCGTCGTATTCACCTCATCGTCATTAAGAGTGCGCGATGGATGCTGCCAGGTCAAGCCAACTGCGAGGCTTTTTCTATGCGGATCAATGCCTTTACCCTGATAGACGTCAAATAGCCTGAGGTCTGTCAGCCATTCCCCTGCATTTTCACGGATTACGTCCAGAACAGCACTGGCCGCAACACCTTGATCGGCAATCAGCGCCAGATCACGTCGTACTTCAGGGAAACGCGACAACTCGCTGAATTTAGGCATTTTGCCCGAGGCCACTTCAGCCAAGACTAGCTCAAAAACGAAGACTGGACGGTCCAGCCCCAAGGTTTTCGACAGTTCGGGGTGAATCGCGCCAACGAAGCCCACCAGGCGACCTTCACGTTCGATACGGGCGGTCTGGCCCGGGTGCAACGCCGGGTGTTTGCCAGGGGTGAAAGTGAAGGCATCCAGCGCACCGGCAAAGCCCAGCACCGCTTCCACATCGGCCTTGACGTCGAAGAAGTCGACAGTGTCGCGACCTTGTGCCCAGCCTTCCGGCAGACGGCTGCCGCAAACCACGCCAGCCAGCATCGGCTCTTGCTTCAGGCCATCCAGCTGACCGACGAAACGCAGGCCGCTTTCAAACATGCGCACGCGGTCTTGCTGACGGTTCAGGTTGTGGGACAGCGCCTTCACCAGACCCGGCCACAGCGACGAGCGCATGGCGGCCATGTCGTTGGAGATCGGGTTAGCCAGCAACAGCGGCTCGACACCCGGGTTGAACAGTTCGAATTGCTTTGGATCGATGAAGCTGTAGGTCACCGCTTCCTGATAACCACGGGCAACCAGCAGGCGACGCAGTTCCGGCAGGTGTGCACGGGCTTCGGCTTTCGGCTGCGGCGCCAGGCGCGCTTGCGGGTAACGAACCGGCAGGCGGTTGTAGCCGTACAGGCGGGCCAGTTCTTCGATCAGGTCGACTTCCAGGCTGATATCGAAGCGATGGCTTGGCACTTCTACGTGCCACTGCCCTGCTTCACCGGCCGAGATGCCGAGGCCGAGTGCCGACAGCAGGCGCTCGATTTCAACCGGCTCGATCACCAGGCCGAGCATTTGCTCAACGGCCTTGGCGCGCAGGATGATCGGTGCAACCGACGGCAGGTGCTGTTCGCTGACGGTTTCGATGATCGGGCCGGCTTCGCCGCCAGTGATTTCCAGCAGCAGGCCAGTGGCGCGCTCCATGGCTTCACGGGCCAGCTGCCAGTCCACGCCACGCTCGTAGCGGTGCGAGGCGTCGGTGTGCAGGCCATAGGAACGGGCCTTGCCAGCGATGGCGATCTGATCGAAGAAAGCGCTTTCGAGAAAGATGTCGCGAGTGGTTGCGGACACGCCACTGTGCTCACCCCCCATCACGCCGGCAATCGCCAGGGCGCGGGAATGGTCAGCGATCACCAGGGTGTCGGCACGCAGGCTAACTTCCTGGCCGTCGAGCAGTACCAGCTTCTCGCCTTCTTCGGCCATGCGAACGCGGATGCCGCCGTTGATTTCGGCGAGATCGAAGGCGTGCAGCGGTTGGCCCAGTTCCAGCATCACGTAGTTGGTGATGTCGACGGCAGCGTCGATGCTGCGCACTTCGGAACGGCGCAGGCGCTCAACCATCCACAGCGGGGTTGGCTTGGACAGGTCGACGTTACGGATCACGCGACCCAGGTAACGTGGGCAGGCATTGGGGGCGAGCACTTCGATCGAACGCACTTCGTCGTGCACGGCAGGTACCGCTGCAACCACCGGGCGGGTCACGTTCGCGGCGTACAGTGCGCCGACTTCACGCGCCAGGCCCGCCAGCGACAGGCAGTCGCCACGGTTCGGGGTCAGGTCGACCTCGATGCTGGCGTCTTCCAGTTCCAGATAGACACGGATGTCCTGGCCCACTGGCGCATCGGCCGGCAGTTCCATCAGGCCATCGTTGCCTTCACCGACCTGCAGTTCCGCCTGGGAGCACAGCATGCCGTTGGACTCAACGCCACGCAGCTTGGCCTTCTTGATCTTGAAGTCGCCTGGCAGCTCGGCACCGATCATGGCGAACGGGATTTTCAGGCCCGGGCGCACGTTTGGCGCTCCGCACACGACCTGGAAGGTTTCCGCGCCGTTGCTGACCTGGCACACACGCAACTTGTCAGCGTCCGGGTGTTGCTCGGTGCTCAGCACCTCACCCACAACCACACCACTGAAAACACCGGCGGCCGGCGTAACGCTATCGACCTCAAGGCCGGCCATCGACAGACGAGCAACCAGCTCGTCGCGACTTACCTGCGGGCTTACCCAGCCACGCAGCCATTGTTCACTGAATTTCATCCTGCTCTCCTAAAGATCCGTTACGACTAGCGAAATTGCGCGAGGAACCGCAAGTCGTTGTCGAAGAACAGACGCAAGTCGTTCACGCCGTAACGCAGCATGGCCAGACGCTCAACGCCCATGCCGAAGGCAAAGCCCGAGAATTCTTCCGGGTCGATCCCGGACATGCGCAGTACGTTGGGGTGAACCATGCCGCAACCCATCACTTCCAGCCAGCCGGTCTGTTTGCAGACGCGGCAGCCTTTACCGCTGCACATCACGCATTCCATATCGACTTCAGCGGATGGCTCGGTGAACGGGAAGAATGAAGGACGGAAACGTACCGCCAGCTCCTTCTCGAAGAACACCCGCAGGAATTCTTCGATGGTGCCTTTGAGGTCGGCGAAGTTGATGTCGCGATCAACCAGCAGGCCTTCGACCTGGTGGAACATCGGCGAGTGGGTGATATCGGAGTCGCTGCGATACACACGGCCTGGGCAGACGATGCGGATCGGCGGCTTCTGCGATTCCATGGTGCGGACCTGTACCGGCGAGGTATGGGTGCGCAGCAGCATGTTCGCGTTGAAATAGAAGGTGTCATGCATCGACCGGGCCGGGTGGTGGCCTGGGATGTTGAGCGCCTCGAAGTTGTGATAGTCGTCTTCGACCTCAGGGCCTTCGGCAATGCCGTAGCCGATGTGGGTGAAGAACTGCTCGATACGTTCCAGAGTCCGGGTAATCGGATGCAGGCCGCCCGAGGTCTGGCCACGGCCAGGCAGGGTCACGTCAATGGATTCGGCGGCGAGCTTGGCCGCAAGATCAGCCTCCTCGAGCGACGCCTTGCGCGCATTGAGAACCTCTGTAACACGCTCCTTGGCCACGTTGATCAGCGCACCGACTTGCGGACGCTCTTCAGCCGGCAAATTCCCCAGGGTCTTCATCACCTGAGTCAATTCACCCTTTTTGCCGAGGTAGTGAACCCGGATTTGCTCCAGGGCATTGATATCTTCTGCGCTTTGCACAGCCTCTAGTGCTTGAGAGACCAGCGCATCCAGGTTTTCCATGTACAGACTCCAGATACAAAATAGGGGAAGAGCTTGAAGGCTCTTCCCCTATTTAAGACGTTTAACACCGTGGGCCGCGGAAGCGACCCAGGGTGACTGTCGGGGGTACTTAAGCCAAGGTGGCTTTAGCTTTCTCGACAATCGCAGCAAACGCCGCTTTTTCGTTCACTGCCAGATCAGCCAGAACCTTACGGTCGATCTCGATGGACGCTTTTTTCAGGCCAGCGATGAAACGGCTGTAGGACAGACCGTTAACACGTGCACCAGCGTTGATACGAGCGATCCACAGAGCGCGGAACTGACGTTTTTTCTGACGACGGTCACGGTAGGCGTATTGGCCAGCCTTGATAACCGCTTGCTTGGCAACACGGAATACGCGTGAACGCGCGCCGTAGTAGCCTTTAGCAAGTTTCAGAATTTTCTTGTGGCGCTTACGCGCCATGACGCCACGCTTTACACGAGCCATGAGTTACTTCCTCTATTCTTGACTAAAATTAACGAAGGCGCAGCATGCGCTCGACTTTTGCCACGTCAGACGGATGCAGCAAGCTGCTACCGCGCAGTTGACGCTTACGCTTGGTCGACATTTTAGTCAGGATGTGGCTCTTGAAAGCGTGCTTGTGCTTGATACCGTTAGCAGTTTTCAGAAACCGCTTAGCAGCACCACTTTTAGTTTTCATCTTTGGCATGTTCGGTACTCCGCATTCAGTTGATAAACATAATCAGAAGGCCTGCCGTGCCCTATTGATTACTTCTTCTTTTTCGGGGCGATGACCATAATAAGCTGGCGTCCTTCCATCTTAGGATGCTGTTCGACCGAACCGTACTCGAGCAGGTCAGCTTCAACCCGCTTGAGGAGTTCCATCCCCAGCTCCTGGTGGGCCATCTCACGGCCGCGGAATCGCAAGGATACCTTGGCCCTGTCCCCATCACTCAGGAAACGTACCAGGTTGCGCAGTTTTACCTGGTAATCCCCTTCCTCCGTCCCTGGACGAAACTTGATTTCTTTTACTTGAATCTGCTTCTGGTTCTTCTTCGCCGCGGCAATCTGCTTCTTCTTCTCGAAGATCGACTTGCCGTAGTCCATCACCCGGCAAACGGGTGGGATTGCGTCGGCGGAGATTTCCACCAGGTCCAATTTGGACTCTTCAGCAATACGAAGCGCTTCATCAATCGAGACGATGCCAATCTGCTCGCCGTCAGCGCCAATTAACCGAACCTCGCGTGCCGAGATATTCTCGTTGATCGGGGCTTTCGGTGCAGCTCGTTTATCTTGTCTCATTTCACGCTTAATAATAATTACTCCGAATCTGGGCGACCACGCCGGGAAACCGCTTGCGCGAGGAACTCAGCGAACTGGGCGACGGGCATCGAGCCCAGGTCAGCACCTTCACGAGTACGCACAGCGACAGTCTGCATCTCGACTTCCCGATCTCCGATAACCAAAAGATAGGGAACCTTGAGCAAAGTATGCTCGCGGATTTTAAAGCCGATCTTTTCATTTCTCAAGTCGGACTTGGCACGAAATCCGCTTTCATTGAGAGTTTTTTCAACTTCAGCGGCAAAATCTGCCTGTTTATCAGTGATATTCATGATCACTGCCTGGGTCGGAGCCAGCCACGCAGGGAATGCACCCTCGTAGTGCTCGATCAGGATCCCGACGAACCGTTCGAACGAGCCGAGGATCGCCCGGTGCAGCATAACCGGGTGTTTACGGCTGTTGTCTTCGGAGACGTATTCGGCTCCCAGACGGATCGGCAGGTTAAAATCGAGCTGCAGGGTACCACACTGCCAGACGCGACCAAGGCAATCTTTCAGCGAGAACTCGATCTTCGGACCGTAGAACGCGCCCTCGCCCGGCTGCAAGTCGTACGCAAGCCCCGCACTGTCCAGCGCTGCGGCCAGTGCAGCTTCGGCTCGGTCCCACAGCTCGTCGGAACCGACGCGTTTTTCCGGACGAGTGGACAGCTTCATCTCGACTTCGGTGAAACCGAAATCGCGGTACACGTCCATGGTCAGCTTGATGAACGCAGCGGATTCGGCCTGCATCTGCTCTTCGGTGCAGAAGATGTGGGCGTCATCCTGAGTGAAGCCGCGCACGCGCATGATGCCGTGCAGTGCACCCGATGGCTCGTTACGGTGGCAGGCACCGAACTCGGCCAGGCGCATCGGCAACTCGCGGTAGCTCTTCAGGCCCTGGTTGAACACCTGTACGTGGCACGGGCAGTTCATCGGCTTGATGGCGTAGTCGCGGTTTTCCGACTGGGTGGTGAACATGTTGTCGGCGTAGTTGGCCCAGTGCCCGGATTTCTCCCACAGGCTGCGGTCAACGACTTGCGGCGTCTTGATCTCCAGGTAGCCGTTGTCGCGCTGAACCTTGCGCATGTACTGCTCGAGCACCTGGTACAGGGTCCAGCCGTTCGGGTGCCAGAACACCATGCCCGGCGCTTCTTCCTGGAGGTGGAACAGGTTCAGGCGCTTGCCGATCTTGCGATGGTCGCGTTTTTCGGCTTCTTCGATGCGCTGGATGTAGGCCGCCAGCTGCTTCTTGTCAGCCCAGGCAGTGCCGTAGATCCGCTGCAGTTGTTCGTTCTTCGCGTCACCGCGCCAGTAGGCACCGGACAGCTTGGTCAGCTTGAACGACTTGAGGAAGCGTGTGTTCGGCACATGCGGGCCACGGCACATGTCGACATATTCTTCGTGGTAATACAGGCCCATGGCCTGCTCGTCCGGCATGTCTTCCACCAGGCGCAGCTTGTAGTCTTCGCCGCGGGCGGTGAACACGTCGATCACTTCGGCACGCGGAGTGACTTTCTTGATGACGTCGTAATCTTTTTCGATCAGCGCCTGCATGCGCTGCTCGATAGCCGCCAGATCGTCCGGGGTAAAAGGACGCTCGTAGGCGATGTCGTAATAGAAGCCTTCGTCGATGACCGGGCCGATGACCATTTTCGCGGTTGGGTACAGCTGCTTGACCGCATGGCCAATCAGGTGCGCGCAAGAGTGGCGAATGATCTCCAGCCCCTCTTGATCCTTGGGCGTGATGATTTGCAGGCTGGCATCGCCGGTGATCAGGTCGCTGGCGTCGACCAGTTTGCCGTCGACCTTGCCGGCCACGGTGGCCTTGGCCAGGCCGGCACCAATGGATGCGGCGACCTCGGCTACGGAAACCGAATGATCGAATGAACGTTGACTGCCGTCGGGAAGAGTAATAGTTGGCATGGCGCCTCCTCTCCTAGTGGTGACCCCTACCAAAGGTCACGTGGGTTGGGATGAGCCAGTACAAGATCCAATACCAGGCCGTTCAGTGATGAACGCCTGCCTTACAGCGGCAGGAGCCTTTCGGCCAACCGATAATCGAACCAGAGTGACTGGAGTTAAACAAAAAAGACCTTGGCAAGGCGGCATAGGGCGCGCCGGAAAATAGCCAAGCGAAAGATGCTAGCACAGATGAACGGTCATGGCGCCGAAGCCGCTTCAGGAAACGAAAATTCCCGGCTTTTAAGGGCAAAAGTGAACTTGAACTGTACGGCAACCCTCAAACACACCGAGAATCGCCGTTCGTCCACGACTCCAGGAGCATTTGATTATGCGTTTTACCTCGACTTTCGCCCTTGCTGCATCCCTGACCCTCATGTCCCTGGGTGCGCACGCCGCAGCCCCGTCGAACTGGCCTGCCGGTGCGCGGGACAGCTTCATCAAGGATTGCAGCGCAGCCGCCCAGCAAAGTGTTGATGCCAAAACCGCCAAAGACCACTGTGAATGTGGCGCGGACAAAATCAATGCCGAATTGAGCAGTGCCGAAATCAAGGAACTCATGACCAACCAGAACGCAGATCCTGCGCTCAAGACCAAAGCTGTGACGGCTATTTCGTCCTGCAAAGTCGTGAAGAAAAAGTAATTTTTACACCCTGCCAGACCGGCTGAAGGACCAGAAATCGCTATGAAAACTGCCATTTCTCACAAATTACGCAGCTTTTACGGCTTTTTTTAACAGCTGATATTTCGCCTGAAAGCCCCGTAGATCGGGGCTTTCAGCCAACCAAGGCATGAAACACAACGCGATTGATTAGCAAACAATGCCTTGGGGGGGCTCCCAAGCCGAACATTTCGACTATGATAGCTCGGTGTGCCCAGTTGGCCTGAGCAGCACAGCACTACTGAAAATATATGTTTCTTGGAGATACACCATGTCTAATCGCCAAACCGGCACCGTTAAATGGTTCAACGATGAAAAAGGCTTCGGCTTCATCACTCCTCAAGGTGGCGGTGACGACCTGTTCGTACACTTCAAAGCTATCGAAAGCGACGGTTTCAAAAGCCTGAAAGAAGGCCAAACCGTTTCCTTCGTGGCTGAGAAAGGCCAAAAGGGTATGCAAGCTGCACAGGTTCGCCCAGAGTAATTCTGCGCCGAACTAAAAAAACCCCGTCCATGTGACGGGGTTTTTTATGGCCTGGAGAAAAGCGCTGGAGCAATCAGCCGCAATTGACCCGATTGATCACAAGGTTGTCATCGGTATTGAGGTTCAGGCGATCGGAGCGGTATTCCAGCGTGACCATGTCATCTGGCTTGAGAATGCGTGCGTTCTGCGCTCCGGCGCGGCTACGGGCCTGTTCCAGCAATTGTGGCGAAGCTTTCTGGCCGATTGCGAACTCGGCAGCCTTCGCCTCACAGCGGCTATGACCAGCATCGGTCACGGCAGTGTCTTTGGCTGGCTCAGAGGTACCCGGGGTGCTGCAACCCGACAAGGCGAGCGCAGCCAACAAAGTACCGAATGATGCGAGCTTCCAAGGCATGAAGCCTCCTTTGAGAAAAAATGGACAGAGATCGTGCGACCGTGGTTTGGCCGATTGGTTTCAGAATTGTCACAATTGGCTGTGGGCCAGTCTGCCTGAGTCGACACCGGGCGCTGGCGAATCAATCGTCACCAGATATGAACGCACTCAGTAGATGTCGATGTAATCAAACGGCGGGGTTGGCCAATTCTGCTTGAGCGCGTTGAAAATCTGCATCACCCACACCTCGTCGCTGGCTGCGACGTTGCCGACATAACCCGAACCCGCCGCCCAGGTCTCCAGGCGGAACAGAAGGCCGTCGATATCGACGCCACCCACCACGCCCGAAGAAATGTAGGCAATGCCGGCATTGGTAACGCGCAATTGGGTGTGAACGTTGTCACTGGCGGACGCAAGCAGCTGCCGCACAGCGTCCAGCGTCAGGTTGACGGGGTTGTTCAAGTCGATCTGCACGCGGTTTGCCCTGGCAATTAAACAAGCGGACAGTGTCGCACAGCCCTCCCCTCATGCCTAAGTAGCAGTGCCAAACACGGCGCAAAATGGTTAACTCCACACGCAGAACGCACTAACCGCCTTTCAGCCTCGCGAGACACCCATGACCATCGTCACGATCCACGCCGACATCAAAGCCAAGTGGCCCCAAGGGCAAAGCTCCTATAGCCCGGGCAGCCCGGAGGAGTTGGCAATCATCGGTATCGACCTGCTGGTCAAGGAACTGGGCACACAGGCCGCGCAGGCATTCATCGGCCAGGTATTCGAGAAATACCCGGCCGATCACATGGGGGCGCCAGACCCCGAGCGCGAATAAGACCCGGCCGACGAACGTCGACCGGCAGGCTGTTTACTTCAGGCGACCAAGGCGTTCGGTCAGCAGATCGAAGAAGCCCTGGGCATCGCCATTTTCAACCCAGAACGCGTTCTTCGGTTGTTTCAGGCCATCGTACCAGTCGACGATGGTCTGGCCGAAGGTCGGGCCTTCACGGCTGTCCACCACCACGTTGACCTCACGGCCGCTGAACAGCGCAGGCTTGAGCAGGTAGGCAATGACGGTAGCGTCATGCACCGGGCCGCCCGGGATGCCGTAGTGCTCCATGTCGCCCTTGACGTATTCATTGAGAATATCGCCCACCACCTTGCTCGCGTTGTTGTTCAGCGCAGCGATTTGCTTCAGGCGTGCGTCGCTGGTCAGGACCTTGTGGGTCACGTCCAACGGCAGGTAGGTCAGCTTGACGCCGCTCTTGAGCACGATCTCGGCCGCGATCGGGTCGGCGAACAGGTTGAACTCGGCCACCGGCGTGATATTGCCGCCGTTGAAGTGCGCGCCGCCCATCACCACCACTTCCTTGATGCCTTGAGTGATCTCCGGCGCCTGGGTCAATGCCAGCGCCAGGTTGGTCTGCGGACCGAGCATGGCGATGGTGATGCTGTGGGGCTTGGCGGTGCTGAGGGTCTTGATCAGGTAATCAACGGCATTGCCTTCGGCCAGGCCTTTTTTCGGCTCATGCACGGTGACGCCGGAGATACCTTCCTTGCCATGGATGTTTTCAGCGTAGATCGGCGTGCGCAGCATCGGTTTCGGTGCACCGGCATATACCGGGATGTCCTCGCGCCCTGCCCATTCGCGGGCCAGGCGTGCGTTGCGGGAGGTCTTGTCGAGGCGCACGTTACCGGCAACGGTGGTCAGCGCGCGGATCTGCAGTTCATCGGGCGAAGCCATGGCGAACAGCAAGGCAACCACGTCGTCGGCACCGGGGTCGGTGTCGATGATCAGGTCGATTTTTTCCGCCGCGTGGGCGCTTGCAGCAGTTAGCACGGACAAAAGCAGCACACTCCGGAACAGGTGTCGCAGGGTTTGGGTACCACGTTGCATGACGCACTCCTTGTCGTTGGGGAATTCTAGAACGTTACGCCGGAAACCAGCGCGATATTGCAGTAGGGCTGGCACTCGCCGGTGCGCACCACCGCCCTCGCCTTGCGGCTGAGCTGCTTGAACTCTTCATGGCTGACCAGGCGGCGTTCGCCGAGGGCGGCCTGTTCGGTCAGGGTATTGAGATCCGCCAGGGCCGGCGGTTGCTTGAGCAGGATTTCTTCCGCGAGCACGTGGCTTTCCACCTGCATCTCGCTGAGAACGATGCGCAAGGTACTGACGAAATCCGGAATGCCTTTGGTCAGCGCCAGGTCGATCAGCTCGACACCCGGCGGCACCGGCAAGCCGGCATCACCGATCACCAGAATGTCGCCATGGCCAAGGGATGCGATCACCCGCGACAGCGCGATATTGAGCAAGGGAGTCTTTTTCATGAGGGCACAAAACCTTGGACGTCATGCAATGTGGGAATAGAGGGTTGCGCACCCGCGCGGGTCACGGACAGCGCGGCGGCTACCTGGCCGAAACGAATGGCCTCGGCCTCGCTCCTGCCGTTGGCCAGCGCGGCTGCGAAACCGCCGACGAAGGTGTCACCGGCAGCCGTGGTATCGACCGCCTTGACCTTGGGCGCGACCAGGTGCTCGAAGCCTTGGCCATCGGCAAACAACGCGCCTTCGGAGCCGAGGGTAATGATCACTTTGCCAGCACCGGCCTTGATCAGGCGTGTGGCGGCGGCCTTGGCGCTGTCCAGCGAGTCGACCACCACGCCGCTCAAGGCCGAGGCTTCGCTTTCATTGGGAATCAGGTAGTCGATGGCGGCGTACCAATCCTCGGGCAGCGGACCACTGGCCGGCGCCGGGTTCAGGATCACCGTCTTGCCCAGCTCGCGACCGCGCTTGAGGGCATGGCCGACAGTCTCCATCGGCGTTTCCAGCTGGCAGACAATCACGTCGGCAGCCTGCAGCACACTGTCAAATGCCTGTAATTTGGCTGGGGTCAGCTCGCCATTGCTACCGGCGACAATAACGATCGCATTCTGGCTGCTATCATCCACCACGATCAGCGCCACCCCGCTGGAACCGTCGACGGTGCTGACGGCCTGGCAATCAATGCCCTCCACCAGCAGCGCGTCGCGCAATTGCGCGCCATAGGCATCGGTGCCCACGCAGCCGACCATGGCGACCTCAGCCCCGAGGCGCGCCGAAGCGACCGCCTGGTTCGCGCCCTTGCCGCCGGGAACGGTGGAGAACGATTGGCCGATCAGGGTTTCACCGGCGCGGGGCAGCCGACTGGCCCGGGTGACCAGGTCCATGTTCAGGCTGCCTATTACCACTACTTTTGCTGGCATACATCAGTACTCATCAATTCGGTTCAGCGGTATTGGGCAAACACACCGGCCAACGGCGCCGTCGACTCGCGCAGGACAATACTCGGCGTCACGATGCGTTGATCAATCGGCAATTGGGGTGCCGCAATTCGTCGCAGTAAAAGCTCGGCCGCCATCTCTCCCAGCTGCAGGATCGACTGGCCCACGGTGGTCAGCGCCGGGTACACGTACTGGCTCATCTGGATATCATCAAACCCGATCACCGACAGCTCACCGGGCACCCGGATATTACGTTCGGCAGCGGCGCGCAAGACGCCGAAGCCAATCATGTCGTTGCCGGCAAAAATCGCGCTGGGGGGATTATCCGCCAGCAATTGCGCCGCGGCCGCGTAACCACCGGTACTGGTGAAATCACTTTCCAGCACACGGCCGGCCGGCACTTCGAGCCCCGCCTCGGCCAGGGCGCGGTAGTAGCCCGCCATCCGCATTTGCGCCACGCGGGTATGACTCGGGCCACCAATGCAGGCAATGTCGCGATGACCCAGATCGAGCAAGTGCCGGGTCGCCAGGTAAGCGCCCTGTTCATGGTCGATGCGCACCAGGTCGACATCGATCCCGTCCAATGCACGGTCGACGATGACCATCGGCGTGCGTACCGCCTTGAGGCCTGTCGCCAGGCCGCTGTCGTCGCCGCCCACCGAGGTCACGATCAAGCCGTCGATGCGTTTTTCCAGCAGCACCCTCAGGTAGCTGCGTTGCTTTTCGGCATTATCGTCGGAGTTGCAGAGGATCACGCAATAGCCGTTACGCTCGCAGTAATCCTCGATGCCCCGGGCCAGTTCCGCAAAATACGGGTTGAGGCTGTTGGGCACCAACAGGCCGATGGTGGCTGTGGTCTTGGCCTTCAGCGAGCGCGCGACCGCACTGGGCACATAGTCGAGCTGCTTGATGGCCGCCTCGACCTTGATCCGCACCGGCTCGCTGACCGGGCGCGTCTTGTTCACCACATGAGACACCGTGGTGTAGGAAATCCCCGCCAGCGCGGCCACATCCTTGATCGTTGCCATGGCTCAGGCTCGCCGACTGGCGCGCTGGCTGCGGTAAGTATCGAGCACCACCGCGATCACGATCACGGCACCGGTGATGATACGTTTGGTCGGCTCGGTGGCGCCAATCTGCGCCAGCCCTGCCGCCAGTACCGAGATGATCAGCACGCCGAAGAAGGTACTGATGACCGAGCCACGCCCGCCCATCAGGCTGGTGCCACCGATCACTACCGCAGCGATCACTTGCAGCTCCAGGCCGGAACCGGCGTTGGGATCGGCCGCTTCCAGGCGCGAAATCTGGAACAGCGCCGCTACACCCGCCAGCAGGCCCATCAGGCTGAACACCAGGATCTTGTAGGGCTTGGGATTGATACCCGCCAGGCGCACGGCCTCTTCGTTGGTGCCAATGCCGATCAGGTAGCGACCGAACACGGTACGGGTCAGCACCAGCTGCGCGGCGATGATCACCAGCAACGCGATGATGAACGAAGGTGAAATGCCGAAGGCCACCGGGTTGGACAGCCAGGCAAACGAATCACCGATGTATGCGGTACGCGAGCCGGTCATCTGGTACGCCACGCCGCGCGCCATTTCCAGCACGCCGAGGGACACGATGAACGACGGGATCCGCCAGGCCACTGTGATCGAACCGGTAATGGTCCCGGCCAACGCGGCGCAGCCCATGCCCAGTACGGCTGCCGGCAACACACTCCAGCCCCAGCCGAGAATCGCCACGCTGACGGCCGATGCGGCCAGGGCCAGCACGGAGCCTACCGACAGGTCGATGCCGCCGATGATCAGCACGAAGGTCATGCCGACTGCCAACACCATCAGGTCGGGAATCTGGTTGGCCAGGGTGCTGAAGGTGTCGTACGAGAGGAAGTGGTCGCTCAGGAACGAGAACAGCGCAATCATCGCCAGCAAGGCGCCGGCCAGGCCCAGGTAGGTGCCCAGGCCATAGAAGTTGCCGCCACGTTTTGCGGGGGAGGAAGTGGTTTTCATGGGGTATTCCTAGGCGCTGCGTCGTTGAGCAGCGCATCACGTTTCTGATAGCCGGCAAAAGCAGCGGCAAGCAATTCGTCCTGGGTCCAGCTGTCGCGCTCGAAGGTCTCGATCAGGCGCCCGGCGGAAAGTACACCGATGCGGTCGCAGATCAGCATCAACTCACGCAGGTCGCTGGACACCACCACCAGCGCCTTGCCCTGGCGGGTCAGGTCGCCGAGCAACGCATAGATATCGAATTTGGCGCCGACGTCGATGCCTCGGGTCGGTTCATCGAACAGCATCACCGCGCAATCGCGCTCCAGCCAGCGGCCAATCACCACCTTCTGCTGGTTGCCACCCGACAGCTCGGACACCAGCTGCGCCGGACTGGAACTGCGGATACGCATGGCGTCGACCTGGCGCTTGGCCAAGGCCGTTTCGTCACGACTGTTCACCAGGCCACCGCTGGACACCTTCGGCATGTTGCCCAAGGCAATGTTGGCGCCGATGGATTGGGTCAGCAGCAGGCCTTCGCCCTTGCGGTCCTCAGTGATCAGGGCGATGCCATGGCTAACCGCGTCGACGGGCGAGCGAATGCTGACGACTTGCGCCGGTGTGCCCAGGGCCACGGTGCCGCTGTCGGCCAGGTCGGCGCCGAAGATCAGGCGCAGCAATTCCGTACGACCCGCACCGATCAGGCCGGAGATGCCGTAGATTTCGCCGGCACGCACTTCAAACGACACGTCGCGGACCTTGTCCGAGCGGGTCAGGCCTTTTACCGTCAACAGCGGCGCGCCGATGGTGCGCGGGCCCAGGTCGATTTTCTCGCCCAGTTCGCGGCCCACCATCAGCGTGACCAGTTGCTCACTGTTGTAGTTGGCCATCGGCTCGACACACACCAGCTTGCCGTCGCGCAGCACCGCAATGCGCTGGGCAACCCGGGCCAGTTCTTCGAGCCGGTGGGAAATATAGATAATCGCCACGCCCCGGGCCTGCAGGCGGGTGATTTGTTCGAACAGCATCTCGACTTCACGGGCGGTCAGCATCGCTGTGGGTTCGTCGAGGATCAGTACGTGGCAATCGCCAATCAGGTTGCGGGCGATCTCGACCATCTGTTGGTGGCCGATGCCGAGGCTGCCGACCAGGGTGTCCGGGTCGATAGCGTCCAGGCCGACCTGGGCCATGGCTTCAATGGCGGCCTTGCGCAGTTGCTTGCGGCTGATCCAGCCACCGTGGCTGGGCAGGTTATCGAGGAACAGGTTTTCAGCGACCGTCAGGGTTGGCAGCAGGTTAAGCTCCTGCATGACCATGCGGATGCCCTGCTCTTCAGCCTGGGTCCGGCTGCCTGGCGTGTAGGCCTGGCCATTGAACTGCATCTGGCCGTCGGTCGGGGTGACCAGCCCGCCGATGATTTTCGACAGGGTGCTTTTCCCCGCGCCATTCTCACCGGTAAGCGCCAACACCTCCCCACGATTGAGCGTCAGGGTGATGTCGGACAGAACCGGTTGGGCATAGGTCTTGCCGATACCGCTGACCGAGAGGACAGCGTTCGGTGCGGAAGATGACATAGGAACGTCTCCAGGCGTCCGCTCGGGTGAGCGGACGCTGTTTTGTGCTGCCGGGGAATTACTTCTTGAGGATGAGTTCGACCGGGGTTTCGATCATGCCATCCACGGCATCGACTTTTTCACCCTTGACCAGCTTCAGAGCGTTCTGGATACCGAAAACGGCTTGCTGGGCAGCAGCCTGGTCGGCGGTGGCCAGGACACGGCCGTCCTGCAGCATCGGCTTGATGGCCTCGATGTTGTCGTAGCCTACGACCAGCACCTTGCCAGCCTTGCCGGCGCCACGTACGGCGGATACTGCGCCCAGTGCCATGTTGTCGTTACCGGCCAGCAGTGCCTTGATGTTCGGGTTTGCCTGGAGCATGGCAGCGGCAATCGCGTTGCCCTTGTCGATTTCCCACTCACCGGATTGGGTGGAGACGATCTTCATGCCGGCGGCATCCATCGCGTCCTTGAAGCCAGCGGTACGCTGCTGGGCGTTGGTGGTGGTGGACACACCTTCGATGATGCCAACCTGGTCACCCTTGGTGAGGTGCTTGGCCAGTTCTTCACCGACCAGGCGCGCGCCCTTGCGGTTGTCTGGACCTACGAACGGGATATCAAGGTTTTTGCTTTTCAGTACATCCACATCAAGACGGTTGTCGATGTTGACGATCTTGATGCCTTTGTCGGAGGCCTTTTTCAGCACGGTGACCAAGGCTTTCGAATCGGCGGGAGCAATGACGATCGCGTCAACCTTGGACAGGATCATCTGATTGACGATATCGATCTGTGCACTGGTATCGGTTTCGTTCTTGATCCCGTTGGTGATCATGTCGAAGTCGGCGGCGTGGGCTTTCTGGTATTCCTTGGCACCGTCCTGCATGGTGACGAAGAATTCGTTGGCGAGGGATTTCATGACCAGGCCGACCTTGGGTTTGGCGGCGGTCTCGGCAGCAAATGCAGAGGAAAGAGGCAGCGCAGCGGATGCGGCAGCAAGCACAGCGACAGCAAGAAGACGTCCAGCAAATGGCAGCTTCATGGGTTCACTCCGATCTTATGATTATTGTGAGCAACGCTTGCACCGAAGAACGCTTCGGCAGCCAACCCACCCGGGCGGCTGATACGAGCTTTCACGACACTCGAAGAGCACCCCGTGAAACATCTCGCAAACGTTTGCGTTAGGTCAAACTATGAGAAGCTTGTCGAGATTTGTCAACGGGAGAAAACAGCCTTTTGTTGAATCCGCTTTACGCCCTGCCCTCGAAGCCATCCGGTACCCCCTTTAAACATCCGCGTTGCTGGATCGTTCTCTGAAACGACAGGTCGCGGCGTGCCTCCTGCGTTTAAAACCAAACTTTTCCGTCATCCTTTTCGGACAACCGAACACCCGCGCACCGCTTTGTTCGGAAAGCCGGACAGAAGACCAAGCCATTTACTTACAAATCAAACAAATATAGATATAAATCAATAGGTTAAATTCTATTGCCAAACAAAATCCCGCTGGTACAAATCCTGCTCTTACTCAGCACCTCGTGGCGTTCAGAACCGCCCGGGTGTTTCTAGATGAACCTGCA
Source organism: Pseudomonas sp. NC02 (assembly GCF_002874965.1). Taxonomy (NCBI): domain Bacteria; kingdom Pseudomonadati; phylum Pseudomonadota; class Gammaproteobacteria; order Pseudomonadales; family Pseudomonadaceae; genus Pseudomonas; species Pseudomonas sp. NC02. The sequence continues at coordinate 2,308,695 of NZ_CP025624.1, read as the reverse complement.
TCAGCACTCATCAAAACTAGAGAGAAGAATAATGAAATCTGCGTTGAAAACTTTCGTACCGGGCGCGTTAGCCCTCCTGCTGTTGTTCCCCGTTGCCGCTCAGGCAAAAGAAGCTGAAACCCAGCAAAAACTGTCCAACGTGGTGATCCTTGCCACCGGCGGCACCATCGCCGGCGCCGGCGCCAGCGCGGCCAACAGTGCGACCTACCAGGCCGCCAAGGTCGGCATCGAACAATTGATCGCCGGTGTTCCTGAGCTTAGCCAGATCGCCAATGTCCGCGGCGAACAAGTATTGCAAATTGCCTCCGAAAGCATCACCAACGAAAACCTCCTGCAACTGGGTCGTCGTGTCGCCGAACTGGCCGACAGCAAGGACGTCGACGGCATCGTGATCACCCACGGTACCGACACCCTGGAAGAGACTGCCTACTTCCTCAACCTGGTGGAAAAGACCGACAAGCCAATCGTCGTGGTCGGCTCGATGCGCCCAGGCACCGCCATGTCGGCTGATGGCATGCTCAACCTGTACAACGCCGTTGCCGTCGCCGGCAGCAAGGACGCCCGCGGCAAAGGCGTACTGGTGACCATGAACGACGAGATCCAGTCGGGTCGCGACGTCAGCAAGATGATCAACATCAAGACTGAAGCGTTCAAGAGCCCATGGGGCCCGCTGGGCATGGTGGTAGAAGGCAAATCCTACTGGTTCCGCCTGCCAGCCAAGCGTCACACCATGAACTCGGAATTCGACATCAAGACCATCAAAAGCCTGCCGGACGTCGAAATCGCCTATTCCTATGGCAACGTAAGCGACACCGCCTACAAGGCCCTGGCCCAGGCCGGCGCGAAAGCCATCATCCACGCCGGTACCGGCAATGGTTCGGTGTCGTCCAAGGTGGTGCCTGCCCTGCAGGAACTGCGCAAGCAAGGCGTACAGATCATTCGCTCTTCCCACGTGAATGCCGGTGGTTTCGTTCTGCGTAACGCCGAACAACCAGACGACAAATACGACTGGGTAGTTGCCCATGACCTGAACCCGCAGAAAGCCCGCATCCTGGCCATGGTCGCCCTGACCAAGACCCAGGACAGCAAGGAACTGCAACGGATGTTCTGGGAATATTGATCGCTCCCGGGCCCGGCCGGCAACGGTTGGGCCATCCCGCTCGTGGCGTACCGCGAGCGGGTCTGATTTCCTCCGCTTTACCCCCGCGCAAAAAACCTTTGAAAAACAAAGCGTTCCTACACCAAATCGGCAAAACCACTGTCAGAAGAAATTCTTGAATTTTAAGCAGTTGCGAAATTGCCCACAGTTAAATACTGTATGCACGTACAGCCTAATAAGGAATACTCCGTGGCAAAGCCCTCTTCCGCAGCACCAACACCTCCTGATGCCTACCAACGACTGGCCGTTCGCGTGCAAAAAATCATCAATTCCACCAACGCCCAGAAGAACAAGGCGGCGTTGATCTTCCGTTTGCCGGAGGAACCGGAAGACGAGTGGGCACGACTACTGGAGGAGATCGCAGAAAACGACAACGTCACCCTCGCCTATCGCGATGACGGTGGCGTGCAGATTTTCTGGGTTGTGCCGAAGGAAGATTGAGTCAATGAGTGTCCGTTTTATCAGTCTGTTGTGTGTGTTTTTTGCTGTTACCGCTCAAGCCCAAGCCCCCAGGACATTCAGCGAAGCCAAGAAAATCGCCTGGAAACTGTATGAACCGCAATCCACGGAGTTCTATTGCGGCTGCAAATACAACGGCAACCGGGTAGACCTGAAAGCCTGCGGCTATATCCCGCGCAAAAACGCCAACCGGGCGGCACGTATTGAATGGGAACACATTGTTCCGGCCTGGCAGATCGGCCATCAGCGCCAGTGCTGGCAGGATGGCGGGCGCAAGAACTGCACCCGCAAGGACGCGGTCTACAAGCGGGCCGAAGCCGACCTGCACAACCTGGTGCCGAGCATCGGCGAGGTGAATGGCGACCGAAACAATTTCAGTTTTGGCTGGCTGCCGGTACAAAGCGGCCAATATGGATCATGCCTGACCCAGGTGGACTTCAAGGCCAAGAAGGTCATGCCCCGCCCTTCCATTCGCGGCATGATCGCCCGAACCTATTTCTATATGAGTAAGCAGTATGGCCTGCGCTTGTCGAAACAGGATCGCCAGCTGTATGAAGCCTGGAACAAGACCTACCCGGTACAGCCCTGGGAACGCCAGCGCAATCAAACCGTGGCGTGCGTGATGGGGCGCGGCAATGAATTTGTCGGCCCGGTGAACTTGAAAGCCTGCGGCTGAACGAAAAAAGCGGGAGCGCCATGGCCTCCCGCTTGTCGACTCTTTACTGCGCAACCTTGTGTTCGATGACCTCGGACACCGTGTCATTCTTCTTCGCAGTGGCCAGTTTCTCGGTCAACTGCGCTTGTTTCGCCTCGGCCTCGGCCTTGGTGCTGAATGGGCCCAGCAGCACCTGGTCCTTACCGTCTTCCTTCGCCAGATAGAAACTGAAACCGTGTTCCAGCAACCACGCGGTCAGGTCAGTCATCGCCTGCAGCTTGTGATCCGGCGGCCCCACCCATACATCCCACTCTTGAGAGGCGATCGCGCCGACCGCAGGTTGCGCCTGGGCGGGCGCCTCGGCAACGGCAGGCCTGGCCTTGGGGGCGTCGACACTTTTACCTTCACCGCAACCGGCCAATGCCAACACCGCAATTGCCATCGCTACTTTACGCACTACCCTGCTCCTTAGAGGATCAAAGAGGCGACTTTATCATTCACTGTCTATTCTGGCCGTCATAAACGTTGGCTTAAACAATGCGAATGATGTATCGCAGACCTGTATGATGGCGGCATGGGAATTAATGCCGCCTCTATGCGTCCTAAAAGAGGCAGCCACAGGGAAGCGCTTCGCAGTAAGCTACACACATCCGACATCTGCCCTGTCTGAAACATGTGTCCTTCAAAGCAATCAAGGAGAAGTCCATGCTGATACTCACCCGCAAAGTCGGTGAAAGCATAAACATCGGTGATGACATCACGATCACCATCCTGGGCGTTAGCGGCCAGCAAGTAAGAATCGGCATCAATGCTCCAAAGGACGTTGCCGTGCATCGCGAGGAGATCTACCAACGTATCCAGGCGGGCCTGACGGCTCCGGATAAAAACCAGACACCTTGAAGCGCCTCCAGTAGCCAGCCCTTTCGTTCACTGTAACGGCTGGCGAAAACCTCTTTCAGCCTGTTCGCGGCTTCCCGCGGCCAGCGCGCCCTATTCCCTTGTTCCAGCGTCAGGCCAGCGTCATCCCAGGCCGATACCGCGTGCCATGCCACTCGCTGCAATCATCATCAGCACCAGCAGTAACGCCTGCACATGGCTGATGCGCGCAAAAAGACCTGCCTGGTGCAAATCGAGGCGCGTGCCACGCGCCAACGCGATGCGCCATTTGATAAAGCGAATCATCGGCGCGAGCTCCAGTAACAAAATTAATACAAGCAGCGTCATCTTCACGTGAAACAACGGCTGGTGCAGGTAATAATCACTGCCCTTTTCGTAGCCGCCGAAGGCCCGCAGGCCACCGGTTACCAATAACACCAGGGCACTGATTCCCCAGATGTTGTCCGCGATCAATACGCGGCGCAGGGTGGATGGGTCACTATCAGATACACCGCGCAATGCCTTGCCACGCGCAAGCACGGCCGACAAAGCCATGGCGAATGCCAGTAAATGGACTGCTGCAAGAAACCACTGAACCAACATAAGGCGTACTCCCTTTTGTATGACACATGGCAGGAACACTTCTCAGTAATAGTCGCTGGCTGCGTTCAACGCATGAAACAGCCTGCAAACAAAGGGAACTTGTGGAGTTTTCCAGGGCCGAATCTCGTGACAAATCCCCTACAGTCTGCAGCGCGCCAAGGAGCACGTTGATGAGGCGTACCGTTAAACAGCCTTACTTATCCAAGTCTTGGTTGATTGTCACGCTGATCAGCGTGGCGTTTGTGGCGCTGGAGTATGGCCTCAAGTTCGAAATCGAAGGTTCCTCCGACAAAGCCTACTCATGGCTGGACCTGACGCTGTTCCTGAGCGCGTACTTGTTTTTCTTCTGCCTCAAGCCCATTCAGGTCGCCGTCCATCGCAGACTGTGCCGGCGCGCGCCTCACAGTGATCGCCGCAAAGCCTCATCCTGACGGCTTTGGGTTTCATCTTGAAGTTCGTTGCCCCAGCGCGGTGTATCCCGCAAGCGGGTTGAAACCGCCGCCGCAGTTGCTATCAGATCGCCGGTATTTACAGCTGCGCGACACAACCTATGCTTGGGCATGCACGGTCGGTGAAAGGTTGTAGCGCTGATGGACACACTGAGTAAAAGCGAAATCGAATCAGCACTGGCAGCGCGCCTGCCGAGCTACAAAATCGTCTGCACCCTGCATGCCGATGGCACGCTTTCCGCGATTCTCAGCGGCCCGGAAGCTGATCACTTTGCGGTGACCGGCATCGTCCGCGCCCACCATCGAGGGCCGGAGGCGATTGCCAGGCTTGCCAGCGAAATCCTCAAGGAAATGGTCTTGTCCCGCCAGGGGCTCAAGGGCAACCGCCTGCAGACGCTGACTGGAAACGGCTCCAACGTTGAACCGCCCCTATACGAAGAAGGCCGATCCGGGTAACCGGGTCGGCCTTTTTTTACGCCAGGCGCTGTAGATGCAACAGCCCGGCTTCGTCCCGCTGAACCTGTAGACGCTCATACCCGTCAATCGAAGGATGCGCGGTGACCATGGGCACAAGGTGGGTCGACGTCACCACCATCACATCGGCCCCCGCCGCCTCGCCGGCGCGAATCCCGACGCTGGCATCCTCAAACACCAGGCAGTCCTGTACCGGTACTCCCAGCCGTTGCGCACCGAGCACATAACAGGCCGGATCCGGCTTGCCGCTGGCGACATCCTCCGCGGTGACCAGCACCGCCGGCGGGTTGATCCCGGCCGCCTGCATACGGCGCAGAGCCAGTGCCTTGGGGGCAGACGTAACCAGCGCCCATTGATCGCCGGGCAATGCGTTGAGGAATTCCACCGCGCCCGCAATCGCCACCACCCCTTCCACATCCTCAAGTTCAGCCTCGGTAATCCACTGCGCCTCAGCCTGCGCGTCCACACCGGGCAACGCCTGGCGGGTGATGGTATCGATGGCCCGGGCACCATGGATGGTCTTCAGAAAGGCCTCGACATCCAGCCCATGGCGTTCAGCCCAGGTGGCCCATACGCGCTCGGCGGCGGCAATGGAGTTCAGGAGTGTGCCATCCATATCGAACAGGAAGGCGCGGTAACGGTGGGCGAATACAGCTGAATCGCGGGTGGACACTGCTCGGCTTCCTCTTGCTTTCGTCACCCGGTCTTGGGCGCTGACGAACCACTTGCCTGGTGCAATCTACGGATCGGCCCAAACGCTGTAAACCTTCCCGTGGTTTGTATCGGACTGTATGGGAACCCCGCCTGGATACGCGAACCCGCATTTCGCCACGCCTGGGCACACATGGCAGATACACCCCGGCGATTAACTACGACCACCAGCCAATCCGGCTGACTCACGCGTAGGAGCCTCATCATGTTCAATCTCTCGAAAGCTTCGTCCCTGGTACTCGGCCTGACTGTCATCGCGGGCCTCGGGCTGTCATCCATGGCGTCGGCCGACACCCACGCTGGCGCGGTCAAAGACCAGTCATCCCACCTGCTCGCCGAGGGCGGCGCAGATCGCCTGCACGAACGCGGCCTGGCGGAAGGCGGCGCTGAACGCCTGCAAGCAGCCCGTACTGTCTGATGGGTCACCGTCCAACCAGGGCAGCCTTCCGGCTGCCCATTGCATTACAAACTTGTCATCAAGCTGTCAGTGTTGCCCTCACCCTCACTTCATACAGTGAAGTCGTCAGTCACCCACAGCGGGTGACCCAACTTCCCACTGAAAATGAAGCGAGCCCGCCCATGAAACCTGCAAGCAAACTCTGCCTGATCGCCGCCAGCCTGTTGATGCTGGGGACCGGCGCCGCCGTGGCCGGCCCGATTGCACCGGTGAAAGCCAATAACGTAGTGCTGGTACACGGCTCCTGGGCCGACGGTTCCAGCTGGTCCGAAGTGATTACCCGCCTGCAGGCCGCCGGCTTGCATGTAACCGCCGTGCAAAACCCGCTGACCTCGGTGGCGGATGACGTCGCTGCCACCAATCGCGTACTCGATCAACAGGACGGTCCTACCGTGCTGGTCGGCCATTCCTACGCCGGCACCGTGGTCAGCGACGCCGGGGTCAACCCCAAGGTCAGCTCCCTGGTATACGTCGCCGCCCGCGCTCCGGACGCCAACGAAGACTTCGTCGCCCTGTCCGCCAAGTACCCAAGCACACCCGTGCGGGCCGGTGTGGTGGAGCACGACGGTTACCTGACCCTGAATCAGGACGCCTTCCTCAAGTACTTTGCCGCCGATGTACCCCACGCCAAGGCCATGGAGCTGTACGCCGTGCAACAACCGATCGCCAAGACCCTGTTCAGCGGTCGCACCGTCAACGCCGCGTGGCACACCAAGCCGTCCTGGTATGCGGTGTCCAGCAATGACCAGACCATCAACCCGGACCTGGAACGCTTTCTCGCCAAGCGCATGAACGCCACCACCATCGAGGTGCCATCGAGCCACTTGTCCCTGGTTTCCCACGCCAAGGAAATCACCGACCTGATCCTCGAAGCGTCCGGCCGCCAGCCTTAAGCCCTTCATTACGATCTTGTCATCATCCTGTTGGCTGGCTGTTTGTGTCGCCTGGTTACTGTGAACTCACTGCCGGATACCGGCAGCCAACCTTTAAAGAGAGATACCGCCATGAAACTGTTTATCCTCGGCTTTGCTGCCCTCCTCGCCACCGGCTCGGCCTTTGCCGATACCACCGCCACCACCTCGGTGATCCATGACACCCCCGGCTTCTTCATGCACATGGACGTGGCCAAAGTACTGTCGAGCACCGATACCTACGGCCAGTGCGGCATTGTCCCTGCGCGCCTCGACTACCTCGACAGCCAGGGCCGCGAACACGTGCTGGACTATCAAGTACAGGGCATCGGCTGCCCCAATGACAATTGATCGGGCTACACTTGCGCCACGCAAGAACTGCACATCACCAGGGCGAATCCCATGAATATCCTCGTAGTCGAAGACGAGCCCAAGGCGGGCAACTACCTGCTTAACGGCCTGCAGGAACTGGGTTACTCCGTGAGCCTTGCCCGCGATGGCGTGGACGGTTTGCACCAGGCCCTGGAAACCCCGTTCGACGTGATCGTGCTGGACGTGATGATGCCGAAGATGGACGGCTGGGAAGTGCTGCGTCGCCTGCGCAAGGAAGCCGACACGCCGGTGCTGTTCCTGACCGCCCGGGACGATATTGCCGACCGCATCAAGGGCCTGGAACTGGGCGCCGACGATTACCTGATCAAGCCGTTTTCCTTCGCCGAACTGGTGGCGCGCCTGCGCACCCTGACCCGGCGCGGGCCAAGCCGTGAAGAAGAACACTTGCAGATCGCCGACCTGCAGATCGACGTGCTCAAGCGCCGCGTCAGCCGTGGCGGCGTGCGCATCACCCTGACCAACAAGGAGTTCGCCTTGTTGCACTTGTTCGCCACCCATCAGGACCAGGTACTCTCGCGCTCGCTGATCGCCTCAAGGGTGTGGGACATGAATTTCGACAGCGACACCAATGTGGTCGACGTGGCCGTGCGCCGCCTGCGCCTGAAAATCGACGACCCGTTCCAGCTCAAGCTGATCCATAGCGTGCGCGGCATCGGCTATCGCTTCGATACGCAACCATGAGCAAGCCCCGGCATTACTCCCTGACGCTGCGCCTGGCGCTGATCTTCGCCCTGCTGGCGTTCGCCCTGCTGGCAACCCTCGGCGTGGCGCTGTACCGCGACCTTGAGCGCGAACTGATCCACCGTGACGACGCTGCGCTGATCTACCGCGTCGACCAACTGCGCAACCTGCTGAACGACAGCAACACCCTGGACCTGATCAAGACCAAGCCCGAACTGTTCCAGAATATGCTCGGCAACCGCGAATCGGTACTGAGCATCGCCGCACCCGGGCAGAAACCGCTGCTGGAAGTGAACCCCGGCAACATCGACATGCCCGACGTTGCACCGGTGCCCCGGGACCACGCCCTGGAATTCGCCGACGTGCAGCATTTACCCGGCGTCAATGGCGTCCCCTTCTCCACCCTCGCCGCCACCATCGATTCAGGCGACCTGGGCAGCCTGCAAGTCACTACCGGGCGGTTGATGACCGAGCGCACCGCAGTGCTCGCCAGCTACCGGCTGAGTGTCTATATCCTCGCCAGCATCGCGGCATTGGTACTGGCGGTGGTCGGTTACCTGATGGTGCATCGCGGCCTGCTGCCATTGCGGCGCTTGGCCGTGCATGCCCAGGGCATCGGCGTCGGCAACCTCGCCGCGCGCCTCGACAGCCACGGCGCCCCCAAAGAACTGCTGCCGATGATTGATTCGTTCAACACCATGCTCGAACGCCTGGCCAAGGGTTTTGTGCAACTGGGCCAGGTCTCCACCGACATGGCCCACGAACTGCGCACGCCGATCAATAACTTGCTCGGGGAAACCCAGGTGGCGCTGCAGCAACACCGTAGCATCGAGGCCTACCAGCAACTGCTGGCCTCCAACGTCGAAGAACTCGAACGCCTGGCGCGCATGCTCGACAACATGCTGTTCCTAGCCCGCACCGACCCGGCCAGTGCGCTGCGCCAGCGCCAGGAACTGGACGCGGCCGACGAAGTGGAACGCATGGCCGACTACTTCGAAGGCCTGGCGGGCGATGTCGACATCAGCATCCTCGCCCAGGGCGCCGGTGTGATCTGGGCCGAGCCGATGCTGCTGCGCCGTGCCCTGGCCAACCTGTGCGCCAACGCCATCAAATATGGTGCGCCCGCCTCTGAACTGCTGATCCAGGCCACACCCTGCGCCGAAGGCATCAACCTGACAGTGACCAACCACGGCGCGACCATCCCGGCGGAGCACTTGCCCAGGTTGTTCGAGCGGTTTTATCGCGTGGATGAATCACGGGAGCGTTCGGCGCATTCCAATGGATTGGGGCTGTCGATTGTCGCGACCATCATGCAGTTGCATAACGGCCGATACAGCGTGAGCAGCGAGAACGGTGTGACATGCTTTGCGTTGTTTTTCCCGGGACGCGAAGCCGAAAACCTCAGCTGACTTGCCCACCCGTTTCAGTGATATCCACCAGGGTATTCCAGGCCGTCAGCAGCGCAATCCGCAAGCCCTCGACCTGCATCGGCAACGCCATCGAGGCCGGCTCGGGTATTCGGCCCACCACCTGCTCGGGCAGCCACGGCACATGGATGAAACCGCTGCGTACCCCTGACCCGGCGAGCGCGTGTTGCAACAGATAGAACACCTGGTTGCACACGAAAGTGCCGGCGGTTTGCGACACGCTGGCCCCAATGCCGGCCTCGCGCACGGCCCTTACCATGGCCTTGCTCGGCAAGGTGCCGAAGTAGGCCGCAGGGCCGCCGGGCAGCACTTCCGTGTCGACAGGTTGCTCACCCAGGTTGTCCGGAATCCGCGCGTCATTGAGGTTGATCGCGACCCGCTCGATGGAAATATCACTGCGCCCGGGGCCCAGCCCGACAGCAATGACCATCTGCGGGCGGTGTTCGGCCAACAGCTGAGCCAGGCGCTCGCCCGCCGTGGCAAAGGCACAGGGTAACTGCCGCGCGACAATCCGCACATCAGCGCCCAGCTGCACACCCTCCAACAGACGTACCGCCTCCCAGGACGGGTTGACAAGGTCTTGGTCAAACGGTTCGAAACCCGTCAGCAATACAGTGCGCATTTCAGCCTCACATCAGCAGGTAGAGCAGGACAATATTGACCACCAGCATCATCAACGCGGTCGGCATCTGTGCCTTGATGACCGCGTTTTTATCCGGCAGCTCCAGCAACGCTGCCGGGACAATATTGAAGTTGGCCGCCATGGGTGTCATCAGCGTACCGCAGTAACCGGAGAACATGCCGATGGCAGCCATCACCGCCGGGTTGCCGCCGTAGATGCCTACCAGCACCGGTACGCCAACGCCGCCGGTCATCACCGGGAAGGCGGCAAAGCCATTGCCCATGATCACGGTAAACAGTGCCATGCCCAACACATACACCATCACCGCTACCAGCTTGTAATCCAGGTTGATATAGGTGGTGGTGATGTGCGCCACCGCTGTGCCCACGCCCGCTTCGTTGAACAACAGCCCGAGCATCGCCAGCATCTGCGGCAGCACCATCGCCCAGCCCAGCGCTTCGGTGAGGCGCCGGGATTCGCGAAGGGCTTGCACCGGGGTGTCCCGCGTCAGCCAGCAGGCCAGCGCCAGTGCAATCAGGCAGCCGATACCCAGGGAAACAAAGGTGGTGTTCTTCGGGTCCAGCAGCGGCACGCCGCCGATCTCGGTGTGTTTGAGCAATACCGAGCCGATCACCGTGGTCAACGGAATGGCCAATGCCGGGATAAACAATTTATGCCCCAGGCGACCAGCGCTGGCCCGTGCGGCCTTGTCATGCAACTGGGCATGCGCGCCGCGGCCTACGCCGCCCAGGCCCGCGATGAGTGCCATCACCACCACGCCCACGCCGACCACCACCGAGGGCAGGCGCTCCCCCACCAGGAACGGAATGGCAAACAGCAGCCAGAACAACGAACTCGACCAGCGCTTGGGGTGGGTGCGATCCATCAGGATCATCCCGGCGGTGATCACCAGCAGAACGCCGGCCAGCCAGTACAGGTATTGAATGGAAATGATCATTGCGCCGCCTCCGCTGTGTTGGCCGGCAACAGCTCTCGGGTCAGCATTCGGTCAAAGCGGTGCAAGCGAATCGCGTGAATGATGAAGGCGCAGATCGCCGTCGGGATGCCCCAGACCGCAATGTGCAGAGGCTCGACATCAATCCCCGAACCCAGCAGGAACGTGTGCATCAACGCAATCGCACCAAAGGCGACGAAGATATCCTCGCCAAAAAACAGCCCTACGTTGTCGGTCGCGGCACACATGGCCAGGACCTTGTGGCGAAGCTTGTCGGGGAGTTTGCCATAGCGTTTTTCCGCCGCGCCTTCCGCCATCGGCGCCAGCAACGGGCGCACCATCTGCGGGTGCCCGCCCAGGCTCGTCAGGCCCATGGCCGCTGTGGATTCACGCACAAAGAGATAGATGATCAGCAAGCGCCCAACCGTGGCCCGCTCAAAGCGCGCGATCCAGTTTTGCGCATGCAGGCGCAAGCCATGGCGCTCCAGCAAGCCGATGACAGCCAGGGGCAACAACAGGATCAATTGCAAGGCGCGAGTCTGGAGGAAGCCGTCGCCCATGGTGGCGAGGATCTTTTCCAGTGGAAAGTGGGCGGCAAACCCGGTGGCAATCGCTGCCGCCGTGACGACCAGCAGCGGATTGAAGCGCAACACAAAGCCGACCACGATGACGAGTACGCCAATCAGCGGCCATAGGTTCACAACAGTTTGCATGGTGGTGAGGTCCTTAAGTGCGCGCTGCGGCGCCAGTAAAGCAGGTAGTGAACAAAGGGTTCACTGCAAGAAAACGGCGTGCAGCCCGGCTCGATTTTTTATTGTTGACCTGGAAGGTCGAGCGTCAGTGGCCGCATCTTTGCTGCTTGGGGAGGGAGGTGTCCAACAAGAAAAATTGTTGCTGCAATCCAATAAAGTTTGTGGGTGTTTGAAGCGTTAGAGGGCATTTGTCGGACCGTTTGAAGAGAAGGCCCAGGCGCAGAACGTGCTCAGGTACTTGAAGTCCGATAAAGGGCTGGACGGCTTGGTCACGTGGCGATCGGTGACCCGCTAGACCTCAGCCCAGGTGCTTCTGGAAAAAGTGGCGCGTGTGCCCTGACGGGTACTCGGCGATATGCCCGAACTCGCTGAAACCCAGCTTCCGGTAGAACCCGGGCGCCTGGAAGCTGAAGGTGTCCAGCCAGATCCCCGCACAGCCCTTCTCTCGTGCCAGCTCCTCAGCCGCGCGCATCAGCCGCGACCCCATGCCTTGAGTGCGCATTGACTCAGGCACGCTCAACAGCTCAATGAACATCCAGCCATAGGAAATTTTCCCGTACAGGCCGCCCACCACTTCCTGGCTGGCGGGATCGCGCAGTAACAGCCCAAACGTTTCGAACGGGTTCTCGCCGCATTGGCTGATGTTGTATGCCCTCAGCGGCTGAAGGATGGCCTGGCGCTCTTGCGCCGTAACTTCAAAAGACAACTCTATCGCTGATGCCATCTCAATCTTCCTGATGTGAATGCCCAATTCTGCGGACACTACCAGCGATAGCCACCTGTCGCATACAGGACAGTCTTTGCGCCCTCAGCTACACACAGGTCGCAACCGCCCGCGGGCATGCACTTCACCGCCAGTACTCTTGGAGCACCACCCGGGAGATTTCCAATGACTCTACGCGCTTGCTTGGCCGCTCTATTGGTACTGACCGCCTCCACCGCCTTTGGCGCTCCCCGCTACGATCACCTCTATGCGTTCGGCGATAGCTACTCCGATAACGGTGCGGGTGAACGCTTCACCAAGACCCTGGCCACTCTGAAGGTCAAGGATGCCCAGGAACTGCCCGGCTCGTTGTACTGGAAGGGCCGCTGGAGCAATGGCCCGACTGCCGTCGAGAACCTGGCCCACGCCTTGAAAACACCCTTGACCGACTACGCAGTGGGCGGCGCCAAGAGTGGCAATGGCAACTACTACGCCTGGATGGAGCCCGCCCGCGACACCGGCGTTTCAGGCCAGATCGCTGACTACCTGAAGTCCGCCAAGGCACACAAAGCCGACCCGAAGGCGCTGTATTTCATTTTCATCTCGGCCAACGACTTTTTTGAATGGGCCGACTTCTCGCACCCAGAGTCGGTTGCCGTACTCAGCCAGAACAGCGTGGCAAATATTCAGAAAGCCACCGAGACACTGATTACAGCGGGCGCAAAACACGTGATGGTAGTGGGCACCACGGATTTGAGTCATGTGCCAGCCGTGGTGCAGGGCAATCAAGTCGAGAACGCGAAAAACTACCAGCAGGTACTGGAACAAAAACTGCCGGTTGTGCTGAGCACATTGGCTAAGGCGCATCAGGTCAGCATCAGCTACTTCGACCACGTGGCGTTCAGCGACAAGCTGCGCGCAGCTCCCCAGGTGGCGGGGTTGAAAGACCTGGATACGCCCTGCCAACACACCTATCCGGACGTGAAGCCGGTGTGTGAAAACCCGGATGCGCATTACTACTGGGATGAATGGCATCCGACGCGCAAGGTGCATGCGCTGGCAGCACAGGCGATGCTTGAAACGTTGAAGGCCGGCCAGTGATTACCCAGGTGACGCCGTCCTACTGAGTCAAGGCGAACACCCACCGATAACCGCTTCTCTTCTGAACGAATCGGGAGAGCCCCCGGTGCTTTTGTCGGTGACATCCACCACGCAGCCACTCACCGGCACGGACTGGACGACTTGATAAGTCGCACCAACGGCAGGGATAAAACTGACCAGGTTTGCGCAACTGCGAAGAGCGTTGGCGCCCTCCTTGTTGGCGCCACCGCTGCTCATGACATTCACGTAGATCCAATTAGACATCACCGCACACTGGTCGCCTGCCGATACTGGCGCGGCGTAAACCCGGTCAACGCCTTGAACTGCCGGGTAAACGCACTGTGGTCGGTATACCCGCACTGCAACGCCACCTCAGTGATCGGCAGCTCGGTATGCAGCAGCCGGTGCGCATGTTCCAGGCGTACCTTCTGGATCATCTGGCGCGGTGTCAGGTGGAACACGCGCTTGCAGTAGCGCTCCAGCTGCGCCACGGAAATCCCGGCGATCCGCGTCAGTTCACCCAACGTGACCCGCCGATTGAAATGCGCCCGGATGTGCTCGTCCACCGCCGCCAGCCGTTGATAGGCCGGGTGGGTTTCGCTGGCGGTTTGCAGGTCGACCGAGATGCCCGCCAGGCCGATGATTGCAGCGTCGCGGCTGTACAGCGGCCATTTGTGGGTCAGGCACCAACCCGGCTCGCGGGTACCGTAGAGGTGCAATTCCAGCTGGTCTTCGAGGACAAATCCCTGCTCCAGCACCCGCCGATCCTGCTCGGTATAGCCGGGCCCCAACTGCGCGGGAAATACCTCGGCGCTGGTTTTTCCCAACAGCGGTTGCAAGTCCTTCAAGCCGCACCGCTGCACCAGGGTGCGGTTGGCCAATACGTAGCGCGCCTGCACGTCCTTGATAAAGATCGCGGCATTGGGAATCACGTCCAGCATCGGCAACAGCAACCCCACGCCGGCCAGTAATTCTTCGATGGTCTGTGGACGATTCGACTCGCTCCCTTGGCATAGGGTCGCGAACGCGCTCTGCATCATGACGCTCTCTCCTGCATTTTGCGGACAGGCCAGGCGCCCGGCGGGCGGTGCCTGGCGAGCAGATTGCCGCATGGCGGTAGCCCTGTCGAGCACTCGCAATTGTGCTGATTTCGTCATCGCAGCCTGCGCAAAACATCAATCGCGGCGCCGTTGATGGGTTCACTGTATGGCCACTGCATGCCTATCCAATAACCCACAAGAAGGCGCCGCCATGTCAGCCCAAGGCAAGTTCAAGAAACAGCTTTCATTGATCGACCTCACCTTTATCGGACTGGGAGCGATCTTCGGTTCGGGCTGGCTGTTCGCGGCCAGTCACGTCTCCGCCATCGCCGGACCGGCGGGGATTTTTTCCTGGTTGCTGGGCGGCTTCGCCGTGTTGCTGCTGGGCATTGTGTATTGCGAACTGGGGGCGGCATTGCCCCGCGCCGGCGGCGTGGTGCGCTACCCGGTCTATTCCCACGGCCCGCTGCTGGGCTACCTGATGGGCTTTATCACGCTGATCGCGTTTTCAAGCCTGGTGGCAATTGAAGTGGTCGCCTCGCGCCAATACGCCGCGGCGTGGTTTCCCGAGTTGACGCAGGCGGGTTCCAGCAACCCCACCGTCCTCGGCTGGTTCGTGCAGTTTGCGCTGCTCTCGCTGTTTTTCGCCCTCAACTACCGCAGCGTGAAGACCTTCGCCATGGCCAATAACCTGGTCAGCGTGTTCAAGTTCATCGTGCCGCTGCTGGTGATCGGCGTGCTGTTCACCTTTTTCAAGCCGGAGAATTTCCACGCCCAGGGCTTCGCGCCGTTCGGCCTGTCGGGGATTGAAATGGCCGTGTCTGCCGGCGGGGTGATTTTCGCCTACCTGGGTCTGACGCCGATCATCTCGGTGGCCAGCGAAGTGAAGAACCCGCAACGCACCATTCCAATTGCACTGATCCTGTCGGTGCTGCTCTCCACTGCAATCTACGTGCTGTTGCAGACCGCTTTCCTCGGCGGCATTCCCACCGAAATGCTCGCCAACGGCTGGGCCGGCGTCGCCAAGGAACTGGCCCTGCCGTACCGCGACATCGCGCTCGCCCTGGGCGTGGGCTGGCTGGCGTACCTGGTGGTCGCCGATGCCGTGATCTCCCCCAGCGGCTGCGGCAATATCTACATGAACGCCACGCCACGGGTGATCTACGGCTGGGCGCAAACCGGAACCTTCTTCAAGATCTTCACCCGCATCGACGAAAAGTCCGGCATCCCGCGCCCGGCGCTGTGGCTGACCTTTGGCCTGTCGGTGTTCTGGACCCTGCCCTTCCCGTCGTGGGAAGCGCTGATCAACGTGGTGTCCGCCGCGCTGGTGTTGAGCTACGCCGTGGCGCCGGTGTCCGTGGCCGCCCTGCGCCGCAATGCGCCTGACCTGCCGCGCCCGTTCCGGGTCAAGTGGATGGGCTTGCTCGGCCCCCTGTCGTTCATCATCGCCGCGCTGATCGTCTACTGGTCCGGCTGGAGCACCGTGTCGTGGCTGCTCGGCCTGCAAATCCTGATGTTCGTGGTGTACCTGCTGTGCGGCCGTTTTGTGCCGACCCTGCACCTGAGCCTGGGCCGCCAGGTTCGCTCCTCCGCCTGGCTGATCGGCTTCTACGCCGTGACCATCATCCTGTCGAAGCTCGGCAGCTTCGGTGGCCTGGGCATCCTCGGCCATCCCTTCGACACCGTGGTCGTCGCCGCTTGCGCGCTGGGGATTTATTACTGGGGCGCGGCCACCGGCGTGCCGGCGCACCTGGTTCGCCTGGAAACCGAAGACGACGAAAGCGAAGCCCCTGAGCCCGACATCGGCCGAGTGCAGCTTGCTTCCTGAGCCTCAGCCAACCACTGGATGGATTGTTCTATGAAACGAGTGCACATCATTGATTCCCACACCGGCGGCGAGCCCACGCGCCTGGTGATGACGGGGTTCCCGCCGCTGGCCGGCGAGACCATGGTCGACAAACTCGACGACCTGCGCACCCGGCATGACCAATGGCGCAGGGCGTGCCTGCTGGAGCCCCGTGGCAACGATGTACTGGTGGGCGCGCTGTATTGCGCGCCGGTCTCGGCCGATGCCACCTGCGGCGTGATTTTCTTCAATAACGCCGGCTACCTCGGCATGTGCGGCCACGGCACCATCGGCCTGGTTGCCTCGTTGCACCACTTGGGGCAGATCGCGCCGGGGGTGCACAAGATCGACACGCCGGTCGGCCCGGTGAGCGCCACGTTGCACGCCGACGGCGCGGTCACGTTGCGCAATGTGCCCGCCTATCGCTATCGCCAGCATGTCTCGGTGCAAGTGCCTGGACATGGCTTGGTCTACGGCGATATCGCCTGGGGCGGCAATTGGTTCTTCCTGGTTTCCGATCATGGCCAAGCGCTGGAAATGAACAACGTCGAAGCCCTGACCGACTACACCTGGACAATGCTCAAGGCCCTCGAAGCCCAGGGCATCCACGGCGAAGACGGCGCCCTGATCGACCATATCGAACTGTTCGCCGACGACCCCCAGGCCGACAGCCGCAACTTTGTCATGTGCCCAGGCAAGGCCTACGACCGCTCGCCCTGCGGCACCGGCACCAGCGCCAAGCTCGCATGCCTGGCGGCCGACGGGAAACTCGCCGCCGGTGAGCCATGGATACAAGCCAGCATCACCGGCAGCCAATTCGAAGGCAGCTATGAATGGGAGGGCGAACGTGTGCGCCCTTCCATCACCGGCCGCGCCTACATGACCGCCGACAGCACCTTGCTGATCGACGAACAGGACCCCTTCGCGTGGGGCATCTGAACCGCCCCCGCCCCTTCAATCAAACTGGAGCTGAAACAATGAATACCACTATCTTCACCGGTTGCATCCCTGCATTGATGACGCCGTGCACCGCCCAGCGCAAACCGGACTTTGACGCACTGGTCGCCAAGGGCCGCGAACTGATCGATATCGGCATGAGCGCGGTGGTGTACTGCGGCTCCATGGGCGACTGGCCGTTGCTGACCGAGGCCGAGCGCCAGGAAGGCGTGGCGCGCCTGGTGGCCGCCGGTGTGCCGACCATCGTCGGCACCGGCGCGGTCAACAGCCGTGAAGCCGTGGCCCATGCAGCGCATGCGGCGAAGGTCGGCGCCCATGGTTTGATGGTCATCCCGCGGGTGCTGTCCCGTGGCGCATCGGCGACGGCGCAAAAGGATCACTTTGCAGCCATCCTCAAGGCGGCGCCAAACCTGCCGGCGGTGATCTACAACAGCCCTTACTACGGCTTCGCCACCCGCGCCGACCTATTCTTCGAACTGCGTCGCGAGTACCCGAACCTGATCGGCTTCAAGGAATTCGGCGGTGCTGCAGACCTGCGCTACGCGGCCGAACACATCACCTCCAAGGACGATGACGTGACCTTGATGGTCGGCGTGGATACCCAAGTGGTGCACGGCTTCGTCAACTGCAACGCCACCGGCGCAATCACCGGCATCGGCAATGCACTGCCACGGGAAGTCCTGCAACTGGTGGCCTTGAGCAAGAAAGCCGCCAAGGGCGACGCCACTGCACGTCGCCAGGCGCGGGAGTTGGAGTCGGCGCTGGCGGTGCTGTCGTCCTTCGACGAAGGCTGCGACCTGGTGCTGTTCTACAAACATCTGATGGTGCTCAACGGCGACAAGGAATACACCCTGCACTTCAACGAGACCGATGCCCTCAGCGATGCCCAGCGTCGTTATGCAGAGAACCAGTACGCGCTGTTCCGCCAGTGGTACGCCAACTGGTCGGCCGAGCAGAACGTCGCTTAACACTATTCAAGGCAGCAAAAATCAAATGTGGGAGCTGTCGAGCTCCGGCGAGGCTGCGATGGGATCACTGCGGTGTACCTGCCAGACCGCAGCGCCTGCATCGCAGCCTCGCTGGGGCTCGACAGCTCCCACAGTGGATTCTCTTCGCCAAGCCAATCTTTACTTTCCAGGACTACGCCATGACTCTGACGGGCACCATGCTGATTGGTCAGCACTCCATTCCAGGCAGCCGCGAGGCCATCCGGGCGATCAATCCTGCCACCAACCTTGCGCTGGAACCCGCCTACGCCGGCGGCACCGCCGAACATGTCGAACACGCCTGTGCGTTGGCCTGGAGCGCCTTCGATAACTATCGCGAAACGCCGTTGGCGGCTCGCGCCGAATTCCTTGAAACCATCGCCAACGAAATCGAAGCCCTGGGCGATGAACTGATTGAACGGGCGATGGCCGAGACCGGCCTGCCCCGCCCACGCATCCAGGGCGAACGCGGGCGCACCTGCCAGCAATTGCGCACCTTTGCCCGCACCGTGCGCGCGGGTGAATGGCTGGATGTGCGGGTGGATACTGCACAACCGGAACGCCAGCCGCTGCCTCGCTCGGACCTGCGTCAACGCCACGTACCGCTGGGGCCGGTGGCCGTGTTCGGCGCGAGCAATTTTCCGCTGGCATTCTCGGTGGCGGGCGGTGATACCGCGTCGGCACTGGCGGCCGGTTGCCCGGTGATCGTGAAGGCACACGGCGCGCATCCTGGCACCAGCGAACTGGTGGGCCGCGCGGTGGCCCGGGCCGTTCAGCAATGTGGCCTGCCTGAGGGTGTGTTTTCGCTGTTGTATGGCTCGGGCCGCGAGGTCGGTATCGCGCTGGTCTGCGATCCGCGCATCAAGGCCGTGGGTTTCACCGGCTCGCGCAGCGGCGGTATTGCCTTGTGCCAGGCGGCCCAGGCGCGCCCCGAGCCGATCCCGGTGTATGCAGAGATGAGCTCGATCAATCCGGTCTACCTGTTTCCCGCTGCGTTGAGCGCACGCGGTGAAGCATTGGCACAAGGTTTTGTCGCGTCCCTGACCCAGGGTGCCGGCCAGTTCTGCACCAACCCCGGGCTGGTGATTGCCGTTGCAGGGCAAGCGCTGGACCACTTCGTCGGCACGGCTGCCAACCTGCTTCAACACAGCACTGCCCAGACCATGCTGACACCGGGGATCTTCAAGGCTTACGAAGACGGCGTCAGCGCCCTGACCCGGCATGCTCAGCTCGCAGGTACCGGTCTGCCGGCAGAAGAGCCGAACCAGGGACAGGCCCATTTGTTCGTGACCCAGGCCCGGGACTTTCTCGCCAATCACAGCCTGCAAGCCGAGATATTCGGCGCCACGTCATTGATCGTGCAATGTGCCAACGTCGATGAGGTCCGCCAGGTCAGCGAACACCTGGAGGGCCAACTGACCGCAACCCTGCATCTGGATGACGACGACCTGGCAACTGCCCGCGCGCTGCTGCCGACCCTGGAACGCAAGGCCGGCCGCCTGCTGGT
This sequence comes from Pseudomonas sp. NC02, assembly GCF_002874965.1. Classification (NCBI taxonomy): domain Bacteria; kingdom Pseudomonadati; phylum Pseudomonadota; class Gammaproteobacteria; order Pseudomonadales; family Pseudomonadaceae; genus Pseudomonas; species Pseudomonas sp. NC02. The sequence goes on along the minus strand of NZ_CP025624.1, from coordinate 2,288,971 downwards.
CAACGGCTGGCCGACCGGCGTTGAAGTGTGTGATGCGATGGTGCACGGAGGACCATTCCCGGCCACCTCGGACTCACGCACCACCTCGGTGGGCACCGCCGCGATCCTGCGATTCCTGCGGCCGGTGTGCTACCAGGATTTCCCGGATAGCTTGCTGCCGACGGCCCTGCAACACGGCAACCCATTGCTGCTGCGGCGCTTGCTCGACGGTCAGAGGGAAGCCTAGAACATGTCCGATAACGTCATGCCAGACGTCGCCGTAGTGGGCGCCGGCATCATCGGCGTCGCCTGCGCGCTGCAACTGGCGCGCCAGGGCCGGCGGGTGGTCATCATCGATCAGCAGGAACCCGGCCACGGCGCCTCGTTCGGCAATGCCGGCCACCTGGCGACCGAGCAAGTGTTCCCCATCGCGGATGCGTCGATCCTGTCGCGTTTGCCCGCCATGCTCATGGACCCGATGGGCCCGCTGCGCCTGGACTGGAAATACCTGCCGCGTGCACTGCCGTGGTTTACCCGGCTGCTGCTGAACCTGCGCCCGGCGCCCTTCCAGCGCACCGTCGCCGGGATCCGCGCGCTCAATGAAGGCAGCCTGGGCGCCTGGCACCGGCTGCTGGGCAGCATCGAGCGCCCGCACCTGATGCGCGAAGACGGCTCGTTGCTGGTCTTCGAGCGCGCCGAGTCGCGACAGGCCATTGATGCATTGCAGGCACGCATGAGTCAGCAGGAAGTGCCGGTGGACCACTGGCACGCCAGCGTGGTGCAGGACGCGGCGCCACAACTCAGCAAAGGGATTCAGGGCGGGTTGTTCTTTCCTCGCACCGGGCATTTTCTCGATCCCTATGGGGTGGTTTGCGAGCTGATGGAAGCGGCCAAGGCCAGCGGGGTGCAATTTCTCAAGCGCCAGGTCGTGGGCGGGAAGCTGGACGAGCACGGTGTTTCATTGCGGACCGACCAAGGCACCGTGGCCGCGCGCCAGGTGTTGATCGCATGCGGTGCGCACTCAGCCAGCCTGACCGGCGCACTGACTGGCAAAAAGGTCCCGCTGGATACAGAGCGCGGCTATCACCTGATGTTGCCCCATGAGCATGGACGGTTGCCGTTTGCGGTCACGTCATTGGAGCGCAAGTTCATCATGACGCCCATGGACGGCGGATTGCGGCTGGCAGGTACCGTGGAGTTCGCCGGCCTTGATCGCCCACCGAACATGGAACGCGCGTGGCAGTTGCATCGACTGAGCCAGGGGCTGTTTCGTCGTGACTTGAGTGCCGAGGACGCGACGCCGTGGATGGGGTTTCGCCCTTCCCTGCCGGACTCGCTGCCGATTATCGACAAGGTGTGCGAGGGCAAGGTGCTGCTTGCCTTTGGGCATCAGCATTTGGGCCTGACGCAGGCTGCGGTGACGGCGGAGTTGATTGCACGGCTGGCATCGCCTGCGGCCGCGTCCAACGGGCTGCCGGCACTTGGGCCCTACCGGCTGGATCGATTCTGAGATCATCGGAAACGTCTTGCTACTGTTTCGCACTTTCGGCGATACAAGGCAGGTCATTATCGTGCATGACCTTACGGTTACGCTCCGTTGAGAACCTGCCTTGAACGATCAAACCTGTATGCAGCCCCGTCCATCGATGCGCAGAACGCTCCGAAGCATTGCTTGCGGCATGCTCGCCCTATTGCTCTGCACGACAGCCCTCGCAGAACCGGGCATGCCGCTTGGCCAGAAATCATTCGAAGCGTATCGCGCCGCTACCTTGCAATGGCTGCGGGACCATCGTGACTTCCAGGGCATCGACAAGGCTGCCGAACTCAACTGGAACGCCCCGCAGGAATGGCGCCCGGCGGGTGCCCCCAAGCGCGGGATCATTCTCGTGCATGGCCTGGGCGACTCACCCTGGTCTTTCCACGATATCGGCAGCGCACTGGCCGCCCGCGGCTTCCTGGTCAGGACCGTGCTGCTGCCCGGCCACGGCACGCAACCGGCCGACATGCTGCAGGTGCGCATGGAAGACTGGCGCCGGGTGGTGGACGAACAGGCTGCGATCCTTCGCGCAGAGGTAGGAGAAATCTACCTCGGCGGCTTTTCCACCGGCGCCAACCTGGTACTCGACTACGCCTACAAACACGACGACGTCGCGGGGCTGCTGCTGTTCTCTCCCGCGTTCCAGTCCAGCATGACCTACGACTGGCTGACACCCCTGATCAGTTGGGCGCGCCCCTGGCTGCTGGCGCCAGACGCCAGCCGGCCACAACAGAGCCTGGTGCGCTACATGACAGTGCCCACCAACGGTTTTGCCCAGTTCTACCGCAGCAGCCGGCTAGCCCGCCAGGACCTGGAGCGGCGCCCCTATGACAAGCCGGTGTTCATTGCCGTCGCAGCCCACGACTCAGTACTCGATACGCACTACGTGCTGGACACCTTCCAGCAACGCTTCAGCAACCCCCATAGCCGCCTCGCCTGGTACGGCACATTGCCAGAGAGCGCCTGGGATACCCGCCGTGTAAAAGCGCGTACCGACTACCTGCCGGAGTTGCGGATCAGCCAGTTCTCCCACATGGGGTTGCTGTTCTCACCCGACAACGCTCTGTATGGCGAACAGGGCAGCCTGCGGTTTTGCTGGAACGGCCAGACGGACGACGCAACCCGCGCCTGCGAACAAGGGGCCGACGTGTGGTATTCGGACTGGGGCTACCGTGAGCCGGGCAAGATGCACGCGCGGTTGACGTTCAATCCGTATTTCACCTGGCAGCTTGGGGTGATTGACGAGGTCCTGGGCAAGCAGGACCTGGCGAGTCATTAAACGGCAAATCCGGTAAACCGCGTTTATCCCGCGACGCCCAGGAACGGCAGCGCCAGGTACAACTTGATCACGATCGCATTGGTGATATCGATGAAAAAGGCGCCCACCATCGGCACCACCAGAAATGCAATCTGCGATGGCCCGAAACGCTGGGTCACCGCCTGCATGTTCGCAATGGCAGTTGGCGTGGCACCGAGCCCGAAACCGCAGTGCCCCGCCGCCAGGACCGCCGCGTCATAGTTGCTCCCCATCACCCGGAACGTCACGAAAATCGCAAACAGCGCCATCATCAACGCCTGCGCAGCCAGCAGGATGAAAATCGGCAGGGCCAGCGCGGCGAGGTCCCAGAGCTTGAGCGACATCAATGCAATCGCCAGGAACAACGACAGGCTGACATTCCCGAGCACTGAGACTTCGCGCTCGAATACCTGGTGCCAGCCCAGCGCCGACAGGCCATTACGCAACACCACACCGACAAACAAGACACACACAAACGTCGGCAGCTCAAAGGCCGTGCCCTGGATAAAACCGCTGAGGAACGTGCCCACTTGCAGGCTGATGGCGAGCAGCGCCAGGGTCTCGATAAACGAGAAGGAGGTGATCATGCGCTCTTGATTCGGCTGCTCGAATCCTTTTGGCCCTAGCGGTTGTACCGGCGCCAGGGCGGGCGTCTGGACGCGCTTGATCAGCAGGCGAGCGACCGGGCCGCCAATCAGGCCGCCGAGCACCAGGCCAAAGGTCGCGGAAGCAATGGCCAGTTCGGACGCCGACGCCACGCCATACTTCTCGCTGAACACCGCGCCCCAGGCCGCGCCGGTCCCGTGCCCACCCGACAGCGTAATGGAGCCCGCCAACAACCCCATCAACGGATCGAGCCCCAGCGCCTTGGCCAGCGCAATCCCCATCGCGTTCTGGACCACCAGGAGCGCCGTCACCACCAGCAGGAAAATCCCCAGCACCCGCCCGCCTTTCTTCAGGCTGGCGAAATCCGCATTCAAACCAATGGTGGCAAAGAAAGCCAACATCAGTGGCGTCTGCAGCGACGAATCAAACCGGACCTCAATGCCAGCGAGCATACGCAGGACCAGGAGCAGCACCGCCACCACTAAACCGCCGGCCACCGGCTCCGGAATATTGTAAGTGCGCAGGAAACCGACTCGAGCGACCAGCCCGCGCCCAAGTAAAAGCACCAGGGAGGCGGCGACCAGCGTTGAATAGAAGTCGAGTTGAAGCATGGGGCAGCTCTCTGTAGTTATTTATGACGAATCGGGGCAGGCCTATCGATCCTTCGGAACAACACAGGAAGAGTAGTAGTACGACGCCATCTTTAACCTCGGAAAAGTCCTAACGTTGCCGAACGGAATCCCCAGGACATTCAGGCGAAAGACTTGCGAAGCGCAATCTGAAGGGGCAAGACGAGAAAATCGAGTGCATGACAAGGGCTGCAGAACTGCGTCTGGACGGGCGCTTTACAGGTCCGCGGCATCCTGCCGACTCAGCGCCCATTCGAATCTGCCCTACCTGGCCGTGCTTCTGTGTTGGCCAATGATTACCAAGGGACAATTGCGGCCGCTCTGTTGCTGGGCGTCGCAACGGCGCTGGCCGCGAACCTATACCCTGGGAATAAATATTCCCAATAAAAAAGCCCGCTCAATGCGGGCTTTTTTTCCATGATTATCCGGAAAAAGGTATGGGTTCAACCATATAGCAATCAACGCAGTCTGAAGTGATGACGTTATCCAGGATCAGAGGGGATTCGGTCGCAGGTCGAAGGAACCCCGTACGAATGGATGCGGTATAGACCCCAACGTTTACTGTATTGAGGCGAGCCCTTGCGTTAATCGACACACAATCAATGCTGTAATTCATCCCCATCCCCAAGCCGCAATTTTCACCACCTGAATTAATCACGCGGGTAGAGTCCTGCCCCTCGATGACGACACCCCAGGCGGTCTGTTCAGGATCGACACCTGGCTCTGTAGCCGTGCAATAACTATCAAGAATGGTGTTGTACTCACCACCGTTGTCCAGCAGCAGCATGCAGCGCCCAGTCCAGTCGACCGACGTGATGTTCTCGATCACACAGTGTTGTGCGTAGTGCAGATGCAGCCCTACCGCAGCGTCCCCGGTGAATTCAAGGTTGCGGATGTACACGTTTTTAATCGGGTCACATAAAGCCACGATTGCGCCCTGGGGATGATCACGTTTGATTACGCGATTAACAATCAATGAGTTAGCCAGCACATAAATAACCTGGCGAACCTCCAGCGGGCCGTCGAGTGGCATCGGGTAGGTTGCAAAATCGGTTGAAGCATCCGAGATGACGATCCAGGAACCGTTTGTGTACGGAGTGGTATCAGCCACGGAGATTTCGGTCGTATTGACGTAGGCCGGCGCGGTCAGATAACTGCCCGGGCGAACATTACCCTGGTAGTCGATGGCGGCATAACTCGGATCTGTTGGGTCCAGCGGGTTACGACCGATCCCTGAAACGTCGATAGTGACCTTATCGATCCCTGGTGCTGGCTCGATGATCTGCCCACTGTAGGGCCAATTGTCATCACGGTTTAGCAGGACTGTTGTCCCGATCGGGCAGTCAGTGCCATTGATTTGAATCCAACGGTATCCGGCCTTCATCACCGACTGGAGTTGAGGGCCGTTATCCGCAGAAGGATTCGGGGTAAAAACATAAGGGGTATCGATGTAAATTGACATATGACTTCTCCTGATTTCCCATGGCCATTTTTCGGCGAAACAACTGTACATGCATACAGCTAAAAATCCTACAAAAGCAGCACTCTCAATGCTCACTTTATTGCCCACAGACACCGACATACGCATCACACGCGCCGGACGCGTGATCAAGCCGTTATCGCGTTCAGTAAGGCTCATGGGAGACGGGAAAAGAAGATGCCGAAGCACGCTCAGAAAGGCGCAACGGGACAAAAATCGACAAGCCAGGAGGAGCCGCCGAATCGTCATTCTGAGGGGGTAGGTTGTAAAGGCTTCGCAAATCGCAACAAAAAAGGGCCCACCTTTCGGTGAGCCCTTCTAGACCGCCCAGCAGAGCGGATTTTGTTTGGTAGGCGCGATTGGACTCGAACCAACGACCCCCACCATGTCAAGGTGGTGCTCTAACCAACTGAGCTACGTGCCTGCTGTGAGGCGGCATTCTACGGAATTCCCGAGGGGTGTCAACACCTTTTTTGCAGCTAAGCCTATGAATATGCGAATTTTTTATTTGTGGCCAGCACAACCGTATTTTCCGGCGGCTGGCAGCGGATTTTCAACTCAGGTAGGATCGGCGCACTCGTAAAAAATATAAAACAGAGGTTCCAGGATGGCGAACACCCCCTACCCCCAGTCGTATTACGCCGCGTCTGCGAATGCGGTACCTCCTCGCCCAGAGCTGCAAGGTGAAGTCGAAACCGATGTGTGCGTGATTGGCGCCGGTTATACCGGCCTGTCCAGTGCGCTGTTCCTGCTGGAAAACGGCTTTAGCGTGACAGTGCTGGAAGCTGCCAAGGTAGGCTTTGGCGCGTCGGGCCGTAATGGTGGGCAGATCGTCAACAGCTACAGCCGTGATATCGATGTGATCGAGCGCAGTGTCGGCCCCCAGCAGGCGAAATTACTCGGCGACATGGCATTTGAAGGCGGCAGGATCATTCGGGAGCGGGTGGCCAAGTATCAGATCCAGTGCGATCTGAAGGACGGCGGTGTATTTGCGGCACTGAACAGCAAGCACATGGGCCACCTGGAGTCGCAGAAGCGCCTGTGGGAGCGCTACGGCCACACCCAGCTGGAGCTGCTGGACGAGCGGCGCATTCGAGAAGTGGTCGCCTGTGACAACTATGTGGGCGGCCTGCTCGACATGAGCGGCGGGCACATTCACCCGCTGAACCTGGCGCTGGGCGAAGCGGCAGCCGTGGAGTCCCTGGGCGGCACGATTTATGAGCAGTCGGCGGCGACTCGCATCGAGCGCGGCGCCAATCCGGTGGTGCATACGGCGCACGGCAAGGTCAGGGCCAAGTTCATTATTGTCGCGGGCAACGCCTATCTGGGGAACCTGGTTCCGGAACTGGCGGCCAAGTCGATGCCGTGTGGTACGCAGGTGATTACCACCGCACCACTGGGCGATGAACTGGCGAAGACGCTGCTGCCACAGGATTACTGCGTCGAGGACTGCAATTACCTGCTGGACTACTACCGCCTGACGAGCGACAAGCGCCTGATCTTCGGCGGTGGCGTGGTGTACGGCGCGCGTGACCCGGCGAATATCGAGGCGATCATCCGGCCGAAGATGCTCAAGGCCTTCCCGCAGCTCAAGGACGTGAAGATCGACTACGCCTGGACCGGCAATTTCCTGCTGACCTTGTCGCGCCTGCCGCAGGTCGGTCGCCTGGGGGATAACATCTACTACTCCCAGGGCTGTAGCGGCCATGGCGTGACGTATACCCACTTGGCGGGCAAGGTACTGGCGGAAGCGCTGAGAGGCCAGGCAGAACGTTTTGATGCGTTTGCCGGCCTGCCGCACTACCCCTTCCCCGGCGGACAACTGTTGCGCACGCCGTTTGCGGCGCTGGGGGCCTGGTATTACGGGTTGCGGGACAAGCTGGGATTCTGACCCCGGACCACGGGGCTGGCTTGCCGGCCCCTGTACTTGCCGCGCCGGCACCCAATCGCAGACACAAAAAACCCCGGTCTTTCGACCAGGGTCTTTGCTATCGATCCAACCAAGCCAGCGGCTTGCTTTGGCGTCTCAGGGCGTTCAGTGGGCCCTGGAACAGATATGGCGCAGCGGACGGGACTCGAACCCGCGACCCCCGGCGTGACAGGCCGGTATTCTAACCGACTGAACTACCGCTGCGTATCGCTCAGACTGCTGAAGTGTCACCTTCAACCGCCTTCAAACATCTGACTGACCAGCCTTGGCTGTTCAATCTCAAATCTGAAACATCAGACCTGGAAAATATGGCGCAGCGGACGGGACTCGAACCCGCGACCCCCGGCGTGACAGGCCGGTATTCTAACCGACTGAACTACCGCTGCGCGTCGGTGCAACCTTTAACGTTGCGTCTTGCCCTAGGGCAAAACTCTCAAGAAGTGGTGGGTGATGACGGGATCGAACCGCCGACCCTCTGCTTGTAAGGCAGATGCTCTCCCAGCTGAGCTAATCACCCTTTGCTTCGTTGAGGCCGCGAAATTTACGCAGGTAGCGGACCTAAGTCAATAGCCTGCTTGAAGTTTTTCTGAAAAAGACAAAATGGCTTCAGGACCGCGACCCGCCCTACTCGGTGTAAATCATCTTCTTGCTCATGCCGCCGTCGACGACGAACTCTTGCCCGGTGACAAACCCGGCATTGCGCGACAGCAACCACGCCACCATCGCCGCTACGTCTTCCACAGTGCCTACCCTGCCCGCCGGGTGCTGGGCGTGATCCGCATCCGTCAGCGGCTCGGCACGGCGTGCAGCCGGGTCACGGGCATCGATCCAGCCCGGGCTGACGGCATTGACCCGTACTTCCGGCCCGAGGCTGATAGCCAACGCGTGGGTCAGGGCCAGCAAACCGCCCTTGCTCGCCGCATAGGCTTCGGTGTCCGGTTCCGACTGGCGTGCCCGGGTCGACGCCAGGTTGACAATGGCGCCGCCGTGGGCCCGCAGGTAGGGCGCACAGTGCTTGGCCAGCAACATGGGACCACTGAGGTTCACCGCCAGTACACGATTCCAGTAAGCCAGGTCGAGACTTTCCAGGGTGATGTTGCGCGGGTCGGCCACAGCGGCATTGCACACCAGCGCATCCAGGCGCCCGAACTGGCCAAGTACCTCGGCCACCCCCTGGGCAACCTGCCGCTCATCGGCCACGTCCATGGTAATAAACCAGGCGTTGTCGCCGAGCACCTTGGACACCTTGGAACCGCGCTCACGGTCCAGGTCCGTCAATACCACCTGCCAGCCTTCGCTGATCAACCAGGCGGCAATCCCCAGGCCGATGCCCCGCGCCGCGCCGGTCACCAGCGCGACCCGCCCGTTACTGGCGCTCGCCGCCTCCATGGACCACTCGATCACAGGGCAGCCAACCCACGGGCCAGGTCGGCCTGCAGGTCAGCGACGTCTTCCAGGCCCACGGCAATGCGGATCAGGCTGTCACGAATCCCGGCAGCTTCACGCTCCTGCGGCGCCAGGCGGCCGTGGGAGGTGGTGCTCGGGTGAGTGATAGTGGTCTTGCTGTCACCCAGGTTGGCGGTGATGGAGATCAGGCGAGTCGCATCGATAAAGCGCCAGGCGCCCTCTTTGCCGCCCTTGACTTCGAAACTCACCACGGCGCCGAAACCACGCTGCTGGCGCTGGGCCAACTCGTGTTGCGGGTGGCTCTTGAGCCCGGCGTAGTGGACTTTCTCGATGCCGTCCTGCTGCTCCAGCCACTCGGCCAGGGCCTGGGCGTTGGCACAATGGGCCTTCATCCGCAGGCTCAAGGTCTCCAGGCCTTTAAGGAAGATCCAGGCGTTGAACGGGCTCAGGGTCGGGCCGGCGGTGCGCAAGAAGCCCACCACTTCCTTCATCTGCTCGCTGCGGCCGGCAACCACGCCCCCCATGCAACGGCCCTGGCCGTCGATGAACTTGGTGGCCGAGTGCACAACGATGTCTGCGCCCAGCTTCAGCGGCTGCTGCAATGCAGGGGTGCAGAAGCAGTTGTCGACGATCAGCATCGCGCCCTTGGCGTGGGCCACTTCGGACAATGCGGCAATGTCCACCAGCTCGGCCAATGGATTGGACGGCGACTCGACGAACAGCAATTTGGTGTTGGCCTTGATGGCCGCGTCCCAGCCGGACAGGTCCGCCAGCGGCACGTAGTCGACTTCAATACCAAAACGCTTGAAGTACTTTTCGAACAGGCTGATGGTCGAACCAAACACGCTGCGCGATACCAGGACGTGGTCGCCGGCACTGCACAGGCTCATGACTACCGCGAGAATCGCGGCCATGCCCGTGGCAGTGGCGACAGCCTGCTCGGCGCCTTCCAGCGCGGCGATACGCTCTTCGAACGCGCGCACGGTCGGGTTGGTGTAACGCGAATAAACGTTGCCCGGCACTTCACCGGCAAAACGCGCAGCGGCGTCGGCCGCAGTGCGGAACACATAGCTGGAGGTAAAGAACATCGGGTCACCGTGCTCACCTTCCGGGGTGCGGTGCTGGCCGGCGCGCACAGCCAGGGTATCGAAAGCTACGCCATCGAGGTCACTGTCCAAGCGACCGGCATCCCATTCCTGACTCATGCTCTACTCCTCAACTCGAATGCTTTATCAAAGATACAAAACCGGCCCCTCAGGGCCGGTGTCTACTCAGTTGTTGTACAGGTCGATGATCGCGCTGACCGCCTGGGTCTTGATCTTCGAGGAATCGTTACGGGCCTGCTCGATCTTGTTCAGGTAGGCCTCGTCGACATCGCCGGTGACGTACTTGCCGTCGAACACCGCGCAATCGAACTCCTCGATCTTGATCTTGCCACCACCGACGGCTTCGATCAGATCCGGCAGGTCCTGGTAGATCAGCCAGTCGGCGCCGATCAGGTCCGCAACGTCCTGGGTCGAACGGTTGTGGGCGATCAGTTCGTGGGCGCTCGGCATGTCGATGCCGTACACGTTCGGGTAACGCACGGCAGGCGCGGCGGAACAGAAGTAAACGTTCTTCGCACCGGCTTCGCGGGCCATCTGGATGATCTGCTTGCAGGTGGTGCCGCGTACGATGGAGTCATCCACCAGCATCACGTTCTTGCCGCGGAACTCCAGCTCGATCGCGTTGAGCTTCTGGCGCACCGACTTCTTGCGCGCAGCCTGGCCAGGCATGATGAAGGTACGGCCGATGTAACGGTTCTTGACGAAGCCTTCGCGGAATTTCACGCCCAGGTGGTTCGCCAACTCCAGCGCAGCGGTGCGGCTGGTGTCCGGGATCGGGATAACCACGTCGATGTCGTGATCCGGGCGCTCGCGCAGGATCTTGTCCGCCAGCTTCTCGCCCATGCGCAGGCGCGCCTTGTACACCGAAACACCGTCGATGATCGAATCCGGACGCGCCAGGTAGACGTGTTCGAAGATGCACGGGGTAAGTTTCGGGTTCAGTGCGCACTGACGGGTGTGCAGCTTGCCGTCTTCAGTGATGTAGACCGCTTCGCCCGGCGCCAGGTCGCGAATCAGGGTAAAGCCCAGCACGTCCAGGGACACGCTTTCGGAAGCGATCATGTACTCGACGCCTTCGTCGGTATGACGCTGGCCGAACACGATCGGGCGGATGCCGTGGGGGTCGCGGAAACCGACGATACCGTAGCCGGTCACCATCGCCACTACCGCATAGCCACCGACGCAGCGGTTGTGCACGTCAGTCACGGCAGCGAACACGTCTTCTTCGGTCGGCTGCAGCTTGCCGCGCTGGGCCAGCTCGTGGGCGAACACGTTCAGCAGTACTTCGGAGTCCGAGTTGGTGTTGACGTGGCGCAGGTCAGATTCGTAAATCTCCTTGGCCAGTTGTTCAACGTTGGTCAGGTTGCCGTTGTGCGCCAGGGTGATGCCATAGGGCGAGTTGACGTAGAACGGCTGGGCTTCGGCCGAGGTCGAGCTGCCCGCTGTCGGGTAGCGCACGTGGCCAATGCCCATGTGCCCGACCAGGCGCTGCATGTGGCGCTGATGGAACACGTCACGCACCAGACCATTGTCCTTGCGCAGGAATAACCGGCCGTCGTGGCTGGTCACAATACCGGCAGCATCCTGGCCGCGGTGCTGGAGGACGGTTAGCGCGTCATACAGCGCCTGATTCACGTTCGACTTACCGACGATACCGACGATGCCACACATGCGACGCAACCCCTACTTAATGAATCTTGACTGAACACAACTTACTGAGGCGTTTTGGCCGGCAAGAGGTGTTCCTTGAACGGAAGATCAGCGGGTACGCTGATCCCGCTGGCCAGCCACTGACTGCTCCACCCCAAAATGAGGTTTTTGGACCAATCTGCAACCAATAGAAATTTTGGCACGAGTACCGACTCCTGCCACCACGAATCCTGCTGTACCGGCCCCAGGCTCAACAGCCCGACCGCCACGACCACCAGCAAGCCGCCACGCGCGGCGCCGAAGGCCATGCCGAGAAATCGATCGGTCCCGGAGAGGCCGGTGACGCGTATCAATTCGCCGATAAGATAATTGACCATTGCCCCCACCAACAACGTGGCGATGAACATGATGGCGCAGCCCGCGATGACGCGAGCCGAAGGTGTCTCGATGTATCCGGCCAGGTAGACAGACAATGAACCGCCGAACATCCAGGCTACAACTCCTGCGATGATCCATGTCAGCAGCGACAATGCTTCTTTGACGAAGCCGCGGCTCAGACTGATCAAAGCGGAGATGGCGACGATTGCAACGATCGCCCAATCAACCCAGGTAAATGGCACAGTTCAGCCTACAGACGGATAAGGCGGCGCATTTTAGCAGAGCGCTGGGCTATCGGTAAGCTGTGATTGGCAGTGCATTTGAAATCAATGAGTTATAGGGGAAACCGGCCTGTTGCGGCACACCCAAAACACTTGTGGGAGCGGGCCTGCTCGCGAAGGCGGTGGGGCAGCCAATAAATCTGCTGACTGATACGCCGCTTCGCGAGCAAGCCCGCTCCCACATTGACCGCATCCCAGCTTGAATCCTTGCAGCCTCAGCCTTTTTCGGGCTGGAAGCGAACCACAAAACCCTTGAGGTTCTGCTGGCGATCCAACAGGTCCCGCAGGCGATCGGCTTCAGCCCGCTCGATCAGCGGCCCGATGAATACCCGGTTCTTGCCATCGGCGCTGCGGATATAGGCGTTGTAACCCTGGGTGCGCAGCTTCTTCTGCAACGCATCAGCACTTTCGCGGTTAGCCAGGCTGGCCAGCTGGATCGACCAGCTGATCGGCAAGCCATTCGGGTCAATACGGCTCTGGCCCACGTCCGGCTTGCCCGGTGCCGCAGGTTGCGGGGCCACAGGTTTTGGTGCTGGCGCCGGCGCCGCAGGCTTCGCAGCAACTGCAGGAGCAGCAGGCGCAGGCTTAACCACCGGCACGCTCGGCTGCACCGGCATCGACGGCGCTTGCTGTGCAGCCACTTCGTCATCGGTCGGCACCGGCTCTTCTTCCGGCAGCGCTTGCGGCTCGGGAACCACCACCGGCTCAACCTGAACCTGAGGCACCGCAGGCGCCTGGGGCGCAGCTGGCGCTTCAACGGTCACTTGGCGCTGCTCATCCTGACGGGAAAACAGCATCGGCAGGAAAATCACCGCCAACGCCACCAGGACCAGGGCTCCAACCATTCGCTGCTTGTATGCGCTATCCAGTAATGCCATGTGCAGCTTCCTCCGTGGAGCGCCGGGCCAACCATTCGAGCGCCTCGGCAACACAATAAAATGATCCGAACAACAGAATCTCATCCTCAGGCGTCGCAACCGCGCACTGGGCTTCCAGGGCGGCTGTCACGCTTGCATGGGACGTCACGGACGCGCCAAGGTTCTGCAAGGCAACCTGCAACTCGATGGCAGGACGACTGCGGGACGTATCCAGCGGTGCAACCGCCCAGGCCTGGACGTCGCCCAGCAAGGGTGCAACCACGCCGTCCAGGTCCTTGTCGGACAACAACCCGAACACCGCGAGGCGGCGACCGGCGGGCGGCGTGCGTGCCAGGCGCCTGGCCAGGTATTCAGCGGCGTGAGGGTTATGCCCCACGTCCAGCAGCAGGTTCAGGCGCTTGCCCTCCCAGTCGAACGTGCGCCGGTCAAGGCGCCCCACCACGCGAGTAGCCTGCAACGTAGCGGCAATCTGCTCGGCATGCCAGGGCAAATCCAGCAACAGGTAGGCTTGCAGCGCGAGCGCCGCGTTTTCCATCGGCAGGTTCAGCAGTGGCAAGTCGCGCAACTCAACAGTTTGACCACGCGCGTCAAGCCCGCGCCATTGCCAGAATTGGTCGCCAATCTCGAGATTGAAATCACGCCCGCGCAGGAAGAACGGGCAATCCAGCTCGCGCACCTTGTCCAGCAAGGTATGCGGCGGGTCCAGGTCGCCGCACAGTGCAGGCTTGCCCTGGCGGAAGATCCCGGCTTTTTCATAGGCCACGGACTCACGGGTGTTACCCAGGTAGTCCGCATGGTCGACGCCAATACTGGTAATCAGCGCCAGGTCGGCATCCACCACGTTGACCGTGTCCAGACGCCCACCCAGGCCGACTTCCAGCACCACTACATCCAGCTGCGCACGCTCGAACAGCCAGAACGCCGCCAGGGTGCCCATCTCGAAATAGGTCAGGGAAATCTCGCCACGCCCGGCATCAAGTGCGGCGAAGGCTTCGCAGAGTTGCTCGTCAGTGGCTTCGACGCCATTGAGCTGCACCCGCTCGTTGTAGCGCAGCAGGTGCGGCGAGTTGTACACGCCGACCTTCAGGCCCTGGGCTTGCAGCAAGGCCGCGACAAAGGCGCAGGTAGAGCCCTTGCCGTTGGTGCCGGTCACCGTGATCACACGCGGCGCCGGCCGGCCCAACCCGAGGCGGGCCGCTACCTGTTGCGAGCGCTCCAGGCCCATGTCGATGGCTGACGGATGCAACTGCTCAAGGTAGGCGAGCCATTCGCCCAGGGTACGTTGGGTCATATGTTTGCAGGCACCGGTGGCACGACAATCGGCTCGATTTTAGGCGCGACGTACACAGGTGTCGGCAGGCCCATCATTTGCGCCAGCAGGCTACCCAGGCGCGGACGCAGTTCGCCGCGCGGAATGATCAGATCGATCGCGCCGTGCTCAAGCAGGAACTCGCTGCGCTGGAAACCTTCCGGCAGTTTTTCGCGAACGGTCTGCTCGATAACACGCGGGCCGGCAAAGCCGATCAGCGCCTTCGGCTCACCGACGATCACGTCACCCAGCATCGCCAGGCTGGCGGACACACCGCCGTAGACCGGGTCGGTCAGCACGGAGATGAACGGAATACCTTCTTCGCGCAGACGCGCCAGTACCGCGGAGGTCTTGGCCATTTGCATCAGGGAGATCAGTGCTTCCTGCATCCGCGCACCACCGGAGGCGGCGAAGCAGATCATCGGGCAACGGTTTTCCAGCGCGTAGTTGGCGGCACGTACGAAACGCTCACCGACGATGGCGCCCATCGAGCCGCCCATGAAGGAGAATTCGAAGGCCGAAACCACCACCGGCATGCCTAGCAGCTTGCCGCTGACGGAAATCAGCGCGTCCTTTTCACCGGTCTGCTTCTGGGCCGCGGTCAGGCGGTCCTTGTACTTCTTGCCGTCGCGGAACTTCAAACGGTCAACCGGCTCCAGGTCAGCGCCCAGTTCGGAGCGACCATCGGCGTCGAGGAAAATATCAATGCGGGCGCGGGCGCCGATACGCATGTGGTGATTGCACTTGGGGCAAACGTCCAGGGTCTTTTCCAGCTCCGGGCGGTACAGCACCGCGTCGCAGGATGGGCACTTGTGCCAAAGACCTTCAGGAACCGAGCTTTTCTTCACCTCGGAACGCATGATCGAAGGGATCAGTTTGTCTACTAACCAGTTGCTCATGCTTTCTTTCTCCAGTACCGGTGGCTTGAACACAGCCCCGCGTATGCCCTTGAGCTAAATTCATATGTGGCGATGACACAAACTGGACGGGGTCAGACGTTCGACCAGCCATTTCCTGCCTGTGCCCTCAGCCTTCCAGACAACCTGCCGTGCAGGGTTGCCACTTCATTTCCGGGCCTCCCACAGGCGGCGCCGGGCTGTTTTACACAGTGGTAGTTATGGACGGCGGCAGACTGCCAGCCGTCACATCGTCCCGCTGCTGTCGCGCACGGCCTGCATGAATGCGCGAATCCTTGCGTGATCCTTGATGCCCTTGCCCTGCTCTACCCCACCGCTGACGTCCACGGCATACGGCCGAACCTGCTGGATGGCACTGGCCACGTTGTCCGGATTCAGGCCGCCCGCGAGGATAATCGGCTTGCTCAACCCTTCGGGAATCAACGACCAGTCAAACGCCTCGCCCGTACCACCGGGAACGCCTTCGACGTAGGTGTCGAGAAGAATCCCGCGAGCCCCGCCATAGGCAGCGCATGCCGCAGCAATATCGTCCCCGGCCTTGACCCGCAGCGCCTTGATGTACGGGCGCTGGTAGCTCTCGCACTCGTCCGGACTCTCATCGCCATGGAACTGCAGCATGTCCAGTTGCACGGCGTCGAGGGTTTCATTGAGCTCGCAGCGGCTGGCGTTGACGAACAACCCCACGGTGGTCACGAACGGCGGCAACGCGGCAATGATCGCCCGCGCCCGCAACACATTCACCGCCCGCGGGCTTTTGGCATAAAACACGAAACCGATGGCATCGGCCCCCGCCTCGACCGCCGCCAACGCGTCTTCTATGCGGGTAATCCCGCAAATCTTGCTGCGAACGGCAGACATGTCGATGAAACCTCAGGGCGTGTCCGGGAAAGTCCCGGATGGTAACAAATGCTTTTGAGGGCGTCAGCCGCCAAGTTCGCTGAAACCTGTGAGGAAGTGTGGCCCGATGAATCGCTGGGGCAATTCGAACTCGTCGCGGTACTCCACATCCACCAGGTACAGGCCGAACGGATGCGCCGTGACGCCGCCGGTACGGCGAATCCGGCTTTCCAGGACTTCCCTGGCCCATTCCACCGGGCGTTCGCCGGTACCGATGGTCATCAGCACCCCGGCGATATTGCGCACCATATGGTGCAGGAACGCGCCGGCGCGGATATCCAGCACGATCATCTTGCCGTGGCGCGTCACCCGCAGGTGATGGACTTCCTTGATCGGCGACTTGGCCTGGCACTGGCCGGCACGGAACGCGCTGAAATCGTGGATACCTACAAGATGCTGGGCCGCCTCGGCCATGCGCTCGGCGTCCAGCGGGCGGTGGTTCCAGGTGATTTCTTCGTTGAGATGGGCCGGGCGGATCTGATCGTTGTAGATCACATAGCGATAACGCCGGGCGATGGCCTTGAAGCGCGCGTGAAAGTCCGCCGGCATTACCTTGGCCCAACTGACGCTGACGTCGTGGGGCAAGTTGATATTGGCGCCCATCACCCATGCCTTCATCGAGCGCTCGGCCTGAGTGTCAAAGTGCACCACTTGCCCGCAAGCGTGCACGCCGGCATCGGTCCGCCCGGCGCACATCAGCGACACCGGTGAGTCGGCGACTTTCGACAGGGCCTTCTCCAGGGTTTCCTGCACCGTCGGCACACCGGAGGCCTGGCGTTGCCAGCCACGATAGCGCGAGCCTTTGTATTCCACGCCCAGGGCGATTCTGAAAAAGCCTGCGGCCGCCATTTCGGCGGCCGCGTTATCTATATTTGCCAAGAACTGAGAGCCCGATGAGTTGCGCAAAGGCGGCCATTATAAGGCCGTGCGCCTGGGACGCCATGGGTTTGGTGCCTGGATGGCAAAACGGCAGCCCGAAGGCTGCCGTTGTATTTACCGCGCGTATCAAGCCAGCCGGCTGAGCATTTCCTTGGCCTCGCCCTTCTGACCGTCATCGCCTTCCTTGAGCACCTCGCCAAGAATGTCCCGCGCACCGTCGGCATCGCCCATGTCGATGTAGGCCTGCGCCAGGTCGAGCTTGGTGGCCACTTCGTCGGTACCCGAGAGGAAGTCGAATTCCGGCTCATCGCCACCCAACGCCGCGTCGTCGGCGGTGAAGGACGGTTCGATTGGCGGATGTTCCAGGCTTTGCGACAGGCGATCCAGCTCGGCGTTGACATCATCAAGCTCCGACGCAAACGCGTCCGGCTTGGCCGCTGCAGGCGCCTCGGGTTCGTCGGCCAGGGACAGGTCGAAATCCTCAGGCAGGTCGAGGTCATCCAGGTCGGCCGGCGTCAGTGTCGGCGGCTCTACCGGCGGCAGGTCCTTCATCTGGTCTTCAAGGCCGGAGAGGAAGTCGTCGTCTGACTGGGTCGACGAGGGTGGATCGAGTTGCAGGTCCAGGTCGAAATCCGAGAGGTCTTCCGCGCTGGCCTTGGCCTCGGTCTGCTGTTGCAGCACCGATTCAAAGCTCAGGTCGTCGTCCGACGTCGGGCGGACCACAGCTGGCGAAGCAGCCTCCAGATCGTCCAGGCTGAGGTCGAAGTCAGTGTCAAACGCGTCCGGCGCAGGCTCAGGTGCAGGCGGTGCCGGGTCGTCCTTGAGCAGGTCCTTGACGTATTGGGCGTCGAGAGCGGCAGCGGCAACGGCAGCGCTGACGCCTGCTGCGAACACGGCCATGGCCGGGAAGCGGCTTTTCAGCTGTTCGACCTGGGCATGGTTGTCGCCATTGGCGACCAACTGGCGCTCCTGGGTGACAAATCCGTCCTTGTTACCCTGCAAGCCGTGGACTTCCATCAGCTTGAGACGCAGGTCACTGCGGGCGGGCTCTTGCTTGATTGCATCTTCCAGCACTTCCGCAGCCTGGTTCAGGTGGCCACGGTCGATATGCGACTGGGCTTGCGCCAGGGCGTCGGTCGGACGCTGCACAGCAACAGGTGCGACCACCGGCGCAATCACCGGGGCAACCACCGCCGCCGGGGCTGGAGCTGGAGCTGGAGCTGGAGCCAGCTTGACGTTCGGCGGCGGTACATCAAGGCCTTCGAAACTGTCAGATGGCAGGTCGTGATCAATGTTCGGCGCAAATTCCGGCTCTTCAGCCAGGGCCCGCGCCATGCGCAGGTGCTTTTCTTCTTCAAGGCGCGCATTGCGATGACGGGCCCACAGCAGCAGAAGCAACAGCACCAGCAAACCCGCTGCGCCGCCGATCACCCCCAGCACGATCGGGTTGGTCAGCAGGTCATTGAATTTACCTTCAGTGCTGGCAGGCGCCGCATCCGGCTTGACCGGGGTCTCGACCGGCGCAGCCGCAGGGGTTGCTGCCGGAGCTGCCGTTGCCGGCGCCGCCGGTTGTGCAGCCAGCTCGGCCGGCATCGCCGCCGTTGCAGCAGGCTGCGCCGCAGCGCCACCCGGGGTCTGCAACTTGGCCAGCTGGTTGTTCTTGAGCTCGATCAGCCGCTGCAGCTTGTCCAGCTGACTTTGCAGGTCAGCCATGCGGCTTTTCAGTTCTTCGTTCTCGCGACGGGTCGAATCCAGGCTTTCCTGGGTCACCGCCAGCTTGTTGTTCAAGGCCCGGCTGTCGCCCGCCGCGCCCTTCCCGCCTTTCCTGGCCGCTTCGGCCGAGACCAGGCTCAAATTGTCCTTGGTATTGGTCTGCGACGGTGCATTACCCGCCTGGGTACGCTTGGTCGCATCCAGCTGCGCCTTGCCGGCGAGCTGATTGCCGCCACGGCGGCCCTCGCGCCACGCCGCGTTTTGCGCCGTCACTTCAGCAATCGCCTCGGGCTGCGGCAGGCTGGTGCTTTGCCCCGAATCCGGCAGGCGCAGGACCTGGCCGGTTTTCATGCGGTTGATGTTGCCGTCGATAAAGGCGTCAGGGTTCAGCGCCTGAATGGCCAGCATGGTCTGCTGCACCGAGGCGCCATTGCGGTTTTTCGCGGCGATTTCCCACAAGGTGTCACGGGAAGTCGTGGTGTGTTCCTTGGCCTTGGTGACTGCCGGAGCCGTCGTCGCAGGCGCACTCAAGCGTGGCGTGGGTGCAGGTGCACCGGCGGCCGGGGTCGACTGGTCGAACTTGGCCGGGTCCAGCAACACGCTGTAGTCGCGCATCAGGCGACCGTTGGGCCATTGCACCTGCAGCAGGAAACGCACGTAGGAATCCGGCAGCGGCTTGCTGGAGGTGACACGCACCACACTGCGGCCGTTGGGATTGACCACCGGGGTAAAGGTCAGGTCGTTCAGGAACGCCTGGCGATCGACGCCCGCATCCACAAAGGCCTGGGACGACGCGAGGCTGGGGGTGATCTCGGAGGCGGTCAGGCCACCGACATCGAGCAACTCGATTTCCACCGACAGCGGCTGGTTCAGCTTCGACTTGAGGGTCATCTCCCCAAGCTGCAGTGCTTGCGCCATACCGGAGGACAGCGCCGAGGCGGCCGCTATTGCTAACACCAGTTTGCGAACTTGAACCATAGCCTCATCCTTTTTGAACACTCCCCGGCCGGCGAGAAGGTGGGTAACCGCTGCCATTAGGCATGGCGAGCCGATAGGTCACCGACGCGCAATTTTTCCAGCTTGGGGCCAAGCATAGCGCTTGGCTAGAATCAATCTACAAATTGCCGCCAAGTATCTTTTACACAAGGCCTTTTATCAACAACTGCGCCAGCTGTACGGCGTTCAGTGCCGCCCCTTTGCGTACGTTATCTGACGCCAGCCACATATTTAGTTCCGCAGGGTCATCAACACCGGCACGAACCCGGCCCACGTAGACCACGTCCTGACCGACCGCATCGCCCACAGCCGTGGGGTAATCGCCCTCTTCCACCAACTCGACACCCGGTGCCGAGTCCAGGGCACGGTTGACGGCAGCGAGATCCACCGCTGCCCCCAATTGCAGTGACACAGTCAGGCTATCGCCAAAAAACACCGGGGCTTGAACGCAAGTGACGGAAATCTTTAGCAAAGGCATTTCCAGCACGGCGCGCAATTCGTGCACCAGGCGTTTTTCCAGGGCAGTGTGGCCTTGCGCGTCAGGCTTGCCGACCTGGGCCAGCAGGTTAAAGGCCATTTGCCGGTCGAAGAACTTCGGCTCCAGCGGGCGCACATTCAGCAACTCGGCGGTCTGCCGGGCGAGTTCGCTGACAGCCTCACGGCCCTGGGCGGAAACGGCGAGGTTGGCGGTGACGTTGACGCGCTGAATGTCCAGCAAGCCGCGCAGTGGCGCCAGCACCACGGCCAGGGCAGTCGCCGACGGGCTTGGGCTGCTGACCTGATAAGGTTTTTTCAGGCCATCGAGGATCTGCGCGTTGGCTTCCGGCACTACCTGCGGCGCCTGATCGGCCGGCAAGGCGCCGGACAAGTCGATCAGGGTGCAGCCCGCAGCGGTGGCGCGCGGGGCAAAACTCAAGGTGACCGCAGGGCCGGCGGCGAAGAACACCAGTTGGACTTTGCTGAAATCGAATTCATCGACTTCCCGCACCCGCACGTTCTTGCCACGAAACGGCACCGAATGCCCGGCCGACTCGCTGCTGGCCAACAGGTGCAGGCTGCCTACCGGGAAGTCCTGCTCTTCGAGGATCTGCACCAGGGTTTCGCCAACGGTGCCGGTGGCGCCGATCACGGCAATATCAAAGGTCTGGGTCATGGGGGCTGCCTCGGGCATTGCGGGGGGAGCGGCACTTTACCGGGTGGCTGGGGGTGAGGCAATTAACCTGGGGGTTGTGGTGTGGCTGATGGCCTCTTCGCGAGCAAGCCCGCTCCCACATTTGATCGCATTTCAACTGAAGAAACTCGCTCGAATGTGGGAGCGGGCTTGCTCGCGAAGAGGCCCGAGCGCGCAATAAAAAACCCGCGCCTGTCACCAGAACGCGGGTTTCCAATGACCAGCAGCGATTACCGCTCCAGCAAGATCCGCAGCATGCGACGCAACGGCTCAGCCGCGCCCCACAGCAGTTGGTCGCCGACGGTGAACGCGCCCAGGTACTGCGTCCCCATGTTCAGCTTGCGCAGACGGCCAACCGGCACATTCAGGGTACCGGTCACCTTGTTCGGGCTCAGTTCCTGGATGCTGATATCACGGTTGTTCGGCACCAGCTTGACCCAAGGGTTGTGCTGGCTGATCAGCCCTTCGATATCGGCGATCGGCACGTCTTTGTTCAGCTTGATGGTCAACGCCTGGCTGTGGCAACGCATGGCGCCGATGCGCACGCAGATACCGTCCACCGGGATCGGGCTCTTGAAGCGACCGAGGATCTTGTTGGTCTCGGCCTGGGCCTTCCACTCTTCACGGCTCTGGCCGTTAGGCAGTTCCTTGTCGATCCACGGGATCAGGCTGCCGGCCAATGGCACACCGAAGTTTTCGGTCGGGTAGGCCTCGCTGCGCATGGCCTCGGCCACACGGCGGTCGATGTCGAGGATCGCGCTGGCCGGGTCAGCCAGTTGATCGGCGACAGCGGCGTGAGTCGCGCCCATTTGCTTGATCAGTTCACGCATGTTCTGCGCGCCGGCACCAGAGGCCGCCTGATAGGTCATGGCGCTCATCCACTCCACCAGGCCGGCTTCGAACAAGCCGCCCAGGCCCATCAGCATCAGGCTGACGGTGCAGTTGCCGCCGATGTAGTTCCTGGTGCCCGCGTCCAGTTGCTGGTCGATCACCTTGCGGTTGACCGGGTCCAGCACGATCACCGCGTCATCCTGCATGCGCAGGCTGGAAGCGGCGTCGATCCAGTAACCCTGCCAGCCGGCTTCGCGCAGCTTGGGGAAGACTTCGCTGGTGTAGTCGCCACCCTGGCAGGTCAGAATGACGTCGAGGGTCTTCAGTTCTTCAATGTTGTAGGCGTCCTTGAGCGGAGCAATGTCCTTGCCCACGGACGGCCCTTGACCACCTACATTGGAGGTGGTGAAAAACACCGGCTCAATAAGATCGAAATCCTGCTCTTCCAGCATCCGCTGCATGAGCACGGAACCGACCATACCGCGCCAACCGATCAGACCTACACGTTTCATCGCAACTACACCTTGTTCAAAAGTGGGCCGCCTTGCAGCAACATCTGCAAGCGGGCCCGAGAGATTACAGATTCCGCAGCGCGGCGACTACTGCGTCGCCCATTTCTTGCGTACCGACCTTGGTGCAACCCTGGGACCAGATGTCGCCAGTGCGCAGGCCCTGGTCGAGCACCAGGCTCACGGCCTGCTCGATGGCATCAGCGGCGTCGGTCAGGTTGAAGCTGTAACGCAGCATCATCGACACCGACAAAATGGTCGCCAACGGGTTGGCAATGCCCTGCCCGGCGATGTCCGGCGCCGAACCGTGGCACGGCTCGTACATGCCCTTGTTGTTGGCATCCAGGGAGGCCGACGGCAGCATGCCGATGGAACCGGTGAGCATCGAGGCCTGGTCGGACAGGATGTCGCCGAACAGGTTGTCGGTGACGATCACGTCGAACTGCTTCGGTGCACGCACCAGCTGCATGGCGGCGTTGTCGACGTACATGTGGCTCAGCTCGACGTCCGGGTAGTCCTTGGCGACTTCCTCGACGATTTCACGCCACAGCTGGCTGGACGCCAATACGTTGGCCTTGTCCACCGAGCAGACCTTCTTGCCACGCACACGGGCCATGTCGAAACCGACACGGGCGATACGGCGGATTTCACTCTCGCTGTACGGCAGGGTGTCGTAGGCCTGACGCTCGCCATTCTCCAACTCGCGCACGCCCCGTGGCGAGCCGAAGTAGATACCGCCGGTCAGTTCGCGGACGATCAGGATGTCCAGGCCCGCGACGATTTCCGGCTTGAGGCTGGAAGCGTCCGCCAGTTGCGGGTAAAGGATCGCCGGGCGCAGGTTGCCGAACAGGCCCAGTTGCGCACGGATCTTCAGCAGGCCGCGCTCAGGGCGGATGTCACGCTCGATCTTGTCCCACTTCGGGCCACCCACGGCGCCCAGCAGCACGGCGTCGGCTGCGCGGGCACGCTCCAGGGTTTCGTCGGCCAGAGGCACGCCGTGCTTGTCGATGGCCGCGCCGCCGATCACGTCGTGGCTCAGTTCGAAGCCCAGGCTGTACTTGGCGTTAGCCACTTCCAGCACCTTGACCGCTTCGGCCATGATTTCCGGACCAATGCCGTCGCCAGGGAGAATCAGAATCTGCTTGCTCATGCGTTCCTCATTTCATCAAGCGACCCGCCCGTGGGCAGGTCGGGAAAAATTAATCAGCGTTCGGCCCACACCACCAGCACGTCGGTGCTGAAGGTGCCGTCGGCTTGAATCTCGAAGTAATCGCGCACTTCCTGGCCCATCGCCTTTTGCAGCTCCAGGATCGCAGCACGCAATACCTCTGGGGTGCGCATGCGCTCGACCCACGAGGTGTATTCCAGGCGCAGGCGCTGGCGGCTGCTGTTGCGCACATGCAAACCGGCTTCGCTGAGCTGGCGCATCCACTCGCCGGCGGAATAGTCACGCACGTGGCTGGTGTCGCGCAGCACTTCGACGGTTTGCAGGTAAGTGTCCAACAGCGGGCTGCCCGGTGACAAGACGTCCACGAAAGCGGCCACGCCACCCGGTTTGAGCACCCGGCGCACTTCACGCAGGGCCAGGCCCAGGTCGCTCCAATGGTGCGCCGAGTAGCGGCTGAACACGAAGTCGAATTCGCCATCGGCAAACGGCAGGCGCTCGGCGGCGCCGTGCACAGTGCGGATGTTGTCCAGGCCACGGTCCACGGCAGCGGCGGCGACCACGTCAAGCATCTGTTGGGACAGGTCGTACGCCACCACTTCTTTAACCAACGGTGCCACGTTGAAACTCACGTGACCGGCGCCGCAACCCAGGTCCAGCAGTCGTGCAGCGCCCTGCCCGGCTAGTTCGGCCTGGAGCAGCGCGAACTCGGTGCCTTGAGCATGTACTGCGCTGCTCAGGTAGGCCGAGGCCTGTTCGCCGAATTGTTTTTGCACGACTTGGGTGTGGGCGGTGCTGGTCATGATGATGTCCCTGGTTTTTGTGTTGCTGTTGCTGGCCCTTTCGCGAGCAAGCCCGCTCCCACATTCGACCGAGTTCCTTCAGTTGAAATGCAATCAAATGTGGGAGCGGGCTTGCTCGCGAAGGGGCCAGTCCGGTCTACATGGAATCAAGCGTCGCGAAACAACCAAGGCTGGCTGGCCCGGTGTTTGGTTTCAAACGCGGCAATCGCATCGCCGTCCTGCAAGGTCAGGCCGATGTCGTCCAGGCCATTGATCAGGCAGTGCTTGCGGAAGGCGTCCACTTCAAAGTGATACACCTTGCCGTCCGGACGGGTCACGGTCTGCGCCGCCAGGTCGATGGTCAACTGGTAGCCCACATCGGCTTCCACCTGCTGGAACAACTCATCCACTTCGGCATCGCTCAAGATGATCGGCAGCAAGCCGTTCTTGAAGCTGTTGTTGAAGAAGATGTCGGCGTAGCTCGGCGCGATGATGCTGCGAAAGCCATATTCTTCCAGGGCCCACGGCGCGTGCTCACGGCTGGAGCCGCAACCGAAGTTTTCCCGGGCCAGCAATACACTGGCGCCCTGGTAACGCTCGGCGTTGAGCACAAAGTCCTTGTTCAGCGGGCGCTTGGAGTTGTCCTGGTAGGCGTAGCCCACGTCCAGGTAGCGCCACTCGTCGAACAGGTTCGGACCAAAACCGGTGCGCTTGATCGATTTCAAGAACTGCTTGGGAATGATCTGGTCGGTGTCCACGTTGGCACGGTCCAACGGCGCGACTAAACCGGTGTGTTGAGTAAAAGCTTTCATCGGGTATTCCTCAGATCAATTCGCGAACGTCGATGAAACGACCGTTGACGGCAGCCGCAGCAGCCATGGCCGGGCTGACGAGGTGGGTACGGCCACCGGCGCCCTGACGCCCTTCGAAGTTACGGTTGGAGGTGGACGCGCAGTGCTCGCCCGACTCCAAACGGTCCGGGTTCATCGCCAGGCACATCGAGCAACCCGGCTCACGCCATTCAAAACCGGCCTCGAGGAAAATCTTGTCGAGGCCTTCGGCTTCAGCCTGGGCCTTGACCAGGCCCGAACCTGGCACCACGATCGCCTGCTTGATGGTCGAGGCGACTTTGCGGCCCTTGGCGATCACCGCCGCAGCGCGCAAATCCTCGATCCGCGAGTTGGTGCAGGAGCCGATGAACACGCGATCCAGCTGGATGTCGGTAATCGCCTGATTGGCTTTCAAGCCCATGTACTTCAAGGCGCGCTCGATGGAACCACGCTTGACCAGGTCGGTTTCCTTGGCCGGGTCCGGCACGTTCTGGTCAACGGCCAACACCATTTCCGGCGAGGTGCCCCAGCTGACTTGCGGCTTGATCTGGGCGGCATCGAGGGTAACCACGGTGTCGAACACCGCATCGGCGTCGGAAACCAGGTCTTTCCAGGCTTCGACAGCGGCGTCCCAATCAGCACCGGCAGGTGCGAACGGGCGACCCTTGACGTAGGCAATGGTCTTTTCGTCCGCCGCCACCATGCCCACGCGGGCACCGGCTTCGATGGACATGTTGCAGATGGTCATGCGGCCTTCGATGGACAGGTCGCGAATCGCGCTGCCGGCGAATTCGATGGCGTGGCCGTTACCGCCGGCGGTGCCGATCTTGCCGATCACGGCGAGGACGATGTCCTTGGCAGTGACGCCGAAAGGCAATTCACCTTCCACCGACACCAACATGTTCTTCATCTTCTTGGCGACGAGGCACTGGGTGGCGAATACGTGCTCCACCTCGGAGGTACCAATACCATGAGCCAAGGCGCCAAACGCCCCGTGGGTAGAGGTGTGGGAGTCACCGCAAACCACGGTCATGCCAGGCAAGGTGGCGCCCTGCTCCGGGCCGATCACGTGAACGATCCCCTGGCGCACGTCATTCATCTTGAATTCGGTGATGCCATATTCGTCGCAGTAATCATCGAGGGTCTGCACCTGGAGGCGCGACACGGTGTCGACGATGGCGTCGATCCCGCCTTTACGCTCCGGGGTGGTCGGCACGTTGTGGTCCGGGGTGGCGATGATCGAGTCGACGCGCCAAGGCTTGCGCCCGGCCAGTCGCAGGCCTTCGAACGCTTGGGGCGAGGTCACTTCATGGATGATGTGACGGTCGATGTAGATCAGCGACGACCCATCATCGCGCCGTTTCACTTCATGGGAATCCCAAAGCTTGTCGTAAAGCGTTTTGCCGGCCATCACGCGGTCCTCATCAGGTGTTTCTATGCCCCGGGCCTTGAACGATTCAATAACCCTTTGGCTTGTGAGGCTGATGGTATGGCGCTACATTAAATAACTCAAATTCATATTTTTTATGCTTTGGATTACCAACTGGAATAGCACAATGGACCTGGCCAACCTCAATGCCTTTATCGCCATCGCCGAGACCGGCAGCTTCTCCGGTGCCGGTGAACGCCTGCACCTGACCCAACCGGCCATCAGCAAGCGCATCGCCGGCCTGGAGCAACAATTAAAGGTGCGCCTGTTCGACCGGCTGGGGCGTGAAGTCGGCCTCACCGAAGCCGGACGGGCGCTGCTGCCCCGGGCGTATCAGATTCTCAATGTACTGGACGACACCCGCCGCGCCCTGACCAACCTGACCGGCGAAGTCAGCGGGCGCCTGACGCTGGCCACCAGCCATCACATCGGCCTGCACCGCTTGCCACCGGTCCTGCGCACGTTCACCCGGGAATACCCGAATGTCGCGCTGGACATTCAGTTTCTCGATTCGGAAGTGGCCTACGAAGAAATCCTCCATGGCCGCGCCGAAGTGGCCGTGATCACCCTGGCGCCGGAACCCCACACGCTGGTGCGGGCCACCCCGGTGTGGGACGACCCACTGGATTTCGTGGTGGCGCCGGAACACAGCCTGATCAGCAACGGCAGCGTCAGCCTGGCGGACATCGCCCGGCACCCGGCGGTGTTTCCCGGCGGCAACACCTTTACCCACCATATCGTGCAGCGGCTGTTCGAGGCCCAGGGCCTGACGCCAAACATCGCCATGAGCACCAACTACCTGGAAACCATCAAGATGATGGTCTCCATTGGCCTTGCCTGGAGCGTATTGCCGCGCACCATGCTCGATGACCAGGTGGCACGCATCGCTTTGCCGGGCATACAGCTCAGTCGCCAGCTAGGCTATATCGTGCACACCGAAAGGACGCTGTCGAACGCTGCGCGGGCTTTCATGAGCCTATTGGATGCACAGGTCGATCTGCCAGGGAATCAGGCTTGAATCGCCGTGGCCCGTAGACCGTGGAACCCGCGCCGAACGCCCATCGAGCCAAGGCCCTTTGATAATGCGCAACCCCGTCGATACCGTGCCACCCCTGCCCCGCATCTACGCGCTGGACCCACAGGAGGCGGAGCAAAGCTGGGACAGCGCGCCGCAACTGCTGGCGGCGCTCAACGCTGCCCGGCTGGGCGCCTGGAGCTGGGAAATCGATACCGGCCGGATCAGCTGGTCCCGAGGCACTCAGGCCCTGTTCGGCTTCGACCCGCGCCAGCCGCTGCCTGAAGACCTGGAGTACCTGGACCTGCTGGCCCCCGAGGACCGCGCCAAGGTGGTCCGGGCCTTTCATGCGGTGCTGGCCGGCGAACCCGCTGTCCAGGCCATGCACCACCGCATCCAATGGCCCGATGGCAGCCTGCACTGGCTGGAAATCAACGGCAGCCTGCTACCGGACAAGGCCGGGCGTCGGCGAATGATCGGGGTGATCCGCGAAATCACCCACCAGCGCGAGCGCGAACACGCCCTCAGCCATTCGGAAAAGCGCTTCGCCACCCTGTTCCATTTGTGCCCGCTGATGGTCCTGCTGACCCGCCAGGCGGACGGCCTGATCAGCGAAGCCAACCAGTATTTCGAAAGCCTGTTCGGCTGGCCGTTGGCCGATGCCATTGGCCGCAGCACATTGGAGCTGGGCCTCTGGGTACACCCGGAACAACGCGCGCATCTGGTCAAGGCCACCCAGCGCAAAGGCGCCCCCATCACCATGGAAGTGCAGTTTCGCGCCAGCAACGGGCAGGTCCACGATGGCACCCTCAGCGCCCAGAAAGTCGAGCTGGACGGCGAGGACTACCTGATCAGCACCTTCCTCGACACCACCGAGCGCAAGAATGCCGAGCAGGCCCTCAAGGACAGCCAGGAACGCCTGGACCTTGCCCTGGACTCGGCGCAACTGGGCACCTGGGACTGGCACATCCCCAGCGGCATGCTCTATGGCTCGGCCCGCGCCGCCCAACTGCACGGGCTGGAACCCCAACCGTTCCACGAATCCTTCGAGGCCTTCTTTGAAGGCATGCCCCAGGAAGAGCGCGAGAGCATGCGCAACGCCTACCGCACCCTGCGCGAAGGCCCGGCGGGCAACTACCAACTGACCTACCGCGTGCAACTGGAAGACGGCAGTTCGCGCTACCTGGAAAGCCGCGCCCGCCTGTATCGCGATGACACGGGCGTACCGTTGCGAATGGCCGGGACCCTGCTCGACATCACCGACCAGGTTGAACGTGAGCAGCGCCTGATCGCATCCGAAGAAAAATTCGCCAGCCTGTTCCTCGCCAGCCCCGACCCAATCTGCGTGACGCGCCTGGAGACCGGCCAGTTTATCGAGATCAACCCGGCCTTCACCCAGACCTTCGGCTGGACCGCCGCCGAGGTGCTCAACAACAACGCCGAGCAGATCGGCTTGTGGGAGGAGTCCAGCCAACGCCTGCAGCGCATCGAGCAGGTGATCCGCGAACAATCCCTGAGCAACGTGGCAATCACCGTTCATCACAAGAACGGCCAGACCCTGAACTGTGTGATATCCAGCCGCCTGATCCAGGTCAGCGACCAACCCTGCATCGTCACCACCCTGCGGGACATCACCCAACAACAGCGCTCGGAAGCGGCGCTCAAGGCCAGCGAAGAGAAGTTCGCCAAGGCCTTTCATTCCAGCCCCGATGCGGTGTCGATCACCGAGCGCGATACCGGGCGCTACGTGGAGGTCAATGACGGCTTCTGCCGCCTCACCGGCTACCGCGCCGAAGAAGCGATCGGCCTGACGCTGTACCAGATCGGCATCTGGGCCGATGAAAACCAGCGCGCGGCGTTATTGGCCGAGTTGCAGATCAAGGGCCGCATTCATCACCTGGAAATGCTCTGGCACAACAAGCGCGGCGAAGTGCTGGCGGTTGAAGTGTCGGTGGAGCCCATCACCCTCAATGAAACCCCCTGCCTGTTGCTGACCGCCCGGGACGTCAGCCTGCTGAAAAACGCCCAGGCGCAGATTCGCCACCTGGCCTATCACGACCCGCTGACCAACCTGCCCAACCGCGCCCTGCTGATGGACCGCCTGAGCCAGCAGATCGCCCTGCTCAAGCGCCACAACCTGCGGGGCGCCCTGCTGTTTCTCGACCTGGACCACTTCAAGCACATCAACGATTCCCTCGGCCACCCGGTCGGCGACACGGTGCTGAAGATCGTCACTGCACGCCTAGAAGCCAGTGTGCGCATGGAAGACACCGTGGCACGCCTGGGCGGCGATGAGTTTGTGGTGCTGCTCAGCGGCCTGGAAGGCACACGCCCGCAAGTCAGCACTCAAGTCCAGGAGCTGGCCGATACCCTGCGCGAACTGTTATCCGAACCGATGTTCCTGGATGGCCACCGCCTGCAAGTCACCCCGAGCATTGGCGTGGCGCTGATCCCCGATCACGGCTCAACCCCGGCCGATTTGCTCAAGCGTGCCGACATCGCCCTGTACCGGGCCAAGGATTCAGGGCGCAACACCATCCAGATGTTCCACAACAGCATGCAGAAAACCGCCAGCGAGCGGCTGCGCATGGAAACCGACCTGCGCCTGGCCCTGTCCCGCGGTGAGTTCAGCGTGCATTACCAACCCCAGGTGGATGCGCGCGGCAACACCATCGTCGGCGCCGAGGCCCTGGTGCGCTGGCAACATCCGCAGTTGGGCGCACAGTCCCCGACGGAATTCATCAAGGTCCTGGAAGACAGCGGCCTGATCCTTGAAGTGGGCACCTGGATCCTCGACGAAGCCTGCAGCACCTTCGCGCAGTTGATTGCCGAGGGGCTGGTAGACCCGCTGAACTTCAGCCTGTGCGTCAACATCAGCCCGCGGCAGTTTCGCCAGAATGATTTTGTCGAACGGGTAGAACGCAGCCTGCGCAACCACCACCTGCCTTATACCCTGCTGAAGCTGGAGATCACCGAAGGCATCGTGATCCAGAATCTGGACGACACCATCAGCAAAATGCGCCGCCTGAAAAAGCTCGGCGTGAGTTTTGCGATGGATGATTTCGGCACCGGCTATTCGTCGCTGACCTACCTCAAGCGCCTGCCGGTGGATGCGCTGAAGATCGACCAGTCGTTTGTGCGCGACGCCACCCATGACCCCAACGATGCGGAGATCATCCGTGCCATTGTGGCCATGGCGCGCAGCTTGAACCTGGACGTCATTGCCGAAGGAGTGGAAACCCCTGAGCAACTGGCGTTTTTGCAGGGGCTTGGGTGTCATTTGTATCAGGGGTATCTGCACAGTCGGCCCTTGCCGGTGGAAGGGTTCAGGCAGGTACTGAAGCGAATGCCCCAGGCCACTTCATCGGAATAAGTTGCACCGGATTTTCCTGATGGGCAGCTGCTTTTTGAGCCTGTAGGTTCAAGTGCTTTCCATTTTCGGACGCACCGAACATGCAGGATGCAAAGCACTCCCCGGCGCTGCTGGGCGGCGCCTCGAGATAACCGGCGCCAGGGTTGATGGACACCATGGGAGCAGACAGGGCATACAGCCAATGCTGTTGAATTTCATCCATGACCAGGAGGTTCCAGAGTCGATGAGAGTAGCCGAGGCCAACTACCTATGCGGACACAGATTGCAAGGCATATGCAGCCGGCCACCATCGGACTTGTCTTTTCTGCGCGCAGAAAAAAGACCACGAGATCTCGTGGCCTGTGTTTCTCAAACTCTGCACCTTTAAACCTAAACCAGCGTTAGCGCGGTGCCCTCTTCATCCATCCAGCTTGATGATTTCAGTGGGTGTTTATACCCGTAATCATCAAAAGCCCCATCAACGACGACAACAGAATGCATGAAGTTCGCCAACGTGCCGGTTGCACCATCTGCCAGCGCCTGGACGCTGCTGCTTCGGGTAAAGGCGAACAAACCCAGACGCCGCAGTGCATCACCAGGGGTCTCGCCATCATTGAGCGTGCTCATCGCCGCTTCAAAGCTCTCGCCGGCACGAAACTCGTGGTTCTCCATTTGCGCCCGCTTGGCGCTGACGGCGTACAGGAAATTCGCATCCTTGAGCAGGCCGGCGTCGGTGCCTTTGAAATTCGAGTGTTCCCGGGCTGTTTTCAGTTCTGCATGGGTCAAGCTGACCTTGCTGGAATCGCGCATCGTCACGGTGTAACCGTCGCGGGTCTCGGTGATGTTTTTATAGATGCCCCGGGGACTTTGCCCATACTTCATCATCGCCGCCTTGATCGCCGATACCGTGACACAGTTCCCCTCGACGCCTTGATAGAATCCACGCCAGATATCCCCAGGCTTGACCCCGACCGGTACATTGGAAATAGGTGGGGGCCGCGTGCTTGAACCAACGGGCACTCCGTCCGGTACCTCCTCGGCGAGCATGTAGCCATAAGATTTGACGATAGATGGCTTGTCACCATTGCTGTGCTGCAGGCCATCCAGTACCAAGGCACTCGAATAGCCAAAAGTACTGACCACCCCCACCGCGCCCTGCTCCTGCATCTTGGCGGGTGGCACGATGCGCAAGAAGCCAGTCATGCCCAAGCCCTTCAACACGCGGTATTCCGTATCGCCTTTGAGCGTGTTCGATAAAACCTTTTCAAACGATGCCCCAGGGTCCTGGTCACCGCGGGTCATCTGCTTGCGCTTCGTGTACGCCGCCAGCATGAAGTTGGCCTGCTTCACCGCGTCGGGGTTGTTCCCAGCGAAACGCGAGGCCGTGGTCGCTTGCTGCAACTCTTGCCGGGAAAAATGCAGTTCGAAACCGTCCTTCATCGTGATGTCATAACCGTCTCCCGCCGGGCTGACTTTCTCGAACATATCCGTGGCGTCTGGACCAAACCTCATCATCATCATTTTTATGACGCAGGCATGGCTGCTGCCATCAACAACCTCACCGAATCCTCGCTCGGCCGCGTTAAATCCGCGGAGAATGTCAACGGGCTTGCGGCCACGCCGGGTGGACGGCGTATCGACGCGGGGAACATCGACCGGAGCAACCGGCACATCTCGCTCGACCGGCTTAGCCGTTTGCCCCTCCTTGTCCAGCACGTAGACGTAGGGACGGTCGGGGCGATATTGACGGTCAAACCGATGCGCCACCCCATCCCGAATCAACGCGGCACCGAAGTTATGCGCCTCCATGACGCCGACGGAGTTCCTGCCGACGAGTTGCTCCGAAGGGATCTGCTGCATAAAACGGCCCATGCCCATGCCCTTGAGCAGGTTCGATGCAGTCTCACCCTGTAAGGACGTGGTCAAGGCCGCGTTAAAGCTGCTGCTGATACGGCTGTCGGAACTGGACAATTGTTTGCGCTTGACGAAGACAGCCAATGCGAAATTCGCGTTTTCCACTGTACTGGCATCACCACCGACAAATCTCGACGCTGACGCAGTGCCATGCACTTCATGATCGGAAACATGCAACTTATAACCGTCTTTCAGCGTAACGTCATACCCCGAGCCAACGCGCTTTACTTCATCAAATAGATCAGCGCGCGCAGGACCGAAGGTCGATATCATCATCTGGATAACAGCAGAATGGCTGCTCGTATCAAAATGTTCACCGAACTGTCGCTCGGTAGAATTCAAAGTACTTACACTGTCGACGGATTTATTTTCGCCCCCGTATACACGCGCAGGATGATGGACCGCCGTACTCATTGCATAACCCGTATTCATCGTAATCATGGAGCACTCCTTTAAAGGGCGAACACACAACAGCCCGTGGTAACCTGGCACTTGTGCACTGCGTTCAGGCATAAAAAGAAAGTGCATGAACACGGCATACAGTATTTTCTGCACGCGATGAACTGCACTCAGTCAGATAATAAGTTCAACAAGATCTAGTTATAGATTTAACGTGTTGCGCAGCAACGATCATCTTCTTACTGTTTTATGGACGGCCCGTTAGCCAACCAATGCAATAGCCCGTCCAAACCGCGGTCTTCCCGCTTTAGTCCCATACATCTCCTCACACCCATCAACCACTGCTACAGAGTGCCTGCTCCTGTTGACCATACCGATCAATGATTTATCAGCAAACGCACTGACCGGAACTTCTTTCATATGCTGGCGCAAGCCCAGACGCTTGAAGCCTTCCCCGGGCCCCGTTTCGTCCTCACCGTCGTTGAGGCTGTTTATCGCGGATTGAAAGCTCCTGCCTGCAGTCCCGTCATTGTTTTCCAGCATCGCTCGCTTGGCGCTGACGGCAAATAGAAAGTGCGCATCCTTGAGCATGCCGGGATCGCGCATCGGGACAAACTTCGAGCCACGCCTGGCTTGGGCCAATTCATCCTTGCTCAAATCCAGCGCGTACCCGTCACGCATGACAATGTGATAGCCATCACCCTTGGCTTGAACAGACTTGAAGATATCGGTCGGGCTTTGACCGAACTTCGCCATCGCCGCCTTGATCGCCGAAATGGTCACGCAATTACCGTCAGGGCCCTGGCGAAAACCGTTCCATATATTTGCCGGCTTGGCGCCGTTGCGCTTATCGGACAGATCAGGAAGCGGCTGCGGTGTTGGATCCGGCAGGGGTGCATCCGGCTTGGGCAGCACTGCCGGCGGGGGCGCAGGCGTTACCTTGGTCGCCACTGTATTCGCCAGTTCCTTGCCCGCCAGCAGGCCTTGCAACTGTGTAAAAAACTGGGTGAACAGTTCGAGGAGCTTTGCTAACAGCGGGGTGTCGCTGGCTGTGTTCCCAACGGTACTTTGATCGTTATTACCGAACGATGAGAGGACTTGGTTATTAACGAATACCGGCTGCACGGGAACCGATCGTCCTGGTGTGTTGCCGGTTTGCGAATGTTGATAATAGTTTCTGACCGCGCCCGCATTATTGATTTCTGAACAAGACATATAACCATCCTTCATCAAGGGCCCCCCGACGGTTTTTATCGGGAGCGCCTTGTTGAAAAAAACTGAGGAAGTGGCCGACTTACCTGCTTATCCGGCGGCCGGGATTAAACCGCCAGTCGTTGTCGAACGCTCGACGCCTGCCGCTGGTTTCGAACTCAAAGAAATCCTCAGACGGCCCTGGCGAAGTGATGTCCGGCTCCGGCTTATCCGGCTTCGGAGCATCTGGTTTAGGCGCATCCGGCTTCGGTGGGACCGGAGCGTCTGGCTTCGGCGGGACCGGGGCATCGGGCTTCGGTGGGACTGGCACGTCTGCCTTCGGCGGAACCGGTGCATCGGGCTTCGGCGGAACTGGCACGTCTGCCTTCGGCGGAACCGGTGCATCGGGCTTAGGCGGAACCGGCACGTCGGCCTTCGGCGGAACCGGTGCATCGGGCTTAGGCGGAACCGGCACGTCCGGCTTCGGCGGAACCGGTGCATCGGGCTTCGGCGGAACCGGCACGTCTGGCTTCGGCGGGACCGGTGCATCGGGCTTCGGCGGAACCGGCACGTCCAGCTTCGGCGGGACCGGTGCATCGGGCTTCGGCGGAACCGGCACGTCCGGCTTCGGCGGAACCGGTGCATCGGGCTTAGGCGGGACCGGCACGTCCGGCTTCGGCGGGACCGGTGCATCGGGCTTAGGCGGGACCGGCTTCGTTGCATCCGGGTGAGGACAATGGCAGTTCATCACTTGGACCGTGACGTTCACGTCGGAACTGCTCCGGCTGTTCGGCTGCACGTCCTTGCCCGATGCGGGGTCTGGCCTGCGGGGCTCTGGCAGAGGTTTAGGCGTTACCTTAACCTCGGAACTCGGGACCGCTGGATTGTTTGCTGGCTTGTCTTTCTGTACCGACACCTCAGGGTTGGGCCCGGACTTGTCCTTGAGTGCAGTGTTCAATACCGGCGAGTTGGTCTCGGCTTTGTCCTTGGCTACAGTGTTCGGCACTTGCGAGTCAGTCCCCGCCTTGTCCTTGGTCGCAGTGTCCGGCACATTCGATTTACTGTCCGCCTTATCCTTCACCGGAGTATCGCTACTCTTTTCGGGTTTAGGCAGCGGGCCAGCATCGGGTACCAACTTGGGCATCCCGCCCTGCCCGGACAGCATGTTCCTTATGGCCTTGAATGCATATTCAAACAACTCGAACAACTTCTCGAGTGCATCCTTGTTGAAGGTGACGGTTCCATCCGTCACCACGGCGGGATTGTTTTTCAATACTGTGCCGGGCGTATTCGCCCGGATTTCGCCGGCGCTCTTGTCGACAGACTTTGGCAGGTCTGCATTCTGCTGATTGAAGTCATTAGTCAAGCGAGGGAAATTATTGACCGACAAATTAGACATAAACAAATCCTTATTCAGTGATTGCCAAAACTCCTTCAGCGGTCTGCAAACAGACCGTCCAGGTTCTGGACTGGAAACAAACCCGAGTGCTGCACACTCCCTACTTTCGTGGGTGTTGCGAGCATCGGGTTCCGAAAATCGACCTTCACATAAGGAAATCAAATGAAAATAGAGACTTTATCCTATGGACTTTCCGTAAAACATCATGCTTACCCGGTGGTCGCCGTGGGCAAAATGGATATATCAGGCAACAGTCAGCCGTTAAGGCAAATTGATGAAATCACTCACCCACGCCAGTCATTCATATCTGTGTTATTGCGCGCGCCCCTCATACTCCAACTAACAAAACTTAAAAATATGCGCCGCTGACACCGCAAGACTCTGTAGCAAACAAGAAACTTGCTCACATATATAAAGCAATCAAAAAGCTCTAGTCACGTGCCCACAAACACTCGCTGTTAACGATCCGCGGCCTTATTTCAAGCAAAAAAAAGGGCGCCCACGGCACCCTTTCCTACTGGATTGAAACGCTTATATATATGTACTCAATTTTGCAGCGCAACCGAATCAGGCACCCCTAACAATCGTCCTACCTGCTCCAGGTCGGTTTCCCGCCGCATCAGCGTAAATAGTTCAACTGCTTCGGGATAGTTGCGGGTCAGCATCGCCAGCCATTGCTTCAAGCGTCCCGGCGCCTGGCGCTCGGTCAATTGCTCAACGGATTGCCGCCAGAATTCCTGGAGCATGGGTTGCATCTGCGCCCAAGTCATCTCGACCACCTCTTCCCCGGCCCGCGCGGCAGCAATCTGCCGGGCCAGGTCGGGACGGGCCACCAGGCCGCGACCGAGCATGATGTCTTCGACACCACTGATTTCGCGACACCGCCGCCAGTCTTCAACGCTCCAGATATCACCGTTGGCGAACACTGGCACCTTGACCACCTCTTGCACACGCGGGATCCACTCCCAGTGCGCCGGAGGTTTGTAGCCATCAGCCTTGGTGCGGGCATGCACCACGATATGCGCTGCGCCGCCTTCGGCCAGGGCCGTGGCGCACACCAGGGCACCGTCGGGGCTGTCGAAGCCCAGGCGCATCTTGGCCGTGACGGGAATATGTGCCGGCACCGCACGCCGTACGTGTTCGACGATCTGGTTAAGCAGCTCCGGCTCCTTGAGCAGCACCGCACCGCCACGGGACTTGTTCACGGTCTTGGCCGGGCAACCGAAGTTGAGGTCAACCACCTGAGAGCCCAGCTCACACGCCAGGGCGGCGTTTTCCGCCAAACACACCGGGTCTGAACCGAGTAACTGCACACGCAGCGGCACGCCGGCAGCGGTCTTGGCACCGTGCAGCAACTCAGGGGCGAGTTTGTGGAAATAGGCAGGCGTCAGCAGGCGGTCGTTGACCCGGATGAACTCGGTCACGCACCAATCAATACCACCGACCCGGGTCAGCACGTCCCGCAGGATGTTGTCGACCAACCCCTCCATGGGCGCCAAAGCAATTTGCATGGAAAACACTCAACGAAAAACGTGGCGCAGTTTACTGGTTTCAGACGCTGGCAGGTAATTCGCCTTGCAGCGCAGGGCCATAACCCTCAAGAAATTCCGACGGCATGCGCTTGGGCTTGCCGCTGGACAGTTCGATGCAGACAAAGGTGGTTTGCGCTCGCAGCAAGGTAGCGCCATCACGCGGGCGTACCAGCTGGAAGCGTCGGGTCATTTTCAGGCGCTGGTCCCAGTCGACGATCCAGGTCGCCAACTGCAGCTCATCGCCCTCGTAACCGGCGGCGAGGTAATCGATCTCATGACGCACCACGGCCATCGCGCGATCCAGCCTGCGGTACTCGCTAAGGTCCAGCCCCAAGCGCTGAGAATGGCGCCAGGCGCAGCGTTCGAGCCAGGACACGTAAACGGCGTTGTTGGCGTGCCCCAGACCGTCGATGTCGTCGGCACCGACCTGCAGATCGATGATAAACGGCGTTGCCAAATCCCAGCCCATGGGGTGCTCCCGGTCGATTAATGTCGGCGGCGAGCAGTGTAACCCATGGCTCAGGCGGTTTGGCGCTCCGGCACGTGGCGGCCGGCCAGCAGCGCCAGCACGCCTTCGATCACACGCGGATCCGCCAGCACTTTCTGGTGCCCGCCCTGCTCCAGGCGCAGCAGGCGGCTGTCGAACCAGGCGTCATGGATGACCTGGCAAGCCTTGACCGAGACGAAGGTATCGTCTTCGGCATGCACGATCAGGCCCGGGATATTCATTTGATAGTGGGCGACATCGAGGTGCTTGAGAGGCATGCCCATCGTCAGCTCGACCTCCTGGATAAACGCCGAACGCGCTCGCGCCGGCAAACCGACCATGCCGGCAAAGCCGCGCAGTACGTCGAGAAACCGCGAGGGTGCGGCGATGCTGACCAACGCCTTGGTGCGCAAGCCCAACTGCACCGCCAACATCGCGCTGGCCCCACCCATGGAGTGACCGACAACCGCATGCAGCGGTGGCAGTTCGGCAGCCGCTTCCAGCATGGCACGGGCAAACAGCAGCACATGGGCTTCGCGCCCCGGCGAACGCCCGTGGGCCGGGCCGTCCAGCGCAACCACCGAATAACCCGCGTCCACCAATGCGCTGATCAGGCTGGCGAATTGCGTCGGGCGCCCTTCCCAGCCGTGCATCAACAGCACCGCAGGGCCCTGGCCCCACTTCAGCGCCGACAGGCCGAAACGCAAAGTGATGCGCTCGGACTGCGCCAGCAGCGGCAGCTCCCAATCACGGGGCGGCAAATCGCGAGGCGTCATGAACACCCGACGCATCTTGCTGGCCACCGTTTGCGGCGCCAGCCGGCCCAGGGTGCCATTGACGCCACGAATCCATTTCAACGTGCCCATCGCTCATCCCTCAGGCCAGAAGCCGTTCTTAACGCACTGCGGACTTGGCCGCACGCAATACACGATCCGATAACTCACCCGGGCCCAGGGCGCGGGCCAGCGACAAGCCACCGATCATCAGTGCCATGTCGGCCAGGGCCTTGTCGGTGTCTTCCGGGCTGGCGGCCAGCTGTGCTGCCATCAGTTCGCAGTGTTCGTTCAAGGCCTGGCGAAATTCGTCCGGCAGGCGGCTCATCTCGCCCACGGTGGACGGGATCGGGCACGCCTGGCTGGTGGAGTCACGGTGTTTACGCGACAGGTAGAACGCTGCGACCAGCGCGCGACGCTCTTCACCGGTCAGCGAGGAGTCCATGTCATCGACGGCGGCGCGACGCCGGGCCAGCAACTCGGTGAAGGCCTCCAGCATCAGTGCGTCCTTGCTTTCAAAGTGCGCGTAGAAACCGCCGACGGTAAGCCCCGCCGCGCCCATGACTTCGCCCACACTCGGCTCGGCCGGGCCGCGTTGTACCAGGGCGGCGCCGGCAGCTTGCAGAATGCGTTCGCGGGTTTGCGCTTTTTTATCGTTCATCGTTGCCTCCGAATCTCATGCTTCGAATATTATTACCATAATAATATTTCGCAAGCCACAGGCATGACCATTGGTCAGAAGAACACTCAGGGAAAAAGGAAGGAGGATTGGCCAAACGCCAGACAAACAAAAGGGCCATTCAATAATTGAATGACCCTTAAAAATCCCGCAGAGCGGGTAATCGTGGCGTCCCCTAGGGGACTCGAACCCCTGTTACCGCCGTGAAAGGGCGGTGTCCTAGGCCACTAGACGAAGGGGACACAAACCTTCTGTACAACTGATCAGCGCTGAGGACTGATCGAATTCAAGGACGGTGTGGCCAGACCTTGAACCTGTAAATTGGTGGAGCTAAACGGGATCGAACCGTTGACCTCTTGCATGCCATGCAAGCGCTCTCCCAGCTGAGCTATAGCCCCGGATTTTTCGCCTCGCGGCGCAGCAGACCTTTCGAACTGCTTGTTGAAACTGGCGTCCCCTAGGGGACTCGAACCCCTGTTACCGCCGTGAAAGGGCGGTGTCCTAGGCCACTAGACGAAGGGGACACAAACCTTCTATACAACGTGATCAGGCTGAGTCTGATCGAATTCAAGGACGGTGTGGCCAGACCTTGAACCTGTAAATTGGTGGAGCTAAACGGGATCGAACCGTTGACCTCTTGCATGCCATGCAAGCGCTCTCCCAGCTGAGCTATAGCCCCTCGTCGGTGAGGACGGGGCGAATCTTAATGGCGTATTCGAAACGTGTCAAATTTATTTTCAACAATTTTCAAAATTTTTTGCCGAGATAACAATCACTTACCGAGCAAACCCCGGAAAACCGGGGTTTGGCCGTTACAACAGCGTGCTTAAGCGATAGCGCCCAGCAGCTTTTCCCATTCCTTGTTTTCTTTCTTCGACACACCACCAAGCAAATCAAGGGCTTGGCGCAGACGGAAGCGAGTCAGGTCCGGGCCCAGAATTTCCATCGCATCGAGCACCGACACCGAACTCGCCTGCCCGGTGATCGCGGCAAACATCAGCGGCATGGCATCGCGCAATTTCAGCTCCAGGGATTCAACCACCGCCTGGATAGTCGCGGTAATCGCATCCTTCTCCCACTGGCGCAGGCTTTCGAGCTTCCACAGGATCAACTGCATCAACTGGCGAACCTGGTCACCCGAGAGTTTCTTCGACTCAAACAGCTTCACGTCCGGGTTCACGCCACCGGCAAAGAAGAAACTCGCCAACGGTGCGACCTGGCTGAAGGTCTCCACCCTGCCCTGCACCAGCGGCGCGATCTTCATCATGTACTCGGGGTTCAACGCCCACTGCTGCACGCGGCTGGCGAACTCTTCCACCGGCAGGTCACGCAGCCACTGGCCGTTGAGCCACGACAGTTTCTCGATGTCGAAGATCGGCCCACCCAGGGACACACGGGACAGGTCGAAGTGATCGACCATTTCCTGCAACGAGAACTTCTCGCGCTCGTCCGGCATCGACCAGCCCATGCGGCCCAGGTAGTTGAGCATCGCTTCGGGCATGAAGCCCATGCGCTCGTAGAAGGTCACCGAGGTCGGGTTCTTGCGCTTGGACAGCTTGCTCTTGTCCGGGTTACGCAGCAGCGGCATGTAGCACAGCTGCGGTTGTTCCCAGCCGAAGTACTCGTACAGCAGGATCAGTTTCGGCGCCGATGGCAGCCACTCTTCGCCACGCAGTACGTGGGTGATGCCCATCAGGTGGTCGTCCACCACGTTGGCCAGGAAGTACGTCGGCAGGCCGTCGGTCTTCATCAGCACTTGCATGTCCATGCGGTCCCACGGGATCTCGACGTCACCGCGCAGCATGTCCGGCACCACGCACACGCCTTCGCTCGGCACCTTCATACGGATAACGTGCGGCTCGCCGGCAGCCAGGCGCCGGGCCACTTCCTCCTTCGACAGCAGCAGTGCGCGGCCGTCATAGCGCGGGGTTTCGCCACGGGCCTGCTGCTCGGCGCGCATCTGGTCCAGCTCTTCGGCGGTGCAGAAGCACGGGAAGGCGTGGCCCATGTCGACCAGTTGCTGGGTGTACTGCTTGTAGATGTCGCTGCGCTCGCTCTGGCGATACGGGCCGTGGGGGCCGCCGACGTCCGGGCCTTCAGCCCAGGTAATGCCCAACCAGCGCAGGGCATCGAAAATCTGCTGTTCCGACTCGCGCGTGGAGCGCAGTTGATCGGTATCTTCGATCCGCAGGATGAATTCACCGCCATGCTGCTTGGCAAAGCAGTAGTTGAACAAGGCGATGTAAGCAGTACCTACGTGGGGATCCCCAGTAGGCGATGGCGCGATGCGCGTGCGGACGGTGGTCATGGCGGGTCTCGAATTGGCGATAAAACTGAAAATGAAACAAGGGGCGAATGGTAACAGCCCCAAGCCCTTGGGCTCCAGCGTGGGGAGGCGAACAAAGGGCATATGAGACAAGCTCCGGTCTCAAGTCTCGACATGGCTATTTGCCAGACCGTTCGCTGGCTATATTCCATTACCTTTTGTCGACGACATCATCGCCATGCCTGCCCCGCTCAAACGCCGCCTGTTTATCTTCCTGTTTATCGTGGTCCTGATCGCCGCGGGCTTTTTCGCCCAGTGGTTCTTCAAGGGCCGTTTTTATGAAAGCACCGACAACGCCTACGTCCAGGGCGAGATCACCCGGGTCTCCAGCCAACTGGGTGCGCGCATCGTCGA
Organism: Pseudomonas sp. NC02; assembly: GCF_002874965.1. Taxonomy (NCBI): domain Bacteria; kingdom Pseudomonadati; phylum Pseudomonadota; class Gammaproteobacteria; order Pseudomonadales; family Pseudomonadaceae; genus Pseudomonas; species Pseudomonas sp. NC02. Next base: position 2,246,964 of record NZ_CP025624.1, on the reverse strand, counting down.
GGTGCTGGTGGGCGACAACGAGCACGTGGAAAAAGGCCAACTGCTGGTCAAGCTCGAAGGCGACGACTTCCACCTCGCCGTCGACCGCGCCAACGCCGCCCTGGCCATGCGCGAAGCCGAGCGTGTGCAGGCCCAGAGCAAACTGACCCAGCAAGCCAGCCTGATCGCCGCCGGTGCAGCCAAGGTCTCGTCCAGCCAGGCCACCCTCGGCCGCTCGCAGATCGACCTGAACCGCGCACAAACCCTGCGCAAACCCGGCTATGTCTCCGAAGAACGGGTCACCACCCTCGACGCCGACAACCACATCGCCCGCTCCCAGGTGACCATGGCCCAGGCCGACCTGCAGGGCCAGCGCCAGCAGGTCAACGCCCTGAACGCCGAGATCAAGCGCCTCGACGCGATGATCGCCAACGCCAGGACTGACCTGGCCCAGGCCGAACTGAACCTGACCCGCAGCGAAATCCACGCGCCCATCAGCGGCCTGATCGGCCAGCGTGCCGCGCGCAACGGTCAATACGTACAGGCCGGCGCCTACCTGCTGTCGATCGTCCCGGACCAGGACATCTGGGTGCAGGCCAACTTCAAGGAAACCCAGATCGGCCATATGCAGCCTGGGCAAAAAGCCGAGCTGACATTCGACGCCTACAGCGATACTCCAATCGAAGGCCGCGTGGCCAACCTGTTCGGCGCTTCCGGCGCGCAATTCAGCCTGCTGCCGCCGGACAATGCCACGGGCAACTTCACCAAAGTCGTACAACGGATTCCGGTCAAACTGACCTTCGCCACCGACAACCCGCTGCAGGGCAAAATCCGCCCGGGCATGTCGGTGACGGTCAAAGTGAACATCCAAGACCCGCACGATGGCCGGTGATCAACTGCTGCCGCCGGTAGGCGAACCGAGCCGGCGCGACTGGATCGCGGTCATGAGCGTGATGCTCGGCGCCTTCATGGCAGTGCTCGACATCCAGATCACCAACTCGTCCCTCAAGGACATCCAGGGCGCGCTGTCGGCCACCCTGGAAGAAGGTTCGTGGATTTCCACCTCCTACCTTGTGGCCGAAATCATCATGATCCCCCTCACCGCCTGGCTGGTGCAGCTGCTGTCGGCGCGTCGGCTGGCGGTGTGGGTCTCGGGCGGGTTCCTGATCGCCTCGCTGATGTGCTCCATGGCCTGGAGCCTGGAAAGCATGATCGTATTCCGCGCGCTGCAGGGCTTTACCGGCGGCGCGCTGATCCCCCTGGCGTTCACCCTCACGCTGATCAAGCTGCCCGAACATCACCGCGCCAAAGGCATGGCCATGTTCGCCATGACCGCCACCTTCGCCCCGTCCATCGGCCCGACCATTGGCGGCTGGCTCACGGAAAACTGGGGTTGGGAATACATCTTCTACATCAACATCCCACCGGGCCTGATCATGATCGCCGGGCTGCTGTACGGCCTGGAGAAAAAGGACTCCAACTGGGACTTGCTCAAAAGCACCGACTATCTCGGCATCCTAACCATGGCCGTAGGCCTTGGGTGTTTGCAGGTGTTTCTGGAAGAAGGCCATCGCAAGGATTGGCTGGAATCCAGCCTGATTGTCAGCCTGGGCACCGTCGCCCTGTTGAGCTTGATCACCTTTGTGATCGTGCAGATGTCCAAGCCCAACCCGCTGATCAACCTGCGGATCCTCGGCAATCGCAATTTCGGGCTGTCGAGTATTTCGAGCCTGGGGATGGGCGTGGGGTTGTATGGCTCGATTTATCTGCTGCCGCTGTACCTGGCGCAGATCCAGAACTACAACGCCCTGCAAATCGGCGAAGTGATCATGTGGATGGGGGTTCCGCAGCTGTTTTTGATTCCGCTGGTGCCCAAGCTGATGAAGTACGTGTCGCCCAAATGGCTGTGTACGCTGGGGTTCGGGCTGTTCGGGTTGGCGAGTTTTTCATCGGGGGTGCTGAACCCGGACTTTGCCGGCGACCAGTTCAACCGCATCCAGATCATCCGTGCGCTGGGGCAGCCGTTGATCATGGTGACAATTTCGCTGATTGCCACGGCATACATCATGCAGAAGGACGCGGGGTCGGCGTCGAGCCTGTTCAATATCCTGCGAAACCTGGGCGGGGCGATCGGGATTGCGTTGCTGGCGACGCTGCTGGATGCACGCACCAAGACCTACTTTGATTACCTGCGTGAGGCGATTGTGCCGACCAATCCACAGGTGGCAGAGCGCATGGCCAGGCTGACGGAGACGTTTGGCAGTGAGACGGCGGCGTTGGGCAAGTTGAGTGAGATAGCGCATCAGCAGGCGCAGATCATGGCCTATAACGATGCGTTCCATTTTGTAGGGTTGGCGTTGGGGATCAGTATGGTGGCGATCTTGTTGACCAAGGCGTTGCCGGCGGGGCTTAAGGCTGGGGAAGCCCACTGAAATAACCTGTGGCGAGGGAGCTTGCTCCCGCTGGGCTGCGAAGCGGCCCCAAAATTCTGGGAGCGCTTCGCACTCCAGCGGGAGCAAGCTCCCTCGCCACAAAGAGCTTGAAGATCGTTCCCACGCTCTGCGTGGGAATGCCTCACTGGACGCTCCGCGTCCGCTCTTGGGACGCAGAGCGTCCCGGGCTGCTTTCCCACGCAGAGCGTGGGAACGATCAACGCGGTCAAAATGTGGGAGCGGGCTTGCTCGCGAAGAGGCCTTGGCAGTCGCTACAAATCACACAGCCAGTAACCGCTCCCGCAACTTGCCAATCTCATCGCGCATCTGCGCCGCCGCTTCAAACTCCAGATCCCGCGCCAACTGGTACATCTTCTCTTCCAGCTGGCGAATACGCTTGGTGATCTCGCTCGGCGAACGCAATTCCGCTTCGTACTTGGCATTCTCCTCCGCAGCCTTGGCCATGCCCTTGCGCTTCTTGCTGCGCGAGCCCGGCACGGTGGCGCCTTCCATGATGTCGGCCACGTCCTTGAACACACCCTTCGGCGTGATGCCATGCTCCAGGTTGTAGGCAATCTGCTTGTCGCGACGACGCTCGGTCTCGCCAATCGCCCGTTCCATGGAACCGGTAATCCGGTCCGCATACAGAATCGCCCGGCCATTCAGGTTGCGCGCCGCCCGGCCAATGGTCTGGATCAACGAACGCTCAGACCGCAGGAAGCCTTCCTTGTCCGCATCCAGAATCGCCACCAGGGACACTTCCGGCATATCCAGGCCTTCACGCAGCAGGTTGATCCCCACCAGCACATCAAAGGCGCCCAGGCGCAGGTCGCGGATGATTTCCACGCGCTCCACGGTGTCGATGTCCGAGTGCAAATAACGCACGCGCACGCCGTGGTCGGCCAGGTAATCGGTCAAGTCTTCGGACATGCGCTTGGTCAGCGTGGTGACCAGCACCCGCTCCTCCAGGGCCACGCGCTTGGTGATTTCCGAGAGCAAGTCATCCACCTGGGTCAGCGCCGGGCGGATTTCGATTTGCGGGTCCACCAGGCCGGTCGGGCGCACCAGTTGCTCAACTACCCGCCCGGCATGTTCGGCCTCGTAGTTACCCGGCGTGGCCGAGACAAAAATCGTCTGCGGGCTGATGCCTTCGAACTCGTCAAAACGCATCGGCCGGTTATCCAGCGCCGATGGCAGGCGGAAGCCGTATTCCACCAGGGTCTCTTTACGGGAACGGTCACCTTTGTACATCGCGCCCACCTGCGGCACGCTGACGTGGGACTCGTCGATCACCAGCAAGGCATCGTCCGGCAGGTAATCGAACAAGGTAGGTGGCGCCTGCCCGGACTCGCGGCCCGAGAGGTAGCGCGAGTAGTTTTCGATGCCGTTGCAGTAGCCCAGTTCGAGGATCATCTCCAGGTCGAAGCGGGTGCGCTGTTCCAGGCGCTGGGCTTCCACCAGCTTGTTGTTGGAACGCAGGTATTCCAGGCGCTCCACCAGCTCAGCCTTGATGCCCTCGATGGCGCCCATCAGGGTTTCGCGCGGGGTCACGTAGTGGCTTTTCGGGTAGAAGGTGAAGCGCGGCAGCTTGCGGATCACTTCGCCGGTCAACGGGTCGAAGGCCGACAGGCTCTCGACTTCATCGTCGAACAGCTCGATGCGGATCGCTTCCAGGTCGGATTCCGCCGGGTAGATGTCGATCACATCGCCGCGCACGCGGAAGCTCGCCCGGGCGAAATCTATGTCGTTGCGGGTGTATTGCAGGCTCGTCAGGCGACGCAACAGTTCGCGCTGGTCGAGTTTGTCGCCGCGGTCGACGTGCAGCACCATCTTCAAATAGGTTTCCGGGCTGCCCAGGCCGTAGATGCACGACACCGTGGTGACGATGATCGCGTCTTTACGTTCCAGCAGCGCCTTGGTCGCCGAGAGCCGCATCTGCTCGATGTGGTCGTTGATCGAGGCGTCTTTCTCGATAAAGGTGTCGGACGACGGTACGTAGGCTTCCGGCTGGTAGTAGTCGTAGTAGGAAACGAAGTACTCCACCGCGTTGTTCGGGAAGAACGCCTTGAACTCGCCATACAACTGCGCGGCCAGGGTCTTGTTCGGCGCCAGCACCAGGGTCGGGCGGTTCACCTGGGCGATCACGTTGGCGATGCTGAAAGTCTTGCCGGAGCCGGTCACCCCGAGCAAGGTCTGGTGCGCGAGGCCGGCCTCAATGCCTTCGACCATCAGGCGGATGGCTTCCGGTTGATCGCCGGCGGGCTCGAAGCGGGTGACTAGCTGGAAATCCGACATAACGTACCTCTTGAGTCACCCCGGGGCCGGAAACAGCAACGGGGACGAAAAAGACCGCGACCCGCGACTGTTCGGCGCAGGTTGCAGGAAAAAACCATGATAGCTGTAGAAGTGGAGGCGAATGTGACGGGTTTCAAGGCAATCGTCCTACATGCCGTTGGTCACCCATGTTGCAATAAGACTAACGGTCGGTAAATAAACCGAAAAACTTGGCCGAAAAGCCGTTTCGGCTGTCGCCGTGAGCAGTGATGGCCTCTATACTAGCTCCCCGTTTGTGCACCGCTCTAGTGCATTCGGCTGGAGCGCGACACGTCCCTCCACTCTCTATAGAGCTGCCGCAAAAATGAGCCTGTTCTCCGCTGTCGAAATGGCACCACGCGATCCAATCCTGGGCCTCAACGAAGCATTCAACGCCGATACCCGAACCACCAAGGTGAACCTTGGCGTGGGCGTTTACTGCAACGAGGAGGGGAAGATTCCACTCTTGCGTGCCGTTGCCGAAGCGGAAGCCATTCGCGTGGCGCAACACGCCGCCCGTGGCTACTTGCCGATCGACGGTATTGTCGCCTACGACCAGGCCGTGCAAAAGCTGCTGTTCGGCGCGCAATCGCCGCTGATCAGCTCCGGCCGCGTCATCACCGCCCAAGCGGTCGGCGGCACCGGCGCCCTGAAAATCGGCGCTGACTTCCTCAAGCAACTGCTGCCCAACGCCGTCGTCGCCATCAGCGACCCGAGCTGGGAAAACCACCAGGCGCTGTTCGAAAAAGCCGGCTTCCCGGTGCAAACCTATCGTTACTACGACGCCGCCACCCACGACGTAAACCGCGCCGGCCTGCTGGAAGACCTCAACGCCCTGCCGCCACAGTCCATCGTCGTGCTGCACGCCTGCTGCCACAACCCGACCGGCGTCGACCTGAGCCCGGCCGACTGGCAACAAGTGCTGGACGTGGTCAAGGCGAAAAACCTCGTGCCGTTCCTCGACATGGCCTACCAGGGCTTTGGCGACGGCATCGACGAAGACGCCGCTGCGGTGCGCCTGTTCGCCGAGTCGGGCCTGACCTTCTTTGTGTCCAGCTCGTTCTCCAAGTCGTTCTCGCTGTACGGCGAGCGCGTGGGCGCCCTGTCCATCGTCACCGACTCCAAGGAAGAAAGCGCCCGCATCCTGTCCCAGGTCAAGCGCGTGATCCGCACCAACTACTCCAACCCGCCGACCCACGGCGCGGCGATTGTGGCGGCGGTGCTGAACAACCCTGAGCTGCGTGCCCAGTGGGAAGCCGAACTGGCGGAAATGCGCCTGCGCATTCGCGGCATGCGCGAGCAGATGGTGGCTGACCTGGCCAAGGCTGCTCCGGGCCACGACTTCAGCTTCGTCGGTCGCCAGCGCGGGATGTTCTCCTACTCCGGCCTGAGCGTTGAACAAGTGACACGCCTGCGCAACGAGTTTGGTATCTACGCGCTGGATACCGGTCGTATCTGTGTGGCGGCGTTGAACCAGAAGAACATCGATGCCGTGACCAAGGCCATCGTTCAGGTGCTGTAAGCCTGTTGTGATGCAAAAAAAGGGGAAGCCAATGGCTTCCCCTTTTTCATTCTGAAAACCGCGCCCCCTGTGGTGAGGGAGCCTGCTCCCACTGGGCTGCGAAGCGGCCCCAAAACCTGCCACCGTGAACTTTATGAATGAATGCGGTGCCTGAACTGGGGCTGCTGCGCAGCCCAGCGGGAGCAAGCTCCCTCGCCACAGGGTGGGTGGTTTGCCTTCAAGAGCGGGTGTTCAGCCCCTAAAAATTCGCTGCTTTCAGTCCGCTGCCCCTAGACTGACAGCAAGACAGTCCCTTCCCCTTGAGTATCCTATGAGAAACGACGACCTGGACCTGCGTGCCGACCGCGACGAACTGGACCACTTCACCCCGCGCCCACCCCCCGTCAAGCGCCAGAAAAGCCTGGTGCTGCAAGTCGCGCTTGGCGTATTCCTCGGTGGTTTGGCCTTGTGGCTGGTGCAACTGGGCGCCGGCGCCCTGATGGCCAAGCTGGCCATGGGCACCTTCCAGTTCGGCGGCTGACAAAGATCAAATGTGGGAGCCGTCGAGCTTTAGCGAGGCCGCGATAGTGGTGGATCAGGCACCATCAATGTCGACTGTGCCGACGTCATCGCAGCCTCGCTGAAGCTCGACAGCTCCCACAGGGGATCTACTCCCGCCTTCAGTCCGCGCTCGTGTGGTTGGTGCAACTCGTGCAAGCAGACACCTGCAATTTGGCGGCTGACAAAGATCAAATGTGGGAGCCGTCGAGCTTTAGCGAGGCCGCGATAGCGGTGGATCAGGCACCCTCAATATCGACTGTGCCGACGCCTTCGCAGCGTCGCTGAAGCTCGACAGCTCCCACAGGGGATCTACTCCCGCCTTCAGTCCGCGCTCGTATGGTTGGTGCAACTCGTGCAAGCAGACACCTGCAATTTGGCGGCTGACAAAGACCAAATGTGGGAGCCGTCGAGCTTCAGCGAGGCCGCGATAGCGGTGGGTCAGGCACCCTCAATATCGACTGTGCCGACGCCTTCGCAGCCTCGCTGAAGCTCGACAGCTCCCACAGGAGATCTACTCCCGCCTTCAGTCCGCGCTCGTGTGGCTGGTTCAACTCGATCCAAGCAGTCCCCCTGCAATTTGGCGGCTGACAAAGATCAAATGTGGGGGCCGTCGAGCTTTAGCGAGGCCGCGATAGCGGTGGGTCAGGCACCCTCAATGTCGACTGTGCCGACGCCTTCGCAGCCTCGCTGAAGCTCGACAGCTCCCACAGGAGATCTACTCCCGCCTTCAGTCCGCGCTCGTATGGTTGGTGCAACTCGTGCAAGCAGACACCTGCAATTTGGCGGCTGACAAAGACCAAATGTGGGAGCCGTCGAGCTTCAGCGAGGCCGCGATAGCGGTGGGTCAGGCACCATAAATGTCGACTGTGCCGACGCCTTCGCAGCCTCGCTGAAGCTCGACAGCTCCCACAGGGGATCTACTCCCGCCTTCAGTCCGCGCTCGTATGGTTGGTGCAACTCGTGCAAGCAGACACCTGCAATTTGGCGGCTGACAAAGATCAAATGTGGGAGCCGTCGAGCTTTAGCGAGGCCGCGATAGCGGTGGGTCAGGCACCCTCAATGTCGACTGTGCCGACGCCTTCGCAGCCTCGCTGAAGCTCGACAGCTCCCACAGGGGATCTACTCCCGCCTTCAGTCCGCGCTCGTGTGGCTGGTTCAACTCGATCCAAGCAGTCCCCCTGCAATTTGGCGGCTGACAAAGATCAAATGTGGGAGCCGTCGAGCTTCAGCGAGGCCGCGATAGCGGTGGGTCAGGCACCATAAATGTCGACTGTGCCGACGCCATCGCAGCCTCGCTGAAGCTCGACAGCTGCTACGGCGACGATGCCAGGGCCAGGCCACGCTCTTCCAGCAACTGCACAAAACTGTTCAGACTCTGCGACACCGTACCCCGGCGCCAGATCAGCCAGGTATTCAGAATCCGGAACGTATCGGTCAGCGGCCACACACTCACCGCCGTAAACCCCGGCATGCTCTCCAGCATGCTCCGCGGCATCAGCGCCAACCCGGCACCGGCACTCACACACGCGAGCATCCCGTGGTAGGACTCCATCTCAAAGATCTTCCCCGGCACCGCGCCATCCTGTGAAAACCAGCGCTCGAAGTGATGCCGGTACGAACAGTTCGAACGAAACGTGTAGATGCTCTCTCCACTCACATCCCGCCCCCGGGTGATCGGCGCGTGATGCAACGGCGCAATCACCACCATCTCCTCCTCGAACACCGCCACGCCCTCCAGCGTCGCGTGCAGCACCGGCCCATCGACAAACGCCGCTGCCAGCCGCCCCGACAACACACCCTCGATCATCGTGCCGGACGGCCCGGTGGTCAGGTCCAGCTCGACCTTGGCGTGCTTCTGGTTATACGCCGCGAGCAACGCCGGGATGCGCACCGCCGCCGTACTCTCCAGCGAGCCCAACGCAAACGCGCCCTGGGGTTCCTCCCCCGCCACCGTCGCCCGGGCCTCTTGCACCAGATCCAGAATGCGCCGGGCATAGCCGAGAAAATTCCACCCGGCTGGCGATAACCGCAGCCGGCTCTTCTCGCGAATAAACAAGTCCACGCCCAGGTCCCGCTCCAATTGCTTGATCCGCGTGGTCAGGTTCGACGGCACCCGATGGATCAGCTGCGCGGCGGCGCTGATGCTGCCTTGCTCGGCAACGGCTTTGAAAATTTCCAGCTGGACCAGATCCAAGTCATTCTCCAAACGTGAACGTATTGCTTAATATTATTCAGTTTCCGAAAAAGATACAGCCCCGTACGCTGGCCTCCATCCCATTCACTGCGCAGGACGGTGCCATGAACTCCATTTCCTCCCAGACCCACGCGTTGTCGATCAACCCCGCCAACGGTGAAACGGTCGCCAGCTACCCGTACGAAACCGAGGCGCAGCTGGATGCCGCCCTGACCCGCTCGATCAACGCCTTCCGCAACGGGCGCAATACCCCCGTCGCCCAGCGCGCCGAATTACTGCTGGCCCTGGCCAGCACCCTGCGCGACCAAGCCGAAGAAATGGCCCAGATGATCACCCTGGAAATGGGCAAACCGATCGCCCAGGCCCGTGGCGAAATCGAAAAATGCGCGCAACTCGCCGAGTGGTACGCCGCCCACGGCCCGGCCATGCTGGCCCCGGAAGCCACCCTGGTGGACAACGGCACCGCCCAGATCGAATACCGCCCGCTGGGCCCGATCCTCGCTGTAATGCCGTGGAACTTCCCGGTGTGGCAAGTGCTGCGCGGCGCGGTGCCAACCATGCTCAGCGGCAACACCTACGTGCTCAAGCACGCGCCTAACGTGATGGGCAGCGCGTACCTGATGAAACAAGCCTTCCAGCGCGCCGGCTTTGCCGATGGCCTGTTCGAAGTGATCAACGTCACCCAGGACGGCGTGTCCAAAGCCATCGCCGACCCGCGCATCGCCGCCGTGACCCTCACCGGCAGCGTGCGCGCCGGCATGGCCATCGGTTCCCAGGCCGGGGCCGCGCTGAAAAAATGCGTACTGGAGCTGGGCGGCTCCGACCCGTTCATTGTGCTCAACGACGCCAACCTCGACGAAGCCGTGCAAGCCGCCCTGATCGGCCGTTTCCAGAACTCCGGCCAGGTGTGCGCCGCCGCCAAGCGCCTGATCATCGAAGAAGGCGTGGTGGAAGCCTTCACCGCCAAATTCCTCGAAGCCAGCCGCAACCTGGTGATGGGCGACCCGACCGCTACCGAGACCTACATCGGGCCGATGGCCCGCTTCGACCTGCGGGACGAACTCGACGGCCAGGTCCAGGCCACCCTGGCCGAAGGCGCCACCCTGCTGCTGGGCGGCAGCAAAGTCGAAGGCGCGGGCAACTACTACGCCCCCACCGTGCTGGCCAACGTCACCGACCAGATGACCTCGTTCAAACAGGAACTGTTCGGCCCGGTCGCCTCCATCATCACCGCCCGCGATGCGGACCACGCCGTGGCCCTCGCCAACGACAGTGAGTTCGGCCTGACCGCCAGTGTGTTCACCACCGACCCAGAGAAGGCACGCAGCATCGCCAACCAACTGGAAACCGGCGGGATCTTTATCAACGCCTACAGCGTGTCCGATCCCCGGGTCTCGTTTGGTGGTGTGAAAAAGAGCGGCTTCGGGCGGGAGTTGTCGCACTTCGGTGTGCGGGAATTCTGCAACGCGCAGACCGTGTGGCTGAACCGCCGCTAAGGCAAGCGCTGCAAGCGATGGCCCGCCCTGCGGGTCATCGTGCTGTCTGGTTCAGCACCGTCACGTAGGCACTGAACATATCCGCCATGGCATCCGCATAGGCGGTGATTTGCGCCTCAGTGCGCGGGCTTCCCGAGAATTCCTTTGCCACCGAACTGAAGGTGGTGGCGATCAAATCGCAAGCCAAAGCGCGGGTGGCTTCAGGCACCTGCGGCAGCAGTTCCAGCATGAACGCCTGGAAAATCTGTTGCCCTTCTGCGCGAACCTCATGGGCTTCGGGCGCATCACGGTACAGCGGCGCGGCGTCGCTCAGGGCGACGCGCATCTGCGCCTCTTCACATTCCGAACGAATAAACGCATGCACCAACGCCCGCAACCGCTCAAGGGCCGGCTGGCTGACGTCCTGCAGAATGCGGCTGAGCATCTGCGAGGTTTGCTGCCACTCATCGGTCTGCAGCCGAAACAGGATGGCCGCCTTGTTGGGAAAGTACTGGTACACCGACCCCACGCTGACACCGGCCTTTTCCGCGACTCGTGCGGTGGTGAAACGGCTGGCACCTTCCTTGGCCAAAACCTGAATAGCCGCTTCGAGAATGGCCGACACCAACCCGGTGGATCGCGCCTGTTTGGGCTCTTTGCGTGAGGAAATCTGCGAGGTCTGGCGATCGGTCATGGGGCGTTCCTGCTGCCGTTGGAATGCGAATAGCGAATGTGACGAATTGTTCGCATACTTTAAATGCGACGAATCATTCGCATACTAGCCCGGCGCCTCACGGCGCTCAACCTGCAGCAGGACATCCCCATGAATACGCTTACCTCGGCCCCGATGGCGGCCCTGATTGAACGGCTGTACACACAGGCCGATGCCGCCACCAGCCCCATCATCAACACAGTGACCCACGAAGAACGCGACCGCCTGATGCGCAGCAAGACCGACTACCTGGCACTCTACGGAATGCTGAAAGACCTGTGGTTGCCCGTCTCCCGCGACACCGGCACCCTGCTGTACATGCTCGCACGCAGCAGCAAAGCGCAGGCCATCGTCGAGTTCGGTACTTCGTTCGGCCTGTCCACCCTGCACCTGGCGGCCGCCCTGCGGGACAACGGCGGCGGCGCGCTGATCAGCAGCGAGTTCGAGCCCTCGAAGATCGCCCTCGCCCGGCAACACCTGGAACAAGGCGGCGTGAGCGACCTCGTGGAGATCCGCCAAGGCGATGCCCTGGTTACCCTGGCCACCGGCCTGCCCGACAGCGTCGACCTGCTGCTGCTCGACGGCGCCAAGGCGCTGTATGGCGACGTGTTGAACCTGGTGGAAAGCCGCCTCAAGCCCGGCGCGCTGATCATCGCCGACAACACCGACTACTGCCCCGACTACCTGGCCCGGGTGCGTTCGCCAGCAAACGGCTACCTGTCGGTGCCGATCGGTGACGACGTCGAGCTTTCCGTTCGCCTGGGCTGATGCCCGTCAGAGGATTCAACTCATGTCTGGATTGGTAAGCCCAGTGGTACTGAAATTACTGCCTATCACCCTGGCGGTGTTTGTCGGGTTCCTGATCATCGGCATGCAACTGCCGGTGCTGCCGCTGCACCTGCACAACACCTTGGGCATGGACCCGCTGGTGGTGGGCGTGGTGATCGGTGCGCAGTTTGCCGGGGCATTGTTGTCGCGGTCCTGGGCCGGCAATTTTGCCGATATGCGCGGCCCCAAGCGCGCCATGCTTGTGGGCATGCTGGTGGCGGCCAGCTCCGGCTTGATCTACCTCGCGTCCCTGGCGTTTGTGGCATCACCGGTGGTCTCGGTGTGGGTGTTGCTCGCCGGGCGCGTGGTGCTGGCGCTGGGGGAAAGCCTGATCGTGACCGGCTCGATGGGCTGGGGTGTCGGGTTGGTGGGGCCGCAAAATACCGGCAAGGTCATGGCCTGGATCGGCATCGCAATCTACGCCGCGTTTGCCCTGGGGGCGCCCCTAGGAGTGACGGTGAATAGCCAGTGGGGTTTCAGCGGGATCGCCGTCGGGACCATGGTGATTCCGCTGCTGGCACTGGCCATCGTCGCCGGAGCGCAAGGCGTTGCGCCGACCAGCCAGCGGCGCACCTCGTTTTTCAAGGTGCTGCGCTCGGTGTGGGTACCGGGGTTGGGCCTGGCCTTTGCAAGCGTCGGGTTTGGCGTGATTACCGCGTTTATCGCGCTGCTGTTTGCCACCAAGGCCTGGGGCAATGCGTCATTGGCGTTTACCGCCTTTGGTCTGGCGTTTATCGGCGCGCGGATTTTCTTCGGGCACCTGCCCGACAAGATCGGCGGTGCCAAGGTCGCGCTGGTGTGCGTGATAATCGAAGCCGCCGGGCAGCTGTTGATCTGGGGCGCGGACAGTGCGTTGACTGCCTACCTGGGCGCGGCGCTGACCGGTTTCGGCTACTCCCTGGCGTTTCCCGGCTTTGGGGTGGAGGCGATAAAGCGCGCGCCGCCCCAATCCCGCAGCCTGGCGATGGGTGCGTATGTGGCGTTCCTGGATATTTCGCTGGGGGTCAGCACCCCGCTGATCGGCGCCTTGGCCGGCGTGGCCGGAGTGGCATCGGTGTACCTGGCGGGCGCAGTGGCCGTGGCGCTGTCGGTGATCGTGGCGCTGGCGTTGCTTTTCAAGGCGCCAGTGGCGGAGCGCGAGGTTTATACTTCGCCACCTCGCCCTTAACCCACATCACCCGAGATTCCCGATGAGCCTTTCCCTGTCCACAACCCCAGCGCGCAAGCCGGTCGCGCCATTGCTGGCGTTTGCCATCCTGCTGTTCGGCGCCGTCTTCCTGCAAAACAGCGTCGGCTCGCGCCAGGTGCTGTTGCTGGTGGTCGGCGCCGCACTGGGCCTGACGCTGTACCACGCTGCCTTCGGCTTCACCTCGGCCTGGCGGGTGTTCATCACCGACCGGCGTGGCGCGGGCTTGCGTGCGCAGATGGTGATGCTGGCGATTGCCGTGGTGCTGTTCTTCCCCGCGCTGGGGGCCGGCACCCTGTTCGGCCAGCCCGTGGTCGGGCTGGTGGCACCGGCCGGGGTTTCGGTGGTGTTCGGGGCATTCATTTTCGGCATCGGCATGCAGCTGGGCGGCGGTTGTGCGTCCGGCACCCTGTTCACTGTGGGCGGTGGTAACGCGCGCATGCTGGTGACGCTGTTCTTCTTTATCTGTGGTTCGTTGATTGCGACTCACCACATCGAATGGTGGTTTGCCCTGCCCTCGTTCCCGGCGATCTCCATCGTCAAAAGCTTCGGTGTAATGCCGGCATTGCTCGCGAGCCTGGCCGTGTTCGGGGTCATCGCAGCAGTTACCGTGCGCCTGGAAAAAGGCCGTCACGGGCAACTCGAAGCCGGCGTCACTAGCCAGCACCAGGGCCTGCGCCGCTTCCTGCGCGGGCCATGGCCATTGGTGTGGGGCGCAATTGGCCTGGCCCTGCTCAACTACGCCACCCTGGCACTGGCCGGGCGGCCATGGGGTATCACTTCGGCGTTCGCCCTGTGGGGCGCCAAGGTTGCCGGCGGGTTGGGCGTGGACGTAGGCAGCTGGGCGTTCTGGCAAATGCCGGGCAATGCCAATGCCCTGGCGGCGCCGGTGTGGGAAGACGTCACCAGTGTGATGGACGTCGGCATCATCCTCGGTGCGCTGTTGGCTGCGGGATTGGCCGGGCGTTTCGCTCCAAGCCTCAAAATTCCGGCACGCTCGCTGTTCGCCGCGGTGATCGGTGGGTTGCTGTTGGGTTACGGCTCGCGACTGGCGTACGGCTGCAACATCGGCGCGTACTTCAGCGGGATTGCCTCGGGCAGCCTGCATGGCTGGGTGTGGTTGGTGGCGGCGTTTATCGGCAATAGCGTGGGCGTGCGGTTGCGGCCGTTCTTCTTTGCAGGTGAGCGTCCGCAGGTAGCGTTGAGCGGTTGCTGACTGATCGTTCCCACACTCCGCGTGGGAATGCCGCCGGGGACGCTCTGCGTCCCGCTGTTGGTGACGCGGAGCGTCACGGGATGCATTCCCACGCAGAGCGTGGGAACGAGCAGCATCATCGGCTTTTTGAAATCACTCCACTCATGTACTGATTCAAGTCGCGGAAGTCCTGAACTTTCCAGGTGAACGGTGACAACCTCACACCGTTCTCCCGCAACGTTCTGGGAATCAGGTCGCCATTTGGACGAAGAATGACGGACGACACGATAACGCCCGGATAATCACTCAAGCGTTTTTTGAAAGTAGCCGTTGTCAGGTCAGGCGTAGGCGGATTGCTTTTATTCGCCAAGGGTCCCGTGCCTTTGATATCCGCGCCGTGGCACATGGCGCAGCGCTGCAGATAAATGTTTTTCCCGTTAGCGTTGTCCGCAAAGGACAGTGACGTTTGAACCAGCGATAAAATCCCCAGCGACGCGATGAACGACTTTCTTATTTTCATCTTTCCATGTGGCCTTGTTGTAAAAATCCAATATCAACCAACCGAGCGTAAACGACCCGTTATCCACTCGCGACTGTAAGCCAGCACGCGGCCCGACATCGCCGTCGGAAAATGAATAAACCCATGAGCCGCCTGCGGTAACAAAAACACCTCGGACCCCGCCCATCGCTCGGCCATCTGTAGCGTGTCGTCCAGCAACGGGTCCAGCTCCCCCACAAACATCAGTGCCGGCGGCAGCCCGGCAAGGTCGCCATACAACGGTGACAACGGCGGCTGCCGACGCTGCTCGTCACTCAGGCCCGGCGTCAGCAAGCGCAGCGCCTCCACCATGCCCGGCCCGTCCAGCAACAGCGTTTCGCATCCCGCCGTGCGCACGCTCGGTGTACCGGTCAAATCGTAGACGCCGTAATACAGCACCGCCCCGCTCACCCGCGCCAGCAATTCGGGCGATTGCTTCAGCGCCAGCAGCGTGGCCGCCGCCAGATGCCCCCCGGCAGACTCGCCGACAACGATCACCGGCAGGCCGGCGAACTCCTCACAGTCCGCCAGCAACCAGCGCGCCGTGGCCAGGCAGTCTTCCAGAATCCCTTCGACCGGTGTATTCACCGCCAGCCGGTAATCCACCGACACCACCGCCACCTCGCACGCATTCACCATGGCCACGTTGAGGTCGTCATTCATCTGCGCATTGCCGATCACCCAGCCGCCGCCATGGATATCCAGCACCACGCCCCTGGCCTTGCCCTTCGGCCGGATGATGCGCACCGGCACCGAGCCCACCCGCCGGCTTTCAGCGTGCAGGCCATGCTTGAGCAACTTGTTGCCGGCCACCATCTGGCTGGAGCGCAACAGCGCCTGGATCACCCGGGGCGTCACGCGGTTGCGGATGCGAAAGCGCGGCATCCAGGCGAGCTTCTGGTTAAAGCGCTGCATTTGCGCCAGTTCATGTTCTTCAGCAGGCCACAGCGTGTGAGTTCCCAATTCGATATTCCCTCTATCTCTAAAAGAGATGTTCACCTTGGCCAGTGTGCGTGGGCATCATGGCAATGATGTTTCCGCCCTCTGCCCACGCCGCCAGGCTCAGCGGTTATTGCGCAGGATGGAGAAATTCAACGCAGCCGCAACGCTGAGCCACACCAGGTACGGGAACAGGATCAGCCCGGTGATCAAATCCAGGCGCACCGTCAGCAGCACCATGGCCGCCACTACCAGCCACAGCAGCGTGATGATCACCATCCCGGCGAAAATCCGGTGGGCGCCGAAGAACACGGGCGTCCACAGGGTGTTGAGGGCGATCTGTGCGGCCCATAGAGCCAGCACGATTTCGCTGCCGGGAATCAGGGTCAAGCGATAGCCAGCCCAAGCCAGCAGCAGGTAGATGATGGTCCAGGCGACCGGGAACAGCCAGTTGGGAGGCGTGAAGCTGGGTTTGACCAGGGTGGCGTACCAGTCGCCCGGTTTGAAGATAATGCCGGTGCTCGCAGCAGCACCGCAGGCCAGAAGAAAAATAAGGAAGGTGATCATCGCGTGTCCTTGGCTCAGGGTTCGTTACAGCTTGGACGCCCTACACACCGGTAAAAGTTCACACGGCCCTGTAGGAGCAAGCTTGCTCGCGAAAAACGTCAACGCTAACGCGGGGCAACGGGGTAAATCCGTCATTTTGAAAGACAACACCACCTTGCTCCATTGCCTACGCTTACGTCAGAATCCGCCGGCTTGTGCACCTGGGTGGCCATCTCTAAGGTTGCTCGGTCGCTGAAAACTCAGTGATCGGGTTTAGTAGCCCTAGGGTCAATTACACATAGTGCATGAGCTGCATCTATCAGACGTTCCTGTCTGTGCTTGATGGTGGCTGTGCGTAGGGCGCCTTCGGGTGCGCCGGCTTTGTGTAATTCCCCGGTCTACTAACCTGCGTACAGCTGCCACCCTATTGTGTAGTAGCGAAAGGGTGTCGGCCCCATTCAGGAATTGCACCATGTTCAAAGTAACGCCGAATCCTCCTAACACGCCTGATCAAAAACTCCACCAGGCTGCCCAGCGCGCCATTGATCACTACCTCAATCCCGGCACTGATGCCGAGACAGTCCCAGAGGCAACCGCCCTCTTCAGCGTCACCTCCGGCGTCAGCAGCGAAATCCTGATCGCCAACAGCTACGAAACCGTTACCTCCGTCAGCGCCCTGCTGCTCGACCTGTCCGACGAACTGACCGGCAAAGACCGCGACGTGGCATTGGCCATACACCAACTGAGCGAATTGAGTGTGCTGCTGATCGGCAAACTGATGGACCGCGAAACACCTCGGGCGTAGAGCCCAACGCGGCCCTGCGGGACTAGCCCTTCAACTCACCCAACCGATTACTCGCCGCGTCGTCGTATGCCACATACAACGACTCGGCGATTTGGCTTTTGATGGCCTTGGCGCTTTCCAGACCCAATACAAAACCTTCGGCCTTGCCGCCTGCGCGGTTCAGGTCTTCTTTGGTGTCAGCACCGGTGATGGCGTCGAGGAGTTTGATGGCCTGCGGGCCTACGCCTTTTGGGAGGCTGATTTGGTCGATGCTCATTGGGATGCCTCGGATGAGATGCGGGATGGGGTGGTGCGGGTGAACGAGGTCATGGGCGATACCTTGAGATTGAGGTCGGTAGCGCGTGGAACCACTGCCGGGGGGGCCATGGTAGACCGGTATGGAAATTAAAGGGCTGGTTTCGGCCAAAAGCGGACAACTAGGAGTGGCTACGAAATCCGGGGCGACTCAGTCAGCCTGAAGAAATCAAAAGTTTGAAGTAGAGCTCGGCAGTGCGTGCCCTACTTCTCCAGATGTTGTTTGAGCAGACCTAGTTTGGAATGATCAACGGCTGGCGCTTGTGAGCGAATCTGGCTCAAGGGTCGCCATCTGGCCTGCTTGGTAGGAGTTCAAGACCCTACGTTGACCACCACCTTACCTACAGCCTGACCGGACTCAACCAGTGAGTGTGCATTTTGGGCCTCCTCTAGCGAATAGACGTGCTCATCTACCAAAGGCTTGAGTTTGCCCTCCTCCGCCAAGCGGGTTGCGAATTCCAGGATTTCACCATGATGTGCGCGGCCATTACCACTGAGCATAGGTAGAAGGACGAACACTCCTGAAAGGGTTACGCACCGGAGTGAGCCTGCCGCCAGGTTATGCACACCAAAAGCCGCGCAGCTGACAACGTGTCCATAAGGTTTAACGCTAATCAGAGCATCGTCTAGGCTCGACCCGCCCACGGTGTCATATGCCAAATCGAAGCCAACCCCGTCCGCGTATTCACTCACGATCTGTTCGATGGTTGTGCTGCGGTAGTCAATGGGGGTCGCGCCATATGCTTTAACGATATCAGCCTTTTGCGAAGAAGCTGTTGCGAAGACGTGTGCTCCGTGAGCGATTGCGATCTGGACTGCGACGTGCCCAACGCCACCTGCGCCACCTTGCACAAATACCCGCTGCCCCCGCTGGACATTTGCGCGATCTACGAGGCCTTCCCAGGCGGTGAGGAATACAAGTGGCAGAGCAGCAGCTTCACGCATGCTCAGATTTTCTGGTTTGAGCGCCAGTAGGTCTGCATCTACCGCTGAATATTCAGCCAATGTGCCGGGAAGCCCACGTACGCCCCCGGTCAGCCCATAGACCTCATCCCCTACTTTGAAGCGACTAACCCCTTCACCGACGAGCTCAACCACACCGGCTAAATCCGTGCCGAGAATCGCGGGCAATTCGGGCATTGCATACGGGGCGACGCCAGCTCTGATCTTGGTATCAATTGGATTTAGGCCGCTGGCAACGACGCGGACGAGAACTTGGCCGGGGCCAGCGGTAGGCTTTACTACAGATGTAAGGTGTAGGGTTCCATCGGTGTAATCTTTTAGAACCTGGGCATGCATAGTCAGCGGCGTGGACACGAGAGTGCCTCCTTGAGATGGGTAGGACTTAAAGGAAAGTATGAGTTAAGATTGGGGGAATAGGTCAACTCTGTCTACTAGGCACTATTTAGTAACGTAGGTACCAAAAGGTAACCATGAGCATCCCTACTTCTCTAAATCCAGGTCACCCCCTGGTGGTCTACGAGACCTGCCCTCCCCGCAGGATCCACTTTCTCATGGCTCCCAAGTGGTCTTCGATGGTGATTTACGTGCTGAGCTTCGGGCCGCTGCGCACCGGCCAGCTCCAACGCTCCATGCCCGGTATCTCAAAGAAAATGCTGACACAGACCCTACGCGAACTTGAAAGAGACCAACTGATCGTCCGTAAAGTCTTCCAAGTTATTCCCCCCATGGTTGAGTATTCGCTTACTGAAAATGGGGTCAGGTTTGTGGAGCCCTTGATGGCGCTATACGATTGGGCCGAACAAAACGCCGACCTGCTGGACGAAATTGAAAAGCACAGAGCAGCGGAGAGTTGCAACGATCTAGCAACGGCAGTCGACTGAAAAGCCTTGGCTCTGGATGTGATACTTAAGGGGCTTTCGCACTATAGAACCTGGTCAGCAGGCTAGGGGCATTTGGCTTTGAGGTAATCCACGAAGACCCTCAACTTGGCGGGCATGTGCGTTCGGTGGGGATAGTACAAATAGAAAGGCTCCCCGACCGGACTGAAGGGTTCCAACACTGCGCGCAGCTTTCCTTCGGCAAGCTCTTTCTCGGCAAACTGGCGAAATACGTAGGCTAGCCCCACGCCCTTGCACGCAGCAGAAACCACCGCGCGCATTTCGTCGTATATGACATTGCCAGTCACGTTGACCTGCTGATTTCTGTCATTAACACAGAATACCCATTCGTAAAATTGCCCTCGCGTATGAAGTCGCTGACGAATGCAGATATGAGCTATCAGTAGCTGAGGCTCCTTGGGCTCGCCGTGCTGACGGAAGTAGTCTGGAGAACCAACGACAATGCGATGTTGGGGCGGCCCCAGAGGCACGCCGATCATATCTTGCTGGACGGTATGCCCCAACCGCACGCCGACATCGAATCCCCCTCCCACAATATCGCTGAGAATGTTGTCGATGGAAACTTCCACGCTCAGGGCCGGATACAACCGCAAGAACTCGGTGAGATGAGGCTCGATCAAGGAGACGAACGCGACGTGGGAGGAATTTATGCGAAGCTCCCCGCTCGGCTGATCGTAGTCTGATCGGATCTGATCGATGGCGCTGTCCACGGAAGCCAGCGCAGGCTCGACAGTCTTGAGTAACTGACTTCCGGCATCGGTCAGGGAAACGCTGCGCGTGGTGCGATTAAAGAGCCTGGCGCCCAGCGCTGCCTCCACCTGCTTTATCGTTTTGGAGACCGCCGTAGAGCTGACACCCAACTCGGAGGCAGCACGGGCAAAGCTCAAATTACGGGCCACCGTAACGAACACCGAAAGTCCAGGGAGAAGTGCCGGGTTATGACCGCTCGATGTGGATTGCACATTCGCCTCGATTATCAACTTTAAGTTCATAACCTATAACGAACTTACCGCCTTATCGTCAACAAACCTCGCCATTAAGCTCGGTGTTTCATCTAAGCATTCCAAGAGGATGACACTTTGCTTACGAATCGCACTCCCCAGTCTGAGTTTGAAAATCGTTGGAAGCGCGCCCAAGCTGTTGCCAAGGCCAACGGCGTTGAGGCACTGGTTATCTGGGGTAAAGGTGGCGGCACCGTCGACACAGCTAACGACCTGATCTACCTCTCCAACTATTGCCCTGTGTTTCCCTATGCTCCGGATCTACCGGGTCTCTGGGCGGGACTTTCTCACGGCGCCGTCATCATCCCTGCCACAGGCGAACCCATTTTAATCACCGAGTCACCGGCGATTCGTCGGGACGTGATTGCCGTTCAGGACGTGCGCTCGGCAAATGGCTTCGTTCCCGACAAAGTTGCGGCAACGCTAAAGGAAATTGGCCTCGGCAGTTCCCGCGTAGGCCTGGTCGCCGGGCCTTGGTTGGTTGCGTCTGTCTACAAACGCCTGCTCAGCGCTGCGGTGGGCGTACAGTTCATAGAGCTCGATTACGCTATTGAAGGGCTGCGCACCCATAAGTCAGCTTTCGAGTTCGAACTGCTTCGCGAAGCCGCCGAGGTGGGCAATGCCTCCATGGAGGCGATGATGAAAAGTGCAGCCACCGTTGGCACCACTGAAGCCGATGCTGTTGCGGCTGCCTACAACATTGCTATTCGTCGGGGCGCGGCAATGATCGACGCGGCCTGCTCCTCAGGCCCGCATTCATCTTTCTACGCACATGGCATGGCACCGCAATGGACGACACGCAAGCTTGAAGCGGGCGACCTCTTCCACTGTGACATGTACGGGGCAGCCGTCGAAGGCTACACTTGGGACTTTTCGCGATCTGTCGTCGCAGGCGGTAAATGGACAGCTGAACAGAATGAAGTGTACGACGGCGCAATTGCGGCCATTGAGGCAGGCGTTGACGCGTGCAGGCCGGGGGTGTCGGCACAAGCGCTGTATGACGTCGTTCTGCAGGTACTTCAGAGCAGAGAGATTTATTGCGGATACCCGCTGCACGGGCATTCCTACGGTATTGGCTGGGAATCGCCTTGGTTGGTGCCTGGCAACGAAACGAAGATTGAGGCCGGCATGGCAATTGCCATCGAATGCATGGCTGGACGAAAAGACGTTGGCTTCGTGAAGTTCGAGCATAACGTACTGGTGCACGCTGATCGCATAGAACTGATTTCAACTTGCCCAGCCCGCCTGTAACGCCATATTCCTGACACGGATTAAATAGCAGCTGCAATGCCCGCCCTGATGATGGGACGGGCATTCGCGCGGCTATTAGTCTACGAGTTAGTCGCGGCTATTCGCACAACTCTACGTCCAATTCACGTTCCTTGATGTTGGCGATGGGCTGAAGGATGGAACCATCGAACTCACGAAGCTCTGCGCCTGCCTCGATCAGCAAAGGATAGTCAGGATTGCCGAGCGCGCCGCGCCCCAACGCCACAAGATCAGCCCCCGAACGTATTACCTCGGCTGCACGATCTGGATCATGCAGGCCGCCGTTCGCAATGATCGACACGCCCGGAGCATACTTCCTGGCCATAGCGACGAGACTTTCTTGAGAACCCTCGAATGCAGGCTGCCACGCCTCATACTCAGTGACATGAATAAAATCGACCTCAGCATCAGCCAGAGTACTGAAGATAATTTGAGCGTCGCTTTCACCACCGAGCCACTTGTTCTTGAAATCGTTGACCTTGCCCTGAGAAATACGGATGCCCACCGGCACTTTCGCTCCGATACGTTCCTTCACCGCAGCGACCACCTCGACGAGAAGACTCATCCGCTGACGGATATCACCGCCCCAGCAGTCATTGCGCAAGTTGGTGTGGGCCGTCAGAAACTGGTCGAGTAGGTACCCGTTCGCTCCGTGGATTTCGATACCATCAAATCCTGCCACCTCGACCGCACGTGCTGCCGTATCCACGAAGCCTTGAATGGCCTCCGCGATCTCAGCTTCAGTCATTTCGACAGGCATACGGTAGGAGCCTGTGCCATGGTAAACAGTCATCTGCTTGCCCACGGGCTGTACGGCAGAGGGGGCGATGTTGTGATGGCGATAGATATTGCCCTGACTCAGCGCACCGGCGTGCATGATCTGCGCAAAAACGAGAGTGCCCTGCGCCTGCAGATCCTGGTTGAGCATCGCCCATTTTGCTGCCTGCTCCTCATCTGCTAATCCCGGTTGGTTGGGGTACCCCTGCGAAAATGCCTTATCGGTGTACAAACCTTCGGTGATGACTAGACCGAACCCGCCTTTGGCGAACCGTAGGTAATAGTCACGCATAGTTTGCGTGACCAGGCCGTCCTCCGTCGCAGTTACCCGCGTCATCGGTGCTACCGATAGGCGGTTCCGGAAATGCGCGCCTTTGATATCGTAGGCCGATAAGATGACTTGCTTTGTTTCGCTCATAATTGCCTCGTAAAGTCGTTTAACACACTATGGAACCGGCTGTTTCAAGCATGCTATCGAGCGAAATTGGCGAGACAAAGGCTCTTGCCAGTGAAGCGGGCTTAACAAAAAAGGATATAAAATGCTGACGTCCGACCTTCGGGTATTTCAGGCAGTCGCGTCTGCCGGCAGTCTTTCCGCTGCTGCGCGTCAACTGGATGTGCAGCCTATGCAGGTGTCACGGCGAGTGGCCGCACTGGAGGAAGAATTGGGCACGCGCTTGTTCCATCGCACCACCCGATCAGTTTCGCTCACCTCTGAAGGCCAGCTCTTCCTGCCGTATGCATCAACGATAATTGATGCGGAAGACAGTGCGAAAAGCGAACTGGGCCCGGCGTCCGCCAAAGCGAAAGGCGTCCTGCGCATGACCGCACCGAGCGTATTTGGCCAATCAATAGTGGTGCCTATGCTCTCTCGCTTATTGGAAGCCCATCCTGATCTGAGCGTTGACCTAGATCTCTCGGACAAAGTGATCGACATCGTCGGACAAGGGCTGGATCTAGCCCTTCGCCTTGCACCATTGGGAGATTCCGAACTGGTCGCCAAGCGAATTACTTCAAACCCCCGCGTGATATGTGCATCGCCTGACTACCTACGCCGCCATGGCCGACCTACGAAGTTGACTGAGCTGGCGGCTCACCACTGCATTCAGCTTCAAGCCATTCCGCGCTGGCCGTTCATCATTGATGGAGCGCTCACTCGCAAGCGTGTAAACGGTCGTGTCAACACCAGCAGCGTAGACGCGGTAAGAAGCGCAGCGATCCAAGGTCTCGGCCTCGCCATGCTGACCTCATGGGACATCATCCGCCAAGTGCGCGACGGTAAGCTTGAAATCGTTGAGTTACAGGATGCCGAAATGGAGGATCTCTCGGTCTGGGCCGTGACGCCTAGCCGACGTTTTACGCCTATGCGGGTCAAAATATTCTTAGGCGCGCTGGAGGATGAGCTGGATATGATCAGAAAATCAGGCTGACGCGCATTTACCTTCAACCGACGCCTCTGCGGTGCCCGAATTCAGCTGGAGAATTGCATTCCACTTACCCGCTCACTTTAATTCGACTTGACCAGTCGTTTGCATCAAATGTAACCAGCACAGCAGAGGGGGCGTTGACCGGCAGAACGATTTAGCCAATCTGTTGCATCGACCGGTTGAATCCACAGCCAAAAGCAGTCCTTTGAGAGTCAAGTCGAACCTACTTCGAAAGCCCGGTTGCGCCGTCGTTGATCTCACACAATATTCTCTCGAGCTCAGGCCGCGTCCACTTCTCCCAAGGAAATATGTCCCGGTCATCGCCGCTGTGCCAATACTCACCTGCATCAAATGCCTGGTAAATAGAGAATGCCGGTTGGGGCACCTCCACGTGCATGCACAAGTCGCCAATATAGCTGCTGACAATATTCATTACTTCATCACAGTAATGAAAATCGCGAGTGCCCGTCATAAACAGTGTCGCCATTGAGATCGCCAATTGATTTACAAGATCGTGACTCTCGATCTGCAGATGCTCACACATCACGCTTAATCCCATATTTTGGTCATTTTCGAGTGCCTTAAGTACGTAGTTAAGGTTGGCATCACTCAGACCTTTGGTCATGGGATTGAAGTACTCGTCAATTTATTTGTGCGAAGGATTCGGGACAAGCTTGTCAGAAAACATACTGCCAGATGCACTGCTTAACCTCCGCTTTGATTCAGGAGCAGCTTTCCATCACTGGCAGCTATTGGCCGATTGCTGCCCTTCGCGAAGTGCAGCTTTGGGTCGGAAGCGGTCGGTCATGAGCGGCCGCTTCTGGCCGATTCTGTTGAAAAAGCCGTACTCGCTTAGCCAAGGTGACCGCCTGCATCAATGAATAGCTTGCGGAGCTTTTTTCGAGCCGCCTCTGAAAGACGCTGTGAATAGCGTTGAAACTCTTCTTCGGCTGTGTCGGGCTTGCCGTTCATGGCCAATACAAACGCGTATGCAAGAGGATGTTGTATGTAGTTGTAGAAACCCAGGCCACCCGTCGACAAATGCTGCTTGACCCGCTCGAAAGCACCAGGCAGGTCGGCTATCGAACGAGCCTCGTCCCAAAACGATTCAGCTTTTGGAATGGCAGCCCGGAGGATATTGGGTGCGCTGGTTGCTATGGCATCAGGTCCGCAGCTGCATGAGATATCAAACGCTCGATCGCGCACATCGAAAGTCAGATCAGGTCGTGCTGATTTTGACGTCCTGTGCCATTTGATTTCATTGCCGGAAAGATGGGGAACGAAGTCCAGTGACAGAGCCCATGACGGCGCTAGCGCGCCGCCTTTCCACTGCTCAAGGCGAAAGAGTTGGCGAATGGGAGCATCGACGCTACGAAGCCAGGATAGCGGGCCCTGAACTTCGAATCCTAACGGCTGTAAAAGTGACTCTACGGTTGGCGAAACAATTTCGTGGATTTGATCTATTCGCACTATCTCGAACGTTTTTCCCTGCATCGGCGGCCCCATGCTCAAAAGTAATCCCACTTCGACAACTTCGGTCGTTGGTTCGACCTCAGATAATAGATGCAGAAATAGCGGTCAGACCACCATTATTGAAAACGTGGTCTGACCCCTATTCTTCTCTGGTGTCTGCGCTGTTTGGGTCTTGCAGCTGGCGATTACCGCGAGCTGCGAAAGCGTGGTGACGTGCCTGACGGGAGAACGGTGAAGGGCTGGTATCAACTGCGCAGTAGAAAATAGAGAACTGCGTCATGAAGTATTTTCTTGGCAAATAGTGGCCCGTGCCGGGAAAGTCACGACGTGACAACGCCATGCGGCAAGTTGATTGGAAAATCCTGAGAGTTCCTGAATTCACGCCCCATGAGGCACAACATGTGAAAATTTATAGAGTAGTCTCATAGAATATTTTTCTCTTTGGGTATGCATAAATAATAGCGAGGCTGGTATTGGAGGCTAGTGTGAACTGGGATAGCCTGCGCCCACATTTTTAAATAGGGGTCAGACCACCATTATTGAAAACGGGGGCTGCCCCCTACTCTTTTCTCTCGTGGTACCCAACAACGTTTTGCTTGAACACAATTAACGAGAGCAACTGAGGAGGCGGGTCATGCTTGAGGATTTTAAACACGCACTTTACCGCCATAAGAGGCT
The DNA here is from genome assembly GCF_002874965.1 of Pseudomonas sp. NC02. NCBI lineage: Bacteria > Pseudomonadati > Pseudomonadota > Gammaproteobacteria > Pseudomonadales > Pseudomonadaceae > Pseudomonas > Pseudomonas sp. NC02. The sequence continues at coordinate 2,220,979 of NZ_CP025624.1, read as the reverse complement.
GTTCTGGCTGGTGATGGTTATTGTCATCCTATCCAAAGTGGCAACCATAATGCCGGCGATTATCATCGGGCGCGTAGTAGATACCTTTACCCAGCACACCTTGGATTCAGAGACGGCCTTGTATCTGTTGGGGTTTATCTGCGTCGGCGTTATTAACGTTATTCTTATCCCTATTCAGGGGTACTACTTGACCCGTTTTATTCAAAAAGGGCTCAGCGATGTTTCGATTCGATGGGTTCGCGAGATATTCACCAAGCACTTCGACCTGTTCTCATCGATCAATATCGGCAAGATGCTCAAATCGATTGAACGCGGCATACAAGCCAGCGAGCGAATTCTTAACTACGCGCTGATCACTATTTTGCCGCTTTGCATCGAGTTCATCGTGATTTCGGCGTGGCTGGTATGGATTGCGAATATTGTGTTCCTGGCGCTTGTGCTTGCACTTTCCGGCGTCTACCTGGCATTGACCCACTACTTGATCACGTGGCGCCGCGCTCATATCGATGCGGTCAATGACGCCGAAGATGAACAGGCGGGAGTATTTGCAAACACGATTCAGGCGGGTAAACAGATAAGGCTGGAGCGGGCCCAGGAATCGGGGCTGAAACCCCTGTTCGATACGTTTTACCAGTACGCGGATGCCGCCACAAAAGTCGGATATTCCGCTGCGGTACTAGGGGCGTCAAGGGCACTTTTCTTAACCCTGACCAGCAGCACAGTGATCGGGTACGGCATCTTTGTAAGACAGGCTTCGGCGTCCGAACTGACGGTCGGCGACTTTGTCGTCTTGTTTACCTTATCCACGATGTTTTTCAACACGGTGTTCAGCATCGGAGAGGTCTATCGTTTCGCCGATCAATTCTCTTCGGACTACGCCAAGTTTCGATCGATTCTGCGCGAGCAAAGCTTCAAGGGTAAGGCCGAGAGCTTGCCCTTGGATTCTGACAGCTTGATTTACCCCGCCTCCACTGCACTGATCGCCGAGGGAGTTTCATTAGTCATTCAACAGGCCATCGAAGTGCGCCCCGGTGAGCATCTTGCCGTCGTTGGGGCAAGTGGCTCCGGAAAATCAACCTTTGTGGAACTGCTCGTGGGCGTGAAGCAGCGTTCCGGGCTCACCGTCCGGATAGGGCAGACCGCGCTAGAGTCAATCGCTGAAGAGGAACATTTTCGGCTCATTCGGTATTGCCCCCAAACTCCGAAGTTTTTATCAGGCAACCTGGCAGACGCTGTTTTTTTTCATGGCTCGTTCAACTCGACATTTAGCAGCGTCGCGGCGCAGCTCAATATCCAGCACCTGTTTGACGAATTGCCTGTTCGAACGATAAATCAAGACGCGACCAGTATTTCCGGTGGCGAAGCAAAAAAGCTTTCGCTTCTACGCGTGCTGCTACGACCTGGGAATTTCAACATATTCGATGAGCCGACCTCATCCGTTGATCCTCAGGGCGCCTCGTTAATCTGGGATGCACTCTTCACCTGCTTTGCCGATAAAAGTCTAATCTGTGTAACCCACGATTTCACTGTGCTCAATCACTTTGATCGAGTCATCGTCTTCGACACGGGCAGAATCGTTGCAGATGGCAAGTGGCAAGACCTGGTGGCTCTGGAGTCGGTCTCCAACGTCATACGCAAAGTTCAGGAGGAAGAGCCGGTTTCAGGGCATTAAGTTACTGAAACGGCTTTGTACGCTAAGAATGAAATAGGAGTCAGACCCCTATTCCTCTCAGGTCGCGTAGGTCTCAATACGGGACGGAAAAGGAGGCATTTATTTTTGATCTAATAAATGCCCCCTTTTCCGTTGTGGTCCTTGCGTAGAAATCACCCACCCCCTCCCTGGATAGCTCCCCGCCTTACCTGGCCCAAATCCTGCCTGCATCACTCCCACCCAGTCGCTACTGACTACGCGGACGACTCTTTTGAGCCCCGCCGCCCAATCCCCGCCCCCGATAATCAAGCATCCCCTTACCACCGCCGAGGCCTTCCCCCATGACGAGCCCATCCACCGACCAGGTCAGCCCCCAAACCCTGCGCAGAGTGATCATCGCCGCCGGTATCGGTAACTTCGTGGAGTGGTTCGACTTCGCCGTCTACGGTTTTCTCGCCACCACCATCGCCCAGCAATTCTTCCCCAGCGGTGACGCCAGCGCGGCGTTGCTCAAGACCTTTGCGGTGTTCGCGGTGGCCTTCGCCTTCCGGCCCCTGGGCGGGATTTTCTTTGGCATGCTCGGCGACCGGATCGGGCGCAAACGCACGCTGGCCATGACGATTTTGCTGATGGCGGGCGCCACCACGCTGATCGGCCTGCTGCCCACCTACGCCGCCATCGGCGTGGCGGCGCCGATTCTGTTGTCGTTGATTCGCTGCGCCCAGGGTTTTTCCGCCGGGGGCGAATACGCCGGGGCCTGTGCCTATCTGATGGAGCACGCGCCCAGTGACAAGCGCGCCTGGTATGGCAGTTTTGTGCCGGTGTCGACGTTTTCTGCGTTCGCTGCGGCGGCCGTGGTGGCGTACGCCCTGGAGGCTTCGCTGTCCGCCGAGGCAATGGGCAGCTGGGGCTGGCGCTTGCCGTTCCTGATCGCTGCGCCGCTGGGGCTGGTGGGGCTTTACCTGCGCTGGAAGCTGGATGAGACGCCGGCCTTCCAGGCGGTGAAGCAGGAGCACGCGGTAGCGCACTCTCCCCTCAAGGAAACCTTGCGCAACCATGGTGCGGCGATCTGTTGCCTGGGCGCTTTTGTGTCGCTCACGGCGTTGTCGTTCTATATGTTCACCACCTACTTCGCGACGTATCTGCAGGTGGCGGGTGGCTTGAGTCGGGCGGTGGCGTTGCTGGTGTCGCTGATTGCGCTGATTTTCGCGGCGGCGATCTGCCCGCTGGCGGGGTTGTATTCGGATCGGGTGGGGCGTCGGGTCACGGTGATGACGGCGTGTGTGTTGTTGATTGTGGTGGTGTACCCGTCGTTCCTGATGGCCAGTTCCGGGTCGTTCGCGGCGTCGGTGGTAGGGGTGATGTTGCTGGCGGTGGGCGCGGTGCTGTGTGGGGTGGTGACGGCGGCGTTGTTGTCGGAGACCTTTCCGACACGCACTCGGTATACGGCTTCGGCGATTACCTACAACATGGCGTACACGATCTTTGGCGGTACGGCGCCGTTGGTGGCGACGTGGTTGATCAGTACCACCGGCAGCAACCTGTCGCCGGCGTTTTATCTGATTGCGGTGGCGGTGCTGGCGTTGGCGGGCGGGTTGGCGTTGCCGGAGACGTCGCGGATCTCGCTGCATGAGGTGGGCGCGGAGGAAAAAGGCGCGGCGCCGGTGTTGTCGCGTTAAAGTCGGCGGGTGTTCAAAAGTGCCGGAGACCTGAGCGATGCGTATTACCTGCCTGCATACCGCCGAGAGCAACATTGCCGTGTTTGACGCTGCCGCAGCAGCGCTGGGGATCAGGTCACGGGTTTTGCACCATGCAGTCCGGGCCGATCTTCTGGCAGCGGTTGAATGCGCGGGTAAGCTGACCGCAGGCATAGCCGAGGAAACGCAGCTGGCGCTGGTTGCCCTGGCTCAGCACTGCGATGCAGTGGTGCTCACCTGTTCGACCCTGGGCCCGGTGGTTGAACTTGCCGGTACTCACACCCCGGTGCCGATTTTGCGGGCAGATGAAGCGCTGGCATTCGCGGCGGTTCAAGCTGGCGGGAAGGTGGTGGTGTTGTGCGCTGTCGAAACCACACTCGAGCCGACTGCTCGCTTGTTTTACCAGATGGCACAGCACACCGGGGCGTCGGTGGAGGTGCAACTGGTTCCGGGGGCGTGGGCGATGTTCAAGGCGGGCGACCTGCACGGCTATCTCGCGACCATCGCCAAGGCTGCGGACCGTGCCTATGGGGATGGCGCGTCTATCGTGGCACTGGCGCAAGCGTCCATGAGCGAAGCCTCTTCGCTTGTAACGACGGGCCCTGCTCCACTCACCAGTGCATCGACGGGGCTGCGGGCAGCGCTGAGTCGTGCCGAACGCGGGTATGATCCAGGCTAACCCGGCCCGACTGGACCCACGCTGATGCCCGCCTCCCACACCCGGCCTACTCCCGCACCACTCCTCAAGCCCGGCGAAACCGTGGTGCTGTTCGACGGTGTGTGCAAGCTGTGCAACGGCTGGGCGAGGTTCCTGATTCGCCACGACCACGACCGACATGTGCGCTTGGCGGCCGTTCAGTCGCCCGAAGGTCAGGCGCTATTAGCCTGGGCCGGGTTGCCGCTGGATCAGTTCGACACCCTCGCAGTGATCCGCGACAGGCATTACTGGGAGCGTTCGGAGGCGGTGTTCGAAATCATTGCGCAACTGCCTGCCCGCTGGCGCCCGTTGCTGGTGCTGCGCGCCATCCCGCGCTTCCTTCGGGATTGGGCTTATGATCGCATCGCGCGTAATCGCTATCGGCTCTTCGGGAAATACGACACCTGCCTGTTGCCGGATCCGGATCATGCGCGGCGTTTTTTGAAGGGGCCGCCATGAACACCTGAGTTTGGCTTACTCACCTGGGCAGGCGTGGAGGATAGGTAAAGCACTCACTCCCCGCGTCCAGTGTCGTAGCGTTTGGAATAGGAAGCCCCCATCAGATAGAAGCACCCACCCGCCACGATAAACGCCGCGAGCATATAGAACATGAAATGCGCCGACTGCGTTGCCAGGGCAAACCCGCACAGCACCGGCCCCAGCGCACCGCCGAGGCTGGACAGGTTTTGCGCGCCGTAATACATGCCGCGCAGGTGCTCCGGTGCGATGCGGTCGATAAACATGTACTCGGCCGGGAACACGATGATTTCGCCCACGGTGAATATCGCCACGGCCAACGCCCAATGCAGCACGGTGGTGGACAGCGCAAAACCGACGACGCCCAGCAGAAACAGGCTGAAGCCCGCCGTCAGCCATTGATTCAGATGCTCGTTGGTAATGCGCTTGCCCACGATGTACTGCAGGCAGATCACCACGGTCGCATTGACCGCCACCACCGAGCTGATGACCCGGTAGGTAAATTCCGGCGTGCTTGTGGTCACCAGGTATTGCGAGATGTAGCCGGTGAACTGGCCGAACGCCACGGCGCTCAACGCGCCGCCCACCGTGAAGCAGACCAGGCGATAGTCCTTGAGCAGAATGCGCCCCACCGCGACGAACGACACCGGGGCATTGGCCGGGTCGGCGGAGCTGAGGCTCCTGTCGCCCCACACCCAATAGGTGAGGAAGAAGCCCATGCCCAGGATCGCCGACACCAGGAACGGCAGTTTCATATCCATGTGCGCGAGCCCGGCGCCAATGAACGGCCCCACTGCGTAACCAATGTTGATCAGGGTGTAGCGCACCGAAAACACTTTGCCGCGTTCGGCTTCCGGCAGCAGTTTGCCAAACGCGGCCTTGACCACGATATCGATCACTGAATAGGCGAAGTTGAACGACACCAGAAACAGGAAAAACAGCCACAGGTGCGACGTGACGCACATGCCGATGAAGCCGACGGTGAAAAACCCCGTGAAGCTGAGGATCAATCGGTAGCTGGAGATTTTGTCAGTCAGGTAGCCGCCGTAAAGGCTCAGCAACGAACCGACGAGCATTGCACCGCCCACCACCAGGCCGATTTCGCTGATGCCCAACGTGAAGTTGGATGACAGATAAATCACCATATACGGCAGGGTAATGGCGCGCCCCAGGGTCAGGAACAACGCAGACGACAGCAGCAGATTGACCGAAAACGGGTAGTGTCTGAAGGCAGCGAGCATCAGCGTCGGTTCCTGTTATTGGCAGTATCAAAGGCTAAGTAACATATCCTTACACATCCACCTTTGAGCCGGCTTAATTATTTAGCCGCGCCCCCAATCGCCCGTGAAGCCTCAGCCAAACGCTGCGTAGCGACGCGGATTTCCTCCGAATTGAGCGAGGCGAAGCCCAGGCGCAAGGCATTTTCAGGATGATCAAACGGTGAAAACAGGCGACCGCTGCGCACCACCAGGTCCAGCTCCAGCGCTTTTTCGGCCAGTCGGTCGACGTCGATTGAGTCGGCGAACCTTACCCACAGCGCCAGCCCGCCTTCGGGTTCCTGCACAGAGATCTGCTCGCCAAAAGCTTCCAGCAAACAACTGAGCAGGGTCTCCCGACGCCGACGGTATTCCCTGGACACCCGCCGCAGGTGCTTCTTCAATTCGCCATCATTGATCAGGTCCGCGAGCATCCGCTGCATCACGGCATCGCCCTGGCCCAGGCTCACCGCCGCCGTACGCTCAAGCACTTCGATGAGGTTCGACGGTGCAACGATGTAGCTGCAACGGAAGGTGCTGCCCAGGGACTTGGACAGCGAGCCGATGTAGATCACATGACGCTGCGCGCTGTCACTGGCCAGGGGCAAATAGGGCCGTCCGGCAAAGTGATACTCGTGGTCGTAGTCTTCCTCGATGATGCAGAAGTCATGCAGCCGGGCCAGTTCCAGGAGCTGCTGGCGACGGCCGGCACGCAGGCTGACGGTGGTAGGAAACTGGTGATGGGGGGTGACGTACATCATCCGTACGTTATGCAGGCGGCACAGCTCGGCGAGCTGGTCGACCCGGCAACCTTCGTCGTCCAGGTCCACGGTGACCAGTTGCGCACCCAACTGGCGGAAAATCTCCCAGGCCGGTGGGTAACTCAGGCGTTCGACCACCACCACATCACCGGGCTTGAGCAGCGCGCTGGCGGTCAGGTACAGCGACATCTGCACGCCTTGGGTCAGGCAAATCTGCGGCGCGCCGACCGTCAGGCCGCGATTGTGGCGCAACATTTCGGCCAGGGCATTGCGCAGGTACTGGCCGCTGCCTTCGCTGCCATGGCGCACGGTGTTGGTGGTAAAGCTGTTGCGCAAGGCATTGCGGTAATAGCGGTGCAGCACGGCTTGCGGCAGCAAGCGATGGTCACAGGCGCCATTGTCGAAAAACAGCGCGCCGGGCCGGTGTTGCAGGGCTGTCACCTGTTCGCCTGGGGTGAAATAGGCCGCCGCAGGCACCTCCCGCAATGCCGGGGCAAACGACTTCGGGGCGCGGGTGGCCGGCACGGCGCCTGTCGCCAACTGCGAACTGACGAAGGTACCGCGACGTTGAAGGCTGACCAGCCAGCCCTTGGTCACCGCCTCCTCGTAGGCAAGGATCACCGTCTTGCGGTTGACGTCCAGCAGTTGCGCCATCTCCCGCGTGCCGGGCAACAGCGCTCCGGGGCGCAGGCGGCCCTCGACAATCGCACTCACCAGGCCCTCGACGATCTTTCTGTAGGACGCCTGCGGCTGCGCCCCATCGAGTTTGAGCAACGGGCGCCATTTGCGAAGCTGGACCATATGAATTATCCAAAACTGGAGGTTCTCCTGGTCCTAGTCTACCGCAACAATCGAGCCTCAATTGCCCCGAGGTGTTTATGCAAAACCGCCATGTCGTTGAATTGTTGCCCTCGGGCAAATCCTTCGAAGCTGCCGATCAATTGCTGCTCGACGCCATGCTGGCCAGCGGTCTCGCCGTACCCTTTTCCTGCCGGCGCGGCGCCTGCGGATCGTGCAAGGTCAAGGTGGTGTCGGGCCAGCACCGGGAAAAGCTGCGCACACCCGACACCCCTGCCCCTTCTTATCCGCTCGCGGCTGACGAGATGTTGCTGTGCCAGAGCCATGCCTGCAGCGACATGCGCGTGGAAATCCCCGGCTGGTCACTGGACACGCCCGCGCTGGAAGCCAGCGCACAGGTGATCAGCAAACGCGCGTTGAGCGCCGACATCGTCGAGCTGGTGTTGCTGACTGCCCAGCCACTCGAAGTCCGGGCCGGCCAGTACCTCAGGTTTCGCCTCGACGATGGCGACAGCCGCTGTTTCTCCGTGGCCAATCTGCCCGCGCAGGATCAAGGCCGGTTGGTATTTCATATTCGCCAGGTCAGCGGCGGCCTGTTTTCCGAACGCATCCTGCCGACCCTGCAAGTGGGCGATGCCGTAAAACTCGAAGGCCCCGTGGGCGCCTGCACCTGGCAACACGACGATGAGCGCCCTGTTGTGCTGTTCGCTACCGGGACCGGTTATGCCGGTATCAAGCCCTTGTTGCTGACGGCCCTGGCCCGCCAGGCCGAGGTCACCCTGTATTGGGGTAACTCGGCACCGGCGGACTTCTATGACGTCGAGTTTCTCGAACGGGCCAGCCAGGCCCATCCACGCTTTCTCTGGCATCGGGTTTTGTCGGCAGACGCCCGCGTACAGCAGGTCGCGTTGACACAGCCCCATGACTGGGCCGAGAGCCAAATCTACGCCTGCGGCAATAGCACGATGATCAACCAGGCCCGCGAAGCCTGCCTGGCGGCAGGTGCGCAGGCGCATCGTTTTGTCGCCGAAGCCTTCGTCCCCAGCGGTGCATTGACGCCAGCGGAGTCGCTCAACACGCGGCACCCGGTGCTGGAAAAAGTCGGCCCGCGCTACTCGTTGGACGGCATGCTCGCGGCCCGCGAGCAAACGGTCAGGGCCCTGGCCGCCATCGCCGATCAATTGAAAGTCGGCATGACCACGGCGCAAGCCCTCGCAATGGCCAGCGAGACATTGCAGGCCATGGGCGCGTCTCACACCTGGCATCCCACCTATATTCGCTTTGGCGAAGACACCATCCGCACACCCCGCCAAGGCATCGACCTGCTGCGCAAGCTGCGGCCCACCGATATCGCCGTGGTGGACCTTGGCCCGGTGTGGGATGGCTATGAAGGCGATTATGGCGACACCTTCGTCTTCGGCGAGCACCCGTTGCATGACGCTTGCACGAAGGCCCTGCATGAAGTGTTCGACGAGACCCGCGATGCCTGGCACCGCGGGCTGACCGGGCGCGAGCTGTACGACTTCGCTGAGGGTAGCGCCCTCTCCAAGGGCTGGCGCCTTGAGCGCAACCTGGCCGGACACCGCATCGCCGACTTCCCCCATGCCCTGTTCGGGCAGGACAAGCTGGCTGAAGTCGAGATCGTACCGAGCGAGATGGTCTGGGTGCTGGAGATACAGATCTGCCATCCCACACAACCGGTCGGGGCGTTCTTCGAGGATATTCTGATTGGCGAGGCCAACGGGGGCCTGTAGGGACGGGCCGTACGGTGGACCCGGTGAGTCCAGAGCGGTAACGTTATCCGGGCATTATCACCTCAGCAAAAAGGGAGTTTGCATCATGACCGACGACACAAAAACAAAAGGGCCAGCGTCGTACTTCCCCTCCATCGAAAAAAACTATGGGCAACCCATTAGCCACTGGCTGGATCTGCTCAAGGCCGCCAGTTCCAGGAAGCATATGGAGCTTGTGGCCTTGCTCAAGACTGAACACGGCATGGGCCATGGTCACGCCAATGCGTTGGTTGCGTACTTCTTGGCGGCTGAAAAAGGCAATTGATCCACCTCCCGGCGGGCGGTGAACGTGCCTACCCGCCGGGCGTTGCGGCTGTCTCTTGCAGCGTTCGTTCAAGTCGTCGTAGGTGAGCATTCACAATGAGTTTGTGCGCTGGCCCCACTGGCAGCATGTAGAGGCGCCCATAGGTGTTATGGGTGACAACCGACGAGGTGATCGTGAGTACACGGTCAGCGATTGAAAGGCAGATCATCACATCCAGGTGCCGGTCACGCTCGGTCAGCACCAGCATGTCGGGCGCGCTGCGTTCCACCAGGAAGAAGTCCAGCCGGTCGCCGACCTGCACAGCCTCGCGCAAGGTGCCGGAGAACCCACCGATGCGCTTCACACCAAACAACGAGGAAATGGCATCCCTGATTCGGAAAGCCACCTGCATCAACGGCCCCGGTTCGCCGGTCATGATGTTCCAGGCATCCAGCGCGGTGATTTCAGTAGGCAGCGGGGCTGACCGGGTGTCGTAGTAATCAAGCTCTGACGGTGCACGCAGCGTGTGAACAACATCGGTAGTCGTCAACATTATCTTCCCTGATTGCTCGGTTAGAGCGGCTGACCTACATCAATACGATTCCCGTCCGGGTCTTCGAACACAAACGCCCGCAACCCGTAATCCTGATCCTTGAGGCGCTTGATGATCCTCGCCCCATGCTGCACGCAAGCGGCGTGCAGCCTGTCGACATCGTCCACCATCAGGTGGGCAATCGTGAACGCGGCGGCTGGGTGGTTGGGTTGCAAGGTCAAATGCAGCTCGCCCTGGTCGCGCTGCAGAATCATGAAGCCGATCGGGTTTCCATTTTCGAAGGCTTTCGTAAACCCCAGGACCCTGGTGTAAAAATCATGGGCCCTGCCCATGTCCTTTACGGGAAGCGTTACTGCAATTCGTCCGAAACGGACGCCATGATCAACGACTGCGCTCATCGCAGAACCTCAACGTGCAAGCACCATGACACCTGCCAGGCGGTGCTGGTGAGTGTGAAGCGCCTTGCCAAACCTGAAGGAGCAGGACGGTGCCTGCGAGGCAGAGGTTATTTTGCGCAGCTACTGAAGTAAAGAGAGATACGAGGGTCGCTGCAGGTCAATGATCAGCAGGCGGTCGTTCAGCTACGATTGCTCGGAGTCGGAACTGAGCCCAAAACCAGCAGGATTGATCAAGCGAACTGAAAGGGGGCGAAGCGCATGCGTTTATTCTCGCCCCCTGCCTCTAACACGGTTTCAGAGATGAAACGCCGGCCCCGCCTCTGCACCTTGTGGAGGCGCTTCAACCTTCACCTTCAGCGCAATCAACAGTGCCGCCAACAGCATCAAGATACCTGCCGCGACAAAGACCCCGCCGATACCACTGAAACTGAACATCGCGCCGCCTGCCGCCGCCCCGGCGGCAATCGCCGACTGCACTGAAGCCACCACCATGCCCCCGGCGCTTTCCGCCTGGTCAGGCACGGCCCGCGCCACCCAGTTCGACCAGGCCACCGGCACCCCGCCAAACGCCAGGCCCCAGAGCATCAACAACCACACCTGCCCGGTCACGGTTGCAGGCAACAGCGCCAGGGCGAGCGCCGCAACGCCCACCAGCGCGGGCATCAGCACCAATGTTCCACGCGGCAGACGCACCAGCAGCCAACCGGCCAGCAGCGTGCCGGCAAAGTTCGCAACGCCAAACCCCAGCAACATCAACGCCAGCCCCTCGGCATCGACGCCAGTGGTGCTTTCCAGGAATGGCCGGATATAGGTGAACAGCGCAAAGTGCCCGGTGTGCACCAGCACGCACCCCAACATGCCCACGGCAATGCCCGGACGCAACAGCACTTCCAGCACCGTCCTCAAGCGGGCGGTCCTGCGGGGTGCGAGCGGCGGCAGGGTGAACAGCTGGAACACCAGGGTCACGCCGCCCACTGCGGCGGCGGCGAGAAACGCGCTGCGCCAGCCGTACAGCCCACCCAAAAAGCTGCCCAGCGGCACCGCCACGACAGTGCCCACCGCGATGCCGCTGAAGATGATCGACAAGGCACGCGGCAGCAGTGCCGCCGGTACAAGCCGCATCGCCACCGCCGCCGCCATGCTCCAGAAGCCACCCAGGGCGATGCCCAGCAGGACGCGCATCAGCAGCAACACCGTGAGGCTCGACGAGACCGCCACCAGCAGGTTGGAGCAGATCATCAGTGCGCTGAAGCACAACAGCACCACGCGCCGGTCGATCCCGCGGGTCAGGCCCGGCACCAGCAACCCGGCGAACAACGCCACCACCGCCGTGACTGTCACCGCCTGCCCTGCCAAGGCTTCCGAGACGCCGAGTTCGGCCGCCATCGGCGTCAACAAACTGGCCGGCAGGTACTCCGCCGTGAGTAATCCGAACACGCCCATCGCCAACGAAAACACCGCCATCCAGGCCGGTGTCGCGGGCGCCACATCTGCACCGGTTACGGCGTCACACACACAACTGCTCATCACTGGTCACCCTCCAAAAGTTATCGCGACCGCCAGTCTAGGTACGCAGGGCAGGATGATCTATGATGCAAAATCTTGAATTCTTTACCGAAACCCCGAAAATGATGCTTCCAGAACCGTTCGACGTGTCCTCTGACCTCATCAACGAGCTGCTGCGCGGCATGCGCCTGCGGGGCGTCGAGTACCGCCGTATCCAGGCTGGGCCGGCGTTTGGCCTGGGCTTTGCGGCCAAACCCGGGCATGCGTACTTCCACCTTGTCGCCGCCGGCGGCGTCACCCTGCGTACCGAGGACGGCACGCAGTACGAACTGACGCCGGGCAACGCCGTGTTCATCTCCCACGGGGGCGCCCATCAGTTGCTCTCCAGCCCGGAGGTGCCGGTGCAGGACATCGACAGCTTCAACGCCGCAGCCCTCGGCGATGCGGTGTGTGCCGTGGATGCCCGCACCGATGCAGGCGTGGCTCAAAGCACCCTGCTCTTCAGCGGCTGCATGGAGTTTGAACTGGGGAGTTTGCACGGCCTTGGCCGCCTGATGCCGGACCTGATGCTGATCGACGCCAAGGGCCAACGTTATCCGGGGTTGATGCCGATCCTGGCGGCCATGGAGCGTGAAGTCAGCAGCGCCCGCATCGGCTTCGCCGGCATACTGGCGCGCCTGGCGGACGTGGTGGCGGCCATGGTTGTTCGGGGCTGGGTCGAATGTGCCTGCGGGAATGCGTCCGGCCTGGTGGCCGCGCTACGCGACCCGCGCCTGGCCAAGGCCCTGCTGGCGTTGCATCAACAGCCTGGGCGCGACTGGACGGTGGAAGAGCTCGCGGCGCAGTGTCATACCTCGCGCTCGGTGTTCGCCCAACACTTTCAAACCACAATCGGAACGCCACCGTTGCGCTACGCCACCGAACTGCGGATGCGCCTGGCCAGCCAGTGGCTGACGCTGGAGCGGCTGCCCATTGAAACCGTGGCGCAGCGCCTTGGCTATAACTCCCAGGCCGCGTTCAGCCGGGCATTCAAGCGCGTCACCGGGCAGCCGCCGGGGGCCAGCCGGCGATCTTGAGCCGCTAGGAAAAGTGCGTGATCAACATTTCTCGCACTGCACTGACCAGCGAAGCCTCGCCCGGACGCGGCGGTAACAGGCTGAACTCGACATCGGGCAACGCCGGAAGCGTTTGAATCGTCCGGCATGCCTCGGCCCCGGCAGGCACGGCCGAGCTGTTCAGGCACGCCACGCCCAGCCCCGCCAGCAGTGCCGATTGCAGGCCCGCCACCCCGGACGCGGAATGCGCGATGACATACGGCACCCCGCGCGCATCCAGCAGGTCGATGGTGAACCGCTGCAAGCTGCAATCCTGGGGAAGTACCACCAACGGCAGCGGCGCCGCGAGTTGGTGCTGTGCGTCGAACCCACTGAGTGCCACCCACCGCAGGGCCTCTCGTCGTACGGGAATGCCTTCGGGAAGGCTGCGACCATCGAGGATGCGCATCGACAGGCCAATGTCGAATTCGCCGCTGTTGGCGCCCTTTTCGATTTGGAGGCTCTTGCGCACCGAAACATGCAACCGAAGCTGCGGATATCGCGTGCGCAAACCCTTCAACATGCCCGCGATGGCGCTCGGCAAAAAATAGTCGGTGATGGCCAGGCGCAGTTCGCCGCTCAAGGTCACGCCGCGCATGTCCTCAAGCACGCAGTCACTCAGCGCGAGCAATTCACGCGCATGTGCCAGCAGGCGCTCCCCGGCAGGTGTGGGGCTCACGCCTTTTTTGCCGCGCTCCAGCAGCGTCACGCCGGTGAAGGTTTCCAGCTTGCGAAGTTGCTCACTGAGCGCGGACTGGGAACGGCACAGCTTGGGCGCGGCCGCCGAAAGGCTGCCGGATTCCAGGATGGTGACGAAGGAGCGCAGTTGCTCAAGGTCAAAGGGGCGCATGTCTAACCTGCGTTTTTTCCGATAGATATCATTATATCTTCCCGTTTTTCAGATCCGAATAATTTTCTTAATCTGGCACCTCACCCTACCCTTACGAGGAATTCGCCATGCCAGGCATCACCCTGAAAATATCCGGAGAACGCAATCCCGAACTGGTCCGCCAGCTCGTCCCGCAGCTCACTGCACTGACCTGTGAAGTGCTCGAGAAACGCCCGGAGCAGACCTTGCTGATTCTCGATTTTGTACCGCATGACCAGTGGTTCATTCATAACCGCTCGCTGGCCGAACATGGGCGCAACGCATTCCGCCTGGAAGTCACCGTGACCGATGAGACCAACACCAAGGCGCAAAAGGCGCGTTTTCATCGTGAGGCCTACACGCTGTTGGCGGAGTTGATCGGCAACCTGCACCCACACTCCAATGTGCATATCATCGACTGCCGAGCCAGTGCCTACGGCTATGAAGGGGTGACTCAGGAGTACCGCTATCAACACACTTGATAGGCCGGGAAAAAGCCGCGCATGCATGTCGATCAGGTCAATGCGCGGCTCATCAAGTCCGTGAACAGTTGCAGAACCCGTTCATCATCCACGCCCAACAATCGGTCACCCACATAGCATTCGGTCTTGCACCATCCCGGTCCATGAACGACAGCACGCCCAGCCGCGACACCAGGTAACGCCCCGGCAAAAGGACCGTCGACGCGGGCTTTTATGACAAAAATTTCATACAGCTAAACTGTACAGTTTTTCTGCACGCATGCTAACGTCCGGGCATGAACAAACCTTCCATCACCTCCGAAACCCAATCCGCCGCCCTAGCTGCCGAGCTGCGCATCTCCCTGGGCAAGCTGATACGCCGGCTGCGGGAACAAACCCATCCGAACGATTTCACTTCCGCCCAGAAGTCGGTGCTGCTGCGCCTGGACCGAGACGGGCCCAGCACCGTCTCGGCCCTGGCCCGGGCGGAGAGCGTGCGGCCGCAGTCCATGCGCATCACCGTGGCCGGGCTGGAAACGATGAAAGCGATCAGGGGCAAACCCGACCCCAGCGATGGGCGCCAAACCCTGATCGAGCTGACTCCCGGCTTTCGTAAGCACCTGATCGCCAGCCGGGCAGCCAAGGACGATTGGCTGCTGCGGGCGCTGCAGGAGCAACTGTCTGCCGAAGAACAAGCTGAACTCGCGGCAGCGGTAAAGCTGCTGGAGCGCCTCGCCGACTTTTGAGCCACTTCTATCCGTTCGAGGACCTCCCATGGCCGTCACCTTGCTGGATCCCAACACCGCGCTGATCATCGTGGACTTGCAGAAAGGCATCGCCGAATACCCGTTCATCCACCCCATCGGCGCCGTGGTGGAACGCTCCCGTGCACTGCTCGACGCGTTCCGCGAGCGCGGCATGCCGGTGGTGCTGGTCAACGTCACAGGCTTCGCCCCCGGGCGCACCGAGCGGCCACGGCGCAGTGATGTGTTTCCACCAGGATGGGCCGACCTGTTGCCCGAACTCGATCAGCAACCCGGCGACATAGGGGTGACCAAACGCACCTGGGGCGCCTTCGCCAGCACCGATCTTGAGGCGCAACTCAAAGCACTCGGCGTGACCCAAGTGGTGATCACCGGCGTTGCTACCGGAACCGGCGTGGAGTCCACCGCGCGCCAGGCCTACGAGGCCGGCTTCAACGTGACCCTGGCCGTCGACGCCATGACCGACGCGAACGCCGAGGCCCATCACTACAGCCTGAACCAGGTATTCCCGAAGCTGGGGGAAACCGGCACGGCGCAAGAGATCATCGGCTTGCTTGCAACAAGGGGGGCGTGACGATGCAATGGCATGAGCTGGTGTCTTATTTCTTCGGCGGCGTATTGCTCGCCAACGCGCTGCCCCATTGCCTCAGTGGCTTGATGGGCCAGTCCTTCCAGACGCCGTTTGCCAAGCCGCGCGGCCAGGGGCGGTCCTCCTCGACGCTGAATGTGCTCTGGGGTTTTCTCAACCTGGTGATCGGCTACGTGCTGGTCTGCCGGGTCGGGGACTTCGACCTCAAAAGCACCGCTGATGTGCTCGCCCTCGGGCTCGGGGCCTTGGCCCTGAGTGTATTCCTGGCGCAGCATTTCGGGCGCTTCAACGGTGGTCATTCCTCAGGGCCGGTGTGAGTTCGATGGGCATTTTCCGCTCGCTGCGCAGCGTCAACTACCGCATTTGGGCCGCCGGCGCCCTGGTGTCGAATATCGGCACCTGGATGCAACGCACGGCCCAGGACTGGCTGGTGCTGACCCAGCTCACGCCGCATAACGCGTCGGCCGTCGGCATCGTCATGGCGTTGCAGTTCGGGCCGCAATTGCTGTTGCTGCCCTGGACCGGCTTCGCCGCCGATCACTACGACAAGCGCAAGCTGCTGATGGTCACCCAGGGCGTGATGGGCGTGCTGGCGCTGATGCTGGGGGTGTTTACCCTGACCGGCATCGTGCAGCTGTGGCACGTGTATGTGTTCGCGTTTTTGTCTGGCTGCGCCTCGGCCTTCGATGCACCGGTGCGGCAGATATTCGTGGCGGAGCTGGTGGGCGAAGCGGACCTGTCCAATGCCATCGCGCTCAATTCCACCTCGTTCAACATGGCGCGCATGATTGGCCCGGCGGTGGCCGGCGTGACCATCGCATCGGTGGGCACCGGCTGGGCGTTCCTGCTCAATGGCGCGAGTTTTTTCGCGGTGCTGGCCTCGCTGTTTCTGCTGCGGGTTTCCGGCCTGCACACCAGCCTGCGGGCGCTGCGCACCAAGGGCAGCCTGACTGAAGGCCTGCGTTATGTGTGGGCACGGCCGGACCTGATGGCGATCCTGATCATGCTGTTCTTGATCGGCACCTTCGGCATGAATTTTCCGATCTTCATCTCGACCATGGCCGTCACCGTGTTCCACGCCGATGCCCGCGGCTATGGCCTGCTGACGTCGACCCTGGCCATCGGCACCGTTGCCGGGGCGCTGCTCGCAGCCGGTCGCGAGCGGCCACACTTCAAGGCGTTGTTGATCGGCGCGCTGGTGTTCGGGGTGGGCTGCACGCTGGCGGCGATTGCCCCGAACTATTGGTTGTTCGCCGGGGCGCTGGTGATCATCGGCGTGGGCGCCCTGACCTTCAGCAACACCACCAACAGCCTGATGCAACTCACCACCGAACCCTCCATGCGCGGCCGGGTAATCGCCCTGCGGGTGGGCGTGGCCCTGGGCGGCACACCGATTGGCGCACCGATTGTGGGCTGGGTGGCCGACCATCTTGGGCCGCGCTGGGCGTTGGCGGTCGGCGCGGCCTCGGGCATCCTGGCGGCCGGCGTGGCGGTGTACACCATGACGCGCAAGCTGGATCGGCCTAAAAATATCTGATGGGCAACACAGCTCCCACAGTTGATCTTCGCAGGCTCGCACAGTTGATCGTTCCCACGCTCTGCGTGGGAATACATCCTGTGACGCTCCGCGTCACCATTGCGCAGGACTTGAACCTTGCATCGTCAGCTGGACGCAGAGCGTCCGAGGCGGCATTCCCACGCAGAGCGTGGGAACGATCATCTCGATCCGACAAAATCCTGCGTAGGAGCTGTCGAGCTTTAGCGAGGCTGCGAAGAGGCCCTGTCAGGCAATAAAGATGTCGCCTGCCAGTCCGCCATCGCAGCCTCGCTAAAGCTCGACAGCTCCTACAGTGGACCTCTCGCGTATCATCACCCTCCTCGCTCCTCAAGGAATCCCCATGTCTTCAAGCAAACGCGACAGCGCACGCATCGAACGTCGCCTGGTCGCGACCCTGACCGAAGCCTGTGAGATCGCGAAAGCCGAAATCACCGGCTTCGACTGGCTGACCCACGAAGTCGACTACCAGGCCTTTGCCCAAAGCCTGCTGGTCATCTGGGTATTCGATACCAGGGCGAACCGGGAACTGGCCCTTTCTACCGGACTGGACCTGCGCATGCGCGAACTGACGGCCACCGCGCTGGAGGATGCCGGGGTGGATCGCCCTTCTTCGCACCGCTACGTGCGCTTCGACTCCGAGGAAGAATGCCACCTGCAGCATGGCGGCAATTGGCGCCTGCGCCTGCTCAAACTGTATGCGGTAAAGGGGTAAAGCCTTGGCTAAAGATATCGAGAACCCGTGCGTCTCAACCTGCCAGCTCAGTGGTGAGCTGTGCGTGAGTTGTGGACGCACCAAGGACGATATTCGCAAATGGAAAAAGATGAAGCGGCCAGAGAAGATGGCCGCTGTGCAGCGCGCAACGTTGCGCTTGAAGACGTTGAAAAAGGGCAAGTGACGCACCCGGTTTCAGGCCGTCAAGTACGCCCGACTGACCCCGTCACCGGCAAATTCCCGAGCAACTTGAGCCCGGTGGTTTTCACAAACGTCGCGTAGTCCATCGGCTTCTCGATACGGGTTTCAGCGTTGGGCAGAACATACGCCCAGGCGCGCTTGGACGACACGTCGTAAACCAGCTTGAACAGGCGAGTCGGCACCCAGACCTTGTTGTCGCCAATGGTGCTGTAGCCCGGGTCAAACAACGGCCCGGTGAACACGAACACATTGCCGTCGGCGCGCTTGGCAAACTTGCGCACGTCCGCCTCGACCTTGCTCCAGATCTTGCGGTTGTTGGTCGGGTCTTGCGGGACCATGTTCGACAGCGCAAAGGACTGGGCCATGGCGTTGGTGCTCGGCGCATCCGCCGCCGGGGATTGATGGCCACGGTCCACGGCCGGGTGTTGGCCACGGTAGTCGCTCAACTCGGCGCGCGCGCCTTTGGGAATACGCGGGTCGGGGTAGAACTGGTTGGTGCGTTCTTCGCCTTTGGCATCCTTCAACTGGCCGGCATTCAGGCGTTCGACCACCACCAGCGGGGTCTTGCTGGTTTGCGAGTACAGCACCGCGAAATTATCGGAACACAGCGCCAGGGGTTTCATGGTGGCCGGCACGGTGGCCGTGTTGATCGGTTGTGCGGCCGGGAACAGGTCGGCGCAACTGTCGAACGATGGCTTTTTCTGTTGGCTTGAATACAGATCCAGGGCCGCGCCCTGGCTGATGGAGCCCGAGCGGGAGGTATGGGGTTGAGGTGGTGTGATGAGGTCCAGCAGGCCACGGGCTTGCGCCCCGGTGGAGAGCAAAACAAGGGCCGACAGCCCAACTGCAATTTTGCGTAGGTGCATGGGTTAAATCTTCAAAGTTCGATTGCGGGGCTTATGGACCCATGGATGTGACTTTAGTGCGAAGCAGCGCCGCAAAATACCCTGAACACGGTTTACGTAAGTGACTGATAGGTTTGAAGATAAGCTCGCAGCATGCGGGTCACCTGCTGTTCCAGGCCGGCTTCAAAGGCCGCAGATGCATTGCCTTCAAGCAACGCCCGAACCGGTCCCACCACCGCGCTGAGCGAGATGGCGGCGGTAAGGGATGGGTCTTCAAAACGGGCATCCGACGCCGTCGCCAACATCGCTGCAATCGCGGCCACCACCCGCTTGTTGATCCGCGCCACAAGCTCCGCACCG
This sequence comes from Pseudomonas sp. NC02, assembly GCF_002874965.1. Classification (NCBI taxonomy): domain Bacteria; kingdom Pseudomonadati; phylum Pseudomonadota; class Gammaproteobacteria; order Pseudomonadales; family Pseudomonadaceae; genus Pseudomonas; species Pseudomonas sp. NC02. The sequence continues at coordinate 2,201,696 of NZ_CP025624.1, read as the reverse complement.
CCCCGCTCACCTGCGATGGCATACAGGGCTTTGGACGCCGTCGGGTCCATCAGCTTCACGGCGAGAAAAGCCGTGACAAACCCCGATGCCATTTCCGCCACCGTGGTGCCCTGGTGTTGATCGCACGCCTGCTCGACGGTCTCGGCCACCTGCACCAGATGCTTCTCCAATACCGCAGCAAGCAGTGCATCGCGGTTCGGATAGTACTGATAGAGACTGCCCACCGACATGCCCGCCCGCTCGGCCACGCGGGTCGTGGTGCAGCGCACCAGGCCCTGAGCGGTCAAAACCTGAAGGGTTGCCGTGTGCAGCGCTTCCACCGTCGCCGCCGACCGGGCCTGGACCGCTGATTTTCTTGGCTTTAACGACGCTTTGAGAGGGCTCATGGAATGCGAATTCTAAATCTGAAGGATCCTTCATATTATAGGCTTCCTCCCGTCAAGCAAGAGCTCCGACCATGACCACCAGCACATTCAATCTCGGCGATCGCACCGTCAACCGCATCGGCTACGGTGCCATGCAACTGGCCGGCCCAGGCGTGTTTGGCCCGCCCAAGGACCGTGATGCAGCGCTGGCCTTACTGCGCGAGGCCGTCGCTTGCGGCGTGAACCATATCGACACCAGCGACTTCTACGGGCCGCATGTCACCAATCAGATTATTCGTGAGGCACTGCACCCGTATAAAGACGATCTTACGATCGTCACCAAGGTAGGCGCCCGCCGTGGCGACGATGGCGCCTGGTTCAACGCTTCGTCGAAGGCCGAGCTGACCCAGGCCGTGCACGACAACCTGCGCAACCTGGGCCTGGATGTGCTGGACGTGGTGAATGTGCGGGCCATGCACGGCGTGATGGGCACTGCCGAAGGCTCGATCGAGGAACCCCTGAGTGCCATTGCCGAGCTGCAACAACAGGGCCTGATACGCCATATCGGCATCAGCAACGTTACCCCGACGCAGGTCGCCGAGGCGCGAAAAATCGTGCGCTTCGTGTGCGTCCAGAACCTGTACAACATCGCCCACCAACACGATAACGCGATGCTCGACGAATTGGCCCGGGACGGCATCGCCTATGTGCCATTCTTCCCGCTGGGCGGATTTTCGCCAGTGCAGTCAGCGGTGTTGTCGAACGTTGCACAGCGCCTCGGCGTCACCCCGATGCAACTGGCCCTGGCATGGCTGCTGCGCCGTTCCCCGAATATCCTGCTGATCCCGGGAACGTCCTCGGTCACCCATCTACGGGAAAACATCGCGGTGGGCGAGCTGGATCTTTCGGACGAGGTACTCGCAGAGCTGAACACCCTCGCAGGCTGACCCTCACGCCAGCAGTTCTGCGATCCACCGCGCCTGCTGGGCGACTTCTTGCACCTTGTCCTCGGGCACCGCTTGCCGCGCCTGGGCGAAGTCGCTCAGGGTCTGCTGTTTGTGGCGCAGGATGCGCTGCCACTTGAGCAGGAATTCCGGGCTGCGGGCCTGCATTTGCAGCGGGCCGAAGTACAGTTCTTCGGCGGTATAGGTCACAGGCCCGGCGTGCTCGGCAACGATGATTTCGTAGAAGAATCGGTTCTCCCGCAGCAGCTCTTCGCACACGATGCGGTAGCCGTTCTCCATCAGCCATTGGCGCAACGGTTGCTCGCCGCCGTTGGGCTGCAGCAGCAGGCGCTCCCGGCCGTTGAGGCGCGCCTTGTCGCTGTCGAGGATGTCGCGGATGGTCTCGCCGCCCATGCCGCAAATGCTGATCGCGGTGATCCCGTCTCCCGGCTCGATCGCCGCCAGGCCACTGGCCAGGCGTACGGTGATGTGTTGCTCCAGCTCGTTCTCGCGCACCGTGCGCTCGGCTGCGCGAAACGGCGTCAGGGCCACCTCGCCCGCCACCGCCGCCACGATGGCGCCGCGGCGCATCAATGCCACCGGCAGGTAGGCGTGGTCGGAGCCGATATCCGCCAGGCGCGCCCCGGCGGGGACGTGCGTCGCCACGCGCTCAAGGCGCATGGACAATGTGTGTTCGTTCAACTGCCGTTCCTTTTCGGTAATACCCTGGCCATTGTATTGCGGGTTCTTCAAAGAGGAACGTCACTTTGGTGAACGCCGTCAATCAGTGGCCGCCAGCCTTACCAGTTCCTTGCGCAACAGCGAACGATCCAGCACCGCCATCCCAGCCTGCCAGTCGATGGAAAGCAACTGGCTCAGTTTTTCCTGGCTGACCTTGGGCTCAGCCAGGAAATAACTTCTGCACTCGCGGATACTGATGAGATTCACCAGCCAGTCCTCCCCCTGCGCCGCCAGCCAATCAGCGATGGTCGAGCGATGCTTTCGGATCAGCGCACCGGCATCCCACACCGTCATCTGCGCAAAAACCTGCGGCAGGTTGCTGTCGGCTTTCAGCCACTTCAGGTCACCCGCCAACGCGCCTGCAAGGTCTGACTCGATAGTGGCCTGGCACTCGGAGAAATACCGCTCAGGCCAGTCTGCCGCGAGTTTCGCCAGCAGCGCGAGGGTTTCATAAGCCCGAACATCCGCCGCGGTGGTCAACTGCCCGGTAAAATTCAGGGTATTGTCCAGGATTGCCGTGGCCAGCAGCGCGGCACTGTGCTCACTGATCAGCGGCAACAAACCGGCCGCTTCCCAACGCAGGAAAACCTGCGTCGCTGCTGCACCGATCAAACGGATGTCTGCGGCACTTCCCAGCCTCTGCGCCCAATAGGTTTCAAACCCCGGGTGATGGTCAATCACCTCCACCACCTGATCGAGCACGACCACCGGGTCGAAGTGGTGGAAGTCCGAGATATCCACCATCACAAACTCATCGCCGGGCCCGGGTCGGTAGTCATCCAGTGATGATAGCCAGCCGAGCACGGTCCTGGAGATGCTGGCATTCAGTGGAGCACTGCTGACGGCACGCGCCTCGATTCCCTGACGATTCAACAACTCGGCATACGCAATGCAGCAGGCGTATGCATCGATGTCCAGATACGCCGAGCCGGAGGTGACTACCCTCATCGGAAAAACTCCATGATTTCATATTTTTGGCAGGCAAATTTCACACGCCTTTATGACGAAAACATGACTAAATGGACAGAACAACCCTGGAGATTCGAGCAATGACGTCATTTCGCGTTCGCGAGCTGAGCAGTACGGACACTGAAGCATTGCTGGCCTTCGAAGCCCGTAACCGTGACTGGTTCGAGTCGCATATCGAGGCGCGCGACCCATCGTTTTACTCGGTGCAGGGCGTCGCCGAGCATATTGACGGTTATCTATCTGGCCTGGCCACCGGCACATGGCACCCGTTCGTGATCGAAGACGCCAGCGGCGAAATCGTCGGTCGCGCCAACCTGAAAAGCATCGACTCGCCAAAGGGCTCTGCCGAAGTCGGCTACCGCGTGGGTGAGCGCTCGTGCGGGCAAGGGCTGGCAACCCTGGCGCTGAACCATCTGATCCGCGAGGCACAGGCGCGCTGGGCACTGACCCAACTGGTGGCGTACGTATACCCCGAGAATGTGGGCTCACAAAAAGTCCTCACCCGCTGCGGTTTCGTGCCCGACCAGCCCGCACCGGACGGCAAGCCCCAGGGCGAAAACCGCTTTGTCCTGACATTCCAGGCCTGAAGACCCGGCCCCCCGGCGAACCTTTACCCGGTAAACACCGTCCGAGCTAGGGCATTGATGTTTACCGCTCGCCGCGAGGTTTCCGTTTGAACGCTGCCATCATCAAAAAATACCGCCTGATCATCAAGACCATGGGCTATGTAGGCTGGGCGCTGTTCTGGCTGCTGCTCTGGGATATCGCCGTCACCGTGGACTTCATGCTGTTCCTCAACAGCAAGATCAACCTGCCGCTGATGCCGCTCACCCTGCTCGGCTCGGCGCTGGTGGTGCTGATCAGTTTCCGCAACAGCAGCGCCTACAACCGCTGGTGGGAAGCACGCACGTTATGGGGCGCGATGGTCAACAATTCCCGCAGCTTCGCCCGGCAAGTGCTGACGCTGCTGGATGACCCGGACAATGAGGTCAACCCGATAAAGGCGACCTTGCTGCGCCGTCACGTGGCGTATGTGAACTGCCTGGCGGCGCACTTGCGGGGCCAGCCTTGCCCGGAAGAAATCCGCGCCTTCCTGCCGGCCAACGAGTTCGCCCGCAGCACCAGTACCAATAACTTTTCCAACGACATCATCAACGGCTCCGCAGCCCTGCTGGCCCAGGAATACAAGGCCGGGCGCCTGGACAGCATTCGCCTGGCGCGGTTGGAGTCGACCCTGGTGGATTTGTCCAACAGCCAGGGCGGCATGGAGCGCATCGCCAATACACCGCTGCCCTACCCTTACGTGTATTTCCCGCGGCTGTTCATCTCGCTGTTCTGCCTGATCGTGCCGGTGGGCCTGGTGGAATCCCTGGGCTGGTTCACCCCGCTGGCGTCCACGGTGGTGGGCTTCATGCTGCTGGCCATCGAACGCATCGGCACCGATTTGCAAAGCCCGTTCCGCGACAGCGAGCACCAGATCCAGATGGAAGCCCTTTGCGAAACCATCGAGAAAAACCTGCAGTCGATGCAGCGTGATTCCCTGGGGGGTGAGCGGATCAGTTAATCCTTGTCGGGCCGTTAACAAAAAAATCCAGCCAGTGGTGAATTATTCAGTGTCCGCATGTATCTGACCCATTAAGCGCATGCCACCAAAACAGTGGCATCGAAATGGACCTGCGGCTGAGTATTCCCATGAAATCACGCAAGAAAACCGTCAATCCCATTGGATTGGATGACATCACCATCGTCGACGACGCCAAGATGCGCAAGGCGATCACCGCCGCTGCGCTGGGCAATGCCATGGAATGGTTCGACTTCGGCGTATACGGCTTTGTCGCCTATGTACTCGGCAAGGTGTTCTTCCCCGAGGCATCCCCCAGCGTCCAGATGATCGCCGCCCTGGCGACCTTCTCGGTGCCGTTCCTGATTCGCCCGTTGGGCGGCCTGTTCTTCGGCCGGCTGGGGGACAAATACGGCCGGCAAAAGGTCCTGGCGGCGACCATCGTGATCATGTCCTTGAGCACCTTCGCCATCGGGCTGATCCCCTCCTATGACTCGATAGGCATCTGGGCGCCGATCCTGTTGCTGCTGGCCAAGATGGCCCAGGGCTTCTCGGTGGGCGGTGAGTACACCGGTGCCTCGATCTTCGTCGCCGAATACGCCCCGGACCGCAAGCGCGGCTTCCTCGGCAGTTGGCTGGACTTCGGCTCCATCGCCGGCTTCGTGCTCGGCGCGGGCGTGGTGGTGCTGATTTCGGCGGTGATCGGCGAAGACGCCTTCCAGTCCTGGGGCTGGCGCCTGCCGTTCTTCCTCGCCCTGCCGCTGGGCATGATCGGGCTCTACTTGCGTCATGCCCTGGAAGAAACACCGGCCTTTCAACAGCACGTGGAGCAACTCGAACAAGGTGACCGCGAAGGCCTGGCGGGCGGCCCGAAAGTCTCGTTCAAGGAAGTCGCCACCAAGCACTGGCGCAGCCTGATGACCTGTGTCGGCGTGGTGGTGGTGACCAACGTCACGTACTACATGCTGCTCACCTACATGCCGAGCTACCTGTCGCACAACCTGCACTACAGCGAAAATCACGGCGTGTTGATCATCATCGCGATCATGGTCGGCATGTTGTTCGTGCAGCCGATGATTGGCTTTGTCAGCGACAAGATCGGGCGCAAACCCTTCATTCTGTTCGGCAGCATCGCGCTGTTCTTCCTCGCCATTCCGGCGTTCATGCTGATCAACAGCGGCAAGCTCGGGCTGATTTTCTCGGGGCTGCTGATCATTGCGGTGGTGCTCAACTTCTTTATCGGCGTGATGGCGTCCACCCTGCCGGCGATGTTCCCTACCCACATCCGCTACAGCGCGCTCGCCAGCGCCTTCAACATCTCGATCCTGATTGCCGGCCTCACGCCAACCGCCATGGCCTGGCTGGTGGAGACCACCAACAACCTGTACATGCCGGCCTATTACCTGATGGTGTTCGCCGTACTGGGGCTTTTCACCGCCCTGACCATGAAGGAAACCGCCAACAAACCCCTGCGCGGTGCGGCACCGGCGGCGTCGGATATCGAGGAAGCCAAGGAGCTGCTGCAGGAGCACGAAGATAATATCGAGCAGAAGATCGAAGATATCGACGCGCAAATCGCCGAGCTGGAAGCCAAGCGTGAAAACCTGGTGCAGCAACATCCACGCATCAACTGACGCAACATATTTGGAAACGAATAGCGGGTGAACTAACGCGCAAGCAGCACGCTCCTTCCTTAAGCGCAGTCAGCGCGGCCCTGATGAGCCTCATCAGGGCCGCTCAACGATAAGGAGCCGCCCGTGACCGACACCACCACCCTCACCTACCGCTGCACGCCTGGCCCGCTTCACGCGACCTTGCTGGCCGGTACCGTCCCGCTGTTTCTCGGCGCCCTGCTGAGCGACATTGCCTACTACCAGACCTACCAGATCCAATGGAGCAACTTCGCCGCCTGGCTGATCGCCGGCGCCCTGCTGTTCTGCGGGCTGGCGGGATTGTTTGCACTGGTCAACCTGCTGCGTGCCGACCGCAAGGCCGGGCGCCCCACGGTGTACTTCCTGCTGTTGCTGGTGACCTGGGCGCTGGGCCTGGTAAATGCATTTGAACATGCGAAGGATGCCTGGGCCGTGATGCCTTCGGGCCTGGTGCTGTCTGCCGTCGTGACCCTGCTGGCCTGCGTGACCACGTGGGTCGGGCTGACCAACCTGCGCTCGGGAGGTGCCCAATGAAGCCTTCCAGCACGCTGACCGTTTTAAGCATGGCGGTGCTGTTGAGCGCCTGCGGTGGCGAACCCGACAGCACTCAGGCTCGCGGCCCCGACCCCAAGCTGCCGGAACCCCAGCGCGGCCTGTTGCCCAGCATGAAGATCGCCGAACCGGTGGCCTGGGCCGAGCAGAAACCCACGGTGCCCGAGGGTTTCAGCATCACGGCCATCGCCACCGACCTGCGGATCCCGCGCCAGACCCTGGTGCTGCCCAACGGCGACATTCTCGTCGCCGAAGGCCGGGGCGGCAGCGCAGCGAAACTCAAGCCCAAGGATGTGATCGCCAGCGTGATCAAGGCCGAGGGCAACACCAAGGTCAAGGGCGGCAATCGCCTGACCCTGCTGCGCGACGCCGACGGTGACGGCACCTACGAGTTGAAAACCGTATTCGCCGAAAACCTCAACGCGCCCTACGGCCTGGCCTTTGCCGACGGCAAGCTGTACGTGGCGAACCAGGATGCGCTGGTGCGCTTCGACTACGCAGACGGCCAGACCAAGGCCGGTGGCCCGCCCACCACCGTCACCGAGCTGCCCGCCGCGATCAATCACCACTGGACCAAATCCCTGGCGATCAGCCCCGACGGCCGCTCGCTGTATGTGGGCATCGGGTCCAACAGCAACATCACCGAACGCGGCATGGAGGTCGAGATCGACCGGGCGATGGTCTGGCAGATCGACGCCGCCACCGGCGCCCACAAGCCTTATGCAACCGGTTTGCGCAACCCGACGGCATTGACCATTCAACCGGGCTCCGGGCAGGTGTGGGCGGTGGTCAACGAGCGGGATGAACTGGGGCCGGACCTGGTGCCGGATTACCTGACCTCGGTGCGCGAAGGCGAATTCTACGGCTGGCCCTACAGCTATTGGGGCCAGAACGTCGACACCCGCGCCCAACCGCAGAACCCGGCCAAGGTCGCCGCCGCGATCAAGCCGGATTACAGCCTGGGTTCCCACGTCGCCGCGCTGGGCGTCGATTTTTCCATCCCGGCCATGGGCGAGAAATATGCCGACGGCGTCTTCGTCGGCGAGCACGGCAGCTGGAACCGGGACAATCCGGTGGGCTACAAGGTGATCTTCGTGCCGTTCAGCAATGGCCGGCCTGCCGGTGAGCCGCTGGACTTCGCCACGGGTTTCCGCGGGGACGATGGCAAGACTCGCGGCCGGCCGGTGGGGGTCACTGTTGATCCGAAGGGTGCGCTGATCATTGCCGATGACCTGGCCAACACGGTGTGGAGGGTGACGCGCAATAAATAAAGCCTGAAGCGGCCGATGTGGTTGCCTTCCTGTGGAGCGCGGCGGTACCTTCGCCGCACTCACGAACAGGAAGGTAACCGCAATGCCAGACACCACCGACAACGGCTTCTATGATCGCGCGGACGCGCACATCGAGCTGTCCAACGAGCAGTTCAGGGCGTTCGCCGACCTGGGCAAAGTCAGCGCCTCGATGATGTTCGGCACCACACGCTTCAATGCCTGGGTCAGCGCACGCAGCTTTAAATCCGGCGAAGAAATGGCCCAGGCCCGTGAGGCGATGCTGAAGTATTTCTGTGATCAGTACCGGATGATGCTTGAGGATAATCTTGATGATCACATCAACAATTTCAGCAAGTACATGCTCGTTAAGGGCAGTTGAACCCGCCCGCATAGGGTGGTGTGTCGACCTGTGATACCCGGCGCTCAAATTGCAACGAAGTGGCCCGCGGCGACCTCGCGGTAACTGATCGGCGGAGCCTTGTAGCCCACCTCGTAAATCCTGCTGGGCACGCTCTCCTCCATCAGGCTGAACGGCTTTCTGGGCACGTTCAGGTCCGCCGAGGGCACCGCGCTCAGCAACCTTTGGGTGTAAGGGTGCTGAGGCTGCTCGAACACTGACTGGCGTGGCCCGATCTCAACGATGCGTCCGTGGTACATCACCCCCACCCGGTGGCTGACCCGCTCGACCACCGCCAGGTCATGGGAAATAAACAGGAATGAAATGCCCATCTCGCGCTGCAGGTCCTGCAGGAGATTAATCACCTGGGCTTGAATGGACACGTCCAGCGCCGAGACGGCTTCATCGGCGATGATCAGCTTCGGAGACAGAGTCAGCGCCCGCGCGATGCAGATCCGCTGTCGCTGCCCACCCGAGAACTCGTGCGGATAGCGTTGTGCATGCTCCGCCGACAGCCCCACCTTCTCCAGCAATATTCGCACCTGCTTTCGTGCTTGCGCGCCATGTGCAATGCCATGAACATGCAGCGGCTCCAGCAGGCTGTTCTCGATCGTGAGACGCGGGTTCAGGGATGCATAGGGATCCTGGAAGACCATCTGGATATCGCGGCGCAGCGAGTTCATATCGCTCTTGTTCAACGTCGTAAGGTTCTTGCCACCGAAAACGATATTCCCGCCCTGTATCGGCATCAGCCCGGCAATCGCACGAGCGCTGGTGGATTTCCCGCACCCGGACTCGCCCACCAGGGCCAGCGTTTCACCTGAGTAGATATCAAAGTCGATGCCTTCGACGGCATGCACACGGCGCCGGACCTTCCCGAGGAGACCACCTTTGAGGTCGTACCGAATGGACAACGACTCGACTCTGAGCACCGGCGGACTCTGGTAGTCCGGGGCCACGCCAGGCGCAGGTTCTGCACCCGCTGCGACGTCATCATCGATCAAGGCAAATTTTGCGGGAAGTTGAGTGCCACGCATTGAGCCGATTTTTGGAACAGCCGCCAGCAATGCCCGGGTGTAGGGCTGCTTGGGCTCCTGCAGCACTGCCCTTGCCGGACCTTGCTCAACGGTCTCGCCTTTCTTCATCACCATCACATGGTCTGCGACTTCCGCCACCACGCCCATATCGTGGGTGATAAAGATCACACCCATGGCCAGGCTATCTTGCAGCTCCTTGATAATCCGCAGGATCTGCGCCTGCACCGTCACATCCAACGCTGTGGTCGGCTCGTCGGCGATCAGCAGTGTGGGCTCGCAGACCAGCGACATCGCAATCATGATCCGTTGGCGCATGCCGCCGGAAAGCTCATGGGGAAACCGGTTCATGACCTGCTTCGCATCCGGAATACGCACCAGGTCCAGCATGCGTAATGCCTGGGCTTCGGCTTGCGCACGGATGCACCGCTGATGCAGCAAGATGCCTTCGATGAGTTGCGCGCTGATCTTGAAGACCGGATTCAGCGAAGTCATGGGCTCCTGAAAGATCATCGACATGGACGAGCCCCGCAGTGTGCGCATGACAGACTCGGGCGCCGCCACCAGGTCGACAATCTGGTTATTCCTGGTTTGCAGCTCCATCGAGCCCGAAAGCACCCGTCCGCCGGCGCGCTTGATCAGGCCCATCATCGCCATTGAGGTGACGGATTTGCCGGAGCCGGACTCACCCACGATCGCCAGCGTCTGACCGCGCATCACCTCGAAGGACACATCGCGCACCACCGGCGTCTCGCGCCCTCTGGTGCCGAAGCCGACACTCAGGTTTTTCACCCGGGCTACCAAATTCTCGTTCATGAGGCGCTCCTTTAATCGACGATCGCCGAGATGGCCGCGTCAAGGTCGGCACGGGATTGATCGACCTTGCGCCGGCTCTGCGCAACCCACTCACGGTCCTGCTCCAGCTCGTTCTGGGCGATCGACAATAATCGCCGGACCTCGTCCGGGCCGACGCCGCCCGCGGAAGTGCGGGTCTCGACAAAACGGCGCGGGTTCAAAGCATCGCGGACCTGGGCATCCGAGTAGCCCAGGGTTGAGCCGACAGTTTCCACGCTGGCTTGATCCAGTGCGGCGCCGGTCACCCCGGCAGGAGCCACGCCCTCGTACAGGCAGTTACGCACCAGGCGGGCCACGATGTGGTGGACCTGGCGGAAAGAGATGCCCCGGTCCCGAACGATCACATCGGCGAGGTTGCTGGCGGTGCACCAACTCCCGGAGAGCAGGGCTGTCATCCGGTCCTCATGCACCACCAGGGTTTCAATGATGCCGGTAAACAGGTCCAGCATGCCTTCGGTGGTGGCCAGCGCATCATGGATCAACGGCAGGTCGCGCATCGCCTGGTCGCCGGTGCCTTCGGACCGGAAAGTGGCCAGGGCCGTGCTGAGCCAGGTCACCGATCCACCTGCAGCTTTCTTGATGGTTTCCAAGCCGCTGGGGTTTTTCTTCTGCGGGAAAATACTGCTGGTGCCGCAATAGCCGTCGTGGCTTTCCACCGTTCCAAATTCGACGCTCGACCAGATATGCAGGTCGGTTGCCAGGTCGTTCAGGTCGGCCATGACAAAGGACAATGCGCCAATCGTCTCTGCTGCGTACCATGCTTCGCGGCCCAGCTTGGAGTTTTCTACCAGGCTGTCGAACCCCAACAGGTGCGTGGTGCGCCCACGGTCCAGCGGCCAGGACGTGCCGGCCAGGCCGACGGCACCAAGGGGGTTGCGATTGACCCGGGTGTAAGCGTGCATCAAGCGGCTGAAGCTGTCGTGCAGCCTCGACGTAAAACTCAAAAGGTAGTGGCCGAACACCCAGGGCTGGGCATGCTGCATATGGGTGTAGCCGGGCATGATGGTGCCCGAATGCGTGGAGGCCTTCTGAATCAACGCCACCTGGAACTCATTGATACGGTCCAGCACCGCCAGGATGCGCTTGCGGTCGTACAGGCGGCGTACCGTTGCCCCTTGGTCTATCCGGCTGCGGCCGGTGTGCATCTGCCCGGCCGAGTCTTCGCCGATCCGGGAGAAAAGGTACGATTCAACCTGAAGCAGGAAGCTGCCTTTCTTTACATCAAACGGGAAGTCGGCGGGAACCATGTCCCGAATCAACCGCAGCTCCGCGAGGATGGCTTGCCCGACCGACACAGAAAGAATCTGCTGTTCAACCAGCATCACGGTGTGCGCCAGGTCCACTTCGACAAACTCGTGAAACTGACGTTTCTCGGTCTCAAGTGCCGGAATATCATGGTACTTGACCATGCGTTCAGCGGGAGGAGCACTCAGGCGAGCGTCGGTTAACAGTGTTTCGTTGGCATGTAAATTCGACATTTAAATCACCGCTCAATAAGTTCTACATTCGTCAAATCGATGGTCCCTTCATAATCGACATCCAGGCCATTCAACGCTTTACGCACACCAATTATTTGCTCCTGGTCAAACAGCGGCAGATTGTCCGGGTCTTGTTCCCATAGAATCTGCTGAATCTGGCCGTAATAGGACATGCGTGTTTTTTCATCCAGTTCACGCGAGGCCAACTGAAGTAATTTGTCTACCTGAGGGTTGCTGTAACCCGTGAGATTCTGCGGGTCGCCGCTGGACAACTTTCGACGCAAACGAATATCCGCGTCAGATATGCCCGTTCCCAGTAACCACATGTTTGCGTCATTGCTACCTTTGCCCGTGCCCTTGCCCGGCTCGGGGCGATACAAGTTCTTTTGATACGTTGCCCATTCCCATACCTTAAACTCGGTCTTCAGCCCCACGGCGTTAAGATAGCCTTGGACAACTTCCGAGACCTGGCGATCTTTGGTATAGCGTCCCGCCGGGGTCCATATAACTACGGTGCCTGGATAACCGCCTGGATATACCTCGTTAATTATTTTTCTTGCCGCATCAGGGTCGTACTTCACCGGAGGGAATTCACGTCGGGCTTGCGTACCCTCCGGAAATGGGCCAGTGGGTGCTTTTCCATATCCCAACAACACTTTGTCGACCAATGCCTGGCGATCAATCGCCATACTCACCGCCCTCCGTATGCGCGGGTCATCAAAGGGCGGTTTGGTCAAGTTCATTTCAAAGAACACCTGGAATGTGCTGGGTACCCGCAGCAAGGTGGATTTATTCAGTTCCTTTAATTCAATAGCCGCCTCGGGCGATAAATTTGCCGCGATATCCGCATTGTTCGTTCGCAGCTCTATGACTCGGGAAGAATCTTCCCTGACCGGACGGAACACGATGGTTTCCGGTTTTGCCGTTGTTCCATAAAAAGCGTTGTTCTTATGAATAACGGCCTGGTCGTTGGGTATCCAACTATCAAATACGTAGGGCCCGGTACCGACGGGATGGTGCCCATAAGCCCGTCCATATTTAACGACAGCGGCCGGACTGCTGATTGACGAAGATTCTTTTGCCAGTAACTCCAACATTGTGGGTGACGGATTTTTTGTGGTGATGCGTAACTCATTCGGCGCTAGCGCATCCACCGAAGCTATATCCGCATAGTAGGACCGGTGCGGAGAACCGAGCTTGGGGTTCATGATTCGGTCCAGGTTAAACTTCACCGCTGCAGCATCAAACGCCGTGCCGTCATGAAAGGTAATTCCCGGTTTCAGGATAAAAATCCATTGCCGTCCATCCTCGGACCTTGACCATGACTGCGCCAAATCAGCTACAAACGTGTTATGCCCGTGACCGTCCCATGCGACCAACCGATTAAACAGGTGATTAATCACGTTATAGGAAGGCACACTGCGCGAAATCGCTGGGTCCAGGGTATCGATATCAGCGCCTTGAACGAATGTCAGCTTCTTCAGGTCTTTGGCGTTGGCAACAAACGATAGGCCCGCCGACAGTCCAAGGATGCCGACAACAGCGAAACTCCGTATCAATACTTCCAGGCAATTCAGACGCCGCATAATCTTTCTCGCTTGATAATTCTGGTGGACACACAGGGCGTGTTTAACCGCGCCGAACTCATTTATGCGTTACGTGATTTCGGGTCGATATAGTCTCGCAACGCATCCCCCACAATGTTGAAACTCAATATGGTCAAAACCAGTGCAAATCCGGGCGCAATCAATACGTAGGGATGGGTGGTCAATAACGGCCGCGACTCGGCAATCATCGAGCCCCACTCCGGGGTGGGCGGCGGCGGGCCAAGCCCCAGAAAGCTGAGCCCGGAACCAATGAGGATTGCTTCAGCCAGCGAGACGGTGGCCTGGATAATGACCAGCGAACCGATATTCGGCAGGATATGTATCAGCAGCAGCCGCAGATCGCTGACGCCAATCGACTTGGAGGCCAATACAAACTCGCGGTTTCTCAATGCCATGACCGGCCCGGCAAAGAAACGCACGTAAATCGGGATCGTTGAAATGGCGATGGCCAGTGTCAGGCTTACTATGCTGTTGCCCGCCACCGTGATGACCAGAATGGCAACCAGTGTCCGGGGAAATGCAATCATCGAGTCCATGACCCGCATCACCACCCCGGCGATGGCGCCGTTGTAATAGCCACACGCCGCACCTAAAGCGATGCCAATGACCATCGCAATGCTGACACTTGAAACTGCGACGGTGAGCGTAATTCGTGCCCCCCACACGACTCGACCCAACAAGTCACGGCCCAATTGGTCCGTGCCGAGCCAGGAACTTGCACCGGGCTCGACAAGGGACGTTGATAAGTTGATCTTGGTGACCGAATCCCAATCAAACAACAAAGGGGCAGCTATCGCCGCAGCAACCATCACCAGGATCACGATCAATGAAGCAAACGCGAACCAGCGCTTATTGGAAATAAGGAAACTGACAAAGCCCAACCGATATTTTTTCGGAAGTTTCATATCGGCCTCAGTTGTAAGTGACGCGAGGGTCGAGGACGCCATAAACCAAATCCACCATTAAGTTGATAATTACCACCACCGCGGCAAACACAAGAACTGTGCCTTGGACGACATAAATATCCCGAGCCATGATTGCATCAATCAAGAGCCGCCCCATTCCCGGCCAGGCAAATACTGTCTCGACAATAACCGCGCCACCCAGTAACCGGCCGAAGTCCATACCGAATACTGTCACCAATGGAATGGCCGCATTGGAAAGTGCATGCTTGAGTACTACCTTGTAACTCGGTACACCTTTCGCATAGGCAGTACGAATATAATCTTCCCTCAGCACATCCATCATGGTGGATCGGGCCAGCCGTGAAAAAGTTGCAACATACGGCAAACCAAGTGTCAAGGCCGGTAATATCAGGTGTTGCAGCCCGCCTCTGCCGGTCGGCGGCAACCATCCGAGGTTGGCTGAAAAGATCAGCATCAATATCAGTCCCAGAAAGAAGCCAGGCATTGATATGCCCAGAACTGCAACGGTGGTCAGCGAACTATCAAGGAAGCCTCTGGGCTTCAAAGCGGCCGCAATACCGAGGGGAACGCCAATGATGACGGCAAGCAACATTCCGGCAGCGGTCAGTTCAATCGTGGCGGGAAGAGTTCTGGCTATACCTTCGAGCACGGGCGTGAATGTCTGGAATGACTCGCCAAAATCACCCACGACAACTTTCCTGACATAAATAAGGTATTGATTGATTAGCGGCTTATCCAATCCGTAGTTTTGCCTTATTTGCGCAACATCTTCCGCTGTTGCATCCGGACCTGCTGCCAGCTGCGCAGGATCTCCCGGAATAAAGTGCATGACCAGGAAGACCACAATGGAGACTCCCAGCAGCATCGGAAGCAGAAGTAACAACCTGCGGACGGTATAATTCAGCACGCGCTATCCTCTTTTTTATTTTTACTTAAGCGGCACCCGATATTAATAACGGGAACGGCTTTTCTTTGGTAAAACCACGCAACTAAATCATCGCGCCGTTACATGCTTATAGCAAACCGGTAACAGGTTGGACGCACATAACAAAATGTTATACGCTCGCAAAAATGCGCCCTCCAACATTCGATCGAGAGCCACAATGAAACTCAATCCTCGCCAATTGGAAGCTTTCAGGGCGGTCATGCTCACCGGAAGCATGACTATCGCCGCCGAGGCACTTCAGGTCAGTCAACCGGCCATCAGCCGGCTCATCCGCGACCTCGAAATTGTCCTTTCCCTTCGACTGTTTCGCCGTGAAGGCAATCGCCTCATTCCCGGGGCGGAAGCACAGGTGTTGTACGCGGAGGTGGACAAGTTTTATCAAGGCATAGAACGCATCGAGCGGGTTGCAGAGGACCTTGTGACGCTGCGCACCGGCACATTGAGGATCAGTTCAATGAGCACGCTGGGGCTCAGTGTGGTGGCTGAGGGGGTATGCCGATTCGCGCGAAAGCACCCCGAGGTCAGAACCTCGTTGGATGTGCGCAACTCGGTGGGCATCCTGGAACTGACGTCTGCCAACCAGATCGATATTGGTTTTGTGCAGATTCCTTCAGGGGAATATCCCGGGATCCAGGTGATCAACCTGCCACCCATCAGCGCGGTGTGCGTGATGCCGGCCAACGATATGTTGGCCACCAAAGACGTGGTGACCCTGGAGGATTTGCACGGGCGACGCCTGATTACCCTGAACGCCAACAATCCTTTGCAGCGACGCATCACATCAGCCATGGAGGCTCGGGGTGTTGCAGGCGTCTCCAGCGTTGAAACCACCGCCGCGCACTCCGCCTGCGGAATGGTGTCCGGGGGGCTCGGCATCACCGTGTGTGATCCATTCACCGCCTCCTACTCGAAATACCCGGGCCTTACGTTCAGACCGCTGGACCAGGACATACCCTTCGAGGTTTCGATGGTATTTCCGGGTCACCAGCAGCGCTCCAAGCTCGCCTCGGATTTCATGCAGGTCATGGAAGGTATCTTCAGGTCGGAGTTTATTTCCATGATTCCCCGTGAAGCGTACTAATCGCGAGTCACTTCAGTTCGGTTGAGTAATTCAGCGGCACCCATTGCCACGCGGCGCCCTGACCACGCAAATGCCCCAGGCCGGGAAACGAGAGGTGCGCCGCGCCGACCAGCGCGCCCTCTTTCGCAGCCAGGCTGAACACGGTCTCGCGGGCAGTGGTGGCGGCTTTCTTGTCCGTATCAAACTCGATAGTCACCGACGGGTCGGCAAACTGCACGGCACCGGCGTGGATCAGATCACCGGCGACAATCATCTTCTGGCCTTTGCTCTCAACCAGGTAGCTGGTGTGCCCCAGGGTATGGCCATAGCTGGACAGCGCCTTGAACCCCGGCAGGATCTCCCCGCTGCCCTGGAAAGGCTGGAACTTTCCAAGCGCGATATACGGGTTCAAGGAAGCCATTGCACCCTTCGCGAACTCGGGTACGAAGCTGTTGGCGTCGGCCGAGGCAGGCTCCAGCCTCGCCGGCGAGAGCCAGTAATCGGCGTCACGCTTGTCGGCGTGTACCGTGGCGTTCGGAAACACCATCACCCCTTCGGCAACCAGCCCACCCACGTGGTCCGGGTGCATGTGCGTGAGAAGGATGTCATCGACCTGCTCCGGCTTGTAGCCGGCTGCCTGCAGGTTGGCCGCGAGCTTGCCCAGGGTCGGCCCGAAGAGCGCACCAGCGCCGGTATCGATCAGGATGAGCCGAGTGCCGGTATTGACGAGATACGCGTTCGTCGAGGTCTCGGTGGGCACCCCGAGGAACGCCTTGCGCAGTGCGGTAGTGGTCTTGACAGCCGGCTCATTCAGCAATTTGTCGAACGGTGCATCGATGGTGCCGTCACTCAGCGCGGTGACCTCGAAATCTCCAAGCATCGTGCGATAGTAACCAGGGGCCTGGGTTTTGACTTGGGGCGCGGCGGCAACTGCCACCGCCGGTGCCGCGATGGCTCCCAGTGCCAGAGCAGCAGCAAGGGCCGTGTAATTCAACACGCGGGTAAATGTCAGCTTGGTCATGGTGCAGCTCTCCAGTTGGAATCGGCGGCATCCTATTCAAGCGTTTTTTATAGTTGAAATCGAAACTCCGCATGCCAGGTATGTGTGGCGTAGATACCTGCCAGGGCCTGATGTCGTCAGGAAAGCACGCAGAGCTTGAGTTGTTCGCGCAACCAGAGATGTGCCAGGTCCTTGTCGAACCGTGGATGCCAGGCAGAGAACAAACTGAAGTCGCGCACCTCGAGGGGCAGAGCAAGGGCCGCCAGCGAGCGCTCATAACGGCTCAGGAAACGGGACGGAAGCACACTTACACAGTCGCTGTTCTGCAGCAGCAATGGAACGATGCTGTAGTAAGGCACCGACACCGCGACACGGCGCGCACGCCCCTTCTGCGCGAGCACATCATCAATAAAACCGTGAAAGCTGTTCACGGCACCCGACACCACCACATGCTCCAGGCCCAGGTATTCCTCCAGCGTTGGTGGCGCGGATCCGCGAGGGTGATCGGCGCGCTGGGCCATCTTGAATTCTTCCTGCAGCAGCAACTCGTGCGACAGGTTCCCGATACGGCTGTGTGATACCAGCGCGACGTCAATCTCGCCGCTTTCCAACTGATCGCCAAGCAACACCTGGTCGATCGCACGTATCGAAACCCGGATGCCCCCAGGACTCGCAGCCTGCACAAGCTGCACCAGCCGGGGCGCGACGATCGCAGCGGCGTTATCGTTCGCGCCAATCACAAAGGTCCGGTCCGACTTGGCAGGATCAAAGCATGGAAGGTCACCGACCACCGTCCCCAGTACCTGCAACGCCTGGCGCAACGGCTGACGCAAATGTTCGGCACGTGCTGTCAGCACCATGCCTTTTCCGGACTGAGCAGGCATCAATAAAGGGTCGCCGAACAGGTCACGCAACCGCGACAACTGCGCGGATAACGCCGACTGCGTCAGGTTGAGCTTCGCCGCCGCCCGCGTGACGTTCCTCTCCTCAAGCAAGACGCTGAGGGAAGTCAGGAGCGCGAGGTTGTGTCCAGTCAGGTTCATCGGGTTGATCCACTGCCATCTCTCAAGGTGACGTTAATGTAATCAGATACTGCCCCGACGTCACAGGCCTCCCTTGGCCATCCACCAACGCATATTGCTGCTGGTAATAGCGGTCTCCCCGGCCACTGTCGGCGACCAGCTTCACGTTCACGGCGCTGTGGTCGAGGGCCGTGACCGAGCCCACCGGTTGCACACTGCGCACGCTGATGGCGCTGCCGCGTGCGGACGTAGGGCAATTGTTGAGTTTCATCCCGTTGGCCACGGCGAGCGGTGTGCAAGACGCTTCGACGATGCTGCCGTGAAACGAGATGACTCCCTGCCCCACCGGGCTCGCGGCCATGCAGGCACCGGACAGGCTGAACAACAGGCCAACATGGATTGCAGACATTCTCTTGATGCGCATGCCGATACTCCCGGGGGTGATAAAGCCTATGCCCCGGGATATCGGCCGAGCAGCAGGATATTTTAAGATTTGTCTGATGTTAGAAGCGGTTTTTCCAAAGACTTTGGAAATATCAGTGCCCGCCAACCACAGGTTTACCGTGGGCCCGGTGCCCCGGCTTGAAGCCATGGAGTCGCGCGCACCACACAATCGCGAAGCCCACCGCCAGCAACACCAACATTGCCCATGGGAAAGACGCCACGCCCCAGGTATCCAGCAACACGCCACCCACCACGCCGCTTCCGGCAATCGCGCTGTTCCAGGCCACCACGTTCAGCGACAGTGCCACGTCCGCTCCATCGCCTGCCGCATCCGCCAGTGCGGTTTGCAGCAACGTCGCAGCGCCGCCAAAACTCAAGCCCCAGACCGCCACGCCGAGGTAAATAACGCCCGGCACTTGCGCGAGAAAACCGAACGCCAGGCACGTCGCCGCAAAGCCCGCCAGGCTGACCAGCACCGTCTTGCGCAACGCCACATCCACCAACCGGGCAGTCACCCAAATCCCGAGCAGCGCCGCTATACCAAACACCAACAACACCAGATCCACACGGTCCACCAAGCCCGCCGGGGCCACAAACGGCGCGATGTAGGTATAGAGAATGTTGTGGGCGAGCATCCATGAGATCACCACCGCCAGCACTGGTCGCACACCCGGAGTGGTCAGCACCTTGCGCAACGGCATGCGCTGATGGGCCGACTGGCCGGGGTAATCAGGCACTTTCACCAGCACCCAGACAATCAGCACCAGGGTCAGTGCCGACATGATCCCGAACGTGGTGCGCCAGCCCACCAGCCCACCCAGCCAGGTGCCCAGCGGTACGCCGAGTGACAGGGCAATCGGCGTTCCTACCATGGCCAGCGCCAACGCCTTGCCCTGCTGATGAGGCTCAACCATGCGCCGCGCATAGCCGGCCAACAAACTCCAGGCCAGCCCCGCCGCCATCCCGGCGAGGAACCGCGCCAGCAACGTCAGCCCGTAGTGGGAGGACAGCGCCGTGATGGAGTTGAACAGCAGAAAACCGACGATGGTCAGCAGCAGCACATTGCGTCTACGCCAGCCGCGAGTCGCGATGGTCAGCGGGATCACCGCCAGCACCGAGCCCAGCGCATACGCGGTGACCATCTGCCCGGCCATGGACGCTGAAACTCCCAGCCCATCGCTGATCAGCGGCAACAGGCCCGCCGGCAGGGTTTCGGTGACGATGCAGATGAAACCGGTCATGGCCAGGGCGAGCAAGGCGCCGACGGGCAAGCGGTCGGGAACGGCGTCTGCCGATAAGGTGGTTGAGGGGGTCACAGGGAAACTCCTTGAGCGAGAGGATTTAAATACCGATCGATATAAATGTTGGGCGCCCCACGCAGCGTTGTCAACGACTTATGTATCGACTAGTATTTATCTCATCACCCGAGAGGATTTCCACATGGCACAGATGGGCCGCCCCCGCACCTTCGACCGCGACCAGGCCGTGGAACAGGCCATGCACCTGTTCTGGCAGCACGGTTACGACGCGACGTCCCTGAGCCAGTTGAAAGCCGGATTGGGCGGCGGCATCTCCGCGCCGAGTTTCTACGCGGCGTTCGGCTCCAAGGACGCGCTGTTCCAGGAGTGCGTGCAGCGTTATCTGGCGACGTTCGCCCAGGTCACCGAATGCCTGTGGGATGACAGCCTGCCACCGCGCCAGGCCATCGAGACGGCGTTGCGCCAATCGGCACGCATGCAGTGTGAAGAGGGGCATCCCAAAGGCTGCATGGTAGCCCTGGGCGTGATGAGCGCGCCCTCCCCCGAGAACGCACAAGTCACCCATGGGCTGACCCATTCGCGAGAGCGCACACGGGCGGGCATCGTGCATTGTGTCGAGCGCGGCATCCGGGCGGGCCAGTTACCCTCCGAGACCAACGCCCGTGCCATGGCCACGGTCTACGACAGTTTTCTGCAAGGCGTGTCGATCCTGGCCCGGGATGGCGTCGACGCTGATGCCATCGATACTGCCATTGGCCAACTGATGCTGACCTGGGACTTATCCGCCGCTACAGCGCCGCCCATTCGGCGCGATGCTCCAGCAGAAAATCCACAAACGCCCGCACCCGATGGGGCACATAGCGGCCGTGGGGATACAGCAAGGTAAACGGCCGTGATCGCCCGCCGTAAGGCTGTAAGACCTCTACCAGGCTGCCGTTGGCCAACTCCTCCTCGACGATGAACTTGTAGGTCTGGAATAACCCCGCGCCGTGCTTGGCCAGGGTTACGCCACCCAGCACATCGTCAGAGCAGCTGTAGCCTGCTTCCCCGGCAAACTCCCGCTCCTTGCCGTCCACCTGGAACAGCCAGGAAATGCGCCGCCCGTTGCTCGGCAATTCGTACTGGATGCACTCATGGTTCGGCAAATCCTCCAGGGCATGGGGCGTGCCGGCACGCTTCAGGTATGACGGCGTCGCGACCACCACCAGCCTGGCGTCTTCCAGCAACCGCGCAATCAGCGTCGAGTCCGGCTGGGCCCGCACGCGAATGGCCAGGTCATAGCCTTCGGCGACGAAATCGATGTTGCGGTTGCTGATGTGGATATCCACGCTGACTTGCGGGTACAGCGCACGGAATTTCGGCAGCAGCGGCAGGATCCGGTGATGGCCGTAGGTGGTCGGGATGCTGATGCGCAACAGCCCGGACGGCACCGATTGCGCGCCCATCATTTCCTGCTGGGCTTCCACCAGTTGCGTCAGCGCCTGGCGGCATTGCTCGAAAAATGTCCGGCCGCCATCGGTCAGGCGGATGCTGCGGGTGGTGCGCACAAACAGCCGGGAGCCCAGGCGCTCTTCCAACCGCGAGATGCTGCGGCTCACCGCCGCCGGGGTCACGCCTGCCACCTGGGCGGCGGCGGTAAAGCTGCTGGCCTCGGCGGCCAGGCAGAACAGCTCGATGCTGCCCAGCTGCAAATCTTCGAAATGGCGTTTCATGATGGATTACACCGGGTAGGTCTTTAAGGACTCGCTCACTGCTTCGAAAAACTAAAACAACAACCGCGAAAAATCACAACACTGCACCGCCAACTGCGCCACATTCTGGTTCAAGCCAAACTGCCGATCCCCGCGATGCAACGCCACATACCCAACCCTCGGTAGCGCCGGTTCCGTCACCAGCGCGCGCAGCTCCCCGCGCTCGATCAAATGCGACAAACACCCCTTGGGCAAATAACTCACCCCCACCCCCGACAGCGCCAGCCCGACCTGCACCAACAGGTTATGACTGGTCAACTTGCGCGGCATCTGCACAGCATGCGCTGCCAACCAGCGCTCATAAATCAGCCCCGTCCCCGAGTGCGACCCCTGGGTCAACACCGTATACCCGGCCAATGCCTCAAGCCCCACCGGATCAGCCTCGCTGACCAACCCCGGTGCGCACATCCAGGCGTTTTCCACACTGCCCAGCGGCGTACTCAGGAAGCGCGAATCACTGTAGGCATCAGGCACGATCACCAGGTCCAGCTCATCACTCTCCAGCTTGCGAAACAGCTCACTGCTCAACTCCACCGACGGCTCGATCTGCACCTTGGGATAGGCCTCGCGCAACGCCTCCACCAGCGCCGGCAACCAGGTGAAAGCCGTCAATTCCGTCACCCCCAGGCGAAACCTGCGCACCAGCACTTCACGGGTGCTGACCCGCTCCAGCATGTAGTCGCGACGCTCCAGCAGGTCCTTGGCGTAGTCGAGCAACTCGGCGCCCTTTTCCGTCAACCGCGCATTGCGTTTGCTGCGGTCGAAAATCTCCACATCGAAGGTTTCTTCCAACTCCTGGATGCGCTTGGAAATCGCCGACTGCGACATGTTCAGCTTGTTCGCCGCCGCCTCGAAACTGCCCAGCTCGGCAATCCAGTACAACGCGTCGATTTGCTTGAACGTGATCATCGGCTATCTCCCATGAGAAAAAGCGATCCTATCAGATAATAAAATATCGCTAAAACTGTATGTTCATCACTCCTAAGATCTAGCCACAGACCCATAAGATCAATCGGAGTTACAGCCATGTCCTTGCCCGGTTCCCGCATCCTCCCCAACCCACCTCTGGCTTGCGCCGAAGTGCTTGAAGCCTTCACTCACGTGGTCACCCCGCACATCAGCGACAACCTCGGCCGGCACATCGGCGCCCGTGGGCTGAACCGCTACAACCGCACCGGCAAGCTGGTGGGCACCGCGCTCACGGTGAAAACCCGCCCCGGCGACAACCTGCTGATCTACAAGGCCTTGAGCATGCTGGAGCCCGGCCACGTGCTGGTGGTGGACGCCCAGGGCGACACCAACAACGCGGTGATCGGCGAACTGGTCAAGCTCTACGCCCAGCAACGCGGCTGCGTGGGGTTTGTGATTGACGGGGCGATTCGCGATGTCGCGAGCTTCGAAGACACCCCTTGCTACGCCCGCAGCGTGGTGCATTGCGGCCCCTACAAGACCGGCCCGGGCGAGGTGAATGTGCCGGTGTCCATCGGCGGCATGCTGATCAACCCGGGGGATGTGCTGGTGGGTGACGAAGATGGCCTGGTCGCCTTCTCCCAGGCCGACGCCGCCGAAGTGCTGCGCAAGGCCGCGCAACACGCGGCCCATGAAGAGCAAGTCAAAGCCGAAATCGCCAGCGGTGCAGTGCGCCAGAGCTGGATCGACAAGGTGTTGCAACAGGCCGGCCTGGCAGGCTGAGGGGAGTCATCATGAGCACTGCCTTTCTGTCCGACCGGGTGCTGGGCATCGCGCCCTCCCCGAGCATCGCCGCCAATGCACTGGTCAGTGAACTGCGCGCCCAGGGCCGGGACATCGTCAACTTCACCGTGGGCGAGCCGGATTTCGATACACCCGCGCATATCCTCGAAGCAGCCAGCGCCGCGATGCACGGTGGCGACACCCACTACACCGCCACCAGCGGCACCCTCGCCCTGCGCCAGGCGATCTGCCTCAAGCTCAAGCGCGACAACCAGCTGGACTATGGGCTGGACGAAGTGATCGCCGGGTGCGGTGGCAAGCACATCATTTATCACGCCCTGGCGGCGACCCTGAATCGCGGCGACGAAGTCATCGTGCACACGCCGTATTGGGTGTCGTACCCGGACATCGCACGGCTGAATGACGCGACGCCCGTGATCATTCCCGGCGACGAGTCACTGGGGTTCAAACTGTCGCCCCAGGCCCTGGAACAAGCGATCACCCCGCGCAGCAAATGGGTGATCCTCAACAGCCCGAACAACCCCAGCGGCGCGGTGTACAACGAGGCCGAACTGCTGGCCCTGGCCGCGGTGCTGCGGCGCCATCCCCATGTGCTGATCATGGCGGACGAGATCTACGAGCACTTCGTCTACGACGATGCCCGCCACGTTTCCCTGACCCGACTCGCACCGGACCTGAAGCCGCGCACGCTGATCGTCAACGGCGCCTCCAAGGGCTACGCCATGACCGGCTGGCGCCTGGGTTTCGGTGCCGGCCCGGCCTGGCTGATCGCGGCCATTGCCAAGCTGCTTTCGCAAACCACCACCTGCCCCAGTTCCCTCAGCCAGGCTGCCGCAGTTGCCGCCTTCGCCGGCGACCAGGCGCCCATCGCCGGGATGCGCGAGGTGTACCAGCAACGCCGCGAACGCATGCTGGGCCTGCTCGAAGACATTCCCGGCGTGAGCTTCACGCCACCGGATGGCGCGTTCTACGTGTTCGCCAACGTCGCCGGGCTGATGGGCAAGACAACCGCCCAGGGCGAGCGGATCGACAGTGACACCCAACTGGCCGAGCACCTGCTGCGGGAACACGGCCTGGCCACCGTAAGCGGCGCGGCGTACGGCATGTCGCCGTATATCCGCCTGTCTTTCGCCAGCTCGCTTGACGTGATTGAAGAAGGTTGCCTTCGCCTGAATGAAGCGTGCCATCGATTGCGCTGACGGATTCCCGCCCCACCCGGCGGCCAGGGATGGCCGCTCATTGACTGCCTAGAACAACACTCATAATCATTGATATAAATGAGGCATTCCCATGCACAAGCCCCGCATCGCGCTGGTCTGGCAAATCCTGATCGGCTTGCTCGCCGGCATCGCCATCGGCGCCCTGCTGCACCGTTTTCCCGAATCCCGGCCGTGGCTGGTGGACAACCTGCTGCAACCGGCGGGCGATATCTTTATCAAGCTGATGAAGATGATCGTCGTGCCCATCGTGTTTGCCTGCATGGTGGTGGGCATTGCCGGGCACGGTGACGGTAAATCCCTGGGACGCATCGGGGCCAAGTCCCTGGGCTATTTCTTCTGCATCACCACCCTGGCGATCATCGTCGGGCTGGTGATGGGCAACCTGCTCAAGCCGGGTGCCGGTACCGAACTGGCCAGCCTGCAAGCGAGTGCCGTGACCTTGCCCACCAGCAGCGCCGGCGGCGGCCACAGCCTGGGGCAGATCATTGTCGGGATCATCCCGGACAACGTCATCAACGCCATGGCCCAGGGCAGCCTGCTGTCGGTGCTGTTCTTCGCGGTGATGTTTGGCCTCGGGGTTTCGCGCTTGCCCGCCGAGCGCAAAGACCCGGTGATTGCCCTGCTGCGCGGGGTGTCGGAGGCGATGTTCAAGGTCACGTCGATGATCATGGCCTATTCGCCCATCGGCGTGTTCGGGATGATCGCAGTGACCGTGGCCAACTTCGGGTTCAGCTCGCTGTTGCCGTTGGCCAAGCTGATCATGGTCAGCTACGTGTCGATTGCTTTCTTCGTGCTGGTGGTGCTCAACCTGGTGGCGCGGCTGTGGGGGATCAACCTGTTTGCGTTGATGCGACATATCAAGGACGAACTGATCCTGGCGTTCTCCACCGCCAGTTCGGCGGCGGTGATGCCGCAACTGATGAAGAAACTCGAAACCTACGGCGTGCCGCCTTCGCTGGTGAGCTTTGTGGTGCCGGTGGGGTATTCGTTCAACCTGGACGGTGCGTCGCTGTTCCTGGGGATCGGCACGCTGTTTGTGGCGCAGTTGTATGGTATTGACCTGAGCCTGGGCGACCAGGCCCTGCTGGTGGTGACCATGGTGCTGACATCCAAGGGCGCGGCCGGGGTGCCGGGGTTCATGTTCGTGATTCTGTCGGCGACCCTGGCGAGTGCGGGCTTGCCGTTGGAGGGCATCGCCTTCATCGCCGGGGTGTATCGCCTGATGGAAATGCCGACCACCGCGTTGAACGTACTGGGCAATGCCCTGGCACCGCTGGTGATTGCCAAGTGGGAAAGGCGTGAGAGCACCGCAGAAACCTGTGGCGAGGGAGCTTGCTCCCGCTGGGCCGCGAAGCGGCCCCAATAAGCATCCCGCATTCTTTCAGGTAGAACGTGGGCGCAGGTTCTGGGGCTGCTGCGCAGCCCAGCGGGAGCAAGCTCCCTCGCCACAAGGGTGGGTGTGGTGGGTCAGTCGAGGTCCGACGCCTCATGCCGCTCGCGCAGTTGCTCTGACGGCTCGCCCGACACGCGGTTGACCCGGCGCCCACGCTGCACCGCCGGCCGCGCTTCGATGGCATTGGCCCAGCGCACGACGTGCTTGTAATCCTGCACCGAGAGAAACTCCCCCGCCTCATACAAGCGGCCTTTCACCAGGCCGCCGTACCACGGCCAGATCGCCATGTCGGCGATGGTGTACTCATCCCCGGCAATGTATTCGTGCTCGGCCAATTGCTTGTCCAGTACGTCCAGTTGGCGCTTGGTTTCCATGGCGAAGCGGTCGATGGCGTATTCGATCTTGGTCGGCGCGTAGGCATAGAAATGCCCGAAGCCACCGCCCAGGTACGGCGCGCTGCCCATCTGCCAGAACAACCACGACAGGCATTCGGCACGGGCCGCCGGTTCGGTGGGCAGGAACGCGCCGAACTTCTCGGCCAGGTACTGCAGGATCGCACCCGACTCGAACACCCGAATCGGCTTGGGCCCGCTGCGGTCCAGCAGCGCGGGAATCTTCGAGTTCGGATTGACCCCGACGAAGCCACTGCCGAACTGGTCGCCGTCACCGATCCTGATCAACCACGCATCGTATTCCGCCCCCTTGTGACCCAGGGCCAACAGCTCTTCCAGCAGGATCGTGACCTTCTGGCCATTGGGCGTTGCCAACGAATACAGCTGCAACGGATGACGGCCTACCGGCAATTCCTTGTCGTGGGTCGCGCCGGCAATGGGCCGGTTGATGCTGGCGAAGGTGCCGCCGTTTTGGGTCTTCCAGGTCCAGACTTTTGGCGGTACGTAATCAGTCATGCCACTACTCCTTGGATTCAATGTTCACAACAACTAACGGCAGGAGCGAGCTTGCTCGCGAAAAACTCGAGGGCGCCGTGTTCTTTCAGGATGCCCGCGTTGTGGTCGACGACCTTCGCGAGCACGCTCGCTCCTACAGGTTCTTTTGGGCCAGTTGGGCCATATTCCAGCCGCCACCCAGTGCCTTGATCAGCCCTACGTTGGCGCTTAACTGTTGAGTCTGCAGATCCAGCACCGTGCGCTGTGCCTGCAACGACGCTACCTGCGCCGTCACCACGTCCAGGTACGCCGCGCCACCCTGGCGATAGCGTGCCAGGGACAAGTCCTCGGCGTACTGCGCGGCTGCCGCCGCATCGCGCTGGTCAACCAGGGCGGTGTCGAGCCCGGAGATGATCGAGAGGTTGTTCTCCACCTGCTCGAACGCGGTCAACACTACACCACGATACTTGGCCGCGGCTTCATCGGTTGCCGCCTTGGCACTGTCCACCCCGGCCTGGCGCGCGCCGCCGTCAAAAATCGTCCCCACCAGCGACGGGCCAATCGCCCAGAAAATGTTGGGCGCGCTCAACAAGTGCGCGAACTCATCACTCTGGAAACCACCCTGGGCACTCAGGGTAAGGGCCGGGAACCAGGCGGCTTTCGCCACCCCTATGCGTGCATTGGCCGAGGCAATCCGGCGCTCGGCAGCGGCGATGTCCGGCCGACGCTGCAACAGCGTAGACGGTACACCGGTGGGCACGCCGGGCAAGGCGATATCCGCGACGCTTGGGGCAATCGCGTAGGTCGATGCGGACTCACCCAGCATCGCCGCTATCGAGTGTTCAAGCACTGCACGCTGCACCAAATTCTGGCTCAGCTGCGACTTGACCGTCGACAGTTGGGTACGCGCCCGCGCCACGTCCAGCCCGGAGACGATACCGCCGCCGTGCAAGCCTTCGGTCAGGCTCAAAGCCTTGGCATAGGCATCGCTGGTTTCCTGCAGCAACTGGTCTTGCCGGTCGATGCCACGCAGGCGGATGTAGCTGTCGGCCAATTGCGCCTGCAAACTCAGACGCACTGAGGCCAGGTCGGCCTTGGCGGCCTGGGCGTCGCTGGTGCCGGCGGCAACGGTGTCGCGCACACGGCCCCAGAGGTCGACTTCATAGTCCAGTTCGACCCCCACTGTCCCGGAATCGTAAACATTCGGCGGGCTGGCAGAGCGCAGGGGGCGGGTGTCCGACTGGCGAATGCGCTGGGCATTGCTGGAACCGATCAGCTTTGGAAACAGCCCGGATTGCGCCTGGGCCAAAAACGCCTGGGCCTGGGAATAGTGAGCCAGTGCCGCGCTCAAGTCCGGGTTGCTTTGCAGCAACTGCTGCTCCATCGCGTCCAGTTGCGGGTCCTTGTAGATGTGCCACCAACCGTCGCGACTTGCTTGGTCGTTCGGCGTGCCGACGGTCCACGGTCCCTGGGTATGGAACTGCGCGGCAATGGGTACCTCCGGCACGTCCAGCGGCGGCGCAAGATGGCAGGCGCCCAGGCCCAGGGTCGCGACTAATACCAGGCAAGTGCGCTTAGCCATGGGGTTTGGCCTCCACGGGATTGGCGGCCAGCTGCACCGAATCGTCGTCGGCCAGGCCGTCGGGCGGGGTGTCGATCACGCGGTCGGTGGCGACCAGGCCGCTGCCGATTTCCACGCTGTCACCGAAGTCCCGGGCGATGGTCACGGTCTTGAAGTGCACATGATTATTCGCGTCGAGGGTGGCCACGCGCATGCCCTTGTCATCGAACACCAGGGCGCTGGCAGGCAGGCGCAGCACGTCGGTCTGCACCGGCAAGGTGAACTGCACGCTGGTGTATCCGCCCGGCAGCAGGCGGCTGCCGGGGTTCTCCACCAACAGTTGCACCAGGGTGCTGCCGGACGCGGCGTTCACCGCATCGGCGGTGGCGATCACCTTGGCGTTGAAGGTTTCACCGCGATATTCCGGCACGCTCAGACGTGCCACGGTACCCACCTGGATCTGCGGCGCCGACGACTGCGGCACCTGCACATAAACCCGCAGGCGGCTGACGTCGGAGACCGCGAACAGCTCTTTGCCGGTGGCACCACCGGCACTGATCAACGCCCCCACATCGGTGGAGCGTGCAGTGACCACGCCGGCGAACGGCGCAGTCAAGCGCTGGAAGCCCTTGGTGGCAACCAACTGGTCGACGTTGGCCCTGGCCGCGACCACTTTGGCCTGCTTGGCAGTCAGGTCGCCGGTGCGCTCATCCACGTCCTGGCGCGACACCGAGTCCGACGAAAGCATCGCCTGCCAGCGCTTGGCGGTGGTCTGTGCCAGCGACTCGTCGGCCTGGGCCGAAGCCAGCACGGCCTTGGCTTGCAGCAGTTGCTGATCGAGCTCCGGCGTGTCGATTTCGGCCAGCAGTTGCCCGGCCTTCACGTGGTCGCCGATGTCGACGTTCCAGGTCTTGAGGTAGCCATTGACCCGGGCAAAGATCGACGCTCGGGAGTACGCCTCAAGACGCCCCGGCAGGTTCAGGATCGGACCCTGGGGCTGAACGCTCGGGGTGATCAGGATCACGCTGGGCAACGCCTGGGCATCGGTCCAGGTTTTCAGGTCATGGGATTCGCTGGCGCGCACGCCGATGCCGAATACCACCACGGCAACCAGGACCACCAGCCCGAGCACCAGCCAGAGCAGACCACGGGATTTACGGCGGGGCGAACCCGGATTGGAAACGGAAGCAGACATGTCAAACCCCTTGAGTGGCGGTGGTCGCAAGCGTGGCGTGCTGACGCCGCCCGTGCACAAGACTGAAAATCAGCGGAACCAGGAACAACGTGGCAATGGTGGCGAAGGCCAGCCCGCCGATGACCGCACGGCCCAGCGGGGCGTTCTGTTCGCCGCCCTCCCCCAGGCTCAGCGCCATCGGCGCCATGCCGATGATCATCGAAATCGCGGTCATCAATACCGGGCGCAGACGGGTAAAGCCGGCTTCAAGCGCCGCCTGCATCGCATCCCCGTGCACGGCCAGGCGTTCGCGGCAGAAGCTCACCACGAGGATGGCGTTGGCGGTGGCCACGCCCATGCACATGATCGCCCCGGTCAGCGCCGGTACCGACAGCGGCGTGTGGGTGATGAACAGCATCCACACGATGCCCGCGAGCGCCGCCGGCAAGGCGGTGATGATCACGAACGGGTCAGCCCAGGACTGGAAGTTGACCACGATCAGCAGGTAGATCAGCACCACCGCGCCAAGCAGGCCAAACAGCAAGCCACTGAAGGCCGCGTTCATGGTTTGCACCTGGCCCTGCAACAGCACCTTGGAGCCGGTGGGCACTTCGCTGGCGTGGGCGGCGATGATCTTCTGGATGTCGGCGGCGACGGCACCGAGGTCGCGGCCCTGGATTGCGGTCAACACCTCGACCACCGGCTGGATGTCCGACTGGGTCACCACCGAGTTCGCGTGGCTGCGTTCGATGGACGCCAGGCCGCCGAGGGTCTGGTCTTGCGCCGAACCGGGGCTGCCGCTCAAGGGCAGGTTATGCAGGGCGGCCAGGGTGTCGAGGCCGTACTGCGGGGTTTGCATCACAATCGGATAAGACACGCCGTTGGCCGGGTTGAGCCAGAACGTCGGCGCCACCTGGCTGGAACCCGCCAGGTTGACCACCAGGCTGTTGGTCACATCGCGCTCGTTCAGGCCCACCAGTTGGGCCTGGGTACGGTCCACATCGATCTTGAACGTGGGCAGTTGCCGCGACTGCTGGATACGCGCATCCACCACACCCGGCACCCGCCGGATTTCCCGCAGCAACGTGCTGGCGTAGGTGAAGTTGGCGGGCAGGTTATTGCCGCTGACTTGCACATCCACCGGCGCCGAAGAACCGAAGTTGAGGATCTGCCCGACGATGTCCGAAGCCGGGAACGAGAACACCGCATTCGGGAATTCACGGGGCAGCCGCTCCCGCAGTTCGCGCATGTATTCGGCGGTGGGACGATGGCCCTCTTTCAGGCTGATCTGGATGTCGCTGTCCTGTGAACCCACGGTGCCGGTGTTGTTGTAGGCCACGTTGATCCCGCTGATGGCCAGGCCGATATTGTCGACGATGGCCGCCAGCTCCCGGGGCTCGATCACGTTATGAATGGTGTTCTCGATCTGCGAGACCAGCCGCGCATTGCTCTCGACCCGCGTGCCGATCGGTGCACGCACATGCAACAGGATCTGCCCGGAGTCGACGTCGGGGAAGAAGTTGCGACCCAGGAATGGCACCAGCGCAAACGACACGGCGACGAACGCCAGCATCGCGATCACCGCGATACGGCGGTGGTGCAAGGCACTCTCCAGTGCCCCGTGGTAAACCCCGCGAAACGCCTCGAACTGGCGCTCGAACCCGCGCTGGAATTTCACCAGCGGGTTGCTCGACGGCGCCACCACCGGCGTACCGTCCGCATGATGTTCGTGAGGCTTGAGCAGGTAATTGGCGAGGGTCGGCACCAGGGTTCGCGAGAGGATGAACGAGGCGATCATCGCGAAGATCACCGCTTCGGCCATCGGCACAAACAGGAAGCGCGCCACGCCTTCCAGGAAAAACATCGGCACAAACACGATGCAGATACACAGCAGCGACACGAACGCCGGCGTGACGATCTGCGCCGCGCCGTCGAGGATCGCCGTCTCCACCGGCTTGCCCTGTTCCAGGTGCCAGTTGATGTTTTCGATGGTCACCGTAGCGTCATCCACCAGGATCCCCACGGCCAATGCCAGGCCGCCGAGGGTCATGATGTTGAGGGTTTCGCCGAGCGCCGACAGCGTCGCAATCGACGACAGGATGGCCAGCGGGATCGACGTGGCGATGATCACCGTGGAGCGCCAACTGCCGAGGAACAACAGGATCATCAGGCTGGTCAACGCGGCGGCAATGATCCCTTCCCGGGCGACGCCGCTGATGGCCGAGCGCACGAACAGCGACTGGTCGCCGATCAGGTCGATATTCAGGTTGGGCGGCAAGGCGCCTTTGTTGTCGGCCAGTTTGTCCTTGATCCCGGCGATCACCCCGAGGGTCGACGCCGAACCGGTCTTGAGCACCGGCAGCAGCACGGAGCGGTTGCCATTGACGTGCACGATGTTGGTCTGCGGCGGGTTGCCGTCACGCACCGTGGCCACGTCACGAATCAACACCGTGGTGCCGTCGGCGGTCTTGATCGGCAGGTTTTCCAGGTCGTGGAAGTCCGTCGGCGAGTTGTTCAGTTGCAGGTTGAACTCGTAGCTGCCGATCTTTTGCGTGCCCACCGGGGTGATCAGGTTCTGCGTGGCCAGGGCAGTGGCCACGTCCTGCGCCGAGAGACCACGGGCCTGCATGCGTGCGGAGTCGAGGTCGATCTGCACCTGGCGGGTCTTGCCGCCGAAGGGGTATGGCAGTGCGGCACCGGGCACCGTGGTCAGCATCAGGCGCACGGTGTTGAGGCCCAGGTCACCGAGTTTCTGTTCGCTGAGGCCTTTGCCGGACAACGCCAACTGCACGATCGGCACTGTCGAGGCGCTGTAGTTGAGGATCAGCGGCGGCGTGGTGCCCGGCGGCAGTTGACGCAGGATGGCCTGGGACACCGACGTCATCTGCGCGTTGGCCGTACTGATGTTGACTCCCGGCTGGAAGAACACCTTGACGATGCCGTAGCCGTTCAGCGATTGCGCCTCGATATGGCGGATGTCGTTGACCGTGGTGGTCAGCACCCGCTCGAACGGCGAGGTGATGCGGCCGGCCATCTGGTCCGGCGGCAAGCCGGTGTACTGCCAGATCACGGCAATCACGGGGATGCGAATTTCGGGGAAGATGTCGGTCGGGGTACGCCAGGCCGCGAGCGGGCCCACAATCAGAATGAAAATAGCCAATACCAGGAAGGTATAGGGGCGCCGCAATGCGATGCGCACGAGGTTGAGCATAGATGTGATCCAGACAGGAAGTTGATGACTGAAGGAGGTACCGAACAGCGCTTCCCTCCTGCCCCGCCCGTCTGTGTTCCGGGCCAACTGCACTGACATCCGGTCAAAATAGAGGCATATGCCACGATATAGCGTTTAGTGGCATACGCAACTAATTTGTTGCAGCATGTGTCAATATTCATCTTGCCGGATTAACGTTCGGTTAACCCTTGATCTGTAGCGAGTGATCAGCCTGTGAAATGCGCACCGCCTGTCCTGAATAGCCCGAGCACCTGTTCCAACGGAGCCGTGCGGCGCGCGTCCCGTCGTATGGCGCAGATCTATGACGAGGCGTTTGCGCCGTTTGGTTTGAAGGCCACCCAGTATTCGCTGATGAACCACATCGCCAATGGGGACGCTCCGAAGATGCGCGACCTGGCGCAGTCGTTGGTGATGGATTTGTCGGCCCTGGGGCATACGCTCAAGCCGCTGGTGCGGGATGGGCTTGTGGTGTTGCGGGTGGATGAG
Source organism: Pseudomonas sp. NC02 (assembly GCF_002874965.1). NCBI lineage: Bacteria > Pseudomonadati > Pseudomonadota > Gammaproteobacteria > Pseudomonadales > Pseudomonadaceae > Pseudomonas > Pseudomonas sp. NC02. The sequence continues at coordinate 2,168,196 of NZ_CP025624.1, read as the reverse complement.
TTGGACCGCCGCAGCCGGCGGGTGCTGTTGACCGACGCGGGGCAGCGTAAATACGAAGAGGCGCGGGTGGTGTCCAGGCAGATGGCGGTGCGGTTTGATGAGGTGTTTGGGGCTGAGGCGGCTTGCGAGTTGCGCAAGGCCATGGACTTTATTGCGTCTGATGAGTTTGCTCGGGCGTTGTTGGGTTAGGGGGCATATCCGTTATTTGGGTGATGGCTTGTATTGGTTCCGCTCTTACAGCGGCTCACTTTTGAAAAGCGCAAAAGTAAGCAAAACGCTCTTGCCCCACCACTCGGCACCTCGCCTAGGCTCGGTGTGCCCAAGATCAAGATCAAAAGCAGATCAACAGCACAGCGGCCTACCGGCCGGCTTGAGTGTTTAAAAGCCAAATCAAAAGCTAAAGCGGGCACGGTCCACTGTAGGAGCTGGCTTGCCGGCGATGGCATCACCTCGGTGTGTCTGATTCACCGAGTTGTCTGCATCGCCGGCAAGCCAGCTCCTACAGAAAAGCAGCTTTTGCCTTTGCTTTTAACACTCAGGTCGGCTCTCAGGCAGCCGTGCTCTTACTTTTGATCTTGATCTAACTGCCCCCTGCCGCTTTTGCAAAGTGACTCGCTGTAAGAGCGAAACCATAAGTAGCCATAACCTAAATAACGGATATGTCCCCCCCTCCTCCGGCCAAACTCAACACTTCTCCCGCGAAATAAACCCCAACACCCCAGTATCCATCACCGGATTAAAACGAACCCGGGTCGTAATGTCCTGCTCAATCTCACGCATCGCCACCTGCGGCAACGTAGAAATATCCGCATCCTCCCGTATCCGCGCCGGCGTCACCGACGAGGTCAAAAACGCCACCCCACGCTGCACCGACCACGCCAACGCAACCTGAGCCGGCGTCTTCCGCACCCGCCGTGCAATCCCGGTAATCACCGGTTCATCCAGCACCCGCGGCCTCATCCCATGCCCCAACGGCGCAAACGCCAACACCACAATCCCATGCTGCCTGCAAAACTCCAACAGCTCCCACTCCGGCAGATAAGGGTGTGACTCAACCTGCACCACCGCAGGCTTTATCCGCGCCACCGCCACCAACTCCCGCAGCGTTTCCAGGCTGATATCCGACACCCCGATGGACTTGCAACGCCCCTCATCCACCAGACGCTCAAGCACCCGCCACGTCTCGATCAACGTCACCCCCGAGTCATACAACACATGCCCAAACGCATCCCGTGGGTGCAGCTCGTCACCCGGCAAAAACGCAAACGGCGTATGGATCATGTAGCAGTCGATCACCTCCACCTGAAGCCGGCGGCAACTGGCTTCGAACGCCGGCACCACACGCTCGGGCCGATGGTTGTTGTTCCACAGCTTGGCGGTGATGAACAGGTCCTCGCGCCGGACTTTACCGGCCGCAACCGCATCGTGAATCGCCGCGCCGACCTGCGCTTCGTTGCCATAACGCTCCGCACAATCGAAATGGCGAAAGCCCGCCTCCAACGCTTGCGTGACCGCCTGGGTGGTGGCCGTCAAATCCCTGAACAGCGTCCCGAACCCCACCGCCGGCATCGCGCCCGAACCATGCTGCAAAGGAAAACGGGTATCGCGAAGTGCATCGTAATAGCTCATGTGTTTGCTCCACTAGCGTTTGAAATCGTTGACCGAGCGACCACCGAGCGCCACGAACAACCGCACGGTGTCTAGATGTTGGGCGGTGCTCGCCCGGATCTGCCCGAGCAGGGCCTGCTCATAGGCGCGTTGTGCCTCCAGCACTTGCAACAGCCCGTTTTCTCCTGCCCCATAGGCCTGCTGGTTCAGGCGCAAACTGTTGGCGGCGGCCTGTAGCGCGGCGGTCTGTGCCTGGTACTCCTCGGCGTCGTGGTTGATCGCCTGCAAGGTGTCTGCGACCTGGCCGAAGGACTTGATGACGGTCTGCTGATAGTTGGCAAGCGCGGCGTTGTAGCCCTCCACGGCGGCCTGGCGCTCTGCCTTGAGAGTTCCGCCATCGAAGATCGGCCCCGCCAACCCGGCGGCAAAACCCCACAGCGCCGTACCACCATTGCCCGACGCGGCCTGGGCCAGTGACGCGGACAACTCCACACGGGGATAAAGATTGGCGGTGGCCACGCCGACCGCCGCGCTGGCCGCATGCAATTCGGCTTCGGCTTGCAGCACGTCCGGGCGGTCGTGGGCCAGTTCGGACGGCAAGCTGACCGGCAGCGTGGAGGCCGAGGCAAATCCAGCCAGTTCGAAATCCGGTGCGCGCCAATCCGCCGGGCCCTTGCCCGCCAGGATCGACAGCGCATGCCGCGCCGCATCGCGCTGCTGGGCGAGTGGTGGCAACAGGGTGCGGTCCTGCGCCAGTCGCGTTTCGGCCAGGGAGACATCGAGCTGCGTCGTCGTGCCGCTGTGTTGCGCCGCGCGCACCAGTTCGAGGTTTTTCGCGTCGGTGGCGAGCAAGGTCTGCACCGCTTCCATCTGCGCGCTGGCCGAGGCCATCAGCAACGCCTGGCTGGCGACGTCGCCCGTCAGCGTCAGGTACGCCGCCTCGAAGCGATGCTGCTGGAAATCGGCCAATGCCTGCTGTTGCTCGACCCGGCGCTGATTGCCGCCGAATACGTCGAGGTCGAAACTGACCTGCGGCCCGACGCCATAGAAGTTCGTCACCGCTGGCCGCGCGGCGTTGTGCACGCGCTGGCGGCCCGCTTGCGCGGCGAAATCCACCTGCGGGAAAAGTGCACCCTCGGCCGCAGCCACCGAAGCGGCGGCCTGACGCAACGTCGCGTCCGCTGCCGTCAGCTCAAGGTTGCCGGCAATCGCCCGGCGCATCACGCTGTCGAGCGTTTCGGAATGAAAGGTCGACCACCAGTCGACGCTGACCTTCTGACTGAAGGAAACGTGCTGCTCAGCCTGCACGTCATAGTGCGGCGAAGCGGTAACGGACGGCGCCTTATAGTCCGGGCCAACCGAACACGCGGACAGGGTCATGACGGCCGTGATAACAAGCCCATGGGATTTCATTACGCACACTCCGGAAAACTAGTGGGTCGTGACAGGTTTACGCAGCAGCAGCACCAGCGGGCTCACCACCAGCATTGCCCACAGCAGAATCTTGAATTGGCCGACCACCGCGATGAAGGCGGCCTGGCCGGTGATGGCTTCGTTCAGCGCGGCGAATCCCGCCAGGGGCGTCGATGCGGGGACCGAATGCACAGTCAGGTGGCCGGCCAGCGCCACGTGCATCGCTTGGGTGTTGTTGAAGAAGAACCACTGCACCACCGCCACACCCAGGGTGCTGCCGTAGACGCGGGACAGGTTGAACAGCCCGCTGCCTTCGGGGCGCAACGTCGGGTCGAGGGTGCTGAACGCCACCCGGGAAAGCGCCGGCATCAGCAGGCCCAGGCCCGCGCCCTGGATTGCGCCAGCCACTGCCACCGGCCAGCCGTCCATCAAGGGTGAATAGCCGAGCATCGAGTGGTTGGCGTAGATCACCACGGCGATCCCGGCGACCACAAATGGGCGGCCGTCGAGATGCGCAGGCACCTTGTTCATCAGCCAGAACGCACCCAGCAGCCCCACGCCACGGGGGATGGTGAGGAAGCCTGTGGTGTCGGGCGGGAAGCCCAGCAGTTCATCCAGCATCGGCGAGGTCATCGCCATGGTCGGCAGCAGCACGAAACCGACGGCGAAGAACAGGATGGTCGACAGCACGAAGTTGCGGTCGCGCAACAACCCCTTGCTGATGAAGTGTGTGCTCGAGGTGAACCGGTGCATTGCGAACAGGTAGAACCCCAGGGCACTGGTGGCGGCTTCCAGCCAGATCTCGGGCGAGTCGAACCACTCCAGGCGCTGGCCACGGTCGAGGACCATTTGCAGGCCGATCACGCCGAGGGTGAAGCTGGCGAAGCCTGCGAAATCAAACGCAGCAGCGCTGTTGGCTTTCTTTTCCTGCTGCAACATCGCCACGATCAAGAAGGCGTAAGCCAACAGCGGCAGGCTGGCGTAGAACATCCAGCGCCAGCCGAAATGCTCGCTGATCCAGCCGCCAATCGCCGGGCCGCTGACAATCCCCAGCAACCCGATCGCCGTCCATGACGGGCCGAATTTTGGCCGTTGCGTCGGGGCCAATGTCTCCAGGGCGATGGCCATCGACAGCGGCGCCAACACGCCGCTGGCAGCACCCTGGATGATCCGCGCGCCGACGAATTGCAGTGAGGTGGTGGCCTGTGTCGCGAGCAGCAGGCCGAGGGCGAAGATCAGCATCGCCGCCTGGTAAACCGCCTTCACGCCGAAGCGCGCAGCAAGCCACTGAGCCACCGGCAATGTAATCGCGCTGGCCGCCAGGTACGACGTGAAGATCCACCCCGCCTCGTCATCCGTCATCGACAAACTGCCCTGCACAAACCGCAGGGCCGAGTTCGGCAGCGACACGTTGACCGCCTGCAACCAGGTCACCAGCAACGCCGCAAACCGGAGAGTACGTGCGCCGTTCATGGGCCGGTCCTGATATCAACCGTCACCGTGGCGCTGGTGCCGGAGAACAGCGGCAAGTCCGCGTTGGCATCGTCCAGTTCCAGGCGCACCGGCACCCGCTGCACCACCTTGACCCAGTTGCCGGTGGCGTTTTCCGGCGGCAACAGCGCGAAGTCGGCACCGGCGCCCGGGCTCAGGCTGGTGATGTGCGCCTTGAAGGGATGATCCGGGTAAGTGTCGAGCTTGATGGTTGCCTGCTGACCGGCTCGCATATGGGTCATCTGGGTTTCGCGAAAGTTGGCCTCGACCCAGGTGCGACGGGGCGACAGCAAGGCGAAGGCCGGCGCGCCGCTGTTCAGGTAATCGCCGACCTGCACGTCATCCACCTTGGCCACCACGCCGTCGTCGGGGGCATAGACCGTCGCGTACGAGAGGTAGAGTTGCGCCTCGTCGAGCTGCGCCTGGGCCTCGCGAATCGCCGGGTGTCGGTCGATTTCGATGTCGGGATTGCCGTTCAGCGCCACCACCGTATTGGCGATCTGCTGCTCGACGGACGCCACGCGTTGCCGGGCGACTTTCAGGTCGGTATCGGCCCGTTCGAACACGGCCTGGGACACGAACTCGGTGGCCACCAGGGCCTTTTTGCGGGCGAATTCCTTCTGGTCGAAACCCGCCGATTCCTTGGCCGCCTGCAACTCTGCCTGCTGTTGCCGGTAGCTGGCCTTGAGGCCTTCAATCCGCAGGCGCGCCACGCTCAATTGCGCCTGCGCACGCTCGACCGCGACCTGGAACGGCTCGGGGTTGATACGCAGCAGTACCTGCCCCTTGTGTACCGACTGGTTGTCTTCCACGGCGATCTCCACGACCTGCCCGGATACCCGCGCATTGATCGACGCCTTCGCCACTCGGGCATACGCGTTATCGGTGGATACGTACGGCGCATCCTTGAGGTAATACACATACCCGGCCGCTGCAATGAGTACCGGAAAGCCCACCATCAACAGTGAACGCCAGGGGGTGCGGGTCGTGTTTTCCAACGCATTGCTCATGATCGAATCACCTTTGCTGAGCCCGGGATTTCTGAGGCCTTAATTTTGTGCGATGATGCAAGAATATCGACCCACCCACCTCTACTCAAGGATTTTTGTACGCCATGGCACAAAAAAAGATCACAGAGGCAAAAGGCCGTGGCCGCCCACGGGCCTACGACCCCGAAACGGCAATGCAAAAAGCCCTCGGGGTGTTCTGGAGCACCGGCTATTCCGGCGCCTCACTGGACAGCATCGCCACCGCCGCCGGGATGAACAGGCCAAGCCTGTACGCCGCGTTCGGCGACAAACACGCGATCTACCTCAAGGCACTTGAGCAGTATTGGGGTCTCGCTTCTGCCGCCATCGACGAGGCGCTGGACGACCCGAGCCTGACCCTCGCAGAGGCGTTGATGCGCTTATATGAAGGCCAGTTGTCGATCTACTTTTCGGGGGATGGCGAGCCACGGGGCTGCTTTATCATCGGCACCGCGACCACTGAAGCGGTGGAGGATGCGGAGATTCGCGCCGTGCTTTTGCAGCGCCTCGACGCACTCGACGCCCATCTCGAAACCCGCTTGCGCACGGCCATCGAGGCCGGCGAGTTGAAAGGTGGTGCAGACCCGGCAGCCGTCGCCGTCCTCGCCGCGTCTTTGGTGCACAGCCTTTCGATTCGTGCACGGGCGGGCAAACCCCACGCCGAATTGATCACCCTGGCGCGCAATGCAGTGCAGGTCATCTGCGGATGAGTGAAGGACTGGAAGACATTCTGGCCGAGCACCTGGCCGTGATTTTCTGCGGCATAAACCCGGGGCTGAAGGCCGCCACCACCGGGCATCACTTCATGGGCAGGAGCAATCGGTTCTGGCGCACGCTGCACCTGGCCGGGTTTACGCCCCATGAAGTGCAGCCGGAGAACGACCGCACGATCCTGCAATACCAGTGTGGACTGACCACGGTGGTGGAGCGGCCTACGGCCCGGGCGGACCAGTTGTCGGCGGATGAATTCAGGGCGGCGGCGGCTAGTTTTGAACGCAAGATCGCACGCTACGCGCCACGGTATGTGGCGTTTCTGGGAAAGGCCGCCTATAGCGCGTTGAGCGGGCAGAAGCAGATTGCCTGGGGACTTCAACCGCACACCTTGGGGTGTGCGGCGGTGTGGGTTCTGCCCAATCCCAGCGGCAGGAACCTTGGGTTTACGCTCGACCAATTGGTGCAGGCGTACCAGCAATTAAGGCTGGCAACACTCAGTCCCGATTAGAACTCAACTTCTCCCACAAAAACCTGTAGACCAGCGCACTCATATGCGCAGCCTGCGCATTGTCTGCCGCCCCGCCGTGCCCACCTTCGATATTTTCGTAGTACGTCACGTCCTTGCCGGCCTCGATCATCTTCGCCGCCAGTTTGCGGGCGTGGGCTGGATGCACCCGGTCATCGCGGGTCGAGGTCAGGAAAAACACCGGTGGGTAGGCCTTCGCCGGATCGAACAGGTGGTATGGAGAAAACGTCTGGATGTACGCCCACTCTTCAGGTACGTCCGGGTTGCCGTATTCCCCCATCCACGACGCCCCGGCCAACAGGAGGTGATAGCGCTGCATGTCGAGCAAGGGCACCTGGGAGACGATTGCACCGAACAGTTCCGGGTATTGAGTAAGCATATTGCCGACCAACAGACCACCGTTGCTGCCACCCTCCGCGCCCAGGTGTCGGGGCGAAGTAATCCCACGGTCGATCAGGTCACGGGCCACTGCGGCAAAATCTTCGTAGGCGCGCGGACGGTTCTGCTTGAGTGCGGCCTGGTGCCAGCGCGGGCCGTATTCACCGCCACCGCGAATGTTGGCAACCACGTACACCCCGCCCTTCGAAAGCCAGGCGCGGCCTGCCTTACCGGAGTAATACGGGGTCAGGGAGTATTCAAAGCCGCCGTAACCATAGAGCAAGGTCGGCGCCGTGCCGTTGCGCGGCAGGTCTTTGCCGAGCACCAGGAAATACGGCACACGAGTGCCATCCCTGGAGACCGCAAAGTGCTGCTCGATCACGTGCTGGCTGGAATCGAAAAAGGCCGGCAGGGTTTTCAGTACCTCGGGCGGATGACCGATCTCGGCCAGCGACAAGGTGGTCGGCGTCAGGTAGTCAGTGGTCACCAGCCAGACGGCATCACTGTCGTCGCTGTCCACTGCGCTGGCACCCACCGTCCCCATGCTCGGCGCCCCGGTGAACGGGCTGTGCTGCCAGCCGTTCGCGCCGGGAGTGAGGACGCTGAGGCGGTTCTTGACGTGATCCAGTACGTTCAGCACCAGGTGATTCAGCGTCCAGAAAAACCCTGCCAGCGAGGTGCTGTCCGTAGGGGTGAACAGCACCTCGAAATCCCGCTGGCCTGCCATGAAGCGATCAAACCGGATCGCCAGCAACGAGCCGGCCACGAACACCTCATCGAGCGTCCAGTCCTCCCGCAGTTCCAGCAGCAGCCAGTCTTTGTACACCGACTTTTCCGCCGAGTTCGGCGCGTCGATTTTGCTTAACTGGTTGTCGCTGCCCCGCAGGTACAGCTCGTTGTTGTAGAACGCCAGCGTGCGGCTGACGAAGTCACGCTCGTAGCCGGGCGTGTCGTCGTGCATCGCCGCGATGTACATATCATCCAGCGCGCCTTCATAGACAAGACTGGCGGCACTCAGCGGTGTACCGCGCTGCCACTGCTTGACGATGCGCGGGTAACCGGAACGGGTCATCGTGCCTTCGCCAAAATCGGTATAGACATAGACGTTGTCACGGTCGATCCAGCCCAGGCCGCCCTTGGACTCGGGCAACTGGAAGCCGTCTTCGACCCAGGTCTTGCTGGCCAGATCAAACTCGCGGGTGACATTCGCATCGGCGCCGCCACGGGACAGTGCCAGCAGGCAGCGCTGGTAGTCCGGGCGCAAGAAATCAGCACCGTGCCACACCCAGTTTTCGCCCTCGGCGGCGTTCAGTGCGTCAAGGTCCAGCAACGTTTCCCAGGCAGGCTGAGGCTTGCGGTACTCCGCCAGCGTGGTGCGACGCCACAGGCCCCGCGGGTGGGCGGCGTCCATCCAGAAGTTGTAGTAATAGGCGCCGACCTTATCGACGTAGGGGATGTTGCTGTCCGAGTCCAGTATCTCCAGCACCTCGGCCTGGATTTGCTTGAAGCTGCCGGAGCGGGCGAGCCGGTCTTCGGTCTTGAGGTTCTGGGCGCGTACCCAGTCCAGTGAACGCGTGCCGTCGACGTCTTCAAGCCATTGGTAGGGATCATTGGACGTTTCGGGAAGTTTTGACATGTTCGAATCCTGTCGAAAAGCAGAAATGGATAGCGTGCCCGACTTTGAGCCTTTTTGAGTGATAAAAAAAGCAAGAAACCGGGTGCGCTAGCCGATCTGATCGGCGATACATGGCGGACGTACCGCAGGCTGGTGCGGCAGGAGGACAAGCGATGGCTGACAAAAACATATGGATGCTGATGGGCGCAGACGCAAGCCCCTTCCCAAGCCCCGAGCCGGGAACGCTGGGCGGCCACCGAGGCGGCAAGCGCTATGGAAAGCTCGACTGTCGTGCGGCGCTGGGAGCCATTGCGCGTGGCGGCTACGTGAAAAATCGCGTGTTTTTTCTCGATGAAGCGACGGCTATCGCCGCGGGATTTCGTCCTTGTGCGGTGTGCATGCCAGCCGAATATCGCCTGTTTCGAGGGCACGCCTGAATCGAGTGTCCGGGACAAATTCCGGGCAAAAAAAAGCCTGCATCGCTGCAGGCTTTTTTACTATCTGGCTCCACGACCTGGACTCGAACCAGGGACCCAATGATTAACAGTCATTTGCTCTACCAACTGAGCTATCGCGGAATGCGCCGTATGTTACTGATTGAAAAGGAGAAGTCAAGCATTCAGTGAGATTTTTGCTTCACCCCAGGCGCGCCGCGCTGGAAAATCACCACGCCACTTCCTGTCACGACGCTGTCATACGTCAACGCCAACATCCGCAGATACCCCGCCCCTACCCTCTTCTTGAAGGACGACACATGCACACTCGCTCAGGCCCGCCAGCGGTAAAAACCCTGCTTGCCCGTTTTATCGTTATCGGATGCAGCCTGACGGTGAGCGCGTGTGACAGTGTGACCAGGAGCGCGCCTGTCGCGCCTGCTTCGTTCAAAACCCTGGACGGTGCACCGCCGCTGGTTATCGGCCATCGCGGCCTGCCAGGACTGTACCCGGAAGAAACCCGGGCCTCCTACGAGCATGCAGCCGACGCTGGTGCGGATTCGCTGGAGCTGGACCTGCACATGACCAAGGACTGTGTATTGGTGGCCCGGCACAATCCCTGGTTGAGCGACAACACCAACATCAGCGACGTCGCGAAGACCAATCCCGAAGTTGCACGCCGCAAGCGCACGGTGCCGGGTGTACTGGTTAACGTCAGGTATCCGGCCACTGCAGAAAATGGCCCGGCCCAGTACCTGAGTGATCTGACTGACCCCAACGATCCAAAATCCGTGTTGAAGTCCTTGATCGTGGATGGCGAAGACCATACCAACGACTGGTCAATCAGCGATTTCACCCTGGCCGAACTCAAGCAATGGATCGGCGGCACGACGTACGACGCCCGCGACGAGCGCCCGACCGAACTCAACGGCAAGCTGCCGATCCTGAGTTTCCAGGAAGTGATCGACATCGCGAAAGCCAAAAGCGCCGCCACGGGCCGCGTGATTACCACCTACCCGGAAAGCAAGAACCCGATCTGGAACAATGCCCAGGCCATCGCCAACGGCTGCGGCGCGCCGGGCAGTCATCCGTTCGAAGCGGCGTTTCTCAAGACCCTTGAAGACAACAACCTCAATCGCAAAGACGCGCCGGTGTTCGTGCAGAGCTTCGACCCGAACAGCCTGAAGTACCTGCGCTCCATCGGCCTGCAAACCAGGGCGGTTCAACTGGTGGATGGGAACGGGGTGAACTTCAAGACAGGCGAGACCATTTTCATCACCGACAAACCCAACACCTTCGTCAGCGGCCGCCCCTACAGCTGGACCGTCGCCGGCGACCCACGCGCCTTTGGTGCGATGCTGACCCCGGCCGGGCTGGCCGAGGTCAAGACCTACGCCGACGGCATCGGGCCATGGAAGCCGCAAGCGATGTCGCTGACCGCCGCTTCAGCGCAAAACCCCGGCTTGCCCGAGGTCGATACCTTCAAGCCCACCAGCCTGATCAGCGATGCGCACAAGGCCGGCCTGTTCGTGCATATTTTCACCTTCCGCAACGAAGCCAAATACCTGGCAGGTGCCTACAAGGGCAACCCGGCGGCGGAATACATGGCCTTTTTCCGCGCCGGTGTTGACGGTGTGTTTACGGATTTCACGCCGACTGCCGTTGCGGCCCGAACTGCCTACCTTAAAGAAGTCGCGCGCTAAAAAGTCGTGCGCAAAGATGGCGGCCTTATGGGCCGCCATCCTTCAGTCGAGTTGCTCAATCACCCCTCCTGCCTTGAGCTGCCCCAACTGCTCTGCCGACAACCCGAGGCGCTCGCCCAGTACCTCATCGGTATGCTGCCCCAACATCGGCGCCGGCCTTACATACTCTACCGGCGTGCCCGACATCTTGATCGGGCTGCCGACCATCTCGAACTGCGGATTCCTGGGATGCGGGATCTTCACCATCAACCCACGGGCAATCACCTGCGGCTCTTCCAGGGATTGCGCGATGTTGTTGATCGCCCCCACCGGTACTTTCGAGGCGTGAATACTCGCCACCCACTCGTCCGCCGTGCGCCCCAGGAAGTGCGCCGACAACAGTTCGACAATCTCCGCCCGATGCGCAACCCGATCGGCATTGCGCCGAAAGCGCGGGTCTTCCGGCAGGTGCGGCAAACCGATGCTGTGGCACAGCGCTACAAACTGGCTGTCGTTGCCGCAGGCAATAATGAAGTCGCGGTCGGCGGCGCGGAATACCTGGTACGGCACGATGTTGGCGTGGGCGTTGCCGAAACGCTGCGGCACCTTGCCCGAGGCCAGGTAGTTCATGCTCTGGTTGGCCAGGGTTGCCACTTGTACGTCCAGCAGCGCCATGTCGATGTGTTGGCCAACGCCGGTGCGTTCGCGGCTGAGCAGCGCGGCCTGGATCGCGACGGTGGAATACAGGCCGGTCATCAGGTCGGAGAACGCCACGCCGACTTTTTGCGGGCCGCCGCCGGGCAGGTCGTCGCGTTCGCCGGTGATGCTCATCAGGCCGCCGATGCCCTGGATGATGAAGTCGTAGCCGGGTTCTTCGGCGCGCGGGCCGGTCTGGCCGAAGCCGGTGATGGAGCAGTACACCAACCGTGGATTGATCTCGGCCAGGGTCGCGTAATCCAGGCCATAACGCGCCAGGGAACCGGCCTTGTAGTTTTCGATCAGTACGTCGGAGCTGGCCGCCAGGGCCCGCACCAGTTCCTGGCCTTCGCTGGTGGCCAGGTCAATGGCCACGGATAGTTTGCCGCGGTTGGTGGACTGGTAATAAGACGCCTGCCCGGACGACTCGCCGGTGTCGGTCTTCATCCACGGCGGGCCCCAGCCGCGGGTATCGTCGCCACTCTGTGGCCGTTCGATCTTGATCACTTCCGCGCCGAGGTCGGCCAACACCTGGCCACACCAGGGCCCGGCCAATACCCGGCTTAAGTCCAGCACCCGCAAACCTGTCAATGCACCCATTATTCTTGTCCTGTGATGAATCGAAATCAGCCGACTGCCGGCTCTTCATGACGCAGGGAAATCCCCAGCACGGCACGCCGCCGCAGCCAGGGGCTGGGGCGATAACGTGGGTCGTGGGTGAGTTCGCTCATGCGTTGCAAAATCGTGAGGATGCGCCGTGGCCCGAGGGCATCGCCCCAGGCGAGCGGGCCTTGTGGATAACCCAGGCCGAGTTGTACGGCCTGGTCAATGTCGTCGACGCTGGCGATGCGTTGCTGGGCAATGTCGCAGGCCAGGTTGACCACCATCGCCAGGGTGCGCTGGGCAACGAAACCGACGCTGTCGCTGATCACTGTCACACCTACACCGTCATTGGCGAGCAACGCGTGGGCGGCATCGCGGGTGGCGGTGGACGTCAGCGGGTTTTGCATCAGGGTGCGGTGGCGCGACAGGTCGGTCAGCAGGTCGATGCACAGGGTGCGTGCCGGGTCAGTGTGGAAGCGCTCGCTGGCCGAGGTGGCGTCGAGACCGTAGGGCGCCAGCAGGCACAACGCTTCAGGCGAAGGCTGCGCCGCGCTTTCAAGGTGTGCGCCCAACTCGATCACCAGGGCGCTGAGGCGCTCGTAGTCTTCGGCGTTTTCGGTGGCGATCCATACCGGCGGGAATTGCTTGATGGAAGGCACCGGCTGCGGCTGCGGGCCGTCCACCACCTGGCCATTTTCATAGCGGTAGAAGCCCTGCCCGCTCTTGCGCCCGAAGCGTCCGCCCACCAGCATCTGGCGGGTCAAGGGCGATGGTTTGTAGCGCGGGTCCTGATAGAACTGGTTGTAGATCGACTCCATCACCGGGTGGGAAACGTCGAGCCCGGTGAGGTCCAGCAGTTCCAGCGGCCCCATGCGAAAGCCTGCGCCTTCACGCAGGATACGGTCGATGTCGCCACGCTCGGCAATGCCTTCATCGAGCATCTTCAAGGCTTCGGTGCCGTACGCACGGCCGGCGTGGTTGACGATGAAACCCGGAGTGTCCTTGGCGCGCACGCCGCGATGGCCGGTACGGGCGACGAAGGCCAACAGGTCATCGCCGACCTTCGGTGCGGTGGCCAGGCCGTCGATTACTTCGACGACGCGCATCAACGGTACCGGGTTGAAAAAGTGCAGCCCGGCGACCCGCTCAGGGTGTCGGCAGCCGGTGGCGATGGCCGTGACCGACAGCGACGAGGTGTTGGTGGCGAGGATGCACGCCGCGCTGACCACACCTTCCAGCTGCTGCAACAGGCCGCGCTTGGCCTCGAGGTTTTCGACAATGGCTTCCACCACCAGGTCGCAGTCGTGCAGCGCCTCAATGGTGGCGGCAACTTGCAGGTTCGCAAGCGCAGCGTCCACCGCTGCCTGGGTGATCTTGCCCTTGGCGGCCAGCTTCGAGAGCGTGGCGCCGAGGTTATCCCGAGCGGTTTGCGCCGCACCGTCGCGGGCATCGAACAAGCGCACCAACACGCCCGCCTGAGCGGCAATCTGAGCAATCCCGGCGCCCATCACGCCGGTGCCTACCAGGCCCATGATCTTGATTGAATCAGCCATTGTCATTCCCCCAGGTAGTTCGCGGTGCGTTTTTCGAAGAACGCCGCGGCGCCCTCCTTCTGGTCTGCCGAATCGAACAGCAGTTGAAAGGCCTTGCGCTCCAACACCAGCGCGCTTTCCAGCGGCAGGTCGGCGCCGGCCAGCATCACTTCCTTGATCTGTTCCACCGCCAGTGGCGGCAAGGCGGCGATCTGCGCGGCCAGTTCCAGGGCGCGGGGGATGGTCTGGTCATCGGCCACCACTTCGCTGAGCATGCCCATGGCCAGGGCTTCCGGGGCCTTGACCATGCAGCCGGTCAACGCGATGCGCATGGCCTGGAACTTACCCACGGCGCGTACCAGGCGCTGGGTGCCACCGGCGCCCGGCATCAGGCCCAGCTTGACCTCGGGCTGGGCGAAGCGCGCCGATTCCCCGGCGACGATCAGGTCGCAATGCATGGCCAGCTCACAACCGCCGCCCAAGGCAAACCCGTTCACCGCGGCGATCACCGGCTTGGGGCAGCGGCTGATGGCTTCCCACAGGTATTCAGTGTGGCGGCGATACATCTCGATCGGGCTGGCGCTGGCGAATTCCTTGATGTCGGCACCGGCCACGAAGAACTGGTCGCCGCCGGTGAGCACGATGGCGCGCACATCACGGCGCTTGGCCAGGGCACGAAAGTGCTCGGCCAGCTCTTCGCGAACCTGGGCGTTCAAGGCGTTTTTCACTTCGGGACGGTGGATGCGTACCACGGCGACGCCATTGTCCTGGACGTCGAGGTGCACTACGGGTTGGTCGAGGCTGGCCACAAATTCTCCTGCTGCAATGTTCTTGTTAGTTCGGATATCGCAAGTTTCGCTATGCGAAACAACATTCCGTATTTAGCGATAATCATAAGGACCGAGTCGCCGTGATGTAAACGTAAAAACCTGACCCTCCGATAAATCGGGCTATAACTCGTTGTTTAGACGAGTTTTATTAAACAAAAAGACAACACCACGCAAAGTTGATTAGTTTCGCTGTGCGGAATACAATTTTGTTTTGTTGATTTTCTAAAAAAAGGGGGACTAACATGCGCCGTCGAAACCTGGACCCGAACACACCCGAAACACCTGCCGGCAACCACGCCTTCGAGCACTTGCTGATCGATCCGATGAATGCCGACGAGGAAGAAGACAAGGACCGCCAGTTCGTCACCGCCCTGGCCCGTGGCCTGGAATTGCTGCGCTGCTTCACCCCCAGCGAAAGCGTGCTGGGTAACCAGGAGCTGGCACGCAAGACCGGGCTGCCAAAGCCGACGATTACGCGGATGACCCATACGCTGACCCGCTTGGGCTATCTCAAGCACCTGCCGCAGTCAGGCCGGTATCAGCTGGATGTGGGCGTGATGGCATTCGGTTACGCAATGCTGTCGAACCTGTCGGTGCGGGCCGTGGCCCATCCGCTGATGGAGACGATGGCCAAGTACGCCCAGGCCGCGGTGGCGATGGCCACGCGGGACCGCCTGGACATGGTTTACCTGGACGTGGTCCAGGGTGAAGCCAACATGACCATGCGCCGCCAGGTCGGCACACGGTTGCCGTTGCACTTGAGTTCCGCAGGCCGCGCCTGCCTGGCAGCGATGCCGGAAAACGAGCGGGAATTTATCCTCGACCATATCCGCCAGCGTCATCTGGAGGACTGGCCGGGCATCAGGAAGGGCCTGGAACGTGCCTTCCGGGATTACACCGATTTCGGCTACTGCATGTCGATCGGTGAGTGGCACCGCGATGTAAACGCCATCGCCGTACCGCTGCTGCATGCACAACATGGGCTGCTGACGTTCAACTGTGGCGGACCGAGTTTTCACCTTTCCCGGGAGAAACTTGAGGACGACATCGGGCCCCGTCTCAAGCACATGGTGAACAACATCGAGGCCGCCGCCCGCTAGACAGATCGGTGCAAGGCCTCGGCAGATTGACGACAACAGGCCCGCCGAACGGGCCGCTGAGGAATGCACATGATCCGAGACCCCGAAACGCTTCATCTGTTGCTGGAAACCCTCCAGCAGTTCGTCAACGAGGCGCTGATCCCCCGGGAAAACGAACTGGCCGAGACCGATGACGTCCCGGCGGATATCGTCAGCCAGTTCCGCGAGCTGGGCCTGTTTGGCCTGACCCTGCCCGAAGCCTACGGCGGCCTCGGGCTGACCATGGAAGAAGAGGTCAATGTGGCCTTTGAACTGGGCCGCACCTCGCCGGCATTCCGCTCCTACTTCGGCACCAACAACGGCATCGGCTCCATCGGCATCCTGCTGGACGGCACCGAGGCGCAGAAGCAGCACTACCTGCCAAAACTCGCCAGCGGTGAACTGCTCAGTTCGTTCTGCCTGACCGAGCCGGACTCCGGCTCCGACGCCGCCTCGCTGAAAACCACGGCGGTGCGCGACGGTGACCACTACGTCATCAACGGCACCAAGCGCTTTATCACCAACGCCCCCCACGCCGGGATCTACACGGTGATGGCCCGTACCAACCCGGACATCAAGGGCGCGGGCGGCATCAGTGCATTCATTGTCGAGCGCAACACCCCCGGCCTGTCTCTGGGCAAGCGCGACCACAAGATGGGCCAGAAAGGCGCCCACACTTGCGACGTGATTTTCGACAACGTGCGCGTACCGGCCGACCAACTGATCGGTGGCGTCGAAGGCGTGGGGTTCAAGACCGCAATGAAGGTGCTCGACAAGGGCCGCCTGCACATTGCCGCCGTCAGCGTCGGGGCCGCCGAGCGCATGCTCAACGATGCCCTGAACTACGCCCTGGAACGCAAGCAGTTCGGCCAGCCGATCGCCGAGTTCCAGTTGATCCAGGCGATGCTCGCCGACAGCAAGGCCGAGATCTACGCCGCCCGCTGCATGGTGGTGGACGCTGCGCGCAAGCGTGACGAAGGCCTGAACATCGGCACCGAAGCGTCCTGCTCGAAAATGTTCGCCACGGAGATGTGCGGTCGGGTGGCCGACCGTTGTGTGCAGATTCACGGCGGTGCCGGGTATGTGAGCGAGTACGCCATCGAGCGGTTCTATCGCGATGTGCGCTTGTTCCGCCTGTATGAAGGCACTACGCAGATCCAGCAATTGGTGATCGCCCGCAACATGATTCGCGAGGCCAAGCACTGAACCCCGGGAACAACACAAAACCCATGTGGGAGCGGGCTTGCTCGCGAATGCGGTACATCAGCCACCGGATGCATTAACTGACACACCGTTTTCGCGAGCAAGCCCGCTCCCACATTTTGACCGTGTTCCAACCGCATTACCGCAACACCCATAACTTGTGCCCTAACAACTACAACAAGGTATCGCTATGGAAGTCGCCGCTTCGGCGGGTGCGTTGTCGCCCGCGCAAAACAAACTGTGGATCATCGTATTCATCTTCTGCTTCCTCGGCCTGCTGATCGACGGTGCCGACTTGATGCTGCTGTCCTACAGCCTCAGCAGCCTCAAGGCCGAGTTCGGCCTGACCAGCGTCGAAGCCGGCAGCCTGGGCAGCTTCACCCTGGCCGGGATGGCCATCGGCGGGATTTACGGCGGTTGGGCCTGTGACCGTTTTGGCCGGGTGAAAACCGTGGTCTGGAGCATCGTGCTGTTCTCCGCCGGCACGGCGATCCTGGGCATGACCCACAGCTATTGGCAGTTCGCGAGCACCCGTTTCTTCGCGTCCCTGGGCCTCGGCGCGCTGTATGTCGCGTGCAACACCCTGATGGCCGAATACGTGCCGACCCGCTATCGCACCACCGTGCTCGGCACCTTGCAGGCCGGTTGGTCGGTGGGCTACATCGTCGCCACCCTGCTCGCCGGCTGGATCCTGCCGAACCACGGCTGGCGCTGGTTGTTCTACGTGGCGATCATCCCGGTGATCCTCGCCGTACTGATGCAACGCCTGGTGCCGGAGCCGCAAGCCTGGATCAAGGCCCAGGCCGAACGTGCCCGGGAAAAGGCCGAAGGCATCAAGCGCGTGTCGGCGAAGAAACCCGACGGCATGTTCAAGCTGATCTTCAGCGACCCGAAAGCCAGCCGCATGTTTATCCTCTGGGCACTGACCGCAGGCTTCCTGCAGTTCGGCTACTACGGCGTGAACAACTGGATGCCGTCGTACCTGGAAGGCGAGCTGGGGATGAACTTCAAGTCGATGACCAGCTACATGGTCGGCACCTACGCGGCGATGATTTTCGGCAAGATCCTCGCCGGGCTCGCGGCAGACCGCCTGGGCCGGCGCCTGGTGTTCGCCGTCGGCGCGTTGGGCACGGCGATTTTCCTGCCGGTGATCGTGCTGTTCCAGAGCCCGGACAACATCCTGTGGATGCTGATTGTGTTCGGCTTCCTGTACGGCATCCCCTACGGCGTGAATGCGACCTACATGACCGAAAGCTTCGAAGCGAAATTTCGCGGCTCGGCAGTGGGCGGCGCCTACAACATTGGCCGAATCGGCGCGGCGGTGGCACCGGCAGCCATTGGTTTCCTGGCGTCCCATGGCTCGATTGGCGTGGGATTCCTGGTCATGGGCGGCGCGTACTTTATCTGCGGCGTGATCCCAGCGCTGTTTATCCGCGACAAGCAGTTCGACCCGCAAAAACAATAAGCCCTAACCCGGGGCCCGCGACGACGCGGCCCCGGCTATAAGACGTGCGGCAGTTATACCCTTAGACAAACCGGGCTAGACTGTACGTCAGTCCTACGGAACTGAAGGAACAGTACGACGCTCTCACCCAGCCTGTAAGACAGTTTTGTGCTTAGAGGCTCATTCGCTTATGAAAACACCGACCCAGACCAACGCAATTGACTTCGACAGCGCCAAATTGCAACGCCTGGGCTTTGGTCAGCCTTCCCTTCTTACACGACGCCCCGCGACGGTTGAGCAACTTCGCCAGCAACTGGGCATGCAATTGCAAACCAGCCTGGAGCCGGAGCATATCCTTGCGTTGTTCTTCCGCGAGATCCAACGCCTGGTGCCGCTGGACGCCCTGCAATACCGCCACGAAGCCAGCGACCTGCGCCTGGAGTACGGTCACCGCGGCCATCATTCGGTGAGCTATGCCCTCAGCCATGAAGGCGAGCACCTTGGCGAACTGGTGTTTCGGCGCAACCAACGCTTTCTCGAAGACGAACTGGCCAACCTGGAATCGCTGCTGGCCACCTTGCTCTACCCGATGCGCAATGCCCTGCTCTACCGTGCGGCGACTCGCAGTGCCCTGCGCGACCCACTGACCGAAACCGGTAACCGCATCGCCATGGACCAGACCCTGCAACGGGAAATCGACATGGCTCGCCGGCACCTGCAACCCCTGTCCTTGCTGATGCTGGACATCGACCACTTCAAGCACATCAACGACAGCTACGGCCATGCCACGGGCGACAAGGTGCTCAAGGCCGTCGCCGCCTCGATCAAGAGCCAGCTGCGCAATGTGGACATGGTGTTCCGGTTTGGCGGGGAAGAGTTTCTGATCCTGCTGTCCAACACCGGCCGGGACGCGGCATCGATGGTCGGCGAGCGCCTGCGCCAGGCGGCACAGGCCCAGGATTATTGGGCGGATGATGAGCGGATCGAATTGACGGTGAGCCTGGGCTGCTCGACCTTGCTGGCGGGAGAGTCCGCCGAGAGCCTGTTGCGCCGGGCGGACAGTGCCTTGTATGTGGCCAAGCGTGAAGGCCGCAATCGGCTGGCAATGGCGGGGTAATTTACCCCGCCATCACCCCGTTTACGCCTCGCTGGCAACCAGGGCCGGTTGTTTGCGGGGGGCGGCCACCGACTTTTCCAGCTGCATGCAACGTTCCAGGAACAGGTACATGTAGTCGTAGCTCTTGCAGACCGCCTGGCGCAGCTCTACCTGCAGTTCCTTGGTCGGGTTCATGCCGGCCAGGGTGCAGATGATTTCCAGGGCTTCCCAGGGATGTGCGTCATCGTACTGGGCATGCATCTTCAGCCACTTCATCGCGCGCTTGCGGTCTTCCTCAGGGAAAGCCGCGGCATAGACGCCGGTGGAACACACCACGGCGGACCACTCCCCAGTGGCCCCCTCGATGGCGTAGTTGGTGGCGGCAATCGCGACAATCAGCGAATCGGCCGAGCTGGTGTGCCAGCACCAGTGGCTCAGTGCATGCAGCTCCGGCGGCACTTCCTGTGCCTGCAATTCTTCCAGGCTGACACCATGGGCGCGGGCCCAATGCACCCAATAATCGGCGTGGTTGAGTTCCACGCGAATATTGCGCATCAGCCAGCGGCGCGCCATGTCCTCCCCAGGATGGCGGGCAAATTTGGTCTTGGTGAGGTTCTGTGCCATGTACAACGCAAACTGTTCAACCACCGGCCAGCCACCAATCAGGTAGTGGCGCATGGTCTTGGCGCTGAGCTTGTTATCGCGCATGCGCTGGTACAGTTCGTGTTCGACAACGCGACGCTTGCTCTCGCTACAGTCCTGGATCAGCTGTTGCGCCCAGGCGGGGTAACTTGAGGCTTCCATAAGCGGGCCGGTTCTGTTGAATGTGTCGATCACTGTCGGGCTCCTTTTGATTTGTGATATGTACAGACCAGCAAATGTTTCATCGGAACGTGCCAGGCGCCTTGAATAACAGAGGCTGCGGTCGCACAGGTCGACACTGCAAACTATCAAAGGTAAACAACTGCGGTCGCTCGATCAGGTATCCCTGAGCGTAGTCGACCCCGATCTCAAGCAAGGCTTGTTCGATCTGGGGTGTCTCGACAAATTCGGCAATTGTGCGCTTACCCATGACATGACCGATGTGATTGATCACTTCGACCATAGCGCGGTTAATCGGGTCGTCCAGCATATCCTTTACGAAACTTCCATCGATCTTCAAGAAGTCTACAGGTAAATGTTTAAGATATGCGAACGAGGACATCCCGGCGCAGAAGTCATCCAGTGAGAAATGGCACCCTAACTCTTTGAGCTCGTTGATAAAACGAATCGCACTACCCAAATTCGCTATAGCGCTGGTTTCTGTAATTTCAAAACAAATCATTTCCGGTGGAATGCCATAGGCAATGAATTGCTCACGCAGGAACCCAAGAAAGTCCTCATCGCCGATGGTAGTGCCTGACAGATTGATCGCACACATGGCCATGGGCCGGCCCGGGCGCTCACGCATGCAGCCCGCGATGATCTTGAACACGTTTTCCACCACCCAACGGTCCAGGGAGGTCATCAAGCCGTAACGCTCGGCGGCCGGGATAAAACTGTCCGGCAGGATGATCCGCCCCGCCTCGTCATGCAGGCGCAGCAGGATTTCGATATGCCCATCACCCTGTTCGGTGTGCCCAAGGGGCGCGATTTCCTGGGCGTACAGGCAAAAACGGTTCTCTTCCAGCGCCATGTGCAGGCGCTGCACCCAGGCCATCTCGCCAAAGCGCAGGGACAATTCCGAGTCATCGGCGTGATACACCTGCACCCGGTTGCGGCCCTTTTCCTTGGCCATGTAGCACGCCATGTCGGCGGCTCGCAGGGAAGTCTCCAGGGTGGTCGGGGCGTGCGTGATGTGCACCAGGCCAATGCTCACGGTGGTGACAAACGGCCTGCCTTTCCACACAAAGTGCAGGCTCTGCACGGTGTGGCGCAGGCTTTCGGCGATTTTTTCCGCCACCGGCGCCGGGCAGTTCTCCAGCAGGATGCCGAACTCGTCGCCCCCCAGCCGGGCCAGGGTGTCACCTTCACGCAGGTCGGACTGCAAGAGCGCGCAGATATGCCGCAACAGTTCATCCCCCGCGGCATGCCCGCAGGTGTCGTTGACCAGCTTGAACTGGTCCAGGTCGAGGAACATCAAGGCATGGCGCCCGGTTTGCTGGCGCCCGACGTTGTGCAGCACCTGCTCCAGGCGGAACTCGAACTCGCGGCGGTTGGCCAGGCCGGTCAAGGCGTCGTGGGTGGCCTGCCAGGACAGGTTGGCGATGTACTGGCGTTCCTGTGTCATGTCGTGCAACACCAGCACCGCGCCGACGACTTTGCCGGCACTGCGGATCGGCGCGCCCACCAGGGTGACGGACACGGTGGTGCCATCCAGGCGCTGGATCAGCTTGGAGTGCTCGCTGCCCCCACCGAGCTGGCCGCCCAATATGTGTTCGATCAGGGTAAAGCCGTCGGCCTGGGCATTTTCGTCCAGCAGGTTGAACAGCGCCGCCAGCGGCAGCCCCTGGGCCTGGGCGGCTTTCCAATGGGTCAGGGCTTCGGCAGCCGGGTTCATATACGCAATGGCGCCGTCGACATCGGTGGTGATCACTCCGTCGCCAATCGACTCCAGGGTGATCTGCGCCCGCTCCTTCTCCAACTGGAGCGCGTCGGCAAACGCATGCCGCTGGGCCAGCAGTTTGTGGGTGCGCAACAGCGCCAGCACGATCAAGCCGAGTGCCGTGGCCAGGTTGGTCACCAGCAGCAGGCGCAGAATCATCCGCGAGCCTTCACCCAGGGCATCGCTGAAGGCTTTCGCGGCCGGCGTCACCCCGTCGTTGATCGCGAAGATCCGCTGCTTCCAGCGGTGTACGTCGCTGCTGCTGACCTGATTGGCCATGATCGCTCGGTGCATCTCCTGGGCCAGGTCGTCCAGTTGCACAAGGTAGCCATCGCCCACCGTCCACAGTTCGATGGCTTTTTCCAGGTAACTGAAATGGCGGAAGTTGAGGTACAGCCAGATCAGGCTGGAAACGTCGTCAGGGTGGTTACCGCCCTTGAGGATGCCCTGGCGCGCGGCAGGCAGGTCCGGCGTCGGGCGGTCCAGGGCCAGCCGCAGCTCATGCCCGCCCTGGGGTACGGCAATCGCGTTCTGGTATTTGAGGTAGGTGGCTTCGTCGCGGCTGTCGGCGTAGAGCGTCAGGTAAAAGATCGCGTCTTTCTGGCCCTTGGACCACAGGCTTTCGCCCGCCACATAACCGCGCACCGCCGAGAGTACGTAGAGACTGACGCAGCCTAACAATGCCTGGAACAGCACGACGGCGATAAAAGGCCACACAATGCCCAATAACCGAGGGGTTCCGAGAGTCTGCTTTTGCTTCATGAGGTCCCTTGCACATGCACAACTAAAATACGCACGCGAGTGAAAACCGCTCCTGATAGCTCAGCGTAGGCTAAATCACCGCACTTGTTGCAAGTGTCCGTAAAGTTTGGCGTACAAGCCACCATCAGCAATCAACTGCTGATGGTCGCCATCTTCGGCAATATGGCCGCCATCGAACACCAATACCCGATCCGCCTGTTTCACCGCCGACAGCCTGTGGGCGATGATCAAGGTGGTACGGCCACTGAGAAACCGCGCCAGCGCCTGGTGCAGGTTGTATTCGGTTGCCGCATCCAGGGCCGAGGTGGCCTCGTCGAGTATTACCACTTTCGGCTCCGCCAGCACCATCCGTGCAATGGCCAGACGTTGACGCTGCCCACCGGAAAAGCGCACGCCGGAGCGTCCGACCACGCTGTCCAGGCCCAGCGGCAGCGCCTTGACGGTCGCATCCAGCTGGGCAATTTCCAGCGCCTGCCAACAGGCCTGGTCGCTGCGCTCGCGGCCCATGGTCAGGTTGGCGCGCACCGTATCATTGAACAGTGCCGGGTGCTGCAGCACCACGGAGACATTCTCGCGAATCGTCTCCAGGCCGATTTCCTGCTGGGTCGAACCACCGAAGCGAATGCTGCCGGCCTGCGGCGTATACAGCCCCAGCAACAGTTGCACCAGGGTACTTTTGCCGCCGCCGCTGGCGCCGACAATCGCGACTTTTTCACCCGGGGCGATGTTCAGGTTCAACTGGTCCAGCACCAGTTCCTCGCCGTAGCCGAAATTCAGGCCGCGCACTTCGATGCCGACGGTCTCGCGTCCGGTAAACGGATCGGCACCGCCCGCGTATTGCGGTTCATCGGCGCGGGCCAGCAGTTCGTTGATCCGCGTCAGCGCCCCGCCCGCCGCGTAGTAGGCGTATTGCAGGTTCAGCAACTGTTCCACCGGGCTGATCATGAACCATAGGTAACTGAACACCGCGAGCATCTGGCCGATGGACAGGTCGGAAAACAGCACCGTCAGCATCGCCGCCGCACGGAAGATGTCGATACCGAACTGGAACAGCAAGCCACTGGCGCGGCTGGAGGCATCGCTTTTCCACTGGGAATTGACCGCAAAATCCCGCACTTCCTGGGCCCGCTGGCCCAGGCGACCGAGGAAAAAGCCCTGGCGATTGCCGGCACGCACTTCCTGGATCGCATCGAGGGTTTCGGTGAGCGCCTGGGTGAAACGCGATGTGCTGTCGTTTTCCAGCTTCTTCAGGTGCTTGACCCGCTTGCCCAACTGCACCGTGGCGTAGATCACCAGCGGGTTGAACAGCAGGATCAACAGTGCCAGCTTCCAGTGCATCCACATCAGGATCCCGGAGGTGCCTACCAGGGTGAGCATCGCCACCAGGAACCGGCTGAGGGTCTCGCCGACGAATTTGTCCACCGTGTCCAGGTCGGTGACCAGGTGCGTGGTCACCGTGCCGCTGCCCAGGCTTTCGTATTCGCTGAGGGAAATGCGCTTGAGGCGCTCGATCAGCCGCACGCGAATGCGATAGACGATGTCCTTGGCCAGCCGCGCAAACAACCGCGCCTGCAGCACGTTGAACACCAGGGCGCCGCAACGCAACAGCAACGTCACCAGCAGCATCAGGCCGATATAGCCGGCGGCCTTCTGCCAACCCAGGGGCAATGCGTGGTTCATCACCTTCAGTGCCGCATCGCCATGGCCCAACAGCACTTCGTCCACCAGCAACGGCAGCAGCAATGGAATCGGCACGCTGCACAAGGTTGCCAGCACGGCGACGCCATTGGCGATCCACAGGGATTTCTTGTGATGCAGCGCCAGGCGGCGGACTTCCGCCCAGGTCAGCCGGTCGACACGCTTGGGTTGCTCAACGGGATCGGGCTGATCATGCACAGGCAGCTCGCTCCAGCCAGCGGCTCAGCAGCGGCGCCAATTCGGACAGCGGCTGATAGCCGTTGGTCAGCAGCGCCAGTTGCCCATTACGCTCCGCCAGCAAGGTCGGGAAACCGGCGATGCCCAGGTCCTGGACCCAGGTGAAATCCGCCGCGGTGGCCGCGTGCTGGTCGGCGCGGTCGAAAGCTTCGGCGAACTCGATACGCGGCACGCCGGCGGTCTCGGCCAGTTCCACCAATACGTCGGCGCGGGTCACGTCGCGCCCTTCGACGTAGAACGCCTGCTGGATCAGCCCCAGCAGTTTCCAGGCGCAATCCGGCGCCAGGCTGCGGGCAGTGACCACGGCGCGGCAAGCCGGCTCGGTGTCGTAGACAAAACCATCAGGCAGTGCACCTTCACGCTTGAACGGCTGGCCGGTGGCGTCGGTCACGGCCTGCCAATGCTCAAGAATATAGCGCCGGGTCGTCGGCTCCAGCGCCGCGCCACTGCCGGTGCGCAAGCCGCCCACCACCAGGTGCAGCTCCACGCCTGCGGCCTGGGCCTGCTCAACCAGCGCCTTGGCCACCGGGGCGAAACCCCAGCACCAGGAGCACATCGGATCCATTACATAGAGCAGGCGTGCAGACATGGCTCAGGCCTCGGAGGATGGGGATTGCTTGTAGTTGTAGCCAATCGGGTGCGGCATATTGCGGGCCTTGGCCAGTTCAATCTGCTTTTGCCGGTCGATCGCGCTGCGACGGGTCTTCTCTGAAAGCTTATCCCAGCAATGCGGGCAACTGATGCCAGCTACATAGTGTTCGGATGCACGGTCCTCGACGCTGACCGGTGTGCGGCAGGCATGACATTGATCGTAGTCGCCTTCGCTCAAGTCGTGGCGCACGGTCACGCGATTGTCGAACACAAAGCAGTCGCCCTGCCACTTGGTTTCTTCCTGCGGCACCTCTTCGAGGTACTTCAGGATGCCGCCCTTGAGGTGATACACCTCGTCGAAACCCTCGCTGAGCATATAGCTCGAGGCCTTTTCGCAACGAATGCCGCCGGTGCAGAACATGGCGACTTTCTTGTGTTTGGCCGGGTCGAAGTTGGCTTTGATGTAGTCGGGAAATTCGCGAAAGCTGGTGGTCTTCGGGTCGATCGCGCCTTCAAAGGTGCCGATGGACACTTCGTAGTCGTTGCGGGTATCGATCAGCAGCACTTCAGGGTCGCTGATCAGCGCATTCCAGTCCTGCGGCTCGACGTAGGTGCCGACTTTCTTGTTCGGGTCGACGCCTTCGACGCCCAGGGTCACGATTTCTTTCTTGAGCTTGACCTTGGTGCGGTAGAACGGCTGCTCGTCGCAGTACGACTCTTTATGGTCGATGTCGTCCATGCGCGGGTCGTTCTTGAGCCAGGCCATCAAGCCATCAATGCCTTCGCGGCTGCCGGAAACGGTGCCGTTGATGCCTTCTTCGGCGATCAGCAAGGTGCCTTTGATGCCGTTGTCGACCATCGCCTGCAGCAGTGGCTCGCGCAGGGCGACGTAATCTTCGAGGGTGACGAACTTATACAGTGCCGCCACGACAATCGGTTGAGTCATGGGTGTTCTCTCCAGGTGGCTACCCTCGTAAAGGGTGAACCGGATGCAAAAAAAACGCGCCGACTGAGCGGCGCGTTGCGGATTCTAACAAAAATGGCGACGATTATGGACCGCCTCTTACTGTGGCGAGGGAGCTTGCTCCCGCTGGGCTGCGGAGCGGCCCCAACCAGGCAGTTGCAACCCTTCAGAAAGATCGCGGTGATTGGCAGAAGGGCTGCTGCGCAGCCCAGCGGGAGC
This sequence comes from Pseudomonas sp. NC02, assembly GCF_002874965.1. NCBI lineage: Bacteria > Pseudomonadati > Pseudomonadota > Gammaproteobacteria > Pseudomonadales > Pseudomonadaceae > Pseudomonas > Pseudomonas sp. NC02. The sequence continues at coordinate 2,141,730 of NZ_CP025624.1, read as the reverse complement.
AAGCTCCCTCGCCACATCAAGCTGATGTGCCACAGTGTCAGTGACCGCCGGCGCAGGTCGGCGAGGCCGGGGCTGCGTCGATTTTCGCCCATTCTTCAGGCGTGTAGGTATGCAGCGCCAACGCATGGAATTCGCTCATCAGGTCACCCAACGTGGCATAGACCTTCTGGTGGCGCTTGACGCGGTTGAGGCCCTCGAACTGCTGGCTGACCAGCACGGCCTTGAAGTGGGTCTGCAACCCACGGCTGTGCATATGGCTTTCATCCAGCACGCTCAAGTGTTCCGGGCTCAGGGCGACGAGTGCCGATTCGATACGCTGTTGCATGGTCATTCCTGTTTACTTCTTCTTGGCCGGGGCCGGGGCTTTTGGCGTCAGCTCGTTGGTCATGTCTTCCAGCAGCTTGTTCACCACAGGTACCGCGCTTTCCAGCTTGGCCTGGGTCATCTGGGCCGATTGCTGGGTCAGCTGGGGCATTTTCTCCAGGACTTTCTTGCCCAGTGGCGACTGGTAGAACGCAACCAGGTCCTTGAGCTCGGATTCGCTGAAGTTGTCGGTGTAGAGCTTGATCATGTCCGGCTTGAGCTTGTTCCAGCCGATGGCCTGGTCCAGGGCGGTGTTGGCCTTGGCCTGGTAGGTGTCCAGGACGGTTTGCTTGGAAGCAGGCGCCTTGGTCTGCTCGAAACGCTGGGCGAACATTTGTTGCACTTGCATGTACACCGGGGTACCCAGCTTGTCGGCATGGGCCAGGGTAAGGAAGGCTTCGGCACTGGCGTTGTGGCTGGCGGTATCGGCAAAAACCTGGCCGCTGGCACATACCAGAGCAACCGCGGTACAGATGGCACGAAGACGAGTCATCGAGTTTCCTTTTCTAGCAGGCGAGGTAAGACCCCAAGGGCGCCCATTCTGCGCCTAAAAAACGCCGCGGCTCAACCCCACGCCTTGTGGGGCCTGGTTTTGCGGGGCTTAATCCGATGAAAAGTCTTTTAAGGGAACCCCACCGGACGATCAGGGCCTAAACTGCGCAAACGAACCTGAAGGAGTGTGCCCGATGAGCCGTATCGAAACCGACAGCCTGGGAGAAGTGCAAGTCCCGGATGACGCTTACTGGGGCGCGCAGACCCAACGCTCGCTGGTGAACTTCGCCATCGGCGACCAGCGCATGCCCCTGGCTGTGTTGCACGCCCTGGCCCTGATCAAGAAGGCTGCGGCCCGGGTCAACGACCGCAATGGCGACCTGCCCGCCGACATTGCCCGGTTGATCGAACAGGCCGCTGACGAAGTGCTCGCCGGCGAACACGACGACCAGTTTCCCCTGGTGGTGTGGCAGACCGGCAGCGGCACCCAGAGCAACATGAACGCCAACGAAGTGATCGCCGGCCGTGCCAACGAGCTGGCGGGCAAGCCCCGTGGCGGCAAGAGCCCGGTGCATCCCAACGACCACGTCAACCGTTCCCAGAGCTCCAACGACTGCTTCCCCACCGCCATGAGCATCGCCGCCGTGCAGGCCGTCACCGAGAAGCTGTTGCCGGCGATCCGTGAACTGTCTGGTGGTTTGGCAGAGTTGTCGGCGCGCCACATGAAGCTGGTGAAAACCGGCCGCACCCACATGATGGATGCGACGCCCATCACCTTCGGCCAGGAAGTCTCGGCCTTTATAGCGCAACTCGACTACGCCGAACGCGCGATCCGCAGCGCCCTGCCCGCCGTGTGTGAACTGGCCCAGGGTGGTACTGCCGTCGGCACCGGGCTCAATTCACCCCACGGTTTTGGCGAGGCGATTGCCTCGGAATTGGCCGCGCTGTCGGGCCTGCCGTTTGTCACCGCACCGAACAAATTCGCCGCGCTGTCGGGCCATGAGCCGTTGACCACCCTGCACGGCGCCTTGAAGACCCTGGCCGTGGCCCTGATGAAAATCGCCAACGACCTGCGCCTGCTGGGCTCCGGCCCGCGTGCCGGGCTGGCGGAAGTCAAGTTGCCGGCGAATGAACCGGGCAGCTCGATCATGCCCGGCAAGGTCAACCCGACCCAGTGCGAAGCGCTGTCGATGCTGGCCTGCCAGGTGCTGGGCAATGACGTGACCATTGGCTTCGCCGCCAGCCAGGGCCACTTGCAGTTGAACGTGTACAAGCCGGTGATCATCCACAACCTGCTGGAATCGATCCGCCTGCTGGCCGACGGTTGCAGCAACTTCCAGGAGCACTGCATCGCCGGCCTGGAACCCGACGCCGAGCAAATGGCCGCGCACCTTGAGCGTGGCCTGATGCTGGTGACTGCGCTGAACCCGCACATCGGCTACGACAAGTCCGCCGAGATTGCCAAGAAGGCCTATGCCGAAGGGCTGACCCTACGGGAAGCGGCGCTGAAGCTGGGCTATCTCACGGACGAAGAGTTCGACCAGTGGGTGCGTCCGGAAAACATGCTGGAAGCCGGTCATTAAGACGCCAATCGTGCACGCCGGGCCCTGAGCCCGGCGAACAACGACGGCGCCAACGCCACGGTCGCGGACCCCAGCACCACCAACACGGCCCCGCCGTAGCCGAGGGCATTGATGTCTTCGGCGTGCACATACTCGGGCCACATCCAGGCGGCCAGCGCCACCGCGACGAAGGTCACCAATGGCGTCAGCGCCAGGGTGGCGCTGACCCGCGAGGCTTCCCAGTGGGCCAGGGCTTCAGCGAATGCGCCGTAGGCAATCAGCGTATTGAAACAGCAGGCCAGCAGCAGCCAGCCTTGCAGCGGGCTCAGTTGCAGCGCTTCCATCGGGTGCGCCCATGGCGTCAGCAAGAGCGCGCAGGACAGGTAGATCACCATCATCACCTGCAACGAATTCCATACCGTCAGCAACTGCTTCTGGCCCAGGGCGTAGAAGGTCCAGATGGTGGTGGCCAGGAGAATCGTCAGCACCCCGGCGGTGTAGCTGCCCAGGGAGGTCAACAACTCGGTCAGGCGCTGGTTGAAGAACAGGCCGAAGCCGATGATCAGCACCAGCAGGCCCATGCCCTGCCCGAGGCTGAAGCGTTCCTTGAACACGAAGACGCTGGCGATCATCAGGAAGATCGGGCCCACCTGTACCACCAGTTGCGCGGTGCCGGGGCTCAGCAGTTTGAGGCCGACCAGGTAGAGCACGTAGTTACCCATCAGGCCGCACACGGCGATTGCTACCAGCCAGCCACCTTTTGGTCCGAGGGAACGCCAGCTGGGCAGGCGCCTTACGGCGGCGAGATAGATAAACAGACAACTGCCGGAGACGACCAGGCGAAACCAGGTGACGGTGACGGGGTCCATCACCTGCAAGACCTGTTTGAGTTTGATCGGCAGAATGCCCCAGAGCAGCGCGGTCAGCAGGGCCAGGGATAAACCGTAGACCCAACGGCCCGATGAGATGTGCATGAGTGCCCCGAATGCCTGAGGTGGAGGAGGTGCATTCTAGGGGGATGTGAACGGATTGGGATACGGTGCTGATCAAATGTGGGAGCGGGCTTGCTCGCGAAGGCGGTCTATCAGCCAACATTTTCATCGACTGCCCCGCCGCATTCGCGAGCAAGTCGAATCGTCGCACCGCCACTCCCACACTGAGTCAGCGTACGGCTTCGAACAAGCCGGTGGCCCCCATGCCGCCGCCCACACACATAGTGACAATGCCGTAACGCAACTTGCGCCGCTGCAACTCACGCACCAGATGCCCCACCTGCCGCGACCCCGTCATCCCAAACGGATGCCCGATGGAAATCGACCCACCGTTGACGTTGTACTTGGCGTTATCAATTTCCAGCCGATTACGCGCATAAAGGCACTGCGAGGCAAACGCCTCATTCAACTCCCACAAATCAATATCCGCCACCGCCAGCCCACGGGCCTTGAGCAACTTGGGCACCGAAAATACCGGCCCGATCCCCATCTCATCCGGCTCACACCCCGCCACCGTAAACCCGCGAAAAAACGCCTTGGGCTTAAGCCCCAGTTCCAGCGCTTTTTCCAGGCTCATCACCAGTGTCATGGAAGCCCCATCAGACAACTGCGACGAATTCCCCGCCGTCACCGACCCATCCTCCGCAAACACCGGCTTCAATCCCGCAAGACTGGCCAACGTCGTATCCGGACGATTGCAATCATCCCGATCCACCACCCCCTCCAACACCTGCACCGCGCCAGTGTTCTTGTCCTCAACCCTGTACTTCACCGCCATCGGCACGATTTCATCATCGAACAACCCGTCAGCCTGGGCCTGAGCCGTACGCTGCTGGCTTTGCAGCGCATACAGATCCTGCTCTTCACGACTGACGTGATACCGCCGCGCAACGATTTCCGCCGTCTGCCCCATGGGAAAGTAAATGCCCGGCACCTGTTCCTTGAGCAACGGATTGATCAGGTTATCGGTGTTGACGCTCTTCATGGTCAGGCTGATGGACTCGACCCCACCGGCCACGATGATCTCGCTGCAACCGGAAGCAATCTGGTTGGCGGCGATCGCAATCGCCTGCAACCCCGAGGAACAGAAACGGTTGAGGGTCATGCCCGCCGTACCGGTACCCAGTTGCGACAACACCGCCACATTGCGGCCGATGTTGTAGCCCTGGGCACCTTCGTTGGAACCGGCGCCGACGATGCAATCCTCGACCGTGGCCGGGTCGATGCCATTGCGGGTCAGCAACGCGTTCACGCAATGGGCAGCCATGTCATCGGGACGGGTCTGGTTGAACTTGCCGCGAAAGGACTTGGCCAGGCCGGTTCGCACGCTGTCGACGATCACTACTTCACGCATGGGCTACCTCAATTGTTGTGGTTGTTGAGAGATGGATCGAGCATAGATCCCGCCCTCTTCAACCGCGACAATCATTCACCCCGCGTATGCAAAAGCATGGCGTTACTTCTTCTTGTCCTTCTTGTCATGCTTGTCGGTCTTGTCGAACGCTTCCTCCAGCGCCCGGTTGATGGTGCGCAGTACCTTCACCCGCGCCCAGCGCTTGTCGTTGGCTTCAACCAGCGTCCACGGCGCAATCTCGGTGCTGGTGCGGTCCACCATGTCACCCACCGCCGCCCGGTAGTCGTCCCACTTCTCGCGGTTACGCCAGTCGTCCTCGGTGATCTTGAAGCGTTTGAACGGGATTTCCTCGCGGGCCTGGAACCGCTCCAGCTGCGTCTGCTTGTCGATCGCCAGCCAGAACTTGACCACGATCACCCCGGCGTCGCGCAGTTGCTCTTCGAAGTCGTTGATCTCGCCGTAGGCGCGCATCCAGTCCGTCGGCGTGCAGAAGCCTTCGATGCGTTCCACCAGCACCCGGCCATACCAGGAGCGGTCGAACACGGTGAACATGCCCCGCGCCGGAATCTTCTGCCAGAAACGCCACAGGTAAGGCTGGGCGCGCTCGTCTTCACTGGGCGCGGCGATCGGCACGATGTGGTACTGCCGGGGATCGAGGGCTGCCGCCACACGCCGGATGGCCCCACCCTTGCCCGCCGCGTCGTTGCCTTCAAACACCGTCACCAACGCGTGCTTGCGCATGCGTTTGTCGCGCATCAGCCCGGAGAACCGTGCCTGCTCGGTAATCAGTTGTTCTTCGTAATCGTCCTTTTCAAGGCTCAGGCTCATGTCCAGGCTGTTCAGCAGGCTCATCTGGTCAACCGCCGATGGCAGCGGCGCCGGGTTCATGCCGCTGGCTTTACCCTTGGGCACTTTCAAGGCGTTTTGCAGGCCTTCGAGCAGGATCTTGCCGACGGTCAGCCCGCGGTAGTGCGCATCGACACCCTCGATCACATACCAAGGCGCATAGTCACGACTGGTGCGGCGCAGGATCCGCTCACCAAAATGCACAAACTTGTCGTAGGTCTTGGACTGCTGCCAGTCCAGCGGGCTGATGCGCCAGCTGTGCAGTGGGTCGTCCTGCAAGGCCTTGAGCCGGGATTTCATTTGCTTCTTGGAGAGGTGAAACCAGAACTTGAAGATCAGCGCGCCTTCGTCACACAGCATCTTTTCCAGGCGCTCGGCACCGGCGATGGCCTGGTCGAGCCGCGCATCCTTGATCTCGCCATGGACGCGACTCTGCAGCATCTGGCTGTACCAGTTACCAAAAAAGACCCCCATGCGACCTTTCGCCGGCAGCTGGCGCCAGTAGCGCCAGGCCGGCGGGCGGGCCAGTTCTTCGTCGGTCTGCTGGTCGAAGGTGCGCACCTCGATCAGGCGCGGGTCCATCCATTCATTCAGCAATTTGACGGTTTCACCCTTGCCCGCACCTTCGATGCCATTGATCAGGATGATCACCGGGAAGCGCTTCTGCTGTTGCAGTTCGTACTGCACTTCCAGCAAGGCTTCACGCAGGGCCGGCACTTCGGCGTCGTAGGTGTCTTTGTCGATGGCGTGACCGATTTCGGCAGATTCGAACATGGGCGGCTCCGTTCCAGAAGTGATCAAGACTAGCGGATTGGGCAACAACACGTGGCAGGAAATTCCACAGCGGCTTGCCATGGATCAATGACAACCCTGTTGATCAGCTAGAATGGCCGCCTTGCCTTTGCCGAGCCGCTCATGAACCCCGTATCCCACGCCCAGCTTGACTGGGATGACCAAGGTCGCCCGCACTCGCGGGTCTTCGATGACGTGTACTTCTCCGACAAGTCGGGCCTTGAAGAAACCCGCTACGTGTTCCTCGAACAGAACCGTTTGCAGGAACGTTTTGCGGCGCTGCCGATGGGCGGGCGCTTGGTGATTGGTGAGACGGGCTTCGGCACCGGCCTGAATTTTTTGTGCGCCTGGCAGTTGTTCGAACAACACGCGGTGGCGGGCGCGCGCCTGCATTTTGTCAGCGTGGAAAAGTACCCGCTGAGCCACGCCGACCTGCAGCGCGCCCTCGCCCTCTGGCCGGAACTGGCACCGTTCGCCGAGCAACTGTTGGCGCAATACATCGCGATTCACCAAGGCTTCCAGCGGCTGGTACTGGATAACGGTCGAGTCACCCTGACGTTGCTGATCGGCGACGCCCTGGAGCAATTGCCGCAACTGGACGCGCAAGTCGACGCCTGGTTCCTCGACGGTTTCGCCCCGGCCAAGAACCCCGACATGTGGACTGCCGAGCTGTTCGCCGAACTGGCGCGGCTGGCGGCGCCGGGCTCGACCATCAGCACCTTTACCAGCACCGGCTGGGTACGGCGGTTGATCAACGCCGCCGGGTTCAAGATGAAGCGCACCCCCGGCATCGGCCACAAGTGGGAAATCCTGCGGGGTGAGTTTCTCGGCTGGCCCGCTGAAACGCCTGCGCCTGCCGCGGCAAAACCCTGGTTTGCGCGCCCACCTGCGGTTTCCGGTGAACGCCATGCACTGGTCATCGGTGGTGGCCTGGCCGGTTGCGCCACGGCGGCCAGCCTGGCGGCACGCGGCTGGCGCGTCAGTTTGCTGGAACGCCATGCAGCGCTCGCCCAGGAAGCCTCCGGCAACCCACAAGGGGTGTTGTACCTCAAGCTTTCCGCCCATGGCACGGCACTTTCGCAGTTGATTCTCAGCGGTTTCGGCCACACGCGGCGCCTGCTGGAACACCTGCAACGTGGCGTGGACTGGGATGGCTGCGGCGTGCTGCAACTGGCCTTCAACGCCAAGGAAGCCGAGCGCCAGGCACAACTGGCCGGCGCTTTTGCCCAGGACCTGTTGCACCTGCTGGATAAAGAGCAGGCACAGGTGCGCGCCGGGATAACGCTGGAGCACGGCGGCTTGTTCTTCCCCGAGGGCGGCTGGGTTCACCCGCCGGCGCTGTGCGAATGGCAAGCCAGGCAACCGCTGATCGAAGTGCTCCAGCACCACGACGCCCTTGAGCTCAAGCAGGTCGACGGTCAGTGGCAGGCGTTGCAGGGCGATACGGTTCTGGCTCAAGCCAGTGTGGTCGTGCTGGCCGGCGCCGCCGAGATCAAGCGGTTTTACTTCAGCGCTGACTTGCCCCTCAAGCGCATCCGCGGGCAAATCACCCGCCTGCCGCAAACGGCGCAAAGCCAGGCGTTGGCCACAGTGGTGTGCGCCGAGGGCTACGTCGCCCCGCCACGCCTGGGCGAGCACACCCTCGGTGCCAGTTTCGACTTCAAGAGCGATGACCTTACGCCCACGGTGGCCGAGCACGCGGGCAATCTGCAGATGCTGCGGGAAATCTCCCTCGATTTGCTGCAACGCCTGGGCGCCGACAGCCTGGCACCCGAACAGCTTGAAGGCCGCGCCGCCTTCCGTTGCACCAGCCCGGACTACCTGCCGATCGTCGGGCCGCTGGCGCAGCGAGAGGCGTTTGATCACACCTACGCCGCCCTCGGCAAAGACGCCCGGCAGGTCCCTGATGCGCCGTGCCCGTGGTTGCACGGCGTGTATATCAACAGTGGCCATGGCTCACGGGGGCTGGTCACCGCGCCACTCTGCGCAGAGCTGCTGGCCGCCTGGCTCGACAATGAGCCCCTGCCGCTGCCGCGCAGTGTCAGCGAAGCCTGTCACCCCAATCGGTTCGCGCTGCGTGCCCTGATCCGCGGTAACCCAGGCAAATCCTGAGGGCCATGACGGGCTCGCAACCCGTCAAGGCTCTTTGCCTTATAACGTATTGTTCTAAAACTCCCACAATTTACCCGGGTCAGTCTCTGGGTACCCACCGTTTTGGCGGGCTGCATTTCTATCCCTCCCCAACGGAAAAACCGGTAAGGAATTTATGTGCGGATTAGCTGGAGAGTTACGTTTCGATCACCAACCTGCCGACCTGGCAGCGGTGGAACGAATCACCCATCACTTGGCGCCACGCGGTCCTGACGCGTGGGGCTTTCATGCCCAGGGGCCGATTGCCCTGGGCCATCGACGCCTGAAAATCATGGACCTGTCGGATGGCTCCGCCCAACCGATGGTCGACGCCCAGCTGGGCCTGTCCCTGGCGTTCAACGGCGCGATCTATAACTTCCCGGAATTGCGTGAAGAGCTGGAAGCCCTGGGCTACGCCTTCTATTCCGGTGGCGACACCGAAGTGCTGCTCAAGGGCTACCACGCCTGGGGCGAAGCCCTGCTGCCCAAGCTCAACGGGATGTTCGCCTTCGCCATCTGGGAGCGCGATGCCCAGCGCCTGTTTATCGCCCGTGACCGCCTCGGCGTGAAGCCGCTGTACCTGTCGCGCACCGGCCAGCGCCTGCGTTTTGCCTCGGCCCTGCCGGCGCTGCTCAAGGGTGGCGATATCAACCCGATCCTCGATCCGGTGGCCCTCAATCACTACCTGAACTTCCACGCCGTGGTGCCGGCGCCGCGCACCCTGCTGGCGGGCATTGAAAAGCTGCCGCCCGCCTCCTGGATGCGCATCGACGCCGATGGCAAGACTGAACAGAAAACCTGGTGGACCCTGCCCTACGGCCCCCACGCCGACGAAGCCAACCTGACCCTGGAAGACTGGACCGACCGCGTGCTCGACAGCACCCGCGAAGCCGTGGCGATTCGTCAGCGGGCGGCGGTGGATGTGGGCGTGCTGCTTTCCGGCGGTGTCGATTCCAGCATGCTGGTGGGTCTGTTGCGGGAAGTCGGCGTGCAGGACCTGTCGACCTTCTCCATCGGTTTTGAAGACGCTGGAGGCGAGCGCGGCGACGAGTTCCAGTATTCAGACTTGATCGCCAAGCATTACGGCACCCGTCACCACCAACTGCGTATCGCCGAAAGCGAAATCATCGAGCAATTACCGGCGGCGTTCCGCGCCATGAGCGAGCCGATGGTCAGTCATGACTGCATTGCCTTCTACCTGCTGTCCCGGGAAGTGGCCAAGCACTGCAAGGTGGTGCAAAGCGGCCAGGGCGCCGATGAACTGTTCGCCGGTTACCACTGGTACCCGCAGGTGGATGGCGCAAGCGACCCGTACGCGGCCTACCGCGACGCATTTTTCGACCGCAGCTACGACGACTATGCCGCTACCGTCGCGCCGAAATGGTTGACCGCGAATGACGCCGCCGGTGACTTCGTGCGCGAGCATTTCGCCCAGCCCGGCGCCGATGCGGCGGTGGACAAAGCCCTGCGCCTGGACAGCACCGTGATGCTGGTGGATGACCCGGTCAAGCGCGTCGACAACATGACCATGGCCTGGGGCCTGGAAGCGCGCACGCCGTTTCTCGACTATCGCCTGGTAGAACTGTCGGCCCGCGTGCCGGGCAAATTCAAACTGCCGGACGGCGGCAAGCAAGTGCTCAAGGAAGCGGCGCGCCGGGTGATCCCGAGCGAGGTCATCGACCGCAAGAAAGGCTACTTCCCGGTGCCCGGCCTCAAGCATTTGCAGGGTGACACCTTGAACTGGGTGCGTGAGCTGCTGCTGGACCCAAGCCAGGACCGCGGCCTGTTCAACCCGGCCATGCTCGACCGCCTGCTCACCGATCCCCAAGGCCAACTGACCCCGTTGCGCGGCTCCAAGCTGTGGCAACTGGCGGCGCTGAACCTGTGGCTCAGCGAACAAGGAATCTGATTCATGAAACCTCATGCCACGGCTTACAGCCAACGCTTGCTGCGAGGCCAGGCGCCCTCCTACGAGCGCCTGCAAGCCCGCTTCGCCGAAGACGGCAGCGAACTGGACCCCACGCCGATTGCCGTGCATTGCGGTTGGGGCCGGCTGTTGATCGGCCACACCTTCCCGGACCCGGCGAGCCTGGCCCTGGAGTTGCTCAACGAGCAGCCGGGCGAGCGGGATATCGCGCTGTATGTGGCGGCGCCGCAGCAGATCCTCGGGATTGATCCCCAGCAGTTGTTTCTCGACCCGTCCGATACCCTGCGCCTGTGGTTCACCGACTATCGCCCGGCAACCCGGGTGTTTCGCGGGTTCCGGATTCGCCGGGTACAAACCGAGGCGGACTGGCAGGCGGTGAACCAGCTGTACCAGGGGCGCGGCATGTTGCCGGTGGACCCGGCGCTGCTCACGCCACGCCATCAAGGCGGCCCGGTGTATTGGCTCGCCGAGGACGAAGACAGCGGCGCGGTGATCGGCAGCGTGATGGGCCTGAACCACCAGAAGGCCTTTCACGATCCGGAGAACGGCTGCAGCCTCTGGTGCCTGGCGGTCGACCCGCAATGTACCCGCCCCGGGGTGGGTGAAGTGCTGGTACGCCACTTGATCGAACACTTCATGAGCCGCGGCCTGAGCTACCTCGACCTGTCGGTGCTGCACGACAACCGCCAGGCGAAAAGTCTCTACGCCAAGCTTGGCTTTCGCGCGCTGACCACCTTCGCCATCAAGCGCAAGAACGGGATCAACCAGCCGCTGTTCCTCGGCCCTGGCCCGCAGGCGGAGTTCAATCCCTATGCGCGGATCATTGTCGAGGAAGCGCATCGGCGCGGGATTGACGTGCAGGTGGACGATGCCGATGCCGGCTTGTTTACCCTGAGCCACGGTGGCCGCCGGGTGCGCTGCCGCGAATCCCTCAGCGACCTGACCAGCGCCATCAGCATGACTTTGTGCCAGGACAAGAGCCTGACCCACAAGGTGTTCAAGGCCGCAGGCCTGAACCTTCCGGCCCAGCAATTGGCCGGCAGTGCCGATGACAACCTGGAGTTTCTCGACGAGCACCAGCGTATTGTGGTCAAGCCGCTGGATGGCGAACAAGGCCAGGGTGTGGCGGTGGATTTGCAGACCATTGAAGACGTGCAAAAAGCCATTGAGGCGGCCCGCCAATTCGACACCCGTGTACTGCTGGAAAGCTTCCACGAAGGCCTCGACCTGCGCATTCTGGTGATCGGCTTTGAAGTGGTCGCCGCCGCCATTCGCCGCCCGGCGGAAGTCACCGGCGATGGTCAGCATTCCATTGGCGCGTTGATCGAAGCCCAGAGCCGCCGACGCCAGGCCGCCACCGATGGCGAAAGCAAAATCCCCCTGGACCATGAAACCCAACGCACCCTGCAGGCGGCCGGCTACGACTACAACAGCATCCTGCCCCGTGGCGAACGCCTGGCGGTGCGACGTACCGCCAACCTGCACACCGGCGGTTGCCTGGAAGACGTCACCGCCATCCTCCACCCGACCCTGGTGGACGCCGCCGTGCGCGCCGCCCGTGCCCTCGACATTCCCATGGTGGGCCTTGACCTGATGGTGCCGGCCGCCGACCAATCGGACTACGTGTTTATCGAAGCCAACGAACGGGCCGGGCTGGCCAACCATGAACCGCAGCCGACGGCTGAAAAGTTCGTGGACCTGTTGTTCCCGCATAGCCAACCGACGGCTTGAGAAAGGTGTTGCCTTGACTGGCGCTTTCGCGAGCAAGCCCGCTCCCACAGGGGAATGCATTCCAAATGTGGGAGCGGGCTTGCTCGCGAAGACGCCGGTACAGCCAACACAATCTCTGAGGCGCCCCTTTCATCGAAACCATCGATGCCCTCAACTCATCAGGAGTTTCCATGACCCGAACCATCCCCGAACCGGATCTCGCTTACCTGCAAAAAGTGCTGCTGGAAATGCTCGCCATTCCCAGCCCCACCGGGTTTACCGACACCATCGTGCGCTACGTTGCCGAGCGCCTTGAGGAACTGGGCATTCCCTTTGAAATGACCCGGCGCGGCACCATCCGCGCCACCCTCAAGGGCCAGAAAAACAGCCCCGACCGCGCCGTTTCCGCGCACCTGGACACCATCGGCGCCGCCGTGCGGGCGATCAAGGACAATGGCCGCCTGACCCTCGCGCCGGTCGGCTGCTGGTCCAGCCGTTTTGCCGAAGGCAGCCGCGTCAGCCTGTTCACCGATAACGGCGTGATCCGTGGCAGCGTGCTGCCGTTGATGGCCTCCGGTCACGCGTTCAATACGGCCGTGGATGAAATGCCCATCAGTTGGGACCACATCGAACTGCGCCTGGATGCCTACTGCGCCACCCGCGCCGACTGTGACTCCCTGGGTATCAGCGTCGGCGATTTCGTCGCCTTCGACCCGCTGCCGGAATTCACCGAGAGCGGGCATATCAGCGCCCGCCACCTGGACGATAAAGCCGGGGTTGCCGCGCTGCTGGCGGCGCTCAAGGCGATTGTCGACAGCGGCCAGCCGCTGCTGATCGACTGCCATCCGCTGTTCACCATCACCGAAGAAACCGGCAGTGGTGCGGCGGCGGCATTGCCGTGGGATGTGAGTGAGTTCGTCGGCATCGACATTGCGCCGGTGGCCCACGAGCAGCACTCCAGCGAGCACGCGGTGAGTGTGGCGATGCAGGATTCCGGCGGGCCGTATGACTATCACCTGTCCCGCCACCTGCTGCGCCTGGCGGCGGAAAATGAGCTACCGGTGCGTCGCGACCTGTTTCGCTACTACTTCAGCGACGCGCATTCGGCGGTGACCGCCGGCCACGACATTCGCACCGCACTGCTGGCATTCGGTTGCGATGCCACCCATGGTTATGAGCGCACGCACATCGACAGCCTCGCCGCGCTGAGTCGCCTGCTGGGCGCGTACATCCTCAGCCCGCCGGTGTTCGCCAGCGATGCACAGCCGGCCAAGGGCTCCCTCGACCGGTTCAGTCACCAGATCGAACACGACACACAAATGGAGAGTGATACCCGCGTGCCGTCGGTGGACAGCCTGGTGGGCCAAAAAACCTGAGACTGGCAACTCGGATCCCGGCGCAGTAGCATCGCCGGGATTCCCTAGCCGAGGCTTGTATGCTGATTCCCTACGATGCACTTGAAGTCGACACCCTGACACGCCTCATCGAAGACTTCGTGACCCGCGACGGCACCGACAATGGTGACGACACACCTCTGGAAACCCGGGTGCTGCGGGTACGCCAGGCGCTGACCAAGGGCCAGGCGCTGATTGTTTTCGACCCCGAAAGCGAGCAGTGCCAGTTGATGCTCAAGCACGATGTGCCCAAGCACCTGTTCGACTGAGACTCAAGGATTGGGCACAGGCACTGGATGGGTGTTGGCCTGCTGCCCGTGGCGACTGAGGATCTTCTGATAGACCTCCGCCCGGTGCACATTGACCCCCACCGGCGCTTCCACACCCAGCTTCACTTGGGTGCCGTTCACTTCCAGAATGCGCAAGGTGATCTGGTCACCCACCGAAATTATTTCACCTACCGCGCGGCTTAATACCAGCATGGGGTTCGTCCTTTTTAAGTTACCGAACCCCGACCATGCGCTCCCTGCCTGGCACCATCAATGGCCTTCAGGTTAAACAGGCATGCCTTACACATCAGGGTAAATTACCCTACAGACAGGCAGTGAATAATCTCGAATTACACCCAAGAACCAAACGATATGTTCAAATTTGCAGGCACTCTCTGTGGCGAGGGAGCTTGCTCCCGCTGGGGTGCGAAGCAGCCCCCAATAAGGTCAATGCATTCTTTCAGGAAGACTTGGGCGGCTGGTTTTGGGGCTGCTTCGCACCCCAGCGGGAGCAAGCTCCCTCGCCACAACAAGCCCTCGCCACATCAGGTGCTCACCTGAAATTCAACCTTTTACCGCCTGCGACTGGGCTTTCGCCCGCATCTTGTCCGCCATCACGGTCATCTCGTCATACAGCAGTTGCGGGTTCTTCTGTTTCAGTGCCCAGGCCATGCGCCCCTGCTCGTGGGGCAGGATCATGAATTGCCCTTGCGCCACTTGCTGGTAGATGTAGTCGGCGATCTGTGCGGCGGTGATCGGCGAGCTTTCCAGCAGCTTGCCCACCTGGGCTTTCATCGCCGGCGTCGGCCCGCGGAACGAGTCCAGCAGGTTCGTCTGGAAGAAGGATGGGCACACCACATGCACGCCGACTTCCTGTTGCTTGAGTTCCACCAGCAGGCTTTCCGAAAGTGCCACCACGCCGGCCTTGGCCACGTTGTAGTTGCTCATGGCCGGGCCCTGCATCAGGGCGGCCATGGACGCGATGTTGATGATGCGGCCCTTGCTCTTTTCCAGCAGCGGCAGGAATGCCTTGCAGCCCTTGACCACGCCCATCAGGTTGATCGCGATCTGCCAGTCCCAGTCTTCCAGGGACAGTTCGCTGAAGAACCCGCCCGATGCGACACCGGCGTTGTTGACGATCACGTCGATGCCACCGAGCTTTTCCTCACAGGCCTGTGCGAACGCGGTGAGCTGGCTGTAGTCGCGCACGTCGCAGCGCTGGGTGAAACCGTCACCACCGGCCTGGCGTACAAGCTTGAGGGTTTCTTGCAGGCCCGCTTCGCTGACGTCCGACAAGGCCAGCTGCCAACCCTCACGGGCCCAGCGCAGAGCGATTTCGCGACCCAGGCCAGAACCGGCGCCGGTGATCATCATGCGATTTTGCATAGGAAAGTAGCCTTGTGGTTCACGGAAGAAGTGAGCCGCAGTGTAGCGAAGGTTTTTACCGCACCCACGCACCATCAGACTGCTGAATGCCCCAGGCAAACCGTGGGCCGGGTCGGATAGCGGGAAACCCGCCAAGTTCCATTTATTTGAACTAAGGACGGTTATTTGCAACGGGGTTAAAGGAAATAAGCAAGTTAGCGAAAAGCTTTAAAAAAACACGGAATTTTCTGCCAAACACATGGGTCGGAGTTATTAAGGCGTCCGTATCAGTTGTCGGGCCTATCCGTTAAATACCAGGTCTTTTCAGAAGACAATAAGGAAAACAAAACATGAGCCTCATTCTTATCATTATTCTGATCCTCCTGCTGGTCGGCGGTCTTCCAGTGTTCCCTCACTCACGCAATTGGGGTTACGGGCCATCGGGTATTCTCGGTACTGTGTTGGTAGTGCTGTTGATTCTGTTGTTGCTCGGCAAGATATAACGCGTTCCAGCGTGCAAAAAAAAGAGGCCTTGAAAGGCCTCTTTTTTTATGCGCGGGTATTTAGTCCGGCTTGCCGTCCACTACACCTGCGGTGTTGTCCAGCAGGCTCTTGGTAGCGGTCTGCAGGAACGATTCGAGCTTCTGCTTCAACGCAGCCTCGTCCGGCGACTCTGGAATCACTTTCCCGGTCGGGTTGGCGCCCAGTTCGTATTCCCACAACTTCGGCGGCATTTCCTTGGGCAGTACCAGCACCCGGTCACCGGTGAGCAAGGCGACGGTCTGGTCGCTGCCCGACGGCTTGATCACACCAAAGCCCTTGTCACCTTCCGGCAGGTTGAGCAGGTCACGGCCCCAGCACTGGTGCAGGGTGTCACCGCCCAGGCGGCCCATGATGGTCGGCACGATGTCGATCTGGGTGCCCACGGTGTGGTCACGCTCGCCGAACTTCTCCTGCATGCCCGGTGCGATCATCAGCATCGGCACGTTGAAGCGGCCCAGGTCCATCTCGGTGATCTGCTGCTCGTTGCCGAAGCCGTGGTCGCCCACGATCACGAACAGGGTTTCCTTGAAGTACGGCTCCTTGCGGGCCTTTTCAAAGAACTGGCCCAAGGCCCAGTCGGAGTAACGCATGGCCGTCAAATGCTCGTTGAGGCTGCCACGGTCGGTGACCTTCTCGACCGGCAATGGCGTTGGCAACGCGTACGGCGTGTGGTTGGACAGGGTTTGCAGCAGCGCATAGAACGGCTTGCCGCCTTCACGTGCCTTCAACTCTTCCAGGCCACGGCTGAACATGTCCTGGTCGGACACGCCCCAGGTTGGATCCGAGAACACCGGGTTGACGAAGTCATTACGCCCGATGAAGTTGGTCATGCCCTGGTTGCTGAAGAAGCCCGACTGGTTGTCCCAGGCGAAATCGCCGTTGTAGACGTACACGTCGTCAAACTTGCGGGCGCTGAGCAACTGCGGCAGGCCCGACAGCTTGTGGCTGCCTTCCGGGGTCTGCATCAGGTATTCGAAACCCGGCAGGTTCGGGAAGCAGGCCATGGTGGCGAACATACCCTGGTGGGTGTGGGTGCCGTTGGAGAAGAAGCGGTCGAACAGCAGGCCTTCCTTGGACAGTTTGTCGAAGTACGGCGTGATATTGCCCGGGCGGCCCAGGGCGCCCACCGAGTGACCGGCGAAGCTTTCCATCAGGATAACCACGACGTTCTTGATCGGCAGGGTCTTCTCGGCCGGCGGCGTGAAGTCACGGCGTACCGCGGCGGTGTCGGTGTCGACCAGTTTCTCGGTCGGCAATACCAGCATGTCGCGCACGGTCTGGGTGGCCAGCGGCTGCTCCAGGGTGGCTTTCCAGATGTTCGAACGCTCCTCGGAGAAGCGCGATTTCGCCGCCGCAATCAGCGACAAGGTACCGTTGAGGCCCAACTGGTTGGCGAAGTTCGAGTCGGTGGTGTACACGTCGCCCCAACGCAGTGGCGGGCCCTGGCGCAGGGTGCCACGGATGGCGACCACGGCGACCAGCAGGCAGACCACGAACACCGCGATGCGCGTGTACCACGGCGCCACCTGGCGAGTGCCGATGCTGCCACCGCTAAACGGGCCGCGTGGGCGCGTTGCACGGT
The DNA here is from genome assembly GCF_002874965.1 of Pseudomonas sp. NC02. NCBI lineage: Bacteria > Pseudomonadati > Pseudomonadota > Gammaproteobacteria > Pseudomonadales > Pseudomonadaceae > Pseudomonas > Pseudomonas sp. NC02. The sequence goes on along the minus strand of NZ_CP025624.1, from coordinate 2,124,409 downwards.
CGGCGCCTTTGAAGGCGATGCTCAGGATCAGCGTACCCACGGCCCAGGCCAGCAGGTAGCGCACCACCGGGAAACCGTACCAGAGCATGCTCATCACGGTTTTCGGGTCTTCCTTCACGTACTGGAAGACCAGGCCGTTGAGGCGCTGGTGGAACTCGCGGTAGAAGTCCATTTCCATCAGGCCCAGGAACAGCGCGATGCTGGACGCGACCGTCAGCCACAAGCGGAAGAACCCGCGCGCCGCCATGGCCCGTACGCTGAACAACGCCAGCAGCAACGGCACCAGCACGTACATCACCAGGCGGATATCCAGGCGCAGGCCGTTGGCGAACGCTTCAAGGAAAGTCGAGGCCGGTGTGTCGAGGATCATCTCGCGGTTGTAGACCAGCAGCGCCAGGCGCAGCAGGGAGAACATCACCATCATGATCAAGGCACAAAGCAGCGTGTACGCCAGATGGGATTTGACGGTCGGTTGCAGCAAGCGATTAGAAGCTCGCTGCTGATTCAGGGCGTCCGGGTTTGCCATGTCGTTTTAGGACCCATTGGAAGTTTAAGTTGCGAATGAATACAGCGGCGCCCCGCCCTCGCCCAGGCAGGCTGGGGTAGACGGTGAACGCAATGGCGCAAATGGTGCCCGATCAACGCCGGCAACGCCATTGATTACTCACTCCTGCAGTAGGTGGGCACTCGTTTTAGAGCACTCGACAGGGGAAATAGCCGGCGAATTGTCTTGGATGGAATGTGAAAATTCTGTGCAGCGAATATCTCGAAACACAATAACGGGCGTACGGAAACAGATGTGGGAGCGGGCTTGCTCGCGAATACGGTAAATCAGTCGATACATCAGGTGACTGTTACACCGTATTCGCGAGCAAGCCCGCTCCCACACTTACTGTACCCGCTCTGGATAGCGTTGTTTGGATCAGATCCGCACGTTACCGCGCGGCCCGGCGATCGCCCAGATGATCAAGCCCAGTACCGGCAGCAGCAGGATCAACAGGATCCACAACACTTTGGCGCCGGTACTCGCGCCGCTTTTGAACACGTTGATGATCGCCCAGATATCCAGCGCGAGGATGATCAACCCGATCAGACCATTAAAAGTGGAACCCATGGTGTCGCTCCTAAGTGAGGGCTTGCCTGCTTAGGATAGTCAGCCGTGGCCGGGGGTTCCGTTTTATTTCAGACGTGTACCGCAACCCGCAGAGCTTCCAGCGATGGTTCGCCCTTTATGCCGGTTTCGGCACACAACTCCAGCACCCGTGGCACGTCGTTGCCGTAGACCAGCACAGCCTGGATCTCGTCGTCCAGCAACTGGCTGAAGTTCATCAGCACGTAGCCGCCGTTCTCCGGGTTGAGGGCGCTCATCTGGATCTGGATGCGGTTCAGCGCGGTCAGGGCTTCGGTCTTGGCCAGTTGCTTGGGCTTGAGGTTGAACGCCACGCCGGGGCCAAAGGAGGCGACGATCTGGGCGAACAGGTCCAGGTAGGTGTCGGCCTGGAACAGCACGGTGTCTGGCAGGCTGCCGACGACGATCCACTCACCCAGGGGAATCGGGAAAGTGTCGTCGTAGTTAATGTCGGGGTTGGCGGCCAGGAAAGCGTCGGGATCGGCGTAGGCCTGGGCCGCTTCGTCAGCCACCTTGGCGATCTCGGGTTCGCTCATGCAGCCGGAGCTGATTTTGCTGATGAGTTCGACGAGTGCGGTTTTCATGGGGTGGTCCTGTGGCGGGGCTGATTTTGAGGGCGCAAAGCCTACACCAGTTTTTGCAACTGCGCCGCCGTATCCACCGCCCCCATGGTCTGGGCCGCTGCCAGCGCGGTCACGCCCTGGGCATCGGTGGCCTTGGGATTGGCGCCCTGGCTGATTAGGTAGTCCACCATTTCGGTACGGTTGAACATCGCCGCCATCATCAAGGCGGTGCGACCATCAGAGGATGCGCCTTCGACCAACGCTCCGCCTTCGATCAATGCCTTGACCACCGGCAGGTTGCCCTTGAACGCCGCGCCGGCAATCGGCAGCTGGTTCTTGTCGTTGGCAATCTGGGGGTCGGCCTTGAATTCCAGCAGCACTTTCACCGCGTCCACATGGCCATGGTAGGCCGACAGCATCAACAGCGTATCGCCATTGTGGTTGCGCAGGTTCGGCGGCAAGCCCTTGGCCAGCAACGCCGCCAGCATCGCGGCATCGCCTTTGCGCGCCACGTCGAACACCTGCTCGGCAAATTCGGCGGCTTCGTCTTCGGTCATTTGTTTGGCTTGGTCTGACATGTGGGGCTCCTTGTCTGGTGTTTCATAAGGCGCCCAGTCTCGCGATGGAGTTCCCCACTGTCATGCCTTTTTTCCCAAAAGCGGCGATAGGCAGAATCAATAACGGAACTTGCCCGCCTGAATATCCGCCAACAGTTGCCCGGTGACCGGCACATAACTGTCCGACCCAGGCAGCCAGGCAAAGATCGGATCATCACCGGCCTTGCCCGGATCGAACGCTTCCTCCTTGAGTTTCACCTTCTGGTATTTAAAGGTGCCCGTGGTTTCCATCTTCACCTTGATCCGCAGGAACAACGGCACCGCATACGCGGGCAATTGCCCGTGGGCGAAGGTCAGCAACTCGCGCATGTCCAGGGAAGCCAGGGATTCGGCAGGCGTAATGGCCGCCATGCCCGCGCGGCCGTTGGTGTTTTCAATCTCCACGCCGTAGGCCACCACTTCGGAAATCTGCGGGTGCTGCAGGAAGATGTTCTCGACTTCGGTGGTGGAGACGTTTTCACCTTTCCAGCGGTAGGTGTCCCCCAGCCGGTCAACGAATTGGGCGTGGCCAAAGCCGATATTGCGCAACAGGTCGCCGGTGTTGAAATAACGGTCGCCCTTCTCGAACACGTCGCTGAGCACCACCTTGCGGTTCTTCTCGGGGTCGGTGTAGCCGTCGAACGGTGCCTTGTCATCGATCCTGGCCAGCAGCAGCCCCTGGCCCCCCTTGGGCACTTCGCGCATGAAACCGTCGGCGCCGCGAATCGGCTCACAGCTGTCATGGGCGTAGTCCACCAGTGCCCAGTGCATCAGGGAAAAGCCGATGGTGTTGTCGAAGTTCAGCACATTGGTGAAGCCGATGTTGCCGTCACTGGCGGCGTACAGCTCGCAGATATGATCAACGCCAAAGCGCTGCTTGAACTCAGCCCAAACCCCAGGGCGCAGGCCGTTGCCGATCATCTTCGTCACCCGGTTATCCAGGTCGCGCCCGTGGGCAGGCTGGTCGATCAGGTAGCGGCACAGCTCGCCGACATAACCCAGGGTGGTCGCATTGAATTTGCGCACATCGTCCCAGAACTGGCTGGCGCTGAACTTGCGGCGAATCGCGAACCCCGACGCCCCGGCAATCGCCGAACCCCAGCACACGCACAGGCCAGTGGCGTGATACAGCGGCAAGGTGCAATAGACGACATCCTCGGGCCCCATATCCAGGGCGATGGTGCCGAAACTGGCCGAGGACTTCATCCAGCGGCCGTGTTTGAAAATGCCGGCCTTGGGCAAGCCGGTGGTGCCGGAGGTGTAGATATAGAAGCAAGGGTCGTTGAAAAAAATCTGCTGGGTGCTGGCGGGGTTTTCCACCGGGCAGTCGGCGCTGGCAGCCATCAGGTCGACGTAATCCGGCGGCACATGGCTGTGCTGCTGATCGGCAATAAACCAGGTTTTATCCGCCTCGATGGCCACCTGGCTGCGCACGGCCTCGTAGGCCCCTACCAACTCGGCACCCACCACAATGGCCGCCGGCGTCACCAGGTTGAGGCTGTGAACCAGTGCGGTCTGGGTTTGCGAGGTATTGAGCATCGCGCAAATGCCGCCCACCTTGGCCACGGCCAGTACGCTGAGCAACAACTCGGGGCGGTTCTCGATAAACAACGCCACCACGTCGCCCTTGCCGATCCCCTGCTGCTGCAGGTAGTGAGCCATGCGGTTGGCCTGCTGGTTGGCCTGGCGGTAGCTCAGCACCGTGTCGCCATACAGCAGCGCGGCGCCGTCGGGGTTGCGTTGGGTGGCTTGTTCAAAGGTCCAGCCCAGGCCGCACGGCTGGTCGGGATCGGTGATGTTGGCAACGCGGATTCCGCGCACCAGGCGCGGCAGTGCACGGACAATGGTGGGCACCTTACGCAGCATCATGCCCCAGGTGATCATGTCACTTGGCGGGTGGTTCATGGCGGGAACGTCCTTTTTCTTATTGTTCGTATGACCCTCAAGGCACCCATCGCACTGTAAGACCCGCGCCGAATGCCTTGCAGGAAAATACGCCAGCCGTTCTTCGGCTGTACACGCAGGATTTGAAAAGTTTTGTATCCCGAAAGGAAAAGGAATTTAGCGCACCGCCAGGTGGTCACTATGGAAGACCTGCCTTGCGTGCCAGCTGTGAAACACTTGGCAAAACCCCGCAAAATGCAGGATGCACGATGGCCATTCATGCAAATTGCACGAAACTGGAAATCTTAAAATTTTATAACTGATTGATTTATAACGATTTTTTAAGATAGTCAGTACTGGCACAATCACTGCACCTATCACTCCACGCTGCAAAACATGAGCTAACGGAGCTGATAGACATGAGCCTGATCCAAGATAAATTTTCTTCTGTGTTCTCCAATTTCGACGTCACCACCCAGGCGCGTCCTGATGGCGGCATCCTGCTGACCTTGCGTAACAGCGAAGGCAAGCAGATCAAACGTTCGATCTCTTATCAGCAACTGCACACGGCCGACCAACTGACGTGGGTCATCAGCGCCATTCGCCGCGACCTGGCTGAACAAGCCAGCGACCTGCCACAGATTTCGATGCTGCAAAGCCAGAACCGCTTTGCCCTGCCGACCTACCATTCGGCTTGACCGTCATGCAGGACCCGAACAGGTCGTGGTGCCGTTGCGCACCACGGCCTTTTTTTATTTGCACAATCCCTGTTTCACCGCCTCGTTCACGGCCTGGACCCGGTTAGTCACCTGCAACTTGCCGTAGATGTTGCGCAGGTGAAACTTCACCGTGGCCTGGGAGATGGAGCGAATCCTGCTGATTTCCCACACCGTCTTGCCCTCGACCGCCCAATGCAGGATTTCCCGTTCCTTTGGGGTCAGGGGTTTACCCGACAACATCGCACGCGCCTTGCGGTTGGCAACCGGCGCGCTGTCCGTTTGCGTGGACGGTTGTTCCTGTGGCTCCGAACCGCTCATGCAGGCCCCTCTCTTCATATAGGTCTTGTAACGCCCGAAGTCGGATTACTCCTATTGACAGGCGAATAAATATTGAGACCAGAGAGAGTTACACAAAGAGTGGAAGTAACAAGTAAGGTCAACGATAAACAGCTGTTACCCACAAACTTTCAAGTTTATTCCTACAGCGATTTCCAACCTGAAGGAATTGAAGTTAAAAAAATGCCCCCTGTTCAGGAGGCATTGCCGGACGAACTTAGTCATCAAGCCGAGGAAAACCCTCGGCGATCGCGTCGCCCGTCAGCATGACCGCCAGCCCTTCAGGGTCACTGAACAGGCGGATCGCCACAAAGTGCGGGTTCTCCCCCATATCAAACCAGTGCGGGATGCCGCTCGGCACCAAGATCAGGTCGTTTTTCTCGCAGAACACCGCGTACACATAATCTTCGATGTGCAAGGTAAACAGCCCACGACCCGCTACGAAAAAACGCACGTGGTCTTGGGCCATGCGGTGTTCGTCGAGTCGCTCGGCGCGCAATTGGGCTTTCTGCGGGTGATCGTTGCTGACGCGGAGCACATCAACGGTGGTGTAGCCGCGCTCGGTCATCAGCTTGTCGATGGGCGCCTGGTAGGCGGCGATAATCTCAACCTCGCTGGCCCCGGGCTCAAGTCGGGTAGTCGCCTGCCAGCGATCGAACCCCACACCCAGCTCGGCCAGGGTCGAGGCGATATCGTCCTGGTGAGTCAGGACCTTGTTCGGGGTGTCGGGGGTGCAGACGTGGTAAACCGCGAGATAGCTCATCAAACTCTTCCTCTGTCACGGGAGCCGCTCATGGCCGCTCCTCTTGCAATCGAATGCCAATGATTAGGGCGGCGGCCAGGGCCGCGACGCTGGCAATGCTGAAGGTCAGGGTCGGCCCCAGCAGGTTCCAGCTGTAACCTGAATAGAGTGCGCCCAGCGCACCGCCGGTACCGGCCAGTGCCGCATACAGTGCCTGGCCCTGCCCTTGCTGGCGAGCACCAAAGCTGCGTTGCACGAACTGGATGGCCGCCGCGTGAAAACTGCCGAAGGTCGCCGCGTGCATCACCTGCGCCAGCAACAGCACCCAGAAGAATTCGGCAAACGAGCCCAGCAGCAACCAGCGCAGTGCGGCCAGCAGGAAACTCGCCATCAATACCCGGCGTACCGAAAAGCGCGTGAGAATCCGGCTCATGGCCAGGAACATCAAGACTTCCGCCACCACGCCCAGCGCCCACAACATGCCGATCACGCCACGGCTGTAACCGAGGTGTTCAAGGTGCAGGGTGAGGAAGGTGTAGTACGGGCCGTGGCTCATTTGCATCAGCGCCACGCAGGCATAAAACGCGAGGACGCCGGGGCTGCGCAGTTGCCGCAAAAAGCCGTCACCGGCCAGGCGGTTGCCCTGGGCCGGCGGCTGCGCATTCGGCACCCAGAGGCTCGCGCCGATGATGCCGGCCATGATCACCACGACCACCACCGGGTAGATATCCAGGCTCAGCCAGTCGAACAAGCGGCCCATGATCACCACGGTGAGGATAAAACCGATGGAGCCCCACAACCGCACCTGGCTGTAGCGCGAGGTCTGGCCTTGCAGGTGCGCGAGGGTGATGACTTCAAACTGCGGCAGGACCGCGTGCCAGAAGAACGCGTGCAAGGCCATCACCAGCGCCAGCCAGGCGTAAGTCTTGCTGACAAAGATCAACGAGAAACTCACCAGGGTGCACACCGCGCCAAAGCGCACGATGGCCAGGCGCCGGCCGGTGTAATCCCCCAGCCAGCCCCACAGGTTGGGTGCCACGCAGCGCATCAGCATGGGGATGGCCACCAGCTCGCCGATGCGCGCGCTGGAGAACCCAAGGTGATCGAAGTACAACGCCAGGAACGGCGCCGTCGCCCCCAGCAGGGCGAAATAGAACAGGTAGAAGCTGGAGAGTCGCCAGTATGGAAGGGCTTGCGTCAGCATAAGTGACTTGTGGCGAGCGAGCCTGCTCGCGCTGGGTCGCGAAGCGGCCCCACTAGAAGCGCCGCAGTTCTCCAGGTACTACCGGGTTGCAGGCTTTGGGGCCGCTGCGCAGCCCAGCGCGAGCAAGCTCGCTCGCCACACACGGTCACAGCTGGCCCAATACCGGAGTACTGACTTTTACGTCGGCGTTTTGCCCACGATGACGCAGCAGGTGGTCCATCAACACAATGGCCATCATCGCTTCGGCAATCGGCGTGGCACGGATGCCGACGCAAGGGTCGTGACGGCCCTTGGTGATCACGTCCACCGGGTTGCCGTGCACATCGATCGAACGGCCCGGCGTGGTGATGCTGGACGTCGGCTTGAGGGCCAGGTGCGCAACGATTGGCTGGCCGGAGGAAATGCCGCCGAGAATGCCGCCGGCGTTGTTGCTGAGGAAACCTTCCGGGGTCAGCTCGTCACGGTGCTCGGTGCCACGCTGGGCCACACAATCGAACCCGGCGCCGATTTCCACGCCCTTGACCGCGTTGATGCTCATCAGCGCGTGGGCCAGTTCGGCATCGAGGCGGTCGAAGATCGGCTCGCCCAGGCCCGGCATCACGCCTTCGGCAACCACGGTGATCTTGGCGCCGACGGAATCCTGGTCGCGGCGCAACTGGTCCATATAGGCTTCCAGCTCCGGCACTTTGTCCGGGTCTGGGCAGAAAAAGGCGTTGTCTTCGACGCTGTCCCAGGTCTTGAACGGGATTTCGATCGGGCCCAGCTGGCTCATGTAGCCGCGGATCACGATGCCCTGGGTCGCCAGGAACTTCTTGGCAATCGCACCGGCCGCCACGCGCATCGCGGTTTCCCGCGCCGAGCTGCGGCCACCGCCACGGTAGTCGCGCTCGCCGTATTTGTGGTGGTAGGTGTAGTCGGCGTGGGCCGGGCGGAACAGGTCCTTGATCGCCGAGTAGTCCTTGGACTTCTGGTCAGTGTTGCGAATCAGCAGGCCAATGGCGCAGCCGGTGGTGCGGCCTTCGAACACGCCGGAGAGGATTTCGACTTCGTCGGCTTCCTGGCGCTGGGTGGTGTGGCGGCTGGTGCCGGGCTTGCGGCGGTCGAGGTCACGCTGCAGGTCTTCCAGGGACAACTCGAGGCCCGGCGGGCAGCCGTCGACAATGGCGACCAACGCCGGGCCATGGCTTTCGCCCGCGGTGGTAACAGTGAACAGCTTGCCGTAGGTATTGCCGGACATGCAGGGCGCTCCGTGAAATCAGTTGAATCAAGTCAACCGTAATAACTTAAGGCGGCCAGTATACGCAGGCTAACCGACTAGTTCATCCTCGAAACCTTACCGGTAGACGTTGGTCCAACCGGCACCTTCCTCATGATGGCGCGATGATGCTGCGAGTTCTGCTTTTGACCCTCACTCTGTTTTCCAGCCTTGGCTTCGCCGCCTCCCCTGTCGTGCTGCAACGGCCCATCAGCCTGGACACCGGCAGTGGCGAGCTGTTTGGTTCGCTGTTGTTGCCCAAATCCGACAAGCCGGTGCCGGTGGTGCTGATCATCGCCGGCTCCGGGCCCACCGACCGCAACGGCAACAGCGCCGACGGCGCACGCAACGACAGCCTCAAGCGCCTGGCCTGGGTGCTGGCCAGGCACAACATCGCCAGCGTGCGCTACGACAAGCGCGGCGTGGCCGCCAGCCTTGCCGCCACCCCCGATGAACGCAACCTGACCCTGGATGCCTACGTGTCCGACGCCGTGGCCTGGGGCAAGTTGCTCAAGGCCGACCCACGCATGGGCCCGCTGATTGTGCTGGGCCACAGCGAAGGTGCACTGGTGGCCGCCCTCGCCGCCCCGCAGCTCAACCCGGCCGGGGTGATCTCCCTGTCGGGCAGTGCGCGCCCGGTGGACCAGGTGATCCGCCAGCAACTGGCCGACCATATGCCTCCAGCGCTGTTACTGCGCAGCAACCAGATTCTCGATCACCTCAAGGCCGGCCAGGTGGACGCCGATGTGCCCACACCCCTTGAGGGCATTTTCCGCCCCAGCGTGCAGCCCTATCTGATCAGCCTGTTCCGCGCCGACCCTTCGGCGGCCTTTGCCAAATTGACCATGCCGGCGCTGATCGTCCAGGGCACCAATGACCTGCAGGTCGGCGTGGCCGATGCGCAACAATTGCAGAAGGCCAAGCCCGACGCCGAGCTGACGGTGATCGAAGGCATGAACCACGTGATGCGCATCGTGCCCAACAACGTGAAGCAGCAACTGGAGTCCTATAACGACCCGCAGTTGCCGCTGGCGGCTGAACTGGGCACCCGCCTGGTTCGCTTTATCGACGGACTTCGCGCCAGTTAAGCGAGTATTGCCCTCCAGTCCTGAGCAAAACGGCCGATAAGCCATGGGTCGACAGCAAAAAGCCTGTCGGCCCGCAGAGCTTGGACAGGATCGCGCCGAATGACGAACACCGAAGCAACACCCGAACCTACCGCCGACACCACGGCTGACACCGAGGCCGCCGCATCGGCGGCGTTACCGTGGGCGGAGGTGCAGGCCGAACATTTCAAGATGCTGCGCCTGGCCCCTTTGGCCACCGACCGTGCCACGGGCGTGCGGCCCCTGCGCTTTGTGCAGTTTGGCTGGGCCGAACGCAACAACAAGGACCACAGCCTGCTGCGCATGGTCATTCAGTTGCCGGGCCAGCGGGTGCGCCGGGAACAGAACCATTTGGATATCTGGGTCGATCACGCGACCCATCGGGTGCACTTTGGCCCGGGCAACAGCCTGGAGATCGAGCCGGCTAACCGCGGCATCGGCCGTTTCCTGGTAGCCCAGGGCGCCGCCTGGGCGAAAAAGAAGTGGTCGCACTACCGCGTCGACGGCGTCGACCTGGCCAACAAGGACGCCCTCAACGAAGCCACGCGCCTGCGCCGGGATCACTTCCTGCGTATCCAGGGCTTTGATGTGGCGTACGCCGATGTCCAGCATTTGAAGGGCAACGTGCAGCCGGGCAAGGTGAGCGATGTGCTGGACAGCTGGAACACCGAAAAGCTGCAGTTCGTGGAGATTCTGGAAGCGGCGCAGATGCTGCAACAGGCCGAGCAGAACCTGGCGGAACAGGAAGTGAAACTGCGCAAGGAAGAGGAAAAAGTCACCAAGTTCAAGCGCGAAGACAGCGGGTTGCGCTTCACGATTACGTGCCTGGTGGCGTTTACCGTGTTTCAGGCGGGTTTGTTGATCTGGATTGCGACGCATCGATAATCCGGTTTATCAATTGAAACCGGATCAAAATGTGGGAGCGGGCTTGCTCGCGAATGCGGTGTGTCAGTCACCGGATATCTTGACTGAGCCACCGCATTCGCGAGCAAGCCCGCTCCCACACTGACCGCGTTACCCACTTGGAAGCGGTTAAACCCTGGCGGCGAACACCGCCTGATGCGCCCGGCACTGCTCGGCCGTCAACATGAACACGCCATGCCCGCCGCGCTGGAACTCCAGCCAGGCGAAGTCCACTTCGGGGTACAACGCCTCGACGTGAACCTGGCTGTTGCCCACTTCGACAATCAGCAAGCCCTTCTCAGTCAAGTGATCTGCCGCCTCGGCCAGCATCCGCCGAACCAGGTTCAAGCCGTCGTCACCGCAGGCAAGGCCCAGCTCCGGCTCGTGCTGGTATTCATCCGGCATGTCGGCAAAGTCTTCGGCGTCGACATACGGCGGGTTGGACACGATCAGGTCAAAACGCTGGCCCGGCAAACCATCAAAGCCGTCGCCCTGAACGGTATACACGCGCTCATCGACGCCATGGCGCTCGATGTTCTGGTTGGCCACCTCCAGCGCTTCGAAGGACAGGTCGCCCAGTACCACTTCGGCGTCCTGGAACTCGTAGGCGCAGGCAATACCGATGCAACCGGAACCGGTGCACAGGTCCAGAATGCGTGCCGGCGGTGTGCCCAGCCACGGTTCGAAGCGGTTTTCGATCAGTTCGCCAATCGGTGAGCGGGGAATCAATACACGCTCATCAACGATAAACGACATGCCGCAGAACCAGGCTTCCTTCAACAGGTAAGCGGTCGGCACACGCTCGTGGATACGGCGGTGCAGCAACCGTTGCACGTGGGAGATTTCCTCTTCTTCCAGGTTGCAATCCAGGTAACTGTCGGCAATTTCCCATGGCAGGTGCAAGGCGCCGAGCACCAGTTGCCGGGCTTCGTCCCAGGCATTATCGGTGCCATGGCCAAAAAACAGGTCTTCCCCATGGAAACGGCTGACGGCCCATCGGATGTGGTCGCGCAAGGTGCGCAGGCGGGAAGTGATCACGGGGGCAAGCTCCTGGAAAAAACGACCGGCGATTCTAACAGTCTTAAGCTGTACCGACGATGTACGAAAAAACCCTTTGCCGCACGTCGGATTTCATCTTAAACGTGGTTTTTGCCTAAACGTAGTGCCCTATTGACATCGCTGCACGCCAACAACGGCGTACCTTACGATGGTAGCGATTCACAGAAGCGCTCAGCCAGAGGACAATGTCACAAAAGCCCCACTCACAGGAGCCCCAGAATGTCCGTTCCAAAGACGATGTTTCAACTCAGCGGTCGTGGTTACGCAGCGGCGAACCTGAACCATGCGACCCTCGTGATCATCGACGCCCAGAAGGAATACCTCAGTGGTCCCCTCGCCCTCTCGGGCATGGACGCTGCTGTCGAAAATATCAAGCAACTGGCGGCTGCCGCGCGCAACGCCGGGCGCCCGATCGTGCATGTGCGCCACCTGGGCACTGTCGGCGGGTTGTTTGACCCTCAGGGCGAGCGCGGTGAGTTCATTCCTGGCCTTGAGCCACAGGCCGACGAAACCATCATCGGCAAGCTGCTGCCCAGCGCCTTCCACGGCACCGGCCTGGAGAAACACCTGCAAGACCTCGGTTCCCTGGACCTGATCGTCTGCGGCTTCATGAGCCACTCCAGCGTCAGCACCACGGTGCGTGCGGCAAAAAACCTGGGCTTTCGCTGCACCCTGGTGGAAGACGCCTGCGCCACCCGCGACCTGCCTTACAAGGGCGGCATCCTCAGCGCCGACCACGTGCAGCAGACTGAAATGGCCATCATGGCTGACAACTTCGCCACCCTCGCCTTGACCAAAGATCTGATCTGATCGACCTTCGATGAGCGGGTAGCCGCCCGCTCATCCGCAAATACCTGTCATTTGCTGCAATTGCCTCTGTACCCGGAACAACCTGTGTATCTTCCGGTCGAAGGGCCGATACCCTGGAGGAAAGGTCGGAATGAAGATATCCGATGGTTTTGATGCTCGTCGCTTGCGCCCCAAGGGCCCGAGCAACTGGCGTCTGCGCATCGGCGCCGGCTTTGCCGCGCTGTTGGCGATAGGTGGCGTACTACTGGCAATTGCTGGCGGCGCTGGTTTGGTTGGACACTCACCGGCCCTGGGCGAGCTGAATGCCAGCCCTGGCGGTTCTGCAATACTCTTGGTCATCGGCCTGCTGGTGCTGTGGTTCGGCGTATGGCTGTGGCGTCGTTGCCGTCGGCGCATGCGCCAACCGCTGTCACTGAACATCGCTTCGCACCTGATGAAAAAGCACGACTGATGGCGCACAGATAGCGTTTGTTGCGCATCAAGCCGCCGCGATTAGGTAAACTGCCCGCCCTTCGCGGAGGCTGACATGCAAGACGACGATTTTTCCCTATTCAAGAACGAGCTGCGCGGCGTCAAGCCGATCAAGCATGATCGCGCCGACACCGGCAAACCCAAGACCGATCGCGCCCAGATCGCCAAGCTGCGCCAGGCCGCGACCGTGCGCACGGACGCCACCACCGTGGACGGCCTGTCGGATCAATTCGTTATCGATGTAGGTCCCGAAGACGAGTTGATGTGGGCCCGCGACGGCGTGCAGGAAAGCCAGATGCGCAAGCTCAAGGTCGGCCAGATCCCGTTCGAGGGCAGTCTCGACCTGCACGGCATGACCGTCGAAAAAGCCCGCGAAACCCTCTGGGCGTTCCTCGCCGAAGCCACCAAATTCGAAATCCGCTGCGTGCGCGTCACCCACGGCAAGGCCGTGCGCCTGGACGGCAAGCGGCCGATGATCAAAAGCCACGTCAACACCTGGTTGCGCCAGCACTCCCAGGTGCTGGGTTTTACCTCATGCCAGCCACGTCACGGCGGCGCTGGCGCGGTGTATGTGATGCTCAAGCGCACCATGATGGAAGGCCGCGACGAGTAACAAGTGCCATCGTCAGGCTTGCAGCGATGTGTTGGCCGCCGTACCCTTGCCCTTTGCGAAAATCCCACTAGGTAGTTTCATGTCCCTGGAACAGAATTACACCGCGATTCTCGGCCAACTCGGCGAGGACGTTTCCCGCGAGGGCCTGCTCGACACGCCAAAACGTGCCGCCAAGGCCATGCAGTATCTCTGCCGCGGTTATGAACAGACCCTCGAAGAAGTCACCAACGGTGCCTTGTTCAGCTCTGACAACAGCGAAATGGTGCTGGTCAAGGACATCGAGTTGTACTCGCTGTGCGAACACCACCTGCTGCCGTTCATCGGCAAGGCTCACGTCGCGTATATCCCGAGCGGCAAAGTGCTGGGCCTGTCGAAGGTCGCGCGTATCGTCGATATGTATGCCCGCCGCCTGCAGATCCAGGAAAACCTCAGCCGCCAGATCGCCGATGCGGTCCAGCAGGTCACCGGCGCCCTGGGCGTTGCAGTGGTGATCGAGGCCAAGCACATGTGCATGATGATGCGCGGTGTGGAGAAGCAGAATTCGTCGATGATCACGTCGGTGATGCTGGGTGAGTTCCGCGAAAACGCGGCGACCCGCAGCGAGTTTCTCAGCCTGATCAAGTAATACGCGGCACCTGGAAAAACCGGCGTTCATCGCCGGTTTTTTTTCGCCTGTGAAAAATCAGGTAAGCTGCGCCCCCTTAAGTCTAGGGCAAGAGGTTTCAGCCATGTTCGCCAAAGCACTTCGAGTGGGCCTCGGCCACGTCATCATCGCCGGCGACTTCCTGACCCGTCCGCGCAAAAAGCAGCGCCCTGCCGAACAACAGGCGCAGGTGAACGCAGCGGCCAAGGACCTGACCCTGTATCAATTCCACGCCTGCCCGTTCTGCGTGAAGACCCGCCGCACCCTGCACCGCCTGAACGTGCCGGTGGCCTTGAAGGATGCGAAGAACAACGAGCAAGACCGCCAGACCCTGCTGGAGCAAGGCGGCAAGATCAAGGTGCCATGCCTGCGCATCGAAGAGAACGGCCAGACCACCTGGATGTACGACTCCAAGGTGATCATCGATTACCTCGACAAGCGGTTTGCGGCTGTCTGACAAACAGCGAGGATCCAGTGTGGGAGATTCTATGGTTGAGGGGCAACCCTCAACCAACCTTTGGTTGGTATTCGCTTTGTCCTTTTAGCAAGGCAAATACCACTCGAGCAAGCTTGCGGGCCAGCATTACCAGCACCTGAGTGGTGCTGTAACCCCGCGCCCGTTGCGCTTGATAAAACTCCTTCCATGCAGCCGTTCGGCTAGCTGCCATCGCTGCGTTGTGCAAAAGACGCCGAGCTTCTGAGTCGCCACGTTTGCTCAAGCTACGACGATTATCTTTCTGTCCTGACTTAGAAACGCGTAAATCCATGCCCAAGAAGGCGATGAAAGCGTCTGCGTTTCTAAAATCACCTCGTTGAAAGCTAGTAACCAAGCGGGCTCCAGTCAAAAAACCGATACCTTCAACTTTCAAGCAACGCTTTAGCTGATCCGACAGTCCAGCTTCTTTCAGGCGATCACCGATCATCTTTTCAATCAGGCCTTCTAGCTTTTGCATCGACTTCACCTGCTCGGTAAAAGAGGCCTTCAGTAACGGCTCATTCGCCCAGCTTTGAGTCAGGCTGACGCGTGCCTGGACCAGCGCCGCCCGGCGGCGGAAAAGACTCAAAAGCTGGCGATACAGAGGAGATGGCGGCGTCCAGGGACGAAGTTCATCGGCTTCGTTTTTTAAATAGCGAGCGAGCAATTTGGCATCCTGGGCGTCGGTTTTAGCCCGGATATTCACACCTTTACGATAATGGCTGAGCTCATATCCACCCACCATGTAGATCACGCAGCCAGCTTCATAGGCGAGATCAGCGAACTCCAAGTGATAGATGTTGGTAGCTTCAATCGCAACTGCCACGGTGCCCGGTAGGGCCTTCAGCCATTTTTTAATGGCGGTTTTGTTGTTCGGGATTACTTCCAGCAGATCGAGTTCGGCGTGGTAAATCACCAGCTCATTTTTAGCAACATCGACGCCAACGATCGGCTTTGAGACAGGAACTGGCATTGCCATGGGACTTCCTCCGGGCTATGGTTTTGAGCACTTGAAGGGCTCACCCAGAGGCGCAGGCTTGTTCCTATCGTCGGTCATAGCCAGATGCATTCTTTATCGGCGCTTGGGTGAAAGGAGGAGGGGCGAAATCTCCCACGGTCTGTACTGCGCCAACAGTCAGAATCGGGCTTTGTCCCTCCTCCTCCCTTCAAGTCCTAGCATACAAGCGGGCTTGCTCGCGAAGGCGGAGTATCAGCCACAGACGTAGTGGCTGATACTCCGCCTTCGCGAGCAAGCCCGCTCCCACATTAGTTTGGTATTGCCAATTCAAGATCCAGCAATGCTGAGCCCAGGCACTTGCCATGGGCGTCCAGCGCCAGCGACCGCGTCACCCCGCCTCGCAGGATCCCCGGCAACACGAAGTTCAGTGCCTGCACATTGGGCAGTTCATAACGCCGCACCGGTGCAGCTCCCGCCTCCAGCAACGGCGCAAAAAATGCCGCCACCACCTCAGCCGTCAATTGCTCGCAGAGCAGCGGATAGTCCTCGGCCCGATACGCGATGATCGAGATGTTCGAGGTGTCGCCCTTGTCTCCCGTTCGGGAGTGGGCCAGGGTGTGCAGCTTCATGCTTCGATCCTCGGGTTGACCGCGTGACGAGGCAGCAGCAACGATGCCACCGCCACCACCTGGCGCAGGCTCTTGCTGGCGCCACCGCCGCCGGAAGGGCCGTTGGTGTAGAGGGTTTCCACTTCATTGCCGACACGCACCGCCTCGCTGCGTTCTGCGCAGCGGGCGGCGATGCGCAGGCGCACTTCCCACGGTTCAACCGTGCTGCGCGGGCCGTGCAGGGAGTCGACGCCGATCAATTCGGCACGCACGTCCTGCATGCGCACGCCGGTCAACTCCAAGCGTTTCAGGACCACATCGCGAGCCAGTTGCGCACGAGCGACCGCGCCCGGGCCACCGTAGGAAATCTGCCCCTCACCGATCCAGCCGTCCAGATAACCGACGCTGACTTTCAACGCTTCGGGACGTGGCCGTCCGCTCGCGCCGTGGGCACGCACCCGGTCCACGGCTTCTTCGGTAAACGCCACCTGGGAAAAATCCGCGCACACGTCCGGTGTGAGGTAGGCCGCCGGGTCGTGCACTTCGTAGATCAATTGTTCGGTGCACGTGGCACGGCTGACCCGCCCACCGGAACCTGCGACCTTGGTGATCAAGGCCTCGCCGTCTGCGTCAATCTCGGCCAGTGGAAAGCCCAGGCGTGCCAGGTCGTCCACATCCTTGAAGCCCGGATCGGCAAAGTAGCCACCGCTGACCTGCCCCGCACATTCCAGTAAATGCCCCACCAGCGTGCCGCGCCCCAGCCGTTGCCAATCATCCGCAGCCCAGCCGAATTCGAACATCTGCGGCGCCAGGAACAGCGAAGGGTCTGCCACCCGGCCGGTGATCACCACGTCGGCCTCGGCGCGCAAGGCGTCGATAATGCCGTCGGCGCCCAAATAGGCGTTCGCGGAAATCAATCGCTCGCCCAACGAGCCAAGGGTCTGACCGTTGTCGAGCAACTGCTCCGGCTGGGCACGCAAGGTCTCAAGCACGTCATCGCCAACCACCGCCAGCACCTTGAGGTTAAGCCCCAGTTCACTGGCAATCCGCCGCACTTCAACCGCCGCCGCCACCGGATTGGCCGCGCCCATATTGGTGATTACCCGCAGGCGCCGGCGCCCGTCGGGCTGGCCGACAAAGGGCAGCACGCGGCGCATGCGCTCACTCAACAGCGGGTCGTAACCGCCTTGCGGATCGCTTATCCGCGCCTGTTGCGCCAGGGCGATGGTGCGTTCGGCCAGGCATTCGAAGACCAGGTAATCCAGGTCGCCCTGTTCGGCCAATTCCACCGCAGGTTCGATACGGTCGCCGGAGTAGCCGGCACCGGAACCGATGCGCAAGGTTTTCATTTCAAATCACTCCCAGGAGCAAAGCCGTCAGAGTCATCAACACCGACGCGGCAAACAGAAAGGGGATGGTGAAGCGCTGGTGATCGGCCAATTCGATCTTGCACAGGCCCACCAACAGGAAGGTCGCAGGCGTCAACGGGCTGACCGGAAAGCCGGTGGTGTGCACGCCCAGCAACGAGGCCTGGGCCACTTGCAGCGGGTCGACGCCCAAGGCCTTGCCGACTTCGGCGATCACCGGCATCACGCCGAAGTAGTAGGAATCCGGGTCAAACAGCATGCTCAGCGGCATAGACAGGAAGCCCACCACCGCCGGGATCAACTTGCCGTGGCCCGCCGGAATCTGCGCCACCGCCACTTCGGCGATGGCCTTGAGCATGCCGGTGCCTTGCATGATGCCGGTGAACACACCGGCGGCGAGCAGGATGCTGGCCATGGTCAGGGCGGTTTTTGCGTGGGCGTCGATCCGCGCGCGCTGGGCGTCGACGTTCGGGTAGTTGATGCACAGTGCCACCACGGTGCCGAGCATGAACATCACCACCGGGTCGACCCAACCGGCGATCATCACCACCATCACCAGTACCGTCAGGACCAGGTTGACCCAGAACAGCCGCGGGCGACGCAGGGCAATGTCATCGTCGCTGAGCACCCGTTGCGGCACGGCGTCCACGCTGGAACCAGCGCCCAGGCCCAGGCGTTTTTCTTCCCGGTGGCCCAGCCACCAGGCGCAGGCGAATACAAAGACCAGGCCGACGATCTGCACCGGGATCAGCGGCTGGAACAAGTCCGCCACCGGCACGTGCAGCGCCGCCGAGGAACGCAGTACCGGGCCGGTCCACGGCAGGAAGTTGACCCCGGCCGCCATCGCCGCCACACACGCGAGGATGCGTTTATCAATTCCCAGCCGCGTGTACAGCGGCAGCATCGCCGGCACCGTCACCAGGAAGGTCACCGCGCCGGAGCCGTCGAGGTGCACCAGCAGGGCCAGGGTCGCGGTACCGACGACGATCCTTGTAGGACGCGTCCCTACCGTGCGCAGGATGCGATCAATGATTGGATCCAGCATGCCGGCATCGGTCATGATCCCGAAGAACAGGATCGCAAACACAAACATCCCCACCACGGGGGCGACGTTCTTGATGCCGGTGATGATGAAGGCGCTGGTTTGCAGGCCGAAACCGCCCAGCAGCGCGGCGATGATCGGCAAGGCGATCAGGGCCACCAGTGGCGACAGGCGTTTGCTCATGACGGCAGTGAGCAGGCACAGGATGGTGATGACACCCAGGGTAGCGAGCATGGGGTAGCTCCAGAACGGCGTTTTCGGCCGGTTATTGTTTTCCCTGGAGTATTGGAATCGCGTTAGGCTTTGTAAATTGGAATATTCGGCACTCCACATTCGAAAAAACAAAACGCTCGAGCAAAATAAAAATGAAAAATTCGATCCAGCATATCCAGGCGTTTCTCGCCGTTGCCCGCACGGGCAGCTTTACCAAGGCCGCCAACGAACTGCATTTGTCGCCCTCGGCGCTGACCGTGCAGGTGCAACAACTGGAGGAATGGCTGGGCGTCGCGCTGCTCGACCGCAGCCCGCGCCACGTCAGCATCACCGCCGCCGGGCTGGATGCACGCGGGCCGATGGAGAAGCTGTTGCTGGACCTGGACAACATCGTCACCGGCTCCCGTGACCTGGCAGCGCTACGACGAGGCGTGGTGACCATCGCCGCCCTGCCCTCCGTGTGCGCCGGCGCGTTGCCTCCCGCCCTGCGCCTGTTTCGCGAGCGTTTTGCCGGGATCGAGGTGCGCTTGCATGACCTGGTTGCTCACCGCATTCATGCGCAAGTGCGTTCGGGCGAGGTGGATTTCGGTATTGGTGTGCGGGCGCGGCTGAGTCATGGACTGGCGTTTGTGCCGGTGCTGAATGATCGGTTATGTGCGTTCGTGCCGCTGGATCATCCGCTGACTCGTTTTGCAAAGTTGAGCCTGGAGCAACTGGCCGACCAGCCGATCATCCTCACCGGCCGCGACAGCAGCGTGCGGGAACAGGTGGACGCGTTGTTCGATGAAACACGCCTGACGATGCTCGCGGGGATGGAGGCCAACTACATGTCGACCGTGTTGGCGTTGGTGCGGCAGGGCTTGGGGATCAGTGTGTTGCCGGAATCGGCGGCGGACAGTCTGGAGGGGTTGAAGCGGATTACCATTGATCATCCGGGGGTGAACCGGGAGATCGGGTTGATCAGTCGCAGTGGACAGCCGTTGAGCCCGGCGGCGCAGCGCTGTTTTGAGTTGCTCAGTGAAGAATTACCCGGCGCACCGCAAAACTGAATGTGGGAGCGGGCTTGCTCGCGAAGGCGGTGTGTCAGCCAATGCATAGGTTGGTTGATCCACCGCTTTCGCGAGCAAGCCCGCTCCCACATTTTTGACCGCATTTCAGCCCAGCATCGGCACATGCTTGGGATGGCTGGCCACGCGCTTCAACCAGGCTTGCACGCCCGGATAGGCGCTCAGGTCAAAACCACCTTCATTCGCCACATGGGTGTAGGCATACAGCGCCACATCGGCAATCGAGAACTGGTCGCCCACCAGATACGGCGTCAACTGCAACTGGCGCTCCATCACCTTCAGGGCCTTGTATCCGCCCTTGTGCAGCTTCTTGTATTCCTCCAGGCGATCTTCCGGCAGCCCCAGGTAAAACTGGATAAACCGCGCCACCGCGATGTACGGCTCGTGGCTGTACTGCTCGAAAAACTGCCACTGCAGAACCTGGGTGCGCAGGCGCGGTTCGCTGGGCAGGAACTCGCTGCCGTCGGCCAGGAAGTTGAGAATCGCATTGGACTCCCACAGGCAGGTGCCGTCTTCCAGCTCCAGCACCGGGATCTTGCCGTTGGGGTTCTTGGCCAGGAACTCCGCGGTCTGGGTATCGCCCTTCAGGATGTCGACATCGATCCACTCATAGTCGATGCCCAACAGGCTGAGCATGAGTTTGACTTTGTAGCAGTTGCCCGATTTGTAATCGCCGTAGACCTTGTACATGGAGGCTCCCCTATGCCGCTTGCGCGTGCTGTGCTTGACGGACCACCGCAGCGAGACGCTTGAGACCTTCGTCCAAGCGCGCCGGGTCGATATGGCTGAAATTGAGCCGCAGGTGACCGTGATGATTGTCCGGCTCGGAAAAGAACGGTTCACCGGGCATGAACGCGATGTCCTGGTCGAGCGCAGGTGCCAACAAGGTGCGGGTATCGAGCGGCTGTTTCAAGGTCAGCCAGAAGAATAATCCGCCCTGGGGTATTTGCCAGTCGGCCAGGTCGCTGAAATGCCGCGCCAGTGCAGCCTGGAAAGCGTCGCGCCGGCCTCGGTAAAAGCTGCGCAACTCTACCAGGTGATGCTGGTATTTCTCGGTGCCGATCCATTGCATCGCCTGCCACTGGCCAACGCGGTTGGTGTGCAGGTCGGCTGACTGCTTGAGTTTGAGCAAGTGCGGGAACAGGTCCGGACTGGCGATCAGGTAGCCGACCCGCAGGCCGGGCAACAAGGTCTTGGATACGGTGCCGGTGTAGATCCAGCTGGCCTTTTTCAGCCGGCTGACGATGGGTTGTGCGCTGCCGCCGTCGAAGGTCAGTTCGCGGTAGGGTTCGTCTTCGATCAGGGTTACGCCAAACTCGTCCAGCAACGCGGCGACGGCCTCGCGCTTGGCATCGCTGTAGCGCACCGCCGAAGGGTTCTGGAACGTCGGGATCAGGTAGACGAAGGACGGGCGATGCTGCTCAAGGCTGCTGCGCAAGGCTCTGAGGTCCGGACCGTCCGCCTCAAGCTGTACGGTCAGGCAATCGGCGCCGAACAATTGGAAAATCTGCAATGCCGCAAGGTAAGTCGGGCCTTCCAGGAGGATTTTGGTGCCCTTGTCGATGTACAGCTTGGCCGCCAGGTCCAGGGTTTGCTGGGAGCCGCTGACCACCATGACCTGGCGCGCATCGCAGGCAATACCCAGCACCCGCGCCTCGGCCGCCAGCAATTCACGCAACTGTGGCTCGCCTTCGCTCATGCCGTATTGGCCGATATTCAGCGGCATGCCTTCCCAATCCAGCGTGGGCAGCATCACTTCGGCCGGCAGGCCACCGGCGAAGGACATCACCTGCGGCTTTTGCGCCGCCGCGAGGATTTCACGGATCAGGGAGCTTTTAAGACGCGAAACACGTTCTGAGAAGGCCATAAGGGTCACCGGTAGCAAAGCCTGGGGAAAATACGTCAAACTGCTTGACCGAAATTACGACGACTTGGGCAGATACGTCAATATGCTTGACCTTAAAAACCAGACCAGCCAGCAAACCGCCATGGAAGCCTTCTTCTTCGGCTACCAGGCGTTCACCGCCAAGGCTGACGAAATGCTGGAGCGCCGCGGCTTGAGCCGGGTGCATCAACGCATCGTGTTTTTTATCGCGCGCTACCCGGCCTTGAGCGTCAAGGAGCTGCTGGAACTGCTCGGCGTAAGCAAACAGGCGCTGAACATGCCGTTGCGCCAACTGCAGGAAATGCACCTGGTGGACAGCGTGGCGTCCGAGACCGACAAGCGTAAGCGCCTGCTGGAGTTGACCGAGGAAGGCCGGCGTTTCGAACAATCGCTGCGGCGCGAACAGGTAAAGCTGCTGCAACGGGCGTTTGCCGAGGCAGGCGAGACGGCGGTAGAAGGCTGGCTGGCGGTAAACAAGGCACTCAGTGGCCAATCCTGAATTGCCTTTCATCCCCTTTCGCACACAAAATAGAAAACATTATTTGCTTTATTTGTATACAAAAGCATAATTCGCTTCGTGCGAGTTCCTGACCTATTGGTCAACAAAACCCGCTGGTACCTCAAAGCGCTGCTGCCCACTCATGTGTCCGGCGCTGGAAATAACAATAAAACTCTTGAGGAGTACTTGCTGTGGAAAGCCGCAAATCCGAAGCCCCTACGCTCGACCTCTCGCCAACCCACAACGGTTGGCTGGAACGCCTGTTCAAACTCCGCTTGCATGGCACCACAGTGAAGACCGAGCTGATCGCTGGCCTCACGACCTTTATCACCATGGCCTACATCATCTTCGTCAACCCCAACATCATGGCCGACGCCGGCATCGATCACGGCGCGGCGTTTGTCGCCACCTGCATCGCCGCCGCGCTGGGTTGCCTGCTGATGGGCCTGTACGCCAACTGGCCAGTAGGCCTGGCGCCGGGCATGGGCCTGAACGCGTTTTTCACCTACACCGTGGTCGGGACCATGGGCTACAACTGGGAGACGGCACTGGGTGCGGTGTTTATCTCCGGTGTGTTGTTCATGATCCTGACGCTCTCACGCATTCGCGAGTGGCTGCTCAACAGCATTCCGGTGAGCCTGCGCCATGCCATGGGCGCCGGCGTCGGATTGTTTCTCGGGGTGATCGGCCTGAAAACCGCCGGCATCATCGTGCAAAGCCCGGCCACCCTGATCAAGCTCGGCTCCCTGCATGAACCCGCCCCATTGCTGGCGGCCATTTGCTTCCTGTTGATTGCGATCCTCAGCTACCACCGGGTATTCGGCGCGATCCTGATCAGCATCATCGCCGTGACCCTCGCCGGTTGGGGCCTGGGCCTGGTGGAGTACCACGGCATCCTGGCCACCCCGCCAAGCCTGGCGCCGACCTGGATGGCCATGGACGTGATGGGCGTGTTCAACGTCAGCATGATCAGCGTGGTGTTCGCCTTCCTGTTTGTGCACATGTTCGACACCGCCGGCACCCTGATGGGCGTGGCCCAGCGTGCAGGCCTGGTGAATGCCGACGGCAAGATCGAAAACCTCTCCCGCGCCCTGAAAGCCGACAGCGCCTCCAGCGTGTTCGGCGCCATGGTCGGCGTGCCGCCAGTCACCAGTTACGTGGAAAGCGCCGCCGGGGTTGCCGCTGGTGGCCGCACCGGGCTGACGGCGGTTACGGTTGGCGTGTTGTTTATCGCAGCGATGTTTTTTGCCCCGCTGGCTGGCATGATTCCGGCCTATGCCACCGCCGGCGCGTTGATCTATGTGGCGATGCTGATGATGAGCGGCATGGCCCATATCAATTGGGACGACGCCACCGACAGCATTCCGGCGATCGTCACGGCGATCATGATGCCCCTGACCTTCTCGGTGGCCGACGGCATCGCCCTGGGTTTCATCACCTACGTGGCGCTGAAGGCCGGCACGGGTAAACACAAGGAAATTTCCATCAGCCTGTGGGTGCTTTGCGCGATCTTCATCGCCAAGTTCGCGTTCCTGTAGGCCAACCCGCTTGACCCTGCCTCACCCCGTCGGGTGGGGCTTTTGTACGAATGGAGGAATGCAATGAGTCTGGAAACCTGGCTGCTGTTCAGCGGCGCTGCGCTGGTGGTGATCCTGATCCCCGGCCCCCTGTCCTTGCTGATGATCAGCAACAGCCTGAACTACGGCCTGCGCCGTTCGTACCCGGCCTTTCTCGGCGGGGTGATTGCTTCCATCTGCCTGCTGAGCGCCTCGGCGCTGGGTTTGGGTGCGTTGTTGCTGGCCTCGGAACAGCTGTTCAGTGCCCTGAAGATCGTCGGTGCGCTGTACCTGTTCTACCTCGCCTGGCAGAGCTGGCAGCAATCCCGGCAACCGGCCCACGTCGCCGACGTACCGCAAGTGGCCGCCACCCCGCGTTTTCGTGCGCTGTTTGGCCGGGCCTTTGTGCTGGGCGCCAGCAACCCGAAGGACATCCTGTTTTTCGCCGCCTTCCTGCCGCAATTCCTCAGTGCCCAGCAGGCCTTTTTGCCGCAGTTGCTGATCATGATCGCCACCTGGACCGTGCTCGACCTGCTGTGCAAACTGGCCTACGGCCTCGGCGCCCATGGCGCCGCGCGCTACCTGCGCAGCGGCAGGGGCCAGAGCTGGTTCAACCGGATCAGCGCGGGCTTGTTCACAGGCGCCGGCGCTGCGTCGCTATTGAGCCGCTGAAGATCCAGCCCCGATCGCACTGACGATCGGGGCCGCCTTTATGGTGCAATCAGCAGGCGAAAAAAAGCCCGCAGTGTGAGCGGGCGAAAAACCAACGAAGAGCTTTGGGGGTGTGAAGCGCGGTGACGACTCAGCTACCGCGATAGGTGGAGTAGCTGTAAGGCGAAATCAGCAAAGGCACGTGGTAGTGATCCTGTTCGGCGCTGATGCCGAAGCGCAGCACCACCACATCGAGAAATGCAGGTTCGGGCAGTTGCACACCGCGGGCGCGGTAGTAATCACCGGCGCTGAACTGCAACTGATAGACACCGCTGCGGTAGTCATCGCCTTGCAGCAGGGGTGCATCGCAGCGGCCGTCGCTGTTGGTCAGGGTGCTGGCGACCAGCTCAAGCTGTGCGCCCTCGACACGGTACAACTCAACCTTGATTGCGCTGCCAGGGCAGCCATGCGCGGCGTCCAATACGTGTGTGGTCAAACGTCCCATAGCGTCTGCGCGCCTCCCGAAGTCAGTAAAAAGTGAAAGACCGCACCTTTTCAGGTCACTGAAAAAGTCGGCGATGGCTGATTAAGACACTTTTCAAAAAAATTGTACACAATAAATTCAACAAGCCTGCGTTCCGTTGCTGACGCCGATACTGTAGGAGCGAGCTTGCTCGCGAAGATCGTTAACGATAACGCAGCGCTTCAGGGTTAACGAGGCGCTCTCAGGTTTTTCGCGAGCAAGCTCGCTCCTAAAGTGAATGAGGTTTTTTTCAATTTAGCTGACCAGTCAGGCAGGTTTCTTGCAGTGCTATTCTGCAAAGACCCTGCGGAAAAAATGCAGAAATACAGGCTTACAAAGTGCACACTAAGTTGTATACAATCAGTCATCGTTGTGACGCCACCCAGTCTTTCCGCTGCCCGGCCGCCACACACACCGCTACCACGAACAAGAAGGAAGACTGCAGTGAGCGCTGACTACCCACGCGACCTGATCGGTTACGGCAGTAACCCTCCTCACCCACACTGGCCGGGCAAGGCCCGTATCGCCCTGTCGTTCGTACTCAACTACGAAGAAGGTGGTGAGCGCAACATCCTGCACGGCGACAAAGAGTCGGAAGCCTTCCTGTCCGAGATGGTCTCGGCGCAACCGCTGCAAGGCGAGCGCAACATGAGCATGGAGTCGCTGTACGAATACGGCAGCCGTGCCGGCGTGTGGCGCATCCTCAAGTTGTTCAAGGAATTCGATATCCCGCTGACCATCTTCGCCGTGGCCATGGCCGCCCAGCGCCACCCGGATGTGATCCGCGCGATGGTCGCCGCCGGCCACGAGATCTGCAGCCACGGCTACCGCTGGATCGACTACCAATACATGGATGAGGCCCAGGAACGCGAGCACATGCTCGAAGCGATCCGCATCCTCACCGAACTCACCGGCGAGCGCCCACTGGGCTGGTACACCGGCCGCACCGGCCCCAACACCCGGCGGCTGGTAATGGAGGAAGGCGGTTTCCTCTATGACTGCGACACCTATGACGACGACCTGCCCTACTGGGAACCCAACAACCCGACCGGCAAGCCGCACCTGGTGATCCCCTACACCCTGGACACCAATGACATGCGCTTCACCCAGGTCCAGGGTTTCAACAAGGGCGACGACTTTTTCGAATACCTGAAAGACGCCTTCGACGTGCTGTATGCCGAAGGCGCGGACGCACCAAAAATGCTCTCCATCGGCTTGCACTGCCGCCTGATCGGCCGCCCGGCGCGCCTGGCCGCCCTCAAGCGGTTTATCGAATACGCCAAGGGCCATGATCAGGTGTGGTTCACCCGCCGCGTCGACATCGCCCGTCACTGGCATGACGTACACCCTTTCCAGGGAGCCGCCAAATGACCGCGTTCCAAACCCTGAAACCGTCGACCCTGAGCCGCGACGAATTCGTCAAAGCCTTCGCCGACATCTACGAACATTCGCCATGGGTGGCCGAAAAGGCCTTCGACCTGGGCCAGGACGCTTCGATCGACGAGATCGAAACCCTGCACCAGCGCATGAGCGACATCCTGTTGAGCGCCGATCACGCAAGCCAACTGGCCCTGATCAACGCTCACCCGGACCTGGCGGGCAAAGCGGCCGTCCAGGGCCAGTTGACCGAAGCCAGCACTAATGAACAGGCTGGCGCCGGTATTCACCAATGCTCGAGCGACGAGTTTTCGCGCTTCACCGAGCTGAACGATGGCTACAAGGCCAAGTTCAAGTTTCCCTTCATCATGGCGGTAAAAGGCAGCAACCGGCACCAGATCCTTGCCGCGTTTGAAACGCGCATTCACAACTCGGTGGAAGCCGAGTTCAAATGTGCGCTGGCCGAGATCAATAAAATCGCGTTGTTCCGATTACTGACCCTTTAGCAGACCTGGCCCGAGCGGTTCATGAACGCCCAGGGCCTGGCGAGCATCCCAAGCCACTTACTTTAAGGCAGACAAGAAGAATGAAAGCGCAACCCGTACCTTTCGAAAAGTTCGTCAACCTGGCCGACGCCCGCCTGGGCACCAAGATCATCTCTGTCACCGATGACTGGTTCGCCGACGCCAACCGTCTGTTCCAGCCGACCCCGGCCGTGTGGAAGGAGGGCGTTTTCGATGACAACGGCAAGTGGATGGACGGCTGGGAGTCGCGCCGCAAGCGCTTCGAAGGCTACGACAGCGCCGTGATCCGCCTGGGCGTACCGGGTTCGATCAAAGGCGTGGACATCGACACTTCATTCTTCACCGGCAACTTCCCGCCATCGGCGTCCCTGGAAGCCTGCTTCCTGGCGTCCGGCGAGCCGGATGACAACACCCAATGGGTTGAAGTGCTGTCGGCGGTGGAGCTGCAAGGCAACAGCCATCACTTCCACGAGATCAACAACGACCAGGCCTTCAGCCACCTGCGTTTCAACATCTACCCGGATGGTGGCGTGGCCCGTCTGCGTGTGTACGGCATTCCGTTCCGCGACTGGTCGGCGGTGGGCGACAACGAACAGGTGGACCTGGCTGCTGCATTGAACGGCGGCCGCGCACTGGCCTGCTCCGATGAACACTTCGGGCGCATGAGCAACATCCTCAACCCGGGCCGTGGCATCAACATGGGCGACGGCTGGGAAACCGCACGTCGTCGTACGCCGGGCAATGACTGGGTGATCGTCGCACTGGGCCACCCGGGCGAGATCGAGAAGATCGTGGTCGACACCCTGCACTTCAAGGGCAACTACCCGGACACTTGCTCGATCCAGGGCGCGTTCGTGAAGGGCGGCACCGACAGCCAGATCGAAACCCAATCGCTGTTCTGGCGCGAACTGCTGCCGGCGCAGAAACTGGAAATGCACGCTGAACACACGTTTGCCGAGCAGATCAAGGCGCTGGGCCCGATCACCCACATTCGTCTGAATGTGTTCCCGGATGGTGGTGTGAGCCGCCTGCGGGTTCTCGGTAAGGTCTCGAAGTAACACCCGATCGTTCCCACGCTCTGCGTGGGAATGCATACCGTGACGCTCTGCGTCACAAGAGCGGACGCAGAGCGTCCAGGGCGGCGTTCCCACGCAGAGCGTGGGAACGATCCATACACAAGATTAAGAAGACAGCCATGCGCACACTGATGATCGAACCCCTGACCAAAGAAGCCTTCGCCCCTTTCGGAGACGTTATCGAAACCGATGGCAGCGATCACTTCATGATCAACAACGGGTCGACCATGCGCTTTCATAAACTGGCGACGGTTGAAACCGCCACGCCAGAAGATAACGCGATCATCAGCATCTTCCGCGCCGACGCGCAGGACATGCCGCTGACCGTGTGCATGCTGGAACGAC
This sequence comes from Pseudomonas sp. NC02, assembly GCF_002874965.1. Taxonomy (NCBI): domain Bacteria; kingdom Pseudomonadati; phylum Pseudomonadota; class Gammaproteobacteria; order Pseudomonadales; family Pseudomonadaceae; genus Pseudomonas; species Pseudomonas sp. NC02. The sequence continues at coordinate 2,096,210 of NZ_CP025624.1, read as the reverse complement.
ACCCGCTGGGCAGCCAGGCTTTCATCCCGCTGCTCGGCAACCCCTTTCTGATCGTGGTCGCGCCACTTGGCGATGAACCTGTATCGGGCTTGGTCCGCGCCTTCGTTACCAACGGCAGGCAGGGCATTAATTACCATCGCGGCGTCTGGCACCACCCGGTGCTGACGATCGAAAAGCGGGATGACTTCCTGGTGGTTGATCGCAGTGGCACAGGCAATAACTGCGATGAGCATTTTTTTAAAGAGGATGAGCGGTTGATCCTCGCCCCCCACCAATAAGAGAAGGTCTGATCACTCGACGACAGAGTGACAGGCGAGAGGTAAAGACTGTGGAAGCACATTTGATGGAATGGCTGAACCTGAGCGTGCGCTGGGTTCACATGATCACTGGCGTCGCCTGGATCGGCGCTTCGTTCTACTTCGTCTGGCTGGAAAACAACCTCAACCGCGTGAACCCCAAGGACGGCCTCGCCGGTGACTTGTGGGCGATCCACGGTGGCGGTATCTACCACCTGGAAAAATACAAACTGGCCCCACCGACCATGCCGGACAACCTGCACTGGTTCAAATGGGAAGCCTACTTCACCTGGATGTCCGGCATCGCGCTGCTGTGCGTGGTGTTCTACGCCAACCCGACCTTGTACCTGCTGGCCCCGGGCAGCAGCCTCAGCGGTCCGGAAGGTGTGTTGCTGGGCCTCGGCTCGCTGCTGGCCGGCTGGTTCATCTACTCCTTTCTCTGCGACTCGGCACTGGGCAAGCGCCCCGCCCTGCTCGGCCTGATCCTGTTCGTGCTGTTGATTGCCGCCGCGTACGGCTTCAGCAAGGTGTTCAGCGGTCGTGGTGCGTACCTGCATGTGGGCGCCGTGATCGGCACCATCATGGTGGGCAACGTGTTCCGCATCATCATGCCGGCCCAGCGTGCGCTGGTGGCGGCCATCGCCGAAAACCGCACGCCCGACCCGGCACTGCCGGCCAAGGGTTTGCTGCGTTCGCGGCACAACAACTACTTCACCTTGCCGGTGCTGTTCATCATGATCAGCAACCACTTCCCGAGCACCTACGGCAGCCAATACAACTGGCTGATCCTCGCAGGTATCGCGGTGGCGGCGGTGTTGGTGCGTCACTACTTCAACACCCGTCACAACAGCCAGAAATACGCCTGGACCTTGCCGGTGGGCGCACTGGCAATGATTTGCCTGGCCTACGTGACCGGCCCAAAACCGGTGGCGACTGCACCGGAAGTGGCCAAGGCACCAGCGGCCATCGAGTACCAGCCACTGCCGGAAACGGCGTTGGGTGGCGGGCTTAAACCGGCTGCTCCAGCGGCACCTGCACCGGCACCTGCCGAAGCAGCACCGGCCCAGGCCTCGATTGATTTTGACAAGGTCCACGGGGTGATCCAGGAGCGCTGCGCGGTGTGCCATTCGGCCAAGCCGACAAGCCCGCTGTTCAGCACCGCACCGGCCGGGGTGATGTTTGATACGCCGCAGCAGATCCAGCAAATGGCCCCGCGCATCCAGGCACAGGCCGTGGCCAGCCAGATCATGCCGCTGGGCAATATCACCCAGATGACCCAGCAGGAACGGGACTTGATTGGCACCTGGATCACTCAGGGGGCGCGTACCAACTGACTGATAAACGCAGGACTCATGTGGGAGCGGGCTTGCTCGCGAATGCGGTGTGTCATTCAACACTTCAGGTGACTGAACCACCGCGTTCGCGAGCAAGCCCGCTCCCACATGGGATCTGCGGTGTGCTTTGACGAATGAGTTCCACCCGGCAATTGAATGCCGAACAACACAACAATAAAAAGATCCGAGGTGTTGCATGTCCCAGCTAGAAACGCAGACTCCTGCCGCGCCCGCCATGGTGCGGCTGCCCCTCTTGCAACTGATTCTGGTAGGCCTGCAACACGTCTTGCTGATGTACGGTGGCGCCGTCGCCGTGCCTTTGATCATCGGCCAGGCCGCGGGCCTGAGCCGTGAAGAAATCGCCTTCCTGATCAACGCCGACCTGCTGGTGGCGGGCATCGCAACCATGGTCCAGTCCTTCGGTATCGGCCCGGTAGGCATTCGTATGCCGGTGATGATGGGCGCCAGTTTCGCCGCTGTCGGCAGCATGGTGGCCATGGCCGGCATGCCCGGCATCGGTCTGCAGGGGATCTTCGGTGCGACCATCGCCGCCGGTTTTTTCGGCATGGTGATCGCGCCGTTCATGTCCAAGGTCGTGCGCTTCTTTCCACCGCTGGTGACCGGTACCGTGATCACCGCCATTGGTCTTTCGCTGTTTCCCGTCGCGGTCAATTGGGCCGGCGGTGGCGCAGCGGCGTCCACGTTTGGCTCACCGATTTACCTGGCGATTGCCGCGCTGGTGCTGGCCACCATCCTGCTGATCAACCGTTTCATGCGCGGCTTCTGGGTGAATATCTCGGTGCTGATCGGCATGGCCCTCGGCTACGGGCTGTGCGGGATGATCGGCATGGTCGACCTCAGCGGCCTGGCGCGCGCCCCGTGGGTGCAAGTGGTGACGCCACTGCATTTCGGCATGCCCAAGTTCGAGTTGGCGCCGATCCTGTCGATGTGCCTGGTGGTGGTGATCATCTTCGTCGAGTCCACCGGGATGTTCCTCGCCCTGGGCAAGATCACCGGCCAGGAAGTCACGCCGAAAATGCTCCGCCGTGGCCTGTTGTGTGACGCCGGCGCATCGTTTTTTGCCGGGTTCTTCAACACCTTCACCCACTCCTCGTTCGCGCAGAACATCGGCCTGGTGCAGATGACCGGCGTGCGTTGCCGTTCGGTGACGATCGTGGCCGGCGCGTTCCTGATTGTGCTGAGCCTGCTGCCCAAGGCCGCCTTTTTGGTAGCGTCGATTCCACCCGCAGTGCTGGGCGGCGCGGCGATTGCCATGTTCGGCATGGTGGCAGCCACCGGGATCAAGATCCTCCAGGAAGCCGACATTGCCGACCGTCGTAACCAGTTGCTGGTGGCGGTGAGTATCGGCATGGGATTGATCCCGGTGGTACGTCCCGAATTCTTTGCACAGCTGCCGCTATGGATGAGCCCGATCACTCACAGCGGCATCGCCATGGCCACGATCAGCGCGCTGTCGCTGAACCTGTTATTCAACATCCTGGGTGGCGCCGAACGCGCTGCCCCAAGCGCTCACGCACACCCACATTGATTCCTGCGTCACAACAAAAACAATAACGATCAGGGAACACACCATGTACGCCATTCACCCGGGGCCGGCCACGCGCCGTGCCCCATTCTCGCCCCGCGCGCTCTTTAACGGCGCACTTGAGCACAGGCCTGGGAGTCAGTATTCTCGGCGCCCGCTCAAATCGACTCAAAAAAAAACAGCGAATGTAAAAGCTGACTGCAAGGCCAACTTATCCCGGCCCCACGTCCGCAGCCAACGTGTGCAAAATCTCTCCGAATTCGACTGTGTTCATCACAGCCGACGGGGATTTTTTGGCTTTTTAAACACCTTGGCGCAGCTCTTGCTAAAAGCATCAAAGCTGACCGAACAGACGATTTTTGCGGCAAGCCAAAAGACGCCACACCAGAGCGTCCGCTTAGAAAAAAAACCAGAAACCTTTACCTCGGGAGCAACCGAATGAAACGTACCGTGAACAGCCTGATGCTGGCAGGATCCCTGCTGGCCGGGGGCCAGGCCATGGCCGGTGATCTGCTGCAGTGGCAGAACAACAGCCTGACTTATCTGTGGGGCAAGAACTTCACTGTTAACCCGCAGATCCAGCAAACCGTGACCTTCGAACACGCCGACGCGTGGAAGTACGGCGACAACTTCTTCTTCCTCGACCGCATCTTTTACAACGGCAAGGAAGACGGCAATGTCGGCCCAAGTACTTACTACGGCGAGTTCAGCCCACGCTTGTCGTTCGGCAAGATTTTCGACAAGGACTTGTCGTTCGGTCCGATCAAGGACGTGTTGCTGGCGTTCACTTACGAGTTCGGCGAAGGCGACAACGAGTCGTACTTGCTCGGCCCGGGCTTCGACCTGGCAATCCCTGGTTTCGACTACTTCCAGCTGAACTTCTACCAGCGCCAGACCGAAGGCAATCGCCCGGGTGACGGCGTATGGCAGATCACACCGGTGTGGTCGTACACGATCCCGGTGGGCAACTCCAATGTGCTGATCGACGGCTTTATGGACTGGGTCGTGGATAACGACAAGAACGCCCGTGGCACTTACCACGCCAACCTGCACTTCAACCCGCAGATCAAATATGACCTGGGCAAGGCGTTGCATTGGGGCGAGAAGCAGTTGTATGTCGGTATCGAATACGACTACTGGAAGAACAAGTACGGGATCCAGGACAGCGGCGCGTTCGAGACCAACCAGGACACTGCGAGCCTGTTGGTGAAGTACCACTTCTAACCACACCGCCTATCCCCTGTGGAATCGGGTTTATGTGGGAGCGGGCTTGCTCGCGAATGCGGTGGGTCAGTCAATACATCTGGCGACTGACACACCGCATTCGCGAGCAAGCCCGCTCCCACACAAGCCCGCTCCCACATTCAGTCCGGTGTCAGGCCCAGGAACCGCTGCAACTCTTCGCGCTTGGCCAGCGCATCCCGCCTTCCCAGCTCGATCAATTCGCTGCAATACCCCGCCTCGAACAGCAGGTAGCTGAGCACACCCGCGCCACTGGTTTTGGTCGCCCCCGGCCCGCGCAGAAACAGGCGCAATGCCGCCGGCAATTCCTGGCGGTGACGTGCCGCGATTTCGTCGATTGGCTGACTGGGAGCGATCACCAATACTTCCACTGGCGCCAAACCTTGTATCGCCGCGTTGGCCGGCAACACGTGGCTGAACTGGTTCAGGCGCTCGAGCAATTCGATATCGCTTTCCAGGCTGTCGATGAACGTACTGTTGAGCATGTGCCCGCCGATCTGCGCCAACGTCGGCTCCTGGCCGGTGAAGGTGCGCGCCGGGTTCGATGGATCGTTGCCGCGCGGGTTGCCACTGACCCCCACCACCAGCACGCGGCTGGCGCCCAGGTGCAACGCAGGACTGATCGGCGCCGACTGGCGCACCGCCCCGTCACCAAAATATTCCTGGTCGAGTTTGACCGGCGCAAACAGCAACGGAATCGCCGAGCTGGCCAGCAAGTGTTCAACGGTCAATTGGGTGGGAATGCCGATGCGCCGATGCCGCAACCAGGCATCGATGGTGCCGCCGCCCTGATAGAAGGTCACGGCTTGCCCGGACTCGTATCCGAACGCGGTCACCGCCACAGCATGAAGGTGTTTCTCGCGGATCGACTGCGCGATGCCTTCCAGGTGCAGTTTGTCGCGCAACAAGTCCCGCAGCGGCGAACTGTTGAGCAGCGCCACTGGCACCTGCGCCCCCATCCCCAGCAGGCTGTGGACAAGGAATCGACTGGCCTGGCTGATCACCCCGGGCCAGTCGCTGCGCAGCACCAGGTGGCTGCGAAAGCCCTGCCAGAAGGCGGTCAGGCGCTGGATGGCGGCGGTAAAGTCCATGGCGCCACTGGCCAGGCTCACCGCATTGATCGCCCCGGCCGAGGTGCCGACGATCACCGGAAACGGATTGGCCGCGCCCGGCGGCAACAGCTCGGCTATCGCCGCCAGTACCCCCACCTGATAGGCGGCCCGCGCCCCGCCGCCGGAAAGAATCAAGCCTGTGACCGGTTCAGCTGGGCGCATTGCATCACTCCATGGTGCTTGGGGACTTCAGATCAACGGCGGCGTTTTTCATACAGTTTAGGTTCACCTGGCGGCCGGCTCTTGAAGCGGCGGTGCGTCCACAGGTATTGCTCGGGGCATTCGCGCACGGAGGCTTCGACCCACTGGTTGATGCGCAGGCAATCGATCTCGTCGGTTTCACCGGGGAAGTCGGTCAGCGGCGGATGGATCACCAGGCGATAACCGCTGCCGTCGGCCAGGCGTTCCTGGGTGAACGGCACCACCAGAGCCTTGCCCAGGCGGGCGAACTTGCTGGTGGCGGTCACGGTGGCGGCCTGAATGCCGAACAATGGCACGAAGATACTTTGCTTGGCGCCGTAGTCCTGGTCCGGTGCGTACCAAATCGCACGACCGGCCCGCAGCAGCTTGAGCATGCCGCGCACGTCTTCGCGCTCTACGGCCAGGGAGTCGAGGTTGTGCCGCTCGCGGCCACGGCGCTGGACGAAATCGAACAAGGGGTTGCCGTGCTCGCGGTACATGCCGTCGATGGTGTGCTTCTGCCCGAGCAAGGCGGCGCCGATTTCCAGGGTGGTGAAATGCAGGGCCATGAGGATCACGCCCTTGCCTTCCAGTTGCGCCTGCTTGAGGTGCTCCAGCCCTTCGACATGGGCCAGGCGCGCCAGGCGCGGCTTGGACCACCACCAGCTCATGGCCATCTCGAAGAACGCGATGCCGGTGGAGGCAAAGTTTTCCTTGAGCAAATGTTTACGCTCTTTAGCGGACTTTTCCGGGAAGCACAGTTCCAGGTTTCGTGCGGCGATACGTCGACGTTCACCGGCCACCCGGTACATTCCCGCCCCCAAGGCACGGCCAATCCCCAGTAAAGCCCGGTACGGCAACTGCACAATCAGCCACAGCAAACCCAGCCCCAGCCATAACAGCCAGAAGCGCGGATGAAAAAATACAGCTCGAAAACGCGGGCGATCCATTCAAGATTCCGGTAAAGACAACGGCCGCGCATTCTACAACGGTTCGACCCGGCTTGCGGCTAGCGGATGTTCTCGTTATAAGTCTCGACACTTTTCGTGACAAGCCGCTTTGCCGACCATGAGCCAAACCGAACCGCTAGACCAAGATCCCGTGTTCCAGTTGAAAGGCAGCATGCTCGCCATTACCGTGCTGGAACTGGCCCGCAACGACCTTGATGCCCTGGACCGCCAGCTCGCCGCCAAGGTCGCCCTGGCGCCGAACTTCTTCAACAATGCACCGCTGGTGCTGGCCCTGGACAAGCTCCCGGCCGGCCAGGGCGCGGTCGACCTGCCCGGGCTGATGCGCGTGTGCCGCCAGCATGGCCTGCGCACCCTGGCGATCCGTGCCAGCCGGATCGAAGACATCGCCGCGGCAATCGCTATTGAACTGCCAGTACTGCCGCCGTCGGGTGCCCGCGAGCGTCCGCTCGACCCGTTGGTCGGCGAAGAGAAGAAAAAACCGGAGAAACCGCCGGAGCCGACGATCAAGCCGACAAAGATCATCACCTCTCCCGTACGGGGCGGGCAGCAGATTTACGCCCAGGGTGGCGACCTTGTCGTCATCGCCCCGGTCAGCCCGGGGGCGGAACTTCTCGCCGATGGAAACATCCATGTATACGGCCCCATGCGTGGTCGTGCCCTGGCCGGCATAAAAGGTGACACCAAGGCCCGTATTTTTTGCCAGCAGTTGACCGCTGAGCTAGTGTCCATCGCAGGCCAGTACAAGGTTTCGGAAGATTTGCGCCGCGATCCGCTGTGGGGGGCCGGGGTACAAGTCAGCCTGTCGGGCGATGTGTTGAACATCGTTCGTCTTTAACGGATACTGCCGCATTTTCCAAGCATCTCTGGACTCTGATAGCACAGCGAAAACGGCAAAACTTGTGTAGGAATAATTTTAAGGTGGGGTTTGCCCAGGCAAACCGTGCTTTCTCCTACAAGAGCTGCCCGCCTGCAGCGAGTGACAAGAGATGTTTTTCAGGGACTAAAAAGTCCTTTTTCCTTAGGGGTGAAACACCTTGGCCAAGATTCTCGTGGTTACATCCGGCAAGGGTGGTGTGGGTAAGACCACCACCAGCGCCGCTATCGGTACCGGCCTCGCTCTGCGCGGCCACAAGACAGTTATCGTCGACTTCGACGTCGGCTTGCGTAACCTCGACCTGATCATGGGCTGTGAACGCCGCGTGGTTTACGACTTCGTCAACGTCGTCAATGGCGAAGCCAACCTGCAACAGGCCCTGATCAAGGACAAGCGCCTTGAGAACCTGTATGTACTGGCCGCCAGCCAGACCCGCGACAAAGACGCGCTGACCAAGGAAGGCGTGGGCAAGGTCCTCGCCGAACTGAAGGAAACCTTCGAATACGTGGTGTGCGATTCCCCGGCGGGTATCGAGACCGGTGCTCACCTGGCGATGTACTTCGCCGACGAAGCCATCGTCGTGACCAACCCTGAAGTCTCCTCGGTACGTGACTCGGACCGCATGCTCGGCCTGCTGGCCAGCAAGTCCCAGCGCGCCGAGAAAGGTGAAGATCCGATCAAGGAACACCTGCTGCTGACCCGCTACAACCCTGAGCGCGTCAGCAATGGCGAAATGCTCGGCGTTGAAGACGTGAAGGAAATCCTCGCCGTGACCCTGCTGGGTGTGATCCCGGAATCCCAGGCCGTCCTGAAGGCATCCAACCAAGGTGTGCCGGTGATTCTTGACGACCAGAGCGACGCCGGCCAGGCGTACAGCGATGCGGTAGATCGCTTGCTGGGCAAGACCGTGGAACATCGCTTCCTCGATGTTAAGAAGAAGGGATTCTTCGAGCGTATCTTTGGAGGCAACTAAACAATGAAATTTCTCGACTTCTTTCGCGCCAACAAAAAGCCAAGTACCGCGTCGGTAGCGAAAGAGCGTCTACAGATCATCGTGGCGCACGAACGCGGCCAACGCAGCACCCCGGATTACCTGCCAGCCCTGCAGAAGGAACTGGTGGAAGTGATCCGCAAGTACGTCAACATCGGTAACGATGACGTGCATGTCGCCCTGGAAAATGACGGCAGCTGCTCGATTCTGGAACTCAATATCACCCTGCCTGATCGTTGATCGAAAAGGCGGTCGCCACGGCGGCTCGGTTACCTGGCTCCCCTCACGGGGCCGGGTGAGCGAGCCGCCGTTGGCGTTTGTTACGAGGCTGTTTTAATGCCGTTGTCCAATGTCCATATCCTTCATCAGGACGCTGCTGTCCTGGTGGTGAACAAGCCTACCCTGCTGCTCTCGGTTCCCGGTCGCGCCGACGACAACAAGGACTGCCTGATCACCCGCCTGCAGGAAAACGGCTACCCCGAAGCCCGCATCGTCCATCGCCTGGACTGGGAAACGTCCGGGATCATCCTGCTGGCCCGAGACGCGGATACCCACCGTGAACTGTCCCGCCAGTTTCATGACCGGGAAACCGAAAAGGCCTACACCGCACTCTGCTGGGGCCAACCGGAACTGGACAGCGGCAGCATCGACTTGCCCTTGCGCTACGACCCACCGACCAAGCCACGGCACGTGGTGGACCACGAGTTCGGCAAGAACGCGCTGACCTTCTGGAAAGTCCTGGAGCGTTGCGGCGACTGGTGCCGGGTTGAGCTGACACCGATCACCGGCCGCTCACATCAACTGCGCGTGCATATGCTGTCCATCGGGCATCCGTTGCTGGGCGATGGCTTGTACGCCCATGAACAGGCCTTGGCTGCCTGGCCACGGCTGTGCCTGCACGCCAGCATGCTGAGCTTCACCCATCCCCAGAGCGGCGAGCGTCTGCGCTTCGAGTGCCCCGCGCCGTTTTAACCTGTAAACGCAATTAAAATGTGGCAGCGGGCTTGCTAGCGAATGCGGTGGATCAGTTAGCTCATTCGGCGACTGACACACCGCATTCGCGAGCAAGCCCGCTCCCACATTTGTTCTGTGCACTTATCCCGTCGGACGGTAAACTCGCGCCATTGCTGTCTGGAGCTACTTATGCGCGAAGAGTTGAACCAAGGCCTGATCGACTTCCTCAAGGCCTCCCCTACCCCGTTCCATGCCACCGCCGCCCTTGCACAGCGCCTGGAAGCGGCCGGTTTCCAGCGTCTTGACGAGCGCGAGACCTGGACCACCGAGGCCAACGGGCGCTATTACGTGACCCGCAACGACTCCTCGATCATCGCCTTCAAACTCGGCCGCCACTCGCCCCTGCAAGGCGGCATCCGCCTGGTCGGCGCCCACACCGACAGCCCGTGCCTGCGGGTCAAGCCACAGCCTGAACTGCAACGCCAGGGCTTCTGGCAACTGGGTGTGGAAGTGTACGGCGGCGCGCTGCTGGCGCCGTGGTTCGACCGCGATCTGTCCCTGGCCGGCCGCGTCACTTTCCGCCGCGACGGCAAGGTCGAAAGCCAGCTGATCGACTTCAAGCTGCCCATCGCGATCATCCCCAACCTGGCCATTCACCTGAACCGTGAAGCCAACCAGGGTTGGGCGATCAATGCCCAGACCGAACTGCCGCCGATCCTTGCGCAGTTCGCCGGTGACGAGCGCGTAGACTTCCGCGCAGTGCTGACCGAGCAACTGGCTCGTGAACACGGGTTGAACGCTGACGTGGTGCTCGACTATGAGCTGAGCTTCTACGACACCCAGAGCGCGGCCGTGATCGGCCTCAATGGCGACTTTATCGCCGGTGCCCGCCTCGACAACCTGCTGTCGTGCTACGCCGGCCTGCAAGCCCTGCTCACCGCCGAAACCGATGAAACCTGCGTGCTGGTCTGCAACGACCACGAAGAAGTCGGCTCGTGCTCCGCCTGCGGTGCCGACGGCCCGATGCTGGAGCAGACCCTGCGTCGCCTGCTGCCCGAGGGTGATGAATTCGTACGCACTATCCAGAAGTCGCTGTTGGTGTCTGCCGACAACGCCCACGGCGTGCACCCCAACTACGCCGAGAAGCACGACGCCAACCACGGCCCGAAACTCAATGCCGGCCCGGTGATCAAGGTCAACAGCAACCAGCGCTACGCCACCAACAGCGAAACCGCCGGGTTCTTCCGCCACCTGTGCATGGCCGAAGAAGTGCCGGTGCAGAGCTTTGTGGTTCGCAGCGACATGGGTTGCGGCTCGACCATCGGCCCGATCACCGCCAGCCACCTGGGCGTGCGCACCGTGGATATCGGCTTGCCGACGTTTGCGATGCACTCGATTCGCGAGCTGTGCGGCAGCCACGACCTGGCGCACCTGGTGAAGGTGTTGAGTGCGTTTTACGCGAGTCGCGACTTGCCGTAATTGCAGGATGAACACAAATCAAATGTGGGAGCGGGCTTGCTCGCGAATGCAGAGGGTCAGTCAATACATCGGGTGACTGATCCACCGCTTTCGCGAGCAAGCCAGCTCCCACAGTTGATCTTCATTGTTTGATAGATCGGGCTCAGTTCAACACTTCACTCAGCGGAATGAAGTTGACCCGGTCACCGATCTCCAGCGTCGTCCCCTCCAGCACTTCTACCAAACCTTCGGCCCACGCCGCGCTACGCAGCACACCCGAGCTCTGGTTGCGGTAGATGATCGCCTTGCCCTGCTCCAGCCGCCCGCGCAAATACTCGCGGCGATTCCCCGGCTTGGGCCAGACAAATCCCACGGGCACTTCAATGCGCAGCGGCTGCACGTCTTCCACGCCCTGGCGGCGCAACAGGTAAGGCCGCGCCAGCAAGGCAAAGGTCACCAGCGTCGACGCCGGATTGCCCGGCAAACCGATCACCGGTACACCACGGAAATGCCCGAACGTCAGCGGCTTGCCCGGCTTGATTGCCAGCTTCCACAGCGCCAGTTCGCCCTCTTCCCGCAGTGCAATCCCGAGAAAATCCGCCTCCCCCACCGACACACCGCCGGTGGACAGAATCAGGTCTACCGAGCCCAATGCGCCCAGGCGTTCGCGGGTTTGTTCCAGGTCGTCCGGCAGGATCCCGGCGTCCACCACTTCGCAGCCCAGGCGCTCCAGCCAGCTGCACAGCACCCGGCGATTACTGTTGTAGATCTGCCCGGGGCCCAGCGGCAGGCCCGGCTCGATCAACTCGTCGCCGGTTGACAGCACAGCCACGCGGGCGCGTCGTACCACCTCCAGCCGATCACGACCCAATGAAGCCGCCAGGCCCAACTCGATCGGGCCCAGGCGTGTACCTGCTGGCAACACCCACTCGCCCACCGTGGTTTCCTGGCCTTGGGGACGGATGTTTTGATCCACCTGCAACGCTTCGATGAAGCTCACCCGCTGATCGGCATGGACCACGGCGTTTTCCTGCATCTCGACGCAGTCCGCGCCCTCCGGTACCGGGGCTCCGGTGAAGATCCGCGCGCAGGTACCGGCAGCCAAGGGCTCGGGTGCCGTGCCCGCAAAAATGCGCTGGCTGACTACCAGTGGCTCACCGGTCCAGTCCGCCAGGCGCAGGGCGTATCCGTCCATGGCGCTGTTGGGCCAGGGCGGCAAGTCCAGCGTGGAGATCAACGCCTGGGCCAGCACCCGACCATCACACTCGGCCAGCGCCAACGTTTCCGGCTCGCGGATCGGCGCTGCCTCGGCCATCGCCAGCAATTGTTCGAGGGCGTCTTCCACCGGCATCAACGCGCCGGTCTTGCCCGGCTTACCCACGGGATTCACAGGGCTCGGCCTGTTTCAAATGCGGGACGAAGTTGCACGGGCGGTGACGGTTATCCAATTGCTCGGCGAGAATCCCGTCCCAACCGGTGCGCACCGCGTTGGTGGAGCCCGGCAGGCAGCACACCAGTGTGCCGTTGGCCAGGCCGGCCAGGGCACGGGATTGCACGGTGGAGGTGCCGATATCGGCCACGGAGATTTGCCGGAACAGTTCGCCGAAACCATCCACCTGTTTATCCAGCAGGCAGCTCACCGCTTCCGGGGTGCTGTCGCGGCCGGTGAAGCCGGTGCCGCCGGTGATCAACACCACCTGCACCACGTCTTCGGCAATCCAGTGCGCCACTTGCGCACGGATTTTGTACAGATCATCTTTAAGCAAAACTCGCTCGGCCAGCAGGTGACCGGCGGCGGTCAGGCGGTCGACGAAGACCTGGCCCGAGGTGTCGGTTTCCAGGGTGCGGGTGTCGCTGACCGTCAATACAGCGATATTCAGGGGTACAAAGGGCGCATCAGCGTTGGCTTTCATGGCTCGGTCCGGTTGTCGAAGGAACAGCCCGATGTTATATCACAGCCCCCCATTTCACTGCCCGCAGGAGCCGTCATGCCAAGCCATTCTTCCCCACTGCCCTGCTCGATCCTTTTGCTGGCCGGCGGTCGTGGCCAGCGCATGGGCGGCCTCGACAAGGGCCTGCTGGACTGGCACGGGCAGCCGCTGATCGCGCACCTGCATCGCCTGGTGCGGCCGTTGACCGACGACCTGATCATCTCCTGCAATCGCAACCAGGCGCAGTACGCGGCCTATGCCGACCGATTGGTCGGCGATGACAGCCCCGACTTTCCCGGGCCACTGGCCGGCATTCGCGCAGGACTGGCGGTGGCGCAGCATGGGCATCTGCTGGTATTGCCGTGCGATGTGCCGCAGATCGATGCACGATTGCTCGCCGACCTGCGCAGCACGGCGCAGCAAAACCCGTTGCTGCCGGTGATGGTGCGCCACGGCGATTTCTGGGAACCGCTGCTCTGCGTGATCCCCACTTCGCTGCGCGAGCCCTTCGAACGGGCCTGGGCAGCCGGCGAGCGCAGCCCGCGCCAGATCATGCAGGCGCTGGGGGCCAAGGCCCTGGATTGCCCCGCCGACGATCCGCGCCTGGCCAACCTCAATACACCGGAGTTGTTGCACCGCCCGCCCAGCGTGTCAGAATGAGCGTCGAACAAGGAACTTTGCCGACGTTACACACGTCACAAGGTCAGTACTCAACAAAGCATTCTCTCGGAGACAAACTCATGACTCAACGGACCATCGCCGCTCTCATGCTTGCACTGGGCCTCGCTACCCTTGCCGGTTGCGCCTCGCCGACAGTGATCACCCTGAATGACGGTCGCGAAATCCAGGCCGTCGACACTCCTAAATTCGACAAGTCCACCGGCTTCTACGAATTCGAACAGCTGGATGGCAAGCGCACCCAGATCAACAAGGATCAGGTTCGCACCGTTAAAGACCTGTAAGTCTTAACGCCAGATACAAAAAAGCCCGCGTAATGCGGGCTTTTTCGTTGCTGGGGTTTACCAGTCCAGGCTGATCTCGCTGCGAAAGTCGCGCTCAAGGCCGGTGACCGGGTCGATGAAACGCACCCCCTGGGCCAGCAGCTTGAGCGGGTTGGCGTAGTCGTCCTCGGCATCCTTGATAACGTCGGGGTAGAACGGATCGTTGCAGATACTCGCGCCCAGGGCCGTCATGTGCACCCGCAACTGATGCTTCTTGCCGGTCACCGGAAACAGGCCATAGCGCCACAGGTCGCCATTCTTTTCCCGCACCTCGACCGCCGTCTCGGTGTTGCTCGCCCCCTCGCCTTCCTGCATGCGAAAGAACGGCTCGCCATCCACCAGCCGGCTTTTGTGCACCAGCGGAAAGGTCAGCCCAGGCAATGCAGGGGCAATGGCTTCGTAGAACTTGTCGATCTTGCGCGTGGGAAACAGCTGTTGATACGCCGAGCGCGTCTGGGGGTTGGCCGAAAACAGCACCAGCCCTGCGGTATGCCGATCAATGCGATGCAGCGGCACCAGCGCCGGGTTGTCGAGGCGACGGATCAAACGCCGCAACAGGGTCTGCTCGACGTATTCACCGGCAGGCGTGACCGGCAGGAAGTGCGGCTTGTCGGCTACCACCAGGTGTTCATCGGCGTACAGGATCGTCTCCTGCACCGGGATTACTTTCTCGTTCGGTACTTCGCGAAAGTAGTAGATGCACAGGCCTTCGCGGTAGGCGAGGTCCTGATTGATGGGGGTGCCATTGATGTCCAGTACCCGGCCTCGGGCGATGCGGTCCAGCCATTGCTCACGGCTGATGGCCTGGAAGTGCTCACACAGGCAATCCAGCACGGTGGCCCAGGCGCCTGGCGGCAGGTACAAGGTGCTGGCTTGGTGCTGGGCAGCGGAAAAAACGGACATGGGCAGGCTCAAGACGTGGACATACAGGCGCACATTATCCCGCATGCACCCGGATCAGGCCCAGCACAGATTCAGGCCTTGGCCAATTCCGCGCGCAACACCGGTGACGCACTGGCCGCCTCGGTGAATTCCTTGAGCCAGCGCAGCACATCCACCGCTTCCCAGCGGCCCGGGTCGTAAAGCGCATACAGCAAGCCCTGATAACCCACCACATCCAGCTGCTTGTGATAACCCGCGCGCTGGAACAGCGCCTCGATCTCGGCAAAGCAGGTGTTGAAATGCACTTTGTTAAACGGCGTCTTGCCTTCCGTGACCAGGCCATCGAGGCGCAGCTCGTTCACCGCGTCGCGCACGACGTCGGCGGACATGCGATTGACGCTGCTTTTCAGTTGTTCAACATTCACCACGGGCGTTCCCTCTCATTCAATCGCTGTACAAACATACAGTAACCGAATAATCGGGAACTCGCCATCGCCGAGTGCTAGCTAAGAAAGTTCACTACCTGCGCTTCGTCGAACGGCCACTCCAGCTCCGCGCCCGTGTCTACCCGGCGCAGCACCGGAATACGCAGGCCGTAGGCTTCATACAGGGCCTCGGAATCGGCGATATCCACCAACTCCACCAGCAGGCCGTGTTCGACCAACGGCATGATTTCGGCTTCGGCAATCTCACACAGATGGCAGCCCAGGGTGCCGAACAACTGACATTCAGGAAGCATGGCAAAGGGTCCGAGAAGAATCAGGCACCTATTCTAACAGCGTCGGGACACTGCAAAAGCCTGACCCAGATCAGCATGGCGTATAACTGATTCAGTGACTCTCGCGACTTTTTTCCCGTAATACCTGCAATGGAGCTGCATGTGTTTGCCAACCTGCTGATTATCCTGGCCTCCTCCCTGGTGGTGATTGCGCTGTTTCGTCGCCTGCAACTGCCGCCGGTGCTGGGCTATCTGTGTGTTGGCCTGGCCGTGGGCCCCACCGCCCTCGACTGGGTCAATGACAGCGAAGAGTTGCCAGACCTTGCCGAACTGGGTGTGGTGTTCCTGCTGTTTTCCCTGGGCCTGGAGTTTTCTCTCAACAAAATGCTCAGCCTGCGCCGGGTGGTGTTTGGCTTGGGCAGCCTGCAGGTACTGTGCTGCGGGTTGCTGCTGGGCGGTTTGCTGGCACTGTTCGGCCTGTCGCCGACGACCGCGCTGTTGCTCGGTGCTGGGCTGGCGTTGTCGTCCACCGCCATCGTCAGCAAGGAGCTGACCAGCCTCGGCGAAATCTTCAGCAGCCATGGCCAGAATGCGATTGGGGTATTGCTGTTCCAGGATGTAGTGGCCGTATTGCTGCTGACGCTCGTGCCAGTGTTCGCCGGTAACAGCGAGCAAGCCTGGTACTGGGCATTGCCACTGACCCTGGGCAAAACCGTGGTGCTGTTCCTCGGCCTGCTGCTGGCCAGCCGCTGGTTGCTGCCGCGTTTGTTCCGTGAGGTGGCGGCGTCCCATTCGGCCGAATTGTTCGTGCTGCTGGCACTGGTGATCGTACTGCTCACCGCCTGGCTGACCCACTTGCTGGGCCTGTCCCCGGCACTCGGTGCGTTTCTCGCCGGCATGCTGCTGGGGGAAAGCCATTACCGCCATCAGATCGAAGCCGATATCCGACCGTTTCGCGACATCCTGCTAGGACTGTTTTTTGTCAGCATCGGCATGCTGATCGACCTGCAACTGTTCGTCAGTCATAGCCTGTTGATTCTCGGCCTGACCCTCACGCTGATGTTGATCAAAGGCTGTGTGGTCGCGCTATTGGTGCAACTGCGCGGCAGCGACGGTGAAACCGCCTGGCGCAGCGGCCTGGCGCTGGCCCAGGGCGGCGAGTTCTGTTTCGCCTTGATGGCGCAAATGCAGCAAAGCCGCCTGCTGCCCGCCGACATCAGCGGCCTGCTGCTGGCTGCCACCTTCTGCTCGATGCTATTGACTCCGCTGTTGCTCAGGGCTGCACCCGCGATTGCCCTGCGCCTGCACCGCAAGCCCAACCAGCAAGTACAGCTTGAAGAGATTACGGCCCTGAATGCCGAGCTGCGCGACCACGCGGTGATCTGCGGCTACGGCCGGGTTGGCCAGTCCATCGGGCGCTTCCTGCACCGTGAACAACAGGCGTTCATTGCCCTTGATGACGACCCGGAGCGAGTCCAGGAAGCGTCTACCGAAGACAGCGCCGTGCATTACGGCGACTGCCGCCGTGGCGCCCTGCTCAGCGCGGTCGGCCTGGAACGTGCGCGCCTGGTGGTGATCGCGGTGGACAACAGCGACGTCGCCCTGGCCGTGCTCAACGAAGCGCGGCGGATCAACCTGACCGTACCGATCCTGGTACGCACCCGCGACGACAGTCAGCTGGCCGAACTGAAAGCCGCCGGCGCCACTGAAGTGGTGCCCGAGTTGCTGGAGTCGAGCCTGATGCTCGCCTCCCATGCGTTGATCCTGCTGGGGTTGTCGGAGCAGCAGGTGCAAGGCCGTGTCGATGAAGTGCGCCAGAGCCGGTACCGGCTGTTACATGGCTGCAACCAGAACGAAGGGGACGCGCCCCTCAATCCTGACTGACTGCACCAATCTTGTGGATCGACAAATCCGCGCCGTAATACTCCTCTTCCTGACTCAAGCGCAGGCCATGCACGCGTTTGATCACGCCATATACCAGGAAGCCACCGGCCAGCGCCACCACCACACCCAGCGCGGTGCCGATCAACTGGCTGATCAGACTGACGCCGCCCAAACCGCCCAGGGCGGTCTGGCCGAAGATCCCGCAGGCAATCCCGCCCCACACGCCGCACAGCCCGTGCAACGGCCATACACCCAGCACATCGTCGATTTTCCAGCGATCCTGGGCGGCAATGAAGAACCAGACGAACAAGCCGCCCGCCACCACGCCGGTCACCAACGCGCCCACCGGGTGCATCAGGTCGGAACCGGCACAGATCGCCACCAACCCGGCCAATGGACCGTTGTGCAAGAAGCCTGGGTCGTTACGGCCGATCACCAATGCCGCTACCGTGCCACCGACCATCGCCATCAACGAATTGACCGCCACCAACCCGCTGACCCCGGACAGGGTTTGCGCACTCATGACGTTGAAGCCGAACCAGCCGACGATCAAGATCCACGAGCCCAACGCGAGAAATGGAATGCTCGACGGCGCGAACGCCACCAGGCGCCCTTCCCGATAACGCCCCTGCCTTGGCCCCAGCAACAGCACCGCCGCCAGCGCCAGCCAGCCGCCCATGGCGTGCACCACGACGCTGCCGGCAAAGTCATGGAAGCTGGCGCCGAAGGTGGCCAGCAACCAGGCTTGCAGGCCGTAGTTGCCGTTCCACACCATGCCTTCGAAAAACGGATAGATGAAGGCTACGATCAACGCAGTGGCACACAGTTGCGGAACAAAACGTGCACGCTCGGCGATTCCCCCGGAAATGATCGCCGGGATCGCCGCCGCGAAGGTCAGCAGGAAGAAGAACTTCACCAGGCCGTAGCCGTGGTCGGCGCTGATCACCGCCGCCGGTTGCATGAAGGTCACCCCGTAGGAGATCCAATAGCCTATAAAGAAATAGGCCAGTGTGGAAATCGCGAAGTCACTGAGGATTTTCGACAGGGCATTGACCTGGTTCTTCTGGCGCACCGTGCCGACTTCCAGGAAGGCAAAGCCGGCGTGCATGGCCAGGACCATGACCGCACCAATCAGAATAAACAGCGTGTTGGAGCTGTGGACGAGGGTGTCCACCGCGCTTTGCAAATTTTCCATGGAGGATGGCAGGCCTGCACATGCAGGAAAAAGCACCAAAGCAGTTCATGACCTTCATGATGCGCACTAAATTGGCACCAGCGGTCCGACCCTCGTTTGAGGCCGTGAACCGCTTTGGCGCAGCGATCATTGAAAAAGGCAGAATCCGACAGGGTTTTTCCGCGAGTTTTAGTTATTTAGGGTAAGGTTTTTCAGGGTTTGAGCCCCAACCGCCCGGATTCAGCGCAAGGCCCCGGGCCCGCGCACCAAGGCAAAGCAAAAGCTGTACCAGACAATTGCAGTGAACCTTCACCGACACCGGTGACTCGAAACCAGAAGTAAACAGACCAGCCACTCACGGAGATAACCATGGCCAGAAAAACGGCAAAGACTGCTCAAGAAATACTGATGGCGGATTTTCAAACCCTGGTCAGCGATACCGAGAAGCTGCTGGACGACACTGCGATCCTCGCCGGTGACCAGGCTGACGAGCTTCGCAGCAAGATTCATGAAAGCCTGCTCAAGGCCCGTGAAACCCTGCAACTGACCGAGGACTCCCTGCGCGAACGCGGCCAGGCGGCGGTCACGGCCACTGAAGACTATGTGCAGGCCAACCCCTGGCAGTCCGTCGGCATTGCGGCCGGCGTGGGCTTTTTGATCGGCCTGCTGGCTACAAGGCGCTAATCATGTCTATCGGCGAATCCGGCTCGTCCACGGGCCCAAGTTCTACTTCACGGCGCCTGGGCGCGGCTGTCCTGGGTTTGCTGCACAGCCATGTCGAGCTGTTCGGCATCGAGTTGCAGGAGCAGAAAGCCCGCACCGTCAGCCTGTTGCTGTTCGCCGGCCTGGCGCTGGTGTTTGCCTTGCTGTTGCTGGTGGGTTTGTCGGCGCTGGTGATGATTCTGGTGTGGGATACCTACCGCCTGACCGGGATTATCAGCCTGTGTGTGTTCTACATACTGGCCGCAGCATTCTGCGGGTTGCGCCTGAAGGCGGCGGTGTTCGATGAGTCCACGCCGTTCCACGCCACCCTCGAAGAGCTGGCCAACGACCGGGAGCGCCTGCTGCCATGAGCATGACTGAATTGCCGCAAAACACTTCCCGGCGAGAAATGCGCAAGGCGTTGATCCGCCTGCGCATGGAAATGCACCGCCAGGAAATCCGTCACGAGTCCCAGCAACTGATGCTGCCGCTGCAAAAGGTCCGCAACATGGGCCAGAGCTGGCAGGACGGTTTTGGCATCAAGCACGCGCCGCTGTGGGGCGTGGGCGTGGTGACGCTGCTGGGGTTTCTCACCGGCAAAGGCGCCAAGGGTGGCGGAATCGGCACCATGACCCGCCTGGTGCGGCTGGGTGCCGGCCTGATCCCGCTGATCAAACTGGCCATGCAAGGTGCTTCGCGCAAAAGTTGAGCGTGCTGGCTGCATTCTTGCAAACAGATCAGGCCCGGCCCTCTCCATTGAGGGCCGGGCCTTTTTTATTTCCGGTCTTTTAAGGAGGCCCCGTGATCGACGGGCAACCGCTCGCCTGCTTCCAGCCATTCATCGACACCGCCACCGGCCGCATCGCCGGCGTAGAAGCCCTGGGCCGCCTACGCCAGGCGAATGGCCAACTGCGCTCGGTGGGTCCGCTGTTCGCCGACCCGCGCACGCCCTCGGTGGCCTTGCGCCGCCTGGACCGGCAGATCCGTGACAATGCCCTGAGCCGCCTGCATGAAGCCCCGCAGGAGTGGTTCCTCAGCCTGAATATCTCGCCACGCTGGATCACCCGCCTGCGCCCGGGCCAGGCGCTGCCGAGCCTGAAGCAATTGCAACTGCATAACGTCGACCCGCGCCGCATCGTGTTCGAGATCACTGAACTGGGCGGCGATATACTGCGCCTGGCCGAAGTCGTCGAGCGCTACCGCGAGGCCGGCGCGCGGATTGCCATTGATGACTTCGGCGCCGGCTATTCGCAGCTGGACCGGGTGCTGGCCTTGCAGCCGGACATTCTCAAGCTGGACATGCGCCTGTTCCAGGCCGCGGCCCGCGGTGGCCCGAGCGGTGAGGTGGTGCGGGCACTGGCGCAAATGGCGGAAAAAACCGGCTGCTGGATCATCGCCGAAGGGGTGGAAACCGAGGCCCAACTGAATTTCGCCCTGGAATGCGGTTCGCGTTATGTCCAGGGCTACCTGTTCGCCCAGGCCCAACTGGACTGGTTCGACACCGACGCATTCGTGCCGCGCTTCGCCCAGCTGCGCACCGGCTATGTCCAACAGAAGCTCGCCGAACGTGGCCGGATCATGCAACTGCGCCAGCAACTGGCGGAGCTGATGCAGATCCTGCAAACCTGGGCCCACACCCGCGCACCGCTGAGCCACCTGCCGCAATTGCCGGCGTTTCCCTGGCTGCTGCGTTTTTACCAGTGCGACCGGCATGGCACGCAACTGACACCCAACTTCGAATGGCACCAGGGCGCCTGGCAAGCCGACAGCCGCTACCTGGGCCACAACTGGTCATGGCGTCCGTATTTTTATCATTTGCTGGCCGAAGGTTGGGAGGAGCGGCGGCTGACCCTGTCCTCAACCTATCGCGATGCCACGACCAACCAGTACTGCCTGACTGCCGGACAATTCTTTGATAATGGTCAGCGCCTGCTGTTAATCGATATCGACGCCGCCGGCCTGTAGTTTTTCGCTTGCGAAGGCCTGGCTGAACCGGGAAGCTGGGAGCCGTCATTCACCGCACGGAGAGTACCCGCCTTGGATTGGCCCACCCTGCTTACCCGCGAACGCCTTGGAAAACCCCTGCACAGCCCGGAAGAACTGGGGCGCAGTCCGTTTCACAAAGACCATGACCGCATCATCTTTTCCGGTGCGTTTCGCCGCCTGGGCCGCAAGACGCAAGTGCACCCGGTGACCAGCAACGATCACATCCACACCCGGCTGACCCACTCCCTGGAAGTCAGTTGCGTGGGACGATCCCTGGGCATGCGCGTGGGCGAGACCATCCGCAGTGCCCTGCCCGACTGGTGCGACCCGAGCGACCTGGGCATGGTGGTGCAGTCGGCCTGCCTGGCCCATGACATCGGCAACCCACCCTTCGGCCATTCCGGCGAGGACGCGATCCGGCACTGGTTCCAGCAAGCTTCAGGCCGTGGCTGGCTGGATGACATGAGCAGCGCCGAACGCAATGACTTCCTCAATTTCGAAGGCAATGCCCAGGGCTTCCGGGTACTCACGCAACTGGAATACCACCAGTTTGATGGTGGCACCCGCCTGACCTACGCCACCTTGGGCACCTACCTGAAATACCCCTGGACCGCCCGCCACGCCGACTCCCTGGGCTACAAGAAACACAAGTTCGGCTGCTACCAGAGCGAACTGCCGATCCTGGAGCAGATCGCCCAGAAGCTCGGCTTGCCGCAGTTGGAAGAACAACGCTGGGCCCGGCACCCGCTGGTGTACCTGATGGAGGCGGCCGACGATATCTGCTACGCGTTGATCGACCTCGAAGACGGCCTGGAAATGGAGCTGCTGGAATACGCCGAGGTCGAGTCACTGCTGCTGGACCTGGTGGGCGACGACTTGCCGCAAACCTATCGGCAACTCGGCCCGCTGGATTCCCGGCGACGCAAGCTGGCGATCCTGCGAGGCAAGGCCATCGAACACCTGACCAACGCCGCGGCCCGGGCGTTCGTCGAACAACAGGACGCGCTGCTGGCCGGCACCCTGCCGGGGGACCTGGTGGAACATATGCACGGCCCGGCCAAGCGCTGCGTGCTGGATGCCAAGGACATGGCCCGCAAGAAGATTTTCCAGGACAAGCGCAAGACCCTGCATGAGATCGGCGCCTACACCACCCTGGAAATCCTCTTGAATGCCTTCTGCGGCGCGGCCCTGGAACAACATGGCGGTCGCACCCCGTCGTTCAAGAACCGACGCATCCTCGACCTGCTGGGCAATAGCGCCCCGGACCCTTCCTGGTCATTGCACGCGTCCTTCCTGCGCATGATCGACTTTATCGCCGGCATGACTGACAGCTACGCCAGCGAGATGGCCCGCGAGATGACCGGCCGCTCCAGCCCGCAATAAATCGGAGCCCTGGCTGATGGCCAGGGCGCCTTTTCAAAGAATCGCCCTACGCACGGAACAGAGCGGCCTGATCGAAGTTCTTCCCCGCCGCGATGAATAATCGCGCGCCCTGACCGCAGTCTTTCGACCTGCTCCTGCGCCCGATAGCTGGCGGGCCCATTAACTTCTTACTACACGCCCTGGTGGAGCGTCTTCAGGGCTCTTGTCCATTCCATGGAAAAAACCATGCTCGAACAACTTCGCATCCTGTTGGTGGAGGATCACCCCTTTCAATTGCTGGCCACCCAATGCCTGCTACGAAACTATGGCTACCACGACCTGGCACTGGCCGAGAATGCAGAACAGGCAATGCGGCTGATGACACAAACCGACGTGCCATTCGATATTCTGCTCTGTGATCAATGTTTGCCCGACTTGCCCGGGCTGGAGTTGATTGAAATTGCCAACCGCAGAGGCTTTATAAGGTCCGCGATATTGCTCAGCGGCCTGCCCGTCAATGAACTGGAACACCTGATGGCCCAGGCATCCCGACGCAACTTTCCATTACTTGGCTATTTGTCGAAGCCGTTAAGCCACCTTGAGCTGAATGAACTCATACGCCAATCACGCCTTACTCGTTCAACAGAAAAGTAGGAAGTTAAACACCCGGGCAATCCGAAAACGCCTCTTTATAACGCTGCGCTCTCACGACCAGTTACTTTTAAATTCCACCCACGCAAAACTCTTACACCCAAACAACAAACACCTCACAGAGCGTAATCCCTTGCTTTTTTTGATGTAGGATTATTCTTGTTTTACGTTTGTTCCACATCAAGTTCATCCTCCTTCATTGCCATGTGAGCTAATGTGCCGACTTTATTTGCGCCTGTATGGAATTTGATCATGAACTCAGTTTTTATTATTGACGACCACCCCGTCATCCGACTTGCCATTCGGATGTTGTTAGAACACGAAGGCTATAAAGTAGTGGGGGAAGCCGATAACGGTTGTGATGCGATACAAATGGTCAAGGAGTGTCAGCCTGACCTGATTATCCTTGATATCGGCATTCCGAAACTCGATGGCCTGGAAGTGCTGTGCCGGTTCAACGCAATGAGTACGCCGACCAAGACGTTGATACTCACCGCCCAGACCCCCAAGCTCTTTGCTACCCGGTGCATGCGCTCCGGTGCCGATGGCTATGTGTGTAAGGAAGGTGACTTGAGCGAACTGCTCAGTGCCATCAGGGCGGTCTTGTCAGGTTACAACTACTTCCCGAGCCAGGCCCTTAACGGCAGCACTAACGAAACGGATAACAATGAAGAGCTTGAACTGTTCAAAGTCGTCAACGATCGTGAACTCATGGTATTACAACTTTTTGCCCAAGGCCGGACAAACAAGGAAATCGCCAAGGGCATGTTTCTCAGCAACAAAACCGTCAGCACTTACAAAAAAAGGCTCATGCAAAAACTGAAAGCCAAATCCTTGGTAGAACTTATCGAGATGGCAAAACGTAACGCGCTAGTGTGAGAAATCGGATGCCCAGGCGATTAAAGGACTATCTAATCATATTGAGTATCGGGGTGTGCCTCAGCACTTCCGTGCCTGCCGAACAAACTGTTCCCGAGCAATATGCCCTGCTGGGGCGTGCCGGTGCCGTTCAACTGGACACCCCCCTGAACAAGACACAGCGCCAGTGGCTGCAGAACAAACGGGAACTGATACTGGGCACCTCTGCACCCGACTATCCGCCCTTCGACATCACCTCCAGCGGGCGTGATTATGAAGGGCTGACTGCCGATTACGCCGGGCTGCTGGCCAGGACACTGGCGATACCGCTCACCGTGTTGCGCTACTCCTCCCGTGAAGCCGCGATCCAGGCGCTGGCAAACGGCGAAATCGATTTTCTGGGGTCTGCCAACGGTTTTGAAGCGGCGAATCCCGACATCGTCCTGTCACTGCCCTACGCAGTGGATCAGCCGGTACTGGTGACCCGTGAAGGTGAGAACCGCGACCTTGGCGACGGCCTGGCCGGTCTGCGCCTGAGTCTTGTCTACCATTACCTGCCCATGGACGAAGTGCAGGCGCTGTACCCCAAGGCGACCATCCACGCCTACCCGTCCTATCAAAATGCCTTGAATGCCGTGGCATTCGACCAGGCTGACGTATTCCTGGGCGACACCATTTCCACTCACTACATGATCAACAAGGGCTACCTGAAAAATATCCGCATGGCCAACTTCGGCAAGCACGAGGCCCACGGGTTCAGCTTCGCCTTGCGCAAGGATCAACCCATTCTCCTGAGTATCATCGACTCAGTGCTCGATGGCGTATCAACCTATGAACGTGACAGCATCGCCAAGCGCTGGAGTGCGGGCAGCGACATTCTGCTGACCGACCGCAAGCTGCAACTGAGCCTGCGCGAAGAGCGCTGGCTCAAGGACAACCCCGTGGTGAAGGTGGTGGTCAATGAAACCCTCGCCCCCCTGACGTTCTTCGATACCGACGGCAAGTTCCGGGGCGTCACCGCCGACGTGCTGGAGCTGATCCGCCTGCGAACCGGCCTGCGCTTCGAGATTCAACACGTGCGTGACGTCGCCAACATGATGCAACTGGTGCAGACCGGCGCAGCCGACATCATCGGCGCAATTACCCCCAGTACCGGGCGCGAGTCCCAGTTGAACTTCAGCCGCCCCTACCTGGAAAACTCCTACGTATTACTGACCCGTAAAGAGCCGGGCGCGCCCACAAGCCTTCAAGAACTGGCCGGCAAGCGCCTGGCGATTACCCAGGGCAATCAGCTGGAAAAATTCCTGCAGCAGGCATTTGCCCAGATAAACCTGGTGGAAACCGGGGATACCTTCAAGGCATCGGAATTGCTGGCACAGGGGCAAGTCGACGGCGCAGTGAACCCTTTGGTGATCGCCAACTACCTGCTTTCTTCTCCGGCATTCCAGGACAAACTGCAGATCAGTTCCAGCATCGGCACGTTGCCTGCGACGTTTGCCCTGGCGACGTCCCGACACGCCACGGAGCTGAGTTCGATCCTGGACAAGGCACTGCTGAGTATCGCCCCGGATGAGATGGCCGCGATCAACAGCCGCTGGCGCGGCTACAACGCAGCGTCCGATGGCTACTGGCGCAATTACCATCGCCTGATTGCCCAGATCATCATCGGCACCGGGCTGCTGCTGTTGATTTCCCTGGCCTGGAACGGCTACCTGCAGCGCCAGATCAAGCACCGAAAACTGGCCGAGCGCGCCCTTAACGACCAGTTCGAGTTCATGCGGGCGCTGGTCAATGAAACGCCCCATCCTATCTACGTACGCGACCACAACGGCTATCTGCAGACCTGCAACGACAGCTACCTGCAGACGTTCGACATCAAGCGTGAAGACGTCATCGGCAAAAGCATCACGCAGATGAGCATGGCCCTTGAGACGGAGGCGGCGCAGTACCATGCCGACTACCAGCGGGTAGTGGCCGAGGGTAAACCGTTGATCCTTGATCGCACCCTGCACGTGCACGGGAAAAAACTCACGATCTACCACTGGATCCTCCCCTACCGCGACTCCGTGGGCGAGGTCCAGGGCATCATTGGCGGCTGGATCGATATCAGCGAACGGCGCCAGTTGTTCGACGAACTGCGCGCCGCCAAGGAACGCGCCGACGAGGCCAATCGCGCGAAAAGCACGTTCCTGGCCACCATGAGCCACGAAATCCGCACGCCGATGAACGCCGTCATTGGCATGCTGGAATTGACACTCAAGCGCGCCGATCAGGGTCATCTTGATCGCCCTGCGATCGAGGTCGCCTACAACTCGGCCAAGGACCTGCTGGAGTTGATCGGCGACATTCTGGACATTGCACGTATCGAGTCCGGTCGATTGAGCCTGGCCCCGGAGCGGGTCAACCTGCGCGAAGTCATCGAGTCGGTGGTCCGCGTGTTCGATGGCCTGGCGCGCCAGAAAACCCTGAGCCTGGTGCTGGAGTTCACCCCCGATGTCGAGGATACCGACGTACTGATCGACCCTCTGCGGTTCAAGCAGGTGCTCTCGAACCTGGTGAGCAATGCGATCAAGTTCACTGAACGCGGGCAGGTGAAGATCAAGGTGCAGCTGAAGGCGACCGGGCAACCTCAACAGATCGAGATGAAACTGGTAGTGGAGGACACCGGCATCGGGATCAATCGCGAAGACCAGCTACGCCTGTTCGAGCCGTTCGCCCAGGCCGACAACTCCGGGCACCTGGCCAGGAGCGGCGCCGGCCTGGGCCTGGTGATCTGTCGCAGCCTGTGCGCCATGATGGGCGGGCAATTGAGCCTGAGCAGCGTGCCCATGGTAGGCACCCAGGTCCACGTCAGCCTGAAGATGACCAGCCTGCCGCCGGTCAAGGCCGTAGACAAGCTCGAACCGGCCGCAGCCACGCCGGCGCCAGTACTCAACGTGCTGGTGGTGGATGACCATCCGGCCAACCGCTTGCTGATGTGCCAGCAACTGGGGTTCCTGGGGCATCAGTTCACCGCGGCCCATCATGGTGCTGCGGGGTTCCAGGCCTGGCGCCAGGAACACTTCGACCTGGTCATTGCCGACTGCAATATGCCGATCATGAACGGCTACGAATTGAGTCACTCCATTCGCGAGTATGAGGAGCGCGAACAGAAAACCCCGTGCGTGATACTCGGCTTCACCGCCAACGCGCAGCCCGAGGAGAAACAACGCTGCTTTGACGCCGGCATGAATGACTGCCTGTTCAAACCCATCAGTCTTACTGCGCTGGAACAGCACCTGGCGCAGGTCGATCCGCTGCCCACCCGCAACGTGTTTACCCTGCAAAGCCTGGACGCGATGACGGGCGGTGACCCACAGTTGAGCCGGCGTTTGCTCGAGGAGTTGCTCAGCAGCAGCCGGAATGATCGGGTCGAGCTGATGGCCATGCTGGCACGGCAAGCCGCGCCCGGCGACCTGATCGACCAGGCCCACAAGATCAAGGGCGCCGCCCGGATCATCCAGGCCGATACCTTGTCCGGACAATGCGAAGCGTTGGAGCAGGCGTGTGGCGAACGCGAGACACCACACGTTATCGAGGCGGGCATCAAGGCAATAGAGAAATCCATGCTTGAGCTGGAGAGGATGCTGCAGATGCAACTGGACGTGCTGGACTGTCGATAGTCTGCAGGAGCGAACTCGCTCGCTCCTGCAGGAGACTCACCCCATCAACAATCGGTCAACCGCAGGAAAATCGCCGCCAACTGCTCGATGCCGGCCTGATCCTGCGGGGTAAACCGCGACAGCGATGGGCTGTCCAGGTCGAGCACACCAATCAAGCGCCCGTCCTTGACCAACGGGACGACCAACTCGCTGTTGGACGCACTGTCACAGGCGATATGCCCCGGGAACGCGTGCACGTCTTCCACCCGCTGGGTTTGCCGCGAGGCCGCTGCCGCGCCGCACACACCGCGACCGAACGGAATGCGCACACAGGCGATCTGCCCCTGGAACGGCCCGAGCACCAGCTCTTCATTGCGGTTGAGGTAGAAGCCTGCCCAGTTCAAATCATCCAGCTGGTTGAACAGGAACGCAGAAAACTGCGCGGCATTGGCAATGAAATCCCGCTCATCCGCCAACAGCGATTCCAGCTGCGCATGCAGCATGGCGTAGCCATCGAGGCCGGTTCCAGCCTGTTGCAAATCAATCATGGTTGACGCTCCAACAACTTGAGGCCCACCCAGTAGCGGGCGAACTGATAGGCACAACGGCCGTTGCGATTACCGCGCCCGGTGGCCCAGCGCACGGCAAGGATGTCCAACTCTTCATCGCGCTGCCACTGCAGACCGGCCTTGCTCGCCAACTCGCCGATCCAGTGCTCGACCACATCCAGGAAGTGCTCCTGATTGAACGGGTAAAACGACAGCCACAAACCGAAACGGTCAGACAGGGCAATCTTGTCCTCCACCGCTTCGTTGGGATGCAGCTCGCCGTCTATGGTCTTCCAGTTCTCGTTATCGCTCTGGTTCTCCGGCACCAGGTGACGACGGTTGGAGGTGGCATACAACAGGACGTTTTCCGGCGCCTGCTCCAGGGAGCCGTCGAGTACGCTCTTGAGCACACGATAATCGCTCTCGCCGGCTTCGAAAGACAGGTCATCGCAGAACAACACAAAGCGTTGTGGCAATTTGATCAGTTGCTCGACCACCCGCGGCAAGTCCGCCAGGTGATCGCGCTCGATCTCGATCAGGCGCAGCCCGGCCTTGGCGTGCTGGGCCAGCAAGGCGCGCACCATGGACGATTTACCGGTGCCGCGCGAGCCCCAGAGCAGCGCATGGTTGGCCGGCAGGCCGTCGAGAAACTGTTGGGTGTTACGGGCCAATTGTTCGCGCTGTTTATCCACGCCGATCAGGTCGGACAGGCGCATATCCAGGCTGACTTCCAGTGGCAATAAAAAGCCGCTGCGACCTTCGCGCTGCCAACGGGCAGCCAGGCAATGGTTCCAGTCAACGGCTTCGCGCGGGGCAGGCAACAAGGGCTCCAGGCGAGCCAGTACCGCGTCGGCACGCTCAAGAAAGGCATTCAATCGAGAATCCACGACTATTCCTCTGGCAAGTTCTTGTAAAAGATGGCGTATTGGCAACCCTGAGGCAGACCGTGCAGGGCTGCACCGAATAAAATCGATTCGTGCCGGGCAAGTTTGAGCCTGTGGATGTTCAGCTATGCTTGCCGGGCGAAAGGAAACGTAAAGTGGTACAGCACCCGATGGATATCAAGTTCGCCCACCGCTTGTCTTATAAACAAGCCAGACTGACAGTGCTGGTCGGATTCGTCTTGGGAACCTTGCTCAGCCTGATACAGATTGGGATTGATTATGCCAGCGAAGACGCTTCCATCAACCGGGAAATACGTGCGCTGATTGAAATCAGCCATAACCCGGCTTCGCGCATCGCCTACAACATCGACGCCGAGCTGGCCCAGGAACTGACGCTGGGCCTGCTGCACTCCCCCGCCATCACCCATGCACAACTGATCGACAACAACGGTTTGGTGCTGGCCGATGTCCATCGCCCGCGCAAGGAAAGCACCTACCGGCCCATCAGCGACTTCCTGTTTGGCGCCAACCGCCAATTCGAAGATCGGCTCTACCTCGCCCACATGCCCAACGATTCCCTCGGTGTACTGCGTCTTGACGTAGACACCTACGCGTTCGGCAGCCGCTTCCTGCACCGCGCCGAGATCACCCTGCTCAACGGCTTCGCCCGCAGCCTGATCCTCACCGGCATTCTGTTGGCGCTTTTCTACGTGATGCTGACCAAGCCGCTGGTGCGCATTATCCGCGAGCTGAGCTCACGCAAGCACGAGCGCCTGGACTGCCCGCCGGGGCACGAGCACGACGAGATCGGTGTACTGGTCAACGTCGCCAACCAACAGTTTGAAAACATGGAGACTGAAATCCAGCAACGCCGGCATGCTGAAAATCGCCTGACCGAATACCTCGGCCAACTGGAAGACATCGTCTCCGCACGCACCACCGAGCTCAAGGCGATCAATCATCGGCTGACGCTCTCGAACGACGAGCTGGAAGCGGCGAAGATGACGGCCCTGGGCATGGCCCAGGCACGGGCGGCGTTCCTGGCCAACATGAGCCATGAAATCCGTACACCGCTGAACGGCCTGCTGGGGATGATCGCCCTCTCCCTCGACAGCCCGCTGAACGCCGAGCAACGCCAGCAACTGTCGATCGCCCATGACTCCGGCAAAGTACTGGTGGAGCTACTCAACGATATCCTCGACCTGTCGAAGTTCGACGCCGGCCAACTGGAACTGGAAAGCATCCCGTTCGACCTCGGTTCACTGGTGGAAGACACCGCCAACCTGCTCTCGCAAAACGCCGCGCCCAGCGTGGAGCTGACGTGCCTGATCGACCCGCAGTTTCCCGCCCAGGTGCTGGGCGACCCGACGCGGGTACGGCAGATTGTCAGCAATTTGCTGTCCAACGCCCTGAAGTTCACGCGTTTCGGCCGGGTGGATGTACGCCTCAGTGCCCAGGCCGGCCGGGTCAGGATCGAGGTGTGCGACACCGGTATCGGGATCGCCCAGGATGCCCAGGTCAAGATTTTCCAGCCGTTCACCCAAGCCGGTGCGGGCATCACCCGCCAGTTCGGCGGGACAGGCCTGGGCCTGGCGCTGACCCACAACCTGTGCGAAGCCATGAAGGGCCGCCTGAGCATCAGCTCGGAAGCTGGCTTTGGCAGCCAGTTCTGTGCCGACCTGCCCTTGCCGACCCACTTGCCGGCGGTGCGCCTGGCGCCTTTGGCTGGAGATGTAATCGCCATCACCAGCACCAGCAGCGGGCTGGCAGAACTCCTCACCAGCCTGCTGCCGAGTTGGGGCCTGGCTCCGCGCTGTTATTCCATCGACGATGACTTGAGCGGGCAGAATCCCGACCTGCTGATCACCGACTGCCCCGAATGCCTGTTCCGCCTGCGCCCGATGATCACCGCCCCGATCCTGGTGGTAACCGCCTACGGCAACTTCATGCCCAGCGAAGAAGTCGCGGCCCTGGCCCCCTTGCAGCAACAGGCCCGCCCCCTGAGCCGCACCGCGCTGTACCAGGTCCTGCAACGCAACTTGCGCACCGATCCGGACCTGGTCCTGGACCTGATCCAGCTGGAAACCGGCCCCCTCGCCCACCGGGCGCGCATCCTGCTGGTGGAGGACAACCCGGTCAATCAACTGGTGGCCAAGGGCATGCTCGGCAAGCTCGGGTGCGAGGTGATCGTCGCCGCCCACGGTGGTGAAGCCCTCAAGCTGCTGGAAGAGCAAGGCTTCGACATGGTGTTGATGGACTGCAATATGCCGGTGATGGATGGCTATGAGGCCAGTCGGCAGATCCGCCGCAGCGGGCGCTGGCCGGACTTGCCGATCGTCGCCTTGACGGCCAATGCCATGTCCGAGGAACGCGAGCGCTGCCGGGCTGCGGGCATGAACGATTACCTGGCCAAGCCGTTTCGCCGGGAAGAACTCAAGGCCTTGCTCGATCTGTGGGTGCCGACTACGACAAGTCTTTGATCTGGCGCAACAGCTGATCCAGACCGTCACGCAAGGCATCGGCCTGGTTCAGGTCAACGCCGCTGTCACACAGCAGGCGGGCCTTCAGCGGCTGCACCCGGTCGCGCAGGTGCCGGCCTTTATCGGTCAGGCTCAGGTGCACTTCACGCTCATCCAGCGCACTGCGCTGACGCCGCACCAGGGCAAGCTGCTCCAGGCGCTTGAGCAGTGGCGTCAGCGTGCCGGAATCCAGCAGCAGGCGCTCGCCCAGGGCCTTGACCGTAGGCTGCGACACCGCTGCAGCCTGCCATTCCCACAGCACCAGCATCACCAGGTATTGCGGATAGGTCAGGCCCAACTGATCGAGCATCGGCTTGTAGGCCCGGGTGACTGCGCGGGAGGCGGCGTAGAGCTTGAAGCACAGTTGGTCGTCGAGGGCCAGGGACAGGTCGGTCATTTGAGCAGGGCTTCGATCTCTTGGGTCAGGTCCTGGGGCTTGGTGGTCGGGGCGAAGCGCTTGACCACCTGGCCGTCGCGACCGATCAGGAACTTGGTGAAGTTCCACTTGATGCCCTTGGAGCCCAGCAATCCCGGGGCCTGCTTTTTGAGCTGTACGAACAATGGGTGGGCATCGCTGCCGTTGACGTCAATCTTCTTGAACAGCGGGAAACTGACACCAAAGTTCAGCTCGCAAAACTCCGAAATGGCGCCTTCGTTGCCCGGCTCCTGCTTGCCGAACTGGTTGCAGGGAAAGCCCAATACCACCAGGCCCTGGTCCTTGTAATGCTGCCAGAGCTCCTCAAGCCCCTTGTATTGCGGGGTGAAGCCGCACTTGCTGGCAGTGTTGACCACCAGAATCGCCTTGCCGGCGAAATCGGCCAAGGTCTTTTGCTCGCCCTTGATGGTGGTGCAAGGGATGCTCAGCAGGTTGTCGCTCATGGCAGTGCCTCTACAGAGATAAGAAGGACTGAACGATAGTAGGCAATTCAATTGGGTGCAATTTAATTGGCGGGACTTATGCCTTGATATAACGGCCCCTGCGGGCACGAAGCCCGCAGGAGCTTGACGGCTCAGCGCGGTACTAGGTCCAGGCACACCGAGTTGATGCAGTAACGCAAACCGGTCGGTGGCGGTCCGTCCGGGAACACGTGGCCCAGGTGCGCATCGCACTTGGCGCAGGTGACTTCGGTGCGGATCATGCCGTGGCTGACGTCCCGGATCTCGACCATGGCCTGCTCGGCGATCGGCTCGTAGAAGCTGGGCCAGCCGCAGCCGGAGTCAAACTTGGCCCTGGAATCGAACAGCGGCTCATTGCAGCAGATGCAGTGGTAGACGCCGTCGGTCTTGGTGCCGTTGTACTTGCCGCTGAACGGTCGCTCGGTGCCTTTGAGGCGGCACACGTTGTACTGCTCCGGGTCGAGCATGGCTTTCCATTCTTCAACGGTTTTCTGCAACTTTTCCATCGGTACACCTCGGCAACTGAAAAAGCCTGATCTGTGTCTTTTCCATGGATCAGGCGGCACGTATGATTGCGCCTCTTCAAAGCGCCAGTCTGGCACCCGCGTTACCGGCATTCAAACGTATTTATGGGTCAGGCCAACGCAGGATTCTCAGCACGGTAGTCTTCACACCGTCTGGATCGTTCATTTTCAGGATCACATCGCCATGCAGGTCAGCAAATCGAACAAGCTCGCCAACGTCTGCTACGACATTCGCGGCCCGGTGCTCAAGCACGCCAAACGCCTGGAAGAGGAAGGCCATCGCATCCTCAAGCTGAACATTGGCAACCCGGCACCCTTTGGTTTCGAAGCGCCGGACGAAATCCTCCAGGACGTGATCCGCAACCTGCCTACCGCCCAGGGCTACAGCGACTCCAAAGGCCTGTTCAGCGCGCGCAAGGCCGTCATGCAGTACTACCAGCAGAAGCAGGTTGAAGGTGTCGGCATCGAAGACATCTACCTGGGCAACGGCGTGTCCGAGCTGATCGTCATGTCCATGCAGGCCCTGCTCAACAACGGCGACGAAGTGCTGGTTCCGGCTCCCGACTACCCGCTGTGGACCGCCGCCGTAACCCTGGCCGGTGGCCATCCGGTGCATTACCTGTGTGACGAAGGCGCCGACTGGTTCCCGGACCTGGCCGACATCAAGGCCAAGATCACCCCGAACACCAAGGCCCTGGTGATCATCAACCCGAACAACCCCACCGGCGCCGTCTACTCCAGGGAAGTGTTGCTGGGCATGCTCGAACTCGCGCGCCAGCACAACCTGGTGGTGTTTTCCGATGAGATCTACGACAAGATTCTCTACGACGACGCCGTGCACATCTGCACCGCCTCCCTGGCGCCGGACCTGTTGTGCCTGACCTTCAACGGGCTGTCTAAATCCTACCGGGTGGCGGGCTTCCGTTCCGGCTGGATCGCCATTTCCGGCCCCAAGCACAATGCCCAGAGCTACATCGAGGGCATCGACATGCTGGCCAACATGCGCCTGTGTGCCAACGTGCCGAGCCAGCACGCCATCCAGACCGCACTGGGCGGCTACCAGAGCATCAACGACCTGGTGCTGCCACAAGGCCGCCTGCTGGAGCAGCGCAACCGCACCTGGGAACTGCTGAACGCGATTCCCGGCGTCAGTTGCGTCAAGCCGATGGGGGCGCTGTATGCGTTCCCGCGGATCGACCCGAAAGTGTGCCCGATCCTCAACGACGAGAAGTTCGTGCTCGACCTGCTGCTGTCGGAAAAGCTGCTGGTGGTCCAGGGTACGGCGTTCAACTGGCCGTGGCCGGATCACTTCCGGGTGGTCACCCTGCCGCGGGTGGATGACCTGGAGATGGCCATCGGTCGCATCGGCAACTTCCTGAAGTCCTATCGCCAGTAATGGGCATTGCGCTGTGCGGCCCACCCGTGGTCGTACAGCGATTATCTGGCAACACTTCTCTGCCCTGCGCGGGCGGTATCGCCTTTTACACCTGCCGGCTCCACCCTTGCTCGGGCATCACCCTATAATTACAGGGCTGCAAGGTAATGGGGCGAGGCTGCCGAGCCACACCAGGCCTCGGAAATTCCCTTCAAGGCTCTACATTCAGGCTGTAGGACACAGTTTGAAATAGTCCCCCGGTTGAATAGCCCCATGCCGCACCTTATATACCCCGCAGTACGCGACATATTAAGCATGAGGAGAATTCTACAACCATGATGCGCATTCTGCTGTTCTTGGCCACTAACCTGGCGGTCGTGCTGATTGCCAGCATCACGCTGAGCCTTTTCGGCTTCAATGGGATCATGGCGGCCAACGGGGTTGATCTGAACCTCAATCAGCTGCTGATCTTCTGTGCGGTCTTTGGTTTTGCCGGGTCGATTTTCTCGCTGTTCATCTCCAAGTGGATGGCGAAGATGAGCACCAGCACCCAGATCATTACCCAGCCACGCACCCGTCATGAGCAATGGCTGCTGCAGACCGTCGAGCAACTGTCCCGCGAAGCCGGGATCAAGATGCCTGAAGTCGGGATCTTCCCGGCCTATGAAGCGAACGCCTTTGCTACCGGCTGGAACAAGAACGACGCCCTTGTGGCCGTCAGCCAGGGCTTGCTGGAGCGGTTCTCGCCCGACGAAATCAAGGCGGTGCTGGCCCACGAGATCGGCCACGTGGCCAACGGTGACATGGTCACCCTGGCGCTGGTCCAGGGCGTGGTGAACACCTTCGTGATGTTCTTCGCGCGGATCATCGGCAACTTCGTCGACAAGGTGATCTTCAAGAACGAACAGGGCCAGGGCATGGCCTACTACGTGGC
Source organism: Pseudomonas sp. NC02 (assembly GCF_002874965.1). Taxonomy (NCBI): domain Bacteria; kingdom Pseudomonadati; phylum Pseudomonadota; class Gammaproteobacteria; order Pseudomonadales; family Pseudomonadaceae; genus Pseudomonas; species Pseudomonas sp. NC02. The sequence continues at coordinate 2,060,781 of NZ_CP025624.1, read as the reverse complement.
GACCATCTTCGCCGAACTGGTACTGGGCTTCCTCGCCAGCTCGATCGTGATGTGGTTCTCGCGCAAACGGGAATTCCGCGCAGACGAAGCCGGCGCACGCCTGGCCGGTACCGGCGCGATGATCAGCGCCCTGCAGCACCTGCGCTCCGAACAGGGCTTGCCGGTGCACATGCCGAACACCCTGACCGCCTTTGGCATCAACGGTGGCATCAAGCAGGGCATGGCTCGCCTGTTCATGAGCCACCCGCCACTGGAAGAGCGAATTGACGCACTGCGTCGTCGCGGCTGATAGCGACAAGAAGAAGGGGCGATTCAATCGCCCCTTTTTTGTGGGCGCTCTTCAGCGCCTGGCCAACCGGTACACCCGCTCGTCCAGGCGCGTGACGCCGCCCTGAACAAACTTCCAGCTGTCCCCCAGGATGTCCTGCTCCTGCAGCACATCCAGGCTCCACCGGCCGCCCAGGAGCAATTGCACTTCCTCATCGCTCACCGCGAACGGCGGGCCGGCCTTTTGCGATTGTTCATAGTCGAGGGTGATCAACAGGCCACGACTGCCTCCCGCCAGAATCCCATTCAAGTGCGCCGCATACTGCTCGCGCATCAACGGTGGCAGGGCAATCAGCGCCGCCCGGTCGTAAAGCGCTGTGCAACCAACCACGGCCCCGGCATCCAGGGCGAAGAAATCCCCGCACCACAGCTCGATGGAACCCGCCTGGAAAACTTTGAAAGCGCCGCGCTGGCTGACCTGCGGCATCAGCTCCTGCTCGCTGAAAAACTCTTCAACGGCCTTTTCCGACAACTCGACCCCGATCACCCGATGCCCGATGCTCGCCAGCCACACCAGGTCCAGGCTCTTGCCGCACAACGGCACCAGCACCTGCGCCCCGTTCGCCACGCCCAGGCCGGGCCAGTGACGCAGCAGGCAAGGATTCACTTCGGGCAAGTGGAAACCCGTCTGATTGCGCGCCCAACGCTCATGCCAAAATCCAGGCTCCATGATTTATCCTAAAACTTGATCAAATAGCGCTAAAACTTATATTAGATTTAGATCAATGATCTGATTGAAGATGGTCCCATCTTAACCCTCAGGACCCTACTCATGCTGCCCAGCCTGTTTATCTCCCACGGTTCGCCCATGCTTGCCCTGCAACCCGGTGCCAGTGGCCCGGCACTCAAGCGCCTGGCGGCCGAGCTGCCACGCCCCAAGGCCATTGTGGTGGTCTCGGCGCACTGGGAAAGCCAGGGGCTGCTCGTGACTGGCAGCGCCGCACCAGAGACCTGGCACGACTTTGGCGGCTTCCCACGGGAACTGTTCGCGGTGCAGTACCCGGCCCCCGGTGACCCGCAGTTGGCCGCCCAAATCGTGCAGCTCCTCAAGGCTGACGGCCTGGAAGCGCGCATTGATGATCAGCGCCCCTTCGACCACGGCACCTGGGTGCCCCTGTCGCTGATGTACCCGGCGGCCGATATCCCGGTGGTGCAGGTATCGCTGCCAAGCCGCATGGGCCCTGCCCTGCAAACCCGTGTCGGCCACGCACTGGCGAGCCTGCGGGAACAGGGCGTGCTGCTGATCGGCTCCGGCAGCATTACCCACAACCTCGGCGAACTGGACTGGCAGGCCGGGCCGGAGAGCATCGAGCCTTGGGCGCGGGATTTTCGCGATTGGATGGTCAGCAAACTGGCAGCCAACGATGAAGCCGCGCTGCACGACTATCGTCGCCAGGCACCTCATGCCGTGCGCAGCCACCCCAGCGACGAGCATTTGCTGCCGCTGTATTTCGCCCGGGGCGCCGGCGGTGAATTCAGCGCAGCCCACCAAGGCTTTACCATGGGTGCGCTGGGCATGGACATCTACCGTTTCGCCTGATTGCAGGCAAAAAAATCCCCGAACCAGTCGGGGATTTTTTATGTTCGATCAATCAGCCCAAGGGCGGATCAATCTTCGCGGTAGCGACGCAGCTTCAACTGCTTACCGGCAACGCGGGTGTCCTTCAGCTTGGTCAGGAGTTTCTCCAGGCCATCTTCCGGCAGCTCCACCAGGGAGAAGCTGTCACGCACCTGGATGCGACCGATTGCTTCACGTGCCAGGCCACCCTCGTTGAGGATAGCGCCCAGCAGGTTCTTGGCAGCGATGCCATCACGCGCGCCCAGCGCGGTACGGCAGCGAGCACGGCCTTCAGCCAATGGAACCGGAGCACGACGCTCACGATCACCACGGTCCGGACGGTCGCCAGTACGCTCTGGACGATCACCGCGCGGAGCGTTGTTCGGCACCAGTGGACGTTCTTTCTCGATGGCAGCCAGGGTCAGGGCCTGACCGTTGGTCGCCTTGCGCAGCAGGGCTGCAGCCAGGGCACGCGGGGTGCAACCGATATCGGCAGTCAGGCGGTCCAGCAGGTCGCCGTGGGTCGATTCAGCATCAGCCACTAGTGGCGACAGGCTGTTGGTCAGTTTCTTGATGCGCGCATCGAGAACGGCCTGGGCATCCGGCAGGCGGACTTCGGCAACTTTCTGACCGGTTACACGCTCGATCACTTGCAGCATGCGGCGCTCACGTGGAGTCACCAGCAACAATGCACGACCTTCGCGACCAGCACGGCCGGTACGGCCGATACGGTGAACGTAGGACTCTGGATCGTAAGGCATGTCAACGTTGAACACGTGGGTGATACGTGGAACGTCGAGGCCACGGGCAGCAACGTCGGTCGCCACAACGATGTCCAGACGGCCATCCTTGAGGGAGTCGATCACGCGCTCACGCTGGTTCTGGGCAATGTCACCGTTCAGCGCAGCGGCTTTGTAGCCTTTGGCTTCCAGGGCGCTGGCCAGGTCCAGGGTCGCTTGCTTGGTGCGCACGAACATGATCAGGGCGTCGAAGTCTTCGACTTCCAGCAGGCTCAATACAGCCGAGGTCTTCTGGTCAGCGTGAACCAACAGGTGAGCCTGTTCGATCGCGGTAACGGTCTGAGTCTTGGTCTGGATCTTCACGTGTTGCGGATCGCGCAGATGGCGTTCGGCAATGGCACGGATCGACTGTGGCAGGGTAGCCGAGAACAGTACGGTCTGACGGGTTGCTGGCAGTGCCTTGAAGATGACTTCCAGGTCGTCCATGAAGCCCAGCTTGAGCATTTCGTCAGCTTCGTCCAGAACCAGGTGGTTCACGGTCGACAGCACTTTTTCGTCGCGACGCAGGTGGTCGCACAGACGGCCCGGAGTGGCGACAACGATCTGTGCGCCGTTACGGATTGCTTTCAGTTGTGGGCCCATAGGCGCGCCGCCGTAAACGGCCACAACGGTAACGCCCGGCATTTGCTTGGCGTAGGTTTCGAAAGCGGTTGCTACTTGCAGCGCCAACTCACGGGTTGGCGCCAGGATCAGGGCTTGCGGCTCGCGCTTGGCAGGATCGATGCAGTGCAGGATTGGCAGGGCGAACGCGGCGGTTTTACCGGTACCGGTTTGCGCTTGGCCAATCATGTCTTGGCCGGCCATGATGATCGGGATCGATTGCTGCTGAATAGCCGAAGGTTCTTCGTAGCCAGTCGCGATGACGGCAGCAAGAATGTTCGGGTTAAGATTAAAAGCGGCGAAGCCGCCGGTTTCCTGGGTCATGGGTCTGCCTCTAAGTGCATCCGCAAAGACCCATGCTCCAAAGCTGCGCATGCCGTGTTGAGACTCAAGAGTCGCCCTGGCTGCTTTGTCGGCGGGGATTTGCGAAAACGAATGAATGAAAAAGATTCGTCAAGGAAGAGTCCGCTGTGCGGACGTGCAGCCGAAGCTGACTTCGGGGAATTGCGCTACCTAAACGCGGCCCGGTTAAAGGCCGGCGCGCACTATACCGGAAATCGCTGAAAAAGGGAGCTTTTTTTATCGCAAACCGCAGGTAAACGCCTCTGCATCAAAGGCTTTGCGCATCCAGGCAGCAGGGTCTATTTTTCAAAGGCCCGGCCCTGTTGGTCATGACGCTTAAACGGTTCACCCTTAACAGCGGGCCCTTCGGTCCGAAACCTCCCTTTGCGCCCGAGGGCACACCCCATGAACCAAGCCACCAACAGCCGCGTCAGCCGTGAACAGCAGGGTCATATCCTGTTGCTGGGGCTGGATCGCGTGGCCAAGCGCAATGCGTTCGACCTGGAATTGCTCAATGATTTGAGCCTGGCGTATGGCGAATTTGATCGCAATGAGCAAGCGCGGGTGGCCATTGTCTTCGGGCATGGCGATCACTTTACCGCCGGATTGGACCTGGCCAATGTGGGGCCCACGATGGCACAAGGCTGGCAACCGCCGTTGGGTGGTTGTGATCCGTGGGGCGTTTTCGCGGGGCCCCGGGTCAGTAAGCCGGTGATTGTTGCGGCTCAGGGGTACTGCCTGACCATTGGTATCGAGTTGATGTTGGCGGCGGATATCAATCTGTGTGCCAGCAATACCCGGTTTGCGCAGATGGAAGTGCAGCGCGGGATTTTTCCTTTTGGGGGCGCGACGTTGCGCTTTCATCAGATCGCGGGGTGGGGGAATGCCATGCGTTGGTTGCTCACGGGGGATGAGTTTGATGCCCATGAAGCGCTGCGGTTGGGGTTGGTGCAGGAGGTGATGGCCAGCGAGGATTTGTTGCCCCGGGCGGTGGCGCTGGCAAACCGCATTGCCCAGCAGGCGCCGCTGGGGGTGCAGGCCACGCTGATGTCGGCGCGCCAGGCACGGATCGAGGGGGAGACCGCGGCGGCGGCCGGGTTGCCCGTTTTGGTGGAGAAACTGCTGAATAGTGAGGATGCCAAGGAAGGTGTACGGGCGATGATCGAGAAGCGGCCTGGGGTTTTTAAAGGCTGTTGATTGTGGAGGGGGCTTGGGGCGGGGTACATATCCGTTATTTAGGTAACGGCCACTATTGGTTCCGCTCTTACAGCGGCTCACTTTTGAACAGCGCAAAAGTAAGCAAAACGCTCTTGCCCCACCACTCGGCACCTCGCCTAGGCTCGGTGTGCCCTCACTCCGGCTTTGGACCGTGGGCCGCCGTCATGGGCCATCCTTGGCCCAGGACGGCTAACCTGGCGTCCTGCCAGGTTACCCACGCTCCAAAGCCTGCGTTCGGCCAGCGTGGTTTAACGGGGCGCCTAAGATCAAGATCAAAAGCAGATCAAGAGCACAGCGGCCTGAAAGCCGACTTGAGTGTTAAAAGCAAAATCAAAAGCTAAAGCGGGCACGGTGCACTGTAGGAGCTGGCTTGCCGGCGATGGCATCGCCTCGGTGTGTCTGATGTACCGAGGTGTCTGCATCGCCGGCAAGCCAGCTCCTACAGAAAAGCAGCTTTGTTTTCGCTCTGGTCTTTGCTTTTGCTTTTGCTTTTAACACTCAGGTCGGCTTTCAGGCCGCCGTGCTCTTGCTTTTGATTTTGATCTGCGGGCCCCGTCAACCACGATGGCCGCAAGTAGGCACGGTGGAGCGGGTAAATCGGCAAGGATGCCGATTTAGCCGCGCCGGGCCATGGATGGCCCGTCGCGGCGGCCCGCGGAACCGGGCCGGAGTGCGGGCATGCCGAGCCTAGGCGAGGCACCGAGTGGTGGGGCAAAGCGTTTTTTGGTTACTTTTTTAGGCGTTTGTAAAAAAGTGACCCGCTGTAAGAGCGGAACCATAAGCGGCCGTTACCGCAGCAACGGATATGTACACAATCAAAACCCTACGTAGCCGGCCGAATCGCCTTGATCAGCGACTGCAACGAATACCCCAACCGCGACGCCAACCCCTCAGCCCGCGCCGACAACGCCGCCACATCGAGCACCTGATCCAGATCCGCCGGCACCAGCAAAATCACATTCCCCTCCTGCACCGGCAACTCCCAATAATGCCGGTGATACAACCCACGCAACAACGCCGCTCCCAACGGCTTCCCATCATCCGTAGCCCACTGATTAATCACCAACCACCCCCCCGGATTCAGCTTCTTCTGGCAGTTCTCCAAAAACGTCCAGGCCAGATGCCCAACGCCCGGGCCAACATCCGTATACAGGTCGACAAAAATCAGGTCCGCCGACTCAGCCGAAGGCAGCAATTCCAACGCATCCCCAACGCGGATATACAGCCGAGGATCATCATCCAGCCCCAAGTACTCAATGGCCAGACGCGGCACATCAGGCCGCAGTTCGATGGCCTCAACATCTTCCAAAGGCAAAAACTTCAGACAGGCCTGGGTCAACGTCCCAGCGCCCAAGCCCAGGAACAACGCACTCTCCGGCTGCTCATGGCACAACGCCCCAATCAGCATCGCGCGGGTGTAGTCATACTCCAACCAGCTCGGGTCAGCAGTAAACACACAACTCTGCTCGATGGCATCGCCAAACTCGAGAAAGCGGTAATCGGCCACTTCCAGCACGCGGATCATGCCGAAGTCATCATGGACCTCGGCCAGCAGGCGCTCGACGCGCTCCTCAGACATTGCAACTCCTAACGGCGTGCCAACGGGAAAGCCGGGATTGTGGGCGATCCGGCGGCAGCAGGTCACGTACTAATTGCTGATAACATGACGGCCCGACCGCAAATCACTCGAGTTCATGATGAGCCAACCCTGGAGCCCCGACAGCTGGCGCGCCCTGCCGATCCAGCAACAACCCCAGTACCCTGACGCCGCGCATTTGTCGCAGGTCGAGCAAACCCTGGCGAGCTATCCGCCGCTGGTGTTTGCCGGTGAAGCCCGTGAGTTGCGCCGTCAGTTTGCCGAGGTGACCCAGGGTCGCGCCTTCCTGTTGCAAGGCGGCGATTGCGCCGAGAGTTTTGCCGAGTTCTCCGCGGCAAAAATCCGCGACACCTTCAAGGTGCTGCTGCAGATGGCGATTGTGATGACCTTCGCTGCCGGCTGCCCGGTGGTCAAGGTCGGGCGTATGGCGGGCCAGTTCGCCAAGCCGCGCTCTTCCAACGATGAAACCATCGACGGCATCACCCTGCCCGCCTACCGCGGCGATATCGTCAACGGTATCGGCTTCGACGAAAAAAGCCGCGTGCCCGATCCGGACCGCCTGCTGCAGTCCTACCACCAGTCCACCGCCACCCTGAACCTGCTGCGGGCGTTTGCCCAGGGCGGTTTTGCCGACCTGCACCAGGTGCACAAGTGGAACCTGGACTTCATCGCCAACTCCGCCCTGGCCGAGAAGTACAGCCAACTGGCCGACCGCATCGACGAAACCCTGGCCTTCATGCGTGCCTGTGGCATGGACAGCTCGCCGCAACTGCGCGAGACCAGTTTCTTCACCGCCCACGAAGCGCTGCTGCTCAACTACGAACAAGCCTTCGTGCGCCGCGACAGCCTGACCAACGACTATTACGACTGCTCGGCACACATGCTCTGGATCGGTGATCGCACCCGCCAACTGGACGGTGCCCACGTCGAATTCCTGCGCGGGGTGAACAACCCGATCGGGGTCAAGGTCGGCCCGAGCATGAACCCCGACGACCTGATCCGCCTGATCGACATCCTCAACCCGGACAACGACCCGGGCCGCCTCAACCTGATTGCGCGCATGGGTGCCAGCAAGGTCGGCGACCATCTGCCCAACCTGATCCGCGCGGTACAGCGCGAGGGCAAGCAGGTGCTGTGGAGTTCCGACCCGATGCACGGCAACACCATCAAGGCCAGCAGCGGCTACAAGACACGGGACTTCGCGCAGATTCTCAGTGAGGTGAAGGAGTTCTTCCAGGTGCATGAAGCCGAAGGCACTTACGCCGGCGGGATTCATATCGAGATGACCGGGCAGAACGTCACCGAGTGCATCGGTGGCGCACGGCCGATTACCGAAGACGGGTTGTCGGACCGCTACCACACCCACTGCGACCCACGGATGAATGCCGATCAGTCGCTGGAATTGGCATTCCTGATTGCCGAGACGCTAAAACAGGTCAAGCGTTAAAAGCTCTACCCGCAACCGTGCCGCACTGGCCCGCTGGCAATTGAGCTGTATCTGCTCAAGCCCGAGCCAGTCGGCCATCTGCCGCAGATTCAGGGCCAGCGCGCGCATGCCCTCCTCGTCCAGCCCCGGCTCTTCCTCGTGAACGGCGTGCACCGCCAGGCGTCCGGCCGCCCGTTCCGCCCGCAGATCCACGCGCGCGGCGATCCGCTCGTTGTGCAGGAACGGCAGCACGTAGTAGCCATATACCCGCTTGTCCTGAGGCGTGTAGATCTCCAGGCGATAGCGGAAATCGAACAACCGCTCGGTACGGCTGCGCTCCCAGATCAGCGAATCAAAAGGCGATAACAGTGCGCTGGCAGGCACCTTGCGCGGGACTTTCGGCTCGGGCAGGCAATAAGCCGGCTGTTTCCAGCCCTGCACGTCGCAGGTGATCAATTGCCCATCCTCGACCAGCTCCGCCAGGCGCCCACGGCTGTCGGCCGGGTCCAGACGGAAGTAGTCGCGCAGGTCTTTTTCAGTGCCCACCCCCAGCGCCGTGGCGCTGTGCAGCAGCAAACCGCGTTGCGCCTCAGCCTCGTCCAAGGGGGCTTGCTGGAGAATGTCGGCCGGGATCACACGCTCCGGCAGGTCATACAAACGCTCAAAACCCCGCCGCCCGGCGACGGTCACCTGGCCGGCGGCGAACAACCATTCCAGCGCATGCTTTTCATCGCTCCAGTCCCACCACGGGCCGGCGCGCTCCTCGCGGGTCGACAAACTGCCCGCACCCAGGGCGCCTTGTTGTTCGACGATGCCCAGCACCCGGGCGATGGTGGCCTGCTGCTCGCGACCAAAACGCGCCATTTGCTGATAGATCCCCTGCCCCCGGGCCGCCCGTTCCATGCGCCAGCGCATCAATGGGTACAGCGCCATTGGCAACAACGACGCCTCATGGCCCCAATATTCGAACAGCGAGCGGCGCCGCCCCGAACTCCAGGCGGCCTGTTCTAGAATCAACGGAGAGTAATGCCCCAGACGGGAAAACAGCGGCAGGTAGTGCGAACGCACCACCGCATTTACCGAATCAATCTGCAACACGCCCAAACGCTCAACCAGGCGATTGACCTGCGCCGCCTTGATCAACGCCGGCGGCTGGCGCCCGGAAAAACCCTGGGCGGCCAGCGCCAGGCGTCGCGCCTGCTTGAGGGAAAAGGACAGTTCTGCGGGCATGGGCATCTCCTTGTGTGCTCGCGAACCACCCTACTGCATCCCGAGTCATTTTCGCAGCGGGTCTTCCCAAAAATGCCGGCGGCTTTCCTGCTCGACATCGCCACGGTTGAGCCCGATGTCCTTGAGCGCCTCATCGCTCATGCTCATCAACAGCTGACGCTCACGGTGCACGGCCATCCACCGGGAACCCAGTTGAAGCAGCCCGGAAAACGGCCGCTTCGCCATCAGTACAAAGCCTCTTTGACCTTTCATCATCTCGCCCTCCAGTGGGGATGACTGAAGTCTGTGCCTGGCGCTATGATCAATCCAACGAATGTTTCTTATGCAATACATCTCGGAGATTGATCAATTGTCCAGCTACCCGAGTATCGACACCGAGGTGCTGCGCACCTTCGTCGCCATCGCTGATCAAGGGGGCTTTACCCGCGCCGGCGAGCAGGTCAACCGCACCCAGTCGGCGGTGAGCATGCAGATGAAACGCCTGGAAGAAGATGTGTTGCAGCGCAAGTTGTTCGAGCGCGATGGTCGCCAGGTGCGGCTGACTCCGGAAGGCCAGGTGCTATTGGGCTATGCCCGCAGGATCCTGAAGCTGCACAGCGAGGTGTTCAACACCCTGCGCGAGCCGCACATGGTCGGGTTGGTGCGCATCGGCACCCCGGACGATTACGTGATGCGCTACTTGCCGGGGATTCTCAAGCGCTTCTCCAAGGCTTACCCGCTGATCCAGATTGAAATGCACTGCGAGTCGTCGCCGGTGCTGATGCAGCGCCGGGACCTCGACCTGACCGTTATCAGCCGCGAACCGGGAAATGAAATCGGCGAACTGCTGCGCCATGAACGCATGGTGTGGGTGGCGGCGCCCTGCTTCTGCATGGATGAGCACAGCGCCCTGCCCCTGGCCATTTCCGGCCTCGACAGTTTTTGCACGCAGTGGGCACGCGCCGCGCTGGACGCCCAGGGGCAGGAGTACCGACTGGCGTATCACAGCTCCAACGGGGCCGCGATCCTCGCAGTGGTGGGTGCCGGCCTGGCCGTCACGATCAATATGGAAAGCCTGGTGACCGAAGACCTGCGCATATTGGGCACAGCGGACGGTTTTCCGCCGCTGCCGTCGGTCAACCTGCGGCTGTTGCGCAACCCGCGCACCACCTCGCCGATTACCGAATGCCTCGCCGAATACATCCTCGAAGGCTTCAAACTTTAAACGTCAGCATCACCGCACACACCGCCAGGAACCCGCAGAACAGCCCGCGTAACATGCGCTCCGGCATGGCGTGGGCGACTTTCACGCCCCAACTGATACTGAGCAAACCGCCGACGGCCAAAGGCACGCCGATCAGCCAGTCCACTTCGTGGTGCCAGGCGTAGGTCACCAGGGTCACGCTGGTGCTCGGCAGCGCCAGGGCCAGCGACAGCCCTTGGGCCACCACCTGGCTGGTGCCGAAGATGCTGGTCAGCACCGGCGTGGCAACCACTGCACCGCCCACCCCGAACAAGCCACCCATGGAGCCTGACGCCGCGCCCAACACCCCAAGCCACGGCCAGGAATAACGCATCTGCGCTGACGGCGGTGCATTGTGGGTAAACATTCGCAGCAGGTTGTAGGACGCCAATACCAGCAGAAACGCGATAAAACCCACCCGCATCACGTCAGCATCGATCCCCACCGCCCAGATCGAGCCCAGCCAGGCGAAGGAAAAACCCATCACGCCCAACGGCAGTGCATGACGCAATTCAATCCGGTTACGCTGGTGATAACGCCACAACGCCAGCATCACATTCGGCACCACCATCACCAGGGCCGTGCCTTGGGCGATCTGCTGGTCGAGGCCGAAAAATACTCCCAGCACGGGAATGGCAATCAGCCCGCCGCCGATGCCGAACAAGCCACCGACCGTGCCCAACGCTACGCCCAGCATTAAATACAACGCTAAATCTGCCACCCGCTCGCTCCTGCTGTTCCTAGGCCTTGCATGCTACGCAGTCCGCTCTGGTGCGGAAACGCACAGCAACGCACAATGGCTGTGCCAATCTCGCACAAGCAGACGCTGATGAACCCCAATACATTGACCGATCAACTGAGCCTGTTTCTCGACGTACTGGAAGCCGGCAGCTTTTCCGCAGCCGCGCGCCGTCACCCGCTCACGCCCTCGGCCGTGGCGCGGCGCATCGACAGCCTGGAAAGCTCGGTGGGTAGCCGGCTGTTTCAACGCAGCACCCATGCGGTGGTGCCGACGCCCGCCGGCCTGGCGTTTGCCGAGCGCGCCCGGCGGATTGTCAGCGAGCTGCAACTGGCGCGGGCCGAAGCGGTGTCGCTGAGTCATGCGCCTGAAGGCTTGATCCGCGTGGACGCACCGGCGGCTTTCGGCAGGCGGCATTTGGCGCCTGCCATCGCTGACTTTCTCAATGTCTATCCGGGACTGGACGTGCACCTGCACTTGATCGACAGCTTTGTCGACATGCAGGGCGAGCATCTGGGCAAGGTCGACCTGGTGCTGCGGGCCGGGCATATCGTCGACACCCGGCTGATTGCCACGCCACTGGCCAGCATCGTGCGCATCGCTTGCGCAAGCCCGGCCTACCTGAAAAGCCGTGGCACCCCGACCCATCCCAGCCAGTTAAGCGAGCATGACGGCCTGGATTGGGAAGGCCTGGCACCGATGTTCGCCTGGCGTTTTGAGCTCGATGGGCGCAAATCCACCTACCGCCCGCAGCGCATTCGCATGAGCGCCAATAACGCCGAAGCCCTGCTTTCAGGCGCGCTGGCCGGACTGGGTGTTGCGCATCTGCCCACCTGGCTCGCCAGTGAATACCTGGTGCGCGGTGAACTGGTCCCGCTGTTCTGCGAGAACGGCCTGCCGACGCCTGAAACCGCAGGCATCTATGCGCTACGCCTGGAGCAACACGCCAACGCCCGCAGCCGCTTGTTGCTGGAATACCTCAAGGCGCGCTTCAGCCCTGTGCCGCCCTGGGACCTTGCACTGCAAAGCGGCCTGGGTTGACCGGCCGGACAGAATTGTCTGGCGCGTTAAAGATTTGCCCGCTAGATTCGAAACCAGACACGTTTTAAGGCACTGCCATGACCAAGCCCCTCGATACCTGCGAATCCTTGTTGCTCGACAACCAGCTGTGTTTTGCCCTGCATTCCACCTCGTTGTTGATGACCAAGGTCTACAAACCGCTGCTGCAAGCCCTCGGCCTGACCTATCCGCAGTACCTGGCCATGATGGTGCTGTGGGAAGAGGATGGCTTGACCGTAGGCGAAATCAGCAATCGCCTGCTGACGGATCCCGGCTCCCTGACGCCGCTGCTCAAGCGCCTGGAAGCCGAAGGCCTGCTCAGCCGCACCCGCAGCCGCGAAGACGAGCGCGTGGTGGTGGTTGAATTGACCGAGGCCGGGCGCGCCCTGCGGGACAAAGCCATGGATATTCCACAGTGCATCCTGGGCGCCAGCGGGCTGGACATCGAGCAGTTGCGCAAGCTGCAGGGCGATTTACTGGCACTGCGAAAAAACCTGCAAGTCTCCCTCTAAAGGCACCACGCATCAAAAAATGTGGGAGCGGGCTTGCTCGCGAATGCGGTGGATCAGTCAATGCATCTAGTGACTGTCACACCGCATTCGCGAGCAAGCCCGCTCCCACATTTGTTTGTGCAATGCCTGGCTATCAAAGCACGCAAAATATTTTCCAAATATATCTTGCGCACTAACTATTAGCGCGATACATTCACCTCGCCACTTACTTAGCGCGCAAACATTTAGCGCAAACACTGACGAGGAAATCACCATGCAAGCTCTCTACACCGCAGTAGCCACCGCCACCGGCGGCCGTGATGGTCGTGCTGTTTCCAGCGACAACATCCTCGATGTAAAACTCTCCACGCCAAAAGAACTGGGCGGCGCGGGTGGCCAGGCCACCAACCCGGAACAACTGTTCGCCGCCGGTTACTCCGCCTGCTTCATCGGTGCCCTGAAATTCGTCGCCAGCCAGACCAAACGCAAAATCCCGGATGACGCTTCGATCACTGCCCACGTCGGCATCGGTCAAATCCCCGGCGGTTTCGGCCTGGACATCGACCTGCACGTCAGCTTGCCCGGCCTGGCCCAGGACGACGCGCAAAGCCTGGTCGACGCTGCGCACCAGGTCTGCCCTTACTCCAACGCCACCCGTGGCAACGTCGATGTACGCCTGCACGTAACCGTCTGACCCACGCGGTTTTTTGGAGAAGAACATGAACACATTTGGCAAAGTACTCACCGGCACCCTGCTCGCCTTCTCGATCACCAATGCCTTTGCGGCCAGCGGTGACGTGGAACACAACACCCAGGCGTTTCTCGATGTACTGAACGCCGGCACCGGCAAACCGATGGAGCAACTGACGCCCAGGGAAGCCCGTGCGGTGCTGACAGGCGCACAGTCAGGCGTGAAACTGACGCTGCCCAAGGCCGACGTGAGCCAGAAGACCATTCAGGTCGATGGCCAGCCGCTGAGCCTGACCATCGTGCGTCCGGCCGGGGTCAAGGGCACATTGCCGGTGTTCATGTTCTTCCACGGCGGTGGCTGGGTACTCGGGGATTTCCCGACCCACGAGCGCCTGGTGCGTGACCTGGTGGTGGGGTCCGGAGCGGCGGCGGTGTTCGTCAACTACACGCCATCACCTGAAGCGCACTACCCTGTGGCGATCAACCAGGCGTACGGGGCAACCAAGTGGGTGGCCGAACACGGCAGCGAGATCAACGTCGATGGCAAACGCCTGGCCGTCGCCGGCAACAGCGTCGGCGGCAACATGGCAGCGGTGGTCAGCCTGATGGCCAAGGACAGGGGCACTCCGTCAATCAAGTTCCAACTGCTGTTGTGGCCGGTGACCGACGCCAACTTCGACACCGGGTCCTACAACCAGTTTGCCGAAGGCCACTTCCTGACCCGCAACATGATGAAGTGGTTCTGGGACAACTACACCACCGACACCAACCAGCGCGCCGAGATCTATGCGTCGCCCCTGCGGGCAAGCACCGCGCAGCTCAAGGGTTTGCCACCTGCGTTGATTCAGACCGCAGGCTCGGACGTGCTGCGTGACGAAGGCGAAGCCTATGCCCGCAAGCTGGATGAGGCCGGTGTACCGGTGACCGCCGTGCGCTACAACGGCATGATCCATGACTACGGTTTGCTGAATGTCGTCAGCCAGGTACCGGAGGTTCGTTCGGCGCTGCTGCAGGCGTCCGAGGAACTGAAGCAACACCTGAAGTAAAAACCGGCACCCACAAAAAAGCCCGACGCATGGTCGGGCTTTTTTTATCGTACCGGTGGCGCAAGAATTACTTCTTGGCGCGACCTTTGTACGAACCACCTTCACGGGTGTCGATCTCGATCAGGTCGTCGATTTCGATGAAATCGGCTACTTGCAGTTCGGTACCGTTAGCCAGCTTGGCAGGCTTCATCACCTTGCCCGAAGTGTCGCCGCGAGCGGAACCTTCGGTGTAGGCAACCTTACGCACGATAGTGGTCGGCAGCTCTACGGAAACCAGACGGTCTTCGAAGAAGATAGCTTCGCAGACGTCTTCCATGCCTTCTTCCACGAACGGCAGAACGGCTTCGATGTCTTCAGCGTTCAGCTCGTACATGGTGTAGTCGGTGGTGTCCATGAACGTGTAGGTGTCGCCGCTGATGAAGGACAGGGTCGCTTCTTTGCGGTCGAGGATCACGTCGTCCAGTTTGTCATCGGCGCTGTAGACGATCTCGGTCTTGTAACCGGTCAGCAGGTTCTTCAGCTTGGTCTTCATGATTGCGCTGTTACGACCAGACTTGGTGAACTCAGCTTTCTGAACCAGCCAAGGGTCGTTTTCGAGACGGATCACTGTACCGGGTTTCAGTTCTTTACCAGTTTTCATTGCGAATATCCGAAATTTGGATGGGATTTACAAAAATCAAGGTCGCGTATCATATCCAATTTACATAAAACTGTACCAGCGCCGTCGCAAGATCGGTCCGCGAGGCTTGTTCCAGAGCCCATTTCTCGGCGTTCGCGGTCACTTCCGGCCAGTGTTCCAGCAGCATTTTCCAGCAAAGTGCCATATCGCCATCAGCGTTCCAGGCCTGCCAAAGGCCGACCAACGCGACTTTCGCAGCCGGAGACAGACCTTCGGTATACAACTCAAGGAACGCATCGAGCTTGTCCAGGTGAATGTCTTCGTCCTGGCGATAGATATGCCACAACAGTGGCCGCCCGGCCCATTGCGCCCGCACGAACGAGTCTTCGCCGCGCACGGCGTTGAAGTCGCAGCACCACAACAGTCGGTCGTATTGCTCCTGGCGCACAAACGGCAGCACTTGCACGGTCAACCCGTCGCGCCGGTGCACATCACCTACTTCCAATGACTCGACCCCCAGCCAGCCCTGCACATCTCCGAGGATCCGCCCTTCCGGCACCAGCAGATGAGTGGCGCGCCCATCGGCCGCCAGCACGTCGAGCCAACTGGCCAGCCCGGCGTTTTCATAGGCGAACAACGACATCATCCGCGCACCGTCCACCGGGAAAACCCCAAGCGCCTGCAGAAACTGCTGCCGGGCGGCGGCGTCTTGCTGGAAGGCATCGCGCTGTTCCAGCAGCCCCGCCTCACGCAATAAGCCACCGGTGCCGGGACGGAATCCGGGAAAGAAGAAGTACTTTTGCACGCCCTTGAATTTCACCGAGGGCAAACCGTGGCAGCCGACCACCCAGTCTTCGGCGCTCAGGTAATCCAGGTTCATCCACAGCGGCGTGCGGTCGCGTGCGGCCATCGCCTCCATGTAGTCAGGCGGCAATTGACAGGCGAACGCAGCGATCACCACGTCTGCCGCGTCGGTCGCCGGCCAGTCGGAGGGCCAGTAGCGCACGTCGACGCCCTCTTGCCATTGCTGGTGCACCTGCACATCAATCTCGGGGCACATGCGTTCGAACGCCCGCAGGTCATCGACCCACAAGCGCACCGCACACCCTTGTTCCGCCACCAATTGCCGGGCCAGGCGCCAGGTCACGCCGATGTCGCCGTAGTTATCGACGACGCTGCAAAAAATATCCCAGCGGGCTTTCATTCCGGGCTCCAACGCTCAAAGGCTCGATTGTCCGTATAAATGCCTCGATACAGAAGGGTTGATCGCGATTATTCTGCGCGCGGCTGTGGGACAATCGGCGCCATGCCGCACGTGCCTGCCAGGAGGCCACCATGTCTGATCGTTCGTTCTCGCTGTTCAAACTCAGTATCGCCGTGGCCTTCGGCCTGTGGCTGGGGTTTATCGCCATTGTGCTGAGCGTGTGGCTGGCTTCCCGCTACCTGCCCGAGCAAACCGTGGCGCCGGTGGCCCGAGTGGTGCAGCAACTGGGCAAGCCAGAGGTGGTTGCACCGGAGCCGCCGAACCGGATGTTCGAGCAGTACCAGGAGAACCTGCGCAAGCAGGAGCAACAGCAAACCCTGGACCAGGCCCGCAACAACCCGCGTAACCTGTCCAACCCCAAATGCCAGTTCTGGCTGCAACAGGACCAGAACGCCCCCAACGACAAGAGCCGGGCCAACGTCCTGCAATTTTGCGATTGATCACGAAAGCCGCCCATGAATAAACACGCCGTTCACCAGTTGGTTTTGGACAAACTCGCGGTCGATCTCGATATCGCCCAGCGCGCCGCGCAAACCGCGTACGAAACCGCAACCCACGAAGAAAACATCGCCGAGAACAAGTACGACACCCTGGGCCTGGAGGCTTCTTACCTGGCAGCCGGCCAGGCCCGACGCGTCGAGGAGATCCGGCAGGCGCTGACGCTTTGCCAGAACATGCAGCTGCGGGCCTACGATGACCAGCGCGGCATCGAAGTGGGCGCATTACTGGGGTTGGCAGATGAAAACGATCGCCAGCAGTGGCTATTCCTGGCGCCGGACGGCGCAGGCTTGAAGGTCGATGTGGTGGGGCAACCGGTGACCGTCATCACCCCACGCTCGCCCCTGGGCAAAAGCCTGTTGGGCAAGTTCGAAGGGGATGAGGTGGAGATTCTGGTGGGGGGCGCTCGGCAACAGTTTGCTGTTACCGAGGTGAAGTGAGCCGATCAGTGAACCGGTAGTTCAACGCCGTCGAACAGCTCTTCCAGTTCCTGCTTGTTGTGGCACTGGATGGCCTTGGCCATCACTTCGCGCGTCAGGTGCGGCGCGAACTTTTCGATGAAGTCGCACATGAAACCACGCAGGAAGGTGCCACGACGGAAACCGATCTTGGTCACGCTGGACTCGAACAGCTCGCTGGCATCGAGCACCACCAGGTCGTTGTCGAGCTTGGTGTCGACCGCCATCTTGGCGACGATACCGACACCCAGGCCCAGGCGCACATAAGTCTTGATGACGTCGGCGTCAGCCGCGGTGAACACCACTTTCGGCGTCAGGCCACGATGGCTGAAGGCTTCATCGAGTTTCGAACGGCCGGTGAAACCGAACACGTAAGTCACGATCGGGTATTCAGCCAGGGCTTCCAGGGTCAGCTTCGGCAGCTTGGCCAATGGGTGGCCTTGTGGGACCACGACGCAACGGTTCCAGCGGTAGCACGGCATCATCACCAGGTCGCCGAACAATTCCAGCGCTTCGGTGGCAATCGCGAAATCGACGGTGCCGTCGGCGGCCATCTCGGCGATCTGCATCGGCGAGCCCTGGTGCATGTGCAAGGCCACGTCCGGGTACTGCTTGATAAAGCTGCTGATCACCGGCGGCAGCGCATAACGCGCCTGGGTGTGGGTGGTGGCGATCGACAGGGTGCCCTTTTTCTCGTTGGAGAATTCCTGGGCGATCTGCTTGATGCTTTCGACCTTGCGCAGGATCTCGCCGGCGGTGGTGATGATGCGCTCACCGGCCGGGGTGACACGGGTCAGGTGCTTGCCGCTGCGCGCGAACACTTCAACGCCCAACTCATCTTCGAGCAGGCGGATCTGCTTGCTGATACCGGGTTGCGAGGTGTAAAGGCTTTGAGCAGTAGCGGAAACGTTGAGGTCGTGGTGCGCCACTTCCCAGATGTAGCGCAGTTGTTGAAGCTTCATATGTGTCCCTCAAAGCGGATAGACGCCACGGGTATCAGCGACGGTATATAACTATATTAAAGGTTAGACGGATAAATCTAGAACTTTTTATCGTTTTCTACCAATCACACGTCGTCACTGCGTCGACGCTGCAACAGCGGCACCAGGTACACCGGCACCTGGGATAGCTGCAGCACCCGTGCGGCGGTTCTCCCCAGGGGTGTTGCCACCCCGACCGCCTGGCTGTGACTACCTACGATCAACAAATCCACAGAGAGTTTCTGCGACTGGTCGAGAATCACTTCACAAGGATCACCCTGGATCACCCGCACCGAACGGATCAACTTGAGGTCCTGCTCCCCGTCCCCCAGCTCCTCGCGAAAACTGTCGAGCACCCGTTGCTCGATGGTCGCCATCACCGTCGTCAGGCCCTGGCTTTGCCATTCACTCAAGGCCTTCTCATCAAGGTAGCTCTGCAACACCGATTCGGCGAACAGCCCGATGGGCTCGACCACGTGAATCACATACAGATCAGCCTTGAACGTTCGCGCCAGCGCCAGGGCATGTTGCATCACATAGGGGGCATACAGACCGAGGTCAGTGGCGTACAGCATCGAACGAATCATAGAACCTCCTGGGCAGCCAGGATGGCGGGGATTGATTCAGCTTAGCAGCGCCTTTGGCAGTGCTCAGCCCTCGGTCTGAATTTTCAACTCGTTACTGATGCCATGGGGGACGTGACCGGTGGCCACGAACTCCCGGGCCTTCTCGCAATGCCCTTCCTGGTCATCGAAAAACACATCGGCGGCGAAGGCTTCGAGGAACGCCGACTTCTCCAGGCCACCAAGAAACAGCGACTCGTCGAGACGGATATCCCACTCGCGCAGCGTGCGAATCACCCGCTCGTGGGAAGGCGCCGAACGGGCGGTCACCAGCGCAGTGCGGATGGGGCAGGACTCGTCGGGGAACTCGCGCTGCAACAGGTTGAGTGCCGCCAGGAAGCCCTTGAATGGGCCGCCGCGCAACGGCTCGCGGGCGGATTCGCGCTCGCTGGCCTGGAAGGCTTCAAGGCCGCCCGACTGATAAACGCGCTCGGACTCGTCGGAAAACAGCACCGCGTCGCCATCGAAGGCGATCCGCAATTCGGCACTGGAGGCCCGACCTGCGCCGCCCGACAGAATCGTCGCTGCGGCAAACCCGGCATCCAGGGCGCTGCGCACATCCTCGGCATGGGTGGACAGAAACAGGTGGCAGCCAAACGCCGCCAGATAAGGATAAGGGCTGCGCCCGCCGACAAACGCCGCGCGGGAGATGTCGAGCCCGTAATGCTGGATCGAATTGAATACACGCAAGCCGGTGTCGGCACTGTTGCGCGACACCAGCACCACCTCGACCCGGGCGCGGCCGAGGCTGGCGTTGAGGCTCAGGAGTTTCTTCACCAGCGGGAAGGCGTCACCGGGCTCGAGGGTTTCTTCCTCGTGGTCGATCTGGTACTTGCGGTACGCCTCGACGCCTTGGGCCAGGTAGACCTTGTGGCTCTCGCTCAGGTCGAACAGCGCTCGCGAGGAAATCGCCAGCACCAGTTTGTCGCCCAATCCCTTCGCCATGGTGTTCCCCCCAATCAGCGGTTATGCCGATCCATAAAACTCAAGGCCTGATACAGCGCCTGCATGCGTGGCAATTCACAACCCGCCGCGTTGGCCGCGGCCAAGGGGCGCGCGTAGATCGCCGCCAGTTCCAGCGGGCGCTTGTGCACGTAATCGTGATACATGCTGGGCAAGTAGTCATCCATGCTCTCGGTCATGGTGAACATCTGCCCGGCGTAACTGGCGGGAATCTCATGCCCGCAGGCGTGGGCGCCCTGCACCACTTCGGCCATCAGCGCCTGGATCAGTTCGCGGCTGGACTCATCCGCCATCATCGCCGTGGTGCCCGTGCCGAACACTACCGAGAGACCGTTGTAAGGCACGTTCCACACCAGTTTATGCCAGCGCGCCTGGTGCACATTGGCCATGGCCTGGGAATCGATACCGGCCTGGTGAAACAGCGCGGCGCCTTCTTCGACGATGGCTTGCCGACCGTTGTCATCGTTGGCCGCGGGGCCACTGTGGTAACCCAGGTTGACCCGGCCCAGCGCCTGATGCTCGACGATCCCGGGACCGGAACGGTGCACGCCGATGTAGCACAGGCCACCCAGCAGGTGCAGCGACGGCGGCAGGTGTTCACGCAGGCTGTCCTCTACGTCGAGGCCATTTTGCAACAGGATTATCCTGGCGTCCGGGGCGGCAACTTGAGCGATGGTCGGGGCCAGTTCGACATTCCCGGTCGATTTGGTGCCCACCAGCAGCCAGTCGCACGGCGGCATGTCGGCGGCGCGGGCATAAGCCTGTACCGGGTGAAGGTGCACGGTTCCGTGGATCGTGCTGTTGAGTTGCAGGCCGCGCTCGCTGACCGCCGCGTACTCGCTGCGCAGCAGGAAATGCACATCGAAGCCGGCGCGCGCGAGCATCACACCGTAGTAGCCACCAATGGCCCCGGTGCCGATGATCCCGATCCGTGGCGACTGTTTTGTTACTTCGGTCATGGCAACTCCTCTGGTATTCGTTTGAGCGCCTGCTGCACACCTTGAGTCAGGTCGCTGGCGGTCAGACGCGTCAGTGACGCTAATATTCCATGGAATTTCCCGTCACACACCACAAACAACGCCGGCAGGTGAAAGATCTCGTAGCGCTCCACTGCCCCGCCATTGTGACCCGCATCCACCCAGCACACCCGGTCCACCGGCAAGTCCCAACCCGGCAGTTGCTGGTGCAGGAAGCGGCAACGCGAGCAGCCGTCACCGGTAAACACCACCAGGGACGTGCCGGGAAGCCCCAGTAATTGCTGGTCGATATCCAGGTCGGTAAGTTGCAGTTCTTTCACTATACTGCTGCCACCGCCGTCAACTGGACGGTGCTCGGAGTCCGTGTGCATGGGTCGTTTCTTTCCTCACCCTGATGATGTCGCTGTCGAAATAACCCAACGCCCCATTTCCGGCATTTCCCGCCAACGGCTGCACACTATCGGCCTGGGCGGCGTCGCATGCAATTGCCCACGGGCCTGGCGCCAGGGCGCGGCCATCGAGTTGCACATCCCCTCACTGGGCCAGACGGCCCGCTATCCGGGCTATGTGGCATGGTGCCGCAAGGCCGAAAACGGCTACCGCGTCGACATTGCCTTTACCGATGAGCAGGCCTTGTTCGGTGCGCGGATGGGTGAGCAAGTGTGCCAGATCGAACGGTACTGCCGCCTCCACGAAGGCGTCGAGCCCACACCCGGGCAGAGCGAAGCGCTGGCCCGGGAATGGGTCACGCGCCATGCCGGCGAGTTCTCCCATGAGGCTTTTGTGCTGCCAGCGCTGGATTAAAGCGGACGTTGCCCATTGTCTCGCAGCCTTGTAACGCGCTAAGGTTCCGCTCCCCGCTGCACTTAAATCATGCTGTGCTCCGCCGCACGGGGATCGCTGGCGGCCGGCACCCGTGACCCTGACGAGTAACACGATGGCTGATTTACCGATCAACGACCTTAACGTCGAATCCAACGAGACCCTGATCACGCCCGATCAGCTCAAGCGCGAAATCCCCCTGAGCGACGCTGCCCTGCAGACCGTCACCAAGGGCCGCGAAGTCATCCGTGAGATTCTCGACGGCACCGACCACCGCCTGTTCGTGGTCATCGGGCCGTGCTCGATCCATGACCTCAAGGCTGCCCACGAATACGCCGAGCGCCTGAAGGTGCTGGCGGCGGAAGTGTCCGACACCTTGTACCTGGTGATGCGTGTCTATTTCGAGAAGCCGCGTACCACCGTCGGCTGGAAAGGCTTGATCAACGACCCGTACCTGGACGACTCGTTCAAGATCCAGGACGGCCTGCACATCGGTCGTCAATTGCTGCTGGACCTGGCGGAAATGGGCCTGCCGACGGCAACCGAAGCCCTGGACCCGATTTCCCCGCAGTACCTGCAAGACCTGATCAGCTGGTCGGCAATTGGTGCACGCACCACCGAATCCCAGACTCACCGCGAAATGGCTTCCGGCCTGTCCTCGGCCGTGGGTTTCAAGAACGGTACCGATGGCGGCCTGACCGTGGCGATCAACGCCCTGCAGTCGGTCTCCAGCCCGCACCGCTTCCTGGGCATCAACCAGGAAGGTGGCGTGTCCATCGTCACCACCAAGGGCAACGCCTACGGTCACGTGGTACTGCGTGGCGGCAATGGCAAGCCCAACTATGATTCGGTCAGCGTGGCCTTGTGCGAACAGGCGCTGAACAAGGCGAAGATCAAGCCGAACATCATGGTCGATTGCAGCCACGCCAACTCCAACAAGGACCCGGCCCTGCAACCGCTGGTGATGGAGAACGTGGCCAACCAGATTCTGGAAGGCAACCAGTCGATCATCGGCCTGATGGTCGAAAGCCACCTGAACTGGGGCTGCCAGGCGATTCCAAAGGACCTGGCCGACCTGCAATACGGCGTGTCGATCACCGATGCGTGCATCGACTGGTCTGCCACCGAGACCACCTTGCGCAGCATGCATGCCAAGCTCAAGGACGTGTTGCCCAAGCGCCAGCGCGGCTGAGCACAGACTGCGGACACAAAAACGCCGGGCTAAACCCGGCGTTTTTTTTGATCGTTCCCCCGCCCTGCGTGGGAATGCATCCTGGGATGCTCTGCGTACCGCCCTACTCAATGCTCAAAGCTTCGCGGCATGGCGCTGGTGGCGCTCCATGTAGCGCTCAACGTAGGAGCAGGACGGGATCACCGTATAACCTGCCTCTTCGGCGAACTTCAACGCTTCCTCGGTCAGCGCGGCAGCAATGCCACGGCCGCGCAATGCGTTGGGCACGAAGGTGCGATAGATATCCAGGGTCTGCTTCCCGAGATCCATATAGGTCAGATAGGCACGATGACCGTCCACATTGGTCTCGAACTGATGACCAGCCTGGTCATGGTGGATGGACAACGCCTCGCTCATCACTACTCCTCGCGGGTCTTGGTTTCTGACCCCTACCTTACCGATGTTTTTCCGGCGAAGGAACATCTACGCCACCCGGTGCCGGTTTCGACAACGAGAAAAGCGGCCAGTGCCTTGCACTAGCGCTCACAACCAGCACAGGGAAATAGTAGGCGCCAATCGCACAATTGCTCAAGACGCGCTCGTCTTCCGTTGCGCTGGCGGACATAGAAAGGGCCAATCGAGATTCCTTACGTCGATGGCCTGAACATTGCCGGCAGTTGAAGCTTGAGACGAACACGCGCTCTTAAAGTCACCTCAACATGCACAAAAGATACCGAATGGCGAAAAGACAATCTGAACAATAGTGTCAGGGACGATATATAAAATGACTTATGTTTACATGGCTTAACACATGCCAGCCGGCCCTTTCAGGCTGGATCCAATCCTCGGCCGAGTGCAAAAATCTGCATATTTTTTATACAGACTCTCGAAAGATTAGCCAAAATAGATTGGACGCGAGAATTTTTTTTGCTTCTTGCGCTACGTCAGTTTACTTACTACAAGTAATGGGTAGTATGTACGCCGGCTATTAGCTCACTCTGAGAAAGTAGCCATTTAATAGAAAGTCCTTGAAGGGGAACACGATGAACAACGTTCTGAAATTCTCTGCTCTGGCTCTGGCCGCAGTTCTGGCTACCGGTTGCAGCAGCGTCTCCAAAGAAACCGAAGCTCGTCTGACTGCAACTGAAGACGCAGCAGCACGCTCCCAGGCTCGTGCAGACGAAGCCTACCGTAAAGCTGATGAAGCTCTGGCTGCTGCTCAAAAAGCACAACAGACTGCTGACGAAGCTAACGAGCGCGCTCTGCGCATGCTTGAAAAAGCAAGCCGCAAGTAATAATCCTCCGGGGTTGTTATCAAGCCGATCCATTCTTGGATCGGCTTTTTTTTGCCTGTGATTTGGCTGGATTCCAGACAATAAAAAACCCGTCACCGCGCGAGGCGATAACGGGTTATGGATCGTGCAGGCTTACTGCTGCAGATCGACCGGCGTACTCGATACCATCGGCGCCCCGCCGGGTACACCGATTTCCGTCGGCAAACCGTCTTCAGCCGCAACCACGTCACGCACCTGGTCCCAGTTGACCCGCAGGTTGCTGGACAGGTCTTCACGCTTGAGCAAGGCGTTGATGACGGCGGTGTGCTTGTCGACGACCGATGGGGTGCCATCGTCGTTCAGCGGCGTATGGGCTTCCAGGTAGACCTTGCCCCCGGCCGCGCCGAACTTGTAGGCGTCGTTGATAATCCGCACCGACGTGCCCACCGGCACCATGTCGGCCATTTCCAGCACGTTGTTGTTGAACATGCGGAAGCAACCGTGGCTGGTACGGGTACCGATGCCGAACTTCATGTTGGAACCGTGGATCAGGTAGCCCGGCGTGCCGAGGGTGAACTTGAACGGCCCCAGCGGGTTGTCCGGGCCGGCCGGCACGACGTTGGGCAACGGGTCGCCATTGGCGGCGTGTTCTGCCTTGATCGAGGCTGGCGGGGTCCAGGTCGGGTTCGGGATCTTGCCCGTGATGGTGGTGTGGGCCACTGGCGAGCCCCAGCCTTCACGGCCAATCCCCAACGGGAACGTGTACACCACGTTCTGGCCCTTGGGGTAGTAGTAGAGCCGGTACTCCGCCAGGTTGATCACGATGCCTTCACGCGGGCCGGGCGGCAGGATGAAGCGCGTCGGCAACACGATCTCGGTACCCGCTCCCGGCAGCCAGGCATCCACGCCCGGGTTGGCCGCGACCATCTCCGAATAACCCAGGTCGTAGGTGGTGCCGAGGTCCGCGAAGGTATCTTCGTACTTGGCCTTGATCACCTGGACCTGGCCAACGATATCTTCACCCGGTGGCGGCAAAGGCAACTGCAAGGCTGCAGCAGGACCGGCCGCGCAGAGCGCAGCGAGAGACAGGCAACAGGTGACGGCGGAAAGGCGCGACAACATCCGGGAATTCCTTCGCAGATCGACGGGTAGTAGAAAATGGATTGTACACGGCTGCCCGGCGGGCACCCATATTCAAAGCTCGAAGCGCAGCTCCGGCCAGATCGGCGGTGTGCCGCGTTTTTGCGACTCGAGGATCGCCCGGCACAGGGGGCACAAACGCTGGTCCTGGAAGATCGAGCGATCCACCGATGACCAGCGCGGCTGGGCAGGCAACAACGTGCCGCAGAGGGTGCGGTCGATGGACCCGCCCAACTCCAATTGACGCGTCACCAGATGCACCCGGACTTCCTGGCAGGCGAACAGATCCAGCTGTTCGTCAGGCTCGATCAGTTGGTAGGCAAACAGTGACCAGGCAGGACGCGACATCGGGGGCTCCAAATCGGGGGGGCGCCACCTTAGCCGAAAGACCGCTGCTAGAAAAGCGTCATAGCAGTGGTTTTAGCGTTGGCCAGACATTTTCCAGCAACTTGCCCTGCGCGCCAACCGCCGGGTGCAATTGGTCAGCCTGCATCAGCTCTGGATGGCCGCCGATTCCTTCCAGGAAAAACGGCACCAGCGGGACGCTTTTTTCCTTGGCCAGGGCCGGGTAGACATTAGCAAACGCGGTGGTGTATTTCGGCCCGTAATTAGGCGGCAACTGCATGCCCAGCAGCAGCACCTTGGCACCGCTGGCCTTGGACTGTTCAATCATCGATGCAAGATTTTGTTTCAATTGCTCGGGTGGCTGCCCACGCAGGCCGTCATTGCCGCCCAGCTCAATGATCACCAGGTCCGGCTTATGCTCTGCAAGCGCCGCCGGCAGCCGCGCCCGGCCTCCGGCACTGGTGTCGCCGCTGATGGAGGCGTTGACCACTTTATCGTCGAAACCTTCGCTCTTGAGCCGTTGTCCCAACAACGCTACCCACCCTTTGCTGGTATCCAGCCCGAAACCGGCACTGATACTATCGCCAACGATCAGGACTGTACCCGCCGCTGCGTTCTGGGCCATGCACATCAAGGCCAGGCCAGCACTCAAAAACCACATTCGCATTGGATTCTCCATGGGCGCAAGCATTCTCACCGCGCGAAACCTTAGCAAAGTGGTTCCCAGCGCGGAAGGTGAACTGACTATCCTGCACGAACTGAGCCTGGAACTGAACAAGGGCGATAGCCTGGCTATCGTCGGCGCCTCCGGTTCCGGCAAATCCACCCTCCTCGGCCTGCTGGCCGGCCTCGACCTGCCCAGCAGTGGCGAAGTCACCCTCGCCGGCCAGGCCCTGAGTACCCTCGACGAAGACCAGCGTGCACGCATCCGCGCCGAGCACGTGGGGTTTGTGTTCCAGTCCTTCCAGTTGCTCGACAGCCTCAACGCGCTGGAAAACGTGATGCTGCCCCTGGAGCTGGACGGCCGCAAGGACGCCCGCGAGCGCGCCAAACACCTGCTGGAGCGTGTCGGCCTGGGCCAGCGTCTCACCCACTCGCCGCGCCAACTCTCGGGGGGTGAGCAGCAACGGGTAGCGATTGCCCGGGCGTTTGCTGCCGAACCGGACGTGCTGTTTGCCGATGAACCCACCGGCAACCTCGACAGCCATACCGGCGAGCGCATCAGCGACCTGCTGTTCGAACTCAACAAAGAGAGCGGCACGACCCTGGTGCTGGTGACCCATGACGAGCGCCTGGCCCACCGTTGCCGTCGCCTGATCCGTCTTGAAGCCGGCCTGATGGTCGCGCCCCTGGAGCCTTGATGGCACGCTTGCCCTTGTTGCGCCTGTTCAGCCTTGCCCTTCGCCAGTTGCTGCGCGATGCCCGCGCCGGCGAACTGCGTGTGCTGTTCTTCGCCCTGCTGGTGGCCGTGGCCGCCAGCACCGCCATCGGTTACTTCGGTGCCCGCCTGAACGGCGCGATGATGTTGCGCGCCACCGAGTTCCTGGCGGCCGACCTGGTGCTGGAAGGCAGTTCACCCGCCCGCACCGAGCAAATCCAGAGTGGCACCGAGCTGGGCCTGCAGCACGCCAGGGTGGTGGAATTTTCCAGCGTGATTGCCACTGACGCCGGCATCCAGCTGTCCAGCATCAAGGCGGTCAACGAGGCGTATCCGTTGCGCGGCGAGCTGAAGAGCGCCGCCGAACCCTTCGCCGAAGAAACTGCCGGAGGTGGCCCCAAACCCGGTGAAGCCTGGGTGGAAGCACGGCTGTTGACGGCACTGAACCTGAAAATCGGCGACAGCATCGACGTCGGCATGAAGACCCTGCGCCTTTCCCGCGTGCTGACCTATGAGCCGGATCGCGCCGGCAACTTCTATAGCCTGACGCCCAGGGTGATGATCAACCTGGCCGACCTTGACGCCACCGGCGTGGTGCAGCCCGGCAGTCGCGTGAGTTATCGCGACCTGTGGCGAGCGCCACAAGGCGGCACCGTGCTGCAAACCTATCGCGACCTGGTCAAGCCCGGCCTGGCTGCCAACCAGCGGCTGCAGGATGCGCGCGACGGCAACCAGCAGATCGGCGGCGCGCTGGGCAAGGCCGAACGTTACTTGAACATGGCCAGCCTGGTGGCGGTGCTGCTCTCCGGCGTGGCCGTGGCGCTCTCGGCCAATCGCTTCGCCAGCCGACGCTTTGATGCCAGCGCCTTGCTGCGCTGCCTCGGGTTGTCGCGACGCGAAACCATGTTGCTGTTCAGCCTGCAATTGGCCGTGCTGGGGTTGCTGGCCAGCCTGACCGGCGCCCTGCTCGGCTGGCTGGCGCAATTGGGCCTGTTTGCGCTGTTGCATGACCTGCTGCCGGCGGACGTTCCACCCGGCGGGCTGCTGCCGGCCGTTGCCGGGATTGGCACCGGGCTGGTAGCCCTCGCCGGTTTCGCCCTGCCGCCGCTGGCCGCCCTGGGGCGGGTGCCGCCACTGCGGGTATTGCGCCGCGACTTGCTGCCAATCCCTTCCAGCACCTGGATGGTCTACGGTGCGGCACTCTTCGCCCTGGGCCTGATCATGTGGCGCTTGAGCCTCGACCTGGTGCTGACCTTCGCCCTGCTGGGCGGCGGCGTGATTGCCGCGCTGGTTCTCGGCGGCCTGCTGCTCCTGTTGCTGCAAAGCCTGCGACGCCTGCTGGCCCGGGCCTCCCTGCCCTGGCGCCTGGGGCTGGGCCAGTTGCTGCGTCATCCCCTGGCCGCCGCGGGGCAGTCACTGGCGTTCGGGCTGATCCTGTTATCCATGGGCTTGATCGCGTTGTTGCGCGGCGAATTGCTGGACACCTGGCAGAACCAGTTGCCCAAGGACGCCCCCAACTATTTCGCCCTGAACATCCTGCCCGCCGACAAAGACACCTTCGGCGCACGCCTGCTGGAATTGGAGGCACAGTCTGCTCCGTTGTATCCGGTGGTGCCGGGACGCTTGATCAGCATCAATGGCGCTCCGGTGCAGGAGATCGTCAGTAAGGATTCCAGCGGCGATCGCGCAGTGCAGCGAGACTTGAGCCTGACCTGGGCCGCCGACCTGCCACCGGGCAACAAGCTGACGGCGGGCTCGTGGTGGACAGCGCAACCGACCGACGAAATTCCCGGCGTCTCGGTGGAGGCCAAGGTCGCTGAAAGCCTGAAACTCAAGCTCAACGATCATCTGGTATTCACCGTCGGCGGGGAAAACCGTGAAGCGCGGGTTACCAGCCTGCGGGAAATCAACTGGGATAACTTCCAGCCGAACTTCTTCATGATCTTCCAACCCGGGACCTTGAAGGACCTGCCGGCCACCTACCTGACCAGCTTCTACCTGGCGCCCGGCCATGACCAACAGATCGTCGACCTGTCCCGGGCCTTCCCGGCGGTGACCATCCTGCAGGTGGAGGCACTGCTGGAACAACTGCGCAGCATCCTGGCCCAGGTCACCCTGGCGGTGGAGTACGTGCTGTTGTTTGTCCTGGCAGCGGGGATGGCCGTGTTGTTCTCCGGGCTCCAGGCAACCCTCGATGAGCGGATTCGCCAGGGCGCCCTGCTGCGGGCGCTGGGGGCTGAGCGCAAGTTGCTGGTCAAGGCCCGGCGTATCGAGTTCGGGTTGTTGGGCGCAGTCAGCGGGCTGTTGGCAGCGCTGGGCACTGAACTGGTGACACTGGTGCTGTACCGCTACGCGTTCGACCTGACCTGGCACCCGCATCCGTGGCTATTGCTGCTGCCGGTGATCGGCGCCGTGCTGATCGGCGGTGCCGGCGTGTTCGGCACCCGCCGCGCACTGAATGCCAGCCCGTTGACGGTGCTGCGCGAGGGCTGAAAACGCAAATGGCCCGCACGCGTTCATGCGTACGGGCCATCCGTTGTCACTTCACATATTCGATAGCGGTGATCCACCAGCACACTTCGCCACTCGGGGTCTGCACGAGCGCCTCGTCATCCACTTCCTTGCGCAACAGTGCCCGGGCCATGGGTGAGTCGATGGAGATGTAGTCCATACGTTCATAGATCTCGTCGTACCCCACGATGCGAAACCGCTTGGTCTCGCCCTGTTCGTTTTCAATCTCCACCCAGGCGCCGAAAAACACCTTCCCTTCCTGCTCGGGCATGTACTCGACCACGCGCATGTCTTCCAGGCGCTTGCGTAAATAACGCACCCGACGATCAATTTCCCGCAGCAGCTTCTTGTTGTACTGGTAGTCAGCGTTTTCGCTCCTGTCCCCCAGGGAGGCCGCCCACGTCACTTTGCGGGTGGTATCAGGGCGCTTTTCTCGCCACAGGTAATCAAGCTCCTTTTTCAGGGCCTCATGACCTTCTTTGGTAATCAGCTTGGTGCTCAAAAGCTCTACATCCCCTGGAAGTTTGCATTTTTCAGACCCGCTGCCGCATCAGGCACAACGCATTTAACGCCCGATGTCGGCTGTGGGGGTCGATGATAAATGAACTCGGGAAAGTAGCCAGACCCACCGGCGGATTCCGGCAACGACGCGTATCAGTCAGCCTCCGTCTGGGTCGGGCCGCATTCAGGCTGGCCGCGCCCGTTCTCGCCAAGCCATGCAAGTGACTCATCCAGGGATTGAAGCGTAACCCTCAGGTTGTCCCGCAGGACAGGCAACTGGAACAGCGCAGCCGTCAGCTGTTGCTCCTTGAGGCGCACCGCAAGGTCACGGTCATGCAACTGGGCTTCCTGGCTCTCCAGGTAGCGCGCACGCTCGTCCATTCGACGCTGCTCTGTCTGGTTCAGCGCCGAGCTGCCAGCCAGATGCTCTTCCCGGAGGGCCAGCGTGCGGGCCAACTGTTCCAGGGACGTTTCCTTTTCGGCAATCCTGTCGGCACTCCGCTGACTCTCCTGCTCAAGGTCAGCCTTTTCCTGGCGCAGTTCGAGACGCAACTGATCAAGCGCTTCCTCCTGCTTGAGCACGCTGAGCTTTTGCTGCGTCAGTTCCTGTGACAATCGGGAAAGATTGGCCAGCGTATCGTCCACTTCAAACAACGAGGATGACTCATTCCGGGCAGGCATGGGCGGCGGCGCCTGGGGGACCGGTTCAGGTTGTTGGACTATGGGCGCCGGCAGTGGCGCAGCGACAGCAGGCGCCTCGATCGGTGCCTGTAGTGGCGCCTCAACGAGCGGCTCGGATATCTCGAGCTCAGCCTCGGGCGCCTGCGTCACCGGCTGGGGCAATGACCGCGCAGGCTCTGAAGGATCGGGGGACCTGGGAGCAGACACCATTCTTGAGGAGAAACGAATCGACGGCACGATCAACGTATTGCTTTCAATGGCGGGCAAACCGGGCGCCGACGTTCCCAGGGTAATCACCTTCATCACCAGGGATTTCTTGATCGTCAACGAGTGATGATCTTCAGGCCTGGCCGGGGGCAATTTGCAGCCTTTCAAATCAACAAAATGAAAGGGAATCTGAGTTTCGCCGCTGCTTGCAGATTTTGCCCCGGGAGCAGCCGCGAGCGTCAGGATTTGCTTGAAGACATGGGTCGCTATTTGCAGGTCTTCCTTGGAGTCTATCGCCCCCAGAAAGTAACGTTCGGACTTTTTGCGCAACGCTGCGATGTACACCCGTGAACTACCGGGCTCTGTTTCTTCATCCAGACTGTAGGCAAGAAAGTTTGAAGAGATCTGCGCCACCGCAAAACCACAAAGCAGTGCACCATTGACCGGTGCATCATGCCCGGACTGTTCAAGAACAAGGGTACGTAGAAGCAGCATGACATCAGGCTCCATTTCAAATTGGCATAAACTTTAAATAAACACCAAATAAACAACGACTGTAATTAAATCATCAAAACCAAAACAATTGTTTCAGCGAGTCATAGTCTGGCATGTAGGACTTATCTTATTCAGCCCCCTCAGCATTTCCAAGAGCGTTTATTGAACGTACCATTTTTTAACAGTGCGACGTCGGAAAAGCTTCAACATAAAAAGATTTCAAGCATTGAATTTCGAACATTCACAACCTGCTGTTCACCCAGGTTAATCCAGCCTTGCCATATCCATTCAGTAGAAAAGCATAATGATCGAGATAACGAGCCTGACAAAAACCATGGGCGGAAAAAACATTATTCATGACTTCTCATTCAACGCCCAACCCCAGGAATGCCTCGGGCTGTTTGGAAATGATGGTGCGGGAAAAACAACTATTATCAAAATGATCTCAGGCTCGACTACACCCTCTTCAGGCCATATAAAAATATTCGGTAACGATATCGCCCTGAACGCATTCCAGGCAAAGAAAGTCACCGGCTACCAGCCAGAGCGACTCTTGAGCCATGGTGCAATGAGTGTAAAGGCCTTTCTCGGTTTCATTGCCGAAATACGCGGATTCCGCGGCGCGGAAAAACGCAAGATGATTGACCGGGCAGTTGCACGGCTTGAGTTGTGGCGGATACTTAAAAGCCCGGTGGAAACCCTCACGGACGGGTTGAAACGCAAGGTAGCCATCGCCCAGGCAATCCTGCATGACCCCACCCTGCTGTTGCTCGATGAGCCAACAGAAGGTCTGAATGCCGACCAGAAACACAAAGTCAGAATGCTCATCAAGTCGCTCAGCGACGAGATGACGATCATTGTCGCGTCCCGTGCGCCGGAAGAACTGACCGGTATTTGTACCCGCGCACTGGTGATAGCCGACGGCCGATTGGTGGCAGACACGTCGGTGCCCGAACTGCAGCGCAGCTCCCGTCATCACCAGGCGGTCACCCTTGCAGCCGACACACCGCTGGACCTGTTGGCCCTGGCGGTATTGCCCGGGGTCGCCGGCATCGAGGAAGACCGCGAGACTCCCGGCACAGTGACCGTACTCGCCCTGCCGGGGCAAATCATCTACCCCCACATCAATGCACTGGTCACCCAGCGCCGCTGGAAGCTCAATGCCCTGAACCTGGAAGCCGGGCGCCTGGATGACGTTGTGCACCATATGAGCCAGGAGGCATCGATTTGAAACTTCTCCCGGTCATATTCAAGCGTCAACTGGTCAGTTATTTTTCGGCTCCCGTCACTTACCTGAGCACTGCGGTTTTCCTGACCGCCGCTGCTGTATTTGGCTTCCACTCAACCCGGTTACTGGAAGTCGGCAGTGCCGACTTGCAGGGCTTCTTCCAGTTGCACCCCTGGCTCTACTTACTGTTGACACCTGTCCTATGCACTCGGCTTTGGGCCGACGAGCCCACCACCGGTTCCATGGAGTTCCTGAAAACCCTGCCCGTCACACGTTTCGAGATAGTGGTCGGAAAGTTTCTGGCGGCCTGGATTGTTTCCGGCGTGGCCCTGCTGTTGACCTTTCCGATAGTCATCACCGTCAACTATTTTGGCAACCCGGACAATACAGTCATTGCGTCACAATACCTGGGAAGTTGGGTATTGGCCGGATGTTATCTATCCGTGGGTTGTTTTATCTGCGCACTGACACACCATCGCGCGATTATATTCACCGTAACCCTGTGCTTGCTGCTGACCGCCAGTGGCCTGTCATCCATTCTTGATGCGATTGAACATCAAGTTCCGGTATGGCTGATTGACCGCCTTCTTTCCCTGAGCCCGTCTGCGCGTTTTGACGCCATTGACCAAGGGGTACTGGCTCTTCAAGACAGTTTGTACTTCATCAGTATGATCATCGCCTTTCTTGGCGCGACGGTCATTGTCCTGAATGTAAGAAACGGTTGAGAGGGACACATCACGATGAAAACGCGACTAAGTGCCAGCCTCACAATTATCACGCTCCTGTTACTGTTTCTCGCTTTTAACCTGGTCTGGGCACTGAAACTTCCAAATCCACGGCTGGATTTTTCGGAACAGAACATCCATACACTTTCCGATCCAGTACAGACTATGCTCGGTTCACTGGAAAGACCGGTGGATCTGTACTTCTTCAATTCAAGCAACCGTGCACACAAAGCCAACGCCGTTGAAAGCTACGCTAAACGGGTAGAGCTGTTGCTCAAGGAATATGAAAAAGCGGCAAAGGGCAAAATCAACCTGCACCTCATCGACCCCACCCCTTTTTCTGAAGATGAATACAAAGCCAGGTTACTGGGACTTGACGAACAACACGGATTCTTCGGCCTGGTGGGTACCAGCGCGGGCCATGCGCCCCATAGCATCCCGTCATTCAGCCCGGACCGGGAGTCACTGCTGGAGTATGAAATCAGCCATTTGATTCATAAGGTGATCCACCCCGAGCAACCCATTGTGGGCGTGATCTCCCGGCTGCCAATAAACGGTGAGCGAGATGAACGCAACGGCGTTAATACGCCTCCCTGGCAGGTGTTGCAGGAGATCCGTCGCCAGTTCAACGTGGTGAGCCTGGAGCCGGGTATCGCGCAAATTCCTGAACACGTCAAAACCCTGATGGTGATTCATCCCGGCAACCTGCCTGACCAAACCCTCTACGCAATAGACCAGTTTGTATTGGGCGCAGGCAAGTTGATGATGTTTATCGACCCGCTTGTCGGGCTGGACACCAGCGTCACGGCCCCGGAAAACCCCAAGCTGGAAGCATTGCTGTCCGCCTGGGGCATCCAGATGCCCGCGAACAAGGTGATTGCCGATCGCGACTATGCCACTTCGGTGATCCTGACCACGGGCCAGCCGCCTGTGCGCCATCCCGCGGCACTGACCTTGCCCCGCCAGGCGATGGCACAGGATGACATCAGCGCCTGGAAACTTCACAACGTCAACGTCTTGAGCAGCGGCGCCCTGGCCCCTGCCAAGAGAAGCCGCATGACCTTCACCCCATTGCTGCAAAGCTCCGCGCACGCCGCGCTGTTTGAGGCAGAGCGCTTCGCCCTGCCAGCGCAGCTCAATTCACTGATCAATGAAACAGCCACTCGCGCTCAACAACAGGTGATCGCCGCCCGCGTCGAAGGGCCCGCCTATTCCGCCTATCCTGACGGCATCAGTGGGCGTAACACCGGCTTGCAAAAGGCTGCGAACATCCATGTGGTCGTGGTCGCCGACACTGACCTGCTCAGCGATCGTGTGTCTGGAATGCTCCAGAAGCATCGCGCGGCGGGTAGCCCGTTGTCAGATAACGCGATGTTTGTATTGAACACCCTGGACAACCTGGCCGCGCCCGATGCACTGATGAACATTCGCCCCCGCGCAGGCGGTGCTCGATCACTGCAGGTGCTGCAGGCAATGCGCGAAGACGCGGCACTGGCCTACGGTGAGAAGTCCGCCGAACTGGCGCAACGCCTGGAACAAACGGAAAAGGAATGGCAACTGCTCAACCCCCCGACAATTTCCCCGGGCCCTCAGGCTGCAACCTCCAACACACTGCTGCAAGCGCTCAACAAGGAGCGGTTGCGAATCCCCATGGAAATTCACGCGCTGAAGGTCCAGTCATACGCCGAGGTTCACGCCCTGGAACGCAAAGTGAAGCTGCTCAATATCGTGCCTGTACCGCTGATACTGTGCCTGATTGCGGGGGGGATTTTCCTGTTGCGTCGCCGTCGCCGGCATCTGCCTTCAGCAGCGTTCTACTGAGGGCTCAACGCCGGGCGATCAGCCCTTGCCGGGCAATGCGGGTCAGTTGGCGTATCACTTCGCCCGCGTCGCTGGCACTGGGCGCCTGAATGACGGCCAGGTCGAAGCTGTTGGACGCAAAGCGCGCAAGGGAGTCGCCGTCTTCGACAAACTGGATCAGAAAGGCCGAAGGCCGCCCCGTGCGGCGCGGCCAGCCATCCAGATAGCGCAGCAACGTCGGCTGATGCTTGCCGCCCAAGAGGATTTTAGGATTGCGTTGGGTCAGGTCCGCGGTGATCGGGGCCAGGCGTATGAGGGGGCGTAGTGCATTCATTGTGTCGTGTCTCTGCCTCAAAAGTCTGCGGGCAGGTGAGAGGCAACACCGAACCAGCGCTTTAGCGGAATTTCGAAGCTGGCCCATGGCTCTGGCTTCTGTCGGGACTGTGATCAGTCACCCGTGGCGCCCCGCAATTAGCTGTTTAAATCGGCGCATGGGCAACATCCTAGAGAAGCCTGTAGGGCGGTGTCAAGAATCCCGAGCAACGAAAAGGCCCGCACTGGGCGGGCCTTTTAAGGGGGGGGTCGCGGTATCAGTGAGTGATGGCGCGGTCTGCGGACAATTTGCCCGCACCTTCCAACAACACGGCCAGCGTACCGCCCAGCAGCGCCAGGGCGAACTCGTAGCCGTTGTTGGCCATGAACAAACCGTTATGGATATGCACCGAGAAAATCGCCACCAGGGAAATGATCGACAGGCCGAGTGCCGCCGGCCGTGCCAGCAAGCCAATGATCAGCGCCAGCCCGGCGAAGAACTCGGTACCACCGGACAGCACCGCCATCAGGGTACCTGGGGCCAGGCCGATACTTTCCATCCACTGGGCAGTGCCCGCCAGGCCGCCGCCGCCAAACCAGCCAAAGAGTTTTTGCGAACCGTGGGCGGCGAAGATGATCCCGACAAAAATCCGCAGGACAGTCAGGCCGTAGCCGGCGCGGGTGGAGAGGATGCGGGTGATCAATGGGCTCATGCTGATAATCCTTTTCAAGGTAGGGGTTGGGTTGGCCGCTATATTAATCAGTTTAAACAATGATAAAAGCCGATAAAGCGGCTCATAATTATCGAATTAATAGATTATTTACGTGAGGCAACCCGTGGCGCTGCCGGCTCCAACGACTCCCGCTCACGATCAAACGCCAGGTAATACTTGTTCACGCTATTAACATAGCTGACGCCGCTCATTCCCACCTGCTCCATGGCAATGCGCTCGACCTGGAAAAACCATTGGTTTGGGTTAAGCCCCCGCCGCCGCGCTTCGGCACGCATTCCCTGGACCCGCTCGGGCCCCATGTTGTAGGCCGCCAGCACAAACGCCATGCGCTCGCGCTCGTTGAGCTTGGGGCTTGAGAAGAACTTGCGCCGGATCATCGCCAGGTACCGCGCGCCCGCCTGCACATTATTGTCCAGGCTTTCGATGTTGTTCACCCCGACCCGCTGCGCCGCCGATGGCGTGATCTGCATCAGCCCGGTGGGGCCGCCGCTGCTGCGAGCGCCAGGGTCCAGGGCAGACTCCTTGAACGCCAGCGCGGCCAGGTTCAGCCAGTCCATGCCCTGCTCGCGGGCATGCTTTTGCAGCACCGGGCGCAGTTTTTCCAGGCGCTGGCGGTCGACGCGAGCCAGTGGATAACGTACCTGGTAGAGGCGGCGGTAGATGCGCTGGAACGCCACATCCTGATCGGACGGCGTGCGGTAGGTCTTGAGGAAGCGATCAATACTGGCCCGCAGCATCGAGGCATCCTGGCGCACAAACCAATACTCTTCGCCCGGCTCGCTGATGGTCACTTGCCGGTCGAAACGCAGCTTGGGCAGGATCTTCGCCCAGCGTTCGGCAATCGGCCGCTCGACAATGGTCAGGTGGAAAATCCCGGCCTGGACCATCTCCAGCACGTCCTCTACCGCGAGGCTCGGATCCACCCATTCCACCTTCACCGGCGGCAATTTGTGCAGCGCCAGCTTTTGGTTGACCTGGCTGATCGCATCAGACGCGGCACTGCCCGTGGTCAAGGCCAGCGTGCGCCCGGACAGTTGCTCCAGCCGGGTAAACCGCCGCTCGCCCTTCAGCCCCACCAGCCATAACGGCACGTCGCTGGCGATCGGGTCGCTGGTGGCAATCTTGTGGGCGGCTTTCACATCCAGCAATTCGCCGGGTGCCACCAGGTCGCCCTCGCCACGGGCCAATGCGCCAATCAGCTGATCCTTGGCCTTGGGAATAATCTTGAGGTTGATTTCCTCGCCGTCACGGGCGTGACCGTTGAGGTATTGCTCGAAAGCGCGCAGGCGATGGTATTCAACACCGATGGCCTGGCCCTGGACTTCGCCGGAACTGTTGCGGCTCTGGTTGACCAATACCCGCAAGGTGCGGCTGCTGCGGATTTCCGCAAGGTCGCGGACCTTGCCGGGCCGGGTCACTTCCAGCGGCCCGTCCAGACGCGCAACCGCCGCCATGGGCAGCAGTAACGTCAGGCACAACACAAGCAACGCCGAGGGTCGGATCATCCGCTCTCCGGAAGAAAGAATACTGCCCATTGCTTCGCGAAAAACGAGGCGTTGGGGGACAGAAACAGAGCGCCATGAGCGCAGGCTTTGGGCGCAAGGGTGGCACGGCAGATGGCGACAAACCAAACACGGTGTTACTTGCGACTTTCAAAGACAGCTTTAACTCGTTGTAGTTCTTGGCTTTTCTTATAAATCTACAGCTCTGATATGCTTTCCGACCGCAGGCGGAGGTAGCACCATGCAACTCATTGATATCGGCGTCAACCTGACCAACCCAAGTTTCGACGAAAAGCACCAGGCCGTTCTCGACCGTGCCTACGCCGCCGGGGTGAGCCAATTGGTGCTCACCGGTACCAGTGTCGACGGCAGCGAACAGGCCCTGGAGCTGTGCCAGCAACTGGACGAAAGTGGCCAACGCCTGTTCGCCACCGCCGGCATTCACCCCCACTCTGCCAGTGACTGGAACGCCGAAAGCGCCAGGCGCCTGCGCGGCCTGCTCAAGGAAAGTCGCGTGCGTGCGGTGGGTGAATGCGGGCTGGATTTCAACCGGGATTTCTCACCGCGCCCCCAGCAGGAAAAAGTCCTCGAAGAACACCTGGCCCTGGCCGTGGAGTTGAAGCTCCCGGTATTCCTCCACGAACGTGACGCCAACCAGCGCCTGCTGGAAATCCTGCGGGACTACCGCGATCACCTGTCGGCCGCCGTGGTGCACTGCTTCACCGGCGAGCAGCGGGCGCTGTTCAGCTACCTCGACCTGGACCTGCATATCGGTATCACCGGCTGGATCTGTGACGAGCGCCGTGGGACGCACCTGCATCCGCTGGTCAGGGAAATTCCCCGGGGCCGCCTGATGCTGGAAAGCGACGCGCCCTACCTGCTGCCTCGCACCCTGCGGCCCAAGCCGAAAAACGGTCGCAACGAACCCGCCTATTTACCGGAAGTCCTGCGGGAGGTCGCGTTGCACCGCGAAGAAACCGCGGAAGACCTGGCGCAACACAGCACCGCCTGTGCCCGCGCCTTTTTTGGATTGCCTGTGCCGGATTGACGCGGCGCATTGACCCATATCAAAACCCGGCATCCCGATAGCGGCACAATAATGGCACCTTGCCAATGCTGTTTCCGCTATCAGAGAAAACCTTCCATGGGTGCCTGGCTTAGCAACATCTCGCTGAAGTACAAATTCTGGGCCGTGAACGCGGTCGCCTTCATCACCACCCTGCTGCTGGTGTTGTACGCCGTGCAGCTCGAACAACAGGCCCGCAGCCAGGCCTCACAGGCGTCGGCGCAAGCCCAGGGGCGCTTGCTCGTTGCCTGGCCCGCCGGCCAGCCACTGCCCAAGGGCGAGCACTGGCTGACGTTTGCCAGGGGCAAAGTCCCACAACTGGGCGACGAAGATCTGTCAGCCCTGGCCAACGCCAGTGGCTGGGTGGATTTCAATCACATGCCACTGCTCGGCGAAAACCCGCTGATGGGCGCCGAAGTAATCAGCCGTGCCGACGGTCAACAGGTCGCCGTGCTGGCCTACGGGCCCAGCTTGAGCCAAGTGTTCGAAGAACGCTTCGCCAACTACGCCGTAGCGGTGATGATTCTGATGCTGGCCATGCTCGGCGCCTCACAGCTGCTGATCCGCTTTCTCCTCAGCCAGCTCAACACCTTGAAAGACGTGATGCTGCACGTCGAGAAAACCGGCGACCTCTCGGCCCGCGTCCCCCTGGCCTGCAAGGATGAAGTCGGGCAGATGGCCAGCGCCTTCAACGCGATGCAGGCGGGTTATCAACGGGTGGTCAACACGGTTGCGCGCACCGCCAGGCAACTGGACGACGGCGCCGCACGCCTGGCCAGCAGCATGAACGAGGTGCAGCACGGCATGCTCGGCCAGCAAAGCGAAACCGACCAGGCCGCCACGGCGATCAACGAGATGACCGCCACCGTCTACCACATCGCCCAGCACGCCGGCGCCACCCGCGACCTGTCACAGACGGCCGATACTCTCGCCGGCAGCGGCCAGGAAGTGGTCAGCCGGGTACAGCGCTCGATTGCCGGGCTGTCCACCGGCGTGCAGCAGACCGCCGAAATGATCCAGAAGCTGGCCGAGGACAGCCAGAAAATCAATGGCGTGGTCGGGGTGATTCACAGCATCGCCGAACAGACCAACCTGCTGGCCCTCAACGCCGCCATCGAAGCCGCCCGCGCCGGCGAAATGGGCCGGGGTTTTGCCGTGGTCGCCGACGAAGTGCGCAACCTGGCCAAGCGGGTGCAAAGCTCCACCGATGAAATCACCCGCATGGTGTCCGCCCTGCAAGCCGGCACCCGGGACGCGGTGGATTTCATGCAGGAAAGCTCGTTCAAGGCCGACGACTGTGTGCAACAGGCTCAAGAAGCCGGGATTGCCCTCGCCGAGATCACCGGCGCGGTGGCGCAGATGCGTGAGAGCAACACGCAGATTGCCGTGGCTGCCGAGCAGCAAAGCCATGTGGCCGAGGAAATGAATCGGGCGGTGGTGAGCATTCGGGACGTCACCGAAAACACCGTGCAGCAGACGGTAGACTCGGCGACCACCAGCAATGAGCTGGCAACCCTGGCCGGGGAACTGAGCAAGGCCATCGGCCAGTTGCGGCTCTAACCCCTAAAGGGATGGCTATGGCCCCCATAGCCATCCTTGATTCGCAGCCCCACCCTGCCCGACCTAATCTCTGCTCAAGATGTTTCAACGGACAGAGGAATCACGATCATGGGCAAACGTCATCCAAATATCCCCGCCTGGCAATGGCGCACCCACCCGCAAAATCACCAGCACGGGACCAATCAAGTGTTGCAGCTGATTGCGCTGCCACTCCTGGTCATCGGTTTTCTGTTGATGGCATCGGGCGTGTTCAGCGAGAACCTGGCGAGTGCCGCCATCGGTATCGTCGGCATTCTGGCAGCCCTTGCATTGCAGCATCACGGTCGCCGCCTGGAGGCACGCGGCAGCGACGCCTCCAGCGATCAACACTTGCTGGTCTGAGGACTCAGGCGAACACCACCACCGACTGGCGGCTGATAGCGATCAACTGGCCGTCGGGGCTCCACAACTGCGCAGCCGCATGACCATAGCCATCGCGGGCGTGCTCGATGTGGACCAGGTATTGGCACCAGTCCAGGGTGCTCAGGTTTTGCAGCGGTTGGACAAATTCGATGGTCCAGGTCAGGGTGCTGCCGGCCGCCGGTTGTTTCAGGTGCGGCAACACCGACGGTGGCCACGCATCCACCAGCGCGAGGATGTGCGCTTCGGTCAGCGGCTCTTCTTTTACATCGCCACGCAAGCGCACCCAGCCGCCCATCTCCCGGGATGTATTGCCGGTGAACGGCAGGCCACCGACGCTCCAGCGCATCGCCAGGTGGCGCATGAACTCCGGCGTCACGCCTTTGATGTAGGGCAACTCCTGGCATTCATCCCAATGCTTGAAGGTGGGCGCCGGTTCGGCGGCGACGTCAATCTGCGAAGGCCGTGATGCGCCAAAACTGGCCTGCACCAGGGTCATCGTTTCACCGTTCTGCACCACACGTCCCAGCACTTGGCTGACGGCCTTGCCTTCGCGCAGCACTTCGACTTCGTAGCGGGCCGGCACGTCCGGCGCCACCGGGCCCACAAAGGTGATCGCCAGTGAGCGCAACGGGCGATCCGCCGGGACCTTCGCCCGCAAGGCCTCGTACTCCAACGCCGCAACCAGCCCGCCAAAGCTGGCGCGGCCCTGGGCCCATTCGGCCGGGATCGAAACGTCCAACGGGTGGCTGCGGGCAGCGTCGAGCAAATCACTAAAGCGCATGGCGGTCTCAACTTGAAAAAGGAGTTGAGGGATCTTAACCAGCCGGCCTACACCATGCAGCGCCTATTCCGGCCAAAATCCCGGACAGATAGGTCGCAGGGTCAAGCGAAGCAGTCGGCGTTCAACTTATCCAAAACCCGATCCGCCTGCCCTTCCGCCTCGGCCATGGTGCGGTGCCAACCAGGCACGCACGGCTGCAAATCGGGCTCGTGCCCGGCTTGCGCCAGCCATTGCCAGCAATCGTGCCAATCACCCAGGGCGCCCTGGGCCGCCTTGAGACGCGATATGGCTTTGGGCGGTAGCTTGTTCAGCTCGGGATAAGCCTCGGCCGCATAACGCACGCGCTTGATCAACAGGCGCAGGCGATGACGGTCGTGGTTGGGGTCGTGCAGCGCTTCGCCGAGCTTCTTCCATTGCTTGGCCAGGCGTTTTTCAATGCGCGTGCGCAGGCCCTTGAGCAATTTCTGCCGTTGGGAGGCGCGGATAAAGCGGGGGAATGCTTCGAGGATCAACAGCAGTTGCGCCAGATCTGGCCCTTGTGCAACCGAGCGGTAGGTGGCCGGCTGCTGCCGGATACGCCGCTCGGCCGCCTCATGATGGCCGTGTTGGTGGAGGTACGCCGCCAGCACTTCGCGGTCGCGAAATGGCGTGGTCAGTTGGCCGACGGCACTGGCGGCCGCCTCGAGCTGCTCGACACCGGGCAACCCGCGCAATGGCCGCAACAGGCTGCGCAAGCGCCGCACCGTGGTACGCAGATCATGCAGGGCCTCGTCGTCCGTGACGGCGGCGAGGCGCGCCTGGCAGCTCAGTAACCCAACTTCCAGGCCGATGACCTGAGCGACTAGCTGATCGACCAAGGCTGACATCCTTTCCTCCTCAATGATTAAACCTTCGGGCTTGAGGCCGCCGACGCAGCCTCGTTGCACTCGACAGCTGCTACGCGGGGTTAGCGCCCTGCGCGCGACTCACGAATATAGAAGCGGGCTTTCTCGGCCTTGGTCGAGCAGCCTTCGAAGGCTTCGAACTGCTGCTGGGTCTTGGCGCCAGTCAACAACGACAGAGCCTTGGAGTAACTCACGGTGCCGGCGAAACCTTCGGCCTTGGCCAGGTCCAGCTCGTGCCACGCAGCATCCAGTTGCGTGCCGCAGCTGTCGCGATAAGCGGTTTTCCCGGCACAACCGGCCAGGGCCAACACGATCACAGGCACACACATCCAGGCTTTCATCAAATGACACCTCAAGAAAAGAAAAAACAGTCACAGGTGTAGACGTTGCCTACACCGAAAAGTGCCTTATCCGACTGCCTGAATCCGCAGTCCCGATTGCCAGAGCATACCCGAGCGTGGTGGCCCGCTCGCGAAAATAATTGGTTGTGACAGTGATGATTGAAGCGCGCCCCTCGATGGGTGCATTGTGGTCACCTGTTTTGCGAAGGATCAGGTCATGAAGAAACGTGTTGCATTGGTGCTGGGCTCCGGCGGCGCCCGGGGCTACGCCCATATCGGCGTGATCGAGGAAATCGAAAAACGCGGCTACGACATCGCCTGCATTGCCGGTTGCTCCATGGGCGCCGTGGTGGGTGGGATCTATGCCGCGGGCAAGCTGGAAGAGTACCGAAACTGGATCGAAAGCCTCGACTACCTGGACGTACTGCGCCTGGTAGACGTGAGCTTTCGCCTGGGGGCGATCCGTGGCGAGAAGGTGTTCGGGCAGATCCGCAAGATCGTCGGCGAGATCAATATCGAAGACCTGCGCATTCCCTACACCGCCGTGGCCACGGACCTGACCAACCAGCAGGAAATCTGGTTCCAGGAAGGCTGCCTGCACCAGGCCATGCGGGCCTCGGCGGCGATTCCCAGCCTGTTCACCCCGGTGATGCAGGGCAATCGCATGCTGGTGGACGGCGGCTTGCTGAACCCTCTGCCGATCGTGCCGGTGGTGTCGAGCCACTGCGACCTGATCATTGCGGTCAACCTCAACTCCACCAACCAGAAGCACTACAAGCTTCCGGTGATCCAGCGTCCGCCGGCGTTCAGGAGCCGCTTCGACAACCTGGTGCGTTCACTGGGTTCGCACTTGCCGTTTCGGCGCAAGCAGGCCGAGCAGTTGTTGATGCTGGAACAGGAAGCGCTGCTGGCCCAGGCTGCCGACATCAACCCGTGGCTGGACTCTGCCGAACCCGAGGCGCAACAACCGGCGGCGGCACCGGAAAAGGCCGGGGCGCCAAAGTCGGCGACCGGCTCGTTCATCATCGATAACGTGGGGCCTGCATCGCTGCTGGATTTGATCAACCAGAGCTTTGAGGTGATGCAGACGTCATTGGCGCAGTACAAGATCGCCGGGTATCCGCCGGATATTCTGATCAACGTGCCGAAGCGCGTGTGCCGGTTTTTCGAGTTTTACAAAGCGCCGGAGTTGATCGCGCTGGGGCGGGAGATCGCGAGCGATACGCTGGATCGTTACGAGAGCGAGCAACACTGAGGTTTGATAAGCAGGGCTTGTGTGGCGAGGGAGCTTGCTCCCGCTGGAGTGCGAAGCGCTCCCAGGATTCTGGGGCTGCTGCGCAGCCCAGCGGGAGCAAGCTCCCTCGCCACAGGTGAGCTAACGCTTCAGGCTTCGGTGTTCAATAGCCGATACCCAACACCGGCCTCAGTCACGATAAACCGTGGTTGGGTCGGATCATCCGCCAGTTTCTGGCGCAGATGCCCCACCACAATCCGCAGGTAATGGCTGTCTTCGGTATGGGTCGGGCCCCAGATATCCTTGAGCAGTTGCTGCTGGGTGATCACCCGCCCGGGATGCCGCGCCAGTTGCGCCAGTACCGCGTATTCCTTGCGGGTCAGCGCCACTTCGACACCGTCCAGCAGCACCCGCCGATAAGCCAGGTCTACCGTCAGCGGGCCAAAACGTAGTGCCGCTTCCTGGGCCTCCCCCGCCGGCGCCTGGCGCAACAACGCCCGCACCCGTGCAAGAAACTCCTGGATGCCAAATGGCTTGGTCACATAGTCATTGGCGCCGTTGTCCAGCGCCTCGACTTTTTGCACTTCACTGGCGCGCACCGACAACACCAGTACCGGTACTGTGGACCACTCACGAAACTCGCGCAGCACCTGCTGGCCGTCCATGTCCGGCAGGCCGAGGTCGAGCACCAGCAGGTCCGGTTTACTCAAGGCAGCCTGCGCCAGGCCTTCGTTGCCGGTGCCGGCCTCGATCACTTTGTAGCCCTGGGAGGCCAGGCTGATACGCAAGAACTTGCGGATCTGCGGTTCGTCGTCAATGACCAAAATCGTCGCAGTCTGGCTCATGGTGTCCAATCAAAATCCGTGAAGAAAAGAGGGTAGCTCAAGGTTCGCTTTCCAGGCCAGGCTGGGCCTGCAATGGCAGGAATAAAGTGATGCAGGTGC
The DNA here is from genome assembly GCF_002874965.1 of Pseudomonas sp. NC02. Classification (NCBI taxonomy): domain Bacteria; kingdom Pseudomonadati; phylum Pseudomonadota; class Gammaproteobacteria; order Pseudomonadales; family Pseudomonadaceae; genus Pseudomonas; species Pseudomonas sp. NC02. The sequence goes on along the minus strand of NZ_CP025624.1, from coordinate 2,016,016 downwards.
CACGGCCCTCAATGCCGTCGGCCACGCTGATATGCCCGCCGTGGGCGCCGACCATGCCCTGGCAGATCGCCAGGCCGAGCCCGGTGCCCTGCCCGCCGCGATCCCCCCTGGCGGCGGTGTAGAACATATCGAAAATCTTCGCCCGCTCCTCCTCGGGAATCCCCGGTCCCTCATCGGCAACAGCAAAAAACAACTGGCTATCCTGCACGCCCGCGCTGAGTTTCAGCCGGCCTTGTGGCGGCGAGAAGCGTGCGGCATTTTCCAGTACGTTGACCAGTGCTTGCTCGATCAACGCGGCATGCACGTAGAGCAGCGGCAGCTCGGGCGGCACGTCGGTGATCACCTGCAGCGGCGCCAATACCGCACGCAAGCGGCCCAGGGAGCTGCCGACGATATCGCCGGGTGACACCCAGTCCCGCGCCAGCTTCAGGGCGCCGTGACCCAGGCGAGTCATGTCCAGCAGGTTCTGGATGTAGCGATCCAGGCGCTCAGCCTCATCGCGAGTGCCTTCCAGCAGCTCCCGGCGATCTTCCAGGGGAATCGCCTCGCCGAGGGCCAACAGGCTGTCGATGCTGCCACGCATGGAGGTCAGCGGTGTGCGCAAATCGTGAGACACCGAAGCCAGCAAGGCGCTGCGCAATTGCTCGGTTTCACCGTGCAGGCGTGCCGCTTCCAGTTCCTGGCCGAGCTGCGCACGGGCCAGGGCTTGAGCCAATGGCTGGCTCAAGGCCGTGAGCAGGCGACGGCGCTGGCCGCTCAGTTCAAGCCCGGCCTTCGGGCTGACCCCCAGCAGACCCAACGGGCCTTCTTCGCTGGACAACGGCCACCACCACCAGCGCCCGAAAGGCAAGGTGCCGGTGCCCATGCCGGCCGGCTGATCGTGCTGCCAGGCCCAGTCGGCGGCGGCGCGTTCGGCTTCGGTAAAGGTGATAGGGCCTCCGGTCTCGACCTTCCAGTCGCCCTGCCCGTCGCGGTTGAGCAGGCACAATTGCAGGTCGCTCCAGCCTTCCAGATGATGCGCGGCGGCACTGATCACTGCCTGGCGATCGGTGGCGGCGGTGAGTTTGCGGGACAGGTCGAGCAGCTCGGTGGTTTCTTCCTGGGTATCGCGCAGCGCCTGCAACTGCCGGCGCTGGCGTGCAGCGAGATTACCGGTGAGCGCCGCCATCAGCAGGAAGAACAACAGCGTCAGCACGTCTTCTTCACGCTGGATCGCGAACGAGAAATTCGGCGGGATGAACAGGAAGTCGTAGCTCAGGAATGACAGCGCCGCACACGCCAGCGCCGGCCCCAGGCTACTGCGCACCGCCACCAGCAATACGGCGGCGAGGAACACCAGCGAGATATTCGGTAAAGGCAAAACACTGGCGACGCCCCAAGCGACCGCCGCCGCAATCACGGTTGCCACCACGGCGAGGGCATAGTCAAACCACACCAGCCCGCGCACATCCGGCAGGCGTGGCGGAGCCGGCACTTCGTCACTGTCGAGGACGTTGATTTCCAGGCCCCGGGCATTGCGCAACAAACGCGACGCCAGGCCACCACCAAACACGGTGCGATGCCAGCGCGGCCGCGATTGCCCCACCAGAATCAGGCTGGCGCGGCGTTCGGCAGCATGCTGGATCAAGGTCTTGGCCACTTCCCCCGCCCGCAGCAGCACCACTTCGCCACCGAGGCGCTCGGCCAGTTGCTGGGCGTTTTGCAGGCGCAGGCGCGATTGTTCATCCCGCACCCGGCCGTTATCCACATGCACCAGGCTCCACGGCAAATGCCGACGCTGGGCTACGCGGCTGGCATGACGCACCAGGCGTTCGGCCTGGGCATCGCCGTCCACGCCCACCAGCAAGCGGCCACGCACAGCCGGTGCGGCCTGGCCCAATTGGCGATAACCCTGGGCCAGGTCATCGTCGACATGGGCCGCGGCGGTTTGCATCGCCAGCTCGCGCAGGGCCATGAGGTTGGTCTGGGTGAAGAAGGCATCGATGGCAGCACGGGCCTGTTCCGGCACGTACACCTTGCCGTCCCGCAGGCGCTCCAGCAGTTCCCGGGATGGCAGGTCGATCAGCAGCAGTTCATCGGCTTCCTGCAAGACCCAGTCGGGCAAGGTCTCGCGCACTTGCACGCCGGTAATGCCGCGCACCTGGTCGTTGAGGCTTTCCAGGTGCTGGACGTTGACCGTGGTGAAGACGTTGATGCCCGCCGAGAGCAATTCCTGAATGTCTTGCCAGCGTTTTTCGTGGCGGCTGCCGGGGGCGTTGCTGTGGGCCAGTTCGTCCACCAGCACCAGTTTGGGCTTGGCGGCGAGCAGGCCGTCGAGGTCCATTTCCTCCAGCATCACGCCGCGGTATTCGGAACGCAGCAGCGGCTGTTGTGGCAAGCCGCTGAGCAAGGCTTCGGTCTCGGCGCGACCGTGGGTTTCCACTACGCCGGCAATCAGCCGCACGCCCTGGCGCAGCTGGGTGTGGGCGGCCTGGAGCATGGCGTAGGTCTTGCCCACGCCGGGCGCGGCGCCGAGGAAGACTTTGAGCCGGCCACGGCCGTCCCGGGGTAGATCGGCTAACAGGGCATCGGCGCGGCCGGAGTCGCTCATGCGGGCGGTCTTCCTTCAGGTGTTGATGTGGGTTTCTTGAGTCCGCCTTCGCGAGCAAGCCCGCTCCCACATTTGACCGCATTCCAAAGGTGAAACTCAGTCGAATGTGGGAGCGGGCTTGCTCGCAAAAGCGTCGCCACGGCTTACAGTTTTTCCAAGGCCATGTTCAACGCCAGCACGTTCACCACCGGCGGCCCCACCAGCGGGCTTTCGATGTGCTCATCCATCAAGCGCTGCAGGGTCGCCACCGGCAGATTACGCGCGGCAGCTACCCGGGCCAGTTGATAGGCAATTGCCTGCGGTGGCAAGTGTGGATCAAGACCGCTGCCGGAGGTAGTCAGCAATGCCATCGGCACCGGTCCCTGGTCTGGCACCAGCATTTTCTTGGCATCGTCAAATACACGAGCGGCCAGTGCTGGGTTGCTTGGGCCGAGGTTGCTGGCGCTGCTGGAAACCGTAGCAAACGCACCGGCAGATGGCCGTGGGTGGAACCAGCCGTCACCGGTGAAATCCTGGGCAATCAGGCTCGAACCGCGAACCTTGCCGCTGGCATCGTGCACCAGGCTGCCGTTGGCCTGGTCAGGGAACGCGACTTGCGCCACGCCGGTAACAACCAGGGGATAGGCCACGCCGGTGATCAGGCTCATCAACACCAGCAGGCTCAGGGCCGGGCGGATAATGTTGGACATTTCAAATTCCTCAATTCGGTCATTGCAACCTGCAGGCACCGGTTTGCCGGTACCTGCGGGCATCGAGTCAAACCAGGTGCAGCGCGGTCAACAGCATGTCGATCGCCTTGATGCCCACGAACGGCACCACGATCCCGCCCAGGCCGTAGATCAGCAGGTTGCGACGCAGCAACGCCGCCGCACTCGCCGCCTGTACACGCACACCGCGCAGCGCCAGCGGGATCAGCACCACGATGATCAGCGCGTTGAACACGATGGCCGAGAGGATCGCGCTCTGCGGGCTTTGCAGGTGCATCACGTTGAGCACACCCAGTTGCGGGTAGATCGAGGCGAACAGCGCCGGCAGGATCGCGAAGTACTTGGCCACGTCGTTGGCGATAGAGAACGTCGTCAGCGCACCGCGCGTCACCAGCAACTCCTTGCCGATCTGCACCACGTCCAGCAGCTTGGTCGGGTCGCTGTCGAGGTCGACCATGTTGGCCGCTTCACGGGCGGCTTGCGTGCCGTCGTTCATTGCCATGCCGACGTCAGCCTGGGCCAGCGCCGGGGCGTCGTTGGCGCCGTCGCCGCACATCGCAACCAGGCGACCATCGTTCTGTTCGTGACGAATGCGCGCGAGTTTTTTCTCTGGGGTGGCTTCGGCGAGCACGTCATCCACACCGGCTTCAGCGGCAATTGCAGCAGCGGTCAGCGGGTTGTCGCCGGTCACCATCACGGTGCGGATCCCCAGCTTGCGCAGCTCGGCAAACCGTTCGCGGATGCCGGGCTTGACCACGTCCTTGAGGTGAATCGCGCCGAGCAACTTGCCGTCGGCACACACCAGCAATGGAGTGCCGCCGCTCTGGGCGATCTTGTCGATTTCCCGCGACAGCGCCGGTTGCAGGTCGCGGCGTTGCAGGCCAATGAACGCCAACAGCGAATCCACGGCGCCCTTACGGAACACACGGCCCTGGTAGTCGACGCCGGACAGGCGGGTTTCCGCGCTGAACGGTACCGAGGTCAGCTCATCCGTCGACGGCTCGGCTTGCGGGTGCTGGCCGCGCAGGTATTCGACGATTGACTTACCTTCGGCCGTGTCGTCCGCCAGGGATGCCAGCAGCGCGCCCTCGGCCAGTTCCTTGCCGCTGACACCCGGCGCGGCGATCACGTTGGTGCAACGACGGTTACCGAAAGTGATGGTGCCGGTCTTGTCCAGCAACAGCACGTGCACGTCCCCCGCCGCCTCCACCGCGCGACCGGATTTGGCGATCACGTTCAGACGCACCAGGCGGTCCATGCCGGCAATACCGATGGCCGACAACAGGCCGCCGATGGTGGTCGGGATCAGCGTGACCAGCAGCGCCACCAGGAACACCAGCGGCAGGTTGCCATTGGCGAAGTGGGCGAACGGCTGCAGGGTCACCACCACCAGCAGGAAGATCAGCGTCAGGCCGATCAGCAGGATGTCCAGCGCGATTTCGTTGGGGGTTTTCTGGCGTTTGGCGCCTTCCACCAGGGCGATCATGCGGTCCAGGGTCGACTCGCCCGGGTTGGCGGTGATGCGAATCATCAACCAGTCCGAGACCAGGCGGGTGTTGCCGGTGACGGCCGAGCGGTCGCCGCCGGATTCACGGATAACCGGGGCCGATTCACCGGTGATGGCCGCTTCGTTGACCGCGGCAATCCCTTCGATGACTTCGCCGTCACCCGGGATCATTTCCCCGGCGACCACGCGTACCACATCACCTTTGCGCAGGCTGGTGGCCGGCACGACCTTGAAGCTGCCGTCGGCTTCCTTGCGGCGGGCGCTGAGGCCCTCGCTGCCGGCCTTGAGGCTGTCGGCGCGGGCCTTGCCGCGGCCTTCAGCCAAGGCTTCGGCGAAGTTGGCAAACAGCACGGTGAACCACAGCCACACGGCGATTTGCACGGAGACGTAGGTCGGTACGGCCACCTCCGGCACAAAGCACAGGATGGTGGTGAGGATCGCGGTCAGTTCGACCACCAGCATCACCGGCGAGCGTTGCAGCTGGCGCGGGTCCAGCTTGACGAACGCCTGGACCAGCGCCGGGCGCCACAGGGCCGACATTGCGGTCTTGGCCGGCTCCTGGGTTTTCACGGGAGCCGCGTTTTTTGCAGGCATATTCATTTTCATATCCCCTTAGAAGCCCATGCTCAGATGTTCAGCGATAGGCCCAAGTGCCAGCGTCGGCAGGAAGGTCAGGCCGCCCACCAGCAAAATGGTCACGGTCAACAGGGTCACGAACAGCGGGCCGTGGGTCGGGAAGCTGTTCTGGCCAATCGGTGCGGTCTTCTTCATCGCCAGGCTGCCGGCCAGGGCCAGTACCGGGAGGATGTAACCGAAGCGACCAAGCAACATCGACAGGCTCAACATCAGGTTGTGGAACGCGGTGTTGGCACTGAAGCCGCCGAACGCCGAACCGTTGTTGGCACTGGCCGAGGTGTAGGCGTACAGCAACTGGCTGAAACCGTGGGGGCCAGGGTTACTGATGGCACCGGCCGGGCCAGGCAGGCTGGCGGCGATGGCACCGAGTACCAGGGTGCCGACCGGCATCACCAGCAAGGTCACGACCAGCAACTGCACTTCCTTGGCCTGGAGTTTCTTGCCGAGGTATTCCGGTGTACGGCCAATCATCAAACCGGCGAGGAACACCGCAATCAACACGTTGAGCAACATGCCGTACATGCCGGCGCCGACGCCGCCGAAGATCACTTCGCCGACCATCATGTTGACCAGCGACACCATCCCGCTCAGGGGGTTGAGGCTGTCTTGCATACCGTTGACCGAACCGTTGGACGCGGCGGTGGTCGCCACCGACCACAACACGGTGCCAGTGGTGCCGAAGCGCGCTTCTTTACCTTCCTGCGGCGCGGCCTGTTCAACCGCCGGGTTGTTCAGCGCCGGGTTGGGTTGGTACTCGGCCCACATCGCGGTAGCACCGCCGATGATGAACAGGGCCAGCATGCAACCGAGGATCGCCCGGCTCTGACGCAGGTCTTTCACGTAGTGGCCAAAGGTGAACACCAGCGCCACCGGAATCAGGATGATCGCGCCCAGCTCAAACAGGTTGGCCCAGGCAGTCGGGTCTTCGAACGGATGCGCCGAGTTGACGCCGAAGAAGCCACCACCGTTGGTTCCCAACTGCTTGATCGCAATCTGGCTGGCGGCCGGACCCAGTGGAATCACCTGGTCAACGCCTTGCAGGGTCACTGCGTTAACGTAGTGAGCGAAGGTTTGCGGCACGCCCTGCCACACCAGGAACAACGCAAACACCAGGCACAACGGCAACAGGCCGTAGAGCGTGGCGCGAGTCATGTCGACCCAGAAGTTGCCCAAAGTCTTGGTGGATTTGCGACCGATCCCACGGCACAACGCGACCAGTACGGCGAGGCCGGTGGCGGCACTGACGAAGTTCTGCACGGTGAGGCCGACCATCTGACTGAGGTAGCTCAGGGACGCTTCACCGCTGTAGTTCTGCCAGTTGGTGTTGGTCATGAAACTGATGGCGGTGTTGAACGCCAGGGTCCATTCCTGACCCGGCAATTTCTGCGGGTTCAGCGGCAGGTATTCCTGGAACAGCAGGATCGCGAACAGCAGCACGAAACCGGCAAGGTTGAACGCCAGCAACGCCAGCGCGTATTTCTGCCAGCTCTGTTCCTGGTCCGCATCGACACCCGAAAGGCGATAGCACACGCGCTCGACCGGGCCGAACACCGGCGTGAGCCAGGTTCGCTGCCCTTCCATTACCTTGTAGTAGAACCGCCCCAGGGCCGGTGCCGGAATCAGCACCAAGGCAAAGAAGGCGATGATCAGCCAATAGTCATAACTGTGCATAGCCTGCTCCTAGTTCCGATCCGCGCGTAACAGCGCAACCAGCAGATAAATGAACAGCGCCACAGCCAACAGCAGTGACACCCCGTCCAGAACGCTCATGGAAGTTTCTCCGTCGTGCGGCGACTGCCGCGTGTAGGAGGATTGTCCGCAGGAGTGGCGTAAAGGAACGAGAGCGACGGTATGGGTGGGGCGTAAAGACGGCGTAAAGAGTGGGTTTATGCGGGGTTTACGGGGGGTATGCACTTCAAATGTGGGAGCCGGGCTTGCCCGCGATAGCGTCAGACCAGACACCAACGCCCTCATCTGGTGCAGCGCTTGAAATGATTCAAACGCCAAACCGTTCCCTTGGCGACAGTTCGGCGCCTTTACGACACCGCATTGGCTAATGGCATGTCCGCTGCAATGCCCTGAAACATTCCAAACCGTTCAGGGAGAGCTACACGATGAACACACAACTCAAACCCACCTTGGGCACTCTGCATTTGTGGGGCATCGCAGTCGGGCTGGTGATTTCCGGAGAGTATTTCGGCTGGAGCTATGGCTGGGGCGTGGCGGGAACATTGGGCTTCCTGGTGACCTCGTTGATGGTCGCCGCCATGTACACCTGCTTTATATTCAGTTTCACCGAGCTGACCACCGCGATTCCTCATGCTGGGGGCCCGTTTGCCTACAGCCGCCGGGCGTTCGGCGAGAAAGGTGGCTTGATTGCCGGGCTGGCGACGCTGATCGAGTTCGTCTTCGCCCCGCCCGCGATCGCCCTGGCCATCGGCGCATACCTGAACGTGCAGTTTCCGGCCCTCGATCCGAAACATGCGGCCGTCGGCGCCTACATTGTGTTCATGGGCCTGAACATCCTCGGGGTGAAGCTCGCCGCCACCTTTGAATTGGTGGTCTGCGTGCTCGCCGTGGCCGAGTTGCTGGTGTTCATGGGCGTGGTCGCTCCCGCCTTCAGCTTCAGCAACTTCGCCCTCAACGGCTGGGCCGGCTCCGACACCTTCGGCGCACCGGCAATCGCCGGAATGTTCGCGGCCATACCCTTTGCCATCTGGTTCTTCCTCGCCATCGAAGGCGCCGCCATGGCGGCCGAAGAGGCGAAAGATCCCAAGCGCACTATTCCAAAGGCCTACATCAGCGGCATCCTCACCCTGGTGATTCTGGCCATGGGCGTGATGTTCTTTGCCGGTGGCGTGGGTGACTGGCGCACCCTGTCGAACATCAACGACCCGCTGCCCCAGGCGATGAAAACCGTGGTCGGCGACAGCTCGGGCTGGCTGCACATGCTGGTGTGGATCGGCCTGTTCGGCCTGGTGGCCAGCTTCCACGGGATCATCCTGGGTTACTCCCGCCAATTCTTCGCCCTGGCGCGCGCGGGCTACCTGCCCTCCTTCCTCGCCAAACTGTCGCGCTTCCAGACGCCGCACCGGGCAATCATCGCCGGCGGCATCGTCGGCATCGCCGCCATCTACAGCGACGGGCTGATCAACCTGGGCGGCATGACCCTGACCGCCGCGATGATCACCATGGCGGTGTTCGGTGCCATCGTCATGTACATCATGAGCATGCTCAGCCTGTTCAAACTGCGCAAGACCGAGCCACTGCTGGAGCGGACCTTCCGCGCCCCGGGCTATCCAATCGTGCCGGGGATTGCGCTGGTACTGGCCGTGGTCTGCCTGGTGGCCATGGCGTGGTTCAACGCGCTGATCGGGCTGATCTTCCTGGGCTTCATGGTGGTGGGTTTTGTGTACTTCCAACTGACCGCGCAAGACCGCGCGGATGCACCGGCGGACGCTATGTTGACCGGGCTGTAAGGCTACCGGGGCAGAACGGGCCTACAATGAACTACTAAGAAAGCCCGTTACTCAAAGCAGTCATTACCGTGGGAAATTTCCCCACGGTTTGCTGCCTCAAGGAGAGCCCTATGCCGTGGTATGCCTGGTTGATTTTAGTGGTCGCGATCGGTTCGATCGTCGGTGGTTTGTTGATGCTGCGAGACAGCGCCAACAAGGTTGAATTGACTGATGAACAACGTAAGCGCGTGGCAGAACGCAATGCCCAAGCGGACGCCAAGGATGCGCAGGATCGCTGAGACTGAAGCGGCTCCATTGTTGAGCCGCACAATTTTGTAAACACCCGCGTATGCCCAGCGAAGCTTGGTTAATATGGCCTGATGTTTCGGAGGCCTTCCCATGCGCTATTCACAAGACCACAAAGCCCAAACCCACCGGCGCATCATCAAGGAGGCCTCGGTACGCTTTCGCCGTGACGGCATTGGCGCTACCGGTTTGCAGCCATTGATGAAAGCGTTGAACCTGACGCATGGCGGGTTTTATGCGCACTTCAAGTCCAAGGATGAGTTGGTAGAAAAGGCGTTGCAGGCGGCGGCTGCAGAGCTGGATGCGCATTGCGAAATGCTGTTTAGCCAGGAACGGCCGTTGGAGGCGTTCATCGACAGCTATCTGTCTGAATGGCACCAGACCTCGCCGGATCAAGGCTGCCCGCTGACGACGATGTCATCGGAGATGGGGTTGCGCGGGCAGAACAGCCGTACCACCGATGAAGTCCTCAATGCTCGACTCAAGCAGGTTGAAACGGCGCTTGGCAACCCGAATGCCGAGGAGCAGAGCCTGGTGCTGATGTCGACTCTGGTGGGGGCGTTGGTGCTGGCGAGAAGTGTGGAGAGTGCCGAGTTGGCGGCACGGATTCTTGATGTGGTGCGGGGGAGCTTGAAGGCAGAGGTTGTTGAGCAAAAGAAAGCCGGTCGATGACCGGCCTCCTCGCCTGTTTTTCAGGTTCTTATTTCACCTCAAGCCTGTCGCGGTTCTTTTCCAGGAGCGCCTTGCCGATACCCTTTACTTCCAGTAACTCATCTATCGCCGTGAAGGGGCCGTTGGTTTCACGGTACGCGATGATTGCCTTGGCTTTGGCGGCGCCGATGCCGAATAGATCACGGCGCAGAGTTTCGGCGTCGGCGGAGTTGAGGCTGACTTTGGTGGTTTGGTCGACCTTGGTCATTTGGGCGGCGATGGGGGTCGGGGTTTCGGGTTTGGTGGTGGGTGCGGCCGTTGTGGCTAGCGAGAGGCTGGCGAGGAAGGCGAAGATGAGGGAGGAGAAATACGCTTTATGCATTGGTGACGCTCCATGACATCGATAAGGGAAAAGCAGCTTTTCCGAAGCTGCTTTTCAAACTTAGGCGATGTTTGGGGAGAGTCAAAAATGGGTGAGTTACAGGGTGTGAGCTCAGGGCTCAAGACGACGCTGCTGGTAGATCCAGTCGACGATTTCACCGTCCGGGGAATAGCCGCTGACCGTTTCGCGCAGCAACTGACGCACACGCGTGTAGTCATCCTGTTCCACGGCGCTGAGCAGCTCCGTTAATCGGCCCTTCAACACCTCCCAGGGCAAGTAGTCTTCATTGGCACTCATAATCATCGGGTGCGGCGTCGTGACTACGTTGTCGCCGATCAACAGTTCCTCATAAAGTTTTTCGCCGGGACGCAGCCCCGTAAACTCAATGGAGATGTCACCTTGAAGATTTTTATCAGAGCGAATACTCAAGCCGGAAAGGTGCACCATCTTCTCGGCCAGCTCGACGATTTTCACCGGCTCGCCCATATCCAGAACAAATACGTCACCGCCCAGCCCCATGGAGCCCGCCTGGATAACCAATTGAGCGGCTTCAGGGATGCTCATGAAATACCGGGTAATCTTGGGGTGCGTAACCGTCAGCGGGCCACCGGATTTGATTTGCTTGTGGAACAACGGGATCACTGATCCTGATGAGCCCAGCACATTGCCGAACCGCACCATGGTAAAGCGGGTCTTGTTCACACGGGAAACATTCGAAGTCTCACCGAATAGCACCGGAGCAATTTCACTGCTGAGCGCCTGCAGTGTCATTTCTGCAAGACGCTTGGTGCTTCCCATTACATTGGTGGGACGCACCGCCTTATCAGTAGAAATAAGCACGAAGTTCGCCACATTGGCGCGTAAAGAGGCTTGCGCGGCGCTCAGTGTGCCCATCACATTATTCAGCACGCCTTCAGCAATATTATGCTCGACCATCGGTACATGCTTGTAAGCCGCCGCATGGTAGACCGTGTTCACGCGCCAGGTTTTCATGACGTCAAAGAGCTTTTCCTGATTGCGCACAGAACCCAGGATTGGCAATAACTTAACTGAAAGCGACTCACGCACGATTCGCTGCTCAAGCTCTTGCAGGATGCTGTAGAGATTGAACTCGCTATGCTCATACAACAGCAGTGTCGTGGGTTGCAGCGTGAGAATCTGCCGGCAAAGCTCAGACCCGATTGAACCGCCCGCCCCGGTTATAAGAACCGACTGCTCCTTGATGCAATGTTCAAGCAGCTCGTCCTGAGGAGGGACAGAGTCACGGCCCAACAAGTCAGCAATATCAACTTCCTGGATATCATCGACTTTCACTCGCCCGCTGGCCAAATCCATAAAACCGGGCACGCTTTGCACATGGAGTGCGAACCCCTCCAGGAAGGTCAATATCTCCCGGCGGCGCCCACGATTGGCAGACGGAATGGCGAGAAGAATCTGCTGGGCACCGGTGACGTCAACCATCTGCTGGATATGCTTTGGCTTATAGACATGCAAGCCTGAAATCACACGATCGGCAATGCTGCTGTCATCATCAATAAAGGCGACAGGACGCAACAGCCTCCCCATGCGCAATGCAGCAACCAATTGATTACCGGCTGCCCCCGCACCATAGATGGCCACCTTCGGCAGTCCATCATCTCGATTGGTAAAAGGAACATGTTGCGCAGCCGCGAACCAATCTCCCAGGAAATACTGGCGCATCGCGAGGCGTAGCCCCCCGATCATGACCATGCTCAACCACCAGTAATTGAAGATGACCGAGCGTGGAACAAACAACTGATGGTTGCCGCTCCAGTAAACAACCAGCGCGAGAATCAACGATGACAGGCTGACGGCCTTGATAATTGCGATCAGCGCATCGTTTCCAAAATAGCGCATGACTGCACGGTACATACCAAACCGTACAAACAGCGGAATAGCGATGACCGTGGCGCTCAGGAATAGCCATAGGTATTCAGTGAAAGGATTGATCAGCTCATCAATCCCCAAACGAACGACAAAGGCCATCCAAAGGGCAAACCAGACAAGAAAAACGTCGGTCACTACCTGGAAGGCACGTTTCTGCCGCCGCGTTAAACCCAGTAATAAGGTTCTCAACTTATCCATAACGCCTTGAAACACCTCTGTTACTCCTAAAGTACATCCGCCACCACCATGGATGATTCCAAGGGACTTCATACCATGATGATGGAAAATTCCATTTGACTGGCCCGCAGCTCAAATCCTTCTGCGTTGCAAACAAAGACGGGCATTCCTGACTGTCTAACTGATTACTCTTCGGTAGCCAACTGCATAACGGTCTTGAGCACCGAGCATGTCTTGTCGATCTCATGCTGCGTCAACGTCGGGTGCACGAGAAACATTACACTTGTCTCGCCGAGCTCCCGTGCTACCGGCAACCGGCTCGCCGGACGCCAGCCAGTATTGTCAAACGCCTTCTCCAGATAGACCTCGGAGCAGGAACCGGAAAATACCGGAACGTCTCGTGCCGAAATCTCCGCCAGAATACGATCACGATCCCATCCGGCCTTGAGAGCCTGAGGCTCGACAAACACGTAGCACTTATACGCCGCGTGAACACTGCCCTCAGGCATGATTGGCACACGCAAGCCTTTGAGTTGGCTGGCGCACTCCCATATCTGCCCGGCATTCGCCAGCCGGCTGGCCTGCCAATCGGTCATGCGCTTGAGCTGAATCCGACCGATGACGGCCTGAACCTCGAGCATTCTCCAGTTCGTACCGAAGCTTTCATGCAACCAGCGAAAACCAGGAGGATGGTTACGTTCGTAGACAGCTTCCCAGCTTTTGCCATGATCCTTGAACGACCACATGTCCGACCACAACTTACGATCGTTGGTTGTGACCATTCCGCCCTCGCCACCTGTGGTCATGATCTTGTCCTGACAAAAGGACCAGGCAGAGATATGGCCAATTGACCCCACCGGGCGCCCCTTGTAACGGGCGCCATGGGCCTGGGCACAATCTTCGATCACTTTAAGGTCGAATTCCTCGGCCAGGGCCATGATCGGATCCATATCGCAAGGCCAGCCAGCCAAATGCACACAGATTACGGCCCGGGTGCGAGGAGTCAGTACAGCGCGGATAGTCTGCGCGTTGAAGTTTTGCGAATCGCGATCCACATCGGCAAAAACCGGAACAGCCCCGGCATTCACAATGCTCGAGACGGAAGCAAGAAACGTGCGTGAGGTGACAATCACTTCATCGCCAGCACCGATACCCAACGCCTTCAAGGCAAGGTCCAGGGCAACCGTTCCGTTGGCCAGGCCGATGGCGTATTCGGTGCCCGCCCATGCAGCGAACTCCTTCTCAAACTCACGCCCCTGTGTACCAGTCCAGTAGTTGACCTTATTGGACAGAATCACATCACGTACGGCGTCAGCTTCCTCTTCAGTAAAAGAAGGCCAAGGAGAAAATGGTGAATTCAACACAACCAGTACCCGTCAGTTTTCATTCGAAAATATGAAAGACTCGTCACTACGAGCCCCGTTGCAATTCGCTCAATCCGCTGTTCGCGAGGCGCCTATATTTCAAGAACCGTCCAGGCAAGGCGGCTCATGGCTTGGAACCTGTGAACTTAGGCGCGGTAGCTTCGCCTTCGGCACTGATACCGTCACGCACCAGAACTTTCTTGATTGTCAGGAAAATCACCTTCATATCCAGCCAAAAAGACTGATTGTCGACGTACCAGGTATCCAGCTTGAACTTTTCTTCCCATTCAATTGCGTTCCGACCGTTGATCTGCGCCCAACCGCTGACGCCAGGGCGAACCTCATGACGACGATATTGCTCGACGCTGTAGAGAGGCAAGTATTCCATCAGTAACGGTCGTGGACCTACCAGGCTCATATCGCCCTTGACCACATTCCACAATTCAGGCAATTCATCCAGGCTACTGGAGCGCAGAAAGCTGCCAAAGGCTGTCATGCGCTGGGAGTCCGGTAAAGGCTCACCATTTGCATCATGAGCATCTCGCATCGTACGGAACTTGATCATTTCGAAAGGCTTGCCGTTCCGACCTGGTCGTACCTGGCGAAACAAGACGGGAGAGCCCAACTTCTTGCGAATGTTCCAGGCAATAATTGCTATGACCGGCGAAAGCAGAATTAGTCCAAGCAACGACGCAAATAAATCAAATCCACGCTTGATCATCTAACACCACCCTCCAGCCAATCTACAAACCGGTCAGCCAATTTACGCCGGTCAAACTCTCTGACCGCCAATTCTCTGCCTCGTGCGCCCTTCGCCCGCAGCTCGTCACGGTCATCTGCCGCCTGTATCAAAGCATCTGCGAAAAGCGCAGCATCATCTGCAGGTACGACAAAACCGCAGTTCTCGGTGGAAATCATCTCGGCGAGCCAGCCCGGGTAGTTATTTAAAACAGGCAACCCTGACGCGATATAGTCGAAAAACTTGTTAGGCGACGTTCCGTAGTAAAAGGCCGGTACGTTTGCCAATATCTGCAGCCCCAGGTCCGCGCTGGCCATCAAACCGGACAACCGGGCCTTGTTCACCGGGGCATGAAATATCACATTGTCCAGCTGTTCTTCCGCTGCACGCTTCTGAAGCGCGGGCTTGAGCTTGCCCTGCCCGATCAAAACCAGCCGGATATCATCGCGCTTTCGCAGTTTAAGCTCTCGAGCCGCATCGAGCACCGCGTCCAGCTTGTTGGCCACTCCATGAGTACCCGCGAAGACCGCTACCAGATGGCTTTTATCCACTCCTGCCGGCAACCATGGCTCAGCAGGCGTGTTGAAAATATCAAGGTCACAACCGTTTGGGATCATTTCGATTCGGTCACGCGCCACACCGCGGTGCGCAATGCCATCCACAATACCTGGCGACAACCCGATGAGTCGGTGAGCCGAGCGATAACTCGCCCACTCAAGAAAAGACATGGCGGCAAGGATCAATGGATTACGAATGACGCCCATCGCTTTCGGCAGTTCGGGCCAGAGATCCCGGACCTCAAATACAAACGGCTTATTACGAAACCACCGGGCGAATATCCCGGGGATACCGGCTGTCAATGGCGTGGTGGTCGCGAAAACCAGATCGTAGCGCTCGGTTAGCGCAATCCCGATACTGCGCACTGCAAACTTTAAAAAGCTGAGCGCTCGAACGAACAGGCCATCGCTGTTGGAGTACGCCAGGTCAAATTCGATGATCTCGATACCGTCGACGGTACCTTTGCGTTTTCCACCAACGAAAGGGCTCTCCAGCCCCGTTTCGCCGCCACCATAGCTGCCACAGACCATGGTTACCTGGTGCCCTCTCGCAACCAGACGACGGGCCATCTCATAGGACCGGATTCCGATTGTTCCTTTCGGAGTAGAAAAATGCTGATGAAAATAAAGGACTTTCATGTCTACCAGTGATACTCCGTAGTCAAAACGCCCGCCGAAGTCACCTCAACCTCAAGCACCGGCACTTCAGTTTTTTGTAAGTAGTAACGAGACTCCCAACCCTGGACGAGCGCTCGTCGCACGATAGGCATGCTGCCTGCAACCGACAATCGATGGGAGCCGTTGGTCAGGACGTCGCCCTCAAGCCGCCAGTCCCCCGGCTGCAAACGCCAGCGTAGAACTGCACGATCCTTGAATCCGCTAAATTCATCCCTGACCAGCATGCCGGTGTCGCTCAGGCTCACATGCCGCTTATGACGGACGCCGTTACCGTCGATATACGTGGCGCCGCAGGCGCTTGTTCCAGCCTGCTCAACCAGGCTTTCGACCTGGCGCGTACGCAACCACTCCCCGAACAGAAACCGGCTGAGCCTCGGCATCTGGTCTCGCCCATCGAGTTGAAGGGTGTTGTGACTGGCGGTACCCGGAAAATAACTCAGCCACTGGGCAGAGGTGTTGTAGCTGAAGGTACCTGCATCCCGGAGCAGGTTAATGCCTGCACGCCATAGATCCACATGCAGGGCATCGGCCTGGCTGGGGCGAAACCGGAAGCGCGGGTAGCGCAATACAGCGAAGGTTTGTTCACGCCGCAACAATGCATAACCACCCTGATCAAACAGCTGGCTACCTGGACGCTCCGCTACCGCCGATGGGCCGGGCAGCAGCAGCCATTGCAGTGGCAAATCCCATTCACCTGCCGCCTCATAGGCTCTCTTTCCGGCAAACAACGCCATGGACAACTGGACCGAAGGCCTGAAGTCGCGATAGTCCGTATCCGTCAGTGGCAGCAGCCGGGCACCATCATTTGCGCCAATGTTCGGAGCATCTCCAGTGTGCTCGTCGACCAACGAAAATAACCAATGCGCGGCTGTGCGAGCCCTGAGTTGGAAAGTGGCGGAGAACGCCGGGAGCCCCAGCTTGTTTCTCCAGATTTCAACCATGGAAAATGTGTCGAGCATCACCCGATGATAATTGACGGAGTACTGGCTGAAACTGCCATCTTGCTCGATCAGCCGAGCGGCCCGGTTTTCGAGCCATTTGCGCCCCAATCGCTGCCAGCGTTCGCCCTCGGGGCAACCGCTTGAGGTCAACCAACTGCCGCCGACAAAAAGTGCAGCCGCCTCGGAAGTCCCGTGGTTATTGTCCTGAGCCATCGCATAGCTCAGCGTCGGCTCGATACGCTTGAGGTGCAGTCGGACCAGATCCACAAGCCCCGGCAACGGGTTGGCAAACTGTTCGACAATGACCGAACTCATCGCCAGGTGCAGGACACGAATGGACGCCTCCTGACCGCACTTCCAGTTCGGACCGCAATAGGGAGGATTGTTGACACACCAATCCGTCAACCAACCGTTTAACTGCGCCGTCCCTGAAGCCCCGCTAACACAGGACTTCTGGGCAAAGACCAATGTCCAGTCAAATCGCGAAGCTTCCCAGATATTCTTGATATCACCGACAGCGGCATCAAAATCAGGAATCCGCCACCATTCCCGGCCGGGATCAGGCACTCGAACTCCATTCAGCGGATTCAAATGCCAGTCAGGGGGCGCGTCCGATACCGGGCATTCCCAGAACCCGAAATACCGGACCTGGGAATCCCATTGGGACGCACATGGCAACGAGCCGGCCTGCCTCGCACTTTCCGCAAAAAACGGGCCTTGAGGAATTTCAGCCCGAAGGCGTCGGACCGGGTTCAAGCCAGTCTTGACCCCGAGCCGATACGTCAATGCACGCGCCAGATTGCCAAAACCGAGAGCTATCGCAGTTTTGGCTTTAACAAGAAGAAGGCTCATTGCTCGCGCAGAATCCGGGCAACTTCAATGCTCACGCGCGCCACTTCGAAAATCTCATCGGAAGTGATCGGCGTGACCGCCCCGTTTTGCACCGCTGCCAGGAAAGCTGCAGCGCACTCGCTTTGCCCCTTGTTCTGTTTCCAGAGATTCAGCTTGCTGAAGCCCGGCCAGCCGAAACCCTTCAACTTGCGGAAGTTATCCAGTTGCAGGACGCGTCCGGCAGCGAAAACTTCAACTCGCTCTTTTGGAAAGCTTGAAGCGCCATTGGCCAGATAGAGGATGGTGCCGAAAGAGCCATCCTCAAACCCCAGGGTGATCGCCGCTTTATCTTCCGTAATGGCAACAGCAGGCGTATCGCCCATTCTGCGGGCCTGGATCGAAACAATTTTGCTGCCCGCGAGAAAACGCATCAGGTCGATGAAATGACACGCTTCGCCAATAATGCGCCCACCGCCGACTGACGGGTCCTGGGTCCAGTGATTTGCGGGAATCGCTCCGGCATTCATCGTCATGATGAAAGACTTGGGCTCTTTTACAGCCGAGAGCAACGCCTTCATCTTTTGCACCTGCGGCGAAAAGCGTCGATTGAACCCCACCATCAAATGTGGCTTGAGCCCTTGTTCGACAGCCTTTCGATAGGCCTCTTCAACCTTTGCCAGATCCTGGGCTTCAATTGCCAATGGCTTTTCGACGAACACATGTTTACCCGCCTCCAGCGCTTGCGCGACAAAACGGGCATGGCTGTCGTGCCGGGTGACAATTGCAACAGTGTTGATCGTGCTCTCGCCAAGCATCGCACTGATATCAGTCGAGGCTTGTGCAAATCCGGCCTTGCTGCCGTGTATTACACCGTTGATGCCACCGGCAGTCACAATCGTATGGAACTGAGCCCCTGCGGCCTTGAATGCCGGTATCAGCATTCTTGATGCATAGTTTCCTGCACCGATGAAGCCCACCACGGGTTTGACCGGGTCGAAACTGGCTACCGCACCAGGTGCCAGCACCACTTCCTTGATGTTTCGCTCGGTCTCTTCCGAGGTGTACTGAAGAATGATGCCCAGCGCCGAATTATCCGTCGTAAGCGTCTGATAGGCATCCGCGGCGTCTTCGAATGCAACCCGATGGGAGATCAACGAGTTGACCTCCAATTGGCCGCTGGCGAGCATGTCCAGGACGGCTTCGAAGTTGCGCTGCTCAGTCCAGCGAACGAAACCTATCGGGAAGTCGTTGCCTTGATCTTCGTAACTCGGATCGTAGCGCCCGGGCCCGTAAGAACATGAAACCTGGAATGTCAGTTCCTTCTCATAGAAGTCGGCTCGACTCAACTCAAGCCCGGTTACCCCTACCAGAACAATGCGCCCACGCTTACGGCACATGTGTGCCGCCTGGGTGACCGGGTCGGACGACTTGGTCGACGCCGTAATGATGACGCCATCCACCCCTCTTCCGCGGCTGAATGTCATTCCCGCCGAAACAACATCTTCGCCCTTGCCGGGGTTGCAGGTTTCGGCGCCATAACTGCGAGCCAATGCCAGCTTTTGCTCATCGAAGTCAACGGCAAGTACCCGGCAGCCTTGAGCCCGCAGGAGCTGGACCGTCATCAGTCCGATCAGGCCTACGCCGGTGACTACAAAGGTTTCCCCCAATGTCGGCTGAGCCAGACGAATGCCCTGCAAGCCGATGCTGGCAAGCACGGTAAACGAAGCGGCTTCGTCGCTGACCGAGTCCGGAATCAAGGCACACAGATTCTTGGGAATAACAACGATATCGGCATGAGGACCATTGGAAACCACACGGTCGCCCGGCTTGAACCCGGACACATCATTGCCCACGGCCCCCACAACACCCACGTTGCAGTATCCAAGCGGCAACGGCTGCGCAAGCTTCGAGCGTACGGCTTCCACCGTTGTCGCCAAGCCATCGGTCTGAACCTTTTGCAGAACCATGCGGACCTTGTCAGGTTGCTGGCGAGCTTTTTCCAACCAGTTGGCACGGCCAAACCCTACCAGCATGCGTTCCGTGCCGGCAGAAATCAGCGTATTGGTTGTATGGATCTTTAGCGTGCCACTACGAACGGCGGGAGCGGGTGCATTAACCAATGACGTCTCACCGCTAGCCATGTTCTGAACAACCTGCTTCATGCATTCACACCAATAAAGTTAAAAATTCACTCATCACTGAGAAACTTGTATAGAGCTATGTATCCTACCATCGGATAAGGCCGTGGCGTCGCCGCCCACTCAACCGTCGAGGGCGAAATCGCCGTCCAGATACTGTTTGCACCAGAGTTCCATGCAAACGATGCCAAACAACGTATAAGCAGCGTCTATCCGGCCTGAACGATCTGCTTCGACCAGATGCGCCACCGCTTTGGGATCGAATATCCCCCTTTTCAGCAGGGATGCAGGAGAAAGCACCTCATCGACCAAAGGCTTCAGGCGTCCTTGCAACCAGTTGCGAAGCGGTACACCGAAGCCCGTCTTGGGCCGGTAGATGACGTCGTGAGGCAGATAGGGTTCCATGGCCTTCTTGAAAATCCATTTCCCTTCCCGGCCTTTTTGCTTGATATCCGATGGCAATGAGCCAGCCAGGCGGACCAGGTCAAGATCCAGCAGCGGCACACGCACTTCAACGCCCGTCGCCATACCCATCTTGTCGGTGTAGTTGAGATTGTGATCGGTGAGAAAATGCTTGCACTCCAGGGTGAGCATTTTATCAAGGGGCGTGGCATCCGAAGGCAGCCGCGAAAGTGTTTCTCGCATCGGCGCAAACAGATCATCGGCCGCCAGCTGGCGTCGCAAGTCTGGCGCCAACAGGCCATACGCCTGTTCAGGTTCAAGCCAGAGGAAATAACTGATCAAGCGATCATCAGCAGGCAAGTCCGCATAGCGAAAAGCCTTCCCGAGACGACGAGACAGCGGAGAGGATGCAGGAAGCAGGTTTGAACTGCTGGCCAAAACCGAACGCAGCGGTCGAGGCATTCCGCCCCACCAACGCTCTTGCGCCAACGCGAAATGACGACGATAGCCCGTGAAAATATCATCTCCCCCGGCACCCGACAGCAGAACCTTGATGCCGTTCTGGCTTGCCAGTTCCGAGATGAACAACGCATTCAGCGCCGCCGGATCCGGCGTAGGTTCATCGAGCAGATAAACCATTTCAGGCAGACGATCCATCATCTCATCGCCGACGCCTACGACATGCAGGTCGACATCCAGATGCTTGGCAACGCGCTGTGCGTACGGAAGGTCATCGGCGAACCCCTCGTTCGCAGTGGAGCCGTTGTCTACACGGATACTGAAGCACTGCAACCGCCCCTTATCGCGCATTTCCTGCGCTGCAAACGCGACGATGGCACTGGAGTCCAAGCCGCCTGACAAGAATGAACCCAAGGGTACGTCAGACACCAACTGACGCTGGACGGCAGTCCTGACGGCATCGGCGACATCAACAGCGACATCAGCAACCGTTTTCGTCAGGGGTTTCTCGGAAATCGGCAGTTCGTAGTAAAACCAGCTCTTCTCGATATGCCCATTACGGACGCATAACGCTTGGCCAGGTAAAACCTTTTTGATATCCCGCACGATCGTCCGATCACCCGGCGACCAGAGAAAACCAAGATGCGCGAGTACGGCTTGCGGGTCGATTTCAGTTTTACTGAAGCCGCCTCGGATCAAGCCCTTCATTTCACTTGAAAATGCAAAACAACCATCACTGGAATGGATATAGAGGGGTTTGACGCCCATCTGATCTCGAGCCACCCAAAGCGTTTCAGTGTCGCGTTCCCAGAATACGAC
Source organism: Pseudomonas sp. NC02 (assembly GCF_002874965.1). NCBI lineage: Bacteria > Pseudomonadati > Pseudomonadota > Gammaproteobacteria > Pseudomonadales > Pseudomonadaceae > Pseudomonas > Pseudomonas sp. NC02. The sequence continues at coordinate 1,994,766 of NZ_CP025624.1, read as the reverse complement.
CGCGAAAATCCCGTTCAAGCGGTTTAAACACTCAATCCCATAACGACAGAACAGTGCGAGCAATACTTCGGAGTCGGACTGGCTGGAAAAATGATCACCCGCCGCTTCGAGATGAGCCCTTAACTCCCGAAAGTTATAGATTTCACCGTTAAACACCATGACCACTCGCCCATCGGCAGAGACCATGGGTTGGTGACCGGCGGAAGTGGTATCGAGAATGGAAAGGCGCACCTGGCCCAACCATACACCAACGTCGGTATCGGCCCAGACGCCTTGATCATCAGGCCCACGACGTCGAATAAACGAAAGCGCTGAAGAGAAGTCAATAGATTCCCGCGTTCCGTTGTGAATGTAGCCCAAAATTCCGCACATATCAGTTTCTCTAGATTGGGTTATTGACTGGCTCTTCGCGCTTTGAGCTCAAGAATAAAAAAGGAAGCGATATAGACGCCATGAGAAGAACGACCGAAGCCAGTTCCCCACGAAAAAAATGAAGCATGGATGCGACTGCCAATGCATAGATACCCAATGCTCTATCACTTTTAGGGTTATAGACGACTGCGCCATAAAGCCGCCCACCTATAAGCCCGATAAAAAATCCGCCGAACAATACGCCTAAGGTGCCAAAATTCATATAAATCTCGCCAAATATGCCCGGCGGCAATGTCGTTCCTTCCGTGAGCCATTTATCTGGCCAAAAAGCACTTGTAAATACGCCGGCAGTGGTGAGCGGCTTGTCAGGAAAAAGCCCCGAAGGTAACAAGATCAATACGACCATCAGCAGCATTGAACCGTTTTGCCACTCTAGCTTCTGTGGCATCGCGTCTATGAGCACGGTCATTGTTTGCAACTGCATCAAATTACCCGTGAACTGTATCGCTAAAAAATGAACAAACGATAAAAAGACACCTTGATTTTCGTCGACAAAATAAAACTTACCTGTTGCGAGATACTCTTGCTTAAACAAGTGGTAAGCCATCAGAGAAACAAACATTACTGCGCCGAGCACAGCACCTTTTACGAGGTTGACACGCTTGACACGATAGTGCCGGACTATAATCAACGACAATATGATAATGAAGATTGTTGACTTCTGCCCTTGAAGCGCACAAATAAATAACCCGCCCAAAAAGTACAGCCAGAAACAAAAACGCTCGGCACGTGATTTTTTTCCACTACGCGTCAAACGTATGAACCAGGCAAGCGAGACAGAAAGCATCAGGTTTTCCAGAAGAAACAGGCCGTTTAACCCTGCAAACGCCCTTATCCGATCACTGGCGCCCTGAAGCAAACCGGATATCCCCCCCAGAATAAAAAGAATAGTTAAAAATCCTAGCAACGCCACCAAGGTAAATATAACTGCCCTTTGAAAAAAAATCCTTGAGCTTACGATGTTGCGAGTTCTACCGGGAAAACTAAGATAAGTTTTTCGCCCCAGCCAGCACCCCATCAAAACGAAAATCAACGTCCCGGCATACAGTAAAACTGCATAACCTATAGAGCTGTCCTTATCGAAAAAAGGATACTCCCAATATTGAGTAAACCCGTCAAACCCCATGATAAAGGGATACAGAGGGACGATGACACCTGCGAACCATATAACCAGAAAGAAAAAACCAAAACTAAAACAATCGAAAACCCCTTTCCCTGGTTTGGGTAACAAGCCCTCTTGCTCTGTATATTTATTTTCCAACGTTTTCACCTCTTGGATCATAATTCAGCGAGGCGGGCTCTCACCGCAACCAGGAGAAGTACTGAGGATAACGCAGCACCAACGAAATATCCCAGAACTCCAGACCAAGCACCCAAAATGGGGATACCTACGTATAGAATCAAAAAAACAAACAAGCCTTCGACGATATTGGTTTTGAGGCTCAAACCAAAAATACGCAACGCGACCAGTAGCGTACCGCTCGTAAGTGCAACGGCCTTCAAGGGCAGGGTCAATGCCAGCACAATTACATAGATCGCGGTCTGCTTATAAGCACCACCAACAAACAACGCCCACACTGTAGAGACTGAAATTAGCAACAGTGCAACCGTAGACGAAATCTTCAACATGCTTTTGGAAAGTGCGTGATACCTGTCGCGGAGCTCACTTTTATTATTGATTACTTCTACCAAGTCCGGCAACGCCCTTTGCGCAATTATTGCCAACGGAAGTAAACCAAGTATGAGACTCAATATGGCAATACCAAAAAATCCAATTTCATCAGCTTTTACATGATAGGCGGTCAACATCAAAACAGGCAAACTGTCCACTAACAAACGAACAAATAGACCTGCATTGTTAATCGCCCCGGACTTGGCGCTAGCCACCAATGCGCTGCGATTCACACAACGAAAATCCAACGCCAGCACAATATGAGCTCGTAGCTTCCACCATATCGCAGCAAGACAGGAAAACTCTCCAATGTAACGAGCGACCATCCACCCTTTGATGCCAAACAGTTTCGTCAATACAACATGCATAATAACGCCAATGGACGTAACCAGCATCAGCACGAAATAGATTTCGCGCATTGCCTTCGCACCTTGGGCAAATCCCGTAGTCACACGAAGCAGATTAGTTAGCAGGACCAGGCCACAGGCATTAAAAACATATGAACTGATCACTGAAGTGAATAAAAACTCATGCGCTATATATACCCCTGAGATCACTACACCTGAAGCCATCGCAACTAACAAAAAAACCTGGCGAAGCACTTCACTTTGGTGAAAAACACCATTGCTCGCCGCGGTGTCGCGGATAGCGATACTCTGCATGCCCAAACTGCCCGCAAGTACCACCAGTGCGATAATTGTTTCCAGCGAGCGCACCGTACCGACCACTGAAGGATCAACCCAAGGCGTGATTAAAAACTGACTTATTATTACGCCACCCTGAATACAGGCCGTAATAACAATAAGCTGCAAAAGCTTTGAGTTCTCAAACATGCCGATCAGACGATTCAACACACGGTACCGCCATCAACCTTTATAAATATTCTCAACGACGCTCTCATTTATTTCACCGGTGATAAGGAATCCAGAACACTCTTAAGCGCCACACGACGGGCCGCGATGGAATAATTCGAGGAAATCCACTGATGCCTGGCTTTGGCGTCTTCAGCACAAACCGGTGTCGCCACAACTGCCGCCATGGCCGCTGCAATTTCCTCCTGGCTATCTGGCTGAACCCAGTAAGCGAAGTCGCCTGCGACTTCCGGCACCGCGCCCCGTGGCGAGGTGATTACCCGCGCGCCACACGCCAGCGCTTCGCCGATCGCATGTCCAAAACCTTCATAGAGTGTCGGTTGAACATAAGCCAGGCAATTCCTGTAATGATGCAATTTCTCCTCATCGGAAATCATCCCGACAAACTCCACCTTGTCTGCTACACCCAGGCGCTGCGCCAAATCTTTTAGTTCCTGCAGGTAATCGCCGTGCTTACCAGCAACGACAAGTCGAAGATGACTTGAATGAGACGAAACTTTTGCGAACGCTTCTATCGTCGGAATGAGTCCCTTACGAATGGCGTTTGTACGACTTGTCCAGGTCACTGTAAAAAAATAATCCGATTCGACCGCTGAAAGCTCGCCAGGAGAATAGTAATCCGTATCAATCGCCAGCGTCGCGTACACCGGGTTCCTAACCGGCAGGTTAGATGTAACCTCTTCACACTCAGAGCGTGAGATAAACAAGTTTCGATCGGCTAATAACAACGAGGTGCGCAGTACCGCCTTCTGCCATAACGGGCGATCCAGATAGCAAAGACCCGGAATTTCCTTCCGGCAGGTGGAGTAGTCAAAAGCGCCAGTTACGATCACCGGACGACGACGTAGCTTTCCGGCGAGCAACGGAAATGGTGAATGCCCCCACCACCAGCAAAAATAGAGATCGGCCTTCCAATCTAGAGTGCCCGGCGTCCCAGACAGAACGACTTCGTGTCCGAGCTCCTTGAGAATTCGAATATCAACCCGATAAAACTCAACTTTATCAAACATCTCGCGCCAATTAGCGTGAGCGGACATATTAGCAAAAAAACATATACGCACAGTGCACCAACCCGTTACTTGCCAACCGTATTAAACACGTGCCTTCTGCTGATACATTGACAGCAATGTATCGTGCAAACTAGGCACATTAATTTCACCTACCACATCAAAGAGCTTGGCCGGACTACCATAAAGCTCTTTAACTTCATCTTCCCTGACAAAGGCAGGATCAACTGTTATCGTTGGCCGATAACCTGCAATCTGTTCCATTTCATCAATCACGCTCAGTAAGGAAATGCTGCGCCCCGAGCAGATATTTATAAACTCACCACGTTGATTGGACGTCAACAGCCTTGAATAGGCCTCCACCACAAAACCGACATCAGACAAGTCGCGGGATACATCCAGATTGCCCAATCTGAGCTCCTTTTCTCCACGGGCAAATGCGCCCACGATTTTGGAGAAAACGAATGACTCCGACTGGCCGGGTCCAGTGTAATTGAATGGCCGTACCACCAATATAGGCATACGAGAAAACCACTTGCGGACAAGGGCCTCCATCGTCAGCTTGCTCAGTGCGTAATGATTAACGGGCTGCGGTTCACTGCTTTCTGAAATAGGCGATGAAATAGCGTTCCCGTAAATGTTTGCACTGCTCGCAATGATGATTTTTTCAACGACCACCTCAGCCTCCTTAATCGCATTAAGAAGGCTTTCTGTACCCAATACATTGACTCGGTAATATGACAAGGCATCGCTGCTGGTGACATGCGCCAGCGCGGCCAAGTGAATAACATGGGTGGGCTGAACCTGTTTTATCCAACCACTGAGTCGCGCCGTGTCATTCAGGTCCGCATCCAAGTGGTCAAACTCACAGGCCAGGCGCTCCCCACCAAGGCCGGCAACCCGCCAGCCGGCCTTGGTGAGGCTTTGCGCCAAATGCTTTCCAGTAAAACCCGAGAGCCCTGTAATCAGTACTGTCCGATCTTTACTTTGAAGTGCCATTGCGAACCCTTCTCAAGTCAGCTTCAACCATCAGCTGGCACAGTTGCTCCAGCGTCGTTTCTGGTTTCCAGCCTAACCGCTCTTTTGCAAACGAAGCGTCGCCAATCAACAACTCGACTTCCGCGGGTCGATAGAAGCGTGGGTTAACTTTTACCCGGGTGATGCCGGTACGACGGTCAACGCCGAATTCGTTCTCGCCACTTCCAGACCAATCGATATCAACCCCTACGGCCTTGAAGCTCATGGCAACAAAATCACGAACGGTTTCAGTACGGTTAGTAGCAAGCACAAATGTTTCCGGTGTGTCGATCTGCAACATCCGGTGCATGCCATCTACATACTCTTTAGCGAAACCCCAGTCTCGCTTGGCATCCATGTTTCCGAGTTCCAGCACTTGCTGCTCGCCCATTTCGATGCTGGCAACAGCATCGGTAATTTTACGAGTAACAAACTCTTTTCCTCGCAGCGGAGACTCATGATTGAACAGAATGCCGCTGGTGGCAAAAATATCATATGATTCGCGATAGTTGATGGTTGTCCAATGCGCAAACAACTTCGCAACACCATAAGGGCTGCGTGGGTAGAAAGGCGTGCTTTCAGATTGAGGAACAGCCTGTACCAGCCCAAACATTTCAGATGTCGAAGCTTGATAGAAACGAATCTTCGGATTTACTATTCGGATCGCTTCGAGCAAATTAAGCGCACCGACTCCGGTAATCTGCGCGGTAGTAATTGGCTGATCGAAGGAAACGCCTACGAAGCTTTGAGCCGCCAGGTTATAAACCTCGTCCGGGGCGCAATTCTGAATTAAACGAATAGTTCCGGAGAGATCAGTCAAATCAAATTCGACAAGATGAAGATCATCATGCCCAAAAACACCAAGTTCCTCTAATCGCCAGAAACTTACAGAACTTGTGCGGCGATAGGCGCCATAGACCTTATAACCCTTGGACAGCAGCAGTTCGACAAGGTAAGCCCCATCCTGACCTGTAACACCAGTAACCAGCGCATGCTTCTGCATCTGTACAACTCCTAAAAATTTAAGCCTTAAACACGTCCATAGGTATCGTCAAATCGAACAATATCATCCTCACCCAAGTACGTTCCCGACTGCACCTCTATGATCTCAAGAGGAATGGTGCCAGGATTGGAAAGGCGATGAACATGGCCAATAGGGATATATGTACTCTGGTTTTCGTTCAGCTGGAAAACACGATCTTCACAGGTGACTTCAGCGGTGCCAGACACAACAATCCAATGCTCCGCCCGATGGTAATGCTTCTGCAAACTCAAGGTTGCTTTCGGCTTCACCAATATCCGCTTCACCTGAAAGCGTGAGCCCGAATCTATGCTGTCGTACCAGCCCCACGGGCGATGAACACGACGATGAAGCTTTGATTCTGGCCTGGCCTTGATATTCAACGCTTCGACAATAGCCTTCACACCCTGGCTACGATCTTTATCCGCAACCAATACGGCATCAGGCGTCTCGACGATAACAATATTTTCAAGCCCCACGGCCGTTACCAAACGGTGAGAGGCGTAAACCAATGTATTGGAGCTGGAGTCTATTATTACGTCGCCATGGGTAGCGTTTTGTTTTTCGTCCTTTTCACTCGAACGCCAAACAGCATCCCATGCTCCAAGGTCAGACCAACCGGCATCCATCGTGAGCATTTTCAACGTCAGGCCAGCTGAAGGCGTTTTCGCGCAATGCTCGATCACGGCATAGTCAATCGACTCAGGCGGTATCAGGGAAAACGCGTCAAGTTGTGGTCGAATAAACCCATTATCTTCAACTCGGCCCTTCCACGCGGCCTCAGTGGCATCGAAGATGTCACTTCTGAACGCGCCCAGTGCTTTCAACCAGACTGACGCGCGCAGCACAAAAATACCGCTATTCCAGAAATAGCTTCCATCTTCCAGGTATTTTTCTGCGGTTGTCCGCTCAGGCTTTTCAACAAACGCATCCACCCTCTTGACGGTAGAGGGATCTGCCGAGTGGATATAACCATAACCCGTCTCAGGGCGATCAGGCGTAATCCCCAAGATCACAATGCTGCCGTCTTTCGCAACATCGACCGCTTTACTGACCGTGTCAGTAAAAGCTTGAATATCGAGAATCATCTGGTCGGCCGGGACAACGACCAGAACCGGGTCAATCTCCTCTCCCACCTCATCGCGCGCATAAAGCGCCGCCAACGTAAGCGCAGGGGCCGTATTGCGTCCTACCGGTTCAAGAATGACAACAGCTTTAGAGACGTTCATTTCCCGGATCTGGTCGAGACACAGGAAACGATGCTCATCGTTGGCAACGATGCATGGAGCCAATAAATCCGAGCCTTGACCGTCAATCTTCAACAGTCGGGCAATCGCCTGCTGAAACAACGTCTCCCGCCCCGAAATTGCCAGAAACTGCTTCGGGTAAAGAGTTCTGCTAAGCGGCCAGAGTCTCGTTCCCGAACCTCCAGACATAATAACCGGAAGAATTTTCATACAAGCCAGATTCCCCGGGTATCAACAATCCGGCGACCCTCGAGAAGTGAAGAAGGAACACTTTTGAATGGTTTGTGATCCACCAGTAACAACAAGACATCCGCGCGCTCAAACGCTTCTTCTATTGTGCACAACTCAGCGTTCGGCAACGTCGCAGGCAGAGAATCAATATTAGGTTCTACGACAATAACCTTCCCGGCGTGCCGGCTTGAGATATTTTTCGTAATTTCCAGAGATGGACTTTCCCGCAGGTCGTCAATATCAGGTTTGAATGCCAGGCCGAAGCACGCGATAACAATGTCTTTTTCCGACTTCCCGGGGTGACTCGACAGATGATCGGCCACAGCAGCATCAACTTTCTCCATAACCCACGACGGTTTTGAGTCATTGACTTCACGTGCAGTTTGGATCAGTTTCGCCTGGCCTTCAGCCTGACTCACGATGAACCAAGGGTCGACGGCGATGCAATGCCCACCCACGCCAGGTCCTGGTTGGAGGATATTGACGCGAGGGTGCCGGTTGGCGAGCTTGATAAGCTCCCACACATCGACATCGAACTTATCGCATATCATCGACAATTCGTTCGCGAAGGCAATATTCACATCGCGAAAGCTGTTCTCGGTCAACTTGCACATTTCTGCTGTTCGGGCGTTGGTGATAATGCACTCGCCCTCTACAAACAATTTGTACAGACGTGTGGCGGCTTCTGAGCACTTGGGTGTCATCCCGCCGATGACGCGATCATTCTGTACCAACTCGCGCAACACGTGACCGGGAAGCACGCGCTCAGGGCAGTGAGCCACGCGAATGTCCGACGCCTCGCCATGGGTCTGCGGGAACGTCAGGTCAGGGCGTGCTTCAGCCAGCCATGCCGACATCTTTTCAGTCGCACCCACGGGAGAAGTGGACTCGAGGATGACCAGATCACCCTTTTTCAATACTGGCGCAATGGATTTGCTTGCGGACTCAATGTAAGAAAGGTCCGGAGCATGACCATCCTTGAAAGGAGTGGGCACCGCAATCAAGAAGGCGTCCGCCGGCTCAGGTCGTGTACTGGCGCGCAGATACCCCTCGGTCACGGCCGCGTGCACGACTATGTCCAAATCAGGCTCAACGATATGAATCTGTCCGCCGTTGATCGTATCGACGGCCTTTTGATTAACGTCGACACCAATGACCTTTAACTTTCGCGCAGCAAAAACGGCTGCGGTTGGCAAACCGATATAGCCCAAACCAATTACAGAAATAGTGGAAAAATCCATGACCAAACCTTAATTTTTGAAAGTGGCTAGAGCATTAACAATACGCATGCAGGCGTGACCGTCACCATAAGGATTATGAGCAACGCTCATCTCCTCGTAAGCCTTCTGATCAAGTAAAAGCTCACGCAAGTGGTGAACTATCTTGTCCTTCTCTGTACCGACCAATCTGACGGTACCCGCCTCAATCGCCTCAGGCCGCTCGGTAGTGTCCCGCATGACCAGCACGGGTTTGCCCAAAGAAGGTGCCTCTTCCTGCACACCACCGGAGTCCGTCAGAATCAAGTACGACCGATTCATCAAATAGACAAAAGGTAGATAATCCAATGGTTCGATGAGGTGAATATTTTTTATACCAGCCAACAAACGGTTGACCGGTTCACGGACATTTGGATTCAAATGAACGGGATACACGATCTCCACATCATCAAACTCATGGGCAATCGAAGCCAACGAACTGCAGATCCTTTCGAATCCATCGCCGAAGCTTTCACGCCGATGCCCTGTCACAAGGATGACGCGGCGTTGAGCAGGTAAAAATGCGAACTGCTCGGAGAACTTCTGTTTTAACTGGTCATTGGTCTCGAGCTTCTGTACGACCTCAAGCAGAGCGTCGATTACAGTATTCCCAGTCACATGAATCGCGTCAGGTGACACCCCTTCACGCAGTAAATTCTGTTGCGATCGTTCAGTAGGAGCGAAGTGAAGAAGCGCGAGTGCTCCCGTCAACTTTCGATTGGCCTCTTCCGGCCAGGGAGAATATAAATTTCCGGTGCGAAGCCCAGCTTCGATATGAGCCACAGGAATTTGCTGATAGTACGCCGCCAATGTAGTTGCAAAGGTCGTAGCGGTATCACCATGCACCAAGACAATATCCGGCCGATAAGTCCGGAAGACCTCTTTCATTCCCTGAAGAATACCAGTTGTCACGTCGGTAAGGTCTTGACCCGACTTCATGATATTAAGATCAAAGTCAGGTTCAAGTTTAAATAACTCTAACACTTGATCCAGCATTTCACGGTGTTGACCCGTGACGCAGATTTTGGCCTCAAAACGCTCATCTGCATTCAACGCTAAAGCTAATGGAGCCATTTTTATAGCTTCCGGTCGCGTACCGAAAACACTCAAGATCTTTAAAGTCATTAGATTACCAACGATTCCATATCATTATTTAGTCAGAGAATCAGTCTGGAAACCAGCAACGCTGCCATGCCCCTGCCTGACCTACCGATTACGCGCAAGCGAGTTTTCGCCGCTCCAACTGCAACCGCCTCTGCTTTGCAGCGCAGCATATCATCAACAAGCGTGCCAACATAACGCCTGGCTGGCTCAACCACACGCCCCATGAGACCCCATCATCCCCCCCTCAGTTCAGGACAGGACAAGGTTTTACCGCAACATTTGCGGTGAGCCGCTTCACCGCAATGGTGCGTCGCAACCTCTCATTGAAATTGGGCTTTTGGTTATTGCCCCACAGGAACCCGACCTATCCGAGATCGCAATTGGGCCCACGCTCGACTGTGCCATGCAGCTCGTTGCTAATCGCCGGCGCACCCTGCACGACCGACCTGGCCGAACGGGACGCCCTTATCAAATTCCGAACCAATACTAGCCATAAGCCATTAACCTGGAGACCGCACATAAAAATCCACATCAAACCGTATTAGGCGGTGCACCATCAACTATTAAACCAACAATACAAACCTGTGCAGGACGCTTGACGCCCGCACAAGTAAACAAAGATCAAATACCGAAACGCCATGAAGACTCGACGCAAAGCTTAGTAACTTTTGATAGCCGAGAAACCACCCAGGAATGCCCCTCGGCGGTTCACAGTTGCGCAAGCACGTAATGCAGGTTCCGTATGAAAGCAAGAAATACGGCCCCGAGGGGAAAACGCGTGAAGCCAAAAGCTTCACGGCCTTGGAGTTATTTTCGGTTTAACTTATTGCCAGGCTCTTGTTGCCGATCCAACTGAGCGACCGAATGGAGAAGTGAGCCTGCCGGCTCGTGCCCATCGCGTTCTGCATTGTCGCGAACAGCACGTAACCCCTGCCTGACCAACGCAATACCAATCGCGACAATCGCCCCCAGGAGCAGGCCAAGAAAAATGATCAATGGACGATTCGGACTCGACGGAACCAACGGCTCAAGGGCCTGCTGGTCAATACTCACCAGCCGCAGCTTCGCCAGGTCGATATTCAGGCTACTCAAACGGAAAATCTCTGTTCTCAACGGTTGAACGCCCGCAAGAAAGATATCTTCATTTTTTCGAGCATCCAGGACCTCAATCTCTCGGTTGGATGCGAGCAACTGAAGTTCCTTGGCGATTTGAGCGATGCGCGACTCGGTAAAATCATCCGACTTGCGTGACTGCAATGCAGCAAGCTCAGCCTTAAGCGCATCTACCCCCATAAAATAAAGTGGGATCTGCTGGTTGTTCACCTCCGTACGCATCACGCTACCAGCGTTCGTCACGGCCGATTCACCAAGTGAAGAAGGCGTAGCCGGCTTTTGAATGCCCAGGGAACGGGCAATCCCTATAGCCTCATTCAGCTGAGCAATACGGTCGCTACGCAAGGTTTTCAACTGAGAACGCAGCGCCTTCAACTCATCCTGCAATTGCGCGCGTTTCAACGAGTCAGCTTCTCGCAATGACGCTATTTTGGCTTCTTTTTCAATATCGTAGTTTGAGCGAGCCGAATCGAGCTTGCCTTTAAGCTCCCTCAAACGGTTTTTAACGATCACATTCAAATCAGCCGTGACGCGTTCGCGCTCACTTTCGATAGCGTAGTCGACAAAGCCATTAAGAATAGAGACGCCGTCGACGCCTTTCGGATACATCATCTCGAGCTTGATGTAAGAACTCAGCGAGTTTTTCTTATCTGCATCAGGAAGAATCAAACGAATAGAGTCATGATTGAACTCCTGAAAACTCTGCTCCAGAGTCTGCCCAGGACGAACAAATTTCTCGAAAAGCTTCTGGTTTTTCTTGAAATAGCTCAGGCGCGTATCATAAGAGTCGAGCGCTGCGCCCACTTTGAGGAGCGCGTCAGCCGGAGGAAGCTGATATATCTCTGATCGATTTAGCGCATCCAAATCATTAATCGCCGCAGGCCGCAAAACCGTGCTGACCTTATATACAGGGGCAGCTAAAAATGCGTAGGACGCCGCAATCAATCCCGCCCCGAGAGTGACGAAAAGCAGAAGTTTTTTTTGTTGCCAGACAGACGCGAAAAGTCGCACAAAATCAATTTCGTCGGACGATCGAACCGGGGGAGCACGGAAGCTACTACTCACAACAAAAACCTGCCTTCAAAGAGAAACTGCGGGCTCGTTATGCAGACAAGATTGTGTATTTTTATTTTAGTTATATGGCCGAAAAAACCCAGCGTCGCTGCCGGACTTTAGCGCACAAAATGCCTGTTATCGAGAACAGATTCCATTTTGCCATCTCACTGACATATTACAAGTCTTGACATATCTGTAGGAGTCTTCCTACACAGATAGGGGCAACCCTTATATAGGCCGTCCGAAAAGGGCAGAAAAGCAAATTTCGTAGCCGCGAAACAATAGTCAGTGGTATCGCCGGACTTACCACATGCCGATCACTCGACGTAACCGATGCGCACCGCACCAGAAAAATCCGACGAACGGCTCGCGAGTGACACAATAACCATTGAGCCTCTACCCACGCCTTGCGGGCATGGACTTTTGACGTCGGCCCCACCCAACGATGACACTAAACAGTGGTCCCAGCAGCATTCCAATTATCAAGGCCACGACCACAAACACCGACACCGGCATCTGCCCGGTCACCCAGCCCAGGAATGAAAGAGACGCGCCCTGCTGGTTTTCCAGCACGAACCCCAACACTGCCAGCACGACAATTAGCATAGCCAGCACCAGAACAACGCGCTTAACCCCACGCATAACCTTCTCCTACCCCAAAAACACTCAGACGCTTTCTTCTTCGTCTTCGTTCACCCGATCGCGCAATTCCTTGCCCGGCTTGAAATGAGGCACGAACTTGCCATCGAGGCTGACGGACTGCCCGGTTTTTGGGTTGCGACCCACACGAGGCGCACGATAGTGCAGCGAGAAGCTACCAAACCCACGAATTTCAATCCGATCGCCGGTAGCCAGACATTGGGACATCTGCTCAAGCATGGTCTTGATGGCCAGCTCCACATCCTTGGATGAGAGCAGCCCTTGATGGGTGACAATTCGTTCGATCAACTCCGACTTCGTCATATTTTTCCCTTCTTTTTCAAGCAGCTAGGAAAAGCGCTTCGAAGGTTTTAGCATGACCGGAGGAATTTGAACAGCCCAAGTATTGACTTATATTCAAAGAGTTGGGGCGTAACTCGATGAGAGTTGGCATTGCGCCGCACGGCCGCTAGCCGCCGCTCAGCTTCACTGAAGCCACTCCACGGCGATCACTGCCAGATAGAGCCTGCAGGAGCCGATGCGCTGCCAGCGCGACCACAGCGTTCCACCTGCAGAACACCAAGGCGACGCTGCGCACAACACTAAATCCCAGGCACAAAAAAGGGCGACCGAAGTCGCCCTTTTTCTATGGTCTGACAGAACTTAGTTCTGCTTTTCCATTTGTGCACGCAGCAGGTCGCCCAGAGTGGTAGGACCAGCAGAAGGCTCAGAGGTAGCTGGCTTGTCGCGCAGGCTCTGGATGGCTTCTTTCTCTTCAGCATCGTCTTTCGACTTGATGGAGAGCTGGATTACGCGGCTCTTGCGGTCAACGCTGATGATCTTGGCTTCTACTTCTTCGCCTTCTTTCAGAACGTTGCGCGCGTCTTCAACGCGGTCACGGCTGATTTCGGAGGCTTTCAGAGTCGCTTCGATATCGTCGGCCAGAGTGATGATGGCGCCTTTAGCGTCAACTTCCTTCACGATGCCTTTAACGATTGCGCCTTTGTCGTTCTCTTGAACGTACTCGGAGAACGGATCGCTTTCCAGTTGCTTGATACCCAGGGAGATGCGCTCGCGCTCTGGGTCAACCGACAGGATAACGGTGTCCAGCTCGTCGCCCTTCTTGAAACGACGAACAGCTTCTTCGCCAACTTCGTTCCAGGAGATGTCGGACAGGTGAACCAGACCGTCGATGCCGCCGTCCAGACCAATGAAGATACCGAAATCGGTGATCGACTTGATGGTGCCGGAGATTTTATCGCCCTTGTTGAACTGGCCAGAGAAATCTTCCCATGGGTTAGATTTGCACTGCTTGATGCCGAGGGAGATACGACGACGCTCTTCGTCGATGTCCAGAACCATAACTTCCACTTCGTCGCCGACTTGTACGACTTTCGAAGGGTGGATGTTCTTGTTGGTCCAGTCCATTTCGGAAACGTGTACCAGGCCTTCCACGCCTTCTTCCAGCTCTGCGAAGCAGCCGTAGTCGGTCAGGTTGGTAACACGCGCGGTTACGCGAGTGCTTTCTGGGTAACGAGCCTTGATAGCGACCCATGGATCTTCGCCCAGCTGCTTCAAGCCCAGGGAAACACGGTTGCGCTCACGATCGTACTTCAGAACCTTGACATCGATCTCGTCGCCAACGTTGACGATTTCCGATGGATGCTTGATACGCTTCCAAGCCATGTCGGTAATGTGCAGCAGGCCATCGACGCCACCCAGATCGACGAATGCGCCGTAATCGGTGAGGTTCTTGACGATACCTTTGACTTGTTGGCCTTCCTGCAGGGATTCCAGCAGAGCTTCACGCTCGGCGGAGTTCTCTGCTTCCAGGACGCTGCGACGGGAAACGACAACGTTGTTGCGCTTCTGGTCGAGCTTGATGACCTTGAATTCGAGTTCCTTGCCTTCCAGGTGCGTGGTGTCGCGCACAGGACGAACGTCGACCAAAGAACCTGGCAGGAACGCACGGATGCCGTTAACGTCGACAGTGAAGCCGCCTTTAACCTTACCGTTGATAACGCCCTTGACCACTTCTTCAGCTGCGAAGGCTGCTTCGAGAACAATCCAGCATTCAGCGCGCTTGGCTTTTTCACGGGACAGCTTGGTTTCACCGAAACCGTCTTCAACCGAGTCCAGAGCAACGTGAACTTCGTCACCGACATTGATAGTCAGGTCACCAGCATCGTTGTAGAACTGTTCCAGCGGGATCAGAGCTTCAGACTTCAGACCAGCGTGAACGGTTACCCAGCGAGCTTGGTAATCGATATCAACGATAACACCGGTGATGATGGAGCCTGCCTGAAGGTTCAGGGTTTTTAGGCTTTCTTCAAAGAGTTCCGCAAAGCTTTCGCTCATTTTAATTCCTGTTGATAAGGGCGAAGAATACGCCCATCTCCACACCCCAGACGGTGTGGGTCAGTTTCAATTAAAAGAAGCACCACAGGACTATGACTGGTCCCCTGCGGCCTTCTTGGTCACCCGGCGATATCGCGAATGGCGATCTCACTCAAGATGCGTTCCAGCACCTGCTCGATGGACAACTCCGTGGAATCCAGCTGTATGGCGTCAGCCGCCGGCTTGAGCGGGGCTACCGCACGCTGGGTATCACGCTCATCGCGTGCACGGATCTCATCTAGCAGACTCGACAGACTAACACCATCGACTTTGCCCTTCAACTGCAAGTAACGGCGACGGGCCCGCTCCTCGGCGCTGGCCGTGAGGAAAATCTTCAGCGGCGCCTCGGGGAAGACCACCGTGCCCATGTCGCGGCCATCGGCCACCAGACCCGGCGGTTCCTGGAAAGCCCGCTGGCGCTGCAGCAAAGCATCGCGCACCGCCGGCAATGCGGCGACCTGGGAAGCCCAGGAGCCGACCTGCTCGTTGCGCAGGTCGTCGGTCACATCGTCCCCTTCCAGGATGATGCGCTGGGGATGACCTTCGGTCGCCCCGACGAACTGCACGTCAAGATGCGCAGCCAGCAGCTTCAGCGATTCTTCGTTGGTCAGGTCGACGCCATGGTTGCGGGCGGCAAAGGCCAGCAAGCGGTACAGCGCCCCGGAATCCAGCAGGCACCAGCCCAGGCGCTTGGCCAGGATGCCGGCGATCGTGCCCTTGCCCGAGCCACTTGGCCCGTCGATGGTAATCACCGGTGCTTTGATATTCACAATTGAGCCTCTTGGGCAACACGGATGCCGACTTGGGCACACAGTGTAAGAAAATTCGGAAAAGACGTAGCCACGTTGGCACAGTCATGGATACGAATCGGCGCGGCCGCTCGCAAGGAAGCCACGCTGAAGGCCATGGCAATCCGGTGATCGCCATGGGCGTGGACTTCACCACCGCCGATCACGCCACCATCGATAATAATCCCATCAGGTGTCGGTTCACACTTCACGCCCAGCGCAAGCAGACCGTCGGCCATGACCTGGATCCGGTCGGACTCCTTGACCCGCAGCTCCTCTGCCCCACGCAATACCGTCCGGCCTTCGGCGCACGCCGCAGCCACGAACAACACCGGGAACTCATCGATAGCCAGCGGGACCAGGGCTTCAGGAATCTCGATCCCCTTCAACGGCGCCGCACGAACACGCAAATCAGCGACCGGCTCACCACCCACTTCCCGTTGGTTTTCCAAGGTGATGTCCGCGCCCATCAGTCGCAGGATATCGATCACGCCGGTACGGGTCGGATTGATACCCACATGTTCAAGCAACAGCTCGGAGCCTTCGGCGATTGAAGCCGCCACCAGAAAGAACGCCGAGGAGGAAATATCCCCAGGCACCTCAATATGGTTCGCGGTCAACGCATGGCCCGACTCGACCGCAGCCGTAGCGCCCGCCACTTCCACCGGATACCCAAAACCGCGCAACATCCGCTCGGTATGGTCGCGGGTCGGCGCCGGTTCGGTAATCGAGGTTTTACCCTCGGCATACAACCCGGCCAACAACAGGCAGGACTTGACCTGAGCGCTGGCCATCGGCAATGCGTAGGTCAGCCCCTTGAGTGCCTGGCCGCCACGAATGGTCAGCGGCGGACGCCCTTCCGGCCCGGTCTCGATCACCGCACCCATTGCGCGCAATGGCTTGGCCACGCGATTCATCGGGCGCTTGGACAGCGAGGCGTCCCCCGTCAACACACTGTCGAAGCGCTGGGCCGCCAGCAAACCGGACAACAACCGCATGGAGGTGCCGGAATTACCCAGATAGATCGGACCTGGCGCCGGCTTCAAGCCATGCAGGCCAACCCCGTGGATGGTGACGCGCCCATGGTGCGGGCCTTCAATCACCACGCCCATGTCGCGGAACGCCTGCAAGGTCGCCAGGGCGTCCTCACCCTCCAGAAAACCTTCGACTTCAGTGACACCGTCCGCCAGAGAACCGAGCATGATCGAGCGATGGGAGATCGACTTATCCCCAGGCACGCGGATCTGCCCGCTCAAGCGGCCACCGGGACTGGCGAGAAACACCAGGTCATCCGCGTTTACTGCAGCATCCATATAGGCCCGACGTGCCAGAATCTTGCTGAAATGCTCCCGTGCCACCCGCGCACGGGTGAACACGCCCAACAACTGGTGCCCGTCGCCAGCATCGACCGCGTCGCGCAAGGCGTCGAGGTCGCTGCGGAACGTGTCCAGGGTGCGCAACACCGCATCGCGGTTGGCAAGGAAGATGTCGTGCCACATCACCGGATCACTACCGGCGATCCGGGTAAAGTCGCGGAAACCACCGGCGGCGTAGCGGAAAATCTCGAGGTTCTCGTTGCGCTTGGCCAGCGAATCCACCAGGCCAAATGCGAGCAAATGCGGCAGATGGCTGGTCGCTGCAAGCACTTCATCGTGGCGCTCGACCTGCATATGCTCGACATCCGCCCCCAGCTCGCGCCAGAGCCGATCCACCACGGCCAGTGCCGCAGGATCGGTTTCATCCAGCGGTGTCAGAATCACTTTATGGCGACGGAACAGCTGCGCATTGGACGCCTCCACCCCGCTCTGCTCGGACCCGGCAATCGGATGCCCGGGCACAAACCGCGCAGGCATGCCACCAAAGGCCAGCCGCGCCGCACGCACCACATTGCCCTTGGCACTGCCGACATCGGTCAGGATTGCCTGGCCCAGATCCATGCCGGCCAACAGCGCCAGCAACTTCTCCATGGCCAGGATCGGCACCGCCAGCTGAATGACATCCGCGCCCTGGCAGGCTACAGCGAGGTCAGCCTCGCAACGGTCCACCACACCCAACTCCACCGCCAACTTGCGCGATTGCGGGTCCAGGTCCACACCGACCACTTCGCCACACAGGCCGCTTTCCCGCAGGCCCTTCGCAAAGGAGCCGCCGATCAATCCCAGACCGACCACCACCAGGCGACCGATCATAGGTACAGCAGGTTGCAATGCAGTGACATCAACCACGAGCCAGAACCTTGGCCAGCGCTTCGAGGAAGCGGCTGTTTTCAGCAGGCAGACCGATGGTGATGCGCAGGTGGTTCGGCATGCCGTAATTGGCCACCGGACGCACGATCACACCCTCGCGCAGCAAGCCCTGGAACACAGGAGCCGCCACTTGGCCGAGGTCGACGCAGATGAAGTTGCCCTTGGACGGAATCCAGCCCAGGCCCAGCTCACGGAAGCCTTCCTGCAATTGCAGCATGCCGCTTTCGTTGAGGCGACGGCCTTCTTCCAGGTACTCGGTGTCCTGCACCGCAGCGCAAGCCGCCGCCAGCGCGAGGCTGTTGACGTTGAATGGCTGGCGCACACGGTTCAACACATCGGCCACCACCGCAGTGGACAAGCCGTAACCGACCCGCAGCGACGCCAGGCCATAAGCCTTGGAGAAGGTGCGCGAGACCAGCAGGTTCGGATAAGCCGCGAGGAAGTCCAGGCCGTCCGGCAAGTCGCTGCCTTCGGCGTACTCGATGTACGCCTCGTCCAGCACCACCAGTACATGCTCCGGCACGTCCTGCAGGAAGTTATCCAGCACCTCGGCGCTGAACCAGGTGCCGGTCGGGTTGTTCGGGTTGGCGATAAACACAACACGAGTATTGTCATCGATGGCCGCCAGCATGGCTGGCAGGTCATGACCCCAGTCTTTCGCAGGAATCACACGCGCCTCGGCGCCAACGGCCTGAGTGACGATCGGATAGACCGCAAACGCGTGCTCGCTGAATACCGCGTTCAAGCCCGGCGCCAGATAGGCACGGCCGACCAGCTCCAGAATATCGTTGGAGCCGTTACCCAGGGTCACCTGGTTGATATCAACGCGGCAGTTTTTCGCCAGCAGGGACTTGAGTTCAAAGCCGTTACCATCGGGATAACGGGTCAGTTCGGCCAGCGCCTCACGAATCGCAGCCAGTACCTTGGGGCTTGGGCCCATCGGGTTTTCGTTACTGGCCAGCTTTACGATCTTCGACGGATCCAGATTCAACTCGCGCGCCAACTCGTCCACAGGCTTGCCCGGAACGTAAGGCGACAGTTGTTGCACGCCCGGCTGCGCCAGGGCGAGGAAGTTGCCACTCATGTTAAAGCCTCACAAAACCGCTTTCGGGTAAGAGCCCAGCACCTTGAGTGCCACGGCTTCCTGACTGATTTTCTCGAGCACACCCTTGACCAGTGGGTCGCGGTGATGGCCGACGAAGTCGATAAAGAACACATAAGTCCATTTACCGCTGCGCGAAGGACGAGTCTCGATTCGCGTCAGGTCAATCCCGTTGTCGTGGAACGGCACCAGCAGCTCATGCAGCGCGCCGGGCTTGTTGCTCATGGAGACGATGATCGACGTCTTGTCGTCGCCGGTCGGCGGCACTTCCTGGCTGCCGATCATCAGGAAGCGCGTGGAGTTATCCGGGCGATCCTCGATTTTCTCGGCCAGCCGCGTCAGCCCATACAGGCCGGCAGCCATGTCGCCGGCAATCGCCGCCGAGTTCCACTCACCCTTGACCCGCTTCGCCGCTTCGGCGTTGCTGGACACCGCCACGCGCTCCACATTCGGGTAGTGCGCGTCCAGCCACTTGCGGCACTGGGCCAGGGACTGGGCGTGGGAGTAGATGCGACTGATGCTGTCGGTCTTGGTGTTTTCGCCCACCAGCAAGTGGTGGTGAATACGCAGCTCGACTTCGCCGCAGATCACCATGTCGTGCTCAAGAAAACTGTCGAGGGTGTGGTTGACGGCACCTTCGGTGGAGTTTTCCACCGGCACCACGCCAAAATTCACCGCCCCGGCGGCCACTTCACGGAACACTTCGTCGATCGCAGCCATCGGCTTGCTGATCACCGCGTGACCGAAGTGCTTCATGGCCGCGGCTTGAGTGAAGGTGCCTTCCGGGCCCAGGTAAGCCACTTTCAGCGGCTGCTCCAGTGCCAGGCACGAAGACATGATTTCACGGAACAACCGCGCCATCTCTTCGTTGCCCAACGGGCCCTTGTTGCGTTCCATCACGCGCTTGAGCACCTGGGCTTCACGCTCCGGACGGTAGAACACCGGCACTTCGCCTTCAGCCAGGGAAGCCATCTTCACCCGTGCAACTTCCTGGGCGCACCGCGCGCGCTCACTGATCAGTTCCAGGACTTTCTCGTCCAGGCTGTCAATGCGTACGCGCAGGGCCTTGAGTTCTTGCTCAGACATTAGCCGTGTTCCTTTTCGAACTCTGCCATGTAAGCCACCAGCGCCTTGACGGCGTGGATATCGACAGCGTTATAGATGGAGGCGCGCATGCCACCTACCGAACGGTGGCCCTTGAGGTTCAACAGGCCGCGCTCGTCGGCGCCGGCGAGGAAAGGCTTGTCCAGGCGATCATCCGCCAGGCGGAACGGCACGTTCATCCACGAACGGTCGGTCAGGTTGATCGGGTTGCTGTACAGGCCGCTGGCGTCGATGAAGTCGTACAGGGTACGTTTCTTCTCTTCGTTAAGCTTGCCCATGGCAGCCACGCCGCCCTGCTCTTTCAGCCATTCGAACACCAGGCCCGACAGGTACCAGGCAAAGGCCGGCGGGGTGTTGTACATCGAGCCATTATCGGCCGCGACCTTGTAGTTGAGCATGGTCGGGCATAGCGAACGCGCACGACCCAACAGGTCTTCACGGACGATGTTGACCAGGATGCCGCTCGGGCCGATGTTCTTCTGTGCACCGGCGTAGATCATGCCGTACTTGGACACATCGATCGGGCGCGAGAGGATGTCCGAGGACATGTCGCAGACCAGCGGGACATCACCCACTTCCGGCACCCAATCGAACTCCAGGCCGCCGATGGTTTCGTTCGCCACGTAGTGAACGTAGGCCGCGTCTTTCGACAGTTTCCACTCGTTCTGACCGGGGATGGCGAAGTAGTCGTAGGGCTTGGCCGTGCCTGCCACATTGACGTGACCGTAACGGGAGGCCTCTTCAATGGCCTTCTGCCCCCAGATACCGGTGTCGATATAGTCCGCGGTGCCGTCTTCCGGCAGCAGGTTCAGCGGGATCTGGGCGAACTGCTGGCTCGCACCACCCTGCAGGAACAGCACTTTGTAATCGGACGGGATGTCCAGCAAGTCGCGCATATCCTGCTCGGCCTTGGTGGCAATGGACACGAACTCATCGCTGCGATGGCTCATTTCCATCACAGAGAGGCCTTTTCCATGCCAGTCGAGGAGTTCACCCTGCGCGCGCTGCAGGACTGCTTCAGGAAGCGCCGCGGGACCGGCACAGAAGTTATAGGCTCTCTTGCTCACATCCAATCTCTCTGATCTGGTGGGACTGCAATCAACATCCCGCAACGCGGAACCCTGTAGGAGCTGGCTTGCCAGCGATGCAAACGACTCGGCGCTTCACTTGAATCGAGTTGATGCCATCGCCGGCAAGCCGGCTCCTACAAGAGCGGCGCGGCGTCGTATTTCAAACGGGACAAACAACAAGGGGGCGAATCTTCATCCGCCCCCTGTGTGTCCGCTTATTCCTGCGGTTCTTCTTCGTCTGCGGCAGCGTCGAGTGTTGGCTCGTCGACGCCGTCATCGGCATCGCCGATCACTTGCCCCTCGAGTGCAATCCCCTCTTCACCTTCCAGCTCCTCGCCTTCGACTTCCGATGGCTCCTGGACACGCTCCAGGCCTACCAACGTTTCGTCGCTGGCCAGCTTGATCAAGGTCACGCCCTGGGTGTTACGCCCCAGGCTCGACACTTCATCAACCCGGGTACGTACCAGGGTGCCCTGGTCGGAAATCAGCATGATTTCCTCACCATCCAGCACCTGGACCGCGCCGACCAGGCGGCCGTTGCGATCGTTGCTGACCATGGCGATAACGCCCTGGCCGCCACGCTTGTACTCGGGGAACTCGCTGATGGCCGTACGCTTGCCGTAGCCGCGGGCCGATGCAGTGAGGATCTCGCTGCCTTCTTCCGGGATCAGCATCGAAATCAGCTTCTGCCCTTCCGGCAGACGCATGCCGCGCACACCGCGGGCGGTACGGCCCATGGCACGAACGTCGGATTCCTTGAAGCGCGTGACCTTGCCGCCGTCGGAGAACAGCATGACTTCACGCTCGCCGTCGGTGATGGCCGCGCTGATCAATACGTCGCCTTCGTCCAGTTCGAGGGCGATCAGGCCCACGCTGCGTTGACGGCTGAAGGATTCCAGCGGGGTCTTCTTCACGGTGCCTTTCGCAGTGGCCATGAAGATGAAGTGACCTTCGGTGTACTCGTCTACCGGCAGCATGGTGGTGATGTATTCATCACTGTCCAGCGGCAGCAGGTTGACCAGCGGACGACCACGGGCGGCGCGGGACGCTTCCGGGATTTCGTAGGTTTTCAGCCAGTACACCTTGCCCTTGCTGGAGAACAGCAGCAGCGTGGTGTGGCTGTTGGCAACCAGCAGGTGAGCGATGTAGTCCTCATCCTTGACGCCGGTAGCCGATTTGCCTTTACCGCCACGACGCTGGGCCTGGTACGCAGCCAGAGGCTGGGTCTTGGCATAGCCACCGTGGGAAATGGTCACGACGCGATCTTCTTCCGGGATCATGTCACCCAGGGTCAGGTCGAGACGGGCGTCGAGAATCTCGGTGCGGCGCACATCGCCGTATTCGGCGCGGATCACTTCCAGTTCTTCGCGGATCACTTCCATCAGGCGCACCGCGCTGTTGAGGATGCGGATCAGCTCGCCGATCTGGTTGAGGATCTCCTGGTACTCGGCCAGCAGTTTCTCGTGTTCCAGGCCGGTCAGACGGTGCAGACGCAGTTCCAGAATGGCCTGGGCCTGTTCCGGGGACAGGAAATACTTGCCGTCGCGCAGGCCGTATTGTGGGTCCAGGGTCTCCGGACGGCACGAATCTGCACCGGCCCGTTCCACCATCGCTACTACGGCGCTGGATTCCCACGGCATCTTGATCAGCGCTTCCTTGGCTTCCGACGGCGTCGGCGAAGCCTTGATCAGGGCGATGACCGGGTCGATGTTCGACAGCGCAACAGCCTGACCTTCCAGGATGTGGCCGCGTTCACGGGCCTTGCGCAGTTCGAATACGGTACGGCGGGTTACCACTTCGCGGCGGTGACGCACGAAGGCTTCCAGCAGATCCTTGAGGTTCAGGATGCGCGGGCGGCCGTCGATCAGCGCTACCACGTTGATACCGAATACGCTTTGCAGCTGGGTCTGGGCGTAGAGGTTGTTGAGGATCACCTCAGGCACTTCGCCACGACGCAGCTCGATCACCACGCGCATACCGTCCTTGTCAGACTCGTCGCGCAGCTCGGTGATGCCTTCCAGCTTCTTCTCTTTAACCAGCTCGGCGATCTTCTCGATCAGACGCGCCTTGTTCAACTGGTAAGGGAGTTCGGTGATGACGATCTGCTGACGGCCACCGACCTTGTCGATGTCTTCGATGATCGAGCGGGCACGCATGTAAATGCGGCCGCGACCGGTACGGTAGGCTTCGATGATGCCGGCGCGACCGTTGATGATCGCGGCGGTCGGGAAGTCCGGACCCGGGATGTACTGCATCAGCTCATCGACGGTCAGCTCGGGGTTGTCGATGAGGGCCAGGCAACCGTCGATGACTTCACCGAGGTTGTGTGGCGGGATGTTGGTGGCCATGCCCACGGCGATACCGCTGGAGCCGTTGACCAACAGGTTGGGAATACGGGTCGGCATGACCGCCGGGATCATTTCGGTGCCGTCGTAGTTCGGCACCCAGTCCACGGTTTCCTTGTGCAGGTCAGCCAGCAGCTCGTGCGCCAGCTTGGTCATGCGCACTTCGGTGTATCGCATGGCCGCAGCGTTGTCGCCGTCGACCGAACCGAAGTTGCCCTGGCCGTCTACCAGCAGGTAGCGCAGGGAAAACGGCTGGGCCATCCGAACGATGGTGTCGTACACCGCAGTGTCGCCGTGAGGGTGATACTTACCGATCACGTCACCGACAACACGGGCAGATTTCTTGTACGGCTTGTTCCAGTCGTTACCCAGCTCGCTCATCGCGAACAGCACACGCCTGTGCACGGGCTTCAAGCCATCGCGCGCATCAGGCAGTGCCCGACCGACAATTACGCTCATCGCGTAGTCGAGGTAGGACTGTTTCAGCTCGTCTTCGATATTGACCGGGAGGATTTCTTTGGCCAGTTCGCCCATGAGAAGCCTGATTCCTTTTTCGGGTGAAACCTCGTCACATCCTATGGGACGAACGAAGCTCGCCGCTGCCGGCATGATGCCTGGCAACGACTTACGACAAATCAACGAGTTATGACACGGATCTGCGCATTAAAGGTTACCCCTTGGGGTGACCCTGGAAACCGCCGGATGTTATCACAATCGCCGCCACGCACCTATCCCCCTGATGCGCATGGAGCATAGTAAGTTGACGGATGACAGGCTTGACGGCGACGAGAGGGCCTTAGAGCTGGATCCAAGGGGATTTTTGCGGGCAAATTGCCTCAATGCAGGCGTTTACGACACATCAGTTGCGCCAACTTCGCCGTGTCGGGGCGTTCGACGATGCCTTTTTCAGTGACGATCACATCAATCAGGTCCGCCGGCGTCACGTCGAACACCGGGTTGAAGGCGTCTACATCAGCGGCTACGCGGGTGCCGCCGACTTCCAGCAGTTCACGGGCGTCGCGCTCTTCAAGCGGCACGTCATCACCGCTGGCCGCCATCAGGTCGATGGTTGAGCTGGGCGCCACCACCATGAAACGCACGCCGTGATGCATGGCGCACACCGCCAGCTGATAGGTGCCGATCTTGCTGACCACGTCACCGTTGGCCGCAATGCAGTCGGCACCGACGATCACCCAGGTCACGCCCTTGGTCTTGAGAATATGCGCGCCAGCCGAATCGGCATTCACGGTGACCGGAATGCCTTCATTGGCCAATTCCCAGGCCGTCAGCCGCGAGCCTTGCAGCCAGGGCCGGGTTTCGTTGGCGTAGACCCGTTCCACCATGCCTTCCAGGAACGCACCGCGAATCACCCCGAGCGCGGTACCGACGCCGCCGGTAGCCAGCGCACCCGCATTGCCATGGGTCAGGATCGCCTGAACATTGCCCTGGTGCTTGCGGATCAGCTCAACACCCAGCTGCGCCATGGTCAGGTTGGCTTCACGATCACTTTGGTGAATCGCCACCGCCTCGGCCTCCAGCACCTTCAACGGATCGGCGTGTTTCTTGAGGCGATCGAGGCAATCGCGCATGCGCTTCATGGCCCAGAAAAGATTCGACGCGGTCGGGCGGGTATCCGCCAGCAGCGCGTAGTCCTCTTCCCAGGCGGCCTGCCAGTCATCGCCCTCGGCGATGTGGGCACGAGCGGCCAGCACCAGGCCATACGCCGCACTGATGCCAATGGCCGGCGCACCGCGCACCACCATCGTGCGAATGGCCTCGGCCACCTCGGCAGCACTGGTGCAGGCGACCCAGGTTTCTGCAGACGGCAAAATACGCTGATCGAGCAGGTACAGTGCGCCATCACGCCAGTCGATGGCCTTCACTTTCTCCGCAGCCAACAGTCGATCGCGCATCCCTCACCCCGCACTCATGAACAAAAGCCGCCGATTATAGCGATCCGCCAGCCAGGACGCTCGGGTATACTTCGCCGTTCTTTATAGATGCCTGGGAAACTGCCCTCGATGACACCGACTGCCGCCCCGCTCGACTTATTGCTGCTGCCCACCTGGCTGGCACCTGTCGAGCCTGCCGGCGTAGTGCTCAAGGAGCACGCCCTGGGCATTCGTGACGGGTGCATTGCGTTTATCGGCCCACGCGCCGCGGCCTTGAAGCTCGCAGCGAGCGAAGTGCGTGAACTGCCGGGCATGCTGCTCAGCCCCGGCCTGATCAACGCCCACGGCCACGCGGCCATGACGCTGTTTCGCGGCCTGGCCGACGACCTGCCGCTGATGACCTGGCTGGAAAACCACATCTGGCCCGCCGAGGCCAAGTGGGTCGACGAAGCCTTCGTCCGCGACGGCACTGACCTGGCCATCGCCGAGCAGATCAAGGGCGGCATCACGTGTTTCTCGGACATGTACTTCTTCCCGAAAGTCGCCAGCGAACGGGTGCACAACAGCGGCATGCGTGCGCAAATCGCCATCCCGATCCTGGATTTCCCGATTCCCGGCGCTGCTGACGCCGACGAGGCGATTCGCCAGGGCGTCGAGCTGTTCGGCGACCTCAAGCATCACCCACGGATCAAAATCACCTTCGGCCCGCACGCGCCGTACACCGTCTGCGATGAAAACCTGGAAAAAATCCGGGTGATCGCCGAGGAACTGGACGCCTCGATCCACATGCACGTGCATGAAACCGCCTTCGAAGTGCAGCAGTCCGTTGAACAGCGTGGTGAACGCCCGCTGGCACGGCTTGGCCGCCTGGGTTTGCTGGGGCCGCGCTTCCAGGCCGTTCACATGACCCAAATCAGCGATGACGACCTGACTTTGCTGGTAGAAAGTAACACCAGCGTGATCCATTGCCCGGAATCCAACCTGAAACTGGCCAGCGGCTTCTGCCCGGTGGAACGCCTGTGGCAAGCCGGCGTCAATGTGGCAATAGGCACCGACGGCGCGGCCAGCAACAATGACCTCGACCTGCTGGGCGAGACCCGCACCGCCGCGCTGCTGGCCAAGGCCGTCGCCGGCTCGGCCACCGCCCTGGATGCCCACCGCGCCCTGCGCATGGCCACCCTCAACGGCGCCCGAGCCATGGGCCTGGAAAGTCAAATCGGCTCGCTGGAAGTCGGCAAGGCCGCTGACATCGTGGCCTTCGACCTGTCGGGCCTGGCGCAACAACCGATCTACGATCCGGTCTCACAGCTTATATATGCCACCGGACGCGATTGTGTGAAACACCTTTGGGTCGGCGGCAAGCAATTGCTCGACGACCGGCAACTGACCCGCCTGGATGAACAACAGTTGTGCGCCACGGCCATCGCCTGGGGCCAGCGCATCAGCGGACACAGCGAATAACACCCGCCCTGGCAACGCATGCCAGGGCCGGCAAAACGTTTTATCAGATTTAGAGGATTCCCCATGAGCAACGTCGACCACGCTGAAATCGCCAAATTCGAAGCCCTCGCCCATCGCTGGTGGGACCGCGAAAGCGAGTTCAAACCCCTGCACGACATCAACCCGCTGCGGGTCAACTGGATTGACGAGCGCGTCAACCTGGCCGGCAAGAAGGTACTGGATGTGGGTTGCGGCGGCGGGATCCTCAGTGAATCCATGGCCCAGCGCGGCGCCACCGTGATGGGTATCGACATGGGCGAAGCGCCATTGGCCGTGGCCCAGTTGCACCAACTGGAGTCGGGCGTGAACGTCGAATACCGGCAGATCACCGCCGAAGAGCTGGCCGAAGAGATGCCCGGGCAGTTCGACGTGGTCACTTGCCTGGAAATGCTCGAGCACGTGCCGGACCCGTCCTCGGTGATCCGCGCCTGCTTCCGCATGGTCAAGCCCGGTGGCCAGGTGTTCTTCTCCACCATCAACCGCAATCCGAAGGCGTACCTGTTCGCGATCATCGGTGCCGAATACATCATGAAGCTGCTGCCCCGCGGCACCCATGACTTCAAGAAATTCATCCGCCCTTCCGAGCTGGGCGCCTGGAGCCGTCAGGCCGGGCTGACCGTCAAGGACATCATCGGCTTGACCTACAACCCGCTGACCAAGCACTACAAGCTGGCCAGCGACGTTGACGTCAACTACATGATCCAGACCCTGCGCGAGGAGTAAGCCTGTGAAGTTGCGAGCGGTTCTTTTCGACATGGACGGTACCCTGCTGGACACCGCGCCAGACTTTATCGCCATCTGCCAGGCCATGCGCGCTGACCGCGGCCTGGCACCGATCAACGACCAGCACATCCGCGATGAAATCTCCGGCGGCGCCCGGGCGATGGTCGCCGTGACCTTTTCCATGGACCCCGAGTCCCCGGGCTTTGAAGAGCTGCGCCAGGAATTCCTCGAGCGTTACCTCAAGGGCTGCGCGATCCACAGCAAGCTGTTCGAGGGCATGGAAGAGCTGCTGGTGGATATCGAGAAATCCAGGCTGATCTGGGGCGTGGTCACCAACAAGCCACTGCGCTTTGCCGAACCGATCATGCAGCAGCTGGGCCTGGCCGAGCGCTCCGCGCTGCTGATCTGCCCGGACCACGTAAAGAACAGCAAGCCGGACCCGGAACCGTTGATCCTGGCGTGCAAGATGCTCGACCTGGACCCGGCCAGCGTGCTGTTCGTGGGGGATGACCTGCGGGACATCGAGTCGGGCCGCGACGCCGGCACTCGCACCGCGGCGGTCACCTACGGCTATATCCACCCGGACGACAACCCGCGCAACTGGGGTGCCGATGTGGTGGTGGATCACCCGCTGGAATTGCGCAAAGTGCTGGACAGCGCGCTGTGCAGCTGCTGATCGGGACTGCCTGAGGTTGCTGCAATTTTGTGGAGAGGGAGCTTGCTCCCGTTCGACTGCGCAGCAGTCGCGAAAAGCTGGGGCTGCTTCGCAACCCAACGGGAGCAAGCTCCCTCGCCACAGAAGCCTTGGCCAGCCTTAGCCGCAATCAATCACATGGATTTTCTGTGAACTTTGTCGAGGTTGTTTATGTTTGATTACTCCGCACGTCCAGAACTGCTCAAGGGCCGGGTCATCCTGGTCACCGGCGCCGGTCGCGGGATTGGCGCAGCGGCGGCCAAAACCTATGCGGCCCACGGCGCCACCGTGCTGCTGCTGGGCAAGACCGAAGCCAACCTGGCCCAGGTCTACGACGAAATCGAAGCCGCCGGCCAGCCGCAGCCGGTGGTGATCCCGTTCAACCTGGAGACCGCCCTGCCCCATCAATACGATGAGCTGGCAGCGATGATCGAAAAGGAGTTCGGCCACCTCGACGGTTTGCTGCACAACGCCTCGATCATCGGCCCGCGCACACCGATCGAGCAGTTGTCCGGCGAGAACTTCATGCGGGTGATGCATGTGAACGTCAACGCGATGTTCATGCTGACCAGCACGCTGTTGCCGCTGCTCAAGCTGTCCCAGGATGCGTCGGTGGTGTTCACCTCAAGCAGCGTGGGCCGCAAGGGCCGGGCTTATTGGGGGGCTTACGGGGTGTCGAAGTTTGCCACCGAAGGGCTGATGCAAACCCTGGCGGACGAGCTGGACAACGTCGCACCGGTGCGCGCCAACAGCATCAACCCAGGCGCCACCCGCACCAGCATGCGGGCCCAGGCGTATCCAGGGGAGAACCCGACCGATAACCCGACACCGGAGGAAATCATGCCGGTGTACCTGTACCTGATGGGGCCGGACAGTACCGGCATCAATGGGCAGGCGTTTGACGCGCAATAACTATCTGGAACACAGTACAACCTAATGTGGGAGCGGGCTTGCTCGCGAAGGCGGAGTGTCAGTCAACAGAGATATCGACTGATCCACCGCCTTCGCGAGCAAGCCCGCTCCCACATTTGTATTGCGGTGATCTCTAGAACTTAGTTCTTCACCACTTCCTCAAGCGTGAAGCGCCCCAACGGGTTTTGCAGGAAGTTGCTCACGTTCTTGCGTGAGATGTTGATGTACGGGCTGTAGTACAAGTCGATCCAGTTCACATCCTGTTTCGCCATTTTCTGCAGGTCGACGTACATCTGCTCACGCTTGACCGGGTCCGCCTCGATCCGCGCCGCGGCCACCAGGTCCTTGACCTTGTCGTTCTTGTAGCGGGTCATGTAGTTCTGGTTGGTGTCGTGGCCCAGCACGAAGGTGGTCTTCTGGTCCGGGTCGAGGATGTCGTTGGTCCAGTACATCACCGAAATATCGTAATCACCGTCCACCAGCATCTGCCAGCTTTGGGTCGGGTCGACCTTTTGCAGGTTGGCCGTCACACCGACCTTGGCCAGTTGATCCTTGATCATCACCGCAATCTGCTCGTCGGCTTCGTTGCCGGCGTTGACCACGTAGTTGAGCTTCAAATCCTGAGCGCCGGCAGCCGCCAGCAGCTTCTTGGCTTCGGTCGGGTCATACGGGCGTTGCAGGTTGTTGGCGTAGTGGTACAGCGAGCCTTTTGGGATGTAGGAATAGGCCACGGTGCCCTGGCCGAAGGTGGCGGTTTTCACCAGCGATTGTTTATCGATGGCCATGTCCAGCGCCTGGCGCACTTCCGGCTTGGCCAGCAGGCCGTGGGCGTGGTTGATCAACAGGTGATCTTCACGGGTGGACGGATCAGAGTGCACCACCACGTTCTTGTCTTTTTTCAGCTCTTCAACCCGGGAAAACGGGACGAAGATCGCCGTGTCCAGCTCGTTGTTCTGCACCATGCGCATGCGGGTGTTGTCGTCGGTGACGGAGACCCATTCCACACCATCCAGGCTGACGTTGCTGGCCTGCCAGAAGTTCGGGTTCTTCTTCAGGATCACCCGATCGCCCTTGCGCCACTCGTCCACGGTAAACGCGCCGGAGGTCACCGGGTTTTCCGAGTAGGCGTCTTCGCCCATCTTGGTCATGGCTTTTTCCGACAGGATCGACACCGTCGGCGAAGCCAGTTGCGAGAGGAAGGCCACCGCCGGGGTTTTCAAGGTCACTACCAGGGTTTGCGGGTCGCTGGCCTTGGCGGTGTTGATCAGGCTGAACGGGTCGCTCCACAGCGAGGCCTTGTTGTCGCGGATGCGCAACAGGCTGAAGGCAGCGTCGTCGGCGGTGATCGGCGAGCCATCCGAGAACTTCGCGGCACGCAGCTTGAAGGTGTACGTCAGGCCGTCCTTGGAAATGTCCCAGCTTTCTGCCAGCCCCGGTTCCATCTTGGTGCCCAGGTTGTCCACGCGCACCAGGGTGTCGTAGACGTTGGCGAACACCCAGGTATCGCGGTTCTGCGCGCTTTTGATCGGGTCAAACGTGGTGCTGTCTTCGCGGCAGCCGATGGTCAGCACACCTGCGGCGTGGGCAATACCGGCGGTCAGCGACCAGGCGGTGAGTGTGGCGGCGGCGAGCAACTTCAAGTGACGGGATTGCATGTCATAACTCCTTGTCTATAACGGCGGTTGTTCATGATCGGCAGGAAGGGTTCAAAGCAAAGGTTCTTCAAGCACGCAACTGTACCGATGCGTTTGCACAACGTGAGTCGGCGGCAATACCTCGGCACACACGGCTCGTGCATGTCGGCAACGCGGGTGAAAGGCGCAACCACTGGGCAGTTTCAACGGGCTCGGCGGCTCGCCCGGCAACGGTTCGCTGGGCAACGGGCGGTAAGGATCAATCTCCGGGATCGCCTGGATCAACGCTGCTGTGTAGGGATGGCGCGGCGTGGTGAACACCGCCTCCACCGGACCTTCCTCAACGATTTTCCCCAGGTACATCACCGCCACCCGGTCGCACAGGCGGCGGACGATGGCCAGGTCGTGGGCGATAAACAGGATCGCCAGGTTCATGCGCTGTTGCAGTTCCAGCAGCAGGTTGATGATCTGGCCCTGGATCGACACATCCAGGGCGGCCACGCATTCGTCGGCGATGATCAGCCGTGGCTCCACTGCCAGTGCCCGGGCGATGCCGACGCGCTGGCACTGGCCGCCGCTGAGAGAGCCGGGCTTGCGGCTGGCGAGTTCGGGGCGCAGGCCTACGAGGTCGAGTAATTCGTCGACCCGGCGTGGGATGTTTTCTGGCGCCACCTTGCGCTGCACCCGCAGGACTTCGGCAATGGTTTCGCCGATGGTCAGCCGCGGGTTCAGGGCCGCGTAGGGATCCTGGAAGATCATCGCCGTCTCGTGCCGCAAACGGGCGATATCGACCGGCCCGGCGTGGGCCATGTCGATGCCGTCGAACACCACCTGCCCGGCGCTGATGGGGTTGAGGTGCAGGATCGCCCGCCCCAATGTGCTTTTGCCGCTGCCGGACTCGCCCACCAAACCCAGTGTTTCACCGGCGGCCAGGGTCAACGACACCCCGTTGACCGCCCTCACCCACTGTTTATTCAGGCCGAACAGGCCGCTGCCGGCGGCGGCAAAACGCACCTCAAGGTCATTCACCTGCAACAGCGTCATGGGCGAACTCCCAGGGGATAGTGACAGGCCACCCGCGCGCCTTCCGGCAGCAGCTCGGTGCACAAGCTGCCGACTTGCGGGCAGCGCGGGTTGAACCGGCAGCCCTTGGGCAATGCGTCGAGCAATGGCGGTTGGCCGGCGATGGTGCGCAACAGGGCGTGGCCGCTGCTGGTGGCGGGCTGGCACTCGATCAGGCCGGCGGTGTAAGGGTGTTGCGGGTGTGCCAGCAGCTCGTATTTGCTGCCGTGTTCGCACAGGCGCCCGGCGTACATCACGGCGATGGAGTCGCAGGTTTGCGCCACCACGCCCAGGTCGTGAGTGATCATGATGATCGACAGGCCACGCTGGTCCCGCAGGTCCAGCAACAGCCGCAGAATCTGGGCTTGCACGGTCACGTCGAGGGCGGTGGTCGGTTCGTCGGCAATCAGCACCTTGGGATTGCAGCCAAGGGCCACCGCGATCATTGCCCGCTGGCGCATGCCGCCGGAAAACTCGTGGGGGTAATTGTCGATCCGCGCCTGGGGATCGGGAATGCCGACCTGGCGCAGCACTTCGATAGCCTGCAAGCGCGCCTCCTTTTTCGACGCGCCCTGGTGCAGTCGGATGCCTTCGGCGATCTGCTCGCCGATGCGCATCAACGGGTCGAGGTGGCTGCTGGGGTTCTGGAAAATCATCCCAAGTTGCCCACCGCGTACCGCGCGCATGCCGGCGTCATCCAGCTGCAGAAGGTCCTGGCCCGCCAGGCGCACCGAACCGCCCTGCACCCGCAGGCTCGGGGACGGCAGCAAGCGCATCAGCCCGCGACAGGCCATGGTCTTGCCCGAACCGCTTTCGCCCACCAGGCCGAGGATCTCACCTTCGGCCAGGTCGAACGACACCCGGTCCACCAACGTTACGTCGCGCCCGGTGTTATTGGCGATGACGCTCAGGTCCTGCACCTGCAACAGGCTCATGAGCGATCCCCCAGCACTTGCGCCACACCATCGGCCAGCAGGCTGAAGCCCATGGCCAGGGTCACGATGGCCAGGCCCGGGAAGGTGCAAATCCACCAGGCGGTGGTGATGAACGCCTGGCCTTCGGCAACCATGGTGCCCCACTCGGCGGTCGGCGGTTGTACGCCCAGGCCGAGGTAGCTGACCGCTGCGCCGTTGAGCAGCACCAGCACTGCGTCAGACATCGAGAACACAATCGAACCGAACATCGCGTTGGGCAACAAATGCCGGAACAGAATGCGCCCATGGCCAAAGCCCAGGCTTTTGGCGGCCAGGGCGAAGTCGCTTTCCTTGAGCACCAGGATCTGCGAGCGGATCAGCCGCGCGTAGGACACCCAGCCCACCAGCGCCATGGCGATGTAAAAGCTTTTCAAACCCGGGCCGAGAATGGCCATGATCGCCAGCATCAGCACCAGGAAAGGGAACGCGAGGATCACGTCGATCACCCGCATGCAGAAGCTGTCGAAACGCCCGCCGATGTAGCCAGACACCGCACCGACGAAGGTGCCGATCAGGAACGGAAAGATCACCCCGACCACCGCCAGTTGCAGGTCGATGCGTGCGCCCCAGACCACCCTCGAAAGGATGTCTCGCCCGTAGTTGTCCGTGCCAAATGGATGGGCCTGGCTCGGACCCAGCAAACTGATGTCGGTGTTTTGCGCAATCGGGTCAAAGGGTGCGATCCAGGGGGCGAACACGGCCAGCGCCAGCCATGTCAGCAGAATCAACAGGCCCCATGCCGCCGTCAGCCGGCCATTGCGAAAACCAAAGCGCAGGCGCAGGCGCCATGGGGCGATCAATGGGCGGCTGCTCATTGCATCTTCACTCGCGGGTCCAGCGTGACCGTCACCACATCGGCAACAAAGTTGACCAGCACGGTGGCACAGGCCAGCACCATCGCCACGCCCTGCACCACCATGTAGTCGCGGGTGAAGATGCCGCGCACCAGCAATTGGCCGATGCCGGGAATCGCAAACAGGCTTTCGATCACCACCGTGCCACTGATCAGCCAGCCAATGTTCACCGCCAGCAGGTTCACCGCCGGCACCAGGGAATTGGGCAGCACATGACGACGAAACACCGCCGCCTCCGACAACCCGCGCGCCCGGGCGGCGGTAACGTGGTCAGCCTGCAATTCCATCAACATGCTCGCCCGCAGGTTGCGCACCAGCACCGCCGACAGCGCCAGGGCGATGGTCAGGCACGGCAGAACCATGTGGTGCGCCTTGTCCAGCCAGGTGCGCCCATACCCGGAGACCGGGAACAGGCCCCATTGCACGCTGAGCAACAGGATCAGCATCAAGCCCAGCCAGAACGCCGGCATGCCCAGGCCCACCGTAGTGAACAGCCGGATCAGGTTATCCGCCCAGCCACCTTTATTACGCGCGGCCACGGTGGCCAGCGGCACGGCGATCAACAGCGCCAGCAGCACACTGCCGAGCACCAGGAACAGGGTCGGCTCGATGCGGGTGACGATCAGTTTCAGCGCGTCGACCTTGTACAGCAGTGACTGGCCGAGGTCGCCCTTGAGCAGGTTTTTCAGGAAGTAGAAATATTGCAGCCACAGCGGCTGGTCGAGGCCGTACTGGGCGCGGATCTTCAGCAAGGCGTCCGGGGTGCTGCGCGAACCCAGCAGGGCCCGCGCCGGGTCGCCGGGAATCGAGCGCACCAGCACAAAGGTGATCAGGCTGATGCCAAACAGCACCGGCAGCAATTGCAGCGGCCGGGACAGCACAAAACGGTAACGCGCCAGGTTCATCCGTCAGCCTCGATGACGAGCGAGGAAGTCCAGCAGCACCGGGAAGTATGCCTGGGGCTCTTCGTAAAAAGGCATATGGCTGCTGTTGGGGAACACGTGCAGCTCGGCGTGCCGGGCCGCGCTTTTCATGCGCATGGCGCAGGCCGGGGTCAGTTCGTCGTGCTGGCCGGTGGTGATCAGTATCGGCATCTTGAGCTCGGCCATCTCGGGGATGCGGTTCCAGTCCTTGAGGTTGCCGATGTAGAGAAATTCGTTGGGACCCTGCATGGTTTCGTAGGGGCCCATGTTCCAGTCGCCGAGGGAACGCTGGACCGGCGCCGGCCATTCGTCCAGGCGGCAGACGTGGCGGTAGTTGAGCAAGGTGATGGCGGCCTGGTACTGCGGGTGATCGAGGGTGCCCATGGCTTCATGGCGTTGCATCATCGCCACGGTTTCGCTGCCCAGGGCGCCGCGCAGGCGTTCCAGCTCGAGGGACAGGTGCGGAATGTCGCCGACGGTGTTTTCCAGGATCAGGCTTTTCAGCGCATCGGGGTAGTGAATGGCGTACTCGATGCCCAACCATCCGCCCCAGGAATGCCCCAGCAAGTGCACGCGGCCAAGGCCAAGGGCCTGGCGCACGGTTTCGACTTCTTCGACATAACGGCTGATTTCCCACAGCGAAACATCGGTCGGTCTGGCTGAAGCGCCCGTGCCAAGCTGGTCGAATGCAACCACTCGCAGGCCGTTGTCCTTGAGCCAGCCATGGGCGTCGCGCAAGTAGTCGCAAGGCAGCCCGGGGCCGCCATTGAGGCACAGCAACACCTCATCGCCTTCGCCAAAGCTATAGGCCACGAGGTTGTGGCCATCGACCTGCACGTTGTACCGCTGGTCGGGGGCAATTTCACGCCACATGCATACATTCCTTGTTGTGTGTCGGCCCTGTGGAGAGTGGCCGTTTAGAGGCCAACACTACCGAGGATGCCGCGTGTCCATAACCTGGTAATTCTTATAGGTTTGGTCTGGCAGTCCTTCGCCGGGGCGTGGCATTCTACTTGCAGCAAGACGAGATTCAAATGAAATCGGGAGCAGAACGGATGCTGGCCAGGCTAACTGCGTTTAATGACCGTCTCATCCCCGGCAGGAGCCTGGATGAACAGATGGACAACACCCTCGTATTGGCCCAGGACCTGGGTTTTGATGCGTTGGTCTACGACTACACCCCCGTGCCCATTGACCATAATGGTGCACTGATCACCCCTTCTGTGCTGCAACTGCGCAATACCCCGCCCGACTGGTACAACCTGTGGTGCAGTTCCGGCTTTTATCAGATCGATCCGGTGCAACACCTCGCACTGTCGACGGTTTCACCGTTTGTGTGGTCCTACGAGGCCAAGGCCGATACCGCGCTGCAAAAAATCATCGACCCCTGCCACGCTCCGGTTTCCAGCTACCTGCACGACCGCCAGATGACCTGCGGCGTCAGCGTGCCGATCCATTTGCCCCGTGGCGGCTTCGCCTCGCTGACCGGCCTGCGCACCGGCAAGGCCAGCGCCGTGTTGCAGGACGCCCGCCAGACGCTGTCGGAATTCAGCCTGATTACCCACGCCTTGCAGGAAGCGGCCTACCCGCTTTTCAGCAAGGAACTGCGCTCCTACCCGCATATCCGCCTGACCAAGCGTGAGCGCGAATGCCTGAAATGGGCCGCCGACGGCCTGACCGCCGCCGAAATCGCCACGCAATTGAGCCGCTCCCTGGCAGTGGTTACCCTGCACCTGGCGTCGGCCATGCACAAACTGGGGGCCAAGAACCGGGTGCAAGCGGTGGTACGGGCCACTCATTACCGGCTGCTGGAAGATTGATCCGAAGGAAAAACCTAGCTGTTTTGCTAGTTACTTAAACTTTCTGTGCCGACTATCGTGTACCTGATCACTTTTTCTCAGGGCAGGGCACGAAATGGAATTCATCGAAACAATCCGCGAAGGCTATGCGGCCTTTCGCGACTACCAGACCTGGTATCGGGTAACCGGCGACCTGGACAGCGGCCTCACGCCGCTGGTCATCCTCCATGGTGGCCCGGGTTGTACCCATGATTATGTCGATGCCTACAAGGACGTAGCCGCCAGTGGCCACGCGGTCATTCACTACGACCAACTGGGCAACGGCCGCTCCACCCACCTGCCTGACAAAGACCCTTCATTCTGGACCGTCGGCTTGTTCCTCGAAGAACTGGACAACCTGCTGGACCATCTGCAGATCAGCAACAACTACGCGATCCTGGGTCAATCCTGGGGCGGCATGCTCGGCAGCGAACACGCCATCCTGCAACCCAAGGGCCTGCGTGCATTTATTCCGGCCAACTCGCCGACCTGCATGCGTACCTGGGTTGCCGAGGCCAACCGCCTGCGCAAGCTACTGCCTGAAGGCGTGCACGAGACCTTGCTCAAGCATGAACAGGCCGGCACCTACCAGGACCCTGAGTACCTGGCCGCCTCGCGGATTTTCTATGACCAGCACGTGTGCCGGGTCAATCCGTGGCCGGAAGAAGTCGCCCGCACATTCGCCCAGGTGGATTCGGACCCGACGGTGTATCACGCCATGAGCGGCCCGACGGAATTCCATGTAATTGGCAGCTTGAAAGACTGGAACGTGATCGGCCGGCTGTCGAAGGTCAATGTGCCGACCCTGGTGATTTCCGGTCGCCATGACGAGGCCACGCCGCTGGTGGTCAAGCCGTTCCTGGATGAGATCGCCGATGTGCGCTGGGCGCTGTTCGAAGACTCCAGCCACATGCCGCATGTTGAAGAGCGACAGGCGTGCATGGGGACGGTGGTGCAGTTTTTGGATGAGGCTTGTTCGGTGCCCCACAGAACGCTCAAGACTGGCTGAGATCAAAATGTGGGAGCGGGCTTGCTCGCGAAGGCGGTGGATCAGTCAGCATATTTAGCGACTGACACACCGCCTTCGCGAGCAAGCCCGCTCCCACATTGGACTCTTTGTGGCTGTTACACCTCGCTGGTCTGCGCCCTGCCGTGCACCGCCGCTTTCTTCGGCACTTCCTCCAGCAACGGAATTTCCTTGCCCTCGGCATCAAACAGCTTGCCGCCGCTGAAGTAATCCCCGTCCCGCAACGCCGCCACGTCCTGGAAGCACAGGCTGCGTTCCGTCCCGGCAACGAATACCGACTGCTGGTCCGAGTTGCCCGCGGTGAAGTGGTTGAACGCCAGGTTCAACAGGATCGCCATGATCGCCGACGAACTGATCCCCGAGTGGAAAATGGTCGCGAACCAGCTCGGGAAGTGATCGTAGAAACTCGGGGCCGCAATCGGGATCATGCCAAAACCGATGGAAGTGGCGACAATGATCAGGTTCATGTTGTTGCGGTAATCGACCTTGGACAAGGTCCGGATACCACTGGCAGCCACGGTGCCGAACAGCACGATCCCGGCCCCGCCCAGCACCGAAGTCGGCACTGCCGCAATCACCCGCCCCATGAACGGCAGCAGGCCGAGGATCACCAGGAATATCCCACCGGTGGCGACCACATAACGGCTCTTGACCCCGGTAACCGCCACCAGTCCGACGTTTTGTGCAAACGCGCTCTGGGTGAACGAGCCGAAGATCGGCGCAAACATGCTCGACAGCATATCCGCACGCAGGCCATTGCCGAGGCGCTTGGAGTCGACCTTGGTGTCGATGATTTCACCCACTGCCAGAATGTCCGCCGAGGTTTCCACCAGCGTCACCATCACCACGATGCACATGGAAATGATCGCCGCGAGCTGGAAGGTTGGCATGCCGAAATGGAAGGGTGTGGGAAAGCCGAACATCGGGCCCTGGGTCACGCTGGAGAAGTCAGCCATGCCGAGGAACACCGCGATAACCGTGCCGATCACCATCGCCAGCAGGATCGACAGCCGCGAGATGGTCGCGCTGCCGATCTTGCTCAGCAGCAATACCAGCACCAGGGTCAGCGCCGCCAGGCCGATGTTCGGCATGCTGCCGAAATCTGCGGCGCGGCTGTTGCCGCCCATGGCCCAGCGGGCGGCGACGGGCATCAACGTCAGGCCGATGGTAGTGATCACAATCCCGGTGACTAGCGGCGGGAAGAATTTGGTGATTCGCGAGAACACCGGGGTGATCAGCAGGCCTATCAGGGAGGCGGCCATCACCGCCCCGAGAATCGCCGGGATGCCACCCGCACCGTCGCTGCCAACAATCGCCACCATAGTCGCCACCCCGGCAAAGGACACCCCCTGCACCAGCGGCAACTGGCAGCCGAAAAACGGCAGGCCCAGGGTTTGCAACAGCGTAGCCAGGCCTCCGGCAAACAGCGAGGCAGCGATCAGCAGGCCAATATCGGCCGGCGACAACCCGGCCGCCTGGCCGACGATCAACGGTACAGCCACGATGCCGCCGTACATGGTGAGCACATGCTGCAGGCCGTAAGCCATGTTGGCCGCGACGCCGAGATTCTCATCTTCTGGCCGCTGCGGTGACGCCTTCGGGATAGTCATGGTGAGGGGTTCTCTGTTTTTGTTGTGCACTCACTGTATGCAATAGAAAGATTGGATGTCCATAGAGTTGTATACAATCATTTTCACAAGAACACCCTGAATGCCGTTACAAAAATCCATTCAGCCGCCCTGCCCCGTGGCTCGAAGCGCTGCGCACAAGGACTTGAAAAAAATGCTCAACCGCAAGCTGCGCATCCACGCCCCGGCGATTTACTACTTCGACATGGTTCGCCGCTGCCACTCGATCCGCGAAGCCGCGCGCCGCCTGAACGTGGCGTCTTCGGCGGTGAACCGGCAGATCCTCAAGCTGGAAGACGAGGTGGGTGCGGCGCTGTTCGAGCGCCTGCCCGGCGGCCTGCGCCTGACGGCGGCCGGGGAAATCCTGACCCGCCACGTGAGTTTCCTGTTGCAGGATGTGGAACGCGTGCGCGGTGAACTGGATGGCTTGAACGGCGTGCAGACCGGCCATGTGGAAATCGCCACGGTGGAGGGCGCCACTGTGGAACTGCTGCCCGCCGCTCTCAAGCGCATGCGTGAGCGTTATCCGAAAGTGACTATTGGCGTCACGGTACAAGGTTCGCAATCGATTCCCGGTGCGGTGGTCAACGGCCAGGCTGACCTGGGGTTGGCCTTTGCCTTACCGCGCAGCAGCGAAACCATCCAGGTGTGTGTCGGCCATTTCCGCCTGGGGGCGTTGATGGCGCCGGGGCATCCGTTGGCCGGTGAAACCAGCGTGAGTTACGCGCGCTGCTGTGAACACGGGGTGATCCAGGCCAAGAGCGAGCTCTCGGTTCACCACCTGATCGCACCGCTGCACAAGCGTTCGGCGGCGACGAACAAGCCACTGCTGCACAGCAACTCGATGGAGCTGGCCCGGCAACTGGCGCGCCAGCAACTGGGCATCGCGTTCCAGACGCGCATTGGCGTGGAGGTGGATTTAGCCCGCGGCGAACTGCTGCACATTCCGCTCAGCGACCAGGGCGGGATCTTCAGCGACCTGGGCTTGTACGCCCGCAAAGACCGAGACTTGCCGATGGCGGTGCAAGCCATGGCCCATCTGCTCAGTGAAGAAATCAACTTGCGCGAACATCAGGAAACGCCCTCGGCGCCACGTATTTCCTGACTCTCAGGCCAGCTTCAGTGCTGCCGTTTCGGCATCGGCCCAGGCGAGATTCTGTTCTTTGGAACCCACAACGGATGTGCCGATACTGCGCCCGGCGACCCTTGCGCGGTCGCCATGAGCCAAAACGCCAAAGGAATTAAAACAATGAAAAAGGCACTGCACGGCGCAACCGTATTACTCACATTGTTCGGCGGCGGGGAGGCTGTCGCGCTGGAATGGATGAACAACAGCCTGGGATTTCGCTACGGCCAGCAGTTCACCAACCCGAACAACCCGGATGAATTTAGCAAGCGCATCTACAGCTTCACCCACGCCAGCGGCTACCAGTACGGCAGCAACTACCTGAACCTCGATGTGTTCCTGTCCGACAGCCGCGACCCGCGCAAGGGTACCGACCACGGCGGCAGCGAAGTGTATGCCGTGTACCGGCATCAGCTGTATGCCTCACGGGTATTCGATGTACCGCTGGGCACCGGGGTGATCAAGGATTACGCACTGACCTTCGGCTTTGATGCCAACCGCAACAACAACCTGGCGTCGGCGAAAAAACGTGCGCTGGTGATTGGTCCGACCTTGAAGTTCAACACCGTCGGCGTGCTGGACCTGAGCCTGATGTACTACAAGGAAAGAAACCATTCCGGCATCCCTGGCGCGAAAGAACCCGATCACACCTTCGACGATACCTACATGCTCAACCTGACCTGGATGCGGCCTTTCGAGATCGGCAACCACGGGGCGAAGTTTCAGGGGTTTATCAATCACGTCGGGGAAAAGGGCGAGGACTTCCATGGCCGCGATACGGCGCCGGAAACCCTGATGCGCACCGCGCTGATGGTGGCGGTGCGCCCGGGCAAAAGCGTCAAGCCCAATCTCTACCTGGGCGTCGGGTATGAGTATTGGCATAACAAGTTCGGCGTGGACGGCGGCCGGGGTAGCCGCACGTCAACGCCGACGGTGAACATGGAAGTGACGTTCTAGCGGGCGCGCACCAGGTCGGCATCGCCATCGTCGACCTTCGGTCGCGCCAGCCAGTAGCCCAACACGGCCAATGGCGCGGTCGCCAGCATCACGATCGCAGTGATCAACAGCGGCTGGTCGATCATCGACGACACGATCAGGCTCGCCAGGAAGCACAACCCCAACTGCAAGGTGTTCTGCAATGCCGCCGCCTTGCCGGAATTTTCCGCAAACGGCATCAGTGCATTCGCCACCACGATCGGGTAGCTGGCGCCATTGACCAGGGCCATCAGGCAGAACGGAATCAGCAAGGTGGCGAGCGTCGGCACGGTCAAGGTCGCGACGAGGTATAGCGCGACCATGCTGATGCAGTACGCCAGCAGCAGCCACGGCAACAAAGTCTTGCCCTGGAACCGCTGCAACGCACTGCGGCAACTGTAGCCACCGATCAGGAACGACAGCGTTGGCAATACGTAGCTCAAGCCGATGTCATTCGGGCTGTAGCCCATCCCGCCAAGGATGAACGGCGAGGCGGTAAGCCAGGCGAAGAAACTGGCCGAGCATGCGGCAAAGATCATCACGTTGCCGGTGAACACCCGCGACTTGAGCAATTGCCCATAGCCGATTCGGGACGGTTCGCCGTCGGTTGTCAGGCGTTTCGGCAGCGGCCTGAGAAACAACGTAGGCAGCAGCAGGAGCAGCGAAACCACCAACAACACACCGAAAATCGCCTGCCAGCCCCAGTGATTCAGCATCAGCGCTCCCAGCAATGGCGCCAGGGCCGGAGACAGTGACATCAGCGGCATAATGCCGGCGAACACCCGATGGGCCTTGTCCGCCGGGTAGCGGTCGATCACCAGCGCCTGCCAACTGACGGCGGCGGAACACACGCCAATCGCCTGGACAAAACGCAAGGCCAACAGCTGCGGTGCGGTCTCGACCCAGAACATCCCCAGGCAGCCGAGCACAAACAGGGAAAGGCCCGTAAGCAGCACCGGCTTGCGTCCCAACCGGTCGGATAGCGGCCCCCACAGCAACTGCCCGACGGCAAAGCCGGCGAGGAAAATGCTCAGGCTCGCGCCCACCGCGCCGGGGGAAATCTGCAGTTGCTCGCCCATGGCGCCAAACGCCGGCAAGTACATATCCATGGCCAGATAGCCGAGCATGCTCAGCCCCGCCAGGTACCAGGTGAATCCAAAAGAATTTTTCATTGAAGCCTTGTATAACCTGCCATCAAACTATTTGCTGACTGGTGCCTATTATGAAGCTGAGCAAATCCCTGTGAAGCGATAATAATTGGACACTCTTATCAATAATTTTGAAGGCAAATTCCATGTGGTCTGAGTATTCCCTGGATGTGGTGGATGCAGTGGCCCGCCACGGCAGCTTCAGCGCCGCCGCCCAGGAACTGCACCGCGTGCCGTCAGCCATCAGCTACACCGTGCGGCAACTTGAAGAATGGCTGGCGGTGCCGCTGTTCGTCCGACGGCATCGGGATGTGGAGCTGACACCCGCGGGTAAATTGTTCATCGACGAAGCCCGCGGCGTCATGAAAAAAATGCTCGGCACCCGCCGGCTGTGCCAGCAAGTGGCAAATGGCTGGAGTGGCCAGTTGAAAGTCGCGGTGGATTCCATCGTTAAACAGCAGCGCTGCCGGCAGTTGGTACTGGATTTCTATCGGCAGTTCCCGGAGGTGGAATTGCTGTTGGATTACGAGGTGTACAACGGGGTGTGGGATGCCCTGGCCGATGACCGCACCGATATCGTGATCGGCGCCACCAGCGCGGTGCCGGTGGCCAGTCAATTCACATTTCGTGACATGGGCCTGCTGAACTGGCTGTGCGTGGTCAGCAGCCGGCATCCGCTGGCAGCGGTCGAAGGCCTGCTCAGCGATGACCAACTGCGGCCCTTCGCCTCCCTGTGCATGACCGACACCTCGCGCAACCTGCCCAAGCGCGACACCTGGACCCTGGATAACCAGCGTCGTTTGGTGGTGCCGCACTGGGCTTCGGCGATTGATTGCCTGCGGGACGGCTTGTGCGTCGGCATGGCACCGGCGCACCTGGTGCAGCCGTGGATCGAGCGCGGCGAGCTGAGCGCCCTGCAACTGTCCCGGCCCTTCCCTGCCAGCCCGTCGTGCGTGGCCTGGGCACAGAACAAACTGTCGCCGGCCATGGCCTGGTTGCTGGATTACCTGGGGGATACCGAGACCCTGAATCAGGAATGGCTGAACGGGGTGCAGGTGGGCTCCGGCTACCCCGTTTGACTGATCGTTCCCACGCTC
Source organism: Pseudomonas sp. NC02 (assembly GCF_002874965.1). NCBI lineage: Bacteria > Pseudomonadati > Pseudomonadota > Gammaproteobacteria > Pseudomonadales > Pseudomonadaceae > Pseudomonas > Pseudomonas sp. NC02. The sequence continues at coordinate 1,951,040 of NZ_CP025624.1, read as the reverse complement.
TGCGTGGGAATGCAGCCAGTGACGCTCCGCGTCAGCCTCATCCGTGTTTAGTCCAGAAGCCGGGAAAGTGCGCGCACGATCATCTCCACTTCCTTGGCATCGATGGTCAGCGGCGGCAGCAGGCGGATGATCTTGCCCCGCGTGACGTTGATCAGCAGGCCATGCTCTTGCGCCGCACGGTGGGCCAGGTCGCGCTGAGGCGTTGCCAGTTCGATGCCGATCATCAGCCCTTGCCCGCGAATCGCCAGCACCTGGGGATGCTCGTTCAATTCCACCCGCAGGCGCGCCAGCAGCCGCTCACCCTGTTGCGCCGCGTTGTCCAGCAGGCCTTGTTCTTCGATGATCTCCAGCACCGTACAACCGACACGGCAGGCCAGCGGGTTGCCGCCGAAGGTGCTGCCGTGGCTGCCGGGGGTAAACAGTTGCGCAACAGCGGCCCGGGCCAGGCACGCGCCAATCGGCACACCGTTGCCGAGGCCTTTGGCCAAAGTCATCACGTCCGGCACGATGCCTTCATGCTGGAAGGCAAACCAGCGACCTGTACGGCCGATCCCGGTCTGGATCTCATCGAGCATCAACAACCAGCCTTGCCGGGTGCAGTGCTCGCGCAAGGCTTTCAGATAGCCCGGCGGCGCGACTTGCACGCCGCTTTCGCCCTGGATCGGCTCAAGCAGCACCGCAACAATGCGCGGGCCAAACTCCCGGGTCACGGCCTCCAGTGCCTTCAAGTCACCGAAGCCGACCTTGATAAAGTCCCCCGGCAGTTTTTGAAATCCCAACCGCACGGAAGGCCCGTCGCTGGCGGACAGGGTGCCCAGGGTGCGCCCGTGAAAGGCATTCTCCATCACCACCACCAGCGGCTGTTCGATACCCTTTTTCCAGCCATGCAGCCGGGCCAGCTTCAGCGCCGTTTCGTTGGCTTCGGCACCGGAGTTGTTGAAGAACGCCTGGTCCAGCCCGGAAAGCCGGGTGAGGCGCTGGGCCAGGCGCTGCTGCCAGTCGATGCTGTAGAGGTTGGAGGTGTGCAGCAGCAAACCGGCCTGCTCACTGATGGCCGCTACCAGCCGCGGATGGGAATGACCGACGTTGGTCACCGCCACACCTGCCACCGCATCCAGGTATTCACGGCCCTGCTGGTCCCACAGGCGCGTGCCAAGGCCTCGGGTAAAGCTCAGGGGCGACGGTTGATAAGTGGTCATCAGGCAGGCGGCGGTCATGGCATCAGGCTCCAGTGCATCGTGTAGTGATGGCACCAGTATCGTTAGCCACCCGAGCTGGATAAACTGCACAACACTGCGATCACTTTAAACCAGGGCTTGATAATGGATCTGTTCCAGGCGATGACGGTGTACGTAAAAGTGGTGGAAGCCGGCAGCATGACGGCGGCAGCGCAGGCGTGCGGCATGTCCACCACCATGGTCGGCAATCACCTGCGCGCGCTGGAACAACGCCTGGGCGTCAGCCTGCTCAAGCGCACCACGCGCAAGCAAAGCCTGACCGAGTTTGGCGGGATTTATTACCAGCGTTGCCTGGAGGTGCTGGGCCTGGTGGCCGACTCCGAGCAGATGGCCGAACAAGCCAACAGTGACGTGCCCAAGGGCCTGCTGCGGATCACCGCACCACCGGCCTTTGGCACCGAACGCCTGGCACCGGCGCTCAGCGAATTTTCCCAGCGCTACCCACAGATCAAGCTGTACGTGGTGCTGAGCAACCAGCGGATGGACATGGTCGACAGCGGCTTCGACGTGGCCATCCGCTTGGGCGACCTGGACGCGCCAAGCCTGATTGCCCGCCCCATGCAGGATTACACCATCACCCTCTGCGCCTCTGCGGAGTACCTGGCGCGCCGTGGCACACCTCAACGCCCCGATGACCTGCAGCAACATGACTGCCTGGCGTTCGCTTACCCGGCGACCGACGATTGGCGCAACGCCGACAAGTTGTGGCGAATGCGCGGCGCAGAGGGCGAAGTGGAAATTCCGGTTTCCGGCTCATTGACCATCAACAGTTCGCAGGCCTTGCGCCAGGCTGCCCTGGAAGGCATGGGCATCGTGATGCTGCCTGACGCCCTGGTCGAGCCAGACCTGCGGGCCGGGAAACTGGTGGCATTACTGACGGACTACCAACTGCCCAGCCGGCCCATGCATTTGCTGTACGCCCAGGACCGCTATCGCCTGCCCAAGCTGCGGGCGTTCGTGGATTTCGTCATGGAGAAATGGGCGCGCTAGAGGCTCACCCCCAGCTCGATCAAGCGCTCCCGGGTCTGCGCGGCAGACACGTGGTGAATCCCCTGCCAACCCAGCGCAGTAGCCGCCTCGGTATTGCCGGCTACGTCGTCAATAAACACCACTTCACCCGGCTGGATATCCGGCAAATGGGCGCGCACCTGCGCCAGGCTGGCGTGGTAAATAGCAGGATCGGGCTTGATCAGCTTGATTTCGCCGGACACCACGATGTCGCGAAAATACTGCAGGAAGGGATAGTGGGCGCGGGCATAGGGAAAGGTCTCGGCGGACCAGTTGGTCAGGCCGAACAGCGGCATCTTCGCCTCATGCAACGCTTCGAGTATCGCCACGCCCTCCGGCAATGAACCACGCAGCATCTCGTGCCAGCGGTCGTAGTACGCCTGGATCAGTGGTGCATGCTGAGGATGTTCGGCGATCAGCGCGCGGGTGCCCTCAGCCAGACTGCGCCCGGCGTCCTGCTCGGTGTTCCAGGCCTGGGTGCAGACGGTGTCCAGGAACCGTTGGCGCTCCCGGTCGTCGGTAATCAGCTGGCGGTAGAGATGGTGCGGGTTCCAGTCGAACAGGACACCGCCGAAATCAAAAACGACTGCACGAATCGTCATGTAGATCCTCCGTTAGCGTGGGTGTGATAACGGCCGCAGTCTGGCATGACGCGCACAAAAAAGCGGCCCCTGGAGGCCGCTTCTTCGTTACCGCAAGCGCTTAAGCCTGAATCAGGCCCTTGATCTTCACGGTCGGATTCACGTCAGCGTCGTAGTCCACGCCGTCGATCTCGAAACCGAACAGGCGCAGGAATTCCGCCTTGTAGCCGGCAAAATCGCTGATCTCGTTGACGTTGTCATCGGAGACCTGATTCCACAGGGCCGCTACCGCGTCCTGAACCTTAGGCTCAAGTTCCGCGAGGTCGGCGCGCAGGCGGCCGTCGGCGTCGAGCTTGGGCTCTTTGCCATACAGGCTGTCCTTGAACAGGCCGTAGACCTGCTCGATGCAACCTTCGTGGGTGCCCTGCTCTTTCATCACTTTAAACAGCAACGACAGGTACAGCGGCATGATCGGGATCGCCGAGCTGGCCTGGGTCACTACTGCCTTGAGTACCGACACACGGGCGTCGCCTTTCAGCGCCGCGAGGTTTTCGCGCAGGGTCAGGACTTTCTTGTCCAGGTCTTTCTTGGCTTCGCCGATGGAGCCGTTCCAGTAGATGTCCTGGGTCAGTTTTTCGCCGAGGTAGGTGAATGCGGTGGTCTTGGCGCCTTCGGCCAACACGTCGGCGTCACGCAGGGCGTCGATCCACAGCTGCCAGTCTTCGCCGCCCATGACTTTCACGGTGCCGTCGATTTCTTCCTGGGTGGCCGGTTCGAGGGTGGTGTCGACCACAACGCCCTTGTCGGTGTTGATGCCGCGCAGGGTCACAGCCTTGCCGATCGGCTTCAGGGTGGAGTTGTGCACCACGCCTTGCGGGTCGGTACGGCGTGGCGCGGCCAGGCTGTAGACCACCAGGTCGATCTTGCCGAGGTCTTTCTTGATGGTTTCGATGGTCAGGCGCTTGATCTCGTCAGAGAACGCATCGCCGTTGATGCTCTTGGCGTACAGGCCTTTTTCCAGCGCAAACTTCTCGAAGGCGGCGCTGTTGTACCAGCCGGCAGAGCTGAGCTTGCCTTCTTCGCCTTCTTTCTCAAAAAACACGCCCAGGGTGTCGGCGCCGCAGCCAAAGGCAGCGCTGATGCGCGCGGCCAGGCCGTAGCCGGTGGAAGCCCCGAGGACTAGCACCTTTTTCGGGCCGCCTTCAATGGCACCGTGTTCGGTCACGTAGTCGATCTGCTCTTTGACATTCGCTTCACAGCCAACCGGGTGAGCGGTCACACAGATAAAGCCACGAACCCGCGGTTTGATGATCATAAAATTTCTGCCTCTTCCAAGGTGCCGAAGGCCAATGGTGGCCATTACAGCGTCAATCGTACCGGTCTATGACGCCCGGAAAACCGAAGCGTCACGATAGTCGCAAATCTTCTGTTCACAAAATGCTATCCGCAACACCGCCAGCCTGGCCATCCGCCGAGGCATTTTAGGGGGACAGCGGTAAAAATCTGTGCAGTGACTTCACAAATTTCCAGCATTTAAAACGCCACGTGAGGGCGATAACACCCTATCATGACCATATTATTTCGATATGTTTCGGCTCGGGCATGATGCCCACGGGTTGACTGACTCCTTTGCCTGGCCTGCCAGTCAACCGCGGACGGTTTTGAAGCAATCGAAAACCGTCTGATGGAGCCCAGTTTCATGAGTAAGAGTGTCATCCGCAAACGCCTGGCGTCCGCCGCCTGGGTCCTTGGCGTCTTGCTGTTCATTTATTGCTTCCCCAAGACCACCCTGGTGTTTCTGCTGCTGGTGGTGTTCTGCGGCCTGTACGATTTCCTGCGCAATGGCCTGTACGACGGCGCGACCATCAAGAAGTATTTCATCGGCAACGGCCGCAATACCTGGTTGCTGGCGCCGTTCAACACGCTGTTTGACCTGTTGAGCCAGCGCAATCGCCACGTTTATAAAATGAACGACCTGCCGCCCGCCTGGCGCGAAGACCTGCAAAAGGTGATCGACGACGCCATGGCCAACAAAGACGAGATCATCCAGTACCTGGATGAGCGCATGGCCGAGAAAAAACGCGGCATGCTGTTTTTCCAATGGTACGGCCGCCCGATCGAGACCACCCTGGATATCCCGCAACTGCGGGAAAAACTGCCCTACGTGAAAACCATCGGCGTGTCGGTATTCAACGAAAACCGTTCCACCTCGTTTCACTTCGGCCCGCTGCGCATGATGTTCCGCGTGCTCTACAACATGGCACCGGCGCCCCATCACGATGGCGTCTACATCCAGGTCGGCAAGCACAAACACTACTGGCACGATGATCCGCTGTTTATCTTCGATGACACGCTGATGCATGCCTCCTTCAACAAGAACGACGCCAAGCGCTACTGCCTGTTCATCGACATCGTGCGGCCAACCCTGGTGCCGTCGGTGCTCAACGGCCTGATCGCGGGCTTTGCCGGAGCAGTCTTTACCCTGCGTCGGTTTTTCTACAAAAACTGGAAGCTGATTCAGTAACTTCTGCGGCATGATGGTGCGCGACGGTGTTTGCGCTCGGCTCCAGTGCCGGGGAAAATGCCAGTCCAATGCGACCGAAAACGGCGCGCACTATCCTCAAGCCACTGGCCATGCATGGTCCGGTGGCTGTGCTTTCAGGGAATCAGAATGCCCCAAAGACAAGTCATCAATGCCTCCGTAAGCCCTAAAGGCAGCCTTGAAACGCTGTCGCAACGTGAAGTCCAGCAACTGAGCGAAGCCGGTACCGGCAGCATCTACACCCTCTTCCGTCAATGCGCCCTGGCCATCCTCAACACCGGCGCGCACATCGACAACGCCAAGACCATCCTCGACGCCTATAAAGATTTCGAAGTGCGCATCCACCAGCAGGACCGTGGCGTGCGCCTGGAACTGTTGAATGCACCGGCTGACGCGTTCGTCGATGGTGAAATGATCGCCAGTACCCGGGAGATGCTGTTCAGCGCCCTGCGTGACATCGTCTACACCGAAAACGAACTGGACAGCCAGCGCATCGACCTGAGCAGCTCCCAGGGCATCACCGACTACGTGTTCCACCTGCTGCGCAACGCCCGCACCCTGCGCCCGGGCGTCGAGCCGAAGATCGTGGTGTGCTGGGGCGGGCACTCGATCAATACCGAAGAATACAAATACACCAAGAAAGTCGGCCACGAACTCGGCCTGCGCAGCCTCGACGTGTGCACCGGCTGCGGCCCCGGCGTGATGAAAGGCCCGATGAAGGGCGCGACCATTTCCCACGCCAAGCAACGCATTACCGGCGGGCGCTACCTGGGCCTGACCGAGCCGGGGATCATCGCCGCCGAGGCGCCGAACCCGATCGTCAATGAGCTGGTGATTTTGCCGGACATCGAAAAGCGCCTGGAAGCCTTCGTGCGCGTCGGCCACGGCATCATCATCTTCCCGGGCGGCGCCGGCACCGCCGAAGAGTTCCTGTACCTGCTGGGCATCCTGATGCACCCGGACAACCGCGACGTGCCGTTCCCGGTGATCCTCACCGGGCCGAAACACGCCGCGCCGTACCTGCAACAGTTGCACGCGTTCGTCGGCGCGACCCTGGGCGAAGCGGCCCAGGCTCATTACCAGATCATCATTGACGACCCGGCTGAGGTGGCACGGCAGATGACCGTCGGCTTGAAAGCGGTCAAACAGTTCCGCCGCGAGCGCAACGACGCGTTCCACTTCAACTGGCTGCTGAAGATCGACGAGGGCTTCCAGCGCCCGTTCGACCCGACCCACGCCAACATGGCCAGCCTGCAACTGAGCCACGCGCTGCCGCCCCATGAACTGGCGGCCAACCTGCGCCGGGCGTTCTCGGGGATTGTGGCGGGCAACGTCAAGGACAAGGGCATCCGCCTGATCGAGCAGAACGGGCCGTATGAGATTCATGGCGACCCAGCGATCATGAAACCGCTGGATGAGTTGCTGAAGGCGTTCGTAGAGCAGCACCGGATGAAACTGCCAGGCGGCGCCGCCTACGTGCCGTGCTACCGCGTGGTGCAGTGAGTCAGCGCTGAACCGCTACGCACTTGATCTCCAGCAGCAAGCCCGGGTTGGCCAGTTCTGATACGCCAATGACCGTCCAGGCGCACAACCCGCGAGGGAACAGGCGGTTTTTCACTTCACGGAAAACCGCCATGTGCTCGCTCATGTTCACGTGGTAGGTGGTCATGTCGACCACGTCTTCAAACGTACAGCCCCCCTCCTCCAATACCAGGCGCAGGCTCTCCCAGGCGGCGACGAACTGTGCCTCGGGATCGGTGATGACTTCCAGGTGTTCCGTGCGGCCGACCTGCCCTGCGCAGTACAGGGTCTTGCCGACTTTTACCGCCGGGACGTAGCCGGCGCGCTCGACGATGGGGTGCATGGAAGTGGGGATGATGAGGTGGCGGTCGGTCATATGTTGTATCTCTTAAGGCTGGTTTCAGGCGTGTCGACGGGAAACGTTCGGACTATCGTTTTACCTGTTCCGACCCACCCACGCCAGATGAGTAACCTATGGACCAATGGATCTTGCCCTCCACTATTCCTTACCCTAAGGTAAGGAGTATCACGAGAGAGGCTTTCAACATGGCTACCGCCACACTCACTTCAAAAGGCCAAATAACCATTCCCGTTCAAGTCAGGGCCGCACTTGGGCTGAACACTGGCGACCGGGTCGAATTCGTCGAAATGGAAGAGGGCAAGTTTGCGATCATCGCGGCCAGCAAGACTGTGTCGGACCTCAAAGGGCTGATCCGCAAACCCGCCAATCCCGTCAGCATCGAAGAAATGAACCTGGCCATCGCTGCACAGGGAGCCAAAGCACGATGATTGGACTGGATACCAATGTGCTGGTGCGTTACGTCACCCAGGATGATCCCGTCCAATCGCCAAAGGCATCCAGACTGATCGAGTCGCTCACCACTGCCTCGCCGGGTTTTGTCAGCCTGGTTTCAGTGGTGGAACTGGTGTGGGTCCTGCAGTCCAGTTACCAGTCAGCCAAGAGTGAAGTGGTTGCGGTCCTGGAGACGCTGCTGCGTACCCGCGAACTGACCGTAGAGCACGCCGACGTTATCTGGCAGGCACTCCGGCGATTTACAAGCACCAGGGCCGATTTCGCCGACTGCCTGATTGAACGCTGCGCCCACGCAGCAGGCTGTGAATATACGGCGACATTTGATGTCAGCGCGGCCAAGGCTACCGGCATGCGGCGGCTGACCTGAGGCGTCGCGTTGCAGAAGCGTCAAGGCTTTGGTAGAAAATGCCCTTACTGACTTTATCCAGAGACAAGACCAACGTGCGCACGCTTTTTCTCGCCGGCCTGGCATTAACGTCCCCATTGACCCTCGCCGAAGCCATCACCTGGCCCGACCTGCCCGACACCTGCTTCGTCAGCGGTCGCTCCGCTACCAGTCAGGATGTGGACACCGGTTGTGCGGCGTTTCTGATCAATGTGAAGGGCAAGGCGGCAGGCACGCCGATCAAGCTGGATATCCCGCAGTACGCCATGCATGTCGACGAAGGCACCGGCAAGGAAACACCGGTGATCCTCATCCAGGCGGAAGAGAATGGCGATGTTAAAGCGGTAGGTTACAAGGAGCTTGGCACCGGCCAGTTGGGCGCGGCGCTGCTCAGGGAAGTTCGGCTTCTGGGTACGAAGAAGCCGATTTAAGCCATCGGATAACGGTCAGCGAACCCAACCGCCGCCCTGCCAGTGATAGCCGTCGTTACGCTGCTCCCAATGCGGGTGGACATAACGATAACCTGGCCGTACCGGCTCCCAGTGGCCGTGAACCGCCACATAGCGCCCGCCTTCCCAACGCCAGTAGCCACGCGACCACAGGTAACCTGGCCGCCCTTCGGGCTCGACCTCGATGACCTGCACCGGCGGCGGTTGCGGCGCGACGACTTCTACATATTCACGCTGCACCGGTCGTCGATCATGTACGACCCGCTCCTCTACACACCCGGAAGCCGCGACGACCAAAGCCGCCAATGCCGCATAACGTAACAACATACAGAATCCTCGGGCGTGACCGCCCAGCGTTTATACCGGTAAAAAAAGTGCCCCCTTGTTCCAGCCGCGCTCCTGCTTGGCTATAAGACTTTTTAACAGGTGCCAACTGTCAGCTTGCTGAACCCACGGGCAGACAGCAGGTAAAGAAAAACTGACCTTTTCAAGAGGCACAGACTGCGACCGGCTGTTTCAGTCGCACCAGAATCAGCCCGGCCACCACCACGGCGATCCCTGCATATGTCGACGCATGAATCTCATCGCCAAACATCAGTGCCGCCCACACCAGTGTCACGGGAGGCTCCAGGTACACCAATGTCGCCACATGGGTAGCCGTCATTACGCGCAACAACATCCACAGGCTCAGGTAAGCCACGAAGGTAGAGAACACCGTCAGCCAAACGATGGAGATCAATACGTCGGGGGTCCGCGGAATGCTCAGCGTATCGGTGTACAGCACCGCTGCAGCAAAGCCGATCAAGGTCAGCAACGACTGGATAAACAACGCCAGGCTCAGGCCGCCGGAGTCAGTGCGGGCCGCCCGCCGTTCGTACAGCGTGGCCACGGTCAGACCGAGTGCCGACACCAGGGGCAATGCATACATGACCCACCCGACTTCGGCCCCGCTGTTGTGGTATTGCCCGAAGATGACGATCGACACGCCGGCAAAACCGATCATCAACCCCAGCCACTGCCAGCCGCCGCTGCGTTCGGCGTGGCTACCCGATGACAGCGCCGCCGTCATCAATGGCTGCAGGGCCGCGATGATCGCCGCAATCCCCGGCGGCAAACCGTTCTGGATCGCCACGTAGACACAGGTCAAATAGAGAAACTGCGAGAGGAAACCCACCACCGCGTGATGGCGGATCTGTGCCCAGGAAACCTTCAGCAGCCGCACGTTCAAAAACAGCGCCAGGCACAACGACACCAGCAAGAAACGCCAGAACAGCACGTTGAACACGCCATCACTCCGGGTCGCCAGTTTCGCGCCGATAAACCCCGAACTCCACGACAGCACGAACACCGCCTGTAACAGCAACCGCCCCACGGTTGATCGCTTCATTGAGCCTCCGGTTCGCTTGATTGACCAAAAGGCTAAGTGCCGCGCATGATTCTGTATATTTGAATAATCTGTACCACTAATCCTTAAAAGTGGAATCATGAGCAAACAACTGAATATTGACCTGTTGCGCACTTTCCACGCGGTGGCGCGCTTCCAGCGATTCAACGAAGCGGCCAATCATGTGCACCGCAGTGCCTCGACGGTGACCACGCAGATCCAGAAGCTCGAAGACCAGGTCGGCCAACGCCTGTTCAGCCGCAGCAACCAGGGGGTTGAACTGACGATGTACGGCAAGAAACTCCTGGGCGAAACCACCGAATTCCTCAAGAGCCACGACCGCTTGCTGGCCTCCCTCACGCCGCAACGCATGCAGGGCAAGATTCGCCTGGGTTTGCCTGATTCTTACGCGCCAGACTTCATGCAGGAGTTCCTGCCCCGCCTGGTCGCCGACAACCCACTGCTGGAACTGGAGGTAGAGGCGCGCTCCAGTGGCGAACTGCTCACGCTGTTCGCCAGCAGGCAGTTGGACCTGGCCCTGATTGTCAGCGCCCAGCCGTTGGAACAAGGCGAGCGCCTGGGAGAAATCCAGCCGCTGTGGGTGGCCGCCGAACACTTCAGCTGCCCACCGCAGGCGCCACTGCCGATTGCCGTGCAACTGACAGGTTGCCCTTATCGCGCTGCAGCGATTCGAGCGCTGAAGGAGCACGGCACTTACTATCGGGTGCTGCTGGAAAGCGCGAGTTCGCCCGCTGTTGAAGCGTGTATCCGCAGTGGCATGGCGGTGGGGTTGGTGGAAGAAAGCCGCCTGGGTAAGGGATTGACGCGCCGGATTGCTGGAGCTGAACTGCCGCCGCTGCCGCTGCACCACCTGTACCTGCTTGGCGACAGCAGCAACCTGTTGGCACTGCATCTGTATGAGCAGGTCAAGGCCGGCTTCAGCGTCTAGGGCGGTCCGAAACGCAACAGCACCGCATCGACAAATCGCCGCAGCTTGGCGGTGCGCTGGCGATTCGCGGTGTAGAGCAAATGCATCTGCCGACTTGGCGCCTCATAGTCCGGCAGCACTCGCACCAATTCACCGCTCTTGAGCGCCGAGCGTAAGAAATCCTCAGGCCCCAGCACAATCCCGAAACCATCCCGCGCGGCCGACATCAAGGCTCGGCTTTCATTCACGTGCAGGCGGCTGGCAACCTGGGCCTTGTGCAGGACGGCGCCTTGGTAGAACGACCATTCGCGATCAGCCGGGCGTGACCAGTAGGCGTATCCCAGGCACTCGTGGTGTTCAAGGTCAGCGGGCGCCAGCGGCGTGCCGCGCTCGGCCAGGTATTTGGGTGCCGCACAGACCACCAGACGGTAGGGCTGCAGCGGCCGGGCGGTGAGGCTGCTGTTCGCCAGCGGGCCGATACGGAACGCCACTTCGTAGCCCTCCTCCACCAGGTCGACAAACCGGTCGGTCAGGTGCAGGTCGATTTCCACCTCGGGGTTGTCGCGTAAAAATTCGGTCACCAGTGGCATCAGGCTGTAGGAGCCAAAAGTCACTGGGGCGCTGATCTTGAGCTTGCCCCGTGGTGTGTCATTCATGATCTGGGCGAGGGAGTCTGCGGCCTCTGCCTCTGTCAGGATATGTTTGCAGCGCTCGTAGTACGCGCTTCCCAACTCCGTCAGGCTTTGCCGGCGTGTGGTGCGGTTGAGCAGGCGTGCGCCCAGCCGCCGCTCCAGCGCCGCCACATGCTTGGCTACCATCTGCGGCGACATTCCCAGGCGTTCGGCAGCACGGGCGTAGGACCCCAGTTCGGCAGCCATCACAAAGGCACTCATGCTTGAAAGGCGGTCCATCATTCACCACTCCCAGTAACAACACCAAGACCAGAACGGCCATTTATCCTCATCCGGTAGCCAATCATCATAACGTCTCTCTCAACTCAGGAGCACCGACATGAAAATTGGCATTATCGGAGCAGGCTTTATCGGACGCGCCGTTGCGCAGTTGGCGTTGGCGGCCGGCCATGAAGTGATGTTGAGCAACTCCCGCGGCCCGCAGTCGATGAGCAGCGTGCTGAGTGGCATTCGTGGGGTTCAAGTGGGTACTGCGCAAGACGCCGCGCAATTTGGCGAACTGGTCCTGCTGGCGATTCCGTTCGAACATTACCGCAGCGTGCCGGCGCAGTGGCTGGAAGGCAAAACCGTGATGGATGCCAACAACTACTACCCGAACCGCGACGGCCATATTCCCGTGCTCGACCGCTTTGAAACCACCACCAGCCGGTTGGTGGCCGAGCACCTGTCGCAATCAAATGTGGTGAAAGTGTTCAACGCTATCCTGGCGCCGGACCTGACCCAGGATGCTCGCAGCCGCGGCGCACCCGACCGGCGCGCGCTCCCGGTCGCGGCGGATGACCCGGCAGCCAAGGCGCAAGTCATCGCCCTGCTGGACGAGATCGGCTTCGACGCAGTAGATGCCGGTGGGCTGGATGAGAGCTGGCGGTTTGAACGCGCCAAGCCGGCGTACTGCATACCTCTGGATAAAGAGGGACTGAAGGCAGCGTTGGCAGCTGCAGAGCGGCAGGTCGAAGTACCCGCTCATTGGTGACACCTGCAAAAAAGCCCGCTGACCGTCACCGGTTCAGCGGGCTTTTTACGTTGCGCAGGCCCTGAATCAGGACCTCACCAACGTCTTACAGCGCGAGGTCAGAAGCTGGCTTGCTCGGCTCAGCCGCAGGCTTTGCAGCCTCGGTGGCTTTCGGAGCAGTCAGCTGCGGAATCGCAGGTGGAGGCGTCAGCTGCAGAATGTTGGCGGTGTAGGCCCATTCTTTAGCCACAGCTTCAGGGCTGTCGTTCAGCTTGGTGCCGTAGCTAGGCACGATCTGGTGCAGCTTTTCCTGCCAGGCCGGGGAAGCAACCTGTTCCTTGAACACTTTCTGCAGCACGGTCAGCATGATCGGAGCCGCGGTGGACGCGCCTGGCGATGCACCCAGCAGGCCGGCGATGGTGTTGTCGGCGGAGCTGACCACTTCGGTACCGAGTTTCAGGACGCCGCCCTGCTCTTCGTCACGCTTGATGATCTGCACACGCTGACCGGCCTGCCACAGGCGCCAGTCTTCTTTCTTGGCGTTCGGGAAGTACTCTTGCAGCGCCTTGAAGCGGTCGTCATCCGACAGCATCAGTTGGCCGGCGAGGTACTCGACCAGTGGGTATTCGCGGATACCGACTTTGGTCATTGGCCAGATGTTGTGGGTGGTGGTGCTGGTCAGCAGGTCCAGGTACGAGCCTTCTTTCAGGAACTTGGTCGAGAAGGTAGCGAATGGGCCAAACAGAATCACGCGCTTGCCATCCAGCACGCGGGTGTCCAGGTGCGGAACCGACATCGGCGGTGCGCCAACGGAAGCTTTACCGTAGGCCTTGGCCAGGTGCTGCTCGGCAATCGTTGGGTTATCGGTGACCAGGAACGAACCACCAACAGGGAAGCCCGCGTATTCCTTGGCTTCAGGAATGCCCGACTTCTGCAGCAGGTGCAGTGCACCGCCGCCCGCGCCGATGAACACGAACTTGGCGTCGGTTTCCGTCTTGGTGCCGTCTTTCAGGTTCTTGTAGCTGACACGCCAGGTGCCATCGGCGTTCTTGGTGATGTCCTGCACTTCGCTCGACAGTTTCAGGTCGAACTTCGGCGTAGTTTGCAGGTGAGCGACGAACTGGCGCGTGATCTCGCCGAAGTTCACGTCCGTACCGATCGGGGTCCAGGTGGCCGCGATTTTCTGGTTCGGGTCACGCCCTTCCATCATCAGCGGAACCCATTTGGCGATTTGCGCCGGGTCTTCGGAGTACTGCATGCCGGCGAACAGCGGGCTCGCCTGCAGCGCTTCGTAGCGCTTCTTCAGGAACTTGATGTTGTCATCGCCCCACACGAAGCTCATGTGCGGAGTGGAGTTGATGAACGAACGCGGGTTCTTCAGGACGCCCTGCTGAACCTGCCAGGACCAGAACTGACGGGAGATCTGGAACGCTTCGTTGATCTCGACCGCTTTCGGGATCTCAACGTTGCCGTTCTTGTCTTCCGGGGTGTAGTTCAGCTCAGCCAAAGCCGAGTGACCGGTACCGGCGTTGTTCCAGCCGTTGGAGCTTTCTTCGGCCACGCCATCGAGGCGCTCGACCATCTCCATCGACCAGTCCGGTTGCAGCTCATTGAGCCACACACCCAGGGTTGCACTCATGATGCCGCCGCCGATCAGCAGCACATCGACTTTCTTTGCCTCTTCCGCGTGAACGGAAGTGATCCCCATCGACAAAGCCAGCCCCAGCAGGGCAGTGTTTACTTTTTTAAACATCAGTAGCACCTATGATAAAACGCCATCCGCCCCACTGCCCCTGATCATGGGCAACCCTCAATCACGCTGCGCCAGGCAACGCACCGCGGGGTGTGCACATTCATTCGGGGACCGCAGGGTGGGCACACAAGGCCGACGTATCGACCTCACTTTTATGTCCCTTCTGCGCTGACTTCTTATCATTATTGGCTTCAGCTACCTGGGCGCCAGCTAACCACCGGGACGTATACGGGTGTACGTACTCGATAGAGGCTAGACCAAGATGGCGCGCAGAATATCACGCTCGGCGCCTTATATGGACTCAGCGGTCGGGCGGCCATCAGTTCGCCAGTTTTTAAGATTCGTCTCATGTGCCTCTAAAACACAGCATTGCACTATGGATTGGCTTACCTGACGGGTAGGCAGACAACCTTCCTTCTCTTAAAAGAGGCACTGCAATGCTGAACAAACTGAGCCAACTCACCCTCGCCTGCGGCGCTTGCTGGTTGCTGGCCGGCACCGCTCAGGCGGCGGACGGGCAGATCGAATTCACCGGTTCCGTCACCGATAACGCCTGCACCATCACCACCGGCGACGTGAACAAGTCGGTGACTCTGGACCCGGTGCGCATCGCTGACTTCGCGCCCACCGTGGGTTCGGTGCTCACCGATAAAGCTAAGCCGTTTTCCATCAGCCTGGACAACTGCAGCACCGCGACCCGTAAAAACGTCGCGATCACCTTCAGCGGCCAGCAAGACGCCAGCGACCCGACATTACTGGGCCTGACCGGTGAAAACCAGGTGCGCGGCATCGCGATCCAGATCACCGACTCCCGTAACGGCAACAAACTGCCACTGAACACGCCGACCGCCGATTACGACCTGCGTGCACAGTCCAATACCTTCGACTTTACCGCTGCCTACGTGCGCACCGTCGCCGACACCACCACCGGTGAAGGCGACGACGCGGTGACCACCTCCGGCATCAGCACCGGTCAGGTGCACGCGCTGGCCAGCTTCGACGTTACCTACAAGTAATTGCTCGTCAACACCGTGGGCCAGGCGTTCGCGCGCCGGCCCGCGGGCTTCCGGAGGTCCCCCTGTCATGCGTTTGAAAGTCTATCTTCTGCTCGCCCTGCTGCCGCTCTGGCACAGCGCCGCCAACGCCGCCGTCACCGTCGGCGCCACGCGACTGATCTACGACGGCGCTTCCAACGAAGCCAACCTGAGCGTCAGCAACCGCGACGACACCTCGCCTTACCTCGTGCAGTCCTGGGTCAGCCACTTCGGCAGTGGCAACGAGGAAAGCGTCGATAACTTTATCGTCACGCCGCCGCTGTTCCGGCTGGATGCCGACAAGGAAAATATCCTGCGCATCATTTTTACCGGTGGCCCAGAAGTGCCCCAGGACCGCGAAAGCCTGTTCCTGATGAACGTCAAGGCAATCCCGGCCATGAGCGACGATCAAAAAGGCAAGAACGTGCTGCAGATCGCGCTCAAGACCACGATCAAACTGTTCTACCGCCCGGCCGGCCTCAAAGGTTCGCTCAAGGACGCGGTGGCGCAAGTGAACTGGAAGGCCCAAGCGGGTGCATTGGCCGTCAATAACGCCTCCAAGCTGCACGTGGTGGTCAGCGAACTGAAGCTCAACGGCCTGCCGATCACCCAGGCGCCGGATGTGCTGCGCCCAGGCGAAGCGCGTGAGCTGCCGATCCAGGCAAAGGCCGGCGATGAAGTGCAACTGAGCTACATCGATGACTACGGCAGCATCGTGACCGCCCCCGTCATCCGCATTCACTGATACCCACGCGACAACCCCGGAACGCCTTTTCAGGAACGACCATGCTCCGTTCATTCCCATTCATGCGCCGTCGGGCCGTGAAGGCTTTCGGCTGCCCGCTCGTGGCCGCCGCCGCCTTGCACCTGGCCCCCGCACACGCCGGCTACGAGTTCGATGCGTCGTTTCTCGAAATCGGCGGCGGGCAGAGTTCGGCCCCTGTGAAACAACAGGTCAGCGCCATGAGCGACGGCCAGTTGCCGGGGATTTACCGGGTGGATATCCAGCTCAACCAGCGCTCGATCGAACAGCGTGATGTGCGTTTCATCCGCGCCACCGGCACCCAGGAACGCTCGAGCACCGGCCTGTTCCCCTGCCTGGATGTCGAGTTCTTCCGCGCCCAGGGCGTGGCCGACACGGCCCTGCAAAACCGCACCGACGCCGACCCCACCTGCATTGCGTTCGATCAGGGCCTGGCCGGCGTGAGCTACGACTACGACTTCAACCGCCAGATCCTGTCGATTGAAATCCCACAGGCCTACCTGGGCAGCATCCCTTTTGAAGTGCGCCGTCGGCAATGGAGTAACGGCGAACAGGTGGCCTTCACCAACTACAGCTTCACCGGCAGCACCGTGGAGTCCGATACCGGCCGCCGCCAGGACCAGTTCGGCAGCCTGAGGAGCGGCGTGAATGCCGGGGCCTGGCGCCTGCGCAATTTTTCGACCTGGCAAAAAGGCAGCACCACGCCCGGGCGCTGGGAGTCGCTGGAAACCTACGCCCAGCGCGACATGGGCAATATGATGGCGATCGCCACCCTAGGCGATTCCACCACCGAAGGCGACCTGTTTGACGCGATCCCCTATCGCGGGCTGGGCATCGCCTCTGATCTGGACATGCTGCCCGACCAGGCCCGCGAATTCGCCCCGGTGATTCGCGGCATTGCCAATGGCCGCTCGCGGGTGATCATCCGCCAGCGCGGCTATGTGATCCAGGAGCAATGGGTGCCGTCGGGGCCGTTCGCCTTGACCGACCTGTACCCCACCGCCAGCAATGGCGACATCGAAGTCACCGTGGAAGGCCCGGACGGCCAGCGCCAGGTCTACACCCAGTCGTTCTCGTCGGTGCCCTACATGCTGCGCGAAGGCCAGCAAAGCTATTCGGTATTCGCCGGCCAATACCGCCCGGCGCAATCGTCCTTTGTGCAGCAAACCCCAACATTTATCCAGGCCTCCCTACGACGCGGTTTGAGCGGCAGCACCACGCTGTTTGGCGGCAGCCTGCTGAGTAATCAATACAACGCCGGCCTGCTGGGTTTTGCCCACGACTTTGCCGGCTTTGGCGCGATCTCGGTGGACATGACCCACGCCCGCAGCGACGCCGTGGGCCGGGAGAAAACCACGTCCAGCGGCCAGTCGTTTCGCTTTCGCTATTCCAAGTCCCTGGCGGCCACCGACACCAACTTCAGCCTGATCGGCTACCGCTACTCCACCGGCGGCTACTACTCGTTCAACGAAGCGCTGAACAGCCGCAGCACCGAGCAAACCCTGGACACGTACCGCAGCGGCCACATGAAAAGCAACTTCACCGCCAACGTGTCGCAGCAATTGGGCGGCTACGGCGGGGTCTATGCCAACGTGTCGAAAACCGCCTACTGGGACAAGAGCAAGGCCGACACCTCGATCCAATTGGGATACAGCGCGAGCGTCGGGGACATTTCCTACTCCCTTGGGCTGGGCCTGAACAAAGGCGCCAACAGCGACGACCGCAGCCTGTCCCTGAGCATCAGCATGCCCCTGGGCGGCACGCGCAGCCAGCGCGTTACGGCCAACATGAACCAGAGCGCGCGGGGCTCGGCATCACGCACCGCGACCCTGAGCGGCAACGCGTTCGAGGACGATACGCTGGCCTACAGCGCGGGTGTGTCGCAGCAAGTCAGCGGCGCGCAACGCCAGACCGGCGGCACCTTCGCCGCGCAATACGACGCGCCCAACGCGATTGTGCGCGGTGCCTATAACGAGACCACCGGCAGCCGCCAACTGGACATGGGCGTCGAAGGTTCGGTGGTGGCGTATGGCAGCAACCTGATGTTCAGCCAGCCATTGGGCGAAACCAATGTGATCGTCGCCACACCGGGCGCCGCCGACGTGGGCATCAGCAACAAGCGCGGTGTGCGCACCAACAGCAATGGCTACACCGTGGTGCCGCAGGCCCTGCCCTATCGCAAAAACCGCGTGTCGCTGGACACCCAGTCGATGCCGTCTGACGTCGACATCGCCGAGCCGGTGCAGGAAGTCACGCCAAACCGCGGCGCGTTTGTACTGGCCGACTTCGACACCCGGCGCGGCCAACGCATCCTGTTTCGCATCAGCGACACCCTTGGCGAAGCAGCGCCGTTTGCCGCCCGCGCCGAATTGTTTGCCCCGGATGGCCGCGCCCTCGGCAACACCCTGGTGGCCGACAAAGGCCGCGCGTTCCTGACCGGCGTGCCGCCCGAGGCGCGGTTGTTGGTCAGCGTCGACGGCCAGCCGTGGTGCAGCCGTGAATTGAAGCTGGACGAAACAGCGCCTGCCGACGGCGGCATCACCCAAATGAATATTCAATGTGAGCGCGCGGCCGGTGGGTCGGGTGCCAAGGATTCCTGACATGATCGTTAAAGCAACACATAAGGTGCGTGGACGGCTGATGCTTGCGCTG
The DNA here is from genome assembly GCF_002874965.1 of Pseudomonas sp. NC02. Lineage (NCBI taxonomy): Bacteria > Pseudomonadati > Pseudomonadota > Gammaproteobacteria > Pseudomonadales > Pseudomonadaceae > Pseudomonas > Pseudomonas sp. NC02. Next base: position 1,932,344 of record NZ_CP025624.1, on the reverse strand, counting down.
TTGTGCGCAGTATTGAGCTGCCTTTCACAACAGGCGCAAGCGTTGGTCGAAGGGAATCTCAACTGCACAGTGCCAGGCGTTCCGAGCGGCGGCTACACGTTTACACCGGGCCAGGCGATCAGGATCGTCTTCGAGGGCACGTGCACCGTTCGCCGCGCATTCCCCTATTCAGCCGGTTTAAATACGCGAATCAACTACATGAGCGGCCCGAATCAAGCCCCGTTGAGATGGTCCGACCCGTATAACAACATCTATTTATACGATCTGAATATCGGCCAATACAGCCGCAATTGCCTGGGCGGCTACTGCCGGCCTCTACCCCTTAATACTGTGGTGCCTTACCGCTACATTCTGGTGGGCACAGCACCCCAAACTGCAGGCACACGTTGGATAGGGGTGTTGCTGGGCGTTACCTCGGAAAACTGGCTGGGTTATGGCGAGTGGTTTCTTAACACAGGGTTTTCATACACCGTAGTCCCGCCTGCCTGCAGCCTGAGTTCACCCGGCAGCGTCAACCTGCGCTTCGGCTCTATCAGCAACAGCGACATCAATAACCAGATGCAGTCGACCACAGTGTCAATTAAATGCTCGGCGCAGATGCGAGCCAACGTCTACCTGCTTCCAAACCAGACGGTAGTCAGCCCTACTACCGGTGTGACGCGCACCTCGCTGGCAGGTTTGAACATGCAGGCGCTGTGGACCGACACCCTGAACCCGGTGAACTTCACTACCCCGCGCTTTATGCAGTTACGCGTGGGCAGCAATGACGTAAACCTGAGCTTCAAGCCACAACTGGCGGCCGGGCAATCACCGACGGGTGCGTTTCAGAGCCAATACACGCTGAACATCGACTATCAATGAGGGCCTTGCCATGAAAACTCCACTGCTCGCCCTGATGCTGCTCAGCAGCACCGCTCACGCTGCCGACGTGGTGAATATCACCGTCAGCGGCACCCTCACCCGCCCACCGTGCGTATTGAGTACCGGCACAACCCTGACCGCCGCATTTGGCGACGTGCGTACTGACCAGGTGGCGACCACCGGCACTGTGGAAGTGCCGGTGCGCTTGAAGTGCTCGTCGGGTTCTTCGCTAAATGTCAGCTTCACGTCCAATAACGGCACCTACACCTCCACCGTGGCCAAGACCACGGCGGATAACCTCGGTGTGTCGTTGCTGTGGGCGGACAACACGGCGGCAAACCTCAATGGCACCGTCAAGAAATACACCAACCTCAGCGGCGACGTGGATATCAGCCTCAAGGCGCAACTGGTCGAACGCGGCACGCTGGCGCCGGGCGCGTTCACCTCGTCGATGGTCATGACCCTCAATTACCTATGAAAGCGCTCGCCTGGATGCTGCTGGCCGTAGCCAGCACCGCCCTTGCGCAAGCGGCGGAAGAAGCGCAGATCGACGTCAGCGGCAAGCTGACCGCACCGCCGTGCACCGCAAGGTTTCCGAGTACGCAACAGGTGGACCTGGGCAAGGTCAACCTCAACCAGTTGGCCGACGGCAGCACCGTCGCCACCGATGTGCCGCTGGTCTTCGACTGTCAGGCGGGCGCTCAGGTCGAGCTGAGTTTGTCGGCGGGCATGGCCCGGGCCCTCACCGTCAGCCCGGTGCTGCTCACCAATCTCCCATCCCTGGGGTTGCAGGTGCAATTGCGTGACAAGACCGACAAGCCGGGGATCGGCCTGGGCCAAACCGGCACCTGGCCGGTAGAAGACGAACCGTTGGCGCTGACCCTGCGCGTCAAGCCCGTGTCCCTGGGCGAGCTGCCCGAGGCGGGTAGCTACAAAGCCACCCTGTTGATGCAGATGACGTACCGCTGATTACTGAAACTGCCGGGCTTCGATGCAATAGGTCAGCAGCGCCTGGTCACTGTCCACCTCCAGCTTGCGCATGGCCGAAATCTTCTGCGCGCTGACGGTCTTGTTGCTGCGGCTCAACTGCCGCGCGATATCGCTCACGCTCATGCCCGTCACGAATAAACGCAGCACTTCCATCTCCCGTGGCGACAGGCTCTGGAAGCGCGCCTGCACCTGGGTCACATTGGCCAAGACCGAAGTCGCGGCGGGCTCCGGTGCGCGGTAACTGCGCTGGGCACTGATCGCGCCGAGGGCCTTTTCGATCTCGCCGTGCAGGTGGTTCTTCTGGATCACCCCGGCCACACCCAATTCCTGCAAGCGGGTGAGAATCAGGCTGTTGGAAATCATGGTCAGCACCAGCACCTGGGTCGCGGGAAAGTGACGCAGGATGTACTCGATCAGCTTTAACCCATCGCCATAGGTGTCGTCACCCGGCATGTTGAAATCGGTGATCAGGACTTGCGGCCGGTGCTTGCGCAACTGCTCGATCAGTTGACTGGAACTGACCGCCTCGCCCACCAGGCTGTAGCGTGAATCACGCTGCACAATTTCGCGCACGCCCACCAGTACGATCGGGTGGTCATCGGCGATCACAACGTTCATTTCTCGCATTCTTTATCTTCCTTGTAATGGGCTTTCATCAAGTTTGCGACTCTGCCAGCAAGCACTGCGCAACCGCTGTAAGCCGTGCGCACACGCCTCGAATCTGCGTGGTGGCGTATGTATCCAGCGGTGCGTCGTACAGGGTGTTCTCCCATGCCTGACAAGCGCTGGACAGTTCCCCGGCACGCACACTGGCCAGCGCGCCGTTGAGGCTGTGCAAACGCTCACGTACGAGGGTGGCATCGCCGGCCGTCAGGCCTTGTTCGATCTGCTGCACATCCACCAGCAACGTGTCGGCCATCAGTTGGCGCATGGCCGGGGAAAGCTCGATCCAGCCTTCGCGGTCCCGGTCCACCTGCACCACCGGCAAGGCCGTGGCTCGCCGGCAGTGCGCCATTAACGCCTGGCGCAGCATGCTCAGGCTCAGCGGTTTGACCACCCACGCGTTCATGCCCACCGCCAGGCAACGCTCGCCCTCCTCGCGCAGGGCATTGGCGGTGACGCCGATGATCGGCACCTGGACGCCTTGTTCACGCAACGCGCGGGCCAAGTCGTAGCCGTTGAGGCGCGGCATATTGATGTCGGTGATCACCAGGTCGAACGGCTGCGAACCCCAGATTTGCAGCGCATGCTCGCCGTCACGCGCTACGGTGGGGTGGGCGCCAAGGGCCTCGAGCTGTTCTTGCAGCACGGCCTGGCTGACCGGGTTGTCTTCGGCGACCAGCACGCGCACGTTCAGGCACGGTGCGTCCAGGCACGGCGGCATCGGCGGTTGTTCCGCAGAGGGCAGGGTTTCCTGAAGCACCGGCAAGGTGATGAACAGCGAAAAACTGCTGCCCAACCCTGGCTCGCTGACCACGCGCATGCTGCCGCCCATCAACTCACTCAAGCGCGAGCAGATAGACAGGCCCAGGCCGGCGCCATTGCCGTCCTGGTCGCCCGCTACCTGATAAAACGGCTTGAACAACTGGTCCAGCGCCTTTTCCGGAATGCCCACGCCGGTGTCAGTGACCTGCCATTGCAGGGTCACTTTATCGTCAAGTAGTTGCTGCACCATCAGGCGCAAACGCACGCGCCCGGAGTCGGTGAACTTGATCGCGTTGCCCAGCAGGTTATGCAGGACCTGCCGGATGCGGCCAGCATCGCCAAGCAGTTGCGGCGGTAGCAGCGGGTCGATCTCGGCATCGATCTGCAAGCCTTTATTGCGCGCGGTCGCGCTGAACGCCAACACCGATTCCGCCACCAACTGGCCCGGGCTGAACGGCGCCGCTTCCACGGCCATTTGCCCGGATTCGATTTTCGATACATCCAGTACGTTGCTGATCAACTGGAACAGCACAGTGGACGAACCCTGGATAATTTCCAGGTAGTGGCGCTGGCGCTCGCTCATGTCGGTCAGGGCCATCAGTTCCAGGTTGCCGAGCACGCCGTACAGCGGGGTGCGGATTTCATGGCTCATGGTTGCCAGGAACACGGTTTTGGCCTCGTTGGCTTCGGTGGCTTCCTGGCGCGCCTGGGTCAGCAACTGGGCCTCGTCCACGTGTCGGGTGATGTCGTTGCAGCCGCAGAGGAACACGTCCTCACCTTCGTACCGCGCCGCCACCACCACGACCTGCAAGTACCGCCCCTCCACCGCCAGGCACATCTCGCCGGGGGTGTCCGGGCCATCGTTGGCCTTGAGCACGTCGAGCAGCGGTGCGGTGCCCTGCAATTGCAGCGCGCGCTGGTTTTCCAGGAGTAACTGGTGATCGCTGCGGCGCACTACGCACAATCCCACCGGGGCGTTGTGCAGCATGATGCGGTTGAATGCCTCGCTCTCGAACAGACGCTCCTGCGCGCGTTGCGCCGGGCTGACGATGCGGGTCTTGTACCAATGGTTGATCCACCAGCCCAGCAGCACGGCCGCCAGAAACGTCAGGCCAAGGCCCAGCAGCGGCCATTTGGCGTAGCGCAGGAAATCCTGATAGCTGATGGCGTACAGGCCGGTCCAGTGCTCGCCACCCTCGCTGAGCATCTTGAAGCGCAAACCCTGGCTGTTGAAGCTCAGGCCCAGGGGCGCCATGTGTTCATCGCCGAGGCTGCCGAGCAACACGTCGCCCTGGGGCGAGATCAGGGTGAACTGGTTGTAGACCGACAGTTGCAGTACTCGCTCGATTTCGTCGACCTGCGAGGTGTCCACCACCGCCGCCAGCGTGAGCAGGCCCTGAGGCTGATTGGCCGGCAATACGGCGGCAGGCGCGTCGAGGCCGATCATCGCGACCACGCTGCGGCTGTTCTGGTACAACTGCGGCGGCGCACGCATCCAGCGCACGCGGCTGTCGGTCAGCAGGAGGCTTTGGCTCTGTTGCAGTTGCTGCAAGCGGCTCACCACGTCGCGGTACTGCTCGCGCAACAATGGCTGGTGCTGGCGCAAGCCGCCCACGCCGGGCACGGCCAGGCTGGCGACGGCATTGGGGGTGAACACGAACAGCTGCGGCGAGGCGTAAAACGAGCTGGCCCAGTAGCCGCCGTAGTAGTCAGTCAGTTGCACGCCAAACGCCAGTGCCCGGCGCGTGTCATCCGCCGAGAACGTCTCGGCGTGGGACAAGGTGAAGGGTAGCGACATCGCAAACCCCTTGGCCTGCAACACCACCTGCCCGCCTTCGTGCTGCAACTCCACCACCGAGGTCGACTGCACGGCCGGCAGCGGCGGCGCGTTGCTGCGGCTGTAGCCACTGGCCACGTTGCGCAGGAACGCCTCGTGCTCATGGATGATCTCCACCACGCGGGCGAAGTGGAACTCGACCTTTTCCTGTTCAGCGTCGAGCAACCGCGACACCGCCCAATAGCAACTGCTGGACAGCAACAAGGCGAGCCCCGTGAGCAATAACAGGGCTTTGTTCAAGCGTTGAGAGCTTTGCGCCAGCTTGTCCAGGCGCAGACTTGCATGTTTCATCGTCAGTACCGCAGAAGCCTGAATCAGGATATGGGGCCTATGCTTGATCCCGGCATTGGCCAATAACGCCCGGCTGACCGGGCGACCCTTCCTTCGGGCTTCTTGACTGTGTGACCCTGGCCACTCACATAAGTGCTGGCGCAGGGCCATCCTCGATTAACAGGGCGCTGAATTTTTCCGCCGCCACGGCATGGGAGATCAGGAAACCCTGCACCTGATCGCAGCGGATACGCCGCAACATCGCCAGCTCCGCCTGGGTCTCGGCGCCCTCGGCGATGGTGGTCAGCCCGAGTTTGCGGCCCAGCTCGACAATGCTTTGCAAGGCCGACGCCAGGCTTTCGTTCTCGGCACAGCCATGCACCAGTGACCGGTCGATCTTGACCTCGTTGAACGGCGTCGACACCAGGTTGAAGTAGGAACTGAACCCCTTGCCGAAGTCATCCTGCGCCAACCCAAAGCCCATCATGCGCAAGCGACATGCTCCAGCGTAGTAGTTACTGGGCAGCCGTGTGGTGGAGCTTTCCATCAATTCGAAGGTAATTTGCCGGGGTTCGGCGTCGCGGCTTTGCACCTGGGCAAGCAGGCGGTCGACCAGGTCGCTCTGGTCGAGCAAATGCGTGGGCAGGTTGATCGACACCGGCAGCCGGTAACCGAGTTGCGCCCACTGGGCCTGGGCGATGAGGGTTTGGCCGAGAATGCAGGTGAGCAAGCGGGTTTCCAGGTCAAGGCGCTCGATGTCGTCAAGAAACGCGCCGGGCATCAATAACCCTTCCACCGGGTGCACCCAGCGTGCCAGGGCTTCGGCGCCCACGATGCGCCCGTCATGCAGGGATTTTTTCGGCTGGAACCACGCCTGGATTTCACCATTGGCCAAGGCGCGCTCAAGGTTCTCCCGGGCATGGCTGACACCCCGGTGGCAACACGGCGTGCGCGCCTGCTCGGCGAGTTTGTCGAGGCAATCGCGCAGGGTGCGCACCTCGCGTTCGCGCACCGGCTTGGAGATTAGCCCGGCGACGGTCAGGCCGAGGTTCCCGGCCACCTGCCCGGCGCCCACCAGCATGCGCCGCGACGCCACGCTCATCAGCGCCAGCGCAGGCGGCGCGTGCATGCGGGCCAAGTGCTGGATCAGTTGCACACCGTCCATCCCCGGCATCATCAAGTCGCTGAGCAGCAGATCGTAGCGCTGTCGGGCCAGGCGTTGCAGCGCGGTGGCGCCATCCCAGACCACATCGACGTCAAACCCGCCGATGGCCTGGAAGACGTTGATCAAGTACTCATGCTGGAAAGGATGGTCTTCCACGATGAGTACGCGATAGGCGCTCAAAGCACCCTCCTCTGATAGCGATGCAGGCACTGGTAGAGGGCGCGCAGGGTGAACGGCTTGACCAGGCAATGGTCCATGCCAGCGTTCAGGCAGCGCTCGGCTTCGTCGAGCATCGCGTTGGCGGTGGCCCCGATGATCGGCAGTGAGCAACCCAGGCGACGCAGTTGTTCGGTGAGTTCATAGCCGTTCATGCGTGGCATGTTGACGTCGGTGAGAATCATGTCGAACGCGGTATCACCCCACAGTGACAGCGCTTCAATGCCGTCGCCGGCCAGCACCACGCTGCAGCCGAGCTCTTCCAACTGGTCGCGCAGGATCAACTGGTTGATCAGGTTGTCTTCGGCCACCAGCAGGCGCAGGTTGAGGCTGAACTCGGTGGGCTTCTCGCTGATCCTCGGCGACAACAACTCTTCGCTGCCCTGGGCGCGGCTGACCGCGCGGTTGAGCGCCTGCAGGTTGTTCAGGCCGATCTGCCAGGGATAAGCGCCATGCTCGTCGACCGCGGCCATCACCCGCGGCCCGGACCAATGCAGCAACTGGTCGGGCTCGGTCGGGCCGGGATACAGCTCGACCAATACCGCGCCGGGGTCGGCCTCGGCGGACTCCGGCGCACCGAGTTGCGCGCGCGCGCCCCAGCGACGCAACCAGCCGCCAACACTTTCCGCCAGCTCACGCACCGGCGACACAACATACACCCGCTCGCCGAGCAGCGGCTGCGCCCAGGGAGCCTGGTCGTCGTCGTTGACTTGCTCCAGCGGCAAGGTGAAGGAAAAGCTGCTGCCCAGGCCCGGTTCGCTGACCACCCGCAAGGTGCCGTTCATCAAGTGCATCAGGCGCTTGCAGATCGACAAGCCCAGGCCGCTGCCGGCGACCACATTCGCATTGCCGCTGACCTGGAAGAACGGCTCGAACAGGTACCGCTGGTCTTCCTCGGCGATGCCCTTGCCGGTGTCGACTATCTGCCACTGCAACATCGTGCGCTCGCCTTCACGGCTTTCCAGGCGCAGACGCAAGACAATCCGGCCGCTTTCGGTGAATTTCAGCGCGTTGTTCAGCAGGTTATTCAGGATCTGGCGGATGCGTGTGACATCCCCGCTCACGTGGTCGGGCAACTGCGGGTCAAGGCAGGCGAACAACTGCAGGCCCTTGCTTTGGGCGGCGCCTGCGTAGCCCTGGATCACTTCCTGCACCAACTCGATCGGTGAGAACGTGCTGAACTCTAGGGACAGTTGTCCCGCTTCGATTTTCGACACGTCCAGCACATCGCAGATCATTTGCAGCAAGTTCGCCGACGAGCCCTCGATGGCATTCAGGTAGCCACGCTGCTGGCTGTTAAGGTCGGTGCGCGCAAGCAATTCCAGGGTGCCCAGCACGCCATACAATGGCGTGCGGATTTCATGGCTCATGGTTGCCAGGAACAGGGTCTTGGCCTCATTCGCCGCGTCCGCCAGCGTGCGCGCCTGCTGCAGGGCCAACTCCACCTGCTTGCGTTCGGTGATGTCGCTGAAGGCGCAGATCAGCACCTCCTCACGCTGGTAACGGGTTGGCGCGAAACTCAGGTACAGGTGACGACCGTCGGCCATTTGCAGCTCGTCGGTGCTGCTTTGTTCCGACTCATCGAACGCGCGGCGAATCCAGCCGTGACACAGTTGCTGGCGCTCGTGGCCGTTGCCCAGCCATTGCCGGGACAGGGGGTTTTCCAGCACTACCTCGCCGTCGCTGCGGCGCAGCACGCACAAGGCCACTGGCGCGATGCGAATCACCGCACTGCTGAATGCCTCACTCTCCACCAGCGCTTCGATGCGATTGGCTGCCGGGATAATCAAACGCTGATCGATGCGCCGCACCAACCGCACCATCAACAAGCTGGCCGCTGCGCACAACAGCAGGCACAGCAGCAACGGCATGGCCAGGCTGGGCAACAGTGAACTCAGCTCCAGGCTGTAGACGATCTGCCACTGGGAGTAACCCAGGTGCTTGCGAATGGCCAAGCGATCCGGCAGCCAGCGGCTGCCTTCCCAACCAAAGCTGGCCGTGGCGTGATACTGGCGCAGCACCTGCGCAGCCGACGGTTGATGAGGCGTGCTGCTGAAAATCAGCTGCCCGGCGCCGTCAAGCAACATGAAGTCCCCGGCTTTTTCATGCTGCAGGGCGTTGATCAGGTCCGGGCCGTCCACCTCCAGCCCGAGCCAACCCGACGTGGGGCTACGGTCGTCGAGGCGGGTGAAGATGTATAGCGGTGAATCCAGGCGGCTCTGCTCAGTCAGCCACAACTCATCGCTGACCGAGACCTTGCCGGTGTCCACCGCCATCAACCGCTGCAATACCGGCTGCGGCACATTCTCCGGGGCCGCCCCAACGGTAAACAGGCGCTCCACCACCGGCTCGGCGCGCTGCGCGACGTAGATCAGGTTGACCTGGTTGACCTGCAGGTAATCAAGCAGGCGCCTAGTCAGCCAAAGGCTCCAGATATTGCCCGCCTCGCCCAAGGTGATGTGCAACTCTTCGGCCGGCACATTATTGAGGTTGCCCACGGGTGGCGTGACATGACGAACCGTCGACAGGCCGAGGCTTTTGAGCAGCGTCTGGCGGCTGACAAAAAAACTCTGCGCATCGGAAATCGCCTCATTCATATAACTGCGCCGTAGCGAAATTTCCTCATTCAACGCCGCACGCAAGTAGCTGTAGGCACCCACATACACGCCGAGCACCAATGCCAGGGCAAACAGCCGCAACAACTTGCGCGCGGCCTTGGGCGTCGAAAAAGAAGAGTCGAGTGGTTGCAGGAAATGTTTGAGCTTCATCGCCAAAAGAGTAAGCGTGGCGAGAGGGTAGTTGAATAAGACGGATCTCAAAGCCCCGCACTGCTTGCGCCGATGGAACTCTCGCGCAACACGCTGTTCTAGACACCTTCGTCGCTGCTTGCGTAGCATCGGCGGCTGTCCTTCGTGCACTTCATCAAACAGAGTTACCCATGACTATCCAGCAAACACCCGGGCACGTGCTGCCCGCGCGCAGCGCCGCCAAAATGGAAGCGGCCATGGCCGTGGGCGCCTTTGCGATCGGCACCGGCGAATTCGCCATCATGGGCCTGATGCCCGACATCGCCCACAACCTCAATCTCAGCGAACCGCAAGTGGGCCACGCCATCAGCGCCTATGCGCTGGGCGTGATGGTCGGCGCCCCGCTGCTGGCGATCCTCGGCGCCAAGTTGCTGCGTAAACACATGCTGCTATTGCTGATGGGCCTTTATGCCCTGGGCAACCTCGCCACGGCGTTTACCCCGACCTTCGGCTCGCTGGTGGCCTTCCGCTTTATCAGCGGCCTGCCCCACGGCGCCTACTTCGGCATCGCCGCCGTGGTCGCCTCCAGCATGGTGCCCAACGACAAACGTGCCGGCGCGGTCGCGCGGGTGATGATGGGCCTGACCCTGGCCATGCTGCTCGGCAACCCCATCGCCACCTTCCTCGGTCAACACTTTGGCTGGCGCTCGGCGTTCGCGCTGGTCAGTGCTATCGCCCTGTGCACCATCGCGCTGGTCTGGCAATTCGTGCCGGATCGCCACGACGAACCCCGCAGCGACCCGCGCAAAGAACTGCGCGCCTTCACCAAACCGCAGGTGTGGATGGCGCTGTCCATTGGCGCTATTGGTTTTGCCGGGATGTTTTGCGTGTTCAGCTACCTGGCGCCGACCATGCTCGAAGTGACCAAAGTCTCGCCGCAGTGGATCCCATTCGGTCTGGCCGCGTTTGGCGTAGGCGGCATCATCGGCAACATCGCCGGCGGCAAACTGTTTGATCGTCTGCAATTTCGCGCCGTGGGCTGGATTATGGTGTGGTCGATGGCCGTGCTGATCTTCTTCACCTTCGCCGCCAGTTCGCTGTGGAGCGTGCTGCTGGGCATCGGCCTGGTCGGCACCATGATCGCCATGGCCGCGCCGCTGCAAATCCGCTTGATGGACATTGCGCATGAAGCACCGAGCCTGGCGGCGGCGTCCAACCACGCGGCGTTCAACCTGGCGAATGCGCTGGGGCCGTGGTTCGGTGGGATGGCGATTACGGCGGGGTATGGGTGGACCAGCACGGGCTACATTGGCGCGGCTACGGCGCTGGTAGGCTTGGGCATCTACCTGATCGCCCGACGTATGAAAGGCGGCCACTAAAGCCCTTCCACGATCCAATGTGGGAGCGGGCTTGCTCGCGAAAGCGGTGGGTCAGTCACTGAGTAAATGACTGCCCCACCCGCTCAGTCAGTCATCATGCATCAACCCCGAACCATACTCCCCGTAACTGCTCCCCAGCGCACTGCCGCCAAAATTCATCTTGGCGGCCTTGCTGGGGCTGTGGTCCCCAAACGCCTGGCATCCCCCTGAATAACAAGGGTCGCTACTCAGGTCGCTACTCATGCCCGATGAACCCGACGAACAAGCGGCCAAGAGCAACGTGCCTGCGACCATCACGACTTTGACGAGGTTGGAGATCATTTTTTCAGTTCCCTTTGGGCTTATGGGCTGAGCGTAGGCCTCAATGCCGGTGAGAATTATGAAACTTTGCCGTAGGACAGGATCGGTTCAGGTTGATGTCGTTTTGGCGACGAATTATCCCGGCACATATTCTGATTGGCGATATCAACGGTTAGCCCCTACATATTAAAGCCGACCAGGCATCAATTCAGATGAGCCTGCGGCCTACGTAGAGGGAAGCTCAATAATGGCTAAAGACGAAAAAACCAGTGAAAGCGTCGCTTCAAAAGCAGCCAAGCTGCTGGCGGATCCCACCACTCCGCCGGATGTGAAATCGGTGGCGGCTTCGGCGCTGACTCAGGCGCCCGACAAAAAGAAGAAATAAGCTGAAAACCGTGCCAGGGTGGCTGGAGCTCTGGCACTGGCCACCACGGCACCACGCCCATTCCTGTTAAACTGTCCGCCCTTCGCCTTATCCATCTCAGATCCTAATGTCCTCACCTATAGCACCAACGCCATCGTTCTCCCGTCGCTTCTCCGTTGCTCCGATGATGGATTGGATCGACTTACGCTAAAGAGCTTAAAAATAAAGGCTTGCAGCAGTTATCTATTATCTCCGTACCAATTTTGTACCACGAAGCCCTCTCAATCGACTTTCCGCTATAGCTAACTGCGTTTACAAATGACAGACATCGGCAAAAAGTGGTCATCGCTTGCGGCAGGCCTTGCCGTTTGATTACGGTGTTTTATAGTGTGGTTTAATTCAGGCGTAAGACGAAATGAATACACTTAAAATAGACATCAGCTCTCTGATCGCGGAAGCGCAGAAGAGCCTCGTGGATGCAGAACCTTGTCCCATCGGCTACTCCGACAGGCACGAACTAGAGAATAATCGGCTTCCACCTTCGCTAGGGACCAGTCCAGTTAACATTTACGCCCTGTGGAAGCGAGAAGAGGGCAAAACTTGGCAACTGATGTACATCGGCCAGAGGAGCTTCAAGTCGGGTTGGTCCCGTATTGCGGAGCACCTCTTCAAGAAGTCAAAAAGGACTCAATCGAAATTGCTCGAAGTTAGAGCTGTAATCGAATCAGGGGCGGAAATCGGAATTACTGCGATTCTAGTGGAGCCGGACTCTATGCGTCTCGCCATCGAAGAGGAGTTGATCAACCGCAACTCGATGTCCGCGGAGCACCTTATCTGGAATCTGAAGGGAAGGACCAAGCTTCCAAAGGTAGGAACCAGGCGCAATACTGTCTAACATGTCGGTCCATGCGTAAGTTACGCCGGCATCCGCAGGCCTAACGTCAGCCGGTTACCTCTAAATTGGACAACCTAGTCATGGCTCGTACTCACGGACACGGCAACCCGAATTGGACGCGCGATGAAACGATTCTCGCGCTCGACCTATACTTCGACTTGAATGGAAAAATCCCCTCCGGCTCGGACGAGCGAGTGAAGGCGCTTTCCGGAATGCTTCGTCGTTTTCCGTATCATGCAGAGGCATCAAGGAAGGAGTCGTTTCGGAACCCCGATGGTGTAGCCTTTAAGCTGCAGAATCTGAAGCAAGTCGCAACCGGTAAAGGGTTGGGCAATGTTTCCGAAACAGACCGTGCGGTTTGGCTGGAATTTGGATCATCACCCAAGAAGACCAAATCTCTAGCCAACCTAATTCGGGCTGGCGTAGTTGCATCTGAGTCTGCAAAGCCAGTAATTGAAGACGTCCAGTTCACTGAGGGGCGTGTCATCACGGAACTGCACTCACGGCGGGAGCGTGAGCCAAAGTTGCGAGAACGCTTGCTTTCATCACGACGTAATTCTGAGCGGTTGTTCTGCGAAATGTGTATTACTCCTGCGCCTTCCTCAAATGAAGCGCTGAGGGAGGCTCACTTTGAAGCCCACCACCTTGTCCCACTAGCGAGCACAGGTGCCCGAATTACGCGCTTATCCGATATGGCTCTGCTATGCGCAAATTGTCATCGTCTTCTTCATCGAGCAATCGCCATCGAGAAGCGCTGGCTTACCGTTGCCGAGGGAAAAGCAGTTTGCGGCGTCTAATGGACCAGTGAATCGGTCCAACAGCCGATCGCATAAGCGGCCCGGACCGCTCGCTTCAACGTTAAAACCCTGGGCAATCTAAGATCTGTGAATGACCACAAAAAAGGTCGCTTGCAGCCGGATACGAGAGCTTGAATTAGAAGCCGCTGCGGTGATGGACTGGAACGTCTAACTCTAGAGACCCCGTCAGCCGTGACCTGTAGCCGTCCGTAGAATAACTAGTACCACCTTTGTACTATCCCCCCCGCCAAGCACGACAGCTCTTCGTTCCTGTCAGCCCATCAGCTTTGCGCAGATCCGCTGCGATGTTTCAGATTTACGAATCAGGGCGATATTGATGGCGAGAGGATACTCACTGCTGGCGCAAAATTTTTGGTGGTCAAATAGCTAAAATTTCGTTTCCTGAGCGATTCAGCTCGCTTAGACTGGCACCGCATCAGCGTCTATCTGACCTCTGAAGCCATCTCAATCCAGATAGAAAATCTTGTAAAACCAACTATTAAGGGACTAAAAATGTCGAAACGACTTGTTGTTTTTAATCACAAGGGCGGAGTTAGCAAAACCACCACTGTTTACAATATCGGCTGGATGCTTTCGAAAAAATACAAAGTACTCGTAGTTGACGCAGATGCACAGTGCAACCTGACGAGCCTAATACTGGGGGATGATTTCGAAAAATATTATCTCGAAGACCAAACACGCCTGCATAATATTAAAGACGGCGTAGCAATGGCATTCCAAGGCAAGCCTCACCCAATCACTGCTGTGAATTGCTTCAGCCCTCAGAAAGCGCCTTCTCTGTACCTTTTAGCTGGGCATGCAAATTTATCAGAATACGATGCATCCCTTACGTTTGCACAAACTTCTAACAACGCACTCTCGACGCTCCAAAACTTGCCTGGTGCTTTTTCAGAACTGCTTCGATTGACTGAGGAAAAGTATTCAATTGATTACACCATAATTGACCTTAACCCTAGCTTAAGTGCAACCAATCAAAACTTTTTCCTTTCTGCTCACGCTTTCGTAATTCCGACCAATCCAGACCCATTTTCCATTATGGCTATCAATACATTAAGGTCAACTTTGCCTCGATGGGCTGAATGGAAAAAAACGGCTGTTCCACTTTTTTCTGAATCAGCCTACCCACTCCTCCCTGGCGTACCAAAATTTTCCGGAAGCCTGATTCAAAGATTTAATATTCGAAACGGTAAAGCTGCTAGACCTTATCGAGACAATATTGATGAAATAAAAACATCTCTTAGTGGTAATTTCTACGACGCAATCGCTAGTGTCGGTATGGTTTTCACGCCTGAGGAGTACGGTGCCGAACTTATAGAAGCACAGTACTGTCTCGCTGAGGTTCCGGACTTCCAAGGGCTACTTCCTAAGGCGCACCAGGCCGGCGTTCCCGTCTTCGAGGTAACAGATGAAGATATTGCAGAGACTGGGCCAGTCCTCGCGGGGCTGCAAACCAAGCGAGAATTATTTAATAAACATTTCATACATATCACCGACAAACTTGTGGGCTTGTTAGCCCATGCGTAACGCCCTCGCTCTCTTTAACGAAAATATCATGAGCGCTCGCCATGCGGGAGGGCTCTATGATTACTTAACTGCATCCGTAACTGTACCTGCTTCCTTTGAAGACTTACTGCGTTCACAAATAGTCTACGCAGTCAGCGCATTCGACAAGCTCATTCATGACCTAGTGCGCATAGGTATGCTAGAGATTTTCACGGGTGCTCGCCCTCCTACTCCGAAGTACTTGTCGGAACCGATTTCAATCCAGATCCACAGCGACTTAATTACTGCATCAATACCCCCAAAGGAACACATTTTTGAACAAGCCATTTTTCGAAAACTAAAAATTGTTTCCTACCAGGATCCAATAAAGGTGGCCGATGGACTAAGCTACATTTGGGATGAAGGTCAAAAATGGCAAAAGATTTCTGAAAAAATGGCACAGCCAGATAGCGTCATTCGAACCACATTAAAATTGATCGCAGACAGGCGAAACACAATCGTCCACGAAGCTGATATTGATCCTTTGACAAATGAAAAACTCAGTATAACTAAGGCAGAGTGTGAGGAGCTAACTGAATTTTTGCACCGCTGTGGCAATGAAATAGCCAAATTAGTAACACGATAAATATTAAGCCTGCAATTTGCAGGCTTTTTTATGGACAGAGCATTAATTGCGCCACACCGCCTTTTCATGAGTAATCAACAGAAGTGCGTATACAAGTCCGGCCTTGTTGGGCTGGTAGAGTCCAAGTTTCCCTATCCGATGATCGTGGCCGCTAGAAAGATAGCGGGGGCTGAACCCAATGCAATTCTGAGCAGCTTGTCCTACCTGGGTGAGATGACGTACGAGGAATTCGGTAAGCCGGATGCCCCACGAGTCGGCTAGTTCGTGTTGCCAATAACGTTGCTTATGTTCAATGGTTCCCCACACCAAGACACGCTCCGACGAGCTTTTGTATTTGGCGGAAACCAGCCCCCGGGAGCCTGGTCTTATGTGCCACTCTCGTACCACTCACCCTCTGAATTAACCTTGGTCTGGCCGCCAAAACCATATCCACATGGTGCTTATCGCTAGTGCCTGTCGCCCCAACCCCAACATCCCCTGTAACCGCCACAGCTGACGCTGTTTGAGTGAGAGTGCGGGCGCGTGAACGTAAAGGTCGTGAGTACTGCGCAATGCAGCACGCAGCTTCAAAAGAACCCCGCCCTAGGCACATCTCGCGTTTTCATGTTGACCCAGGGGAAAGAGGTTAGGAGGGTTAGTTTTTTGCTGGATGCCCTGAAAGCCTTGTTTATTAGGGTTTTTCGAAGAGTTCACAAGGTTAGCTTTTTGGTTAGGTAAGGTTATTTCCTAACCTTTATTAGTGTTAAATATTCAGTATATTAATTCCTTTAAAAACAGTAGCTTACGAAAATATAACCTCTAACCTAACCCAACCTAACCCATCAAAGTTAGGCCTCAACCCCAACAAATACGGGCCGTCCAAGCCCACCCCTCCACTTCGAAAAAAAACTAACCCTTTTCCCGTGCCACCTACTTAATTCAGCAGATCGCGCGTGCTTATAAGCGTTGCGTAAAACCTCCATCCTCGCAGGGTTCCGCAGGTTTCTGCTCCCTCCAAGACGCCAAGCAACCGCCCAGCCTGAGCCGCCGAGAGTGATCCGCAGGTGCGCAGAAAAAACGACTCATTTAGCCCGCAGGCGTGGTGGGGGGACGACGGCGCGCGCCAAGTGCGAGCGAGCTTATCGGGTTGAAATGTTTTGATACGAATGGTTATCAATTGTATGTTGCCATAAATACTGTACATGCATACAGTGCGTGCGACTGCTTACTTCCAAGCAGCAACAGTCACTATCAACAAATTAAAGGGATTTATATGTCTAGCACTGGAACGTACTTAGGCCCACACATCAAAACTGGTCCGAGCTCATATCTACTGGGTCCAATTCCCATCACCGGCCACCTACCCACGATGACTTCGATGTATATGGGCAATGTGGCTTGGGGACTGTATGACGGTCCCCGTCGAGGGGAAGGTAGTGGTTCAGGTAAGCTCAACCCACTCACCCCATTCATGTGGGATGATTTTGTAGGAGAACACAAGTATCTGAAAATCGTTATTGATGAAGAATATACTGGAGTTTTCAACAAACTTTCAGAAACAGTCAAAAATGAAATCGAGCAAAAAAAATTTGTGGCTCGAGGTGGACTCGTACTTTCCCCAATCAACGCGGCTCAGAAGGATCTCGAAACAACTGTTAAAGTTATCAAATCAAAAACCGATGAGTATCAAGCCAAAGTGCCCGCAGCACATGCTCTTTACGGATTGAACCCACTATTCTTGATGGTTGACCTGCCATTTCGAAAGATCTATGAAGGTGTGCATGCAGCAAAGTTCAATGAAGCCCTTGCGGAGATTGATTCAGCTTACAGAGCAGCCCTGGAACTAAAGCGGATTTCGCTAGAAAACACCATCTTGGTGAACCAACTACCGCTGCTAGCCAAAAAAATCGATCAAGCTAAACTCGCTCCAGGCTCCGCGCTAGATCAAACTGCGTCTTGGGTTGGAAATAGTCTATCTGTCATTGATACTGAAAAGGACTTTCAAATTCAGCTACTTCCGTATTTTCTGCAAGAGCATATCGTGAAGTCCGTACCACCTTTAGAAGGTACAACACACTCGCAAGCGCTACAAAACTACCTGACTGCAATAGAAGCCAAGATCAAGATTGAAACAGCAGCCATCGGACCATATAAGTCAGTAAACCGTGACAGCCCTCACATTAAGTCTCCAATGTCCAAACCAGAACTGGAAGCTCTTCATAAACTAGTTGAATTGCAAGCAAACACTGATCTAGGGAAGCGTTGGGCCGACTATCATGATTCGCTTCTTCATTCAGAATCGGTGCGACAACTAACCGATACGGCAAATGCCTTTAAAGACTTGGCCGCGCGAGCAAGAGAGGCTGAAGCGAAAGAACGAGAAGAGAAACAAAAGCAAAATTACATCGACTCTGTAAATTTTGCTGCAGCATCTGGTGAACGCATTCTCCAAAAGTATGGCGCAAACATGAGTAATATTGCTCTCGAGATGCAGGCTAGCATCTCAGGCAGTAAAATCCGAAGCTTCAATGATGCAATGACAACGTTCGAAAAGGTTAGAGTCAATCCAAATACAAGGCTGAGTGCACAAGATACAAAAGCGGTCGTTGACGCGCTCAGAGCTTTAGACAAAGCGACTTTTGCGGACAATGTTACTCGCCTAGGCAAGGCGTTTGGTGTTGTAGGCTACATTTCTCAAGCAAACTCCGTCCGAGAAGCGGCTGCAGTTGGTTTTGAAACTGGCTCTTGGAAACCGCTAATGCTGGAGCTTGAGGCCATGGCGCTAGGCATCGGTGCAGGTGCCTTGCTTGCCGTAATCTTCGCCTTAACGGCTCCTGTATGGAGTAGCACAGCGATTGGAGTGGTAGTTGTAGCAGTTCTAATGGCTGCAATAGCGTCACTATTCAATGCTAAATCTGTAGATAAAATCAACAACTTGGTTCTTAACTGATACGATGGCGCCTTGCTAGGAAATTTGGCAAGGCGCCATCTATTTACGATCCCGGAATGCAAATCAAATGACCAAAAAAACCAAACAATTAATCGAAATGCCATATGCATTTATCGTGCTCACGATAATTCCAATCTTCATTATTGCATTTCTACTACCAACAAGTCCCGAAACACATTTTCATTTGGAGCTAGACACCTTCATTAATGAAAAACTACTTGGACTTGTGGGATTCTGGACATCCAACTCTCCATTTAACTCCAAGCTAATCACAAACTACATCAGTATTTTCGGCCCACTATTCTCCGTTATAACCTTTATAAAAATTCGCAAAACCATGATAATTGACCCTGACCAATACGAAAGCATGACTATCGCGAAATACTCCGCAATATTAATTTCAATTACTGCTTTTATTTTTTTTGCCATCTATGCTTTTTACATGCAGGAAACCGATCTAGGAACTCTCACTCAAAAATGGGGATTCTTAGGTAGGCACATTATTCCCTACGCACTATTTTCTTCCGGCATTCTACTTGTTTTTCATTGTTTCCCGATCATTGCTTACTCCGCGTTCTATTTCATTCCACAACTATTATTGAAGCGTCAAAAACAAAAGCAATGACTCGAAGATTAAATGGTCGAATGAAGATTCCGACCATTTAACTTTTCAAGAATCGCTACTTTGGCGCCGTTTAGATAGCATTTTAAGAGCACCTCTAAAATTTCGTCCTGTCGGCAGTAGTCCCCTTTGCATTATCGCGTGGTTTTGCTAAACAATTCTGACTGTTCACCTTTTGGGCTTATCTTCGTCGGTACTCCGAACGAACAATGCCACCTCAACCCCACGTTAGAACTATGCCATGCTTATTTTCCTCCCGTAGGAAGCTCAAACTCCTTGAAGCTGACAACCTCTTCACCCAGCCACTCGTTGACCTGGGCCAGCCTCGCCTGCAACGGCTCCAGCTCGTTGACCGCCCAAACCTCAGCAGCCTCCCGCAACGACCCAAAACCGCCCGCGTTCTGCGGCACGATGCCCATCAACTGCGGTGGAATGCGCAACGCCGCGAGCAGATCGTCACGGCTGATGTTTTTGATCGAGCTGAATTCGTCCTTGGCCGCGACTTCGCTCACCGGGATGAGCTGAATACCGTCCTTCTTCCCGGCCGGCGCGTACACGAACAGAT
Organism: Pseudomonas sp. NC02; assembly: GCF_002874965.1. NCBI lineage: Bacteria > Pseudomonadati > Pseudomonadota > Gammaproteobacteria > Pseudomonadales > Pseudomonadaceae > Pseudomonas > Pseudomonas sp. NC02. The sequence goes on along the minus strand of NZ_CP025624.1, from coordinate 1,912,833 downwards.
TTCGAAAGTTGCCTGGCCCTTTCGAGTTCTTCAGCGCGGTGCGCAGTGAGTCGATGTCCTCTTCCTTCTGCGCCGCGTCGGTCATGTACAGGATGAAACCGGCGTGACTGCCGTTGTTGTAGTACTTGCGCCGGAACAGCGTGGCGCTCTCGTTGAGCAACGCACTTTGCAGCGCTGCCAGCCACTCCGGCAGGCCGTAGATCTCCTGGTTGATATCGGCCTCGCGCAAGTGGCAGATCGAACCAGGGGCAAACTCGTGCTCGTCCTTCCAGCCACGCACCTGGTAATAGGTCTCCATGTCCACACCACGGCGCATGTACTTCGCCAGTGGGGGCAACAGGCTCATGGTGTTGCGGAGCATGTTGTTGCGCTTTTCCAGATAGCAGTTGCCACACCAGAGCCAGTCCAGGGCGAACTGCTCAAAGGCCTGACGGCTTAGCAGCCGGTGAGGAACGAACGTGCGGGCGAGCATGTTGCGCTTGAAGTTCAGCCCCGACTGTAGGTAAACGCTGGCCCGGGTCGTTTTCGCCAGGCCGTCCATGGACATCGGTGTTTCAAACCATCGCCCATTGGCCCAGCACTCCAGGTAGTCGAGGATCTCCCGGCTATCCAGCACGGGGGCGGGATCACCGAAAGTGAACGCTTCAACCGGCCCGGACTCAGGCGGCAGCAAGTCCCCTTCAACGGGTGGCTGAGCGGTGGCCAGCTGGGTTCCGCGCTTACGTCTGCTCATCAGTAGGACTCCATAAATCCGGTATTCGCCGTGGTCTGCCCTTCAAGGGGTTCGTTGTGCAGTGCGTGGAACAGCGCCCACGCCAGGTCGGCATGGCCCGTCTCGTCTGTGCGACCGGCCGTGTAAGTGAACATGCGCCCGGAGGCGGTGATTGTTTTGCGGATAGCCATCAATGACTGGGCCATATCCGTCCAGCCTGCATCGAATTCCAGACGGCCGTTTTTGATGACGTCATAAGCCTTCAGCACCAGGCGGGTTTTGACTTCGGGTGAGTAGCTGAACGTGGTGATGTTCGGGAAGAACTGCTTCACCAGCTGCGCCACGCCGGAACCCGTGCCGGTGATATCGATCCCGATGTAGGTCACCCAGTAGCGTCTGGAGACCTGGCGAACGGATATCGGGGTAAGACCACGATATATGACGCAATGGTCGGCTTCTGATCCTCGGCATATTTCACACGCGTTAACGTTACGTGCGACATGGTCAGGAGCGCATCACACACCTCCCCGACACCCGCGATGCTTCCCTGATAAACTGCACACCATTCGCCTCGTTGACTCAGATCTCCAATGCCCATACAAACCGCTCCACTCTCCCGCCGCTTCTCCGTCGCCCCGATGATGGATTGGACTGACAGGCACTGCAGGTACTTCCTGCGCCTGCTGTCCAAAAACGCCCTCCTCTACACCGAGATGGTCACCACCGGCGCAATCCTCCACGGCGACCACGAACGTTTCCTGCGCCACAACGAGGCCGAGCATCCACTCGCCTTGCAGTTGGGTGGTAGCGTCCCCGCTGACCTGGCCGCCTGCGCCCGCATGGCCCAGGACGCCGGCTACGACGAGGTGAACCTCAACGTCGGCTGCCCCAGCGACCGGGTGCAAAACAACATGATTGGCGCGATCCTGATGGCACACCCTGCGTTGGTGGCGGATTGCGTAAAGGCGATGCAGGACGCGGTCTCGATCCCGGTAACGGTTAAGCACCGCATCGGCATCAACGGCCGGGACAGTTACGCCGAGCTGTGCGATTTCGTTGGCCAGGTGAAGGACGCGGGCTGCACCAGTTTTACCGTGCATGCGCGAATCGCCATTCTGGAAGGGCTGTCACCGAAGGAAAATCGGGACATCCCGCCCTTGCGCTACGACGTTGCCGCCCAGTTGAAGCAGGATTTCCCTGAACTGGAGATCATCCTCAACGGCGGCATCAAGACCCTCGAACAGTGCCAGGAGCATTTGCAGACCTTCGACGGCGTGATGCTGGGCCGCGAGGCTTATCACAATCCGTATTTGCTGGCCGAGGTGGATCAGCAGCTGTTTGGCAGCACGGCACCAGTGATCACCCGCGCCGAGGCGTTGGCGCAGTTGCGTCCTTATATAGCCGAACACCTGGCGACAGGTGGCTCGATGCATCACATCACGCGCCACGCACTGGGGCTGGGGACGGGTTTCCCGGGGGCGCGGAAGTTTCGGCAGTTGTTGTCAGTGGATATTCATAAGGCCAGTGATCCGCTGGCGTTGCTGGATAAGGCCGGGGAGTTGTTGGAGGGGCGGTGATTTGGGTGTCAGTGGGTTTATTGGGTGGCTGACACGACGCCTTCGCGAGCAAGCCCGCTCCCACATTTGGAGGGGGGGATGTCAGGAAGATGGGGCAAGGCTGCTCCCACCGTTTGATCGGGTGGTCATCGGGCAGTTGGGTTGAACCTGCTGGCTGTTTTGGCCTCCTATTGAGCATTGGCCGGTGATTCAAACGGCTGTTTTCAGGTTGTTGCCCTCGCAAACGATCGAATGCATTTGCGCCCTTGAGCGGCTGTCAGCGCTCGGGTAATGTCATCAGACCCACAGGACAGAGCACGCCCATGACTTCCAAGCTGGAACAACTCAAGCAATTCACCACTGTAGTAGCCGATACCGGCGATTTTTCTACCCTCGCCAAGCTCAAGCCGCAAGACGCCACTACCAACCCTTCCCTGCTGCTCAAGGCCGCGTCGATCCCAGGCTATGCCAAGCTGCTGGACGAGGCTGTTGCCGACTGCAACGGCGATGTAGGCCTGGCCAGCGACCGTTTTGCGGTAGCTGTCGGCCAGGAAATCCTGAAAGTGGTGCCCGGCCGCATTTCCACCGAGGTGGATGCCCGCTTGTCGTTCGATACCGACGCGGTACTCAAGCGCGCCCATCGCCTGATCGACCTGTACGACAAGGCCGGCATTGGCCGTGACCGCGTGCTGATCAAGATCGCTTCCACCTGGGAAGGCATCCGCGCCGCCGAGCAGCTGGAAAAGGAAGGCATTCAGACCAACCTGACGCTGCTGTTCTCCTTCGCCCAGGCCGTGGCTTGCGCCGAAGCCGGCGTGTTCCTGATTTCGCCGTTCGTGGGCCGTATCTACGACTGGTACAAGAAGGCCAACGGCAACGACTACACCGGCTCCGAAGATCCGGGCGTGCAGTCGGTGACGCGCATCTACAACTACTACAAGGCCAATGGCTACAAGACCGTGGTAATGGGTGCAAGCTTCCGTAACCTGAGCCAGATCGAAGAGCTGGCTGGTTGCGACCGTCTGACCATCAGCCCGGACCTGCTGGAAAAACTCGCAGCCGACAACGGCAAGCTGGAACGCAAATTGTCGCCAGGCCATGCGGGCGAAGCTCGTGTGCACTTGACCGAAGCGCAGTTCCGTTGGGAATCCAACGAAGATGCGATGGCCACCGAGAAACTGGCCGAGGGCATTCGTCAGTTCGCCCGCGACCAGGAAAAACTCGAAGCGCTGTTGACCGCCAAGCTCTAAAAACGGCGGCGACAAAAAGGGCGGCACCTGTGAGGGTGCCGCCCTTTTTTTGTATTAGCCGATTTCGAGCCGAACTCAGTTAAAAATGTGGGAGGGGGCTTGCTCCCGAATACAGGCGTCAGTCGCTACATTCACTACTGACCCGCCGCTTTCGGGAGCAAGCCCCCTCCCACACTTTGACAGTGTTTCAGCTGGAAATTAGTGCCGCTCCAGCGCATTCACCAGGTCGTGGAACGCCTCGCGGTTGGAGTCGTTCAAGCCCATCAGGATCTTGTGGGCTTCCAGTACCTTGACCCGTACCACTTCCTCGGACTGGTCCTGGGACGGCAGGTCGGTCAGGCATTCCGGGCACGGGATCGGGCGGTCAACGATGTTGAAAACTTGATCGAAGCCCATGGACTGCAACAGACGGGTGATGTCTTCGTGGGTGGTGACGACGGTCGGCAGCAGTCCGACCTTCTGCCGAGACAGAATGGACAACTTGGCCAACAGCCCAAGGGTGGTGCTATCGATGCTGCGGGTTTCGGTCAGATCGATCACGATCGCCGAGAAATTCAAGGCTGTGAAGATCCGCTCAATCGTCGCATCCAGCGCCGAACACAAGGTCAGGCGCACTTCACCGACAAACTTCAGGACAAAAGTCCCGTCTTGCTCGGCGAATTGGATTCTTCCGGTACTCATCAAAGATTCCTGCTCAACACCAATAGGGCGATATCATCCGGCATCTCCCCTAGCGTGGCCAATCCAAAAACCTGCCGCAGGCCATCCAGGCTGCCGCCCGCCGACCTGACCCGTTGGGGCAAGGCGGCTTCTTTCTCTTTGAGTGTAGGCTCTGGCAAAAGGTCCAGGATACCGTCGGACATCAGCGTCAGGCTGAACGTCGGCGGCAATTCCAGGATGTGGTCTTCGTAGGTGGCTTCATTGAACAAGCCAACCGGCAAACCACGCCCTTCCAGGTAGCGCACACTGTCTGGAGTGTATAAAACCGGCAATGGCAGGTGACCGCCAATGCTGTAGGTCAAAAGACCTGTTTCTTCATCAATCACGCCGCCGACCATCGTCACGTGCTTGCCCAGCTTGCAGCTGATCAGGCCCCGGTTGATGTGGCCCAGCACTTGCGAAGGGGTGAACTCCGGCAAGGTGCCATTGCGCTTGGACTCGAACAACAGCCGTGTAGTCATGAACTTCAACAACACGGTCACGAATGCAGAGGAGGCGCCGTGGCCGGAAACGTCGGCCAGGTAGAACGCGACACGCCGCTCATCAACGCGGAAGTAGTCGACGAAATCACCCGACAGGTACAGCGACGGGATGATCTGGTGGGCAAACTTGAACTCGTCGATGCTCCACGGGCTCACCGGCAGCATGTTCATCTGCACCTGGCGACCGGCGTTCTGGTCTTCCTGGAGCAGGTTCAGGCTGGCTTCGAGTTCGCGGTTGGCGGTTTCGAGCTTTTCACGGTAACGCTGGTTTTCCAGCAGCAGCCGTGCACGATCCAGGGCACGACGCACCGAGTGCTCCAGCACAGCCAGGTCTTCCAGGGGCTTGATCAGGTAGTCGGCAGCGCCGAGGCGCAAGGCCTCGACGGCATCGTTCATCACGCCGGCACCGGACACGACAATCACCGGCGTCTGCGGGGCGATGTCGGTCACCTGGCGGATCAGCTCAAGGCCGCCCACCTGGGGCATGCGCAGGTCGCAGATCACAAGGTCGGGCTTGTCGCGCTCGAATACCTGGAGACCCTGGAGGCCGTTGCTGGCCTGCAGGACGCTGAAGCCACTGTCTTCCAAATAGGCCGCAAGACTCGCGCGCACTACTTCGTCGTCATCGATTATCAGCAGCGTGGCACTGGTTTTCTGCATGTGGGCAAACGGCGCCAGAATTAGGTTGGCGTAGGCAGCTCGACAATGGCCGGGCTTACTACTGGATTCGCTTTCTAGCCTCTCTGTCCTACAAAACGCCGAGTTATTGCCGACGCACAAAGGTAAAGCAGAGGTGCCCTTCTAAGGCGCAGACGGTACTCCCATCCGCCAGGGGTTTCAAGCTCACGGCGATGGTCGCCGGGCGTCTTTACATCGCAAATCACCAGTAGTTATAAGAACGCATAAAACCGCGACTTAAAGTAAGCACGTAACCCACGGATAAACCTCGAATGCCGCCCACAAAAAAGGCGACCCGAGGGCCGCCTTCTTCTTTCAAGCCTGGGGCTTAAAAGTCGTCTACAACCTTGCCATCCTTGACCTTGAACTCACGGTTCTGCAAGTAGGCGTTGCGGATGAAGGTGTATTTGTCGCCGCTGATCAGCTTCTCGGAGGACAGCAGGCTGGCACGCGTGTCGACGATATTCAGGCCGAAGGTGCTGTTGCGCCAGCCGATATCGTTCATGTAGCGGTATGGCTGGGTGTAGCTGTCCACGTATTTGGACGGCGCGTCACGCAGGGTGCTTGGGCCCAGCAGTGGCAGCATCACGTAAGGACCGCTGTCGACGCCCCAGTAGCCGAGAGTCTGGCCGAAGTCTTCGTCGTTGCGTTGCAGCCCCATTTTGGTGCCGACATCAACGAAACCCAGCACGCCGAACGTGGTGTTCATCAGCAAGCGGGCAGTGTCGACGCCTGCAGCGTGGGGCTTGAGTTGCAGCACGTCGTTGGCAAAGTTGCCGACGTCGCCGATGTTGCGGAAGAAGTTGTGGATCCCGTCCTGCACGAACTGCGGGGTCACGAACTGATAGCCTTGAGCCAATGGCTTGAGGGCATAGGTATCAACGGTATCGTTGAAGGTGAAGATCGGGCGGTTGACGCTTTCCCATGGATCATCTTCCGAGGCCGCCTGGGCTACGAAAGGAACCAGCAAAATACTCGCACATACGGACAGCTGAGCTAGACATTGGCTCCAGCGCATAGCTTGAACTCCTTGAATGGTCTGTCATGGGCGCTATGCCCTGAATGAGGCCGTCAGTATATGACGGAAGTGTCAGATTAGGCAGCCTTGCAGAAATGTCATTCAGCAAATGCACAAAATTCCTACAATTGCTGCGGGTGTAACTTGCTTGTCACCCAAGTCCGTTAGCGTCACTGCTATTTCAGGGACGTCGAAATGCCACACGCCGAGATTGTTAGTGCCAGCACCCCGTCCTTGACGGCCGTACTGTTCGGGCTTAGTGGCTGCCTGGTGGACTTTGGTTCCCAGGCCCGCGCCGATTCCGCGCCTTCCAGCGATACCCATGCCACTGTCGGCGCCCTGAAGATCCTGCGCAGCCTCGAAGAACAGCGCGTCCCTTGTGCATGGCTGGACGAGTTGCCGGCGTCGGTTTCCACACCGCTGGCCGCCGGGCTACCCCGCTGGATCAAGGCTGCCAAGCCCTCCTCCACCCGCTGGCCGGCGCCTCACGCCTGCTGGCAGGCCCTGATGGAACTGAATATCGAACGCCTGGAAGGCTGCGTCCTGGTCAGCGGCGAGCCACGCCTGCTGCAATCGGGGCTCAATGCCGGGCTGTGGACCATCGGCCTGGCGTCCTGTGGCTCACTGTGCGGGCTTTCGCCGCAGCAATGGCAAGCACTCACCGAGAAGGAACGCGAGCATAAGCGCGCCAAAGCCACTGTCGCGCTCTATGGCCTAGGCGTGCATTCGGTGATTGACCACCTGGGCGAACTGCAGACCTGCCTGGCCGACATCAGTCTGCGCCAGCTTAAGGGCGAGAAGCCCTGATCGAGATCATGCACAGTCGGCGCCAGTGGATTAATCTACAGGTCAGCCCATAGACCTTTCCCGGCGTGCCGCGGTCTATGTCAGTGCCTATCGATAAAAGGAAGAACGCCATGCCTGCCCGCGAACAACTGCAAGAACAGGTCAAAATTTTGCGCGAGCAATTGGATCAGAATCCAGAAATGCCCCTCGAACAGCGCGAAGAGCTGCGAGACTTGATTGCTGAACTGGAAGTTCAGGAGCCACTGGAAGGTGCCATTCAGGATCCAAGCATCGCCGACGGTGTGAACCTGGCGGTAGAACGCTTCGAACTGGAGCACCCGGGCATTGCCGGGACCTTGCGCAATATTGTGGTGACCCTGGGCAACATCGGGATCTAATAGTCGGACACCTATCAAATGTGGGAGCGGGCTTGCTCGCGAATGCGGTCCGTCAGCTGATACATATGCTGGCTGATACACCGCTTTCGCGAGCAAGCCCGCTCCCACATTTATTTTGGGTGAAAGCTACTGTCGAGCCAGGCGCAGGTTCTGGAACTGCAGATCTTCCGTACTGCGGTACGGGTTGATATCGAGCCCGCCACGCCGCACATAGCGCGCATACACCGTCAGTTTCTGCGGCTTGAGCAAGCGCTGCAGGTCGAGAAAGATCCGCTCCACGCACTGTTCATGGAAGTCCGAGTGCTGGCGGAAGCTCACCAGGTATTCCAGCAGGCTGGCATGATCCAGCGCCGCGCCGCGGTACTCCACCGCCACACTGCCCCAGTCAGGCTGGCTGGTCACCGGGCAGTTGGACTTGAGCAGATGACTGTGGACGCTCTCCTCCACCACGCGCGAATCGTCGCAACGCAACAGTTCCGGGCGCGGGTGCTCGTAGTTGCTGACGGTAATGTCCAGGTCATCAATGCACACACCCGGCAACGCGACCACGCCTTCGGCTTCAACCTCGCCCAGGCTGCGGATGCGCACGCCAACCGGCTTGCCGGCCGCCGCACTCAGGTCGGTGCGCAACGTCGCTTCAAGGCTTTGCACATCGGCAAACGCGGTTTGGTTCAGCGAGTTGAGGTACAACTTGAACGACTTCGACTCGATGATGTTCGGCGAGTCGGCCGGGATACTGAATTCACCGATGGCCACCACGGGTTTGCCGGAGGGCAGCAGCCAGGACAGTTCGAAGCAGTTCCAGAAATCCACGCCTTTATACGGCAGGGTCTCGGCACTCAGGCCCAGCTCGGCCCACTTGGCGGCGCGAGGAATCGGGAACAGCAACGACGGGGTGTAGGTGGAGATGTATTCACTGGACTTGCCCAGCGGCGAATGTTCGGCTGCGGGATGCATGGCGGAAACCTGGCTAAATAAACGCCGCCATTCTACCCGCCTTTGCCCGTCAATGGCTTACTGGCTGACGGTCAGCTTGCCGACCATGCCCGCCTGGTAATGCCCCGGAATGTTGCAGGCAAACTCCAAGCCGGTGGCCTTGGTGAAGGTCCAGGTCAGCTCGGCGGTCTTGCCTGGCTCTACCAGCACGCTGTTGGGGTCGTCGTGTTTCATGCCGCCCATGTCGCCGTGGCCCATCGCACTGTGGTCCATTTTGCCCATGCCGGTGGCCGTCAGCATGCCGCTGGCCTGCATCTTGAGCATTTCTTGCTGATGCGCGGCGTGCATCGCAGCGTCGCCAATATTGAACTCGTGGAGCAACTGGCCTTTGTTGACCAGCACAAAGCGCACGGTCTCACCGGCTTTTACATCGATGGCCTTGGGCGAAAAGGAAATGTCCTGCAGCACCACTTCCACCGTGCGCGTGGCCTTGGCGGCGGGCGCAGCCTCACCGAAGGCGAAGGTTTCAGCCGGGGAAGCCAGCGCCGGAAGACTCAGCGCCATCAGGCAGCCAGCCAACAGCCAGGATTTACGTAAAAACATGCTCACACTCCAAAGGTTCGGAATCAGTCTGTGGGACACTTTACGAACGCGCCGCTGCCAGCCAGCTGACGGCCAGATTACAACTTTGTCAGCTTGAGCCTGCTGCCGGATGTGCGCGGTATAACGTCTGTGTTCCCGTAAAACCATGAGCCGCCCATGAAACTGCTGATCGTCGAAGACCAACCGAAAACCGGCCACTACCTGCGCCAGGGGCTGGCCGAGGCCGGATTCAACACCGAGCTGGTGGCCGACGGCACCAGCGGCCAGCACCTGGCGCTGACCGGTGACTACGACCTGTTGATCCTCGATGTGATGCTGCCAGGTCGCGATGGCTGGCAGATCCTCCAGGCCGTACGCAACGCCGGGCTCGACATGCCGGTACTGTTCCTTACCGCGCGGGACGCCGTGGAAGACCGGGTGCATGGCCTGGAACTGGGCGCCGACGATTACCTGGTCAAGCCCTTCGCCTTCTCCGAACTGCTGGCCCGGGTGCGTAGCCTGTTACGCCGTGGCAGCAGCCCACCCCAGGAAACCAGCCTGCAACTGGCCGACCTGCGCATGGACCTGATCCGCCGCCGGGTAGAGCGCGACGGCCAGCGCATCGACCTGACGGCCAAGGAGTTTTCCCTGCTGGAACTGCTGCTGCGGCGCCAGGGCGAAGTACTGCCCAAGTCGCTGATTGCCTCCCAGGTGTGGGACATGAACTTCGACAGCGATACCAACATCATCGAAGTCGCGATCCGCCGCCTGCGCCTGAAGGTCGACGATAACTTCCCCAACAAGTTGATCCACACCGTGCGGGGCATGGGCTACGTGCTTGAGGAGCGGTTCAGTTGATGAAACGGATTTCCCTGACCAGCCGCCTGGCACTGCTGTTTGCTGGCTGTACCGCCGTGGTTTCATTGCTGGCCGGCGTGCTGTTCAACCATGCCAGCGAGGCGCACTTTATCGAGCTGGACCAGCAGTTGCTCGACGGCAAGCTGATAGCGCTGCGCAGCACATTGCAAGGTGCCGACACGCCAGAACGATTTGCCTTACGAGAAACAACGCTGCGAGAAGAACTCAATCGCCAGCCCGACCTGGCCCTGCGCATCACCGCCGGCGATCAGCGCTGGTTCGACGGCGCTCCCGGCATCACCCTGCCCCAGGCGCCTGGCCTGCACAGCGTGCAGAACGCCGGCACCGATTACCGCGTGTACAACGCGCCGCTTATTCCTGGAAACGCTGACTCGCCACGCCTGACGCTGATGCTCGACATCACCCACCATCAACACTTCCTGCAACGCATGCAGCATCTGATCTGGCTGACCGTCGGCCTTTCCGCCCTGGCCACCGCCCTGCTCGGCGCCTGGGCCGCCCGCAGCGGGTTGCGACCGCTGAGGCGCATGAGCGAAGTCGCCAGCGGCGTCTCTGCCCACTCCCTGACCCAGCGCCTGCCCCAGGAACAAATGCCCGCCGAACTGGCGGAACTCGCCCAGTCCTTCAACGCGATGCTTGGGCGCCTGGACGATGCCTTCCAGCGCCTTTCGGCGTTTTCTGCCGACATCGCCCATGAACTGCGCACGCCACTGTCGAATTTGCTGACACAGACCCAAGTCATCCTCACGCAGCCACGGGCGCTGGAGGACTACCGCGAAGCCCTGCACAGCAACCTGGAAGAACTGCAATGGATGGCGCAGTTGGTCAACGACATGCTGTACCTGGCCAAGGCGGACCATGGGCTGCTGGTGCCCAAGCGCGAAACCCTGGTGCTGGCGGACGAGGTGGAGGCATTGCTGGAATTTTTCGCGCCGCTGGCGGAGGACGTCCAGGTGCGGCTGGTTCGGGAAGGCAGCGCCAGCACTTCAGGTGACCGCAGCATGTTGCGCCGGGCGATTTCCAACCTGCTGGATAACGCGTTGCGGTTCACCCCTCCGGGTGGCGAAGTCAGCGTGCGGATTGTCGAGGGGATGCAAGGCGTGACGCTGAGTGTGGAAAACACCGGGGAAGGCATTCCCGAGGCATTGTTGCCACGGTTGTTTGACCGGTTTTACCGGGCAGATCCGGCGCGTCATGAAGGGAGCAGCGAACATGCGGGGCTGGGTTTGGCGATTACCCAGTCGATTGTGCGGGCCCATGGGGGGCGGATTTTCTGTGAGTCGGGGGCGGGATGGGCGAGGTTTGTGATGGAGTTGCCGCAGGGGTATTGATGCAAGCTGTAGCGGCCCTTTCGCGAGCAAGCCCGCTCCCACATTTTGACCGGGTGCATTCAGGAAGAACGCGGTCAAAATGTGGGAGCGGGCTTGCTCGCGAAGGCGGTCTTAAGAATTACGAATACCTGAGGGCATGCGCCGGCTCAATCTTCGCCGCGCGATACGCCGGATAGATGGTCGCCAAAAAGCTCAACACAAACCCCGCCGAGCAAATCAGCAACACATCCCCACCCTGCAACTGCGAAGGCAGGTTGCTGACGAAATACACGTCCGAACTGAAGATATGCTGCCCGGTCACCCGTTCCAGCCAACCCACCAGTTCACTGACGTTCAGCGCCGCAATCACGCCGAGGATGCCACCGATCAAGGTACCGACGATCCCGATCACCGTCCCCTGCACCATGAAGATCGCCATGATCTGCCGCGGCGTGGCGCCAATGGTGCGCAGGATCGCAATGTCGGCGCCCTTGTCGTTCACCACCATGATCAAGGTCGCGATGATGTTGAACGCTGCCACGGCAACGATCATCAGCAACAGCAGGCCGATCATGGTTTTTTCCATCTTCATCGCGCTGAACAGGCTGCCCTGGGTGTGGGTCCAGTCGTCGGCCTTGTAGTCGGCGCCGAGGCTGGCGGCGATATCCGCCGAGACCTTGGGTGCGGCATACAAGTCTTTCACCGCCAGGCGCACGCTTTGCACCTGGTTCGGCTCCCAATGCTGTATCTCGGCGGCGTCGGCCATGTGGATCAGGGCCATGGAGCCATCCAGCTCCGCGCCCACCTTGAACACACCCACCACGTTCAAACGCTGCATACGCGGGGTGATGCCACCGGGCGCACTGCTGATTTCCGGCACGATCAGGGTCAGCTTGTCACCGACATTCAGGCGAAAACGCCGGGCGGTGATTTCGCCGATCACCACACCGAACTCACCTGGCTTCAGGTCTTCCAGATGGCCCTGGACAATGTGCTGGGCCACGATCGACACCTTGCCTTCCTGGGCCGGATCAACGCCACTGATCTCGATCGGCTGCATCGCGCCCTTGTAGGAGAGCATGCCGTCCATCTGTGTGAACGGTACAGCAGCAGTGACTTCCGGATTCTTCATCGCGGCATCTGCCACCGGCTGCCAGTCGCTGATGGGCTTCACGCCAACGATGGTCGCGTGGGGCACCATGCCGAGGATGCGTGAGCTCATTTCCCGCTGGAAACCGTTCATTACCGACAACACCACGATCATCGCCAGCACGCCGAGGGCGAGGCCGATCATCGAGGTCATCGAGATAAACGAAACAAAACGGTTGCGGCGCTTGGCGCGGGTATAGCGCGTGCCGATGAAAATCGATAACGGTCTGAACATTCGCGGGCACCGTTGAAAAAATAGAAAACCCGGCGCCGGGCGCCGGGCTTGAAACAGGTCAGATGGCGACCAGATGACCTTCCTGCAGGTGCAACACACGGTCCATCTGGCGGGCCATGCTCATGTCATGGGTCACCACCAGGAACGCGGTGCGCATCTGGGTGCTCAACTCCAGCATCAAGTCCTTGATGCCCTGGGCGGTGTGGGAGTCGAGGTTGCCGGTCGGCTCGTCGAGCATCACCAGGCCCGGGTTGTTGACCAGGGCACGGGCAATCGCCACACGCTGGCGCTCGCCGCCGGACAACTCAGCCGGTTTGTGCTCCAGGCGATGACCCAGGCCGACGCGCTCCAGCAACGCCTGGGCACGCTGGCGTGCTTCCGGGATCGCGGTCTTGCCGATCAACAGCGGCATGCAGACGTTTTCCAGGGCGGTGAACTCGGGCAGCAAGTGGTGGAACTGGTACACAAAACCCAGCGAACGGTTGCGCAACTGGCCACGGGCCTTCTCGCCCAGGGCCGACAACTCTTCGCCGGCCAGCCAGACGCTGCCCTGGGACGGCGTATCAAGGCCGCCCAACAGGTTGAGCAAGGTACTTTTACCGGAACCGGAACTGCCGACGATCGCCACGCGTTCGCCCGGGTGCAGTTCCAGCTGCAGGTTGGACAGCACCACCACGGACTCCGGGCCTTCCTCGTAGGATTTGCCCAGGTTGCGGCAGCTCAGGATTGCTTTTTCACTCATGCCCGATTCACTCATAACGTAAAGCCTGCGCCGGCTGGGTACGTGCCGCGCGCCAGGCTGGATACAGGGTGGCAAGGAAACTCAGGACCAACGCGGCGCCGCCGACCATCAATACGTCCTGGCTCTGCACCTGGGACGGCAAGTAGTCGATGAAGTAGACGTCGGAGTTCAAGAATTTGTGGCCGATCAACACTTCCAGCCCGGCGATAGCAGCGCTGACGTTCAGCGCGGCGAGAATCCCCACCACGGTGCCGATCAAGGTGCCGACGACACCGATCACCGTGCCCTGGACCATGAAGATCGCCATGATCTGCCCCGGCGTGGCGCCAAGGGTGCGCAGGATCGCGATGTCGCCCTTCTTGTCGTTCACCACCATCACCAGCGTGGAGATGATGTTGAAGGCGGCGACGGCGACGATCAGCAGCAACAGCAAGCCGATCATGGCTTTTTCCATGCGGATGGCCTGGTACAGGTTGCCGTGGGTACGGGTCCAGTCGCGGGCGTAGTACTGGTTTTCACCCAGGTGCTGGGCGATTTCCCACGAGGTACGCGGCGCGTCGAACAGGTCGTTGAATTTCAGGCGCAAGCCCTGGACCTGGTCCGGCTTCCAGCGATGCAGGCGGGCCAGGTCGGTCAGGTTGGTCAGGCCCAGGTAGCCGTCGATCTCACCGGCGCCGACATGGAAGATGCCGACCACGGTAAAGCGCTTCATGCGCGGGAACATGCCCGCCGGAGTCACGGTGACTTCCGGCGCGACGAAGGTCAGCTTGTCGCCGATGCCCACGCCGAGCTTGGCCGCCGCCTTGTCGCCGATAGCGATGCCAAAGCTGCCGGGCGACAAGTCGTCCAGTTTACCCTGTTGCATGAAGTTATCGATGATCGAGACATTGCGTTCCTGCGCCGGGTCGATGGCATTGAGCAGGACTTTCTGCACCTTGCCGTCATTGGTCAACAGGCCCTGCATCTGGGTGAAGGGCGCAACCGCCAGCACTTTGGGGTTCTGCTTGACCTTCGCGGCCAGGCTTTGCCAGTCGCTGATGGGCTCACCCGACTCGATGGTCGCGTGGGGCACCATGCCCAGCACGCGGGTGCGCATCTCATGATCGAAGCCGTTCATCACCGACAGCACCACAATCATCACGACAACGCCAAGGGCGAGCCCGATCATCGAGGTCAGGGAAATGAACGACACAAAATGATTGCGACGTTTTGCACGGGTATAACGCGTGCCAATAAATACGAAGAGAGGTCTGAACATGTCGGGGCTTGTTCGGAGGAAAAGAAGACGTCCTTGTGGCGGGGTCAGGTAAGCAGCTTTACACTCAGACCATCACCGCTGCCTTGGGTTCGCCATGTCGACATTAGATGAAGAAGATCGCCGCGAATACTACCGTATCGAGGACATGATCGCACTGGAAATTACCCCACTGTCGGGCCCGGAAGCGCTGAGCAAGGAAGTGTTGCTGGATGATTCGCCGCTGTTCAATCTGCTCAGCGAGTTGCACCTGAGTGAATTTGAATCCCAGCACTTGCTGCGCCAGATCGGCGAGCGGGACCGCACCCTGGCCGCCTTCCTCAAAGTGCAGAACAAACGCATGGATTTGCTCAGCCAGATCATGGCGCAAAGCCTGCTGGGCGAGATCGGTACGCCGCAGCCCGTGGTCATTTCCGAAGGCGGCATCGAGTTCCTGAACCCCACGGCGATCCAGCCCGACAGCCACCTGGCGGTCAAGCTGGTGCTGATGCCGCAAGCCCTCGGGCTGTTGCTGCGAGCCAAGGTTACCCATTGCGATGCCAAGACCGGTGGCTTTGAAATCGGCACGGAATTCGAAGCCATGACCGATGCCCAACGCCAGTTGCTGGCACGCTATATCCTGCAGAAACAGGCCCAGGAACGGCGCCTGGCGCGGGAAAAAAGCGACGAATCCGACACCTGAATACGATCATTGAATGGCGCGTCGCGTCATCCATCCAGCCAGGAACCCTGGCGTAAAGGAGCAACTGTGACCCTGATTTATGGCCACCGCGGTGCCAAAGGCGAAGCACCGGAAAACACCCTGACCAGCTTCCAGGAATGCCTCAAGCACGGCGTGCGCCGCTGCGAACTGGATTTGCACCTGTCCATGGACGGCGAGCTGATGGTCATCCACGACCCGACGCTCAAGCGCACCACCGACCGGCGCGGCAAGGTCGTCGAGTATTCAGCCGCCGACCTGGTCAAGATGGACGCGCGCAAAGGCGGCCCGGGCTGGGTCAACCCTTGCCCGATCCCACGACTGGAAGAGCTGTTCGAACAGTGCGACTTCGACCACTGGCAACTGGAAGTCAAAAGCGCATCGCGCACCCGTGCGGCAACCACCGTGCTGGCGATCCGTGAAATGGCTCAGCGTTTCGGGCTGATGGACAAGGTCACCGTGACCTCAAGCTCGCGGGAAGTGTTGAAAGCGGCGCTGGACCTCACCCCGGACCTGTCCCGCGGGCTGGTAGCCGAATACGCCTGGCTCGACCCGTTGAAGGTCGCGGCCAACTATGGCTGTGAGATTCTGGCGTTGAACTGGACGTTGTGCACCCCTGAGCGTCTGGAAAAAGCCCAGCGCCAGGGTTTGCACGTGTCCGTGTGGACCGTCAACGAACCCGCGCTGATGCGCAGGCTCGCCGACTTCGGCGTAGATAGCCTGATTACAGACTTTCCCGGTTTGGCCACTGCCACCCTCGGGAATTACTGAAATCGGTCTCCCCGGCCGGCTCAGGCCACCGGCCGGAGCCGCTCAAAAAAGCCGGTTGAGGCCGTCGTAGGCCGCTACCCGATAGGCTTCAGCCATGGTCGGGTAGTTGAACGTGGTGTTGACGAAATACTTGAGGGTATTCAGCTCACCCGGCTGGTTCATGATCGCCTGGCCGATGTGCACGATCTCCGACGCCTGATAGCCGAAGCAATGCACGCCCAGCACTTCCAGAGTCTCGCGGTGGAACAGGATCTTCAGCATGCCCTGGGGCTCACCGGCGATCTGCGCACGCGCCATGCTCTTGAAGAACGCCTTGCCGACTTCATAAGGCACCTTGGCCTTGGTCAGTTCGTGCTCGTTCTTGCCGATCGAGCTGATCTCGGGAATCGTGTAGATCCCGGTCGGCACGTCGTTGACGTAGCGCCAGCTGCCGTTGTCGACAATGCTGCCAGCGGCCGAGCGGCCCTGGTCATGGGCGGCACTGGCCAGGCTCGGCCAGCCGATCACGTCACCGGCACCGTAGATGTTCGGTACGCAGGTGCGGTAGTTCTCGTCGACTTCGATCTGGCCACGGCTGTTGACCTTGACCCCGATGTTTTCCATGCCCAGCTTGTCGGTGTTGCCGGTACGGCCGTTGCACCACAGCAAGGCGTCGGCCTTGATCTTCTTGCCGGATTTCAGGTGCAGGATCACACCGTTGTCCAGGCCTTCGACCCGCTCGTACTCTTCGTTGTGGCGCACGGTGATGTTGTTGTTGCTGAAGTGGTAACTCAACGCCTGGGAAATTTCCGAGTCGAGGAAGCTCAGCAACTGGTCGCGGTTATCCACCAGCTCGACCAATACACCCAGGCCGCTGAAGATCGAGGCGTATTCACAGCCGATCACGCCGGCGCCGTAGATGATCAGTTTGCGCGGGGTGTGGCCCAGGCTGAGGATGGTGTCGCTATCGTAGATACGCGGGTGGTGGAAATCGATATCCGCCGGGCGATACGGACGCGAGCCGGTGGCGATGATGATGTGCTTGGCTACCAGCTTCTCGACCACGCCGTTGGCGCAGACCACTTCGACGGTTTGCTCGTCGGCGAAGCTGCCGGTGCCGAAGAACAGGTCGACGCGGTTACGGGCATAGAAGCCGGTACGCGAGGCAACCTGTTTGGAAATGACTTTTTCAGCGCTCTTGAGCACGTCCGGGAACGAGAACCAGCGCGGCTCACCAATGGCCCGGAACATCGGGTTGGTGTTGAACTGCATGATCTGGCGCACCGAGTGACGCAAGGCCTTGGACGGGATGGTACCCAGGTGGGTGCAGTTACCGCCGACCTGGCGACGGCTATCGACCATCGCCACCTTGCGCCCTGCTTTGGCGGCGTTCATCGCCGCACCTTCTCCAGCTGGGCCGGAACCCAGTACCACCACGTCGTAGTTGTAGACAGCCATGCGTACTCCTCAGAACAGGCCAGGGCGCACGGTTGGACGCCTGGCTAAATCATGCCGCGGCCAGCGGTCATGAAGGATCAATGTGGCTCAAGTGTGTGAGCCGGGGCACAGTCTATAGAACGCTCAACGTCGCGCACATTAACCCTTGGTCGCGTCGTAGGCCAGTTTTGCCTTTACTACACGGCGCTCGTTATTGAATTAACCTGTAGGCAAGCACCTTTTCATGACTGGCCATTATGAAGCATGTCGTCATTTGTTTATTGCTGATGTTTTCGGTCCCGGTTCTGGCGAATGAGGCTGATCGCCTCAAACAAGCCGATTTTCCGGCGCAATCTCATCAACTGGTGCTGAAAAACCAGGCCGTCCTGACCTACCTGTGGGCAGACGTCTATGCGGCGGCATTGTTCGCCCCGGCTGACCTGAGCGCCAAACAAGCCCTGGATCAGCAAAAAGACCTGCGCCTGGAGCTGTATTACTTTCGCGATATCGACCGCAACGATGTGATCAAGGCCGCCACTGCCACCCTCGAACGTCAGCAAACACCCGCCGCCCTCGCCCGCCTGAAGCCTGAACTGGATCAATTGCACAAAAGCTTCCGCAACATCCGCAGCGGCGACCGTTATGCGCTGGACTTCCAGCCTCAGCGCGGCCTGAACCTGGAAATCAACGGCACGGTGGTGTTCAGCAGTCGCAATGACGAGCTGGCCAAGGCTTACCTGGGAATCTGGCTGGCACCAAAAGGCTTGTCCGACAGCCTGCGTAACACCCTCCTCAACTGATCGCAAAAACCCTGTGGGAGCGGGCTTGCTCGCGAATGCGGTGTGTCATTGGCTCATAAGCTGACTGACACACCGCATTCGCGAGCAAGCCCGCTCCCACATTGGATTTTCATCACCCGGAGGCCTGCGGCAATTTGCCAGCTTGCTATCGGTTTTTTGTTGCCTGTGGTGGCTTATACACATATCGTTACAAAACTGTTCAGCGCCAGCCTCGTGCCAAGGCTTTAACAGCAAGGACGGTTGCGACCAGGGATTACTAATAAGATAGCCAAAATGAGTGCATGACATGTCCACTACAACGGGCAAGGGCAAGGCGATCTTTCGCGTTGTCAGCGGTAACTTCCTCGAGATGTTCGACTTCATGGTCTATGGCTTCTACGCCACGGCCATTGCCAAGACATTTTTCCCCACCGACAGCGCGTTCGCGTCCCTGATGCTGTCCCTGGCGACCTTTGGTGCCGGGTTCCTGATGCGTCCGCTGGGCGCGATTTTCCTCGGTGCCTATATCGACCGTCACGGCCGTAAAAAGGGCCTGGTGATCACCCTGGCGATGATGGCCGCCGGTACCGTGCTGATCGCCTGCGTTCCCGGGTATGCCACCCTGGGTGTCGCGGCGCCGCTGATCGTGTTGTTCGGCCGCCTGCTGCAAGGTTTCTCCGCCGGTGTCGAACTGGGCGGCGTGTCGGTGTACCTGGCGGAAATCGCCACTCCAGGCCGTAAAGGCTTCTTCGTCAGTTGGCAGTCCGCCAGCCAGCAAGCTGCGGTGGTATTCGCCGGCCTGCTGGGCGTAGGCCTCAACCACTGGCTCAGCCCGGAAGAAATGGGTGACTGGGGCTGGCGCGTGCCGTTCCTGATCGGCTGCCTGATCGTGCCGGTGATCTTCGTGATTCGTCGCTCCCTGGAAGAAACCCCGGAATTCCAGGCGCGCAAACACCGCCCTACCCTGCAGGAAATCGTCCGCTCGATCGGCCAGAACTTCGGCATCGTCATCGCCGGCATGGCGCTGGTGGTGATGACCACCGTGTCGTTCTACCTGATCACCGCCTACACCCCGACCTTCGGCAAGGCCGAACTGCACCTGTCGGACTTCGACGCGCTGCTGGTCACTGTGTGCGTGGGCATCTCGAACTTCATCTGGCTGCCGGTGATGGGGGCGGTGTCCGACAAGATCGGGCGTAAACCCCTGCTGCTGGGGGCGACTATTCTGGCGATCCTCACCGCTTATCCAGCGCTGTCCTGGCTGGTAGCCAACCCGAGTTTCAGCCATCTGCTGATCGTGCTGCTCTGGCTGTCGTTCCTGTATGGCTCGTACAACGGCGCGATGGTTGTAGCGCTGACCGAAATCATGCCGGTAGAAGTGCGCACCACCGGTTTCTCCCTGGCCTACAGCCTGGCGACGGCAACCTTTGGTGGCTTTACTCCGGCGGCCTGTACCTACCTGATCCACGTGCTGGACAACAAGGCCGCACCGGGCATCTGGCTCAGCGGCGCGGCGGTGCTGGGCTTGATCGCCACATTGATTCTGTTCAAGGGCAACCGGCATGAACTGCGTACCGCGCAGGCCTCTGTAGTCGGCGGCGCTTGATAGGTCGCTTTCGCGAGCAAGCCCGCTCCCACATTTGAAATGTATTCACAAATCAAAATGTGGGAGCTGGCTTGCCTGCGATGAGGCCGGTACAAGCAACACAAAAACAACAGACATAAAAAAGCCCCGAACCAGTCGGGGCTTTTTCATTTACCGCTGATGCTTAGCGCGGGAATGCTGGCGGGTTAACCCCGGCCATGTCTTCCATCACACGAACCACCTGGCAGCTGTAACCGAATTCGTTGTCGTACCAGACGTACAGAACAACGCGGTTCTCTTGAGTGATGGTCGCTTCAGCGTCCACCACACCGGCGTGGCGCGAGCCCACGAAGTCGGTGGAAACCACTTCCTGCGAATTGACGAAGTCGATTTGCTTGTGCAGATCGGAGTGCAGCGCCATGTAGCGCAGGTACTCGTTCATCTCTTCACGGGTGGCGGCTTTCTCAAGGTTCAGGTTGAGAATGGCCATCGACACGTTCGGCGTCGGAACACGGATCGCGTTACCGGTCAGCTTGCCGGCCAGTTCAGGCAGGGCCTTGGCAGCAGCGGTGGCAGCACCGGTCTCGGTGATCACCATGTTCAGCGCGGCGCTACGGCCACGGCGATCGCCCTTGTGGAAGTTGTCGATCAGGTTCTGGTCGTTGGTGTACGAGTGAACCGTTTCAACGTGACCGTTAACGATACCGAACTTGTCATTCACAGCCTTCAGCACCGGCACGATGGCGTTGGTGGTGCAGGAAGCGGCGGACACGATCTTGTCGTCAGCGGTGATTTCACCGTGGTTGATGCCGTGCACGATGTTCTTCAGCTTGCCCTTGCCAGGCGCAGTCAGGACAACGCGGTCGATACCCGGGCACGCCAGGTGCTGGCCCAGGCCCTCGGCATCACGCCACACACCGGTGTTGTCCACCAGCAGTGCGTCCTTGATGCCGTACTGGGTGTAATCCACCTCAGACGGGTTCTTCGCGTAGATCACCTGGATCAGGTTACCGTTGGCGGTGATGGTGTTGTTTTCTTCGTCGATGACGATGGTGCCGTTGAACGGACCGTGGACCGAGTCACGACGCAGCAGGCTCGCGCGCTTGGTCAGGTCGTTTTCAGCACCTTTACGCACCACGATGGCACGCAGGCGCAGGCCGTCGCCGCCACCGGTTTTTTCGATCAGGATGCGCGCCAGCAGGCGGCCGATACGACCGAAACCGTACAGCACAACGTCGGTGCCTTTGCGGGCTGCGGCGTTTTGCTGGCCAACCACGTCGGCCATTTCTTCACGTACGAACTGCTCGGCGGTGCGGCCAGCGCCTTCCTTGCGGAATTTATAGGCCAGCTTGCCCAGGTCTACCGAAGCCGCGCCGAGCTTGAGCTCGCTCATGGCTTTAAGCAGAGGGAATGTTTCGTGGACGGAGAGTTCGCTATCGTCGGCAGAACGATGGCGAGCAAAGCGATGAGCCTTGAGAATCGCGATGACTGATTGGTTGATCAGGCTGCGGCCATAGATCGAGCTCACCACGTTGTTATTGCGGTATAGCTGACCGATAAGCGGAATCATCGCTTCAGCGAGTGCTTCACGGTCGATCCATTCACCAAGACACTGGTCGGGCTTCTGAGTCACGGGAACCTTCCACATGTAGGGGCAGAAAAAAGGGGCTACATTATGCCGCCCGACCGCCCTCGGAGCAATGCGCGGCCCGCAACAAAAACCCTTGCAAAAAAATATCGCCCCTCTGCAGCCCAGTAAATACGCGGCTTCCAGCGCACCCCCTGTTGGACCAATGTGACAAAGTGTCCGTAACCCTCCGAAACATACACCGATTTCGGCACTACATAATGAGTCAAAAGGCACCTTTGTTTGTCTTAGCCACTACATTTCCTACAAACCGTAATAGGCTCAGTCAGCAACTGACAGGCGGCACTCCGGGCCGTTACAATTACCGACTTTGTCGCAACGCTTGGAGCTCAACCTTCCGTGCCCGTTCTGCGTCTACCGCTTCTCCCTGCCGCGGCAGGTAAACAGCACTGGGGCAATCTGCCCGGTGCCGCCCTGAGCCTGGCCATCGCCGAGGCTGCCAGCGCTGCCAAGCGCTTTACCCTGCTGCTCACCGCCGACAGCCAAAGTGCCGAGCGGCTGGAACAGGAGCTGAGTTTCTTCGCCCCCGATTTGCCGGTACTGCATTTTCCGGACTGGGAAACCCTGCCCTACGATCTGTTCTCGCCGCACCAGGACATCATTTCCCAGCGCATCGCCAGCCTGTACCGCTTGCCGGAACTGGCCCACGGCGTGCTGGTGGTGCCAATCACCACGGCCCTGCACCGCCTGGCACCGACCAAGTTCCTGCTGGGCAGCAGCCTGGTGCTGGATATCGGCCAGAAGCTCGATGTGGAGCAAATGCGCACCCGGCTTGAGGCCAGCGGCTATCGCTGCGTCGACACGGTGTACGAGCACGGTGAGTTCGCCGTGCGTGGCGCGTTGATCGACCTGTTCCCGATGGGCAGCAAACTGCCCTACCGGATCGACCTGTTCGACGACGAAATCGAAACCCTGCGCACCTTCGATCCGGAAAACCAGCGCTCCATCGACAAGGTGCAGTCGATCAAGCTGCTGCCGGCCCGGGAGTTCCCGCTGCAAAAAGACGCGGTCACGCGCTTCAAGGCACGTTTCCGCGAGCGCTTCGACG
Source organism: Pseudomonas sp. NC02 (assembly GCF_002874965.1). NCBI lineage: Bacteria > Pseudomonadati > Pseudomonadota > Gammaproteobacteria > Pseudomonadales > Pseudomonadaceae > Pseudomonas > Pseudomonas sp. NC02. Next base: position 1,890,198 of record NZ_CP025624.1, on the reverse strand, counting down.
TCGACTTCCGTCGCTGCCCGATCTTCCAGGACTTGAGCAGCGGGATTACCCCCGCCGGCATCGAGTACTACCTGCCGCTGTTCTTCGACGAAACCTCCACGCTCTTCGATTACCTGCCCCAGGACACCCAGGTGTTCTCGCTGCCAGGCATCGAACAGGCAGCGGAGAATTTCTGGAATGACGTGCGCAACCGTTATGAAGAACGCCGCGTCGACCCGTCCCGTCCTTTATTGCCACCGGCCGAGCTGTTCCTGCCGGTGGAGGACTGCTTCGCCCGCCTGAAAAACTGGCCGCGAGTAGTCGCCAGCCAGCAGGACGTGGATGCAGGCGCCGGCCGCGAGCGCTTTCCGGCGCAAGCGCTGCCGAACCTGGCGATTGAAGCCAAGGCCAACCAGCCGCTGGAAGCATTGTCGAATTTCCTCGGTGACTTCCCCGGCCGCGTGCTGTTTACCGCCGAGTCCGCCGGGCGCCGCGAGGTGCTGCTGGAGTTGCTGGAACGCCTGAAGCTGCGGCCGAAAACCGTCGATAGCTGGCCGGACTTTGTCGCGAGCAAGGACCGCCTGGCGATCACCATCGCACCGCTGGACGAAGGGCTGCTGCTGGACGACCCGGCCCTGGCACTGATTGCCGAGAGCCCGCTGTTCGGTCAGCGGGTGATGCAGCGCCGCCGCCGGGAAAAGCGCGCCGATGCCAACAACGATGCGGTGATCAAGAACCTCACCGAACTGCGCGAAGGCGCGCCGGTGGTGCATATCGACCACGGCGTGGGCCGTTACCTGGGCCTGCAGACCCTGGAGATCGACAACCAGGTGGCCGAATTCCTCACCATGGAATACGCCGAGGGCGCCAAGCTCTACGTGCCCGTGGCAAACCTGCACCTGATCGCCCGCTACACCGGCAGCGACGACGCCCTCGCCCCGTTGCACCGCCTGGGCTCCGAGACCTGGCAGAAAGCCAAGCGCAAGGCCGCCGAACAGGTACGCGATGTGGCCGCCGAGTTGCTCGACATCTATGCCCGCCGCGCCGCCCGCGAAGGTTATGCGTTTGCCGACCCAAAAGCCGACTACGCCACCTTCAGCGCCGGCTTCGCCTTCGAAGAAACCCCGGACCAGCAAACCACCATCGACGCCGTGCGCGCCGACATGCTGGCGCCCAAGCCGATGGACCGCCTGGTGTGCGGCGACGTGGGCTTCGGCAAGACCGAAGTGGCAATGCGCGCAGCGTTTATTGCGGTGCACGGTGGCCGCCAAGTGGCGATCCTCGTCCCCACCACCCTGCTCGCCCAGCAGCACTACAACAGCTTTCGCGACCGCTTTGCCGACTGGCCGGTGACTGTGGAGGTGATGAGCCGCTTCAAATCGGCCAAGGAAGTGAATGCGGCCATCGCCGACCTGGCGGAAGGCAAGATCGACATTGTCATCGGCACTCACAAGCTGCTGTCGGATGACGTGAAGATCAAGAACCTCGGGCTGGTGATCATCGACGAAGAGCACCGCTTCGGGGTTCGCCAGAAAGAACAGCTCAAGGCCCTGCGCAGTGAAGTCGACATCCTGACGCTCACCGCCACGCCGATTCCGCGCACGCTGAACATGGCGGTGTCGGGCATGCGCGACCTGTCGATCATCGCCACGCCGCCGGCGCGCCGGTTGTCGGTGCGCACCTTCGTCATGGAGCAGAACAAAAGCACGGTCAAGGAAGCCCTGCTGCGCGAGTTGCTGCGCGGCGGCCAGGTGTACTACCTGCACAACGATGTAAAAACCATCGAGAAATGCGCCGCCGACCTCGCCGAACTGGTGCCGGAAGCACGGATCGCCATCGGCCACGGGCAGATGCGCGAGCGCGAACTCGAACAGGTGATGAGCGACTTCTATCACAAGCGCTTCAACGTGCTGATCGCCTCGACCATCATCGAGACCGGCATCGACGTGCCGAGCGCCAACACCATCATCATCGAGCGCGCCGACAAGTTCGGCCTGGCGCAGCTGCATCAGTTGCGCGGCCGGGTCGGGCGCAGTCACCACCAGGCGTATGCCTATCTGCTGACACCGCCGCGCCAGCAGATCACTTCCGACGCCGAGAAGCGCCTGGAAGCGATCGCCAACACCCAGGACCTCGGCGCCGGCTTTGTGCTGGCCACCAACGACCTGGAAATCCGCGGCGCCGGCGAACTGCTGGGCGACGGCCAGAGCGGGCAGATCCAGGCCGTCGGCTTCACCCTGTATATGGAAATGCTCGAGCGCGCGGTGAAGTCCATCCGCAAGGGCGAACAACCGAACCTCGACCAACCGCTGGGTGGCGGCCCGGAGATCAACCTGCGCCTGCCGGCGCTGATCCCCGAAGACTACCTGCCGGATGTGCACGCGCGACTGATCCTGTACAAGCGCATCGCCTCGGCCACCGACGAAGAAGGTCTCAAGGACCTTCAAGTGGAGATGATCGATCGCTTCGGCCTGTTGCCGGAGCCGACCAAGAACCTGGTGCGCCTGACCCTGCTCAAACTGCAGGCCGAGCAACTGGGCATCAAGAAGGTCGACGCCGGGCCGCAAGGTGGGCGTATCGAATTCGAAGCGCAGACGCCGGTGGACCCACTGGTGCTGATCAAGCTGATTCAGGGCCAGCCCAATCGCTACAAGTTCGAAGGGGCTACGCTGTTCAAATTCATGGTGCCGATGGAACGCGCCGAAGAACGCTTTAATACACTGGAGGCGCTGTTTGAGCGCCTCATCCCGAAATCTGCTTGAAGGACGCCCCAATGCGCCTGTTCCGCATTTTGAGCTTGTTGTTGGTGGTCGTTGCCCCTTCGGCGTTCGCCGACAGCCCGTACCTGGTGGAGATGATCCTGGTGCGCCAGAACGCCGAGCCGGTGATCAACAGCCGTGCGGCGCCGGAAAACTGGGACGCCGGCGCACCACGCCTGGGGACTGACAAAATGAGCCCGCCACGATTGGGCAATATTGTCGAGAAGCTGCAAGCCAGCAGCGACTACACCGTATTGCTGCACAAGTCCTGGGAACAGAATCTCGGTGAGCAACCGGTGAAGCTGGCCATCAGCGATGGCCAGGAACAGTTCGGCCAGTTCCCCATCGAAGGTACCCTGAACCTGCAGCTTGGACGCTTTACCGATATCGACGCAGACTTCTGGGTCAACCAGTTCGACGCCAACGGCAGCGTCATCGCCAGCGAACACCTCAGCCAGCAAGACGTGCGCACAAAGAACAACCAGCTCAACTACCTGGACGGCGGCCACCTCGCCCTGCTGATCAAGATCACTTCGCTGACCGCCAAGCCGCCCAGCGCTCCACCGCCCGATGTCCAGGACTGATCCAGCACCATGCCCCTGACGTCGTCGTTGACCAAACCCCTGGCCCCTTCGTGGGCCAATCGCTTTAAAGAGCAAAGCCTCGAGCGTGGCCGGCGCTACGCCCTGGAAAACCGTGTGCGTATCGTCGAGTCCGGCGACAGCACCATCATTGCCAGCTGCGAAGGCTCGGGTGGCAATGTCTACCGCCAGACCATTTCGCTGCGCGAATCCGCCAAGGGCACGTTGATCCTGGTGGACAGCCGCTGCACGTGCCCCGTGCACACCAACTGCAAACACATCGCCGCCGTGCTGCTCAAGGTCCAGGAAACCCTGGCCTACCCTGCGGCGGCCCAGGATGCCGAGTTGCTGGAGAAGCTCCAGGCGGTGCTGGATAACCGCGTGGTGTTGCCGCAAGTGGTGATGGAAGACGTGCAACCGGTGCCGCGCCTGTGGCTGGCGAGCATCGAGTTCAGCGCCTTCGAGCCGCGCAACGGCAAGATGCAGCGTTATATCCAGCATCGCGCAGCGTTGTCCTTCAACTATCTGGGCAACTACGTCAGCGGCCAGAAGAAGGCCGACATTATCGTGCGCCAGGAACAGCAGAGCCTGCGGATCAAGCGCCACCCCGAGGTGGAGCAGCAGTTTCGCGAACAGCTGCGCCTGCTGGGCTTCAAGATCGCCACCCGCCAGAGCAAGGCCCTGCCGGAAAGCGCCGGCGAGCTGTTCGAGATGGTCAATGACAGCGCGTGGCTGAACTTCACCCTGAATGCCTCGCCGAACCTGCGCGCCCAGGGTTGGGAACTACAGATCGACGAAGATTTCGGTTTTGACCTGAGCGCCGTCGACGACTGGTACGCCAGCGTCGACGAGATGCCGGAGCGCGACTGGTTCGACCTGGAACTGGGGATCATCGTCAACGGCGAACGCCTGAGTCTTCTGCCGATCCTGTTGAACCTGATGCGCTCTCACACCGAGATCCTCAACCCGGAAAAACTCGCCCGGCGCCGTGATGACGAACTGATCCTGGTGAACATTCCCGGCCTGCCCAACGGCCACGGCCCGCTGCAAGTGGCGCTGCCTTATGGCCGGCTGAAACCGGTGCTGGCAACCCTGGGCGAGTTCTACCTGCAAGAGCCCGGCACCACCGCGCTGCGCCTGGCCAAGGCCGACGCGATTCGCCTGAACCCGCTGGAAGACCTGCCGCTGCAATGGGAAGGCGGCGAAAAGATCCGCAACTTCGCCCAGCGCCTGCGGGACATCAAGGATTTCAGCTGCGAAGCGCCGGAAGGCTTGAACGCAACGTTGCGCCCTTATCAACTGGAAGGCCTGAGCTGGATGCAGTCGCTGCGCCAACTCGACGTCGGCGGGATTCTCGCGGATGACATGGGCCTGGGCAAAACCCTGCAAACCCTGGCGCATATTCTCAGCGAGAAAATCGCCGGACGCCTGGACCGCCCGTGCATGGTGGTGATGCCCACCAGCCTGATCCCGAACTGGCTCGACGAAGCGGCGCACTTCACGCCGCAGCTCAAAGTCATGGCGTTGTACGGCGCGGGGCGCAAGAAACATTTCCCTCAGTTGCAGGACTACGACCTGCTGCTGACCACCTACGCCCTGCTGCCCAAGGACATCGAGCAACTGGCCGCCCTGCCCTTGCACGTGCTGATCCTTGACGAAGCGCAGTACATCAAGAACCCCAACAGCAAGGCGGCCCAGGCGGCCCGCGAGCTGAACGCCCGCCAGCGCCTGTGCCTCAGCGGTACACCGCTGGAAAACCACTTGGGCGAGCTGTGGTCGCTGTTCCACTTCCTGCTGCCGGGTTGGCTGGGGGACGTGAAGAGCTTCAACCGCGATTACCGCGTACCGATCGAAAAGCGCGGCAGCGATGTGCGATTGCAGCACCTTAATGGTCGGATCAAGCCGTTCCTGCTGCGTCGCACCAAGGAGCAGGTGGCGACCGAGCTGCCGCCCAAGACCGAGATCATCCACTGGGTCGACCTCAACGAAGCCCAACGCGACGTGTACGAAACCATGCGCCTGGCGATGGACAAGAAAGTCCGCGACGAGATTACCCGCAAGGGTGTGGCGCGCAGCCAGATCATCATCCTGGAGGCGCTGCTCAAGTTGCGCCAGGTGTGCTGTGATTTACGCCTGGTCAATGATGCAACCCTGCCGGCAAAGGGCAGTAGCTCGGGCAAACTCGACAGCTTGATGGAGATGCTCGAAGAGCTGTTTGCCGAAGGCCGCAGGATTCTGCTGTTTTCCCAGTTCACTTCGATGCTGAGCCTGATCGAGGCCGAGTTGAAGAAGCGCGGCGTGGCTTATGCGCTTCTTACCGGTCAGACGCGGGATCGGCGCACGCCGGTGAAAGACTTCCAGAGCGGCAAGCTGCAGATCTTCCTGATCAGCCTGAAGGCAGGCGGCGTCGGACTTAACCTGACGGAAGCCGACACGGTGATTCACTACGACCCGTGGTGGAACCCGGCCACGGAAAACCAGGCCACCGACCGTGCGTACCGCATCGGCCAGGAGAAGCCGGTATTCGTCTACAAGATGATTGCCCGGGGCACCGTGGAAGAGAAAATCCAGCATTTGCAGCAGGAAAAGTCTGATCTGGCGGCGGGCGTTCTGGATGGGCGGACGACGGGGGATTGGAAGTTGGGGAATGAGGATATCGAGGCGTTGTTTGCGCCGTTGCCTCACAAGCAGGAAAAGCGCTGACTGTTAGATCACCTTCGCGAGCAAGCCCGCTCCCACATTTGACCGCATATACCCTGGAGGAATGCGGTCTGATGTGGGAGCGGGCTTGCTCGCGAAGGGCGCACCGCAGTTGTCAGTCGATTAACTGAGCATCTCGCAGCGCACCCAACGCCGCCAACCAACGCGGATCCTGCTTGTACTCGGTCGACGCCACAGCCTGGCCACGCATCCGCGCGATACGCGCCGACGGAGTGACCTTCATGCGCTGGGCGGCACTCAGGGCCAGCTCGGCGGCGGCGCGGTCGTTGCACACCAGGCCCATGTCGCAACCGGCAGTCAACGCCGCCTCAATACGACTGGCAGCATCACCGACCACATGAGCCCCCGCCATCGACAGGTCGTCACTGAAGATCACCCCGTCGAACTGCAACTCGCCACGCAGGATGTCCTGCAACCAGCGCCGGGAGAAGCCGGCCGGTTGCGCGTCCACTTGTGGATAAATCACATGGGCCGGCATGACGGCTGCCAGTTGCTTGCTCAGGCGCGCGAAAGGCACCAGGTCATTGGCGCGAATCTGTTCCAGGCTGCGCTCGTCGTTGGGAATGGCGACGTGGGAATCGGCTTCGGCCCAGCCGTGGCCGGGGAAGTGCTTGCCGGTGGCCGCCATACCGGCGCTGTTCATGCCACGGATGAAGGCGCCCGCGAGCACGGCGGCGCGCTCGGGGTCGCCTTCGAAGGCGCGAGTGCCCACAACGGCGCTGCGTTGGTAATCGAGGTCCAGCACCGGGGCGAAGCTCAGGTCCAGGCCAACCGCCAGCACTTCGGTTGCCATGATCCAACCGCACTGCTCGGCCAGTTGCTCCGCATTCGGGTTGTCGGCCAAGGCACGCATCGCCGGCAGACGCACAAACCCCTGACGCAAGCGTTGCACTCGGCCGCCTTCCTGATCGACCGCCAGCAACAGGTCCGGGCGCACGGCGCGAATCGCCGCGCTCAATTCACGCACCTGCCGAGGATGCTCGATATTGCGTGCAAAAATGATCAGGCCGCCCACCTCGGGCTGACGCAACAAGTGGCGATCCTCAGCCGTCAGCCAGGTGCCGGCAACGTCCACCATCAAAGAGCCTTGCAGGGCTTGGGTCATATAGCTTCCTTAAATAACGCGCGCAGCCCGAAGCCCCCGCGAGATCGCATCGCCAGGATTGAATCTGGAGACGGACGCTCAGCAAGCGTAACGGGCTGTGGATAAATAGCTGAAATCGGCATGGGCGGCTAGCTTAGCGGATGCAAGCGGCCGCGCACACCCGGGAGGGGTTAAACCTTGGCCGGGGCCGGTGCTGACTTGCTGCGCGGGCGCAATTGGGCGGCGGCCATGGCCTGGTCGGTGACGCCGGTTTCGGCACGCATGCCGGCGGCGAGAAACGGCACCATCAGGCGCATGACCTGCTCGATGGAGGTGTTGACGCCGAAGTCGGTCTCGGCAATCGCACGCAGTGCCTTGATCCCGGACATGCTGAATGCCGCGGCACCGAGCATGAAGTGCACGCGCCAGAACAGTTCGATTGGCGGGATACGCGGGGCGGCTTCGTTGACCAGCAACATATAGCGGCGGAACACCTTGCCGTACATGTCTTCCAGATAGCGGCGCAGGTGGCCCTGGCTCTGGCTGAACGCCAGGCCCAACAGGCGCATGAAGATCGACAGGTCGTTGCCGCTGCGTGGCTGAACCACCAGGGCTTGTTCGACGAGGATCTCCAGCAGGTCTTCCAGGCTTGGCTTGTTTTCAGGCTTGGCCTGGCGACGCTCCAGCTCACGGTCGAGGCTGATGCAGAAAGGCCCCAGGAACCGAGAGAACACGGCCTGGATCAGCGCCTTCTTGGAGCCGAAATGGTAGTTCACTGCCGCCAGGTTGACCCCGGCCTTGCTGGTAATCAGCCGCAATGAAGTTTCAGCAAATCCTTTTTCCGCGAACAACTGCTCGGCAGCATCGAGAATGCGTTCAACGGTTTCCGACTGGGCCATGGCTACTCCGCCTGACAAACACTTGTTTGAAACATACGTTTCAAGCTATGTCTTGTCAAGCCTGCAGGTCGGTTTGCGGCTGGCCGGTCAGCTATTTCATGGCCATTTAATCACATTCGCCAAGGTCTGTAGGCAGCGCTGTCTCCAGTGTGTAGGACAGGTGATAAATGACCGTCCAGCGGAGTGACTGAAAACGGTGATTGCCAAGCGCAGTCCACTGTATATAATCCCAGTCACTGTATAAAAAGACAGAGCGATCAACATGCTAAAACTGACGCCACGCCAAGCTGAGATTCTGGCTTTTATCAAGCGCTGCCTCGATGACAACGGCTACCCGCCGACCCGGGCGGAAATTGCGCTGGAACTGGGATTCAAGTCACCCAACGCCGCTGAAGAACACCTCAAGGCCCTCGCCCGCAAAGGCGCGATCGAGATGACCCCGGGTGCTTCACGCGGTATTCGCATCCCTGGCTTCGAAGCCAAGGCCGACGAGTCGACACTGCCGATCATCGGCCGGGTCGCTGCCGGTGCGCCGATCCTGGCGCAACAGCACGTCGAGGAATCCTGCAACATCAACCCGACCTTCTTCCATCCCCGTGCCGACTACCTGTTGCGGGTCCATGGCATGAGCATGAAGGACGTGGGCATTTTCGACGGCGACCTGCTGGCCGTCCACACCACACGTGAAGCTCGCAATGGCCAGATCGTCGTCGCCCGTATCGGCGATGAAGTGACGGTCAAACGCTTCAAGCGCGAAGGCAGCAAGGTCTGGCTCCTGGCCGAGAACCCCGAATTCGCGCCGATTGAGGTGAACCTGAAGGATCAGGACCTGGTGATTGAAGGCTTGAGCGTCGGCGTTATTCGCCGCTAACGGAGGCATCATGCAGTTCCTACAGACCCCACAACACACTCAACTGTCGCTGTTTGAGGCCTTTATGGCCCAGCCCCTTGCGCCCATCCTCAAGGAAGTGGTCGAAGCGCCCTGGAGCGCCGAACCCGAGGCGTTCAGTGAACTGTCGTTGCGCGGTGCTGCCGGGAACTGCCTGAGCCTGTTGGCGCCGATCCTTCGCGAACTGAGCGAGGAACAGGACGCCCGCTGGTTGACGCTGATCGCCCCGCCATCCAGCCTGACCCAGGCCTGGTTGCGGGATGCCGGCCTGAACCGCGAACGCATCCTGTTGCTGCAACCCCGTGGTGCTCAAAGCGCCCAGCAGTTGACCTGCGAAGCCTTGCGCCTGGGCCGTAGCCATACGGTGGTCAGCTGGCTGAACCCGCTGACCACAGCGGCCAGGCAGCAACTGATCAGCGCCGCCCGCACAGGTGATGCGCAAAGCTTGAACATTCGGTTGGGATAAAACGATACGCGGGTAACTGACAGCTGTCAGGATCCGCCATGACGCGAGGCTTCTTCAGAATTGAGAAGCCGATCTGCACAATTGAAGCCTGTAAAAAAGTCGACAGACGGACTCAGTGAAGAATCCGCGGGCCGTCTTCCTTTTCCGGTTCGCCTTCAGCCAGGCGCCCCGCCATCTGCACACCTACGCTCAACATGGCTTTTGCCACTTCCACGTGCTGGCCCTGCAGGAACGCTTTTGCGTCCTCGGAAAAATCCAAGATCACCAGAGAACCCTCGTCCTCAGCCCGGCGCAGCTCGATTCGGCCGTCGGGCAACTCAACAATTTCCAGAAAGGACGTTGGCATAAAAGTCTGTTCTCCACGAAAGGCCGGCATTATATCAGTCTTGTGGCGAGCGGGCTTGCCCGCATTGGGCTGAGCCGCGGCCCTCCGACAGCTGACACTGCCAGGCCTGAAAAGCCTTGGGGCTGCTTCGCAACCCAGCGGGAGCAAGCTCCCTCGCCACAAGAGCGGTAGTTGTCAGCGAAAAGCCTTCAGCACTCGTTCAATCCATCCCGAAACCGAATGGCCAACTTCTTCAGCTCCTGCCGCCAGCTTTCCAGCTCTTCCCGGCTCAACGGCTCGGGTCCTTCTTCGTCCAGGCTTACGGCCACGATCAGCGGCTGGGTCACATCGCCTTTGGGCGTGTGCTTCACCCGTGGCGGTTGGAACATCTCCGCGTGGGCTACCAGCAAGCGCGCCAGCCAACTGTCCGGGCTTTGCGCCATCTCCACCAGTTCGGCCAACTCCGGGATGGCCATGGACTCCAGCACATCCCGGTGGATGATCATTTCCGCACGCGGCGAGCCGGCCTGCGGCAGACGGTAGAACCCGGCGATCTCATGGCATAAGCCAAGCAAGGCGCCATACAGGTGGAACAGCGCGGCTTCACGCCCGGCCTGTACCAGCGCGATAGCGTTCATCTCCTTTCCTTCCTCGGCACGGCCAAGGGCTTCCAGGGACAAACCCGCGAAGTAAATTTTCTGGTTGGTACGGGTATAGAGTTCGTTGGCCATGAAGGCAGTCTCCACAACGAATAAAGCGTGATGCTGGCTGAACAGTGTCACGGATCAGCCAAGGCCACTGCAAGCGCAAAAAAAGGCCGCCTATCAAGGCGGCCTTTGTGCATGTAGCTGATCGTATCAAGCGCCCTGGCGCTTGTCCTCGACCTTCCACTTGCCACCGTCGTAGAACGCTTTCCAGCCGGTAGGCTTGCCTTCCACTTCGGTCTGCACGTACTGCTCCTTGGTCTTGCGGCTGTAGCGGATTACGGACGGGCGACCGTCCGGGTCCTTCTTCGGCGCTTCACAGAGGAAGTGGTACTTCGGATCGATCTCGTCCTTGTGGGGCACGATCTCCATCACCAGCGGTGCACGGGTCTCACGGTTTTTCGGGAACTGGCTGGCAGCCAGGAACAGCCCCGAAGCACCATCACGCAGGATGTAGGTGTCGTTGACCTTCTCGCACTTGAGCTCAGGCATCTTCACCGGGTCCATCTTCGGCGGCGCCGCGTCACCGCTTTTCAGCAGTTTGCGGGTGTTCTTGCACGTCGGATTGGTGCAACCGAAGAACTTGCCGAAACGGCCGGTCTTGAGCTGCATCTCGCTGCCGCACTTGTCGCATTCCAGGCTCGGGCCTTCGTAGCCCTTGATGCGGTAAGTGCCTTCTTCGATCTCGTAGCCGTTGCAATCCGGGTTGTTACCGCAGATGTGCAGCTTGTGCTTCTCGTCCAGCAGGTAGGCATCCATTGCCGTGCTGCAGATCGGGCAACGGTGCTTGCCACGCAATACCAGCGACTCGGATTCACCCTCGTCATCGGCCGCGATTTCATCGCCCGGCACCAGGTTGACGGTGGCCTTGCAGCGCTCTTTCGGCGGCAGGCTGTAACCCGAGCAACCGAGGAACACACCGGTGGAGGCGGTACGAATCTGCATCGGGCGGCCGCAAGTGAGGCACGGAATGTCCGTCATCACCGGCTGGTTGGCCCGCATGCCGTTCTCGGCGCTTTCTGCTACTTCAAGTTTCTTCTTGAAGTCGCCGTAGAACTCGTCGAGCACGTTTTTCCAGTCGCGTTCGCCCTGGGCCACGTCATCGAGGTTCTCTTCCATGCCGGCGGTGAAGCCGTAGTCCATCAGGTTGGAGAAACTCTCGGACAGGCGCTCGGTGACGATGTCACCCATCTTTTCCGAGTAGAAACGACGGTTGTGCAAGGCCACGTAGCCGCGGTCCTGGATGGTGGAGATGATCGCCGCATAGGTCGAAGGACGACCGATACCGCGTTTTTCCATCTCCTTGACCAGACTCGCTTCCGAGTAACGCGCCGGCGGCTTGGTGAAGTGCTGGGACGGGTCGAGCTTGATCAGCTTCAACACATCGCCCTGCGCCATGTCCGGCAGTACATCGTCGTCGCCCGGCTTGGCGATTTGCGGCATCACGCGGGTGTAACCGTCGAACTTGAGGATACGGCCCTTGGCACGCAGCTCGAAGTCACCAGCACCCACGCTGACAGTCGTCGACAGGTATTGCGCCGGCAGCATCTGGCAAGCCAGGAACTGGCGCCAGATCAGCTCGTAGAGGCGCTCAGCGTCGCGCTCCATGCCGCTCAGCTTGCTTGGCTCGGTATTGGCGTCGGAGGGACGAATCGCTTCGTGAGCCTCTTGTGCGCCTTCCTTGCTGCTATAGACGTTCGGCTTCTCCGGCAGGTACTTCTTGCCGAATTCGCTTTCAATATAAGTGCGCGCCATCGCCACCGCGTCTTGCGACAGGTTGGTGGAGTCGGTACGCATATACGTGATGTAGCCCGCTTCATACAGGCGCTGGGCCATCATCATGGTCTTCTTCACCCCGAAGCCCAGGCGGTTGCTCGCAGCCTGTTGCAGGGTGGAGGTGATGAACGGCGCCGACGGCTTGCTGCTGGTGGGCTTGTCTTCACGCTTGACGATGCTGTAGCTGGAAGCCTTGAGCTTCTCCAGCGCGGCCATGGCCTGGGCTTCGTTGAGCGGCTTGAAGGCCTCGCCTTTCTCGCGGGCCACTTCAAAGCGCACGTTGTTGCCCTTGGCAGTGCCCAGGTCAGCGTGCACTTCCCAGTATTCTTCGGGGTTGAACGCACGAATCTCGCGTTCACGCTCCACCACCAGCTTTACCGCCACAGACTGCACACGGCCGGCGGACAGGCCACGAGCGATTTTCGCCCACAGCAGCGGCGAGACCATGTAACCCACGACGCGGTCGAGGAAGCGACGGGCCTGCTGGGCATTGACGCGGTCAATGTCCAGTTCGCCCGGCTTGGAGAAGGCTTCCTGGATCGCCTTCTTGGTAATTTCGTTGAACACCACGCGCTTGTAGCGGCTGTCGTCGCCCCCGATGGCTTCCCGCAGGTGCCAGGCAATAGCCTCCCCTTCGCGGTCCAAGTCGGTTGCGAGATAGATGGTGTCAGCATCCTTGGCGAGCCGGCGCAGCTCTTCGATGACCTTTTCCTTGCCCGGGAGGATCTCGTACTTGGCTTTCCAGCCATGATCGGGATCGACACCCATGCGCGAGACCAGCTGCTTGCGCGCTTTCTCTTTAGGCGTGAGCACCGGACCTTCGCCCGCAGCCGCCTTGCCGCGCTTGGCGGCAGGCTCCTTGCTGGCGCTAGCCGAACCGCTGGTGGGCAGGTCTCGGATATGGCCGATACTCGACTTCACCACGTACTCGTTACCCAAGTACTTGTTGATGGTCTTGGCCTTAGCCGGGGATTCCACAATGACCAGCGATTTGCCCATGGATCGGAAAATTCCTGAATTCGAGAAGTGAAAGGCGGTTGGCGCCTGACGCGGCAACGCTATATATAGTGGCAACAAGGTGAGGTCAAGCGCAGCATTCTGCGCGGCCTGCCTTTATTGCACGGAAAAAAGGCTGGGTTCGGCCTGCATCAAAGCAAAGCGCGGGACCTGTTCGCCGTCAACTTCGACGGTCTCAAGGAACATGCTCAAGGGACGCACCCAAAAGCCGTAATCGCCATACAGTGCTTGGTAAAACACCACTTCCTCTTCGGTCTCGGAATGCCGCGCCACATTAAAAACGCGGTACTGCGGACCTTTATAATGCTGGTAGAGCCCTGGTTCGACTTTCATGCTCTGGCCCTCTTACAAAATTTGTTAAAAAAAAATATAAAAAATTCCAAAAAACAAAAACCGGGGCACTGGGCCCCGGCTTCCGTCAACGAAACGTTTAGATACGTTCGAAGACGGTGGAGATGCCTTGGCCGAGGCCAATGCACATGGTTGCAACCCCAAGGTTGCCGCCATTTTGCTTCATCACGTTAAGCAACGTGCCGGAGATACGAGCGCCGGAACACCCAAACGGGTGACCCAAGGCAATCGCGCCGCCGTGCAGGTTAACCTTCTCGTTCATCTTGTCGAGCACTTTCAAATCTTTCAGCACTGGCAGGGCCTGTGCGGCGAAAGCTTCGTTGAGCTCGAAGAAGTCGATGTCGGAGATAGTCAGGCCTGCGCGCTTCAATGCTTTTTGTGTGGCCGGTACTGGACCATAGCCCATGATTGCCGGGTCCACACCTGCGACTGCCATCGAACGAATCACGGCCATCGGCTGGATACCCAGGTCCTGGGCACGCTGGGCCGACATCACGATCATGCACGAAGCACCGTCAGTGATCTGCGACGAAGTACCGGCTGTCACGGTGCCGCCCTTTGGATTGAAGGCCGGCTTCAGGGCCGCCAGGCTTTCCAGGGTGGTGTCCGGACGAATGGTTTCGTCGTAGTCGAACAGTTTCAGGAAACCGTTCTCGTCGTAGCCGTTCATCGGGATGATTTCATCCTTGAACTTGCCTTCCACGGTTGCCTTGTGGGCCAACTGGTGGGAACGCAGGCCGAATGCATCCTGGGCTTCGCGGGTAATGCCGTGCATTTTGCCGAGCATTTCAGCGGTGAGGCCCATCATGCCCGAGGCTTTCGCCGCGTACAGGGACATGTGCGGGTTCGGATCCACACCGTGCATCATGCTGACGTGGCCCATGTGCTCCACGCCGCCGACCACGAACACATCACCGTTACCGGTCATGATCGCTTGGGCAGCGGTGTGCAGCGCGCTCATGGACGAGCCACACAGGCGGCTGACGGTCTGGCCGGCAGCGGTGTGCGGGATCTGCGTCATCAGGGAAGCCATGCGGGCGATGTTCCAGCCCTGCTCCAGGGTCTGGTTGACGCAGCCCCAGATCACGTCTTCGACTTCGTTCGGATCGACCTTGACGTTGCGTTCCAGCAATTTGCTGATCAGGTGCGCCGACATGTCTTCGGCACGGGTGTTGCGGTGCATGCCGCCCTTGGAGCGGCCCATCGGAGTACGACCGAAGTCGACAATCACGACGTCTCTTGGATTCAAGCTCATAAATATTCTCGCTCTAGTCGTCTGGGCACTTAACCGAAGAAGCTCTGGCCGTTCTTGGCCATCTCGCGCAGCTTCGCAGTCGGGTGGTACAGCGGGCCCAGATCAGCGTATTGATCAGCCAGGGCAACGAACTCGGCCACACCGATGGAATCGATGTAACGCAGCGCACCACCACGGAATGGAGGGAAACCAATACCGTAGACCAGGCCCATGTCGGCCTCGGCTGCGGTTTCAACGATGCCGTCTTCCAGGCAACGCACGGTTTCCAGGCACAGGGCGATCATCATCCAGTTGACGATGTCCTCGTCGGACACTTCACGCTGTTCGTAGATGACCGGCGCGAGTACTTCGTGAACCGATGGGTCGGCCACTTTCTTCTGCTTGCCCTTCTTGTCGGTCTCGTAGGCGTAGAAGCCCTTGCCATTCTTCTGGCCCAGGCGCTTGGCTTCGTAGAGCGCGTCGATCGCCGAGCGGCGGTCGTCTTTCATGCGGTCCGGGAAGCCTTCAGCCATTACGTCGCGACCGTGGTGGCCGGTGTCGATGCCGACCACGTCCATCAGGTACGCCGGGCCCATTGGCCAGCCGAATTTTTCCATGACCTTGTCGATGCGCACGAAGTCCACACCGGCGCTGACCAGCTTGGCGAAACCGCCGAAGTACGGAAACAGTACGCGGTTGACCAGGAAGCCCGGGCAGTCATTGACGACGATCGGGTTCTTGCCCATTTTCTTGGCGTAGGCAACGGTGGTGGCAACGGCCAGCTCGCTGGACTTCTCGCCACGGATCACTTCCACCAGCGGCATCATGTGCACCGGGTTGAAGAAGTGCATGCCGACGAAGTTTTCCGGACGCTTGAGGGCCTTGGCCAGCAAGGTGATGGAAATGGTCGAGGTGTTGGACGCCAGGATCGTGTCTTCTTTCACCTGGGCTTCAACTTCAGCCAGTACCGCCTGCTTGACCTTCGGGTTCTCGACAACCGCTTCGACCACCAGGTCGACGTGGCCGAAATCACCGTAGGACAGGGTCGGACGAATGCCGTTAAGCACTTCAGCCATTTTCGCTGCAGTCATGCGGCCTTTATCAACGCGGCCTACCAGCAGTTTCGCGGCTTCTGCCAGACCCTGCTCGATGCCGTGCTCGTTGATGTCTTTCATCAGGATCGGCGTGCCTTTGGACGCCGACTGATAGGCGATACCGCCGCCCATGATACCGGCGCCGAGTACGGCAGCCTGTTTCACGTCGCGAGCGATTTCGTCGTAGGCCTTGGCCTTTTTCTTCAGTTCCTGATCGTTCAGGAACAGACCGATCAAGCTCTGCGCGGCAGAGGTCTTGGCCAGTTTGACGAAACCAGCGGCTTCGACTTCCAGGGCTTTGTCGCGACCGAAGTTCGCGGCCTTCTGGATGGTCTTGATCGCTTCAACCGGCGCCGGGTAGTTCGGGCCGGCCTGGCCAGCCACGAAACCCTTGGCGGTTTCGAACGACATCATCTGTTCGATGGCGTTGAGCTTGAGTTTTTCCAACTTTGGCTGACGCTTGGCCTTGTAGTCAAATTCGCCGCTGATGGCGCCCTTGATCAGGTTCAGCGCGGCTTCTGCCAGCTTGTCGGGAGCCACCACAGCATCCACGGCGCCGACTTTCAACGCGTCTTCAGCACGGTTTTCCTTGCCGGCGGCAATCCACTCGATGGCATTGTCGGCACCGATGATGCGCGGCAGGCGCACGGTACCGCCGAAGCCTGGGTAGATGCCCAGCTTGACTTCCGGCAGGCCGATTTTCGCGGTGGCAGACATCACGCGGAAGTCGGCGGCCAGGCACATTTCCAGACCGCCGCCCAGGGCGATGCCATTGATCGCGGCAACGGTCGGCACGTTGAGGTCTTCGAAATCGCTGAAAATCTTGTTGGCTTCGAGGTTGCCAGCCACAAGCTCGGCATCGGGCAGCTTGAAGTTGTCGACGAATTCGGTGATGTCAGCGCCGACGATGAACACGTCCTTGCCGCTGGAGACGATCACGCCCTTGACCGAAGCATCTGCTTTGATGGTGTCTACGGCCTGACGCAATTCATTCAGGGTTAGACGGTTGAACTTGTTGACGGACTCACCCTTGAGGTCGAATTTCAATTCGACGATGCCACTTTCAAGAGCCTTAACCGTGATGGCTTTACCTTCGTAAATCATCAACTGATCTCCACGATATGGAAGCTGAACAGTACACGTCGGACGCAGGATTCAGCGTAGGCACTGACGTTACCGTCGATGCTAACGCCAATTTGCCAGGCACACCCGCCAACGCGATAGTCGGGATTCTGTACGAACGGTCTGAAAGACAAACGCTCAATTCATACGCCCGTTTGATTTGGGTACGTCACCTTCAGCCAAATCCGACGAATTGTCAATCGCTCGAAAGGGCCGCAAAAACGCGACTTTTCAGTCATTTCAGAACCCGGGGCAGCCGGCATCGCCCCGCCAATGTTTAATCATTCGCGAAATCAATAATGTGAATTTTGATTTAAAGGGCTGTACAGAACCAAATATGCGGCTAGGCTAGCGGCACTGAAAACGAATTACCGGCCTGCCTGGCCAACTCCAGCCCGATGATGCTTTCGGGCTTTTTAATGCCCGCAGGAATCTCAGGCCAGCGCCTTGAGCACCGCGTCAATGTCCTGCAACACGCTCAACTCGCCCTTCTCGCCCCAGTACAGGGTGATCATTTGCTTGTCGGCTTCGACTTTGTAGACGTTTGCCGGCAGCGTCGCAAAATGTGGCAACAACTTTTCATCGACGCAGGTTTCCTGCCACTGATTGACCCAAACCCCCGGCTCCAACTGCCAGTAACTCCAGGTCACCCGCGTGGTGCCACGCCGTGGCCGGTGATACTGGGCACACGGGCTTGGCGGCTCGTGCTTGAGCCAGTGTGGCCATTCCTGGGGCGTCAGTTGCATGGCCAGGCCAATGCGCCGCGCCTCCATGCGCAAAGCCATGCGCCCGCTCGAATGGCGCGAAGGACGCAGCCACGCCAGGGGGCTTAAAACCAGCGCAAGGATTGACACCACTATCCAGACCGTCATATGTGTACTCCCGAATTTCTTGATGAGCGGATTTGACCTGACGCAACCCCATCCGCTTGAAACCAGCCATACTGAACTTATCGCTTTCCCTTGGAGGACTCCTCATGCCCTACGAACATATTCTGGTCGCCGTGGACCTGACCGAAGAATGCGACCCCGTGATCAAGCGGGCCGTAGGCCTTGCAGGCGACTCGGTGAAGCTGTCCCTGGTGCATATCGTCGAACCGATGGCCATGGCCTTTGGCGGCGATGTGCCGATGGACCTTTCCCAACTGCAACAGCAGCAGTTCGACCAGGCCAAGGAACGCCTTGACCGGCTGATCAACAAGTACCCTGCCCTGAAAAAAGACCAGAGCCACCTGACCTACGGCCAGCCGCGCCAGGAAATCCACCACCTGGCCAAGGAGCAAGGTTGCGACCTGATCGTGGTCGGCAGCCACGGCCGTCACGGCCTGGCCTTGCTGCTGGGCTCCACCGCCAATGACGTGCTGCACGGCGCACCTTGCGATGTGCTGGCCGTGAAACTGGTCAAGAGCTCGTAAGACCAACGGCAATCCAATGTGGGAGCGGGCTTGTGTGGGAGCGGGCTTGCTCGCGAAAGCGGTGGATCAGTCGATAAATATATGGACTGACACACCGCATTCGCGAGCAAGCCCGCTCCCACATCTGAACCGCGTTTCATACAAAAAACCCGGCGCTCATACAAATGAGCGCCGGGTTTTTTATTGCGCTTGAATCACTCAGGCATCCAGCTCGGCCCAGCGTTCAACCAGGGCTTCAAGCTCGCTGTTAAGCTGCTCGAGGGATGCAATCACCTTGGCGGTTTCTGCAGCTGGACGCAGGTAGAAACCCGCGTCAGCCATTTCAGCTTCAACGGCAGCAATCTGCTGTTCCTTGGCGTCGATATCACCCGGCAGTGCTTCCAGCTCACGTTGCAGCTTGTAGCTGAGCTTCTTCTTCGCAGCAGGTGCTTCCTGGGCTGGTGCCGGAGCAGCAGCCACTGGAGCAACCACGGCCGAGGTCAAGTCAGCCTTGCCGGACTTGCTCTCGGTCACGCCCAGCAGGCGCGGCGAGCCGCCCTGGCGCAGCCAGTCCTGGTAACCACCGACGTATTCACGCACCTTGCCTTCACCTTCGAAGACCAGGGTGCTGGTGACCACGTTATCGAGGAATGCCCGGTCGTGACTGACCATCAGCACGGTGCCGTTGAAGGTCAGCAGGACCTCTTCCAGCAGTTCCAGGGTTTCCACGTCGAGGTCGTTGGTCGGTTCGTCGAGTACCAGCAGGTTGGCTGGCTTGCTGAACAACTTGGCCAGCAGCAGGCGCGCACGCTCACCACCGGACAAGGCCTTGACCGGCGTACGTGCACGCTGCGGGCTGAACAGGAAGTCGCCCAGGTAGCTCAGCACGTGGCGGCTCTGGCCGTCGATGTCGATAAAGTCGCGACCTTCGGCGACGTTGTCGATCACGGTTTTTTCCAGGTCCAACTGGTGGCGCAACTGGTCGAAGTAGGCCACGTCGATGCGCGTGCCCTCTTCCACGGTACCGCTGGTGGGTTGCAGGCCGTTGAGCATCAGCTTGAGCAAGGTGGTCTTGCCGGTACCGTTGGCGCCGAGCAGGCCGATACGGTCGCCGCGCTGCAGGACCATGGAGAAGTCCTTGATCAGGAACGGGCCGTCCGGGTGATGGAAGCTGACGTTTTCCAGCACCATCACTTGCTTGCCCGACTTGTCGGCGGTGTCCAGCTGGATATTGGCCTTGCCGGTGCGTTCACGGCGCTCGCTGCGCTCGACACGCAGGGCTTTCAGGGCACGTACGCGGCCTTCGTTACGGGTGCGGCGGGCCTTGATGCCCTGGCGGATCCAGACTTCTTCCTGGGCCAGCTTCTTATCGAACAGGGCATTGGCGGTTTCTTCCGCAGACAGCGCGGCTTCCTTGTGCACCAGGAAACTGGCGTAGTCGCCGTTCCAGTCGATCAGGCCGCCACGGTCCAGTTCGAGGATGCGGGTTGCCAGGTTCTGCAGGAAGGAACGGTCGTGCGTGATGAACAGCACGGCGCCCTGGAAATCCTTGAGGGCTTCTTCAAGCCAGGCGATTGCGCCGATGTCCAGGTGGTTGGTCGGTTCGTCGAGCAGCAACAGATCCGGTTCGGAAACCAGGGCCTGGGCCAGCAGGACGCGGCGACGCCAGCCGCCGGACAATTCGGCGAGGGTCTTGTCGGCGGGCAGTTGCAGGCGGCTCAGGGTGCTGTCGACCAATTGCTGCAAGCGCCAGCCGTCGCGGGCTTCGAGGTCTTGCTGGACGTGCATCAGCTTGTCCAGGTCGGCTTCGGTGACGCAGTTCTGCGCCAGGTGATGGTATTCGGCGAGCAGTGCGCCCACGCCGTCGAGGCCTTCGGCAACCACGTCGAACACTGTCCGTCCGTCGGCCACCGGCAATTCTTGCGGCAATTCGCCAATCTTGAGGCCCGGGGCGCGCCAGACAGAGCCGTCATCGGGCTTCTGGTCGCCTTTTACCAGCTTCATCATGCTGGACTTGCCGGTGCCGTTGCGGCCGATGATGCACACCCGCTCACCACGGGCGATCTGCCAGGACACCTTGTCCAACAACGGCATAGCGCCGAAAGCAAGGGACACATCGCTGAATTTGAGCAGGGTCATACGCTTCTCCAAAAACTGGGCGCGCATTCTACCTGACTTAGGGCTCGAGGCGGCCGGCATTTTCGCCGCTGACACGTTCTGTTGGACATTTCAGATGAACTTGAACGAAGCGACCGGCAAAGCTTTCACCGGTTGCGGGCAAAAGGCTAAGCTAGGGGCAATCAGTGTCGGCGACGTCGGCACTAGTCCAGATTCCTCTGCACGGACGTCTCATGCGCAGTCGCCTTTTCAGCTTTTTATCTTGTCTGCTTCTTTCTGCCACCGCCGTTCAATCTGCCCAGGCCGTGGACCTCACCACCCAACGTCAATATTACGATGAAGCCAAACGAGCCCTCGCCAAAGGCGACAGCGGCCCGTATTTCCAATACAGCCAGGCCCTGGCCGACTACCCGTTGACGCCGTACCTCGCCTACGACGAGCTGACCGCGCGACTGAAAACCGCCAGCAACGAGGAGATCGAACAATTCCTCGCCAAGAACGGCGACCTGCCCCAGGCCAACTGGATGAAACTGCGCTGGTTGCGCTGGCTGGCCGACCGTGGCGACTGGCAAACCTTTGAAAAGTACTACGACGCCAAACTCAATTTCGTCGAACTGGACTGCCTCCATGGCCAATTCCAGCTGACCCACAACCAAAAAGCCGAAGGCTATAAAACCACCGAGAAGCTGTGGCTGACCGGTAAATCCCAGCCTGCTGCCTGTGATGCCACCTTTGGCCAGTGGGCCGCCGACGGCCAACTGACCGAACAGAAGATCTGGGACCGCGCCAAGCTGGCCGCCGAAGCCCGCAACTATCCGCTGGCCAACAGCCTGGTGAAGACCCTGCCGACCCTCGGCGCCCAGGGCCGCCTGATGGTGGACGTGGCGCAGAAGCCCGACATGCTGAGCGACCCATCGCGCTTCCTGCCGGCCAACGAGGCCATGTCCGACGCCGTAGGCCTGGGCCTGCGCCGCCTGGCACGCCAGGACCCGGACAAGGCCATGGCCCTGCTCGACGGTTATGCCAGCAGCATGCACTTCTCTCGTGACGAAAAAGTGTCGATCGCCCGGGAAATCGGCCTGACCCTGGCGCGTCGCTACGACCCGCGCGCCCTCGACGTGATGACCAAATACGATCCGGAACTGCGGGACAACACCGTTTCCGAATGGCGCCTGCGCCTGCTGTTGCGCCTGGCCCGCTGGGAAGACGCCTACCAGTTGACCCGCAAGCTGCCCCAGGATTTGGCCACCACCAACCGCTGGCGCTACTGGCAGGCCCGCAGCCTGGAACTGGCAGAGCCGAAGAACCCGCAAGCCCTGGTGATGTACAAGGGCCTGGCCAAGGAACGAGACTTTTACGGTTTCCTGGCGGCGGATCGCTCCCAGTCCCCGTACCAACTGAACAACAAGCCACTGGTGATGAGCCAGGCGCTGATGAACAAGGTACGCAACACACCGGGCGTGCGCCGCGCCCTGGAGTTCTACGCCCGTGGCCAGATCGTTGATGGCCGCCGCGAGTGGTACCACGTCAGCCGGCATTTCAACCGCGACGAAATGGTCGCCCAGGCCAAGCTGGCCTATGACATGAAGTGGTACTTCCCGGCGATCCGCACCATCAGCCAGGCGCAGTACTGGGACGACCTGGACATCCGCTTCCCGATGGCCCACCGCGACACCCTGGTGCGCGAAGCCAAGGTCCGCGGCGTGCATTCCAGCTGGGTATTTGCGATCACCCGCCAGGAAAGCGCCTTCATGGACGACGCGCGCTCCGGCGTCGGCGCCACCGGCCTGATGCAACTGATGCCCGGTACCGCCAAGGAGACTGCGCGAAAGTTCAGCATCCCGCTGGCTTCGCAGCAGCAGGTGCTCGACCCGGACAAGAACATCCAGCTCGGCGCCGCCTACCTGAGCCAGGTCCACGCCCAGTTCAACGGCAACCGCGTGCTCGCCACCGCTGCCTACAACGCCGGCCCGGGCCGTGTACGCCAATGGCTGCGCGGCGCCGATCACCTGAGTTTCGATGTGTGGGTGGAAAGCATCCCGTTCGACGAAACCCGCCAGTATGTGCAGAACGTGCTGTCTTATTCGGTGATCTACGGGCAGAAGCTCAATGCACCGCAGCCGCTGGTGGATTGGCATGAGCGGTATTTTGATGATCAGTGAGTAACGCGTCCCATAAAAAATGCCCGCATTGAGAGATGCGGGCATTTTTTGTGGGCGGTGAATCAGTGGGTGGTCGACTCACCATCACTGAACTGCAACGCCGCCAGCCGTGCATACAGCGGATTGCTGGCGATCAGTTGCTGATGCGTCCCCACCGCCACCAGCTTGCCCTGGTCCATCACGGCAATCCGGTCGGCATTCTTCACCGTGGCCAGCCGGTGGGCGATGACCAGGGTGGTGCGCCCTTCCATCAACTGCGGCAGCGCCTGCTGGATCAGGTGTTCGCTCTGGGCGTCCAGCGCGCTGGTGGCTTCGTCCAGCAGCAGGATCGGTGCATCCACCAACAAGGCCCGGGCGATGGCCAGGCGTTGGCGCTGGCCGCCCGAAAGGCCCATGCCGCCGTCGCCCAGGTGGGTCTGGTAGCCGTCGGGCATTTGCAAAATGAAGTCGTGGGCGTGGGCGATGCGCGCCGCCTCCTCGACCTGGGCAAAGGTGGCCGACGGATTGCCGTAGCGGATGTTCTCTTCGACAGTGCCAAAGAACAGCGCCGGGCTCTGGGACACCAGGGCGAAACAGCGGCGCAGGTCCAGCGGATCCAGCTCGGTCAGCGGGTGGCCTTCAAGCAGGATGCGGCCTTGCTGGGGATCGTAGAAACGCAGCAACAGATCGAACATCGTCGATTTACCCGCGCCGGACGGACCGACCAGGGCCAGGGTTTCGCCAGCATTGATGCTCAGGCTCAAGCCGTCGATGGCAAAACGATCCGGACGCGAAGGATAAGAGAAGCGCAAATCCTGGATTTCCAGGCGGCCACTGACCCGCTCCGGCAACTTGATCACGTTGGCTTCGGGCGCCTTGATCTCATTGCTCGACTGCAGCAATTCGCCAATCCGCTCCGCCGCACCGGCGGCGCGCTGCAACTCGCCCAACACTTCACTCAAGGTACCGACGGCACTGCCGACGATCAGGCTGTAGAACACGAACGCCGCCAGCTCACCACCGGAAATGCGCCCGCCGATCACGTCCATGCCGCCGACCCAGAGCATCACGCCCACGGCGCCCAGCACCAGCATGATCACCAGGGTAATCAGCCAGGCGCGCTGCACGATGCGTTTGCGGGCGGTGGTGAAGGCCTCTTCCACCGTCAGCGCGAAGCGCTGTTCGTCCTGGACCTGGTGGTTGTAGGCCTGCACGGTCTTGATCTGGCCGAGGGTCTCGGACACATAGCTGCCGACATCGGCGATGCGATCCTGGCTCTGGCGCGACAGGCTGCGCACCCGGCGGCCGAAGATCAGGATCGGCGCCAGCACCAGTGGCAGCGCTATCACGACGATGCTGGTGAGCTTGGGGTTGGTGACAAACAGCAGCACGATCCCGCCGATCACCATCAAGGCGTTGCGCAGGAACAGCGACAGCGAGGAGCCGATCACCGATTGCAGCAAGGTGGTGTCGGTGGTCAGCCGGGACTGGATTTCCGAGCTGCGGTTGTTTTCGTAGAAGCCCGGATGCAGGTAGATCAAGTGGTTGAACACCTGCCGCCGGATGTCCGCCACCACCCGCTCGCCGATCCACGACACCAGGTAAAATCGCGCAAAGGTGCCCACCGCCAGGCCCAGCACCAGGATCATGAACAGACCGATGGATTGGTTGAGCAGGTGCGGCGACTGGGTCATGAACCCCTGGTCCACCAGCAGGCGAATACCCTGGCCCATGGACAAGGTAATGCCGGCGGTGACGATCAGCGCCAACAAGGCGCCCAGGGCCTGCCAGCGGTAGGGAGCGACGAAGCGACTGGCCAGGCGAATCGCGCGGCGTTGACGGGCTGAGAGCATGGAGGGTTTCACCTGAAGGTTGGAGACGGGAACCTGCATAGCTACATGGGGGGAACTTGAGCGAATCACAATGAGTCAGGTTAATTATGCTCACCGAACCTAGGCCCTAGAGGCTATCGGTCTAAGGACCGGCTGGAAATTTGTATCGGTTTCTGCTGGACTGGGCATTCGATCTGCGGGCCGCGCAAGGAGTTGTAACAACGCGGTCACGCGGGGGTTTTAAAGTAGGTACACAACCTGATGGGGAGACGGGCCATGTCCTTGCAAAACAGCAGCAACGCCAAAATTCAAGTGATCCGCCAACCGCAGCAATTGCCTTGCTCGTACATCGACGCTCAGGGCCGCGAAGTGCAAATCACCGAAGAAATGATCCAGAGCGCGTGCGCCGAACTGGAACAGAAATTGGTCAAGCCTGCCAAGCGAGGCTGATTCGCCCACGCTCTCTTAAACCCGGCCTTGATGGCCGGGTTTTTTATGCCTTCAGATTGCCTGTGCGCCCAATGCTGCCACGATGCTCGACAAGGCGGCAGACTCGCCGTTGATCCGCACTTTCAAGCCGTCAATCTCACGCCGCTCGGGGTAGTGCTTGCGCAATAGGTCGAAGGCCTTGCGCTGCTCATCCACTGTGCCTACCAGGCTGCGGCGGAAATCCGCGTCATCACGGCGCGGGTCGTACACGCTGCGGCACAGGGTCGCCAAGGCCCAGGCCGGATCGGTATTGGCATTGAGGCTGACTTCGGCCAGCCACGGCTCCGGCAGCAAGTCGCTCAATTGAATCGTCGGGTCCTGACCAAGATGCCGGCAAAACGCCTGATAGATCTGCGCCGTGCCGCGCTGCTTGCCGTCCAGGCTGTAGCCGGCGATATGCGGGGTGGCCAGCACACACAGGTCGGCCAGGTCGACGTCCACCTGCGGCTCGCCTTCCCACACATCCAGCACGGCCTGCAGGTCTTCGCGCGCCAGCAGCACCTCCTTGAGGGCGGCGTTGTCCACCACCGGGCCGCGGCTGGCGTTGATCAGCCAGGCACCGGGCTTGAGCTGGTTGAGGCGCTCGCGGTCGAACAAGTGCCAGGTGGAGCCGTTGCCGGATTTGTTCAGCGGCGTGTGCAGACTGATCACATCGCACTGCTCGACGATCTGCTCCAGGCTGACGTAATCACCGTCCTCGGCGATCTGCCGGGGCGGGTCGCACACCAGCACGTTCCAGCCCAACGCCTTGAGCACCTTGACCAGACGCCCGCCGACTTCACCGGCACCCACCACACCGTAGGTGCGCTGGGCCAGGTCGGCGCCTTCGACCTCGGCCAGGGTCAGCAGGCTGCCCAGTACATAGTCGACCACGCCACGGGCATTGCAGCCGGGGGCGCTGGACCATTGGATGCCGGCGCGCTGGAAGTAATCGAGGTCGAGGTGATCAGTGCCGATGGTGCAGGTGCCGACAAACCGCACCGGCGTGCCTTCGAGCAAGGCCCGGTTGACGTTGGTCACCGAACGCACCAGCAGCACATCGGCCTGCTCGATCGTCGCGCGGTCGATGGACCGGCCCGGAACCCGGCGAATCTCGCCGAATCCTTCGAAGAATGCATCGAGCAGCGGGATATTTTCGTCGGCAACAATCAGCATGGCAGGCTCCTTTCGCGGATCAGCAGTGTACAGCGGTTTTCCTTGTGGCGAGGGAGCTTGCTCCCGCTGGAGTGCGCAGCGCTCCCAAATGCAGCACCGTGTTTTTTCAGGTACACATCGGTTGCCCGTTATGGGGCTGCTGCGCAGCCCAGCGGGAGCAAGCTCCCTCGCCACAGCAAGCTCCCTCACCACAGCAAGCGCCCTCACCACAAAACGCTATATATGCGCGGGGATGTGTTTACAAATCCACAACACAGGTTTTTTCCTGACCAACACGTCAAGGCGTAGAATGCGCCGTCCTGCGCTCCCCCTATCGGACATCCGTACGTGAACACTGCCACAACCACCACCGCCCTCTCCCGCCCCGCCCGCGTCAGCCTTGAAGTGCGCAATCTGCTGGCCCTGGCCCTGCCGATCATGATCGGGCAACTGGCGACCACCGCCATGGGCTTTGTCGATGCCGTGATGGCCGGGCGTGTGAGTTCCCGGGACCTGGCGGCAGTCGCCCTGGGCAACTCCATCTGGATCCCGGTGTACCTGCTGATGACCGGCACCCTGCTGGCCACCACGCCGAAAGTCGCCCAACGCTTCGGCGCCGGCACCCACGGTGAAATCGGCCCGCTGGTGCGCCAGTCGATGTGGCTGGCGCTGGTGGTGGGGATTACCGCGCTGCTGTTGCTGATCAGTGCCGAACCGATCCTGCATGTGATGAAGGTCGATCCCGAGCTGATCAAGCCGTGCATGGGCTACCTGCACGGCATCGCCTCGGGCATGCCGGCCATTGCGTTGTATTACGTGCTGCGCTGCTTCAGCGACGGGCTGGGCCGAACGCGGCCGAGCATGGTCATGGGCCTGTGCGGGCTGGCGCTGAATATTCCGCTGAACTATGTGTTTATCTACGGCCACTTCGGCGTGCCGGCCATGGGCGGCATCGGTTGTGGCTGGGCCACGGCGATCGTGATGTGGGTGATGATGCTTGGCCTGGCCGCCTGGACCCGCTGGGCACCGGTGTATCAGAGCAGCGAGCTGTTCAAGCGCTTTGACTGGCCGCAATGGTCGGTGATCAAGCGTGTGTTGAGCATTGGCTTGCCCATCGGGATCGCGGTGTTTGCCGAGTCGAGCATTTTTGCGGTGATCGCGCTGCTGATCGGCAGCCTCGGTGCCACGGTGGTGGCCGGACACCAGATCGCGCTGAACTTCAGCTCGCTGGTGTTCATGATCCCCTACTCCCTGAGCATGGCGGTCACCGTGCGCGTGGGCCAGGCCCTGGGCCGTGGCGAACCCCGTGAGGCGCGCTTTGCCGCAGGTGTCGGAATGGGCACGGCGCTGGTGTATGCCTGCCTGTCCTGCAGCCTGATGCTGCTGTTTCGCGAACAGATCGCCACCATCTACACCCAGGATCCGCTGGTGATCCAGGTGGCGGCGATGCTGATTGTGTTTGCGGCGCTGTTTCAGTTCTCGGACGCGATCCAGGTCACGGCCGCCGGCGCACTACGTGGTTACCAGGACACTCGGGTGACCATGGTGCTGACGTTGTTTGCGTATTGGGGCGTGGGCTTGCCGGTGGGCTACGCGCTGGGGCTGACCGAGTGGCTGGGCGACGCCCGCGGCCCGAGCGGCTTGTGGCAGGGGCTGATCGTGGGCCTGAGCTGTGCCGCGGCGATGCTGGTGATCCGCCTGGTGCGCAGCGCACGCAAGCGGATTCGCCGGGCTTAAGCCGATTTCTTGCGGATCCAGTATAGGTAGGTACCGGCCTGCTCCTGCTGGTCCACCAGTTCATGGTCGAGAAACACGCAGAACTTGGGGATGTCGCGACGGGTCGACGGATCGGTCGCGATTACCTTGAGCAAGCCTCCGGGCGCCAGGTCGCGGATGTGCTGGTGCAGCATCATCACTGGCTCCGGGCAGTTGAGGCCGGTGGCGTCGAGGACGGCATCGACGGGTAAATCAGGGGTCAGGCTCATGGTTTACTCCTAAACAGGCCGGCATTTTAACGGTAACGCGGGGCGCCAGGTAGCCAGCGGCGCCCTCGGTTTTTTCGCGAGCAAGCTCGCTCCTACATTGAGCAGCGTTTACCGGGCCTTTGGCTTCTTCACATCCAACCGGCGCAAATGGCAGGTCACTTCTTCACGGTCGTGGTACAGCTGCTTGCAGCCGATCTCCACCCGGATGCCACGTTCCTTGAAGCCTTCCGCGATGCGTTCAAGCAGGCGCTTCACTTCGGCATAACGCTGCTTCATCGGCAACTTCAGGTTGACCACTGCTTCGCGGCAATGTCCCTCGCCGATCCAGGTTTCCAACAGGGCCGCATTGCGCGCCGGTTTCTCGACGATGTCGCAGACCATCCAGTCCACCGGCTGCTTGGGGGTGTAGATAAAGCCGTCGGCCATCAAGTGCTGCACCAGCCCGGTATCCATCAGGCTTTCGGCCATCGGGCCGTTGTCGATGGCGGTCACCAGCATGCCGCGGTTGACCAGTTGCCAGGTCCAGCCGCCAGGCGCTGCGCCGAGGTCGACGCCGGTCATGTCGCTGTGCAGGCGCTCGTCCCACTGATCACGGGGGATAAAGTGGTGCCAGGCCTCTTCCAGCTTCAAGGTCGAGCGGCTTGGCGCGTCCCGCGGGAATTTGAGGCGCGGGATGCCCATCGGCCACATGGCCGAGTTGTTTGACTCGGCCAGGCCCATGAACACTTCGCGGCCGCTCTTGAAGGTCAACAGCAGGCGCGGCTTGCTGGCGTCTTCCACCAGTTTGCCGGCGGCCATCAGCGCCTTGCGCAAGTGAACTTCGAATTTCTTGCAGAAGTTCGACAGCTCCTTGCCGTCATTGGTGTCGACCATTTCCAGCCACAGGCTGCCGCACACCGGGAAATCCCGCAGGTGCGCGAGGATCACGCTGATACGGTCGGTTTCCGGCAAGTCGATGAACACCCCGCGCGCCCACTGCCTCGGGAAGATCAGCTCGGCAAAGCGTTGGCCGCGCATCAGGCGCTGGGCGCCGTCTTCTTCGGTGCAGACAAATTCGGCGCAGGCGCTGCCGGTCTTGGCCTTGGCATAGCCCGAAACGTTCAGGCGTGCGGCGTGTTCCGCGATCTCGGAACAGACTTCGCCTTCAAAACCCGGGCGGCAGTGCATAAAAAGGGTGTTCATCAACTCTCCTGGATCACGGGCTTGCTATAGCGCAATGCCTGTCATGAAAACGCGCGCATGATAGCCGAGTTCGGAACCTTGGACTTATTGATAGAGTCCAGTAATTAGCCAGCTACTTAAAACAGGGCTAATTTGTAAGCTCTGTTCGTCCCGTCAGGTCCGTAGCCGTGCGGACCATAAGGAGTCATGTAATGTCATCCCTTGATAGTCTGAGAACCCTTAAAACCTTACAGATCGACGACAAGACCTATCACTACTTCAGCCTGCCCGAAGCCGCCAAGAGCCTGGGTGATCTGGACAAGCTGCCGATGTCCCTCAAGGTGCTGCTGGAAAACCTGCTGCGCTGGGAAGACGAAAAGACCGTCACCGGAGCCGACCTCAAGGCCATTGCCGCCTGGCTCAAGGAGCGCCGCTCCGACCGCGAGATCCAGTACCGCCCCGCCCGGGTGCTGATGCAAGACTTTACCGGCGTGCCCGCCGTGGTCGACCTGGCCGCCATGCGCGCCGCCGTGGCCAAGGCCGGCGGTGACCCGCAACGCATCAACCCGCTGTCACCGGTGGACCTGGTGATCGACCACTCGGTGATGGTCGACAAGTTCGCCAACACCGGCGCCTTCCAGGAAAACGTCGACATTGAAATGCAGCGCAACGGCGAACGCTACGCCTTCCTGCGCTGGGGCCAGAGCGCCTTCGACAACTTCAGCGTAGTGCCACCGGGCACCGGCATCTGTCACCAGGTCAACCTGGAATACCTCGGCCGCACCGTGTGGACCAAGGATGAAGACGGCCGCACCTATGCCTTCCCCGACACCCTGGTCGGCACCGACTCCCACACCACCATGATCAACGGCCTCGGCGTATTGGGCTGGGGTGTGGGCGGGATTGAAGCGGAAGCCGCGATGCTCGGGCAGCCCGTTTCGATGCTGATCCCGGAAGTGATCGGCTTCAAACTCACCGGCAAGCTGAAAGAAGGCATCACCGCCACTGACCTGGTGCTGACCGTCACCCAGATGCTGCGTAAAAAGGGCGTGGTCGGCAAATTCGTCGAATTCTATGGCGACGGCCTGGCAGATCTGCCACTGGCCGACCGCGCCACCATCGCCAACATGGCCCCGGAGTACGGCGCCACCTGTGGCTTCTTCCCGGTGGATGAAGTAACCCTGGACTACCTGCGCCTGTCGGGCCGTCCTGCAGAAACCGTCAAACTGGTGGAGGCCTACACCAAGGCCCAGGGCCTGTGGCGCAATGCAGGTCAGGAGCCGATCTTTACCGACAGCCTGGCGCTGGACATGGCCAGCGTCGAAGCCAGCCTGGCCGGGCCGAAACGTCCGCAAGACCGTGTCTCGCTGCCTAACGTCGGCCAGGCCTTCAGCGATTTCCTCGACCTGCAATTCAAGCCCACCAACAAGGAAGAAGGCCGCCTGGAAAGCGAAGGCGGCGGCGGTGTTGCGGTGGGCAACGCCGACCTGATCGGTGAAGCCGACTACGACTTCGAAGGCCAGACCTATCGCCTGAAAAACGGCGCGGTGGTGATCGCGGCCATTACCTCCTGCACCAACACCTCCAACCCGAGCGTGATGATGGCGGCGGGACTGGTGGCGAAAAAGGCCGTGGAGAAAGGACTGAAGAGCAAGCCCTGGGTGAAAACCTCCCTGGCGCCGGGCTCCAAAGTCGTGACTGATTACTACAAAGCGGCAGGCTTGACCCAATACCTCGACAAGCTGGGCTTCGACCTGGTGGGTTATGGCTGCACCACCTGTATCGGCAACTCCGGGCCGCTGCCCGAGCCGATCGAAAAAGCTATCCAGAAAGCCGACCTGGCCGTGGCCTCGGTGCTCTCGGGCAACCGTAACTTCGAAGGCCGGGTGCACCCCCTGGTGAAAACCAACTGGCTGGCCTCCCCGCCCCTCGTGGTGGCCTATGCCCTGGCCGGCACCGTGCGCATGGACATCAGCAGCGAACCACTGGGCACCGGCTCTGACGGAAAACCGGTGTACCTGCGGGACATCTGGCCCAGCAGCAAGGAAATCGCCGACGCCGTTGCACAAGTCAGCACCGGGATGTTCCACAAGGAATACGCCGAGGTGTTTGCCGGTGATGAACAGTGGCAGGCCATTGAAGTGCCGCAGGCTGCAACCTACGTGTGGCAGAAGGATTCCACCTACATCCAGCACCCACCGTTCTTCGACGACATCGGCGGCCCGCTGCCGGTGATCGAAGACGTCAAGGGCGCCAACGTGCTGGCATTGCTGGGGGACTCGGTGACCACCGACCACATCTCCCCTGCCGGCAACATCAAGACCGACAGCCCGGCCGGCAAATACCTGCGCGAGCAAGGCGTCGAACCGCGGGACTTCAACTCCTACGGCTCGCGCCGCGGCAACCATGAAGTGATGATGCGCGGCACCTTCGCCAACATCCGCATCCGCAACGAAATGCTCGGCGGTGAGGAAGGCGGCAACACGATCTACATCCCTACCGGCGAGAAAATGCCGATCTATGACGCCGCCATGAAATACCAGGCCTCGGGCACCCCGCTGGTGGTGATCGCCGGCCAGGAATACGGCACCGGCTCAAGCCGTGACTGGGCGGCCAAGGGCACCAACCTGCTGGGGGTCAAGGCGGTGATCGCCGAGAGTTTCGAGCGGATTCACCGTTCCAACCTGGTGGGCATGGGCGTGCTGCCCCTGCAGTTCAAGCTGGACCAGAACCGCAAGGCACTCAAGCTGACCGGCAAGGAGAAGATCGACATCCTCGGGCTGACCCACGCCGAGATCGAGCCACGCATGAACCTGACGCTGGTGATCACCCGTGAGGATGGCAGCAGCGAGAAGGTCGAAGTGCTGTGCCGCATCGACACCCTCAATGAGGTCGAGTACTTCAAGGCCGGCGGGATCCTGCACTACGTGTTGCGGCAGTTGATTGCCTCGTAACTGACACGCGCTACCCAAAACACCGCCTTCCCTGGCGGTGTTTTCATTTTTACCGTCGGTGACGCTCGGTATACTGCCGCCCTCAGATTTTGACTGTCACAAGGATTCCCCATGCTTGCATTGCCATGGCTGTACCTGGCGCTTCTTTCCATCGGCTATGTACTTGCCTTGAGCTACGGGCAATTGGGGTTAATGGCGGCGCTTTCCGTCGCCATGCTGCTGTTGGCCGGGTTTGCCGTGCGGCAACAGCGAAACCCGTGGGTACGCTATCTGGGCCACGGGCTGTTTATCGTGCTGGCGCTGGGGCTGGCGATGCATTGGCTGCCCGGGTTCTACAACGGTCGCGGGATCGCCCCGCAGCGCTTTACGGACGACGCCGTGCCTTTCTCGATGTACCTGAACCAGGACAAACCGTTGATTGGCTTCTGGCTGCTGCTGGCCTGCCCGTGGATTGTTGCGCGCCGGTCCCTGCGCCTGTCGATCTACGCCACCGCCCTGGCGTTGACACTGACGGCGATTGCCGCCCTGGGCGGCGCTGCGTTGCTGGGCGTCATCAGTTGGGCCCCGAAGTGGCCGGAGCAGGCCTGGCTGTGGGTGTTGAATAACCTGCTGCTGGTGACCCTGGTGGAGGAAGCGCTGTTCCGCGGTTATATCCAGGGCGGCCTGAGCCGACGGTTCAAGCAATTGCCCTATGGTGAAAACCTCGCCCTGCTGTTGGCCGCCCTGTTGTTCGGCCTGGTACACCTGGGCGCAGGCTGGCAGTGGACCCTGCTGGCGACCATCGCAGGCCTGGGCTACGGCCTGGCGTATCGCTTTGGCGGATTGGGCGCGGCGATCGTTACGCACTTCGGGCTGAACCTGCTGCATTTCGGGTTGTTTACCTATCCGATGCTGGCGGGCTGAGGCTGCGCCGATTGTTGCAAAAAATAAGTTAAATAAAACCCCGCGACGGTCGACAACCTGTCAAAGCCTTGCGGATTGAACAATCATGCGTAATAACCAACCCGTTACCCAGCGCGAACGTACCTTCCCCGCTCAGCAACGGTTGATCTCCACCACGGATGCCAAAGGCGTGATCACCTACTGCAACGACGCCTTCGTCGAGATCAGTGGGTTTTCCCATGACGAACTGCTGCGTGCCCCGCACAACCTGGTTCGTCATCCGGATGTGCCGGCGGCAGTGTTCGCACACATGTGGTCCACGCTCAAACAAGGCTTGCCATGGATGGGCATCGTCAAGAACCGCTGCAAGAGCGGTGATCACTATTGGGTCAACGCCTATGTGACACCGGTCTTCGACGGCAACCAGGTGATCGGCTACGAGTCGGTGCGGGTCAAGCCCACCGCCGAGCAGATCCGCCGTGCCGAAGCGCTTTACCAGCGCATCAACCAGGGCAAGCCGGCCATCCCGCGCCGCGACAAGTGGCTGCCGGTGTTGCAGGACTGGCTGCCGTTTATCCTGGTCAGCCAGTTGAGCTTCCTGATTGGCGTCTGGCTCAATTCCCACTGGGGCTTTGCCCTGGCAGCGGCGCTGTCGGTACCGCTGGGCCTGTTGGGCCTGAGCTGGCAACAACGCGGGCTCAAGCGCTTGCTGCGCCTGGCCGAACAGACCACCTCAGACCCGCTGATCGCGCAGATGTACACCGACAGCCGCGGCGCCCAGGCGCGCCTGGAAATGTCGATCCTCAGCCAGGAGGCGCGCCTGAAGACGTGCCTTACCCGTTTGCAGGACACGGCTGAACACCTCAACTCCCAGGCGGCGCAGTCCAATACCCTGGCGCATAACAGCTCCAGCGGTCTTGAACGCCAGCGCGTGGAAACCGAACAGGTGGCCACCGCGGTCAACCAGATGGCCGCGACGACTCAGGAAGTCGCCAGCCATGTGCAACGCACCGCCGATGCCACCCAGGAAGCCAATCGCCTGACCGGGCGTGGCCGTGATATCGCCGGCGAAACCCGCGAGGCGATTCAGCGCCTGTCGGTGGCCGTGGGCGAGACCGGCGTGACCGTGACCCAACTGGCCAAGGACAGTGACGAAATCGGTGGCGTGGTGGATGTGATCAAAGGCATCGCCGACCAGACCAACCTGCTGGCGCTGAACGCGGCCATCGAAGCGGCCCGTGCCGGGGAGATGGGTCGCGGCTTTGCGGTGGTGGCCGACGAAGTGCGGCAACTGGCCCAGCGCACCAGCGAGTCCACCGGGCAGATTCATGCGCTGATCGCCAAGCTGCAACAGACCGCCAGCGCGGCCGTACAAACCATGGACGCCGGGCATCGCCAGGCGGAAGAAGGTGTGGCACGGGTGATGGAAGCGGATCAGGCGCTGATCGGGATCAGCGAGGCGGTGGCGCACATCACTGATATGACGGCGCAGATTGCGGCGGCGACCGAAGAGCAGAGCTCGGTGGCGGAAGAGATCAGCCGTAACATCAGCACCATTGCGCTGCTGGCGGACCAGACGTCGGAACAGGCGTTGAATTCGGCGCAGTTGAGTGAAGAGCTGACGCATACCGCCAATACCCAGTACTCGCTGGTAGAACGCTTTAACCGGTAAACCGCTTTCGCGAGCAAGCCCGCTCCCACATTTGGAATGCATTTCAAATGTGGGAGCGGGCTTGCTCGCGAAAGGGCCCTATCAGGCGCCGAGAAACCCGGCCACCTTCACCGCCGCAGCCTCCAGATGCTGCTCATGACTAAACCCCGAAGCCTTCAACGGCTTCAAATCATGATCCCCCGCCACCAGCCACATCACCTCGATGCTCGGCGACAACACATACCCTTCCACCGCCGCCCGATTGCCCAACGCATCCCGCTCGCCCTGCACAATCAACGTCGGCGTCTTCAGTCCGGCCAGATGCTCGGTCCGGGGTTTCTCCGGTTTGCCCACCGCATAGAACGGATAACCCAGGCACACCAGCGCGTCCGCGCCCAATTCATCCGCCAATAGACTGGCCATCCGCCCGCCCATCGACTTGCCGCCCACCGCCAGTTTCCCAGCGACATGACGTCGCACCTCGGCATACACCTCACGCCAGCATTCCAGCAGCTTCGGCGCCGGGTTCGGCGGACGTTTACCGCCATCCACACGGCGCTGGGCCATGTACGGAAACTCGAAGCGCAATACGTTCACGCCATGCCCCGCAAGGCGTGCAGCCATGTCGCTCATGAAGCCCGAGTCCATCGGCGCGCCCGCGCCGTGGGCCAGGATCAGCGTCGCGGGCGTACGCGCGATAGACCCTGTCGCGGCATTCCACAACCAGCCGCGTTCCCGCACACACTGCGCCCATTGATCCCCGTCAATACTGGCCTTGTGCTCTTTGCCCATGCTTGCCTCGCTTTTTAGTCTGCCTATAACTCCAGCCCAAGTGCCGCATTTGCTTGGGTTGAACCGTGGATGGGGAACCATGAACACTACTTTAAGTACCGCCTATAACTACAAGGTGGTCCGCCAATTCGCCATTATGACGGTGGTGTGGGGCATCGTCGGCATGGGGCTCGGGGTTTTTCTCGCTGCCCAGTTGGTATGGCCCGAACTCAACTTCAATTTGCCCTGGACCAGTTTCGGCCGCTTGCGCCCGCTGCACACCAACGCGGTGATCTTTGCCTTTGGCGGTTGCGCGCTGTTTGCCAGCTCCTTCTACTCGGTGCAACGCACCTGCCAGACCCAATTGTTCGCGCCAAAGATCGCGCAGTTCTGCTTCTGGGGCTGGCAGCTGGTGATTGTGCTGGCCGCGATCACCTTGCCGCTGGGCTACACCAGCTCCAAGGAATACGCCGAGCTGGAATGGCCGATCGACATCCTGATCACCATCGTCTGGGTGGCCTATGCCATCGTGTTCTTCGGCACGGTGATGAAGCGCAACACCAAGCATATCTACGTCGGTAACTGGTTCTTCGGTGCGTTCATCATCACTGTGGCCATCCTGCATATCGTCAACAACCTGGAAATCCCGGTCAGCCTGACCAAGTCCTACTCGCTGTACGGCGGTGCGACGGATGCCATGGTGCAGTGGTGGTACGGGCATAACGCGGTAGGCTTTTTCCTCACCGCCGGCTTCCTCGGGATGATGTACTACTTCGTGCCGAAACAGGCCGAACGTCCGGTGTATTCCTATCGCCTGTCCATCGTGCACTTCTGGGCCCTGATCACCCTGTACATCTGGGCCGGCCCGCACCACTTGCACTACACCGCGCTGCCGGACTGGGCACAGTCCCTGGGCATGGTGATGTCGCTGGTACTGCTGGCACCGAGCTGGGGCGGGATGATCAACGGGATGATGACCCTGTCGGGCGCCTGGCATAAGTTGCGCAGCGACCCGATCCTGCGATTCCTGGTGGTTTCCCTGGCCTTCTACGGCATGTCGACCTTCGAAGGGCCGATGATGGCGATCAAGACGGTCAATGCCCTCTCCCACTACACCGACTGGACCATCGGCCACGTACACGCCGGGGCGCTGGGTTGGGTAGCGATGATCTCCATCGGCGCGCTGTATCACATGATCCCGAAAATCTTCGGTCGCGAGCAGATGTACAGCCTCGGCCTGATCAACGCGCACTTCTGGCTGGCCACCATCGGCACCGTGCTCTACATCGCCTCGATGTGGGTCAACGGCATCGCCCAGGGCCTGATGTGGCGTGCGGTCAACGAAGACGGCACCTTGACCTACTCCTTCGTCGAAACCCTGGTGGCCAGCCACCCAGGCTTCATCGTGCGACTGGTGGGCGGGGCGATCTTCCTCAGCGGCATGTTCCTGATGGCTTACAACACTTGGCGCACTGTGCGTTCGGCACAACCCGCCGAAGTCGCCGCTGCGGCGCAGATGGCCTGAGGAGTCGATGATGAAACACGAAACCATTGAAAAGAACGTCGGCCTGCTGATGCTGCTGATGGTGCTCGCCGTGAGTATCGGCGGCCTGACCCAGATTGTGCCGCTGTTCTTCCAGGATGTGACCAACAAGCCGGTGGAAGGCATGAAGCCCTACACCGCGCTGCAACTGGAAGGTCGCGACATCTATATCCGCGAAGGCTGCGTACAGTGCCATTCGCAGATGATCCGCCCGTTCCGCGCCGAAACAGAGCGTTATGGCCACTACTCGGTGGCCGGTGAAAGCGTGTGGGATCACCCGTTCCTGTGGGGCTCCAAGCGTACCGGGCCGGACCTGGCCCGCGTCGGCGCGCGCTACTCGGACGACTGGCACCGCGCGCACTTGTACAACCCGCGCAACGTGGTACCGGAATCGAAGATGCCGGCGTACCCATGGCTGGTCACCGCCCCGGTCGACAGCAGCCACACCGAGACCAAGCTCAAGGTGATGCGCACCCTCGGCGTGCCGTACACCGACGACGACATCGCCGGTGCCGTGGCCTCCCTCAAGGGCAAGACCGAGATGGACGCGCTGGTTTCGTACCTGCAAGTGCTCGGCACTGCCATCAAGAGCAAGAGGTGAGCCATGGGATTTGAATTCGATGCTGGAACCATCCGCGGGCTTGGCACGCTGGTCGTGGCCATCGCCTTCATCGGCCTGTCGCTGTGGGTGTTCAACTCCCGGCGCAACGCAGAGTTCGCCGAGGCGTGCCTGCTGCCGTTTGCCGATGAACCGCTACCGCCAACCCCCGACGCTCAAGAAGAGCCTGCAACAAGGAGCAATCGGCCATGACTACCTTCTGGAGTACATGGATCTGTGTACTGACCCTCGGCAGCCTGATCGGCCTGACCTGGCTGTTGATCGGCACCCGCAAGGGCGAGACCAAGGGCAGCGTGGACCAGACCATGGGCCACGCCTTCGACGGGATCGAGGAGTACGACAACCCGCTGCCGCAATGGTGGTTCATGCTGTTCGCCGGCACCCTGGTGTTTGCCGTCGGCTACCTGATCCTCTACCCGGGCCTGGGCAACTGGAAAGGCGTATTGCCGGGCTATGAAGATGGCTGGACCCAGACCAAGGAATGGGACAAGGAGATGGCCAAGGCCGACGCCAAATTCGGGCCGATCTTCGCCAAATTCGCGGCCATGCCGGTGGAAGAAGTCGCCAAGGACCCACAGGCGCTGAAAATGGGCGGCCGCCTGTTCGCCTCCAACTGCGCGGTGTGCCATGGCTCGGACGCCAAGGGCGCCTACGGCTTCCCGAACCTTGCAGACAACATCTGGCGCTGGGGCGGTTCGGCGGATGCAATCAAGATGACCATCATGAATGGCCGTCATGCCGCGATGCCGGCCTGGGGTGAAGTGCTGGGTGAGGACGGTGTGAAGAACGTCGCAGCCTATGTGCGCCATGAATTGGCAGGCCTGCCGCTGCCGGCGGACAGCACCGCGGATGTCGCCGCGGGCCAAGTGGCATTCAGCACCACCTGTGTCGCCTGCCACGGGCCGGAAGGCCATGGCGTGGAAGCCATGGGCGCGCCGAACCTGACGCAGCCAGGTGGCTTTATCTACGGCACCAGCCTGGCGCAGTTGCAGCAGACCATTCGCCACGGCCGCCAGGGCCAGATGCCTGCGCAGGAAGTACTGCAAGGCAATGACAAGGTGCACCTGCTGGCCGCCTATGTTTACAGCCTGTCCCACAATGCCGATGGCGCAACGCCTGACAGCCAACCCGAGTAATCCTGCACCACCCAAAAGCCGCGCCTGATTCAGGCGCGGCTTTTTTGCGACCCATTGTCGCACCCTTCCGATCGCTGACTTTCCCCTCCTGCCATTCGGGTCTACGCTTGTTTGCACAGTGGACTGGCATTGGCCGGTCGACGGCCGACTTGCACTCGATGGGTTGAAACATTTCTGCTCGATGACAGGCGCAAAGGCTGGTACCTACCGGCTGTCGTGCCACTGGCCATTCGTCACTCGAGCTGCTTGTTTACACACACTCAGTTACAAGTACCTTCGACCCGTTTAAAATCCTGTCCAAGTCGTCAGCTTTTAACCCTGAATTTTGTCCTTACGCCAAACATGGAAAGGGCGCAGAATCTGGTTTGGAACGCATTGACGCAGGTCACCTTGCGTTGCAATGGAATCTTGCTTTCTCCATACTTGCGACCGATTTTTACCCTATAAAAAAACTAAACCGTGGAACCTTAGAATGAGCACAGCAATCAGTCCGACTGCTTATAACTATAAGGTAGTCCGCCAGTTCGCCATCATGACGGTGGTCTGGGGGATCCTTGGCATGGGGCTCGGCGTTTTCATTGCCTCGCAACTGGTTTGGCCAGAGTTGAATTTTGGCCTGCCATGGACGACATTTGGACGCCTGCGCCCGTTGCACACCAACCTGGTGATTTTCGCCTTCGGTGGATGTGCACTGTTTGCCACTTCTTACTACGTCGTGCAGCGAACCTGCCAAACGCGACTGATTTCCGATGCACTGGCGGCCTTTACCTTCTGGGGTTGGCAAGCGGTCATCGTGGGCGCGATCGTCACCCTGCCGCTGGGCTACACCACCACCAAGGAATACGCCGAGCTGGAATGGCCGATCGCCATTTTGCTGGCGATTGTCTGGGTGACCTACGCAGTGGTGTTCTTCGGCACCATCGTCAAGCGCAAGACCAAGCACATCTATGTCGGCAACTGGTTCTACGGGGCATTTATCCTGGTGACGGCGATGTTGCATATCGTCAACCATGCGTCCTTGCCGGTCAGCTTCTTCAAGTCCTACTCGGCCTACGCCGGTGCGACGGACGCAATGATTCAGTGGTGGTACGGCCACAACGCCGTAGGTTTCTTCCTCACCACCGGCTTCCTGGGGATGATGTACTACTTCGTGCCGAAACAGGCCGAGCGTCCGATCTACTCCTATCGCCTGTCCATCGTGCACTTCTGGGCCCTGATCACCCTGTACATCTGGGCCGGTCCGCACCATCTGCACTACACCGCATTGCCGGACTGGGCCCAGTCCCTGGGCATGGCGATGTCGATCATCTTGCTCGCGCCAAGCTGGGGCGGCATGATCAACGGCATGATGACCCTGTCGGGCGCCTGGCATAAATTGCGCACCGACCCGATCCTGCGGTTCCTGGTGGTCTCCCTGGCGTTCTACGGCATGTCGACCTTCGAAGGCCCGATGATGGCCATCAAGACGGTCAACTCGCTGTCCCACTACACCGACTGGACCATCGGCCACGTACACGCCGGCGCCCTCGGTTGGGTAGCGATGATTTCCATCGGCGCGCTGTACCACATGATCCCGAAACTGTTCGGCCGTGCGCAGATGCACAGCGTCAGCCTGATCAACACCCACTTCTGGCTGGCCACCATCGGTACCGTGCTCTACATCGCCTCGATGTGGGTCAACGGCATCACCCAGGGCCTGATGTGGCGTGCAATCAACGATGACGGCACCCTCACCTACTCCTTCGTCGAAGGGCTGCAAGCCAGCCATCCGGGTTACATCGTGCGCGCCCTGGGCGGTGCGATCTTTGCCAGCGGCATGCTGTTCATGGCCTACAACGTGTGGCGCACCGTGCGTGCCTCCGACCCTGTAGAAGCCGAAGCCGCTACCAAGATCGCCGTTGTGGGAGCTCACTGATGAAGCATGAAGTAGTCGAGAAGAATATCGGCCTGCTGGCCTTCTTCATGGTCATCGCCGTGAGTATCGGCGGCCTGACCCAGATCGTTCCGCTGTTTTTCCAGGACGTGACCAACAAGCCGGTGGAAGGCATGAAGCCGCGCACCGCCCTTGAACTGGAAGGCCGCGACGTCTACATCGCCAACGGTTGTGTCGGCTGCCACTCGCAGATGATCCGCCCGTTCCGTGCCGAAACCGAACGCTACGGCCACTACTCGGTCGCCGGTGAAAGCGTGTGGGACCACCCATTCCTGTGGGGTTCCAAGCGTACCGGCCCGGACCTGGCCCGGGTCGGCGGTCGTTACTCCGATGACTGGCAGCGTGCGCACTTGTACAACCCGCGCAACGTGGTGCCCGAATCGAAAATGCCGGCGTACCCGTTCCTGGTCGAAAACAAACTCGACGGCAAGGACACCGCCAAGAAGATGGAAGTCTTGCGCACCCTGGGCGTGCCCTACACCGACGAAGACATCGCCGGCGCGGCAGCGGCCGTGAAGGGCAAGACCGAAATGGACGCACTGGTGGCCTACTTGCAAGGCCTTGGCACCATCATCAAAAGCAAACGGTGATCTGGATGGATATCGGGATGATTCGAGGCCTGGGCACCGTTGTCGTGATGGTGGCCTTTATCGGCCTGGCCTTGTGGGTGTTCAGCCCCAAGCGCAAGTCGGAGTTTGAAGACGCGACGTTGCTGCCCTTCGCGGATGATCCCGAAGCCATCAAGCACGTCGTGGAAGCGTCTAGGAGTAACAAAGAATGACTACGTTCTGGAGTCTGTACGTCACAGTCCTCAGTCTGGGTACCATTTTCGCCCTGACCTGGCTGCTGCTGTCGACCCGCAAGGGCCAGCGCGCCGAGCAAACCGATGAAACCGTCGGCCACTCGTTCGACGGCATCGAGGAGTACGACAACCCGCTGCCCAAATGGTGGTTCATGCTGTTCGTCGGCACCATCATCTTCGCCCTCGGTTACCTGGCGCTGTACCCTGGCCTGGGCAACTGGAAAGGCCTGCTGCCGGGCTACAACTACCTCGACAACGACAAGCAAACCCCATTTGCCAATGGCCAGACCGGCTGGACCGGCGTGCACGAATGGGAAAAGGAAATGGCCAAGTCGGACGCCCGGTTCGGGCCGATCTTCGCCAAGTTCGCCGCCATGCCGATCGAAGAAGTGGCCAAGGACCCGCAAGCCTTGAAGATGGGTGGCCGCCTGTTCGCCTCCAACTGCTCGGTGTGCCACGGTTCCGACGCCAAGGGTGCCTACGGCTTCCCCAACCTGACCGACGCCGACTGGCGCTGGGGCGGCGACCCGGCCACCATCAAGGAAACCATCATGAAGGGCCGCCACGCGGTGATGCCGGCGTGGGCCGAAGTCATTGGCGAGCAAGGCGTGGCCGATGTGGCCGGCTTTGTGGTGACCAACCTCGACGGCCGCAAATTGCCGGAAGGCGCGAAGGCAGACGTGGCCAACGGCGAGAAACTCTTCGCCGCCAACTGCGTGGCGTGCCACGGTCCTGCCGGTAAAGGTACACCCGCCATGGGCGCGCCTGACCTGACCCACCCTGGCGCGTTCATCTACGGTTCAAGCTTCGCGCAACTGCAGCAGACCATCCGTTATGGCCGTCAAGGCCAGATGCCTGCGCAGGAGCAGTTGCAGGGCAATGACAAGGTGCACTTGCTGGCGGCCTATGTTTACAGCCTGTCCCATGGAGACAAGGCAGCTGAGGAGCAGTAAGCATTAAAACCAAAAAGCCCCGCGCAGCCAATGCTGCGCGGGGCTTTGGTAATGGGGCATTGGTGGAACTCAACTTACCCCGAGGACGAGGCGTTACCGTTCTTCATGCACTTGGTCCATTCTTTTAATAGCAGCGTTGATCGCCCCCCGATCAGCCGATTTAGACCAATCCGTCAGTCCTAACTGTGCCACTAACTCAGGACGACTCAAGATTTCCCGCGCGACCATCGCTTCATCTGGGCCGCGATCATGACGCGTCCCATCCGCGATGTTCTTCAGTGAAGCGTAAGTCACACCCTCCCTGCGATCAATTCCACCCCAACCGCGCTCCGGGTAATAGGTGTCATATTCATTCAGGAGCTTTTGCGCCAGTTCTTTATCACTCATCGTGGCCAGGGGAAACCCCATATTCTGACCCACGGTTATGATACTTTCACGATCGATTTTGCCATCGTGCTTATGCTTTCCGTACCCATCGAGTTTCTCCATGAGTACAGGATTTTCCAGCAGCGAACGGGCAAAATTCATGTCGTCACTGCTGTAGCCACTCTGCGCAGAGGCATACGCAACCTGTCGTAGAGAGTCGCGGGTGATGTAGTCTGGTTGCGCAGGGTCGGCATACTTATCAAAGTTTCTGAGTAGACGGTCGGCCACCCGATAATCATTCCAACTACTGAATTGCTCTACGCTGATGCCAGAGGATACTGGCAGCGTCGAAGCCGATGGTGGAACGGCTCCAACATTATGCGTGTCATTAGCACGTTGAATGGTCATTGGTTTCCTCGATTTGAATAACGTCAAAACAAAATAAATTTATCGTTGCGCAAGAGACCTAGGCATAACGTTCAACAATTGCTCATCAAAGGTTTCATCGTGGTAACGCTGCGCGCTGCTACAAAACATTGCCGAACACTGATCCAGACTTGCTCAACGTCGGCATTTCCTGCGTGGCAATAACGCGATCAGCGTTCCTACAACAAACGTTTCATTCTGTGTAAACAAAGGCTCGTTTGGGCCTAAGAACTGTTATCGCAGAAGCGTCAGCTTCCTAACCAATCGTTGTAGGTTATTTAACAGCGCAAAAAGCAGGTATAAAAACGCCACCACACCGGCCCGTAGACCTCTCCTGATTTACTTACTCAACACCAGGAAGTCGCAAGGGAAACGGCAAGGTGCACTTGCTGGCGGCGTATGTTTCGGACTGTCCCATGGGAACAAGCCGCCAGACGCCGTGTGAGGAAAAGCGATGAAAAAAAACGGCCCCGCCAGTGGAGATTGGCGGGGCCGTTTTGTTTTCAAGTCGAAAAAGTCGTCACCG
This sequence comes from Pseudomonas sp. NC02, assembly GCF_002874965.1. Taxonomy (NCBI): domain Bacteria; kingdom Pseudomonadati; phylum Pseudomonadota; class Gammaproteobacteria; order Pseudomonadales; family Pseudomonadaceae; genus Pseudomonas; species Pseudomonas sp. NC02. The sequence continues at coordinate 1,846,382 of NZ_CP025624.1, read as the reverse complement.
CCAGCAACGCATCTACATTTGAGATTGATCAAGAAAACCGCAGGTAGTAACGTAACTACATTCGTACTCCATACGGAGGTTAACCCCCATGACCATCACCACCATTTCCAGCCGTGAATTCAATCAAGACACAAGCGGTGCCAAAAAAGCCGCCCGCCAAGGCCCGGTTTTTATCACTGACCGGGGCAAGCCTGCCCATGTACTGCTAAGTATTGAGGACTACCAAAAACTGACAGGCCTCAATGCCGACATCGTTGACCTGTTGGTGATGCCTGAAGCGGCAGATATCGAGTTCGAAACCGAACGCGCCGTGATCACTCATCGACCCGTGGACTTCACTTGATGTATCTACTCGACACCAACGTCATCTCTGAACTGCGCAAACCCCAGGCCGATGCCAAGGTCGTCGCCTGGGCCAAAAGTGTCATCGCGCCACGGATGTATATTTCAGCCATTACCTTGAAGGAACTGGAAACAGGAGTCCTGCGAATGGAGCGGCGTGATCCCGCCCAGGGGAAGGTTTTGCGCACATGGCTCAAGCGCCATGTCATGCCGGCGTTTGATGCCAGAATCCTGCCGATTGATGCAGCAGTTGCCCTGCGCTGTGCCAGCTTGCATGTGCCAGACCAAGCCAACGAAAGTGACGCACTGATCGCTGCAACCGCGCTGGTTCATGGGCTGACAGTGGTCACCCGCAACATCGGCGACTTTCAATCCAGCGGCGTCGCGCTGATCAATCCATGGGACGAATGACCGGTAAGGCTGCGAAAACCGTCCATACTTCACAAGTCAATTGACCCAGATCACGTACACCATCAATTGATTTCCCCCAACGCGACCAAAGGTCGCACCCGTCGAAGGGTATCAGGGGCGTATCATTAGGCCACTGCAACACCCCTATTTTGACCCCGGCTGGCACGTACTGGCCGAGGCAAATCTCCACTGCCGTGGGATGCAATGATGAGCAACCAGATTCCGGTACATGACGTTACTCCGCCTGCCAAAAATTCGAATAACACCGTCGATCTCTACGCATCGCGGGAGAAAATCTACACCCGTGCCTTCACCGGCTTGTTCCGCAATCTGCGGATGCTCGGGGGTGCCGGTTTGTTCCTGCTCTACTTCGGCACCGTGTGGCTGAACTGGGGTGGCCACCAGGCTGTCTGGTGGAACCTGCCGGAGCGTAAATTCTTCATTTTTGGCGCGACTTTCTGGCCCCAGGATTTCATCCTGCTGTCGGGCATCCTGATCGTGGCGGCGTTTGGCCTGTTCTTCATCACCGTGTATGCCGGCCGCGTCTGGTGCGGCTACACCTGCCCGCAAAGCGTGTGGACCTGGATCTTCATGTGGTGCGAAAAGGTCACCGAAGGCGACCGCAACCAGCGCATCAAGCTGGACAAGGCGCCGATGAGCGCCAACAAGTTCCTGCGCAAGTTCGGCAAGCACAGCCTGTGGCTGATCATCGGCTTCGTCACCGGCATGACCTTTGTCGGCTACTTCTCGCCGATCCGTGAACTGGTGCTCGATTTCTTCACCGGCCAGGCGGATGGCTGGTCGTATTTCTGGGTCGGCTTCTTCACCCTCGCCACCTACGGCAACGCCGGCTGGCTGCGCGAGCAGGTGTGCATCTACATGTGCCCGTATGCGCGTTTCCAGAGCGTGATGTTCGACAAGGACACGATGATCGTTTCCTACGACCCGCGCCGTGGCGAAGTCCGTGGGCCGCGCAAAAAAGGTATCGACTACAAGGCCCAGGGCTTGGGGGACTGCATCGATTGCACGATGTGCGTGCAGGTGTGCCCTACCGGCATCGACATCCGTGACGGCCTGCAGATTGAATGCATCGGCTGCGCGGCCTGCATCGACGCCTGCGACAACATCATGGACAAGATGGAATACCCGCGCGGGCTGATCAGCTACACCACCGAGCACAACCTGTCCGGGCAGAAAACCCATAAGCTGCGCCCGCGCCTGATCGGTTATGCCCTGGTGCTGCTGGCGATGATCAGCCTGTTGGTGGCCGCCTTCTTCGTGCGCTCGCTGGTGGGTTTCGACGTCAGCAAGGACCGCGTGCTGTACCGCGAAAACGCCGAGGGCCGGATCGAAAACGTCTACAGCCTGAAGATCATGAACAAGGACCAGCGCGACCACACCTACGTGCTTGACGCCGCAGGCCTGCCAGACCTCAAGCTGCAAGGCCGGCGCGAGATCAAGGTAGCGGCCGGGGAAATCTTCAGCATGCCGGTGGAGTTGTCGAGCGCACCGGAACAACTGCCGTCGAGCACCAACGAGGTGAAATTCATCCTCAGGGATGCCGATGACGACAGCGTCCACATTGAAGCCAAGAGCCGATTCATCGGCCCACAAGTCCGTTAATAGAGAGCCGAACAATGCCCGCAGCTACTGCCGCAAGCCCCTGGTACAAGCACCTCTGGCCCTGGATCATCATTGGGATCCTGACCTGCTCGGTGACGTTGACCTTGTCCATGGTGACCATCGCGGTGAACAACCCCGACAACCTGGTCAACGACAACTATTACGAGGCCGGCAAAGGCATCAACCGTTCCCTGGACCGCGAACTGCTGGCCCAGACTCTGCAACTGCGGGCCAAGGTGCACCTGGACGAGTTGACCGGCGAAGTCGAATTGCACCTGACCGGCAACAGCGGGCCCGGCACCCTGGAGCTGAACCTGATTTCGCCGACCCAGCCGGAGAAGGATCGCAAGATCATCCTGACCCGCAGCGACAGCGAGCCCGGCCGCTACATCGGCCAGGTGACCGACAAGGTCGAAGGCCGCCGCTTCGTCGAGCTGCTGGGGGTGGAAGGCGACCGGACCTGGCGTATGTTTGAAGAAGAACAGGTCAGCCCTGACAAGGACTTGCTGCTGGGCGACGAGCCGCTGCAGGGTGCTGAAGACCTGAAAAAATAGAGCGTCACCTGTTTGATCGTTCCCACGCTCTGCGTGGGAATGCATCCCGTGACGCTCCGCGTCACAAGAGCGGACGCGGAGCGTCCAGCGAAGCGTTCCCACGCAGAGCGTGGGAACGATCATCGGAACTGAGCCATGACCACCCCGACCCCTTGCTACCACTGCGCCCTGCCCGTGCCGCCCGGCAGCCGGTTCACTGCCGTGATCCTCGGCGAGCCCCGCGAGCTGTGCTGCCCGGGCTGCCAGGCGGTGGCCGAGGCGATTGTCGCCGGTGGCCTGGAAAGCTATTACCAGCACCGCAGCGAAGCCTCGGCCAACCCCGAGGCGCTGCCGGTGCAACTGGTGGACGAGCTGGCGCTGTATGACCGTGCCGATGTGCAAAAGCCCTTCGTGCGCCACGACGGTGACCTGTCGGAAGCCACGCTGTTGATGGAAGGCATCAGTTGCGCCGCCTGTGGCTGGCTGATCGAAAAACACCTGCGCAGCCTGCCCGCCGTGGCCGAGGCACGCCTGAACCTGTCCAACCACCGTCTGCACGTGCGCTGGTCCGACGGCCAATTGCCCCTGAGCCAACTGCTCGGCGAATTGCGTCACATCGGCTACGCCGCCCACCCGTATCAAGCCGACCGCGCCGCCGAACAACTGGCCAGCGAAAACCGCCTGGCCTTGCGTCAATTGGGTCTGGCCGGGCTGCTGTGGTTCCAGGCGATGATGGCGACGATGGCCACCTGGCCGGAATTCAATATCGACCTGAGCCCGGAGCTGCACGTGATCCTGCGCTGGGTCGCGATGTTCCTGACAACGCCCATCGTGTTCTACAGCTGCGCACCGTTTTTCAAGGGGGCGATGCGCGACCTGCGCACCCGCCACCTGACCATGGATGTTTCGGTGTCCCTGGCCATTGGCGGTGCCTACCTGGCCGGAATCTGGACCGCCATCACCGGCACCGGCGAACTGTATTTCGATGCAGTCGGCATGTTTGCCCTGTTCCTGCTGGCCGGGCGCTACCTGGAGCGTCGCGCCCGGGAACGCACGGCGGCAGCCACTGCGCAGTTGGTCAACCTGTTGCCAGCCTCGTGCCTGCGCATGAGTGCCGACGGGCAAAGTGAACGGATCCTGCTCAGCGAACTGGCCCTGGGCGACCGGGTACTGGTGCATCCGGGGGCGGTGCTGCCGGCAGACGGCATCATCCTCGACGGCCAGTCGAGCATCGACGAATCGCTGCTGACCGGCGAGTACCTGCCGCAACCACGCCAGGTCGGCGATGCCGTCACTGCCGGCACCCTCAACGTCGAAGGTGCGCTGACCGTCGAAGTCCGCGCCCTGGGCCACGACACGCGCCTGTCGGCCATCGTGCGCCTGCTGGAGCGGGCCCAGGCGGAGAAACCCCGGCTGGCGGAGATCGCCGACCGCGCCGCCCAATGGTTCCTGTTGTGCTCGTTGGTCGCCGCTGCGGTCATCGGCCTGGTGTGGTGGGAGCTGGATTCGTCACGGGCGTTCTGGATCGTCCTGGCGATGCTGGTTGCGACCTGCCCTTGCGCCCTCTCACTGGCAACACCCACCGCCCTGACGGCAGCCACAGGCACCCTGCACAAACTCGGCCTGCTGCTGACCCGCGGCCACGTGCTGGAAGGCCTGAACCAGATCGACACGGTGATTTTCGACAAGACCGGCACCCTTACCGAAGGTCGCCTGGCGTTGCGCGCGATCCGCCCGTTGAGCCTGCTGGGCAGCGACGAGTGCCTGAGCCTTGCGGCGGCGCTGGAGCAACGTTCGGAACATCCGATCGCCCGCGCATTCGGCCGCGCGCCGTTGGCGGCGGATGAAGTGCTCAGCACGCCGGGCCTGGGCCTGGAAGGCCGCGTCGGTGACCGCCGGTTGCGCATTGGCCAGCCGGGTTTTGTCTGCGAACTGAGCGGCTGCGCCCTCCCCGCCTCGCCGAAGGAAGCCGGCCAATGGCTGCTGCTGGGCGACACCGGCGGCGCCCTGGCCTGGTTTGTCCTGGATGACCGCCTGCGCAGCGACGCGCCCGCCTTGCTCGCCGCCTGCAAGGCACGCGGCTGGCGCACGTTGCTGCTGTCGGGAGACAGCTCGCCGATGGTTGCCAGTGTCGCCGCCGAGCTGGGCATCGACGAAGCCCATGGCGGCCTGCGCCCCGATGACAAGCTGCAAATGCTGCAACAGCTGCACAAGGAAGGCCGCAAGGTGCTGATGCTCGGCGATGGCGTCAACGATGTGCCGGTGCTGGCCGCCGCCGATATCAGCGTGGCCATGGGCTCGGCCACCGACCTGGCCAAGACCAGCGCCGACGCGGTGTTGCTGTCGAACCGCCTCGACGCCCTGGTGCAAGCCTTTACCCTGGCCCGGCGCACCCGCCGGGTAATCATTGAAAACCTGCTGTGGGCCGGGCTGTACAATGGCCTGATGTTGCCGTTTGCCGCCCTCGGCTGGATCACTCCCATCTGGGCGGCGATCGGCATGTCCCTCAGTTCGTTGACCGTGGTGCTCAATGCCCTGCGCCTGACTCGCATGCCGAGCACGCCAGCCGTGAGCCCCGCCCCCGTAACCCGCCCGCTGCCGGCATGAGCCGCGCGGGCATGGAGTGCAGATGCCAGCTCTTTACGTGATGATCCCGGCGGCGCTGTTGATCGTGGCCATCGCCATTTACATCTTCTTCTGGGCGGTGGACAGCGGCCAGTACGACGACCTCGATGGCCCGGCCCACAGCGTGCTGTTCGATGACCAGGACCCGAACCACCTGGCGGCCGTCGATGAAGCCAACGGCCCTGAACAACCGCCCAAGCCGAAAGATCCGCCCCATGCTTGAACTGGCGCCCCTGCTGGTCTCGGCGGTGATCCTCGGCCTGCTGGGCGGCGGCCATTGCCTGGGTATGTGTGGCGGCCTGATGGGCGCGCTGACCCTGGCGATTCCCAAGGAGCAACGCAGTCGGCGCTTTCGCCTGCTGCTGGCCTACAACCTGGGGCGCATCCTCAGCTACGCCACCGCCGGCTTGCTGATCGGCCTGGCCGGCTGGGCCGTGGCCAACAGTCCGGCAGCGATGTTCATGCGCATCCTCGCCGGGCTGTTGCTGATCTGCATGGGCTTGTACCTGGCTGGCTGGTGGAGCGGCCTGACCCGTATCGAAAGCCTCGGGCGCGGCCTGTGGCGCCATATCCAGCCGGTTGCCAACCGTTTGCTGCCGGTGTCCAGCCTGCCCCGGGCGTTGCTGCTGGGTGCGCTCTGGGGCTGGTTGCCGTGCGGGTTGGTCTACAGCACGTTGCTGTGGGCGGCCAGCCAGGGCAATGCGCTGGACAGTGCGGTGCTGATGCTCGCGTTTGGCCTTGGCACCTGGCCGGTACTGCTGGCCACGGGCTTAGCCGCTGATCGAGTCACCGCGTTATTGCGCAAACGCAGCGTGCGGATGGCCGGTGGCCTGCTGGTCATGCTGTTCGGCATCTGGACCTTGCCCGGGCCGCACCAGCACTGGCTGATGGGCCACTAGATCGCCATGTGGCATAGCGCCGCTCCCCGTTGATGCAAATCAAGATGGCTTCCCCACCCAGCCCCTAGACTCGGCCCACTAGCCTATCCGGGGGAACGCCCGCATGATCGACGCCATTCGTTGGGACACTGATCTGATTCACCGCTACGACCTGGCGGGGCCACGCTATACCTCGTACCCCACCGCCGTACAATTCGACAGCCAGGTCGGCACCTTCGACCTGCTCCACGCCCTGCGCGACAGCCGCAAGGCCGTACGGCCCCTGTCGCTGTATGTGCATGTGCCGTTTTGCGCCAACATTTGCTACTACTGCGCCTGCAACAAGGTCATCACCAAGGACCGCGGTCGGGCTCACGCCTATCTGCAACGCCTGGAGCAGGAAATCCAGTTGGTGGCGTGCCACCTCGACCCCAAACAGCCGGTCGAGCAGCTGCACTTCGGCGGCGGCACCCCGACCTTTCTCAGCCATGACGAGCTGCGTCAGGTCATGGGCCGCCTGCGCCAGCACTTCAACCTGCTGGACGATGACTCCGGCGACTACGGGATTGAAATCGACCCGCGGGAAGCCGACTGGGCGACCATGGGCCTGCTGCGTGAACTGGGGTTCAACCGCGTCAGTATCGGCCTGCAGGACCTGGACCCCGAAGTGCAGCGTGCGGTGAACCGCCTGCAAAGCCTGGAAGAAACCCGCGCAGTGATCGACGCAGCGCGCACCCTGCAGTTTCGTTCGATCAATATCGACCTGATCTACGGTTTGCCCAAGCAGACACCGATGAATTTCGCACGCACCGTGGAAGAAGTCATCAGCCTGCAACCGGACCGCCTCTCGGTGTTCAACTACGCACACCTGCCGGAACGGTTCATGCCCCAGCGACGGATCAACACCGACGACCTGCCCTCCCCGGCGGAAAAACTGCTGATGCTGCAAACCACCATCGAGCAGTTGACCCGGGCGGGCTACCGCTACATCGGCATGGACCACTTTGCCCTGCCGGACGACGAATTGGCCGTCGCCCAGGAAGAAGGCACGCTGCAACGCAACTTCCAGGGCTACACCACCCACGGGCATTGCGATTTGATCGGGCTTGGGGTGTCGGCGATCAGCCAGATCGGCGACCTGTACTGCCAGAACAGCAGCGACCTGAACCACTACCAGAACGCCCTCGCCGGCGCGCAACTGGCCACCAGCCGTGGATTGTTATGCACCACGGATGACCGGTTGCGACGGGAAGTGATCCAGCAGTTGATCTGCACGTTCAGCCTGAATTTCGAGAAGATCGAACAGGCCTTCAACATCGATTTTCGCGGCTATTTCGACGAGCTCTGGCCGCAACTGGAGGCGATGACCGAGGACGGACTGATCGAACTCGACCCACAGGGCATCCGCGTATTGCCGGCGGGGCGCCTGCTGGTACGCTCGGTGTGCATGGTGTTCGATGCCTATCTGGAGCACCAGAATCGGCAACGATTTTCGCGGGTGATCTGAACCTGTCCTACTTCGCCAGCAGGGCCATCGCTTCCAGCTGCGACTCGGGAGACTCGTCCTTCAAGGCCTTGGTCAACTGCGATTGGGCCGTCATCAAGCCGGCCTGCAATGTCGCGATATCACTCTGCAAGGCGGCCACTCTGGCCTGCCTTGCCTGCGGGGTCTTTGAGGCGTCGGACATGGCAGCTGAGAGCTGAGCCATCTTCTCGGCGAGCTGTTTTCTCATCTCGCGAATCATTTTCAACAGCTGCTTGATGTTGTCTTTCAGGTTGCTGTCGTCAATGTCCTTGTTGGAGTTGGTGCTGGCCTTGGAGGCTTTCAGCCCCGCCCCCGAGATATCCACCACCAGTCCTTGGGGCTTGGTGTCAGTGGCCCGATTGGTCGAAGACGCTTGGTCTTTATCGTCTGCAGCGGGGTCTTTTTTCGCATCAGGCACGGTTAGCGAAGAAACAATGGCAGGGTTGGTTGCGCCAATGGAAAGCATGATCTGAGCCTCCAGCTCTAGGAGTGACAATCTTGTATCGACCTCGATACAAAATTCTTTATACCGCTGCTGCTTTTTTGTACACGCTGGCCTGATCGTCCCCCAGTGCGGTACCCTTACGTCTTATGTGTGTTTTCCCACAAGGATTTAAGAAATGTCCGAGCCAGTTAAACTGCGCGCTCATAGCCAGGCTCATTGCAAGGATTGCAGCCTGGCCCCCCTCTGCCTGCCACTTTCGTTGAATCTGGAAGACATGGAAGCGCTGGACGAGATCGTTAAACGCGGTCGCCCACTGAAAAAAGGCGAGTTCCTGTTTCGCCAGGGCGACAAGTTTGACTCCGTTTATGCAGTACGTTCTGGCGCGCTGAAAACCTTCAGCCTGAGCGATGGCGGCGAAGAACAGATCACCGGCTTCCACCTGCCGAGCGAACTGGTCGGACTGTCGGGCATGGACACTGAGATTCACCCCGTGTCGGCCCAGGCCCTGGAAACCACATCGGTGTGTGAAATCCCGTTCGAACGCCTGGATGAACTGGCCCTGCAGCTGCCGCAATTGCGTCGCCAGCTGATGCGCGTGATGAGCCGGGAAATCCGCGACGACCAACAGATGATGCTGCTGTTGTCGAAGAAAACCGCCGACGAGCGTATTGCCACTTTCCTGGTCAACCTCTCCGCACGTTTCCGCGCGCGGGGTTTCTCGGCCAACCAGTTCCGCCTGAGCATGTCGCGCAACGAAATCGGCAACTACCTGGGCCTGGCGGTGGAAACCGTGTCCCGGGTATTCACCCGCTTCCAGCAGAACGAGTTGATTGCGGCCGAAGGCAAGGAAGTGCATATCCTCGACCCGATCCAGCTCTGCGCATTGGCTGGCGGTTCGCTCGACGGTTGATCCAGACGCTTGCGGCCGAGCCAATCGGCTGGGCCGCAGGTATACTTCGAGTCCGCTTTCCTCCCCAGGACTCCTCGACGATGGTCTTCGATTCGTTCGACATCAAATCCCTGATTCGCCCAGTCATCGACTTCCCCAAGCCTGGGGTGATCTTTCGCGATATCACGCCGCTGTTCCAGTCGCCCAAGGCCTTGCGCCTGGTGGCCGACACCTTCGTACACCGCTACGTCGAAGCCGACTTCACCCACATCGGCGCGATGGATGCCCGGGGCTTCTTGATCGGTTCGATCATTGCCTATCAGTTGAACAAACCGCTGATCCTGTTCCGCAAGCAAGGCAAATTGCCGGCTGACGTGCTGGCCGAGAGTTACCAGACCGAATACGGCGAAGCCTTCCTGGAAGTGCACGCCGACAGCCTGTGTGAAGGTGATTCGGTGCTGATGTTCGATGACCTGATCGCCACCGGCGGCACGCTGATCGCAGCGGCCAACCTGGCGCGGCGCATGGGCGCACGGATTTTCGAAGCGGCGGCGATCATCGATCTGCCGGAGCTGGGTGGTTCCCAGCGCCTGGAAGACATGGGCATTGCGACGTTCTGCCTGACGCAGTTTGCCCTGACAGACCAATAACCCCGGGACTCGTGTGGCGAGGGAGCTTGCTCCCGCTGGAGTGCGCAGCGCTCCCAAAGATCTTGGGGCCGCTACGCAGCCCAGCGGGAGCAAGCTCCCTCGCCACAGCTCCCTCGCCACAAAAGCGCTTTCTACAAGCCCATCTGCTTGCTGATGATTTCGTTCATCACTTCCCGAGTCCCGCCACCGATGGACAGGATGCGGTTGTCGCGATACAGCCGCTCCACCAGGTTGCCGCGCATGTAGCCCTGGCCGCCGAGGATCTGCACGGCATCAAAGGTCACGCGGTCGGCGGTGTCGGTGGCGAGGTTCTTGGCCATCGAGATCTCCTTGATCACACTCTTGCCCGCGGCCATCTTGGCGGCCTGGCGGTAGGTGAATTCCCGCGAGACCTCCACCGCCGTGGCCATTTCCGCCAGGCGATGCTTGAGCACCTGGAACTTGCCGATGGGTTTGCCGAAGGCCTCGCGCTGGGCCGCCCACTTCAGGCTTTCCTCCAGGGCCATCTGCGCAGTCATATTGGCCATCAGGGCCAGGGCCAGGCGCTCGCTCTGGAAGTTGCCCATGATGCAGGCGAAACCCATGTTCTCGGCGCCGATCAGATTGCCTACGGGTACGCGGCAATCATCGAAGAATAATTCGGCAGTGTCCGACGCCCACCAGCCCATTTTCTTCAGCGGTGTACCGGTGGTGAAACCAGGCGTGCCCTTTTCGATCAACAACAGGCTGATGCCGGCAAAGCCCGGCCCACCGGTACGCACGGCGACGGTGTAGAAGTCGGCACGCTGGCCGCTGGTGATAAAGGTTTTGCTGCCGCTGACGCGGTAATGGTCGCCGTCGCGCACAGCACGGGTCTGCAGGCTGGCGACATCGGAGCCGCCACCGGGCTCGGTGACGGCCAGGGCGGCGATCTTCTCGCCGGATAACACCTGCGGCGCCACACGATCGCGCACCTCGGGCCGGGCCCATTTGACGATGGGCGGCAAGCCGATATCCAGCGAGCCCAACCCTGCCACTACCCCGCCGGAGCCGCAGCGCATTAGCTCTTCGCTGGCGGCGACCTTGGCGAACAGGTCACCTTCGTGGCTGCCTCCAAGGGCTTCGGGGTAACCGATGCCCAGGATCCCCGCCGCACCGGCCTTGAGGTACAGCTCCCGGGGGAAGCTTTCCGCTTCCTCCCACTGCTCGATGCCCGGCAACATCTCGCGCTCGACGAAACGACGCACGCTGTCGCGGACCAATTGGTGGCTGGGGTCGAAGTATTCCTGATAGGCAGACATCGGCAAGCTCCACGGGACGGTAGAGCGAACTTACCAAGCGCTTGCTTGGTTATCAAGCAAGAGGAAAGACTCGTGAACGCCACAAAACAAATGTGGGAGCGGGCTTGCTCGCGAATGCGGTGTATCAGTCGCCAGATGCATTGACTGAACCACCGCATTCGCGAGCAAGCCCGCTCCCACATTTTGTTCTGCGGTGTTTGTTATAGGGCGATCGGCTTACGTCCGGCAAACGAATGCGCCAAGGTCCCGCCATCCACCAGTTCCAGCTCGCCACCCAACGGCACGCCGTGGGCGATGCGCGAGGTAATCAGGCCTTTGTTGGTCAGCAGCTGGGCGATGTAATGGGCCGTCGCTTCGCCTTCCACCGTCGGGTTGGTGGCCAGGATCACCTCGACGAACGTGCCCTGCTCCTCGATTCGCATCACCAGTTGCGGAATACCAATCGCCTCCGGCCCCAGCCCGTCCAGCGGCGACAGGTGGCCCTTGAGCACAAAGTAGCGCCCGCGGTAACCGGTCTGCTCCACCGCGTAGACATCCATCGGCCCTTCGACCACGCACAGCAGCGTGTCGTCGCGACGCGGGTCGGCGCATTGCGGGCACAACTCTTCCTCGGTCAGGGTGCGGCACTGGCGGCAGTGGCCGACCCCTTCCATCGCCTGGCTCAGGGCCTGGGCCAGTCGGGAGCCGCCGCTGCGATCACGCTCCAGCAGTTGCAGCGCCATGCGCTGGGCGGTTTTCTGGCCCACGCCCGGCAAAGTGCGCAGGGCGTCGATCAGTTGACGAATCAGGGGGCTGAAGCTCATGGGGAAAGGTCCGACAAAACAACGAGACGCGGTTTATACCCGCGCCTCGGATTAGCGTCAAATGCTCAATCTTGTGCGACCCGCACCACCAACTTGCCGAAGTTGCGCCCCTCCAGCAAACCGATAAAGGCTTCAGGTGCCTGCTCCAGGCCTTCCACCACGTCCTCGCGGAACTTGATCTTGCCATCCCGCACCCACGGCGCCATGGCACTGAGGAATTCCGGTTGGCGGTCGCCATAGTCGTCGAACACGATAAAGCCCTGGATCCGCACACGCTTGGTCAGCAAGGTACGTTGCAACGCCGGCAGCCGGTCGGGACCGCTGGGCGCTTCGTGGGCGTTATAGCCGGCGATCAGGCCACACAAGGGAATGCGCGCCTTGGCATTCAGCAGCGGCACGACCGCGTCGAATACCTTGCCGCCGACGTTTTCAAAGTAGATATCGATGCCCTTGGGGCAGGCCTGGGCAAGCTCCTCGGCAAAGTTGTCGCTCTTGTGATCGACACAGGCATCAAAGCCCAGCTCGTCCACCACATAGCGGCACTTGTCGGCGCCGCCCGCCACACCGACCACCCGCAGGCCCTTGATCTTCGCCACCTGGCCCACCACCGAGCCCACCGCACCGGAAGCGGCCGCCACCACCAGGGTTTCCCCGGACTTGGGCTGGCCGATATCGGTGAGGCCCATATAGGCGGTCATGCCGGGCATACCCAGCACACCCAGGGCCATGGACGGGCTGGCCAGTCCCTTCGGTACCGGGATCAGGTTGCGCCCATCGGAGATGCTGTGGCTCTGCCACCCGGTGGAACCGACCACCAGGTCACCCACCTCGAACTTGGGATTGCGGGACTGTTCGATGCGGCTGACAGCGCCACCGGTCATCACTTCGTCGATTTCTACCGGCGCAGCATAGGACGGCGCATCACTCATGCGCCCGCGCATGTAGGGATCCAGGGACAGGTAAAGGGTCTTCAGCAAAACCTGGCCGTCGGCCAGTTCCGGCAGCGCGACGCGCTCCAGGCGAAAGTTTTCCGGCACCGGTGCGCCGTGGGGGCGTGAGACCAGCACAATGCGCTGGTTGAGGGTCAATGCTTCGGACATCAGCGAGGCTCCTTCTATCGGTGATTGAATTCAACGGTATAGGGTGCAGACCCCAACACAGGGTCCAGGGTTCGACAAAACTCTCGCAGTAGCCGTTGTCGAGCGCCAGCGAGGCTACGTTAGCCGCACCGCTGCTTTCATGCCAGACGTGGGACCGAGTCGCTGCCGACGCAGCCTCGCTGGCGCTCGACAGCTGATACGGGTATGGAAAATAGCCGGCCAAAAAAATGCCAGGCGCGGGGCCTGGCATTTTCGGTGCTGCTTGCCGATCAGAACGGCAGCTTCATGCCCGGTGGCAGTTGCATGCCAGCGGTCACGCCGGACATCTTGTCCTGGCTGTTGGCTTCGATCTTGCGCACGGCGTCGTTGACGGCCGCGGCAAACAGCGCCTCGAGCATTTCCAGGTCGTCTTCGCCGACGCCCGGCAATACGCTTGGGTCGATGCTCACGCGCTTGATGTCGTGACGACCGGTCATCACCACGCTGACCATATCGCCACCGGCTTTACCGGTGACTTCGGCGTTGGCCAGTTCTTCCTGCATCTTGGCCATCTTTTCCTGCATCTGCTGCGCCTGCTTCATCAGGCCGGCCATGCCACCTTTCATCATGGGAATCACCTCAAAAGTACGTGGATCAATTATTGGCCCCGGGTTATGACGCTTGGGGTACCGGGGCTTCTACAGGTTCAATAGTATCGTGCCGCACCACCGCGCCAAACTGCTGCATCATCTGCTGGATGAGCGGATCACCGTGGATCGACTCTTCAGCCTCGCGCTGGCGGTTGACCCGGCGACGGGACGCCGCCTGGGCCGGGGTTTCCTGCTCGGGCTTGATCAGCTCGATGCTGATGGTCAGCGTGCGCCCGTGGAACTGGTTCAGGGCATCGTTGAGCCGGCGCTGCTGGGTCGCGTTGAACAGGGCGCTGTGGGCCGGGTCCAGGTGCAGCAGCCAGTGGTCGCCATCAACGGCAATCAGGGTGCAGTTGGCGGCGATGCTGCCGGTCATGCCGGAGATCGGCAGTTTCGGGAACAGCTCCAGCCATTGCAACGCCAGGCCGGTGGCCGGCATCGCGGCAGGTTCGGGTTCAGGCTCCGGGGCAGGCTCGGCGGTGTGTTCGCTGGCCAGGTCGTCCAGGTAGCTGTAGGCCGAATCCATGTCCGGCTCGATGTAATCTTCGTCCAGCGGCGGCTCGTCGTCGAGGTCGGTGCCCGGGGTGGCGGCGTCCACTTGCGCAACGGTCGGCTCCGGCACCGGGGCCGAAACCCACTCGGGGGCGTCCGGCACCACGCTGTCCGGGGTCGGCGCGGGCATGGGTGTCAGTTCAGGCTGCTCGCTGGTGGTTTCCAGCACCGGCTCGACGGCAGGCTGCAGCTCGACCTCGACCTCGGCCTCTACCGGGTCGTTCCACGGCAGATCGACTTCAGGCACGGGCGCAGGCTCAACCACCGGCTCCGGCACCACCACAGGCGCCACGGGCTCGGCGACAACCGGGGCGGCGGCCTGTGCAACCGGCGCAGGCGGCGCAACCACTGGCGCGACAACAGCCGGGCCAGCCACTGGTTTGGCGGAATCAACTGTGGCCTGGCTGATCCCCACTGGCTTTAGCGGCTGTCTCGGCGCATCCGCCGTGTCGGCGGGCCTGAAGGCCAGCATCCGCAGCAGGACCATTTCGAAGCCGCCTCGCGGATCGGGTGCCAACGGCAGGTCACGTCGCCCAATCAGGCCCATCTGGTAGTAGAACTGTACGTCTTCGGCCGGCAGCGCCTGGGCCAGGGCCAACACGCGGTCGCGGTCGCCGTGGCCGTTGTCGACACCTTCGGGCAGGGCCTGGGCGATGGCGACGCGGTGCAGCACATTGAGGATTTCCGACAGCACGCCATTCCAGTCCGGGCCTTGCTCGGACAGATGGCGCACGGCTTCGAGCAACGCCTTGGCGTCGCCTTCGATCAACGCGTGCAGCACGTCGAACACCTGGCCGTGGTCCAGGGTGCCGAGCATCGCCCGCACGTCGGCGGCCAGCACCTTGCCTTCACCGAAGGCGATGGCCTGGTCGGTAAGGCTCATGGCATCACGCATCGAGCCGTCGGCGGCACGACCCAGCAACCACAGGGCGTCGTCTTCAAACGGTACGTTCTCGACACCCAGCACGTGGGTCAAATGCTCGACCACACGCTCCGGGGTCATATTTTTCAGGGAGAACTGCAGGCACCGCGACAAAATCGTTGCAGGAAGTTTCTGCGGGTCGGTGGTGGCCAGGATGAATTTGACGTAGGGCGGCGGCTCTTCCAGGGTCTTCAACAAGGCGTTGAAGGAGTGGCTGGACAGCATGTGCACTTCGTCGATCAGGTAGACCTTGAAGCGGCCACGGCTCGGTGCGTACTGCACGTTGTCGAGCAGCTCGCGGGTGTCTTCGACCTTGGTGCGGCTCGCGGCGTCGATCTCGATCAGGTCGACAAAACGCCCTTCGTCGATTTCCCGGCACACCGAGCAGGTACCACACGGCGTCGAGGTGATGCCGGTTTCACAGTTCAGGCACTTGGCGATGATGCGGGCAATGGTGGTCTTGCCCACCCCGCGGGTACCGGTGAACAGGTAGGCGTGGTGCAGCCGTTGGCTGTCCAAGGCATTGATCAGAGCCTTGAGCACATGGGTCTGGCCGACCATTTCGCGGAACGAGCGCGGACGCCATTTACGTGCAAGAACCTGATAACTCATCGAAAACCGTCGCAACTGGGAAGCGGAAGCGGGTAATGCTAGCGGAGCAAGGGGGAAATTGCATCCGGCACGCTCGTCTAATCTGACTAAGCTGGTCTGACCAAGCCTATAAAAGGCTGAACCCGGAGAATTTATGCGCGCAGTCCTGGGCGCCTTGTGGATGATTGCCACGGTCAGCCTGGCGGCACCCGCACCTCTGCGATTCTCCATTTCCGACAGCTGGACCATGCCCATGGTGCAACTCGACCAGGGCCAGCCGACCCAGGGGATTTTGTATGACCTGATGTTGAGCCTGGCCACCCAGGTCGGCCGTCCTGCGAAATTCCATGTGCTGCCGCGTGCGCGTATCGACACCGCCATGGAGCGCGGGGATGTGGATGTGCGCTGCTACGTGACACCGGCGTGGCTGAACAACCTGTCGGGGGACTACACCTGGAGCATCCCGCTGCTGGTCCAGCGCAATGTGCTGGCCGCCGGGCGCGTGCCCTCAACGTCAGTGGCACTGGACAGCCTTGCGCCGCAACACATCGGCACGGTACTCGGCTACAGCTACCCAACCCTGGAGGCGCGCTTCGCCAGCGGCCAGTTCAGCCGCGACGACAGCCGCAGTGAAGAGCAAGTGCTGCAAAAACTGGTGGCCGGACGCTTCAACTATGCAGTGATCAACGAATGGATCCTTGACCGCTTCAATCAGCAATTACCGCCCACACAGCGCCTGCATACGGTGGCCGTGATCGAGGAGCAACGCCTGGGCTGCTATGTGCGCAACGACCCGCAGGTGCCGGGGCAGCAGATCCTGCGCACGTTGCTGCGGATGAAAATGTCCGGGGAGATTGATGAAATCATCCAGCTGTATATCGGGAACAGCGCCCCCGCCCCTTAAGATCACCTGATTGTCCTTGTGGCCAGGGAGCTCCCTCGCCACAGCAAGCTCCCTCGCCACAGTAAACATCACTCAAGCTTTTGCCACTGCGGCGGCGGTGCAAATCCCTCGACCCAACCCGGCACGTCGTCCGCAGGCATCGGCCGGGCGATGAAATAGCCTTGGGCCACTTCGCAGCCCATGCGCATCAACAGCTGGCCGTGCTCCAGGGTTTCCAGGCCTTCGGCAATCACTTCGCGGCCAAACGCACGGGCCAGGCCGATCACGGCCTTGGTCAGCGCCAGGTCGTCCTTGTCGTGCAGGATGTCGCGCACGAACGACTTGTCGATCTTGATGGTCTGGGTCGGCAGGCGCTTGAGGTAGCTCAGGGAGGAATAGCCGGTGCCAAAATCATCCAGGGAGAACTGCACGCCCAAGGCCTGGCAGGCCTCCAGGTGCTGGGTGACACGCTGGATATTGTCGATGGCCACCGACTCGGCGATCTCCAGGTCCAGCCGGTGCGGCTCCACCTGCGGGTATTGCGCCAGCAAGTCTTGCAGGCGCTCTACAAAATCCTCGCGCTGGAAGTGCCGCGCCGCGATGTTCACGCTCACCGACCACCAATGCCCATGCACCTGCCAGCGATGCATCTGGCCCAACACCTGGGCGATCACCCATTCGCCGATATCGACAATCAGGTCGGTCTGCTCGATCAGTGGCAGGAAATCCCCCGGCTTCACCAGGCCACGCTCGGGGTGCTGCCAGCGTAACAACGCTTCGAACCCCACCACCGTGCCGCAGCGCAAGTTGACCTTGGGCTGGTAATGCAGGCACAACTGGCCCGCCGCCAGGGCCTGGCGGATCTGCTCCACGGTCTGGTGGCTGGCCTTGACCTCCTGTTCCAGGGATACATCAAACAACTGGTAGCGGTTGCGCCCGCTCTGCTTGGCCACATACATCGCCTGGTCGGCATGGCGCAGCAAGGTGTCGGCGTCCTCGTCGTCCAGGGGGAACAGCGTGACGCCGATGCTGGCGAACACATTCAGCTCCGCCCCCTGGATCGAGTACGGCTCGGAAATCGCCTTGAGGATGCGCAGCAAGGCGCCGTTCAGCTCGTCGATATCGCGCACATAACGCAGGATCAGCACAAATTCGTCACCGGCGAGCCGGGCGACCACGTCCTCGCCGCGGATGATCTCCCGCAACCGAGTGGCCACTTCCACCAACAACAGATCCCCACAGGCATGCCCATACCCGTCGTTGACCGCCTTGAAGCCGTCCAGGTCGAGCATGCACAACGCCAACGGGATGTCTTCGCTGCGGGAGAACTCCAGGGACTGGTTAAGCAACTCGGACAGATAGGCGCGGTTCGGCAAGCCGGTCAGCACATCGTGGCCGACCCGCCATTGCAGGGTGTGCAACAGCTGGCGCTTTTCGCTGACATCAAAGCGGATCGACACGTACTTCTGCACGCGCCCGGTCTTCTCATCGAGCAGCGGCACCATGGTGCTGTCCACCCAATACAACGTCCCATCCTTGGCCCGGTTGCAGATTTCCCCACGCCACACCCGGCCTTCGCTGATGGCTTGCCACATGCCCTGGAAGAACCCCGCAGGGTGCAGTCCCGAGCTCAGAATGCGGTGATTTTGCCCCAGCAACTCGTCACGCCCGTAGCCGGACATGCCGCAGAACTGGTCATTGACGTAAGTGATGCAGCCCGCCAGGTCAGTCTCGGAGAAAATGGCGGCTGCATCCACGGCCCTGCGGTATTTCTCGTCCATGAGTCAGGCTCACTGTGGCTAGCGGTTGAACCGCTCGACCAGGGCGCGTAACCCGGAAGAGATGCTTTCGAGTTCCCGGCCACGGGTAACTGCAGCGTTGGCATTGCCCGCTGTCTTTTGCACCGTGGCGGCAACGTTATTGATCTGCTGTGAAACTTCCTCGGCGACGTGGGATTGTTCCTGTGAGGCAGCAGCCATTTGCTGACTCATACCGGTAATACGCTCCACCGCGTGGCGAATACCTTGCAGCGCCTGCTGCGCCTCAAGTACTTGCTGCACGCCCTGCTCGGCCTCGTGAATGCCCAGGCTCGCGATCTCGACCGCCTCATCGGCGCCGGCCCGCAGGTTCTGGATGATGCCCTGGATCTGCTGGGTCGACTCCCGCGTCTTGCCCGCCAGGGCGCGCACCTCGTCGGCCACCACGGCAAAGCCACGGCCCTGCTCGCCGGCGCGGGCCGCTTCAATGGCCGCGTTGAGGGCCAGCAGGTTGGTCTGGTCGGCGATTGCCTGGATCATGCTCGCGGCCACCTGGATTTGCTGGGTCTGCCCGGCCAGGTTGCCCACCGCCTGGTTGATCTGGGTGACGGTGCCGGCCAGCAGCTGGATCGCCTCGCGGGACGTGCCGGCCACCTGGCTGCCCTGCTCGGCGAGGGTGTTGGCGGTGTGAGCTTCGCTGGCGGTTTGCTGCACGTGCACCGCCACTTCGGCGATGGACGCAGCCATCTCGGTCATGGCGGCGGCGGTCATGTCGGTCTCGGCGCGCTGTTCCAGCAACGCCGATTCGGTGGTGCTCGACAACACGCTGGAATGGGCGGCTGCTTCGGCCATCTGGTTGGCCAGGTCGCTGAGGCGCGTCAGGGCGGTTTTAAGTCGCGCCTCTTCGCTGATCAGGATCATTTCGAGCTGCGCGGTCGGCCCCAGCGCGTCGCTGTAGGTCATGGCGCTGATGGGGTCGGAAAAGGTATTGGGCGTGTTCTGCACAATCTGCTTGAGCTGCAGCCCCAAGCGTTGATGCCCCCAGACGCCCAGGCCGAGAAACAAGCCGACAGTCAACGCCTGGGCCCATACACCCGGAACCCATTGGAAGGCGGCGACACTGGCAACGGCAGCCGCCAGTGGCAACGCCATGGCCCGGGACACAGACGCCACACGCCGCACCGGCGAGACCGCCGCACCACCTGCCTGCAACCGCGCGTACAGCGCCTCTGCGCGGCGCACCTGTTCGCGGGTGGGCTTGACCCGAACCGACTCGTAGCCCGTCAGCCGCCCGTCTTCGAGAATCGGCGTCACATAGGCGCTGACCCAATAATAGTTGCCGTTCTTGCAGCGGTTCTTCACCACGCCCATCCAGCTCTGCCCGGCCTTGAGGTAGCTCCACATCAGCTGGAACACGGCGGGCGGCATGTCCGGGTGGCGCACCAGGTTGTGGGTGCTGCCGATCAGCTCGGCCTGGGTAAAACCGCTCATGGCGGCAAACTCGGCGTTGCAGTAGGTAATATGGCTGTTGACGTCAGTTGCGGAAATTAGCCGTTGCTGCTCCCCAAAAGTCTGTTCAACAGCAGTGACCGGCAAATTGAGACGCACGTTAAAGCTCCATGGACAGCATTCGATCGCCCTCTCGACCACCGGGTAGGCAGGACAGGCGGATTCGTATTTCCAGTCGGGCTGCGCCGTCGATCGGCTGATTGGCCGCAAAGGTACGCAAACCCACGATTTTGCACAGCAATTCATCATCCATTCAGTGATGATCAACTAGGCTTGAATTCGGGTATCCGGCACGTGAGGCGCAATGAAGCGTGGCACTGACGAGCGACATTTCAGTCCCTGCCAGGCGTCCGTTTTATGGGCACATTTATGAGAGTAAGGAGAGAGCAATGATTTCCTGTTTCATAAACCTGCCTTCTGAAACGAGACCACCAAATACTTGTCCTAGATGCCGATTCTACGAATTACATCACATTTTGCAAGAAAAGGTGATGGTACATGCGGTTGTCTAATTTTAAGATTTATCGTTAAGTTCTTGATTCTAAATGGGAATTGAGCGATGCACATTTCAAGTTTGGGTCCAGCCATCAGACGTTACCGCAAGGTCGCAGGGCTTACTCAGGCTGAACTAGGTGAAAAAACCGGTTTTGACCCTAAAACCATCAGCCGCTTCGAAACCGGCACCTATACACCCAGCGTCGAGGCACTGTTCTTGTTCGCAGAGGCGCTGGGAGTGAAGCTGAAAGTCTTTTTCGCAGACCTGGTCGACGAGGAGGAACAGCGCGCTTATCTGTTCGGTGTCATTCACAAAGCCACCCCGAAGGATCTGGGAAAGCTGATCGCAGCGGTAGACCAGGCCTTGTCCAAGCCTTAGAGCTCGCAACACACGTGCACGCAATAAAAAGAGCAGACAGCCAGATTGACTGTCTGCTCTTTGCTTGATGACTCCTGACATGAACTGACAGGACAGCCCCTTAGACTAGGGACTGAGCCGCGCCATTGCTGCGTCATTCCACGGAGTCATCATGAATAGCATTGCCCATTACTTTTTGTTGTACGTCGACAGCCCGGCCACCAGCGCCAACCTCTACAGCCGACTGCTGGACAAGCCGCCGGTGGAGCTGGGGCCGACCTTTGCGCTGTTCATCCTCGACAACGGGGTGAAACTCGGCCTGTGGTCGCGCCATACCGTGGAGCCTGCGGCCCAAGCCTCGGTTGGCGGTAGCGAGGCGGGTTTCTGCGTCGCTGATATCGCAACGGTCGACGATTTGCACACACGCTGGGTGCAAATCGGGATGAGCATCATCCAGTCACCGGTCGAGGCGGACTTCGGCTACACCTTTGTCGCCCAGGACCCCGACGGTCACCGCCTGCGGGTGTTCACCGTGAACCCGTAACGGCTTGCGGCGCCAGCGCCCTTCGAGGCTGATGGCGCCGACACTGGCCAGCACGATCAGGCCACCCAGCACCACGCGCAGCGAAACCTGCTCGCCCAGCAGCGTGGCGGCCATCACCATCGCCACCGGCGGCACCAGGTACAACGCCACTGACGCGCGGCTGACCTCGACATGCCGCAACACATAGGCCCAGGCCAGGTACGCCAGGGCGCTGGGAAAGGCGCCGAGCAACAACACCGCCCAGTTGGCTTGGGTCGATGATTGCGACACCACCGCCGGCAAACCCGGCAAATACACACACAGCAGCAAGGTGCCCGACCACACGGTGTAGCACACCGTGGTCAGCGGGCTGTAGCGCCGGGAATAGTGTTTCTGGATGGTGAAATAAAGGCTCCACGACAGCGCCGCCAGCAGGATCATCAGTCCACGGGGATCAATCTGCCCCAGGCCATGCTCGCCCCAGATCACCACCAGCACCCCGCTCAAGCCCAGCAGCACGCAACCCCAGCGCCAGCCGGTAACTCGCTCCTTCAAGCCGAAAAACGCCACCAGCACCGTAAATAGCGGAACCGACTGCGCCAGCACACTGGAGGCAGCGGCCGTGACAAATTGCTGGCCGAAATTGATCGTCAGGTGATGCAGGAAAATCCCGAAGAAGCCCAGCACCAGCAACCACGGCAGGTCCCGCAGACGTGGCCGCTCGATCCTCATGACCAACGCGACGCCGGCCATCAATACCGAAGCAATCAGGAACCGTCCCAAGGCCAACTGGCCAGGGCTGTAGCTGTGCAAGGCCAGATGCACGCCAATCGGCGAATACGCCCAACAGAGGATGACGCTGGCAGTGACTAGCGTAAGCTTTACAGGTGACGGGGCTTTCATGAACGGCGTCCAGCAGTGGGAATGCCGTCAGTCTTGGCCTCGGCAAGGCGCAGGACAATTAACCGTTTCTGACTTCTGTAATCACTGGAACTGAGCGATGGAACTGGCCCAACTGAAAATGGTGAAAGCCGTGGCACAAACCGGCAGCGTGGCCCAGGCCGCCCTGCAACTGCACTGCGTGCCGTCCAACATCACCACACGCATCAAGCAACTGGAAAGCGAGTTGGGTACCCCGCTGTTCATTCGCGCCGGGCGCGGGTTGGCGATCAGTGCCGCAGGGGAAGTGTTTCTCGACTACTGCGAGCGCATCCTCGCGCTGGTGGAAGAGTCCAAGCGTGCCGTCGACAGCAACGCGATTCCCCGCGGCAAGCTGCGCATCGGCGCAGTGGAATCCAGCGCCAGTGGCCGCCTGCCGCCGCTGCTGGCCGAATACCATCGACGTTATCCACAAGTGGAGCTGGAACTGGTGACCGGTGCCTGGGCGCAGTTACTCGATGACCTGCAACATCACCGCATCGACGCCGCGCTGGTGGCCGCCGGCGGCAAACGCCCGAAGCTCGAACAAAGCGTGGTCTACAGCGAGCGCCTGGTGCTGATTACCAGCGCCTCCAGCGCACCCATCGAGGACGCCCGGGACCTGGCCGGCCGCACGCTGCTGGTGTGGCCGCCCGGCTGCCCGTATCGCGCCGCCCTGGAGAACTGGCTCAAGCCCCACGACATCAAGCCTGCCATCGCAAGTTATGCCAGTTGGGGCACGATCATTGGCTGCGTCAGCGCGGGGATTGGCGTGGCACTGGCGCCGGAAGGCATCCTGGCGCGCTACGAGCAGGCCAACCAATTGACGTCCTACCGCTTCGACGAATTGGCGGCGGTGGATAACCTGCTGTTCTGGCACAAAGACACCCAACGCCATCTGGCGCGGGATGCCTTTGCGGGGCTGTTGCGGGAGACTTTCGGCTAACCGGTTTTCGCCCCGCTACGCGCGGGCGCAGCAGCATCTTCAGCCTTTTGCGGGGACCAGCCTGGCGTACTGGTCCTGGCTGATCCAGCCCTTGGAAGAGCGGCCTTCGCCATTGATGAACTCGACTTGGGCCCAGCCATCCTTGAACGCCAGTACCGCGACCACATCGTCCTTGACCACGTAGGCACGATGACTGGCCTTGGCGTCCGGGGTCTTCTGCAGGAAGGCCTTGTCGGACGAAACGGTCACCAGGCCAATCCATTTCTTGGCAGCGGTCTGGGTCAGGTCCAGGCCGGTGGCAATTTCCGGCATCAACACGTTGATGCAGCCGGGATGTTCGCGGCCCTTCTCCACGGTCAGCATCACACCGTCCGAGGAAGCCGCGACGGTACCCGGATAGGCCTCATCCAGCCATGTCGACACCGATGCCTTCGCACCGTCGACCTTGCCCTGCAGGAAGAACGTGCACGAGCGGGTCACGCCCTCGCCCATTTCCTCGGCATAAAACCCCTCCACCTGATGCTCGGGCGTCACGGCCAGCATCAGCCCTTCGTACTTGCCCGAGTGCAGCGTAGCGGCAAACGCCGGCGCACCTGCAGCAACACACACGAAAGAGGCAACCAGCAATCGGGACACGCAACGTTTGAACGGCATTCTATTTTTTCCCTTCAAGTGCTTCGTAGGCTTTTTTGATGCGTTGGTCATAGTCGCCATAATCCTTGCCGTTATAGTTCAGCGCCATGGCGGCGTAATCCTTGTTCTTCATGGCCTTGACCAGGGCCGGGCTCTGGCTGCAAAAACCGAGGAAGGCCTTTAGTTGATGCCCGGCATTAATCTTCATGGCCACCACAAATTCAAACACCGTTTTATAACCGCATGCCGTGAAGTTGGAGCCCATTATCTGAAACATGCCCCAGGAGGCCGATTTCAAGGCCGCTTCCTGATCCAGTGCGAAGGCGGTGGCCATGGTCTCCCAGGCCTTGGTCTGGTCCTTGTTATTGGCCTTCCACTGGGGCCCGGCCTTCTTCACGTAGGGGTACGACAACAGCGGGTGGGTCTGGTCGTATTTACTCTTGGTGTACTTGCGAAAATGGTGCCCTTCAAAGGCGATCACCGGCAACTTGGCCGGGCCGAACCCGGAGCGCCCGCCCGACTCCACCGTGGCGAAGGCCTTGATAATATTGACCGAAATCCCGTTACCCAACTGCGCGGCAGCGTTCTGGAAGTCCGTATCCGTCAGCGTCGTACCGCCGTCGCACGTGGCCTGGAGCATCATCTGCCGGTTGCGCCGCTCAGCCTCGATCATTGCCCGCATGCGGTCCAGATAGTGGTCGACCGTGGCCTGGACCATGTCCGCGCCGGTGTTGCCGAACACATTGAGGAACGTCGGAATACGCAGGGTCGGGTTCGGCTTGACCGGCACCTTCACCGCCTCTTCGATCAGGCTATTGAAGGTGCGCCCGGTGGGGTCGATAACACCATCGGGATGCGCGTATTTGAGGTGGCGGAACTGATACTGGCTGATGCACTGCACCAACTGGCCGTCGCATTTGCCATTTTCCGCCAGGGGGAAACCCAACTTGGGAATGATCAAGTTGAATAAATACTGGATGCATTGAACATCGGCGGGCAAGTTGCGGGCTTTGCCCGGCGCACCGACGGAAGCGCTGATGAGAGTGGGCAACCCTTGCAGGCTTTTCATTACTGACATCCTTGTTAGTTGGAGTAGATGAGCCATAAAGCGCCATCACTTTAATATCATCCATGTGCCACCGACATATTTAGAAATATGTCGCTGGCGCAAACTAACAAGGCGAATTTGGCTTGTCCAGCGCAAGGTTTTAAGGATGTGAGCAATCCCTCACTGACGTCGTCCCTAGGAATAATTTTTAAACGGACTGGGCACTTTGCCACTACCTGCGCTACTGTCTGTTTCGCAGGATGCATTGTCGTCCTGACATCTAACAATGACGTCCAGGGACTGACATGAAATCGACCTTTATTGCCTGTGCCATCAGCGGATTGCTCTTCGTCTCGCCAAACACCCACGCAGAAGATTTTGCGGGCTACTTGCTCAAGGCGGTAACGCCAAAAGGTCCGCAATGGCAAACCAAAAACGATGACGAGATGGCATCAGCGTTCGCGAATGCCGGGGTAAAACGATACAAGTGGTCTGCCGACACCGGAAAAGACGAGATCACCCTGTTTGTGTTGCCGGGCCAGAATCAACCGCCAAGCGCGGCCCGTGATTCCGATACCCGGGCCGCCGAGAAGAACTGCAAAACACATATCAGCCAGACTGACATGGGAGATACCAGCACCCCGTATATGGGCTGGTCGGTGATCTGCACACAGGCGAACGGCAACGTCATGACCTTGAGGCATTTTGCCTATCAATTAGGGGGCGACACGTACAAGGTTTCCAGGACCTGGAGAGAAATGCCTTCAGAACAAACCGTTGCACAATGGAGCGCAACGCTCGCCAGCATCGCCGACCACATCAACAGCACTAAGCCGTGACACAGGAGGTGCCCATGCGTTGGCTAATCGTGGTATCGACTGTCCTGCTGCTGTTCGGCTGTGCATCCAAACCGCCTGTGGCGCCGCCGGACCTGTCCCGCCCGTCGATCGCCGAGACAAAGTCGGTGGTGTTTGCAGGGAAAACATACGTCCTGAAATACCAGGCCCGGGGCAACGTTCCGCTCTGGGAGTATTTCCTCGCACCAGAAAGCGTCAACGCCTGGAGCGAACTGGTGGATTTTCGCCTCGCGCCGCCCCAGACCACCGGCAACGAGCCCCGGGATCTTGCCAACCTGACCGCGCAGGCCCACAAACAGGAATACCCCAACCTTCCGGTGGAGATGTTTTCAGACGAGAAAACCGATGCGATCTACGTGCTGCTGTTTTATCCGACCTCCACACGCAAGGACGGCAGCTTCTTTGAGTTCAATATCTTCAAATACTACAAGGACAACGGGACCGGCCAAATCATCAGCTTCCACTTTGCCAAGAACATCCCGTCCGACACGCCTGCCGCACGACAGGAGTTGCCCGGGCACATGGCGAGGTTGCGCGCAGAAGTGATTCCGGCCATGGGAGAGTTCCCGCTGTACCGTCAGTAACCCTGATGAGCGAACAGCAGAAATCGCTTCGCAGATGACGATTGTCAGCGAAGGGCTTCATAAAAGTATTTTTTTGAATCAAGGAGGGTTGCGTTATGGAGGCAACCCCACCAGCCACACCCCGGCACACAATGTTCCCGCTGTGGCTGCTGCCTTCCGGCTCTGACCAGGTTCACGGGTAATCGTTGCGGGGGGACCGATGGGGTCACCATAACGACGCTCGCCTCTCGGCAAGCCGCGCCATTGTACCGATCTCATCGGAAGTTACAACCGTTGGCGCGGGATTAAAAATATCTGATGGTTCAAGTACTTGGCTGCAGGAGCAAGCTTGCTCCTACAAAAGCACGACCTCGTCCGCCCGACCGCCCTCTTGCTGGATCACCAGGTGAATGAAGTGCAGCTTGGCAATCACCGCCGGCGGCAGGACGAACGGATAGAAATCCGGCTGGCCCATGCTGCGGGACAGTTCGTTGAGCATGCCGGCCAGTTCGATCCACGCATTGACGAATGACAGGAACGCCGTGCCGCCGGGATGCCCGGGGTCGTAGAGGGTGCTGAGGGGGAACGGCTGGTAATCCAGGTCCATCTCCCGGGCGCTCATGCCGAAGCCCAGCGCGGTGTCGACGGCGTCCATCATGTGCAGGTAATGCGCCCAGGTTTCCGCCCAGTCTTCCCACGGGTGCATGGTGGCGTAGGCGCTGACGCAGGTTTGCTGCCAGTCCGGGCGCGGGCCGTTCTGGTAGTGCTGCTCCAGGGCGTCGGCGTAGCTGGCGCGCTCGTCACCGAACAGCGTGCGGAACGGCTCCAGCCAATGGCTGTTGGCGATCAGGCGGTCCCAGTAGTAATGGCCGACCTCGTGACGGAAGTGACCGAGCAAGGTGCGGTAAGGCTCGCGCATCTGTACGCGAATTTTCTCACGGTGGGCGTCGTCGGCTTCCTTGATGTCGAGGGTGATCAGGCCATTGGCGTGGCCGGTGGTGGGCGCGTTGCCTTCCAGGTCGATGCCGACAAAATCGAAGGCCAGGCCGGTGTCTTCGTCCACCGTCTTGGGAATCACCTGCAAGCCCAGGCTGATGAGTTGGGCCACCAGACGACGCTTGGCGGTTTCGACCTTGCGCCAGCGTTCGGGGTTTTCGGGGATCGACAGGTCGGGAATGGTGCGGTTCAGGCTGCAGGCCACGCACAAGACCTGGCCGTTGTCGGCGGGCAGCAGCCAGTTGCAGGCGGCCGGCGTGTCGAGGTTGGCGCAGCGGCGAAAGGCACCGGCTTCAGGGTCGGCGTCCAGCAGCCAGGTATCGGCATACGGGCCGGGCTGCAGGGAGGACAGGCGACTCTGCTCCGGCTGATAGCCCAGCAGCGCCGAGCAGGCCAGGCACTGGCTGTTGCGAAAGAACAGCGATTGCCCACAGCGGCACTGCCAGACCTTGCTGTTGCGCGAGGTCTCGGCCATGAACGGTGCGGCGATGCGCGAACTGAGTTGTTCGAAGAAGCGGTACATGGCGATCTCTCCGGGAGGCTTGCCAATACTAGAGCATTGCCCGAGAGAGATCGTTCCCACGCTCTGCGTGGGAATGCATCCAGTGACGCTCCGCGTCGCACCTTTCAGAGCGGACGCAGAGCGTCCAGGGCGGCGTTCCCACGCAGAGCGTGGGAACGATCATCAGACTAGAGCATTGCCCGGGAGAGATCGTTCCCACGCTCCGCGTGGGAATGCATCCAGTGACGCTCCGCGTCGCACCTTTCAGAGCGGACGCAGAGCGTCCAGGGCGGCGTTCCCACGCAGAGCGTGGGAACGATCATCAGACCGTGATGTTGTGCTTGGCCAAAAATGCCACGAACGCCTCTTCATCCAGCACTTTCAAGCCCAGCTCAGTGGCCTTGGCCAGCTTCGAACCCGCGCCCGGCCCGGCGACCACGCAGTGGGTTTTCGCCGACACCGAGCCCGCCACCTTGGCGCCCAGGCTTTCGAGTTTTTCCTTGGCAACATCGCGGCTCATCAGTTCCAGGGAGCCGGTGAGCACCCAGGTGTGACCGGCCTCGGGCAAGCCTTCGACGACTTTCTTCTCACTCTGCCAGTGCATGCCGAAGTCCTTGAGCTGTTGCTCGATGGCCAGCGCGCGCCGGGCGTTTTCTTCAATATCAAAAAAGTCCCGGACGGCCTTGGCCTGCTTCTCCGGCAAAGCCTGGCGCATGTCGAGCCAGTCGGCCTTGATCACGCCTTCGAGGGAGCCGAATTTGTCGGCGAGTTTCTGCGCGGCGCCCGGGCCCACGGACGGCACGTGCAGCTTGTCGAGCAAGCCGCCCAACGTGGTGCTGGCCGCAAACTCGGCGCTCAGGTCGCCCTGCTCCTGCAACTCCAGGCCGCACTCGTCCTTCGCGATCAGGGCGCCAATCACATCCTGGTTATGGCTGTCTTCAAAGAAGCTGTGAATCTCGTGGGCCACTTCCAGGCCAACGTCCGGCAAGTACGTCAGCACTTCCGGCAAGGCCTGCTGCACGCGCTCCAGGGATGCCAGCGAGCGCGCCAGCACCTTGGCCGTCTCCTCGCCCACATCGGGAATGCCCAGAGCGTAGATAAACCGTGCGAGGGTTGGCGTCTTGCTGTTTTCAATAGAGGCAATCAGCTTCTTGCTGGAAACGTCGGCAAAACCTTCCAGGTCGATGATCTGTTCGTACTTGAGCTTGTAGAGATCCGCCGGCGAGCCGATGAGTTTTTCGTCCACCAGTTGCTCGATGGTCTTGTCGCCCAGGCCATCGATGTCCATGGCCCGGCGCGAAACGAAATGGATGATCGCCTGCTTGAGCTGCGCACCACAGGCCAGGCGCCCGACGCAGCGGTACACCGCGCCTTCACTGACGGTTTCCTTGCCCTTGCTGCGCTTGACCAGTTGCGTACGCTCAACGTGGGAGCCGCACACCGGGCAGCTCTCGGGGATCTGCACCGCACGGGCGTTTTCCGGGCGGCGCTCGGTCACCACCGATACCACTTGGGGAATCACATCACCGGCACGGCGGATGATCACCGTGTCGCCGATCATCAGGCCCAGGCGTGCCACCTCGTCCATGTTGTGCAGTGTGGCGTTGGACACGGTCACACCCGCGACCTTGACCGGTTTCAAGCGTGCCACGGGTGTCACAGCGCCGGTGCGGCCGACCTGGAATTCAACGTCAAGCAGCTCGGTCAGCTCTTCCATGGCCGGGAATTTATGGGCAATTGCCCAGCGCGGCTCGCGGGCACGGAAGCCCAGCTCCCGCTGGTAGGCAATGCTGTTGACCTTGAACACCACGCCGTCGATTTCATAGGGCAAGGCGTTGCGGCGCTCACCGATATCGCGGTAGTAGTCGAGGCAATCCTGAATCCCTTTTGCCAGCTTCAGCTCATGGCTGATGGGCATGCCCCACTTCTTCAGCTGTTGCAGGTTGCCGATGTGGGTGTCGCTGATATCCGTGGTCACGCCATAGCAGCAGAATTCCAGCGGACGGCTGGCGGTGATCTTCGAGTCCAGCTGACGCAGGCTACCCGCCGCCGCGTTGCGCGGGTTGGCGAAAGTCTTGCCGCCAACTTCCAGCTGGGTGGCGTTCAGCCGCTCGAAACCGGCCTTGGACATGAATACTTCGCCGCGCACTTCGAGGGTCGCCGGCCAGCCGGTGCCGTGCAGTTTCAAAGGAATGTTGCGCACGGTACGCACGTTGACGCTGATGTCTTCGCCAGTGGTGCCATCGCCACGGGTGGCGCCACGCACCAGCTCACCGTCCTGATACAGCAGGCTGACCGCCAGGCCATCGAGCTTCGGCTCGCAGCTGTACTCCACCGCTGCGCCACCGCCAAACAGGTCGCCCACGGGCAGGTCCAGGCCTTCAGTGACCCGGCGATCGAATTCCAGCATGGTGCTTTCATCAAAGGCGTTGCCGAGGCTGAGCATCGGGATTTCGTGGCGTACCTGAGTGAACGCAGACAATGCCGCACTGCCGACCCGCTGCGTCGGTGAATCACGGGTTACCAGCTCCGGGTGCTCGGCTTCAAGCGCCTTGAGCTCGTGGAACAAACGGTCGTACTCGGCGTCCGGAATGCTCGGCTCGTCGAGGACGTGGTAACGGTAGTTGTGCTGATCCAGTTCAGCGCGCAGTTCGAGGATGCGGGTGTGGGCGGCGGTCATGGGTGTTCTCTCATAAAGCAAAAGAGCAGCCGAAGCTGCTCAATATGTTAGTGCATGGATTCTACAGGCAACGCTTAAGCTTGGACCTTAGCGCTTCTGTGTCAGGGCACGACGCTCGAACTCGACGATGCGCTGACGGTAATGCTCGATGGTCTGGGCGGTCAGGACACTGCGTTGATCGTCCTTGAGTTCGCCGTTGAGTTCCTGGGACAGCTTGCGAGCTGCCGCCACCATCACGTCGAACGCTTGTTTCGGGTGACGCGGGCCCGGCAAGCCGAGGAAGAAGCTCACCGCCGGAGTGCTGAAATGGTCGATGTCGTCCAGATCGAAGATGCCCGGCTTGACCGCATTGGCCATGGAGAACAGGACTTCGCCGTTGCCGGCCATGCTTTCGTGGCGATGGAAAATATCCATCTCGCCAAAGCGCAGACCGCTTTCCAGAATATTCTGCAGCAGGGCCGGGCCCTTGAAGCCGGCGGCGTCACGGCAGATCACGCTGATCACCAGCACCTCTTCGGCAGCCGGCTGGTCCTTGACGGATTCTTTATGGGCGCTCTTGGCCGGGGACTCATCCGGGAAGTCGTCATCACGGCTGCTGAAGCTCGGGCCTTCTTCCAGGTCCAGGTTCAGGTCGCCCTGGGATGGCTCGCTGGCCGCGCTGCGCTTGCCGCGCTTGGGTTCACGGGCTTCACGCACCGGTGCGCTCATCGACGGCAGGTCGTGCTCGTCCAGGTGCGGTTCTTTATGGTTGTCCAGGACACGCGGTGGCCCCAGCAGCTCGGCGCTGCCGTCGTCGTCCGGCAAATTGGACAGGTTGCGGTCCAGGCGAAATTTCAACTTGCCCTTGCCGCCACGCATCCGGCGCCAGCCATCAAAAAGAATACCGGCAATGACAATAATGCCGATGACGATCAGCCACTCGCGCAGACCGATTTCCATGTAATCCCGTGCCTCTAATAAAAAATGCTGAAAAATAAGGGGTTTAGCACCGTGCAAACCGCTTTAAAACGTGGCGCCAACTCTATGTTCTGAATGACGTTTTGCCCACGCATACGAAAATTTGACATTAAACTAGCACGACCAAAGATAACTTTACACCGTCTGTCAAAATGCCTTGAACAAATATGTCCATTTGCCACTTTTCCCAGACCGGTAAATCACCTTACGTCCTGCTGAAAATCCTCCTTCGATCTGCGGCTCAGGATTCCACCAGCGCCATCGCCTCTTCGACATCCACCGCCACCAATCGCGAACAGCCCGGCTCGTGCATCGTCACGCCCATCAATTGATCGGCCATTTCCATGGCGATCTTGTTGTGGGTGATATAGATGAACTGCACCGTCTGGGACATCTCTTTAACCAGTCGGGCGTACCGTCCAACGTTAGCGTCATCCAGCGGGGCGTCAACTTCGTCGAGCATGCAAAACGGCGCCGGGTTCAACTTGAAGATCGCAAATACCAGGGCCAATGCGGTCAGTGCCTTCTCGCCACCAGACAACAAATGGATGGTGCTGTTCTTCTTGCCCGGAGGCCGCGCCATGATCGTTACCCCTGTATCGAGTAGATCTTCGCCCGTCAGTTCCAAGTAAGCGCTGCCACCACCGAAAACTTTCGGGAATAACGCCTGTAAACCACCATTAATCTGATCAAAGGTATCTTTGAAGCGATTACGGGTTTCCTTGTCGATCTTGCGGATCACGTTTTCCAGGGTGTCCAGCGCTTCGACAAGATCGGCGTTCTGCGCATCCAGATAACGTTTGCGCTCGGACTGCTGCTGGTACTCGTCGATGGCCGCGAGGTTGATCGCGCCGAGTCGTTGAATGCGCGCGGCAATCCGCTCAAGTTCTTCTTCGGCTTCTTTCTCGTTGGCCTCGGCGGTCAGGGTATTGAGCACGCCGTGCAGGTCGTAGCCGTCTTCCAGCAACTGGTCTTGCAGGGTTTTGCGGCGCACCGTCAGGGCCTGCCATTCCATGCGCTGCTGTTCGAGCTGGCCCCGGATCAGTTGCGACTGTTGCTCGGCCTGGGTCCGGCGTTTTTCCGCGTCGCGCAGTTCGCGGTCGGCGTCTTCCAGGGCGATTTGGGCGGTCTTGAGCTCTTCGTCGACGGTCATGCGCTTGTCGAGCAACTCTTCAAGCTTCAGGCGCAGCTCTTCCAGCGGGGCCTCGCCCTCCTCCAGGTTGAGGCTCAGTTGCTCGCGTTTTTCGGTCAGGCGTTCGGACTGCATTTCCAGGCGCTCAAGGGCCTGGCGCGTGGAGTCGTGCTGCGCCCGCAGGGAGCCGAGGCGCACGGCCAATTGATGGGCGTGATCCTTGTGCTGGCGAGCTTCCTGGCGCACCCGGTCGAGGCGCTCGCGCAAGCTGTCGCGCTGGGCCAGCAGCAACTCGCGCTGCTCGGTGTCCAGGGCCATGCTGTCGAGGGCTTCCTGCAATTGCAGGCGTGCTTCGCCGACTTGTTCGTGTTCGAGGGCGCGTTGCTCGCCCATCTCGGCCACTTCTTCGTCGAGCCGGGTGCGGCGCAGGGTCAGTTGCTCGACCTTGGCCTTGCTCGCCGAGAGCTGGGCTTTCAATTCGCCCTGCTGGCGCGCTTCGTCCTGCAACAGCCGGCGCAGGTGTTCGCGGCCGGTCTCTTGCTGGCGCTGGGTGGCGCGCAGGGTTTGCAGCTGGTTTTCCAGGGACTCGAGTGTGGCTTCGCGCTCTTCGCGCTCGGCGGTCAGGTTGACGATTTCCTGGCCACGGGCCAATACGCCGCTTTCCGCTTCGCTGGCGCGCCGTACCCGCAAAAAGTGCCGGCCGACCCAAAAGCCATCACGGCTGATCAGGCTTTGCCCGGCGGCCAACTGCCCGCGCTGGGCCAGGGCCTGCTCAAGGCTGTCGACCGGCTTGACCTGGCCGAGCCACGGCGACAGGTCAATCGCCGCCTCCACTTTATCCAGCAGGCTGCCCGGCACGCGAGTGCCGTCCGCCGCCGGGCTGAGCAAACGCAGATCGCCCTGGGCAAAACCCGCCAGGTCAAACCCGCCAAAATCATCCACCAGCACCGCTTGCAGGTCGGCGCCGAGCACGGTTTCCACCGCCAGCTCCCAACCGGCTTCAACCTTCAGGCCTTCGGCCAGGCGCGGACGCTCGGCCAGGTGTTGGTCACGCAGCCATTCAGCCGTGCCGGTGCCCGGGTCAAGCGCCGCTTGCTGCAAGGCTTCCAGGGAAGCCAACCGGCCGTTGAGCCGCTGCAAATCGCCCTGGGCCTGCTGCTGTGCCTGGGTCGCCTGCTGCAGTTGCTGACGCAATTGCTCGAGGCGCTCCACTTGTTGTTCTTCGCTGGCTTCCAGCTCTTCCAGCGTCATTTCGCTTTCGGCGAGTTTCTCGCTCAGTTCGAGGATCGCTGCATCTTCCGGGTCGGCAGCGAGCAGCACGCGCTCTTCCACCAGGCGCCGCTGACGCTCGGCCAGGCGCTCCATGCTGGTTTCCAGTTGCTGGATGCGTGACTGCTGCACCTCAGCCTGGCGGCGCGGCTCGGCAGATTGCAGGTTGAACGTGTCCCACTGCTCCTGCCAGGCGTGCATGGTGGTTTCGGATTCTTCCAGGGCCGCAGCGGCTTCCTCGGCAGCGGCGCTGGTGACTTCCTGCTCGGGAGTGAGCATGTCCAGCTCCTCCCCAAGGGTCAGCAGCAAGGTGCGGTCGTGGCCCAGGTGCGATTCGGTTTCCAGGCGCGCACGCTCGGCTTCTTTCAAGTCGTCCTGCAACTGGCGCAAACGCTGCTGGCCGTGCTGGATGCTCTGCTCGACCCGGGCGATATCGCCGCCCACCGAATAGAAGCGCCCCTGCACCAGATTGAAGCGCTCGGACAGGTCATGGTGACCGTCCCTCAGGCGTTCGATGCTGGCGTCGGCATTGCGCTGCTCGGCCACCAGGGCTTCGAAGCTGATTTCCTGGGTGCCGATGATTGCTTCGCGCTGGCCCACCTGGTCATTCAACGCCTGCCAGCGCAGGGCCGACAGTTGCGCCTTGAGCTGACGCTCCTCGCCCTTGTATTCCTGATACTTCTCGGCGGCCTGGGCCTGGCGGTGCAGGCGCTCCAGCTGGCGCTCCAGCTCTTCACGCAGGTCAGTCAGACGGGCAAGGTTTTCATGGGTACGGCGGATACGGTTTTCGGTCTCGCGGCGGCGCTCCTTGTACTTGGAGATGCCGGCCGCTTCCTCGATAAAGTTACGCAGGTCTTCGGGCTTGGCTTCGATCAGCTTGGAGATCATCCCCTGTTCGATGATCGAATAGCTGCGCGGGCCCAGGCCGGTACCGAGGAAGATGTCGGTGATGTCCCGGCGGCGACACTTGATGCCGTTGAGGAAGTAGCTGTTCTGGCTGTCGCGGGTCACTTTGCGGCGAATGGAGATTTCCGCATAGGCCGCGTACTCGCCCACCAGGGTGCCGTCGGAATTGTCGAACACCAGTTCGATGCTGGCCTGGCTCACCGGCTTGCGGCTGGTGGAGCCGTTGAAGATGACGTCGGTCATCGACTCGCCACGCAGGTTTTTTGCGGAGCTCTCGCCCATCACCCAGCGTACGGCGTCGATGATGTTCGACTTGCCGCAGCCATTGGGCCCGACCACTGCCGCCATGTTACTGGGGAAGTTCACCGTGGTCGGGTCGACGAAGGATTTGAACCCCGCCAGTTTGATGCACTTGAGCCGCACGCTTAGGCTTCCGCCAACGCAGCAATGACCAGCGAGCAACTGCGCTCGCCGTAGGCCGAGAGCACCAGGCGAATCTGCGGCAGGTCACGGGCCAGCACGGCGGCGAGCAATTGCTCGAACAGCACCAGGTACTCGCTCATGGACGCCTTGCGCTGATCCAGCGCCAGGTAATAGGCGCGGTTCATCGCCGGCTGCAGGTTCTCGACGGTTTCCTGCAGGTACGGGTTGTTGGCGAACGGATAGGCGGCACGCATCACGTTGAAGCTCTCTTCGACGAAGGCGCGGATGTCCTGGCGTTCGAAGCTGGCGATCAGGCGCTGCTGGATTTGCACGAACGGCGCCATGTCGGCCTGGGTCTGCCAGCCGGCGGCGACCGCATTGCCCAGCAGGATGTACAGCTCGCCCATCAGCGTGCACAGGCTTTGCACCTTGTGGGCCGTCAGCTCGGTGACGTGGGCGCCACGGCGCGGCAGGATCGCAATCAGGTGCCGGCGCTCGAGGATCAGCAAGGCTTCGCGCACGGAACCACGACTGACATTCAGCGCCAGTGTGACCTTCTGCTCCTGGATCCGCTCCCCAGGCTTGAGATCGCCGCGAATGATACGTTCGGCGAGGTGGTGAGCGATTTGCTCGGCAAGACTATCCGGCGCCTTGAACGTCATGTTTTCCCTTCAAAATCTTCTATCGGTACAAGCGCGGCAGTGTAGCGCACTTGCCGGTTGATGGCGTACGGCCCACAGAGCGGAATTTGGCATGAAATAAGCAGCCATTAAAGTCCAGAAGCCCCCAAAAACGGCGGTTCCAGAGAACTGGACCATAATTAAGGATGTTGATATCGCATTTTCTTGACCTTTCGGTCAGAAAATCGTTGACCGAAAAGTCAGACATGACTAGATTCGGCGCAAAGCGGTTAACAACAATAATGAGTCTGCGAGGCCTTCCGTGATCCAGTTTTTACTAAACCAGGAGCTCCGTAGCGAGCACGCCCTGGACCCGAACCTGACCGTGCTCAACTATTTGCGTGAGCACCTGGGCAAATCCGGCACCAAGGAAGGCTGCGCCAGCGGCGACTGTGGCGCCTGCACCGTGGTAGTCGGCGAGTTGCACACCGACGATCAGGGCGCCGAGCAGATTCGCTATCGCAGCCTCAATTCGTGCCTGACGTTTGTCTCGTCCCTGCACGGCAAACAACTGATCAGCGTCGAAGACCTCAAGCACCAGGGCCAACTCCACAGCGTGCAACAGGCCATGGTGGAGTGCCACGGTTCGCAATGCGGCTTCTGCACCCCGGGCTTTGTGATGTCGCTGTTCGCCCTGCAAAAGAACAGTGATGCACCCGACAGCCAAAAGGCCCACGAAGCCCTGGCCGGCAACCTCTGCCGCTGCACCGGCTATCGCCCGATTCTTGCCGCCGCCGAACAGGCCTGCTGCAACAAGCCCCAGGACCAGTTCGACAGTCGCCAGGCCGACACCATCGCCCGCCTGAAAGCCATCGCCCCGACGCAAACCGGCGAGTTGAACAGCGGCGACAAACGCTGCCTGGTGCCGCTGACCGTCGCCGACCTGGCGGACCTTTACGACGCTTACCCACAAGCCCGGCTGCTGGCCGGCGGCACCGACCTGGCGCTGGAAGTCACCCAGTTCCACCGCACGCTGCCGGTGATGATCTACGTCGGCAATATCGAAGAGATGAAGCGCATCGAAAGCTTCGACGACCGCCTGGAAATCGGCGCCGCCACTCCCCTGTCCGATTGCTACAGCGCGCTCAACCACGAATACCCGGATTTCGGCGAATTGCTCCACCGTTTCGCCTCGTTGCAGATCCGCAACCAGGGCACCCTGGGCGGCAATATCGGCAATGCCTCGCCCATCGGTGACTCGCCGCCACTGCTGATCGCCCTCGGCGCGCAGATCGTGCTGTGCAAGGGCAACACCCGCCGTACCCTGGCGCTGGAAGACTATTTCATCGACTACCGCGTCACTGCCCGCCAGGACAGCGAATTCATCGAGAAAATCATCGTGCCCAAAGGCGTGCCGCTGTTCCGTGCCTACAAGGTTTCCAAGCGCCTGGACGATGACATCTCTGCCGTCTGCGCGGCCTTCAACCTGAAGATCACTAACGGTGTGATCGACGATGCCCGCGTGGCGTTCGGCGGCATGGCCGCCACCCCGAAACGCGCGAAGAACTGCGAGGCCGTACTGAACGGCGCCACCTGGAATTCCGCCACCGTGGAAAAAGCCTGCGCGGCCCTGGCCGAGGATTTCACCCCGCTGTCGGACTTCCGCGCCAGCAAGGAATACCGCCTGCTCAGCGCACAGAACCTGCTGCGCAAATACTTCATCGAACTGCAAACGCCGCACATCGAGACTCGGGTGACCGCTTATGTCTAACCATCACGCCGTGGAAAAATCCCAGGCCGAACTCGCCGAACTGTTTGCCAAGGACCTGACCAGCGGCGTCGGTCGCAGCGTCAAGCACGACAGCGCCGCCAAGCACGTCTCGGGCGAAGCGCAGTACATTGATGACCGCCTGGAATTCCCCAACCAATTGCACCTCTACGCACGCATGTCGGACCGTGCCCACGCGAAGATCCTCAGCATCGACACCGCGCCCTGCTATGCATTTGAAGGCGTGCGCATCGTCATCACCCACGAAGACGTGCCGGGTCTGAAAGACATCGGCCCGTTGATGCCCGGCGACCCGTTGCTGGCCATCGACACCGTGCAGTTCGTCGGCCAGGTGGTGCTGGCCGTCGCCGCCCGCGACCTGGAAACCGCACGCAAGGCGGCGATGGCCGCTGTGATCGAATACGAAGACCTGGAGCCGGTGCTGGACGTGGTCGAGGCGTTTCGCAAAAAACATTTCGTGCTCGACAGCCACACCCACCAGCGCGGTGATTCGGCGGGCGCACTGGCGACCGCGAAGAACCGTATCCAGGGCACCCTGCACATCGGCGGCCAGGAACACTTCTACCTGGAAACCCAGATCTCCTCGGTGATGCCCACCGAAGACGGCGGCATGATCGTCTACTGCTCCACGCAAAACCCCACCGAAGTACAGAAGCTGGTGGCCGAAGTACTCGACGTATCGATGAACAAAATCGTGGTCGACATGCGCCGCATGGGCGGTGGTTTTGGCGGCAAGGAAACCCAGGCCGCCAGCCCGGCATGCCTGTGTGCGGTGGTCGCACGCCTCACCGGCCAGCCGACCAAAATGCGCCTGCCGCGTGTCGAAGACATGCTGATGACCGGCAAGCGCCACCCGTTCTATATCGAGTACGACGTAGGCTTCGACGACAGTGGCCGGCTGCACGGCATCAACCTGGACCTGGCGGGCAACTGCGGTTGCTCACCGGACCTGTCGAACTCGATTGTCGACCGCGCAATGTTCCACTCCGACAACTCGTATTACCTGGGCGACGCCACCGTCAACGGCCACCGCTGCAAGACCAACACCGCCTCCAACACCGCTTACCGCGGCTTCGGCGGCCCCCAAGGCATGGTCGCCATCGAGGAAGTGATGGACGCGATTGCCCGGCACCTGGCCCTCGACCCGCTGGCCGTGCGCAAGGCCAACTACTACGGCAAGACCGAGCGCAACGTCACCCACTACTACCAGACCGTCGAGCACAACATGCTCGAAGAGATGACCGCCGAACTCGAACAAAGCAGCCAGTATTTCGAGCGCCGCGAAGCGATCCGTCGCTATAACGCCAACAGCCCGATCCTGAAAAAAGGCCTGGCACTCACACCGGTAAAGTTCGGCATTTCCTTCACCGCCAGTTTCCTCAACCAGGCCGGTGCGCTGA
The DNA here is from genome assembly GCF_002874965.1 of Pseudomonas sp. NC02. NCBI lineage: Bacteria > Pseudomonadati > Pseudomonadota > Gammaproteobacteria > Pseudomonadales > Pseudomonadaceae > Pseudomonas > Pseudomonas sp. NC02. The sequence goes on along the minus strand of NZ_CP025624.1, from coordinate 1,807,420 downwards.
TCCATATCTACACCGACGGCAGCATCCACCTGAACCACGGTGGCACCGAGATGGGCCAGGGGTTGAACATCAAGGTCGCGCAGGTGGTGGCCGAGATTTTCCAGGTGGAAATCGACCGCGTGCAGATCACCGCCACCAACACCGACAAGGTGCCCAACACCTCGCCGACGGCGGCTTCCAGCGGCGCTGACCTGAACGGCAAGGCCGCACAGAATGCCGCCGAAACCATCAAGCAGCGCCTGGTGGAATTTGCCGCGCGCAAATATGAAGTCAGCGAGGCCGACGTTGAATTCCACAACGGGCATGTGCGGGTCCGCGATCACATCCTGACCTTTGAAGCGCTGATCCAGCAGGCGTATTTCGCCCAGGTGTCGCTCTCCAGCACGGGCTTCTACAAGACCCCGAAAATCTTCTACGACCGCAGCCAGGCACGTGGGCGGCCGTTCTACTACTTTGCGTTCGGCGCGGCCTGTTGCGAGGTGATCGTCGACACGCTGACCGGCGAGTACAAGATGCTGCGCACCGACATCCTGCATGACGTGGGCGCCTCGCTGAACCCGGCCATCGACATCGGCCAGGTCGAAGGCGGCTTCATCCAGGGCATGGGTTGGCTGACCATGGAAGAGCTGGTGTGGAATAACAAGGGCAAGCTGATGACCAACGGCCCGGCCAGCTACAAGATCCCGGCGGTGGCCGACATGCCGCTGGACCTGCGGGTGAAGCTGGTGGAAAACCGCAAGAACCCGGAAGACACGGTGTTCCATTCCAAGGCCGTGGGTGAGCCGCCGTTCATGCTCGGTATTGCCTCGTGGTGTGCGATCAAGGACGCCGTGGCGAGCCTGGGTGACTATCGCCATCAGCCGAAGATCGATGCACCGGCGACGCCGGAGCGGGTGTTGTGGGGCTGTGAGCAGATGCGCCAACTGACCGCTGCAAAAGCTGTGGAAACGGAAACCGAGCTGGCTTCGCTTTAGACCGAGGCGCTGCCATCGCGGGCAAGCCCGGCTCCCACATTTTGATGTGTGAACCCAATCAAATGTGGGAGCGGGCTTGCTCGCGAAGGCGGTCGAACTGACAACAGAGATGTTGAGGTAAACATGAACAACTGGATCAGCGCCCTCGCCGACCTGCAGAACCAGGGCGAGCCCTGCGTGCTGGTGACCATCATCGAAGAGCTCGGCTCCACGCCGCGCAACGCCGGTTCGAAGATGGTGATCAGCGCCGCCCACACCTTCGACACCATCGGTGGCGGGCACCTGGAATACAAGGCGATGCAGATCGCCCGGGACATGCTTGTGCGCGGCCAGCAAAACACCCACCTGGAGCGCTTCAGCCTCGGCGCCAGCCTGGGCCAGTGCTGCGGCGGCGTGACGGTGCTGTTGTTCGAACCCATGGGCCAGGTGCAGGCGCAGATCGCGGTATTCGGCGCCGGCCACGTGGGCCGCGCGCTGGTGCCGTTGCTGGCCAGCCTGCCGTGCCGGGTGCGCTGGATCGATTCCCGGGAACAGGAATTCCCGGAACACATCCCCCAAGGCGTGCGTAAAATCGTCAGCGAAGAGCCGGTGGATGAAATCGACCACTTGCCTGTGGGCAGTTACTGCATCGTCATGACCCACAACCACGCGCTGGACCTGGAGCTGACCGCCGCCCTGCTCAAGCGCAATGACTTCACCTACTTCGGCCTGATCGGCTCGAAGACCAAACGCGTCAAGTTTGAACACCGCCTGCGGGATCGCGGTTTCGACACCGCGCAACTGCAACGCATGCATTGCCCGATGGGGCTGACCGAGGTCAAAGGCAAACTGCCTGTGGAAATCGCCATCTCCATCGCCGGCGAAATCATCGCCACCTATAACGCCAACTTCGGCCAGCACACTGCGAGCGCCGAACCCATTGCCAAACTGCTGCCGGTATCCCGCCGCAGCCAAGCGACTAACTGAGACGACCATGCCTTTGACACGCAAAGCCTACCGTGCCGCCATTTTGCACAGCATCGCCGACCCTGCCGAAGTGGGGATCGAAGCCTCCTACGAATATTTCGAGGACGGCCTGCTGGTGATCGACAACGGCCAGATCAGCGCCCTGGGCCATGCCAGCGACTTGCTCGCCAGCCTGCCCGCCGACATCGAAGTCACCCATTACCAGGACGCGCTGATCACCCCCGGCCTGATCGACACCCACATCCACCTGCCGCAGACCGGCATGGTCGGTGCCTATGGCGAGCAGTTGCTGGACTGGCTCAACACCTACACCTTCCCGTGTGAAAGCCAGTTCGCCGACAAGGCCCACGCCGAAGAAGTCGCGGATATTTTCATCAAGGAACTGCTGCGCAACGGCACCACCACCGCGCTGGTATTTGGCAGCGTGCACCCGCAGTCAGTGAACTCGTTTTTTGAAGCGGCCGAGAAGCTCGACCTGCGGATGATCGCCGGCAAGGTAATGATGGACCGCAACGCGCCGGACTATTTGACCGACACCGCCGAATCCGGCTACGCGGAGAGCAAGGCGCTGATCGAGCGCTGGCACGGCAAGGGCCGTTTGCACTACGCGGTGACGCCACGTTTCGCACCGACCAGTACGCCTGAACAACTGACCCTCGCCGGGCAGCTGCTGGGGGAATACCCGGACCTCTACATGCAGACTCACATCAGTGAAAACCTGCAGGAAGTGGAATGGGTGAAAGAGCTGTTCCCGGAGCGCAAGGGCTACCTGGACGTGTACGACCATTACAAACTGCTGGGTGAACGCTCGGTGTTCGCCCACGGTGTGCACCTGTGCGACGACGAATGCGCGCGGTTGGCAGAAGCCGGTTCGGCAGTCGCGTTCTGCCCGACGTCGAACTTCTTCCTGGGCAGCGGTTTGTTCAACCTGCCGATGGCCGAGAAGCACAAGCTGAATGTCGGCCTGGGTACGGACGTCGGCGGTGGCACCAGCTTCTCGCTGCTGCAAACCCTGAACGAAGCGTACAAGGTGATGCAACTGCAAGGGGCGCGCTTGAGTCCGTTCAAGTCGTTGTACCTGGCGACCCTGGGTGGTGCGCGGGCGCTGCGTCTGGAAGACAAGATTGGCACGCTGCAACCCGGCACTGACGCGGACTTCCTGGTACTGGATTACAACGCCACCCCGCTGCTCAGCTATCGCCTGAAGCAGGCCAATAACATCGCCGAGACGTTGTTTGTGTTGATGACACTGGGGGATGACCGGGCGGTGCTGCAGACGTATGCGGCGGGGCAATTGGTGCATCAACGCTGATTTAACAGGTACAACAAAACAAATGTGGGAGCGGGCTTGCTCGCGAAGGCGGTGTGTCAGTCGCTGGATATGCTGACTGATCCACCGCCTTCGCGAGCAAGCCCGCTCCCACATTTAGTTAGTGGCGAGCCTGGAAAATTACAGTTTTACAGACGAGCGCCCCGGCTTCTTTGTCTGCAACAGATGCGAGAACACTGCATGCAGATCGTCAGAAGCGCTTTCCTCATCGAGGTTGAGCTTGCTGTCGATGTGATCCATGTGATGCATCATCAGGTTCACCGCCAAATCCGCATCCCGCGCTTCGATCGCGTCGATCAACTGCGTGTGCTCATCGTAGGAACAGTGCGAGCGGTTGCCGCTTTCGTACTGGGCGATGATCAACGAGGTCTGGGACACCAGACTGCGCTGGAAACTGATCAGCGGCGCATTCTTCGCCGCCTCGGCCAGCTTCAGGTGGAACTCGCCGGAAAGCCGGATGCCCGCGCCGCGATCGCCCCGGGAGAAGCTGTCGCGCTCGTCGTTGACCATCTGCCGCAGCTCGGCCAGTTGCTCGGCCGTGGCATGCTGCACCGCCAATTCAGTGATCGCACGCTCCACCAGGCGCCGGGCGAGGAATACCTGGCGGGCTTCCTCGACGCTCGGGCTGGCCACTACCGCACCACGATTGGGCCGCAGCAGTACCACGCCTTCATGGGCCAGGCGCGACAGCGCGCGGCGAATGATGGTGCGGCTGACGCCGAAGATTTCGCCCAGCGCTTCTTCACTCAATTTGGTACCGGGCGCCAGGCGTTGTTCGAGGATCGCCTCGAAGATATGCGCGTAGACGATATCGTCCTGGGTTCCACTGCGACCGGCCTTACCGGCTCGCGGCTGTTTCTTGAGGGGCTGCAACTGTTCGTTCATGGGCACTCGGGTCGGGAGAACGGCGGCGAATTGACGTTGACTGTAATACGGCACAGAGGGTCGCTGGCAAGTATCGCGTAAAATCAGCGCACATTGTACACAACCCAGTGCGCCAACACACTGTACGGCTGTTTGCGGCGCCGGCTGTATTGCAATGAATCGTTACGTTTGAGTTTAGGCTTGATTCCGCACTTTCTCCTTTGTAGGAGCGAGCTTGCTCGCGAAAAACGTATAAGCACCGCATTCAGTCAGGATGCCAGCGTCATCGTTAACGACCTTCGCGAGCAAGCTCGCTCCTACAGACAGCCCGGTAAAAGGAACACCGCCCCATGTCCGACGTCCCCCAAGCGCGATTACGCCCACTGGCCGACACTTCGCCTTCGGCCATCGTCGCCGGTTTCATTGCCATGATGACCGGCTACACCAGCTCCCTGGTGCTGATGTTCCAGGCTGGCCAGGCTGCCGGCCTGACCACCGCGCAGATTTCCTCGTGGATCTGGGCGATCTCCATCGGCATGGCGGTGTGCAGCATTGGCCTGTCCTTGCGCTACCGCACGCCGATCACCATTGCCTGGTCCACACCGGGCGCGGCGCTGTTGATCACCAGCCTGGGCGGCGTCAGCTACGGCGAGGCCATCGGCGCCTACATCACCTGCGCGGTGCTGGTGACCATCTGTGGGCTGACCGGCAGCTTCGAAAAACTCGTCAAGCGCATCCCCGCGTCCCTGGCGGCCGCCTTGCTGGCGGGGATTCTGTTCAAGATCGGCAGCGAGATTTTCGTCGCCGCGCAGCACCGTACCGGGCTGGTACTGGGGATGTTCTTCACTTACCTGGTCATCAAGCGCCTGTCGCCGCGTTATGCCGTGCTCGCGGCACTGCTGATCGGCACGGCACTGTCCGGGCTGATGGGGCTGCTGGATTTCAGTGGCTTTCACCTGGAAGTGGCAACGCCGGTGTGGACCACGCCGCACTTCTCCCTGGCCGCGACCATCAGCATCGGCATCCCGCTGTTCGTGGTGGCCATGACCTCGCAGAACATGCCGGGTGTCGCGGTGCTGCGGGCCGACGGCTATAACGTACCGGCGTCGCCATTGATCACTACCACCGGCCTGGCCTCGCTGGTGCTGGCGCCGTTTGGCTCCCATGGCATTAACCTGGCAGCCATCAGCGCGGCGATCTGCACCGGCCCTCATGCCCATGAGGATCGCAACAAGCGCTACACCGCCGCGGTCTGGTGCGGGATTTTCTACGGGATCGCCGGGGTGTTTGGCGCGACATTGGCCGCGTTATTCGCCGCCCTGCCCAAGGAACTGGTGCTGTCGATTGCGGCACTGGCGTTGTTTGGCTCGATCATCAATGGCCTGAGCATCGCCATGAATGAACCCAGGGAACGGGAAGCTGCGTTGATCACCTTCATGGTCACAGCGTCGGGGTTGACGTTGTTTTCCATCGGTTCGGCGTTCTGGGGGATTGTCGCGGGGGTGTTGACGCTGGTGATTCTGAACTGGCGCAAGGCCTGATTCTTTAGACCCAGTAACGAAAAAGCGACCCGGGCGGGTCGCTTTTTCATGACATCAGACTGCCGGGTTAATCGGCTTTTCTGGGTGCCAAGCGTCCAGCAGGGCGCTGACTTCAACGCGGGTCAGCTCTGGACGAGCCTTCAGCCACGCTTCAACAGCGGCACGCTGTTCTTCGTTGACCGAACCACGGGTGGCTTTGCAAACCAGACCGAAGTCATCACCGCCGACGTAGTCCAGGCCGTTGCCGTCCATCGCTTCAGTCAGGAATGCTTCGAGGAAAGCGTCAACCGCTTCATCGTCCAAACCTTCTTTGAAGTCCAGGTTCAGTTCGAAACCCAGCTCTTGAAATTCATCAACGCACAGTTTTTTGCGCAGACGCCGGGAACGGTTAGTCGCCATTGGAACAATCCTCTTAAGTAATAACGGGCGGCACTTTAGCAGTTTAAGCAGGCCTTTGCCCGATTCTCTGGGACAGGCGGCAGAGTGCCAGTAAAAAAAACCGCCAATTGCAGCTATCGTTCAGCCACAAGTGCGACAGCCTTGGGGCATAATGCCGACACTTTCATGACCATTGAGGGATTTTTCGTACATACCCCTCACCTTTTTACCCCCTCAGCAGTAGGGTTTTAATTCTTATGATCAAATCTTTGCGTCCACTGTTACTCGCCAGTTTTCTTCTGCCCCTGGCCTTTTCCGTTACCGCCGCCCCGATCAACACTTCCCTGCCGCCCAAGGTCCAGGAAGCCCTCCAGAAAGCCAAGCTGCAAAACAATGCCCTGTCCCTGGTGATGATTCCCCTCAATGGCCCGGGCACACCTACCGTGTTCAACGCCGACGTGTCGGTCAACCCAGCCTCGACCATGAAGCTGGTCACCACCTACGCGGCCCTGGAAATGCTCGGTCCCAACCATCAGTGGAAAACCGAGTTCTACACCGACGGCACCCTGAGCGGCGGGATCCTGAACGGCAACCTGTACCTCAAGGGCGGCGGCGACCCCAAGCTGAACATGGAAAAACTCTGGCTGCTGATGCGCGACCTGCGGGCCAATGGCGTGCAGCAAGTGACCGGCGACCTGGTGCTGGACCGTGGCTTCTTCATCCCGCCGCAACTGCCGGAGTTCAATGACGACGGTAACGACGAGAACAAGCCGTTCCTGGTCAAGCCCGATGCCTTGATGGTCAACCTCAAGGCGCTGCGCTTCGTCACCCGCAATGATTCGGGCAAGGTGCTGGTCTCGGTCGAGCCGCCGATTGCGAGCATCCGCATCGACAACCAGGTCAAGGTCTCCAACGCCAAGCAATGCACCGGCGATGTGCGCTACAGCCCGATGACCGCCGCCGACGGCAGCGTCACCGTGACCGTCAGCGGCCAGTTGGCGGACGGCTGCAGTTCGCAGACGTATCTGTCGTTGCTGGACCACGCCACCTACACCGCCGGCGCCGTTCGGGCGATCTGGAAGGAACTGGGCGGCAGCATCCAGGGCCGCGACATCCAGGCGCCGGTACCGAAGAACGCCAAAGTGCTGGCTCGTGCGTTCTCGCCGGACCTGGCGGAGATCATCCGCGACATCAACAAATACAGTAACAACACCATGGCCCAGCAGTTGTTCCTGAGCCTGGGTGCGCAGTACCGCACCGATGCCGACGGCGACGACGCCAAGGCCGCCCAGCGCGTGGTGCGCCAGTGGCTGGCGAAAAAAGGCATCACCGCGCCGCACCTGGTGATGGAGAACGGCTCCGGCCTGTCCCGTGCTGAACGGGTCAGCGCCCGCGAAATGGCGACCATGCTGCAAGCGGCGTGGAGAAGCCCATACGCAGCGGAGTACATCAGTTCGCTGCCGATTGCCGGCACCGACGGCACCATGCGTAAACGCCTGAAGACCACGGCCATGCGCGGCGAAGCCCACGTCAAGACCGGCACCCTGAACACCGTGCGGGCGATTGCCGGGTTCAGCCGCGACAACAATGGCAATACCTGGGCTGTGGTGGCGATTCTCAACGATCCGAAACCGTGGGGCGCGTCCTCGGTACTGGACCAGGTGCTGCTGGACCTGTATCGCCAGCCGAAACTGGCGGCGGCGGCCCCGGTCCTCTAACAGCAGCAAATATCGGGAGCTGGCTTGCCTGCGATGCAGACGCCTCGGTCTATCAGGAATACCGAGGTGATGCTATCGCAGGCAAGCCAGCTCCCACATTGATCTCTAATAGCTTGAATGGCCGTGCACTTCAGGCAAGCACCCGCTCCGCCTCAACCCTGTCCCTGCCCGCCTGCTTGGCGGCATAGACACCCGAATCCGCCCGCAGCAACAAGCTGTCGACGCCCTCCTCGACCCGCCAACTGGCGACCCCGAAGCTCGCCGTCACCGTGCCGACACCTTCCATCGGCTCACCGCGCAACGCCTGCCACAACTCCAGGGCAACATTGAACGCCTGGCTGCCGTCGGTACTGGCGCACAGCACCACAAACTCCTCGCCGCCCAGCCGGCAAAACACATCCGTGCGTCGTAACCGCTGGCTGATGCGCCGGCATAACTCCTTGAGCACTTCATCACCCACCGCGTGACCATGCTGGTCGTTGATGCGCTTGAAGTGATCGATGTCGAACATGATCACCGACAACGCCCCCGAGGCACGCTTGACCCGGATCATCTCGGCCTTCAGCCGGTCCTGGAAGTAGCGTCGGTTATGAATGCCGGTCAGGGAATCGGTAATCGACAGCGCCCGCAGCTCTTCCTCGACCCGCTTGAGATCGGAAATATCCGACACATAGCCATGCCATAACGTACCGCCACCGGCCAGCTCTTCCGGCGTCGCCTCACCGCGAACCCAGCGCAGCCCCCGATGGGGCAACTGCACCCGGTATTCTTCACGCCAATGGCTCAGTTGCAGGGTGGACAGGCGAATGGACTCCCGTACCCGCTCGACATCCAGCGGATGAATCCGCTCGAAGACCTTTCGCGCATCCTGCTGCAACACCCCAGGCTCGATTTCGTAGATGTCGCGGATGCCATCGCTGGCATAAATGAAACGCGAGACATTGTTCGGTTCCAGGATGAACTGGAAAATACCGCCGGGCACATGGGCGCTGAGTTTCTTCAGCAGGCGGTCCCGCGCGGCCAGTGCCTCATAGGCGCGCTTCTGCTCGGTGACATCCAGGCAGATCGCCAGGTGCCCGACCCACAGGCCATGCTCGTCCAGCAGAACAGTGGCGAGCATGTTTACCGTCAGTTGGCTACCGTCCTTGCGTACCAGCGTCCACTCGCGGGCCTCATGCACTGCATCGGCGCTGTCCACCAGCATCGCCTGGGCTGGCGCGATGCGCTTGCCGAGGATTGCGCTCAATTGCGCGGCACGGGCTTCCAGCTCGGGGGCCAGGTGCAGGCTTTCGAGGGTCAGGTGGCCCAGTACCTCTTGTGCTTCAAAGCCCAGCATCTGCTCGGCGCCGGCGTTGAAGGTGGTGATCACACCGCGCAAGTCCGTCGCGATGATCGCCACCTGGGTGGCCGCATTGAGCACGCTGCGCAGTTGGCCGTGGGTGCCTCGCAGCTCCTGTTCCCGCTGACGCAATTGGGCGGTGCGCTGCTCCACCAGCTTCAATGCGCGCTGGCGCTGGCTGACCACCACGTAGAGCAACGCACTGAGCAGCACACTCAGCAGGCTGCCCATGACCAGGATACTGACCAGCGACGAGTGATTGCCCTGCTGGAACACCTGGCTGGGGCGCAGGCTCAAGGCGTAGACGTGGTCGCCGAGCGTCAGCCGGCGTGCTGCCACCAGGTCACTGTCTGCCACGGGGTTGCTGGATTCGTACAACACCCGTTGCTCTGCATCGGAGGTGTCGACAATCTGCATCACCAGGTTGTCCCGTGCGGCCTTGGGCAAGCCATCGGCCACCAGCTGGCGCATGCTGATCACCGCCATGACGTAGCCGTAAGGTTCACTGTTGGGCACTTGTGTCGTCGGTGCCCGGCTGACCGGTGCCACCAGCAATACACCCATGGCATAGGCCGGCTCCACACCCACCAGTTGCATGGGCTGGGACACCGCCATCTTCCCTGACTGTTGCGCACGCTCCACCGTCGAGCGCCGCAGTGGCTGGGCCAACAGGTCAAAACCCAGCGGCGAGCCGAGAATGCTCTGGGTCTGGCTGTACAGCACCGGCACATACTCATCGCGATCAGTCGCCGGGGTCAGTTCGCCCGCCGCATTCAATTCACGAATGGAGAAATTCGCACCGCGCTCCGCCGTGATTGCCTGCTCGAACGCACCGCGCTGGTCACGCAAAACCCGGGGTGCCCAGGCATAGGCGCGGGTACGCAACAGCAAGGGCTGCGCGAACCCTTCGAACTCTTTGCGCGAGACTGTATTTGAATTGACGAAGAACCGCCGCAGGCTGCCCAGGCGTTGTTCCTGGTCCTCGAAACGCTCCTGGAGACGGCTGTAGCGCTCGTTGACCAGCAGTTGAAAGCGCTGGCGCATCTGCTGCTGGTAAAGCTCGGACGCGGCCCAGGCGACGACAATCGTCAGCGCGATACCGCCCAGCAACACCACCACCGCCACCAGCCACGCCGACACCTGCTCACTGATAAAGCCTAGGATTTTCGGGCGGACGGCATGCAGCGGCATAGACAAGACTCAGAACGCCAGCGTGCGGGTGCGTCACTTTGGCCAGGCCCTAAGTTATAGCCACAGGACTTGCGTTTGACCAGCGCAAAAAAAAGCCGCAAGGCCGGAATGATCCGGGCCTGCGGCTTCAGAACGCAGTGATCAGCGCGCGGTGATTTTCCACGCCCGATGGATCTTGGCGTTACGCGCAAAATCCGGGTCGATGGTCTTGTCGCTGATCTCTTCGACGGCATACCGCTCGACGAGGTTGTCTTCCAGCTGGAACTTGCGGAAGTTGTTCGAGAAGTACAACACGCCGCCCGGCGCCAGGCGTGCCATGGCCAGGTCCAGCAACTGCACGTGGTCGCGTTGCACGTCGAAGATGCCTTCCATGCGCTTGGAGTTGGAGAAGGTCGGCGGGTCGATGAAGATCATGTCGAACTCATCGCGGCTGGCTTCCAGCCAGGCCATCACGTCGCCCTGCTCCAGGCGGTTCTTGTCGGAGAAACCGTTGAGGGAGAAGTTGCGGCGCGCCCAGTCCAGGTAGGTCTTCGACAGGTCGACGCTGGTGGTGCTGCGCGCGCCACCCTTGGCGGCGTGCACACTGGCGGTGGCGGTGTAGCAATACAGGTTGAGGAAGCGTTTGCCGGCCGCCTCTTTCTGGATGCGCATGCGCATTGGACGGTGGTCGAGGAACAGGCCGGTGTCCAGGTAATCGGTCAGGTTGACCAGCAACTTGACGCCGCCTTCGCTGACCTCGGTGAACTTGCCCTGGGCGCTCTGGCGCTCGTACTGCTTGGTGCCGCTCTGGCGTTCGCGACGCTTGACCACCACACGGTTCTTGTCGATGCCCAGCGCCTGGGGAATGGCCGCCAGGGCATCGAACATGCGTGCCGAAGCTTTTTCCGGGTCAATCGACTTCGGCGCCACGTATTCCTGGACGTGGACCCAGTCGTGGTACAGGTCGATGGCCATGGAGTATTCCGGCATGTCGGCATCGTACACACGGTAGCAATCGACGCCTTCGCGCTTGGCCCACTTGCCCAGCAGTTTCAGGTTCTTTTGCAGGCGGTTGGCAAACATCTGCCCGCCTTCGCTCAAGCGCGCCTGCTCGACCACTGGGGCCGGGGCGGGTTTGATCGGGTTCCCGTTCTTGTTGTACTGGCGCTCTTGCGGCTCGGTCGGCGCCTGGTCGTAGGCCGCTTGCTCGCGCTCGGCCTGGCGTTGTTCCGGGGTGCGACGCTCGCCGGTGACGAACTGATCCGGGGTGACCTTGATCAGCAGCAATTTGCACGGCAAGGCGCCGTTCCAGAACGAATACTGTTTGTGGCTGCGGATGCCCATGCGCTTGCCCAGGTCCGGAGCACCGGTGAACACCGCCGCTTCCCAGCCCAGGCACGCCTGGCGCAGACGCTCGCCGAGGTTCTGATAGAGGTACAACAGGCTGGCTTCATCACCCAGACGCTCGCCATACGGCGGGTTGCAGATCACCAGGCCTTTCTGGTTCTGGTCCGGACGCGGCTCGAAGGTACCGACTTCGCCCTGGTAGATCTTGATCCAGTGGCTAAGGCCTGCGCGTTCGATGTTGTTGCGGGCGGGTTGGATCAGGCGAGGATCCGCCTCGTAACCACGAATCCACAGCGGTGGCTTGGCCATGCCGATGGCGGCACGTTCGCTGGCCTCTGTGTGAAGTTTTTTCCACAGCGCCGGAACGTGGCCAAGCCAGGCGGTGAAACCCCACAGCTCACGGTTCAGGTTGGGCGCCATGTCGGCGGCGATCATCGCGCCTTCCACCAGGAAGGTACCGACGCCGCACATCGGGTCCGTCAGCGCGCCGCCTTCGGCAGCGATGCGCGGCCAGCCGGAGCGAATCAGGATCGCCGCCGCCAGGTTCTCTTTCAACGGTGCCGCGCCCTGCTGCAGGCGGTAGCCGCGCTGGTGCAGGCTGTGGCCGGACAGGTCGAGAGAGAGGATCGCTTCGCCACGGTCCAGGCGCAGGTGGATGCGCAGGTCCGGGTTGATCTTGTCGATGGATGGACGTTCGCCGGTCGGGGTGCGCAGCTTGTCGACAATCGCATCCTTGACCTTCAGCGCGCCGAAGTGGGTGTTGTCGATGCCCGAGCCGTGGCCGCTGAATTCAACGGCCAGGGTGCCGTCGGCGAGCATGTGGTCTTCCCACTCGATGTCCAGCACCCCGTGGTAGAGGTCTTCGGCGTCCTTCATCGGGAAGCGCTTGAGCACCAGCAACACGCGGTTGGCCAGGCGCGACCAGAGGCACAGGCGGTAGGCGGTCTCCATGTCGGCCATGCCGCGCACGGCCGAGGTGTGCTCGCGGGCTTCCTCAAGGCCAAGCCCCACGGCTTCCTCGATCAGCAGGCCTTCGAGGCCCTTGGGGCAAGTGAGGAAGAGTTCAAAACGGTCCGACATGGGGCATTCCAGGCTTTTCAGCAATAAGTGAACGGGCGACGCATCGCGCGTTCGGTTTTCAATCAAGCGCTTTTCTTGAAGAACGCTCGTGTGGCACGAATGTGCCGTTCCACCCCGGCTACCGGCCTTTCGGGCCTTTATCGACGGGGCAGTTCAAGTATTTGAAGCAACAAAAAGAAACATTCCGACCCTTCGTCGAATAATAACCGACTGCAACAGGCGGACATTCTCACTAAAGGATTAAACCCATCCTCTTTGAAGGGCACATCATAGCTGGGTTTGCCCAACAAAAGGGGCGAAAAGCCATCCCAGCTTATGGCTATAGCATCATTATCGTTACGTGCTTATGACAAAACGATCATTGAATCCATGTGACCTATTGGTTAGAACTCAACACAGGTTGGCGCCGTAACGACGCCGACACATAGCTCGCCACGCCGGCAGCGAGCGCACCAACGGCAGAAAAACTCTGCCCGGCCTCGGACGAGGCCGAAGGATATCAAGACAGTCAACAAGTGAGGGAAACACCCTATGAGAAGACTTAAGCGTGATCCGTTGGAAAGAGCATTTTTACGCGGATATCAATATGGCGTTCATGGCAAATCCCGTGAGCTTTGCCCATTTACTCTACCGTCGGTACGCCAAGCCTGGATCAACGGCTGGCGAGAAGGACGCGGCGACAACTGGGACGGTATGACTGGCACTGCGGGAATCCACAGACTCAACGAACTTCACGCCGTCGGCTAATCAAGGGCATTTAATTCCGACACCAGCACGAATACGCAACCACTTAACCACGCACGCCCCATCCGGGCGGCGGGCTTCGGCCCAGGGGCTCCTTCAAGGAGCCCTTTTTATTGACTGTTGTCAGCCGCGCGGCAATGCCGCAATCGCATCCACCGCCTGGCGAATCAACGCCGGGCCCTTGTAGATAAAGCCGGAATACAACTGCACCAGGCTCGCGCCGGCGGCGATTTTTTCGGCCGCGTGCTTGCCCTCGGTGATGCCACCCACGGCAATGATCGGCAAGCGCCCTGCCAACTCGGCCGCCAGCACCTTGACGATGTGGGTACTCTGGTCGCGTACCGGCGCACCGGACAGGCCGCCCGCTTCGTCACCATACGCCAGGCCTTCGACACCGACGCGGCTCAGGGTGGTGTTGGTAGCGATCACCGCATCCATGCCCGAATCCACCAGGGCCTGGGCCACCAGTACGGTCTCTTCGTCGTTCATGTCCGGGGCAATCTTGATTGCCAGGGGCACACGCTTGCCGTGGCGCACAGCCAAATCTTCCTGGCGCTGGCGCAAGGCTTCGAGCAGTTGCTTGAGGGAGTCGCCAAACTGCAGGCTGCGCAGGCCCGGGGTGTTAGGCGAGCTGACGTTGACCGTGACGTAGCTGGCGTGGGCGTACACCTTGTCCAGGCAAATCAGATAGTCATCCACCGCACGCTCCACCGGCGTGTCGAAGTTCTTGCCGATATTGATCCCGAGGATACCGGTGTACTTCGCCGCCTGAACCCGTGACAGCAGGTTATCCACACCCAGGTTGTTGAAGCCCATGCGATTGATGATCGCCTCGGCTTCCGGCAGGCGGAAGATCCGCGGCTTCGGGTTGCCCGGCTGCGGCCGTGGGGTCACGGTGCCGATTTCGACAAAGCCAAAACCCAGCTGCGCAAAACCGTCGATGGCCGCACCGTTTTTGTCCAAACCCGCAGCCAGGCCTACCGGGTTGGGGAAATCGAGCCCCATCACCGACACCGGCATTTTCGCCGGGGCCTTGCACACCAGGCCATTGAGCCCCAGGCGGCCACCGGCACCGATCAAGTCCAGGGAGAGATCGTGGGAAGTTTCCGGAGAGAGTTTGAACAACAGCTGGCGGGCCAGGGTATACATGGGCGGGCTTGACTCGGATGGCGGCGAAAGGTGGCGGCGATTATAGCCGGGGTGACGGGCTGCATGCGAGGCGTGCCGTCCAATCGTCAGTTACGGTGCGTCATCAGTTCCTCATAGCGGACCCAGATTTTTTGCGCATAGCGAAGACGCAGGGCCTCACGCTGAGGCCCGGGCCCGCCGCCCACATTGTAGGAACCGATCGCTGTCCAGTTGTAGCCGAACTGTTTGACGAAGTCGGCAAGGATCGACGCCCCCACCTCCACCGACAGGCAAGGCTCATCCAGCAAGCGCTGCTCGGTAATGCCCTCCTTGAGCAGGCGCGGCAGGTGAATGCTGTTGATCTGCATCAGCCCGATATCACGGGTGCCGTTGTTGTTGGCGTAATTCATGGCCTTGGCGCGGTAGCCCGACTCCACCGCGGCGATGGCCTGCAACAATTCCGGCTCCATGCCGTATCGGCTGGCAGCCTCGGCCCAGCAATACGCCCGGGCTTCATTGCCGAAGCCGAGCGTGAGCATCAGCAGCAGCGCCCCCTTGCACCGGGCGCTGCTCATGCCTGCCCCCGACCGCAGGTGGAACAGACAGTGCCCACCGTCAGGCTGGTCATCCTGACCGCACAGGTCACCCGGTACCCCTTGCCGTATACCGTCTTGATCAGGCCCTTGCCGCCCTTCAAATATTTGCGCAGCGAACAGATGCAACGGGTCAGGGACTCTTCCGTGGCCTCGTTATGGGGCCATGCCTGTTCCAGCAAGTGGTCCTTGGTCACCAGCACTCCGGCCGAGGACAGCAACAGGCGCAACACCTGCCACTCCTTGGGCGGGAGTTGAATATCCGAGTCTTCACTGGTCAATCTACCGTCGCCGTGCAACGTCCAGCGCTCAAAGACCATGGGGGTAGCCAGTACCCCATCGTTCACCACGGCCATTCGTACCTCCGCACCCAACTCACCTTCATTTCCAACACTGGTTTCCTGAAGGTCGCGACTATAAAAAGCCCACTCGCTGTATAGGAGAGGAAAAAACCCCATAGGCACTGATTTTTTCAGACTGGGCACGTAGGACCTTTCGACGATGCCCGCCCAGGGGCGCCACCAACGTTCTTATCCTTCGGTCACCCGGTTAAATGCCCGCTTCACCTGCTCATGCTGGGAGCGCGTCAACGGCGGCGCCTGCCCCGGCTCGGCAGCGGTATGCAGCACATTTGCGACCGCCGTCGCCTGAATCACAAACAATCGCACACTGTTGGCCATGGGCCCGTTGTAGCGTCCGAGCAAGGCTGTGCCGGTATCGCGCTGAAAATTCCCCACCAGCAATCGCCTGCCCGGAGCCACACGCACCACCGTGTTGATCCCCATCCGCTCCACCCCCGCCGAGGGTTTGTCGCGACTGGTAGCCTTGCCCATCTGGCGGCCATCCTCGACGGTGAGCAGCATCTCGATTTCATTCGCCTCGGCAAAGCGCGGCAGAACACTGACCTGCGTACCAAAGACCACCGGTTGCCATTCGTCGTGTTCTTCACCCGGCCGGGGCAGATAGAACGTCTGGTTGTCGTTGAAAACCGCGGGCACATTCTCCTGGGTGAGAATCACCGGCAACGTCGTGACCCTCGCTCGCCTGCGCAACTCCAAGGCGGTGATCCGCTGCATGAATGCTTCGTCCTCGATGGGTGCCATGACCCGGGTCGCTGAAGGCTTGTCCGCCCCCTTGTGCATGGTCGCGCCGATCTTCTTGAGCTCATCGCGGTCCACATCCACCAGCCACATCGAAACCTCCACCGCGCGCTTCGGTACGTCCAGTTCTGCCACCAGACCTTCGATAAAGCTCACCTGCGCGGGCTTGCCCTTGATCAGCAGGCTGTTGGTGTCCGGGTACGCCAGCACCGAGATATTCTTGTCGGCCAGTAATCCGGGTTGCCGCGGGGACGCACTCTCCTGCTCGACGGCCAGCAGTTTTTCGATCATCGATGCCATGCCCGGCACCGTGACGGTTCTGTCGCCCATGTTGTACTCGCGGTCTGCAACGTGGGTGTTGAGCACCTGCACCACCCCGATCCGCTGCGGCCCCAGGCGCAGTTCCGCACGCTGGCGGTCCATCAGTTGGGCCAGGCGCAGCACATGGTCGACATAGTTCGGCGGCCCGGACACGTAGAACACCCGCGCCCCACTCGCACGCAGCGGGTAGCGCGCCTCTTCGAGCCCCGAACGGCGCATGAACCCGCGCAGGAGGTCGACCGAGATATGCCGCAGGGTCACTACCGAGCTTTTCGCCTCGTCGGCGTCATAGAGGTAAAGCACCTGGCCATCGGTGTACCAGATCAGGCCTTGCTGCTGGGCGACCGACTCCAGCAGCGGTTGGGGCGAGCCGAAATCGAACGCCCCGCTGATGCGCTTGCGAGCTGCCGCCTGACTGACAACGATCGGCTGCCCCAGCGGCAGGGACAACGCGGTAAAAAAAGTGTGCAGGCTTTCATCACGGGCTTGGTAGGAGCCCCCGAACGCGCCGGGGCTGCCCAGCAGCAGCAGGCCGAAAAGCAGCGTCGAGAAACGGTGAAGGTGGCTGAACATGCCTGCATGGCCCGGGCTGAAAGAGCGGCCATACTGCGAGGCAGGCCAATTTCAATCCTGATGGAAAGCTGACGCCCAGCCCATCCTGTGCGCATCGTGGCATGTGCCTTGCTTTGCCTTGTCTATCGCAGCTCGCGCCAACGGCGGAACGGGCTCAAGGACACAGACGTCGTTACCCCGGGCTCTTCTTCTGAGTACCCGACGGAACGGCGTTTTTTTATGAAAGGTACGTATTGATGAGTGATCCCCTGGCTTGGGTCAACGGCAGCGATGCCCCGGAAAAGAGCAGCCTCAACCTGGGTTTCATGGCCCTGAGCGATTGCGCCTCGGTGGTGGTCGCCGCCACCCAGGGCTTCGCCCAGCCCTGTGGCCTGACCTTGAATCTCAGGCGCCAGTCATCATGGGCCAGCCTGCGGGACAACCTGGTCAGCGGCGAACTGGACGCCGCCCACAGCCTGTACGGCCTGATCTACGCCGTACACCTGGGCATCGGCGGCGTGGCACCCACCGATATGGCGGTGCTGATGGGCCTGAACCAGAACGGCCAGAGCATCAACCTGTCCCGTGGCTTGCAACAGCTGGGGGTGACCAGTCCTGAGGCACTGGACCGCCACGTGCACCAAAGCCGAACAAAACTCACCTTCGCCCAGACCTTTCCCACAGGTACCCACGCCATGTGGTTGTATTACTGGCTGGCCAGCCAGGGCATCCATCCCCTGCAGGATGTGGACAGTGTGGTGGTGCCGCCGCCGCAGATGGTTGCGCACCTGCAAGCCGGGCGCATCGACGGCTTTTGTGTGGGCGAGCCCTGGTGCGCCAGTGCGGTGAAGCAGAACCAGGGTTTTACCCTGGCCACCACCCAGGCACTGTGGCCGGACCATCCGGAAAAAGTACTCGGCTGCACCCAGGCATTTGTCGAGCAATACCCCAATACCGCCCGGGTACTGGTGATGGCGATCCTGCAGGCCAGCCGTTTTATCGAACAGAGCACGGAAAACCGCCGCTCCACTGCACAGTTGCTGAGCGCCCCGCAGTACCTCGACGCCCCGCTCGATTGCATCGAACCGCGCCTGCTCGGCGACTACGATGACGGCCTCGGCAACCACTGGCAGGATCCCCACGCGCTGCGTTTTTATGGCGACGGCGAGGTGAACCTGCCCTACCTGTCTGATGGCATGTGGTTCATGACCCAGTTCCGCCGCTGGGGCCTGCTGCGGGAGGACCCGGACTACCTCGGCGTTGCCCGGCGTGTGCAACAACTGGACATCTATCGCCAGGCGGCCAGCGCCGTGGGCGTGCCTGCCGGTGGCGAGGCCATGCGCAGCAGCCAGTTGATCGACGGAAAAATCTGGGACGGTTCGGACCCGGCCGGGTATGCCCGCAGCTTTCGCCTGCATGCCATGGCAGATGTTGCCAGCCGCCAGGCCTTGCGCTGACAGGAGGAACCCATGCTACGAATCCTGTTGATCAATGACACACCGCGCAAGGTCGGGCGGCTCAAGGCTGCGTTGACCGAGGCCGGGTTTGAGGTGATCGATGAATCGGGGTTGACGATCGACTTGCCGGCGCGGGTCGAAGCGGTGCGCCCGGACGTGATTTTGATCGATACCGAGTCGCCGGGACGCGATGTGATGGAGCAGGTGGTGCTGGTGAGTCGCGACCAGCCACGGCCGATTGTGATGTTTACCGATGAGCATGATCCGGGGGTGATGCGTCAGGCGATCAAGTCCGGGGTGAGTGCCTACATTGTCGAGGGGATTCAGGCGCAGCGGTTGCAGCCGATTCTGGATGTGGCGATGGCGCGGTTCGAGAGTGACCAGGCGCTACGCGCGCAGTTGCAGGCGCGGGATCAGCAGTTGGCCGAACGCAAGCGGATCGAAACGGCCAAGGGGTTGTTGATGAAAATGAAGGGGTGTAATGAGGAAGAGGCCTACACGCTGATGCGGCGTCAGGCGATGAGTCGGCAGCAGAAGCTGATTCAGGTGGCGGAGCAGATTATTGCGATGAGTGAGTTGTTGGGGTGAGAGGGGGGGGCGGGGTGTATATCCGTTATTTAGGTAACGGCCGCTATTGGTTCCGCCCTTACGGCGGCTCACTTTTGAACAGCGCAAAAGTAAGCAAAACGCTCTTGCCCCACCACTCGGCACCTCGCTTAGGCTCGGTGTGCCCGCACTCCGGCATTACTCCGCGGGCCGCCGCGACGGGGCGTCCTGCCCCGTCGCGGCTAAACCGGCGTCCTGCCGGTTTACCCGCTCCGTACTGCCTGCGTTCGGCCAGCGTGGTTTAACGGGGCGCCTAAGATCAAAAGCAAAAGCAAAAGCACAGCGGCCTACCGGCCGGCTTGAGTGTTGAAGAGCAAAATCAAAATCTAAAGCGGGCACGGTCCAAAAAATGTGGGAGCGGGCTTGCTCGCGAAGGTCGTTAACGATTACGCGGGCATCCTGAATGAACGCGGCGCTCTCAGGTTTTTCGCGAGCAAGCCCGCTCCCACAGAAAAGCAGATCTGTTTTCGCTCTGGTCTTTGCTTTTGCTTTTAACACTCAAGCCGGCCGGGAGGCCGCTGTGCTCTTGCTTTTGATTTTGATCTGCAGGCCCCGTCAACCACGATGGCCGCAAGTAGGCACGGTGGAGCGGGTAAACCGGCAGGACGCCGGTTTAGCCGCGCCGGGCCATGGATGGCCCGTCGCGGCGGCCCGCGGAACCGGGCCGGAGTGCGGGCATGCCGAGCCTAAGCGAGGCACCGAGTGGTGGGGCAAAGACCTTTTGGTTACTTTTGGGGCGTTTGCCAAAAGTGACCCGCTGTAAGAGCGGAACCCTAAGCCGCCGTTACCGCAGCAACGGATATGTACACCACACCACACCACAACGCCCCCACCCCCTGTTGGCCCACCTCTTGCTAAAGAATCCCCACAGGTAGCCAACGGCGGTTGCCCCCTCCACGACAAAGACGTCGCACACCCGGTTTGCCCCAGCGAACCCGGTGGCGGCGTTTTTTCGTTTTGGCCCCATAGCCCGGGGCCGATGGGGCGGCCCCAGCCGTTCCATCACCAGGCCTTCTCATAAGACCCCTTACCGCTGAGGTGCGTGATGAAATCAAGCTTCTGGAAATCCGGTCACACCCCGACCCTGTTCGCCGCGTTCCTGTATTTCGACCTGAGCTTCATGGTCTGGTACCTGTTGGGCCCATTGGCGGTACAAATCGCCGCCGACCTGCACCTCACCACCCAACAACGCGGCCTGGTGGTCGCCACCCCCATCCTGGCCGGCGCGGTGCTGCGGTTCCTGATGGGCATGCTCGCCGACAAACTCTCCCCCAAGACCGCCGGCCTGATCGGCCAGGTGATTGTCATCGGCGCCTTGTTCGTCGCCTGGAAACTCGGAATCCACAGCTACGAGCAAGCCCTGCTGCTGGGCATGTTCCTCGGCATGGCGGGAGCCTCGTTCGCCGTCGCCCTGCCCCTGGCGTCCCAGTGGTACCCCGCCGAGCACCAGGGCAAGGCCATGGGCATCGCCGGCGCCGGCAACTCCGGGACGGTGTTTGCGGCCCTGCTGGCACCGGTGCTCGCCGCCGCGTTTGGCTGGAGCAATGTGTTCGGCTTCGCACTGATCCCGCTGATCCTGACGCTGATCGTCTTCGCCTGGCTCGCCCGCAACGCCCCGCAACGACCCAAGGCCAAGTCCATGGCCGACTACTTCAAAGCCCTGGGCGACCGCGACAGTTGGTGGTTCATGTTCTTCTACAGTGTGACCTTCGGTGGTTTCATCGGCCTGGCCAGCGCCCTGCCCGGCTATTTCAACGACCAATACGGCCTGAGCCCGGTCACCGCCGGCTACTACACCGCCGCCTGCGTATTCGGCGGCAGCCTGATGCGGCCTTTGGGCGGCGCCCTGGCCGACCGTTTCGGCGGGATTCGCACCCTGCTCGGCATGTACGGCGTGGCAGCGATCTGCATCGCGGCGGTGGGGTTCAACCTGCCAAGCTCCTACGCAGCACTGGCGCTTTTTGTGTGCACCATGCTCGGTTTGGGTGCCGGTAACGGTGCAGTCTTCCAACTGGTGCCCCAACGCTTTCACCGCGAGATTGGTGTGATGACCGGCCTGATCGGCATGGCCGGCGGCATCGGCGGTTTCGCCCTGGCGGCGGGCATGGGCGCGATCAAGCAAAGCACCGGCAGCTATCAGTTGGCGCTGTGGCTGTTCGCCAGCCTGGGCGTGCTGGCCTGGTTCGGCCTGTACGGCGTCAAGCGTCGCTGGAGAACCACCTGGGGCTCGGCTGCGGTGACGGCTGCACGGGTCTGATGAGCCTGCAACTGAGCTTCGCCCAAGCCAGCGCCACCGGCCCACGGCAGGAAAACCAGGACGCCTTGCGCCTGGTCACTCCCGCCCCGGAGCTGGCCGCCAGCAAAGGCTACTTGTGTGCCATCGCCGATGGCGTCAGCCAATGCGCCGATGGCGGACTGGCTGCACGCTCGACCTTGCAAGCGCTGGCCCTGGACTATTACGCCACGCCGCAAACCTGGGGCGTGGCCCAGGCCCTGGAACGCTTGCTGGTGGCCCAGAATCGCTGGCTGCAAGCCAATGGCGGCGGTCAGCCGTTGCTGACCACCCTCAGCGCCCTGGTGTTTCGCGGCCAGCGTTTCACCCTGGCCCATGTGGGTGATTGCCGGGTGTACCGCTGGCTCGATGGCCAGTTGCAGCGCCTGAGCCAGGAGCATGTGTGGGAGCAACCGGGCATGCAGCATGTGCTCAAGCGCGCCATGGGCCTGGATCAGCATCTGGTGCTGGATTTCCTCGACGGCGAGTTGCGGGCAGGCGAGTGTTTCCTGCTGCTCAGCGACGGCGTGTGGGCGACCCTGGATGACAACAACATCAGCGCAATCCTGCGGGAACAGTCGGACCTGGACCTCGCGGTAAACACCCTGGTCAGCGCCGCGCACCTGGCTGGTAGCCAGGACAACGCCAGCGCCCTGCTGGTCCGCGTCGACCAGCTTGGCGCCGCCACCCTCGGCGATGCGCTGGTGCAGTTGCAGCAATGGCCCCTGCCGCCCCCCCTGAAACCCGGCCAGCGCTTCGAAGGCTGGCACGTAGAGTCGCTGTTGGGGCAAAGCCGCCAATCCTTGCTCTATCGGGTGCGCGATGCCCATCAACAGGCGTGGCTGCTGAAGACCTTGCCGCTCAGCCACGACGATGACGTGTTCGCCGCCCAGGCATTGCTGTCAGAGGAATGGTTCCTGCGCCGGGTCGCCGGCCGCGCGTTCCCTGAAGTCCATCCAGCCAGTGGCCGTCAGCATTTGTACTACGTGATGCGTGAATACTCCGGCCAAACCCTGGCCGAACTGTTCAAGCACCAGGGCCCATTGCCCCTGGCGCAGTGGCAAACCCTGGCCGAGCGCCTGTTGCGTGCCGTCGGGCTGCTGCACCGCCGGCAGATCCTGCACCGCGACATCAAGCCGGAAAACCTGCTGCTGGGAGAGGATGGCGAATTGCGTGTGCTGGACTTCGGCCTGGCCTACTGCCCCGGGCTCTCGGAGGATCGCGCGCACCTGTTGCCTGGCACGCCAAGCTTTATCGCCCCGGAAGCCTTCAACGGCGAACGCCCTACCCCGCAACAGGACTTGTATAGCGTCGGTGTGACCTTGTATTACCTGCTCACCGGGCATTACCCCTACGGCGAAATCGAAGCTTTCCAGCGTCCCAGGTTCACTACGCTTGTCGGCGCCAGCCGCTACCGCCCCGACCTGCCCGACTGGCTGCAACAGAGCCTGGAGCGCGCAGTCGCCGCGCAACCCGAGCAACGTTATGAAACTGCCGAGGAATGGTTGCTGGTACTGGAGCAGGCGGATCGCCGCGAGTTGAGCACGCGACCAAAACCGCTGCTGGAGCGCGAACCGCTGAAGGTCTGGCAAACGTTGGCCGTGCTGTCGCTGCTGATCAATCTGGTGCTGTTGTACTGGCTGTTGCACCACTAAGAGGCGAAATTTCTTGATACATCACCGCCTCACTTAGCAAAACCGGCCAAAATCCTACTTGGCACAACCGCTGCATTAGCTTTCCCATCAACACACATATAGCCGCACCTTCAACGTCGAAGGTCGGGCTTCCCGAGAGAACGGGACCAGGACAAAGGCGTCCTCGCTACTTACGTAGCGGGGACGCCTTTTTTTGTTGCGCACGATTTGTCGAGCCACTGCGGAGAACGACATGAAGAAACTCAAACTGGTGATGATCGGCAACGGCATGGCCGGGGTTCGCACCCTTGAAGAATTGCTCAAGCTGAGCAGCGACCTGTACGACATCACCGTTTTCGGCGCCGAGCCCCACACCAATTACAACCGCATTTTGCTGTCGCCGGTGCTGGCCGGTGAGCAGACCTTCGAAGAGATCGTGCTCAATGACTTGAGCTGGTACCTCGATAACAACATCAAGCTGTTGCTTAACCGCAAAGTGGTGCAGATCGACCGGGTCAAACGCAAAGTCATCGCCGAAGACGGCAGCGAGGCCGAGTACGATCGCCTGCTGATCGCCACCGGCTCCACGCCGTTTATCCTGCCGATCCCGGGCAATACGTTGCAGGGTGTGATCGGCTACCGCGACATCGCCGACACCCAGGCCATGATCGACACCGCCAAGACCCACAAGCACGCGGTCGTCATCGGCGGCGGCCTGCTGGGCCTGGAGGCCGCCAACGGCCTGATGCTGCGTGGCATGCACGTGACCGTGGTGCATATCGGCGAGTGGCTGCTGGAACGGCAACTGGACAAGACCAGCGGCCAGTTGCTGCAAACCGAACTGGAAAGCCGTGGCCTGGTGTTTCGCTTGAAGGAGCAGACCGAGGCGCTGCATGACGCCGGCAACGGCCGCGTCGGCTCGGTGCAATTCAAGAATGGCGATGTGATCCCCGCCGACCTGGTGGTGATGGCTGCGGGCATCCGCCCCAACACCGAACTCGCGGAAAAATCCGGCATCCCGTGCAACCGTGGGATTCTGGTCAACGACACCCTGCAAACCTACGACCCGCGCATCTATGCCATCGGCGAATGCGCCAGCCATCGCGGGATTGCCTACGGCCTGGTGGCACCGCTGTTCGAGCAGGCCAAGGTCTGCGCCAACCACCTCGCCCAACTGGGTTTCGCGCGCTATCAAGGCTCGGTGACTTCGACCAAATTGAAAGTCACCGGCATCGACCTGTTCTCCGCCGGGGACTTCATGGGCGGCGAAGGCACGGAAACCATCACGCTTTCCGACCCGATTGGCGGCGTGTACAAGAAGCTGGTGATCAAGGACGACATCCTCGTCGGCGCCTGCCTGTACGGCGATACGGCTGACGGCGGCTGGTATTTCCGGCAGATCCGTGAGAACCATGCCATTGGCGAGATCCGCGATCACCTGATGTTCGGTGAAAATGCTTTGGGCGATGTAGGCCACCAAGGCCAGGACAAAGCCATGAGCATGGCCGACACCGCCGAAGTCTGCGGCTGCAACGGCGTGTGCAAGGGCACCATCGTCAAGGCGATTCAGGAACACGGTCTGTTCAGCGTCGACGATGTGAAGAAGCACACCAAGGCCGCGAGTTCCTGCGGTTCCTGCGCCGGGCTGGTGGAACAGATCCTGATCAACACCGTGGGCGGCGCGGCGGACGTCAAACCGAAAAGCGAAAAAGCCATCTGCGGCTGCAGCGACCTCAACCACGGGCAAATCCGCCAGGCCATCCGCGACCAGCACCTGCTGACCATCGCCGGCACCATGAGCTACCTGAACTGGCGCACCCCGAACGGCTGTGCCACCTGCCGCCCGGCACTCAACTACTACCTGATCTCCACTTGGCCCGGCGAGGCAAAAGACGATCCGCAATCGCGCCTGATCAACGAACGCGCCCACGCCAATATTCAGAAAGACGGCACCTACTCGGTAGTCCCAAGGATGTGGGGTGGTGTGACCAATCCGTCGGAACTGCGGCGCATCGCTGATGTGGCCGACAAGTACAACGTGCCGATGGTCAAGGTCACCGGCGGGCAGCGCATCGATTTGCTCGGCATCAAGAAGCAGGACTTGCCCGGCGTATGGAAAGACCTCGATATGCCATCCGGCCATGCCTACGGCAAATCCATCCGCACCGTGAAGACCTGCGTCGGCAGCGAGTTCTGCCGCTTTGGTACGCAGAACTCGACGCAACTGGGGATTGAGCTGGAACATGACCTGTTCAATATGTGGTCGCCCCACAAGGTCAAGCTTGCAGTGTCCGGCTGCCCGCGCAACTGCTCGGAAGCGGGGATCAAGGACGTGGGAATCATCGGCGTCGATTCCGGCTGGGAGATGTACATCGGCGGTAACGGCGGGATCAAGACCGAGGTCGCCGAGTTCTTCGTCAAGCTGAAAACCGCCGAAGAAGTGCGCGAATACAACGGCGCTTTCCTACAGCTCTACCGGGAAGAAGCCTTCTACCTGGAGCGCACCGTGCACTACCTGCAACGGGTCGGCATGGAGCACATCAAGAAGGCTGTACTGGAAGACCCGGCGCGGCGCCAGGCACTGAATGAACGCCTGCAATTCTCCCTGTCGTTCGAGCAGGACCCGTGGAAAGAACGCCTGGAACAGCCGCTGCTGAAAAAGGAATTCGACACCATCCCCGTCAAACTGCTGGAGGTGCCGGCATGAACTGGCTGGATATATGCGCCCTCGAAGAAATCAACGCCCTGGGCTCGCGCATCATCAGCGGGCCAAAAGGCGACATCGCGATTTTTCGTACCAGTGACGACGAGGTTTTCGCCCTCGACGACCGCTGCCCGCACAAGGGTGGCCCGCTGTCCCAAGGCTTGATCTACGGCAAGCGCGTGGCCTGCCCGCTGCACAACTGGCAGATCGACCTGGAGTCCGGGGAGGCCCAGGCACCGGACGTCGGCTGCGCCCATCACCACCCGGCCCGTGTGGAAAACGGCCGGGTGATGTTGGCGCTGCGGGACGCCGGTTGATGAACCGCCAGACCACCGCGTCCACCTGCTGCTACTGCGGGGTCGGTTGCGGCGTACTGATCGAGCATGATGGCTCGCAGATCCTCGGCGTCAGTGGCGATCCGAGTCATCCGGCCAACTTCGGAAAATTGTGCAGCAAGGGCTCCAGCCTGCACCTCACCGGAGACCTCACGGCCCGCGCGTTGTACCCGGAACTGCGGCTGGGCAAAGGCCTGGCCCGCAGCCGCACCGACTGGGATACCGCCCTGGAGCACGCGGCGAACGTGTTTGTCGAAACCATCGCTGAACACGGGCCGGACAGCGTCGCGTTCTATATTTCCGGGCAGTTGCTGACCGAGGATTACTACAGCTTCAACAAACTGGCGCGGGCGCTGGTGGGCACCAACAACATCGACAGCAACTCGCGGCTGTGCATGTCTTCGGCGGTGGTCGGCTACAAGCGCAGCCTGGGGGCCGACGCGCCACCGTGCAGCTACGAGGACCTGGAGTCGAGCGACTGCGTGATGATCGTCGGCAGTAACATGGCCTACGCGCATCCGGTGTTGTTCCGACGCCTGGAGGAAGCCAAGGCCCGCCGGCCACAGATGAAAGTGCTGGTAATTGATCCCCGGCGCACCGACACCTGCGACTTGGCGGACCTGCATCTGGCGATTCTGCCGGGTACGGATGTCGCATTGTTCCATGGGATCCTGCACTTGCTGTTGTGGGAAGACTGGATCGACCGCGACTTTATCCAGGCCCATACCGACGGCCTGGTCGAACTCAAACGCCTGGTTCACGACTACACACCGCAAATGGTCACGCAGTTGTGCGGGATCAGTGTCGAGCAACTGCACCTGTGTGCGGAATGGGTCGGCACCTCGGCGAGTTTTCTGTCGTTGTGGTGCATGGGGCTCAATCAGTCCACCGCCGGCAGCGCGAAGAACAGCGCCTTGATTAACCTGCATTTGGCGACCGGCACCATCGGCCGCCCTGGCTGCGGACCTTTCTCCCTGACGGGTCAGCCGAATGCCATGGGTGGGCGGGAAACCGGCAGTTTGTCGAATTTACTGCCTGGCCATCGTGAGGCTGCCAACCCCGAACATCGGGCAGAAGTAGCCGCGTATTGGGGGGTCGACCAACTGCCGGCCAGCACCGGGCTGACCGCCATCGAATTGTTTGAACAGATGCAGGCCGGCAAGATCAAGGCCTTGTGGATCGCGTGCACCAACCCCGCCCAATCCCTGCCCGACCAGAACACCGTGCGCCAGGCCCTGGAAGCGTGTCCGTTCGTGGTGCTACAGGAAGCCTTTCGTACAACCGAGACGGCGCGTTACGCCGACCTGTTGCTGCCAGCCGCGAGCTGGGGCGAGAAGGAAGGCACAGTGACCAACTCTGAGCGGCGCATTTCCCACGTTCGCCGAGCCATCGCCCCACCTGGGGAAGCGCGGCCGGACTGGGCAATCACCGTGGATTTTGCCCAACGCCTGGAGCAGCGTCTTTGTCCCGGAAAACCGGGGCTTTTTGCCTTTGAGCAACCGGCACAGATCTTTGATGAATACAAGCTGCTGACCCGTGGCCGGGACCTGGACCTGTCGGGTATCAGCCACGCGCTGCTGGACCGGATAGGCCCGCAGCAATGGCCATTCCCGGCCGATGCGGTGGGCGGAACACCAAGGCTGTACACCGACGGATTTTTCCCTACGGAGACTGGCCGCGCGCACTTTGTCGCCGACCCTTATCGCGCCGCCAAGGAGCAGCGTGACGCGCGCTTCCCACTCACCCTGATCACCGGCCGCCTGCGGGACCAATGGCATGGCATGAGCCGCACCGGCACCGCTGCGCAGCTGTTCGGCCATGTCAGTGAAGCAGTGCTCAGCCTGCACCCGGACGAACTGCGTCGCCATCGCTTGAAGGAAGGGGATCTGGTCAGCCTGAAAAGCCGGCGCGGCAGCGTGATTGTGGCCGTCGGCAGCGATGACAGCGTGCGTCCCGGCCAGGCTTTCCTGCCGATGCACTGGGGCGACCGTTTTCTTAAAGGCGGCGTAAATGCGCTGACCCAGCCGGCATTCGACCCGCTGTCCAAACAGCCGGAACTCAAGCACAGCGGCGTGCGCCTGGAGGCGGTGCGACTGCCCTGGCACTTGTTTGCGCTGATTGAAGGCGATGTGCAGCAACACTTCGAAGCGTTGCGACCGCTGTGTGACGGCTTTGCCTACGTCAGCCTGAGCCTGACCGGACGCGAGCGGCCTGCCCTGCTGATTCGTGCGGCGCATCACGAGGCGCCCGCCCTTGAACTGCTCAAGCAGATCGACCAACTGCTGGGCCTCAACGACGGCCCCGTGATGGCGTACGACGACCCGCGGCGCTCCATTGGCAAGCGGGTAAAGATTGAAAAAGGCCGTATCACCGCGATCCGCCTGGCTGGCGAAACCCTGGCTCGCCACTGGCTGCAAAGCCTGTGGCTGGAAGGTCGCACCGATGAGCAGTTACGCCGCTGGTTGTTGGCACCATTGAGTGCGCCACCGGGGGGCGGCTCGAGCAGCAACAAGACGCTGTGCAACTGCAAGAACGTCAGCGAAAGCGCGGTCTGCGCCGGCATTGCCCGGGGCCTGGACCTGAACGGGCTGAAGCAGGAACTGGGTTGCGGCACGCAATGCGGCTCCTGTGTGCCGGAAATCAAACGGTTATTGGCGAGCGGCAAGCAGCCAATCGCGATCAGAGTGTGAGGCAAGCATATGAGCGCAAAAGTCTGGCTGGTGGGCGCAGGCCCCGGCGATCCGGAACTGCTGACACTCAAGGCGGTGAGAGCCCTGCGGGAAGCCGATGTGGTGCTGATCGATGATCTGGTCAACCCGGCGCTGCTGGAGCATTGCCCCGCTGCACGGCTGATCACCGTGGGCAAACGCGGTGGCTGCCGTTCCACCCCACAGGCGTTTATCCATCGCCTGATGTTGCGTTATGCCCGGCAGGGTAAGTGCGTGGTGCGGCTCAAGGGCGGCGACCCGTGCATTTTTGGTCGCGGCGGCGAAGAGGCGGCGTGGCTCAGGCAGCAAGGGGTGGAAGTGGAGTTGGTCAACGGCATTACGGCAGGGCTGGCCGGGGCAACGAACTGCGATATTTCGCTGACGTTGCGCGGTGTCAGCCGTGGCGTCACGTTGGTCACGGCCCATACCCAGGACGACAGCAGCCTCAATTGGCGGGCCCTGGCAGAGGGCGGCACCACGCTGGTGATCTATATGGGGGTGGCGAAACTGGGGGAAATCCGCCGGCAATTGCTGGAAGGTGGCATGAGCGATGACATGCCGGTGGCGATGATTGAAAACGCTTCACTGCCACAACAGCGCGAATGCCGCAGCAGCCTCGCCCGGATGCAGGATGATGCGCACGAATTCGCGCTCAAGAGCCCGGCTATCCTGGTGATTGGCCGGGTTGCTCAAGCGACGCAGGCGCTTGCGGCCCTGGCCAGCGCCACGGCCTGAGGCAAATTACAGGCGAAAAAAAGCCCGGCCTAAGCCGGGCTTTTTTCTACAACTCAGTAATTACTGAGCTGCTTGTGCTTCTACCGAGGCTTCTACGCGACGGTTGATAGCACGGCCAGCTTCAGTTGCGTTGTCAGCAACTGGGCGGGATTTGCCATAACCAACCGAGCTTACACGGTTAGGAGCAATACCGTCTTTGACCAGGACTTGCTTAACAGCGTCAGCACGACGCTGGGACAGCTTCTGGTTGTAAGCGTCAGGACCGACGGAGTCAGTGTGACCTTCAACAACGGTGGTGGTTTGTGGGTACTGTTTCATGAAGTCAGCGAGGTTTTTCACGTCGCCGTAGCTGTTAGGCTTAACAACCGACTTGTCGAAGTCGAACTTCACGTCCAGCTCAACACGAACAACCTGAGCAACCGGAGCTTCTGGCTCTGGGGTTGGCTCTGGAGCTGGTGCTGGGGTAGGAGCTGGAGCAGTTTTGCCAGCGTTGCCGCCGAAGTTTACGCCCAGGCCAACCAGTGCGGAGTAGTCCCACTTGCCGTTGTCGATAGCGTAGTCAGCTTCAACACCAGCACGTGCGAACAGGTTGTCGGTGAAGTAGTACTTCACACCAGCGCCAGCGATAGCCAGGGTCGATTGATCGCGACCTTTGTGACCATCAGCTTCAACGTTGGTACGGCTCTGGTGGCCGAAACCGCCCTCTACGTATGGACGCAGGGAGTCGACGCCAGCTTGACCGAAGTGGTACTGGGCAGTAACGCTGCCGGTATCACCTTTGATCTTCTGGTTGCCAGTACCGTCGTTCGAACGGGTGTGGTTGGTAGTGTCGTAGTTCAGGTTGATCGACACGTCGTCGGTCAGGAAGTAACCGATGCTGGCGCCAGGATTGAAGCCGTCTTCGATATGTTTGACGCTATCGTTGAACTGCTTTTTGTAAAACAGCTGGCCTTCAACTGCGCCTTGGCCTTGTGCCAGAGCGCCGACAGAAGTGGCAGCAATAAGAGTACCAATGGCCAAGCCCAAGGTGTTTTTCAGTTTCATCCGTTAAATCCCCATCTGGTGATTGTAAAGCAGTCCCACATACCGGGGGACAACTCGGCGACAAGTCTAACAGAACTTGCCTACACGTAAGAGATATTTGCCACGCACTAAGTTTCAGTGCTGCCCGCAAATTTCTCACGTAATTTATCAAGAGCGCGTTTGTAACGCATTTTTGTAGCACTCAAACCCATATGCATGATGTCAGCGATCTCCTGAAACTCCAGCTCTGCGACAAATCGTAGCACCAGAATTTCCCGGTCAATCGGATTCACATGCACCAACCAGCGATCGAGTCCGCCCTTTTCTTCCGGGGTAGGCGCCTTTTCCTCAGACGCTTCCTCAAGGGGGTCCAGACTCAAAGCATCCATCAAGCGACGCTTTCGCCGTTCCTTCCGATACTGCGTGATGCACTCGTTGTACGTGATGCTATAGAGCCATGTCTTGAACTTCGATTTTCCCTCGAAGTTCTTCAGGCCGTATAGCACCTTGAGCATCACTTCCTGACAGACATCATCCGCATCTCTATCGTTCCCTAAATACCTTGAACAAACGTTGAACAGAGTGCGTTGATACCTGCGCATCAATTCTTCGTACGCGCGTGTTACGTGAAACAGCTCCGTGTGCGAGCGCGCGACCAACTCCTCATCAGAGAGCTCACGGGGGTCATAGCGCGTGGACAGCGTTTGGGCTTTATTCAAAACAAGTCGTGCCGACAGTCAGGTCAATGTCCGCCATGGCCTGGATACCCAGGTTTGCGGCGGCGTACATTAGCAGGATTCGCCGGGTTAGCGGCTAGTCACATGCTGTTCCAGCAGGATCCGGTTCGAAAGCGACACCAGTTCGCCATCGTCCGTCAGCACTGTCGTCTTGACCGTGCCGATCTCCTCGATCTGCCCTTCGACCTCGCCCACACGCACTTGTTGCCCAACCTGATATAGCTCACGCACATAGATTCCCGCAAGAATCTGCCCGGCAATTTCCCGGCTTCCCAGTCCCATGGCCAGCGCAACGGCCAGACCAACGGTAATCAAAACAATCACAATCACATGGTTCAGCAGGTCAGTCTTGACCTCCAGCTGGCTGATCGCGACCGAAATACTGATGATAATCACCAGACCCTGGGCAATTCGCCCCAGGCCGCTGGCGTAATCCAGACCCACGCCTTCAGCCGCGCCACGCACCAGGCCATTGGCCAGTTGCGCCAGCAAAACCCCTACCAGCAACACCAGCGCGCCACCGAATACTTTCGGCAAATACAGCGCCAGCATGTCGAGCGTAGCTGAAACTCGCTCAAGTCCAAGGGATTCAGCCGCAGAAACCAGAAAAATCAGCAAAACAAACCAATAAACGATCTTGCCGATCAGGGTCGAGATCGGCACTTGCAACCCGGCACGCCCCAAAATCTTGGTCAGGCCGGTGCCACCCATCAATCGATCAAGACCCAGCTTAGCCAGCAATTTGGAAAGCAGGGTGTCAAGCAGCTTGGCCACGACAAAACCCAGCAGTACCACCACCAGTGCACCAAACAGGTTGGGAATGAAATTCGCCACCTTGGTCCACAACGCAGTCATTGCAGTTACCAGACTCTGGGTCCAGAGATCGAGTTCCATATTCATTCAGCCTTATCAGCAGTGCGAGCAAGAGGTTTACGACGGGAAACCGGTGAGACATGGGCCGAACCATTGTTCAAGGCCATCATCAACGCCGGCAACCAGCGGCCAAGCAGACCGAACAGATCCCCAGCCCCGACCTGGCGGTTGGCGGTTTTCAAGACGCGACCCAGGCAAGCATCGTCGTCCCGGTTGGACGGCGAGGCATTGAGCATGTCACGCAAAGACTGTTCGAACGGATCGTGCATAAAAAACCTCTCGCAAGTGATTTAAAAGACGAGGGTAAAATTCTTCGGGTCACATGACCTCTTTCCACGTTCAGGTCACATTCAGCTCAAACCCAACGTAACCGTCGAAACAACCACCATTGCCCGACCGCCACCGTGACCATCATCAGGCAAGCAATCAGGAACCCGTAAGGGCTGGAAGAGAACGGAATTCCGCCCACATTGATGCCCAGCAAACCGGTCAGGAAACTCATCGGCAGGAAGATCCCGGTGATGATCCCGAAGCGGTACATGGTGCGGTTCATGCGCAGGCTCAAACGCCGGTCTTCGGTCTCCAGCACAAGCCCCACGCGCTCCCGGGCCAGCTCAAGCTCTTCCAGGTAGCGGGTCAGGCTGTTGTTCAATTCGTTCCAGTAGTCAGCATCGTCGTCACAGAACCAGGGCAATTTGATCCGGGTCAACTGCGCGAAAATATCCCGCTGCGGCGACAGGAAACGTTTAAGCCCGGCGGCGCGCCGACGGATCTGCAAAACGCTGCCATGCTCCGGAGTATACCGTTCGTCGGCATCCAGTTTTTCTTCTTCGATATCGACGATTTCGGACAAGTCGCTGACCAGATCCTGAACCTTGTTGGTCAGGTACTGCGCCATATACAGGACCAGTTCCGAGGAAGTCTTCGGCCCCTTGCCGTCTGCCAGTTGCACCAGCAACTCGTCGGTGGCGCGCAATGGGCGCAAACGCAGGGAAATCACCCGCGCTGCCGAGGCAAAGATCCGCACCGAGACCATGTCTTCCGGTTCGGCGCCGGGATTGAGGTTGACCCCGCGCAAAAACAGCAGCAGCTCGGCATCCGGCAGCGGCAACAGGCGTGGGCGAGTGTTCTCCTCCAGCAGCAGGTCACAGGCGAATTCGCTGAGGCCGCTGGATTTGCGCAACCAGGTCTGGGTCTGGGGATGGCTACGGTCCCAATGCAGCCACAGGCTTTCCTGAGGCTGCAGTTGCAGCTCATCAAGCTCTGTCCGGGCAATCGAACGCGCACCACCTTTACCGTCCAGCACCAGGGCATGCACCAGCCCCCACTGCGCGTTTTCTTCCTCGAACATCCTCACCCCTGTCGGCTACTGCTGTTTATTCAGGCATCTTCAGCGGGCTGGGGGAGACGATCACACCGTTATTGTCGGCGTACACGTACTCGCCCGGGCGGAAGGTCACGCCGGCGAATGTCACCGCCACGTTCAAATCGCCAATACCGCGCTTGTCAGTCTTCATCGGGTGGCTGGCCAGGGCCTGCACGCCCAGGTCGGTCTGGGCGATTACGTCGACATCGCGGATGCAGCCGTAGATCACCAGCCCTTCCCAGCCGTTTTTCGCGGCTTTCTCGGCGATCATGTCGCCCAGCAACGCGCGGCGCAGGGAACCTCCACCATCGACCACCAGCACCTTGCCGGCCCCATTGAGCTCGGCTTGTTCCTTGACCAGGGAATTGTCTTCAAAGCACTTGATGGTCACGATCTCGCCACCAAAGGAGTCCCGGCCGCCGAAATTGCTGAACATCGGCTCAACCACCTGCACCAGCTCCGGATAGGCATCACACAGGTCGGGGGTAAGGTAATGGTTCATCGAGAAACTCCTGTAGGTGAAAGAAGGTGTCAAACATCCCACTGTTTACTTACATCTGGAAACGCTTTGCCGTGAAGGTTCTTTAATCCGGGCCGAATAGTCAGGCCCATCGGATAGCAACGCAAGACCCACTGCGCGACTGAATATGACCAGAACCACCCAACGCGTCATATCTTAGCCTCTACGGCAAACAAGCGAAACGCCCCTGATAGAGCCTTGCGCTCAAACCGCTGCCAGTTCCTGCGCCTGCGCCCCCAGCAAAGGTGTAAGCGGATTTTTCAACCAGCGCGTCACCAGCGGCCACACTTCAGCCTGGGCGGCCTTGCTGACGAGCATCTCGACATGCCCGAAATTCCCGCTGAACCCTTGCTGGCGCCCCAGGCACAGGTATTGGCGATGCTCGGAGCCGACCTGCTCAAAGAGCTTGCGACAGGCCCAGTCCGGGTCCTGGTGATCGCCGGCGGCGCTCACCGCCAACAGCGGCACGTCAACCTCGGCCAGGCCTTTCCACCAATCCTGCTTACCTTCGCCAAAGCGGCCGAACAGCCCATTCCAGCGCATGGCTTCAATCAATACGCCCGCCGGCTCGTCCTCCGGGCCGCGTTTCCACCGAGCGCCGGACAATTGGCCGAAACGTTTCAAGAGCAGGCGACCGGTCCACTCCACCGGTGGCAACTTCAACGGCCAATGCGTGCGACTGACCTGGCAGCCAAACAGCGCCACCGAGGCCACTGCCGGCGCGCCAAGGTGCTGCCCACCCAGGGCCGCAGCCAGGGTTGTGCCACCCAGGGAATGCCCGATCCAGTGGGGAATCTGCCCGCTTTGCTCACGCACGAAGGCGGCAATGGCCGGCAAGTCGTAGCGAGCATAGTCGGCGACACGATTCCTGGCGTAGTCCTGGTTGCGCCGGGACAGCCCGTGACCGCGCATTTCCGGGATCCAGACGTCAAACCCTTCGCGCGCCAGGTAGGCGCCCAGGCCGATCCCCTTGGGCGAGTACCAGAAGCGGCGGTTGGAAAAACTGCCATGCAACAAAACCACCGGCACGCCCCGGTTTTCCGGGACGTCAGCCAGGCCCAGGCGGGTCACGGCCAGCTCGACGGTACCGTCAGGGCTGTTGCCGGGTTTCAGCCGATACACATCTTCACTCAGGTCGCCACGACGCTCAGCGCTGATCAAGGCGACGGGAAACAGGTTGCTGCTGCTTTGCATAATGCTCTTGCACAAAAAAGGGCGGCGTCCGGAAGGAGTTCCGCCCTGTACAGAATGAGAAATGCCGGCCAACCGCAAGGTTGACCGGCACTTTTGGGTGTTGCGTGTTACGCCTGAGCTTGGCCTTCAGCCAGGAAGAACCAGGTTTCCAGTACGGAATCGGGGTTCAGCGAGACGCTTTCGATGCCCTGCTCCATCAGCCACTTGGCCAGGTCCGGGTGATCGGAAGGGCCTTGGCCGCAGATCCCGATGTACTTGCCGGCCTTGTTGCACGCCTGGATGGCGTTGGCCAGCAGCTTCTTGACCGCAGGGTTACGCTCGTCGAACAGGTGGGCGATGATCCCGGAGTCGCGGTCCAGGCCCAGGGTCAGCTGGGTCAGGTCGTTGGAACCGATGGAGAAGCCGTCGAAGAACTCCAGGAACTCTTCAGCCAGGATGGCATTGGATGGCAGCTCGCACATCATGATGACGCGCAGGCCGTTCTCGCCACGGGACAGGCCGTTTTCAGCCAGCAGGTCCACCACCTGGCTCGCTTCACCCAGGGTGCGCACGAACGGCACCATGATTTCGACGTTGGTCAGGCCCATCTCGTTGCGCACGCGCTTGAGGGCGCGGCATTCCAGCTCGAAGCAGTCACGGAAGGCTTCGCTGATGTAGCGCGAGGCGCCACGGAAGCCGAGCATCGGGTTTTCTTCTTCCGGCTCGTAAAGCTTGCCGCCGATCAGGTTGGCGTACTCGTTGGACTTGAAGTCCGACAGGCGCACGATGACCTTTTTCGGGTAGAACGCCGCTGCCAGGGTGCTGATGCCTTCCACCAGCTTCTCGACGTAGAAGCCCACCGGGTCGTTGTAGCCGGCGATGCGCTTGTCGACGCTTTCCTTGATGTCCGGCGGCAGGCCGTCGTAGTTCAGCAGGGCCTTGGGGTGCACACCGATCATGCGGTTGATGATGAACTCCAGGCGGGCCAGGCCCACACCGGCGTTCGGCAATTGCGCGAAATCGAAGGCGCGGTCCGGGTTGCCGACGTTCATCATGATCTTGAACGGCAGGTCGGGCATGGCGTCGATGGAGTTTTGCTTGATATCGAAGCCCAGCTCACCTTCGAAGATGAAGCCGGTGTCGCCTTCAGCGCAGGACACGGTTACGCCCTGGCCGTCTTTCAACAGTTGGGTGGCGTTACCGCAACCGACCACTGCCGGAATCCCCAGCTCGCGGGCGATGATCGCCGCGTGGCAGGTACGCCCGCCACGGTTGGTGACGATGGCGCTGGCGCGCTTCATCACCGGTTCCCAGTCCGGGTCGGTCATGTCGGAGACCAGCACGTCGCCTGGCTGGACCTTGTCCATCTCGGACACGTCCTTGATGATCCGCACCTTGCCGGCGCCGATGCGCTGGCCGATGGCACGGCCTTCCACCAGCACGGTGCCGGTTTCTTTCAACAGGTAGCGTTCCATGACGTTGGCCGAGGTGCGGCTCTTCACGGTCTCAGGGCGGGCCTGGACGATGTACAGCTTGCCGTCGTCGCCGTCCTTGGCCCATTCGATGTCCATCGGGCACTTGTAGTGCTTCTCGATGATCATCGCTTGTTTGGCCAGTTCGCTGACTTCGGCGTCGGTCAGGCAGAAACGCGCGCGTTCGGCCTTGTCGACATCAACGGTTTTCACCGAGCGACCGGCCTTGGCCTCGTCGCCGTAGATCATCTTGATCGCCTTGCTGCCCAGGTTGCGGCGCAGGATGGCCGGGCGGCCGGCTTCAAGGGTGTGTTTATGGACGTAGAATTCGTCCGGGTTCACCGCGCCTTGTACGACGGTTTCGCCGAGGCCGTAGGCGCCGGTGATGAACACCACGTCGCGGAAGCCCGATTCGGTGTCCAGGGTGAACATCACGCCGGCGGTGCCGGTTTCCGAACGCACCATGCGCTGCACACCGGCAGACAGGGCCACCAGCTTGTGGTCGAAACCCTGGTGCACGCGGTAGGAAATGGCGCGATCGTTAAAGAGAGAGGCGAACACTTCCTTGGCTGCGCGGATCACGTTTTCCACGCCGCGGATGTTCAGGAAGGTTTCCTGCTGGCCGGCAAAGGAGGCGTCAGGCAGGTCTTCGGCGGTGGCCGAGGAGCGCACGGCGACAGCCATGTCGGGGTTACCGGCCGACAGCGTGGCAAACGCGGTGCGGATCTCGGCGTTGAGCTTCTCGGGGAACTCGGCTTCCATGATCCATTGACGGATCTGGGCGCCAGTCTTGGCCAGGGCGTTGACGTCATCGACGTCCAGCGCATCGAGGGCGGCATGGATCTGATCGTTGAGGCCGCTCAACTCGAGGAAATCACGGTAAGCCTGGGCGGTGGTGGCAAAACCACCTGGCACCGATACACCGGCGCCCGCAAGATTACTGATCATCTCGCCCAGGGATGCGTTCTTGCCCCCTACGTGCTCTACATCATGGACGCCGAGCTTATCGAGGGAAACTACGTACTCTACCAAGGTGATCTCTCCACTTTCTGTGTTGGAAAAGCTCAGGACGCCGGCGGCTCAGTAGGAGCGGTTACCGGCGTTTGTGGCCTGGACCTGGAAAATAAGTGAGAATGCGGCCCACTGCGGGACGGCAAAATCGCGCCTATCATATCCAAGATTCGTCATCAGCTTAAGGCCCAAGGCTCAAATGAAACGATCTGCTTTCTTTATCTCCGACGGCACCGGCATTACAGCCGAAACCCTGGGTCAAAGCCTGCTGGCGCAGTTCGAAAACATTACCTTCAGCAAATTCACGCGACCCTATATCGATAGCGTGGATAAAGCGCGAGCCATGGTACAACAAATCAATCTGGCGGCCGAAAAAGACGGATTTCGTCCGATCATTTTCGACACCATCGTCAATCAGGACATTCGTGAGATCCTCGCCACCTCCAATGGTTTCATGATCGACATCTTCTCTACCTTCCTGGCGCCGCTGGAACAAGAGTTAAGTGAACATTCGTCATACTCTGTCGGAAAATCTCACTCCATTGGCCATAACTCCAACTATATGGAGCGGATCGAGGCGGTGAACTTCGCCCTCGACAACGACGACGGCGCCCGCACCCACTACTACGACAAGGCTGATTTGATCCTGGTGGGCGTGTCCCGCTGCGGCAAGACGCCGACCTGCCTTTATATGGCCATGCAGTTCGGGATTCGCGCGGCCAACTACCCGCTGACCGAAGACGACATGGAGCACCTGACGCTGCCGAGCGCCCTGCGCGCGCACCAGCACAAGCTGTTCGGGCTGACCATCGACCCGGACCGCCTGACGGCGATTCGCAACGAGCGCAAGCCCAATAGCCGTTACTCCAGCTATGCGCAGTGCGAATTTGAAGTGCGGGAGGTGGAAAATCTGTTCCGCCGGGAAAATATTGCGCACATCAATTCCACGCATTTTTCGGTGGAAGAGATTTCGGCGAAGATACTGGTGGAGAAAGGGGTGGAGCGGCGGTTCAAGTAACTCCGCGCGCTGGCCAAGGTGCTTGTGTGGCGAGGGAGCTTCTGTGGCGAGGGAGCTTGC
The DNA here is from genome assembly GCF_002874965.1 of Pseudomonas sp. NC02. NCBI lineage: Bacteria > Pseudomonadati > Pseudomonadota > Gammaproteobacteria > Pseudomonadales > Pseudomonadaceae > Pseudomonas > Pseudomonas sp. NC02. The sequence goes on along the minus strand of NZ_CP025624.1, from coordinate 1,768,571 downwards.
TCCCGCTCGACTGCGCAGCAGTCGCAAACCAGACGACTGGTATTTAGTGAATGGCTTTGGGGCTGCTTCGCAGCCCAGCGGGAGCAAGCTCCCTCGCCACAGGGGTCATGTTCACACAAGCTGTTGGGTTCACAGGTGAAACCGCCCCCCACCCTGCCCCAGCGCCGTCGCCAGCGCATCGAACCCATCCAGCAGCAACTGATCATCCCCCGACGTATTGCAGATGCTCGCCCGAATGAATTGCGGCACCGCCGTCTGCCCCACCGCGAACGCTTCGGCTGTCGCAATCAGGTAATTGTTCTGCTTTAACTCCGCTTCGATTTCCGACGCGCGCCATGGCTCCGGGACTTCGATCCAGAAGTGCGGGCTGTTCAGGTGAGTGCGGTACTCCAGCCCGATCAACAAACCTTCCACCAGTGCCTTGCGGCGGCTGATTTCCTGGATCTGCTGGTGCAACAGGTGTTCCGCCGTGCCGTTTTCGATCCACTGGGTCGCCAGTTCCAGGGTGACCGGCGTGGCCATCCAGCAGGTGGAACGCAAGGCCGCAGAAATCCGGCTGACCAGCGCCGGCGGTGCATGCACGTACCCAACGCGCAAGCCTGCCGATACCGCCTTGCTCAGGCTGCTGATCAGAATCGTACGCTCCGGGGCAAAATGACTCAGGGGCGGCGGACGGTCTTCCACCAGCACACCGTGGGCCTCATCCTCGAGAATCAGCAGGTTGTGTTCCCGACAGACCTTCACCAATGCCTCACGGCGCGGGACCGATAGCACCGCTGTCGTAGGATTCTGGATGGTCGGCGTGCAGTACAACGCCGACACCCGGTGATTGCGGCAGACTTCATCCAGCGCCCCCGGCAGCAGCCCTTCTTCATCCATTTCCAGGCCGATCAGGCGGATGCCCAGCATGCGCGCGGCGGTGATCAACCCTGGATAGGTCAACTGTTCGGTCACCACCGTATCACCGGCTCGCAACAGCGCCATCATTGCGCAGAGCAACCCATGCTGGCCGCCGTTCACGCAAATCACCTGCTCGGGAATCGGGTGGAAATCCCGCTGCACCAGCCACTGCGCACCCGCCGCCCGGTAACGCGGCAGCCCGGCATCCGGGGTGTAGGCACTGATGTCCTGCAAGAACTTGGCGTTGTTCGCCAGCGTCTGGAAGCTCTGGGCCAGGAACGTGGTCTCCTGCCCGGGGATGTGCATGTTGCGGCTCATATCAAAGTATTGCCGCGGCTCGTCGCTGAAGTTGCGAAAGCCTTCATCCCGCTGGCGCTCCATCCCACGCTTGCGTACGAAAGTACCGTCGCCGACCCGCGCCACTACCAGCCCCAGGCGTTCCAGCTCGCCGTAGGCGCGGCTGATGGTGCCAATGGTGACCCCCAGATTGTCGGAAAGCACCCGATGAGGCGGCAGTTTTCTTCCCGGTTCAATCAAGCCTTCAAGGATGCCTCGCTCCATGACATCGGACAGGCGCTTGTACTTCACGCCCTGCCCGTTGGAGAGTCCTTCTCGCATAATTGACACCATGTCAATATTTGTTTTGACAGCCATCATTCGCCCTAATAGTGTGCTTTTACGGGTTCAATCACCGAATCACGGCACTCAATATAGAGGTCAATTCGGTCTCATGGAAGCAATGTCACGATGCCAATGTCCGCCGTTCTCGAAAATGCTGGAAAAACAAAAACTCACAAGCAGTGGTTGGCCGGGCTGATTACCAGTGTGATGTTCCTGATCGTGTGTCTCAGCTGGGGCACTACCTGGCTGGGCATCAAGATCGCCGTGGAAAGCGTGCCACCGCTGACCTCCGCCGGGCTGCGGTTCCTGATCGCGTTTCCGCTGTTCCTGTGTTTCGCCTGGGTGCGCCGCGAGCCGATCCTGTTTCCCCGGGAAAGCCGCTGGTTCTTCGTGTTTGTGACGCTGTCCTACTTCAGCGTTCCGTATTACCTGCTCAACTACGGCGAAATGCATGTCTCGTCCGGCCTCACCGCGCTGCTGTTCAGCTGCATGCCGGTGTTTATCCTGATTTTCTCCGCGCTGTTCCTGCGCGAGCGCATCTACTTTTCCCAGGTGATCGGCATCGCCATCGGGTTCGGCAGCCTGTACATGATCATCAAGAGCCAGGGCCTGCACCTGGACCACGCCGAGTTCTTCGGCGTGCTGGCGATCCTCGCTGCGGCGATCATGCATGCCTTGTGCTACGTGATTACCAAGAAACAAGGCAGTGCCATCAGCGTGATCACCTACAACACCCTGCCCATCGGCATCGCCGGGTTGATGCTGTTTGTCGCCGGGCTGTGGTTTGAAACCCCGACCTTTGAAGACATCACCCTGCGTTCCTGGAGTGCGCTGTTCTACCTCGGGCTGGTGGCCTCGGTGGGCGGCTTTATCGTGTATTTCATGCTGCTCAAGCGCCTGAGCCCGATCATTTTGTCCTTCGTGTTCATCATCTTCCCGGTGTTCGCGGTGATCATCGGGGCCTGGTACGAGGGCGTGCAGATTTCCAGGGACCTGATGATGTATTCGGCGATCCTGCTGGCCGGCTTTGCCATCACCAAGCTGCCCATCGAAAAGCTCCTGGCGAAGAAAAACTGAGATGAAGGTCCTGAGCCCAAGCGCACTGGAGCAGATCTACGCCCACGCCGACCGCAGCTACCCCGAGGAATGCTGCGGCTTCGTTTTCGCCGATGGCAGCGTGTACCTGGGCAGCAACATCCAGAACGAGCTGCACCGCAAGAACCCCGAGATGTATCCACGCAGCGCCGCCAACGGCTACACCTTTTCGGTGGCCGACACGCTGATGATGAACAAGGCGTTTCGCGGTGATAACCCGGTGGTGGTGATCTACCACTCCCACCCTGACGTCGGCGCGTATTTCAGCGACGAAGACCAGGACAAGGCCCTCTTCATGGGCGAGCCGATCTACCCCGTAAGTTACCTGGTGGTGGATGTTCGCCAGGGCAAGACCCAAGGTTCCAAGCTGTTTGCCTGGGATGGCAAACGTTTCGCCCAAAACCCCTTCAACGACCTGCAAACGGAGTTGTGCATGAACGCTGTCTCTTTCCCCGACATCCTGGTCCGCGTGGCCAAGCTGCCAGCATCGACCCTCGAGGGTGCCGGATCGACATTGCGCGAAGTCATTGAAAACCTCTGCATCGAGCACCCGCAATTGCGGGCGCACCTGCTCTACGAGAACAACCAGCTCAAGGAACACTTCCTGTTCACCGCCGAAGAGGAACTGATCGACGCCAACGACCGGTTGCCCGAAAAAGCCAAAATCGAAGTGTTGCTGGCCACCTCCGGCGGCATGGACGTCGACCAACTGAGCAACGAAGAAGTGCAGCGCTACGTGCGCCACATCACCCTGCCCGGCGTCGGCCGCGAAGGCCAGTTGAACCTGAAGAAAGCCCGCGTGCTGATCATCGGCACCGGCGGCCTCGGTTCGCCCATCAGCCTGTACCTGGCGGCAGCCGGCATCGGCACCCTGGGGCTGGTGGATTTCGACGTGGTGGAAAGCAGCAACCTGCAACGCCAGATCGTCCACGGCAACAGCACCCTGGGCCTGCCCAAGGTCGAGTCCGCCAAGCAGCGCTTGCAGGACCTCAACAGCCACATCCAGATCAACACCTACGACACCGCCTTCAACACCGACAACGCCCTGGAACTGGTGGGCGCCTATGACCTGGTGATCGACGGCACCGACAATTTCGAAACCCGCTACCTGGTCAACGACGCTTGCGTGCAGTTGGGCAAGCCGTTGGTGTACGGCGCCATCTACCGCTTCGACGGGCAGATCAGCGTGCTCAACTATAAAGGCGGGCCGTGCTATCGCTGCCTGTTTCCCCAGGCACCACCGGCGGAACTGGCGCCCAACTGCAGCGCCGGCGGGGTCATCGGCGTATTACCCGGGGTGGTCGGGATGATCCAGGCCACCGAGGCGATCAAGCTGCTGATCGGCATTGGCGAACCACTCTCGGGCCGGCTGATGCGCTTTGATGCGCTGGCGATGAAGTTCAGCGAGATCCGCTTCAAGCGCCGCGCCGACTGCCCTTGCTGCTCGGAACTGCGCCACAGCCAAACCATCGCCCCCGCCGTCTGCGCCGACGCCCTGCCAAGCCAACCTTCCCTGGCCGAAGAACGCTACATCAAGCCGCGGGTGCTCAAGCAACTGCTCGAGCAACACAGCAAGGCCGACGTACTGCTGGATGTGCGGGACGCCAGCGAGCTGGAAGTGTGCAAGTTGCCGGGGGTGGTGCACATCCCGCTGGCCGAGCTCGACGGGCAACTCGCCAACCTCAGCCGCGACAACACCCACTACCTCATCTGCTACGCCGGGACCCGCGCGGAGCAAGCCGCCAGCACCTTGCTGGCCGCCGGATTCGCCAACACCAAAGTACTGCAAGGTGGCATGAAACACTGGGTTCGCGACGTCGAACCCGACATGCCTTTGTACTGATCAGCGGCCATGGGCTCTTACTTGATGTTGCATAACTCGATACTCGACGCCATTGGCCAAACGCCCATCGTGCGCCTGGAACAGTTTTCCGAAGACCTCGGCATCGAGGTCTACGCCAAGCTGGAATCCCTCAACCCCGGCGGCAGCCACAAGGCACGCATCGCCCTGGGCATGATCCTCGACGCCGAGCGCCGGGGCATTCTGATTCGTGGCTCAGGGCAAACCATCATTGAGCCCAGCGGCGGCAACACCGGCATCGGCCTGGTGATGGCCGGTAACGTGCTGGGCTACAAAGTGGTGCTGGTGATCCCCGACAACTACAGCCCCGAGAAGCAGAAACTGCTGCGCCTGTACGGCGCCAGGGTGGTGCTGTCGGACAGCCGCCTGGGCAACAATTCCCACGGCGAAAAGTGCATGGAGCTGCAGCTGGAAAACCCCAGCTACGTGATGCTCAACCAGCAGCGCAACGGCGCCAACCCGCAGACCCACCGTGACACCACCGCCCGGGAAATCATCCGCGCCTTCGGCGAGCTGCGTGTGGACTACTTCGTCAGCGGCATCGGCACCGGCGGCCATATCACCGGCATCGGCGAAACCCTCAAGAGCACCTGGCCGGCGATCCGCGTGATGGGGGTGGAGCCGGAAGAGTGCGACCTGCTCAGCGACCGCCATGCGCCGCACCATATCCAGGGCCTGTCGATCGGCTTGATCCCGAGCATTCTCAACGTCGCGATCATTGACGGAATGCTCAAGGTGTCGCGCCAGGAATGCCTCGACATGATCAAACGCATCATGCGCACCGACGCCATCAGCCTCGGGCTGTCGTCGGCCGCCAACATGGTAGCCATCGCCAAGCTGGCGCCGGAGCTGCCCACCGACACCGTCGTGCTGACCATGGTCTACGACAGTGCCGACAGCTATCTGCCCTGTTTTGAATAACAACTATTGCGGGGGTGCCTCCATGGGGGGCTTTATCGACATGCAACAACTGCACGATGAGTTGCTCACCCACCTCATCACCACGCTTACGCCTGCGCAGTTGAAGCAGCTGGAGGCGCATCTCGCGCCGCTGATCCAGGCGGCGGCCCAGGCGGTGGCCGAAGACCTGATCGCCTATGCCTGGCGCGACCCGGCGTCCCGTGGGCGCGGAGAGCTGATCCTGGAGTCCTACGCCTCGTTCAAGGCCGTGCTGTATTACCGCCTGGCCCACCTGGTGTGGAATTTCCCGGACAAGAACAACGGCGTGTTTTCCGCCATCGCCCTGAAGCTGAGCAACCAGGGCAAGATCCTGTCCGGCGCCGAAATTCACCCTGCGGCGCGGATCGGCCGGCGCTTTGTGCTGGACCACGGTTACGGCACGGTCATCGGTGAAACCTGCGAGATCGGCAACGACTGCTACATCCTCTGCGGCGTGACCCTCGGCGCCCGGGGCATCGCCAACAACCCGGACGGCAAGCGCCACCCGCGGCTGGGCAACAACGTGGAAGTCGGCTCCGGCGCACGGGTGCTCGGTTACGTGCTGATCGGCGACAACGTGTTCATCAGCCCGTCCTGCGTGATCACCCAGGACGTGCCGGCCGGCACCAAGGTCAAGGTGGTCAACCAGATCCAGTTGCAGAAAAACGATGAGTCGGACCACAGCAATTACCTCGGCGCGTTTGCCCTCGACGAACGCCTGCACGTGGTGGGCGAAGTCAACGCCAGCCACAAGGTGACGGTATTGGACGCTGACTTTCATCCCCTGCCCGGCCTGCTGCTGGAGCCGACAGTCAAGGAACGTCATCACCTGCAATTCCGCCTGCGGCACATCGAAACCAACGCCTACCCGCCGCGCCTGCCGCTGAACCTGAAAGTGACCGGGCCCGAATTTGAAATCACCCTGCTATCTCCTCCTGGCTTGAGCGCGATGGTTCGTCGCCTGCTGCAAGCCAGCCCACTGATCGTCGGAGGTTGAACATGTCCGTGCACACCATGGAAACCCTCGCGCTGTTCGACAGCGCGCCTTACCAAAATGCCTTCAGTGCGCGGGTGATTGCCGTCAGCGAACAGGGAATCGCCCTGGAGCACACGCTGTTCTACCCCACCGGCGGCGGCCAACCGGGGGACACCGGCCATTTCATCCTGCCCGACGGCAGCCGCGTCGACATCACCGGCACCGTGCGTGACCCGGTGCTGCGCTCGATCATCTGGCACCAGGTAGAACACTGCCCCGAGCAACTGGCCGCCGGGATGCAGGTAGACGCCAGCCTGGACTGGGAACGTCGCTACCAGCACATGAAAATGCACACCTGCCTGCACCTCCTGTGCTCGATCATCGACGCTCCGGTGACCGGTTGCAGTATCGGCGCCGACAAGGGCCGCCTGGATTTCGACCTGCCGGAAATGACCCTCGACAAAGAGACCATCACCCGTGACCTCAATGCCTTGATCGAACAGGCTCATGGGGTGAAAACCCTGTCCATGCCCGCCTCGGAGTATTCAACCCTGCTGCAGATCACTCGCACCCAGGCGGTGGCGCCACCGGTCATCCAGGGGGCAGTACGGGTGATTGAAATCGCCGGGATCGATATCCAGCCCTGCGGCGGCACCCATGTGACCAATACCGAGGAAATCGGCCGGGTGTTCTGCGAAAAAATCGAGAAGAAGAGCAAACACAATCGCAGGGTGATCCTGCGGTTTGAATAACCGCCGAGCGACGACCGGGGCGCCGACGCCCTAGTCGCCGTTCGTACAGGAAACTGACAGCAAATTTATGCGCTTGTAACATTCAGAAACGTACAATCCCGCCAGCAACGCCTCGTTGCCCCTGACTCGCGAAAACAGCGCCCGCCCTTCTCGGTGGGTCATTCGTGCAGCAGCTAAGCTCACTCCCATCACGCCCCTGAACCTGAACGCTGCAGGAATGACTGCCTATGAAAAGAGTGTTCCGTCACTACATCCCTGCATCCACATTGCGCTTGCTACCCAACCGCTGGGATTTGGTCGCCCTGCCCCTGGTGATCGGCTTTTTACTGTTTTTCTCCATCACTGCGCGGGAAACCTGGGCGCCTATCGCCACCCTGCAGAGTGAAGTGATCTCGCTGGACCCGGCCAACCTGCCGGAATACGCGATGCGCACCACGATGCGCATGCTGGCGGCGATGGTTGCAGCGCTGGTGTTCACCCTGTTGTACGGCACCCTGGCCGCCAAAAGCCGGCGCGCCGAGAAACTGCTGGTGCCCGTGCTCGACATCCTGCAATCGGTACCGGTACTGGGTTACATCTCGTTCACGGTGACGTTCTTCCTGCTGCTGTTCCCCGGGCGTGTGCTCGGCGCGGAGTTCGCGGCCATCTTTGCGATTTTCACCAGCCAGGCCTGGAACATGACGTTCAGCTTCTACCAGTCGCTGCGCATGCTGCCCCATGACCTGGTGGAAGTGTCGACCAACCTGCGGCTTTCCGGTTGGCAGCGGTTCTGGAAGCTCGACGTACCCTTCGCCATGCCCGGGCTGGTGTGGAACATGATGATGAGCATGTCCGGCGGCTGGTTTTTCGTGGTCGCCTCCGAGGCCATTACCGTCGGCGACAAGACCATCACCTTGCCGGGCGTGGGCTCATACCTGGCCCTGGCGATTGCCCAGAAAGACCTGCACGCCGTGGGCTACGTGATCCTGGCGATGATTGTGGTCATCCTGATGTACGACCAGTTCCTGTTCCGCCCACTGGTGGCCTGGGCCGACAAGTTCCGCATGGAGACCACCGCCTCCCAGGGTGCCGCGCCGCAATCCTGGCTGCTGAACCTGATCCAGCGCACGCGCATCGTCCAGCGCGTCCTGCGGCCTGTCACCCGCGCCATCAGCCGCATTGGCAACAAGCGCTTCAGCCTGGCGGGCGGTGCACTCAAGGCGCTGCCGGCAGAAACCCCGAAAGCGTCAAAAGTGATCGACTGGGTATGGGGCGCACTCATCGCGCTGCTGGCCGCTTATGCGCTGTACCACATCGTGCAGTACGTCGGCACCGAAGTGACCCTGGCCGAAGTCGGCCACGTATTTGTGCTGGGCTTCATCACGCTGCTGCGTGTGGCTGGCCTGATCCTGATCGCCTCGCTGATCTGGGTGCCGCTGGGCGTGATGATCGGCTTGCGCCCGGCCCTGGCGGAAAAGATCCAGCCGCTGGCGCAGTTCCTCGCGGCCTTCCCGGCGAACCTGCTGTTCCCGGTGTTCGTCATCGTGATCCTGCACTACAACCTCAACCCGGATATCTGGCTGAGCCCGCTGATTGTGCTGGGCACCCAGTGGTACATCCTGTTCAACGTGATCGCCGGAGCCAGCGCGTTCCCGAATGACTTCAAGGAAGCCGCCGCCAACTTCCGCATTCGCGGCTGGTTGTGGTGGCGCAAGGTGATGCTGCCGGGGATTTTCCCGTACTACGTCACCGGCGCGATTACCGCCTCGGGCGGTGCCTGGAACGCCAGTATCGTGTCCGAGTACGTGTCCTGGGGCCACGACAACGTGGTCGCCCACGGGCTGGGCGCCTACATCGCCCAGACCACCGCGGCCGGCGACTTCCCGAAGATCGCCCTGGGCGTGGTGGTGATGTCGATCTTCGTGGTGGCGTTCAACCGCGCTGTGTGGCGGCCGATGTACGCCATGGCTGAAAACAAACTTCGTCTGAATTGATGGGACTCGCTGTGATGACTACCTATACCGAGCATGCCGCCGACACTCCGGAAATCTACTCGTTGAAAAACGTGAACCGGGTGTTCGGCAAAGGTAAAGACGAGCTGCAAGTCCTCAGCGGCGTGAACTTGAGCCTGCACGAAGGCGAGATTGTCGGCATGCTCGGCCGGTCCGGCTCGGGCAAGTCGACCTTGCTGCGCATCATCGCCGGGCTGATTCAGCCGTCGTCGGGCGAAGTGCGCTACAACGGCGCGCCACTCACCGGCCCGGCCGAAGGCGTGGCCATGGTGTTCCAGACCTTCGCGCTGTTCCCGTGGCTGACCGTGCTGGAAAACGTCGAGGCCGGCCTGCAAGCCTTGCAGGTCGAGCGCAAGGAATCCCGCAGGCGCGCCCTGGCGGCCATCGACCTGATCGGCCTGGACGGTTTTGAAAACGCCTACCCGCGCGAACTGTCCGGCGGCATGCGCCAACGCGTGGGTTTCGCCCGCGGGCTGGTGGTGAACCCGACCCTGCTGCTGATGGACGAACCGTTCTCGGCGCTGGACGTACTCACCGCCGAAACCCTGCGCACCGACCTGCTGGATCTGTGGAGCGGCAAGCAACTGCCGATCAAGTCGATCCTGATCGTGACCCACAACATCGAAGAAGCCGTGCTGATGTGCGACCGCATCCTGGTGCTGTCGTCCAACCCTGGCCGGGTGGTGGCCGAGATCAAGGTGCCGTTTGCCCACCCGCGCAACCGCCTGGACCCGACCTTCCGGCAAATGGTCGACGACATCTACGCCCTGATGACCGACCGCCGCAGCGCCGACGCGAGCAGAGGTTTGCCTGAGCTGAAAATGGGCAGCCTGTTGCCGGAAGTCTCCACCAACCTGATGGCTGGCCTGATCGAAACCCTGGCCGCCGAGCCCTACAATGGCCACGCCGGCCTGCCGACCGTGGCTGAACGGCGTTTGCTGGAAGTCGACGATCTGTTCCCGGTGGCGGAGATGCTTGAGCATTTGGGCTTCGCCGAACTCAAGGGTGCCGATATCACCCTGACCGATGCCGGCAAACTGTTCGCCGACTACGGCACCCAGGAGCGTAAAACCCTGTTCGCCGAACACTTGATCCGCCACGTGCCATTGGCCGCGCGCATTCACCAGGTGTTGCTTGAGCGCAGCGGCCACCGGGCGCCACGGGTGCGCTTCGAGCAGGAACTGGAAGACTCGATGACGGAAGCCTTTGTGGAGAAAACCCTGGAAAGCGTGGTGGCCTGGGGGCGGTATGCGGAGATCTTCTCCTATGACGACCATACCGAGACGTTCAGCCTGGATGATGTGGAAGGCAGCATGTAGGTTTAATGTGGGAGCGGGCTTGCTCGCGAATGCGGTGGATCAGCCATATATGTATTGGCTGACACTCCGCATTCGCGAGCAAGCCCGCTCCCACATTTGACCAGTGGTGTTCTTCAGATGACGAACAGGTCCACAAACCGGTTTACCGGAGTGGCCTCAAGCCGTGCCTGATCCTTGCACAGCGCAAAAATCTCGGCACTGCGCTGCGCGGTAAACCGGGTCGCCAGGTTGGCCTTGAACTTGTCTTCAAGCAACGGAATGCCATCCACCCGACGGCGACGGTGGCCAATCGGGTATTCCACGGCCACCTGTTCGGTGCTGGAACCATCCTTGAAGAACACCTGCACCGCATTGGCGATGGAGCGCTTGTCGGCCTCCAGGTATTCGCGGCTGTAGCGCGGCTCCTCGACAATCACCATCTTCTCCCGCAGCTCATCGATGATCGGATGGGCCGCGTGGAATTCATCTTCGTATTGCTCGGCCACCAGGTTGCCAAACGCCAGCGGTACGGCGGTCATGTACTGCAGGCAATGGTCGCGGTCCGCCGCGTTGGCCAACTGCCCGACCTTGGAGATGATCCGGATCGCCGATTCGTGGGTGGTGATCACAATCTTGTCGATCTCATGCAGGCGGTGCTTCACCTGTGGGTGCAGGGTGACTGCTGCCTCGCAGGCGGTTTGTGCGTGGAACTCGGCGGGGAAGCTGATCTTGAACAGCACGTTCTCCATCACATACGTGCCGTAGGGCTGCGACAGGCTGAAGGCGCGCTTGTCTTCGGGCTTGAGCGCCAGGTCCTTGTTGGTGTGGCTGAACAGCACGTCGTAAAAGCCCCACTGCGGCGCGCTCAACACACCGGGAATGCCCATCTCGCCGCGCATGGCGATATCCGCCAGGCGCACCCCGCGACTCGACGCATCCCCCGCCGCCCACGACTTGCGCGAACCGGCGTTCGGCGCATGACGATAAGTACGCAATGCCTGGCCATCGACAAACGCCTGGGACAGGGCCGACAGCAGTTGCTCACGGTTGGCGCCCATCAGCTTGGCGGTGACGGCGGTGGAGGCGACTTTCACCAGCAGCACGTGGTCAAGGCCGACACGGTTGAAGGAGTTTTCCAGGGCAATCACACCCTGGATTTCGTGGGCCATGATCATCGCCTCCAGCACTGCCCGCACGGTCAGCGGTGCGTCGCCGTTGGCCACGCGTTTTTGCGAGAGATGGTCGGCGACCGCGAGGATGCCACCGAGGTTATCGGAAGGGTGACCCCATTCGGCGGCAAGCCAGGTGTCGTTGTAGTCGAGCCAGCGCACGATACAGCCGATGTCCCATGCGGCCTTGACCGGGTCCAGGCGGAACGAGGTGCCCGGCACCCGTGCGCCGAACGGCACCACCGTGCCTTCGACGATCGGCCCCAGGTGCTTGGTGCACTCCGGGAAACGCAGGGCCAGCAGGCCGCAACCGAGGGTGTCCATCAGGCAGTTGCGGGCGGTGTCGAGGGCATCGCGGGATTCGATCCTGAAATTCAGTACGTAGTCGGCGATGTCCTGCAGGACCTGGTCGTAGTCGGGGCGGTTGTTCTGGTCGACGTTGGCGCTCATGGCAGTACTCCAAAGTGGGTTAGGTGTGGTCCATCCTCAGGGTCAGGGTGATCGTTCCCACGCTCTGCGTGGGAACGCCGCCTTGGACGCTCTGCGTCCCGTAAAAGGGTGACGCAGAGCGTCACGGGATGCATTCCCACGCAGAGCGTGGGAACGATCGGTTAGAAAGCGTCGCCGGGGACGCGTACGAACCCTTCCATCAACACTCGCGCACTGCGGCTCATGATGGCTTTTTTCACGACCCATTCACCGTCGACCTGGCTGGCCTCGGCGCCTACGCGCAACGTCCCGGAGGGATGCCCGAACCGCACCGCATTGCGCTCCACGCCGCCCGCCGCCAAATTCACCAGCGTGCCGGAAATCGCCGCCGCCGTGCCAATCGCCACCGCCGCCGTGCCCATCATCGCGTGGTGCAACTTGCCCATGGACAGCGCCCGCACCAGCAGGTCGACATCACCCGCCTTGATCGCCTTACCGCTGGACGCCACGTAGTCCGCAGGCCGCGCCACAAACGCCACCTTCGGCGTGTGCTGACGCTGGGCCGCTTCGTCCAGGTGTTTGATCAAGCCCATGCGCAGCGCACCATGGGCGCGGATGGTTTCAAACATCGCCAGGGCCTTGGGGTCGCCATTGATCGCGCCCTGCAACTCGGCGCCGGTGTAACCCAGGTCCTGGGCGTTGATGAAGATGGTGGGAATCCCGGCATTGATCAGCGTCGCCTTGAACGTGCCGACACCCGGCACTTCCAGGTCATCCACCAGGTTGCCGGTAGGGAACATTGAGCCACCGCCGCCCTCTTCTTCCGCCGCCGGGTCCATGAATTCCAACTGCACCTCGGCGGCCGGGAAGGTCACGCCGTCGAGTTCGAAGTCGCCGGTTTCCTGCACCGCACCGTCGGTGATCGGTACGTGAGCGATGATGGTCTTGGCGATATTCGCCTGCCACACCCGCACCACGGCCACGCCGTTGTGCGGAATGCGCGCGGCATCTACCAGGCCGGCGCTGATGGCGAACGAACCCACCGCCGCCGACAGGTTGCCGCAGTTGCCACTCCAGTCCACGAACGGTTTGTCGATGGACACCTGGCCGAACAGGTAGTCCACGTCGTGATCGGCGCGGGTGCTTTTGGCCAGGATCACGGTTTTGCTGGTGCTGGAAGTCGCGCCGCCCATGCCGTCGATTTGCTTGTCATACGGGTCGGGGCTGCCGATCACCCGCAACAACAACGCATCCCGCGCCGCGCCCGGCACCTGGGCCGACTCGGGCAAATCCTTGAGGCTGAAAAACACGCCTTTACTGGTGCCGCCACGCATGTAGGTGGCGGGAATCTTGATCTGCGGTACGTGTGCCATGGTGGTCCTCATGGGCCGGGGCGTTGACCCCGGCCGCAGTTATCAGGCAGTAACAGCCGATTCCAGGAAGTCCTGGGCAAAACGTTGCAACACGCCGCCCGCCTCGTAGATCGACACTTCTTCAGCCGTGTCCAGCCGGCAGGTCACCGGCACCTCGACACGCTCGCCGTTCTTGCGGTTGATCAGCAACGTCAGTTGCGCACGCGGGGTGCGTTCGCCGATCACGTCGTAGGTTTCAGTGCCGTCGATCTTCAGGGTCTTGCGGTCGGTGCCCGGCAGGAACTCCAGCGGCAGCACGCCCATGCCCACCAGGTTGGTGCGGTGGATGCGCTCGAAACCTTCGGCGGCAATCGCTTCAACACCGGCAAGGCGTACGCCCTTGGCCGCCCAGTCCCGGGACGAACCCTGGCCGTAGTCGGCGCCGGCAATGATGATCAGCGGCTGCTTGCGCTCCATGTAGGTTTCGATGGCTTCCCACATGCGCGTGACCTTGCCTTCCGGCTCCAGGCGCGCCAGCGAACCCTGTTTGACCTTGCCGTCTTCAACCACCATTTCATTGAACAGTTTCGGGTTGGCGAAGGTGGCGCGCTGCGCGGTCAAGTGGTCGCCGCGATGGGTCGCGTAAGAGTTGAAGTCGACTTCCGGCAGGCCCATTTTCGCCAGGTATTCTCCCGCGGCGCTGTCGAGCATGATCGCGTTGGACGGCGACAGGTGATCGGTAGTGATGTTGTCCGGCAGCACCGCCAGCGGGCGCATGCCCTTGAGCGGACGTGCACCGGCCAGGGCACCTTCCCAGTACGGCGGGCGACGGATGTAGGTGCTCTGCGGGCGCCAGTCGTACAGCGGCGTGACCTTCGGGCCGGTGTCTTCGTGGATCGCGAACATCGGGATGTACACCTGGCGAAACTGCTCCGGCTTGACCGACGCCTTGACCACCGCGTCGATTTCTTCGTCGCTTGGCCAGATGTCCTTGAGGCGGATTTCCTTGCCATTGGCGTCCAGGCCCAGCACGTCTTTTTCGATGTCGAAACGGATGGTGCCGGCAATCGCATAGGCCACCACCAGCGGCGGCGACGCGAGGAACGCTTGCTTGGCGTACGGGTGGATACGGCCGTCGAAGTTGCGGTTACCCGAAAGCACGGCGGTGGCGTACAGGTCGCGGTCGATGATCTCTTGCTGGATCACCGGATCGAGTGCACCGGACATGCCGTTGCAGGTGGTGCAGGCGAACGCCACCACACCAAAACCGAGTTGCTCCAGTTCGGTGGTCAGCCCGGCTTCGTCGAGGTACATCGCGACGGTTTTCGAACCCGGTGCCAGGGACGACTTGACCCACGGCTTGCGGGCCAGGCCGAGCTTGTTGGCATTGCGTGCCAGCAGGCCGGCGGCAATCACGTTGCGCGGGTTGCTGGTGTTGGTGCAACTGGTGATGGCGGCGATGATCACCGCGCCGTCGGGCATTTGCCCCGGCACGTCATCCCACTGGCCGGAGATGCCCTTGGCCGCCAGGTCGCTGGTGGCGACGCGGGCGTGGGGGTTGCTCGGGCCGGCCATGTTGCGCACCACCGAGGACAAATCGAAGCTCAGGCCACGCTCGTATTGCGCGCCCTTGAGGTCGTCCGCCCACAGGCCGGTGTGGCGAGCGTACTGCTCCACCAGGGTGACTTGCTCGTCTTCACGACCGGTGAGTTTCAGGTAGGCGATGGTCTGTTGGTCGATGTAAAACATCGCGGCGGTGGCGCCATATTCCGGGGCCATGTTGGAGATGGTGGCGCGGTCGCCCAGAGTCAGCGCCGAAGCACCTTCACCGAAGAACTCCAGCCACGCACCGACGACCTTCTGCTTGCGCAGGAACTCGGTCAGCGCCAGCACCATGTCGGTGGCGGTGATGCCCGGTTGCAGCTTGCCCGTCAGCTCCACGCCGACACTTTCCGGCAGGCGCATCCACGAGGCGCGGCCGAGCATCACGCTCTCTGCTTCAAGGCCGCCAACGCCGATGGCGATCACGCCCAAGGCATCAACGTGAGGCGTGTGGCTGTCGGTGCCGACGCAGGTATCCGGGAAGGCCACGCCGTCACGTACCTGGATCACCGGAGACATTTTCTCCAGGTTGATCTGGTGCATGATGCCGTTGCCCGGCGGGATCACGTCGACGTTCTTGAAGGCCTTTTTGGTCCATTCGATAAAGTGAAAACGGTCTTCGTTGCGACGGTCTTCGATGGCGCGGTTTTTCTCGAACGCCTGCGGGTCAGAACCACCGGCTTCGACGGCCAGGGAGTGGTCGACGATCAGTTGGGTCGGCACCACCGGGTTGACCTGGGCCGGGTCACCGCCTTGCAGGGCGATGGCGTCGCGCAGGCCGGCGAGGTCCACCAGGGCGGTCTGGCCGAGGATGTCGTGGCATACCACGCGGGCCGGGAACCATGGGAAATCGAGGTCGCGCTTGCGCTCGATCAGTTGGCTCAGGGACGCGTTGAGGGTCGCCGGGTCACAGCGACGCACCAGGTTTTCCGCGAGCACGCGGGAGGTGTACGGCAGTGTGGCGTAGGCGCCGGGGGTGATTGCATCGACTGCCGCGCGGGCGTCAAAGAAATCGAGGCGGCTGCCGGGGAGCGGTTTGCGGTGTTCAGTGTTCATCGTCAGGACTCGGTCACGGTAGTTGCAAAAGGAAGAACCGGTGCTGATCCAAGGTGGAATGCGATCAAAATGTGGGAGCGGGCTTGCTCGCGAAAGCGGTGTGTCATGCAACACACATGGCGACTGTCACACCGCCTTCGCGAGCAAGCCCGCTCCCACATTTTTGATCCGGTTTCACCCCAAGATCAGCGGTTTCTCCACTCAGCGACGTTCGATTGGCACGAACTTGCGCTGCTCAACGCCGATGTACTCGGCGCTCGGACGGATGATGCGGTTGTTGGCACGCTGTTCAAATACATGCGCGGCCCACCCTGTAAGCCGCGAGCAGACGAAAATCGGGGTGAACAGCTTGGTCGGGATGCCCATGAAGTGGTACGCCGAGGCATGGTAGAAGTCGGCGTTGGGGAACAGTTTCTTCTGCTCCCACATGGTCTTGTCGATGGCTTCAGAAACCGGGAACAGCACGGTGTCGCCCACTTCGTCGGCGAGTTTTTTCGACCAGGCCTTGATCACTTCATTACGCGGGTCGCTGTCTTTATAGATCGCGTGGCCAAAGCCCATGATCTTGTCCTTGCGCGCCAGCATGCCGAGGGTGCCTTCCACCGCTTCCTGGGCGGAAGAGAAACGCTCGATCATCTCCATCGCCGCTTCGTTGGCACCACCGTGCAACGGGCCACGCAGGGAGCCGATGGCGGCGGTGACGCAGGAATACAGGTCCGACAGGGTCGACGCACACACGCGGGCGGTGAAGGTCGAGGCGTTGAATTCGTGCTCGGCGTAGAGAATCAGCGACACGTTCATCACCTTGACGTGCAAGTCGCTGGGCTTCTTGTCGTGCAGCAGGTGCAGGAAGTGCCCGCCGATGCTCGGCTCGTCGGTCACGCAGTTGATGCGCTGGCCGTCGTGGCTGAAGCGGTACCAGTAGCACATGATCGCCGGGAACGCGGCCAGCAGGCGGTCGGTCACGTCGCGCTGCACGGAGAAGTCTTTCTCCGGCTCGATGTTGCCCAGGAACGAGCAACCGGTGCGCATCACGTCCATCGGGTGCGCGTCGGCGGGGATGCGTTCCAGCACTTCTTTCAGCGCCTGGGGCAGGTCGCGCAGTTTGCCGAGCTTGGCGGTGTAGGCGGCCAGTTCGGCTTTGGTCGGCAGTTCGCCGTGGAGCAGCAGGTAGGCGACTTCTTCAAACTGGGCATCGGCGGCGAGTTCGCGCACGTCGTAGCCGCGATAGGTCAAGCCGGCACCGGCCTGGCCCACGGTGGACAGTGCGGTTTGCCCGGCAACCTGGCCACGCAGGCCAGCTCCACTGAGTACTTTTGCTTCGGCCATGGTTATCTCCAATCTTGTAGTTATTAGTGAGGCGCTCGCGTTACTTCTTGGCGGCGAACAGCGCGTCGAGCTTCTGCTCGAAGGTGTGGTAGTCGATGCGATCATAAAGCTCCATGCGGGTTTGCATGGTGTCGATCACGTTCTGCTGGGTGCCGTCGCGACGGATCGCGGTGTAGACGTTCTCGGCCGCCTTGTTCATGGCGCGGAAGGCCGAGAGCGGGTACAGGACGATGGAAACATCCGCAGATTTCAGTTGATCGACGGTATAGAGAGGTGTCGCACCGAATTCGGTGATGTTGGCCAGGATCGGCGCTTTCACCCGGGAGGCGAACAGCTTGTACATCTCAAGCTCAGTGATGGCTTCCGGGAACACCATGTCGGCACCGGCCTCGATGCAGGCGGCCGCACGTTCCAGGGCGGATTCCAAACCTTCCACGGCCAGTGCGTCGGTGCGGGCCATGATCACGAAGCTGTCATCGGTACGCGCATCCACCGCAGCCTTGATGCGGTCGACCATTTCCTGCTGGGACACGATTTCTTTGTTCGGGCGATGGCCGCAACGCTTGGCGCCCACCTGGTCTTCGATATGGATCGCCGCCGCGCCGAACTTGATCATCGACTTGACGGTGCGCGCCACGTTGAACGCGGAGGAGCCGAAACCGGTGTCCACGTCCACCAGCAGCGGCAGGTCGCACACGTCGGTGATGCGGCGCACGTCCGTCAGCACGTCATCCAGGCCGGTGATGCCCAGGTCCGGCACACCGAGGGAGCCGGCAGCCACCCCGCCACCCGACAGGTAGATCGCCTTGAAGCCGGCGCGCTTGGCCAGCAGCGCGTGGTTGGCGTTGATCGCGCCGACTACCTGCAACGGGTGCTCGCTGGCAACCGCGTCACGGAAACGCTGGCCTGGAGTGGTGTTGTTATTGGAACTCATGACTCACCTCGTGATTGGGGAGCGCCGTCCGGGAAGTGACGGGCAATGTTGCGTTTGGAGGCACCGATATGCCGGCGCATCAACAACTCGGCCAGTTCACCGTCGCGATCGGCAATCGCGTCAAGAATGCGGTGATGCTCGGCAAAGGCCTGGCGTGGACGATTGGGGGTGGCGGAGAACTGGATGCGGTACATGCGCACCAACTGATACAGCTCGCCGCACAACATTTGGGTCAGGGTGCGGTTACCGGCGCCTTGAATTATCCGGTAATGAAAATCGAAGTCGCCTTCCTGCTGGTAGTAGCCGACACCGGCCTGGAAGGCCGCATCGCGCTCGTGGGTGTGCAACACCTGGCGCAGCTCTTCGATCTCGGCGTCGGTCATGCGCTCGGCGGCCAGGCGGCAGGCCATGCCTTCCAGGGATTCGCGGATTTCGTAGAGTTCGATCAGTTCTTCATGGCTCAACGAGACCACTCGCGCGCCCACATGGGGGATGCGCACCAGCAGGCGCTGGCCTTCCAGGCGGTGGATCGCCTCGCGCAGCGGGCCACGGCTGATGCCATAGGTGCGCGCCAGTTCCGGCTCGGAGATCTTGCTGCCGGGGGCGATTTCGCCCTTGACGATGGCGGCCTGGATACGCCGGAAGACGTTCTCGGACATGGTCTGGGAATCGTCTTGGGCCATCACTGGGGTTTCCAGTTGATCCAGCATATTGTCGACACCTTTAAAAGCAATGCCGCAAAAACTAGCCAATCAGCCCAGGATAGTCAAAGAATAAATACACATTGTCGACAATCGTCTAATAACCCGCCTTGCACTCTATCGGGGCATGGCCGGCTGCCAGCGCTGGCGCCAGAAAACCTTCATGTTAGAATGCCGGCCACTTTTGCCTCACATCCCTGGATGAAAAGGCGCACGAGGGAGCTTGCGCAGCAATGCCAGTCGCCTTGAATTGAACATCGCACTGCACCGCGTCAGGATTTATGAGACTCAAGCCCTTCCCCCTTTTGCTTCTACTGTTTATCCCGGGCCTTGGCGTTGCTGCCGAGAAGACCGTTTATGGACTCAATGAATACGCCAAGTTGGCCGGCATTGACCTGGAAGTGGCCGCCAAGCTCGACACCGGGGCCAAGACCGCGTCCTTGAGCGCCCGCGACATCAAGCGCTTCAAGCGCAACGGCGAGTCCTGGGTGCGCTTCTACCTGGCCATCGACACCGCACACTCCCACCCCATCGAGCGTCCCCTGGCCCGCGTGAGCAAGATCAAGCGCCGCGCCGGTGACTACGACCCCGATGAAGACAAGAACTACACCGCCCGTCCAGTCATCGCCCTGGACATCTGCATGGGCACCGCTTTACGCAGTATCGAAGTGAACTTGACTGACCGCAGCGCCTTCCAATACCCGCTGCTGATCGGCTCCGAAGCGCTGAAACGCTTTGATGCGCTGGTCGACCCCAGTCTTAAATACGCGGCGGGCAAACCTGCCTGCGCCTCCGACGCTCATACCGCTGAGTAATTTGAATGCGCTCTCTTAATCTGCACCTGAAAATCCTGATCGCCGTTTTGGTGGTCTTGGGCATTTCGGTCACCGCCTATCAGATTTTCGTGCTGGGGATTCCCGTCACCGAGGACGCCACCGACGACCTGTGGAACATCGACGCCAAGGTCGAGTTCGTCGCCAGCGCCAAGGACCCGGTGAAAATCCAGATGTTCGTGCCGCCCCTGAGCCGCGACTTCGTCAGCCTGAATGAAAGCTTTATCTCGAATAACTACGGCGTCAGCGTCAATCGCCTCGACGGCAACCGCAAGGTCACCTGGTCGGCACGCCGGGCCAAGGGCAACCAGACCCTCTACTACCGCCTGGTGCTGACCAAGCGTTACAGCGGTGAAAAGGTCAAGGTCAAGGGCCCGACCTTCCGCGACAGCATCGCCGTCGAAGGCCCGGAAAAAATCGCCGCCGAAGCCCTGCTGGCGCCGATCCGCCAGCACTCGGCCGACGTCGAGACCTTTATCAGCGAAGCCATCAAGCGCACCAACAACCTCAACGACGACAACGTGAAGCTGCTGCTGGCGGGCGACCCGTCGACGCCGCACAAGGCCAAGATCGTCGAGTTGCTGCTGTCCATCGCCCATGTGCCGGTGGAAAAGGTCCACACCATCCGCCTGGTGGCCGACCAGCCGCAAACCCCGGAACTCTGGCTGCGCAGTTTCAATGGCAACGACTGGCTGTACTTCAACCCCGACACCGGCGAGCAAGGGCTGCCGGCCGACCGCCTGCTGTGGTGGACCGGTGATGAAAACCTGATCACCGTCGACGGCGGCAAGAAGGCCATGGTGACCTTCAGCCTCAACAACAGCGAAATGAACGCGATTCGCCTGGCCAAGCTGACGGACGAAAACACCGACGCCAACTTCCTCGAGTACTCGCTGTACGGCCTGCCGCTGCAAACCCAGCAGACCTTCATGATCATGGTGATGATCCCGATTGGCGTGCTGGTGATCCTGATCCTGCGCAACCTGATCGGCCTGCAGACCCTTGGCACGTTTACCCCGGTGCTGATTGCCCTGGCGTTCCGAGAGACACAGCTGGGCTTCGGGATTGTGCTGTTCACCATTATTACGGCGCTGGGGCTGTCGCTTCGGTCTTACCTGGAACACTTGAAGCTGCAGATGCTGCCGAGGCTCTCGGTGGTGCTGACCTTCGTGGTGGTGCTGATCGCCGCCATCAGTCTGTTCAGCCACAAGCTCGGCCTGGAGCGCGGGTTGTCGGTGGCACTGTTCCCGATGGTGATCCTGACCATGACCATCGAACGCCTGTCGATCACCTGGGAAGAACGCGGTGGCGGCCATGCGATGAAAGTCGCGATCGGCACGCTGTTCGCCGCGTCCCTGGCGCACATCATCATGAGCGTGCCGGAACTGATCTACTTCGTGTTCACCTTCCCGGCGATCCTGTTGATCCTGGTGGGCTTCATGCTGGCCATGGGTCGTTATCGCGGCTACCGCCTGACCGAACTGGTGCGTTTCAAGGCCTTCCTCAAGGCTGACTCGTAATGTTCGGCTTCTGGAAGACCTGGAAGGCCCTGGAAGCGCGGGGGATCATGGGCATCAACCGGCGAAATGCCGACTACGTGCTCAAGTACAACAAGCGCAGCCTGTATCCGATCGTCGATGACAAGATCATCACCAAGGAACGGGCCATGGCCGCCGGCATCCACGTGCCGGAAATGTACGGGGTCATTTCCACCGAGAAGGAAATCGACAAGCTCGACGAGATCATCGGCGGGCGCAGCGACTTCGTGATCAAGCCGGCCCAGGGCGCCGGTGGTGACGGTATCCTGGTGATCGCCGACCGTTTTGAAGGGCGCTATCGAACGGTCTCCGGCAAGATCATCAGCCATGAAGAAATCGAGCATCAGATTTCCAGCATCCTCACCGGCCTGTATTCCCTCGGCGGCCACCGTGACCGCGCGCTGATCGAATACCGGGTGGTGCCCGACCAGATCTTCAAAAGCATCAGCTACGAAGGCGTACCGGACATCCGCATCATCGTGCTGATGGGCTACCCGGTGATGGCCATGCTGCGCTTGCCCACCCGCCAGTCCGGCGGCAAGGCCAACCTGCACCAGGGCGCGATTGGCGTGGGTGTCGATCTCGCCACCGGCCTGACCCTGCGCGGCACCTGGCTGAACAACATCATCACCAAGCACCCCGACACCACCAATGCGGTGGACGGCGTGCAACTGCCCAACTGGGACGGTTTCATGAAGCTCGCCGCCGGCTGCTACGAGCTGTGCGGCCTGGGCTATATCGGCGTGGACATGGTGCTGGACCAGGAAAAGGGTCCGTTGATCCTGGAACTTAACGCTCGCCCGGGGCTGAACATCCAGATTGCCAACGACTGCGGCCTGACCTTGCGCACCCATGCCGTGGAGGCTCGATTGGAAGAGCTGAAGGCGGCGGGCGTGACGGAAACACCGGAGGAACGGGTTAAGTTTGTGCAGGAAATGTTTGGGCATATTCCGGCGGTCGAGGGATAAACCCAGTGACCTGCTCCGTACACCCGCTGCCCTACCGGGCCAACCCTGCCGAATACTTTGCAGCAATCCGCCATGCGCCCGGCGCGGTGCTGCTGGACAGTGGCCGACCGGCGGCCGAGCGCGGCCGTTATGACCTGCTGAGCGCCTGGCCCGAGACGACCCTGGCGGTACTGCCCGACGAAAGCGGCAGTGATTTCCTGCAGCGCCTGCGGGAAAACCTGACGTTGCTGGGTGAAGCCACGATCCCCGCGCCCTACGAACTGCCGTTTGCCGGTGGCCTCATCGGCTACCTGAGCTACGACTTCGGTCGCCATCTGGAACAACTGCCGCACCTGGCGGTGGACGACCTGCACCTGCCGGATGCACGCTTTGGCCTGTACGCCTGGGCCTTGATCAGCGATCACCAGGCGCAGACCAGCCAACTGGTGTTCCACCCCAAACTGGCGGAAAGCGAACGGCAACACCTGATTACCTTGTTCGGTCAGCCGACCATCAGCGCATCGGCCACCTTCAAGCTGCAAGGCCCAATGGCCCCGGACGTGACAGCCGACACCTACAAACACGCACTCGCCCGCATCCAGGATTACATCCAGGCGGGTGACTGCTACCAGGTCAACTTTGCCCAACGTTTCCGTGCCCCGTGCAGTGGCGATCCGTGGGTGGCCTACTGCGCCTTGCGCGAAGCCTGCCCGACGCCGTTTTCCGGGTTCCAGAGCTTGCCGGATGATGGCGCGGTATTGAGTTTATCGCCGGAGCGCTTCGTCAAAATCAGCCAGCGCCAGGTGGAAACCCGCCCGATCAAGGGCACCCGGCCAAGGGGGGCGACGCCCGAGGAAGATGCAGCCAACGCCGCTGAATTGCTGGCCAGCCCCAAGGATCGTGCCGAAAACCTGATGATCGTCGACCTGCTGCGCAACGACCTGGGCCGCACCTGCCGCACCGGCTCGGTGAGGGTCCCGGAGTTGTTCAGCCTGGAAAGCTATCCAAATGTGCATCATCTGGTGAGCAGCGTGACCGGCGAATTGGCCGACGATAAAGACGCCCTCGACCTGATCGCCGGCAGCTTCCCCGGCGGCTCCATCACCGGCGCACCGAAGATTCGCGCGATGCAGATCATCGACGAGCTGGAGCCGACCCGGCGCGGGTTGTATTGCGGTTCGCTGGTGTATCTGGACGTGCGCGGCGAGATGGACAGCTCCATCGCCATTCGCAGCCTGTTGGTCAAGGATGGTCAGGTGTGCTGCTGGGGCGGCGGCGGGATTGTCGCGGACTCGGAGTGGCAGGCGGAGTATCAGGAGTCGATGACCAAGGTGCGGGTGTTGTTACAAACCTTGGAAAGCCTGTAGCACGCAGCCCCTTCCTGGCTCGCTGACGTAGAGCCACGCAGCGGAAAAGACCTGAATCAGTACCGAAGTAGACGGGGTCGAAGCCGGAGGATAGCGTCCGGTTTCAACCGTCCACCAGCCGTCTGTGAAGGATCACATGAAACGACTGCCTACTTGTCAGGAAAGATTTCCGAGATTGCATCTGCCCTCAACCGCACCTATTATCTCCCAAATTGGGAGGTCGCAGCGATGCGGATAATCGCTCTGTCTGCCCTACGAATATTCTGGGAAAACCACCCTGGTTGCATGGATGCCAAAACGCCGCTGGTCGAGCTGTATCGCCATATGGAAAAAGCTGTTTACCCAACCCCTCAGGCCCTCAAGGCAGAGCTAAGGACAGCGAGCATTCTCAAAGGGGGCAGGGTTGTGTTCAACATAGGCGGCAACAAGTATCGAGTGATCATGGCGATCAATTATCAGCGACAGCTTGCGTTCATTCGCTTCGTGGGGACCCACGCGCAGTACGATCAGATCAATGCGGAGACCGTGTGATGAACATCAAACCCATTCATTCCCAGGAAGACCTGACCGCTGCGCTCGCGCGCGTCGAACAGCTCTGGGAAGCGGAAATCGGCTCGCCCGAGGGTGACGAGCTGGAAATTCTCGCGATACTTATCGAAAAGTACGAAGCGGAGCATTTCCCAATGCCGCCTTCGGATCCCGTAGAAGCGATTAAATTTCGAATGGAGCAACTAGGCCTGACCGCCCGTGACCTGGAGCCTTTCATAGGTCCGAGCGGGCGGGTTTCCGAAGTGTTGAATCATAAGCGCAAGCTGAGCTTGTCGATGATCAAACGCCTGCATGAAGGCTTGCGCATTCCTTATGAGAGTTTGCTGGCAGGGGTCTAGGCTGTGCAGTGGCCATACCGGCCCTATCGCGGGCAAGCCCGGCTCCCACATGGGAGCGCGGTCAACATGTGGGAGCTGGCTTGCCTGCGCTGAGGCGTCAGCCACGCCAAATAACTTACAGGCTCAACTGCCGATTCGACGCCTTGATGAACTCCTTCTTCAAATCCTCAAACGTATGCACCGCCGGGAACTGCGGGAACTCGCGAATCACGTTCTCCGGCGCGTGGAACAGAATCCCACGGTCGGCCTCACCCAGCATGGTGGTGTCGTTGTAGGAATCACCGGCGGCAATCACGCGGTAGTACAGGGTCTTGAAGGCCAGCACCGACTGACGCTTGGGATCTTTCTGACGCAGCTGGTAGCTCACCACCCGGTCACTCTCGTCGGTGATCAACCGGTGGCACAGCAAGGTCGGGAAACCCAGTTGGCGCATCAGCGGCTGGGAGAACTCATAGAAGGTGTCAGACAGGATCACCACCTGGAAGCGCTCGCGCAGCCAATTGACGAACTCGATGGCGCCGTCCAGCGGCTTGAGGGTGGCGATCACTTCCTGGATGTCCGAGAGCTTCAGCCCATGCTCATCAAGAATGCGCAGGCGCTGTTTCATCAGCACGTCGTAGTCGGGGATGTCCCGGGTGGTGGCCCGCAAGGATTCAATACCGGTTTTTTCGGCGAAGGCGATCCAGATTTCCGGAACCAGCACCCCTTCCAGGTCGAGACAGGCAATTTCCACAAGACACTCCCATTTAAAGTTATTGAGTTGAGCGAGCAAAAGGACTGCCGAACTCTAGCGATTCACGCTGGCCGCCGCAACGCAGGCGGGATTTTGTTACCATCGCCCCCCTATAGAGCGCTCAGCGCCACTGACCTGTAGGAACCGTCCTGATGAACCAAGCCTTCGACGTCGCTGAACTCGCCGCGACTTACGCCAACAAATCCGCCCAGGACATTCTCAAGCTGGCCTTCAGCCAGTTTGGCGACGACCTGTGGATCTCTTTCAGCGGTGCCGAGGACGTGGTGCTGGTAGACATGGCCTGGAAGCTGAACAAGAACGTCAAGGTGTTCAGCCTCGACACCGGTCGCCTGCACCCGGAGACCTACCGGTTTATCGAGCAGGTGCGTGAGTTCTACAAGATCGACATCGAACTGATCTCGCCGGACCAGAGCAAGCTGGAACCCTTCGTCAAGGAAAAGGGCCTGTTCAGTTTCTACAAGGACGGCCATGGCGAGTGCTGTGGCGTGCGCAAGATCGAACCGCTGCGCCGCAAGCTGTCCGGTGTAAGCGCCTGGGCCACCGGCCAGCGCCGCGACCAGAGCCCCGGCACCCGCAGCCAGGTGGCCGCGCTGGAAATCGATACGGCTTTTTCCACCCCGGAACGCACCCTGTACAAGTTCAACCCGCTGGCGCAGATGACCAGTGAGGAAGTATGGGGTTACATCCGCATGCTGGAGTTGCCGTACAACAGCCTGCACGAGCGCGGTTTTATCAGCATCGGCTGTGAGCCGTGCACCCGTCCGGTACTGCCGAACCAGCACGAACGCGAAGGCCGTTGGTGGTGGGAAGAAGCAACCCAAAAAGAATGCGGGTTGCACGCCGGGAACATCATCAGCAAGGCATAACGCCTGAGCCAGAATCCTGTACACAGAAATGTCACCATCGGTGCCATTTTTGTGTGCACTTATAAAATCCTGCACCGAAAAGTTACATCCTCCCTCGTCACACCTCTTCTAAAATCCCCGCCCCTCTCTGCACCACAAAATAAATAGCTGTTCAAACGGTCAATTTATATCGCTTTAAATTCAGTCTGTTATTTCCAATCACGCTAAAAACCAAATCGCCGTGTATTTCACCCGGCGAAAATCTGGCACGCATGTGGCTTAAGGCAAAACACACTTTGTATACAATTAATAAAAAAGATACATACACTTTGACATCAGCCGCTCTCCTGCTGATGTCCAGGAGCCTGCCGGAATGCGTACAAGTCTCTCCAATAACATCGCACTGGATCTGCCCTCCTCCACCCTGAACCCCGAGGCCACGAGCCCCGGCCCGTTGGTCCTCAGCCCGCGCCTGCACAACAAGGACCTGGCGCCTACCAAGGCCGAAGGCCGGCGCTGGGGCCGCTACAGCATCTTTGCCTTGTGGACCAACGATGTGCACAACATCGCCAACTACTCCTTCGCCATCGGCCTGTATGCGCTGGGCCTGGGTGGCTGGCAGATTCTGCTGTCCCTGGGGATCGGCGCGGCGCTGGTGTACTTCTTCATGAACCTGTCGGGCTATATGGGGCAGAAGACCGGCGTACCGTTTCCAGTGATCAGCCGCATCAGTTTTGGCATCCATGGTGCGCAGATTCCGGCACTGATTCGTGCGGTGATCGCGATTGCCTGGTTCGGGATACAGACCTACCTGGCCTCGGTGGTTTTCCGCGTTCTATTGACAGCGGTTCATCCAGGTTTTGCCGACTACGACCACAACTCGATCCTCGGCCTGTCCACCCTGGGCTGGGCGTGTTTTGTGGCGATCTGGTTTGTGCAGCTCGCCATCCTCGCCTATGGGATGGAGATGGTGCGCCGCTATGAAGCCTTCGCCGGGCCGGTGATTCTGCTGACAGTAGCGTCCCTGGCCGGCTGGATGTATTTCCAGGCCGGCGGCCAGATCGCCTGGTCGATCCGCGAGCCGCTGACCGGTGGTGAGATGTGGCGCAATATCTTTGCCGGCGGCGCGCTGTGGCTGGCGATCTACGGCACGCTGATCCTGAATTTCTGCGACTTCGCCCGCTCCTCGCCGTGCCGCAAGACCATCAAGGTCGGCAACTTCTGGGGCCTGCCGGTGAATATTCTGGTATTCGCGGCCATCACCGTGCTGCTGTGCGGCGGGCAGTTCCACCTCAATGGCCGGGTGATCGAGAGCCCTACGGAAATCATTGCGGCGATTCCGAATACGTTCTTCCTGGTACTGGGCTGCCTGGCGTTCCTGATTGTGACCGTGGCGGTGAACATCATGGCCAACTTCGTCGCACCCGCCTTTGTGCTGAGCAACCTGGCGCCCAAGTACCTGAACTTCCGCCGCGCCGGGCTGATCAGCGCCACCGTGGCGGTGTTGATCCTGCCGTGGAACCTCTACAACAGCCCGCTGGTGATCGTGTATTTCCTCTCGGGGCTGGGCGCTCTGCTGGGGCCGTTGTACGGGGTGATCATGGTCGACTACTGGTTGATCCGCAAAAGCCAGGTGGACGTGCCGCAGCTGTATAGCGAAGACCCGAATGGCGCTTATTACTACAGCCGCGGAGTCAATCTGCGGGCGGTGGCGGCGTTTATTCCTGCGGCGGTGATCGCCATTCTCCTCGCCCTGCTGCCCGGTTTCGCCCTCGTCTCGCCCTTCTCCTGGCTGATTGGCGCCGGTATTGCAGGGCTGCTGTACCTGCTGTTCGCCAAGCGCCAGCCGTACTACGCCGATGTGAGCGGCGAAAGCATTGCAGTCGATAACATCAGTCATTAAGTAAGGACATTCCATGCGCATCCTTGTGGTCAACGTCAACACCACCGAGTCCATCACCGAGGCCATCGCCAAACAGGCACGGGCGGTGGCGTCCCCCGGCACCGAGATCGTCGGCCTGACTCCGTTTTTCGGTGCCGAATCGGTGGAAGGCAATTTCGAAAGCTACCTGGCGGCCATCGCGGTGATGGACCGGGTGATGGCCTACGACCAGCCGTTCGATGCGGTAATCCAGGCCGGCTACGGCGAACATGGCCGCGAAGGCTTGCAGGAGTTGCTCAACGTGCCGGTGGTGGACATCACCGAAGCCGCCGCCAGCACCGCGATGTTCCTCGGGCATGCCTATTCGGTGGTGACCACCCTGGACCGCACCGTGCCGCTGATCGAGGACCGACTGAAACTGGCGGGTTTGTATCAGCGCTGCGCGTCGGTACGGGCCAGCGGCATGGCGGTACTGGAGCTGGAAGAAGACCCGCTGCGGGCCATGGAGGCCATCGTGCGCCAGGCCGAATTGGCGATCAGCGAAGACAAGGCCGAAGTGATCTGCCTGGGCTGCGGCGGCATGGCCGGGCTGGATGAGCAGATTCGCTACCGCACGGGTGTGCCGGTAGTGGACGGCGTGACCGCAGCGGTGACCATTGCTGAAGGGCTGGTGCGGTTAGGGCTGTCGACCTCGAAGATCCGCACGTATGCGACGCCGAGGCCGAAGAAAGTGATCGGCTGGCCCGGAAAGTTCGGACACTGAAGATCCGAAAGGTGGGAGCGGGCTTGCTCGCGAAAGCGGTGGATCAGTCGATGCATGTGGTGACTGTCACACCGCCTTCGCGAGCAAGCCCGCTCCCACACTTTGATCCCCACAAGGATCAAATGGCGCTGAACCGCCGCCCCAACTCGCGTTCGACAAACTGCTCCAGGATGAAATCCACAAACGCCCGGGTCTTGCCGGGCAGCAGCTTGTGTTCGGCGTAGTACAGCGAGATGTTGCCGTCGTCGACATACCAGTCGGGCAGCACTCGCACCAGTTGGCCGCTGTCCAGATACGGCACCGCCATCGGCATGCTGACCAGCGCAATCCCCAGGCCCTGGGCACTGGCGCAGCAGGCAGCGCCCGAGTCGCTCATGGTCATGCGCGGCTTGAGCACCAGCGGGCGTTGTTCGCGCGTGCGGTGGGTGAGTTGCCACGAACGCACGCGGCCGGTTTGCGGTGAGCGGATCAGGATGCCGTTGCACACAGACAAGTCCTCGGGCACGACCACCGGCTTGCGTTTGGCGAGGTATTCCGGTGAGGCCAGCAGGATCCGGTGCGCCGGCGCCAGCTTGCGCGCGACCACGCCCTGGGGCAGCTCAAAACCACCGCCGATCGCGGCATCGAAGCCCTGCCCGATCAGGTCCACCTGGCGGTTATCAAAATGCCAGTCGGGGTTGATATCAGGAAAGCGCTTTAGAAACTCCCCCAGCAACGGCACCACATAACGGTTGCCGAACACCGTGCCCATGCTCACTTTCAGCGTGCCCACTGGCCGCCCTTCGGCACTGGCCAGGTTAGCCACGGCGTTTTGAATGGTGGTGAGGCTGCCGCTGACTTCTTCGAGGAAGAGCTTGCCGGCCTCAGTCAGCGTCAGGCGCCGGGTACTGCGCTGGAACAGCCTTACACCCAGGCGCGCCTCCAGCTTGGCCACACTTTTGCCCACGGCCGCCGGGGTCAGGCTCAGGTGCCGGGCAGCCTCGGCAAAACTGCCGCCTTCGGCGCTGCGCACGAAGCATTCGATACTGCCAAAGCTTTCCATATCGCCCCACTCTAAACTTTTGGTTTACACAGACTATAGCAATCACGGTCTACCGAGGACGCCACACGAGGTCGATACTCGACTCCAACCTCAACACACCTTTTGGAGAACGACATGACCACACAAAACCTCAGCGGCAAAGTCGCCTTGATCCAGGGCGGTTCCCGCGGTATCGGCGCCGCCATCGTCAAGCGTCTGGCCGCACAGGGCGCTGCCGTCGCCTTTACCTACGTCAGTTCGGCTGCCAAGGCTGAAGCGTTGCAGAACAGCGTGATCAGCCAAGGCGGCAAAGCCCTGGCGATCCACGCTGACAGCGCCGACGCAGCCGCCATCCGCAGCGCCGTCAACGCCACCGTCGAAGCCTTCGGGCGCCTGGATATCCTGGTCAACAACGCAGGCGTGCTGGCCGTCGGCCCGCTGGAAGATTTCAAGCTGGAAGACTTCGACCGCACCCTCGCCATCAACGTACGCAGCGTATTTGTCGCCACCCAGGAAGCCGCGCGGCACATGGGCGAAGGTGGCCGCATCATCAACATCGGCAGCACCAATGCCGATCGCATGCCGTTTGCCGGTGGCGGCCCGTACGCCATGAGCAAATCGGCGCTGGTCGGCCTGACCAAAGGCCTGGCCCGCGACCTGGGCCCACGGGGCATCACCATCAATAACGTGCAGCCAGGTCCGGTGGACACCGACATGAACCCGGCAAGCGGTGATTTCGCCGAAAGCCTGATCGGCTTCATGGCCGTGGGCCGTTATGGCCATGTAGAAGAGATCGCTAGTTTCGTCGCCTATCTGGCAGGCCCTGAGGCCGGCTACATCACCGGCGCCAGCCTGACCATCGACGGCGGTTTCGGCGCCTGAACCAACGCTGCGACATCACACCACGCTCCGACCTTGGTCGACACTGACTAACGCCAAGCATCATGCGAGACTGTTCGCCCGGGCCGGGAATGCCCGGGCGTTCTTATGTCTGGAGTTCTCATGACGCTGTCCAGCGGGCTGATCGCCGCCGTTGCCCTGGCCTATATGGCCATTATGTTTGCCATCGCCTTTTACGGTGACCGTCGCCATGCGCCGCTGCCGCCGCGGATGCGTGCCTGGGTGTATAGCCTGTCGCTGGCGGTGTATTGCACCAGCTGGACATTCTTTGGTGCCGTAGGCCAGGCGGCCGAACAGTTGTGGGCGTTTTTACCGATCTACCTGGGACCGGTGCTGCTGTTGGTGCTCGCGCCGTGGGTCCTGCAGAAGATGGTGCTGATCAGCAAACAGGAAAACATCACCTCCATCGCCGACTTTATCGCCGCCCGGTACGGCAAATCCCAATCCCTCGCGGTGGTGGTGGCGCTGATCTGCCTGGTGGGCGTCCTGCCTTATATTGCCTTGCAACTCAAAGGCATCGTGCTGGGGGTGAACCTGCTGATCGGCGCCAGCGCCGACACCACCGGCACCCGCTCCCAGGACACGGCGCTGATC
Organism: Pseudomonas sp. NC02; assembly: GCF_002874965.1. Lineage (NCBI taxonomy): Bacteria > Pseudomonadati > Pseudomonadota > Gammaproteobacteria > Pseudomonadales > Pseudomonadaceae > Pseudomonas > Pseudomonas sp. NC02. The sequence continues at coordinate 1,737,235 of NZ_CP025624.1, read as the reverse complement.
GTGTCGCTGGTATTGGCGTTGTTCACCATTGTGTTCGGTACCCGCAACCTGGACGCCACGGAACACCACCGCGGCATGGTGCTGGCGATTGCCTTTGAATCGTTGGTCAAGCTGTTCGCGTTTCTCGCCGTCGGTGCGTTTGTGACCTACGGCCTGTACGACGGTTTCGACGATTTGTTCAGCCAGGCGATGCTCGCGCCACGGCTGGAGGAATACTGGAAAGAGACCGTCAACTGGCCCTCGATGGTGGTGCAGACCGGCGTCGCGATGATGGCGATCATCTGCCTGCCCCGGCAGTTCCATGTCACCGTGGTGGAAAATATCGACCCCCAGGACCTGCGGCTGGCCAAGTGGGTGTTCCCGGCCTATCTGATCCTGGCCGCCCTGTTTGTGATCCCGATTGCCCTCGGCGGGAAGATGCTGCTGCCGGGTTCGGTATTGCCGGATTCCTACGTGATCAGCCTGCCGTTGGCCGAAGCCCATCCGGCGCTCGCCGTGCTGGCGTTTATCGGCGGCGCCTCGGCGGCTACGGGCATGGTGATCGTCGCAAGCATCGCCCTGTCGACCATGGTCTCCAACGACATGCTGCTGCCCTGGCTGCTGCGCCGTTCCAGTGCCGAGCGGCCGTTCGAAGTGTTCCGTCACTGGATGCTGTCGGTACGCCGGGTGAGCATTGTCATCATCCTGCTGCTGGCTTACGTCAGTTACCGGCTGCTGGGGTCCTCCGCCAGCCTTGCAACCATTGGCCAGATTGCGTTCGCCGCCGTGACCCAGCTGGCACCGGCGATGCTGGGTGCGCTGTACTGGAAACAGGCCAACCGGCGCGGCGTGTTTGCCGGATTGGCGGCGGGTACGTTCCTGTGGTTCTACACCTTGGTCCTGCCGGTCACCGCGAAAAGTCTGGGCTGGTCGTTCAGCCTTTTCCCGGGCATGACGTGGCTGCATTCGCACCCGCTGGGCTTGTCTGTAACTTCTCTGACGCTGGGCACCGTATTTTCCCTGGCGGGTAACTTCACGTTGTTCGTGTGGGTCTCGATGCTGTCCCGCACGCGGGTGTCGGAGCATTGGCAGGCCGGGCGTTTTATTGGCCAGGAAATCAGCCAGCGGGCCAGCGCCCGCTCAATGCTTTCGGTGCAGATCAATGATTTGCTCAGCCTCGCAGCGCGGTTTGTCGGTGAAGAACGGGCTCACCAGAGTTTTGTGCGCTTCGCCTATCGCCAAGGCAAAGGGTTTAACCCCAACCAGAACGCCGACAATGACTGGATTGCCCACACCGAACGCCTGTTGGCCGGCGTGCTCGGTGCGTCGTCGACCCGGGCGGTGGTGAAAGCCGCCATTGAAGGCCGGGAAATGCAGTTGGAGGACGTAGTTCGCATCGCCGACGAAGCGTCGGAAGTACTGCAGTTCAACCGGGCACTGCTGCAAGGCGCCATCGAAAACATCACCCAGGGCATCAGCGTGGTCGACCAGTCCCTGCGGCTGGTGGCGTGGAACCGGCGGTACCTGGAGCTGTTCAATTACCCCGAGGGCCTGATCAGCGTGGGCCGGCCGATTGCCGACATCATTCGCTACAACGCCGAGCGCGGGCTGTGCGGCCCGGGCGAGGCGGAAGTACACGTGGCGCGCCGCCTGCACTGGATGCGCCAGGGCCGTGCGCATACCTCCGAGCGGCTGTTTCCCAATGGCCGGGTGATCGAGCTGATCGGCAACCCGATGCCGGGTGGCGGGTTTGTGATGAGCTTCACCGACATCACCGCGTTCCGCGAAGCCGAGCAGGCGTTGACCGAGGCCAATGAAGGCCTGGAACAGCGGGTGACCGAGCGAACCCACGAACTGTCGCAACTCAACGTCGCGCTGACCGATGCCAAGGGCGTGGCCGAGACCGCCAGCCAGTCGAAAACCCGGTTCCTCGCAGCGGTCAGTCACGACTTGATGCAACCGTTGAACGCCGCAAGGCTGTTCTCTGCCGCCCTCTCCCACCAGAACGACGGCATGTCGCCGGATGCCCGGCAGTTGGTGCAGCATCTGGACAGCTCGTTGCGTTCGGCGGAAGACCTGATCAGCGACCTGCTGGATATTTCGCGCCTGGAAAACGGCAAGATCAATCCGCAGCGCCAGCCCTTCGTGCTCAATGAACTGTTCGATACGCTAGGCGCCGAGTTCAAGGCTCTGGCTCAGGAGCAGGGTTTGCGCTTCCGCCTGCGGGGCAGCCGTTTGCGGGTCGACAGCGACATCAAGTTGCTGCGGCGGGTGTTGCAGAATTTCCTCACCAACGCATTCCGGTACGCCGACGGGCCGGTGCTATTGGGTGCGCGGCGCCGTCGCGGCGAGTTGTGCCTGGAAGTATGGGACCGTGGTCCCGGGATTCCCCAGGACAAGCAAAAAGTCATCTTCGAGGAATTCAAACGCCTGGACAGTCACCAGACCCGTGCCGAGAAAGGCCTGGGACTGGGCCTGGCGATTGCCGATGGCCTGTGCCGCGTGCTCGGGCACCGCTTGAGCGTGCGTTCATGGCCGGGCAAAGGCAGCGTGTTCAGCGTGCGTGTGCCGTTGGCGCGCACTCAGGTCAGCGCGCCTGCCAAGCCGGCGCAGGAAAGCGGCCAGCCGTTGAGCGGTGCACAGGTGCTGTGTGTGGATAACGAAGAAAGCATCCTGATCGGCATGCGCAGTTTGCTCACGCGCTGGGGCTGTGAAGTCTGGACCGCCCGCGACCAGGCGCAATGTGCCGCGTTGCTGGCCGAGGGTGTGCGGCCGCAACTGGCCCTGGTGGATTACCACCTCGACCACGGCGAGACCGGCACCGAGTTGATGGGCTGGCTGCGGGCACAACTGGCAGAGCCGATTCCGGGTGTGGTGATCAGTGCCGACGGGCGGCCGGAGATGGTGGCCCAGGTGCATGCGGCAGGGTTGGATTACCTGGCCAAGCCGGTGAAGCCGGCGGCGTTGCGGGCCTTGTTGAGCCGGCACCTGCCGCTTTAGCCCATGTGGGAGCTGGCTTGCCTGCGATGGCATCGCCTCGGTGTATCTGGAGGAACGAGGTGTCTGCATCGCAGGCAAGCCAGCTCCCACAGAGACCGGTGACTATTCTGGCAACTGCGCCACGCCGTCTTCATCGGTCATCGCCCGTTCCAGCAAGTCGGCCGGCAGGCTTTTGCTGGCGCGGGCGCCGAGCAGCTTCAGTTGCTCGGTACGGCTCACCAGGTTTCCGCGTCCGTCGGTCAGCTTGTTGCGCGCTGCACTGTAGGCTTTATCCAGCTGCTGCAGGCGGTTGCCTACCTCGTCCAGGTCCTGGATAAACAGCACGAACTTGTCGTACAGCCAACCGGCGCGCTCGGCAATTTCCCGGGCGTTCTGGCTTTGCCGTTCCTGTTTCCACAGGCTGTCGATCACCCGCAAGGTGGCCAACAACGTGGTCGGGCTGACAATCACGATGTTGCGGTCGAAGGCTTCCTGGAACAGGTTCGGCTCGGCTTGAAGCGCCGCCGAAAATGCGGCTTCAATGGGCACGAACAGCAGCACGAAATCCAGGCTGTGCAGGCCTTCCAGACGTTTGTAGTCCTTGCCGGCCAGGCCTTTGACGTGGTTGCGCAAGGACAGTACGTGCTGCTTGAGGGCTGCCTGGCCGATCGCCTGGTCGTCCTCGGCGACGTACTGTTGATAGGCGGTCAGGCTGACCTTGGAGTCCACCACTACCTGCTTGTCCCCCGGCAGCATGATCAACACGTCGGGCTGGAAGCGTTCGCCGTCCGGGCCCTTGAGGTTGACCTGGGTCTGGTACTCGCGGCCCTTTTCCAGACCGGCATGTTCCAGCACCCGCTCCAGGATCAACTCGCCCCAGTTGCCCTGGGTTTTCTGGCCCTTGAGGGCGCGGGTCAGGTTGGTGGCTTCATCGGACAGGCGCAGGTTCAGCTGTTGCAGGCGCTCCAGCTCCTTGGCCAGGGAGAACCGCTCGCGGGCTTCGCTCTGGTAGCTTTCTTCGACGCGCTTTTCGAACGACTGGATGCGCTCCTTGAGCGGGTCGAGCAATTGGCCGAGGCGCTGCTGGCTGGTTTCGGCGAAGCGTTGCTCGCGCTCGTCGAAGATCTTCCCGGCGAGTTCAGCGAACTGCGCGCGCAGCTCATCACGGGAACCTTGCAGGTCACTGAGGCGTTGCTGATGGCTTTCCTGTTGCTCGCGCAATTCGGCGCGCAGGGACGCGGACAAGGCATCCAGGCGGCGTAGTTCGGTTTCCTTGGCGGAACGGTCGAGGTTCCAGGCGTGGGCGGCGTCGCGGGCGTTGTCACGGTCGATCTGCAGCAGTTCGACTTCCCGGCGCACGGCGGCCAGATCAGCCTGTTTGGCAGCGTTGGCCTGGCTCAGGTCGCTGATTTCGTCACGGCTGGCGTCCAACTGCGCGGCGAGCCCTTCCTGGGCCAGTTGTGCGGTGGCCAGGCGCTCTTCGAGCAATTCCCAGCCGGCCATTCGCGCGCTCAGTCGGCGCTGAATCTGCCAGCACAGCCCCAACAGCGGCAACCCAGCAGCGGCGAGACCCAGCACAACACTGGTCCAGTCAAAAGCCATAGCGATTCCTGCCGTCACCCGAAAAGAAGAAGGTTAACCAAGCCAGCGCATTGAGGACAGCTCAGTCTTCGATCTGGCCCAGTTCACGCTGGGCGATGCGGTCACCGGCGCGGGCGGCCTGGCGCAGCAGTTCGTGGCCGATACGGCGGTCGCGGGCATTGCCGCACTCGCGGCACATCAACTGGCCCAGACGGCTTTGCGCCACCACCACGCCAGCACGAGCCGGTTGCTTGAGCAAATGCCCTGCAAAATGTTTGACGTTGGGGCTGTGGCCCAGGCGCGGGCTGTCGAGCAACCACAAGGCAACTTTCAGGGAAAAACGCTTGGGTGCGGTAACAACCTGAGGGCTGTCGGTAACAGAAGGTGATACTGAGCGAAACTTCATAAAGCACTGTGGGACAGAACGGAAGGCGCGCCACTCTACTCTTTTTTTCGTACAGGTAAAGCTGAAAAAAGCCTGCACGCCCGTTCTAGAGCAAGCGCTTGGGACAATCCACAGAAGCTGTGGATAACTCAGTGGACAACCGTTCTGTAAGTCCCGCAAAGGCCCATGGAACGGGGGCCGCAGTCAAACTGACGATTTTTTCACCAATAAAAAAAAGCTCGATTTTTCATTGACTTAAATTTTAGTTGCAGGCACCCGGGCGCTTTGCGGGGCGTATGTCAGTTCAGTTACACAGGGCGCCACCAATGTGCACAACTACCCACTTGCCGGTTATATCAACCGGGTTTTTTGCTCAGACAGCGGCTGAGGAATGTTACCGCAGGCCCAGGGCACGAAAAGTTTTTTGCCTAGCACACTTCCTTTCATCGTTTCAATCCGTTACTATCCGCGGCGTTAGTACCAAGCTGAAAGTCAATTCTGGTCGAACAACTCCCTCACGGCACCGCCGACAAAAAGGGATCGACCACCTCGATGGTTTCCAGGTATCACTTGCGACGACACGGCCTTTGAACAATGCAAAGGGTGTCGCGAAGTTTCCATACTCTGAAAGAACCAACCTGCAAATTGATCAGGATCTTCACCCCGGGCCCAGAACCTTTGCCCCTGTTGTGTTGCCTGCCCTCCTAAGTACCTACCTGCCAGCCCAAGCGCGCCAACTTAATAGCGCTTCAAACTGGCTGCTTTGTTCCAGTCGGGTTCTTCGTTCGATCAATGGTGATCAACGTCACTGGAACGTTTTAACGTTGCACGGTTCTTAACCGTGTCATTTGTAGGAACACCAATAATATGTCCACTCAAATCCACACTCAGGATGCCATTCGCACCCTCACCAACGCTTTTGCACCAATGAACTGCCTGATCATGGCCGCTCGCAAAGGCTGCTTCAGCTTTACCCTGGTCAACGAACACGGCATCGCTCGTCACAGCGAACGCCTGTACCCCGATCAATACTCCAGCGCAGAACCGCTGCAGGCCGTGATCGATCGTACTCGCCAGGCACTGGTTGCCTGATCGACCCGAATCGCTGAAACACAAAAACCCCGGTTAAAACCCGGGGTTTTTTATTGCCTGAAATTCAGGCGCGCTAAGTTTAAATTGATATAAACGATATAACTAAATGATGAAAATATTTTAAAAACAGTCCTTTACATCGTAAATATGACACTACACTTCAACTCAAGCGGCATGATCCGCTTCCGGCGGACCTGAGATCCGATTCACCGCTGCCAAGCCCTCGCTCAGGTATCGCCGATTAATTTCATGGATTGAGGCATTTATGGGCATCGCCGCCAGCGAATTGTGTCGTTATGTGATCCGGCCCACCCTGCTTTACCTGGGTCGCCATAACCAGACGGCTGAATCCCTGCTGCTGGGCATCGCCGCCAGCCAGTCGGCGCTCGGCTCAGCCCTGCACGACCGCCGCGGCCATGGCCTCTACAGCATCACCGAGCCGCGCCATCGCGCGCTGTGGGATAACTATCTGGCGCTGGACCCCGAGCGCGCCAGCCTGGTACGCGGACTCGCCAGCCAGCATGCCTTCCTCAGCGGGCCGCAGCTTGAGCTGACGGTCAACCTGCGTTACGCCACCGCCATCGCCTGGCTGCTGGTGGAACAACACCGCCCAAACCTGCCACCGGCCGACGACGTATTGGCGATGGCACGTATCTGGAAAGAAATATTTCACCCTCAAGGCCGGCTCCGGGATTTCACCCAGGCCTGGCAAACCTGTGTTTCACCCATGAATCACGTCGCCTGTTGACCGGGCGATTTGCAAGATTCGGCTAAAAACGTTGATTTTGGTCGGATTGTCCTACAAAACCGCTCTATCTCCTGTGTTTGAGCCTATAGCGCAAACATAAATTTATTGTTACTTTCCGCAGCGGTGATCACCACGGAGTTCTAATAATGAAAAAAGTAATGCTCAAGACGACACTTAGCCTCGCCGTTGCAATGGCATCCTCCCACGTGTTCGCGAGCGGCTTCGCCCTCAACGAACAAGACGTTGCCGGGATGGGTACCGGTTTTGCGGGACGTTCTTCATCTGCCGATAACGCAAGCACTGTTTATGGCAACCCTGCCGGTATGGCTCGCCTTGAAGGCCAGCAAATCACGGGTGGTGTTGCAGCCATCGATGCCTCGACCGACATCAAAGATGCCGGCGGCCGTTCCAGGGGCACCAACAAAGGCGACATGGTGCCCTTCACCGGCGTACCGTTCGGCTTCTACACCAACAAACTCAACGATCAGTGGGCTGTCGGCTTTGGTGTTTACGCACCGTTCGGCCTGGTGACTGATTACGAACGCGGCTTCCAGGGCAGCGGGTTCGGCAGCTACAGCAAAGTATCTGTAATCACTCTGCAGCCAACGGTCAGCTACGCATTCAACGACCGGGTTTCCATCGGTTTCGGTCCTACCATCAACCGGATCTCCGGCAAGCTGGAGTCCGAACTGACCCTGAACCCTGCCGTGCCTTCGACCAACGTCACGATCAAGGGCGACGATACCGCCATTGGTTTCAACGTCGGCGTACTGGTACAGGCCACCGATACCACGCGCGTCGGCCTGACCTACCACTCCAAGGTCAGCTACAAGCTTGACGGCCACACCGAGGTGACAGCGCCTGCCCCGACTGCCGGTGCCATTGGCAGTGGCCGCTACGACGCCTCGCTGAGCATCGACACGCCAGAGTCTTACGACCTGTCGGTAACCCAGGACCTGACTGACGCCTGGAAACTCTATGGCGGTGCTACCTGGACCCGCTGGAGCCGCCTGAAAGACATCACTGTCAAGAACCAGGGTGTAACGGGCGCCAACGGCTTCCTCGCACCGTCGGTCATCGGCACTATCACTGAACCTCAGAACTGGCACGACACCTGGGCCTACGCCCTTGGTACTTCGTACCAGGTCACCAAGCAAGTGGTACTGCGTACCGGCCTGACTTTCGACCAGTCGCCAACCAACAACACTGACCGTTCCCCACGTATTCCTACTGGCGACCGGACCATCTTCAGTGTGGGCCTGGGTTATGCCGTGATGGATAACATGACTGTTGACCTGGCTTATTCCTACCTGAAGGAAGAGCCGGTAAAAGTTAACAAGTCCAACGCACTGGGTTCCTACAGCGCCAAGTACGAAAACAGCGCCAACGGTTTCGGCCTGGGCGTGACGTACAAGTTCTGATGTAAAGCGGCACAAAAAAGCCCCGCACTCTAGCAAAAGAGGCGGGGCTTTTTAGTGGGTGCCCATCAGGGTTTCGAAGCCAGCGCCTCTTCCACTGCCTTGACCAGGTCCGGGCTATCCGGCTTGGTCAGGCTGGAGAAGTTGGCGATCACCTTGCCCTGGCGGTCCACCACGTACTTGTAGAAATTCCACTTCGGCGCACTGCTCTGCTGCGCCAGGATCTTGAACAGATGCACCGCGTCCGGGCCCTTGACCTTCTGTGGTTCGGTCATGGTGAAGGTCACGCCGTAATTAACGTAACAAACCTTGGCAGTTTCCTCCCCGGTCTTGGCTTCCTGCTTGAAGTCATCGGACGGCACGCCAATCACTTCCAGCCCCTGGCCCTTGTAGCGCTGGTACAACGCTTCAAGCCCTTTGAACTGCGGCGCAAACCCGCAGAAGCTGGCGGTGTTGACGATCAGCAGCGGCTTGCCGGCAAAGCGCTGGCACAGGTCGATGGATTCCTTGGCGCGCAGCTTGGGCAACTGGCCTTCAAGCAACGGCGGGCAATCGGCAGCCATGGCGACACCGCCAAAAGCCACCATCAGAGCGGGTACTGCGAACCAGCGCATCTGCATGTGAGGTGTCCTTGAAAAGTCTCAGACACAGAACTTAACAGATCGCCATGCCCAACTGCATCAATGCCAGGCCGCCCTGTTGCCAGCCCCACCACGCCAGCAGCAGCAAGAGTCCTGCTCCTGCTGCGCCGAGCCAATGCCAGGTCGAATTCATGCCACCCCCATTTGCGCCTGCAAACGTGCCACCGGGCGCTCGCGCACCGGCCAGTTCAGCGCCGCTGCCACCAGGCTCAGGACGATTGCCACCTGCCAGATCAAATCGTAGCTGCCGGTTCGATCATAAACCACCCCGCCCAACCAGCCGCCGAGGAACGAGCCCAGTTGATGGAACAGGAACACTATCCCACCGAGCATGGAAAGGTTTCTGACACCAAACAAGGTCGCGACCGTGCCGTTGGTCAGTGGCACCGTGGACAGCCACAAGAAGCCCATCGCCATGCCGAACAGGTAGGCGCTGGTCTGCGTCACCGGCGCCCACAGGAAGATCACGATCACCACCGCCCGCAGCAAGTACAAACCGGTCAACAAACGGGGTTTGGACATGCGCCCGCCGAGCCATCCGGCGGTATAGGTGCCAAAGATATTAAACAGGCCGATCAATGCCAGCACGGTCGTCCCCACCGAGGCCGGCAAGTGCTGGTCCACCAGGTACGATGGCAAGTGCACGCCGATAAACACCACCTGGAAACCGCAGACAAAAAAGCCGAACGCCAGCAGCCAGAACCCTGAATGGGAGCAGGCCTCACCCAAGGCTTCGCGCAAGGTCTGCTGGCCAGCCACCGCAGGCAACGGTCGGTCCTTGAGCATGGTCACCAACGGCACGATCAGCGCCACCATCAGGCCCAGCACCAGCAACGCGGCGGACCAGCCAAGCCAGCCGATCAAACCGAGGGTGCCCGGCAACATGGCGAACTGGCCGAACGAGCCGGCGGCGCTGGCGATACCCATGGCCATGCTGCGTTTTTCCGGCGCCACGGCACGCCCCACCACCCCGAGGATCACCGAGAACGAAGTACCCGACAGGCCAATGCCGATCAGCAACCCGGCACTCAGGGACAGCGACCACGCTGAATCCGAAAGGCCCATGAACACCAGGCCCAGCGCGTAGAGCACGCCACCGATCATCACCACCTTGGCCGCACCGAAGCGGTCGGCCAGGGCGCCGGTAAATGGCTGTGCCAGGCCCCAGATCAGGTTTTGCAGGGCGATGGCAAAGGCAAAGGTTTCACGGCCCCAGCCGAATTCGGCACTCATGGGCGCCAGGAACAGGCCGAAGCCATGTCGCACGCCGAGGGACAACGCGAGGATCAGCGCACTCCCCACAAGAATCCAGCCGCTGGTGCGCCACATCGAGGTCATTTCTTATTCTCCGTTCGCGGGTATATACCCGCTTATCATCGAACAAACTCGCGTCAAGCGAGTTCATCCAGCAAGGCCAACAGGGTTTCGCGCTTTTCGGCGCCCAACTTATCAATCAATTTCTGCTGCGCCGCTTCCCAGGCCGGCAATGCGGCGGCGAGCCGTTCGATACCCGCCTCGGTCAGCAAGACCAGGCGGTTGCGCAAGTCATCGCCCTCCACCAACTGCACCAGGCCCTCGCCTTCCAGCACCCGCAGGTTGCGCCCCAGTGTGCTGCGATCCAGGCCCATGGCGTCGGCCAGGCTGGAAATGCTCGGTTGATCGAGGCGCTGCAGATTACACAGCAAAGAATACTGGGCAACGTTGATCCCGAAGCCGTCGAGAGCGCCGTCGTAATGCCTGCTGACGCCACGAGCGGCGCGACGCAGGTTTGTGCATAAACATTGGGAGGCAAGCATGGAGCGTGTATATACCCGGGATTAATGAAATGCAAGAAAGTGTTACAGCACCAGACTGATCAACACCGCCACTTCCAGCAGCTCCAACAGCGCGCCGGCGGTGTCGCCGGTGGTGCCGCCGAGGCGATTGACCATCAATTGGCGCAAGCCGATAAAACAAAGGGCAGCCACCAGCACGGCAATCCCGCCACTGAAACCGCCGATCAAGATACACGCCAGGCCGCTGAGGATCAGCACCTGTTGGCCGACGATCCGTGGCAAATGATCCGCCAGGGCCTGCCCCAGGCCACCGGCGCGCACATAGCGCGTGGTGAGAAACAGCGCCAGCATCGAAGCGCGGCCAATCAACGGTGCGAGGATCAGCGCGGCGCCGTTGTGCTGCTCGATCAATGCCACCAGCGCGGTGAATTTGAGCAGCAACACCAGGCCCAGGGTGACCACCGCGATCGGGCCGCTGCGCGGGTCTTTCATGATGGTCAGGGTGCGCTCGCGGTCACCGAAGCCACCGAGCCAGGCGTCGGCGCTGTCGGCCAGGCCGTCCAGGTGCAGGCCGCCACTGAGCAGCACCCATGCGGTCAACAGCAGCGCGGCGTGCAGCAGCAATGGCGCGCCCATCAACACGGCGTTCAAGCCCCACAGCAGTAGCCCGAACAGCAGCCCCACCACCGGATAAAACAGCAACGAACGCCCCAGTTCCTGGGGCTGCGGCATGCCCGGCAAGCGAATCGGCAGGCTGCTGAGAAACTGCAAGGCGATCCAGAACGGCAACATGCTCAGCGTCCTTCCCTTAATACGCCATCCGCCTCGACCTGCAGGCTGAACAGGCCACCATGGCCGACTTCGACATTCAACAGTTGCTCACGCGGCAGGCCTCGCGCCTGGGCCAGCAGCAAACGCATGACTCCACCATGGCTGATCAGCAGCACTCGCTGGCCGGCATAAGCTTGATACAAGCGGCCGACAGCCCCCAAAACACGCGCGGAAAACTGTGAAACCGGCTCGCCCTGCGGCGGCGTGAAACTGTAGGGATCAGCCCAGAACAGGCCCAGCGCGTCGGCGTCGGTTTCCATCAAGGCTGCAGCGCTCTGCCCTTCCCAGGCGCCGAAGTGCAGTTCCTGCAGATCCTTTTCGAGGGTGACCGGCAGGTTCAGGCGCGTGCCCAACTCCTCGGCAAACCGCGCACAACGTTGCAGCGGCGAACTGACCAGACGCTCCCAAGGGCCCTGCGCCACCACCGCCTCACGCATCTGCTCCCAGCCCTTGGCCGTGAGCGCATCGTCCAGGCTGCCGCGCAAGCCGCCGCCCAGTTCGGTTTCGCCGTGGCGCAGCAGGTCCAGGCGCAAAGTCATGCCGGGCGATCCGCTACGGCTGCTTCGGCGAAGGTCGCCATCTGCCCGTGCAGCGCGCAGGCCAGGCGCAGCAACGGCACAGCGAGCGCGGCGCCACTGCCTTCACCCAGGCGCAGCCCGAGTTCCAGCAAAGGCTCGGCGTTGAGGCTTTGCAGCACGTGACGATGGCCGGGCTCGGCACCGCGGTGGCCGAACAGCAGCCATTCACGACAGCCGGGGTTCAGGCGCGTCGCGACCAAGGCGGCGACGGTGCATATAAAACCGTCCACCAGCACCACGACACCTTCTTGGGCACAGGCCAGATAGGCACCGACCAGTGCGGCAATCTCAAAGCCGCCGAGGTTGAACAGGGTTTTCAGTGCGTCGTCGCGGTCGCTGGCGTGCAGCGCAAGGGCGCGCTCGATGACGGCGACCTTATGGCTGACACCCTGGGCGTTCAGGCCGGTGCCGGGGCCGGTCAAGTCACTGACCTGGCAATCCAGCAGCGCGCAGGCCAGGGCACTGGCGGCGGTGGTGTTGCCAATGCCCATTTCGCCGCCGATAAACAGTTGCGCACCGCTGGTGATAGCGCGGTGCACGCTGTCGCGGCCGGCTTGCAGGGCCAGTTGGCCCTGGGCTTCGGTCATTGCCGGGCCGTTGACGAAGTTGGCGGTGCCGAGACCGATATTCAGGTGGCGGACGCCCGGTAGGTTCAACGTCGGGGTGATGGTGCCGAGATCGACCACTTCCAGCTTGGCGTCGAGTTGGCGCGCAAGCACGCTGATGGCGGCGCCACCGGTGACGAAGTTGTGAAGCATCTGGCCGGTGACTTCCTGGGGGAAGGCGGAGACACCTTCGGCGACGACGCCGTGGTCGCCGGCGAAGATCGCGATCCACAGGTGGTCGACGCTGGGTTTGACCTGGCCCTGGAGGCCGGCCAGTTGGACGGCCACGGCTTCCAGCTGGCCGAGGGAGCCGGCGGGTTTGGTCAGTTGCTGCTGACGGGCCAGGGCTTGTTCGTGGGCTTGGGGGTCGATCGCCTTGCAGGGGTTGAGCCACCAGGTGTCGGTCATAACGCAGTACCTTTCAAAGTCAGGGGCAGGCCGGCGACGGTCAGGACAACGCGCTGACAACGTTCGGCCAAGGCTTGATGCAGCCAACCGGCTTCATCGACATAGCGGCGAGTCAATTCGCCCAGCGGCACGACACCCATTCCGGTCTCGTTGCTGACAAAAATGATTTCTCCTGGGAGGGTGGCCAGGGTTTGGAGCAAGGCCTCACGCTCTTCTTTGAGACGGTCGGGGTCTTCGAGCATCAGCAGGTTGGTGAGCCATAGGGTCAGGCAGTCAACCAGCAGGCAATGGTTCGGGGTGGCGTTTTCCTTGAGGACACGGGCCAGTTCGATGGGCTCTTCGATCAGGCCCCATTCGGTCGGGCGCCGCTCGCGGTGGTGGGCGACGCGTGCGGTCATTTCGCCGTCCAGGGGTTGGCTGGTCGCTATGTAGGTGACGCTTAGGCCGCTGTCGGTGGCGAGTTTTTCAGCCAGGCGGCTTTTGCCGGAGCGGGCGCCGCCGAGGATCAACTGGAGCATGGGGTGTGCCTCTGTTTTTGACGGTGTGTATATCCGTTATTTCGGTAACGGCGGCTTATGGTTCCGCTCTTACAGCGGCTCACTTTTGAAAAGCGCAAAAGTAAGCAAAACGCTCTTGCCCCACCACTCGGCACCTCGCCTAGGCTCGGTGTGCCCTCACTCCGGCTTTGGACCGTGGGCCGCCGTCATGGGCCATCCCTGGCCCATGACGGCTAACCCGGCGTCCTGCCGGGTTACCCACGCTCCAAAGCCTGCGTTCGGCCAGCGTGGTTTAACGGGGCGCCCAAGATCAAGATCAAAAGCAGATCAAGAGCACAGCGGCCTACCGGCCGGCTTGAGTGTGGTGAAGCAACAGCAACAGCAAGATCAGAATCGGGCACGGTCAAATGTGGGAGCTGGCTTGCCTGCGATAGCATCAACTGGGTGTACCTGATGCACCGAGTTGTCTGCATCGCCGGCAAGCCAGCTCCTACAGAAAAGCAGAGCCACACCGCCCGTAGCAGTTGTCGAGCGCCAGCGAGGCTGCGTGCCTTTGATCTTGATCTGCTTTTGATTTTGATCTGCGGGCCCCGTCAACCACGATGGCCGCAAGTAGGCACGGTGGAGCGGGTAAATCGGCAAGGATGCCGATTTAGCCGCGCCGGGCCATGGATGGCCCGTCGCGGCGGCCCGCGGAACCGGGCCGGAGTGCGGGCATGCCGAGCCTAGGCGAGGCACCGAGTGGTGGGGCAAAGACCTTTTGGTTACTTTTGGGGCGTTTGCCAAAAGTGACCCGCTGTAAGAGCGGAACCATAAGCGGCCGTTACCGCAGCAACGGATATGTACACGGTCCATTACAACCAACTCAAACCCCACACAACGAACGCAGCAACCCGGTATCCAGATGCCGCTCTACCAAGTCCGCCAACCGCTCAATATCCCGCTCCCGCAACCCGTGATAATCCACCTCCTGCACATCCTCCAACCCCGCCCACCGCAACAACGCACTACATGCAGCCGGCGTCTCAAACACCCCGTGCAGATAGGTCCCGAGAACCTGCCCATCCTCACTCTGAGCCCCATCCAGGCGCCCATCGTCCAACTGCACCGCAGCCCGCACCAAGCCAGCGCCACTGGTTACACCCGCGTGGATCTCATACCCACTCACCTCGGTATCCTCCAGCAACAACCGCCCCCGCACGTTACGCAGCTGCTTCTCCTCCTCCAGGGTCGTACTGAACGCCAACAACCCCAGCCCAGCGCTAGAACCACAAGGCCCTTCCAACCCCAGCGGGTCGTGCACCTGCTCGCCGAGCATCTGCAACCCACCACAAATCCCCAGCACCTTCCCGCCATAACGCAGGTGCCGCGCCACCGCCGTGTCCCACCCATTGGCCCGCAAATACGCCAAATCACTGCGCACACTCTTCGAGCCCGGCAAAACAATCAGGTCCGCCGCAGGAATCGCCTGCCCCGGCCCCACAAACTGCAAATCCACC
Source organism: Pseudomonas sp. NC02 (assembly GCF_002874965.1). Taxonomy (NCBI): domain Bacteria; kingdom Pseudomonadati; phylum Pseudomonadota; class Gammaproteobacteria; order Pseudomonadales; family Pseudomonadaceae; genus Pseudomonas; species Pseudomonas sp. NC02. The sequence goes on along the minus strand of NZ_CP025624.1, from coordinate 1,722,219 downwards.
TGCGGGTGCAAGCGCAACGGATCAAAATCCGTGTGATTACTGATCCGCGGCAACACCGGCACCACCACCTTGAGCACCTGCGCCGCCTTGTCAATCTGGCGCTGGTCGATGCCGTCCTCGGCCTCCAGGTGCAAATCCATCACATACGGCAACACCCCCACCACCGGCTTGCCCGTGCGCGCTTCCAGCCAATCCAGCCCCGGCTGCAACAGCGCAATATCCCCGCGAAACCGGTTGATGATGAAGCCTTTGACCCGCGCCTGTTCGGTCGGCGACAACAATTCCAGCGTACCCACCAGGTGCGCAAACACCCCGCCACGATTGATGTCGGCAATCAGCAGTACCGGGCAGTCCACCGCCTCGGCAAAGCCCATGTTGGCAATATCATTCGCCCGCAGGTTGATCTCGGCCGGTGAACCCGCACCCTCGACCATCACCACCGGATACGCCGCACTCAAGCGCGCGTGGGAGGCCAGCACCGCCTGCATCGCGATGGCTTTGTAATCGTGGTAGGCCACCGCATTCATGGTGGTCACGGCGCGCCCATGGATAATCACCTGGGAGCCCGTGTCACTGTTGGGCTTGAGCAATACCGGGTTCATGTCGGTATGGGGCGCCAGGTTCGCGGCCTGGGCCTGCACCGCCTGGGCCCGTCCGATCTCGCCACCTTCGGCGGTCACGGCGCTGTTGAGCGCCATGTTCTGCGGCTTGAAGGGCACCACCGGGATGCCCTGGCGCACCAGCCAGCGGCAGAGTGCGGTCACCAGCGTGCTTTTGCCGGCGTCAGAGGTGGTGCCCTGCACCATCAAGGTACTCATGAGGCTTCCTTGTAGGTCTTCAGTGCCTGTTCCAGCCGCAACCAGTCGGCCTCGGTATCCGGCAGGCCGAAACGCAGGCTGCTGTTGTCGACAAACAAGCGCAGCAGAATGCCGCGCTGGGCCATGAATTCATGCAGCTGCTCAGCCCGGTCCGTGATCATCCACTGGAACAACGCGCAGCCGCCCTGGGGCCGCAAGTCGTGGCGTTCAAGCACATCAAACAGGCGCTGGCTGGCCGATTCGCAACGCAGCCGCTGTTGCGCATGGCCGGCCGTATCGCGCAGGCATACTTGCCCAAGCACCCGCGTCGGCCCGCTGACGGCCCACGGCCCCACCTGTTCGGCGAGCAGCTTGAGCAGCTTGCGCTCGGCCAGCACGAACCCCAGCCGCACTCCGGCCAGGCCGAAGAATTTGCCGAACGAGCGCAGCACGATCAGGCCGACTTGATGGGCCTGGCCCGCCAGGCTCAGTTGCGGGGTGATGTCCATGAAGGCTTCATCCACCACCAGCCAGCCGCCGCGTTGGGCCAGGCGAGCATGCCAGTCCAGCAGGCGTTGCGGCGTCAGGCTCAGGCCGGTGGGGTTGTTGGGGTTGACCACCACCAGCACGTCGAGGCTGTCGAGGAAGAAGTCGACTTCCTGCTCCAGCACTTCGCGCACGATGTAGCCGGCGCGACGCCAGGCTTCTGCGTGTTCGGCGTAACACGGCGACAGCACACCGACCTTGCCGGCCCGGCGCAGGCGCGGCAATAACTGGATCGCGGCCTGGGAGCCGGCCACCGGCAATACATGGGGCGTGCCGTAATATTCACAGGCAGCCTGCTCCAGGCCGTCGTCGTTTTCAGGCAGGCGCGCCCAGGCCCGCAGCGGGATTTCCGGAATCGGAAACGGCCATGGCGCCAGGCCGCTGGACAGGTCCAGCCAGTCTGCTTCTGGAATGCCGTACTGCATCGCCGCCTTGCGCAAGCGGCCACCGTGCTCAAGCATAAAACTCAGCCCCCACACACAGGATCAGCAACCACAGCCACACGCCGCGTTGCACCAGTTGCCAGCCACGCTCGATGGAATCCGCATCCGCCGGCGGGCCTTCGCCCAGTGGCGGGCGCTGGTGCAGCTCACCGTGATAAATCGCTGCACCGCCCAACTCCACGCCAAGGGCACCGGCACCCGCAGCCATCACCGGGCCGGCGTTGGGGCTGTCCCAGGTCGGGCCCTGGGTGCGCCAGCATTTGAGAGCCAGGCGGGTTTTGCCCAGCAGCGCGTAGGTCAACGCCACCAGGCGCGCCGGAATGTAGTTGAGCACGTCATCGATCTTTGCTGCGGCCCAGCCGAAACGCTCAAAGCGTTCATTGCGATAGCCCCACATGGCATCCAGGGTGTTGCTCAGGCGATAGAGCACCACGCCGGGCACGCCAGCGACCACAAACCAGAACAAGGCGGCAAATACCGCGTCGCTGCCGTTTTCCAGCACCGATTCGGTGGCTGCACGGGCGACTTCGGTGCGATCCAGCTCGCTGGTCTGGCGGCTCACCAGATAGCTGACACGCTTGCGGGCCTCGTCCAGATCATCACTGCGTAACGCTTGCGCCACCGGCAGCACGTGTTCGCCGAGGCTGCGCATGCCGAGGGCGCAATACAATGCGAGGATTTCCAGGACCCAGCCGATGTAGGGCGCCCACGAGAGGGCCGTGGCCAGCAGGGTCAGCGGCACCACCGCGATCACCCAGGCGGTAACGCCATGGCTGCGCCAGCCACGGCCGCCGGAGTTGAAACGCTGCTCGATACGCCCGGCAAAATTACCGAACGCCACCAGCGGATGCCAGCGCCTGGGCTCGCCCAGCAGCGCATCCAGCGCCACGGCAGCGACACTCAGCAAGGCCACACTCATTGACTCACTCCCCAAACATTCTCGTACAACATGTCACTCAGCGGCCGTGGTTCGGTCCAGCCTTCGAGCTGCAACATCGGTGCCGGGTAGAACTCGGCCACCGGGCCCAGGCACAACACGGCCAACGGCTTGGCACCGGGCGGCAGGCCCAGCAGATCGGCCAGGGCCTGGGGCTCGAACAGCGAGACCCAGCCCATGCCCAGCCCTTCGACACGAGCCGCCAGCCATAGATTCTGAATCGCACAGGACAACGATGCCATGTCCATTTCCGGCAAGGTGCGGCGCCCGAAGATATGCCGCTCGCGGTCGTCCATCAAGGCAGCCACCAGCACTTCGGCGCAATCGTTGATGCCTTCGACCTTGAGCTTCATGAACTGGTCGGAGCGCTCGCCGAGAGCCTCGGCGGTGCGTACGCGTTCTTCTTCCACTAGCTGCTGGATCTGGCCGCGCAGGTTGCGGTCGCTGATGCGGATAAAACGCCAGGGCTGCATCAAGCCGACGCTCGGCGCCTGGTGCGCGGCTTGCAGCAGGCGATGGAGCAATTGCGGCGCCACGCTGCCACCGCTGAAGTGCCGCATGTCGCGGCGTTCGGCGATAGCGCGGTAGACGGCTTCGCGGTCGGCTTCCGGAAAGGCGTTGTCAGTCATGGCCTCTTCGCGAGCAAGCCCGCTCCCACATTGGATTGCGTTTCAACTCGGTCAAGTGTGGGAGCTGGCTTGCCTGCGATGGCGGTCTCAAGGCTTGGCGCAAACAAGGCAGCCACCGCCATCGGGTTGGACGGGAAATAAAAGTGCACGTAGGAAGCCGTCATCCGGCCCTGACGATAAACCGCCTCGGCACCGCGCCCGCCATTCGGGCTCAGGCCCCGGGCAATCGGCTGCCACTCGGTGCTGGTCAGCGAGTGATGGTAGGTGTGACCGCGCAAGAGGCCTTCGGGCAGTTCGACGTTTTGCAGGGCCAGTGCCGCCAGACGCTTTTGCATCACGGCGTCGCCCTGGAGCAGGCCGACCAGTTCGGCACGGGTGCCGTCGACATCGGTGAGTGAGTCCAGCAGATAGAGCATGCCGCCGCATTCGGCCAGCAGTGGCTTGCCAGCAGTGTGGTGGGCGCGGATGGCGTCGAGCATCGCGGTATTTTCCGACAGCGCCTGGTGATGCAATTCCGGATAACCGCCGGGCAGGTAGAGGCTGTCAGCTTCGGGCAATGCGCGGTCACGAATCGGCGAGAAGAAGCGCAGCTCGGCGCCCATCGCTCGCAACAGGTCGAGGCTGGCGCCGTAGGTAAACGCGAAGGCTTCGTCGCGGGCCACGGCGATGCGCACGCCGGCCAGCAACGGTTGGGCCTCGATCACCTCGGGCGCAGCGAATTCCACCGGCGGTGGCAGCGCTACCTCACAGCTGCTGCCCAGGGCCTGGGCGGCGGCGTCGAGGCGCAGGTCGAGGTCGTTCAATTCGCTGGCCTGCACCAGGCCAAGGTGGCGGCTGGGCAATTCGATCCCGGTTTCCCGGGACAGTGCGCCGTACCAACGCAGGCCTTCGGTCAGGCTGCCTTCAAGCAGTTGCGCATGGCGCAGCGTGCCGACGCGGTTGGCCAGCACGCCGGCAAACGGCAGGTCCGCCTGGTAACGCGCCAAGCCCAATGCCAGGGCACCGAACGTCTGGGCCATGGCCGTGCCATCGATGACCGCCAGTACCGGCACGCCAAAATGCCGCGCCAGGTCGGCGCTGGACGGCGTGCCGTCGAACAGGCCCATCACGCCTTCGATCAGGATCAGGTCGGCTTCCCCCGCCGCTTCCCACAGCAATCGGCGACTTTCCTGCTCGCCGACCATCCACATGTCCAATTGATAGACCGGCGCACCACTGGCGCGCTCGTGGATCATCGGGTCGAGAAAGTCCGGGCCGCATTTGAACACTCGCACCTTGCGCCCCAGGTTGCGGTGCAAACGGGCGAGCGCGGCGGTGACGGTGGTTTTGCCCTGGCCGGACGCCGGTGCGGCGATCAGCACAGCAGGACAGTGACGGGGCTGATTCAAAGTTCGATGCCTTTCTGCGCCTTGATACCCGCCTGGAACGCATGCTTGAGCATGCCCATTTCAGTTACGGTGTCGGCCATTTCGATCAATTCGGGTTTCGCGCCACGGCCGGTGACGAGCACGTGTTGCATCGGCGGGCGGGCCTGCAGGTCGCTGAGTACCTGGTCCAGGTCGAGGTAGCCGTGCTTGAGGGCGATGTTCAGTTCATCCAGCACCACCAGGCCGATGGCCGGGTTCTGCAGCATTTCCCGGGAGACCGCCCAGGCGGCTTCGGCGGCCACGATGTCGCGGGCGCGGTCCTGGGTTTCCCAGGTAAAACCTTCGCCCATCACGTGGAAGCGCACCTGCTCGGGGAAACGGCGGAAGAACAGTTCTTCGCCAGTGCTGTTGCGGCCCTTGATGAACTGCACCACGCCACACTGCATGCCGTGGCCCATGGCCCGGGCGAGCATGCCAAAGGCCGAGCTGCTCTTGCCTTTGCCATTGCCGGTAAGCACCAGCAGCAACCCGCACTCGTTCGGTGAATTGGCAATGCGCTCGTCAATCACGGCTTTTTTGCGCAGCATGCGCGCCAGGTGGCGTTCGTCACGATCGGGGGATTCAGTCATGGCAGCTCTCCGTTGGGGCTGGACAAAAACGGCGGGCAGGAAAAAGACACATACAGACAGCCAAGCATCGCCCACCGTGATGCTGTTGGATGGATCAGGCCGGTCTCCGGGCTCATGAGTGGCATTGGATGCCGAAGGTGCGCCTTCCCATATCGCGGGCGATACAGTGGCTTAAGGCACCGTCTTGACTCATTTACCGTTGCGGGGGCAGCTCCGGGATCGTGGCAGCACTGTAGAAAAATGCGCTCACTCACCGGCTTCCCTGTTTCACTCAGTCGGCGCGTACGCCACAGAGCACCTGAAACAAGCCGCGAAGGTTAGTGGGTTGGGGGTGGAGCGTCAATTAAAGCCGGACATGCGCGTGAACCATCGGGCCGCTGCGTGCCTCTACCGCTACAGGTATTAAGGAGAAAACCATGCACAAGACCCGACTTGCCCTACTGATCATGCTCGCCGGCACCCTCGCCGCCTGCGGCGAAAGCTCTACCCTGCAAGTGTCCGACGGCACCGGGCCCTCGCCCAAACTGCCGGAACCGAATAAAACCCTGATCCCCACGGTGAATATCGCCCCGGCCATCGGCTGGCCCGAAGGCACCAAGCCAACGGCGGCGGCAGGCACTCAAGTAGCGGCGTTTGCCGAAGGCCTGGACCATCCGCGCTGGCTGTATGTGCTGCCCAATGGCGATGTGCTGGTGGCAGAAACCAATGCGCCGCCCAAACCGGACGATTCCAAGGGTATTCGTGGCTGGGTGATGGAGAAAGTCATGGGCCGCGCCGGGGCCGCCGTGCCGAGCCCCAACCGCATCACCCTGCTGCGGGACGCCGACCACGACGGCATAGCCGAAACCCGCACGGTGTTCCTGGAGAACCTGAACTCGCCGTTCGGCATGACACTGGTGGGCAGCGACCTGTATGTGGCCGATTCGGACAAGCTGCTGCGCTTCCCCTATCAGCCAGGCGAAACCTCGATCAAGGAAGCCGGCACCACGGTGACCGACTTGCCGGGCGGCAGCATCAACCATCACTGGACCAAGAACGTGGTCGCGAGCCAGGACGGCAGCAAGTTGTACGTCAGCGTGGGCTCCAACAGCAACGTCGCGGAAAACGGCCTGGAAGCCGAACAAGGCCGCGCCGCGATCTGGGAAGTGGACCGCGCCACCGGCCAGCACCGCATCTTCGCCTCCGGCCTGCGCAACCCCAACGGCATGGCTTGGGAACCGCAAAGCGGCAAGCTGTGGACGGCGGTCAATGAGCGCGATGAAATCGGCAGCGACCTGGTGCCGGACTACATCACCTCGGTCAAGGATGGCGCGTTCTATGGCTGGCCCTTCAGTTACTACGGGCAGCACGTGGATGTGCGGGTGAGTCCGCAGAACCCGGAACTGGTAGCCAAGGCGATTGCCCCGGACTACGCGGTGGGCCCGCACACAGCCTCCCTGGGACTGACCTTTGCCGAGGGCAGCAAGCTACCGGCACAATTCAGCAATGGCGCGTTTATCGGCCAGCATGGTTCTTGGAACCGCAAGCCCCACAGTGGCTACAAGGTGATCTTCGTGCCGTTTGAAGGCGGCAAACCCAAAGGCCAGCCGGTGGATGTGCTGACCGGGTTCCTCAATAGCGATGAGAAAGCCATGGGCCGCCCGGTCGGCGTGGTGATCGACAAGCAGGGGGATTTGCTGGTGGCGGATGACGTGGGGAACAAGGTGTGGCGAGTGTCGGCGGCTAAATAGCCAGCTTCGCAAACACCGCAAAACAAATATGGGAGCGGGCTTGCTCGCGAATGCAGTGTGTCAGTCAGCTTGTTGTCGACTGATCCACCGCATTCGCGAGCAAGCCCGCTCCCACATTTGGTTTCGTGTTTTCCTATGGGTTTCGTGCCAGGTGCTCGGCTGGCAACACACGCTTGGCGCTCAGGTAGGCGTTTTGCCAATAGGCTTTGGACAGCGTGTCCAGCTTCACCGTACCGCCGGTTTGCGGCGCATGCACAAAGCGCCCTTCTCCCACGTAGATCCCGGCGTGGCTGACCTGCGAGCCGCCACCCGTGGCGAAGAAGATCAGGTCACCGGTCTGCAGGTTGTTTTCGCTCACGTCCTGGGCGCGCATCACGATCAGCTCGCGAGTGGTACGTGGCAAGGAGATGCCCGCCGCGTCACGGTAGACGAAACCGATCAAGCCACTGCAATCAAACCCCGAGTCCGGCGTGTTGCCGCCCCAACGATAAGGCGTGCCGACCAGGCCCAGTGCACGAAAAAGCACGTCTTCGGCCGCAGGCGAGAAACTTTGGGTGGCATAGGTGTTGAACACCGGCTTGGGCTTGACGGCCACGGGAGCAGGCGGAGGACGACTTGCGCAGGCGCTGAGCAGCGCGGCGCAAACGAGAAGAATTAGGCGGGCCGAGGTCGACATGGGCAGAACAATCCTGATCTGGATGCGGCTTTCGCTGCCGAACGTTGAAAAACAGAACGCGCAAGCAAAGCTCGCGCGATCAATTTACAACAATGTCCAGGGATTCTAGCGCTTACACGTCAAACTTCAAGTATCACTTTAACTTTACTTGCTGGCGGTAACGGTAGTCGGGGCCATCGCCAGGGCGCGCTTGGCTTCGATGAAGGTTTTGCTCCAGTAGCTGTCACCCAGGTTGTCGACTCGCACACCACCGCTGCGGCGGCTGCTGGAGTGGATAAACTGGTTGTCGCCCAGGTAGATACCGGCGTGGCTGACACGACCACGGCCAGCCGTACTAAAGAAAAGCAGATCACCGGGCTTGAGGTTGTTCCGCGCGACCAACGGTGCATCCACGTTGATCATTTCGCGGGTGGAACGCGGCAGGTTCATGCCGGCTTCCTCGCGGAACAGGTAGCCGATGAAACCGCTGCAGTCGAAACCGGCTTCAGAGGTACCGCCGAAACGGTAACGGGTTCCGATCAGGGACATGCCGCGTTCGAGAATGCTGTCGGCCAGAACTGGAAGCTGGTAAGGCTTGGCGCCGGTGAAGTCGGCGAGTTCTTTTTCAGTTGCGATCTCTTCCTGATAAACAGTGGAAGACTGCGACGCAACGAATTTTGCCTGAGACTGCTGTACTGGTTTTTGCTGCTCAGCCACGTTTTGAGTGTGGGTGGCGCAACCAAACAACAGGGTAACGAGTGCGAGAGGCACGAGGGGTGCGAAGCGATTTAGCATGGGCACGACCGTGGCTGATGTGTAAAGAAGCCGAGACTATGCCTTCTATCACATCGATTTGCAAATTCAATCGTGATCTATGTGACTTCTTGTTTGGACTATGACATCTAAGCCCTTAACACCCTATGCCAGCCATTTGCGTGGCCAAAACGGCCCAAACGCAGGTTTTCTGGCGCCTGTAATTTGCCGAAAGCCCCGGTTTTAAAGGGCTGGCTACCAGCCCAGGGTTTCTTTGAGGAAGGGAATAGTCAGCTTGCGCTGGGCTTGCAAGGAAGCCTGGTCGAGCTGTTCGAGCAAGTCGAACAGTGCGCTCATGCTGCGTGTACCGCGAGTGAGAATAAAATGCCCGACTTCATCGGTCAGGTGCAACCCGCGGCGCGAAGCACGCAGTTGCAGGGCCCGCAGTTTGTCTTCGTCGGACAACGGGCGCATCTGGAAAATCAGCGCCAGGGTCAGCCTCGACTTCAAGTCCGCCAGCTTCACCGGCAGCTCACGTGGCGAGGTGGAGGCGGCAATCAACAAACGCCGGCCGCTGTCACGCAATCGGTTGAACAGATGGAACAGTGCCTCTTCCCAATCTGCCCGCCCCGCCACTGCCTGCAAATCGTCCAGGCAGACCAGTTCGTATTGTTCAAGGTTGTCGAGGATCTCGATACCGCGGTCCAGCAGCTCCGCCAGCGGCAGGTACACCGCCGGTTCCCCCATCTGTTCGAAGCGCAGGCAAGCGGCCTGTAACAAGTGGGTACGCCCCACGCCGTGCTTGCCCCAGAGGTAGATCAAGCTTTCGGTCCACCCGGCGTCGGCTTCGCAGAGCCGCTCGACATAGCCGAGTGCAGCGGCATTGGCGCCTGGGTAGTAATTGATAAAGGTGGCGTCGTCACGCAGACGCACACCTAGGGGCAGCTGAATCGGTTTCATGCTGACTGAACGGTTCCAATCGAACCGTTAGTGACCTCTGTGTAAAGTTTGCAAAGTTTATACCCGTGACGCCGGGCGCACAATGCAGCAGACCACAAGCAAAATCAAAGGTTTGCGTTAACTTGTTGGATTTGGTGAGGAATGTTTGACGCAATGGCGAAACGCCAGAGCCGATAAATGACAAACCCGGCCTTGAGCCGGGTTTGTGATGCTGCGGTTATAACTCCGGTTCGTCGGTTCCGGCGTACATGTCCGAGTCCTTGTACAAGTCGTGCACATGGCGCACCAGCACCATGATCACCGCCGCCACCGGCAGCGCCAGCAGGATGCCGGTAAAGCCGAACAGCTCGCCGCCCGCCAGGATCGCAAAGATCACCGCCACCGGGTGCAGGCCGATCCGGTCGCCCACCAGCAATGGCGTCAGCACCATGCCTTCCAGGGCCTGGCCGACCATGAACACCGCGACAATCCCGAGCATCGGGTACAGGTCGCCGTGGAACTGGAACAACCCGGCCACCAGCGCCGCACCGATACCAATCACAAAGCCCATATAAGGCACGATGGCTGCCAGGCCGGCGATCAGGCCGATCAACAGCCCCAGTTCCAGGCCGATCGCCATCAACCCCGCCGCGTAGATGATCCCCAGCGCCAGCATCACCAGCAACTGGCCACGGACGAAGGCGCCGAGCACCTCATGACACTCCTCGGCCAGGGAGACAATGCGCTCCTCACGGTCGCGCGGCAGCAGGCCGCGGATCTTGGCCATCATGATGTCCCAGTCCCGCAGCAGGTAGAACGCCACGACCGGGATCAGCACCAGGTTGGTCAGCCAGCCAATCAGTGCCAGGCTCGACGCCGTCGCCTGGCTCAGCACCACGCCGACAATGTCGGTGGTCTGGCCCATGTGCTCGCTGATGGCCGCCTTGACCTTATCGAACTTCCAGAAGCCGTCTGCCAGCCCCAGCTTGGCCTGCGCCCACGGCATGGCCGTGTGTTGCAGCCAGTCGAGCATCTGCGGCGCCAGCTCATAGAGCTTGAACAGCTGCTTGGCCAACATCGGCACCAGCACCAGGACCAGCGCGGTGATGATCAAGGTGAACAACGCAAACACCGCCACCACGCCCCAGGTACGTGACAGGCCGATCTTTTCCAGGCGATCCACCACCGGATCGAACAGGTAGGCCAGCAGTAACGCGACCAGGAACGGCGTCAGGATCGAATGCAGCAGGAACACAAAAACGCACAGCAGGACAATCCCGCCAAGCCACACCCAACGACGCGTATCCGCCATAAACCACTCCCTCTGTTATTTGCTTCCTGCTTCTATATAAGAAGGAAGAACACTTACCAATGAAAACGTAGCTGCGGCGTCGGCTCGACCGGTGCCGGTTGCGCGCCTTCTACCACCGGCTGCGGAGCCGGAGCTTCACCTGCCGGGATTTCCTGCAACTTGGCCAGGCTCAACTGGGTGCGCAGCTGCTCGGCGCTGCCATTCACCCGATAAACGATGCGAGTGCCGTCCACGCGCACCGGCTGGGCACCGAACGGTTCCAGCAGATGGCCGAGGGCGGCGTAATGCTCGAGAGTCATGCCCTGCACTTCCAGCAACTGATCACTGGTGGCAGCGCCGGCCTTGACCGCAAAGCGTGGTGCCAGGCGTTCGCTGACGGCCAGCAGCACGGCGTCAGCCAATGCGGCAGTATCAGTGCCGGTGGCGGTGCCCTGCTCGCTTTTATCCCCCAGCCACAGGCGCCATTTGGCCGACCATTGGCCGCCGTCTTCGCGAGCATGCACCGCCAGCAAGGCATCGGCGCCGTAACGTTCGGACGCGGCACGCAGCGGCGTGGCGTCGGGGCTTTCAAGATTCGGGGCAGTGGCGACGATCTGTTCGTCCAGGTCACCCAGCGGCAGGCGCAAAGGCAAACCACGGTGCTGGGCCGCGCGACGCAGCGGTTGGGCGACGGCCTGGCCATCACCGACCAGGCTGCTGCCTTCCACGGAATCGTTCAGCCACCAACCGAGGATCGATGGCCGATTGCTGCCCCACAGCGCCAGGCCCGCGCCACGCAACGCGCGGTCGGTGCTGACCGGGTCGAAATCCACCTGCAGGCTTTCCGGCGGGCCGGCGTCGTAGCCATACTGACTGATGATTTGTTGCGGGTCTTTGCGGATCGCCGCCAGGCCCGGGCCATCGGCGGCCTTGGCGTCGCCGGTCAGGCGGATCACCAGGGTTTGCAGGGCACGCTGGGTCGCCTGGTCGCGCTCCTGGGGAGACTGACTGCTGACCGGCTCCAGCACTTGATAGAGACCATTGAGGGTTTCGGCATGACTCGCCAGGCTGACCAACGACAAGCAGCCCACAAAAAAATATTTACTCAGACCCATGAAAGAAGATTCCCGAACGGCAAATAAGCGGTTGGAACAGACCGCGTGAACACTGTTGAGCAAGGCTGTGACCACAGCGACCGGCAAAACATTCACAGGGTCTCGGCAAGTTTTTGTACTGTCATAACGATAGCGAGTTAAAGGCTATACCTTAATAGGGCCTGTGACCGACTCGATTAGCGATTTTTTTAACAGCTATTGCCCCTGCCCGTCGGCCCGAGGATGGCCGCTGCCCCTCAAGCCTGATAAAATCGCGCGCCTTCGCAGACCGTCAATGGCAGGCCGTGCTGAAACTTCAGGTTTCGGTACACCCGCCGCATTCGGTCGTTACCCCTGAATCCCCCCTAAAGGCCTGGATCATGAGCAAGCAACCCTCCCTGAGCTACAAGGACGCCGGTGTAGACATCGACGCCGGTGAAGCATTGGTCGAACGCATCAAGAGCGTCGCCAAGCGCACTGCGCGCCCCGAAGTCATGGGCGGCCTGGGCGGTTTTGGCGCCCTCTGCGAGATCCCGGCCGGCTACAAGCAGCCTGTATTGGTCTCCGGCACCGACGGTGTGGGCACCAAGCTGCGCCTGGCACTGAACCTGAACAAGCACGACAGCATCGGCATCGACCTGGTTGCCATGTGCGTGAACGACCTGGTGGTGTGCGGCGCCGAACCGCTGTTCTTCCTTGACTACTACGCCACCGGCAAGCTCAACGTCGAGACCGCTACCCAGGTGGTCACCGGCATTGGCGCTGGCTGCGAACTGTCCGGCTGCTCCCTGGTCGGCGGCGAAACCGCTGAAATGCCAGGCATGTACGAAGGCGAAGACTACGACCTGGCCGGTTTCTGCGTCGGCGTTGTCGAAAAATCCGAAATCATCGACGGTTCCAAGGTGGCTGCCGGTGACGCCCTGCTGGCCCTGCCATCGTCCGGCCCGCACTCCAACGGCTACTCGCTGATCCGCAAGATCATCGAAGTGTCCGGCGCCGACATCGAAACCATCCAGCTCGACGGCAAGCCCTTGACCGACCTGCTGATGGCCCCGACCCGCATCTACGTGAAGCCGTTGCTCAAGCTGATCAAGGACACCGGCGCGGTCAAGGCCATGGCCCACATCACCGGTGGCGGCCTGCTGGACAACATCCCGCGCGTACTGCCTGAAGGCGCCCAGGCGATTGTCGACGTGGCCAGCTGGCAGCGCCCGGCAGTCTTCGACTGGCTGCAAGAGAAAGGCAACGTCAACGAAACCGAGATGCACCGCGTGCTGAACTGCGGCGTGGGCATGGTCATCTGCGTGGCTCAAGAGCACGTTGAAAGCGCGCTGAACGTATTGCGTGAAGCCGGCGAACAGCCTTGGGTCATCGGCCAGATCGCTACCGCCCCTGAAGGCGCGGCTCAGGTTGAACTGAAGAACCTTAAGGCGCACTGATGCCTGCAACCTGTGATGTCGTGGTGCTGCTCTCCGGCACCGGCAGTAACTTGCAGGCCCTGATCGACAGCACGCGCGCCGGCGACAGCCCGGTGCGCATCGCTGCGGTGATTTCCAACCGCAGCGACGCCTACGGCCTGCAACGCGCCAGGGACGCAGGTATCGACACCCGCTCCCTGGATCACAAGGCTTTTGAAGGCCGCGAGGCCTTCGACAGCGCCTTGATCGAACTGATCGACGCCTTCAACCCCAAACTCGTGGTACTGGCCGGCTTCATGCGCATTCTCAGCGCTGACTTCGTGCGTCACTACAACGGGCGTCTGCTGAATATCCACCCGTCCCTGCTGCCAAAATACAAAGGGTTACACACCCATCAGCGTGCCCTGGAGGCCGGCGACACCGAGCACGGCTGCAGCGTGCACTTTGTCACCGAGGAACTCGATGGCGGGCCTCTGGTCGTACAGGCAGTAGTTCCGGTAGAGTCTGCGGACTCTGCGCAGACGCTTGCGCAACGGGTTCACACCCAGGAACACAGGATTTACCCGCTGGCTGTTCGCTGGTTCGCTGAGGGGCGGTTGATTCTTGGCGACCACGGTGCATTATTGGACGGTCAGTTACTTGCGGCCAGCGGCCACTTGATTCGAACCTAGGAGACTTTATGCGTCGCGCCCTGCTCTTCGCTTTTGCGCTGTTCGCCTTGCCTGCCGTGCAAGCGGCAGACCTTCACCCTTTCTCCGCCAGCTACACCGCCGACTGGAAACAGTTGCCCATGAGTGGTTCGGCAGAACGCAGCCTGACCAAGAATGACAACGGCAGCTGGACCTTGAATTTCAAGGCTTCCATGATGATCGCCAGCCTGACTGAAACCAGCGTGATCCGCTTCGACAAAGACGCCCTGCAACCGGTGAGCTACACCTTCGAACGCGGTGGCCTGGGCAAGACGAAGAAGATCAACCTCGACTTCGATCAGACGGCCAAGAAAGTCACCGGCTTTGAAAACAAGGACCCGGTCAACGTGGCCCTTCAAAGCGGCATGCTCGACAAGTCGACCTACCAGTTGGCATTGCAGCGCGATGTGGCAGCCGGCAAGAAAAGCATGAGCTACAACGTCGTCGAAGGCACTGATGTCGATACCTACGACTTCCGCGTGATCGGCCCGGAAAAGGTCCAGACCAAAGCCGGCTCCATCGATGCGATCAAGGTCGAGCGCGTGCGTGACCCGACTCAAAGCAAGCGCATTACCCAAATGTGGTTTGCCAAGGACTGGGGCGGCATCCTGGTTGCCCTGCGCCAGGTCGAGACTGACGGCAAGGAATACAACATCATGCTGCAAGACGGTACCGTTGACGGCAAGGCTGTCAAAGGCAGCTGATCCTCTGCGCAATGAAAGAGCCTCGCGTACGCGGGGCTTTTTTTCGCCTGTCGCCTGACGCCAACATGAAACTTTTGTCATAAAACTCAGCGCCCTGCGACGCAATGTCGCGGTTTCCGTGGGCTCGCGGGATTACTCCAGTTTCTGTAAAGGTGTGTTGCAATTCCTGGTTATTTACTTAGCAAGCTAACAAATCATATAACAAAGGCCTGCGACGCCTTGCCGCAGATCAACCAGAGATTGGAGCAAGCAGATGACTGTAAAAGTAACTGAACGCGACGATGAACATATGTCCCATGAAGCAGTAGCCCACGGGATTCACATCTGGGATGTACACCAGCAAGACCTGCTGGTCGGCATGTTTCACGACGAGACCGAAGCTCATAATTATAAAAACGAGCTCGAGACCCTTGAGATGAAACGCCAGGCGCAAAGCTCCTGAAACTCTGAAATCCTGTAGATAACCAGCCCCACGCAGCTGGAGTGTCTATAAACACAAACCCCGCCTTTTGAGCGGGGTTTGTGTTTTGGGGGTTGGGGGTTGGGATTTTGGGGGCGCTTCGCGCCCCAGCGGGAGCAAGCTCCCTCGCCACAACAAGCCGTCTCGCCACAATGTGTGTTTCTAACGCATTACCACATCAGGTCGTCAGGGATCTGGTAGGCGGCGTACGGATCATCCTCATCCGGCACCTGGCTTTCGGTCAGGACGTTCATCTGGACGATGCGCTCTGGCGCCCGCTCCTGGATCTTCAGCGCGGCTTCGCGCGGGATCACCTCGTAACCGCCACCGTGATGCACGATCGCCAGGGAGCCGTTGCTCAGCTTGTTACGCATCAGCGTGTTGACCGACAGGCGCTTGACCTTCTTGTCATCCACGAAGTTGTAGTAGTCCTCGGTGGTCAGCTTGGGCAGGCGCGAGGTTTCGATCAATTGCTTGACCTGCGCAACGCGGGCCTTGGCCTCGGCTTTTTCCTGCTGCTGACGGTTCAGCTCCTGGTCGCGCTTGACCTTTTCGGCATGCGCCTGGATGGCCAGGCGCGCCTGGCTGTCGTCCGCTTCGGCCTGGCCTTTATGCACCAGGCGCTGCTGTTTCTGTTTCTCTTTGCCGACCTGCTTGGCCTGCTTTTGGTTGACCAGGCCTGCTTTGAGCAACTGGTCGCGAAGGGAAATGCTCATGGTGCTTACTCACTTGGGCAACGGCTCAGCCGCAGCTGGACAGATTCTTTTCCTGGCGTTTGGCTTCGCCCCACAGGGCGTCCAACTCTTCGAGGGTGCAATCTTCTATGGGACGGTGGGTCTCGCGCAATGCCTGTTCGATAAATCGGAAACGTCGTTCGAATTTAGCGTTGGCTAAACGCAAGGCTGCTTCCGGGTCGACCTGGAGGTGACGGGCCAGGTTGACCGCCGCAAACAGCAGGTCACCTACTTCATCGGCGATGGCTGCCGGGTCGTTATCGGCCATGGCTTCGAGCACTTCATCCAGCTCTTCGCGCACGTTATCCACCACGGGCAACGCGGCCGGCCAGTCGAAACCCACCTGCCCGGCGCGCTTTTGCAATTTGGCGGCGCGGGAAAGCGCCGGCAAGGCCGTGGGCACATCATCCAGCAGGGATAACTGCTGTGGGACGTCGGACTTTTCCGCACGCTCCTCGGCCTTTATTTCTTCCCAACGCTGCTTGACCTGCTCTTCGCTCAGCTGCGGAATATCCAGCGGCGCGTACAAGTCTCCCGTGGGAAACACATGCGGGTGACGGCGAATCAACTTGCGGGTAATGCTGTCGATCACCCCAGCGAATTCGAAGCGCCCTTCTTCCCGCGCCAGCTGGCTGTAATACACCACCTGGAACAACAGGTCGCCCAGCTCACCTTGCAGGTGATCAAAATCCCCGCGCTCGATCGCATCGGCGACTTCGTAGGCTTCTTCCAGGGTGTGGGGGACGATGGTGGCGTAGGTTTGCTTGATGTCCCACGGGCAACCGTATTGCGGGTCGCGCAGGCGGTTCATCAGGTGCAGCAGGTCTTCAAGTGAATACATCAGTCTCTTTCCGCAGAAGTGGGAACGCTGAGGATCAAATGTGGGAGCGGGCTTGCTCGCGAAGGCGTCGTGTCAGTTGCCTGATATTTGACAGACACATCGCCTTCGCGAGCAAGCCCGCTCCCACATTTCAGTCCGCGCTCATCCAGCTACTCATGGCGTGCGATTACGCCGGGTCTCAATGATGTTCGGCAACTGGGAAATACGCCCCAGCAACCGACCCAACGCGTCCAGCCCCGGAATCTCGATGGTCAGGGACATCAGCGCCGTGTTGTCCTCTTTGTTCGAGCGGGTGTTGACCGCCAGCACGTTGATCCGCTCATTGAGCAGCACCTGCGACACATCACGCAGCAGCCCGGAACGGTCGTAGGCACGAATGATGATGTCCACCGGATAGGTCAACACCGGCACCGGGCCCCAACTGACCTGGATGATCCGCTCCGGCTCGCGCCCGCCCAGTTGCAACACCGAGGCACAGTCCTGGCGGTGAATGCTCACCCCGCGGCCCTGAGTGATGTAACCGACGATGGCGTCGCCCGGCAATGGCTGGCAGCAGCCGGCCATTTGCGTCATCAGGTTGCCGACGCCCTGGATCTGGATATCGCCGCGCTTGCCCGGCTTGTAGCCGGTGGCCTTGCGTGGAATCAGTTCCAGCTGCTCGCTGCCCCGCTCCGGCTCAACCAGTTGCTGGGCCAGGTTGACCAACTGCGCCAGGCGCAGATCGCCGGCACCGAGGGCGGCGAACATGTCTTCGGCGATCTTCATGTTGGCCTTTTCGGCCAGCTTGTCGAAGTCCACCTGCGGCAGGCCCAGGCGTGCCAATTCGCGCTCGAGCAAGGTCTTGCCGGCGGCGACGTTCTGGTCGCGCGCCTGCAATTTGAACCAGTGGACGATCTTCGCCCGCGCCCTGGACGTGGTGATGTAGCCCAGGTTCGGGTTCAGCCAGTCGCGGCTCGGCGTACCGTGCTTGCTGGTAATGATCTCGACCTGTTCACCGGTCTGCAGGCTGTAGTTGAGCGGCACGATGCGCCCGTTGATCTTGGCGCCACGGCAGTTGTGGCCGATCTCGGTGTGCACCCGGTACGCAAAATCCAGCGGTGTGGCGCCCTTGGGCAGGTCGATCGCGTGGCCGTCGGGGGTGAAGATGTAGACCCGGTCAGGTTCGATATCTACCCGCAGCTGGTCGGCCAAACCGCCGATGTCGCCCAGCTCTTCGTGCCACTCCAGCACCTGGCGCAACCAGGAGATTTTCTCTTCGTACTGGTTCGACCCGGCCTTGACGTCGGTGCCCTTGTAGCGCCAGTGAGCGCATACGCCCAGCTCCGCCTCTTCGTGCATCGCGTGGGTGCGGATCTGTACTTCCAGCACCTTGCCCTCGGGGCCGATCACT
This sequence comes from Pseudomonas sp. NC02, assembly GCF_002874965.1. Classification (NCBI taxonomy): domain Bacteria; kingdom Pseudomonadati; phylum Pseudomonadota; class Gammaproteobacteria; order Pseudomonadales; family Pseudomonadaceae; genus Pseudomonas; species Pseudomonas sp. NC02. The sequence continues at coordinate 1,704,173 of NZ_CP025624.1, read as the reverse complement.
GCCGTGTGCAGTGAGCGGTAACCGTTTTCCTTGGGGTTGGCGATGTAGTCGTCGAATTCCTTGGGGATGTGCCGCCACAGCGTGTGCACGATACCCAGCGCGGTGTAGCAGTCGCGCATTTCCGGCACCAGCACACGCACGGCGCGCACGTCGTAGATCTGGCTGAAGGCCAGGCCCTTGCGCTGCATTTTGCGCCAGATGGAATAGATGTGTTTGGCCCGGCCGCTGATGTCGGCTTCAACGCCGGTGGCCTGCAATTCCGTGCGTAACTGGCTCATCACGTCGGCGATAAAGCGCTCACGGTCCAGCCGCCGCTCATGGAGCAGCGTGGCAATCTGTTTGTATTGATCGGGTTCGAGGTAACGGAAGGACAGGTCCTCCAGTTCCCACTTGATATGGCCGATGCCCAGGCGGTGGGCCAGCGGCGCGTAGATGTCGAACACCTCGCGGGCGACGCGGTTGCGCTTTTCGTCGTCGGCGGTTTTCACCGCCCGAATCGCGCAGGTACGCTCGGCCAGCTTGATCAAGGCGACGCGCACGTCGTCGACCATCGCCACCAGCATCTTGCGCAGGTTTTCCACCTGGCCCTGGGTGCCCAGCACCATCGACTGGCGCGGGCTGAGGCTGGCACTGATCGCCGCCATGCGCAGCACGCCGTCGATCAGCTTGGCCACCACGGTGCCGAAACGCTGGCTGATGGTGGGCAACTGAATGTGCCCTTCGCGCACGCCGCGATACAGCACCGCCGCGATCAGCGAATCCTGATCGAGCTTGAGATCGGCGAGGATCTCGGCGATTTCCAACCCGGTGCGAAAGCTTGAAGTGCCTTCGGCCCACAGGTTCTTCGCCGCATTGTCTTGCTGTTCAGACTCACGAGCGAACTCGCAGGCTGCTTTCAAGGCTTCACGGTCCAGTGCCGGGTCGACACTGATGGCATGATCCAGCCATGCCTCGAGATTGATACTGCCGTCGGTGTTGATCGGCTGGTGTGCTCTCACCTGTACCATCTTGCTTACCTTCCCTACGACGCACCTTTTAGTGCGTCAAAATCATCGCTGACCTGCTTTACAAAAAAAGCTTGTGCACGCTCCCTGGCAGGTCACAGGCCCAGGAGATGCAGGCCAGTCGGATTAAACGGGCATCCTAGCCCGCTTCAAATAACGCCATGGCCTCGACATGGGCCGTCTGGGGAAACATGTCGAGGATCCCGGCACGTTTTAGCCGGTAGCCTTGCTTGACCAACTCGACCGTGTCCCGCGCCAGCGTTGCCGGATTGCAGGACACATACACCAGGCGATCAGCCCCCAGGGTAGCGAGCTTGCGCACAACCTCCAGGGCACCATCGCGGGGTGGGTCCAAGAGTACCGCAGAAAAGCCCTGTTTGGCCCATTCCGCGTCGGTCAAAGGCTGGGACAAATCGGCCTGAAAAACCTGAACATTATGCAAATTATTGCTGACGGCATTCTGTGCCGCCCGGTCCACCATGGCCTGCACCCCTTCCACCGCCACCACTTCCCGCACTTGGCGGGCCAGCGGCAAGGCGAAGTTGCCCAAGCCACAAAACAAATCCAGCACCCGCTCGTCGGGCTTCGGCGCCAGCCAATCCAGCGCCTGGGCGACCATCGCCTGGTTGACCCCGGCGTTGACCTGCACAAAGTCTCCCGGGCGGTACGCCAACTGCAAATCCCACGGTTCCAGACGATAGCCCAAGGCCTGGCCTGGTTCGACCGGTTGCGGCTGGCCCTCGCCATGCAGCCACAGTTGGGCTTCATGGAACGTGCAAAATTCCTGCAGGATCGTCAGGTCCGCTTCGGACAAGGGCGCCATGTGTCGCAACAACACGGCAATCGACGAACCACTGAATAATTCCACATGCCCCAACGCCTGAGGCTTGCTCAAGCGCCGCAGCATGTTGGGCAAACGCTGCATGATCGGTTGCAAGGCCTGTACCAGCACCGGGCAATCGTCAATGGCGACGATGTCCTGGCTGGCCACGGCACGAAAGCCGACTTCAAGTTTCTTCGCCTTGGCATCCCAGCGCACGGCCACGCGGGCGCGGCGACGATAGCCGAATTCCGGCCCGCTCAAAGGCGCGGCCCACTCCTGGGGTTCGACACCTGCCACACGGGATAATTGCTCGGCGAGCATGCGCTGTTTCAGGGCGAGTTGTTCGTCATGGGGCAAGTGTTGCAGGCTGCAACCGCCACAGCGGCCGGCGTGCACACAGGGTGCCGGACGGCGCAGTTCGCTGGCGGTAAATACGCGCTCGGTGCGCGCCTCGACCACTTTGCCGTGGGCGCCCAACACCCGCGCTTCCACCTCTTCACCGGCCAGCGCACCCACGACAAACCAGGTGCGGCCTTCAAAGAACACAATGCCGCGGCCGTCGTTGGCCAGGCGCTCGATGGTCAGGCGCTGCTTCTTGCCTACGGGAATCTGTGGGGCCCGGCTGCCGCCCGTCGGTTGGAAGCGCAGGCCTCTCTCGTGCTTGGCCATCAGTTGGGCGCGTCGAAAATGCCGGTCGACAGGTAACGGTCGCCACGGTCACAGATGATCGCGACGATCACCGCGTTTTCCAACTCCTGGGACAAGCGCAACATCCCGGCCACCGCGCCACCGGACGACACGCCGCAGAAGATCCCTTCTTCACGGGCCAGGCGGCGGGTGGTGTCTTCGGCTTCACGCTGGGCCATGTCGATGATGCGATCGACGCGAGCCGCGTTGTAGATCTTCGGCAAGTACTCTTCGGGCCAACGACGGATCCCCGGGATCGCTGCGCCTTCCATCGGTTGCAGGCCGACGATCTGGATCTCGGGATTCTGCTCCTTGAGGTAGCGCGAATTGCCCATGATGGTGCCGGTGGTGCCCATCGAACTCACGAAGTGAGTGATGGTGCCCTGGGTCTGGCGCCAGATTTCCGGGCCAGTGGTGGTGTAGTGCGCCTCGGGGTTGTCGCCGTTGGCGAACTGGTCCAGCACCAGGCCACGGCCTTCGGCAGCCATACGCTCGGCGAGGTCGCGGGCGCCTTCCATGCCTTCTTCCTGGGTGACCAGGATCAACTCGGCGCCGTAGGCGGTCATCGCCGCCTTGCGCTCGGCGCTGCCGTTGTCGGGCATGATCAGGACCATCTTGTAGCCCTTGATCGCCGCGGCCATGGCCAGGGCAATCCCGGTGTTACCGGAGGTGGCTTCGATCAGGGTGTCGCCGGGCTTGATCTGCCCACGCAACTCGGCGCGGGTGATCATCGACAACGCCGGGCGGTCCTTGACCGAGCCGGCCGGGTTGTTCCCTTCGAGCTTGAGCAACAAGGTATTGCTGGTGTTGCCCGGCAGGCGCTGCAAGCGGACCAGCGGGGTGTTGCCGACGCAATCGGCGATGGTGGGGTACTGCAAGGTCATGGCGTATTCGCAATCCAGACTGCGGGGGCGACCATCATACCGGGAAAGGCTGGCGGGCCATATCACGCAAAGTGTGGTGCTTATCGCTTAATGGAATAAGTCAGGCGGGGCCGTGGTTTCTCTGGAACACTTCATCGCCCATCGCGGCAATCTGTCCTTCGATCAATGCCTCGAACGGTTTCAGCAGCGGCTCAAATGAGGTGGGCGCTTCAAGCACCTGCAACGCCTGCACGATGGCCTCCACCGTCGACAACGCCCCGGGCCCCGGTGCCTTGCGCAGCCGATAACGGGACACGGCGCCTTCCGCCAGCGTCACCCGAGGCAGCGCCGCCAATAAAGGATTGAGGTGCAGCAACTTGCGCGCCTTGCGCCAGGTACCGTCCGGCACCACCAACAGCAACGGTTCGTCGGATGGCGTGTAGGCCTGCAAGGGTTGGGCATTTTCGTCCGGAAACAACAGACGCGCCTGATAACCCGGCGGATTCAACAACGCCTGCAAATCCTCAAACACCTCCCCCACCACCAGCTGCGCATTCACCAAGCCCAGCGCCGCCAACCGCGCGGTATTCAAGGCGTGATTGACCTCACTTGGGTGCTGCAACAGCAACACCCGGGTTCGGCTATCCAGCCGGGGAATCAGCGCGCACAGGCAGTGAGTGGTGGGCCGCAGGCAGCGGGAGCATTGGGGTCTGGACATGGGTTTTCAGGCCTGGTTGAGCTGGGCTTTGAGTAAATCGCGGAAGGTCTGGATCAGGGGTTCGCGGCTGCGGCCCCGGCGCATGATCATCGAGAACGGCGCCTGGTAACCAAAGGTTGCCGGCAGCAGTACCCGCAAATCCCCTTTGTCGGCCCAGGCCTGGGCGTAGTGCTCCGGGAGGTAGCCGATGTAGGCGCCGGACAGCACCAGGATCAATTGCGCCTCCATACTTTCCACCGTGGCGGCGCTGTGCTTGAAGCCGTGACGCGCCAGTTCGGCCTGGCTCCAGTAACCACGACCGACCATGCGTTGCTGGGTGATGACTTGTTCGGGAATGCGCCGCTCGTTGAACAATGGGTGACGGGTGCTGCAATACAGCCAGTGCTGTTCGCGGTACAGCGGCATATAGATCAGCCCGCTCATCCGGTTGGAAAACGCACCGATGGCCAGGTCCAGGCGATTATCCTGGACGCCGAGTTGCAACTCGTAAGGACTCATCACCGACAGGTGCAAATGCACCGCCGGGTGTTCCTGACTGTAGGCGCCGATCACTTCGGCAAACGGCAAGGCCTTGTCGCTGACGGTGGAGTCGAGTACGCCGAGTTTCAGGGTGCCGCGCAGTTCGCCTTTGAGCGCGGCGGCGTATTGCTCGAAGCCTTCCAGCTCGCCCAGCAGGCGCAGGGTTTCCTGATGGAACAACTCGCCCTTGCTGGTGAGGCTGAACCCGCCCCGCCCGCGATGGCACAGCACCAGGCCCAACGCGGCTTCCAGCTGGCTCATGTAAGTGCTGATGGCCGAGGTCGACAGGTTGAGTTCGTGCTGGGCATTGGCGAAACCCTGGTGCCGCACGACGCTGACGAAGATGCGCAGGAGTTTCAGGTCGGGCAAGGCGTTGGCCATGGGCTCTCCAGAGGCAAACATAAAACCTGTGGGAGCGAGCTTGCTCGCGAATGCGGTGGATCAATCGAACCCTCCGTGACTGACACACCGTATTCGCGAGCAAGCCCGCTCCCACATTTGAACCGAGTTTACCTCAGGCATTAGTTTAGAAAAATCTGAACTAAGTATTTGCCCCTGCCGATTCTTCCCTTCCCATGCATTTCGCAGAATCGGCTTCTAATAAACAAAACGATGAGGCAATCCCGTGGACAAGATTTTCCACCAACCACTGGGCGGCAACGAAATGCCGCGCTTCGCCGGCATCGCCACCATGATGCGTCTTCCCCATCTGCAATCGGCCAAGGGCCTGGATGCCGCCTTCGTCGGCGTGCCCCTGGACATCGGCACCTCCCTGCGTGCCGGCACCCGTTTCGGGCCGCGGGAAATTCGCGCCGAATCGGTGATGATCCGCCCTTACAACATGGCCACCGGCGCCGCGCCGTTTGACTCGCTGTCGGTTGCCGACATCGGCGACGTGGCGATCAACACCTTCAACCTGCTGGACGCTGTGCGCATCATCGAAGAAGCCTACGACGAGATCCTCGAACACAATGTGATCCCGATGACCCTGGGCGGTGACCACACCATCACCCTGCCGATCCTGCGGGCGATCCACAAGAAACACGGCAAGGTCGGGCTGGTGCACATCGATGCCCACGCCGACGTCAACGACCACATGTTCGGTGAGAAAATCGCCCACGGCACCACCTTCCGCCGCGCGGTGGAAGAAGGCTTGCTGGATTGCGACCGCGTGGTGCAAATCGGCCTGCGCGCCCAGGGCTACACCGCCGAAGACTTCAACTGGAGCCGCAAACAGGGCTTCCGCGTGGTCCAGGCCGAAGAATGCTGGCATCACTCGCTGGCGCCCCTGATGGCTGAAGTGCGCGAGAAAGTCGGCGGTGGCCCGGTGTACCTGAGCTTCGATATCGACGGCATCGACCCAGCCTGGGCGCCCGGCACCGGCACCCCGGAAATCGGTGGCTTGACCACGATCCAGGCGATTGAAATCATCCGCGGCTGCCAAGGCCTGGATCTGATTGGTTGCGACCTGGTAGAAGTTTCGCCGCCGTACGACACCACCGGCAACACCTCGCTGCTGGGCGCCAACCTGCTGTACGAAATGCTCTGCGTATTGCCGGGCGTGGCGCACCGCTGATGAGCGCCCAGGCCGAGGTATTAAAAGCCGCGGCCGACCTGGTGTCGGCCTTCGCCCGCAATGATCGCGACGCCTACTTCGGTGCGTTCAGTGCCGACGCCAGCTTCGTGTTCTACACCCTCCCCCAGCCGCTGCTGAGTCGCGATGCCTACCAGGTGTTGTGGGACAGCTGGCGCCGGGACGAGGGATTTGAGGTGCTTTCCTGCACCTCAAGCAACGCTTTCGTCAGCCTGCACGGTGACGTCGCGGTATTTGTGCATGACGTGGCCACCGAGCTGCGCATGAACGGGGAGCAATTCTTTAGCCAGGAACGCGAGACCATTGTCTTCAAGCGGCAAGGGGTTCGCACACAACAAAAAGAAGGCCTGTGGCTGGCCTGTCACGAACATTTGTCCGCTATGCCGGAAGGGCTGCCGCCCCATTAGCCAATGTGATCGGAGCAGATCATGAATAATAAAAACAACGAAAACAGTATTCGCAACATAGAAACCAACGGCGTCGAACAGATCCCGGACCACGAACGTACCGCCGGGCCGAAGGATTTGTTTCGCCTGATTTTCGGCGGTGCCAACACCTTCGCCACCGCCGTGCTGGGGAGCTTTCCGGTGCTGTTTGGCTTGTCGTTCCAGGCCGGCGTCTGGGCGATTGTGCTGGGCGTGCTGGTGGGTGCAGTGATCCTCGCCCCCATGGGCCTGTTCGGCCCGATCAATGGCACCAACAACGCCGTGTCTTCCGGTGCGCATTTTGGTGTGCACGGGCGGATTGTCGGCTCGTTCCTGTCGCTGCTGACCGCTATCGCGTTCTTTTCACTGTCGGTGTGGAGTTCAGGCGATGCACTGGTGGGCGGTGCGAAACGTCTGGTGGGCTTGCCGGAAACCGACCTGACCCTGGGCCTGGCCTACGGCGTGTTCGCCATTCTGGTACTGACGGTGTGCATCTACGGCTTTCGCTTCATGCTGTGGGTCAACCGCATCGCAGTGTGGGCGGCGAGCCTGCTGTTCCTGCTGGGGATCTTCGCCTTCGCGCCGGCCTTCGACAGCCACTTCGCCGGCACCGTTGCCCTCGGCCAGACCGGCTTCTGGGCGGCGTTTATCGGTGCAGCACTGGTGGCCATGAGCAACCCGATTTCCTTCGGCGCGTTCCTCGGTGACTGGTCGCGCTACATCCCGCGGGAAACCTCGAAGATGCGGATCATGCTGGCGGTGGTGTTTGCGCAGATCGCCACCTTGATCCCGTTCCTGTTCGGCCTGGCCACCGCGACCATTGTGGCGGTCAAGGCACCGGACTATATCGCGGCCAACAACTATGTCGGCGGCCTGCTGGCGGTGGCACCGAGCTGGTTCTTCCTGCCGGTGTGCCTGATCGCGGTGATCGGCGGCATGTCCACCGGCACCACCTCGCTGTATGGCACCGGCCTGGACATGTCCAGCGTGTTCCCGCGCCTGCTGTCCCGGGTCAAGGCGACGCTGCTGATCGGGGTGATGTCGATTGCCTTCATCTTTATCGGACGTTTCGCCGCTAACCTGGTGCAGAGCGTGTCGACCTTCGCCGTGCTGATCATCACCTGCACCACGCCGTGGATGGTGATGATGATCATCGGCCTGATCGTGCGCCGGGGTTACTACTGCCCGGATGACCTGCAAGTGTTCACTCGCGGCGAAACCGGCGGGCGCTACTGGTTCAGCCATGGCTGGAACTGGCGCGGCCTGGGGGCCTGGATCCCGAGTGCGCTGGTGGGCCTGTGCTTCGTCAACCTGCCGGGGCAGTTTGTCGGGCCGCTGGGCAACCTCGCCGACGGCATCGACATCAGCTTGCCGGTGACCCTGGGCCTGGCCTCGCTGGTGTACCTGACACTGCTTCGCGTGTTCCCTGAACCGGCTGCCGTCTACGGGCCGACTGTGGCGAGGGAGCCTGCTCCCGTTCGACTGCGCAGCAGTCGCGAGGCCGCCTGATGAATTGCATGGAATGGATTGGGGCTGCCGCGCAGCCCAGCGGGAGCAAGCTCCCTCGCCACACAGCCCCCTTTAGCCCCACATAAAAAAGATAATCGGAGACTCGCCGTCATGGCCTTAGATCTATTCGTCGTCCTCATCTACGCCGCCGGCATGCTGGTGCTCGGCTACTACGGCATGCGCCGCGCCAAGACCCATGAAGACTACCTGGTGGCCGGCCGCAACCTCGGCCCGACGCTGTACATGGGCACCATGGCTGCCACGGTGCTGGGCGGTGCGTCCACCGTCGGCACCGTGCGCCTTGGCTATGTACATGGTATTTCCGGTTTCTGGCTGTGCGCCGCGCTGGGCGCGGGGATCATTGCGCTGAACCTGTTCCTGGCCAAGCCGCTGCTGAAGCTGAAAATCTTCACCGTGACCCAGGTCCTGGAGAAACGCTACAACCCCATGGCCCGCCAGGCCAGTGCGGTGATCATGCTGGCCTACGCGCTGATGATCGGCGTGACCTCGATCCTGGCCATCGGCACCGTGCTGCAAGTGTTGTTCGACCTGCCGTTCTGGATGTCGGTATTGGTAGGCGGTGGCGTGGTGGTGGTGTACTCGACCATTGGCGGCATGTGGTCGCTGACCCTGACCGACATCGTGCAGTTCGTGATCAAGACGGTCGGCCTGATGTTTATCCTGCTGCCAATCTGTCTGTACCGCGTCGGCGGTTGGGATGAATTGGTGGCCAAGCTGCCCGCGTCGAATTTCAGCTTCACTGAAATCGGCTGGGACACCATCATCACCTACTTCATGATCTACTTCTTCGGCATCCTGATCGGCCAGGACATCTGGCAACGGGTGTTCACCGCCCGTGACGAAAAGGTCGCCCAGTACGCAGGCACCTTCGCCGGTTTCTACTGCATTCTCTACGGCCTGGCCTGTGCGCTGATCGGCATGGCCGCCCACGTACTGATCCCGGACCTGGACAACGTCAACAATGCGTTCGCCGCCATCGTCAAAGTCTCGCTGCCCGACGGTATCCGCGGCCTGGTGATCGCCGCTGCACTGGCCGCGATGATGTCCACCGCCAGCGCCGGCTTGCTCGCCGCTTCCACCGTATTGACCGAAGACCTGCTGCCGCGCCTGCGTGGTGGCAAGCAGTCAAGCTTGAAGATCAACCGTCTGTTTACCTTGCTGACCGGTATCGCTGTGTTGGGTATCGCGCTGGTGGTGAGTGATGTGATCAGCGCACTGACCCTGGCGTACAACCTGTTGGTGGGCGGCATGTTGATCCCGCTGATCGGGGCGATTTTCTGGAAGCGTGCGACGACTTCCGGGGCGATCACCTCCATGACCCTGGGTTTTGTGACCGCGTTGGTGTTCATGATCAAGGATGGTTTGGACGCCAATACACCGATCTACTACAGCCTGGGCGTGGGCCTGGTGAGTTTTGTGCTGGTGAGTTTGCTGTCCCGTCGTCCGGAGGCTGTTGCGGCTCGGGCGATCTGAAAAAACAGTTGAAAGAAGCTTTCTTCAGCGGGTGCGACGTCGGATGTCGCACCCGTTTTTTTTATTCCCACATTGCCGAAACCGCCGGCGCTCTGGCCTGGATGACTTCCTGGACCAAAGACGCCCATACCAATCCCTGCGTGGTGCCCCCGGCATAAGTTGCCCCCGCGACAATGCGGTTGTAGGCGGACCAATGCACGATTGAAAGTCCATCTGCGGTGCCGGGCCTGACACATTCGATTTGTTGCAAGTCGCCACGTTCGATTGCGCGGCTGCAGGACTTTGGAAAGTGTCGAGAAACGGCAGCCAGGCACGCCGCCCGTATCTGTTCCTTGTACTGCGGCGTCGAATCGGGCGGCACCTGCCCGGCGGAGACAAGGATGCAGTTCCCGTCCAGGCGGCAATTCATGACGCCGATTGGCCGGTCGTACTGCAGCTTGAGTCCGCGCATGTCGACACCTTCATCATCAACGGCGCGCAGCTTGAAAAACCAGCCAATGATCGGGATGACCTCTGGTTCGTCCACCCCCATGGCCGTGACGACAAAGTGCTCTCTACTCAGATCGGCAATTTGGACCGGACTCAGGTGCCGTGGCAGGAACTCAACCCCTGAGCGCTGCAAAAGCGTCACCATCTCATCCATTAAATGGATAAATTCCAGATCGTAGCCCGACACCTCAATCGCCCGCCCGACCTCGGGAACTCCATACATTGCCTGAAATTGCAGCTGACTGATCTCTGCAAGCTCTCGCCCCGGCTTGCCACTCGGCCAAGGCCTGTTTTCGATATCCCGTTGCTCGCGGATCGCGGCCTCCGTGCCACTGGAGTCGTCCACATAGGCTCGTACAATTCGCGACCGTGCAAATCGTGCCAGCGATGGGTTGTCGGCCAGGAATTTTTCAAACAGCTCGATGCCTGCGCGATTGCACTCAATGGCCAGGTACTGATTTGCGGGAGTCAGGTAATCGTTAGGCAGCGGTTTTGCAGTCGTCTCCGTTGCCGACAGATGACGCATGTTCACCTGCTTGTGACTGGCACCATCGCGCTGCTGATTTCCTCCGTAAACCGTGACCTGATAATTTGCCAGGCGGAACATCACGGCTTGGAGCAGCCCGTTGATACCTCTGCCGATGATCGACACACGCGGCGCACCGGCATCGGCTTGCCGAGAGGGGATCGCCAAAGAGTGTGCGAGTTTGCGCCGGACAAGGCCGCGCAAGGCCATCAAGCTCAGTTGCACCGAGACCACATAGTCGAGGTCGCAATGGCAGGCTTCGGTGGTGGCCGCCTGTGTGGTCAGCGTCGCCGGCTTGTACCATGTGGAGACACTGCAGCCGAGCGCTTGTGTGTGCACCCGAAACGCATCCAGTGTCCTGGGGCCGTAGTCCAATATGAGCTGGATATCTTCGGAGACTGCCAGGGTCTGCAACGCATCGTCGCTAAAGACATCCGGCTTGGCGACACAGACAAGGCGAGCCTTTCTGTGCAGGCACTGAATGAGGGTCCGATCAATGCGATAAATGGATTCATCATTCAGGGATAAGCATAGGGCGACTGCATTGGCCCCCTCGAGCGCCTCAAGCCAGTCGTCAACCAATGAAACCCTACAATCGGAAGAGGCTTTCCCGAAACTGTCCGACACTCGATCGCGTCGATCCAACACCTTAATCCGAACATCCGGATCTCGAGCAAGCAACAACTTAACAAGCTCTTTCCCTACATTGCCGTATCCCAGTACACAGATGTCATGGGGCAAGGAGCCATCGGCCAGCGTCAGCCAGTGCGCAATATAGGCAGCAACATGCGGCGCATTGACCCCTGGCGTGTTAATCACTCGAACATTGTTGCGCTCGCACAGATCCAATCGGATCTTATCCAGACTTGTACCTCTGCGGACCAAATAGAGTTCGCCAAATGGGTGGGATATACGCCATTGGTTGATGACGTCGGCATCAATAACCTGGTCTGCGACAACGAGCGTTGATGGGCGCAGCAGTGCAATCTGTATAAGCAGAGCCTGCTTGGTTAACGTCGGCGGGAAAAACACCACGTTGCCGGGTGCATCAGCTTTCCAGCCACGCGATGCACGGGCGATATGCAAGATGTTTTCGGTGGTGGCAATAAGTGACGCGGCGACTGGCGGAACGGAAGAGAACATCATGGTTTTGTCTCCAACAGTTCTGACTGGCTCCTACTCCGGAGAGCGCAACTCAATGAAGTTGGGGGCTTGCAAGAACTGCAAACGCTACAAATCTTTTCGTGATGAAACTCAACCTACGCCTATCCTATTAATCAAATAAGCCCGTCGACTCTGACAAACAGGTAGTCCAATTCCGATACTTAATGGCAAAACTCGACTGACGCGCACACGTCCGGACTACCAATCGGTATTACCGTGGCATTGTTAAATTAAATAATTGAAGGATTATTCCGAAAGCAGGTGTCTTGAGAAAATCACCAAACCCCGGAAATGAAAACGTCCGGCCAAAGCCAGACGAAGAATTGAAGTACACAGCAACGGGTCATGATCAATCATGACTCCAATACATAGGCAAACCACCTGGCCGCGCCCAAACAAACATGCTTGAGCGCTTTCCAGGACTTACCTGCGACGCGGGCGACGCTGCTCGTCATCGGTGCGGATTGGCACCGGTTGCAGCGGTGGCTCGATCAAGCCGAGTGCGACGCCGAGGTCGTGCAGCCAGTTTTGCAGTTTCTCTTTCATGGTGCCCCCTTGGGGTAATGCCGAGCGGCTGGAATTCTGTGGCCGCTTCCTACAGATAGTAGTCTTAAGTCTTACGTATTGCTTGAACGAAACCACAACGAACTATTACTGAATTGATCAAAATCCTGACGGATCGTTCAAGCAATCGCTCGGGTTTCGGTTTCCGGTAGCACCTTGCCCTCCTGCTGCAGGTCAATCCACGCGTTGAGGTTAGCGCCGAGCATGCCCTTGCGCCACATCAACCAGGTGGTGGCGCTGGCAAAAGGCTCGGCCAGCGGATGAATGGACACGCTGTCCTTGCCCGGCAGGCTGTCGAGCATCGATTCCGACATCAACGCCACGCCGGAACCGGCGATTACACAGGCCAGCATGCCCTGGTAGGACTCGATCTCGATGGCCCGGCCCATGGCCACGCGATCGTGGGAAAACCAGGCTTCCAGGCGCGCCCGATAAGAACAACTGCGTCGGAACGTGAACACCGAACGGCCGGCAACATCCTGCGGCCCACGCACCGGCGGATGATCCGCCTCGCAGATCAGCAACAGGCGCTCTTCGCACAGCGGCACGCCGTCGAGGGTGGCCAGGGTCAACGGCCCATCCACCAATGCGGCGTCCAGGCGCCCGGTGATCAAGCCTTCCAGCAGTTCACCGCTGGGAGCTGACTGCACCTGCAGGTTCACCATCGGATACGCCTTGTGGTAACGCGCCAGCAGCTTGGGCAAATGAATCGCCGCCGTGCTGTACATGCTGCCGAGCACAAAGTCTCCAGCCGGTTGCCCGCCCTGCACCGCGCCATGGGCTTCGTCATGCAGGGCCAGCAGGCGCGCACTGTAGTCCAGCAGCACTTTGCCTGCAGGAGAAAGCTGCAAGCGCTGGCGCTCGCGCACGAACAGCTCGACGCCCAGTTGTTCTTCCATCTGTTTAAGCCGGGTCGACAGGTTGGACGGCACCCGGTGCAAGCGCTCAGCGGCACGGGTGATGGAGCCTTCCTCGGCCACGGCCTGGAAAATCCGCAATTGACTGAACTCCATCACCATTCTCCAAAACTGAACAAGTTACTCACTATTATTCATTTTTAAAGAAAGTCAATCCGCTTTAGCCTGATGGTCACTCGCTGCTCCCAGGAAAACCCACCATGTCACCGCTGATCCGCTTACTCGCCAGCTTTATCGCCCTGATGATGGCCATGGGCATAGGTCGATTCGCACTCACCCCGCAAATGCCGCATTTGCTCAGTGAAGGGCAGATCGACCTGACCGGCGCCGGCCTGATTGCGGCGGCCAACTACCTGGGTTATTTCGTCGGCGCGGTGGATTCGATCTTTGCCCGCAGCCATCACCATGTACGCGGGCGTTTGTACGGTGGGCTGTGGCTGTGTGTGCTGCTGACCCTGGCGTCGTACTGGGCCCACGGGTTCTGGCCGCATCTGTTGTTGCGCTTTGGTACCGGTGTAGCCAGTGCCTGGGCGCTGGTGATGATTACCAGCCTGAGCCAGCCGCTGGCCATTGCGGCCGGGCGCCCACGCCTGGGTGCGCTGGTATTTGCGGGGCCGGGGCTGGGAATTCTGTTGACCGGGTTGCTGGCGCTGGGCTCCAACCTGTTGGGGCAAGACTCTGCAACCTTGTGGCTGGTGTATGGGGTAGTCGCCCTGGTCATGCTGCTGGCAATCCTGCCGTTCCTGCCCAAGCCTTCTGCTGCCGACTCGCCCGCTGCCAGCCACACCGACGTGGCCAGCAACGGCAGCATCACACACCTGTGCTGGATCTACGTGTTGTATGGCCTTGGCTACATCATCCCGGCGACATTCCTGTCACAGATGGCCAGCGCGCAATTCAAGGGCGCATGGCAAGCAGACCTGTTCTGGCCCTGCTTTGGCCTGGCTGCCGCGATTGGCGTGGTGGCGGCAAGTTTGCGCCGCAAGGACCCGGACACTACCCGTCGCTGGCTGATGACAACCCTTTGGCTGCAAGCGGCCGGCGTGTTTGCCTGCCTGCTGGGCAACGGTTGGGGGCTGGCGCTGGGGGTGTTGCTGTGCGGTGGGCCATTCCTGGCGTGCATGCAACTGGTGATGGCGCGCTTGCGTGAGGTCGCCCCCCACGGCTACCAGCGCAGCACCGGGTTGCTGACCGCCAGCTTTGCGATCGGCCAATTGAGCGGTCCGTTGCTGGCGTCGGTGAGCAGCCACCTCAGCGGCGGCCTGCAACCGGCGCTGGTGGTAGCAGGCGCCGGTTTGTTGGTGGCCGGATCGGTGCTGGTCAGCCGGCAACCATCGACACAGGCGCGCGAACCTGTTCACGCCGCGCCAACACCAGGAAAAACAGCCCACCCAGGAAGCAGCCGGTAAACCAGGCGAAATTGGCCATGCCCTGCAGCACCGGGGTGAAGGTGATCGCGACGCCTACCAGCGTCGCGGGCACCAGTGCCTTGACCGCCGTCCAGTTCACGCCGCCGTCAAAGTAGTAGCGCCCGCTCGGGCTGTCATCGAACAGCGCATCCACGTCGATCTTCTGTTTTTTGATCAGGTAGAAATCCACCAGCAGAATCCCGAACAACGGCCCGATAAACGCGGCGAGGATATCGAGGGTGTAGTGGATCATCAGCGGGTTGTTGAACAGGTTCCATGGGGTGATGAAGATCGAGGCCACCGCCGCAATCATTCCACCGGCACGCCAGCTGATTTTGCTCGGTGCCACGTTGGCGAAGTCAAAGGCCGGCGAGACGAAGTTGGCGACGATGTTGATGCCGATAGTCGCAGTGACAAAGGCGAACGCCCCCAGCAACACAGCCATGTCATTGTCGATGCGCGAAACGGTGGCAATCGGGTCGTGGAGCATTTCGCCGAACACCGGCAAGGTGCCCGAGACGATCACCACGGTGACCAGGGAGAACGCCAGGAAATTTACCGGCAAGCCCCAGAAATTTCCGCGACGCACGTCTTTCATCGTGCGGCAGTAGCGGCTGAAATCACCGAAGTTCAAGGTCGGCCCGGAAAAGTACGACACCACCAACGCGGTTGCCACGATGATTTGGCCAAACGCCTGCCAGCCTGAGAGGGATTTTTCCGCCAGGGTGAAGCTGATATTGGCCCAGCCAGCCTTCCAGACGATCCAGCCTGCCAGGGCAAACATCACCGCATAGACCACAGGCCCCGCCCAGTCGATGAAACGACGGATGGACTCCATGCCCGCCCAGAACACCAGCGCCTGGAGCGTCCACAGGCTGAGGAAACCGAACCAGCCCAGGTACGACAGGCCGGCAAAGTGCGGTTCTGCGTATACCGCCATCTGTGGGAAAAAGCGCAGCACCACGATGATCAATGCACTGG
Source organism: Pseudomonas sp. NC02 (assembly GCF_002874965.1). Lineage (NCBI taxonomy): Bacteria > Pseudomonadati > Pseudomonadota > Gammaproteobacteria > Pseudomonadales > Pseudomonadaceae > Pseudomonas > Pseudomonas sp. NC02. The sequence continues at coordinate 1,688,487 of NZ_CP025624.1, read as the reverse complement.
ACGCCAGGTATGTCTGGATCCCGTACCAGGCCACTGCGATCAAGCCACGAATCACCGCCGGGATATTCGCCCCGAATACCCCAAAGGCCAACCGGCAGATTACCGGGTACGGCACTGCCGCCTGCTGGCTCGGCTTGGCCACCAGGTTGGCGATCAATTGCACAATGCAAATCCCGGCGAGCAAGGCGATCAATACCTGCCAACTGGCCAGCCCCAGGGCGAACAGGCTGGCGGCGAATACGTAGCCGCCGACGCTGTGCACGTCGCTCATCCAGAAGGCGAAGATGTTGTACCAGTTCCATTTTTGCGGCAGCGGTCCCAGGTCCTGGTTGTACAGGCGCGGGCTGTAGCCTTTGGGCAATTGTTCGGTCATCGCAGGGCTCCTCGTAAATACCGGCCTGCCACCCGCGACGGGAGTGCGTACGGGAGGCGGCATGGTTTGTATACGAGTTGATGAGCAGAATGCGTGCCAATGCAATAAAACTCGGCACAATCCCCCGTGGAGCTTGGCTCTTCAGGCGGCGTAGAGACGATTGAACGGTGGTGATTCGCTCAGCGATGGTGCAGGGCAATCCTGTACACAATCAATTGTGCACCCTGCGCGCACATTGATAGCCCACGGTGCAGCAAACGGCAGTCAGGAAGGTGCCCCAGGCGATGTCCATGAAGGCCAAACCGGCGGACCAGCCCTGCAGGGTTGCCCAATTGCTCAGGTCATAGGTGCCGTAGGCTACCAATCCCAGGAGTGCACCAAGCCGCGCGGCACGCTGCCAGCCGCCGCTCGCCAACGCAGGCAGGACGACAAGCACCACACAACCGAATACATAGAGGAGATAGAACGCCACGGCTGGGAACAGGCGCGGCTGGTCAAGCATCAACGGGCCGAGCAGCGCTTTGTAGGTCGGGCCCATGAGGACACCGAGCCACAGGCCGTCAAGCATCAGAAAGGCAAGCAACGTACCGAGGTAGGCGAAAAGCGTTTTTCTGGACATTGAGGCGGCCTTCTGCAGGAGCAAGCGTGCTCCTACAGAAGAGCAAACCACGATCAGCTTAGTTCAATGCGATCCGCGTGGATCACAATCTGACCCTGCTTGTAGAGGGCGCCGATGGCCTTCTTGAAGTTGCCTTTGCTGACACCGAACAAACTGCTGATCAGTGCCGGGTCGCTTTTATCGCTGACCGGCAAGGTGCCGTTGTTGTCGCGCAACTTGGCGAGGATCTTCGAGTTCAGGCTGGAGGCCGCTTCTTCACCCACAGGCTGCAGGCTCAGGCTGATATTGCCGTCGGCGCGGATTTCCTTGATGAAGCCTTTCTCTTCCTTGCCCGGGCGCAGGAACTTGAACACTTCGTTCTTGTGGATCAGGCCCCAGTGCTTGTTGTTGATAATGGCCTTGAAGCCCATGTCGGTGGCTTCGGCCACCAGCAAGTCAACTTCCTGGCCGACCTTGTAGGTGGCCGGGGTCTTGTCCAGGTAGCGGTCAAGGCGTGCGGTGGCGGTGATGCGCTTGGTGTGTTTGTCGAGGTAGACGTGTACCACGCAATACTCACCGGCGGTCAGCTGGCGCTTTTCTTCGGAGTAAGGCAGCAGCAGATCCTTGGGCAGGCCCCAATCGAGGAATACACCGATACTGTTGACTTCAACCACTTTCAGACTGGCAAATTCACCCACCTGTACTTTTGGTTTTTCGGTGGTCGCGATAAGTTTGTCATCGCTGTCCAGATAAATGAAAACGTTGAGCCAGTCTTCATCTTCACTGGGAATATCTTTGGGGATATATCGGTTGGGCAAGAGGATTTCGCCCTCTTGATCACCATCCAGGTACAAACCAAAGTTAGTGTGTTTAACCACTTGCAAGCTGTTGTAGCGCCCGACTAAAGCCATCTCAAATACCCTCATTGCGTGGGCGGCATTCTACCCGAGTTGACGACGGCGGTCCCGCGTACCGGCGTACAGGCCTGAAAAATCATGGGTTTGCCGAGAAGCGCCCCGCTCGTCAGGTCATCGGGCTGAATCCGGCCAGTACCCACGGCCGGATTTCCTCGAGGGATTCGAGTTAAAACAGCAAGTTAGGTGAGTATTTCACTTAATAATCCAGGCGATTCATAAACCCTAAGTATATTTCAGGGGGATATTTGCCAAGCAATTGTCAAGCATTTCATGTACGATGCATGGCCAAGTTAATTTTCTACAGGTTAGTGGCCGCCATGCGCGTAAAAGCATCCAACAGCAAAGCAAAGCCAGCTCCCGCCGTTGAAACCAGCGAATCGATCAACAGCCAAATTGCTGCATTCCTCAAGCAGGGCGGCGAAATCCAGCAGATTGCCAAAGGCGTAAGCGGCCAGACTTTCGGCCCGTCCAAGCAGATCACCCTGGGTAAAAAGTAAGACTCGCGCATTACACCTGGTCCCTATGCGCTTTGCCTTTCAAGGCGCTAGGACTAGAGCCCGCACTACCCCCTGATACACCCCTTTATTACGCCAATCGACGAACGGGCCTCATCTGCGAACCATCGCCGGTATGCTTGCACACGTCTAGATCGGGCATTTGCCTGATATTTCCCGTTACTGCTCCTCGCTTTTCATGGAGTGAAGCATGCTCAAATCCTGCATATTCCTGGCCGGTGCCCTGTTGGCCAGCCCCCTCGCCGAAGCGCAGGTTTTCCAGCGTGAATTGGGTGATTTCGACCTGAAATTGGGTACGACACCCAGCCGAAGCATGGCTCAAGGCCTGGTAAAGCCCACGGCGCCCGGGAGCGACTCGTTCCATGGCGGCCTGGACCTGAGCCACGGCAGCGGCCTGTACCTCGGCCAATTCTCACCGAGCATGGGCATTTCCCCGACCAGCAACCTGGAAGTCGACTCCTACCTGGGTTTCAAACGCCCCTTCGACCAGACCCTGGGTTATGAACTGGGGATGATTCACTACAGCTATCCCAAGCTGAGCCCCCTCGACAGCCAGGAGTTCTACGGCGGCCTGACCTTGCTGGGCAATCGCTTCGGCGCCTCCTTCAGCAACGACCCGGACCGGCAGGACAGCACCCTGTTCGCCGACCTCGGCGGCACCAAGCCGTTCGGCATCGGCGTCAGCATGAAATACACCACCCACCAGCTCGGCACCCCGGTCTCGGTGGCCGATGGCAGCTCGATCCGCAGCTTCAGCGACTGGTCGGTACAATTTTCCAGGCCATGGATGGGCGTCGACCTGAACCTGATCTACAGCGACTCCAGCCTCAGCGGCGGCGATTGCTCCGCCTACTCCGGACACAACTCGCAATGCGACGGGCTGTTGACCCTGAAGGCCGAGCGGGCGTTTTATTGATGGGCTGAACTGTCGCTGCCCTGACGGGTTCAGATGCAATACTCTCGTCTGCGCAAGGACTCGCTCATGCTGCGTCGGTTAAAATTTCTGGTGATGTTGCTGACCCTCAGCCTGGTGCTTGCCGGCTGCAATCGGGTGGGCCTGGCCTATCGCAATCTGGATGTGATCATCCCCTGGACCCTCAGCGACTACCTGGAAATGAACGCCGGGCAGAAGAGCTGGTTCAACGACACACTCAAGGAACACCTGGCCTGGCATTGCACCACCCAGCTGCCGGGCTACCTGGACTGGCTCGATCGCCTGCAACAGATGGTCGACACCAACCAGGTGACCGACGCCGCCCTGCAAACCCGTACCGCCGAAGCCAAACAAGCTATTGCCGAGAGCGCCCGGGCGATCACGCCGTCCGCCGTCGAGCTACTGCAGGGGCTGGACGATCAGCAAGTAAAGGATATGGAGCAAGCGTTCGCCAAGGACCTGCGCAAGCGTCAGGACGAATACCTGAAACCGCCCCTCGAGCAGCAGATCAAGGAACGCGCCGAGCGCATGAACAAGCGCCTCGATGCGTGGCTCGGGCCGTTAAGTGCCAGCCAGCAGAATCGCGTCACCGCCTGGTCGATCGCCTTGGGTGAGCAGAACCAACAATGGATTGGCAACCGCGCCCACTGGCAAACACTATTTATCGCAGCCGTCAAAGACCGCCACAGCAGCGATTTCCCACAGAAGATCGAGCAACTGCTGGTGAATCGCGAAAGCCTGTGGACGCCGGAATATCGCCAGGCCTACGCCCAGACCGAAGCCGCTGCCCGCAGCCTGATCGTCGACCTGATGGCGGAAAGCACCGTGCAACAACGCCAGAAGCTGACACAAAAGATCGACAAGGTGCGCAGCGACTTCAAGGCCCTTAAATGCCTGAAGGCTGGCACCCCATAGTCATCAGGCAATCTGTGGTTTGGAAGCCAGTTCATCAAACGTCGCCGGATCCAGAGCATCCGCCTGCTCGTCCAGCACCTGACGCGGGTGATTATCACCGGGGATACAGCTGTCGATCAGGCTCAGCAACTGTGAGCCGCGCTGGGTCAATTTGAAGTTCTCACCATTGCCGCACTCTTCCTCTGACCGCGACTCAATAAAGCCGTGCTTGAACAACAACGCCTCGTAATCCGCCGCGAGCTTTTTAAATTCATCGAGATTACCGATGGGCTCTCCGGCGGCGGCCCTTTTAGTCGCTTCTTCCTCGGCGTATTTGCGTGGGGCGAAGCTGGCGCCACCGTTCTGTACCTCATGCAGCAGTCGTTCGATCAAATCCCAATCGTAAGTCGTCATCCTGATTCCTCCTGAAGGCACACGAAATAGGCCCTTCAAAGGTGTGACATGCCGGACCCGTCGTCCGTTCAGCCTAGCGGACGGACGCGATTTCGCTGAACTTTTCAGTGCTCACGGCCCTCAACCGTTCATTACCGCCATGGAGGTCCGAATCATGAAAACCCTGCTGAATATGGCCGTCGCCGCCACGCTGCTTGCCGCCCTGCCCGCCTGGGCCTGCACGCCGGAAGAAGCCACCGCCAAACGTGAGCAACTGGCCAAGAAGGTGACCGAGCTCACCCAACAGAATCCAGAGAAGGCCAAGGAGATCAACGAAGAACTGCAGAACATGAAGCTGGAAACCGCCAGCGCAGACCTGCCCGACAAGTGCCAACTGATCGACCAGCGCCTCACGGAACTCAATGAGGCGACCGACAAAACTAAAAACTGAGGCGAAAAAAAACCGGACATTGTCCGGTTTTTTTATGGCTCAAGCTTTACTCGGCAGCCGGTGCTTCCGGCTTGCGGCGCTTCAGAGGCGCCATGCCGTCCTTGCTGACCAACGACAGGTTGTCGGTCTTTGGACGGTTGGCAATCTTGCGCTTGGTCGGCGACTTGGCACCGGCCTTCTTCTTGTCGCCCTTGGCGTCGACCTTTTTCTTCTTCACGCCAACGGCCTTGCCCGATGCCTTGACCTTCTTCGGCCCGCCGTAGGTGCCTTTGACTTCCTTGATGGTGCGGCGCTCGAACGACTGCTTCAAGTAGCGCTCGATGCTCGACATCAGGTTCCAGTCGCCATGGCAGATCAGCGAGATCGCCAGGCCATCGTTGCCGGCACGCCCGGTACGACCGATACGGTGTACGTATTCGTCGCCGCTGCGGGGCATATCAAAGTTGATCACCATGTCCAGGCCATCCACGTCCAGGCCGCGGGCGGCAACGTCGGTGGCGACCAGGATCTTCACGCCGCCTTGCTTGAGGCGGTCGATGGCCAGCTTGCGGTCCTTCTGGTCTTTCTCACCGTGCAGGACGAACGCCTTGTACTCCTGAGCCACCAGGCGACCGTAGATGCGGTCGGCCATGGCCCGGGTGTTGGTGAACACGATAGCCTTCTGATAGGTCTCGTTGGCCAGCAACCAGTTTAGGATCTGCTCTTTGTGCACGTTGTGGTCAGCAGTGATGATCTGCTGACGGGTGGTCGAGTTCAGGTCGCTGACGTTGTTGACCTGCAGGTGCTCAGGGTTGTTCAGGACCTTGGCGACCATGTCGCGCAGGGTCGAACCACCGGTGGTGGCCGAGAACAGCATGGTCTGCTGGCGGTTCACGCACTCTTGCACCAGGCGCTGCACGTCGTCGGCAAAGCCCATGTCTAGCATGCGGTCGGCTTCGTCGAGCACCAGGACTTCGACTTCCTTGAGGTCCAGGTTGCCGGCGTTCAGTTGTTCGATCATCCGGCCCGGGGTGCCGATCAGGATGTCCGGCACCTTGCGCAGCATGGCAGCCTGGACCTTGAAGTCTTCGCCGCCGGTGATCAGGCCGGACTTGATGAAAGTGAACTGCGAGAAGCGCTCCACTTCCTTCAAGGTCTGCTGGGCCAGTTCGCGGGTCGGCAGCAGGATCAGGGTCTTGATGCTGACACGGACTTTCGCCGGGCCGATCAGACGGTTAAGGATCGGCAGGACGAAAGCGGCAGTCTTGCCACTCCCGGTTTGAGCCGTCACCCGCAGGTCACGCCCTTCGAGCGCGAGCGGGATGGCCGCTGCTTGCACAGGCGTTGGCTCGACAAATTTAAGCTCGGCCACGGCTTTGAGCAGGCGTTCGTGCAGGGCGAATTGGGAAAACACGGGTGCTACCTCGAAGAAATACAAAAAAACAGCTGCATAGGGTAACGGTTTCGGGCGCCGAGGCCGAGTTTCTTTACGCGAACTGGGTTAATCAGGCGCTTTTTTGTCAGGGGATTTGTCCACAACCACAACTTTGACTTACTTAAATGCTCTAATCGGCCCGTCACGTCTTACAGAAGAATCGCGTTTACCCATGGATATCAAACAGCTCTGGCTCAACGTCAAAGACCTTTGGGGCACCCTCGACGAACACCCGCTGCTGCATTCCAGCCTCGCGCTGATGGTGTTGCTGGTAGTGGCATTGCTGCTCGGACGAGTGGCCCGCTACCTCATCCTGCACGCCGTCAAGCTGCTGGGCCGGCAACCCGCGCTGCACTGGCTCAATGACCTGCGGCACAACAAAGTCTTCCATCGCCTGGCACAGATGACGCCGTCACTGGTGATCCAGTTCGGCCTGTACCTGGTGCCGGACCTGAGCAAGACCGCCACCCTGTTCATCGGCAATGTCGCCCTGGCGTTCACCATTCTGTTCATGGTGCTGGCGATCAGTGCACTGCTCAACGCCCTGCTGGACATCTATGCCCGCACCGAACACGCCCGCACCCGCTCGATCAAGGGCTATGTGCAGTTGGCGAAGATGGTGCTGTTCGTGTTTGGCGCAATCATCATCGTCGCCACGTTGATCGACCGCTCGCCACTGCTGCTGCTTTCCGGTCTGGGTGCAATGTCGGCGGTGATTCTGTTGGTCTACAAGGACACCCTGCTGTCGTTCGTCGCCAGTGTGCAACTGACCAGCAACGACATGCTGCGGGTCGGCGACTGGATCGAAATGCCCCAGGTCGGCGCCGACGGTGACGTGGTCGACATCACCCTGCACACCGTCAAAGTGCAGAACTTCGACAAGACCATCGTCTCGATTCCCACCTGGCGCCTGATGTCCGAGTCGTTCAAGAACTGGCGCGGCATGCAGGCCTCCGGTGGCCGGCGGATCAAGCGCAGCCTGTATATCGACGCCAGCGGCGTGCGTTTCATCCGCGACGACGAAGAGCTGAAGCTCACCCAGGTACACCTGCTGACCGACTACATGAGCCGCAAGAAGGCCGAGCTCAAGGCCTGGAACGAAGCCCAGGGCAATGTCGCGGCGATGTCCGCCAACCGCCGACGCATGACCAATATCGGCACCTTCCGCGCGTATGCCCTGGCCTATCTGAAAAGCCATCCGGAGATCCAGCCGAACATGACCTGCATGGTGCGGCAGATGCAGACCACCGCCCAGGGCATTCCGCTGGAGATCTACTGCTTCACCCGCACCACCGCATGGGCCGACTACGAGCGGATCCAGGGCGATATCTTCGACTACCTGCTGGCGGTGCTGCCGGAATTTGGTTTGAGCCTGTACCAGCAGCCGAGCGGCGGTGACTTGCGGGCGGGGATGTTACCGGCGGTGCTGGGGGCCAGTCACCTGCCCCCGGCGGAAAAGGCAGTGATGTAACAACAAAAAACGGCACAACCCGAGTTGTGCCGTTTTTTTTGCGTTGGACCTTACTTGACCTGACGCTGCGGCGCGCCGTGAACCATGGTGTAGGCGTAATCCACGCCCATGCCGTAAGCGCCGCTGTGCTCCTGTACCAGGCCCATCACCGCGTCGTAGGTTTCCTTGTGAGCCCAGTCACGCTGGTATTCCAACAGCACTTGCTGCCAGGTGACCGGTACCGCGCCTGCCTGAATCATCCGTTGCACCGACATGTCATGCGCTTCTTTGCTGGTGCCGCCGGAGGCGTCGGTGACGATGTACACCTCGTAGCCTTCGGCCAGGGCTTCCAGGGCCGGGAAGTTCAGGCACACCTCGGTCCACAGGGCCGCCATGATCAGCTTCTTGCGCCCGGTGGCCTTCACCGCGGCCACCAGCGCCTTGTCTTCCCAGGAGTTCATCGAAGTGCGCTCAATTGGCTGCTGGTCCGGGAACACGTCCAGCAGTTCCGGCCAGATGTAGCCGCTGAAGCTCTTGGTCTCAACCGAGGTCAGGATGGTCGGCACGTTGAAGATCCTGGCCGCCTTGGCCAGCGCCACCGTGTTGTTCTTCAGGGTCTGGCGATCGATCGACTGCACGCCAAAGGCCATCTGCGGCTGGTGGTCGATCAGGATCAGGGTGGAGTTGGCTGGGTTGAGCAATTCGCGAATAGACATGGTGACTTCCTTTTAATGGTTTCGATTCGGTTAGGGGTGCGTTCAGCGCCGCTGTGAAGCTTGGCTGGCGGCTTGGAAGTAACTTTATGGGATGGATAAAATCGAGACAATTACCTAAAATCGAGAATCATTGATTCTAAAAAAGGGACAATCATGGACCGTATCGAATGCATGCGGGCGTTTGTCGTCACGGTCGGCGAGAACGGCTTCGCGGCCGCCGCGCGAGCCATGGACGTACCGCGCTCAAAAGTCAGCAAACAGATTCAGGCGCTGGAAGAATCCATAGGCGTGCAACTGCTTCAGCGCACCACCCGCAGCCTGCATTTGACGGAGGCCGGGGCCGAGTATTTTGAAGCAGCACGTGAGGTACTGGCCGCCCTGGACGAAGCCGAACAGCGGGCCCGGGATGGTATCGGCGAGCTAAGGGGCGTGTTGCGGGTCAATGCGCCGATGTCGTTCGGGCTGCATCGCCTGGGGCGGTTGATTCCGCTGTTCCATGAACAGCATCCGCATATCGAGCTGCAACTGGTGCTCAGCGACCAACAGGTCGACCCGGTACGCGGCGGGTTCGACGTGACCATCCGCATCGCCAGCATGCCCGACTCAACGATGATCGCCCGCCAGTTGGCACCTGCGCCACGGATCATGGTGGCTGCGCCAGCCTACCTGGCACGCGCGGGCACACCGCAGACCCCGCAAGACCTGCGCCACCACCAATGCCTCAATTATGGGTATCTGCAAAGCGGCGTCAGCCTGCAATTGAGCAAGGGCCAGGAAACCCAGCGAGTCAACATTACCGGCCCTCTGCACGCCAACAACGGCGACCTGCTGGCCCAGGCGGCAGAGGCCGGGATGGGCATCGCGCTGTTGCCGGACTTTATCGTCGAAGACGCCCTGAGCGCCGGGCGCCTGGTGCCGGTGCTCTGCGAATGGCAGGCGCCGGCAATCACCATCAATGCGGTTTATTCGTCAGCGCGACGCGTGCCGCAAAAGACCCGCGCATTCATTGATTTTTTGCTGACGCAATTGGCGCCGACGACCGCAGGCCCAGCCGGCTGATCCACACCGCCCCGAGAATCACCAAACCGCCCAGCAGCAACCTGCCCAACGGTTCATGCTGATTCCAGATCAGCAAGTTCAGCAACAACCCCACCGGCACATGCAGGTTGTTCATCACCGCCAACGTGCCACCGTTGACCATGCACGCGCCCTTGTTCCACCAGTACATACCCAGTGCCGTGCTGACCAGACCGAGGAACACCAAAACGCCCCACTGCAACGGCGCTTCCGGCAGGTAGTTGGCCTTGCCGAACATCAGGAACGCCGGCAACGCCACCGCCAACGCGCCGAGGTAGAAGTAGCCAAAGCGCCGGTAATGCGGCAGATCACTCGGATGACGGGCCACCAGATGCTTATAAAGCACCTGCCCGGCGGCGTAGGTGAAGTTGGCCAGTTGCAGCAGCAGGAAGCCCATGAAGAAGTTCGGGGTGATCTGGTCGAAGCGAATCACCGCTGCCCCCGCCACCGCCACCAGTGCGGCCACCAGCGCCCACGGGTTGAAGCGGCGGTTCAGGGCGTCTTCGATCAAGGTCACGTGCAACGGTGTCAGGATGGTGAACAGCAACACCTCCGGCACCGTCAGTACGCGAAAGCTCAGGTACAGGCACACGTAGGTCACGCCGAACTGCAGTGCGCCGATCAACAGCATGCCGCGCATGAACGCCGGCTCCACCGAGCGCCAGCGGGTCAGCGGGATAAACACCAGCCCGGCCAACAGTACACGCACCAGCACCGCGAAATAACTGTCGACGTGACCGGCCAGGTATTCGCCGATCAAGCTGAAGGAAAACGCCTGGATCAGCGTCACAACAAGTAGATAGCCCATGCTCGCCTCATTTTGAATGGGCGCGACATTAGCGGTTTTCCGCGCGTTACGAAACTCAAGGCAAAAAAAACCCGACCTCGCTAAAAGCGTCAGTCGGGCGGGAGCACTCAGGAGCAAAAAGTGCAAAGGGAGGTTCGATACGCGTACTTGAAGGGTTGCGTGGAGCTATCTAAACAGCGGGCGATTATCTGACGATTAACATCTCATGCCACTTGGGCCAACAACGCCTTGGCCTGGTTCAAACCCTTCTCCTGGAAATCACCGCCCAGGTTCACCCCTTCGGCATGAATGAACGTGACGTCATGGATGCCGATAAAGCCCATGACCTGACGCAGGTACGGTTCCTGGTGGTCGGTGCTGCCACCGGCGTGAATGCCGCCGCGGGCGGTCAGCACAAAGGCGCGCTTGTCGGTCAGCAGGCCCTGGGGGCCGGTGGCGGTGTACTTGAAGGTCACACCGGCACGCAGCACATGGTCGAGCCAGGCTTTGAGGGTGCTGGGAATCGCGAAGTTGTACATCGGCGCGGCCATCACCAACACATCGGCGGCCAGCAACTCATCGGTCAGTTCGTTGGAGCGGTCCAGGGAGGCCTGTTCAACCGTGCTGCGCTGCTCGGCAGGTTTCATCCAGCCGCCCAACAGATTGGCATCCAGGTGCGGAACCGGGTTGATGGCGAGGTCTCGTACGGTGATCTGATCAGCCGGGTGGGCGACTTTCCATTGGCTGATGAATTGTTGGGTCATCTGGCGGGAGATTGAATCCTGCTGACGGGCGCTGCTTTCGATGATCAGAACACGGGCCATGATTATGTAAGCTCCATCGGTGAATGCTGTAAGGCGATGGAGTGAAGGTTAGACAGGGTCCGTTCGATTAAAAAGCGTAAAAAACTGCTATAACCCATCTAGAAATTTGTTTATAAGCGGAGTATTGCTGTACGCAAGCTCCGCTTTTGCCTTATTTCGGTGCGCAGGTCAGCTGGATACGCATCTTGATGATGGCACGGCTGAAATTGGCCGTGGTGTTGGTGGTTTTCCCTGCCGCGACCGTGACCTTGCGCGTACGCGGGGCTTCCGGACCATTGGTAAAGCGTACCTTGCACTCCGCGTCATTGGGGCCGTAGTTGGTGAGTTGGATCGAACTGATATTGCTGTCGACGTCTGACGCGCTGTAATCGATCTTCACGCCCTGAATGTCTTTCGCCACATCGGTACTGAATGCAAACGCACTCAACGGCAGCAACGCCAGCAGCACACAACAGAATTTTCTCATTCGGCAGTCTCCAATAAGGACCGCCAGCTTAGGACAAGAGGAGCTCATCTTGAAAGCGCCCCGCGTTACCCTTGATCAATGGCGCACCTTGCAAGCCGTGGTCGACCATGGCGGCTTCGCCCAGGCGGCCGAAGCGCTGCACCGCTCGCAATCCTCGGTGAGCTACACCGTGGCCCGCATGCAGGATCAGCTCGGCGTGCCGCTGCTGCGCATTGACGGGCGCAAGGCCGTGCTCACCGAAGCCGGTGAAGTGCTGCTGCGCCGCTCCCGGCAACTGGTGAAAAACGCCAGCCAACTGGAAGACCTGGCCCACCATATGGAACAAGGCTGGGAAGCCGAGGTGCGGCTGGTGGTCGACGCGGCCTACCCCAACGCCCGCCTGGTGCGCGCCCTCACTGCCTTTATGCCGCAAAGCCGTGGCTGCCGGGTGCGTTTGCGCGAAGAGGTGTTGTCCGGCGTCGAAGAGCTGTTGATGGACGGCATGGCCGACCTCGCCATCAGCGGGTTCATCATTCCCGGTTACCTCGGTACGGAAATGAGCGACGTCGAATTTGTCGCCGTGGCCCACCCCGAACATCCGCTGCATCAATTGCACCGCGAACTGAGCTTCCAGGATCTGGAAAGCCACATGCAGGTGGTGATCCGCGACTCCGGCCGCCAGCAGCCACGGGACGTCGGCTGGCTCGGCGCCGAGCAGCGCTGGACCGTCGGCAGCCTGCCCACCGCCGCCACCTTCGTCAGCAGCGGCCTGGGCTTCGCCTGGCTGCCGCGACACCTGATCGAACGCGAACTCAAGGAAGGCCTGCTCAAGCTACTGCCCCTGGAACGGGGTGGCAGCCGCAACCCGACCTTCTATCTTTACTCGAACAAGGACAAACCCCTGGGCCCGGCCACGCAGATTCTCGTCGAGTTGCTGCGCACCTTCGACACTGCACCATTGGACGCGCCATTCGCCGCACCGCAGCAAGCCTGAACAAGGAGTTCACGTGGCCTATTTCGAACATGAAGGTTGCACCCTGCATTACGAGGAATATGGCCACGGCGCGCCGCTGATCCTGATCCACGGCCTGGGCTCCAGTTGCCTGGACTGGGAACTGCAAGTGCCCGTGCTGTCCCAACACTATCGCCTGGTGGTGGTGGATGTGCGCGGTCACGGCCGCTCCGACAAACCCCGTGAGCGCTACAGCATCGCCGGCTTCACCGCCGACCTGGTGGCCTTGATCGAACACCTGCATTTGCCGCCGGCCCACGTGGTCGGCCTGTCCATGGGTGGCATGATCGCCTTTCAACTGGCAGTGGATGAGCCGCAAATGCTCAAGAGCCTGTGCATCGTCAACAGTGCGCCCCAGGTCAAGGTTCGCAGCGCCAGCGACTATTGGCAGTGGGCCAAGCGCTGGAGCCTGGCGCGCATCCTCAGCCTGACCACCATCGGCAAAGCCCTGGGCAGCCTGCTGTTTCCCAAGCCCGAACAGGCCGAACTGCGGCGCAAGATGGCCGAACGCTGGGCAAAAAACGACAAACGTGCTTACCTCGCCAGCTTCGATGCGATTGTTGGCTGGGGCGTACAGGAACAACTTTCGAAAATATCCTGTCCAACCCTGGTCATCAGCGCCGACCACGACTACACCCCCGTGGCGCAGAAAGAAATCTATGTAAAACTGCTGCCCGATGCGCGGCTGGTGGTGATCGAGGATTCCCGCCATGCCACGCCGCTGGACCAACCCGAACGCTTCAACAACACCCTGCTCGATTTTCTCAAGACAGTCGAAACCACAACCCAGGATCACTGACCCATGCTGAAAAAAATCGCCTTCTTTGCCGGTTCCGTACTGTTCGCTGCCAACCTGATGGCGGCCGAACCCGCCAAGGCACCCCACGTATTGATCACCACCACCAATGGCGACATCGAGATCGAACTGGACCCGGTCAAGGCCCCGATCAGTACCAAGAACTTCCTGGCCTATGTCGACAAGGGCTTCTACACCAACACCATTTTTCACCGGGTAATCCCGGGCTTCATGGTGCAGGGCGGTGGTTTTACCCAGCAAATGTCGCAAAAGCCGACCGAAGCACCAATCAAGAACGAAGCCAGCAACGGCCTGCATAACGTGCGCGGCACCCTGTCGATGGCGCGTACCAACGACCCGAACTCCGCCACCAGCCAATTCTTCATCAACGTTGCGGACAATGCCTTCCTCGACCCGGGCCGTGATGCCGGTTACGCGGTGTTCGCCAAAGTGGTCAAGGGCATGGACGTGGTCGACATCATCGTCAACTCGCAGACCACCACCAAACAGGGCATGCAGAACGTGCCAATCGATCCTGTCCTGATCAAGTCGGCCAAGCGCATCGACTGAAGGCTACAGGGAGTTTCGCGCGGGGCCCGCAAGGCGTCGCGCGCATTTGAACAGGAGAGCCCGCCGCGCGGGCGTCAGACCTAATGCTCTATCGTCGTTTTGAACAACTGATCGACATCTTCCGCGAACCTCCCAGCGCGGCCCCTCCAGACAAAGTCCTACCCTTCTACGTCTATTACCTGCGCCAGGTATGGCCAAGCTTTGCCGCCTTGCTGGTGGTGGGCCTGATCGGCGCGCTGATCGAAGTGGCGCTGTTCAGCTACCTGAGCCGCATCATCGACCTGGCCCAGGGCACGCCGCCCGCCAACTTCTTCCAGATCCACGCCACCGAGCTGATCTGGATGGCCGTGGTCGCCCTGCTGTTGCGCCCGATCTTCGGCGCCCTGCATGACCTGCTGGTGCACCAGACCATCAGCCCCGGCATGACCAGCCTGATCCGCTGGCAAAACCACAGCTATGTGCTCAAACAGAGCCTGAACTTCTTCCAGAACGATTTCGCCGGGCGCATTGCCCAGCGCATCATGCAAACCGGCAACTCCCTGCGCGACTCCGCAGTGGCCGCCGTGGACGCGATCTGGCACGTGGCGATCTACGCCATCAGCGCCCTGGTGCTGTTCGCCGAAGCCGACTGGCGCCTGATGATCCCGCTGATCACCTGGATCGTCGCCTACAGCCTGGCCCTGCGGTACTTCGTGCCACGGGTCAAGGAGCGCTCGGTCATCTCCTCCGAGGCACGCTCAAAACTGATGGGGCGGATCGTCGACGGCTACACCAACATCACCACCTTGAAGCTGTTCGCTCATACCAATTTCGAGCAGAACTACGCCAGGGAAGCGATCGTCGAGCAGACCGAGAAAACCCAGCTGGCCAGCCGCGTCGTGACCAGCATGGACATCGTGATTACCACCATGAACGGCCTGCTGATTGTCACCACCACCGGCCTTGCCCTGTGGCTGTGGACCCAATCCCTGATTTCGGTGGGCGCCATCGCCCTGGCCACCGGCCTGGTGATTCGTATCGTCAACATGTCCGGCTGGATCATGTGGGTGGTCAACGGCATTTTCGAAAACATCGGCATGGTCCAGGACGGCCTGAAAACCATCGCCCAGCCGTTGGCAGTGACCGACCGGGAAAATGCCCCGCGCCTGGAAGTGCCCCATGGCGAGGTGCGGTTCGATCAGGTGGATTTCCACTACGGCAAGAAGAGCGGGATCATCAGCGGCTTGAACCTGGCGATTAAACCGGGTGAAAAGATCGGCCTGATCGGTCCGTCCGGCGCGGGCAAATCCACCCTGGTCAACCTGCTGTTGCGCCTGTACGACCTGCAAGGCGGCCGTATCCTGATCGACGGCCAGAACATCGCCGACGTCGCCCAGGAAACCTTGCGCGAACAGATCGGCATGATCACCCAGGACACCTCGCTGCTGCACCGCTCGATCCGCGACAACTTGCTGTATGGCAAGCCGGACGCCACCGACGAAGAGCTTTGGGCCGCCGTGCACAAGGCCCGCGCCGACGAGTTCATCCCATTGCTGTCGGACGCCGAGGGCCGCACCGGCCTCGACGCCCACGTCGGTGAACGCGGGGTGAAACTCTCCGGCGGGCAACGCCAGCGCATCGCCATCGCCCGGGTACTGCTCAAGGACGCGCCGATCCTGATCATGGACGAAGCCACCTCCGCGCTGGATTCGGAAGTCGAAGCGGCGATCCAGGAAAGCCTGGAAACCCTGATGCAGGGCAAGACAGTGATCGCCATCGCCCACCGGCTGTCCACCATTGCCAGAATGGACAGGCTGGTGGTGCTGGAAAAAGGCCAGATCGCCGAGACCGGCAGCCATGCCGAATTGCTCGCACACGGCGGTTTGTATGCGCGATTGTGGCAACACCAGACCGGTGGCTTCGTCGGAATAGACTGATTCCGTTGGTTAACTGCAACCTCAATTCCGAACAATTCTGACAGTTTTCTCTATCCCGCTGGTCTTGCTACACAATCCTGCTGTACTCCAATCAGGCCCCAGGAGGGCCCTGATTTAAGGCAGCAGGGATGCATCACAGACCCGTTAATCAGATAGAGCAATCTATTAAGGATGTGTTCATGTCACTGTTCAAACGTTCCGTTACGGAAGGACTGGGTACGTTTTGGCTGGTGTTGGGTGGCTGCGGCAGTGCGGTACTGGCCGCATCGTCCCCGGTCGGGATCGGTGTGCTCGGTGTGGCCCTGGCGTTCGGGCTCACGGTGCTGACCATGGCATTTGCCATCGGGCACATCAGCGGTTGTCACCTGAACCCTGCAGTGTCGGTGGGGCTGGTAGTGGGCGGAAGATTTCCGGCCAGGGAGTTACCGGCGTACATCGTGTCCCAGGTAATCGGCGGCGTCGTTGCCGCTGCACTGTTGTACTTCATAGCCAGCGGCAAGCCGGGGTTCGAACTGGCTTCGGGCCTGGCCAGCAACGGCTACGGCGAGCATTCGCCTGGTGGTTATTCGATGGCAGCGGGGTTTGTGTGCGAGCTGGTGATGACGGCGATGTTCGTGTTGATCATCCTCGGCGCCACCGACCGCCGTGTGCCGACGGGCTTCGCGCCCATTGCCATTGGCCTGGCGCTGACGCTGATCCACCTGATCTCGATCCCGGTCACCAACACCTCGGTCAACCCGGCCCGCAGCACCGGCCCGGCGCTGATTGTCGGCGGTTGGGCGCTCCAGCAGTTGTGGATGTTCTGGCTGGCGCCGATCCTCGGTGCAGTGGTCGGCGGCATTACCTATCGATGGCTGGGCGCGGAAAAAACCGCCTGAGCCAGACAGGTTCAGCCCTGCCGATAAGGCAGGGCTGTCCTCGCCTCCTCGGCATACGCCAGGATCCCCACGCTTTCGCGCTCCAGGAAATCCGCCACGGCGGTCTTCAATCCCGGGTGTCGCAGGTAATGCCAGGAGTGCGTGATCACCGGCTCAAACCCGCGAATCAACTTGTGCTCGCCCTGGGCGCCGGCGTCGAAACGCTGCAGGCCATGGGCAATCGCGTAATCCATGCCTTGGTAGAAGCAAGTCTCGAAATGCAGCCGGTCGAACTCGGCCAGGCAGCCCCAGTAACGCCCATAAAAACTGTTGCCGCCGATCAGGCTGAAGGCCATGGCCACCGGCCGTGAGCCTTGCTTGGCCAGCACCACGCGAATCGCCTCGGGCATGCGCTCGGCCAGCAGACTGAAAAACGCCCGGGTCAGGTACGGCGATTGTCGGCGTATGGCGTAGGTATTGGCGTAACAGGCGTAGACAAAATCCCACTGCGCCTCGCTCAACTCATGACCTTGCAGCCACTCGAAATCGATGCCCTGCCCCGCCACTTGCTCGCGCTCCTTGCGCATCTGTTTGCGCTTGCGCGAACTCAGCGCGTCGAGAAAGTCCTGGAAGTCGCGGTAGCCGCGGTTTTGCCAATGAAACTGGCAGCCCAGGCGTTGCAGCCAACCCGGCTGCCGGGCCAGTGCGGTGTCTGCGAGGGCGTCGGTAAAGTTGATATGGGCGCTGGAAAGGCCTTCGATTTCCAGGTAACCGGGCAGGCTTTTAAGCAATTCGAAACCGTCCTCGGCGCTGGCGGCCAACAGGCGCGGGCCGCTGACCGGGCTGAAGGGCACGGCCGTCAGCAATTTCGGGTAGTAGTCGATGCCCGCCCGCTCGCAGGCATCGGCCCAACCGTGGTCGAACACGTACTCGCCATAGGAATGCCATTTGCGATAGCTGGGCAACGCGGCAATCAGCCGTCCACCTTCATAATGCAGCAAATGCTCGGGCTGCCAGCCGGAGTGCGGGCCGATGCTGGCGCTGTCTTCCAGGGCACTGAGGAACGCATGGCGCAGAAACGGCTGATCGACGGGGACCAACGCGTTCCATTCATCGGGCGCAATCTCGGACAGGTTATTCAAACGTTGTAACGGCATCCCATTCCCCGACGGTCACGGCTTTGTGTAGGAGCGAGCGTGCTCGCGATGATCGTTAACGACAACGCGACCATTCTGACAGAACGCGGTGATCTCGGGTTCTTCGCGAGCAAGCTCGCGCCTACAGGACACGGCGCAAAAAAAAGCCCCGCCAAACGGCGGGGCAAACCAAATGAGGAGCGCTTTGACGGATGAAGAAATAGCGCTTTGGAGCGGTATTACAGCTTGCCTAGAACACGTATTGCACGCGGGCCACGATGGCGTCGCCGCTGTCGTCGCCATTGGCGTTCTGGATCTTGTCAGTGCTGACCTTGAGGTAGTTGGCAGACACCTTCACCGCTTCGTTGGCGTACCAGTTGACACCGATGGTGTTCAGGCTTGCCTTGGCGTCACCCACTTCACGGGTCGCGCTGTTACGCACTACGTTTTTGTCGTCAACGCTGATGTTGTCGTAGCGGTAGAACACTTCCCACGCACCGAACTGCTTGTTCTGCGGCTTGATGGTGTCGAACTTGGCGCCGTCGAGTTTGTAGACCCGGGACTCGCCGGTCAGCGTGTAGGCCACCTGGCCGTAGAACCCCGTGGCCTTCACGTCCTGATAAGCGCTGCTGTCGGCCTTCATCTTGCGGTTCAGGTATTCGGCCTGCAGGGACAGCGGACCGCGGGCGAAGGCAAATTCGCCGCCGAACACCGTGTCGGTGTCGTAGGCGTCGTTCGCGGTCAGGTTGCCGGAGTCCAGCCCTACACCGCCGCCGAAGGTCGCACGGTTGCCGTTGGCCCCGGCATCGTTACCGCCGTTGGTGGCAACGCCACGAGCGTCCAGGCGAGGACGGATCCGCGAGTCGAACGAGGTGTCCTTCAGGTCACGCACCGCCACGTCCACACCCAGGTGCAAGACGTTGCCGCTGTCGTGCATCGGCGCAAACACGGCACGGCCGTTGAACTGCTTCACGCCTTTGCCGTCCTTGTCGTTGATGTCCTTGGACGACACGCTGGAGGACAGGTAGGCCATGTCAGCCACCACGGCGCTGACCTGCAGGCCCATGCCGTTCTCGTGGGAGTTGATCCAGTCGGCGACTTCATAACCGAGGTTACGCTCGATGGCGGTCACCCATTTGGAACTGGTGGCTTTTTCCAGGCCGAAGTCCTGGTCGAAACGACCCGCGCGGATCACCACTGGCTTGAAGCCTACGTACGAGAAGGACGCTTCGTCGAAGTAGCCATCATCGGCATTGCCGGAGTTGTGGGAAAAGTCGTAGTTGATCTGGTATTTCCAGTCCTTGTACACCGTGCCGCCCAATTCGAGGTAGGCACGTCGGAAGTATGTGGCGTCAGCCGAGTTGCCATTCTTGGTGTAAAAGCCATCAAACGTGCCGTAGTCGGCCTGCAAACGACCACCCAGCTTGAAGCTGAAATTCTGGTCGGTGGTTGCAACCTCAAGGCCGCCCTTGGTTTTGACAACGATATCGGCACCGTCAGTAGTGACAGTACCGGCGAAAGCCTGGGCGGTGACGGCCAGGGCCAAGGCGCTGGCCGCGAAACCGGCGAAGTGCTTGCGGATCATCGAAGAATTCCCCTAATTGATGGTCTTGTGCACTGGTAAAACACGCGGTTTAGAGCCGCTGGTGTTGGGGGGCGATCTTGGCGAGGGGATATTTCAGCTGGGTTGCCGGAACATCAATATTTTGTTACTCGGGAACTTTTTAATAGCCATTCGAAATAAGCAAGAGCCTACGGAAATCAAGGCTCCAGCTCTGAAAACTGGTGAAAATGGCAGATGATACAAAATGTAAAAACACCCGAGAAAAATGAAATATTTTTCATCTTGGTTGTTTTTTGAGCAAAAAAAAAGCCCGCATCTTTTATCGATGCGGGCTTCGTTTCAGTGTGAAAAGTGATGGATATTATTGGTCGCGGGAGCGCTCGGCGGCCAGGCGTTCGGCCAACGCATCAACATCGGCGATAGGCGGCTCGGGCAGGATCTTCAGCGTCGCCTGCATCAAGCGCATCTGCCGGATAAAGCGCCGGCAGTTGGGGCAGAACATCAGGTGATGGCGCACCAGCAGGCGCTCGCGAAAGGTCAGTTGCCCATCGAGATAGTCACTGGAACGTGCCACTTGTTCCTTACAGGTCAACATTCGCCGGTTTCCTCAAAATGCTCCACCGTGGCGAAGACTTTAAGCCGTGCTCGATGCAACAGCACACGAACATTGGAGAGCGATAGCGTCAGAAGATTACAAATCTCCTCCAACTCCAGCCCCTGGCGCTCACGCAGCAGCAGTACGCTGCTTTGCAGTTCGGAAAGACTGGCCAGCGTGTGCTCCAGGCAATTACGCAGTTCGTCTTCGGTAAGCAGCGCTTCGGGAGTGTCCTGATGCCAGGCAAACGGCGCGACGGCCCAGTGGCCATCGTCGGGCACAAAGCGATCATCACCGATGGTGCCATGGGGCGCCGGCAAGTCATCGAGCAGTACTTCCCGGCGGTTCTGCTTGTAGCGGCCCTTTGCCGAGTTGGCCGTGATGGTCAGCAGCCAGGTCTTGAGGCTGGAACGCCCCTCGAATTTCGCCAGGTTGCGCACCACCGAGAGCCAGGCGTCCTGCACCACCTCGTCGGCATGGCGCTGGCCAACAATGGCATAGGCCACCGCGCGCATAGCGCTCTGGTAAGTGGTGACCAACTCCTTGTAGGCCCGCTGCTCACCCTTGAGCAATCGTTCAAGCAGGTGCGCGTCGTCCGCTGCTGCCATTCAAGACCTCGATTTCAAAACATGATCAGCGTTTGCGCAGGATCACGCTACCAATCGAATACCCTGCGCCAAACGAGCTAAGCACAGCCACAGCGCCCTTCGGCAAGTCGTCCTGGTAGGTGTGGAACGCAATCACCGAACCCGCCGAACTGGTGTTGGCGTAAGTATCGAGGATCACCGGCGCCTCTTCCACAGAAGCCTCGCGGCCCAGCAGTTTCTTGACGATCAGGTGATTCATGCTGAGGTTGGCCTGGTGCAGCCAGAAACGCTTCACATCGCCAACATTCAGCTGGTTTTCCGACAGGTGCTTGCCGATCAACTCGGCGACCATCGGGCAGACATCACGGAAGACCTTGCGGCCTTCCTGCACGAACAGCTTGTCCGGGGCACCAATCCCCTCTTCCGCCGCGCGGTTGAGGAAGCCGAAGTTATTGCGGATGTTGTTGGAGAACTTGGTCAGCAACTTCGTGCTCACCACATCGAACTGATGCTCGGAAGTGGCCAGGTCGGCCCGCTCCAGGATCACGGCGGTGGCCGCATCGCCAAAGATGAAATGGCTGTCGCGGTCGCGGAAGTTCAGGTGGCCGGTGCAGATCTCCGGGTTGACCATCAGGATCGCCCGCGCCTGGCCCAGCTGGATGCTGTTGGCGGCGTTCTGGATACCGAAGGTCGCCGAGGAACACGCCACGTTCATGTCAAAGCCAAAACCCTGGATACCCAGCGCTTCCTGGACTTCGATGGCAATCGCCGGGTACGCCCGCTGCAGGTTGGAACAGGCGACGATCACACCGTCGATATCGGCGGCGGTCTTGCCGGCACGCTGCAACGCTTGCTCGGCAGCACTGACGGCCATCTGGCAGAGGATCGACCATTCGTCGTTGGAGCGCTCGGGCAGGCGTGGCGCCATGCGTTGCGGGTCGAGAATGCCGGCCTTGTCCATGACAAAGCGGCTCTTGATGCCCGAGGCCTTCTCGATAAAGGCGGCGCTGGATTCGGTCAGGGCCTCCACGTCACCGCGTTCAATGGCGGCGGCGTTATCCAGGTTGAACTGTTGCACGTAAGCATTGAAAGACTGCACCAGCTCTTCGTTGGAGATGCTGTTGGCCGGGGTGTACAGGCCTGTGCCGCTGATGACGACGTTATGCACGGTCGTTCCTCTAAATCTGTTCAGGCAGAAGGGTATTGGTACCGTCGTACCAAACCGTAAGTAGTTTTATGCCGCCCAGCGGCCTTCAAACTGGAAACGCTTTATTCCATCGCGCCACGGCTGCACCAGCCCAACTCGACGATCCCGGCATTTATAACCGCGAAGTTTGCCACAACATCGGACACTTGGCGCCTATCCCGCGCAAACACCTTCCCTGTGGCGAGCGAGCAAGCTCGCTCGCCACAGTTGCTTGCCGCACGTCGGTCACGCTTCGACCAGGCTCCATTGCTTGCTCAGGCGCTTGTCGGAAATCGGTACCTTGGTGCCCAACTGCTGGGCAAACAGCGAAACCCGGTATTCCTCCAGCCACCAGCGATACAGCTCCAGCTGAGGGTCGCGCTTGCCTTCCTGGGCGTGTTTGTTCAGGCGGTTCTGATACTGGCTCCACAAGCCGCCCAACTCGGTACTCCAGACCCGGTCCTTCTGCACCTGGCTTGGCAATTTCTCCAGGCGCAGCTCGATGGCCTTGAGGAAGCGCGGCAGTTCCTTGAACCATTGCGCCGGGGTTTCCCGTACGAAACCGGGATACACCAGATTGCTCAGTTGCTGCTTGATATCATTCAGCGCCACCGCCTGGGCCAGGTCAATCTTGCCCTTGAAGCGTTTTTGCAGGCCATGCCACAGTTTCAAAATTTCGAGGGTCAGGCGCGCCTGGCGCTCGGCGTGCTCGGTCCAACTGCCACGGTTGCGCTCGGCCAGGGCGGCCAGGCCGGCGCCGTCCCGCGGCAGGCTGGCTTCGCCTTCCAGCACGCAACTGTCGAGGCTGGCCAACAGAATGTCTTCCACCAGGGCTTCGATACGCCCCAGCTCGCGGTACATCAACCCCAACTCGGTCAGGCCCGGCAATTTGCCCCGCAGGAACTTTGCCGGCTCGGCCAGTTGTTGCAGCAGCAGGCGCTGCAAGGCTCGACGGTGCTGGAACTCAGCCTCGGCAGCGGTAGAGAAACGCCCTTCCTTGACCGTGCCGTTTTCTTCGACCAAGGCCGGATACACCGTCATCGAAAGCCCGGCTATGTTTTGCTGGGTTTTCTCGGCCACCGCCGCGAACACCTTGGCCTCCACCGGCTGCTGGCTCTTCGCAGTCTGCGGCACCGCCAACGCAGCTTGGCTGGCCTCGGCGAAACGCGCGGTCAACTCGGCCAGGTCGCGGCCTTCACCGAGGAACTTGCCCTGGCCGTCGACCACTTCCAGGTTCATCTTCAGGTGGCTCTCCACCTGCTGCGCAGCCTCGGCCCAGGCTTCATCGCTGACCCGTGCCCCGGTCATGCGCAGCAACTCGCGCCCCAAGGCCTGAGGCAACGAGCCTTGGCCAAACTCGATACGTTGCAACGCCGCCTTGACGAAATCCGGCACCGGCACGAAGTTCTTGCGCAGGGCCTTGGGCAAGTTGCGCACCAGGGCAATGCACTTGGCCTCGATCACACCCGGCACCAGCCATTCCAGGCGCTCGGGCGGCAAGGCCGGCAACAACGGCGCCGGTACGCGCAGGGTCACACCGTCCCGTGGATGGTTGGGTTCGAAGTGATAACTCAAGGCCAGCGCCAGGTCGCCCAGGTGCAAGGTGTCGGGGTAATGGGCGGCGGTGACTTCGCTGGCCTCGCGGGCCAGCACGTCTTCTTCGCGCATGATCAACAGCTGCGGGTCTTTCTGGCTGTTGACCTTGTACCAACTGTCGAAGGTCGCGGTCTGGTGAATCTCCGCCGGCAGGCGCGCATCGTAGAAGGCGTACAGCGTTTCCTCGTCCGCCAGGATATCGCGCCGGCGGGCCTTGGCTTCCAGTTCGTCGAGCTGCTCCAACAATTGCTGGTTGGCCGTCAGGCAGCGGGCCCGGGACTGGATCTCGCCGCGCACCAGGCCTTCGCGGATAAACAGCTCGCGAGACGTCACCGGATCAATCGGCCCGTAATGCACCGGCCGGCGCCCGACGATGATCAACCCGAACAGGGTGATCTGCTCAAACGCCACCACCTGGCCGCGCTTCTTTTCCCAATGGGGTTCGAAGTGGTTTTTCTTGATCAGGTGCCCGGCCAACGGCTCGATCCAGTCGGCGTCGATCTTGGCCACCATCCGCGCGTACAGCTTGGTGGTTTCCACCAGCTCGGCGGTCATCAGCCATTGCGGACGCTTCTTGCCAATACCCGACGACGGGTGAATCCAGAAACGCCGCTGACGCGCGCCGAGGTAATCGCCCTCTTCGGTCTTCTGGCCAATCTGGCTGAGCAGGCCGGACAGCACCGCCTTGTGCAGTTTGGGGAAGTCCGCCGGTTCTTTGTTGACGGTCAACTGCATGTCGCGACAGATCAGGCTCAACTGGCGGTGGGAGTCACGCCACTCCCGCAGGCGCAGGTAGTTCAGGAAATTCTTGCGGCACCAATTGCGCAGCGGGCTGGCGGTCAATTCCTGGCGCTGCTCTTCAAAACCACGCCACAGGTTCACCAACCCGGCGAAGTCCGAATCCGCGTCCTTCCATTGTGCGTGAGCCTGGTCGGCGGCTTGCTGGCGCTCCGGCGGACGCTCGCGCGGGTCCTGGATCGACATGGCGCTGGCGACGATCAGCACTTCCTGCAAGCTGCCAAGCTTGGCCGCCTCCAGCAACATGCGGCCCATGCGTGGGTCCACCGGCAGACGCGCCAACTGGCGGCCCATCGGTGTCAGCTGGCTGTTGCGGTCAACGGCGGACAACTCTTGCAGCAGGTTGAAACCGTCGCTGATGGCCTTGCCGTCCGGCGGCTCGATAAACGGGAAATCGGTGATCTCGCCCAGGCGCAGGTGCAGCATCTGCAGGATTACGGCCGCGAGGTTTGTGCGAAGAATCTCGGGGTCGGTAAATTCCGGGCGCCCGATAAAATCCTCTTCGCTGTACAAGCGCACGCAGATACCGGGTTCGACCCGCCCGCACCGGCCTTTACGCTGGTTGGCACTGGCCTGGGAAATCGCCTCGATCGGCAGTCGCTGCACCTTGGCCCGGTAGCTGTAGCGGCTGATGCGCGCGGTGCCGCTGTCGATCACATAACGAATGCCTGGCACGGTCAGCGAGGTTTCCGCGACGTTGGTCGCCAGCACCACACGCCGGCCCGGGTGCGACTGGAAGATCCGCTGCTGCTCCGCCGGCGACAGGCGCGCATACAGCGGCAGGATTTCAGTGTGCTTGAGCTGGGCCTTGCGCAGCATGTCGGCGGCGTCGCGAATCTCGCGCTCGCCGGGCAGGAACACCAGCACATCGCCGGGGCTCTTGCGCTCGCTGCGCTCGAAGGCGGCGATCTCATCGAGGGTGGCGAGAATCGCCTGGTCGACGGTCAGGTCGTCCTCGACGCGGTTGCCCTCCTCGTCCTGCTCCAGGGTCAGCGGGCGGTACCAGGTCTCCACCGGGAAGGTGCGGCCCGACACCTCGACAATCGGCGCATCGTCGAAGTGCTTGGAAAAGCGCTCCAGGTCGATGGTGGCCGAGGTGATGATGACCTTGAGGTCCGGGCGACGCGGCAGCAGGGTTTTCAGATAACCCAGCAGGAAGTCGATGTTCAGGCTGCGTTCGTGGGCTTCGTCGACGATGATCGTGTCGTAGCGTTCGAGGTAGCGGTCGTTCTGGGTTTCGGCCAGCAGGATACCGTCGGTCATCAGCTTGATCAGGGTGTTGGAATCACTCTGGTCTTCAAACCGCACCTGATAACCCACCAGGGAACCCAGCGGCGTCGCCAACTCTTCCGCGACCCGGCTCGCCACGCTGCGCGCCGCAATCCGCCGCGGCTGGGTGTGGCCGATCAGGCCGTATTGGCCGCGGCCGATTTCCAGGCAGATTTTCGGCAACTGGGTGGTTTTACCCGAACCGGTCTCACCGGCAATGATCAGCACCTGATGCTTGAGCAACGCTTCCTTGATCTCGTCACGCTTGGCGGCGATCGGCAGGCTGTCGTCATAGCGAATCACCGGCAGGCTGGCGCGCCGCGCCGTCACCTGGGCGCAGGAGGCCTGCATCCGCGTCACCCACTGCGCAAGTTTTTCCTCATCGGGTTTCTTGCGCAGCTCAAGCAGCTGCCGCCGCAGGCGGTGGCGGTCGGCGAGCATGGCGTGATCGAGGTTTTTCAGCAGTTGGTCGATAGCGGGCGCTTGGTCAGTCATCAGGTACGCAAAGGTCGTCTATGTAGGCAGGGGGCGGATTGTCGCAGAAAAGCGCCGCCGCGCGCTCCCCTCATTCATTGTCCAGGCCCTTGCGCCGGTAAGGAAACACATCGATTACCTTGCCGGCGCGAATCGCCTCTTGCAGGCCTTTCCAGTAGTCGGCGTTGTACAACTCGCCGTGCAGTTCGTCGAACAGGCGGCGCTGGCCGGAATCAGCAAACAGGAATGGCGGGAACTCCTCGGGGAACACGTCCAGAGGACCGATGGAATACCAGGGCTCGGAGGCCATTTCATCTTCCGGGGTACGCGGCGCCGGAATGTGGCGGAAGTTGGCCTCGGTCAGGAAACAGATTTCGTCATAGTCGTAGAACACCACGCGACCGTGGCGGGTGACGCCAAAATTCTTCAGCAGCATGTCGCCCGGGAAAATATTCGCCGCCGCCAGTTGCTTGATCGCCAGGCCGTAGTCTTCCAGGGCTTCGCGCACCTGGGCTTCGTTGGCGTTTTCCAGGTAGAGGTTCAGCGGGGTCATGCGCCGCTCGGTCCAGCAGTGGCGGATCAGTACCGTATCGCCTTCGACTTCGACGGTACCGGCGGCGACTTCCAGCAGTTCGGCCAGGCATTCAGGCTCGAATTTGCTCAACGGAAAACGGAAGTCGGCGAACTCCTGGGTGTCGGCCATGCGCCCTACCCGGTCGACACTTTTCACCAACCGGTACTTCTCGATCACGGTGGCGCGGTTGACGTTTTTCGACGGTGAAAACCGGTCCTTGATGATCTTGAACACGGTGTTGAAACCCGGCAGGGTAAACACGCTCATGACCATGCCGCGCACGCCCGGCGCCATGATGAACTGGTCATCGGTGGTGGCAAGGTGGTTGATCAGCGCCCGGTAGAATTCGGATTTGCCGTGTTTGTAGAAGCCGATGGAGGTGTACAACTCGGCGATGTGCTTGCCCGGCAGGATGCGCTTGAGGAAGCCGATAAACTCCGCCGGCACCGGCACGTCCACCATGAAATAGGAGCGGGTGAACGAGAAGATGATCGACACATCGGCCTCGTCGGTGATCAGCGCGTCGATCTGGATGCCGCGCCCTTCCCGATGCAGCAGCGGGATCACCAGCGGCCACTGTTCGTCGCGGGTGTAGATGCGTCCGACGAGGTACGCGCCTTTGTTGCGGTACAGCACCGAGGAAAACAGTTCGACGTTGAGGTCCGGGTCCTTGCACACCCAGTCCGGCAGGTTTTCGCGCAATTGCGCCTCCAGGCGGCGCAGGTCGGCGGGCAAGTCGGCGTAGGGTTCGCTGAAACTGTAGTCGGCGAAAATCTGCTCCAGCATGCCCGCCAGCTTGCCGCCCGGCTTGTAGGTGCGGGTTTGCGCCGCCCGGGCGCGGCGCAGGCTGGGCCGGGTGGTATGGATGAACATGCAGCCGTCGCTGATCAGGTCATGGCTGAACAGCCCGCAAAACGTCGAGTTGTACCAGGTCTCGGACAGCTCATCGTCAAACCGCAGGTCGATCAGGCTGATGTAGGCACTTTTCACCAGCGGCCAGTCGGCAATGTCGAGCAACACGGCTTCATCGAAAGCTGCCCGCAGCCGCGCCGTGACTTCGCTGACCTTCTCTTCGTAAAGATTGATGCGCGCAGCCGATGCCGCCTGCCCTTGCTGCCACTGCGCCTTTTCAAAACGCTCCCGGGCGCCGTCGGTGATCTGGCGGAAGTGCTCGCGGTAGTCGTCGAAGCCGTCGAGGATCATCTGCGCAATGTCGAGGGCGGGCGTTGGCTGCGGCATTCGGGAAACCTCTGCGGGCATTTGGAGTGAGCTGAGCTTAGCCAGTGTGCGGGAACAGGAGAAGGATCATTTTTCATTCAGACTTGTACAAGATTGTTCATTTCGTACATTTATTTACTCTTTATTTAATTCGACTAACCGGTCAACAAAAAACCCGCGCGTCACCCTCCCCGCATTAAACGTTTCATCTACAGGCCTTGTGTGACGTGGCCTGTCTGTGCGAGCCGGGGTAAATAAGAGTCTTTGCTCTACTGCTCCGGTACTGGTGGCTTCTCGACCATTGGATCCAACGTAAGGGAAACCCTGACTACCCTAGATAGTGGCACTTTGCTATATAGCGCGCCCTCTCCCACCTAACAAGGTCAGAAGACCGATCCGGGAACAGGTTCTAACCGCCAAAGGAGCATTGAGATGTCATTGAGGAATATGGGGATCGGCCTGCGCGCCAGTCTGAGTTTTGCGGTACTGGCCGGCTTGCTGGTAGTGGTGGGTCTGTTTGGCTTGGGGCAAATGGCCAAGCTGCGGGAAAG
The DNA here is from genome assembly GCF_002874965.1 of Pseudomonas sp. NC02. NCBI lineage: Bacteria > Pseudomonadati > Pseudomonadota > Gammaproteobacteria > Pseudomonadales > Pseudomonadaceae > Pseudomonas > Pseudomonas sp. NC02. The sequence goes on along the minus strand of NZ_CP025624.1, from coordinate 1,660,000 downwards.
CGCCACCGTGATTGAGGATTCCTGGATGCCGAGCATAGAGACGGTCCACGACAGCGCGGCCTTTATCGCCAGCATCCGCCTGGAAGCACTGCGCCTGTTGACCACCGACGAATCCAGGGTGCGCGACAACAGCAAGAGCCTGATCAGCAAGGAACAGGCAGACCTGCAGGAAAGCTTCAAGCAATACGAAACACTGGTGGTCAACGAGCAGGACGCCGAGATGCTCAACCAGCTGAAAAGTACCGTATCGACGTACATGAGCATCATGGGCCAGATGATTCAGCTGGTGGACCAGGATCAACAGCAGCAGGCCATGGACCTGCTCAACAGCCGCCTCGCGCCCCAGGGCCTGGTGCTCAACAAGAGCCTGGAAGACCTGATCACCTTCAACCAGAAAGGCGTCCAGGAAGCCGCAGAGTCGGCGGCGCAGATGTACTACAGCGCCCAATGGATCGTAGGCCTGATCATCATCACCGCCCTGCTGGCCACCTTGTTGCTGGCCTGGCTGCTGACCCGCAGTATCACCGCGCCCATTGGCCAGGCACTGACAGTGGCCCGCACCATCGCCTCCGGCGATCTGAGCCGGCCGATCGTCGTGGAGGGCAAGGATGAGCCGGCGCAACTGCTCACCGCGCTGGCCACCATGCAGGCCAACCTGCAGGAAACCATCCGTGGCATCAGCGAATCGTCGCAGCAGTTGGCCTCGGCGGCGGAAGAGATGAGTTCGGTAATGGAGCAGAGCACCCGCGGCCTGCAAGCGCAGAACGACGAGATCGAACAGGCTGCCACCGCCGTGACGCAGATGAGCGCGGCAGTCGATGAAGTGGCGGGCAATGCGGTTTCCAGCGCCGAAGCCTCCAAGGCCTCCGACGAAGACAGCAAGCACGGTCACTACCAGATCAGCGAAACCATCAGCTCGATCCAGAACCTGGTGGACGAAGTCCTCGGTGCCTCGACCAAGGCCGAGGGCCTGGCGGCGCAGGCCCAGGACATCAGCAAGGTGCTTGAAGTGATTCGCGGGATTGCCGGGCAAACCAACCTGCTGGCACTCAACGCAGCGATTGAGGCGGCACGCGCGGGCGAGGCCGGTCGTGGTTTTGCCGTGGTGGCTGACGAAGTGCGCTCCCTGGCACAACGCACCCAGGACTCCACCGAAGAAATCGAGCAGATGATCAACGGTATCCAGCAAGGTACCCAGGACACCGTCGGCGCCCTGAACAGCAGCGCCGAACACGCCGGCCAGACCTTGCAGCGGGCCAACAGCGCCGGCAGTGCACTGGAGAAAATCACGGCGGCAATCTCACAGATCAGCCAGCGCAACCTGGTGATCGCCAGCGCCGCCGAGCAGCAAGCGTTGGTGGCTCGTGAGGTGGACCGCAGCCTGGTGAACATCCGGGACCTGTCGACGCAAACCGCCGCCGGTGCCACCCAGACCTCGGCGGCCAGCCAGGAACTGTCGCGGCTGGCGGTGGACCTCAATGGCTTGGTGACGCGTTTCGTGCTGTAAAACATGTATTAGCGATTGTGTCAGACAGGTCGGTGGGCAACACTTCCGCCCTTATCAAACTGGAGTTCCTCCGTGAGACCTGTCGACACCCTGCACCTGTTGGTGCTGGCCGCTATCTGGGGCGCGAGTTTTTTGTTCATGCGAATTATCGCGCCGGAAATCGGCACCCTTCCTACCGCGTTTTTCCGGGTGTCGATTGCCGCCACCGGCCTGCTGGTGATCCTCGCCATGATGCGGGTGAGTTGGGATTTCCAGGGCAAGTTCAAGACAGTCCTGTTGCTCGGGGTGATCAACTCGGGCATTCCTGCGACCATGTATTCAGTGGCGGCCCAAGTGCTGCCGGCCGGTTACTCGGCGATCTTCAATGCCACGACGCCACTGATGGGCGTGCTGATTGGCGGGTTGTTCTTCAGTGAGCGCCTCACGCCGTCGAAAATTGCCGGGGTATGCCTGGGCCTGTTCGGCGTTGGCATCCTGACCCGCGCCGGGCCGGTGGCCTTCGACATGGAATTGCTGATGGGTGCGCTGGCATGCCTGTTGGCGACCACCTGCTATGGCTTTGCCGGCTTTTTGGCACGCCGCTGGCTCGATCAACAGGGCGGGCTGGACAGTCGCCTGGCGGCCCTGGGCAGCATGCTCGGGGCCACGCTGTTCCTGTTGCCACTGTTTGTCTGGAGTGCCGTCAGCCATCCACCGGCCAGTTGGGGTGGCTGGCCTGTGTGGTTGTCGTTGCTGGGATTGGGGCTGGTGTGTACGGCGTTTGCCTACATCCTGTACTTCCGCTTGCTGACCTCCATCGGCCCGGTGAAGTCGATGACCGTGACCTTCATGATTCCGCCGTTCGGGGTGTTGTGGGGCGCGTTGCTGCTGGATGAGCCGTTGTCCATGGCGCATCTGTATGGCGGGTTGTTGATTGCGGGGGCGTTGTGGCTGGTGCTTCGTCCGGGGAAATTGGCCCGCAAGCTGTAGGAGCTTTTTGGCTCCTACAGCGTTGGGTTTATCAGCCCTTACGGAACACAAAAGCCAATCCGACGATGATCAAGCCCATCCCCAGCAAGCTCAACATTGCCAGCTTGTTGCCGAAGATCAGGTAGTCCATCACCGCCGTCACCGCGGGCACCAGGTAGAACAAGCTGGTGACATTCACCAGGTTGCCCCGGGCAATCAGCCGGTACAGCAACAGCGTCGCCAGCAACGACACCACCAGCCCCATCCACAGCACCGGCACGAAAAAGCCGGTGTTGTGTTCAAAGTGGAACGGCTGGAACGGCACAAACACCGAGCACAACAGCAAGCCTGCCAGGTATTGCACAGGCAGCGTGCCCAACGGGTTATCGGTGATGCGCTTCTGCATGATCGAACCAAAGGTCATGCTGGCCAGGGCCAACAGGCCAAAAAGCATGCCTGCCAGGGACATGCCGGACATCCCGATGCCCTGGTACACCACCATGATCAACCCCGCCAATCCCAGCGCGAGGCCGAACATCCGGCTCCAGGAGCGCCGGCGCTCCATCAACACCACGGTCAGGATCGGCTGCACGCCCATGATGGTTGCCATCATGCCGGGCGTGACTTTGAGGTCCAGGGCCAGCAGATAGAAAATCTGGTAGGCCCCCAACAGCACCAGCCCGGTAGCCGCCGCGTAAAGCATCGGCTTGCCGGGACGCGGCAACTTCAGCTTGAGGATCGGTACCAGTATCACCAACCCCGCCAGGGCGATGGCGAAACGGATCAGCAGAAACGCAAAGGGTGAAGCGTGGGCCAGGCCCCATTTGGAGAAAATCGCCCCGCTGCTCCACAGCAAGACAAACAGGCTCGTCGAGGCCGCCGCGGCCACGGATTGTTTCGAAAGAACAGACATGGATACCACCTGTGATCAGGCAAAAAGCCAACTCAGCAACAGCTGAAATTCAGTAGGTTTTTTCAGGCGGGCACAGGGGAACAGCCATCAGCTGATCAGCCCGAAATGCCAACACCCGGCGGTGATACGACTGCGTACACCGGCGTGCTACTGACAGGTGGGGGGTAGTGACTGATCTGCGCAGGCTGCTGGCTCCCGCACGGCACGACCGCAGCGTTGACCGCTGAATCGACTACCGCTATGCGCAGGGAAGCTGGCATGTGCTGATCTTTTATGGAGGGATGAACAAGGTGTCTGGAAACACCTGCGGCCGACTATAACCAGCTGGGGACATGCTTTGCAATAACTTCGCCCGCACAAATCCAGCGCATAAAAAAACCGCTCATCGGAGCGGTTTTTTCGAGCCTGCAAACGCCTTAACCAAACAACCAATACCCCAGCGCCGTCAGCACCACCACCGCCAGCACTGGCCGCAGGATGCGATAAGCCTTCGGATGCTTGCGCTTCCACTGCTTGACCACGCCACTGAAGCTGTCGCTGAAGCGCTTGCTCCAGGCATACGCCTGGTTGATCCCGCCAACGCGTTCGTCATCCAGGTTCTGCGGCGCGGTGGCGCGCCCCAGTTGCGCGCTGACCCAACGGTTGATGCGGGTCATCAGGCGGTTGCTCAGCGGGCGTTCGATGTCGCAGAACAGGATCACCCGGGTGTGCTCGGTTTCGTTCTTCACCCAGTGCACGTAGGTCTCGTCGAACATTACATCTTCACCGTCGCGCCAGGCGTACACCTGGCCGTCGACGAAAATACGGCAGTCATCGGAGTTCGGCGTGGACAGCCCCAGGTGATAACGCAGGGAACCGGCAAACGGGTCGCGATGCGGGTTGAGGTGGCTGCCACCTGGCAACAGGGCGAACATCGCGCCCTTGACGTTGGGAATACTGCTGACCAGGGCCACGGTTTTCGGGCACAGCAGTTCAGCCGACGGCAACGGTTTGTCGTACCACTTGAGGTAGAAACGCTTCCAGCCCTTCTTGAAGAACGAGCCGAAACCGGCGTCGTTGTTCTTCTCCGCGGCGCGGATGTAGCCCTCGTCGAACAGGTGCATGGCCTCTTCGCGAATCACTTCCCAGTTGTCCTTGAGCACGTCCAGCTCCGGGAACTTGCTGCGGTCCAGGTACGGCTTGGACGGCACGGCGGAGAAGATGTACATCAAGGCGTTGTACGGGGCGAACAGCGCTGAATGGTTGACGAACTGACGCAACATCGGCAAACGGGCCTTGCCACGCAAATGCACATACAGCGTGCTGCCGATAAACAGCAGCAACACCGACAGTTTGGCGGCCAAAGAAAAGGTCATGCAGCAACTCCTGGAAATAGGCGTCTGGCCATTAGCCTCCCGTTAAGGGGAAACCAGACGTAGCAGCCGGCCATGATAAACACTCCGGGCCTCGGGAAAAACCCGCGCACTCCAACAATCAGCATCTAGCGGTGCGCGATAACGGGCCAATTATGCATAAGGGCCACGCCATCGCGCTGATTTGAATCAAGCCTGGTTTTCCTGATCGGTGAACAAATCGGCGAACAGCATGCTCGACAGGTAGCGTTCACCGGAGTCCGGCAGCACCACGACGATGGTCTTGCCCTGCATTTCCGGCTTCTCCGCCAGGCGCACCGCCACGGCCATCGCCGCGCCGCAGGAGATACCACACAGAATCCCCTCCTCCTGCATCAGGCGCAACGCCATGGCCTTGGATTCTTCGTCGCTGACCAGTTCGACCCGGTCGACCATCGACAGGTCGAGGTTCTTCGGCACAAAACCGGCGCCGATACCCTGGATCTTGTGGGGGCTGGGCTTGATCTCTTCACCGGCCAGCGCCTGGGTAATCACTGGCGAACTGATCGGCTCCACCGCCACCGACAGGATCGGCTTGCCCTGGATGTTCTTGATATAGCGCGACACCCCGGTGATGGTGCCGCCAGTGCCCACGCCCGCTACCAGCACGTCCACCGCGCCATCAGTGTCATTCCAGATTTCCGGACCGGTGGTTTTCTCGTGGATCGCCGGGTTGGCCGGGTTTTCGAACTGGGCCGGCATAAAGTACCTGGCCGGGTCGCTGGCAAGGATTTCGCCGGCTTTTTCAATCGCGCCCTTCATGCCCTTGGCCGGCTCGGTCAACACCAGTTCGGCACCGAGGGCCTTGAGCACCTTGCGGCGCTCGATGCTCATGGAGGCGGGCATGGTCAGCAACAGCTTGTAACCACGGGCGGCGGCGACAAATGCCAGGCCGATCCCGGTGTTGCCGGAAGTCGGCTCGACAATGGTCATGCCCGGCTTGAGTTTGCCGCTGCCTTCGGCATCCCAGATCATGTTTGCGCCAATCCGGCACTTCACCGAATACCCCGGGTTACGCCCTTCGATCTTGGCCAGGATAGTCACGCCACGCGGCGCGATACGGTTGATCTGAACCAGGGGCGTGTTACCGATGGAGTGCGCGTTGTCTGCAAAAATGCGGCTCATGACGGGTCCTTAAGGCAATTTCAGGAAGGCCCCAAGGGTATGCCTCGTGCTGCAAGGCGTCCAGTCAAGCGAACGTCCGGCGGCGCCAGCAGTCAATCGCCTACACGGATGGAGAATTTTCCTATGAAACGTCGCTACAGTTGGCCGCTCTGGACCCTCGTCGGGGTCGTGGTACTGCTGGTCGTCCTGGATATCGCCCTGCCCTATCTGGTGCGCAATTACCTGAATGACAAACTCGCCGACATGGGCGATTACCGCGGCCAGGTCACCGATGTCGACCTCGCACTGTGGCGCGGCGCCTATCGGATCAACGGCCTGCAGATCGTCAAGGTCGACGGCAAGGTGCCGGTACCGTTCGTCAAGGCGCCGGTGATCGACCTGTCGGTCAGCTGGCATTCGCTGTGGTACGACCACGCAGTGGTGGCCGAGGCACAGTTCATCAAGCCGGAGCTGAACTTCGTCGACGGCGGCACCAACAAACAGGCGTCCCAGACCGGTCAGGGCACCGACTGGCGGGCACAACTGAGCAAACTGTTGCCGATCACCCTCAACGAGGTACGCATCGACGACGGCAAGATCGCGTTCCATAACTTCAGTTCGAAACCGCCGGTCAATATGTACGCAACCCAGGTCAACGCCAGCTTCTACAACCTGACCAACGTGGTGGATGTCAAAGGCCAGCGCGACGCGCGCTTCGACGGCAAGGCGCTGTTTCTGGGCCAGGCACCGCTGGAAGCCACCGCCACGTTCGACCCCCTGAGCAATTTCGAAAACTTCGAATTCCGCTTCCGGGCCCGGGATATCGAACTCAAGCGCATGAATGACTTCGCCTCGGCCTACGGCAAGTTCGACTTCAATGCCGGCAACGGCGACCTGGTGGTGGAAGCCCAGGCCGAAAAAGGCCAGTTGACCGGCTACATCAAGCCTTTGCTGCGCAATGTCGAAGTGTTCAACTGGCAGCAGGATGTCGAGAACAAGGACAAGGGCATCTTCCGGTCGATCTGGGAGGCGGTGGTTGGCGTCAGCGAAACCGTGCTGAAGAACCAGCAGAAAAACCAGTTCGCCACCCGCGTGGAGCTCAGCGGCAACGTGCACCAGCAAGATATCAGCGCGTTCCAGGCGTTTTTGCAGATTTTGCGCAATGGTTTTGTCCAGGCCTTCAACGCCCGCTATGAACAACCCAAGCCCTCGACAGATTGATCTTCAACGTGACTGCCCATTCAGAGACTGAATAGCCCGTCTGCGTTCACAGTCGCCGGGGCTGCGCGGTATAGTCGGGCCAAGCTGATTACTCGCCCGCTTCGGTCCTGCACCGTTCGGCGTCACGTTCGAGGATTGATAGATGAAGTTCGAAGGCACCCAGGCCTACGTTGCCACCGATGACCTGAAACTGGCCGTCAACGCCGCCATCACATTGGAGCGGCCACTGCTGGTCAAGGGCGAACCGGGCACCGGCAAGACCATGCTCGCCGAGCAACTGGCCGAATCCTTTGGCGCCAAGCTGATCACCTGGCACATCAAGTCCACCACCAAGGCGCACCAGGGCCTGTACGAGTACGACGCGGTGAGCCGCCTGCGGGACTCGCAGCTGGGCGTGGACAAGGTGCACGACGTACGCAACTACCTGAAAAAGGGCAAGCTCTGGGAAGCCTTCGAGTCCGAGGAGCGGGTCATCCTGCTGATCGACGAAATCGACAAGGCCGACATCGAGTTCCCCAACGACCTGCTGCAAGAACTCGACAAGATGGAGTTCTACGTCTACGAAATCGACGAGACCATCAAGGCCAAGAAGCGCCCGATCATCATCATTACTTCCAACAACGAAAAAGAGCTGCCGGACGCGTTCCTGCGCCGCTGCTTCTTCCACTACATCGCCTTCCCGGACCGCACCACCCTGCAAAAGATCGTCGACGTGCACTACCCGGACATCAAGAAAGACCTGGTCAGCGAAGCCCTCGACGTATTCTTTGACGTGCGCAAAGTACCGGGCCTGAAGAAAAAACCGTCCACCTCCGAACTGGTGGACTGGCTGAAACTGCTGATGGCCGACAACATCGGCGAAGCGGTGCTGCGCGAGCGCGACCCCACCAAGGCCATCCCGCCCCTGGCCGGTGCCCTGGTGAAGAACGAGCAGGACGTGCAGTTGCTGGAACGCCTGGCGTTCATGAGCCGTCGCGGTAACCGATAAGGGCGATTGCCATGCTGCTCAACCTGTTCAATGAAATGCGTGCAGCCAAGGTGCCGGTGTCGGTGCGTGAGCTGCTGGACCTGATCAACGCGCTGAAACAGCGCGTGACCTTCGCCGACATGGACGAGTTCTACTACCTGGCCCGGGCGATCCTGGTGAAGGACGAACGGCATTTCGACAAGTTCGACCGGGCCTTCGGCGCCTACTTCAACGGCCTGGAAAAACTCGACGATCACCTGCAGGCACTGATCCCCGAAGACTGGCTGCGCAAGGAATTCGAACGCTCGCTGACCGACGAGGAACGCGCACAGATCCAGTCCCTCGGCGGCCTCGACAAGCTCATCGAAGAATTCAAGAAACGTCTCGAAGAACAGAAGGAACGCCACGCCGGCGGCAACAAGTGGATCGGCACCGGCGGTACCAGCCCCTTCGGCTCCGGCGGCTTCAACCCCGAAGGCATACGCGTGGGGGATGCCGGCAAGCGCCAGGGCAAGGCGGTCAAGGTCTGGGACCAGCGCGAGTACAAGAACCTCGATGATTCGGTGGAACTGGGCACGCGCAACATCAAGATCGCCCTGCGCCGCCTGCGCAAGTTCGCACGCCAGGGTGCGGCGGAAGAGCTCGACATTGACGGCACCATCGACCATACGGCCCGCGATGCCGGGCTGCTGAATATCCAGATGCGCCCGGAGCGGCGCAACACCATCAAGCTGTTGCTGCTGTTCGACATCGGCGGCTCGATGGATGCCCATGTGAAGACTTGCGAAGAGTTGTTCTCGGCGTGCAAGACCGAGTTCAAGCACCTGGAGTATTTCTACTTCCACAACTTCATCTATGAATCGGTGTGGAAGAACAACATGCGCCGGGGCTCGGAACGCACCTCGACCCAGGATTTGCTGCACAAGTACGGTGCCGACTACAAAGTGATCTTTATCGGCGATGCGGCCATGGCGCCGTATGAAATCACCCAGGCCGGCGGCAGCGTCGAGCACTGGAATGAAGAGCCCGGGTATGTGTGGATGCAGCGGTTCATGGAGAAGTACAAGAAGCTGATCTGGATTAATCCGTACCCGAAAGATACCTGGGGCTATACGGCGTCCACCGGGATTGTCCGGGACTTGATCGAAGACCAGATGTTTCCGTTGACGTTGCGCGGGCTTGAGGAAGGGATGCGCTTTTTGTCGAAGTAAGTTGTTTCCCAGACAACCACGATCAAATGTGGGAGCGGGCTTGCTCGCGAAAGCGCAGTGTCAGTCACCGAATATATTGGCTGATACACCGCCTTCGCGAGCAAGCCCGCTCCCACATTTTGTCCTGCGGCGGTCTTTAGTTTCTGGCAAGGTACTGCAAATACTCCACTTGCTGGCGATGCGCCGTCTCCTGCACCACCGGCGCCAACCTCACCTTCTCCCCCGGCAAGCACTGCGCCAGCCGCGCCAACGCCAATGGCGTCAACGCGCCCAATCGTGGGTAGCCGCCAATGGTCTGCCGGTCATTGAGCAACACAATCGGCTGCCCGTCCGGCGGCACCTGGATCGCCCCCAGCGGGATGCCTTCCGAGATCAGCGACGGCCCCTGATATTCCAGCGGCGTACCCAGCAAGCGCATGCCCATGCGGTCGGCACGGCTGTCGAGGGTCCACTCGCTGTTGAACACATCAAACAGACTCTGCCCGCCAAACTGACCGATCTGCGCCCCGAGGATCACCTCAAGTGGCGCCTTGGAATCCAGCTTCGGCAATTGCCCGGCGGACAACACCTGCATCGCACCGCCCACGCCCGAATAGGTCAATTGCGCACCTTCGGCCAGTGACCGGCCAAAGCCATCCAGCCCGCCCAGTTCTTCACGGCCCACCGTGGCGCAGCTGCCCAGCACCTGCGGCGCATCAAACCCGCCCGGCGCTGCCAGGTAAGCCCGCGCACCGCTGAATGGCTGGGTAAAACGCAAGCGCTGGCCCTTTTGCAGAATAAAGCTGCGCCCCGGGCTGATCGCGCGCTCGTCGACATACGCGCCCAAGTCCGCCCCGGCCAGCGCCAGCAGGCAATAGGCCTCGGCCTGCACGGTGAAGCCACCCAAGGTGATTTCCACCACCGGCGCATCCAGGGCATTGCCCAGCAACCAATTGGCCCACGACATCGACACCCAATCCAGCGCGCCGCCCTGGGTCACGCCCAAGTGCCTTACGCCAAAACGTCCAGCGTCCTGCAACAAGCAGAGCGGGGTGCTGGCCTCGATCAACAAGCGGCTCATGCCTGGGCCTCCAACGGTGTGTCATCGCCACCCAGGTTGATGAATTCGCGATGGCTGACCGCTTCGTAACGCACGGTGTCCCCCGGCTGCATCAGACTGTAGCCGTCGCGTTCGCGGTCAAACAACTTGGCCGGTGTGCGGCCGATCAGGTTCCAGCCACCTGGCGAGACCACCGGATAAGCCGCCGTCTGCCGCTCGGCGATGCCCACGCTGCCCGCCGCCACCCGCTTGCGCGGGGTGTTGAGCCGCGGTGTCGCGAGCTGTTCATCCACCAGCCCCATAAAGGCAAACCCCGGGGCGAAGCCCAAGGCGAATACCTGGTACTCATGCTGGCTGTGACGGCGAATCACCTCCTCCACTGCCAGGCCACTGCGCTGCGCCAGCAACGCCAACTCCGGGCCGACACTCAGGTCATACCAGACCGGCAACACATGGCATCGCCCGCTGCCCTGGGGTTCGGGCTGCAATTCCTTGAGCGCCTGGTCGATCAACGCCCGTGCCTGGCCAGGGTCCAGCGCCAGCAGGTCGTAGTGCACCATCAGGGTCGTGTAGGACGGCACCAGGTCCACCAGCGCCGGGCCAAAACCTTCGCGCAAACGGCGGGTGGCGGCGAGCATCCAGGGCATGTTGTCTTCGGCGATCACCTCAAACAGGCGCACCATCAGGCAGTCGATGGCCACCACTTCAATCCGTGGCTTCATGCTGGGGTCAACGCCTCGCGGATGCGCTGCACGGCAGCCACTGAGCTGGTGTTATCGCCATGCACGCACAAGGTATTGGCTTGCAGGTGCAACGGACTGCCATCACTGGCGACCAACTGTTCTCCCCGGGCGATGATCAAGGCCTGCTGGATGATCTTTTCCGGGTCATGATGCACCGCGCCCGGCAACTGGCGGGAGACCAGATGGCCGGCGCTGTCGTAGGCACGGTCGGCAAAGGCTTCGAACCACAGGGTCACGCCATATTCGTCACCCAAGGCCTGGGCGGCGCTGTTGTCACGGGTGGCCATCAGCATCAATGGCAGGCTGGCGTCGTAGGCCGCCACGGCCTGGATCACCGCTCGCAATTGCGCAGGCTTGGCCATCATGTCGTTGTACATCGCGCCATGGGGTTTGACGTAGCTGACCCGCCCGCCCTGGGCCCGGCAAATACCGTCGAGGGCGCCGACCTGGTAGTGCAACAGGTCCTGGATTTCCTGCGGGGTGTAGGCCATGGAGCGGCGGCCGAAACCCTGCAGGTCCTGGTACGCCGGGTGCGCGCCCACCTGCACGCCATGCTCGAAGGCCAGGCTGACGGTCTTGCGCATGATGCTCGGGTCGCCGGCGTGGAAACCGCAGGCTACGTTGGCGCAATCAATGAACGGCATGACTTCGGCGTCCAGCCCCAAGGTCCAGTTGCCAAAGCTTTCGCCGATGTCGCAGTTCAATAGCAGGCGGCTCACGGTAGGGCTCCTGTAGGCTTTATTTTTTTGTAGTGTGGGATCTTTTACCAAGATCTCGCAACGATGTTGTCCCGAGCCCCAACGACGCTTATCGTGAGACAGCTCGATTTTTGGCGGTTGCGGCACGCTGCGTCCAACTAATAAAAAACAATCCATGCATAAGAAAAGTTGATCCCATGAATTTGAAGTTCCTCGAAACCTTCGTCTGGGTGGCCAAGCTCAAGAGCTTTCGCCTCACGGCAGAGAAGCTGTTCACCACCCAGGCCTCGATCTCCAGCCGCATCGCCGTGCTGGAAGGCGAGTTGGGGGTGAAGCTGTTCCTGCGCGATTCCCGAGGTGTGAGCCTGACGCCGGAAGGCTTGAAGGTGCTCGATTATGCCGAGCAGATGATGGCGACCATGCAAGGGCTCAAGCAGTCCCTGGAAACCACCAGCAGCAAGGTCGGGCGTATCCGCATCGGAGTGATGGACACGGTGATTCACACCTGGCTGAGCGCGCTGGTGGCAGAACTGACGGACAACTTTCCGCGGGTAGAAATCGAGTTGGTCGCCGATACCGCGCTGAACCTCAGCGATCAGTTGCAAAAAGGCTTTCTCGACCTGATCCTGCAAACCGACCTGCTGCGCCAGGAAACCTTGCGCAGCCTGGAACTGGCCAGCCACCCCATGGGCTGGATCGTCGCCAGCCACTCGATCTACAACCGCGACTACGCGTCCCTCGCCGAACTGGCCCAGGAGCGCATCATCACCTACTCGAAAAACTCCTGTCCGCACCAGGACGTGCTCAGCCTGATGCAGGCTAACGGCGTATCCGCCCCACGGATGAACTGTGTGAACTCGGTGTCAGCGATCACCCGCCTGCTGCGGGACGGGTTCGGGATTGGTGCGTTCCCGCCCGTATTGGTCAGTGAAGAGCTGGCACGAGGTGAATTGACCATGCTGCCCATGGAACAACGGCCGCCGAACCTGCAGGTGGTGGTGTCGTGGCGAGTGGGCGTGGAGTTGGTGGAGGAGATTGTGGCGCTGTGCCAGAGCGTGGTGCAGCAGTACGCGCAGAAGGTGGGCGAGGACTTGATGGTGTTGAGCAACCCCATGCCACTGAAGGAACCGATTTAAAACTGTGGGAGCGGGCTTGCGCGCGAATGCGGTGTGCCAGCCACCCCATATGTCACTGACGCACCGCATTCGCGAGCAAGCCCGCTCCCACAATTTGACCGCGTCAGCCTTTAAAGCCCCTTGAGGTCCCGCTCTTCAATCGGTCGGCTCTGGCGCAGGCGCTTGCCGCCCAACACCACCCAGTCGATCAGGCGGAACAGGCACTCGATGCCGAACGACAACAACATCGCCCCGCCCAGGCCCCAGCCCATGGCTTCCGGGGTCAGCAACAGCATGTAGCTGTAGCCGTTCCAGGTTTCCTGGCGAATCGCCGGGTCGGCGGCCACCGCCACTTGCAGCGCGCGGATGTACCACGGGCCCTGCATCGCCTGGAACTGCTTATCCAGCGCTACCTGGCGGTCGAGCAAGGTGCCCAGGCTGTTGGCATCGCTGCGAAACACCGGGTCGTCACTGGCACGGTAATGGGCCACCAGCGCCTGCAAGTCACCGTTGAAGAACTGTTGCGCCGTGGCATCGAAGCCGCGCAAGCCGGTCTGGGCTTCGATCAAGTGGGCTTCGACGCGCTTGGCGTAGTCGCTGATAAACCCCGGCACCTGCACACCGACCAACAGACCCACGGCAAACAACACCAGTCGCAAATAGCTGAGCAACATATTCGACGTCCTTATTCCGTTTTACCTTGGCTGACACATTCGCCGCGTCGCCACAGGCTCCACTGGCCCGGTTCGTAGCGGGTCCAGGTCTCGTTTTCGGTCAGGGGTTCGGTGGCAATTACCGTCACCACGTCATTGGGGGTGGTTTCGGCCTGAAAATCGACGATCACGTCGACATCTTTCAACCGTGCAGGGCCAAATGGCGCACGCCGGGTGATCTGTGCCAGTTTGGTCGAGCAATAGCAGAACAGCCAGTCACCGTCGCTGAGCAGGCAGTTGAACACGCCCTTGCTGCGGTATTCGCTGCAGGCGGCGATCAGGTCCGGCAGCACCTGTTCGATGTCCACCGGTTCCGGGAACGCTTCACGGATACGGTTGAGCAAATCGCAGAACGCCGCTTCGCTATCGGTATCGCCCACCGGGCGGTAGAACGTGGCGCGGGGGTTGAAGTCCGCCAGTTGACCGTTATGGGCAAAGCACCAGTTGCGGCCCCACAGCTCACGGACGAACGGATGGGTATTGGACAGGCACACCTTGCCCACATTGGCCTGGCGGATATGGCCAATCACCACTTCACTCTTGATGGGATAACGCTGCACCAGCAGCGCGACTTCCGATTCGCTGCTGGCCGCCGGGTCCTGGAACAACCGCAGGCCACGGCCCTCGTAGAAGGCGATGCCCCAACCGTCGCGGTGGGGCCCGGTACGTCCGCCGCGCTGCATCAGCCCGGTGAAGCTGAAGACGATATCGGTCGGTACGTTGGCACTCATGCCCAATAATTCACACATGCCAGGCTTCTCGATACAGGGCGTACAACGTTAAAGGCGCGGTTCGACCCGCATACCGCTGACAGGTGCCGGGCGACCGTAACGCCCATCGGCGAAGGGTTCGTCGTCATCCTCCGGCTCGGCAGCAGCGGCTGCCGCAGCGGCGGCCTTCTGCTCACGACGAACCCTGGCGGCACGCTCGATGGGCCAGCGGATCAGCACGAACACCAGGTACACGCCGAACGCGATCATGCAATACATGAACAGATCGGAAATCGCCCGCCAGGCGTTGTTGCCGACCTTGAGCACCAGGTCCAGGGCGGTGATGGCCACGGCCGGGGCGAACTGGGTCTTCACCGGGTCGACGATGGTCGGGCTGAACAGCAGCACCGCCACCAGCAACCGCAGCGGCTCGCGCAGCCAGCGCCACATCCAGCGGGTCATGGCAAACCACACCAACAGGCAACCCAGGGCTGCGAAGGCGTAGAGGCCCCAAGCGATCAGATAGTCGTTCTCGGTCATGGTGTCCATGGCAAGGTAGGCAAACAGGCCGCTATGATAACGGCTTTTCAGTGCCGAGGCTGCAATGCCGTCGGCCAACCGCCAGACAGAGAGTGATCCATGCCCCCATCGACCCACATCACTGCCGCCCCGATCGCCCGCAAGGCCCCAGGCACCGACCCGTATGCCTGGCTGCAAGCGCGTGACAGCGCCGAGGTGCTCGATTACCTCAAGGCGGAAAATGCCTGGCAAGAAGCACAATTGTCCGACCAGCAGGCGCTGCGCGAGACCCTGTTCGAGGAGATCAAGGGCCGCATTCTCGAAACCGACCTGTCCCTGCCCTCGCCCTGGGGCCCGTACCTGTATTACACCCGCACCACCGCCGGCGACGAATACGCCCGCCACTACCGCTGCCCGCGCCCGGCGGACGACAGCCAACAGGTCGACGAAAGCGCGGAAGAGCTGCTGCTGGATCCGAACGTACTGGCCAATGGCGGCTTTTTCTCCCTCGGCGCCTTCAGCATCAGCCCGGACCACCAGCGCCTGGCCTACAGCCTGGATACCAGCGGCGAAGAGATCTACACCCTCTACGTGAAGGAATTGGCCACCGGCAAGGTCAGCGAACTGGAGTTTGAAGACTGCGATGGCAGCATGACCTGGGCCAACGACAGCCTGACCCTGTTCTTCACCGAACTGGACGACACCCATCGCCCGCACAAGCTGTATCGCTATCGCCTGGACGGCACTGCCGCCGAAGAAGTGTTCCACGAGCCTGACGGACGTTTCTTCCTGCACTGCTACCGCTCCAGCTCCGAGCGTCAGTTGCTGCTGGCCCTGGGCAGCAAGACCACCAGCGAGATCTGGGCCCTGGACGCCGAAAAGCCGCAGCAGGCGTTTACCTGCATGGCGCCACGGGTCGAAGGCCATGAATATGACGTCGACCACGGCAAGCTGGACGACCAGTGGACCTGGTTTATCCGCAGCAACCGTGACGGCATCAACTTTGCGCTGTTCCAGGCGGCCGACACCGGCAGTGTGCCGACCCAGGACGACTGGCTGAACCTGATCCCCCACGACGACGCGGTAATGCTCGATGGCGTAAGCCTCAATGCCCGGGCCATGACCCTGAGCCTGCGGATCGGCGGCCTGCCGATCATCGAAGTGCACCCACAGGGGCAAGCCGCTTATCGCGTGGAGTTACCGGACGCGGCCTACAGCCTCTATGTGCAAAACAGCCTGGAATTTGCCAGCGACAAGATCCGCCTGCGCTATGAGGCGCTGAACCGCCCGGCCCAGGTTCGTCAGCTGGAACTGGCCGGCGGCGCACAACAAGTGCTCAAGGAAACCCCGGTGCTGGGCGTGTTCAACGCCGACGACTACGTCAGCCAACGCCTGTGGGCAACGTCGGCCGATGGCACTCAGGTGCCGATCAGTCTTGTCGTCCGACGCGACCAGTTGGGTAAGCCGACGCCCCTGTATCTGTACGGCTACGGCGCCTACGGCCACAGCCTCGACCCGTGGTTCTCCCACGCCCGCCTGAGCCTGCTGGACCGTGGCGTGGCCTTCGCCATTGCCCATGTACGCGGCGGCGGCGAACTGGGTGAGGCCTGGTATCGCGGCGGCAAGCAGGAGCACAAGCAAAACACCTTCAGCGACTTTATCGCGTGCGCCGAACACTTGATCGCCCAGGGCCTGACCACCTCCAAGCAACTGGCCATCAGCGGCGGCAGCGCCGGTGGCCTGTTGATCGGCGCGGTGCTCAATCAACGCCCGGAGCTGTTCCAGGCGGCGATTGCCGAAGTGCCGTTCGTCGATGTGCTCAACACCATGCTCGACCCCGAGTTGCCGCTGACCATCACCGAGTACGACGAATGGGGCAACCCGCAGGAGCCCGAGGTGTATGAGCGGATCAAGGCGTACGCACCGTACGAAAACGTCAGCGCCCAGGCCTATCCGGCCACGCTGGTGATCGCCGGCTACAACGACAGCCGCGTGCAGTATTGGGAAGCGGCGAAGTGGGTGGCCAAGCTGCGCGACACCAGGACCGACGACAACCTGTTGCTGCTCAAGACCGAGCTGGGCGCCGGCCACGGCGGCATGAGTGGTCGTTACCAGGGATTACGTGACGTAGCACTCGAATATGCATTTGTTTTCAAGGCGCTGGGGCTGATTTAAGGAACTCCGCCTGGCGGGCCGGTCTGAACACTTGACCGCCGGGCGCGCCCTGCACGATTTATGGACAAAGACTGTAAGCCTCATGCCAGAACCGACCTTACTCAATAACGAAATCCGCGACATGCTGATGGATTGCGGCCTGTTCGACCCGTTGCTGCCGGAAGACTTCCACGTAGCGGCGGGCTATTTCAACATCAGCAGCATCGCCCGCGATGAGGTGATTTTCCTCGAGGGCGACGCGGGCACCTTCATGTGCATCATTCACTCAGGCCAGGTGGCGGTGCAGAAGACCAACCATGCAGGCCAGCGCCTGACTATCGCCACCTTGCGCAGCGGACGGACCTTTGGCGAGATGGCTGTGCTGGACGGCGAGCGCCGCTCCGCCAGCTGTGTGGCGGCCAGCGATTGCGTGCTATTGAACCTGGGCAAGGATTCCCTGGAAAAGATGCTCAACGATGCACCGAAAATCGCGGCCAAGATCATTCGTGCGATTGCTATCGCCCTGTCCAGGCGCCTGCGCATGGCGGACGGGCAATTGCTGTCCCAGCAGTTTTAGCCGCCCGGGGTCTTGGGCTTGATGTCGTTTTGCTGCAAGCCGGGGATCGTCTGGTCCTTCGGCGGCGCGGGCAGCACGATCGGCGCCAACAATGGCTCACCGCTGCCGGCCGCCTTTGGCGTTGCCGGTGGCGTGACTTGCGGATAAGGCGTGGGCGTTGCAGTACCCGGTGAACCCGCCGTAGGCGCGGGGGTAATCGGCACGGTTTGCGACTCCTGAGCCTGGGCCACACCGCCAAGGGCGAGCGCGCTCCACACAATGACCGTTAGAATGCTGCACTTCATCGATGGCTCCATGGCCTGACCGTAAAGTCGTAAGGCTACTCCCAACCGCGCAAGAATGCCCTTCCCAATGAGATTTCCATGAAACGTTTCGTTCTGCTGGACACCACCCCGATCCCCGACAACGGCGGTGCCTTGTGCCTGTTCGAGTACGGTGAGGATTTTGTCATCAAGATTCAGGGCGGTGACGGTGGCCAGTTGATGAACACGCGCATGCACGGTTCCGAGGATGCGCTGGCGGATATTCCGTGCCGCAAAGTCGCCGGTCGGCCCGGCTCCAGGGTGTTGATTGGCGGCCTGGGCATGGGTTTTACCCTGGCGGCAGCGCTCAAGCATTTGGGCAAGACTGCCGAAGTGGTGGTTGCCGAGCTGGTGCCCGGCGTGGTCGAGTGGAATCGCGGCCCTCTGGGGGAAAAGTCCGGCCGCCCGCTGCTGGACCCGCGCACCGTGATCCGTCTGGAAGACGTGGCCAAGGTGCTGCAGGCCGAGCCCCAGGGGTTTGACGCAATCATGCTGGACGTCGACAACGGCCCCGAAGGCCTGACGCAAAAAGCCAACAGCTGGCTGTATTCCGCCGGTGGCCTAAGCGCCTGCGCCAAGGCGCTACGGCCCAAGGGCGTGCTGGCGGTATGGTCGGCCAGCGCCGACAAGCAGTTCAGCGACAAACTGCGCAAGGCCGGCTTCAAGGCCGAGGAAGTGCAAGTGTTTGCCCATGGCAACAAGGGCACGCGGCATACCATCTGGATTGCCGAGAAACTCAAGGGCTGAAACAGCCGCCTGAATTCACTGCGCGGGTCGTAGGTCAGATCGACCGGCGCAGTCGATTCAAATGCCTCAAGCCTTCCAGCACCAACACCACCACGGCCAGCCAGATCGGCAGGTAGGTCATCCATTGGCCCGGTTTGAGAGCGTCTCCCAGCATCAGAGACACGGCCACCAGCAGCACCGGTTCCGCGTAACTGAGCAAACCGAACAGGCTGAACGGCAACAGCCGGCTGGCCAGGATGTAGGAATAACCCGCCGCCGCGCTGACCAACCCCATGAGTGGCACCAGCCAATAGAGCGCCGGGCGCTGCGCCAGGGTCTCGTTGATGGGCTCACTACCGAGGACGAACCACAGCGCGACCGGAATCATCAGCATCATGTCCAGCCACAGCCCGCCGAGGTTGTCGGTGCCACAACGCCTGCGCAGCACGAAATACAGCGGATAACCGACGCACACCACCAGGGTGGTCCAGGAGAACCCGCCCGTGCGATACAGCTCGTTGGCCACGCCCACCGCCGCCAGCGCTGCGGCAATTTTTTGCAGATGGGAAAGGCGTTCGCCGTAAACGATGCGCCCGGTGATGACCATGGTCAGCGGTAACAGGAAATAGCCCAGCGACACATCCAGGCCGTGGCCATTGAGGGGCGCCCACATGAAGATCCACAACTGCACACCCACCAGGGCACTGGTGAGCACGACACAGGGCAGCAACGCGGGTTTCTCCCGCAGACGCTTGTAGATCAACGGCACCCACTTCCAATCCCCGGACAGGCACAGCAGCAACGTCATGAAGGGCAAGGAGATGAGCATTCGCCAGCCAAATATCTGCTGGCCATTCAAGGGTTCAAGAAGGGAGGTAAAGAAATACAGCACACCAAACAGGAAGGAAGCGGAAACCGCCAGAACAACGCCTTTAGACACAACAGCCTCTACAAAAAATTGCATGTATTCAATTGAAGCAGGCCGTTGCATTCACGCAGTGTGAATGTCAGTGAGATGAACATCAGAAGTTTATTAACGGGCACCATAAACTTATAACTTGCACAGGACACTTATCCCGAATCATCAAGTTATAACAACAGGGTAACGCGTCGATTTTTTATTATTTGCACGACGATCATCAGACACTTCAACCACCCGACTTCGGTTATTGGAAGCAGTACGCTCTGGATGAGCGCTTCTGATTTGAAACGCCACAACGTCAACCATGGGGGTTGATATCGTGAAAGGAAAGCCCGGCTTGCGGGAAACTGACAGTCGCCAGGAAAGACCTGACGTATTGACTACCTGACGCCACCACAGAACACACTAACGGCAGTAGGCCAAGAGGCGCCACATTAAACAAACTGGCAAAGTTAGTCCAACACTTTATCACCCTGAAGCCAATTAAATGCCCCACGGCATTTAAATCGATATCTGCCGGATCTTTACTGTATATTCAGCCGTTATACGCCCGACAGAAACAGCACAAGGCCGCCCCTGCCGGTTCGTCACTTAGTTACTTCTACTGTCGATAACGTAGGGCACTTTCTTCTTGAACGTATCGTTCAGTTCTTTGCGGTCAAGTGACGTGAAGCCGCCCAACTGCCGGGCGCTGAAGCCGCTGTCTCCTACCGGTGCCTCGGGCGCCAGGCTGACCATGCGCTTGGCTACCGCCTCGATTGCCTTTTCATACCCGCCTTGCTTGTTCAGGATGAACGCGCCGAGGTCAATCTGCGTGCGCAACCACCCTCCCCAGTAAAACTCCAGGAATTCCGGCACCACCTCACCAGAGGTCGGCTTGCCGTAGGACGCCTTGCGGGAGAAGTAAACCAGGCTGCGGAACATATCGTCGCCGAGGTCCTTGAAGCCCAGGTGTGTCGGAATTTGCTCAGGCGTGATGGTCTTGCCCTGGCCGTCCTTGAGCCAGACCTTGCGGCCCTGCTCCATACGTTTCCAGAAAGTCACCAGGTCGGGACTGTCGCTGAAGTTATCGGTGACCCGCACCCACATCTTCAGTTTGGCGCCGGCACCTGGCTGCTCCCACAAGGTACTGAACGAGTGGTGGCCGTCAGTGAGGTACAACTGGCCAGCGGGGCCGACCACCACGGTTTTCATGTCCGCCGGGTGGGCGCCTACCGGGTCTTTGCAGGTGAAGCTGCCCGGCTTATGCAGATCGGCATCTTCAGGCACCTTGTCGACACCGCCCTGGCCGTTGGTTTCACAGTATTCGTCGAACACTTTTTTGGGCGACTCGGCAAATACCCCCAGCTTGTAATGTATCTGATCAAAACCGATGACGGCCTGGGTAGGGTGGAGCTGCTCCAGCGCCACATCGATCACCTCGCCTGGCTGGGGCGTGGAAAACGCCTGGACCTGAACACTGACGGCGCACAACAGCAGCGCCCACAACCATGAATGCATCCGCATGAGTACCGCTCCTTATGAATTCAGTTCGTCGATACTACAAACAATCCCCCTCACCGGCATGACTGCGCCTGAAAAAGCCGGAGGTTTATTAGCCCGCAAGCAGCTAGAATCAACGCTATCCGTGATCCACTAAAAGACAGGAGCCATGATGAGCTCGACCAACCCGCCCTCCCACACCGCCAAGCTGGACCGCATCCTCGCCGATGCCCAGCGCGACCGGGAAATGGGCTACCGCGACAAAGCCCTGAAGATGTACCCCCACGTGTGTGGCCGCTGCGCCCGTGAATTCGCCGGCAAGCGCCTGAGCGAACTGACCGTGCACCACCGCAACCACAACCATGACGACAACCCCCAGGACGGCTCCAACTGGGAGTTGCTGTGCCTGTATTGCCACGACAACGAACACTCGCGTTATACCGACCAGCAGTATTTCGGCGAAGGCTCCACCAGCAGCCCGACGATCGCCAAGGCGACGCACAACCCGTTTGCGGCGTTGGCCGGGTTGATGAAGAAAGACGACTGAAGCGATGTAATGAACGACCTGCTGTGGGAGATGGCTCGCAGTGGGAGAAGGCTTGTTGTGGCGAGGGAGCTTGCTCCCGCTGGGCTGCGTAGCGGCCCCACGTTTTTTGGGAGCGCTTCGCACTCCAGCGGGAGCAAGCTCCCTCGCCACAGCAAGCCCCTTTGCCATAGCAAGCTCCCTTGCCACAGTGTTGCAACACGTGCCGCTCAAACTGACCGCCTTTCGAGCAATCCCCGTATAATCGCGGTTTTTCTCGAAGGCACCCTTTCCCGTGGGCAATAAACGCTACAGCTGCATCGGTCTGTACAACCCCAAATCCCCCGAAAACGTCGGCTCGGTGATGCGCGCCGCCGGCTGCTACGGCGTGGCCTCGGTGTTCTACACCGGCAAGCGCTATGAGCGGGCCCGGGACTTTATTACCGACACCAAGAAGGTCCACCACGACATTCCGCTGATCGGTATCGACGACCTGAAAAAGATCCTGCCCCTGGGCTGCATCCCCGTCGCCGTCGAGCTGGTGGAAGGCGCCCGCCCTCTCCCCGAATACACCCATCCGGACCGTGCGCTGTATATCTTCGGTCCGGAAGACGGCTCCCTCGACAAAGAGATTCGCGACTGGTGTGAAGACGTGATCTACATCCCGACCACCGGTTGCATGAACCTCGCCGCCACCGTCAACGTGGTGCTTTACGACCGTCTGGCCAAGGGCAACAACACCCGTTCGGGCCCCAAATACTGATTTTTTGGGAACATCCGCGGCCTGTGTGCAGTCAGCTGCATATCAATCAGCCCTTATTGGAGACAGATCATGAGCGACAGCAAAACCCTGCGACCCGTTATCCGGTCCACCCCGTTCGAGCCCCAACCCACGCAAAACGTCCAGGGCTGGGAACGCATCGGCTCCCTGGCTGGCGGTGTGGTGATGATGGGCAAAGGCCTGCGCCGTGGCGGCTTTTTCGGTTTGATCCAGGTGGCGATTGGCGGCGTAGCGCTGGCACGCGGGATCAGCGGGCATAGCTCGGCGAAAGAGTTGCTGGAGCGCAGCCGCCAGGAAATGAACAGCGTGCGAACCAAGATCGAACGCGCCGGTGAGGAACTGAAAAACCTCAAGACCAAGGCTGAAGTGGCGGCTGAAAACGCCAGCAAAACTGTGGGTTAACCCCGATCAAAAGTGGGAGCGGGCTTGCTCGTGAAAGCGGAGTGTCAGTCACTGACTGTGTTTCTGATACACCGCTTTCGCGAGCAAGCCCGCTCCCACCTTGGTTTCAGTGCAGCAGTTTGGTATCGAGTACTACCGACGACTCGCCAATAATGCTCTCCCCCAGCTGCACGAATTCCTTTGTGCTGATGCTGTTCAAGCGCATCACCGCCTGGGTCAAATCATCCAGCGAACGCTTGTTGTGGGTTTTCACACGAATCTCGCGGTCCAGCTCCTGCAACAACACCACCGCTCGTGAGACGGTCGCGCTACTGGCGTGCTCGACCCGCAGAGTGGTCACGTCCTTGCCTTCGCTGGCCAGCCGGGCCTGCAGGGCGGCATAACGATCGTCGCTGATCCCCCCTGCGCGGCGCATCAGCTCAATGGCGTAGTACTGCGCCAAGCCCTCGCTGATCCAATCGCTGCCCTGGTGGTCGTTGAAGCGGCCGATAGCCTGCACCACTTCACGGATCAACGGGCTGCTGCCGTTCTCGCTGACCAACGGCGTACGGCTGTTGAGGTAGATCGAGTCCCGCGCCGAATACGCACCGCGGCGCATCGGGTCACTGGCGCCCACCACCAGCAATTTCGCCGGGTGCCGTGGGAATGCCGCTTGCACTTGCGGCCAGACAAACGTCAGCAAGGTCAGCACATCCATGCGATGCATGCCTTGCCCTTTGGGCGACGCCACGGTGATTTCGGTTTCCCCCAGGCGCATCCTGCGACTGCCCAGCGTACCCGCGAGCATCCAGCCGGTGGGCCGGTCAAACAGGCGGGAAACGTTATCGATGCGGAATTTGTTCTTGCCGATGCGCGGCCAGGACGTCTCGACGCTTTTCCAGCCGGCAGGCAGTTCAAACACCAGGCGCGACACCAGTTCAATGCCGTCCTGTTGATCCAGACGTGCAGTGGGCACCAGGTCTTCGCCGCGAAACAGCGCCCAACTCGGGGTCATCCGCGCTTCGTAGACGCCTTTCTTGCGCGCGTGGGTGAGGCGTACACGGTAGGTCAGGCTGGCCTTGTCGGCACTCGGTTGCCACAGGCCGCGGCTGTCACCCGGGGTATTGCCCGGCAACACTTGCCACTGGCCATCGGCCTTGAAGTCGCTGTAGTCGCCGTCGCGGCCCAGGTCAAAGTTGAGGCTGCGCACCGCCGAGCCCTGGGACAGGCTCAGGCGCACTTCGGCCTGATCACTTTGGGGCAACAGCTTGACGTAATAGTCCAGGTCAACTTTCTTCGCTGCCCACGCCGGCGCACTCAATACCAACAACAGCAGGCTCGCCGCCAGCCTGGCTCCAACCGTCATACACACTCCTTCTCAGCCTGCACGAAAAATCAGGTAATCCTCCCAGTCATCCTCGGGCACGCTGCCTTCGCTGAGCATGCGCCCGGACTGGGAAATGCGTTCCTGGTGCACAGCGTCGCGATCGCCGCAGACCAGGTGGTGCCACAGCGGCAAGTTCTTGCGCTCGCTGACCAGCCGGTAACCGCAGGTGGGCGGCAGCCATTTGAACTGGTCGGCCTGGCCCGGAGTGAGCTGGATGCAATCGGGCACCGAGGCGCGACGGTTGGGGTAATCGGTGCACTGGCAGGTTTTCAGGTCCAGCAGTTTGCAGGCGATGCGCGTGTAGTAGACGCTGTTGTCGTCTTCATCCTCGAGCTTTTGCAGGCAGCACAGGCCGCAGCCGTCGCACAACGACTCCCACTCATCCTGGTCGAGTTGTTCGAGGGTTTTGCGGATCCAGAAAGGTTCGACTTTGGCGGCCATGGCTCTACATCAATATCGGTATGTTAAAAGGCCGCCAGTCTAGTGCCCATGGCCCCCGGGGCCAAGCGCTTACGACTGTCGGTAGAACAAGACTTGTCAGCCACCCGGCGGCGAAGTAGTTTTGAACCCCGGTTTTTCATCAGGATCAGCCCAATGAGCAGCAACCCACGCGTCGCCGACTATCCGATCCACCCACAATTCACCGACCGCTGGTCGCCGCGCGCCTTCACCGGCGAAAGCATCCCGGTGGACACCCTGTTGAGCTTCTTCGAAGCCGCGCGCTGGTCACCTTCGGCCTACAACTCGCAGCCATGGCGTTTTCTCTATGCGCGCCGCGACACGCCGAACTGGGAACGTTTCCTGGGCCTGCTGAACGAATTCAACTGTGGCTGGGCACAGCATGCCTCGGCCCTGGTGATCGTCGCGTCGAAGACGACCTTTGCCGTGCCTGGTGCCACCGAAGAAACCCCGGCCCTGTGGCACACCTTTGACACCGGCTCGGCCTGGGGCCACCTGGCGCTGCAAGCCAGCCTCAGCGGCTGGCACACCCACGGCATGGCCGGTTTCGACCAGGAACTGACCCGCAAGGAACTGAAGATTCCTGAAGGTTACGCCCTGCACGCTGCGGTGGCGATTGGCAAGCTCGGCGACAAATCGACCCTGGCCGACTACCTGCAAGCCCGGGAAACCCCGAGCCCGCGTCGTCCATTGAACGAGCTGGTGTCCGAAGGCGACTTCAACCACCAGGACTGAACACGCTCTGGCAGTCGTTGACGGTCACGTCAAAACCCTGCTGCTGCGATCACAGCAGGGTACACCCGCCACAAGTGCAGCTACGCCTTGGCGATCAGCGCGTAATAGGCCCTGCGCAGCTCGTCTCGATCACGCTTGTACATATTGGCGAGAAACGGTGTCATGTCTTCAAGACCGTTTGCGTTCAAGTCCACTGGATAGATTTTATTATCCCTCGCTGAATACAGGAAATTACTTAACTGCAGATCGTTGTGGTAAAGATTTTTCTGTTCCATGCGCCGAAATGCGTCATCCAGTAAAAGCCTGGCCTCTGGGGGCAAACTTCCCCTTGCTAGGGTATTTACATCCACCCCGTCCAGCTTGCCCATTTTCAAATAACGGCGACCATTTTCAAATATCGTGGTTGCAAAGCCGTCACCGTAATAGCTGTTCAGGCACAGGGTCTCGTTATCGACAAAGTCGTCGGCAGAAGTCATGGATGAAGGGCCATAGTCCTTATAGACACTTTTCCCGTCGAGACTGTCGTAGATCGTCCCCTCACCGCCCCCGCCAATTTCCGGCCCCAGGTCTGATGCCACAGAGGGCCGGTTACCGCCGCGTGCCCCCAGGCGCTGCCATTGGTCCCCCTGAAGGTGCTGCACCAGCAGCGGCGTTTGCCGGTTGTTGTGATAAATCTGCGCCTGTACGGCACCGTCGGCGGTGCGAGTCACTTGCCGCACTTCGTAGACCGCAGTGTTGCCGGCAGTATCGGTATGGCGGATGTGGGACAAGTGACCGTCCGCCGCCACATAGATCCCCTGACTGTTGCGCGCAAGCCCGGCTATTTTCGATTCGGCCACGCTGTAATCGCCAAGCAACCGGTTGTTCAGGGCGCTGCCCGGCTCGGCAGGCGTGGTGATGATCGCCCCATCCATCGCACTCGTTTTTGCGGTGAAGCCTTCAAGAGGGCTGCCGTAAGGCCGCATCCTGTCCACATCAAACGCATACCATCGACCGTTCTGGAGTACCGCGCCTCCATCAACGCTTTGCCCGGCGACCTTGAAGGTACCCGTCGCTGCTGCGTCATAGTGTTTACTGGCAGCCTTCAACAGGTCATAGCTGCCGCTCGCGCCCCTGAGCTTGTTGACCACCTCTGCACCCGTGGCGCGTACAAAGTTGGCGCCTTTGCCCAGCAATCGGGCACCGCCCGCGACCAGTTCGCTGAAGCCATCCAATGGGTTGAATGCTTGAATGGCAGCCACACCGATGACTTTTGCCACTTGAATGGCCTTGGCGGCGGCGCTCGCGACCTTGGCTCCCGCCTTCGTGACTTTCGCCGCCACACCCGCGCCCGCCGTGACAAAACCAAAGACATCCAGCGCCAGGTCACTGGCCCCTTCCAGGTGGTTGCCCCTGGAAAAATTCACGATGGCTGACCTGAGCGGAATCAGGTCAAGAAAAAAGTGGGTGACGTTCCACTCGGTTGCCATTTGTTTATCGAACGAGGTGACACCCCGGGCATAGGTTTTTATGTCATCACTGTCGAGATCAAGATGCTCAACAAAAGCATCGGCGATGTGCAGGGTTCGCGCACTGGAAAAACTGGGGGGCGGCGTTGACAAGCCGTCCTGGCTCTTTTGGCCAAGGGCAGCCTCGCTCACGGTCTTGGGCTTGAAGGGCTCCGTCTTGAACTCCTTGTTGGCCTGCCGCTCGCGTTTTGTTGTTAACTCCGAGGTCGGCACCGACTTGATTGCACCTGCGTTCAAATCAATTTCATAAACAGTGTTGCCATTCCTTCCGGTGGCCTTGACCCACAGTTTGTTTTCCGCGCCCTGTCGTTTTTTAGAGGTGAAGTCGAGGCCCAGTTCATAAGTGTTTTTCTGAAAAAACTCGAGCTTTGCAAACTCCAGGTTTTCCCGGTCGACCAAGGGCAGTGTTGCGACAAGGTGCCTGATGACGCGGCGAACCCCTTGCTGGCGAGAAGTGATTGCTTGTTCAAATTCTTCGTTGAAGATTTTGTTCACGCTGAAATCCAGGCTCTTGCCTTTGATTGCCTCGGCAATGCTCGAGTCCCTGGTTTCCCATGGGTATTGGCCAAGTCCGCTCATGGCGATGTCCAACAACGAGAAAAGCCCGCCGGGCGCCCGGTTCGGATCATAAAGTGGTTGGGCTGACGGTTGTTTCGAGTCAACGACCTTCAGTCGTTTCTCTTCAAAAGGTACGTGTTCGCCAAACCGCTCCTTCAAATGGGCCAACGCAATGTCTTTACGGCTTGGAATCTCGGCTTCCAACAAACCGGTAGCCGCAAGCGTCGACTTCAGTTGTGCGTTGAATGCCGTCCTTGCACGGTCTATCTCATCGTCGCTGTAACGATCACCTGGCTGGCATGTGACGACCCCGTTGACCACGGCCCAGTCCACCAATGCCGCCTTTTGTGCATGTTCGGCGGCGGCTCGATTCGTCAGGATCGCGTTTTCCGCGCTGGACATGACTTGGGCAAAGGTCATGTGCGCCACCTTTCCGGGGAACTGCGCCTCTATGGCCGCCGCTGCGACCGCGAGGCTTACCCAGGCAGGGCTGCCGTAGGTCACGCGGTCGGGGATGTCCTTGATCAAAAACTCGGGCGCCTTTCGTGCCAGTAACAAATAGGCGCCGGCCTTGGCCATCTCGGGACTGGTCTGGTGATTTTCGTGCAGGAAAGTGCTCAGGCGCTCGAGCACTGCCGAAGCCGGCCTGCCCCAATGGGCCTGTTGCGCGAGGTCGAAACCTGCCACACGGTTTCGGTGCGGCGCCGTAATGGACTCGGGATCCAGCAGCAGGTGGATTGCGCTCAGTGCGTATTCGTTCACGCTGGTCTCGGAGGCGGCGCCCCCAAGCTGGTCCTGTATGGCTTGCCCCAGTGCCTGCCCGCGGGTGGAGCTGACGAGGGTTTCGAGTGCCTTGGCAGGATCAGCCAATGCCTCGCCCGACAACGGCTGGTTCGCGTTCAGATATTCCAGTACACCCACGCTTGCGCCGATGTGCGGTGCATTGGGGTTCTGGCTGCCATGGTCGGTAGCCGCCGCCAGTACCCTGCGTTGTTCAGCGGCGCTCATGGGAACAGGCCAGGACAACCCGCCGCCAAAATTGCCGAGCGGATGCTCCAGTGCCCTGTCACTCACCGCGTGGGCATGACCGGTCAGCTGAAAATGATTGGTGGGCAACCCCAAGCCGATACTTCCGAGAAAGGTCTCTACCGTCGCCGCTTTACCCGCCTGGGTCGGGTAGGACGAGTCGGGGTGTATTTGCATCGGTGTCGTTTGCAGCGCGGCCAGCACCGCTTGAGGACTGGCATTCACGCCAAGACGGCTGGCGATTTCGTTGAGCTTCTGGCCCAGTGTCCGCAGATTCTCGCGGTCGCCCAACGCCGCGGTGAGACCGGATTGCCGGGGGACTGGGGCGAGGGCCTGCGTATTGAGATCGGCCGTAGCACCCAGAGCAGAGGGCAATAGAGGGAGCGCCGCCGGCTCGGTAGAAAGCAGGGAAAGTTGCGAAGTTACCCGTGGAGGGAGAGACACAGTGCCAGCATTCAACATGAGAATGTACCCATCTGGAGAGGGGTACGAGCCTCACATACGGCCTGCGAAACGAACATCTGATTAGTGTTTGCAGAAATTTGTAAGCGCCCGGCAACACGCGTTGCCGGGCCTTCGCGCTGTCAGTAACCGCGCTCGAAACTCACTTCGCCGCGCAACGTTTCCTGCGCCTGGTACGCGCGCAAATTCTCGACAAATAATTGCACCATCATCCCCGGCGAAGTCGGCGCCGAGCTGTGCCCGGTCAGCAGCAACCCCCAGGCGGTCCAGAACGGATGGCGCTGTGGCAATGGTTCCTGACGGCAAACGTCAATCACCGCGCCGGCCAGATGGCCTTCCTTCAACGCTTCCACCAGGTCCGCATCGACCACCGCCACACCGCGCCCGACATTGATGAACAACCCGGTCGGCTTGAACTGCTTGAACAGCGCCGCATTGTACAAATCGTGGGTATTCGGCGTGTTGGGCAGCAGGTTGACCACGTAGTCCACCTCACCCACCAGGCGCGGCAACGCGTCGAGTCCGGCAACTTCGACAAACGGCGCCTGCTCACGGGCCTCACTGGCAATGCCGTACAGCTCAACGCCAAACGGCTGCAGGAATTGCGCAACGCTGCGGCCGATATCACCGGTACCGACGATCAGCACTTTGCGCCCCGCCAGGCTCTGGCCCATGCGGTTATCCCACTTGCGCTCGACCTGGCTGACCAGCCGCGCCAGCACTTCACGCTCATGGCCAAGCATGTAAGTCAGCACGTATTCGGCCATCACCTGGCCAAAAATGCCCACGGCGCGGGTCAGGCGGTAATCCCGCGGCAGGCCGTCGGCCAGCAGCGGCGTAATGCCGGCCCAGGTGGATTGCAGCCATTGTGGCTGGTGCCCCTGGCGCAGCAAGGTGGCCAGAAGATCCGGCTGGCCCAGCCACACCGGGCAATCGGCCGCCAGGCGCGACAATTCGGCGGAGTCGCCGCTGGTCATGACCTCAAGGTCCGGCGCCGCTTCGCGCAGCAGCCGGGCGTACAGCGGGTGATCGTGTTCAGCAATCAGAACGCGCATGGTTCAAACCTTTCAAAAACACTGCAGGCGGCCGCCGGTCCAGTTCACTGTACCGTGCGGCCGCCGCCAAAAATTGAATTCCATTGATGAATGTGCCCCGGACGGGGCACTGACCGATCACATCGGGTCATTGCGTCGCAGCAGCTCTTCGGGCAAGTGTTCGATGTACTCGTCCTCGGCCGGCGGCATTTGCAGGTGGTAACCCTGCTTTTCGAGGTTCTCCAGAACCACGGTGATGTCCTCGCGGGACAGCTTGCGCTCCGGGCTCAGCACCAGGTCGAAGGCGTGGTGCGGCTTGCCGAAGGCGGCCAGCAGACTTTCCGGCACACGCTCCAGTGCATCGCTTTTCAGCACGTAGAGGTACATCTCGTTTCGTTTGAGGCTGCGATAGATGGAGCAAATACGTTTCAAGGCTGTTCTCCGGCAGTGGCCAGGCTGTCCAGCAGCGCCTGGCCCATCAGTTCGCGGCGCCAGCCACGCAGCGAATCTGGCAATTGGTAAGGCCCCTCGGGGTAGCCGCTCTTGACCAGGGCTTCAAGGGTTTTCTTGCGCAGCATCAGTTCCGGCGCCATGTCCAGGCGTTCGGCCTCGGCCTGGCCCAGGGCGCGTAGTTGCTTGATCAGCGTGGCGGCGTCCACCGGCAATGGCTCGGCAACCGCCGGTGGCCACTGGTCCATGGGCACGCTGCCGGCGCGCTTGATCAGGCCCAGCAGGAACTCGCCGTCCTGGCGCACGGTGCGCGGGTGCATGTCTTCGATCTTGCCCAGCGCGGCGAGGTTATCCGGCTGGGATTTGGCCAGGGGCCATAACGAGTGCTCACGGATGATCCGGTTGCGCGGCAGGTCACGGGCACGGGCTTGCTGTTCGCGCCAGGCGCACAGTTCGCGCAATACGGCGAGCTGGGCACGGGAGAGTTTCCAGGCGAGCTTGGCGTCGCGGTAAACCTCGTACGGGTCGACTTCGCGGCGCAGGTTGGCCACCAGTTCGGCACCGTCTTCCAGGACCCAGGCGTATTTGTCGTCGGAAAGCTTCGGCCGCAGGCGTGTGTAGACTTCTGCCAGGTGCACCGCGTCTTCGGCGGCGTAGCTGATTTGCGTCTCGGACAATGGCCGCTGCAACCAGTCGGAGCGGGTCTCGCCCTTGGGCAACTCGATATCGAGGACGGCTTGCACCAACCGCGAATAGCCCATGGAGAAACCGAGGTTCAGGTAGGCCGCCGCCAGTTGCGTGTCGAACAACGGCACCGGCAGGCTGCCGGTCAGGCGCAGCAACACTTCCAGGTCTTCGCTGCACGCGTGTACCACCTTGATCACCGCCGGGTTCTCCAGCAAGGCGGCCAGGGGTTGCCAGTTGTCGATGGTCAGGGGGTCGATCAGGTAAGCGCGCACGCCATCACCGATCTGGATCAGCCCGGCAATGGGATAAAAAGTGTCGACCCGCATGAATTCGGTGTCGAGGGCGACGAATGGCAACTGCTGCCATTCGGCGCAGTGCTGGCCGAGGCTATCGTTGTCGCAGATCCAGTGAATATCGATGGCCACACGGCTCTCCCTTGAAGAATGGCGCGCAGTATATATCGCGAAAGGGAGTTGCGAGCATTCGCAGTACAGCATCCGCCATGAAAACTCTTATAGGAGCTGAAGAATAGTCCGACAGTCGGTACTTATCCTCTCTTACGCAGGACATACACCCGCCACATGGCTGAGCCGGGCATGAACTCCTGTTGACCGAGGACCTTGAAACCCGCCAGGCGAAACTCCGCCTCCACTTGCGCCCGGTGGCTGGCAACTGCCGCCGGGCCAGGCTGCAACGCCCGGTAGCCGCTGTCGCTGTTGACCGAGACGATTACCGTGTCGCGGCTTACCCGATGAAACTCACCGAGCAGGGCCAGTCGCCCTTCTGCCGTTGGCACATGGCGAAACAACTCCAGGCAAAAAATGCAGTCCACCGCGTTGGCCGAAAGGCCGATGGAAAATGCCGAGCCCTGGAAGGTCTTGATGCGCTTGAGCAAGCCCGGCGCGTGGTGGGTACGGGCGTGGTCGAGCATGTCCTGGGAATTGTCCGACGCCAGGATCACCCGGTTGCTGTGCTCGGCCAGCACCGGCCAAAAGCGCCCGGAGCCGCACGCCAGGTCGAGAATCAGCCCTGGCTCGCCGGCGATCTTCAGTGCACGGCGCACCAATTGCTCATCGCGCCACAACCCCAGGCGCCGCAACAGCCCCGGCGGACGCGTGTCGGCGCAGACCAGGGCATGCTGCTGGCCAGCGCGTTCGGCAAATTCAATCTCGATGGAAGACGGCGGTTGCGACGGCATCACACGACTCTGTTAATGGATCAGACATTCGCAGCTTAACCACCGTCTCGTGAAAAAAAGGTCGAAGGATTGTTCGCCGTTAATGCAGAACCAGTATCCAGCCCGCTGCCTGTCTGTTAACTGTCTGTGATCAGCGCCTTCATCTTCAGGCCTGGTGCAGATACCAGCGCCAATCCTGCTCGCCCACCTCGCCCATGAACTGACGGTATTCGGCCCGCTTGACCGCCAGGTACACGCCGAGGAATTCGCCGCCGAACGCCTCCCGCGCCCAAACCGAGCCTTCAAGCGCACGCAAGGTGGTCAGCCAATCGGTGGGCAGCAACTCCTTGGCCTGGGCATAACCGTTGCCTTCCACCGGCGCGCCGGGGTCGCGCTGTTCGCGGATGCCCCGGTGGATACCGGCCAGAATCGCGGCCGCCGCGAGGTACGGGTTGGCGTCGGCGCCGCAGATACGGTGTTCGATATGCCGGGAAAACGCCGGCCCGCCGGGCACCCGCAGCGTGACGGTGCGGTTGTCCACGCCCCAGGTCGCGGCCAGCGGCGCGTAGCTGTTGGTCTGGAAGCGTCGATAGGAGTTGGCGTTGGGGCAGAACATCAGCAACGAGTCGAGCAAGGTGCTGAGCATGCCGCCCACCGCGTGGCGCAACAGCGGCGTGCCGTCGGGCGCTTCGCTGGCAAACAGGTTATTGCCGTCGCGGTCGGCCAGGCTGACGTGCATGTGCATGCCGGTGCCGGCCAGATCGTCAAACGGCTTGGCCATGAAACACGCGGTCATCCCGTGCTTGTGGGCTACGCCCTTGACCAGGCGCTTGTAACGCACCGCCTCGTCCATGGCTTGCAGGGCATCGCTGCGATGTTCCAGGGTGATTTCCACCTGGCCCGGGGCGTATTCGGAAATCGCCGTGCGCGCCGGGATGCCCTGGAGTTTGCAGGCGCTGTAGAGGTCGGCGAGGAACGGTTCGATCTGCTCCAGCTCCCGCAGGCCGTAGACCTGGGTCGAGCGCGGGCGCCCGCCGTCGACATCCCGCGCCGGTTGCGGGCGGCCGTTGCTGTCGGGTTTCTGGTCGAGCAAATAGAACTCCAGCTCCGCCGCCATCACCGGGTAATAGCCGTCGGCCTTGAGGTCGTCAATCACCCTGGCCAGCAGGTGCCGGGGATCGGCCACGGTAGCGGGCATGCCTTCGGTGGGGTGCATGCTGACTTGCACTGCTGCCGTCGGGATCAGGCGCCACGGCATGCGCTGCAAACTGCCGCTGACCGGGTAGGCGCGGCAGTCGATATCACCGACTTCCCAGACCAGCCCGGAGTTCTCCACGTCGTCGCCATTGATGGTCAGGCCGAGGATGGTACTCGGCAGCGGCCGGCCACTTTCATAGACCGCCAGCAGTTCATCGCGGTGCAGCAGTTTGCCGCGAGGCACACCGTTGTTGTCGAGGATGAACAGCTCGAACATCTCGATATCCGGGTTCTGCTCAAGAAAGGACTGGGCTTCGTGCAGGGTGGCAAAGGGCGTGCTCATGGGCATTCTCATACGTTCGCGTCAGGCAGGCGCGCGGGCGCTGCCGGGCAGATGCGCGGGGCATCCATTCGGGCAAATCAACGTAGGAGAAAGGTGTCCGGTGGGCGCGCGTGGCGGCAGTGCCAGAGCGCCCAGAAGGCGAGTTCGGAAGGGAGGGCATCAGCGGTGACTCGACGACCATCCGGACGGCTGGACGCGGTGGCGCCTGGCGATGTCTCAGGGTGTGTGTCGGGGGAACCGTCCATGCGGGATTCACAGTAAGGAGATGCCGGGCAGCCTCACACGCGAGGTTAAGCCGTTAAATCCAGTCTTGATGGAGTTTGGTTGTGCCGTGGCTAAACATTTGCAAATAATGGCGGCCCTGCCCATGCCCAAGGACCCGACCGCATGAAAGCATTGCTGACCCTTTCCCTGCTGGCCGGCCTGTCTGCCCAGGCCCTGGCCGACAGCCCTGCGTCGCGTCTGGATGAAGTGCTCCAGCGCGGCGAAATGAGCGTCTGTACCACCGGCGACTACAAGCCCTACAGCTATTTACGCCCGGACGGCAGCTACGAAGGCATCGACATTTCGATGGCCCAGTCCCTGGCCAAGAGCCTTGCGGTGCAGGTGAAGTGGGTGCCGACCACCTGGAAAACCCTGATGCCGGACTTCCTGGCCCAGCGCTGTGATATTGCGGTGGGTGGTATTTCAGTGTCCCTGGAGCGGCAGAAAAAGGCGTTTTTCAGCCAACCATTGGGCGTCGACGGCAAGATCCCGCTGGTGCGTTGCGCCGATGTGCAGCGCTATCAGACGGTGGAGCAGATCAACCAGCCGCAGGTACGCGTGATCGAGCCTGCGGGCGGCACCAATGAAGTATTTGCGCGGGCGCATTTGGGCAAGGCACAACTGACGCTGTTCCCGGATAACGTGACGATTTTCGAGGAACTGCTGGCGAACAAGGCGGACGTGATGATCACCGACGCCAGCGAGGCGCGGTATCAGCAGAAGCTCAAGCCGGGACTGTGCGCGGTGAATCCCGAGCGGTACATGCAGTACAGCGAAAAAGCGTTCCTGCTGCCCCGCGATGATGTCGCATGGAAGAGTTACGTGGACCAGTGGCTGCACTTGAGCACGGTGACCGGCGTGTACGACGGCATCATCAATCAGTGGCTGGCTGCGCCCTGACCAGCTCGACAAACGCCCTGCACGCCGCACTGCGATAGCCTCCCTTGCGGCTGAGCAACGCCGCCGTGCGTTGCGGCAACGGCGGGCTCAGCGGCACCGCCTGCAACCCCGGCTGCACCTGGGCAATCGCGCTGGGCAGGATGGTCGCCAACTGCGTATTTCGTACGATTTCGATAATCGCGCTGATGGAATTGGCCTCCATGGTAATCAGCGGTTTCACCGCCTGGCTGCGAA
Organism: Pseudomonas sp. NC02; assembly: GCF_002874965.1. NCBI lineage: Bacteria > Pseudomonadati > Pseudomonadota > Gammaproteobacteria > Pseudomonadales > Pseudomonadaceae > Pseudomonas > Pseudomonas sp. NC02. Next base: position 1,624,932 of record NZ_CP025624.1, on the reverse strand, counting down.
AATACTCATCGATATAGCGACGCGTGGCGAAGCCGGCATTCAGCAGCACCAACGGCTGCTGGAGCCACGACTGTCGATCAATGCCGGGATGACCGGCGCTCACCACTACGCTCAACGCCTCGACAAACACCCCTTCACACTCGATATCCGGCAAATGCTCGCCGGTAAAACCGATGCCGATATCCAGCAAATCCTCCGTCAGTGCCGCCTCCATGCGGTCCTGGGTCAGCTCCTCGACACTCACTGTAATCCCCGGATACAGCCCGTTAAATCGCGCCAGCAGCGGCCCGATCAGGTAGGCGGTAAATGTCGGCGTCATCGCCAGGCGCAAGCTGCCACGGCTCAGGTCCTGCACGTCATGCATGGCGCGGGTGCCGGCCTGCAGATCCTGCAAGGCCAGGCGCGCAAACCGCACATAGGCCTCGCCTGCATCGGTCAGGCTGACGCTTCTGCCGGAACGGTCCAGCAGTGGCGCACCGAGAGTGTCTTCCAGTTGCCGGATCTGCTGCGACAAGGTCGGCTGCGACACATGCAGCGCCTCCGCCGCCCGGGTGAAATTACGGTGCTCGGCAACGGCCAGCAGGTAGCGGATATGACGCAGCAACATGGAAGGCGCTCCAACTATAGGCATGACTTATAGAAACCATAATAAGCCGGTCTTGGACGCTATAGCTGAAAACTTCCATCCTTGCCCCATCAGCGACGCAAGGAGAACCACCATGCAAGATCTCATCGACGGCTTCCGCAAGTTCCAGGGTGAAGCCTTCACTCAACGCAGCGACCTGTTCAAACACCTGGCTACCACGCAAAACCCCGGCACGTTGTTCGTGTCCTGTTCCGACAGCCGCGTAGTCCCGGAACTGCTGACCCAGCAGGAACCCGGTGACCTGTTTGTGATCCGTAACGCCGGCAACATCGTCCCGTCCTACGGGCCGGAGCCTGGCGGCGTGTCGGCCACCGTCGAATACGCAGTAGCCGTTCTCGGCGTCAGCGACATCGTGATCTGCGGCCACTCCGACTGCGGTGCCATGACCGCGATCTCCACCTGCAAATGCCTCGACCACTTGCCCGCCGTGGCCAACTGGCTGCGCCACGCCGAGTCGGCCAAGGTGATCAATGCCGCCCGCACTCACGCATCGGATGCCGACCGGCTGAACTCGCTGGTACGGGAAAACGTGGTCGCCCAACTGGCCAACCTCAAGACCCACCCTTCCGTGGCCCTGGCCCTGGAACAAGGCCGGCTGAGCCTGCACGGCTGGGTCTACGACATCGAAAGCGGCGCCATCGACGCCCTGGATGGCCGCAGCGGGCGCTTCGTGTCGCTGCTCGACCACCCGGCCACCCGTGCCCACGCCGCCTGAACCTTATTCAAACCCAAGAGGACATCACCATGTTGCAATCCCAATTCGCCCAATCCCCACGCCTGGCCCTGGCCGACACCGTCATCGACATCAAGGCGCGCAAGAACCTGTCATGGCAGGACCTCACCGACGGCACCGGCCTGAGCCTGGCGTTCGTCACCGCCGCCCTGCTCGGCCAGCATCCGCTGCCCAAGGACGCTGCCGATGTGGTCTGCGACAAGCTTGGCCTCGACCAGGACGCCAGCCGCCTGCTGCAAACCGTGCCCCTGCGCGGCAGCTTCCCGGGCGGCGTGCCGACGGACCCGACCATGTACCGTTTCTATGAAATGCTGCAGGTCTACGGTTCGACCCTCAAGGCCCTGGTGCACGAACAATTTGGCGACGGCATCATCAGCGCGATCAACTTCAAGCTGGACATCAAGAAGGTCGAAGACCCGGACGGCGGCTCCCGCGCGGTGATCACCCTGGATGGCAAATACCTGCCGACCAAACCGTTCTGATTTGCCGGCAAACCGTCTACGCTCTTGGCACACCAACAAGATCGAGGGACGGGTAATGAAGGCAATGCTCCGAGCCACCTGGCTGCTGCTGTTATGTGTTGGCCAGGTGCACGCCGCCACCGCTGAGGAGGCGGATGCCCAAGCCGCCAAGGCCTTGCTGGAAAAGGCCTTGGCGTATTACCAGACGAATGGTGACAAGGCTTTTGCGGCGTTCAGCCGCCAGGGTGAATTCGTCGATCAGGACCGTTACGTGTTCGTGGTCAACACCAAGGGCGTGCTGCTGGCGAGTGGCGGGCCCTCTTCTGCGTTGATCGGGCGCGATGTTTCCGAGGTACTGGGGCCGGATTTGAACAAGTCGTTCAAGGAGGCGTTGACGGTGCCGGAAGGCAGTGGCATCCAGCAGGCCGATTACCGGTGGCAGAACTGGAATGACGGCAAGGTGGAACGCAAACATGTGTATTACCAGCGCGTCGGGCAGCGGATTTTGGCCGTTGGCTACTACCTGCCGCGGGCGACGCCGGAACATGCCAGAGCGCTGCGAAACAAAGCCGTCAAGGCGCTGGAGAAAGACCCGGTTGGGACGCTCAATGCGATCAACGCCATGCAGGGTGGTTTTCTACAGGACGATTTGTATGTGTTTGTGGTTGACCTCGACACCCAGCGCTACGTGGCCCATGGCACGACTCCGCGGCTGGTGAATACGGATTTCAGCAAGATCAAGGATCCCGACGGGAAGCCGGTGGGTGAGCCGATCCTGGCGGTCATGGCCGAGCAGGATCAGGGGGAATACAAGTACCGCTGGAAAAATCCGGTGACCGGAAAGGTTGAGAACAAGCATGCGTATTTGCGCAAAACCGGACATTTCATGGTGGCTGTGGGGTATTACAGCCCGTGAAGGTCAGCTATTTAAATGCTGGAACGCAATCGAATGTGGGAGCGGGCTTGCTCGCGAATGCGGTGTATCAGCCAACCTATTTATCAACTGACAGACCGCATTCGCGAGCAAGCCCGCTCCCACATTTAATCTTCATTTTTTCGACTATTTGGCCTTGTCTTCCCGCCCCCGCAACACCCGATTAGGCATGGCAATCGCCGCCGCCAACCCCAACAACGACACCCCGGCACTGACCATCAGCAAATGCCTGAAGGTAATCAACAACTCCCCCCGCAAGGCATCCTGCGCCGGCCCAGGCGCCGCATTCAAGCCATCCAGCAGCACATTCCCCGAACTCCCTTCCGCGACCAGCGCCCCACTGGCCAGGTGCGCAAAACTGGAGTCCTGCAACAACGCCAGCAACAGCGCCGACATGCATGCCACCCCAACCGCACCGCCCAGGGAACGGAACAGGTTGGTGGTGCTGGTCGCCACCCCGATATCCCGCTGCTCCACCGAGTTCTGCGTACCCACCAGGGAAGTCGGAAACTGCATCCCGGCGGCAATCCCGCACAGCAACATAAACAGACTGGTGACCGCCACCGCCTGAGGCGCACTCAACGCCATGCCGAAAATCGCGATCGGGCTCAGGAAGGCGCCAATCAGGATCATCGGTTTATAACGCCCGGTCACCGAGGTCATGCGCCCGGCAAAATACGCCCCCATCGGCAAACCCATCGCCAGCGGCAGCAAATGCAAGGCGGCACTGTCGGCACCGGAACCGGTGACGGTCTGGTAGCGCAGCGGCATCAGCACCGTCAGGGAAATCGCCTGGAAACTGGTAAAGAAAATCGTGCACCAGCACAACACCGCGCTGCGGTTGGCAAACAGGTGCATCGGCAACAAGGGCTCCCGCGCCCGACGCTCGTGCCACACAAACACCGTCAACGCCACCACGGCACAGACCAACAGCCCCAGCACTTCATCGTCGCGCCAATGATGGCCCTGGCCGATTTCGGTGATACCCAGCAACAGCGCCGTCAAACCGACGATCATCAGCACAGTGCCGAGGTAGTCGATCACCGGCTTGCGTTGCGGCACCGGCAGCCCCACCAGCGTGCGATGGGCCACCCACCAGGCGCCCGCGCCCAGCGGCAGGTTGATCAGGAACACCCAGCGCCACGACAGGTACTCGGTCATGTAGCCGCCCAACACCGGGCCGGCCACGCTCGCCACCGCGTACATGCTGCTGAAGTAACCCTGGTAGCGCCCGCGCTCACGGGGCGGAATAATGTCGCCGATAATCGCCTGGCTGACCGAAATCATCCCGCCAGCACCGATGCCCTGGAGGATCCGCGCCAGCACCAGTTGCTCCATGCTCTGGGCCATGCCGCAGAACAGCGAAGCAAGGGTGAACAGGCCCATGCCGATCAGCATCATCGGCCGGCGCCCGTACAGGTCGCCGAGCTTGCCGTAGATCGGCACCGCCACGGTCATCGCCACCATGTAGCCGGAGATCACCCAGGCCAGCAGGTTGACGTCATGGAACTGGGCGGAAATCGCCGGCATGGAGACGGCGACGATGGTCTGGTCCAAAGCCCCGAGAAAGATCGCCATCATCAAGGCGACAAGGACACTGCGCACGGCGGGTGTGGCGGGCTGATTGAGGTTGGTCACGGCAGAACCTGCGAGCAAGGGCCCGCGGGAAAAGGAGGCCCACGGGAATGCTCGTCAGTGTACTAGATAGCTGACTATTCGATAGTCTCGTAAGGAAGTCCGACGTAATTTTCTGCAATGGTTTTACGACCGGCTTCGGAGTCGACGAAGTATTCCAGTTCGCTCTGGGCGATGCGCTGGCTGAAGCCGTCTGCCTCAGGAAACTGATGCAGCATCGAGGTCATCCACCAGGAAAACCGTTCGGCCTTCCAGATCCTTCGCAGGCAAATCTGCGAGTACTTCTCCAGCAATTCCACTCGGCCCTCGCGGTACACCTTGAGCAGGATATTGAACAAGGTGCTGACATCGCTGGCCGCCAGGTTCAAACCCTTGGCGCCGGTGGGCGGCACGATGTGGGCGGCGTCGCCCAGCAGGAACAGGCGACCGTACTGCATCGGCTCCACCACAAAACTGCGCAGCGGCGCGATGCTCTTTTCGATGGACGGGCCGGTCACCAGTTGCTCGGTGAGTGAGTTGGGCAAACGGGTTTTCAGTTCATCCCAGAAGCGCTCATCGGACCAGTCGTCCACCGACTCATCGGCCGGCACCTGCAGGTAATAACGGCTGCGGGTCGGTGAACGCATGCTGCACAGGGCAAAGCCACGTTCGTGTTTGGCGTACACCAGTTCATCGTGGATCGGCGGGGTGTCGGCGAGGATGCCCAGCCAGCCAAACGGATAGACCCGTTCAAAGACTTTCAATGCCTCGGTGGGAATCGACTGGCGCGCCACACCGTGAAAACCATCGCAGCCAGCGATGTAGTCGCAGTCCAGCCGGTAATGCTCGCCTTTATGTTCGAAGCTCAGCCACGGCTCCGGGCTTTTCAGATCATGGGGCTGCACGTTGCCGGCTTCATACAACGTTGTCGCGCCGCTGGCCTGGCGCGCGGCCATCAGGTCGCGGGTGACTTCGGTTTGCCCGTAGATCATCACCGTCTTGCCGCCGGTCAGCGTCTTGAGGTCGAGATGGGTCAGTTGCCCATTCAGCGCCAGCTCAAAGCCCTCATGCACCAGGCCTTCGGCATCCATCCGCGCACTCACGCCGGCCTGGCGCAGCAGGTCGACCATGCCTTGTTCCAGCACCCCGGCACGGATGCGCCCTTGCACGTAATCCGGCGTCTGGCGCTCAAGAATCAGGGTTTCGATCCCGGCGTTGTGCAACAGTTGACCGAGCAGCAGCCCCGAGGGACCGGCGCCGATGATGGCGACTTGGGTTTTCAGCGTTTTCATTATTTTTATGGCCCGCAAGCTTCACCCGAACGTATCCGGTGAAAGAGTTGTCATTGAAGGTGTTGCTGGCATTTTTCACTTGAGTGCCCGGCATAAGAAGGTGAAAACTGAGCCCAAAGCTGCGCTTTTCGCCAATTGGGGCGATTACCGCACAACTCTCCCGAAGTATCGGATGAAGCCATGACCAAAACTGCCAGTGCCGCGATTCCAGTGTTCAAACTCTACGGTGAGAGCCAGCAATGGCCGACCCCGGATTTGTTGCACTGTGAAACCATCTCCCGGCGCAGCCGTGAGTACCAGTGGGAAATCCAGCCCCACCGGCATGCGGACCTGTGCCAGTTGCTTTACGTGCACAAAGGCCAGGCACAACTGGAGATCGAGGGGCAGCGCAGCACCCTGAATGAATCGACGCTGCAGGTGCTGCCGCCGTTATGCGTGCATGGCTTTCGCTTTTCCGAAGACGTCGAGGGGTTTGTGGTCACCCTGGCCGCGCCGCTGATGGCGCACCTGCAGGGGCAACTGGGCGCGGCGCTGGATGGCCTGAATGCCCTGGGCAGCTACCCTGCCGGCAACGACAGTGACTACCTCAACAGCCTGTTTGCGCGCCTGCAGGAGGAGTACGCCAGCGACCAACCGGCGCGAGACATGATGATGCACGCCCTGGTCAGCGTACTGCTGGTGTGGATCAGCCGCCAGGCCATCCAGCGTCGCCATCCACGGGCACCGCGGGGCCGCGAATACTTCCGCCGGTTCACCCTGCTGGTAGAGCAACATTATCGCGAGCACCCGAAAATCGAAGACCTGGCCCACAAGCTCGGGATCTCGGTCTCACACCTGAACGGGACGTGTCGGGAGTTGGGCGGGCAGCCCGCGTTGCAGATCATGCACGACCGCCAGTTGCTGGAAGCCAAGCGCCTGCTGACCTACACCAGCATGACCATCAATGAAATGTCGGAGGTGTTGGGCTTTTCCGACCCGACCAACTTCTCACGGCTGTTTCGCCGACGCGTCGGGTTCTCCCCGAAGGCGTTTCGGGAGCAGTTGAAAGCCGACCAGGACGCTAGCGAAGCGAACTGAAGGCAGCCATGTGGCCAACGCATTGACCGTGATTGCAGCTGGAGGCGAACCCCGGCTGCATGCGGGTCTGTTCGACGCGGTAGGCGGCAGTGCCATAGAGCGCGGTGGCGGCGGCGCACAGGGTGAAAATCATCAGGTACTTTCTTGTTTTGATCGACATGATGCTGACCTCTGATCCGATCAAGAAGGTGCTTTGATAAGCATAGGTCAGCTGGGGCAAGTCGCCATTATCGGGCGACATTCAACCTGTTTATGCAGGCTTAGAGACCGACGTCCCACACCGGCTCTTCCGGAAACCTCAATACCAGGAAATCCAGCAGGCTGCGAAGCGCCGCCGGCATATGCTTGCGCGAGGCGTACACCGCGTAGATGTTCATCTGCTGCGGCTCGGCCTCGGGCAACAAGCGGATCAACTCGCCACTGCGGATGTAGTCGCCCGCCTGATAACTCGGCAGCCGCGACACCCCTGCCCCCGCCAGCGTCACCCGCAATAAGGTACTGGCCTCGTTGGCGCTGATATTGCCCTGCACCGGCACCGACACCGGCTCGCCGTTTTCCATGAAGTGCCACAGGCTTTTGCCGAAGTAGGAGTGGGTCAGGCAATTGTGCCGGGCCAGGTCCTGTACCTGCCGCGGTTGCGGATGCTCCAGCAGGTAAGCGGGCGATGCGCAGATCACCGAACGGCACAGCGTGAGGCGGCGGGCGATCAGGTTGGGGTCCAGTTCGAAGCTGGTACGGATCGCCAGGTCGATGCGCTCATCCACCAGGTTCACCGTGCGATCAAGCATCTGCATATCGATGTTGACCAGCGGGTAGCGCTTGACGTATTCGGCCATGGCATCGGCCAGTTGCGCCTGGCCGAACGAGGTGCTGACACTCAGGCGCAGCAGGCCGCGAGGCGCTTCGTCGGGTTCGCTGACGGCGGCCTGCATGTCGCTGCACAACTCCAGCATCTGCCGGCAACGGGGCAGGGTTTCGCTGCCGGCGGCGGTCAGGCTGAGCTTGCGGGTGGTGCGGTGCATCAGGCGCGCGCCGACCCAGTCTTCCAGCTCCGCCAGGTAGCGCGACACCACCGGGCGCGACAGGTCCAGATGGTCGGCTGCCGCCGACTGGCTGCCCAAGTCCACCACCGCGACAAACACGCGCATTGCTTGAAGACGATCCATGATTTGCCCGCTTTTAGAAACAAACTATGTCCAAGCATCGCATTTTTTGTAGCGTTTGGTGCAACTAAGCTCTGTCCACACCTTACCGATGACTGGAGCAGCACATGTTTGGATTCTCCCCGCTCAAGCGCGTGGCCCTGGCCGCCGCCTCCCTGGCCTTCGCCGCGCACGCCATGGCGGCCGACTTGACTCTGGACGCCTACAACCCGGGCGAAACCGCGATGATGCCGGTCACCTCGGTACTGGTCAGCGGCGACAAAGATGCGATCCTGGTGGACGCCCAATTCGGCAAGACCCAGGCCGAGCAACTGGTGCAAAAAATCCGCGCCAGCGGCAAGCGCCTGACGACCATCTACATCAGCCACGGCGACCCGGACTACTACTTCGGCCTCGATACCCTGACCGCCGCCTTCCCCCAGGCCAAAGTCCTGGCACCGCAGCCGGTGGTGGACCATATCAAGGCCACCGTTGAACACAAACTGGCGTTCTGGGGCCCGAAACTGGGCGCGGACAAGCCTGGCAAAGCCGTCATTCCCCAGGTGCTTGAGGGCCACAGCCTGACCCTCGAAGGCAAGCAGTTGGAGGTGATCGGCCTCGACGGCGCACAACCGGACCGCACCTTTGTGTGGATCCCGTCGATCAAGGCGGTGGTCGGTGGTGTAGTCGTCGCGGAAAACATTCATGTGTGGATGGCCGATACGCAGACCGCGAAGTCCCACACCGATTGGCTGGCCACCCTGCAACGTATCCAGGACTTGAAACCGCGCACGGTGATTCCGGGTCACTACCTGGGCACGCCGTCGCTCAAATCCGTGGCGTTCACCGCCGACTACATCAAAGCCTTTGACGAAGAAACCGCCAAGGCCAAGGACTCCGCCGCCCTGATTGCGGCGATGCAAAAGCGTTACCCGAACCTGGGTGACGAGAGCACCCTGGAACTGGGCGCCAAAGTCGCCAAGGGCGAAATGCAGTGGTGAGTTGATTCAACCCTTAACCGTACTGGAGAACGTCATGAGCAAGATCGCAATCATTGGTGCCACCGGTCGTGCCGGTAGCCAACTGCTGGAAGAAGCGCTGCGTCGCGGGCACACCGTCACGGCCATCGCACGTAATACCGACAAGATCGGGGCGCGCCCTGGCGTCACCGCCAAGCAAGTCGATGCGCTGGATGCCCAGGCGCTGGAACAGGCCATCCGCGGCAACGACGTGGTGATCAGTGCGGCGCACTTCGCCACCCTGCCGCCGGAAGCGGTGATCAACCCGGTGAAAAAAGCCGGCGTGAAGCGCCTGCTGGTGGTCGGCGGTGCCGGTTCGCTGTTGTTGCCGGGCGGCAGCCGAGTGATCGACAGCCCGGGCTTCCCCGAGGAATACAAAGCCGAAGCCAGCGCCGGCAGTGTTTTCCTCGATACCCTGCGCCAGGAAAAAGACCTGGACTGGACCTTCCTGTCGCCTTCGGCGGAGTTCGTCGAGACCGCACGCACCGGCACATTCCGCCTGGGCCAGGATGAATTGCTGGTGAGCAGTGAAGGCCGCAGCTGGATCAGCTTTGCCGACTTTGCGATTGCGCTGATTGATGAAGTGGAAACACCGAAGCATTCGCGCCAGCGGTTCACCGTCGGCTACTAAGGCTGACGCGCACTAAAAATGTGGGAGCGGGCTTGCTCGCGAATGCGGTGTGTCAGTCAACAGATGGATTGGCTGACCCGGCGCCTTCGCGAGCAAGTCCCCTCCCACATTTTGATCTTCATTGTGACGGCGACTGTGCCTGGCTCACCAGCCAGTCCATAAGCTGCTCCAACCCCGCCGAGGGCTCAGTGCCCGGCGGGTACACCAGGTAATACCCCATCCCCGTCGGCACCCGTAGTTCAAACGGCGTGGCCAACCGCCCCGCCTTCAGGTCCTCGCCAATCAGCGCGCTGTCGCCAATTGCCACGCCCGAGCCTTGGGACGCCACCGTCATCGCCAGGTCCAGGGTTTCAAAATGATGCCCCTGGGCCAGATTGCTCAAGCGTGTATTCGCCGCTTTCAACCACAACGCCCAATCCCGCTCATCCCGCGTAGGGTGCAACAACACCTGTTGCTGCAAATCGGCGGGCGTGTGCAAGCCACCGAGCAAGGCCGGCGCGCACACCGGTGTCAGGCGCTCATCGAACAGATGCCGGGCCTGGGCCGACTGCTCGGCAATCGGCGCGTAGATCACCGCGGCATCGAACTGCTCGCGGCGAAAGTCGACGGTGTAGGCCACGGTGGTGGTCAACTCCACCGGCACATCCGGGCGTTCCTGCTGCCACTGCATCAGGCGCGGCAACAGCCAGCGCATCACGCAGGTGGAGGCCTTGAGCTGCAAGGTCTCGCGGCGGGTGCCGATCTGCTCAACCGCCTCGCCGATCAGGCCGAACACCTGCTGCGCCCGCAGTGACCATTCGCGGCCCTCTTCGGTGAGGCTCAAGCCACGAGCCTGGCGCTGGAACAGCGCATAGCCCAGATGACTTTCCAGCCCGGCGATCTGCCGACTCACCGCGCCCTGGGTGATGTGCAATTGCTCGGCGGCTCGGGTGAAGTTGCAGCACTGGGCCGTGACCCAAAAGGTGTGCAGGGCCGGCAGCGGCGGAAGACGTTTCATAAGGGCGTAGCCATGACGTGAGGACATGGCTAGTATGACTTTTTATCGATTGTTGCCGCTACGGGCCAGCCGTTCCAATACGGGCCTTTATCAACAATAAGAGCGACGACAATGGCGACCTGCGGCGAAGTATTGGTCAACCTGCTGGAAGGCTACGGCGTGGACCAGGTGTTTGGCATCCCCGGCGTGCACACCGTGGAACTCTACCGGGGCCTGGCGCGCTCGAGCATCCGCCACGTCACCCCGCGCCACGAACAGGGCGCCGGTTTCATGGCCGACGGCTATGCGCGCACCAGCGGCAAGCCCGGCGTGTGCTTCATCATCACCGGCCCCGGCATGACCAACATCACCACCGCCATGGGCCAGGCCTACGCCGACTCGATCCCGATGCTGGTGATCTCCAGCGTGCAGTCCCGCAGCCAGCTGGGCGGCGGGCGCGGCAAGCTGCACGAGCTGCCGAACCAGAACGCGATGATCGCGGGCGTGGCGGCGTTCTCCCATACCTTGATGTCGGCGGCCGAATTGCCCGGTGTACTGGCCCGGGCATTTGCGCTGTTCCAGGCCGGACGACCGCGCCCGGTGCACATCGAAATCCCGCTGGACGTGCTGGTGGAAAACGCCGACGCGTTGCTCGGCAGTGAACCGGTCAGCGTTTCCCGCGCTGGCGCTGCGCCGTCGGCGGTCAAGCAGATGAGCCAGTTGCTCGCAGCGGCGAAACGTCCGCTGATCCTCGCCGGTGGCGGTGCCATCGACGCAGCCCCCGAGGTGACGCAGCTGGCCGAAGCCCTCGGCGCGCCGGTGGCGCTGACCATCAATGCCAAGGGCATGCTGGCCGCCAACCACCCGCTGCTGATCGGCTCGACCCAAACCCTGGTCGCCACCCGCGCGCTGGTGGCCGAGGCAGACGTGGTGCTGGCGATCGGCACCGAGCTGGCCGAAACCGACTACGACGTGACCTTCGCCGGCGGCTTCGACATTCCCGGCGCCCTGCTGCGCATCGACATCGATTCCGACCAGACCGTGCGCAATTACCCGCCGCAAGTCGCGCTGGTAGCCGACGCGCAAATCGCTGCGCAGGCACTGCTTGCCGAGCTGGGCAACAAACCCCTGGCCGCCCGCGACAGCAACTGGGGCGCCCACCGCGTCGCCCGCCTGTGGAGCGAACTGGAACCCACCTGGGACGCCGCCACCCGCGCGCAAACCCTGTTCCTCAACACCGTCCTGGACGAACTGCCCGACGCCGTACTGGTGGGCGACTCCACTCAACCGGTGTACACCGGCAACCTGACCCTGAACCTCGACCAGCCGCGCCGCTGGTTCAACTCCTCCACCGGCTACGGCACCCTCGGCTACGCCTTGCCGGCGGCCATCGGTGCGTGGCTGGGGCGCGGCAACGGTGCGCCGGTGGTGTGCCTGATCGGCGACGGCGGCCTGCAATTCACCCTGCCGGAACTGGCCAGCGCCGTGGAAGCGCGCACGCCGGTGATCGTGCTGCTGTGGAATAACCAGGGCTATGAGGAGATCAAGAAATACATGGTCAACCGCGCCATCGAACCGGTGGGCGTGGACATCTACACCCCGGACTTTATCGGCGTGGCCAAGGCCCTCGGCGCTGCTGCCCAGCGCATCCAGGGTGTTGAGGAATTACGCAGCGCCTTGCGTGCCGCGACTGATCGCCAGGGCCCGACGCTGATTGAAATCGACCAGGGGCTTTGGATGAAGGAGGTGGCGGTATGAGCGCGGTATTGAATGGGCTGTTTATCAATGGCGCGTGGCGTGCCGGCCATGACGTGCTGGACGTGATCAACCCGGCCACCGAGGCCACCCTGGCCCAAGTGAGCGTGGGTGATGCAGGCGCGGTGACTGAGGCCATCGGCGCCGCCAGCGCGGCCTTCCCGAGCTGGTCAAAAAGCACAGGCCGCGACCGCGCCGCGCTGTTGCGCAAGATCGCCGAGGGTGTGAGCGCAGAGCGTGAACACCTGATGCAACTGCAATCGAGCAACAATGGCAAGCCGCTGTTTGAAGCCGGCATCGATGTGGATGACGTGATCGCCACCTTTGCCTATTACGCGAACCTGGCCGACGAAATGGACGCCACCCAGGACCGTCCGGTGGTACTGCCCACTGAGGATTTCAGCGCCCGTGTACGCCGTGAACCCTGCGGCGTGGTGGGCCTGATCGTGCCGTGGAATTTCCCGATGGTGACCACCGCCTGGAAACTCGCCCCCGCGCTGGCGGCCGGTTGCTGCGTGGTGCTCAAGCCTTCGGAAGTGACGCCGCTGGCAGAGCTGGAACTGGCCAGGATCATCGCCTCGGTGGGCTTGCCTGCCGGTGTGTTCAACCTGGTCTGCGGCACTGGCCTGGCGGTGGGCGCGCCGATGGCGGCTGACCCACGGATCGCGAAAATCTCCTTCACCGGCAGCAATGCCGTGGGCGTGCAGGTGATGCAGCGCGCCGCCGAAACGGTCAAGGGTGTGAGCCTGGAACTGGGCGGCAAATCCGCGTTGCTGGTACTGGCGGACGCCGACCTCGACCTGGCCGTGGAACTGGCCTGCGGCGGTGGTTTCTTCAACGCCGGGCAGATGTGTTCCGCCACCAGCCGGGTGTTGGTGGCCGACGAACTGGCGGACGAGTTTCTCACCCGCTTGCAGGCCAGGGCCGAGAGCATTCGCGTGGCGGACCCGTTTGCCGAAGACGTGGAAATGGGCGCATTGGTCAACCGTGCGCAGTACCAGCGGGTGCTGGGGCATATCGAACGTGGCGTGCAAGCCGGCGCGAAGCTGCTGTGTGGCGGCGGGCGCCCGGCGGATTTGCCTCATGGGTATTTCATTCGCCCGACGGTCTTCACTGAAGTGCCGTTGGACAGCGCGTTGTGGAACGAGGAGATCTTCGGCCCGGTGCTGTGCGTGCGCAGTTTTGCCAATGAGGCCGAGGCGGTGGCGCTGGCCAATGACAGTGAGTTTGGCCTGGTCGCGAGCGTGCTGAGCAGCAACCTGGAAGCGGCTGAGCGAGTGGCCAATGCTTTGCAGGTGGGTTTGGTGTGGATCAATGCGCCGCAGGTGATCTTCCCGCAAACGGCGTGGGGTGGTTACAAGCAGAGCAGCATTGGCCGTGAACTGGGGCCTTGGGGGTTGCAGGCGTTTCAGGAGATCAAGCATGTGATCCGGGCGGTGTAGAAACACTCAAGAGCACCACTGTTACCTGTGGGAGCTGGCTTGCCTGCGATTGCGGTCTATCAGACACAGATGTGTTGCCTGACCCACCGCTATCGCAGGCAAGCCAGCTCCTACCTGTTGATTTGTGCCGTGTCAGCAGATGCATTTTTTCAATAGCCCCAACGACTTTCTCATTTGCCGCCCTCCCCCACGCCCGGCCTAATACTGCCCTTGTCAGTTCAAGGCTCGTCCATGGAAAACGTCCGCGCAAAACCCGCCACCGCCGTTTGGCTGATGATCAGCGTTGTGCTGGTTGCCCTCAACCTGCGCCCGTCAATGGCCGCCGTCGGCCCGTTGTTGTCGTCGATTCGCGCCGATGTGGCCCTGAGTTTCAGCACGGCCTCCCTGCTGACCATGCTGCCCGTCATGGCCATGGGCCTGGCGATGTTTTTTGGCATGGCCGTGGCCAAACGCTTCGGCGAGCATCGCAGCATTGTGCTGTCGCTGGTGGTGATCGGCCTGGCCACCGTCTCCCGGTTGTTCCTGGACTCGGCGGTTGAGCTGATCCTCAGCGCCATTGCCGCCGGCGTAGGCATCGCGATGATCCAGACGTTGATGCCCGCCTTGATCAAGTCGCGCTTCAGCGACAACGTTTCCCTGTTCATGGGCCTGTACGTCACCGCGATCATGGGCGGCGCGGCCCTCGCCGCTTCGTTCTCGCCGTTTATCCAGGTGCAAACCGGCAGCTGGCGCATCGGCCTGGCCATCTGGGCGGTTCTCGCGGTATTGGCGCTGGTGTTCTGGTACGCCCAACGCTCGGTGCTGCCGCCGCTGCCGCAAGCCGGCGCAGGCCCGCAGGCGTCATTCTTCGGCAATCGCCGGGCCTGGTTGCTGGCGATTTTCTTTGGCCTCGGTACCGCGTCCTACACCTGCGTGCTGGCCTGGCTGGCGCCGTACTACGTGGAACAAGGCTGGAGTGAACAGAACGCCGGCCTGTTGCTGGGCTTTTTGACGGCCATGGAAGTGGTCTCCGGCCTGATTACCCCGGCCATCGCCAACCGCCGGAGGGACAAGCGGGGTGTGGTCGCGGTGCTGCTGGTGCTGATCATCGCCGGCTTCTGCGGGCTGATCCTGAGCCCGCAATACCTGAGCCTGCTGTGGCCGTGTTTGCTCGGCCTGGGGATTGGCGGCTTGTTTCCGATGAGCCTGATCCTGTCCCTCGACCACCTCGACAACCCGCGCCGTGCCGGTGGCCTGACGGCCTTTGTGCAGGGCATCGGCTACCTGATCGCCGGGTTGTCGCCGTTGATTGCCGGGATGATCCGCGACCAGCTGGGCAGCTTCGAGTGGGCCTGGTGGTCATTGACGGCCGTGGTGGTGGTGATGCTGCTGATCGTACTGCGCTTCGATCCCCGGCATTACGCGCGGCATATTCGCTGAGGTCGTGTTGTAAACATTATTTGTCCCACCTCAAACAGAGAAAGGTCCGACAGAGCTTTCTATTGGTACGAGCGTTCCGTTAACATTTTGTATTGTCTTGTACCGAGTTCGGTACAAAGCGCTTGCGGACGGAACGGATGCTAAACAGCAACTTGCTTAGAAAGCTCGATATGCAGGACCTGATGGTGTTTGTCGCTGTTTACGACCAAAGCAGCGTCACCGAGGTTTCCGAAACCCTGTTCGTCAGCCAGTCCACCGTGAGCTACAGCCTGAAGAAGCTGCGCACGAGCTTCGAAGACGAGTTGTTTATCAACACCCGGGCGGGCATGCGTCCTACGTACAAAGCCGCCACCATGTACGGGCATGTGCAGAAAATCCTCGAAAGCATCAACCTGTGCCATGCCGGCAGCCAAACGTTCGACCCCACCCAGAAAACTGTGACCTTCAACGTCTGCGCCCCCGAATACTTCGAACAGTTGATCCTGCCGCGCCTGCTGAAAAACTTCGACCGCGCCGACCTGCCGGTGATCGTCAACGTGCAGAAGCTCGAAACCGAGGTCCCGGCCGACGCCTTGCGCGACGGGCGTCTGGACCTGGTGATTTGCTTCGGGCCGCACTTTCATCGCGAGCACAAGGACATCAAGACCCAGATGCTGCTGGAGGACGACCTGGTGTGCGTGTTCGACAAACACTCGGCGCCCCGGGAACCGGCGTTCAGCCTGCAATCCTTCGTCGCCCGGCGCCATGTGTTTCCGACGCCCTGGAGTTCCGACACCAACATGATCGACGGCTGGCTGGCGCGCCAGTCCCACAAACGCCAGGTGATCGCCCGCGCCAACAGCTACAGCGCGGCGCTGAAGATGATCACCGGCACTGACT
The DNA here is from genome assembly GCF_002874965.1 of Pseudomonas sp. NC02. NCBI lineage: Bacteria > Pseudomonadati > Pseudomonadota > Gammaproteobacteria > Pseudomonadales > Pseudomonadaceae > Pseudomonas > Pseudomonas sp. NC02. The sequence continues at coordinate 1,608,912 of NZ_CP025624.1, read as the reverse complement.
TTATCGTCACCTTGCCCCGTCGAGTGCTGAAGCTGCTGGCAGACACAACCGTGTTCGGGCATTGCGAAGCGCCGAACGGTTTGCCGGGGTTTACCCTGGATATGCAGTGGAATGAACACAGCGCGCAGGACAGCGCCAACACGTGGTTCAGGGAGCAGGTGGTGAAGGTGTGTGCGGATCAGGGGTTATTATGACCCCCTGTGGCGAGGGAGCTTGCTCCCTCGCCTCAGAGTATTGCCCGTCAGCCGATGGTGACTTTGCTGTAGGACTCGCGATCCATATCGACCAGCAAGACACTGAGCTGTACCTGCAGGTCTGCAGGCCAATCGCCCAGGTCCTGCAGCGCCGCCAACAGGCTTTCCGACAATTGCTTCTTGACCTGCGGTGAACGCCCGCTGAGCAGCGACAGCTTCACCGCGATAAAAGCGCGCGGGCTGATGGACGTGCCAACCTGGAATGTCTCCACCTTCAGCGCGCGGCTTTTGATATCGAACTCGGAACCGAACTGCCCGGACGCCATCAGCACGTTGTTGAGCCGCAACAAGGTTTTCTCAACGGCCAGCTCTGTGAGATTGGCGGTGTATTCCAGATGCAGATGCGGCATGAAAGGCTCCGAGTTGTTGTAGGAAAAGAGTCATACATATAGCACGGGGCCGAGCGGAATCAGACCGCTTTCAGTGTGAAACTTCGGTCAGGCTGTGCAGCGAGCGATTTTCCCAGATCGCCACGATCACCAACACCGCCGACGTCAACGCCCCCAGTACCAACGCCGAAAACACCTGCTGCAATCCCAGCGGCAGCAACACCAGTAACATCAGCAAGCCGCCCAGGTGCGAAAACGGTGGCAACGGTCGGTCGCTCATCACCCACTTGAACAGCGCACTGCCCAGCAGGAACAACCACGGGCCGGCGATGATCGCCACCACGCCCGCCTGGCTGGCATGCCCCGGATGCACCAGCACCAGTTCGTCGGCCACGGCGCTGACGATAATCCCGGCGACGATCAATACATGCAGGTAGGTGTAGGCGATCCGCGCCTGACGGCCCGGGTCGGCAGAGCTGGCAATGCGATGGTGGGCGCGCTCGGCGCCGCTGTCGAAATAGATCCACCACAGGGCGATGCTGCCCACCACTGCCACCAGGAATGCCGCCAGCCCGTCCACGCTCCAGGGCAGTTCGGCGAAGGTCGCACCGGTCACCAGCAACGACTCACCGAGGGCGATGATCACAAACAGGCCGCAGCGTTCGGCCATGTGGTTGCCTTCCACATTCCAGTCCGCAAGCGTCGAGGGCCCAAGCCCGGGCACCCAGAAATACACCGACGGGGAAATCAACTCGATCAACAGCGCCAGGGCCCAGAAGGCCAGGCGCTGCTCGCCTTCGAGCAGCGCACCGGTGATCCAGAACACCCCGGAAAACAGCATCCACGCCAGGATCCGCTGGAAATTGCGGGTCATGTTCAGCGACTCGCCGCGCACCGCCCACAACGCAAACAGCGTGCGTCCTACCTGCATGAACACATAGGCGCCGGCGAACAACAGCCCGCGATCGGTAAACGCCTTGGGGATCGACGAGGACAGCAACAGGCCCGCCACCATCAAACCGAACAGGCCGATGCGGATCGGGATTTTTTCCGGGTCCAGCCAGTTGGTGACCCACGAAGTGAAGATCCACACCCACCACACCGCGACCATCACCAACGCCACCTGCACGGCACCGCCGATGGACAAGTGGGCGAGCAGCGAATGGGACAACTGGGTCACGGCAAACACGAACACCAGGTCGAAAAACAGCTCGACCATGCCAACCTTGCCGCTGTCATGACTGCCGCGCCCACGCAGCAAGGAACGGGATAGGGCCATGCCTGGATCTCCCTGAAGGTTTTATCTCAAGATTTGGATGCGACCACCGGCAGCATGTCCCGCTCGCTCATGAACGCCTCCAGCCGCGAACGCATCCAGCGCTCCGCCGGATCGGTGTCAACGTGGCTGAGCCAGACCATCGACAAATCCAGGGTCGGGGTTTCGAACGGGAACGGTTCACAGAACAGATTGCCCCCGGCGGCCATGGCCTGGGCGGTGTAATCCGGCAGGCTGGCGATCATGTCGGTGCCGGCGAGCAGCGCCGGCAATGCGCTGTATTGCGGCACCGAGAGCACCACGTGGCGCTTGCGACCGATTTCCGCCAGCCACTCATCGGCAAACCCGGACACGTTGGCGGTGTGGGACACCAGCACATGGGGCCGTGCGCAATATTCGTCGAGGGTCAGGGGTTTGTCCGAGGCATCCGCCCGCAGCAGGCACGGGCGGATATGCCGCAATAATTTGCGCTTGGCATTGGCCGGCAGGCCGCGGGTCTGGGTGATGCCGACGGTGATATCCCCGGAACCCAGCAGGTCAGGGATGCGCCAGTAATCCACATGCTGCACCACGAACACCACCTGCGGCGCTTCCTGGCGCAAGGCGCGCAGCAGCGGCGGCAGCAGGCCGAACTCGACGTCATCGGACAGGCCGATGCGAAAGGTCATGGTGCTGATGGACGGGTCGAAATCGTGGGTCAGGCTCAGGGCCGACGACAAGGAGTCGAGGGCCGGCGACAGGTGCTTGATGATTTCCTCGGCCCGCGCGGTAGGTTCCATCCGATGGCCGACACGAATGAACAGCGGGTCATTGAACAACGTACGCAGGCGGTTGAGGGCCGAACTGATGGTGGGTTGCCCGAGAAACAGCTTCTCCGCCACCCGGGTCACGTTGCGTTCGAGCATCAAGGTTTCAAAGACCACCATCAAATTGATGTCGGCCTTGCGTAATTCATTGCGATTCATCGGCGACCGCCCCACTGCCCTGGATAAGTCGCAGTTTAGAAACACCCGGGGCCCTGCGTCTATGCGCACACTGTTCAACACGGGCCTTTGGGACTATAAAGCAGCTTCCAAGGCTTGCGAGAACACCATCGTGCTGGTCATTTCTGCCTTGAGCGTCCTGGTTGCCGGGATTTTGCTCTGGGCCATCAAATTCATCGCTCATCCCACCGCCAGGACACTGTTACGGGTATTTGTCGGTTTGTGCCTGGCGGCAGTCGTGGCTTACCTGGTGCTGGCTTCGGGGTTTCCTACCTCGTTGCTGGTGTGACCGGGCTCCTGCCCCTGACGCAAACGCAAGGCGGCCAACGCGGCCACCACCAGCACCACGGCAATCACTTTCAAGCCATTCGTGGCATTGCCGGTGCTCATCTCGATCGCGCCCATCACCGACGGCCCGACAAACCCGCCGAGCAATCCGCAGGCATTGACGAAGCCCAGCCCGCCCGCCAGCGCCACGCCCTTGAGGCGCGAGGCCGGGTAGAGAAAGATGATCGACTGCACCACAAAGAACATCACCGCCGACACACAAAAGCCCAGCAGGCTGAACACCGGCCCCGACACCGAGGCAATCCCCAGCCCCAACGCCATGGTCAGCAAACCGGTAATCAACAGCCGTCGGGCACGGGTGGGCGTGGTCGCAAAGCGCGGCAGCAACACAGCGCCGGCCGCTGCGGCAATCCACGGCAATGAGGTCAGCAAGCCGACGCTCATGGTGCTCAATTCACCGTATTTGCTGATGATGCTCGGCAGGAAAAAGATCACGGTGTAGATGGTGATCTGATGGCAAAAATACACAAAGATCGCCAGCAGGATCTGCGGTGTCAGCCAGTTCTTCAGGGAATGCCCGCCCTCGCCTGCGCCCTCTTCGGTCTCCATCGCGATGCGCTGTTCAATCCCGCGCGCCTCTGCGGCCGAGAGCCATGGCGCCTTGCTCGGACGGTCCGGCAACTTGCACCACACCACCCAGGCAAACGCGACTGCCGGCAGCCCTTCGAGCAGGAACATCCACTGCCAGCCGTGCCAGCCGAGCAGCCCGTCCATGCGCATCAACGCCGCGCCCACCGGGCCACCGATGATGTTGGCAAAACACACGCCGAGCAGGAAATACCCGGTAGCCCGCGCCCGTTGCTCGCGGTTGAACCAGTAGGTGAGGTACAGCATCACCCCGGGAAACAGGCCGGCTTCGGCAATGCCCAGCAGCAGGCGCAGGATATAGAACGAGGTCTCACCCTGGACGAACGCCATGGCCGCCGAAATCAGGCCCCAGGTCACCATGATCCGGGCGATCCAGAACCGCGCGCCGACCTTGTGCATGATCAGGTTGCTGGGGATTTCCGACAGTGCATAGGTCAGGAAAAACAGCCCGGCGCCCAGGCCATAGGCCGCTGCTGAAATCCCCAGGTCAACGTCAAGATGGTGCTTGGCCAAGGCGATGTTGGTGCGGTCCAGGAAGCTCAGCACGTAGGCGATGATCAGCAAGGGCATCAGCTTGACGAACATCAGTTTGTTCAACTCCCGTGGTTCACGGGCGGTGTTGGCAGTCTTCATCGGGCAATTCCTCTTGGCGCCCCGCCAGCGTAACGGCTGGGGGACGCATCGGTGTTGTTCTAGGGTTCGAGTTGCGCAACCAGCGCCGGCGGGCGATGGGAAAACAGTTGCAGCAGCGCCCCGCCCAGGGCACAGCCGGCCATCACGAAGAAGCACACCGTGTAGCCGTGCAAGGTGGTCCAGCCGCCGCCCATGGCAATCAGGCTGCCCATCAGCACCGGCGCCAGGCCGCCACCGATAAACATCGCGGTGGTGATGATGCCGTTGGCGGTGGAGGTCGCCGACGGCTCGGCCGAGTCGCAGGCCACCGCGTAGTAGATCGGCCACACTGCGTTGGCCACCAGGCCGAACAGCAGTTGCACGACGATGATCAGGGTCAGGGTGTTGGCGAAGTAGAACGCACCGACACTGGCGGCCATCCACACCCCGCAGATGATCAGGGTGACGCGCCGGCCAATGATGTCCGACAGCGACGGCCACACCAGTTGCCCGAGAATCCCGGTCAAGGTGAACACCACGCTCATCCCCGCCGACTCGGCCAGGGACAGCCCGGCGATGTTGTACAGGTAGGCCGGCAGCACGATGTTGACGCCCATGTACACCACTTGGGTCAGCATCGTATTACCCGCCGTCAGGGCGATATTGCGGTTGCGCAATGTGGCGATAAACGTGCGCCAGGCGTGGCCCTTCACTTGGCTGGCCGGTGCGTTGTCCGGCGGGGTCATGCCCTTGGCGGCGATGTCGACGTACAGCGCGGTGATGCGTTCGGCGGTGGAATACCGCGCCCAGAAAATCATCAGCGGCAACGCCACCACAAACGCGAAGAAGAACACGTAGCGCCAGTTGTCTTCACCGAAGGTGCTGATGACAAAGCTGGCGACGATGCCACTGAGCATGGCGCCGATCGGGTAACCGGTGTGGTGCGCGCCAAGGGCAAAACCACGACGCTCCACCGGCCACCATTCGGCGGTGTTGCTCACGCCCACCGGCTCGCCCCAGCCTGCGCCGAGGTTGACGCCAACCCGCAGCGCGATAAAGGTCGCGAGGTTGCCGCTCAGGGCCTTGAACCCGGAGAGGAACGAAATAGCCGTGTAGCCCAGCACCAGCGGCACCTGGAACCGTGCGCGCTTCCAGCCACCGCCGTAGCGGTCACTCCACATCGAGCCGGGAATATCCAGCAGCGCCAGGGCCAGCATGATCACCGTGGCCATGGTGCCCCACTGGTCGGCCGACAAATCGAAATGCTTGGAGATGGTCGGCCCCAGGCGCAGCACGATCTCACGGTCGTAGGCGTTGAGGATCCAGATCATCCAGCACACCAGCAGCGACACCCAGGAGTGCCGGTGAATACTGCGCAGCGAGGCTTTTTTCAAGGTTGCCATGGGTTTCTCCAGGCGCGCGAGGGCGCGCACTGACACAAGGTTGCGAAAGGAAAGTGCCTTGTTGAAAAAAACGCGCTAGCTGGCGAACCGTCGCTCGGCTATTCCTTGCACGCCCAGCCCGGTGATCGCAAAAAGCGCCCCGCGCTGCTGACCGTCGGCCGGGAAACGCGGCAACGGTGGCTTGGCCATGGAGGTGACAAACAGGGTGTCCAGGTTCGGCCCGCCAAAGGTCAGGCTGGTGACCTTTTTCACCGGCATCTGGATGATCCGGTCGACCTCGCCGTCGGGTGTGTAGCGCACCAGTTTTCCGGCGTAGACCAGCGCCTGCCACAGGCAGCCTTCGGCATCCACGGTGCAGCCGTCGGCAGCGCCACCGCCGCTGGTATCGACCTTCGCGAAGGTGCGTCGATTGCTCACCGCGCCGCTGGCAGGGTCGTAGTCATAGGCCCAGATCTCGCCGGACCAGGTGTCGCAAAAGTAGAGCGTATCGCCCGCCGGGCTCCAGCACGGGCCGTTGGACACGATGATGCCTTCGTCCAGGGTGTGCAGGCTCAGGTCCGCGTCGAGGCGGTAGAGTTTGGCGCTGGCGCTGTCTTCGAGGGTGTCCATGGAGCCGAAGACAAAGCGCCCCTGGCGGTCGACCTTGCCGTCGTTGAGGCGGTTGTTGGGCAGTGCGGGTTCCGGGTCGATCACCAGGGCCAGTTCGCCGCTGTTGAGGTCCAGGAGGTGCACGCCGTTTTGCAGGGCGACGATGGCTTGCTCGCCGCTATGGCGCAGGGCCATGGAGCCGATTTTCTGGCCCACATCCCAGGCGCGCAATTCGCGCCCATCCTCGGTGCAGCGCAGGATCCGGCCGTCGGCGCTGTCGATCCAGTACAACCGTTGTTGTTCGACGTCCCACACCGGGCCTTCGCCCAGGGTGGTCTTCACGTCCACAAGCACTTCGATACGCATGGTGTTATCCCCTTTTTTGTTGTTGTGCGGGATGGGCATGGCCGCGCCATGACGCGGCCGGTTTATCAATTAGAAATTGACTTGGTCGCGCCCCTTGAGCCCGAGGATTTCCCGCGCTTCATCCGGCGTGGCGACCTGATGGCCGAGGGCTTCGATCACTGTGCGAATGCGCCGTACCTGGTCGGCGTTGGACGCGGCCAGTTTGCCCGGGCCATCCCACAGCGAATCCTCCAGGCCGACCCGGGCGTTGCTGCCCATGGACAGGCCCATGGTGGCCAGCGGAATTTGCCCACGGCCGGCGCCGAGGATCGACCACACGTAGTCGTCGCCAAACAGGCGGTCGGCGGTGCGGCGCATATGGGCCAGGTCTTCCGGGTGCCCGCCGATGCCGCCGCGCAAACCGAATACCGACTGGATAAACAACGGTGGTTTCAGCAGGCCGCGCTCCAGGAAATGGGCGGCGGTGTACAGGTGGCCGATGTCGTAGCACTCGATTTCAAAACGGGTGCGGTTCTCGGCGCAGGAATTGAGGATGTGGGTAATGTCGCGGAAGGTATTGCGAAAGATCCGGTCGTCGCTTTCTTCCAGGTACGGACGCTCCCAGTCATGCTTGAACTCGGTGAAGCGGTTGAGCATTTCGTACAGGCCGAAGTTCATCGAGCCCATGTTCAGCGAGGCCAGTTCCGGCTTGAACTGCATCACCGGTTGCAGGCGTTCTTCGACGCCCATGGTCGGTGCGCCGCCGGTGGTGATATTGATCACCACGTCGCTGGCGGCCTTGATGTGCGGCAGGAATTCGGCGAACAGCGCGGGGTCCTGGCTGGGACGGCCATCGATGGGATCACGGGCATGCAGGTGGACAATGGCGGCGCCGGCTTCGGCGGCACCGATGGCGGCGTCGGCAATTTCCTGCGCGGTGATCGGCAAATGCGGCGACATCGACGGCGTATGGATGGCACCGGTGACGGCGCAGGTGATGATCACAGGACGATTTTTGGACATGACGATTCTCCGACTTTTATTCTTATGAAAAAAATCCCGGGTGTAACTTGTGTGTTCTTCCCTGGCTAAACGCTGACGCGGCCTACAGGTACTCGACGTTACCGTCGACACTGATCGCCTGGCCGGTGACATTGCGGGCGGCGGGCGAGCAGAGAAACAAGGCCATGGCCGCGACGTCTTCGGCGGTGACCATGCGCTTGAGGGAGATCTTGTTCAGGTATTCCTGGCGCATCTCGGCTTCCGGCACACCGACCTGTTCGGCACGGGCGCGGATCACGCCGTCCATGCGCGGGCCTTCAACGATGCCGGGCAGCAAGGCGTTGACGCGGATGTCGCTTTCGCCCAGCTCCGAGGCCAGGGATTTCATCAGGCCGACGATGGCCCATTTGGTCGCCGCATACGGCGTGCGCCAGGCGTAGCCGAGGCGCCCGGCGACCGAGGCGATATGCAGCAGATGGCCGTGGGACGATTCCTTGAGCATCGGCACCGCGTGGTGGGCAAAGCGGTATTGCGCCGTCAGGTTGATATTGATCGTGGCTTGCCACTCGGCATCGCTGATGGCGTCGATGCCGCCGGTGGGCCCGGCAATCCCGGCGTTGTTGACCAGTACATCCAGCCCGCCGAATTGCTCGCGCTGCACCTGGAACACCGCCTCGATCTGCGTGGCATCGCTCACGTCGGCACGGGTGGCGACAGTGCCCGGGTACTTGTCGCGAAACGCCGCCAGGGCCGCTTCGCTGACATCACACACATGCACCTTGGCACCCGCCTCCAGATAGGCCGCCGCCAACACTTCACCGATGCCGGCAGCCCCGCCGGAAATCAACACACGTAACCCAGGATAAGGCTGCAGCCGCTGTAGGACACTCATGCACGTTTACCTCCTGAAACAGACGACCGCGAACGGTCGTTCTTGACGAGCAGGCGCGCCAGGGAATCGGCGGCCTGCATGATGTCATCGGTCACGGCCGCGCGGGCACCGGCGCCATCGCGGGCGGCCAGGGCTTCGACGATGCGCGTATGCGCCTCCATCGAGCGTTGTAAGTGAGCCTTATCGGGGGCGACCAGGGCAAAACACGGGCCCATGTGCAGCCAGAAGTTTTCCACGGCGGCCATGGTCAATTCGGCCTGGGCGACGGCATAGATCCGACGGTGAAAGGCGAAGTTGGTCCACAGGTAGCGGGAAACGTCGACTTCGTCGGCGGCCTGTTGCATCTGTTGGCAGAGGTCGGAGATTTCGTCGAGGTCGGCTTTTTCCAGGAGCAATACGGCCTTTTCTGCCAGCAAACCTTCCAGGGCGACCCGCGCATCGCGGATTTCCCGCAGGCGTTCGACCGTCATCATGCGTACCCGCAGACGAGAGGTTTCGGTGACTTCAAAGGCGTTTTCGGCGCTGAGGCGCTGGAGGGCTTCGCGCACTGGCATGGGGCTGGAGCCGAGGGCTTCGGCGAGGCCGCGGATGGTGAGTTTCTGGCCGGGCTGGAAACGACCACTCATCAAGGCTTCGCGGATCTGGCGATAGACCTGGTCTTGCAAGGTATCGCGGGACACCTGGCGCAAGGTGGGAAGGAGAAGCGGGCCATCTGTCATGAGTCAAAACCTGTGTTGTCGTTCTTATGGCTCCAATATGTGATCACAAATCAAATATGTCAAATAGTTTCCCGTTGACGGTATGGCTTCAGTCGCCGTCGACGGTATTAATCAGGGATCTATGGCGAGCGGGATACCGGCGACACCACCCTCTGCTTCGCAGGGCGGGATGAACTTCAAGGGCGGCGTGGGGAGGCGCAAAGGTTGTTTCTAGTGTGCGGTGCCCAGATGGCACGCTGGTGGAGTTGGGAATGCCGATTCAGTAAATCGTAATGTGGCGAGGGAGCTTGCTCCCGCTGGACCGGACTGGCGCTCCAGTGCGAAGCGCTCCCAAAAATCTTGGGGCCGCTGCGCAGCCCAGCGGGAGCAAGCTCCCTCGGCACAGCAAGCTCCCTCGCCACAGTGAAATGCCTGCATCAAGGCCTGAGCGGGCGCTCCTGATCGCGCTCCGACAGCTCGGTGCCATCGTCCGGATGCTTCCAGGTCTGCGGCTTTTCTTCCTCGCGAAGCTTCCTCGCCCGCTCCTGCTCCAACTCTTCGCGCTGCTTCTGTTCGTTGCTCATACCCACCTCCCATCCGTAAGAATTGGACACACTGGGCAAGCATAGATGAGGGAGCGGTTTTGTGTGCATCCGGCAATTGATAACCACGACGCATCAATACATGTAAACAACTCACTTATCATTTCCAAATGTGTCAGCCACTATCCGCGGTCTTAAGCGAAACAAGCACTTTAAAAAGAACGCTGGAGACACAAGAAAATGCAAAACCCTTCACGGCCTGACTCTGCCCGCTCCAAAGTCGGCGCGGTCTTTCGCGTCACCTCCGGCAACTTTCTCGAACAGTTCGACTTCTTTCTGTTCGGTTTCTATGCCACCTATATCGCCGCCGCCTTCTTCCCTGCCGCTAATGAATTTGCGTCATTAATGATGACCTTCGCCGTGTTCGGCGCGGGCTTTTTGATGCGTCCGCTGGGGGCTATCATCCTCGGCGCGTACATCGATGATGTGGGCCGTCGCAAAGGCTTGATCGTGACCCTGGCGATCATGGCCAGTGGCACCCTGCTGATCGTGCTGGTGCCCGGCTATCACACCATTGGTTTGTGGGCACCGCTGCTGGTGCTGATGGGCCGGCTGTTGCAAGGTTTCTCGGCCGGTGCCGAACTGGGCGGCGTGTCGGTGTACCTGGCCGAAATGGCCACCCCGGGCCGCAAGGGTTTCTATACCAGTTGGCAATCGGGTAGCCAGCAGATCTCCATCGTGGTCGCGGCCGCCCTGGGTTATGGCCTGAACCAGTGGATGGAACCAGCCGTGGTTGCCGATTGGGGCTGGCGCATTCCGTTCGCCATCGGCTGCGTGATCATCCCGTTCATCTTCGTCCTGCGCCGCAACCTGCAGGAAACCGAAGAGTTCGCCAACCGCAAGCATCGCCCGACCATGCGCGAAGTGCTGGCCACCCTGGTGAAGAACTGGACCATCGTGATCGGCGGCATGATGATGGTGGCGATGACCACCACGGCCTTCTACCTGATCACCGTGTACGCACCCACCTTCGGCAAAACCGTACTCAACCTGACCACCGCCGACGCCCTGCTGGTGACCCTGCTGGTGGCCGTGTCGAACTTCATCTGGCTGCCCATCGGTGGCACCCTCAGTGACCGTTTTGGCCGCAAGCCGGTGCTGATCGCCATGACTGCTTTGACCGTGCTGACCGCTTACCCGGCACTTTCCTACGTGGTCAATGCGCCAAGCTTCGCGCACATGCTGGAAACCCTGCTGTGGTTCTCCTTCCTCTACGGCATGTACAACGGTGCCATGATCCCGGCCCTGACCGAGATCATGCCGGTGGAAGTGCGTGTGGCCGGCTTCTCCCTGGCCTATAGCCTGGCGACCGCGATCTTCGGCGGTTTTACCCCGGCGATTTCCACCTGGTTCATCCACGAGACGGGCGACAAGGCATCGCCCGCCTACTGGCTGATGTTCGCCGCGCTGTGCGCCCTGTGCGCGACGTTCGCGCTGTATCGCCGCGCCAGCGCCCGTCTGCAAGTTGCCTGAGGAGTCGCACTGATGAACCCCATGCTGAAAACACTGGCGGCACTGGCGATCGGTTCCCTGGCGATGGTCGCCCACGCCGAAGAGCTGAAAGTCATGACCTCCGGCGGCTTCACCGCTGCCTACAAGGTGCTGGGTGCGCAATACGCCACCCAGAGCGGCGACACCCTCGACACCATCCTCGGCCCGTCGATGGGCAAGGCGCCGGAAGCGATTCCCAACCGCCTGGCCCGTGGCGAACACGCCGACGTGGTGATCATGGTCGGCTACGCATTGGATGAGCTGATCAAGCAAGGCAAGGTCGACAAGGCGTCCCGGGTTGAACTGGCGGACTCGCGCATCGGCCTGGTGGTCAAGGAAGGCGCGGCCAAGCCCTCGATTGCCACCGATGCCGAACTGAAGACGGTACTGACCAACGCCAAATCCGTCGCGTACTCGGACAGCGCCAGCGGCGTCTACGTCGAAAAGGAACTGTTCAAGAAGCTCGGCATGCCGTCCAAGGGCACCATGATCGAACGCATCCCGGTGGCCTCACAGGTGGCCAAGGGTGATTACGAAGTGGGCTTGCAACAGGTGTCCGAACTGCTGCCGATTCCAGGCGTGACCTACGTCGGAAAGATCCCCGAAGACGTGCAGTCCGTCACCCGTTTTGCCGCGGGCATTCCGGTAAATGCGCAGCACCCGGCGCAGGCGAAAAAGCTCCTGCAATTCCTCGCCTCGCCCCAGGCGCAACCGGTGGTGCAATCCACCGGCCTGGATTCGGTCTCACACTGACCGGAACGGCATCTCCCGCGTCAACCGCTCCAGTTCCAGTGCCGCCGGCGTCAACGTACGCCCGCGGCGCTTGATCAACCCCACGTTGCGCACCACCTCCGGCTCCACCAGCGGCACGCTCGTCAGAATCGGATGTTCGCCGCCCGGCATCGCAATCGACGGCACCATCGCCACCCCAAGCCCCGCCTCCACCAGCCCGATCATGGTCGTCACGTGATGGGTTTCGCAGATGCTTGGTTTCTTCACCCGCACGCCGCGCAGGGCCTGGTCCAGCAGGAAGCGGTTGCCTGAGGTCTTGTCCACGGTGATGTAGTCGTGCTCGTACGCCTCGGCCCACGTCACACTGGCGCGGTCCGCCAGCGGGTGCTCCCGGCGACAGGCCAGTACATAACGCTCCTGCAACAACAGCTCGAACTCCACCCCGTCTGCCAGGCTGCCGCTGAAACTCACGCCGAAATCCGCCTCGCCACTTTCCACTGCCGCACACACCTCGCCCGCACTGGCGTCCAAGACCCGCAGGCGAATCTTCGGATAGAGTTTGTGGAATTCGGAGATCACGTGGGGCATGAAGTAGTACGCGGTGGAGGGCACACAGGCGATGGTGACATTGCCCATGCGGGTCGAGGCGACGTTGCTGATGCCCATCAGGGCGATGTCCAGGTCATCGAGCATGCGCTCGACTTGCGGCAGGAACGCGCGGCCGACCATGGTCAGGCTGACCCGGCGCGTGGTGCGTTCGAAGAGTTTGACGTCGAGGGCGGATTCGAGTTTCTCGATACGCCGGCTGAGGGCCGGCTGGGAGATACGGATGGCTTCGGCCGCCGCACGGAAACTGCCCTTGTCTACGACGGCGCGGAAGGCTTGGAGGTCGTTGAGGTCGAAGTTGATGATCATCGAGTGGGCCGTTGGGTAGTCGCGGGAGAAAAACGCTCAGATGCAAAAAACCCAGCAACAGGCTGGGTTTTTCCGGTATCTGCCGTATACAAAAATCCTGCCTCTGCTAACAGCTCAGTGAGCTGGGCTTGATCATAGGTCTCGGGTATTAGGGCGTCAATTGTCGCAAAACTGGCATCAAGCTTCACACGCTCGCTGGCACCGTCAAAACCCTTGATCAGCAGGTCTACGTGAATCTGCACACCGTATAAGCGTTTCAGTTCAATGACCTCTTGATGCTGTCCGGCTTCCTACGTGCAAGTCAGCTTCTTCCTGTTTTTCCTGAAGCAAAGACACCTCTGCCCAGTTTGCCTAGAATCGCGCGTTCGACTCGTTATGACTAAGGATTAAGCCATGACCGCCCCAATCTCCAAAAGCACACCGCTGACTTGGTATGTTGAAAATTTCCCTGCATTCAGCGGCATCGTTACTCTACTCGCCGTTGTGTGGCTGCTTTGTTTCATCTACAGACGCTCCGGCTCTCTGTTGTTTCTGCGCGACTGGATTTGGCGTTTTTTTGGTGGGCAGCCGCACTTCGAAACCGAACGTTTCGAACGCATGCGCAAGGACCTCCGTGAGCTGGAGTACTACCGCTATGAGTTCAACATTCCTGCAAACACCTTGCAGGATGCAGACTCGGCTGAAGAGTGGATGTACAACAATGGATTCACCCCACGCGATTTCGGTCGAGTGAAGCGCTACATTGACTGGAGCGACTTCACTGCCTTGAGCTTCATCACCAGAAGGTTCGCGCAGTGGAGGACCAATTGCTGTTTCTTGTTGGCCATCGTGCTGCTGGCAGGCGTAGCGATCACTCCACCTTTGATTGAATCCGGGTATTTGATGGTGTCACTGAAAAACTCTCCGGAGTCGCCATCATTCTACCTCTCCGAAGAAAACGTGAAGTTCGGGATATGGTCCGACGCAAGGCTCACTGTTGAGCAATGTCGGTCATCAGGGTCTCTGCAAGCCTTCATCCTTCCCGGTCTGCCAGAAGAAAAGCTCGACGTCATCTGCTCATTTTTTATCGATAAAAACTACAGTAAATACGTGCGCGACGGTTTGAGCGAACAGCGCGGGCTCCTGCTGTGGTTCGCCTTGCTCTCGATGGGCGGGATGATCTGGCTGGTTATCCTTATCGCGCGAATGGAAGTCGCCCGTAAGCTATACCGCCAGTGGCTTGCCAGAGGGATCAGGTGATTCCCAGAGACGTTTCAGGCGGGGCACGATATGCAGCCCTCTTGCAGGTGACCACGACAATTAATTTATATTCAGATCTTTTCTATTCACGACTACCTACCGGCAGCGCACTCAATGGATAACACAATAAAAAGGACTTCCAACCCAGCGCCTCTCTATCGCGCGCTTCTTCTGGGTCTGTGGCTACTGGGGTTGCTCTGCCTTGCCACCCTGGGCTTCTTCGCCTGGCAAAGTTTCTATCCGGTCAGCGCTGCCAATAACTGGAGTGTGCAAGTGATCCACCGCAATGTGGAAAAGGCTGCGTCGCTGATGCCAATGCTTGACGGTTCGCTGATGGTCAGCCAGGAATTGAGCAACAGCCTTGGCAGTATCGTGCGCATCTTGCCCGACGGAAAACGCGAACAGGTGGTAGGAAATTTATCCAAACCGGATGGGATGGTCGCCACTCAAGGCGGTTGGGTATTCAGCCAGGAAGTGGACGGCGCGCCGGTCAGTTTCCTCAAGGACGGCGTCGTTACCGAGCTGTTCAAGGGCGACAGCGTGCAAGGGCTGTGGGACGACGGCGAGTTCCTTTACGCCATCGAAGACCGCAAGGTAGCTGCCCGCATACTGCGCTATCGCTGGAGCGACAAGACCTTGAGCGTCGTGCGTGACCAACTCAGCGAAGGCGAGTCGATCGTTCGCTGTACCGATGGGCGCATGCTCTACACGGAAAAGAAGAAGGGTGTGGTCCGCGAATTAACCGAGGACGGTAGCGATCCAGTGGTACTGAGCCAATTGAACAAACCCACCTTCCTGATGTGCGATGAACGCGGGTTATGGATCAACGAGGATTCCACCCACCGCGCGCGTTTGTTGTTGATCGACAAGCAAGGACGCCAGCAGACGATCCTGTCTTTCCTGAAGGCGCCACAGTCGATTGTGCGTACGACGAAGGGAACGTACCTGGTGGCCGAAGGGGGTCGTGACCGGATCCTGGAGCTGGTGCCATCCGTGGCACGACTAGACCCGGTTACAGCTGAAACCGCGCCACCGCCTCATTGAGCGACACGGCCAAGCGCGCCAGCTCTTGGCTCGACCCGTTGATCTGCCCTGCTCCCGAAGATGATTGCGCGGACAGGTCACGAATGTTGACGATGTTGCGATCCACTTCCTTGGCCACTTGCGCCTGCTCCTCGGCGGCGCTGGCGATGACCAGGTTGCGCTGGTGAATCTGGTCGATGGAGTCGGTGATCTGGCTCAAGGCTCCACCGGCGCCTTCGGCCAGGATCAAGGTTTCGCTGGCCCGCTGGGTGCTCGATTGCATTGAGGTCAGTGCCTCGCTGGAGCCACTGCGCATCGCGGTGACCATCTGGTCGATTTCCAGGGTCGATTGCTGGGTGCGATGGGCCAGCGCACGCACTTCGTCGGCCACCACGGCAAAGCCACGCCCGGACTCACCGGCACGCGCCGCCTCGATGGCGGCGTTCAGGGCCAACAGGTTGGTCTGCTCGGCGATGGAGCGAATCACATCGAGCACCTTGCCGATGTCCCGCGATTGATCGGCGAGGTTTTGCACCAGGCTCGAGGTTTCACCGATGTTGGTACTCAACGCCTGAATCGCGCTGACCGTCTCGCCGACGCGCTGCTGGCCATCGCGGGCCGTTTCATTGGAGAGCCGGGTGGATTCGGAAGTGGAGACTGCATTACGTGCCACCTCATCGGCGGCCGAAGTCATCTCGTTGACCGCGGTGGCGGCTTGCTCGATTTCAGCGGTCTGCTTTTGCAGGCTGCGGCTGCTCTGGTCGGTGATGCCGTTGAGGTCGGTGGCCGATGCCGCCATCTGCCCGGCCGACTGGCGAATCAGCTGCAAGGTACTGCGCAGGCTGCCTTGCATGCTCTGCAGTGCCACCAGCAGGCGCGTCACTTCGTCATCGCCGGTGACTTCAACGGTTTGCGTCAGGTCGCCTTGGGCGACGTTTTCTGCGGCGCGCACCGCGTGGCTGAGCGGGCCGACAATGCTACGCGTCAGCAACCAGGCCAGGGCCACGGTGCTCAACGCCGCCAGCAGCACGAAGCCGAAGACCATCGTGCGCGAGCGGCTGTACTGCAACTCGGCCGTCTGGCCCTGCAGGTTTATCTGGGCGTTGTAATAGTCGGCCAGGGCATTGAGCTGATTGCCGGAACCGTCGACCACGGTCTTCATGTCCACCAGCAGCAACTTGTTCAGCTCGGCGGTCTGCTGCTTGTCGGCGAGGATGAATGACTGAGTGAGACCTTGCTGATACTGACGCAGGGAGACCTGGAACTGATCATAAAGATTGCGTACCTCGGGGGTATCAATCACCGCATTCAGGTCGGCCAGTTTCTTCGTCAGATCCTGGCTGCGGGTGTCCATCTGGCTACGGTATTGCGAGAGGCTCGCGGGATTGGGATCAAGGGCCATGCGCAGGGAAATAGTGCGGATGCGCAGCATGATTTCGCGGATATCCGAGACCAGGCGCATTTTCGGCACCAGGCCACTTTCAACCTGCACGGCGCTTTCGCGGATGCTTGCCATGTTCGAGAGCGCAAAGAACCCCAACAGCGCCACGAGCAAGGCAATCAAGGCAAAACCGAGACCCGCACGGCGGGCGATGGACAGGCTGCGGAGCGACATGGCGATTGTTCTCATTATGGGCATACGACATCGTATGACAGAGTTTCGGCCAGTCAGGGCGGGACTTTAGGGGTGTCGACCAGAAGTTAAGAGATATAAATTATCGACGTGAGAGGCCCACGGGGCGGACGCGCCTTGAATGTATTTCCAAGGCAGTCCGGGGCGCTTTATTCAGCGGGTTACATCGACCACGCCTGCGCACTTGCAAAAAACGCCTGAGCATTACTGTCCAGCGTTTCCAGGTGATACCCGCCCTCCTGCACGATCACACACGGCAACCCCAATCCACGAATGCACTCCCCCAGCCGCGCAAATCCTTCCCGTGTCACCGCCACTTTGCTTTGCGGATCCAGCTCGTAGATATCGAACCCCAGCGACAACACCAGCACGTCCGCCGAGAAGTCCTTCACTGCCTTCAATGCCAGTTCCAGCTTTTGGAAAAACACCGCCTCACTCGCGCCATGCGCCATCGGCAGGTTGAGGTTGAAGCCTTCCCCCTTGGCTGCGCCGCGCTCCTCCGCAAAGCCTGCAACCCCCGGATAGAAGTTGGTCGGGTCGCCATGAATCGACACGTACAGCACGTCATCACGCTCGTAGAAAATCTCCTGGATGCCTTGCCCATGGTGCATGTCGGTGTCGAGTACGGCGACGCGCTCGAAGCCAGCGTGCAACGCCTGCGCCGCAACCGCCGCGTTGTTGATATAGCAGAACCCACCGGCTGCATCAAAACGCGCGTGGTGGCCTGGCGGGCGGCACAGCGCGTAGGCCGCGGGTGCGCCGTCGAGGATGTCCCGGGCGGCAGCGACGGCGCTTTGGGCGGACCAATAGGCCGAGCGCCAGGTGAGTTCGCCAATCGGGCAACTGCCGTCGGCGAGGTAGCGCGCCGCCTGGGCAAGGATGCCGCGCAGGGCGTTGGGCTCGCGCACGAAGATGTTGGACATGACTTCGTCGCCCCAGTCTTCGGGGATTTCTTTCCAGCGCTGGTGGGCTTCCTGGAGGAAGGCCAGGTAGGCCGCACCGTGCACAGCCAGCAGTGGATCAAGGCCGTGGTCGTGGGGTTGCTGGATGTCGAAGCCCAGGTTTTGCGCGGCCAGCAGCAGATTGCGGGCGCGCTCCGGGACTTCCTGCGGGGTACGCATCTGGCCACGGGAGTAGTAGCTGCGAGGATGGTGCAGGAGTTGTTCGGGGTGGAAATAAGTACGCATGGGATTTCTCCTGATGGGCACACATCTGCGGTTGAACACCGGACCTGTAGGAGCTGGCTTGCCTGCGATTGCGGTGGCTCAGATACAAATTTGTTGCCTGAACCACCGCTATCGCAGGCAAGCCAGCTCCTACATTTTGATCGTGTTCAACCTTGCAGAAATGTTTCGTTAATTAGCCTGGCCGGCACGTTTCAACACGGCATTGAGCAATACATCGGTACCCTGGCGAACGTCCTCGGGCAGCACATCTTCGGCTTCGTTATGACTCAAGCCTCCCACGCACGGAATGAACACCATCGCCGTGGGGCAGAACCGCGCCAGGTGGATGGCGTCATGGCCAGCACCGCTGACAATCGATTGCTGGGCATAACCCAACGCATCCACGGCGGACTGCACACAGGCGACACACTCGGCATCAAACGGTGTCGCCGGGCTGATCCAGTGCGGGCTGACGGTGACGCTCAGACCACGTTGGGCGGCGATGTCCTGCAAGCGGGTGCGCACCTGTTGCTCCATGGCTTCTATGTCGGCGTCGCGGTGATGACGCAGGTCGACGGTAAAATTCAGCAAGCCGGGAATGGTGTTGCGCGACGACTTGGCGATGCTCAATTCACCCACGGTCGTGAGGCCCTCAGGCGCAAAATCAGCCGCCAGGTTTTCCAGCGACTGGATCATCTGCGCGGCGCCGTACAAGGCGTCCTTGCGCAGTGGCATCGGCGTGGTCCCGGCATGGGCGGCCATGCCTTCCACGCGCACGTCGAGCCAGCGAATCGCCTGCCCACCGGTGACCACGCCAATGCTCTTGGCGTTGTCTTCCAGAATAGGACCTTGCTCGATGTGCGCTTCAAAATACGCATCCACCGCGCCGCCCAATGGGCGCTCGCCGTTGTAGCCGGTGCTGCGCAACGCATCCGCCACGCTGACACCGGCGACATCCCGGGTGGCCAGCGCGTTATCCAACGCCAAGGTGCCAGTGAACACCGCCGAGCCGAGCATGGCCGGGGTAAACCGGGCGCCCTCCTCGTTGGTCCACACCGCGATTTCCAGCGGTTTGCGGGTCTTGATGCCGTGGTCGTCGAGGCTGCGGATCACTTCCAGTCCGGCCAGCACACCATAGACGCCATCAAAACGCCCGCCTTCCGGCTGGGTGTCGAGGTGGCTGCCCATCATCACCGGCGCAGCTTCAGGGTCGGTGCCAGCCCGGCGGGCGAACAGGTTGCCGATGGCATCGACGCTCAGGGTCAGCCCGGCCTCTTCACACCAGCGGCTGAACAGTGCGCGGCCCGCCTGGTCTTCGGCGCTCAACGCCAGGCGGCAACTGCCACCGCGGGCCGTGGCGCCGATTTCGGCCATGGCCATCAGGCTGGCCCACAGGCGCTCGCCATTAATCTTCAACATACACATTCTCCAATCAAACGCTTCAAGCCATTTCAAGACGGTGGGCGGTGGCGTGACGCCGGGACAACGCAAGTACGCACAGCAGCGAAACCGCCGCGATCGCGCTGTAGAACACAGCCATCGGCCACCACTGGCCCTGGTATTCATGGGCCAGCCAGGTGCCGATCAACGGCGTGAGGCCACCGGCCAGTGCGCCGCACACTTGGTAGGCCAGGGAGATGGCGGTGTAGCGCACGCGGGTTTCGAACAAGCCGCTGACGAAGCCTGCAATCACCGCATAAAACGAGGCCATGCACACCACGGCCAGGGCGATGCCGAGGATGATCAATGGCGCCTGGCCGCTGCTGACAAGCACGAACATCGGATAAGGCGAGGCCATCGCAAGCACGCTCATCGCACACAGAAAGCGTGTGGCACCGACCTTCTCCGCCACCCAGGCCGCCAGCGGCTGGACACAGAACTGGATGATGGCCACGACAAACAGGCATTCCAGAATCAACGAGCGCGGCAGGTTAAGTTGCTGGGTGGTGTAGGCAATCATGAAGGTATTGGTGAAATACACCCCGGCAATCCCCAGGGTGTTGGCGCCGATGCACAGCAGCAGCGGGCGCCAGGCCGTTTTCAGCACTTCGATCACCGGGGCCTGATCCTGGGTGATGGCCCGGGCCTTTTCTGCCTTGGCTTTGTCTTCCAGGAACTCAGGCGATTCGTTGACGCCCAGGCGGATTGCCAGACCGACGATCAACAACAAGGCACTGGCCAGGAACGGCACGCGCCAGCCCCAACTGAGCAGGTCGGCCTCCGGCAAACGGGTTACCGCACTGAAGGCCAGCAACGACAGGATCAAACCCGCCGGGCTGCCCAACTGTGCAAAGGAGGCAAAGAAATTGCGACGGCCTTTGGGTGCATGTTCGCCGGCCATCAGCACCGCCCCGCCCCACTCGCCGCCAACGGCGATGCCCTGCACGATGCGCAGCAGCACCAGCAACACCGGCGCCGCGACGCCGATCTGCGCATAGGTCGGCAACAGGCCGATACATACGGTGACCACGCCCATCATCACCAGCGTGATCACCAGGGATTTCTTGCGACCGATACGGTCACCGATATGCCCAAACACAATGCCGCCCAATGGCCGGGCGAAAAAGCCCACGGCAAAGGTGCCGAACGCGGCCATGGTGCTGAACAGTTTGTCGTCGGAAGGGAAGAACAATTGACCGAACACCAGCGCGGCGGCGGTGGCGTAGATGTAAAAGTCGTACCACTCGATCATGGTGCCGATGAAAGCGGCGGCCGCGGCACGGCGCGGCTGCGGCGAAGCGGAAGGCTTCATGGGGCTGGCTCCTTTGGTTATTTTTTTGGCAGGAGAAAGGACTGGCGCACGCGCTCTGATGGCGCTGGTTGAGGGTGATTTTTCGTCTCAGCCCTATGATTAGTCAATTTTCTATTTATTATTCCGATTATAAATCCTGCTTATTATCGAGCTGTCGACATGCCTGAAAACCGCCGCGATGTTCATCCGCTGCTCAATGACCGCCTGGACTGGAACCTGTTGCGCACCTTCAGGGTGATCGGCCAGGAGCTGAGCATCAGTCGCGCCGCCGCCCGCCTGCACCTCACCCAGCCGGCCATCAGCCAGGCGCTCAAGCGCCTGGAAGAACAGCTCGACTGCCAGTTGATCGCCCGGCGCGGCCCGCGCTTTGTGCTGACCGAAGCCGGCGAGCAGATTTTCGCGATCGCCGGCGAGATGTATGGCCAGGTCTCGCAGATGAGCAACGCCCTGCAAAAGCCTGGCGACGAGGTGCTTGGCAAAGTGCGGTTGCTGATGATCAGCCGGATCAGTTCGGACACCTTTGATGACTTCCTGGCGGACTTCCATCGCCAGCATCCCCGGGTCGACCTGGACGTTGAGGTGATGCGCAGCTCTGACATCGTCGCCGCCCTGCTGGAGAAAACCGCGACGCTGGGCCTGAGCCTCAATCGCCGGCCGCAACCACGGCTGGAGCAGCACCTGTTCCTACGTCAGCGTTATGCATTTTTTTGCGGGCGGCATCACCCGTTGTTCGGACGCACCGGGCTGGCGGAGGGAGATTTGCAGTCGGAGAACTTCGTGAGTTTCACCAGCGACCAGATCGGCGGAATGCTCTCGCCGTTGACGATCTTTCGCGACCAGCAGGGCTTCAGCGGGCGCATCGTGGCGTCGTCCTCCAGCCTGGAGGAAGTGCGGCGGTTGGTGATTGCCGGGTTTGGCCTGGGCTGCCTGCCGATTCATGTGGTGGCCGAGGATGTGAAGCATGGGTTGCTCTGGCGCCTGCCGCCAGACGAAGGGATTACCGACGTGGATATCCACCTGCTGTGGAACCGTGAGCAGAAGATGAGCCGGGCGGAGACGGTGTTTATCGAAAGCCTGTCGGCACGGTTGGCCGCAGAATAAATGGCGTGATATGCAAGTCACTTGGCGGCCTCTTGCTAGTGTATGAGAGAAGCCGGTCGACCATCATTCGTTCACAGGTTACTCCCGCAGTCTCAAACGAAGAGGTGTTCGAATGTCCAGGATATGGTTTATCACCGGCAGTTCCCGCGGCCTCGGCCGCTCGATTACCGTAGCCGCCCTGCGCGCCGGTGATCGTGTGGTTGCCACCGCGCGCAATCCCAAGCAGTTGGATGACCTGGTGGCCGACTACGGCGAGGCGATTTATCCGGTCACGCTGGACGTGACCAACAACCAGCAGGTGCTGGAAGCGGTGGATGCCGCGGTGAAACATTTTGGTCGCCTGGATGTGGTGGTCAATAACGCCGGCTACGGTGACCTGGCGTCGGTGGAAGATGTGACGCTGGAGGATTTTTCCGCGCAGATCAGCACCAACTTCTATGGTGTGGTGCACGTGAGCAAGGCCGTGGTGCCGGTGCTGCGCGCCCAGGGCCGTGGGCATATCTTCCAGGTATCGTCGTTGGGTGGCCGCATCGGCATGGCCGGCCTGGCCGCGTATCAGAGTGCGAAATGGGCAGTCGGTGGATTTTCCACAGTACTGGCACAGGAAGTCACACCACTGGGCATCCAGGTGACCGTGCTGGAGCCGGGCGGCATGCGCACGGACTGGTCGGGCAGTTCCATGACGATTCCGGCCATCAGTGAGCCCTACCAACAAACGGTCGGCGCCCTGGTTGAATTGCTCAACTCCCCCGGCATCCTGCCGACGGGTCCGGACCGGGTTGCCGAAATCGTGCTGGAGCTGGCACTGAACAAAGACGCCCCGCTACGCTTGCTGATCGGCAGCGATGCCGTGCAATACGCCGCCCGGGCAGCAGCAGACTTGGCCGAGTCGGATAAGAAGTGGCATGACCTCAGCGTGTCAGCCTCGGATTAATCTCACGCTTTTGAAAAAGGTGCCGCATGCCTGACGTGACCCAACCCCGTTTCAACATACCGGATGTGTTCTGGCTGGCGCTGCAGAGCGTCGGGCTGGAGCCGTCGGTGGTGTTGCGTCAGGCACGCTTGCCCATGACCCTGCATATCCGCGAGCGGCGAGACCGGCGGCAGGTGACGACGCTGGAGTTCTTTCGCTTGTGGGAGGCGGTGCGCATACTTAATCCTGATCCGGCTGTCGGGATATTACTGGTGACGCGGCTGGATATCACCGCGCTTCCACCCTCCAGCTTTGCCGCTTTTATCGCCCGGGATTATCGCGATGGCCTGCACCGCCTCGCCCGCTTCAAGCAATTGTGCACACCCGAGCGCCTGCAGGTTTGCGAGGATGGCCGTACCTGTACGGTGACCATCGACTGGTTGCACACGCCAGAATTACCGCCTGCGCTGCTGGTGGATGCGGCGTTTGCGACGTTTGTTGAATTGGGGCGACGGGGAGCACGGACGCAGATCACTCCCCTGCAGGTCGAACTGGTTCGCCCGGACGATGGCAGCCGTGCACTGGCCGAGTTTTTCGGTTGCTCCGTGCGTTTTGGTGCCGGGCGCAACGCGCTGATACTGGACGCCGCCGATCTGGACCGATCTTTTCCGGGGTACAACCCGCAAATGCTCGAAATGCTGAACCCGGGCCTGGTGGCAGCGCTTGCCGAGGCCTCGACACCGGCCAGCATCAGCCATCAGGTCAAGATCACCCTCAAGCGCTTCCTGGCCAGTGGCCGCCCCGAGATGGTCGAGGTAGCGCGGGAGCTGGGCATGAGCGAACGCACGTTGCAACGGCGCATTACCGAGGCCGGCACCAGTTTCAGGCAACTGATGCTGGAAACCCGCCAGGAAGTGGTGCGGCATCTGCTCACCGAGCCGTCGATTGAGATAGACGAGATCGCGTGCCTGGTGGGCTATGAAGATACCAACTCGTTTTATCGTGCGTTTCGTTCCTGGGAGGGGACGACGCCGGCTCGGTGGCGGGCGTTGCAGACGCCCTCATCGTCTCATTGAAGCTATGCCGACAAAGCCTTCTCGGCACTGCGCGCCATGATCTGCAAATCCTCGAACGGGTTTCTGCCAATCAACATGAACGCATGGGACGGGCTGGACCAAAACACCACGTTCATGCCCCGGCGCTGTTCGGTGGCCATGGCCACCGCACCTTTTTTCGCCGCCGTAATGCACAGCGCCAGCGGGCCGTGGCGCGCGTCGAGGTAGGTCAGTTGGCCGATCAGTACGCCGTCATAATCGAGGATTTGTGCGCGGCGAAATTCGGCGCCAGGCAGGTGTACTGCATCCGGGTTCAACGGCAGGCCGAGCCGGGTCCCGACCGAACTCAGCTGGGCGATATGGGAGTCGGGATCGGCGCTGAGGTTTTCCAGGGTCTGGGGCGTATACAGCGCCATGTATTCGGCAACCGAGGCACGCCAGCCCGAACCGGGCTCAGGCCGGGGCCAGGTCATGAACAAGCGATCAGCGACCACACCGGCCACCGCAAAGCTTGCTGCTACCGCGAGAAATTTGCGTCGACTCAGGGTGGGTGTTTGTGCCGGCGGCAAGGCATCGAGCATCACCTGCAAACGCTCTGTAGGGGCTTGATCGAGAACCGAATCGAAGGCTGATTTGAACGGCAAGTGGCCGCGCTTGAGCAGCTCCAAGCGGGCCGTCACGGCAGGATCGATCCCCAGCAGGTTATCGATAACCTGACGCTGCTGAGGGTCTAACTCACCGTCCAGGTAAGCCACCAGCAGTTCATCCGACGGTGGTGTATTTTGAGTCATCGTCGTTCTCCGCTCGATTTATCCAACAAGCCGCTTGAGTGCGCAGTTTCAGCCAGCTTCATGCGCGCAGCGGCCAACCGGCTCATCACCGTTCCTACGGGAATATGCAGGACTTCGGCAATTTCCTTGTATGAGAGGCCTTCGACGTAGGCCAGAAAAACAGTCTCCCGCTGCGCTTCGGGTAATGCATTGACGCGCTTGATCACCTGCGCGGCCAGGACCTGGTCCTGAGCCAGGGCTTCACCGTCGAACGACAACGCCTGCTCGGCGTCGACAAACCCCTGCCCTTGCCGTACTCGCTGGGCGCGCAATTCGTTAAGCCAGATCGAATGCATGATCGTCAGCAACCAGCGGTCCAGCCGCGTGCCAGCCACGAACTGGCCTGCACGCTCCAACGCCCGCACGCAGGTGGCTTGCACCAGGTCATCAGCCACATGCTTTTGTCGCGACAGCACCAGCCCGTATCGCCATAAACGTGGCAACAGCTGGCTCAACTCTCGGCGCAACTCAGCGTCTGTGGTGATGGCAATCTCCCGGCTGTTCGCTCACAGCTTCAAGCCTGAGGCGCGGCGGCGATGGCTTCTGCCAGGTCTTCGTACTCTTCGCAGGTGGTGCTGCACAACGCCTTGATCTTCACCAGTTGCTCCTGGGCCAGGTCCACACGGCCCTTGATGACGTAGGCCTCCCCCAGGTACTCACGGACTTGTGCGTAGTTGGGGTCCAGTGCCACGGACTTCAGGTAGTAGCTGATGCCTTCATCGGTGCGCCCCAGTTTGCGGGTGGCGTAGCCGCGGTAGTTCAGGGCCTTGGCGGTGTTCGGGTTGTGCAGGGTGTCGAGCAGTGACAGGGCTTCTTCGTAACGCCCGTCCTTGGCCAGGCGGTAGGCGTAGTCGGTGCGGTCGGCGTCCGACGTGGCCTTGCTGGTTTGCAGCACGCACTTGCCGGTCTTGGTATCCCAGACCTGGCCTTTGGGGCAGTTGGGCTTGGGCGGCGCCGATTCGTCACCGGAGGCATGGGCCTGGCCGGCCAATAGCGCGGCGGCCATACAGGCGCCGAAGAACAAAGCGGTGCGGTAACCAACGGCGTGCTCGGGACGACTCTTCATGGCATTCATGCTCCGTAACGATAGGGAAAGTACAGCAGCAAACTCAGTAGGGAAGATCGCCACGAGGGGCCGGCAGCATGCGGCGCAACGTGCTGTCGCGCTGGATGTAGTGATGCCACAGCGCGGCGCAGGCATGCAGCCCGGCGAGTACGATGATCGCCCAGGCGACATTGTTGTGCAGGCCGCCCAGGGTGCCACGCAATTCGTGATCAATCACAAAAGGCGCTGGCACCGGGAACAGTCCGAAAAACTTGAAGGGCTCGCCCTGGGCCCAGCGGAACAGGAAGCCCAGGGTCACCTGCGTCAGTAACAACAGGTATAGACAGCCGTGGGCGATTTTGGCGGCCACGTTAAGCGCAGGGTGATTGTCGGCCTTTGGGTGATTGCCGCCGAACACACGCCAGAGGATACGTGCAGCGATCAGCACCGCCATGGCGATGCCCAGGGAGATATGGACCGATTGCAGGCCCTTGCGCAGTGGCGTGCCTTTTTCCAGGTTTTCCCAGACGTGGGCGCTGGCGAACATGAAGATCACCAGGGCGGCGGTCAGCCAGTGGAAGGTGCGGGTCAGGCGGTCGTAGCGGTCGGCGGGATTGTTCATGGGCGTTTCCTGAGTGGTCTGTGTGGTGAACACCGCAGCAGGAAAACTTATTCAGAGGGATGGAAAATTTACAGATTAGACTTGTTTATTTTCCAACCCCGCATCCTTGGTCAAAATATGCGAACTAAATGCTAGAAACTCATCCAGGTGTTTTGTAATGATCGCTACAGTAATCGGCAATTGAAGCGTCTGGTACTCGTGAACAGCAATGTTACGGAACCCGACCATGTTCTTCAGGTTGGTCAGCAACGCAGGATTGACCCAACCGCCCTGACATAACAACTCAAACACGTCACGAGCTCCTTGTGGAACACCCAGGCGCTCACGACGAATCAAGTGCTGGCCCATGTCCAGCGCTGCCTCACAGGCACGCTGAATATTCAAAATCGCCGCATCCTGGCGCGTGAAATCGGTGGTGAAGCTGGTGGGATCCTTATCGTATTCCTGACGGGCGCGCGCAACGCAACGCTCAATACTGGCTGCTTTATTGATGAGAACATCATCGACCATAAACTTTCCCTTCCTTCTGGATATCCGCCAACAATTCAGCCCTTGCCGTGTCCAGCGCGGTTTTTTCGCTCAGGACGTAGCTCTCGAATAGACCCGCCTGGACGTTCCCGGACCAGAGCCGACGCCCAGTGGTCAATACTTGGTATTGCATTACCGTTGAGGCTGCGCGCAAATCAAGCAAGTCGACGGGAACTCCAACGATATCGGCCAACTCCCCAGAAAGCTGCCATAGCAATAAAGGCTCGACCACTCCCGCAGAAAGGACCGCAACATCCAGATCACTCTCACTACCTGCCTCACCCGTCACTTGGCTACCGAACACATACACAGCCAATAGCTCGGGAACTTCAGCCTGCAAATGCGCCAGTACTTTTTTAAAATTCATGACCGATGTCCGAAGCGCCAATTAACGAAGACCGTAGCAGAATTCATTATGCAGTTTCTGACTGAAAGCAAAAAACCCCCGACAACATTGAAGTTATCGGGGGTTTTTCATTTTTCAATAATGGCGGAGAGATAGGGATTCGAACCCTAGGTACCGGTGAAGGTACAACGGATTTCGAATCCGTCCCATTCGGCCACTCTGGCATCTCTCCAACGGCGCGCATCATAACAGCCTGTTTCCTGGAAGCAAAGCGCCAAAGCGATTTTTTTCCGTGCTATCAGATGCTTGCGTCGGTTACAGCGGTACGCCGAGACGATTGGCGACTTCTTCGTAGGCTTCGATGACATCACCGAGGCCCTGGCGGAAGCGGTCTTTATCCATCTTCTTGCGAGTGTCTTTGTCCCACAGGCGGCAGCCGTCCGGGCTGAATTCGTCGCCCAGGACGATGGAGCCGTCGTGGAACACGCCGAATTCCAGTTTGAAGTCCACCAGCAGCAGGCCGGCGTCGTCGAACAGTTTGCTCAGGACGTCGTTGACCTTCAGCGACAGCTCCTTCATGCGAGCCAGTTGCTCAGCGGTGCCCCAACCAAATGCCACCACGTGGGATTCGTTGATGAACGGGTCACCCTTGGCGTCGTCTTTCAGGAACAGCTCGAAGGTGTAGGGGTTGAGCTTGAGGCCCTCCTCCACGCCCAAACGCTTCACCAGGCTGCCGGCCGCATAGTTACGCACGACGCACTCGACCGGGATCATGTCGAGTTTTTTCACCAGGCATTCGTTGTCGCCCAGCAGTTTGTCGAATTGGGTCGGAATGCCGGCCGCTTCGAGTTTCTGCATGATGAAGGCGTTGAACTTGTTGTTCACCATGCCTTTGCGGTCGAGCTGTTCGATGCGCTTGCCGTCGAACGCCGAGGTGTCGTTGCGAAACAGCAGGATCAAGCGGTTGGCGTCGTCGGTCTTGTAAACCGATTTGGCTTTGCCGCGGTAGAGTTCTTCACGTTTTTCCATGATGGGCTCCGCTTGCTAAGTAGGTGGGCTAGGCGATGTGTCGCCAGTCGAGCCCTGAATCTTGATCGGCCAGTTGCAGCCAGTCCGGGTCGCACCCAAGGGTGTCGACAAAACATTGCCGGGCCAGCTGCGGCAGGTTGTTCTTGCTGCTCAGGTGGGCCAGGACCAGGTGTTGCAGGTCTTGCCAGCCCAACTCATACACCAGGTACGCCGCCTGGTGGTTGTTCAAATGTCCAAACTGCCCGCCGACCCGCTGCTTGAGAAAGGCCGGGTAGTGGCCACGCGCAAGCAGGTCACGGCAGTGGTTGGACTCGATCATCAATGCGTCGAGGTCCCGGTAACCGTCCAGCACCTTGGCGCAGTACGAACCCAGGTCAGTGAGCAGGCCAAAACGCCGTTCACCGTCACTGAATACGTATTGCGTCGGTTCCTGGGCATCGTGGGCCACTTCAATCACATCGATGCTCAAGGCACCGATCTGCAATTGTTCGCCACCGGCCAGCAAACCTGCGGGTTCAATCGGTTTGCGCATCCCGCGCAAGGTGCCGCGACTCAGGTACACCGGAAGATTGTAGCGCCGAGACAGCAAACCCACGCCATGCACGTGGTCGGCATGTTCGTGGGTCACCAGAATCGCGCTCAGCTGCGCGGGGTGAACCCCCAGGCGCAGCAGGCGCCGCTCGGTTTCCCGCAGGGAGAAACCACAATCCACCAGGACGTACGTGTCGTCGTGGGCTACAAGCGTGCCGTTCCCTTGGCTACCGCTGCCGAGAACGGCAAAACGCATCGGATCAGCCCAGGTTGTCCTGAATCACGCCCAACACTTTGCGCGCCACTTCTGCCGGCGCCACGGTGTTGATGTTTTTCTCGACGGTGACTTGCACGCTTTCGCCTACCTTGCTCAAACGAACCTGGTAACGCTCGGCGCGGGTCTCGATCTCTTCCTTGGTCGGCTTGCTGCCGAACAACTTGCTGAAGAAACCTGGCTCGTCGTCTTTCTTCTCGGCTTTTTCGGCCAGGTTGATGTAGTACAGGCCCAGGCTGCGGTTGATGTCTTCAACGCGCCATTCGCCGTGCTCCAGCGCGCGGCCGACACTCGACCAGGCGCGGTCCAGGTCTTCACCCAGGTTGAGCACCACGTTGCCGCTGCCGTCTTCGCTGAGGCTGACGCGGCTAGGTGTGTCAAAGCTACCGGCGGCGAGCAGGGAGACGGAACCGCCCTTCTCGGAAATACGGCTCATGCTGGCGAGCATTTCGTCGACCAGGGCAGCGTCCACGCCGGTGTTGACCGAACGTGGGGTGAAGTCGACGTTGGCGGTGCTGCCGGCAGGACGCTCGGCGCTGACCACGTAGACTTCACTGGTGTTTCGTTGCACGCCTGGCTCGATACGCACGCGGATGCGGGCTTCGCTGTCATTGGCTACACCACCGGCCTGCAGGCGCTTGGCCATGGATGCCGACAGTTCGCTGGTGTGCTGCCACGCGGTGGTGAACTCACCGGTCTGCGGGCGTTGTTCGTCAAGGCGGAAACCGTTGTCCTGGAAGAACTGCACGGCCACCGGCCAGACTTCGGCAGGTGGGCGCTGGGCCATGACCCAACGGGTGTCGCCGCTCTTCTGCAGGCTGTAGTCGCTGGCCTCGGCCACGGCCGACAGCGGCTGTGGACGCGGCACTTCGTATTCACCCTTGAAGGTGTCGTCGGCCACGTTGCGCGGAATCGGCAGCAACGGGTCAAGGCGCTTGGCGACATTGACGTCCGGCGGCAATTTCATCGGGGCAGTTTGTTGGGCTTCCAGGTAATCGCTACCGCGGTCGCGGAAGTAGCCTTCCGGGCCCCAGATCCAACCGCAGCCACTGGTGCTGGAGATAATCAAGGCAAGTGCGGAAAGTCCGGCCAATCGCTTCATGCGTAGTGCTTCCTCAATTAAACCAGGACGCCGGACTGGCGCAGGGCCTGTCGCAGCGGTTCGTGACAGGCTTCGCTGAGCCAGGTGAGCGGCAGACGGATACCGTCCGGCATCAGGCCCATCTCATGCAGCGCCCATTTCACGGGGATAGGGTTGGATTCGATAAACAGGGTTTTGTTGAGCGGTGCCAGTTGTTCGTGGATCGCCCGGGCCTTGACCGCATCACCGGCAATGGCTGCGGCACACAGCTCGCTCATGGCGCGCGGTGCGACGTTGGCAGTCACCGAGATGTTGCCTTTACCGCCCAGCAGGATCAGCTCGACCGCCGTGGCGTCATCACCGGAGTACACCAGGAAGTCGCTGCTGACGCCGGCCAGGATGTCCTTGGCGCGCTGCAGGTCACCGGTGGCTTCCTTGATACCGATGATGTTCGGTACGGTGGACAGGCGGATCACGGTCTCGGCCTTCATGTCGCAGGCGGTGCGACCGGGTACGTTGTAGAGGATCTGCGGGATATCGACCGCTTCGGCAACGGCGCGGAAGTGCAGGTACAGGCCTTCCTGGGTCGGCTTGTTGTAGTACGGCGTCACCAGCAGGCAGGCATCGGCGCCGGCTTTCTTGGCGTTGCTGGTCAATTCGATCGCTTCGCGGGTCGAATTGGCGCCCGTGCCGGCGATGACAGCAATGCGCCCTGCAACGCGCTTGACCACGAACTCGATCACTTCGATGTGTTCTTCCACATCCAGTGTGGCCGATTCACCTGTGGTGCCGACCGCCACGATGGCGTTGGTGCCCTCTTGCAGGTGGAAGTCCACCAGTTTGCCCAGGCTGTCCCAGTCGAGATTACCTTGTGCATCCATGGGTGTGACCAGTGCCACCATACTGCCCGCAATCATGCAACTGCTCCTGCCGGAAAAAGAGAGCGGTAATGGTACTGGCGCCAAGATGCTTGTACAAGCGAAGTACCGCCTGAGGATGCGTTCTGGATCAACTTAGTTCGCGGCAGCGCCATCATTCTGCCAAAGCGGGGTTTGATGAAGCTGATTACGTAATGAAAACGCCACCTCCTAGCCCTTGGCGATGGTTTTCGCTACCCTTCATCCTTTGATTGATACCGCTTGCATCGTATCGACCGCTCATCGCTTTAGGAAGGCTGCATGTCCACCCCCACAGTCCGCGAACAATTCCTTGTCATCAGTGCCCTCGGCGCCAACCCCATGGAGCTGACTAACGTCCTGTGCCGCGCCAGCCATGAAAACCGCTGCGCCGTCGTGACCTCCCGCCTGACCCGCCATGGCGAGTGCAGTGCGCTGGTCCTGCAGATTTCCGGGACCTGGGATGCCCTGGCCCGCCTTGAAACCGGTTTACCGGGTTTGGCGAAGAAGCATGACTTCACGGTCAACGTGGTGCGCAGCGCCGCCCTGGAAAACCGTCCGCAGGCCCTGCCCTACGTGGCCTATGTCAGTTCGGCCTACCGCTCGGACATCGTCAACGAGCTGTGCCAGTTCTTTATCGACCACAACGTCGAGCTGGAAAACCTGACCTGCGACACCTATCAGGCTCCGCAGACCGGCGGCACCATGCTCAACGCCACCTTTACCGTGACCTTGCCGGCCGGCGTACAGATCAGTTGGCTGCGCGACCAGTTCCTGGATTTCGCCGATGCCCTGAACCTCGACGCACTGATCGAGCCTTGGCGCCCACAGAACCCTATGTAAGGAAGTCTTCATGTCTGTAGTGATCGACCAACCGGTAGCCGACTTCGAAGCCCAGGCCACCAGCGGGCAAACCTTCAGCCTCGCCGGGCTCAAGGGCAAGCAAGTGGTGATCTACTTCTACCCGAAAGACAGCACCCCGGGCTGCACCACTGAAGGCCAGGGCTTCCGTGACCAGCATGCTGCGTTCAAGGCGGCCAACACCGAGGTGTTTGGCGTGTCCCGGGACAGCGTGAAGTCCCACGAGAACTTCAAGGCCAAGCAGGAATTCCCCTTTGAGCTGATCAGCGACAAGGACGAAGCGGTTTGCCAGCTGTTTGATGTGATCAAGCTGAAGAAGCTGTATGGCAAGGAATACCTGGGTGTTGATCGCAGCACCTTCCTGATCGACAAGAATGGCGTACTGCGCCAGGAATGGCGCGGTGTGAAAGTGCCAGGCCATGTGGATGCAGTGCTCGAAGCGGCACAGGCGCTGAACCAGGCTTGATTCACCTGCTGGCTTTGAAATAGCTATCGCAGCCAAGCCAGCTCCCACCTGTGATCATTGTTCGACAGGACAACTCAGTCAATGTGGGAGCCGGGCTTGCCCGCGATGAGGCCCTGCACCGGCACCACAAATATCAGAGTAACGGCGCCACCACCGGCTCCTGCCGAGGCCAGGCATCCAGCACCGCCTTGAACAGCGTCGCCAGGGGAATCGCAAAGAATACCCCCCAGAAGCCCCACAACCCGCCAAACAACAACACCGCACAGATGATCGCCACCGGATGCAGGTTCACCGCCTCGGAGAACAGCAGCGGCACCAGCACGTTGCCGTCCAGCACCTGGATGATGCCGTACACCGCCATCAGGTAGATGAACTGATCACTCCAGCCCCACTGGAACAGCGCGATCAACATCACCGGCACCGTCACCACCACCGCGCCAACGTATGGCACCACCACCGAAACACCCACCAGCAGCGCCAACAGGGCAGCGTAGTTAAGCCCCAGCGCGACAAAACCGATGTAAGTGACGCCACCGCAGATAAAAATCTCGATAACCTTGCCGCGGATGTAGTTGGCAATCTGCCGGTTCATTTCCTCGGCGACCCGGGTAATCAGCGCACGCTCACGGGGCAGATAGCCACGCACCCAGCGACCGATCATCTCGCGGTCCTTGAGGAAGAAAAACACCAGGATCGGCACCAGTACCAGGTAGATCATGATGTTGACCAGCAGCGGCAAGCTCGAAAGGGAAAAGGTCAGCGCCCACTGTCCGAACTTTCCGATTTCGCCGCGAGCCACCTCAATGGCCTGCAGGACCTGCTCGTCCGACACCAGGTGCGGATAGCGCTCAGGCAACAGCAGCAGCAATGACTGCCACTTGGCGAGCATGCCCGGTAGCTCATTGAACAAGGTGATCAACTGGTGCCACAGCAAAGGCACCACGATCACGATAAATACCAGCAACAGCCCCATGAACAAGGCAAATACCAGGCCCACCGCTGCCCCACCCGGCAAGCGCAGACGCTCCAGGATGGAGACCAGGCCTTGCATCAGGTACGCCAGCACCATCCCCGCCAGTACCGGCGCCAGCATGCCGCCCAAAGTGAGCACGGCCGTAAAGGCAAGAAACAGCAGGACGGCCAGCACCACGGCTTCTTCGTCGGAGAAGTAGCGCTGAATCCAGTCACGTAACACTTTGAACATCAATAAACCTCAGGCGATAAGGACAGCATATTCAAGCGATTCAGGCCTTGCGCAACCAGTAACGATAGACGCCCGCTTCGTCTTCTTCATGCAGCAGGGTGTGGCCGGCCAGCTTGGCAAACGTACGAAAGTCCCGCTGGGAGCCAGCGTCCGTGGCGATCACCTTGAGCACCGCGCCGCTGGCCAGCCGATTGAGCTCCAGCTTGGCCTTGAGCAAGGGCAGCGGGCAGTTAAGGCCACTGGCATCCAGTTCGGCATCGAAGGCTACAGCGTCGGTCATGGTCTAACTCCGGGTGGGCGTCGAGGGCGCTTAGAATATCTGGTCCGAAGCTCAGTGTCCGGCTACAGTAAGCTCTTTGTCGAAAGGCTTTGTGCATGACTTTTTTGCGCCCTACCCTGCTGACGCTGGCTTGCCTGCTTGCCTCTCCAGGCTTCGCCGACGACCTGCCGTCACTTGGCGACGCCAGTTCTGCCATTGTCTCGCCAAAACAGGAATACGATCTGGGTCGGGCATGGCTGGCCTACCTGCGTGGCCAGGTCTCGCAACTCAACGACCCTCAGCTCAAGGATTACGTCGAATCCAGCGTTTATAAGCTGGTGGAAACCAGCCAGGTCAATGACCGGCGCCTGGAATTCATTCTGATCAACAGCCCGCAGTTGAACGCCTTTGCCGCACCGGGCGGCATCGTCGGGGTCAACGGCGGCCTGTTCCTCAACGCCCAGACCGAAGGCGAATATGCCTCGGTACTGGCCCACGAACTGGCTCACTTGTCCCAGCGTCACTTCGCACGAGGCGTGGAAGCACAGCAGCGCATGCAGATCCCGATGATGGCTGCGCTGCTCGGCGGCATCATCGCTGCCGCCGCTGGCGCAGGCGATGCGGGCATTGCCGCGATCGCCGGCAGCCAGGCCGCCGCGATCCAGGAGCAACGGCGCTTTTCCCGGCAAAACGAGCAAGAGGCTGACCGCATCGGCATTCTCAACCTGGAGAAAGCCGGCTACGACCCACGGTCCATGCCAACCATGTTCGAGCGCTTGATGCGCCAGTACCGTTTCGATGCCAAGCCGCCTGAATTCCTGCTGACTCACCCGGTAACCGAATCGCGGATCGCCGACACCCGCAACCGTGCGGAGCAAGCCAAGCTGGGTGGCATTGAGGACAGCCTGCGCTATCAACTGATCCGTGCTCGAGTGCAACTGTATTACGAAGACACCCCGGGGCTGGCCGCCAAACGTTTCCAGGCCCAGCTGGATGAAAATCCGAAGAACGATATCGCGCGTTATGGCCTCGCCATCGCTCAGATCAAGGGTGCCCAGTTCAACCTGGCCCGGGAAAACCTCAAGCCGCTGCTGGCCAAGGCGCCCAACGACATCACCTACAACCTGGCGCAGATCGAGCTGGACATGACCAACAATCGCCTGCCGGATGCCCAGCAGCGTACGGACCGAATGTTGACGCAATATCCAGGCAACTATCCGCTGAACCAGGTTCGTGTGGATCTGCTGCTCAAGCAGAACCGCAACGCTGACGCGGAAAAAGCCCTGGAAGGATTGTTGAAGTCTCGCCCGGACGATCCGGACGTCTGGTACCAGGTTGCGGAAACCCGTGGCTTGTCGGGCAATATCATCGGCCTGCATCAGGCCCGGGCCGAGTACTTCGCGCTGGTGGGAGATTTCAAGCAGGCCATCCAGCAATTGGATTTCGCCAAGCGTCGCGCCGGCAGCAACTTCCCGCTTTCGTCACGTATCGACGCACGCCAGCGTGAACTGATCGACCAGGAACGCATGGTCAAAGACATGATGGGCTAAACCTTTCAGCCACAAAAAAGCCCCGCTCTCGAACATCGAGAGCGGGGCTTTTTATTGGACTAGCGGATTACTCGGCCAGTTTGAAGGTAATGAAGCTGGCACGCCCCTGACGCAGGACGCGCATCGACACCGAACGGTTCTTCGGCAGCGCCTTGGCGATGTCGGTGAACTCTTTGGTGGAGTTGATAGCCTGGTTGTTCAGGTGGGTGATGACATCACCTGGTTGCAGGCCGATCAGGGAGGCAGGACCGTCCTGGACTTCCTTGATCACTACACCGCTCTTGAGGTCGAAGCTCTTTTTCTGTTCGTCGGTCAACTCGACTACAGCAATGCCCAGGCGATTGCTGCTGCGCTCGGCACCTGGCTTGCTGTTGCCCAGCGCATCCAGCGCCGCGCCTTCTTCCGGGATCGCACCGACGGTCAGTTCGACGTTCTGGCGCTTGCCGTCACGAATCACTTCCAGCTTGGCCTTGCTGCCGGCCTTGAGCGCGCCCACCAGGTGTGGCAAGTCCGCAGACATGACGATCGGCTGGCCGTTCATGCTCAGGATCACGTCACCGACTTGCAGGCCACCTTTGGCAGCAGGGCCATCGTCCTGGATCTGCGCGACCAGGGCACCGGCCGGCTTGTCGAGACCGAAGGATTCAGCCAGGTCCTTGTTCACTTCCTGGATCACCACGCCCAGCCAGCCGCGGCTGACTTTGCCACCAGTTTTCAGCTGGTTCGAAACGTCCATGGCCACATCGATCGGAATCGCGAACGAAACGCCCATGAAACCACCGGAGCGGGTGTAGATCTGCGAGTTGATGCCAACGACTTCACCCGCCAGGTTGAACAACGGACCGCCGGAGTTGCCCGGGTTGATCGGCACGTCGGTCTGGATGAACGGCACGTAGTTTTCGTTCGGCAGGCTGCGACCGATGGCGCTGACGATACCCTGGGTCACAGTATGGTCAAAACCAAACGGCGAACCGATGGCGACGACCCATTGGCCGGCTTTCAGGTCCTGGGATTTGCCCAGTTTCAGCACCGGCAGGTCCTTGCCTTCGATTTTCAGCAGGGCAACGTCGGAACGTGGGTCGGTGCCCACCAGCTTGGCTTTCAGCTCACTGCGGTCCGCCAGGCGCACCAGGATCTCGTCGGCGTCGGCAATCACGTGGTTGTTGGTAAGGATGTAGCCGTCAGGCGAGATGATGAAGCCCGAGCCCAGGGACTGGGCCTCACGCTGGCCGCCACCACCGCCACGCGGCGTGCGCGGCTGGGGCATGCCGCGTTCGAAGAACTCCCGCAGCATCGGCGGCAGGCCTTCCAGGTCGGGCATCTGCTGGTTGGAGACCTTACGATCCGGCAGCTTCTGCGTAGTACTGATGTTCACCACGGCAGGCGACGCCTGCTCCACCAGTTGGGTGAAGTCAGGCAGCTCGGCCGCTTGCGCGGTAACGGCCTGACCCAGCACCAGCACCGTGGCGACTATGGATAGGTAAGACTTCAAACGTGGTATCGACATACAGCTCCCGTTACGACGAGCAGGGTTGAGCGACAGGGTTCAATAAACGCCGAAAAACTGCGACCGACATTTTTGTTCCGCGAACAAAACAAGGCCAGGGCCGTTAAGCCCTGACCTATAAAAAACATAGGGAATATTAGCAAGTGAAAAAAATGATCCAGACATTTCATGTCTCTCGGCAGAGGCAGGCATCGACTATCTCCTGCGCAACATTGAAATATCAGGATGAACATAGGATTAACAACTCAAGGCTTGGCGGGCACGGTGCCACTGCGTAGTGACAGCGCTATTCGCTCGGCGGTGCCAATCGGGATCTCGCCGACGACGGTCACCATCACCTCGCCTTCCAGGGTATTCAACCGCCGTGAAACGGCGACTGTCGGGCCCAACTGGGTGCGGGTCTCGTTTACGGTCGCACCGTTAAGCGGCTCCAGGAATACCGAAAAACGCGCCAGACCATCGTCATACATCAGACTGCTGACGGTTACCTTGGTGTGGGAGTCTTTATGGGCACTGCTGTTGACCAGCTGAAAGCCTGGTGGCAACCAGTCGAGGCGCCAATCCTGAGGGATCTCGACCTCCGGGGCCTTGGCGTTGGTCACCGCCACCGGCGTGCATTCGCCACTGGGCTGCAAATCACGATCGTCAGGCACCGATGTATTGAGCTGGGTGAACTGGAAACGCTCCAGCAACTGGCCCTGGTCGTTAAGCAACAATGACTTCAATGGCAGCGCAGTTTCACGATCCAGATGCAGCTCAAAACCATAACGGTATTGATCGCGGGGGGTCACGGAAACGATCACCGCATTCCGACCGGCCACGCGCGATTTGCCGATGACGGCAAGATCGTAGAACGCTTTGAGTTTTTGCGGATCAAGGGTACGCGCAGAGGTATTGGGGGAGCCCCCAAGCCCGGCAACCAGCGTGCCGCTCACGCATTGGGTACGGCCATCGACGCGCAGGACTTCCTGGGCAGAACCATCGAGCTGCAAAAGCCGCTCACGGACCTGACCATTCTGGACACGATGCCAGATGTCATGGGTAGAAAAACTACCGTTACGCTCGTAGATGAAGGTGCCCTGAAAGCTTTGCTGCTGCTCCGCCCGCCCAAGACGCGTCAGCCAGTCTTGGGCTTCATCGGCATGGACGGGGACTGCAAACCAGCCACTGAGCAAAAGCGCAAGGAGCGGTATGGCGCGCATAAAGCTCCTTGGCGGACTAGCGGTTTTCCAGGCTTGCAGCGCGGGCGTAAGGCAGAGCGCTTTCAGTGCCTTTCAAAGCCGATTCCTGTGCGTGTTGGCGCAGGTAGCCTGGAAGACGCTGATCCTGCCAGCCGGATTGCCCTTGAAGTACACCGTTGGCCATAGGCCCGGTGGTATCGGAGCTTTCCTTGTAGCCGGCCAGTACGGCTGGACCCTTGACCTGCGGGCCGGCCATGACCGGTTGCTGGGTCTGCTGGGCCAGTTCGGCACCGGCGATTTCGTCCTGGTTGTACAGGCGAACACCTGCCAATACAGCGACGGTCACCGAAGCAGCGACTGCCAGACGGCCCAGGCTACGCCAAGGACCGCGAGCAGCTTTTGCCGGAACGGCTTCATCAGCCAGTGCAGCAGAAACGGCCGCAGCAATATCCAGACGAGGGATTAGAAGATCCTTGTGCATCACCGCCCGAGCGACTTGGTAACGAGACCAGGTATCACGGGTTTCGGCATCATCAAATGCATTAAGCACTCGACGAAGTTCCAGTTCATCCGCTTCGTTATCCATCACTGCGGACAGCGATTCCTGCAGGGCATCACGACTCATGGCGGTTCCTCTCTTGGCTGTCGCCGCTGTCTCAGTTTTCCTGCAACAACGGCTGCAGGGCTTTATCGATGGCTTCCCGAGCCCGGAAGATCCGGGAGCGTACGGTACCCACCGGACATTGCATGACGCTCGCAATGTCTTCGTAACTCAGACCATCGAATTCACGTAAAGTTAACGCCGTACGCAAATCTTCTGGCAGTTGTTGAATAGTGCGATGGACGGTTCCTTCGATCTCGTCGCGCAGCAATGCACGCTCCGGCGACTCGAGATCCTTGAGGCCGTGATCACCATCATAAAATTCAGCATCTTCCGAACTAACATCACTATCCGGCGGGCGGCGACCGCGAGAAACCAGATAGTTCTTCGCCGTGTTAATGGCGATGCGATACAGCCACGTGTAAAACGCACTGTCACCGCGGAAATTACCGAGTGCACGGTACGCCTTGATAAAGGCTTCCTGTGCAACGTCCTGCGCTTCATGGGTGTCGTGCACAAACCGCACGATCAACCCGAGAATTTTGTGCTGGTATTTCAGCACTAGCAGATCAAATGCCCGCTTGTCGCCGCGTTGAACGCGCTCGACCAGCTGCTGATCCTCTTCCTGGGTTAGCATGAACACTCCTCGTTGTACTTGAAGGAGGCTTGCATAACTAATCGATCAGGCTTGCAAACATAGACTCGGACTTTTCGCAAAAGTTCTCCCCCTCCAAGCAAGTTTCCGGCGCGCACTGATTTGGCACACACGAAAAACGCAGCGCGGGCAATGCCGGCTGCGCGAATAATCTGTCGCCAGTTTCCTGACGCGCCTGACACAGACGCGGCTCAGCAAATCCAGCGTGTTCCCAGCTTTCGGGCATCCTGCTATTGAGTCGGGGCCTATGCAAAAAGTTCCCATCCCAATCGCTGTCCGTTTCATGAAAGCCGTGCAGTTCGTTGCCCGTAGTCTCACAATGCCACGAATGCCCGGCTATTGTGCCGCTCCCCCCCTCTATATACTAGTGGGCCGTGTCACCCTTTGATTCGCCGATCCAGGCGTCCTGTTTGCGCCCCCCTACGGATCGCTTTTTGCGGAATCCTTCAAATGAGCCAACAGTTTCAACACGATGTCCTGGTGATTGGCAGCGGCGCTGCGGGCTTGAGCCTTGCACTGACCCTGCCGGGCCACCTGCGCATAGCCGTACTGAGCAAGGGCGACCTCGCCAATGGCTCGACGTTCTGGGCCCAGGGCGGTGTCGCCGCGGTGCTCGATGACACCGACACGGTGCAATCCCACGTCGAAGACACCCTGAATGCCGGCGGCGGCCTGTGCAATGAAGAAGCGGTGCGCTTCACCGTCGAGCATAGCCGCGAAGCCATCCAGTGGCTGATCGACCAGGGCGTGCCCTTCACCCGCGACGAACATTCCGGCACCGACGACGGCGGCTTCGAGTTCCACCTGACCCGCGAAGGCGGCCACAGCCATCGGCGGATCATCCATGCCGCCGACGCCACCGGCGCCGCGATCTTCAAGACCCTGCTCGCCCAGGCCCGGCAACGCCCCAATATCGAACTGCTGGAACAGCGGGTCGCCGTCGACCTGATCACCGAAAAGCGCCTTGGCCTGCCGGGCGAACGCTGCCTCGGCGCCTACGTGCTCAACCGGGCCAGCGGCGAAGTCGACACCTACGGCGCGCGCTTCACCATTCTCGCCTCGGGCGGCGCAGCGAAGGTCTACCTCTATACCAGCAACCCCGACGGCGCCTGCGGTGACGGCATTGCCATGGCCTGGCGTTCGGGCTGCCGGGTGGCGAACCTGGAATTCAACCAGTTCCACCCCACTTGCCTGTATCACCCGCAGGCCAAGAGCTTCCTGATCACCGAAGCCCTGCGCGGCGAAGGCGCACACCTGAAGCTGCCCAACGGCGAACGTTTCATGCAGCGCTTCGACCCACGAGCAGAACTGGCCCCGCGGGACATCGTCGCCCGGGCCATTGACCATGAAATGAAGCGCCTGGGCATCGACTGCGTCTACCTGGACATCAGCCACAAGCCCGAAGCCTTCATCAAGACCCATTTCCCGACGGTCTACGAGCGCTGCCTGGCGTTCAATATCGACATCACCAAGGGCCCGATCCCGGTCGTCCCGGCGGCGCACTACACCTGCGGCGGCGTGATGGTCGACCAGAACGGTCGCACCGACGTGCCCGGCCTGTACGCCATTGGCGAAACCAGCTTCACCGGCCTGCACGGCGCCAACCGCATGGCCAGCAATTCGTTGCTGGAGTGTTTCGTGTACGCCCGCTCCGCCGCCGCCGACATCCTTGAACAGCTGCCGCGCATCCCGGTGCCGGCCGCCCTGCCCCGCTGGGACGCCAGCCAGGTGACCGATTCGGACGAAGACGTGATCATCGCCCACAACTGGGACGAGTTGCGGCGCTTCATGTGGGACTACGTGGGCATCGTGCGCACCAACAAGCGCCTGGCGCGGGCGCAGCACCGGGTTCGACTGTTGCTGGATGAGATCGACGAGTTCTACAGCAACTATAAAGTCAGCCGCGACCTGATCGAGCTGCGCAACCTGGCCCAGGTGGCGGAACTGATGATCCGCTCGGCCATGGAGCGCAAGGAAAGCCGGGGATTGCATTACACCCTCGACTACCCGCAAATGCTGCCCGAAGCACGCGACACTATTCTGGTGCCAACCACCTACGGCGGCTGAACTTCAAGCGCACCCGCAGGCGCCGATGCACATCGGTAGCCTGCGAATCCCGTGGCACGCAGATCGAACGCACCCGCCAGTCACCCTGCACCCGAAAGCACAGCACCACGATCAACGGCAACGCCAGGCTGTCGGGGCGCAGTTGCACGCTGTGCCAGCCACGCGCGGCGCTCCACAACTGCCAGCCATCCTCGTCGCGACGCAGGCCACGGATCGACGAACGGTGAGTCAGCAGGATATGACGCGGCAATACCCAACCGGCATGGGCCAGGCACAACAAGGCGCCAAAGGCTCCGAACCACGGGGACACATCGAGAAACCACAGCGCACCCAGTGCGAACGCCTGGGCGAAAAGATAAGCCGCCAGCAGCTGCCCGGAGGCGTGCCAGCGGCATTCGAACGTATTACTTGGGCTGGACACGATCCAGAATCATCCGAACCATGCGCTGCAGCTCCGGGTCTTCCGATTCGGCGCGTTCCATGAACCAGCCGAACATGTCCTGATCCTCGCATTCCAGCAGCTTGCGGTAGCAGTCGCGGTCGACGTCGTTGAGGTGCGGATAGACCTCCCTGACGAACGGTACCAGCAACACGTCCAGTTCAAGCATGCCGCGGCGGCTGTGCCAGTAGAGGCGATTGAGTTCTACATCTTCGACCATGGAGCGCTCCTCAAATAGAGCGCAAGTATACAGGCCGAAGCTGCCTGGAACAGTCGGCTTTGGTCGGCCATACGGAAACTATCCATTTGCCGGGCGCCCCTCTATGATGCACTCATGACTTTTTAACCTGCGATGACCCATGGCTGACTCTGCTTTTTTCTGCCCCCTGTCCCACGAAGGCGTTCTCGCCGTCCGCGGTTCCGACGCTGCCAAGTTCCTCCAGGGACAACTGACCTGCAACCTTAACTACCTGAGTGACACCCAGGCCAGCCTGGGCGCGCGCTGCACCCAGAAAGGGCGCATGCAGTCGAGCTTCCGCATCCTGCTGCAAGGCGATGGCGTGTTGCTGGCCATGGCCACCGAACTGCTGGAGCCACAACTGGCGGACCTGAAAAAGTACGCCGTGTTCTCCAAATCCAAACTCACCGACGAAAGCGCTGCCTGGGCGCGTTTCGGTGTGTCGGATGCCGATCAGGTACTGGCCGGCCTCGGCCTCCAACTACCCGCCGAGACCGACAGCGTGGTGCGCAGCGACGACCTGATCGCCATCCGCGTATCGCCGGGCCGTGCCGAACTCTGGGCCCCCGCCGCCCAAGCTCAAACCCTGCACAGCCAACTCGCCGCACAATTGAACGAAGGTGAACTGAACCAATGGCTGCTGGGCCAGATCCGTGCCGGTATCGGCCAGGTCATGCCCCAGACCCGCGAACTGTTCATCCCGCAGATGCTCAACCTGCAAGCCGTCGGCGGCGTCAGCTTCAAGAAAGGCTGCTACACCGGCCAGGAAATCGTCGCGCGCATGCAGTATTTGGGCAAACTCAAGCGTCGCCTGTATCGCCTGAGCCTGAATGCCGGCGAGCTGCCTGAGCCCGGCACCCCACTGTTCTCCCCGAATCACAATAGT
Source organism: Pseudomonas sp. NC02 (assembly GCF_002874965.1). NCBI lineage: Bacteria > Pseudomonadati > Pseudomonadota > Gammaproteobacteria > Pseudomonadales > Pseudomonadaceae > Pseudomonas > Pseudomonas sp. NC02. The sequence continues at coordinate 1,565,876 of NZ_CP025624.1, read as the reverse complement.
GCCATCGGCGAGGTGGTGATTGCCGCCCGTGCCGATCAGGCGATTGAACTTCTAGCGGTGCTGCAAGCCGAAGCAGCAGAGAGTGGCGATGTGCATGTAGGCACGCTGGAAGGCCCCGGCCTTCAGCTGCTCGACCTGCCCTACCAGCTGGACCGTGATCGCGAGATCCAGCGCTGATCGTCGTACCTTTTTGCTACACCCTAGAGATCTTGAATGAACAAGCTGGCGGAAAAAGTCCAACAGGCGTTGGTTGTGGCCATCGATAACGATGACCTGGTTCTGCCAACGCTGCCGGAAGTGGCCCTGAACATTCGCCAGGCCGCCGAAGACCCGGACATCAGCATCAGCCATCTGAGCAAAGTGATCGGCCGCGACACCGCCTTGTCGGCGCGGCTGATCAAAGTGGTCAACAGCCCCCTGTTGCGCGCGACCCAGGAAGTCACCGACCTGCACACCGCCATCACCCGCCTGGGCACCAACTACAGCAGCAACCTGGCGATCGGCCTGGTGATGGAACAGATCTTCCACGCCCGTTCCGAGGTGGTCGAACAGAAGATGCGCGATGTCTGGCGGCGCAGCCTGGAAGTGGCCGGCGTGAGCTATGCGTTGTGCCGCAACCACAGCCAGTTGAAGCCTGACCAGGCGGCGCTGGGTGGGCTGGTGCACCAGATTGGCGTGCTACCGATCCTGACCTTCGCCGAAGATCACTATGAACTGCTGTCCGATCCGGTCAGCCTCGATCACGTGATTGAAAGCATCCACCCGTTGCTGGGGGACAAGCTGCTGCGGCGCTGGGACTTCCCGGAAATGCTGGTGAACCTGCCGGCGCAGTACATGAACCTTGAGCGCGACTCCGAGCGCCTGGACTATATCGACCTGGTGCAGGTCGCCGTGTTGTATTGCCACCGCGACACTGACCACCCGCTGGCCAGCGTGCCGATATTGACGGTACCTGCGATCAAGAAGCTGCGACTCGACCCCTACAGCGACACCTTGCGCGCCGAGCTGGATGAAGCACGGTCGATGTTCTACTGATTACCCCGCGATAAAACTGACCCGCACTTTCAAACCCGCCAACTCTCCGTCATGCAAGCTGATCTGCGCCAGATGTGCCCGGCAGATCTCGCCAACAATCGCCAACCCCAAGCCCGCCCCCAAGCCCTGCTGGCTGCGCCGATAGAAGCGCTCGAACACTCGGTCCCGCTCATCCAGCGGGATGCCCGGGCCGTCATCTTCCACCTCAAGTACCGCCGGCGCCGTGACCCGCAGGATCACGTTGCCGCCCGGGGGTGTGTGGGCCAGGGCGTTGTCCACCAGGTTGCTCAACAACTCGTTCAACAAGGTGGGCTCGCCCCGCAGCCACACCGGTTCATCCGCCTCCAGCGCCAGGGCCACGCCACGCGCATGGGCCAGCGGCGCCATGGCCATGCCCAGCTCGCGAGCCAACTGGCTCAGGTCCAGCAACTGGGCCCCGCCTTCGGCAATCGCCCGGGCGCCGTTTTCGATGCGCGCCAGCGAGAGCAATTGATTGGCCAGGTGAGTCAGGCGATCAGTACCCTGGGCTGCGGTTTCCAGGGTGGTGCGCCAAGTAGCCGGGTCTTCGGCGCGCAGGCCAAGCTCCAAGCGTGCCTTGAGCGCTGCCAACGGAGTGCGCAGCTCATGGGCGGCATCGGCAATAAACTGTGCCTGGCGCTCGAACTGCCCGCGCAGGCGTTCGGTGAAATGGTTGAGCGCATGTACCAGCGGGCCCAATTCATGCTGCACTTCCACCAGCGGCAATGGCCGCAGGTCATCGGGCTGACGCTCTTCCACGGCCGTGCGCAAGCGCTCCAACGGCCGCAGCGCCGCACTCACGGCAAAGAACACCAACAACAATGCACCGATGGCCAGCATCCCCAGGCGCAGCAAGGTATCGGCCATCAGGCTGCGCGCCATCGCCACCCGCGCCTCGTCGGTTTCGGCCACGCGGATTTCCGCCATGCCGTTCATGTTCGGTTCGGAGACTGCCTTGAGCAGGCTGACCACTCTCACGTTCTGGCCCTGATACCTGGCGTTATAAAAGCGCGCCAGCGCCGGATAGTCATCGGTGCGTGGAGTTCCCGGCGGCGGGCCCGGCAGGTTTTCGTAGCCGGAAATCAGCTTCTGGTGAATATCGTTGACCTGGTAGTAGATCCGCCCGGCGCTGTCGTAGGCGAACGTATCCAGGGCGACGTAGGGCACATCGGCACTCAAGGTGCCGTCGCGGTGGGACAGGCCGGCCGCAATGGTCCGCGCCGAGGCCAACAGCGTGCGGTCGTAAGCCGTGTCCGCCGCCTCGCGCCCATTCCAGTAAGCGCTCAAGCCGCTGGCAATCATCAACACCACCAGCAACAGCGCCAGGTTCCACAGCAGGCGCCAGCGCAGGCTGCTGGGCTTATGCATCGCGGGCTTCCAGCAGGTACCCCAGGCCACGGAAGGTGACGATGGCCACAGGCTGGCCATCGAGTTTCTTGCGCAGGCGGTGCACGTAGATTTCGATGGCATCGGGGCTGGCCTCTTCATCCAGGCCAAACACCTGGGAGGCCAGTTGCTCCTTGCTCATGACCCGGCCCGGGCGCGCGATCAGTGCTTCAAGCACCGCCTGCTCGCGGGAGGTCAACGTCAGCAATTCGCCGCCCAGGGTGAAGCGCCGCGTGTCCAGGTCGTAAATCAGCACGCCACACGCCTGTTGCCGCTCACCGCCCAGCACGCTACGGCGCAGCAGCGCCTTGACCCGGGCCTCCAGCTCCGTCAGTTCGAACGGCTTGGCCAGGTAGTCATCCGCCCCCAGGTTGAGGCCATGCACGCGGTCCTTCACATCACTGCGTGCGGTCAACATCAACACCGGCAGATTTTTCCCACGGGCCCGCAGGCGCGCCAATACTTCGAAACCGTCCATTCGCGGCAGGCCCACATCGAGAATCGCCACCGCGTATTCCTCGCTGCTCAAGGCCAGGTCCGCCGCCACTCCGTCGTGCAACACGTCGACGGTCAAACCCGTGCTCTTGAGCGCCTGGGCGACACTTTCGGCTAGCTGCAGATGGTCTTCGACCAGAAGGACACGCATGGGTTTTTACCTCGTTCGGGGGTGGTCGGCGCCACGCTTTGCCGGGGAGTTTACAGGCGCGGCCTGCGCTGTGAAGCCCGAAAACATTGAAAGGCGACTGAAAGGTTAGTGAAAGCTTCGCCCTTTAGCATCCAGCCACGGTGGGTTTCGCCTGCCGAGCTATTTCACCCATAGCGCCCGAAAAACGCCTCGAAGCGTTTTCGCCAAAATAAGAACAATAACGGAGTACACCCACGATGCTGCGCACACAGCCGCCTGCTCGTTCTTCTCGTATCACCCAGACCGCCCTTGCCAGTGCCGCCGCCCTCGCCGGCTTTTCGCCCGCAGGCCAGGCCGCCTTTTTCGAGGACAGCACCGCCACCCTCGAAACCCGCAACATGTACTTCAACCGCGACTTTCGCGACGGCACCAGCGCACAACAATCCAAGCGCGACGAGTGGGCCCAGGGCTTCATGCTCAACCTGCAGTCGGGCTATACCGACGGTACCGTCGGCTTCGGCGTGGATGCGCTGGGCATGCTCGGGGTCAAGCTCGACTCCAGCCCCGACCGCACCGGCACCGGGCTGTTGCCGACCCACGACGACGGCCGCGCCGCCAACGAATATTCCAAACTCGGCCTGACCGGCAAAGTGAAGATCTCCGCCACCGAGCTGAAGATCGGCGCGCTGATCCCCGAATTGCCGATCCTCAAGCCCAACGACGGGCGCATCCTGCCGCAGACGTTTGAAGGCGGCCTGCTCAGTTCCAGGGAATTCAAGAACCTGGTGTTCACCGGCGGCCGCCTGAACAAGGCCAAGGACCGCGACGACACCAACTACGAAGACATCGGCCTCAACAACAAGAACAGCCGCTTCCTCAGCGGCGCCACCGGCAAGCATTTCGACTTCGGCGGCGTGGACTACAAGTTCGCCGACAAGATCACCGGCAGCTACCACTTCGCCCAACTCGACGACGTGTACCGCCAGCATTTCCTCGGCCTCGTGGCCTCGCGCCCGATGGGCCCCGGCACCTTCGGCGCCGACCTGCGCCTGGCCGTCAGTGACGACACCGGCGCGGCGCGCGGCGGCAAGATCGACAACACCTCCCTCAACGGCCTCTTCAGCTATGCCCTCAATGGCCATAAGCTCAGCGCCGGTTACCAGCACATGTCCGGCGACAGCGCCTTTCCCTACGTGGACGGTAGCGATCCTTACCTTGTCAACTTCGTGCAGATCAACGACTTTGCCGGCGCCGAAGAACGCTCCTGGCAGGCTCGCTACGACTACGACTTCGCCAAGCTGGGGATTCCCGGCCTGAGTTTCATGAGCCGTTACCTGTCGGGTGACAACATCAAGCTCAAGAACGGCGAGACCGGCAAGGAGTGGGAACGCAACAGCGAGATCCGCTACGTGGTGCAAAGCGGCACGTTCAAGGACGTGGCCGTGCGTCTGCGCAATGCCACCTACCGTTCCAACTATTCGGCCCGTGATGCGGATGAAGTGCGCCTGCTGGTGAGCTACAGCGTCGCACTCTGGTAACAGCAACCTCATAACAACAATGATGGAGATGAACATGACCCTTTCACTGCGTAAATTTGCCCTGACGGCCAGCTGCATGCTGTTCGCCAGCCAACTGCTGGCCGCCGAGCCCAAGCGCCCGGAGTGCATCGCCCCGGCGTCCCCTGGCGGTGGTTTCGACCTGACCTGCAAACTGGCGCAGAGCGCGCTGGTCAACGAGAAACTGTTGAGCAAGCCGATGCGCGTTACCTACATGCCCGGCGGCGTGGGCGCGGTGGCCTACAACGCCGTCGTGGCGCAGCGTCCGGCCGACGCTGGCACGCTGGTGGCGTGGTCCAGCGGCTCGCTGTTGAACCTGGCCCAGGGCAAATTTGGCCGCTTCGATGAAAGCGCCGTGCGCTGGCTCGCGGCCGTCGGCACCAGCTACGGTGCCATCGCGGTGAAAAACGATTCGCCCTACAAAAACCTCGACGATCTGGTCAAGGCCCTGAAGAAAGATCCGGGCAGCGTGGTCATCGGTTCCGGCGGCACCGTCGGCAGCCAGGACTGGATGCAAACCGCCCTGATCGCCAAGGCCGCCGGCATCAACCCGCGTGACCTGCGCTACGTGGCACTGGAAGGCGGCGGCGAGATCGCCACCGCCCTGCTAGGCGGCCATATCCAGGTAGGCAGTACCGACATCTCCGACTCCATGCCGCACATCCTCAGTGGTGACATGCGCCTGCTGGCGGTGTTCTCCGACGAACGCCTGGACGAGCCGGAAATGAAGAACATCCCGACCGCCAAGGAACAAGGCTACGACATCGTCTGGCCGGTGGTGCGTGGCTTCTACCTCGGGCCAAAAGTCAGCGACGAAGACTATGCCTGGTGGAAAGACGCCTTCGACAAACTGCTGGCTTCCGAAGAGTTCGCCAAGCTGCGTGACCAGCGCGAGCTGTTCCCGTTCGCCATGACCGGCCCGGAGCTGGACACCTACGTGAAGAAACAGGTGGCTGACTACAAAGTGCTGGCCAAAGAGTTCGGCCTGATCCAGTAATCGCCCCTCTGTGGGAGCGGGCTTGCTCGCGAAAAACTTCAACGATGACGCGTGCTGCCTGTATAAACGCGACGTCCTGGCGTTCTTCGTGAGCAAGCTCGCGCCTACAAGAGTCTCCAAGGAGTTTCCCATGCTCTTACAACGCATTTTCGCCTCAGTGATGTTGCTGGTCTGTGCCGGCCTCGCACTGATGGCCTGGCCATATCAGGCGTCGTTTTCCTACGAGCCGGTAGGGCCTCGGGCCTACCCGCTGCTGATGCTCGGGCTGATGGGCCTGGGCCTGATCTACATGCTGTTTCGTCCACAGCCCACCAAGCACACAGAAGAAGAGCCCGCGCTGGACCGCCAGACCCTGATCAAGATCGGCATCTGCGTCGGGTTGCTGCTGGTGTTTGCCGGCACCTTCGAACCCTTGGGTTTCATCCTCAGCAGCATGCTGATCGGCATTCCGATGGCGCGCCTGTATGGCGGCCGCTGGATGCCCAGCGTGGTGATCGTGACCTTGATGAGCATCGGTCTTTACCTGCTGTTCGACAAGGCCATGGATGTACCGCTGCCGCTCGGCCTGCTTGAAGTTCTGGAGAACTGATATGGATACGTTCAGCTATTTGGGCCAGGGCTTCGGCGTTGCACTGACCCCTTACAACCTGATCACCGCACTGTGCGGCACCTTGATCGGCACCGTGGTCGGCCTGTTGCCGGGCCTTGGGCCGATCAACGGCGTAGCGCTGTTGATCCCCATCGCATTTGCCCTGGGGCTGCCGCCTGAGTCGGCCTTGATCCTGTTGGCGGCCGTGTACCTGGGCTGCGAATACGGCGGGCGCATCAGCTCGATCCTGTTGAACATCCCGGGTGAAGCTTCCACCGTGATGACCACCCTCGACGGCTACCCGATGGCTCGCAAAGGCCTGGCGGGCGTGGCGTTGTCGCTGTCGGCGTGGAGTTCGTTCATCGGTGCGTTTATCGCCACCTGCGGCATGGTGCTGTTCGCCCCGCTGCTGGCCAAATGGGCGATTGCCTTCGGCCCGGCGGAATATTTCGTACTGATGGTGTTTGCCATCGTCTGCCTGGGCGGCATGGCCGGTGACAAGCCGCTGAAGACCTTTGTCGCGGCATTGATCGGCCTGTTTCTGTCAGCAGTGGGTATCGATGCCAACAGCGGCGTATACCGCTTCACCGGCGATAACATCCACCTGACCGACGGCATCCAGTTCGTGGTGCTTGTATTGGGCCTGTTCTCCATCAGCGAGATCCTGTTGCTGCTGGAAAAAACCCACCGTGGCCAGGAAGCCGTGAAAGCCACCGGACGCATGATGTTCAACCTGAAGGAAGCTTCCGCGGTATTCGTCGTGAATATTCGCTGCGGCCTGCTGGGTTTCATCATGGGTGTATTGCCGGGCGCGGGTGCCACACTGGCCTCGGCCGTGGCCTACATGACCGAAAAACGCCTGGCCGGTGCCAGCGGTAAATTCGGCCAGGGCGACATGCGCGGCCTCGCGGCTCCGGAAACCGCGATCGGCGCTTCCGCCTGCGGCGCCCTGGTGCCGATGCTGACCCTCGGCGTACCCGGCTCGGGCACCACGGCGGTGATGATCGGCGCCCTGTCGCTGTACAACATCACCCCCGGCCCGCTGCTGTTCCAACAGCAACCGGACATCGTCTGGGGCCTGATCGCCTCGTTGTTTATCGCCAACATCATGCTGGTGATCCTCAACATCCCGATGATCCGCATCTTCACCCGCATCCTTGCCGTGCCGAACTGGGCACTGGTGCCGGTGATCGCCATCATCACTGCGATCGGTGTGTACGCGGTTCACGCCACCACCTTCGACCTGTTCCTGATGGTCGGCATCGGCATCTTCGGCTACATCCTGCGCAAGCTGGATTTCCCGCTCTCGCCGGTGCTGCTGGGCTTTATCCTCGGCGGGTTGATGGAGCAGAACCTGCGTCGTGCGCTGTCGATTTCCAACGGCGAATTGCAGATCCTCTGGTCGAGCCCGATCACCTTCGGCGTGTGGGTACTGACGGCCTTGATGCTGTTGTTCCCGCTCCTGCGCATCTGGCGCAAGCGTTCCCTGCAGCGTCGTGCCGTGGCCGATGTCTGAGGCCACGTTCAGAAACTGGTGGGCAACACCGCTGGTCGGTCTGCTGGGCGGGTATCTCGCCAGCCAGATCGGCTGGCCACTGCCGTACATGGTCGGCTCGTTGCTGGCGATCATCCTGGTGCGCTGCCTGACACCCTGGCAGCTCGCGGAAATTCCCGGCGGCCGCAAATGCGGCCAATGGGTGGTGGGCATCGGCATCGGCCTGCACTTCACCCCGGTGGTGATCGAGCAGGTGATGAGCCACTTCGGCCTGATCTTCTTCGGCGCGCTGGTCACCAGCCTCTCCAGCATCGTGGGTGTGTGGTTGATGCGCCGCAGCGGTGAAGACCGTGCCACAGCGTTTTTCTCGAGCATGCCGGGTGGGTCGGGGGAGATGGTCAACCTCGGCGCACGCAACGGCGCAGTACTCAGCCGCGTCGCGGCGGGCCAGAGTTTGCGGGTATTGGTGGTGGTGCTCTGTGTGCCGGCGGCGTTCAAGTATTTGCTGGGGGAAGGTGCCCCGCAGTTTCATCCGGCGACGGTGGATTGGACCTGGCTGGCGCTGCTGTTTCCCGTCGGCGCACTGGTGGCCTGGGGCTGGCAGCGCTTGCGTCAGCCAAACCCCTGGCTGTTCGGGCCGCTGCTGGTCAGTGCCGCCGCCAGCATTACCTGGGACTTGCACATCGGGCTGCCCGACGGCGGCAGCCAGATCGGCCAGTGGCTGATCGGCAGCGGCCTGGGCTGCCACTTCAACCGGCAGTTCTTCCGGCGCGCGCCGTTGTTCATGGGACGTACGTTGATCGGTACGGCGTTGACCATGTTGATTGCGACGCTGGCGGCTGTGGGCTTGAGCGCACTCACACATCTGGACCTGCGTTCGCTGACACTGGGCATGATGCCAGGCGGAATTGCGGAAATGAGCCTGACGGCGGAAACCCTGCAATTGTCGGTGCCATTGGTGACGGCGATGCAGGTGATGCGTTTGTTGTTTGTGCTGTTTCTGGCGGAGCCTTTGTTTCGGCACTGGAACCGGCAGCCAGACAAAATCTGAAGCCCAAGAGACGTTCAATTGTGGGAGCTGTCGAGCTTTAGCGAGACAGCTCCTACATTGGAGCTATGTCAAACCGGCGGCAATCGCCACTCGATCGGCGTCTCGCCATTCTGCTCAAGAAACTTGTTGGTGCGGCTGAAATGCCCGCAGCCAATAAACCCTCTATAGGCCGACAACGGCGACGGATGCACCGACGTCAGCACCAGGTGCTTGGTGGCGTCGATCAGCTTCTGCTTGCCCTGCGCATGGGCGCCCCACAGCAAGAACACCAGGTGCGGCTGATGCTCGCTCACCACTTCAATAATCCGATCGGTAAAGAACTGCCAGCCCTTGCCCGCATGGGCGTTGGCATTCGCGCGCTCCACGGTCATGGTGGTGTTGATCATCAGCACGCCCTGGTCGGCCCAGCTTTGCAGGTAGCCGTGGTTGGGAATGTCGATGTTCAGGTCACGCTTGAGTTCTTTGTAGATATTGACCAGCGACGGCGGTGCCGGCACGCCCGGTTGCACCGAGAAGCACAAGCCGTGGGCCTGGCCCGGGCCGTGATACGGGTCCTGGCCGAGGATCACCACCTTGACCTTGTCCAGGGGCGTTGAGTTGAGTGCGTTGAAGATCATCGGGCCGGGTGGATAGATCTCCTTGCCTGCCGCGTGCTCCTGGCGCAGGAATTCCCGCAACTGGGCCATGTACGGCTGGTCGAACTCGTCACGCAGGGCGTGTTTCCAGCTGGGTTCGAGTTTGATACGGTCGTCGGTGGTCATGGTTACGCTGTCTAGTCAAAAGAATGAGGCGAACCCTAGGAAAGCCGACCTTGCTTGTCAATTGATCTGACGCAGATACCGCACTTTCCTGCGAAGCGATCATACTGAACCTTCACTTTCTCGATTGAGGTCATGATGAACCTGCACTTCGAAGAGCTGATTGGCACCGGCGGCGCCCGCGTTGGCATCGCCAGCCTGGACGCGGAAAAATCCCTCAATGCCTTGTCGTTGCCGATGATCCTGGCCCTGAGCGAACGCCTGGACGCCTGGGCCAAAGACCCGCAAATCGTCTGCGTGCTGCTGCGCGGCAATGGCCCCAAGGCTTTTTGCGCCGGTGGCGAAGTGCGCAGCCTGGCCCAGGCCTGCCGTGAACATCCCGGCGAAGTACCGGCGCTGGCCGCGCAATTTTTCGCCGCGGAGTACCGCCTCGACTACCGCCTGCACACCTATCCCAAACCGCTGATCTGCTGGGGCCACGGCTATGTGCTGGGCGGTGGCATGGGCTTGCTGCAAAGCGCCGCCGTGCGCATCGTCACTCCGAGCAGCCGCCTGGCCATGCCGGAAATCAGCATCGGCCTGTACCCGGACGTGGGCGCCAGTTGGTTCCTGTCTCGCCTGCCCGGCAAGTTGGGGTTGTTCCTCGGCCTGACCGGCGCCCATATGAATGGCCGCGACGCCCTGGACCTGGGCCTGGCTGACCGTTTCCTGCTGGATGAACAACAAGACGAACTGCTTGAAGGCCTGCTGCAACTGAACTGGCAGGAACAGACCGACATGCAGCTCAACAGCCTGCTCAAGGCCCTGGCCCAGGAAGCCGCCGGCCAGTTGCCCGAAGCCCAATGGCTGCCGCGCCGTGGGCAGATCGACGAGTGGCTGGACGTGGGGGATGTGCGCTGTGCGTGGCGAGCCTTGAGCCAGTTACGCGATCACACCGACCCGCTGCTCCGCCGCGCAGGCAAGACCCTGAACGAAGGCTGCCCGCTGACCGCGCACCTGGTGTGGGAACAGATCCAGCGCGCGCGGCACCTGTCCCTGGCCCAGGTGTTCCAGATGGAATACACCTTGAGCCTGAACTGCTGCCGTCACCCGGAATTCAGCGAAGGTGTGCGGGCGCGGTTGATCGACAAGGACCAGCAGCCACACTGGCACTGGCCGGACATCAACTTGATCCCCGAGGCCGTGGTGCAGGCGCACTTCCACAAGGTCTGGGAAGGGCGGCATCCGCTGGCGGACCTGTCTGACTATTGAGCGTCCGCCGGCGCTTTTTTGCCCTCGAACGTGAAGGCACAATTATCGGGTTGGTGGTCGTCGCACTGGAAAATCTGTTGCCCGAAAGCATCGGTGCCCGGTACCCAATGCGTGGTATCTGCCAGCGACATCGCCCCCCCGGCTTGAGCCGTGCCGTACCTCAGGGTGACTGTCTTGCCCCTCAGGGTTTTATAAATGCACTTTTCCAGATAGCCATGCTTGCGCTCGTCCTGCTCGCTTGGAGTAAAAAGCGCGCCGACAAAGGTTTCCACGAATTCCCGGCCGCTCATTGCCTGGCTTATCCATGGCGAGTCGCTGTCAGTTCCCTGAAAGTGACCGTCAACGTAGCGTACAGCACTCGGGTAAGGACAGGATTGCGCTGCTGCCAACGTACTGACGCCAAGAAAAGCAAAAAATAACAGGTAGAGCGGGCTGACGTTCATGTCATGGGTTCCATCAGTCGATGCTGGAAGCGATACGCCTAACAGGCGACTGCTCCCAATTAACTACAGGCGTAACCCACAGGATAGCTGTCAAATATGACAGTGCCGACCAACGGTAAACAAAACGGCGCCTGAGCGCCGTTTTTCCAATTATTCCTATCAGCGATGACCGCCGCCACGGCCTCCACCCTGACCACCACCCTGGCCATGCCCGCCACCATTACCCCAGTGACTGTTGCCCCAACCCTGGTTTGGGTAAGGCCGATAACCCGCGCGCGGCCCCGCAGGATAATAGCGAGGCGCCGGCTGGTAATAACGCGGCGACGGGTAATAACGCTGCGGTGGCGGGTAGTAACCCTGGCGGTAATGGTAATACGGGCCGCCGCCGTAGTAATACGCCGGCGCGGGCGCCGTGTAGACCTCGGAACCGTAGTAGGCCTGGCCGCCACCGTAATAAGGCGCGCACGCAGAAAGGGTCAAGCCGAGCAAAGCGATGAGAAGCAGTCGACGATACATGGCGGCCTCCTGGACCGCGGAAGAGCACACCCAGCGACGCTGGGGGGCGGCAAACAGCTTTCACTGCCTGACGAAATATCTGACATCAAAAACGGAATCTGGTGCGATTTAGACATAGATTGATACATCTGCCGGTCGCCTCATTGCAGTGCAATCCCGCACCACCACGACGCATATTCACCGCACGTTGCGCCCCCCTCCTCGCGCCAACCCACGCCATTACTGCACCCGTGCCACTTGGCACGACTCTCGCTTTACCTCTCCCGTGCAGGAGTCATCACAGGTTCGCGGCACCACAATTTGCAATGGCTGACTAGGGTTCCGGCTCGCTAAGGCGAGTGGCTGGTCCGAGAGTCGGCGACCTCCAGTTGAGGTTACACGGCGGGATAAAAGCCCGGGAGACAAGCCACCGTTCACGGTGCCGCGTTGCTCCTGCTCGCCCTTGATCAACTGGAGAAGCATCCATGCCCTCGATACGTTTACCCGCCCTGCTCGCCGCCGCCTTCGCCGCCGTGGTGAGTTTTTCCGCCCAAGCCGCCCCCAAAGACCATTTCAGCGTGTGTTGGACGATCTATGCCGGCTGGATGCCGTGGGAATACGCCGGCAGCCAAGGCATCCTCGACAAGTGGGCCAAGAAGTACGGCATCAAGATCGACATGGTGCAGCTCAATGACTACGTCGAATCCATCAACCAGTACACCGCCGGCCAGTTCGACGGCTGCACCATGACCAACATGGACGCCCTGACCATTCCCGCCGCCGGCGGCGTGGACAGCACCGCGCTGGTGGTCAGCGACTTCTCCAATGGCAACGATGGCGTGGTCATCAAAGGTGAAGGCAAGACCGTCGCCGACCTCAAGGGCATGAACGTCAACCTGGTGGAACTTTCCGTGTCCCACTACCTGCTGGCCCGCGCCCTGGAGTCGGCCAACCTCAGCGAAAAAGACCTGAAAGTGGTCAACACCTCCGACGCCGACATCGCCGCCGCCTTCAACACCGACCAGGTCAAGGCCGTCACCACCTGGAACCCGATGCTCTCGGAGATCAAGGCCAAGCCCGGCGTCACCGAAGTGTTCGACTCCAGCAAAGTGCCCGGCGAAATCATGGACATGATGGTGGTCAACACCCAGACCCTCAAGGACAACCCCAAGCTGGGCAAAGCGTTGACCGGCGCCTGGTTTGAAGTGGTGGCGCTGATGAACGCGAAAAACGCCGCCAGCACCGACGCCCTGGAACACATGGCCAAGGCCTCCGGCACCGACCTCAAGGGCTTCCAGTCGCAACTGGACACCACCAAGCTGTTCGCCACGCCCAAGGAAGCCCTGGCCTTCGCCACCAGCGCGCAGTTGCCCGCCACCATGGGCAAAGTCGCCGAGTTCTCGTTTAAACACGGCCTGCTGGGTGAAGGTGCCAAGGACACCAACGCCGTGGGCATGAGCTTCGCCAATGGCGTGACCCGCGGCGACACCGCCAACCTCAAGCTGCATTTCGACCCCAGCTACGTACAGATGGCCGCCGACGGCACGCTGTAAGAGGACGCGGCCATGCGCCTGATCAACCGTCACCCGGAACGCTCCAGTCGCCTGCTGTTGGTGCTGCTGCCCTTCGCCCTGCTGCTGTTCGCCTACTTCGTGGGCTCGGCCGAGCGCCTGGCAGACAACCCCAACGACAAGCTGCTGCCCAGCGCCGCACAAATGGGCGACGCAGTGAAACGCCTGGCCTTCAGCGCCGACACTCGCACCGGTGAATACGTGCTGTGGCAAGACAGCGCCTCAAGCCTGCGCCGCCTGGCGATCGGCCTGGGCATCAGCGCCCTCGCCGGCCTGTGCCTGGGCATTGCAGCCGGCACCTTGCCGCTGTTTGGCGCACCGTTGTCCCCCTTGCTGACGGTGCTGTCGATGGTGCCGCCGCTGGCGATCCTGCCGATCCTGTTCATCGTGTTCGGGCTGGGGGAATTGTCGAAAGTGATGCTGATCGTGATCGGTATCACCCCGGCCCTGGCGCGGGACCTGGAACAGCGGGCACGGGAAATTCCCGTGGAGTTGCTGGTGAAGGCGCAGACCCTCGGCGCCTCCACCTGGACCCTGATGCTGCGGGTGGTGCTGCCGCAATTGCTGCCACGTTTGCTGATCTCCCTGCGCTTGATGCTCGGCTCGGCGTGGCTGTTCCTGATTGCAGCCGAAGCCATCGCCTCCACCGACGGTTTGGGTTACCGGATCTTCCTGGTGCGCCGCTACCTGGCGATGGACGTGATCCTGCCCTACGTGGTGTGGATCACCCTGCTGGCCTGGCTGATGGACTGGGGCCTCAAGGCCCTGACCCGGCGCGCGTTCCCCTGGTACGAAGGAGCGCGGGCATGAGTTTTATCAGCGTCAACAATGTGTGGCAGCGCTATGGCGACCAGGTGGTATTGGAGCGCCTGAACCTGCACGTGGCCGAAGGCGAATTCTGCACCCTGGTCGGCACCTCCGGTTGCGGCAAATCGACCTTCCTGCGCCTGCTGCTGGGGCAGGAAACCGCCAGCCATGGCGAGATCCTGCTGGACGGTAAACCGCTCGCCGCCGAACCCGATGCCAGCCGTGGCGTGGTGTTCCAGCGCTACTCGGTGTTCCCGCATCTGACGGTGCTGGACAACGTTGCGCTGGGCCTTGAGTTGCCGCGTTCAGCGTTGCTCGGCCGCCTGTTCGGCAGCGCGAAAAAACAGGCCAGGGAACAGGCCGCGGCGCTGCTGCATAAAGTCGGTTTGGGCCATGCCCTGGACAAGTACCCGGCGCAGCTTTCCGGCGGTATGCAGCAGCGGCTGGCCATCGCCCAGGCGCTGATCATGAAGCCCCGCGTGTTGCTGCTGGACGAACCCTTCGGCGCCCTCGACCCGGGCATTCGCAAAGACATGCACCTGCTGTTGCTGGAGCTGTGGCGCGAAACCAGGCTGACGGTGTTCATGGTCACCCACGACCTCAGCGAAGGCTTCAGCCTCGGCACCCGCTTGCTGGTATTCGACAAGGTGCGCCTCGACCCACACGCCCCCGGCGCCTACGGCGCCCGCATCACCTACGACATCCCTTTGAACAGCGAGCGCCGCAAGGCGATCGCCGCCGAACTTGGAGCCACTTCCAAATGACCGACTCAACTCAATTGTTCCCACCTTTCGCCGAGGAAATGCTCCCCGGCGGCGGCCACCGTTCCTTTGTGCTCAAGCGCGGCCAACTGCTGCGCCTCACCGACATTCGCGGCGGCGCCAACGTCAGCCTGACCCTGCTCAATGCCAATGAAAAAACCGAGCGCCTGAACCTGCCCGACAGCCTCAAATGCCAACACACCGCCAAGCTCACCAACGGCCATTGCCTGTACTCGGACATGGGCCGCGTGCTGGCTGCCATCACCGCCGACACCTGCGGCTGGAGTGACAGTATCGGCGGCGTGTCATGCGCCTCCGAGGTCGCGGAAAAATACGGCAAAGGCCGCTATCAAGAGCTGCGCAACGGCTTCTACCGCAACGGCACCGACAACCTGCTGGTGGAACTGGGCAAGTGGGGCCTGGGGCTGTCCGACCTGCTGATGACCCTCAACCTGTTCAGCAAAGTCACGGTAGATGAAGCTGGCAGCCTGCACTTTGTCCCCGGTCACTCCAAGGCCGGCGACTACATCGAACTCTACGCACCGATGGACACACTGGTGGTGCTCACCGCGCTGCAACATCCCATGGACCCCAACCCCGAGTACGCGCCGCAGCCGCTGAAACTCAGCTGGATGAACGCCGACCCAAGCGTCGCCGAACACTGCCGAACCTCGCGCCCGGAAAACGAGCGCGGCTTTATCAACACCGACCGTCTGTTCGCCTGAGGACCTGCCATGTCTATCGCACTCGCCAAACAACCGGACGCGGCCGTGTACCGCGCGACCATTCCCGCCGGCGAACCCTGGCTGATGGAAGTCAAAGCCGGCCAGACCCTGCGCATCCTCGACCTTGAGGGCAACCAGGCGGTCGACACGCTGTTCTACAGCCTGAAAAACCCCAGGGAACGCTACGACGTGCAGCGCACCCTGCGTCGGCAAAACAGCGTGTACCTGAGCACCGGCAGCGTGCTGTATTCCAACCTCGGCCAGCCAATGCTGACCATCGTCGACGACACCTGCGGACGCCACGACACCCTTGGCGGCGCCTGCGCCCAAGAGAGCAACACCGTGCGCTACGCCCTGGAAAAACGCTACATGCACAGCTGCCGCGACAACTACCTGCGGGCCTGCGCCCACGATGGCCGGCTGGGTAAAAGCGACATCGGGCCGAACATCAATTTCTTCATGAACGTGCCGGTGACCGCCGATGGCGGGTTGACCTTCGAGGACGGGATTTCCGCCCCCGGCAAGCACGTCGACCTGCGGGCCGAGATGGACGTGATCGTACTGATCTCCAACTGCCCGCAACTGAACAACCCGTGCAACGGCTACAACCCAACCCCTGCGGAGTTACTGGTATGGAACTGAAGATCAAGCGGTTGCGCCAGTGGTTGTTCGCCCTGTGCCAGGCTCGCGCCGGGCAGTGCCTGCGAAAACGCTGAAGATCACCTGTGGGAGCGAGATTGTGTGGGAGCGGGCTTGCTCGCGAAAGCGGCGTATCAGGCGACTGATGTATTGACTGAACCACCGCATTCGCGAGCAAGCCCGCTCCCACACTCCACCTCCCACACTGACTGCATGCGCTGCGGACGACCGCAGCGCCATCCACATTTGCGGGACGGCCCGCATCCCAGGACAAGGCCGAGCACTCATCGGCCTGCGGGGTTTTGCCATGTTCGAAAAACTGTTGATCGCCAACCGTGGCGTCATCGCCTGCCGCATCCTGCGCACCTTGCGTGAGCTTTCGGTCAAGGGCGTGGCGGTGTATTCCGAAGCCGATGCCGCCAGCCTGCATATCCAGCAAGCGGATGAGGCCTACAGCCTGGGCGAAGGCGCGGCGGCCGGCACCTATTTGTCGGTGGAGAAAATCCTCGCCACGGCCAAGGCGTGTGGCGCCACCGCGATTCATCCCGGCTATGGCTTTCTATCGGAAAACGCCGCCTTCGCCGAAGCCTGCGAAACAGCAGGCATCGCCTTCGTCGGCCCGACGCCGGAACAGCTGCGGGTATTCGGCCTCAAGCACACCGCGCGCGCGTTGGCCAGGCAGCACAACATCCCGCTGCTGGAAGGCACCGAGCTGCTCAACAGCCTCGACGCCGCACTACTGGCCGGGGAAACCGTGGGCTATCCGATCATGCTTAAAAGCACCGCCGGTGGTGGCGGGATCGGCATGCGCGTGTGCCACAGCGCCGATGAATTGCGCGACTGTTTCGAGGCGGTGAAACGCCTGGGCCAGAACAATTTCAGCGATGCCGGTGTGTTTATCGAGAAGTACATCCAGCACGCCCGGCACCTGGAAGTGCAGGTGTTTGGTGACGGCTGCGGCGAGGTCATCGCCCTCGGCGTGCGCGACTGTTCGGTGCAGCGGCGCAACCAGAAAGTGCTTGAAGAAACCCCGGCGCCGAACCTGCCCGACGGCATGGCGGATGAGCTGTGCCGTGCCGCCATCACCCTGGCCAAGGCAGTGAATTACCGCAGCGCCGGCACCGTGGAATTTATCTTTGATAGCGCCGATGGCCGCTTCTATTTTCTGGAAGTGAACACCCGGTTGCAGGTGGAACATGGCGTCACCGAGCAAGTGTGGGGCGTGGACCTGGTGCGCTGGATGGTGCAATTGGCCGCCGGGGAAATGCCGCCATTGCGGGAACTGCAACTGAAGCCTCACGGCCACGCGATTCAGGCACGCCTGTACGCCGAAGATCCGGGCCGGGAGTTTCAGCCAAGCCCGGGGCTTTTGACGTATGTGGACTTCCCGGTCGCTGAAGGCCTGCGCATCGACACGTGGGTGGAGGCCGGTTGCGAGATTCCGCCCTACTTCGACCCGATGATCGCCAAGCTCATCACCTGGGCGCCGACCCGCGAACAGGCACGCCTGGATTTGCATCAAGCCCTGAGCAACAGCCAACTGTACGGCGTGGAAACCAACCGCGATTATCTGCGCCAGATTCTGCTCGCTACACCGTTCGCCAGTGGCCATCCGTGGACGCGCTGCCTTGAAGATTTGGTGTACCACGCCAACACGTTTGAAGTGCTCAGCGCCGGCACGCAAACCAGTGTGCAGGACTATCCGGGGCGCCTCGGTTACTGGGCCGTAGGCGTGCCGCCGTCGGGGCCGATGGACAGTCGCGCGCTGCGCCTGGGCAATCGCCTGCTGGGCAATGCCGAGGGCACCGCTGCGCTGGAAATCACCATGAGCGGGCCGTTGCTGCGCTTCAATTGTGCGGCGGTGGTGGCGGTGACGGGTGCAGACATTGTGCTGCGCTTGAATCATGAAGCGGTACCGATGAACACCGCGTTGCTGATCCCGGCGGGCGCAACCTTGAGCCTGGGCACCATCGCCGGGGCCGGTGCTCGCAGCTACCTTTGCGTGCGCGGCGGGCTGCAGGTTCCGGATTATCTGGGAAGCAAAAGTACCTTCACCCTTGGCCAGTTTGGTGGGCATGGCGGGCGGGCTTTGCGGGCGGGTGATGTGTTGCACTTACTGCCGTTGGAGGATCTCAGTTGCGGCAATACGCTAGTGCCTGAACCGCTTGGCGAGGTGCGAACACTGCGGGTGATCTACGGCCCCCACGGCGCGCCGGAATACTTCAAGCCCGAGTACATCGAGACGTTCTTTGCCACCCAGTGGGAAGTGCATTTCAACTCCAGCCGCACGGGTGTGAGGTTGATCGGGCCGAAGCCTCTGTGGGCGCGTACGGATGGCGGTGAGGCGGGGTTGCATCCGTCGAATATTCACGACAATCCCTATGCGATTGGTGCGGTGGATTTTACCGGGGACATGCCGGTGATCCTCGGCCCCGACGGCCCGAGCCTGGGTGGGTTTGTATGCCCGGTGACAGTGATCGAGGCGGACTTGTGGCAGTTGGGCCAGCTCAAGGCGGGTGACAAAATCTGCTTCACCCCCGTCGACATCAAGACCGCCCGAGACCTCGCCTTGAAATGGGATCGTTCCCACGCTCTGCGTGGGAATGCCGCCTGGGACGCTCCGCGTCCCGCTGTCGACGCAATGACGCAGAGCGTCACAGGATGCATTCCCACGCAGAGCGTGGGAATGATCAGGTCGCCTGTTGTTCTGGACATCGGCCAGGCCGACACCCGCCTCGTCGCCCGCCTCGCCGGCGACACCCACCTGCTCCTGGAAATCGGCGCCCCGGAACTCGACCTGGTGCTGCGCTTTCGCGCCCACGCCCTGATGCAAGCCCTCGAAGCACAAGCCCTGCACGGCGTCATCGACATGACACCCGGCATCCGCTCCCTGCAAATCCACTACCAGCCCGAACAACTTACCCTCGCCGACCTCCTGGCGCTGATCACCGCCGAATGGCACGCCGTCTGCGCCAGCCAAAACCTGCAAGTGCCGTCGCGCATCGTCCACCTGCCACTGTCCTGGGACGACCCGGCCTGCCAACTGGCGATCGAAAAATACATGACCACCGTGCGCAAGGATGCCCCGTGGTGCCCGAGCAACCTGGAGTTCATCCGCCGCATCAACGACCTGGCCAACCTCGACGAAGTGCGCCACACCGTGTTCGATGCCAGCTACCTGGTGATGGGCCTGGGCGACGTCTACCTCGGCGCGCCCGTGGCCACGCCGCTGGACCCGCGTCACCGCCTGGTCACCACCAAGTACAACCCGGCACGCACCTGGACCGCCGAAAACTCCGTGGGCATCGGTGGCGCCTACCTGTGCGTCTACGGCATGGAAGGCCCCGGCGGTTATCAGTTCGTCGGGCGTACCTTGCAGATGTGGAACCGCTACCGGGAAGTGGCCGCGTTCGATGGCAAACCGTGGTTGCTGCGCTTCTTCGACCAGATCCGCTTTTACCCGGTGAGCGCCGATGAGCTGGTGCAGATTCGCCGGGATTTCCCCCTTGGGCGGTTTGAACTGAGCATCGAACACAGCCAGTTAAACCTGACGGATTACCAGGCCTTTCTCGCGCAGGAAGCCGAAAGCATCGGCGCGTTTCGCGGGCAACAGCAGCGCGCGTTCAACGCCGAACGCGAACGCTGGATCGCCAGTGGCCAGGCGCATTTCGACAGCGAGGAACTCGCCGCACCACAGGGCGCAGACACGCCCTTGCAGGCCAACGAATACAGCATCGACAGCCACATCGCCGGCAATCTCTGGCAAGTGCAGGTCAGCGCTGGCGAACGCGTGGCGGCGGGAGATGTGCTGGTGATCCTGGAGTCGATGAAAATGGAAATCCCGGTAGTCGCACCGTTCGCCGGCACCGTGCGGGAAATTCCGGTGCAGCCCGGCAGCGGCATTGGCGCAGGCCAACGGGTGGTGGTGCTGGAGCGTGATTTGCAATAACGCGGCGGGGCTGTATCGTGCAAGGCACACCGGGTTTCACCGGGACCTTGTCCGATACAGCCTGAAGCGACCGATGACCACGCCAACCCTCTGCCCCGCCTGCGGCGCCCGCAACGATTGCGCCCTGGCCGACCCGCGCACTGCCGACCAGGCGTGCTGGTGCTATTCCGTCAGCATCGACCCCGCAGTGCTCGAAGCCTTGCCGGCGGAACTGCGCAATAAAGCCTGCCTGTGCCCGCGTTGTGCCCAGGTGGACGAACAACTGCGCGGCAACGAGCGGTCGTAATGCGCGTAGATCGTTTCCTCAGCAACCTGCCGCGTTTCAACCGTAAACAGGTTCGCCTGTTGCTGGTGGAGCGGCGGATCAGCGTCGACGGCCAAACAGTCAGCGATCCGCATTACGAAGTGCGCGAATTCAGCCGCGTGTGTGTCGACGGTGAAATCCTCCAGGTCGGCAAACCCGCGCGCTACTTCATGCTGCACAAACCCCAGGGCTGCGTCAGCGCCACGTCCGACCCGCAACACCCCACGGTGCTCGACCTGCTGGATGAACCGGACAAGCACGAGCTGCACATCGCCGGTCGTCTGGATTTCAACACCACCGGCCTGATGCTGATCACCAACGACGGCCAGTGGTCGCGCCGCCTGACCCAGCCGCAAACCAAACTGCCCAAGGTCTACTACGTCGAGACCGAGCAGGACATCGGCCCGCAATACGCGGCCACCTTCGCCGCCGGCCTGTACTTCGCCTTTGAAGACCTCACCACCCAACCGGCGGAACTGGAACTATTGGGCCCCAGAACGGCGCGCCTGAGCATCATTGAAGGGCGTTATCACCAGGTGAAGCGCATGTTCGGGCACTTCGACAACAAAGTGATGCGCCTGCACCGCGAACGCATGGGACCGCTGGAGTTGGACGCAGCCCTTGCGCCAGGCCATTACCGGGCGCTTACAGAGGCTGAAATCCAACAGGTCTGATGACCGTTCAGCCGATGATGGCAAAAACCCACGCCATCGACTGGCGAACTGGCATCCCTGATGCTTGAATCAACCCAGCCAGCCGCAATCTGACTGGCGAGTCACCCCTACCTACAAGAAACACTTTGCCCGTCCGCACGCTTGACCTGCGGGCCTCTCACGGCAAATTGCCCGCCATAACAACACCCGTCGGCCAGCCAGTACCGGATCGACATGGGCCCTCACTTCCAGGCGTATGCCTACCTGTCACAAAGCTCGTGCAGAGTGATCTGCGCGCATTACCCGCTTGCCAGGAGTCTTACGACATGAGGCCAGAAATCGCTGTGCTGGATATACAGGGTCAGTATCGGGTTTACACGGAGTTCTATCGCGCGGACGCAGCAGCCAAGACCATCATCCTGGTCAACGGCTCAATGGCCACCACTGCGTCTTTCGCCCAGACCGTGAAAAGCCTGCACCCGACGTTCAACGTGGTTTTGTATGACCAGCCCTACGCTGGCCGCTCCAAAATCCACAACCGCCACGAGCATATGCTGACGAAAGAAGTCGAGGGCCAGATCCTTCTGGAACTCATCGACCACTTCGCCGCCGAACACGTGCTGTCCTTTTCCTGGGGCGGCGCCGCGACCCTCGTCGCCCTCGCCCACCGCCCGCGCCGTGTGGAAAAGGCCGTGATCAGCTCGTTCTCCCCGGTGATCAACGCCCCGATGCGCGACTACCTGGAGCGCGGTGTCGACTACCTCGGCAACCTCGACCGTGACCGCGTGGGCCACCTGGTCAACAGCACCATCGGCAAACACCTGCCGTCGCTGTTCAAACGCTTCAATCACAAACACGTGAGCAGCCTGGCCGAGCACGAGTATGGGCAGATGCACTTTCACATCAGCCACGTGCTCAACAGCGACCGGCTGTGCTACCTCAAGGCCGCTAAGCAGATTGATATACCGGTGTTGTTCTTGAACGGCGAATGGGACGAGTACACCAGTGCCCAGGATGCCAAGCTGTTTGGGCAACATATTGCGAAAAGCAGCTTCGGCACGATTCAGGCGACCGGGCACTTTCTGGATATGGAGCACAAGGCCGCGTGCCGGGATAGCCGGGAGGCGTTGATGGGCTTTTTAAGACCGGAGCAGCAGCCAAGCCGGTTGCGGTACCACGCGTCACAGCCACAGCATGCGTTTGCCGTATGAGCGGTGGGGTTGTGGGCGGGCCGGATTTCCCAGGGGGGCCGCCTGCCCACGATCGACCGTTGGCACGTAAAACACAGAATTTTCGAAGAAAAACTTCAAATCCGCGAGCACATCTGGTACAAAGTCAGCCGCTCTGAGCGGGTATAGTTTAGTGGTAGAACGAAAGCTTCCCAAGCTTTAGATGAGGGTTCGATTCCCTCTACCCGCTCCACTCAGATTTTGGTCCTGCGTCAGGCTGGTTTTGACGGGGGATGTGTAAAAAAACCGGTCCTTGGTGACCGGTTTTTTTATGGGTGGGATTTGGAAATTAAACGGTCGAACCGGGCTCATTCAATCGCCTGATAGACCTTCTTCCCGCCAACCCAAGTCTGCAGGACGCGTGTCCTCCAGATGTCTGCCGGGCTGACGGCAAAAATGTCCTGATCAACCAGGATAAAATCGGCCCACTTTCCGGGCTCAATGCTGCCTTGGGTAGCTTCTTGATGGGCTGCATAAGCTGCATCCAGCGTAAATGCACGGAAAGCCTCGAAGAGGGTCATGGCCTGCTCAGGGTGCCATCCAGCCAAGGGGTTGCCCTCATGATCCGAGCGAGTCACGGCAGCATGTATGCCGTAGAACGGATTGGCAGATTCGACTGGGAAGTCTGACCCTGCCGCAATTTTCGTTCCCTGGTTAAGCAGAGTGCGCCAGGCATAAGCCCCCTTGATCCGTTCGACACCCACCCTGTCCTCAGCCATATTCATGTCGCTGGTAGCATGTGTAGGCTGCATCGATGCAATCAGCCCTAGATCGATAAAGCGCGGTATCTGCTCCACATCAACCACCTGCGCATGCTCGATCCTGTTACGCAAGGCGCGCCCACCGACTGTGGCGTAGGTCTGTTCAAAGCTATCCATGACCTGCTTGATGGCAGCATCACCGATGCCATGCACATTAGCTTGAAAGCCGGCTTTCAGTACCGACTCAATCTTGTGCTTCATCTCCTGCCGGCTTTCAAAAAGCAGCCCCTTGTTGGTTGGGTCGTCGGTGTATGGCTCAAACAGCGCCGCACCACGGCTTCCCAAAGCGCCATCGGCACAAAGCTTGACGCTACGAATGGTAAGACGATCATCGCCATAGCCGATCAAAGGGCCGTCCTGGGACAACACCGCGAAATCATCCCCCGCACCGTTGATCATCGAGTAGACACGTAACGGAAGCCGGCCGCGATCGGCAAAACCGCGCATCGTCTTGATCATCTGCCTATCAGCACCTGCATCGTGCACAGATGTCAGTCCTTGTGCATTGAGATGCTCCAATGCAGCCTGCAACGCGACCTCTCGCTCCTGCTCGTCAGGCAGCGGAATAATATCCGCGACCAGCCCCATAGCGGCGTCGATAAATACACCTGTCGGGTTACCTTCTGCATCCCGTTCGATACGTCCGCCTTTCGGATCAGGCGTGTCCTTAGTAATACCCGCCAGTTGCATCGCCTTGGTATTAGCCCATCCGGCATGGGCATCCACCCGAATTAGCCACACTGGTCGATCGACAACGACCTTATCAATTTCGGCAGCCGTCGGAAAACGCCCCAACTTCCAGGTAACGTGGTTCCAGCCTGAGCCAGTCAGCCAACGGGCGCCGGGGCGCGCTGCAGCGAATACCCGAAGCCTTTCCTGCGTATCAACCAGTGTTGGAGAGCCCCGTAAA
The DNA here is from genome assembly GCF_002874965.1 of Pseudomonas sp. NC02. Lineage (NCBI taxonomy): Bacteria > Pseudomonadati > Pseudomonadota > Gammaproteobacteria > Pseudomonadales > Pseudomonadaceae > Pseudomonas > Pseudomonas sp. NC02. Next base: position 1,541,868 of record NZ_CP025624.1, on the reverse strand, counting down.
GCAATGCTTCGAAGGGACTCTCCAAGCCATTTGATATGGCCGTGCGCATCGGTCAACCCAGGCAAGAGGGACGCACCCTTACCATCGATGCGCGTCGCCAATGCATGCTTGCCAGCAAGATCGGCCGCCATACCGACGCAAATCACTTTGCCCGACGCATCAAAGGCCAACGCATCAAAACGCATCAGACCGCCTCCACTCACGGTATAACCACGCACATTTTCCATAATCGTTGGCTCCGCCCGGACAGGCCCCGTCAGCGACAGGAACATAGCCACCGGGATCAACGCCTTGGGCTGAGTTTTGATACACATCAGCAGCTGTTCAAACGCGGCAAGCATCGGGCCGAGCGTGAGACTTTTAAATGCTGATGGTTGCAGACTCGGTTTTTCTCCTGAAAATCGTGGAGTCATGATTTCCTCCAGTAAGAGGTCACGTCATGCGGTCAGAAAGAAGGTTATAAAAAAGGGCGCTAACACCGTCAGAATCAAACCACTCATGAGAGCGGTAGGCAGCGTGTCGCAGTGGCAGGTTTGGCGCACGATCGGTAACGTCGAGTCCAGAGCGGTTGCCCCAGCGGCGGCAATACCGACCTTTGGGTGGAAGCCACCGACCAGGTACAGTAAAGCGATCGCGATCAGTTCGCGCCCCAGGTCTGCGAGCAATGCCGTAGCGCCATGAACTTCTCCGGACAGCCCTCCGACCAGGACGCTGGATAGCGTGAACCATCCAAATCCCGTCGAGAGTGCCAGGAGCAAACGGATATCTTCGCCAGTGATGAAATGAACCGCATAGGCTCCCAATATTGAGCCAATGACCACGGCAATCGGAACGCATAGAACGCCCCATGAGATCCAGTCACGACCTAACTTGATGCTCGACAAGTCGAGTCCCACCAAGAAGATCAGTACCATTAACATCACGTTGCTGGGTGGAAGCCACAAGCTTGCAACGGTTGATTCTGCATATGTGAACAACACGCCCAAGGCCACCATCAGCAGCGCAATAAAGCACTCTTTCAGAGGAGCAGCAGCGCCATGCATATCGAAACTGGCAACCCTGCCTGGTTCTCGTCCAGCCCCCCTCAAAGCCGCCAAGCCCAGCAGCAGCATGCAAGGCACCACTGTTGTTGCGACCGCGACAAGCGAAGATGTCTTGAGCACATACCCAACCGCATCCAGCGAAGAAACCACTTCGCCGAACTCAGTGCCTATCAGAAAAAGTAGCCCCCAAACCAAAGGGCTGATCAGACTGACCAATCGGGCAACAGCTTTATCCGAGAACAAGAGTTTGCTCGATAGAAGGCCTATTCCCAACGCAATCAAGATGGGCAATATCGAGTTCAACGCCTGCACCGTCATATCCTCTGAATGGTTGGCGAGAAATCAACCAAAACAATACAACGCTCACAGACTCCGGGAGAGGCGTCGTCAAGTTTCTTGATCGGGCTTATGTAATGCGAAACCTTCGGATCATGAACGACAAAACTATCGAGAGGCTGTGAAAGGGTAAACTCCGCCAAAATCTGACTTGCCCGCGCGTCCTCGAACAGCATGTTTCGGATTTCCGGATGCCCAATAAAATTGATGCCACCCGTCATGTTCGAAGAACGGTAGATCAAGTGCGCAAACGTGAAGGGCTCTCCATCCTGGTGAAAAAAGTTCGGTGAGCTTATACCTGGCTGATCCGAACTCGCGGACGTGAGTTTTACAAAATGCACCCCAAAATAGATAGGAAGGGGCTGGCCAGGATGCTGCCAGAACGTCAGGGAAAAATCTTCATCGATCATGTCGAGTAGTACGCGATTGTTTTTTACCGCATCACTCAACGCGTGAAAGTAGCGAATATTTGCGTGATCCGGATTGTTACCGCCTTGGTCGTAACCTGCGCGTCCGTGGCCTGCCCCATCTTTGACGATTGGCAACCAGTGGCCTTCATGCGTGTCTTGCCAGGGAAGAATGACTCCGTTGCCATACCGTCGAAACCTGTTTACTCCAGGCGGGGCGTACTCATCCGGCTCCAACTGTTCAAACTCTCGACGTAATTCTGCGAGCTCTTCGACGCAATGAGTCTGGCTCACACGAGGCATGTAATGCAGATATCCATCTTCTGCTAAGGCACTTCGAGGCATGGTCATTCCTCCTTGGTTTGATGCCATCAAACATAGGCAATCACCGTGGAGAACTTCAATGGAGGCGCGAACAACGAGAAGTGTCTTACAACGACGTCGGACGCTAATGGGGAGAGGGGGAACGAATCTTTTTACTCGGCATTACTGACGCAGTACTACGCAGATAGGGTGAAACTGTACGCAGGTTGCTGGGCCGGGGAGTCTCTGAACCGGCGCACACTGCTACTGGTAACCCACATCCAGGGAGGTGTACGCAACAATAGCTGCCCCGCCGTCCTGCTCAGCGGTCTGGTTGTAATTCCCGGCCTTGAAATACAGATTGATGCCCTGCCAACCCGATGGCGGAATATCGAACTCCCGGCTGGCCTGCCTGCCATTCGCCGCAGCCGAAACCAGCAGCACCATGCCGCCCTCGGAGCCCTTGACCTCAATCTTGTAATTGAGCTTGTCATTAACCTTCAGCCCCGTCAGCAAGACTGTCCGTTGCTCCTTCTGCCCGTAGCGTGTCTTGGTCCCGGCGACGATCGAGCCATCTTCCCAGCGAAGCTTCAGCAGCTCCGAACCTCCCGCCTTGTCGCCATGTATCTGGGCAAAAATGATCGATTTTGTGCTTGGATTTTGCACCACATAAAGCTCGCCGGACTGGGTATTATCAAACACCCCACCTGCGGTGAACTCTCTTTTTGCCCGCAGCTCAACACGGGGGTAGTGACTGTTGGGCGTCGCGTCAAGACCCGAGGGTGTGTTGAATACCAGCGCTCCTTCAGGCACGCCTTGATGGCATCCCGATGTGCGATAACAGTTTGTGTAGAAATAGGCGTTCTGAAGATTTTCGCCGATCGCGATTTCTTCTGCCTGACCTTGCGCATTGAAATCCTGAAGCACGTAGGCACGGCTCAGGTTGGACAGGTTGTCGCCTGGGGGTTTTGTGGCATCCAGGGCAAAGGCATTTCCACCGTTAAAAATCGCTCCGATGGCCACTACCGACACCGCGATAACTCTAGCGCCAAACACTTTAAATGCGTGCATCACCGTCACCAATTATTCGTCAAAGCCCCAACTCCAACGCCAGCAGATCCGATAGCTGTTGCGGGTGTCGAATCAATGTAATGCGCCTTACTGCCGAAAGAGAAAAAATATTGGAGGGCTGCCCTTCCCTTGGTATGTGCGGCCTGGAAGGGAAAGCCTTTTACAGAATCAAGAAACCCGATCCACTCGGTCCTGCACGGCTTCTACCAGTAAAAGCCCCAGTTCAATCATTTGCTGAATCGCCAAGGCCAGACTGCGATGCTTATCTGGCAGGTTATCGGCAAATTCGTTGGTCATTGCGCCAGCGCCGGCAATGGTTTCGTAAGCGTTGGCGAGCAATGCATCGGTGCCGATTTCGGGACGTACGCTGAAGATTCTTACGGGTGAGTTATACGAGTCAGTACACATCTGTTGATCCTCAAGAAGGACCACCACCCAGTACTACGGAGATAGGGTGGCAGCTGTACGCAGGTTAGTAGACCGGGAAGTTTCAGAACCGGCGCGCCCGAAGACGCCCTGCGCACAGCTACCATTAGGCACAGGCAATAAGATGCCTGACCGATAGAACAGCCGTACGCCAAAACTTCACCGGGCTACTAAACCCGACCGCTGATGGGCAGCGGCTGACGAACCTTAAAGAGGTTGCCCAAGGCGTACAACCGGGACGATTCTGATGGTTGTGTAGGCAATGGAGCAAGGTTCAAATATTCAGGCCAATCCGCGCTTCAGCCTTCAGTTCCCTCCAACTGCGCAAGATCCGCAAGCAACCCCGGCCCCACCGGTTCCCATCCCAACTTCTTGCGCGTGATCGCACTGGATGCAGGCATATCGTGAGCGGTAAACCTTGCCAACCAACCAAAAAACCCCTGAGCCTCTTGCGCCGAAATGGATTTAACCGGCAACCCTAGCCGAGTCCCCAACACCTCGGCAATCTCCCGCTGCGACACACCCTCCTCCGCCACCGCGTGATACCTCGTGCCCGGCTCGGCCTTTTCAATCGCCAGCCTGTAGAGCCGAGCCACATCCAGAATATGTGCCGCCGGCCAACGGTTTTTCCCGTCGGCGATGTAAGCGCAAACGCCCTTCTCGCGATACAACTCGATCACCGGGCTAACCAGCCCCTGCCTGACGGTGTCGTGTACTTGAGGCAAACGCATCACCGACACATTCACCCCCGTCGCGGCTACAGCGTTAGCCGCTTCTTCCGACGCTGCACGAGGAATCTGCGCTGAGGTAACCACCGCACCATCCTCCGTCGCCAACTGCCCCGGCACGGTGCTCGCAATTCCGACACCGGAGGTAATGATCAGCGGTCGATCCGACCCGGCAAGTGCCTCTCCCAGCGCCTGGATAACCCGGCGGTCGTCCTCGCAGTTCGCGACGAATTTCGAGAAGTCGTGATTGAACGCCAGGTGAATCACGCCATCCGCCTGGGCAACACCAGACTTGAGGCTTCCCAGGTCCTCAAGCGACCCACGATGTACCTGAGCCCCGGCGGCCTCCAGCGCTGCCACCTTGTCATCCGAGCGGCACAACCCCAGCACCTGATGGCCCGCCGCGATCAGTTCCTTGACGACAGCCGACCCGATAAATCCGCTGGCACCCGTTATAAATATGCGCATGAACCGTATCTCCGTGTGTATTCAGAGACTAATCTGTGCGCTTGCCCTATACGGGTAAAGTAGTGAAGTTATCAGGGTATGGAGGCTAACAGGCTATGAGCGCAAACCAGTTGGGCAGCTATCTGAAAGACCGACGTACCCGGCTTGATCCGGCGGCATTCGGCTTCTCATTGGCACGACGGCGTACGCCAGGTTTGCGCCGCGAAGAGGTGGCCCAACGCGCGAACATCAGCCCTACCTGGTACACCTGGCTCGAACAGGGCCGTGGCGGCGCGCCGTCGGTGGAAGTGATGGAGCGGATTGCCCATGCGCTGATGTTGACCGATATCGAACGCGAGCATCTGTTCCTGCTGGCCTTCGGACGCCCACCCGAAGTGCGCTATCAGCAAAACGAAACGGTGACGCCACGCCTACAACGGGTACTGGATGCCTTGAACCCCAGCGCCGCGATCCTGCGTACGGCGACCTGGGATGTGGTGGCCTGGAACCAGGCGGCGACGGTGATGTTGATGGACTACGGATCCCAGGCGCCGGAACAGCGAAATATCCTGCGGTTCATGTTCCTTGATCCCAATTCCCGCGCGGCCCAATACGACTGGGAAAGCGTGGCGCGGTTTGTGTTGGGGGCTTTCAGGATTGATACGGCGCGCTCAGGCGCGGCGGAGCAGGTGCAGCCGCTGGTGGATGAACTGTGTCGACGCAGTCCTGAATTTAAGGCGATGTGGAGCGAAAACGATGTTCAGGGCGCCCATGGTGATCGCATCAAGCGGATACGCCATTCGGTGTTGGGGCCGATCGAATTTGAGTATTCGGTGTTTGCGGTCGATGGGCGCAAGGATCTGAATATGGTGGTGTACAACCCGGCGACGCCGGAGGATGCGCAGCGGATCGCATCCTTGATGGATTAAGCGCCAGCAACTGCAAGAGACTTCGACACTGCAATCGCTCGTAACAAGAGACCATTTGAATCCTTAGCCTTACTCACATCATTCTCCTGCGCCTAACCGCGCCGCGCGCACGTGCTCATGCCTATTGCCAGCAAGTATCCATATGGATACAGTGAGAATCCGTGAACTATCTAGTCCAGCAAACGCAGACCTTCATTACCTGGCATTCAGCAATACGTGATTTACGCGCAAAAATCGCCATCGCCCGGCGCATCGATCGCGCATCTGCTGGCAATCTGGGCGATATAAAGACGGTAGGCAATGGTGTCTCGGAAATGCGCGTAGATATCGGTCTGGGTTATCGAGTGTATTTCACGCAGCGAGGAAGAACCGTCATCGTCTTGCTGGCCGGTGGCGACAAATCCTCACAAGACGCCGACATCCGGCGAGCAAAAAAACTGGCAAAGGAAGTTTGATCATGAGCCAAACACTGACGACATTTGATATGGCGGCACTGCTCGACAGTGATGAAGCCATCAGCGAATACCTTTCTCAAGTTCTGGCCGACGGCGATAACGAGGAGTTCCTCAGGGCCGTCGGGTACGTGGCCAAAGCTCGCGGGATGGCGCGGGTCGCGACCGATACCGGCATGGGCCGTGAGAGTCTGTACAAGGCATTTGCCCCTGGAGCAAAGCCCCGCTTCGAAACGGTACTCAAGGTGCTTCACGCACTGGGTATCGATCTGCAAGCACAGCCGGGGCATGTCGCCAATCATTCGATTATTTGAGTGAGCAGCCCCGCTGCACCACCCACGCCAACGGCAACGTCAGCAACAACATCCCCGCCAGCACCATCACCGCCACCGGCACGCCCATCAAGTCCCCCAGCCCGCCAAACAGAACCGGCGCCAACGCGCCACCTCCGATGGTGCCGGTGTAGAACACGGCAAACGCCTGCTCTCGTTTACCTGCGCCAGCGAGATCCGGCACCGCGCCGTACAGCACCGAAGAGGTGCCATTCAACGCCAGCCCCAACACCGGCAATATCACCATCAACCCGCTCAACGGCAGGTACACCGCCGCGACGATTAACAGCGCCGTGACGGTTTCCGTCAGCCACACGGTTTTCATCATGCCGATGCATGCGCCGAGGTAGCCGCAGAGTAATTTGCCAAAGGCGCCGCCGATAAACAGCATGGTCAGCGCCAGGCCAATGCCTGCAGTGCCTGCGCCCTTGGCTTGCAGGAGAAACGGCAAAAACGTGAGAAAGCCCATGCGCACGGCACTGTCGAGTGTGCCCGTGACGATCAGCGCACGCAGGCCGCTGACGGAGCCGCTTCCTACCAGTGTCCTGGCGGTTTTCCCGGAAGTGGACGCCGCTGCCTGCGTTGGGATCAGCCACCACAGCAACCCCGCCGCAGCCAATCCCAGCACTCCAAGAAGCGTGACGCTCGCGCGCCAGCTGATGACGGTCAGCAACAGGCCGACCAGCCCGGGAACCAGGGTTTTGCCAATGTCCCCGGAGAAGTTGTATTGAGACAGCGCTTCCTTGACCCCACCACCGCTCTCGTAGGTGTCGGTGATCATCGAAGAAGCCAGCGGATGCTGGGTACTCGCCCCCAGCCCGCCCAACAGCAGCGCCAGCAACAACATGCCCAACCCGGTCGCCTGCCCCACCAACAGATAGGCAACACCGGCAAGCGCCGTGCCGCCCACCAGCATCGGCGTGCGTCCCCAGCGTTTGGCGGCGCGACTGGCCATCAGCTGAAACACCGCCATCATCCCGGAATAGGCACCGCGCAGCAGGCCGACCTGGGCGTAGGTCATGCCGAACTGCGCTTGCCAGATCGGCAGCAGCACGTAGATCACATCGGTCAGGCCATCGTGAATCGCGTGGGCGCTGCAGCCGGCGATCAACGAGCGGCGACGGGCGGAAGTCTCGGGTACCGGCAGGGCAACGGCATCGTTCATGAGGTCTTGCTCAGTTCAGGTTGGAGGGGCTTCCAGCCCGCCAGGGCGATCAGCAACGACAGTAGCTGGAAACCGATGATCAGCGCCACACACCCCACCCAACCCCAACGCCCCCAGATCAGCGCCGGGACGATGGCGCCGAAGCTGCCGCCCAGGTAATAGCAGGTGAGGTACAGGCCCACGGCACCGGCCTTGTTGTGGCGGGCGGTGGCGGTGGTGAAGGCGCTGGCGGCGGCCTGGGCGAGGAACACGCCCGTGGAGCTGAGGGCCAGGCCCAGTACGATGCACCACAGGGATGGCAGCAAGGTCAGGCCCGAGCCACAAACGCCAAGCACCGCAGCCGCCGTCAGCAGTTCGGATTGCGGGCGGGATTTGCTCAGGCGCCCGGCAACGGGAATGACCACCAGGGCCAGCAGGAACACCATGTAGATCGTGCCCAGCGCCGCCGGGCCAAGGTCGAACGGGGCCTGGCTGAGGTAAAGGCCAGCGTAGGTAAACGTCGCCACTTGGGAGAACAGCACGCAAAATCCTACGGCGTAGGCTGCCAGCAACGGCGTGCCGAGCACGTCGGCCCAGGTGGTTGAAGGTCGTGCGACTCGGGGCGGATTGCCCGGCAGCAGGAACTGGATAAATCCGCCCACCATCAGGCTCAACACTGCCAACAGTTCAAAGGCTTCGCGCCAGCCGACGTACTCGGTCATCACGCCGGTGACGAAGCGCCCGGCAAACCCGCCGAGCACGGTGCCGGCCACGTAGAGGCTGGTGACTTCGGTGACGGTGCCGCCGCGCCAGCGATCACCGATATAAGCCACGCTGGTGGCAAACACCACGGGGATCAGCATGCCTTCGATAAAGCGCCACACCAGCAGTTCGGCGAAGCTGCTGGCATAGGCAGTCATCAAAGCCGGCAACGCCAGCAACAGCGAGGCCGCCGAGATCACCGTGCGTTGCTCAAAACGCCCGGTCAGGCGGCTGACAAAGGGCGCGGTCAGCGCTACCGCCAAGGTGGTGACGGTAATGCTCCAACCGGCCGCCCTGGCGCTCACCTCAAAGTTGGCGGCAAGCGTCTGCAAAATGCTCTGGGTGGCGTAGAGGTTGAGAAACGCCGCGCAGCCACACAGGAACAGGGCAAGACGGGCACAATGCAGGCGCGGTTTCATGAAACCTCTCGTTTTATTATCTGAGGCCTTTATAGAATGACCCGCACACCTGAGACCAATACCGATTTCGAACCGATCAATACCCTGGGGCCAGGATGCTCGACCTACGCAAGCTGCGTTACTTTCTGACCGTCGCCGAAGAATTGCACTTCGGCCGAGCGGCCATTCGCCTGCACCTGGCCCAGCCGCCGTTGACCCGGCAGATTTCCGCGCTGGAGACTGAGCTGGGATTTCGCCTGTTCGACCGCACCAGTCGCACGGTTTCGCTCACTCCCCAGGGGCGCGCGTTCCTGCCCTACGCACGGGCGGTGCTGGAGCAGGTCGACCTCGCTGAAGTCATCGCGGGCAAACTGGCGGCGGGTGCCGCCGGGCAACTGGCGCTGGGTTACGTCAGTTCGATAGCCCTGTCGGACTTGTTCAGCCAGGCGATTCAAGCCTTCGCCCAACGCTTTCCCGATGTGCAACTGACGCTGGTGGAATGCGCCTCCGGCAGCCTGGGCGCACAGGTGGCTGATGGCCGCCTGGATATCGGCCTGAGCCGGTTACTGCCCCAGGACGGTCAGACTGAGGTGCAAGCGTTGTCGTTGGGTGAGGAGCGGCTGGTGGCGGCGGTGTCCAGCGACAGCCCGTTGGCCAACCAGGCCGAGGTCAGCCTGGCGCAGTTGAGTGGGTACCCGTTGATTTTGTTCCCAGCCGATTATGGCTCGGGGCTTAACCAGTCCATTGAGCAGCTTTATCGGCACAAAGGTTTGCCACTAAGGGCCGGGCCGTCGGGACGGCAAATTACCTCGATCATTGCACTGGTGGCGGCGGGACAAGGTGTGGCGCTGGTGCCGGAATGTACGCAGAGTTTGATGAACAAGGGCGTGACGTATCGGCCGTTGGTGGACGCGGAAGCGTATGCACGGCTGCTCGTTCTTACGCGTAGCGGCGCAAGCAGCTTGATGGTCACGGCATTTCTCACGGTAATTGATGAGTTGCTGCAGGCTCGTCAGAAAGCCTGATTGTTCTCTCGAAAAACCTCGCAATACCTCCGTCGGGCACCGTCCCCATGCGCTCATACACTGCATACAGCCCCTACAGAAACACCGGTCATCGACCGCTGGTAGGTAGAGTGTTGATAATTTATTTTCAGTAGTTATAGTCTCCACCAACACACACCACAAGGAGGTGCTGTGGACAGCCGATATTTGATAGGTCACATCGTTGCGGATGGCTGGTATCTGGTGCGAATCAGAGGCAGCCATCATCATTTCAAGCACCCGACAAAGCCGGGGCTCGTGACGATTCCCCATCCTAAAAAGGACCTGCTGGACAAGACCGCAAAGAGCATTTTGAAACAAGCTCTGCTCAGCTAACACGTTCGTTGAGGACAACAAACATGCTGTACCCAATCGCAATTTCAACCGGTGACGAGGACCATGCCTGGGGTGTGGAAGTCCCGGATATTCCCGGTTGCTTCTCAGCTGGAGATGATCTGGACGACGCCATGGCCATGGCCCGCGAAGCGATCGAAGGCCACTTCGAGATCCTCGCAGAAGACGGTGCGCCCATTCCTACAGCACAGAAAGTCACCCTCCATGCCGCCAACCCGCAATATGCCGGCTGCACGTGGGCGGTGGTGGATATTGATGTGACCAAGTACCTGGGCAAGGCACAGAAACTCAATATCACGTTGCCCGGCTATCTGCTGAACCGCATTGACGAATACGTCCTGCATCATCCGGAAGAAAAAAGCCGTTCGGGCTTTCTTGCGTCTGCTGCCCTCAAGGTATTGCAACAAGACCGGTAACAGCACTTCAAGGAACCGCGCAATGCTCCCTCCCTCACACCGCACGCCCAGCCCCGTACTGCGCAAGGTACTGGGCTGGGTGCTGATCGCTCCTCTGCTGCTCTCGTTCCTCAGGCTGCCCTTTGCGCTGGGACTCGTGTTGGTGCTGGCGTCCATCACGGCCTCCGTTTATGGCGCCCGGTTTGCCCAACTGCATGCCAGTCGGCGTGTAACCGTATTTGCCGTGATCATCACGCTGCTCAACATCGCTTCATTTTTTGTCATTGGCACGGCATCGGTACTCAAGGCGCTGTACTGGTTCTCGTGGTTTTATTGGTATCCGTATTACGCCGATTGGGTTTACTGGAACTTCTAAGTCGTTCGCGAATTCGACCGCAAGAAACGTAGTTCCACCCTGGGCCGGCCCATCTACAGTAGAGCCATACCCACTCAAGGAGCCCGACCATGTCCTACGAATACAAATACATGCCCTCCCCCGTCGGCCAACTGACCCTCGTGGCCCGTGACGGAAAACTCACCGCCATCCTCTGGGAAAAAGAGCGGCCCAATCGCGTTCGCCTGGGTGCCCTGCAAGAAGCCAGCAACAGCCCGGTACTGCTGGAGACCGAGCGACAGTTGAAGGAGTACTTCGCCGGTGCCCGCAATCGTTTCGAGCTGGAACTGGACTTCGCCGGCACCGACTTCCAGAAGAAAGTCTGGCAGGCGCTGTTGACCATCCCGTTCGGAGAGACCCGCAGCTACAGCCAGATCGCTGCGCAGATAGGCAACCCCAAGGCCGTGCGTGCCGTCGGCGCCGCCAACGGGCGCAATCCGATTTCGATTGTTGCGCCGTGCCATCGGGTGATTGGTGCGTCGGGTGGCTTGACCGGGTTCGCCGGCGGGCTTGAGGCCAAGCAGTATCTGCTGGCGCTGGAGGATCACGGCTGACCCCCAGCAGGAAAACGTACAACTTTGTTCAGATCCTCAATTGTAAAAAGAAATTTCAGAGCGCGCCTGCGGTCAGTATTTTCATCACCCACCCTTATAGGAAAACGGTCATGAAATTCTCCGCCATCTCACAATCCCTGTCCCGCTGGGCAGGCAGCGCCCGCACGTTCTACGCGGCGGTGGGATTGATCCTCCTGTGGAGTCTGAGCGGGCCCTATTTCCACTACAACGACACGTGGCAGCTGATCATCAACACCTCCACCACCATCATCACCTTCCTGATGGTGTTCCTGATCCAGAACACGCAAAACCGCGACAACGATATTTTGCATATCAAGATTGACGAGTTGCTGCGCGCCACCAAAGATGCACAAAACGCCGTATTGAGCCTGGACGGCCTGGACCGCAAGGAACTGGAGAAACTGCGCAAGGAGTACAAGACCATCGGCGACAGCGAAACCATCACTGTGACGACCTTGGTTACCGAAACAACGGATGACAATGGCCGGTCCAAGACGGACCTGAACCAGGCATAAAAAAACGGCGGCTGGATCACTCCAGCCACCGTTTTTCATGGGGTACTCAAGGCAATCAACCGTCGCCCTGGTGACCCTTACCGTACGTCGACGCCAGCGCCCGGGCTTTCTCCAGGCGCTCTTCCAACTTGGGCAAGGTCTCATCCACCAAAGCCTTTATTTCCGGGATATCGGACTCGGCGCCCTCCTGCTTGAACAAGGCGATCGCGTCTTCGTTGGCCTTGATCTGCTGGGCGGTGTAGGCGGCGTCAAAGGAGTCGCCGTCCTTGAGCTCGGGCATCAGCGATTCGGCCTTGTCGACAATCTTGTCCCGTGGGGCCACCGGCAAGTCGAGCTTCTTGGCGATGGCCGCCAGGTGCTGATTGGCCAGGGTGCGTTCATTGATGACTTCGATGGTGTAGTCCTTGATCTCCTGGGACGAAGTCTTGGCGTGTGCCATGCGGCTGGTCTCGATATCGGCCATGCCCTTGGCCGAAGCCTGCTCGATGAAATCGGCAGGCGACTGGGCGAAAGCATTGCTGGCGCCGAGGCCCAGCAGCATCGCGAAACTGGCGGTGCGTAACCGGATAGCCATGCGGCTCATGATGGGTTCCTCCAGGTAATAAACAGGTGCAGGGAAACGAGCCCCGCTCTGAATCTGAATTTTCAGGGCGGCAAAGGTTTAGAAAAAACTTGTTAGTGCGACGAACGGTCGTCAGGGCTTACTGAGGAGCAGTCCTGACGAACGGGACACAAAGATGCAACGGTGACAATGTAGTATGTTGTATTACACATCACTACATCGAGGCACTTATGTCGGTCATGTCATTACGTCTACCTGAAGACATCTCCGAAACACTCGCCAGCCTTGCCAAGGCCACCGGGCGCAGCAAATCGTTCCTCGCCGTCGATGCGTTACGCGAATACCTGACGCGTGAAGCATGGCAAATCGAGGAAATTCAAAAGGCGTTGAAAGAAGCCGATGCGGGTGACTTTGCAACTGCCGCCGAAGTAGACGCAGTGGCAAACAAATGGCGTGCCAATGCGCGTTGAGTAGCTGAAGGCAGCACTCAAAAATCTTGATGATGAAGCAGCTTTCATCGCCCAGGAAAACCCCAAAGCGGCTTATGAGTTTGTTCAGGCCATCCGGACGGGGCTTGAGCATGTTGCTGAGTTTCCGGCGATGGGTCGAGAAGGACGCGTTCCTGGTACACGTGAGTGGGTGATGCCACGCTGGCCCTATCTCGTGCCATATCGTATTCGCGAGGGACGGTTACAGGTTCTTCGAATATTTCACACACGGCGCCAACCACCGAACAGTTGGTAACGCCGATCAACCCTGTATCACAACCTGCACCTGCCCATTCAACCACTGCAACGCCGCGTCCCCACCCCGCCGCGAATGCCACGCCAGCACAAACGCAAACGACGGAATGTGAAACGGCGGCGGCACCGCCAACAACTGTTCGTGATCAATGTTCAGCAGCCCGCGAGACGACACGGTAAGAATCAGGTCCGTGCCCTGGATCAACTGCGGCGCAACACCCCAATGAGGCAAGCTGATAGACACGTGCCGGCGCTCACGAATCGCCGTCAGCGCCCGTTCGATTTCCGGGGTGCCGCTGCCACGCATTTCCAGCAATACGTGGGGCCGCGCCAGATAGGTGGGCAGGTCGAGTACACCGCTTGCCGGCAGGCTGTCACGGTCCACCAGGCACACGTAATGCTCTTCAAACAGCGGCGTGCTGCGCAGTTCGGCAGGCATGTCGGGAAACACCCCGGCCGCCAGGTCGATATCGCCATTGAGCACACCGTCAAGCATGCCTTCGCGACTGGCCTGGATAATCTGCAAATCAATCCCCGGCGCTTCCCGGCGCAAGGTGCGCACCAGCCCCGGCAAGAAAATCGCCGCACTGTAGTCCGACATGGCGACCCGGAAGGTGCGCTTGGCCGACGCCGGATCAAAACGATTGGGCTCCAGCAGCGCCTGTACCTGGGCCAGCGCTTCCGCCAGCGGCATGGCCAGTTCCAGAGCACGAGCAGTGGGCACCAGCGAGCTGCCCTGGCGCACCAGCAACGCGTCTCCGAGCAAATCCCGCAACCGCGCCAGCGCGTGGCTCACCGCCGGCTGGCTCAGGTGCAGGCGCTCGGCGGCACGGGTCACGTGTTGCTCGCTGAGCAAGGCGTCAAGGATCACCAGCAGGTTAAGGTCGATGCGTCGTAGATCATTCATCAGCTGCATGTTCTGCATAAGAACTTGGAATTTAAATTTGCGCGACGAATAGCCTAGAGTCCAGCAAAACCTCTGGGAGATTGATCATGACGACGTTGCATTGGGTAGGTTTGTTGCTGTTGGCCGCGTTTGCCGGGGCAGTGGTGCCGTTTCAAAGCGCGATCAACGCCAACCTGGGACGCGGCCTGGGGCATCCGCTGTGGGCCACCCTGGCCTCGCTGCTGGTGAGCATCATCGTGCTGCTGCCGGTGATCCTGGCCCTGCGCCTGCCGCTTCCCAACCTGGGTTTTATCACCAAGGCGCCGCTGTGGATGTGGAGCGGCGGCGCGTTCGGCGTGTGCTTCATTTCGCTGGCGTTGATCCTGATGCCCAAGCTCGGCGCCTCGGGGTTTATCGCCCTGGCGATGGCCGGGCAAATCGTCGCCTCGTTGATGCTGGACCACTTCGGCTTGTTCGGGCTGGTGGAACGCCAATTGACCGCGCCCCGGTTGATCGGGGCGCTGATGTTGATTGGCGGTGTGGCCCTGATTCAATTCAGTGCCGCACCCACCCGCTCGCTGGTGACCGCCGGCTGATCAGCGCTTGTCGAGGGTGCGCAGCTTCTGAGGCAAGCCCCACAGCAACAGCGCCGCCGCCAGCAACGCACACACGCCGATGACATACAGCGCCGGCGTGGTGCTGCCGGTGAGGTCCTTGATCCGGCCGACCATCACCGGGCTGACGATGCCGCCGAACTGGCCCAACGTGTTGATCACCGCGATCCCGCCAGCAGCGCCCGCGCCGGCACCGGCCAACAACTTCGGCGGCAGCGTCCAGAACGTCGGGATCGAAGCGATGATCCCCGCGCCCAGCAAGCTCAGGGCGACGATCAGGAACGTGGTGTGATCGGCAAAGATCCCGGCACAGAAGAACCCCACCGCCCCCAGCGCCACCAGGCCGCTGACGAACTTGCGACGTTCGCCGGTGGCGTCGGACAAGCGTCCGATCACCACCATGCTGATGGCACCGCAGACGTAGGGAATCGCCGTCAGCAAGCCGATCATCACCGGGTTCTGGGTGCCGGCGCTGCGGATCAGTTGCGGCGCCCAGAAGTTCAACCCGTAGGACGCCACCTGGATCAGGAAGTAGATAAAACCCAGCATCAGGAAGCCTGGGATACGCAATGCAGCCAGCAACGAGCCACCGCTCTTGTGGGGTTCATGCACGGCAATGCGACTGGCCAGCAACGTTTTCTCCGGCGGGGTCAGCCAGTGGGCATCCTCGATACGATCCTTGAGCAGCTTGAGCACCAGGAACCCCAGGCCCACACAGGGCAAGCCACCGAGCAAGAACAACCAGTGCCAGCCGCGCATTTGCAGCACACCGTCGAGGTGTTCCAGCACCAGCCCGGAGAACGGCGCGCCCACCAGCCCGGCAAACGCCGACGCCAGGAACAGCATCGAGGTGATACGCCCACGGTAGTGCTGCGGGAACCACAACGTCAGGTAATACAGCACCCCCGGAGCAAACCCCGCCTCCATCGCACCGATGATGAAACGCAGCACGTAGAACTGCCATTCGGCCGTGACGAACACCATAGCGGCCGTCGCCAGCCCCCACGACATCATGATGCGAGCGATCCAGCGGCGGGCGCCGACCTTGTACAGCATCATGTTGCTCGGCACTTCAAAGATCACATAGCCCACCACAAACAGCCCGGCGCCGAGACCATAGGCGGTGTCACTCAGGCTCAGATCGGCCTGTAGCTGGAACTTGGCGAAGCTGATGTTGATGCGGTCAAAAAACGCGAACAGATAGCAGACCATGATCAGCGGCATCAGGCGCCAGGCGACCTTGCTGACCAGGGCTTTTTCGGCATCGTGTTCAGCGGCCGGGCGCACGCCGGCCTCCAACGTATTAAGGCTCATCGATTCTCTCCAGCGGACTGCTCGCAGGCGTCCGATTGTTTTTGTTGTCTGGTTACGGCTTACAAGGTGGCGATGTAGGCCGGTGGCGGATGCAGGTCGCAATTGCGCCCGGCCTTGGCCACCTGGCCCGGCAATTCGTGGCCCAGCAAGGCTGGCAATTGCCGCGACATTTTCAGCAGGTGCGGCAGGTCGATGCCGGTGTGGATCCCGACTTCATCACACAGGTTGACCAGGTCTTCAGTGCAGATATTGCCCGACGCGCCGGGCGCAAACGGGCAACCGCCGAGGCCGCCCAATGCCGCATCAAACCGTCGCGCACCGGCCTCGTAGGCGGCCAGCACATTGCACAAACCCAGGCCGCGAGTGTTGTGGAAATGCAGGGTCAGGTCGCTCGCCGGAACACGTTCGAGCACGCGCTTGACCAGGCGCTCGACCTGACGCGGATTGGCCATGCCGGTGGTGTCGGCCAGGCTGATGCCCTGGATGCCCAGCTCCCGGTAGGCGTCGACCAATTGCAGCACGCGGTCCTCATCGATCTTGCCCTCGAACGGGCAACCAAAAGTGGTAGCGATGCTGCCGTTGAGGCGCACCGGGTGCTCGGCAGCAAAGCTCACGATATCGCCGAACGCCGCCAACGAGGCTTCGCAACGCATGCGCATATTCGCCAGGTTGTGGGTCTGGCTGGCGGACATCACCAGGTTCAACTCATCGGCCCGGGACTCGATGGCACGCTGGGCACCCTTGAGGTTGGGGATCAACGCCACGTAGATGACCCCGGGGCGACGAGTGATGCCCTGGAACACCTGTTCCCCATCGCGCAAGGCGGGAATGGCCTTGGGCGACACGAACGAGCCGGCTTCGATCCGGGAAAACCCGGCCATGGACAGTTGATCGATCAACGCGATCTTGTCGACAGTCTCGACCCAGGTCGGCTCGATTTGCAGGCCGTCACGGGGCGAGACTTCCTGCACGATCAGCGCATCGGAATAGTTTTTCATTGCACCACTCCCGAGGATTTCAGGCGTTGAATATCGGCGCCGCTCAGGCCCAGGTCGCCGAGGATTGAATCAGTGTGCTGGCCCAGGCTCGGGCCCTGCCAATTCACCGCGCCGGGGGTTTCCGACAGTTTGGGCACGATACCGGGCATCTTCACCGTGAAGCCGCCGGGCAGGTCGGCGCTGAGCAGCATGTCGCGGGCCTGGTAGTGCGGATCGGCGACGATATCGGCCACTGAATAGATGCGCCCCGCCGGTACTTCGGCGGCTTCCAGGGCACTGAGCACCTGGTCGATGGGCAGGCTGCTGGTCCAGTGGGTGATGGCGGCGTCCAGCAGGCCGCTCTTGGCAGCGCGGCCATCGTTGTGGGCAAACTCCGGCGCTTCGGCCAGGTCGGCGCGGCCGATGGCGAGCATCAGGCGCTTGTAGATCGGGTCGCTGTTGCCGGCGATCACCACATAGGCGCCATCGGCGGTCAGGTAGGTGTTGGACGGTGCAATGCCGGGCAAGGCGCCGCCACTGCGTTCACGCACATGGCCAAGCATGTCGTATTCCGGCACCAGGCTTTCCATCAGGTTGAACACGCTTTCGGCCAGGGACACGTCGACAATCTGGCCGTCGCCCTGGCCGGTCTTGACCCGCAGCAGCGACATCAGCGCGCCGATCACACCGTGCAGCGACGCCAGGGAATCACCGAGGCTCACGCCGACCCGCGCCGGTGGTGAATCCGGGTTGCCAGTGGTGTAGCGAATCCCGCCCATGGCCTCGCCGATGGCACCGAAGCCCGGGCGGTCGCGGTAAGGGCCGGTCTGGCCGTAGCCGGAGATGCGCACCAGGGTCAGCTTGGGGTTGAGGGCGTGCAGCACGTCCCAGCCCAGGCCGAGTTTTTCCAGGCCGCCGGGGCGCAGGTTTTCGATCAGCACGTCGGCATCGCCCAGCAATTGCTTGACCAGGTCCAGGCCTTCTGCCGACTTGAGGTCCAGGGCCAGGGACTTTTTGTTACGCGATTGCAGGTACCACCACAGCGACGTACCTTCGTGAAGCTTTCGCCATTTGCGAAGCGGATCGCCCTGCCCCATGGCTTCGATCTTGATCACCTCGGCGCCAAACTCGGCCATCAGCCGGGCGGCGAAGGGCGCGGCAATCAGGGTGCCGATCTCGATCACCTTGATACCGCTCAGGGGAGCCGTCATGGGGTGTACCTCTTGTTCTTGGAATGTGGGGCCAAGGCTAGAGGACGCAGGCAGTAGAAATCCAACCGTCAGTTGGCAACGAGCGTTCGCCAAATGCGAACGCTTGAGTAAGGACTGGTTGTGGCGAGGGCCCTCGCCACAGCGTTTGCTTACGCCTGCTCCCGCCGCAGGTAATCGAACAACAACCGGCTCACCGGCGACAGCTGCGCCTCGTCACGCACCACCAGGATCAGGCTGCGGTCCGACCAGGCATCCGTCAGCGGCACCGCGTGCAAGCCCAACGCCCGGCCAAACAGTTCATAGGCTTTTTGCGGCAGGATGCCGATGCCCATGTTGGCCTGGACCATCCGGCACATGGCATCGAAGCCCGGCACATGGATCCGCAAGCGCAGCACCTTGCCCGCCTCCCGCGCCGCCGCATGGGTGCGCATGTTGATCGAACTGGCGGAATGCAGCCCCACGTAGTCGCTGTCCAGCGTCTCGGCGAACGTCAGGGTCTTGCGCGACGCCAACGGGTAATCCGCCGGCATCAGCACCACCAGTTTGTCCCGGCGATAGGTCACACCGGGCAGGCCTTTGGTATCGGTGTCGCTGGAACAGATGCCCAGGTCCGCAACGCCGTCAATCACACCCTGGACCACGCCGTTGCTGGGCCGCTCTTCCAGGTCGGCCTTCACCTGTGGATGCAGCGCGGAAAAGTCGCGCAAGTCTTCGGGCAGGAACTGAATGATTGCCGAGAGGTTCGCCAGCATCCGCACATAACCGCGCACGCCGTGACTGTGTTCGCCCAGCTCCAGGCCCATCTTCTCGACATTGAACAGCATCTGCCGTGCATGGTGCAGCAAGGTCTCGCCGGCGGCCGTAAGCTGCATGCCCTTGGCCTGGCGCACAAACAGGCTGACGCCCAGCACCTGTTCCAGCTCCATCAAGCGCTTGCTGGCCGCGGAGACCGCGATGGCTTCACGGGCGGCGGCGCGGGTCAGCGTGCCTTCCTCATGCACTGCCACAAACAATTGCAGGGTGATCAGGTCAAGGCGGCGAACCAGGCTTTTGTGCAGCATCTAGGCGCGCTCGGTGGCCAGGCGATTGATATCGGCCTGCTCCACCACCGGCAGAGGTGCGCCGTGCCGGACGGCCGAGAGCATCGCGCGGCCAACGGTTTCAGTGCTCACCACCCAGGCCGGTCGCACATGGCGCAGCAGCGACAACAACGGGCCGGCCACGGTGTAGATGGACTGGTAGAGCGGGGTTTTCGAGCGCACACCGTGCAACGGCTGGATCACCCCGGGACGGAACAGGTACACCGCCTTGAACGGCAGGCGCAGCAACGCATTCTCGGTCTTGCCCTTGATCCGTGCCCACATGGTTTTGCCGGTTTCGCTGCTGTCAGTCCCGGCGCCGGACACGTAGATGAAGGTCATCTGCGGGTTAACCCGCGCCAGGGTGCTGGCGGCCACCAGCGTCAAGTCGTAGCTCAAATGGGTGTACTTGGCTTCATCCATGCCCACCGAGGACACGCCCAGGCAAAAGAAGCAGGCGTCAAAACCTTGCAGCAGATGCTCCAGGGGCTGGAAATCAAACATGTCGGCATGCAGCACTTGATGCAGCTTGCCGTGTTCCTGGGTCAGCGCGGTACGGCCGACGGCGACGACTTCCTGCACGTCACTGGCCAGCAGGCACTCGCGCAACACGCCTTGGCCGACCATGCCGGTGGCGCCGAATAATAGAACTCTCATAAGGTTGGTTCCTAAGCGACAAGCGGTTAGCTTCATGCTGCAAGGTAGAGACAAACCCACTGGCAACTTGTAGCTTGCGGCTTGCAGCTTACTGCTCAACAGGATCTTTTGCCCCTTGAAAAGCACCACGACCCTCGCCATTGCCTGCAGCGCGGCTTTTTGTCCCAGGTTGGCATCAGCAGTTATCTGCCCGCCGTGCCGGCGATTGCCTTGTCATTGACCGCTGCAGAGGACCAGGTGGCACTGGCCCTGGCGGTGTACTTGATCGGCATGGCGTTGCCGATGCTGCTCTGGGGCAGCCTCGGTGAGCGCCTGGGTAGAAAGCCGGTGTTGCTGGCAGCGTTGGCGTTGTATGCGCTGGCCAGTGCGGCGATTCCGTCCGCCTACAGCCTCGAATCGTTCCTCGGCCTGCGCCTGGTTCAAGGCCTCGGTGCGGGCGGTGTGTCGGTGATGGCGCGGGTGCTGGTTCGTGACAGCTTCAGCGGTGCCCTGTTGGCCAAAGGTTTGTCGTGGCTGGGCATGACGTTCGTGATCGCCCTGGGCATCGGGCAGTTTGTGGGCTCGCTGTTGCAAGTGGCGTTTGGTTGGGAGGCGATCTTTTATGGGCTGGCGGTCGCGGCTGTCGGCTTGATGATTGCGCTGCAACGGGTGGTGTTTCCAAGATTGGAAAAAGCCTCTGGACACGTCTCGGCCTGGCGCATCTACGGCACGATCCTGCGCCATCCGGCGTTCCTGCGGCCTGCGTTGGCGGGCGGTTTGGGTTACGGGGTGATCATCGCGTTCAACACCTGCGCACCGTTGATTTTGCAGGGCCATTTCGAGTGGAGCGCCGCGCAATATGGCTGGCTCGGCTGGCCAATCAGCGGGGCGTATCTGGCGGGGGCGTTGATGGTCAATCGCCTCGTCGCCCGCACCGGGCGCCTGTCGATGATGAGTTGGGGCGTGGCGTTGGTGATGTGCGGCAGCGCGACGATGTTGCTGGGCAGCCTGTTTGCCAATGGGCTGGCGATCCTGCTGTGGCTGCCGTATTGCCTGGCGGTGTTCGGCCAATCGATGAGTTATCCCATCAGCCTGTCGCTGGCCAATGATGAATCACCGGTGAGCGGCTCCTACGCCATGGCCTTGAGCGGCTTTATGCATCAGTTGATGGCTGCGGCGATCGGTGGCGTGGCCAGCCTGCTGGCGAGTCAGCAGGCCTGGCCGTTGGCGGTGTTATGCGTGACGCTGGCGGCCGGCGCACTGCTGTGCGTCGCCATGGCCAGGACTGATCAGAACGCGCTGCGGAAGATCTCTTCAATCTGACGCTGATCCGCGCGCCGTGGGTTGGTCAGGCCGCAGGCGTCCTTCAGGGCGTTGGACGCCAGCAGCGGGATGTCCTGCAACTTGGCGCCCAACTCCCGTAGCCCGGCAGGAATTTCCACATCCTGGGACAGGCTGCGAATCGCCGCGATGGCCGCCTGGGCGCCCTCTTCCACCGACGTACCCTTGATATCTGCGCCAAGGGCCCGTGCCACATGGCTCAGGCGCTCGGCGCTGACGCTGGCGTTGAAGCTTTGCACATGGGGCAACAGCACCGCATTGCACACGCCGTGAGGCAAGTCATACAGCCCGCCCAACTGGTGCGCCATGGCGTGCACGAACCCCAGGGACGCGTTGTTGAAGGCCATGCCGGCAAGGAACTGCGCGTAGGCCATGTTCTCCCGGGCGGCCAGGTCTTTACCGTCGCGCACCGCAATCCGCAGGTTGGCGCTGATCAGTTCGATGGCCTTGATCGCACAGGCGTCGGTGATCGGGTTGGCGGCGGTGGACACGTAGGCTTCGATTGCGTGGGTGAGCGCGTCCATGCCGGTGGCGGCAGTCAGGCCCTTGGGCATGCCGACCATCAGCGCCGGGTCGTTGACCGACAGCAGCGGCGTGACGTTACGGTCGACGATGGCCATTTTCACGTGGCGGGTTTCGTCGGTGATGATGCAGAAGCGGGTCATTTCGCTGGCCGTGCCGGCGGTGGTGTTGATGGCTACCAGCGGCAGTTGCGGTTTGGCCGACTGATCGACGCCTTCGTAGTCGCCGATGTGCCCGCCGTTGGTCGCACACAGGGCAATGCCCTTGGCACAGTCATGGGGTGAGCCACCGCCCAGTGACACCACGAAATCACAGGCACTCTGTTGCAGCAGCGCCAGGCCTTTTTCGACGTTCTCGACGTTCGGGTTGGGCTTGGCGCCGTCATAGATCACCGAGTCGATGTCTTGCATCGCAAGCTTCTCGGCGATCATGCTGGCCACACCTGCCTTGGCCATCCCGGCGTCAGTGACGATCAGCGCCTTGCGAAAACCGTAGTTGCGAATCGCGGTCATGGCTTCGTCGAGGCAGTCGAGGCCCATGATGTTGACGGCGGGAATGAAGAAGGTGCTGCTCATGGTGGCTAATCCTTTAAAGTCGTTATGCCTACAGCATCGACCTCGATTGCCTGCGGCATCTTGACCAGGATCAACGCCCGCTCGTGATAAAGTCAGCGCCCAGCCGATTTCGAGTAGACCCGCCGCAATGAAGGATTCCCAGGATTTTGATGCCCACCTAGAAGACTGGAACGCCTTGCGCAGCAGTACCGCCATCAGCGGGATCCTGATCGGCAACGGCGCCAGCCGCGCAGTGTGGGAAGATTTTGCCTACGACTCGCTGTTCGAAAACGCCCGCACCGTGGAAGAAAAACCTCTGAGCCAGTCCGAACTCAGCGTGTTTGACGCGATGCAGACCCGCAGCTTCGAGCAGGTGCTGGGTGCACTGAAAACCACCAGCCGGGTCAACAAGGCCCTGGCGGTCAGCTCGGCTGCGCCGCGTAATCGCTATTACGCGATCAAGGAAGCGCTGATCAATACGATCCACAGCGTGCATATTCCGTGGCGCCTGGTGAAGCCGTCGACACTGGCGACCCTCCATCAGGAGCTGGCGAGTTACCCGACGGTGTTCACCAGCAATTACGACCTGCTCAACTACTGGGCGATCCTGCATGCGCCGGGCATCGACGATCTGTTTCGCAGTGCCGATGCGAGCTTTGACCTGCGTAATACTGCTTGCGACACCACGCGCATTTTGTATCTGCATGGTGGCCTGCACCTGGTGCGTAACCTTGATGGTACGGCGCGTAAATTGCCGACCACTGACAGCACGTTGCTCAGCAGTTTTGCGATCAACAACACGATCAAGACGCTGGATGATGTGCCGTTGTTTGTCAGCGAGGGCAAGGTTGAGGAGAAGCTGAAGACCATTCGCAGTTCTGACTATTTGTCGTTCTGTTACGAGCAGTTGTTGGGCCATGAAGGTGGGCTATGCATCTTTGGGCATCACCTCGGCGCGCAGGATGTGCATCTGGTGCAGGCGATTCGACAGGCGAAGATCAGCACGTTGGCGATTTCGGTGTTTGGGCGCAGTGCGGGGTTTATTCAGCAGCAGAAGCGGCGTTTTGCGGAGTTGTTTGAGGGGATGGAGGTGGAGTTGCGGTTTTTTGATGCGCGTAGTCATGCGCTTGGGAATTCGGGGCTTTCGGTGCCCGTGGAGCGGTGATGGTAGTTGGGGTGGGGTGGGGTGGGGTGTACATATCCGTTGCTGCGGTAACGGCCACTTATGGTTCCGCTCTTACAGCGGGTCACTTTTTTACAAACGCCTAAAAAAGTAACCAAAAAACGCTTTGCCCCACCACTCGGTGCCTCGCCTAGGCTCGGCATGCCCGCACTCCGGCACGGCTCCGCGGGCCGCCGCGCCGGGCCATCCATGGCCCGGCGCGGCTAAATCGGCATCCTTGCCGATTTACCCGCTCCACCGTGCCTACTTGCGGCCATCGTGGTTAACGGGGCCCGCAGATCAAGATCAAAAGCAAGAGCACAGCGACCTACCGGCCGGCTTGAGTGTTAAAAGCAGAGGCAAGATCCAGAGCGGAAGCAGAGCTGCTTTTCTGTGGGAGCTGGCTTGCTCGCGAAAAACCTGAGAGCGCCGCGTTCATCCAGAATGCCAGCGTCATCGTTAACGACCTTCGCGAGCAAGCCCGCTCCCACATTTGGACCGTGCCCGCTTTAGCTTTTGATTTTGCTGTTGCTCTAAAACACTCAAGCCGGCCGGTAGGCCGCTGTGCTCTTGCTTTTGATCTTGATCTTAGGCGCCCCGTTAAACCACGCTGGCCGAACGCAGGCTTTGGAGCGTGGGTAACCCGGCAGGACGCCGGGTTAGCCGTCCTGGGCCAAGGATGGCCCATGACGGCGGCCCACGGTCCAAAGCCGGAGTGAGGGCACACCGAGCCTAAGCGAGGTGCCGAGTGGTGGGGCAAGAGCGTTTTGCTTACTTTTGCGCTGTTCAAAAGTGAGCCGCTGTAAGAGCGGAACCGATATAAGCCATCACCCAAATAACGGATATGCCCCCACCATCACGCTTCAGCACTATGCACCACCACCAAAAGCTGAGCCTGAACCTCCCCCACCGACCGAATCCGATGCGGCTTCTGCGCATTGAAATGCAACGCATCCCCCCGATTCAACACCACCCGCTCACTCATGAAATCCACCTCAACCTGACCTTCATGCACAAACAAAAACTCCTCCCCCAAATGTTCCTTGAAGGTCTTGTCGGTGAACTCCGCCGGCGGGTAAATGATGAACGGCAACAAACTACGCTCACTGACCTGATGCGCCAGCACCGCGTAACCCGGTGATGCATCGGTGCCCGACAACGCCTGCCGTTCGTGGCTGCGCACCAGGCTGTAGCTGTCGAGGCTGACATTGTCCTCGCTGAACAATTCTTCGACCTTCACATTCAACGCCTTGGCCAGTTTCAGCGCCGCCGCAATCGACGGCGTATTCAACCCGCGTTCGACTTTCGACAGGTAACTCTTGGTCATCCCGGATTTTTCCGCGAGCGACTCCAACGTCACACCAAGTTTTTTTCTCAATATTTTCAAACGGATAGACATGCGCAGCGGTTAATCCATTAAAGAGGCGATGATGAATGCTTGCTAGTGACACTTTGTGTCATATAGTCTCTTTAGTGTCATTTGCGACGAACAAGGACACTGATATGGCCAAGACATTAGCACTCCCGAAAGACCAGCTGGTCAAGCAGGCGCTGACCCAGATGCAAAACACCCTGGCGGATAATACGTGGACCGACCGGCAAAAGCTGGCGCTGACCTGCCGGATCCTGTTCGAAAACGGCCACGACTCCGGCCTCGCCGGGCAGATCACCGCACGCGGCCCGACGCCTGGCACCTACTACACCCAACAACTGGGCCTGGGTTTTGATGAGATCACCGCCAGCAACCTGTTGCTGGTCAACGAAGACCTGGAGGTGCTGGAAGGCCATGGCATGCCCAACCCGGCCAACCGTTTTCACAGCTGGGTGTACCGCGGTCGCCCGGATGTGAACTGCATCATCCACACTCACCCGACCCACATCGCTGCATTGTCGATGCTGGAAGCGCCGTTGCAGGTGTCCCACATGGACCTCTGCCCGTTGTACGAAGATTGCGCATTCCTCGAAGCCTGGCCCGGGGTGCCGGTGGGCAACGAAGAAGGTGAAATCATCACCGCTGCCCTAGGGGATAAACGCGCGATTCTGCTTTCCCACCACGGCCAATTGTCCACTGGGGCGAGCATCGAGGAAGCCTGTGTGATCGCACAGTTGATCGAACGCGCGGCCAAGTTGCAGCTGCTGGCGATGGCCGCCGGCACGATCAAGCCGATCCTGCCGGAACTGGGCCGCGAAGCCCATGACTGGATTTCCAAGCCCAAGCGCCACGGCGCCGCGTTCAACTACTACGCTCGGCAGAACCTGCGCCAACACGCCGATTGCCTGAACTGAAACCCTTTTTCGACCGGAGACTTTTGCATGTCCAGCCCTTCTATTCACGGCATAATCGGCTACACCATCACCCCGTTCAGCGCGGACGGCCAGCGCATTGACCTCGACGCCCTGGGCCTTTCGATCGACCGCCTGATCGACAGCGGCGTGCACGCTGTCGCACCGTTGGGCAGCACCGGCGAAGGCGCCTATCTCAGTGATGCAGAGTGGGATGAAGTCGCCGCCTACAGCATCCAGAAGGTGGGCAAGCGTGTGCCGACCATCGTCAGCGTCTCCGACCTGACCACCGCCAAGGCCGTGCGTCGTGCGCAGTTTGCCGAGGCCCACGGCGCGGACGTGGTAATGGTATTGCCGGCCTCGTACTGGAAACTCAGCGAGGCGGAAATCCTCGCCCACTATGCGGCCATTGGCGACAGCATCGGCGTGCCGATCATGCTCTACAACAACCCGGCCACCAGTGGCACCGACATGTCGGTGGACTTGATCCTGCGCATCGTCAACAGCGTCGACAACGTGACCATGGTCAAGGAAAGCACCGGGGATATTCAGCGCATGCACCAATTGCACCGGCGCAGCGAGGGCCAGGTGCCGTTCTACAACGGCTGCAATCCGCTGGCGCTGGAGGCGTTTGCGGCGGGTGCGAAAGGTTGGTGCACGGCGGCGCCGAATCTGATTCCTCAGCTCAACCTGGATTTGTATGAAGCCGTTTTGGCCAATGACCTGGAGAAAGCGCGGGAGCTGTTTTATCGCCAGTTGCCGTTGCTGGATTTCATCCTCAAAGGTGGCTTGCCGGCGACGATCAAGGCCGGTTTGCGGCTGACGGGCCTGGAGTCGGGGGATCCACGGCTGCCGGTGTTCCCGCTGGCTGAGGCAGGCCGTGTTCAGTTGCAAGAGCTACTGACCCTGTTGCGCTGAAACGCAATCCAAATGTGGCAGCGGGCTTGCTCGCGAAGGCGGTGGGTCAGTCAATTAATAGGTCGACTGACTCACCGCATTCGCGAGCAAGCCCGCTCCCACATTTAGTCCGCATCCAACCTTGGATTTTCAATAGAGACAAATGACAATAATTCTCGATATCATTCACGACTTTTCCACGTCGTGCTTCGTCAAGAAGGATATCCATGTCTCGTCCCAAGCCCGACCCGCTGTCGGCCGATGCCTTTCGCGGGTTTTATGCAGATATCCTGCATTTCCTGCGTAAACGCACGGACAACGCCAGCGACGCGGCAGACATGACCCAGGATGTCTTCACCCAATGGCTGGACTACCGCGACCGGGCCCAGGTCGAGCAGCCACGGGCGTTTCTGTTCCAGATGGCGCGCAATCTGCTGCGCGATCACTGGCGCAAACAGAAGGTGCGGCACACCGTCCACCAGCAACAGGCCGAACTGGATGCCGAACCTGTCAGCGACTCGCGAGACGATCCCATGGCCGCCGCGCAACGCCTGCAACGCCTGGAACAGTTGAAAGAAGTCCTCTCTGAACTCTCGCCGAGAAGACGAGAAGCCCTTATGCTGCACCGCTTCGAAGGCCTGAGCCAGGCGCAGATCGCCGAGCGCATGGGCGTTTCGGTCAGCATGGTGGAAAAGCACATCGCTTTTGCCTTGCTGCATTGCAAGCAGCGACTTCAACAAGAACAGGGCAAGGAGCAGCCAGAATGACCCGCCTGAGCGACATCGACACCTGTGACATCGAGGCCAGCGACTCCATCGATGCCCAGGCCGCCAGCTGGTTTGCGCGCAACCGCAATGACGCCGGTCGCGCCGACCGCAAGGCGTTTGCCGCCTGGCAGTCCGAGCCGGCCAATGCCCGCGCCTACGCCGAATTCGAACAGCTGTGGGCCGACCTGGCGCAGTTGCAGCAACTGAACAAACCGACACCGCTGCCCGCGCGCAAGACACCCGCCTGGCGCCCGGCCCTGGCGGTGGCTGCCGCATTGGTGTGTGCCGTGCTGACGAGCAACATCGGCGCCCCGCGCGAGCTGTTCCACGCCCAGGTCGCGGCCCATGCCAAAGGAATGCGCACCATGCATTTGCCTGACGGCAGCACCTTGTACGTCAACGCCAATACGCGCCTGCGGGTGGACTTCAACAGTCACCAGCGCATCGTGCATCTGGATCAGGGCCAATTGTATATCGAGGTGGCGCCCGACAAGGAGCGTCCGCTGTTCGTGCAGGCCGGTGAAGCCAATGTGCGGGTGGTCGGCACCGGCTTCGATGTGCGGCGCAGCAAGCAGCAACTGGTGGTCAGCGTGGCCCATGGGCAAGTGACGTTCGATCCGGATGCCAGGCTGCCGGCCACCCTGCTCGGCGCCGATCAGCGCGCTACGTTCAGTTATGCCAAGGGCACGCTGCAGCAGCAAACCCTCACTGCCGGCGAGGTCGCCGATTGGCGCGGCGGCCACGTGTCGTTTCGTAATCGCGAGCTGGCCAGCCTGATGGACGAGTTGAGCCTGTACCGGCCCCAGGCGCCGTTGCTGGTGGACAGCGCGGTGGCGCAACTGAAGGTCTCGGGCAATCTGGACGTGAATGATCCGGACGCCCTGCTCAACGCCCTGCCGGCGCTATTGCCGGTGAAAACCGTGGCCCTGGCCGACGGCAATATCAGGATCGAACCGCGCAAATAGCCCCGCGGAATTCTTATTTGAGAATATTTTGCATTCGCATGTGAGGATTATTTTTCCTGCCGCGTCTTCCTCGGGTCTGCGTTTGATACGCACACCTTTCTGGCCATTTGGCTACTCCGGGGGATTTCATGTTTCGCGCGCCTTGCCACGTTCAGCACCTGTTTCTTCGACCCACCGCCATTGCCGCCTGCCTGGCCTTCAGCCTGAGTGCCCAGGCAGAGTCGTTCAAGCTGCAACTGCCGGCCCAGTCCCTGGCCACGTCCCTGAGCCAGGTGGCGCAGCAGGCGAAAATCCAGCTGCTGTTCGATGAAGCGCTGCTGAAAAATATCCAGGCGCCAGCCCTCAATGGCGACTTCACACCGGAAGTGGCGATTCGCACTCTGCTCAAGGACGGCGAGTTCGTATTGCTCAAGGTCGGCAGCACTTACGTGGTACGCCCCGAAGAGGGCAAGACCACCAACAGCAGCGCGATCCAGCTCGACGCCCTGAGCGTGATCGGCACCGGCAACGAGGTCGACTCCACCACCGTCGGCCGTTCCACCCTGACCCAGGCGGACATCGACCGCTACCAGTCCAACAACATTCCCAGCCTGCTGCAAACCTTGCCCGGCATCAGCCAGGGCGGCTCGCTGAAGCCCGGTGGCCAGACCATCAACATCCGTGGTTTCGGCGACGCCGAAGACGTGCCGCTGACCGTCGATGGCGCAACCAAAAGCGGCTTTGAGCGCTACCAGCAGGGCACTGTGTTTATCGAGCCCGAGCTGATCAAGAGCATCGAAGTGGAGAAAGGCCCCAACTCGCCCTTCAGCGGCAACGGCGGCTTTGGCGGTACGGTCAACATGACCACCAAGGATGCCCCGGACCTGCTCAAGGACGGGCGCAACAGCGGTGCCATGCTCAAATACGGCTACTCCAGCAACGACCATGAGCAGGTCTACAGCAGTGCCGTTTACGGGCGTACCGATGACGGCCGCTTCGATGCGCTGGCCTACCTGACCCAGCGCGACGGCGGCGACATGAAACTGGCTGCCACCCTGCCCAACGACAACAACCAGTACCCGATCAACCCCAAGCGCCTGCCCAACAGCGCCCAGAATGTGGACGGCAAACTGTTCAAGTTCAATGCTCACTTCACCGATGAGCAAAGCCTGGGTCTGTCGTATTCGCGCTCCAACAGCCAGCGCTGGACGCCCTTCTCTGCCGCCAGCTACCCGACGCCGCCGACCCAGGCCAACATCGACCGCTATGGCTACGAAGCCGCGCTGAAACGCTTCCTGGCCAACCGCAATACCGTCGACACCACCTGGTCCGGCAAGTACGAATACCAGCCGATGAATAACCCGCTGGTGGACTTGACCATCAAGTACTCCGAATCCAATACCGACCAGACCGACGAGCGCGACGCCACGGCGTTTTTCCAGTTGGCCACCGGCGGGCGCAAGATGGACACCTCCTATAACGACAAGAACCTCGACGTACGCAACGTCAGCCTGTTTTCCACCGGTGCGTTGCAGCACGCGGTGACCACCGGTGTGCAAATCCGCAAGCACACCCGGGAAACCGAAATGTGGATGCCCGGCGCCACCTACAACACCCCGAAATACAACTACGGGCACTTCCAGCCGGGCTTCATGCCCCATGGCAAGGTCGACACCAACAGCTTCTTTATCCAGGACGCGGTGACGCTGGGCGATGTGACCATTACCCCGTCGATGCGCTATGACCATGTGCGCAACCGCGGCGAGGCCAACGACGCGCCGTACTACAGCAACCCGGACCCGGCCATCGGCCATGACTACAGCGACCGCACTTACACCGGCTGGTCGCCACGCCTGGCGGCGTACTGGACCATCACCCCGAACGTAGCGATGTTCGCCAACTGGAGCCGCACCTGGCGTGCGCCAGTGATCGACGAGCAGTATGAAGTCCAGGGCCTGGGCAGCCGCACCGCCACCAGCCTGGACCTGGACCCGGAGCGCATCACCTCCATCACCCTGGGCAACGTCACCAGCTTCGCCGATGTGTTCGCCCACGGCGACAACCTGCAACTGCGTACCACGCTGTTCCACAACAAGGTCGAGGACGAAATCTTCAAGGCCACAGGCGTGGGCTGCCAGAACCAGGCGGTCAACGGCGGGACGATTTCCAGCGCCTGCCCGCCGGGCGCGATGTCCAACTACCGCAACATCGGCGGCATGACCATCAAGGGTTTCGAGGCCGAGAGTTTCTATGACTCCACCTACGTGTTCGGCTCGGTATCGTTCGCCTACACCACCGGTAAACATGAAGGCGCCTACACCAACCCGTGGGGGCCGGACGTCTGGGCGCGGGACATTCCGCCAACCAAATGGGTGGTGGTGCTCGGCACCAAGATCCCGAGCCTGGATATGCGGGTAGGCTGGCAAGGGCAGTTCATCGGCGCCACCAGCCGCCTGCCGAGCGACAAGTATTCCGGCGGCCCGGGCACCAGCATCGGCGACCTGTTCTACGACCAGTACGGCAACAAGCGCTACAACACGCAAGGCCTGTTCGCCAGCTGGAAGCCGCAACAGGCTTACCTCAAGGGTACCGAGGTGAACTTCACCGTAGACAACCTGTTCAACAACAACTTCCGACCGGCCCTGAGCGGCGACCGCGCCTACACCAAGGGCCGGGATGCGAAGATCAGTGTGACGCGGTTCTTCTGACCCCACCTAATCAATGTGGGAGCGGGCTTGCTCGCGAAAGCGCTGGATCAGTCGGTACATGAGTTACCTGACACACCGCCTTCGCGAGCAAGCCCGCTCCCACATTCAGATCTTCTGCGCGCCATTTCTTGTATTCACAAGGCTGAGCTCTGGGGCGTGAACCCGCTGCTTGCTCAAATACCGCGTGCAACTCACCCGCAAGAACGAAGCAAAATTCACCACTTCGCCGCGGTAATCCATCACTTCTTCATACAGCTTGGCGATCAGTTGATTGGTGGTCATCCCATCCACCTCGGCGATCTCGCTGAGGATGTCCCAGAACTGGTTTTCCAGGCGCACGGTGGTCACCACGCCGCAGATGCGCAGGGAGCGCGAGCGGGATTCGTACAGAATCGGGTCGGCCTTGACGTACAGTTCGCACATGGCGATGACCTCCGCTTTACAGGGTGATTTTGGTGCCCAGCAGGCCGAGGAAACCCGCGAGCCAGCTTGGGTGCGCCGGCCACGCCGGGGCCGTCACCAGATTGCCTTGAACGTGGCTGTCGGTCACCGGGATATCGATGAACGTACCGCCCGCCAGTCGTACCTCCGGCCCGCACGCCGGGTAGGCGCTGCACTCTCGGCCTTCCAGGATCCCGGCAGCCGCCAGCAGTTGAGCGCCATGGCACACGGCAGCGATGGGTTTGCCAGCCTGATCGAAATCCTTGACCAGTTGCAGGACCTTTTCGTTCAGCCGCAGGTACTCAGGGGCACGGCCACCCGGCACCAGCAGCGCGTCGTAGTCGGCGGCGTTCACCTTGGCAAAATCCGCATTCAGGGCGAACAGGTGCCCGGGCTTTTCGCTGTAGGTCTGGTCGCCTTCGAAGTCGTGGATCGCCGTGCGCACGGTCTGGCCGGCAGCCTTGTCCGGGCACACGGCGTGCACGGTATGCCCCACCATCAGCAGCGCCTGGAACGGCACCATCACTTCATAGTCTTCGACGTAATCGCCGACCAGCATCAGGATTTTTTTCGCGGCCATGGGACATTCCTCCGGTTGAACGGTTGGGCAGACAGGAGTAGCCAAGATAGACCCGCAGGCTTGATCCGGGTAATGGCCCGCTACTACATCAGCACCCCGGCTTGTGTGGGAGCCGGGCTTGCCCGCGATGCAGACACCTCGGCCTGACAGGTAAACTGCGTTGATCCCATCGCAGCCTCGCCAAGGCTCGACAGCTCCCACATGAACCGAGTCGCCCGTTCAAAACTGTACGGCTCAATCTGCACCTAGCTGTAAGCCCGTGTTCGCGGGGCTTTGTGGCTAGATGAACGTCCACTTCCGGCCCATTCGATTCTGGTTCCTTCCATGAGCTCCCGCGAAAATACCGGCATGGCCCTCGGCCTGCTGGGCGTCGTCATCTTCAGCCTCACCCTGCCCTTCACCCGTATCGTGGTGCAGGAAATCCACCCGTTGCTCAATGGCCTGGGCCGGGCGTTGTTCGCGGCGGTGCCGGCGGCGGCGTTGTTGCTGTGGCGCCGTGAGCGCTGGCCCACCTGGCGCCAGGTGCGCGGCCTGACGCTGGTGATTGCCGGGGTGATCCTGGGTTTCCCGGTGTTGTCGGCCTGGGCCATGCAAACCTTGCCCGCGTCCCATGGCGCGCTGGTCAACGGGTTGCAGCCGCTGTGCGTGGCGCTGTATGCGGCGTGGCTGTCCCATGAACGTCCGTCGAAGGCCTTCTGGGCCTGCGCGGCGCTGGGCAGTGCGCTGGTGCTGAGTTATGCGTTGATCACCGGAGCCGGCAGCATCCAGGCGGGCGACCTGTTGATGCTCGGGGCGATTGCCGTGGGTGGCCTGGGTTATGCCGAAGGCGGCCGGTTGGCCAAGGAGATGGGCGGCTGGCAGGTAATCTGCTGGGCGCTGGTGCTGTCGACGCCGGTATTGATCGGGCCGGTGGCCTACCTGGCGCTGCAACACGAAGGGCCGATCTCCATGCGCACCTGGTGGGCGTTTGGTTATGTCTCGTTGTTTTCGCAGTTTCTGGGGTTCTTTGCGTGGTACGCCGGGCTCGCCATGGGTGGCATCGCCCGGGTCAGCCAGATTCAGCTGTTGCAGATCTTTTTCACCATCGCGTTTTCGGCGCTGTTTTTTGGTGAACACATCGAGCCGATTACCTGGCTGTTTGCCTGCGGGGTGATTGTGACGGTGATGTTGGGGCGCAAGACCAGCGTGAAGCCTGCGCCAGCTCCCAAGGCTAGCGCGATCTAATGTGGGAGCGGGCTTGCTCGCGAATGCGGTGGGTCAGTTGATACATCAGGTGACTGACACACCGCTTTCGCGAGCAAGCCCGCTCCCACATTTTTGATTTGCGTCGTACTCAGGCGAGGTAACCTTCCGCCCGCAGCAGGGTTTCCAGGCAATGTTCGGTGATGTTGTAGAACGCCTTGAGCTCCTGGATTTTCTCCAGGAGTTGAGCGTTGTCCACCGGCTCGGCACGCTTCACCGCCAGGATCATCTTGTTCTTGTTGGTGTGCTCCAACGAGATGAACTCAAACACCTTGGTCTCATAGCCGCACGCTTCAAGGAACAACGCGCGCAAACTGTCGGTGACCATTTCCGCCTGCTGGCCCAGGTGCAGGCCGTATTGCAGCATCGGCTTGAGCAGCGCCGGGCTCTGGATCTGCAGGCGAATCTGCTTGTGGCAGCACGGCGAGCACATGATGATCGACGCACCGGAGCGGATGCCGGTGTGAATCGCGTAGTCGGTGGCGATGTCGCAGGCATGCAGGGCGATCATCACGTCCAGCTCGCTGGGCGCGACGCTGCGCACATCCCCGCACTTGAACACCAGCCCCGGGTGGTCCAGGCGGGCGGCGGCGTTGTTGCACAGGGTCACCATGTCTTCGCGCAGTTCCACGCCGGTGACTTCGCCCTCGGCGTTGAGGGTGTTGCGCAGGTAGTCGTGGATGGCAAACGTCAGGTAGCCCTTGCCCGAGCCAAAGTCCGCGACCCGCACCGGCTGGTCCAGCTTCAGCGGCGAGGTGGTCAGCGCATGGCTGAACACTTCGATGAACTTGTTGATCTGCTTCCACTTGCGCGACATCGCCGGGATCAGCTCGTGTTTGGCGTTGGTCACGCCAAGGTCGGCGAGGAAGGGCCGGGTCAGGTCCAGGAAGCGATTCTTCTCGCGGTTGTGCTCGGCAGACGGCGCTTCGCGCAGTTGCTGCGGCTTGCTTTTGAACAGTGAGCTTTTGTTTTTCTTGCTGTATTCCAGCTGGGCTTCGTCGGTCACCGACAGCAGGTGCGCATTCTTGAACGCCGCCGGCAACAACTCGGCAATTGCCGCCACGCCGTCGGCCAGGGAGAAGTTCTTGGTGATGTCGCGGGTCTTGTAGCGATAGACGAAGGACAGGCAAGGCTGATCCTTGACCGTCAGCTGCTTGATGATCAGCTTCTGAAGATCAGGCTCGGTGCCGACATACTTGGCCAGCACCAGCTTGATAAAGGCGTTTTGCTCAAGGCTCGCGCTCAGCAGTTCAAGGAACTGCGCGTGATGATCCGGCGCGGGGCTGGCAGGTTTAGCGGTGGCAGACATGAACAAAAACGCCTCGGGCAGGGAATGCCGGGAATTTTACACTACTCCAACACCACCAACCGATTCGGCAGCTCATTGCGTGCGTGGGTCACCGGAACGTGCTCCCTGAGCAATTCCCCGCAAGCCTCAATACACGCCACAAACCCGGCCAACGTCTGGCCTTGCTTCACCTGGCGGGTGAAGTCCTTGACGATCGCATCCCAACTGCTGTCATCCAGGCGACTGGATATCCCCTTGTCCACCAGGATTTCCACATACCGCTCGGCCTCACTGACAAAAATCAGCACCCCGGTGCTGCCCAGCGTGTGGTGCAGGTGCTGCTCGAGAAACTGCCGCCGTGCCAGGTTGGACGCGCGCCAATGGCGCACCGAGCGCGGGATCAGTCGCGTGGTGACCCTGGGCAAACGGAACACCAGGCACAGCACGACGAACGTGCCCCACTGCGCCAGCAGCAAGGTGTACATGGTCAACCAGCCCGACAGGTAGTGGATGATCCCCGGCACCACCAGCGCCAGCAGGCTGGCCCACAACAGCGGGATGTAGGCGTAGTCGTCGGCGCGGGCCGCGAGCACGGTCACCAGTTCGGCGTCGGTCTGTTGCTCGACCCGGGCGATCGCCTCGGCGACCTGGCGTTGCTCGTGTTGACTCAGTAATGCCATGGTTGTTGATGCTCTCTAGTTATTGTCATTACCAGCCGCCCGAGGCGCCACCGCCGCCAAAACCACCGCCGCCGCCCCTGAAGCCACCACCGCCACCGCCTCCCCCGCCGCCACGACCGCTGCTGCTGAGAATCGCCAGCAGGATAGCGCCAACGGGCAGGCCCATGCGATTGCACAGCCACAACACTGCCAGCAACAGGATGAACAGGCCAATGGAAATGCCCGGGTTTTGCTTGGCGAAGTTGGCCTCGGACACATGCGCCGGCACGGCCAGCGGATCGCCGCCCACCACCTGCAGCATCGCCGCCACGCCGTCACTGATGCCCTTGCTGTAGTTGCCCGCCTTGAACGCCGGGGCGATCACCTGGTTGATGATCACCCAGGACTGCGCATCCGTGAGTACGCCTTCCAGGCCATAACCCACTTCGATGCGAATCTTGTGCTCATCCCGGGCGACGATCAGCAGGGCGCCGTTGTCCTTGCCCTTCTGGCCGATGCCCCAGGCGCGGCCCAGTTGATAACCGAAGTCTTCAATGGGCACGCCTTGCAGGTCGGGCACGGTGACCACCACGATCTGGTCGCCGCTGGTCTGCTCCAGCGCCTGCAACTGCTGGGTCAGCTGCGCACGCACGGCCGGGTCGATCATCTGGGCGTTGTCCACCACCCGTCCGGTCAGGGCCGGGAAATTCAGGGCGGCCTGGGCGGTCAGGCTGAAGGCCAGCAGCACCGCCGCCATCAGCCAAGCGCGCTTGCCCATCAGAATTTCACTTGCGGCGCTTTATCGGCATCGGCACTCGTGGCCTCGAAGTTGGCGCGGACCGGCAAGTCGCTGTACATCACGCTGTGCCACAGGCGGCCAGGGAAGGTGCGGATCTCGGTGTTGTAGGCCTGCACTGCCTGGATAAAGTCGCGGCGGGCCACGGCGATGCGATTTTCGGTGCCTTCAAGCTGCGATTGCAGGGCCAGGAAGTTCTGGTTGGCCTTCAGGTCCGGGTAGCGCTCGGACACCACCATCAAACGGCTGAGTGCACCGCTCAAACCGTCCTGGGCTTGCTGGAACTGCTTGAGTTTCTCGGGATTGTCGAGGGTGCTGGCGTCCACCTGGATCGAGGTGGCCTTGGCCCGCGCTTCGATCACGGCCGTCAGGGTGTCCTGTTCATGGGCGGCGTAGCCCTTGACCACTTCCACCAGGTTGGGGATCAGGTCAGCGCGCCGCTGGTACTGGTTCTGCACCTGGGCCCAGGCCGCCTTGGCCTGTTCGTCCAGGGTCGGGATCTTGTTGATGCCGCAACCGCTCAGCACGGTGCTCACCAGTATCAATGCCACGGCCTTCCAGCCCCAACGGTAACCTTGTGCTGCTTGCATGGTGTTTCTCCTGCCAAACCTATGAAATTTACCGACTGACGCGTTAGCCACGGGCTTAGGGCATAATCCGCCACCACCCACTGGATTGCATCGTGCCAATCAGCTAAAAGATGCCCAGCGCCAATAAGAGTTCAGAAGTGTGCGGTATTTATCTGAACAACACCCGAACAACAATAGACGCTCTCCGGTCCCAAGGCTGCGAGAAAGGATTTTCATGAAGAAGCTGTGTTTGCTGGGCCTTGTTGTCAGTTTGGCCACTCATTCCGTATTAGCCGAAACAAAGCCCGCAGTGCTCAAGGACAAGGACGCCTTCGTCAGTGACCTGCTCAAGCAAATGACCCTCGATGAAAAGATCGGCCAATTGCGCCTGATCAGCATCGGCCCCGAAATGCCCCGCGAACTGATCCGCAAGGAAATCGCCGCCGGTCGCATCGGCGGCACCTTCAATTCGATCACCCGCCCGGAAAACCGTCCGATGCAGGACGCAGCCATGCGCAGCCGGTTGAAGATCCCGATGTTCTTCGCCTATGACGTGATCCACGGCCACCGCACGATATTCCCCATCAGCCTGGCCCTGGCTTCCAGCTGGGACATGGACGCCATCGGCCACTCCGGGCGCATCGCCGCCCAGGAAGCTGCCGCCGACAGCCTCGACATCACCTTTGCGCCAATGGTCGACATCTCCCGCGACCCGCGCTGGGGCCGTACCTCCGAAGGCTTTGGCGAAGACACCTACCTGACCTCGCGCATTGCCGAAGTGATGGTCAAGGCCTTCCAGGGCAGCAGCCCGGCCAAGGCCGACAGCATCATGGCCAGCGTCAAGCACTTCGCCCTGTATGGCGCGGTGGAAGGCGGTCGCGACTACAACGTGGTCGACATGAGCCCGGTCAAGATGTACCAGGACTACCTGCCGCCCTACCACGCCGCCATCAAGGCTGGCGCCGGTGGCGTGATGGTTGCGCTGAACTCGATCAACGGCGTACCCGCCACCGCCAACACCTGGCTGATGAACGACCTGCTGCGCAAGGACTGGGGCTTCAAGGGCCTGGCCGTGAGCGACCACGGTGCGATCTTCGAGCTGATCAAGCACGGCGTGGCCAAGGACGGGCGTGAAGCCGCCAAGCTGGCGATCAAGGCCGGCATCGACATGAGCATGAACGACTCGCTCTACGGCAAGGAATTGCCCGGCCTGCTGAAGTCCGGCGAGATCGAACAGAGCGACATCGACAATGCCGTGCGCGAAGTGCTCGGCGCCAAGTACGACATGGGCCTGTTCGCCGACCCGTACCTGCGCATCGGCAAGGCCGAGGATGACCCGGCCGACACCTACGCCGAAAGCCGCCTGCACCGCGCCGACGCACGTGACGTGGCACGCCGCAGCCAGGTGCTGCTGAAAAACCGGAACAACACCCTGCCGTTGAAAAAGGACGCGACCATCGCCCTGGTCGGCCCGCTGGCCAAGGCGCCGATCGACATGATGGGCAGCTGGGCCGCTGCCGGTAAACCCGCGCAATCGGTGACCCTGCTGGACGGCATGAACGCCGTGATCGGCGACAAGGGCAAGGTGATCTATGCCCGTGGCGCCAATATCACCAACGACAAGAAAGTCGTCGACTACCTCAACTTCCTGAACTTCGATGCCCCGGAAGTAGTGGATGACCCGCGCTCGTCCCAGGACATGATCGACGAAGCCGTCAAGGCCGCCAAAGGCGCCGATGTGGTCGTGGCCGCCGTGGGCGAGTCCCGTGGCATGTCCCACGAATCGTCGAGCCGCACCGACCTGAACATCCCGCAGAGCCAGCGCGACCTGATCAAGGCTTTGAAAGCCACCGGCAAACCGCTGGTGCTGGTGTTGATGAACGGCCGTCCGCTGTCGATTGTCGAGGAGAACGAACAGGCTGACGCAATCCTGGAAACCTGGTTCGCCGGCACCGAAGGCGGCAACGCTATCGCTGACGTGCTGTTCGGTGACTACAACCCGTCGGGCAAGCTGCCGATCACCTTCCCGCGTTCGGTGGGGCAAATTCCGACCTACTACAACCACCTGAGCATTGGCCGGCCGTTCACTCCGGGCAAGCCGGGCAACTACACCTCGCAGTACTTCGATGACACCACCGGGCCGCTGTTTCCGTTCGGTTACGGCTTGAGCTACACCAGTTTCAGCCTGTCGGACATGGCGCTGTCGTCCACCACCCTGAACAAGACCGGCAAGCTCGACGCCACCGTGGTGGTGAAAAACACCGGCAAGGTCGATGGCGAAACCGTGGTGCAGCTGTATATCCAGGACGTGGCCGGCTCGATGATCCGCCCGGTGAAGGAATTGAAGAACTTCCAGAAGATCATGCTCAAGGCGGGCGAAGAGCGCGCGGTGCACTTCACCATCACCGAGGAAGACTTGAAGTTCTACAACACCCAGCTGAAGTTTGCGGCTGAGCCGGGCGAGTTCAATGTGCAGATCGGGTTGGATTCGCAGGATGTGAAGCAGCAGAGCTTCGAACTGCTCTAAAGTCTTGCCCGGTCAAAATGTGGGAGCGGGCTTGCTCGCGAATGCGGTGGATCAGTTGATACATCAGGTGACTGACACACCGCTTTCGCGAGCAAGCCCGCTTGTATGCTAGGACTTGAAGGGAGGAGGAGGGACAAAGCCCGATTCTGACTGTTGGCGCAGTACAGACCGTGGGAGATTTCGCCCCTCCTCCTTTCACCCAAGCGCCGATAAAGAATGCATCTGGCTATGACCGACGATAGGAACAAGCCTGCGCCTCTGGGTGAGCCCTTCAAGTGCTCAAAACCATAGCCCGGAGGAAGTCCCATGGCAATGCCAGTTCCTGTCTCAAAGCCGATCGTTGGCGTCGATGTTGCTAAAAATGAGCTGGTGATTTACCACGCCGAACTCGATCTGCTGGAAGTAATCCCGAACAACAAAACCGCCATTAAAAAATGGCTGAAGGCCCTACCGGGCACCGTGGCAGTTGCGATTGAAGCTACCAACATCTATCACTTGGAGTTCGCTGATCTCGCCTATGAAGCTGGCTGCGTGATCTACATGGTGGGTGGATATGAGCTCAGCCATTATCGTAAAGGTGTGAATATCCGGGCTAAAACCGACGCCCAGGATGCCAAATTGCTCGCTCGCTATTTAAAAAACGAAGCCGATGAACTTCGTCCCTGGACGCCGCCATCTCCTCTGTATCGCCAGCTTTTGAGTCTTTTCCGCCGCCGGGCGGCGCTGGTCCAGGCACGCGTCAGCCTGACTCAAAGCTGGGCGAATGAGCCGTTACTGAAGGCCTCTTTTACCGAGCAGGTGAAGTCGATGCAAAAGCTAGAAGGCCTGATTGAAAAGATGATCGGTGATCGCCTGAAAGAAGCTGGACTGTCGGATCAGCTAAAGCGTTGCTTGAAAGTTGAAGGTATCGGTTTTTTGACTGGAGCCCGCTTGGTTACTAGCTTTCAACGAGGTGATTTTAGAAACGCAGACGCTTTCATCGCCTTCTTGGGCATGGATTTACGCGTTTCTAAGTCAGGACAGAAAGATAATCGTCGTAGCTTGAGCAAACGTGGCGACTCAGAAGCTCGGCGTCTTTTGCACAACGCAGCGATGGCAGCTAGCCGAACGGCTGCATGGAAGGAGTTTTATCAAGCGCAACGGGCGCGGGGTTACAGCACCACTCAGGTGCTGGTAATGCTGGCCCGCAAGCTTGCTCGAGTGGTATTTGCCTTGCTAAAAGGACAAAGCGAATACCAACCAAAGGTTGGTTGAGGGTTGCCCCTCAACCATAGAATCTCCCACATTTGATTGGGGTATTCTGGCTTATCCGCGGCGGTCCAGCAGGTTGACCACCAACCGATCAATCCACCCCCACACCCGCTGCTTCACCCGCCGCCACAACGGCCGCG
Organism: Pseudomonas sp. NC02; assembly: GCF_002874965.1. Lineage (NCBI taxonomy): Bacteria > Pseudomonadati > Pseudomonadota > Gammaproteobacteria > Pseudomonadales > Pseudomonadaceae > Pseudomonas > Pseudomonas sp. NC02. The sequence continues at coordinate 1,501,121 of NZ_CP025624.1, read as the reverse complement.
ACTGCCATGCCTCAAGGCTCACCGCCTGGCTCAGGGCAAAATCCCGCTCGAAACTCCCCACCACTGCCAACGTCAATTCCGGGTCCAACGCTTCCAGGTTCGCTTCCAGGTTGAAGCGCAGATTCCAGTGGTCGAAGTTGCACGAGCCAATGCTCACCCAATCATCCACCAGCACCATTTTCAAGTGCAGGAAGCACGGCTGGTATTCAAAGATCTGCACCCCGGATTTGAGCAAACGCGGGTAGTAACGGTGCCCGGCATACCGCACCGACGGGTGATCGGTACGTGGCCCGGTCAACAGCAAACGCACATCCACCCCGCGCCCCGCCGCCCGGCGCAGGGCACGCCGTACGCTCCAGGTCGGCAGGAAATACGGCGTGGCCAGCCAGATACGCTGGTGGCCGCTGTTCAACGCGCGGATCAGTGACTGCAAGATATCCCGATGCTGGCGGGCGTCGGCATAGGCCACACGCCCCAGCCCCGGTCCTGTCGCTGGCACCTTGGGCAACCGTGGCAGGCCAAAATGCGTGGCCGGTTTCCAGGCTCTACGATCGTCGTTCGCCAGCCACTGACGGTCGAACAACGCCTGCCAATCCAGCACCAGCGGGCCACGAATCTGCACCATCACTTCGTGCCAATCGGCGGTGTCTTCCCCAGGCGTCCAGAATTCATCCGTCACGCCGGTGCCGCCAACCACGGCGATGGTCTGGTCGATCAACAACAGCTTGCGGTGGTCCCGATAGAGGTTGCGCATCCAGCGGCGCCAGCTCAGGCGGTTGTAGAATCGCAGGTCCACCCCGGCATCGATCAACCGCCGACGCAGGCCCAGGGTAAACGCCAGGCTGCCGTAGTCATCGAACAGGCAACGTACGCGCACGCCACGTTCGGCGGCCGCCACCAGGGCCTGAACCATCGCCTCGGCACACGCGCCCGCCTCCACCAGATACAGCTCCAGCGCCACCTGTTGCTCAGCCTGGGCGATACCTTCCAGCATGCGTGGGAAGAAACTCGGGCCGTCGACCATCAGCTCGAAACGGTTGGCGCTGCGCCACGGGAACACTGCGCCGCTCATGTCAGCGCGCCGTGAAAATCAGTACCGCACCCACCGGCACCGACAGGCTGATCTGCGACAGCCCGGCGGCCTTGCGCAATGCGGCTACCCCCGGCAGCAAATCGAAATCCTCGGCGTGCACCACCAATGGCTCCAGGGTGACCACCTGGAAGCGTCGGTCATCCAGGCGGGTCGCCAGCAATTCGGTGCTGTAGGTCTGGGTCTTGCCGTGCAGGGTCACCGACAGCGGCAGGCGCAGCTCGTATTGCGCGCCGGGGGCCAGGTCGTTGATCGGTTGCAGGTTGATCTGCGCATTGATCACCGCGTCCGGGTAGGTCTTGATCTCGAACAGCTCATTGCGCATGCGCTCGTCGCGCAGCGGGATGCCGCTGTTGATCGACTCCAGTTCGACTTCCAGCTGCGCCGCGCCTTTGCTGTCGACCTTGCCATGCAGCACCAGGAAGCGCTGCACTTCAGCGATGTCGGTGTTCTTGGTGGTGACGAACGACAGGCGCGAGGACTCGTTGTCCAGGTACCAGTCGGCGTGGGCAGGCACGGCGGCAGCGGCCAGCAGCAGGAAGGCCATGGGTTTGAACAGGGACATAAAGACTCTTGGGGCAAAAAACCTGGGCGAACAGTAACAAAGACCTCCTGTAGGAGCGAGCTTGCTCGCGAAGGTTGCCAACGATGACGCGGGCATTCTGAATGAACGCGGTGCCTGTGAGTTCTTCGCGAGCAAGCTCGCTCCTACGGGGGAACGGTGGTCAGGCCAACGCCTGCTGCACATCGCGAATCGTCGACTCCAGGCTGGCCAGGTGCAGGCTCAGCACCCGTTCCACCGGTGCCTGATCCATCGGCCAATGCAGCGCCATGCTGCCCACCAACCGGCCATTGGCCCGCACCGGCAAGGCCACCGCGCGAATCAGGAACGGCAGGCGCACCGGGTATTCCCAGTAGCCTTCGGTGCGTTGGCCAAACCCCTGGTGCTGGGATTGTTCACACGCCCGGTATTGATCGTCTTCCGCCACATGCTCACGACCGGCCAGGCGCTGCACTTCATCCGCCGACAATTGCGCCAGGCACGCCTTGCCCATGGCCGAATGAAACAGGCTGGCGTGCTGGCCGACGATCTGGCAATTGTTCGGGTAGAGCTTGCGCAGCACCGTGGGGATCGCGCTTTCCATCACCTCCAGGCGCTCGCCGTCGAAGCTCGACAGGTCCACCACCAGGCCGGTGCGCTCGCTGAGGTCCAGCAGCCACGGCGCGGCGCTTTCCACCAGTTGGCGCTTGAAGCGTTGCTGGGTGTCGCCGAACAACCGTCTGGCCCGCAGGCGGTAACGCCGGTCGCTGAGCCCACGATAGATCCAGCCCTGTTCCTGCAAGGTCAGCAGCATCCGCGAGACCGTGGCCTTGGGCAGGTGAGTCAGGTAATGCAACTCTTCCAGCCCCAGCGCCTGATGCTCGCCGAGCAATTCGATGATCGCCAGTGCCCGCCCTACTGAGCGTACGGTTCCCGTCTCGGCGTCGCTGCCCATGTGTCGATCTCCTTGATGCCGATGGATGATCTGATTTCACAGCAAGATACAGGCCCGTCGCGGCTCAACCGGTCGCCGAGAGGCAAGCGGGTGGGCGCCGCTGCACCCAGCGGGTCAGTTGTTCGTGGGCGTACGCCAGTTGCAACACTGCCCTGTCCGCCTGGGCCGGGCCGATGATCTGCAGGCCCATGGGCAAGCCCTGGGGGTTGAAACCCACCGGCACGTTCATGCTCGGCAGGCCGGCCAGTGTGGGGCCGATCACCACTTCCATCCAGCGGTGGTAGGTGTCCATCTCGCGCCCTGCGACGAGGCGTGGCCAGGCTTGTTGTGCATCGAAAGGGAACACTTGGGCGGTGGGCAGCAACAGGAAATCGTAACGTTCGAACAGTTTGCCGAGGGCGCGGTACCAGTCGCTGCGGTTGATCGAAGCCTGGTAAACGTCCGCCGCACTCAGTTGCAATCCGCCCTGCACTTCCCATTGCGCCTCCGGCTTGAGCAGTGCACGTTTTTGCGGGTCGGCGTAGGCCGCGCCGAGGGAGCCCTGGATCAGCCAATGGCGGTGCACCAGCCAGGTCTGCCACAGGCGTTCCAGAGAAAATTCCGGTTGGCAGTGCTCGACCTCGCAACCCAGCGCAGCGAAGTCCTTGAGGGCCGATTCGCACAGGCTCATCACGCCGTCTTCCATCGGCAGGTAACCGTTGTAATCCCCGAGCCAGCCCAAGCGTGCACCCTTGAAGTCGCGCTGCAACGGCTCGCCAAACATCGCCGGATCCTCCTTGAGCGACAGCGGCACCCGAGGGTCATAGCCAGCCTGCACACTCAGCAGCCGCGCCACATCCGCCACGCTGCGACCCATCGGGCCTTCCGTGGCCAGTTGCTGGACGAACAGCTCCGGCGCCGGCCCGTGAGGCACCCGCCCCTGGGACGGACGCAGGCCAAATACGTTATTGAACGCCCCCGGGTTTCGCAGCGAGCCCATCATGTCGCTGCCATCCGCTACCGGCAGCATGCGCAATGCCAGCGCCACCGCCGCGCCGCCGCTGCTGCCACCGGCCACCAGGCGCGGGTCATAGGCGTTGCCGGTGGTGCCGAACACGCTGTTGTAGGTCTGCGAGCCCAGGCCAAATTCCGGCACGTTGGTCTTGCCGATGATGATCGCGCCACTGGCCCGAACCCGCGCCACGCTGATCGCATCTTCTTGAGGAACATGCTCGGCGAACAGCGGCGAACCGAGGGTGGTGCGCAGGCCCTGGGTCGCCGCCAGGTCCTTGATGGCCTGGGGCATGCCGTGCATCCAGCCACGGGATTGGCCTTGGTCCAACTCGCGATCACGCTGCGCCGCTTCGGCCAGCACGTCCTCATGGGAGCGCAGCGAGACCAGCGCATTCACCGTCGGGTTGAAGCGTTCGACCTGGGCCAGATACGCCTGCATCACTTCATGGCAGGACACCTGCCGCGCATGGATCGCCCGAGACAGTTCGATGGCATCCAGTTCAACAATACTCAAGGTTTCACCTCGCTGGAAAACGGCGCCGGTCGTTTCGCCCGTGGCGCCTCATGCATGCAGTAAGTGCCCAGCAGCGTCAGGACGCAAGCGAACAGCACATAAAATGCCGGGGCTACCGGCGTGCCCAGCACCTTGCTGAGCCAGGTGACGATCAACGGCGCAAAGCCCCCGAATACCATCACCGCCACGTTGTAAGCCACCGACACCCCGGTGGAGCGTACTTCGATGGGAAACTGCTCGGCCAGGGCCGTCGGCGCCGGGCCGAAAAAGCCGCCGATGGCAGTGCACAACATCACCTGCATCACCAGCAAACGCTCGATGGACGGTGCCGCCGCGACCCACACATACAGCGGGTACACCATCACAAAAAACGCCAGGGTGAACGCCATCAATACCGGGCGCCGACCGAACCGATCCGACAGCAGGCCGGACAGCGGAATCACCACGGTCATCAGCGCCACCGCGAACATCTGCACCATCAACACCTGGTCCAGCGGCAGGCCGAGGTTCTTGTGGGCAAAGGTCGGCATGTTCACCAGCACCACGTAGAACGACACCGTTGCACCACAGGCCAGGCCCATCGAAACCAAGATGCTGCGGCGGTGGTCGCGGATGACGTCCATCAAGCTCGGCGCCGCACCCTTGGCCTGTTTGCGTGCCTCGATAAATTCCTCGGGGTCTTCCATGTGCCGGCGGATCCACAAGCCCACCGGGCCGATCAGCAAGCCGAAAATGAACGGCAGGCGCCAGCCCCAGACTTCAAGGGTTTGCGGCTCGAAGAAGTGCGTGACCAACGCCACCATCGCCGCGCCGCCGAACACCGCCAGGCACTGTCCCACCAACTGCCAGGAACCGTACAGGCCCTTGCGATGGGCCGGCGCGCTCTCCACCAGGAACGCCGTGGCACTGGCGTATTCACCGCCGGTGGCAAAGCCCTGGAGCATGCGCGCAACCACGATCAGCATCGGCGCGCCCATGCCGATGGCAGCATAGCTGGGGGCGAAAGCGATCAGGGCGATGGAGATGGTCATCAACCGGATGATCAGTTGCATCGCGGCCTTGCGGCCTTTGCGGTCCGAATACATGCCCAGCAGAATCCCGCCCACCGGGCGCATGAAGAAGCCGACGCCAAAGGTGGCCAGGGCCATCAGCAGCGAGGCGTATTCATCCTCCGACGGGAAAAATTGCCGGGCGATGATGCTGGCGAGAAAGCCGTAAACGATGAAGTCATACCATTCCAGCGCATTGCCGATCACCGCCGCCACGACCTGGCGGGTGCGGGATACGCCCTGTTTTGCAGTCTGCATGAGGAACACTCCATTCAACCTGTTGGGAAAGGGTCCAGCGGCAGAAAAAAGAGGTCGTCAGGCGGGCTTGAGCCAGCTCTCGGCCAGCGCGCCCCAGTAGGCGGCGCCGGTCAACAGGATGTCGTCGTTGAAGTCATAGGCGGGGTTGTGGACCATCGGCCGCGACACGCCGTTGCCGATAAACAGGTAGCTGCCGGGGCAGCGTTGCAGCATCCAGGCGAAGTCTTCGCTGCCCATCAGCTTGGTGGTGTCGCCGTCGACGGCATCTTCACCCAGCAGGGCGACGCCGACCTGGCGGGCGAATACGGTTTCTTCGGGATGGTTGACCAGCACCGGATAGGCCGGGCGATGTTCGATCTGCGCGGTGCAGCCGAAGCTCGCGGCCTGGGTCAGGATGATCGCCTTGACCCGCTCCAGCATCAGTTCACGCACGTTTGCATCCAGGGCACGCAGGCTCAAACGCAACAGTGCTTGCTGGGGAATCACGTTGGCCGCCTGGCCCGCTTGCAGGGCACCGACGGTCACCACGGCGGCTTCCTGGGCATTGATATTGCGCGCCACCACGGTCTGCAATGCCATGACCATACTGGCGGCGGCCACCAGCGGGTCGACCGTCAGGTGCGGCATGGAGCCATGGCCACCGACGCCTTCGAGGGTCACGGTGAGCAGGTCCTGGGAGGCCATCATCGGTCCAACGCGCAGGCCCAGATGGCCGGCGGGCAGGCCCGGCATGTTGTGCATGCCGAACAGTGCATCGCAGGGAAACCGCTCCAGCAAGCCGTCGGCGAGCATCGCTTCGGCGCCGCCCTGGCCTTCTTCGGCGGGCTGGAAAATCAGGTTCAGGGTGCCGTCGAATTGACGGGTCGCGGCCAGGTAACGCGCGGCGCCCAGCAGCATGGTGGTGTGGCCGTCATGACCGCAGGCATGCATGCAGCCGGCGTGTTGGCTGCTGTAGCTGGCGCCGGTGTTTTCGATGATCGGCAACGCGTCCATGTCGGCGCGGATACCGAGCTTGCGCGAGCTGCTGCCATTGCGCAGCACACCCACCACGCCGGTCTGGCCGATGCCGGTATGGACTTCGTAGCCCCAGTTACGCAGGGATTGCGCCACCAGGGCGGAGGTGCGGTTTTCTTCAAAACCCAGTTCGGGGTGGGCGTGAATGTCCTGACGCACGGCGTGCAGGTCGCTGGCGACATCGCTCAGCCAATCCAGGATGTGCTGGTGTGGGCTCATGGTGATTCTCCTCGCAGGCGGGTGTTCCCGTTCTTTTTCGTTGCACACCGCCAGATAACCGCGATGTGCGCAGGAGGACAATCAAAGGTGGTTCCACCCTGTGGAACCTCAGCCCCACCTGTGGCTGCATTAGGGCAAGAGGCGGCAGCCCTCGCGTTGGCCCAGCCATTGGGCACTGTGGGTGCGGCCCAGGCCGCTGGCGGTCACGAGGTGTTTTTCAGGGTTGTCGGTGAAGGCGCTGGTGGGCACGTATTGCTTCACATAACCCTGGCAATAATCAGCGGGATTGCCCTCCACATATCGGCAGGAGCAGTACTCCTTGGCGGTGTAGGCCGCGATGATGTCGGGGAAGTCTTGCAGGTTGACCCGCTCGTGCCAGACCCAGCCGAGCAACACGAGTAACAGCAGGATCAACAGGCTGACGAAGGGATGACGGCGGATCATGGTTGCACCGCTGCAAGGACGCGTTTGAGGAGTTCGTTGTGGCGATAGCTGCCGTCGCGGTCGTCGCCATAGCGCACGATGACCAGCTGTTTTTCGGGCATCACGTAGAGCGCCTGCCCCCAGTGGCCGAGGGCGGCGAAGGTGTCGGCGGGCGCGTCCGGCCAGGGTCTGGCGGCACCCTGCACTTCGCGGTTGAGCCACCATTGGCCGCCCGGAACGGCTTCGTCCTGGCCCGCCTTGTACTTGTCGAACGGTTGGCGATTGAACGCGACCCACTCCTTGGGCAGCAACTGTTGCTCGCCCCAACGGCCGTCGCGCTGCATCAGCAGGCCGACACGGGCCAGGTCGCGGGCGGTGAGGTAGGCATATGAGGACGCGACGAAGGTTTCCTCGGCATCGCTTTCCCAGGTGGCGTTGTGGATGCCCAGTGGCTGGAACAGGGCGGTCCATGGGTAGTCGACGTAGGCCTTGTGGCCGAGCATGCCCTTGAGGGTGGCGGACAGGATATTGCTGTCGCCACTGGAATAGCGGAATGCCTGGCCGGGGGCGCTGGAGGTCGCGGTGTCGGCGGCGAACTCGGCCATGTCGTGGTGGCCGCGGGTGTAGAGCATGGCGACCACCGAGGATTTCAGCGGGGCGTATTCGTAGTCTTCCTGCCAGTCGAGGCCCGAGGCCCAGTGCAGCAGGTCGGCCATGGTCACGCCGGGGTGTTGTTTCATCGGCGGGTAAAAGCGCGCGGCGGGGTCGGTGAGTTTGAAGCGGTTTTCGCCGAAGGCCACGCCGAGCACGGTGGCCATCAGGCTTTTGCTGATGGACCAGGTCAGGTGCGGGGTGCTGGCGGTGATGGGGGCGGCGTAGCGTTCGTAGATGATCTGGCCGTCGCGGATGACCAGCAAGGCGTCGGTGCGGACGCCTTTGCGGCTGGTGTCGTCGCGGGGTGGGAAGGCGTAGTCGTCCAAGGCCTTGGCGGCCGGGCCGGTCAGGGGCTGGCCTTGGGACCATTCCTTCTCCGGCCAGGTTTCGGCGTGGGCTGTCAGGGTGAACAGCAGCGCGGCGTATAGGAGGCCTTTGAACATGGATTGGGACTCGGGGGCATTCAAGCCCGCGAGCCTAGCCCAGGGGGATGACGGTTTTGTTACGGACCCTGGGGTGAGTACATATCCGTTATTTGGGTGATGGCTGATATGGGTTCCGCTCTTACAGCGGCTCACTTTTGAACAGCGCAAAAGTAAGCAAAACGCTCTTGCCCCACCACTCGGCACCTCGCTTAGGCTCGGTGTTCCCTCACTCCGGCTTTGGACCGTGGGCCGCCGTCATGGGCCATCCCTGGCCCAGGACGGCTAACCTGGCGTCCTGCCAGGTTACCCACGCTCCAAAGCCTGCGTTCGGCCAGCGTGGTTTAACGGGGCGCCTAAGATCAAGATCAAAAGCAAGATCAAGAGCAGAGCACAGCGGCCTACCGGCCGGCTTGAGTGTTTAAAAGCCGGATCAAAAGCTAAAGCGGGCACGGTCAAATGTGGGAGCTGGCTTGCCTGCGATGGCATCAACTGGGTCTGCCTGATACACCGAGGTGTCTGCATCGCAGGCAAGCCAGCTCCCACAGAAAAGCAGAGCTGCATCAGCTTCAGATTTGGCTTTCGCTCTGGCTTTTGATCTGGCTTCTAAACACTCAAGCCGGCCGGTAGGCCGCTGTGCTCTTGCTTTTGATCTTGATCTGCGGGCCCCGTTAACCACGATGGCCGCAAGTAGGCACGGTGGAGCGGGTAAATCGGCAAGGATGCCGATTTAGCCGCGCCGGGCCATGGATGGCCCGTCGCGGCGGCCCGCGGAACCGGGCCGGAGTGCGGGCATGCCGAGCCTAGGCGAGGCACCGAGTGGTGGGGCAAAGACCTTTTGGTTACTTTTGGGGCGTTTGCCAAAAGTGACCCGCTGTAAGAGCGGAACCCTAAGCAGCCGTTACCTAAATAACGGATATGTACTCAATCCCCCTGCAAACCACCACCAAGCCCCCTGTCATCTAAGCGTCACCGTAACTTCATGGAGATGACACCGGCCCTACATAGCCTGACATGGCACAAACAAGTCGACCGGCCGTAACCCTGGCCGGCACTCGGAGACTCGCCATGACTCAGATCGCCCGCATCAGCGACACCGGCAATGAACGCCGCCTGCAAGCCGAACGCCTGATCGGCGCCCAGGCTTTGCAGGAAGCCCAGGCCCTGCGGTTCAACGTATTCAGCGGCGAATTCAACGCCAAGCTGAAAGGCGCTGAACTGGGCCTGGACATGGATGACTATGATGTTCACTGCAGCCACATCGGCGTGCGGGATTTGAACAGCGGTCGACTCGTCGCCACCACCCGTTTGCTCGACCACCAGGCCGCCACCACCCTGGGCCGCTTCTACAGCGAAGAAGAATTCAGCCTCCACGGCCTGCTGCACCTCAAAGGCCCCATCCTGGAAATCGGCCGCACCTGCGTCGACCCCGCCTACCGCAACGGCGGCACCATCGCCGTGTTGTGGGGCGAGCTGGCCGAAGTCCTCAACCAGGGTGGCTACAGCTACCTGATGGGCTGCGCGAGCATCCCGATGCACGACGGCGGCATCCAGGCCCACGCCATCATGCAGCGCCTGCGCGAACGCTACCTGTGCAACGAACACCTGCGGGCCGAGCCGAAAAAGCCGCTGCCGGCACTGGACCTGCCATCCAACGTCATCGCCGAAATGCCCCCCTTGCTCAAGGCCTACATGCGCCTGGGTGCAAAGATTTGCGGCGAACCCTGCTGGGACGAAGACTTCCAGGTCGCCGACGTGTTCATCCTGCTCAAGCGCGAGGAGCTGTGCCCGCGGTATGCCCGCCACTTCAAGGCAGCCATGTGATGAGCCGCCTTCGGGTGTACGGGCGAATTGCCCGCGTGCTGGTGGTGGTGGCCCTGGGTTTGACCATGGCCAGTGTGTTTGGCGTGTTTGAACGTCTGGGCGTGGCCAACTCGATGGTGCGCCGGCAGCGCTGGTCGCGTTTTTTCATGGCACGGCTGACCAACGCCCTGCCCTTTCGCGTGACCGTTCACGGTGAGTTGCCGCAACAGTCGATGCTGTGGGTCAGCAACCATGTATCGTGGACCGATATCCCGCTGCTGGGGATGGTGGCGCCGATGTCGTTCCTGTCCAAGGCCGAGGTGCGCACCTGGCCGGTGGCGGGCTGGTTGGCCGCCAAGGCAGGCAGCCTGTTCATCCGCCGAGGTTCGGGGGACAGCCAGTTGATTCGCAAACAGATGACGCGTCATCTGGAACAACAACACCCGCTGTTGATGTTCCCGGAAGGCACCACCACCGACGGCCGCGCCCTGCGTACGTTCCACGGGCGGTTACTGGCCAGTGCGATTGATGCCGATGTGTCGCTGCAACCGGTGGCGATTCGTTATCTGCGCGATGGCCACATCGACCCGCTGGCACCGTTTATTGGCGACGATGATTTGCTCTCGCACTTGATGCGTTTGTTCGGCAATGACCAGGGCGACGTAGAAATCCATCTGCTCAAGCCGATTGCCTGCGCCGGGCAGGAACGTGCGGCGCTGGCGTTCCAGGCGCAGCAGGCGGTGCAGAAGGCGTTGTTTGGCCCCCTTCCAGAAGCTGAGCAAATGCCAGCGCGGCCAGCATTCGCGGCCTGAAGCGAGCACGGTGAAAAATGTGGGAGCGGGCTTGCTCGCGAAGGCGGTGCATCAGTCAGCAGATTCATTAGCTGACCCACCGCTTTCGCGAGCAAGCCCGCTCCCACATTTATAGTTGTATTGCCAACTGGCTATTTGAGAACCGCTGCAATTCTGGGTAAAACACCCGAAAATCCTCGCTCAACGGCTCGTACAGCGCTCGTAATTCCTGCATGGCATGGCCCAGTTCTTCGGGCCGTGTCAGGCGCCGGCCAATTCCTCGAAGTACCTGTTCCATCACCGCAAATTCGCGGTACGAACCCAGCCAGTCATCCGCCGCCATGTACGGCGCAATCTGCGCCAGCCGCCCCGGCAACGCCGGCTCTTCGGCGAGCACCCGGTAAACCTCAGAGGTAAATCGCTCCAGCGGCTGATCGGCATATAACGCCCAGTCCCGCGCCAGGCAGTGGTCGAAAAACACATCGAGGACAATCCCGGCATAGCGGCGCCGGGTCAGGGTGAAGCGCGACAGCGCCTGCCCGATCAGCGGATGACTGTCGGTATAGCGATCGATTGAGCGATGCAACTGAATCGCCGACTCGATTTGCGGGCTGAACTGGCCTTGCAGGCGACCTTTAACAAAGTCGCCATACAGGCTGCCAAGCAATTGAGCAGGAAGTTGGCCGCCGAGGTGCAGATGTGCGAGATAATTCATGGCGCGCAGTCTAGCACTGCCGTCAACGTATCGTTATAACCCGATATACCGATTCAATCTGATTTAAGACCAAAATCATATTGGTATATCGGAATACAACGATTTAAAGTTCGCCTCATCGCGATATAACGTTTTACAAAAACGAGCATCACTGCCATGTCCATCGACCTCGACGAAATAATAAAAGCCCTGGCGCACCCAGTACGGCGAGACATCCTCAACTGGCTGAAAGATCCGAAAGTGCAATTCCCCGAGCAGTTGCACAACCACGAATACGGCATTTGCGCCGGGCAGATCGACCAGCGCTGCGGGCTGTCTCAGTCCACCGTGTCGGCGCACCTGGCGAACCTGCAACGGGCGGGGCTGATCAGCAGCCAGAAGGCCGGCCAATGGCACTTTTTCAAACGCAATGAGGACGTGATCCAAGCCTTCCTCAAAGCGCTCACCGAAGAACTCAGCGCACCGCTGTAACAAGGACCCATCAATGCCTCTCTCGCTACTCATCCTGGCCTTAAGCGCCTTCGCCATCGGTACGACCGAGTTCGTCATCATGGGCCTGTTGCCCGATGTGGCGGCCGACCTCGGTGTATCGATTCCCGGCGCCGGCTGGCTGGTGACCGGCTACGCCCTGGGCGTGGCCATCGGTGCCCCCTTCATGGCACTGGCCACCGCCAAGCTGCCGCGCAAGGCCGCCCTGGTAGCGTTGATGGGCATCTTTATCATCGGCAACCTGCTCTGCGCCCTGGCCAGCGACTACAACGTGCTGATGTTTGCCCGTGTGGTCACCGCGCTGTGCCACGGCGCCTTCTTCGGTATCGGATCGGTGGTCGCCGCCAACCTGGTGCCGGCCAACAAGCGTGCTTCGGCCGTGGCGCTGATGTTCACCGGCCTGACCCTGGCCAACGTGCTCGGCGTACCGCTGGGCACCGCGCTGGGTCAGGAAGCCGGCTGGCGCTCGACCTTCTGGGCCGTGACGGTGATTGGGGTGATCGCCCTGATCGGCCTGATCCGCTTCCTGCCGGCCAAGCGTGACGAGGAAAAACTCGACATGCGCGCCGAGCTCAGAGCACTCAAAGGCGCCGGCATCTGGCTGTCGCTGAGCATGACCGCGCTGTTCGCTGCGTCGATGTTCACCCTCTTCACCTACGTCGCGCCGCTGCTGGGGGATGTCACTGGCGTCTCGCCCAAGGGCGTGACCTGGACCCTGCTGCTGATCGGCCTGGGCCTCACCGTCGGCAACATCATCGGCGGCAAGCTGGCAGACAAGCGCCTGGCTGCGACCCTGATCGGCGTGTTCATCAGCATGGCGGTGGTGTCCACCGTCCTGACCTGGACCAGCGTCGCCGTGATCCCGACTGAAATCACCCTGTTCCTCTGGGCCACCGCCTCGTTTGCCGCCGTACCGGCACTGCAGATCAACGTGGTGACCTTCGGCAAGGCCGCACCGAACCTGGTGTCCACCTTGAACATCGGCGCCTTCAACATCGGCAACGCCCTCGGCGCCTGGGTGGGCGGCAGCGTGATTGCCCACGGCTTCGGCCTGACCAGCGTGCCCCTGGCCGCTGCTGCACTGGCCGTGCTCGCGCTGCTGGTGACCCTGATTACTTTCCGTCAGACCGGCGATGCCGACCTGGCCCCCGCGACTAACTGATCAACTAAAGAGAAGGGTGTTATCCCATGACGACTATTTTCGATCCGATCAAACTGGGCGACCTGGAACTGTCGAACCGCATCATCATGGCGCCGCTGACCCGCTGCCGTGCCGACGCCGGTCGCGTGCCCAATGCGCTGATGGCTGAGTACTATGTCCAACGCGCTTCCGCCGGGCTGATCCTCAGCGAAGCCACCTCCGTAACGCCAATGGGCGTGGGTTACCCGGATACCCCGGGCATCTGGTCCAACGACCAGGTTCGCGGCTGGGCCAATGTGACCAAGGCCGTGCACGGTGCAGGCGGCAAGATCTTCCTGCAACTGTGGCACGTGGGCCGGATCTCCCACGAGTCGTACCTGGACGGCGAAGCACCGGTTGCCCCAAGCGCCATCGCAGCCAAGGGCCACGTCAGCCTGGTGCGTCCACTGGCCGACTACCCTACCCCGCGCGCCCTGGAAGTCGCTGAAATCGCCGATATCGTCGACGCCTACCGCGTAGGTGCCGAGAATGCCAAGGCCGCCGGTTTTGACGGCGTTGAAGTCCACGGCGCGAACGGCTACCTGCTCGACCAGTTCCTGCAAAGCAGCACCAACCAGCGCACCGACAACTACGGCGGCTCCCTGGAAAACCGCGCACGCTTGCTGCTCGAAGTCACTGACGCCGTGATTGAAGTCTGGGGCGCCGGTCGCGTCGGTGTGCACCTGGCACCACGCGCCGACGCACACGACATGGGCGACGCCAACCTGTCGGAAACCTTCACCTACGTCGCCAAAGAGCTGGGCAAGCGTGGCATCGCGTTCATCTGCTCCCGTGAAAAGGAAGCGGGCGACAGCCTCGGCCCACAACTGAAAGCCGCCTTCGGTGGCCCGTACATCGCCAACGAACGCTTCACCAAGGACAGCGCCAACGCGTGGCTGGCTTCGGGCAAGGCTGACGCCGTGGCATTCGGCGTGCCGTTCATCGCCAACCCGGACCTGCCGGCTCGCCTGAAGGCCGATGCACCGCTGAACGAAGCACATCCAGAGACTTTCTACGCCAAAGGCCCGGTCGGCTACATCGACTACCCGACCCTGGCACTCTGATCTGCTGAAACGAAAAAGCCCCGGCTTGCGAGAGCCGGGGCTTTTTTATGGGCCGCAGGAAACACTCCTTCACAGCCTTGCAACAATATTGCTACAAAATACTTAGCCAACTACCTATCAACCGCCCGCCAGCCCGTATATAACGTCACCCCACAAAATCAGGGAAAAGCCTGATTGACCACCCCCGGTGTTTATTGTTGACACAACTGGTCGCAATTACGCATTTTGTCTTAATTGCGCAGGCCAGGGCTCAAGCGCAGCATGTCCAACGCGATATCGACCCAGCGCTCTGCGTCCTGGGCCAACTGGAAACTGTCGGGCACCAGCAACCACTGGCCGAGAATTCCGTCGATATAGGCGTGCATGCACACCGCGGCACGTACGGTGTCGAGATTCTCCGGAAGCTGCCCGCGATGGACCGCGTTACGCAAGGTCAGCCCGATGCGCAGGTTGCATTCGAGGCTGGCGGTCTGGCGCTGACGGCGCAGATCACACATTTCATCGGTGAATTCGCACTTATGAAACAAAATCTCATTGATGCGCCGGGTCTTCGGGTCCAGGGCCACTTGATGGAACAGATGAATCAGCAGCTTGCGCATGCAACCCAGCGGATCGACCTCGTCCTCGCTCTCACTGGCCCTGGCCAATTCATCCAGCGGCTCGTGCAGCGTATCGAGCATCGCCTGCACCAGGTCGGCCTTGTTGCTGAAATGCCAGTAGATGGCACCACGTGTCACGCCTGCCAGCGCGGCAATATCCGCCAGCGTGGTACGCGCAACCCCGCGCTCGTAGAAGGCCTGCTCGGCCGCTTCAAGAATCTGGCTGCGCGTTTCCTGAGCTTCCTCTTTGGTACGACGAACCATGGCAGTAAAACCTCAATCAGGAGACTTGGGGTGATCGGTAACGCAGACTCAACCGCTGCTAACGACCATCTGAATAATTGTGGGACGACGCCGTCAAGGGCGCCGAACGTACTAGAATCGAGGCTTTGGACGCTGCTTTGTCAACATTCCGCGAAGCCTGTCAAGAGTTTACAAACAACCATGAACGTAAGTATATTGCGTAGCAAGCTACTTATCCACTCAGTGCCTGTTTTTTACCCTTCCACACTTCTTGTGCGCACTCTGCGCGCCTGACCCGAGGATCTTCATGCAACTTAAGCCAGCTGTTACCGCCCTGGTTACTGCCGTCGCCCTGGCATCGCTGCTCAGCGGATGTAAAAAGGAAGAAGCGGCTCCGCCCGCTCAAACCCCTCAGGTCGGCGTGGTCACTATTCAACCTCAAGCCTTTACCCTGACATCCGAGCTGCCAGGCCGCACCACGGCCTACCGCATTGCCGAGGTTCGCCCTCAGGTCAACGGCATCATTCTCAAGCGTCTGTTCAAGGAAGGGGGCGACGTCAAGGAGGGCCAGCAGCTCTATCAGATCGATCCGTCGGTGTATGACGCCTCGCTGAAAAGCGCTCAGGCCAACCTTGCCCAGACCAAATCGATTGCCGATCGCTACAAGCAGTTGGTCGATGAGCAGGCCGTCAGCCGCCAGGAATACGACACCGCCGTGTCCAACCGCATGACCTCTGAAGCCAACGTGCAAACGGCCCAGATCAACGTGCGCTACACCAAGGTGTTTGCCCCGATCTCCGGGCGTATCGGTCGCTCTTCGGTCACCGAAGGCGCGCTGGTCAGCAACGGCCAGACCGACGCCATGGCAGTGATCCAGCAACTGGACCCGATCTACGTCGACGTCACGCAGTCCTCCGCCGAGATGCTGAAACTGCGTCGTGACCTGGAAAGCGGCCAACTGGAAAAAGCCGGCGAAAACGCGGCCAAGGTCAAGCTGACCCTGGAAGACGGCACCGCCTACGGCGTGGAAGGCAAGCTGGAATTCTCCGAAGTCTCGGTCGACGAAACCACCGGTTCCGTGACCCTGCGTGCCGTATTCCCGAACCCTGACCACACCCTGCTGCCGGGCATGTTCGTCCACGCGCAGTTGCAAGCCGGTGTGAACAGCAAGGCCATCCTGGCACCACAGCAAGGCGTGACCCGCGACCTGAAGGGCATCCCGACCGCGCTGGTGGTGAACAAGGACAACAAGGTCGAGCAACGTGTACTGGTGGCCAACCGCACTACCGGCGCCTACTGGCTGGTGGAAAAAGGCCTGAACGCCGGTGACCGTGTGATCACCGAAGGCCTGCAATTCATCAAGCCGGGCATCGAAGTCAAGGTCAAGGACGCTGATAACGCCAAACCCGCCGGTTCCGCTGCTGCTCCTGCTGCCGCTGCTGGTCAAGGGGAGTAATTCATGTCGAAATTTTTTATCGACCGTCCCATTTTCGCCTGGGTAATTGCCCTGGTGATCATGCTGGTCGGGGCACTGTCGATCCTGAAGTTGCCCATCAACCAGTACCCGGCCATCGCGCCAACCGCCATTGATATCCAGGTGACCTACCCGGGCGCGTCTGCACAAACCGTGCAGGACACCGTGGTGCAGGTGATCGAACAACAGCTCAACGGTATCGACAACCTGCGTTATGTCGCCTCGGACAGTAACTCCGACGGCAGCATGACCATCACCGCGACGTTCAACCAGGGTACCAACCCGGACATCGCCCAGGTTCAGGTACAGAACAAGCTCAACCTGGCAACCCCGCTGCTGCCACAAGAAGTACAGCAGCAAGGTATCCGCGTTACCAAGTCGGTGAAGAACTTCCTGATGGTGATCGGTCTGGTGTCGGAAGACGGCAGCATGACCAAGGATGACCTTTCCAACTACATCGTTTCCAACATCCAGGACCCGATTTCCCGGACCGCCGGTGTGGGCGACTTCCAGGTGTTCGGTTCCCAGTACGCCATGCGTATCTGGCTCGACCCGGCCAAGCTGAACAACTACCAGCTGACGCCCGTGGATGTCAGCAACGCCATCCAGGCGCAGAACGTCCAGGTGGCCACCGGCCAACTCGGCGGCCTGCCTGCCCTGCCCGGCACTCAGTTGAACGCCACCATCATCGGCAAGACGCGTCTGCAAACCACTGAAGCGTTCGGCAATATCCTGATGAAGGTCAATACCGACGGTTCCCAGGTTCGCCTGGGTGACGTTTCGCGTATCGAACTGGGCGGCCAGAACTACAGCATCAGCGCACAGTTCAACGGCAAGCCGGCTTCCGGTATGGCGATCAAGCTGGCAGCCGGTGCCAACGCACTGGACACCGCCAAGGCGATTCGCGAAACGGTTGCGTCCCTCGAACCGTTCTTCCCGCCTGGCATGAAGGCTGTGGTGCCGTATGACACCACGCCGGTTGTGACCGAATCGATCTCCGGTGTGGTTCACACCCTGATCGAAGCGATCGTGCTGGTGTTCCTGGTGATGTTCCTGTTCCTGCAGAACTTCCGCGCCACCATCATCACCACCATGACCGTACCGGTGGTATTGCTGGGTACCTTCGGGATCCTCGCTGCGTTCGGCTTCACCATCAACACCCTGACCATGTTCGGCATGATCCTGGCCATCGGCTTGCTGGTGGACGATGCCATCGTTGTGGTGGAGAACGTCGAGCGGGTAATGGCCGAGGAGCACTTGTCGCCCAAGGAGGCGACGGTCAAGTCCATGGGCCAGATCCAGGGGGCCCTGGTGGGTATCGCCCTGGTGCTGTCGGCGGTATTGCTGCCAATGGCGTTCTTCGGTGGTTCCACCGGTGTGATCTACCGCCAGTTCTCCATCACTATCGTTTCGGCGATGGCGCTGTCGGTACTGGTTGCCCTGGTCTTCACCCCGGCCTTGTGCGCCACCATGCTCAAGCCGATTGACCCGGAAAAACACGGCCAACCCAAGCGCGGCTTCTTCGGCTGGTTCAACCGTACCTTCGACCGTGGCGTACTGAGCTACGAGCGCGGCGTCGGTAACATGATCAAGCACAAGTTCCCGGCGTTCGTGGTCTATGCCCTGATCCTTGCCGGCATGATCTGGATGTTCACCCGCATTCCAAGCGCGTTCCTCCCAGAGGAAGACCAGGGCGTGATCTTTGCCCAGGTACAAACGCCGGTGGGTTCTTCGGCTGAACGTACGCAGAAAGTCATCGACGATATGCGCGCCTACCTGTTGAACGACAAGGAAGGCGAGCCAGGCGAAGGCAAGGCTGTCAAATCGGTGTTTACCGTGAACGGCTTCAACTTCGCCGGTCGTGGCCAGAGCTCGGGCCTCGCGTTCGTGATGCTCAAGCCGTGGGACGAGCGTGACTCGAGCCAGTCGGTATTTGAGGTTGCCAAGCGTGCCCAGGGTTACTTCTTCGGGGCCTTCAAGGACGCCATGGTATTTGCCGTGGTGCCACCTTCGGTACTCGAACTGGGTAACGCCACCGGTTTCGACGTGTTCCTGCAAGACCAGGGCGGCGTCGGACACCAGAAGCTGATGGATGCGCGTAACCAGTTCCTGGGTGCCGCGGCACAAAGCAAGATCCTGGCGGGCGTGCGCCCCAACGGCGTGAACGATGAGCCGCAGTACGAGCTGACCGTTGACGACGAGAAGGCCAGTGCCCAGGGCATCAGCCTGGCAGACATCCAGCAGACCCTGGCAATCGCCTTGGGTGGCAGCTACATCAACGACTTCATCGACCGTGGTCGTGTGAAGAAGGTGTATGTACAGGGTGACGCCGCCAGCCGGATGTCTCCGGAAGACCTGAGCAAATGGTACGTGCGCAGCACGTCCGGGAAGATGGTGCCGCTGTCGGCCATCTCTTCGGGCAAGTGGATCTTCGGTTCGCCGAAACTCTCGCGCTATAACGGTGTAGCGGCGATGGAAATCCTCGGTACCCCGGCACCTGGCTACAGTACCGGTGATGCGATGGCGGAAGTCGAACGCATTGCCAAGGACCTGCCGGCTGGCGTTGGTTACTCCTGGACCGGCCTGTCGTACGAAGAACGTCTGTCCGGCTCCCAGGCACCTGCGCTGTACGCCCTGTCGCTGCTGGTGGTGTTCCTCTGCCTCGCGGCACTGTACGAAAGCTGGTCGATCCCGATTGCGGTGATTCTGGTTGTACCGCTGGGTGTGATCGGTGCGTTGATCGCCACCAGCCTGCGGGGACTGTCCAACGACGTGTTCTTCCAGGTGGGCCTGTTGGTGACGGTGGGTCTGGCAGCGAAAAACGCCATCCTGATCGTGGAGTTCGCCAAGGAGCTCCACGAGCAGGGCAAAGGCATTGTCGAGTCGGCCATCGAGGCATCCCGCATGCGTCTGCGACCGATCATCATGACGTCCATGGCGTTCATGCTCGGCGTACTGCCCCTGGCAATTTCCACCGGTGCCGGCTCAGGTAGCCAGCACGCCATCGGTACGGGCGTAATTGGCGGTATGATCACCGCCACGGTCCTCGCGATCTTCTGGGTACCCCTGTTCTTCGCAACCGTGTCCTCCGCTGGCGAGCGTAAAAAGACTGAACCCAAGCAAACTCCTAAAGAGGCTGGCCAATGAGCAAGTCGCTACTTTCCTTAGCTGTCACGGCATTCGTGCTCAGTGGCTGCTCGCTGATCCCGGACTACCAGCGCCCTGAAGCGCCGGTAGCCGCGCAGTTCCCGCAGGGGCCGGCGTATTCGTCGGCCCAGGCGCCGGGCCAGGCAGCTGCCGAGCAGGGCTGGAAGCAGTTTTTCCATGACCCTGCCCTGCAACAGCTGATCCAGACCGCCCTGGTGAACAACCGCGACCTGCGTGTCGCGGCCCTGAACATCGATGCGTATGCCGCGCAGTACCAGATCCAGCGCGCCGACCTGTTCCCGGCGGTTTCGGCCACGGGCAGCGGCAGCCGTACGCGCACCCCGGCCAAGCTGTCGCAGACCGGCGAAGCGGGCATCACCAGCCAATACTCGGCGGGCCTCGGGATCAGTTCTTATGAGCTGGACCTGTTCGGCCGCGTACGCAGCCTGAGCGAACAAGCGCTGCAACAATACTTCGCGACCGAAGAAGCGCGTCGCACCACCCAGATCAGCCTGGTGGCCAGCGTGGCCAACGCCTACCTGACCTGGCAGGCCGACAAGGAGCTGCTCAAGCTCACCCAGGACACCCTGGGCGCGTACGAGCAGAGCTTCAAACTGACCTCGCGCAGCAATGAAGTCGGCGTGGCTTCGGCCCTGGACCTGAGCCAGGCCCGTACCTCGGTGGAAAACGCCCGGGTTGCACTGGCGCGTTATACCCGCCAGGTGGCCCAGGACGAAAATAACCTGACCCTGCTGCTGGGTACCGGCCTGCCGGCGAACATCGTCAGCCGGCCATTGGCTGATGACCTGTTGAGCGAAGTACCGGCCGGCCTGCCATCGGACCTGCTGCAACGTCGTCCCGACATCCTGCAGGCCGAGTACAACCTCAAGGCGGCCAACGCCAACATCGGTGCGGCACGCGCTGCGTTCTTCCCGAGCATCACCCTGACCGCCAGCGCCGGCACCGCGAGCCCGACCCTGGGCGGCCTGTTCAAGGGCGGTTCGGGTACCTGGTCGTTTGCACCGCAGATCAACATCCCGATCTTCAACGCCGGCAGCCTGCGCGCCAGCCTGGATTACTCGAAAATCCAGAAAGAGATCAACGTCGCCAACTACGAGAAAGCCATCCAGACCGGCTTCCAGGAAGTCTCCGACGGCCTCGCCGCCCGCGAGACCTACAAGCAGCAACTGGACGCCCAACGTGGCTTCGTCGCGGCCAACCAGGATTACTACCGCCTGGCCGAGCGTCGCTACCGTATTGGTGTCGACAGCAACCTGACGTTCCTCGACGCCCAGCGCCAACTGTTCAGTGCCCAGCAATCGCTGATCACCGACCGCCTGGCGCAGCTCAACAGCGAGGTCAACCTGTACAAGGCCCTCGGTGGTGGCTGGAACGAACAGACCGCGAAGAACGAACCGTTGAAAGAAGAAGCACCGCCCTTGAAGTTGTTCTGATAGTGGCGCAGTAGACAAAAACCGCTTCCCGCCCAGGAAGCGGTTTTTTTACGCCCATGACTTTGCGTTCGATCATCGCCCACAACCCGCTCTCCCCCACTTTCATCGCCCCCGCACCGCCCCGCACCATGGCCGCCACCTGCATAACCCCAATAACAACAGGTCTGACACCATGAGCACTTTCGACCCGCGCCGGCTTTTGCTGGCAACCGCTGTCGCCAGCATTGCCCTCCCCGTTGTCGCTGAAGAACACGGCTTCCTGGAAGACGCCAGCGCCAACCTAAACCTGCGTAATTTCTTCTTCAACCGCAACTACACCAACCCCAGCAAGACCCAGGGCGGCGCACAGGAGTGGACGCAAAGCTTCATCCTCGACGCCAAATCCGGCTTCACCCAGGGCACCGTCGGTTTCGGCGTGGATGTACTGGGCCTGTACTCATTGAAGCTCGATGGCGGACGCGGCACGGGTGGCACCCAGCTGTTGCCGCTGGACCACGATGGCCGCCCGGCGGATGAATTCGGGCGTCTGGGCGTGGCGTTCAAGGCACGGGTTTCAAAGACAGAAGTGAAAGTCGGCGAATGGATGCCGGTGCTGCCGATCCTGCGTTCGGACGATGGCCGCTCGCTCCCGCAAACCCTGCGCGGCGGGCAAATCACCTCCAAGGAAATCGACGGCCTGACCCTGTACGGCGGCCAGTTCCGCGCCAACAGCCCACGGGACGACAGCAGCATGACCGACATGTCCATGTTCGGGAAAACCGCGTTCACCTCCGACCGCTTCAACTTCCAGGGCGGCGAATATGCCTTCAACGACAAACGCACCCAGGTCGGTGTGTGGAACGCCCAGCTCAAGGACATCTACAGCCAGCAATACCTCAACCTGATCCACAGCCAACCGGTGGGCGACTGGACCCTGGGCGCCAACCTCGGGTTCTTCTACGGCAAGGACGACGGCAGCGCCCGCGCCGGTGACCTCGATAACAAGACCTGGTCCGGACTGTTCTCGGCCCGATACGGCGGTAACACGTTCTACGTCGGCCTGCAAAAACTCACCGGCAACAGCGCCTGGATGCGCGTCAACGGCACCAGCGGCGGCACCCTGGCCAACGACAGCTACAACGCCAGCTACGACAACGCCCAGGAAAAATCCTGGCAGGTACGCCATGACTATAACTTCGCCGCCCTGGGTATTCCGGGCCTGACGCTGATGAACCGCTACATCAGCGGCAGCAACGTACACAGCGGCACGGTGACCGATGGCAAGGAATGGGGACGGGAAAGTGAAGTGGCCTACGTGGTGCAGAGCGGAGCGCTGAAGAATCTCAATGTGCGCTGGCGTAACTCCAGCATGCGCCGGGACTACAACAACAACGAGTTTGATGAAAACCGGTTGATCGTCAGTTACCCGATAAGCCTGCTGTAAAGCCTCGACAGTCTTGTTGTATGGTGCGCGCGTGTCATGGATGACCCGCCCCAGCAGCCAATGTCATTCGAGTCCGCCATGAAACACTTCGCCACCGTATCGGCCGCACTAGCCCTGGCCCTGAGCCTCAGCGGTTGCATCGGCCCGCCTCTGGCGCTGACACCGCAAACTGAACAACGCCTGAAAACCGAGGCGCCGATCCGTTTTTTGCTGACCTTCGATGACGGCCCCAGCGCCTCGGGCTTCATGAACCCCAGCCGTTCGGTGATGGCGGACCTGGCGAACAACCCGATACAGCCGGGGATCAAGGCGGTGTTCTTCCTGCAGACCGAGGCGCCCCGCTCCGGCGGCAACCCGCGGGGCTACAAGACCATGGAGCGCGAATACGCGGCCGGCCATATCCTGGGCTTCCACACCGCGACCCCGTGGCACAGCAACCATCGCTTGCAGAATCCGGCTGAACTGGAGCACTACCTCAGCCTGGGTTCGTCGACCCTCACCTCCATCACCGGCCAACCGCCCACACTGGTACGCCCGCCGTTCTGGAACTACGACAAGCGCACCTTCGCCGCCTATCAGCAACACGGCATGCATGTGTTGCTGACCGACCTGAGTGCAAACGATGGGGTGATCTGGGTGTTCAACGGCAGCCCGCGTCGACGGGAAAACCTGATACGCCAACTCTCGGTGGTGCGCGAGCGCATCGCCAAAGGCGAATTACCGACGGTGGACGGCGTGATCCCGGTGGTGGTGACCTTCCACGATATCAACCGCTACACCGCCTGGCACTTGAAGGAATACCTGCAAATCCTGCTGGACAGCGCCCACATCAATGGCGTGCCCCTCGCCACACAGCCTTTCTACACCGACCGGGCAACCTTGCAGCGAGCCGCCATGGCCCGCACGGTAAAAAGCGCCGACGAAGTGGTGCACCTGCCCGGTGTGTGGAATTGGGTGTGGGACGCTGACTCGCACTAGACGCGCGACTCTACCCCCAACTCATCCCACACCGACTCGGCCAAGTGAAACGTCGCATTGGCCGCCGGAATCCCGCAATAGATCGCGCTCTGCATCAGCACTTCCTTGATCTCGGCGCGGGTCACACCGTTGCTCGCGGCGGCGCGCAGGTGCAGCTTCAGCTCTTCGCTGCGGTTCATGCCGATGAGCATGGCGATGGTGATCAGGCTGCGGGTATGCCGCGGCAGCCCCGGGCGGGTCCAGATATCACCCCAGGCGTGGCGGGTGATCATTTCCTGGAACTCGCTGTTGAACTCGGTCAGGGCGTTGAGGCTGCGGTCGACGTGGGCGTCGCCCAGCACTTCGCGGCGCACTTGCAGGCCTTCGGCATAACGTTGTTTCTCGTCCACAAAACGCTCCTCATGCAACGGTGACGACAGGCACATACCTGTGGCGAGGGAGCTTGCTCCCGTTGGGTCGCGCAGCGACGCCAGTGAGGCCGCTGCAGGGTTTTACAAATAGTTGGGTTGCGGCTGCTCAGGGGCTGCTACGCAGCCCAACGGGAGCAAGCTCCCTCGCCACAGGGTTCAGCGATACTCAGCGCGATAGCAGAAATTCCAGCACACGGTCGCTGAACGCCGCACCGGCTTGCACGTTGGACAAGTGCGCGGCATAGAACTCGGCATACTCGGCGCCCTGCACATGCGCCTGGATAAAGTGCCCACCCGCCGGCGGCGTCACCGCATCTTCGCTGCCTGCGATCACCAGGGTCGGCACCTTGATCGACGCCAGTTGCTCGCGAAAATCCGCGTCGCGCACGGCCGCGCAGTTTGCGGCATAACCCTGGGGATCAGTCGCCGCCAGCATATCGGTGATCAGCTTGGCCTGGTCAGGATGAGCCTCGGCGAAGTCGGCGGTGAACCAGCGGGCAATTGACGCATCACGCAGGGCAACCATCGCGGCCGCACCGTCGCGCAGGACCATCTCGATGCGTGGGTTCCAGATCTCGGGCGTGCCGATCTTCGCGGCGGTGTTGCACACCACCAGCCGGCGCAAACGCTCACCCGCGTTGATCCCCAGCCACTGGCCGATCAGGCCGCCCATGGACAACCCGCAGAAATGCGCGCGCTCGATCTGCAACGCATCCAGCAGCGCCAACACGTCACGGCCCAATTGCTCGATGCTGTAGGGGCCTTCGGTGACCAGCGACTTGCCATGGCCCCGGGTGTCGAAACGCAGCACCCGGAAGTACTGGGTGAACGCCTCGATCTGGATGTCCCACATATGCAGGTCGGTGCCCAGGGAGTTGGACAGCACCAGTACCGGCGCATCTTCGGGGCCATCGAGTTGGTAGTTCAGTTCGCCATCGGCGAGTTGTACAAATCCCACAGCAGCCTCCTCAGGCAGTCAAAGCAAAATGTTCGGCCACGGCCCGGGTGACCCAGGTGTGCGCCTGGCCCAGGTAGTGCGCCGGGTCCAGCAGGCGATCGAGTTCGGCCGCCGAAAGCTCGGCAGTCACTTGGGGTTCATCCCCCAGCACCGCGCGCAGGTGACGCCCGTCGGCGACGGCGCGTTTGCAGCATTGTTCCAGCAGATGGTGCGCGGTTTCGCGGCCCAGGCGCTGGGCGAGGACGATGCTGACCGCTTCGGCCAGTACCAGGCCCTGGGTCAGATCAAGGTTTTGGACCATGCGCCGGGGATCGACTTCCAGGCCTTCGCTGACCAGCAGCGCCTGATGCAATGCACCGGATACCAGCCGGCAAATCTCCGGCAGGGTTTCCCATTCGGCGTGCCACAGGCCCAGGCTGCGTTCGTGTTCCTGGGGCATCGCGCTGAACATCGTTGCCACCAGGCCGGGCACTCGCGTGGCAGCGCTGATCAGCACGGCAGCGCCCACCGGGTTGCGCTTGTGGGGCATGGTCGAAGAGCCGCCCTTGCCGGGGGCCGACGGCTCAAACACTTCCGCCGCTTCGGTCTGCATCAGCAGGCTGATGTCGCGACCCAGCTTGCCGAGGCTGCCGGCGATCAAACCGAGCACCGAGGCAAACTCCACCAGGCGGTCGCGCTGGGTGTGCCAGGGTTGCTCCGGCAGGCCCAGCTGCAACTCGGCGGCCAGTGCTTGCGCCACCGGCATCGCCTGTTCGCCGAGGGCCGCCAGGGTTCCGGAAGCACCGCCAAATTGCAGCACCAGCAAACGCGGCTTCAGCTCACTGAGACGTTGCCGGTTGCGGGTGACTGCGCCGAGCCAACCGGCGATCTTCATGCCCAGCGTGACCGGCGTTGCATGCTGCAGCCAGGTCCGGCCCGCCAAAGGAGTTGTCCCGTAACGCTGGGCCTGGGCGGCAAGAATGTCCCCCAACCGCGCCAGATCATGTTCGATCAGCTCGACCGCACTGCGCAGTTGCAGCACCAGGCCGGTGTCCATCACATCCTGGCTGGTAGCGCCCAGATGCACATAACGTTCGGCGCCGGCATCTTCGCTGGCGATCAACTTGCCGAGGGCCTTGACCAAGGGAATCGCAGAGTTGCCTGCGGTGGCGATGGCGTCGCCGAGGGCATCTACGTCGTAGAGAGAAGCCAGGCAGGCCTGGGCAATGGGCGCGACGGCCGCTTGCGGGATCAACCCGACCTGAGCCTCGGCCCGGGCCAGCGCCGCTTCGAAATCCAGCATGCCCTGCAAACGCCCCTGGTCGCAGAACACTTCAGCCATGCCGTTGGCGGTGAAGTAGGCGTCGAACAGTTGGTTGCTCGTGCGCATCGTCATAACACATCCCTAGGTGGCGCATACCCGGCAACGGGCATGCGCCAGCCGATTACAGATCGTGGTGCAAATACGCCGCCTCTTTGGGCAGGCGCAAGCTGAACAGGAACGCCACCGCCATCATCGCCGTGACGTACCAGTAGAAGGTGTTCTCCATGCCCATGGACTTGAGCCCCAAGGCCACATATTCCGCCGAACCACCGAAGATCGCGTTCGCCACCGCATACGCCAGGCCCACGCCCAGTGCGCGTACTTGTGGCGGGAACATTTCGGCTTTCACCAGGCCACTGATGGAGGTGTAGAAGCTCACGATGGCCAGGGCCAGGGTGATCAGCACAAAAGCCAGGAACGGGCTGCTGACGGTTTTCAGGGTCAACAGGATCGGCACGGTGCACAGCGTGCCCAGGGCGCCGAACCACAGCATCGAGTTACGGCGGCCAATCTTGTCCGCCAGCATGCCGAACACCGGCTGCATGCACATGTAGAAGAATAGCGCGCCGGTCATGATGTAGCTGGCGGTCTTGGCGTGCATCCCGGCGGTGTTCACCAGGTACTTCTGCATGTAGGTGGTGAACGTGTAGAAAATCAGCGAGCCGCCGGCGGTGTAACCGAGCACGGTGATAAACGCAGCCTTGTGATCGCGGAACAGCGCGGCAATGCTGCCGGCGTCCTTGTCTTCACGCATTTCCTTGCTGGTGGTTTCTTTCAGGGTGCGACGCAGCAACAGCGAGATCACCGCCGCAATGGCGCCGATCACGAACGGAATGCGCCAGCCCCAGGCCCGCAGTTCTTCTTCGGTGAGGATCTGTTGCAGGATCACCACCACCAACACCGCCAGCAGTTGCCCGCCGATCAGGGTCACGTACTGGAACGAGGCGAAGAACCCGCGCTGGCCCTTGAGGGCGACTTCACTCATATAGGTGGCAGTGGTGCCGTATTCGCCGCCGACCGACAGGCCCTGGAACAACCGGGCGACCAACAGCAGGGCCGGGGCCCAGGCGCCGATGTCTTTGTAGGTGGGCAAAAAGGCGATGACCAGGGAACCGGCGCACATCATCAGCACCGAGATCATCATGGAATTCTTGCGACCGTGTTTATCCGCCACCCGGCCGAACAGCCAGCCGCCGATAGGGCGCATCAGGAAGCCGGCGGCGAACACGCCGGCGGTGTTCAGCAGTTGCACGGTGGGGTCGTCCGACGGGAAAAACGCCGGGGCGAAATAGATGGCGCAGAAGGCATAGACGTAGAAGTCGAACCATTCGACGAGGTTGCCGGAAGAGGCACCGACAATCGCAAAAATCCTTTTGCTGCGTTCTTCTCCGGTGTAGTGGCTGGTTTTTGTTGTCATGTTTTTTCACTCAGTGGGAACGGTTATAGCCTAGACATACTTTGCAACAACCATGTTCCGCAAGCAGACTTTTGGATATTTGTTGCCTGGGCCGGCCTCATCGCGGGCAAGCCCGGCTCCCACATTTGGAATGCATTCCCCTGTGGGAGCTGGCTTGCCTGCGATAAATCCGCAACCCACTCAATAATCGAAGAACACCGTCTCTTCGTCTGTGCCCTGCAAAATCACATTCCACTGATACACACCCGCCGCATCCGCCTTGGCGATCAACGTACGGCGGCGCTCTTGCGGCACACACGCCAGCAGCGCGTCATCCCCATTCGCCGCTTCACCGTCAAAGTAAATCCGCGTCAGCAGGTGCTTCACCAGCCCACGGGCAAACACCAGCACCACCAGGTGCGGCGCCTGGGTCGTGCCCTTCAACCCCGGCACACTGCCCGGCTTGATGGTGGTAAAGCGAAAACGCCCTTCAGCGTCCACCGGCACTCGGCCAAAGCCTTCGAAGTTCGGGTCCACCGGTTTGTCCTGCTCATCCTCGGGATGGTCGTACTTGCCGGCCGCATTGGCCTGCCAGACTTCCAGCATGGCGTCGTTGACCACATCGCCATTGCCATCCACCACCTGCCCGGTGATCGCCACGCGCTCGCCGAGGGTGGCCGCAACGGTCAGGTCTTCGCGGTTCAGCCAGGTCAGGCCGATGTGGTAATACGGCCCGACGGTGTGGGAAGTAGTCGCGTTGAGGCTCATCTCATTTCTCCATCGGCGTGGCGTCGCGGCCGCGCAGGACGATGTCCCAGCGGTAGCCGAGGGCATAGTGCGGAATGGTTTTTTCCAGATCGAACGAGGCGATCAGGCGTTCCTTGGCGGACGTGTCCGGGACGCAGTTGTAGATCGGGTCATAGGCCAGCAGCGGGTCACCGGGGAAATACATCTGCGTCACCAACCGCGTCAGCACACTCGGGCCGAACAGCGAGAAGTGGATGTGCGCCGGGCGCCACGCGTTGTGGTGATTGCCCCACGGGTAGGCGCCGGGCTTGATGGTCTGGAACTGGTACCAGCCGTCGGCGTCGGTGACGGTACGCCCGGTGCCGGTGAAGTTCGGGTCCAGCGGTGCGTCGTGCTGGTCGCGCTTGTGGTTGTAGCGGCCGGCAGCGTTGGCCTGCCAGATTTCCACGAGGATGCCGGGAACGGGCAGGCCGTTTTCATCCAGCACGCGCCCGTGAATGATGATGCGTTCGCCCTGGGGCTCGCCTTCGTGCTGGGCGGTCAGGTCGTTGTCCTTCTCGTTGACGCGCTCGGCGCCGATGGTCGGGCCAGTGATTTCCGACAGGGAATGGGGCAGGAACACCAACGGCTTGGACGGCGAACGCAGGTTCGTCGACTGGTAGGCCGGGTGCAGGTAATCAGGCTGAGTACCCGCTTGCGGGCGCCGGTATCCGGGCTTGTCACTCATGGAGCAATCCTCTTTATTCTTGTGGGTCTCAAACGCGTTCGATCGCCAGGGCCAGGCCTTGGCCCACACCGACGCACATGGTCGCCAGGCCTTTGCTGCCACCGGTTTTTTCCAGCTGATGCAGCGCGGTCAGTACCAGGCGCGCACCGCTCATGCCCAGCGGATGGCCAAGGGCAATCGCGCCGCCGTTCGGGTTGACCTGCGGTGCGTCGTCGGCAATCCCCAGCTCGCGCAGCACGGCCAGGCCCTGGCTGGCGAAGGCTTCGTTGAGTTCGATCACATCGAAATCAGTTACCGCCAGGCCCAGGCGCTCCACCAGTTTGCGCACCGCCGGCACCGGGCCGATGCCCATCACACGCGGCGCCACACCGGCGCTGGCCATGCCCAGCACCCGGGCGCGGGCGGTCAGGCCGTGTTTTTTGACGGCTTCAGCAGAGGCCAGAATCAGCGCAGCGGCACCATCGTTCACACCAGAGGCGTTGCCTGCGGTGACGGTCTTTTCCGGACCATTGACCGGCTTGAGTTTGGCCAGGGCTTCCAGGGTGGTATCGGCCCGTGGATGCTCGTCGTGCTCGACCACGGTTTCGCCTTTTTTGTGGGCGACGCGCACCGGTACGATTTCTTCGGCGAAGAAACCGGCGGCCTGTGCAGCGGCAGTACGTTGCTGGCTGCGCAGGGCGAAGGCGTCCTGGTCGGCGCGGGAGACTTTATAGTCGTCGGCCACGTTGTCAGCGGTTTGCGGCATCGGGTCGACGCCGTACTGGGCCTTCATCAACGGATTGATAAAGCGCCAGCCGATGGTGGTGTCTTCCAGCTTCATGTTGCGCGAGAACGCCGCATCGGCCTTGCCCATCACGAACGGCGCGCGGGACATCGACTCGACGCCACCGGCAATCGCCAGTTCCATCTCGCCGCTGGCGATGGCGCGGAAGGCCGTGCCGATCGCGTCCATGCCCGAAGCGCACAGGCGGTTCAGGGTAACGCCGGGAATGCTCTCCGGCAGGCCGGCCAGCAATGCCGCCATGCGCGCCACGTTGCGGTTGTCTTCGCCGGCCTGGTTGGCGCAGCCGAGAAACACTTCGTCCACCGCGTTCCAGTCCACCGATGGGTTGCGTTCCATCAGCGCCTTGATCGGCAGTGCCGCCAGGTCATCGGCGCGCACGGTGGACAAGCCACCGCCAAAACGGCCGATGGGGGTACGAATGGCGTCACAGATAAATACGTCGCGCATCAGGCTTCTCCGGGGGCTTGGCCGTGGGCGGCAGCGGTGCGTGCCTCAAGGTCGCGCAGGGCAGTCAGTTCAATCTCGGTGGGTTCGGCGCTGGTGGTCACCTGGTCGGCAAAACGAATCGCCCAACCGGTGGCGGCCACTACTTGCTCACGGGTCACGCCGGGGTGCAGGGCGGTGACGACAAATTCGTGGCTGCCCTCCTCCGGCTCCATGATGCACAGGTCGGTAATAATCCCTACAGGACCGGCGCCTGGCAGACCCAGGCGTTTGCGCGAGTCACCGCCTTCGCCGTGGCCGACCGAGGTGATGAAGTCCAGCTTGTCGACAAACGAGCGGGCCGACTGCTTGAGGATGATCAGCACGCTCTTCGCGGAGCCGGCGATCTCCGGTGCGCCACCGGCACCTGGCAGGCGCACTTTGGGCTGGTGGTAGTCACCGACCACGGTGGTGTTGATATTGCCGAAACGGTCGACCTGGGCCGCGCCGAGGAAGCCGACGTCAATGCGCCCGCCCTGCAGCCAGTAGCGAAAAATCTCACCGGTCGGCACCACGGTGTCAGCGGTTTCAGCCAGCTCGCCGTCACCGATGGACAGCGGCAGCACCGAAGGCTTGGCGCCAATCGGGCCGGACTCGTAGATCAGCACCACATCCGGCGACGACGTCAGGCGCGCCAGGTTGGCAGCCTTGGAGGGAAGGCCGATGCCGACGAAGCACACCGAACCGTTCTTCAGGCGGCGCGCGGCGGCGACGGTCATCATTTCGTTGGTCGAGTAAGCCATTATTTGGCCTCCTGCGCGGTGGCCAGCTTGGCCTGGAATTCACTGAAATTGGCGGTGCCGTGGATGTATTCGTTGATCCACGCAGTAAACGTCTCACGGTCCCGGGCGATGGGGTCCCAGGCCTGGTAGAAACGGTTGTCACGTTCGGTGTAACCGTGGGCGTAGGACGGATGCGCGCCACCCGGCACATGGCACACGGCAGTCAGGGCCCAGGTCGGCAGCACGCAGGCGTTCATCGGCGCGTTGAGGTCGTCGACGATTTCTTCAACGGTAACGATGCAGCGCTTGGCCGCCAGGGCCGCTTCCTTCTGCACCCCGAGGATGCCCCACAGCAGCACGTTGCCCTTGCGGTCAGCCTTTTGCGCGTGGATCACTGTGATGTCCGGGCGCACCGACGGCACGGCCGCCAGTACTTCACCGGTGAAGGGGCAGGTCACGGTCTTGATCAGCGGGTTGACCTTGGGCAGGTCGGAACCGGCGTAGGCCCGCAGCACCGCGAATGGTAGGCCGGAGGCACCGGCGACGTAGGCATTGGCCAGATCGGCGTGGCTGTGCTCTTCGATCTCCAGCGGTTGCGGCCATTGCTTTTCAACGGCGTCCCGCAGGCGATGCAGGGAACCCACGCCCGGGTTGCCGCCCCAGGAGAAAATCAGCTTGCGTGCACAGCCGGCGCCGATCAACTGGTCGTAGATCAGGTCAGGCGTCATGCGCACCAGCGTCAGGTCTTTCTTGCCCTGACGAATGATTTCATGACCTGCCGCCGTAGGAATCAGGTGAGTAAAGCCTTCGAGTGCAACGGTGTCGCCGTCATTCACGAACTGCTTTACCGCATCAGCCAGCGAAAGGATTTCAGCCATGGGGTGGGCTCCCGGTATCGATCGAAAAAGGCGCTGGAGGCAGCGCCGAAGTGCTTGAAGATTAAGCCGGGGGTCGGGGCCAAACAATCCGATAATCGACTGAGTGTTCGATTATCGAACGGATTGTTGTCTTGCTATCGGTCCGTTTCAGGTAGCGTCGGCATGGCTGACCATGCCCTTGATCACCACCGCGGTGGTGGCCAATGCCGCCGGGATCACCAGGGCGGTCAGCACCTGTTCGAAGTTCCAGCCCAGGCCCAGCAAGGTCGCGCCCATCCACGCCCCGAGGATCGCGCCGAAGCGGCCGATGCCGAGCATCCACGACACGCCCGTGGCGCGGCCCTGGGTCGGGTAGAAACGTGCGGCCAGCGACGGCATCGCCGACTGCGCACCGTTGACACACATGCCGGCAATCAACACCAGAGTCGCCAGCAGCGTGATATTGCCCAGGCTCTGCCCCACCGCGTAGGCAAACACCCCGGCCAGCAGGTAGAAAGTGCCGATGACCTTGTGCGGATTGAACCGGTCCATCGCCCAGCCCACGCCGACCGCACTCAATACGCCGCCAAACTGGAACAACGCACCGATAAACGCGGCCTGTTCCATGCTGGCGCCGCTGTCGCGCATCAGGGTCGGCAGCCAACTGGTCAGCAGGTAAACAATCACCAGGCCCATGAAATACGTCAGCCACAACAGCAAGGTGCCGGCGCTGTAGGTGCCGGAGAAGATCACCGCGAACACGTTGCGCGCCTTGACGGTTTTCTGTTCGGGCACGCTGAAGCTCGAGGCCTGGGCGACGATGCCCGGCTCGATAGGCGCCAGGGTCTTGCGCACCTTGTCGGTGCCGCGATTGCGCACCACCAGGTAACGCGCCGACTCCGGCAGCCAGAACAGCAGCACCACCGCGAGGATCAGCGGCAACAGGCCGCCGATCATCAGCAGGCTGTGCCAGCCATACGCCGGGATCAGCTTGGCCGAGATAAACCCGCCACCGGCCATGCCCAGGTTGAAGCCGCAGAACATGCTGGTCACCAGCAGCGACTTATGGCGTTCCGGGGTGTATTCGGAGAGCAGTGTCGTGGCGTTCGGCATGCCGGCGCCCAGGCCGAGACCGGTGAGGAAGCGCAGGATCAGCAGTTGATCGACGTTGCTGCTGTAGGCCGAGGCCAGGCTGAAGGCCCCAAACACCAGCACCGCCCCCACCAGCACCACCTTGCGCCCGAAGCGGTCGGCGAGTGGGCCGGAGCCCAGGGCGCCGAAGACCATGCCGATCAACGCGGCGCTCATCACCGGGCCGAGGCTGGCGCGGTCGATGCCCCAGTCCTGGGACAGCGCCGGGGCGATAAAGCCCATGGCGGCGGTGTCGAGGCCGTCGAGGAAGACGATGAGAAAACACAGGATCACCACTCGCCACTGATACCGCGACAGCGGCTGGGCGTTGATGAAGGACTGAACGTCCAAACAAGTACCGACAGCAGGTGAAGGCTGATTCATTATTTTTATTTCCACACCGATGGGCGGGCGAACGACCTTGAGTCGTCATTATTATTGGGGCGGCGCCTTGAAGCGCTGCCGCACATTAATAAGCCTTGGGAAACACCGTCAATTCATCCAGCCGGGATCTGTGCGGTCACCGAACAGCTTACGCAAACAGCTGCGCGCTCAGCTCCTGGCTGGCACTGAGCATGCTCGGCAGGAAACGCTGCTCCAGCTCGCTGCGGCTGACCCGCCCGGCATGGGTGCTGACGTTCAGTGCCGCCAGGACCTGGCCCGAAGCGTCGTACACCGGCACGGCGATGGAACGCAGCCCTTGCTCCAGTTCCTGGTCGACAATGCACCAGCCCTGCTGCCGCACTTCCTGCAGGCATTCGAGCAAGGCTTGCGGGGTGGTGAGGGTGCGGCTGGTCTTGGTTTGCAGGTCGGCGTGGTCGAGGTAGTCCTGCAGCGAGGCGTCATCCAGCGCCGCCAGCAGGATACGGCCCATGGAGGTGCAGTAGGCCGGGAGACGGCCGCCCACGGAAAGGTCGACGGAAATCAGGCGTTGGGTGGTGGCGGAGCGGGCAATGTAGAGGATGTCATCACCTTCCAGGGTTGCCATGTTGCACGCCTCGTGGAGCTGCTCGCTGATGCGGTCCAGGTAAGGCTGCGCCGAAACGGCCAGGGGCGTGGACGACAGGTAAGCGTGGCCGAGGGTCAGCACCTTGGGCAACAGCGAATAGGTACGCCCGTCGGTGGTGGCGTAGCCGAGTTTGATCAGGGTATGCAGGCAACGGCGTACGGCAGCGCGGGGGATTTCCGTGCGGTGGCTAATCTGGGCGATGGTCAGGTGGCGCTTGCGCTCCTGGAATGCCTGCACCACGGCCAGGCCGCGTGCCAGGGAGGTCATGAAATCCGGATCACCGGTAAACGCCTGGATGCGCTTGGCCGGTGACGCAACGATCGGCGGCGCCACTGATGCGAAGGAGTTGCGCAATTGATCGTTCATTTGGGGTCCTTTCTCTTATTTTTAACCGCTGCGGGAGGGTGACCGCTATTACAAGCCGCCGTGCAATGGCTGCACAAGGCAGGGCAACCAACATTGGGCGATTATCGGACGGTCATTCGATTATCGCAATTTGTCACCGCCGACCGGTGCCGGAACCCCTCTACATCCATTTGAGTGCCTTTCAGAATCGACTGATGTACGAGAGAAGTTAAGGTTGATTAACGCCTGTAGAACATTGCACGATTTATGGCGCCAATAGTTCAGCAAATACCCCACACACCTGCGTAACAAAACCCTCACACAAAGTTGACGATTTTTAACTTGTTGGCGATAGTGTTATTCAAGCGCGTGGCTATAATGCATCCTGTGCAGGAGCCAGCCTCGCCTGACCCCGAGGATAGATTTCACCCAGTCGTGCACCGGCTGCGTGCAGGCTCCGCCGCAAGTACCTGACACACATTTCGAATGCCTGCCAACTGCTTGTGGCTGTGACAAGAAAACTGTTGCTACGACAACTGCTCTTCTCCGGTATCGTGGCCGCGTGCAATAAAGAAGTGGTTTTTCCTGTATACCTTTCCACGCTGATCTTCAGATTGACGGTATACCGGGGGCGACTTCCCGGCATCGCGTTTCGCCGGAATCAAACTCAACTCAATTAGGTAACAATGTGACGAAAGACGAACTGCGCGCGGAACTTGAGCGCCAGGAACAACGTTACAAGGATGTTTACGGCGGGGAAGTCACCACCTACGCCGCCCAGCCAGAACCTGAACGCAAGCCATGGCGCAAACGAGCCAGCCTGCTCGACCAGGCCTTTGCCCAGGAAATCCAAAAGATTGAACAGGACCTCAAAGCCGAAGAGCCATAAGCGTTTCGGGTTGAGCTTCCAAAGGTGCCATCTCTCTGCCAGTACCACGCTGGTGGAGGGAAGCCCGTTATGTGGCCTTAGCGAAATTTCATACGATTGTTTCAGTTATTCCCTTCCGGCGCTTTATCCCGCGAATTTGATGGATCCTCCATATAAATCAATCACTTGCCAAAGCCCCGAAAACACCGGGATGCACGCCTCCCCCCCATTTTTTTTCGTTGAAGAATGTTACCGATGAGCAGCTAGTGCATTGATTACCGATGTTTTCTGGCATAATCGCGCCCCCTTACGACCGGGTCAGAAAACCTTCATGATCGATTTATTCAGCGGACTGGATGCTTGGGTTCTAGTGAGCCTGTTGCTCGCCCTGGCCTTTGTCCTCGCCTTCGAGTTCATCAATGGCTTTCATGACACCGCTAACGCGGTTGCCACAGTCATCTATACCAAAGCCATGCCTCCGCATCTGGCCGTGTTCTTCTCCGGGGTGTTCAACTTCCTCGGCGTGTTGCTCGGTGGGGTCGGTGTTGCGTATGCCATCGTGCACCTGCTGCCGGTGGAGTTGCTGATCAATGTGAACACCGGCCACGGTCTGGCCATGGTCTTCTCATTATTGGCAGCGGCGATCACCTGGAACCTCGGCACCTGGTATTTCGGGATCCCGGCGTCCAGTTCCCACACCCTGATCGGTTCGATCCTCGGTGTCGGCCTGGCCAACGCCCTGATCAACGACATTCCCCTGGCTGACGGCGTCAACTGGCAGAAAGCGATCGATATCGGCGCTTCGCTGGTGTTCTCGCCGATGGCTGGTTTCGTGGTTGCCGCCCTGGTGCTGCTGGGCCTGAAATGGTGGCGCCCGCTGTCGAAGATGCACAAGACACCGGACCAGCGCCGCAAGCTCGACGACAAGAAGCACCCGCCGTTCTGGAACCGCCTGGTCTTGGTGATTTCGGCGATGGCCGTGAGCTTCGTGCACGGCTCCAACGACGGGCAGAAAGGTATTGGCCTGATCATGCTGGTACTGATCGGTATCGTGCCGGCGCAGTTCGTACTGGACCTGGGCAGCACCACTTACCAGATCGAGCGCACCCGCGACGCCACGCTGCACTTGAATCAGTTCTACCAGCGCAATCAAGAAACCCTCGGTGAGTTCCTGGCCCTGGGCAAAAGCGTGAAAGACGATTTGCCGGGCAAGTTCCAGTGCAATCCGCAGCAGACTGAACCGACGATCAACGCCCTGCTGGGGACCTTGAAAGGTGTCTCTGACTACCATTCGTTGACCGCCGAGCATCGGATTGAAGTGCGTCGTTATCTGTTGTGCCTGGATGACACCGCGAAGAAGGTGGGCAAGTTGCCAGGCCTGGATGCGCGTGAGAAGTCGGACCTGGACAAGTTGCGCAAGGACCTGACGGCGACCACCGAGTACGCGCCGTTCTGGGTGATCCTGGCGGTGGCACTGGCCTTGGGCCTGGGCACCATGGTGGGCTGGAAGCGTGTGGTGCTGACCATTGGTGAGAAGATCGGCAAGCAGGGCATGACGTATGCCCAGGGTATGTCGGCGCAGATCACCACGGCCAGCATGATTGGCTTGGCCAATATCTTCAGCTTGCCGGTTTCCACGACTCATGTGTTGTCTTCGGGTGTGGCGGGGACCATGGTGGCGAACAAGAGCGGGCTGCAAGGTGGCACCGTCAAGACCATTCTGATGGCTTGGGTGTTGACGCTGCCGGCGACTGTGGGCCTTTCGGCCGGGTTGTTCTGGTTGGCTTCCAAGGCTTTGGGTAGCTGACAGCTCTTGGGCTTGTGAAGAGGGTGCGACCTGTGAGGGTCGTGCCTTTTTTTATGGCTGGGGTTTGGGTGTATATCCGTTATTTAGGTAACGGCCACTTATGGTTCCGCTCTTACAGCGGCTCACTTTTGAACAGCGCAAAAGTAAGCAAAACGCTCTTGCCCCACCACTCGGCACCTCGCCTAGGCTCGGTGTTCCCTCACTCCGGCTTTGGACCGTGGGCCGCCGTCATGGGCCATCCTTGGCCCAGGACGGCTAACCTGGCGTCCTGCCAGGTTACCCACGCTCCAAAGCCTGCGTTCGGCCAGCGTGGTTTAACGGGGCGCCTAAGATCAAGATCAAAAGCAAGAGCACAGCGGCCTACCGGCCGGCTTGAGTGTTGAAGAGCAAAAGCCAAATCAAAAGCTAAAGCGGGCACGGTCAAATGTGGGAGCGGGCTTGCTCGCGAAGGTCGTTAACGATGACGCGGGCATTCTGAATGAACGCGGCGCCCTCAGGTTTTTCGCGAGCAAGCCCGCTCCCACAGAAAAGCAGATCTGTTTTCGCTCTGGTCTTTGCTTTTGCTTTTAACACTCAAGCCGGCCGGGAGGCCGCTGTGCTCTGCTTTTGATCTGTTTTTGATTTTGATCTGCGGGCCCCGTTAACCACGATGGCCGCAAGTAGGCACGGTGGAGCGGGTAAATCGGCAAGGATGCCGATTTAGCCGCGCCGGGCCATGGATGGCCCGTCGCGGCGGCCCGCGGAGCCGTGCCGGAGTGCGGGCATGCCGAGCCTAAGCGAGGCACCGAGTGGTGGGGCAAAGCGTTTTTTGGTTACTTTTTTAGGCGTTTGTAAAAAAGTGACTCGCTGTAAGAGCGAAACCATAAGTAGCCGTTACCGCAGCAACGGATATGTGCACAAATCAAAAAATCCAAAACAAAAAAAAGGCGACCGAAGTCGCCCAAAATGCCTTGCGTGCTCATGTATCCGAAAAGACCTAAGGCCTCTTACGCTTATTAGCGTCTTTCCAGATAAAAATTCCAAACCCTACAAAGAACATCACCATGAGGCCAACCGTCAGCACTCCGGCAAACACCACATTATCGAAAAACATGACCGGCCTCCTGCACTTGCCCTGTTGCGATAGGGCTAAGTTAACCAAGAAGACGAAAGAAGAAATTGACGAGGATCAATGTCGCCCGCGACGGAGCGTAAAGAAGGGAAATAACTGACCTGCATCAAACGATGCAGGCTATATCAACGCTTTTTCGGTTTGCTTTTCGGCTTTTTCTTGGGCTTCCCCAACGGCATCGCCTGTTCAAACGCCTGGCGCACTTCATTCAGTCGCTTGTCATTCAGATCATGAACACGTTTGGCCCGTTCGGCATTCAGATCAATCAGCTTGTCATCGTCACTCATGGCTTGGCTTACGTAATGGCTTGGATGCCCCAATAATGCGTCCTGCGCCAATCCCGCGTAAACAAAATCGATGTCATCGCGCGCATTTGCCCGCAAAATCCCCCCATCCCACCCCCTCACACAGAGCGTTCGACGTGGCACTGCACAAGGACCTTCCCCCACTCCTGGCCCTGCGCGCCTTTGAGGCCGTGGCCCGGCATTTGAGTTTTATCAAGGCCGCCGCCGAGCTGTCAGTGACCCAAAGCGCCCTCAGCCATCAAGTGCAGAAACTCGAACAGCACCTGGGCAAACCGCTGTTTATCCGACGCACCCGCGCCATCGATCTGACCGAAGACGGCCAACACTACTACGACCAGATCCGCCCCGCCCTCGACACCATCGCCGCCGCCACCCGGCAGCAGCAAACACCGCCCGCCACCAGCGTACTGCGCGTCGGCCTGCTCGCCTCGTTCGCCACTTTGTGGCTGGCACCGCGCCTGGCGGGGTTTCTCAGCCGCTACCCACACATCCAGGTGGAGTTGGTGCCGGCGATTCAGCTGGCAGATGTCGCCGCCGCCGAGGTCGACCTGGCGATTCGCTACGGCAAGGGCGACTGGACCGACGTGCAGGCCACGCGCCTGATGAGCGAAACACTGTCACCCGTCTGCAGCCCGGCGTTCAAGGCCAGCCAACTGGCCAATGGCCCGCTGCTGATGGCCACCTCGCACCGCCCTTTCGAGTGGACCGACTGGTCCCGGCATTATCAGGTGGATGTGGAGCACTACCCCAAGGCGCTGCTGCACGACTACAACATCGTGGTCGAAGCCGCCGTCGCCGGCCAGGGCATCGCCATGGGCCGCCACCGCCTGATCGAACGCAGGCTCAAGGAGGGCACATTGGTGGAAGCCTTCGACTGGCCGCCCTATCAAAGCGAGATCGGTTACTGGCTGATTGCCCCGCATGGCGAAACCAGCACGGCGGCCGCTTGTTTCAGTGAATGGCTCAGGGAAATCTGCGCTGACGCATGAGTTATTTCGATACGTCGAGTTAAATCTATCCGTTTGTCGGCGAAAATCGCCCCGCCCATGCTGAAGACTCTTTCCAAGAGGATTCATCATGAGCCACTCCATCTCACAACGCGTACAAGCCCTCGGCCTGAGCCTGCCGACACCCAGCCAGCCGATTGCCAACTACGTCAATTACGTGATCAGCCAGAACCAGCTGTTCATCTCCGGCCAAATCCCGCTGCTGGACGGCAAACCCACTTACATCGGAAGACTCGGCGAATCCATCAGCGAAGACGAAGGCGCCAAGGCCGCCGAACTCGCGGCGCTGGGCCTGCTGGCCCAATTAAGCGATGCCCTGGGCGATGACCTGTCGCGACTGGTGCGCATCATTCGGTTGGGCGTATTTATCGCCAGCAGCGGTGATTTCCAGCGCCAGGGTGCAGTCGCCAATGGCGCTTCGAACTTGCTGGTCAACGCCCTCGGCGACAAAGGCCGGCATGCCCGTACGGCCGTG
This sequence comes from Pseudomonas sp. NC02, assembly GCF_002874965.1. NCBI lineage: Bacteria > Pseudomonadati > Pseudomonadota > Gammaproteobacteria > Pseudomonadales > Pseudomonadaceae > Pseudomonas > Pseudomonas sp. NC02. The sequence continues at coordinate 1,461,184 of NZ_CP025624.1, read as the reverse complement.
GGCGTCGCCAGCTTGCCGGGCGGCGTAGCCGTGGAGATCGACGCGATTTTCGAGTTGCAGCCGTGACTGCGCTGTCCCTGACCGAGGTCCGGGAGCTGCGGGACGAAACGCCGGGCTGCCAGTCCGGCATCGTCCACTTCAACCACGCCGGGGCCTCCCTGCCCAGCCAAGGGACGCTCGATGCAATCATTGACCAGTTGCAGCGCGAAGCCCGCGACGGCCCGATGGAGGCCGGCGAACACGGCGCACTGCTGACAGAAAAAGCCCGTCGCGCCGCCGCGCAACTGCTCAATGCGCCCGTGTCATCGATTGCCTTCGCCAGCAGTGGCTCGACCGCCTGGAGCATGGCGTTCCAGGCGTTGGGCCCGTGGCAGCCAGGCGACCGCATTCTGGTGGGCCGCCACGAATGGGGCGGCAACCTGGCGAGCATGCAGACGGCCGTGCAATCGGGTGCACAAGTAGAAGTGATCCCCTGCGATGAAACCGGCGCGGTCTCCGTCGCCGGCCTGGAAGCCATGCTCGACGCCCGGGTGCGGTTGATCGACCTGACCTGGCTCCCCGCCAACAGCGGCTTGATCAACCCGGCCGAGGCCATCGGCGCGTTGGCCAGGCGTCATGGCATTGCCTATTTCATCGACGCCGGGCAAGCCATCGGCCAGGTGCCGGTGGATGTGCAAGCGCTGCACTGCGATGTGCTCAAGGGCGCCGGGCGCAAGCATCTGCGCGGCCCACGGGGGACCGCCCTGCTCTATGTGCGGCCGGATTTTCTCGAGCGCTTGAACCCGGCCCAACGCGATGTGTTTTCGGCGCCCTGGAGCCCTGCGGGATTTGACTTGCGCAACGACGCCCGGCGCTTTGAAACCAGCGAAGTGTCGTTCGCCTTGCTGGCAGGCCTGGGCAATGCGTTGCTGGAGGTCAATCGATTGGGGGTCGAGCGGGTACGCGAGACGGTCCGGCTGTTAAGCGACACAATCCGTGAACAATTGCGCCGAATCGACGGGATTACCTTGCATGACCTGGGAACCAGCGCAAACCAGTCCGGCCTGATCGCGTTCAACCTGGCCGGCTGGGACGCCTTCGAGCTCAAGCGCCGCCTGGGCCTCAAGCGGATCAACATCGGTGCCAATGGCGTGCCCTACACTCCACTGGACATGCAGGCCCGCGAGCTGGACAGCGTGGCGCGAATCTCCGTGAGCTACCTCAATACGGCGCAAGACATCGAGCAACTGATCGCCGCCCTGCGCGAACTGCGGGATTAAACCTCGACGTCCACCCACAAGCCTTGCCGTGGTGCGTCTTCAATCAACGGCACCACCGGCACGGTGTTGTCGGCGTTGAGTTCGTCACCGGGAACAGCCAGGTGCTCCTGCGAGTCTTCATCGGCTTCGCGGCGACGCTTTTGCTGTTCCTGCTGGCGACGCTGCTCCTCGCGCAGCAGCAAAGCCGCTTCCTCGGGATCGCGCTTTTGCAAGTCGATGGTACTTTCGTTGGAGCCTGGCTGAACCGGCGCCACGGGCGGGATATCCGGCTTCTGGCGCACCGGGTCAAGCTGCGACGTGACCGGCACAACACTCAAGGGCAGCATGGGTGGCAGCATATTATTAGTCTCCTGTTCAGCAGACTGTCGGCTGCGTGGGTGACGACTTGAGCGTCAAGTTGCCAACTTGTGAACCAATCGTCATCTATCCGACGAAGATACCGCCCTTTTTCTTGCCGCTTGTAGCTTAAAGCTCGAAGCTGCACCTATTCCTTTTGGTCTGGAAGCCGTGTTCCGTTAGAATAGTCGGCTTTTTCACGGCGGGAGTCAGGCAGCATGGCGCAGCAGTATCAACCGGGGCAACGCTGGATTAGTGACAGCGAAGCAGAGCTGGGGTTAGGCACCGTTCTGGCACAGGACGGCCGCTTGTTAACCGTGCTCTATCCGGCCACTGGCGACACTCGCCAGTATGCGCTACGGAATGCGCCCCTCACTCGCGTGAGGTTTTCGCCGGGTGACACCATCACCCATTTCGAAGGCTGGAAAATGACCGTGCAAGAAGTCGACGACGTCGACGGCCTGCTGGTCTACCACGGCCTCAATGGGCAGAACGAGCAGGTCACCCTGCCGGAAACCCAGCTCTCGAACTTCATCCAGTTCCGCCTGGCCAGCGACCGTCTGTTCGCCGGCCAGATCGACCCGCTGCCCTGGTTCTCCCTGCGCTACCACACCCTGGAACACACCAGCCGCCAGTTGCAGTCCTCGCTCTGGGGCCTGGGCGGCGTGCGTGCGCAACCGATCGCGCATCAATTGCACATCGCCCGTGAAGTTGCCGACCGTATCGCGCCGCGGGTTCTGCTGGCGGACGAAGTGGGCCTAGGCAAGACCATCGAAGCCGGCCTGGTGATCCATCGCCAGTTGCTGTCGGGTCGCGCCAACCGCGTGTTGATCCTGGTGCCGGAAAACCTCCAGCACCAGTGGCTGGTGGAAATGCGCCGCCGCTTTAACCTGCAGGTCGCACTGTTCGACGAAGAGCGCTTTATCGAAAGCGATGCCACCAACCCGTTCGAAGACACCCAGCTCGCGCTGGTGGCCCTGGAATGGCTGGTGGACGACGAGAAGGCCCAGGACGCGCTGTTCGCGGCCGGCTGGGACCTGCTGGTGGTCGACGAAGCGCACCACCTGGTCTGGCACGAAGAAAAAGCCAGCCCCGAGTACTCGCTGGTGGAACAACTGGCCGAAGTGATTCCGGGCGTGCTGCTGCTCACCGCAACCCCTGAGCAACTGGGCCAGGACAGCCACTTCGCGCGCCTGCGCCTGCTGGACCCGAACCGTTTCCACGACCTGCACGCCTTTCGCGCCGAGAGCGAAAACTATCGCCCGGTGGCCGAAGCCGTCCAGGAGCTGCTGGACAAGGGCCGTCTTTCGCCCGCCGCCCACAAGACCATCCAGGGTTTCCTCGGCGACGAAGGCGAAGCGCTGCTGACCGCCGTCAACGATGGCGACGCCGAAGCCAGTGCCCGCCTGGTCCGCGAACTGCTGGACCGCCACGGCACCGGCCGTGTGCTGTTCCGCAACACCCGCGCCGCGGTGCAAGGTTTCCCGGAGCGCAAGCTGCACGCCTACCCGCTGCCGTGCCCGGACGAATACCTCGAGCTGCCCCTGGGCGAGCACGCCGAGCTGTACCCGGAAGTCAGCTTCCAGTCGCAGCCGGACGTCGATGAAGAACAACGCTGGTGGCGTTTCGACCCGCGCGTCGAATGGCTGATCGACCAGTTGAAGATGCTCAAGCGCACCAAAGTCCTGGTGATCTGCGCCCACGCCGAAACCGCCATGGACCTGGAAGACGCCCTGCGCGTGCGCTCCGGCATCCCGGCCACGGTGTTCCACGAGGGCATGAACATCCTCGAGCGCGACCGCGCTGCCGCCTACTTTGCGGATGAAGAGTTCGGCGCCCAGGTGCTGATCTGCTCGGAAATCGGCAGTGAAGGCCGCAACTTCCAGTTCTCCCACCACCTGGTGCTGTTCGACCTGCCGTCCCACCCGGACTTGCTGGAACAACGGATCGGCCGTCTGGACCGGATCGGCCAGAAACATGTGATCGAACTGCACGTGCCGTACCTGGAAACCAGCCCGCAAGAGCGCCTGTTCCAGTGGTACCACGAGGCGCTGAACGCGTTCCTCAACACCTGCCCGACCGGCAACGCCTTGCAGCACCAGTTCGGCCCGCGCCTGCTGCCGCTGCTGGAAAACGCCGACGACGGCGAGTGGCAAGGGCTGATCGACGAAGCCCGTGCCGAGCGCGAGCGCCTCGAAGCCGAACTGCACACCGGCCGCGACCGTTTGCTGGAGCTCAACTCCGGCGGCGCTGGCGAAGGTGATGCGCTGGTGGAAGCGATCCTTGAGCAAGACGACCAGTTCACCCTGCCGATCTACATGGAAACCCTGTTCGACGCCTTTGGCATCGACAGCGAAGACCATTCGGAAAACGCACTGATTCTCAAGCCCAGCGAAAAAATGCTCGACGCCAGCTTCCCCCTGGGCGACGACGAAGGTGTGACCATCACCTACGACCGTAACCAGGCGCTGTCGCGCGAAGACATGCAGTTCATTACCTGGGAACACCCGATGGTGCAGGGCGGCATGGACCTGGTGCTGTCCGGTTCCATGGGCAACACCGCCGTGGCGCTGATCAAGAACAAGGCGCTCAAGCCGGGCACCGTGTTGCTGGAACTGCTCTACGTCAGCGAAGTGGTTGCTCCGCGTTCGCTGCAGTTGGGCCGTTACCTGCCACCGGCGGCACTGCGTTGCCTGCTGGATGCCAATGGCAATGACCTGTCGGGCCGCGTGTCGTTCCTGACCTTGAATGACCAGTTGGAAAGCGTGCCGCGGGCCAGCGCCAACAAGTTCGTGCAGGCCCAGCGCGACCAGCTGACGCCGCGGATCAACGCCGGTGAAGAGAAGATCGCCCCGCGTCACGCCGAGCGTGTGGCCGAGGCTCAACGGCGCCTGGCGGCGGATACCGAGGAAGAACTGGCGCGCCTGACCGCGTTGCAAGCGGTCAACCCGACCGTGCGCGACAGCGAACTGGTTGCCCTGCGCCAACAGCGCGAGCAAGGCCTGGCGATGCTCGACAAGGCGGCGCTGCGACTGGAAGCGATTCGGGTATTGGTCGCGGGCTAACTTCGCCGCCCTACCCTGACAAACAAAAAGGCCCGCGCAATGCGGGCCTTTTTTATTCACTGTAGACATCGTTGTTATTGATGACCTCTTCGCGAGCAAGCCCGCTCCCACATTTGACCGAGTTCCATCTTGAGAATGCGGTCAAATGTGGGAGCGGGCTTGCTCGCGAAGGCGTCACCTCGGTCTCAGGCAGTAACCGCCCTGGCCGGCACCTCCACCACCCCCAACCCATCCTTCATCCGCTGGGCATCGCGCACAAAACTGCGGGACGCCTGGAACAGAAACAGCATGGTCAAAAACAGCGCCACCGGAATCAGGTACATGGCGTCATGCAGTCCCACCGCCTTGTAAGCCTCGGTCATCTGCTGGGCACCGTCGGCATACATCGCCGAATGGGCAAAATGATCCGACAACCCGCCCACCACAATCGGCCCCATGCCACCCCCCAGCAAATACAAGCCGGCGAAGAACAATGCCATCGCCGTCGCCCGCAGGCGCGGCTCGACCACGTCCTGGATCGCCGTGTACACGCAGGTGTAGAAGTTATAGGCAAACAGCCAGCCGACACTGAACAGCGCCACAAACACACCAATCTCGATCCGCCCCGCGTGCAACGCCCAGGCAGTGGTCACTGTAGAGATAATCAAACTGCACGCCGCGAACAGCAGCCGGCCGTTAGCGATGCGTTGATGGATCTTGTCGGCAATCCAGCCGCCCAGAGTCAGGCCCACCAGGCCGGTAATACCGACGATGACACCGGTGGCGACTGCCGCATCCTGCAACGGCAGCAGGAAATAGCGTTGCAGCATCGGCACCAGGAACGAGTTGCAGGCATAGGTGGCGAAGTTGAAGCACAACCCGGCCAGCACCAGCCAGAGGAATGTCGGCACCGCCAGCACCCGGCGAATCGGCCGGTCGACTTTCTCCTGGGAGACTTGCACGGCTTCCGCCGCGCCGCGCTTGGGTTCCTTGATGTAGAACATGAACACCGCAAGGATCAGCCCCGGCACCGCGGCAATAAAGAATGGCGCACGCCAGCTGTCGAACGCCTTGACCATCGCACCAATGGTGAAGAAGGCCAGCAACAGGCCCAAGGGCAGGCCCAGCATGAAGATCCCCATGGCCCGGGCACGGCGGTGGGCGGGAAACAGGTCACCGATCAGCGAGTTTGCCGCCGGCGCATAACTGGCCTCGCCGATGCCGATGCCCATGCGCACCAGCAAAAAGGTCCAGAAACTGCCCACCAGACCATTGACCGCTGTCAGGCCACTCCACGCCGCCAGGCCCCAGCCCATGAGTTTGCTGCGCGAGCCGGTATCGGCCAGGCGCCCCAGCGGCAAGCCGGCAATTGCATAAACAATGGTGAACGCGGTACCGATGATCCCGAGCTGGAAGTCGCTGAGGTGCCACTCCATGCGGATCGGCTCGATGATGATCGCGGGAATGGTGCGGTCGAAAAAGTTGAACAGGTTGGCCAGGAACAGCAGGAACAGAATGCGCCAGGCATTCGCCGCTTGGGTCGAGTTCTGCATGGGTCCGTCTCTTTTATTGTTATGTGAGCCGCGATGCCAGACGCATCCTGAGCCCGGAACCTGCAATCTAGTCAGCCTCGTGGGGATTGTCTGTAATGATTCGTAAGTCTGATGTCACTCCATCGGGCGACCCGGGCGGTCATCCCTAATCATTTGGTTCTAGTTGTTTATAAACTCATCGCCAAATGATTAGAAGCAATCTGCCATCAATCCTTGTAACTCGCTCACGCTCTCTATACTGAAAGACGCAGTCAGACTAAAACTCTGTGACGGGACATGCTATGGAATGGCTTGGTTTGCATTTTTTTACCGACCTTCCGGACAGTGGGCACTTATTACTCAATTGCAGTCATAACCCCTTTCTGGTGCTACTGGCGTATGTAGTGGCGTGTGCAGCGGGCTTCGGCACCCTGGACATGGCCGAGCGGGTCGGCCATGTCGACAACCCCAAGGCTCAACGGCACTGGCGCTGGGTAGGCGCGGGCTGCCTGGCAGGCGGCATCTGGTCGACCCACTTCATCAGCATGCTGGCCTTCCAGGCGCCTATCGCGATTCACTACGAATTGATCATGACGTTCGCCTCGCTGCTGATCGCCCTGATCGCGGCGCTGTTCGCCATGCAAACCCTCAGTCATCCAAGGCTGCGCGCCCACCAATATGTGCTGGCGTCGGTGTGGATGGGGCTGGGTATTGCGCTGATGCACTACGTGGGCATGTCGGCCATGCGCTCCGAGGCGGGCGTGTATTTCGAGACTGGCTTGTTCCTCGCCTCTGTGTTGATCGCGATCGGCGCCAGCCTGGCGGCTTTGCTGCTGTCGCTGTACCTGCGCAACGGCACCGGCATGTTCCATCAATTGCTCAAGTACGCGGCCAGCCTGGTGCTCGGCGCGGGCATTATCAGCATGCACTTCACCGGCATGGCGGCCATGCAGCTGCTGGTACCCGAAGACCTCGTACAGTCGGCACTGCCGGTGGACAACAACCCGGTCCAACTGGGGCTGCTGGTGGCGGTCATCGCACTGCTGGTGATTGGCAGCAGCATCAGTGCTGCCCTCGCGGACAAGAAGCTGCAACACAAGGAAACCGACCTGCGCCGGGTCAACGCCCTGCTCACCGAACTGGACCAGGCCCGCGCCTCGCTGCAACAGGTGGCGCATTACGATGCCCTGACCACCCTGCTCAACCGCCGTGGTTTCAACCAGATCTTCGCCGAGAAACTCGCGGAAAAAACCGCCACCGACGGCATGCTGGCGGTGATCTTCCTGGATATCGACCACTTCAAGCGCATCAACGACAGCCTCGGCCATGACGCCGGCGACGAACTGCTGACGGTGCTGGCCGGCCATATCAAAAGCTCGGTGCGCAGCCATGACGACGTGGTCGCGCGGTTTGGCGGTGATGAATTCTGCATCCTGATCAGCATCCATCACCGCGATGAAGCGCGGCACATGGCCCAGCGCATCATGCAGAAAATGAAAGACCCCATCGAACTGGCCGGCCGGCGCATGGTGATGACCACCAGCATCGGCATCAGCCTGTTTCCCGAAGACGGCAAAACCAGCGAAGAGCTGCTGAAGACCGCTGACCTGGCGCTGTATCAGTCCAAGGATGCCGGGCGTAACAGCCTGAACTTCTTCAGCTCCAACCTGAAAACCCGGGCCTTCCTGGAACTGCAGCTGGAAGAGGAACTGCGCGCCGCACTGCGGGGCAAGAACGAGTTGGTGCTGTTTTACCAACCGATACTTGACCTGAAAAAAGGCAGGGTCACGCGCCTCGAAGCCCTGGTGCGCTGGCAACACCCCCAACATGGCCTGCTGACCCCGGACCGGTTCATCGGCATTGCCGAAAGCAACGGGCTGATTGCCGAACTGGATCACTGGGTGCTGCGCCAGGCCTGTCACGACCTGAGCCTGCTGTCGGAACAAGGCCACACCGAATTGGTCATGGCCGTGAACTGCTCGGCCCTGAACCTGACGCGTGACGAGTTGGCCGATGAGATCGAAAACGCCCTGCGCTTCGGCGGGATCGCCGCCAATCGCCTGGAACTGGAAGTAACCGAGAACGCGCTGATGGGTAATATCAGCAGCACCCTGGCATTGCTGCGGCAAATCCGCGCCCTGGGCGTGTCGCTGTCCATCGACGACTTCGGCACCGGCTACTCGTCCCTCGCCTACCTCAAGCGCCTGCCGTTGAACACCTTGAAAATCGACCGTTCATTTATCCAGGATATCCCCAAGTCGAACGCCGACATCGAGATCGTCCAGGCCATTATCGGCATGGCCCACACCCTGCACCTGCAGGTGGTGACAGAGGGCGTGGAAACCCTGCAACAATTTGAAGTGGTGCAAAAACACGGCTGTGATTTTGTTCAGGGTTACCTGCTCAGCGCTGCGGTGCCGTTGAGTGATATCAGCGCGGTGATCAACAGCCTGGACCAGAACAACCTGTTCAGCCTGCTGGGCCTGACGGGGGGTGACCCCGCGCCGAAAGACCCGCCTTCGGGCCGTGCGGGCCCGGCGTCCATCGTTCGGCCAATTCGCTGACGCCGTTTATTTGGCAAATCGCCATCATTTCACTAAAGAACCCCGACGAACGGCCGATTCATCAGAGTCCGGCCAGGCTTTCCCCTTAAAACCCTAGGGTTAAACCCTATCGCCCAGGACCAGGACGCACTGTAAAGTCGCGATCTCTCATTCTGTGATGGCTATTTGATACTTACTCAGCCATCCGTCCAGGCACATGGCGCACAATGACTTCTAAAAATAACTCTGCCACCGCGGTATCCGACGTGTTGCTGACAGCCCCTGCGGAAAAACCCTCAGGTTCAAAGTCATTGAGCACCGCCCGCCCGCTGGCCACCCAGCAGTACCTGTACTTCACCGAGACCAACACCGACCGCATCCTCGACAACCTCGACGGCCTGCGCGACATGGTGTTCCCGCGCGCACCGCACCTGGAAGTCGACGGTGAACTGCGCAATGAGCAGGAATTCCCCTCGGTGTGCCTGATCGGCCTGGGCCGCTGTGGCTCCAACATTGCCCTGGATGTGGCAGAGCTGGTGTACAACGCCCGCAAGTTCTACCTCAACGAATTCAGCAACGAAGACAAATCCACCGACAAGGGCTACCGCCCCGCCCAGTGGATTCGCAACAACCTGCGCCTGGGTTCGAACAAGGGCACCAAACCGGTGTTCCTGGTCGAGCCGCTGGTGATGCTGGGCGACCTGGACAAGGACATTGCCGGGCGCATCCGTTTCTCGCGCAAGGGTGAGAAAAGCGGTTTCCTGCGGGACTACAGCAAGATGAAAATCATGGACCTCTCGGAAGTCCATGCCGGCGGCGCCGGTAACGCGCCGATCCTCGGCCAGTACCTGGCCAAGATCATCCTCAACAAAGACACCCAGCGCTTCTCCAGCCCCGACTGGAAGATGATCCACTCGTACCTGATCGACTCCTGCGGCATCAAGGCCAACCAGTCGCGCCTGTACTTCTCGATCTTCAGCGCCGGCGGCGGTACCGGTTCAGGCATGGCCTCGGAGTTCGGCCTGGCCCAGCAGCACTCGTACATGAACAAGACGTTCGACACCAAGCCCGCCGATGAACATGACAGCAAAAGCGGTCACGCCTTCGTGTTCGAGCCGATCTTCACCAGCGGGATTTGTGTGCTGCCGAACATCTCCGATCACCGCAGCGAAATGTCCGAGGCGCTGCACATCAACGCCGGGCGGCTGTTGTGCAAATACCTATCGGAAGAATGGGACTTCTCGTACAACTTCGACAATGAAGACAGCAGCGAAGCCAGCGTGAAAGGCCGTATCCGACCGTGGAACGCAATGATGTTGATCTCCAACGACATCATGCGTTACGCCGAGGAAAGCGATGACGGCAACATCCAGAACATTGATGTCAATGCCATGGAAAAGCACGCCAACCAGTACATCTCGCAGCAGATCTTCAACATTCTGACGGCCCAGGCGGTTACCACCGACTACGACCAGAACTATTTCCGTCGCGCCGGGATCGACATTGGCGAGACCATCCGCCTGGATGCCAACGACCTGTTCATGAGCCTGGCCGGCCCGGTGGCGATTGCCTATGCCGAATCGGTGGTGCCGGAAACGCCGGCGCCTTCGAGCGACAAGTTCAAGGTGTTCGAAAAAGAGCCGCAGCGGCTGAACATCGACGACTTGTTTTTCCGTTCCATTGATCTGCCGCACTTCAACAAGGTGACCCAGGCGATCGAAGGCATCAGCCTGTTGCCGATTGAGTCCAAGCGGTACAAGGCCTCCCTGGAGCAGTACAAGAATTCCGGCTATGACGCGGCGGCGTTGCATGACTTGCACTTCTTCAAGAACTGCTCGTCGGTGGTGTCGATTGTGTCGTTGCCCAAGGATTACAAGCTGTCCTATATGGACCTGAATCGGCTCAAGACGCACCTCAACAGCCTGTTTCCCAATACGACGCTCAAACGGTATGCGCTGGTGATCGGGGCGTCGGCCAACTTGTCGCTCACGACCTTGATCGCTAAAAGCCCGTGCCTGTCGGATGATTTTTTGACGTTGATCGTGGCATTTATCAAGCGCTGTTTTGCGCGTAATCCGTATCGGTTTGATGACACCTTGGATAATTCGATCCTGGATTTCATCATCCATGAGGATTTTGATGAAGACCGGATTGATGAGCTGCTCAACGAGTTCGAGAACCCGGCGAAGATCCTGGATACCAACTGGTATGCGATCAAGCCGATGTACGAGAAGAAGTATCGTGAGTTGATCAACGACAAGGACAAGTTTGTGTCGATCAACGATATTCGTCTGTCGCGGGATTGTGTGAAGAAGGCGATCAAGTACCTGCGTGAGATTTATCGTCACCGGATTGGGAAGACCAAGGTTATTTCGCTGAATAACCATACCGGGAAGACGGCGTAGGCTTTGTTGCTGAGGTGGGGTGTATATCCGTTATTTGGGTGATGGCTTATATCGGTTCCGCTCTTACAGCGGCTCACTTTTGAACAGCGCAAAAGTAAGCAAAACGCTCTTGCCCCACCACTCGGCACCTCGCCTAGGCTCGGTGTGCCCTCACGCAGGCTTTGGACCGTGGGCCGCCGTCATGGGCCATCCTTGGCCCAGGACGGCTAACCCGGCGTCCTGCCGGGTTAGCCACGCTCCAAAGCCTGCGTTCGGCCAGCGTGGTTTAACGGGGCGCCTAAGATCAAAATCAAGATCAAAAGCACAGCGGCCTACCGGCCGGCTTGAGTGTTTAAAAGCCAAATCAAAAGCTAAAGCGGGCACGGTCCAAAAAATGTGGGAGCGGGCTTGCTCGCGAAGGTCGTTAACGATGACGCGGGCATTCTGGATAAACGCGGCGCTCTCAGGTTTTTCGCGAGCAAGCCCGCTCCCACAGAAAAGCAGATCTGTTTTCGCTCTGGTCTTTGCTTTTTCTTTTTACACTCAAGCCGGCCGGGAGGCCGCTGTGCTCTGCTTTTGATTTTGATCTGCGGGCCCCGTTAACCACGATGGCCGCAAGTAGGCACGGTGGAGCGGGTAAATCGGCAGGGATGCCGATTTAGCCGCGCCGGGCCATGGATGGCCCGTCGCGGCGGCCCGCGGAACCGGGCCGGAGTGCGGGCATGCCGAGCCTAAGCGAGGCACCGAGTGGTGGGGCAAAGACCTTTTGGTTACTTTTGGCTGGGCCGGCATTCCGGGCGTTTGCCAAAAGTGACCCGCTGTAAGAGCGGAACCATAAGTAGCCGTTACCTAAATAACGGATATGTACTCAAAAAACTCACACCCAGAAACAATTCCCCCCGCACTCCGCCGCTACCAAAACTGTTCCCATGACGCGCACGTAACCCCCGCCTGTGACCTTTCTCTACGGCAAGGTGCCATCACCGCAAATGCAGTTACCCGCCTACACACTTAAACTCGGAAAAATCACGCACCTTTTTCGCGCATGCATTTCCTACACTGCCCTTTCCTGGATCAGAATCCACGGCGAAACCACCACCGCCCACAAACTCGGGCCCCGCTCAACCAGGTCCAATGCCCGCGTCGCAGACACCTCGCCAAGACTCCCCGCAGCCAGCCAGGCAGCGACTTTCTCACGGTTGTCCTCAGCCATGCCCTCGGCGGCCTCGATCAAATCCAGCCCGGCGTCGACCCACAATAGGGCACCCTTGGCAAAGAACGGCTCAAGCTCCTTCCAGGAAATTTCGGCAGTTTCACCAAGCAGCTTGGCATAGAGGGTGCTAGGTTCTTGCGTCATGGGAGTTCACCTGAAGAAAAAATCGGCGCAATCATACCGTCGAGCCCCAGGCAGAAAAACCCAGTTGCAAATGAGGCACCGAACGAAAGTGTCAGGAAAGCCAAGGATTGCCCGAAACTCTGGCATCACCCCGCCGCAATTCTGTCTTTTTCTTTCATTTAAGCGACATACCCGGGTTTTGCCCCCAGCAGCCAGCTTTTCAAGCGATCAACCGGCGCTCTACACTGTACCGGTACAGTTGCCAGGCCGCTGCCGGGGGATATCCGAGATATCTGATCCGGTTCTGCAGCTCACAAGGCCGCTAGAACTATAAAAAATACAACAGTAAGAGTGGAGCACTATGAATAAGGCTACTAAGCAGATTTCCAAACTGTTTGCCGCTATGGTCCTGGCCGGGGTTGCCAGCCATTCGTTCGCAGCTGACACCATCAAGATCGGTATTGCCGGCCCTAAAACCGGCCCTGTGACCCAGTACGGCGACATGCAGTTCATGGGTGCCAAGCAGGCCATCGCCGACATCAACGCCAAGGGCGGCGTAGATGGCAAAATGCTCGAAGCCAAGGAATACGACGACGCTTGCGATCCAAAACAAGCCGTGGCCGTAGCCAACAAAGTGGTCAACGACGGCGTCAAGTTCGTGGTCGGTCACCTTTGCTCCAGCTCCACTCAGCCAGCATCCGACATCTACGAAGACGAAGGCGTGATCATGATCACCCCGGCTGCCACCAGCCCGGAAATCACGTCCCGTGGCTACAAGCTGGTCTTCCGCACCATCGGCCTGGACAGCGCCCAGGGCCCTGCCGCCGGTAACTACATCGCCGACCACGTGAAGCCGAAAGTCGTAGCCGTTATCCACGACAAACAGCAATACGGTGAAGGCATCGCCACCGCCGTTAAACAAACCCTCGAGAAGAAAGGCGTGAAAGTTGCCCTCTTCGAAGGCATCAACGCTGGCGACAAAGACTTCGGTTCGCTGATCCAGAAGCTCAAGCAAGCCAACGTCGACTTCGTCTACTACGGCGGCTACCACCCTGAGCTGGGCCTGATCCTGCGCCAAGCCAAGGAAAAAGGCGTGAACGCCAAGTTCATGGGCCCTGAAGGCGTCGGCAACGACTCCATCTCGCAAATCGCCCAGAACGCTTCCGAAGGCCTGCTGGTTACCCTGCCGAAATCCTTCGACACCGATCCTGCCAACAAGGCAATCGTTGAAGAGTTCACCAAGAACAAGCAGGACCCAACCGGTCCGTTCGTGTTCCCGGCCTACTCGGCAGTTGAAGTGATCGCCGGCGGTATCGCTGCCGCGAAGAGCGAAGACACCGCCAAGGTGGCAGCGGCCATCCACGCCGGTACCTTCAAGACCCCGACCGGCGACCTGAGCTTCGACGCCAAGGGCGACCTGAAGGACTTCAAGTTCGTGGTCTACGAATGGCACTTCGGCAAACCAAAAACCGAAGTTTCCCCTCAGTAAGCCAGGCGTTACTGGTCAACAAGCCCACTGTGCAAGCAGTGGGCTTTGTTTTACGAGGTTTATGGGCCTGTCACCCGCGATCCGGGCGCTGGCTCACCTGAAAATCTTAAAACCGTCACCAGCGGTTCGCTGGCAAACGCTTTGTGCAACCTGATCACAGAACAGGGCACCGAGCCGGAAATTGACTCCACCAGTGAAATGCGTATCGGGTTTTTAGGAGCGCTGTAATGCCTGAGATCTATCATTTTTTCCAAACGCTGGTTAACGGCATGACCGTTGGCAGCACCTATGCCTTGATAGCCATTGGCTACACAATGGTTTACGGCATCATTGGAATGATTAACTTCGCCCATGGCGAGGTGTACATGATTGGTTCCTACGTGGCCTTCATCGCCCTTGCCGGGCTGGCCATGCTGGGTATCCATTCCCTGCCGCTGTTGATGACCGCCGCATTCCTGGCGTCCATCGTCGTAACCAGTGCCTATGGCTACAGTATCGAACGCGTTGCGTACCGCCCCTTGCGTGGCAGCAACCGCTTGATCCCGCTGATCTCCGCGATCGGCATGTCGATTTTCCTGCAGAACACCGTATTGCTGTCCCAGGACTCCAAGGACAAATCCATTCCCAACCTGATCCCGGGGAGCATCTCCTTCGGCCCAGGCGGCGCACAGGAAGTGCTGATTTCCTATATGCAGATCCTGGTCTTCGTCGTCACCCTGGTGGCAATGCTCGGCCTGACCCTGTTCATCTCTCGCTCCCGTCTGGGGCGCGCCTGCCGGGCCTGCGCCGAAGACATCAAGATGGCCAACCTGTTGGGCATCAACACCAACAACATCATCGCCCTGACCTTCGTCATCGGTGCCGCACTGGCGGCTATCGCTGCCGTGTTGCTGAGCATGCAGTACGGCGTGATCAACCCCAACGCCGGCTTCCTGGTGGGCCTCAAGGCCTTCACCGCGGCGGTATTGGGCGGCATCGGCAGCATTCCGGGCGCGATGCTCGGCGGGCTGGTGCTGGGTGTGGCTGAAGCCTTTGGCGCCGACGTATTCGGTGACCAGTACAAGGACGTGGTGGCATTCGGTCTATTGGTTCTGGTGCTGTTGTTCCGGCCGACCGGCATTCTGGGCCGTCCGGAGGTTGAGAAAGTATGAGCAGATATCTTAAATCGGCGTTTTTCAGCGCCTTGCTGGTCTGGGCCGTGGCCTTCCCGGTACTCGGGCTCAAGTTGAGCATTGTCGGGATCAACCTTGAAGTGCATGGCACCGGTCCCGTGACGTTGACCATCATTGCCCTATGCTCGGTGTTGATGTTCCTGCGCGTGCTGTTCACCCAACAGGTCGGTGCGCTCCTCAAGTCCAACCGTGGCCCGTTGGTATCGCCCAAGGTCAGCCAGTTCCTGACCCTGCCGCGCACCCAGCGCTACATCATCATCGGCCTGATCGTGGCCGCGCTGATCTGGCCGTTCTTCGGTTCCCGTGGTGCGGTGGATATCGCGACGCTGATCCTGATCTACGTGTTGCTGGGCCTGGGCCTGAACATCGTGGTGGGTCTCGCCGGCCTGCTCGACCTGGGCTATGTGGGCTTCTACGCGGTGGGTGCCTACACCTACGCGCTGCTCTCGCATTACCTGGGCTGGGGCTTCTGGATCTGCCTGCCACTGGCCGGCATGGCGGCGGCCACATTTGGCTTCCTGCTGGGCTTCCCGGTACTGCGCTTGCGCGGTGACTACCTGGCGATCGTGACCCTGGGCTTCGGTGAAATCATCCGTCTGTTCCTGCGTAACCTCACCGATATCACCGGCGGCCCCAACGGCATCAGCAGCATTCCCAAGCCGACGTTCTTCGGGCTGACGTTCGACCGCACCGCGGCCGAAGGCATGCAGACGTTCCACGAGTACTTCGGGATCGACTACAACCCGGTGAGCAAAGTGGTGTTCCTGTACCTGGTGGCCCTGCTGCTGGCACTGGCGGCGCTGTTCGTGATCAACCGCCTGCTGCGCATGCCGATCGGCCGTGCGTGGGAAGCGCTGCGCGAAGATGAAATCGCCTGCCGTGCACTAGGCATGAACCCGACCGTCATCAAGCTTTCGGCATTCACCCTCGGGGCAACCTTCGCCGGTTTTGCCGGCAGCTTCTTCGCCGCGCGCCAAGGTTTGGTGACGCCGGAGTCGTTCACCTTCATCGAGTCGGCAATCATCCTCGCCATCGTGGTACTGGGCGGCATGGGCTCGCAGCTCGGCGTGATCCTCGCGGCGATCGTGATGATCCTGCTGCCGGAAATGATGCGTGAATTCAGCGAATACCGCATGTTGATGTTCGGCGCCATGATGGTGCTGATGATGATCTGGCGACCTCAAGGCCTGCTGCCCATGCAACGTCCCCACATGGAGCTGCGCAAATGAGCCGCGAGATCCTGAAAGTCGAAAACTTGAGCATGCGCTTCGGCGGTTTGCTGGCGGTCAACGGCGTGGCCCTGACCGTGCAAGAGAAACAAGTCGTGGCCCTGATCGGCCCCAACGGCGCCGGCAAGACCACGGTGTTCAACTGCCTGACGGGCTTCTACAAGCCGGCTGGCGGCACCATCCTGCTGGACGGCCAGCCGATCCAGGGCCTGGCCGGCCACGAGATCGCCCGCAAGGGCGTGGTGCGCACCTTCCAGAACGTGCGGTTGTTCAAGGACATGACGGCGGTCGAGAACCTGTTGATCGCCCAGCATCGCCACCTGAACACCAACTTCTTTGCCGGCCTGTTCAAGACGCCGTCGTTCCGCAAGAGCGAGCGCGAGGCCATGGAATATGCCGCGTACTGGCTGGACAAGGTCAACCTCACCGAGTTTGCCAACCGTCCTGCCGGCACCCTGGCCTACGGTCAGCAACGGCGCCTGGAAATCGCCCGCTGCATGATGACCCGCCCGCGGATCCTCATGCTCGACGAACCGGCCGCCGGCTTGAACCCGAAGGAAACAGAAGACCTCAAGGCGCTGATCAGTGTGCTGCGTGAAGAAAACAACGCCACCGTGCTGCTGATCGAACACGACATGAAACTGGTCATGAGCATTTCCGACCATATCGTCGTGATCAACCAGGGCACGCCACTGGCCGACGGTACGCCGGAGCAGATCCGCGACAACCCGGAAGTGATCAAAGCCTATTTGGGGGAAGCGTAAAATGCTGCAATTCGAAAACGTTTCCACTTTCTACGGCAAGATCCAGGCGCTGCACAGCGTCAACGTGGAAGTGCGCCAGGGCGAAATCGTTACCCTGATCGGCGCCAACGGTGCCGGTAAATCCACGCTGCTGATGACCCTGTGCGGTTCGCCCCAGGCTCACAGCGGCAGCATCCGCTACATGGGTGAGGAGCTGGTGGGCCAGGCCTCCTCCGAGATCATGCGCAAGAGCATTGCCGTGGTTCCGGAAGGCCGCCGGGTATTTGCCCGCCTGACCGTGGAAGAGAACCTCGCCATGGGCGGGTTCTTCACCGACAAGGGCGATTACCAGGAGCAGATGGACAAGGTGCTGCACCTGTTCCCGCGGCTCAAGGAACGCTTCAGCCAGCGCGGCGGCACCATGTCCGGCGGCGAACAGCAAATGCTCGCCATCGGCCGCGCGCTGATGAGCAAGCCCAAGCTGTTGTTGCTGGACGAACCGTCTCTGGGGTTGGCGCCGATTATCATCCAGCAGATCTTCGACATCATCGAACAGCTGCGCAAGGACGGTGTGACGGTGTTCCTGGTGGAGCAGAACGCCAACCAAGCGCTGAAGATTGCCGACCGCGCCTACGTGCTGGAAAACGGCCGCGTGGTGATGCAGGGCAGCGGCGAACAACTGCTGACCGATCCGAAAGTACGTGAGGCTTATTTGGGCGGTTGATGCCCATCTGGTCAATGTATGAGCGGGCTTTTGTGGGAGCGGGCTTGCTCGCGAAGGCGGTGGATCAGCCAACTTGTTGGGTGACTGACCCACTGCCTTCGCGAGCAAGCCCGCTCCCACATTTGTTTGGTGTGAACCAAAGACTTTGGCGAAACCTGAAATTATTTTCCCCGGCTTTGTAACGAATCCCTTCCCCCTTTCTCTAGTGGTGTAAGCAGGCGAACATGCTTGCCAACTCAACCCACTGCTGGAGATACACCATGACTACCAAAACCCGCTCGCTGTCCGCCGCCACCCTCGTCCTGGCCCTGGGTTCGGCCCTGAGCCTGTCCGCCCTGACCACCACCGCCCACGCCGCCGATGACATGCAGAAATGCTTCGGTGTAGCCGAAGCCGGCAAGAACGATTGCGCCGCAGGCGCCGGCACTTCCTGCGCGGGCACCTCGAAGGTCAAGGATCAGGCCAACGCCTGGAAACTGGTCCCGGCCGGTACCTGCCTGAAAACCCCAAGCACCACCTCGCCAACCGGCTTCGGCCAGGAAGCTGCCTTCACCGCCAAGTCCTGAAACCCTGCACAGCCTGAGTACTGACGATGACGCTCTCATTCACCCACTCCATCTCCCAGGCTCAGGCGCCCGGCCTCCCCCGTCGGGCCGGGCTGGGGCTCAAGAACGAGCACTTCAGTGAAGTGCTCGAGACGTCCCCCGATATCGGTTTTTTTGAAGTCCACGCCGAAAACTACATGGTGGCCGGCGGGCCTTTCCATCACTACCTGGGCTTGATCCGCGAACAGTACCCGCTGTCGCTGCACGGTGTAGGCCTGTCCATTGGCGGCGAAGGTCCGCTGAACGACGAGCACCTGGTGCGCTTGGCCACGCTGATCGAACGCTATCAACCCCACTCCTTTTCCGAACACCTGGCCTGGTCCAGCCACGGCCCGGTGTTTCTCAATGATTTGCTGCCGCTGGCGTATGACGATGAAACCCTGAAGCGGGTGTGCGAACACATCGACCAGGTACAAACCCGCCTGCAGCGGACCATGCTGCTGGAGAACCCGTCGACCTATCTGCAATTCCAGTGCTCCACCCTGGAAGAGACCGACTTCATCAGCGAAGCGATTCGCCGCACCGGCTGCGGGCTGCTGCTGGACGTGAACAATGTGTATGTGTCGTGCATCAACCATCAGCAAGACCCGCTGAAGTACATCGAGGCCTTGCCGTTGCACGCCGTGGGCGAGATTCACCTGGCAGGGTTTGCCGAAGACACCGACAGCCTCGGCGACCGTTTGCTGATTGACGATCACGGCGCCCCCATCGACAACGCGGTATGGCAGCTCTACCAGCACGTGCTCAGCCGCACCGGGCCGGTCGCCACGCTGATCGAGCGCGACAACCAGGTGCCGGCGTTCAGCGTGCTGCACGCTGAAGCACGCGAGGCCGACCGGTTTCTGCTGGAGGTGCGTGCATGAGCCGCCAGGACGTCTTTAGCCGCGCACTGCTGTCCCCCGACGAAAACTGCCCGCAAGGCTTGTTCAGCCGCAACGGCGCCGATCCGGCCGGTCGTTTTGCGGTGTATCGCAACAATGTCCATAGCTCGCTGATCAACGCGCTGGCCGCCGGCTACCCGGTCACCCTGCAACTGGTGGGCGATGAGTTTTTTCGGGCGATGGCCGGTGTGTATGTCCAGGGTTTCCCGCCGACAAGCCCTCTGATCAATGAATACGGCAGCGACCTGGCGGACTTCATCCAGGGCTTCGCCCCCGCCGCCAGCGTGCCTTACCTGGCTGACGTGGCGCGCCTGGAGCGATTGCGGGTGAGGGCCTACCACGCGGCGGACGCACAGCCACTGGATCAACAGGAGGTCATCGCCACCCTGCAACAACAGTCGGACCTGGGCGAACTGCGCCTGCAACTGCATCCATCCCTGGCCACCCTGAACTCGGCCTACGCCGTGGTGGCTTTATGGGCGGCGCATCAGACCGGCGAATCCCTCGCCACCCTCGACCCCTTCCATGCCCAAAGCGCGCTGGTACTACGCAATGGCCTGCACGTGCAGGTATTTCACATCGACAGCGGCTCAGCGACGTTTATCAACAGCCTGAACAACGGTTGGCCATTGGAAATGGCCGTGGCCTACGCCCTCGATGCGGCCGCCGAATTTGACCTGCACCAATGCCTGGCCCTGCTGATCGGTCACGGCGCCATCACCCACTTGCACACAGAACCCAAGGTATCGCCATGAACACCACCGCTCCGGGGCTGATCCAACGGATCATCCAGTGCTTCGAGAAAATCCCCTACAGCCTGATCGCCTTTGTCGCACGCTTCTCTATCGCAGCGGTGTTCTGGAAATCCGGCCAGACCAAAGTGGAAGGCCTCGCCGTGGACCTGATCGGCGGGACCTTCCAGCTGGGCTGGCCGCACTTGGCGCCGTCCACCCTGCCGCTGTTTCGCAGCGAATACCACGTGCCGCTGCTGTCTGCGGAAGTGGCGGCGCACATGGCTGCGTTCGCCGAGCATTTCTTCCCGGTGCTGATCCTCGTGGGGTTTGCCACGCGATTCTCGGCGCTGGCGCTGCTGGGCATGACCCTGACCATCCAGCTTTTCGTCTACCCGGACGCCTACCCGACCCACGGCACCTGGGTCGCATTGCTGCTGCTGTTGATGGCCAAGGGGCCGGGCAGCTTCTCGATTGATCACCTGATTGCGCGACGCTACCGCTAAAGGCGATCGAGGGCTTCGCCGCTGCGCTTGAACCAGCCCACCAGATAATCTGCGAGTACCTGGGTGCGGCGCGGCAGGCCGCCCTGATACGGATGGACCAGGTACATCGGCATGCTGCGGGTCTGATAATCCCGCAGGAGCCAGCGCAGGCGACCGTCAGCCAATTCCGCGTGCAGCACGTAGGACGGCAAGCGCGCGATGCCCGCCCCCACCAGTGCAGCCTTCTTCAACAAGTTGTAATGGTTGGAGGCAAAGGTCCCGGATACCCGAACCCGCAGCAGCTCATGCTGTTGGTGATACAGCCACTCTTCACGACCACTGTAGTGGCTGTTCAGCAAGCAGTTGTGGCCCACCAGTTCCGCCGGCGTCAGCGGCTCGCCGTGCTGTTCCAGGTAAGCCGGGCTGGCGCAGGTCATCTCGTGCCAGGCGAGCAACGGCTTGGCGACCAGACGCTCGTCGTTGGCGACCTCCGAACGTACCGCCAGGTCGAAGCCATCCCGCGCCAGGTCCCGGTACTGGTTGTTGAGTTCCAACTCGATCTGCACCTGTGGGTACTCCCGGGAAAACTCCAGCAACAGACCGTCGAAGAAGGTTTCGCCCAGGGACACCGGAACCGTCATACGCACCGGGCCGACGAGATCATCCTTGAGCCTGGCCAACGCCTGACGTGCCCGCTCCACCTGGACCACCAACGCCTGGGCTTGCGGCAACAGCGCCGCACCCGCCGCCGTCAGGCTCAGGCGGCGGGTGGTGCGATGCAACAACACCACCGAAAACTGCGCTTCCAACTGGCTGATGCGCTTGGACAGTTGCCCTTTGCTGCAGCCCAGTTGCTGGGCCGCCAAGGTAAAGCTGCCGGCTTCGATCAACACGGCAAACGCGGCGAGGTCATCCATTTCGCTCATGGATTGTTTCCAATTGAAAACCAAAGGTTGCCTATTAGTGCACTTATCCGCGCAAAAAATCACTCTAGACTGAAACCTCACCTACACATCTGGAGGAAGGCACGATGAAAATCCTGTTGATTGGCGCAAGCGGTACCGTGGGTTCGGCGGTGAAGGCAGAACTGTCCCAACGGCATGAAGTGATCAGCATCGGTCGCAAAAGTGGCGACTTCCAGGTCGATATCAGCGACAGCGCCTCGATCCGCAAACTGTTCGAACAGACCGGCAAATTCGACGCACTGATCTGCGCCGCCGGCAGCGTCAACTTCGTGCCCCTGGGCGACATGAGCGAAACCGATTTTGACCTGGGCCTGCAAGACAAGCTGATGGGCCAGGTCAACCTGCTGCTGATTGGCCGCGAGTTCGCCAATGACGGCGCGTCGTTCACCTTCACCAGCGGCATTCTCAACCGCGATCCGATTCGCACCGGTGCTTCGGCTGCCCTGGTCAACGGCGCGCTGGATGCATTCGTGAAAGCCGCTGCGATCGAACTGCCCCGCGGCCTGCGCATCAACTCGGTCAGCCCTACCGTCCTGCTGGAAGCCATGGGCAGCTACGCGCCGTACTTCCGTGGGTACAAACCGGCTCCGGGTGCAGAAGTGGCGTTGGCCTACGCGAAAAGCGTGGAAGGCTTGCAGACCGGGCAGACGTTTATCGTTGGTTGACCAGCCTGAAAAGCCGTCACCGTTGAACCCAGGGCATCCATTTACGGAGCATGTCCTGGGGGACGGAAAACTGTATTTCTCGTGTGTTCAGCACACCCATGACAGTGGCGCCATCACTCACGTTGTAGCCGTCTACGTATGTCGAAACCTGCTTGTTGTAAGCCAGTAAAGTAATTGCAGCCGTGCGGGCCCTGGCCTCCGGGCTCAGCGTGACACTGACCGAAATAAAGTCCGGGCTACTGTCAGGCGTCCTCTTCACGGTGATCGAGATCTCGGTAAAGTCAGTGGCAGAGGAGTACTCCAGCCGCGCCGGTTCACTGCCCAGTGCAGAACCCGTCACCAGTAACAGCCCCCACAGATTCCATCGAATAGTCATCGCGGCTTTCCGAATAAAAGAGAAAGACGTTCCCATGACCGTTCAGATCCCTCTATAGGAAAAGTCCCAGCAGGGATGATCGCCCCCGGCACACCTTATTCAACCTGTGTCCCGGGCTTGTGATGCACCGCCAGCCTGCGTAACGTGGCGGCACTTATCAGGAGACCCGATAATGCGTGCCGCCCGTACCCTAGCCTTGTTTGCCCTGTTGCCCCTGTTCGCCGCCTGCCAGATGTTCGATAACGAGCCGGCCAAGCCCTCTCTCGCCGGGATGACCCGCATGCAGGGCGAGTTGACGGCCCAGGGTGACAAACTGCTGTTCCAGCCCTGCAACGACAAACGCAACTACGTGGTCAACGACACCGGTGGCACCAGCATCCTGCAGGAGGCCGCCTCCCTGGCCGGCCAGCAAGGCGCACTGTTTGCCGACCTGCGTGGCAAGTTCTCCGGCGTCGCCAGCGGTACCCAGGGCACGGTGGACCTGCAACAGGTGTACCGCGTCGAGCGCTCGACCTCGGCCTGTGATGACCCGGACTTCAAGCGCATGATCCTGCGGGCCAACGGCCACAAACCGGCCTGGGCGATGAACGTCACCGCCAAGGGCATGGTGCTGGAGCGTGAAGGCCAGCCACCATTGGCCGTGCCGTATGTGGAAGAGCAATCGGGCGACGGACGGTTCAACCTGATGACCGAAGCGAATAACCAGCACATCGAACTCTGGGTGGCCCCGCAACGCTGTGTCGACAGCGCCAGCGGCAGCCTGCAGCACATGTCCGCTGAGCTTCGGGTCAACGGCCAGGTGCAACGCGGTTGCGCGTCGTTCGGCGGTTCGCGAGACGACTGATTGCGCCCTGCGCTGTTTTAGCATGACGGGAAACCGCTGTTGGGGCTTATAATCGCCGGTTTGCAAAACAGCCGGCCTCTTTGCCCGCCGCCTACCGGATTCCTGTCATGTTACGAATCACCGAACTCAAGCTGCCCATCGACCATCCCGAAGAAGACCTGCGGCCTGCCATTGTGCAACGCCTGGGCATCGCCAGTGATGACCTGCTCGATTTCACCCTGTTCAAACGCAGCTACGACGCCCGCAAGAAATCGTCGGAGCTGTGCTTCATCTACACCATCGACCTGGAAGTCAAAGGCGAGGCGGCCCTGCTGCTCAAGTTCGCCGACGACCGCAACGTCAACCCGGCGCCGGACATCAGCTACAAGGTCGTGGGCCATGCGCCGGAAGGCCTGACCGAGCGGCCGATCGTCGTCGGTTTTGGCCCGTGCGGGATCTTCGCCGGGCTGTTGCTGGCACAGATGGGTTTCAAGCCGATCATCCTCGAGCGCGGCCGCGAAGTGCGCCAGCGCACCAAGGACACCTGGGGCCTTTGGCGCAAGAATGTGCTGAACCCGGAATCCAACGTGCAGTTCGGTGAAGGCGGCGCCGGGACCTTCTCCGACGGCAAGCTCTACAGCCAGATCAAGGACCCGAAATTCCACGGTCGCAAGGTGCTGCACGAGTTCGTCAAGGCCGGTGCGCCAGATGAAATCCTCTACGTCAGCAAGCCGCACATCGGTACGTTTCGCCTGACCGGCGTCGTGGAAAACATGCGCCAGCAGATCATCGCCCTGGGCGGTGAAGTGCGCTTCGAGCAGCGGGTCACCGACGTGCTGATCGAAGACGGCCAGTTGAATGGCGTGGTGGTGGATGGCGGCGAGCAGATCCTGTCCAAGCACGTAATCCTGGCCCTCGGCCACAGCGCCCGCGATACCTTCCGCATGCTGCATGGCCGTGGCGTGTACATGGAAGCCAAGCCGTTCTCGGTGGGTTTCCGTATCGAACACCCGCAGTCGCTGATCGACGCTGCACGCCTGGGCAAGTACGCCGGCCACCCGAAACTCGGGGCCGCCGATTACAAACTGGTGCACCACGCCAAGAACGGCCGTTCGGTGTACAGCTTCTGCATGTGCCCGGGCGGTACCGTGGTCGCGGCGACATCAGAGCCGAACCGCGTAGTAACCAACGGCATGAGCCAGTACTCCCGTAACGAACGCAACGCCAACTCCGGGATCGTGGTGGGCATCACCCCGGAAGTGGATTACCCGGGCGGCCCGCTGGCCGGGATCGAGTTGCAGGAACGCCTGGAATCCCACGCGTTCATCCTCGGCGGCAGCAACTACGAAGCACCGGCGCAGCTGGTGGGTGATTTCATCGCCGGCAAGCCGTCCACCGCCATCGGTACCGTGGAGCCATCCTACAAGCCCGGCGTAGCCCTGGGTGACCTGGCGCTGGCGTTGCCGGAGTTTGCCATCGAAGCCATCCGCGAAGCGTTGCCGGCGTTCGAGAAGCAGATCAAGGGCTACTCGCTGCACGACGCGGTCCTTACCGGGATCGAGACCCGCACTTCTTCGCCGCTGCGGATTACCCGTAACGAGTCGATGCAGAGCCTGAACGTGAAAGGCCTGTTCCCGGCGGGCGAAGGTGCCGGTTATGCCGGTGGGATTTTGTCGGCGGGTGTCGACGGGATTCGGATTGCCGAGGCGCTGGCGCGGGATATGTTGGGCCTAGAGGCTTAACCACTGCGCTGAAAACGCAGCAGATCAAATGTGGAAGCGGGCTTGCTCGCGAATGCGGTGGATCAGCCGAATGATGTATTGGCTGACACACCGCATTCGCGAGCAAGCCCGCTCCCACATTGGTAATGCGGTGTTTCAAATATTGGCGCGCAGGATGCTTTCCGGCAACGGTTGCCCCCGCTCGACACTCGCCGCAACGGCCGCAATCAAACCCTCCAACTCATACCCCTGCCCTGCAAGCCAGGCCTGATCGTAATAGGTCGTGGCATAGCGCTCACCGCCGTCGCACAAGATCGCCACGATCGAGCCCGACTCCCCTGCCGCCTTCATCTGCTGCGCCGCGATCAACGCACCGATCAGGTTGGTGCCACTTGAGCCGCCTACTCGCCTCCCCAAGCGCTGCGCCAGGTAATGCATGGCCGCCAGGGACAGTGCATCCGGCACCTTGACCATCGCATCAATCACTTTCGGCAGGAACGACGCCTCAACCCGTGGCCGGCCAATACCTTCGATGCGCGAACCACAGTCCAGGCGCAGGCTGGCGTCGCCGCTCAGGTAGTAGTCGAAAAACACCGAACGCTCCGCGTCCGCGCACAACACTCGGGTGCAGTGCTGGCGATAACGCACATAACGCCCCAACGTCGCCGTGGTGCCACCCGTGCCGGGGCTGGAAATCAGCCAACTCGGCTCCGGATAACGCTCAAAGCGCAGTTGCTGGAAGATCGATTCAGCGATGTTGTTGTTGGCGCGCCAGTCAGTGGCACGTTCGGCATAGGTGAACTGGTCCATGAAATGACCACCGCTTTCCTGCGCCAGGCGCTCGGATTCGGCGTAGATCTGCGTCGGATCCTGCACCAGATGGCTCTTGCCCCCGTAGAACGCGATCTGCGCAATCTTTTCCTGGGAAGTGGTGGCCGGCATCACCGCAATAAACGGCAAGCCCAGCAGCCTGGCGAAGTACGCCTCGGAAATCGCCGTGGAACCGCTGGAGGCTTCGATCACCGGTGCACCGGGCTTGAGCCAGCCGTTGCACAACGCATAGAGGAACAACGAACGCGCCAACCGATGTTTCAGGCTGCCGGTGGGATGGCTGGACTCATCCTTGAAATACAACTCGATACCTGGCAAACCCTGCATTGGCAAGGGGATCAGGTGGGTGTCGGCGCTACGCTGGAAGTCCGCTTCAATAATGCGAATGGCTTCGCGGGCCCATTGGCGGTTGTCGCTCATGATCGGTTTCTCTAAGGATTTCAGACCTGATCTTAGGATGTTTCCTACACTCCACACAGATACAGTCATGACTCAATTGGACACACAATTTTCGGGGTCTGGCGCGCAAGTGATCAGACCGATTCCTTATAACAAATAAGAATATAACTTTTGTTTTAACAACTAACGGTACGGGTTAGGGTACCCACCTATTGAACTTTGATTGGAGAGCATCCCTTGCCTCTGCGTAGCACTTTCACCCGTTTCTTCCAGCTGGAAGCCGCCAGCGGTCTGCTCCTGATCGCTGCTGCCGCTTTGGCGCTGATCATCAACAACTCACCGCTGTCGCACCTCTACGCGAGTTTTCTCGACGTGCCGGTGGTCGCACAAATCGGCGCCCTGAAAATCGCCAAGCCGGCGCTGCTGTGGATCAACGACGGCCTGATGGCCCTGTTCTTCCTGCTGATCGGCCTTGAGGTCAAACGCGAGTTGCTCGACGGCCAACTGTCCAAGCCTTCGCAAGTAGTACTGCCGGGAGCGGCAGCCATCGGCGGCATGGTCGTGCCGGCGCTGATCTATTGGGCGCTGAACAAGGACAACCCGGCCGCCCTGGGTGGCTGGGCAATCCCCATGGCCACCGACATTGCCTTCGCCCTGGGCGTATTGGCCCTGCTGGGCAAGCGCGTGCCGGTTTCGCTGAAGCTGTTCCTGATGACCCTGGCCATCATCGACGACCTTGGCGCAATCATCGTGATCGCCATCTTCTACTCCACCGACCTGTCCGGGGCGTCATTGGCCGGCGCAGCGGCATGCCTGATCGCCTTGATAGCCATGAACCGGCTGGGTGTCGTCAAGCTGGGGCCCTACATGATTGTCGGGCTGATCCTGTGGGTCTGCGTGCTCAAGAGCGGCGTACACGCCACCCTGGCGGGCGTAACATTGGCGTTCTGCATCCCGCTGCGCACCAAAAACGCCGAGCCATCGCCGCTGCTGACCCTGGAACACGCCCTGCATCCCTGGGTGGCCTACGCGATCCTGCCGCTGTTTGCCTTTGCCAATGCCGGCGTCTCGCTGGTGGGCGTCAACCTGGAAAGCTTCACCCACCACGTGCCAATGGGCATCGCCGCCGGCCTGCTGCTGGGTAAGACCGTTGGCGTACTGGGTTTCACCTGGGTCATGGTAAAAACCGGCCTTGCCGCACTGCCCGCCGGCGCCAACTGGGGCCAGGTGCTGGGCGTGGCGGTCCTGTGCGGCATCGGCTTCACCATGAGCCTGTTTGTCGGCTCCCTGGCGTTTGTGCCGGGCAGCAGTGAATACGCGGGTATGGACCGGATGGGCATCCTGACCGGGTCGATACTGGCGGCGCTGATCGGGTATGCAGTGACGGCGATGGCCAGTCGCAAGCAGGCGCTCGTTCAGGCGTAACCGCTTTTGGAGCCGGCTCGCCGGCTCCAACCTCCTCTAGGCCCATTCGGCGCCATCTCACAGAACCGTCCTACATCCACCCTCCGCTGCTTGCCATAACGTCATGCTCCCGGCTCCAACGCTGGATGTCGTTAGGCAACACGCCAGGAGGGCACGATGGCAAACAACAAGGATATACCCCAAGTCTGGCGATGCTACGGGACCGGCACGGGCGGTTACCGACGGCTCGAGAACATGAACGAGCGCGAGTTGGCTGAGCGTGAGGCCAGGCAGCAAGCATATGAAGCCATGCTTGCCCGCCAGGAAGCCTACGAGGCCAGGCGTAAAGTGGAGCCGCCGCCAACGCCATTGCCCATGGTCGGCTGCGTATTCGCAAAGTCCTGCAATCTGCCGGACGCCCTCATCGACTACAACAATCCGTCCGGTTACTTACCGCTTGATCGCATAGGGGACTATGGCGAACACGTGCTGCTTGGTGGCCGTGAAACCGACAGTGAGGGGCTACTGCCACTCAAGAAGATCAGCGGCAGCGCCCTCCCGGCCGGGCTCGGAACATTGGCACTGGGCGGTTCCGCGATCGGCGGGGCATCAAGCGTCGCAGCCGGTGCTGGAACAGTCGCCGCAGGCCTGATGCTTGGGATTGCAGCACTTATCTGGCCCTCCAGCTTGGGCGACAGCGCGCTCTACAGCGACCGTCAACTGCGCTCAATGCCACGAGCGCGTACACGGGTTCGCCTGCACGTCGAGCAATTAGCTAACGGCACCCTCAAGGGATACGCCTTCTACACAGGGAAAAATCGCGACTGGGAAATGATCGATGTCGTGAAGTTTGGGCTGCGAGGCACACATCAGGTCGCGGACTTGGGCGACGGGATTGAGCTGATCTGGACGCCTGCCATCGATCCCGCTGGCACCCTCGGTATTCCTGCGCTGGAAGCTGCGCCGCAGGCACCGCAAATCTGGGTGTACCCACCGACCGAGAAGGCCGCTAGCATCATCGTTGACCCGATTTACCCGCCGGAATACAGGGATTTCATTCTGGTGTTTCCGGTGGATTCGGGCATTCGGCCTCTGTATATCGTTGTAAGCCTGAAGTATGAGGACGCCCCCTATCACGGAAAAAAAGATAGCTCTGTCAAAAGCAAAAAGCCGACTAACGGCTTAGATGCTCTTAACAACTCAGTGGAGCTGAATCCGCCAAATTCACGTAGACGAATAGGTATTGACCCACACACAAACGAGTTTGTGGTGATTGATCGCACCTCAGAAGGTCTTTACCACGGTCATGTGAGGCGGTGGAGTGAGTTAAGACAAGAGATGAAAAACGCTTTAATAAAAGCGAATAAAACAGATCGAAAAGGAAAAATTCTAGGAGCTGAAAAATGAGTATGCGTTATCACGACCCGTCTTTGAGCCACGATGAAGCTATAAGCCTTCTAGCCACCAACGACCTAAACAAGATCACAGAAGCCCTGATATCCATTGGCCTCAACGAGACAGACGCTACGTGGGCACAAGAAACCTGCCTCCGGTATGTGAGCAATGATGACGAGAACATCGCGTCAGCTGCCATCATTGCGATAGGCCACATCGCGCGACGCTTCGGTGAGCTTGACATGGCGAAAATTTCGCCAGCACTGCAACAAGCAAAAACAAAATCACCGTTTCTGAGTGGTGCCGTACAAGACACCCTTGACGATATTCATATGTTCACCTGATCCCGCAAAACATACGTCCAACAAAAAACCCCAACCGGCCACCCGGTTGGGGTTTTTCTTTTCCTGCAACCTTACCCTTAGCGAGTAACGCGGCTGGTTCCGTCCACCGTCATGATGCGGACGCGGTCGCCGATGCGGAAGATTTCGTTCTCTTGAACCGCCTGGACGTAGGCGCGCATGCTGCCATCATCTTCGCGGACGGTGATTTCAACACCCTGGGTGCGGGTCAGGCCTTCCTCGGTGGCCGAGCCCAGCAGGCCGCCGGCGACTGCGCCGATAACGGCGGTCACGATGCTGCCACGGCCGCCGCCGATGGCGCTGCCGCCAACGCCGCCGATGACTGCGCCCGCAGCGCCGCCGATTGGGGTCTTGGTGCCTTCGATTTTCACCGGACGCAGGGATTCGATGGTGCCCATGCGAACAGTCTGTACACGACGAGCTTCGTCACGGGAGTACGAGTCGCCGGTCAGACTCGAGGCGCAGCCACCCAGCAGCAGCGACAGGGTGGTAAAGCAGGCAACTAGTAAAACGGACTTACGCATAGCATCAACTCCAAAGGACAGGTATCCATTAAACCGCTGTGGCTTGCCGCCTGTCACGGCATGCCGGGCAGAAAATTGTTTTCATTCAGCCTTAGTACAGAGAACCTGTACCGAAAAACTCGACGAACGGTAGCGTTCCCACCTCCCTCAGGATCTTGATGGACGCTGTCATCATTGTAGCTAACGGCCGCATAACGCAGCGCAGCGCTACCCATCCAAGGCCTCTGACTAGAGACTTCGGCGTGCAGCGCTACATTCAGGCGAGGTGACGAAAGGTGGGCTCAGGGCGCCAGCCGCTCACGGGTCCAGTCGGCCCCCTGCAAGCGGTAGTTCAGGCGGTCGTGCAAACGACTCGCGCGGCCTTGCCAGAACTCGATGCGCTCCGGCAGCAGGCGGTAACCACCCCAATGTTCGGGGCAATCAGGCTGGGTATCGCTGAAGCGTTGTTCGGTGGCCTTGAGCAGCGCCTGCAACTCTTCGCGGTCCCTGATTACCCGGCTTTGCGGTGAAGCCCAGGCACCCAGGCGGCTACCCAGGGGACGGACCTGGAAGTAAGCATCCGACTCCTCGGGCGAGACCTTGACCACCCGACCTTCTATGCGCACCTGGCGCTCCAGGGTCGGCCAGAAGAAGGTCATGGCGGCAAACGGTCGCGCCGCGAGTTGTTCGCCCTTGGCGCTCTGATAATTGGTGAAGAAGGTAAAGCCCTGTGTATCCAGGCCTTTGAGCAGCAGGATCCGGCAGTGCGGGCGACCGTCCTGGTCCACCGTAGCCAGGGTCATGGCATTGGCCTCCACCGGTGGCTGTTCGGTTTTCACCGCGTCGGCGAACCACTGGTGGAACAAGGCAAACGGTTCATCCGGGGCCTGGGCCTCGCTCAAACCGTCCCGTGTGTAGTCACGGCGCATATCGGCCAGTGCCTGGGTCATGCGGCTTTATCCTTCTTGCTCAAATAATCAGTTCTTCGCCTGGTCGTTGGTAGCAGCTGGAGCGGCGGCCTTGGCAGGTGCTGGCTTTTTAGCAGCAGGCTTGGCCGGGGCCTTTTTGGCAGCCGGCTTGGCGGCAGCTTTCTTGGCGACGGTTTTTTTCGCCGGAGCGGCAGCTTTTTTGACCGGAGCAGCGGCTGGAGCAGGAACGTCCTGCACAGCGACCATTTCAGCCTTCGGCGGGTTGGCCGAATTGTACTTGCTCAACAGGGCCAGCATGGTGGTGCGCTGGGTGAACATGATTTCCATGCGACGGTTCAGGGCGCGGCCCTGGTTGCTGTCGTTGGCGGCACGCGGCATCAGGTCGCCCATGCCACGCAGCATCAGGCGGTCCTGCTTCAGGCCGCTGAGGCTGAAGATCGAAGCGATGGACTGTGCACGTTCCTTGGTCAGGGCCTGGCTCACCGGCTCGGCACCCGAGGTATCTACATGGCCCAGGACCAGTACGGCAGTTTTCGGATCGCCTTCAACGGCCTTGGCAACACGGGTGAACGGACCCAGGGTCACCGGCAGCAACATCGCCGGGCGTTTCGGGTTGTAGGAGCCGTCAACCGGAGCAATCACCACCAATACGTTGTCGCGGCGTTCCAGTTGCAGGTTGCTGTCCTTGATCGCGAGACGCAGGCGTGGCTCGTAGTCGTCCAGCCAGGCCTGGGTGATTTTTGGATCAGGCATCGGGATGTTGGCGACGTCGACCTTGGCCAATGGCTTTGGCTTGCTTTCGAACGGCCACCACCATTTGGTATCGGTATCCGTCTTGGCAACGGCAGGTGCAGCGGCCGGTGCATCAGCCGGGGCGCCGGAGGCAGGCGTTGCCGCCTTGAGGTCGGCCTTCAGGTCTGCCTTGGCGTCGTCGGCTTTCGACGAGAACGGCCACCAGCTGGAGCCGGTATCCGCCTTCGCAACCGGTGCAGGTGCAGCAGCGGGTGCTACCGGCGCTGGCGCCTTGGCCGCGACCGCCGGCTTGGCATCCGGTTTGGTGTCGGCCTGGCTCACTGCGTCCTTGGTAGCAGCCTTATCGGAGCCAAATGACCACCAATGCCCGCCCTCGGCATCATTTTGTGGGGTTTGTGCACAGCCAGTAATAGTGAGGCATAGCGCCAGTGCCAAGGACTTGTTCGATAACATGAGATATCCACAAAATGAGAAAAAATCAGGGGCCTGAATGACCCGTTAAACAGACGCTTCTGGAACATTAAAGTTACAACATTTCGCTTAGCGTCTTTTTGTATGTGCCTTTGTAACAAAAAAACGCAAGACAGCAAGCTATTTACAGACAACCGGCCAATATTCTTACCAACTTTTGCGCCCGCGGGTCCATAAGTACATAAGGGCCCAATGTATTGGTCACAAAACCAAAGGCTACATCATGTTCCGGATCGGCAAACCCCACCGAACCACCGGCCCCGGGATGCCCAAAGGCCCGTGGGCCAAGGCCGAACGTGGCGTTTGGCACGTGCGGTTGATCCAACATGCAACCCAGCCCGAACCGGGTTTGTGTCAATAAGGTTTTATCCGGGCCGATACTGTGTTCGCGGGTCAACTCTTCGAGCATATCGGCTTCCAGCAAACTACCGTCGAGCAGCCCACTATAAAAACCCGCCAGACTTCGCGCATTACCGTGACCATTTGCCGCTGGCTGCTGCATACGCCGCCATTCGGGTTTATTAGTGCTGGTCAGAATAGACGGTGGATTGGTAAATGCACGGGTAGTCATCGCCGTCGGCTCGCGCATCGTTACTTGAAGTAAACGTTGTGCCGCCTCATCGCCAACATTGCCCTTGCCTCGGGCTATATGGGCAACTCGATAAAACTCTTCATCTGCCAACCCCACATGAAAATCCAGGCCCAGTGGCCGTGCAACCCGGGCCACGATGGACTCGCCTGGCCCACGACCGTCGGCGCGGCGCAGCAACTCGCCCACCAGCCAACCATAGGTAATCGCCGCATAACCGTGCCCTTCCCCGAGCTTCCACCATGGCGCTTCGGCGGCGAGGGCGTCGACCATCATCTGCCAGTCGTACAGGGCTTCGGCGGGCAGCGTTTCACGCAGGGCCGGCAACCCGGCCTGGTGGCAGAGCAGATGGCGCAGGGTGATGGCTTCCTTGCCCGCGGCAGCAAACTCCGGCCAGTACTTGGCGACCGGCGCATCCAGCTGCAACTTGCCTTCGGCCACCAGTTGCAGCGCCGTGACAGCCGTAAAGGTCTTGGTGCAGGAGAACAGGTTGGCAATGGTGTCGCTTTGCCAGGCCTCGGCACCGTCCTTGTCGGCGGTACCGGCCCACAAGTCGACGACGGTTTCGCCGCCAATCTGGATGCACAGCGCGGCACCACGTTCCTGAGGGTCGTCGAACAGCGCGGCGAAGGCTTCACGCACCGCTTCGAATTGAAGCTCGTAATGACCCTGAATCTGCACCTAAGCCCCCTTGGAAAAGTACTACAGAAAGTGGCCGACATTGTTCCAGCCATTGAGCGATTTGTGAACCCGCTCTCGTCGATCAGCCCCCATCAATGACCTTTGCCGGAATGCCCGCCGGAATGCTCTGCACCCGGCGCTGCTGCATTGCCTTCACGCCCGGGCTTGCCGCCCTCACCGGCGTGGACCGCTGCGGCAGCCTTGGCCTTTTCGGCCTCCTTGCCCAGCTGATCGACGGCAGCCAGGTTACTTTTGCGCACACTGTCGACAAACCCCTGGAACGGCACATCGGTGATGCCGACCAGGCCGAAGTGGCCGTTTTCGCCGTCAAGCAAACGGCCGGTAACCGGCTGGTCCAGGTACTGGAACCAATGCACGCCGACAATCGACGGTTCGGCCATGGCCTGCTTCAGGAAGTTGGCGTAGGCAACCCCACGATCCTCTTCCCGAGCCAACTGCGTCACGCCGCCCCAGAACGGGCCGCGGTCCGCCGAGCCGAAGTTGAATTCGGTGATCAGCACCGGCTTGTCCAACGTCCGCAGGGCCGCAAAGTCGTAGCCGTCCTGAGGCTTGAGGGTGTACATGTTGAAGCTCAGCACATCGCAATACTGCGCGCAGGACGCCACCGCTTCCGGCGTGCTGACCGCGTATCGGCCACCCAGCAACAGCTGGTTGGGCGCATGCCATTTCAATGCATCGGAGATGGTCTTGAAGTAGGCCTCGGCAAAGGTCTTCTGGAAGTACTTGAAGTCCGCTTCGATTTCCGGGTGCTCCGGGCTTGGCATTGGCGGCACAAAGCCCGGGTCTTCCATCAGTTCCCAGGCGGGCAGCTCGATGCCCCAGGCCCTGGAAAGCCCCTCCTGGTTGCGGTACTTGTCGCGCAATTGCTTGAGAAACGCGCGCTTGGCCGGCACGTCGGTGGTCATGCGCAGGGTGCCGTAGGCCAGGGCGTAGCGGGATTTCGCATCATCACCGGGACCGGCCCAGGCCAGTTCGTTGTCGGCAAAGAAGCCGATCAGCCACGGGTCGTCGCGATGGTCACGGGCGGCAATTGCCACCGCACGCTCGGTGGCCATGGCGAAGCGCGGGTCGAACGGGTCGGGCATGCCGCCCCACCAATCGGTGCCGGTGCTGATGCTCGCGTAATCACCGACGATCGACAGTGGCAAGGTGTAAGGCACGCGGTCGGCGGTCGCCAGCTGCGGCGCACTCCAGTTGCCGACAGTATTGAAACCCCAGGCCCGCAGGCGGTCGAGGGTGTGGCTGACCCAGCGTTTCTGGTCGAAACCTTCCGGAGCACAAGGTGCCGGCGGCACGCACGGCTGGCCATAGGTACGCTGCAGGTTGGCGCCATAGAAGTCGTACCAGCGGCCGACATTAAAGCTGCGCCCCTGATCGGCACCATTGCCGCTGCGGCTGTCACCGCTGCCGTAGTATTTGTCGAAAGGCTCGCCGGCCTTGGGCAGCGCGGCAAACATCCATTCGCGGCCCGCCACGTAGGTCTGGCTGTTGTCCGGGGCGACGGTGTTGACGCCCAGGGAGTAGAACGGATGGCCTTCCGGTGTCACCAGGTACCAGCGCCCGTCGCGCTTCTCGGTGCGGAAGAAGCCGCTGGCGTCAAAGGCCGGGCCCTTGTTCCAGCCGCCGAATTTGTCCAGGGAGGCCTTGTCGCGCTCGGCCAGCCAGCCCTTGAGCTGTTGCTGTTCCTTGACCGCTGCGGCCCTCAACTGCTCGTCGCTGCTGACTTTCTCCGGCCACCGGGCGCGGGTGGACTGCCCATAGGCGTCCACCAGATCGCTGTAGGTAGCCTTGAGTACCGGCGCGATGTCCTGCACGCCAAAGCGTTCGAGCAAGATGCTTTGGGCAACGTTCGGCTTGATCATCGACAGGGTCACCGACACGATCTGGCTGCGGTCGATCTCCCCTTCGCTGCTGGCCAGCAGCACGCGCTGGCCATCGACGGTGATCGGCATCGGCGGGCCGGCCTTCATCCCCTGGCTCAGGGGCGAGTTGGCTTGCAGCGGAATCAACAGCGTTTGCGCGGGACCGGCTGGCAGGTCGATACGGCTGAACAGCGTTCGGCCGTCATTGCTCTGCACCTTGACGTACAGGGTCAGCGCCCAGTCCATCGCACTTTGAATCCGCAGGCTCATGGCACCGGATTGCGACCAGTCCCAGGCGCCGGTCTGCGGGCTGAGCACCAGGCTCGGTTCGGCCGCCGGGTTGAAGGTGATACGGCGCAGCACTTCGCCTTCAGCGGTTTGTTCGGCGTTGTATTGCGGCAGGCTGGCGTCCTGGGTCGCCACCTTGACCACATCGGCGGGCCGTACAAAGTTGAACAAGGTTTGTTGCCCGGCAGGCGCAGCCAGCAATGGCGCGGCAAACAACAGGGCAAAAACAGCGGGCAGCGTGCGAATCATGTGAACAAGGTTCTCCCAAACGGCCGGTGACTGGCCTGATGACGTGAAGCGATGGTGAGATAGACCACAAAGTGGGCGAATTCGCCCACTGGGCCTTAAGAAATTTCCCGCCGAAACGGCGGTAAAGCATTCAGGATAGCTTTCCCATAGCGCTGGGTAACCAGACGCCGGTCAAGCAAGGTGATGGTGCCGCGATCTTCTTCGGTACGCAGCAGGCGGCCGCAGGCCTGGACCAGTTTCAAGGAAGCGTCCGGCACCGAGATCTCCATGAACGGATTGCCGCCCCGGGCTTCGATCCATTCGGCCAACGCGGCTTCCACCGGATCATCCGGCACCGAGAACGGGATCTTGGCGATCACCACGTGTTCGCAGTAGGCACCGGGCAAATCCACACCCTCGGCGAAACTCGCGAGGCCGAACAGCACGCTGGAATCGCCGCCATCCACCCGCGCCTTGTGCTTGTTCAGGGTTTCCTGTTTCGACAGGTTGCCCTGGATAAACACCTGCTTGCGCCAGTCACGGTCGAGGCCGTCGAACACGTCCTGCATCTGTTTGCGGGACGAGAACAACACCAGCGTGCCCCGTGAGCCCTCCACCAATGATGGCAGGTCACGAATGATCGCCGCCGTGTGGGCCGGCGCATCCCGTGGGTCGGCCTTGAGGTCCGGTACCCGCAGCACACCGGCGTCGGCGTGATGGAACGGGCTGGGCACCACGGCGGTGACGGCCTTTTTCGGCAGCCCGGCGCGCATGCGGAAGCGGTCGAAGGTGCCCAGGGCCGTCAGCGTGGCCGAGGTGACCAAGGCACCGTAGGCCACGTTCCACAGGTTGCGTCGGAGCATTTCCGCCGCCAGGATCGGGCTGGCGTTGACCTCGATATCGAACAGCGCACCGCTTTCCGACAGGGTCAGCCAACGGGCCATGGGCGGGTTGTCTTCCGGGTCTTCGACGGTAAAGGCGGTCCACAACTCCCAGTTGCCCTGGGAACGGGACAGCAGGCTGCCAAACAGCGGGTACCATTCTTCAGCCTGATTGCTGGCGATGCCGATATTGACCTCGCCATCCATGCCTTCCTTGAGCAAATCGGTGAGACGGGTGAACAAGTCGGTCAGGCGCGAAAAGCCCTTTTTCAGCTCGACGCCCATTTCGCGCATGTGCTCGGGGATCAGCCCGCCAACGAAACGATGGCGCGGCCGTTCGCGGCCTTCCACGTCTTCGCCGGGCTTGAAGTCTGCCACCTGTTCGCAGGCGCTGAACATGAATTGCTGCTGGGTCTTGATCTCCCGCGCCAGCTCCGGCACCTGCTCAATCAACTTGCCCAGGTCGCCCGGCAGCGGGTGCTGGGCGAGCAACTTGGTGAGGTTCTTGGCGGTGGTTTCCAGCCAGTCGGCGGTGGAGCGCAGCCGCGTGTAGTGAGCAAAGTGGCCGATGGCCTTGTCGGGCAGGTGATGGCCTTCGTCGAACACGTAGAGTGTGTCGCGCGGGTCGGGCAACACGGCGCCGCCCCCCAGGGCGAGGTCGGCGAGGACCATGTCATGGTTGGTGACAATAACGTCGACCTTGCCCATGCCCTCCCGGGCCTTGTAGAAGGCGCACTGGCCGAAGTTGGGGCAATGACGGTTGGTGCACTGGCTGTGATCGGTGGTCAGCCGTGCCCAGTCGGCGTCTTCCAGGGCATTGGGCCAGCTGTCGCGGTCGCCGTCCCATTTATTGCCCGCCAGTTTCTCGATCATGCTGGTAAACAGCTTCTGACTGACCTCATCGACTTCGATCTTGAAGCCTTCTTCTTCGAACAGCGAGGCAGTGGCGGTTTGCGCGTGGCCTTCCTGCAACAGCACGTCGAGCTTGGACAGGCACATATAGCGCCCACGGCCCTTGGCCAGGGCGAAGGTGAAATTCAGGCCGCTGTTGCGCATCAGGTCGGGCAGGTCCTTGTAGACAATCTGCTCTTGCAGGGCGACGGTGGCGGTGGCAATCACCAGGCGCTTGCCGGCGGCCTTGGCGGTGGGGATCGCCGCCAGGCTGTAGGCCACGGTTTTACCGGTACCGGTGCCGGCCTCGACGGCCACCACGGCGGGGTCGCCACTGCGCCGACCTTCGTCGTCGGTGTCGATATCCCCGAGGACCTTGGCGACTTCGGCGATCATCAGGCGCTGGCCGTACCGCGGCTTCAAGCTCTTGGCTTCGAGAAAACGCGAGTAGGCGCCCTGGATCGTGGTTTTGAGTTCAGTGCTGATCATGGATAGTCGGGCGCAAAAAACGCTGGATAAATTTTCAGTGGTTCGGATCGGCCGCTATCATACCCCGCTAATTAATCCCGCGCAGAACGGAGTACCCCAATGACCGTCTTTAGCTTCGCTTACACCCTGCATGTACTGGCCGCCCTGATCTGGGTCGGCGGTATGTTTTTCGCCTGGATGATCCTGCGCCCCGCCGCCATGGCCGCGCTGGACGGGCCGGCCCGGCTGAAACTCTGGGTAAATGTGTTTCAACGTTTTTTCGTGTGGGTCTGGGTGGCGGTGCTGGTGTTGCCGATCAGCGGTGTCGGCCTGCTGCAACTGCGCTTCAGCGGGTTTGAGACCGCGCCGCGTTATGTACAGGTCATGATGGGGCTATATGTGGTGATGACGGCGCTGTTTATCCGGATTCAGGCGCTGAAGTTGCCGGAGCTGCGCGTGGCGGTGGCGGCGGAGGATTGGCCGGCCGGGGCTGCGGCCTTGGGGCAGATTCGTAAATTGGTGGGGATCAACTTGATAGTGGGGTTGGTGCTGGTGGCGATTGCTTCGGCACGGCCGATGTTCTGAAGCGCCTAGTAGACCGCTTTCGCGAGCAAGCCCGCTCCCACATTTGGAATGCGTTTCAAATGTGGGAGCGGGCTTGCTCGCGAAAGCGTCAGGCCAGTCGCCTCAGAGCCTCTGAATGGTCACAGCACCCGCAGGCCCCGCTGGCCCCGGCTGCCCTTCCAACCCGGCCCTGCCCTTTTCGCCGCCATCCGCGCGGTACACCAGGCACCCCTTGGACTGCCCGCCTTTACCCGGCTTGCCCGCCGTGCCCGCCAAACCACCGGCTCCGCCGTCTACCCAGACCTTGATCTTCTCGCCCGGGAAGTCCTGCGGCAATTCCACACGGACCTGCGCGCCCGCCGCGCCCGGCAGCCCGTCGCCGCCGTTGTCGCCATTGGCACCGCGCCCGGCCGAACCCCAGGTGCAGCCCGGGTCTTCGCCGTTGGCACCATCCAGCCCGGCATAACCCTGGGCACCCGCGCCACCGCGGGC
This sequence comes from Pseudomonas sp. NC02, assembly GCF_002874965.1. Classification (NCBI taxonomy): domain Bacteria; kingdom Pseudomonadati; phylum Pseudomonadota; class Gammaproteobacteria; order Pseudomonadales; family Pseudomonadaceae; genus Pseudomonas; species Pseudomonas sp. NC02. The sequence continues at coordinate 1,422,129 of NZ_CP025624.1, read as the reverse complement.
ATCCACCGACAGCTCATCGGCCGTCAGCGAGTTAATCCGCAACACCAGGTCACGCCCCGCCTTGGCCGGGCGCTCATGGGTACCGGGAGCGCCGCGTGAGGTGATCTGGCTGCCCTGCTCCAGCTGCGCCTGACGCACCTGCAGTTGCAACGTGGTGCTACCGGGCACGATGGCGATTCGCGCGTCGCGGCCCAGGTGCAGTTCATCCATGGTCACCTGGGTGATATTGGCGGGAATCAGCAAGGTGCCGTAATCCGCCACGTCCAGTCGCTCCAGTTGCAACACACCACTGCTGTTGGGCAGGCGCATCAAGGAGTTGGTCTCGACGCTGACGCTCTGGGCCAGGGCAATGGGGCTGGCCAGCAGGGCCAACAGAAAAACCTTACGCATGATTGGCCTCCTTGTTTACATCATTAGTCGGTGTCGGCGTCGAAAAGCTCTGCACATGGAACATACCCACCAGCAGGATCTGCAAGCGGTCACGCCAGGGATGGGCACGGGTTTTCACACTGCCGTTGAACAACAGCAGTTCCAGAACATGGGTCAGCAACAACAGGCTGCCGGCCAGGTTGACCAACAGGTGGAACGGGTTGATCAGCGGTGTGATCAGGTTGACCACCACCACGACCCAGAACAGCAACGTCAAGAATTTACCCAGCCCCCAAAACACCTTCATCCCGCACGCTCCCCTTGCACATTATTCTTTGGGCGCACAGTAACGACTTCTACAGGCGTTGTGCCAGTGAAGGATTAAAAAATTGATGAAGGGGCCCCTGGGGATTCCGCAGGGGCCTTGAGGCGGGGTCAGCGGTTGATCTGAATTTCCACGCGGCGGTTCAGCGCGCGGCCATCAGCGGTTTTGTTATCGGCTACGGGGTGGCTTTCGCCGGCGCCGGTCACGGAGACAAAACTGCTGCGCGGGATGCCGGAACTGACCAGGTAGTCGGTCACCGAATGAGCGCGTCGTTCAGAGAGTTTCTGGTTGTAGGCATCTTTACCGACACTGTCGGTATGCCCGCTGACGCGCAGCTGCGCACTCGGGGCCTCTTTTTTCAGGCGGGTGGCAATCACGTCGAGCTTGATTTTGTCGGCAGCCGTGAGCTTCGCGGAGTCGAACTCGAAGTGCACGTCACGAATCACGATGGTTTCTTCCTTGACCACTACCACTTCCTCTTGAACCACCGCTACCGGCACCGGAGGGCAGCCATTGGCGTCGACCTGCACGCCTTTTGGCGTGCCAGGGCACTTGTCGCGACTGTCCGGTACGCCATCGCCGTCCTCGTCACCGTCGCCATGCACCCAGCAATAGGCGCCAGCCATGCCGCCAATCAGCAGTGCGCCGTAGCCTGCATAGGACGAGCTTTGGGTCGCACCAATGGCAGCACCGGTCACACCGCCGACGGCGGCACAGGTGGGCCAGTCGGTTTTTTGCAAGCCTGCGCAACCTGTCAATACTCCGGTTAGCAGAACCAAGGGTAGAGCTGTCCGCATGATGCTCATCTGACTTTCTCCTGAGGGGATCGGCGGGGGCCGACGAGTGGAGTAAAGACGGCTCTTTTCATCTGCGCCAGCGTGTCACACCCCAGTATTCATTGGGCCGAGCGGTTTATTCTCACCGCCCGCTCTAGGCCCGCACGCTCAGGCAGGCTAGTCTCTACGGTCCTGATGTGAGGATCTTCGATGACTGCCGGTATTTCTTCCCGTACACCCCAGCAAGCGCTCGCTGCGCTGCTTGATCTTCACGCGCCCAAACGCCTGTTGTTATTGGGCGCCAGCCAGTTCCCGGCGCTGGATGCCTTTAAGGAAGCACACCCGGATACCGTGGTGTCCTTCGCCGAGCCCGGTCCCTTGCCCACCGACCTCGCGGCCCAGCGTTTTGACCTGGCACTGGCGGTCGGTTGCCTGGAACACCTGTCAAAACCTGCGGGCCTGACCTTGCTGGGGGGCATTCGCAACCTCAATGCCAGTCGCATTGCGGTGCTGGTGGACCTGGAGGCCTGCCACTGGAAAGACACCGATTTCTTCTCCCTGGCCCTGCAAGCCAGCGAGCGTTTCCAGCGCGACGATCAGGTTTTGACGCTGTTTACCTATGATCTGCTTGACTATAAACAGGTGCCGGATTGGCTGAACGCCCGCTTCTGGGCCAACCCGCAAAACTTTGGAAAGTATTGGTGGTAACCCGATGAGTACATCCATTTGCCCCTGCGGCAGCGGCAACCTGCTGGATGCCTGCTGCGGTCATTATCACGCCGGCCACCCGGCCCCCTGCGCCGAAGCGTTGATGCGTTCGCGCTACAGCGCCTATGTGCTGGGCCTGGTGGACTACCTGGTGGCAACCACCCTGCCTGCGCAGCAAGCCGGGCTGGACACCGCCGCCATCGGCGCCTGGAGCGCCCAAAGCACCTGGCTGGGCCTTTCAGTGGAAAGCTCCGAGGTGTTCGGCGGCCAGCCGGAACACGCCTTCGTGACCTTTACCGCTCGCTGGCATGACAGCACCGGCGAACACAGCCACCGCGAGCGCTCATCTTTCGTACAGAACAATGAGCACTGGTACTTTATCGACCCGACAGTGGACGTGAAGGCCGGGCGTAATGACGCCTGCGTGTGTGGCAGCGGGCAGAAATTCAAGAAGTGCTGTTCCGGCTACCTCTGACATTCATTGATACCCGACAGGCTCTCGCTTGCTATGCTGACTCTTCACACGGAGTAACGGCATGGTTTCTCAGGCGCGGGTATTCAGGACTTACAGCCTTCTGCTGGCATTGATGCTGGGGCTCTCCGGCTGCGCGTCGTGGTTCGCCGACGATACGCCCGCCCCCGAGGTGCGTCTGGTCAAGGTCGACCCCGTGCGGGTCAAGTTGCTGGAGCAGAAGTTCAAGCTGTATTTCCGCGTGGATAACCGCGACGACAACGACCTGACCGTACGCGGCCTGGTTTACAAGGTCAGCCTCGGCACGATGGTGCTGACCGAAGGCGAGTCCAACGAATGGCTGACCGTGCCACCCCACAGCCACGCTTTTTTCCGGGTATCGGTGCGCACCAACCTGTGGCCGCAGATCCGCGATGTGGTCGACATGCTGAAAAATCCGCGCGATCCCGTGCCCTATCGTCTTGAAGGCGAGTTGAAAACCGGTTTATTTATCGGGAACGACGTGCAGGTGTTGCGCAATGGCGAGATAATCCCCGGCGATTTTATTCCGGAGCGACATCGATGACTCAGCAACCCCATGTCCATGGTCCCGACTGCAACCACGATCACGATCATCATGATCACGACCACGGCCATGTCCACGGCCCGAACTGCGGCCACGCTCACCAGGAGCCGGTGCGCAATACGTTGAAGGACGTGGGTCGTAACGATCCTTGCCCGTGCGGCAGCGAGAAGAAATTCAAGAAGTGCCACGGGGCTTGAGTTAAGAAACCCGATTCTCGAAACACTGCACATCCAAATGTGGGAGCGGGCTTGCTCGCGAAAGCGCAGTGTCAGTCAACCTCTCTGTTACTGATACACCGCTTTCGCGAGCAAGCCCGCTCCCACATTTAGCCTGCATTTCAAGGCCAGGATTTGCGCTGAAACTCCAACACCACCTCCAACCCCCCACCCTCCCGATTGCTCAAGCTCAACCGACCGTCATGGGCACTGGCGATCGTATGCGCGATACTCAACCCCAGCCCGTAACCACCGGTTTCCACATTGCGTGAGCCTTCCACCCGGTAAAACGGCTCCATCACCTGTTCCAGTTGTTCCTGGGGAATCCCCGGCCCACGGTCGCTGATGACAATCTTCAAACTGTCCGCCTTGTCTTCTACCCGCACCACCACCTCGGAGCCATAACGCACCGCGTTCTCCAGCAGGTTCTGCACACAACGCTTGAGACTGCGGGCATACCCCGGCAATGGCTGTTTGGCCCGCCCTTCTATCGTCACCGTCTCGCCCACGTCCTGCAGGTCCGCCTGCAAGCTTTGCAGCAAGGCGTTGATGTCGATGTTCTGGCGCTTCTCGTTGATTTCGCCGCTGCTGACGAAGTCCAGGGTGCTGGAAACCATGTGCTCCATTTCTTCCAGGTCGCTGCGAAAACGTTCTTTGGTGCGGTTGTCGTCGAGCATTTCCGTACGTAACCGCAGGCGCGTAATGGGCGAGCGCAGGTCGTGGGAAATCGCCGCCAGGAAGCGCGTGCGCTCGGCGATATTGGCGATCAGCCGCTGCTGCATGGCGTTGAACGCCTGGGCGGCACGGCGCACTTCGGTGGGCCCATCGAGGGCCAGCGGTGGCCGCTGGATGTCCCGGCCCAAGGCTTCGGCAGCCTTGGCCAGGGCGTTGAGCGGGCGAATGGCCAGGCGCACCGCCACCAGGGCAATGATCACCAGCACCAATACCCGCAGCAGATAAATGCGCATCACGTAATCGAACAGCAAGTCCATCGGCGAAGTACTGGTCCAGCCTTGTTCTTCGGTGGCCTGCACCTGCAGCCAGCGCCCGTCCGGCAAACGCAGGTCAATCAGGAATTGCCCCACCACAGGCCTGGAGCTGAGCAGAGTCGACAGCCCGGCATGCTGGCCCTCGGCATCCAGCAGCTTGAGGCTCAACAGATGCAGGTTCTGGGTGTAGCCGGTTTTCTCCGAGAGCACTTTATTCAGCAAGCGCTCGGTGGCCTGGTCGCTGTCGCTGATGCTGCTTGTCACATCACTGGCCTGGTCACTCAGGGTCAGGCGAAAGCGCGGCGTATCAAGCAGCTTGATCAGCACATCCGCCTGCGCCGGATCGCTGTGTACCAACCGCACCACGTCCGCCAGCCGCGTGGCGATCAGCCGGCTGGGGATTTCCAGCACCTGGCCGTGGCGCATGTCGTACCAGATGCTGCTGGTCAGGGCCTGGGCCGCGAGCATGCCGCTGACCAGGATCAGCACCAGCCGGCCGAACAGCGAACGCGGCAGCAGTTTCACGATTGCAGCGCCACGTCGTCGGCGGTGAGCATGTAACCCTCGTTGCGCACGGTCTTGATCAACCCGGCCGGCAACTGCGAGCGCAGTCGGCTGACGCACACATCAATCGAGCGGTCGAACGGCGTGCTGTCTTTGTCGAACACGTGGTTGAGCAAAAAGTCGCGGCTCAGCGGCCGGTTGGGATGCTGCAATAACAGGCGCAACACCCGGTAATCGGAGTTGCCGAGGCTGACCACCACGCCTTCCGGCGAAAGCAATTGGCGGGCCCGGGTGTCCAGCTGCCAGCCGGCAAAGCTGATGCTCGGTGCTTCATCGAGCCGCGCCCGGTCCGGAAAACTCTGCACCCGGCGCAGCACCACTTTGATCCGCACCAGCAACTCCCGCGGGTCGAACGGCTTGGGCAGGTAATCGTCGGCGCCGATTTCCAGGCCGACGATCCGGTCGATCAGCGTGCCCTTGGCGGTGAGCATGATCACCGGCGTGTTGGAGCTGACGCGCAATTCGCGGCACAAACTCAGGCCGTCTTCGCCGGGCAACATCAGGTCGAGGACGATCAGGTCGATGACATTCAGCGCCAGGCGGCGGCGCATTTCCTTGCCGTCGCCGGCGGTGGACACCTGGAAGCCGGCGTCACTCAGGTAGTCGCACAGCAATTGGCGGATTTGCGGGTCGTCATCAACGATCAGCAGGTGGTCTTGCTTGGCCATGGGGCAATTCGTCCGAAACTCAAAAGGCAGGAGATAGCCGAAACTTCAGCCAGGAGTACGCGCAAATGTAATGGAATGTTGTGGGAAGCGGTAATCACGCATCCACATTACAAAGCCACGGCATGGCGGCCGGTATCGGTCTTTAGACTACCGAATCTAAATGAGATTAATTGTAATTTAGCCTAGGTCACTCCGAATGCCATTGCCTACCCCGCGCGCCCTGTCGCTGCAATCTACCCTTGCGCCGATGTTCGGCCTGCTTGCCGCCGGCAGCGTTTCTCCCACCGCCTGGGCCGATGCGCCGGTGGCGGCGTCGAATGATTCAGTGCTGAGCCTGCCGGAAATCAAGATCGACGGTGAAGCCACTTCCGCCTTTAAAGTCGACCGGGTGACCTCGGCAAAAATCAGCCAGCCGCTGCTTGATGCCCCGCAAAGCGTAACCATCGTCCCGCAGCAAGTGCTCAAGGAGCAAAACGCGCAGACCTTGCAGGAAGTGTTGCGCAACGTGCCGGGCATCACCTTCATGTCCGGCGAAGGCAACCTGGGCTGGGGCGACCTGTTTTCGATTCGCGGGTTTTCCTCGGAGCAGAGCCTGACCGTCGACGGTGTGCGCGATGCCGGCCAATCGACCCGCACCGACACCTTCAACCTGCAACAGGCAGAAGTGTTCAAGGGCACCGGCTCGATCGAATCCGGCGTTTCCGCGGTAGGCGGCAGCGTCAACCTGGTGAGTAAAGAGGCGCATCTGGGGGATGCCAACAAACTCTCGGCCGGCATCGGCACCGACAGCTACCGCCGCCTCACCGGCGATTTCAACCAACAACTGAATGACACCACCGCCCTGCGCATCAACCTGATGAAGCACTACAACCAGGTGGCCGAGCGTGACGACGTGGACTACGACCGCTGGGGCATCGCGACCTCCCTCGGCTTCGGCCTGGGCACCGACACCCGCCTGTTTATCGACACCTTCTACCAGAAGGACGACAACACGCCGGACGGCGGTGTGCCGATCCAGCGCGGCACCGACGGCGACCGCATGCCGGGAGTCAAGCGCTCCAACTGGTATGGCGACTCGCACCTGTACACCCAGCAGACCAAAACCACTTCGCTGACCACCCGCTTCGAGCATGATTTCGACTGGAACGAAGCGACCCTGAAGAACCAGACCAAGTGGGAGCGTACCGACAACTTCGCGGTGCTCTCGCCCGCGCGCTTCTTCGCCGCCAACGGCAATGGCCAAAAAACCTGCACCGGCACGCGCTGTGCGACCTTGGGCTACACCGGCGTAGGACCGATCAGCCAAGTGCCCGGCAGCACGGTAAATGCGTACCCGGGATACGCCAACAGCGGTAACACCGCCTACGGTATTTTGCGAGGGAGCGACTTCGGCCAGTCGACGCGCTACACCATCCTCGACAACCAGACCGACTTCGCCTTCAAACTCAATACCGGCGGGCTGGAACACGCGGTGGTCAGCGGCCTCGAGTTCTATCACGAGACCTACGGCGGCCTGAAACGCAACGCCGAAGTGCCAGCCGGCGATCTGTTCTTCGACATGAACGACCCGAACCACAGCTTCGCCAGCAGCGAAGTGACCAAGGGTGAAGGCCAGCCACGCTCAGTGATCGACAACGCCGGCATCTACCTGGGCGATACCGTCACCCTGAATGAACAGTGGCAAGTGCTCGGCTCCCTGCGCTACGACAACTGGCAGGCCAAAACCACCCAGCGTGGCCAAGCGTCCATCGACAGCACCGACGGTGCCGTGAGCGGCCGGGTCGGCGCGGTGTACAAGCCGTTGCCTAACGGCAGCATCTACGTGTCCTACAGCGAAGCGGCACAACCGTCAGCCCTGGGCGCGTCGACCAACAACCAGATCTACGGCGCCGCGAGCACCAGCAACTACACCCCGGCCAAGTCGAAGACCTACGAGATCGGCACCAAGTGGGACATTGCCCACGACCTGCTGAACGTCACCGCCGCGATCTTCCGCACCGAACTGGACAACTCCTGGGAATACCAGGACGGCGAAAGCGCTCCGGTACGCGCCCTCCCCGCCAAGCGCGTAGACGGTGTGGAACTGGGCCTGCAAGGCAATATCAGCCCGCGCTGGACGGTGTACAGCGGGTTCTCCGCGCTGAAAAGCACCCAGACCAAAGGGGCAAACAAAGGCGAGGAAGCCAAGAACGTTCCCGACCTGACCGCCAACCTGTGGACCACCTACGCCGTCACCGACGACCTGAGCCTGAGTTACGGCGCGCAATACGTAGGACGCCGCCGCTACAGCGACAACAAATACGTCGGCGGCCTGAACAACAACAGCAGCTACGCCACCGGCCCGTCCGGCGTGTACGCGATCTACACCCGTGACCACGAAAAGGCCCCCGGCTACTGGCTCAACAACGTGGCTGCGCAATACAAAGTGACCAGGCAAACCACGGTCAACCTCAACCTGAACAACGTGTTTAACAAGTTCTACTACAGCCAGATCGGCGCGTCCCTGGACGGCTTCCAGCTCTACGGCATTCCGGGCGCCGGGCGCACGCTCACCGCCAGTGTCGACTATGAGTTTTAAGCCGTGCTGATCGAAATCCCCGGCCTGTTGAGTGCCGAAGAAGTCGAGGTGGCCGTCACCACCCTGCTCGATCAACCGTGGGTCGACGGCAAGGTTACCGCCGGGCAACGCTCGGCCAGGGCGAAAAACAACCGGCAGCTGTCGGAAGACGCGCCGGTAGCGATTCGCCTGGGTGAGCAGATTCTGTCTCGGCTGTCGGACAACGCGCTGTTCATGTCCGCCGCCCTGCCGAAGAAAATCTACCCGCCGCTGTTCAACCGCTACAGCGGCGGCGAGGCCTTCGACTGGCATATCGACAATGCGATTCGCGGCCTCAAGGGCGTGCGCGAACGGGTGCGCACCGACATCTCCGCCACCTTGTTCCTGGCTGATCCGGCCAGCTACGACGGCGGCGAACTGGTGATCCGCGACACCTTCGGCGAGCACTCGGTGAAGCTGACCGCCGGACACCTGCTGATTTATCCCGGCAGCAGTTTGCACAAGATCAACCCGGTCACCCGCGGCGAGCGCATCGCCAGTTTCTTCTGGATCGAAAGCCTGGTGCGAGAAGACAGCCAGCGCCAACTGCTGCTGGACATGGACGTGGCGATTCAACGCCTCACCGCGCAACACGCCGACGACCACGCATTGCTGCAACTGAGCGGCGCCTATCACAACCTTTTGCGGCGCTGGAGCGATGTCTGATGCGCCGCCTTCACCTGGAGTTCTCGCCATGCTGAAACCCCGCAACTTCCTCAAGCTGGGCGCGCTGTTTGCCGTGCTGATCCTCGGCCACGCCGAAACCGCCGCCGCCCATGAAGTCACCGACGTGCTGGGCCGCAAGGTCGAGGTGCCAGACCACGTGCAGCGCGTGGTGCTCGGCGAAGGCCGGCTGATTTCGGCCTTTGCCTTGCTGGACAAGGACGCGCCATTCCAACGGATTGTCGGCTGGCAGAATGATTTGAAACTGTTGGACGCCCACACCTATAACGCCTACGTGGCGAAATTTCCGACGGTAAAAGACATTCCGCTGATTGGCCAGGCGTCGGAGCAAAGCGTCAGCGCCGAGGAAATTCTTTCGCTGAAACCGGACCTGGCGGTGTTCAGCATTTCCGGCCATGGCCCGACTGAACACAGCCCGGTGGCGGACGTGTTGGCCAAGGCGGGCATTGCAGTGTTGTTCGTCGACTTCCGCATCAACCCGGTGCAAGGCACCCACGCCAGCATGACCGCCCTGGGCCAGGCCCTGGGCCGGGAAACCCAGGCCAAGGCGTTCCTCGACTTTTATGACCAGCACATCAAGGTGATCACCGACGCCGTCGCCACCTTGCCGGCCGGGCCGCGCCCGAGCGTGTTCCTGGAATTGCTGGCCGGCGCCTGGCAGGCACCGGGGCACACCACTGGCAAGAGCGGCATGGGTGAAGTGATCAAGCTGGTGGGCGGGCGCAACATCGCCGCCGACGTGGTGCCGGGGGCGCTGGGAGATATCAGTGTCGAGTACGCGCTGAAAGCTGACCCGGATGTGTATGTGGCCACCGGCAATCACAAGCCCGGGTTGATTCTGGGTGCTGGCGTGAGCAACGAAGACGCGCGTGCCGCGTTTGATACCGTGCTGGCCCGCCCTGAGTTTGTGAACCTTCGGGCGATTCGTGAGGGCAATTCCCACGGTCTGTGGCATGACTTCTACAACTCGCCGTACAACCTGCTGGCGATTGAAGCGCTGGCCAAGTGGGTGCATCCGGAATTGTTCGCCAAGCTGGATCCCAAGGCGACCATGGAAGCGATGAACCAACAGTTCCTCGGCATGCCGCTGCAGGGTGCTTACTGGATTGATGGCAAACCCAAGTAACTAAGGCTCACAACCCATTCCCTGCCTGGACACGGTTCCTGTGGGAGCTGGCTTGCCTGCGATAGCGGTGTTGGATTCACCATCGCCATCGCAGGCAAGCCAGCTCCCACACTGACCGTGTACCGGCAGGGATTTTCGTCGTTTTCAAGGCTGCGAATCCAATGACCACTCAAACCCTCGACCTCGCCACCGCCAGCCAAGGCTATCGCCGCCTGCTCGCGCGTCGTTGCTGGCTGCTGGCCCTGCTGGGTGGCGCGCTGATGTGCGCGATCCTCGTGGACCTGGCCAGCGGCCCGTCGGGCATGGGCCTTGGCGCCCTGCTCGATGGCTTGCTGCACCCGGCCCACCTGAGCGCCACCGACCAGGTGATCATCTGGAACGTGCGCCTGCCCTACGCCTTGATGGCGGTGTTGGTCGGTTGCGCGCTGTCGCTGGCGGGCGCCGAGATGCAGGCGATCCTTAACAACCCGCTCGCCAGTCCATTCACCCTGGGGGTTTCCTCGGCGGCGGCGTTGGGCGCGTCCCTGGTGATTGTGTTTCCGGTGACGACGCTGTGGGTGTCGGCCAATACGGCGATTTCCATTTCAGCCTTTGTGTTTGCCGCCGCCTCGGTCTTTTTGCTGCAAGCCATGTCGCGCCTGCGCGGTGCCGGGGTGGAAAACCTGGTGCTGTTCGGGATTGCCCTGGTGTTCAGTTGCAACGCGGTGGTCGCCCTGTTGCAACTGGTCGCCACCGAAGATGTGCTGCAACAACTGGTGTTCTGGACCCTGGGCAGCGTGACCCGGGCCAACTGGGACAAGCTCGGCATCCTCGCGTTGGTGGTCGCCGTGGTCATGCCCTTTTCCTTCGCGGCCGCGCCACGCCTGACCCTGTTGCGCATGGGCGAAGACCGCGCGCAAAGCTTCGGTGTCGATGTGAAGCGCCTGCGGTTTTTCTCGTTGTTGCGCATCAGCCTGCTGTCGGCCACCGCCGTGGCGTTTGTGGGAACCATCGGATTTATCGGCCTGGTGGGTCCGCACATCGCGCGGATTCTGGTGGGTGAAGACCAGCGCTTCCTGCTGCCGGCCAGCGCGCTTGTCGGCGCGTTGTTGTTGTCGCTGTCATCCATCGCCAGCAAGCTGATCATGCCCGGGGTGATCGTACCCGTGGGTATCGTCACCGCGCTGGTGGGCGTGCCGATTTTCGTGTTGCTGGTGTTCAAGCGCGGGAGGCAGTTATGAGCAGCGGGCTGTCGATTCAGAACGCCCAGGTCAGCTATGGCCGGCGCCAGATTGTGCATGACCTGAGTTTGCCAACCTTGGCCCACGGCAGCCTGACCGCGTTGATCGGGCCGAACGGTGCGGGCAAGTCGACGTTGCTGCGGGCGGTGGCGGGGCTGGAAAAGATGCACGGCGTTGTCAGATTGGGTGACCTGGACCTGACGAAAATGTCCGTCGGTGACCGCGCCCGGCGTGTGACCTATATGCCGCAAAACCTTCCGCCGGGCTTGAGCCTGAGTGTGATGGAAAGCGTGATCGCGGCGCTGCGGGTGGCGAACGTCGAGGGCATTGCGCTTTCAAGCGACGCGTGCATGCGCGAGGCCTTTGATGCGTTGCAAAGGATTGGCATCGCTCATCTGGCGGATCAGCTATTGAGCACGTTATCCGGCGGCCAGCGGCAACTGGTCAGCCTGGCGCAACTGATTGCGCGTCGGCCACAGGTGATGCTGCTGGATGAACCCACCAGTGCGCTGGACTTGAACTACCAGTTGAAGGTCATGGATTGCGTGCGCGACCTGGTGCGGGAACACAACCTGATCGCCGTGGTGGTGCTGCACGACATCAACCTCGCGGCGCGCTATGCCGACCATATCGCGGTGCTGCGCCAGGGCCGGCTGTACGCCAGTGGCGCGGCGGATGACGTGCTGGATACGGCGCTGTTTGCCGAAGTCTATGGTGTGCGGGTACGCATCGAGCGATGCTCACAACAAACGTTGCAGGTGTTGGTGGACGGAGCGGTGGCTTAGATCCTCTGTGGCGAGGGAGCTTGCTCCCGTTGGGCTGCGTAGCAGCCCCAAAATCTGTGCACGCGCGTCTTCAGGCGGACTGAGGTGAGGCACTCGGGAGCGCTTCGCACTGGAGCTCCAGCCTGGTCCAGCGGGAGCAAGCTCCCTCGCCACAACGGTCACTCCAGCAACTGTTTGGAGGAAATCACTGTGGCGTACTCGCCGTGCAGGTTGCCCAACGACATGGCATGTACCGCCTGCGCCGAATGCATCTGCCCGAAAAAGTCCGCCTTGTCGAAGGTGTAGCAGGCATCTTCGATAACCCACGTCTCAAACCCCAGGTTGCCGGCACTGCGGGCCGTGGCCTCCACCGAGTTATGGGTGGCCACGCCCACCAGCACCACTTGCCGAAGCCCGGCCTCACGCAACCTCGCTTCCAGCCCCGTCCCACAAAATGCGTCCGGCACGCGTTTCTGGATCAACTGCTCACCCGCCTGCGGAATAAACGCGTCCTGAAACTCAACCCCCGACTGCTGCGGCCAGAACACCGATTCCGGCGAATGGGAAAGATGCTGCACATGAATCACCGGCCAGCCTTCGCGCCGCCAATGCGCCAGCAACGCCAGCATGCGCGCCTCGGCGTGCGGATTATTGCGCCGTCCCAGCCTGGGATGATGAATGCCTTTTTGCTGGTCAATCAGAATCAACGCTGCGCCCGCACGAATTTCCATATCGATAGACCCAAATGTTTCATTGAATTTTCGTCACCCTAACATCACCTATACCTACAGGCATTCGCTCAAGCATCACCACCCTTGGAGAGCTTCATGATCGACCTGTATTACTGGACCACCCCCAACGGTCACAAAGTGTCGTTGTTCCTGGAAGAAGCCGGCCTGCCTTACGAGGTACACCCGATCAACATCGGCCAGGGCGATCAGTTCAAGCCCGACTTCCTGAAGATCGCACCCAATAACCGCATCCCGGCCATCGTCGATCAGAACCCGACCGACGGCGGCGCGCCGATTTCCCTGTTCGAATCCGGTGCGATCCTGCTGTACCTCGCGGAAAAAACCGGCAAGTTCATTCCCCAGGACCTGCGTGGTCGTCAGGAAGCGCTGCAATGGCTGTTCTGGCAAATGGGTGGCCTGGGGCCGATGGCCGGCCAGAATCACCACTTCAGCCAGTTCGCCCCGGAAAAGATTCCCTACGCGATCAAACGCTATGTGGATGAGACCGCCCGCCTGTATGGCGTGCTGGACCGGCGCCTGGCCGACCGCACGTTCGTGGCCGGCGAGGAATACAGCATTGCCGACATGGCGATCTACCCGTGGATCGTTTCCCACAAGTGGCAGAGCCAGAAGCTGGAAGACTTCCCACATGTAGAACGCTGGTTCAACCACATCAAGCAACGCCCGGCGACGGTGCGTGCCTATGAGCTGGTGCAGAAGGTCAATCCGCCAAAATCCTGAAGGTCAACGGGATCAAAATGTGGGAGCGGGCTTGCTCGCGAATGCCGTGGATCAGCCACAACTCTTTTAGCTGATACACCGCATTCGCGAGCAAGCCCGCTCCCACACTGATTTGTGCCCGACTAGAAACCTTACGCAAATCCTGAAATAAGCATCGCCTCCCGCTTGCGTCGTTTCGCCGCGCTCACTAACGTAGCGCCTTTACTGACGCTACCCCCCGCAGGAGCTTTGCCATGGCCTCGCCAGCCCTCTCACATTTTCTTCCCCGGTTCGGCGTTGCCGCGGCAATTGCCAGTGCCTTGGGCCTGGCCGGTTGCCAGTTACAGAGCACCCAAGACACCCTGCCTCCGGTTTCCGGCGTACAGTCGATCAAGGGCCTGGCGCAGAACGTTTCGGTGCGCCGCAACAGCCAGGGCATCCCGCTGATTGAAAGCAGCACCTTCCACGATGCGCTGTTCACCCTGGGCTACGTGCACGCCAGCGACCGCATCACCCAGATGGTCACCCTGCGCCTGCTGGCCCAGGGCCGCCTGGCGGAAATGTCCGGGCCGGATATGCTGGATGTCGACCGTTTCATGCGGGCGGTCAACCTGCGCAAAAGCGCCGGCGAGCTGTATAACGCCTCGTCGCCGCGCCTCAAGCGCTTCTTTGAGGTGTATGCGCGCGGGGTCAACGCCTACCTGTTCCGCTACCGCGACAAGCTGCCGCCAGACCTGGCCCAGACTGGCTACAAGCCTGAATACTGGAAGCCGGAAGATTCGGCGCTGCTGTTCTGCCTGCTGAATTTCAGCGAGTCGACCAACTTGCAGGAAGAGCTGTCGTCATTGGTGCTCGCGCAAAAAGTCGGTGCCGACAAACTCGCCTGGCTGACCCCGAGCTACCCGGATGAACCGCTGCCAGTGGCCGAGTCCGACAAGCTCAAGGGCATCAACCTGGGCCAGATCCCGGGCCTCGCTGCGCTGACCAGCCTCAGCGAGCACCTCGGCACCCTCAACACCCTGGGCACGTCCAGCTCCAGCAACTGGGCGATCGGCCCGCAGCGCAGCCGCAGCAACAAGAGCCTGCTGGCCAATGACCTGTCGACCTCGATGCAGGCCCCGTCGCTGTGGAACTACGTGCAGATCCGCTCGCCGAAATACCAGGCCGCCGGTGTGTCCATCGCCGGTTTGCCAACCCTGCTTTCCGGCTTCAACGGCAAGGTGGCCTGGAGCATGAGCCAGGTCTCGGGTGACACCCAGGACGTATTCCTGGAGAAGGTCAAGCGCCAGGGCAACGCGCTGTACTACGAAAACAACGGCAAATGGCTGCCCGCCATCGTGCGCAATGAAACCTACTTCGCCAAGGGCCAGCGGCCGATTCGCGAAGCGGTGTACGAAACCCGCCACGGGCCGCTGCTCAACAGTGCCCAGTCGCTGACCAGCGGCTACGGCCTGGCGTTGCAAACCGCCGATTTCAAGGACGACAAGAGCCTGGACGCGTTCTTCGACCTGTCCCGTGCGCAAACCGCCGGTAAAGCGTCTGACGCCACCCGGGAAATTCGCGCAATTGCCTTGAACATGGTCTTCGCCGACGCCAGCAGCATTGGCTGGCAAGTGACCGGGCGCTTCCCCAACCGCCGTGAAGGCGAAGGCCTGGTGCCATCGCCGGGCTGGGACGGGCGTTTCGACTGGGATGGCTACGCCGACGCGATGCTGCACCCCTACGATCAGGACCCGGCCCAGGGTTGGATCGGCACGGCCAACCAGCGCACCATTCCCCGTGGCTACGGCATGCAACTGTCCAACTCGTGGGCCGCGCCGGAACGCGCCGAACGTATCGCGCAACTGGCCGGCAGCGGCAAGCATGACAGCCGCAGCATGATTGCCATGCAGTACGACCAGACCACCACGTTTGCCGCCAAGCTCAAGAGCATGTTCCAGGCGCCGGGCATGGCCCAGCCGCTGAAACAGGCGATCGATGGATTGCCGGTGGCAGACCAGGCCAAGGCGCGGGAAGCACTGGGCCGCCTGATGGCCTTCGACGGTCGGCTGGCATCCACCTCCGCCGACGCGGCGATTTATGAGTTGTTCCTGCAGGAAAGCGCCAAGCAGATTTTCCTCGACGAACTCGGTCCGGAAAACAGCGCCACCTGGAAAGCCTTCATCGGTAACGCCAACCTGTCGTACTCGGCGGTGGCCGACCACCTGCTGGGGCGCGAAGACAGCCCGTTCTGGAATGACGCCCGCACCGGGCAGAAAACCGACAAGCCGGCGATCCTCGCCCGCAGCCTGGCCGCCGCGATCACCGCAGGCGACAGCGCGCTGGGCGCCGATCACAAGGCCTGGCAGTGGGGCAAACTGCACAGCTACACCTGGAAGAACACCAGCGGCCAGGCCATTCGCGGCCCACTGGCCGCGGGCGGCGATCACAACACGCTGAACAGCGCACCGTATAGCTGGGGCCAGAGTTTCGACACGACCCAGGTGCCGGCGCTGCGGATGATTGTCGACTTCGGCCTGGCGGAACCGATGATGGGCCAAAGCGGCATCGGCCAATCCGGCAACCCGGCCAGCCCGAACTATGCCAATGGCATCGACCCGTGGCTGAAGGCGCAATACCTGAGCTTCCCGATGCAGCCGCAGAACTTTGA
Organism: Pseudomonas sp. NC02; assembly: GCF_002874965.1. Classification (NCBI taxonomy): domain Bacteria; kingdom Pseudomonadati; phylum Pseudomonadota; class Gammaproteobacteria; order Pseudomonadales; family Pseudomonadaceae; genus Pseudomonas; species Pseudomonas sp. NC02. Next base: position 1,405,987 of record NZ_CP025624.1, on the reverse strand, counting down.
CGGGGTGTATGGGAAGACGCGGTTGACGTTGGTGCCGGGTAAATAACCCGGTTTCCCTGACTCAACCGGATCAAAATGTGGGAGCGGGCTTGCTGTGGTGAGCGGGCTTGCCCCGCGTTGGGCTGCGAAGCAGCCCCATCAATCTGTGGTGAACCCGACGGGGGACAAGCCCCCTCACCACAGCAAGCCAGCTCCCACATTTGATTGCATGCATTCCGATAGAACTTCTCCACCCGCCCTCGCCTCATAATTAACAAGCCCACCTCCACGGCACGCCCATGGACCTTGTTATCGCCCGGCCCGAAGGCCTCTACTGCCCCGCCGGGGATTTCTACATCGACCCCTGGCGCCCGGTGGAACGTTCGGTCATCACCCACGCCCACGGCGACCACGCCCGCACCGGCAACCAACACTACCTGGCCGCCGCCCCCGGCGAAGGTATCCTGCGCTCGCGCCTCGGCCAGGACATCAACCTGCAAACGCTGGCCTACGGCGAAAGCCTGCGCCACCACGGCGTCACTTTGAGTTTCCACCCCGCCGGCCATGTCCTCGGCTCCGCCCAGGTGCGCCTGGAATACCAGGGTGAAGTCTGGGTCGCCTCCGGCGACTATAAAGTCGAGCCCGACGGCACCTGCGCGCCGTTCGAACCGGTGCGCTGCCATACGTTTATCACCGAATCGACCTTCGGCCTGCCGATCTACCGCTGGCAGCCCCAGGCGCAGATTTTTGCCGGGATCAACGACTGGTGGCAGGCCAATATCGCCGCCGGCAAGGCCAGCGTGTTGTTCTGTTATTCCTTCGGCAAAGCCCAGCGGATTCTCCACGGCATCGACGCCAGCATCGGCCCGATCCTCAGCCATGGCGCGGTCGAACCCTTGAACCGGGTGTACCGCGAAGCTGGCATCTATATCCCTGAAACCCTCTACGCCGGCGACTTCAAAAAGACCGACCCTTTATTGCGCCAGGCCCTGATCATCGCCCCGCCCTCCGCCGGTGGCAGCACCTGGATGCGCCGCTTCGGCGACTACAGTGACGCCTTCGCCAGCGGCTGGATGCGCCTGCGCGGAACCCGGCGTCGGCGCGGCGTGGATCGCGGCTTTGTGCTCTCGGACCACGCCGATTGGCCCGGACTGTTATGGGCCATTGAGCAAACCGGTGCCGAGCGGGTAATGGTCACCCACGGTTCTGTGGGCGTATTGGTCAGGCACCTGCGGGAAAAGGGCCTGGATGCCCAGGGATTCACCACCGAATACGGCGATGACGAAGAGGAGGCCACGTCATGAAAGCCTTCGCCGAGCTGTACGCCAACCTCGACGCCACCACCTCCAGCAACGCCAAGCTCGCCGCCTTGCAGGCTTATTTCCTACAGGCGCCCGCGGAAGATGCTGCGTGGGCGGTGTACTTTTTATCCGGCGGCCGGCCCCGGCAACTGGTGCCCACCCGGTTGCTGCGGGACATGGCCACCGAAGCCGCGAGCATTGAGCCGTGGCTGTTCGAAGAGAGTTATCAGTCGGTAGGCGACCTGGCGGAAACCATTTCCCTGCTGTTACCGGAATCGCCCCACACCTCGGACGATGGTCTGGCCGTGTGGCTGGAAGAAAAACTCCTGCCCTTGCGTGGCCTGCCGCCAGAAGAACTGGCAGAACGCCTGCCCGCGTTGTGGGCACAGCTGGATCAGCCGAGCCTGATGCTCTGCATCAAGCTGATCACCGGCAGCTTCCGGGTCGGTGTGTCGAAGTTGCTGGTCACCCGCGCCCTGGCCGCCATGGCCGGGCTGGACAGCAAACGCGTGGCCCAGCGGCTGGTGGGCTACACCGACCTGTCGAACCGTCCGACGGCCGAAGGCTACTTGAAGCTGATTGCCGCCGAATCGTCCGACGAACACGCCCAGCGTGGCGGGCAGCCTTATCCGTTTTTCCTGGCCCATGGCCTGGCCCAGCCGGTGGAGCAGTTCGATGCCTTGCTCGGCTCCCCTGCTGACTGGCAAGTGGAATGGAAGTGGGACGGTATCCGCGCACAACTGGTCAAGCGCGAAGGCCGCTTGTGGGTCTGGTCTCGGGGCGAAGAACTGGTCACCGAGCGCTTTCCGGAGCTTCATGACCTGGAAAACAGCCTGCCCGATGGCACGGTGATCGACGGCGAAATCGTGGTGTGGAAGGACTCGGTGCAACCCTTCGCCCTGCTGCAACAGCGTATCGGCCGCAAGACCCTGGGCAAGAAAATCCTCGAAGACGCGCCGGTCGCCGTGCTCGCTTATGACCTGCTGGAACACCACGGCGAAGACTGGCGCAACCACACCCAGGCCGAACGCCGGGCGCAACTGGAGCTGGTGGTCAGCGACTGCGACCAGCCAACGTTGCGCACGTCGCCAGTGCTGATCGGCGATAGCTGGCAAGACTTGGCAGAGCAGCGTGAGGCGTCCCGCAGCCTGGGCGTGGAAGGCATGATGCTCAAGGCCCGGGACGGGCTCTACGGCGTGGGCCGGACCAAGGACATGGGCGTGTGGTGGAAGTGGAAAGTCGACCCGTTCAGCGTCGATGCGGTGTTGATCTACGCCCAGCGCGGCCATGGCCGGCGCGCCAGCCTGTACAGCGACTATACCTTTGCGGTGTGGGACGGCCCGCCCGGTACTGAGCGTACTTTAGTCCCGTTCGCCAAGGCGTATTCGGGGCTGACCGATGAGGAAATGCGCAAGGTCGACGCCATCGTGCGCAAGACCACCGTGGAGAAATTCGGCCCGGTGAGCAGCGTCACGCCGAGCATGGTGTTTGAACTGGGTTTTGAAGGGATTGCCCTGTCCAAGCGGCACAAGAGCGGAATTGCGGTGCGTTTCCCGAGGATGTTGCGCTGGCGCCAGGACAAGGCCGTCGAGGAAGCCGACAACCTGGCGACCCTGCAGGATTTACTGGCCTGACAAGCCTCTCACGAACGCCACCGATCAATGTGGGAGCGGGCTTGCTCGCGAATGCGGTGTGTCAGTCAATACATGTACCGACTGATCCACCGCATTCGCGAGCAAGCCCGCTCCCACATTTGAAAACCTCACACGCCCCAAAATAATGCATAGATTGATCAATGCCCATTTTCGGGCATTTCCTACTGGCACAACTCCTTAATCTCACCTTTTAAAACGACCATTCGGAACTATGGTGCAGAAATTGCTACTTGAGTCCGGTCTGACACCGTTCAGTAACAGTCCTAACCGCGCCACAAGCGCTTATCTTGGTTTCCAGGGATTACATAATGAAAAAAGCATTGCTGACCCTTTCTGCACTGGCTCTGTGCATGGCCGCCGGTTCCGCGCTGGCCAAGGAATACAAGGAATTGCGTTTTGGTGTCGATCCGTCCTACGCGCCATTTGAGTCGAAAGCCGCTGACGGCAGCCTGGTGGGCTTCGATATCGACCTGGGCAATGCCATCTGTGCCGAGCTGAAGGTCAAGTGCAAGTGGGTCGAAAGTGATTTCGACGGCATGATTCCAGGCCTCAACGCCAACAAGTTTGACGGCGTGATTTCCTCGATGACCGTGACCGAAGCCCGTGAAAAGGCGATCGACTTCTCCAACGAGCTGTTCTCCGGCCCAACTTCCCTGGTGTTCAAAAAGGGCGCGAACTACTCCACGCCTGAGTCCCTCAAGGGCAAAAGCGTTGGCTACGAGCAAGGCACCATCCAGGAAGCCTACGCCAAGGCCGTACTGGACAAGGCCGGTGTCACCACCAAGGCCTACGCCAACCAGGACCAGGTGTACGCCGACCTGACTTCCGGCCGCCTGGACGCTTCCGTGCAGGACATGCTGCAAGCCGAACTGGGCTTTTTGAAGTCGCCAGCCGGTGCTGACTACGAAGTCAGCAAGGCCATCGACGATCCACTGCTGCCGTCCAAAACTGCGGTCGGTATCAAAAAAGGTAACAAAGACCTCAAGGCCTTGTTGGATAAAGGTATCAAAGCGTTACACGATGATGGCACCTACGCCACCATCCAGAAGAAACACTTTGGCGATCTGAACCTGTACAGCGGCAAATAATGCCTGGGGCGCCCTTCCTCTGGAGGGGCGCTTTTTTATCGCCATAGGTCCTGATTTATGTTCGAAGATCTTTTGCAAACCCTGGGGCTCAGTGCCTTCAGCTTGAAGGGTTTCGGCCCGCTGTTGCTGCAAGGCACCTGGATGACCGTCAAGTTGTCGGTGTTCTCCCTGGCCGTCAGCGTGTTGCTGGGCCTGCTCGGGGCTACTGCCAAACTGTCCAGCCTGCCGTTCCTGCGGATTCCCGCGCAGATCTACACCACCCTGATTCGCGGCGTGCCCGACCTGGTGCTGATGCTGCTGATTTTCTACAGCCTGCAAATCTGGCTGACCAGCTTTACCGACTTTATGGAATGGGACTACATCGAGATCGACCCATTCAGCGCAGGGGTGATCACCCTGGGCTTTATCTACGGTGCGTATTTCACCGAGACCTTTCGCGGCGCGATCCTCGCCGTGCCCCGTGGCCAGTTGGAGGCCGCCACGGCCTACGGGCTCACGCGTGGCCAGCGGTTTCGCTTCGTGACCTTCCCGCAGATGATGCGCTTCGCCCTGCCGGGCATCGGCAATAACTGGATGGTGATGCTCAAGGCCACGGCACTGGTGTCGATCATCGGCCTGGCCGACCTGGTCAAGGCCGCGCAGGATGCCGGCAAGAGTACTTATCAGCTGTTCTATTTCCTGGTGATCGCCGCGTTTATCTACCTGCTGATCACCAGCGCGTCCAACTTCGTCCTGCGCCGCCTCGAACGGCGCTACTCCGCAGGCTCCCGGGAGGCAGTGCGATGATCGAACTTATCCAGCAATACTGGCGCCCCTTCCTTTATAGCGACGGCCAGCACATCACCGGGCTGGCCATGACGATGTGGCTGCTCAGCGCGTCGATCTTCATCGGCTTCCTGGTATCGATCCCGCTGTCCATTGCGCGGGTGTCGCGCAATCGCTGGGTACGCTGGCCGGTGCAGTTCTACACCTACCTGTTTCGCGGCACGCCGCTGTATATCCAGTTGCTGATTTGCTACACCGGGATCTACAGCATCGCGGCGGTTCGCGCGCAGCCGGTGCTGGACGCGTTCTTTCGTGATGCGATGAACTGCACGATTCTCGCCTTCGCCCTCAACACCTGCGCCTACACCACGGAGATTTTTGCCGGGGCGATCCGCAGCATGGCCCACGGCGAAGTCGAAGCGGCGAAAGCCTACGGCCTCAGCGGCTGGAAGCTGTATGCCTACGTGATCATGCCGTCGGCCCTGCGCCGCTCGCTGCCGTACTACAGTAATGAAGTGATCCTGATGCTGCACTCGACGACGGTGGCCTTCACCGCGACCATCCCGGATATCCTGAAAGTCGCCCGGGACGCCAACTCGGCCACCTACATGACCTTTCAATCATTCGGTATCGCTGCGCTGATCTACCTGACCGTGACCTTTGCCCTGGTCGGTCTGTTTCGTCTGGCGGAGCGTCGCTGGCTGGCCTTTCTCGGCCCCAGCCACTAAGGAGCCTTCATGCGTCATCAGATTCATCCACTTGTGGCGCCGGTGCCGGGCACGGAGCGACAAATCCACAGTTTCCACTTCGGGCCGGAGCAGGCCGAAGGCAAGGTCTACATCCAGTCGTCACTGCACGCCGACGAATTGCCGGGCATGCTGGTGGCCTGGCACTTGAAGGCGCGCCTGGCGGAGCTGGCTGCGGCCGGCCGCCTGCGCAGCGAGATCGTGCTGGTACCGATCGCCAACCCGACCGGCCTGGAACAGGTGTTGATGGACATCCCCCTGGGCCGCTACGAGCTGGAAAGCGGGCAGAACTTCAACCGCCTGTTTGTCGACCTGTCCGACGAGGTTGGCAATCAAGTCGAAGGCCTGCTGGGAGATGATCCTGCGCACAACGTCGAACTGATCCGCGATGCGCTGACCATGGCCCTGGCGGCGCAAACGCCCGTCACACAACTGGAATCCCAACGCCTGGTGCTGCAACGCCTGGCGTGTGATGCCGACATGGTGCTGGACCTGCACTGCGACTTCGAAGCCGTTGCACACCTGTACACCACCCCCGAGGCGTGGCCGCAGGTGGAGCCGCTGGCGCGCTATATCGGTTCGGAAGCCAGCCTGTTGGCTACCGATTCCGGTGGGCAGTCGTTCGATGAGTGTTTCACGCTGGTGTGGTGGCAATTGCAACAACGGTTTGGCGAGCGCTTCCCGATTCCGATGGGCAGCTTTTCGGTGACCGTCGAGTTGCGCGGCCAGGGCGACGTCAACCACGGCCTGGCCAGCCTCGACTGCCAGGCGATCATCGATTACCTGATTCACTTCGGCGCAATCAGCGGCGAGCCGGCACCGCTACCGGAATTGCCCTACCCCGCCACACCGCTGGCGGGCGTCGAGCCGGTGGCCACACCCGTGGGCGGCTTGCTGGTATTCAGCGCGCTGCCTGGGGAATACGTGGACGCCGGGCAACTGATCGCCGAAATCATCGACCCCATTTCCGACCGCGTAACGCCAGTGCATTGCCGCAATGCCGGGCTGCTTTACGCTCGTTCGCTGCGGCGCATGGCCACTGCCGGGATGGTCATTGCCCATGTCGCAGGCACTGAAGCCTATCGCAGCGGCTACCTACTTTCGCCTTGAGGATGCACGCCCCATGTACAAATTGACCGTTGAAGGCCTGCATAAAAGCTATGGCGACAATGAGGTGCTCAAAGGTGTCTCGCTCAAGGCCAGGACCGGTGATGTGATCAGCTTGATCGGCGCCAGTGGCTCGGGCAAAAGCACCTTTTTACGTTGCATCAATTTTCTTGAACAGCCCAATGATGGCGCGATGACGCTGGATGGGCAGCAGATTCGCATGGTCAGTGACCGCCATGGGATGCGCGTGGCGGATGATGCTGAGTTGCAGCGCCTGCGTACGCGGTTGGCGATGGTGTTTCAGCATTTCAACCTGTGGAGCCACATGAGTGTGCTGGAGAACATCACCATGGCGCCGCGCCGGGTGCTGGGTTGCAGCAAGAAGGACGCCGAGGATCGCGCTCGCCGGTATCTGGACAAGGTGGGGTTGCCGGCGCGGGTGGCCGGTCAATATCCGGCGTTTTTGTCGGGTGGCCAGCAACAGCGGGTGGCGATTGCCAGGGCGCTGGCGATGGAGCCGGAGGTGATGCTGTTTGACGAGCCGACTTCGGCGCTGGACCCGGAGTTGGTGGGTGAGGTGTTGAAGGTGATCCAGGGTTTGGCTGAGGAAGGCCGGACGATGATCATGGTGACCCATGAGATGAGCTTTGCGCGCAAGGTGTCGAGCCAGGTGCTGTTTTTGCACAAGGGGTTGGTGGAGGAACAGGGTGCGCCGGAGGATGTGCTGGGTAATCCGAAGAGCGAGCGGTTGCAGCAGTTTTTGAGTGGGAATTTGAAGTAGCCCGCAGGGGTTGGGTGTATATCCGTTATTTAGGTAACGGCCACTTATGGTTCCGCTCTTACAGCGGCTCACTTTTGAACAGCGCAAAAGTAAGCAAAACGCTCTTGCCCCACCACTCGGCTCCTCGCTTAGGCTCGGAGTGCCCTCACTCCGGCTTTGGACCGTGGGCCGCCGTCATGGGCCATCCCTGGCCCAGGACGGCTAACCCGGCGTCCTGCCGGGTTACCCACGCTCCAAAGCCTGCGTTCGGCCAGCGTGGTTTAACGGGGCGCCCAAGATCAAGATCAAAAGCAGATCAACAGCACAGCGGCCTACCGGCCGGCTTGAGTGTTAAAAGCAAAATCAAAAGCTAAAGCGGGGACGGTCCACTGTAGGAGCTGGCTTGCCGGCGATGGCATCAACTGGGTTTGCCTGATACACCGAGTTGTCTGCATCGCCGGCAAGCCAGCTCCTACAGAAAAGCAGCTCTGCTTTCGCTCTGGTTTTTGATCTGGCTTTTAACACTCAGGTCGGCTTTCAGGCCGCCGTGCTTTTGCTTTTGATTTTGATCTGCAGGCCCCGTCAACCACGATGGCCGCAAGTAGGCACGGTGGAGCGGGTAAATCGGCAAGGATGCCGATTTAGCCGCGCCGGGCCATGGATGGCCCGTCGCGGCGGCCCGCGGAGCCGTGCCGGAGTGCGGGCATGCCGAGCCTAGGCGAGGCACCGAGTGGTGGGGCAAAGACCTTTTGGTTACTTTTGGGGCGTTTGCCAAAAGTGACCCGCTGTAAGAGCGGAACCATAGGCAGCCGTTACCTAAATAACGGATATACACCCCGCCCCAAAAAAAATCGCAGTTAAACCTTTCCCCCACCCCAAAGGTCTCTGAATTACCCCCCCAGAGCCCCAAGCATGGTCAAATCCCCCAACTTCGCCAAAGACTGGTTCACCGCCAAGGGCTGGAAACCGTTCGCCTTCCAAAAAGACGTATGGCACGCAGTCAAGGAAGGCCAGTCAGGACTGCTCCACGCCAGCACCGGCGCCGGGAAAACCTACGCCCTGTGGTTCGCCGCCCTCAACCGATTCGCCATCACCGAAACCACACCCCGCAAACGCAAAGCCCCCGCCGAACCGCTGGCCGTCCTGTGGATCACCCCAATGCGCGCCCTGGCCGCCGACACCGCCCGCGCCCTTGAGGCCCCGCTCGAATCACTGAAAATCCCCTGGACCGTCGGCCTGCGCACCGGCGACACCAGCAGCAGCGAACGCGCCCGCCAAACCCGCCGTCTGCCCACCACCCTGATCACCACCCCGGAAAGCCTCACGCTGATGCTCGCCCGCGCCGACAGCCAGGCCAGCCTGTCGCACCTGCGCATGGTGGTAGTGGACGAATGGCACGAACTGATCGGCAACAAACGCGGCGTGCAATTGCAACTGGCCCTCGCACGCCTTCGGCAATGGCACCCCGACCTGATTGTGTGGGGCATTTCCGCAACCCTGGGTAATCAGGCCCACGCGTTGGAGGTGTTGATCCCACAAGGCGGCGGGATCAACGTCCAAGGCCAAACCACCAAACAGTTGCGAGTGGACACCCTGTTGCCACCGGTTATCGAGCGCTTTCCGTGGGCCGGCCATATCGGCCTGAAAATGCTCCCGCAAGTGGTGGCCGAAGTCGATGCCAGCAGCAGTTGCCTGGTGTTTACCAACACACGGGCACAATCGGAAATCTGGTACCAGGCCCTGCTCGACGCGCGCCCCGACTGGGCCGGAGTGATTGCCCTGCACCACGGCTCGCTGTCCCGGGAAACCCGGGACTGGGTGGAGCGAGCCCTGAAGGAGGGGCAACTGAAGGCCGTGGTGTGTACGTCGAGCCTGGACCTGGGGGTAGATTTCCTGCCGGTGGAACGGGTACTGCAGATTGGCTCCGCCAAGGGCGTAGCCCGGCTGATGCAGCGCGCAGGGCGCTCCGGCCACGCACCGGGCCGGCCGTCGCGGGTCACGCTGGTGCCAACCCACAGCCTGGAAATGGTGGAAGCCGCTGCCGCGCAGGACGCCATCGCTGAACGGCGCATAGAAGCGCGCCAGTCGCCTCACAAGCCGTTGGATGTGCTGGTGCAGCATCTGGTGAGCATAGCGCTGGGCGGCGGCTTTGTGCCGGATGAGCTGCTGGCGGAGGTGCGCACCGCGTGGGCCTATCGTGACCTGAGCGCAGCAGATTGGGCCTGGGCCCTGGGTTTCGTGCGCCATGGTGGCCTGTCACTGACGGCCTACCCGGATTACCGCCGCGTCGAGCCGGACGAACACGGCATCTGGCGCGTCCCCGACGCACGCCTGGCGCGACGCCATCGCATGAGCGTGGGTACGATCGTCAGCGACGCCAGCATCCAGCTGAAATTCTGGAGCAAAGGCGGCGGTGGCAAGACCCTGGGCAGTGTCGAGGAAGGCTTTATTGCACGACTTAAGCCAGGGGATGGTTTCCTGTTCGCCGGCCGCTTGCTGGAGTTGGTACGGGTGGAAAACATGACTGCTTATGTGAAGCGCAGCACCGCGAAAAAGGCTGCCGTGCCACGCTGGAACGGCGGGCGCATGCCTCTTTCCAACGAGCTGGCCCAGGCGGTGGTCGAGCGCTTTGATGCGGCTGCCCACGGTCACTATCTCGGCCCGGAGATGCAAGCGGTGCAACCCTTGCTGGAAACCCAACTGCGCTGGTCCGGGCTGCCGACCCGCGATCACTTGCTGGCCGAGGCCCTCAAGTCCCGGGAGGGCTGGCATCTGTTCCTGTATCCGTTTGCCGGGCGCCAGGTGCATCTGGGGCTGGCGAGCCTGCTGGCCTGGCGCGTCAGCCGGCAGCAGGCGGTGACGTTCTCGATTGCGGTCAATGACTATGGGCTGGAACTGTTGAGTGCGACCGAAGTGGATTGGCCTGAGTTATTGGGCGGCGAACTGCTGAGCGCGAATCATCTGCTGGATGACGTGGTAGCCAGCCTGAATGCCGGTGAGCTGGCCCTGCGACGTTTTCGCGAGATCGCGCGGATCGCCGGGCTGGTGTTCGCAGGCTATCCGGGCGCGCCGAAAAGTACGCGTCAGGTCCAGGCTTCCAGCGGTTTGTTCTTTGAAGTGTTCAAGCAATATGACCCGCAGAACCTGCTGCTGACCCAGGCCGGGGAAGAAGTCCTGCGGGATGAGCTGGATATTCGTCGCCTGGAAGAGACCTTGCGCCACCTGTCTGGGTTGAAGCTGGACCTGCATCGCATCAAACGGCCTACGCCGTTGGCCTTTCCGCTGCTGGTGGAACGTTTTCGGGAAAGCCTGAGCTCGGAAAAACTCTCGGAGCGGATTGCGCGGATGGTCAAGGATCTGGAAAAAGTCGCCGATAACGGGAAGCCCTGATGCCCGCTCATTACCCGATACATCTGGCGGAAGAAGCGCTGTGGTTGCTGGCGGACAAGGCGGTGTACTGGCCTGCGAGAAAGTGCCTGCTGATCGCCGACGCGCATTTTGGCAAGGCGTCGGCCTATCGCAGCCTGGGCCAGCCAGTGCCACAGGGCACGACGACGGCCAACCTGCAGCGCCTGGACCGGTTGTTGGCGGCTTTCCCCGGCGCGCAGGTGATCTTTCTCGGCGACTTTCTCCACGGGCCCGGCTCTCACGCCAGCGGCACCCTGAACGCCCTGAGAGCCTGGCGTGAGCGTCATGCAGGCGTGGCGCTCACGCTGATTCGCGGCAACCACGACAAACGCGCTGGCGACCCGCCTGGCGATCTGAATATTGAGGTGGTGACCGAACCCTTGCTGATGGGCCCATTTGCCTTGCAGCACGAGCCCGACGCCCATGCCAGCCACCATGTGCTGGCCGGGCACGTGCATCCGGTGTATCGCCTGCGGGGCAAGGGCCGGCAAAGCTTGCGCCTGCCGTGCTTCCTGATCGGCAACCAAGTCAGCCTGCTACCGGCGTTCGGCGCTTTTACCGGGGGTTATTCAGTGACGCAGGAAGAAGGCAGCCGGATCTTCGTGATCGGAGACCAGGAAGTATGGCCAGTGCGTTGAGCAACTGACCATTGGCGACACGTGCAGGAAATCAGGCCACAGGGGCGGGAGGCGGTTCGTCAGGGAGAGTGGGTTCGCCAGGCTCTTCAGGCTGGTTGGGCCAGGGATCATCGGGACCTGGCTGGCCGGGAATGCCGCCTGCGGCGGGATCGGCCATCAAGGACCAGGCCATCACACCAATCTGGTTGGGTTCAAGCCGGGCGAGTTCGGCGCTGATTCGCGGATCGAGCTTCATAGGGGACTCCTCAAGCGTGGCCCGGCGCGTTGTGCACGCGTCGGGGCAGTACACCCAATAGAGTGCATGCCCGCTGACAAATTCCCTTAGCCTGTAAGACGATTCGATCAAGTGCGTGGGAGAGTGACGCCGCGCTGGCCCTGATACTTGCCGCCACGGTCCTTATAGGACACTTCGCACTCTTCGTCGGATTCGAAGAACAGCATCTGCGCCACGCCTTCGTTGGCGTAGATTTTTGCCGGCAAGGTGGTGGTGTTGGAGAACTCCAGGGTGACGTGCCCTTCCCATTCCGGCTCCAGCGGCGTCACGTTGACGATGATGCCGCAGCGCGCGTAGGTGCTTTTGCCCAGGCAGATAGTCAGGACATTACGCGGGATACGGAAGAATTCGACGGTGCGCGCCAGGGCAAAGGAGTTTGGCGGGATGATGCAGACGTCGCTCTTGACGTCGACGAAGCTTTTTTCGTCGAAGTTTTTCGGATCGACGGTTGCCGAGTTGATGTTGGTGAACACCTTGAACTCATCGGCGCAGCGTACGTCGTAGCCGTAGCTGGAAACCCCGAACGAGATCAGCCGCTCAGCGCCTTCGCCACGCATCTGGCGCTCCACGAAGGGCTCGATCATGCCGTGCTCTTGCGCCATGCGGCGAATCCACTTGTCCGATTTGATGCTCATGGCGGGTGTCCTGAATAGCGAGGTGAAAAAATTCTGTTGGGCATCTTACCGGGGCTGGCCCCGTGGTTCAAAGGGGCGGCTGTTTTTCTTGGCGCCGCGCAGCCCCTGCTGGGCGGGGCGCACCTTCAATTGTGGGGTGTTGGTGCGGTATCAGGGTGCCGCCAGTCACGAAAATAGAGAAACCTTCGGAAATACCATTGGCACGTTCCGGAAAAAGGGTTAAGGTGGCGCCACTGTGCTGCTTGTGTCACTGAGAATCTCTACACGATATGTTGAATTTCGATCCAACCATCTCCAAGAATTTTTCCTGCTCTTTGCACTCAGTCTCGGCCAGGGCTTTTCCTGAGTCGCAGTTAACTTTGTCCAAGGAGATACACCATGTCTAATCGCCAAACTGGTACCGTTAAGTGGTTCAACGATGAAAAAGGCTTCGGCTTCATCACTCCACAATCCGGTGACGACCTGTTCGTTCACTTCAAAGCTATCCAATCCGACGGCTTCAAAAGCCTGAAAGAAGGCCAACAGGTTTCTTTCATCGCTACCCGCGGTCAGAAAGGCATGCAAGCTGAAGAAGTTCAAGTTATCTAACTTTTACTGATTTAGTCGAAAAGCCCCGCCCTCAAAAGCGGGGCTTTTTTGTGCCCGCTCGTTCCTACGCTCTGCGTGGGAATGCCTCTTGTGACGCTCTGCGTCACGCTTTGGGACGCGGAGCGTCCTGGGCTGCTTTCCCACACAGAGCGTGGGAACGAGCAATCACACGATGTAATTCCATGCACAAAAAAATGTGGGAGCCCACCTATGTGGGAGCCGGGCTTGCCCGCGATAGCATCACCTCGATCTATCAGTTGCACCGAGGTGATGCTATCGCAGGCAAGCCAGCTCCCACACAAGCCCGCTCCCACATTTCATCCTGCGTCGTTTATTGAAACAACGACTCACTCGACAAGCCATTCTTCTCGAGGATCTCGCGCAAGCGCTTGAGGCCCTCGACCTGGATCTGCCGCACCCGCTCACGGGTCAAGCCAATCTCCAGGCCAACATCTTCCAGGGTGCTGCTTTCGTGGCCGCGCAGCCCGAAGCGGCGAATCACCACCTCACGCTGTTTGTCCGTCAGCTCCGAAAGCCACTGGTCGATGCTTTGCGACAGATCGTCGTCCTGCAGCAACTCACATGGGTCCGTAGGACGATCATCGGTCAGGGTGTCCAGCAGGGTTTTATCCGAATCCGGACCCAGCGAGACATCGACAGAAGACACCCGCTCATTGAGACCGAGCATGCGCTTGACCTCTCCCACCGGTTTTTCCAGCAGGTTGGCGATTTCTTCAGGCGAAGGTTCATGATCGAGTTTCTGTGTCAGCTCACGCGCCGCCCGCAGGTAGACGTTGAGCTCCTTGACCACATGGATCGGCAACCGGATCGTACGGGTCTGATTCATGATCGCCCGTTCGATGGTCTGACGAATCCACCAGGTGGCGTAGGTCGAAAAGCGGAAGCCCCGCTCAGGGTCGAACTTTTCCACCGCCCGGATCAGGCCGAGATTGCCTTCCTCGATCAAGTCCAACAGGGACAGCCCACGATTGACGTAGCGTCGGGCGATTTTCACCACCAGTCGCAGGTTGCTTTCAATCATGCGCTTGCGCCCAGCCGGATCGCCCTTTTGCGACAAGCGCGCAAAATGGACTTCTTCTTCGGGAGTGAGCAGAGGGGAAAAGCCGATTTCATTGAGGTACAACTGAGTCGCGTCGAGCGCCCGTGTGTAATCAATGTACTTGTGTTGCTTTAACGCGGTGGAGTTCTTGGATTTGGTGCGAACTGAAGGTACAGCAGGTCCCTCATTCGACATCGATTCCGTATCGATGACAGTCTCCATAAGGAGAACCTCATCGTCGATGTCAAACTCCGGCGCTTCTTTACTGAGAGCCATTGTTATAGTCCTTTGGTGAGTTCGACCTCAAGCTCAAGCGACGCCTTTATCCTTGGCAACGCTGGAGCCTGTTCCTACTACGTGAGGAACAGGCTGTGCAACACATCAACGACGGGGAAGGAATTGCAGCGGATCAACAGGCTTCCCTTGGCGGCGAATCTCAAAGTGCAGTTTCACCCGGTCTGTACCAGTTGACCCCATCTCGGCAATTGTCTGTCCGACTTTGACCTGCTGCCCCTCCCGAACCAACAGCCTGCGGTTGTGACCGTAGGCACTGACGTAGGTATCGCTGTGTTTGATGATGACCAGCTCGCCGTAGCCCCGTAAACCACTCCCGGCGTACACCACTGTCCCATCAGACGCAGCTAAAACAGGCTGTCCCAAATCCCCGGCGATATCAATGCCTTTATTCAAACTACCGTTTGAAGAGAATTTTCCAATAAGGATGCCATTTGAGGGCCATCCCCAGCCGGTCGGTGCGGGCCCCGCCGGCGGCATCGGCGCAGGTGCCGGCTTGCTCGCAACGCTAGGCGCGGCGGTGCCTGCAGGCCGGGTGATGATGGTGGTCTTGCTCGAAGACGACGGCGAAGAAGCCGTGTTTGTGACTACCGCGGTCGGTGTTGAACCGGTTCGTCCATCGAAACGAATGGTCTGACCTGGATGTATCGTGTATGGCACAGGGATGTTGTTACGGGCGGCGAGCGCCTTGTAATCCCAGCCATAACGAAAGGCGATCGAGAACATCGTATCGCCCTTGCGCACGACGTATTGGCCTGTGGTAACGGTAGGTTTCTGCGGTACCGCGTTATTGCGGTCGACCACCCGCGCGCCACCGGATGGCGTGCTTGAACAAGCCGCCAGCAAGGAACTCAAGACAAGGCCAATCACCAGTCGCTGAAAGCTTGTTTGACTCATACGCTGTGCAATGACCGTGAGACTCACCCGCCGCTCCCTTTGTGGTGGCTGACTATGAACGCCTGTATCAGGCTTGAAATATGACGCAAGTATAACTGGCCGTTGGGTTTTTACTGGAAACACGATTCTAAAGAAAATTTCATCATGTTTAACTCCGACGGCTGATCATGTGGACTCAACAGACCCCGCTGTAAGACACATACCCGGCAATAGAATTCAGTACGCAGAAATAATTGATCAGGCCAGCGGACCGTTGAGCAGCGGGACAAAACGCACGGCGCCGAGCACATGCCGGGAAAAGCCCTCTTCCTCGCGAATGATCAACATTAATTGTTGCACTTCGCCGGAGCCCACCGGAATCACCAGGCGCCCGCCGGGAGCCAGTTGATCGAGCAAGGCCTGGGGCACGTCGGTCGCCACCGCGGTGACGATAATGCCGTTGTATGGCGCCAGTGCCGGCCAGCCTTCCCAGCCATCACCCCAACGGAACACCACGTTGCGCAAGTTCAACTCCACCAGGCGTTCCTTGGCCCGGTCTTGCAACACCTTGATGCGCTCCACGGAAAACACCCGCTCCACCAGCTGCGACAACACGGCCGTCTGGTAGCCGGAACCGGTGCCGATTTCCAGCACCTTGTCCAGCGGGCCCGCCGCCAGCAGCAACTCACTCATCCGCGCCACCATATAGGGCTGGGAGATGGTCTGGTTGTGGCCGATGGGCAAGGCTGTGTCTTCATAGGCGCGGTGCGCCAGGGCTTCATCGACAAACAGATGCCGCGGGGTACGCCGGATGACTTCCAGCACCTGGGCATTGGACAGCCCTTCTTCATACAGGCGCTGGATCAATCGCTCGCGGGTGCGCTGGGAGGTCATCCCGATGCCCCGGCGCAGCAGGTCGTCTTGTTCACGAGCCATCAGCGCAGCCCCTCCAGCCAGCCATCGAGGCTACTGAAGGCATCACTGAAGGTGCGATCGAGTTGCAACGGGGTAATCGAGACATAACCTTGCATCACCGCATGAAAGTCCGTGCCCTCGCCACCGTCCTCGGCATCGCCGGCAGCGGCAATCCAGTACCCTTCCCTGCCACGCGGGTCGACCACCTTCAGCGGCGCTGCCGCACGGGCACGGTGGCCGAGGCGGGTCAGCTGGATACCGCGAATGTGGTCCAGGGGCAGATTGGGAATATTGACGTTGAGCACCGTGCGCGGCGGCAGGACCAGGGTGTCATGGGCCTCCACCAGCTTGCGGGCGAAATACGCCGCAGTCGCCAGGTTGTCCAATTGACGGGACGCAAACGAAAAAGCGAACGAGGTCCGACCGAGGAAGCGCCCTTCAAGGGCTGCCGCCACCGTACCGGAATACAGCACGTCGTCACCCAGGTTGGCGCCCAGGTTGATCCCGGAAACCACCAGGTCCGGCTCGCGGTCCAGCAGGCTGTTGATCGCCAGGTGCACGCAGTCGGTCGGCGTGCCATTCACGCTGATAAAGCCGTTGGGCAACGTCTGTGTATGCAACGGACGGTCGAGCGTCAGCGAGCTGCTGGCGCCGCTTTTGTCCTGGTCCGGGGCAACCACCACGCACTCGGCGTAATCCGCCAGCGCAGCATGAAGCGCGGCAAGGCCGGGTGCAGTGACCCCGTCGTCGTTAGATATCAGAATACGCATGGGCTGTCCGTCTGCCCCACCGGCACCAGATCTACAAGCTCGCGCACCAAGACAGTGGCGAAGCATCCAGCCGGCAGGACGAATTCCAATTGCAGAATGTCAGGTTCGGGATAATGCCACGTCAACCCGCCAATGGGCAGTCGAAGAATGCGACGTTCCTGGCTCATGCCGGCATTCACCAGCCAATCCCGCAGTTCGGCTTCACCGTCGGCAATCGCCTGTTCCAGCGCGAAGGTTGCTCCCGCCGCCGGCGAATCACCTTCGCCCCACTGCGGGCCGGTGGGATGCAGGTCGAGGATTGCCAGGCGCGGGTCGCTGCATTCAGCCTCCCCCGCCGGGAAAAAGCTGCGGCTGTCGGTAAACGCCAGCAAGTCACCGACCTGGGCGCGCTGCCAGGAACCGTCGGCCACCCGCGCCGCCAGCACTTTATTGAACAGGAAACTGCGGGCCGTCGAGAGCAGGCGCGAACGCACATTGCGCTGCTCCGGCAAGGCCTTGCGCGCGGCCCAGTCACGGGCATCGACGACGTTGCCGCCGTTATGGCCGAAACGCTGGGCGCCGAAATAGTTGGGAATGCCTTGCCTGGCGATCAGTTGCAGGCGGGCGTCGATGGCCGCCGCATCCCCGGCAAACTGGGTCAGGCGCAAGGTAAAGCCGTTGGCCGAATGCGCGCCGCGCTGCAGCTTGCGCTTGTGACGGCCGGTCTTGAGGATCTTCAGGGTGTCGTTTTCAGCCGCGCTCAGGTCCGGGTCCGCCTTGCCCGGCAACTGCACGCTGAACCACTGGCGTGTCAGCGCCTGGCGGTCCTTGAGCCCGGCGTAGCTGACGGTACGCAACGGCACGCCCGCCGCCTTGGCAATCCGCCGCGCCGCCTCTTCGGTATTCAGGCCGCGCTTTTCCACCCACAACCACAGGTGTTCACCCTCGCCGGTCAGCGGGATATCCAGCACTTCATCCACCTGGAAGTCTTCAGCGGTGGCCTTTAGAACAGCGCTGCCCAAGGCCTCGCCATAGGCACGCGGGCCCAGCAGTTGCAGATCATTCATGCGCGCAGCAACAAGGCAACGGAGTGCACGGCAATGCCCTCTTCGCGACCGGTAAACCCGAGCTTTTCGGTGGTGGTGGCTTTTACGTTCACTTGATCCAACTCAACTTGAAGATCCGCGGCAATCAGCGCGCGCATCGTTTCGATATGCGGGGCCATCTTGGGCGCCTGGGCGACGATGGTGTTGTCGACGTTGCCGACCTTCCAGCCCTTGGCATGGATCAAGCCGACCACGTGACGCAACAGCACACGACTGTCCGCGCCCTTGAAGGTCGGGTCGGTATCCGGAAAGTGCTTGCCGATGTCGCCCAACGCGGCTGCGCCGAGCAAGGCATCGCTCAAGGCATGCAGCACCACGTCGCCGTCGGAATGAGCCAGCAACCCGTGGTGGTGCGCGATCCGCACGCCGCCCAGGGTGATGAAATCGCCTTCGGCGAAACGGTGCACATCATAGCCGTGGCCAATACGCATAAAAAAACGCCCCGATTTAATTCAGGGCGTGATTCTACCTACTTTTGCCTCACATTAACCGAGCAAAGCGCGCGCGTGATGGCGTAAGTGGTCTTCGATGAAGCTGGCGATAAAGAAGTAGCTGTGGTCATAGCCCGGTTGCAGGCGCAGCTCCAGCGGATGGTTCGCCGCCCTGGCCGCCTGTTGCAACGCTTCAGGCTTGAGCTGCACCGCGAGGAAATCGTCGCGGTCGCCCTGGTCCACCAGCAATGGCAGCTTTTCCGAGGCTTCGCTGATCAACACGCAGGCATCCCATTCGCGCCATTTCGAGCGCTCTTCGCCGAGGTAGCGGGAGAATGCCTTCTGGCCCCACGGGCAATCCATCGGGTTGTTGATCGGCGAGAACGCCGACACCGACTGATAACGCCCCGGGTTGCGCAAGGCACACACCAGCGCGCCGTGGCCGCCCATGGAGTGGCCGCTGATCCCGCGTTTGGCCGACGCCGGGAAATGCGCCTCGACCAATGCAGGCAACTCCTGCACCACGTAGTCATGCATCCGATAGTGCTGGGCCCAGGGCTCCTGGGTGGCGTTCAGGTAGAAACCGGCGCCCAGGCCAAAGTCCCAGGCGTTGTCCGGATCACCCGGCACACCGGGGCCGCGCGGGCTGGTGTCCGGCGCAACAATGATCAACCCCAGCTCGGCTGCCATGCGTTGCGCGCCGGCCTTCTGCATGAAGTTCTCATCGGTGCAGGTCAGGCCCGATAGCCAGTACAGCACCGGCAATTTGCCGCCCTGCTCCGCTTGCGGCGGCAGGTACACGGCGAAGGTCATGTCGCAACCCAGCACGTCGGAATGATGCTTGTAGCGTTTATGCCAGCCGCCAAAGCTTTTCTGGCACGACAGGTTTTCCAGACTCATGGCCGACCTCAGAAGTGAATGACGGTGCGGATGCTCTTGCCTTCATGCATCAGGTCAAACGCCTTGTTGATATCTTCCAGGCCCATGGTGTGGGTGATGAACGTATCCAGCGGGATTTCACCGGTCTGGGCCATTTCCACATAGCTTGGCAACTCGCTGCGACCGCGCACGCCGCCGAACGCCGAACCGCGCCAGACGCGGCCGGTGACCAGTTGGAACGGACGGGTAGCAATTTCCTGGCCGGCGCCGGCCACGCCGATGATCACCGACTCGCCCCAACCTTTGTGGCAGCACTCAAGGGCCGCACGCATCAGCTGGACATTGCCGATGCACTCGAAGGAAAAGTCGACGCCGCCGTCGGTCAAATCGACGATCACGTCCTGGATCGGGCGGTCGTAGTCTTTCGGGTTGATGCAGTCGGTGGCACCCAGCTGCCTGGCGATTTCAAACTTGGCCGGGTTGATGTCGATGGCAATGATGCGGCCGGCCTTGGCTTTCACCGCGCCGATCACCGCCGACAGGCCGATGCCGCCCAGGCCGAAGATGGCCACGGTGTCGCCTGGCTTGACCTTGGCGGTGTTGATCACTGCACCGATACCGGTGGTGACACCACAGCCCAGCAGGCAGACTTTTTCCAGCGGCGCTTCTTTGGGAATCTTCGCTACGGAGATTTCCGGCAGCACGGTGTATTCGGAGAAGGTCGAAGTGCCCATGTAGTGGAAAATCGGCTGGCCCTTGTAGGAAAAGCGCGAGGTGCCATCTGGCATCAGGCCTTTACCCTGGGTGGCGCGAATCGCCTGGCAGAGGTTGGTCTTGCCCGACAGGCAGAATTTGCACTTGCCGCATTCCGGGGTGTACAGCGGGATCACGTGGTCGCCCACCGCCACCGAGGTCACGCCTTCGCCGATGGCTTCAACCACGGCGCCGCCTTCGTGGCCGAGGATCGACGGGAAAATGCCTTCCGGGTCCGCGCCCGACAGGGTGTAGGCATCGGTATGGCACACACCGGACGCCACCACCCGCAACAGCACCTCGCCCGCCTTGGGCATGGCCACATCCACTTCAACGATCTCGAGGGGTTTCTTGGCTTCGAAGGCTACGGCCGCGCGGGACTTGATCATCCGGTTTCTCCATCGGGTTAAAAACGTATGGCCGGCAGTGTAAAACATGCTCATCTGATTAATAATCCAGACAAAAGCAAAACATTATTGCTACGCAGGGATAATCAGCATGCTGGAAAACCGCTGGGAGGGCATCGACGAGTTCGTCGCCGTGGCCGAATGCAGCCAATTCACCGCGGCCGCCGAGCGCCTGGGCGTGTCGTCGTCCCATATCAGCCGCCAGGTCGCGCGACTGGAAGAGCGCCTGCAAACACGCTTGCTGTATCGCAGCACGCGCAAGGTGACACTGACCGAAGCCGGCCAGACCTTCCTGCAACATTGCCAGCGATTGCAGGACGGTCGCGAAGAAGCCTTGCGCGCCGTGGGCGACCTGGCCAGCGAGCCCAAGGGAATGTTGCGCATGACCTGCGCAGTGGCTTACGGCGAGCGTTTTATCGTGCCGCTGGTGACGCGGTTCATGGCGCTTTATCCGCAATTGCGCGTGGACGTGGAATTGACCAACCGCCAGCTGGACCTGGTGCACGAAGGCCTGGACCTGGCGATTCGCCTCGGGCGCCTGGCGGATTCGCGCATGGTTGCCAGCCGCCTCGCGCCGCGGCGTATGTACCTGTGCGCGTCACAGTCCTACCTGGCCAGGTACGGGCGGCCACATAGCTTGTCGGAGTTAAGCCGGCATAACTGCCTGATCGGCAGCTCGGATATTTGGCAACTGGCCCAGGACGGGCGCGAATTTTCCCAGCGGGTACAGGGAAACTGGCGCTGCAACAGCGGGCAAGCGGTGCTGGATGCGGCCCTGCAAGGTGTCGGTCTTTGCCAGTTGCCGGACTATTACGTGCTGGAGCATTTGCACAGCGGCGCACTGGTGTCGTTACTCGAAGCCCATCAACCGCCCAACACCGCGGTTTGGGCGCTGTACCCGCAACAACGCCACCTTTCGCCCAAGGTGCGAAAACTGGTGGACTTTCTCAAGGAGGGCCTGGGCAACCATCCCGTCTACCTGAGATAGACTGCTACCGCCCATGCAGCGCCTGAGTGCCGGTAAATAGCCTTTTTTACTGCGTAACCAGGCACCCCCATGATAACCAACGGCCCGCAACTCCAGCGCATCAGTCATTTCGTTCGCAAGGTCCTGGCGGATTTTCCCGTACCTTCGCGAATCGCCGCCCAGTTGATCCGCGAGCGGGTACAGCCCCTCAGCCAGGTCGAGTTCGACCCGGACACCACCCTCCTCGCCACCCTCGAATACAACACCGACAACCCCAACGCGGCCTTCACCGCCGTGGTGATCCAGTCGATGTCGCTGACCGAGGCCATGGTCTGCAATGCGCCCCAGCCCCCGGGCGGCATGCTCAATACCACCGGGTTTTCCACCACTGCACCTTATTTCAATATTGTCAGCGAGCTGCCGCGCTTGATGGATAACCGGATTCCGGCAATGTTCAACGAAGAGTTCATCGTCTCGGGCTGGATCCCGCCAAGGCGTTATGAGGCGCTGTATCTGCAAAGCCAGCCCCAGGTTTACGACCCGAGCACGCAGCTGCAGATTTCACCAAAAACCTTCAGGCTCATCGTTAACTCAAGCCATTTCGAACAAACCTACGACGAGGCGATCGGCAAGTTTTGGAACAACCACCGGGAAAACTACAACACCCTGATGCGCATCGCGTTCACCAAAGCCTATCTGGAACAGTTCCATGAGTTCACCCTGACCGTGGCAGAGAGACAGCTGGCGGCACGGGCGGCGGGAATCGGCATCGACAAGAACCACGACAACCTCACCCTGGAGGATTTCCAGGAGCCCTATCGCCTCGACCCAAACCTGTCCCTGCGGCTATTGCGCGTTCACAACAGCGAATCCACCGACATCCTGACCATCACCGATAACCAAAGCCAGGTGACCCTGCTCTATATCCCGGGCAACTCCTCGCCCTTCCATGGGTTCAATAACCCGGCAGACATGCGCAGTTGGCTGGTGGAAACGGCAAGGGACGCCACTCAACGCAAGACGCTGACCCAACACTTCGACGAGGACGCCATCGACTCCGGCCTGATCTACAGCGGCGTGGAGGAGGCACTGGTGGGGATGGCGGTGTTTCCGAAGCCGGCAACCTCCCCGGGTTTGTTCAACAGCCTGCGGGCCGATAACTACTGGGATCCCGAGCAGTACATCAATAACCCGATGTATCCGGCACTGGGCAGTAACCCGTTTGAGTTCATCGCCCGGCAGATCAGGGTACGCCTTGCAAAAGTAGCGGCGCGAAGCTTTATTTCGCCCCTGGATACGCTCAAGGCCGACACCCTGGATGCCCTGGAAAAAGCCTGCATCCTGGCGGTTCCCGTAGCACTGGCCATGGGCAACGCACTACTGGCGGAATTTTGCTTCCTGACCTCCGGCGCGACTGAAATGGTGGTGGGTGCCGACGACCTGCTGCGCGGCAAACCCCACGCGAAGGAGCGCATTGTATTCGGCGCCCTTAACGCGCTGCCGGTGGTCGCCCATGGCGTGTCCAAGGGGCTCAAGGGCCTCGAAAGCCTGCGCCCCACCCTGGGCCCGGCAGTACGCCAGGATGCGGGCCGGATCAGCGTCAGCGCCATCAACGAAACCTCCATGGCGGCCAACACCGAGACGCGCACCCTGAGCCCACGGATGACTCCCGGCGGCCTGCAGACCATCCGGATTCACGGCGACCTGTACCTGACCTACAAGACCCCCAATGAATCAGGCTTCTTCGAACTGTTCGTAATGGCTCCCAACGCGCCAAACACGCTGCAATCCACCGGCCTGTATGCCATCCAGAGCGCCGACCTGAAGTGGCGCACGGCCGGGCTGGCCGGCGGAGGCGCATTTCGCAATGCCTGGCAAAGGGTCTACACGCTGTTCGGCGGCCCGCAACACTCGACGTTCTACAGTGCCTACGAGATGCCACCCCCCGCACGCGAGACCGTTTCGGAGATGCTCACCGACACCAGTTCGTTTTCGGAAAACCTTGAACCCGTGGGCAGCGGTGCCCAGCCGGTGAAAGACACCCGCAAGTTGTTTTTCGAGAAAAGAACCAAGCTGTCTGAAGATGCCACGATATTCTTTGCCAACTTGTCGTTTTCACCGATGCGGCCCGTGCTTCCAAGGCTCAGCCTGAATGAATCGCAGCCGACCATCATTCAAAAACTGCTGCACGCCAGCGACGGCCTGGTGATCGGCGAAAGCCATGGAGCCCTGTCGAGCAAGGCGTTCCTGATCAACAACATGCCGCTGTTGGCCAGCGAGGGGGTCAAACGCCTCTATTTCGAGCATCTGCTGACGGATGTACACATGCCCTTGCTCAAGGCGTTCTACCGTACCCGAAGCGCGGTGATGCCCGAGGAACTCAAGGGCTTCCTCAACAACATCTACCCGCCGTTGCGCGACCGGCACTACTCGTTCGTCAACATCGTCACCGCAGCCCGTGACGCCGGGATCAAAATCCAGCCGATCGACTGCACTGTCAGCTACATGCTGCGCGACCTGCCCGACACCGCCGACAACTTGCGCCAGCGCATGATGAACTTCTACGCCACCGAGGTGATTCAATGGATCCAGACCACCAAGCCGCGCCCGGGAAAATGGGTCGCACTGGTGGGTGACAGCCATACCAATACCTACAAAGGGATTCCGGGGATCGCCGAACTCACCGGCAGCATCGGCCTGCGGATCGAGGATGCAGCGGCTGGCGGGCACCTCGGCGTCGAAGTGGACACGGGACGCACCGCCAGCCTGGGCATCGGCAAGGGTGAGGGAACGGTCAAGGCCAACCTGGTCCTGCGGGTGGACCGCGCCAGCTTGCAACGCCCGGCGCAACCGGCGCCCGCCCCCTCCCAGCCCCAGGCCAGGACGCCACAGACGCTGCTGACCAAGCCAGGCCAGTTCATGCTGACACCGGCCACCGTCACGACACCGGCACACCTTCACTACCGTTCACGGCGAGGCGACGTACGCCATTTCAGGATCGATCAACAGGGCAGCCGATACGCCATCAGCGCGCCCGGTTGGGCCGTGGACGGCAAACCGTTCGACAGCATTCAGGCGCTGGTGGATGAGTTCAAGACCCCGGCCGGGGTTGAACAGATGACGGTGTGAGCGTCAGGAAGACTGGAAAGTCCGACGCTGGCGCAGCCATTCAAGGTCTTCCGGGCGCGTGACCTTGAGGTTGTCGGAACGGCCTTCGATCAGGCGAGGCGCATGCCCGGCCCATTCCATGGCCGAGGCTTCGTCGGTGATGACCACGTCCGAGACCAGGCTGTCGGCCAAGGCCCGGTGCAGCGCGCCAAGGTGGAACATCTGCGGGGTGTAGGCCTGCCAGATCGGCGTGCGATCAACCGTTTCCAACACGCGCCCGTGCTTGTCGGCGCGCTTGAGGGTGTCCCGCGCCGGCACGGCCAGCAGCCCGCCCACGCTGTCGTCGGCCAGTTCAAAGAGCAACTTGTCCAGGTCATCGCGGCTGAGGTTCGGCCGGGCGGCGTCATGCACCAGCACCCAATCGTCATCGCTCGCGCCCTGGCCGTGCAGGTAAAGCAAGGCATTGAGGACCGAACCCGAGCGCTCTTCGCCGCCGTCAACGCGCACAATGCGTGGGTCGGTGGCGCAAGCCAGGGTCGGCCAGTAAGGGTCATCCATCGCAACGCTGACCACCAGCCCCTTGAGGCCCGGATGATCGAGGAAACAGCCAAGGCTGTGTTCGAGAATAGTGCGCCCACCCAATTGCAAGTACTGCTTGGGACGGTCCGCGGCCATACGGGCACCCACGCCCGCGGCAGGAATCACGGCCCAGAAGGCCGGTGACGAAATGCTCATTGGGCCAACTGGTAGAGGGTTTCGCCCTCCTTGACCATGCCCAACTCATGGCGAGCCCGCTCTTCAACGGTCTCCATGCCTTTCTTCAATTCAAGTACTTCGGCATCGAGCACGCGATTGCGCTCCAGCAACACCTCGTTTTCGGCGTGCTGTGCGGCAATTTGCTGGGTCAGTTCGGTGACCTGCGCCAAGCTGCCATTCCCCACCCAAAGGCGGTACTGCAGGCCAGCCAGCAGCAAGAGCAAGACGAGGAACAACCAATTGGGACTGCGCATCGAATATCGGGTATCCAGTGAAAAAAGACAGCCATGCAAAACTTTTGCAGCAACTGATAGCACGAAGCCTGGAAAAACCAGGCTTGTGCTTGTTAGTCATGAGATTAGCGCCGAAATTCACGCTGCCGTGATTTTTCCGACGTAATCCGCTGACCTTTTACCATTTAACAATCAGCCGCGAAACTCGCTGCGACCGTTGTACTTGGCTTTGCCGCCCAGTTGCTCTTCGATACGCAGCAATTGGTTGTACTTGGAAACGCGATCGGAACGGCACAGGGAACCGGTCTTGATCTGCCCAGCCGAAGTGCCCACGGCCAGGTCGGCAATGGTCGAGTCTTCGGTTTCGCCGGAGCGGTGGGAGATCACGGCGGTGTAGCCCGCAGCCTTGGCCATCTGGATGGCTTCCAGGGTTTCGGTCAGGGTGCCGATCTGGTTGAACTTGATCAGGATCGAGTTGGCGATCTTTTTGTCGATGCCTTCTTTCAGGATCTCGGTGTTGGTCACGAACAGGTCGTCGCCCACCAGCTGGATCTTCTCGCCGATCTTGTCGGTGAGCACTTTCCAGCCAGCCCAGTCGGACTCGTCCAGGCCGTCTTCGATCGAGATGATCGGGTAGCGCTCGGTCAGGCCCTTGAGGTAGTCAGCAAAACCTTCCGAGGTGAACACGTGGCCTTCGCCGGACAGGTTGTACTTGCCGTCTTCGTAGAATTCGCTGGCCGCGCAGTCCAGGGCCAGGGTCACGTCGGTGCCCAGCTTGTAGCCAGCGTTGGCCACGGCTTCGGAGATCACTTTCAGTGCGTCTTCGTTGGACGCCAGGTTCGGCGCGAAACCACCTTCGTCACCCACTGCAGTGCTCAGGCCACGGGCCTTCAGCACAGCCTTGAGGTGATGGAAAATCTCGGTGCCCATGCGCAGGCCTTCGGAGAAGGTCTTGGCGCCAACCGGCTGCACCATGAATTCCTGGATGTCGACGTTGTTATCAGCGTGCTCGCCACCGTTGATGATGTTCATCATCGGAACCGGCATCGAGTAGACACCCGGAGTGCCGTTCAGGTTGGCGATGTGGGCGTACAGCGGCAGGTCCTGGTCCTGTGCAGCGGCCTTGGCAGCGGCCAGGGACACGGCGAGGATGGCGTTGGCGCCCAGGCTGCCTTTGTTTTCGGTACCGTCGAGCTTGATCATCGCGTGATCGAGGGCTTTCTGGTCAAGTGGATCCTTGCCCAGCAGCAGGTCGCGGATCGGGCCATTGATGTTGGCCACCGCCTTGAGTACGCCCTTGCCCAGGTAACGGCTCTTGTCGCCATCACGCAGTTCCAGTGCTTCGCGGGAACCTGTGGAAGCACCGGACGGCGCGCAGGCGCTGCCGATGATGCCGTTATCGAGAAGCACGTCGGCTTCGACGGTAGGGTTGCCACGGGAGTCGAGAACTTCACGACCTTTGATGTCGACGATTTTTGCCATTGTTGTAAACACTCCAAAGTTGACGAAAACGACGCAGCTGAAGGAAATCTTTTGACCGACCGCAAGGGTGGAACAACGGGCAGGCTTGCAGGCGACAAGGCTCAGGCCTGCGGGCCTGAGCGTAAAGCGAGGGAAAGTCTACCGGAGAAATGGCGCTTACGCGGTCTCTACCGTCGGAAAACTCTTGACCAGGTCGTCCAACTGCTTCAACTGGGCCAGGAATGGCTCCAGCTTGTCCAGGCGCAGGGCGCATGGGCCGTCGCACTTGGCGTTGTCCGGGTCCGGGTGGGCTTCCAGGAACAAACCTGCCAGGGACTGGCTGATGCCGGCCTTGGCCAGGTCCAGTACCTGGGCACGGCGCCCGCCAGCGGAATCGGCGCGACCACCGGGCATTTGCAGCGCGTGGGTCACGTCGAAGAACACTGGGTATTCGAACTGTTTCATGATGCCGAAACCGAGCATGTCCACCACGAGGTTGTTGTAGCCGAAGCTCGAACCACGCTCGCAGAGGATCAACTGGTCGTTACCCGCTTCCACGCACTTGTTCAGGATATGTTTCATTTCCTGAGGCGCGAGGAACTGGGCTTTCTTGATATTGATCACAGCGCCGGTCTTGGCCATCGCGACCACGAGGTCGGTCTGGCGCGACAGGAAGGCCGGCAACTGGATGATGTCGCACACCTCGGCAACCACGGCTGCCTGCTCAGGCTCGTGGACGTCGGTGATGATCGGCACGCCGAAGGCTTGCTTGATGTCCTGGAAGATCCGCATGCCTTCTTCAAGGCCCGGGCCGCGGTAGGAAGTCACGGACGAACGGTTGGCCTTGTCGAAGCTGGCCTTGAACACGTAGGGGATACCGAGTTTCTCGGTCACCTTCACGTACTCTTCACAGACCTGCATCGCCATGTCGCGGCTTTCCAGCACGTTCATGCCGCCGAACAGCACCATGGGCTTGTCGTTGGCAATCTCGATGTCGCCTACGCGAATGATCTTCTGGGCCATCAGGTTTACGCCTTCTTCTGATGTTGCGTCAGTGCTGCTTTAACGAAGCCGCTGAACAACGGGTGACCGTCGCGCGGGGTCGAGGTGAACTCCGGGTGGAACTGGCAAGCCACGAACCATGGATGATCCGGTGCTTCAACCACTTCAACCAGCGCGCCATCACCGGAACGACCGGAGATTTTCAGGCCGGCTTCCATGATTTTCGGCAGCAGGTTGTTGTTCACTTCGTAGCGGTGACGGTGACGCTCGACAATCACGTCCTTGCCGTAGCAATCGTGAACCAGGGACCCCGGCTCCAGCAGGCAATCCTGCGCGCCGAGGCGCATGGTGCCGCCCAGGTCGGAGGCTTCGGTACGGGTTTCGACGGCGCCGGTGGCATCTTCCCACTCGGTGATCAGGCCCACGACCGGATGGCCGCTGGTGCGATCGAACTCGGTGGAGTTGGCGTCTTTCCAGCCCATCACGTTACGAGCGAACTCGATGACCGCCACTTGCATGCCCAGGCAGATACCCAGGTACGGCACCTTGTTCTCACGAGCGTACTGGACGGCAGTGATCTTGCCTTCCACGCCACGCAGACCGAAGCCGCCCGGAACCAGGATGGCGTCAACGCCTTCCAGCAACGCGGTGCCCTGGTTCTCGATGTCTTCGGAGTCGATGTAGCGCAGGTTGACCTTGGTACGGTTGCTGATGCCCGCGTGGCTCATCGCCTCGATCAGCGACTTGTAGGCGTCCAGCAGCTCCATGTACTTGCCGACCATGGCGATGGTGACTTCATGCTCAGGGTTGAGCTTGGCGTCGACCACGGCTTCCCACTCGGACAGATCGGCGCCGCCACACTGCAGGCCGAAGCGCTCGACGACAAAATCATCCAGGCCCTGGGAATGCAGGATGCCCGGGATCTTGTAGATGGTGTCGGCGTCTTCCAAGGCGATTACCGCACGTTCTTCAACGTTGGTGAACTGGGCGATCTTGCGACGGGACGCGATGTCGATCGCGTGGTCGGAGCGGCACACCAGCACGTCCGGCTGCAGGCCGATGGAACGCAGTTCCTTGACCGAGTGCTGGGTAGGCTTGGTTTTGGTTTCGCCGGCGGTGGCGATGTACGGCACCAGCGTCAGGTGCATCAGCATCGCGCGCTTGGCGCCGACTTCGAAACGCAACTGGCGGATGGCTTCGAGGAACGGTTGGGATTCGATGTCACCCACGGTGCCACCGATCTCGACCATCGCCACGTCGGCATCGCCTGCACCCTTGATGATGCGGCGCTTGATTTCGTCGGTGATGTGCGGGATCACCTGGATGGTTGCACCCAGGTAGTCACCACGGCGCTCCTTGCGCAGCACGTGCTCGTAGACACGGCCGGTGGTGAAGTTGTTGTTCTGGGTCATGGTCGTGCGGATGAACCGCTCGTAGTGGCCCAGGTCCAGGTCGGTCTCGGCGCCGTCGTGGGTGACGAACACTTCACCGTGCTGGAACGGGCTCATGGTGCCCGGGTCAACGTTGATGTACGGGTCCAGCTTGAGCATGGTGACCTTAAGTCCCCGCGCCTCCAGGATGGCCGCCAATGAAGCGGAGGCAATGCCTTTCCCCAATGAAGAAACAACACCGCCCGTGACGAATATGTAGCGCGTCATGAAAAACCCTAGAAGTCTGCGTTAAAGCGGTCCGAGCCGCCGGGGAAAGCGAAGGAAGGCCGAAGCCCCCGATCACCTGCATTAATCACAGTGCACCTTTCAAAAAAACCGCCGCGTTGTGACAGACCAGCAATGAAACACCGGTACGTTGATCGCTACACATTTTTTGGAATCGCCCAGCAAAGACTGCTTGGTAATCGGCAACTGCTGCGATTCAGGCGAATCCACAGAAGTTGTATCAAGAAGGGAGCGTAGTCTACCGGAAAGGCTCTATCAGCTCAAACCTTGATCGCAGGTTGGTGGCATCCAATGTAATTGCCAGCCGGTACCGCCACCCGCCGCAAGCCCCGGCAGGTTGGCCACAGCCAGCAATTGCTGGCCCTGATACAGCAGCGGCAATCTGCCACGGATGAAGCCTGGTACCGCACTTTCGTTAAGCAAGCGCTTCAGGTCGCGCCGGCCCCGGCCTGGCAATTCCATGATTTCACCGCCCTGGCGATAACGGATGCTCAGGGGGCCTTCGGGTGCACTGCCGCTGAAGCGCACTTGGCCGTTACCGGGTAACTGTAGTGGGTTTTGCGGGTGCGGCCAGCTCACCGATGCGTCAGAAAATTCCGACCAACTGGCAGGTAACCACCAGATAAGCCCACCACAACGGTGCAATTGACCGTCGGCCAGGCGCCACAGTGGCTGTGCATCGTGTTTGGCGTCGCGCAAGGTCGCCCAGCCGGTCCAGTGGTCGCTGTCGGGCAAGCGTGTCAACGGTGTCAGCCAGTGCCTAAGTGCGTTGCGCTGGCGGGCATCGGAGAGCGCGGCAAGCGGTTCAAGGGTCAGCGAAGGCAATGCCAGCCAGGGAAACACCGGGTGCTGGCTGGCGGCCAGCAGGTCCATCTGCGCCAGTTCGTCGAGCAAGCCGTGGGCTTCGCTCAGATGTTCGGCGCTGCGGGCCATGGTGCTGACGGCTTGGGGCCAACGTTCAGTCAGGTGTGGGAAAACATGGTGGCGCAGGTAATTGCGGGAGAAACGCGGATCAGCGTTCGACGGGTCTTCGATCCAGGTCAATTGATGTTCACGGGCGTAGGCTTCAAGCTCGGCGCGAGACACATCCAGCAAGGGTCGCACCAGATAGCCATCTGCCAAAGGGCGCTGCGCGGGCATTGCCGCCAGGCCACGCACGCCAGCCCCACGCAACAGCCGAAACAGTAAGGTTTCTGCCTGATCGTCACGGTGCTGGCCCGTGACCAGCAACTCCCCTGCCCCGGTGACCTCGGCAAACGCCTGATACCGCGCGTCACGGGCCGCGCGCTCCAGGCTTGCACCTTGTTGCACTTGCACGCGGATCACCCGCAGAGGCACGCACAAGGCGTCGCACACGGACTGGCAATGGGCCGGCCACGCATCCGCCGCAGCTTGCAGCCCATGATGAACATGGATAGCGCTGAGTGGCGGGAGCTTGTCGATTTTGGCCAGCGTGGCCAGGAGGTGCAGCAGGACGGTGGAGTCGAGGCCGCCGGAGAAGGCGATATGCCAGGCCGGGGCGTTGCGCCAGGGGGCGAGGATTTGCAGGAGCTTGGCGGTTAAGGTGGGCTTCATAGCAAAGTACGCCATCAAACTGGAATGCGGTAACCAGCATACACAAGGCAAATGTGGGAGCGGGCTTGCTCGCGAATGCAGTGTGTCAGTCGCCAACTATCTTGACTGAATCACCGCCTTCGCGAGCAAGCCCGCTCCCACACAAGCCAGCTCCCGCATTTAGTAACGCGTCGGCTTAGAGACCGTAGCTCATCAGGCGCTCGTAACGACGGGCCAGCAGCGCCTCGTTGTCGAACTTCTTGAGCATCGCCAGCTGCGAGCTGAGTTCGGCACGAATGGTCGCGGCAGCGGCAGCCGGGTCACGGTGGGCGCCGCCCAATGGCTCGGCGATCACTTTATCCACGATACCCAGGCCTTTCAGGCGATCGGCAGTGATGCCCATGGCTTCCGCGGCATCCGGTGCCTTCTCGGCGGTTTTCCACAGGATCGAGGCGCAACCTTCCGGCGAGATCACCGCGTAGGTGGAATATTGCAGCATGTTCAGCTGGTCGCAGACGCCAATCGCCAATGCGCCGCCGGAACCGCCTTCGCCGATCACGGTAGCGATGATTGGCGTCTTCAGGCGCGCCATCACCCGCAGGTTCCAGGCGATCGCTTCGCTCTGGTTGCGCTCTTCAGCGTCGATACCCGGGTAGGCGCCCGGGGTGTCGATGAAGGTCAGGATCGGCATCTTGAAGCGCTCGGCCATTTCCATCAGGCGGCAAGCCTTGCGGTAGCCTTCAGGGCGCGGCATGCCGAAGTTGCGGCGGACTTTCTCGCGCACTTCACGGCCTTTCTGGTGACCGATGACCATCACTGGCTGGTCGTCCAGGCGAGCGATACCGCCCACGATGGCGGCGTCGTCGGAGAAGTGACGGTCGCCGTGCAGCTCATCGAACTCGGTAAAGATATGGTCGATGTAGTCCAGGGTGTACGGACGGCGCGGGTGGCGGGCCAGGCGCGCGATCTGCCAGCTGGTCAGCTTGCCGAAGATGTCTTCGGTAAGCGTGCTGCTCTTGTCTTGCAGGCGAGCGATTTCATCGCCGATATTCAGCGAATTGTCATTGCCGACCAGGCGCAGCTCTTCGATCTTGGCTTGCAGGTCAGCGATCGGCTGTTCGAAATCAAGAAAATTCGGGTTCATAAGCGTCCGTCTTGGGTCGACGGCCAAGGAGTGCCTGGCCAGCCGGTTGTCTATTCGCGCCCTACCTTAAGGGAGAGGCGCGGTTAGGTCGAGATTAAATGTTCGGTCGAGATCAGGCGATCTTCGTACTGCCTGACCGTCAACGGTATTGGAGGAAGACGTTGTCACGCCCGAACTGGTCACGCAATGCTTGAATCAAGCCATCGGCGGGGTCAATTCGCCACGTCTCGCCAAACTGCAACATCGCCTTGGCGTCGTTGCCGGTGTACTCCATGGTCACCGGGCAGGCGCCACGGTGGCGTTTAAGCAAGTCACCCAACCAGCGTAGCTGATCACCTTTGAGCGCATCGGTCTTGACCTTCAGGCGCAGGCTTTCGGCCAGGTTGGTGCGAGCATCTTCCATGCTCATCACGCGCTTGATCCGCAGGCGCAGGCCGCCGGAGAAGTCGTCGTTGCTGACCTCCCCTTCCACCACCACCATCGCGTCGGTCTGCAACAGCGACTGGGCGGAATGGAAGGCATCGGCAAACAGCGAGGCTTCGATCCGGCCCGAGCGGTCGTCGAGGGTGATGAAACCCATCTTGTCGCCCTTTTTATTCTTCATCACCCGCAGCGCGATGATCATGCCTGCGACGGTCTGGGTATCCCGCGCCGGCTTCAGGTCGATGATGCGCTGGCGGGCGAAACGCCGGATTTCACCTTCATATTCGTCAATCGGGTGACCGGTGAGGTACAGGCCCAGGGTGTCTTTCTCACCCTTGAGGCGCTCCTTGAGGGTCAGGTCCTTGGCCTTGCGATGGTTGGCGTAGACGTCGGCATCTTCTTCGACGAACAGCCCGCCAAACAGGTCGGCGTGGCCGCTGTCGTGGGTGCGTGCGGTCTGCTCGGCGGCCTTGATCGCTTCTTCCATGGCGGTCAGCAATACCGCGCGGTTGCGGTCGATATTGGCCTGGTACGCCTTCGGCTCATCATGGAAGTACGGGCCCAGGCGATCCAGGGCGCCGCTGCGGATCAAGCCATCCAGAGTACGTTTGTTGATGCGCTTGAGGTCGACCCGGGCGCAGAAATCGAACAGGTCCTTGAACGGCCCGTCCTGACGCGCTTCGGTAATCGCCTCCACCGGGCCTTCGCCCACGCCCTTGATCGCACCGAGGCCATAGATGATGCGGCCTTCGTCGTTCACCGTGAACTTGAACTCGGAAGTGTTCACGTCCGGCGCGTCGAGGCGCAGCTTCATGGTGCGCACTTCCTCGATCAAGGTCACGACCTTGTCGGTGTTGTGCATATCCGCAGACAGTACCGCCGCCATGAACGGCGCCGGGTAGTGAGCCTTCAGCCACGCAGTCTGGTAAGACACCAGGCCATAGGCGGCAGAGTGGGATTTGTTGAAGCCGTAACCGGCGAACTTTTCCACCAGGTCGAAGATGTTACCGGCCAGGTCGGCATCGATGTTGTTGGTGGCGCAACCTTCAATGAAGCCACCGCGCTGCTTGGCCATTTCCTCGGGCTTTTTCTTACCCATGGCTCGACGCAGCATGTCCGCGCCGCCGAGGGTATAGCCGGCCATGACCTGGGCAATCTGCATCACCTGTTCTTGATACAGGATGATGCCGTAGGTCGGTGCCAGTACCGGCTTGAGACCTTCGTACTGGTAGTCGGAGTGCGGGTAAGCCAGCTCGGCACGCCCGTGCTTACGGTTGATGAAGTCATCCACCATGCCCGATTGCAGCGGGCCCGGACGGAACAGGGCCACCAGTGCGATCAAGTCTTCCAGGCAGTCGGGCTTGAGCTTTTTGATCAGCTCTTTCATGCCGCGGGATTCAAGCTGGAACACGGCCGTGGTTTCGGCTTTTTGCAGCAGGCTGTAGGTCGGCTTGTCATCCAGCGGGATAAACGCGATATCCAGCGGTGGCTCATTGACCTTGGCGCGGTCGCGGTTGATGGTCTTCAGCGCCCAGTCGATGATCGTCAGGGTACGCAGGCCGAGGAAGTCGAACTTCACCAGGCCGGCCGCCTCCACGTCGTCCTTGTCGAACTGGGTTACCAGGCCGTCGCCTTCTTCGTCGCAATAGATCGGCGAAAAGTCGGTCAGCTTGGTAGGCGCGATTACTACACCACCGGCGTGTTTACCGACGTTACGCACCACGCCTTCGAGCTTGCGCGCCATGTCCCAGATTTCAGCCGCTTCTTCATCGACCTTGATGAAGTCCCGCAGGATTTCTTCCTGCTCGTAGGCTTTTTCCAGGGTCATGCCGACTTCAAACGGAATCATCTTCGACAGGCGGTCAGCCAGGCCGTAGGACTTGCCCTGTACCCGGGCCACGTCGCGAATTACCGCTTTCGCCGCCATGGAACCGAAGGTGATGATCTGGCTTACTGCGTTGCGTCCGTATTTCTCGGCCACGTACTCAATAACCCGGTCGCGACCATCCATGCAGAAGTCGACGTCGAAGTCGGGCATCGATACCCGTTCCGGGTTAAGGAAACGTTCGAACAGCAGGTCGTATTCCAGCGGGTCGAGGTCGGTGATCTTCTGCACATAGGCCACCAGCGACCCAGCACCCGATCCACGGCCAGGCCCCACCGGCACGCCGTTGCTTTTGGCCCACTGGATAAAGTCCATTACGATCAGGAAGTAACCGGGGAACCCCATCTGGATAATGATATCCAGCTCGAAATTCAGGCGGTCGACGTAGACCTGGCGCTTGGCTTCATAATCTTCAGTGGTGTCCTTGGGCAGCAGGACGCTCAGGCGTTCCTCCAAACCGTCGAACGAGACCTTGCGGAAATACTCGTCGATGGTCATGCCATCGGGAATCGGGAAGTTGGGCAGGAAGTGCTTGCCCAGCTTCACTTCAATATTGCAGCGCTTGGCAATTTCGACAGAGTTTTCCAGGGCCTCGGGCAGGTCACTGAACAACTCGGCCATTTCATCGGCGCTTTTGAGGTACTGCTCTTCGCTGTAGTTTTTCGAGCGGCGCGGATCGTCCAGCGCCCGGCCTTCACCGATGCATACGCGGGTTTCGTGGGCCTCGAAGTCTTCCTTCTTGATAAAGCGTACATCGTTGGTCGCCACCAGCGGCGCGCCAAGCTTTTCAGCCAGGGCCACAGCGGCGTGCAACTGCTCTTCATCGTTGGGGCGGTTGGTGCGCTGGATTTCCAGGTAGAAACGGTCGGGGAACACCTCCATCCACTCACGGGCGAGCACTTCAGCCTCATGAGGATTGCCGCCCAACAGCGCGATACCGATTTCACCTTCTTTGGCCGCCGAGAGCATGATCAGCCCTTCGCTGGCTTCGGCCACCCACTCGCGCTCGATGATGATCGAGCCATTGCGCTGGCCATCGATAAAGCCACGGGAAATCAGTTCGGTGAGGTTGCGGTAACCCACGCCGTTCATCGCCAACAGGCTGATGCGGCTCAGTGGGTTATCCGGGTCCTTGTTCGACAGCCACAGGTCGGCACCGCAGATCGGCTTGATGCCGGCGCCCATGGCGGCCTTGTAGAACTTGACCAGGGAACACATGTTGTTCTGGTCGGTCACCGCCACGGCAGGCATGTTCATGCCCACCAGGGTTTTGACCAGGGGTTTGATCCGTACCAGGCCGTCGACCAGGGAGTATTCAGTGTGCAGGCGCAGGTGAACGAATGAAGCCGGCATAGTGATCCTGTACAAAACGTGGAGACAACAAGGCCCGGATTGTACCGGGCCTTGGCAAAAACATCAGCCTTGCTGCTAAACCTCGATCAGGCTTTCCCGAGCCTCGTAAGCCTGGCGAACCGGTGCGAACGAGCGGCGGTGGATCGGGGTGGGGCCCAGGCGAGCCAAAGCTTCCAGATGAACGGGCGTTGGATAGCCTTTGTGCCCGCCGATGCCGTAGCCGGGATAGATCAATTCGAAAGCCGCCATTTCACGGTCACGGCTGACCTTGGCCAGGATCGATGCAGCGGCAATCGCCGGCACTTTGCTATCACCCTTGACCACCGCTTCTGCGGGCATCGTCAGCTTCGGGCAGCGGTTGCCGTCGATCATCGCCATTTTTGGCGTGATATGCAGGCCTTCAATGGCGCGCTGCATGGCCAGCATGGTGGCGTGCAGGATGTTCAGTTTGTCGATCTCTTCGACTTCAGCGCGGGCGATGTGCCAACTCAGGGCTTTCTCGCAGATCTCGTCGTAGAGTTTTTCGCGACGG
This sequence comes from Pseudomonas sp. NC02, assembly GCF_002874965.1. Classification (NCBI taxonomy): domain Bacteria; kingdom Pseudomonadati; phylum Pseudomonadota; class Gammaproteobacteria; order Pseudomonadales; family Pseudomonadaceae; genus Pseudomonas; species Pseudomonas sp. NC02. The sequence continues at coordinate 1,369,479 of NZ_CP025624.1, read as the reverse complement.
GCTTCGGTGAGTTTCTTCGAATCGTTGAGGCCAAGGATCGGACGGTTTGGATCGAGAATCACCGCGGCGGTGACGACTGCGCCGCACAGCGGGCCGCGTCCGACTTCGTCAACACCGGCAACCAGGTCAAGGGCATCGGCGACCAGGCTGAAATCCAGGCCCATTTGCGTCTTCATAGGGCTTCCTGCTTATGACCGATCAACGTCAGCACGGCATCCGCCGCCTGGTTCGACGCATCACGGCGCAAGGTGCGGTGAATTTCGTCGAAACCACGGGTCTGCTCTTCGCCACCGTCGATCAACGGGAAAAGGGTTTGCGCCAGGGCTTCAGGCGTCGCATCGTCCTGCAACAACTCGGGCACCAACAGACGCTGGGCCAGCAAATTCGGCAGGGAGATGTAGGGGCTTTTGACCATACGCTTGAGAATCCAGTAGGTCAGCGGCGCCAGGCGATAGGCCACGACCATCGGGCGCTTGTAGAGCAAGGCCTCCAGGGTCGCAGTGCCGGAGGCGATCAGCACCGCATCGCACGCCGCCAGTGCCAGGTGCGAGCCCCCGTCGAGCAGGGTCAACGGCAAGTTGCGCCCTACCAGCAATTCTTCAATTTGTGCACGGCGCTGAGGACTGGCGCATGGCAATACGAAGCGCACACCCGGCTTCAGCGCCTGCAGGCGTTCGGCTGCATCAAAAAACAGCGCGCCGAGACGACCGACTTCGCCGCCACGGCTCCCCGGCATCAAGGCCACCAGCGGACCTTCGGGCAAACCCAGTTCGGCACGCGCGGCAGCACGGTCGGCCTGCAGAGGAATGGTATCGGCCAGGGTGTGCCCTACAAACCGCACCGGCACGCCCTTCTCTTCGTAGAACCTGGCCTCGAAGGGCAGCAGGGTCAGCATCAGGTCGCAGCCTTCGCGAATCTTGAGCACGCGCTTTTGCCGCCACGCCCACACGGACGGGCTGACGTAATGCACGGTCTTGATCCCGGCCTGACGCAACTTGAGTTCGATATTGAGGGTGAAGTCCGGAGCGTCGATTCCGATAAAGACGTCGGGCTTTTCTTCGATCAGGGTCTGGATCAGCTTTTTGCGACGGGCCAGCAGCTCGCGCAAACGGCCCAGCACCTCCACCAGCCCCATGACCGACAAGCGTTCCATAGGGAAGTAGGACGTCAGGCCTTCAGCCTGCATCAGCGGACCGCCGACACCGATGAATTCAACCGCCGGATGCTGGAGCTTGAGAGCCCGCATCAGGCCTGCACCGAGAATATCGCCGGAAGCTTCTCCGGCCACCAACGCTATACGCAGCCTGGCCATGATCAGCGGGTGATGCCGCGAGTCGACGACTGGATAGAGTCACGGAATATCGCGACTTCCGGAAACAATGCGGCTGGCTCCGTCAGTTCGATCAAGGCCTGGTCGACCGTCAGCCCCTGGCGGTAAACCACCTTGTAGGCGCGGCGCAGGGCGTGGATCGCGTCTTCGCTGAAGCCCCGACGGCGCATGCCTTCGAAGTTCATGCTGCGGGCCTCGGCCGGGTTGCCGAATACGGTGACGAACGCCGGAACGTCCTTGCCGATGGCGGTACCCATGCCGGAAAAGCTGTGGGCGCCGATATGGCAGTACTGATGCACCAGGGTAAAACCGGACAGGATCGCCCAATCGTCAACGTGCACATGGCCGGCCAACGCAGTGTTGTTGACCAGGATGCAATGGTTGCCGATTACGCTGTCATGACCGATATGGGCATAAGCCATCACCAGGTTGTGGTCACCCAGGGTGGTCTCGGCACGGTCCTGGACAGTACCGCGGTGAATGGTCACGCCTTCACGGATGATGTTGTGATCACCGATTACCAGACGTGTTTCTTCACCCTTGTACTTCATGTCCGGGGTGTCTTCGCCTATCGATGAAAACTGATAGATACGATTGTGTTTGCCAATCCTCGTCGGGCCTTTGAGGATCACATGCGGCCCGATGACTGTCCCCTCGCCGATTTCCACACCTGCGCCGACGATCGACCATGGGCCGACCTCAACGTCGGCGGCCAGTACGGCCGTCGGATCGATGATTGCGCGAGGGTCAATCAAACTCATAGTTTGCGTTCCGCACAGATGATTTCAGCCGAGCACACCGGCTTGCCGTCGACCGAGGCCTGGCATTCGAACTTCCAGATCTGGCGCTTGCAGCTGATGAACTTGGCTTCAAGGATCAACTGGTCACCCGGAGTTACCGGGTTGCGGAAGCGCAGTTTGTCAGAGCCCACGAAATAGTAGAGCGTGCCATCGGCAGGCTTCAGGTCGAGCATTTTGAAACCAAGGATACCGGCAGCCTGGGCCATCGCTTCGATGATCAATACGCCTGGCATGATGGGATGCGCAGGGAAGTGACCGTTGAAGAACGGTTCGTTGATGCTGACATTCTTGTAGGCACGAATGCGCTTTTCCTCAACATTGAGGTCCGTGACCCGGTCCACCAGCAGGAACGGGTAACGGTGAGGCAGGTATTCGCGAATCTCGTTGATGTCCATCATTTCGGGGGGAAGCCTGTAATAAAGATTGGGAGCGTGCGGACTAAGGCACGCCCCTCTAGCAAATCAAGGAGGCAGTCTAGCGGCTGTGCACACTTGATATGGAAATGGTATCAGCCATCTGATGAAGCATTACCGCCAGGGGTCACGTCCCCAACACGCTTTTCCAGATGTTTCAGGCGCCGAGCGATATCGTCGAGCTGCCTCAGACGCGCCGCGCTCTTGCGCCATTCGGCCGCAGGCTGCATGGCCGTACCGGATGAATAGGACCCAGGCTCGGTAATCGAATGGGTCACCATGGTCATGCCGGTGATGAATACGTTGTCGCACACTTCGATATGGCCCACCAGGCCAACACCCCCGGCGAGCATGCAATGCTTGCCGATCCTGGTGCTGCCGGAGATCCCCACGCAGGCGGCCATGGCGGTGTGATCGCCAATCTGCACGTTGTGGGCGATCTGAATCTGGTTATCCAGTTTCACGCCGTTACCAATGACGGTATCGGCCAGGGCCCCGCGGTCAACGGCAGTGTTGACGCCAATTTCAACGTCATCGCCAATCAACACGCCGCCCACTTGGGCAATCTTGTGCCAGACACCCTTCGAGTTGGCGAAGCCGAAGCCCTCGCCGCCAATCACGGCACCGGACTGAATCACCACACGCTCACCGATACGCACGTCGTGGTACAGGGTCACACGCGGAGCCAGCCAGCCACCGGCACCAATCTCGCTGCGCGCGCCGATAAAACACTGGGCACCCAGCGTTACACCCGCCCCGATGCGTGCACCGCTTTCAATCACCACAAAAGCACCGATGCTCGCGGCAGGGTCAACCTGAGCGTCATCGGCGATCACCGCCGTCGGATGGATACCGGCGGGGGCCTTGGGTTTCGGATCGAACAGGTGCGACACCCGGGCATACGCCAGGTACGGATCGGCAACAACCAGCGCGTCCCCGGCAAAACCTTCGGCGTCAGCGGCCTTCAGCAGCACGGCTGCGGCGCGGCTTTCGCCCAGGTATTTACGGTATTGGGGGTTTGCCAGGAAGCTCAACTGAGCTGGGCCAGCCTCCTGCAAGGTGGCTAGCCCAGTGATTTCCTTCTCCGCGGAGCCACGCAAGGTGGCTCCCAGGAACTCGGCCAATTGGCCGAGCTTGATAGTCGCAGTCATGGCTTACTTCAGCTGATTCATGCGCTCGATCACCTGACGGGTGATGTCGTACTGAGGTTTAACGTCGATGACTGCACCGCGTTCGAATACCAGGTCAAAGGCACCTTTCTTGATGACTTCTTCCACAGCGCTGTCGAGTTTCGGCTTCAGCTGCTTGAGCATTTCGCGGTCGGCAACAGCCTTGGCTTCGTTCAGCTCCTTGGACTGGAACTGGTAGTCACGGGCCTTTTGCTTGAATTCAAGCTCCAGACGCTCGCGCTCGCCTTGCTGCATCTTGTCGCCACCGGCTACCAGACGATCCTGGATGCCTTTGGCGCTGCTTTCCAGCGTCTTGAGCTTGGTCAGTTGAGGACCGAATTTCTTCTCGGCATCTACGGCATATTTCTTGGCCGCATCGGATTCCAGCAGCGCCATCTGATAGTTCAGAACGGCAATTTTCATTTCGGCAAAGGCCGGGGTCGCTACCAGGACAGTCGCCAGGAGAACCAATTGAGTCAACTTACGCACGATGCACTCCTACAGAATCCGTTGTCGTTATCTTGGGTCAGACGCTTAGAACGTCTGGCCGAGGGAGAATTGGAAAATCTGGGTTTCAGCGTTATCCGGTTTCTTGACCGGCATGGCCAGAGCAAAGCTCAATGGGCCAAGCGCGGTAACCCAGGTCACACCGACACCGACAGAGCTTGCCAGGTTGCTGAAGCTCACGTCGTTGCACTGCGTGTTGGACTTCGAGCCATTCGGGTTGGTGACCTGTTCGCACTTGGAGTCGAATACGTTACCCACATCCCAGAAGACCGAAGTACGCAGGGAACGTTGATCTTTAACGAATGGCAGCGGGAACAGAATCTCAGCACCACCCTGGATCAGCACGTTACCACCGAATGGCAGCGGGTCGTTGTCCGAGTCAGCCACAGTCCCCTGGTTACCGGTCACACCCACGCCACGGCTTGGGGTACCACGAGGACCCAAGGTGCTGTCCTTGAAACCACGTACCGAGTTGAAACCACCCGCATAGTAGTTCTCATAGAACGGCAAGCCGCTGGTCGAACCGTAACCGTCGCCATAACCCAGCTCGGTGTGCAGGCGCATGGTGTAGTTTTCGCTCAATGGCTGGAACAACTGGCCACGGTAGTCGAGTTTGAAGAACGACAGGTCGCTGCCCGGCGTGGTGGCTTCCAGGGTCAGGCTCTGGGAATGGCCGCGGGTCGCGAGTACGCCTTTGTTCAGGGTCGATTCCGACCAACCGGCCGAAGCCTTGAAGTTCAGGAACTGGTCGCCTTCTTTACGCACGAAGTTGAAGATCTCATCCACGGTGTACACACCGGTCTTGATCTTGTCCTGCTGCGCGGTCAGGCCGAAGGTCAGACGCGAGGTCTCACTGATCGGGTAACCAATGTTGGCACCAACACCGAAGCTGTCGATTGCATAGCTTGCAACGTCAACGTCGAGGTCTTTGTAGTCGGTTGTGCGATAAAAGGCGTTGTAGCCCAGGCTCACGCCGTCAGCAGTCCAGTAGGGGTCGACATAACCGAAGTTATAGCGGCTCTGGTATTCGCTTCGGGTCAGGCCGATGGAAACCTTGTTACCGGTACCGAGGAAGTTGTTCTGGGTGATCGAACCACCGAGGATCAGACCGGCACTCTGGGCAAAACCGACGCTGGCGGTAATCGAACCGGACGCTTGCTCTTCTACGGCGTAGTTCACGTCAACCTGGTCATCCACACCCGGTACAGCCGGGGTTTCAACGTTGACTTCCTTAAAGAAGCCCAGGCGCTCGAGGCGAACCTTGGACTGGTCGATCAGGTAAGTCGACGCCCAGCCACCTTCCATCTGACGCATTTCGCGGCGCAGCACTTCGTCGGCAGACTTGGTGTTGCCACGGAAGTTGATGCGGTTCACGTAGGCACGCTTGCCCGGGTCTACAACGAAGGTGATGTCCACGGTGTGGTCTTCGTCGTGCGGGGTCGGTACGCCGTTGACGTTGGCGAAGGTATAGCCTTCGTTACCCAGGCGGCGGGTGATCAGCTCGGAGGTGGTGGTCATCAGCTTGCGCGAGAACACCTGGTCCTTCTGCACCAGCAACAGGGACTTGACCTGGTCTTCAGGCACTTTCAAGTCGCCGCTGAGCTTGACGTCACGAACCTTGTACTTCTCGCCTTCGTTGACGTTGACAGTGATATAGACGTGCTTCTTGTCCGGGGTGATGGACACCTGGGTCGAAGCGATATCCATGTTGATATAGCCGCGGTCCAGGTAGTAGGAACGCAGGCGCTCCAGGTCACCGGAGAGTTTTTCACGGGCATACTTGTCATCGTTCTTGAAGAACGACAGCCAGTTGGTGGTCTTGAGTTCGAACAGGTCGATCAGGTCGTCATCAGCAAACTTGGTGTTACCCACCACGTTGATGTGCTGGATGGCCGCCACGGTGCCTTCGTTGATATTGACCTTCAGGCCGACGCGGTTACGCGGTTGCGGCACCACTTCGGTCTCGACGGTAGCCGAGTAACGACCCTGGGCAACGTACTGGCGTTGCAGTTCGTTACGCACGCCTTCGAGGGTGGCACGCTGGAAGATCTCGCCTTCGGCAAGGCCGGATTGCTTGAGGCCTTTCATCAAGTCTTCAGTGGAGATCGCCTTGTTGCCTTCGATCTCGATACTGGCGACAGAAGGTCGCTCGACGACAGTAATGACGAGGACGTTACCTTCGCGACCCAGTTGGATATCTTGAAAGAACCCGGTTTTGAACAGCGCACGAGTGGATTCCACCAGGCGACGGTCATCAGCCTGTTCCCCGACGTTCAACGGCAAGGCACCAAAGACGCTACCCGCGGAAACCCGCTGGAGGCCGTTGACGCGAATATCGGAGATGGTGAAGGACTCGGCGTGAACTTCGGCGATCATCAATACGGTGAGAACCGCAGTTAGCAGCAGACGTTTCATGAAGTCCTTTCTTATTCCAACTGGCAATAAACAAACTGCCGCAAAATGCGGCAGATTCGCAATTCAGCGAAGCGTTACAGTCGTCCCAGATCGTTGACCAGGGCTAATAACATCACCCCGACCACCAAACTGATACCGATCTGTATCCCCCAACCCTGCACCCGATCCGACAAGGGGCGACCACGCGCCCACTCGACCAGATAAAACAACAGATGCCCCCCATCCAATACTGGAATGGGCAACAAATTCAGAACCCCAAGGCTAATACTCAGATAAGCCAGGAAATTCAGGAAATCTACAACGCCCGACTGGGCAGAAGCGCCCGCCACTTTAGCAATGGTTATCGGTCCACTCAAGTTTTTTACCGAGAGCTCGCCGAACAACATTTTCTTGAGGGAATCGAGGGTCAGCACACTCATGGTCCAGGTGCGTCTCGCACCCTCGCCAATCGCCGCCAACGGCCCGAAGCTGACCTCTCGAACCATCGAAGGTGGCCAATCGACACCTTTGACGCCGGCCCCCAGGTAACCCCCGGCTGCCTTGGCTTCCCCACGAACCGCCAGGGTCACAGGGACGTCGATTTGAGCACCATCGCGCTCAACTTTCAGCACAATTTTGGTATCAGGGCGTACACGCACCAGGTCGACCACCTGCTGCCAGTCACTCAGCGCCTGGCCATCGAGGGCCAGCAGGCGATCACCGGTTTTCAGACCCGCGGCCTGGGCCGGCCCCTTCGGATCCAGCTCCGCCAGCACCGGCGGCAAGGCCGGACGCCATGGGCGAATGCCCAGGGATTTGATCGGGTCAGGCTCATCGGAGCCTTTCAGCCAGTGGTCCAGGGCCAGCTCGCGCGAGGTTTCGGTGGTGGAATCCTGATCGCGCACCACCAGTTTCACGATGCCGCTTTCACCCAGGCGACGCACTAACTGCAAATTGACGGCACCCCAGCCGGTGGTTGGTTCGCCATCAACTGCAACAATTTCTTGCCCGGCAGTCAGGCCGGCCTTCGCCGCCATGCTGTCGGCCTCGACGGCACCGATCACCGGACGCACCTGCTGGCTACCCAACATGGCCAGGACCCAGAAGAACACCATCGCCAACAGGAAATTCGCGATCGGGCCTGCCGCGACGATGGCGATGCGCTGACGAACGGTCTTGCGGTTGAAGGATTGATCCAACTGATCAGCCGGCACTTCGCCTTCGCGCTCGTCGAGCATCTTGACGTAGCCGCCCAATGGAATGGCCGCAATTACGAACTCGGTGCCACGACGGTCGTGCCAGCGCAGCAACGGCATGCCGAAGCCTACGGAAAAGCGCAGTACCTTGACGCCGCAACGACGCGCGACCCAGAAATGGCCGAACTCGTGGAAGGTAACCAGCACACCCAGAGCAACCAGGGTGCCGACAATCATGTAGAGCGCACTCATCTAATTTCTCCGCATTTCAATCCAGTGCCTGAAGGCTTGAACACACCCAGAGGCTAACGCGTATTGCGGCTCAACCACTGCTCGGTCAAGGCCCGGGCCTTTGCATCCGCTTCGAACACCGCGCCCAGATCATTCACCGGGACGACGGGCTCAAGGCTCAAAACGTCCTCGATGATACCCGCGATCTGCGGAAAGCGGATGCGCCGGTCCAGAAACGCCGCCACAGCCACTTCATTGGCCGCATTCAGCATCGCCGGGGCACTGTTACCCGCCTCCGCAGCTTGCCGCGCAAGACGCAGGCAAGGGAAGCGTTGCTCGTCGGGCGCTTCGAAGTCCAGACGGGCAATGGCAAACAGATCCAACGGCGCAACACCCGAGTCAATCCGCTCAGGCCATGCCAGGGCATTGGCGATCGGCGTACGCATGTCCGGATTGCCCAGTTGGGCCAATACCGAGCCATCCACATAGTCCACCAGGGAATGAATCACACTTTGCGGGTGGATCACCACCTCGACCTGGTCCGGCCGGGCATCGAACAACCAGCAGGCCTCAATCAGCTCCAGGCCCTTGTTCATCATGCTCGCTGAATCCACCGAGATCTTGCGCCCCATGGACCAGTTCGGGTGAGCGCACGCCTGATCGGGAGAAACATGCTCCAGATCGGCCAGCGGCGTCTGCCGGAACGGACCACCGGAGGCTGTCAGCAGAATCCGGCGCACGCCGACCTGGCTCAACCCGCGGGCGAAATCACCAGGCATGCATTGGAAAATCGCGTTGTGCTCGCTGTCGAGCGGCAACAGCACGGCGCCGCTCTTGCGCACCGCCTGCATGAAGAGTGCCCCGGACATCACCAGGGCTTCTTTGTTGGCCAGCAGAATCTTCTTGCCCGCATCAACGGCCGCCAGGGTCGGGCGCAAGCCGGCAGCGCCGACAATCGCCGCAACCACGGTGTCGACCTCAGGGTCTGCCGAAACCTGGCACAACCCCTCCTCCCCCACCAATACCTGAGTCGCCAGGCCCGCAGCGCGCAAGTCATCCTGCAAACCACGTGCAACTGCCGCTTCGGGCACTACTGCGTATTGCGGCGCGTGCCGCACACACAGTGCCAGCAGTTCACTCAGGCGACTGAAACCGGTCAAGGCGAATACTTGATAACGCTCGGGATGACGGGCAATCACATCCAGGGTGCTTAGCCCCACCGAGCCGGTAGCGCCCAGCACGGTTACCTGTTGCAGGCGGCTCACGAGGCAGCCATCCACAGCAGTACGGCAAAGATCGGGATCGCGGCAGTCAGGCTGTCGATACGGTCCAGCACGCCACCGTGACCCGGCAGCAGGTTACTGCTGTCCTTGATCCCGGCCTGGCGCTTGAACATGCTTTCGGTCAGGTCACCGACTACCGAGATGAACACCACCACGGCTGCGCCCACCAGGCCCAGGAGCATTTCCTTGACGGTCCAGTCACGCACCACACCGACCACCACGGTAATCACCAGGGTCAACGCCAGGCCGCCATACACACCTTCCCAGCTTTTGCCCGGGCTGACAGCCGGCGCCAGCTTGCGCTTGCCGAAGGCACGCCCGGAGAAATAGGCGCCGATATCGGCACCCCACACCAGAACCATCACCGCCATGATCAGCCAGTTACCCAGTTGCATGTGCTTGATGTAGACCAGGCCTTGCCAGGCAGGCAACAGAATCAAAAGGCCAATCACCAGCTTGCAGGCGACACTGGACCAATGACTGCTGGTGCCCGGATAGGTCAGCACCAGATAGGTCGCCAACGCCCACCACAACACCGCCGCACCCAGCACCCAGGGCGCCACGTCCGGCAGGATGTACATCAGGAACATCAACAACGCCACGACAGCGGCATACACCACACGAGGCAACTGCGCGGCGAAACCCGCCAGGCGCGCCCATTCCCAGGCACCCAGGGTCACAACCAGGCCGATGAACAGCGCGAAGTTCGCACCTTCAAGCAGGAAAAACCCGCACAGGGCAATAGGCAGCAGGATCAGCGCCGTGATGATTCGTTGTTTAAGCATTAAACCCGGGCTCCAGCTTCGATCTGCTCGCTCGTTTTACCGAAGCGACGCTGACGGGAAGCGAAATCGGCCAGCGCATTGCGCATGGCATCGTGTTTGAAGTCCGGCCAGAACAGGTCGGAGAAGTACAGTTCGGTATAGGCCAACTGCCACAACAGGAAGTTGCTGATGCGATGGTCGCCACCGGTACGAATGCACAGGTCCGGCAACGGCAGGTCGCCGGTCACCAGGCAGGTTTGCAAGAGTTCGGGGGTAATGTCTTCCGGGCGCAGATGGCCGGCCTGCACTTCCCGCGCCAGACGCTGCGCAGCCTGGGCAATATCCCACTGGCCGCCGTAATTGGCTGCGATCTGCAGCACAAAACGGTTGCTGCCGGCAGTGATCGCCTCGGCTTCGCGCATGGCCGCCTGCAGCTCCGGATGAAACCGAGAACGGTCACCGATGATACGCAGGCTGATGTTGTTCTCGTTCAGGCGCTTGGCCTCGCGGCGCAGGGCCTTGAAGAACAGGTCCATCAAGGCACTGACCTCCTCGGCCGGGCGCTGCCAGTTTTCACTGGAGAACGCGAACAGGGTCAATACTTCGACCTTGGCCTCGGCGCACACCTCAATCACGGCTCGTACAGCGTCGACACCCGCCTTATGCCCGGCAACGCCCGGCATAAAGCGCTTCTTCGCCCAGCGATTATTCCCGTCCATGATGATCGCGACATGGCGCGGCACCACGGAGGGCACAGTCTGCTTGGTCTTTTCCATGAAGGCGTCCTGACCCCTTATACGGCCATCAGGTCCTTTTCTTTATCTTCCGTGGCCTTGGTGATCTGGGCCTCGGCATCTTTAGTCAGCTTGTCGATATCAGCAACGGCACGGCGCTCTTCGTCTTCGCTGATTTCCTTGTCCTTGACCAGCTTCTTCAGGTCACCCAAGGCATCACGACGGATGTTGCGCACGGCAACACGTGCGTCTTCTGCTGCACTGCGCGCCTGCTTGGTGAAGCCCTTGCGGGTTTCTTCGGTCAGGGCAGGCATGGAGATCAGCAGCAATTCGCCCAGGTTGGTCGGATTGAGGTTCAAACCGGCGCTCTGGATGGCCTTGTCGACGGCGCCGAGCATGTTGCGCTCGAAAGCAACGACTTGCAGGGTGCGCGAATCTTTTACAGTGATGTTGGCCACTTGGGTGATCGAGGTATCAGCGCCGTAGTAAGGCACCATCACGCTGCCCAGGATGCTTGGGTGGGCCTTGCCGGTACGAATCTGGCCAAACGCATGGTTCAGGGATTCCAGGGATTTTTGCATGCGCTCTTGAGCGTCTTTTTTGATTTCGTTGATCATTGTTCGATTTCCTCGATCAGAGTCCCTTCCGCGCCGCCGTGTACGATGTTCAGCAGGGCGCCGGGCTTGTTCATGTTAAATACGCGCAGCGGCATCTTGTGGTCGCGGCACAAGCAAATTGCCGTCAGGTCCATCACGCCCAGCTTGCGATCCAGTACTTCATCATAAGTCAGATGATCGAACTTCTCGGCATGCGGGTCTTTGAATGGGTCTGCAGTGTAGACACCGTCAACCTTGGTGGCCTTGAGCACCACGTCCGCGTTGATCTCGATACCACGCAGGCAAGCTGCCGAATCGGTGGTAAAGAATGGGTTGCCGGTACCGGCCGCAAAAATCACGACTTCCTTGGCATCCAGGTGACGCATGGCCTTGCGACGATCATAGTGATCCGTTACGCCAACCATGGAAATAGCCGACATCACGATCGCGGTGATATTGGCGCGCTCCAGCGCATCACGCATGGCCAGGGCGTTCATCACAGTGGCCAGCATGCCCATGTGGTCGCCTGTCACCCGATCCATGCCGGCAGCGCTGAGTGCCGCACCACGGAACAGGTTGCCGCCGCCGATCACCAGACCGACCTGGACACCGATACCGACCAGTTGGCCGACTTCCAGCGCCATGCGATCGAGTACTTTGGGATCGATCCCAAACTCTTCCGAGCCCATCAGGGCCTCGCCGCTAAGCTTGAGTAGAATGCGTTTATAGCGAGCCTGATGACCACTGCCCTGCTGAGCCATTGCGAATCTCTCCTGCGGCGTATTTTTTGAAAATTCTTGGCAAGCCGTTTACGGCCTGCGTTCACTCTAGCTTGACGCTGTCACAGCGCCATCGGAACACGGCTTTGTAAGCCAGTTCCAAAGGGAAACCAATAAAAATCGATCACCCCATTTGAAAAGAGGCTGCGCGCGTAAGCGGGCAGCCTCTTTTGGGCGACAGTTAAAAACTGTCTTACTTCTTGGTGGCAGCCAGCTGGGCAGCAACTTCTTCAGCGAAGTTGTCGACCGGCTTCTCGATGCCGTCGCCTACTTTGTAGTAGGTGAAGGAAACGATTTCAGCACCGGCTTTCTTAGCCAGTTCGCCAACCTTGATTTCAGGGTTCTTGACGAACGCCTGCTCAACCAGGGAAGCCTCAGCCAGGAACTTGCTGATACGGCCCTTGACCATGTTTTCAACGATGTTTTCAGGCTTGCCTTTGATTTTCTCTTCGTTCAGCTGCAGGAACACGGCTTTCTCGCGTTCGATGGCTTCAGCAGAAACTTCCGATGGCAGCAGGAATTCAGGGTTGCTGGCCGCTACGTGCATAGCGATGTCTTTGGCCAGTTCAACGTTGCCGCCTTTCAGGGCAACCACAACACCGATCTTGTTGCCGTGCAGGTAAGCACCCACAACGTCACCTTCAACGCGGGTCAGGCGACGAATGTTAACGTTCTCGCCTACTTTACCCACCAGAACCAGACGATCAGCTTCTTGAGCTTCGATCAGCGGAGCGGCGTCGGTCAGCTTGTCAGCGAATGCTTTTTCAACGCTGGCAGCGACGAAGTTCTTGAAGTCGTCTTGCAGGGCCAGGAAGTCGGTCTGCGAGTTAACTTCCAGGATAACGGCCGATTTGCCGTCTTCCTTGATTGCGATGGCGCCTTCAGCAGCGACGTTGCCTGCTTTCTTGGCAGCCTTGATGGCGCCCGAAGCACGCATGTCATCAATGGCTTTTTCGATGTCGCCGCCGGCCTTGGTCAAGGCCTTTTTGCAATCCATCATGCCTTCGCCGGTACGCTCACGCAGTTCTTTAACCAACGCTGCAGTAATCTCTGCCATTTTCAAAATCCTCTTGGATAGGTTTTCAACCATTCCACCCGATTGAACGGGCGATCAATTCTTCCCGAACCACCCTTGTAGGCCGCTGCACGTTACAGATGTTGTAGCTGCGCTGCCGACAAATGGTTTTCGAGGTGGCAAAAAGGGGGCCAAGCCCCCTTTTTGCTTACTGAGTCAACGCCAAGGCGTCAGTTACTCAGCTGCAGCTACCGGAGCTTCTTCAACGAACTGCTCGGTACCGCCAGCAACGTGGTTGCGACCACGGATTACAGCGTCAGCCATCGAACCCATGTACAACTGGATAGCGCGGATTGCGTCATCGTTGCCTGGGATGATGTAGTCAACGCCTTCCGGGCTGCTGTTGGTATCGACTACGCCGATAACCGGGATGCCCAGCTTGTTGGCTTCGGTGATCGCGATGCGCTCGTGATCAACGTCGATAACGAACAGTGCGTCAGGCAGACCGCCCATGTCCTTGATACCACCCAGGGAACGATCGAGCTTTTCCAGGTCGCGAGTGCGCATCAGCGCCTCTTTCTTGGTCAGCTTGGCGAAAGTACCGTCTTCGGCTTGCACTTCAAGGTCACGCAGACGCTTGATGGAAGCACGGATGGTTTTGAAGTTGGTCAGCATGCCGCCCAACCAGCGGTGATCGACGTACGGCGAACCGCAACGTGCTGCTTCTTCAGCAACGATCTTGCCAGCGGAACGCTTGGTGCCGACGAACAGAATCTTGTTTTTGCCCTGGGCCAGGCGCTCTACGAAAGTCAGAGCTTCGTTGAACATTGGCAGGGTTTTTTCAAGGTTGATGATGTGGATCTTGTTACGCGCGCCGAAAATGTACTTACCCATTTTCGGGTTCCAGTAACGGGTCTGGTGACCGAAGTGCACACCGGCCTTCAGCATATCGCGCATGTTGACTTGGGACATGATAGTTCCTTAATAAGTCGGGTTTGGCCTCCACGTATCCCAATGACCAACCAGCGGCATTCGCCTCCGGCACCCAGGTCATCGTGTCGACACGTGTGTGGATTTAAGCTTTGCGGGGTATCCCCGGAAAGCGGCGCATTTTATACCACAGAGCTTGCAAAAACGAAACCCGCAATCACATTTGCCGTCAGTCGCTTTTGCCTAAGCCTTTGAATAGAGCCAGAATGCCCCCATCCTTATAGACAGAAGCGATCGCCAGACGCTCATGGTTTCACCCTTGCGTCTGCTAGAATCGCGTTTTTTGGGCTTGTGCGAATTCTGCAACCTTTTGTCGCACACCCGTAAACCGTATTGATTTCAGCGCGTCGCGCTAGAGAGAGCCTGTATGACCGTAACCCTCAAAACCGCCGAAGATATCGCTGGCATGCGTGTTGCCGGCAAACTGGCTGCCGACGTCCTGGAAATGATTGCCGAACACGTCAAGCCCGGCGTCACCACCGAAGCGCTGGACCGCATTTGCCACGACTATATCGTCGACGTGCAAAAGGCCATCCCTGCGCCGCTGAACTACAAGGGTTTCCCCAAGTCGATCTGCACCTCGATCAACCACGTGGTGTGCCACGGGATTCCCGGCGACAAGCCGCTGAAGGACGGCGACACCCTGAACATCGACGTCACCGTCATCAAGGACGGCTACCACGGCGACACCAGCCGCATGTTCCACGTCGGCACCGTGCCGGTCTGGGCCGAGCGCCTGTCGCAAGTCACCCAGGAATGCATGTACAAGGCCATCGAGATCGTCAAGCCTGGCTGCCGCCTGGGCGACATCGGTGAAATCATCCAGAAGCACGCTGAAAAGAACGGCTTCTCGGTGGTGCGCGAGTTCTGCGGCCACGGCATCGGCAAGGTGTTCCACGAAGAGCCACAGATCCTGCACTACGGCCGCGCCGGCACCGGCATGGAGCTCAAGGCAGGCATGACCTTCACCATCGAGCCGATGATCAACCAGGGCAAGGCCGACACCAAGGTGCTGGGCGACGGCTGGACCGCCATCACCAAGGACCGCAAGCTCTCGGCGCAGTGGGAACACACCCTGCTGGTGACCGACACCGGCTACGAGATCTTCACCCTGCGTGCCGACGACACGATTCCCCGCGTTTCGGCGTAATGTTTGCACCGGTTTTCTAATAGCGACGCTGTGACCCATAGATAGAAAGGAAAACCGATCGATGCCCCAGGTGGATCCCGAACTCTTCGACCGTGGCCAGTTCCAGGCGGAACTGGCACTGAAGGCCAGCCCCATCGCCGCCTTCAAGAAGGCCATTCGTCAGGCCCGCGAGGTGCTCGACGGGCGCTTTCGTACCGGCCGCGATATCCGCCGGCTGATCGAGGACCGCGCCTGGTTCGTCGACAACATCCTGCAAAAGGCCTGGGAACAGTTCAGCTGGAGTGAAGACGCCGATATCGCCCTGGTGGCGGTCGGCGGCTACGGCCGTGGCGAACTGCACCCCTACTCCGACATCGACCTGCTGATCTTGCTGGACAGCGCCGATCACGAGATCTTTCGCGACTCCATCGAGCGTTTTCTGACGCTGTTGTGGGACATCGGCCTGGAAGTCGGCCAAAGCGTACGCTCGGTGGACGAGTGTGCCCAGGAAGCCCGCGCCGACCTGACGGTGATCACCAACCTGATGGAAAGCCGCACCATCGCCGGCCCCGAGCGCCTGCGCCAGCGCATGCTGGAAGTCACCAGCACCGCGCACATGTGGCCGAGCAAGGACTTCTTCCTGGCCAAGCGTGCCGAGCAGAAAGCCCGGCACCACAAGTACAACGACACCGAATACAACTTGGAACCCAACGTCAAAGGCTCCCCGGGCGGGCTGCGGGACATCCAGACGATTTTGTGGGTCGCCCGTCGCCAGTACGGCACCCTGAACCTGCGCGCCCTGGCCGGGGAAGGCTTCCTGGTGGAGAGCGAAAACGCCCTGCTGGCCTCCTCCCAGGAATTCCTCTGGAAAGTGCGCTACGCGCTGCACATGCTGGCCGGGCGCTCCGAAGACCGCCTGCTGTTCGACCACCAGCGCTCCATCGCCACCCTGCTGGGGTTTGAAGGCGAAGACGCGAAGACCAGCATCGAAAGTTTCATGCAGCAGTACTACCGCGTGGTAATGAGCATTGCCCAGCTCAGCGACCTGATCATCCAGCACTTCGAAGAAGTGATCCTGGCCCCGGAAGACGAAGCACCGCCGCAGCCGATCAACGCGCGCTTCCAGCTCCACGATGGCTATATCGAGGCACGCAACGACAACGTGTTCAAACGCACGCCGTTCGCCATGCTGGAAATCTTCGTGTTGATGGCCCAGCAGCCGGAAATCAAGGGCGTACGCGCCGACACCATTCGCCTGCTGCGGGAAAACCGTCACCTGATCGACGACGATTTCCGCCACGACATCCGCAATACCAGTCTGTTTATCGAGCTGTTCAAGTGCAAGATCGGCATCCACCGCAACCTGCGTCGCATGAACCGCTACGGGATCCTGGGGCGCTACCTGCCGGAGTTCGGTTTTATCGTCGGGCAGATGCAGCACGACCTGTTCCACATCTACACGGTGGACGCCCACACCCTGAACCTGATCAAGCACCTGCGTAAGTTGCAGTACACCCAGGTGTCAGAGAAATTCCCACTGGCCAGCAAGCTCATGGCGCGTCTGCCCAAGCCGGAATTGATCTACCTCACCGGCCTGTACCACGACATCGGCAAGGGCCGGCATGGTGATCACTCGGAAATTGGCGCAGTGGACGCCGAAGCGTTCTGCCAGCGTCACCAGTTGCCGCTGTGGGACAGCCGCCTGATTGTGTGGCTGGTGCAGAACCACCTGGTGATGTCCACCACCGCCCAGCGCAAGGACTTGTCCGACCCGCAGGTGATCCATGATTTCGCCCAGGCCGTCGGCGACGAAACCCGCCTCGACTACCTGTACGTGCTCACCGTGTCCGACATCAACGCCACCAACCCGACGCTGTGGAATTCCTGGCGCGCCAGCCTGTTGCGCCAGCTCTACACCGAGACCAAGCGCGCGCTGCGTCGCGGCCTGGAGAACCCGGTGGACCGCGAAGAGCAGATCCGCCGCACCCAAAGCGCGGCCCTGGATATTCTGGTGCGTGGCGGCAACGACCCGGACGACGTCGAGCAACTCTGGTCGCAACTGGGAGACGACTACTTCCTGCGCCACACCGCCGGCGACGTGGCCTGGCACAGCGACGCGATCCTGCAGCAGCCGGCCGATGGCGGCCCACTGGTGCTGATCAAGGAAACCACCCAGCGCGAGTTCGAGGGTGGCACCCAGATCTTCATCTACGCGCCCGACCAGCACGACTTCTTCGCCGTGACCGTGGCGGCGATGGACCAGCTCAACCTGAACATTCACGACGCCCGGGTCATCACCTCCAGCAGCCAGTTCACCCTCGACACCTACATCGTGCTCGACACGGAAGGCGAGTCCATCGGCGACAACCCGGAGCGGGTGAAAAAGATCCGCAAAGGCCTGACCGACGCGCTGCGCAATCCTGACGACTACCCGACCATCATCCAGCGTCGGGTGCCGCGCCAGCTCAAGCACTTTGCTTTTGCCCCCGAGGTGACCATCCACAACGACGCCCAGCGCCCGGTGACGGTGCTGGAACTCAGCGCGCCGGACCGCCCGGGCCTGCTGGCACGGATCGGCACGATATTCCTGGAGTTCGACCTGTCGTTGCAGAACGCCAAGATTGCGACCCTGGGCGAGCGGGTGGAAGACGTGTTCTTCATTACCGATGCCGACAACCAGCCGCTTTCCGACCCTGAACTGTGCCGACGCTTGCAGGAAGCCATCGTCCAGCAGTTGAGCGTCAATCAGGAGACCGGCGTCGAGATGTCACGCTTGAGCATCTGACCGACCGCCCATTTTCAGCTTCCAATGAATTGAACGAGATTTATCGATGAACAACGCCCTGAACCAGCTGCAGCCCTACCCGTTCGAGAAATTGCGCGTCCTGCTGGGCAGCGTCACGCCGAACCCGGACAAACGCCCCATCGCCCTGTCCATCGGTGAGCCGAAGCACAAATCCCCGCAGTTTGTCGCCGAGGCGCTGGCCAACAACCTGGACCAGATGGCGGTGTACCCCACCACCCTGGGCATTCCCGCCCTGCGCGAAGCCATTGGCGCCTGGTGTGAACGTCGTTTCAGCGTGCCCAAGGGCTGGCTGGACCCGGCGCGCAACATCCTGCCGGTGAATGGCACCCGTGAAGCGCTGTTCGCCTTCACCCAGACCGTGGTCAACCGTGGCGACGACGCGCTGGTGGTCAGCCCGAACCCGTTCTACCAGATCTACGAAGGGGCGGCGTTCCTCGCCGGGGCCAAGCCGCATTACCTGCCGTGCCTGGATGAAAACGGCTTCAACCCGGATTTCGACGCGGTATCGCCGGACATCTGGAAACGCTGCCAGATCCTGTTCCTGTGCTCGCCAGGCAACCCCACCGGTGCACTGATTCCCGTCGACACCCTGAAAAAGCTGATCGCCCTGGCCGACGAATACGACTTCGTGATCGCCGCCGACGAGTGCTACAGCGAGCTGTACTTCGACGAACAAACCCCGCCGCCAGGCCTGCTCAGCGCCTGCGTGGAACTGGGCCGCCAGGACTTCAAGCGTTGCGTGGTGTTCCACAGCCTGTCCAAGCGCTCCAACCTGCCGGGCCTGCGTTCGGGCTTTGTGGCCGGCGACGCCGATATCCTCAAGGGCTTCCTGCTGTACCGCACCTACCACGGTTGCGCGATGCCGGTGCAAACCCAACTGGCGAGCATTGCTGCCTGGCAGGACGAAGCCCACGTGCAGGCCAACCGTGATCTGTACCGGGAAAAGTTCGATGCCGTGCTGACGATCCTGAAGCCGGTGCTGGACGTGCAAAACCCGGACGGCGGCTTCTACCTGTGGCCGAACGTGAAGGGCGACGATGCGGCGTTCTGCCGGGACTTGTTCGTGGAAGAACACGTGACCGTGGTACCGGGCTCGTACCTGTCGCGGGAAGTGGACGGGGTCAACCCGGGCGCCGGGCGTGTGCGCCTGGCGCTGGTCGCGCCGCTGGCGGAGTGCGTGGAAGCGGCGACGCGGATTCGCGACTTTATTACCCGCAATAAATAACTGCGCTGAATGTGGCGAGGGAGCTTGCTCCCGCTGGAGTGCGCAGCGCTCCCGCTTTTTTGGGGCCGCTACGCAGCCCAGCGGGAGCAAGCTCCCTCGCCACAAGCAAGCACCGCGGTGTTATTTGATATGACCCAGATTCGCCTCGCTCATATCCAGATCCGCCAACACCTCCCGTAGCACATCATCACCAATCTGATGGTGACGGCTCAGGCTATACAGTTCCAGACGCTGCGCCCGCAGGGCCTTGAGCCGCAACTTGCGCTCCAGTTGATCCATCTGCAACGCCAGCGCCTGGGCTTCGGCCGAATCGTTGAACACTTCCAGTTGATGACGATACTCCGACATCAACCGCGCCTTGAGCTCGGTGGCCAAGGCTGCTTGGGCGGCATCCTGGGGTGCAGCTTCAGCGGGTTCTTCGGCTTCCAGGGCATGGATAGCAGCCACGGCGGTCTTCTTCCAGGCCTCGCGCACTTCATTGTGGCGTTTCTCATCCGGGCTCTTCTCGATGCCGCGCAACAGCAGCGGCAAAGCGATGCAGGCCGCGACGAGCGAAAGCAGGATCACACCGGCGGCGATGAAGATCAGCAGGTCGCGCTCGGGAAAATCCTGCCCCGGCGCAAGCAGTAACGGTACTGACATCACACCCGCCAGGGTCACGGCACCGCGTACGCCACCGACGGTCAGCAACCAGCAGGACCGCGCGGTGGGCACCAGCGTCAGCTCACTTTTCCCACGAATCCGGCGCAATAAACCCGACAGTCGCCAGATGCTTTGCACCCAGATAAACCGCAACACCACCAGCACCAGGAAAATCGCGATCACGTCCAGGCAGCGATACAACAAGGTCGGCCACAGCGTCGGCTCATGGCTGACCACCGCCTTGATGATGTCAGGCAGTTGCAGGCCCAGCAGCAGGAAGATCAAGCCGTTGAACGCAAACTCCAGCAGCGACCAGACGCTGCGATTGAGCAACCGGGTGCTGGTCTGGCGCGGCAGCAGGTCGAGCCAGCTTTGCATCATGCCCGCAGCCACCGCCGACAGGATGCCCGATGCGCCAAGGCGTTCCGCCAGCACGTAGGCGGCGAATGGCAGCAACAACATGAACACCACGTGCGTCGCCGGGTCGTCCCAGCCCCGGGCGATCATCCAGGCACGCAGGCGGCCGACCAGCCAGCTCAACGCCACACCGACCGCCAGCCCACCCACGGCCACCAGCACAAAGGTGAGGCTCGCATCCGCCAGCGAGAACACGCCGGTCAGCGCCGCCGCCAGGGCGAACTTGAAGGTCACCAGGCCCGAGGCATCATTCATCAACGCCTCGCCCTGGAGCATGTGCATCAGTGGCGTCGGCAAGCGGTTCTGGGAAATGGCCGACACCGCCACGGCATCCGTCGGCGACAACACGGCCGCCAGGGCGAAGGCCACCGGCAGGGGAATACTCGGCAACAACCAGTGAATGAAGTAACCGGCCCCCACCACCGTAAACAGCACCAACCCCACCGCCAGCGTCAGGATCGGCCCGCGCAGGCGCCACAATTCACGCTTGGGCATGCGCCAGCCATCGGAGAACAGCAGCGGCGGCAGAAACAGGAAAAGAAACAACTCAGGGTCCAGGGCGACATGCAGCCCCAGGGTCGGCCAGGCCAGCAACGCACCGGCGGCGATCTGCACCAGTGGCAACGGCAGTGGGATCACACGCCCGACAAGGCGCGAAACGCTGACCAGCATCAGCAGGATAAGTACGGTGTAGGCGGTTTGCATAACGCGGGATTCCCAGACAATCAACTTGCAACAACACACATCAGGCAACAACTCGCCGTTGAAGTGCCATATTAGCCGCCTATGCTGCGCGATGGCCTTTGCACAAAAGTCGCACACGAGCAAAACGTAAGTGTGACGAGCGGCGCCGAAAGCCGCTGGCCATGGCATAATCCGTGACCTTTAATCTGCGTGAGCCCAAAGGGGGGCAATTCCTTGACCGCTTCAAGCAAAACGTTGCACCTTTTCGGCATCAAAGCCTGCGACACCATGAAAAAGGCGCGCACCTGGCTCGATGAGCACGCTATCCAGTATGAGTTTCATGACTACAAGACGGCCGGTATCGACCGCGAACACTTGACCCAATGGTGCAATGAGCACGGTTGGCAGGTGGTTTTGAACCGTGCGGGCACCACCTTTCGCAAACTCGAAGACGAACGCAAAGCCGATCTCGACCAAGCGAAAGCCATTGAATTGATGCTCGCGCAACCCTCGATGATCAAGCGCCCGGTGCTTGATCTCGGTGACAAAACCCTGATTGGCTTCAAGCCAGATAGCTATTCGGCGGCCCTCAAGTAGGCCAGCCCACTCCATTTCTGTAGAGGTAACAGCATGTCCAATTCCCTGTTCAGCCTGGGCTTCGGCGTCGGCACTCAGAACCGCCAAGGTGCTTGGCTGGAAGTGTTTTACGCACAACCGCTGCTCAATCCATCGGCTGAAATCATCGCGGCCATCGCGCCGATCCTCGGTTACACCGAAGGCAACCAGGCGATCACTTTCACCGTCACCCAGGCCCTGCAACTGGCTGACGCGCTCAAGGGCGTCGACGCTGCCCAAGCCGCCCTGTTGAGCCGCCTGGCTGAAAGCCACACGCCGCTGGTCGCCACCCTGCTGGCCGAAGACGCCGCACTGACCTCCACGCCTGAGGCCTACCTCAAGCTGCACCTGCTGTCCCATCGCCTGGTCAAGCCTCACGGCCTGAGCCTGGCCGGTGTGTTCCCGCAGTTGCCGAACGTGGCCTGGACCAGCCAGGGCGCAATCGACATCAATGAGCTGGCCGAGCGTCAACTGGAAGCGCGCCTGCGTGGCGACCTGCTGGAAGTGTTCTCGGTGGACAAGTTCCCGAAGATGACCGACTACGTGGTGCCGAGCGGCGTGCGTATCGCTGATGCCGCGCGCATCCGCCTGGGCGCCTACGTAGGCGAAGGCACCACCGTGATGCACGAAGGTTTCGTCAACTTCAACGCCGGTACCGAAGGCCCGGGCATGATCGAAGGCCGCGTGTCGGCTGGCGTGTTCGTCGGCAAGGGTTCGGACCTGGGCGGCGGTTGCTCCACCATGGGCACCCTGTCGGGTGGCGGCAACATCGTGATCAAGGTCGGCGAAGGCTGCCTGATCGGCGCCAACGCCGGTATCGGTATCCCGTTGGGCGACCGCAACACCGTGGAGTCGGGCCTGTACGTGACCGCCGGCACCAAGGTTGCGCTGCTGGACGAGCAGAACCAGCTGGTCAAGGTGGTCAAGGCCCGCGAGCTGGCCGGCCAACCGGACCTGCTGTTCCGCCGCAACTCCGAGACCGGTGCCGTGGAGTGCAAAACCCACAAATCGGCCATCGAACTGAACGCAGCGCTGCACGCTCACAACTAAGCAGCGACTCGATGCCACTAACGGCCCGCGCCTGACCGGTGCGGGCCGTTTATACGAGTCTTGATCACCATGCTTGTGCCCTCTCCCTGGCGCGCCGATTTTCCGGCCATCGCCACCCTGCAACGGCAAGACCAGACCTATCTGGACAACGCCGCCACCACGCAAAAACCTCAAGCCCTGCTGGACGCCATCAGCCATTACTACGCCAATGGCGCAGCCAATGTGCACCGTGCCCAGCATTTGCCGGGCGCCCACGCGACCCAGGCTTTCGAGGACAGTCGCAGCAAGGTGGCACAGTGGCTGAACGTCGGTGACGAGGGGCAAATCATCTTCACCCACGGCGCGACATCGGCGCTGAACCTCCTGGCTTATGGCCTTGAGCACCTATTCAACCCGGGCGACGAGATTGTCATCAGCGCCCTGGAGCACCACGCCAACCTGCTGCCGTGGCAGCAACTGGCCAAGCGTCGCGAGCTGGCGCTGGTGGTACTGCCGCTTGACGCTGGCGGCTTGATCGACCTGCAAGCCGCCGCCCAACTGATCGGCCCGCGCACCCGCCTGCTGGCGGTGAGCCAACTGTCCAACGTACTTGGCGCCTGGCAGCCGTTGCCGCAACTGCTGGCGCTGGCCAAGGCCCACGATGCACTGACGGTGGTCGATGGCGCCCAGGGCATCGTGCATGGTCGCCATGATATGCAGGCCCTGGGCTGCGACTTCTACGTGTTTTCCAGCCATAAACTCTACGGGCCGGACGGCGTCGGCGTGCTGTATGGCCGCACCGAAGCCCTGCATCACCTGCGCCACTGGCAGTTTGGGGGCGAGATGGTGCAGCAGGCTGATTATCAAAGCGCCAGTTTCCGCCCGGCGCCCCTCGGTTTCGAAGCCGGGACTCCGCCGATCGCCAGCGTGATCGGCCTGGGGGCAACCCTGGATTACCTGAGTTCCCTGGACCAGCAGGCGGTGACGGCTCACGAAGCCGCCCTGCACGACTACCTGTTGCGTGGCTTGCAAGCGCGCAATGGCGTGCGCTTGCTGGGGTCGCCGCACGTCGCCCTGGCCAGCTTCGTGGTGGAAGGCGTGCACAACGCCGACCTCGCCCACTTGCTGACCGAACAAGGGATTGCGGTGCGCGCCGGCCATCATTGTGCGATGCCGCTGCTCAAGCAGATGGGATTGTCGGGGGCGATTCGGGTGTCATTGGCGCTGTACAACGACTCCGATGACCTGGAGCGCTTTTTTGAAGCGCTGGATCAAGCCCTGGATATGTTGCGATGAGCTTGCCGACTGAGGCCGTTGTCGCGCTGGAAGCGTTCCAGGCAGTCGGCAGTTGGGAGCAACGAGCCCGCCTGCTGATGCAATGGGGCGAGCGGCTGCCCGCCTTGCCGGACGAAGACAAGGTAGACGTCAACCTGGTGCAGGGCTGTGAAAGCCTGGTGTGGCTGGTGGGGCGCTTGCAGGATGGGCATTGGCAGTTTGCCGCCAGCAGCGATGCACGGCTGATACGCGGGCTGGTGGCGTTGTTGCTGGCGCGGGTCAACAGCTTGTCTGCCGCTGAGTTGCAGGCGGTCGACTTGCCCGGCTGGTTTGAGCAACTGGGCCTGTCGCGGCAGTTATCGCCGTCGCGCAGCAATGGGTTGAATGCGGTGTTGCAGCGCATGCGGGAGTTGAGCCTTATACAAAACTAAATGTGGGAGCGGGCTTGCTCGCGAAGGCGGCGTGTCAGTCACCGGAGATGTCGACTGATACACCGCTTTCGCGAGCAAGCCCGCTCCCACATTTTGATCTTCATTCCAGACTGAGATCTAAGGGGCCTTGACCCTGTCAGCAGGCCGGCGCACCCCGGCCACTATCTTGTCCACCGCCTTGGTCGCGGCCACCATGCCGAAGGTCGCAGTCACCATCATCACCGCGCCAAACCCGCCGGCGCAGTCCAGCTTCACGCCATCCCCGACAAAACTCTTCTGCAAACAGATGCTGCCGTCCGGCTTCGGGTAACGCAGCTGTTCGGTGGAGAACACGCAGGGCACGCTGTAATGGCGGGTCACAGTGCGGGAGAAGCCATAATCGCGACGCAACGTGGAGCGCACCTTCGACGCCAGCGGGTCATTGAACGTACGGTTCAAGTCACACACCTGAATCAACGTCGGATCAATCTGCCCGCCCGCGCCGCCGGTGGTGATGATCTGGATCTTGCGCCGCTTGCACCAGGCAATCAGTGCGGCCTTGGCGTTCACACTGTCGATGCAGTCGATCACGCAATCGATATTGGGCGTGATGTACTCGGCCATCGTCTCGCGGGTCACGAAGTCCGCCACAGCGTGCACGGTGCAATCCGGGTTGATGCCTTTCAGGCGCTCGGCCATGACCTCGACCTTGGCCTTGCCCACGGTGCTGTCCAGCGCATGCAGCTGGCGGTTGCTGTTGCTGACGCATACATCATCGAGGTCAAACAGCGAAATCTCGCCCACGCCGCAGCGAGCGATGGCTTCCGCCGCCCACGAACCCACCCCGCCCACGCCGACGATGGCCACATGGGCCGCCTTCAGGCGCTCCAGGCCTTCAATGCCATACAAGCGGGCGACGCCGGCAAACCGTGGATCTTCTGTACTCATGACCATTACCCCAAAAACCGGCGCGCATTATAGGGCTACACAGCGACAAGTTTTAAACTACAAGCTACAAGTAAGAGAACTTACGACGAGTTGCACTGCCCAATGTCCGGTTTTTCCCGGCTTGCTGTACGGTCGGTGAAAGGCCAGTGTAGGATGCGCGCCGTTCGGCGCAGGCCGACACCTCTTTTCGTTCCACACCCTTTGGAACCCGAAATAGCCATGTCATCGCGTAAATTTGGACTCAACCTGGTGGTGGTGCTGGCAATTGCCGCGCTGTTCACCGGCTTCTGGGCGCTGATCAACCGCCCGGTCAATGCCCCTAACTGGCCCGAGCAGATCTCCGGTTTTTCGTACTCGCCGTTCCAGCAAGGCCAGTACCCACAGAAAGACCAGTATCCGACCGACGATCAAATGCGTCAGGACCTTGCGATCATGAGCAAGCTGACGGACAACATCCGTACCTACTCGGTCGACGGCACCCTGGGGGATATCCCCAAGCTGGCGGAAGAATTCGGCCTGCGGGTGACCCTGGGGATCTGGATCAGTCCGGACCTCGAGCGCAACGAGCGCGAGATCCAGCGCGCCATCGAAATCGCCAACAGCTCCCGCAGCGTAGTGCGGGTAGTGGTGGGCAACGAGGCGCTGTTCCGTGAGGAAATCACTCCGGAAGCGCTGATCGTGCTGCTGGATCGGGTACGGGCCGCCGTCAAGGTGCCCGTAACCACCTCAGAGCAATGGCACATCTGGGAACACAACCCGCAACTGGCCAAGCACGTCGACCTGATCGCCGCGCACATCCTGCCGTACTGGGAACATATCCCGGTGGACAAGGCCGGCCAGTTCGTCCTCGATCGCGCACGGGACCTGAAGAAGACCTTCCCGAAAAAGCCGCTGTTGCTGTCGGAGGTTGGCTGGCCGAGCAACGGACGGATGCGTGGCGGTGCTGACGCCTCCCCCGCCGACCAAGCGATTTACCTGCGCACGTTGGTTAACACGCTGAACCGCCAGGGCTACAACTACTTCGTGATCGAAGCGTTTGACCAGCCATGGAAAGCCAGCGACGAAGGCTCTGTAGGCGCCTATTGGGGCGTGTTCAACGCCGCACGCCAGCAGAAATTCAACTTTGATGGCCCGGTGGTCGCGATTCCGCAATGGCGAGTGCTGGCGATCGGCTCGGTGGTGCTTGCGCTGCTGTCCCTGACCCTGCTGATGATCGACGGCTCGGCCCTGCGCCAGCGCGGCCGTACGTTCCTGACCTTTATCGCGTTCCTGTGCGGGTCGGTATTGGTGTGGATCGGTTATGACTACAGCCAGCAATACAGCACCTGGTTCAGCTTGACGGTGGGCTTCCTGCTGGCACTCGGCGCCCTGGGCGTATTTATCGTGTTGCTGACCGAAGCCCATGAGCTGGCCGAAGCAGTCTGGACCCACAAACGCCGGCGTGAATTCCTGCCGGTTGAAGGGGATTCGGACTACCGCCCGAAAGTCTCGATCCACGTGCCGTGCTACAACGAGCCGCCGGAGATGGTCAAACAGACCCTCGACGCCCTGGCCGCCCTCGATTATCCGGACTACGAAGTCCTGATCATCGACAACAACACCAAGGACCCGGCCGTGTGGGAGCCGGTGCGCGACTACTGCGAAACCCTCGGCCCGCGCTTCAAGTTCTTCCACGTCTCGCCCCTGGCCGGTTTCAAGGGCGGCGCACTGAACTACCTGATCCCGCACACCGCCAAGGATGCCGAAGTGATCGCGGTGATCGACTCCGATTACTGCGTGTCGCCAAACTGGCTCAAGCACATGGTGCCGCACTTCGCCGACCCGAAAATCGCCGTGGTGCAGTCGCCACAGGATTATCGCGACCAGAACGAAAGCACCTTCAAGAAGCTCTGCTACGCGGAATACAAAGGCTTCTTCCATATCGGCATGGTCACCCGCAACGACCGTGACGCGATCATCCAGCACGGCACCATGACCATGACCCGTCGCTCGGTGCTGGAAGAGCTGGGCTGGGCCGACTGGTGCATCTGTGAGGATGCCGAGCTGGGCCTGCGGGTCTTCGAGAAGGGCCTGTCGGCGGCGTACTACCACGACAGCTACGGCAAGGGCCTGATGCCCGATACCTTTATCGACTTCAAGAAACAGCGTTTCCGCTGGGCCTACGGCGCGATCCAGATCATCAAGCGTCACACTGCGAGCCTCTTGCGCGGCAAGGACACCGAGCTGACCCGTGGCCAGCGCTACCACTTCCTCGCGGGTTGGTTGCCGTGGGTGGCCGACGGCATGAACATCTTCTTCACCGTGGGCGCCTTGTTGTGGTCGGCGGCGATGATTATCGTGCCGACGCGGGTTGACCCGCCGCTGCTGATTTTCGCGATCCCGCCACTGGCGTTGTTCGTGTTCAAGGTCGGCAAGATCATCTTCCTCTACCGTCGTGCGGTGGGTGTGAACCTGAAAGATGCGTTCTGCGCGGCACTGGCCGGGCTGGCGTTGTCGCACACCATCGCCAAGGCGGTGCTGTACGGGTTCTTCACCACCAGCATTCCGTTCTTCCGTACACCGAAGAATGCCGATAACCACGGTTTCTGGGTGGCGATTTCCGAAGCCCGGGAAGAGATGTTCATCATGCTGCTGTTGTGGGGTGCGGCACTGGGGATTTACCTGGTGCAGGGGCTGCCAAGCAATGACATGCGCTTCTGGGTGGTGATGTTGCTGGTGCAGTCGCTGCCGTATGTGGCGGCGCTGATCATGGCGTTCCTGTCGTCGCTGCCGAAACCGGCACCGAAGCAAGAGCCTGTGGCCGCTGCTTAAAATCCTGCGCAATGCACTAAACGGCGGCCTCTGGCCGCCGTTTTGCTATAAGATAACGGCCATTTTGTGAGACTTGGCCCAGGCCATTGCTTTGTGTGGGAGCGGGCTTGCTCGCGAATGCGCCGGGTCAGTTCATACATTGTTGACTGACACTCCGTATTCGCGAGCAAGCCCGCTCCCACACAAGCCCCCCTCCCACATAAGCCTTGCGCCCTGACATGCTTCTGGAGTTTTTACATGACGGCCCACGCCGACCTTTCGCCGACCCTCCAACTCGCTATCGACCTGATCCGCCGCCCGTCGGTGACGCCGGTCGACGCCGATTGCCAGAAGCTGATGATGCAGCGCCTGGGCGACGCCGGTTTTGCGCTTGAGCCGATGCGCATCGAGGATGTGGATAACTTCTGGGCCACCCACGGCAAACACGAAGGCCCGGTATTGTGCTTCGCCGGCCACACCGACGTGGTGCCGACCGGCCCGGTCAAGGCCTGGCAGAACGACCCGTTCGACGCGCTGATCGATGAAAACGGCATGCTCTGTGGCCGTGGCGCAGCCGACATGAAAGGCAGCCTGGCGGCGATGCTGGTCGCTTCCGAGCGCTTCGTGACCGACTACCCGGACCACAAGGGTTCGGTCGCATTCCTGATCACCAGTGACGAAGAAGGCCCGGCGCACCACGGCACCAAGGCGGTGATCGAACGCCTGGCAGCCCGCAAGGAGCGCCTGGACTGGTGCATCGTCGGCGAACCGTCGAGCACCACCCTGGTGGGCGACGTGGTCAAGAACGGCCGTCGCGGCTCCCTCGGCGCCACCCTGACCGTGCGCGGCGTGCAAGGCCATGTGGCCTACCCGCACCTGGCGAAGAACCCGATCCACCTGGCCGCTCCGGCCCTGGCCGAACTGGCCGCCGAGCACTGGGACGATGGCAACACCTTCTTCCCGCCTACCAGCTTCCAGATTTCCAACCTCAACTCCGGCACCGGCGCCACCAACGTGATCCCGGGCGACCTGACGGCGGTGTTCAACTTCCGCTTCTCCACCGAGTCCACCGTCGAAGGCCTGCAGCAGCGGGTCGCGGCGATTCTCGACAAGCATGGCCTGGACTGGCATGTGGAGTGGGCGCTGTCGGGCCTGCCGTTCCTCACCGAACCGGGCGCGTTGCTCGATGCGGTCTCCGCCAGCATCAAGGCCGTCACCGGTCGCGAGACCCAGGCGTCCACCAGCGGCGGCACCTCCGATGGGCGCTTCATCGCGACCCTCGGCACTCAGGTGGTGGAGCTGGGCCCGGTCAACGCGACGATCCATCAGGTCAACGAGCGCATCCTCGCCAGCGACCTCGATGTGCTGACCGAAATCTACTACCAGACCCTGATCAAGTTGCTCGCCTGATGCTCGCTTGCCCCATTTGCAGCGCACCGCTACAGGAAGTGGACAACGGTGTAGCCTGCCCGGCCGGGCACCGTTTCGACCGGGCGCGCCAGGGTTACCTGAACCTGTTGCCGGTGCAGCACAAGAACAGCCGTGACCCGGGCGACAACCTGGCGATGGTGGAAGCGCGCCGCGACTTTCTCAACGCCGGGCATTACGCCCCGGTGGCCAGGCGCCTGGCCGAACTGGCCGCTGAACGCAAACCCCAGCGCTGGCTCGACATCGGCTGTGGCGAGGGTTACTACACCGCACAGATCGCCGACGCCCTGCTGCGCGCCGATGGTTATGCCCTGGATATTTCCAGGGAAGCGGTCAAGCGCGCCTGCAAGCGCAACCCCACGGTGACCTGGTTGATCGCCAGCATGGCCCGGGTGCCGTTGGCCGATGCCAGTTGCCAGTTCCTGGCCAGCGTGTTCAGCCCGCTGGACTGGCTGGAGGCCAAGCGCCTGCTCAGCCCGGGCGGCGGCTTGATGAAAGTCGGCCCGACCCGCGGCCACCTGATGGAGCTGCGTGAGCGTTTGTACGACGAAGTGCGCGAGTACACCGACGACAAGCACCTGGCGCTGGTGCCGCAGGGCATGAGCCTGCAACACAGCGAAACCCTGGAGTTCAAGCTCAGCCTGGCCGATCCCAAGGATCGCGCCAACCTGCTGGCGATGACGCCCCACGGCTGGCGCGCCAGTGCCGAACGCCGGGCCCGGGTGATCGAAGCCGCCGAACCGCTGCTGGTCACTGTGTCGATGCGCTACGACTATTTCGTGCTTCAATAACCCAATATTTTGTGGGCCTCTTGGGGCCCGCGCCGAATCCGCGAATGGATTTTCAAAATCCCGCAACGAGGAACATCCATGCGCCAACCTGATATCGAGATTTACCTCAAGGACGCCGACGTCGACCACAAGGCCATCGCCGCCTGGTTGGGCGCCGCCCTGGGCCCGTGCACCGACTGGGTCCAGCGCGGCCAGACCTACAAGTGCAAAGCCGGCAGCGTACCGGTCACCTGGCTGCCGAAAGCCGTAGGCAAATGGAACAGCCTGTACCTGGAAAGCGACCAGACCCCGTGGGAAGACGACATCGCCTGCGCCCGCGCAGCCTTTGCCGCGCTGAACGTCGAAGTGCGTTGCGCGCCGGGCAGCTGGATAGAAGAAGAAGGTGAAGAAAGCGCGGATACCTGGATTCGTATCAGCGCCGACGGTGAAGAGCAGATCACCTGGAAAACAACCTGATCTAACGCTGTAAATCCAATCAAGAATGTGGGAGCGGGCTTGCTCGCGAATGCAGTGTGTCAGTCACCTGAGTATCAACTGTCACTCCGCTTTCGCGAGCAAGCCCGCTCCCACATGGGTTATCCGGTGTCGCTGCAATTGTTTACAGGCCCACCACATCCTCAGCCTGCAAGCCCTTCTCGCCCGTCACCACGGCGTATTCCACCTGCTGGCCTTCGGCCAATGAACGATGCCCTTCACCGCGAATGGCGCGGTAGTGCACAAACACATCCTTGCCATCTTCCCGCTGGATAAAGCCATAGCCCTTGGCGTCGTTGAACCACTTCACATTGCCGGTTTCGCGAGTTGCCATCTGTTTTGCTCCCACATGCTTTTTATAAGTACGTTTATTGTTGAGTCGTCGCAGTTGAACTGCCGAGTATAAGACAGGCTCAAAAAGCTTCAACTCAAGATTACTTCGCCGCTTTTTTGCCGATTTTCGGCTAATACTGCACACTAGCGCCCCGAGCACCTGCCCGGTTTTTTTCCCCACTCAAAGCAGAAGCCGTATGACCCGTTCTCCCTTTCGCCGTCTGGTATTTGGCACCTTGCGCCGGCTGTTGTACCTCTGGGTTCGCTCAGAGACGATCAACCAGTCGTCCCTTACCTTGAACCTCGACCGCAGTCGTCCGGTGTTTTACGTCCTGCAATCTCCATCCCTCACCGAATTGGCGGTGGTTGATACCGAATGTACCAAGGCCGGCCTGCCGCGCCCGGTGCTGCCGGTGTCGGTCGGCCCGCTGATGGAGCCGGCAGCCTTCTTCTACCTGACGCCCGACCCCGACTGGCTGGGGCGCCAGGACAAGCGTGGCGCCCCACCCACCCTGACCCGCCTGGTGGATGTGCTCACCGAACACGCCGAAGAGAATGCACAGATCATTCCAGTCAGCGTGTTCTGGGGCCAGTCGCCCGACAGCGAGTCCAGCCCCTGGAAACTGCTGTTCGCCGACAGCTGGGCCGTCACCGGCCGCCTGCGCCGGCTGCTGAGCATCCTGATCCTGGGCCGCAAGACCCGGGTGCAATTCTCCGCGCCCATCAACCTGCGTGAGTTGATCGAGCACAATAAAGGCCACGAACGCACCGTGCGCATGGCCCAGCGCATCCTGCGGGTGCACTTTCGCAACCTGAAAACCGCAGTGATCGGCCCCGACCTGTCCCACCGGCGCAACCTGGTGAAGGGCCTGGTGAACATGCCACTGGTACGCCAGGCGATCCTCGACGAGGCCGAACGCGAGAAAATCACCCCCGAGAAAGCCAAGGCCCAGGCCCTGCGCTATGGCAACGAGATCGCCTCGGACTACACCTACACCGCCATCCGTTTCCTCGAAGTGGTGCTGAGCTGGTTCTGGAACAAGATCTACGACGGCATCAAGGTCAACAACATCGAAGGTGTGCAAAAGGTCGCCCAGGGCTACGAGGTGATCTATGTACCGTGCCATCGCAGCCATATCGACTACCTGCTGCTCTCCTATCTCCTGTTCAAGAATGGCTTGACCCCGCCGCACATCGCCGCCGGGATCAACCTGAACATGCCGGTGATCGGCAGCCTGTTGCGCCGTGGCGGGGCGTTTTTCATGCGCCGTACTTTCAAGGGCAACCCGCTGTACACCTCGGTGTTCAACGAATACCTGCACACCTTGTTCACCAAGGGTTTCCCGGTGGAATACTTCGTCGAAGGCGGACGCTCGCGCACCGGGCGCATGCTGCAACCGAAGACCG
The DNA here is from genome assembly GCF_002874965.1 of Pseudomonas sp. NC02. Classification (NCBI taxonomy): domain Bacteria; kingdom Pseudomonadati; phylum Pseudomonadota; class Gammaproteobacteria; order Pseudomonadales; family Pseudomonadaceae; genus Pseudomonas; species Pseudomonas sp. NC02. The sequence continues at coordinate 1,336,875 of NZ_CP025624.1, read as the reverse complement.
GGATGCTGGCGATCACCCTGCGCAGCTTCCTGCGTTCCTCGCGCATGCCCATCGTGTTCGTGCCGGTGTACATCGGCTATGAGCGGGTGCTGGAAGGCCGCACTTACCTGGGCGAACTGCGCGGTGCGAGCAAGAAGAAAGAGTCGATTTTCGATATTTTCAAAGTGGTCGGCGCCCTCAAGCAGCGCTTTGGCCAGGTCGCCGTGAACTTCGGCGAACCGATCAAGCTGGCTGAATTCCTCGACAGCGAGCAGCCCGACTGGCGCTCCCAGGAGCTGGGCCCGAACTACAAGCCGGCGTGGCTCAACGAAACCACCAACCGCCTCGGAGAACGGGTGGCGCAACACTTGAACGAAGCGGCGGCGATCAATCCGGTGAACCTGGTGGCCCTCGCGCTGCTGTCCACCACCCGCCTGGCCCTGGACGAACAGGCGATGGCGCGCCAGCTGGATCTGTACCTGGCACTGCTGCGCAAGGTGCCCTACTCGCCCCACACCACCCTGCCGGAAGGCGACGGCCTGGCGCTGATCAAGCACGTCAAGGACATGCACCTGCTGTCGGAACAGAGCGATGCACTGGGCAAGATCCTCTACCTGGACGAGCAGAACGCCGTCCTGATGACCTACTACCGCAACAACGTGCTACACATCTTCGCCCTGCCGGCGCTGCTGGCAAGTTTCTTCCAGAGCAGCTCGCGGATGAGCCGCGAACAGATCCTGCGCTATACCCGTGCGCTCTACCCGTACCTGCAATCGGAGCTGTTTATCCGCTGGTCCCTGGACGAACTGGACGCTGTGGTCGACCAGTGGCTCGAAGCCTTCGTCGAACAAGGCCTGCTGCGTTTTGAAAACGACGTGTACCTGCGCCCGGCGCCGAGCTCACGGCAGTTTGTGCTGTTGACCCTGCTGTCCAAGAGCATCGCCCAGACCCTGCAACGCTTCTACATGGCGATCTCGCTGCTGCTCAACAGCGGCCAGAACAGCATCAGCGCCGAAGAGCTGGAAGACCTGTGCACGGTCATGGCCCAGCGCCTGTCGATCCTGCACGGCCTGAATGCCCCGGAGTTCTTCGACAAGAGCCTTTTCCGACATTTTATCCAGACCCTGCTGGAGCAAGATGTGCTGCGTCGCGACGAGGCCGGCAAACTGAGCTATCACCCGCTGCTGGGTGAGCTGGCCGAAGGTGCAGCCAAACGCGTATTGCCCGCGGAGATTCGCCTGTCGATTCGCCAGGTCGCACTGCATCGCAGCGAAGAGGCGCCAGACCAGCCTGTGGTACCCGAAGAAACACACTAGAGTGACCGAGGCGCCAGGGTGTTTCTGGCGCCGTTGACAAGGAGCTGCACCATGAAAAAAATCATCCTCCTGGGCCTGACCGCCCTGCTGGGAGCCTGCCAGACCATGAGCCCCGCGCCCAAAGCCAGCCTCGATGGCGAAGTGTTCTACCTGCAACGCATCGCCCTGCCGCCCGCCGCCACCTTGAGTGTGACCCTGCAGGATGTGTCCTTGATGGATGCCCCGGCCGTGACCCTGGCCGAGCAGAAAGGCCCGGTGAAAGGCCAGGTGCCGCTGCCCTTTCATCTGAGCTACGACCCGACCCAGGTCAAGCCTGGCCACAGTTACTCAGTGAGCGCTCGCATCGAACTGGAGGGCAAGCTACTGTTTATCACCACCGAACGGCACTCCGTGCAGTTGAACGGCCAGGACCCACAACCGCTGCGCCTGCGCGTGGATGCGGTTGCACACTGATTAAAATATCGAACATAAGGAAGCGCCCATGCTCCGTAACTCCCTTCGCCTCACTGCCCTGTGCGCCGGCTTGCTGCTCGGTGCCAACGCCATGGCCTTGTCCCTCGGCAGCCTGTCCCAGGGCGACGCCACCGGCGGCCTCAAGGATGCACTGACCCAAGGCGCACAGATTGCCGTGAAACAACTGGGTGTGCCCGGTGGTTTCAGCAACAACCCCGAAGTGAAGATCGGCCTGCCGGGCAAGTTGGGCAAAGTCGCTGACAAGTTGAAAATGTTCGGCATGGGTGACCAGGTCACGCAACTTGAAACCAGCATGAACAAGGCGGCCGAGTCTGCTGTCACCCAGGCCCAGCCGATCCTGGTAAACGCGGTGAAAAACATGAGCGTGACCGATGCCAAGGGCATCCTCACCGGCGGCCAGGACTCGGCCACCCAGTACCTGAACAAAAGCAGCCGTGACGAGATCCGGGCCAAGTTCCTGCCGATCGTCAAGGCCGCTACCGACAAGGTCGGCGTGGCCCAGCAGTACAACGCGCTCGCCGGCAAGGCCGCCACCTTTGGCGCCATTGATGCCAAGAGCGCCAATGTCGAAAGCTACGTGACCGAACAGGCGCTGGACGGGCTGTTCAAGATGATCGCCCAGCAGGAAGAAACCATTCGCAAGAACCCGGCGGCGGCTGCCACCAGCTTGGCCAAGAAGGTGTTCGGGGCGCTGTAGACCATACCCGGCAACTAAAAACGCCCTGAACTATTCAGGGCGTTTTTTTTAATAGCGGCACTTGCAAGGCAAATCACTACCCACGGCATTGCTGTTGCTGCTGTTGGTGGTGTTGTTTTCGGTTTTGATATTAATGTTGATCTCGGGCTGGCCATTGCCATTGGACCGACCGAAATTCGGCCCTATTCCAAATACAGCCCCCAACAGGTGCAGTGGTGAAACCAGTACTGGAAAAATCATACACACTCCTCGATATCTATGGTCAAAAGCCCCCTCTGAGTGGCAAGGCAGCCCGAGTGGTTCCCGGGCTGCCTCGAGTCAGCGGCTACCGATGGATCGGAAAGAGTGCCGACGACCTCTGGTAGGGTTGGTGGGCCTCATGCACCGGCGCCTGGTGATACGGCTTGGGCCGCGCAGGCAGGACAGGCCCCGTTGGTCGGGAGTGATGGCCGTGGTTGAAACCGGGCCGTCCATGGCCGGGCTTGTGCGGTCGCGCCGTATCAGCTTCTTTATTGGAACCAGGCAACAGATTGCCCAGCAGTGACCCCAGGAAAGCACCTTTGAAAGCTGCCAGGGCAGACAAAATAAACATATGACACTCCATGAACTCATTGTTGTTCATCGGGACCGCAGGCTTGCGGCCCCGACAACGACGTCTGTCAATCAGACAATTCTGAGTGGAGCACCACGGGCAAACGTTCCGTCGCCCAGGGTCGCAGTTTGCGTCTATGTGTGAATGACCAGAGGCATTTCCTTACAGGACACCCCTGCCACTCGCAGCCTTACACCGCCTCCTTGCGGACCCGAAACCACGCCGCATACAGCGCGGGCAGGAACAACAGGGTCAATGCCGTCGCAACAATCAAGCCGCCCATGATCGCCACGGCCATCGGCCCGAAGAACACGCTGCGGGACAGCGGGATCATCGCCAGTACGGCCGCCAGCGCCGTCAGCACAATCGGCCGGAAGCGCCGCACGGTCGCCTCGATAATCGCCTGCCAGGGAGCCAGGCCGGCCTTGATGTCCTGCTCGATCTGGTCCACCAGGATCACCGAGTTACGCATGATCATCCCCGACAGCGCGATGGTCCCCAGCATCGCCACGAACCCAAAGGGCTGGCGGAACACCAGCAGGAACAGTGTCACCCCGATCAGGCCCAAGGGCGCCGTGAGAAACACCATCGCGGTGCGGGAGAAGCTGCGCAATTGCAGCATCAGCAAGGTCAGCACCACCACGATAAACAGCGGCACACCGGCCTTGACCGAGTTCTGCCCACGGGCGGAATCCTCGACCGTGCCGCCAACTTCCAGCAGGTAGCCGTCCGGCAGTTCAGCACGCACGCCTTCGAGGGTCGGCAGGATCTGCTGCACCAGGGTGGCCGGTTGTTCCTTGCCGTAGATATCGGCGCGAACGGTCACGGTCGGCAGGCGATTACGGTGCCAGATGATGCCTTCCTCAAAGCCGTATTCCAGGGTCGCGATCTGCGACAGCGCCACGCTCTTGCCGTTGTCGGTCGGCACCGCCAGGCTTGGCAGCAGCGACAGCTCGGTGCGCTCATGCACCGTGCCGCGCAGCAGGATTTCGATCAACTCGTTGTCCTCGCGGTACTGGCTGACGCTGGAGCCCGTGAGGGAACTCTGGAGGAATTTCGACAGGTTGGCGGTGCTCACGCCGAGGGCACGGGCGCGGTCCTGGTCAACGTTGAGGTAGACGATCTTGCTCGGTTCTTCCCAGTCCAGGTGCACGTTGACCACGTGGGTATTTTCGCGAACCTTGGCCGCCACTTTCCGCGCCAGGGCCCGGACTTCTTCGATGTGCTCGCCCGTTACCCGAAACTGCACGGGGTAGCCAACCGGCGGGCCGTTTTCAAGCCGCGTAACCCGCGAACGCAGGTCCGGGAATTGTTCGTTGAGGGTTTCGATCAGCCAGGTGCGCAAGCTTTCGCGCTCCTCGATGGTCTTGGCCAACACCACAAACTGGGCAAAGCTGGCGGCCGGCAGTTGCTGGTCCAGCGGCAGGTAGAAACGTGGCGAACCGGTACCGACGTAGGCCACATAATTTTCAATACCTGCATGTTCCTTGAGCAAGGCTTCAAGGCGTTTGACCTGGTCAGCCGTATTGCTCAGGGACGCGCCTTCAGCCAGTTTCAGGTCGACCATCAGTTCCAGTCGCCCGGAAGCCGGGAAGAACTGCTGGGGCACAAAGCGGAACAGCGCCACCGAGCCGATAAACAGCAGCAAGGTCAGGACGATCACCGTCTTGCGCCGACGCACACACCACTCCACCAGGCGTCTTACGCGCTGATAGAAGGGTGTGCCGTAGGGATCCGGCCCGTCGGTGCCATGCTTGGCCGCATGAATCTTCGCCAGGTCCGGCAGGAGTTTTTCCCCCAGGTACGGCACGAACATCACGGCGGCGACCCACGAGGCCAGCAGCGCAATGGTCACCACCTGGAAGATCGAGCGGGTGTATTCACCGGTGCTCGATTGCGCCGTGGCAATCGGCAGGAAACCCGCGGCCGTGATCAGGGTGCCGGTGAGCATCGGGAAGGCTGTGCTGGTCCAGGCGAAACTGGCGGCCTTGAGCCGGTCGTACCCCTGCTCCATTTTGATCGCCATCATTTCCACGGCGATGATCGCATCGTCCACCAGCAAGCCCAGCGCCAGCACCAGCGCGCCGAGGGAGATTTTGTGCAGGCCGATGCCGAGGTAATACATGGTGGCAAACGTCATGGCCAACACCAGCGGAATCGCCAGGGCGACCACCATGCCGGTGCGCACGCCCAGAGAGAAAAAGCTCACCAGCAACACAATCGCCAGGGCCTCGGCGAGCACCTGGACGAATTCGCCGACACTGGTTTTTACCGCTGCCGGCTGGTCCGACACCTTGCGCAGTTCCATACCGGCAGGAAGGTTCTTCTGCAGGCGTGCGAATTCGCCTTCCAGGGCCTTGCCCAGCACCAGGATGTCGCCACCATCACGCATGGCCACGGCCAGCCCGATGGCGTCGGCGCCCATGTAGCGCATGCGCGGTGCCGGTGGATCGTTGAAGCCACGATGAATCTCGGCCACGTCACCGATACGGAACGTACGATCACCGACGCGGATCGGGAAGTCGCGAATCTCCTTAACGGTCTTGAAGTTGCCGGACACCCTTAACTGCACGCGCTCGCTCGGGGTTTCAAAGAAGCCGGCGGTGGACACCGCGTTCTGTTCCTGCAACGCCTGCTGCACCGTCGCCAGCGGCAGGCCGAGGGTGGCGAGCTTGAGGTTGGACAGCTCGATCCAGATCTTCTCGTCCTGCAAGCCCAGCAGTTCGACCTTGCCGACATCCGGCACCCGTTGCAGCTGAATCTGGATGCGGTCGGCGTAGTCCTTGAGCACGGCGTAGTCAAAGCCATCGCCGGTCAGGGCGTAGATATTGCCGAAGGTGGTACCGAATTCATCGTTGAAAAACGGGCCCTGGATATCCGGTGGCAGGGTCTGGCGAATATCGCTGATTTTCTTGCGCACCTGGTACCAGAGGTCCGGGATCTCTGCGGAGTGCATCGAGTCCCGGGCCATGAAGGTGACCTGGGATTCACCGGGTCGCGAGAAGGAGACGATGCGCTCGTAGTCGCCGGTCTCCATCAATTTCTTTTCAATACGCTCGGTGACCTGGCGCGACACTTCCTGGGCCGTAGCGCCTGGCCAGTTGGTCTTGATCACCATGGCCTTGAAGGTAAACGGCGGGTCTTCGCTTTGTCCCAGCTTGGTGTAGGACAAGGTGCCGACCACTGCCAGCAGGATCATCAGGAACAGTACGATCTGGCGATTACGCAACGCCCATTCGGAAAGATTGAAACCCATCGGGGACTACTCCTTGGCCGCCAGACTTACCACTCGATTGGCGCGATCCACCGGGCGCACTTGCTGGCCCTCATGGAGTACATGCACACCGGCGGCGATCACCCAATCAGTGGGGTTCAAGCCTTCCAGTACCGGCACGGTTTTCTCGCCAAAGGCGCCGATCCGCACCGGTGTGCGCTTGAGGGTATTGTCGGGCTGCACCACCCAGACGTAGGACGCGCCGTTCTCCGCGCTCAGGGCAGACAGCGGCACCGCCAGGGGAATCACCCCGTCAGCCTGGATGAAGACGCGAGCGCTCTGCCCCAGTTCCGCAGGCACTTTGCCGCCGGTAAACGCGACGCGGGCGGCGAAGGTTCGCGACTTTGGATCGGCAGCCGGCGACAGTTCGCGGATGCGGCCGTTGAAGCGCTGGTCAGGCTGGCTCCACAGTTCCACGGACACCGGCTGGCCAATCTTGAAACGCCCGAAGCTTTGCTCCGGCAGGCTGATCAACACCTCCCGCTCGCCATCGGTGGCCAGGGTGAATACGGTCTGGCCGGCCGACACCACCTGGCCGACTTCCACTGCACGCTTGGCGACCACGCCATCCTGGGGTGCGCGCAACACGGCGTAACCGGCCTGGTTATTGGCCACGTCGAATTCGGCCTTGATCTGCTTGAGGCGTGCTTCACCGGTGCGGTAGAGGTTTTCGGAGTTGTCGTACTGGGAGCGGCTGACCATCTGACGGTCCATCAGGGTCTTGTAGCGGTCACGCTCGGCGCGTACCAGGCTCAGGTTGGCGTCGGCAGCGGCGACCTGGGCGCGGGTGGCTTCCAGTTGCAGGCGTACGTCCTGAGGGTCGAGTTCGGCCAGGGGCTGGTTGGCCTTGACGCGCTCGCCCTCCTCCACCAGTCGTCGGCTGACTTTGCCGCCAATGCGAAAGGCCAGGTCGGGTTCATAGCGTGCACGCACCTCGCCCGGGTAGCTGTCGGAAGCCTGCGCCGAAGGCTCTGGCTGAACCACCATGGCCGGGCGGACGGTGGTTTGCGCCGCTTCTTCATGGCCACAGGCAGCCAACAGGAATAACAAGCTGGCAGGCAAAGCGAGTGGCAGGAAATAGCTGCGCATGCTGAAGGACCTTTCGCTAATGGTGCTAGGAATAATTATACTGGCCAGTATGTTATTAATACCAAACTCACCAGTCCAGTAATAAAGTGAAAATGTCCGACAATCCTGTGAACACCAATAGCCCCGGGCGTCCCAAGGACATGGCAAAACGCCAGGCGATTCTTGATGCGGCGAAGATCCTGTTTTTGAGTAATGGGTATGCCAGTACCAGCATGGATGCCGTGGCAGTGGAGGCCGGGGTGTCGAAGCTGACGGTGTACAGCCATTTCACCGACAAGGAGACGCTGTTCTCGGCGGCGGTGGTTGCCAAGTGCGAAGAGCAGTTACCGGTGATGTATTTCGAGCTGCCCGAGGGTGTGCCGGTGGAGAAGGTGCTGCTCAATATCGCCCGCGGGTTTCATGTGCTGATCAATAGCGAGGAGTCGGTGAACCTGCATCGGTTGATGATGACTTCCGGGAGTCAGGATCCGAAGTTGTCGCAGATCTTTTTCGAGGCCGGGCCGATGCGTATGTTGCAGGGGATGGAGCGGCTGCTCGGTAAGATCGACCAGAGTGGCGCATTGCGTATTGCCAAGCCGTTCACCGCGGCGGAGCATTTTTTTTGCTTGCTCAAGGGGACGGCGAATTTTTGTTTGTTGTATGGGTGTGGGGGGCAACTGAGCGCTGAGGCGGCCGAGGAGCATGTGCAGGAAGTGGTTGGGTTGTTCATGCGGGCTTATCGGGCTTTTTGAACTGGGTACATATCCGTTTTTTGGGTCAGGGCCGCTTATGGTTCCGCTCTTACAGCGGCTCACTTTTGAACAGCGCAAAAGTAAGCAAAACGCTCTTGCCCCACCACTCGGCACCTCGCTTAGGCTCGGTGTGCCCTCACTCCGGCTTTGGACCGTGGGCCGCCGTCATGGGCCATCCTTGGCCCAGGACGGCTAACCCGGCGTCCTGCCGGGTTACCCACGCTCCAAAGCCTGCGTTCGGCCAGCGTGGTTTAACGGGGCGCCTAAGATCAAAATCAAAAGCAGATCAACAGCACAGCGGCCTACCGGCCGGCTTGAGTGTTAAAAGCAAAAGCAAATACCAGAGCGAAAACAGCTCTGCTTTTCTGTGGGAGCGGGCTTGCTCGCGAAAAACCAGAGGACGCCGCGTTGAATCAGGATACCCACGTCATCGTTAACGACCTTCGCGAGCAAGCCCGCTCCCACATTTGGACCGTGCCCGCTTTAGCTTTTGATTTTGCTTTTAACACTCAAGCCGGCCGGGAGGCCGCTGTGCTCTGCTTTTGATCTGCGGGCCCCGTCAACCACGATGGCCGCAAGTAGGCACGGTGGAGCGGGTAAATCGGCAGGGATGCCGATTTAGCCGCGCCGGGCCATGGATGGCCCGTCGCGGCGGCCCGCGGAACCGTGCCGGAGTGCGGGCATGCCGAGCCTAAGCGAGGCACCGAGTGGTGGGGCAAAGACCTTTTGGTTACTTTTGGCTGGGCCGGCATTCCGGGCGTTTGCCAAAAGTGACCCGCTGTAAGAGCGGAACCATAAGCGGCCGTTACCTAAATAACGGATATGTACTCAACCCTCAGGATTTCAGCGCCTTCTTAGGATAAATGTCATACCGACTGGACTTCCCATCCAACGCATGACTCGGCTTCACCCCCTCAATACAAGGCGCCTTACGCGGCCGCTTGACCACCACACGATGACTGGCCAAAGCCAACGCCGCCGCCAACAACGCCGGCGCATCCGGATCATCCCCCACCAGCGGCCGAAACAACCTCATCTCCTTCTTCACCAACGCCGTCTTCTCCCGATGCGGAAACATCGGATCCAGATAAATCACCTGAGGCGGCTCCCCCTCCCAATCGCGCATCACCTCAATGGAGTTGCCCTTGAGCAACCTCATCCGCGCCACAATCGGCGCCACCTCAAAATCCTCTGCACCTCGCGCCAATCCATCTTCCAGCAACGCCCCAATCAACGGCTGGCGTTCAATCAGGCTCATCTCGCAACCCAGGCTGGCCAACACAAATGCATCCTTTCCCAACCCCGCGGTAGCATCCAGCACCCTGGGCCGCACGCCCTGCGCCACACCCACCGCCTTGGCAATCATTTGCCCGCTGCCGCCGCCATACAGACGCCGGTGCGCCGCCCCACCCTCCACAAAATCCACCCGCACCGGCCCCGGCGCCTCAGGCCCCAGCTGTTGCAACTGCAGCCCCTGCTCCCCCACCTGCAAGGCAAAGTCCGCCTCATCCAGTTGCAAAGGCAACCCCAGCTGCTCGGCCCAGTGCTGCGCACGCGCCTGAAAACCTTCGGCCAAGGCCTCGACCCGAATGCGGCTGGCCGCTGGTTGTTCGCTCATCGGTGACTACGCTCAAAAATATTAAGGATCGGCAAAAAGCGGCCGATAAAAAAAGGATCCGGCATTTTGCCAGAGCTGAGCGACGATCGAGAGAAATGTCAGACATTCCTTCGCTATTCACCGGTGTACTGCCGACCCACAACCACTTCGGCCTGCGCAATACCCAAGCGCTGGCCGGCGTCAGTCATGTGTGGCAGGACTTCTTCGCCCAGGCGTTGGCCGAACAGCTCGGCGACACGCCGGGCGCGCTCGCCAAGTCGGTGGCGAAACCTGTGGACCCGGCGGTAGAACCCAGCGAAGGCAGTGACCTGCTGTCGCAGATCGTCACCCAGCGCGCCTGTGATGTGACAGACACCGAGATCGCCCCGCCCGAGCCGCTGTTCCTGCCTATCGCCGAATTCGAACTGGAACTGCTGCCACCGGCCCCGCCACCGTACCCGGCGGAAGAAGTGGTCGCCCAGCAAAAGCAGCAAAACTTCGAAAGCGCCTGGGTGCGCCCGATCGTCCTGGCCGCCGGCCAACCGCTGCCCGAACCGGGTCCGGCGCCGCAACCACGCCCGCTGCATTTGCCGATCGCCGAATTCGAACTGGACCTGCTGCCACCACCACCGCCACCGTTCCCGGCAGAAGAGCTGGTTGAGCAACAGAAAGCCCTGGATTTCGACAGCCGCTGGGCGCGTCCGCTGATCCTGCACAACCTGCGCCTGGCCGCCTGACCCTCAGCGACATACCCACCACCGACCCATGTCCAGATGAAAGTGATTACGGTGGGCGGCGTTGTAATCCGGGCTCAACACCACATTGAAATCCTTGCAGGCGCCGTCGCGTACTTGCCGCAGGAAGCGCGCACGCTCGCCGTCACCCGGCCAATCCTTGAGCACACTGATGGTGCGCCCGTCCGCCAGGCGAAACCCGGCGATATCCAACGCATTGGCCGACGCATGCTGGCTGAGTCGTCCGTTGGCGCGGTTGTAGATATTGCGACAGGCAAAGCTGCCCAGGTGATCGACCCGCGTCACTGCCTGGCCAAACACCGCCTGGGCCGCTGGTTGCAGGCTATGGCGCTCGAACAGGGCGAACGCCACGGCCAGCGGGCAACTGGCGAGAAAGCTGCTGCTCAAGCCGACATCAGCGCCTTGGACCCGCAATGTATTGCGCAGCGGGCAAGCCGCGTCGGCAGGGCTGTCCGCCTGATGGGCGACTCGCAGCCCGGAGGTCTTCAGCACTTGGTCACATAGGGCGGGATCATCCTGCAAACGCCCAAGCTTGAATCGGGTCAGCAGGTTCGGGCTTGCCCGCACGTCCAGCGGCGCCCACGGGTTCCACTCATCGGGCAGCGGCACCCAGCCCCGCCACACGCCAACCAACACACCACCTGCCAACACCAGCAGCACGCCCAGCACCTTGAAGAAACGCACGCCTCAGCCCTTGAACAGTTGATTGGCCTGGCTGAACGGCATCGAGCGCTCAGTGAAGGTAAACGTGCCCAACTCATGAACCTCCTGGGCCGCCCTGAAGAACTCGCCATAAGCCGCCAGGGCCATGGCCGAGCCGACGCTGATGCGCTTGACGCCCATCTCGCTCAACTGCGCCACGCTGAGTTTCAGGGCGCCTGACATCAAGATATTCACGGGCTTGGGTGCAACCGCCTTCACCACCGCCAATACTTCCTCGGCACTGCGCAGGGCCGGTGCATAGAGCACGTCGGCGCCAGCTTCGGCGTAGGCCTGCAGGCGGCGAATGGTGTCGGGCAAATCCAGCCGGCCATGCAGGAGGTTTTCCGCGCGGGCGGTCAGGGTGAAGGGGAATGGCAAACTGCGGGCAGCGGCGACTGCGGCTTCGACGCGCTCCACGGAAAGATCAAAGGGATAGATCGGGTCGACGGCAATTCCGGTGGCGTCTTCGATGGAGCCACCGACAATCCCAGTCGCTGCCGCCCGCAGGATAGTCTCGGCGCAGCCTTCAGGGGTGTCACTGAAGCAGTTTTCCAGGTCGGCGGCGACGGGCAGCGAGGTCGCCTGGACGATCGCCCCGGCATTGCCCAAGGTGTCTTCCAGGGACAACGCACCTTCGGCATCCGGGCGGCCGAGGCTGAAGGCAAAGCCGGCGCTGGTGGTGGCCAGGGCTTCAAACCCCAGGCTGGCGAGCATTTTTGCGGAGCCGGCATCCCATGGATTGGGCATCACGAACGCGCGGTCACGCTCATGCAGGGCCTTGAAGGTTTCGGCGCGAAGGGTTTGGGCATCCATGACTGACTCCTGTCGGGAAAGGAGCCTTAGAGTAACCCCAGTTGCTCCGCTTCGGGTTCTCGATGCAGGGTGGGCAATGCCGGCAAGCCGGGCAAGCGCAGCATCAATTTCTCATGAAAGCGCAAGGCCAGTTGGGCGGCCAGGCGATTGTCGGAAGTGTGAAGAAACACGTAGGGCGTACGCCCCTCTTCGATCCAGCCGGCGACCTTTTCAATCCAGGGCATCAGGAACGGATCATTGGCTTCCAACTCCGGATGGCCAATAAAGCGCACTTGCGGAAACTGCGTCAGCGCCGCCGGGCGAGGCGGCACCTTGGGCTTTTTCGATTGGGCGTGCAGCACGGCTGCCGAGGTGGAGGTGCAACTGAACAACGCACGCGGGTCCAGGCAGATGCGCTCGACTCCGCGGTCGCGCAGCAAGCGGTTGAGACTGCGCTCGGCATCGCCCTTGGCGAAAAATTCCGAGTGACGCACCTCCACCGCCAACGGTCGCTCCAGCCCGTCGATAAACCCGGCCAACTCACCCAGGCGCTGCGGGGTAAAACTGGCCGGCAGCTGCAGCCACAACGGCGAAATACGTTCGCCCAACGGGCTCATCAACCCCAGGAAACTTTCCGCCGCCGGCAACTGCTCGATCAGATTGCCGCTGTGGCTGATATCCCCCGGAAACTTGGCCGTGAAGCGAAAATGCTCGGGCATGATTTCAGCCCAGCGCTGCACGGTAGCGACGGAAGGACGGGCGTAGAACGTGGTGTTGCCCTCGACGGCGTTGAAGACCTGGGAATACAGGGCAAGGTAATCGCTGGAGCGGGCGTCGGCGGGATACAGGTATTCGCGCCAGGCGTTTTCACTCCAGGACGGACAACCGAGGTAGTAAGGCAACAGCATCAGATATGGATATCGAGGCCCAGCACTTCCATATCCCATTCGACAAAGCCGGCAGTGGTCAGGTAGCTGGCCAGGGCATTGGCGACGTTTTTGCTCATGGAGCGCGGGAAGATCATGTCTTGCTGGCGGGCAGGAACGCCGCTGGTGCGTGCACCGCCGGAACCCTGGGAACGGGTTGAAACAGCAGTGTTGTCGGACTGGATTTCAACAAAATCGGGCGAGTCTTCGACGGAGTCGTCTACCGTCACGTTCGCCTTGCGAGGCTTGCGCTTGAGGGGGTAGGACTGTGATGAAAAGCCGTCTATGCGCATACATGCGAACTCGGTATCGGTGATGGCATTTTAGTGGCGCTTTCCATGGCGCGCAAATGCTCTGGTGATAACTAGAACACATAATTGGTAAAAGGTTTAAAAGCGCGGGCAAATTCTGACGATTGGCTATTTTTGTCTGAAATTGCCCGCACTTTTGACGTCAAATAATCCCGCGTTCAGCCTTGGTCTGCGCCACTTTATCCCGCAGGTACACGGGCGCCGCCTGGTCCGCCGGAATCGCCTCGCCTCGCTCCCAGGCAAAGCGTGCCAGGGCCAGCAGGTCTTCGGCGTGGGGCAGCATCCCCGCATCCTGGTCGGCAAGCGTCACGCCAATGCGCTCGCCGTAGCCCCAGCCGGTGCCGGCACCGAACCAGTCGCCGCTGGCATCGCCCGGCAACGCCGCCGCTTCAGGTGGCAGCACGGCCTCAGCGCCGATCAGGCGCATCTCGCCAGCGGTTTCGCGGTAGCAGCCCCAATACACTTCGTCCATGCGCGCATCGATGGCTGCTGCAACCTGGCTTGCACCGTGCTCGCGAAACGCGCGCTGCGCCAGCACCGCCAGGTTGGACACCGGCAATACCGGACGCTCCAGCGCAAACGCCAACCCCTGGACCACACCGATAGCGATGCGCACGCCGGTGAACGCGCCCGGGCCACGCCCGAATGCGATGGCGTCCACCGCCGACAAGGTGGTGCCCGCGTCCAGCAGCAATTGCTTGATCATCGGCAACAGCTTCTGCGCGTGCAGGCGCGGGATCACCTCGTAGTGGCTCGTAACCTTGCCATCGTGCAGCAGGGCAACGGAGCAAGCTTCAGTCGCGGTGTCCAGGGCCAGCAAGGTGCTCATCGGTGTATGCATCCACGTTGAAAAAAAGTGCGTCAGTATAAACAACAACGGCCCGCAAGCGGGCCGTTGTCAATCAAGCGGATGAACGATCAGATCAGCGCTTCCAGTACTTTGCCAGTGATGGCTTCAACCGAACCCACACCTTCGATGTGGCTGTACTTCGGCTTGCCCTGGGCGGCCGAGAGTTTCTGGTAGAAGTCCACCAGCGGCTTGGTCTGGGAATGGTAGACCGACAGGCGATGACGCACGGTCTCTTCGGTGTCGTCCTTACGCTGTACCAGGTCTTCGCCGGTAACATCGTCCTTGCCCGCGACTTTCGGCGGGTTGTAGACGATGTGGTAGACGCGGCCCGAGGCCTCGTGAACACGACGACCGGCAATACGCTGCACGATCTCTTCGTCTTCAACGGCGATTTCCACCACGTTGTCCAGCTCGACGCCGGCCTTCACCAGGGCTTCAGCCTGGGGAATGGTGCGCGGGAAGCCGTCGAACAGGAAACCGTTCTTGCAGTCTTCCTGGCTGATGCGTTCCTTGACCAGGTTGATGATCAGGTCATCGGAGACCAGGCCGCCGCTGTCCATCACGCTCTTGGCGATCAGGCCCAGCTCGGTGCCGGCCTTGACGGCCGCACGCAGCATGTCGCCGGTGGAGATTTGTGGAATGCCGAATTTTTCAGTGATGAACTTTGCCTGAGTACCTTTACCGGCCCCGGGAGCTCCCAGCAGAATGACGCGCATCGATGTGCTCCTCAATTTTTTATAGAGATGACGCTCGGATTCGCCGCGTGGGGCCAATCTCGGAAATTTTGGGTCCAGGCCGCACAAACGGCCAAAGGCTGATCAAGATACACAGCAGGCCCAAACCACACAAGCCGCCGAAAGTAGGAGAAACCCGCGCCGCGCTGGCTTTATAGGCAGGTACAACCCTGACAGCAAAACGCCGGTCGCCAATTTTACGGCGACCGGCGCGGGGTATCTGCAAGCTATTGAGAACACGCCATAAATGTCAGCCGGTGTTGCGCAAACCAGCGGCAATACCGGCCACAGACACCAGCAGCGCCTGTTCCAGAGGGCTGTCTTGTGCCGCTTCCTGTTGCCGCGATCGGGCCAGCAATTCGGCCTGCAGCAGGTGCAACGGGTCCAGGTAGGTGTTGCGCAGGCGGATGAACTCAAGCGTATCGGGGCTGTGGGCCAGCAGCTGAGACTGGCCAGTCAGGCCAAGCACCACACTGCACGCCTGCGACAATAGGTCGCGTAAGTGCGCACCCAATGGCAGCAGATCGGGCTGCACCAATCGCTCGTCATACAGCCGGGCGATGTCGGCGTCGGCCTTGGCCAGCACCATTTCCAGCATATCGATGCGGGTACGAAAGAACGGCCACTGCTCGCGCATCTGCCCCAGCAACTCGCCTTCGCCACGCTCCAGGGCATTGTTCAACGCCGCTTCCCAGCCGAGCCAGGCGGGCAGCATCAGGCGTGTCTGGGTCCAGCCGAAGATCCACGGGATCGCCCGCAGGCTTTCAATGCCACCAGCCCGGCGCTTGGCCGGACGACTGCCCAGGGGCAAGCGACCCAGTTCCTGCTCCGGGGTCGACTGGCGGAAATACTCGACGAACTGCGGATTTTCCCGCACCACGGCGCGGTAAGCACTGACACCGTCGGCGGCCAATTCGTCCATCAAGTGGCGCCAGGCCGGCTCCGGTGGTGGCGGTGGCAGCAAGGTTGCCTCCAGCACCGCCGCCAGGTACAGGTTGAGGTTCTGCTCGGCGATGTCCGGCAGGCCGAACTTGAAGCGGATCATCTCGCCCTGCTCAGTGGTACGGAAACGCCCCGCCACCGACCCAGGAGGCTGCGACAGAATCGCCGCGTGAGCCGGGCCGCCGCCGCGGCCTACGGTGCCGCCACGACCGTGGAACAGCAGCAGTTCGACTTGTTGTTCGCGGCAGATTTCCACCAGCCGTTCCTGGGCCCGGTATTGCGCCCAGGCGGCGGCGGTAGTGCCGGCGTCCTTGGCCGAATCCGAGTAGCCGATCATCACTTCCTGCGGGCCCTGCAGGCGGGCGCGGTAGCCCGGCAACAGCAGCAGTTTCTCGATCACCGGGCCTGCGTTGTCCAGGTCAGCCAGGGTCTCGAACAACGGCACCACACGCATCGGCCGTTGTACGCCAGACTCCTTGAGCAGCAGTTGCACGGCCAACACGTCCGACGCGGCGCCGGCCATGGAGATGACGTAGGAACCCAGGGACGCAGCCGGTGCGGCAGCGATTTCCTTACAGGTGTTCAGCACTTCGGCGGTGTCTGCCGAAGGCTTGAAGTAGCCTGGCAACAGGGGTCGACGGTTGGCCAGTTCCTTCATCAGGAAGCTGATGCGCGCCTCTTCGTCCCAATCCTCGTACCGGCCAAGGCCCAGGTAGTCGGTGATTTCGGTCATGGCCGCGCAGTGGCGGGTGGAGTCCTGGCGTACGTCGAGGCGCACCAGGAACAGCCCGAACGTGACCGCCCGACGCAAGCAATCCAGCAGCGGGCCGTCGGCAATCACGCCCATGCCGCAGCTATGCAGCGACTCGTAGCACAGTTGCAAAGGCTCGAGCAGGTCGCGGTTATTTTGCAGCACATCGGCGGGCGCCGGCGTGGTGCTGGTCAACGAGGTGTGGGCCCATTGGCGTGTGGCGCGCAGCCGCTCACGCAATTGCTTGAGCAACGCCCGGTAAGGTTCGACGCTGTCACCCACCTTGGCCTGCAATGCCGGGCTGGCCTGTTGCATCGACAGTTCGGAGGCGAGGTGGTCGATGTCGCGCAAGTACAGGTCAGCCGCCATCCAGCGCGCCAGCAACAGCACTTCGCGGGTGACCGGGGCGGTGACGTTGGGGTTGCCGTCGCGGTCGCCGCCCATCCAGGAAGCGAAGCGAATCGGCGCGGCCTCCAGAGGCAGGCGCAGGCCGGTAGCCGCGTGCAAGGCGTGATCGGCCTTGCGCAAATAATTCGGGATGGCGTGCCACAACGAATGCTCGATCACCGCAAAGCCCCACTTGGCTTCGTCTACCGGCGTGGGCCGGGTGCGGCGAATTTCTTCGGTGTGCCAGGCTTCAGCGATCAGGCGTTGCAGGCGATTGCGGATCTGCTCGCGCTCGGCGGTGGTGAGGTCGCGGTGATCCTGCAGGGCCAGTTGTGCGGCGATGGCGTCGTATTTCTGGATCAGGGTGCGGCGGGCGACTTCGGTGGGGTGAGCGGTGAGCACCAGTTCGATTTCCAACCGACCCAACTGGCGCGCCAGGGATTCGCTGCTGTGGCCTTCACTCTGCAGGCGCGCCAGCAGTTCCGGCAGCACCCGCGACTCGAACGGCGCCGGGGTTGATTCATCACGGCGGTGGATCAACTGATACTGTTCGGCGATATTGGCCAGGTTGAGAAACTGGTTGAAGGCCCGCGCCACCGGCAGCAGTTCGTCTTCCTTGAGTTGATTGAGGCTGGCGCTCAGCTCTTCGCCGGCCACCTGCTCCGAGGCTGCGCCACGGCGGTCGGCCTTGGCGCCTTTACGGATCTGCTCGATCTTGTCGAGGAATTCATCGCCGTACTGTTCTCGAATCGTGTTGCCCAACAGTTCACCCAGCAGGTGAACATCCTCACGCAAACGTGCATCGATATCGCTCATCAGCCAATCTCCAGCAGAAAATCCGGGACGCTTTGATCTTCAAGAGTGCCGCCCACGGCGACGTCTTACAAGGAACTTTAAACCTTGTGAGTTGCAGCTAGTCTCAACAGTAAGCCGCAGCGTTATCCGCGCTGGCCGGCTGGTCACTCATCATCGCCCGCGTACCGTGGGCTCCATTGAGGTTGCCATGAAAATCCGAGAACTGGCCCAGCATTGGGAAGAAAACGCCAAGGGTCGCCTGACCAAAACCGAATACGCCATCCATCTGGACGTGGAAGCCGCCGCCAGGCTGGCGGCGATCTCCGAGATGTACCCCAAACGCCATACCGAAGAACTGCTCGGCGAGTTGATTGGCGCAGCCCTCGAAGAGCTGGAAGCGAGCTTTCCCTATATCAAGGGCAAGCAGGTGATTGCCACCGATGAGGAAGGCGATCCGCTGTATGAGGATGTCGGCCCAACCCCACGTTTTCTCAGCCTGTCACGGCGTTACCTACACGATTTGTCAGCTCAGTCCGACAAGCAGAAACACTAGTAAACCTGCGCCTCAAAACCCTTAACCTCCCGTATTCAGGGCCTCCCAAAGGCCCTGGATACCGCTGCGCCATGCAAAAGTTCCAACTTTTAAACGCTGACCGTTCAGTCAAATATTTTTTTAGGCAAATCGCCATCTTCGCTGAACTATTCAAAAAAGCCTCCGGTCACAGCCAGTAAGCCATCACTTGGAACAGCCGTTTGAATAGGCGTCCTGAGCTAACCGCCGGGCCCCGCAGACACTGCAAGCCGGAGATGGATTTGATGTTTTTCAGGAGTTACCTAATGGAGTTGAAGACGATGAAGACCAGCACTGCCAAAACCTCGTTTAACCACCTGCGCGGGCTTAAATTGGCCGCGCTGGCAATCGGCACCAGCTTCGTACTGGCTGGCTGCGCCGGCAACCCGCCGACCGAGCAATACGCTGTGACCCAATCTGCGGTGAACAGCGCTGTCAGCGCCGGCGGTACCGAGTTCGCAGCCGTGGAGATGAAGTCTGCCCAGGACAAACTGAAGCAAGCTGAAATCGCCATGCACGACAAGAACTACGACGAAGCCCGTCGCCTGGCCGAACAGTCCGAGTGGGACGCTCGCGTAGCAGAGCGTAAAGCCCAGGCTGCCAAGGCCGAACAGGCTGTGAAGGATTCCCAGAAAGCTGTTCAGGAGCTGCGTCAGGAAGGCATGCGCCCGGCTGTGATCCAGCCGCAACAATAAGCCGCCGCCCCTGATTGCATTGCACCCGAAACCGAATTGAAAGGACGACACGACTATGCGTAAACAATTGATGATCCCTGCCCTGCTGGCGATGAGCGTTGCTTTGGCGGCTTGCTCCACCCCGCCGAACCAGAACCTGGAAAATGCTCGGACCAACTTCTCGGCCCTGCAAGCCAACCCGCAAGCTACCAAGGTAGCGGCGCTGGAAACCAAAGACGCCAGCGACTGGCTGGACAAGGCTGACAAGGCCTACCGCGACAAGGAAGACCAGAAGAAGGTCGACCAGTTGGCCTACCTGACCAACCAGCGCGTTGAAGTGGCCAAGGACACCATCGTCCTGCGTGAGTCCGAAGCCAAGCTGAAAAACGCCGGTGACGAACGTGCCCGCGCCCTGCTGCAGGCCCGTGACGCGCAGATCAAGCAACTGCAAGACAGCTTGAACGCCAAGCAGACTGATCGCGGCACACTGGTGACCTTTGGTGACGTGCTGTTCGCCACCAACAAGTCGGACCTCAAGTCCAGCGGCCTGGTGAACATCACCAAGCTGGCGCAGTTCCTGCGCGATAACCCGGACCGTAAAGTGATCGTCGAAGGCTACACCGACAGCACCGGTTCCGACTCGTACAACCAGAGCCTGTCCGAGCGCCGCGCCGCTTCCGTACAGCGCGCACTGGCCAACCAGGGTGTGGATATCTCGCGCATCGTGACCCAGGGCTATGGCAAGGAATACCCGGTTGCCGATAACGGCAGCGTTTCGGGCCGCGCCATGAACCGCCGCGTTGAAGTGACCATCTCCAACGACAACCAGCCGGTCAAGCCACGTTCTTCGATGGCCAACTGATCGATTGATGCTGGAAAAAAACCCACGTTACTGTGGGTTTTTTTTCGGGTCGTCGAACCGGACAGGTCGGTTGGGATCCTCGGCTGGTAGCTCTATCTTCCCGCCGTAGCCATGTTCCGACAGCTTGTCGAGCAAGTGCTTGAGCTTATGATCCTCGGCGTCGAGCATTTCCAGCTTCTCGTGCCCCCTGAGCATGTTCACCATGTTGCTTATTGCAGCAATATCTATCGCCACCTTCTCGCCCCGACTCGTGTAAATCACATCGCTTCTGTGGTGCGTTACGCAATACGGTTCCAGATATTTCCATCATCAACTACGACTGCACCGGAGGGCCCAGCCCGCACACCACGCCGACCGCTCCGTCGCTGAATGATCGTTTGAGGCCGCATGAAAAATCCCGCCAAATGGCGGGATTCTTTTATTTGCAGGCCAGGAATCAAGAGGTCCCAGTGCGCTTCAAGAGCATCGGGTCAGTAGCTTACTTGCGCCGAGTTATCCTGCTCCGGAGCCGCCTGCCCTTTGAGTTGGGCCAGCTCCGCCTCGAGCCTCTTGAGCCTTTCCTCAAGGCTTTCTTCGCCCTGCGCGCCCTGTGCACCACCGCCTCCTTGGGCGATCTGGTTCTTCAACTTCTGAATCTCTTGTTCCAATTGCTGAAGTCGCGAATCACCTCCCCCCGCACCTGCAGTGAATGGGGAAGACGAGTTGTTTACGCGAGGAATGTCCATTCAAGTGACTCCAAATTAAGTATCCGAGATAACCGATCCAGCGCTGCTGGCCAGTACGGAATCTGTGGTAATCCACTTAAAATGGTTCCAGACCTTTCCCACTTGACTCGCGCTACTGCTCCAATTGCGGCGTTTCCTGCCCCATGCAACGCACCGCCTGTTTCTTGCTGTTCACCAGTACGCCGGTCAGCCCTTTCTGTTCGGTATCAAACAGCACCAGCACGCCATCAACGCATTGCGCCACCTGGGCGGCCGGGGTCAGGGAGATTTTGTAGTCCTCGCCCGGCACGGTCTTGAGCATGGTGAAGTCGCTGAGCAGCAACGCATCCTCGGGCTTGGCGAAGTGCAAATAGCCGTAGTACCACAGGCAGCCAACGGTACCGATGATGGTGCCGATGCCGGTGAGGATCAGGGGGATCATGTTGCGTTCTTCGCTCATTGCGGGTTCTCTGCGTTGGAATTCGGGGCCGCCGGGTAATTGGGGATTTCCCCCAGGCGGCGCAGCCCGTTGAAATGCTGGGGGTCGTCCAGGTAGCGCAGCATCACGGTTTGCCAGGTCTTGTCGGCAAAGGTTTGCACGTGGCCACCCCGGGTCAGTTGCAGCACCCGCGGTGGCGGCGCAGCCTGATACAGACGAATGCCGTTGGAGAGCGGCACGATCGGGTCATCCAGGCTATGGAATAACAATTTCGGCACGCCGGTCAGCCGGGGCATGGCGTTGATCGCACTGTCGGCGTCCGGCACCAGCCACGACAACGGCACCTGGAATGGCCATGTTAGCCAGGAGGTGCTGAGGGCGAATTGTCCTACGTCACGATAACTGGCCGGCACACCGTCCAGTACCAGCGCCTTGAGCTGCGGCTGACGTTCGGGATGTTCCGCCAGGTAGTGCACCACTAGCGCGCCGCCCAGGCTTTGGCCCAGCACGATCAGTGGCTGGCCCTGGGTTTCGGGGGCGCTGTCGATCCACTTGAAAGCGGCGTCGATGTCCTGGTAAACCGCCGGCAGCGAAGGTTCGCCTTCGGACAACCCGTAGCCGCGATAGTCCACCAACAGCACTTGATAGCCCTGCTCCGGCAGCCACCAGCTGCCGCCGAGGTGCCAGGCGAGATTGCCGCCATTGCCG
This sequence comes from Pseudomonas sp. NC02, assembly GCF_002874965.1. Lineage (NCBI taxonomy): Bacteria > Pseudomonadati > Pseudomonadota > Gammaproteobacteria > Pseudomonadales > Pseudomonadaceae > Pseudomonas > Pseudomonas sp. NC02. The sequence goes on along the minus strand of NZ_CP025624.1, from coordinate 1,315,223 downwards.
TGCAGGTGCAGCACCGTGCCCTTGAGCGGCACGCCGGCCTTGGCCGGCAGCCACCAGGCGTGGAGCTTCAGGCCATCGGCGGTGGTCAATGTGACGTCACGGTATTGCAGACGAGCCTTTTCCGGGGTGAACGGCATGCCGCGCTCCGGATAGAACAATAAGGAGCTGCAGCCGTTAAGGGTCAGTAGCAGGCAAAGAATGCCGAGGATTCTCATCCGTTGAAGCCTCGTGAATGGGTTGGGAACGATCCTGAAGACCTATGGAGATCAAAGGTGGGAGCGGGCTTGCTCGCGAATGCGGTGATTCAGTAACCACATCTGTTGCTGATACACCGCATTCGCGAGCAAGCCCGCTCCCACATTTTGACTGAGTTCCTTCAGAGATATCGTTAAAGGATATTGGAGTAATCCGCCTCGATCCGGTCCAGGCTCAAATGGTTGAGGAAGTTGGAGAAACACATCCACGCCGCCAACGCATTCATGTCGCGGAACTGATCCGGCAGGTATTTGGGTGGCACCACCAGGCCTTCGTCCACCAGTTGGCGCAGGGTACGCATGTCTTCCAGGGTGGTCTTGCCGCAGAACAACAACGGCACTTGCTCCAGCTTGCCTTTGCGCACGGCCAACTGAATGTAGTTGTAAACCATGATAAAGCCCTTGAGGTAGGACAAATCCTTGGTAAACGGCAGACCCGTAGGCGTCGACCCACGGAAAACCCGGCTCGCGTTGCCGTAGCTTTCCGCCATCTCAAAGCCCTGCTCACGGAAGAACTCGAACACCTGCAGGAAGTCGGCTCCCTGCTCCACCATATGAATGGCGCGAGTGCGGTTGGTCAGCTTGCGCAGACGGCTGGGGTAGGAGGCGAAGGTGATGATTTCCATCAGGATCGCCAGGCCTTCCTGGGTCACGGTCGACGAGGGCGGGCCCTTGGACAGGAAGGTGCAGATCGGCTGGTTTTGCCCATTGAGGGTGGTGCCCACGTGCACCAGGCCTTCATGGACCTCCAGGGCGCGCACGTCGCGGTCGTTGAACATCGCGTCGGCGCGGATCTTGATGTAGTCGGCACCTGCCGCCGCATCCGCCACGATACCGTCGGACTCGAACACCCGGATGGTTTCCTCGGCCTCGCCGAATACCTTGTTCAGGCGGCTCTGCAGCAGGTTGACGGCGTCCTTGGCGGTCAGGGTCTTGGCTTCGTCCTTGAGGTCGCCACGGCCATCGATATTGTTCAGGTAGTCCGACATCATCAGGCCGAGGTCGGCCAGGGTCGGGTCACCGGCATGGAACGCATCGGAAGCGGCACCGTACAGCTCCTGGGAGATCAGGCCGAAATCCTCGGTGCCCCGCGCTTCGAGCATGCGCACCACCATGCGGTACTCCTTGCACATGCGCCGCATGATCTGCCCGACCGGGTTGAACTGGCCAAGCTGACGGGTGATGTCACGCTCGATGTTCTGGAACTCCAGCTTCACCGCGCTGGAATCGAACGACAGCGGCCGGGTCAGGTAGTAGTCGCGGTCCACCGCCGGCATTTCCTTGCCCTTGGCCTTGAGGAATCCCTGGCGAATATTCTCGTCCCACTTCACGGCGTCGAGGACGCGAATCGGTGTTTGCGCCAGCACAATGCGATCGGACAAGGCGCGTATCGTCTGCTGGTAATCGTCCACCCGGTACTTCCTCTTTAAACGTTATTTGCCTGCACGCTGGTAGCGCACGGCTTCGACGAACACATCGGCATTGGCCGGATCATCCAGGTACGCAAATACCCGGGCCATGGAACTGTCGATCAACACACCGGCACCCTCGACGGTTTCGACGGTGCTGCCACTCAGGACCTTCTGGCCGACCGCCTGGTGGACCTGATCCAGGTCGAGGTTGTAGACCACCAGCTCGTGCTCATCATTCAATTCGAACCCGGCGAGGATGTAATGCCCGCCGAACCTGGCCGGCAATGGCGCCGACAGATACCAGCGGCTGCCATGCCGGGAAACCGTGAACAGGTATTCATCCCGCTGGCCCGGCTTGGCCTTAGGGTAGCTCACGGCTTTGTAGCGGTGCTTACCGACGCGGCTGATTTGCAGGTTGAGCGGCTCACCCCAGGCGTTTTTGCTGGCCCATTTGCCAAGCAGACCATCAGGCGCCGCCTCGCTGGCGGGCAACGGGTCCTTGAAGGTCACCAGGCAACCGCTGAGCAACAGGAACGACAAGGCGATCACGACGACGCGCCAGGCTTTCATTGGACAATCCCCTGTGTCAGACCGAAGCCAACACCAAATGCATGTAACGCTTGAGGATCTCAAGCATTTCTTCGCTGGTCAGAGGCTCTGAGCCGCCCAGCAGGCCCTGATATTCCATCCGACCGATAATCGCCGTCAACACTTTGGCATCCTGTTGCGGCTCGCGGGAACCCAATACCTGGAAAAACTGGCAAGTGCCCTGCAGCAGGATTTGCTGGTGGGAGCGCACCAGCTCGCCCAGGCGCGGGTTCAGCAGCGCTTCCTGGCGAAACGCCTGCTCGGCCATCAGGTGCTCACGGCGGTTGAGCAATTGGCGTTGCACGTAATCGGCGGTCAGGCGCGCGATGTCATCGGCCAGTTGCGAGCGCGACTGCGGGCTGCCGTCGCCATAAGCCACCATCTCGCGCAGCAGGCCTTCGTTACGCACCCACAACTTGCCCATGAACGCGGCGCTGCGCTCCACATATTGGGCGAAGGTGTCGGTGAGCAGGTCGTCGATGTCCTTGAAGTAATAGGTGGTGGCCGACAACGGCACACCGGCTTCCGCCGCCACCGCACGGTGACGCACGGCACGCACGCCTTCGCGTACCACGATGCGCATCGCTGCATCGAGAATGTCCTGCCTGCGCTGCTCACTGCCCCGGCGACTGGCCTTGCGGCCCTGGTACTGAACACTTTCAGCCACGGCAGCGGCAATGCCGGCGGCACCCTTTTGAGCCATTACGCGGTTCACGACGGATCTTCCTCCACAGTGTGACGCGGAGCGTCACGGGCTGCGTTCCCACGCAGAGCGTGGGAACGATCACCTGGCGCTGTTTACTTGACGCTTATAAACGCCACATAAAAAAGCCGCCTTATAAAAGGCGGCTTCGGATTTCGCTACGGTTACGCTTGTGGCCGCATGTGCGGGAACAAGATCACGTCACGGATCGACGGCGAGTTGGTCAACAACATCACCAACCGGTCGATGCCGATACCTTCACCGGCGGTAGGCGGCATGCCGTATTCCAGGGCGCGTACGAAGTCGGCGTCGTAGTGCATCGCCTCGTCGTCGCCAGCGTCCTTGTCAGCCACCTGGGCCATGAAGCGCTCGGCCTGGTCTTCGGCATCGTTCAGCTCGGAGTAGGCGTTGGCGATTTCACGGCCGCCGATGAACAGCTCGAAACGGTCGGTGACGTTCGGGTTGTCATCGTTGCGACGGGCCAGCGGCGACACTTCGAACGGGTACTGGGTAATGAAGTGCGGCTGCTCCAGCTTGTGCTCCACCAGCTCTTCGAAAATCATCACCTGCAATTTGCCCAGGCCTTCGAAGCCCAGCACCTTGGCGCCGGCTTTCTTGGCGATGGCGCGGGCCTTGTCGATGTCGTTCAGGTCATCGGCGGTCAGCTCAGGGTTGTACTTGAGGATCGAGTCGAACACCGACAGGCGCACGAACGGCTCGCCGAAGTGGAACACCTTGTCGCCGTATGGCACGTCGGTGGTGCCCAGGACCAGTTGCGCCAGTTCGCGGAACAGTTCCTCGGTCAGGTCCATGTTGTCTTCGTAGTCGGCGTAGGCCTGGTAGAACTCCAACATGGTGAATTCAGGGTTGTGACGAGTCGAAACGCCTTCGTTACGGAAGTTGCGGTTGATCTCGAACACTTTTTCGAAGCCGCCAACAACAAGCCGCTTGAGGTACAGCTCAGGCGCAATACGCAGGAACATTTCCATGTCCAGCGCGTTGTGGTGGGTTTCGAACGGCTTGGCTGCGGCACCACCCGGGATGGTTTGCAGCATCGGTGTTTCAACTTCGAGGAAGTCGCGCTTCATCAGGAAGCTGCGGATGTGCGCAATAACCTGCGAACGCACGCGGAAGGTCTGGCGCACTTCTTCGTTGACGATCAGGTCAACGTAGCGCTGGCGATAGCGCTGCTCGGTGTCGGTCAGGCCGTGGTGCTTGTCCGGCAGCGGGCGCAGGGATTTGGTCAGCAGGCGCACGCTGGTCATTTCAACGTACAGGTCACCCTTGCCGGAACGCGCCAGGGTGCCTTCGGCGGCAATGATGTCGCCCATGTCCCAGGTTTTTACCGAGGCCAGGGTTTCTTCGGACAGGGTTTTACGGTTGACGTAGACCTGGATGCGACCGGTCATGTCCTGGATCACCATGAACGAGCCACGGTTGAGCATGATGCGACCGGCAACCTTGACCGGGATTGCAGCCTCTGCCAGCTCTTCCTTGGTCTTGTCCGCGTACTGTTTCTGCAAGGCATCGCAGTAGTTTTCGCGGCGGAAGTCGTTCGGGAAGGCATTGCCCTTGGCGCGCTCGGCAGCAAGCTTTTCCTTGCGCAGGGCGATCAGGGAGTTTTCTTCCTGTTGCAGGGCTTGCGGGTCGAGTTGTTGGTCGCTCATGTCTTTAAATTTTCCATCAGGTTCGTTGTCCCCGGCCTGCGGCCGGGGATCGCCGGCAAGCCGGCTCCTACAAAGGAGTTACAGGCCAGATTTCAGGCTGGCTTCCAGGTATTCGTCGATATCACCGTCGAGCACCTTGTCGCAGTCGCTGCGTTCGATGTTGGTACGCAGATCCTTGATCCGCGACGCGTCGAGCACATACGAGCGGATCTGGTGACCCCAGCCGATATCCGACTTGGTGTCTTCCAGCGCCTGGGACGCGGCGTTGCGTTTCTGCATTTCCTGCTCGTACAACTTGGCCCGCAGCATTTTCATGGCGGTGTCCTTGTTCGCGTGCTGGGAACGTTCGTTCTGGCAGCTCACCACGGTATTGGTCGGTACGTGGGTAATACGTACGGCCGAGTCGGTGGTGTTTACGTGCTGGCCACCGGCACCGGAGGAACGGTAGGTGTCGATCCGCAGGTCTGCCGGGTTGATCTCGATTTCCACCTTGTCGTCGATCTCTGGCGAGACGAAAACGGCGGAGAACGACGTGTGGCGACGGTTGCCGGAGTCGAACGGGCTCTTGCGCACCAGGCGGTGTACGCCGATCTCGGTCCGCAGCCAGCCAAAGGCGTATTCGCCCTTGATGTGCACGGTCGCGCCCTTGATGCCGGCGACCTCACCGGCCGACAGTTCCATGATGGTCGCGTCGAAACCGCGTTTGTCGGCCCAGCGCAGGTACATGCGCAACAGGATGTTGGCCCAGTCCTGGGCTTCGGTGCCGCCGGAACCGGCCTGGATGTCCAGGTAGGCGTTGTTCGGGTCCATTTCATGGCTGAACATGCGGCGGAATTCGAGTTTGGCGAGGTTTTCCTCGAGACGGGCCAGCTCGGCGACGACATCGCCCACTGCGCCTTCGTCGTTTTCTTCGACGGCCATGTCCAGCAGGTCGCGGCAATCGCCCAGACCGGTGTTCAATTCGTCGAGGGTGTCGACGATCTGCGCCAGCGCAGCGCGCTCGCGGCCCAGTTCCTGGGCGTATTCAGGTTTGTTCCAGACAGCCGGATCTTCAAGCTCGCGATTGACTTCGGTCAGACGCTCATGCTTTTGATCGTAGTCAAAGATACCCCCGAATAGTTTCGGAGCGCTCGGACAGGTCCTTGATGGTGTTAAGGATCGGGTTGATTTCCATGGCGGGCAGCACTCGTTGGCGAACTTTTGAAAGCCGACGAGTATAACGACAAACGGCTGATAACGGCAGTCCGCTTGGCCGAAAAGGCGGGGATATGCACCATCCAGACAGCGATGAAGATCAAATGTGGGAGCGGGCTTGCTCGCGAATGCGGTGGTTCAGTCGCCAGATGCATTGACTGACACACCGCATTCGCGAGCAAGCCCGCTCCCACATTAGGTCTGCGACATCCCGCAGACCGTATTCCCTACTCGATCCCCACCTGATTGCGCCCATTGTGCTTGGCCAGGTACAGGCCCTTGTCCGCCGCCGAGATCAATTGCCGGCAATCGGTGCCCTGCACCGGGGTCATGGTCGCCAAGCCAATACTGATGGTCAGGCTCGCCCCTTCTGCCGGGGCAATGTGCGGGATTTTCAGGCTCGCCACCGCCTGGCGCAGTTTCTCGGCCACCAGCCGCGCACCGCCCGGCGAGGTATTGGGCAGCACCAGGGCAAACTCTTCACCGCCATAACGCGCCGGCAAATCCGAAGGACGGCTGCTGGCATCACGAATGGTCGCCGCCACCTTGCGCAACGCCTCGTCGCCTTCCAGGTGGCCGAAACTGTCGTTGTAGGTCTTGAAGAAGTCCACGTCGATCATCAGCAGCGACAGTTGGGTCTGGTCACGCATGGCGCGGCGCCATTCCAGTTCCAGGTATTCGTCGAAATGCCGGCGATTGGACAGCCCGGTCAGGCCGTCGGAGTTCATCAGCCGTTGCAGCACCAGGTTGGTGTCCAGCAACTGCTGTTGGCTGACCCGCAGCGCCCGGTAGGCCGCGTCCCGTTGCAACAGGGTCATGTAGGAGCGCGAGTGATAGCGGATGCGCGCCACCAGTTCGATGTTATCCGGCAGCTTGACCAGGTAATCGTTGGCCCCGGCAGCAAACGCCGCGCTCTTGATCAGCGGGTCTTCCTTGGTGGAAAGCACGATGATCGGGATGTTCTGCGTCGCCGGGTGATTGCGGTATTCGCGCACCAGGGTCAGGCCATCGAGACCCGGCATCACCAGGTCCTGCAGGATCACCGTCGGCTTGATACGGATCGCCTGGGCAATGGCCTGGTGCGGGTCGGCGCAAAAGTGGAAGTCGATATTGTCTTCATGGGCCAGGCCCCGGCGTACGGCCTCGCCGATCATCGCCTGGTCGTCGACGAGCAGCACCATGGCGGCGTTTTCGTCGGTCTTGAAGTCGTCGAGCTGCAAATCATTCATTTACGGTCACCTGAATTACTACCTGCAGGCCAGGACAGCGTGTGATATCGGTCATTTTGCGAATACCTCCAGCAATCGTGGCGCAATTCTGTCCAATGGGCGAATTTCAACAGCCGCGTCAATCGCCGCTGCCGCTTTGGGCATGCCGTAAACAGCACAGCTTTGCTGGTCCTGCGCGATGGTCAGGTAGCCTTGCTGACGCATCAACTTAAGTCCCTGGGCGCCATCACGCCCCATCCCCGTCAGCAGCACGCCAACGGCATCGCCATTCCAGTAGCTGGCGACGCTCTCGAAAAACACGTCGATGGACGGCCGGTAAATCTCGTTCACAGGCTCTGCGGTGTAGGCCAGCGTGCCGTTCTTCAGCAGACGAATGTGATGATTGGTGCCCGCCAGCAACACGACACCGCTTTGGGGCGGCTCGCCTTCCCGGGCCAGGCGCACCGGCAGGCCCGAGGCACTGCTCAGCCATTCGGCCATGCCGGCGGCGAACACCTGGTCCACATGCTGCACCAGCACAATGGCCGGCGAGAAGTCCCGGGGCAAGCCCTTGAGCAGGGATTCCAGGGCAGCCGGGCCGCCTGCGGACGAACCGATGGCCACCAGGCTCTGGCGTTTGCCCGTGGCCCGCTGGGGCGCAGGCTCGGCCCGCACGCGGCTGCCACGCTGGCCAATCAGCCAGCCGATATTGAGGATCTTGCGCAACAGCGGTGCCGCGGCGTCCTTCGGATTGCCCACGCCCAGTGCAGGCGTGTCAACCACGTCCAGGGCGCCATGGCCCATGGCTTCGAATACACGGCTGACGTTGGCCTGGCGGTCGACGGTGACAATCAGGATCGCACAGGGCGTCTCGGCCATGATCTGCCGGGTGGCCTCCACACCGTCCATCACCGGCATGATCAGGTCCATCAGAATCAGGTCGGGCGTGAACTCGGCGCAACGCTGCACTGCTTCCAGGCCGTTGCCCGCAACCCACACCACTTCGTGGGCCGGCTCTAGGCTCAACGCCCGGCGCAAGGCCTCCACGGCCATGGGCATGTCATTGACGATCGCAATCCTCATGCCCGTGCTCCTCCAATCAGCTCCACCACCGCGTCCAACAGCGCGTCGTCATGGAAGCTGGCCTTGGCTAGATAATAGTCGGCGCCGGCGTCCAGTCCACGGCGACGGTCTTCTTCCCGATCCTTGTAGGAAACAACCATCACCGGCAGGGATTGCAGGCGAGTATCACGGCGCAAGAGTGTGACCAATTCAATACCGTCCATGCGAGGCATATCAATGTCCGTGATCAGCAGGTCGAAGTCTTCGGAGCGCAGCGCGTTCCAGCCATCCATGCCATCGACCGCCACGGCCACTTCATAACCGCGATTAAGTAACAATTTGCGTTGCAGCTCACGCACGGTCAGCGAGTCATCCACCACCAGAATACGCTTGCGCGGTGCTTCGAGGGTTTGCTGGGTGCGTCGGGCGATGCGTTCCAGACGACCGGTATTCAGCAGTTTGTCCACCGATCGCAGCATGTCTTCGACGTCGACGATCAGCACCACCGAGCCGTCATCGAGCAACGCTCCGGCGGAGATGTCCTGGACCTTGCCCAACCGGTCGTCCAGGGGCAATACCACCAGCGTGCGCTCGCCGATAAAACGCTCCACGGCAATCCCGTAGACCGCATCGCGCTCGCGGATCACCACGACCTTCAGGGTTTCCTGACTGCCCTGCCCCGGCGGGCGCTGCAGCAACTGGCTGGCGGCGACCAGGCCGACATGCCGGCCTTCGTGCCAGAAATGCTGGCGACCTTCCAGTTGCACGATGTCGTCGGGCGCAAGATCGCACATGCGCTCGATGTGGGCCAGCGGGAAGGCGTAGGCCTCCTCGCCAACTTCCACCACCAGGCTGCGCACTACCGATAGGGTCAACGGCACTTCCAGGTGGAAGCGACTGCCCTGCCCCGCCGTCTGCTCCAGCACCACCGCGCCGCGCAACTGGCGCACCATATGCTGCACCGCATCCAGGCCGACCCCGCGCCCCGAGACCTCGGTGACCTTGTCCCGCAGGCTGAACCCCGGCAGGAACAGGAACGTGAGCAGTTCCTCTTCGCTCAGGCGCAGGGCGGTTTCCACCGGCGACAAATGCCGGTCGACGATGGTGCCGCGCAGGCGCTCGAGGTCGACACCGTTGCCGTCGTCGCTCAACTCCAGCACCAGCAAGCCGGCCTGGTGAGACGCCCGCAGGCGGATCAGGCCTTCAGCCGGTTTGCCCGCCAGCAGGCGTTGCTCGGGCATTTCAATGCCGTGGTCCACAGCATTGCGCAGTAAATGGGTCAGCGGCGCTTCGAGTTTTTCCAGCACATCGCGGTCGACCTGGGTTTTCTCGCCTTCGATTTCCAGGCGTACCTGTTTACCAAGGCTGCGGCCCAGGTCACGCACCATGCGCACCTGCCCGGCCAGCACGTCGGCAAACGGCCGCATGCGGCACGCCAGCGCCGTGTCGTACAAGACTTGGGCGCGTTGCCCGGCCTGCCAGCCGAACTCGTCGATTTCGGCGGTTTTTTCCGCGAGCAGCGCCTGGGCTTCGCTCAACAGGCGGCGGGTATCAGCCAGCGCTTCCTGGGCTTCCAGGCTCAGGTCGACGGTCTTGAGGTGGCCGTCGAGGTTTTCCAGGGCGCGGGCGCTGTTGCTCTGGATGCGCTTGAGGCGTTGCAAACTGGCGAGGTAAGGCTTGAGCCGCTGGGTTTCCACCAGGGACTTGCTGGACAGGTCCAACAGGCTGTTCAAACGTTCGGCGGTCACCCGCAACACCCGCTCGCCGCCTTCGGTCATGCGCTTATTTTGGCGTGGCAGTTCGGCACTGACCGGCGGCGCGGGTTCGGGCTCCGGCGGCAGGGTCAGCAGCGCTTCCATCGACAATTCAGGTTCTGGCGCGGGTGTGGGCGGCGGCGCAGGCTTTGGCGCAGCGGGCGGTGCGACTTTCTGCGACGGATCGAGCAACCGCTCCATCAATGCCACATAGGACTCGATGTCCGCCGGGCCCACGGTATTGCCCGGCGTAGCAATGCGCATCAGCAAATCGGTGCCTTGCAGCAGTGCGTCGATATGTTCCGGCAGCAGGTACAAGCGGCTTTCCTGGGCGCTGACCAGGCAATCTTCCATCACGTGGGCCACGCTGACCCCCGCGTCCACCCCGACAATCCGCGCCGCGCCCTTCAGGGAATGGGCGGCGCGCATGCAGGCTTCGAGCTGGTCGGCCTGGGTCGGGTTGCGCTCCAGGGCCAGCAGGCCGGCGCTGAGCACCTGGGTCTGGGCGTCGGCTTCCAGGCTGAACAGCTCCAGCAGCGAGGCATCGCGCATCTGGTCGGGGGTCATGTGAGGCTCCGGGTCACGGCAGACAACAATTGCGCCTCGTCCAGCCAGCGCAGGCTGCGGCCTTTCCACTGCAACACCCCTTGGGTATAGCGGGCGCTGGCCTGGGTGCCGGAGGCAGACGCCGCGTTCAAGGTGCGTTCATCAATGGCATGGATACCGTCCACTTCGTCCACCGGCACCACCACGGGGCCGTCCTGCGCCGCGATGATCAGCATGCGCGGCATGATTCGTGCGCCACTGGGGCCGCTGCCGGTGCTGTCCAGCCCCAGCAATTCCACCAGTGACAGGCACGCCACCAGTGCGCCACGCACATTGGCCACGCCCAGCAAGGCGCGGGAACGCTGATGGGGCAAGGAATGGATCGGCTGCAACGGCGCCACTTCCACCAGGCAGCGAGTGGCGATGCCCAGCCATTCTTCGCCGAGGCGGAACATCAGCAGCGAACGGGTGAGGACATCACCCTCGACTTCCGGCGTCGCGACGGGGCGGTGATCGTCCTGCTGCAAGGCATAACGGTCGAGCAGGCGCGTGGCGGCGGCGGAATACACCGAGCAATTGCGACAGTGAATGTGCTCGGCCAGCAACGGGCAGGACTTGTCACCGTGGATGCCGATGCGGTTCCAGCAGTCATCGATGGCCTGGGTATCGGCCAGGGTCAGGTTCAGCTCGGGATCCAGGGTCATGATTTACGCTCACTGTCAGCTCGCTCGCTGCGCGCGGCACGAGCCTGCAAACGCCGGGCGCCGGCGACATCGCCCTGGGACTCGAGCAACGCGGCCAGGTGCATCAAGGCCTGCGGGTGCTGGGGTTCCAGGTACAAGGCTTTTCTGTAATAACCCTGGGCTTCCAGGGCGCTGCCGGCCACATCGCTGAGCAGGCCCAGCCAATAAAACACCTGGGCCGCCGGCGGATGGCTCTGCAAATAACGCTCGCAGGCAGCACGGGCTTCCAGGCTCTTGCCTTCATTGGCCAGGGTCGCAATCTGACTGAGCAGATCGGCGGCGTCCGACTGCGGGGGCGGCGGCTTGATCGGTACCACTTGGGCACTGACGGTGCTGAATGGCCGGGGCCTGGTCGGGATAGGCGCGGCACTGCGCTGAGGAATCGGCGCGGGCATCGGCACAAATACCGGTTCAGGCGCGGGCTCCGCATGCCGGCTGAAGGCAAACGACTGCGGCACGCCAATCGAACGCATGCCCAGGCGCCCCAGCAGGCTGCCTTCGGCAGGACCGATAAACAGCACGCCGTCGACATGGGTCAGGCCCTTGAGCACTTCAAACACCTGCTTCTGGGTCGGCTGGTCGAAGTAGATCAGCAGGTTGCGGCAGAACACAAAATCGTAGGTGGGCTCGTTGGCCAGCAGCGTGGGGTCCAGCAGGTTGCCCACCTGCAGGCGCACTTGTTCGCGTACCCGGTCGGCAATCCGGTAGCCGTCGGTTTGATCGGTGAAGTGGCGATCGCGGAACTCGAGGTCCTGGCCGCGAAACGAATTCTTGCCGTACACCCCACGGCGGGCGCGCTCCACCGACAGCGGGCTGACGTCCATGCCCTGCACCTTGAACTGATGCGGTGCCAGCCCGGCGTCGAGCAAGGCCATGGCAATCGAATAGGGTTCTTCGCCGGTGGAACACGGCAGGCTGAGGATCCGCAGGGCGCGCATCTGCTTGATTTCGGCCAGGCGGGTGACCGCCAGCCGACCCAGGGTGGCGAAGGATTCGGGGTAACGGAAAAACCAGGTTTCGGGGACGATCACCGCTTCGATCAGCGCTTGCTGTTCGTCGGTGGAGGCCTGCAATTGCTGCCAGTATTGATCGGCGGTCTGCGCGCTGAGCGCCATGCTGCGCTGGCGTACGGCACGCTCGATGATCGCTTCGCCCACCGAGGCAACGTCCAGGCCAATGCGCTCCTTAAGGAAGTCGAAGAAGCGTTGATCACTGCTCATCAACCCTCCTCGCCCGCGGCAAACAGCAGCGCCTGCACGTCAGCCGTCAGCAGGTCCGCCACGCCGATCCACTGCATCAAGCCACGCTCGTCTTCGCGCACCGGGCCCAGGTAACGGGCCTGGCGGTTGTCCAGGCCGTAGGGCTGGAACTCCGCCGGGTCACAGCGCAGGGTATCGGTGGCCTGTTCGAGGATCAGCCCCAGCCAGCGTGCCGGAGTGAGTGCATCCGGCTGATAATTGACCAACACCAGGCGCGTGCTGGTGCGGGCCTGGGCCGGCGTACCGAAGGTCAAGGCACTGAGATCGATCACCGGCACCATTGCCCCGCGATGGGCAAAGATCCCGGCGACCCACGCAGGCGCATGGGCAATGGGCTTGAGCGGCAGGCGCGGCAGCACCTCGGCCACTTCCGTGGCCTTGAGGGCATACCGTTCATTACCGATGTGAAACACCAAAAACAGTGCTTTCTTCACTGCCGCAACGGCACCGCGTTTAGCCGCGAGGTCGTTCATCAGACTTTAAAACGCGACACGCCGCTGCGCAGGCCAACGGCGACCTGGCTCAGCTCGTCGATGGCAAAGCTGGCCTGACGCAGGGACTCCACGGTCTGGCTGCTGGCATCGCCCAACTGCACCAGCGCATGGTTGATCTGCTCGGCGCCGGTGGCCTGGGCCTGCATGCCTTCGTTGACCATCAACACCCGTGGCGCCAGGGCCTGCACCTGATGGATGATCTGCGACAGCTGCTCGCCCACCTGCTGCACCTCGAACATGCCACGGCGCACTTCTTCAGAGAACTTGTCCATGCCCATCACCCCGGCCGACACCGCCGACTGGATCTCGCGCACCATCTGCTCGATGTCGTAGGTGGCCACGGCGGTCTGGTCGGCCAGGCGCCGCACTTCGGTGGCTACCACGGCAAACCCGCGACCGTACTCACCGGCCTTCTCGGCCTCGATGGCAGCGTTGAGGGACAACAGGTTGGTCTGGTCGGCGACCTTGACGATGGTCACCACCACCTGGTTGATGTTGCCGGCCTTCTCATTGAGGATCGCCAGCTTGGCGTTCACCAGGTCGGCCGCGCCCATCACCGAGTGCATGGTTTCTTCCATGCGCGCCAGGCCTTGCTGGCCGGAGCCGGCGGCCACCGAGGCCTGGTCGGCGGCGGTGGAGACTTCGGTCATGGTACGGACCAAGTCCTTGGAAGTAGCAGCGATCTCCCGCGAAGTAGCGCCGATCTCGGTGGTCGTCGCGGCGGTTTCAGTGGCCGTGGCCTGTTGTTGCTTGGAAGTCGCGGCAATCTCGGTGACCGAGGTAGTGACCTGTACCGAAGAGCGCTGTGCCTGGGACACCAGGGCGGTGAGCTCGGTCATCATGTCGTTGAAGCCGGTCTCTACTGCGCCGAATTCGTCCTTGCGTTCGAGGTTCAGGCGTTTGCTCAAGTCGCCGGTGCGCATGGTTTCGAGGATGTCGACGATGCGTTTCATCGGCGCCATGATCGCGCGCATCAGCAGCAGGCCGCAGAGGCCAGCGGCGAGGATCGCGAGGATCAGCGAGACGCCCATGCTGATTTTTGCAGCGGACACGGCGTCGTCGATAGCGTTGGTGGCGCGGTCCGCGACGTTTTTGTTTTCGGTGATGATGTCGTTGAGCTTCATGCGGCCTGCGGTCCAGGTCGGGGTCAGCTCTTCGTCGAACACTTTGCGGGCGGCGGCGACGTCACTGCGTTGCAGGTTTTCAGTGACTGCGGCCAAAGCCTTGTTGTAGGCCTGGTGCAGGGCTTCGAACTTATCGAACTCGGCCTGATCCTCAGCGCCGTTGATAGTTGCCTTGTAATTGGCCATTTGCGTGATGATGCGCGCTTCGAAGGACTTGTAGTCGGCCTTGTCGGCTTCGGTGAGTGTCTTGTCTTTGCGCAGGCCGATGATGTCGAGGGTGTCGAGGTAGCTGTCGACCCATGCGCTGCGGATCATGGAGCTTAGGTAGACCCCGGGGACTGCGTCATCGCGGACTGACTCTTCGCCGGCCTCGATCTTCAACAGGCGTGAATACGAGACCACTACCATCAGCAGCATGATCGCGATGATGACCGCAAAGCTCGCCAAAATCCGTTGGCGCAAGGTCCAGTTCTTCACAGTAATTCCTCAAGGGCCATTCAAATGGAGAGGAGTATAGCTGAGCGGATGCCATCATTAATCAACGGCTTGTGGGATCTGGGTCACGCTCGGGGGAGGAAAGTTTTCTTGGGGGGGCATATCCGTTGCTGCGGTAACGGCTGCTATTGGTTCCGCTCTTACAGCGGCTCACTTTTGAACAGCGCAAAAGTAAGCAAAACGCTCTTGCCCCACCACTCGGCACCTCGCTTAGGCTCGGTGTGCCCTCACTCCGGCTTTGGACCGTGGGCCGCCGTCATGGGCCATCCTTGGCCCAGGACGGCTAACCTGGCGTCCTGCCAGGTTACCCACGCTCCAAAGCCTGCGTTCGGCCAGCGTGGTTTAACGGGGCGCCCAAGATCAAGATCAAAAGCAGATCAAGAGCACAGCGGCCTACCGGCCGGCTTGAGTGTTTAAAAGCCAAATCAAAAGCTAAAGCGGGCACGGTCCACTGTAGGAGCTGGCTTGCCGGCGATGGCATCACCTCGGTGTGTCTGGAAGACCGAGGTGCCTGCATCGCCGGCAAGCCAGCTCCTACAGAAAAGCGGCTCTGCTTTCGTTCTGGTCTTTGCTTTTACCATAAGTAGCCGTTACCGCAGAAACGGATATGTACACAATCAAACCACCTCAGCCTGCCGCACCTGCTTCTCCAGTTCAGCCTTCAACCCCGGCTCCAACTTAAGCTGCCGCGCCAACTCATCGAGGTAAGCCTTCTCCATGAAGTTCTCCTCATCCACCAACATCACACTGGCGATATACATCTCGGCAGCCAACTCCGGAGTACTGGCAGCCCGAGCCACATCTGCCGGATCCAGCGGCTTGTTCAGCTCGGCATGCAACCACTGCTGCAACTCACGATCGTTATCCAGCTTCACAAACTCCCCTTCGATCAACGCCCGCTCACGCTCATCCACATGCCCGTCAGCTTTGGCCGCAGCCACCAGCGCCTTCAAAATCCCCTGGCTGTGCTGCTCGACCTGGGCCGGTGGCAACCGATCAATGGTCTGCGGCTCCCCTTGAGGCGCACTGGCCTGCTGCGCCTGCCAATTACCGTAGGCCTTGTAGGCAATCACCCCCAAAGCAGCCAACCCGCCATAGGTCAGCGCCTTGCCGCCAAACTTGCGGGCCTTCTTGTTGCCCAGCAACAGACCCATGGCGCCGGCCGCGAGGGCCCCACCACCGGCACCGCCAAGCAAGCTACCCAACCCGCCGCCACCCAGCAGTCCGCCAAGGGCACCCTTGTCATCTGACTTGCGCTGCCCGCCAGCCTTGTTCTGCAACATGTCCTGGCCGGATTTGAGCAGTTGATCGAGCAATCCACGGGTATTCATTCACAACCTCCAGAAACTCAAGTTCACAGGACCAATAGGCCCCCAGCGTAAAACTAAGTGCCAAAAACCCCCGATCTAGAGTGCTTCCAGATGTAACGCGCTTACCCCTCAATTAAAACGATATACACTCGAACAAATCTATAAAAACACCCCACTGGTAATTCCAGCATGATGACCTTGCGTCAGATCCGTCACTTCATCGCCGTGGCCGAGACCGGCTCGATCTCCGCCGCTGCCCAGACCGCCTTCATCTCCCAGTCCACCCTGACCCTGGCGATCCAGCAACTGGAACAGGAAATCGGCGTCAACCTGTTCAACCGCCACGCCAAGGGCATGACCCTGACCCACCAGGGCCACCAGTTCCTGCGCCAGGCGCACCTCATCCTCGCCACCGTCGACAACGCCAAGCGCAGCCTGCAACAGAGCACCGACCAGGTGGCCGGGCAGTTGATCATCGGCGTGACCAGCCTGGTCGCCGGCTACTACCTGGCGGACTTGCTTACCCGCTTCCAGCGCGCCTACCCCAATGTCGAAATCCGCGTGATGGAGGACGAACGCCCCTACATCGAACACCTGCTGGTCAGCGGTGAAATCGACGTCGGCGTGCTGATCCTCTCCAACCTCGAAGACCGCCACGCCCTGCAAACCGAAGTGCTCACCCACTCGCCCCACCGTTTATGGCTGCCGGCCCAGCACCCGCTGCTGGAACACGACAGCATCAACCTGGCGGATGTGGCGCGCGAGCCGCTGATTCAACTGAACGTCGACGAAATGGGCCACAACGCCCAACGCATGTGGACCGGCGCCGGGCTGCAACCTCGCGTCACCTTGCGCACCGCCTCGACGGAAGCCGTGCGAAGCCTGGTCGCCGCCGGCCTGGGCGTGTCGATCCAGCCGGACATGACCTACCGCCCCTGGTCCCTGGAAGGCGACATCATCGAGGCACGGCCGATTGCCGACCTCAGCCAGACCCTCGACGTGGGCCTGGCCTGGCGCCGGGGCACGGCGCGCCCGGCGCTGGTGGACCCATTCCTGACGGTGGCCCGCGAACAGCCCCACCCACGCAAGCCATCTATTTAATCGAATGCTGCTTTCAGTATTTAGTATTTGTTGACCTCGCGCCTGACCTCTAGTCTCTGCTCATCCCATAAGAGAAGGTCAGGCGCCTCGCACGAGAACAGCCATGACCACACAAGAAAAGAGATCGCGAAAAATGTCTGGCGCGCCCACACCGCTGCTCACTGCGTTGCTGATCGACGGCGAACTGGTCCCGGGCCAGGGGTTTGTCGAGCCGATCATCAACCCGGCCACCGGTGAAATCCTCACCCATATCGCCGAAGCCAGTACCGAGCAGGTCGAAGCCGCAATCCTCGCCGCCCACCGGGCCTTTGCCGGTTGGTCGCGGACCACGCCCCAGCAGCGTTCGAACATTCTCCTGGGCATCGCCGAGACAATCGAAAAACAAGCCGACTATCTCGCCCGCCTGGAATCGCTAAATTGCGGCAAGCCGCTGCACCTGGCACGTCAGGACGATTTGAGCGCAACCGTCGATGTGTTCCGTTTCTTCGCCGGCGCCGTGCGCTGCCAGACCGGGCAACTGAGCGGTGAATACCTGCCGGGCTACACCAGCATGGTGCGTCGCGATCCTATCGGCGTGGTGGCCTCCATTGCGCCGTGGAATTACCCGCTGATGATGGCCGCCTGGAAAATCGCCCCGGCCCTGGCGGCCGGTAATACCCTGGTGTTCAAGCCGTCGGAACATACCCCGCTGTCGATCCTGGCCCTGGCGCCCGTACTGAGCCAGTTGTTGCCGCGCGGGGTGATCAACATCCTGTGTGGCGGCGGCGAAGGGGTCGGCAGCCATTTGGTCAGCCACCCGAAGGTGCGCATGGTCTCGTTGACCGGCGATATCGTCACCGGGCAGAAGATCCTCCAGGCCGCCTCCAAGACACTCAAGCGCACGCACCTGGAGCTGGGCGGCAAGGCCCCGGTGATCGTGTGCAACGACGCCGATCTGCAAGCCGTGGTCGAAGGCGTGCGCGCCTACGGTTACTACAACGCCGGCCAGGACTGCACCGCCGCGTGCCGCATCTACGCCCAGGCCGGCATCCACGACAAATTGGTGGCCGAGCTCGGCGCCGCCGTCAGCAGCCTGCGGTTTGCCGGCAAGCGCGATGCCGACAACGAACTCGGCCCGCTGATCAGCACCCGCCAGCGCGACCGCGTCGCCAGTTTTGTCGAACGCGCCCTCGGCCAGCCGCATATCGAACGCATCACCGGCGCCGCCGTGCATTCCGGTGCTGGCTTCTTCTACCAGCCAACCTTGCTGGCCGGTTGTAAACAGAATGATGAAATCGTGCAGCGCGAAGTGTTCGGCCCGGTGGTCACCGTGACCCGCTTCGACGAGCTGGAACAGGCGGTGGACTGGGCCAACGACTCGGAATACGGCCTGGCCTCCTCCGTGTGGACCCAGAATCTGGACAAGGCGATGCAAGTGGCGTCGCGCCTGCAATACGGCTGCACCTGGATCAACAGTCATTTCATGCTGGTCAGCGAAATGCCCCACGGCGGCTTGAAGCGCTCGGGGTATGGCAAAGATCTGTCCAGCGATTCGCTACAGGACTACAGCGTGGTGCGGCACATCATGGCGCGCCACGGCCAGCATCTTTAAAACAACAACTACGCTCATGCACCACCTGCTGCAAAAACTGCCCCGACCATAATTAAAGAAGAGGGAACCCCCATGTCTGCGCACAAGACCGCACTGCTCAGTGCCCTGACCACCGCGCTGCTGGCCAGTGTCAGCATCCAGGCCGCCGAACCGCTGAAGGCGGTGGGTGCCGGTGAAGGCCAGTTGGATATCGTCGCCTGGCCCGGCTATATCGAACGTGGCGAAAGCGACAAGAACTACGACTGGGTCACCGGTTTCGAGAAAGAGACCGGCTGCAAGGTCAACGTCAAGACCGCCGCCACCTCCGACGAGATGGTGAGCTTGATGGCCAAGGGCGGCTACGACCTGGTCACCGCGTCGGGCGATGCCTCGCTGCGGTTGATCGTCGGCAAGCGCGTACAGCCGATCAACACCTCGCTGATTCCCAACTGGAAGAACATCGACCCGCGCCTGAAAGATGCGCCGTGGTACGTGGTCGGCCAGCAAACGTACGGCACGCCGTACCAGTGGGGCCCGAACGTGTTGATGTACAACACCAACGTGTTCAAGACCGCGCCCACCAGCTGGAACGTAGTGTTCGATGCGCAGAACCTGCCGGACGGCAAGCCGAACAAAGGCCGCGTGCAGGCCTATGACGGCCCGATCTACATCGCCGATGCGGCGCTGTACCTCAAGGCCACCAAGCCGGAACTGGGCATCCAGAGCCCGTACGAGCTGACCGAAACCCAGTACAAGGCCGTGCTCGACCTGTTGCGCGCCCAGCAGCCGTTGATCCACCGCTACTGGCATGACACCACCGTGCAAATGAGCGACTTCAAGAACGAAGGCGTGGTGGCCTCCAGCGCATGGCCGTATCAGGTCAACGGCCTGGTGAACGAGAAACAGCCGATTGCCTCGACCATTCCGAAGGAAGGCGCCACCGGCTGGGCGGATACCACCATGCTGCACACCGATGCCAAGCACCCGAACTGCGCCTACAAGTGGATGGACTGGTCGCTGCAGCCGAAGGTCCAGGGTGATGTGGCCTCGTGGTTCGGTTCGTTGCCGGCGGTTCCCGCGGCGTGCAAGGAAAGCGAACTGCTGGGCGCCGAGGGTTGCAAGACCAACGGTTTCGACCAGTTCGAGAAGATCGCCTTCTGGAAAACCCCGCAGGCTGAAGGCGGCAAGTTCGTGCCGTACAGCCGCTGGACCCAGGATTACATCGCGATCATGGGCGGGCGCTAAGCACTCCCTAGTTGATCGTTCCCACGCTCCGCGTGGGAATGCCTCCTGTGACGCTCCGCGTCACGACTTTAAGGGCGGACGCGGAGCGTCCAGCGCTGCATTCCCACGCAGAGCGTGGGAACGATCACCTCTACCTCCGATTTAATTTTTACAAGACGCGCCTTTTTGGAGCACCGCACCATGACGCTTGCAGTCCAATTCACCCACGTTTCCCGTCAGTTCGGCGAAGTGAAAGCCGTTGACCGGGTTTCCATCGATATCCAGGACGGCGAGTTCTTTTCCATGCTCGGCCCTTCCGGCTCGGGCAAAACCACGTGCCTGCGCCTGATCGCCGGGTTCGAGCAACCCAGTGCCGGCTCCATCCGCATCCACGGTGAGGAAGCCGCCGGCTTGCCGCCGTATCAGCGCGACGTGAACACTGTGTTCCAGGATTACGCGCTGTTCCCCCACATGAACGTGCGCGACAACGTGGCCTACGGCCTGAAAGTCAAAGGCGTGGGCAAGACCGAACGCCTCAACCGCGCCGAAGAAGCCCTGGGTATGGTCGCCCTCGGCGGTTACGGCGACCGCAAGCCGGTGCAACTCTCCGGCGGCCAGCGTCAACGTGTGGCCCTGGCCCGCGCACTGGTCAATCGTCCGCGCGTATTGCTGCTGGATGAGCCCCTCGGCGCTCTCGACCTGAAGCTGCGCGAACAGATGCAAAGCGAGCTGAAGAAACTGCAACGCCAACTTGGCATCACCTTCATCTTCGTCACCCACGACCAGACCGAAGCACTGTCGATGTCCGACCGTGTGGCCGTATTCAACAAGGGCCGCATCGAACAGGTCGACACCCCGCGCAACCTGTACATGAAGCCCGCCACCACCTTCGTCGCGGAATTCGTCGGCACCTCCAACGTGATTCGCGGCGAATTGGCGCAACGCTTGAGCGGTAACCCGCAGCCGTTCTCGATCCGCCCGGAACACGTGCGTTTCGCCGAAGGCCCGCTGGGCAGCGGCGAGGTGGAAGTCAGCGGCCTGCTGCATGACATTCAGTACCAGGGCAGCGCCACCCGCTACGAACTGAAACTGGAAAACGGCCAGGCGCTGAACATCAGCCAGGCCAACAACCAATGGCTGGACACCACCGCCGGGCATCAAGTCGGCCAGTCCATCACCGCGCGCTGGGCGCGGGAAGCCATGACGCCGTTGACCGACATCGCAGGCGAGGTGTGACATGAGCCTGGCCCTGTCCCAACCCCCGATGCGCAGGTTTTCCAACCTGCTGTACAAGAAGCCCAACCTGTACCTGTCGCTGCTGCTGGTGCCGCCGCTGATCTGGTTTGGCGCAATCTATTTGGGGTCGCTGCTGACCTTGCTGTGGCAAGGCTTCTATACGTTCGATGACTTCACCATGGCGGTCACCCCGGACCTGACCCTGGCCAACTTCGCCGCGCTGTTCCAGCCGTCGAACTTCGACATCATCGTGCGCACCTTGAGCATGGCGGTGGTGGTGTCCATCGCCAGTGCCATCGTCGCGTTCCCGATCGCCTACTACATGGCGCGCTACACCACCGGCAAGACCAAGGCGTTTTTCTACATCGCGGTGATGATGCCGATGTGGGCCAGCTACATCGTCAAGGCCTACGCCTGGACCCTGCTGCTGGCCAAGGGCGGCGTGGCGCAGTGGTTCGTGCAGCACCTGGGCCTGGAGCCGGCGCTGCAATTCATCATGGGCATTCCCGGCGTGGGCGGCAGCACCTTGAGCACCTCGCACCTGGGGCGGTTCATGGTGTTTGTGTACATCTGGCTGCCGTTCATGATTCTGCCGATCCAGGCCTCGCTGGAGCGTTTGCCGCCGTCGTTGCTGCAGGCCTCGGCAGACCTCGGCGCCAAGCCGCGCCAGACCTTCATGCAGGTGATTCTGCCGCTGTCGGTGCCGGGGATTGCGGCGGGTTCGATCTTTACGTTCTCGCTGACCCTGGGCGACTTCATCGTGCCGCAACTGGTGGGCCCGCCGGGTTACTTCGTCGGCGGCATGGTGTACGCGCAACAAGGCGCTATCGGCAACATGCCCATGGCCGCGGCGTTCACCCTGGTGCCGATCGTGCTGATCGCGGTTTACCTGTCCATCGTCAAACGTCTGGGGGCCTTCGATGCACTCTGAAAAAGCCTCACTCAGTCTAAAAATCGCGGCCTGGGGCGGGTTGGTTTTCCTGCACTTCCCGATCCTGATCATCTTCCTCTACGCCTTCAACACCGAAGAGGCGGCGTTCAGCTTTCCACCCCAGGGCTTCACCCTGAAGTGGTTCAGCGTGGCCTTCTCGCGGCCGGACGTATTGGAAGCGATCAAGCTGTCGCTGCAAATCGCGGCCATCGCCACGCTGATTGCGATGGTGCTCGGCACCCTGGCCTCGGCGGCGTTGTATCGCCGGGAGTTCTTCGGCAAGCAAGGCATCTCGCTGATGCTGATCCTGCCGATTGCACTGCCGGGGATCATCACCGGTATCGCGTTGCTCGCGACCTTCAAGACCCTGGGGATTGAGCCGGGGATGTTCACGATCATCGTCGGCCACGCGACCTTCTGCGTGGTGATCGTCTACAACAACGTGATCGCCCGTTTGCGCCGCACTTCCCACAGCCTGATCGAAGCCTCGATGGACCTCGGCGCCGACGGCTGGCAGACCTTCCGCTACATCATCATGCCCAACCTCGGCTCGGCGTTGCTGGCCGGCGGCATGCTGGCGTTCGCGCTGTCGTTCGACGAAATCATCGTCACCACCTTCACCGCCGGCCACGAGCGCACCTTGCCGCTGTGGCTGCTCAACCAGTTGAGCCGGCCACGGGATGTGCCGGTGACCAACGTGGTGGCGATGCTGGTGATGATCGTGACGATGTTCCCGATCCTGGGTGCCTATTACCTGACCCGCGGCGGCGAAAGCGTGGCCGGTAGTGGCGGTAAATAACTGACAACACATTGCCACTGAAGGAATGAGATTCAAATGTGGGAGCGGGCTTGCTCGCGAAAGCGGTGTATCAGTCAGGTGATGTATCAACTGAAAGACCGTATTCGCGAGCAAGCCCGCTCCCACACTTGAACCGGTTTCGGCAGGGGAAACGATGCAGCTTTAAGAGGACAGAACCATGCAAACCAAACTGCTGATCAACGGCCATCTGGTCGAAGGCGAAGGCCCGGCGCAGCCGGTGTTCAACCCGGCGTTGGGTCGGGTACTGGTGGAAATCAAGGAAGCCAGCGAAGCCCAGGTCGACGCCGCCGTGCGTGCTGCCGACAGCGCTTTTGAAGGCTGGTCGCAAACGCCACCGAAGGATCGCTCGCTGCTGCTGCTCAAACTCGCCGACGCCATCGAAGCCCACGGCGCAGAGCTGGCAAAGCTTGAGTCGGACAACTGCGGCAAACCCTACAGCGCCGCGCTGAATGATGAGATCCCGGCGGTGGCCGATGTGTTCCGCTTCTTCGCCGGCGCCAGCCGCTGCATGAGCGGTTCGGCCGGCGGTGAGTACCTGCCGGGCCACACCTCGATGATCCGCCGTGACCCGGTGGGCGTAATTGCCTCCATCGCGCCGTGGAACTACCCGCTGATGATGGTCGCCTGGAAAATCGCCCCGGCCCTGGCCGCCGGTAATACCGTGGTGCTCAAGCCTTCGGAACAAACCCCGCTGACCGCGCTGCGCCTGGTGGAACTGGCCGCTGAAATTTTCCCGGCCGGTGTACTCAACCTGGTGTTTGGCCGTGGGCCAACCGTGGGCAGCCCGCTGGTGAATCACCCGAAAGTGCGCATGGTGTCGCTGACCGGTTCGATTGCCACCGGGGCCAATATCATTTCCAGCACTGCCGACAGCGTCAAACGCATGCACATGGAACTGGGCGGCAAGGCGCCGGTGATCATCTTCAACGACGCCGATATCGACGCGGCGGTGGAAGGCATTCGCACCTTCGGCTTCTACAACGCCGGGCAGGATTGCACCGCTGCGTGCCGGATTTATGCACAGGCCGATATCTACGACGCGTTCGTCGAGAAGCTCGGCGCGGCGGTTGCCAGCATCAAATACGGTTTGCAGGATGACCCGGCCACCGAGCTGGGCCCGCTGATCACCGCGCAGCACCGTGACCGTGTGGCCGGGTTTGTGGAGCGTGCCGTGGCGCAATCCCATATCCGCCTGATCACGGGTGGCAAGGCGGTGGAAGGCAACGGGTTCTTCTTTGAGCCGACCGTATTGGCCGACGCGCAGCAGGACGATGAAATCGTGCGCCGCGAAGTGTTCGGGCCGGTAGTGTCGGTAACCAAATTCAACGACGAGGCCCAGGTATTGGCCTGGGCCAACGATTCGGACTACGGCCTGGCCTCTTCCGTGTGGACCGCCGATGTCGGCCGCGCCCATCGCCTGGCTGCACGGTTGCAGTACGGCTGCACCTGGGTGAACACCCACTTCATGCTGGTCAGCGAAATGCCCCATGGCGGTCAGAAACTGTCCGGCTACGGCAAGGACATGTCCATGTACGGCCTGGAGGACTACACCACGGTTCGCCATGTGATGTTCAAGCACTGACCCTTTACCCCTGTCGAAACGAGCTCACTATGGCGAGGGAGCTTGCTCCCGCTGGAGTGCGAGGCGCTCCCAGGATTTTTGGGGCCGCTACGCAGCCCAGCGGGAGCAAGCTCCCTCGCCACAACAGCCGGCTCCTGCAGGGATCTCATAACAATAAATAATTCGCAGGTTCCCATGGACATCACCCGCCGCGACTTCCTCAACGGCGTCGCTATCACGATTGCCGCCGGTATGACCCCGCTGCAAATCCTCCAGGCCGCTCCCGATGGGCGCTACTACCCGCCCGCCCTCACCGGCTTGCGCGGCAGCCATGTCGGCTCATTCGAAGTTGCCCACCAGATGGGCTGGGAAAAGAAGGCCTTCGACACCGATAAACTGCCGATCACCGAAGACTACGACCTGGTGGTGGTCGGCGGTGGCTTGAGCGGTTTGTCGGCGGCGTGGTTCTACCGTGAGAAGCACCCGAAGGCGAAGATCCTGATCCTGGAGAACCACGACGACTTCGGCGGCCATGCCAAGCGCAATGAATTCCAGGCCGGTGGCCGGCTGATCATCGGCTACGGCGGCAGCGAAGCGTTCCAGTCACCGAATCATCTTTACAGCAAGGAAGTAAACGGGCTGTTGAAAAAACTCGGGGTGAACATCAAGCGCTTCGAGACCGCCTTCGACCGCCAGTTCTACCCGGGCCTGGGTTTGTCCCGCGGGGTGTTCTTCGACAAGGAAAACTTTGGCGAAGACAAACTGGTGACCGGCGACCCGACGCCGATGGTCGCCGACGACATCGCCCCGGACCAGTTGCATGCGCGCTCCATCAGCGACTTCATCAATGATTTCCCGCTGCCGGAAACCGACCGTCAGGCGCTGATTGCCTTGCACGTCGCGCCCAAGGATTACCTGCCGGGCAAGACTGCCGAGGAAAAGGCCGAGTACCTCGCGGCCACCAGCTACCGCGATTTCCTGCTCAAGAACGTAGGACTCTCGGAAGGCGCGGTGAAGTACTTCCAAAGCCGCACCAACGACTTCATGGCCTTGAGTATCGACGCGGTGGCGTCGGCTGATGCCTACAGTGTGGGTTTCCCTGGCTTCGGCGGAATGAACCTGGCACCGATCAGCGAAGAAGCCGCCGCAGAAATGGAAGAACCCTACATCTACCACTTCCCCGACGGCAACGCCTCGCTGGCACGCTTGCTGGTGCGCAGCCTGATTCCGGCAGTGGCACCGGGGCACACCATGGATGACATCGTGCTGGCGCCGTTTGACTACGCCAGGCTTGATCAGCCCAGGACGCCGGTGCGGGTGCGTTTGAACAGCACTGCGGTCAGTGTGCGTAACGTCGGTGACGGTGTGCACATCGGCTACAGTCGTGGCGGCCAACTCGCACAGGTCCGCGGCAAACGCTGCATCCTGGCCTGCTACAACATGATGATCCCGTACCTGCTGCGCGATCTGCCGGCAGAACAAGCCCAGGCCCTGAGCCAGAACGTGAAGTACCCGCTGGTCTACACCAAAGTGGTGGTACGCAACTGGACGTCGTTCCAGAAGCTGGGGGTGCACGAGATTTATGCAGCGACCCAGCCTTACAGCCGGATCAAGCTGGATTACCCGGTGAGCATGGGCGGCTACGAGCACCCGCGCGACCCGACGCAGCCGATTGGTTTGCACATGGTGTACGTGCCCACCAGCCCCAACAGCGGCATGAACGGCCGCGACCAGGCCCGCGCCGGGCGGGGCAAGTTGTATGGGCAGACATTTGAACAACTGGAAGCGCAACTGCGGGATCAGCTGCAGCGCATGCTCGGCCCGGGTGGCTTCAACCACCAGACCGACATTCTGGCGATCACTGTCAACCGTTGGTCACACGGCTATGCGACCTTCTCCAACAGCTTGTTTGACGATGCCGATGAAAGCGAAAAACTGAAGGACCTGGCGCGCCAGCCGGTGGGACATGTGAGCATCGCCAACTCGGATGCCGCGTGGAGCGCGTATGCCCATGCGGCGATTGATGAGGCATATCGAGCGGTAGGCGAAGTGGGCTGATCCCGGCGTTCCTGAAGAGGTTATTGTGGCGAGGGAGCTTGCTCCCGCTGGGCTGCGCAGCAGCCCCAAACCAGGCGCTCGAGATATCCCTGAAGGATTTCGATCGTCTGGTTTGGGGTCGCTTCGCGCCCCAACGGGAGCAAGCTCCCTCGCCACACGGTTTCCACAGAAACGTCTTGTTTCATATGCAGCGCCATCAACCCGCCATCAATCATTTTTCCTTGCGCACCGAACCGCTTAAGCTATTTGGTATCTGTTTAATGTCCGTTGCGTTTGGCCGAAGGCATGTCCGAACCGTTTTCCTTGATCCAGCACGTGCCAGGAACGGCGCGGGATTGTTCACGACAGGTTGTATTTATGCACCGCAGGAATTTGCTCAAAGCGTCCATGGCCATCGCGGCTTACACCGGTCTGTCGGCCAGTGGCCTGCTGGCCGCCCAGGCCTGGGCGGGCAACCGCGCCGCTGATGGCGAGGCCCAGGCCTTCGATTTCGAGGCCCTGAAGATCCAGGCCAAGCAGTTGGCAAGCAATCGCTACCAGGACACCAAGCAGGTATTGCCGCCGACCCTGGCGACCATGACCCCGCAGAATTTCAACGCCATCGGCTACGACGGCAAGCATTCGCTGTGGAAAGAATTGAACGGCCAACTGGACGTGCAGTTCTTCCACGTCGGCATGGGCTTCAAGACGCCGGTGCGCATGTACAGCGTCGACCCGAAAACCCGCCAGGCCCGCGAGGTGCACTTCCGCCCTTCGCTGTTCAACTATGAAAAAACCACGGTAGACACCAAGCAGTTGACCGGCGACCTGGGTTTCTCCGGCTTCAAGCTGTTCAAGGCCCCGGAACTGGACCGCCACGACGTGCTGTCCTTCCTCGGCGCCAGCTACTTCCGTGCGGTGGATTCCACCGGCCAGTACGGCCTTTCTGCACGCGGCCTGGCCATCGACACCTACGCGAAAAAGCGCGAGGAATTCCCGGACTTCACCAAGTTCTGGTTCGAAACCCCGGACAAGGACAGCACCCGCTTCGTGGTCTACGCCCTGCTGGATTCGCCGAGCGCCACTGGTGCCTATCGCTTCGATATCGACTGCCAGGCCAACCAGGTGGTAATGGCCATCGACGCCCATATCAATGCGCGTACCGCCATCGAGCAACTGGGCATCGCACCGATGACCAGCATGTTCAGCTGCGGCACCGTTGAGCGGCGGATGTGCGACACCATTCACCCGCAAATCCACGACTCGGATCGCCTGGCCATGTGGCGCGGCAATGGCGAGTGGATCTGCCGCCCGCTGAACAACCCGGCTACCCTGCAATTCAACGCGTTTGCCGACACCGACCCGAAAGGCTTCGGCCTGGTGCAGACCGATCATGAGTTCGCCAGCTATCAGGACACGGTGGACTGGTACAGCAAACGCCCAAGCCTGTGGGTAGAACCTACTACTGCGTGGGGTGAAGGCTCTATCGATCTGCTGGAAATTCCTACAACCGGCGAGACCCTGGACAACATCGTGGCCTTCTGGACCCCGAAGAAGCCCGTCGCTGCCGGCGAATCCCTGAACTACGGCTACAAGCTCTACTGGAGCGCCCTGCCGCCGGTCAGCACGCCACTGGCGCAGGTCAATGCCACCCGTTCGGGCATGGGCGGTTTCACCGAAGGTTGGGCGCCGGGCGAGCACTACCCCGAAGTCTGGGCGCGGCGCTTTGCCGTGGACTTCAACGGCGGCGGGCTGGATCGTTTGCCTGAAGGCACCGGGATCGAGCCGGTGGTGACCTGCTCCCATGGTGAGGTCAAAGACTTCAGCGTGTTGGTACTGGATGCCATCAAGGGCTATCGAATTCTGTTTGACTGGTACCCGACCAGCGACAGCGTCGAGCCGGTTGAACTGCGGCTGTTCATCCGCACCCAGGACCGCACCTTGAGCGAAACCTGGCTGTACCAATACTTCCCACCTGCACCAGACAAGCGCAAGTACACCTGATACCGAACGTTCCCACGCTCGCGTGGGAACGCCCCTTCGGGATCTTCAGAACCGCGAAATACTCTTCATCGCCCCAATCAAGTACCGCATCGCCACCTGATCACTCTCGGTCAGGGCGCGGTACTGTTCCAGCAATTGCTCTTCGTCCGAACTCAGGCGTCGGCTGCGCAGCGACATCCTGCGGGCCAGAAAAGACGACAACACCCCCGCTACACCATAGGACTTGGCCATGGACTGTCTCCTCGTATCAATCAACTGCTCCTGGTTGCCCATAACCCCATCCCGCGATGCGACCTGCGAGGATCAACAAGCCGATTTCCTGGGCCAGAAATCATGCTTACCTTAAGCGTAGAAACTATCTTGCCGGGCGTGGGACTTTTTTAGAGTAATCACTTAAAAAAACGCTTGCAGGGCAATGACCTACAGCGTTATCCCACAAGCGGCCGGTACAGGTGGATGTCGTGCGGCTCCTGCTGAAACAGCTCGGGATCCGGCTGCTTGAGCAACCGGCAGCCGAGCCGCAGATAGAACTCCACCGTATTGCGCGATTCCGTGGCCGATACGTACAACGCCTCGGCCCCGGCTGCGCGGGCGTGTTCACAGGCCAGGGCAAACAGCTGGCCACCCAGGCCCAGGCCACGGGCCCCATGGCTCACATGCAGGAATTTGAGCTGGCGCATACGCAGGCCCTGGTTGAGGATAACCCGGTTGTCCAGCACCACGGCCGCCAGCAGCTTCTCATCGTCAAACACTCCGTGCAGCCACCCTCCGCGCTTCAGGCACGCCTGCAAGGCCACGGCATCCTGCTCGGCTTCGCCTTCGGGCCAGCCGCGCATGTCGTGGTGCTCGGGGTACAGCAGCAACTCCCCGTGCTCCACGCGATAGCACGCCTCGATCCGTTCGGTACGGTCAATCAGCGCCAGCAACGGCAGGTCCTTTTCGGTCAGGTCACGCTTGATCAACATGCTGTGCTTCCAAGGGTTGATGGTGAACAAGGTTGAATCCTTCCGCAGGTGTCGGTGCTTCGAAATAGCCGGTGATCAAGTCGAACTGGGCGTCACTGGTTTCGAACGCGTGGGTACCCTCCGCGTTGCGCGCACGCAGGCGTGCCTTGCAGACCTCGTCCGGTACGTCCAGGTAATGCAATTGGTGGTCAGCGCCTGCGCCTTCGAACAGTGAGCGCATCCAGCGGCGGCTGACCAGGGTGTTGGCGGGAAAATCCAGCACCACCGAGACGCCGGCCTTGAGCAACGAGATGATATGGGCCGTCAACGCATCGCGCAGGTGGCCGGTGCAGCGCACGTAGTCGCCCAGAGCCTGGATCTGTCCGGGATAAAGGCGTGGCAGCCACTCATCCTCGCTGATCAATACCGTCTGTGGGGCTTGCGACAACTGCTGGGTCAGGGTCGATTTACCGGATGCGATTTTGCCGCAGATCAGGTGCAACATGAGCTTCTCCTTGTGTCGCAGGGCTTGGCCGGTGATCGGCGGGCAATAAAAAACCCGCCGGATCAAGGGCGGGTTTTTCATGCTTTTCCAGCACGCGTCAGCCCACCCTCTCCTGGAGGGTGGGAATAATCGAGGCGTTCAGTAATAGAGTCATAGTTTCGACATTAGCTTCAGGCGTTTTCCTACGCAAGGTTAATCCCGCAAATCCGACTCATGAATCGGCTGGTCGCGATGGGTGGCCCGCTGATACTGGGCCGGCCAGGTGGCTTTGCGCCCACCCAGGTCATCGTCGGCATGCAGTGGCCAGTACGGGTCACGCAACAGTTCACGGGCGAGGAAAATGATATCGGCCTGGCAGGTGCGCAGGATGTGCTCGGCCTGGGCGGGCTCGGTAATCATGCCCACGGTGCCGGTGGCGATTCCCGACTCTTTGCGCACACGCTCGGCAAAGCGGGTCTGGTAGCCGGGCCCGGTAGGAATTTCCGCATTGGCCGCGGTGCCACCCGAGGAGACGTCGATCAGGTCGACGCCCAGGTCTTTCAGGCGGCGCGCCAGTTCGACGGTTTCATCCGGGTTCCAGCCGTCCTCGACCCAATCGGTGGCCGAGACCCGCACAAACAGCGGCAGCTCCTGCGGCCAGGCTTCACGCACCGCCGTGGTCACTTGCAGCACCAGGCGGATGCGGTTTTCGAACGAGCCGCCGTACTGGTCCTGACGCTGGTTGCTCAGGGGCGAAAGAAATTGATGCAACAGGTAGCCATGGGCGGCATGGATTTCCGCCACTTTGAAACCGGCGGTCAACGCGCGCTTGGCGGCAGCGACGAAGTCAGCGATCACTTGCTGGATCTGCCCTTCATCGAGTTGCTTGGGTGAAGTGTGCTGCGGATCGAAGGCAATCGGCGAGGGGCCCACCGGCACCCAGCCACCGTCTTCCGGCTTGACGCTGCCGTGCTTGCCGATCCATGGCCGGTGCGTGCTGGCTTTGCGCCCGGCGTGGGCCAGTTGAATGCCCGCCACCGCGCCCTGGGCATTGATAAAGCGCGTGATGCGTTGCAGCGGTTCGATCTGTTCGTCGTTCCACAGGCCCAGGTCCTGGGCGGTGATGCGGCCATCGGCAGTCACGGCGGTGGCTTCGGTAAAGATCAGCCCGGCGCCACCGACGGCACGGCTGCCGAGGTGCACCAGGTGCCAGTCATTGGCCAGACCATCGACGCTGGAATACTGGCACATTGGTGACACGGCGATGCGGTTGAGCAGGGTCAGTTGGCGCAGGGTATAGGGTTCAAGCAGCAGACTCATGGGGCACCTCTTTTATGCAGTGGGCAGGCTCCAGGGTTCTGTTTGAAAGGTCGACGAAAAACCCGTCCCCGGCGGGCTGAAATAAGACAAGGTCACAAGACCGATCACACAGTGCTTAGAGACTAGTCGACAACAGAGGATTGCACAGGGTTCAGCGCGGCTCGATATGCGCGATCATCAGTTGCACGGTTTCCTGGCCACGGAACTCGTTCACGTCGAGCTTGTAGGCCAGTTCCACCCAGCGAATGGTGGGATTGGGCCAGATCTCGCGGTCGATGCCGAAAGCAATGCCATCGAGCTTCACCGATCCACACTCGCTCTTGAGCACCACCTTCAGATGGCGCTCGCCGACGACGCGCTGCTCCACCAGTTGGAACACCCCGTGAAACAACGGCTCTGGGAAATGCTGGCCCCACGGCCCGGCGTTGCGCAGGGCGCGGGCCAGTTCCAGGTGAAACTCTTCAACCGCCAGGGTGCCGTCGGACAGCAGCCGGCCCGTCAGGTCTTCTTCGCGCAGTTGCCGACGCACTTCGGCGTCAAAGGCCTCGGCGAACAGTGGGAAGTTGGCCTCGGGCAAGGTAAGACCCGCCGCCATGGCGTGGCCGCCGTACTTGGCGATCAGCGTTGGGTGCTGGCTGGCCACCACGGCCAGCGCGTCACGAATATGAAAACCCGGCACGGAGCGCCCGGAGCCCTTGAGCAGGCCGTCACCGGCGTCGGCAAAGGCGATGGTCGGGCGGAAGTAACGCTCTTTCATGCGCGAGGCAAGGATGCCGATCACGCCCTGGTGCCATTCCGGGTCGAACAGGCACAAGCCATACGGCATCGACTCCACCGGCAAGTCCTTGAGCTGGGCCAGGGCCTCGCGCTGCATGCCTTGTTCGATGGACTTGCGGTCCTGGTTCATGCCGTCCAGTTGCGCGGCCATTTCCCGGGCGGCGGCGAAATCCGAGGTGAGCAGGCACTCGATACCCAGGCTCATGTCATCCAGGCGCCCGGCGGCGTTCAGGCGCGGGCCGAGGATAAAACCAAGGTCGGTGGAGGTGATGCGGGCGTGATCGCGCTTGGCCACTTCGAGGATCGCCTTGATCCCCGGCCGGGCACGACCGGCGCGAATGCGTTCCAGGCCCTGGTAGACCAGGATGCGATTGTTGGCGTCCAGCGGGACCACGTCGGCCACGCTGCCCAGGGCCACCAGGTCCAGCAGTTCGCCGATATTCGGCTGCGGCTTGTTCTCGTACCAACCCAAACTGCGCAAGCGCGCACGCAGGGCCATCAGCACGTAGAAGATCACGCCCACACCGGCCAGGGCCTTGCTGGGGAATTCACAGCCCGGCTGGTTCGGGTTGACGATGGCGTCGGCTGCGGGCAGTTCGTCGCCCGGCAAGTGGTGGTCGGTAACCAGCACCTTGAGCCCCGCCGCTTTCGCGGCCGCCACGCCTTCGACGCTGGAGATACCGTTGTCCACGGTGATCAGCAGCTGTGGCTGGCGCTGCAGGGCCACGGCGACGATTTCCGGGGTCAGGCCGTAGCCGTATTCGAAACGGTTGGGCACCAGGTAGTCGACATGGGCGGCGCCCAACAAGCGCAGGCCCAGGGTGCCCACGGTGCTGGCGGTGGCGCCGTCGGCGTCGAAGTCACCCACGATCAGGATCCGCTGGCGCTGCTCCAGGGCCGTCACCAGCAAGTCCACCGCAGCATCGATGCCCTTGAGCTGCTGATACGGGATCAGCCGCGCCAGGCTTTTATCCAGCTCGGCTTCCGATTGCACCCCGCGTGCGGCGTAGAGACGGGTCAACAACGGTGGCAATTCACCGAGGAATGGCAGGACGGCGGGCAACGGGCGAGGATCGATACGCATGGGGTGACGGAAGCTTCTCTTTAATGTTGAAAATTAGCGGTGATCCCTTGTAGGAGCTGTCGAGCCCCAGCGAGGCTGCGATGGGATCACCTCGGTGTACCTGTCAGACCGCAGCGCCTGCATCGCAGCCTCGCTGAAGCTCGACAGCTCCCACACTCGACCAGCGTCCAATCAGTTATCGACGTTTCAGCCGCGCTCGCCAGCCAGCCATTCCAGCTGGACTTCGTGCTGCCCACGGTCATCGGTCACGAAGATCGTGCCTTCGCTGATCATCACGTCCCACTTGATCACCCGGGGCATGTCCTTGGCCAGCACTTCCAGGATTTCCTGGGGTACGGCGGCGATGCTCACGTTTTTCAGGTTCTTCGCCACCGGCACCACTTTGCCTTCCCAGACGCGCAAGCTGCCGTAGGCCAGCAAGGTCGTGCGTTCGGTACGGCGGGAACACCAGGTCAGGCGGTCCGCATCCGGCTGGCCGACTTCGATCCAGTGCAGGACGCGATCATCCAGGCTTTTTTCCCACAGCGCTGGTTCGTCTACATCTGACAGGCCACGACCGAAAGACAACTGTTCGTTGTAGAAAAGCGCGTAGGCCAGCAAACGCACGGTCATGCGCTCTTCGGTTTCCGAAGGGTGGCGGGCGATGGTCTGCTTGACACTCTCGTACACCGAACGGTCAAGGTCGGTGAGGTTGAGTTCAAACTTGTAGGTCGTGGACGGCTGGGCCATGAACGGACTTCTAGAGACAGGGAAAGGCGGCAAGTCTAACCGATGGCGAGGTGATTCAACGAATACTGCGCTGCATCATCCTTATCACTGCGCCACTCGCCTATGTTAAAAGGCTCACATCCCTGCCCTGCCCGAAAGGTTCCTCATGTCGTTTACCGCCAAACCACTTGCCGGCCTGAAAGTCATCGAACTCGGCACCTTGATCGCCGGCCCGTTTGCGTCGCGCATCTGCGCCGAGTTCGGCGCCGAGGTGATCAAGGTCGAATCCCCGGATGGCGGCGACCCGCTGCGCAAGTGGCGCAAGCTGTATGAAGGCACCTCGCTGTGGTGGTTTGTGCAGGCGCGCAACAAGAAATCCCTGACCCTGAACCTGAAACACCCGGACGGCCTGGCGATTCTCAAGCAACTGTTGGCGGACGCCGATATTTTGATCGAGAACTTTCGCCCTGGCGTGCTGGAAAAACTCGGCCTGAGCTGGGAAACCCTGCACGCCCTGAACCCAAAACTGGTGATGGTGCGTCTCTCAGGCTTCGGCCAGACCGGGCCGATGAAGGACCAGCCAGGGTTTGGCGCGGTGGGCGAATCCATGGGGGGCCTGCGTTACATCACCGGTTTCGAGGACCGCCCGCCGGTGCGCACCGGGATTTCCATCGGGGACTCGATCGCGGCGTTGTGGGCCGTGATCGGGGCGCTGATGGCCCTGCGTCATCGTGAAGTGAATGGCGGGCTCGGCCAGGTGGTGGATGTGGCGCTGTATGAGGCGATCTTCGCGATGATGGAGAGCATGATCCCGGAGTTCGACGTGTTCGGCTTTATCCGCGAGCGCACCGGCAACATCATGCCCGGCATCACGCCCTCCTCGATCCACACCAGCAAAGATGGCAAGCATGTGCAGATCGGCGCCAATGGCGACGCGATCTTCAAGCGCTTCATGTCAGCCATTGGTCGGGACGACCTGGCCAACGACCCGGCGCTGGCCAGCAACGATGGCCGCGACAGCCGGCGCGATGAGTTGTACGGGGTGATTGATCGCTGGGTCAACTCGCTGCCGCTTGAGCAAGTGGTGGAACAGTTGAACAAGGCCGAAGTGCCCGCCAGCCGTATCTACAGCGCGCAAGACATGCTGGGAGACCCGCAATTTCTCGCCCGCGAGATGTTCCTCAAGGCGCAGCTCCCGGGCGGCAAGGACTTCAAGATGCCCGGCATCGTGCCCAAACTGTCGGACACACCGGGCAGCTGTGAGTGGGTCGGACCGCAGTTGGGCGAGCATAACAGCGTGGTGCTCGCTGAATTGGGCTACGACGCGGCCGCCGTTGCCCGCCTGCGTGAGAACGGCGCGATCTGATGGGCCGGCGCTTCATCATTCGACTCTGCCTCCTGGGTTCACTGCTCGGGACTTGGCCACTGTCGAGCCAGGCCCAGGAAACCTTGATCTGGCTGTTGCGTGACCTGCCGCCAGTGACGATTTTCGAAGGCCCGCAAAAAGGCCAGGGCGCCCTCGACCAACTGCTGCCGATACTCGCCGAACACATGCCGGAGTATCGACATCAGATCCTCCACGTGAACCGCGCGCGCGGCATGCAGATGCTCCGCGACCCCGGCACGCTTACCTGCGACCCGTCCCTGTTGTGGACGGCGGAGCGCGCTAAAACCATCGTGTTTTCCGCCCAGGCCTTCGCGGCCGTGAGCAACGGGGTGACGATCCGCCAGGGTCAGCGGGCGCTGCTGGCGCCGTTTGTGGTGGATGGACTGTTCGACCTGGAGGCATTTTTGAATGCACGGGATGCGCGCCTTGGCATCATCGCCGAACGCAGCTACGGCCCCATCATCGATGAAGCGCTGAAGCACACCAGTGCTCACAAACTGGCGCCGCATTACGGCAATGACGCCCTCGGCAGCCTGCTGCAGATGCAACGAAAGGGGCGGCTGGAAGCGGTGCTGGGTTACTGGACAGAAGTGCGCTACCAGGCGCTGCAACAAGGCATTGATCCACAGGAGCTGATCTTCTACCCCATCAAAGGCACCCCGCCCTATCAACTGACCCGGATTGCCTGCACGGATAACGCCTCAGGCCGCACGGCTATCGAGCGGATCAATCAGGTGCTGCGCGAGATCCCGCAGGAGCAACTGCGACAGTCCTACGCCTCATGGCTCGACCCGGTCATGCGTGAGCAATACCTGCAAGACCACCCGACGTTTTTTCAGGATGCCCCGAGCCCATGACAAATCGCAGGCAAAAAGAAACCCCGAGCAGTGGGGAGACAACTCGGGGTTAATAAGGGCCTAAAAAGACCAGTAACAACGAGCCACAAGCACCGGAGCACAATGCTTGATCTCGCTGTTACAAAATCTGACTCACCTTGCCGTAGGAAGGTTCCCAACAAAAATAAATCTTCATGCGCAGGCGATCGGCCGAGTCAGGGCCGCATTGCGCAGGGCCGCCATGACCGAGGGTTCCAGGCGTCCTTCGGCAATCATCAAGTCGCGGTGCAAACAGTCCACCACATCCACCAATGCACGCTTGTCGGTCAATTGTGCCTGGTCGACTTCTCGTTCGACCACGATGGCACCGGCCGGATTCTTTACGGTCACCAGGCATTCGCCCTGCACACCCGAGGTGGTCAGCGTGACCTGATAAGGGCTCAGTGCTTCACCGAGCAATAGGCTGATACTTTCCATCTCGATCACCACTCAATAGTTCGGAAACAATCGTGTAAACGGGAGCTGCATCTATCCTAAGTGACTATTTGCGTCGTAGGAAAGTTCGCTTTTTCGTCTTTCAAGGGTTGCCGGGGGATGACGTGTCCAGCATGCGCTTGCAACATGACAAGCAAAAAACGGCAGCACATAACTGCTTACTCAATGAGTTGCCGTTTTGGCGCTGATGCCGAGGGTGAATCCTATACTCGATGAGCGCTGATCATGCCGGCACATCGATAAACAGCGCATACCAAAAGGCCCCGTTGCGAAGGACGAAGACCATGCTGGAACACGAAAAAGAGCAGGCAATACTAGAGAAGATTCACGCCGACATATCCAGAATTTATGCCGAGCAACGCAAGCTAAACGCAGAATCCCACAAGATAACCCGAGAGAATTTCTGGTATCCCGTTGGTATCGCCATCGGCTTCTTCACGGCTGTCGGAACCGTAATGGCAGTGGCTCAGAAACTACTCGCCTAAACGATCACTCCGACCGGGCCTGCCAGAAACGAAAAACGCCGCTGCCCCACGGACGGGGACGCGGCGTTTTTTACGCCTTTGTAGAACCCACCTTCAGAGCCTCTCCTGCGTTAACAGGCTAGAATCCCCAAATTACCCTGGGAGCCTGTATTGAACGAAACGTCTGACAAGCCATTGCGCATCGTCCTCGCCGACGACCACCCGATTTTCCTCATCGGTCTGCGGGCAGTCCTGGAACGTGACGAGAGGCTAACCATCGTCGGTGAAGCCAACTCACCCCAGGCCCTTGGCGAACTGCTGCAACGTTGTGCCTGCGACATTCTGGTGACCGACTTCATGATGCCCGCCGAGCCCCAGGCCGACGGCTTGCGCCTGATCGAACAACTGCGCCGGCATCACCCGGGCCTGCCCATCGTGGTGGTGACCATGCTGAACAACGCCGGCCTGTTCCACGCCATCCTGGAGTTGGGTGTCATGGGCCTGCTGAGCAAGGCCAGTCTCGCAGACGAATTGCCTGAAGCAATCCGTCAGGTGCGCCAGCAGCGACGTTATGTGGCCCAGACCATCAGTCAGTCACTGAACCTGGCAGGCGTCGAGCGTGTGCACTCCCAGGATCAACTATCACCCCGTGAACTGGAAGTCATCCGCCTGCTGGCCGGCGGCCTGACGGTAGGCGAGATCGCCGCGAATCTTCATCGCAGCAAGCAAACCGTCAGTGCACAAAAGGTCAGCGCCATGCGCAAGCTGGGCCTGAGCAACGACGCCGCGCTGTTTATCTATGTGCAGGAACACGGGCTGGCCTAGCCTGAAACGCGATCCACTGCTTGAGCGCCTCGGCGTCCATGGGGCCGGCGATAAAGCAGCCTTGCAACCACGCAGCCCCCAGTTCACTTACCGCGTGATAGTCGGCGGCGCTTTCAACCCCGGTCACCACCACACCCACACCCAGTCGCCTCGCCATGCTCATGGCGCCGGCAACCACTGCCGCCTTGCGATCGTCCCTGGCCATGCCGCTGGCAAACGCCGGCGGGATCTTCAATTCGCTGAAGGGCAATTCCAGCAAGCGTTGCAGGCTGGTGCCGCCCACGCCGAAATCACCGATGGACAGCTTGCACCCCATCATCCGCAAACGCAGCAAGCCGGTGACGTGGGCGCTGTCGGTGTTCAGGCGCGAGGTTTCCACCAGTTCCAGAGTCAGGCCACGGGCGGGCACGCCGTGAAGTTGCAGCAAGCCTTGCAGCACTTGGGGAAAGTGCGGACGCTCCAGCATCCGCCCCGGGATATTCACCGCCACCGGCAGCACCTGCCCGGTTTCGCGCATGACGTGTGCCGCCTGGCCCAGCGCTTGTTCCAGCACGTGCCAGGTAAACGCCTCTTCCATTCCGGCAAACTCCAGCACCGGCAGAAACGCGTCAGGCAACAGCAACTCGCCGTCAGGAAGCTGCCAGCGGGCCAGCGCTTCGACACCTTGCAACGCGCCCGCCTGGCTGACAATGGGCTGATACCAGACCGTGCCGCAGCGGGCGATAGCGACCTGGCTCAGATCTGCCGAAGGCGGCAACTGCTCGGACTCACTCAAGTCCAGCAACTGGCGCACCCGCTCCCAGGACACCACCGGCGGCCCGGGCCGCAAGCGTTCCCGGCACGCCTCGAGGACTTTCCCGATCAGCGTTGCCGACGCCGGTTTGGGCAGGCAGCCGAGCACGTTGAGCCCCAACTGTCGGGCCATGTGCGCCACGCCTTCCAGCACATCCGGCTCGGCGTTGCTCAGCAGGATCAACACCTGAGCCTGGCGGCGCTCGGCCATTTCCCGAATCAGCTCAAGGCCATCACCCTGCTCCAGGTACAGATCGCAAATCGCGATGTCCACCGCGCCCTTGCTCTCCAGTGACTGGCGAGCGGCGTCAACCGTTTCGGCCGTGCGTACATTGAATACGCCGTTGGCGTTGAGCATCTGATGCAGGGCCATCAGTTGGAACGGGTTATCTTCGAGGATCAGGACGTTGAGGGAGCGCATGAAAAACGTTACCGGGGAGAAGCGAGGGTGCACAGACTAATAAAAACCCCGCGCCTTCCCCATAGGACATGTCTTATTCGGACGGGTCCAGATAAGCCTCAAGCTCGACCTGGAATTCGATCAATGCTTCGCGCAGCGCTAACCAATGCAGTTCAATCTCAGCGTTGCGCTGCTCCCGAATACACCCTTCCAGCGCCACACAGGCCTTGGCCAGCGGCAACGCATCCACCAGGCAGCATATGCCCTTCAGGCGGTGCAGCGAGGCGGCCAGCCGGACCTGGTCGTGGTCCGCCATGGCGGAGGCCATCAGGTTATGCTCCTGCTCAAGGCTCCTCGCCAGCTCCTGCAGCATCCGCTGCAAAACCGGTCCGTCGGCCTGGGTCATGGTGCGCAGGGTCTGGATGCTGAAAGAACGTGCAGGCACGACGCGGGCGAGCACACGCGTCCAGTGCTCAAGGGTCACGGGCTTGACCAGCAGTTCATCCATTCCCGACTCCCGGCAGCGCTGCTGTTCATCATCCAGGGCATTCGCCGTGCAACCCACCAGCGCCAGGCGTGGCCGTTGCTCCTGGGCTTCCAGCCGGCGGATGGCCTCACTCAAGGCGTAGCCGGACATGCCCGGCATATTGCAATCGGTGACCAGGACGTCAAACACCTCATGGTGCCAACGCTGCAAGGCCGCTTCGGCCGAATCGACGGCCACTACTTGATGACCCAGGAACTGCAACTGCTGAACCAGCACCAGCCGATTGGCCGGCAGGTCATCCACCACCAACACCGACAGGTTGCGGCCGGCCACCAGCAGCGGTACACCGGCAGATGCTGGCACGTCGTCGCTGCTGACCCGATCCAGGTACAGGTCGATGCACACCACCGTGCCCTCTCCCACCACGCTGCTCAGGGTGATGCTGCCTCCCATCAATTCCACCAGTTGCTGGCAGATGCTCAAGCCCAGTCCCGTGCCGCCGTGCTCGGCAGCCGTCCGCGCGCTGACCTGGATAAACGGCTTGAACACTCGCGCCTGCTGCTCGACGCCAATGCCCGGCCCGCTGTCCTCCACACACAGCTGCAAATATTCGGCCCCCGCCGGGTCAAGCTTGCGCGCAACACTGACCCGAACCTCACCGCGCGAGGTGAACTTGAGCGCGTTGCCCAACAGGTTATGGATAACCTGACGCAGGCGCAGCGGGTCGAACCAGTAATATCCTTGCGCGCTCGGGTCGAATGCCAGGGTCAGGTGAAGGCCCTTTTTCTGCGCCATGGGTTCGAACAAGCGCTGTATGCCCTCGAAGAAACCTTTCAAGTCAGTGGCCTGCGGCGCCAGTTGCAGATGACCGGCTTCAATCTTGGCCAGGTCCAGGCTGTCACCCATCAGGGCAATCAACTCACGCGCCGAGCGATGGGCCACTCGCAGGGCTTCAGACACTGGCTTGCCTTCAGCCTGGGCACGCTCCTGCTCCAGCTCGAGCAGACCGATAATGGCGGTCATCGGCGTGCGAATCTCGTGGCTCAGGGTCGAGAGAAACGCGCTTTTTGCGTAGTTCGCTTCGTCAGCGGCCTGCCGCGCATCCATCAGCTGGAGCTCCAGGACCTTGCGCTCGTTGATATCGACCCAGCCACCGAGCAAACCCTGGAGCTGGCCCTTGGCGTCGAAGAACGGCACCGTCCACTGATACACATGAAACGCCCCGCCATTGAACTCCAGCTGCCGGTCGACGAACAGCGACTGCTGGCTCGCCAATTGCTCCATGTGGCCGGCATGCAGGCGCGCGGCCGTAGCGTCAGGCATCAGCCCGCTTTCCATCAGCGTCAGGCCCTGGATCTGCTCGCGCCGGGTGTTCAACTGTTGTTCATAGCTGGTGTTGCAGGTCACCAGGCGTCCTTCCAGATCACGCACAAATACCGGGTTGGGCATGCCGTCCAGCAGCGCGCGCTTGAACGCCAACTGGTCGTTGAGCCGCTGCTCGGCCTGGAGGCGCTGGCGAATCTGGCGCTTGAGCCGGCTGTTCCAGGCCAGGGACACCAGCACAAACAGCAGCGCCATGGCGACCGTCCAGTAGGCCCATGGCGGCACACGCTGCCAGGCCGGCACCGGGACGGGTACGCTCCCCAGCCAACGCAAACGCAGGGCGCTCAATTCCGCGACCGGCAGCGCTTCCAGCGCCTTGTTCAAAATGCTCAGCAGTTCCGGTTGATCCTTGCGCACCGACAGGCTGTTGGCCGACCACTTGCCCTCGACACTGCGGCCGATGCGCAACTCATCGGCCGGGTAACTCTGCACTTCCACTTCACTCTGGATAGTCGCCGCCGCGCGACCCTGCGTTACCAGCTCACGGGCCTGGACGTAGTTATCCACCGATTGCAGCTTGATCCCGGGGTGCTCGCGACGAATATATCCCTCCAGGACATGGCGTGCCGGCAGCGCCAGCACCTTGCCTGAAAGCTCGCTCAAACTGGCCACTGGCGGTGCGTCAGCGCGCTGGATAAACACCCAGCCTGAGCCCCCGAACCCATGGCTGAAATCGAGAAAGGCCTTGCGCTCCTGATTTTCGGCCAGGGTGGTGTTCATGTCCGCCCTGCCCGTTTCCAGCAACCCCAGGGTCTGTGCCGTGGAGGACACTTCCTCCATCACGAACTGCAGGCCGGTCATGCGTGAAATGCGGTTGAGCAAGTCCACATTCAGCCCCACCCACTGGCCGTCCTTGTCCTTGAATACATAGGGAGACAGTTGCTGGGACGCCACCACCACATGCGGATGCTGAAGTACCCAGGCCCGCTCCGGGGCCGACAAGGCGATGCGCTCGGCGGCAATGCCCACCCCCAGTCCGGTGGTCCAGCGCGCAAGGATCTCCCGCCGCACAGACTCATCAATACTCGCCAGCGCCCGGTCCATCAGCGTCCCCAACAGCGGGTCGGCCTCCCGCGTGGCAAAGGCAAAGCCGATGGGCGCCAGCCGGCTTTCCACCTTGATCTGCAAGCCCAGGTAGGGCCGCAGCGATTTATAGGCGCGCACGATCACTTCGTTGCCGATAAACGCATCGGCATCACCTTGCTTCAGCGCTTCGAGGCCACTGTAGAGATTCGGTGCCAGCATGATGTGGCTCCCGGGATACGCCTGATGGACGTTCTTGACGTTGGCGTAACCGTCCAGCAACACCAGCTTCTTGTCCTTGAGGTCCTCGTTCTGGGTGCTGTCATCCCGGCGCACGACCACCACCGAGCGGTCCGGCATGTAGTCTTCGGTAAAGCGCAACCCCGACACATCACGCTCGTAACCGTTGGCACTGGTGAGAATATCGATGGCGCCGCTCCGCAGGGCCTCCACCGCCTGCGCCCGCTCGGCAAAACCCAGGACTTGCATCGGTGCATGCAGACGCGCGCCGATCAGGCTCAGGTAATCGGCGCTGATGCCCTGGTAGCGATTGCGGTCGCGGGTGATATCGATCGGCTGATAGTCATCAATCGAAATGCCCACTCTCAGTGGCCGATGGGCCGCCAGCCATTGCTGCTCGCTGGCCGTCAGGGGCATGGGCTCCAGGGCAATGAACGCCGGCACCAGCTTGAACGGCAGGCTGACAGCCGCGAGGCTTGCCGAACCATGGCCAAGCAGCAGCACACATGCCAGCCACGCGTGTGCTCGGGTCGATAAATACACCGGTTGGGTTTCCTTGATTATTCTTGTTGGTCGCCGCGCAAGTATGGCTCGCCAGAATGAAAAAGCCCGTCACGAAGACGGGCTTGATCCACCACGCAAAGCCGTTGGATCAGAGTGGCTTGCCGCGATTGCCATGCTGGCTGACAAACGCCTGCACCGCTTTCAGGTCATTGGCCAATACCGTGCAACGCTCTTCACGCTCAAACAGGTCGGTGAGGTGCGGCGGCAATTCCAGCGCCTTGCCAACCCCGGCCTTCTCTACCGCTTCCGGGAATTTGACCGGGTGCGCGGTGCCGAGAATCACCATCGGGATGTCCAGGCTGCGGCGGCATTCACGCGCGGCCTTGACACCAATGGCGGTGTGCGGGTCCAGCAGCTCGCCGGTCTGGGCGTAGACTTCGGCGATGGTCTCGCAGGTTTCTGCGTCGTCCACCGCCAGGGAGTCGAACAGCTTGCGGGTTTCGGTCCAGCGCTCCTGCTCGACGCTGAAACCGCCACCTTGCTTGAAGCTGTCCATCAGGCCGGCCAGTGCAGCACCGTTGCGACCGTGCATGTCGAACAGCAGGCGTTCGAAGTTCGACGAGACCATGATGTCCATCGACGGCGACAGTGTGGCGTGCAGGGTTTCCTTGACGTACTGGTTGCCGCTCATGAAGCGGTGCAGGATGTCGTTGCGGTTGGTGGCGACGATCAACTGGTTGATCGGCAGGCCCATGTTGCGTGCCAGGTAACCGGCGAAGATGTCGCCGAAGTTGCCGGTTGGCACCGAGAACGACACCGAACGCGCCGGGCCGCCCAACTGCAGGGAAGCATGGAAGTAGTAGACGATCTGGGCCATGATCCGCGCCCAGTTGATCGAGTTCACCGCTACCAGGCGGGTGCCCTTGAGGAAGCTCTGGTCGGCGAAGCTGGCCTTGACCATTTCCTGGCAGTCATCGAAGTTGCCTTCGATGGCGATGTTGTGGATGTTCTCGCCGAAGATCGTGGTCATCTGCCGACGCTGCACTTCCGACACGCGGTTGTGCGGGTGCAGGATGAAGATGTCGACGTTTTCGCAGTGCTTGCAGCCTTCGATCGCCGCCGAGCCGGTATCACCGGAAGTAGCGCCGATGATCACCACGCGCTCACCGCGTTTTTCCAGCACGTAGTCCAGCAGGCGACCCAGCAGTTGCAGGGCGAAGTCCTTGAACGCCAGGGTTGGGCCGTGGAACAGCTCCAGGACCCATTCGTTGCCGTTCAGTTGACGCAACGGGGCGATGGCGCTGTGGGAAAACACGCCGTAGGTTTCTTCCAGGATCTTCTTGAAATCCGCATCCGGGATGCTGCCGGTGACGAACGGGCGCATGACCCGGAACGCCAGCTCGTGGT
The DNA here is from genome assembly GCF_002874965.1 of Pseudomonas sp. NC02. Taxonomy (NCBI): domain Bacteria; kingdom Pseudomonadati; phylum Pseudomonadota; class Gammaproteobacteria; order Pseudomonadales; family Pseudomonadaceae; genus Pseudomonas; species Pseudomonas sp. NC02. The sequence goes on along the minus strand of NZ_CP025624.1, from coordinate 1,271,366 downwards.
ACGGCAGGCCGGCCCACGAAGCGATTTCTTCCTGGGTGAAGCGTGGCAGATTTTCCGGCACGTACAGGCCGCCGTCAGTGGCCAGACCGGCCAGCAGAACGTCTTCGAAATTCAGGGCCGGTGCCTGGCCGCGGGTGCTGATATAACGCATGACTGGCTCCTCTAGAGCATGCTTGAACAAGGGCCGCCGAACGCGTGGGGCCCTTGCCGCAAAACGATTAGTTCAGGTGTTCGACGCGAATCCGCACCACCGGCCCAACCACGCCCTGCAACGCTTCAAGCGCGGCGATGGCGTCGTTGATGTGCTGCTCCAGCACACGGTGGGTCAGCAGGATCATGGGCACCAGGCCGTCCTGTTCTTCGACTTCCTTCTGCATGATCGATTCAATGTTGATGCCGCGCTCCGACAGGATGCTGGCCACCTGGGCGAGCACGCCCGGATGATCCTTGGCCTGGATGCGCAGGTAGTAGGCACTTTCGCAGGCTTCGATCGGCAGGATCGGGTGGGCCGACAGCGAGTCCGGCTGGAAGGCCAGGTGCGGTACGCGGTTTTCCGGGTCGCTGGTCATGGCACGCACCACGTCCACCAGGTCGGCGATCACAGACGAAGCGGTCGGCTCCATGCCGGCGCCGGCGCCGTAGAACAGGGTGGAACCGGCAGCGTCACCGTTGACCATCACGGCGTTCATCACGCCATTGACGTTGGCGATCAGGCGGTCGGCCGGGATCAGTGTCGGGTGCACACGCAGCTCGATACCGGCCGGGGTGCTGCGCGCCACACCGAGGTGCTTGATGCGGTAGCCCAGGGCTTCGGCGTAGTTCACGTCGGCGGTGGTCAGCTTGGTGATGCCTTCGGTGTAGGCCTTGTCGAACTGCAACGGGATACCAAAGGCGATGGACGCCAGGATGGTCAGCTTGTGGGCAGCGTCGATGCCTTCCACGTCGAAGGTCGGATCGGCTTCGGCGTAACCCAGGGCCTGGGCTTCGGCCAGCACGTCTTCGAAGGTACGGCCCTTCTCGCGCATTTCGGTGAGGATGAAGTTACCGGTGCCGTTGATGATGCCGGCCACCCAGTTGATACGGTTGGCGGACAGGCCTTCACGGATCGCCTTGATCACCGGGATGCCACCGGCCACGGCGGCTTCGAACGCCACGATCACGCCCTTCTCGCGGGCCTTGGCGAAGATTTCGTTACCGTGCACGGCAATCAGCGCCTTGTTGGCAGTGACCACATGCTTGCCGTTTTCGATGGCCTTGAGCACCAGCTCGCGGGCCACGGTGTAGCCGCCTACCAGCTCGATGACGATATCGATTTCAGGGTTGGTGGCGACTTCGAAGACATCGTTGGTAATCGCAATACCGGTCGTTTGGAACTGAGGCTTTGGCGTACGCGTGGCAATTTGTGCCACTTCAATCCCACGCCCTGCACGGCGGGAAATTTCTTCAGCGTTACGCTGAAGTACGTTGAAGGTGCCGCCACCGACGGTCCCTAACCCACAGATGCCTACTTTGACCGGTTTCACTGAAGAACTCCCCATGAAACGGCCGACTCAAGGTCGGCCGTGAAAACAGCCGCACAACTGCGGCTCTCTATTAATGACCCGCCGAACTGTCGGCGGATCATGATCGTCAAGGCTCGACGATAATGCTTACTTTGCGTTCAGTGCCAGTTTGGCAACTTGCGGCGCAGGCTGGTAGCCCGGAATCACCTGGCCGTCAGCCAAAACGATGGCCGGCGTACCGTTCACACCAATCGACTGGCCGAGGGCGAACTGCTTGGAAACCGGGTTGGCGCACTTGGCGGCCTTGATTTCCTTGCCATCGACCATCTTGTCCATCGCCGCTTTCTTGTCGGCCGAACACCAGACGGCTTGCAACTGCTCGTCACCCGGCGAACCCAGGCCCTGGCGCGGGAACGCCACGTAGCGCACTTCAACGCCGAGCTTGTTCAGCTCAGGCACTTCGGCATGCAGCTTGTGGCAGTACGGGCAGGTGGTGTCGGTGAACACGGTGATGTGGGTCTTGGTTTCGCCGATGGCCGGGTAAACCACGGTTTCAGCCACCGGAATACCGTTGATCAGCTTGGACACGCCCAGGCGCTCGGCTTTCTCGGTGAGGTTCACCGGCTTGCCGTCTTTGAGCTGGAACAGGTAGCCCTGGACGATGTACTGGCCATCGGCACTGGCGTACAGCACGCGACTGCCCTTGAGCTTGACTTCGTACAGGCCGGCCATCGGGCTGGCGTTGATGCTTTCAATCGGGGTGTCGAGCTGGAGGGCTTCCAGGCTCTTGCGGATTGTCTTCTCTGCGGCGTCGTCGGCGACGGCAAAGGTTGAGACCAACGCAATGGCTGCGATGGCAAAAATCTGGGTCAAGCGCATGGGAACTCCTGAAGGCAGATGCAGGGACGGGAGCAGGAACACCGATCTTCAAACACGGGTTTGGGCCGTCCCCTTTGCGAACCGGCAAAGCCTACCACAGTTGGGCCGCAGGGCAGCCAGTCGCGGGGAAATTGGGCTTTTTCCGAAGTGTTTTTCATCCACGGGGATGGTGCTTGGCGTGCATCTCCTGCAAACGTGCCCGCGCCACGTGGGTGTAGATCTGGGTGGTGGATAAGTCGCTGTGGCCCAGGAGCATTTGAACCACGCGCAAATCCGCGCCGTGGTTGAGCAAATGCGTGGCGAACGCGTGGCGCAGGGTGTGGGGCGACAGCGACTTGCCGATGCCGGCAACCTTGGCCTGGTGCTTGATGCGATGCCAGAAGGTCTGGCGGGTCATCTGTTCGCCGCGCTGGCTGGGAAACAGTACATCGCTGGGCCGACCGTTGAGCAACTCGGCTCGGGCGTCGCGCATGTAGCGTTCGATCCACACGATCGCCTCTTCGCCCATGGGCACCAGGCGCTCCTTGCTGCCCTTGCCCATTACGCGCAATACGCCCTGGCGCAGGTTGACCTGTTCCAGGGTCAGGCTGATCAGCTCGGTGACGCGCAGGCCGCAGGCATACAGCACTTCCAGCATGGCACGGTCGCGCTGGCCGATGGCTTCGCTCAGGTCGGGGGCTGCGAGCAGGGCTTCGACGTCGGCTTCCGACAGGGATTTGGGCAGTGGCCGGCCCAACTGTGGCATGTCGATTTGCAGGGTTGGGTCGACAGCGATCAGCTTTTCCCGCAGCAGGTAGCGATAGAAGCCACGCACGCCTGAGAGAAAACGCGCAGTAGAGCGAGGCTTGTAGTTTTGCTCCAGGCGCCAGGCCAGGTGGTCGAGAATCAGCTCGCGACCGGCGTCGAGCAGCTCGAGGTTTTTCTCCTGCAGCCAGCCATTGAACAACGCGAGGTCGCTGCGGTAAGCCTGGCGGGTGTTGTCCGACAGGCCTTTTTCCAGCCAGAGGGCGTCGAGGAAGCGGTCTATCTGGGGGTGGTCGATGGCGGACATGAGGGCTCAAGCAGGGAAAATGGCGATGTCGGGTAGATCCTATCGCAGCACGGGCCGCTACACATCAATGAAAGCGGGCAAATAATCTGTGGCAAGGGAGCTTGCTCCCGCTGGGGCGCGAAGCGGCCCTGATTGACCATTGAGGTCCAACAGAGAGACTTCTATTGCCGGTTTCAGGGCCGCTGCGCAGCCCAACGGGAGCAAGCTCCCTCGCCACAAAAGCGGAAAACGGCTTTAAGGTCAGTGCGACGCTGAATTTCTTCGAGGCGGGGAGTCATGAATAGATACCGGGGAAATGGACAAATTTCAGGCAACAAAAAAGCAGCCCGTAGGCTGCTTTTTTCTGCATCGGGAAGCTGGACTTAAGCCAGTTTTTCCTTGATGCGAGCTGCTTTACCGGACAGGTCACGCAGGTAGTACAGCTTGGCTTTACGTACGTCACCGCGACGTTTAACGGCCATGCTGTCGATTTGCGGGCTGTAGGTCTGGAAAGTACGCTCTACGCCAACACCGTTGGAGATTTTACGAACAGTGAAAGCACTGTTCACACCACGGTTACGCTTGGCAATTACCACGCCTTCGAACGCTTGCAGACGCGAACGGTCGCCTTCCTTCACTTTCACCTGAACGACAATGGTGTCGCCCGGGGCAAAGGTAGGGATCTCTTTGGTCATCTGCTCTGCTTCGAGTGCAAGGATGATTTTGTTAGTCATGCTGTGCTCCTAAGGTAAGTCGTCGGACCTACCATCGATACGTTGTTAACTATCGTCCCGCCCGAGGATGTATTCCTCGAGCAGCTTCTTCTCTTCTCCAGAAAGCGAGCGGCTTTCCAGAAGATCGGCGCGTCGTTCATAGGTCCGCCCGAGGGACTGCTGTAAACGCCAACGCCGGATGTGTGCGTGATTGCCACTTAGCAATACGTCGGGAACACGCTGATCCGCATACACCTCCGGTCGGGTGTAGTGCGGGCAATCCAGCAAACCATCCGTGAAGGAATCTTCCTCCGCGGAGTCCGCATGCCCTAAAGCTCCAGGCAGCAGTCGTGTAACCGCATCTATCAGGACCATCGCCGGCAGCTCGCCGCCAGACAGGACATAGTCCCCAATCGACCACTCTTCATCGACATGAGCATCAATAAAACGCTCGTCAATGCCTTCATAGCGACCGGCAATCAGGATTAATGCTTCCAGATTCGCCAACTCGCGTACCGCCGACTGATTCAGCTGACGGCCTTGAGGGGACAGGTAAATTACCTTCGCCTTCTCCCCGGCGGCTGCCTTGGCCTGAACCAACGCATCTTCCAGGGGCTTGATCTTCATCACCATGCCCGGGCCACCGCCAAATGGGCGATCGTCCACAGTGTGATGTCGATCCGTCGTGTAGTCTCGCGGGTTCCAACAGGTGAGCTGCAAGAGCCCCTGTTTCACCGCCCGACTGGTGATGCCGTACTCGCTGATGGCGGAAAACATCTCGGGAAACAAACTGATCACTTCAACGCGCAGGTTAGCCACGTTAGAAGTCCGCGTCCCATTCCACCTTCATCTCGCCCGCTGCCAGGTCGACGGCCAACACGCATTGCTCGGTATAGGGCAACAGGCGTTCGCGATCATCCAGGCTGCCAGCGCAAGGCTTGACCACCATTACATCATTGGCGCCGGTTTCCAGAAGATGATCGATTTTCCCGAGCAATTGCCCAAGTTGATCAATAACCTTCAGACCTTCCAGCTGGTACCAGTAGTACTCGCCGTCGGTCAATTCAGGGAACAGGTTGCGCGGCACGCAGATCTCATAACCGGCCAGAAGACGAGCTTCTTCACGATCATCAAGACCCTTGAGCTTTGCGACCAGGAACTTGTCGCTCCCGCGTCCACTGACCAGCTCTACCTGTTTCACACTACCTTCGCGCTTGAGCGTCCAGGTCTTGTACTGCAACAGGTTTTCAGTCGGATCAGTAAAGGAATACACCTTCACTTCGCCGCGAACGCCATGAACAGAATAAATCTTGCCGATAACGATCAAATCATCAGCAACCGCTGGCGTCGCGTTCATATTGCTCAGGCCGCAGCCTTAGATGCATCCTTCAACAACTGAGCAACGCGCTCAGAAGGTTGTGCACCAACGCTCAGCCAGTAGGCTACGCGCTCTTGGTTCACGGACAGACGGACTTCTTGACCACGAGCGATCGGGTTGAAGAAGCCAACTTGTTCCTTGTGAGAGCCGTCACGTGGGTTGCGGCTGTCAGTTACGGTCAAGTGGTAAAACGGGCGCTTTTTGGAGCCGCCAAGGGCAAGACGGATTGTTAGCATGTGAACATCGTTCCTGTAGTCGGTGCTGCAAATCTAAATGCACAGCGGGCATAGGTGCCCGAAAGGCCGCATATTCTAAGGAATATCCGGACTTTTGCAAATGTCTTTTTCTGGCGCCTATCAGCGTGCCATTCAGATCTGCTATAGAGCCGTCGGTTAAAACGGCAAGTCAGCTCCCGCCAATGGCGGGTTTGCTGGAGATCCCGCATCCCTGCGGGTCGGAGCAGAAGCGAACTTCTGCTCGAATTCTTTACATTTTCGGCATGCCGCCGCCGGGCAACATACCGCCCATGCCGCGCATCATCTTGGCCATTCCGCCTTTTGCGGAGAATTTCTTCATCATCTTCTGCATCTGCTTGTGTTGCTTGATCAAGCGACCGATGTCCTGCACCTGGGTGCCGGAACCCATGGCGATCCGACGTTTGCGCGAACCGCTGATCAGCTCAGGGTCGCGGCGCTCGGCCGGGGTCATGGAATTGATGATGGCTTCCATCTGCTTGAATTGCTTCTCTGCCGCGCCCTGGGCATTGCCCATTTGCGCCAGGTTCACGCCGCCGATGTTCGGCAGCTTGTCCATCAGGCCGCCGAGGCCGCCCATGTTCTTCATCTGCTGCAGCTGGTCGCGGAAGTCCTCGAGGTCGAAGCCCTTGCCCTTCTTCAGCTTTTTAGCCAGCTTGTCGGCCTTGTCCTTGTCGAGGGTCGCTTCCGCTTGCTCGATCAGGCTGAGCACGTCGCCCATGCCGAGGATACGCGAGGCGATACGCTCAGGGTGGAACGGCTCGAGCGCTTCGCTCTTCTCGCCCATACCGATGAACTTGATCGGCTTGCCGGTAATGGCGCGTACCGACAAGGCGGCACCGCCACGGGCATCGCCGTCGACCTTGGTCAGGATCACACCGGTCAGCGGCAGTGCATCACCAAAGGCCTTGGCGGTATTGGCCGCATCCTGGCCGGTCATGGCATCGACCACGAACAGGGTTTCTACCGGGTTGATCGCGGCATGCAGCGCCTTGATCTCGCCCATCATCTCTTCGTCGATGTGCAGGCGACCGGCGGTATCGACGATGACCACGTCGATGAATTTCAGCTTGGCTTCTTTAATAGCCGCCTGGGCGATATCGACCGGTTTCTGGCTCAGGTCGGACGGGAAGAAGGTCACGCCCACTTCGCCCGCGAGCATTTCCAGCTGTTTAATAGCCGCCGGGCGGTAAACGTCGGCAGACACCACCATCACCGACTTCTTCTTGCGCTCTTTAAGGAAGCGCGCCAGTTTGCCGGCGGTGGTGGTCTTGCCCGCACCTTGCAGACCGGCCATCAGCACAACGGCTGGCGGCACGGCGCTGAGGTTCAAATCTTCGTTGGCCGCGCCCATCAGGCTTTCGAGTTCGGCCTGGACGATCTTCACAAAGGCCTGGCCCGGCGTCAGGCTGCGGGACACTTCGGTGCCGACCGCGCGCTCTTTGACCGAGTTGACGAAGTCCTTCACCACCGGCAAGGCGACGTCGGCTTCCAGCAACGCCATGCGCACTTCACGCAGGGTGTCTTTAATATTGTCCTCGGTCAGCTTGGCCTTGCCGGTGACATGGCGCAGCGTCTGCGAGAGACGGTCAGTCAGATTTTCAAACATGCGCGATCCTTTCAGGCCCTATTCATCGAAATGCATTGTTAGACCGAGGTAATGGCGGCCCAGGCTGTGGTAAATCGCTATTAAAAACAGCGCTCGGCGAGCCTGCGGCGTGGGCAGGTCGCGGATTATAGCGAAGACTGTCGCCATGCACACCCGCTGTCTGGCCTGAGAGTCTTTCGTGTTACGCAGGTGTATGCCAAACTCAGCGCCTTTCGGGCCTGCTTAACAGGATTTATGCTCCCTTTGTCACCCAGTTTGCTACCCAGCCTCGCCGCCGCCATCTTGTATGCCGCTGCGACCCTCTATCAGGGCACTCGTCTGGCCCAAGGCGCCAAGGCCGACAAACGCCTGCTGGTAGGCCTTGGCGTCCTCGCCCTGCTGGCTCACGCCGCCAGCCTGTTCACGCACTTGATGACGCCGGTCGGCCTGGGCCTGGATTTCTTCAGCGCTGCCAGCCTGATTGCCGCCGCGGTGATCGCGCTGACCCTGATGGCCTGCTACCGGATCCCGGTGGAGAATCTGCTGGTGCTGTTGTTCCCGCTCGGGATGCTGACGGTGCTGCTGGCGCAATTCACACCGACCGGCACCGTGCAGGTCATTGATGAAGAGCCGGGCATCCTCGCCCACATCCTGCTGTCGATCCTCGCCTACGGCATGTTCACCATCGCGGTGTTCCAGGCCTTGCTGCTGCTGTTGCAAGACCACCAGCTCAAGCACAAGCACCCGTCGGGGCTGATCAAGAACTTCCCGCCGCTGCAAACCATGGAAAGCCTGCTGTTCGGCTTCCTCTGGGCCGGCTGGACGCTGCTGTCGCTGTCGCTGATCTCCGGCTGGCTGTTCGTCGAGAACCTGTTTGCCCAGCATCTTGTGCATAAAACCCTGCTGGCCTGCCTGGCCTGGGTGGTGTTCAGCGTGCTGCTGTGGGGCCGCAACCGTCTCGGCTGGCGCGGGCACAAGGCGATCCGCTGGACCCTGGCCGGTTTCTGCCTGCTGATGCTGGCCTATTTCGGCAGCAAGCTGGTTCGCGAATACATCCTGCATATCTGACGGGCAGCCGACATGGACAACTTGCCCTTGGGGCCGATGCTTGCGGTAGTAGCCTTGCTGGTTTTATGGTCGGCGCTGTTTACCGCCATCGAAGCCGCCCAGCAACATTTGCTGGCCCTGCGCCCCGGCACCCGCCAGGGTGACAAAGCCGCCGCCCGCCTGAACTTCCCGCGCAACAGCCTGATCCTCTGCAATACCCTGTGCCGCGCCGTGGTGGTGATTCTCTGCACCCTGCTGGCGATCTACGCCTGGGCGCAAAACGGCCCGTGGCTCGGCTGGGCGATCTCCAGCGCGGTGCTGCTGGTGCTGGCCGACTATCTGCCGCGTGCCCTGGCCACTCGCCACCCGCAAACCATCCTTGGCTTCGGCAATACCTTGCTGAGCGTGCCGCTGAAAATCCTTTATCCGCTGGCCTGGCTGCTCAACGGTGTCAGCCTGTTGCTGCTGCGCCCGTTCACCCGCAAGCCCGGGCTGGTCAAGAAGAGCGACGAGCCGCAGCCGGACCAGGACGACGAGCCGGAAGCCGAAATCCCCAACACCCGCGCGCCGGGCATGCCGGGCATCCACGCCCTGGACAACATCACCGTCAACGACATCCTGGTGCCCCGCAGCGAAGTGGACGGCATCAACCTGGATGACCCGGTAGAGGAAATCATCGAGCAACTGCGGGTTTCCACCCGAACCCGGCTGCCAGTGTTCCACAGCGACATCAACCAGGTCGAGGCGGTGCTCAACACCCGGCAGATCCGCCACCTGCTGCCGGACGCCAGCCTGACCAAGGAAGCGCTGCTGGAGGCCTGTCACGAGCCCTACTTCGTCCCGGAAAGCACACCGCTGCAACTGCAATTGCTGAATTTTCACAAGCAACAGCGCCGCCTGGGCATGGTGGTGGATGAGTACGGCGAAGTGCTGGGCATTGTGACCCTGGAAGACATTCTTGAAGAAATCGTCGGTGAGTTCGAAAACGAGCAGCACCTCGACAACCCGCACATCCAGCCCCAACTGGATGGCCGCTACGTGATCGACGGCGCCGCCTCGATCCGTGACTTGAACAAAACCCTCGGCTGGCACCTGCCCAGCGACGGCCCCAAGACCCTCAACGGCCTGGTGACCGAAGCGCTGGAGACCATCCCGGACTGCGCCGTGTGCCTGAAAATCGGCCGTTATCGCCTGGAAATCCTCGAGACCGAGGACAACCGCGTCGCCAAGGTGCTGATCTGGCACACCAGCACGGTGCCGGTCGCCGCTTAAGCCCCTTGTTGGATCCGCAAACCCCTTCCTATAATCGGGCGGCTTACCCAAGCCCCGCCCGACCGCGTGCTACCCGCACTGAGCGCGTCCAGGCACCGCTTTACCGTGTCTGACCGGTGTTTGCTCCCATCCCGAGCCGCCCCGCGCACAACCCTGATCCATGGGTGTTCGACCAATAATAATCCGCGTCCAAACGCGCAATGACCGTCAGGGATACCTCAATGAGCACCACCTATAACGAGACGGCGACCGCCGCCCCGACCAACTCGACGGCCCGGGTCGCCACCGCGAGCATCATCGGCACCGCCATCGAGTTCTACGACTTCTATATCTACGCAACTGCCGCCGCGCTGGTGATCGGCCCGGTGTTCTTCCCGCAAACCTCCGGCACGGCGCAGATGCTCGCCTCGTTCCTGACCTTCGGTATCGCGTTTATCGCGCGGCCACTGGGCTCGGCGCTGTTCGGCCACTTTGGTGACCGGATTGGCCGCAAGTCGACACTGGTGGCTTCCCTGCTGCTGATGGGCGTGTGCACCACGCTGATCGGCTTGCTGCCCGGATATGACAGCATCGGCGCCTGGGCACCGATCCTGCTCTGCGTACTGCGCTTCGGCCAGGGCCTCGGGCTTGGCGGCGAATGGGGCGGCGCGGCGTTGCTGGCCACCGAGAACGCCCCGAAGGGCAAACGCGCCTGGTTCGGCATGTTCCCGCAGTTGGGCCCGTCGATTGGCTTTCTGGCGGCCAACGGGCTGTTCCTGATCCTGGCCATGAGCCTGAGCGACGAACAGTTCCGCAGCTGGGGCTGGCGCATTCCGTTCATTCTCAGCGCGGCGCTGGTAATGGTGGGGCTGTATGCGCGGCTCAAACTGCATGAAACGCCGGTGTTCGCGAACGCCGTGGCCAAGGAAGCGCCGGTGAAGGTGCCGCTGGTGGAACTGTTCAGCCAGCATTGGCTGCCGGTCCTGCTGGGTGCGGCCTCGATGGTGGTGTGTTATGCGCTGTTCTATATCACCACCGCGTTTTCCCTGAGCTACGGCGTGTCTACGCTGGGTTACAGCCGTGAAACCTTCCTCGGGCTGTTGTGCTTCGCGGTGCTGTTCATGGGCGCGGCGACGCCGCTGGCGGCGTGGGCCAGCGACCGTTACGGGCGTAAGCCGGTGCTGATTGTGGGGGCGATTCTGACCATCCTCTCCGGCTTCACCATGGAGCCGTTGCTGACCCACGGTTCAACCTGGGCCGTGGCACTGTTCCTGGCGCTGGAGCTGTTCCTGATGGGCGTGACGTTTGCCCCGATGGGCGCGATGTTGCCGGAACTGTTCCCGACCCGCGTGCGTTATACCGGTGCTTCGGCGGCGTATAACCTGGGTGGGATCGTGGGTGCGTCGGCGGCACCGTTCTTCGCGACCAAGCTGGTGGCGATGGGCGGTTTGAGTTATGTCGGCGGGTATGTGTCGGCGGCAGCGGTGATCAGCTTGATTGCTGTGTTGTGCCTGAAAGAGACGCGCAATAACGATTTGAACAAGGTCGCCTGATGATGATCATTCCCACGCTCTGCGTGGGAATGCATCCGGTGACGCTCTGCGTCACGCCCTTAAGAGCGGACGCGGAGCGTCCAGCGCGGCATTCCCACGCGGAGCGTGGGAACGATCGGCGGGGGGTTACAGCTCTACAACAACAGCCTTCGAAGCACGAGTGGCTTTAGCCCGCGCTGCCTCAATCGACTCATCCCGCGCCAGCGCCACGCCCATACGGCGCTGGCCATTCACTTCCGGCTTGCCGAACAGACGCAACGCCGTATCCGGCTCGCTCAAGGCTGCACCCAGGTTGGAAAACGCCGTCTGGGTCGACTTGCCTTCCACCAGGATCACTGCCGAAGCCGAAGGCCCGAACTGACGGATCAACGGGATCGGCAGGCCGAGAATTGCCCGCGCATGCAGGGCGAACTGCGACAAGTCCTGGGAAATCAGGGTCACCAGGCCAGTGTCATGGGGGCGCGGCGACACTTCGCTGAACCACACCTGATCGCCTTTGATAAACAGCTCGACGCCAAACAGACCACGACCACCCAACGCTTCGGTTACCGCCTTGGCAACGCGCTCGGATTCCGCCAGTGCAATCGGGCTCATGGCCTGTGGCTGCCAGGATTCCTGGTAATCGCCCTTCTCCTGACGGTGACCGACAGGCGCGCAGAAGGTAGTGCCGCCAATGTGGCGCACGGTCAGCAGGGTGATTTCGTAGTCGAAGTCGATAAAGCCTTCGATGATCACGCGGCCCTTGCCGGCACGCCCGCCTTCCTGGGCGTAATCCCAGGCTTTCTGCACGTCATCGGCGCTGCGCAGCAGGCTCTGGCCCTTGCCCGACGAACTCATCACCGGCTTGACCACACACGGGAAGCCCAGGTCGGTGACGGCCTTGCTGTAGTCCTCGAAGGTGTCGGCGAAGTGGTACGGCGAGGTCGGCAGGTCCAGCTCTTCGGCGGCCAGGCGACGGATGCCTTCGCGGTTCATGGTCAGCAACGTCGCGCGGGCGGTCGGGATCACGGTGAAGCCTTCGGCTTCCAGCTCCACGAGGGTGGCGGTGGCGATCGCTTCGATTTCCGGCACGATGAAGTGCGGCTTTTCGGCTTCGATCACGGCACGCAGCGCGGCGCCATCGAGCATGTTGATCACGTGGCTGCGGTGGGCAACCTGCATGGCCGGTGCGTTGGCGTAGCGATCCACGGCAATCACTTCAACGCCCAGGCGTTGCAGTTCGATTACCACTTCCTTGCCCAGCTCACCGCAGCCACACAGCATTACGCGGGTCGCGGTTGGCGACAATGGAGTTCCGATTCGGGTCATCTCAGGTCCTCAGGGGAGCGGATCGTGGGGAGAAAGGCCGGCATTTTACATGAACTGTAAGGATTGGCTTCAGTTGGCGACGCGCTGCCGGCGCAAACGCCAGGCCATGGCCAGCCACACCACGGTAACGCCGGCGAATTTCGACACCAGGGCAGTGCCGGCGACCGCGGGCGTCAAGGCGCCGATCAGGCCGAAAAAGATGAAGGTATCGAGGGGGATACTCAGCGCCGAACTTATCCACAGGCGGTCGTGGAGTGGGCGCTTGGTGATGCTGAACACCAGCCAGTCAATGCATTCGGACACCGCGAACGCCGTGGCGCTGGCCAGGGCGATGGACGGATCGGAGGTGATATAGGACAGCACCAGCGCCGCCAGCATGGCGATGATCGCGCCATGGCCGAAACGGGTTTGCACCATGTCCCGCAGGACAAATACCAGGCCGCCCCAGGCAGACCAGATCACATCCAGGTGCGGAGCGGTAGAAAAGGCGAAGTTGATCAGCACGACGCTGCTGATGTAGGCAATCAGGAAGAACATGGGGCGAGGGACCTGTGAACAAGGGGCACAGGGTACTTCACATTTGGAAATATGTCGTCTGGGCAGGCCCTTTCGCGAGCAAGCCCGCTCCCACATTTTGAACGCATTCCTCCAAGATAAACGCAATCAAATGTGGGAGCGGGCTTGCTCGCGAAAGCGGTCTATCAGGCGCCGGACTTCCCCGGAATCATCCACACCAGCCCACTCGCCTTCGCCCGCTCATGGCACAACCCCAGCACTACCCGGCGCTCGGTATTGTCCATGCGACTCCAGCGGGTAATCTCTTCCACCGTGCGCTGGCATCCCGTGCAGATATCATCGTCATCCAGCGCACAAATGCTCACGCACGGCGAGGCGACGGGTCGTTCTACCGGGTTCATTCTTCCTGCTCAACCAGATCACGGGCATACCGCTGGGCGTTATGCACATAGTGCGCAGCGCTGGCCTCGAGCATTTTCTTCTGCACGTCGGTCAGTTCCCGCACCACCTTGCCCGGCGAGCCCATCACCAACGAACCATCGGGAATTTCCTTGCCCTCGCCGATCAGCGAATTGGCGCCGATGATGCAGTGCTTGCCGATCTTCGCCCCGTTAAGAATCACCGCATTGATGCCAATCAGGCTGTAATCGTCGACGGTGCAGCCATGCAACATGGCGTTATGGCCGATGGTCACGCCGGTGCCGAGGGTCAGCGGGTAACCCATGTCGGTGTGCATCACGCTGCCGTCCTGCACGTTGCTGTTCTTGCCGATCAGGATCAGCTCGTTGTCGCCGCGCAACACCGCGTTGAACCAGACGTTGGCGCCCTCCTCCAGTTTGACCTTGCCCACCAGCGTGGCATTGGGGGCCACCCAGCTGTTGGGATGGGTTTCGACTCGGGCGTCGCCCAGGCGGTATTTCATAGGTGGATCCTCACGGCAGGAACGATGGCCATCTGGCTCTTAGGTATTGATGAAGCTTTTCGGCGGTCGATGCAGGCTAATGTCGGCATCGTCATAGAGCAGATTGATCAGCTCGACGATCATGATCGCCGTCAGGCCCCAGATCTTGTATTCGCCAAACCGGTAACTGGGCACATACCAACTGCGGCCCTGGTAATCGATACGGTGGGTGTGTTCGCGCGGGTCCTGGCGAAAAAACTCCAGGGGCACGCTGAACACAGCGGCGATCTCGGCGTCATTGGCCAGGTATTCGACGTAATCGGGGATAACGCCTACATAAGGCGTGACACGGATACCGTGCAGGGAAATCAGCGGGCTCAACGGGCCGATGACTTCCACCAGGCCCGGCGGCAGGCCGATTTCTTCTTCGGCTTCGCGCAGCGCGGTGAATATCAGGTCGGGATCTTCAGGGTCGCGGCGCCCGCCAGGGAACGCCACTTCGCCGCCATGGGTGGATAACCCGCTGGCGCGCAAGGTCAGGATCAGCTCGGGTTCGTCACTGCGGGTGATCGGCACCAGTACCGCCGCTTCCGGGAAACGACCGTCGGTCTCCAGCGTGTGGGGCGTATGATTGCTTACCCGGCGAAGTAGCTCGTCCAGCATGAGTCATCTCGGTCTGTTGGCTACCTTGCATCATGCACCAAACCTTGCGCACGCCCAACCCCAAAACCCTGGCCATGTCGCTAAACGACAACTTGCAGCCCATACCCGGTCACGCCAAGATAGGCGCACTCTCCAGGAACCCCAGCATGAACTTCTGCAGCCAGTGCGGTAAACCGGTCACTCAGCGCATTCCCGAAGGCGACGCACGCTTGCGTTATGTCTGCGATCACTGTCAGACCATTCACTACCAGAACCCCAATATCGTCGCGGGCACCGTACCGGTGTGGGGCGACCAGGTGCTGCTGTGCCGGCGCGCCATCGAGCCGCGCCTGGGTTTCTGGACCTTGCCCGCCGGCTTTATGGAGAACGGCGAGACCGTCGAGCAGGCCGCGATGCGCGAAACCCTGGAAGAAGCCTGCGCCCGGGTGCGCAACCTGAGCATCTACACCCTGATCGACGTGCCGCACATCAGCCAGGTGCACATCTTCTACCGGGCCGAACTGATCGACCTGGATTTTGCCGCCGGTCCCGAAAGCCTTGAAGTGCGCTTATTCGATGAAGCCGACATCCCTTGGTCCGAGCTGGCTTTCCGCACGGTCGGGCGTACCTTAGAATGCTTTTTTGCTGACCGCCGGCAACAGTCGTATCCGGTGCGCAGCGAATCGGTGCCGCCGCTGACCCAGTTGGCCAAATAACAATCCAGGCGGCACGTAGTCTTTTCAGGGGATACCGTTTCAATGCGTTGGTTGCTTGCTCTGATCTGCCTGTCGTTTGCCACGCTGTCGCCAGCCTCCACCCAAGTGATCCTGGGGGGCAAACCCGTCGAGAAAATCCTGGTGCTCAAGTCTGCCCATCAGTTGCAACTGATTAATGACGGCAAGCCCCTCAGGACCTACCGCATTTCCCTGGGCAAGAACCCCAAGGGCACCAAGCTGATGGAAGGCGACCGCCGCACCCCGGAAGGTTTCTACTGGATCGACTGGCGCAAGACCAGCGACCGCTTCAACCTGGCCATGCACATCTCCTACCCCAATATCAGCGATTCCGCGCGCGCCCGCCGCGAAGGGGTCAAGCCCGGCAGCATGATCATGATCCACGGCACCCCCGACGCCGAGGACTACCCCGAAGAGCTGTTCCACACCCTGGACTGGACCGACGGCTGCATCGGCATGCGCAATGTCGACATGCGCGAAGTCTGGAACCTGGTGAAAGACGGCACGATGATCGAGATTCGTCCGTAATTTCCTGCCCCTCGTAAAATAATTCAAAAAAAATTCCCGCCCCATGGGTGGCCTGCCGGTGAATACCAGTTCACCTCGGCAAGCTGCGCGCTTCTGCCTGAAATAAAGACCTCTCTAATACCACTTGAACTGGCGCACTATTAAGGCGCCCGCAAACGCTCGCCTGCACTGTTTTCGCTGCATTGACATGGTATTTAAGTGGTATTAGCTTGCGATCACTACCGGGCGACAACACTCCAATAACCGCATCGGAAACCGACACGATGAACCCCATCCTGGCCCTGCGCCCCGACGATAAACAATCGACGCCGCTGTACCTGCAACTGGCCCGCAACCTCGAAGCCGCGATTCATGCCGGCCAGTGGAAATCCGAGCAGGCTTTGCCGTCGGAACGTGCCCTCAGCGAGCAACTGAGCATTTCCCGGGTGACCGCCCGCAAGGCGCTGGAAGTGCTGTTCGAACAAGGTCTGATCCGTCGCAGCCAAGGCTCCGGAACCTTCATCACGCCACGCCTGGAACAACCGCTGTCGCGCCTCTCGGGCTTCAGCGAAATGCTCCGGCTCAAGGGCTTTGTGCCGACGTCCCAGTGGCTGGAGCGCGACATCACCCCGCCGACCCATGAAGAATTGATTCGCCTGGGCCTGTCACCCAGCGACAAAGTCGCGCGGCTCAAGCGTTTGCGTAAGGCCGACGACACGGTGATGGCGATTGAAATGACCGCCATGCCCGCCTCCGTCCTCCCCCACCCGCAGGCCATCGGCAACTCGCTCTACGAATACCTGGAAAGCATCGGCAAGCCCATCGTGCGCGCCCTGCAACACATCCAGGCGATCAACGCCTCGGATGAGTTCGCAGCCCTGGTGGGCATCGCCCCCGGCACCGCCATGCTGCTGATGACCCGGGTGGGCTACACCGCCGACAACACCCCGATTGAAATCACCGACACCTACTGCCGCAACGACTACTACGACTTCGTCGCAGAACTGCGCCGCCACGACTATTCCGCTGAACTGCGAATTTAGAGAACTGCCCATGTCCGAAGACAATATCCTCACGCCACACGGCTGGATTCGCGGCCGCCTGGTGCACCAGCACGGCAAGGTCACTGCCGTAGAAGGCAGCCCGTGCAACCCGGCTGACAACGACCTGCCGTACCTGCTGCCAGGCTTTATCGACCTTCACGTGCACGGCGGTGGCGGCAAAGACATCATGGAAGGCACCGACGCCTTCCACACCATCACCCGCACCCACGTGCGGTTTGGCACCACCTCGCTGCTGGCCACCACCATGACCGCGCCAGTGGATGAGATTTCCCGCGTGCTCGGCGAAATCGGCACCTATTGCGAAAGCCGCCCGACCGGCACCGCTCGTGTCCTGGGCGTGCACCTGGAAGGCCCCTACATCAATCCGGGAAAACTCGGCGCACAACCGAACTTCGCCCACACCGCCTTGATGGCCGAAGTCGAAGAATACCTGCGCCTGGCGCCGATCCGGGTGATCACCATTGCTCCGGAAATCGCCGGCCATGACGGCCTGATCCGCGCCCTCAGCGAACGTGGCGTGCGCATGCAGATCGGCCACACCCTGGGCAGCTATGAAGAAGGTGTCGCCGCCCTCGCCGCCGGGGCCACCAGCTTTACCCACTTGTACAACGCCATGAGCCCGCTGCATCACCGCGAGCCCGGCATCGTCGGCGCGGCCCTGGCCCACGCCAAATACGCCGAGTTGATTCCCGACCTGCTGCACGTGCACCCCGGTGCCATGCGCGTGGCGCTGCGCTCGATCCCGTGCCTGTACTGCGTCACCGATTCCACCGCCGCTGCCGGCATGCCCGACGGTGAATACAAGCTGGGCAGCCACACCGTGACCAAGTGCCTGGGCGGCGTCCGCCTGGCCGATGGAACGCTGGCCGGCAGCACCCTGACCATGGACCAGGCGCTGCGCAACCTGGTGAAGATCGGCCTGCCGATCAGCGAAGCCTCACAACGCCTGTCGCAATTTCCTGCGGACTACCTGGGCCTCGAAGAACGCGGTCGCCTGCAACCCGGCAGCTTTGCCGACTGCGTGCGCCTGGACCGCTCCCTGCACCTCACCGACGTAATGGTCGAAGGAGAAACCATTGACTTCAAAAATGCTTGAAGAGGCCCTGGCCTCCTGTGAGGCCGTCGAGGCTCAACTGCAACGCCTGGACCCGCTGCTGGTGGAAGTCGCCGGCCGCCTGCGTCGCCAGCCACCGCAAGTGGCGATGAGCATCGCCCGTGGCAGCTCGGACCACGCCGCCAGTTACTTCGCCTACCTGACCATGCAACATCTGGGGATTCCGGTGGCGTCGCTGCCGATGTCGGTGGTGACCATGCTGCAATCGCCGCTCAAGGTCAGCGGGCAAGTGGCGTTCGGTTTCTCCCAGTCGGGACAGAGCCCGGACCTGGTCAACAGCCTGCGCCTGTTGCGCAAGCGCGGCGCCTTGAGCATCTCGATGGTCAACGCCGAAGACTCGCCACTGGAAGCCGCCTGCGAATTCCATGTGCCGCTGTGCGCCGGGCCGGAACGCAGCGTCGCCGCCACCAAAAGCTTTATCGCGACCCTGAGCGCCAGCGCCCAGCTGATCGGCCACTGGAATCAGGAAGACGAGTTGCTGCAAGCCTGTAAGGCACTGCCCGAAGGTTTGCGTGAAGCCGCCAGGCAAGACTGGAGCCTGGCCATCGACGCCCTGCGCGACTGCCAGCAACTGATGGTGATCTGCCGTGGCGCCGGTTTTGCCATTGCCCAGGAAGCCGCGCTCAAGCTCAAGGAAACCTCGGCGATCCAGGCCGAAGCCTTCAGCAGCGCCGAAGTGCGCCATGGCCCGATGGCCCTGATCGATGACAACTACCCGCTGCTGGTCTTCGCCCCACGCGGCGCCGAACAAGCCGGCCTGCTGAGCCTGGCCGCCGATATGCGCCAGCGCGGTGCCCGCGTGCTGCTGGCCGCTCCCGATGACATCGCCGAGCGCGACCTGACTCTGAGCCGCGCCGAACACCCGGCCCTGGACCCGATCCTGGCGATCCAGAGTTTCTACGTGATGGCCGCCGGTTTGGCAGAGGCCCGGGGCATGGACCCGGACCAACCGCGTCACTTGAGCAAAGTGACCCGCACCCACTGAGTTGATTGCAGCGTTTTTCTGATGAGTACCGTGCCCATGTCCCACAATAATAAAGACCTCACCCTCAGCGCTCCCCTCAGTGGGCCGGTGCTGACCCTGGGCGACGTTCCCGACGAAGTGTTCGCCAGTGGCGCCATGGGCGACGGCATTGCCATCGACCCGCTCAACGATTGCCTGCACGCGCCGTGTGATGGCGTGATCATCCACGTCGCCCGCACCGGGCATGCGCTGACCATTCGCGCCGATAACGGCGCTGAATTGCTGATGCACGTGGGCATCGACACGGTGGAATTGAATGGCGAAGGCTTTGCGCTGCTGGTCAAGCAAGGTGCGCGGGTCAGCAAGGGCCAGGCACTGGTCCAGTTTGACCTGGACCTGATTGCGCGCCAGTGCAAAAGCCTGGTCAGCCTGATCATCCTGACCAACAGCGAGCTGTTTGAGCTACGGCCGATCACCTTGAAAACAGTGAAGGTCGGCGAGCCGCTGCTGCATGTGGTTGCACGGTTGGCCGGTGCAGCGAAAGTGATTGATGAGTCGGTCACCGAAGCCAGCGCGACTATTCGCATCACCCATCGTGGCGGCCTGCACGCGCGCCCCGCTGCCTTGATCCGCAAGACCGCACAGGCATTCAGCAGCCAGTCGCAGCTGCATTTCGCCGGCAAGTCGGCTTCGTGCGACAGCCTGATCGGCTTGATGGGCCTGGGGATTGGTGAGCAGGACGAGGTGCAGGTCACCTGTCGTGGCAAGGATTGTGAAGCGGCGCTGCAAGCACTGATCGCTGCGCTGTCGGTGGAAGTTGGCGAAGCGCATCACGCTCCAGTGGCCGTCGCCCCACGCCGCGCGAATACCGAAGCCGGAGTACTGCAAGGCGTGTGTGCCGCGCCGGGGTTGGTCTGCGGCCCGTTGTTCCGCCTGAACGGAATCGAGCTGCCGGTGGACCCGGGCAACAACGTGCCGGATGAACAATTGCAGCACCTGGACAGCGCCCTGGAACAGGTGCGTAGCGAAATCCGCCACACCCTGGACCAGGCCCGTCAGCGCAAGGATGTGGAGGAAGAAGAGATCTTCGCCGCCCACCTGGCCCTGCTGGAAGACCCTACGTTGCTGGAGGCCGCCACCGCCGCCATCGAACAGGGCAGCGCCGCCACTCACGCCTGGCGTGATGCGATCCAGGCCCAATGCGCGGTGCTGCTCGCCCTAGGCAAACCGCTGTTCGCCGAACGCGCCAACGACCTGCGCGACTTGCAGCAACGCGTGCTGCGGGCGTTGCTGGGCGAGGCCTGGAATTTTGATTTGCCGGCCGGCGCTATCGTCTCGGCCCATGAGCTGACCCCATCGGATCTGCTGCAACTGAGCAATCAACACGCCGCCGGTATCTGCATGGCCGAAGGCGGCGCGACGTCTCATGTGGCGATTCTGGCGCGGGGTAAAGGCTTGCCGTGCGTGGTTGCACTGGGCACTGAATTGCTTGATGTGCCCCAAGGCCAACGCGTGGTGCTGGATGCCGCCAACGGCCGCCTGGAGCTGACGCCGGATGATGCGCGCCACGCCCAGGTTCACCAGTTGCGCGATGCACAGAAACTGCGGCGCCAACAGCAGCACGCGCAGGCTCAAGGCACCGCCAGCACTCAGGATGGCGTGCGTATTGAAGTGGCCGCGAATGTCGCCTCCAGCGTCGAAGCCCAACTGGCCTTCGAGAATGGCGCCGATGGCGTCGGCCTGCTGCGCACAGAATTTCTCTTCGTCGACCGCCGCACCGCGCCCGACGAGCAAGAGCAGCGCCAGGCCTACCAAGCCGTAATGGATGCCATGGGCGACAAATCCGTGATCATCCGCACCATCGACGTCGGCGGCGACAAGCAACTCGACTACCTGCCGCTGCCGTTCGAGACCAACCCGGTGCTGGGCCTGCGGGGCATTCGCATGGCCCAGGTACGCCCGGAACTGCTGGACCAGCAACTGCGTGCCCTTCTCCAGGTCAGCCCGCTGGAACGTTGCCGCATCCTGCTGCCAATGGTCAGCGAAGTCGACGAACTGCTGCACATTCGCCAGCGCCTCGATGAACTGTGCGCCGAGCTGGAACTGACCCAACGCCCGGAACTGGGGGTGATGATCGAAGTGCCCGCGGCGGCGCTGATGGCCGAACAACTGGCCGAGCACGCGGACTTTCTGTCCATCGGCACCAATGACCTATCGCAGTACACCCTCGCCATGGACCGCGACCACGCCGGCCTCGCCGCCCGGGTCGATGCCATGCACCCGGCGCTGTTGCGGCTGATCGCCCAGACGTGCATCGGCGCAGCCAAGCATGGGCGCTGGGTCGGTGTGTGCGGGGCGCTGGCGTCCGACCCGCTGGCCACGCCTGTGCTGATCGGTCTGGGCATCAGCGAGCTGTCCGTCAGCCCGCCGCAGATCGGAGAAATCAAGGACCGTGTCCGTCACCTGGACGCAGCCCAATGCCGGCAACTGAGCCAAAGCCTGCTTAACCTGAGCAGCGCCAAAGCCGTTCGCCAAGCCTGTCAACACCACTGGCCGCTGAGCTGAAAACAACAAGAATAGGGAGACACGCCGTGTACCAATATTTTATCGAAGGGCTGCAACGCCTGGGCCGTGCGCTGATGCTGCCGATCGCGATTCTGCCGATCGCCGGCCTGCTGCTGCGACTGGGCGACACTGACCTGCTGAACATCGCGGTGATGCACGACGCCGGGCAGGCGATCTTCGCCAACCTGGCGCTGATCTTCGCCATCGGCATTGCCGTGGGTTTTGCCCGCGACAACAACGGCACGGCGGGCCTGGCAGGCGCCATCGGTTACCTGGTGATGGTCTCCACCCTCAAGGTGATGGACGCCAGCATCAACATGGGCATGCTCGCGGGCATCGCCAGCGGCTTGATGGCCGGTGCGCTGTATAACCGCTTCAAGGACATCAAGCTGCCGGAGTACCTCGCATTCTTTGGTGGGCGACGGTTTGTGCCGATCGTCACCGGGTTCTCCGCGGTGGCGCTGGGGGTGATCTTTGGTTTGATCTGGCCACCCGTGCAGCAAGGCATCAACAGCTTCGGCGTGCTGCTGATGGAAAGCGGCAGTTTTGGTGCGTTCGTGTTTGGCGTGTTCAACCGCCTGCTGATCGTCACCGGCTTGCACCATATCCTCAACAACATGGCGTGGTTTGTGTTCGGCACCTTCACCGACCCGACGACCGGCGCGGTAGTGACCGGCGACCTGACTCGCTATTTTGCCGGCGACCCGAAAGGTGGGCAGTTCATGACCGGCATGTTCCCGGTAATGCTGTTCGGCCTGCCGGCGGCGTGCCTGGCGATGTACCGCAATACACTGCCGGAGCGGCGCAAGATCATGGGCGGGATTTTCCTGTCGATGGCGCTGACCTCGTTCCTGACCGGGGTCACCGAGCCGATCGAATTCGCCTTCATGTTCCTCGCGCCGTTCCTGTACCTGGTGCATGCGCTGCTGACCGGGTTGTCGATGGCGATCACCAACATGCTCAACATTCACCTGGGCTTTACCTTCTCCGGTGGGTTTATCGACATGGTGCTGGGTTGGGGTAAATCCACCAACGGCTGGTTGGTATTCCCGGTTGGGCTGGCGTATGCGGTGATCTACTACAGCGTGTTCAACTACTGCATCCGTCGCTTCAATTTGAAGACGCCCGGGCGTGAGGATATTCAGGTGGTGCAGGCTGAGGCCATGACTGATAACCAGCGGGCCGGCGCTTACATTCGCGCGCTGGGTGGTGCGGAGAATCTACTGAGTGTGGGTGCTTGCACGACGCGTCTGCGGCTGGACATGGTGGATCGCAACAAGGCGGTGGATGCCGAGTTGAAGGCGCTGGGTGCGATGGCGGTGGTTCGACCGGGTAATGGCGGGAGTTTGCAGGTGGTGGTCGGGCCGATGGCGGACAGCATTGCCGATGAGATTCGGTTGGCGATGCCTTCGTATGTTGGAGTCACTCCGGTCGCTGCTGCACCGGTTGAGAAGAGCACGCCGGTGAACGTGCATGAGGCCGAGAAATGGCTGAGTGCGCTGGGCGGTCGGGCCAATGTTTTGCAATTGGATGCGGTGGCGATGACGCGGCTGCGGGTGGAGTTGGGGGATGGTTCGGTGTTGTCGGAATCTCAACTGACGGCGCTGGGTTGCCAGGGTGTGAGCCAGCTTGAGAGTGGGATTTGGCACTTGCTGATTGGTGACAAGGCTTCGGGGTTGGGTGAGGCGTTGGAGCGGTTGGTCAGTGGCCGTGAGGTTGGGGTAAAAGCCTGAATCTTTGCTGAGCATCAGGGCCTCTTCGCGAGCAAGCCCGCTCCCACATTTTGATCGGTGCCCGTCATGGCAACGCGGTCAAATGTGGGAGCGGGCTTGCTCGCGAATGGCCGTGACAGGCAACAAAAAACCCGCTGACCAAACTGGCCCAGCGGGTTTCTTGTTTTGCAGCCAGCGAATCAAAAATCCGCCAACTGCCACACCTCATACGCCGGTGTCTCATACGGATGGCTCAGTTTCAACGCAGCCACTACAGCCACGATCAACTCATCCGCCACCACCAACTCAACCTTCCACTCTTCAACCACTTCAACCTGCCCCACCTGCCCGATAAACGGCTGGCTGCCGTCCATCGCGCGGAATTGGCCCTGGCCCAGTACCTGCCAGGCGCAGCTGTCGTAGTTGCCGATGCGCCCGCCGCCGGCTGCGAAGACGGCGGTTTTCACCGTATCCACGTGGCTGTCGGGCACAAAGAAGCTGAGCTTGTACACCGCCTTAGTTCACCCAGACGCGAGCGTTACGGAACATGCGCATCCACGCGCCGTCTTCGTTCCACTCTTCCGGGCGCCACGAGTTCTGCACGGCGCGGAACACACGCTCCGGGTGCGGCATCATGATGGTGACGCGACCGTCGCGGCTGGTCAGCCCGGTGATCCCGCGCGGCGAGCCGTTCGGGTTGGCCGGGTAGCCTTCGGTGACCTTGCCGTGGTTGTCGACGAAACGCAGGGCCACGGTACCGGACAGGTCGGCTTCCAGCAGTGCTTCTTCGCTGGCGAACTCGGCATGGCCTTCACCGTGGGCGATGGCGATTGGCATGCGCGAACCGGCCATGCCTTGCAGGAAGATCGAGTTGGATTCCTGTACCTGGACCATCGCAACACGGGCTTCGAACTGCTCGGAGCGGTTACGTACGAAGTGCGGCCAGAACTCGCTGCCCGGGATCAGTTCGCTGAGGTTGGACATCATCTGGCAACCGTTGCACACACCCAGGGTGAAGCTGTCGTTACGCTCGAAGAAACCCTGGAACGCGTCACGGGCACGGCTGTTGAACAGGGCCGACTTGGCCCAGCCTTCACCGGCACCCAGTACGTCGCCGTAGGAGAAACCACCGCAGGCAACCAGGCCTTTGAACTCATTAAGGTCGACGCGACCGGCGAGGATGTCGCTCATGTGCACGTCGATCGCATTGAAGCCGGCACGGTCGAACGCTGCCGCCATTTCCACCTGGCCGTTGACGCCCTGCTCACGCAGTACGGCCACTTGTGGGCGGATGCCTTTCTTGATGTAAGGCGCGGCGATGTCCTGGTTGACGTCGAAGCTGAGCTTGGTGCTCAGGCCCGGATTGTCTTCTTCCAGGATCACGTCGAATTCCTGCTCGGCGCAGTCGGCGTTGTCGCGCAGGCGCTGGATCTGGTAGCTGGTCTCGGCCCACTGGCGTTGCAGCAGGCGGCGCTGGCCTTCAAACACGGTTTCGCCGTTGAAGACGATGTTGATTTCACCGTTGTTGATCGGCTGGCCAATCACGGCCACGCAGTCGCCCAGGCCAGCGGCGCTGAACTGTGCGAGTACGTCCGGGGTTGCGTCCTGGCGAACCTGGATCACGGCGCCCAGCTCTTCGTTGAACAGGATTGCTGCGATGTCGGCGGAAGTTTCTGCCAGGCCATCGAGGTTCAGGCTCAGGCCGCAGTGACCGGCGAAGGCCATTTCCACGGCGCTGGTCAGCAAACCACCGTCGGAACGGTCGTGGTAAGCCAGCAGGTGGCCGTCGGCGTTCAGGCCCTGGATCACGGCGAAGAAAGCTTTCAGGTCTTCGGCGTCGTCGACGTCCGGGGCCTGCTTGCCGAGCTTGCCGTGCACCTGGGCGAGGATCGAGGCGCCCATGCGGTTCTGACCGCGACCGAGGTCGATCAGGATCAGGTCGGTGGTGCCCTTGTCCATGCGCAGTTGCGGGGTCAGGGTCTGGCGAATGTCGGTGACTGGCGCAAAGCCGGTAACGATCAGCGACAGCGGCGAGGTGACGCTCTTGTCCACGCCTTCATCGTTCCAGCGGGTGGCCATGGACATGGAGTCCTTGCCCACCGGAATGGTGATGCCCAGCTCAGGGCACAGCTCCATGCCGACCGCTTTCACGGTGTCGTACAGGCGCGCATCTTCACCCGGGTGACCGGCAGCGGACATCCAGTTGGCCGACAGCTTGATGTCGGAGATCTTGGCGATACGCGAAGCCGCGATGTTGGTCAGGGTTTCGCCGATGGCCATGCGGCCCGACGCCGGGGCGTCCAGCAGCGCCAGCGGAGTCCGCTCGCCCATGGCCATGGCTTCACCGGTGTACACGTCGAAGCTGGTAGCGGTGACGGCAACGTCAGCCACCGGGACCTGCCACGGGCCGACCATTTGATCACGGGCAACCAGACCGGTGATGGTGCGGTCGCCGATGGTGATCAGGAAGCTTTTGCTGGCAACGGCCGGGTGGTGCAGGACGCGCTCCACGCAGTCGGCGATGGCCAGGGTCGACGGGTCGAAATCGTCGCCCAGTTCGTTTTCACGCACGGCCGAACGGTGCATGCGCGGGGCTTTGCCCAGCAGCACTTCCAGCGGCATGTCCACCGGGCTGTTGCCGAAGTGGCTGTCGGTGACCGTCAGTTGCGGCTCGGCAGTGGCTTCGCCGACTACCGCAAACGGGCAGCGCTCGCGCTCGCAAATCGCCTGGAAGCGTTCGAAGTCTGCAGGACCTACCGCCAACACGTAGCGTTCCTGGGATTCGTTGCTCCAGATTTCGTGCGGAGCCATGCCCGGCTCGTCGTTTGGAATGTTGCGCAGTTCGAAACGGCCGCCACGGTCGCCATCGTTGACCAGTTCCGGGAAGGCGTTGGACAAACCACCTGCGCCGACGTCGTGGATGAAGCTGATGGGGTTCTTGTCACCCAGTTGCCAGCAACGGTCGATGACTTCCTGGCAACGGCGTTCCATCTCAGGGTTTTCACGCTGTACGGAAGCGAAGTCCAGGTCGGCCGAGCTGGTGCCGGTGGCCATGGAGGAAGCGGCGCCGCCACCCAGGCCGATCAGCATCGCCGGGCCACCGAGAACGATCAGCTTGGAGCCGACCAGAATCTCGCCTTTCTGTACGTGTTCGGCGCGGATGTTGCCCATGCCGCCGGCCAACATGATTGGCTTGTGGTAACCGCGCACTTCATCGCCACGGGGGGTGGTGATGGATTGCTCGAAAGTACGGAAGTAACCGGTCAGGGCCGGACGCCCGAATTCGTTGTTGAACGCGGCGCCGCCCAGCGGGCCTTCGATCATGATGTCCAGCGCGGTGACGATGCGCTCAGGCTTGCCGTACGGCACTTCCCACGGCTGTTCGAAGCCCGGGATCTGCAGGTTGGACACGGTGAAGCCGGTGAGGCCAGCCTTTGGCTTGGCGCCACGACCGGTTGCACCTTCGTCGCGAATCTCGCCGCCGGAACCGGTGGCAGCGCCCGGGAACGGGGCAATCGCGGTCGGGTGGTTGTGAGTCTCGACTTTCATCAGGATGTGTACCGGCTCTTGCACCGCACCGTACTGGCGGGTTTCAGGGTCCGGGAAGAAGCGGCCGGCGACGGAGCCGACGATGACCGAAGCGTTGTCCTTATAAGCCGACAGAACGCCTTCGCTGTGCATCACGTAGGTGTTCTTGATCATGCCGAACAGGCTTTTTTCCTGGCTCTGGCCGTCGATGTCCCAACTGGCGTTGAAGATCTTGTGGCGGCAGTGCTCGGAGTTCGCCTGGGCGAACATCATCAGTTCGATGTCGTGCGGGTTGCGCTTCAGGCCGATGAAGGCGTTGACCAGGTAGTCAATTTCGTCTTCGGCCAGGGCCAGGCCCAGCTCGGTGTTGGCGGTTTCCAGGGCGGCACGGCCACCACCGAGCACGTCAATCGCGGTCAGCGGCTTGGGTTCGGCGTGGCTGAACAGACCGGCGGCCTGTTCCAGCTGGCTGACGATGATCTGGGTCATGCGGTCGTGCAGGCTGCTGGCGATCAGCTCGGCCTCGGCCTCGCTGAACTGGCCTGCTACATAGAAGGCAATCCCGCGTTCCAGGCGCTGGATTTTGTCCAGGCCGCAGTTGCGGGCGATGTCGCTGGCCTTGCTCGACCAGGGCGAGATGGTGCCGAACCGTGGCAGGACCAGGAACAAGCGGCCGTTAGGCTCTTGGACAGGAACGCTGGGACCGTACTTCAGAAGGCGCGCCAGCACTTGCTGTTCGTCGGCGGTCAAAACGCCAGTAACGTCGGCGAAGTGAGCAAATTCAGCATACAAGCCACTGACAGAAGGTACCTTCTGGCTCAGTTGCTCAAGGAGTTTGCTGTGGCGAAAGGCAGAAAGGGCAGGAGCGCCGCGCAGGATCAACATCTTCGGGACAGCCTCGGGAAGGGGGTGTGCTTTGAGGCCGTGCATTCTAGCGTAAACCGTCGCCAACGGCACCCGAAACGGCACCAGTGGCCGCAGCCGGACGTCAGTTGGCATAAATCGCACGATATCATATGGCCATACAGGCGATTCCGGGCAGTTATTTTAACCGTCACAATCGGCTGCCAAGCCCCGTTTCTGCGGGCTGCAGCCAAGGTTTACGGGCGCTAGCAGACAAGTGCCCCGCTGTCGAGATATGGCGCCGAGGGTCCTTTGCGTATACTGCGCAGATGTTCTCCCCTACTGCTTTACGCCCGCGATGCGCCAAATGGCTCTTCGTTACCGGACTCTTCCTGCTGCTCAGTGCGTGTGTGGATAAACCCAACACGCTCGAGCGAATCAAGGAGGATGGCGTATTGCGGGTGGTCACCCGAAACAGTCCGGCCACTTATTTCCAGGACCGTAACGGCGAAACCGGCTTCGAATACGAACTGGTGAAACGTTTTGCCGACGAGTTGGGGGTAAAGCTCGAGATCGAGGCGGCCGACAACCTGGATGACCTGTTCTCGCAGATCGGCAAACCCAACGGCCCGGTACTGGCCGCCGCCGGCCTGGTCAGCAGTGAGCAGCGTCGCCAGCAAGTGCGTTTCTCCCACCCTTATCTGGAAGTCACCCCGCAGATCATCTACCGCAACGGCCAGTCCCGGCCGACCACCGCGGCAGACCTGGTGGGCAAGAAGATCATGGTGCTCAAGGGCAGCACCCACGCCGAGCAACTGGCGCAGCTGAAAAAACAGTTTCCCGGGATTGAATACGAAGAGTCCGACGCCGTTGAGGTGGTCGACCTGCTGCGCATGGTGGATGAGGGCCAGATCGACCTGACGCTGGTGGACTCCAACGAAGTGGCGATGAACCAGGTGTACTTCCCCAACGTGCGGGTGGCCTTTGACCTCGGTGACGCCAGCCATCAAGCCTGGGCGGTTGCCGCCGGTGAAGACAACAGCCTGCTCAACGAGGTCAACAACTACCTCGACAAGGTGGAAAAGAACGGCACGCTGCAACGCCTGAAAGATCGCTATTACGGGCACGTCGATGTACTCGGCTACATGGGCGCCTACACCTTCGCCCAGCATCTGCAGCAGCGTCTGCCCAAATACGAGAAACACTTCCGGGCCTATGCCAAGGAAGAAAAGGTCGACTGGCGCCTGCTGGCGGCCATCGGCTACCAGGAATCACTCTGGCAGCCGGCGGTGACCTCCAAGACCGGCGTGCGCGGCCTGATGATGCTGACCCAGAACACGGCGCAGGCCATGGGCGTGTCCAACCGCCTGGACGCCAAGCAGAGCATCATGGGCGGCGCCAAGTACCTGGCCAAGATCAAGGATGAGCTGGACGACAAGATTGCCGAGCCGGACCGCACCTGGTTTGCCCTGGCGGCATACAACGTCGGCACCGGCCATTTGGACGACGCGCGCAAGCTGGCCGAAAAAGAAGGCCTGAACCCGAACAAGTGGCTGGACGTGAAGAAGATGCTGCCGCGCCTGTCGCAGAAGCAGTGGTACAGCAAGACGCGTTATGGCTATGCCCGTGGCGGTGAGCCCGTGCATTTTGTGGCGAACATCCGGCGTTACTACGACATTCTGACGTGGGTGACGCAGCCGCAGCTGGAAGGCAACCAGGTGGTCGAAGGCAACCTGCATGTGCCGGGTGTGGACAAGACCAAGCCGACGGAAGAAACCCCGCAGCTGTAATCCCCCGATTCTCCAAACACCACAAAACCAATGTGGGAGCGGGCTTGCTCGCGAAGGCGGTGGTTCAGCCAGCACATGGATTGACTGACACACCGCCTTCGCGAGCAAGCCCGCTCCCACATTTGATCTTCGTCGTCTTATAGAGCGGTGTTCAGGCCGGTAAGCAGGTGCACCACCCCACCCGCCAACACCATCACGCCCGGCACGCCTGCCGCCTTGAGCGCCTGCGCATCCAACCGCCCCGCATCCTGCAACTGCACCCGCACCCGGGTCAGTGCTACCCGCTGCTGCGACTTGAGATTCTCCGCGCCGCCCAGCGCATTCAGCACTGCCGGGGCCAACAGTGTTTCGCTCACTGGAGCTGCCTGCGGCGTTTCAAGCACCAGATCCGGCGTCAGGGCCTTCCAGAACGCCCGCTGAAATTTCTCGAACATGTCAGTTCTCCACAACCAATGAGGTTTCAACGGTAGCCGCGTGGTACAGGCGCAACGCCTCGCGAACCTGCGACGCTTCTTCCAGGCCCAGCACCTGGCGGGCGATGGATTGGCAGTCCGCCAGGTCCAGCTCGCGCACGGTAGCCTTGATGGTCGGGATCAGCGGCACGCTGACCGACAACTCATCCACCCCCAGCCCGATCAGCACCGGCACCGCCAGCGCTTCAGACGCCAACGCCCCACACACGCCGACCCACTTGCCATGGGCATGGGCCGCCTTGACGGTGGCGGCGATCAGGCGCAGCACCGCCGGGTGAAAGCTGTCGGCCTGGCTGGCGAGGCGCGGGTGATCGCGGTCCATGGCCAGGGTGTATTGGGTCAGGTCGTTGGTGCCGATGGAGAAGAAATCCACCTCCGGCGCAAACAGATCGGCCATCAATGCCGCCGATGGCACTTCGATCATGATTCCCAGCTTCGGCAGTTCCGTCAGCCCCAGGGCCAGCGCTTCCTCTTCAAGAATCTGCCGCGCCAGGCGCAGCTCCGAGAGCAGGCTGACCATGGGCAACATGATGTGCAAACGGGCGAAACCGGCACTGGCGAGAATTGCACGGAATTGTTCACGCAACAGTTCCGGGCGCTCCAGGCACAGGCGAATCCCACGCAGGCCAAGGAACGGGTTGGTCTCGCTGTCCATCGGCACATAGGCCAACGGCTTGTCGCCACCAACGTCGAGGGTGCGCACCACCAGATTGCGCTGCGGGCCCAATGCACGGGCGATGGCGCTGTAGGTGCCCGCCTGCTCTTCGGGGCTCGGCGCGCGGTTGCGGTCCAGGTAGAGGAACTCGGAACGCAGCAAACCAACGCCTTCGCCCCCCAGGGACAATGCCTGCTCCACCTCCTGCAACGATGCGACGTTGGCCGTCACTTCGACGTGATGACCGTCGCGGGTCGTAGCGGGCAACGACGCCTGCTCCACTTCCCGCTGGCGGCGCAGCACTTGTTGTTGGCGGCTGGCTTGCAAGTGTTCGATCTCGGCCAGGTCCGGGTCCAGGTGCAACTCGCCCTTGTCGGCATCCAGCAGCACTTGCTTGCCGTTGGCCAGTTCCAGCACCTGCGCCGGCACCCCGCAGATGGCCGGCAAGCCAAGGGCGCGGGCGAGAATGGCGACGTGGCTGGTAGCGCCGCCGCCCACCGTCACAAAACCCAGCACCTTGCGCGTGTCGAGGCTGGCGGTTTGCGAGGGAGTCAGTTGTTCGGCAATCAGGATTGCCTGCTCCGGCAAATCCCAGGCGCTGTCCTGAACCCCGAGGATCAATTTCAGCACCCGCTGGCCAACGTCTGCCAGGTCGGCAGCGCGCTCGGCAAGCAAGGCGTTGCCCAGGCCCTGGAAGAGCGTGGCGGTGGCCTCGGTGGCGCTGTTCCAGGCGAAGGCCGCGCTCTTGCCCTGGTCCAGCAGGTCGCGGGTTTGTTCCAGCAGGGCCGGATCGTCCAGCAACTCCTGATGGGCGCGGAAGATCTCGGACTGGGCAGTGCCGACGGCTTTTTCCTGCAGGGCTTGCAGCGCCTGATTGGCGTTGTTCAGGGCATGGGTCAGGGCCGCACGTTCCAGCGCTTCACCTTTGCCGGTCTCTACGAACGTCAGTGCCGGCTCCTTGACCTGCACCACCTGGCCAAACGCCGAACCGGGCGAGGCGCACACGCCGCGCAGCAAGGTCGCCGATGAATCAGGCGCCACGGGTGCAGCACCAGGTTGAGGAGCCGCGACGGTTTCACCGCAGCCTTCGGCCAGCAAGGTCACCAGCGCCTGGATCGCCGCTTCGGCATCCTCGCCGGCCGCGCTGACTTGCAAGGTGTCACCCTGCACCGTCTGCAATGCCATGATCCGTACCAGCGACTTGGCGTTGGCGCTTTCGGTTTGCTTGTGCAGGTAAATACTCGCCTTGAAGCCTTTGGCCGCCTGCGCCAGCACCGCCGCCGGGCGCGCATGCAGGCCGTTGGCGTTGGGCAAGGTCAGTGGCCTGGAGAACAGGGCGTCACCCTCCTCGTCTTTCACCTCGTCGGCAACGGCTTGCGGCGTGACTCGCAGCAGTGGCTGCCCCACGTCTACCAGGCCCTGCTCGGGCGTCAGCAGCTTAAAGGGCTCGCCACTGACCACCAGCATCAGGGTCAGCAAACTACGGGCATTGAGCGCCACGTAGTCGGCATCAAATTCAATCAGCGGTTGCCCGGCTTCCACCCGCTGGCCTTCCTCGACCAATCGGGTGAAACCCTTGCCCGCCAGGTTCACGGTGTCCAGGCCGATGTGCATCAGCACCTGGACGCCGTTGTCATCGGTGATGCTCAACGCATGACCACTGTCCTGGATATTGCTGATCACCCCGGCCAGTGGCGCGCAGAGGGTCTGCGAGGTCGGATCGATGCACAGGCCATCGCCGATCAGGCGACTGGAGAACACCGGATCAGGCACCTGGTCCAGGGCGAGCAGCACCCCGGACAATGGCGCCAGCAATTCCAGGGATTGGGTTGTGGTCATGACTTCACCTGCTGTTTGGTTCTGTAAAAATCATTGGGCATCGACGGCTTATTTCCACCAGTACTCAACCTGCACACCAAAGTTGGAGCCATGCAACGCCGAGCCATAACTGCCGGTGTCGGACAACGCCGAACCTGCCGCCAGTTCATTGGCCGCACGCTTGGCCGCTTCGTTCCAGGTCGCGTAGGTGTAATACAAGCGCACTTCCGGTCGTGCCCAGAAATCCGGGCCTTTGGGCGACCAGGTCGGGGCGAACGTAAATTTGCTCAGCTTGCGCGTGCCACCGGTAGCCTCGACCTGATCATGACCGAGTTCGGTGACCAGCTTGAACTGTTCGGAAATCGCATAGGCCGGGCGCACGCCCAGCGACATCCAGGTCTGATCCTGGCTGCCCGGGCGAATATCCTTCTGGTACACGGCCTCGATCTGCCCGCCAAACCGTGGCGTCACTTGCCAGTCGAAGAACTCCACTGCGCGGTAGCTCTTGCTGCTTTTATCGAGGAAGGTATCGCCGGTATAACCGAGGCCGGTGCCGGGGCCTTCGCCGTACTGCAGGGCAAATTTGTTGCGCCCGCCGAGGAAGGGTTTCTGCACATGCTGGGCGGTAATGGCCCAGCCGCTGTTGGTGTCACGGCCACCGGCTTTTTCGATATAGCTCAAGCCCAGTTCCAGCTCGCCGCCGGGGTTGGTCTTGAACCCGGCCACGTTAAAGTCGTGACGGGTGGCGTATTCCTTCTGGTACAGGTTGTCCTTGCGGGAAAGTGCGTAGCTGTATTTCAGGTCGCCGATTTTCACGTCCTCGATACCGCCACCCGTGGCGCTCTGGTTCCAGTAGTAGAAGTCGGAGATATGGATATCGTTTCGTTTGTAGTAGCGCCGGCCGGCCCACAGCGAACCGCCGTTGAGGCTGGGGATGTTCGACCACTGCGCGTACATCTGCGGCATGCGTGCCGAGCCGTTGTCTTCGCCCTGGAACTTCAGCGCCCGGTCGTACTTGTTGTACAGCGAAGCCATGGCGTCGACGCTGAACACCGAGCCGTCGTCGAGGGTCAGCAGGTCCTGGCGCAATTCGAGTTCGGCGTACTGCTCGCACTCGTTGCCCAGGCGGTATTTGGATTGTGCACCCGGCAACTGGAAGCACTGCTGCTTGCCACTGCCGGTTGAAGTCCCCGCACCGCTACGCAAGTAGCCGGCAAATTCCAACGCCTGGGCTGCCATCGGCAAGGTCAGGCAGGATGCAACGAGGCCCAGCTTTATTGTTGTTTTCATGAAGCACTCCGATATTTTTATTATGTTTTTTTAAGCGCCCCGGCTCTCCCACGCCGGGGGTAAAGCGGGTCTCAGTCCTTGAGATGCAGCACAAACGATTCATACGGGCGCAGCGAGACCTGGCTCGAGCGCTGTGGGCAGTCGTCGTAGTTGCTGATCAGCAGGCGTTGCTCACTCGCCGCCGTCAGCAGGCCATCGGGCAGTTCGATCTGGCATGGCGTGCCGTAGAAGTTGTTCAGCACCAGCAGGCGTTCGCCGTGGCCTTCGCGCAGGTACGCCCAGACCTGGGTGTGCTGTGGCAGCAGTTGGCGATAAACGCCTTCCTGAATCAGCGGCTCATGCCGACGCA
The DNA here is from genome assembly GCF_002874965.1 of Pseudomonas sp. NC02. Taxonomy (NCBI): domain Bacteria; kingdom Pseudomonadati; phylum Pseudomonadota; class Gammaproteobacteria; order Pseudomonadales; family Pseudomonadaceae; genus Pseudomonas; species Pseudomonas sp. NC02. The sequence continues at coordinate 1,237,398 of NZ_CP025624.1, read as the reverse complement.
GCTTGATCAGCGCACGGTAGTGATGCAGTACCGATTGCGGGTCATCCAGCTCGCTTTGCACGTTGATCTGCGCGGCGTTGGCCGGGATGCCGATCCACGGTTCGCCGCGACTGAAGCCAGCGTTTTGCTCGGCATTCCATTGCATCGGTGTGCGGCTGTTATCGCGGGACTTCTGCATGATCGCCGCCATGCTCGATGCCTCGGACTCACCGGCCTCGCGTTTGAGCCGATAGATGTTCAGCGTCTCGACATCCCGGTATTGGTCGATGGTGTCGAAGCCCGGATTGGTCATCCCCAGCTCTTCGCCCTGGTACACGAAAGGCGTGCCCTGGAGGAAGTGCAGCGCAGTGGCGAGCATCTTCGCCGAGACCACGCGGTGCTCGCCGTCGTCACCAAAACGCGAGACCACCCGCGGCTGGTCGTGGTTACACCAGAACAGCGCATTCCAGCCGCCACCGGCCTGCATGCCGAGTTGCCAGTCGGACAGAATCTGCTTGAGTTGCAGGAAGTCGAAGTCGGCCGCGACCCACTTCTGCAGGTTCGGATAGTCGACTTTCAGGTGGTGAAAGTTGAAGGTCATCGACAGCTCTTTCGACTGTGGATTCGAATAACGAATGCAGTGCTCAAGGCTGGTGGACGACATCTCGCCGACGTTGATCAGGTCATGCCCCTCGAACACTTCGCGGTGCATTTCCTTCAGGTATTCATGCACGTTCGGGCCGTCGGTGTAGAAGCGCCGACCGTCGCTGTTGTCTTCCGGAAAATCCGCCGGCTTGGAGATCAGGTTGATCACGTCCAGGCGGAAACCGCCCACGCCCTTGTCGCGCCAGAAGCGCATCAGCTTGAACACTTCGGCGCGCACCTTGGGGTTGTCCCAGTTCAGGTCGGCCTGGGTGTGGTCGAACAGGTGCAGGAAGTACTGGCCGGTCTGCGCCTCGTATTCCCAGGCCGAGCCGCCGAACTTGGATTCCCAGTTGTTCGGCTGGTCGCGCCAGATGTAGAAGTCGCGGTACGGGTTGTCGAGGCTGCTGCGGGCCTGCTGGAACCACTCGTGTTCGATGGAGGTGTGGTTGACCACGATGTCGAGCATCAGCGTGATGCCGCGCTTGGCGGCTTCGCTGATCAGCAGGTCGCAATCGGCCATGGTCCCGTAGCTCGGGTCGATGGCGTAGTAGTCGCTGATGTCGTAGCCGTTGTCGCGCTGGGGCGAGCGCAGGAACGGGGTGATCCACAGGCAATCGACGCCCAGCCACTTCAGGTAATCGAGCTTGTCCACGATGCCCAGCAGGTCACCGGTGGCGTTACCCGCGTGGCTGTGGAAGCTTTTTGGGTAGATCTGGTAGATCACCGAGTGTTGCCAGTTTTGCATGACGGGTTCCTTCAATCTGGAAATGCGATCAACTGTGGGAGCTGGCTTGCCTGCGATAGCGGTAGATCAGGCGACCCGGTATCCGGGCCGAACAATCTTCATGCTCAACACACAGGTCAAAACAAACGGCACGACAATCGCGACGACCATGCCGATGACAAAACTTGGGATGTACTGCGGGATGATCGAGATGAACCCGGGCAAGCCACCCACGCCAATCGCCGAGGCCTGGACCTTGTTCAATGACAGGAAAATACTGCCCAGCGCCGAGCCGGTCAGCGCCGCGTAGAACGGAAACTTGAAGCGCAGGTTGACCCCGAACATCGCCGGCTCGGTGATGCCGAAGTAGGCGGAAATCGCCGAGGTGGACGCCATGCTCTTGTCCCGCGCATTGCGGCTCATGTAGAACACGCCGAGCGCCGCGCTGCCCTGGGCCAGGTTGGACATGACGATCATCGGCCAGATAAAGGTGCCGCCTTGGGTGGAGATCAGTTGCAGGTCCACGGCGAGGAACATGTGGTGCATGCCGGTGATCACCAGCGGTGCATACAGCAGGCCGAAGATTGCGCCGCCGACCATCGGCGCCAGGTCAAACAGAGTGACCACGCCTTCGGTGATCAGGATGCCGAGGTGGCGGGTCACCGGGCCGATGATCGCCAGCGCCAGTACGCCGGTGACGACGATGGTAGTGATCGGCACCACCAGCAACTGAATGGCATTCGGCACCCGTGCCCGCAGCCATTTCTCAATCACGCTCATCACGTAGGCGGCCAGCAGGATCGGCAGGATCTGGCCCTGGTAGCCGACCTTCTCGATCTTGAACCAGCCGAAAATATCGAAGTACGGCAGGCTCTGGCCGTCGAGGCCGGCGACCGCCTTGCCGTAGTTCCAGGCGTTGAGCAGATCGGGGTGCACCAGCATCAGGCCGAGGACAATGCCGAGGATTTCACTGCCACCAAAGCGCTTGGCCGCCGACCAGCCCACCAGTGCCGGCAGGAACACGAACGAGGTGTTGGCCATCAGGTTGATCAGGCTCCACAGGCCATCCAGGTTCGGATAGGCGTCGAGCAAGGTCTTGTCCGCGATGAACATGCCCTTGGCGCCCATCAGGTTGTTCACCCCCATGAGCAAACCGGCAATGATCAGCGCCGGCAAAATCGGCATGAACACGTCGGAGAACACCCGCACCAGGCGCTGCATCGGGTTTATTTTGTCTGCGCTTTTCTGTTTCACGTCCGCGATGGTCGACGCGGCGAGGCCCGTTTGCTCACGCAGGGCGGCGTAGACCTTTTCCACTTCGCCGGGGCCGATCACGATCTGGAACAGGCCGCCGGTGAAGAACGAACCCTTGACCAGGTCGACCTGGTTCAGTTCGCCGCTGTTGGCCAGGCTCGGGTCCTTGAGGGCCAGGCGCAAGCGGGTCACGCAGTGGGCAGCTTGCTCAAGGTTGTCGCTGCCGCCGAGGTTCTTGAGAATCTCGCGGGCAATATTCGGATAGTCGTGGCTCATGCTTGGTATCCACTCTGGTTTTTTTTATTGGGCGGTCATAGGCAGCACGCCGAAGCCAAAAGTACTCGTCTGTACGAGTTAAAGCAATAACTCGTATGTACGAGTTTGAAAATGATTAATTTTCTGTTTTTTGAGTCAGAAATTTCCGAGTTCTACAATGGGTTGCATGGACAAACCCCATCGCTGCCACTAAGGTTCCTGCCTTGAACGCCAACGCGGCACAGAGCCCTTCCCCATGAGTAAATACAACCAGATCTATACCGATCTGCTTGCCAGCATCACCACCGAACGCCTGCAACGCGGCACGCGCCTGCCCTCCGAAACCGAACTGATGGACGCCTACCAGGCCAGCCGTGGCACGGTACGCCGGGCGATCGAGCAATTGCAGGAGCGTGGGTTCGCGCAAAAGATCCACGGCAAGGGCACCTTCGTGCTGTCACCCAACCCCATCGAGTTCCAGCTCGGCGGTATCGTCAGCTTTCGCGAGACCCACGCCGCCCTCGGCGACGACGTCAGTACCGAAGTGGTGGAGTTCAGCCAGTTCCCGCTGGAAGGCCCGTTGATGCAACACATTGAGGCCGAAGCTGGCAGCCTGATTACCCGGGTCAAACGGGTGCGGCGGATCGACGGCAAACGGGTGATCCTCGACATCAACCACTTCGTCGCCGACCTGATACCGGGGCTGAATCGGGAGATTGCCGAGCAGTCGATCTATGCGTTTATCGAACAGACCTTGCAGCTGCAGATCAGCTATGCCCAGCGCACCATCGAAGCGCTGCCACGGGGAAAGGACGATCAGACACACCTGGACCTCGAAGGTCAGAGCCATGTGATCGTGGTGAGCAACCAGACGTTTTTGCAGGATGGACGGCAGTTCGAGTACACCGAGTCGCGGCATACGCTGGATAAGTTTTACTTTTCGGATATTGCGCGGCGGTAGACAAACGCCAGAAACACAAAACCCCGGCACCAGGCCGGGGTTTTGTTATTCAGCGCTCACCTGCTACGGCAGGATCATTCCCACTCAATGGTCGCCGGCGGCTTGCTCGACACGTCATAAGTCACGCGCGAAATACCTTCGATCTCATTGATGATACGGCCGCTGACCGTCTCCAGCAGTTCGTACGGCAGGTGTGCCCAACGGGCGGTCATGAAGTCGATGGTTTCCACCGCACGCAGGGCAACAACCCATGCGTAACGACGGCCATCGCCGACCACGCCAACCGATTTCACCGGCTGGAACACCACGAATGCCTGGCTGACCTTGTGATACCAGTCGGCCTTGCGCAGCTCTTCGATGAAGATGTGGTCGGCGCGACGCAGCAGGTCGGCGTATTCCTTCTTCACTTCACCGAGGATCCGCACGCCCAGGCCCGGGCCCGGGAATGGGTGGCGGTAGACCATGTCGTACGGCAGGCCGAGTTCGAGGCCCAGACGACGGACTTCGTCCTTGAACAGTTCGCGCAGTGGTTCTACCAGCTTGAGGTTCATTTCCTCAGGCAGGCCGCCCACGTTGTGGTGGGACTTGATCACGTGGGCCTTGCCGCTCTTGGCGCCTGCCGACTCGATCACGTCCGGGTAGATGGTGCCCTGGGCGAGGTACTTGATGTTGTCCAGTTTGTTGGACTGGGCATCGAATACGTCGATGAAGGTGCGACCGATGATCTTGCGCTTCTTCTCCGGGTCGGACTCGCCGGCCAGGTTGTTCAGGAACTGATCTTCAGCGTTGGCGCGGATCACCTTGACGCCCATGTTCTCGGCGAACATGGCCATCACTTGCTCGCCTTCGTGCAGGCGCAGCAGGCCGTTGTCGACGAAGACACAGGTCAGTTGGTCGCCGATGGCCTTGTGCAGCAGCGCCGCAACCACGGAGGAGTCAACACCGCCGGACAGGCCCAGCAGGACGTTGTCGGTGCCGACCTGGGCACGTACGTTGGCGATGGCGTCTTCAGCGATCTTCGACGGGGTCCACAGGGCTTCGCACTGGCAGATGTCGAGGATGAAGCGCGACAGGATGCGACCGCCTTGCTTGGTGTGGGTCACTTCCGGGTGGAACTGCACGCCGTAGTAGCCGCGCTCGTCGTTGAACATGCCGGCAATCGGGCAGCTCGGGGTGCTGGCCAGGATGTGGAAGTCTTCCGGCATCCGGGTGACCTTGTCACCGTGGCTCATCCATACGTCGAGGCCAAACAGGCCGTCGGCGTCGATGTGGTCTTCGATGCCGTCCAGCAGGCGGCTCTTGCCGACCACGTCGACACGGGCGTAACCGAACTCACGCAGCTCGGAACCTTCAACCTTGCCGCCCAGTTGCTCGGCCATGGTCTGCATCCCGTAGCAGATACCGAAGACCGGCACGCCCAGGTCAAACACCGCCTGCGGGCAACGCGGGCTGTTGGCTTCGTGCACGGACTCGGGGCCGCCGGCGAGAATGACGCCTTTTGGAGCGAATTCGCGAATCGCTTCGTCGTCCATGTCGAACGGATGCAGTTCGCAGTACACGCCGATTTCACGCACGCGGCGGGCGATCAGCTGAGTGTACTGGGAACCGAAGTCGAGGATCAGGATGCGGTGGGCGTGAATGTCGAGGGCCATGAGATCAGTCTCGTCTAATGAATCAGAAACAACTCGGGGCTGAATAAGACAGCCCCGGTTACTTAACTATTTGCTGGAAGCATCAACCTACGCGGTAGTTTGGCGCTTCCTTGGTGATCTGTACGTCGTGGACGTGGGACTCGGCCATGCCGGCACCGGTGATCCGCACGAACTCAGGCTTGGTGCGCATTTCTTCGATGTCGGCGCTGCCGGTGTAGCCCATCGAGGAACGCAGGCCGCCCATCAGTTGATGGATGATGGCGCTCAGGGTGCCCTTGTACGGAACACGCCCTTCAATGCCTTCCGGTACCAGCTTCTCGGCGCCCGCGGAGGAGTCCTGGAAGTAGCGGTCGGAAGAGCCTTGAGCCTGGGACATGGCGCCCAGGGAGCCCATGCCGCGGTAAGCCTTGTACGAACGACCCTGGAACAGTTCGATCTCGCCCGGCGCTTCTTCAGTACCGGCGAACATCGAGCCCATCATCACGCAGGAAGCACCGGCGACGATGGCCTTGGACAGGTCACCGGAGAAACGGATGCCGCCGTCGGCGATCAACGGTACGCCAGTGCCTTCAAGGGCCGCGGCGACGTTGGCGATGGCGCTGATTTGCGGCACACCTACACCTGCAACGATACGGGTAGTGCAGATCGAGCCAGGGCCGATACCGACCTTGACCGCATCAGCACCGGCTTCGGCCAGGGCCTTGGCGGCAGCGCCGGTGGCAATGTTGCCGCCGATCACTTGCACGTCAGGGAAATTCTGTTTGACCCAGCGAACGCGGTCGATCACGCCTTTGGAGTGACCGTGGGCAGTGTCGACCACCACCACGTCAACACCGGCAGCCACCAGGGCCGCTACACGGTCACCGGTGTCTTTGCCGGTACCGACCGCAGCGCCTACGCGCAGACGACCTTGATCGTCCTTGCTGGCCAGCGGGTAAGCCTTGGCTTTTTCGATGTCGTTGACGGTCATCATGCCCTTGAGGGCGAATTTGTCGTCGACGATCAGTACGCGTTCGATGCGGTGCTTGTGCAGCAGCTCGCGCACATCGTTCTTGTCGGCGCCTTCCTTGACAGTAACGAGGCGCTCTTTAGGCGTCATCACTTCACGGACGGTGACTTCAAGGCGGTTCTCGAAACGCACGTCACGGGAAGTGACGATGCCGACCAGGTCGCCATCGTGCAGCACCGGAACGCCGGAGATGTTGTGCAGGCGGGTCAGGTCGAACAGGTCACGAACGGTGGCATCGGCCTCGATGGTGATCGGGTCCTTGACCACACCGGCTTCGTAACGCTTGACCTTGCGAACTTCGGCAGCTTGCTGCTCGATGGTCATGTTCTTGTGGATGATGCCGATGCCGCCTTCCTGAGCCATGGCGATTGCCAAACGGGCTTCAGTGACGGTGTCCATGGCAGCGGAAACCAGAGGAATATTCAGCTCGATGCCACGGGTTAGGCGGGTCTTGAGACTGACTTCGTTAGGAAGCACCTCGGAATAACCGGGCACTAGGAGAATGTCGTCGAATGTCAGAGCTTCTTGGCTGATACGCAGCATCGCGGGGGCTCCCGAGCGGGAAAATGGAAGCGCGCCATTATAGTCAGACACCCCCTCTGGTTCAATGTAAAACTCTGACAAACTTGGTAATACTGATAGATGGATGATTTTTGCAGCACTGAGCGTTCCCACGCTCTGCGTGGGAACGCTCACATCGAATTAAAGTTCGACTTTGACCCAGCTCATCTTCTGGTCCAGCCAGTCGGCAAATTCGTCGATAAAACTCTGCTTGAACCCCGCCTCCGCCCAGTTATTGAAGATGAATCCCAGGTTGGAAAAGCCGCATTCCTGCAGGAACAGGAAACCGTTGATGTCGTCCTCATGCCCACACAGCGGACAGGTGAAGTTGTCGGTGTGGCCGGGCATCCAGTCTTCCAGGCTTTCGAACAGGGCTTCGCCGACTTCCTTCAGGCACTCGGGACAGCCGGCTTCTTCCAGGAAGCCCTTGGCCGGGGTGTAGATGCACCGCTTGTAGATGATCTCCAGGCCGTTGATCGGCTCGTTGAACGGCAGCGCGTCGGGGTGCAGCACCACGGCGCGGGCACCGTCGGCCAGGGCATAGCCCATGCGGTTGCCGGTGCGCCCGCAGGTGGTGAGTTCTTCCTTGACGATGTTCTTGCGCACCAGCCAGCGCACGATCGCCCGGGCGCGGGGTTCGTGGACGGGTAGCGTGGAGATTTTCGGGACAAGGATGCTTTGGGAATTCATGGGAGTCCTGCGGCGTGGCTACTGACGCCTTCGCGAGCAAGCCCGCTCCCACAGGGGGAATGCGTTCCAAATGTGGGAGCGGGCTTGCTCGCGAAGAGGCCCTGAAGGCTGGCAGCTTAATCCCTGAAACAATCAGGTCAAGTACTCAAGTAACGGGCAATCAAGGCAATGCCACTGGCCAGCACCAGCCAGGTCACCAACCGCACAAACGCCTCACGGGACATGCGCAGGGTCAACCGCCGCCCCGCCCACAGCCCGAGCGCCATGGCCGGCAACAGGCACACCGCCAACATCAACAAGGGTAGCTCGGCATACACGCCCGCGATCAGAAACAGGCTCAGGCGCACCACCGTGCTGCAACTGATCAACGCACTCTGGGTCGCCCGCGCGCCATCCTTGGGCAATCGGCTGTTGAGGTAGATCGCATACAGAAAGCCGCCACTGCCGAACAACGCGCCAAACAGCCCGCCGACAACCCCCATGGGAATCGCCCAGCCGGCTGCCATCTGCGTGGGCTTGGCCTTCACCGCCAGGCTGTAGATCGCATAGGCGCTGATAAACAGCCCCATCAACAGCAGCAATAAATCAGAGTGCAGGTTGAGCAGGAAGATCACCCCAAGGGTGCAGCCAATCGCCATGCACGGCAGTAGCCTGAACAACTCCGGTTTCACCACATCCCGGCGCGATTGCAGAAGGTTGCCGAAGGCCGCGACAAAATCCAGCAGCACCAGCAAGGGGATGATCTTCGACAGCGGCATGAACAGAATCAGGATCGGCCCCGCCACCAATGCGGTACCAAAGCCTGCAATGCCGAACACGATATACGCCAGGGCAATCGCCACGCCGATCACCAGCCAGTCCACACCGCCAAACGACCAATGACTCAACAGCTCGACCGGACTCATGACGTATTCCTTATTAGAGATGGCCATCACTTTAGCCATTGGCAAGCGTTGCGACTAATATCTTCAAAGCCCATCACTCATCTCGAAAAGGCATGACTTGTGATTTCCACCCGGCAATTGCGTTACTTCGTCGAAATCGCCGAGAGCGGCAGCTTCAGCGCAGCGGCCGAGCGGCTGTTTGTGGCGCAATCGGCACTGAGCCGGCAGATCAAGGAGCTGGAAAACCTGCTGCAAACGCCGCTGTTTGAACGCACTGCGCGCCAGCCACGGCTGACGGCTGCGGGAGAGGCTTTTTATCCGCGGGCACGCAACCTGCTGGGCGAACTGCTCAAGGCCAGTGAGATGGCAACGCAAGTGGGCAATGGACAGCTCGGCACGCTGCGAATGAGCCATTCGAGCACGGTGCCGATGAGTGGCCGCCTGCTGCGCGGCATCGTTGCCTGGCTGGAACGATGCCCGGGCGTGTCGATGGACATCGCCAAACTGTCCTCCGAAGCCCAGTTGGAAGAAATCGCCGACGGCCGACTGGAGGTCGGGCTGTTGCGCTTACCGGTGTTGCGCCAGCGCGAAGGCGTGCGCATCGTGCCTTTATATAGCGAGCGACTGTTGCTGGCCGTGCCGCCGAACCACCGGTTGGCCGGGCACACATCCGGTATCGATTTGGCGCAACTGAAGAACGAAGCGTTTATCTCGATCCCTCACCCCCAGCGCGGAGGGCTGAGTTACCTGTCAGCCGAGTTGTGCATGCGTGCAGGATTTTTCCCCAAGGCGGCGCGGGTGATGTCGCGCAAGACCACGCAGTTACAGCTGATCCAGGCCGGATTCGGCATCGCCTTGCTGCCGGAGTCGATGCAGGACATTGCGCCGGCCAACATCCATTTTTTACCCCTGGCCGATCCCGATTGCCAAAGCACCGTCGCCCTCGCCTGCCAGCAAACGCCGAACGCGCTGGTGGAGCAGTTCTGTCAAACCCTGCACGAATGCCTATAAACTGCCGCCCATGATTAAAGATCCCTTTGCCCGTCTGGGCCTGGACCGCGAAGTCCTGACTGTCAGCCAGCTCAACGGCCGCGCGCGGGTGTTGCTGGAAGACGTGTTCACCAATATCTGGGTCGAAGGCGAGATCTCCAACCTCGCCCGCCCGGCCTCCGGCCACGTGTATTTCACCCTCAAGGACAGTGGCGCCCAGGTGCGTTGTGCGCTGTTCCGGCAGAACGCCGCACGGGTGCGCCAGGCGTTGAAAGACGGCCTGGCGGTGAAGGTGCGGGGCAAGGTCTCGCTGTTTGAGGGCCGTGGCGACTATCAGCTGATTCTCGACACGGTGGAGCCGGCCGGTGACGGCGCACTGCGCCTGGCCTTCGACGCGCTGAAGGAAAAACTCAGCGCCGAAGGCCTGTTCAGTGCCGAGCGCAAGGTGCCGCTGCCCGCCCACCCACGGCGCATCGGGATTATCAGCTCGCCCACCGGTGCGGTGATTCGCGACATCATCAGCGTGTTCCGTCGCCGGGCGCCCAACGTGGAACTGACGTTGATCCCGACAGCCGTACAAGGTCGTGAAGCCGTGGCGCAAATCGTCCGCGCACTGAAGCTGGCCGATGCACGCGGCTTCGACGCGTTGATCCTGGCCCGTGGCGGCGGCTCGCTGGAAGACCTCTGGTGCTTCAACGAAGAAGCCGTGGCGCGTGCGGTGGACGCCTGCGTGACACCCATCGTCAGCGCCGTTGGCCATGAGACCGATGTGTCGATCAGCGACTTTGTCGCCGACGTACGCGCCCCAACGCCTTCCGCCGCTGCCGAGCTGTTGGCGCCGGACTCCAGCCACCTGACTCGCCAGGTAGAGAACCTGCACCGCCGCCTAGTGATGCTGATGCGCAACCGCCTGACCCACGACCGCCTGCGCCTGGAAGGCATGGCTCGTCGCCTGCGTCACCCGGGCGAGCGCCTGCGCCAACAGGCCCAGCGCCTGGATGACCTGGACATGCGCCTGCGGCGTGCCTTCGAGCGCAGCCTCAACACCCGTCGCGAGCGTTTGATCCGCCTGGAAACCCGCCTCGCCGGCCAACACCCCGGCCGCCAACTGGCGCTGTTGCGCCAACGCCTGGACAGCCTTGCCGAACGCCTGCCCCGTGCCATGCGCGAAGGCCTCAAGGCCCGTCGCCTGCAACTGCAAAGCCAGGTGCAGACGCTGCACGTGGTCAGCCCGCTGGCGACGCTTGGACGCGGCTACAGCATCTTGCTCGACGAACGCGGCCAGGCGATTCGCAACGCCGCGCAAACCCACACCGGCCAGCGCCTGACCGCGCGCCTCGGTGAAGGCCAATTGCAGGTACGGGTGGAAGACAACCACCTGACGCCCGTCACCCTCTCGTTACTGGATTGATTGATGCCACGCTTTTTAAGTTTGTTGATGCTGCTGTGCCTGACCTTTAACGCCCATGCCGACAGCTACATCACCCGCCTGCTGAACAAGCCGGTGCCCGGTGGCGTGGCGGTGGTCGACCTCGGCACTTCGGCCACGGCGCCCAAAGCCACCTACATGAACCGCCCAGTGCTGGTGGTGAAGGAGCAAAACAACTGGCTGGCGATTGTGGGCATCCCGCTGACGGTCAAGCCCGGCACCCAACGCATCACCAGCGGCAGCCAGAACCTGCCGTTTGTCGTGGGCTTCAAGAAATACCCCGAGCAGCACATCACCCTGAAGAACAAGAGCCAGGTGAACCCGGACCCGGCGCAACTCAAGCGCATCGAAGGCGAGCTGGCGGTCCAGCTCAAGGCGTATCGCAGTTTCAGCCCGAACACGCCGAGCAACCTGCTGCTGGACAAGCCGGTGAACGGGCCGCTGTCGAGCAAGTTCGGCGTACGACGTTTCTTCAATGGCGAGGAGCGGAATCCGCATTCCGGCCTGGACTTTGCCGTGGGCGCCGGCACGCCCATCAAGACCCCAGCAGCGGGCAAGGTGATCCTGACCGGCAACTACTTCTTCAACGGCAACACCGTGTTTGTCGACCATGGCCAGGGCTTTATCAGCATGTTCTGCCATATGTCGAAGATTGATGTGAGCGTGGGCCAGCAACTGGCCCGTGGTGCGGTGGTGGGCAAGGTCGGTTCCACCGGCCGGGCGACCGGGCCGCATATGCATTGGAACATCAGCCTGAACGACGCACGGGTGGATCCGGCGATCTTTATCGGCGCGTTTCAGCCCTGATGCTCAATTGCGCACCCGGCAACGGGTGCGCAAACAAAACACCCCCACGCACAATTCTCAACCATAAAATCTCGTTTTCCTCAGCAATAGCAGAACTTCTCTCAATTTTTTCCGACTGCTTGCCATCTTTCACCCCGGCGGTTAGGGTTGGACCTATGAAAACCTCTCACACCCTCATTCAGCTCCGCCAGCACCGCAGCCTGTGCCTAGTCAGCGCACGACTGCCAGGCTGAATCGATCTGCCTCGTCTTCCGCTTTATCCCCAATAACAGTTTTACGGCAGGCCGCCTTTTCTCGGCCCCTAGACAAAGGATTTCCCGATGAGCATGCTCAAAGACCCGTCTTCGAAGTACCGCGCGTTCCCGACCATTGATATCCCGGACCGCACCTGGCCTTCGAAAACCATCACCACCGCGCCGATCTGGTGCAGTTCCGACCTGCGCGACGGCAACCAGTCGCTGATCGAACCGATGGACGCGGTGAAAAAGCTGCGTTTCTGGAAGACCCTGGTGGCCGTCGGTGTGAAGGAAATCGAAGCCTCCTTCCCGGCTGCGTCGCAAACCGATTTCGACTTCGTACGCACCCTGATCGAAGACAATCACATCCCCGAGGACACCACCATCCAGGTGCTGACCCAGGGCCGTGAAGACTTGATCGCGCGCACCTTCGAATCCCTGCGCGGGGCGAAGAAAGCCATCGTTCACTTGTACAACGCCACCTCGCCGTCGTTCCGCCGCATCGTGTTCAACCAGGACAAGGACGGCATCAAGGCGATCGCGGTCAACGCGGCCAAGCTGTTCGTCAAATACGCCGCCCAGCAGCCGGAAACCCAGTGGACCTTCGAATACTCGCCAGAGACGTTCAGCGCCACTGAGCTTGAGTTCGCCAAGGAAGTCTGTGACGCGGTGATCGAGGTCTGGAACCCGACGCCTGAGCACAAGGTGATCCTCAACCTGCCAGCCACCGTCGAGTGCGCCACCCCGAACATCTATGCCGACCAGATCGAGTGGTTCGGCCGTCATATCAACCGTCGCGACAGCGTGATCATCAGCCTGCACACCCACAACGACCGTGGCACCGGCGTAGCCGCCACCGAGTTGGGCCTGATGGCCGGCGCCGACCGTGTCGAAGGCTGCCTGTTCGGCAACGGCGAGCGTACCGGTAACGTCGACCTGGTCACCGTGGCCTTGAACATGTACACCCAGGGCCTCGACCCTCAGCTGGACTTCTCCGACATCGACGGTATTCGCAAAGTCGTCGAAGAGTGCAACCAGATCCCGGTGCACCCGCGTCACCCGTACGTCGGCGACCTGGTTCACACCGCCTTCTCCGGCTCCCACCAGGACGCGATCCGCAAGGGCTTCACCCAGCAGAAAGACGACGCATTGTGGGAAGTGCCGTACTTGCCGATCGACCCGGCCGACATCGGCCGCAGCTACGAGGCGGTGATCCGCGTCAACAGCCAGTCGGGCAAAGGCGGCATCGCCTACCTGCTGGAGCAGGAATACGGCATCAGCTTGCCGCGCCGCATGCAGATCGAGTTCAGCCAGGTGGTACAGGCCGAAACCGACCGCGTGGGCCTGGAGATGACCGCCGCGCAGATCTACAGCTTGTTGCAGCGTGAATACCTGCAAGCCAACATTCCTTACGCGCTGGTCAGCCATCGCTTGCAGGAAGAGAACGGCAACAGCTCGGTGGAAGTTGAAGTCTCCGGCAAGGGCCAGGGCGAAACCAACCTGCGCTGGCACGGCAAAGGCAACGGCGCCCTGGAAGCGCTGGTGGCCGGGCTGCCGATTGGTGTGGAGATCATGGATTACAACGAACATGCGATTGGCGCCGGCACCAATGCCAAGGCGGCGGCCTACATCGAGCTGCGAGTGAACGGTGAGCGTCCGGTGCATGGCGTGGGCATTGATGAAAACATCACCACGGCGAGCTTCAAGGCGGTGTTCAGCGCGCTGAACCGCTCGTTGAGCCAGCTGGAAGCGAAAGCGGCATAAACACTGACCGCTGAAATGCGAAAGGCCCCGGGATGAGAATCCAGGGGCCTTTTTTATGATCGTTCCCACGCTCCGCGTGGGAATGCAGCTCGGACGCTCCGCGTCCCGAAGCGTGACGCGGAGCGTCACAAGAGGCGTGCCCACGCAGAGCGTGGGAACGATTTAAAATCCTTCAGGTGAACTCAAAGCTGTCCGCATCCAGGTTCGCCGGGAAGCGTGTGCGGTACTCCGCCAATTCCGCTGCGTCCAGGCACACCTGAAACACCCCGTCCGCCTCCCCTGCGCTCAGCAGGCTTTCGCCCTGGAAGTCCACGACCTGGCTGTCGCCGGTGTAGGCAAAGCCCTTGCCGTCCGTGCCCACCCGATTCACCGCCGCCACGTAGCACAGGTTTTCAATGGCCCGTGCCGGCAGCAGACGGTTCCAGTGCTGGCGACGTGCGCCCGGCCAGTTGGCGGTGTACAGCAGCAAGTCAGTGTCCTGGGCGTCACGACTCCACACCGGGAATCGCAGGTCGTAGCAGATCAACGGACGAATCCGCCACCCCTTGAGTTCGAACTGCACCTGGCGCTCGCCGGGGGTGTAGTGGTCGTGTTCACCGGCCATACGGAACAGGTGACGCTTGTCGTAGTGCAACACCTCACCATCCGGTCGCGCCCACAGCAGGCGGTTGCGGTGGCTGCCATCGGCGGCCTGGATGATCACGCTGCCGGTGATCACCGCGTTGTACTTCTTCGCCTGGGCCTGCAGCCATTGATGGGTGGGGCCGTTTTCAGGCTCGGCGAGGGTTTCCGATTCCATCGAGAAACCGGTGGTGAACATCTCCGGTAGCACGATCAGGTCGGCACCCTTGGCCTGTTCCAGCAGCAGTTCAAAATGCTCCAGGTTGGCCTGGCGGTCGTGCCAGGCCAGGGTGGTTTGCACCAGGGCGATGTTCAGGTTGGGCAGTGCACTCAGATCACGCATAGTTTCTCGGCTGCTTGACGCAGCGTCTCCTCGCGTTTGGCAAAGCACAGTCGCACCAGGCGCTGGCCTTGCGGTGGGTTCCGGTAGAACACCGAGACCGGGATGGTTGCTACGCCATGCTCGCGGGTCATCCATAGCGACATGGCGACGTCATCCAGGTCCGGGCGAATCTGTGAGTAATCCACCAATTGAAAGTAGGTACCGGCCACCCGGGTAAAGCTGAAACGCGACGGTTCCAGCAGGTCGCAGAACAGGTCGCGCTTGGCTTGATAAAAAGCCGGCAGCTCCTCGACGTGTTCCGGGTGTTCGGCCATGAAGTCTGCCAAAGCGTACTGCAACGGGGTCACGCCGCAAAAGTTGACATATTGATGCACCTTGCGCAGCTCGGCGCTGAGGGCTGGCGGCGCGACCACGTAGCCGGTTTTCCAGCCGGTGACGTGGTAGGTCTTGCCGAACGAACTGACCACAAACGCACGCTGATACAGCTCTTCGTGAGCCAGCACGCTGACGTGGGGCACACCGTCGAACACCAGGTGCTCGTAGACCTCGTCGCTGACCAGGTAGATGTCGCGGTCGCGGATCAACTCGGCCAACTGGTCCAGCTCGGCACGGCTGATCAGGGCACCGGTGGGGTTATGCGGGCTGTTGAGGATGATCATGCGGGTGCGCGGCGACAGCGCAGCGCGCAGTTGCTCGAAGTCCAGGGCGAAATCATCCAGGCCCAGTTGCACGTGTACGCAGCGACCGCCTGCCAGTTCCACAGAAGGCTCGTAGCTGTCGTAGGCCGGATCGAACACGATGACTTCATCACCGCTGCGGATCACCGCCTGGATCGCACAGAAGATCGCTTCAGTGGCGCCTGGGGTGATGGTCACTTCGCTGTCGGCATTCACCGTTGCGCCATAGCTGCGGGCGATCTTGGCCGCCACTTGCTGGCGCAGTACCGGCAGGCCGGTCATCGGGGCGTATTGGTTATGGCCCAGGGCAATGTGTCTGCCCACTCCATCGAGCAACTCCTGGGGCCCGTTAAAGTCGGGAAAGCCCTGGGACAGGTTGAGCGCACCGGTTTCGGCAGCGAGTTGCGACATGGTGGTGAAGATGGTGGTGCCGACATTCGGCAGCTTGCTGGTGATCATCGGTGCGCCCCTTGCGGTGAGCCCCAAGTTTTAAGCTGCATGCCGCGAAGGGTCAACCGCCAGGCACAAAAAAAGGGCTCCGAAAGAGCCCTTTTTCAACCGATCAGGATCAGCGCTTGTCGCGGCGCTTTTTGTCGGCCTTCTTGTGGTGCGTCATCATCCGGCGCTTTTTGTTTACCTGGCGGTCGGTGAGGCTGTTCTTGTTACCTTCGTACGGGTTCTCGCCACCCTTGAACTCGATACGGATCGGCGTACCGACCAGTTTCAAGACGCGGCGGTAGGTATTTTCCAGGTAACGCACGTAGGACTTCGGCACCTTCTCCAGCTGGTTACCGTGAATCACGATAATCGGCGGGTTGGCACCACCCAAGTGAGCGTAGCGCAGCTTGATCCGACGGTTGTTGACCATCGGCGGCGCGTGCTCGCTGACCGCATCTTCAAGAATCTGGGTCAGGCGGTTGGTCGGCCAGCGGGTAACCGCGGACTTGAACGAGTTCTGCACCGAGGCGTAGAGGTTACCCACGCCGGTACCGTGCAGTGCCGATATAAAGTGGATATCGGCAAACTCGACGAAGAACAGGCGACGCTGCAGCTCGACCTTGACGTAGTCGCGCTCGCTCGGCGTCATGCCGTCCCACTTGTTGATCGCAATCACCAGGGCGCGACCGGCTTCCAGGGCAAAGCCCAGCAAGTTCAGGTCGTGGTCTACCACGCCTTCGCGGGCGTCCATGACGAAGATCACCACGTTGGCGTCTTTGATCGCCTGCAGGGTTTTCACCACGGAGAACTTTTCAACTTCTTCGTGGATCTTGCCGCGCTTGCGCACACCGGCAGTGTCGATCAGCGTGTACTTCTCGTCGTTACGCTCGAACGGGATGTAGATGCTGTCGCGAGTGGTGCCCGGCTCGTCATAGACGATTACCCGGTCTTCACCGAGCATGCGGTTGACCAGGGTCGACTTGCCGACGTTCGGACGGCCGATGATCGCGATCTTGATACCGTCTTTTTCGCTTGGGCCAGGAATGCGCTTGGCTTCCTCGCCTTCGGCAACGATTTCTTCTTCGCCTTCGACTTCATCCACGTCATCACGCGGGAAGTCGCGCAGGGCGATTTCCAGCATCTGGGTGATGCCGCGACCGTGGGCACCGGCGATCGGGATCGCGTCGCCCAGGCCCATCGGGCTGAACTCGGCGCGGGCCATTTCAGGATCGATGTTGTCGATCTTGTTGGCCACCACGTAGGAACGCTTGTTGCGCTTGCGCAGGTGCTCGCCAATCATCTGGTCTGCAGCGGTGTAGCCCGCGCGGGCGTCCACCAGGAACAACACGACATCAGCTTCTTCAATGGCCAGCAGCGATTGCTCGGCCATCTTTTCGTCCATGCCATGCTCGTCACCGGAGATACCACCGGTGTCGACAATAATGTAGGAGCGCCCTTGCCACTTTGCCTCACCGTATTGGCGATCACGGGTCAGACCGGACAAGTCGCCGACGATGGCGTCGCGAGTCCTGGTCAGGCGGTTGAACAAGGTGGACTTGCCGACGTTCGGTCGGCCCACCAGGGCGATTACGGGAACCATGCGGCTCTCCACTTCGTTATTTCAGAAAATACAAAAGCCGCTGCAAGGCAGCGGCTGGTGCTCGGGGCAGCGCTCGAAAGCGCCGCATGCCCTGCCGAAGCAGGGCCGCCTGGGAATTACCCCAAGCATAGTCAAACCATTACTTGATGGTCAGCGCTTCCAGTTTGCCGCTGTTGCCATACACGTAAAGCATGTTACCTACCACCAGCGGACGGGCACGCAGGCCGTCGCTGTCGATACGTTCGCGACCCACGAAGCGACCGTCCACCTGGCTCAGCAGGTGCAGGTAACCTTCAAAGTCGCCTACCGCCACGTAGCTGGAGAACACTTCCGGTGCCGACAACTGACGGCGGGCCAGGGAGTCGTTGCTCCACAATGCAGTGGTGGAACGCTCGTCGACACTTTCAACGGTGCCGGACGCCAGGCTTACGTAGACGCTGCCAAACCCTTGGGCGACACCGGCGTAGCTGGAAGCATCACGCTGCCAGTTGATCCGGCCGCTCTGCACGTCCAGCGCCGCAACACGGCCCTGATAAGTAGCGACGTAAAGGGTATCACCCGACAGCAGCAAGCCACCGTCGATGTCCACTACGCGGTCCAGTTCCGAACGACCTTGAGGAATCGCGACCCGGGTTTCCCAGGCCGGGACGCCGTTCTGGGTGTCCAGGGCGACCACTTTACCGGTCGACAGGCCTGCCAGTGCCAGGTTGCTGGTCACAACCGGACCGCTGGTACCGCGCAAGGTCAGGACCGCCGGCGTACTGTCATACAACCAGCGCTGGTTACCGGTGGCGGCGTCAAGGCCGATCACACGGTCATCCTGGGTCTGCACGACAACCACGTCACCGTTGGTAGCAGGCGGCGAGAGCACTTCACTGGTCACGCGAGCGCGCCATTTCTCTTCACCGGTGCTCGAATCCAGTGCCACGACGTCGCCTTTCAGCGTGCCGAGCATCACCAGGCCAGAACCCACGCCAACGGCGCCGGACACAGGCAGTTCGAGGTCTTTCTTCCACTTGACGTCGCCGTTCATGCGATCCATGGAGACCACAACACCGGTGGAATCAGCGGCGTAGATAGTGTCACCGTCGATCGCCGGGACCATCAGGTTGTACAGATCGCCCTGACCGTCACCAATGGAGCGGCTCCACTGCTTTTGCAGGACCACTTCTTCCTTGAAGCTGGTCAGCTCGGCCGGAGGCAGTTCTTTTTTGCTGTTACTGCTGCAACCCGCGGCCAAAACGGCCAGAGCCAGCAATGCTGCATGTTTCCAACGGATCACGTCACGCATCCCCTTTGGCCAAGTCGTCGAGCTTGATTTGTAAGCCACCGACCGCCGCTTCATCAGACAGCGCCGCCTTGGCTTTTTGGTACGCAGCATTGGCTTCGTCGGTACGACCCAATTGGACCAGGAGGTCGCCCTTGAGCTCTTCACGAGTGGCCAGGAATGCCTTGTCAGCATCGCCGTCGAGCAGCTTCAGTGCTTCGTCGGCCTTGTTCTGTGCCGCCAGTACCTGAGCCAGACGCTGACGTGCGATTTCACCCAGTGTCGGGTTGGCCGGCTTGTCGGTGATGGCTTTCAGCTCGGAGGCGGCGTCATCCAGCTTGCCGTTGTCGACCGCAACTTTTGCGACGAACAGGCTGCCGTATTGCGCGTAGGTGCTACCGCCGAATTCGCTCTTCAGCTTGCCGGCCAGGTCTGCAACCTGGGCCAGGTCAGGCTTGCCGTTTGGCGTCAGCGTGGTTTCCAGCAGTTGCTGATAGATAATCGAGGCGCCTTGCGACTGGTTAGCCTGATACTTGTGCCAGGCTTGCCAGCCGAACACCACTACTAAAGCCAGCAAGCCGCCAGTGACCAGGGGCTTGCCGTTGCGCTGCCACCAGTCTTTGAACTCGGCCAGCTGGTCATCATCAGTACTCGACACCCCAATACTCCTTAATCGCTAAATCGGCTGTTTGACAGCTTCAACCCTGCACGATGCAGGTGGCCAGGTGCGCTGCAAGCGCATCAAAGGCAATGCTTTGTTGTTCACCCTGACCACGCAGGGGTTTGAAACTTACCACTTGCTGGGCCAACTCATCATCACCCAGGATCAGTGCATACAACGCACCGCTCTTGTCGGCTTTCTTGAACTGGCTTTTGAAGCTGCCGGCGCCGGCATTGACTTGCAGGCGCAGGTTCGGCAGTTGGTCGCGCAGTTTCTCGCTCAGGGCCAGGGCAGCCAGTTCGGCCGCCTCGCCAAAGGCACAGAAGTACACGTCCACCTGACGGGAGATTTCTTCGGGAACCTGCTCCAGGGTTTCCAGCAGCAGGATCAGCCGCTCGATGCCCATGGCAAAACCTACGCCGGTGGTCGGCTTGCCGCCCATCTGCTCGACCAGGCCGTCGTAACGACCACCGGCACACACCGTGCCTTGGGCGCCGAGCTTGTCGGTGACCCACTCGAACACGGTCTTGCTGTAGTAATCGAGGCCACGCACCAGTTTCGGGTTGATGACGTAAGGAATACCGGCTGCATCCAGGCGAGCCTTGAGGCCCTCGAAGTGGATACGGGACTCGTCGTCAAGGTAGTCGGCCATTTTCGGCGCGTCCACCAGTACGGCCTGGGTCTCGGCGTTCTTGGTGTCCAGTACCCGCAGCGGGTTGGTTTTCAGGCGGCGCTGGCTGTCTTCGTCCAGCTTGTCCAGGTGGGCCGACAGGAATTCCACCAGGGCTTCGCGGTAGCGGCCCCGGGATTCGCTGGTGCCCAGGCTGTTGAGTTCAAGCTTGACCGCATCGCGGATGCCCAGCATGCCCCACAGGCGCCAGGTCAGCACGATCAGCTCGGCGTCGATGTCCGGACCGTCTAGGTTGAAGACTTCCAGGCCGATCTGGTGAAACTGGCGATAACGGCCTTTCTGCGGACGCTCGTGGCGGAACATCGGGCCGATGTACCAGAGCTTCTGCGGCTGGCCACCGCCGGTGAGACCATGTTCGAGCACCGCACGCACACACGCGGCAGTACCTTCCGGACGCAGGGTCAGGGAGTCACCGTTGCGGTCTTCGAAGGTGTACATCTCTTTTTCGACGATGTCGGTCACTTCACCGATGGAGCGCTTGAACAGCTCGGTGAACTCGACGATCGGCATGCGGATCTGCTTGTAACCGTAGTTATCCAGCAGGCGCGCGACAGTGCCCTCGAAGTAGCGCCACAGGGGCGTCTGCTCAGGCAGGATGTCGTTCATGCCACGAATGGCTTGCAGAGACTTGCTCACATCAAATCCTTAAATTCGTTCGATCAGCCGCGCGCGATAACCGCTGCGTCAGCTTCGACCTTTTCGGCCGCTTTCTGGCGGATCAGCCGTTCCAGCTCATCCACCAGATTGTCATTCGTCAATTTCTGCGACGGCTTACCGTCGATGTAAATCAGGTTTGGCGTACCACCGGTCAGGCCCACATGGGCCTCTTTGGCCTCACCCGGCCCGTTGACCACACAGCCGATCACCGCGACATCCAGCGGCACCAGCAGGTCTTCGAGGCGTACTTCCAGTTCGTTCATGGTTTTCACCACGTCGAAGTTCTGCCGCGAGCAGCTCGGGCAGGCAATGAAGTTGATGCCACGGGAACGCAAATGCAGGGATTTGAGAATGTCGTAACCGACTTTCACTTCCTCTACCGGGTCTGCCGCGAGGGAGATGCGAATAGTATCGCCAATCCCGTCGGCCAGCAGCATACCGAGACCCACCGCAGATTTCACTGTGCCTGAGCGTAAACCGCCGGCTTCGGTGATACCCAGGTGCAGCGGCTGGACGATTTCCTTGGCCAGCAGGCGGTACGCTTCTACCGCCATGAACACGTCGGAAGCCTTTACGCTGACCTTGAAGTCCTGGAAATTCAGGCGTTCGAGGTGTTCAACGTGGCGCAGCGCGGACTCGACCAGTGCGGCCGGCGTCGGCTCGCCGTATTTCTTTTGCAGGTCTTTTTCCAGGGAGCCGGCGTTGACGCCGATGCGAATTGGAATCCCGCGATCACGGGCGGCATCCACCACGGCGCGAACCCGGTCTTCACGACCGATGTTGCCCGGGTTGATCCGCAGGCAATCGACGCCCAACTCGGCCACGCGCAACGCGATCTTGTAGTCGAAGTGGATATCGGCGACCAGCGGCACCTTGACCAGTTGCTTGATGCGGCCAAAGGCTTCGGCAGCGTCCATATCCGGTACGGATACACGCACGATGTCGACGCCCGCCGCTTCCAGGCGGTTGATCTGGGCGACAGTGGCCGCCACATCATTGGTGTCGCTGTTGGTCATGCTTTGTACTGCGATGGGGGCATCGCCGCCCACCGGCACCGAGCCGACCCAGATCTTGCGCGATACGCGACGTTTGATTGGAGATTCGCCGTGCATGACTTTATTGTCCCAACTTGAGGCGAGCAGTCTCGCCACTGGTGAACGGCGCCACGTCCACAGGCTGGCCGTTGTAGGCCACTTGCGCGCCACGGGCAAAGCCCAGACGCAGCGTCAAAGGAGGCTTGCCGCCCTGGTCAAGTGTATCTCCCTTACGCTTCAGACCACTGAACAGCACCTTGCCGTTGCCATCGGAGACTTGCGTCCAGCAGTCAGCGACGTAGGTAATTTGTACTCGGCCATCACCGGCGATCAGTACCGGGGTGGTTGGCGCGGAAATCGCCGGGGCGACGGGAGCCGTTGTTGCCGGAGCCTGCGCCGGTACTGCTGGCGTTGCTGGCGTATGAGCTGGAGCAGCAGGCGTCACTGCAACCGCTGGAGCGGGTGCGACGGGTGCCACTGCGGCGGCAGTACCTGCTTCGGGCGCAGGCTGCTCGGCGCTTGGCTCTGCCTCAGGCGCCGCCTGACCCTGGGCCACGGCCTGGTCTTCCGGCTCATCCAACGGATGAATCTGGGTGGTGCCGTCGGCGCTTTCGACTTCGACGTGCTCCATGGCGTTGCTGGACAAGTCCTTGCCACGCTGAGCGGTCTGATCCTGCCACCATACAAAACCACCGCCGATCACGGCGATGAGCAGCAACAGGCTGACAATGCGCAAAATGGTGTGGGAAACCCGCACAGGCTCTTCAATGCGGCCAAGACCATGGACATTGCTGCCCTGGGAATCGGTACCGGTGATTTGGTCGAACTCCTGGACCAATGCAGCCTGGTCGATACCCAGCAACTTGGCGTAGGCGCGGATATAGCCGCGGGCAAAGGTGTGCCCTGGCAGCTTGTCGAATGCGCCAGCTTCAAGGTTGCCCAATGAAGTCGTGGTCAAATTGAGCTTGAGGGCCACTTCTGCCAGCGACCAACCATTGCTTTCGCGGGCCTGACGCAAGGTCTCGCCTGGGTTTCCACGATTAGCTGCTACAACTTCCGGGTGCGCCGCTTTCATCATTGCTCCGACAGGTATTGCTGATATTCCGGCGTACCGGGATAGAGTCGTTCGAGTTGCTGGCCAAAACGTGCGGCCTTGTCGCGTTCTTCATGAACCGTCGCCAGGCGCACACCGAGCAATAGACTACGTGCATTTTGCCCGCTCAGCAGGCTAAAACGCTCGTAATAGTCACGTGCCGGCACATAATGCCTGTCTTCGAAGGACAACTCAGCCATTTCGAGCAAGGCCCGTGGCTGGCGCTGGTTCAGGTGCAGGGCTTTTTCCAGTTGCTGGCGTGCGGTGTCGCGCTGGCCGAGAAGCATTGAGGTCACCCCCAGGTTCTCGAAAATCCGCGAACGCTCAGGATAGAGGGTATCGGCCGCAGCCTGCTGGAAATATTCGGATGCCTGGGCATAACGTTTCTGCGCAAACAAAAAACTGCCGTAGTTATTCAGCAGTCTTGGGTCGCCAGGGCGTGTGGCCAGGGCCTTGTGGAAATATTGATCGGCCAGCTCGGGCTCGGCCTGGGCCTGGAACACCAAGGCCAACGCAGCATTGGCGTCGGCGTCGCTGCCATCCAGCTCAAGGGCCTTCTTCAGCGGCACCTTGGCGTGTTCGGTCATCCCTTGCTGCAAGTACCCCAAGCCCAGCTGCACATAGGCAGCGCGCGCTTCGTCACGGCCCTTGCCGGTTTGCAACGGGCTGTCATGGCCCGATGAAACACAGCCAGCCGCGAGGCTGGCAACAAGCAAAAGCAGCGCAAGGCGCAAGGGCATAGAGATCCTCTCTCAGGTTCGAGTCGCGGCGCTTTGCGGCATATCGTCGGCGGCACTCAATTCACGCACGGCGATATAACGTTCGCTGCGACGGGTGCGATCCAGCACCTGTCCTACCAATTGGCCACATGCCGCATCGATGTCTTCGCCGCGGGTGGTGCGCACGGTGACGTTGAAGCCTGCATGGTGCAGTTGATCCTGGAAACGGCGGATGGCGTTGTTGCTCGGCCGCTCATAGCCAGAATGGGGAAACGGGTTAAACGGAATCAGGTTGATCTTGCACGGTACGTTCTTGAGCAACTCGATCATCTCGACCGCGTGCTCGACCTTGTCGTTGATGTCCTTGAGCATGGTGTACTCAATGGTCAACACACGCTTTTCGCCCAAGGTCGCCATGTAGCGCTGGCAAGATTCGAGCAGCATCTTAAGCGGATACTTCTTGTTGATCGGCACCAATTGGTTACGCAATGCGTCATTCGGTGCGTGCAGCGACAACGCCAGGGAGACGTCGATGTGCTTGGCCAGCTCATCGATCATCGGTACCACGCCGGAGGTCGACAGGGTCACGCGGCGCTTGGAGATGCCGTAGCCCAGGTCGTCCATCATCAGGTGCATGGCCGCAACAACGTTGTCGAAGTTCAGCAGCGGCTCGCCCATGCCCATCATCACCACGTTGGTGATGGCACGGTCGGCGGTCGCCGGGATGCTGCCGAACGATTTATTGGCAATCCACACCTGGCCGATGACTTCGGCGGCGGTGAGGTTGCTGTTGAAACCTTGCTTGCCGGTGGAGCAGAAACTGCAATCCAGGGCACAGCCCGCCTGGGACGAAACGCACAGAGTGCCGCGCTTGCCCTGGGGAATGTACACGGTCTCGACGCAGCTGCCGGACGCCACGCGCACCACCCACTTACGGGTGCCATCGGTGGAAATGTCCTCGCTGACCACTTCGGGCCCGCGAACTTCGGCAATGGCCTTGAGCTTGTCGCGCAGGGCCTTGCTGACGTTCGTCATGGCGTCGAAATCATCGACGCCAAGATGGTGAATCCACTTCATTACCTGAGCGGCACGAAAACGCTTCTCCCCGATTGAGTCGAAGAATTTTTCCATTTCCTGTTGAGTCAGACCCAGCAGGTTGGTTTTTGCAGTCAATGTAGTCATGGATTCACCTTCGCTCTTTTAAGCCAATGCTTAGCGAGCGGTTACTTCAGTAGCAGCGAAAAAGTACGAGATTTCGCGGGCAGCAGCGGCTTCGGAGTCCGAACCGTGAACGGCGTTGGCGTCGATCGATTCAGCGAAGTCAGCACGGATGGTGCCGGCAGCAGCTTCTTTAGGGTTGGTAGCGCCCATCAGCTCACGGTTCAGAGCGATAGCGTTTTCGCCTTCCAGAACCTGAACAACAACAGGGCCGGAGATCATGAAGGCAACCAGGTCGCCGAAGAAACCACGAGCGCTGTGCTCAGCGTAGAAGCCTTCAGCTTCAGCCTTGGACAGTTGCTTGAGTTTCGAAGCTACAACCTTCAGGCCGGCTTTTTCGAAACGAGTGGTGATCTCGCCGATGACGTTTTTTGCAACAGCGTCAGGCTTGATGATGGAGAAAGTACGTTGAACAGCCATGGTGTAACTCCAGAAACGGTAATTTGCGAAAAATTAAACCCGCGAATTATACGCGGGTTCTTGGGTATTGCCTAACTGCGTAAAAAGGCGATTCAGTCTGCTTCTTCGATCCACAGGCCTTGTATCGCCTCAAGAACCTTTTCGCCACCCCGATCCGGGATGTCGTCAAATTCCGGCAGCTGCATCACCAGGTTGCGCAACTTGACGAAGTTCACCGACAGAGGATCGACATCCGGGTGAGCTTCAGCAAGTTGTATAGCGATTTCTTGTACATCAACCCATTTCAGGCTCATGACATTTCCTTGAATCAATGCGGCGCTTCGGCGGCATGGTTGAGCGAATACTTCGGAATCTCGACGGTGAGGTCTTCTGTTCCCACTTTTGCCTGACAGCTCAATCGCGACGTCGGCTCAAGGCCCCACGCCCTATCAAGATAGTCCTCTTCCAGCTCATCAGCCTCTTCCAGGCTATTGAAACCTTCGCGGATGATGCAATGGCACGTGGTACAGGCGTTAACGCCGCCGCAGGCGCTTTCGATCTCGATGTGGTTATCGTGAGCGACTTCGAGAATGGACTTGCCGGTCTCAGCCTCCACAACCATACCGTCCGGGCAATGCTCGGCGTGTGGCAGAAAAATGATCTGCGGCATCAGTTAATCCTCAAGTTCATTCAAGTTGCGGCCCGCCAGGGCGGCTTTTACCGTCTGGTCCATACGACGGGCGGCAAAGGCATCGGTCACTTGCGACAGGCGCTTGGTCTGTTGCTCGATGGCGTAACCATCGGTGCCTTTCATCAATTCAGCCAGTTCCTGCATTTGCAGGTCGATGACCATGCGCTCTTCGGCATCCAGCAGACGTTCGCCGTCAGCTTCCAGGGCGCCCTGCACCGCTTCGAGCAGGCGCTGGGCGTCGACTTGCTGCTCACGCAGCACGCGGGCGACCTTGTCGTCACCGGCGTACTGGAACGAATCCTTGAGCATCTTGGCGATTTCACCGTCGGTCAGGCCGTAGGACGGCTTGACCTGGATGCTGGCTTCAACGCCGGAGGCCAGTTCGCGAGCGGCAACGCTGAGCAAGCCGTCGGCGTCGACCTGGAAGGTCACGCGAATCTTCGCCGCACCAGCCACCATCGCAGGAATGCCGCGCAATTCGAAGCGCGCCAGGGAACGGCAGTCGCTGATCAGCTCACGCTCGCCTTGCAGCACGTGAATCATCATGGCCGTCTGGCCATCTTTGTACGTGGTGAAGTCCTGGGCGCGGGCAACGGGGATGGTGGTGTTGCGTGGAATCACCTTCTCCATCAGGCCGCCCATGGTTTCCAGCCCCAGGGACAACGGGATCACGTCAAGCAGAAGCAGTTCGCCACCATCACGCTTGTTACCGGCGAGGGTATCGGCCTGGATCGCGGCACCGATAGCCACCACTTGATCCGGGTCGATTTCAGTCAGCGGCTGACGGCCGAAGGCTTCAGCGACCGCCTCACGAACACGCGGCACGCGGGTCGAACCACCCACCATGACCACGGCGACCACGTCTTCCAGCTCGACACCGGAATCACGCACGGCGCGGCGGCAGGCTTTCAGGCTGCGGGCGACCATCGGTTCGATCAACGAATCGAACGCTTCGCGGGTCAGTTGAGCCGACCAGCTACCGTAGGAAACTTCAACCGACGCAGCATCAGTCAGCGCTTCTTTGGCGGCACAGGCAGTTTGCAGCAAATTACGTTGCGCACCCGGGTCCAGGTCGGCAGACAAGCCGGCGCTGGTGATGATCCAGCCAGCAATGGCGTGATCGAAGTCATCGCCACCCAGGGCGGTATCGCCACCGGTAGCCAGCACTTCGAAGACACCGCCGGTCAGGCGCAGGATCGAAATATCAAAGGTACCGCCGCCCAGGTCGTAAATAGCCACCAGGCCTTCGGCGTGCTGATCCAGGCCGTAAGCCACAGCGGCTGCGGTCGGCTCGTTGAGCAGGCGCAGCACGTTCAGGCCGGCAAGTTTCGCCGCATCCTTGGTGGCCTGGCGCTGAGCGTCATCGAAATATGCAGGAACAGTAATCACCGCACCTACCAGTTCGCCACCCAAGGTGGTTTCGGCGCGCTGGCGCAAGACCTTGAGGATATCGGCCGACACTTCCACCGGGCTTTTCGGGCCCTGGATCGTGTCGATGAACGGCATATGTGATTCGCCGCCGACAAAGCGGTAGGGAAGCTGGTCGCCCAGCTGCTTGACGTCGGACAAACCACGACCCATCAAGCGCTTGACCGACAGCACGGTATTCAAAGGATCGGTAGACGCCGCCAGCTTGGCCGACTCGCCCACTTCGGTGCGGTCAGCGTGATAACGCACGGCAGACGGCAGGATGACCTGGCCATCCGCGTCGGGCAGCGGCTCGGAAAGACCGCTGCGCAATGCAGCGACCAGCGAATTGGTAGTGCCCAAGTCAATCCCGACCGCCAGACGACGCTGGTGCGGTTGAGGACTTTGACCGGGTTCGGCGATCTGCAGTAGGGCCATGGTAATCAGGACTTATCTGTATATCAGGCGTGCAACCTGGGCGGCACTGGGTTAATCGTCGAGGCGCTCTTCTAACTGGCGCACTTCGTAGGTGAGCTTGTCGAGGAACTGCATGCGCCGCATCAGGCGTTCGGCCTGTTCACGTTGCGCCGCATCATCCCAACAGGCTGCGAAGCTTTCGTTGAGTTCATCCTGGGCCACTTTCAGACGGCGCTTGAACACTGCGACACCGGCCAGATCAGCCTCGTCCTGCAGTTCTTCAAGCTCCTCGCGCCATTGCATCTGCTGCATCAGGAAATCAGGGTCCTGGACCGTGACTTCAAGCGGCAGCTCGCGACCGCCCATGGCGAGCAGGTAGCGCGCGCGTTTGGGAGGGTTCTTGAGCGTCTGATAGGCTTCGTTGAGGCTGGCTGATTGCTCCAGCGCCAGGCGTTGCTCACGCTCGGAAGCGTCAGCGAAGCGGTCCGGATGCACCCCACGCGCCAGTTCACGGTAGCGCGTGGCAAGCTGTTCAAGGTCCAGTCGAAAACTCGGCTGCAGCTCGAACAAAGCGAAATGACAAGGAGTACCCACAATCAGCCTCAGATGTTGAAGCTTTCGCCGCAGCCACATTCACCGCGTACGTTGGGGTTGTTGAACTTGAAGCCTTCGTTCAACCCTTCCTTGACGAAATCGAGTTCGGTGCCGTCCAGGTAGGTCAGGCTTTTCGGGTCGATGATCACCTTTTCGCCGTGACTCTCGAACACCTGATCTTCCTCGACCACCTCGTCGACAAACTCCAGCACGTAGGCAAGGCCGGAACAGCCCGTGGTGCGAACACCCAGACGAATCCCCTCACCTTTACCGCGCCCATTCAGGGAGCGGCGAATGTGCTGCGCAGCCGCTTCTGTCATGCTGATAGCCATCGTGACTCCTTACTCGTCGCCAAATTGCTTAGATCAAGCCTTTCTTCTGCTTGTAGTCGCGAACGGCCGCCTTGATGGCGTCTTCCGCGAGTACCGAGCAGTGGATTTTCACTGGCGGCAAGGCCAGTTCTTCGGCCAGCTGGGTGTTGCTGATAGTCACAGCCTCATCCAGGGTTTTGCCTTTCATCCATTCGGTCGCCAGGGAGCTGGAGGCGATGGCCGAACCGCAACCGTAGGTCTTGAACTTGGCGTCTTCGATAACGCCAGCTTCGTTGACCTTGATCTGCAGGCGCATAACGTCGCCGCACGCCGGAGCGCCGACCATGCCGGTGCCGACATCAGGGTCTTCCGCGTTCATCTTGCCGACGTTGCGCGGGTTTTCGTAGTGGTCGATGACCTTTTCGCTGTAAGCCATGGTACTGAATCCTCACTCATCAGGGCCGCTCTGGAACCCTGCAAACACGCCTGCGTTTTCCGCCACGTCTTTACAGAGCCTTTTGGGTGGCGGCTTCTATATTTAGTGTGCCGCCCACTCGATCTTGGAAATGTCGACACCGTCCTTGTACATGTCCCACAGCGGGGACAAGGTACGCAGCTTGGTGACGGCCTCGCAGACTTTCTGCGCGGCGTAGTCGACTTCTTCTTCGGTGGTGAAACGGCCGAATGTAAAGCGGATCGAGCTGTGAGCCAGTTCGTCGTTGCGGCCCAGGGCGCGCAGGACGTAGGACGGCTCAAGGGAAGCCGAGGTGCAGGCCGAACCGGACGAAACCGCCAGGTCCTTGAGCGCCATGATCAGCGACTCGCCTTCGACGTAGTTGAAGCTCAAATTCAGGTTGTGCGGTACACGGGCGGTCATGCTGCCGTTGATGTACAGCTCTTCAAGGTGCTCGACCTGCTTGTAGAAGCGATCGCTCAGGGCCTTGATGCGCACGTTTTCGGCAGCCATGTCTTCCTTGGCCACACGGAACGCTTCGCCGATGCCGACGATCTGGTGGGTCGCCAGGGTGCCCGAACGCATGCCGCGCTCGTGACCGCCGCCGTGCATGGTGGCTTCGATACGTACGCGAGGCTTGCGGCTCACGTAGAGCGCGCCAATGCCTTTAGGGCCGTAGGTCTTGTGGGCAGAGAACGACATCAGGTCGACTTTCAGTTTCGACAGGTCAATATCGACCTTGCCGGTGGACTGCGCAGCGTCGACGTGCAGCAACACGCCCTTGGAGCGGGTCAGCTCGCCGATGGCGGCGATGTCGTTGATGGTGCCGATTTCATTGTTCACGTGGATCACGGAAACCAGGATGGTGTCTTCACGCATCGCGGCTTCGATCATCGCAGGGGTCACGATACCGTCGGTGGTTGGCTCGAGGTAGGTAACCTCAAAACCTTCACGCTCCAGTTGGCGCATGGTGTCGAGGACAGCCTTGTGCTCAATCTTGGTGGTGATCAGGTGTTTGCCTTTGGTCGCGTAGAAATGCGCCGCACCCTTGATTGCCAGGTTGTCGGACTCGGTGGCACCGGAGGTCCAGACGATTTCACGTGGGTCGGCATTCACCAGGTCAGCGACCTGGCGACGAGCGTTTTCCACTGCTTCTTCGGCTTTCCAGCCGAAAACGTGGGAACGGGACGCCGGGTTACCGAAGTTCCCGTCAACCAGCAGGCATTCGCTCATCTTTTGCGCGACACGCGGATCAACCGGGGTGGTCGCTGAGTAATCAAGGTAAATCGGCAATTTCATGGACTTTCTCCTAAATCAGGCTGGCTGGCGTGCCGTTAGCTCTTCGGCTGTCACTCGACGGCGGACGCTTCAATCTTGTCCAGACGCGGCGCCTTGGTGTTGCAACGGCGCTGGTCCTGACGCTGGGCTACTTCTTGCACCTCACGGCGAGTCACAAGATCAGCCAAGCTGATACCACTCAAAAACTCATGGATCTGCAGGCTCAGGTCACACCACAAGTGGTGCGTAAGGCAGGTGTCGCCTGCGTGGCAATCACCCAGGCCCTGGCATTTGGTGGCATCGACGGATTCGTTCACCGCGTCGATCACCTGGGCGACCTGGATGCCCTGCATGTCGCGGGACAATTGATAGCCGCCGCCTGGACCACGAACGCTGGAAACCAGATTGCTGCGGCGCAACTTGGCGAACAACTGCTCGAGGTAGGACAGGGAAATGCCTTGGCGCTCGGAGATATCGGCCAGGGACACCGGCCCATTTTGCGCGTGCAAGGCCAGGTCAAGCATGGCGGTCACCGCGTATCGGCCTTTTGTAGTCAGTCTCATGGACAAGTACCAAGGTGTTTCAGAATGGGAGCAAGTATGCGATTCCCGAGTATTTAAGTCAACTATAAGACCTAGTACTTTAGTCAGGAATACCCGTAAAAAGGGCGCGCGAATCATAGCAGGGCGGGACGGGATGGACCAGCGGGAACAGGGCCAAGCGGGAATTCGGGGCTAATGAAGGTCAAAATGTGGGAGCGGGCTTGCTCGCGAATGCGGTGATTCAGTCAATATATTCGGTGACTGACGCGCAGCTTTCGCGAGCAAGCCCGCTCCCACATGGGTTTTGCAGTGATTGCGAGACTTCAGCCAGCCTTGGTGGCGGCACTTTCGTCCTTGATCTCGGCGAAGTCCTCCTTGCGCAGCTCAGGCAGATCCTTGGCGCAGTAGCTGCTGCCGAGGTCTTTCAGGGCACCGCACATACCGTCCAGCTTGCCGTCCACCGCTTGCAGGTGATCCAGCAACTGACCGATGGCACGCGCTACCGGGTCAGGCATGTCTTCGCTGACGCCATAGGCATCGAAGCCGATCTTCTCGGCCATGGCCTTGCGCTTGGCTTCCTGCTCATCACCCACTTCCGGCTTGACGATGATCCGCCCCGGAATGCCGACAACCGTTGCGCCAGGCGGTACAGCCTTGGTCACCACAGCATTGGAGCCGACCTTGGCGCCCGCACCCACGGTAAACGGACCGAGCACCTTCGCGCCCGCCCCGACTACAACGCCATCTTCCAGCGTAGGGTGGCGCTTGCCTTTGTTCCAGGTTGTGCCACCCAGGGTCACGCCCTGGTACAGGGTCACGTCATCACCAATCTCGGCGGTCTCGCCAATAACGATGCCCATGCCGTGGTCGATAAAAAAGCGGCGACCGACCTTGGCGCCCGGATGAATCTCAATCCCGGTCAACCAACGGCCGAAGTTCGACACCAGCCGCGCCAGCCATTTCCAGCCCATGCCCCACAAGGCGCCGGACAGGCGATGGATCCAGATCGCGTGCATGCCCGGGTAGCAGGTCAGCACTTCAAAGGCGTTGCGCGCCGCCGGGTCACGGTGGAAAACACTCTGGATATCTTCTCGCAAACGCTCGAACATTTTTAATCCTTCCGCTTAAGAAGCTCGCCACGGGCCGCTTTCTGGGTTTCCGTGAGGATGCCACGCAATATATTCATTTCTGCCCGGCTGACCGAGCTGCGTCCGTATAGCCGGCGCAGACGCGCCATCAAGTGCCGCGGTTTTTCCGGATCGAGGAACTCGATGGCCACCAGGGTTTGCTCCAGGTGCTCATAGAATCGCTCCAGCTCGTCCATGGTGGCCAGTTCGCCACTCTTGGTCGATGCAACCTCATCCTTTTCAACCTTGCTTGGCTGGCCTTCAGCAGCCAGCCAGGCCATGCGCACTTCATAGCTCAACACCTGCACCGCTGCCCCGAGGTTCAGCGAACTGAACTCGGGGTCTGATGGGATGTGCACGTGATAATGACATCGCTGCAGCTCTTCATTGGTCAGGCCGGAGTCTTCACGGCCGAATACCAAGGCGATTTCAGCGCCGCCGGCGGCCTCTTCCACGACTTTGGTCCCGCATTCGCGAGGATCCAGCAGCGGCCAGGGGATGCGACGGTCGCGAGCGCTGGTGCCGAGCACCAGGTTGCAGCCGACCAGGGCGTCTTCCAGGGTGGCAACGACCTGGGCTTTTTCGAGGATGTCATTGGCGCCGGACGCGCGCGCATCGGCCTCGTGGTGCGGGAACACACGCGGCTCCACCAGCACCAGGCGCGTCAGCCCCATGTTCTTCATGGCTCGCGCCACGCCGCCGATATTGCCGGGATGACTGGTATTGACGAGGACGACACGGATGTTTTGCAGCAAGGGAGGCGCTCTCGGACACGGGAAAGGGGAGCAAATCTTACAGAACAGCCTAAGGTTATGCCATGAAAGGTAACGTCGTCCTTCACCTGAAGAAAGTTTCTGCTAGAATGCTCGGCTTTCTTTAACAACCTTAGGTGACACATCCATGCAGCCCATGCTGAATATCGCGCTGCGCGCCGCCCGCAGCGCCAGTGAATTGATCTTCCGCTCCATCGAGCGCCTGGATACCATCAAGGTCGACGAAAAAGACGCCAAGGATTACGTATCCGAGGTGGATCGCGCCGCCGAGCAGAAAATCATCGACGCGCTGCGCAAGGCCTACCCTACCCACGGCATCCTCGGTGAAGAAACCGGCCTGCACAAAGGTAGCGGCGAAGGCGAAGACTACCTGTGGATCATCGACCCACTGGATGGCACCACCAACTTCCTGCGCGGTATCCCGCACTTTGCCGTGAGCATTGCCTGCAAATACCGTGGCCGCCTGGAACACGCCGTTGTGCTGGACCCGGTTCGCCAGGAAGAATTCACCGCCAGCCGTGGCCGTGGCGCCCAGTTGAACGGTCGCCGCCTGCGCGTCAGCGGTCGCACCAGCCTCGACGGCGCCCTGCTGGGTACCGGCTTCCCGTTCCGTGACGACCAGATGGACAACCTGGAAAACTACCTGGGCATGTTCCGCGCCCTGGTTGGCCAGACCGCCGGCATCCGTCGCGCCGGCGCAGCCAGCCTGGACCTGGCGTATGTCGCTGCCGGTCGTTTTGATGCGTTCTGGGAGTCGGGCCTGTCCGAGTGGGACATGGCTGCAGGCGCACTGCTAATTCAAGAAGCGGGCGGCCTGGTGAGCGACTTCACCGGTGGTCACGACTTCCTGGAGAAGGGTCACGTGGTTGCCGGCAACACCAAATGCTTCAAGGCAGTCCTGACGGCGATCCAGCCGCACCTGCCGGCTTCGCTGAAGCGCTAAGCGAGCGAGCACAAAAAAGCACCCCTCGGGGTGCTTTTTTTATACCTGGGATTACTGCTGCGGCTGGTTCTGACCGATAACCAGGCGCCCTTCCTTGTCGACGGGGATCTGGTTGCCTGGATCACGATCCATGCGCACGGAGCCTTCCTTGCCGTCCAGGGTGTAACGTACGTCGTACCCGACAACCTTGTCGCTGATGTCATTAACGGTATTACAACGAGTTTGCGTGGTGGTGTAGGTATCGCGGTTCTGCATGCCTTCCTGAACCTTGTTACCAGCGTAACCGCCACCGACCGCACCGGCCACGGTGGCCAGCTTCTTGCCATTACCGCCGCCGACCTGATTACCCAACAGGCCGCCCGCCAGCGCACCGACCACCGTACCGACGATCTGATGCTGATCCTGCACAGGTTTCTGCCGGGTTACGGCAACATCCTTGCAGACTTCACGCGGGGTTTTAATCTGGGTTTTCACCGGCTGCACCGCCAGCACTTGCGCATACTCAGGGCCGCTTTTTACCAGGCTGTAGGTGGCAACAGCACCCCCGGCAGTCACACCGACAGCACCCAATACCGCACCAACCAGTAACGACTTGTTCACGTGAACCTCCTGACCATCACAAACGGACCGAACGATCCGCGCTATACCCAGCCTTGGAGCAAAAAAAAAGGCGCGAGTTCAATACTCGCGCCTTATTTGTAACAGCAGATCAACAATCACCCATCAAGGGCGGTCGTCGACCTCCTTGCCGGTGCTGGCAGGAGGGATCAAGTCTTCGCTGTTGAGGTTCAGCCAGATCAGTACCACGTTGGCGATGTAGATCGACGAGTAGGTACCCGCCAGCACGCCGATGAACAGCGACAGCGAGAAGCCCCACAGGTTGTCGCCACCGAACACCATCAGTGCGGCAATCGCCAGCAAGGTGGAGATCGAAGTCGCCATGGTGCGCAGCAGGGTCTGGGTGGTGGAGATGTTGATGTTCTCGATCAACGTCGCCTTGCGCAGCACCCGGAAGTTCTCACGAACCCGGTCGAATACCACGATGGTGTCGTTGAGGGAGTAGCCAATGATTGCCAGCACCGCCGCCAATACCGTCAGGTCGAAGGTGATCTGGAAGTAGGCCAGGATACCCACGGTCACGATCACGTCGTGGATCAGCGACACAATGGCGCCGACACCGAACTTCCACTGAAAGCGGAAAGCCAGGTAGATCATGATGCCGACCAGCGCCATCAGCATGCCGAGGCCGCCTTGGTCACGCAGTTCTTCACCTACCTGCGGGCCCACGAACTCGACGCGCTTGACCGACGCCGGGTTGTCGCCGCCGACCTTCTGCAAGGCCTCGGCTACCTGGTGACCCAGTTGCGGGTCTTCGCCCGGCATACGCACCAGCAGGTCGGTGGTTGCACCAAAGCTCTGGACGATGGCTTCGTGATAGCCGGCCTTGACCAGCTCGTTGCGCACCAGGCTAACGTCGGCCGGCTTCTCGTAGGTCAGCTCGATGAGCGTACCGCCGGTGAAGTCCAGACCGTAGTTCAGGCCCTTATGGAACCAGCTGAACAACGCCAGAACGGTAAGGAGCATGGTGAAGCCGAACGCAACGTTGCGAACGCCCATGAAGTTGATTGTACGTAACATGGCAGCCCCTTAAATCCACAACTTCTTGAAGTCACGTCCGCCAAAGATCAGGTTGACCATTGCGCGGGTCACCATGATGGCCGTGAACATCGAGGTAAAGATACCGAGGGACATGGTCACCGCAAAACCTTTGACCGGGCCGGTGCCCATGGCAAAGAGAATCCCGCCGACCAACAGGGTGGTCAGGTTGGAGTCGAGAATTGCAGTAAATGCCCGGCCGAAGCCTTCGTTGATTGCCCGTTGCACGGTCATGCCCGCAGCAATCTCTTCACGAATCCGCGAGAAGATCAGTACGTTGGCGTCAACCGCCATACCCATGGTGAGTACGATACCGGCGATACCTGGCAGGGTCAGCGTTGCACCCAGCAGCGACATCAGGGCCAGCAGCATCACCATGTTGCCCGCCAGCGCGACGGTGGCGATGACGCCGAAGAAGCGATAGATGGCGATGATGAACAGGGAGACGAACAGCATGCCCCACAGAGCAGCGTCGATACCCTTGGTGATGTTGTCAGCACCCAGGCTCGGGCCGATGGTACGTTCTTCAGCGAAGTACATCGGGGCGGCCAGGCCACCGGCACGCAGCAGCAGCGCCAGTTCGGACGACTCACCCTGGCCGTTCAGGCCGGTGATGCGGAATTGAGCACCCAGCGGCGACTGGATGGTCGCCAGGCTGATGATCTTCTTCTCTTCTTTAAAGGTCTGTACCGGTACGTCTTTCTCGACGCCGTCAACCACTTGCTTGGTGTAGGTGGTGACAGGACGTTGCTCGATGAAGATCACCGCCATGCTGCGACCGACGTTGCTGCGGGTTGCGCGGCTCATCAGTTCGCCGCCGTGGCCATCCAGGCGGATGTTCACTTCAGGCGTACCGTGCTCGCCGAAACCAGCCTTGGCGTCGGTCACCTGGTCACCCGTAATGATCAAGCCACGCTCGATCAGTGCAGGAGGACGATTGCCTTCACGGAACTCGAACTCTTCTGCAGTAGCACGGGTAGCACCCGGCTCAGCCGCCAGGCGGAATTCCAGGTTGGCTGTTTTACCCAGGATACGCTTGGCTTCAGCGGTGTCCTGCACGCCCGGCAGTTCAACCACGATGCGGTTGGCACCCTGGCGCTGAACGATCGGCTCGGCCACACCCAGCTCGTTGACGCGGTTACGTACCGTGGTCAAGTTCTGTTTGATCGAGTATTCACGGATTTCCGCCAGCTTGGCCGGGGTCATCGCCAGACGCAGTACCGCCTGACCATTGAGGTCGGCCGGAACAATGTCGAAATCGTTGAAGTTCTTGCGGATCAGCGCACGGGCCTGTTCGCGGGTTGCTTCGTCAGCAAAGCCCAGCTGGATGGCACCGTTGAGCTGCGGCAGGCTGCGATAACGCAGGCGCTCTTTACGCAGCAGGCTCTTCACATCGCCTTCGTAGACTTTCAGGCGAGCGTCGAGGGCCTTGTCCATGTCCACTTCCAGCAGGAAGTGCACACCACCGGACAAGTCCAGACCCAGCTTCATCGGGTGTGCGCCGATCGCGCGCAGCCATTTTGGCGTGGTCTGTGCCAGGTTCAGTGCGACGACGTAGTCATCACCCATGACCTTGCGCACAACGTCTTTTGCCGGCAATTGGTCTTCTTGCTTGGTCAGGCGCAACAAGCCGCCCTTCGCATCAGCAGCCAAACTTGCCGCTTTAACCTGGATACCCGCGTCGGTGAGCGCTTTGCTCGCACGGTCCAGATCAGCCTGATTGACCTGCAGCGCAGTGCTGGCGCCAGTGATCTGGATAGCCGGGTCATCAGGATAGAGATTGGGAGCGGAATAAATAAAACCGATCGCCAGCACCGCCAGGATCAGTACGTATTTCCACAGAGGGTATTTGTTCAGCATCACGCCGCCCGCTTATAACGCGGGGCGCCTTGCGCGCCCCGTCGATTGGTAAAGGTTGTTACTTAGATCGCTTTGAGCGTGCCTTTTGGCAGCGTGGCGGCGATGGCGCCCTTCTGGAACTTCATTTCTACGGTGTCGGAGACTTCCAGAACCACGAAAGCGTCGGACACTTTAGTGATCTTGCCGGCGATGCCGCCAGTGGTCACGACTTCGTCGCCTTTCTGCAAGCTGCCCAGCAGGTTCTTCTGCTCTTTGGCGCGCTTGGCCTGTGGACGCCAGATCATCAGGTAGAAGATGACCAGGAAGCCGACCAGGAAAATCCACTCAAAACCACCGCCCATAGGACCGGCAGCGGCCGGTGCAGCGGCATCAGCCATGGCATTAGAGATAAAAAAGCTCATTTAGCACTCCAGTTGCAAATAGTGAATCTTAGGGTCGGAAAACTCAGTCCAAGGGCGGCACAGGCAGCCCGCGCTTGGCATAGAAGGCATCGACGAAGGCGGCCAATGTACCCTGTTGAATAGCCTCGCGCAAACCAGCCATCAGGACTTGGTAGTGACGCAAATTGTGGATGGTATTCAACATGCTACCCAGCATTTCCCCACACTTGTCCAGATGGTGCAGATAAGCGCGCGAGAAGTTCTGGCAGGTGTAGCAGTCACAGGTAGGATCCAGCGGCGATTCATCATGGCGATGGAACGCGTTACGGATCTTCAGCACGCCTGTATCGATGAACAGATGCCCATTGCGGGCATTACGGGTTGGCATCACGCAATCGAACATGTCCACACCGCGGCGCACACCCTCTACGAGATCCTCCGGTTTGCCAACGCCCATAAGGTAACGAGGTTTGTCAGCCGGCATCAGGCCCGGCAGGTAATCCAGCACCTTGATCATCTCGTGCTTGGGCTCGCCCACTGACAGGCCGCCGATGGCCAGGCCGTCGAAGCCGATCTTGTCCAGGCCTTCGAGCGAGCGCTTGCGCAAGCTTTCATGCATGCCGCCCTGCACAATACCGAATAGGGCAGCGGTGTTATCGCCATGGGCGTTTTTCGAGCGCTGGGCCCAACGCAACGACAGTTCCATGGAAATCCGCGCAACGTCTTCATCGGCCGGGTACGGCGTGCACTCGTCGAAAATCATCACGATGTCGGAGCCCAGGTCACGTTGCACCTGCATCGACTCTTCCGGGCCCATGAACACTTTGGCGCCGTCCACCGGGGAGGCGAAGGTCACGCCCTCCTCCTTGATCTTGCGCATGGCGCCCAGGCTGAACACCTGGAAACCACCGGAGTCAGTGAGGATCGGGCCTTGCCACTTCATGAAGTCATGCAGGTCGCCATGCTTCTTGATCACTTCGGTGCCCGGGCGCAGCCACAGGTGGAAGGTGTTGCCGAGGATGATCTCGGCGCCCGTGGCGACGATGTCACGCGGCAGCATGCCTTTTACCGTGCCGTAGGTACCGACCGGCATAAAGGCCGGGGTCTCGACGGTACCGCGAGGGAAAGTCAAACGGCCGCGGCGAGCTTTACCATCCGTGGCCAGCAATTCAAACGACATACGACTCATGATTGTTCCTCTGGGCCGCGCGGCGCCGGATTACGGGTGATAAACATCGCATCACCGTAGCTGAAAAAACGGTATCCGTTATCGATGGCGGCTTGATAAGCGGCCATGGTCTCGGGATAACCGGCAAATGCCGACACCAGCATCAACAGCGTGGATTCCGGCAAATGGAAATTGGTCACCAGGGCATCGACCACATGAAACGGCCGGCCCGGGTATATAAAGATGTCTGTGTCGCCACTGAACGGCTTGAGCACGCCATCGCGCGCCGCGCTTTCCAGCGAGCGCACGCTGGTCGTACCGACCGCCACCACCCGCCCGCCGCGCGCCTTGCACGCTTCAACCGCATCCACGACGTCCTGGCTGACTTCCAGCCACTCGCTGTGCATATGGTGGTCTTCGATGTTATCCACACGCACCGGCTGAAACGTGCCGGCCCCCACGTGCAGGGTCACATAGGCCGTTTCAACGCCTTTGGCGGCAATCGCATCCAGCAGCGGCTGGTCGAAATGCAGCCCCGCCGTCGGTGCAGCCACCGCGCCCAGTCGCTGGGAATACACCGTCTGATAACGCTCGCGGTCCGAGTCTTCATCCGGGCGGTCTATATAAGGAGGCAACGGCATATGGCCGACGCGTTCCAGCAGCGGCAACACTTCCTCGGCAAACCCAAGCTCGAACAACGCATCATGACGGGCCAGCATTTCTGCTTCGCCACCGCCATCGATAAGGATCTTCGAACCCGGTTTCGGCGACTTGCTGGAGCGCACATGGGCCAGCACGCGATGGCTGTCCAGCACCCGCTCCACCAGAATTTCCAGCTTGCCGCCGGATGCTTTCTGGCCAAAAAGGCGAGCCGGAATCACCCGGGTATTGTTGAAAACCATCAAGTCGCCTGGGCGTAAATGCTCAAGCAAATCAGTGAATTGACGGTGTGCGAGGGCACCGCTGACCCCGTCCAGGGTCAGCAGTCGACTGGCGCGACGCTCGGCCAAAGGATGGCGAGCGATCAGCGAATCAGGGAGCTCAAAAGTAAAGTCAGCAACGCGCATGATGGGGTTCGTCTAGCAGGGCCGGGAAGTCTAGCGGAAATAGTGAAAATTGACCATGAAACGTGATTGACCAACGGTAATCTCATCTCTATACTTCGCCGCCATTGAGCCCTGATGGCGGAATTGGTAGACGCGGCGGATTCAAAATCCGTTTTCGAAAGGAGTGGGAGTTCGAGTCTCCCTCGGGGCACCATCTAAAGGTTTCATGTTGTTCTGACATGCTGCTGATACACAGCAAAGCCGGCCACTGCGCCGGCTTTCTTGTTTCTGCTTATCCCTTCTTTTTCCAGTATGTTCCTTGTTGTCTTATTCGGCGTTGATGTATGTTCGCCAAAAATACGAACTTGGCTCCATGAAAATTGAAGCGGTCCGGCATCAAGCGCGCCCTTCTCGCTGACACAGTCCTGTTATCACTTGAACCCGAAGCCAAGCAGTGCTGTGAGACCTATGACGTCGCTCGTACTTACTTCCGTGCGCCGCAAGCAAGCCTGCCAGTCACTGCGGAACATGATCCATGTGCGAGCCAAGGACGCGTCAGGCGACGCCCTGACCGGCCGCTTCAGGCCAGAGCTCAGCACGAAGGTGAGCACCCGGTAGAAGCTCATTACAACAGAACACAGTACAATCAACCCCTTTAGAACCGCCGCCTCTTTACAAGACGATAGACAATCACAAGGAACATCGTCATGCAGCGCATCGTTTTGACGGTATAGCCCAGGCACGATGACAAAAGGCAGGCACACAACAACTCGTCGGTGACGAAGCAATTTCATTCGGGGCCGGCCGTGACTTGACAGCTGCCCAAATTCGTTAAAAGGAGTCAACATGAATACTTATGCAATTGTTGGAGCTGGGGGATTTGGCCGAGAAGTGCTGCCACTCGTAAGAGAGAAACTCGGCGTGCTCAGCGAGGAAAAATTTCAGATTGTATTTGTCGATGATGGATCGCAAGCGGCAGAGATTAACGGCGTAGCAGTGATGACCACCGCTGAATTCAATGCATTGTCATCAGGCAAAAAATTCTTCAACATCGCCATAGGTAATAGCAGGATTCGCGAGCGAATTGCCGCCGAAATGATTTCTTCGGGAGCGCTGCCATTCACAATACACTCCATCAATAACAGTGTAAGTTTAGACTGCAACGTAATAGGTGAGGGCGCAATTTTATGCCCATTCACAACCATTACATCCAATACAAAAATCGGGAAATACTTTCACGCCAACCTGTACTCTTATGTCGCACATGATTGCACGATAGGTGACTTCGTAACTTTCGCACCAAGCGTAAAATGTAACGGTAACGTCACCATAGAAGATCATGCCTATATAGGAACAGGTGCCATTATTAAGCAGGGAACACCAGAAAAACCAATTGTCATTGGTGAAGGGGCTGTTGTTGGGATGGGAGCCGTAGTGACCAAGAGCGTTGCACCGGGCACCGTAGTTGTCGGAAACCCGGCCAAACCACTTCGAAAGGGACTGGGCAGCTGATGAGAGACTTTACCATGGGGTCCGTTCCCATTGCTGAAATTACAGTTGGAATGAAGGCAAGCTACTCTCAAACTATAACGGACGCTGATATCAAGGCATTTGCAGGTATTAGTGGCGACCACAACCCTGTACACGTCGACAGAGAATATGCTGAGGCTTCAAGGTTTGGCAAGCGTATCGCACATGGATTAATGTCTGCTGGTTTTTTCTCTGCCATATTCGGCACAAAAATCCCGGGGCCTGGTTGTGTGTATGTATCGCAGAGCCTGAATTTTTTACGCCCCGTCTATATTGACGACACTATCGTTGCAGAAGTTACAGTAACTAAAGTAGACTTGGAAAAACGCCGAGTTTTTTTCGATACTATCTGTAGCGTAAAAGGCAAGAAAGTCATTAGCGGATCTGCAGAAATCTTTATCCCAAACAAATAGCAACCACCCCGCTTTTTTGGGCGGGGCGGTTTCATCAATGGCGCAGAATGACTATCTCAACTCGAGAGCTTCAAGGCTTACAGTTGGAGACTAAATTACAATAGTACCCCTCAACACAATGCGCCACTCGCTTAAGAAAAACTTTGCATATTAGAAATATAGCATTCAGTGTTTTCCGGGCTTTCGTAACGATCAAGGATGAGAGGCATGTCGGTCCTCGGGCGAAGAAAGCCACTTCTCAGCGATTGAGTGTAGACTCCAACGTTAACATTATTGCGACGAGCCCTTGCGTCGACCGACACGCTGTCAATACAGTAATTCATTGCACTGCCATTCCCACAAAGCTCGCCGCCGCTATTTATCATGCGGGATGAGTCCTGCCCTTCCATCACGACACCCCAAGCATTCTGCTCTGGCCCACCGCCTGGCACAGTGCCGGTGCAATAACAGTCGATCACAGAGTTGTTATTGCCGCCATTATCAATAAGAACAAGCGCTCGTCCTTTCCAATTAACCGACGTGATGTTCTGCACTGTACAATGCTGAGCGTAATGTAAATGCACGCCTACGGCGGAGTTCCCCGTAAATTCAAGACCTCGAATAAAGACGTTACGAATCGGCAC
Source organism: Pseudomonas sp. NC02 (assembly GCF_002874965.1). Taxonomy (NCBI): domain Bacteria; kingdom Pseudomonadati; phylum Pseudomonadota; class Gammaproteobacteria; order Pseudomonadales; family Pseudomonadaceae; genus Pseudomonas; species Pseudomonas sp. NC02. The sequence continues at coordinate 1,194,927 of NZ_CP025624.1, read as the reverse complement.
ACAAGTTGCCACGATAGCGCCGTTAGGATGTGCCGTCTTCAAGGCGTTATTAATTACCAAGGAGCCACCAAGCACGCGGAGAACTTGGCGAACCTCCATCGGTCCGTCGAGTGGCAGAGGCATACTTGCAAAATTAGTCGATGCATCCGAAATTACAATCCAATCCCCCGCCACATACTTTGTCGCGTCAGCGACGAAAATTTCAGTTTGATTCAGACCTGCTGCGCGAACAAGATAACTTGCCGGGCGTACCTTTCCTTGGTAATCAAACGCAGCATAACTTGGATCGGTAGGGGAGTTGGGGTTGCGGCCGATTCCGCTTGAATCAATTCGTACCTTTTCAATCCCCGGTGCTGGCTCGATGATGAGGCCATGAGCCGGAGTTAAATCCAACTTATTGAGAGATACGGGGGTCTTGATCGGGCATACGTCCCGATTGATTTGAATCCAACGATATCCAGCCTGAATGATTGATCTTAGCTGTGGCCCGTTATCGAGCGATGCGCTTGGCATAAACACATATGGAGTATCTTGATACATTGGTTACCTTATTCCTTAAATTAAATCGTCTCGCCTTCCTGGCGAGAAACAACTGTACATATAAACAGTATAAAAGTAAAGAAATGTGTAGGGATTTCTCAGCCCCCCTAAATTCTGGCACCACGTGAGCGCTCGATTCGATAAGCCTGCCGTAGCGCCAAGCGCAGTGACCAGCGTTGCCCTGGACTGAGCGGCGCGCCCGACCAAGGATATGATGCGCCTACTGGACATTGATCGTACGACCCTGCCTCCCCTTCAAATCTCGGCCAATGTTTGGATCAACCTCAAAGGCAGACAGTAAGCACACTGCGTAAGTATACTTGTCGCGGCCCGCCATCTTCACAGGGCAACAGTTGCAACAAAACGTCGTCACACAAACCTTCCTCTATGGTCACGTGTATGGACGAACTTGAAACACCTATGGCCCTCAAGGTTGCTGAATAGCTTGGCCCTCCCAATGAGGCGACCATCTTAAAAAGACCTTGAAGTCCAAGGTCTTTTTTTTCGCCTGCAGGAAAGTGATGATGGGCGGGCGAACGCGAGAAAAGAGGAACCTTGGCCATGGAACAGACGCTGGAAGCTGTAGCGCTTTTTGCGCTCAAGCTGGTGCATGAGACCGAAGGCGCGAGCCCGATTCTGCGGGACGACCTGGTCATGGACGGCTATGAGCGGGAGGTGTTTGGCTTGCTGGTGCGCAAGGGCGATATCAATGCCATCCAGCATAAGATCGACGAGTGCCTGGCATTGGCCCTCGAATCCCTGGGCGGTGCACACACCGTGATGGGCCGCGAGCTGCAACGGCTTGCGGTGGAAGCGCGCCAAGCGACGACACTCGAAGAACTCAATGCCCCGCTCAACGCACTCAAGGATTACCTGAAGGCGATCCTTTAACGCCTGCCTTCGACCGCCATGCGTACAGCCAGGCCCATCAGCACCGAGCCCATCAACCAGCGCTGTACGGTTTGCCAGACCGGTTTGCGGATGAAGAACCCCGCGATCGAGCCCGCCATCAGAGCGATCAGCCCGTTGACGCTAACGCTGATCATGATCTGCGTAAAGCCCAGTACCAGCGATTGCGAGAGCACACTGCCGTGCCCGTTGGGGTCGATAAACTGGGGCAGCAACGACAGATACATCACTGCCACTTTGGGATTCAGCAGGTTGGTGACAAAGCCCATCATGAACAGCTTGCGCGGGCTGTCCTTGGGCAAGTCCCGCACCTGGAACGGCGACCGGCCACCCGGCTTCACCGCCTGCCAGGCCAGGTAAACCAGATACAGCGCCCCGCCGAGCCGCAGCGCGTCGTAGGCATAGGGAACCGCCATCACCAACGCGGTGATACCCAATGCCGCGCAGAACATATAGACGACAAAACCCATCGCAACGCCGCCCAGGGAAATCAGCCCGGCCAATCGCCCCTGGCAGATCGACCGCGAAATGAGGTAAATCATGTTCGGGCCGGGCGTCAGTACCATGCCGAGCGAGATCAGGCCGTAGGCAAGCAGGCTGGAGAGTTCGGGCATGGTGTGGCTCCTTGACGACGTAAAACCTTGTGATGGCCGGCGGGTTGTTGGCGCCATGGTAGGTCGATAAAAGGAACGCCGTTAGATACAGATCCGCGAGCAAAACGTCATACACCGGTACCGGCGTCTGCTGCACCACTCACCCAAGGAAAGGCACATGATCGACTTCAACAACAAAGGCTTCTTCAAGCTCAAGCAGAACAACGAATACGCCGAGCGCGTTTCGTCATTGCTGCTGGATGATGAGCAGGTCATCGATTCCTATAAGGCCATGCGCGATGGGGTGGTGTTCACCACCAAGCGCATCATCGCCGTGAACGTGCAAGGGATTACCGGCAGCAAAAAAGACTTCACGTCCCTGCCGTACAAAAACATCGTCGCGTATTCGGTGGAAACCTCCGGGACGTTCGATCTGGATTCGGAGCTGGAGATTTACTTTTCGGCGGTGGGGAAAGTGAAGTTTGAGTTCACGGGGAAGACGTCGATTGTTGAGATATCGAGGGTGATTTCCCGGCATGTGCTTTGAACCGTTACGAAAACTCCGCTTTTAAGGATTTCCCACTATGGGCCCAAAAACCGCAGAGCTAATCGATGTGCTTGAGGAACTTGCCATCCTGCTGGAAAGCGATGGGGACAATCACTGGAGCCGATGGATGCGTAAGGCCAAAACCTTATTGCAAGCATCCGATTACTCCGGAATCACCTATTTGCGCTCTGCATACGGCGGAATGGGCTCGTTCAATGACCTCGTTCTTGGACAAAGCAGCGAAGGCGGCGTTTTTTTCTGGAAGCCTGGATACAAGGAGTTGAACGACCGGTTGGACGGGTTACGTAATAAAGCCGCGCAGTTGGGCGCGCAGATACAGCGCTCTCAGGCAGAGTAAGCGTGCTTGAATCAATGTAGCGATTGCTAAAGTGACTTTTCCCACACCTCCCATCGAACAACGAGAATTTCAGGTTCTTCTCCGCTCTCATAGGCTCGCTTCCTTGCACAGGGAAGTGAGCAGCCATGACAGAGCGCGCGTATCCAATTACCGAAGAAGAGCAGCTGAAGCGGCGAATCCTGACGCCGCAGCCTAAGCAGATTCCGTATTCACCGTTCATTGATTTGTATGAAGCCCCTCCCGCGCCCACGCCTGAACCCGCGAGAATTCCAGGCCATGTATTCGCCAAGTCGTGCCAGTTGCCCGACGGGATCATCAGCTACAACAACCCCACCGGTTATGTGCCGCTTGAGCTGATCAAGGATTACGGCCACTTCACGCTGTTAGGCGGACGGGAAGTGGACAGCCAAGGCGGCGTTTCCCTCAGGAAAATCAGCGGTAGTGCCCTACCCGTTGGGCTTGGCCAGCTTGTGCTGCGTACATCCGCGTTGGAGTCCGCGGCTGCGGCGGTCGGTGCCGCCGCTGGGGGTTTGCTTGCAGGGCTGGTGGCGCTGGCCTGGCCGTCGGAGCTTGGCGACAGTGCGCTCTATAGCGAAGAGCAGCTTCGTCACCTGCAAAAAGCCCGCTCGCGGATGCGCTTGCATATCGAGCAACGCGACGACGGGACGCTCAAGGGGTATGGGTTTTACACCGGTAAAAATACCGACTGGCAGATGATCGATGTGGTGCAGTTTCAGAGTCGTGACAGTCAGTTCGTGGCGGATCTTGGCGAGGGTGTGGAGCTGATTTGGACGCCGGCCATTGATCCTGGCGACACCCTTGGCATTCCGGCATTGGAAGCTGCACCGCAAGCTCCGGTGATGTGGATTTATCCGCCGACGGAGGCTGCCGAGCAGATTCTGGTTAACCCGATTTATCCGCCGGAGTATCGGGATTTTATTCTGGTGTTTCCGGTGGAGTCGGGGGTTCGGCCGCTGTATGTGGTGGTTAGCGTTAGGGCGGGCGATCACAAATACCATTCCGCTCCCGGCACAGACGAAATCACCGGTTTCCTAAACCTGAGCAAGGCAAAACCCAAGACCCCAAAGCAAGGTGGGGCAGGGCTTAGAGAGCGCTGGATTGATGACAAAGGACGGATAATTTACGAGTGGGACTCGCAGCACGGCGAACTAGAGGCGTATAGAGCAAGCGATGGCAGTCACTTGGGGGCGTTCAACCACATAACTGGTGAACGGCTGAAAAAGCCTAAGAAAAAACGAAATATCAAAAAATTTTTGTGAGGGCATATGGGACTGAAATTAAGACTGGAATGGTTCGATAAGTCGACAGAGCTTGGTTTAGGCATAGAGCGCTCCGCAGACTTGGGCGAGGACTATACCGTTGTCGACTCGCTCAGACTGTCCGTTGAAGACGACATTAACAACGGAATGTTCCAGCTGCGTGAAGAATGGCTATTAACTATACAGCCGCTCTTCAGCCACAAAATTATTTCGTCGGAAAGTGACTACTTTCTCGCTCTCGATTATAGAAAGTCCTGGTGATCAAGAATAAGCCCGGGCCTCACAAACAGAAGCAAACCAAGAGTATTCATACCCTATGCGTCGTCTTGCACTTTCAGACAAAAAACTCCGCAACATCCCCAGGCGCTTGCGCGAAATAAGCCGATGGGCAGATAGTTTCGAAGGCTGGTTTTTAGAAGACTTCCCAGTGAGGCGAGGATTTGAAAACTTCAAAATCCCCGTCATAGAAACCTTGGTCGAAGGCAAGCAAACAACCCCGGCGATCCAGGCACACTGCGCTCAGCAATTGATCAACGCGGCCGCGCACCTGATTCAAGCCCGGCCCGATGAAACACCTGAATGCTGGATCGTAGCAGCCATTCTTGTGCCCGACATGTTCTCAAGCGAAGTCTGCGTCTACATCGATAAAAGCCGCTACCTCGGCGCTATTCTGCCCTTCGACTACGACTACTTTCGCCAAACCCGAATAACGGGCAGAAGCCTTGCAAACGAATGGGGGTTGATCATCCCCCCAGGCCTACACGAGGTGGGTTTTCACTTCATCCACGAAGATGAGGACGGAGAACAGTTCGAGTCAGAGCATTGGTATTTCGGCGAGGTCAGTTCATCGGATGAAGACCCGGGCGGCGACCGCTGGAAGTACAAGACTTTCAAAGCATTTCAGGCAGAACATCCGCATTTATTCAGCACAGCACCATAGCCTTGCGATGAAAGCCGTGCTTATAACGACGGCCTTTTCAAGCAGCCCCCTCGCTAAAACTCAACCGCGCACACAACCCACCCACCTCCCGGTTATACAACTCCAACCGCCCCCCAATCTTCCCCACGATCATCTGCACAATCGCCAACCCCAACCCCGCCCCATTCGCATTCCCACGACTATAAAACCGCTCGAACAACCGCCCAATCTCCCCTTCATCAATCCCCGGCCCCGCATCCTCCACACACAGCTGCACCACGCCCGAATCCTCCTCCCGCACCACCACCCTCACCTCACTCCCCGCCGGCGAGAAATTCAGCGCATTGGTCACCAGGTTCTGCAGCGCAATCGCCAACGCTATCGGGTCCGTTTCAATCCAGCATTCCTCATCCCCTTCCAGCACCAACTCAACGCCTTTCTCCATCGCCAGGGGCGTCAGTTCCGCAAGTTCTTCGCGCACCAACTCCGTCAACGGCACACGCACTCGTACGGTGTTGTTCAACTGCGGCTCGATGCGCGCCATGGTCAGCAGTTGGCTGCCAATACGCGTCGCCCGGTCCACGCCATTCACCAGGAAGTCCAACGCCTCTCGCCGCTGCTCCTCGGTTTCCGCGCTCTGGGCGTTCTGCGCGTGAATGCGCAATATCGCCAACGGCGTGCGCAGTTCATGCGCCGCGTCCGCGATAAACCGACGCTCCCGCTCCAGCAGGTCATCCACCTGCACCAGCAGGCGGTTCAGCGCGGTTTGCATCGGTTCCAGGTCCGCCGGCAACGGTTCAAGTTGCAGCGGTCGCAACGTATTGCTGTCCCGCCCGCGAATGGCCTGGGCCATGGCGCGCAGGGGCTTGAGGCCCCAGCCGATGGTCAGCCAGATCAACAACGCCAGCAGCGGCACGCCAATCAGGATGGGCCAGAGGGTGTGGCGGATGATGCGCTGGATCACGTCCTGGCGAATGTCGTCGCGCTCGCCCACCCAGATCAGCAGGCCTTGTTGCATGTCGGCGAGCATGAACGCGCACCAGTCATTGCCGTTTTCCATCAGGTCGTGAGGCCCGAGGGTGGTGGGCGGTGCGTTGAGGATCGGCGCGTCGGTGGAGCGCACCAGCAGTTGGCCGTCGGCGCGCCATACCTGGAAGGTCAGGCGGGTTTCGTAGGGGTGCGCGGCGCCGTCTTCGCCGACACGGCTCATGGCTTGATCGAAAGCCTGGTAGAGGCGGTCCCAGTCGGCATCGCCGGGATCGCGCTGGCGTAGTACGCCTTGCAGCAAACGGGCGCTTTGGGCGAGTTGAGCGTCGTAGACTTCTTCGATTTCGTGGTGGCTGTCCCGCAGCACCAGCCAACTGATCAGGCCATCACCCAGCAGGATCAGCACCAGTACCGGAATGAGGATGCGCGCGCGGACCGAGTTCATGGCTTGAGTTCCACCACGTAGCCCACGCCGCGTACGGTGCGGATCAGTTCGGTGGAGAGTTTTTTGCGCAGGTTGTGGATAAGGACTTCGAGGGTGTTGCTTTCGACGCGGTCCTGCCAGCCGTACAGCGCGCGGGACAACCGCTCGCGGGTGACGACTTTGCCGGGGCGCACCATCAGTTGATGGAGCAGTTGGTATTCCATCGGCGTGACCACAACGTCCTCGCCTTGATAGCTGACCTGTTGGGTCGCCGGGTCCAGGCTCACGCCCGCATGCTCCAGCAATGGCTGCGCGCGGCCCTGGCTGCGGCGCAACAGGGCGCGCACACGGGCCTTGAACTCTTCGACGTCGAAGGGTTTGACCAGGTAGTCGTCGGCGCCGGCGTCCAGGCCGGCGATGCGCTCGGCGGTGCCGTCGCGTGCGGTAAGGATCAGCACCGGCAGGTCGTATTGCTCGGCGCGCAGGGTTTGCAGGAGTGTGAGGCCGTCAAGGCGCGGCAGGCCGAGGTCGAGCAGCAGCAGGTCGAAGCTTTCGGTGCGTAACGCGTGCAAGGCGCTGACGCCATCCTGCAACCAGTCCAGGGTGTAGCCTTCGGCGCCCAGGGCCACGCGGATCCCTTGGCCAAGGGCACGATCATCTTCGACAAGGAGCAGGCGCATAACTGATTCTCTGGAGTAACCGGCGGCATGATGCCCTGTAACCGTCGAGGCTATTTCGGGAAAGATGTTACGGGCCGTTGCCAACTAAGCTTTCGCTAAGGTTGGTTTTGCACAGTGAAATCTCCCACATCTGCTGAGAGTGCTTCCATGCGCAAAATTCTCTTGCTGTCGCTGATTATCGCCAGCCCCATGGCCTTCGCCGGCCCGCAATGCACCACTGCCGAGCGCTCGCAATGGCAGGACCAGAAGGCCTTTCAGGAGCAACTCAAGGCCCAGGGCTACGAGATCAGCAAGTTCAAGGTTACTGACGGCAACTGCTACGAGATCTATGGCTTTGACAAGGACAAGCGCAAGGTCGAGATCTACCACGATCCAGTCACCGGCAAGGCCGTGAAGACAGAGATCAAGGGCTGATGCCAGCCACCTCCCTGCGCCTCTGGGACCCGGTGGTGAGGGTGTTTCACCTCTCCATCGCCGGCGTCTTTGTGGCCAATTACTTCTTCAACGAAGCAGGCGACGACTGGCACGTATGGCTGGGCTATTACGCCATGGCCTGGTTGCTGGTGCGGTTGGTGTGGGGATTTGTCGGTCCGCGCAGCGCGCGCTGGGCGGACTTCTGGCCAACACCGGAACGGCTCATGGGCCATGTGCGTTCACTGCTCAACCGCCGGCCGCAGCACCGCCTGGGCCATTCGCCCATTGGCGCGCTGGTGATGATTCTGATGTTGCTGGCGCTGCTGGCTATCGGTGCCAGTGGCTTTTTGATGCAGGAAGTCGACGCCCTGTGGGGCGCCGATTGGCCGCTGCTGTTGCACGAAACTGCCGCCAATGTACTGGCCGGCCTGGTAGGCGTGCATGTGCTGGCGGCGTTGTTTGAAAGTATCCAGGTGCGGGACAACCTGCCGTTATCCATGCTCACCGGCCGCAGGAGGCGCCTGCCGGATGACCGTGCGCAGTAATCCTTTTTCCCGACAGGTTCTCTATGCGCCCGCTTTTAATGATCTGCAGTCTGCTGGTGGTGTTTTTCGCTGCCTGGCAAAGCCATCCGCCCCACGTATTGGCGCCGTTTGCCCAAGGCCCCAAGGACAGCTCGCCAACAGCGGCCGCCCCGCAATACAGCAGCCGCTTTGTCTCCTCGCAGCTCAATGACTTTGTGCATTCCTCCTCGGTCACCGCCCTGCCCGGCGGCGACCTGATGGCCGTGTGGTTTGCCGGGTCCCGCGAGGGCGCCGCCGATGTGCAGGTGCGCACCGCGCGCTTTGACGCGAAAAGTGCCGAGTGGGGCCCGGAGCAAGTATTGGCCACCCGCGAAAGCACGCGCGACGGCACGCACCGCTACATCCGCAAGCTGGGCAACCCGGTGATCGCCCTGGCACCGGACAATCGCCTGTGGATGTTCTACGTTTCGGTGTCGGTAGGCGGCTGGGCCACCAGCGCGATCAACGTGATGGTCTCGGATGACCTCGGGACGAACTGGTCGGCCCCTCGGCAACTGATCACCTCGCCTTTCTTCAATATCAGCACGCTGGTGCGCGCCGCACCGGTATTCCACGCTGACGGTTCCATCGGCCTGCCGGTGTACCACGAGTTCATGGGCAAATTCGCCGAGTACCTGTACTTGAGCCCCGACGGTGCGGTGGTCGACAAATTCCGTATCAGCCGTGGGAAGAACTCGCTGCAGCCGACCATCGTCCCGCAGGATGGCCAGCGCGCCATCGCCATGTTGCGTTACGCCGGCGAAACCCATCACCGAGTCCTCGCCAGTCGCACCGAAGACGCCGGCCAAACCTGGAGCGAGCCTTACCCATTGGAACCGTCCAATCCCAACTCCTCGCTGGCAGCCGTCAGCACTGAAGGCGACGGTTTGCTCGTGGCCCTCAACGACCTGCAGGACGGCCGCTTCAAGCTCAGCCTGTACGGCACCGATGCCAAGCTCAATCAGTGGCGCACCGTGGTGGAACTGGATCAATCCCCCGACCCCTTGGGCCAACCGTTCTCCCCCGAGGCCTACAAGGAAATCATCGGCGAAGGCTTCCGCGCCTCCAGCGGCGCCCTGCGCCTGCCGCTGGAACAACGCTTCCTCAGCAACCTGGACTACCGGGTGTGCAAGCCCCGTGGCTGCGATTTCGAATACGAGTACCCGTACTTCAGCCGCAGCCCGGACGGCATGTACCACCTGGTGTACTCGTGGAATAACACCTTTATCAAACATGTCAGCTTCAACGAAGCCTGGCTGTCGGAGCGCCTGTGATGGTTTCTGTATGGCAAGCGCATTTGAGTTTTGTGCTGTTGGGTTTTGTGCTGCTCAGCCTGTTGCGCGTCACAACACCCTGGCGCCCCTGGCTGCTGCCGGTGTTGGTGGTGGTGAGTTTTATCCCGGTCAACGAACTGCCGTTGGCGGCGTATGTGCGCAGCTTCACCGATGACCTGGCCATCAGCACCCTGGTGTTGCTGGCGTGGGTCAGCCTGTGCCGGTTGGGCGTGGTGCAGCCGCTCCAGCGCCCGCAGAAGGTCCAGGTGCTGTTGCTGTTTGGCGCCCTGAGCCTGGTGCTGTACCCGGCGACGATGGGCCTGACGTATTTCGACCCCTACCGCTGGGGTTTCAACCCTCGGCCGATGATCGTGCTGATAGGCGCGGCAGCACTGTTGATGCTCTGGCTGCGTAATACGCTGGCGGTGTGGATGCTCGCGGCGGGCACCCTGGCGTTCGCGCTGCGGCTCAAGGCCTCGGAAAACTACTGGGACTATCTGATCGACCCACTGCTGACGGGCTACTGCCTGGTGGCCGGGTTGTGGATGCTGGCGATGGCTGCCTGGCGCCCTCTTTTAAAATTGCACAGAGGTCAATGATGGGATGGTTGCACTCGCGCCGCCTGCGCTACGGCGTGGGCGCGATCGGTTTGGTATTTGCGTTGCTGGCGGCACTGCGGCTGGTGTTTGTATGGGGATTTTCCGGGGTCGGCCTGAGGGAGCCCGCACTGCTGGAAACCGTGGGCATCGGCCTGCGTTTCGACCTGCGCCTGGCGGTGCTGATCCTGTTGCCCCTGGCACTGCTCGCCTGGCTGCCACGCTGGAACCTGGTGACTGTCCCCGCCCTGCGCTGGCTGGCACGGGGTTATCTGCTGCTGGCGCTGGCCATCGTCGGGCTGGTGTACATCATCGACTTCGGCCACTACGCCTACCTCGGTGTGCGCATCAACGCCACGGTGCTGCGTTACCTGGAAGACGCGCAGATTTCACAACAGATGGTGTGGGAAACCTACCCGGTGCTGTGGATAACCTTGAGTTGGCTTGCCGCCGTCGGCCTATGGACCTACGCCCTGGTTCGCCTTGAACGCATCACCCTGGATGGCGAACGCAAACCCATTGGCAAGTTGGCCATCGCATCCGTGGCCACCGTCGGCGTGATCGCCGTATTGCTGGCCCTGCTCGGCCGCGTCGCCAACCTCAATATCGAAAACCCGGTGCCCCTGCGCTGGAGCGACGCGTTCTTTTCCGGCAACAACCAGATCGCCGCCGTGGGCCTCAACCCGGTGCTGTTTCTGTACGACACCCTCAAGGTCGGCCAGTCGCAATTCGATGAGGCGCGGGTACGAGAGCATTACCCGCAAGTCGCGAATTATCTGGGGGTCAGCCAGCCCGACCCCGAGCAGTTGAACTTCGCCCGTGAACAAGCCGTGCAGCCTTATCAGCTCAAGGGCGAGCGCCCGCCGAACGTGATCTTCGTGATGCTCGAGTCCCTCGGCACCAGCGCCGTGGGCGCCTATGGCAACCCGCTGAACCCCACGCCGAACCTCGACAAGCTGGCGAAGGAAAGCTGGTTCTTCAAACACTTCTACGTGCCCGTCACCGGCACCGCCAAAACCGTGTGGGCGAGCATCACCGGCGTGCCCGACGTTACCCGCCAGGAGACGGCGACCCGCAACCCGCTGATCACCCGGCAACACACCTTGATCAATGCGTTCGAGGACTACCAGAAGCTCTACATGATCGGCGGCAATGCCGGCTGGGCGAATATCAACGCCTTGATCCGCCAGAGCATCGACGGCGTGAAGCTGTATGACGAAAGCCACTGGCGCTCGCCACGGGTGGACGTGTGGGGCGTTTCGGATCTGGACCTGTTCAAGGAAGGCGACGAACTGCTGCGGGCCATCCCCAAGGACCAACCGTTCTTCGCCTACCTGCAAACCTCCGGCAACCACCGACCGTTTACCATCCCCAAGACCAACGATGGCTTCAAGGTGCATGACCTCACCGTGGAACAAGTCCAGGCCGCAGGCAGCCGCAGCGTCGAGCAGTACAACGCCGTGCGCCTGCTGGACTTCAACATCGGCCGCCTGATGGAAATCGCCAAGGCTGGCGGTTACTACGACAACACCATCTTCGTGTTCTTCGGCGACCACAACACCCGAATCAGCCAGATTCCGCACATGGCGCCGGCATTCGAGCAGCTTGGGCTGGAAAGCAACAACGTGCCGATGATGATCCACGCGCCCGGCCTGCAACCCCGGGTGATCGAAGAAGCCGTCGGCCTGGCGGACCTGCTGCCGACCGTGGCCGGCATGGCGGGCATACCGTTCCGCAATGGCGCGATGGGCCGGGATATCCAGCAACCTGCGCCGGAAGGCGAGCGCGTGGTGCCGCTGGTATTGCGCGAGGGCACGTTCCCGCTGATCGGTGGCGTGACCAAGGACTTCCTGCTGCAAATGGAGCACGACGGCAGCTCGCCGACCCTGCATGACCTGGCGTCGCAAACGCCGAGGGACAATGTGGCTCAGCAGTATCCCGAGGAGTTTGAGCGGTTGCAGGGGCTGACCCGTGGCCTGCATGAGAGTGCGCGATTGATGTTGTTCCGGAACGTGCGCTGAAGTCACCTGACGGTCGGGCTGTACTATCGGCCCAGCCAATCCATCCCCACAATCTATCGATTTGAGGTCCACCTCACCCTCCCCGACTATGGCGGCACTTCCAATAACAAAAACCAGGAACCCGCCATGACTGCCCGCTTCCACAACCCGGTAGACACCCGCTTCGGCTGGGGCTGCCTGCAAGAACTCGCCGCTCTTACCGAAGGCCAGAGCGTCGCCCTCGTGACCTTTCCCGAAGCCCGCGGGCTCGGTTTGGTAGACCGCATCCAGGCCCTGCTGGGCGAACGCCTGGTGTACGTCATCGAAGACGTACAGCCCAACCCTGACGTGGCCCAACTGCGCGACACCTACGAGCGTTTCTGGCTGCAGGCCGGTGACTGCCAGGTGGTGGTCGCCGTCGGCGGTGGCAGTGCAATTGATACGGCAAAGGCCTTGATCGTCGGCACAGATTCCGGGGATTTCGACGAGCTGCTGGCGTTGCTGGCCACCGGTAAACCTTTCGCGCCGGCCCGCCACAAGCTGTTGATTGCCGCACCGACCACCGCCGGCACCGGCAGCGAAGTCACGCCATGGGCGACGATCTGGGACTCCGCCAGCCTCAAGAAGTATTCGCTGCACCTGGACTGCACCTGGCCGACAGTGGCGATCATCGACCCGCAGTTGATGCTGACGGTGCCGGCCGGGGTCACGGTGTCCACCGGGCTGGATGCCTTGTCCCATGCGCTGGAATCGATCTGGAACGTCAACGCCAACCCGGTCTCGGACACCTTCGCCATCTCCGCCATCGAAGACATCCTGGAATGCCTGCCGCGCTTGCGGCGTGACCTCGGCAACCAGGAATTGCGCTCGCGCATGGCCTTGGCGGCGCTGAAAGCCGGCCTGGCTTTTTCCAACACCAAGACCGCCCTCGCCCACTCCATCTCTTATGAGATGACTCTGCACCACGGCCTGCCCCATGGCATCGCCTGTTCCTTCACTTTGCCGCTGGTACTGGGCCTGGCATGGGGGCACGACGCCGCGCGGGACCGCACTCTGCAACGGGTATTCGGCACCGACCTGCAGCAGGCCCAGGCGCAGTTGCGCGACTTCCTCCACAGCCTGGACGTGAAGACCGAATTTGCCGACTACGGCGTGAATGCCACCGAGGCCGAGGCGATGATCCGCTTCGCCCTGCAAGGCGCACGCGGCAAGAATTTCATCGGCGCGCAAGCGGCCTAGACTCACCGTAATTCGGTCGTTTCCTGTTGCACCTATCAAGAGTGCCCCCCTGCGGCTGCGGTCGCCGGGGCGAATAACAATAAGGAAAACATCATGAATCGTACACACGTGCTGCCTGTTCCTGCCGTCCGTACCTCATCGTTTCGCGTAGCCCAGTGGCGCATGCTGCTGGCGGCGATGTTTTGTTATCTGTTTTTCTACACCGGCCGCCAGACCTTCGGCTTTGCCATCCCCGGGATCCAGGCCGAGTTCGGCCTGACCAAGGAAACCCTCGGCTGGGCCTCCGCGGCGATGCTTTGGGCCTACGCGATTGGCCAGGCGATCAACGGCAACCTCGCCGACAAGTTCGGCGGCCGCCGCATCATGACCCTGGGCGCGGTGCTGTCCTGCGCGGCCAACTGGGTCACCAGTTTCGCCAGCGGCTTTGCCGGGCTGATCCTGCCGTGGGGCATCAACGGTTACTTCCAGGCCCTCGGCTGGGCACCCGGCAGCCGGCTGATTTCCAATTGGTGGAGCGCCGGCGAGCGCGGCAAGGTGTATGGCTTTTATGTGTTCGCGGCCGGGTGCGCCTCGGTCCTGTCGTACGTCACCTCCATCGTGGTGCTGGAAGTGTTCCAACTGGAATGGCGCTGGATCTTCCGCCTGCCGGTGCTGTTGATGTTGGCGGGCGGCATTATTTTCTACCTGGTGGCCCGCGAGCGGCCTCAAGACATGGGCTTCGAGCCCCTGGCCGATACTGGCGTGGCGAATGCCGAAGACAAGAATCATGAAGTGGCCCACGGCGAAGTCGAATCCTCGGCGCAGCGCTACAAGGCGGTGCTGAAAAATCCGCGGCTGATCATCGCCGCGATCTCCCTGGGTTTCCAGAACGCCGCCCGCTACGGCCTGATCGTCTGGGTGCCGGTGCACTTCCTCGGGGCCAACTGGAAAAGCGGCGACAGCATGATCGACCCCAAGTGGATCACCGTGGCCCTGCCGGTGGGCATGGCCATCGGCGCCCTGAGCAACGGCTGGGTCTCGGACAAGCTGTTCGGCTCCAAACGCTACCTGGCGATCATGCTCTACATGTTCCTCGGCGCCGCCACCAGCCTGTGGATGTGGAGTTTGCCGCCCCACAGCGCAATCGGCCTGGTAGCGTTGTTCCTCTGCGGGTTCTTCGTGTATGGCCCGGCGTCGAGTTTCTGGGCGCTGTGCCCGGACCTGGTCGGCGCCAAGCGTGCGGGTACGGCCACGGGCGTGATGAATTTCTCATCCTATCTGTTCGCCGGCCTGGCGGAACCGCTGATCGGCAGTATGCTCGACAGTACCGGCAATACCTCGCTGATCTTCATCGTCGTGACCTCGGCCTGCCTGTGCAGCGCAGCGGTGGCGTTGTTTATCCGACGTTGATGACCGGCCCGGCGGACCTCAGGAACAGGACTCGTTATGTACCAGTACCACAAGTGGCTGCGCTCGTTTCATGCGGTGGCGAAGACCGGCAGTTTCACCCTCGCCGCCGAATACCTGAGCGTCGGCCAGCCGACGGTCAGCGAGCAGGTCAACGGGCTGGAGAAGCAGTTCTCGGTGGAGCTGTTCCACCGTCGCGGGCGGTTTATCGAGATGAGTGCCGCCGGGCACACCCTTTACGGGATCACCCAGGGGCTGTTCGGCCAGGAGGATGAAGCCATGCAACTGTTGCAGAGTTTCAAGCAGCGCAAGACCGGACTGCTGCGCCTGGGCGCGGTGTCGCCGCCGATCGCGATGAACCTGACCTACGAGCTGATGCAGCGCCACCCGGACATCGAACTGGAAACCTCGTTTTCCCCGGAAAAGGAAACCCTGGACCGGCTCTTCAACTTCGATATCGACGTGGCGATCCTGGCCCTTTCGGAGTTCGACCAGCGCTTCGATACCCAGCTGTACCGGCGCTATCCGATTATTGCAGTGGTGCGCGATGACCACCCGTGGGCCCGGCAGAAAGAGGTGCACGTGGAACAGATCAGCCGCGAAAAGTGGGTGATGCGCGAGAAAAGCTCACGCACCCGGCAACTGGTGGAAGAAAGCTGCAAGCGCCAGGGCATCGCCGTGAACTGCGTGATGCAGCTGAACAGTCGCGAAGCCATTGTGCACGCGATCACCAAGGGCATCGGCATCGGCTTTGTGTCTGCCGTGGAATACGCCGAAACCCCGGGCACCACGCCGATCACCTTCGTCGACCATCCGTTTTTCATCGACTACCACTTGTGTTGCCTGGGCATCCGCCGCAACCGACCGATGATCGCCGAGCTATTCGAGGCCAGCCCGATCCCGGCCACCTGATCGTCTTGACCGTTTAAACCCTCACCAGGCGCTTACCTCTTCTTTGAGAGAGGGACGGCCTGCTCACACCTGAAAATGGAGACTTGCCATGCACTACCAACAACCTTCCAAGCTGCAAGCCGTGGTCCTGGACTGGGCCGGCACCGTCGTCGACTTCGGTTCCTTCGCCCCCACGCAGATTTTTGTCGAGGCGTTCGGTGAGTTCGGCGTCGCCGTTTCCCTGGAGGAAGCCCGCGGCCCGATGGGCATGGGCAAGTGGGATCACATCCGCACCTTGTGCAACCTGCCACAGATTGCCGAGCGTTATCGGGCGGTATTTGATCGCTTGCCGACTGACGAGGATGTCACCGCACTGTATGAGCGCTTCATGCCGTTGCAGATCGAGAAAATCGCGCTGCATTCGGCGGTCATTCCCGGCGCCCTTGAGGCGATCAACACCCTGCGCGGGCAGGGCTTGAAGATTGGCTCCTGCTCCGGGTACCCGGCGGTGGTGATGGCCAAGGTGGTCGAACTGGCGCGACAGAACGGCTACGTCGCCGACCATGTGGTGGCGACCGACGAAGTGCCCAACGGGCGCCCGCATCCGGCGCAGGCACTGGCCAACGTGATTGCCCTGGGGGTCAGCGATGTGGCCGCGTGCGTGAAGGTCGACGACACCTGGCCGGGGATCCTGGAAGGCCGTAGCGCCGGCATGTGGACGGTGGCGTTGACCTGTTCCGGCAACGCACTGGGTTTGACCTACGAGCAATACAAGGCGCTGCCTGCTGCTGAGCTGGCGCTGGAGCGTGCGCGCATTACACAGATGTTCGAGGGCTCGCGGCCGCATTACCTGATCGACACCATCGTCGAACTGCCGGCGGTGATCGACGATATCAATGCGCGTTTGGCGCGCGGAGAAACGCCGCAGGGTTCTTGATGGGCCGATGGGGTCAGTGAGCTGACCCCACACTGCGGCCTATCGCCCTGCGACAAGCTGCTCGCTAAGTATCCACAGCCGCTGCGCCAACCCGGTATCCACCGCCCACGGCCTGACACCCAACTGCTCTTCCGATTCCGCACTCACTGCCGCCGCCACATCACAGTTCTCGCAATAGACCCCGCCCATTCCCGCCAACTGCCCACTCACCGCGCACCACACACTGGTGGCCGCGCCTTGCTCCGGGGTTTTCATGTTCCGCTCAGGGTCGATCACCGGTTTCCCGTGCTCGTCGACATAGCCTGATGCCTGCAAGACTTCAGGCTTCATGTGCCGCACCAGATCGGTAATGATTCCACCGGGATGCACCGCAAAAGCCCTTACCCCACTCGCCGCACCGAGCGTATCCAGATGCACGGCGAACAGCGCATTGGCAGTCTTGGACTGACCGTAGGCCCTCCATGGATCGTAGGCCTGGCGCTCGAAATTCCAGTCGTCAAAGTCGACGGCGCCGTGCACATGCCCCCGCGAGGACAGCGTCACCACCCGTGCACCTTCGGCGCGCTGCAAGGCCGGCCACAAGCGCTGGGTAAGCAGGAAATGCCCGAGATGGTTGGTCGCGAACTGAGATTCGTAGCCCTGGGCATTGCGGCTCAGCGGCGGCGCCATGATGCCCGCGTTATTGATCAGCAGGTGCAGCGGGCAGCCTGTCGCCAGAAAGCGCTCGGCAAACTGTTCGATGGACTGGGCGTCCATCAAGTCCAGGGGTTCAAGTTGCAGCTGTGGGTAAGGTTTGAGGACGGCGCGTGCCTTGGCCAGGTCACGGGCCGGGACGATCACGCGGGCGCCCGCGGCAGCCAGGGTACGGGCGGTGACCAGGCCAATGCCGGAGTAGCCGCCCGTGACAATCGCCACCTTGCCCGAGAGATCGACGCCCCGGATGACTTCGGCGACGGTGGTTGCTGCTCCATAGCCGCTGTGGATCGGTTTTTGTACTGTGGGCATGACAGAGTCTCCATTGGACGTGTGGTTAACACGCTACCCCTCGAAAGCCGTACTCTGAATACTCGATTATCCCATTTACATGCGTAAAAGTACGAATATGCCCAGCGACCCGTTTTCCGAGATTCTCACGTTCGTGAATGCCCAATCGGTTATGACCGGCGGCTTCAGCGCGGGCGGCGCCTGGGCCCTGCGTTTTCCCGCGCCGGACAAGATCAAGTTTTTCGGGGTGGTGAAGGGGCAGTGCTGGTTGTGGATGGATGGCGAACTGGCGCCGGTGTTGATTGAGGCGGGCGATGTGTTCCTGCTGTGTGCGCAACGCTCGTTTGTGCTTGCAGGCGATGTGTCGGTCGCGCCTTTGGAAGCGCGGCAATTATTCGCTGACGCCGGCCGCTTCCCGCAAATCGGTGACGGCCAGGGCTGTGTGCAAATCGGCGGCTACGTGCAACTGGACCCGGAGAGTGGCGGCCTGCTGGCCAACGCGCTGCCGCCCCTGATCCACGTGCGGGCCACGTCGCCGCAAGCGACAATCGTGCAATGGCTACTCGGCCAGTTGGCACATGAGGGGCAAGCCAATTTGCTCGGGGCAAGCTTGGCGTCGGCGCAACTGGCGCAGTTGATGTTTATCCAGATCCTGCGGGCCTATGTCGAGACCTCGGGCGTATTACCCGAAGGCTGGCTGCGCACGGTCAGCGACAAGCGCCTGGCCCCCGCGCTGCGCTTGATGCACAGCGAGCCGGGGCGTGCCTGGACACTGGAAGACCTGGCTACGGCGGCTGCGATGTCGCGCACCACCTTTTCGCACTACTTCAAGAGCGTTGCCGGGGTACCACCGTTGGCGTACCTGACCGAGTGGCGCATGCGCCTTGCACAACGAGCGTTGCGCGAGGGGAATCTGTCAGTGGGCGTGTTAGCGCAGTCGTTGGGGTACGGATCCGAAAGTGCGTTCAGCAACGCCTTCAAGCGAGTGACAGGAAAGGCCCCGAGGCATTATCGGGACGCGTGCCGTCAATCAATGTGAATTACTGCGCCTGGAACGTCGCAAGGTACGCCAGCAGGTTATCGATCTTCTCCTGGTCGCTGATCCCCCAGAAAATCATCCGGGTGCCGCTCACGACCTTTTTCGGTGCCTCGATGTAGGCGGCCAGCTTGTCCCGCGTCCAGACCACGCCTGAATTCTTCATCGCATCTGAATACTGGTAATCAGTGGTCGTGCCGGCCGGGCGGCCAATGATGCCGTTGAGCTGCGGCCCGAAACCGCCCCGGGCATTTTCGCCGACGCTATGGCAACCGCCGCAGGTTTTGCTGAATAACTTTCCACCGGCTTCGGCGTCTCCCGCCGCCGCTGCCGGCAGGCTGACGAGACCGGCAATCAGGGCGAGGCTGAATAATACGACGTACTTCATGGGTAACTTTCCATCCGTTGTGCCGGTTCAGCTGGGGACTTGCCATGACATGGCACAGCGACTGCCCGGCGCAAAACCGTGACGATACTCCTCACGCAGAGCCTCTGCCAAACGATGATCCGGCGCCAGCGAATGTGCTTGCTCAAATCCCAGCCGCTGATAAAACGGGCTGTTCCAGGGCACGTCGCAAAATGTGGTCAAGGTGACTGCCCGCAACCGGCGCGAGCGAGCCTCATTCATCACGGCCTCAAGCAATTGCCGCCCTGCGCCACGGCCCTGCATGACCTGCGCCACCGACAGTTCATGGATGTGCAGGTCGTCATCAAGCATCTGTGCACTGAGAAAACCCTGGACCTGGCCAGCAGCATCCACCGCCACCCAACACGTACCCCACGCGATCAACTGCAGATGACGTTCAACACTCATGACCTCGGCATCGGCCAGCCAGCTCAAGGATTCGATCGCACGAAAGGACTGGGCCGCACTGCGCTCTATTGCAGGTAAACACACTGCGTCGGGTGCGGCGGCAAGTCGGATAACAGTGAGCATGAGGCAACCCGGGATCGTTGAAACACCTGAGATTAACATCTGGAAACAGCCACTCAATTGATATCACCCCACCACTCTGCTTGCATGCCCGCTCCTCTCGGCACAGCGGTTCAGGAGACAAGCGATGAAAACCATGGTGGTCGGTGCAAGCAAAGGATTGGGCAGGGCCTTGATGGAAGGGCTGGGCGGGGTTGGGGATACGCTGATCGGGGTGTCCCGCAGTCGCCCTGATCCCTTGACGTGCAGCACTGGCGCCGAGGTGCGCTGGGTGGAAGCAGACCTTGGCGTGCCTGGCCAAGCGGCGCACGTCATCGAGCAGGCGGTGGAGGCAGGCGGGCTGGACACACTGATCTATAACCTGGGCATCTGGGAGGCGCGGGCGTTTGATCCGGCGTACAGCTATCTCACCGACGAGGACACGCAACTGGAAGCCATCGTCAGTTGCAACATCACCGCACCGCTGTTGTTGATCAAGCGGCTGCTGCCGGTGTTATTGAAGAGCCCACAGCCGCGCATCATCCTCACAGGCTCGACCTCGGGACTGCCCCAGAGCGGCCGGCCCGAAGTGGCGTTCGGCGCCTCGAAATTCGCCTTGCGCGGCATCGCCGATGCGCTGCGTGAAGGCTATCGCCAGCAACGCCTGGGTGTCACTTGCCTGAACCTGGGCTATCTGAATACCGAAGATTCCTTGAGCACCTCACGCACCCAGGCCGAACAGCGCGGTGAGGGCCAATTGATTCCGGTGCATGACGTGGTGCAGGTGGTGCGTATGGTCTTAAGCCTGTCCGGCGCCAGTTTCGTCAAGGAGCTGACGTTGCCGGCGCTGCTGGATGAACGCTTCTAGCAGGTTTCGCCAGTGGAGCGCCCTGCCCTGACGCAATTCAAAGGCAACCAAATGACCACCCATCGCAAAAAAAACATCCAATCGAACCTATTCAACGGCGCCCCACTCCACCTTACTTAACCCGGATGGTGGAGTAAGGATCATGGCTCAGCCATCGATATTGGTGCTGGAAGACGACGAAATCATTCGCTCGTTGATGGTAGATGTACTGGAGGATTTCGGCGCGGTGGTGACCTCGTTCCCGTCCGCAGACGAAGGAATGATTTTTCTTGAACGGGCCAGTGATCCGGTAGACTTGATTGTCAGCGATATCCAGATGCCCGGCCTGCTCAATGGCTACGACTTGAGCAAGGTGGTCGCCCATCGCTGGCCGACGCTGCCGGTGGTGCTGACCTCGGGCAACACCGCAATGGCCTCGCAGTTGGGCAGCACCGTGCGGTTCCTGCCCAAGCCGTGGACCACCAAGCGCCTGATCGACTGCGTGCAGTCGGCCCTGGTGCAGGGTTCGCCCATGCACTGATAGCATCGCGATATCAGCCAAGGCGAACTTCGCGGCGACTCCTGCGGTCAGTTATTAAGCAACCTTACATGGCCAGCAGGCCCCCAGTTCGAGTTTACTGAATGCATTCACAGGCCCATGACGTTGGTGCGCCCCCTGTACTTGAAGCCCTGCGCTCGGGTACCGCTTTACTGCACGTCGCCCTGGAAAAGCGCTTGCCGTTTTTCTCCCCGCAGCTCGATCACACTCGGTATAAACGCCTGCTCCAGGCCTATTACGGGTTCTACAACCCTCTGGAAACGACGCTGCACGACAGCGGCTTGATACCCGTGGGGTTTGATCAGGTGCTGCGTCGCAAAGCTCCCACCTTGCTGACGGATCTTCACGCTCTGGGCCTGGACGCCCGAGCCATCGCCGCCCTTCCCCATTGCATGTCGCTACCGCTCCTCGACACGCCGGCCGCCTGCCTGGGCGCGCTGTATGTGTTGGAAGGCGCCACCCTGGGCGGGCAGATCCTGCGCCGGGAAATGGCCCAGCGCCTGGGACTGGATACCGACAACGGCGGCGCGTTTCTCAACGTGTACGGCGCTGAAACCGGTCGGCGCTGGAAAGACTTTCTCGACTACCTGAGCCATGTGCCCCTCGATGCGCACGCCAAACTGCGCGCCGTGAACGCGGCCCGCTCGACATTCAGCTGCTTTGAGCAATGGCTCGACAGCCAGGAGGTACTGCTATGAAACCCGAAGATTTTGAAGAGTTGCTTGCCAACTGTGCAGACGAACCCATCCGCTTCCCGGGGGCCATCCAGCCCCACGGTGCGCTGCTGACCCTGTCCGAGCCGGAACTGCATATCGTGCAGGTGAGCGCCAACGTAGCCGAACTGTTCAACCACTCACCGGAATCCCTGCTGGGCCAGCCGCTGCACACATTGATCGGCATTGAACATGCCGAAGCCGTCCGGGCCATGGTCACGCAAAACAGCTTTTTCGACGCCGCACCGCTGCACATGACCCTCAACGGCGCCGAGTTCGAAGGCTTGCTGCACCGCCATCAGGATGTACTGGTGCTGGAGTTCGAACCACGGCTCAAGGACTTCCAGCCGCGGGCACTCAATGGCCGGACCAGCAACCTGGGCAAGATGCTGCAACGCCTGCAGGCGGCGAAAACCCTTCAAGCCTTGTATGAAATCAGCGTCAACGAAATCCAGGCCATGACCGGCTACGACCGGGTGCTGATTTATCGTTTCGAAGAGGAAGGCCACGGCCAGGTGATCGCCGAAGCGTCCGCCCCGTCGATGGAATTGTTCAACGGCCTGTTCTTCCCGGCGTCTGACATCCCCGAACAAGCCCGGGAGCTGTACCGCACCAATTGGCTGCGGATCATCCCCAATGCCGATTACGAGGCAGTGCCGCTGGTGCCCAGGTTGCGCCCGGACACCGGCCAGCCCCTGGACCTGAGCTTCGCCACCCTGCGCAGCGTGTCGCCGATTCACTGCCAGTACATGAAAAACATGGGGGTGCTGTCGTCCATGAGCATCTCCCTGATGGCGGGCGACAAACTCTGGGGCCTGATCAGTTGCGGCAACCGCCAGCCGCTGCTGGTGCCCAATGATTTGCGCACCGCGTGCCAGACTATCGGCCAGGTGCTGTCGTTGCAGATCAGCGCCATGGAGGCCCTGGACCTAAGCCGCCAGCGCGAAGAAAAAGTCGAGGCCCTGGCCTTGCTCAGCCAGGCCATGCAGGCCTCGCCCGCAAACGTCTTCGATGGCCTGGCGCAGCGTCCGCAATTGCTGATGGACCTGACCCTCGCAGGCGGTGTGGCGATCATCGAAGACAAGCAACTGCACCGTTACGGCAATTGCCCGGAACCTGCGCAGATTCGCGCCCTGCACAAGTGGCTGCAAGAGACCGGGCAGCCGGTGTTTGCCAGCCATAACCTGGCCTCGGTTTACCCGCCGGCGGCTGAATACCAGCACGTAGCCAGTGGCGTGCTGGCCATGAGCTTGCCCAAGCCGGTGGACAACGGCGTGTTGTGGTTTCGTCCCGAAGTGAAGGAAAACATCAACTGGAGCGGCGACCCGAACAAACCCCTGGACCTGGAAAGCACAGACGCGGGCCTGCACCTTCGCCCACGCACCTCGTTTGAAATCTGGAAGGTGGAGATGGCCGGCATTTCCACCAAATGGAGCCACGGTGACCGCTTCGCCGCCAACGACCTGCGCCGCTCGGCCCTGGAAAATGACCTGGCCCGCCAGGTGCTGCGTGAACAACAGGCGGTGCGCGCCCGGGATGAACTGGTGGCGGTGGTTTCCCACGACCTGCGCAACCCGATGACGGTGATCTCGATGCTCTGCGGCATGATGCAAAAGGCCTTCAGTTCCGATGGCCCACACACCTCGCGACGGATTTCCTCGGCCATCGATACCATGCAACAAGCCGCTGGGCGCATGAATGTGCTGCTGGAAGATTTGCTCGACACCTCGAAGATCGAAGCCGGGCGCTACACCGTCAAGCCGGTGGCCCTGGACGTGAGCCAGATGTTCGAGGAGGCCTATTCACTGCTCGCGCCCCTGGCGATGGAAAAGGGCATCGACCTGTCCTTCAATGCCGAACCCGGGCTGCAAATCCATGCCGACCCGGAACGGTTGTTCCAGGTGCTGTCGAACCTGATCGGCAACGCCATCAAGTTCACCCCGCGCCAGGGCAATATCGGCATCAGTGCGTTGAGCAATGGCGAAGAGATTGTGTTTTCGGTGCGTGACTCCGGCGAAGGGATCGCCCCTGATCAGTTGCCTCACGTGTTTGATCGCTACTGGACGCAAACCGAAAACAATCCCACCGGCAGCGGCCTGGGCTTGTACATCACCCAAGGCATCGTGCAGGCCCACGGCGGGCGGATCGAGGCTGAGAGTGAGTTGGGGCGAGGCAGCGAATTTCGGTTTACGGTGCCCAAGCCGGCTTGAAACGGCGCCTCATCGAGACGGCGAAGCATATGGAAACCCAAAGGCCCGGAACGCCGGACCGGGCCAGGGCCACTGATCAGGACGCACTCAAAGGGAGGTGAATGCGCACACTTCACGTCCTTTCTAATGAGAGCCAACATCTATGTCCTTTCCAATCATTGGCAGCGCTTTCCATATCCAATCCTTCAATCAACCCACTCATTCGCCTCAAGCCACTCAACCCGTCCAACCTGTTCAGCCGGCCCTCAAACCAAACGATGAGCCCTCGCGTAGCAGCTCCAACCAGCAAATTTTTCAGTCGAATAGCGGTAATCTGACTGATCTGGGAAAAGGGAATTTGCCGTGAGGGTTTAAGCCTTCCTAAACCGGCAACACCACCACGGCGGCCAACCCGCCACACGGGCGATTCTCCAACGTCAGCGTTCCACCGTGTTCCAGGACAATCGCCCGTGCCGTGGAAAGGCCCAAACCGACCCCGCCGGTACTTTTATTGCGTGAGCCTTCCAGCCGAAAGAACGGCAGGAACACCTGCTCATGCTGCTCCTGCGGGATGCCCGGGCCACGGTCCAGTACCCGTATCGTCACCACGCCCGGACTCTGTTGCAGTTCGATTTCCGGCGCCCGCCCGTAGTGGATCGCATTGTCCATCAGGTTGGTCATCACTCGCTTGAGCCCCAGCGGGCGACCGAAATACACCAGCCGTGGCGGGCCATTGAAGGTGATGTCGATGGACTGGTCGCGGTAATCGTCAATCAGCGTTTGCAGCAACTCAGCGAGGTCAAGTTGGGTAGCCTGTTCCAGACGCGCATCGTCGCGAAAGAATTCCAGCGCGGTGTTGATCATCGCCTGCATCTCGTCGACATCCCGGAACAGGCGGTGCTGCTGGTCGGCATCTTCGATGAATTCCCCCCGCAGGCGCAGGCGGGTCAGCGGCGCACGCAGGTCATGGGAAATCGCGGCGAGCATCTGGGTGCGGTCCTGGATGAAGTGCTGCAACTGCGCCTGCATGCCGTTGAACGCGAGAATCGCCTGGCGGATTTCCTGGGGGCCGACCGGCTCGATAGGCGGCGCACGAAAGTCGGCGCCGAAACGTCGCACACCCTGGGCGAAATACTGCAGCGGCCGGGCCAGGCGCCGGGTGGCGATCAGCGTGACCAGCGCGGTGGAAATCAGTACCAGCATCAGCACGATCAGGCTTCGCGGGCCTTCCGCCAGGCCCCAGCTGCGCGACGGCGCGCTGAACATCAGCCAGGATTCATCCACCAGCTGCACCACCAGCGCATAGCGCCCGCCGGGGCCAGGCCAGTCGGACGGTTCGTAGGCTTCCATTCGCCGCTCCGGCCCCTTGAGCAGCTGTTTGAACACCTGGTCGGAGTGAAACCCCGGGTCTTCCAGAACCGGCACATCAATGCCTGTGCGGGTGGCCGACCAACTCACATTGAAGCTGTCATCGGCCACTGCCCGAGTCAGTTGCGCGCGCTGGGACGGCTCCGCCGCTTCGATCATCCGCACGATCACCGCGACCTTCTCCAACAGGCCGGTTTCACCCAACGGCGGCCTGGCCCAAACGCCAGCCAGTTGCACAAACAGCGCATTGAAGGCCAGCGCAGTGAGCATCGCAATCAGGATGGTCAGGGCAATCCAGCGGGCCACGGTGTCCCGAGGTTTGAAGCGGCTCATGAGCGGGTCACCGCGACGGTGAACTGGTAACCACCGTTGCGCACCGTACGAATCATCGCCGGGCGCTTGGTGTCGAACTCCAGCTTGCGTCGCAGGCGGCTGACCTGCACGTCGATGCTGCGGTCGAACGCGTCGTGGCTATGGCCCCGCGCCAGGTTCAGCAATTGCTCGCGGGTGAGCACGCGCTGCGGGTGTTCGACGAACACCAGCAGCAGGTCGAACTCCCCGGACGACAACGGGATCATCACCTGGTCCGGCGAGCGCAACTCACGGCGCGTCAGGTCCAGTTGCCAGCCGGCGAAACGAATCAGCGGGCGCGACACGTCGCCCAACGTCGGCCGGTTTTCACCCGCCCGACGCAGTACGGCGCGCACCCGGGCAAGTAATTCACGGGCATCGAAAGGTTTGCTCAGGTAATCATCGGCGCCCATTTCCAGGCCCACCACGCGATCACTCAGTTCGCCCATGGCGGTCAGCATGATCACCGGTGTTGCGTATTGCTGGCGCAGGCGCTGGCACAGCAACAGGCCGTTATCCCCCGGCAGCATCAGATCGAGGATGATCAGGTCGGCAGGTGTACGCTCCATGGCCGCCCACAGCTCGGCGCCATTGGCGGCGGTCTCGACCGTGTAGCCATGTTGCAGGAAGAATTTCTTCAGCAGGGCGAGGACCTCGAGGTCATCGTCCACGATTAAAAGATGGCTCACCGATGGGCATCACTTGGTCTTGTCGATGCGCCATCTAAAACCATTCGACGCGGCCCGTCATATATTTCAATCGTGCAATAAAGCGTCAACGGCGCAATAAAGCAGACATCTTTGCGCAAGCTGCGGCTGCCAGCATCGGCTTCCTTTTCCCGGAGACTGACCCCATGCGCTCGCTGACGTATCCCCAGCACCTGGCTCGCCAGGCGGTGTTGTTGCTGACTGTGTCTTACCTCACAGGCTGCGCGAGCCCGGCCAACGTAACGAGTACCACACGCTGCGCACAGGTTTCCTACCCGGTGTATGACCCCGCCGAACCAGTCAACCGGGGCGTGTTCGCCTTCAACCGCGCGGTGGATGACTACGCCCTGGCGCCTGTAGCCCGAGGCTACCGATACATGCCGGAGTTTTTCCAGCAGGGTGTGCATAACTTCGCCAGCAACTTCAGCGAGCCCAAGGTCTTCATCAACGACCTGCTGCAAGGCAACCCACGGCGTTCGATCAACACCCTGGGACGTTTTGCGGTGAACACCACCGTGGGGATCGTCGGCTTGATTGATGTCTCGGACCCGCTGGGCATCCCTCGCCACACCGCCGATTTCGGCCAGACCTTTGGCGTGTGGGGGATTGGCAACGGGCCGATTGTCGAACTGCCGTTGCTGGGCACCGGCAACAGCCGCGATGCGGCGGGCAAGGTCCTGAACTTCCTGGTGGCGCCGCTGGGCGACAGCGATACCGTGCAAACCCTGGGCACCATCAGCCTGGTGGGTGGCACAGTGGACACGCGCGCCTCGTTGCTGCCGCTGACCGACAGCCTGCAAAAGCTGCCGGACTACTACAGTGCCTTGCGTAACGTGGTGGCCGAACACCGCGCGGCCTTTGTGCTGGAGGGCAAGCAGGGGGCGACGTCGCCTCAGGCCGATAATTGTGCACAGGGAGCCGGCGATGATTTCTGAATCAAGCTCACTGGTCCTGCAACGTCAGGTTCGTAAACGCGGGACCAGCGCCCTGCTCTGCCGGGAGATCCGCCTGAGCCTGTCGTCGGAGCAGGGCCGCCTGGTGCTGAGCCGCTATGTCGAACGGTACAGCCCGCAGGGTGTGCGCTGGGTCGAGCGCCAGCACAGTGTGGCCCTGGCCGAAGTGCTGCGCTGGATGATTGCCGAAGGCGAGACCTGCGCCACGCAGTCATGATTTGAGATGAAAGGTTTATAGCCCGGGCCAGTGGGCGCCGGGTAATTTGCCGCTCGCCCGGGTATCGCGCCTTAACAAAACGCTGACATTCAATGCGTTACCTTTTCGGCCCAACCTTGCCCAGAGCCGTTGCCTTGATGCCTCACCCCGACACACTTCCCGCTGTACTCGCCGGCCCGTTGCTGCGACGCCTGGAACCGCGGCGCCTGGTGATGTGGCTGGTGGGAAGTCGTCCCCTGGCATTGACCCTGAGGCTGCAAGTCGCCCAAGGCGCGGCGCTCGATATCGAGTTGGACGCCAGCCAATGCAAGGTGGTGCCCGTCGGGCGCCAGGCCTTTATCCATCTGATCGACATACCGCTGGCGGAAGCCCTGCCCCAGGACGTGAGCATCGGCTACGACCTGCTGGTAAACCGTGCCGGTATCGCCGAATGGGCGCCGCACCTGCTCTACCCGGGCGCACAAGGCCCGCATTTCGTCCTGCACAGCCGCATCCACCAATTGGTCCACGGTTCCTGCCGCAAGCCCCATCACAGCGCAGCCGACGGTTTGCTGTGTGTCGACCGGCTGCTGGCCGAATCGAACACCCTGGAGGAACGCCCGGCCTTGTTGATGATGAGTGGCGACCAGGTCTACGCCGACGATGTCGCGGGGCCGATGCTGCGGGCCATTCATGCGCTGATCACGCGCCTCGGCCTGTTCGATGAACACCTCGACGGTGCCGTCGTCGACAACAGCGCCGCGCTTTATGAGCATGCCGCCAGCTACTACCATCGAGCCGACCTGTTGCCCGCCCTGAAGAGCAACGAGACCCTGCGCGAGCGTTTTTTTGGCGGGGTGAAGAAGCCTATTTTCACCAGCAGCAGCGCCGACAACCACCTGGTGACTTTTGCCGAAGTCATGGCGATGTACCTGCTGGCGTGGTCGCCCGTACCGTGGCAGCTGATCACACCGCAAGCGCCGCAACTGCGCGCCGAAGGGCACGTACGCTATGGGCACGAGCAAGTGCAGATCGACACGTTCCGTGACGGCCTGGGTGGCGTGGCCAGGGTGTTCGCCCACCTCTCCTGCCTGATGATCTTCGATGATCACGACATCACCGACGACTGGAACCTCAGCGCCCAATGGGAAGAAACCGCCTACGGGCATCCGTTCTCCAAGCGCATCATCGGCAACGCACTGCTGGCCTACATGCTGTGCCAGGGCTGGGGCAATAACCCGGATGCGTTCGATACGGTGATCGGCAAAACCCTGGCGCTCACCACACAGGCCCACGACAACTACCTGCAGCCTGACGCTCAAGATGAGCTGGTGGATGACCTGCTGAAGTTCCAGCAATGGCATTACGTACTGCCCACCACCCCCGCACTGGTAGTGCTCGACACCCGTACCCGGCGCTGGCGCAGCGAGTTCAACCTCAAGCAACCCTCCGGCCTGCTGGACTGGGAAGCACTGAGCGAACTGCAACAGGAGCTGCTGGATCACCCTTGCGCGATCATCGTTTCACCGGCGCCTATCTTCGGCGTCAAGCTGATCGAAACCGTGCAGAAGGCCTTCAGCTGGTGCGGCTACCCGCTGTTGGTGGACGCGGAAAACTGGATGGCCCACCGGGGCGCGGCACAGGTGATCCTCAACATCTTTCGTCACTCCCGCACACCGGGCAACTACGTGATCCTCTCGGGAGACGTGCACTACTCGTTCGTCTATGAAGTGCTGATTCGCCACCGCAATGCCGGTCCAAAAATCTGGCAGATCACCAGCAGCGGCATCAAGAACGAATTCCCGCCGCGCTTGCTGGAATGGTTCGACCGTCTCAATCGATGGCTCTACTCACCGCGCTCACCGCTGAACTGGTTCACCCGTCGCCGACTCATGCAGGTAGTGCCGCATATTCCGGAACACGCTGAAGCGGGCGAACGGCTCTGGAATTCTGCCGGGATCGGGCAGGTGTTTTTTAACCGGCAGGGGCAGCCTGAGGCGATTTATCAGCACAATGCCAATGGGGCGCCCAGGACCAGGATGGCGGCGCCTGATCAGAAGCTGAACCCAAGCAAGTAGTGGCTTTTAGCCACACTCTCACTAGACCAAAGACCCCCTTCTAAGCGCCAAGGCGCCGTTGTACAGTACCGCCAGCCACGGAGTATCGGCATCAATTTTGGCTGGCCCCAGGAGCCAGTCCACGCAGGGAGTGCGCAATGGACGATACATCCGGCAGCGAACCGTCAAGGAAGGACTTTTGCGACCTTAACGCCGACATGCTGCATGCCATCATGGAGCTGGTCAGCGACGGGATCTGGGACTGGAACGCCAACACCGGGTTCGTCTACCGCAACCCCGGCTGGTACGAAATGCTCGGCTATGCCCATCACTCCCTGGAAAACAGCGTATTCACCTGGGAAAACGTGATTCATCCCGATGACTATCCCCAAGTGATGGTGCTGTTTGATAACTACATCAACCGCCGCACCACTCACTATCAAGCCGAATACCGCTGCCGCAAGAAAGACGGCTCCTACCTGTGGATCGAAGACCGCGGCTACGTGATCGCACGTAACGACGACGGCTCGGTGGCACGCATGGTCGGCGCCCACCGCAGTATCCAGGCGCGCAAACAGTCCATCGAACAGCTGGAGCGCCGCAATCAATCCCTTGAAGCCCTGGTGGCCGAGCGCACCCGCGAGCTGTCGCGGGTCAATCAACAACTGCAGTTGCAACTGGACGAGAATCGCTCCCTGGCCGAACGCGACGCCTTGACTCGCGTGGCCAATCGTTACCGCCTTGAACGCGTCCTGCTGGAAGAGTGCGCTCGCGCCCAACGGTTTCGCCTGCCGCTCTCGCTGATCGCCATGGACATTGACGACTTCAAGCCCATCAACGATCAGCACGGCCATGCCGTAGGCGATGAAACCCTGGTGCGCGTGGTGGAATGCCTGGAGGCCTGCATTCGCCACGGCGACTTGCTGGCCCGCTGGGGCGGCGATGAATTCATGGTCATCGTGCCCAAAAGCACGTTGGAGACCGCGCGGGAATTGGCCGAGCGGATGCGCTGTGCGCTCAAGGACTTGCCCGCCGTGGGCAGCTTCAAGGTGACGTTGAGCCTCGGCGTGGTAGAGCGACGCAACGATGAGTCACCCGCCTGCCTGATGGCCAGGGCCGATCAGGCGTTGTATCGCTCCAAGGCGGCGGGCAAGGACACGGTTTCTTCGTGAAACCTCAGCGAACCGGCGGCGCGTACTGGATCCCGCCATTGCTCCACAGGGCATTAAGGCCGCGCTTGATCTTCAGCACGCTGCCCTGGCCGATGTTGCGCTCGAACACCTCGCTGTAGTTGCCCACTTGCTTGACGATCTGCACGACCCAGTCCTTGCGCAGTTTCAGGTCCTTGCCGTAGTCACCGTCTGCGCCGAGCAAACGGGCGACGTCCGGGTTCTTGCTGGACTTGGCTTGCTCTTCAACGTTCTGCGAAGTGATGCCCATTTCCTCGGCATTGAGCATGGCGAACAGCGTCCACTTGACGATGCTGAACCACTCGTCGTCGCCCTTGCGCACCAGCGGGCCCAATGGCTCCTTGGAAATCACTTCCGGCAACACCACGAACTCATCCGGGTGAGCCATCTTGATCCGCTGGGCGTACAGCCCCGACTGGTCGGTGGTGAGCACGTCGCAGCGGCCCGCTTCGAGGCCCTTGGCACTTTCGTCAGCAGTGTCGAAGGTAATCGGCGTGTACTTCAGGCCGTTGGCGCGGAAGTAATCCGAGACGTTCAGCTCGGTGGTGGTGCCGGCCTGGATGCAGATGGTCGCGCCGTCCAGGTCCTTGGCGCTCTTCACACCGAGCTTGGTGTTCACCAGGAACCCGATGCCGTCGTAGTAGGTCACGCCGGTGAACACCATGCCCATGCCCGCGTCACGGGAACTGGTCCAGGTGGTGTTGCGGGAAATCAGGTCGATCTCGCCGGATTGCAACGCAGTGAAACGCTCCTTGGCGGTCAACTGGCTGAACTTCACTTTCGACGCGTCACCAAAGAGTGCTGCGGCGACGGCGTGGCACACGTCCACATCAATGCCGGTCATCTTGCCGTTGGCGTCCGGCACGCCAAAACCCGGCAACCCATCACTGACCCCACACTGGATAAAACCCTTCTTCTGGATCGCATCCAGGGTCGCCCCCGCGTGTACGCTTGCGGCCAGCCCCAATAGTGCTGCGGCGGTGAATGCCGCCAACGTGGATTTCATGTGCTTCATGCAAGGCGCTCCCTGTCGGTCTTTATTATTCGGCGCCACAAACCCGCGCCGTTTATAGTGTTGCCGGTCAGTATCAACGGCTTTACACCTTGGCCACAAACGACGTTTAGGCAAAGGCTCCTTCCGATTTGGAATGAACTTCTCATGATCTCGAAACGCTTGACCCCTTCGATGACCGCCCTGCAGTGCTTCGAAGCTGCCGCCCGCCACCTGAGTTTCACCCGCGCTGCCGAAGAACTGCACCTGACCCAGAGCGCGGTGAGCAAGCAGGTGGCACAGCTCGAAGAGATGCTCTGCCACCCGCTGTTCCAGCGGGTGCGCCAGCGTTTGTACCTGTCGCCGGCGGGCTCGCTGTACCTGGAGGAAGTACGCAAGATCCTCAACCAGGTAGATATTTCCAGCCGCTACATCCTCACCTACGGTGGCGAGACCGAAGTGCTGCGCATCGCCACCCAGCCGACCTTCGGTGACCGCTGGCTGGTGCCCAAGCTCAAGGATTTCGCCGCGCGCCATCCCAATATCCATCTGGACGTGCGCAACGAACTGGAGCCGTTCGACGTGTTGCAGGCCAAGGCAGATATCGCGTTTTTCTTCGGCCAGGGAGCGTGGCCGGGGGCAACTTGCATCGAGTTGTTTCGCGAAGCCGTGGTGCCGGTCTGTGCCCCCGGGTTTGTTGCCGCTGGCAGCGACGCCTCGTCCCGCCACACCTTGCTGCAATGCACCTCGCGCCCGGAAGCCTGGCACGAGTGGTTTCTGGAACAGGGCCTGCACTCGCAAAACAGCTACCACGGGCCGCGTTTCGACACGTTCTACATGTGCATCCGCGCCGCGCAATCGGGGTACGGCGTGGCGTTGGTGCCGCAGTATCTGGTGGCCGAGGAATTGGCGAACGCCAGCCTGATGATCCCCTGGGATTACAGAATGCCGAGTGCCGGCGCGCACTTTATCGCCCATGCCGAGCATGCCGGGGAGATCCCGAAAGTGAAGGCGTTCCTGAACTGGATGGTGGATGTGGCGAGGGAGCTTGCTCCCTCGCCATAGCACATCCCGACTTTTAATAATGATCCGGCGACTTTATTTCGTTTGCGGGGCAAGGCGGCTCACGGCTTAGATAAAAGGACGCATCCTATTCTTGAGTCCCGGATCCATGAGCCGCGAAACCATCAGCCAGTCGATTTCCATCGTCCACCCCATCAGCCTCAGCCATGGCCGGAACGCCGAAGTCTGGGACACCACCGGCAAGCGCTTCATCGATTTCGTCGGCGGCATCGGCGTGCTCAACCTGGGCCACTGCCACCCGCGTGTGGTGGAGGCGATCCGCGACCAGGCCACCAGGCTCACCCACTACGCCTTCAATGCCGCGCCTCACGCGCCCTACATCGAACTGATGGACCGTCTTACCGCATTCATCCCGGTGGATTACCCGGTCAGTGGCATGCTCACCAACAGTGGAGCGGAAGCGGCGGAAAACGCCCTGAAAATTGTCCGCGGCGCCACTGGCCGCACCGCCGTCATCGCCTTTGACGGTGCGTTTCATGGGCGCACGCTGGCGACGCTCAATCTCAACGGCAAGGTCGCGCCCTACAAGCAAAAAGTCGGCGTATTGCCGGGGCCGGTGTTCCACCTGCCCTACCCCAGCCGCGACAACGGCGTGACCTGCGGCGAAGCACTCAAGGCGATGGACCGCCTGTTCAGCGTGGAAATCGACGTCGACGACGTGGCCTGTTTCATCATCGAACCCGTGCAGGGCGAAGGTGGTTTCCTGGCGCTGGACGTGGAATTTGCCCAGGCCCTGCGACGCTTCTGCGATGAGAAAAACATCCTGTTGATTGCCGATGAAATCCAGTCCGGCTTCGGCCGCACCGGTCAGCGCTTCGCCTTCTCACGCCTGGGCATCGAACCGGACCTGATCCTGCTGGGCAAAAGCATCGCCGGCGGTGTGCCGTTGGGTGCGGTGGTGGGTCGCAAGACATTGCTCGACAACCTGCCAAAAGGCGGCCTCGGCGGCACCTACTCCGGTAACCCGATTGCCTGCGCGGCGGCCTTGGCCACCCTGGATGAAATGACGGACGAGCACCTGCAAGGTTGGGGCACTCAGCAGGAAGAAGCGATCGTCAGTCGCTATGAATCATGGTGTTCGAAAAGGCTCTCCCCCTACCTCGGCCGCTTGACCGGCGTGGGCGCCATGCGTGGCATCGAACTGGCCAACGCCGACGGCAGCCCGGCGCCACAACAACTGGCCCAGCTGCTGGCACTGGCCCGCGAGGCGGGTTTGTTGCTGATGCCCAGCGGCAAATCGCGGCATATCATCCGCCTGCTGGCGCCGTTGACGATTGAAGCGGCGGTGCTGGAGGAAGGGCTGGATATTCTTGAAGAGTGTTTGCCGAAGTTGGCTTAAAAACCAGAAAGCCCGGCGGGAAGCTGGGCTTCGAACGGAAAACGTCAGTGGACGAGTCGGGCGACGCCAAAGGCGATGGCAGACAGAACGCCCGCAGTTCCAACAAACCATTTCAGGATACGGGTTTCCATTGATTGCATGTCTGTCCTGAAATTGGCGATCTCAAGACGCAGCCCTGATGTGTCTTCACGAAACTCGGCCCTTGTGGCGATCAGGTCAGCCTTGGTCACCATCTGTTCTTTTATGCCATCGAGCTTCGTCTCTACTCGCGAAAGCCGATCGCGTATATCAGGAAGTGCTTTTTCAATCGTATCAATACGCTTTTCCAAGTCGTTTCCTCCTCCGCTGCCTCCACCACTTTTGCGGGTACTCTCGAGTGAAGAGGCTTGACGATACTCGTGTCGAAGATAACTCACATTATTCTTGAGGTCATTCGCCATTTGGGATGCCTTTTTCCTTGGCCAACGCGTTTAAATCATCAGCGACGCTGTCCATGTAATCGATAAACTCATTCAGTTTTAACCAAGCCTCATCTGCCGCCTCTTTCACTTCGGCATTTTCACTGTGTTTCAGAGCACCGGACAAACTGATGATCCCGGAGCCCAGTCTGGACATTGCACTGTGATACTGACCGAGAATAATGACTAGTTCCCCGGCTGTTACGGCCTTTGCCTCACCTACGTTGTCGTCGCCTTCCATGTCGACCCCCCATCTGTTTTGGTGACGCAGATAACCACGCCCTCAAACACAAACCAACGCACAGATTGCTACCAAATCCGACGATCCAGCGCACTATTACCAAATCCGAAAGAATCCATCTTCCGTTTAGCCCTTTCTCTCCCCGCGCCAGGGCTTTATCCTTGTCAGCAACAAACTGAAACGTTTCATCATTCCACCAAACCATCGACCGCCCGTGTTCAACGCCCTTGTGCGAACGCGCCAGGCCGCTGTTTGCGTTTCAAAACCATAAAATATTAAGACCCCATTTTGCCTATGCCTGCTTTCCCAAACCTGCGCCTGTGCGCTGCGCTGTTGCCGTTCGGCCTGATCAACTGTGCCCAGGCCGCACCTGCCTTTGACGCTGAATCACCGTGGATGCTGGGTGATTTCGGCGGCACTCGGACAGCGCTGTCTCAACAAGGCTACGACTTCAAATTCGACTACACCGGCGAAATGGGCAGCAACCTGCACGGCGGCTCGGATCACGACCGCACTGCGCGCTACAGCGACCAATTCGGCCTGGGCACGCACATGGATCTGCAGAAGATCCTCGGCTGGCACGACGCCGAGTTCCAGCTGACGGTGACCGAGCGCAGCGGCAACAACATCACCAATGACCGGGTCAACGATCCGCGTGTGGGCGGTTTTACCTCGTCCCAGGAAGTCTGGGGCCGTGGCCAGACCTGGCGCCTGACGCAGATGTGGTACCAGCAGAAATTCTTCGACCAAAAGCTCGACATCAAGGCCGGGCGCTTTGGCGAAGGTGAAGACTTCAACAGCTTCCCCTGCGACTTCCAGAACCTCGCATTCTGCGGCTCGCAGGTCGGTAACTGGGTTGGCAGCATCTGGTACAACTGGCCGGTGAGCCAGTGGGCGTTGCGGGTCAAATATCACCTGACGCCCGAGTTGTACGCCCAGGTCGGCGCCTACGAACAGAACCCGTCCAACCTCGATCGCGGCAACGGCTTCAAGCTCAGCGGCAGCGGCACCCAAGGCGCCCTGCTCCCGGTTGAGCTGGTGTGGACGCCTACGCTGAACGGCCTGCCCGGCGAATACCGCGCCGGCTACTACTACAGCAGCGCCAAGGCCAGCGATGTGTATAAAGACCGCAACGACCAGCCGGCAGCCCTCAGCGGCGAGGCCTATCGCAGCGCCTCCAGCAAGCACGGGGTGTGGCTGGGGGTGCAGCAGCAAGTCACCAGCCTGGCCAGCGACCATTCTCGGGGCTTGAACGTGTTCGCCAACGGCACGATGCACGACAAGAAAACCAACGCTGTGGATAACTACGTGCAAGCCGGCGTGGTCTACAAGGGCCTGTTCGACGCTCGCGCCAAGGACGATATCGGTTTCGCCGTGGCCCGGGTGCACGTCAACCCGGCCTACCGCAAGAATGCCGAGGCAAGCAACCAGGCCCACGCGGTATACGACTTCGATGACCCATCCTACCTGCCGATTCAACACACGGAATACAGCGCTGAGCTCTATTACGGCATCCATGTCACCCAGTGGCTGACGGTGCGCCCGAACCTGCAATACATCCGTCACCCCGGAGCCGTGGCCCAGGTGGATGACGCGCTCATCGGCGGGATCAAGCTGCAAAGCTCATTCTGACGTTGTAAGTAAATTCTGAAGAAAACGAATTAGCCCTGAACCAAGCCTGCGCCGGAACGTCATCTACAGTGAACTGTGCGCAATCAATTCAAAACGTAACGGAGAACCACACTATGAGCACTGATGGTGCTTCAAGTCCAAGTCGCCTGCTGCCCAGGCTGCTGGGGATCTTGCTGCTGATAATGGGCCTGGCCTTGTTGGCCGGGGGGATCAAGCTGAGCATGCTCGGCGGGTCGCTGTATTACCTGCTGGCCGGTCTCGGCATCACCGTCACAGGCCTGTTGCTGCTGGCAACACGCCGTGCGGCGCTGGGCTTGTACGCACTGGTGCTGTTTGCCAGCACCGTATGGGCGCTGTGGGAAGTCGGCCTGGACTGGTGGCAACTGGTACCGCGCCTGGCCCTGCTGTTTGCTCTCGGCATCGTCATGCTGCTCCCGTGGTTCCGCCGTCCGTTGCTGCGTGGCCAAGCCTCGCCGCTGGGCACTGGCGCGCTGAGCGTCGCGGTCGTACTGGCCGGCGCCGCTGCATTGGCCAGCCAATTCACCGACCCGGGCGCCATGGTCAAGAAAGGCCAGCTGGACCGCGATGCGGTACCGGGCATGGCCAGCACTGCGCCGGCCCAGGCTGATGGTGACTGGAACTCCTACGGCCGTTCGGCCTTCGGTGATCGTTACTCGCCACTCGCACAGATCACTCCGGAA
This sequence comes from Pseudomonas sp. NC02, assembly GCF_002874965.1. Taxonomy (NCBI): domain Bacteria; kingdom Pseudomonadati; phylum Pseudomonadota; class Gammaproteobacteria; order Pseudomonadales; family Pseudomonadaceae; genus Pseudomonas; species Pseudomonas sp. NC02. Next base: position 1,157,882 of record NZ_CP025624.1, on the reverse strand, counting down.
AACGCCCACAAGCTGGTTCCAGCCTGGACCTTCCGTACTGGCGACATCCCTGGCCCAGGCGATCCCGGTGAAACCACCGCGGAAAACACCCCGCTGAAAGTCAACGGCATGCTCTACGTGTGCACGCCCCACAGCCAGGTGATTGCCCTGGACCCGGACACCGGCAAGGAAATCTGGCGTTTCGACCCGAAGATTAGCAGCGAAGGCGCTGCCAACTTCAAGGGTTGGGCGCACATGACCTGCCGTGGCGTGTCGTATCACGATGATGCCGTGTATGCCTCGGAACAGAGCCCGACTGGCAGCGCCAGCCCGGCCGCCGCGCCGAATGCCTGCCCGAAACGCATCTTCGTCCCTACCGCCGACACCCGTCTGATCGCCCTGAACGCCGACACCGGCAAGATGTGCGAAGACTTCGGTGACAAAGGCCAGATCGACTTGCGTGCCAACATCGGCACCTTCGCCCCGGGCGGTTACTACTCCACCTCGCCACCGGCCGTCACCAAGAACCTGGTGGTAATCGGCGGTCACGTGACCGACAACGTCTCCACCGACGAGCCTAGCGGCGTGATCCGTGCGTTCGACGTGCACACCGGCAAGCTGGTGTGGAACTGGGACAGCGGCAACCCGGACGACACCACCCCGTTGGCCGAGGGCAAGACTTACACCCGCAACTCGCCAAACATGTGGTCGATGTTCGCGGTGGACGAAAAACTCGGCATGCTCTACCTGCCGATGGGTAACCAGATGCCCGACCAGTACGGCGGCGACCGGACTCCGGACTCCGAGAAGTACAGCGCCGGCCTGACTGCCCTGGACATCGACAGCGGCCACGTGAAGTGGACCTTCCAGTTCACTCACCATGACCTGTGGGACATGGACGTGGGCGGCCAGCCTTCGCTGATCGACATCAAGACCGCTGACGGCGTGAAGCAAGCGGTGATGGCGTCGACCAAGCAAGGCAGCATCTACGTGATCGACCGCTCGAACGGTCAGCCTGTAGTGCCGATCAATGAAATCCCTGTACCGCAAGGCGCAGTGGCCGGCGATCACACCGCACCGACCCAACCGAAGTCCGACCTGAACTTCATGCCACCGCCCCTCAAGGAGCGTGACATGTGGGGCGTGACGCCGTTCGACCAGATGCTGTGCCGGATTGACTTCAAATCCATGCGCTACGACGGTCCGTTCACCCCGCCGTCGCTGCAGGGCTCGATCGTTTACCCAGGTAACTTCGGCGTGTTCGACTGGGGTGGCATTTCCGTCGACCCGGTTCGCCAGATCGCGTTCGTGAACCCAAGCTACATGGCGTTCAAATCGAAACTGATCCCGGCCGCCGACATTGCCAAGCAAGGCCCACGGGTCAGCGAAACCGAAGGCGTGCAGCCGAACAAAGGCGCGCCATACGGTGTGATCCTCGAAGCCATGCTGTCGCCACTGGGCCTGCCGTGCCAGGCGCCGGCGTGGGGTTATGTGGCCGCGGTCGACCTGACCAACCACCAGACCATCTGGATGCACAAGAACGGCACCGTGCGTGACAGCTCGCCGGTTCCGATTCCACTGACCATGGGCGTGCCAAGCCTGGGCGGGACTTTTACCACCGCCGGTGGCGTGTCCTTCCTCAGCGGTACCCTTGACCAGTACCTGCGTGCCTATGACGTGAAAAACGGCAAGCAGTTGTGGGAAGGCCGCCTGCCAGCAGGCGCGCAAACCACACCAATGACCTACACCGGCAAGGACGGCAAGCAGTACGTGCTGGTCATGGCCGGCGGTCATGGTTCCCTGGGCACCAAGCAGGGTGACTATGTGATGGCGTTCAAACTGCCGGATTAAGCAAAACCGGCAGTAAGAAAAAGGCGGCTACCTAAGTGGGTAGCCGCCTTTTTTTATGCGTGAAATAAAGCGATCCGATAGCGCCGATGTATTTAAAAGTTTACTCGGAAAAGTCCTATACCTCCCCAAAAGTCTTTCCCTCAACTTTGGCCCTGCGCCATCCGACGCTCACTGTCGCCAGTAAATCCCCAGCCAAACAAACGTTATCTATATGACGTGCTGTAACTAACATGGAGTTTTCATCATGACGGACCTCAACAGCGTTGAATCAATACCTGCAGTCCCGCATAGCCAGGCGCCCGGGATCCTGGCGCTTGAGCAACTCGACACACTCAGCCTGGAAAAACTTATTCGCGGAGAAATACTTGCCATCCGGGTACCTGACTACGCGAATGAACAAACCAGCGAAGTACTAAATAAACATATCAACGAAACGGCGACGCTCCAGGAATATAACCACGAGACCTATGAGCACGGAAAAGTTGTCCAGCATTTCTATGGTGTCCATCGCTGGGGAACACCGTTCAACTCCACCTACGGCAAGGCCGCAGATAGCTATTCGCAACAGAAATACTACGCAGACGCCACCCACATGCGCTGCGTGATCGATGACCTCTGTGCCCCGCGCAAACCACCCATCCATCTACTGATGGAGCATATCCGGCAGGTGTGGCCAGAAGGTGCGACAACCGCGGCGTTCCAGGGCCAGCCGATGTTCTGCGGCATTATCCGCGCCATGTTCCCGGAGACAGCCCACCTCTCCGAAACAGTCCCCCATGTCGATTGCCTGCCCTTGTCGATTGCCGAACTGGAACATCAATTCAGCGCGAATATTTACCTCGAAGTACCCCCTTCCGGAGGTGAACTGGTCATTTGGGATACCGAGGCGTTTACCTACGACGAGGTCATCCGTTTCGAAGGGGCGGAACTGCCCGAAGATCGTTTGCAAAAACCGCTGCGCATCCAGCCGCAGAAAAACGAACTGGTGATTATCAATACTCGCCGTCCCCATGCCATTTGCGGTTTCGATTCAGGCAAGCGCATCAGCATCCAGTCGTTTATCGGCTATACCACTGGCCAACCGTTTTACTTCTGGTGCTAACGCCTTTATTTCTCTTCCTGACGGACACCCTGATATGACACCTGAAGAATTCCGCCGACATGGCCACGCCATGATCGACCTGATTGCAGACTATCGACAAAACATTGAGCAACGCGGTGTGCAACCCACCACGGCCCCGGGCGAAATCAGGTCCGCATTGCCGGCCAGCCCGCCTGAGACAGCCGAACCGTTCGAACAGATCATGGGCGACGTCGAAACACTGATCATGCCCGGTCTGTTGCATTGGCAGCATCCAAGCTTCTTCGGGTTCTTCCCGTCGAATGTGGAACTGTCCTCCGTCCTCGGCGATTGCTTGAGTACCGGCCTGGGCGTGGTGGGATTGTCGTGGCAATCGAGCCCGGCCCTGACCGAAATCGAGGAAGTCACCACCGATTGGCTGCGCGACATGATCGGCCTGAGCGCCAACTGGAGCGGAGTGATCCAGGACTCGGCCTCGACTTCCACCCTGGTGGCGCTGATCAGCGCCCGCGAACGCAGCTCCCACTACGCGCTGATGCACGATGGCCTGCAAAACAGCGGCGCCCCCTTGATCGTCTACACCTCGGCCCACGCCCATAGTTCAGTGAACAAGGCCGCGATCCTGGCGGGGTTCGGCCAGAACAATATCCGTACCGTGGCAACCGACGAACACAATGCAATGTCACCGCATGCATTGGAGCGGGCAATCGAACAAGACCTGGCTGCCGGGAACAGACCCTGTGTGGTGATTGCGACCACCGGCACAACGGCAGCCATGGCCATCGACCCCCTGGAAGCCATCGGCGCCCTGACGCAACGCCACGGCCTGTGGTTACATGTCGACTCAGCCATGGCCGGGGCCGCGATGATCCTCCCGGAATGCCGCGCGCTGTGGCACGGCATCGAGAACGCCGACTCGCTGGTCCTCAACCCTCACAAATGGCTGGGGGCGGCGTTTGATTGCTCGGTGTACTTTGTACGCGACCCCGAGCACTTGATTCGCATCATGACCACCAACCCCAGCTATCTACAGTCCAAGGCTGACGGCCAGGTCAGGAACTACCGCGACTGGCGGATCTCCCTGGGCAGCCGGTTCCGCGCGCTGAAGCTGTGGTTCCTGATCCGCGAGCAAGGCGTCAGCGGCCTGCAGGCCCGGCTGCGGCGTGACCTGGCGAATGCCCGCTGGCTGGCAGAACAGATTGAAGGCAGCAAACACTGGAAACTGGTAGCCGCCGTCACCCTGCAAACCTTGTGCATTCGCCACGAGCCACCAGGCCTTGATGGTGAGGCGCTGGATAACTACACCCGGGCCTGGGCGGAAAAGCTCAACCATTCAGGCAGCGCCTACGTCACTCCCGCCGTGCTCGACGAGCGCTGGATGGTACGCGTGTCCATTGGCGCGCTGGGGACGGAGCGCCACCACGTCGAAGGCTTGTGGGAACGGTTGCAAAGCCTGGTCGATGCAACGGTGGAACACTGAAAGACCGGCGTCGGTGCAGCCACCGACGCCCTAGACCGGCACGCGCTCGCGGCGCATCCACATCTCAAACGCCATGGCATTCAACGGCCGGCTGATCAGATAGCCCTGGGCCGTGTCGCACTTCCAGAGCTTGAGCAGCTTGAGGCTGGGCTCGAACTCCACCCCTTCGGCCACCACCTTGAGCCCCAGGTTGTGGCTCATTTCGATGGTCGAGCGCACGATCACGCCGTCGCCGGAAGTGCTGTCGAGGTTGCGCACAAACGATTGGTCGATCTTCAATTCCTGCACCGGCAGGCGTTGCAGTTGCGCCAGGGATGAATAGCCGGTGCCGAAGTCATCCACCGACAGGCTGATGCCACAAGCGCGCAGTTGCTCCAGCACGCTGAGGGCCTGGGCCGGGTTGTGCATGATCGCGCTTTCGGTGATTTCGAAAATCAGTTGCCGGGCCGATACCCGGTAGTGCGCCAGCAACTCGGTCACCCGCAGGGCCAGGCCGTCATCGGCCAGGTCATCCACCGAGATGTTCACCGACAACTGCACCTCCAACCCGCGCACCGCCCACTCGGCCAGTTGGCGAATGGCTTCTTCGATCACCCACTGGGTCAGGCTGCCCATGCTGCCGGTGCGCTCGGCCAGGGGAATGAACTCGGCCGGCGACACCAGGCCCAGGATCGGGTGCTGCCAGCGCAACAGCGCTTCGGCCTGGCGCACATGGCCATGGTGCAGGTCGAGCTTGGGCTGGTAACACAGGTACAACTCGCCCTCCGTCGGCGCCCGGCGCAGGTCACGAATCAGGCTGATCTGGCGTTGATGGGCGAGGTCGCGGTCCTGCTGGTAGATCTGTAAGTAACCCGGGAACGCTGCCGCATCGTGGCGGGCAATCGCGGCGCGGCTGATCAGCTCTTCAACCTGCTGGCCGTCGGCCGGGTAGGCGGCGATGCCGATGCTCACTTCGTGGCGCAATTCATCGCCACCAATGCGCTGGGGTTCGGTGAGCAGCCCATACAAGCGGTCAGCCAGGGCCACCGCGCGGTCGATCGCAGTGTTTTCCAGCAGCAGCAAAAACTCGCTGCCGGTGATGCGCGCGGCGGTGTCGCTGGCCGACAGGCTCGACAGCAGGCAGCGGCTGGCTTCGCGGAGCATTTCTTCCACGCCTTCCGGGCCGTAGCCTTCGTTGATCACCCGGTAGTTTTCAATCCCCAGGTACAGCAACACCACGGGCCGGCCGGCGCTGATGGCGCTGCCCAGGCGCTCCATGGCCAGCGCGCGGTTAGGCAGGCCGGTGAGCGGGTCGTGCAAGGCGTTGTGGGCCAGTTGTCGCTCACGTACCGCGATCCCGGTTTGCATGGCGTTGAAGGCCTGGGCCAGCAGGCCGAATTCATCGTGGCTGCGCACCTGTACCGGTGTGCGGTAGTCACCGGCCCCGATGCGTTCGGCCGCCTGCACCAACGCATTGAGTGGGCGTGAAACCCGCCGCGCCAGAAACAACGCACCCGCGAGCGACACCAGCAGCACCACCAGGGCGATCGCGAGAAATTGCCGGTCCAGCGGCGCGAAGGATTCAAGGGCGTGGTCCAGCGGGCTTTGCAGCAGCACCCGGACCTCGCCACCGTCTGCCGTGTTGCCCAACGGCAGCACCTGGCTGAGATAGCGCTGGCCGTGGAACAGGTTCAATTGCGCCACCGGAGTGATGTACGCGCCCTGCAGGTCGCTGGCAATCGACGCCTGTAGCGCCTCGGGCTGAGTACTGAACAATTCGCCGGGCTGGCCATGCTGCGCGCTGATGAACGACACTTCCAGGTTGCTCATGGAGCGCAATTCACTGGCAAAGATTTCGTCCATGGGAAAGCCCATGGCGACACGGGCGATCGGTGCGGGGTCGACGACTTCCTGTTGCACCAGCAGGAAAGGCCGGCCATCCAGGGCCACGATCAACATTTGCAGGCCGCTGCGCCGGGCCTGGCGCAAGGCATCGTTATAGGGAAAGGCCTGGCCGGACGTCAGCGCCGGTAACGTGCTGACCATCACGCGGCCGTCGAGCCCCAGCACAAATACCTCGCTGGAACTCAGGCCGGTACCATGCCGGCGCAGGGTCGCGAGAATCGCGTCGGGTTCGCCATCGGCGACAGCCTGGCGAAACGGCAGGTCCGCCGTCAGCCAGTTCAAGCCGTATTGCAGGCGCCGGCCACGCAGGTCGAGCAGGCGTTCGAACACCTGGCTGCCGGTTTCCAGCTGCACCTGGGCCTGGTTTTCCACGGCGCGATTGGTGGCGGTCTTCACCGCGAAATACACCGCCGCCACGACCACCAGCAACAGCAGCGCCAGCACCCCGGCAATCCGGGTTTGAAACGTATGGCGCCACCTCATTCTGTTGCCCTCTGGCAGCGCCTGCCCCCTCCAGCCGAAACGTCCCTTCGTCATACGCGTCCCTCGCGATAGCTGAACCGGCGTCAAATAAATATCCTTTTTACAGGGATATTTGAATTATCCAGATTAGCTGCGCAAGAGAAGAAGTGCACCCAATAAATACGGGAGTTTATATGTCATTAATTTGGCGACAGGCTGCCGTTAAGACGTTCGCGCCCGCATGAAGTCCCCCCAACGCCGCACGAGATAGTTGTGCTCATCCATCACCGAGTTCCACACCGCGATATGCCCCATGCGCTGTTCATAGGAACCGCCGTCGCGCACGTCACCCACATCGATCAGCGGCAAGCCATCGCTGCCCAACAGCTCTTCCCGGGCGGGCAGCCCGGCGTACCAGTAGTCCCATTCGGCACTGCTCAGGTGATCACGGCTGCGAGCCGGGTTGCCGATGTAATAACCCTGGCGCGCCATCACCGCACCCGGCCAGCCGGACAGCCACCAGTTGAGGTAGGCATAGGCCGCATCCAGCACCGGGCCCTTGGCATGGCGCGACAGCGACAACCCGCCGAACCAGGCGCGATAGCCTTCACGGGGCACCGCCAGGCGGTATTTGACCCCGGCCCGATGCAGGCGCATCAGGGTCGGTGACCACAGGCTCTGGATATCGATGCTCGGGCTGAGCATCAGTTGCGCGGCTTCCTCGTCATCGGACCAGAACGCCGCGAAGTGGCCTTCCTTCTGTTTACGCACCAGGATATCGGCCAGTACATCGATCTCTTCGATGCTCATGTTGCCGATGTCCTTGAAGCTCGCGAGGCCCGCGCCTTGCACGGCCAGCGCCGCGTCCAGGGCGCCGATGGCGGCGTCGCTCTGCAACGCAGTGCGTGCGCCCCAGGCCGGGTCCAGCAACCAGCCCCAACTCTCGTTGCCGCGGTTGAACCCTTCGGGCAAGCGCTCGGGGCGGTAGGCGAAACTGTCGGCGTTGTGGGTCAGGGGCAGCATGCTGATGCGTTCGGTGACGGTGCTGCCGAGGCTGCCGTCGTGCTGCACGAAGAGGCGCTCGCTGGGCACACTGCCGCTGCCCAGACGGTCGTTGGCGGACAAGCGTCCGCGCTTGGGCAGGTCGTTGATCTCGTGCCACAGCGCGATGCGCCGGGTGTCGATCGGCTGGATCGCCCGCGCCGGCCACACGAAGTCGACGTTGTGAAACCACTGGTCGTAGAGGTCGTAGCTGTCAGGCTGCATCACCGCAATGCGCTGGGCCTGCTCGACATCATGCACCTGGTACACCAGGCGAATGCCCAGCTCTTTTTCCGCTCGCACACGCAAGGTTTCGAGCAAGGTCACCGAGGTGCCGAGGACGCGAAGCGTGATCATGCGGCGAACCTTCTGGAGAACACTTCAAAGGAGCGCCGCAGCAGAGCCGGGTCGAGCCCGCGCAGGATAAACACCAGGCGCGATTGCCGATCGGTCCCCGGCCAGGCAGGCAGGTGAACCGGGGCATGCAGGCAATGCTGCACGCCATGAATGACGATGGGAGCGTTACTGGCGTTCACGTTGAGCAGTCCTTTGACGCGAAGAATACGTTCGCCGTGGCATCTTAACAGCATCGATAACCAGACCCCGAAACCGACCCAATCCAGCGGCTGATCGAAGGTCAGGCAACAGACTTGCGCAGCGCCGTGGTTGGCGGCGGTGGTTTGATGGAGTTTCCAGCGGCGGACTTCTGCAACGGGCTCGGCACTGCGCAGGCCTTCGCCAAGCAGCAGTTGTTCACCGCTGTCGATATCGCAGGTATTGAGGATCGGCGTACCGGCGTTCAGTGCCTGCAAGTGCAAGCGCAACGGGCCACAGTCTTCGACGAGGTCGGTCTTGCTCAACAGCAGGCGATCGGCAGCGGCCACTTGCGCCAGCCATTCCGGGTGCAGGCGCTCTTGCAAAGCGGCGTGGCTGGCGTCCACCAGCGTCACCACCAGGCCGATATGAAAGCGCCCGCGCAGTTGCACGTCGTTGTTCAAGGTCGCGAGGATTGGCGCCGGGTCGGCCAGGCCGGTGGTTTCCAGGATCACCCGCTTGAAAGCCGGAATCTCACCCCGCTCACGACGCTGCAACAGGCCGAGCAAGGCGTCTTTCAACTCGCCGCGAATCGAACAGCACACGCAGCCGCTGGGCAGCAGCACCGTGTCCGGCGCGACTTCCTCCACCAGCAGGTGGTCGATGCCGACGTCGCCGAACTCATTGATCAGCAACGCCGTGTCGCCCAGGCTTTCACCTTGCAGCAGGCGCTTGAGCAAGGTGGTCTTGCCGCTGCCGAGGAAGCCGGTGATGACGTTTAGCGCGATGCTCATAGTTCTACCTCAATGATGCCCCTGCAGGAGTCCGGCTTGCCGGCGATGGCGATATCAAGGACGCCATCGCCGGCAAGCCGGGCTCCTACAGTTCCAGATGATCGAGCAGGCGCGGGTCCAACGGGTCCAGCGGTCGACCGAGCATGGTCTCTGCCGCCTGCCACAATTGATCCAGGCCGCTGGCCAGTTCCTGTTTGCCGGTGGCGCCCAGCAGCAGATAGGACGCGCCCTGGAAGTCTTCGACCTTGAGCCGGAACACCGCCAGCACCTGGTTGATCGCCGCGATGCGGCGCAGGCGTTCGCGTCGGCGCGGCAATTCATCGCCCAAGGGATCGCTCCAGTGCAGGTCTTCGCCCAACAGGCCGCAAAGTCCGCACATGCTTAATACCCGCTCATGGCATGACGTCGCCGGAGTTCGGGCCAAGGGTCTGGCCGACGAACAGATTGCCGCCCGGCTCGCTGGCCAGCAGCACGGCAGTCGGCGCGACTTCGTCCGCCAGGCCGAAACGACCCAGGGGCAACTCGGCGGCCTTGGCGCGTTTCCAGGTGTCGCTGATGCCGCCTACCAATGGCGTTTCGATAGGCCCGGGTGCGATAGCGTTGACCAGTACGTTGTCCTTGGCCACTTCCAGGGCCAGGGATTTAGTGAAGCCGATCACCCCGGCCTTGGCCGCCGCATAGTGCGTCAACTCGGCGCCGCCCTTGATCCCCAGTTGCGAGGCGACGTTGATGATCCGGCCCCAGCGCTGCGCGATCATGTGAGGCAAGGCGCGCTGGCTGGCGACGAACACGCTGGTGAGGTCGACGCGCAGCATGTCGTTCCACATGTCCAGGGTCAGGTCGACGCAACGGGCCTGGGTCAGCATGCCGGCGTTGTTGACCAGGATGTCGATGCCGCCGTAGTGGGTGACGCAGGCATCGACGCTGGCCCGGGCGCCGTCGACGGTGCCGACATCGGCAACGCACTCGAGGACTTCGGCGCCGAGGTTGCGGCAGGTGATGGCGGTTTCGGCGAGGGTGGCGGCATCGCGGTCGGCTAGCAACAGGTGCGCGCCTTCGACGGCGTAGGCACGGGCGATGGCGGCGCCGATGCCGCTGCCGGCACCAGTGATCACGGCACGGCGGTTAGCGAGTTGGGGCATGGTGAACTCCTGAAATAATCAAACGGCGAACGCGGTCAAAAATGTGGGAGCGGCGGTGCGACGATTCGACTTGCTCGCGAATGCGGTGGATCAGTTCCACATGTATTGGCTGGCACTCCGCTTTCGCGAGCAAGCCCGCTCCCACATTTGGAGCGAGTCCGGCTTAAAACTGGGGGTTAGTCCGGCCAGCGCACGGTCAAGCCACCATCAATCACGATGCTCTGCCCGGTCAGGTAGCTCGATTCCTCACTGGTCAAAAACCGCACCAGGGACGCCACTTCATCCGCCCGCCCGACCCGGCCCAACGGAATCGCCCGCGCCGCTTTCGCCAGCCCTTCCGGCCCGAGGGAGTTCTTCGCGTCCAGCGACTGGGGCGTTTCGATCAACCCCGGAATCACCGCGTTGCAACGAATCCCCAACGGCGCCAATTCCACCGCCAGCGACCGACACAACCCCGGCACACCGGCCTTGGCCGCCGCATAGTGCGCGTGCTCCTGCCAGCCATACACGCCACCGGCAATCGACGAAATCGCCACCAGCGCACCGCCTTCATGCATGTGCCGGGTTGCCGCCCGGAAGGTGCGCATCACCCCGGTCAGGTCGACGTTGAGCATCTCGTTCCACAGCTCGTCGGTCATTTCCAGCAGTGGCGCACGGCGTAACAATCCGGCGTTGGCCACCGCGTAATCGAGGCGACCGAAGTGCTGGACCGCCTGCGCCGCCAGGTTATCCACAGAGGTTGTATCGCCCACGTCCAGCGGCAACATCAGGCATTCACCGCCCGCCTCTTCCACCAGCGCAACTGTGTGATGCGGGTCATGGGGATCGGCCGGGTAATACCCGCCCACCACCGCCACGCCGCTGCGGGCATACGCCACCGCGAGGGCCTGGCCGATGCCGCTGGCGGCACCGGTAATCAATGCAACTTTACGACTCATCGAATCAACTCCTTACTGGACGGTTTCCGGACGCACATGGCGCGCGGCAAACATCAACGCACCGGAGAGGAAGCACGGCACTGCGCCAAACCACAGCGCAGCGGTCTGCCAGTCACTCCCGGCCGACAACACCTGGGTCGCGCCGAACCCGGCAACCACCGCACCAATCGGCCCCATGGCATGGATGATCGCGCCACCGGTAGCCCGGATGCTGGTGGGGAAACTTTCACTGATGAAAAACAGCGCCGCCGAGTACGGCCCGATCAGGAAGAACAGGCCCAGGCTGTACAGCCCCACCACCATCGCCATGTTGCTCGGGCCAAACAGCATCCCGGCAAACGACAGCCCGCCGAGCATCCAGCCCAGGCCGATGACATTGCGCCGGCCGATCTTGTCGCCCATCCAGCCGTGGCTGAGGTAGCCGCAGTAGCCCACCAGGTTCGACAGCACGAGGATGATCAGCGAGTTCTCGAACGAGATGTGGTGCACGCTGACGATCACCGACGTACCCAGCACGCTGAACACCTGGATCGCCGCCCAGTTGAGCAGCAGCGCCGCACCGATCACCAGGGTTGCACGGCGGGCCGGGCCACGGAATGCGGCCTTGAGGCCGGCCTTGCTGTGTTCGTCATAGTCCACGCCGTAGGTCACGGCGACGTTTTGCGCCTCTTTCACCGCGCCGCTTTTACGCAGCTCGCTGATGCGCTGGTGAATCTGGAACTGCGGGCTTTCCTTGAGCTTGCGCGCCATGACCGCGATCACAATCGCCGGGATCGCCGCAAACACGAAGCACCCCTGCCAGCCAATCACCGGCAGCAACAGCGCGGTCAAACCCGCCGCGATCAACGCGCCCACCGGCCAGCCGCCCTGCACCAGGCTGTAGATAAAGCCGCGACGCTTGGCCAGTTTTGGATCATCCGAAGCGGCGTACAGTTCGCTCAGGTAAGTCGCGTTGACGGTTTCCTCGGCATACCCCAGGCCGCCCAGCGAACGGATCAGGATCAGCGACGACTTGCCCCACGCACCACCAATGGCGGTGAGCGCCGAGCAGATCGCCGAACCGGCCACGGTGAAAATAATCCCTTTGCGCCGACCCAGTTTGTCCACGATCGGACCGATGGCCAGCGCGACCACGGCGGTGCCTACCGCCACCCATGTCGCAATCTCCGCCTGCTCCACTTCACCCCAGTTAAAGTGCCGCCCGATTTCCGGCAGCAAGGTGCCGAAAAGGATGAAGTCATACACCGCAAACACCCAGGCGAAAAACGCGATCCAGGTGGCGAAACGCACTTCCTTGGGCGTCAGTTGCCGGGGTTTCCAGCCAGTCAGATCAAGCTTGTTGTAGATAGACATGAATCGCGCCTCGGGAGGTTGGCCAGGGTTTAGGTACGGGTGTCAGGTACGCGGTTGGCGGCGGATAAAGTCATCGGCGATTTCGTCGAAGGTGACGAAGCGCACGCCGGCATGGCTCTGGATGTGTTCGATCAGCCGCTCAAGCATCAGCAGCACTTGCGGGCGGCCGGACACGTCGGGGTGGATGGTCATGGTGAACACCGCGTGTTCGTGCTCGCGGTAGACCCAGTCGAACTGGTCGCGCCACATTTCTTCGAGGTGACGCGGGTTGACGAAGCCATGGCTGTTCGGGGCTTTCTTGATGAACATCATCGGCGGCAGGTCGTCGAGGTACCAGTTGGCCGGGATCTCCACCAGGTCGGTTTCTTCGCCGCGCACCAGGGGTTTCATCCAGGTGTCGGGGTGCTGGCTGTAGTCGATCTTGGTCCAGGTGTCGCCCTTGCGCACGTAGTACGGGTGGAAGTCGTTGTGCATCAGGCTGTGGTCGTACTTGATGCCTTTTTTCAGCAGCAGTTCGTTGGTGACCTTACTGAATTCCCACCACGGCGCGACGTAGCCGGTGGGGCGTTTGCCGGTGACCTGGGTGATCAGCTCGATGGACTTGTCGAGGACGATTTCTTCCTGCTCGGCCGTCATCGCAATCGGGTTTTCGTGGCTGTAGCCGTGCACACCGATTTCGTGACCGGCGTCGGCCACCGCCTTCATCTGCTCGGGGAAGGTTTCCATCGAGTGGCCGGGAATAAACCAGGTGGTGCGCAGGCCGTAGCGCTCGAACAATTTGAGCAGGCGTGGCGCACCGATTTCACCGGCGAACAGGCCGCGGGAAATGTCGTCCGGGGAATCTTCGCCGCCATAGGAACCGAGCCAGCCGGCGACCGCGTCGACGTCGACGCCAAATGCACAGAGGATGTCTTTAGCCATGATGTGTCTCCTTAAAAAGTGAGTGCGGTTTCTACTGACAGCGCGGCCCGAAGCAGGCGCGCGTCTTCGCCGCTGGGGGCGCTGAGCAACAGGCCGGTGGGCAGGCCCAGGGCATCACGGCCGCTGGGCAGGCTGACGCCGGGCATGTCCAGCAGGCTGCCGGGCATGGTCAGGCGCAGGGTGGCGAGATTGGTGCTGACGAACAGCTCAAAGTCGGCTTCCAACGGCGCCAGGGCCGGGGCCACATGGGCCACGGTGGGGGTGATGAGGATCGCGCCGTCGAGTTCGTCGACAAGCTGCTGTTGCAGGCAGCGACGGGCGTCGTACAGCGCCAGCAGTTGGCTGGCCGGCAGTGTGCGGGCCGCTTCAAGGCGACGGCGAACGCGGGGGTCGAGTTGCTCGGCATCAGGGCTGTCGAGCAGGGCTTCGTGGAGGGCGAAGGCTTCGAAGGCGCCGAGCCAGCCCTGGTGCTGGATCAGGTCGAGGGTGGCCTGGAAGGTCTTCGAGGGGCGTACCTCAATCAGTGCGCCATCTGCCTTCAATCGGTCCACACAACGTTGCAGGTTGTCGCGCACCGCAGGTTCAACCCGTGCGTCTTCCAGCACACTTTGCTCGACCCAGAACCGCTGGCCATTGAGGCTGCGGGGCGGGCGGGGCGGGCGCTGCTCGCGACCATTGAGCAGGTCGTCGATGGCCAGTGCATCGCGCACGCTGCGGGTCAGCGGGCCGAGGCTGTCGAGGGTGTGAGCCAGCGGAAAAACGCCGTCGCGGCTGTAGCGCCGGCAACTGCTGCGATACCCCACCACGCCATTCAGCGCAGCCGGAATACGGATGGAGCCGGCGGTGTCGGTGCCCATGGCGATCGGCACGATGCCGGCCGCCACCGCGACTGCCGAACCCGACGACGAACCGCCGGGAATCCGCGGTTGGTCGACGCTGCTCGGGTTGTGCGGCGTGCCGAAATGCGGGTTCAGGCCCAGGCCGGAATAGGCCAGCTCGCTGAGGTTGGTCTTGCCGACGCTGACCATTCCGGCGCGGCACAACAGGCCCACACTTGGCGCGTCCAGCAAGGCGGCCGGCGCATTACGGCGATAGGCCGCGCCCGCCGTGGTAATGCTGCCGGCCACATCGAACAGATCTTTCCAGGCCAGTGGCACCCCGTCGAACACGCTCAACGGCTGGCCGGCACGCCAACGGGCAGCCGACGCTTCGGCCTCACGGCGGGCGCGCTCGGCGGTCAGGGAGACGAACACGCCGGGGGCCATGCTCGCGTGGGCAAGTGCCTGTTCCAGGACCTGCACCGGGTCGCTGCGACCGCTGGCGAAATCCTCGGCCATTGAAGTGGCGTCTGACATAGGAATGACCTTTGAAAAATGTACATATTAATAAAATGTACATTTTACAAAGGCAGCTTTCGTGCCAGTCTCGTGGACAGCTCGGTTGCCACACCTGGCACTTTGGAGCAGATCCACGGGCTAGATGGGTTTCAGGCATTAAAAGAAATATCGGCTGGTGTTTAAGGCTCGCCAGGAATGAAATAATGTATCTTTTATTAATAAATACATTTTGGTGCAGAAAAGTAACATCAACCCTCTGAAGGCCCCAAAAAAGTGCCACCGACGTGGCGCAGAGTGACAGGCGCAACTATGAGAGAATCCCCGGCCACCGACCCGTTTGCTCCAGAGAGCCCGATGAAAGCAGTGTCAGCCTCGGCTTCCCGTTACGCGATGATTCACCAGGTTCTGCGCGACGCCATCACCCACGGCACCGCCCGCCATGGCCTGGTGTTGCTGGAAGCGCCGCTGGCCGAATTGTTCGGCACCAGCCGGGTGCCGGTGCGCAAGGCGCTGAACCTGTTGCATGACGAAGGGTTGATCTGCCGCTTCGATGGCCGGGGTTACCTGATCAACCCCGACGGCCTGGACATGGAGCCGCTGCGCCTGCCCCTGAGCCATGCGCACCTGGGCCTCAACGGTGAAGATGAATTGGTGGACACCCGGCCACTGGGGGAGCGCATCGTCGAGGAAATCGGCGCGGCGCTCTCGACCTGTATCGCCTTCGGGCATTATCGCCTCGATGAACAGGCCGCCGCCGAGCACTACAACGTCAGCCGCGCGGTGGTGCGTGAAGCGCTGATGCGCCTGCGGGACCGTGGCCTGGTGGAAAAGGAACCCTATTCCCAATGGCTGGCCGGGCCACTGACTGCCCGGGAAGTCACCGAAGACTACGAACTGCGCGCCTGCCTGGAGCCCGAAGCCCTGCGCCAGAGCGCGCCGAACCTCGACCGCGACCTGCTGCACGCCATGTTGCAGCGCGTGCTCGATGCGCAAAACAGCGCCCATTGCAGCCTGGAAGAGATCGAGCAGATCGAGGAAGACCTGCACCAGCACTGCCTCGCCGGCCTGCAAAATCGCAAGATCGCCGCGCTGATCCGCCAGGGGCAGAGCCCGATGATCATCAGCCGGATTTTCTACCGGCTGCTGGGCATCGGTGCCGATCCGGCGATGCTGGCCGAGCACCGGCTGATCCTTGAGCTGTTGCTGCATGGCGCCTTCGACGCCGCCGCCCTGAACCTGCGCGAGCACCTGCAACGGGCCCGGCAGCGGATGTTGCAGCGCTTGAAAGTGCTGTCGGTGCTGCCTGAACAACCTTTACCGGCCTACCTGCACAAACTCAGCTGACGAAATACAATCGAAAATGTGGGAGCGGGCTTGCTCGCGAAGGCGGCGCATCAGTCACAGATGCATCGACTGACAGACCGCCTTCGCGAGCAAGCCCGCTCCCACATTTGTTCAGCGGTGCTTTTGAAAATATTGTGCAATATGTTGCTATCTCACCCCCCCCATTGAAACCACTGCCGACCCGCCCCATCTAACTTGCATACTTCCCTATGCAGGTGCCCCATGAGCGACCAGCAAGAATTCCCGGACATCGACCTCAACGACTACGCCGACCCGGAAAACGCTGAACACACTTCCGCAAACACTGGCTTGGCCCTCCCAGGGCAAAACCTGCCCGACAAGGTCTACATCATCCCGATCCACAACCGGCCTTTCTTCCCGGCGCAAGTGTTGCCGGTGATCGTCAATGAAGAGCCGTGGGCCGAAACCCTGGAGCTGGTGAGCAAGTCCGACCACCACTCCCTTGCCCTGTTCTTCATGGAAACCCCGCCCGAAGATCCGCGCCACTTCGACACCTCCAGCCTGCCGCTGTACGGCACCCTGGTGAAGGTGCACCACGCCAGCCGCGAAAACGGCAAGCTGCAATTCGTCGCCCAGGGCCTGACCCGCGTGCGGATCAAGACCTGGCTCAAGCACCACCGCCCACCGTACCTGGTGGAAGTCGAATACCCGCACCAGCCGACCCAGCCGACCGACGAGGTCAAGGCCTACGGCATGGCGCTGATCAATGCGATCAAGGAACTGCTGCCGCTCAACCCGCTGTACAGCGAAGAACTGAAGAACTACCTCAACCGCTTCAGCCCCAACGACCCGTCGCCGCTGACCGACTTCGCCGCCGCCCTCACCTCGGCCACCGGCACTGAACTGCAGCAAGTGCTGGACTGCGTGCCCATGCTCAAGCGCATGGAAAAAGTCCTGCCGATGCTGCGCAAGGAAGTCGAAGTCGCGCGCCTGCAAAAAGAAATCTCCGCCGAAGTGAACCGCAAGATCGGCGAACACCAGCGCGAGTTCTTCCTCAAGGAACAACTCAAGGTCATCCAGCAAGAGCTGGGGCTGACCAAGGACGATCGCAGCGCCGACGTCGAGCAATTCGAACAACGCCTGGTGGACAAGGTCCTGCCGACCCAGGCGCAGAAACGCATCAGCGAAGAAATGAACAAGCTGTCGATCCTGGAAACCGGTTCGCCGGAGTACGCGGTCACCCGCAACTACCTGGACTGGGCCACCTCGGTGCCGTGGGGCGTGTATGGCGAGGACAAACTCGACCTGAAACACGCCCGCAAAGTGCTCGACAAACACCACGCCGGCCTGGACGACATCAAGAGTCGCATCCTCGAGTTCCTCGCCGTGGGCGCCTATAAGGGCGAAGTCGCCGGCTCCATCGTGTTGCTGGTGGGCCCGCCGGGCGTGGGCAAGACCAGTGTCGGCAAATCAATTGCCGAATCCCTCGGCCGGCCGTTCTACCGCTTCAGCGTCGGCGGCATGCGCGACGAGGCCGAGATCAAGGGCCATCGCCGCACCTACATCGGTGCGATGCCGGGCAAGCTCGTGCAAGCCCTCAAAGATGTGGAAGTGATGAACCCGGTGATCATGCTCGACGAGATCGACAAGATGGGCCAGAGCTACCAGGGCGACCCGGCCTCGGCCCTGCTCGAAACCCTCGACCCGGAACAGAACGTCGAATTCCTCGACCACTACCTGGACCTGCGCCTGGACCTGTCCAAAGTGCTGTTCGTGTGCACCGCCAACACCCTGGATTCGATCCCCG
This sequence comes from Pseudomonas sp. NC02, assembly GCF_002874965.1. NCBI lineage: Bacteria > Pseudomonadati > Pseudomonadota > Gammaproteobacteria > Pseudomonadales > Pseudomonadaceae > Pseudomonas > Pseudomonas sp. NC02. The sequence continues at coordinate 1,139,973 of NZ_CP025624.1, read as the reverse complement.
GCCCGTTGCTGGACCGGATGGAAGTGATTCGCCTGTCGGGCTACATCACCGAAGAAAAGGTCGCGATTGCCAAGCGTCACCTGTGGCCAAAGCAGCTGGAAAAAGCCGGCGTGTCGAAAAACAGCCTGTCCATCAGCGACGGCGCCCTGCGCGCCCTGATCGATGGTTACGCTCGCGAAGCCGGGGTGCGTCAGTTGGAGAAACAGCTGGGCAAACTGGTGCGCAAGGCGGTGGTCAAGCTGCTGGATGAGCCGGACTCGGTGATCAAGATCGGCAACAAGGACCTGGAAGCCTCCCTGGGCATGCCGGTGTTCCGTAACGAGCAAGTGCTGTCGGGCACCGGTGTGATCACCGGCCTGGCCTGGACCAGCATGGGCGGCGCGACCCTGCCGATCGAGGCGACGCGCATCCACACGCTGAACCGTGGCTTCAAGCTCACCGGGCAACTGGGTGAAGTGATGAAGGAGTCGGCCGAGATTGCCTACAGCTACATCAGCTCGAACCTGAAGTCGTTTGGCGGTGACCCGAAGTTCTTCGATGAAGCCTTCGTGCACCTGCACGTGCCGGAAGGCGCCACACCGAAAGACGGCCCGAGCGCGGGCGTGACCATGGCCAGTGCGCTGCTGTCGCTGGCGCGTAACCAGCCGCCGAAAAAAGGCGTGGCGATGACCGGTGAACTGACGCTGACCGGGCATGTGCTGCCGATTGGCGGGGTGCGCGAGAAGGTGATTGCGGCGCGGCGCCAGAAGATTCACGAGTTGATCTTGCCGGAGCCTAACCGGGGGAGCTTTGAAGAGCTGCCGGAGTACCTGAAGGAAGGGATGACGGTGCACTTTGCCAAGCGCTTTGCGGATGTGGCGAAGGTGTTGTTCTGATAGTTATGTAGCGCCTGAGCTGGCCTCTTCGCGAGCAAGCCCGCTCCCACACTTGACCGAGTCCATGCTTTGGAATGCGGTCGAATGTGGGAGCGGGCTTGCTCGCGAAGAGGCCGGTGCAGCCAACACAACGCCATCTGTCACACCTTGTCTCATCTTCGGTTATGCTCGCCCTTCGTCGCCAAACAACGGAGCCCCCATGACCGCTGCCCGTCTGCTTCTCCCCCTGAGCCTTTGCCTGCTCGCCGCCTGCGCCAGTGCGCCGAAGCAAAACGTCACCGTGGAAAAACAGAGCGCCTGCCCGCTGCAACTCAAGACCGGGCAAAACCTGATCCTGACCCTGCCCAGCAATCCCACCACCGGTTACCGCTGGGCCATCCAGGACTCGGCCGGCGGCGTGCTGCGCAGCCTGAGCCCCGAGGTCTACAGCAACACCGACGACACCGGCGTGGTCGGCAGTGGCGGCCAATCCACCTGGCGCTTCCAGGCCTTCAACGCCGGCCAGGGCCGTTTGCGCCTCACCTCACAACAACCCTGGGAGCCGGAAGCTGAACCGGCCGAAACCTTCGACTGCGCCATTACGGTGAACTGATATGCCATGGATGATCCTTGCGTTGATGGGGGCGGTAACCTTTATCTACGGCCTAAGCACCCACGCCACCCTGCTCTGCCTGTTGGTAAAGCCATTGCCGGTACTGGCGCTGCTGGGCTGGCTGCATGATGCGCCGCCCACTGACTATCGACGCTGGATCAGCCTGGGGCTGATTTTTTCCCTGGTGGGCGACGTGCTGCTGGCCTGGCCCGGCGACCTGTTCATCTTCGGCCTCGGTGCGTTTTTGTTCGCGCACCTGGCGTACCTGAAAGCCTACTTGAGCGACTGCCGCCGCCCGGCGATTTTGCCGCTGGTGCTGGCGCTGGTCGTCGGCGCGATCTTGCTGAGCATCCTGATTTCCCACGGCCTTGGCCCATTGCTGGTACCGGTGGTGGTTTACGCGCTGGTGATCAGCGCGATGCTGTGGCGAGCGCTTGCGCGGTTGGGCAGCGAAGTGCCCAAGCGCTCGGCGTACCTGGCGGCGGCAGGTGCGGTGTCGTTCGTGTTCTCCGACACGCTGATCGGGATCAATCGGTTTGTGGTGGCGTTTGAAGCGGCGCCGTATTTGCTGATTGTCAGCTACTGGCTGGGGCAGTGGGGCATTACGGCCTCTTCCTTTCCTCAGAAAAAAACCGTCAACCTGTAGGAGCTGGCTTGCCAGCGAAAAAACCCACAGTTGCCGCGTTCATCCAGAAAGTCCGCGTCATCGTTAACGAACATCGCCGGCAAGCCAGCTCCTACGCTAAAATGCCCGGCTTTCCCCCTTCGTCGCCGGAACAGCCGTGAGCAAAGAACCCGATCGCCTATTCGCCCAGCCCCTGCCCCAGGTGCCGGACTTCGCCTTCAACGAAGACGTGGTGCGAGTTTTCCCGGACATGATCAAGCGCTCGGTGCCCGGCTACCCGACCATCGTCGAAAACCTCGGCGTGCTCGCGGCGCAATTTGCCCAGCCCAATAGCGTGCTCTACGACCTCGGTTCGTCCCTCGGCGCCGTGACCCAGGCCCTGCGCCGTCACGTGCGCACCGACGGTTGCCGGGTGATCGCTGTGGATAACTCGGCGGCGATGGTCGAGCGTTGCCGCGAATACCTCAACGGCCAGGACTCGATGTTCCAGGAGTTGCTGCCGGTGGAGGTGATCGAGGGCGATATCCTCGCCCTGCAATTCCAGCCGGCGTCGGTGGTGGCGCTGAACTTCACCCTGCAATTTATCGCCCCCGAACAACGCCAGGCGTTGCTCTCGCGCATTCGCCAATCGCTGCTGCCGGGCGGCGCGCTGATCCTTTCGGAAAAGCTGCGCTTCAATGACCCGGAAGAACATGCGCTGCTCACCGATTTGCACATCGCCTTCAAGCGTGCCAACGGCTACAGCGAACTGGAAATCGCCCAGAAGCGCAGCGCCATCGAAAACGTCATGAAGCCCGACAGCCTCGAAGAACACCGCGAACGCCTGCTGGCGGCCGGGTTCTCGAAAGTCGTGCCGTGGTTCCAGTGTCTTAACTTTGCCTCGTTGATTGCCTTGCCATGATTGATCTGTCTCCCCTCGCCCGCCATCTGGTCGGCACTCCCCTGGCCGTCTGGGCCCAGGGCCTGCAAGCGCAACTCGATGCAAAGATGGAAAAAGGCCATGGCGACCTGGAACGCTGGCAGAGCGCGCTGGATGCGCTGCCGAAGATCATGCCCAGTGAAATCGACCTGCTGAACGGCCTCGTGCTCGATACCGACTGCGACGACGACACCCGTGCGCAAATGCGTACTGCGCTGATGGGCCTTTGCCCGTGGCGCAAGGGCCCGTTCGATCTGTTCGGCGTGCACGTGGACACCGAATGGCGCTCGGACTGGAAATGGTCGCGGGTCGCGCCGCACCTGGACCTCAAGGGCAAACGGATCCTCGATGTGGGCTGCGGCAACGGCTATTACATGTGGCGCATGCTCGGCGCCGGCGCCGACAGTGTGATTGGCGTCGACCCGAACTGGTTGTTCTTCTGCCAGTTCCAGGCGGTGCAGCGTTATCTGCCGACGCCCAAGGCCTGGCACCTGCCGTTCCCGTTTGAAGACCTGCCGTCGAACATGGAAGGCTTCGACACGGTATTTTCCATGGGCGTGTTCTACCATCGCCGCTCGCCCATCGAGCATTTGCTGGCGCTGAAGGATTGCCTGGTCAAGGGTGGGGAGCTGGTGCTGGAGACGCTGGTGGTTGAAGGCGATCAGCAGCAAGTGCTGGTGCCGGAAGACCGCTACGCGCAGATGCGCAACGTCTGGTTCCTGCCGTCGGTGCCGGCGCTGATGCTGTGGCTGCGACGTGCGGGCTTCAGTGAGGTGCGCTGTGTGGATGTGAGCGTGACCACGGTCGAGGAACAGCGCGGCACGGAGTGGATGAAGTATCAGTCCCTCAGCGACTTCCTGGACCCTGAAGATCACAGCAAGACCATCGAAGGGCTGCCGGCGCCGATGCGGGCGGTGATTGTCGCGAAGAAATAAGACTGCTGTTGTGTTGAAGAAATAAGACTGCTGTTGTGGCGAGGGAGCTTGCTCCCGCTGGAGTGCGCAGCGCTCCCCGGATTTTGGGGCCGCTACGCAGCCCAGCGGGAGCAAGCTCCCTCGCCACAGGGCATCGTGTCAGCCTTTGGCTCTTCGCGCCTTGAAGAACTCGCTCAACACCGTCCCGCACTCCTCGGCCAACACCCCGCCTTCATACAGCACCCGATGGTTGAGAAAGCCCTGGGTAAAAAACTGCCCCTGGCTTTGCACAATCCCGGCTTTCGGCTCCAGCGCACCGTACACCACCCGGGCAATCCGTGAATGCACGATCAGCCCGGCGCACATGCTGCACGGCTCCAGCGTGACGTAGAGCGTACTGCCCGGCAGTCGATAATTACTGACAGCCTGAGCAGCGGCCCGAATCGCGACCATCTCGGCATGCGCACTGGGGTCGTTGCCGCTGATGGGGCAGTTGAAGCCGCGCCCGATCACTTCGCCATCCTGCACCAGCACCGCGCCCACCGGCACTTCGCCCAGCGCGGCACCCTGGGCAGCCAGGGCCAGCGCTTCACGCATGAAGTCCTGGTCGCGGCTGCGGTCGATAATCGCCGTGGGGCGAAACTGACGCATCACGCCACCTCGATGGCGGCCATCAGGCCGGTTTCCATGTGGTCGATCACATGGCAGTGGAACATCCAGACACCCGGGTTATCCGCCACCAGCGCCACGCGGGCACGCTCGTTCTTGCCCAGCAGGTAGGTGTCGGTGAAGTACGGAATCACCTTGTGGCGGTTCGAGGCGATGACCTTGAAACTCATGCCGTGCAGGTGGATCGGGTGTTGGTACTGGGTCATGTTCTTCAGTTCGAAAATGTAGCTCTTGCCCTTTGCAAGCTTGGCAATCGGGCGGTCGGCGCAGGTCTTGTCGGTGATGTCCCAAGCCTGGCCGTTGATCTGCCACAGGCTCGGTGGCTTATTGTCCACGTTCACCGAGACCGATCCAACCCATTCGAAATTGAAGTTGAGTTTCTCGGCATTGGCCAGGTCCGGCTCGGCAATCGGGTTCGCCGGCAACGCAGGCGGCCATTCGGTCGCCGTGTCGGTGCTGGCCACCGAGCGGAAGGTGCCCAGGCGTACCGGGCCGTTGCGGATCGACAACTCTTCACCGGCGGGCGGCGCCTTGATCGCCAGGCAGATGCGCATGCCAGGGCCGAGCCAGTATTCCTTGCCCAGCGGGCGCGGTTCGATGGGGTTGCCGTCCAGGGCATAGATCTGCGCTTCAACGTCGGGGATGTTGATGCGATAGGTCAGGGTGTTATCGAGGTTGAGCAGGCGCACACGGGTGATCTGCCCGGCCGGCAAATCAATCACCGCCTGGGACACGCCATTGATGGTCGACAGGCGTCCGGCGGTGCCGCCCCGGGCCGCTTCGCGGGGAATGCTGAAGGCGACAAAGGCGCCCTCTTCGTCCACGTGCCAGCTTTTCAGGCTCAAGGTGCGTTCGTGCTTGAAACCGGTGGGTTCGCGCTCCTCGATGATCAGCGGGCCCACCAGGCCACGGCCCAGTTCTTCGCTGCTGTTCACGTGGGGGTGATACCAATAGCTGCCGGCATCGGGCACGCGGAATTTGTAGTCGAAGTATTCGCCCGGCAGTACCGGCAATTGCGAGACATACGGCACGCCGTCCATTTCCAGCGGCAGGCGTATGCCATGCCAGTGGATGGTGGTGGCGACCGGCAGGTGGTTGATAAAGCGCACACGCAGCCATTCACCCTGGCGCACCCGCAACTCGGTGCCCGGCGCCGAAGGGCCGAAGGCCCAGGCCTGGGTCTTGTGCCCCGGCACCAGCTCCACGTCCAGCGGCGCGGCGATCAGCTCGTAATCGTGCCCCGCCTCGGCCTCGGCCACCTTCCCGAGCCAGTAGCGATAGGCGCCACCGGCACCGACGCCCACCACCGCGAGACCGGCAAGACCACCCAGGATTTGTCGACGGGAAAACGATTGGGACACAACAACCTCACGTATCTGCCGCGGGTCCGAGACCCGCAAAGGGCAGATACCATACACCGGCATCACCTAAACAGTAAGGGTTCGCATTGCCACATGTGGGAGCGGGCTTGTGTGGGAGCGGGCTTGCTCGCGAAAGCGGCGTGTCAGACGATGCATGAGTAACAGACCCACCGCCTTCGCGAGCAAGCCCGCTCCCACATTGGATCTTCAGCGCTCTTTTAATGTTTGGCGGCGGCCAGAATCAAGGCTTTCATCTCGGCGACGGCGCCTTTGAAGCCGACGAACAGCGCATGAGCCACCAGTGCATGGCCGATGTTCAGCTCGTTGATGCCCTTGATCGCAGCCACGGCTTCGACGTTATGGTAGTGCAGGCCGTGGCCGGCGTTGACGATCAGGCCTTCGCCCAGGCCGCAGTTGACGCCGTCGATGATGCGCTGTAATTCGTCGGCAACTTCGGTCGGCGTGGTCGCGTCGGCATAACGGCCCGTGTGCAGTTCGATGGCCGGGGCACCGACACGGCGTGAAGCTTCGATCTGGCGCTCGTCGGCATCAATGAACAGCGAGACTTCACTGCCGATCTTCGACAGGCGCTCCACGGCAGCCTTGATCCGCGCTTCCTGGCCAGCCACATCGAGGCCGCCTTCGGTGGTCAGTTCCTGGCGGGTTTCCGGCACCAGGCAGATATGCGCCGGGCGAATGCGCTCGGCGAACGCCATCATTTCCTCGGTGACGCCCATTTCGAAGTTCATGCGGGTTTGCAGCACGTCCTTGAGCAGCAGCACATCGCGCTCCTGGATGTGGCGCCGGTCTTCGCGCAGGTGCACGGTGATGCCGTCGGCGCCCGCTTCTTCGGCGTCCAGCGCGGCCTTGACCGGGTCCGGGTAACGGGTGCCCCGGGCCTGGCGCAGGGTGGCTACGTGGTCGATGTTCACGCCGAGAAGAATGCGATTGCTGGTGGTCACGAAAAGCGCTCCTGAAGAGGGAAGGAATCGCTGCACAGCATACACGGGGATGTCAGGGCTTTCGAAACAACTCGCGGCTGACCAGTGGCCGACCGCCCAGATGCACGGCCAGGGCTTGGCGCATCAGGCGCTTGGCGGCGGACAGGGCGCCGGGGGCAGTCCAGTCGGCTTCGCTCATGGCGAGCAATTCGGTGCCCTGGAACAGGCCGGGTTGCAGCAGGTAGACCCGCTCCAGGCCTGCGTCCACTTGCAGGCGATACATGCCGTCGGCGGCGATGGGCTCGCCGTGCAGGTCGTTGCTCAGTTCGAAGCCGTAGCCCAAGTCATCCAGCAGGCGCCATTCGAATGCGCGCAGCAGCGGTTCCAGGGGACGGCCTTCGGCGAGGGCGAGCAAGGTGGCGGCATAATGATCGAAGACGCCGGGGTGCGGGTCTTCGGCGGGGAGCAGGCGGATCAGCAATTCGTTGAGGTAGAGGCCGCTGAACAGCGCCTCACCGTTGAGCCAGTTGGAGGCGCCGGCAGCTTCCATGCGGCCGACGTTCTTCAGCTCGCCGCGTCCACGAAACTCCACTTCCAGGGCCACGAAGGGCCGCGCCAGGGTGCCGGCCTTGCCGCGTGCACTGCGCAAGACCGCGCGCAGGCGGCCTTGGGGCGTGAGGAAGTCCACCAGGGCGCTGGTCTCGCGGTAGGCGCGGCTGTGCAAGACGTAGGCGGGTTGGCCGGTGGGTGGGGTTTGAGACATGGGGTTCTCGCTGCGGGAACACGGTCTGGAAAACAACGACTATCCAATGTGGGAGCGGGCTTGCTCGCGAATGCAGGGTGTCAGTCAACACATCTGGTGACTGACACCCTGCATTCGCGAGCAAGCCCGCTCCCACATTTGTCCTGCGGTGTTCCGGAGACCTGTTACAGGTCGCCGTAACCCAACGAACGCAACGCGCGCTCATCATCGGACCAACCACCCTTAACCTTCACCCACAGGTTGAGCATGATCTTGGAATCAAACAGCAATTCCATGTCCTTGCGCGCTTCGGTGCCGATGCGCTTGATGCGCTCGCCCTTGTCGCCAATGATGATTTTCTTCTGGCCGTCACGCTCAACGAGGATCAACGCATGGATATGCAGGGTCTTGCCCTGCTGCTTGAACTCTTCGATTTCGACGGTGATCTGGTACGGCAGCTCGGCACCCATCTGGCGCATGATTTTCTCGCGTACCAGTTCGGCGGCGAGGAAACGGCTGCTGCGGTCGGTGATCTGGTCTTCCGGGAAGAAGTGTTCGTTCTCCGGCAGGTAGCCAGCAATCACACGTTCCAGGGCTTCGAGGTTGTGCCCGTGCTGGGCCGAGATCGGCATGATCTGGGCGTTCGGCAGTTGTTCCTGCAGCCAGCTCAGGTGCGGCATCAGCTCGGCCTTGTCTTCGATGCGGTCAGTCTTGTTCAACGCGACGATCAACGGGCCGGTGACATACTGCACGCGCTCCAGAACCATCTGGTCTTCGTCGGTCCACTTGGTGCGGTCGACCACGAAGATCACCACGTCGACGTCTTTCAACGCGGCCGAAGCGGTTTTGTTCATGTAGCGGTTGAGGGCCTTTTCGCCGCCTTTGTGCATGCCCGGGGTATCAACGTAGACAGCCTGTACGGCGCCTTCGGTCTTGATGCCCAGCATGTTGTGGCGGGTGGTCTGGGGCTTGCGCGAGGTGATCGCCAGCTTCTGTCCCAGGATGTGGTTCAGCAACGTGGACTTGCCCACGTTCGGACGGCCGACGATGGCAACATAGCCACAGCGAGTTGCGGTTGAATCAGTCATGGCCATTCTCCACGCCCAGGGCAATCAGTGCTGCAGCGGCCGCTACCTGTTCGGCAATACGACGGCTCACACCCTGACCTCGGCTTTTTTCATTCAGTAAGGTGATTTCGCATTCGACGAAGAAGACTCGGCAATGCGGTTCACCCTGGATATCCACCACTTCGTAACGCGGCAGGTCGCAACCACGGGACTGCAGGAATTCCTGCAGGCGGGTCTTTGGATCTTTGTTGGTGTCTACCAGCGTCAGGCTTTCGATTTCGGTCGACAGCCAGGCGACTACGCGCTCTTTCGCCGCTTCCATGCCCGCGTCGAGGTAGATCGCGCCGATCAGTGCCTCAAGGGCGTCGGCCAGGATCGACTCGCGACGGAAACCGCCGCTCTTCAGCTCGCCGGAGCCCAGGCGCAGGTAATCACCCAGGTCGAAACCACGGGCCAGTACAGCCAGGGTCTCGCCTTTCACCAGGCGCGCACGCAAGCGCGACAACTGGCCTTCGCGGGCCAGCGGGAAGCGATTGAACAGGGCTTCGCCGGCGACGAAATTGAGGATGGCATCACCGAGGAATTCCAGGCGCTCGTTGTTACGCCCGGCAAAACTGCGGTGTGTGAGGGCAAGGATCATCAATTCCTGATCCTTGAAGGTGTAGCCGAGCTGGCGCTCGAGACGGCTTAGAGAAACGCTCACGGTTTACCCACATTCAGTTCGAGGCACCGGTGGCCTGCGACGATTAACGCTGTGTTCAAATTCAAATCCTGGTGGTTGCTGCATGGGGCCTGGTTTTGTCCAAGCCCCAGAAAAGCATTCGGCGCTGTGTTCACAGCGCCGCATGGATTACTTGATCAGCCCGACCCGCGAGAAGTTCGGCAGGTGGCTGAGCTTGGGTTCCGGCCAACTCATCCATACCGCGAAGGCCTTGCCGACGATATTCTGGTCGGGGACCATGCCCAGCAGGTCCTTGGGAATATTCGGGTCATCCCAGTAGCGGCTGTCGTTGGAGTTGTCGCGGTTGTCGCCCATCATGAAGTAGTGCCCGGCAGGCACTGTCCACTGGTTGTCAGGCGGCGAACGGTAGCGGCTCATCTCCTTGCGGATTTCGTGCTCTACCGCCCCGAGTTTTTCCTGGTACAGCTCGGCGCTGCCTAGGGTGTTCGGCTCGGAACCGATCAGTTTTTCTGCCACCGACTCGCCGTTGACGAACAGGCGCTTGTCACTGGTGTAGCGAATCACGTCGCCCGGCAGGCCCACTACACGCTTGATGTAGTTGACGTTCGGGTCGCTTGGGTAGCGAAACACCATCACATCGCCGCGCTGCGGGTCACCGATCTCGATCACTTTCTTGTCGATCACCGGCAAGCGGATCCCGTAGGAAAACTTGTTCACCAGGATGAAGTCGCCCACGTCCAGGGTAGGTTTCATCGAGCCCGAAGGGATCTGAAACGGTTCCACCAGGAACGAACGCAGCACCAGCACGATGAACAACACCGGGAAGAACGACTTGCCGTATTCAACCAGCATCGGCTCTTTGTTCAGTTTCTCGATCACCGCCACATCGGGCTGGCTGACGCTGCCCTGATAGGACGCGATGGCTGCCCGGCGACGCGGGGCGAAGAACACCAGATCGAGCAACGCCAATAGACCGCAAACGGCAACGGCGATGACCAGCAACAGCGGGAAATTTAGTGACATAGGACCTAACTATCCAACCTGAGCACCGCAAGGAAGGCTTCTTGTGGAATTTCCACGTTACCCACTTGCTTCATGCGTTTTTTACCGGCCTTTTGCTTCTCGAGCAGCTTGCGCTTACGGCTGACGTCGCCGCCATAGCATTTGGCCAGTACGTTCTTTCTGAGTGCCTTGACGGAAGTCCGTGCAATGATCTGCCCGCCAATGGCGGCCTGGATCGCAACGTCGAACATCTGGCGCGGAATCAGTTCTTTCATCTTCTCGGTCAACTGGCGACCTTTGTAGTGCGCGTTGTCCTTGTGCACGATCAGCGCCAGGGCATCTACCTTGTCGCCGTTGATCAGTACATCCAGCTTCACCAGATTAGCTGATTGGTAACGGTCAAAATGGTAATCCAGCGAAGCATAGCCGCGGCTGGTGGATTTGAGACGGTCGAAGAAGTCCAGGACCACTTCGTTCATCGGCAAATCGTAGGTCACTTGCACCTGGGTACCGAGGAACAGCATGTCGTGCTGTACGCCACGCTTTTCGATACACAGGGTAATGACGTTGCCCAGATGCTCTTGCGGCACAAGAATATTGGCCCGCACGATCGGTTCGCGCATGTCTTCGATGGAAGACAGATCCGGAAGCTTGGACGGGTTGTCGACGTAAATCGTTTCACCGGTTTTCAGCGCCAGTTCAAAAATAACCGTCGGCGCGGTGGTGATCAGGTCCAGGTCGTATTCGCGCTCAAGGCGCTCCTGGATGATTTCCATGTGCAGCATGCCCAGGAACCCGCAGCGGAAGCCGAACCCGAGGGCGTCGGAGCTTTCCGGGGTGTACTGCAACGACGAGTCGTTGAGGGTCAGCTTCTGCAGGGCTTCGCGGAAGTCCTCGAAGTCATCGGAGCTGACCGGGAACAGGCCGGCGTAAACCTGCGGCTGGATGCGTTTGAAGCCCGGCAGCACGTCGACGTCAGGGGTGGAGCTCAAGGTCAGGGTGTCACCTACCGGTGCACCGTGGATGTCCTTGATACCGGCGATGATGAAGCCTACTTCGCCGGCTTTCAGATCAGTGGTAGCCGTGTGCTTCGGGTTGAATACACCGACGCTGTCCACCAGGTGGATCTTGCCGGTGGACTTGACCAGGATCTTGTCGCCCTTCTTCACACGGCCGTGGCGTACGCGTACCAGGGAAACAACGCCCAGGTAGTTGTCGAACCAGGAGTCGATGATCAACGCTTGCAGCGGATCTTCGTAGTTGCCGGTGGGAGCCGGAATGGTCTTGACCAGGCGCTCGAGCACTTCGTCGACGCCCAGGCCGGTCTTGGCGCTGCACTCGACGGCGTCGGTGGCGTCAATGCCGATGATCTTCTCGATCTCTTCCTTGACGCGGTCCGGATCGGCCTGTGGCAGGTCGATCTTGTTCAGCACCGGCATCACCTCCAGGCCTTGCTCGATGGCGGTGTAGCAGTTGGCCACGGACTGGGCTTCAACGCCCTGGCCCGCATCCACTACCAGCAACGCACCTTCGCAGGCCGCCAGGGAGCGGCTGACTTCATAGGTGAAGTCGACGTGACCCGGGGTGTCAATGAAGTTGAGCTGGTACTTGATACCGTCTTTGGCGGTGTAGTACAGGGTTACGCTGTGGGCCTTGATGGTGATCCCGCGCTCGCGCTCGAGGTCCATGGAGTCCAGCACCTGGGCTTCCATTTCACGCTCGGCAAGGCCGCCGCACATCTGGATGAATCGATCGGCCAGCGTCGACTTGCCATGGTCAATGTGGGCGATGATGGAGAAATTGCGGATATGACTCAAATCACTCACGGATCAACACTCAAAAAGGCTGCAGGCAGACTGCCCGCTGAAAAATAGCCGGGAATTGTACCTGATGCGCAGACCAGACGTCATCCATGGCGACCAAGAACAAAAATGCCCCGGTCGTTCGAACGGGGCATTTTTGTTCATAAGCGCGGGCTCAACCGGCCCGACGCAACAGCCAGAAGCCGGCCACGGCGCAGATGGCGGTCGGCACCAGCACCGCAAACAGCGGCGAGAAACCGAATACCAGGCTGGACGGCCCCAGCAGGTCCTGGGCGATACGGAAGGTGAAACCCACCAGTACGCCGGTAAACACGCGCTGGCCGAGGGTCACGGAACGCAACGGGCCAAAGATGAACGAGATCGCCATCAGCACCAGCGCAGCCGTCACCACCGGCTGCAACACCTTGACCCAAAACGCCAGCCAGTAACGGCCGTTGTTCAAGCCCTGGTCCTTGAGGTAATGGATATACCCCCACAGGCCGGAGATAGGCAGGCTTTCCGGGATCATCACCACGGTATTCAGCAATTCGGGCTTGAGGGAAATATCCCACTGCTCCGTCGGCACATTGATCACTTCGGTGGTCGATGCCGCACCCTTGCCGATATCACGGAAATAGGTGGTGGTCACATCGCTCAGTTGCCACTTTTCGTCGGCGTACTGTGCACGTTTGGCGAAACTCGACGACAGCAGGTGACGTTCCTTGTCGAAGTGGTAGCGGGTGACACCCACCAGCAAGCCACCCGGCTGCACGGCGTTGATGTGGATAAACTCCTCACCCTGGCGGTGCCACAGGCCATGCTTGGAGCTCTGGGCATCGCCCGAACCCTGGGCCAGGGCACGATTGGCCTGGGCCGTGGACTCGGCTGGAGGCGCCACGTATTCACCGATCAGCACGCTGACCACCATCAGCAACAGCATGGGCTTCATGACCGCCCACACGATGCGACCGATGGAAACACCCGCCGCGCGCATGATGGTCAGCTCGCTGTTGCTGGCCAGGCTGCCCAGGCCGATCAGGCAGCCGATCAGCGCAGCCATCGGCATCATGTCGTACAGGCGACGGGGCGCCGTCAGCGCCACGTAGCTCAGGACGTCGGTAACGGTGTAGGTATCGCTGACGTTGCCGACTTCATCAATGAAGGCGAACAACGAGGCCAGCCCTAGAATAATGCCCAATACCGCAAGGATTGCGACCAGGACGCTGCTACCAATGTAGCGGTCGAGCTTAACCACGGGCCATCTCCTTCACGCTGCGACGACTCCGCATCTTCAACCGCATCGGCTCCCAATAAAGCAGCCCCAGGCCAATGGCCAGGAAGACCCCGTGGACCCACCACAACCCAAGGGCCGGCGGCAGTTTGCCCTTCTCCAGGGAGCCGCGGGCGGAAATCAGGATGGTCAGGTAAGCCATATAAAGCAGGATCGCCGGCAGCAGCTTGAGGAAGCGGCCCTGGCGCGGGTTGACCCGGGACAGCGGCACGGCCATCAAGGTCACGATGAACACCAGCAGCGGCAGGGAAATCCGCCATTGCAGCTCGGCGATCGAACGCAGTTCCTTGCTGCCGATCAGGTCTGGGGTCGGGATCGCGTCGCGGTCGGTGACCTCATCGCTGACATCCGGCCGGGCCAGCATCACGCCATAGGTGTCGTACTTGATTGCGCGGTAATCGGCCTGACCGGGGCTGCCGTCATAGCGATAGCCATCTTCCAGGATCAGGTAACGGCTGCCATCCGGGCGCACTTCCTGGCGCCCCTTGTCGGCCACCAGAATCGAAATACCACGGTCTTTCTGGTTCTGGCCGAGGTTTTTCTGGGAGATGAACACCCCTCCCAGGTTGGCACGGTCATCCGACATTTGCTCGGTATAGGTCACCCGGGTGCCGTCGTTGAGCGCTTGGAAGCGGCCCGGCTCCAGGGTGTCGAATTCGGTCATGGCGTCCTGTTTGTTCAGCACCAGCTGGAACTGCATGGCGCCCTGGGGTGCCAGGCTCAAGCTCAGCCAGGCCACCACCAGCGCGATACCGGTGGCCGGAACCATGGTCATGGCCAGCAAACGTTGCTGGCTCATGCCGGTGGCCGACAACACGGTCATTTCGCTTTCAAGGTACAAGCGGCCGTAGGCCAGCAGAATCCCGAGAAACAGGCCCAATGGCAGGATCAACTGCAGGAAGCCCGGCAGGCGAAAGCCCATGATCAGGAACAGCGAACCCGGATCCAGGGCACCCGAGGCAGCCTGGGCGAGGTATTTGACGAAGCGACCACTCATGATGATGACCAGCAATACCGCACTCACGGCACTCAGGGTCAACAGGACTTCGCGGGATAGATAACGGAAGACGATCAAACCAGACACTCCAGGGTTGTCAGGCTAAGGCGGCCAAACAAGCAAGCATATCGAGTCGACCCATTGCTGCAGGCCGGCTAAAAAGATGGCGCATTATCCTGTGATTGACCGCACCTGTCACGGAGCTTGCTCATACGCGTGCACAAAGCTGCCCGCAAGGGTTGTCAGGCTCGGGCGGCGAGGTTCAAACTGCGGCCTTTGTCGCGGGCGGCCTACAGGCTGCCAAGCTTACAAGCCGGAGTACAGACTCCTGGCTCACTGACCTTTATAAGGGACCCGAAAATGGAACTGGTTGTAAAAAGCGTTAGCCCCGAAACGTTGAAAACCGCCACCCTCGTGGTCGCTGTCGGCGAAGGCCGCAAGCTCGGCGTTGCCGCCAAGCAACTGGACGAACTGAGCGGCGGCGCCATCAGCGCAGTCCTCAAGCGCGGCGACCTGGCCGGCAAGGTCGGCCAAAGCCTGCTGCTGCAAAGCCTGCCTAACCTTAAAGCCGACCGCGTATTGCTGGTGGGCGTTGGTAAAGACGCCGAACTGGGCGACCGTCCGTTCCGCAAGATCATCGCCGGCATCCTCAACACCCTCAAGGGCCTGGGCGGCACCGACGCGGCCCTGGCGCTGGACGAAGTCGTGGTCAAGGGCCGCGACAGCTACGGCAAGACCCGCCTGCTGGCCGAAAGCCTGCTGGACGGCGGCTACGTCTTCGACCAGTTCAAGAGCACCAAGGCCGAACCCCGCGCCCTGAAGAAAGTCACCCTGCTGACCATCAAGGCGGCCCAGGCTGAAGTCGAACGCGCCGTGACCCACGCCCAGGCCATCGCCGGCGGCATGGCGTTCACCCGTGACCTGGGCAACCTGCCACCGAACATCTGCCACCCAACCTACCTGGGCGAGCAAGCCAAGGCGCTGGGCAAGGAATTCAAGGGCCTGAAAGTCGAAGTCCTGGATGAGAAGAAGATCAAGGAACTGGGCATGGGCTCGTTCTATGCCGTGGGCCAGGGCAGCGACCAGCCGCCACGCCTGATCGTGATGCAATACAACGGCGGCAAGAAGTCCGAGAAGCCATTTGCCCTGGTCGGCAAAGGCATCACCTTCGACACCGGCGGCATCAGCCTCAAGCCGGGCCTGGGCATGGACGAGATGAAGTACGACATGGGCGGCGCCGCCAGCGTGTTCGGCACCCTGCGTGCCGTGCTGGAACTCAAGCTGCCGATCAACCTGGTGTGCATCCTGGCCTGCGCCGAGAACATGCCGAGCGGCGGCGCGACCCGTCCGGGCGACATCGTCACCACCCTCAGCGGCCAGACCGTGGAAATCCTCAACACCGACGCCGAAGGCCGCCTGGTGCTGTGCGACGCCCTGACCTACGCCGAGCGCTTCAAGCCGCAAGCCGTGATCGACATCGCCACCCTGACCGGTGCCTGCGTAGTTGCCCTGGGCGCCCACACGTCGGGCCTGCTGGGCAACAGCGACGAACTGATCGGCCAACTGCTCAGCGCCGGCCAGGCTGCAGACGATCGCGCCTGGCAACTGCCGCTGTTCGATGAGTACCAGGAACAGCTGGACAGCCCGTTCGCCGACATCGCCAACATTGGCGGCCCGAAAGCCGGCACCATCACTGCGGCGTGCTTCCTGTCGCGTTTCGCCAAGAACTTCAACTGGGCCCACCTGGACATCGCCGGCACCGCCTGGACCAGCGGCGGCAAGGACAAGGGCGCCACTGGCCGTCCGGTTCCATTGCTGACCCAGTACCTGCTGGACCGCGCCAAAGCCTGAAAATGAAGATCCCCGGGCGCTTGTAAAGCCGCCCGGGGCTCAGGAACCGCAATGACCCAAGTCGACTTCTATATATTGCCCAGCGCCGATCCTTCCGCGCGCCTGGACTTTGCCTGCAAGCTCACCGAAAAAGCCTGGCGCATGGGCCACCGTATCTACCTGCATTGCAGCGATGCCGCCCAGCGTGACGACCTCGACGCCCGCCTGTGGCGCTTCAAGGGCGAAAGCTTCGTGCCCCACGGTGCCGCCGAATCAGAACCGGAAGGCCTGGTGGTACTGGGTTTGGGCGACAGCTGCGGCGATCACACAGACCTGCTGGTCAACCTTGACCTGAAAGTACCGGCCTTCGCCAAGGGTTTCGCCCGCGTGGCGGAAGTGGTGGTGGAAGACCCGGCTATTCGTCAGGCCGCGCGGGAGAGTTTCCGTTTCTACCGCGAACAGGGCTATTCTCTGCAAGATCACCGGCTACAACGACTTTGAGCACACGATGGACACTCCAAACCCGCTAAAAGACTCTGACCACCTGCTGGACGACCTTGAGTCGATCCGCAAGCTGCTCGGTGATGATGACCTGCAACCGCCATTGCTGACCGATGCGGTCAACGGTGACGTACAAATTCCCCTGCTGTTCGATATGGTGGGTGGCAAGCCGGTTACGCCGGAACCTGTCGAAACGCCCGTGGCACAAGCTGCGCCGGCTGCGGCTGTTGCCGTACCTGCCGCCGAAAAAGCCCCCGACGCCCTGCTGCTGCACCTGGACAACGAACTGCGCGCCGCCGCGCAACTGATCATGCAAGACGTGATCGACGATTTTGCCCCGCATATCGAAACCGAGATCAAGCGCCGGCTGGATGCGCGCATGGAACGGTTGTTGAGCCAGTACCAGAACTAAGGCTGACACATATCCCCTGTGGGAGCGGGCTTGCTCGCGAAGGGCGTGAACGATAACGCGTACATCCTGAATGAACGCGCCGCCCTCAGGTTTTTCGCGAGCAAGCTCGCTCCTACCCCTCTCCCCTATCCCCCGTTATACTTGTCGGCTTTCCTGAATTAATGCCAACTAGGGTCCCGCCGCGCATGGATAAGACCTACCAGCCGCACGCTATTGAAACTTCCTGGTACCAGACCTGGGAGTCCGAGAATTATTTCGCTCCGCAAGGCGCGGGCGATGCCTACACCATCATGATTCCGCCACCGAACGTCACTGGCAGCCTGCACATGGGCCATGGCTTCAACAATGCGATCATGGATGCCCTGATTCGTTTCCGCCGCATGCAGGGTCGCAATACCCTATGGCAACCAGGTACAGACCACGCCGGTATCGCCACCCAGATGCTGGTGGAACGCCAACTGGAAGCCACCGGCCAGAACCGTCACGACCTGGGCCGCGAGAAATTCCTCGAGAAAATCTGGGAATGGAAGGATCAGTCCGGCGGCAATATCAGCCGTCAGATCCGTCGCCTGGGCTCGTCCGTCGACTGGAGCCGCGAGCGCTTCACCATGGACGACGGCCTGTCGGAAGCCGTGAAGGAAGCCTTCGTGCGCCTGCATGAAGACGGCCTGATCTATCGCGGCAAGCGCCTGGTCAACTGGGACACCAAGCTGCACACGGCGATTTCCGACCTTGAAGTGGAAAACCACGACGAGAAAGGTTTCCTGTGGAACCTCAAGTACCCGTTGGCTGACGGCGCCAAGACCGCCGAAGGCAATGATTACCTGATCGTCGCCACCACCCGTCCGGAAACCATGCTCGGCGACGCCGCCGTCGCGGTCAACCCGAACGATGAGCGCTACCAGGCGCTGATCGGCAAGTTCGTCGAGCTGCCGCTGGTTGGCCGTCGCATCCCGATTATCGCGGATGACTACTGCGACCCTGAATTCGGCACCGGCTGCGTGAAAATCACCCCGGCCCACGATTTCAACGACTACGAAGTCGGCAAGCGCCACAACCTGCCGCTGCTGAACATCTTCGATAAAAACGCCGCCGTTCTGCCGGCCTGCCAGGTGTTCAACCTCGACGGCACGCTGAACGAGAGCATCGACGGCAAGATCCCGGCTGAATACGCCGGCCTCGACCGTTTTGAGGCGCGCAAGCAGATCGTTGCCGCCTTCGACGCCGCCGGCCTGCTGGTAAGCGTTGACGACCACGGCCTGAAAGTGCCGAAGGGCGACCGCTCCGGCACCATCATCGAGCCCTGGCTGACCGACCAGTGGTACGTGTCCACCAAGCCGCTGGCTGAGCCCGCGATTGCTGCCGTGGAAGACGGCCGCATCGCGTTCGTGCCGAAACAGTACGAAAACATGTACTTCTCGTGGATGCGTGACATCCAGGATTGGTGCATCAGCCGCCAGCTGTGGTGGGGCCACCGGATTCCGGCCTGGTACGACGAGTCGGGCAAGGTCTACGTGGGCCGCGACGAAGCCGAAGTACGTGCCAAGCACAACCTTGGCGCGGACGTGGCGCTGCAACAGGACAACGACGTACTGGACACCTGGTTCAGCTCGGGCCTGTGGACGTTCTCCACCCTCGGCTGGCCGCAACAGACCGAATTCCTGAAGAAATTCCACTCCACCGACGTGCTGGTCACCGGCTTCGACATCATTTTCTTCTGGGTCGCCCGGATGATCATGCTCACCATGCACTTGGTGAAGAACGAAGACGGCACCCCGCAGGTACCGTTCAAGACCGTGTACGTGCACGGCCTGGTGCGTGATGGCCAGGGCCAGAAGATGTCCAAGTCCAAGGGCAACGTCCTGGACCCGCTGGACATCATCGACGGCATCGACCTGGAAACCCTGGTGCAGAAACGCACCTCGGGCCTGATGCAGCCGAAACTGGCGAAGAAGATCGAGAAGCAGACCCGCGACGAGTTCGCAGACGGCATCGCCAGCTACGGCACCGACGCCCTGCGCTTTACCTTCTGCTCGCTGGCGTCCACCGGTCGCGACATCAAGTTCGACATGGGCCGCGTCGAAGGCTATCGCAACTTCTGCAACAAGATCTGGAATGCCGCGCGCTACGTACTGGATAAAGGCGAAGACTGCGGCCAGAACGGCGAGACCATCGAGCTGTCCCTGGCGGACCGCTGGATCATCTCCCAGCTGCAGCGCACCGAAGCCGAAGTGACCCGTCAACTCGACCAGTTCCGCTTCGACCTGGCGGCGCAGGCCCTGTACGAGTTCATCTGGAACCAGTATTGCGACTGGTACCTGGAACTGTCCAAGCCCGTGCTGTGGGACGAGAACTCGCCGATCGAACGTCAGCGCGGCACCCGTCAAACCCTGGTGCGCGTACTGGAAGTGGCGTTGCGCCTGGCGCATCCGTTCATGCCGTTCATCACCGAAGAAATCTGGCAGCGCATCGCGCCGCTGGCGGGCAAAGACGGCAAGACCATCATGCTGCAACCTTGGCCGGTGGCCAACGAAGCCCGCATTGACGAGGCAGCCGAAAGCGATATCGAGTGGCTCAAGACCCTGATGATGGGTACGCGCAACATCCGCGCCGAGATGAATATCGGTCCGGGCAAGCCACTGGCCGTGTTCGTGAAGAACGCCAGCAGCGAAGACCTGCGTCGCCTCACCGAGAACGACGCGCTGCTCAAGAAGCTGGCGAAGCTGGAGTCGATCACCGTATTGGCCGCTGGCGAAGAAGCACCGCTGTCCGCCACCGCACTGGTGGGCGAGATGGAAGTGCTGGTGCCGATGGCCGGCCTGATCGACAAGGGTGCCGAACTGGCGCGCCTGGACAAGGAAATCCTGCGCCTGCAAGGCGAAGTGCAGCGGGTGGGCGGCAAGCTGTCCAACGCGGCGTTCGTCGACAAGGCTCCTGCTGAAGTGATCGAGAAAGAACGCGCCAAACTGGCTGAAGCTGAACAGGCTTTGGGCAAGCTGGCGGAGCAACACGCACGGATTTCCAGCCTGTAAGAGGCTGCCCGTGCGGAAAAAGAGACCTTCGGGTCTCTTTTTTTTGCTTGGAAAAACACCGCTATTTCTCTTTGGAAACCCGACCAATGTGGGAGCTGGCTTGCCTGCGATGGCATCGCCTCGGTCTGGCAGATACACCGAGTCGCCTGCATCGCAGGCAAGCCAGCTCCCACATTTGACCGAGTTCGACCAAGGAATGTGTGACAATACCCGCCACTTTTGAAACAAACGCAGAATCGACGCAGCCCATGACCGCCCCCAGCACACCCAAAGCACCGCGCAAGAAGCCAAAATCCAGTACGCCGGCCAAGCCCGTCGTTCCGCGCAAAGAGGCCACCTTGCACCCACGTAACCGCCACCAGGGCCGTTACGACTTCCAGGCGCTGATCAAGACCACGCCCGAACTGGCGCAATTCGTGATCATCAACCCGTACGGCAAGGAAAGCATCGACTTTGCCAGCCCAGACGCGGTGCGGGTGTTCAACCGGGCGTTGCTCAAGGCGTTCTACGGCATCAATCACTGGGATATCCCGGCTGACTACCTGTGCCCACCGGTACCGGGGCGTGCCGACTACGTGCACTTCCTCGCCGACCTGCTGGCGAGCGTCAACGAAGGCGTGATCCCCCGTGGCGCGCCGGTGAAGGTGCTGGACATCGGCATGGGCGCCAACTGCGTCTATCCGTTGATTGGCTACAGCGAGTACCGCTGGAACTTCCTCGGCTCGGAAGTCGACCCGACCGCCGTGGCCGCCGCCAAGGCGATCGTGCAGTCCAACGGGCTGAACAAGGCCATCCAGCTGCGCCAGCAAACCAACCCCAAGCAGATCCTGCTGGGTTTGCTGGAGCCGGGCGAGCGGTTTGACCTGACCATGTGCAACCCGCCCTTCCACGCGTCCATGGATGAAGCGACCAAGGGCAGCGAACGTAAATGGCGCGCACTGGGCAAGGCTGATCCGAAACGCAAGTTGCCGGTGCTGAACTTCGGTGGCCAGTCGGCGGAGTTGTGGTGTGAAGGCGGTGAAGCGCGGTTCGTGACGCAACTGATCGCTGAAAGCGCGCATTTCCAGCACAAGGTGCTGTGGTTCAGCACGCTGGTGTCGAAAGCGTCGAACTTGCCGGCCATTCAGACAGCGCTGAAAAAGGCCGGTGTGCTGGAAAGCCAGGTGGTAGAGATGTCCCAGGGCCAGAAGCAGAGCCGCTTCGTCGCCTGGACGTTCCAGACCCCGAGCGAGCAACAGGTGTGGCGCCAGCGTTGGGCCCGTAAAGACTGATAAATCGCAGGCAACAAAAAACCGTGCCCGGATCGCTCCGGAGCACGGTTTTTTTTGCTGCGTCTTACTTGTTAACAGCGTCGGTCAGGCCTTTGGCCACAACCAGCTTGATAACTTTCTTGGCAGCGATTTCGATGGCAGCGCCAGTCGAAGGGTTACGGCCAGTACGGGCAGGACGCTCGGTCACTTTCAGTTTGCCAACGCCTGGCAGAGTGATTTCGCCGCCGTTTTCCAGCTGATCAGCAACGATCTGGCTCAGTTGGTCCAGCAGAGCACGCACGGTGGTTTTCGGTGCGTCTACAGCTTCAGCCAGATCAGCGATCAGTTGGTCTTTAGTAATAGCCATTGTGGTGTTCCTTCCCTATCAAATTCATTTGGATTGCAGAGTGCAGTGTCAGCCATCGAGCCCTGCCATCAAGGCCTGGCACCCAAGGGCTATAACCACGAAGATCGGGGTTATAGATACCTGAAACCGGGTTTGGTTCGACCTGACAAATGCTGAATGCACGCTTAACGCCCAGACTGCGCGTAAGACGGGGCAAAACTAGCACAGAGACGGGGAAATATCCGCCTCAACATACCCATTTGGTCAGCTTTATCGCTCTAAACCGTGAAAAAAAGGCATATGGCCCGTCGGATGGCGCTCAAAACGCCCTCCGAACAGCGCCATCCCCAGCGGGTGCGGTACACTGGCGACTTTTTCCGGGAGCCCCACCCCTCCCCTTCAACCAGCCGAGAAGCCCATGCCGATCCGTCATTGCATCGTCCACCTGATCGACAAAAAACCCGACGGCACACCCGCAGTTCTCCACGCCCGCGACTCCGAGCTTGCCGAGTCGGCAGCGATCGAGAACATGCTCGCCGACCTCAACGAGAGCTACAACGCCAAACAAGGCAAGGCCTGGGGCTTTTTCCATGCCGAGTCCGGCGCGCATCCGTTCAGTGGCTGGTTGAAGGAATATTTCGACGGTGGCAAGGATTTCACCGCCTTCAGCCGTATTGCCGTGGAACACCTGCAGAAGCTGATGGAGGAGTCCAACCTCTCCATCGGCGGCCACGTGCTGTTTGCCCACTATCAACAGGGCATGACCGATTACCTGGCGATCGCCCTGCTGCACCACAGCGAAGGCGTGGCCGTGACCGACCAGCTGGACGTGACGCCGTCGCGCCACCTCGACCTTGGCCAACTGCACCTCGCAGCGCGGATCAACGTGTCCGAGTGGCAGAACAACAAGCAGTCCAAGCAATACATCTCCTTTATCAAGGGCAAGAACGGCAAGAAGGTCTCGGAGTACTTCCGCGACTTTATCGGCTGCCAGGAAGGCGTCGACGGTCCGGGCGAAACCCGTACCCTGCTCAAGGCCTTCAGCGACTTCGTTGAAAGCGAGGATCTGCCGGACGAGTCCGCCCGCGAGAAAACCAAGACCCTGGTGGACTACGCCAGCAGCCAGGCCAAGCTCGGCGAGCCGATGGGCCTGGAAGAGCTGTCCGGGTTAATCGATGAAGATCGGCCAAAAGCCTTCTACGATCACATCCGCAACAAGGACTACGGCCTGTCGCCGGAAATCCCGGCGGATAAACGCACCCTCAACCAGTTCCGCCGTTTCACCGGGCGTGCCGAAGGCTTGTCCATCAGCTTTGAAGCGCACCTGCTGGGCGACAAGATCGAATACGACGAAGCCGCCGGCACCTTGATCATCAAGGGCCTGCCGACCCAGTTGACCGACCAGCTCAAGCGTCGCAACTGATGCTGGGCGGGGTTCTGAAGAAAGTCCTGCTGGTGTTGCTGGTGGTGGTGGTTTTCCAGAACTGGGGCAAGATCGAGCGGTTGTTCAACCCCTCCCAGGTGGTGCCGGAGCAGACACGCGCGGCAGCGCGCGTGGTGCTGTATTCCACCGAGTGGTGCGGCTACTGCAAACAGATCCGGCGCTTTCTGGATTCCAAGGGGATTCCCTACCAGGCGTTTGATATCGAGAAGGACGCCCAGGCGCGCAAGGCGTACGAGGCGTTGGGGGGCGGCGGGATTCCGTTTGTGGACGTGAACGGCACGCTGATTCGCGACTACAACCCTGAAGCGATCATGGCGGCGCTGAAGTAACTCACTCTGTAAAATACCGCAGATCAAATGTGGGAGCGGGCTTGCTCGCGAATGCGCTGGTTCAGTCAATACATCTGGCGACTGACCCACCGCTTTCGCGAGCAAGCCCGCTCCCACATTGGGTTTGCGTACGCGTTAGAAATTGGCCTCCAGGGAAACCATCGCCGTACGCTCTTCACCCACGTTGTAATACGCCGAACTGGCCGCCAGGCCATTCACCGGCGCCGAGTTGAACGACACGGTGCGCGCCGAGCTCAAGTATTCCTTATCAAATACATTGAGCATCGAGAAGCGCAGCGCGGCCGACTTGAAGACCTTCTTGTCCACCGGCAGGTAGATACCGGCGTTGAGGTCGAACACGGTGCGCCCGGAGATTTTCTCGTTGTTGGTCAAATCACCGTAGAAGGCCCCGACATACTTGCCGGCAATGTTGCCGTAGTAGCGCTTGTCGTCGTAACCAAACACCAGGTTGAGCATGTTTTCCGGCACGTTGGCCAACTGGTTGCCCTTGGTCGGCAACAACACGTTCTTGCTGACAAAGTCGTCCTGCTGCTCGGACTTGGTATAGGTGTACGACGCGTAGTAGTTGAAGTTGTACGGCAGCAGGCCGCTCCACTCCAACTCCAGGCCTTTGTTGGTCACGTCACCGACGTTGGCCATCACGTAGTCACCGTTCAAGTCGGTGGTCGACAGCTGACGGTCCTTGAAGGTGATGTAGAACAGGGTGGCGCTCAGGGCCATTTTCTCTTCGGTGTAGCGCCAGCCCAGCTCCTGGTTCCAGCTCAGCTCGGGGTTGAGGTTGAGCGAGTCACCCTTGTTGTACAGCACGTAGTTCTGCGGTGTGCGCATGTTGCGAGTGACGTTGTAGAACGCCTGGTTGCTCTCGTCGACCTGGTACTTGGCGCTGAAGTTCGGCAGGAACTGATGGTAGCGGGCGTTACGCTTTTCCGGCTTGTCGTACAGGCTACCGAGGTTGTCGCCGTCACGCTCGACGTACTGGTACGCCAACCCGCCGACAAAGCTCAGGTCTGGCGTGGCTTGCCAGCTGTCCTGCACCCATAGTTTCTGGGCCGGGGTCACGGTGTACTGGTGACGGCCCTGGACGGTCTTGCCGTTCTTGTCGACCACCTGGCCGCCGCTGTTGTAATCACCCCAGATGTCGTCTGGTGCACCTTCGCTGTTGATCCCGATATACGGCTGGGTCTGGCGCTGGCGAGCGCGCTCGTACCAGTAACCGTAATCCAGGCTGTGCTCCTCGTTGATGTCCCATTTCATTTTGACTGTGACGCCAGGGCGCCAGGTTTCGGTCCACGACGGCCGGTAGTAGTTGGCCGACTGGAGGTTACCCAGGTCGTAGTTACCGGCCTTGTCGGATTTCGGCCCCAGGTTGGTCGCGGTCTGGCCGCTGAAACTGCCGCCGTTGCCCCAGTAGTAGTAAGGCGCAACCGTCAGGGCCAGGTCATCACGCAGGCGCCAGCGCTGGGTGAAGGTGGTCATGACACTTTCAAATGGGTTGCGGTTGAGCTTGTAGGAAGACGACAGCAATCCGTTCTTGTAGACCGGCGTTTCCGCGTAATCCAGGCGGCGGCCCTGTTGCTGGAACTGGCTCTTGCTCAGGGTGTTGTAGTTGTAGTTTTCCTGGGTGTTGTACTTCATGGTGAAGTTGCTGGTGTTGCCGTTGTCGTCTTCGAACAGCGTGCTCCACTCCACCTTGTCGCCCCGCAAGGTGCCCTTGCCGCGCCACTTGTCGCCCTCGGTGTGAGAGGCCGACACCCAGGTCTTGAAGCCGCCGAGGTCGCCGGTGTTGATACGGGCGAAGGACTTTGTCAGGTTGTTCGAACCCATGGATTGTTTGACGAACAAGCCTGGCTCTTTGGTCGGCCGGATCGTGACCATGCCGATGTTGCCGCCGCTGGAACCAATGTGCGGGCCGTCCGCTTCCGAGGAGCCCTGGGTGACAAATACTTCGCCGACGTTTTCCGGGTCGCCCAATTGGTTGGCGTAAACACCGTAGCTGCCGGAGTCGTTGATCGGCACGCCGTCCATGGAAACCCCGACCTGGTCGGAGTTCATGCCGCGCATGGTGAAACTGGTGCCGCTCATGCCGCTGGCGTCGTCGTTGGAAACGTTGATGCCCGGGGTGTACTTGAGCTTGTCGATGGCGTTGGCCGTCGGGGACATTTCATCCATGGCTTCCTTGGTCACCGTGGACCGGGCCTTGGCACTTTCTTCCTGAATCATGTGGCCGGTGCCCAGGGTACGTTCGCCGGCGACGTGCACCGAACCGACATCCTGGGAATCGTCTGCCAAAACCAGCGGCGCAAAGCCGCCCAGGCCCGATGCTAAAAGCAGGGCATAGAGTTTGTTGTAGGTCACGAGTAGATCCCTTACATGCATCTATCTGTTGTTATGGGGGAGGTATTGGCGATCTCGGCCGGGTGAACAGCGCCGCCAATCTTCCTGACCACCTGCTCAGGAATCCGAGGATCATCCGTGCATCACGTAACGATTTGGTTACAGGTTTTGGCGATTGCGATGAAGGTTAAATGAAAGGTCCACACACACGGATGTGCCAAGGCATGGGGATTTTCAAGGGAAGGTGGTGCAAGTAATGACAGCGCCACGCCATTGCGGCGTAGCGCTCTGTATCTAGCGCAATACGATCATCCGACCGAGCAGCGAGTGTTGTTCAAACCCCAAGACCGCCTGCAACGCATTGAGCACCGCCTGGGGGTCCTTGCTCGGGAAACTGCCGCTGACACGCCGGGCGCCGAGGTCTTCGTTGAGCAGCAGAATGCGCCCCGGATAGTAGCGGCCGAGGTCTTGCACCACATCGGCCAGCGGCGCCTTGTAGTAGTTGAGCCAACCATCGCGCCAGGCCAGGCGCGACTCGCTGTCGACCGCGTGCAGCTCATCGGCGACACCGTCGGCATAGGCCACTTGCTGGCCGGCCGTCAGAATCTGTTGCTGAGCATACTTCGACGGCGTTACCCCAACCCGACCGGACAACACCGTCACCTGCGCACCTGCCGGTTGCAGGCGCACCTCAAACTGCGTGCCGAGCACCCGTGCTTCGCCGCTGCCGGCCTCGACCACAAAGGATTCGCCAGTGTGGGTCACACTGAAAAAACCGGCGCCACGGCGTAGCTGGATATGGCGCTCGCCATGCTTGAAATCCACTGCGATCGCACTGTCGGCGTCCAGGGTGACCTGGCTTTGATCGGCCAGGGTCACGGTCTTCACCTCACCCGGCGCGGTGACGTAATCCGCGCCGAAGTCATCGACCCAGCGTGACGGCTGCCAGCCGGCGCCCATCGAGATCATCACCAGCAGGCAGGCGGCCATGGCCAGGGCGCCAGACCAGCGCCGCACGCTGGAGCGTTTCGAGGTATTCATCGCGTTCAAGTAACCCTGCAGCGCCAGGGCATCCTCATCCGCCAACGTTCTGGCCGGTACTTCACTCAATTCCCACAGCACCTGGGCCTGGGCGTAGGCTTCCACATGCGCAGGATCGGCCCGCAGCCAACGGCTGAACGTGGCCTGGTCGCCACTGCTGGGTTGGTCATGCAACAGGCTCAACCAGGCCAGTGCGGCCTGTTCCTGGTCGGGCGTCGGGGTGACGCGGGCAGTGGCGTTCACGGGGCTTTCCTTGGCGATGGTTCACGAAGGCTGGCCTTGCAGGCTTCGAGGGCACGCATCATATGTTTTTCCACGGCGCTTTGGGACAGGCCCATGGCCTTGGCGATTTCCGCGTACTTGCGGCCATGGATGCGGTTGAGCAGGAAAATCTGCCGGGTACGTTCCGGCAGGCTGCGCAAGGCTGCTTCAACGTGACGCAGATCATTGCCCGCCTCCAGCGCGGCCTGGGGTTCGCAGCCCTGGTTATCCTGTTGTTCCGGCAGCCAGCCTTCGCTGCTGCGCACCCGGGCGCCTTCGCTGCGCAGGTGGTCGATGGCGATATTGCCGGCGCAGCGCAGCAGGTAGGTGCTGAGCTCCTCGACCTGCACCAGCGGCCGGCGCCAGAAGCGCAGGAACAAATCCTGCACCAGGTCCGCCGCCGTCGCACGGCAGCCCACGCGGCGGCTGACCAGCGCTTCCATCTGCGAGCGCTGGGACAGGAACACCTGCAGGAAATGCGCCCGTCCGCCCGCCGCGTCTGCGTGCTGCTCTGGATGTTCGGGGGGCGTGGTGATCATCAACGGTGGACTCAAAGGGTCGCGAAGGCCGCAACCGGACTGGCCAGCAGGCCGAGGCCCGCCAGGATCAAGGCCAGCCTTGGCCGATACGGCAACAGCAACACCAGCAACAACCCGCTGAGCATCAAGACCGCGCACCACTCCACCAACCCCTGGCTCCACCCGGTCGCGAGCACCGCCGGCCAGATCGAGACAATCAACAGCAGCCAGCCGCCCACGCGCAAACCCAGGCGCCGACGAGGCGAAGGTTTACTGTGCAGCAGTTCGCCATGGTGCCGGTCCATGGACAGGCACAACGCGGTAAACCCTGCGTAACACAGCAATAGCGCCAGGAGCATTCAGTTCACCTCGCCCTTGAGGGTCAATGGCCGGGCACGTTCGGCCTTGGGCTGAGGGACGCGGCGGTGCTGCATTTTCCAGGCAGCCCAGGCGAGGAACACACCGCTGCCCAGGCACGTCAGGTCGAAGCCGGCCATGGCCCAGTCGCCGTTGGCCAGGGACACACCCAAATGCTGGGTCGTGGTCAGCGCGTTGAGCACCGGCACGCCGATAAACAGCAGCGCGCCCACACTCAATTGCTCAACCCAGCCGCGGCGCCCCTGGCGAACAATCGCGTGCACGACGCTCAAGCCCCAGGCAATAAAGAAGGCTTGTACTTCCCAGTCCGAGCGCCCGGCAAAGCTGGCTGGTAACAGGCGGTTGGCCCAGAAGAATGCAGCGATGGCGATCATCAAGCCGGACATGCTGGCGATGTTCAGCACTTCCACCAGCCGCAGCTCAAAGGGCAGCACACCGGTTTTGGTGTGCTTGAGCTGACGCTTGCCCAGCCACATCACCAGCCCGGTGCCGATCATTGCCGTGCCCGCGAGGCCGCAGATGAAATACAGCCAGCGCAATACCGGGCCGGCGAAATGGCCCATGTGCAAACCGTAGAAGCTGCCACCAATCGCCGCCGGCAGCGACTGCTCGCCGCTCACCCGCAACAGTTCGCCGGTAGTGCCGTTGAATGACACGGTGCTGCCAAAGTCATGCACCACTCGATCCGACCCGGCGCGGAACACATTGACCGAGGCGTTTACATCGCTTGGATTATTCACCACCAGCCGTCCGACATGCCCGCCGGCCCATTGCTCGCGCGCCTGCTCGTACATCGGACCCAGTGGCAGCAATTGCCCCGGCTGGCCGAGGGCCGGCGCATTGTCGGTGGCCGGAAACACATCGTTGAAGAACGCACGGGTATCGTTGCCGTAGGAAGCGAGGATGCTCGCCGGCATTACCATGCTCATGAAAATCACCAGGCTGCTGTAGGTGATCATCAAGTGGAACGGCAACACCAGCACGCCCACGGCGTTGTGCCCGTCGAGCCAGGAACGCTGGCCCTTGCGCGGACGGAAGGTGAAGAAGTCCTTGAAGATTTTCTTGTGGGTAATGATCCCGGTGATCAACGCTACGAACATCACCATCGCGGCGATGGTCGACAGCCAGCGCCCCCACGGATAGGGCATTTGCAGCTGGAAGTGGAAACGATAGAAGAATTCGCCGCCCATGCTTTCCCGGGCCTGGACCTGCTGGCCGCTGACGGGATCGAGGAGTTTTTCGACGAAATTGCCGCGCTTGCCCGGGTCGACCTTGTCTTGCCACATCACCGACAGGCCCGGCTCACGGCTGCTCGGCAAGGTGATAAACCAGCGCGCGGCATTGGGCGCCTGTTGTTGCAGATAGGTTTGGGCGGCGGCCAGGCTACGGGCGTCATCGACGGGATGCGCCTGCACTTCGGGCTGCATCCAGTGGGTAATTTCGTCCTTGAAATACGACAGGGTGCCCGTCAGGAAAATCGCAAACAGCAGCCAGCCAAAGATCAGCCCGGCCCAGGTGTGCAACCAGGCCATGGCCTGGCGGAAGCCCTCTTTCATGTGCGCGCCATCCAGTACGCCAACCCGGCGAACGTGGCCATTATCGCGCTGGGCAGCAACACGCCAAACCAGGCGCGCCAGGCCGTGCGACAGGCGAAGCACCAGATGACCGCCAACAGGTAGAACACAAACGAACTCAGCATGCCGCTGATCACCGCATCGGCGCGACTGGTGGGCAGCCACAAGGTCATGCACACGCTGGCCAGGGACGCCAGCAAGTAACCGCCGACCACAGCCGCCAGCACCCGCGAAGTCACGGCAAGACGGTAGGAAACGGGAAGTGATGTTTTGCGTTTCATGCACAGGGCGCCAGGTTCGTCAGCACGCAATATTAATGATAAAGGTTCTCATAAGCAAAAGAGAACGCATCACTGGCAATTGCCGAACCCGCCTGCGCGCCCTACAATGCGAACAATTCTTGTTCTCTAAAGCATGCCCATGCTGCCGGAGTGTGCGCGTTGCAGCCGTCCAACACCGTCGAAGTCCTGTACCACGACCATCACCACTGGCTCACCGGCTGGTTGCGACGCAAGCTCGGCTGCCCGGAAAGCGCCGCCGACCTGGCCCAGGACACCTTCATCCGCGTGCTCACCGCACGGGAAACACCGACGCTGATCGAACCTCGCGCCTTCCTCACCGCCATCGCCAAGCGTGTGCTGTGCAACCATTACCGCCGCCAGGACCTGGAGCGCGCCTACATCGACGCCCTGGCACAAATGCCCGAACACGTGGCGCCGTCGGAGGAAGAGCGGGCAATCATCCTGCAAACCCTGATGGAGCTGGACCAGTTGCTGGATGGCCTGGCGCCCCTGGTCAAACGCGCGTTCCTGCTGTCCCAGCTCGACGGCCTGACCTACGCGCAAATCGGCGCGGAACTGGGGATCTCCATCGCCACGGTCAAGCGCCATCTGAATAAAGCGGCGATGCGCTGCTACTTCGCCCTATGAGTTTCTCAACGCAAGTCGCCGAACAAGCGGTGCACTGGCTGATGGAAATGCAGCAGGGCCCGCTCAACCCACGCAAACAAGCGGCCTGGCAACAGTGGCTGGACGCCCACAGCGAACATCAGCGGGCCTGGGAGCACATCCAGCGAGTGAACCAGCGCTTGCGCGGGATGCCATCACCCCTGGCCCATGCCGCCTTGAATGCACCGAAATCCAACAGTCGTCGTCAGGCCCTGAAGTTGTTGCTGATACTCGGCGCCGGGTCGGCAGCGGCCTGGGGTTTGCGCCAGCAACATATATTGCCGCCGTTGAGTGCCGACTACCGCAGCCCCATCGGCCAACGGCGCAAGTTCCAGCTGGCGGATGGCAGCCAGTTGCAGCTCAACACCGGCAGTGCGGTGGATGTGCATTTTGATGGCCAGCAACGCTTGATCCGCCTGCTCGAAGGCGAAATCCTGCTGACCGCCAAACCCGGCAACGCCCCGCTGCGGGTCATCACTTCCCAGGGCCTGCTCAGCGCCCAGGCCGCGCGGCTGAACGTGCGGCAATTCAACGATCACACACAACTGGCGGTGTTTGATGGGCACGTTGACGTGATGCCCAACACCTATAGCGGTTTGCCGTTGTCGGTGGAGAAAGCCCATCAGGTCAATTTCACCCGCAAAGGCTGGGATACCGCCCGCCCCACCGACGCCGGCAGCGGCGCCTGGGCCGACGGCATGCTGGTGGCGGCCCACATGCGCCTGGAAGATTTCCTCGCCGAATTGAGCCGTTATCGCCGTGGCCAGCTCAATTGCGACCCGCAGGTGGCCAACCTGCTGATTTCCGGCAGCTACCCGCTGGACGACAGCGAACGAATCCTGGACCTGCTGCAAGTCAGCCTGCCGGTCAGGGTCCGGCGGTTTACCCGCTACTGGGTCACTGTCGAAGCCCGTGCCTGAAATATTTTCAAACCCCGTGAGCCGTTTTCCGCACCTCGCGTGACAGAGAAGGAAAGCCACCTTGATCCTTCCTTCTCAGGACCGCACTTCATGCCCCAGCAACCGACTCGCCTGACGCCACTCGCCCGCACCCTGCGCCACTTGTTGCTGGGGGCCAGCCTCAGTTTCAGCACCGTTCCCTACGTAATGGCGGCCGACGCCAAGCCCTACCGCATCGCCCCTACGTCACTGGAAGCGTCGCTGAATCAATTTGGCCGGGAAGCCGGCGTGCTGATTTCATTTGGCTCGGACGTGACCGCCGGCGTGCAAAGCCACGGCCTGTCGGGCAACTACACCGCTGAAGAAGGCTTGAATGCGTTGCTCAAAGGCACCGGCCTGCAAGCCCGTGCCGAGGGCAACAACGCCTTCAGCCTGCAACCGGCGAATGCTCCGGCCACCCTCGAATTGGGCACCTCCAACGTGGTCGGCGACTGGCTGGGGGACGCGGCGCAAACCAACGTCTTCGAGCACCCTGGCGCCCGGGACGTGATCCGCCGCGAAGAATTCGAACGCCAGGGCGCCACCCAGGCCCGCGACGTGCTCAACCGCATTCCCGGGGTCAACGCCCCGGAAAACAACGGCACCGGCAGCCACGACATGGCGCTGAACTTCGGCATTCGCGGGCTCAACCCACGCCTGGCCTCGCGCTCCACGGTCTTGATGGACGGCATCCCGGTGCCGTTCGCGCCGTATGGCCAGCCGCAGTTGTCGTTCGCGCCCATCAGCATGGGCAACATGGATGCCGTGGACGTGGTACGCGGCGGCGGCGCAGTGCGTTATGGCCCGCAGAACGTCGGCGGCATCGTCAACTTCGTCACGCGCGCGATTCCCGATGCGCCAACGGTGAAAGGCGGCCTGCAAACCGAAACCAGCCCGTCTTCCAGCCACGATGGCTTCAAGACCACCGGCAACCTGCTGGCCGGCGGCACGGCGGACAACGGCCTGGGCGGCGCGATCCTGTATTCCGGCACCCGTGGTGGTGATTGGCGCGAGAACAGCGACACCCGCATCGACGACCTGATCCTCAAGGGCAAATACCAGCTGGACGACGCCAACAGCTTCAACGCCATGGCGCAGTACTACGAAGGCAAGGCGGATATGCCCGGTGGTTTGAGCACTGCGGCCTACAAGGCCGACCCGTATCAGTCCACCCGCCCCTACGACCAGTTCTGGGGCCGGCGTACCATGTTCAACGCGGGCTATCGCTACCAGGAAGATCGCCGGGAATTCACGGTCAACAGCTTCTTCACCACCACCCTGCGCAGCGGTTACCTGGACCAGGGCAACTTCCTCTCCCTGTCGCCCCGCGAGTATTGGGTACGCGGCCTGGAAACCCGTTTCGCCCAAGGCTTCGACCTCGGCCCAACCAGCCACGAAGTCGGCGTGGGCTACCGCTACATCAACGAGGCCGGCCACGAACTGCGCTACCGCACGCCGATTTCCGCCAATCAGCAACTGCCGACCACCGACAGCCGCAACGACCGCGACACCCGGGGCAGCACCGAAGCCAATGCGTTCTTCGTCGACGACCGGATTGATATCGGCAAATGGACCATCACCCCGGGCATCCGCTACGAGATGATCGAGTCCCAGCAGACCAACAACCTCAGCAACGTCAAATACAAGGGTGACTACAACACCGCCCTGCCGGCGTTGAACGTGCTCTACCACCTGACGGACGACTGGAACCTCTATGCCAACACCGAAGGGTCGTTCGGCAGCGTGCAGTACAGCCAGATGCCCAACCGTGTGACCAGTGGCGAAGTGAAGCCGGAAAAAGCCCGCACCTGGGAACTCGGCACACGCTATGACAACGGCACCCTGCGGGCCGAAATCGGTGCGTTCCTGATCAACTTCGACAACCAGTACGACAGCAACCAGACCAACGACACCGTGATCGCCCGCGGCGAAACCCGCCATCAGGGCATCGAGTCCAGCATCAACTACGCCCTCGACGGCTTGAGCCCGGCGCTCGCCGGTTTTGATGTGTACGCCACCTACGCCTACATCGACGCCACCATCCGCGAAGACGGCCCGAACAAAGGCAACCGCGTACCCTTCTCCTCCAAGCACAAGGGCACGCTGGGTGTGGGTTACACCGAAGGTCGCTGGAAGTTGAACGTGGACAGCAGCTACCAGAGCAGCCAGTTTGCCGACAACGCCAACACTGAAGCAGAAAGTGCTGATGGCAGCACCGGACGCATTCCTGGCTACATGCTGTTCAGCAGCCGCGCGGCGTACGACTTTGGCCCGCAGCTGTCGGATTTGAACGTGGCGGTGGGTGTGAAAAACATCTTCAACAAGCAGTACTACACCCGCTCGTTTGACGATAACAACAAGGGCAAATACGTCGGCGAGCCGCGCACGCTGTATGTGCAGACGTCCATCGCGTTCTGATCAGCTACCCGCCAGGCACGAAGGTGTGCCGGCCACCAACGCGTCGATGGCGCACCGGGTCTTGGCCGGCATGTGCGTCGCCGTGGGCCAGATGACATGGATCGGCATCGGTTGCTCGCGGTGGCCCGGCAGTACCGCCTGCAGTTGCCCGCGCAACACGTAGTGGGCGATCAGCCAACTGGGCAACCAGGCCAGGCCGACCCCGGCGATGGCGGCATCGGCCACGGCCTGCAGGTCATCGAGGATCAACGGCGAGGCGACTCGCTCGCGGTGCGGGGCATTGCTGCGATAGGCAATGCCCCGGTGCCCGGCCAGGTCGTCGATGGAGTCAATCCGAGGTGTGCGCTGCAAGTACGCGGGTGACGCCGCCAAGGCAATCGCCTGTTCCCCCAGGCGGCGGGCGCTCAGGCGGTCGGTGTCAGGCAGCGCGCCAATGCGTACCGCCAGATCGAAGCCTTCCTGGGCCAGGTCGATCAGTCGGTCGGAGAAGGAAATTTCAATCTCCAGTTGCGGAAAACGGTCCATCAGCCCCCACAACGCCGGCGCCGCATAGTGATGACCGAACGCCAAAGGCAAGCTGGCCCTTAACCGTCCACGTGGCTGCTGACGGCCACTTTCCAGCACGGATTCGGCGGCTTCCAGTTCCGCCAGCGCACGCAGGCAATGCTCGTAATAGGCCTGCCCGTCCTCGGTCAAACGCTGACGCCGGGTGGAGCGTTGCAACAGCGACGTCCCCAACCGCGCCTCCAGCCGCGCCAGGCCTTTGCCCACCGCCGAGCGCGTGAGGTTCAGCCGTTCGGCGGCCTCCGTCAGATTGCCGCTCTCGACGATCTGCAAAAACAGTTCAACACCATCAAAACGCGGAGTGGCCATGGTCGTTTGTCGCCCTATATTCCCTTATCACAGGAAGAAGTATCGCTAATAAAGAATCAGATTCCCGTGAAAATGACACCTTCCCCCATTGAAAGGAAGAGGCCATGCCACCCGACGCCGTTGTATCTGCCATCAACCCGCCACGTACCGCCCGGGACGGCCTTGCGCTCACCGCCGTGTGCCTGGTGGCGTTGATGTTCGGGCTGGAGATTTCCAGCGTGCCGGTCATCCTGCCCACCCTTGAGCAGCAACTGGGCACCGGCTTCCAGGACGCCCAATGGATCATGAACGCCTACACCCTGGCCTGCACCAGCGTGCTGATGGCCGCCGGCACATTGGCCGATCGTTTTGGCCGCCGACGCATGCTGGTGCTGTGCCTGTGGGTATTCGGGCTGGCTTCGCTCGCCTGCGGGCTGGCGAACGATGCGTCCACGCTGATCGCGGCGCGTTTTGTCCAGGGCGTGGGTGGCGGGGCGATGATGATCTGCCAGTTCGCGATCCTGTCGCACCAGTTCCGCGAGCCGGCGACCCGGGCCCGGGCCTTTGCGGTGTGGGGCGTGATCGCCGGGGTGGGCCTGGGTTTCGGGCCGATGGTGGGGGCATTGATCCTGGCGGTGGCGGATTGGCGCTGGGTGTTCCTGGTGCATGTGCCGTTGACCTTGTTCACTCTGGTGTTGCTGCGCATCAGCGTGCAGGAATCCCGTGACCCGGCGGCCCATCGCCTCGATATAGCCGGTATGGCCACCCTCACCCTGGCAGTGTTCGCCCTGGTTTATTTCATCACCCAGGGCACCGAGAGCGGCTTTGCCACCCCGGCCATGCTCGGCTGGGCCGGACTGTCGGTGGGCAGCCTGTTGTTGTTCGTGGTTGTCGAGCGGCGCAGCCTGCATCCGATGTTCGACTTCTCGGTGTTTCGCATCCCGCGCTTCAACGGCGCGCTGATGGGCTCGATCGGCATGAACTTCAGCTTCTGGCCCTTCATGATCTACCTGCCGCTGTATTTCCAGGCCGGCCTGGGCTACGACACCATGCTCACCGGGCTCGCCCTGCTCGCCTATACCCTGCCCACGTTCGTGGTGCCGCCGCTGGCTGAACGCCTGGCCCTGCGCTATGGCGCCGAACGCATCATTCCATTGGGCCTGGGCCTGATGGGCGTGGGGTTTGTGACAATGGCGGCGATCAATCATAGCGGCCAGCCCAGTGTGGTATGGGTCCTGATCGCCTGTGGGATTGCCGGCAGCGGCTTGGCGTTTACCAACTCGCCCACCACCAACACCACCACCGGATCAGTTTCATCCGACCGCGCAGGGATGGCCTCGGGCATCGACTTCAGTGCACGTCTGATCACCCTGGCGCTGAATATCGCGTTGATGGGGTTGGTGTTGATACTCGGGATCGCTCATTACCTGGCTGGCATATTGCCTGGCACGGCACAGTTGGCCACCCTCAGTCAGGACATCGCCGCCGGCAAGCTGGACGTGTTGCCGCAGGGCCCACTGATCGCCCAGGCCGCGCTGCGCAACGGTGCGGGATGGGCCATGCTGTATGCCGGCGTTGGAGCGTGCGCACTGGCGGCCTTGAGCGCCTGTTTTTTCCGGCGCAGCCCGCGCTGACCTTTTGCGCATAAAAAAACGGGCCTGCATCTGCAGGCCCGTTTTCAGTGGGGTTGAAAAAAGTATCAGCTATCAGCCGTTAAGCGCAGCCTGTTCGTTTTCCAGGAATTCCTCTTCTAGCTCGGCCTCGTCGGCCTTGGTATTGGGCAGGCTTTGACCCGCGGCGCGTGGTTTGCCGCGCAGTTTGCCGTACAGATGCTCCAGGGCATGCTCCAGCTTGGTCGCTGCGCCATCGATCGCCTGTTCCAGCGTATCGGCTTTATGGAGGACCGAAAGCGGTTGATGGCCTTTTGGCCGTGCTTCCAGTCGGCAACTCAGATCGTGTGGGCCGGGCTTGTCACCGTTCTCGTCCCGCAGGTAAACCTCGACGCGGGTCAGATCTTCTTCGTAACGTTCGAGCGTGCTCTCAATGGTGGTACGTACCCACTCCTCCAGTCGGATGCTGCTTTCAATATGGTTATCGCTATTGACTTGGATTTGCATAGTTTTCCCTTATTTCAGCTAGCTCGCCGAAGGCCATTCCTGCTTCACCGGATGGGTGAAAACCATGACCTCCTGATTACACAATTGAGCAGACAGAGGAACATTTCAACCCCTTTGCAAAGATAAATCCCACATTACAAATTAACCCTGACTACAACCAAAAACGCTGTTAGGGTGGGGAGTTGGTTACATCTTCTTACCGCCAACTTCCTTACAATTGCCCCTCTCCCAACGGGTGCAATCCGCGAAAAATCTCCGCTTCCTCCACCAGCCAGTCATGCACCGCCCGCACGCCCGGATGGCTCAACGCACCCGGCGCGTACAACAGCACATAGCGTTTGTGGTTGGGGACGGCGAGGCCGAATGGCACGATCAAGGTGCCGCGTTCCAGTTCGTCATTGAGCAAGGTTCGCCGGGCAATCGCCACGCCCATGCCCGCAATCGCCGCCTCGATGGTCAGGTGGTTGCGGTTGAAGGTATGCCCGCGCCGTACGTCGGCAGCGTCGTAGCCGATGGCATTCAGGTAGAACTCCCACTCTGCGTACTCATAACTCCCACGCCAGGCAGTGATGTCGTGCAGCAGCGGGAAATGCACCAGGTCAGCGGGGCCATGCAGTGGCGGTCGCCCCCGCAGCAGGCTCGGTGCGCACACCGGGAAAATCTGCTCGTCCAGCAAGGCTGTGGACAACAAGCCGGGATAGCTGCCGTCGTTAAGGTCGATGGCCAGGTCGAAGTCGCCCTCGTGCAGGGCGACGCTGCTGTCTTCGGCAACCATGCGCAGCTGGATATCCAGGAAGCGCTGCTGCAAACGCGGCAAACGCGGGGTCAGCCATTTGCCGAGAAACGACGGGATCGAGCGCAGGCGCAAGGTGCCGCTGATCATCCCGGCGTCCAGCCGCTGCAACTCGGCATCGATGCTGCCATAGGCCTCGCCCACGGTGATCGCCAACCGCTGGCCCTCTGCGCTCAGCTCAACCCCGCGTGCGCGCCGATGGAACAGGCGAAACCCCAGACGCTCCTCCAACTGACGGATTTGCTGGCTGACCGCGCCCGGGGTGATGTGCAGTTCCTCGGCGCAGCGGGTGAACGACAAATGCCGTGCCGCGCAGGAAAAAACGTGCAACCAGACGTAGGTCTGGCCATGAAGCGGGCGAGCCATAGGGTTTAGTCCTACTAAAGGGTGTCTTAGGATAATTCGTTGGTCAGTGCCGATCCAGAGGCTCAGTATCGCGCCAATTCCGCTTGTCCTACAAAACATGGCAGCGATTCCTACTCCATTGCTTGTAAGGGTTTAGCATGGCTATCAGTGTTTTCGATCTATTCAAAGTGGGCATTGGTCCTTCCAGCTCCCATACCGTCGGCCCGATGCGGGCCGCGGCGACCTTCGTCCAAGCGCTTATCGACCAGCAATTGCTCGACGAAACCCGTCGGGTAGAAGTGCGTTTGTACGGCTCGCTGTCCGCCACCGGTGTCGGCCACGCCACCGACCGCGCCTGTGTGATGGGCCTGATGGGCGAATGGCCAGACAGCATCGACCCCACCAGCATCGGCCCACGCATCCAGCAACTGCGCGAGTCCGGCCAATTGCTGCTCGGCGGCCGCACGTCGATTGCCTTCAACTGGCAACACGACCTCCTGCTGCTGGACGAAAGCCTGCCCTACCACCCCAACGCCATGTCCCTGCATGCCTACGGCGAAAACGGCCCGTTGAGCGAGCAAACGTACTACTCGGTGGGCGGCGGTTTCATCATCGAAGCGGCAGAAGCCGAGTCCGGTATCGCGCCTACCAGCGAAGTGCAATTGCCCTACGACTTTTCGAGCGCCGTCGAACTGCTGGCCTTGTGCAACAAGCACGGCCTGCGGGTTTCCGAGCTGATGATGGCCAACGAGCGGGCCTGGCGCAGCGATGCCGAGATCCGCAGCGGCCTGCTGCATATCTGGTCGGTGATGCGTGAATGCGTCGAACAAGGCCTGCGCCACGAAGGCATCCTGCCCGGCGGTCTGGATGTGCCACGGCGCGCGGCGAAATTGCACCGCAGCCTGCTGGAAATCGGCAAACCCAACGTTATCACCTCGACCTTGTCGGCCATGGAATGGGTCAACCTGTTCGCCCTCGCCGTCAACGAAGAAAACGCCGCCGGCGGGCGCATGGTGACGGCACCGACCAATGGCGCGGCGGGAATCATCCCGGCGGTGCTGCACTACTACATGAAGTTCAACCCGGACGCATCCGACGATGACGTGGTGAATTTCTTCCTGGCTGCCGCCGCCGTCGGCATCCTCTGCAAGAAAAACGCCTCGATCTCCGGCGCCGAAGTCGGCTGCCAGGGCGAAGTGGGTTCCGCCTGCGCCATGGCCGCTGCCGGCCTTGCAGACGTGCTCGGCGCATCCCCGGAGCAACTGGAAAACGCCGCCGAAATCGGCCTGGAACATAACCTGGGGTTGACCTGCGACCCGGTTGGCGGGTTGGTCCAGGTGCCGTGCATCGAGCGCAACGCCATCGCCGCGGTCAAGGCGATCAACGCCACGCAAATGGCCCTGCGCGGCGACGGCAAACACTTCATCTCCCTGGACCGCGTGATCCGCACCATGCGCGACACCGGCGCCGACATGCACGACAAATACAAAGAAACTTCACGGGGCGGCCTGGCCGTCAGCTGGGTGGAGTGCTGAGGAGCATTCCCTGATCGCCCCAACGTGAGCCCGCGCAAAAATAATAACGAGGCAATAACGATGACCGATGTACGTACACCTGCTGCCGAAAATCCCGCTGTAGACCTGACGCCGACCACCGTTACACAAGGCTGGAACAAACACGACACCACCTGGATGCTCGGCCTCTACGGCACCGCCATCGGTGCCGGCACCTTGTTCCTGCCGATCAACGCTGGCGTGGGCGGCTTCTGGCCGTTGATCGTGCTGGCGCTGCTGGCCTTTCCGATGACCTACTTCGCCCACCGTGGGCTGACGCGCTTTGTGTTGTCGGGCAAATCCGGCGACATCACCGAAGTGGTGGAAGAACACTTCGGTATCGGCGCCGGCAAGCTGATCACCCTGCTGTACTTCTTCGCGATCTTCCCGATTTTGCTGGTGTACAGCGTGGCGCTGACCAACACCCTGACCAGCTTTATGGAACACCAACTGCACCTGGCTGCACCGCCCCGGGCAATCCTGTCGCTGGTGCTGATCCTCGGCCTGATGGCCATTGTGCGCTGCGGCCAGGGCGTGATCGTCAAGGCCATGAGCGTGCTGGTGTACCCCTTCGTCGCCGCCCTGCTGCTATTGGCGGTGAGCCTGATCCCCAACTGGAACGGTGCGTTCTTCGCCTCCGCCAGCGAAGGCATGCCCCTGCCGGCCTTCTTCAAGACCTTGTGGCTGGCGATCCCGGTGATGGTGTTTTCCTTCAACCACTCGCCGATCATCTCCGCCTTCGCCGTCGACCAGAAACGCGTGTACGGCCCGCAAGCCGAACGCAAAAGCAGCGGCATCCTGGCCATGGCCCACAGCATGATGGTGCTGACGGTGATGTTCTTCTGCTTCAGCTGCGTGCTGGCCCTGTCGCCGGCTGACCTCGCCGCCGCCAAGGCGCAGAACATCTCGATCCTGTCGTACCTGGCGAACCACTTCCAGACCCCGGTCATCGCCTACGCCGCACCGTTGATCGCGCTGGTGGCGATCACCAAATCCTTCCTGGGCCACTACATCGGCGCCAGCGAAGGCTTCCAGGGCCTGATCGTCAAATCCCTGCGCGGGCGCAACC
The DNA here is from genome assembly GCF_002874965.1 of Pseudomonas sp. NC02. NCBI lineage: Bacteria > Pseudomonadati > Pseudomonadota > Gammaproteobacteria > Pseudomonadales > Pseudomonadaceae > Pseudomonas > Pseudomonas sp. NC02. Next base: position 1,099,191 of record NZ_CP025624.1, on the reverse strand, counting down.
GCAGCATGTCGGCCAAGTGGCTGGAGCGCTGCACCGCGCTGTTCATGGTGCTCACCTGCTGGGCCGTGGCCACCTTCAACCCGAGCATCCTCGGCATGATCGAAACCATGGGCGGGCCGATCATCGCCTGCCTGTTGTTCCTGATGCCGATGTACGCCATCCGCCGAGTGCCATCTTTGCGCCAGTACTCGGGCCAGGCGTCCAACGTGTTTGTGGTGTTGATCGGTTTGATTGCGCTGTCTGCGATCGTTTTTTCCGTGATGCCCTGAAACGGATCACCGAACTCAAAAACACCACCCACCCACTGTGGGAGCGGGCTTGCTCGCGAAAGCGGTCCTTCAGCCGAGTAATCATTAGCTGACACACCGCATTCGCGAGCAAGCCCGCTCCCACAGGGGAAATTTGATGGCAGGCAGATTGCTGTACGGCACGCCCCTTGCTGTACAGCTACTGAGGAAAACGGACCTTGTGAAAGCCTCAGCGAGCGAATGGCCGGTGGTCAGGAAACGCGAACTAATCCCGACACCGGTCGTCAATGACTGCATGTTCTTATCAGGCGGTAACGCACCATGGACAACCCTTTTCAGATCATCACCGACACCTTCGCCCCGAAATACCGGGTCAATTTAAGCATCCAGCGGCTGGACGGCAGCATCATGCTGACCCTGTCCGATGAAGACGGCGTCGTGGCCAAACGCATGATCAGCGCCGAACAACGCAACGACCCCCAGCGCCTGAAACGGCTGGTGCAGAGTGTGCAATTCGGGATTGCGATCGAGCAGGGGCACAGCGCGATGGAGATATTGGCGGTGATGACCGATGGGGACAGCCACCAGGTACTGCAGCGGCCGCCGGTCAGCAGGCCGCCGCTCAACGCAGGGTTCTAGAGCTCGCCCTTCTCTGTTTCAAGGCTCGCTTCGCCCTTGCGGCGCGGGCCTTCGACCTTCACCGACGGAAATGCCGACGACGCATACCGCACCACCAGAATCGCGAACGCCAGCAGCAGAATCCCACCGCACAGGTAGATGATGCCGATGTCGGGCGGGTTGTGGTGAGACACGTTGGAAATCAGCAGACGGGTCAGCGCCGTGATCGCCACGTAGATCAGGAAGCGCACCGGCATGTGGTTGGTCTTGAAATAAATCCCGACCATCGCCCCCAGTTCCAGGTAGATGAACAGCAGCAAGATGTCATCGATCTTGATGTGCCCCGTCTCCAGCATCCCCAGAAATTCCATCACCGCGGCATAGGCGGTCACCGCACCAATGGCGAACAGTGCCAGGTAGTGGAAGGTCTCGACGAACAGATTTCCCAAGGACTCGGCCAGTTGGTGCACGGTCTTGCGCAGGTTTTCAGCCCAGTTGATTTTCACGATGATGCTTCCTTAGGTCGGCTCGACCGGATAATGCGGGTTGGACGTGACGGTTTCTCTGCATGCAGAAAAAAGGCCAGGGAACAGGAAGTGAGATGGTGGCGGGGTGATATGAGGCACTTATCTTGCTGCTTGATGATCGTTCCCACGCTCCGCGTGGGAATGCCGCCCCGGACGCTCCGCGTCCCATGCCCCAGGGTTTCGGGTAGAGGTGACGCGGAGCGTCACGGTATGCATTCCCACGCAGAGCGTGGGAACGATCCATCTAGGTGACCGGGTGATTCAGGTCAGGTCGGGGCGACTTGATCCAACGCTTGATCGACCAATAAACCACTCATTTCCAGCAGTTGATGGATCGCCAGAAGCAAACTTCGCTGTGGTCCTTCAAGCTCAAAAGCCAGGCTACTGGCCATTTCACGGGCACTGTTCAAGGTTTCGCTGGCATTGGCGAGTAATGTTTCAGTGTCAGTATTTGGGGTCACAGCGAAAAGCGCGGTAGGCGGCTTTATAGGCGATTCAGAAAAACAGGCAGTCATTTTTACCATGGTGCATTCCTTGGATTTACAAGATGTTTGCTCCTTAAATTCGAGCCGCCAAACTCGTGTACCGCATAAGCGAAGCCCGGAGAAGGTAAGCCACTGAATGACGCTCCTGCAACCCCACCAACCTGTGAGAAGTTTCCGATAGGGCAAACCAGCATTTGCCAGCTACATTGAAAAGCCACTACCCAAAGCCCATGGATTGGCTTATGCTTTTAGCTGTATATAAATACAGTAGTCGCGAGAACGCTTGGCGACATTCGAACCAAGGGCAACTCCCTTCAATACTGCACCGATGACGAGGCCGAAAAATGGCTGTTGAAACCCTGTATCGCAGTACCCGTGACCTGGAGACTACATTCGTGGATCGCAAACTTGCCGACGCACACGACCAGATGCTTGAACTGGCAGAGTCCCTGATGGAAGTGCTGTTGAAAAACGTCGAAGGCTTGAGCGAGAAGCAGGCTGAAGATGCCGGTATTTTCATGGCCAAGAACCGCGCGGCGTTTGCGGCGGCGTTCAAGAACAATGCGAGTGCATTGGCGGAGATTGGGCAGCCAGCGGCTGAGTGATGCATTGCCAGTAGTGGCGAAAGGGCTTGCTTTGAGCAAGCTCCCTCGCCACAGGTTATGCGTTGATGCCTTTCACATGTGTCATGCCTGCCACAAGGTCTTGCCGAAGAACGTCAACGTGCGGTCCCACGCCAGTTGCGACCAGGCGGCATCGTATTGCGTGTCTGCAATCCGACCATCACCAATCGCCGTCTCGTTGGCAAACGCATGGCGCGCCAGGTAGCGATGGAAAGTCGCGTCCACACCCGCAGCATGCAGTTTTGACTCCAGCTCCGCCACGGTGTCGATATTGAAGAAGGCATCCTGCGTGCCCCAATGCCCGATCAGCGGCGCCTTGATCTTCGAAGCATCCAGATACTCCAGCGGCGGGAAGCCGTACCACACCACGCCCGCAGCCACTTCCGGAATCGCGTTCAACGCCAGCAACGTCAACGCCCCGCCCATGCAGTAACCGGTCACACCGACTTTTTTCGAATCCGCCTGCAAGTACTGCACGGCGCCCTTGATGTCCTGGGAAACCGCGTCACCAAAATCCAGCCCATCCATCAGGTGGTGAGCCTCTTCCTCTTCCACGGTCGACACGCCGCGATAAAGGTCCGGCACCAACACGCGGTAACCGCATTCGGCCAGTCGATTGGCCACGCCCTTGATCTGATCGTTTACGCCCCACCATTCCTGGATCACCACGATCGCCGGCGCGCCTTCGAGTACCGCCGGGCTGGCCAGGTAGCCGTTGACGTCAGCGCCATCCGGGCGTTTGAAGGTAATCATGCGCCCGCTGGAGCGCCCTGCTGTTTGTTTGGACATGCCAACCTCGTTCTGATGGGTTTGAAAAAGTAAGCCGATAACAGAGATATCTGTATTTGCACGTGTCCGCCACTGCGGGTGTATCAGAGTGTGTATGGATGCCCCTGAGATACACACGTACCGGCAATCGCGGCAGCGCGACACACGACAGATACACATCGGCGCTTAAGTGATGAAGCCTGTTCAACATTCAATCACCCAGGGCCCGGAAAATAAAATGAATAACCTCCCTTCTGTCGACCGTCTCACCGTCACCTCCTACACCAATGGGCTGCTCGGCCCCAGCCAGAAAATGCTCGGCCCGCTGGCCGACGGTGGCACCTTGATCACCGGCACCCCGCCCGGTTGCTGGGGCCCGATGATCACGCCGGCCTTTGAGGGTGGCCATGAAGTGACCCAGCCCGTGTTCATCGCCGGCGCCGACATCGGCGACGCGGTGGCGCTGAAGATCAAGCGCATGCGCGTCACCTCCCTGGCCACGTCCTCGGGGGTCATGAGTTTTGTCGAAGGGCGTTACCATGGCGACCCGTTCGTCGCGAAGTTCTGCTCCAACTGCGGGCAAGAGCATCCCGCCAGCCACGTCGAAGGCATTGGCGATGACGCCATTCGTTGCGATGCCTGTGGCGCCGAGGTCAGTGCGTTTCGTTTCAGCAATGGTTACGTGATCGTTCTGGATGCCGAGCATCAGGTGAGCCTGACGGTCAATCAGGCCGTGGCGGATCGCCTGGCCGGCAAGGCATCGGACATGTCGGCGCTGCCCGAACTGTCTGCCCAGCACTCGATCCTGTCCCTGGCCCGCGCCGATATCCCGGGCCTGGCCGCGCATATGCGCCCATTCCTGGGCAACATCGGCACCACGCCTTCACGGGATCTGCCGGATTCCCACAACTGCGGCGACTTCGGCCAGTACCTAGTGGGCGCGCCCCATCGCTACAGCATGACCCATGATGAACTGCACGCCGCGAAAACCGATGGCCACATGGACACCAATTCCGTGCGAGAAGGCTGCATCCTGATCTGCCCGGTGAAGGTCCCCGGCGCCGGGGTGTACATGGGCGATATGCATGCTCAACAGGGCAATGGCGAAATTGCCGGGCATGCCACCGATGTGTCGGGGGAAACCGAACTGACGGTGCAGGTGATCAAGGGCCTGAGCCTGGACGGGCCGATCCTGCTGCAAAACCTCGATGACCTGCCGCCCATGGCGCGCCCGATGACCGCGGAGCAACGCCTGCGGGTGAAGGCACTGGGGGAGCGCTGGGGCCAGGTGGAGATCGAGGAGAACGCGCCTATCACCTTCATCGGCAGTGGGACCAATCTCAACGTCGCGACAGACAACGGACTGGAACGCGCCGCCGCCGTGACCGGGCTGCCGCTCGACGAAGTGCGCAACCGCGCGACCATCAACGGCTCGATTGAAATCAGCCGCCTGCCGGGAACCGTGCGGGTCACGATCCTGTGCCCGATGCACATCCTTGATCGTATGGGCGTGGGCCAACTGGCCCGGGAGAAATATCAGCTTTGACCCGCCTCAGCGGTACAGCAAGCGCTCCGCCAGCTCATCCGCTACCCGCGCGGGTGAGCGTTTTTCAGCCTGGGCATGGGCGAAGATTTCGGTCAGGCGTGTGCCGATGTTCGACAAGTGCGCGGTGATGGTTTCCAGCTCCGCGCCGCCGTGCTTGAGGGCCACGTAGATCAGCCCACCGGAGTTGATCACGTAGTCCGGCGCGTAAAGAATCCCACGCCCTTCCAACTGATCGGCCACTTGCAGGTTGGTCAGTTGCGCACTGGCGGAGCCGGCCACCGCTGCGCATCGCAACTGCGCGACCGTGTAGCGGTTGAACACCGCGCCCACACCGCAGGGCGCAAGGATATCGCACGGAGTGCTGAGCAAGGCTTCGTTGGCAATCGGGTGCGCACCCAGTTGCTCCATGGCCAGTTGCACCTTGCCGTGGTCGATGTCGCTCACCAGCAATTCAGCCCCGGCGGCGTGCAGCTGCTCGGCGAGGGCATAACCGACGTTGCCCAGGCCCTGGATCGCCACGCGCAGACCTTCCAGGTTATCGCTGCCCAGGCGAGCCATCGCGGTGGTGCGGATGCCGGCGAACACGCCCATCGCCGCGTGGGGCGAGGGATCGCCGGCCGCCGTGGTGCTGGTGACATAGCGGGTCTGCTGGGCGATGCAATCCATGTCGGCCACCGAGGTGCCGCTGTCGATGGCGGTGATGTAGCGGCCATCCAGCTGCTCGATGCAGCGGCCGAAGGCTTCAAACAATGCCGCGCGGCTTTCCACATGGGCGGGGCGGATGATCACCGCGCTGCCGCCACCCACCGGCAAACCGGCCAGCGCGGCCTTGTAGCTCATGCCCTGCGCCAGGCGCGCGGCATCCGCCACGGCACTTTCATCGTCGGGGTAAGAGAGGTAGCGGCAGCCTCCAAGGGCGGGACCCAGGCGGCTGTTGTGGATGGCAATGACCGCCTTCAACCCGGTGGCCGGGTCAACGCTCAGGTGCAGCGATTCAAGGCGGGTGCTGTGCATGAGCGCAAACATCGTCAAGCTCCCGAATCACTTCTGGTAGGCGCCAAGTATAGGACTGCCAGCGAAACCCTGCTGAAGCGCGCAGGAATAAGACCACCGGTTTTAAAGGGTTTGCGACATAAACAGGTAGGACCTGTCTTAAGGCACTGGACGAAAGTTCACAGCAAGGCTAAAACGAGACATCCGCCGGAGAACCCAATGAAGCCCCGCGACGCCTTTTTTGCCTGCCTGGAACGGTCACCGCCCGCGCTGTTTGAAGCCGCGCTGTGGATGGCGGCCGAGCACGACCCGGCGGTGGACCCCTTGGCCATCCTGCAGGACTTCAAGGTATTGCAGCAATTGGTCAGCCTCAGCATGCCGATGCTGCCGGCGGATGAACTCGGACAACCGTTGCTGCGGCGCATGAACGACCTGGGGTTCGCCCAGGATGACCACACCCCGCTGCGCCCCGCCGCCGCGCTGCTGGACAAGGTGTTGAAGCGTAAACGCGGGCAGCCGCTGGCTCTCGGGCTGATTGCCCTGGAGCTGGCGCGGCGCCTGGACATTCCGCTGGTGGGCGTCAACTTCCCGGGGCACTTCCTGTTGCGGGTGCCGGGCGCCGATCACCTGCTCGACCCCTGCGGCGGCCGACGCCTGTACCCCAACGATTGCCGCGACCTGCTGACCCGCCAGTACGGGCCCAATCTCAAGTTGCAGGCCGACCACCTGCACACCGCCGAGCCGCGATCGATCCTGCAACGGCTGTCGCGTAATCTGCGCCAGTTGCACCTGTCCAACGACGACCACCTGGCCGCTCTGGTGGACGCCGAACGCGTGCTGGAGCTGGGCAATGCCAGCGCCGCCGATTACCTGGCCCGGGCCAGTTTGTATCAGCGCCTGGATTGCCCGAACGCCGAGCGTTTTGACCTGGAACACGCGTTGATGCTCAGCGAAGACCCGATCCAGCGTCTACGCCTGACCGAACGGCTGGGGCATTTGCCGCCGAACTCTGTGGTGCATTGACTGGCGAGCGCACCTGGATAATCAACAACGCCGCTATCACCGCCGGAATCGCGCAGAAGAAGAAAATCTGCTGCACCGGTATGTGCATCGCCAGCAGCAGGCTGCCGAACAGCGGCCCCAGGATCGACCCGAACCGCCCGACACCCAGTGCCCAGCCTGTACCGGTGGCCCGCACGTGAGCCGGGTAGAAGTTACTGGCGAACGCGTTCAGGGTCAGTTGACCGCCGATGATGCAGAAGCCCGCCGCAAACACGCAGGCCACCAGATACCGCGGATTGTCGTGATTCAGCCCCAGCAGGATGGTGCACACCGCAGCCGCTGCCAGCACGCCGGACAGTAGGCGCACTTTGCTTTTGAGCCGGTCGGCAATCCAGGCCATGCCGATGGCGCCCAAGGTCCCGGCGAACAGGAACATCGAGGTCACCAGATTGGCTTCGTTCAGGCCCAAACCGCTTTCCAGCAACAGCGAAGGCAGCCAGCTGATCATGAAATACAGCAGGATCAGGCTGACAAAAAACGTCGCCCACAGCAGCAAGGTCGGGCGCGCATAACCATGGCGGAACAGCTCCACCACCGTCAGTTTGCTGCCTTGCTCCTGGCGGTTTTCAGCCTCGCTCGCTGGCGGCGGTTGCCAGCCTGGCAGCATTCGCGCGGTGACTTTTTGCAGGCGCGCATACGGCGGTGCATCACGCAGCAGGCGTGGCAGGGATTCGGGCAACATCCAGGCAAGAAACGGAAACAACAGCAATGGCGTCACACCACCGGCGAGGAACACCGCCTGCCAGCCGAAGCTGTCGATAAACCCGGCCGCGACAAAACCACCGGCCGCACCGCCGAAAGAGAAGCCACAGGCGGCGAGCGTCACCATCAATGTTCGCAGGCGGGGTGGTGAGTATTCCGACATCAAGGCCATGGCGCTGGGCATTGCACCGCCCATGCCGATGCCGCAGATAAAGCGGGCGGCCATCAAGGTATTGAGAGAGTTGGCGAACACCATCAGCACCGTGAGGCTGGCGTAGATCAGCACGCAGCACAGCAGGATGCGCCGCACCCCGAAGCGATCCGCCAGCGGCGTGACGGCCAGGGAGCCCAGCGTCAGCCCCAGCAGGTTGGCGCTGAACACCGGGCCGAACGCGGCTTTTTCCAAGCCCCAGTCCTTGGCCAGCGCCGGTACTACGTAGCCCAGGACCTGGGCGTCGTAGCCATCGGTGACCAGCAACAGTGCCAGCAACAGGAGAATCAACCACTGATAGCGCGACACCGGACGGGCGTCGAGTGCCGCACGAAAGCTGGCAATCTGATTGTGCATCGCAAGGGACCTGTATTGTTTTTATAGTGGTGTAGATCGTTCCCACGCTCCGCGTGGGAATGAATCAGGTGACGCTCCGCGTCACGGACGCAGAGCGTCCAGGGCGGCATTCCCACGCAGAGCGTGGGAACGATCAGACTGGTGGGGTATCGGGTTGGTTGGCGGGATGAGCCGCCATGAACGCCGGATGCTGCGCCGCCAACCCCGCCACCCGCTGAATGCGCGGGTACGCCGCCAGCGACACCTTGAACCGCTCGGCCGCATACAACTGTGGAATCAGGAACGTATCCGCCATCCCCGGCTGCTCGCCAAAGCAATAACCCTGATCACCAATCAACTGCTCAACCGCCGCCAGGCCCTGGCTGATCCAGTGCCCGATCCACTCCAGCACCTGCGCTTCATCGTGCCCCCATTGCTTGAGCAGATTCTGGGTACTGGAGTTGTGCAGCGGATGAATGTCGCAACCGATGATCGACGCCACCGCGCGCTCATGGGCACGGGTTGCCAGATCCGTGGAGAGCAACGGCACCTGTGGATAACGTTCCTCCAGGTACTCGATGATCGCCGGCGACTGAATCAACACATCACCCTCATCGGTGCGCAAGGCCGGCACGCGACCTTGCGGGTTGATCGCCAGGTATTCCGGCTGGCGGTTGGCGCCGCCCTTGGGCACCAGCAGGTTGACCGGCACGGCGGTGAAGCCCAGGCCCTTGAGGGCCAGCGCAATCCGCACCCGGTACGACGAAGTGGAGCGGTAGTAGGTATAGAGTTCCATGGCCCTGCCCTCTCAGCGCGCCGCGACCACGGTACCCCGGCATTCGCCGAAGCCGATGGAGGCAAACCCGTCGCGGGTGCAGCGGGCACGCAGGATGATTTCGTCGCCGTCTTCGAGGAATTTCCGCACCTCGCCGGAGGCCAGTTCGATCGGCTTTTTACCGCCCTCGGTGATTTCCAGCAGGCTGCCGAATTGTCCGGCTTCAGGCCCCGACAAGGTGCCCGAACCAAACAGGTCACCCGCCTGCAACTGGCAGCCATTGACGCTGTGGTGCGCAACCATCTGCGCGACGGTCCAGTACATGTGTTGGGTATTGCTCAGGGTCAAGCGATGGGCCGGCAGGTTCTGCTCACGCATCGAGGCGGTGGTCAGCAGCACTTCCAGTTCGATATCAAAACCACCGGCAGCCTGGTCGCGCTTGTCCAGCAAGTATGGCAGTGGTTGCGGGTCGCCTTCAGGGCGCGCCGGCTGTGCCTTGCGGAACGGTTCCAGGGCTTCAGCCGTCACCACCCATGGCGAAATGCTGGTGATGAAACTCTTCGACAGGAACGGGCCCAGCGGCTGGTATTCCCAGGCCTGGATATCCCGCGCCGACCAGTCGTTGAGCAGGCAGAAACCGGCGATGTGATCAGCCGCGTCGCCGATGGCAATCGAGTCGCCCATGGCATTGCCCTGGCCGATCCAGATGCCCAGCTCCAGCTCGTAGTCCAGGCGTGCGCAGGGGCCGAAGGTCGGCTCGGTCTGGCCGGCTGGCAGGGTCTGGCCTTTCGGGCGGCGGACCTCGGTGCCCGACGGGCGAATCGTCGACGCGCGGCCGTGGTAGCCGATCGGCACATACTTGTAGTTGGGCAGCAGCGGGTTGTCCGGGCGGAACAGCTTGCCGACGTTTTGCGCGTGCTCGATGCCCACGTAGAAGTCGGTGTAGTCGTTGATCCTGGCCGGCAGGTGCATTTGGCAATCGGCAGCCGGGTGCAGCGCAGCTTGCAGTTTGCCTTGCTGGTCGCTGCCTTCGGCCAACAGTTCCAGCAGGCGTTCGCGCAGGGCCACGCGCGGGCCACGGCCGAGTTCGAAAAATGCGTTCAGTTGGCCGCCAGCGGTGGCTTCAACGGCCCGGCGGGCTTCGCCTTCAAAGCATTCCAGCGCGGCGTGCAGATCAAGAATCTGCTCGCCAATCGCCACGCCACTGCGCGGTGCCGAGCCATTAACGCTGAACACCCCCAACGGCAGGTTTTGCAGCGGGAAATCCCGGTGACCGTTGGCGGAAACCACCCAACTGCGGGTGAGATTAGGCTGCGTCATGGGTTATCTCCGATTCGGGTTGAAGGTTGCAGGGAGCGAGGCCCAGCAAGCGTCGTAGGAAGGTTGCAGCTGCGAGCATTCAAGGGCGAACTGGGTGGGACGCAGCACCTGGCTGGTCTCGAACATGAACGCCATGGTGTTATCAATCTTGTGGGGCTCAAGCGTCGCGTTGATGGCTTTGGTGCAGGTCTCGCCATCCGGGCCGTGGGCGCTCATGCAGCTGTGCAACGACGCGCCGCCGGGCACGAAGCCTTCGGCCTTGGCGTCGTAGGCACCCTGGATCAGGCCCATGTATTCGTTCATCAGGTTGCGGTGGAACCACGGTGGCCGGAAGGTGTTTTCGGCGACCATCCAGCGGGGCGGGAAGATCACGAAATCGAGGTTGGCCAGGCCGTGCACGCTGGTGGGCGAGGTCAATACGGTGAAGATCGATGGGTCCGGGTGATCGAAGCTCACGGTGCCGATGGTGTTGAAACGACGCAGGTCGTATTTGTACGGCACGTTGTTGCCGTGCCACGCCACCACGTTCAGCGGCGAATGGTCGAGCTGGCAGCCCCACAGTTCGCCGAGGAATTTCTGCACCAGCGTGGTCGGTTGCTTGAGGTCTTCGTAATGGGCGACGGGCGTGAGGAAATCCCGTGGGTTGGCCAGGCCGTTGCTGCCGATAGGACCAAGGTCCGGCAGGCGCAGTGGCGCGCCATGGTTCTCGGCGACGTAACCGCGGGCCTGGGCATCCAGCAGTTCGACGCGGAATTTCAGGCCGCGGGGCAGCACGACGATTTCCAGTGGCTCGACTTCCAGCACACCCAGTTCGGTCGCAATGCGCAGGCGGCCCTGCTCGGGAACAATCAACAGTTCGCCGTCCGCGTTGAAGAACACGCGGTCCATCGAACGGTTGGCGCGGTAGTTGTAGATGCTGATGCCCGAGGGTTTTTCCGATCCGGAATTGGCGACCATGCCTACAAGGCCATCGACGAAATCTGTCGGCTCACCCGGAATATCCAGCGGGTTCCAGCGCAGGCGGTTGGGCGTCACAGCGCCCAGCGGTCCACCGGCCAATTGCCGTTCCAGCTTGACGAACGCCGGGTGATTGGCCGACGGCTGGATGCGGTACAACCAGGTGCGCCGGGCTTCGCTGCGGGCCATGGTGAAGGCGGTGCCGGAAAAGAGTTCGGTGTACAGCCCGTAGGGCGCTTTCTGCGGGGCGTTCTGGCCGACGGGCAATGCACCGGGCAAGGCTTCAGTGGCAAATTCATTGCCAAAACCCGATTGGTATTCGAGGGTCATGGATCGTCCTCTGAGCGGAAGTTGTTTTTATCGTAATCCAGTTACGCATAACGTAATTTGATACCTGTTGACCGTCAAGCTATAAAGACGCCCATTCGTCTTTCGGATTCATGCCTTCCATGGAAAAGCCGCCCGCCCCCCGCGACACCGGTAAACAGAAAGTCCGCTCGGCTGAAGTGGGCACCGACATCCTCAAGGCCCTGGCTGAACTGTCGCCGGCCACCTCGTTGTCGCGCCTGGCCGAGCACGTGCAAATGCCGGCGAGCAAGGTCCACCGCTATTTGCAGGCGCTGATTGCCTCGGGTTTTGCCGAACAGAACACCGCCACCAACCATTACGGCCTGGGCCGCGAAGCCTTGCGCGTGGGGCTGGCCGCGCTGGGCAGCATGGACGTGCTGAAAGTCGCCGCCCTGCCCCTGGCGGAACTGCGGGATGAGTTGAATGAAACCTGCTTCCTGGCCGTCTGGGGTAACCAGGGCGCGACGGTGGTGCATATCGAGCCGGCGGTGCGCGCGGTGACGGTGGTCACGCAATTGGGCTCGGTGTTGCCGTTGCTCAGTTCGTCCACCGGGCTGGTGTTCAGTGCGTTCCTGCCGTCGCGGGAAACCGTGGAGTTGCGCGAGCGGGAGATTCAGGCGGGCGTTGCCCATGCGTTGGCGGATGACCAGGAATACGCGACCACCTGTGAGCAGATCCGCCAGCGCGGCTTGCACTTTGTGCATGGTTTGCTGATGCCGGGTGTGGACGCGTTGTCGGCGCCGGTGTTCAACGCGGTCGGGCAAGTGGCGGCGGTGTTGACCGTGGTGGGGCCGACGTCGCTGTTCCATGCCGATGAAGACGGCCCGGCGGCGAAGCGTTTGCTGGCGGCGACCCAGGCGGTGAGTTGGCGCATGGGTTATCAGCCGTAACGCTTAGTATCAGGCACCCAACAGAACAAAATGTGGGAGCGGGCTTGCTCGCGAATGCAGTCTGTCAGTTAAAGCATCAGTGACTGATACACCGCATTCGCGAGCAAGCCCGCTCCCACATTTGATCTTCATTATTTGACGAATAGTGCATGGCTTCAGGCCATCAAGCCCAGCGTCTTGGCTTTCGCCACCGCTTGGGTGCGCCGCTCCACCCCCAACTTGCTGTGAATCCTCCGCGCATGGGTTTTTACCGTATGCAGCGAGATAAACAATTGGCTGGCAATTTCCAGATTGGAATTGCCCTGGGCAATCAGTTGCAGCACCTCAAGTTCGCGCTGGCTCAGGGGATTTTCCCCCGCCGCCGCCGGGCATTCCTGCGGTTCCAGCCCCAATGCACTCAACAACCCCGGTTGCCTGAGGCGCAGCTCGCGAATCGCCTGCTGTACCTGGCAACGCCCCGCCAGTTCCAATCCGGCTTCCAGCGAGCGCACGGCCAACGGGCGATCGCCGACTTGCCAGGCCACTTCCCCCAGCACCAAGTGCAACTCCGCTTCCAGGCACAGCATGCCCCGCTGACGGGCGGCCTCCAGTAACGCACTCAGGCGGGCGACAGGCTCTTCGGCGCGATGCAATTTCACTTCGGCCAGCACCTGCAAATATTCAAGCCTGGGGATCAACTCCAGGGTGGCCGGCGGTGCTTGTTTCGCCTTGGGGCCACGGTAGTGCCGCAGCACCCGGGTCACCGCCTCCAGGGTCAGTTCGGCGCGACCCTGTTGCAGCCAGAAATGCCCGCTGAGCAACAGCAATACGGCGCGATAGACGGTGTCGGGCACCTGGCGTTGCTGCATCAGGCGCTCAGCGTCGCGCAACTGGATAAACGCCTGGGCGTAATCGCCCTTGTTGGCGGCCAATAGCGCCAGTCCCAGGTAGCCGTAGAGCACGCGTTTGTCCTGGCTGTGCAGGCACATGCCCAGGCCGGATTCGAAGCATTCGGCGGCCACGCCGTCGTGGCCCTGGCGCAGCGCCAGGTGCCCACGTCGCAAGCAAATCCGCCCCATCAACGGCCCGGCTTTAAGCCGCTGTTGCACCAGCATGCGCTGCACATTTTCCAGCAGGCTCTGGGCCCGATACGGCGCGCCGCGCTGCTCCAGCAACTGCGCATGATCGAGCTCCAACAATGCCTCCAACAGCAGTGAGCCGTGGGAGCGCGCCAGGCACAACGCCTCGCGGTTCAGCGCCTGGGCCACGTCCAGCTCGCCACGCAGCAAGGCTTGCTGGGTCAGGCCCGACAGGCACATCAGGCGCGACGTCCAGGCGCTCTCGGGCAAGTCTTGCAGGGCTTCGAGAAAATGTTCCCGGGCCCGTGCGGCTTCGCCGCCCAGATGCAACAGCCAGCCCCATTGCGCCTGCCAGCGGGCCAGCAGATAACGCTGCAGGTGCGCGGTCGGTTGCGGAGTGAAACGCGCCAGTTGGTCAATGCACAACGCCGCCTGGTCGAAACGCCCGGCAAACAGCAACGCCGCCGTGACCAAGCCCACCAGTTGCGCCGAGCCCAGCATCAATTCATCACCATGCTGCTCATGCAGGCGCAACAACAGCACCGCGTTTTGCTGGCGGAACAGGTCTTCAAAACTGAAATGCTGCAACAGGCTTACGGCCACTTCGTACTCTTCGGCCTGCAACGCTTGCTCAAACGCTGCTTGCCAGTCCTCGGCGGCGGTAAACCATTGGCACGCGCGCCGGTGCCAGGAGCGCCTGGCTGGCCAGGGTTCGGCGCGCATCAGTTGGGCCAGTGGCGGGAAGACTTGCAGCCAGTCGGTGGACTCCTCCCAGGGCTCGATAAAGGCGCCCAGCGTCTGCAAGTCTCGCAGGTAGTCGCCACCGTCACCAAAGCCGAACAGGTGGTCACACAAGCTCGGGTTGAAGCGTGGCAGGTGCGCGAGCACGCGCCAGGCCTCAGCCAATTCCGGCGCCAGGCCCGTGAACAGTTCGTGTTGCAGGTAGTCGAGCAAGGTTTTGTCCGGGTGCCCGTCGCCTTCAAGCAATCCGATACGCACTCCGGCGCACCAGCCGGCGCTGAACTGCAACACCTTGTCGGCACTGGGCCCGGCCAAGTGCTGGATTTCGCTGGGGTCAAACGCCAACTCGGCAGCGCTGCATTCCCACAGCTCATCATCAAGCAACAGCCGGGGCCAGTTGCAGGCCGGCCGCCGCCGCGCGCCGATCCACCAGGTCAAGGCCGGGCTGCTGGCCGCCAGAATGCGGTCAAGCAACCCATCCAGTTCAGGCGCCGGCACGCGGCAGAAGTCATCGAGAAACAACCAGGCCGGCGCTTGCCAGCGGTTCAGGGCCAGCAGCAAGGTGGGCTCATCAACAAAGTCGAGGCCAAGGCTTTGCGCCAGGCGCTGACACAAATCCGAGGCCACGCCATTCAGCGGCAACCAGTACACCTGGCACTGCGAAGGCGCCTGCAACGCGCACTCGGCGAGCAATGCACTCTTGCCACTGCCGGCCGGGGCGCAGAGCAACTTCACCCGCGCAGTGGCGTTGAGCAGCGGCACGGCCAGGCGCGGGCGCAACAGATGATGGGGAGACAAGCGTGGCATGAATCCAGGACGATCCAGACAACGGGTCATGGCGGTCATTACTGCGTCCCTGTTTTTTATTATTAGGCGGCGTGCGCCCTACCCTAGTCCTGTGGCTGGCGGTTGTTGAGGAGTATTCAGCAGGCTGATTGGCGGGCATAAAAAAGCCGGGAGCCAAAAGGCCACCCGGCACTCGTTCTAAAGGTGGAACACCGTAAATGTGGGAGCGGGCTTGCTCGCGAAGGCGGTGTATCAGTCACTGATGCTTTAACTGACAGACCGCTTTCGCGAGCAAGCCCGCTCCCACAGTTTGATCGCATTTCAATCAGGTTTTAGCGCACGCCTTCCGAGCGCAATGCTGCCGGCGTGTAGTCGGCCGCCTTGGCCGCAAAGCCGAACACAAAGCTGCTCTTCTCTTCGTTCTTCATGCCCAGGGCGATGTAGCGCCCGGCGATGATGTCGTACAGGGTTTCGACGGTGTAGGCCGGCACCTGGTGGTCGTAGTAGAACTGCGCGTGACCTTCAGCAACACGCCACAGCTGGCCGCGGCCGTCGTAGTGGTCCACCAGCGCCACCTGCCAGCTGTCTTCGTCGATGTACATGTGGCGCTTGGCGTAGATGTGCCGCTCGCTCGGCTTGACGGTACCCACCACCTCCCAGACCCGGTGCAGCTCGTAGCGGGTCAGGTCCTGGTTGATGTGGCCGGCCTTGATGATGTCGTCGTACTTGAGGGTCGGCGAGTCGAGCTTGTAGCTGTTGTAGGGAATGTACATCTCCTTCTTGCCCACCAGCTTCCAGTCGTAGCGGTCCGGGGCGCCGGAGAACATGTCGAAGTTATCCGAGGTGCGCAGGCCGTCGGCCGCAGTGCCCGGCCCGTCGTAGGCCACTTGCGGCGCACGGCGTACCCGGCGCTGACCGGCGTTGTAGACCCAGGCCAGGCGCGGTTCCTTCACCTGGTCGAGCGTCTCATGCACCAACAGTACGTTGCCGGCCAGGCGCGCCGGGGCGGTCACCGATTGTTTGAAGAAGGTCAGTACGTTGGCGCCCTTGACCGGGTCCATGTCCGGGATCAGCTGCGGCACGGCCACTTCTTCTTCGAAGCGGATCGGCGTGTAGCTGCCGTTGGTCTGCGGCGTGGCCTGGGTAATGATGCGGCGCAGGTTGCCGCCGTGGTAACGGGTGATGTGGTTCCACAGCACCTCAACGCCGTTCTTCGGAATCGGGAACGCGTAGTAGCGGTTGCCGGTGAAGTTCTCCAGGCCGTTGCCGTCGTTGATCGCGTGTACGTTGAGCGCGCTGCGCTTGATCGACTCGTAGATCTCCGGCGGCAGGTTGACCGTGCGGTGGGTCGGGTACACCGGAATCTTGTAGGTTTGCGGGTAGCGCTTGAACATCGCCACCTGGCCTTCGGAGAGTTTGTCCTTGTACTGGTCGACCGTAGCGGCGGTGATCACGAACAGCGGCTTTTCATTGGCGAACGGGTCAGCGAGGAAACCCTTGCTGTCCACCGCCCCGGCGTTTTTCGGGATACCACCGGTCCATGCCGGGATCGAACCATCGGCGTTACCGGCCTTCTCGGCGCCCACCGGGGTCAGGGTAGTGCCGAGCTTGGCCGCTTCTTCCGGCGACACTGCGGCCATCACGTTGGCGGCCAACAGGCTCAGGGCCAACACCCCGCATTGCAGAATCATTTTGCGCATAGTCTCTTGTCCTTACTTAAGCCAAATCAGAAGTTCACGCCAAAGCTGAGGGCGATGAAGTCGCGGTCGGTGAGGGTGTTGTAGTCACCGCCAAAAAAGTCGGTGTAGCTCAGGCTCGCGGTGTAGGTGTTGCGGTAGTCCGCATCCACGCCGACGCTGATGGCCTTGGCGCCTTCGTTGAACAGGCCGTTGGGGCCGTAGCCGCTGACGTCCTGGGACCACGACACGTTGGGCTTGAGGTTGACCCCGGCGAATACGTTGTTGTAATCGAGGATGGCCCGGGCGCGATAACCCCAGGAGTTGGCCGTGACAAACCCATCGGTGTCGCCGCCGAACCCGTACTGGCCGTAGACCGAGTCACGGCCATAACGCAGCTTGGATTTCGCCTCCAGCCCGCCGACGTGCACAAAGGCCGCCTCGCCCACCAGGGTCAGGCGTTCGGCGCCCAGTACCTGGTCGAAGAATTGGGTCATGGTGCTCTGGATCTGGGTGATTTCCTTGCGGCGGTAGCCGGCGTTGTCGGCACCGAAGGAACTGCTGATCGGTGAAGCGGCGTTGCCGGCAATCGGGTTGACCAGGGCCAGCGTCAGGTCGGTGGTGTTGAGTTGTACGGGAGCATTCGGGCGGTAGCTGATTTCGCCGGTCCAGGCGGTGCCGGTGGGCAAGGTGGTGGAGAAACTGGCACCGAACAGGCGAATGTTTTCCGGGTAGTCGAGGTAATACTGGCCGCGACCGAGCATCGTGCTTTGCGCCAGGCCGGCGCCGGTACCCGGTGCGATCCCGTTGGCCGCGTTGGCAATAGCGCCAATGGTTGCCAGGTTGGTGTTGGCGGTGATGGTACCGACGGTGGGCGTGCGGCTGTGATAGTTCATGAAGTACAGGCCGTACTCGGTGTCATCTCCCAGCCAGCGCAACGCCATGCCGAACTGGCCGCCATCGCGCGCCTCGCGGTCTTTTGCACGCTGCACCACTACGCCTTCTTTCGTAACCTGGAAGCCCTGGCCAAACGCCGCCGCTACCGGTTGCAATGGTGCAATCGCCGGGCTGCCGACGGTGTAGTTGCCGTTGCAGCCATGGGCCACCACGTCGTTACCGAAGAAGGTGCCGCAGTTGTCCACCACCGTGTTTTCCCAGTTCAACTGGTAGAAACCTTCCACGCTCAACTGGTTGGTGAGGCTTTGGGAGGCGAACACCATGTTGACCGGAATCAGGCCTTCCTTGATCTCGGCGCCAGGGCGGCGAAACGCGGAAACGTCGATGGGGTTGATGCTGTTGATGGAGTTGCCGATGAACGTACTTTCCCCCCAACTGACCACCTGCTTGCCGACGCGCACGTTGCCCGGCAAATCGCCGATGGAATAGTTGTGATAGACAAACGCGTCGAGTAATTCGTAGCCGGAAGAGCGTGCGCCTTCGTCGCGGTGGTTATTGCTGATCTGCTTGAATTCGCGGTCTTCGTCCTGCAGTTCGAAGTCGTACCAGTACTTGCCGCGCACGAACACGCCGCTGTCGCCGTACTTGAGTTCCAGGTCGTGGATGCCCTTGAAGATCTTGGAGAAGGTCTCGCCCTTCTTGAAGTTCAGGCGACCATCATCGCCGGTGGAAGCCTGGCCCGTTCCGCCGTTGGGAATGCCCACCAGCTTCTTGTCGGCATCGCGCATGCCCCAGCTGGCACCGACCGACAGCGAGGAATCGAATTGCCCTTCGATCTCGCCGATGTTGAACGAAACAGCCTGCGCCTGGGCACAGCAACCTAAAGCAACCGCAGCGGCCAGCGCCTGTGGCCTGAAGATGGCGCGCATTGTTGTTTTTGTCATGCGTCTTCCCCGGTGGTGTGACAGAAGGCCCCACCCTACTGCCCGCGATCAAGAGCGATAAGCGCACCAAGGAGGTATTCGTGTTGTCGCTCGAAAGGATGAGAGGGCGCTCTGGCCGGGGTCTTGGAGAGGCCATGGACGAGATGGATGAAGGATTATCAGGAGGATGGATGAGGTGTTATTGCCACTGTTGCGGGTTTGGTAACAGTCCTTGTCTCGAATCGCTATTTTTCATTTTGTAACAAAAGCCTATTCTTGCCTGGCTTTCAGGGCAAACCGCCCGCTTCCAGAACCTGGAGGAACAGCCAGTTTTTTATGGATTGATCAATATTTTCAATCTGTTACCGGTGTTCACTGACGTTGATTTATTGCTCCTTGATCAAACGTCTTACTTCAGCCGCTGCCTTTGCAGCGGCTTTTTTTATGCCTAAAATAAAGCGGGGCGCCATGGCGCCCCGCTTGATTAAAACTTTTTCACGTAATGATCACAGGCTGTACTTCTGCAGGTTGGCCATCATCTCCTTCAAGGCCTCGATGTTGTCCTTGGGGTGAGCGGCCCCGTCGAAGTCACAGATTTGCTGCCAGTGGGCGGCGACATCATCCGGGGAGAACCCGGCTTCAGGATCAAACCCAACCCCCAGGCTGCGCTCCCAGCGGGTCTTGCCGATCCAGCCGCCGCCCACCTCAAACAGCCCGGAGGTTTCCTGACACGCCTCGCTGCCCAGGTACACCACCAGCGGGCTGATCAATTCCGGCTTGAGGCGTTCGAAGACTTGCGGCGGGATCAGGCCTTCGGTCATGCGTGTACCACCGGTGGGGGCGATGGCGTTGACCAGGATGTTGTTCTTGCGACCTTCCAGCGCCAGGGTGCGGGTCAGGCCGTACAGGCCGAGCTTGGCCATGCCGTAGTTGGACTGGCCGAAGTTGCCGTAGATACCGGAGGTGGAGGCGGTGAAGATCACCCGGCCGTAGGCTTGTTCACGCAGGTGGGGCCAGGCGGCGCGGGTGACTTTGTAGGCGCCTTCGACGTGTACGCGGTAGACCAGGTCCCAGTCGCTGTCTTCCATTTTGTGGAAGGTTTTGTCCCGCAGGATCCCGGCGTTGTTGACCACGACGTCGATGCGGCCGAAGGCGTCGAGGGCGTTCTGGACGATCTTGTCACCGTCGGTGACGGAGTCGTGGTTGGCCTCGGCGATGCCGCCGGCTTCGCGGATTTCGGCTACGACGCGGTCGGCCGCCGAGGCGTTGGCGCCTTCGCCCTGGGTTGAGCCGCCAAGATCGTTGACCAGCACTTTGGCTCCGTGTCTGGCGAACAGGAGTGCGTGGGCGCGGCCTAGTCCGCCGCCGGCACCGGTGACGATCACGACCTTGTCTTGGAACTGCACAGGCTCACTCATTGGGGACTCCAGGGGTGGTTAGGGGTGGATGGGTTGAGTGTCAGGCACGGGGCTTGTGGTCACAATAAATACGGTTGGGGGTGAATGGTGCGCGATAAGGCTGGGGGATGATTGGTGTGGGTTAGATGGGGGACATATCCGTTATTTAGGTAACGGCGGCTTATGGTTCCGCTCTTACAGCGGCTCACTTTTGAAGAGCGCAAAAGTAAGCAAAACGCTCTTGCCCCACCACTCGGCTCCTCGCCTAGGCTCGGAGTGCCCTCACTCCGGCTTTGGACCGTGGGCCGCCGTCATGGGCCATCCTTGGCCCAGGACGGCTAACCCGGCGTCCTGCCGGGTTACCCACGCTCCAAAGCCTGCGTTCGGCCAGCGTGGTTTAACGGGGCGCCCAAGATCAAGATCAAAAGCAGATCAAGAGCACAGCGGCCTACCGGCCGGCTTGAGTGTTGAAAAGCAAAATCAAAAGCTAAAGCGGGCACGGTCCAAAAAATGTGGGAGCGGGCTTGCTCGCGAAGGTCGTTAACGATGACGCGGACATTCTGGATGAACGCGGCGCTCTCAGGTTTTTCGCGAGCAAGCCCGCTCCCACAGAAAAGCAGCTCTGTTTTCCCTCTGGTTTTTGCTTTTGCTTTTAACACTCAAGCCGGCCGGGAGGCCGCTGTGCTCTTGCTTTTGATTTTGATCTGACTGCCCCAATAAGCCCGAGGCCGAACGCAGGTATTGCGGAGCGGGTAAACCGGCAGGACGCCGGTTTAGCCGCGCCGGGCCATGGATGGCCCGTCGCGGCGGCCCGCTTCGCGGTGCCGGAGTGAGGGAACGCCGAGCCCTAGCGAGGCGCCGACAGGCGGGGCAGAGCGTTTTGGTTACTTTTGCGCTTTTCAAAAGTGACCCGCTGTAAGAGCGGAACCATAAGCCGCCGTTACCTAAATAACGGATATGTACTCAACCCCAATCAAGAATAAGCCACCCGAGCAGCCCCAACCCCAAGCCCCTCCCGAAACGCCAAATAATGCTTCAACACCTGCACCGGCGCCTCAATCTGCGGGTAGTGCCCAATATTCGCCAGCAACACCGTATCCGCGTGCGGCACCAGCTCACGATAACGCTGAACCATATGCCCCCCGGAAATCGGATCAACCTCCCCATCGATCACCCGCAACGGCACCTCCCCCCGCTGCATGGCCGCCACCCAGCGATCCCGCTGCCGCCGACGCTGAGGAATATACGCAATCAACTTGTGCAAAATCCGCGGCCCATCCTGGCTCTCGATCAAGCTCCAGAAATCATCCAGCGCACTCTCACTGGGCCGAGTCGCCGGCCCGAAAATCTGCCCAAAACTGTTAGCCAGGGCATTACGCCCAAACGCCCGCCCGATCATCCAACCCAATGGGCTCAGCAACAGCTTCTGCACCAACGCCGGACGATGCGTCTCCGGAAACAACCCACCGTTGAGAAACACACAACTGCCCATCCGAAACCGGCCTTCGTAATGCCGCGCCAACAACTCCTGCGCAACACTGTCACCGTAATCATGGGCCAGCACATGCACCGGCTGCTGCACCCAAAGATGCTCCAGCAACGCCTGTTGCAAGTCCGCCTGCTCCAGCAGGCAATAGGTGTGGTCCAGCGGCTTGGCCGAATCGCCAAACCCCAGCATGTCGCAGGCAATCACTTGATAGCGCTGGGCCAACGGCTGCCAGAGGTAATGCCAATCCCAACTGGCCGTGGGAAAACCATGGATCAGCAGCAACGGCTCGCCCTGCCCCGCCACCCAGTACCGAATGGTGCGGCCGCGAAACTCAAAGCTCTGGGCACGCTGGCGCCAGATGCGCAGCGGGA
Source organism: Pseudomonas sp. NC02 (assembly GCF_002874965.1). NCBI lineage: Bacteria > Pseudomonadati > Pseudomonadota > Gammaproteobacteria > Pseudomonadales > Pseudomonadaceae > Pseudomonas > Pseudomonas sp. NC02. The sequence continues at coordinate 1,077,444 of NZ_CP025624.1, read as the reverse complement.
TCTCGGCGAGTGGCATCAGCTTTTATACCCGGTGTCGAGTGCATCGAGTTTGCGCAGCAACGCCGGCCACGCCAGCGCGCCGCCCATGCCCTGAGCGCTTTTGGTGACCCCAGCGATCATCGCCCGGGCACCGGCCAATATCTGCGGCGCAATGCTGATCAGTTCAGCGCCACCGTTCTGCGCCATCACCTGGATATCGCAGGTGCGCTGGAAGATGAACATCATCAGGAACGTATCGGCGATGCTCCCACCACAAGTCAGCAAACCGTGGTTGTGCAGCATCAGGAAATTGTTTTCGCCAAGGTCGGCCTGCAAGCGGGCCTTTTCCTCGTGGTTCAGCGCGACACCTTCGTAGGCGTGATAGGCCAGGCTGGACAGCACGAACAACGATTGCTGGCTGATGGGCAGCACGCCCTGTTTCTGCGCGGAGACGGCAATGCCGGAAGCGGTGTGGGTGTGCAGCACGCAGACCACATCGTGCCGTACTTCGTGCACCGCACTGTGGATGGTGTAGCCCGCCGGGTTGACCTCGTAGGGACTGTCCATCAGTTTGTTGCCGGCCTGATCGACCTTCACCAGGCTCGACGCGGTGATCTCGTGGAACATCAGCCCATAAGGGTTGATCAGGAAGTCTTCGGTGCCCGGCACCTTGGCCGAGATGTGGGTGAAAATCAGGTCGTCCCAACCATGCATCGCCACCAGGCGATAGCACGCGGCGAGGTCGACGCGGGCCTGCCATTCGGCCGCGCTGACCTGGTCTTTTACGCTGTGTGTCGATTGAACAGTGGCTAGGCTCACGGCAATGACCTCCTTGGCGCGCTTATTATTGTTTTTTTGAGTGAAGAGGCAGTCTAGTCAGACCTCGAGGCCGCCGTAGTTGCATTGGCAGCCAGCTTGATGACCGAACGGGTCAGTCCTGAGGATAGTTCGATTTTGTTCTGCGCGTGTCAGAGAAGCGACGCCAATAAAGGCGCGGCGAACAGGTTGAGCAAGCCGGTCAGCACCATTACCAGGCCCGCCACGGAGCCTTCCTCACCGCCCACCTCATGAGCCCGGCTGACACCCGCGCCATGAGCGCCCACGCCAAACAATGCGCCACGGGCCAATGGCGTGCGCAACGGTAACCACTTGAGCAGTACGCCGCCGAGCATGGCGCCAAACACCCCGGTGAACATCACGAACACCGCCGTCAGTTCCGGCACGCCGCCCAGGTCGGAAGACACCGGCATCGCGAACGGGGTGGTGATCGAACGGGGCACCAACGACATCGTCACCGAGCTGTCGAGAGCGAGGGCCTTGGCCAGGCCATACGAAGTGGCGATGGACGCCGCGCTGCCCGCGACCATCCCCAGCAATAACGCTGACCAGTGGCGCATCAGCAATTGGCGCTGTTGCCAGATCGGAATCGCGAACGCCACGGTCACCGGGCCCAGCACCAGCATCAGCCAGTGGGTGTCGGTGGCGTATTCGGCATAGGCGGTTTTCATCGGCACGGCCACCGCCAGCAGCAGCGCCGGCACCAGGATCAGCGGCGACAGCAGGTAGCGCCCGGTGCGCCGGTAGATCCAGCGGCTGAAGCCGTAGGCACCGAGGGTCAGCGCCAGCCAGAACATCGGCATCAGCTCAAGCTTCATGGCGCAGCTTCCAGCGGCAGACGAATTCCACGGTAAACGCAGTCACCAGCATCACCGACAAGGTGCTGAAGCCGATCACCAACATGATCCGCCAGCCGTCGTGCTTTACCAGGCCACCGTAGTCCAAAAGGCTCATCAAGGCAGGAATAAAGAACAGCAGCATCTCGGCCATCAGTACACCGGCGCCCAGTTGCAGAGCCGCCGGTTTTACCAGGCCGGTGGCGAAGGTCAGCAACAACAGGCCCAGGCCGACCACACCACCGGGAATAGGCCAGCTCAGCCAGGCGGCCAATTGGCAGCCCAGAAAATATATGGCCAGCAGCACAATCAGTTCAGTCAACAACCGACCGACGACTTTGAAGGTGAAACGTTTCATGAGCTTTGGGTCCTCGCAGGGCTCCCATTTTAAAGAGGCCCCTGGCATCCCCACAGCGAATTGTTAGACTGCAAGCTATTCCAAACTGGAATCATGTCGATGGAATTTAAACAACTGCGCAGTTTTGTCGAAGTGATCCACCGCGGCGGCTTTACCCAGGCCGGCAAAACCCTGCACATCAGCCAATCCGCCGTCAGCAAGCAGGTGGCACAACTGGAGCAAAGCCTGGGCACGCCGCTGCTGGATCGCCTGGGTTCGCAGATTCGCCTGACGGCTGCCGGACAAGTGGTGCTGCAGCGGGCGGAGGCCATGCTGCGCCAGCAAACCGAATTGCTCAGTGAGCTGGATGACTTGAATCAGTTGACCCGTGGCGAGTTGCGCATGGGCCTGCCGCAGTTGGGCGGCGACACGTTGTTCGCCGGGCTGTTTGCCGAATACCGCCGCCGTTATCCGAACGTCACCATCCAGTTGCTGGAAGGCGGCAGCCGCAATATCGAGCAGGCGATCTTGAGCGGAGAGCTGGAAGTGGGCGGCAGCCTGATGCCCAGCGACCCGGCATTCGCCTGGCAGGCATTCTGCGATGAACCGCTGGATGCCCTGCTGCCGATGGACCATCCATTGGCCGATAACGCGCAGATCCGCCTGGAGGAGTTGGCTGACACGCCGTTCCTGATGTATCAGCGCAGTTTTGTGTTGAACGACCGCCTGCTACAGGCCTGTCAGCAATTGGGCTTCACCCCGAAGGAAAGCGGGCGCAGTGGCCAGGCGGATTTTCTCGCCGCATTGGTGGCCGCCGGCCAAGGCGTGGTGCTGCTGCCCAGCGTAGTAGCCCGGGGCCTGATAAGGCCCGGCGTGGTGCGCCTGACGCTCAAGGCGCCGGACTACCTGCGCTGGGACATTGCCTTTATCTGGCGTGAGGGTGCCTACCTGTCGAAAGCCGCCCAGGCCTGGCTGGCGTTATTGCGCGAGTTCCCGGTCAACCGCGCAGTGCAGTGACCAACTCGGCCAGCCACGGCTCGGCGTCGGCTTCCGGGGTCACGCTTTCGCTGGCGTCCAGGCGCAGCATCGGCAGCACTTCGTGCACGCCCAACTCGGCAAACAGCTCGCGCATTTGCTCGCCGCCGCCGCAGAACGTGTCGCCATAGCTGGCGTCGCCCAGGCCGATCACCGCGCCGGGCAAGCCTCGCCAGGCGGCCGGCAGTTGGTCGCGAATGGTCGAGTAAAGCGGCTGCAGGTTGTCGGGCAGTTCGCCCATGCCAGTGGTGGACGTCACGGCCAGGAAGGCTTCCGGAGCAAAGCCCTGTACGTCGGCGAGGGTTGCCCGCGGGTTGTGCCAGGCGTCGAAGCCGGCAGCGTTGAGGATGCTTGCAGCATGACGGGCGACTTCTTCAGCCGTGCCGTACACCGAGCCGGAAAGGATGGCGACTTTCATCAATCTGATCCTGTAGCTGACTAAAAGCCTGGGATATTAACAGCTGGGGCCCATGGACAGGCTGCCGGCATGTCTTAAACTGCAAACTCCAACTACAAGCCATGGACCGCTCAATGATTAACGCCAAGCTGATGCAACTGGTGATCAACGCTTCCAACGACGGCATCGTTATCGCCGAGCGCGAAGGCAAGGACAAGCCACTGATTTATGTGAACCCGGCCTTCGAGCGCATGACTGGCTACACCCTCGACGAAATCCTCTATCAGGACTGCCGCTTCCTGCAATCGGGCGATCGTGACCAGCCGGGGCTGATGGCGATTCGCGAAGCCCTGGAGAGTGGCGGCGCCTGCCGGGAAATCCTGCGCAATTACCGCAAGGACGGCACGCATTTCTGGAACGAGCTGTCGTTATCGACGGTTTATAACCCGGCCGACAAGCAGACCTACTTTGTCGGTGTGCAGAAGGATGTGACCGTTCAGGTCAAGGCCCAGCAGCGTGTCGCGCAACTGGAAGCCCAGTTGGCTGACCTCAAGGCGGAGCTTGCGGCACTCAAGGCGACGAGCGGATCTAACAAAAACTAGAAAACGCGGTCTTTAAAGAGATAATGGCGTTTTAATACCTTTTTCTTGAGCAAGATCAATGCAACGCGACGCGCTTTTGACGCAGGACGAGCTGGATTTTATTCAGACCATGCACCATAACCCGCAACTCAATGTGCGGGACGCGTCGTCGAGCCTGACGGTCAATGGCGGTGCGCAGATTCGAGATCTGCTCACCCGCCTGGCCGCCCATGACCATGTCACCCTCCAGGCCCAATTCGACAACCAGCAAATGACGTTTCCGCTGCAATTGGTGGAAGACGAGTTTCATGCCGTGCATCTGCGGCTGGGTGTACCGAGTATTTTCGAAGACGGGCCGATGATCCGCCCGTGGCGCCTGGCGCTCGAAGAGCCGGTACCCCTGGAAAACATCAAGGGCCAGCCCGGTGCGCTGTGGGTGCATGAGGTGTCATTCAAGGGATTGCTGGTGGAAATTCGCGGGCGGATCAAGGCGCCAAGAACCTTTTCGCTGTGGTTCAGTCCGTCCGGGTACGAGCGCATTTCGGTGCGGGGCACGCTGGAACGGGAAACTGCCCGAGGATTGTTCGCCTACCGCCTGAGCCAGAACGATGTGGATGAGACCGAGCGCCTGCGCCAGTTTATCCTGCAGCAACACCGCCTGTTTCACCCCGAAGTCCACGCCTGAAGTCAGGTATCCAGGTTACCGCGCAGAAACTGCTGCAAGCGGCGCTGCATCAATCGCCCTTCGTTACCCAGGCAGCCAACGGATGAACCCGCCAGTTGTTCCTGCGCCAACTCCGCCGCATCGCCGGCCAGCAACAGCGGGCAATCCAGGGTCAGGGCCAGCCGTTCAAGGCGCCGAGGCAAGCCATTGGCCGGAGAGTGATTGGAGAACACCACAAGGGCTTGTGGCCTGGTTTTTTCACAGACAAGGGTCAATTCATCCATCGGCTGGCCCACAGCCAGAACCTTGACCGCCAACTCGTCACCGCTCATCAACAGGCCTGCGACCAACAACTCCAGCTCTCGGCACTCCCCCGCAATGGCCGCCAGCAATACCCGTGGCGCCGCTGAGGCACAGCCTATCTGCAGGCGTTTCCAGGTTCGGCTGCGCAGAAATCCATCAAAAAACAGCCATTCACTGGTTTGTCCAAACAACCCCTGATGTCGCAACAGTTGCTGCCAGAGGGGCATCAGGATGTCCTGGAACACCACCGCGACCGGGTAGGCAGCGAAAATCTGGCCATACAACCGGTCCAGTTGCCGGTCGTCGAAGGCACCGACGGCCGTTCGCAACTGCGCCTGCCATTGGGCCCATTCATGCTCTGCACCTGCCGGCGAAGCAGCCGCCGCTTCAACTTGATGATCGTCGCGGGCGAGGATCTTGCCGACCTTGCTCACGGCCACGCCACGCTCGATCCAGTCAAGAATGCGATGAACGGTCTCGATATCGGTGCGCGAATACAGGCGGTGCCCACTTTCGGTGCGAACCGGGTGGATCAGCCCGTAACGCCGTTCCCAGGCACGCAAGGTGACAGGGTTGATGCCTGTCAATCTCGCGACTTCGCGAATCGGAAACAGATCATCGGAATCGGCAGGGTTGCCAAGGGCCATGTCGGTACGTGGAGCAGTCATTACAGACATCAGGGCATCAATATACTGTCAGGAACTTGGATCCCATTTAACGCCCATACAGCTGTCCGATTCAAGGTCTTCGACAAGCCGACCAATGTCGCTGGTGTATTTCTGCAAAACAGGAATAATCCTTGCCTGTTTTTTCAACGTGGCTGCTTACCCCGCAGCTTCGTTCGTGCGCCGCCTACCCGGCCCAGTGCACCTGATCCTTATGGAGATACACAATGTCTACCTCCCCCGTCACCCTGATGGTTGCGCGCCGCGTGGCCAAGGGTCGCTATGAAGAGTTGATGGCCTGGCTGCGCGAAGGCGAGCAATTGGCCACGGACTTCCCCGGTTACCTGGGTTCAGGCGTGCTTGCACCGCCGCCCAACGATGACGAGTTCCAGATTATTTTCCGCTTCGCCGACGAAAAAACCCTGCATGCGTGGGAGTTTTCCGCCTCCCGTGGTGCATGGCTCGGGCGTGGCAGTGAGCTGTTTGCTGCGCCGTCGGAGCATCGCGTACGCGGTATCGACGGCTGGTTTGGCGCCGCCGCCGCACGTCCGCCGCGCTGGAAGCAGGCCGTGGCCATCTGGCTGGCATTTTTCCCGGTGTCGCTGCTGTTCAACTTCGGCCTTGAGCCGCTGCTCAGCGAGTTGGGGTTGTTGAGCCGTGTGCTGGTCAGCACCCTCGCGCTCACGCCATTGATGGTTTACTTCTTTATCCCGTTGTCGACCCACCTGCTGGCCGGCTGGCTGCATCCGGCGCCAGCCCGGGTAAAGGCCACCGAAGCCGCTGCTTGAGTACAAGGGAGGCCGCTCGCTGGTATAGTTTTAGCCTGCCAGCGATTCGAGCCTCCCATGTCTTCAACACCCGCCCCGATCCTGATCACCGGTGCCGGCCAGCGCGTCGGCCTGCATTGCGCCCAGCGCCTGCTGGACGAAGGGCAGCCAGTGATTTTCAGCTACCGCAGCGAACGTCCCGGCGTGCAAGCCTTGCGCGAACGCGGTGCGATCGGTGTGTTTGCCGACTTCTCCAACGAGACCGGTATTCTCGCCTTCATCGACGAACTGAAGACGCACACCCAAAGCCTGCGGGCGATCATTCATAATGCCTCGGCCTGGGTGGCGGAAGCGCCCGGCGACGAGAGCCGCGCCTTTACCGACATGTTCAGCGTGCACATGCTTGCGCCGTACCTGATCAACCTGCATTGTGCTTACCTGCTGCAACGCTCCACGCCTGCGGATATCGTGCACATCAGCGATGACGTGACCCGCAAGGGCAGCCGCCAGCACATTGCCTACTGCGCCACCAAGGCCGGGCTCGACAGCCTGACCTTGTCGTTTGCCGCGCAGCTTGCACCGGATATCAAGGTGAACGGCATTGCCCCGGCAATGGTGATGTTCAACGAGGGCGACGACGCGGCTTACCGCGCCAAGGTCCTGGCCAAGGCGGCACTGGGCATCGAGCCCGGCCCCGAGGTGATTTACCAGAGCGTGCGCTACCTGCTGGATAACCCTTATGTCACCGGTACCACCCTGACCGTCAACGGCGGGCGGCATATCAAGTAAGCCGTTTGCGAGGATGTTGTATGACTTTGTCCCTGCCCCACCACTACCGCGAGATCCTCAAGGGCCTGGGTGAAGACCCCGAGCGCGAGGGTTTGCTCGACACGCCAAAGCGTGCCGCCAAGGCCATGCAGTACCTGTGTCACGGCTACGAGCAGAACCTGGAAGAAATCGTCAACGGTGCGCTGTTTTCCTCCGACAACGACGAGATGGTGATCCTCAAGGACATCGAGCTGTATTCGCTGTGCGAGCATCACCTGCTGCCCTTTATCGGCAAGGCCCATGTGGCCTATATTCCGACCGGCAAGGTGCTCGGCCTGTCGAAGCTGGCGCGTATCGTCGACATGTTCGCCCGTCGCCTGCAGATCCAGGAAAACCTCACGCGGGAAATTGCCGACGCCATCCAGACGGTGACCCAGGCCGCCGGCGTGGCGGTGGTGATCGAAGCCAGGCACATGTGCATGATGATGCGCGGTGTCGAAAAACAGAATTCAACCATGAACACCTCGGTGATGCTCGGCGCCTTCCGCGAGTCGAACACCACGCGCATGGAGTTCCTGCAACTGATTGGACGGAGCAAGTAGCAATGCCACAACTTCAGCCAGGCATGGCGCGCATCCGGGTCAAGGACCTGTGCCTGCGCACGTTTATCGGGATCAACGAGGATGAAATCCTCAACAAGCAGGATGTGTTGATCAACCTGACCATCCTGTATGCCGCCCAGGAAGCCGTGCGCGACAACGACATCGACCACGCGCTGAACTACCGCACCATCACCAAGGCAATCATCGCCCATGTGGAAGGCAATCGCTTTGCCCTGCTGGAGCGCCTGACCCAGGAGATCCTCGACCTGGTGATGAGCAATACATCGGTGCTGTACGCCGAAGTCGAAGTCGACAAACCCCATGCGTTGCGTTTTGCCGAATCGGTGTCGATCACCCTGGCGGCCAGTCGCTAACCCTTACCTTTGCAGTGAGCATCATGAACGATCAACAACGCCTCGAACTCGAAGCCGCCGCCTTCCGCCGGCTGGTGGCCCACCTGGACAGCCGCAAGGATGTGCAGAACATCGACCTGATGAACCTCTCGGGCTTCTGCCGCAACTGCTTGTCCAAGTGGTACAAGGCCGAGGCCGACGAGCGCCAGATCGAGCTGAGCCTCGATGACGCCCGTGAAGTGGTGTACGGCATGCCGTACGCCGAGTGGAAAGCCCAATATCAGCAAGAAGCCAGTGCCGAACAGCAAGCGGCATTCGCCAAAGGAAAACCCCATGACTGACCTGAACACCCTGCGCGCCAGCCTCAACAGTGGCGAACATGTTTTTGCCGATACCCTGGCCTTTGTAGCTGCCGGTTACGACTACCAGCCACAAGCGTTCACCAATGGCAGCGTGGAAAACGCCGCCGGGCAGAACGAAGGTTCGTGCAAGACCCTGGGCCTGGCGCTGCTGGAAGGCTTGAGCGACCAGGAAGCGCTGTTGGCGTTTGGCGAGCATTACCGTTCGGTGCTGGCCACGCCTGAAGGCAGTGACCATGGCAACATTCGTGCGCTGATCGAGCATGGGTTGGCGGGTGTGAAGTTTGCCGCACAGCCACTGACCCGCAAATCCTGAGTCAGACATAGATCAAAATGTGGGAGCGGGCTTGCTCGCGAAAGCAGAGTGTCAGTCAATACATCGGGTGACTGACACACCGCTTTCGCGAGCAAGCCCGCTCCCACATTTGGACTGCGGTGATCATCAAATCCCGTGCATAAAAAAACCGGCCTCGCAGCCGGTTTTTTTGTTTCTACGGTTTAGAACGAAGCGTCCTTCAAACCGTCGAGGTAACGCTCGGCATCCAGTGCCGCCATGCAACCGGCGCCGGCGGAGGTGATCGCCTGGCGGTACACGTGGTCGGCCACGTCACCGGCAGCGAAGATACCTTCGATGTTGGTGGCAGTCGCATTGCCTTCACGGCCGCCCTGCACGATCAGGTAACCGTCTTTGGCATCCAGCACGCCTTCGAACAACGAGGTGTTCGGAGTGTGGCCGATGGCGATGAACACGCCGTCGACTTTCAGCTCGTCGAAGCTGCCGTCGTTGTTCTTCAGGCGAGCACCGGTCACGCCCATGTTGTCGCCCAGGACTTCATCCAGGGTGGCGTTGAGCTTGAGGATGATCTTGCCTTCGGCCACGCGGGCATGCAGCTTGTCGATCAGGATCTTCTCGGCGCGGAAGGTCTCGCGGCGGTGAACCAGGGTCACGGTGCTGGCGATGTTGGCCAGGTACAGCGCTTCTTCCACCGCGGTGTTGCCGCCACCGACCACAGCCACTGGCTTGTTGCGGTAGAAGAAACCGTCGCAGGTTGCGCAGGCGGAAACGCCCTTGCCCATGAACGCTTCTTCCGACGGCAGGCCCAGGTACCGAGCGCTGGCGCCGGTGGCGATGATCAGCGCGTCACAGGTGTACACGCCGCTGTCGCCGGTCAGGCTGTAAGGCTTCTTGGAGAAGTCGACCTTGTTGATGTGATCAAACACGATCTCGGTTTCGAAACGCTCGGCGTGCTCTTTCATGCGCTCCATCAGCACCGGGCCGGTCAGGCCGTGGACGTCGCCCGGCCAGTTGTCGACTTCAGTGGTGGTGGTCAACTGACCGCCCGCTTGCATGCCGGTGATCAGCAACGGCTTGAGGTTGGCCCGGGCAGCGTAGACGGCAGCGCTGTAACCGGCAGGGCCGGAACCGAGAATAATCACTCGCGAATGACGGGTATCAGACATGACTCACTCCTATCGACCGCCCGGACTACAGAACGGCTGGAATAAAAAAGGACCGCGAAGCACTTGGGGAAGGCTTGAACTCGCAGATCCTGAAAATAATGGGTGCAGCGTATAGAGGGAGGCAAGATTAAGGAAATACGGATTAACAATCCAGCTCATAGGTGGTCTCTATCCCATGCCTTCTATTAATCGACACCTTTGTTACCGTTAATGTCGCGATGCGGGCCGTGCTTTCCCGGTACTCCCAAAGCCGGTAAGGTCGGCGCGTTCGCCCCTATTGCCCGGAGTTATCCATGCCCGCCCCCGTTCTTTCAGGCCCACAGTACCTGCGCGAAGGTCTCAAACTGGTACTCAGCCCCGGCCTGCGGCTGTTTGTGCTGCTGCCGCTGGCAATCAACCTGATCCTGTTCGTCGGATTGATCTACTTCGCCGGCCATCAGTTCAGCCTGTGGGTCGACACACTCATGCCGACGCTGCCGAGCTGGCTGAGCTTCCTCAATTATCTGCTGTGGCCTTTATTTGTGGTGCTGGTGGTGCTGATGGTGTTTTTCACCTTCACCATGCTTGCCAACATTATCGCCGCGCCGTTCAACGGCTTTCTGTCGGAAAAGGTCGAAGTGGTGGTGCGCGGCACCGATGATTTCCCGGCGTTCAGCTGGGGCGAACTGGCGGCCATGGTCCCGCGCACCCTGGCCCGGGAAATGCGCAAACTGGGTTACTTCCTGCCCCGGGCCATCGGCCTGTTTATCCTGTCGTTCATCCCAGTGGTCAACCTGGTGGCGGCGCCGCTGTGGCTGCTGTTTGGTGTGTGGATGATGGCGATCCAGTACATCGACTACCCGGCCGACAACCACAAGCTGGGCTGGAACGAAATGCTCGCCTGGCTGCGCCAGAAGCGCTGGCAGAGCATGAGTTTTGGCGGGATCGTTTACCTGGTGTTGCTGGTGCCGGTGGTCAACCTGCTGATGATGCCGGCAGCGGTGGCCGGGGCGACGTTGTTCTGGGTGCGTGAGCAAGGCGCCGAGGCCATGGCCATTAAAAAGGCCTGAGCCGTCACAAATCCATCATCCAAAAGACACAATGACGACATGGCCCACGCCGACACTGTGGGTCATGACGACAGCTTCGCTCCACATCACCCTGATCACCGAAACCTTCCCGCCAGAGATCAACGGGGTGGCCAATACCCTTGGCCGCCTGTGTGACGGTTTGCGCGCGCGTGGGCATCAAGTCGAACTGGTTCGCCCGCGCCAGGGCAGCGACCAGAGCCGGCCCAGCGACGACGGCCTGATGCTCTGTCGCGGCTGGCCGCTGCCGGGCTACCCGGGGCTGCAATGGGGCCAGTCGTCGATGCACAAGCTGTTGCGGCGCTGGACCCGCCAGCGCCCGGATGTGTTGTATATCGCCACGGAAGGCCCGCTGGGTTTGTCGGCGTTGCGGGCGGCGCGGCGCCTGGGGATCAGCGTGGTGAGTGGCTTTCACACCAACTTCCAGCAGTATTCCAACCAGTACGGCCTGGGCATGCTGAGCCGGGTGCTGACCCACTATCTGCGCTGGTTCCATAACCGCTCGACCCTGACCCTGGTGCCCAGCGCCAGCCAGCGCCTGGAGCTGGAGCGGCGCCATTTCGAGCGCCTGGGCATGCTCGCGCGCGGTGTCGACAGCCAGCTGTTTCACCCGGCAAAACGCGACCCAGCCCTGCGCGAGCAGTGGGGGCTGAGCGATGAAGACATCGCCGTGCTGCACGTCGGACGCCTGGCCCAGGAAAAAAATCTCGGGCTGCTCAAGCGCTGCTTCGACTCGCTGCAAACCACTTACCCACAGCGCCGGTTGAAACTGATCATTGTCGGCGATGGCCCCCAACGGACAATGCTTGAGAAATCGCTGCCTCAGGCAATTTTTTGCGGTACCCGACGCGATGAGGAGCTGGCTCGGCACTACGCCTCAGGGGATCTGTTTCTGTTCCCCAGCCTGACCGAAACCTTTGGCAATGTAGTGTTAGAGGCCATGGCCGCAGGGCTGGGGGTGGTGGCTTACGACCAGGCAGCTGCAACCCAGCATATTCGCCATGGTTACAACGGTGTGCTGGCGATGCCTGGGGACGAGGAGGCATTTTGTGATGCCGCCAACTGGTTGTTGGAGGAGCGTGAAAGTTTGCGCAGGGTCAGGCTCAATGCCCGACAACACGCCAGTCGCCAGGGCTGGCCGGCAATTATTGAGCAGTTTGAAAGCAAGTTACTGGATGTATGCAGGGGCATATCGAGTGTGTACAAAGTCAGCAGCAACACTATGAATGTCTAGTATTCGATGTAGATATTTTTGATCTGCCCAAGCGAACACCCTTGAATGACCAGTAGACAAGCCAACTCAGTGCTGCGTGAGGGGGAATGTTGCGAGTTGCAGTTGGGAACTAGTGCGCAGGTGAACGCCACAACATCAGTGGCGGTTGTTCAGGGTCATAGGAAGAACCAGCCATAAAGCCCAAATACTCTTAGATAAAATATGTGGAGTTCTCCCATGTCGATGCCACTCAACAGCATCCAGCCTTCGTCGTTCAGTCTGCCTCCTGCGCCTTCGGGCTTAGAGAACGGGGGTATTCGCGGCAAGCGGCCTGACGATCAACAAGCAGGCCTCCTTGCATTGCAGCAGCAGCAGAAGCAGGAAAAAAACCAGCTGAAGTTTTAATACAACTCAAGGCAACTTGGCAAAAATGCCTGGAAACTGGTTCCAGGCATTTTTTGCAGCCACGCAGTTAAACGTGTGCGCGTCAAACGAGGGTCGTCAACGCCTCACGACTGAAAGGCAGGATGTCGCCTTCACGGCCTTCGCGAACCTTCAGCGCCCAATCCGGATCCACCAGCAGCGCACGGCCCACAGCGACCAGGTCGAACTCGTCGTTGTTCAGGCGCTCCAGCAGTTTTTCCAGGCTGGCGGGTTGCGCCACTTTATCGGTGTTGACCATGAACTGCAGGAACTCGCCGTCCAGGCCGACGCTGCCCACGGTGATGGTCGGCTTGCCGGTGAGCTTGCGGGTCCAGCCGGCCAGGTTCAGCTCGGGGCCTTCGAATTCCGGCTCCCAGAAACGGCGGGTGGAGCAGTGGAAAATATCCACGCCGGCGTCAGACAGCGGCTTGAGGAATTCACCCAAGGCTTCCGGGGTTTGCACCAGGCGCGCGGTGTAGTCCTGCTGCTTCCACTGGGAGAAACGCAGGATGATCGGGAAGTCCGGCCCCACGGCGGCACGGACGGCCTGGATCAATTCGATGGCGAAACGCGAACGGTTGGCCAGGCTGCCGCCGTATTCGTCGGTGCGCTGGTTGGTGCCTTCCCAGAAGAACTGGTCCACCAGGTAGCCATGGGCGCCGTGGATTTCAACGCCGTCCATGCCGATGCTCTGGGCATCCTTGGCAGCCTGGGCGAACGCGGCGATCACGTCCTTGATGTCTTGCACGGTCATGCCGTGGACGACGACATTGCCGTCCTTGAGTTTTTCGGTGGGGCCGTAAGCCGGGACGCTGGCATCCGGCTCGGTGCCGATGCGCCGAACACTGCCCACATGCCACAGTTGCGGAACGATCTTGCCGCCTTCGGCGTGTACCGCGTCGACCACTTTCTTCCAGCCGGCCAGGGCGGCTTCACCATAGAAATGCGGGACGTTCGGGTAGCCGTTGGAAGCCGGGTGGCCGACCACGGTGCCTTCGGTAATGATCAGGCCGACACCGGCGGCGGCGCGGCGGCGGTAGTACTCGATCACTTTGGAGTTGGGCACGCCACCCGGAGAAAAGGAACGGGTCATCGGCGCCATGACCACGCGGCTCGGCAGTTGCAGTGCACCGAGCTGGAACGGTTTGAACAAAGCTTGGACAGGCATGGGAGCACTCCATCGGAAAGGAATTTATGATGTGGATAATATGGAGTGTGCAGCGTGTTGGATAGCACTATTGATTGGGGTGATTAAGGGGTAAAAGCGGGAGGGCATGGGGCTGCTTCGCAGCCCAGCGGGAGCAAGCTCCCTCGCCACAGCAAGCTCCCTTGCCATAGGAAACTCCCTGCCACAGGAAGCTCCCTTGCCACAGAAACTCACTCGAGAATGCTGAAAAGTATCAGTTCAATGCTTTTTCGATCGCCTGAATAATGGAGGGGTCATCCGGCGGTGTACGCGGCGAGAAACGCGCCAGCACCCGGCCGTCCTTGCCCAACAGGAATTTCTCGAAGTTCCAGGTGATGTCCCCGGGAAATTCGGCGCCCTCGCCCGCCAGCAATCGATACAGCTGGTGGCGATCGTGGCCATTCACCTCAAGCTTGCTGCCCAGGGGAAAGGTCACGCCGTAGTTGAGGCTGCAGAATTCCTGGATTTCTTCTTCAGTACCCGGTTCCTGCCCGGCAAATTGATTGCACGGCAGCCCGAGTACGGTGAAACCCTGGTCTTTGTATTGCTGATAGAGGTTTTCCAGCGCGGCGTACTGTGGGGTCAACCCACATTTGGAGGCGACGTTGACCACCAGCACGACTTGCCCCTTGAAGGGCGCCAGAGGCAGCTCCTGACCATCCAGGGCTTTGAGTTTAAGGTCGTGGAAAGCACTCATGACGAACTCCAGATATCCCATGTTCTTCGTAACGGCCATTCGAGATTACAGCCGCCAAGTCGGCAAGAATAGCCGCCAAATGAAAAAGGCGCCCGAAGGCGCCTTTTTCCAACTGACAGAGCGTCGCTCAGTCAATTAATGGTGGTGACCACCTTCGCCGTGCACGTGGCCGTGGGCCACTTCTTCCTGGGAAGCGTCACGGATAGCGACGATCTTCACCTGGAAGTTCAGGCGCTGGCCAGCCAGCGGGTGGTTGCCGTCGACGGTCACGTCGTCGCCGTCCAGGTCACGGATGGTGACGATTTGCATCTGGCCGTCCGGAGCGGAAGCGTGGAACTGCATGCCCACTTCCAGCTCGTCGACACCTTCGAACATGCTGCGGCTCAGGGTGCTGACCAGTTCGGCAGCGTATTCGCCGTAGGCATCTTCAGGTTCTACGGCAACGGTCAGTTCGTCACCGACCTCTTTGCCTTCCAGGGCCTTTTCCAGGCCCGGGATGATGTTACCTGCACCTTGCAGGTAGACCAGCGGCGCGCCGCCGGCAGAACTGTCGATGACCTCACCAGCGTCGTTGGTCAGGGTATAGTCAATGGAGACAGCCTTATTGGCGGCGATCGGCATGGGGCGAGACCTTTTGCAGAAGAATGAAGAACGGACAAGTCTAAACAAGGATTTGCCCGAAAGCGAACACAACCCGGACGGACGGGGTCGAACAACTGACCCGACGGTCGTCGGATTTCACCAGGACGAAGACCGGCACTGGGTCGTCGAGCTTTCCTGCGGCCACACCCAGCACCTGCGCCACCAGCCACCCTGGCAATCCCGGGCCTGGGTCACGGACCCGGCGCAACGCCTTGAAAAAATAGACAAGCCCTTTACGTGCGGCTGGTGTGCGCAAGGCTCAGATAAAGATAACCTTGGCACCTGATTCCCGGTAGGCAGCCAGCCATAGGCCGCCACCGAAGCCATGCACCTCCAGAGAATTCGCATGCAGACTTTTTTTATCGCGCCCACCGATTTTGGTGTGGGTCTGACCTCCATCAGCCTTGGGCTGGTGCGCACCCTTGAACGGGCCGGGCTGAAAGTCGGCTTCTTCAAACCGATTGCCCAGCCGCACCCCGGCGACACCGGCCCCGAGCGCTCTACCGAGCTGGTGGCCCGCACCCACGGCCTGAAACCGCCCCAGCCTCTGGGCCTGGCCCATGTCGAACGGATGCTCGGCGACGGCCAGCTCGACGAGCTGCTGGAAGAAATCATCACCCTTTACCAGCAAGCCGCCGTGGGCAAGGACGTGCTGATCGTCGAAGGCATGGTGCCGACCCGCAGTGCCAGCTATGCGGCCCGGGTCAACCTGCACCTGGCCAAGAGCCTGGACGCCGAGGTGATCCTGGTCTCGGCCCCGGAAAACGAAGTGCTGACCGAACTCTCCGGCCGCGTGGAATTGCAGGCCCAGCTGTTCGGCGGCCCGAAAGATCCAAAAGTGTTGGGCGTGATCCTCAACAAAGTGCGCACCGACGAAAGCATGGAGGCGTTCTCGGCACGGCTCAAAGAGCATTCGCCGTTGTTGCGCAGCGGCGATTTCCGCCTGTTGGGCTGCATCCCCTACCAGCCGGAACTCAACGCCCCGCGCACCCGCGACGTGGCCGACCTGATGGGCGCGCAGATCCTCAACGCCGGCGATTATGAAACCCGGCGCATGACCAAGATCATCATCTGCGCGCGCACCATGCGCAACACCGTGGAGCTGCTCAAGCCCGGCGTGCTGGTAGTGACCCCCGGCGACCGCGACGACATCATCCTCGCCGTCAGCCTGGCCGCCATCAACGGCGTGCCGCTGGCGGGCCTGTTGCTGACCAGCGACACCCTGCCCGACCCACGGATCATGGACCTGTGCCGTGGCGCGTTCCAGGCCGGGCTGCCGGTGCTGTCGGTGAGCACCGGCTCGTATGACACGGCCAACCAGCTCAACAGCCTGAACAAGGAAATCCCGATTGATGACCGCGAACGTGCGGAGATCATCACCGATTTCGTCGCCAGCCACCTCGACGCCCGCTGGCTGCACCAGCGCTGCGGCACGCCGCGGGAGATGCGCCTGTCGCCGGCGGTGTTCCGCTATCAACTGATCCAGCGCGCCCAGGCCGCCAACAAGCGCATCGTGTTGCCCGAAGGCAGCGAGCCGCTGACCGTACAGGCTGCGGCCATCTGCCAGGCGCGCGGGATTGCCCGTTGCGTGCTGCTGGCCAAGCCAGCGGACGTGGAAGCGGTGGCCCGCGCCCATGGCATCGAGTTGCCCGAAGGCCTGGAGATTCTCGACCCGGACTTGATTCGCCAGCGCTACGTGGAGCCGATGGTGGCCCTGCGCAAAACCAAAAGCCTCAACGCGCCGATGGCCGAGCAGCAACTGGAAGACACCGTGGTGATCGCCACCATGATGCTCGCCCTGGATGAAGTGGACGGCCTGGTCTCCGGCGTCATCCACTCCACTGCCAATACCATTCGCCCGGCCTTGCAACTGATCAAGACCGCGCCGGGCTGCACCCTGGTCTCGTCGGTGTTTTTCATGCTGTTCCCCGAGCAAGTGCTGGTATACGGCGACTGCGTGATGAACCCGCACCCCAGCGCGGCGGAGCTGGCGGAAATCGCCCTGCAAAGCGCCGACTCGGCCGCCGCATTCGGTATCACGCCACGGGTGGCGATGATCAGTTACTCCAGCGGTGATTCGGCCACGGGCGAGGAGGTCGAGAAGGTCCGCGAAGCCACCCTGCTCGCCCACGAAGCCCAAAGCTCGCTGCTGATCGACGGCCCGTTGCAGTACGACGCCGCCGCCAACGAAAGCGTGGCCCGGCAACTGGCGCCCAACAGCCTGGTGGCGGGCAAGGCCACGGTGTTCGTGTTCCCCGATCTCAACACCGGCAACACCACCCACAAGGCCGTGCAGCGCAGTGCCGATTGCGTCAGCCTGGGCCCAATGCTGCAAGGCCTGCGCAAACCGGTGAACGACCTGCCCCGCGGGGCGCAGGTGGACGACATCGTGTACACGATCGCATTGACCGCGATTCAAGCCGCCAACCGACCTATGGATGTCTAAATGCTGGATTTTCTACCTGCCGCCGTGCGCGGGGTGATCGCCTCGCTGTTGCTGGCGTTGAATACGATTTTGCTGTGCTCGTTCCTGTTTATCGTGGCGCTGTTCAAGGCGCTGCCGTTTGCCAAACGCTTCAGTGAATGGCTGATGAACCAGACCCACGAGGCCTGGATCAGCAACAACAAGGCCTGGATGAACCTGGTGCGACGCACCCGCTGGCACCTGAAAGGCCTGGAAGGCCTGGACTATGAACACTCATATCTGGTGACCAGCAACCACCAGAGCTGGGTCGATATCATGGTGCTGCAATACGTGCTCAACCGGCGCATTCGCCCGCTGAAGTTCTTCCTCAAGCAGGAGCTGATCTGGGTCCCGGTGATTGGCTTGGCGTGGTGGACGCTGGGCTTCCCGTTCATGAAGCGCTACACCAAGGCGTACCTGGAAAAGCACCCGGAAAAGAAAGGCAAGGACCTGGAAACTACCCGCAAGACCTGCGCGAAGTTTCGCCATAACCCGGTGGGCATTTTCAACTTTGCCGAAGGCACGCGGTTTACCCCGGGCAAGCATGCACAGCAACAGTCACCGTTTCGCTACCTGCTCAAGCCCAAGGCCGGCGGCATTGCCTTTGTGCTGGATGCCATGGGTGAACAGCTGAAATCGCTGGTGAACGTGACCATTCACTATCCTGGTGGGCGCCCCGGTTATTGGGATTTGCTGTGCGGGAATGTGAAGGACGTTGTCGTGCAGTTTGAAGAGGTGCAGATTCCGGCCGAGTTTATCGGCAAGAATTATGAGCAGGATGGGGAGTATCGGTTGGCGTTCCAGGGCTGGATCAACCGGTTGTGGGAAGAGAAGGATGTGTTGCTCGCCAAATTGCACACAGATTATCCCGCCAGTCACTGATCAAAATGTGGGAGCGGGCTTGCTCGCGAATGCGGTGTGCCAGCCTATACATGTGGCGGCTGACACTCTGCTTTCGCGAGCAAGCCCGCTCCCCCATTTGACCGAGTTGTTTCCAAGGCCCCATAAAAAAAGCCCACCAACATGGCGGGCTTTTTTGTGCACTTGAAGCTTAGATCGCGCCGCGCTGGCGCAGCAGTTCCAGCACTTGCTTGACGCTGTCTTCCAGCGACAACGCCTGGGTATCGATCACCAGGTCCGCATTCAACGGTACGTCATACGGGAACGACTCACCCGGGATGTTATCGCCGCCCGCCGCGTACAAACCTTGCGGATCACGCTCGGCACACACCAGCGGCGAAGCCTGCACGTACACGGTCAGCAAACGATCACCGCCGATCAGCGCCTTGGCCTGTTCACGCCCTTCAGCATCCGGGGCAACAAACGCCGCCAACGTCAGCAAGCCGGCTTCGTTGAACTGACGCGCCACGTGCGCGGCACGACGCCAGTTCTCGGTACGCCCGGCACGGTCCTGCGGCAAGCCCTTGTTCAGGTCGTGGCGCAGGTTCTGGCCGTCCAGCACAAACACCGCACGGCCCATGTCGAACAGCTTGCGTTCAACCGCGTAGGCCAGGGTGCTTTTGCCGGCGCCCGACAAGCCGCTGAACAACACGGTCGCCGGTTGCTGGCCGAAGCGCTGGGCGCGCTCTTCGGTGGCCACGTGAGCCAGTTTGCCGTGCTGCGCCGCGCTGCCATGGGTCACCGGCGGCGCGATGATCATGCCCGCAGCCACGGTGCCGTTGGTCAAACGGTCGATGACGATGAACGAGCCGGTGGTGCGGTTGCTCGCGTAACCGTCCAGGGCGATGACCGTGTCGAGGCTGACCTTGACCCGGCCGATCTCGTTCAACTGCAAGGCGCTCGCCGGGCCTTCTTCCAGGGTGTTCACATCCACGCGATGCACAATGCTGGTGATGGAACCCGGCACGTAGCTGGTGGCGCGCTTGATGTCGTATTTCTTGCCCGGCAGCATCGGCTCTTCAGCCATCCACACCAGCATGGCGTCGAAAGCGTCGGTCACTTGCGGCACGTTGTCGGCATGCACCAGCAGGTCGCCACGGGAGATGTCGATTTCGTCTTCCATGGTAAGGGTCACGGCCTGGCCGGGACCTGCGTTTTCCAGTTCACCTTCAAAGGTGACGATGGATTTGACGCGGCTGCTCTTGCCCGACGGCAGCACCACGACTTCGTCGCCCTTGTGCACGATGCCGCTGGCCAGGGTGCCGGCAAAACCACGGAAGTTCAGGTTCGGACGGTTGACGTACTGCACCGGGAAACGCAGGTCGGTGTAGTTGCGGTCGTTGGCGATCTCGACGGTCTCGAGGATCTCCATCAGCGACTGGCCGGTGTACCAGGGCGAACGCTCGCTCTTGTTCACCACGTTGTCGCCCTTGAGGGCCGACATCGGCACGAAGGCCAGGGTGCTCGGCTTGAACGCGATACCGTCGGCAAACTTCAGGTAATCAGCCTTGATCGACTCGAATACGCTTTGGTCAAAGCCATTGATGTCCATCTTGTTGACGGCCACCACGATGTGCTTGATGCCCAGCAACGAGGCGATGAAGCTGTGGCGACGGGTCTGGGTCTGCACGCCGTAGCGGGCGTCGATCAGGATGATCGCCAGGTCACAGGTGGAGGCACCGGTGGCCATGTTGCGGGTGTACTGCTCATGGCCGGGGGTGTCGGCGATGATGAATTTGCGCTTGGCGGTGGAGAAGTAGCGGTAGGCAACGTCGATGGTGATGCCCTGCTCACGCTCGGCCTGCAGGCCGTCGACCAGCAACGCCAGGTCGATGTCGTCACCGGTGGTGCCGGATTTTTTCGAATCGCGGGTGATGGCTTCCAGGTGATCCTCGTAGATCATCTTGGAGTCGTGCAGCAGGCGCCCGATCAGGGTGCTCTTGCCGTCGTCGACGTTGCCACAGGTCAGGAAGCGCAACATTTCCTTGCGCTCGTGCTGGCCCAGGTAGGCGAGGATGTCCTCGCTGATCAAATCAGATTGATGCGACATGACAGCCCCTTAGAAATAGCCTTGACGTTTTTTATCTTCCATCGAGCCTGCACCATCGTGGTCGATGACACGGCCCTGGCGCTCGGAAGTTCGCGTCAGGAGCATTTCCTGAATGATGTCCGTCAGCGTCTCGGCTTCGGACTCCACCGCGCCCGTCAACGGGTAGCAGCCAAGGGTACGGAAACGTACTTTCTTTTTGACGATTCGGGCTTTGTCTTCGTCGGACAGGTGCTCGAGGATGCGGTCGTCGTCGATCATGATCAACGTGCCGTTCTTCTCGATCACTTCGCGTTCGGCGGCGAAGTACAGCGGGACGATCGGGATGCCTTCCAGGTAGATGTACTGCCAGATATCCAGCTCGGTCCAGTTGGACAGCGGGAACACACGGATCGACTCGCCTTTGTTGACGTTGCCGTTGTAGACGTTCCACAGCTCCGGGCGCTGGTTTTTCGGGTCCCAGCGGTGCTTGCTGTCGCGGAACGAGTACACGCGCTCCTTGGCACGGGATTTCTCTTCATCGCGACGGGCACCGCCGAATGCAGCATCGAAACCATACTTGTCGAGCGCCTGTTTCAGGCCCTCGGTCTTCATGATGTCAGTGTGCTTGGCGCTGCCGTGGGTGAACGGGTTGATGCCCTGCGCCACCCCGTCCGGGTTGACGTGAGTGATCAACTCAAGACCAAGCTCTTCGACCATCTTGTCGCGGAACTTGTACATCTCCTGGAATTTCCAGCGGGTGTCGACGTGCATCACCGGAAACGGCAGCTTGCCCGGAAAAAAGGCCTTGCGTGCCAGGTGCAGCATCACGGCGGAGTCTTTACCGATCGAGTAGAGCATCACCGGGTTATCGAACTCGGCGGCGACCTCGCGGATGATGTGGATGCTTTCCGCCTCCAGCTGTTTCAGATGCGTCAGTTTGTCGACCATGGTTACTCACGGAAAAACGATCTTATGGACGGCCAGCGGGCCGTGTTCGAGCGGGGCATGCTAGCACAGCGCCTGATTCTATTGAGGGGCCTGGCTAGATCGAAACGGTATATCAATATACCGCTGGGTTTGGCTCGACTCGATCAAATGTGGGAGCGAGCAAGCCCGCTCCCACATGTATCCGGTGGTGTTCGTTAGATCGGGTTTGGGCAATCGATGAAGAGGTGTTCGAGGGCGAAGCGCCGTGCGAGGTAATCGCCCAAGGCTTGCACGCCGTAACGCTCGGTGGCGTGGTGCCCGGCCGCGATAAAGCTGATGTCGTTTTCCCGGGCGCTGTGGAAGGTCTGCTCCGAGGCTTCGCCGCTCAGGTACAGGTCAACCCCGGCGAGCACCGCCTGGTCGATATAGCCCTGGCCACCACCGGTGCACCAGCCCACGCGGCGGATCATCTCGCTGCCTTCGATCAGCAGCGGCTCGCGGCCCATGGCTTCCTGCACGCGGCGGGCAAAATCACGGGGCGACGCCGGCTCGGCCAGGGAGCCCACCAGGCCGACGACCTTGAGGTTGTCCGGGTCCAGCGGGCCTTCGACGGTGATGTCCAGTTGCCGGGCCAGTTGCACGTTGTTGCCGACCTCAGGGTGCAGGTCCAGCGGCAAGTGATAGGCCAGCAGGCTGATGTCGTGCTTGAGCAGGGTTTTCAGGCGGCGCTGCTTCATGCCGGTGATGCACGGGCTTTCGCCTTTCCAGAAATAACCGTGGTGCACCAGCACCAGGTCGGCCTGGGCTTCGACCGCCGCGTCCAGCAATGCCTGGCTGGCGGTCACGCCGCTGACGATGCGCAGCACTTGCGGACGGCCCTCGACCTGCAGGCCGTTGGGGCAGTAATCGGCGATTTTGGCACTATTAAGGTAGCGGTCCGCTTCCTCGACTAAGGTGCTCAGGGCAACGGCCATAAAAGACTCCTAAATATCCCGTTCAGAGGCGCTCACGGCCTCGTATAATGCGCGACATTATGGGCGCTCTCCCGCCCCCTGCAACCTGTCAGGATTTTTCTTCATGCTCAAGGCACTGCGTTTTTTTGGATGGCCATTGTTGGCTGGCGTGCTGATCGCGATGCTGATTATTCAGCGTTATCCACAACTGGTCGGCCTGCCGACCCTTGATGTCAACCTGCAACAGGCACCGCAAACCAGCGCGGTGGTACAAGGCCCGGTGACTTACGCCGATGCGGTGGTGATCGCCGCCCCCGCCGTAGTCAACCTGTACACCACCAAGGTCATCAACAAACCGGCGCACCCGCTGTTTGAAGACCCACAGTTTCGTCGCTATTTCGGCGACAACTCGCCCAAGCAGCGGCGCATGGAATCCAGCCTCGGCTCCGGTGTGATCATGAGCCCGGAAGGCTACATCCTCACCAACAACCACGTGACCACCGGCGCCGACCAGATTGTGGTGGCCCTGCGTGATGGCCGGGAAACCCTGGCCCGCGTGGTCGGCAGCGACCCGGAAACCGACCTCGCGGTGCTGAAAATCGATTTGAAAGGCCTGCCCTCGATCACCATCGGGCGCTCCGAAGGGCTGCGCGTAGGTGACGTGGCGCTGGCCATCGGCAACCCGTTCGGCGTCGGCCAGACCGTGACCATGGGCATCATCAGCGCCACCGGGCGTAACCAGTTGGGCCTCAACAGCTACGAAGACTTCATCCAGACCGACGCGGCGATCAACCCGGGCAACTCCGGCGGCGCGCTGGTGGATGCCAACGGCAACCTGACCGGCATCAACACCGCGATCTTCTCCAAGTCCGGCGGCTCCCAAGGCATCGGTTTCGCGATTCCGGTGAAGCTGGCCACTGAAGTGATGAAGTCGATCATCGAGCATGGCCAGGTGATTCGTGGCTGGCTGGGGATTGAAGTCCAGCCGCTGACCAAGGAACTGGCCGAGTCGTTTGGCCTGACCGGGCGCCCTGGCATCGTGGTCGCCGGGATCTTCCGCGACGGCCCGGCGCAGAAAGCCGGCCTGCAACTGGGGGATGTGATCCTCAGCATCGACGGCGAGCCGGCCGGGGATGGTCGCAAGTCGATGAACCAGGTGGCGCGGATCAAACCCACCGACAAGGTGGCGATCCAGGTGATGCGCAATGGCAAGGAAATCAAGCTGTCGGCGGAAATCGGCCTGCGTCCGCCGCCTGCACCGGTGAAAGAAGAGGAATAACGGCTTCGGGAGCCCGTTCGCGGGCTCCTGTTACCTAATATTTCAAAAGAAATTCATTCTCATTAGTCATGTTATATTGTTTCAATATCGCTATTGGAACGCTCTATCATGCCGTCTCGAAGATTTGCCCCGCTGGCGGGAATCGCCCTGGGTTTGCTGGTGGACCCGGCCTACGCCGAAGACACCGCGACCATTGAACTGGAAGCCACCCGCATCACCAGCGAGGCGTACGAATCAGCCACCGGCCCGGTCAAGGGCTATCGCGCCACCCGCTCCGCCAGCGCCACAAAAACCGACACCGCCTTGCGGGATATCCCACAATCCATCAGCGTGGTTCCCGCTTCGGTACTCAACGACCTGGGCAGCACCAACGTCGAGCGTGCCCTTGAGTTTGCCGGCGGCGTGTCCAAACAGAACAACTTCGGCGGCCTGACGCTCTACGAATACAGCGTTCGCGGCTTCACCACGTCAGAGTTTTACGTGGACGGTTTCAGCGCCAACCGCGGTTACCCGAGCACGCCGGACGCGGCCAACATCGAGCGCATCGAGGTGCTCAAGGGCCCCGCCGCCAGCCTGTATGGCCGTGGTGACCCAGGCGGTACGGTGAATATCGTCAGCAAAAAGCCGCAGCCCGAGGCCTTCACCACACTGCAGACCCGCGCCGGCAGTTGGGACCGCTACCGCACCGCGCTGGACGTGAACACGCCGCTGGACAGCGAGGGCAACGTGTTATCGCGGGTCAACCTGGCGGTGGAAGACAACCACAGCTTCCGCAACCACGTTGAGGCCAAACGGGTCTTCGTCGCGCCCTCCATCAGTTGGCAACTGGACCCGGACACACACCTGCTGGTGGAAAGTGAATTCGTGCGTCACCGCTCCACTTTCGACCGCGGCATCGTCGCGCCCAACAACCGCTGGAGCGGCGTCTCCCGCTCGACCTTTCTCGGCGAGCCCGACGACGGCGATATCCGCAACCACAACAACCGCCTGCAAGCCAGCCTCGAGCATCACCTCAACGATGCCTGGCAACTGCGCCTGGCCAGCCATTACAAACAGGGCAGCCTGTGGGGCAACGCCTCGGAAAACCGCGCGCTGGATGCCGATGGCCACACCCTCAGCCGCCGCTACCGCGAGCGCTCCACCGGTTGGCATGACAGCATCACCCAGCTCGAACTGCGCGGTCGGTTCGACATCGGCAGCTGGCAGCACGAGTTGCTGATCGGCACCGAGTACGAGGACTACCGCAAGAAAGAACGGGTGACCGCCATCGCCGGCGGCGATTACGCCATCGACATCTATGACCCGGTCTATGGGCAGCCCAAACCGAACGGCAAGCGCTCCGGCACTGACTTTTTCGAACAGGTGAAAAGCCAGGCGCTGAACCTGCAGGACCAGATCATCTTCACCGACCGCCTGCGCGGGATGATCGGCGCGCGGTTCGAACACTTCGAGCAGCGCACCGACGACTTCAGCCGCAACCATGCCAAAAGCCGGCAGACCCACGACGCCCTGACCCAACGCGCCGGCTTGCTCTACCAACTGACGCCTGAAGTGGGCCTGTTCGCCAACGCCTCCACCTCGTTCAAACCCAACAATGGCCTGGACGCCGGCGGCAAATCCTTCAAGCCGGAAGAAGGCGTGGGGTATGAAATCGGGATCAAGAGCGAGCTGTTCGACGACCGCCTGAGCACCACCCTCGCCGCCTTCCATATCGAGAAAGAAAATGTCCTGGCCCTGGACCCGGCTACCGACACACAGCGCGCCATGGGCAAGGCCCGCAGCCAGGGTTTTGACCTGCAACTGACCGGCCAGGTGACTGACGCCGTACGGGTGATCGGCGCCTTTGCCTACATCGACGCCGAAGTGACCAAAGGCGACAAAGCCATCCCCACCGGCAGCCGGATTCTCGGCGTAGCCAAACGCAGCGCCAGCTTGCTCGGAGTGTATGAATTCCAGGACGGCTTGCTGCGCGGCTCCGACCTCGGCGCGGCCTTTACCTACGTCGGCGATCGCTCCGGTGAAGCCGGGGGCCGCTTTGAATTACCGGCCTACCACACCGTCGATTTGCTGGCCCATTACAAGGCCAGCGACAACGTCACCGTGGGCCTGAACCTCAACAACCTGTTCGATGAAAAGTACTACGAGCGCTCCTACAGCAATTACTGGGTCAATCCCGGCGAGCCGCGCAACTTCACCGTCAGCCTGACCCTCAACCTGTAAAAGGACGTCTCCATGCAAGCCTTCAAATCCCTGGCCGTGCTCGGCCTGCTGTTTGCCACCCAAGTCTCGGCCCACGGACTGTGGACCGAACAACGGCGCGGCAATATCGAAGTGATCTACGGCCACGGCGCCGAAGACAACGCGTTCAAGGCGCAGAAAATCAGCGGCGCCTGGGCCTACGACGCCAGCGGCAAAATGATCCCGGTGACCGTGGAACGTCTGCCCGACCATGCGCGCCTGAAGCCGCTCAAATCGCCGGCTGTACTGGCGGTCGCCCTGGATAACGGGATGTGGTCACAGACGCCTGACAAGAAGTGGATCAACGAGGGCCGCAGCAAGGTGCCGGGGGCGATTGAGTCGACCCAGACCTTCAAGTACAGCCTGGCGATCTACCAGCCGGGGGCGAAGTTGCCGCAGCTGGATCAGATCAAGCTACTGATCTTGCCGGAAGTTGATCCGCTGACGGTCGGCCCGGGTAAATCACTGCCGGTACGGGTGCTGCTGGATGGCAAGCCGGCGGCTGGGGTCAAGCTGATCGGAGACTATCGCAACGCACCGAACACCCTGAGCACCGAGACCGATAAAGAAGGTCGCGCCCAGGTGCTGGTGAGAAATGAAGGATTGAATGTGATTGCGGCGCAGGTGGAAATCCCGCTTAAAGACAATGCTGATGTCGCGACTCGCGGACTGTTCAGTTCCCTGACTTTCCTGGGCGAGCCGCATCACGAGTAACCCCGCAAATCCAAAGTGGGCACAGTCAATGTGGGAGCGGGCTTGCTCGCGAAAGCGGTGTGTCAGTCGCCATCTTCATTAACTGACCCACCGTATTCGCGAGCAAGCCCGCTCCCACATTTAGTCCTCACTCGGCTTGATTACAGTGCAACCGGCGCTTTTTCCAGTTCCCTGACCTTCCTGGGCGAGCCGCATCACGAGTAACCCCGCAAATCCAGAGTGGGCACAGTCAATGTGGGAGCGAGCTTGCTCGCGAAAGCGGTGTGTCAGTCGCCATCTTTATTAACTGACCCACCGTATTCGCGAGCAAGCCCGCTCCCACATTTAGTCCTCACTCGGCTTGATTACAGTGCAACCGGCGCTTTTTCCAGTTCCCTGACCTTCCTGGGCGAGCCGCATCACGAGTAACACCGAAAATTCAGAGTGGGCACAGTCAATGTGGGAGCGGGCTTGCTCGCGAAAGCGGTGTGTCAGTCGCCATCTTCATTAACTGACCCACCGCCTTCGCGAGCAAGCCCGCTCCCACATTCAGTCCTCACTCGGCTTGATTACAGCGCGACCGGCGCTCTTTCACACAGGGTATTGAGCGCCGCCGCCCACTGCGGGTCATCATTCAGGCACGGCACCAACACCAACTCCTCGCCCCCCGCCTCGCGGAATTGCTCCAGGCCGCGATCACCAATTTCCTCCAGTGTCTCGATGCAGTCCGCAACAAACGCCGGGCACATCACCAGCAGCTTCTTCACGCCCTGTTGAGCCAACGCTTCAAGGCGTGCCTCGGTGTACGGTTCGATCCACTTGGCCCGGCCCAGCCGCGACTGGAACGCCACCGACCATTTGCCATCCGGCAAGCCAAGGCGCTCGGCAAAATCCCGCGCAACGCTGAAACACTGCGCGCGATAGCACGTGGCAAGCACCTCGGGAGAGGCGTTCTGGCAGCAGTTGGCGTCCTTGAAGCAGTGTTGCCCCGTAGGGTCGAGCTTTTTCAGGTGGCGCTCGGGCAACCCATGAAAGCTCAGCAGGAGGTGATCGAAATCCTCTTCCACATAGGCTCTGGCGCTGTTGGCCAAGGCGTCCAGGTACTCCGGTTCATCGTAGAACGGCTGCAGAATCGAAAACTCGATCGCCAGCTTTTTGTGCCGCACCACGCGCCGGGCCTCTTCGATTACCGTGGTCACGGTGCTGTCGGCAAACTGCGGGTACAACGGCGCCAGGGTCACTTTCTGGATGCCTTGGGACGCCAGCCGGGTCAGTACGCTTTCAATCGACGGCTCGCCATAGCGCATGGCCAACTCCACCGGCCCCTGGGTCCACTGTGCAATCATCTGTTGTTGCAAGCGACGGCTAAGAACTACCAGCGGCGAGCCTTCGTCCCACCAGATCGAGGCGTAGGCATGGGCCGATTGCTCCGGGCGCTTGATCAGGATCAGCGACACCAGCAAACGCCGAACCGGCCATGCCAGGTCAATGACGTAAGGGTCCATCAGGAACTGATTGAGGTAGCTGCGCACATCCGCCACCGAAGTGGACGCCGGTGAACCCAGGTTGACCAGTAACAACGCGTGATCCGTCATGCAACATCCTATCTCTAGAGGCGGCTGGACAAGTCGTCCAGGGCCGCATGCAACTCAGTGAACTGGAAAGTGAAACCGGCCGCCAACAGCCGCTGCGGCAAAGCCCGCTGGCCACCCAGCAACAAACCGGACAACTCGCCCAGGCCGATACGCAAGGCAAACGCCGGCATGGGCATGAACGCCGGGCGGTGCAGCACCTTGCCCAGGGTCTTGGCGAACTCCAGGTTGCGTACCGGGTGTGGCGCGCAGGCATTATAAGGACCGCTGGCATCGGTCTTGTGCAGAAGAAAATCAATCAGGGCGATTTGATCCTTTATATGGACCCATGGCATCCACTGCCGACCATTGCCGATAGGCCCGCCCAGCGCCAGTTTGAACGGCAGCAACAGCCGCGACAAAAAGCCGCCCTCCGCCGCCAGCACCAGCCCGGTACGCACCAGTACCACGCGGATGCCCAATGCCTCGGCACGCTGGGCGGTTTCTTCCCAGGCAATGGATAACTGGCTGCCGAAATCGTCCTGCACCGGGCCGCTGTCTTCGGTCAGCTCGCGCTCACCGCCGTCGCCGTACCAGCCCACCGCGGAACCGGAGATCAACACCGCCGGTTTGTGCTCAAGGCCCTCAAGCCAGGCCAGCAGCGTTTCGGTGAGGCCGATACGGCTGCTCCACAACAGCGCCTTGCGTTTATGCGTCCAGGGCCGGTCGGCAATCGGCGCGCCGGCCAGGTTGACCACCGCGTCCACCGCCTCGTTTATGTCCTGCAGGCGGGCGACGCCACGCACCTGGGCGCCGCACAATTTAGCCACTTGTTCGGGATGGCGGCTCCAGACCGTGAGGCGATGGCCCTGGGCAAGCCAGTATTGGCAAAGTTGATGGCCGATCAAACCGGTACCGCCGGTCAGCAAAATGTGCATGAGTTGTTCCTCGTGTAACGTTCGCCGACCACCGTTAGTCTATTTTATAAACAGGGATGTTTTAATCGGGCGCAACGCTGGTTAAACCTTCAGGTTTAACCATAGGTCACGCCAAACGATCAGGTACGCCAAAACTTATACCAAAAAACAATATTGTACAGCTATTGGTGTCGGCGTAGTCTGTACCCAACGGTAAAACGAGGCCTCCCATGACTGTTCCCATCGCGATCATTGGCACCGGCATCGCCGGTCTCTCCGCCGCCCGAGCGTTGAAAGACGCGGGGCACGTTGTACAACTCTTCGATAAAAGCCGCGGCAGTGGCGGTCGCATGTCCAGCAAGCGCAGCGATGCGGGCTCGCTGGACATGGGCGCACAGTACTTCACCGCCCGCGACCGGCGCTTCGTCAACGAGGTGCAACGCTGGCAGGCCAATGGTTGCGCCGAGCAATGGAAGCCACAGCTGTACAACTTCAAGTCCGGCCAACTGACGCCCTCCCCCGATGAACAGATCCGCTGGGTCGGCACGCCGCGCATGAGCGCGATCACCCGCGCCCTGCTCGATGACTTGCCGGTGCAGTTCGGTTGCCGCATCACCGAGGTGTTCCAGGGTAAACATCACTGGAACCTGCTGGACGCCGACGGCGAAAGCCACGGCCCGTTCAGCCACGTGATCATCGCCACCCCGGCGCCCCAGGCCACTGCCTTGCTGGCCGCTGCGCCCAAGCTGGCGAGTGTCGCCGCCGGGGTCAAGATGGACCCGACCTGGGCCATTGCCCTGGCCTTCGACAAGCCGCTGGATACGCCCATGGAAGGCTGCTTCGTCCAGGACAGCCCGCTGGACTGGCTGGCGCGCAACCGCAGCAAACCGGGGCGCGACACCACCCTCGACACCTGGGTTTTGCACGCCACCAGCACCTGGAGCAAGCAACACCTGGACCTGTCCAAGGAAGCCGTGATCGAACACCTGCACGGCGCCTTTGCCGAACTGCTGCACAGCGCCATGCCGGCGCCATCCTTCACCCTCGCCCACCGCTGGCTGTACGCGCGGCCGTCCACCAGCCATGAATTTGGCGTGCTGGCCGACGCCGACTTGGGCCTGTATGTATGTGGCGACTGGTGCCTGTCAGGCCGCGTGGAAGGTGCGTGGCTCAGCGGCCAGGAGGCGGCGCGGCGGTTGATCGAGCACCTGCGATGAACCGCATCAATCCCGCCAAGTTGCTGCTGTCGAAGTGGACAGCAGCCCGCCCGCAGTACAAGGAAAAACATTTTCTGGTGACCAAACTGCTGCGTGATGACGAAGGCGATGTGCAGGAAATCGAGCTGGAAGCCGTGATGAGCCATCGCGTGCAGCGCCTGGCCTGGCAAACCCTGCAAAACGCCGAAGACTGGAAAATCGGCTGGAAATAGCCATTCCGCAAATACCTGTACAAATTATTTGACTTGTACAGCTTCAAACCTATGATGAGATTAAGTTGTACAGAAATTTAACTCTGTACAGGAATTTCATCGAGGTTTGGCCATGTCCAGCACCCTGCCCGCCACCGGCAAACCGAAAATCGCCATCAGCGCCTGCCTGTTGGGCGAGAACGTGCGCTTCAACGGCGGGCATAAACAATCCCAGCTGTGTAGCCAGACCCTGGCCGATTATTTCGACTTCGTGCCGCTGTGTCCTGAAGTCGCCATTGGCCTGGGCATCCCCCGCGAGCCGATTCGCCTGGTGGGCGACCCGCTCAATCCACAGGCCGTTGGCACCGTAAACCGCGAACTTAACGTGACCCAGCCGCTGGACGATTACGGCCAGCAAATGGCCGCTGAACACACCGACCTCTGCGGTTACATCTTCATGCAGAAATCCCCGTCCTGCGGCCTGGAACGGGTCAAGGTCTATCAGGACAACGGCATGCCCATCGACGGCGGCGGGCGCGGCATCTACGCCCAGGCGTTTTGTGCGCGCCACCCCAACCTGCCGGTGGAAGAAGACGGTCGGCTGAATGACCCGGTGCTGCGGGAAAACTTCCTGACCCGGGTGTTCGTCTACGCCACCTGGCAGCAACTGCTCGCCGAAGGCCTGACCCGTCACCGCCTGCTGGAATTTCACTCGCGCTACAAATACCTGCTGATGGCCCACAGCCCGGTGCATTACAAAAGCCTCGGCAACCTGCTGGGCAG
This sequence comes from Pseudomonas sp. NC02, assembly GCF_002874965.1. Lineage (NCBI taxonomy): Bacteria > Pseudomonadati > Pseudomonadota > Gammaproteobacteria > Pseudomonadales > Pseudomonadaceae > Pseudomonas > Pseudomonas sp. NC02. Next base: position 1,046,110 of record NZ_CP025624.1, on the reverse strand, counting down.
CATGCCCAGGGACGTCGACCTGGGCGCCTTGGCCGCCGGCTACTTCAGCGAACTGATGAGCGCCCTGACCCAGTGCGCCACACGCGGCACCCACACCAACGTGCTGCAACACATCAGCGGCTACCTCAAGCAAGCCATCAGCGCCGAAGATAAACAGGAAATGCAGACCATCATCAGCCAATACCGCCAGGGCATCGTGCCGCTGGTGGTACCGCTGACGCTGCTCAAGCACCACTTTCGCCAGCATCCGGACCGCTATATCGCGCAGCAGGCCTACCTGCAACCGCACCCGGAAAACCTCAGCCTGCGTAATGCGATTTAACCTATGACTTTTCCCCTGCAAGAACCTGGCGAAGACATCGCCGAGGCCATCGAACAAGGCTGGCTGCCGATCCGCGAAGTGGCGCGCCAGACCGGCGTCAACGCCGTGACCTTGCGCGCCTGGGAGCGGCGCTACGGGCTGATCGTGCCCCAGCGCACGCCCAAGGGGCACCGCCTGTTCAGTGCCGAGCACGTGCAACGCATCCATACCATCCTGACCTGGCTCAACCGCGGTGTGCCGGTCAGCCAGGTCAAGAGCCTGATCGACACCGCGCAAGCCACCAGCGAACCGCCGGTGGAAAACGAATGGCACAACCGCCGCCAGCACCTGGTGCAGGCCATCAGCGAACTGGCCGAGCGCCGGGTGGATGATGCCTTCAACCAGGCCATGGCGCTGTACCCGCCGCGCACCTTGTGCGAGCAACTGTTATTGCCGTTGCTCAAGGAGCTCGAACTGCGCTGGCAAGGCCAGTTCGGCGCGCAGATGGAACGGGTATTTTTCTATTCCTGGCTGCGCAGCAAATTCGGTGCGCGGATGTATCACAACAACCGCCAGCTCAACGGCGCCCCCCTGCTGCTGATCAACCATTCCGACCTGCCGCTGGAGCCGCACCTGTGGCTCACCGCCTGGCTCGCCAGCAGCGCCGATTGCCCGGTGGAAGTTTTCGACTGGCCATTGCCGGTGGGCGAACTGGCCCTGGCCGTCGAGCATCTGCAACCCCGTGCGGTACTGCTGTATTCGAGCAAGGCACTCCATACCTCGGTGCTGGGCAAACTGTTGAGCGGCTTCAGTTGCCCAAAACTGATAACCGGACCAACGGTATGCATCCACCAGGCGGAGCTGTCCGTATTAACCCAAGAGATTCCTGAATTGCTCCTGGCCGAAGACCCGTTGTCGGCCCATCAGGTACTGATCCAGCGTGGACTTATTTAAATGCACTTGATCTGGCTGCGCACCGACCTGCGCCTACATGACAACACCGCCCTCGCCGCCGCCGCACAGCGTGGCCCGACAGCGGCCGTCTACCTGATCAGCCCCGGGCAATGGCTGGCCCACGATGACGCGCCGTGCAAGGTCGATTTCTGGCTGCGCAACCTGCAGCGCTTGAGCTCGGCACTGAGCGAGTTGAACATTCCGTTATTGATCCGCCATGCCGACACTTGGGATCAAGCACCTGAAGTTTTGGCAGGCCTGTGCCAGGAACTGTCGGTGGAGTCGGTGCACGTCAATGACGAATACGGCATCCACGAAGAGCGCCGCGACGCCGCTGTGGCCAAGGCCCTCGAAGCTCAAGGCATCACATTCCACACCTATCTGGACCAGTTGTTTTTCCAGCCCGGCAGCGTGCTGACCAAGACCGGCACCTACTTCCAGGTGTTCAGCCAGTTCCGCAAGGTCTGCTACAGCCGCCTGCATGGCGCCTTGCCGCGTTTGGTCGCCACGCCCAAGGCGCAGGCGCCGCTCACACTCAAAAGCGACGAGGTTCCGGATCACGTCGAGGGCTTCGCTACCCCGAGCGAAGCCTTGCGCGCCCTGTGGCCTGCCGGCGAAGCCGAAGCCCGGCGCCGTCTCGACCAGTTCGCCGACGCACAAATCAGCTACTACAAGGACGAACGCGACTTCCCGGCCAAGCCCGGTACCAGCCAGCTTTCGGCCTACCTTGCAGCGGGCGTGGTTTCACCGCGCCAGTGCCTGCATGCCGCGCTGCAAAGCAACCAGGGTGAATTCGAAAGCGGCGACATCGGCGCGATTACCTGGATCAACGAGCTGCTGTGGCGCGAGTTCTACAAACATATTCTGGTGGGCTACCCACGGGTCTCGCGCCACCGCGCATTCCGCCCGGAGACCGAAGCCGTGGCCTGGCGTAACAGCCCGGAAGACTTGAAAGCGTGGCAGGAAGCACGCACCGGCCTGCCGATCATCGACGCCGCCATGCGCCAGCTGCTGGAAACCGGCTGGATGCACAATCGCCTGCGCATGGTGGTGGCGATGTTCCTGACCAAAAACCTGCTGATCGACTGGCGCGAAGGCGAGCGCTTTTTCATGCGTCACCTGATCGACGGCGATCTGGCAGCCAACAACGGTGGCTGGCAGTGGAGTTCGTCCACCGGCACCGACTCGGCCCCGTACTTCCGGATTTTCAGCCCCTTGAGCCAATCGGAAAAATTCGACGGCGAAGGTGTATTTATCAAGCACTGGCTGCCGCAACTGGCGGCGCTGAACAAAAAGGAAGTGCACAACCCCGACGCCGTGGGCGGCCTGTTTGGTGTGGCCGACTATCCTCGTCCTATCGTCGACTTGAAAAAATCCCGCGAGCGCGCCCTCGCCGCTTTCCGCAGCCTGCCTTCACGCCAGGCGGTCGGAGGTGCTTATGAGTGATTTCCTGCGCCGCTTCGCCCAGGTGTTCGCCAGTGTGGACAAGCACAACCTGCACCTGCTCGACGGCCTGTACAGCCAGGACATCAGTTTCACCGACCCACTGCACGAGGTGCACGGGCTGCCGGCGTTGCACCGCTACTTCGCCGAGCTGTACGACAACGTTACCCAGTTGCGCTTTGACTTCCATGGCTTTGATCAAGTGGCGGAAGGCGAAGGCTACCTGCGCTGGAAAATGAGCTTCTGCCACCCGCGCCTGGCCAAGGGCGAAGTGATTCGTGTGGAAGGCTGCTCGCACCTGCTGTGGCGCGACAAGGTGTATCGCCACCGGGATTATTTTGACGCTGGACAGTTGCTGTATGAACACGTGCCGGTCCTTGGCGGTGTGGTCAGCTGGCTGAAAAGGAGAATGGGATGAGCCTTAACCTTCCACGTCGTTACTGGTTGACCGGTGCCAGCAGTGGCATCGGGGCCGAACTGGCCAAGACGCTGCTCGAAAGCGGTGCCCATGTGGCCCTCAGTTCCCGCTCCAAGGCGCCCCTGGAACAGCTTGCCCAGCAATACCCCGGGCAAGTGCTGGTGGTGGCCGGCGACCTGACCAACAGCCAGACCGTACGCGAGATCGGTGAACACATCGCGGTGGCCTGGGGTTCGCTGGATACGGTGATCCTGAATGCCGGCACCTGCGAATACGTGGATGCCAGGCAGTTTGATTCCTCGATCATCGAGCACGTGGTGCGCACCAACCTGCTGGCCAGCAGTTACTGCATAGAGGCCGCGCTGCCGCTGTTGCGTGCCGGTCATACACCGCACCTGGTCGGTGTGGCCAGTGCGGTGACCTACCTGCCGATGCCCAGGGCGGAAGCCTATGGTGCGTCGAAGGCGGGCCTGCGTTACCTGTTCGAGTCCCTGCGTATCGACCTGTCGCCTGAAGGGATCGACGTCACCGTGGTCAGCCCGGGGTTTGTCGACACGCCGCTGACCGCCCGCAATGATTTCCCGATGCCCCTGAGCTGGCCGGCGGACAAGGCCGCGCGACATATCTTCGCCAAGCTGCAAAACCGCCCATTGGAAATTGCCTTCCCTGCCCTGTTTATTGCCGCCTTGTGGCCACTGTCGAAACTGCCGAACCGCGTCCAGTTGATCATTGGCAAACGCATGCTGCGCAGCCCGCCGCCGAGAAAGGACGACCTGTGAAGATCGCCATTATCGGCAGCGGCATTGCCGGGCTGACCAGCGCCTACCTGCTCGGTCGCCGCCACGACATCACCCTGTTCGAAGCGGGCGACCGCATCGGCGGCCACACTCACACGGTGAATGTCACAGTGGAAGGCAAAAGCCATGCGGTGGACACCGGCTTTATCGTGTTCAACGACTGGACCTATCCCAACTTCATCAAGCTGCTGGGGCAAATTGGCGTGACGTACAAACCCACCGAGATGAGCTTTTCGGTGTGCGACCCGAACGCCGGGTTCGAGTACAACGGCAACAACCTCAACAGCCTGTTTGCCCAGCGCCGGAATATTCTGTCGCCGGGGTTCTGGGGCATGTTGCGCGATATCCTGCGCTTCAACCGCCAGGCGCCCCTGGACCTGCAAGAGCAACGCATCAGCGCCGAGATGACCCTGGGCGAGTACCTGCAAGCGGGCGGCTACGGCCAGCGATTTATCCAGCACTACATCGTGCCGATGGGCGCGGCGATCTGGTCGATGTCCCTGGCTGACATGCTCGGGTTTCCCCTGCAATTCTTCGTGCGGTTCTTCAAGAACCATGGCTTGTTGTCGGTGAGCAACCGGCCGCAGTGGTGCGTGATCGAAGGCGGTTCCAGCCGCTATATCGAACCGCTGACCCAGTCCTTCCGCGAAAATATCCGCCTCAATTGCCCGGTCACCCGGGTTGAGCGTTCAGCCATCGGCGCAGTTATCCACAGCGCCGCCGGCAGCGAGGCATTCGACAAGGTGGTGTTCGCCTGCCACAGCGACCAGGCTCTGGCCTTGCTGGGGGATGCGAGCCTGGCCGAGCAACAGATCCTTGGCGCCCTGCCCTACGCCGACAATGACGTCGTCCTGCACACCGATACCCGTCTGCTGCCCGACCGCAAACTGGCCTGGGCCAGCTGGAATTACCGCCTGGATGGCCGCGCGCAAAAACAGGCGGCGGTGACCTACGACATGAACATCCTGCAGGGCATCGACAGCACCACCACCTTTTGCGTGAGCCTCAATCAAACGGCGCTGATCAACCCGCTCAAAGTCCTCGCCCGCTACACCTACGCCCACCCGCAATACAGCCTGGCCGCCGTGGCCGCCCAAGCGCGCTGGGAAGAACTGCACGGCACGCAGCACACCTATTATTGCGGCGCCTACTGGGCCAACGGTTTCCACGAAGACGGCGTGGTCAGCGCATTGCGCGTGGCCAAGGCGTTCGGGGAAATCCTGTGAACAGCGCCCTGTACAGCGGCTGGATCGCCCATCGGCGGTTTACGCCAAAGGGCCATGCCTTCCGCTACCGGATCGGCCTGCTGTACCTGGACCTCAGCGAACAGGACGAAGTGTTCGGCTTGTCGCCATTGGCGGGCGAGCGCTGGGCGCCGTTCGCGTTTCGCCAGCAGGATTACCTGCGTGAATTTACCCGTCACGGCATGAGCTTGACCGATGCCGTACGCCAAGAAGTCGGCAAGGCCCTGGGGCGCATCCCCTCGGGCGTTATCTGCCTGCTGACCCAGGCCCGCAGTTGGGGCCTGGCCTTTAACCCGGTGAGTTTCTTCTACTGCTTCGAGGCCGACGGAACGCTGGCCGCGATCCTTTGTGAAGTGACCAACACCCCGTGGCGCGAGCGCTATCACTACGTGCTGCCAGCCCAGGCGCTGCCTGCCGGTGAGCATCAGCACTTCGCCGTGGCCAAGGCGTTTCATGTGTCGCCGTTCTTGCCCCGGGACCTGGAATACCGCATGAGCTTCAGCCCGCCCGCCGCCAGGCTCGGCGTGCATATGGCCGACTGGCAGGGCGAACTGAAAGTCTTCGACGCCACCTTGAGCCTGCAACGCGAAGCCCTGAACCGCGCCAGCCTGCACCGCTACCTGTGGCGCTTCCCGTGGATGACAGCCAAGACCTGCCTGGCCATTTATTGGCAGGCCTTGCGCCTCTTGCTTAAACGCACGCCGATTTTTTCCCATCACGCCGCCGAAGGCGCTTCTCGCACCGCAGTCGGTTACACCAAGGATCGCCGCCATGAAATCCCCTAGCTTATCGGTCAAATCCAACCGCTTGAACGTCAACGGCATGACCGCCGCGCTGCTGCGCAAAGCCGTGCTGCGCCAGCTCGGCCAACTGCGCCACGGCCAGTTGGTGGTGATCGAGGACGGCGAACGGCAAGTCTTCGGCGCACGGGAAGCGCACCTGCTGGGGGAGATCCAGATCCTCGATTCAGCCGTGTGGGGGCTGGTGGCGGCCAACGGCTCCATCGGCGCCGGCGAGGCATTTATCCATGGTTACTGGAGCAGCCCGGACCTGACCGCCGTGGTACGGGTGATGGTCAGCAACCTCGACGTGCTGGATGCGCTGGAAGGTGGGCTGGCGAAACTGGCGCGGCCCTTCACCCAGGGCCTGCACTGGCTCAACCGCAATACGCGCAAGGGCTCGCAGAAAAACATCGCCGCCCACTACGACCTGGGCAACGACCTGTTCGAGGAATTCCTCGACCCGACCATGATGTATTCGGCCGCGCAGTTCCTCACCGCCGATGACACACTGGAACAGGCACAACTGAACAAACTGGAACGCATCTGCCAGAAGCTCGCGCTGAAACCGTCCGACCACCTGCTGGAAATCGGCACCGGCTGGGGCAGCATGGCGATTTATGCCGCGCAGCAGTACGGCTGCAAGGTCACCACCACGACCCTGTCCAAAGAGCAGTTTGCCTACACTGAAAAACGCATCGAGGCCCTGGGTTTGCAGAATCAGGTGACGTTGCTGCTGGAGGACTACCGCGACCTGACCGGGCAGTACGACAAGCTGGTGTCGATCGAGATGATCGAAGCCGTGGGCCACCGCTTCCTGCCGACCTATTTCAAACAGTGCGCGCAGTTGCTCAAGAGCAACGGCCTGATGTTGCTGCAAGCCATCACCATTCGTGAACAGCGCTACGAACAGGCCAAGAGCAGCGTGGATTTTATCCAGCGCTATATCTTCCCCGGCGGCGCCCTGCCCTGTGTACAGAAGATGCTGGAGGTCGTCAGCCGCGACACTGACATGAACCTGCTGCACATGGAGGACTTCGGCCTGCACTACGCGCGAACCCTGCGCCTGTGGCATGAGAACTTTCGTCGCGCCCACAGCCGCCTGACGGAAATGGGCTACGACGAATACTTCCTGCGGCTGTGGGAGTTTTACCTGTGCTACTGCGAAGGCGGCTTTATGGAGCGCACCATCGGCACCGCGCAGATGCTGCTGGCCAAGCCGGCGGCGCTGACCCAGCCACTGCTCGGGCGCTTTGATGCTTAAACCACTGGCAAATGCCGTGCTGTTCCAGTGCGGCTGGTTTGCCTGTGTGCTGGGCGGCGACAGTCTGTGGCTGTTGGTGGGGTTGGCGGTGCTGGTAATCCACCTGCTGTGGATAAGTTCGTGGTCAGCGGAAGGCCAGGTGATTCTTGCCGTCACCATGTTGGGCACCGTGATCGACACCGTGCTACGAGCATTCGGCGTGTTTCATTTCAGCCTGCCCGGACCGTTGGCACCATGGTGGCTGATCCTGTTGTGGGCATTGCTAGCGACCACGCTACGCCATTGCCTGGCCTGGAGCGCGCAGCCCTGGTGGCGTGCGAGCTTGTTGGGGGCGGTGGGCGGGCCGTTGTCCTATTACGCGGGCAGCCAACTGGCCGGGGTGAGTTTCGGCTATGGCACCGTGCCGACCGTCATCGGCCTGGCGTTACTCTGGGGGATGATTTTTCCGTTGTTGCATTGGGTCGCCAGGCAGTTGGCGCATTGACGTCCGTCAGCCCTTTCACACACCTATGAGCCGCTTGCCTTACACTGCGCGCCTATGACCAACATCCCCCATACCCAAATCGCCGAACCTGCCGTCACCTGCTCCACCTGCGCCGCGTGCTGCTGCCAGCTGGAAGTCATGCTGATCACCGACACCGGCGTGCCCGATCGCTTTATCGATACCGACGATTGGGGCGGCGAAGTCATGCTGCGCCTGGATGACGGCTGGTGCGCGGCGCTGGACCGCGACACGATGATGTGCACGATTTACGAGAAGCGGCCGCTGATCTGCCGGGAATTCGAGATGGGCGCGCCGGAGTGCATCGATGAGCGCCAGGGGATTGCGACGGTGTATCGCTGATTTCGGAACCAATGAGTAGCCAATGTGGGAGCGGGCTTGCTCGCGAAAGCGGTGTGTCAGTCAACTGATTCGTGGCTGATATACCGCTTTCGCGAGCAAGCCCGCTCCCACAATGGTTTTGCAGTGTGCTTAAAAAACTACAACGGCAGCGTGTAGTGCAGCGAATAACTCTCTACACCATCGTTATTGCTGCTGATCCCGGCATTGGAGTAATGGGTGGCCCGAATCCCCACTTCACTGCCACCGACAAAGCGCAAGCCAAAGCCCAGCCGGTCTTCAAACTGGAAAGCCTGGCCGATATTGTTGTCTTCTACCCGCGTGCGGGAGAACACGGCCACACCCACGCCGGCCTCGATGTACGGCTTCACCCTCTCCCCGGCAAACTCATACACAAACACGGGTGAGAACGACAGGCTGCTGACGCTGGCCCGCTTGTCACCGTCCCAGTAGGTGTAGGCGCCGCTCCAGTACCCGGTCACGCGCCCCGTATCGGTCTGCCACCAGCTTTTATCCCAGTCCGAGGTCAGCCCCAACCGATAGGTCATGGTCGAATCGCTCGTACTTCCCACCCCAAGTTCCAGGCCTGCCGCCTGTGCGGAAAAAGAGTGCCCCAACATTGCGGCCGCAATCGCAGCCAAACAGAACAAGCGCTTCATAGAGAAACATCCCTTCCGAACGAAGTTGTATGATTTTGTACCGGCTAACTTGCTATAGAAGCTGCCGTATAGCCAGAAGTTCAGCGGATAAAGGCGTTATTTCACGTTTTTTTCACACGCCAAAACTACGCACAACTCCGGGAGATTTCCATAGGGTCGGTAGGATATTTCTTAGATGCTGCGGATCGCCGCTGGTCCAGAACTGTACAGGCGGCGGATTGCCAGTGGCCAGCAGTTCGCGATCACTCAAAAGACGTTGCAATTGACGCGCTACTGCCGCCCCGGTGTCGATCAAAATGATCGTCGGCGGGAGCATCTCGGCGAGCAGGGGCTTGAGGAACGGGTAGTGGGTGCAGCCAAGGATGATGGTGTCGCAACCGGCCGCAATCAGCGGCTCCACGTAGCCTTGCAACAGCAGGCGCAGGGCCGGGCTGTCCAGGTCGCCGGTTTCGATCAGCTCCACCAGGCCCGGGCAGGGTTGGGTGATTACCCGCACATCGGTGGCGAAGCGGTCGAGCAAGGCGGCGAACTTGGCGCTTTGCAGGGTGCCGGTGGTCGCCAGCACGCCGACGACGCCACTGCGGGTCGCGGCAGCCGCGGGTTTGACTGCCGGTTCCATGCCCACCAATGGCCAGTCGGGATAGTCCTGGCGCAAATCGGCAACCGCCGCAACGGTCGCCGTGTTGCAGGCAATCACAAACGCTTTGGCGCCCTTCTCACGGAAGAACGCCGCCACCTGTCGCGAACGATCGAGGATGAACGCCGGGGTTTTCTCGCCGTAGGGGATATTCCCGCCATCCGCCACGTACAGCAGCGACTCATGGGGCAGCAGACGCTGGATTTCGTCCAGCACCGACAGGCCGCCGACACCGGAGTCGAACACACCAATCGGCGCATCCTTAACCATGTTGGCTACCGCAGACGATGCAACCGGGGTCACGCTTGACCCGCAGCTCGCGAAAACGCGTGGTCAGGGCGTCGATCAACAAAAGCCGCCCCACCAACGGCTCGCCGAAACCGGCCAGTAACTTCAAGGCTTCCAGGGCCTGCAGGCTGCCGACCAGGCCCACCAACGGGCCGATGACGCCGGCTTCGCTGCAGGTCAGTTCGGCGTCGCTGCCGTGCCCGTATAAACAGTGGTAGCAGGGGCTTTCGGCGCGACGAGGGTCGAACACCGACAGCTGGCCTTCGAGGCGAATCGCCGCACCGCTCACCAAAGGCTTGCCGGCAGCGACACACGCAGCGTTGACCGCTTCGCGGGTGGAGAAGTTGTCGCTGCAATCCAGTACCACATCGACCACCGCCACGGCGGCCGCGAGGGAATCCTCATCCAGCGCGCTGCGATGGGCAACCAGCTGTATTTCAGGATTGATCGCGCCCAGGCGGCGAATCGCCGAGTCGACCTTGCTCAGGCCGACGCTGTCGGTGTCGTGAATGATCTGGCGTTGCAGGTTGGTCAGGTCGACAGTGTCGAAATCCGCCAAATGCAGCTCACCCACCCCCGCCGCCGCCAGGTACAGCGCCACCGGCGAACCGAGGCCACCCAGGCCGACGATCAGCGCGCGGCTGTTTTTCAGGCGCAACTGGCCTTCGATGTCGACATGCTGCAACAGAATCTGCCGGCTATAGCGCAACAGCTCCTGGTCGTTCATCACGGGCGGCGTCCCAACGTGATGCGTTCGTGGCCGCCCAGGTCGATGCGGCTGTGGACTTCTTCAAAGCCTTCCCCCAGCAGCAGGTCGCGCACGGCGGGCGCCTGGTCGTAACCGTGTTCCAGCAGCAACCAACCTGCGGCGTCGAGGTGCGCAGGTGCCTGGGCGATGATCAGCCGCAGGTCGTCCAGGCCGTCATGCCCGGATACCAGCGCGCTGGCCGGTTCAAAGCGCACGTCACCGGCCACCAGGTGCGGGTCGGTGTCGGCTATATAAGGTGGGTTGCTGATGATCAGGTTGTAAGTGTGGCCTTCGAGGGCACTGAACCAATGGCTGTTCAGCACCGTGGCGTTGTTCAGGTGCAGGCGCTGGCGGTTGCGTTCGGCCAGGGCCACAGCTTCCAGCACGCGGTCGACCGCCGTGACTTGCCAGGCCGGGCGTTCGCTGGCCAGGGCCAGGGCAATCGCGCCGCTGCCGGTGCCCAGGTCCAGGACCTTGGCCGGTGTGGCAGGCAGCAATTCCAGGGCGGCTTCCACCAGCATCTCGGTTTCCGGACGCGGGATCAGCGTGTGCGGTGCCACTTCCAGGTCGAGCTTCCAGAAGCCTTGCTGGCCGAGGATGTAGGCCACGGGCTCGCCGGCACGACGGCGTTGCAGGTAGTCGGCAAAGGTCAGCGCGTGTTCACTGCTGACGATTTTTTCCGGCCAGGTGTGCAGGTAGCTGCGGGACTTGCCCAAGGCGGCGGCCAGCAACAATTCCACGTCCAGGCGCGCAGTCGGCGAGTCCGGCAGGTCGGCGGCGCGTAACAAACTGGCAATAATGGTCATTTATTCACCTATCGCCGCAAGCTGGTCGGCCTGGTATTCGGCCAACAACGGCTCGATTACCGCATCGACGCCACCGGCGAGGATTTCGTCCAGGGAGTACAGCGTCAGGTTGACGCGGTGGTCGGTGACCCGGCCCTGGGCAAAGTTGTAGGTACGAATGCGCTCGGAACGGTCGCCCGAGCCCACCAGCAGCTTACGCTCGCTGGCAATCGCATTGGCGGCGGCGCTGGTCTGCTGGTCATTCAGCTTGGCCGACAGCCAGGACATGGCCCGCGCACGGTTCTTGTGCTGGGAACGTTCTTCCTGGCACTCCACCACGATGCCCGAAGGCAAGTGAGTGATACGGATCGCCGAGTCGGTCTTGTTGACGTGCTGGCCACCGGCGCCCGATGAGCGGTAGGTGTCGACCCGCAGGTCTGCCGGGTTGATCTCGATGGCTTCCTGCTCGTCGGGCTCGGGCAACACGGCCACGGTGCACGCCGAGGTGTGGATACGGCCCTGGGATTCCGTGGCCGGCACCCGCTGCACGCGGTGCACGCCGGATTCGAACTTCAGTTTGCCGTAGACATTCTCGCCCTCAACCCGGGCGATGACTTCTTTATAGCCGCCGTGTTCGCCTTCGTTCTCGGACAAAATCTCCACACGCCAGCCGCGACGCTCGGCATAGCGCGAATACATGCGGAACAGGTCGCCGGAGAAAATCGCCGCTTCGTCACCGCCGGTGCCGGCGCGGATTTCAAGGAACACGTTGCGCCCATCGTTCGGGTCCTTGGGCAACAGCATGCGTTGCAGGTCGCCTTCCAGTTCGATCAGCTTGTCCTTGGCCTCTCGCACTTCTTCAACGGCCATTTCGCGCATGTCCGGGTCGCTGTCCTTGAGCAGCGCCTGGGCGCCTTCGAGGTCAGCCTGAACCTTGAGCAACTGTTTATAGGTGCCCACGATCGGTTCAACTTCCGCGTATTCCTTGGAATAGGTGCGGAACTTGGTCTGATCGGAGATGACCTCGCCATCGCCGAGCAAGGCGGTCAGTTCTTCGAAACGGTCCTGAAGGACGTCCAGTTTATTGAGCAGTGACGCTTTCATTGCGGTTTTTTATCCGAAGAGCTTTCTGTCGCGCCCTCACCGAGGGCAAAGAGTTCCTGGGCCATGGCCAGCGCATCGAGGCGGCCTTCGGCGGTAAGCTTTTTCAACTGGACACTGGGAGCATGCAGCAATTTGTTGGTCAGGCCGCGCGCCAACTGCATCAGCACGTCTTCGGCGCTGCTGCCGTTGGCGAGCATACGCTGGGCCTTGATCAATTCCTCGTCCCGCAGGCGTTCGCCTTGCTGACGGTAGGCCTTGAGCACGTCCACTGCCGCCAGTTCACGCAGGCGCACCATGAAATCGTCGGCACCGGTGCTGACCATTTCCTCGGCAGCCTGGGCAGCGCCCTGGCGACTCTTCAGGTTTTCGGCGACCACTTCGTGCAGGTCGTCGACGCTGTAGAGGTAAACGTCGTCCAACTCGCCGACTTCAGGCTCGATATCCCGGGGAACGGCGATATCCACCATGAAGATCGGCTTGTGCTTGCGCAGTTTCAGGGCGCTTTCCACCGCGCCCTTGCCGAGGATCGGCAACTGGCTGGCAGTAGAGCTGATGACGATGTCGCTGCGCACCAGCTCGGCCGGGATGTCGGAGAGCAACACCGCGTGGGCACCGAACTGCTCGGCCAGGATGCTGGCGCGTTCCAGGGTACGGTTGGCGACGACGATGCGCTTTACGCCCAGTTCGTGCAGGTGGCGGGCGACCAGGGTGATGGTCTCGCCGGCGCCGATCAGCAGGGCCTGGCTGCGCTGCAAGTCACTGAAAATCTGTTTGGCCAGGCTGACGGCGGCAAACGCCACGGACACCGGGTTTTCACCGATGGCGGTGTCGGTGCGCACCTGCTTGGCGGAGTTGAAGGTGGCCTGGAACAGGCGCCCCAGCAGCGGGCCGATGGTGCCGGCCTCGCGGGCCACGGCGTAGGCGGACTTCATCTGGCCGAGAATCTGCGGTTCGCCCAACACCAGCGAATCCAGCCCGGAGGCGACGCGCATCATGTGACGAACTGCCGCATCCTCTTCGTGCACATATGAGCTTTGGCGCAGCTCATCGAGGCTCAAATGGTGGTAATCGGCCAGCCAGCGCAGCACCACATCCGCTGAAAGATGTTCCTGCTCTATATAGAGCTCGCTGCGATTACAGGTCGAAAGGATCGCAGCTTCGCGACTGTCGGTGAGCCGGCAGAGCTGCTGCAAGGCCTCAACCAACTGCTCGGGAGTAAAAGCCACGCGCTCGCGGACGTCTACAGAAGCAGTCTTGTGGTTAATACCGAGTGCAAGGAAGGCCATTCAATATCGCTGATGATGTCGGGAAGCCGACAATTGTCCTACTTCGAATGATTCAGAACAACCACCGTAGGCTATTGTCCTAGTAGCTTACGCCTATAAAGGCCATCTGTAGGAGCGAGCTTGCTCGCGATGGTCGTTAACGATAACGCTGGCTTACGGGATAAAACGCGTTGTCCTCTGGTTCTTCGCGAGCAAGCTCGCTCCTACACGGTTATGTTTGGCCGAAGGCTTGTGTCATGATGATCCGACCGCAGGTTAGTCGTCCTCTTCCTATATGAATAGATCTTCCGCGTTGCTCCTTGCTTTTGTCTTTCTCAGCGGCTGCCAGGCCATGGCACCCGTGTCGCCGGACGGTACGCCGCCGGTAGAAGACAGCACCCCCGCCCCTGAAAAGCCCAAGGTTTATTCCTCGTTCAGTGAAGAGACGATCTTCAGCCTGCTGAGCGCGGAGCTGGCCGGCCAGCGCAATCGTTTCGACATTGCCCTGGATAACTACGTGACCCAGGCCATCAATACTCAGGATCCGGGGATTTCGGAGCGGGCGTTTCGCATCGCCGAGTACCTGGGCGCCGATCAGGCGGCCCTGGACTCCTCGCTGATCTGGGCGAAAAACGCCCCGGACGATCTCGAGGCACAACGGGCAGCGGCCATTCAACTGGCCCGCGCCGGGCGCTATGACGACTCCATGGTGTATATGGAGAAGGTCCTGCAGGGCAAGGGCGACACGCATTTCGACTTCCTCGCGCTGTCGGCCGCCGACACCGATCAGGACACCCGCAACGGCCTGATGAAGAGTTTCGACCGCCTGCTGCAAAAACACCCGAACAACAGCCAGCTGATTTTCGGCAAGGCGCTGTTGTTGCAACAGGATGATGAGCCCGAGGCTGCGCTGAAGCTGCTGGAGCAACACCCGCCGGAAGAGGGCGAGATCGCGCCGATCCTGCTGCGTGCCCGCCTGCTGCAAAACCTCAACCGCGGCAAGGAAGCGATTCCGCTGCTGGAAAAAAGCATCAAGAAGTACCCGGGCGACAAACGCCTGCTGCTGACCTATGCCCGCATGCTGGTTGAACAGGACCGCATGGAAGACGCCAAGGTGCAGTTCGCCAACCTCGTGCAGCAATACCCGGACGATGACGAATTGCGCTACTCCCTGGCGCTGGTGTGCCTGGAAGCCAAGGCCTGGGATGAGGCCAAGGGTTACCTGGAAGACCTGATCGCCCGCGAGAGCCACGTGGATTCGGCGCACCTGAACCTGGGCCGTATCGCTGAAGAGCGTAACGACCCGCAGGCTGCATTGCTTGAATACGCCCAGGTCGGCGCCGGCAATGACTACCTGCCTGCGCAACTGCGCCAGGCCGATATCCTGATGAACAACGGCCGTACCGACGAGGCGGAAAAACGCCTGGCTGCCGCACGGGATGCCGAACCGGACTACGCGATCCAGCTGTACCTGATCCAGGCCGAGACCCTGTCGGCCAACAAGCAGGGCGATCGCGCCTGGAAAATCCTCCAGCAAGCCTTGCTGCAATATCCGGACGACTTGAACCTGCTGTACACCCGCGCCATGCAGGCGGAAAAACGCAATGACCTGGCGCAGATGGAAAAAGACCTGCGCCTGATCATCAAGCGCGATCCGGACAATGCCATGGCACTGAACGCCCTGGGTTACACCTTGTCCGACCGTACAACGCGTTACGCCGAAGCCAAGGAGCTGATTGAAAAAGCTCACCAGCTCAACCCGGAAGACCCGGCCGTACTCGACAGCCTCGGCTGGGTGAATTACCGCCTGGGCAACCTGGACGAAGCCGAACGCTTGTTGCGCCAGGCGCTGGAGCGCTTCCCCGACCAGGAAGTCGCCGCACACCTGGGCGAAGTGCTCTGGGCCAATGGCAAGCAGCGTGAAGCGCGACAAATCTGGGAGAAGTTCCTCAAGGAACAGCCCGAAAGCCCAATCCTGCGCAGCACCATCAAGCGCCTGACCGGATCCGAGACCCTTTAACTTTATGTTTTTGCGCCACGTTATCGTTTTCAGCTTTATTGCCCTGCTTGCCGGCTGTTCCGGTCTTGGCACCCGTGAATCTGTCGAAGGCCCGGGCAACCCGGCGCAGTGGCAGCAGCACAAGGATCAACTGAGCAGCCTTGATGGCTGGCAGATCGAGGGCAAGGTGGGCATTCGCGCCCCGAAAGATTCGGGCAGCGGCACCTTGTTCTGGCTGCAACGCCAGGACTATTACGACATTCGCCTGTCTGGCCCGCTGGGCCGCGGTGCGGCACGCCTGACCGGCCGGCCGGGGCAAGTCAGCCTGGAAGTGGCCAATCAGGGCCGCTATGAAGCGCCAACGCCGGAAGCCCTGCTGGAAGAACAGATGGGCTGGAAACTCCCCGTATCGCACCTGGTGTGGTGGGTACGCGGTCTTCCTGCGCCAGACAGCAAGAGCCGCCTGAGCCTCAATGGCGACAGCCGCCTGGCTTCGCTGGAACAGGATGGCTGGCAGGTCGAATACCTGAGCTATGTGCAACAGAACGGTTACTGGCTGCCCGAGCGCATCAAGCTGCATGGCACCGACCTTGACGTCACGCTGGTGATCAAGGACTGGCAACCGCGCAAGCTGGGGCAGTGAGATGAACGAGCAACGCCTGACCCTGCCCTCCCCGGCCAAACTGAATTTGATGCTGCACATTCTCGGTCGCCGTGAAGACGGCTATCACGAGTTGCAGACGATTTTTCAATTTCTCGACTACGGCGATGAGCTGACCTTCGCCGTTCGCGATGACGGCGTGATCCAGTTGCACACCGAATTCGACGGCGTGCCTCACGACAGCAACCTGATTGTGAAGGCCGCGAAAAAACTCCAGGAACAATCCGGTTGCCCATTGGGCATCGACATCTGGATCGAAAAAATCCTGCCCATGGGCGGCGGCATCGGTGGCGGCAGCTCAAATGCCGCAACGACATTGCTCGGCCTGAATCACTTGTGGCAACTGGGTTGGGACCATGATCGCCTGGCGGCGCTGGGCCTGACACTGGGCGCGGACGTCCCGGTTTTCGTGCGTGGGCACGCCGCTTTTGCCGAAGGCGTGGGGGAGAAACTCACCCCTGTAGACCCCGAAGAGCCGTGGTATGTCGTGCTTGTTCCGCAAGTATCTGTAAGTACAGCAGAAATTTTTTCAGATCCACTGTTGACACGTAACTCTCCTCCCATTAAAGTGCGCCCCGTTCCCAAGGGAAACAGTCGAAATGACTGCTTACCGGTTGTAGCAAGGCGTTATCCAGATGTACGTAACGCTTTGAATTTGTTAGGTAATTTTACCGAAGCAAAATTAACCGGAACTGGAAGTTGTGTGTTTGGGGGCTTCCCAAGCAAAGCTGAAGCTGATAAAGTCTCGGCCCTTCTTACAGAGACCCTTACAGGGTTTGTAGCAAAGGGAAGCAACGTTTCGATGTTGCATCGCAAGCTGCAAAGTCTGCTCTAAAGGAACCGAGTACTGGGTACTCGTTGCAACAGATACAGGGGCGTCGCCAAGCGGTAAGGCAGCAGGTTTTGATCCTGCCATGCGTTGGTTCGAATCCAGCCGCCCCTGCCATTTTCTATACTCATCCAGGTTACCCTCAGCCTCTAGGTACTGCGCGTGTCCAAGATGATGGTCTTTACGGGGAATGCTAACCCCGATCTGGCTCGGCGTGTTGTACGTCAGCTGCATATCCCTCTCGGTGACATCTCTGTCGGTAAATTCTCCGACGGCGAAATTACAGCCGAGATCAATGAAAACGTCCGCGGTAAAGATGTCTTCATTATTCAGCCGACTTGCGCTCCGACCAACGATAACCTGATGGAACTCGTCGTGATGGCTGATGCCTTCCGCCGCTCCTCAGCGACTCGAATCACAGCTGTAATCCCTTACTTTGGTTATGCCCGTCAGGATCGCCGTCCGCGTTCCGCACGTGTGGCTATCAGCGCGAAAGTCGTTGCTGACATGCTGACCGTGGTAGGTATCGACCGTGTTCTCACGGTTGACCTGCACGCTGACCAAATCCAGGGGTTCTTCGATATTCCGGTAGATAACATCTACGGCTCCCCCGTCCTGGTGGATGACATCGAAGACCAGCGCTTTGAAAACCTGATGATCGTGTCCCCGGACATTGGTGGCGTCGTGCGTGCACGGGCTGTTGCCAAATCCCTGGGCGTGGATCTCGGGATCATCGACAAACGCCGCGAGAAAGCCAATCACTCTGAAGTGATGCATATCATCGGTGATGTCGAAGGGCGTACCTGTATTCTGGTTGATGACATGGTCGACACCGCCGGCACCCTGTGCCACGCGGCGAAAGCCTTGAAAGAGCACGGTGCAGCAAAAGTCTTCGCCTACTGCACACACCCTGTGCTGTCGGGCCGAGCGATCGAGAACATCGAGAACTCAATGCTGGACGAACTGGTGGTGACTAACACCATCCCGTTGTCCGCTGCCGCTCAAGCCTGTTCGCGTATCCGTCAACTGGATATCGCACCGGTAGTTGCCGAAGCGGTTCGCCGCATCAGCAACGAAGAATCGATCAGCGCGATGTTCCGTTAAGGGTCAAACCTTAGCAGCATCAACCTGACGAAAAGCGCCCCGCCCCAGCATTCTGTTGGGGCGGGGCTTTTTTGCCCATATCGCCTTTAGCGCTGGTCGCAAACGCTAGGGCGAATGTGGTTATTTTGGAGATACAACATGAACGATTTTACTTTGAATGCTGAACTGCGTTCCGACCTGGGGAAAGGTGCGAGCCGCCGCCTGCGTCGTCTCGCAAGCCTGGTTCCAGCTGTAGTTTACGGTGGCGAAAAAGCCCCTGAATCCATCAGCATGCTGGCTAAAGAAATCGCCAAACTGCTCGAAAACGACGCGGCTTACAGCCACATCATCGAGCTGAACGTTGGCGGCACCAAGCAGAACGTCATCATCAAGGCACTGCAACGTCACCCAGCTAAAGGCCACGTGCTGCACGCTGACTTCGTACGCGTAGTAGCTGGTCAGAAACTGACCGCTATCGTGCCTGTGCACTTTGTTGGTGAAGAAGCTCCGGTCAAGAAAGGCGGCGAAGTTTCGCACGTTATCGCCGAGATCGAAGTGACCTGCCTGCCGAAAGACCTGCCTGAGTTCATCGAAGTCGACCTGTCGGCTCTGGAAATCGGCGCAATCGTTCACCTGTCCGACCTCAAGGCTCCTAAAGGCGTTGAGTTCGTTGCACTGGCTCACGGTGACGACAAAGCTGTTGCAAACGTACACGCTCCACGCGTTGCACCAGAAGCTGAAGAAGGCGCTGCAGAGTAATTCACTCTGTAATGCCGGAGCTTGAGGAAACATCGCGGACCGGAACGTAGCGAGAAAGCGGGCGAGAATGCGAAGTTGGCCTCTAACGGTTAATGAGTTTTTGTCGTCCACTTTCGCCGCACCAACGGCGATGTTATCCACAACTCCAAAGGAAGGGCCCCTGTCGTGACTGCCATTAAACTGATCGTTGGCCTGGGAAATCCAGGCGCCGAATACGAACAGACCCGGCATAACGCGGGGGCCCTTTTTGTTGAGCGCATCGCCCACGCCCAAGGCGTCAATCTTGTGGCCGATCGCAAATATTTCGGCCTGACCGGACGCTTTTCGCATCAGGGTCAGGATGTTCGTCTGTTGATTCCCACCACCTACATGAACCGCAGCGGCCAGGCTGTCGCGGCGCTTGCGGGCTTCTTCCGGATCAAACCCGAAGAAATCCTGGTGGCCCATGACGAACTAGACCTGCCACCCGGCGTTGCCAAGCTCAAGCAAGGCGGCGGCCATGGCGGGCATAATGGCCTGCGCGACATCATCGCGCAGTTGGGCAATCAGAATACGTTCTACCGCTTGCGGCTTGGCATTGGCCACCCGGGCGTTGCCAGTATGGTTTCAAATTTCGTCCTGGGTCGTGCGCCACGCGCCGAACAGGAAAAACTCGATGCCAGCATCGATTTTGCCCTCGGCGTGCTGCCGGATATCTTCGCCGGTGAATGGAACCGTGCGATGAAAAACCTGCACAGCCAGAAGGCCTGACTCTTTACCCGAGGGGAAACACCATGGGATTCAATTGCGGCATCGTCGGCCTACCTAACGTCGGCAAGTCCACCCTGTTCAACGCCCTGACCAAATCCGGTATTGCGGCGGAGAACTTCCCCTTCTGCACCATCGAACCGAACACCGGTATCGTGCCGATGCCCGATACACGCCTGGACGCCCTGGCGGCCATCGTGAATCCAAAGCGCATCCTGCCGACCACCATGGAGTTCGTCGACATCGCGGGCCTGGTAGCCGGCGCGTCGAAAGGTGAAGGCCTGGGCAACAAGTTCCTCGCCAACATCCGCGAGACCGATGCCATCGCCCACGTGGTCCGCTGCTTCGAAGACGAGAACGTGATTCACGTCTCCAACAGCGTCGACCCGAAACGCGATATCGAGATCATCGACCTGGAACTGATCTTCGCCGACCTCGACAGCTGCGAGAAGCAACTGCAAAAGGTCACGCGTAACGCCAAGGGCGGCGACAAGGACTCAGTGGTCCAGAAAGCCTTGCTGGAGCAACTGATTGCCCACTTCACTCTGGGCAAGCCGGCACGCAGCCTGATGAAGAACATGAGCACCGACGAAAAGGCGGTGATCAAGGGCTTCCACCTGCTGACTACCAAGCCGGTGATGTACATCGCCAACGTGGCTGAAGACGGTTTCGAGAACAACCCGCTGCTCGACGTGGTCATGGCAATTGCCGAAGAAGAAGGCGCGATGGTTGTTCCAGTGTGCAACAAGATCGAAGCGGAAATCGCCGAGCTGGAAGACGGCGAAGAGAAAGACATGTTCCTCGAGGCCCTGGGCCTGGAAGAGCCTGGCCTGAACCGCGTGATCCGTGCCGGCTACGAAATGCTGCACCTGCAGACCTACTTCACCGCCGGTGTTGAAGAAGTACGCGCCTGGACCGTCAAGGTCGGTGCCACTGCCCCGCAAGCGGCTGGCGTGATCCACACCGACTTCGAAAAAGGCTTCATCCGCGCCGAAGTCATCGCCTACAACGACTTCATCCAGTTCAAGGGTGAAGCCGGTGCCAAGGAAGCCGGTAAATGGCGCCTGGAAGGCAAGGAATACATCGTCAAGGATGGCGACGTGATGCACTTCCGCTTCAACGTATAAGCTTTACCTGCGGCCTATGCCGCAAAACAAAAAGCCGATGCACTGCATCGGCTTTTTTGTGGGCGATGTTTGCAACTTTCCACAAAGATCGACTTTGAAATATCCCCTGACATCTTAATACGGCAAACATATAAAACAACCACAGCCCTCAATACGTAAAAATACGCCAATCCTCCCTGACACCCCCGAGTTTAAGATTATTCCGACCCATTATCAGGCAATCACGAGCGAGCGCCCACTTGATAATATTTAACTTAAGATTTTTTGGTTTTTCACACATCACAAACGTCTATTTCGCACTCTCCGACAGAATGACAAATCAGCTAAATTCCGTTCTACTTATCCATATCAGCAGGGAAGCCCCTCAGTAAAACAATGAGACACAATAGGAGCAACAGCGATATGTCGGCCTCCTATCAAAGCACGTTTGAAACGGATGATCCATTTACTGAATGCCCAACCATTGAAGCCACTATCAACAATACTGCGGCTTTAAACATCGACATACTTTTGCTGGGGGAAACCGGCACCGGTAAAGATACCCTGGCCCAACGCATCCATCGCTTATCGGGCCGGCGAGGCAACTTCGTCGCCGTCAACTGTGCTGCAATTCCCGAAAGCCTGGCGGAAAGCCAACTGTTCGGGGTCAACAGCGGCGCCTACACCGGTGCGATGCAATCACGGGCAGGCTTTGTCGAAGCCGCACACTTGGGTACTTTGTACCTCGACGAAATAGACAGCATGCCCCTCACCCTGCAAGCCAAACTGCTGAGGGTACTGGAGTCCCGGGGCGTTGAGCGATTGGGTTCTACCCGCTTTATCCCGGTGGACATGCGCGTTATCGCGTCCGCCCAGCATTCGCTGCACGAAATGGTCGAGCAAGGGTTGTTCAGGCGCGACCTGTATTTTCGCCTGAACGTAATCAGCATCAGCCTCCCTCCCCTGCGCGAACGTCGCGAGCAGATTATCCCCTTGTTCCTGAACATCGTCCGCCAGGAAGCCGAGTACTTTAAATACCCGATACCCCTGGCATCCAGCTCGCTGCTGCAACAATTGCTATGCCATTCCTGGCCGGGCAACGTCCGCGAACTGCGCTCGACAGCCAAGCGCTTTGTGTTGGATCTTCCGCCGCTTTCAGAGTCGATGAGGGACCATCAGGACATAGAGATGAACCTCAAGGCGCGGCTACAGCAAATCGAGAAATCGCTGATTGAAGAGTCGCTGCGCCGTCACGGCGGCAACGTGGATGGAGTAGCCGGGGAACTGGGGGTTGCCAAGCGCACGCTGTACTACAGGATGAAACAACTGGATATATCACTCGGCGGAACAGGTTAAACCCAGGACCAGCAGTTTTTTCTGGAACTGAAATCTTCATTTAACCACTCAAGGAAAGGCCATCTACATGATCAGCAACTTCGCCGATCGGGCCAGCCATGTGCTTGGCTCATATGCCTGACGGGCAATGATGGGTCTACGTTCGTGGTTAAGCATCAACGCATAAGCAAACAAAAATTTAAATCAAGCAACTCAGAGGTGATGTTATGAGCGAAATCGATAATAACAAGCCGGTTACTTCCAGCGTTTTCAGTGGAGGCGAAAATAAAGATATCGACGAGGCCAAAAAAAGAGAAATGCGTCGACTTAAAATAGAGGAGGTTCAAAACGAAATACTGACAAAAGAACTCGAAAACATAGGCAAACTAAGGTTTTAAACCTTTGCTTCCTCTATTAAACATAGAGGAAGCAACCCGTTTGCTAGCATGGCTCATGCTGAACAATCGAAAAAAACCAACATTACTCCCAAACCAACAAGAACGTTCCTAGCGTCTTGCCGGAGGTTTACATGCGCGTGCTCGCTGACGACTTCACAGAACGCCCGGTTTCACGAACGGTTGAATCGCGAGGTGTTGATACCTCTGCTTCCGACATGAATTTTTTCCAAGCCAGCCTGGTTGATCGCGCGTCTTCCCCGGGTAGCCAAAATTCAATAGTCGGTACGAACGCGCTATCCGAACAGTCTTCTCATTTAACGAGGCTATCAAAACGTGCGACCAAAGGTTTGCGTGACCTGAGCCTTAATAAAAAATCAACGGAAATGCATCAAATTGCCAAGTCACTTTCAGACGCCCATCGGGAGCTGTCCATGTCAGTCAAGGTCATCAGCAAAACCGTGCAATGTTGCGAGAAAATAACCAACCTTCAGTAGGTAAGTCATGCTCCGCTGGATCACCACCCCATTAGTTTTATCATTGGCATTGCTGCTGGCCGGTTGCGGTGAAAAAGTAGAACTCCATAGCCGACTGTCCGAACAGGAGGCTAATGAGGTTGTTGCAGAACTCGCGGATAAACAAATCCGGGCCCAAAAAGTGCCAGCCAAAGACGGCGTTGTTGTGCGCGTCAACGCGTCGGACATCAGCAGGGCGGTCCGGACGCTCGAGGCCGCTGGCCTGCCCAAACTGGCCCGGTCGACCCTGGGCGATATCTTCCGTAAAGAAGGCGTTATCTCAACACCGCTGGAAGAACGTGCCCGCTATATCTATGCATTGTCTCAGGAGCTGGAGGCAACCTTGTCGAACATCGACGGGGTCATCGTCGCTCGAGTTCATGTCGTGCTCCCCGAACGGATTGCCCCGGGTGAACCCGTACAACCGGCATCAGCCTCGGTGTTCATCAAACATGATCCACGACTTGAGCCTGATAATATCCGCCCCCGAGTACGCAGGATGGTGGCCAGCAGTATCCCCGGCATGGCAGCTGCTGTAGAAAACACTCAAAAATTAACCGTAGTGTTTGTCCCCGCCGCGGCGTATCTGGAGCAGCAACGTCTGACCTATTTTGGTCCGTTCCTGGTTCAGGATAACGATCTCGGTTTCTGGCGCATGAGTCTTACCGCATTCCTCATCATAATGACGCTTGCGGGGGCTGGCGCGTTTATCTGGCGCAAGCGGGGGGTGAATCAACAACACGACTCATCTGTCGTACCGGCTCATGCCTCACTAAACCCGTCTGTTCATGAGTAATCAGCTGGCGTGGGTTCGATGGTGGGCCCGCCCATGGGAAACGCCAGCGTGTGACTGGGAGGTCCTCAGCCCATATATCGCCTCGACCGATCTATGTCGCAGCCGGCATGAACGAGTGAGCACCGCACTGGCCATCACCCCCTGCCTGCCACCCTCACCCTCCCCTGCCTTGCTGCACCTGGTGCAAGCCTCCCCACCACAACGCGACCGCATGCTGACGCTGATCGGCAGTGTCTGCCAGCCTGTACGCGGCCACTTGCTGGAGGAGGATGAATACCTCTGGTGTCAGCGCCTTGCCAAAGCGCTCCCTGCGGACTCACGGGTACTGAACACAGACGATCCTCTGCAGTACCTGCGCGCCTGGGTTGAGCCTGCGGTATGGCAACGCCTACGACTTGGCTTTGCGAATCAACGGGTAGTCGACCTGGAGAAATATTCCAACCTGCCCGACCGTCATGGTCGGCTGGATACTCTGTGGCGAGCCGTCATCTGGCGAGCTACCGCCATCACGAATGATCACGCGTGGCCCTGATCAGGAGCAACCAACCTGCATGTTATGCCGACGTAAAATTGAGCTGAATAAAGGCCAGGACCTGCCACAAACCCTGATTGCCCGAGAGATGCTTATCGACTGTGCTCAGGCGGGCACATTACTTATTCGCGCCAAAGCCGAAGCGCGCGAACTACTACGCCAGGCCGAAGAGCAGCGCGAAATACTTTACGCAAATGCTTGCCGTGAGTTCTGGGAACGCGCCAACACTCAGTTGCAACGCTGGGAGATTGAACGCCAGGCTATCTGCGACAACATTGAACCCATTGCCGCCTCCATCACCAGCCTGGCCATTCGTAACCTGCTGGAGGAAACAGTCTCCCCCCAACGCCTGAGCGTCCTGCTAAAGCAATTACTGGCCACCCAGGTCCCGCGAATCGAAGCCACTTTGCTCTGCAATCCATTGGACCGTAAAAACGTAGACCAGTGGCTGAGCAGGCACAAAGACCTTCCCTGGACACTGCGCACCGAGGAGAACATCGCACCTCAAATGCTCATTCTGGAAACGCCCGAAGGTGGATTTCGGATCGACTGGGATTCGATGGTGGAAACCCTATGGAATTCCGGCACGTCGGGTTCAACCCAATAACACGCAGGGGCTGCGGTTCAACGAGCGCTGATGTTTAACGAAATACCCGTGGAACTGGAATCACGCGTCGAGCCACACAGAACGTAACATCCTCTGGAGCAAAACCAATGAGCTTTGATTATCGCCTGCAAGCGAATCTCTACAGGCAACTGGAAAATTCGCAAAAGCGCTTTGAAAAGATAGAACGCGATGGATTGAACAACGACGAAGCCCTGGCGGCAATGAATGACGAAAAAGTCTTCCTCGCGGCCACGTTATCAGCCAGTTCCACCTACACCAATTACATGAGCGAAACAGCCAAGACCGTTATCGAAGGCATACAGTGAGTGGAAGCGTTACTCGGTCGTTGGTTGAGTAGCAGCGAACCGCTGATCACGTTGTTTGAAGATAATGACGAAATCAAGGTGCGGCGCGACCAACAAGCTTTTTTGATCAGTGTTCAACTGACCCACCATCGGGTCGACAAAAGAGCCTTGGAGGCGTGGATGCGCCTCGGACTGGAAAGTCTGAGGCATTTCCAGGGTGCCTTGGCGCAGGAAGCAATGACTGGTCATCTTTGGCTGCTTCAAAAACTCCCTGGCGACTGTGCCCTGCCCCACCTGCTTGGCAAACTCGAAACCCTGCTGAACCAGCGTGATACCTGGCGGGGCATTGTTGCGCACCTTGCCAGCCCAGCCCGGAAACTTAGGCCTACTTCGCTTCGGTCGCTGCGTCACTAAAACAGAGAATTCTCAATGCCTAACAAGATCGACAAGCACATCCGCTTGCGCGTCAATTCGCCTGCCGCCGCCGTAAAGCCTGCCCGTTGGCGCTACCTGATCCTCATGCCCTGGTTGTTGGCGCCCCTGGAAAGCACCCTGGCCGCCGTCCCCAGCGAATGGAAAAACACCGCCTATGCCTATGAGGCCGAACACAAGCCCCTGCGGGATGTGCTGGAAGACTTCGCCCAGACCTTCGGCACCCAACTGCAAATCGACGGCCTCCTCGAAGGCAACGTCAACGGCAAGATACGCGCCAATACCCCACAATCGCTTCTCGACAGGCTCGGCGTCGAGCACCGCTTCCAGTGGTACCTGTACAACAACACGCTGTACGTCAGCACCCTGGACCAACAGGAATCTGCACGCCTGGAGGTCTCTTCCGAGACCATCGCCGACCTCAAGCAGGCCCTCACCGATATAGGCTTGCTCGATAGCCGCTTCGGCTGGGGCGAATTGCCTGAGGACGGCGTCGTACTGGTCTCCGGGCCCAAGCGCTATATCGAACAGATCAAGCAGTTCAGCAGCCAGCGCAAGTCCCCGGATGAAAAGCAGAGCGTCCTCAGCTACCCGCTGAAGTTCGCCAATGCGGCGGACCGCCAGATTGATTATCGCGGCGAGAAACTGACCATCCCAGGCGTTGCCAGCATGCTGCGGGGGCTGCTGGAACCTCGCACGGCCTCGACGCTTTCAGGCATGAGCCCACGCCCTCCCTCTGCCTCCCAACCCTCACCCATAACCCCGGTATTTCCGCGCCTGAGTAACCCGATGCTGGGGCAAATGCTCGGCCAGGCGATGAACCCGGTGCCGTCGGACACCGGCATGTCACTCACCCCTCGGGCACCGGTCTCCACCAGCAAAATCCGAGTCGAAGCCGATGTGCGCAACAACGCCATCCTGATCTACGACCTGCCGGAGCGCCAGGCGATGTACCGTGAGCTGATCAGCCAGCTCGACGTAGCCCGCAAGCTGGTGGAAATCGATGCGATCATTCTTGATATCGAGCGCACTCAACTGCGGGAATTCGGGATTAGATGGGGTTTTCAAAACAGCCGTTTCCGGGGTGGCGTGAACATGGCGCCCGGGTCTTCATCACAGCTGTCGATCGAGCACCGTGATCGTTTCAACGCCGATATTCGCGCATTGGAGCAACGTGGCCTGGCGACCATGGTGTCCAACCCGTCGGTGCTTACTTTGGAAAACCAGCCGGCGGTGATCGATTTCAACCGCACCCAATACCTCACCGCCGGCACCGAGACTGCAACCATCCTGCCCATCACGGTCGGCACCAGCTTCCAGGTGGTACCGAGGGTGATCACTACCCGCGGCAATCACCAGATCCACCTGGTGGTGGATATCGAGGACGGTAACTTCGACGAGTCCAACCCCGCGCGCACCAGCCCCGATGTACGCCGCGGCAAAGTCAGCACCCAGGCGGTCATGGCGGAAAAACGTTCGCTGGTGGTCGGTGGCTTCCATGTCACTGAAAGCACCGACAAACAAAGCAAGATCCCTCTTCTGGGAGACATTCCGCTGCTGGGCAAGGCCCTGTTTTCTTCCTCCGAGCGCCAGAACAACCGGCGCGAACGCCTGTTTATCCTGACGCCGCGCGTGATCGGCGATCAGGCTGATCCTTCACGCTACTTGCCCCAGGAGGATCAAGCCGAACTGCAGGCCGCACTCAAGCCATTGGCCCGGCGGTATGCCGAGCATCAACCGGTGATCAAGCGCAGCGACATCACCAGCACCCTGGCTCACCTCGTCAGCGGGCAAGTACCCACGGCCTTCAAGGCCGCGCCCATGCCACTGGGCCTGGACACCTTGTGCAGCACCCGCGAGCTATTGGCCCTGAACACCGAACGCAGCCAATGGTATGCAGGCCCGCAGTTCAATGTGGCCGTGGTGGTGGTACGCAATCAGTTCAACCGTAACGTGCGCATCGATGAAAAAGAATGCAGCAACTCCCAGACCCTGGCCGTCAGCGTCTGGCCACGTGCCTGGCTCAAGCCGGGAGAAGAGGCGGAGGTATTTATCGCCATGCGGCCCGTGGTCAAAGATGAACACATCGGTGTGTCCCGCCCCTCCCTGATCACCCCCACCCGGAAGAACGCGCCATGAAACGCCTACTCACCCTCCTCGGCCTGGCCCTGCTTATCGTTGGTTGTACGCCGACGTGCAAGGGCGACTCCTGTTCACGCCCGCAATCGGGCGCCGATAAGCTGGTGGTCTGGTGGCCGCCGCAGATGCGCGTCGAATCCGGCCCTGCCGGCGAGCGCTCCGACTATCAAACGATCTCACTGGAACGGTAAGTTCCATGGGGCCGAACGATACGTCGTCTCGCCAGGTATTCCTGGATAACCTGGTGGGCGGCAAGGACGCCCACCTGTCCCTCGGCCCGGGCATAAGCGTGTGCCGGTTAAAGGCCGGTGGTAAACCCGGGCTTGCGTTGCTGGTCGACCGTGGAGCGCTGGAAGCCGGACAGTTGGAACGGGTACTGGAGCGGCTTTTTGAACAGGCGGTGGCGTTTGACGGCTGCTTTGCCTGTCTCGATGCCAGGGATGCCCTGGTGATCTGGCACGCGCTGCCGGCAGGTGCAGAGGAGGCAGATGACATCATCGGCAAGCTGCTTTCGCTGGGCTGCCTCGATATGCTGGACGTGCACCGCTACCGTTAACGTTGCTTAAGCTCCGGAAACTCCAGCGTTTCACGCTTGGCCTCGTCATTGAGCTCACGCAGGGTGCGGTAGAGGAACGCTACCGCCTGCAACGTCTCCCGGGGAATGTTCGCCCCAAGCTTCTTCTCGTACAGCGTGCGCGCGAGCCATACACACTGGATCACCGGCACGTCGGCCGCCTTGGCCCGGTCTATCAGTTTCCGGGCCTCGGCATCCGTGCCTTTATCCACCAGCAGCGGCAGCGGCGTTTTGCCCGGCCGGTAGTACAGCGCGACCGCAAAGTGCGTCGGGTTGACCACCAACATGTCAGCCTCCTCCAGCTTGGGCAGCTTGACCTTCGGCTCCTCCTGGGCCAGCTGTTGGGCCAGGGCGCGGCGCTGCCCCTTGACGTGAGGGTCGCCCTCCATGTCCTTGTATTCCTTGACCACCTCTACCTGAGTCATGCGCATGCTCTTGGCAAAGAAGTGCTTCTGCAGCGCCATGTCGATCAATGCCAGGACCAGCAGCAATCCCAGGCAAGCGTGCAGCAGATGGCGAAACAGGATGATCAGCGCGAGGATGTAACTCTGCAGGTCGCTGGTGGCCAGATTGATCAAGGCCCCTAGTGACGGCCTGATCACCACGTACAAAATCAGCGCAAGCAGTAGCGCCTTGGCCAACCCCATCAACAGGTTCGTCACTGACTTGGCAGAGAACATCTGCTTGACCTGGCTGAGTGGATTGAGACGGCTGAAATTCAGCTTCAGGCTTTCCGGCGCAAACAGGAAACCGAACTGAATCCAGCCGCTGATCAACTTCACCGCGATCGCCAGTCCGGCCATCAGCAAGGCGAAGGAAAAAAACACGATCAAGCCTTCCGTCAGCACTTCCTCCAGCGCCCGCACAAAGGGCTGCCCGAAACGTGACATGGGCATCACCAGCAACTGCTGGAAGCGCTGCATGCTGGTTTCGGCGGTGAACAACGCGATTTCGCTGAGGGCGGTCAACACCAGTAGCTTACCGACGTCCTGGCTTTGGGCGACCTGGCCTTTCTGGCGCTGATCCTTGAGTTTCTTGGGCGTGGCCGCGTGTTTTTTCTCACCCGAATCACTCATGTCCCGAGCCCCTGAACATCAGGCCGAGGGAATGCTTGAGGTCTCCCAACTGCGCCATGCGCCCGACGATCAAGTCCTGCAACAGCGGGAAGTACAGCAGCAGGATAACCAGCCCCGCCAGGCTCTTGACCGGCGTTGCCAGGGTAGAGACTTGCAATTGCGGGCTGTACAGGCCCAACAAGGCGAAGCCGAACTCCAGGAACAGCAGCACGGCAATAAACGGTGCGGCATACAGCATCATGTGGGTAAAAGTATCGCCCAGCAGCCCGATGAATACACTGAACCCATTGACCGCCGGCAGCGGCAACCAGGCGGTTGGCGGCCAGATCAGGTAGCTGTCCCAGATCACTTGGGTCAGCACGCTCAAGCCCAGGACGGCAATCAGCAAATAAATCACCAACTGTTTGAACAGGTGCCCGATCGGCGTCGCATCCGGCCCCAGCGAGGGGTTGAGTTGGCCACCCGCCAAAGCCCCCCGCTGGTTATCCAGCAGTGCGCCCACTGACTCGAACATCCAGAACGGCATGGCCAACAGAATCCCCAGCAAAAACCCCAGGGCAGCTTCCTTGAGTACCAACCCGCTGATCATCAGCGCGGAGTAATCCTTGGCAGCCAGGACGGCATGAATGCCGGGCGCCGGAATCAACGCCATGACCATCACGATGATGTGGCGGGGCATACCGCGTATATGTTGGAAACAAAACGCAGGCACCAGAAATGCACAGGGATAAATGCGCGCCATGGCCACGAGCAGGCTGGGCAGGAATTCAAGATAAAGCAGCACACGCAGGCCCTCAGTTCAATGCCGAGCGGGCAATCATGTCGAACATCAGGTTGATCAGTTGGATCAGCTCCACGCCAATCCAGCGACCGGTCAAAATCAGCGTGATGCCCACCGCAACCAGCTTGATGCCAAAGGGCAGCGTCTGGTCCTGTATCTGCATCAGGGCCTGCACCAGCGACGTCAACACACCGACGACCACCGCCACGATCAGCGGCGGCGCCGACAGCACCACCACCAGCAACATGCCCTGCTTGAACAGCACGATCGGTTCCATAGGGCACTCAGAGGTAAGAAAGGAACAGGCTGTCGAGCAGCCGCGACCACCCGGAAACCATGACGAACAACAGCAGTTTGAGCGGCAGCGAAATGGTCATGGGCGAGACCATCTGCATACCGAGGGCCAACAGCAGGTTGGACACAATCAAATCGATGACGATGAACGGGATGTAGATCAGAAAGCCGATCTCGAACCCCGCCTGCAGTTGCGACAGCACGAAGGCCGGGACCAGCAGGATCAAGTCTTCGCGCTGGGTGCTCTGCGCCATTTCAGGCGGCCACATGCGCGCACTGTTTTCCAGCAGGTGAGTCAACACATCGGCATCGGTGTTGCGCAGCATGAACGCACGCAACGGCTGTATGGCCGCCTGCCCGGTTTCCAGAAGGCTTTGCACGCTACTCGTGTCCACGGGCGAGGCCTTGACGTTCTCGGCGATCTGGTACCCCACGGGCGCCATGATGAACAGTGTCGCAGCCAGCGCTATTCCGTTGATGGCCATGCTCGGCGGTACCTGCTGCACGCCGATGGCGTTACGGGTGATCATCAGCACAATCACGATCTTCAAGAACGATGTGCAGATGATCAGCAGCATTGGCATCAGCGACAACGAACCTAAAAACAGCGCCAGGACAAGAGGGTCGACCCCCTGAAATGTCATCGCGAAAAAATCACGCGGGACAACTGCAAACCAAGGCGCCCATCTACTTCCACCAACTGCCCTTGCCCTATCGGCCTGTCGCCGTAATAAAGCCCGGCCATGCCCGGCGCGTACCCGGCAATGCCCAACACCGCACCGGGGGCGAGATTGCGCAGTTCGCCCAGGGTCAGGTTCAGGGTGCCACAACGTACCGTCAGGGCCATGTTCAACTCATCGAAAGGCTCGTGGCCAAAGACATCCACTACCGGTTCATCCAGCTCATCCCCCGGGTACTGCGATGTTGCAAAATCCTCGTCCACGGACGTTTCCTCGATCGAAACAAGCGTCAGGCACAACGGCCCGGATTCATCATCAATGCACCCTTGCAGCCGGTGCTTGCCGACATACAGGTGACCATTGCCCTGCACATCGAAAAAGGGTTGCTCAAGCATCACCACGTCACCGGCACGGACACCGCTCAATTGCGTGATGGATAGCTTCAGGCGGCCCAGGGTCATCGCCACTGCCAACTGGAACGACGCCGGCAATGGCCCCGCTATCGACTGCCACGGGCCGGCCTCGCACAGTGCCAGCAAGCGCTCTGGAGTCAGCCACAGGTAACCCACGACCCTGGACTTCCCCAGCGTCACCGTGAAGCGACAACCGAAGTTCAATTTCCTGGGCGCCGGCAGCAACCGCAGGAAGCCAAACAGCCCCCGCACCTGCGGGCTCAGGTGGTGCTGGAACAGTTCCCAGAACCACGAGTCTGGATCGTTGTCGGCCTCCGCCAGCGTCACCGGGCACTCCCCCAGCAGGCTGAACAGCGGCCCTGGTTCGGCGAAAGCCAGCACCCCGCAGGCGCTCTCGAAAAACAGCGGCTTGACGCCTGCGGGGGCACGGCCCGGTTCCATCAACAGTTCACCGTTCTGCCCCGCGACCTGAAACGCCATGCGCAAGCCGCGCCCCAGCCTGCGCCGCGCCGCGACATTGGCGCCGCTGACCACCGGCAAGGTTAAAAACGGCATGATCATGCCGGGTCCACAGGTGCCAGGTGTACGGTGACAGGCTGCGCCAACGCGCCGGCCAGCCCGTCCTCAAGGTGCTGGCGCACCCCAGGCAACCAGCGCGCGGTGCGCTCTTCCTGCGCCTCCAGCTCAACGTTCCAGGTACCTTGCTCGCGGCGCACGCTGGCGTTGATCCGCCCCAGGCTCGGCAGGTAAAGCACAGCGTGCAAAGGCCACTGAACAGCGGCGTGAATCCGCGGTGCCAACTGCTCGGTCATGGCCGCGATCATCGCGGCATGACTTGATGCAGGGGTTCCCGGTAGGGCGGAACCGAAACCGCCCCCTTCATCATCGTTGCCAAACAGCTGGGCAAATAACCGTCCGTGCTCCCATGGCACTATCGCCCCCGGGCCGGGTTCACGTTCATCCCGAGGCTCGCCCGGACGCGGGCGCTCAGGACTGTTCACTGGAACTTGCGTCATGTTTCTTCCTGCACGGCTTCTTCCTGCCCCAACAAAAGGGACAGTTCCTGGAGTTTTTCAACCTCGCGCAAGCACTGGGTAACCTGCTTCTGCGCGCTGTCGATGTGGATCAACTGCTCATCGCGCTGGCCGTGCAGCTCATGTAACTGCCCTTCTTCGCGGCGGGTGTCGGCGGACAACGTGCGCTCCTGGGCATTCCAGGACTTGATGTCCTGGAACGAGATCACTTGCCCTTGATGCTTGCTCAGCAACTCAGCGGTTTTCCGGGCTTCGTCCAGCCGGGTCTGCTCAAGGGCATCCGCCGCCTGCCGGATCTGCAACAGCAGCGCTTGCTGTTGCCTTTTGGCGGCACGCAGCGCGCGCTCCGCCCGGTCAGCCCGGTGCTTGCGCAAACGCCGCAAGGTATCGATTTCAGAAAGGGACATCGGTGGTCAACTCCATCAATTGGTCCAGCGTCATCGCCATCGCGGCCGGCTCACGCAGGTCCTGGCGCAGAAAGCCATCGACGGCCTGGCGGCTGTCCACCGCCAGGTCGGTCAGGGCATCACTGCCGGGTTGGTACTCGCCCAACTTGAGCATCAGTTCGATCTGCTGGTACGCCGACAACAAGCGGCGCAAGGCGGTGCCCGCCCTTATATGCTCGGGCGTGGCGACGTTGCTCAAGATCCGCGAAAGGCTGCCCAGCACATCCACCGCCGGGTAGTGGCCACGCTCGGCCAGCTTGCGTGACAACACGATGTGGCCGTCGAGCAGGGAGCGCACTTCATCCGCTACCGGATCGTTCATCGAGTCCTGCTCGATCAGCACGGTGTAGATGGCGGTAATCACTCCGTCACGGGTCAGCCCGGCCCGCTCCACCAGGCGCGGCATCAGGCTGTATACCGACGGTGGCAAGCCGCCGCGGCCCAGGGGCTCGCCCGCGGCCAGGCCGATTTCACGCTGGGCCCGGGCAAATCGGGTCAGGGAGTCAATCAGCAGCAGTACCCGCTGGCCCTTGCGCCGGAACCCTTCGGCCAGCGCTGTCGCAGTGAACGCCGCGCGGGCGCGTTCCATGCTTGAGCGGTCGGAGGTGGCACACACCAGCACCGCCTTGGCGCGCAGCTGATCATCCAGCTCATGGTCAAGAAATTCCCGCAGCTCGCGGCCGCGCTCACCAATCAACCCGAACACGATCACATCGCACTCGACGTTTCGGGCGATCTCGGCCAACAAGGTGGTCTTGCCGCAGCCCGCGCCGGCGAACAGGCCGACGCGCTGCCCTTCTCCCAGCGTGATCAATCCATCGATCGAGCGTACGCCGGTGGACAACGCCCGGCTGATTCTGGGGCGTTCGGTAGGCAACGGCGCCTCGCACAACACCGTGCTCGCCTCTGCGATGTCGGCCTCCAC
Organism: Pseudomonas sp. NC02; assembly: GCF_002874965.1. Lineage (NCBI taxonomy): Bacteria > Pseudomonadati > Pseudomonadota > Gammaproteobacteria > Pseudomonadales > Pseudomonadaceae > Pseudomonas > Pseudomonas sp. NC02. Next base: position 1,012,120 of record NZ_CP025624.1, on the reverse strand, counting down.
AAAGGCGCTGGGGCCATCGCCCGCAATCGGCCGGCCAAACCCATCGAGCACCTGGCCGAGCAAATCGTCGCCGACCCGTACCCGGTGTGGCACCCCCAGGCGTTGCACACTGGCACCCACGCGCACGCCTTCAAGATTGCCCAACGCACTCAGCACTGCATCCTGCTGGTCGAAACCGATGATCTCCGCCAGCATGTATTCACCGATGGACTTTTCGACCTGGCACAAATCACCGATGCGCGCCTGGGGCAGCCGGCATTGCAACAACATGCCGTTCACCCGCTGGATACGACCGCGCACCGACACCGGTGCGAAGCTGACCAGCGCACTCGACTGGCGTTGCTCCCAGGCCTCAAGACGGGCTTGCAGGTCACGGCTCACCAGCGCACCTCGAAGCGTTGCTTACCGTCGAACACCACCTTGGTGTTATCGATCAGCACCAGTCGCAAGCCGTCCACTTCATCCCCCACAAACAGTCGGTTCCCCTGTTCCAGAACCACGTGACCGTTGGGGCCGCCGACAATCTGCAAAATCTTGAAAGGGAACGTTCCGTCGCGAGTCCTGACCCGGCTCATCACCGGCACCGCGGTATCGAACTGTTCGCCAAACCGGCTGAGCATGCGCGATACCAACTCCATGTCTTCCTGGAGTACATCGCCGTCGAGCAGCACCTGGTCATTGACCAACTGGATGCTTATACGGTTGATCAATTCGCGCTCGCTGAGCATCCTGAGCAACTGCTGGCGCACCTCGAAAGGTGAGGCCAGCTCGTTCTTGCGGATCACCGGTGACATCAACGACGCCTGGGCTTCGCGGTCACCGCTAGTGGTCATGCCCAGCGCGGTGATGATGACCGCAACGACGACGACCAGGCTGATCAAGCGTTTCTGCTGCGTGCTCGAAATTGAAGAAAGCTTCAGCGGCACGAGGGGCTCGGCCGCTGGCGTGGGCGCCTGTTCGGCAGTCACCGTCGGCTGAGGCCAGGGCTGGTCGGCGCGGGTGACGCAGAGCCGAACGTTGCCAATCGAAAATGTCGTGTTGAGTGCCAGGTCGGCAATCTGCGCCAGGATCAGGCCGGCGGCATCCTGCATCACCCCTCCCTCGGCCTGCACCGACCAGCGCTGGTCAACACACTGCAATCGCACATGACGCTCGGCAATGCCCGGGTCGTATAGCGCCAGGTCAGCGTCAGGGTGCGCACCAATGCTCCACTGCTCGCCGAACAACGGCAGCGCCGCCCCCTGGTGCAAACCATCGAGTACTCGTAGCTCAAACATTGTCAGGCCCTCATGGCCGCACGGACCAAACGGCCCCACGCAGCACCGTCCGTTTCAAGGCAATGCGCAATCGCCAAAACAGTACTCATGCCACGGCCCCACGCAGCAGATCGTCATGACTCAGGTCAAACCGCCCCAGCACCTTGACCTTCGACGAACTGCCCAACTCGGCAAACGACAACACCGGCACATGGTTGAACTCTTCCACAAGCAATGTCCGCAGGGGGCTGCGCAAGTCTTGCGCAACCAGCAGCACACTTTTGCTCTTGGCCCGCACGGTAAAGGCTTGCTTGAGCAAGCTCACCAGCGTCGCACTGCTGTCGTTGTCGAGGGAAAAGAACACCCCGGTCTGGGTCTGGCGCAGCGCCTCGCGCAGGACATTCTCGGTATGCGGTGACAACAACCAGGCGTGCAGGCCATCAGCTTCGCTGTACTGGTGCAGAATCTGCGACTTGAGGGCGATTCGCGCATAGTCGGCCAGGGCATCCGCTTCACGCTCATGCTGGCCGTACTCGATCAACGACTCGACAATCAACCGCACCGCCCGCAGCGGAACGCCCTCGCTGGCCAGGCGCTGCAACACGGCAGAGAAGCGCGAAAGCGGCATGATCCGCTGCAGCTCCTGAACCAGCTCCGGCTGGTTGAACTCGAGCCAGCTGAGAATCGACTTGCACTCCTGGATACCGAGAAACTGCGGCCCGCTGAGCAGCATCGCGCGTGTCATGCGCTCGATGATCAAGTCATGGGCGGTATGGCGTTCAAGCTGTGCATCGTCGAGCAGCGGATCATCGGGCGCCAACCATAACCAGTCTTGCTCGTCTCGCTCCGCCAGACCCTGGGTACCTGCTTGTGGCTCGACGCCCAGCGCCGCCGATTCCACCGCGACCCGATCACCGAAGGTAGCTTTGATCACAGGGACTTCGTGCACGCAAAAGCGAAACTCATCGTCGGATAAGGCGGGAATAAACTCGACGTTAAACGGCGGCAGTGTCAGGCCGATATGGGCAACCAGGCGGTTTCGGGCCTGGCGAATGCCATGAACCACTTGCGCTGTTCGGTCAGAGCCCTGCAGGCCCGATGAAAACTGCAGCAAGTAAGGCCGGGATGGATCAAAGGCGCGCAGGTCTTCGTCACCGTTGATCTCCGCCGGGACGGCGTCAGCCGCCGTATCTGCAGGCGCGTCCTGCTTTTGACGCTGACGCATGAGGTAATAACCCAGCGAGCCCGTCATCAGCGAAATGAGGATAAAGACCACCGTCGGCATGCCCGGAAGCGCTGCAAAAGCCAGCATGCCGATCGAAGCAATGATCCAGCTCTTGGGCTCACTGGTCATTTGCCGGGCGATTTCGGCGCCCATGTTATTGGCCCCTTTATTCGCCCCGGCCGGTGCTACACGGGTAATGATCATGCCGGCCGTCAGGGAGATCAGCAGTGCGGGAATCTGCGCAATCAGGCCATCGCCAATCGTCAGTACCGAATACAGCGCCATGGAGTCGGCGGCGCTCATGCCATGCTGGAACATGCCGGTGCTGAACCCGCCCAGCAAGTTGATCACCACGATAATCAGCCCGGCCACGGCATCGCCCTTGACGAACTTCATGGCCCCGTCCATCGCCCCGAACAGCTGGCTCTCACGGGACAACTGCTCGCGTTTGTCGCGCGCCTGTCCACCATCGATCAGGCCGGCACGCAAGTCGCTGTCGATGGACATCTGCTTGCCGGGCATGGCATCCAGGCTGAAGCGCGCCGCCACTTCGGCGACACGCTCCGAACCCTTGGTGATCACCAGGAAGTTGACGATGGTCAGGATCATGAAGATCACCAACCCCACCGCCAGGTTGCCCCCCACCACGAAGTTGCCGAAGGCCTCCACAATGTCACCGGCGTCCTGCTCCAGCAGGATCAGGCGCGTGGTCGCAATCGACAATGCCAGGCGGAACATGGTGGTCAACAGCAGGATCGACGGGAACGAGGAAAACGCAAGCGGCCCGGGCAGGTACAGCGCCAGCACGATCAACAGGCACGAAATGCAAATGTTGACGGCAATCAGGATATCCACCAGCCAGGTCGGCAACGGCACGATAAAGATGAACACAATGCCCAGGATCACGACCGCACCCAGCACCTCGGCGCGTTGTGCAACCTTGAGCAGTATCGCGTTGACTGCCCGCAGCGCACTCATGAGTGGTTTATCGGCAGCGCGCCGACATGCCGGGAGCCTCGTTCGATGCGAGCGTACTCATCCATTACCACCATGAAATTGTGCAACGCTTCCTGGCGGCCCTTGCTGTCGCGCCACAACGCCAGGGGCAGGCTCCCGAGCACGGGGTAAAGGGCATTGAGCGAAACAATCTGGACGGATGATGCCGGCCCACCCAACTCGCAGGCCAGGCGCTGGACTTCGGCAGACGCGATGCCCGTGCCCGCGTAACCGAGAATGCGCTGCAGCAGCGCTACGGTGTCCCGATCAATTTCGGGGTGCAATACGGCCAGCCGATCGATCAAGTCACGGCAGCTGGCCAGCACACTGCCCAGTTGACCACAACTGCTCAACCCCAACAGCAAGGTGCGCAGCTGGGCGGTGGGGAGCGAAGGGCAATACGCCGCAATGTCGTCTGCCAGGGCCCGACGCATCAATTTCAACCCGCGGCCAAACTCATCGCCACCGAACAACCCCAACAGCGCCTGCATCATGCTGGCGAGCGATTGCCGGGCGACCACGCTGGCGTAATACACACTGCGTACCGCCTGCCGCAAACTCGGGTCGTCACTGCTTGCCTGCAAGGCCTGCGCGATGTTCAGGCCGGCCTGGATCTGCGGCTTGAAGCGGACCTCCAGCCGCGCCAGGGCATCGCTGGCCAGCGCCGCCTCGGAGGTACGCGCTTCAGCTTGTGCCTGCGCAGCCACCTGCTTGAGTACGACAAACGTACGGGCCGGGTCGTTTCCTGTCAGCTCCAGCAACTTCTCGAGGCTGGGCTTGAGCAACAGTTGAACCCTGATGGAGCGCGCAATGGTCGCCAGTGTTGCCTGAGCGGGATGGCCCAGTTGCTCATAGAGTTGTGTCAACTGCGCCACAGGCGTCACGCCCAGCCCCAACATACGCCGGCTCAAGGCCTTGCTGTTGAGTTCAACCTCCAGGCCGAACAGCGCCTCGAAATTGTCGACCGCCGTCCCGGCGGGTGCCTGGCGAACTGGCGGGTTATCAATACTCGCTGGAACAGGCTGATCCAGGCTCTGGTTTTTTTGCACATCAATAGAAGGATCAAGTTTCATGGAGATGCCTGGACAGGAAGTTTCGTTTCCTTGTGTGGCTGGCAATCCCGTTACGGTTCCATGTTTATCGACGATACCGGGCATGTGAAAAGATCGGCACGCGCCCGCAGCCACTTGTGCAAAACCTTGCACAAAAAAGCCTGGAAACAAGATATTTATTTATATAAATCAATTAGTTGTGAATTTTTTTCCCTTGGCACAGGCAGTGCTAAGAGGGTTCCCGTCGAAATCATTTCGACCGTGTCTACCCTGAGGAAAAAATCATGGATATCCCTATCGATGTTTTAGTTCACCTTACACCTGACCCGCACCGCTCCATCCAGAACCTGTCGGAAGACCACCACAAGAAACTCCGGCGCTTCATTCATAAACGCGTACTCAACCCGGAAGATGCAGACGATATTCTGCAACTGACGTACCTGGAGGCCTGGCGCAGCCGAGACCGCTTCAGCGGCCAGGCCACCGTCAGCACGTGGATGTGCGGGATTGCCCAGAACCTGATCCGCAATCACTTTCGGCGCATGTATGCCAAGCCGGTGCATTGCGAGTTCGATGAGGCGCTGTGGCATGGGCAGGAAGACAACAACAACCTGGACTGGCAGTTCGAGGTCAACCGCAAGCTCGAAAGAACCCTGCGGGCGATCACGGATTTGCCGCTGGAAATGCGTAAAACGCTGTACGCCTCACTGGAGACCGACGGCAGCTACCAGGACACCGCCGACGCCATGGACATCCCCATTGGCACCGTGCGCTCACGTTTGTCCCGGGCGCGCGAACACCTGAAGCGGGCCACCTACAACCCGCTGTAGGCGTAAATCAGGGCACCGGCGCAACGCCGACACCCTTTGCAGGAGCAGTTGATTTACCCGTTTGACGCAAGCGTTGGGCAGCAGGGATATCTGCCCGACTCGATTGACCTAGTATCAGGCCTTTTTGGTACGCGGCAACAGAATCGCCAACACCCCGAACAGCGGCAGGAACGAGCACAGCGTGTACACGTACTCGATGCCGTGGATGTCTGCCAGGTGCCCCAGCAACGCCGCACCGATCCCGCCAAAACCGAACATCAGACCGAAGAACACCCCGGCGATCATCCCCACATTGCCCGGCACCAATTCTTGCGCGTACACCACAATCGCCGAGAACGCCGAAGCCAGGATAAAGCCGATCACCACGCTCAGGATGCTGGTCCAGAACAGGTCCACATGGGGCAGAATCAGGGTGAACGGCGCCACGCCGAGGATCGAAAACCAGATCACTGCCTTACGGCCGATCTTGTCGCCAATCGGCCCGCCAAAGAACGTGCCCGCCGCCACCGCGCCGAGGAACAGGAACAGATGCAGCTGGGAACTGGCCACCGACAGGTCGAACTTCTCGATCAGGTAGAAGGTGAAGTAACTGGTGAAACTGGCCATGTAGAAGTACTTGGAAAACACCAGCAGCCCCAGCACCAACAGCGCGCTCAGCACCCGGCCCTTGGACAGGCCGTGAGTGGCCGCCTGGCCTTGCTTGAGCTTGAACAGGTTCAAGTGGTGGGCGTACCAGCGGCTGATCGCATACAGCACAAACAACGCAAACACCGCGAACAGGCCGAACCAGGCCACATTGCCCTGGCCGAACGGAATGATGATCGCCGCCGCCAGCAACGGGCCGAAGGCCGAGCCGGCATTACCGCCCACTTGGAACGTCGACTGCGCCAAACCATAACGCCCGCCCGAGGCCAGGCGCGCCACGCGGGAGGCTTCCGGGTGGAAGGTCGACGAGCCGATACCAATCAGCCCCGCCGCCAGCAGGATCAGCGGGAAGCTGCCCACTTGGGACATCATCAGGATGCCCACCAGCGTACAGATCATCCCGCAGGGCAACAGGTACGGCTTGGGATGACGGTCGGTGTAATAACCGACCCACGGCTGCAGCAGGGACGCGGTGAGCTGGAACGTGAGGGTGATCAGGCCGACCTGGGTGAACGTCAGGCCGTAATTGGCCTTGAGCATCGGGTAGATCGAGGGCAGTACCGACTGGATCAAGTCATTGATCAAATGCGCCAGCGCCACCGCGCCGATTACACGCATCACCAACGGGCTGGTTTGCCCGGCGGCAGGCGCCGTAGCCACGGAGGGCTGGGAATTGCTCAGAGCCATGGGAGGTTTTCCGTACAGCAGATGGATGCACAGGTGCAGGTGCGACAATGTGCCACTTTTGGGTGCAGGAAGGCTATCCCGTTAGCAGGCTAACGAGTAGATGAATCGATGCAGCGGTCATGGTTTGTAAAGGGCCAGCAAGATGAATCCCTTTAATTTGCGGGACGTTTCCTAGAGAATCTTTCGGCCTTGTGCCTGGGGGAGTCGGTGGCTAGTCTTCGGTCCGTCGCTGGTTTTCAGTGATCGGGTTTAGTCGCCCGGACTTATATCAGGCGCATGCTCCCATGAGGTTTCATGGTGGCTGTGCGCAGGGCACCTTCGGGTGCGCCGGGTTTTCCTGATTAGCCGGTCGACTAACCTGCGTACAGCCGCCACCCTTCGTTTAGTCGCGAGCGGTACGGCTCCAAGTTAATCAGGAGCTATGCCATGTTTAAAATTGTCCCCGATCCACCCCGTGACCAGGCCAAAGACCGCGCCGCCTTCACCCGAGCGCTCGACCACTACTTGCCGACCGATCCGCCGCAACCCTCGACAAACTTCTACGCCATCAGCGACGAAATCAGCTTCGAAGACTCCCTGCTCTTCACTGCCGACCTGCTGCACAGCGCCTCGGCCACCGCGCTCGACTGTGGCGAACAACTGCAAAGCCCCGAGCGTGCGAAAGTCCTCGCGGTATGGCACCTGCTGGAAATCGCCAAGGCCATGGTCGACCGCTCGATAGAGTGCCTGCACCCGCGCAAAACCTGACGCGCGAACGCCAGAACACCGCAGATCAAATGTGGGAGCGGGCTTGCTCGCGAAGGCGGTGGACCAGCCAATACCTCTGCTGACTGACACACCGCATTCGCGAGCAAGCCCGCTCCCACCTTTTGATCTTCGCTGCCTTGGGACCTGCGCAAACCCCAACCGCTCGTCACCAAACCCGGTGTTTCCCGTTAAACAGTTGATAGCGTAGATAAATTTTCAAAAAAAGCGCTTGACGCATTCCCGTTCTCCGCGAATAATGCGCGCCACTTGGCTACATAGCTCAGTTGGTTAGAGCATAGCATTCATAATGCTGGGGTCCGGGGTTCAAGTCCCTGTGTAGCCACCAAGTACTAAAAACGGCTTACCGAAAGGTAGGCCGTTTTTTTATGCCTGCAGAAAAGTAAACCGCCCTATTGCCCCACAGACGTCAGTGTTTATGCCGATGGTGTACATCGGGAAAATGCGCATGACTGTGCTGGATCGGTGCGTGCTCATGGGCATGACTATGTGGCTCGGTACCGTCCCACGCAAAGTTATGCACATGCTGGTGGTGCTCATCGTGTGTATGGCGATGACCGTGCATGAGGGGATCGTGCTGATGCTCGTGCGCATGATGTTCCATCAGATGAATCCACACCCCGATGGCCATCAAGGCGGCCGCGAGCAAGAACATCAGCGAAACTGACTCGCCCAGGATCAGGATCGAGATGACCGCGCCCAGGAAAGGAGCCGTGGAAAAATAGGCGCCGGTGCGCGCACTGCCAAGCCCGCGCAGAGCGAGCACAAACAGCACCAGACTCACGCCATACCCAAGCAGCCCAACCACCATGGTTGACCCGAGCGTGGCCACCGCTGGCAGTTGCGACCCGATGGCCAACGCCAAACAGCAATTGACCACACCCGCCGCCAAGCCTTTGCTGCCGGCGATAAACAGCGCATCCGAGGCAGAGACCTTACGGGTCAGGTTATTGTCGATGGCCCAACAAAAACAGGCGAACGCCACGGCCAGCGGCCCCGTCCAATCATGAGCCGTCGCTGTCCCGTGCGGCCATGACAAAACGATCCCGCCCAGAACAATAGCGATCATGCCGATCACGATGCGGCGATCTGCGTTCTCTTTGAACACGACCCACGCCAGCACGGCCGTGAGCACCGACTCAAGATTGAGCATCAGCGATGCGGTGGCGCCCGCTGTGCGGGTGAGCCCGTACATGAGCGCCACAGGCGCAAGCACGCCCCCAAAGACAATGGCGCCCACCAACCAGGGCCACTCTCCGGCTGCAAGCCCGGGCCGTTTCCAGCCGTGGTCGCGAGCAAACCGAACGATGGCCAGTCCCAGGCCGCTGCCCAGATAGAGCAGCCCTGCCAACAGGATGGGCGGCGTATCCAGCCCCAAGAGCTTGGCAAGCGGAGTGCTGGCGCCGAACAACGCCGCAGCAGCCAACGCGTAGAGAACGCTCACATTCATAATGGGTTGCCCTGTCAGGCTTATTGCATAAGGACGAGCATCATAGCCGTGCCCGGGTAAGAATTATGTGAATGCCAGCCTGGCTGGATTCTGTACGACTGAAGCGGCAGGATAGCCCGGCTGGCAAACCACAAGAAGGTGACGCATGACATTCCCCGCTACCGGCATCAGCACTGACCGCCTCTTACTGCTGGGCGCCCACCCTTCCCACGCTCGCGCCCTGCAAATGTACCTGCTGCAAAATCGCGCCTTTCTGCAGCCTTGGGAGCCTTCGCGTGACGACGCCTTTTTTGAACCGGACGCCATCACCGAACGCCTCCACGCCATGGCCGACAAAACCGCCAGCGGCGAAGCGTTGCACCTGCTGATATTCAGCCAGGACCAAATCATCGGCGCCTGCAACTTCAGCAACATCGTGCGCGGTGCGTTTCAGGCCTGCCACTTGGGTTATGCGCTGGCTAAATCCGCCCAAGGCCAAGGCTTGATGCACGAAGCGCTGACGGCGGCGATTGCCCATGTGTTCGACGCCATGCAGCTGCACCGAATCATGGCCAACTACCGCCCAGAGAATGAGCGCAGTGCGCGCCTGCTGGCACGGCTGGGGTTTGAAAAAGAGGGCGAGGCGCGGGCGTATCTGAGGATCAACGGGGTCTGGGCGGACCATGTGTTAACGGCACTGATCAATCCGGCAAGCGACCGTCTATTGCAGCCCGAAGTTTTAAACCACTAGAATGGGATTAATTCTCACTTACGACTCTCTCTCATGAAGCTGTCTTCGCCCACCGACGCTCCTACGCTCGATGCGCTGTACCGCGGCTACCACGGCTGGTTGTTGACCTGGTTGCGGCGTCGCGTGCATTGCTCCCATCAGGCGGCCGACGTGGCGCAAGACACTTTCGTACGCTTGCTGGCATCGGGTACTTACGTGGCGCCGGGTGAGCCACGGGCTTATCTGGCCACCATCGCGCGCCGGTTGCTGATGGACAATGGCCGCCGCCGACGCCTGGAACAGGCCTACCGCGAAGAGCTCGAACGCTGCGCCGCGTACCTTGAACAGGCGCCTTCGCCGGAGCAGATCCTGCAAGCCGCGCAAATGCTTGAGGCGATCGACCGGGCCTTGGCACGCATGCACAAGCGGATCCGCGACACCTTCATCCTGCGTTACCTCGAAGGCCTGGACCAGGCGCAAATCGCCCAGCGCCTGGGTGTCTCGGTGCGCACAGTACAGAACGATCTGGTGGAAGCCTTGCTGGCGTGCGATGCGTGCGCCCAGCCATGAACCAGCCTCTGCCCCACGCTGTGCTGCGCCAGGCCGCCGAATGGCTGGTGCGGCTGGATCACGAAGGCAATGCCGCCAACGAACAGGCGTTTCGCGCCTGGCTGGCCGCCGACCCGCAGCACCCGCAAGCCATTGCCCGCCTTCAGGGCCACTTGCTGCCTCTCAAACAAGCCCCGGCCCGTGCCGCATTGCGCCGGGCCCGGCAGCCTCGCCAAGGGGCAACGCTGGTCAAGTGTCTCGCCCTGGCCCTGCTGCTCGCGGGGGTGCCGGCGTACCAGTACGAGCAACGTGGCTATCTGTTCGCCGACCTGAGCACCGACCGTGGCCAATGGCGCCAGACGCTGCTGGCCGACGGCAGCGACCTGCAACTGGAAGGCAGCTCTGCGGTGAACCTGCACCTGGACGCCAGCCAGCGCCGCGTGCAACTGCTGCATGGTGAGATTCTGGTAACAGTGGCCAAGGACACCCAGCGCCCGTTTTATGTCGACACCCCGCAGGGCAGCATTCGCGCCCTGGGCACGCGTTTTATCGTCGAACTCAGCGACACCGCCACCGTGGTCAAGATGCTCGAATCCTCGACCCGCATCGACAGTGCCGGGCATACGATTACCCTCGGCCCCGGCGAGCAGGTGCGCCTGGATGCAAGCGGGCCCGGCACGCCGAAAAGCGTTGATGTGCAAGCGCAGCAGCAAGCCTGGACGGCCCACCAGTTGCTGGCCAACGACGAGCCGCTGGCGGATGTACTTGAGCGCCTGGCGCGGCATCGCCCGGGTGTGCTGATGTTCGATCGCCAGGCGCTGCAAGGCATTCGGGTGACGGTGATGCTGCCGACGGACGACAGCGACCGCGCATTGCGCCTGCTCACACGCACCCTGCCGATTGAAGTCAGCACCTACACCCCGTGGCTCACACGTGTGCGCCTGAAATCCCCCGCCGGATAATTCTTACGCACCGTTGCGTGTTTTCGGTTTTGCCGCGTCCTTTCCTTGGCCAACATCCAAAGGAGCACCGATAACATGTCTTCAACCCCCACACGCGGCGGCCTGTTGCTGGCCAGTCGACTGTTGCTTGGCTGCCTGCCCCTGGCGGTGCCGGGCCTGGCCTACGCGCAGCAGCAGGTACAGGCGTTCGACATCGCCCCCGGAAAACTCGGTGACGTGCTGACGTGTTACGCCCAGGCCGCCGGCGTGCCGATCTCGTTCCTGTCGCAACAAGTGGCCGGGTTGGACAGCCCCGGCGTGCGCGGCAGCTACAACGTGGAGGACGGGTTCGCGCAGGTGCTGGCCGGCACCGGCTTCGCAGCACGCGGCAATGCCGATGGCTACCAGCTGGAAAGCCTGCCGGTGGCCGGCGGCGCGCTGTCGCTGGGTGCCACAGAGATCACCGCGAATCAGTTGGGCACCATCACTGAGGGCAGCGGTTCCTACACCCCGGGCACCATCGCCACCGCCACGCGCATGGTGCTGACCCCACGGGAAACCCCGCAGTCGATCACCGTGATCACGCGCCAGCATATGGATGACTTCGCGCTCACTTCGATCGACGACGTGATGCGCCATACACCGGGCATCACCGTGTCGACCTTCGACAGCGAGCGTAACAATTACTACGCCCGCGGCTTCTCGGTGGAAAACTTCCAGTACGACGGCATCCCGACCCTGCGCAACTCCGCCTACTCGTCCAGCCAGACCCTCAGCGACATGGCGATCTATGACCGCGTGGAAATCCTCAAGGGTGCCACCGGACTGCTGACCGGCGCCGGCGCCCCTGGCGCGACGATCAACCTGATCCGCAAAAAGCCCACGCGGGACTTCAAGGCCAGCGTCGAACTCGGCGCCGGCAGCTGGGACAACTATCGTTCCCAGATCGACGTGAGTGGCCCGCTGACCGACAGCGGCAACGTGCGCGGGCGTGCGGTGGCGGCGTACCAGGACAAGCACTCGTTCATGGACCACTACCAGCGCAGCACCAATGTGTATTTCGGCACGCTGGAAGCCGACCTGACCGACGACACCCTGCTCACCGTCGGTTTCGATTACCTGGACAGCGACCCGCAAGGCTCGGGCTGGTCCGGCAGCCGTGCGCTGTTCGATCGCAACGGCAACCGCATCGATGTAAAACGCTCCTACAACAACGGCGCCAAGTGGAGCCGCTGGGAGCAGTACTCCCGCAGCGTGTTCTCCACCCTGGAACACAACTTCGACAATGGCTGGGTGATCAAGGGCCAATACACCCACCAACTCATGGGCTACGACGCGCCCCTGGGCTCGATCATGAGTGGCCCGTTCCCCGCCACCGGACTGTCGTCCCTGTACGCGAACAAGTTCACCGGCAACACCCGCGCCGACTCGGGCGATGTCTACGCCAGCGGTCCGTTCAGCCTGCTGGGCCGTACCCATGAATTGGTGATTGGCGCGTCGGCCTCGAACTCCCACTGGACCGGAAAGGACTACGGCGCCCCCACTTATGTGGGCAACAACGAGATCGATTTCTGGAACTTCGATGGCAACGCTCCGGAGCCGAACTGGGGTGAACCGACACGGATCATCGATGCCACGACCCGCCAATCCGCAGGCTATATGGCCGCACGTTTCAACCTCATGGATGACCTGAACCTGTTCCTCGGCAGCCGCGTGGCCAACTACAAATTGCGTGGCGAAGACGACTCCACCGAGACCGGCAAGCTGGTGCCCTACGCCGGGGTCACCTACGACCTGAACGACAACTTCACCGCGTATGCCAGCTACACCGACATCTTCATGCCGACGACCTACAGCCGCGACCGCAACAACAAATTGCTGGAACCGGATGAAGGCAAGAACTACGAGACCGGCCTCAAGGGTGAGTTCTTCGAGGGCCGGCTCAACACCAGCATGGCCTACTTCGAAGTGCACGAAACCAACCGTGCGGAGCCGGACGCCGAATACAACGCCGCGCCGACCAACCCATCCCTCGGGTATGCCGAGAAAGGCATCAAGGCCAAAACCAAGGGTTTCGAGGCCGAGATGTCCGGCGAGCTTGCGCCGGGCTGGCAGGCCCAGGCCGGCTACACCCACAAGATCCTGCGGGATGAGCATGGCGACAAGGCTTCGACCTGGGAGCCGGAGGACCAGCTCAGTTTCTTCACCTCGTACAAACTCAAGGGTCCGCTGGACCGCCTGACCGTCGGCGGCGGCGCGCGCTGGCAGAGCAGAAGCTGGCAAGTGGTGTACAACCGGCCCAAGGCGCAAAACGAAGAGTTCTCGCAGGAAGCGTATTGGGTGGTGGACGCGATGGCCAAGTATCAGGTCAGCGAACATCTTTCCGCGACGCTGAACGTCAACAACCTGTTCGACAAGCAGTACTACACCAACATCGGCTTCTATAACACGGCCTATTACGGCACCCCGCGCAACGTGATGCTCACCACGCGCTGGGACTTCTAACCGGCCAGGCGCCAGCGCCCCGTGACGTGGGGCGCTGTTGCGTCAAACAGCGTGCCGCACAAAACACTGCTCCACCACCGATTTGCCCCACTGCTGCCCCTCCTGTTCCGACTCCAGCACAAAGCCCGCGTTTTCATAGAGCTTGCGCGCCACATCCAGGCCCTTGAACGTCCACAGCCGCACCGCCGGGAACCGGTGCCCGTCACAGAAATCCAGCGCCTCTTTCAACAACCGTTTACCCAAGCCCTGGCCGTGAGCCGACGGGGCGAGGATGAAGCAGCGCAGGATCGCCTCGCCGTTTTCGCCCTCGCCATCAATCGCGATCGAACCGACGATCTGCTCTGCGTCCAGCACTGCCCAGACTTGGTTGCGCGGGTTGGCCAGGCGCCCCATCAACTCGGCCATGTCCGCCGCCACCAGGCTTTCAAACGGCTGGCCAAAATTCGCATGCTGGGCGTAGTACTCGGCGTGCATCTGCGCGATACGCCCGATGATGCCTGGCCGGTAGCCATGGGCAATGCGGTAGTGCCTCGGCTGCCGGGCGCCGGTACGTTGGGTTTGCAGGGCTGCGGCGTACTGATCGAGCCCGCGGCTGACGGCCTGTTGCTGTTCGCTGGACAAGTCGCCAATCGCCTCGCCCACCTGGCGCCGGGCAAACGTTTCAATGTCGCGTAACGTCTTCTGGCCTCGTGTGGTGAGCCGCAGCTTTTTCGAACGGGCATCGTCCTCGTTGGCAAACTCTTCCAGCTCGCCCGCCTCGACCAGCTTGCGCACCATGCGGCTCACCGACGACTTTTCCAGCCCCAGCAACATGACCAGTTCAGCCGCTGTCAGCGCGCCATGCTCGCCGATTTCAACAATCGTGTGCACCGATGACGGTGGGTAACTGCTGGCCGCCAACTTCGGCTGCATGAAGCCCAGCTCTCGCACCATAAGACGCGAGGCACAGCGGATCTGATCGATAAGGTCTGGCTTGGAACGGTTCACGGGGGGAAACCTCTTGCCCGAATGACGAAGGATATAGTTGTACCGCACAACCAAATACAGATCAATCTCCCAACCTGCAAACCACTGAGGTACATTCCCTCCCCACGGACAACAGATCATTCTCAAATGAACGGAGTCATCGCGTGTTTTCGATTTTTCGCCGCCAACGCCTTACCACCCTCTCGCTGATCACCGCCGCCCTCACCCTCGCCGCCTGCCACAGCGCCACCGCGCCGGAACTGCCGCCCGCCCCGGAGCTCGGCTCGGGCTATCGCACCGACATGAGCCCCCGCCACGCCGAGCGCCACATGGCCGCCGCCGCCAACCCGCTGGCCGCCGAAGCCGGGCGCGAGATATTGCGCAAGGGCGGCTCGGCCATCGACGCCGCGATTGCCATGCAGGCCGTGCTGACCCTGGTGGAGCCGCAGTCCTCCGGGATCGGCGGCGGCGCGTTCATCATGCTGTGGGACGGCAAGCAGGTGCACGCCTACGACGGTCGCGAAACCGCACCGGCGGGCGCTACCGAGCGGTTGTTCCTCAACGCCGATGGCACGCCGATGTCGTTCCCGCAGGCGCAGATTGGCGGGCGTTCGGTGGCCACCCCGGGGGTGTTGCGTGCCCTGGAAATGGCCCATAAAAAGACCGGCCACCTGCAATGGGCCAAACTGTTTGAGCCGGCCATTCGCCTGGCCGAAGAGGGTTTCCCGATCTCTGCGCGCCTGCACAGCCTGATTGCCGCTGACCGCTACATCAGCCGCTCGCCGGAAATGACCGCGTACTTCCTGAATGCCGACGGCAGCCCGAAGGCCACCGGTACGCTGCTGAAAAACCCGGCGCTGGCCAACGTGTTCAAGCGCATCGCCAAGGAAGGGCCGGACGCGCTGTACTACGGCCCGATTGCCGACGAAATCACCCGCAAGGTGCAAGGCAACAGCAACGCCGGCAGCCTGACGCTGACCGACCTCAAGGGCTACAGCGCAGTTGAGCGGGCGCCGTTGTGCACCGACTACAAACGCTGGAAAGTCTGCGGCATGCCGCCGCCGTCGTCGGGCGGGATCGCCATTGCGCAGATCCTCGGCACGTTGCAGGCCCTGGAAACCCGCGACCCGCGTATGACGCTTGGGCTGTTGAAGCCGGTGAAGAACGACTCCCCGGCCGGCCTGGAACCGGTGCCCGAAGCGGTGCACCTGATCGCCGAGGCCGACCGCCTGGCCTATGCCGACCGCGCCCAGTACGTGGCGGATTCCGACTACGTGCCAGTGCCGGTGGCCGGGCTGGTCGCGCCGGACTATCTGGCCGGCCGTGCCGCATTGATTGGTGAGCGCAGCATGGGCGTCGCCAAGCCGGGCAAGCCTGCGGGAATTGAAGTGGCCTACGCGCCGGATCGCTCGCCGTTGCGCATTTCCACCTCGCAAGTGGTGGCGGTGGATGACGTGGGTGGCGCGGTGTCGATGACCACCACGGTGGAGTCCGCATTCGGTTCCCATGTAATGGTCCAGGGCTTTTTGCTGAATAACCAGATGACCGACTTCTCCTTCATCCCCGAAGAGAACGGCCAGCCGGTGGCCAACAGGATCGAGCCGGGCAAGCGCCCGCGTTCGTCGATGGCACCGACCCTGGTGTTTGATCGCCAGAGTGGTGAGTGGGTGGCCACGGTGGGTTCGCCGGGCGGTTCGCAGATCATCGAATATGTGAGCAAATCCCTGGTGGCCATGCTCGACTGGAACCTCGACCCGCAAGCGGCCGTCGGCCTGCCCAACTTCGGCAGCCGCAACGGCGCGACCGAGCTGGAAGCCGGGTTGTTCAGTGCTCAGCTGAAACAGGCGCTCAAGGACAAGGGCCACGCCCTGAGCGAAATCGACATGACCAGCGGCGCCCAGGCGATCGTCCGGGTGCGCGATGCGCAGGGCAAAGCGTCGTTGATCGGCGGGGCTGATCCACGCCGTGAAGGCGAAGCGCTGGGGGATTGAATTGACTCACTGGAGAGCTGCGCGTGCACAAGGCAAATAACCTCGGCGCCCTGGCTGGCGTCGACCATGGGTTTTGTACGATTGACGATCCATTGCGGCCCGACGAGGTGTTCATCTGCAAGCAGGTGCACAGCGCCACGACCATTGAATGGCACCCGGAGCTTATGCCCAATACGGTGGAGGCTGACGGGGTTTTCAGCCGGGATGTGCAGCCGATTGCGGTGATCACCGCCGATTGCCTGCCGTTGCTGATGGCCTCGGAGAGCGGGGATTTTGTCGCTGCGATTCATGGCGGCTGGAAGGGGCTGCAAGGCGGGATCATCGCCAATGCCATGCAACGGTTTGCCGCCGAGGGAGTGGCGTTGGACCAGTTGCGGATTGCGATCGGGCCGTCGATCAAGCCGTGTTGTTATGAGGTGAGTGGCGAGTTTGTGGCGCAGTTGCAGGCGAGCCAGGGGCATTTGTGGCGGGATGGAAATGCGCCGTGGACGTTTGAGCAGCCGGGGCCGTTGTTGGCACCGGAGATTCAGCCGCCAGAACCCAGGCAGGCGTTGAGTGCGTGGTTTGATTTGGGCCGGTATGCGCTGATCTTGCTGGAGGCGGCAGGGATAAAACCTGAGCAGGTTGAGGTGAGCGAGGTGTGTACGTATTGCACCTCGCCTGCATTTGCGAGTTACCGCCGAAGGACCCATGACAGTACGGAGCGCAAGACGTTGTTGTATTCGTGGATTTCCAGGACTGCGCAAATCTAGTGTGGGAGCTGGCTTGCCTGCGATGACGGAGTGTCAGTCAATATTTTATTCACTGATCCACCGCTATCGCAGGCAAGCCAGCTCCCACATTTGATCTTTAGCGGCTGATCTTCAACCCCTTGCGCCCCGCATGCCGCTCCAGCGCCAGCTCGATCAACCGGCTCACCAGCTCGCTGTAGCTCATGCCAGCCGCCTGCCATAATTTCGGGTACATGCTGATGCGCGTAAAGCCCGGCAACGAGTTGATCTCGTTGATCAGCACCTCACCCTCATCCGTCAGAAACACATCCACCCGCGCCAGCCCGGCACAGCCCAGGGTTTCAAACGCTTCGATAGCCAACGCACGAATACGCTCGCTGGCTTCAACACTGATGTCCGCCGGCACCACCACCTGGGCTGCCTGGTCATCGATGTATTTGCTGTCGTAGGAATAGAACCCGTCCCGCACCACGATCTCGCCACAGCCGCTGGCGATGGGATTCTCGTTACCCAACACGGCGCATTCGATTTCCCGGCCTTTTACCGCCGACTCCACCAGCACCTTTTCATCAAACCCGAGGGCCAGTTCTACGGCGGCATGATATTCAGCCTCGCTGCCCACCTTGCTCACGCCCACGGACGAACCCTGGTTCGCCGGTTTCACGAACATCGGCAATCCGAGTTTTTGTTGGGCGTGTTCGAAGGTGGTACGCGCCGCATTCCTGCGGTTGAGGGTAATGAACGGTGTCACGGCAATCCCGGCATCGCGCAGCAGGCGTTTGCTGATGTCCTTGTCCATGCACACGGCCGAGCCCAGCACGTCGGAGCCGACAAACGGCAAGTCGGCCATGCGCAGCAGGCCTTGCAGGCAGCCGTCTTCGCCGAGGGTGCCGTGGACGATCGGGAAGATCACATCGACATGTTCCAACGAGGCCTGGCTGGCGGTTTCCACCAGTTGTTGGCTGGCCTTGCCCGGCACCACGGCCAGTTCACGATTGGATTGATTGAGAGCGATCAGCGCCGGGTTTTCTTCGTTGAGCAGAAAGCCCGAGGTGTCGTTGAGGTGCCAGTGGCCGGCCTTGTCGATGCCGATCAGGATCGGCTCGAAGCGCGAACGGTCCAGTGCATCGACGATGTTGCGCGCCGATTGCAGCGACACTTCGTGCTCGGCCGAACGGCCACCAAAAATAATCCCTACCCGCAGCTTGCTCATGATCGGCCTCACGTTTGAAAGTAAGGCTTCTTACCATGAGCCGTCAGCGATTCGCTACCAGCGTGGCCCCGAACAGCACATAACAACCACCGGCAAACCGGTCCAGCCACTTGCGCGAGCGGGCATAGACGTTGGCCATCCGCTCACTGGAAAACACCAGCGCCACGCAGGAGTACCAACTGAATGACAAGGTCGCCATGGTGATCACGGCCAGGGTCAGCAGCGTCGGCGACGGTGACTGCGGCATGGTGGATGCAAAGATCGTCGCGACGAACAGCGCCGCCTTGGGGTTGGACAGGTTGCCCAGCAAACCCAGGCGCCAGGCGGAGAACAGTGAACGCCGAGGTTCGTCGGGCAACAGGTTCTGGGCCATCGACGGTGCCGAGCGCCGGAACAGTTTCAACCCCAGGTAAATCAGGTAGCAGCCGCCGATGATCTTGAACGCCAGGTACAACATGGGTGCTGCGGTGAACAGCGACTTGATCCCCAAACCGCCTGCCAGACCCCACATCACGGTGCCGGTGGCCACGCCCGAGGACGCCACCACGCCGTGGCGACGCGAGCAACTGGCGGCCAGTTGCGCGGTGTTGAAGAAGTTCGGGCCGGGCGTGACGACCGCGACGGTCCAGAGCAGGGCCAGCGAGACCAGAGGCGCCGCGTAGGCCGGATTGAACAATTCCATTTGGGATTCCGCCGAGGGCAGTGCAGGAATAAGGATCATATGCCCGGTACCCGCCCTGCACAATCGTACAAGACCCCGGCAGACAGCGGATTCAGACTGGGTTACCGTATTTCCATCTCTTTGCGCGACAACTCATCATGGCGACCAATATCGACTGGCTGCACCGCGCGCCCCACGCCAGTGGCCTGGAGCGTATCGAGGCGTATTTTGCCGGGTTTGGCTTCGACCCCCATCGCCACGACACCTATGCCATCGGCCGTACCCTGTTCGGTGTGCAGAGTTTTCACTATCGCGGCGGCATGACCCACAGCCTGCCGGGGCGGACCATGGTGATCCATCCCGATGAAGTGCATGACGGCTGGGCCGGCAGCGAGGAAGGTTTCAAATACCGGATGATTTACGTGGAGCCGGCGCTGATCCAGCAGGTGCTCGGCGGCAAGCCGTTACCGTTCATCCCCGGCGGATTGTCCAGCGACCCGTGGCTGTACCGCGCCAGTGAAGTGTTGCTGCAAAGCCTGGATTGCCCGATTGACCCGCTGCAGGAACAGGACGCGATGTTTGACTTGGCCCAGGCGCTGAATAACGCGTCGGGCATCACGGTCAATCGCAAGACCTTCGACTACCGGGCCGCCGAGCGCGCACGGGAATTTATCCACAGTGCCCTGGGCCGGCCGATTACCCTCGATGAAATGGCGGAATACGCCAACCGCGACCGCTGGGCGTTGTCGCGGGATTTTCGTTTGTTGTTCGGCACCAGCCCCTATCGCTACCTGACCATGCGCCGCCTGGACCTGGTGCGCAGCCTGCTGGGCCAGGGCCAGTCACTGGTGGATGCGGCACTGACCGCCGGCTTCACCGACCAGAGCCACATGACCCGCCAGTTCCGCAGCACTTTCGGCATGCCGCCGTCGCGCTGGGTGAAGATGCTCGGGCGCTGAAATCCCGCCTTGAAACGCGATCAACCTGTAGGAGCTGGCTTGCCTGCGATAGCGGTGGATCAGTTAATAAATTGTTGGCTGACACTCCGCTATCGCAGGCAAGCCAGCTCCTACAGTTGAACTATGTCGCTGCCGAAATCGTATTCGACGCTGGAGCTCGTTCCTTAAGGGCCAACGCCAGAACCGCCCCCGCCAGGGCAATCGCCGCGCTCCACCACAACGCCAGTTCAATCCCGCCCGCCTGCGCCGCGCCCGTCGACCCACCGGCGTTCGCCAACGACACCAGCAACGCCAGCCCCAACGCACCGCCAATCTGCTGGCTGGTGGACGCCATGCCCGCCGCCACGCCCTGCTCGCCCGGCCGGATGCCCAGCCCGGCGGCCACCCACATCGCCGTCCAGGTCATGCCCTGGCCAATACTCAGGATGAAAATCCCCGGCAGCAACGACCAGAACCCCGCCCCCGTCGGCAACGCCACACATACCAAAGCGATACCCACCGCGCCCGCCAACTGGCCGCTGACCAGGGTGTTGCGCAACCCCAGACGCGCCAATGAACGCTCCGCCAGCCAGATACCCGCGGTGCACACCAGCGTCGCCGGCAAAAACGCCAACCCCGCCTGCAACACGCTGTAGCCGTAGACCTGCTGGTAGTACACCGCCAGAAAGTAGTACTGCACGCCAAAGCTGCTCATGAACACCGCCGTCAACACCATGGCCATGCGCAACTCGCGATAGCCCAACAAGCGTAGCGGCATCAACGGATCACGGCCCCGGTGTTCGATCCACCCAAACAACCCGAGCAGCACCAACGCCAGGGCCATGCAGCCCAGGGTCGACGGCGCCGCCCAGCCCCACTCCGGCCCCTGCACCAGGGAGAACACCAGCAAGGTGCCGCCCAGCGTCACGGTCAACGCACCGCTGATATCAAAGTTGCGCCCGCGGGCCCGCTCGCCATCGGCGGGAATCCAGTAGCGCGCCGCCAGGGCACAGGCACCGGCCAATGGCACGTTCACCAGGAACACCGCTTCCCAGCCCCAGGCCTGGGTCAGCACGCCGCCGAGCAACGCGCCCAATGCCAGGCCCGCCGCAGACGCCGCGCTCCACACGGCAAACGCCCGATTACGCGCGGGCCCTTCGGCGTAGTGGGTGTTGATCAGCGCCAGCGTGGCCGGGAACAACAGCGCCCCACCCACACCCTGCACCGCCCGCGCCAGCACCAGCAGCAAGGCGCTGCCACCGAGCACCGCCGCCAGGGAAGACAGCGCGTACAGCGACTGGCCAAGCATGTACAAGCGCCGCTTGCCCAACAGGTCCGCCGCCCGACCGCCCAGCAACAGGAAGCCACCAAACGCCACGCTGTAGGCACTGACCACCCACTGCAATTGCTGGGCAGAAAAACCCAGGTGGCTGCCGATTTGCGGCAGCGCGACAAACACGATGGTCGCGTCGAGGGCGATGATCAGTTGCGCGGTTGCCAGCAGCAACAGCATCCAGCCAGAGGGTCGAGAAGAAGACATCACAGCGTCCTGCCTGAAAATGAGAGGCGCCAGTTTCTTTCATGCCCAACAGATGATAAATAGCCCTATCACTCTTTCAGTAATGACTTTAATCATGGATCTGAATGCTGTTCGCCTGCTGGTGCGCGTCGCCGAAACCCGCAGTTTCACTCGCGCCGCCGGAGACCTGGGGCTGACCCAATCGGGCTTGTCCCGGGCCATTTCCCGGCTGGAAAACCAGCTGGGTGTGCGCCTGCTGCAACGCAACACCCGCAGCGTCAGCCTCACGCCCGACGGGCAGATGCTGTATGAACGCAGCGCGCCGCTGCTGGCGGAACTGGCCGAAGCCGAGCGGCAAATGCTCGACCGCCGTGCCTCACCGTCCGGTTTGCTGAAGATCAGCACGCCCTCGTTGTTTGGCCGCAAGGTGGTGATGCCGGTGATCGGCGAGCTGACCCTGCAATACCCCGACCTGCGCATTGAAGCGGTAATGACCGACCGCCTGGTGGACATTGTCGACGAAGGCTTTGACGCCTTGCTGCGCACCGGCGACATCCAGGACCAACGCCTGATCGCCCGGGCACTGCCACCGCTGCGCTGGGTCACCGTCGCCGCACCGGCTTATCTCGCGCGTTTTGGTACGCCGCAAACCGTCGATGAACTCCAGGACCACAACTGCCTGACCGTACGTAACCTGCGCACCAGCCGGCTGGTGGACTGGCAGTTCATGCTCGATGGCAGGGTGCAGGACGTGAGTGTCGAGGGGCGGTTGATCTTTGATATCGGCGATGCGCTGGTGGACGGCGCGCTGGGCGGATTCGGCATCGCCCAGGTGATGGACTTTGCGGTGCGGGAAGATCTGGCGGCCGGGCGCCTGGTGCCCTTGCTGGAGGAATTTGCCGGGCGCAGTCGGGCGATATCGCTGGTGTATCCGCCATCGCGGCAGTACTCGCCGAAGTTGATGGCGTTTGCCGAGGCGCTCAGCAAGGCGCAGTGGTAGCACAACCTTTGTGGCGAGGGAGCTTGCTCCCGCTCGGCTGCGCAGCAGTCGTATATCTACCGACCAAGTGTATTGGCAGGAAACAATGGGACCGCTTCGCGCTCCAGCGGGAGCAAGCTCCCTCGCCACAAAACCAGGCTGTACCGGAAGAATTGGCACTGGGCTTAAAGATGTCGCCCATCAATCGGCTCACCAATCGTCAGGAAATGCCCGCCCGCCACATGGTGCAAGGTACGCAGCGCATCCTGCCCTTCGAAATGCCAGCGACCGTCGCTGAATACGCGCTCATCAGCCTGGGCGGCCACCACTTCGGCGAGGAACAGATCGTAGGTCTGCTGGTTATGCGGTTCCGGCAGCAAGCGGCATTCCAGCCACGCCACGCAGCCTTCGAGCATCGGCGCTTCGGTGTGTTCGCCGCTGAACGTCTGCAAGCCATATGCGGCGAACTTGTCGGTCTCGCTGCCGGTGGTGTTGCCCACGGTCTGCACGATATCGGCCTGGGCCGCACACGGTACGTTGAGCACGAAAGTGCCGGCGCCTTCGAGCAGTTGCCGGGTCCAGGTGGCCTTATCCAGCACGACGGCGACTTTGGGCGGTTCGAAATCCAGCGGCATCGCCCATGCCGCAGCCATGATGTTGCGCTGGCCGTTGTGCGCGGCGCTGACCAGTACGGTCGGGCCGTGGTTGAGCAAGCGGTAGGCCTTGGACAGCGGGACGGGACGGCGATGGTTAGGGCTCATGGACGAAAGGCTCGGAAAAAAAACCTACGATACCTCAAGCATGAGCCCGGGTGACTAGCTGCTCAGTTGATTGGCGAATTGCCCTACGGCGCTGACCACTTTCTGGGCGCCGTCCTGGATCTCGACGATCACCGTGCCCGCCTCGGCCGCAAGGGCCAGCCCTTGCTCGGCCTGCAGGCGGCCATCGGTCATCAACGCCACTGCATCGCGGGCCATGTCCTGGTTCTGGCGCACCACGCCGACGATTTCCTCGGTGGCCTTGCTGGTACGCGACGCCAGTTGCCGAACCTCATCGGCCACCACCGCAAAACCACGGCCTTGCTCACCGGCGCGGGCGGCTTCGATGGCGGCGTTGAGTGCCAGCAGGTTGGTCTGCTCGGCGATGCCGCTGATGGTCTTGACGATGCTGCCAATCACCTGGGACTGGGCGTTCAGCGCTTCAATGCCCTCACCCGCCTGCTCCATGTGCTTGGCCAGGTCGCGCATCACCTCCACCGCCTGGGTGACCACGGTGGTGCCGCGCTGGGCGCTGCTGTCGGTGTGCAGCGAGGTGCTGTAGGCGATGTTGGCCGCGTCGGCCACGGCCTGTTCCTGGTTGACCTGGTCGGTGATCACCGTGGCGAACTTGACCACTTTGTACAGCCGCTCGTTGGCGTCGAGCACCGGGTTATACGAAGCCTCCAGCCACACCACCCGCCCGTGGCTGTCCACTCGCTTGAAGCGGCCCGCGACGAATTCACCGGCGTTCAGGCGCTTCCAGAACTGCTGGTACTCGACGCTGCCGGCATCCTGCGGCTCACAGAATATCCGGTGATGTTTGCCCTGGATCTGCGCCAGGCTGTAACCCATGCCGCTGAGGAAACGGTCGTTGGCCGTCAGTACATTACCGTTGAGGTCGAACTCGATCACTGCCGTGGAACGCACCAGCGCGGTGATCAGGTTTTCGTGCTCGCGGGACGCCTCGATAGTGCGGGTCAGGTCGCTGGAGTACATCGAAATATGCTTGATACGCCCGTCACTGCCACGCACCGGTTGCACGATGGAGCGCAGCCACGCCTCATTGCCGTTGCCGCGCATCAGGCGTACGGAACCGGCGAAGTGTTCGCCACGCACCAGGGCGTTCGTGAAGCGCAGTTGAAAGGTGTCGTGCTTGACGTGCGCCGGCACCAGATCCTCGATCAGGCGGCCTTGCAGCTGGCTTGCCTGGTAAGCCATCTCTTGAAGGAAGATGGCATTGACGGACTCGATGCGCCCTTCGGGATCCAGGGTCAGGGCCATCATTTCGCTTTCCAGGCTCTCCTTGACCTGCTGCAAACTGGATAATTCTTCGCGAAGAGCAGACAGCTCCTGCTTGAGACGGGTGTTGAACATGGAGGCACCGGTGGGCAAATGAGGGCGGGATCTGACCTGCATCGGCGCTGCCGGCATTTTCTTAAGAGAGCTTTAGCCCATTGCCCAACTATATTTTTTCAGCCCCTCAACTGCCGTTGTTACGGCAGATGCCCATCACTTGGTAGTGGAGCGTGTTGAGCTTGCCGGTGGAGTCTTCGTAGGTCATGCGTGACGGCACCGCGCTGCACGAGCGGATCGGCGGCGTGACATTCACCACCCTGGCAATGTCCAGCTTCATGCCGTAGCGATACACCATCACCTCGGGCGCAGGCTTGCCCTTTCTGGCGGCGTAGGCGGCCATGGCTTGCTCATTGTTTTGCATCAATTGGGCGAAGGTGCGGTCGCCTCCACCTTCGGCCATCGCGCCGGCGGAAACGATCAGGGCCAATGCAGCGACAGTGGTTTTCAGGGTATTCATGAGGGCGTCCTCGTCTGACTTATTGAATTAAAAGTTCAGAGCAAGAATAACTAACCAAGCCTGTCGCAAAGTTCACCGAAAGATTACTTATCCGTTATGTTTTATTGAAATTCCAAAATTGTAATCTGTGCGCCACCTCGCCGTTATCTCGTGTTTGCAACTATCTGCCCGGGCACCATCACAACAAGAATGCCCCATCGATAAGAAGCTGATAGCTGCCACTACCGAGGAGCGCTACATGAGCACTAACCGCACATTTTCACTCTCCATGATTGCCGCCCTGGCGGGGCTCACCCCGCTGTCAGGCATGGCCGTGGAAGAAAAACCCGAAGGGTTTATCGAAGGCAGCACCTTGAACGTGCTGGCCCGCAACTTCTACTTCAACCGCGATGACCGCAAGGGCCAGTCGAGTCCCACCGGCAATGGCTATTCCGAAGCCTGGGTCCAGGGTTTTATCGGCAAGTTCGAATCCGGATTCACTCAGGGTCCGGTGGGTTTCGGCCTCGATGCGTTTGCGATGTATGGCCTGAAACTCGACTCCGGCACCGGCCGCAGCGGCGGCAAGGGCTCGTTCGGCGTACTGCCGGTAGACAGCGACAACCACCCCGAGGATGGCTACAGCAAGCTCGGCGGCGCGGTAAAAGTGCGCCTGCTGGATACCGTGATCAAGGCCGGTGACGTGTTCCCGCTGACCCCGGTGGTGGCCTACGGCGACTCGCGGGTGTTGCCGGAAAGCTTCCGTGGCGTCACCGCGCAAAACACCAGCATTGACGGCTTGAGCTTGCAGGCCGGGCACTTGAGCGGCATGAGCCAGCCCACCCAAAGCGGCATGGATAAAGGCTTCGCGACGTTTTATGCGGGCAAGGTGGATTCACCCTGGATCGGCTATGCCGGCGGCGACTACCAGGTGAACAAACACCTCAGCGTCAGCCTGTACACCAGCCGCCTGAAGGATGCCTGGGACCAGTACTACTTCGGCAGCGCCGCCAGCTACCCGCTGAACGATGACGTGTCGCTGTTTGGCGACTTCAACTATTACAAGGCCGTGGACGAGGGCAAGAAACGCCTTGGCGAGTTCGATAACAACATCTGGAGCGCCAGGCTTGGGGTCAAGGTCGGCGCCCACAGCCTGGCCCTGTCGCACCAGCGCAACAACGGCGATGACGACTTTGACTACCTGCGCATGTCGGACTCGATCTTCCTCAACAACTCGATCCAGTACAGCGACTTCAACTCGCCCAAGGAACGCTCGTGGATGCTCGCCTATAACCTCGACATGCAGGCCTTCGGCATTCCTGGCCTGACCTTCATGACCCGCTATGGCAAAGGTACCGGCGCCGACTACAGCAACGCCAACAGCGTGTACATGCGCCGTGACGCGGCCGGCGACCCGCTGACCGATCAACGCCGCTGGGAGCGGGATATCGAGGCGAAGTACGTGGTGCAGGGCGGTAACTTGAAAGACCTGTCGCTGCGTTTGCGCCAGGCGACCGTTCGCTCAAGTGCCTTTGAGTCGGACTTGGAAGAAGTTCGGTTGATTGTCGAATACCCATTGGCAATTCTGTAAATGAACACAACGGCAAATGCTTACATTCATTTGCCGTTGACTAACATCTGTTCACAAATTGAAGCCTGTCAGAACTGTAATATGCGCCTCACCTTCTCGTTAAGTTGCGCTTCATATACTGGTCACAACTAACGGCACACGCCTTATTTGGAGACACGTCATGAAGCCATCCCACCTGTTATTGATCAGTTTTCTCGGCGCCACTTCCACCCTCGCATTCGCCGACGACGGCGCCGACCGCTCCCGGCAGTTCCTCGCCGAGTTCCGCCAGCAACAGCAACAGGTCCACGGTGAACAGTCCGTGGCCGAGACCGCGCCCGCCGACGCACAGAAGCAGTCGATCTGAACGGCGCACACCGAGCACATTCATCTCTGAAGCTTTTGTGTAGCTCCTTTGGAAAGAGATGAATTTTTAACGCCCCGGATGGGGCGTTTTTTTTGCCCGCCCGTTCTGCAACGCAACAACCAGTCACAAACTGGCTGATTGACCCTGTAGTTACTTCAGCCTTCAGGCTTCGGAAAATTCGAATTTCAGTCTCTCTCTATCAGTAAAAGGTAAACCCCCATGCGTATCCTTGTGGTTGAGGACGAGCAAAAAACCGCCGCCTACCTGCAGCAGGGCCTGACCGAAAGCGGTTACGTGGTCGACTGCGCCGCCAGCGGCGTGGACGGCCTGCACCTGGCCGGGCAACACGCCTATGAACTGGTGATTCTCGATGTAAACCTGCCGGCCAAGGACGGCTGGGAAGTGCTTGAGCAACTGCGCCGCGACAGCAACCAACGGGTGATGATGCTCACAGCCCGTGGCCGGCTGACTGACAAGATCAAGGGCCTGGACATGGGCGCCGATGATTACCTGGTCAAACCCTTCGAATTCCCCGAATTGCTGGCCCGGGTGCGTACGCTGTTGCGCCGCAGCGAGCACATACCGGTGCCGGAAGTCTTCCGCGTGTCGGACCTTGAACTGGACCCGCGCCGCCACCGCGCCTATCGCGGCACCCGGCGCATTGACCTGACCACCAAGGAGTTCGCGCTGCTGCATGTGCTGATGCGTCAGTCCGGCGAAGTGCTGACCCGCACGCAGATTATTTCCCTGGTGTGGGACATGAATTTCGACTGCGACACCAACGTGGTGGAGGTCTCCATCAGCCGCCTGCGGGCCAAGGTCGACGACCAGAGTGACGTCAAGCTGATCCATACCATTCGCGGCGTGGGCTATGTGCTGGAGGCCCGCCAATGAAAGCCAGCAGCCTGTCGATGCGCCTCGGGCTGACGGTGAGCCTGATGGGCGCGGGCCTGGTGGTGCTGCTCGCGACACTGGCCTACCTGGCGCTGACCCACGAGCTTGAGAAACTGGCGCGCAAGGGCCTGGAAAGCAAGATGGAGCAGATCCAGCACAGCCTCGCCCTCGGCCTGGACACCCGCGACATAAAAGCCCGCCCGCATTCGCTGATGGACCTGGTGATGGGGCATGACAATTTCTACCTGACCATCGTCGGCACCGCACCCGATGAAGCGGTGCTGCTAAGCGTCGGTGCCAAGCCACAGGAACCGTTGCTGACCGACTTCGCACCACGCCAGACCCTCGGTTACCTGAACTGGGACGACAGCAACGGCAACCAGGTGCTCAGCGCCTCCAGCCTGATGCGCCTGTCCAGCGGCGAACGCGTGCGGGTGCTGCTGTCCCTGGACCGCAGGGACGATCAGGCATTGCTCAGTGCTTACCTGCGTTCCACGGTGATCGCCCTGCCGCTGCTGTTGCTGCTGATCGGCATCGGCGCGTGGTGGGTGGTGCAACGCGGGCTCGCACCGCTGCAACAGTTCAGCCGCGTCGCGGCCAAGGTCACCACACAGGATCTGACCCACCGCCTGGCTGTGGATAACTTGCCCAACGAGTTGGGCGAGTTGGCGCAGGGCATCAATTTCATGCTGCAACGCCTGGATGGCGGTGTGCAGCAGTTGTCGCAGTTCTCCGATGACCTGGCCCACGAGCTGCGCGCGCCACTGACCAACTTGATGGGCAAGGCCCAGGTGACGTTGTCCCGGGAGCGACCTCCCGAGGAGTACAAGGCGGTGCTGGAATCCAGCACCGAAGAAATGGAGCGGCTGGCGCGGATCGTTTCCGACATGCTGTTCCTGGCACAGGTCAGCCACCCGGCGGCGCGGGTTTCGTTTGCGCCCGTGTCCCTGGCCGCTGAAGCACGCCGGGTGATGGAACTGTTTGCGTTGAGTGCCGAAGACAAGCAACTGAGCCTGAGCCTTCACGGTGATGCCTCGGTGCATGGCGACCGCCTGATGATTCAGCGGGCGATTTCCAACTTGTTGTCCAATGCCATCAGGCATACGCCACACGCTTCCACGGTGTCGTTGCAGGTGGAAACCCACGGGCAGCAGGTGTCGCTCTCGGTGGGCAACCCGGGCCCGGGGATTGAAGCGCACCACCTGCCGAACCTGTTCGAGCGTTTCTACCGCGTCGACAGCAGCCGCGCCCGCTCCGAAGGGGGGACCGGGCTGGGGCTGGCCATCGTGCGGTCAATCATGACCCTGCATCAAGGCCTGGCAGAAGTCAGCAGCGAGCCCGGAGATTTCACTGTGTTTCGGTTGGTGTTTCCCCTTCATACCAACGCTATCTGCCAATAACCCATTGTGGTGAGGGAGCTTGCTCCCTCGCCACAGGTTATTGGCCAGGCATCAGGCGGTCTTCCTGTTCTTCACGCCGGTGCGCCCAGTGATACAGCGCCGGCAATACCAGCAGGGTCAGCAGCGTCGACGAAATAATCCCGCCAATCACCACCGTCGCCAACGGGCGCTGCACTTCGGCGCCGGTGCCGGTGGCCAGGGCCATGGGGATAAACCCCAGCGACGCCACCAACGCCGTCATCAACACCGGGCGCAAGCGCGTCAGGGCGCCTTCGTTGATGGCCACCGACAATGAGCGCCCCTCTTCCCGCAGGTTGCGAATGAACGCAATCATCACCAACCCGTTCAGCACCGCCACCCCCGACAGCGCGATAAAACCCACGCCCGCCGAGATCGACAACGGAATGTCCCGCAGCCACAGCGCCATGATCCCGCCGGTCAACGCGAAGGGAATCCCGGTGAACACCAGCAGCCCGTCCTTGAGGTTGTTGAACATCATGAACAGCAACCCGAACACCAGCAGCAACGCCACCGGCACCACGATGCGCAAGCGCTCGGAAGCTTCCTTCAACTGCTCGAACTGGCCGCCCCAGGTGGTCCAGTAGCCCGCGGGGATTTTCACCTGAGTGTCGATGGCCGTCCCGGCTTCCTCGACAAACGAGCCGATATCCCGCCCACGCACGTTGGCGCTGACGATCACCAGGCGCTTGCCGTTTTCACGGCTGATCTGGTTGGGGCCGAGCACCAGGTCCAGGCTGGCGACTTCCGACAGCGCGATAAAACCCAACTGCCCCGCCGCGTTATTCGCCAGCGCCGGGATCGGAATCAACAGCCGCGACAGGCCTTCGATATCGGTGCGCAGCGCGTCCGACAAACGCACGACCATGTCAAAACGCCGGTCGCCTTCGTACATCGTCCCGGCCTGGCGCCCACCCACGGCGACGGCGATCGTGTCTTGCACATCGCCCACGTTCAGGCCGAAACGCGCGGCCTTGTCGCGGTCGATATTGATGGTCAGCACCGGCAGGCCGGAGGTCTGTTCCACCTTCACTTCCGAGGCGCCCTTGAGGGTTTGCAAGGTCTCGGCGATTTCCCCGGCGGTCTTGTTGAGCACCGCCATGTCGTCACCAAACACCTTCACCGCCACGTCACTGCGCACGCCGGAAATCAGTTCGTTGAAGCGCAGCTGGATCGGTTGCGACAGTTCATACACGCTGCCCGGCACAATCGCACTGGCGCGCTGGATGTCGGCAATGATTGCCTCACGGGACTTCTTCGGGTCGGGCCACTGGTCCTTGGGCTTGAGCATCACGTAGCTGTCGGAGATGTTCGGCGGCATCGGGTCGGAGGCGATTTCCGCGGTGCCGGTGCGGGCGAATACCCGCTCGATTTCCGGCACCTCGGCCATCAAGGTCTTTTCCAGTTGCTGCTGCATCTGTACCGACTGCGTCAGGCTGGTGCCCGGCACCCGCAACGCTTGTTGGGCGAAATCACCCTCGCTGAGGCTGGGGATAAATTCGCTGCCCATGCGACTGGCCACCAGGCCCGACGCAACGATGGCCAGCACCGCCAGGCCGAACACCAGCGGCCGGCGCGCCATCACCCAATCCAGCACCGGCGCGTAGACACGGCGTGCGCTGCGCATCACCAGGTTTTCCTCTTCCTTGACCTTGCCGGTGACGAACAGCGCAATGGCCGCCGGCACGAAGGTCACGGACAGAATCATTGCCCCCAGCAGCGCGATCACCACGGTGAACGCCATCGGGTGGAACATCTTCCCGGCCACCCCGGTGAGGGCGAAGATCGGCAGGTACACCACCATGATGATCAGTTGCCCGAAGATCAGCGCGCGCCGCGCTTCCTTGGCCGCCGCAAACACTTCATGCAGGCGCTCGCTGCGGGTCAGCAATCGCCCGTGGCGCTGCTGGGCGTGGGCCAGGCGGCGGATGGCGTTTTCGACGATCACCACCGCGCCATCCACGATAATCCCGAAATCCAACGCGCCGAGGCTCATCAGGTTGGCGCTGACCTTGTTGGTAAACATCCCGGTAAAGGTGAACAACATGGCCAGGGGAATCACCATCGCGGTGATCAGCGCAGCGCGGATATTGCCGAGGAACAGAAACAGCACCGCCACCACCAGCAGCGCCCCTTCGAAGAGGTTTTTCTTCACGGTGCTGATGGCTTTTTCCACCAGGTTGGTGCGGTCGTAGACGGTGACGGCCACCACACCTTCAGGCAGCGAACGGTTGATCTCTTCGAGTTTTTTCGCGACCGCCAGGGACACCGTGCGGCTGTTTTCGCCGATCAACATGAACACCGTGCCCAGCACCACTTCGCGGCCATTCTCCGTGGCGGCACCGGTACGCAGCTCGCGGCCAATGTCGACCTGGGCGACGTTGCGCACCCGAATCGGCGTACCGTCGGAAGTGGTGATGACGATGTTGGCAATGTCGTCGATGGACGCGACTTGCCCCGGCGCACGGATCAGCAATTGCTCGCCGCTGCGCTCGATGTAGCCGGCGCCGACGTTGGCGTTGTTGCGCTCCAGCGCCGTGACCAGGTCGCCCAAGGTCAGGTTGTAGGCCGCCAGGCGCTTGGGGTCCGGGGCGATCTGGTATTCCTTGGCAAACCCGCCGATGGTGTTGATCTCGGCCACCCCCGGCACGTTGCGCAGTTGCGGCTTGATGATCCAGTCC
Source organism: Pseudomonas sp. NC02 (assembly GCF_002874965.1). NCBI lineage: Bacteria > Pseudomonadati > Pseudomonadota > Gammaproteobacteria > Pseudomonadales > Pseudomonadaceae > Pseudomonas > Pseudomonas sp. NC02. The sequence goes on along the minus strand of NZ_CP025624.1, from coordinate 980,035 downwards.
TGGATCACCCGCAGGTCGGTCGGCGTATAGGCTGAGCCGTCCTCCTTGCGCGCGCCGTCTTTCGCCTCCACGGTCCACAGGAAGATTTCCCCGAGCCCGGTGGAGATCGGCCCCATCATGCTTTCGATGCCATCGGGGAGTTGCTCGCGAGCCACCTGCAAGCGTTCGTTGACCAGCTGGCGGGCGAAGAACAGGTCGGTGCCGTCCTTGAAAATCACCGTGACCTGGGACAAGCCCGAGCGCGACAGCGAGCGGGTCTGCTGCAAGCCCGGCAGCCCGGCCATGGCGGTCTCGATGGGAAAGGTGATGCGCTGCTCGGTTTCCAGCGGCGAAAAACCCGCCGCCGCCGAGTTGATCTGCACCTGGACGTTGGTGATATCCGGCACGGCGTCGATGGGCAATTTCTGATAGCTGGCGATACCGACACCGGCCATCAACAGCACCGCCAACAGCACGATGATGCGCTGCTCGATGGCGAATTGGATAAGGCGCTCAAACATGGGAAATCACTCGCAGGGTCAATGGGCGTGCTCGGCCGAGGCCTTGCCCAACTCGGACTTGAGGATGAAGCTGCCGACGGTGGCCACCTGCGCGCCGGCGTCGAGGCCCTGGCGCACTTCGACGAAACCGTTTTCGCTGACGCCCAGTTCGATATGCCGGGTCATGAAGCCGTCGCTGGTGCGCACGAACACCGAGGGTTTGTCCTCGACGGTCTGGATCGCCTCCTGGGGGACGGTGACCTTGGCCGGGTAGGTGTCGGTGGCGACCTGCACGGAAACGAACAGCCCTGGACGCCACGAAGCATCAGGGTTCGGCACCGTGACGCGCACGGTGGCCGTGCGGGTCTGCTCCCCCAGCAAGTTGCCGACATAGGCCACGGTACCGAGCACTTCGGTGCCCATTTCCGAGGACGTGACCTTCACCGGTTTGCCGACCCGGACCTTGTTCAAATCCTTGGGGAAAACGCCGAAGGTGACCCACACCTGGGACAGGTCCGACAGGGTGAAGGCGTTGCTGGTCTCGCTCACCACTTCGCCGACACCCAGGTGTTTTTCCACCACCACGCCGTCGAACGGCGCCCGCAGTTCGTAGCGATTGCCACCAACCAATACGGCGCTGCCGCTCAGGGCGTTCATCTTTTGCCGGGCATTGTTCAGGGCGATTTCGGCCTCTTGCAGCGCCTGGCGCGCCAGCAGGTAATCCTGTTCGGCGGAGATCCTGTCCTGCCACAACTGGCGCTCGCGCTGGAAGGTGGTGCGGGCCAGTACCACCCGGCGCTCACTGGCCGCCAGTTCACTGCGCTGATCGGAAATCTGCTGGCTGGCGATCACCGCGAGCAGCTCGCCCTTCTTCACCGATTGGCCGAGGTTGACCTTCACCAACTCCACCACGCCGGCAGCACGCGGCACGATGTGGGAGGTGCGGTCTTCGTCGAAACGCACCTCGCCCGGCAGCGAAAGCACAGTGCTGATCTGCCGGGATTGCGCCGGGGCCAGTTGAATACCGGCGGCCTGGACCTGCTGTTCGGTCAGCTCGATCTTGCCTTCCTCTTCCGCCTCTGCCGCACCGCTGATGGCCGGCCACGCCAGCATCAGCGCAACGGCCAGCGCCATCCTGTGTTTGTTGTTCATGGAACGCTCCTGAAAAAATCAAAACCGGGCAAGGTCGCCGTAAATCCGTTCGATGCGCACCCAGGCTTCGGTGGCCTGGGCGGTCGCCGCGAGGTATTGGGTGCGGGCCGCAATCAAGGTGCGCTGGGCGTCGAGTACGTCGAGGAAGTTGAACTTGCCCATCTCGAAACCGCGGGTGGCGCTGTCCACCGCGCTTTGGGCGGCGGGCAGGATCTGTTGGTTGAACGAGCGCACTTCGGTATTCGCGGTTTGCCAAAGGTCCAGGGCCTGGCGGGTTTCGGTGCGCAGGCGCAGTTCGGTAGCGTTGCGCAGGTCGCGGGCCTGGTCGGCACGGCGACTCGCGGCCAGCACGTTGCCCTGGTTGCGGTTGAACAGCGGGATCGGCATCGACACGCCCACCACGTTGACCCGCTCGCGCACGCTGGCGTCGTATTGGCTGCCGATGGACACGTCGAGGTCGGGAATGCGCTGGGCTTTTTCCAGGCCCAGGGCCGCTTCGCCCTGGACGATTTGCAGCTCGGCCAGGCGCAGTTCGGCGGTCTGTTCCAGGCGCCCCAGCAACTGCGTGGGCGACGGTAACGCCGGGGCGGCCTGGGCTTGGGTGGCGACGGCCTGGAAATCGGTGCTGGCCGCGCCAGTACTGGCGGCGAGGCGCCGGTAGGCATCGGTCAGGCCCATCTGCGCGCGGTTGAATTCCAGGCGGATTTCCGAGAGTTGCACCTGGGCGCGGGTGGCTTCCACCGGGGACGTTTTGCCGGCGGTGACGCGACCATTGGCCACCACCAGGCCGCGCTCGGCCAATGCCACTGAGCGCTGGGCCAGGTCGAGGCGTTCCTGGGCGCGAAGTGCACCGTAGTAACCGTCGATGACCTCCGCTCGCAGACCGTTGCGGCGCTGTTCCAGGGTGAGTGCGGCCGCCTCCTGGGCACGGGTGGCGACATCAATCCGGGCGCCGCGCTTGCCACCCAGCTCCAGGGTTTGGCTCAGTTTTACGGTGGTGGTGCGCGAGTTGCGGCGGGTGTCTTCGGCGTCCCAGGAGGCCACCGGATTCGGGATCAAACCGGCCTGCTGGCGACCGCCTTGGGCGATGTCGATTTCCCACTGCGCAGCGGCCATGTCGGGGTTGTTGGCGAAGGCGGTTTGCAGGGCCGATTCGAGGGTCAGGGTTTGCGCGTTTGCGCCCTGGACCGTCATCAGCAACAGCACCGAAGCGCCGATAAACGTGCGGACAAAAGTTGGCATAACAAGAGTTCCATGCCCATGAATTAACAGGTGGGCAATGTAACTTTCGGTACTTATCAGAGGAGTGGCCAGAACATTACAAATCCGTTAGCAACGGCTCTGGCGCGGGCTTTTGCTTTAAGCTCCGGGCAACTTTTCCACTGCCCAGCGGGATCCTCGACATGCGTATTCTGGTTATCGAAGACGAACCTAAAACCGCCGATTATCTACATCAGGGATTGAGCGAAAGTGGCTATATCGTCGACTGTGCCGCCACCGGCGCCGACGGCCTGCATTTGTCTCGCCAGCACGCCTACGACCTGGTGATGCTCGACGTGAATTTGCCGTTGATGGATGGCTGGGACGTGCTGCAACGCATCCGCCAGAACAGCAGCACCCGCATCATGATGCTGACCGCCCAGGGCCGCCTCGCCGACCGGATCAAGGGCCTGGACCTGGGCGCCGATGATTACCTGGTCAAGCCGTTTGAGTTCCCCGAATTACTCGCGCGGGTGCGCACCTTGATGCGCCGCAGCGTGCATTCGCCGGTGCCGGATGTGTTGCGGGTGGCCGACCTGGAATTGGATCAGGGCCGCCACCGGGCGTTTCGCGGGTTGCAGCGCATCGACCTGACCACCAAGGAATTCGCCCTGCTGCACCTGCTGATGCGCCAGAGCGGCGTGGTGCTGTCGCGCACGCAAATTATCTCGTTCGTATGGGACATGAACTTTGATTGCGACACCAATGTGGTGGAAGTGTCGATCCGCCGCCTGCGGGCGAAGATCGATGACCCGTTCGAGCGCAAGTTGATCCATACCTTGCGCGGCGTGGGTTATGTGCTGGAAGACCGTGAGTGACGGTCAGGCGTGCACCTCGTCGTGCTCGTCGTGCTGAAAACCTTCGCCCTCGATCTGGATCGTGGCGTGGGAAATATCGAATTGTTCATGCAGTAACTCCGTCACCTGGCTGAGGATCTGTTGCTCGCTGCCTTGCGCCGAATCCGCCACCAGATGAGTACTCAGCACATTTTTGCCGCTGGTGAGGGCCCAGATATGCAGGTCGTGCACGTCCTTGACCCCGGGAACGCCGCGAATCGCCTGCTCCACCTTGTCGATATCAATGCCATCCGGCACACCTTGCAGCAGCACGTTCATGCTTTCCTTGAGCAGCGTCCAGGTGCGGGGCAACACCCAGAAGCCAATCGCTGCCGCCACCACCGAATCCACCCAGCCCCAGCCGGTGTACATGATCACCAGCGCCGCGATGATCACGCCGATGGAGCCGAGCATGTCACTCCAGACTTCCAGGTAAGCGCCCTTCACATTCAGGCTTTCGCCGCTGGCCGCACTCAGCAATCGCATGGAAATCAGGTTGACCACCAGCCCCAGCACCGCGATCACCAGCATGCCGGTGGACTGGATCTCGGCGGGCGCCTGCAAGCGTTGATACGCCTCATACAGGATGTAGAACGCCACGCCGAACAGCAGCAGCGCATTAAACGCTGCCGCCAGGATCTCGAAACGCGCATAGCCGAAGGTGCGCTTGCGGTCGGCGGCGCGCTTGGCGACCTGGATCGCCACCAGGGAAATCCCTAGCGCCAGGGCGTCGGTCATCATGTGCGCGGCATCGGACAACAGCGCCAGGCTGCCGGTGATAAAGGCGCCGATCACCTCGGCGATCATAAAGCTGCCGGTCAGTGCCAATGCGATCCATAACAGCCGTTCGTGGCCGGCGCGTACCTGGGCGTGGCTGTGTCCTGCGCTCATGAAATGTCCTCGTGGGTCGTGGTCCGGTTGATCATAGAGCTATAGGCCAAAACCACCGGCACGAGTTGCAAAATTGTCATCTCGCCGTCAGCTGAGCGTTAAGCCATACGCACCAAAATTGAACATGAACGCTCTGGAACCGTTGTATCAGGTATGCTTTTCGAGCAGGAAACAAAAAGAAACATATTAGCCAACCTGTTCGATAAGGAGTCCCGTTTTGGAGTTATCGACTGCCGCGTGGATGGTTCACGACACCCGCCTCATGTTCTGCGTATTACTGGCCATCGCCAGCATCATTGTGTTGATCAGCGCGACCAAGCTGCCGCCCTTCCTGTCGATCCTGATCGGTACGTTTATCGCAGGTGTCGGCGCGGGCTTGCCGCCGGAAGAAGTGGCCAAGGCCTTCAGCAAAGGCGCCGGGGCGATTCTCGGTGAAGCCGGGATCATCATTGCCCTGGGCTCGATGCTCGGCGCGTTGATGGCTGAGTCCGGCGCTGCCGACCGTATCGCCACCACCCTGCTGGGGTTGGGCAAGGGCAAGTCGTTGCCGTGGGTGATGGCGCTGGTGGCGATGGTGATTGGCTTGCCGCTGTTCTTCGAAGTGGGCCTGGTGATGATGGTGCCGATCATCTTTGTGATGGCCAAGCGTTCGAACCAGCCGCTGCTGAAAATCGCAATTCCGGCGCTGGCGGGGATGACCACCCTGCACGCCTTGATGCCACCGCATCCGGGGCCGCTGATTGCGGTCAGCGCGTTGCACGCCGACCTGGGCCTGACCATGTTGCTGGGCTTCTGCCTGGCGGTACCGGCCGTGATTCTGGCCGGCCCGTTGTACGGCAACTGGCTGTCCAAGCGCATGCACGTGGACGAGCCGGCCGACATTGGCGCGCTGTTCAGCGCACCGCCCAAGGCGCCGCGCCAGCCGAGTTTTGGTGTGTCGCTGCTGATCATCCTGTTGCCGGTAATCCTGATGCTCGGCAGCACCCTGGCCAAGGTTGCCATGTCGCCGGAAAGCCCGGTGGCACTGACCTTGAAGTTCCTCGGTGAGCCGTTGATCGCGCTGGGCCTGGCGGTGATTGCCGCGGTGATTTGCCTGGGCTGGGCCAGCGGCATGCCGCGGGCCGATGTCGGCAACACCCTGCGCAAGGCGCTGGCGCCGATCGCGGTGCTGCTGCTGACCATCGGCGCCGGTGGCGGGTTGAAGCAAACCCTGCTGGATGCCGGCGTGAGCCAGACCATCAGCAAGGTGGCCGAAGGCGCGCACATGCCTTACCTGTTGCTGGCCTGGTTGATTGCGGTGGCGCTGCGTCAGGCCACGGGGTCGGCGACCGTCGCCACCACGACAACGGCGGGCATCCTCGCGCCGATGATGGCGGGATTGGCGGCGACGCAAAGCTCACTGGTCGCCCTGGCGATTGGTGCCGGCTCGGTGTTCTTCTGCCACGTCAACGATGCCGGCTTCTGGATGGTGCGCGAATACTTCGGCTTGCAACTGAAGCAGACGATCTGGGTGTGGTCGGTGTTGCAGACCATTGTGTCGGTGGTGGGCCTGGTGGGCACATTGCTGATGTGGCACTTCCTGACGTAATGATCGTTCCCACGCTCCGCGTGGGAATGCATCCGTGACGCTCCGCGTCACACGAGCCGACGCGGAGCGTCCAGTGAGGCGTTCCCACGCAGAGCGTGGGAACGATCAGGTGGGTAGGCGCTTGCCAAAATGCGCCGCACTCACTGCGCCCACCGCGCCCATCGCCACGCAATACCCCACGCAGATCCACGGGCTGGTCGGCATCAACGCGATCAACATCAGCGGCGTGGTACTCGCCCACAGCGCATAGGCAATGTTGTAGGTGAAGGAAATCCCCGACACCCGCACCTGCGCCGGGAACAGGTTGACCATCACCGACGGCACCGCGCCCACCACCCCGCAACTCAAGCCGGCAATTGCATACGCTGCGCCCAGCCACACGCCACCGGCAATCAGGCTCGCATAGAGCACGGCAATCCCCACCGGCAGAAGCAGGCTATAGACCAACACCGCACGCCAGGCGCCGATGCGGTCCACCAGCAGCCCGGCCAACACGCAACCGATATTCAGGAACACGATGCCCAACGCGCTCAGGGCGAAGGTGTGGCTGGGGCTCATGCCGAAGGTTTTCTGCATCATGGTCGGGGTGATCACCACCAGTACGACGACGGCCGAGGTGAGCACGCAGGTGAGGATCATCGCCGGCAGCAGCGCGCTGCGATGTTCCCGCAGGACGGTACGCAGCGGCAGTTCGGCGCCGGCCTGGCGACGGGCCTGCATTTGCAGGAACACCGGGGTTTCGCTGAGCCAGCGCCGCAGCCAGACACCGATCACGCCGAACACGCCGCCGAGCAGGAACGGGAAGCGCCAGGCGTAGTCGAGGATTTCGGCCGGGGTGAAGACTTGCGCCAGCAGCGTCGCCGTCAGCGCGCCGAGCAGGTAGCCGAAGGTCAGCCCGGCCTGGAGGAAGCCCAGGGCATAACCACGATGGTTGTCCGGAGCGTGTTCGGCGACAAACACCCAGGCGCTGGGCACTTCCCCGCCCACTGCCGCACCCTGGAGGATGCGCAGCGCCAGCAGGATCAACGGTGCGAAATAACCGATGTGTGCGTAGGTGGGCATGATGCCGATCAGCAGGCACGGCAGCGCCATCATCAGGATGCTCAGGCTGAACACCCGTTTGCGCCCCAGGTGATCGGCGAAGTGTGCCATCAGGATTCCGCCCAGCGGGCGCGCGAGGTAGCCGGTGACAAAGATGCCGAAGCTTTGCAGCAGGCGCAGCCACTCGGGCATTTCCGGCGGGAAAAACAGCTGGCTGAGGGTGAGCGCGAAAAATACGAAGATGATGAAGTCGTAGATTTCCAGGGCCCCGCCCAGGGCGGCCAGGCCCAGGGTTTTGTAGTCGGAGCGGGAGAAACGCTGCGCCTGTGGATAAGAGGTGGCAGTCATGGAAAAGCTCGGCAGACAAACGAAATGGACTGCAGGTTATGAGCTGGGCCCGGTGATGGCAATCTCGCCGGATATATTTGCTTTACTCATTGATCAATGAAGATAACTACATTCCCAAATGAATAGCCGTAGAGGAACATGCAGCAAAACTGCCGCCCCCATAATAAATACAAATAGAGGTACTGAACGTGGCCGATGCTATCGAAGACAGCCGCTACGCCCGATTCGCCCTGCGTTGTTCAAACTTCGCCGAGCGCTGGTTCCCTGACTCCTGGGTGTTTGCCGCCCTCGCCGTGATCATTGTCGCCGTGGCGACCCTGGGCATGGGCGCCGCGCCGACCGAGGCCGCCAAGGCGTTTGGTGACGGTTTCTGGAGTTTGATCCCGTTCACCATGCAAATGGCCTTTGTGGTGATTGGCGGTTACGTGGTCGCCAGCTCCCCGCCCGCCGTGAAATTGATCGACCGCCTGGCGCGCATCCCGAAGAACGGCCGTTCTGCCGTGGCCTGGGTGGCGCTGATTTCGATGGTCGCCTCGTTGCTCAACTGGGGCCTGTCCCTGGTGTTCGGTGGTTTGCTGGTGCGTGCGCTGGCCCGGCGTACGGATTTGCGCATGGATTACCGCGCGGCCGGTGCTGCGGCCTACCTCGGCCTGGGTGCCGTTTGGGCGCTGGGGCTGTCGTCGTCAGCGGCGCAGTTGCAGGCCAACCCGGCCAGTTTGCCGCCGTCGATCCTGTCGATCACCGGGATGATCCCGTTCACCGACACCATCTTTCTGTGGCAGTCCGGCGTGCTGTTGCTGGCGCTGATCGTGGTGTCGCTGATCATCGCCTACGCCACCGCGCCCGGCCCGAACTCCGCCCGTGACGCCAAGGCTTGCGGTATCGACCCGGCCTTCAACATGCCCAAGCCGCAACCGCCGACCCGTCCGGGCGAGTGGCTGGAGCACAGCCCGTTGCTGACCATCCTGCTGGCGTTGCTGGCCGCCGGTTGGTTGTTCCATGAATTCTCGACCAAGCCGGCGATCAGCGCGATCTCGGGGCTGAACACCTACAACTTCCTGTTCCTGATGGTCGGTGCCCTACTGCACTGGCGTCCGCGCAGTTTTCTCGATGCGGTGGCCCGTGCGGTACCCACCACCACCGGGGTGCTGATCCAGTTCCCGCTATATGGCTCGATTGCCGCGCTGATGACCGTGGTGAAAGGCAGTGACGGCGCGACCCTGGCGCACCATATCTCGACCTTCTTCACCTCGATCGCGTCCCACGACACCTACGCGCTGTTGATGGGCGTGTACTCGGCGGTGCTGGGCTTCTTCATCCCGTCGGGCGGCGGCAAGTGGATCATCGAGGCGCCGTACGTGATGCAGGTCGCCAATGACCTGGAATATCACCTGGGCTGGGCGGTGCAGATCTACAACGCCGCCGAAGCGCTGCCGAACCTGATCAACCCGTTCTATATGCTGCCGCTGCTGGGCGTGCTGGGGTTGAAGGCGCGGGACTTGATCGGTTTTTCGTTTGTGCAGCTGCTGGTGCATACGCCGCTGGTGTTGTTCCTGCTGTGGGCGTTGGGCACGACGCTTAAATATTTGCCGCCGGTGATGCCTTAATTATCTGAAGCTGCACCCGCTCTTCAGGCGGGTGCGGCTGGCAGGTTGTTCAGCAGCTCAGGTAGCGCGTGCTGAACCGTGTCCCATACCACTTCAAGATTTATGTCGAAGTAACCATGGGCAATCCGGTTGCGCATCCCGCGCATACTGCGCCAAGGCACCTGCGGTTGGGCGGCTGCAAACTCTGGATGTTGATCCATTATTTTGGTCGACGCTTCGCCGATGATGATCAAACTCATGATCACGGCTTGTTGGGTACGCTTGTCTTCAAAAACTCAGGTTTGCTCACCCCTTCGGCAAAGGTGATCGCGTCGGACGATGCCTGGCGCATGTGCTCCAGGTAGTCGCCAATCCGATTTGAGATCATACGGGCCGGGCCTCAGCCAAGACTTGAGCACGAAACTTCAGAGGCAGATCGCCAGGCGTCAGCAAATCGACGTTTACCCCGAGCAAGTCTTCCAACTCCACCTGCAGCCCACCAAGGTCAAAAAGGGTCGCTCCCGGTAGCGCATCAACCAGTAAATCGAGATCACTGCCGTCTTTATCAGTCCCCAACAAAACGGACCCAAACACCCTTGGGTTGGAGGTATGGAAACGTCCTACTACTTCACGCACGGCAGCCCTCTTGAGATCCAGGGCAGTTGAAGGTTTCATGGGGCACCTCTGCGGTATGCAATATCGGGCCAGTCTAGCAGTGCTTGGGATCAGGAAGCATGCCCACATGATCACACCGCTGTCTTCGTTCCGTCACATTCCATTGCTACCGTTCCGGCGAAACATATTGCAACAACTAACCCGCATGGACTCCCAGCAATGAGCGACGAGCACAAAGACCGCCCTTCCCAAGACATTGAAGCCAAACCGCCAGTCGACACCAGCCGGCGGCGCTTCCTGGGAGGCGCGGCCGTGCTGGGCGTGGGTGCGACCCTGAGTGCCTGCGGCAATACCAGCGAGGCACCCGGCAAGCCGGTGGATCGCCCGCTGACGCCGCAAGAGCTGGACAAGGCCTTGCACGAACAGGTTAAAACCGTGGTGGTGATCTACGCCGAAAACCGCAGCTTCAACAACCTGTTTGCGGATTTCCCCGGGGTCGAGAAACCATTGTCGGCCCTCGCCCCTGCGGACTATCAGCAGCGCGACCGCGACGGCAGCCTGCTGAGCACCCTGCCCCCGACCTGGGGCGGCGTGTTGCAAATCGGCCCGCAGACCGTCGATGGCGTGACCTACCCCAGCGAAGTGCAATACCAGGAAAACCTGCCTAACGCCCCCTACGCCTTGAAGGGCCCGAACGGCGAAGACCAGCCCCTGAGCCTGGTCACCCGGGATTTGTGGCACGTGTTCTATCAGAACCAGATGCAGATCAATGGCGGTAAAAACGATGCGTTCGTCGCCTGGGGCGACTCCGGCGGCCTGCTGATGGGCCATTACGCCCAGAGCCGTTACGCCCTGCGCTTGTGGGACGTGGCGAAGGAGTTTGTGCTTTGCGATAACTTCTTCCAGGGCGCGTTTGGCGGCTCGTTCCTCAACCACCAATACCTGATCAGCGCCACCCCGCCGGTGTACCCAAACGCTGCGCAATCGGTGGCCAAGGCACAGATCGCCACGCTGCAAAGCGACGACCCGACCGACCCGCGCCTCAAGCCTCTGGACAAGTCCCCGGCCAGCGCCATGACCGGCCCGCCGCAATTCGGCCCCAGCGCACTGACCCCGGACGGTTTCGGCGTGAACACCCTGGCCCCGCCTTACTGGCCTACCTGGATTCGCGACCCCGAGCGCCCGGATTACTCCAAGCCCGACTTGCCTAACGTGCTGGTGCCACAAACCCACGAGCACATCGGCGACAAACTGTCGAAAAAGAACGTCGACTGGGCCTGGTACGCCGGTGCGTGGCAAGCAACGCTGGATCAGTTCAAGGACTCGGGCGGCATTCCGAAGATTCCGAACTTCCAGTACCACCACCAGCCCTTCAACTACTTCAAGCAGCAAGGCCCGGAAAACCCGGCTGAGCGCAATAAACGCCTGCGCGATGGCGGCCTGGGGGATGACGTCAGCACCAACAAGTTCTTCGCCGATGCCCAGGCCGGCAAGCTGCCTGCGGTGACCTTCTACAAACCCCAGGGCAACCTGAATATGCACGCCGGTTACGCCGACGTCGCTTCGGGCGACCGGCATATCACCCGCGCCTTGAAGGTGCTGCAGGAAAGCCCGCAGTGGAAGAACATGGTGGTGATCGTCACCGTCGATGAAAACGGCGGCTGGTGGGACCACGTTGCACCGCCAAAAGGCGATCGTTGGGGCCCGGGCACGCGGATTCCGGCACTGGTGGTCTCGCCGTTCGCGCGCAAGGGCACGGTGGACCATACCGTCTACGACACCGCGTCGATCCTGCGTCTGATCACCCGGGTGTTCCAGCTGGAAACCCTCGACGGGCTCAAGCAGCGTGACGACGCCATGACCGCGCGCGGCCAGAAGCCCATGGGGGATTTGAGCAACGCCCTGCACTTCAAGGTGTAGACGCACTTGCTCAAAAGCGACAAGCGCGCAGTTTTTCTACGCGCTTTTCCCGGTCAACCGCTACTGTGTGAGGGTGGGCATTCACCCCGCGCAGACGGGCTTTCGCTGACAGGGAACCATCCATGTTCAAACTCACCAGGTTGTCCTTCACCCTGGCCGCACTGACCTTGAGTGCGGTCGTACAGGCTGATATCACCGTACCGCTGGGTACCCCGCAACGGGTCACCCAGTTGTTCGCGTACCCGAACAATTGCAGCGTCATCTGTTTTCGTCCCTGGACGCTGGAACAGACCGTCGAGCACTACCTGAACCAGAGCCTGCAACGCGACGGTTACAGCCGGGCCAAAGTCAGCGTCAAAACCGAGCATGACCAGGTGCTGGCCACGTTCAGCGGCGTGCCAGACGGTTATGGCCAGCCGTTGACCACCTTGCTCGATACCGCCGACCTGGCTTACCAGGGCGCCAGCAAACTCAATGGTGATGGCAAATGGCAGTTCAACTGGTACCTGTTCCTGCCGCTGGGCATGGCCCTGGAAAACCGCAAGAGCATCGAGCTGCTGCACTTCCCGCCGGATTATTCCCTGACCCACTTCCAGGACTACCTGGAGTCGGCCACCACCGACCGCTGGGCGACCTTGCTCACGGCCAACGGCATCCCGGCGACCCAGACGCCGGAATACCAGACCATCATCGACATCGCCCCGATCGCCGCCCCTGCCACGGCGGGCAAGGACCTGGAAGGTGTGTACGGTTACTTCACCGACTATCAGACCCGGATGGTCAAGGAGCTGAGCCAGCACGCGGGCGGCGCGTTGCCGATGGTGGCCTTCGGCGCGCCGGTGCGCAGCTGGATCAAGCAGCAATACGGGCAAACCGTTGCCGTACTGGGCCTGGCGCAAATCAGCCCGGCCGTCGGGAGCCAGGTCGCCGTACTGGGTGCCAATCACCCGAGCTACATCTGGTATGCCGCCAACCCCGACACCTACGACGGTGACGAGCAAAAGGCCGACGAGGCCGGTTTGAAGGTGATGGGCCAGGACTTGAGCGCCGCCTGCTGGCAGGCCTCGATGGGCCAGAAGCCCGCCAGCGATCCGAATGTGCAGCTCAAAGGCTGCATGAACACCTGGCAGGTAACGCGCAAGGAGCAGACCTGCGAACTGTTCTACACCTCTATCCGCGAGCTGACGCCCGATCAAGCGAACGCCAAGTGTGCCCAGCCGGCGATCAAAACCCAGCTGAGGCAATTGAAAAGCGCAGTGCCAGAACCGGCGATTGAAGCACCGGCGCTCTGAAGCAGGCTGCAAGAAGGGCGTTTTCCTACATAAAAGATAGCCAATTTCTACTGTCAGATTTGACAGTAGAAATTGGTTCCCACTTAAGCGAGTCTTGAGCCGCGCCCATCCGCTGCAAGACTGGCAGTCAAGACACCACCGGCAGGTCGATGCAGCCCCTCCTGGAGAGTCATGAAAACTCAAGCCATGGACAAGGCTAAAACCGCTGTGAGCAAGTGTCTTTACCCGTTCGCGACCGCCCTCGCCGAACACGGCTACCCCCGCGCTCGCGACTATGAAGTGGTGCGTACCCGAGACGGTTCAGGCGACGGAATCAAGACCCGCGTCGCCTTTGACAGCCGCCTGTGCATCGCCAGGGTGTCCGGCTACGCATTGAATGAGCGGCGCCTGCATACGGTGCAGATGTCCTCGCGTATCCACTTGTACGACCCGTGGTTCAGCGGCCTGCTTTCGCACTCGTGCAACCCGAACGCGTTTCTCGACATGACATACCTGGAACTGTGGTCCGTTCAGCCCATTCCCGCTGGTGCCCTGCTGACCATGGATTACGCCCACACCGAGGACGTATTGTTCCGACAGTTTCGCTGCCAGTGCGGCGAGCTCAACTGCCGGGGCTGGATCACCGGCATGAAGGAGCCGTTGAATCCCGAGGGTCAGCAATTCATGGAGCAGTGGCGCGAACGCAAAAGCCCTTAGACCGCACCCAGCGGGCGCAGGCGGTATTGCGGCGGCAGTTGCTCGAAGCCACTGATGGTGGTGTTCAGGCTTTTCCAGCGGCCGTCCTTGATCCCGTAAATGCAGCCATGAACCGACAGGCTCTGCCCGCGGTGCCAAGCGTTCTGCACGATGCTGGTGTGGCCGACGTTGGCCACCTGCTGGATCACGTTCAGTTCGCACAGGCGGTCTACGCGTTCCTCTTCCGTGGGCAACTGGGCCAGCACGTCGCGGTTTTCGTAGTACAGGTCACGGATGGTGCGCAGCCAGCCGTCGATCAGGCCCAACTGGTTGTCCTGCATCGAGGCGCGTACGCCACCGCAGCCATAGTGGCCGGTCACCAGGATGTGTTTGACCTTGAGCACGTCGACTGCGTACTGGATCACCGACAGGCAATTGAGGTCGGTGTGCAATACCACGTTGGCCACGTTGCGGTGCACAAACAGGTCGCCAGGCAGCATGCCGACGATCTCGTTGGCCGGCACGCGGGCGTCGGAACAGCCGATCCACAGGTATTCCGGGGTTTGCTGGCGGGCGAGCTTGGCGAAGAATTCGGGATCTTCCTGTTTGATCGCATCCGCCCAGCGTTCGTTGTTATCAAGCAAGTCTTGTAGTTCGTTCATCAGGGAAAGCCTCAGGAATGATGCGCAGTTTTGACACTCGACCGCCCGTCCGGGTCACGCCAACAATAAAGATAGCCGGCGGCAATTTCTTGAATCTTGGGGAGCCATGCCTGTCCACACACTATAAGCCCCACAGTATGAGGAATCGCCATGACTGAATCACGACGTCCCTACGGCGCTACACAGCCGGAACCGATTGATGACAACGAAGATCGCATGGGCGAAATGCGCGAGCTGGATTTTGACAAGGAGGAGCCGACTGCGGAAATCGGCGACGAAATTCCGCCTCGGGAGCGTGAGCACCTGATGCCCGACGAACGGGTGCGCGAAGCCGGGATGACCGGTGCTTCCACTGACGATCATGATTCAACCGATGATGACATGAGCCCGGAAACGCTGATCCATGAGGATGGTGCGCGGGATGCGCAGGAAGCAGGTGAAGACCATCCGGCGGATTACGATTTGAGTATCGTCGATGAAGACGAGATCGGCGGCGGCAATGGCCTGGATGAGGCCGAGTTGGCCGATGTCGATCCAGTAGACGGCAACCGCTGACACCCTGCCGAACTGAATGTGGGAGCGGGCTTGCTCGCGAAGGCGGTGTGTCAGTCATTACATCTGGCGACTGGACCATCGCCTTCGCGAGCAAGCCCGCTCCCACCAAGCCCGCTCCCACATTGGGCCCTGTGTTTAGTCGACCAGGGTGCAGGCCATCACCACCGCATCTTCGCGGCCACCGACGGCGGGGTAATAATCCCGCCGACGGCCAATTTCGTTGAAACCATAACGCTCGTACAGCCGGAACGCGCCGGTGTTGCTGTCGCGCACTTCCAGGAAACATTCCCGCGCCTTGGCCTCGTAGGCCCGGGACATCAGGTGCTCCAGCAAGCTCAAGCCCAGGCCACGGCCCTGGTTTTCCGGCTTGACGGTGATGTTCAGCAAATGCGCTTCATCGAGGATGATCTGCACCACCCCGTGGCCCACCTGCTGCTCACCTTCGAACATCAGCCAGATCTGGTACTTGCCCAGCCCGTCGAGAAAAATCCCGCGGGTCCAGGGGTGGCTGAACGCTGCGTATTCGATCTTCAGTACAGCGTCGAGGTCCGCCTCGGTCATCGGGCGGAAGGATAAAGCTTCACTCATCGGTACTTTTCCAGCGCGCCATCAGCCGGCGCATGGCTTGCCAGACATCAGCCTTACGCTGTGGCTCTTCCATTAATAGTTCCAGGCCCGGCAGGGCCCAGACGGAGCCCAGGCCTTCGACCTGCAGTTCGCGGTACCAGGCCTCGGCATTCGCTTCGCCGGCAAAACGCACGGCGGGCAGGCCGATCAGCCACAGGCACACGCAGGGTTCGTCTTCCAGGCGCGCCGAGACAAAACCTTGCACAAAATCCCGTGCAGCTTCCGGGCCCTGGTCCATGGTGCCCCGGGCCAGCAGCGGCCAGCGCACCGGCTCGCCAACGATTTGCGGACTGTCGGGCAGGCCGGCGGCGCGCAACATGTCCTTGAGCAGCAGATAGGCCGGGTCGCGGGCCTGGAAGCGCTCGCCTGTGGGTAACTCCACCAGCAGCAGGCATCGCCCGGCCCGCAGCAGTTGCAGGGCAAAGCGTGGCGGCGGTACGACCGGAGCCTTGACCACGGCAGGCGCCTCTTCGGCGACGACCGGCTTGGCCACCGGCGACGGGCGCGGCACTTCGACCTTTGGCCGGACCACCGGGGTTTCTGCCACGGGCTTGACCAGCGGCACCGGCGCAGCCGCCTCCTCACCCGAAGGCTCGAAAGCCTCGAACGGTTCCGGGGCCTCCAACAGCTCGGGCCGCGAAGGGGCGGCGAACGGTAATTCAGTGCGCGGCAGCCAGTTGACCACCTGCATGGCGGTCAAGTAAGCGCGACGTCGGGACTCGATAAGCAAAGGTCGGCCACTTGTGGATAACTAAAGAACAGGGATTCTACCGCCCTTCGACGAAGATCGCCCGCAGTTGATCGCTCCGGTGAGCGCCTCACGACCGGCTGTGGATAAATCCCGGCACCGATGCAGTACAATCGCTGCTTTTAATCGCTAACCAGCCGGCCATTCCGATGATCGAACCCAAGCGCGTCTTGCGCGCCCTCGCCGAACACTGGGCCCTGCTTGAGCCACTGTGCGAACACTTCGACCAAGGCACCCTGAGCCTCAGCGAACTGCGCGCCCAGCTGGCCGCCCAACAACTGGACAGCACGCCACAGGACATCACCAGCCTGCTGGACGTGTGGATTCGCCTGGATATCCTGGTGCCTGTCGCCAAGAGCCCGAACCGTTTCGAGCTCAACGCACAGATCCACGACTTCCTGGCGTATCTTCGCAAGGAGCACCGGCTAGGCCTGTGCCTGGAAATCGAAGCCTACCTGCGCCACCTTGAGCGCCTGGCGGGTTATATCCAGGACGCCTTCGACATCCGCGACGGCCATGACCTGGCGCGCCAATTGCGCCTGCTGGACATGCGCGTGCGCGACGTGCTGAAAAAACTCGCCAACGACGAACAGGCCCTCGCTGCCGTGGCCGATCGCGCCAAGACCAGCGACCGGCAGATCCCGTTGCGCCAGCGCTACGCCGAAGTACTGGCGACCTGGGACGAATACGTCGAGCCGATGATTCAACTGGTGAACGCCGACGGCGCCTTCGAACAAGGCGTGCGCAAGGTGGAAAACGTACTGTTGCGCATGCTCACCGAGCAGCAGCGCCTCGGCCACCTGGTGGACGACGACATGCTGCTGCGCACCCACGCGCGCATCCTCGAAATGCAGACCAGCGCCCAACTGACCTTGCGTCACGCCCGGGAACTGCTGCTGCCGTTGCGGGAAGAAGCACGCCGGCACAACGCCGTGACCCGGGGCGCGGCGCTGGCCTTGTCGGCGATTCGCCGCAAGGGCCTGGACGCGGTGCCGCAAGCGGCGATGCCGATGTTCACCCGGCCGCAAAGCACATTTCTCGGCAGTGCCAGCCAGGTCGAAGCCTACGTGTACGCCCTGGCCAACTTCGAACCGAAGCCGGCGCGTTTCCCCAAGGCGCACAAATCCCACAAGGGCGAAGCCCCTCGCGCACCGCGCACGGTCAAGGAAATGCTCGAGCGCTGTGAAGACGCGCTGCCGATGCCGGACCTGATGACCTGGCTGCTGGAGCAGGAACCGGACGGCGCAACCGACGAGTTGCTGTACTGGTTCTCACGCCTGTCGCGGGAAAAACGCTTCAAGCGTGAACGTCTGGAACGACGGGATTACCACACTCACGAGCACCAGGTCAGCCTGCGCTCATTCGCCCTGCTTCCAGCCAGTATTGATACGGCCGGGAATTCTGCGAGCACCCCTCATGCATCTTGATCTATCCGAACTGTCCCAGCTGGCGCCGATCTTTCGCGAGCTGTTCAAGGGTTACCACGTCAGCCGCCGCGACCCGGAGCTGTACGCCCAACTGTCGAACTTCCAGGACCAGTACCGCACGTTGTTCAAGGCCCTGGGCTTTGAGTTGGTGTGCGACACGCGGGGTTTCTACTACTTCGTGCCGGACTCGGCCGTGGCCGCCGCGCAGGTCAACAAGACCGCCCAGCGCCTGGCGTTGTTCACCTTCATCATCGTCGAGCACCTGGCCGACCAGGGCCGCGACCCGATCGCCGTGCTCGACGGTGGCAGCCTGGGCCGTGACGAACTGCCGTCGTTGCTGGAAAAGTACCGCGACCTGTTTATCCAGGCCGAAGTGCAGACCGTCGAGGAACTGGAAGAAAAAATCATGCGCCGCATGACCCAGCTGGGTTTTGCCGGTGAAGAGAACGGCATCTACCGCTTCCTGCCGCCGATGCACCGCTTCCTCGATGTGTGCCTCTCGGTCCAGCAAGACCGCGACCTGGCCGCGAGCATCCACAGCGTATTGCCGTTGCCGGCCCCGGTGATCATCGACGAAGACAGCGATGAAAAACTGCTGAAGACCGATGACCCGCTGGACTTGAGTGACTTTGCAGAAGAAAGCGAAGAAGACGCCCTGGCCCGCGCCATTGCCGAAGAACAGGAGACCGACGCATGAGCAAGGAACGCTACGGCATTCGCCGCTTCGCCCTTTTGAACACCGCCGGTTACAGCCTGGGCCTGTTCCCGCTGGAAGAACCGCTGTCGGTATACGGCGCGAACAACCTTGGCAAATCGGCGTCGATCAACGCCTTGCAGTTCCCGATTCTGGCGCGCATGTCGGACATGAGTTTCGGCAAGTACACCCTGGAGCAATCCCGGCGTTTCTACTTTGCCACCGACACCAGCTACATCCTCGTGGAAGTCTCGCTTCCCCATGGCCCGCACGTGATCGGCGTGGTCGGTCGCGGCCCGGGCGGTGGTTTCGGTCACCAGTTCTTTGCCTACGCCGGCAAGCTGGACCTGGCGCACTACCAGAAGAACGACACCTGCCTGCGCCAGAAAGAGCTGTTCACCAACCTTGAGCGCGAAGGCCTGAAAGCCTATGAGCTCAAGCCCGATGAGCTGCGGCGTTTGCTGGTGGGCGGCCATACGTCGATCCCGCTGGACCTGACCCTGATTCCGCTGCGCTCCACCAGCGAGCAGAGCCTGAAGACCTTCCGCGCGCTGTTTATCAATTTGCTGCACATGCGGGAAATCACCGCGGCCAAGTTGAAGCAGCTGTTTCTGGATGCGTTCGAACACAGCCTGCGTTCCGGCAGTGTCGATTACATCGCGGCGTGCGAAGAAGCCTTCCGCGATGTACGACGCATGGAGCAGGACTACAACTCGCTGGTGGCTGCCGGCCCTCTGGTAGAAGCCTTGGCCAACGGCGTGAAGCAGCGGGACATTCTGCGGGGCAAGCTGCATCGCCTGTCACCGCTGCTGGATTCGTTGCTGGGCACCTGGTCGGACTACGCCAGTGCGCGCAAGGAAGAACTGACGATCCAGGCCGAGCATTACCGCAACGAGCAGGATTCGCTGCAGAACGACCAGCGCGGCGGCACTCAGGAGCTGATGCGCCTGGAGCGGGAAATCAGCGGGATTCAGCGCTGGCTGGGTGAGCTGTCGGTGCTCAAGCACCGCTTCGCGCTGGTGGATGACGTCAAGGTGCTGGAGCAGCAACTGCTGGCCGCCAAGGATGCTCACGATGAACTGGCCGGGGCCTTGGCGCAGTCGCGTCAGTTCAGCGCCGAGGATCTGGACGAACGTCTGCGGGACCTGGAAAAACGCCTGAAGTCGGTGAAGCAGCAACTCGATCACGCCGACAACAACAGCTACGCCAAGCTGCGGGAAGAATTCTCGCAGCAGGATGTCGAGCGTCTGATGCGCCTGTTCAACAGTTCGCTGTTCAGCTTGCCGCTGGGTGAGCATGGCATCACGCTGGACGAGGACGGCCTGTGGGTGAAATCCCTGGAGCAGATCCTTGATGGCTTCAAGGGCGAGCGTTTTGAAGTGCCGGGGCTGGCCATCGACATCTCGCACATTGAACCACCAGCGTTGCAGGCACTGGCTGACCGCGCCGCGTTGCGCGACCAGAAAGAGCGTCTGGAAAAAGAACTCAAGCAACTGAAAACCCAGCAAGCCGTGGCGGCCGACCGCGCGGCGAGCAAGACCCAGACTGAAGCGCTGTACCAACAGGTACTGGACGCGCAGAAGGCGCTGGAAGATTTCCGCCGTGCACAAACCCTGAGCGCCGAGGAAGGCGAGAAGCTGGAAAGCCTGGCGCAGATGGAAGCGGCCCAGGACGAATTGAAACGCTCCAGCGATGCGTTTACCGAGCGCGTCCAGCAACTGTCGGCCAAGCTGCAATTGGTAGGCAGGCAGATTGGTGATATGGAAGCCAAGCAGCGCACCCTGGATGACGCGTTGCGTCGTCGCCAGTTGCTGCCGGCAGACTTGCCGTTTGGTACGCCGTTCATGGACCCGGTCGACGATTCCATGGACAACCTGCTGCCGCTGCTCAATGACTACCAGGACAGCTGGCAAGGCCTGCTGCGCGCTGATGGCCAGATCGACGCGCTGTACGCACAGGTGCGCCTCAAGGGCGTGGCCAAGTTCGACAGTGAAGACGATATGGAGCGCCGCCTGCATCTGTTGATCAACGCTTACGCGCACCGTACCGATGAAGCGCTGACCCTGGGCAAGGCCCGGCGTGCGGCCGTCACCGATATCGCACGCACCTTGCGCAATATCCGCAGCGACTACGACAGCCTTGAGCACCAGTTGGCGTTGTTCAACCGCGAGATCAACAAGCGCCAGGTGTCCAACCTGCAGAGCTTCCGCATCGTGCTCGCGCCGAACAAGGAAGCCCTCAAGCATATCGACCAGATCATCCACAGTGCCGGCCAGTATGAAGAAGGCGAAACCCTCTCGGTGTTCGATCTGAGCCAGAGCGCCGAACAGGACAACAAAAACGAGGAGGCCAAGGAATACCTGGCGCGCCTGGTAGCGGCCAACCATAACCAGTTGGGCCTCAAGGACTTGTTCGAACTGGCGTTCGAGATCACCAAGGTCAACGGCCAGCCGATCATTCACACCGACATCGATGGCGCCGCCTCCAACGGCACCACCATGACCATCAAGGCGCTGACCAACATGTATTTGTTGCTGCACTTGATGGACCGCGACCAGGCCGGTCGTGTGCGCCTGCCGTACTATCTCGATGAGGCCGCGGACATCGATGAGAAGAACCAGGCAGCATTGCTGGAGACCAGCTTGCAACTGGGCTTCGTGCCGATTCTGGCGAGTGTGAAGCCGCAGGTTTCCGCCCAGGTGGCGATCGACTTGGAAGGCGGCAGCGGGCCGAACGGGATCTACATTGATGAAGCGGACTGGAAGTACATCCGTCGTCACGATGTGGTGAAGGCGACGGTGAATGTGCAGGCGGATGAGCCGGAGCTGGATGAGGTTTAATCAGTTGCGCTGAAATGCAAAAAGGCCGCGATCTTCTGGATCGCGGCCTTTTTTTGGTGTTCTTGAGGGCCTCTTCGCGAGCAAGCCCGCTCCCACATTCAATCGGGTTCCTCCAATGGGAACTGGGTCAAATGTGGGAGCGGGCTTGCTCGCGAAGGCCGCGCCTCGGTCTATTTGCCGAGCGGGATTTTAGGCGCCCAGGTCAGCCATTCATCTTCAAACTTGTCGAACAGCGGGAAGGTCTGCTGGGGCCGTGCAGCGTTGCCCATACGCTCGCCGTCCGGCGTGGCAAAGGCGATCCCGCCGGCGACCAGGGTCTCCAGGGACTCCGTGCGAACAGTCGCGCCCTTGAACAAGCCGAAGTCGAGCCCGAAGCCGCTGGTGTTCCAGAACCGGCTGCCACTGCGCACCAGAGGCGCGTACTTGGGCTCGATCAGGATGTGAACCAGCACACGGTCGGCGGTCTGGCCCAGCTCGTAGCCGGTAACTTTGCCTACGGTGACTTCGCGGTAAGTGACCGGAACGCCTTCCTTCAACGAGCCACGGCGTGCGGCGCTGAGTACCAGGCTCAGGCCCTCCTCCTGATGAACGGCTTCTGGCGGCTTGTCCAGCGCGACGAAACTCTTCTGTGGGCCGATGCTTTTGGTCGCTGGCTGTACTTCGATGTACTGGCCGGTCACCAGGGTTTCCAGGTTCGACGTTTTCATCAGGCCCAGTTCAGGCTTGACCACCCAGAACTGACTGCCGGCCCGTGCAATGCGGTCGGCCACTTGGGTGATACGCGCGCTGAGCACCACCGATTGCATGTCGGCGCTCAGGTCGACACTTTCGATCTTGCCTACGTCCAGGCCCTTGAAGCGCACTGGCGTACCCGGGCGCAGGCCATCGGCGCGGTCGACCTTGATGGTCACCAACGTACCGTGCTGGTTGGCGGCTTCGCGATCCGGGAACAGACGGAAACGCGGGATGCGCTTTTTCAGCGGCACATTCGGCTCCGGGGTTTCGAAGGCGATACCGCCCGCCATCAGGCTGGCCAGGGATTCGCTTTTCACCTGGATGCCGCCGGTAAGCCCACCGGTCAGGGTCACGCCGCTGGCATTCCAGAAACGGGTCGAGCCATTGACCAGGCCTTCGTATTCTTTCTCGATATGGACGCCGATCACCAGTTGCTTGTTCTTGCGGGAGAACTGGTAGCTCTGCACGGAACCGACCTTGACCTGCTTGTAGAGGATCGGGCTGCCGACATCCAGGGAACCGAGGTTGTCGGTGAAGAGCACCATGTGCAGGCCGGGGGAACGCAGGTCCAGTGGCGGCGCCTTGGCCCGGGCGACGTACTCCCGTTGTGGCGCGGTGCCCTTGTCGCCGGGACGGATGGCGATGTAGTTACCTTTGACCAACGCTTCCAGCCCGGTGATGCCCGCCAGGGAGATAGACGGTTTGACTACCCAGAATTGGGTGTCCTGGACGAGGTAGTCTTCGGCCAGTGGGTCGAGGGTCAACTCGGCATTGGCGCTGGACAGGTCCGGATCGATCTTCAGGGTTTTCAGGCTGCCGACCTGGATGCCTTTGTACATCACCGGGGTGCGGCCCGCCTGGAGGCCTTCGAAGTCGGTGAGTTTGACTTTGACCTTGATGCCCGCCGCAGCTGCATCGAAGTCTTCGTACAGGCGGAACGGCAGGCTCGGGTCCGTCGGTGGGCTGTCCTTGCGGTTCTCCGGCGTGGCGAAGGCGATACCGCCGGCAACGATGCTGGCCAGGGATTCACTGCGGACTTTTACGCCGGAAAGGTTGGCGTCGATGCTGATGCCGCTGGCGTTCCAGAAACGCGTGTGTTTGCGCACCAGGCTGGCGTAGGTCGGCTCGATGTAGACCTTGATTTCAACGGTGGTCTGGTCTTCGGAGAGCAGGTAGCTTTTGACCTGGCCGACCTGGATCTGCTTGTAGAACACCGGGCTGCCACGGTTCAGCGAGCCGAGTCGATCAGCTTTGATCGTCAGGTGCAGGCCGGGCTTGGCGTCGGATAAAGGCGGTTCTTCGGACAGGGCCTTGAACTTGCGCGTCGGCTCACCATCGCCTGGGCTGGCGGCGATGTAGTTACCCGAGACCAGGGTTTCCAGGCCGGTGATCCCGGCCAGGCTGACACTTGGCTTTACCAGCCAGAAGCGGGTGTTGGTCTTGAGGTATTGCTCCACATCCTTGTTCATCTCGATGGTGGCAATCACTCCGCGATTGTTACCTTCGTCATCCAGGGCCAGGGTCTTGACCTTACCCACGGACATGCCTTTGTAGACCACTTCGGTCTTGTTGGCCTGGATGCCTTCGCCGCTTTCAAAGCGTACCTGAATCTCGATACCTTGCTGGTTGTACGCACGCCATCCCAACCAGCCACCGATGATCAGGGCAATCAGGGGCAGCACCCAAATGGCCGACCAGTTGGAAGCTGGGCGGGTTTTAGCCTTAGGCAAATCACTCATGGTCGTCGTCCGACTCCGTGTTATCCCAAATCAGTCGGGGATCGAAAGTTACTGCGGCAAGCATCGTCAAGATCACCACACTGGCGAACGCTACGGCACCGAGATTGGCCTCGACACTGGCAAGTCGCCCAAAGTTTACGACTGCCACCAGGATGGCAATCACGAAGATATCCAGCATGGACCAGCGGCCAATGAACTCGATAAAGCGGTACATGATAATGCGTTGTTGCGCGGAAAGTGGCTGGTGACGCTGCACCGAGAACAGTAACAAGCCGATGCCCACCAGCTTGAAGGTGGGCACCAGAATGCTGGCGATGAACACTACAGCGGCGATCGGGAACATGCCGTGCTGCATCAACTGGATCACGCCGGACATGATGGTGCTCGGATCGCCTTGGCCCAGGGAGCTTACGGTCATGATCGGCAACAAATTGGCCGGGATGTACAAGATGGCTGCCGTGATCAGCAGCGCCCAGGTGCGCGTCAGGCTGTTCGGACGACGGGCGTGGACCAGCGCGCCGCAACGGGTGCAGGTTTGCTCGTCGGTGTCCGGGTCTTGTTTGTTTAGTTCGTGGCATTCGGTACAGATCAGAATGCCCGCATCAATCGCCCGCATGAGCATCCTCTCCTGACAGCGCTTCCCAGATCTGGTGAGGTGACATCACCACCTCCAACAATATCTGGACCATTAACAGACTGACGAAGCAGGCCAGACCGAGCCCTACGGTGATAGTGGCCATGTCAGCCAGCTTTACGATCGCCACCAGCACGCCCATCAGATAGACCTCGAGCATCCCCCAGTCTTTCAGATGATGGTAGATGCGATAAAACAGCAGGCCGTAGCTACGGCCGATGTTCCAGCGGATGCTCAGCAATACCGCCAGTTGGCACAGGAGCTTGAGCAATGGAATGCCCATGCTGCAGAGGAACACCACCACGGCGACGCCTTGCATACCGGTGTCGAACAGACCGACCACGCCGGTCCACACGGTGTCCTGCGAGGACTGCCCGAGTAGATTGAGCTGCATGATGGGTAAAAAGTTCGCGGGGACGTACAACAGCAGCGCGGCAATCACTAACGCCAGGCTTCGTTCAACGACGTTGTGGCGGTGAGCGTACAGCTCGTAGCCGCAGCGTGGGCATTGGGCCTTTTCACCGCGGGCAAGCTCCGGCTTGCGCATCAGCAGGTCGCACTCATGGCATGCCACCAGTTCGTCCAGCGGTAAGTCTGACACCTCAAGGGTATCAACCGGGTCGGGCATATAGGGCTCGGACTCTAAAAAAGATTAGGTGCCTATTCTAGTGTTCTGGTTCAGAAATAACTGTGCAAATTTGTCGGGGGATTCAGTAGCGTTTGTGCGCGCGAGAGGGGATTGGGACGAGGGGATTTAGACCAATGCGTGGCATCAGGAAGCCCGCGTTACCGTTGGAGTTTTTCGCCAGCAAGCTCGCCATACTTTCCGACCGCCCAAAACAAAACCCCTGACTGCATAAGCAATCAGGGGTTCTGGAATTTAATCTTGACGATGACCTACTCTCACATGGGGAAACCCCACACTACCATCGGCGATGCATCGTTTCACTGCTGAGTTCGGGATGGGATCAGGTGGTTCCAATGCTCTATGGTCGTCAAGAAATTCGGGTACTGAGTCGTGGCCATTTGGCCTCGCTTCAGCAAATTGGGTATGTGATAGCTTTCGGTGTTTTGCAAGATCTCGAACTTTCGGTTCGTTTCGTCTTCACACACCGCAATTTGGTCTCTTCGACGCAAATTGCTTGGGTGTTATATGGTCAAGCCTCACGGGCAATTAGTATTGGTTAGCTCAACGCCTCACAGCGCTTACACACCCAACCTATCAACGTCGTAGTCTTCGACGGCCCTTCAGGGAACTCAAGGTTCCAGTGAGATCTCATCTTGAGGCTAGTTTCCCGCTTAGATGCTTTCAGCGGTTATCTATTCCGAACATAGCTACCCGGCAATGCCACTGGCGTGACAACCGGAACACCAGAGGTTCGTCCACTCCGGTCCTCTCGTACTAGGAGCAGCCCCTCTCAAATCTCAAACGTCCACGGCAGATAGGGACCGAACTGTCTCACGACGTTCTAAACCCAGCTCGCGTACCACTTTAAATGGCGAACAGCCATACCCTTGGGACCGGCTTCAGCCCCAGGATGTGATGAGCCGACATCGAGGTGCCAAACACCGCCGTCGATATGAACTCTTGGGCGGTATCAGCCTGTTATCCCCGGAGTACCTTTTATCCGTTGAGCGATGGCCCTTCCATACAGAACCACCGGATCACTAAGACCTACTTTCGTACCTGCTCGACGTGTCTGTCTCGCAGTCAAGCGCGCTTTTGCCTTTATACTCTACGACCGATTTCCGACCGGTCTGAGCGCACCTTCGTACTCCTCCGTTACTCTTTAGGAGGAGACCGCCCCAGTCAAACTACCCACCATACACTGTCCTCGATCCGGATAACGGACCTGAGTTAGAACCTCAAAGTTGCCAGGGTGGTATTTCAAGGTTGGCTCCACGCGAACTGGCGTCCACGCTTCAAAGCCTCCCACCTATCCTACACAAGCAAATTCAAAGTCCAGTGCAAAGCTATAGTAAAGGTTCACGGGGTCTTTCCGTCTAGCCGCGGATACACTGCATCTTCACAGCGATTTCAATTTCACTGAGTCTCGGGTGGAGACAGCGCCGCCATCGTTACGCCATTCGTGCAGGTCGGAACTTACCCGACAAGGAATTTCGCTACCTTAGGACCGTTATAGTTACGGCCGCCGTTTACCGGGGCTTCGATCAAGAGCTTCGCGTTAGCTAACCCCATCAATTAACCTTCCGGCACCGGGCAGGCGTCACACCCTATACGTCCACTTTCGTGTTTGCAGAGTGCTGTGTTTTTAATAAACAGTCGCAGCGGCCTGGTATCTTCGACCGGCATGAGCTTACGGAGCAAGTCCTTCACCCTCACCGGCGCACCTTCTCCCGAAGTTACGGTGCCATTTTGCCTAGTTCCTTCACCCGAGTTCTCTCAAGCGCCTTGGTATTCTCTACCCAACCACCTGTGTCGGTTTGGGGTACGGTTCCTGGTTACCTGAAGCTTAGAAGCTTTTCTTGGAAGCATGGCATCAACCACTTCGTCATCTAAAAGATGACTCGTCATCAGCTCTCGGCCTTAGAATCCCGGATTTACCTAAGATTCCAGCCTACCACCTTAAACTTGGACAACCAACGCCAAGCTGGCCTAGCCTTCTCCGTCCCTCCATCGCAATAACCAGAAGTACAGGAATATTAACCTGTTTTCCATCGACTACGCTTTTCAGCCTCGCCTTAGGGACCGACTAACCCTGCGTCGATTAACGTTGCGCAGGAAACCTTGGTCTTTCGGCGTGGGTGTTTTTCACACCCATTATCGTTACTCATGTCAGCATTCGCACTTCTGATACCTCCAGCAAGCTTCTCAACTCACCTTCACAGGCTTACAGAACGCTCCTCTACCGCATCACCCGAAGGTGATACCCGTAGCTTCGGTGTATGGTTTGAGCCCCGTTACATCTTCCGCGCAGGCCGACTCGACTAGTGAGCTATTACGCTTTCTTTAAAGGGTGGCTGCTTCTAAGCCAACCTCCTAGCTGTCTAAGCCTTCCCACATCGTTTCCCACTTAACCATAACTTTGGGACCTTAGCTGACGGTCTGGGTTGTTTCCCTTTTCACGACGGACGTTAGCACCCGCCGTGTGTCTCCCATGCTCGGCACTTGTAGGTATTCGGAGTTTGCATCGGTTTGGTAAGTCGGGATGACCCCCTAGCCGAAACAGTGCTCTACCCCCTACAGTGATACATGAGGCGCTACCTAAATAGCTTTCGAGGAGAACCAGCTATCTCCGAGCTTGATTAGCCTTTCACTCCGATCCACAGGTCATCCGCTAACTTTTCAACGGTAGTCGGTTCGGTCCTCCAGTTAGTGTTACCCAACCTTCAACCTGCCCATGGATAGATCGCCCGGTTTCGGGTCTATTCCCAGCGACTAGACGCCCTATTAAGACTCGCTTTCGCTACGCCTCCCCTATTCGGTTAAGCTCGCCACTGAAAATAAGTCGCTGACCCATTATACAAAAGGTACGCAGTCACAGAACAAAGTCTGCTCCCACTGCTTGTACGCATACGGTTTCAGGATCTATTTCACTCCCCTCTCCGGGGTTCTTTTCGCCTTTCCCTCACGGTACTAGTTCACTATCGGTCAGTCAGTAGTATTTAGCCTTGGAGGATGGTCCCCCCATATTCAGACAAAGTTTCTCGTGCTCCGTCCTACTCGATTTCATGACTAAGAGATTTTCGCGTACAGGGCTATCACCCACTATGGCCGCACTTTCCAGAGCGTTCCGCTAATCTCAAAGCCACTTAAGGGCTAGTCCCCGTTCGCTCGCCACTACTAAGGGAATCTCGGTTGATTTCTTTTCCTCAGGGTACTTAGATGTTTCAGTTCCCCTGGTTCGCTCCATACACCTATGTATTCAGTGTAAGGTAACCATCTTATGATGGCTGGGTTCCCCCATTCAGACATCTCCGGATCAAAGTCTGTTTGCCGACTCCCCGAAGCTTTTCGCAGGCTACCACGTCTTTCATCGCCTCTGACTGCCAAGGCATCCACCGTATGCGCTTCTTCACTTGACCATATAACCCCAAGCAATCTGGTTATACTGTGAAGACGACATTCGCCGAAAATTCGCAATTACTTACAAATTTTACCTTAGCCTGATCCGTTACCAGTGAAAGTAACGTTCAGTCTATCTTTCTATCACATACCCAAATTTTTAAAGAACGATCTAATCAAAGACTAGAAATCAACATTCACCATCACATCGATGGAATGCTCATTTCTAAGCTTTCAAGACAGAAGCAGTAGTGGTGGAGCCAAACGGGATCGAACCGTTGACCTCCTGCGTGCAAGGCAGGCGCTCTCCCAGCTGAGCTATGGCCCCGTATTTCTACAGGCGTTTCCCACACAAAATTGGTGGGTCTGGGCAGATTCGAACTGCCGACCTCACCCTTATCAGGGGTGCGCTCTAACCAACTGAGCTACAGACCCAATTTCGGGCTGCTTCTTTATCGTCTTCTTCAATGAATCAAGCAATTCGTGTGGGAACTTATGGAGCAGCTGATGTCGTCGATTAAGGAGGTGATCCAGCCGCAGGTTCCCCTACGGCTACCTTGTTACGACTTCACCCCAGTCATGAATCACACCGTGGTAACCGTCCTCCCGAAGGTTAGACTAGCTACTTCTGGTGCAACCCACTCCCATGGTGTGACGGGCGGTGTGTACAAGGCCCGGGAACGTATTCACCGCGACATTCTGATTCGCGATTACTAGCGATTCCGACTTCACGCAGTCGAGTTGCAGACTGCGATCCGGACTACGATCGGTTTTCTGGGATTAGCTCCACCTCGCGGCTTGGCAACCCTCTGTACCGACCATTGTAGCACGTGTGTAGCCCAGGCCGTAAGGGCCATGATGACTTGACGTCATCCCCACCTTCCTCCGGTTTGTCACCGGCAGTCTCCTTAGAGTGCCCACCATAACGTGCTGGTAACTAAGGACAAGGGTTGCGCTCGTTACGGGACTTAACCCAACATCTCACGACACGAGCTGACGACAGCCATGCAGCACCTGTCTCAATGTTCCCGAAGGCACCAATCCATCTCTAGAAAGTTCATTGGATGTCAAGGCCTGGTAAGGTTCTTCGCGTTGCTTCGAATTAAACCACATGCTCCACCGCTTGTGCGGGCCCCCGTCAATTCATTTGAGTTTTAACCTTGCGGCCGTACTCCCCAGGCGGTCAACTTAATGCGTTAGCTGCGCCACTAAGAGCTCAAGGCTCCCAACGGCTAGTTGACATCGTTTACGGCGTGGACTACCAGGGTATCTAATCCTGTTTGCTCCCCACGCTTTCGCACCTCAGTGTCAGTATCAGTCCAGGTGGTCGCCTTCGCCACTGGTGTTCCTTCCTATATCTACGCATTTCACCGCTACACAGGAAATTCCACCACCCTCTACCATACTCTAGCTCGTCAGTTTTGAATGCAGTTCCCAGGTTGAGCCCGGGGATTTCACATCCAACTTAACGAACCACCTACGCGCGCTTTACGCCCAGTAATTCCGATTAACGCTTGCACCCTCTGTATTACCGCGGCTGCTGGCACAGAGTTAGCCGGTGCTTATTCTGTCGGTAACGTCAAAACAGCAAAGTATTAATTTACTGCCCTTCCTCCCAACTTAAAGTGCTTTACAATCCGAAGACCTTCTTCACACACGCGGCATGGCTGGATCAGGCTTTCGCCCATTGTCCAATATTCCCCACTGCTGCCTCCCGTAGGAGTCTGGACCGTGTCTCAGTTCCAGTGTGACTGATCATCCTCTCAGACCAGTTACGGATCGTCGCCTTGGTGAGCCATTACCCCACCAACTAGCTAATCCGACCTAGGCTCATCTGATAGCGCAAGGCCCGAAGGTCCCCTGCTTTCTCCCGTAGGACGTATGCGGTATTAGCGTCCGTTTCCGGACGTTATCCCCCACTACCAGGCAGATTCCTAGGCATTACTCACCCGTCCGCCGCTCTCAAGAGAAGCAAGCTTCTCTCTACCGCTCGACTTGCATGTGTTAGGCCTGCCGCCAGCGTTCAATCTGAGCCATGATCAAACTCTTCAGTTCAAACATCTTTGGGTTTTTAAGAAACCCTAAACTTGGCTCAGCAATCGTTGGTTACATCTTTGATTTCTCGCGGAGTAACTTGTGATGCTGATAATCTTGTTGACTATCAGTCTGACTCCACAAGCACCCACACGAATTGCTTGATTCAGTTGTTAAAGAGCGGTTGGTTAAGATCTTTCGTCTCAACCGAGGCGCGCATTCTACAGCAGCCTCATTTGCTGTCAAGTGATTATTTTCAGAAGTTTTCAAAGTTTCCTTTGTAACTTCAACCACTTGCGCTTCCGATCTCTCGTTAGCGGGAGGCGAATTCTACAGCGTTACACGCTGCTGTCAACACCTCTTTTTCTCCGCTTTCGACCGAGAAGATCGAAACGTTAATAGGGCCAAACAACACTGCCTTACTAACTCCTTCTGGACTTCGATGATCTGAAGCAGCTCGCTGTCGAAACCTACATAACTCTTTGTTTACCAAGGAGTTTTCCGTTTCGACTGCGCCGGAAGTGGGGCGAATTATAGACTTCCAGAATCTGCCGTCAAGGGTTAATTACGCTTTTGTTGCAGAAGATGGTTTTTTAGCAATAAGACGGGGAATTCGGCGCATCACCGGCGGTATACGCAGGACCAGAAGCAGCGCCCCTATAGATGCATAGATAGCCCACTCCTTGAGATCTGCCCGCACGATCCACAGCATATGCAGCAAACCAAGCCCGAGAATCACATAAACCAAACGATGCAGTTTCTTCCAGCGCACACCAAGGCGACGCTGGCTGTATCGGTTGGAGGTGACTGCCAGCACCAATAGAGAAAGGAATCCCAACGTACCCACAATAATGTAAGGCCGCTTCCGTAGCTCAACCCCCAACTGCGACCAATCCAACCCAAGGATAAACACGCAGTAAGCAGCGAGATGCAAAACCACATAGGCAAAGCACCACAATCCCAGTTGCCGTCGCACGGCGATCCACCCCGCCCAACCACTGAGCTTCTGCAACGGTGTCATACCCAGGGTTATTAACAACAGAATCAAGGTGCCAAGCCCGAGCCGATCCATCAGCACCTTGCCCGGATCAGGTCCCAGCGCAAAGCTCCAGGCCTCGTACAGCCAGAACAGCGGCCACACCGCCGCTGCTATAAAGACGCCGATGCGCCAGATCGGATAGCGCATCAATAGTTCTTCCGCAGATCGAGGCCCGTATAAAGAGAGGCGACTTCATCGGCGTAGCCGTTGAACATTTGTGTCTCACGCACATTGGGACTGAACAGCCCGCTGGGCAACCGCCGCTCCCGCGCCTGGGTCCAACGCGGATGGTCGACGGTAGGATTCACATTTGCGTAAAACCCATACTCACTCGCGGCAATACTTTGCCAGGTGGTTTTCGGCTGCTCGCTGACCAGGCTGATGCGTACGATCGACTTGACGCTCTTGAATCCGTACTTCCACGGCACCACCAACCGCAACGGCGCGCCGTTCTGGTTCGGCAGCTCCCGCCCATACATGCCCACCGCAAGGATCGCCAGGGGATTCATCGCCTCATCCAATCGCAGCCCTTCTACATAAGGCCAGTCGATCAAGGCGAAGTTGGACCGCTGCCCCGGCATGCTCTTGGGGTCCTGCAGGGTTTCAAAACGAATGTACTTGGCGTTCGAGGTCGGCTCGACGTGCTTGAGCAGTTCCGATATAGGGAACCCTATCCACGGAATGACCATCGACCAGGCCTCTACACAGCGCAGTCGATAGATTCGCTCTTCCAACTGATAGGGCTTCATGAAGTCTTCAAGCGCATAGCGCCCAGGTTTGGCGACCTCACCATCTATCACCACACTCCACGGCTCAGTCTTCAGAGACCCGGCATTGGCTGCAGGGTCGCCCTTATCCGTACCGAACTCATAGAAGTTGTTGTAGTGGGTTGCGTCCTTGAAAGGGGTGATGGCCTCGTCCTTGACGGTAATCGCCTGCCATTTGGTACCCGGGAGCTTTTCGGCAAACCAGCCAGGTGCATTGCCCGGCTCGACATCGGCATAACGTGCCGCATCATCCGCACTGGCCCAACGCGGCAGGCTGCTGGCAGCCAGGCCGGCAAGCGCACCACCGAGCAAGCTGCGGCGAGAGAAATAGAGGGATTCAGGCGTGACATCCGATTCTTGGCAATCAGACGCTTTGGGAAACTTGATTAACATGGCAACTCCGCAGCTTTGGAGGACAGATGCACCAATAGACTGCGGAGTATGGGGGAAATTACATTAAGGCAACGTTTTGCGCTGACGAAGATGCAGAAGGTACTGCACCGGGCCGGACGCGGCATACACAAGGAAAGCCAGCAGCAGGATTCGCGGCGGATCACTGAAGACCACGGCAAACACCAGCACCACTGCCAGGATAGCCACAAACGGCACACGCCCTTTGAGATCCAGCTCCTTGAAGCTGTTGTACTTGATATTGCTGACCATCAGCATGCCGGCCGCCGCAACCATCAAGGCCACCAGGAACGACATCTTGGAACCCTGGATACCGTAGTCGCTGAATGCCCAGACAATACCGGCTACCACACCCGCCGCAGCCGGACTGGCCAAGCCAATGAAGTAGCGCTTGTCGGCAGTCCCCACCTGGGTATTAAAGCGCGCCAGACGCAATGCCGCGCCCGCCACATAGATGAAGGCAACCATCCAGCCAACCTTGCCCATATCACCCAGCGCCCAGGCAAATGCGAGCAACGCCGGCGCCACACCGAAGGCAACCATGTCCGACAGCGAGTCATACTCGGCGCCAAAGGCACTCTGGGTGTTGGTCATCCGCGCAACCCGGCCATCCAGGCCATCAAGGACCATGGCGACGAAGATCGCTATCGCGGCAAAACCAAAGTACTTGCTGGCCCCGGCCGCATCGCCGGCCGCCAACGCACTCTGGGCACTCATGGAATTGATGATGGAGTAGAACCCCGCGAACAGGTTCGCAGTGGTGAACAGATTGGGCAGAAGATAGATGCCACGATGCCGGACTTTACGGCCTTCAGCATCGTGCCCTTCTTCGACATGTTCATCGATCGGTAGCAGGCTTTCGGCGTCAGAGGCCTGGTTTGGCTCTTCGGGACGTTCGCTCATGGACTTTACCTTGCAACGGTGTGAAAAATTTCGACAGAAACTTGCGGCGAGTGTTCGCCCGCAAACGATGCAGCTTTATACCAGAACCTGCCCCGCAAACGAAAAAACGCGGCCTAAGCCGCGTTTTCCCTTGATCCGTACGACTTAGTTTTTGGCTTTGTCGACGATCTTGTTGGCACCGATCCACGGCATCATGGAGCGCAGTTGCTCGCCGATGATCTCGATACCGTGAGCGGCGTTGTTACGACGCTTGGCGGTCATCGAAGGGTAGCCGGTTGCACCTTCGCTGATGAACATTTTGGCGTATTCGCCGTCCTGAATACGTTTCAGGGCGTTGCGCATGGCCTGACGGGACTCGGCGTTGATCACTTCCGGGCCAGTCACGTACTCGCCGTATTCGGCGTTGTTGGAGATCGAGTAGTTCATGTTGGCGATACCGCCTTCGTACATGAGGTCAACGATCAGCTTCAGTTCGTGCAGGCATTCGAAATAAGCCATTTCCGGCGCGTAGCCAGCTTCAACCAGGGTTTCGAAACCGGCTTTGACCAGCTCAACGGTACCGCCGCACAGAACGGCTTGTTCGCCGAACAGGTCGGTTTCAGTCTCGTCCTTGAAGGTGGTTTCGATGATGCCGGTACGACCGCCACCCACGCCAGCAGCGTAGGACAGTGCAACGTTCTTGGCGTTGCCCGAGGCGTCCTGGTAGATCGCGATCAGGTCAGGGATACCGCCGCCTTTGACGAACTCGGAGCGCACGGTGTGGCCCGGTGCTTTCGGCGCGATCATGATCACGTCGAGGTCGGCGCGCGGCACAACCTGGTTGTAGTGGATCGCGAAGCCGTGGGAGAAGGCCAGGGTGGCGCCCTTCTTGATGTTCGGCTCGATTTCGTTCTTGTACAGCGCGGACTGGAACTCGTCCGGGGTCAGGATCATGACCAGGTCGGCAGCAGCAACAGCAGAAGCAACGTCAGTCACTTTCAGGCCGTGGGCTTCAGCCTTGGCAACAGTGGCCGAGCCTTTGCGCAGGCCAACGGTCACGTCAACGCCGGAATCTTTCAGGTTGCACGCTTGGGCGTGGCCCTGGGAACCGTAGCCGATGATGGCGACTTTTTTGCCCTGGATGATCGACAGGTCACAATCTTTATCGTAATAAACTTTCATGAGGTTCCTCTATATATCCAGGCCGTTTAAGGCCATTCGCTAAATTTGAGTTAGATGCTGAGTACTTTGTCGCCACGAGCAATCCCGGTGACGCCACTGCGTACAGTTTCCAGAATCGAGGCCGTCCCGATCGACTGGATGAAGCTGTCCAGCTTGTCGCTTGTACCGGTCAGTTGAACGGTATAAACGCTGGCGCTCACATCGACGATCTGCCCGCGATAAATGTCGGTAGTGCGCTTGATCTCGGCCCGTTGTGCACCCGTAGCCTTGACCTTGACCAGCATCAGCTCACGCTCGATGTGGGCACTCTCCGACAAGTCGACCAGCTTGACCACTTCGATCAGCTTGTTGAGGTTCTTGGTGATCTGCTCGATCACCTCATCATGGCCAACGGTGGTCAACGTCAGACGCGACAAGGTCGGGTCTTCGGTCGGCGCCACCGTAAGGCTTTCGATGTTGTAGTTGCGTTGCGAAAACAGTCCGACCACACGTGACAGAGCGCCCGGTTCGTTCTCCAGAAGCAGGGAGATAATGTGCCGCATGATTAGGTACGCTCCGTCTTGTTCAGCCACATATCGCGCATGGAGCCGTCTTTGATCTGCATCGGGTAGACGTGCTCGCTGGTGTCGACCTGAATATCGAGGAACACCAGGCGGTCCTTCATGGCGAACGCCTCTTCCATCATCGGCTTCAAATCCTTCAGATCGGTGATGCGCATGCCGACATGGCCATAGGCTTCAACCAATTTGACGAAGTCAGGCAGAGACTCCATGTAGGAATGGGAGTGACGGCTGCCGTAGCTCATGTCCTGCCACTGGCGAACCATGCCCAGTACACCGTTGTTCAGGCAGACGATCTTCACCGGCAAGCCATATTGCAGGCAGGTCGACAGTTCCTGGATGTTCATCTGGATACTGCCTTCGCCGGTGACGCACGCAACGTCAGTATCCGGAAAGCTCAGCTTCACACCCATGGCCGCAGGGAAACCAAAGCCCATCGTGCCCAGGCCACCGGAGTTGATCCAGCGGTTAGGCTTGTCGAACTTGTAGTACTGCGCCGCGAACATCTGGTGCTGGCCCACATCGGAGGTCACAAAGGCATCGCCCTTGGTCACTTCGCACAGGGTTTCGATCACGGTCTGTGGCTTGATGACGCTGCCATCACCCTTGTCGTAAGGGAACAGGCCACGATCACCGCGCCACTCGTCGATCTGCTTCCACCAGCTGGCAACGGAATCCTTGTTCGGGGCTTCGCCGATTTCCTTCAGCGCAGCGACCATTTCGGTCAGCACGCTTTCCACAGGACCAACGATAGGCACGTCGGCCTTGATGGTCTTG
The DNA here is from genome assembly GCF_002874965.1 of Pseudomonas sp. NC02. Taxonomy (NCBI): domain Bacteria; kingdom Pseudomonadati; phylum Pseudomonadota; class Gammaproteobacteria; order Pseudomonadales; family Pseudomonadaceae; genus Pseudomonas; species Pseudomonas sp. NC02. The sequence continues at coordinate 944,012 of NZ_CP025624.1, read as the reverse complement.
GAGATGGATGCCGGGTCGATATCGATGTGGATGATCTTGGCATTCGGGCAGAACTTGCTCGCGCCATTGATCACCCGGTCATCGAACCGCGCACCGACGGCGAGGATCACGTCAGCATGGTGCATGGCCAGGTTGGCGGTGTAGCTGCCGTGCATGCCGAGCATGCCGACGAACTGACGGTCCGAACCCGGGAACGCGCCGAGGCCCATCAAGGTGTTGGTGACTGGCAGGTTGAGCAGCTTGGCCAGTTCGGTCAGCGGTGCAGAACCGCCGCCCAGAATCACCCCACCACCCGAATAGAGCACCGGACGCTTGGCCGCCACCAGCATTTCTGCCGCCTTGCGGATTTGCCCCGAGTGCCCGCGAACGGCCGGGCTGTAGGAACGCAGCTTGGCTTTCTTCGGGAAGATGTATTCGAATTTTTCCGCCGGGTTGGTCATGTCTTTCGGGATATCGACCACCACAGGACCCGGGCGACCGGACTGTGCGAGGTAGAACGCCTTCTTCATGACTTCCGGGATTTCCGAGGCATGCTTGATCATGAAGCTGTGTTTCACGATCGGCCGGGAAATACCGATCATGTCGGTTTCCTGGAATGCATCGGTACCGACCATGGTGCTCGCCACCTGGCCGGAAATGATCACCATCGGGATGGAGTCCATATAGGCCGTCGCGATGCCGGTAATGGCATTGGTCGCGCCAGGGCCGGAAGTCACCAGTACCACACCGGCTTTACCGGTGGCACGGGCGTAACCGTCAGCCATATGGGTAGCAGCTTGTTCGTGGCGAACCAGGATGTGGGTAACAGCCGGTTCCTTGAACAGTGCGTCGTAGACATGCAGCAGAGCACCACCTGGGTACCCGTAGATATAGTCGACGCCTTCGTCACGCAAAAAGCGGACGAGCATCTCACCGCCAGATAAAAGCTCCACGTTGTTCACCTCTAAAACGCCAGAATACCGTCCGTTAAAAACCGACGGGTCTTAATAGGTTTACTTCTCAGCAGAGCATGAGCGACGGTGGTCGCCGACTACGTCAGCACTGACTGAGCAAGTATTGGGAGCGTCCCAAGTGTTGCGGGATTTTCCCACCCAGCGCGAGGTAACGCGTTGCGGGTGTAACAGGTCGGCGCGGGTATGCGCCTCATGATCTGCTGAGTGGGTCTGCTTCTGGCAGTCCCTCTACAGCGGACTTTGGATTCTTCTGTTTCAGCCCCTCCAAGTCAAGCAATAATTGCGCTTTTTTCCAACTAAGCGCATGAGAACGTAGAAGAAAGGGGCTTGAGGAGGGATAAAACTCGCCTGAATGGCGCAAAGCGGTAGAAATATGCGCAAGACTGCCGGAAAAACCGGCAGCCAGGCAATTAACGAGCGTCGACGATCAGTTGATCGAACTTTTTCAGCGCAGTCCGCAGGCCAAGGCTCTCAAGTGGCCGATCGGCGTAAACCATCTCGGCCATCTCCAGAATCCCCGACGCATTGGGCAATGGCAGGTCCTGTTCGAGGATTTGCTTCATCCGTGTCAGGAAAATCCATTGCAGCCACTGGTGAAAGTCCAGGGTGTCGACGGAAAACGGCTCAACACTGCTCAAGGCTTCAGCACTGGGGGACACTTCGTCCCACCAGCCCTGCAAGCGCAGTTCGCGCTCGATCAACAACAACTGTTCGGCAATCGCCGGAAAGCGTGCATCCATCAGAGGCTTACCTTGGCTTTTTGCCGAGCCTGAGCGGCGCCGGCAGCATCGCCTTGCTTCTCGCGGGCATCACCGATCAAGTTCCACAGGCTGGCCTGCAGGTCTGGACGGCCATTGGCCAGGGTCAGGCCGCGACGGGCAAATTGTTCAGCTTGCGGGGCATCGCCCTGGGCCATGCGAACCTGAGCCAGGCGGTATAGCACTTGCGGTTCACGCGGTGCCACGCGCTGGGCGCGCTCAAGGCTCGACGATGCGCCGTTCAGATCGCCGCCCGACTGCTGCTGTTGGGCAGTGGTGAGCAACGCCAGCACCGGGCCATCCAACTGCTCATCGGCTGACAGGCCGCCGGCACTGCTGGCGGAAGGAATTCCACTCGGCGTCGACGGCATGTTGTAGGTGCCCTGGTTGATCGGTGCCGTTTGAATCGGCGTGGCGTCGATCGGGCCCGATGTACTTGGGCCTGGGGTCCACGGGTGAGTACTGATCGGAGCCGAGGTGGCAGCACCGCCACCCGGGATCATCACCACTACACCAGAGTCCTGAGGCACGGCTTGCGCCTGGGGCCGGGCCTGGGCAGGGCGGTTGGTAACGGTTTGGCGGAAGCCGCCGTTGGCCGAGATCCGGTCGTTGTTGGACACCGTTGTACTGGAGTCCACCACCGGAATAGAGCCCCGCTCCACGCTGGCGCAACCACCGAGCAATGCCAAAACTGTAATAGCTGGAATCAACAACTTGTTCACGTGAAACCCTCTTTGCTTAATTCATCCAGCCCTTGACCCAATCCATCACCGATTCAGCACTGGCGGGCGCACTGGCTCCGCACGCTGCACCGGGTGGTGGCTCGCTGCCGCGAATATACGGCATCTGCACCGCGCCCGGACAGTTGGCATCGGAACCCTGGCCGGTGTGCGGATCGATCCAGGCCTGGACGATATTGTCCGGCTGCGGCATGTTCAGCGGCAGTGGATCGGCCTTTTTCATGAAACTGGTCCATACCTGCAACGCGCCGGTGGCACCGGTAAACGGCGTCTTGCCGTTGTCATCACGCCCCAGCCAAACCACTGCCAGCAGGTCCTGGCTGAACCCTGCGAACCAGCTGTCCCGCGAATCGTTACTGGTACCGCTCTTGCCGGCCAGTGTCAGGTTGGCCGGCAGCACGTTGTAGGCCGAGCGTCCGGTACCTTCGCGCATCACGCGCTGCATGGCGTTCTGGATGAGGTAGATCGAGGCCGGGTCAAAGCGTTGCTGAATCTGGAACGGATAACGCTTGAGCGGTTCGCCTTCGGCCGTCAACACGCTCCGGATCCCACGCATCGGCGTATTGAAGCCACCGTTGGCCAGGGTCTGGTACATGGTCGCCACTTCCATCGGGCTCATCGCACCCGCACCCAACAGCATCGATGGGAACGCCGGGAACTCACGTGTGATGCCCAACCGGCCGAGCGTCTTGAGCACGTTCGGCACGCCCAGTTCAAGGCCGAGGCGGGAAGTCGAGATGTTGTAGGAATGCGCCAAGCCCTGGTACAGGAAAATCGTACCGTGGGAGCGACGATCAAAGTTATGCGGCGTCCACATCTGGCCATCAGCCCCTTTGACCGACAGCGGGTCATCGGACAGCCAACTGGTCAGCGTGTACTTGCTCGGTTTTTCCAGCGCGGTCAGGTACACCGCCGGCTTGACCAGCGAGCCAATCGGCCGCACCGCGTCCAGCGCCCGGTTGAACCCGGCAAAGCTGGCCTGGCGACTGCCGATCATGGCCTGGACTTCACCGGTTTCCGGGTTGGTCACCACCATCGCAGCCTCGACGTCGTCAGAGCCTTTACGACCTGTCAGGCGTTTGAAGGTGTCATTGACCGACGCTTCGGCCTTCATCTGCAGGATCGGGTCGAAACTGGTGAAGATCCGCAGGCCTTCTTCGGTCAAGTCTTCGTCGCGGTAGTCTTCACGCAGTTGGCGTTTGACCAGGTCGATAAAGCCCGGGAAGGAGCTGTCGGCGAGCTTGCCGCGGGTGGTTACACCCAGTGGCATTTTCTTTGCGGCGGCCACTTGTTCAGGGGTGGCGACACCTTGCTGCTCAAGTACATCCAGCACCAGGTTACGGCGCTCCAGCGCCCGCTCCGGGTTGCGACGCGGGTTGTAGTAGGACGGCCCCTTGACCATGCCCACCAGCAGCGCCACCTGGTGCAACTTCAGCTCGGACAACGGCTGGCCGAAGAAGAACTGGCTGGCCAGACCAAAACCGTGGACGGCACGCTGACCGTCCTGGCCAACGAATACTTCATTGAGGTACGCCTCAAGAATTTCCTGCTTGCTGTAGTGCAGCTCCAGCAGCATCGCCATCATGGCTTCGGTCAGCTTGCGGGTCAGGCTGCGCTCGTTGGTCAGGTAGAAGTTCTTGACCAATTGCTGCGTCAGCGTACTGCCGCCCTGGGTCATCTTGCCGCCGGAGGTGTTGACCCAGAGGGCGCGCGCGATGGACTTCGGTGATACGCCCCAGTGGCTGTAGAAATCCCGGTCTTCGACGGCGATCAGGGTATCCAGCAGGTAAGGCGGCACCTGATCGATCTTGATCAGGATGCGGTCTTCCAGGTTTTTCGGATAAATCCCACCGATCATTAAGGGTTCCAGGCGCACCACCGGCAACTTCGAGCCGTTGAGCGAGGACAGTTCGGCTACGTAGTCGCCAGAGAAACGCACGCGCACCGGCTGGGGTTTTTCCAGGCCTTCATAGAACTGGAAGCCGCGGGTGTTCAGGTCAACCGTGTTGCCGCTGACGGCAGCGGCGCCGGGGCCATTGCTCACGGGTTCGCGGCGATAGCCCAGGGCATCGAGCTCGGTGAGGAAGTCATCCTTGCTCAGCTTCTGGCCGCTGAACAGTTCCAGCGGGCGCGCGTAGACCTTGGCCGGAATGGTCCAGCGCTTGCCGGAGAACTTCTCCTGGACCACGGCATCGAGGTAAACCGCGAAGCCGGCGATCACGACAAGCCCTACCAGGCTGAGCTTAAGCGCCCAGCCCAGCCAAGGGCGCAGGCCGCGGGAAGGAGGTTTTTTACGGGAACGGGGAGATCGGGTACGAGTCATGGCGGCGGATTATACGCACTTTATTGATGACCAACATGAGCCGGACAGCGGTTTGCACGACCGCCTGTAGGAGCCATAATGCCCGCCATGAATTTTCCCAGACTCTGAAGGATCGCCCGTGAGCCAGTCCCTGATTGCTGCCCTGCAAAACCCGGCCCTGTTTCCCCATCCGGTGGATCAGTTCCAAGTCATCGAGACCCATATTTCCTGGGTCCTGCTCACTGGGCCCTATGCTTACAAGATGAAGAAGCCGGTGAATTTCGGTTTCCTCGATTTCACCACCCTGCAAGCCCGCGGACACTTCTGCAATGAAGAGCTGCGCCTCAACCAGCGCCTGACCGATGATTTGTATCTTGAAGTGTTGCCGATCACCGGTAGCGCCGAGGCACCGCAGCTGGGCGGCGACGGTCCGGTGGTCGACTACATGCTGAAAATGCGCCAGTTCCCGCAAAGCCAACTGCTCAGCACTCTGCAGGCCAACGGCGAACTGACCAGCGCACACATCGACGAAATGGCCAGGCAGATCGCGCATTTTCACCTGAATGCCCCGAAAGTGCCGGCCACTAACTCTGCTGGCACGCCGCACGATGTCATGGCACCGGTGCTGCAGAACTTCGAGCAGATCCGTCCGTTCCTCAGCGACAAGGCCGACCTGGCACAACTGGACGCCTTGCAGGCCTGGGCCGAAAGCAGTTTCGAGCGTCTCAAGCCGCTGTTTGAACAACGCAAGCTCAATGGCTTCACCCGCGAATGCCACGGTGATATCCACCTGGGCAACGCCACGATGATTGATGGCCACGTGGTCATCTTCGACTGCATCGAGTTCAACGAGCCGTTCCGCTTCACCGACGTGTATGCCGACACCGGCTTTTTGGCGATGGACCTGGAAGACCGCGGCCTCAAGAGCCTGGCACGACGCTTCATCAGCCAGTACCTGGAGCTGACCGGCGACTATCAAGGCCTGGAAGTACTGAACTTCTATAAAGCCTACCGCGCCCTGGTACGCGCGAAGATCGCGCTGTTCAGCATGCCTTCCGAGGCGGATGCGGTGCAGCGCGCTACCACCCTGCGCCAGTACCGCAACTACGCCAACCTGGCAGAAAGCTACAGCACCATCCCATCGCGCTTCCTGGCCATCACCCATGGGGTATCGGCCGTTGGCAAAAGCCATGTATCCATGCGCCTCGTAGAAGCATTGGGGGCGATTCGGCTGCGTTCGGACGTAGAGCGCAAGCGCCTGTTCGGCGAGCAGAAGGTCGAGAACACGCCGCAGGCCGGGATCTACGCCGCAGACGCCAGCGCCGCGACCTACGCGCGCCTGAACGAAATCGCCGACACCGTACTGCGCGCCGGTTTCCCGGTGGTATTGGACGCGACCTTCCTCAAGCGAGAACAACGCGACGCGGCGGCCAAGATCGCCGAGGCCACCGGCGCGCCATTCCTGATCCTTGACTGCAATGCGCCACAGGCGGTAATCGCCGCTTGGCTGGCACAACGTCAGGCGGACAAGAACGACCCTTCCGACGCCACCCTGGCCATCATCGAAGAACAGCAGGCCACCCGTGACCCGCTCAGCGCCGAGGAGTTGCTGCTCAGCAAGCGCGTGGAGACCAATGAAAGCGGGACCCTGGACGCATTGGTGGCACATATTCGCCAGCGTCTGCCGGGGCTGTAAGAAATATTTCTTGGTCGTGCAGCCTTCCGGGGCTCACGGCCGAGAAATAGTGGCACTATAATGGCGCCATAATTCCAACACGGGAGTCGCCATTGTGAGCCAGCCGAAGCTACTTGATACCCCGCTGTACGCGCTTCTGCATAAAGATGATATCCGCGGCTTCAACCAGGAGCGTCCGAAAGACGGCACCATCGATATGCGCGGTGGCGACTTTCGCGGCCTGGACCTGCGCGACCTGAATGCCGATGGCGTGGATTTCACCGACGCTTATTTCCGCTCCGCCGACTTGCGCGGCCTGGATTTGCGTGACTGCCCACTGGAAGGCGCGAGCCTGGCGCACGCCCAGATCTCCGGCACTTATTTCCCCCCTGAGTTAAGCGCCGACGAGATCCTGATGTCCGTCAATTTCGGCACACGCCTGCGCTACCGCACACGCTAAACCGCTGCATCGGCTCCCGGCTACGCACAAGGTACCGGGGGCTTCACCCTTTCCTACGCTAACCCCCCCCCCCCCCCCCGCCTGCCTTAGAAGCTTTTAGGTCGTTGCCGACCAAAGAACTACGCTTTTCCTACTGAGCGCTACACTCCTTTCAGGCTTGCCTGGTCACGATACCCACCGAACCATTCGGCCGTCGCAAGGAGGCTTGATGAATGATGAGCTGCAACACCTGAAAAACCTTGGCAAGACGTCGGCGCAATGGCTGCATGCGGTGGGCATCCACAGTGCGTCCGACCTACGCCGCCTGGGGGCAGTCGACGCGTACCGTGCCGTACGCACCCGCGGTTTCAGGGCATCCAAAGTGTTGTTGTATGCCATTGAAGGCGCGCTGATGGATGTGCACTGGAATGACATTCCCGTTGAACGCAAGGAAGCTTTAAATCGTCAATTGGACGCTCTGACCGCACGCCAAAAGAATTGAGACGCCAACTTGCACCCGCGTTTACGGGGATTCCAAGCAGAAGTTTGAGGAAATTCGAAGAGGCCGCAAAAACAAATGTTGACTCTCAAATGAGAATCGTTATGATTATCACAACTGGTCGCGAGATCAGCCGATAACTGAAAGACCATTGGTTCGGACTCTCAGATTATCTCCTCATCAGGCTAATCACGGTTATTTGACCCGGCTCTTGCCGGGTCTTTTTTTGCCCATAAAAAACTGCGGCGATTTTCAGCGGGCAATGATCAACGGATGGCCGAGCTCCGGATGCGGCTGCACCAACACATCCAGCCCGAATACCGCCCTCAGCAGCTCAGGCCGCAACACCTGTGCCGGTGTGTCCAACGCATGGGGCCGGCCATCCTCCAGTAACAGGATGCGATCACAGTAGCGCGCCGCCAGGTTCAGGTCGTGGAGGATCACCAGCACCGCCGCGCCACGGTCGGCAAAGCGCCGGATCGCCTGCAAGGTGGTGTGCTGGTGCAGCGGGTCAAGCATTGATGTCGGCTCATCCAGCAACAAGGTCTGCCCCGCTTCACCCGGCCATAGCTGCGCCAGCACCCGTGCGAGGTGCACACGCTGCCGCTCGCCGCCCGACAACGCCAGATAGCTGCGCCCGCTCAAGTGGCCGACGTCGGCAGCCTGCAAGGCAGCATTGATGATTTCATCGTCACGCACCCGGCCCGTCTGATGAGGCAAGCGCCCCATGCCCACCACCTCTTCGACGCGAAAGGCAAAGTCCAGGGTCGAGGTCTGCGGCAACACCGCCAGCCGCTGGGCACGCTGCGCTCCGCCCCAGTCTTTCAACTCACGCTGATCCAGCCACACAAGGCCTTGGTCGGGCTGCAACTCGCCGCATAACGCACCGAGCAATGTACTTTTTCCCGCACCGTTGGGGCCCAATACGCCGAGCACTTCTCCTGGCAACAGGTCCAGGGTGATGTCCGCCAGCACAGTTTTGCGCCCACGGCAGATCTGCAGGTCTTCTACTCGCAGCATCAGGCGCGCCCTCGTAACAACAGGTAGAGGAAAAACGGCGCACCGATAAACGCGGTAACAATGCCGATCGGTAATTCCGCCGGCGCCAAGGCCAGGCGCGCCACCAGATCGGCAAACAACAGCAAACTCGCCCCCGCCAGCACCGAGGCTGGCAGCAGCACCCGATGATCCGGCCCCGCCAGCAGGCGTACCAGATGCGGCACCACCAGCCCGACAAAGCCGATCATCCCCGCAGCCGCCACGGCCGCGCCCACGCCCAGCGCGGTGCAGAACACCAGTTCGCGCTTGAGGCCTTCAACATCAATGCCCAAGTGACTGGCTTCCGACTCACCCAGCAGGAGTGCATTCAGCGCCTTGGCCCGGCGCGGCAGCCACAGTGCTACGCCGGCGCTGACCAGCAGCAGCGGCCATAAGCGCGAGTAGCTGGCGCCATTCAGGCTGCCCAGGTTCCAGAACGTCAGGGTGCGCAAGGTAGCGTCATCTGCCAGGTAGGTGAACAGGCCCACCGCAGAACTGGCGAGCGCCGTCAGGGCGATACCCGCCAGCAACATGGTCGCGACGTTGGTTTGGCCGTTGCGCCGCCCCAGGCGATAGACCAGCGCTGTTACCCCCAAACCGCCGAGGAAGGCACACAACGACAGCAGATAAGGCCCGAGGGCATCCGGCAAACCGCCAAAAAACGAACCACCGACAATCGCAATCGCCGCGCCCAACGCCGCACCGCTGGAAACCCCGACCAACCCGGGATCAGCCAAGGGGTTGCGAAACAGCCCCTGCATTGCAACGCCGGAAAGTGCCAGAACCCCACCGACGGCCAATCCCAGCAACGTACGCGGCAGGCGAATCTGCCCGAGGATCAACTCCGCCTGCTCCAGGCCTTGGGCCTCGATTGGCACACCCATCAAGCGTAAGGCTGCCCGCAGTGTGTCCATTAACGGCAGACTCACCGGTCCAAGGGCCAATGACAACCAGGTCGCCAATACACACAGCAGACTCAAGCCGATAAACAGGGTTCGCGGTTTAACCAGAGTGGTCATGGGGCGGTATTAGCCTGAGACGGATAGAACCCGGCAGACAGCCTCACCAGGCTTTGCGGCAAGCGCGGCCCAAGCCCACCCACCAGCAGCGTTGGGTCCAACTCATAGACGCGTCCATTCTTGGCCGCTGGCGTCGAAGCCAGGATCGGGTTTTCCTTGAACAACGCGGCGCGGGCCGCATCCCCGGTCAAAGCGCGATCGGCAAACACCAGCACCTCAGGATTGAGCCCCGCCAGCGACTCTACGGAAAACGGCTTGTAACCATCGTGGGTCGCCAGGTTATGGCCGCCGGCCTGCTGCAACATCCAGTCAGCCGCCGTGTCTTTGCCCGCAATCAGCGGTTTGCCGCCGGCATGTCCCAGCAGCAACAGCACTCCAGGCGCCTTTTGAGTGGCCTGGGCCTTGGCCACCCAGTTCTTTTGTTGGTCAAGTTGTTGCTGATAGTCACTGAATAGTTCTGCAGCCTTCGCTTCGTTACCCAGCAGCTTGCCCAAATGCTGAAGGTTGCCCTGCAGCGTCGGCAGATCCGGCTCGGCTGAAAACAGCTCCACTTTCACACCGGCATTGCGGATTTGCGCCAACACCGGTGGCGGTCCCATTTCCTCGGTGCCCACCAGGATTTGCGGGCGCAGGCTCAGAATGCCTTCCGCCGACAACTGACGCTGGTAACCAATGCTCGGCAACGCCTTGAGGGATTCCGGATGCTGGCTGGTGGTATCCACGCCCACCAGCTTTGACTCACCGCCCAGGGCCGTCACCCATTCCGACAACGCACCACCGGCGCTGACCCAGCGTTGTGGCAGTTCAGAGGCCTGGGCCCCAGCGTTGACCAGCAGTCCGACAACGAGCGCGATAGCACTGGCACTCAGGCGCATAAAAGGGTTTCCTTCCAAGGGGTGAGCCCGCTGAAACACTCGCAATGTGACAGATCAAGGCTGCCCGACATCGTACAGAGCGCCCAGTCAGCTTACGGGCGAAGCCAGCATTTGATAATTGTTTGCATTTGCACGTCAAGCACCGGGCTCTGCGGCAAAAACCAGGATAGCCTTGCAGCCCGCAAACGGCGGCACTTAAGGATCGATATGAAGTTTCTCTGCGCCTCCAGCGAACTCGCACCCAACGCCAGCCTCGGTTTCGATATCGACGGCCGCAAGCTGTTTGCCGTGCGCCGCGAAGGCATTGCCTACTTCTATATCAACCGCTGCCCACATCGCGGGGTGCCGCTGGAATGGCAGCCGCACCAGTTTCTCGACCCCAGCGCCAGCCTGATCCAGTGCGCCACCCATGGCGCGCTGTTCCTGATCGAAAGCGGTGAGTGCGTCGCCGGCCCTTGCGCCGGCCAGAGCCTGACAGCCCTGCCCGGCCGCGAGGATGAACAAGGCCTGTGGGTACAACTCTAGTCGCCGAGCAATACTTCCAGCCGGCTATCGACGCAGATTTCCTCTGACGTCACTCGTACGCCATAGGCCAGCACCTCGACGCCCGCCGCCTTGGCCTCACGCAACGCTGCCGCGTAACCGGCATCAATTTCTTCGGCAGGACGCACCGCATCGATCCCCGAGAGGTTGACGCAGTACAACTGCACTGCCCGTACACCCTCACGCGCCAGATGCGCCAGCTCACGCAGATGCTTGGCACCGCGCTGGGTCACGGCATCGGGAAACGCCGCCGTCGAGGTCCCGTCAAACCCGAGGGTGACGCTTTTGACTTCGACATATGCCGCGCCCGCCGGGTAATCCAGGCGAAAATCGATCCGGCTGTTTTCCTGGCCGTAGGCGACTTCGCGTTTCAAGGCAGTAAAGCCATTGAGCTCGGTGATAACCCCCGCGCGCAGCGCTTCTTCAACCAACTGATTGGCCCGCGCCGTGTTCACACACGCCAGGCGCCCTTGTGGGGTTTCGCTGATTTCCCAGGTGCCCGGCAGCTTGCGCTTGGGGTCATTGGAGCGGCTGAACCAGACCTGGCCACCTTCCACCATGCAGTTGAACATCGAGCCGGTGTTCGGGCAGTGAATGGTCAACAACTCGCCGGTAACGGTTTCGATATCGGCGAGAAAACGCTTGTAGCGGCGGATCAGCCGGCCTTCTTCAAGGGGAGGATTAAAGCGCATCAGCCTTGCCAACTCCGCAGGCCGCGGGCAATCCGTTCAACGGCTTGCTGTAGGCGATCAAGGTTTTGCGTGTAGGCAAAGCGCACATGGTGACCGGCTTGATAACGGCCGAAATCCAGGCCCGGCGTGAACGCAACGTGCTCGGTTTCGAGGAAGTGCCGGCAGAACGCGAAGGCATCGCCGCCGAATGCGCTGATATCGGCATACAGGTAGAACGCGCCTTCCGGCTCCACGGCAATACCGAAACCCAACTCGCGCAACGCTGGCAGCAGGAAGTCGCGACGCCGGCCAAACTCGGCCCGGCGATCTTCAAGAATGTTCAATGTTTGCGGGGTGAAGCAGGCCAGGGCCGCATGCTGGGCCATGCTCGGCGCGCTGATGTAGAGATTCTGCGCCAGTTTCTCCAGCTCACCCACCGCAGCAGGCGGCGCCACCAGCCAGCCCAGGCGCCAGCCGGTCATTCCGAAATACTTCGAAAAACTATTTAGAACGAAGGCTTCATCGTCAACTTCCAGCACGCTGGCGGCATCGGTGCCGTAGGTCAGGCCGTGGTAGATCTCATCCACCACCAAATGCCCATTGCGCGCCTTGATGGCGCTCGACAACCCCGCCAACTCGTCCCGCGTCAGGATGGTGCCGGTAGGGTTGGCAGGCGACGCGACCAACGCGCCCACGCTGTCCTGATCCCAATGGCGCGCCACCAGGTCGGCGGTCAGTTGATAACGCACCTCGGGGCCGACCGGGACCAGTTGGGCCGCGCCCTCCACCAGCCGCAGGAAGTGGCGGTTGCAGGGGTAGCCAGGGTCTGCCAGCAGCCAGTGCTTGCCGGGATCCACCAGCAGGCTGCTCGCCAGCAACAAGGCTCCCGAGCCGCCGGGTGTAATCAGGATTCGCTCGGGATCGATGCTCAACCCGTAGCGCTGCTGGTAGAAACCGCTGATGGCTTGCCGCAACTCCGGCAGCCCGCGGGCCGCGGTATAGCGGGTCTTGCCATTGGCCAGCGCCGCCTGCCCGGCCTTGATGATGGGCTCGGCGGTGGTGAAGTCCGGCTCGCCGATTTCCAGGTGAATCACGTCGTGACCGGCGGCCTGCAATTCATTGGCCCGCGCCAGCAACGCCATGACATGGAAAGGTTCGATAGCGCGGCTGCGCGCACTGTAGGGCTGAGCCATTAGCCTTCCTTAACTCTGAGGACAAACCCCGATTCTACCCAACCCGCCGCGCAAAACCTGCTCTATTGCCCCAAGACATGTAGCAAGCACGGCAAGCAACTACCTGCAAAACAGCTAAAATCAACATTCGAGACCGTACAAGCCCGCCCTGCTGGGGCCTGCGGCGGTTTGCAAGCCTCAGGAGACGGTGCCTCGACAACCGGGAGTGGCGCACCCCGAATCTATCTGGTAAGTTCGCCCGCTTGCAGCCGCAGGGCCGGCAGGTGTCGGTGATGTTGCAATCCTGCGCAATGGATTAGAAGAGTGAGAGGCGGTCCATTCATGCCCACCCAAGCAAAGCAACAGAGCATCAGCGGCTTCCAACCCTACGTCGAGGCGAAGGGTGAGGAATACATGGGCAAGCCCATGCGCGAACACTTCTCCAAGATCCTGAAGCAGTGGAAACAGGACTTGATGCAAGAGGTTGACCGTACCGTTGACCATATGAAGGACGAAGCGGCCAACTTCCCGGACCCGGCAGACCGTGCCAGCCAGGAAGAAGAGTTCGCCCTTGAACTGCGCGCCCGTGATCGCGAGCGCAAGCTGATCAAGAAGATCGACAAGACCCTGCAACTCATCGAAGACGAAGAGTATGGCTGGTGCGAGTCCTGCGGCGTCGAGATTGGTATTCGCCGCCTGGAAGCGCGTCCTACCGCCGACCTGTGCGTGGACTGCAAGACCTTGGCTGAAATCAAGGAAAAACAGGTCGGCAAGTAATCACTGCCGGGCTGGACAAATGGGGCGTGCGAACGCCCCATTTTTGTTTCTGGCGTTTGCTGGTTTTCCAGTAATATCCGGCCCATGACAGCCTCCTCCTATATCGGGCGTTTCGCCCCCACGCCCAGCGGACACCTGCACTTCGGTTCCCTGGTCGCCGCCCTCGCCTCCTACCTCGACGCCCGTGCCAACCAAGGCCGCTGGCTGATGCGCATGGAAGACCTCGATCCGCCACGGGAAGAGCCCGGCGCCCAGGCCGCCATCCTGAATGCCCTGGAACGCTATGGTTTTGAATGGGACGGGGAGTTGGTCCGACAAAGCGAGCGGCACGATGCCTACGCTGAAGTGCTCAACCGCCTGTTCAATCATGGCCTGGCCTACGCCTGCACCTGCTCGCGCAAGCAACTGGAGCCCTATGCCGGGATTTATCCGGGACTGTGCCGCAATGCCGGGCATGACCAGCAAGATGCCGCCATCCGCCTGCGAGTGCCGGAGTTGGAGTACCACTTTACCGACCGCGTACAAGGCAAATTCCGACAGCATCTGGGTCGCGACGTAGGCGACTTCATCATCCGCCGTCGCGACGGCCTGTATGCCTACCAACTGGCGGTAGTCCTCGATGATGCCTGGCAAGGTGTGACCGACATCGTGCGTGGCGCCGACCTGCTCGACTCCACGCCCCGCCAACTGTATCTGCAAGAACTGCTGGGCCTGCGCCAACCGCGTTACCTGCATGTGCCGTTGATCATCCAGCCGGACGGTAACAAGCTGGGCAAATCCTACCGCTCACCGCCCTTGACCACTGACCAGGCCACGCCTTTGCTGTTAAGAGCACTGCGCGCCCTGGGCCAGCCGGCGGGCGACGAACTGCACCACGCCAGCCCACGGGAACTGCTGGATTGGGGCATTCAACACTGGGATGCCACACAGATCCCGCGCACACTCACGCTGGCCGAAGCGCAATTGCGCTGAAGGCGCTTGCAGCTTGCGAGCCATCCGTTACCATCGCCGCAGTTTTTCAATCAGAGGCCAACATGTACATCTATCGATTGGTCCTGCTGCTGGTCGTCGGGATCTACCTGTTTTCTCCCGCCATCATGGATTGGTGGATCGACGCCACAGGCGCCTGGTACCGGCCCTATCTGCTTTGGCTGATTCTGATCGTCGTGACTTTCATCCTGCAGAGCCAAAAAGATGCCGATGAGCTTTAGCCTGACCGAGATGCTGCTGATCAGCGCCGCCTACCTGGCCGCGTTGTTCGGGGTAGCCTGGATCAGTGAACGCGGGATGATTCCGCGGGCGATCATTCGCCATCCATTGACCTACACCTTGTCCTTGGGCGTGTACGCGAGTGCCTGGGCGTTTTATGGCACCGTGGGCCTGGCCTATCAGTACGGTTACGGCTTTCTGTCCAGTTATCTCGGGGTGTCCGGCGCGTTTTTGCTGGCGCCGGTGCTGTTGTATCCGATCCTAAAAATCACCCGCACCTATCAGTTGTCGTCCCTGGCCGACCTGTTTGCGTTCCGTTTTCGCAGTACCTGGGCCGGTGCACTGACCACGATTTTCATGCTGATCGGCGTGCTGCCGTTGCTGGCATTGCAGATCCAGGCCGTGGCCGACTCCATCAGCATCCTCACCCGCGAACCGGTGCAACACCGCGTGGCATTGAGCTTCTGCGCACTGATCACTCTGTTCACGATTTTCTTCGGCTCACGGCATATCGCCACCCGTGAAAAACATGAAGGACTGGTGTTTGCGATCGCGTTTGAATCGGTGATCAAGCTGATCGCCATCGGCGGCGTCGGTCTGTACGCGTTGTATGGCGTATTCGACGGCCCGCAACAGCTGGAACTGTGGCTGCTGCAAAACCAGACCGCCCTGGCCGCACTGCACACGCCGTTGCAGGAAGGCCCATGGCGCACGCTGCTTTTGGTGTTCTTCGCCTCGGCGATTGTGATGCCGCACATGTACCACATGACCTTCACCGAAAACCTCAACCCGCGCTCGCTGGTCAGCGCCAGCTGGGGCTTGCCGCTGTTCCTGCTGTTGATGAGCCTGGCGGTGCCGCTGATCCTGTGGGCCGGCCTGAAACTTGGCGCCACCACCAATCCCGAATACTTCACGCTGGGCGTGGGTATTGCAGCCAACAGCAAATCCCTCGCATTGCTGGCCTATGTCGGCGGATTATCGGCCTCCAGCGGGCTGATCATCGTCAGTACCCTGGCGCTGTCGGGGATGGCGCTGAATCACCTGGTGCTGCCGCTCTACCAGCCGCCGGCCGAAGGCAATATCTACCGCTGGCTGAAATGGACCCGCCGGGCCCTGATCGTCGCGATCATCATGGCCGGCTATGGCTTCTACCTGTTGCTGGGTGCAGAACAGGACCTGGCCAACCTGGGGATTGTCGCCTTCGTCGCCACCTTGCAGTTCCTGCCGGGCGTGCTGTCGGTGCTGTACTGGCCGACCGCCAACCGCCGAGGCTTTATCGCCGGTTTGCTCGCCGGGATCCTGGTATGGACCGTGACCATGCTGCTGCCGCTGGTGGGCAACCTGCAGGGCTTCTACATCCCGCTGCTGAACATGATCTACGTGCTGGATGACACCAGTTGGCACATGGCGGCAATTGCCTCGCTGGCGGCCAACGTGCTGATGTTCACCCTGATTTCGCTGTTCACCAACGCCAGCCCCGAAGAAACCAGCGCCGCCGAAGCCTGCGCAGTGGACAACGTCCGTCGCCCGCAACGCCGCGAACTGCACGCCGCCTCACCCCAGGAATTCGCGACGCAATTGGCCAAGCCGCTGGGCGCCAAGGCCGCACAAAAGGAGGTCGAGCAGGCCCTGCGCGATCTCTACCTGCCGTTCGACGAGCGCCGGCCTTATGCCCTGCGCCGCCTGCGGGACCGTATCGAAGCCAACCTTTCCGGCCTGATGGGCCCGAGCGTGTCCCAGGACATGGTCGAGACCTTCCTGCCCTACAAGGCCGGCGGCGAAAACTACGTGACCGAAGACATCCACTTCATCGAGAGCCGGCTGGAGGATTACCACTCCCGCCTCACCGGCCTTGCCGCCGAACTCGATGCCCTGCGCCGCTATCACCGCCAGACGTTGCAGGAACTGCCGATGGGCGTCTGCTCCCTGGCCAAGGATCAAGAGATCCTGATGTGGAACAAGGCCATGGAAGAGCTCACCGGCATCGCCGCCCAACGTGTGGTGGGCTCGCGCCTGAACACCATTGGCGACCCGTGGAAAGAATTGCTCCAGGGCTTCATCAACCTGCCCGACGAACACTTGCACAAACAGCACCTGGCGCTGGATGGCCAGACCCGCTGGCTCAACCTGCACAAGGCCGCCATCGACGAGCCACTGGCGCCCGGCAACAGCGGCCTGGTGCTGCTGGTGGAAGACCTGACCGAAACCCAGATGCTCGAAGACAAGCTGGTGCACTCCGAGCGCCTGGCCAGCATCGGGCGCCTGGCCGCGGGTGTGGCCCATGAAATCGGCAATCCGATCACCGGTATCGCCTGCCTCGCGCAAAACCTGCGGGAAGAGCGCGAAGAAGACGGCGAAATCATCGAAATCAGCGGGCAGATTCTCGAGCAGACCAAGCGTGTTTCGCGCATCGTGCAGTCGCTGATGAGCTTTGCCCACGCGGGCGCCCATCAGAATCACGACGAAGCGGTGTGCCTGGCCGAAGTGGCCCAGGATGCCATTGGGCTGCTGGCATTGAACCGGCGCAATTTCGAAGTACAGTTCTTCAACCTGTGCGACCCGGAACACTGGGTCGACGGTGATTCACAACGCCTGGCCCAAGTGCTGATCAACCTGCTGTCCAACGCCCGCGACGCATCGCCGGCCGGCAGCGCAGTACGGGTCAAGAGCGAGGCTTTCGAGCACACGGTCGATCTGATCGTCGAGGACGAAGGCAGCGGCATTCCACAGAACATCATGGATCGATTGTTCGAACCCTTCTTCACCACCAAGGATCCGGGTGAAGGTACCGGTCTGGGCCTTGCACTGGTCTATTCCATCGTTGAAGAGCATTATGGACAAATCACCATCGACAGCCCGGCTGACACCGAAAGCCAACGCGGCACCCGTATTCGGGTGACCTTGCCGCGTCATGTCGAAGCGACGTCCGCTGTGAACTGAGACCGTCGAGAGAGTTGAATCAATGCCGCACATTTTGATCGTCGAAGACGAAACCATTATCCGCTCTGCCTTGCGTCGCCTGCTTGAACGTAATCAGTACCAGGTCAGCGAAGCCGGCTCGGTGCAGGAAGCCCAAGAGCGTTTCAGCATTCCCACGTTCGACCTGATCGTCAGTGACCTGCGTTTGCCAGGCGCCCCCGGCACCGAGCTGATCAAGCTCGGCCAAGGCACTCCGGTGCTGATCATGACCAGCTACGCCAGCCTGCGCTCGGCCGTGGACTCCATGAAGATGGGCGCGGTGGACTACATCGCCAAGCCCTTCGACCACGACGAAATGCTCCAGGCCGTAGCGCGCATCCTGCGTGACCGTCAATCGGCCAGCAGCGCACCGGCTGAACGCCCGGCAGCGGGCAAGGCCGCCAATGGTTCTGAAAAACCCGGTATTGACAACAGTAACGGCGAAATCGGCATCATCGGCTCCTGCCCACCCATGCAGGACCTGTACAGCAAGATCCGCAAAGTGGCGCCAACCGACTCCAATGTACTGATCCAGGGCGAGTCCGGTACCGGTAAAGAACTGGTGGCCCGTGCCCTGCACAACCTGTCCAAGCGCGCCAAGGCACCGATGATCTCGGTAAACTGCGCCGCGATCCCCGAATCCCTGATCGAATCCGAATTGTTCGGCCATGAAAAAGGCGCCTTTACCGGCGCCAGCGCTGGCCGTGCGGGTTTGGTTGAGGCCGCCGACGGCGGCACGCTGTTCCTCGACGAGATTGGCGAACTGCCGCTGGAAGCCCAGGCACGCTTGCTGCGGGTACTCCAGGAAGGCGAAATACGCCGCGTCGGTTCGGTACAGTCGCAGAAGGTCGACGTGCGACTGATTGCGGCCACTCACCGTGACCTGAAGAGCCTGGCCAAGATTGGCCAGTTCCGTGAAGACCTTTATTACCGCCTGCACGTGATCGCTCTCAAACTGCCGGCCTTGCGTGAGCGCGGCGCCGACGTCAACGAAATCGCCACGGCCTTCCTGGCGCGCCAGAGTGCGCGAATCAACCGTACCGACCTGAAGTTTGCTGCCGATGCCGAGCAGGCGATTCGTCACTACTCCTGGCCGGGTAACGTGCGGGAGCTGGAAAACGCGGTAGAGCGTGCGGTGATTCTGTCGGAGAGCCCGGAAATTTCCGCCGAGCTGCTGGGGATCGATATCGAGCTCAGCGACCTGGATGATGATGACTTCATCGGTTTGCCACCGCAGCAAGGTGGCGGCAGTAATAACAGCCACGAGCCGACAGAAGATTTGTCACTGGAAGATTACTTCCAGCATTTCGTGCTGGAGCACCAGGACCACATGACCGAGACCGAACTGGCGCGCAAACTGGGCGTCAGCCGTAAATGCCTGTGGGAACGGCGCCAGCGCCTGGGTATCCCGCGGCGCAAGACCGGGGTTGCCAGCGAAAGCTGAGTGGGTTGCCCCCACAGGTAACACCCTCAGATGTGAAAAAACTGTTACCGCTGATTTTTCACGTAACAAAAGCCGGGGCTTACGGTAACGAAGCCCCGGCTTTTTTTCGCCTTCAACAAACCCGAAAACGCCCCGAACCCCTTATTTTGCTGGGCCTCGCAAAAGTTGGCACGCACCCTGCTATATGCTTAGTACAAAAACAATAACAAGCAAATGTACAAGACAATAAAAATAAGACGAATCGACTCACGCATAACAAAAACAACACGGCGGAGGCGCAGCTAACTGATTCTTTTGGAGAGGCGTTGCATTTGGGGCTTGCCCCGCAACCAGGCCGAGAACAACAAAAACTGCCCTAAGGCAGAGCCTGAACTGGTTGGATCGTAGATCAGCAACACAGCGACCAAAGCAATCCGTTTGCTCTTGGCTCCCGATTGGGAGTGTCATGAAGGTGAAGCTTCATGGCGAGGGCGATCAACAAAAACAAGAAGCCCGAAACCAATAATAAAAATAGAGCACGCAACTACTTCTGGGGGAGCTTCGGCTCCCCTTGTAGTTTCCGCGATTTGGCACCTGCCACCCTTCTTTTAAGCTTCTGGCTCAAGCCTTGCAGCTAGTTCCTACACCATCCCCTGACTAAATGCTAGAATCCCGGCCCATCATGCGGTCATTCTTCGTTATGGCCGAACATTCCTTCAAACAGTGCATCCCATGCTGAAGAAGTTGTTCCAGTCATTCCGTTCTCCCTTGCGTCGTACGCAACACAAACGCAGCACGCCTGAAGTGCTCAATAGCAGCCAGCATTCGCTGCAACGCGCCCAGTTCAGCCGTTATGCGGTGAACATCGTCGAACGTTTGCAGAACGCCGGCTACCAGGCCTACCTGGTTGGCGGTTGCGTGCGCGACATGTTGCTCAATATCACTCCCAAGGATTTCGACGTCGCCACCAGCGCCACGCCGGAACAAGTGCGTGCCGAATTCCGCAATGCGCGGATCATCGGCCGGCGCTTCAAGTTGGTGCACATCCACTTTGGTCGCGAGATCATCGAGGTCGCGACCTTCCGCGCCAACCATCCGCAAAACGATGAAGAAGAAGACACTAACCAGTCTTCCCGCAACGAAAGCGGGCGCATCCTGCGGGACAACGTCTACGGCACCCTGGAAGAAGACGCGCAGCGCCGCGACTTCACCATCAATGCCCTGTATTACGATCCGGTCAGTGAGCGCATCCTCGATTACGCCAATGGCGTACACGACATCCGCAACAACCTGCTGCGCCTGATCGGCGACCCGACGCAACGCTACCAGGAAGACCCGGTGCGCATGCTGCGGGCCGTGCGTTTTGCCGCCAAGCTGAACTTCGGCATCGAGAAGCACACGGCCGCGCCGATTCGCGACCTGGCGCCGATGCTGCGGGAAATCCCCTCGGCACGCCTGTTCGAAGAGGTGCTCAAGCTGTTCCTCTCCGGCTATGCTGCCGACACCTTCGAAATGCTGGTAGACCTGCAGTTGTTCGACCCACTGTTCCCGGCCAGCGCCGAAGCACTGGAGTACAACCCGACCTACACCCACACGCTGATCAGCGAAGCCTTGATCAACACCGACCTGCGCATCAAGCAGAACAAACCGGTAACCCCGGCGTTCCTGTTTGCCGCCCTGTTGTGGCCAGCGCTTCCAAAACGCGTCATGCGCTTGCAAGACCGTGGCATGCCGGCAATTCCGGCCATGCAGGAAGCCGCTCACGAGCTGATCGCCGAGCAATGCCAGCGCATCGCCATCCCGAAACGCTTCACCATGCCGATCCGCGAGATCTGGGACATGCAGGAGCGCCTGCCACGCCGCAGCGGCAAACGCGCCGATCTGCTGCTGGACAACCCGCGCTTCCGTGCCGGCTATGACTTCCTGCTGCTGCGCGAAAGCGCCGGCGAACAGACCGACGGCCTGGGCGAATGGTGGACCGACTACCAGGACGCCAACGACAGCCAGCGCCGCGAGATGATCAAAGAGCTCAGCAGCAAAGGCGAAGCCACCGGCGATGGCCCGAAAAAACGTCGCCGCAGCAGTGGCAGCAAGCGCAAACGCAGCGCTGGCGATTCATCGAGCGCGTCGGGCGAGTAAGCACGTGGAACGTATCTACGTCGGCATGGGCAGCAACCTGGCTGCCCCTGAGCAACAATTGCGAGACGCCATCGAGGCCCTCGCGCAATTGCCGGACACCACGCTGGCGGGCGTCTCCGCCTTCTATCAAAGTGATTCCCTGCTCCCGGGCCAGCCGCGCTATACCAATGCGGTCGCGGCCCTGGACAGCGCGCTTGCACCACTGGAACTGCTCGATGCGCTGCAAGCCATCGAGAATGACCAGGGCCGCGAGCGTCTTGAGCGTTGGGGCCCGCGCACCCTGGACCTGGATATCCTGGTGTTTGGCGACCGGCTGATCGATGAGCCGCGCCTGAAGGTGCCGCACTATCAAATGCACCTGCGGGCGTTCGTGCTTTACCCGCTGGCAGAACTGGCCCCGGCCAGCCTGCAACTGGCCGATGGCCGCCTGCTCGGCGACCTGCTGGATGCCTGCCCGTTTGTCGGCCTGGAACGCCTGCCTTCAAACCTGTAGGAGCGAGCTTGCTCGCGAAAAACCTGAGAACACCGCTGGGCGCCAGGCTTCCCGCGTCATCATTGACGACCTTCGCGAGCTAGCTCGCTCCTGCATTTACTACGCATCATTTACTGCTGAATCGCATCAGTAACAGCGGTAACACCACCGCCGTAACAATGCGGTAACACATCCAATTGACTTCCAGAGTCCTCCTCACGACTATAGGCGTCCCGCTGCCGCCTACCCGGCGCTAAAGGGCGCAATCCAGGCCTTATAAGCACTGATCCTTAAGAAAGTGCGCCTGTATAAACGAAGACTCACGCGCGTTACTCGCTGTTTCCAAGCGCCTGAATGAGGACCCTTTTCATGCCAAACGTTACCCTGAGCACCTTGCAGAGCCTCAAGCTCAAAGGTGAAAAGATCACCATGCTGACCTGCTACGACGCCACTTTTGCCCAGGCCAGCAGCCAGGCAGGAGTTGAAGTGTTGCTGGTGGGGGACTCCCTGGGCATGGTTCTACAAGGGAATGACAGCACCCTGCCCGTTACCAATGATGAAATCGCTTACCACACGGCCTGCGTCAAGCGCGGCAACGAAGGCGCCTTCATCATTGCCGACCTGCCCTTCATGGCCGATGCCACCATCGAACAGACCCTGACCAACAGTGCTCAACTGATGCGTGCCGGTGCACACATGATCAAGGTTGAAGGTGCCGCCTGGCTCGCCGAGTCGATTCGTTTGCTGGCTGAACGCGGCGTGCCGGTTTGCGCGCACATGGGCCTGACGCCACAGTCGGTGAATATCCTCGGCGGCTACAAGGTGCAAGGCCGCGGCGAAGCCCAGGCGCGCCAGATGCGGGCCGATGCCATCGCCCTTGAACAGGCCGGGGCGTGCATGATTCTGCTCGAATGCGTGCCAAGCGAGCTGGCAGCGGAAATCACCCAGGCCGTTAAAGTACCGGTGATCGGTATCGGCGCCGGTTCTGCCACAGACGGCCAGGTATTGGTACTGCACGACATGCTGGGCCTGTCCCTTACCGGCCGCGTACCCAAGTTCGTGAAGAACTTCATGGCGGGCCAGGACAGCATCCAATCAGCCCTCGCCGCCTATGTCAGCGAAGTCAAAGCCATCACCTTCCCGGGCGCCGAACACGGATTCTCCGCATGAACACCGTCAAGACCGTGCGCGAACTGCGCGCCGCCGTCACCCATGCCCGCAGTGCGGGCAAGCGCATCGGCTTCGTGCCCACCATGGGCAACCTGCACAGCGGCCATGCCACGCTGGTCACCAAGGCTGCGCAACAAGCCGACTTCGTGGTGGCGAGCATTTTCGTCAACCCGCTGCAATTCGGCGCCGGCGAAGATCTGGACAAGTACCCGCGCACCCTGGCGGCCGACCAGGAGAAGCTCTTGCAAGCCGGTTGCAACCTGCTGTTCGCCCCGACCGTCGAGGAGATGTACCCCGACGGCATGGCCGGCCAGACTCGCGTCAGCGTGCCGCAACTGTCCGAAGGCCTGTGCGGCGCCAGCCGGCCCGGGCATTTTGAAGGCGTGGCCACGGTGGTCAGCAAGCTGTTCAACATGGTCCAGCCGGACCTGGCGATCTTTGGCCAGAAGGACTACCAGCAACTGGCGGTGATTCGCGCCATGGTCCATGACCTGAACATGCCGATCCAGATTATCGGCGAGCCGACCGTGCGCGCCGACGACGGCCTCGCGCTGTCGTCGCGCAATGGTTACCTCACCGACGAACAGCGCGCGATCGCACCGGTGCTGTACCGCAGCCTCAGCCAGATCGCCGCCGCCATTGAAGCGGGCGATCGCGACTTCGCCAAACTGCGCGCCGCACAGGTCCAGCAAATCGAAGCGGCAGGTTTTCGCATGGACTACCTGGAGGTTCGCCAGGGCCTGCACCTGCGTCCGGCCACCGCCGAAGACAAGGACCTGGTGATCCTGGTCGCCGCCTACCTGGGCGCCACCCGGCTGATCGACAACCTGCATCTGCACCTGAACTGACCCCGCCGCACACCCCGCCTGTTGCACTGCCTGATCGGCCGGTATAAAAAAGTACCGGCCACAGCGCAGACAAAGCCAAGACAGATCGACACGCTAGGTTTAATGTATTCGCCCTACGCTCTTCGTTGGCGTTGACCGGAGCCTGTCATCTTCACAAAGACAGGACATTCCCGGCTTTCAAGTGTCCTAAAAGCAGTCCCAGCAATAAAAAGGAAACCCGCAGCGATGGCGTACTACCGCACTCCTCATGACGTTACCGCTCTGCCCGCCTGGCAAGCGCTCAATCAACATCGCCAAGCCATGCAGGATTTCAGCATGCGCGAAGCCTTTAATGCCGATCCCCAGCGCTTTACCCAGTTCACCTTGAGCAGCTGCGGACTTTTCCTCGATTACTCGAAAAACCTGATCACCAGCGAAACCCGCGACCTGCTGGTAGGCCTGGCCAAGGAAGTCGACCTTCAGGGCGCGATCAAGTCGCTGTTCAACGGCGAGCCGGTCAACTCTTCCGAAGGCCGTCCGGCGCTGCACACCGCGCTGCGCCGCCCAGTGGGTGACAAACTGTCGGTCAACGGCGTGAACATCATGCCGGACGTGCACAAGGTGCTGAACCAGATCACTGACCTGGTCGGCCGCATCCACGACGGCCTGTGGCGTGGCTACACCGAGAAGCCGATCACCGACGTGGTGAACATCGGTATCGGTGGCTCGTTCCTCGGCCCGGAGCTGGTGTCTGAAGCGCTGTTGTCCTACGCCCACAAAGGCGTGCGCTGCCATTACCTGGCGAACATCGACGGCAGCGAGTTCCACGAGCTGACCATGAAGCTGCGCGCCGAGACCACGCTGTTCATCGTCTCGTCGAAATCCTTCAACACCCTCGAAACCCTGAAAAACGCCCAGGCCGCCCGCGCCTGGTACCTGGCCCAGGGTGGCTCGGAAGCCGAGCTGTATCGCCACTTCATCGCCGTATCGAGCAACAACGCGGCGGCCGTGGCCTTCGGTATCCGCGAAGAGAACATTTTCCCGATGTGGGACTGGGTGGGCGGTCGTTACTCGCTGTGGTCGGCCATCGGCCTGCCCATCGCGCTGGCCATCGGCATGTCCAACTTCAAGGAACTGCTGTCCGGCGCCTACACCATGGACCAGCATTTCCAGACCGCTCCATTCGAGGCGAACATGCCGGTGCTGCTCGGCCTGCTGGGCGTGTGGTACGGCAACTTCTGGGGCGCGCAGAGCCACGCAATCCTGCCGTACGATCACTACCTGCGTAACATCACCAAGCACCTGCAACAGCTGGACATGGAATCCAACGGCAAGAGCGTGCGCCAGGACGGTACGCCGGTTTCCACCGACACCGGCCCGGTTATCTGGGGCGGCGTAGGCTGCAACGGCCAGCATGCTTACCACCAGCTGCTGCACCAGGGCACCCAACTGATCCCGGCCGACTTCATCGTGCCGATCGTCAGCTTCAACCCGGTTTCCGACCACCATCAGTGGCTGTACGCCAACTGCCTGTCCCAGAGCCAGGCCCTGATGCTCGGCAAGACCCGCGCCGAGGCTGAAGCCGAGCTGCGCGACAAGGGCATGGACGAAGCCGAAGTGCAGAAGCTGGCACCGCACAAGGTGATCCCGGGCAACCGTCCGAGCAACACCATTGTGGTTGAACGCATCAGCCCTCGCCGTCTTGGTGCACTGGTGGCGATGTATGAGCATAAAGTGTTCGTGCAGAGCGTCATCTGGGGCATCAACGCGTTCGACCAGTGGGGCGTGGAGCTGGGCAAGGAGCTGGGCAAAGGCGTTTACAACCGCCTGACCGGCACTGAAGAACAGCCTGCGGACGACGCGTCCACCCAGGGGTTGATCAACTACTTCCGCGGCCGTCACCGCGGTTGATGGTATCGGCACTACAATGAGGGTCTGAACCTGCGGGAGCGGACCCTTGTAGGAGCTGGCTTGCCAGCGATGCAAACACCTCGGTGAAACTCAATGCCGAGGTGATGCAATCGCTGGCAAGCCAGCTCCTACGAGGGTCGCAAAGCTCCCCTCTTGTCGCAAAAAACAAGAATAAGGATCCCTCATGTTCGATATCAGCACGTTCCCCACCGCCGATGCCGTCCGCCGGGCTGCGCAACTCAGTCAAGAGGACTACCAGCGCCTCTACCGCCAATCCGTCGAGCAACCCGATACGTTCTGGGCCGAACAGGCCAAGCGTTTTCTCGACTGGAGCACGCCCTGGCAGACCGTCCAGAAATCCGACATCAAGACCGGCTCCGCCCAATGGTTTGCCGGAGGCCAACTGAACGTCAGCTATAACTGCATCGACCGTCACCTCGCGCAACGCGCTGATCAGCCGGCCTTCATCTGGGAGGGCGATGATCCTGCGACGTCTTCCAAAATTACCTACCGCCAGCTCCACCAAAACGTCAGCCGCCTGGCCAACGTGCTGAAAAGCCGTGGCGTGAAGAAAGGCGACCGGGTGTGCATCTACATGCCGATGATTCCCGAGGCGGCCTACGCGATGCTCGCCTGTACGCGGATCGGCGCGGTGCATTCGGTGGTGTTTGGCGGATTCTCGCCGGACGCCCTGCGCGACCGCATTCTCGACGCCGATTGCCACACGGTGATCACCGCCGATGAAGGCGTGCGCGGCGGCAAGCCGGTGGCGCTGAAACAGAATGTCGACAAGGCCCTGGCCAGTTGCCCGGGTGTCAGCACGGTACTGGTGGTGCAGCGCACTGGCGCGGCAGTCAATTGGACTGAAGGGCGCGACCTCAAGTATCAACAGGCCCTGGATGCAGCCAGCGACGACTGTCCGCCCGAGCCGATGGATGCGGAAGACCCGCTGTTTATCCTCTACACCTCCGGCAGCACCGGCAAACCCAAAGGTGTGTTGCACACCACCGGCGGTTACCTGCTGCAAGCTGCGATGACCTTCAAGTACGTGCTCGATTACCGCGAAGGCGAAGTGTTCTGGTGCACCGCCGATGTCGGCTGGGTCACCGGCCACAGCTATATCGTGTACGGGCCACTGGCCAATGGTGCGACCTCGCTGATGTTCGAAGGCGTGCCGAGCTACCCGGACAGCTCGCGGTTCTGGCAGGTGATCGACAAACACAAGGTCAACATCTTCTACACCGCGCCGACCGCGTTACGCGCGCTGATGCGGGAAGGCCACGGCCCACTGGAAAACACTTCCCGCGCCAGCCTGCGCCTGCTGGGCAGTGTCGGCGAGCCAATCAACCCGGAGGCCTGGGACTGGTACTTCAACGCGGTCGGCGAACAACGCTGCCCGATTGTCGACACCTGGTGGCAGACCGAAACCGGCGGCATCATGCTCAGCCCGCTGGTCAGCGCCCAGCGCATCAAGCCCGGCTGCGCTACCCAGCCGATGTTTGGCGTAGTGCCGGTGCTGCTTGATGAGCAAGGCAAGGAAATCAGTGGCGCCGGCAGCGGCGTGCTGGCGATCAAATCCAGCTGGCCAGGGCAGATCCGCAGCGTGTACGGCGACCCGCAGCGGATGATCGACACCTATTTCAAACCCTACCCCGGCTACTACTTTACCGGCGACGGCGCGCGGCGCGACGAGGACGGTGACTACTGGATCACCGGGCGCATCGACGACGTGATCAACGTTTCCGGGCACCGCATCGGCACCGCCGAAGTCGAAAGCGCCCTGGTGCTGCATGATCAGGTCGCAGAAGCCGCGGTGGTCGGTTATCCACACGACGTAAAAGGCCAGGGCATCTATGCCTTCGTCACGCCCATGAATGGCGTCGAGCCCGACGACGCGCTGAAAAAGCACCTGCTGGACCTGGTCAGCAAGGAAATCGGCAGC
This sequence comes from Pseudomonas sp. NC02, assembly GCF_002874965.1. Classification (NCBI taxonomy): domain Bacteria; kingdom Pseudomonadati; phylum Pseudomonadota; class Gammaproteobacteria; order Pseudomonadales; family Pseudomonadaceae; genus Pseudomonas; species Pseudomonas sp. NC02. The sequence goes on along the minus strand of NZ_CP025624.1, from coordinate 916,500 downwards.
TTCGCCAAGCCCGAACTGATTCAATGGGCGCCGGCCTTGCCGAAAACCCGCTCAGGCAAGATCATGCGGCGGATTCTGCGCAAGATTGCCTGCAACGAACTGGACAGCCTGGGAGATACATCCACACTGGCCGACCCGAGCGTGGTGGACGGCCTGATCGACAAGCGCCTCAACCGCTAGGAACCCATGGAATTCATTCGCAGCCGCATCGAAAACCAGCTGATGAGCCTGACCGGCTTGTCGCTGGGCCAACTCGACCTGGAGAACCCCAAGGGCGATCCGGGTCTCTTTGGGCCGAACTCGGTGAGCTGGAAGGTCCATGGCGACTTCAGCAGCATGTTGATCGGCGGCATCAGCGCGTTGATGTTGCAGGCATTGCACCCGCTGGCGTTGGCCGGCGTGTGGGACCACTCGAACTTTCGGCAGGACATGTTGGGGCGGTTACGACGCACCTCGCAGTTCATTTCCGGCACCACGTTTGGTTCGCGGCGTGACGCCGAATGGCTGATCGAGAAAGTGCGCACCATTCACCTGCAAGTGGTCGGCCATGCACCGGACGGTCGACCGTATGCCGCCAGTGATCCCGAGTTGCTGACCTGGGTGCATGTGGCGGAGGTCAGCAACTTTCTCGCGGCCCACCTGCGTTATCGCAACCCGGATTTATCTCTGAGGGATCAAGACCGCTACTACAGCGAAATCGCCCTGGTGGCCGAGCAATTGGGCGCGCGCCATGTGCCGCGTTCGCGCCAGGAAGTTTCCGATTACCTTGAGCGTATCCGCCCGCAACTGCTGTGTGACCAGCGCAGCCACGAAGTCCTGCGCCTGCTGCTCAACGCGCCGTCTCCCAGCACCCTGGCCAAGCCGTTTGGCTCGCTGATGATGCAGGCCGGTATCGACCTGCTGCCGGACTGGGCCAGCGACATGCTCGGGCAGAAGCAAAGCCCGATCCAGCGCCAGATGATTCGTGCCGGGGTCAGGCGCAGCGCGCCGTTGTTGCGCTGGGCCATGCGCAATGGTTCGGTGCAGCGGGCCCACAGGCGAATGGGCCTGCTGGAGCCATAACTGTTAAACTCCCGCGCCCCAATTACTCTGCAAGGCGCGCACTATGTCTTCCTTGAATCAGGCGCTGCGCGCCGCCCTCGATCATCGCCAGGACCTGCTCGCCGAGCTGCATGCACAAGGTACCGATTGCTATCGCCTGTTCCACGGCAGCCAGGAAGGCGCCGGTGGCCTGACGATCGACCGCTACGGCCCGCAACTGCTGGTGCAGAGTTTTCACCAGTCGCTGGAAAGCGACGACCTGTTGCACCTGCATCAAGCAATCAACCAGCACCTGGGGCTTGAACTGCTGCTGGTCTACAACGACCGCTCCCGGGGCAACTCGCGCATCGACCGTGAAGACACGGTGTACCGCGCCGAGCCCGCAGCCCTGGAAGACCTGGTCGGCCACGAATGGGGCCTCAATTACCGCGTGCGCGGCCGCCATGCCGGGCAAGACCCGCTGTTGTTCCTGGACCTGCGCAACACCCGCGGCTGGGTCAAGGCACACAGCGCCGGCAAAAGCGTGCTGAACTTGTTTGCCTACACCTGCGGCGTAGGCCTGAGTGCTGCTGCCGGTGGCGCTCGTGAGGTGTGCAACCTGGACTTTGCCGAGGGCAACCTGGCGGTCGGTCGCGAAAACGGCCAGCTCAACCCGCAATTGCCGACGATGGAATTCATCCAGTCCGACTACTTCCCGGCAATCCGCCAACTGGCCGGCCTGCCCATCAGCCAGCGTCGGGGGCAGAAGCTGCCGAGTTACCCGCGCCTGGAGCAGCGTCAATACGATCTGGTACTGCTCGACCCTCCCGCCTGGGCCAAGAGCGCCTTCGGTACCGTCGACCTGCTGCGCGACTACCAGAGCCTGCTCAAGCCGGCGCTGCTGGCCACGGCCGACAACGGCGTGCTGATCTGCTGCAACAACCTGGCGAAAGTCGGCATGGACGACTGGCGTGACCAGGTCCTGCGCTGCGCGGAAAAGGCCGGGCGCCCGGTGCGCGACTGGCAGGTCATGACACCCGGCGCAGACTTCCCGTCCCACGACCAGCAACCACCGCTGAAGACCCTGATCCTGCAACTGTAGGACTTGTCCCAAAAGGGTCAGGGCGCAGTAATAAAGGCCCGGCTCTTCGGAACCGTAAACCCGTGCCATACTCCAAGGCACTCTTGATTGACATAGATGGCGTCACATATGCCCAAAGGATTGATTCGCGCCGCTGGCGCCTTGCTGACCGCCCTTGCCCTGTACAGCTTGCTGGGCTTCCTGATTCTCCCCGGCATTGCCCTTCGCGTGGCCAACCAACAGTTGGCCAACTACGCCACGGTGCCGGCGCGTGTCGAGCGTATCGAGCTCAACCCGTTCAGCCTCGAACTGACCGTGTGGGGCCTGAATATCGGTGAGCCGGGCAAGGAGCAAGTGGCCTTTGAACGCCTCTATGCCAACCTGCAGATCGACAGCCTGTGGACCCGCGCCCTGCACCTGGCCGACGTACAACTCGACAAGCCCAAGACCGAGCTGCTGTTCGACAAATCCGGCCAGCTCAACCTGGCGCAGCTGTTCAAACTCCCGGCCAGCGAACCGACACCAACCGATCCGAACGCCAAGCCATTCCCGCTGCGCATCGATAACATCAAGCTGGCAGGCGGCTATGTGCACTTCCAGGATTTGCGCCCGAGCGAGCCGATCGAGTTTCTCTACGACAAACTCGATTTCGAGCTGAAAAACCTCAGCACGCTGCCCGATGACAACGCCGACATGACCCTGGTGGCAGCCGGCCCTGAAGGCGGCCAGATCGACTGGACCGGCAACTTCAGCCTGATCCCGATCGCCTCCGAGGGCAAACTCAAGGTTACCGACGGCAAGATGAAAGTCTGGTGGCCGTATGTGCGTGACGCGGTGCCGCTGGTTCTGGAAGACGGCATCCTTAACTTCAGCACCGACTACAAGCTGAGCCTGGCCAAGGAAACCGAGCTGAACCTGACCAACGTCGCCCTGAGTGTCGCGCCGTTTGCGATCAAGGCCCCGGCTGGCCGGCCGCTCGCGCGCCTGCAGAAGCTGGACGTCAGCGAAACCACCGTGGACCTGGCCAAACAGCAAGTGATCGTCGGCAAGATCCGCAGTAATAAACTCGAAACCTGGGCCGCCCTTGAAGCCGACGGCCAGTTGGACTGGCAGAAGCTGTTTGCCAGCCATCCGAGCAAACCTGCAACTGCACCCGCAGCCGAGCCAGCCACCGCACCCGCTACCGCCGACTCGCCAAAACCTGCACCGGCAGCGCCGAGCAAGCCTTGGCAAGTGCTGCTCAAGGACGTGCAACTGCGCGACTATCAAGTGCATCTGGCTGACCGCTCGGCCAAACCGGCAGTCGCCCTGGAAGTCGGGCCGCTGAACCTTGACCTGCAGGGTTTCGACAGCCTCAACCAAAGCCCTTTTACCCTCAAGCTGGATACCGGCGTAGGCAAACAGGGCAAGCTCCAGGCGACCGGCCAGGTCAACCTGAGCCCGGTCAGCGCCAAGCTGAAAGTGGACACCAAAGACATCGACCTGCGCGTCGCCCAGTCCTATATCAGCCCGTTTATCCGCCTGGAACTGCGTAGCGGCATGCTCGGCAGCAACCTCGACGTGAACCTGAAAAGCACCGCCCCCCTGGCATTCCAGGTGACCGGCCGGGCCCAGGTCGACCAGTTGCACACCCTGGACACCATGAAGACCCGCGACTTCCTCAAGTGGCAGCGCCTGGTGCTGGAAGGCGTGAATTATCAACATGGCGACAGCCTGTCGATCGACAAGGTCAACCTGTTGCAGCCCTATGCGCGCTTCATGATCAACGATGACCGCACCACCAACATCGATGACCTGCTGATCCCGCAGCCGGCCAACAGCCCCGGCAAGTCCGCGGCGAAACCTGCGGCCAGCAAAGAGAAGCCCCTGGGCATTCATATTGGTCAAATTGCGATCAACGACGGCTCGGCCAACTTCGCCGACTTCAGCCTGACCCCGAACTTCGCCACGGCCATCCAGCAGCTCAACGGCCAGATCGGCACCATTGACAGTCGCCAGGCCAAACCGGCGAGCGTCGACGTCAAGGGCAAGGTTGACCGTTATGCACCGGTCACCATCAAGGGCAGCGTGAATCCGTTTGACCCGATGGCCGCACTGGATATCGCCACCAGCTTCAAACGCGTCGAACTGACCACCCTGACGCCATACTCGGGCAAGTTTGCCGGGTTCCGCATCCGCAAGGGTCGGCTCAACCTGGACCTGCATTACGTCATCACCAAGGGCCAGTTGAAGGCCGAAAACAAGGTGGTGGTCGAGCAACTGCAACTGGGTGAGAAGGTCGACAGCGCCGACGCCGTGGACCTGCCGATTCGCCTGGCGATAGCCCTGCTCAAGGACTCAGACGGCAAGATCTCGATCGAACTGCCGGTGACCGGCGACTTGAACAACCCGCAGTTCAGCGTCATGCCGATTGTCTGGCAGACCCTGCGCAACCTGGTAGTACGTGCGGCCACGGCGCCATTCAAGTTCATTGGCGGCCTGATCAGCGGTGGTGGTGCCCAAGACCTTGGCAACGTGTCGTTTGCCGCAGGCTCGAGCGAGCTGAGCAAGGATTCCCAGTCGGCCCTCGACAGCCTGGCCAAAGCCCTCAAGGAGCGCCCTGCGCTGCGCCTGGAGATCGAAGGCACCGCCGCTGCCAGCAGTGACGGCCCGCTTTTGGCCGCACAACGGCTGGAACGCGAATACCAGTACAACTACTACAAGATCCTCCAGCGCCGTGGCGACAAGGTGCCGGCCCAGGCGTCGCTGCTCGAAGTACCGGAAAAGGAAAAGGCGCCGCTGCTGGAAGGCATCTACCGCACCCGCCTGAAACAACAGCCTCCGGCCGAATGGAAAGACCTGAGCAATGACGAACGCACCGCCAAGCTGCGGGACGGTGTGATCAAGTTCTGGAGCGGCAGTGACGTGTTGCTGCGCCAACTGGGCCAGGACCGCGCCAGCGCGATCAAGGACTACCTGGTAGACAAGGCGCAGCTGGAAGATGAGCGGGTTTACTTTATCGATGCAAACCTTGGGGAAGCAGAGAAAGATGGTCGGGTGGTAACACCGATGCATCTGGATGCCGAATAAACCGGCACCCGGTGAGCACCTGTGGCGAGGGGGCTTGCCCCCGTTGGGCTGCGTAGCGGCCCCAATGAGGGCGTCGCGGTCATTCAGGCGGATCACCGTCGTCATACCAAGGGGCCGCTACGCAGCCCAACGGGGGCAAGCCCCCTCGCCACAAGAGCCTCGCTGACCTCCCCACTTTTCTACCCACAATAGAACAGGCCCCGACACAAGTGCCGGGGCCTGTAATGACCACATCCGTGTGGTCGGTCGCATGAACCTGTGAGGTGCATTGAGCGGATAACTAGACTCGCTCGTGGCCGCCTCCGCCTAGCTCAGGCGATTCGTTAAGCGTTACTCTGCTTTCAGGCCGTCGGCCGATACAGCTTTAACGCCTTTGATTTTCTTGGTGATGTTCACCGCGGTGGTTTTCTGCGCTTCAGTCACTGCGACGGTCGACGACAGGGAAACTACACCTTTGTTGGTTTCGACTTTGATGTCGGTGCCAGGAATACCTTTCTCGGTTACCAGGTCAGCTTTCACTTTGGTGGTGATCCAAGTGTCCGAGGTGGACTCTTTGGCACCAGCAGCTGCGCTTTTGGTTTTGTCGACGTTATCAGCCTTGGTAGCGCCGCCAGCCATCAGGCCGTCAGCCGAAACTGCGGTTACGCCTTTGATTTTCTTGGTGATCGCTACAGCAGTAGCTTTCTGAGCGTCAGAGATAGCAACTGTCGAGGACAGGGAAACCACACCTTTGTTGGTCTCAACCTTAATGTCCGAACCAGGAATACCTTTCTCGGTCAGCAGGTCAGCTTTGACTTTGGTGGTGATCCAGGTATCCGAAGTGGACTCTTTAGCCTTAGTGACTTCACCGGCCGCCAGCGTCATAGGGGCTTGGGAAGTCTGAGCAAAGGCTACGTTAGCACCCATGGCCAGGGTCAGAGCGGTAGCAGTAGCGAGAGCGAACTTCTTCATACGAGTAACTCCTGTTTTATTAAAAGTCTGCAGTATGTAAACCTTGATGCTGCAGCGTTAACAGGGATATTGCAGACAGTGTGCCAACTCGACGCGGCCAATTAAATCCTTATAAAACAACACGTTATGAAAGCAGGTGATTTTCGGAATCGTGCAACTTGCATGAAGGCGAACGTGCCTGCATGCAAGTTGCGGTTTTTGGGGTATGGCTAAACGCCTGATTTCGCGACAGTTTCCCGCAGGCATAAAAAAAGGACTCCGAAGAGTCCTTTTTCAGCTTGCAGCGACGGGGTGATTAAACGCCCGAAGCCTTGGCTGCTGCTACGTCCTTGATGGACAGCTTGATACGGCCGCGGTTGTCCACGTCCAGTACCAGCACTTCCACTTCCTGGCCTTCTTTCAGGATGTCGGTCACTTTCTCAACGCGAGCATCGCTCAGCATGGAGATGTGAACCAGACCGTCCTTGCCCGGCAGGATGTTGACGAATGCGCCGAAGTCGACGATGCGCTCAACCTTACCGACGTAGATCTTGCCGATCTCGGCTTCAGCAGTGATACCCAGGACGCGCTGACGTGCCGCTTCAGCCGCTTCCTTGGTTTCGCCGAAGATCTTGATCGAGCCGTCGTCTTCGATGTCGATCGAAGCCTTGGTCTCTTCACAGATCGCACGAATGGTCGCGCCGCCTTTACCGATAACATCACGGATTTTGTCGGTGTCGATTTTCATCGCGATCATGGTCGGAGCATTTTCCGACAGTTCGGTACGGGACTGGCCAATGATCTGGTTCATCTGACCGAGGATGTTCAGGCGCGCTTCCAGGGCTTGGCCCAGAGCGATTTCCATGATTTCTTCGGTGATGCCCTTGATCTTGATGTCCATCTGCAGCGCGGTAACACCTTTGGCGGTACCGGCTACTTTGAAGTCCATGTCGCCCAGGTGGTCTTCGTCGCCCAGGATGTCGGTCAGGATGGCGAACTTCTCGCCTTCTTTAACCAGGCCCATGGCGATACCGGCAACCGGTGCCTTCATCGGAACGCCGGCATCCATCAGAGCCAGGGAAGCGCCGCAGACCGAAGCCATGGAGCTGGAACCGTTGGACTCGGTGATTTCCGACACAACACGAATGGTGTACGGGAACACGTCGGCGGCAGGCAACATGGCTGCAATCGAACGACGGGCCAGACGGCCGTGACCGATTTCGCGACGACCAGCGCCACCCATGCGACCACACTCACCTACCGAGAACGGAGGGAAGTTGTAGTGCAGCATGAACGGGTCTTTTTTCTCGCCTTCCAGGGTGTCCAGCAGCTGTGCGTCACGGGCAGTACCCAGTGTTGCAACAACCAGGGCCTGGGTTTCGCCACGGGTGAACAGGGCCGAACCGTGGGTTTTTGGCAGAACGCCGACTTCGATGTTCAGCGGACGTACGGTGCGAGTGTCGCGACCGTCGATACGTGGCTTGCCGTTAACGATGTTTTCGCGAACGGTGCGGTATTCGATTTCGCCGAAGGCTGCTTTGACTTCGCTGGAAGAAGGCTGGCCTTCTTCACCGGACAGCTTGGCAACAACCTGGTCCTTCAGCTCACCCAGGCGAGCGTAACGGTCGGCCTTGATGGTGATGGTGTAGGCGTCGGAGATAGCGGTGCCGAACTCGGAGCGGATAGCGCCCAGCAGTGCGGTAGCTTCTGGCTGAGGAGCCCAGGTCCAGGTTGGCTTGGCAGCTTCAGCGGCCAGTTCCTTGACAGCGTTGATCACAACCTGGAACTCGTCGTGAGCAAACAGTACAGCGCCCAGCATCTGGTCTTCGGTCAGCTCTTTGGCTTCCGATTCAACCATCAACACGGCTTCCGAAGTACCGGCAACGACCATGTCCAGGCTCGAAGCTTTCTGTTGTTCGTAAGTCGGGTTCAGCAGGTAGCCGGTGCTTTCGTGGAATGCAACACGGGCAGCGCCGATCGGGCCATCGAAAGGAATACCGGAGATGGCCAGGGCCGCCGAGGTACCGATCATCGCAGCGATGTCCGGATCGGTCTTCTTGCTGGTGGAAACGACGGTGCAGACAACCTGCACTTCGTTCATGAAGCCTTCTGGGAACAGCGGACGGATCGGACGGTCGATCAGTCGGGAAGTCAGGGTTTCTTTCTCGGAAGGACGGCCTTCACGCTTGAAGAAACCACCAGGGATCTTACCGGCAGCGTAAGTCTTTTCCTGGTAGTGAACGGAAAGAGGGAAGAAGCCTTTGCTTGGGTCAGCGGTCTTGGCGCCTACAACGGTCACCAATACGGTGACGTCGTCGTCAACGGTAACCAGCACTGCGCCGGAGGCTTGACGGGCGATACGGCCTGTCTCGAGGGTAACGGTCGACTGACCGAACTGGAATTTTTTGATAACCGGGTTCACGGTGTCCTACCTTCTTTGTGGCTCTTGGGGAACTTGTCTTCTTGCGAAATTCTTGGGCAATGTCGGGAATCGGCCCAACGCCTGTCCAGGGTAAAACGTGTATCCAGATAAAACTTGAGGCTGGAAGCCTGCCATGGGCCAGCGGGAAACCCACTGACACACGACAGCCAACCAACCTCTAGCGCAATCGCTTATTAGCGACGCAGACCCAGGCGACCGATCAGAGTCTGATAACGACCCAGATCCTTGCCTTTCAGGTAGTCCAGCAGCTTACGGCGCTGGTTTACCATGCGGATCAGACCACGACGGGAGTGGTGATCTTTACCGTTGGCCTTGAAGTGACCTTGCAGCTTGTTGATGTTGTGGGTCAGCAGTGCAACTTGCACTTCTGGCGAACCAGTGTCACCAACAGCTTGCTGATAGTCAGCAACGATTTGTGCTTTTTCTTGAACGTCGAGAGCCATGAGGCAATCCTTTTTTCAGGAAACCACCCAAAGGGCAGTTTCAACAGGCCAGGGACAAATCCCTGTATCTAAAAATGAGTAGTGACCATGCCTGCTAACAGCCACCCTCGTTCCAGTTTGAGTAAAAGCTACTGCGCTTTTACCACAAACTGGTTTCGGTCATTCTGACCGAATCAGTCGACGCGGCGCGATGCGCCCGTCTTCGCTCACTTCACCGATACCGATAAAGCGACCGTTGTGATCTTGTACCCGCACCATGCCGAACTTCGGGGCATCCGGTGCACGTACCGGCTGGCCGTTAAGCCAGTAGAACGCGCTGTGCTCCGAGAAGTGCAGCAATGGCCAATCCAGTAAACCGCTGTCCGATGGCATCAGGAAGCGATCAACCGCTTCGTTGCCGCCTTCGGCATGCACTGCTTCCAGCTCTTCCAGCGTGACCGTCTGGGCCAGGGTGAAAGGGCCTGCCTGGGTGCGTCGCAGTTCTGCAACGTATGCGCCACAGCCTAGTTGCTCACCGATATCTTCCACGAGGGTACGGATATAGGTGCCTTTGCTGCAGTCCACCGCCAACCGGGCAGTGTCGCCTTCAACGGCGAGCAATTCCAAGCGCGCAATAGTAACAGAACGCGGTTCGCGCTCCACCACTTCCCCTGCACGTGCCAGCTTGTAAAGAGGCTGGCCATCACGCTTGAGAGCCGAGTACATCGGCGGTATCTGACTGATTTGCCCACGAAAAGCAGGTAAGGCAGCTTCGATATCAGCACGACCAACGGTCACCTCGCGAACCTGCAAAACATCACCTTCGGCGTCTGCCGTGGTGGTGGTCTTGCCCAGTTGCATCAGGGTCTCGTAGCCCTTATCGGAATCGAGCAGGTATTGCGAAAACTTGGTGGCCTCGCCGAAGCACAACGGCAACACGCCGGTGGCCAAGGGGTCGAGGCTGCCGGTGTGCCCTGCCTTCTCGGCATTGAGCAGCCAGCGAACCTTCTGCAACGCCGCATTGGAGGTAAAACCAATGGGTTTGTCGAGCAGAATGATGCCGCTGACATTACGACGGATACGTTTGACCTGAGCCACCGATTACTCCTTGGCGTCTTCAGGCGTGGCGGATTCCGGGTGCTGATTGTCTTCAGCCACGGCCCGCTCGATCAGTGCCGACAGGTGCGCGCCACGCACGACACTTTCGTCGTAGTGGAAGTGCAACTGAGGAACGCTGCGCAGCTTCATTTCACGGGCCAACTGCATACGCAGGAAACCTGCGGCGGAGTTGAGCACCTTGATGCTTTGCGCGATTTCTTCGCTGTTGTCCTGGCCCATCACGGTGATGAAGATCTTGGCGTGACCAACGTCACGGCTGACTTCAACGGCGGTGATGGTGACCAGGCCAACACGTGGGTCTTTTACTTCACGACGGATCAGCTGTGCCAGCTCACGCTGCATCTGATCGCCGATACGTTGGGTACGGCTGTATTCTTTTGCCATGTCTTGTTACCTGTTGCTGCCACACGGTGAAACCCGTGGGGTCTGAAAGCGGCAAACGCCCGGCCTGACAAAAGCCAGACCGGGCGTTGCGTTTAGAGTCCGGACACAGCGCCAGGCATTTGCATGCCCGGGCGCTGTGTGGCCCTTGAAGTACGCGAGTTAGAGGCTGCGAGCAACCTGGACCTTCTCGTAGACTTCGATCTTGTCACCCGCCTTGACGTCGTTGTAGCTCTTGACGCCAATACCGCATTCCATGCCGGCACGTACTTCGGAAGCGTCATCCTTGAAGCGGCGCAGGGATTCCAGCTCGCCTTCGAAGATAACGATGTCTTCACGCAGTACACGGATTGGACGGTTACGGTGCACAACACCTTCGATAACCATGCAACCGGCGATCGCGCCGAATTTCGGCGAGCGGAACACGTCACGCACCTCGGCCACACCCAGGATGTTCTCCCGGACGTCGCTGCCAAGCATGCCGGTGAGGGCTTTCTTGACGTCTTCGATGATGTCGTAGATGACGTTGTAGTAACGCATGTCCAGGCCTTCCTGCTCGACGATCTTCCGTGCGCCAGCATCGGCACGCACGTTGAAGCCGAACAGTACAGCGTTGGAGGCCAGCGCCAGGTTGGCATCGGATTCGGTGATACCACCGACACCGCCGCCGACCACACGCACTTGCACTTCGTCGTTACCCAGGCCATTCAAGGCGCCGTTCAACGCTTCGAGGGAACCACGAACGTCAGATTTGAGGACGATGTTAAGCGTCTTCTTCTCTGCCTGGCCCATGTTCTCGAAGATGTTTTCCAGCTTGCCGGCGTGAGCACGGGCCAGCTTGACTTCGCGGAACTTGCCTTGACGGAACAGAGCCACTTCACGGGCTTTCTTCTCGTCCGACAGCACGCTCATCTCGTCGCCAGCGTCCGGGGTACCGTCCAGGCCGAGGATCTCGACAGGGATGGAAGGACCGGCTTCCTTGATTGGCTTGCCGTTCTCGTCGAGCATGGCACGTACACGGCCATAGTTCGAACCGACCAGGACCATGTCGCCTTGGCGCAGGGTACCGTCTTGAACCAGAACGGTTGCAACCGGGCCACGCCCCTTGTCGAGACGCGATTCAACCACAACACCACGACCCGGGGCCGATGGGGTTGCTTTCAGTTCGAGAACTTCGGCTTGCAGCAGGACAGCTTCAAGCAGTTCGTCTACACCGGTACCGACTTTCGCCGAAACCGAAACGAATGGCGTATCACCGCCCCACTCTTCGGAAGTCACGCCGTGAACCGACAGTTCGCTACGGATGCGATCGAGATCGGCGCCCGGCTTGTCGATTTTGTTCACTGCAACAACCAGAGGAACACCAGCGGCTTTAGCGTGCTGGACAGCTTCAATGGTCTGTGGCATTACGCCGTCGTCCGCTGCAACTACCAGGATCACGATGTCAGTCGCCTTGGCACCACGGGCACGCATGGCGGTAAACGCGGCGTGACCAGGGGTGTCGAGGAAGGTGACCATGCCGCGTTCGGTTTCAACGTGGTATGCACCGATGTGCTGGGTGATGCCGCCGGCTTCGCCTGCAGCTACCTTGGCACGACGGATATAGTCGAGCAGCGAGGTCTTACCATGGTCAACGTGGCCCATTACGGTCACGACTGGCGCACGGGAGAAAGTCTCGCCTTCAAACTTCAGGGACTCGGCCAGGGAATCTTCCAGGGCGGTGTCGCTGACCAGGGTCACTTTGTGGCCCAGTTCTTCAGCAACCAGTTGGGCAGTTTCCTGGTCCAGTACCTGGTTGATGGTCGCTGGGGTACCCAGTTTGAACATGAACTTGATGATTTCAGCAGCCTTGACCGACATCTGATTGGCGAGGTCGCCAACAGTGATGGTCTCGCCGATCTGCACATCACGCACGACAGGGCCGGTTGGGCTCTGGAAACCGTGGGCGTTGCGCTTCTTCAACTTGGCCTTGCCGCGACCACCGCGACGGAAGCTGTCGCTTTCTTCGTCGGTAGTACGTGGGGCAACGCGTGGCGCTGGCGCCTTCTCTTTGACCGAAGCACGATGTGGAGCGTTTTTGCGCTCACCATCGCCACTGCCACGACGATTGTTATCGTCGGCACGTGGTTTGTCCGGGCGGCGAGGTTCTTCGCGTTTGCGAGCGTCGGCTGCAGGAGCTGGCGCGGCGGCAACCGGAGCGGCCTCACGAACAGCTTCAACAGGCGCGCTAGGCGCAGCAACGGCCTCAGTGTTAGCAGGTTGCGCAGCAGCAGGCTGGCGACGCGCTTCTTCTTCGGCGCGACGCTTGGCTTCTTCTTCAGCCTTCTGACGAGCAGCATTTTCTACTGCGCGACGTTCTTCCAGTTCGCGTTTGCGCTCGGCTTCGATTTCTTCCGGGCTGCGCTGTACGAAGACTTTCTTCTTGCGTACTTCAACGCTGATGCTCTTGCTGCCAGCAACACGCAGGGTGCTGGTGGTTTTGCGCTGCAATGTAATCTTGCGCGGTTCTTCCACTTTCGCCTTGTGGCTGCTCTTCAAGTGAGTCAGCAAAGACTGCTTCTCACTATCGCTCACACCTTCATCGGCGGCGGTGTGCGGCAGACCTGCCTCACGCATCTGCTGCAACAGGCGCTCTACCGGTGTTTTGACCTCATCGGCCAGTTGTTTCACCGTGACTTGCGTCATGCACTTCTCTCCTCAGGCCGCGCCTAATTACTCGAACCAATGGGCTCGGGCGGCCATGATCAACTTGCCGGCACGATCATCGTCAATGCCGTCGATGTCGAGCAGGTCGTCAATAGACTGCTCGGCCAGGTCTTCGCGGGTAATTACGCCGCGCACCGCCAGTTCCATCGCCAAATCCTTGTCCATACCCTCAAGCGAGAGCAGGTCTTCGGCCGGATGGGCGTCTGCCAGCTTTTCCTCAGTAGCGATGGCTTTAGTCAACAAACGATCCTTGGCCCGAGCGCGAAGCTCGTTGACGGTGTCTTCGTCAAAGCCGTCGATGTTGAGCATTTCTTCCAACGGTACGTAGGCAATCTCTTCCAGGCTGGTGAAGCCTTCATCTACCAGCACCTGTGCCAGGTCTTCGTCGACTTCCAGCTCGTCGATGAAGTTGCGCAGGATGTCACCGGTTTCTGCTTGCTGCTTAGCCTGGATGTCCGATTCGGTCATCACGTTCAGGGTCCAGCCGGTCAACTGGCTGGCCAAACGTACGTTCTGACCACCGCGACCGATGGCCTGAGCCAGATTGTCTGCGCCAACGGCGATGTCCATTGCATGGGCATCCTCGTCAACGATAATTGCCGCCACTTCAGCAGGCGACATTGCGTTGATCACGAACTGCGCAGGGTTATCGTCCCACAGGACGATGTCCACACGCTCACCGCCCAATTCGCCCGACACTGCCTGGACGCGCGAACCGCGCATACCAATGCAAGCGCCTTGCGGGTCGATGCGTTTGTCCTTGGAGCGGACCGCGATCTTGGCGCGTGAACCCGGATCGCGGGACGCAGCCATGACTTCGATCAGGCCTTCGGCAATTTCCGGCACTTCGATGCGGAACAGCTCGATCAGCATTTCCGGCGCGGTACGCGACAGGATCAACTGAGGGCCGCGGTTCTCGGTGCGGATTTCCTTGAGCAGCGCACGCAAGCGCACGCCAACCCGGAAAGTTTCGCGGGAAATGATGTCTTCGCGGGCCAGCAACGCTTCAGCGTTGTTACCCAGGTCGACGATCACGTTGTCGCGGGTGACTTTTTTCACGGTGCCGGAGATGATTTCCCCCAGGCGCTCGCGATAAGCGTCAACGACTTGAGCGCGCTCGGCTTCGCGGACCTTCTGCACGATGACTTGCTTGGCAGTCTGTGCAGCGATGCGGCCGAACTCGATGGATTCGATCTTTTCTTCGACGACATCACCGACCTGGGCGCCCGGATGCGTTTCAGCAACCTTGCTCGGCCAGGTTTCGATGGCCGGATCATCAAGATCGGCTTCTTCGACGACCGTCCAGCGACGGAAAGTCTCGTAGGCACCGGTGTGGCGGTTGATTTCCACACGCAGATCAACTTCGTCTTCAAAACGCTTTTTGGTAGCAGTGGCCAGGGCCAGCTCCAGCGCTTCAAAAATCACGTTTGCCGGTACGCCCTTTTCATTGGATACCGACTCAACAACCAGCAGTACTTCTTTGCTCATCGTACGCCTCGCCTTTCGCAAGCCATTGGATCCGCGGGATCCGCGTCTCAGTCAAAACTGGGAATAATGTTGGCCTTGTCGATCATATCGATCGGCAACAGGAACTCATGGTCTTCTACCTGCACCACGACGTCCTGCTCTTCTACACCGCGCAGAAGGCCCTGAAAGTTGCGTCGCCCTTCAAAGGGAGAGCGCAGCTTGATCTTCACTTGTTCACCGGCAAATTTTGCAAACTGATCAATAGTGAACAGTGGGCGTTCCATGCCAGGCGAGGAAACTTCGAGGGTGTATTCAACGGAGATCGGATCTTCAACATCCAGGACACCGCTGATCTGACGGCTGACAATGGCACAATCGTCCACCAGCACGCCGCCCTCTTTATCGATATAAACGCGCAACATTGAGTGGCGACCTTGAGCCGAAAACTCAATACCCCAGCATTCATAGCCTAGGGCCACGACCACCGGGGCCAACAAGGCCTGCAACTCTTCTAGCTTGCTCGACACCTGAACCCCCTCGTGCATGTATGTGCATGCTGTGCAAAATAAAAAAATGGGCGAAACGCCCATCCTTGAAACGCCGTCGAACAGCGGCGTTGAAAGTGTCCAGCTAACAAAAAGCCCCTTAAAAGGGGCTCCGCTAAAACTGGTTGCGGGGGCCGGATTTGAACCGACGACCTTCGGGTTATGAGCCCGACGAGCTACCAGACTGCTCCACCCCGCGACAAAGCTGGGGCGGAAGTATACGACCGATCCCTTACAGGGTCAATGTAACCTTCCACCTACAAGAAAGCCCGCAACAGCGGGCTCTCCTGATAATTGGTACCGAGAAGGGGACTCGAACCCCTACACCCTATGGGCACAACCACCTCAAGGTTGCGTGTCTACCAATTCCACCACCTCGGCAATACAGCGTTTACAACCTTCTTACTTCTGCTCTTGAGCTGGAGGTACGTCAGTCGCTGGAGTAGCCGACTTTTGCTCTTGAAGCACCGGGACATCATCAGAAGCCGGTTTTGCTTTTGGTACTTCCAACACTGCTGGGTTTGGGAGACCTACTTGAGTCAGCACATGAGCTTTCTCTTTAGCAAAGTAACCTAACCCCAAGCTGGTTATGAAGAAACCGGCGGCAAGTATAGCAGTAAACTTACTAAGAAAGGTAGAGGAACCTTGGCTTCCGAACACAGTATTTGAAGCACCTGCCCCGAAAGACGCACCAGCGTCCGCACCTTTACCCTGCTGCAGCAAAACCAGAGCAACTACGCCCAGTGCACCCAGCAGATGAAAAACAACGATGACTGTTTCCAGCATTTTTTCAGTTTCCCGCGGCGCGACAGATCGCACCGAACTCATCTGCATTCAGGGAAGCTCCACCAATGAGCCCCCCATCGATATCCGGCATGCCGAACAGTTCGACCGCATTGGCCGCCTTCACGCTGCCGCCGTATAGAAGCCGCACACCTCGTGCGACCTCAGAATTCTCTGCCGCCAACTGCGCGCGGATGGCTGCGTGCACATCCTGCGCCTGTTGCGGCGAAGCAGTCAGCCCGGTGCCAATGGCCCAGACCGGCTCGTAAGCAATTACTGCATTTGCAAAGGCACCGACTCCCAGCTCCTCGATGATGCTGCCCAGCTGACGCCCGACAACCTCAAGAGTTTTACCGGACTCACGCTGCTCAAGGGTCTCCCCTATGCACAACACCGGAACCAAGCCGCAAGCCTGTGCCGCCGCGAATTTGCGATTGAGTGTCCCATCACGCTCGCCCATGATCTGGCGGCGCTCGGAGTGCCCAACAAGCACCAGGGAGCAACCCGCATCAACCAGCTGACTCGGTGCAATCTCACCGGTCAACGCACCTTGCATGGATTCCACCGCAGAGTTCTGCGCGCCGACCTGGATCGACTTGCCTTTCAAGCCATCAATCACTTGATTGATATACAAGCAAGGCGGGAATACCGCGACATCAACACCGCTAGGCAAGGCCAAATGACGAAGGCCATTGATCAGCTCAGCGACACTGGCGCGGGTACCGTGCATCTTCCAGTTACCAGCTACCATAGTGCGACGCATGCTGTACCTCGTCGGTCAAAGTGGGCGCAGATGTTACCCAACCACATCATCACTGGCAAGCCGAATTCAGGCGCAAACTTCAGTTACCAGTTTTGCCAGCTCTTCGGCATAGCCGCGAACCTGTGTTTCGTCCTCGCCCTCGACCATTACACGCACCAAAGGCTCGGTACCCGACTTGCGCAGCAAGACCCGACCACGCCCCGCCATGGCGGCAGTCACGCGCTCACTGGCCTCTTTGACAGCCGGATGCTCGATAGGGTTGTCACCGCCTGCAAAGCGCACGTTGAGCAGCACTTGCGGGCACTTGCGCAACGCCTGCCGCGCCTGGGCCAGGCTTTCTTCACGGCGACGCAGCGCCAGCAGCACCTGCAGCGCCGCAATGATCGCATCCCCGGTAGTCGTGTGCTGGAAGCAGACGATATGACCGGAATTTTCGCCACCCACCTGCCAATTACGCTCCAGCAGGTCGGCAATCACGTAGCGGTCACCGACATTGGCGCGCACAAACGGGATCCCCAGATCTGCCAGGGCCAGTTCCAGGCCAAGATTGCTCATCAAGGTACCGACGACGCCGCCTTGCAGCTTGTTACGCTCATGCAGGTCACGGGCGATGATGAACAACAGGTCGTCGCCATCGACGATCGCGCCAGTGTGGTCGACCATCAATACGCGGTCGCCATCACCATCGAACGCGATGCCCAAGTCGGCATGCTCAGCCAGGACAGCCGCCTGCAACTGCCCCATGTGGGTTGAGCCGCAGTTGTCGTTGATGTTCAGGCCGTTCGGCTGCGCCGACAGTACAGTAACGTCTGCGCCAAGCTCCTTGAACACACTCGGTGCGACTTTGTACGTCGCGCCGTGGGCGCAGTCGATGACGACCTTCAACCCGGCAAAATTGGTGCTGCTTGGCACGCTGCTTTTGCAGAACTCGATGTAACGGCCGGAAGCGTCGTTAATCCGCGAAACCTTGCCCAGCTTGCTCGATTCGACGACGGTCATCGGCGCATCCAGCAACTCTTCGATCATGTGCTCGATCTCATCCGGCAGCTTGGTGCCCTGGCCCGAGAAGAACTTGATGCCGTTGTCATCATGGGGATTGTGCGAAGCGCTGATCACGATACCGGCTTCAGCATGAAAGGTACGTGTCAGGTAAGCGATCGCCGGCGTAGGCATCGGCCCCAACAGCATCACATCAGCGCCGGCAGCAGACAGACCTGCCTCCAGCGCAGACTCAAACATATAACCCGAGATACGCGTGTCCTTACCCACCAGGATACGGCAGGCCCCCATGCTGCGGAACGCCATGCCGGCGGCCCAGCCCAGCTTGAGCATGAAATCGGGAGTAATCGGGAATTCGCCGACCCGACCGCGAATGCCATCGGTGCCAAAATACTTTTTAGTCATAAGTGCTCCATCATTCTTATTCGGCTGATTCAACCGCTGCGATCATCCGCACTACATCTATCGTCTCGGCCACGTCATGCACGCGCAAGATGCGCGCACCCTTGACCACGGCAAGTGCCGCAAGTGCCAGGCCGCCATGCAGCCGCTCACCCACGGGACGATTCAACGCCAGACCTATCATGCTCTTGCGCGAAACCCCGACCAACAAGGGGCGACCAAGGGCATGCAGGGATTCCATATGCTTGAACAGGCTTAAATTGTGCTGCAAGGTCTTGGCAAAGCCAAATCCCGGGTCGAGGATTATCCGCTCGGGAGCAATCCCCGCCGCCGCGCATTGAGCCATGCGCTCAGCAAGGAAGCCTTTCACTTCACCGACCAGATTGTCGTAATGCGGGTCGTCCTGCATCGTGCCCGGCTCGCCAAGCATATGCATCAGACAAACCGGCAGCCCCGTCGCGGCGGCCGCATCCAGAGCGCCATCGCGCTGCAAAGAGCGCACATCGTTGATCAACCCTGCACCCAGCCGCGCAGTTTCGCGCATAACGGCAGGGGTCGAGGTGTCGACAGAGATGATGACGTCCAGCTCTTGATGGATACGCTCGACAATCGGAGCAACCCGTTCCAGTTCCTCCAGGGGAGAAACTGCGCGCGCGCCGGGCCGGGTTGATTCGCCACCGACGTCAATCAGAGTCGCACCGGCAGCCACCATCGCTTCCGCATGGCGCAACGCAGCATCAAGCTGACTGAAGCGACCACCATCGGAAAAGGAATCAGGGGTTACATTAAGAATGCCCATAACGTGTGTATGGGCCAAATCAAGAACCCGGCTGCCGCAAGGCAACCGGGTCGAGGACAACGCAGAAGTCATTTCAAACCTTAATGGTCAGCAGCAGGGCCGCCGATCGGGGCTTCAGGGCGTTCGTTCTGTACCACTGGCGGCGTGCCCGAAGTACCCGAACCACCTTCCCAATCGCGAGGCTCGCGAGGCGTACGACCGGCCATGATGTCGTCAATCTGCTCGGCATCAATGGTCTCGTACTTCATCAGGGCATCAGCCATGGCGTCGAGCTTGTCGCGGTTGTCGGTGAGGATCTGCTTGGCCGTGCCGTAGCACTGGTCAATGATGCTGCGCACCTCGGAGTCGATCAGCTTGGCTGTCTCGCCGGAGAAGCTGGCAGCTTGACCACCACCACCGCGACCCAGGAATACTTCGCCTTCTTCCTCGGCATACATCAAAGGACCGAGTTTCTCCGACAGACCCCACTTGGTCACCATGTTCCGTGCAATCTGGCTGGCACGCATGATGTCGTTGGAGGCACCGGTGGTAACACCATCGAAGCCCAGGGTCATCTCTTCGGCGATCCGGCCGCCATACAGCGAGCAGATCTGGCTGATCAAGGCACGCTTGGAGAGGCTGTAGCGATCCTCTTCCGGCAGGAACATGGTGACGCCCAGCGCCCGGCCACGAGGAATGATCGATACCTTGTAGACCGGGTCATGCTCAGGCACAACGCGACCAACAATGGCGTGACCGGCTTCATGATAAGCGGTGTTCTGCTTCTCTTTCTCGGACATGACCATGGATTTGCGCTCGGCGCCCATCATGATCTTGTCTTTCGCCAGCTCGAACTCCTTCATTTCAACGATGCGCTTGCCGGTACGGGCGGCAAACAGCGACGCCTCGTTCACCAGGTTGGCAAGGTCGGCACCGGAGAAGCCTGGAGTACCACGGGCAATCACGGCCGGAGCCACGTCGTCGCCCATTGGCACTTTGCGCATGTGCACTTTCAGGATCTGCTCACGACCACGGATGTCTGGCAACCCGACAACGACCTGACGGTCAAAACGGCCCGGACGCAGCAACGCGGGGTCGAGTACGTCTGGACGGTTGGTTGCGGCGATCACGATGATGCCGTCGTTCATTTCAAAGCCGTCCATCTCAACCAGCAACTGGTTAAGCGTCTGCTCACGCTCATCATGACCGCCGCCCATGCCGGCGCCACGATGGCGACCAACGGCGTCGATTTCATCGATGAAGATGATGCACGGAGCGTGCTTCTTGGCCTGTTCGAACATATCGCGAACACGGCTGGCACCTACACCGACGAACATTTCGACGAAGTCGGAACCGGAAATCGTGAAGAAAGGTACTTTGGCTTCGCCGGCAATGGCCTTGGCCAACAGGGTTTTACCGGTACCTGGCGGGCCAACCATCAGCACACCGCGAGGAATACGGCCACCCAGGCGCTGGAACTTGCCCGGATCGCGCAGGAACTCAACCAGTTCGCCCACTTCTTCCTTGGCTTCGTCGCAACCAGCAACGTCAGCCAGGGTGGTTTTCACCTGATCTTCGGAAAGCAGGCGCGCCTTGCTCTTGCCGAAGCTCATCGGCCCGCCCTTGCCTCCCGCACCACCTTGCATCTGGCGCATGAAGAACATGAACACGGCGATAATCACCAGTATCGGGAAGCTGGCCACCAGGAGTTGGGTCCAGATGCTCTGCTGCTCAGGCTGCTTGCCTTCAACAACCACGTGGTTATCCACCAGGTCGCCGATCAGGCCATTGTCCTGGATTGCCGGACGGATGGTCTTGAAGCTGTCGCCATCGTTGCGCTTGCCGGTAATCACGTAGCCATCAACTGCTACGCGCTCGACCTTGCCATCCTTAACTTGCTGGATGAAGTCGGAATAGTTGAGGGTCTGCGGCTCGTTAGGGCTGGAGAAGTTGTTCATCACCGTCACGAGGACAGCCGCGATGATCAACCACAGGATCAGATTCTTTGCCATATCGTTCAATTAACTACCCTCTGAAGCAAGCTCCGCTACTGGCGCGTGCTTCGCATGATATTCACCGGCCTAACTTACTACATTACCTACAACTCTGGCAGGCGCCGTCTGTAACCCTTTGTGAAACTTTGACTACACAATATTCGTAAAGCTTCGTGACGAAAGCGATATAAAAAAACCTATCGCCTCCGTCAAATTTCTCAAAAACGCTCTTCACTGGCAGCGCCTTCAATGCCACGGAAGCCGCGACCCAGCAAATACTGCTCGCGAGACCTGTCCCGGGAAGAGTCAGGCTTGCGTGTCTGTACCTTGTCGAACAGTTTGCGGATGTTCTTGTGATACTCGTCGAAGCCTTCACCCTGGAAGACCTTGACCAGGAAGTCACCACCCGGACGCAGTACCCGTCCTGCCAGGTCCAGTGCCAATTCGCACAAGAACATGGCTCGCGGCATATCAACAGCCGGTAATCCACTCATATTGGGGGCCATATCGGAAATCACAAGGTCTACCTGCGAATTTCCGACGGCCTCAAGGATCTGTGCCAGCACTTCGTCCTGGGTAAAATCGCCGTGAACAAAGGTCACGTCAGGGATGCTGTCCATTTCCAGGATGTCGGAAGCGATCAAACGACCTTGTCCACCAATCAGACGACTGGTCACCTGGGACCAGCCACCCGGGGCGGCACCCAGGTCGATAACGCTCATGCCAGGACGGATCAACTTGTCCTTTTCCTGGATCTCCAGCAGTTTGTAGCTGGCCCGGGAACGGTAGCCATCCTTTTGCGCCATTTTGACGTAAGGGTCGTTGAAATGCTCTTGCAGCCACTTAAGGCTAGTTTTGGAACGGGCCACGGGCCACCTCGAAAATAAAACGGGTCGTGATTAACTGGGCGGTCCCGGACTCGCTCGGGTAAACTGGCCGCCGCTTTTTACAAGATCAGACGCAGGGGTCAGATTATGCCGCTCACTCAAGAGCAGAAGAAACAGTACAAATCCATTGGCCACCATCTGAAACCAGTTTTGATTGTGGCTGACAACGGTTTGACTGAAGGTGTGTTAGCCGAACTTGAACGCGCATTGGGCGATCACGAGCTAATCAAGATCAAGGTCAGCATCCTTGATCGCGAGGCGCGCCTGGCAGCTATTGCAGAACTGTGCAAGGCTGGCAAAGCGGACCTGGTTCAGGTCATCGGCAAGATGGCGCTGCTGTATCGCAAGAACTTCAGCGCCAACAAGCAACTGTCGAACGTACACCGCTTCAAGTGAAACAAGGGTCACGGGCGTGCTTCGCACGCCCTGCCACTCCATCCTGGCGCCGGCTGTACAACCAGCACCAACCCGGAAAACCCTAGCACAAGATAGCTGAACAGCTGCCAGCGCAACGCCTCCGGCAGAAAGATGCGCACCACGCAAAACATTGCGCACGCATACAGCGCCATCAACAGCAGTTGCCCGCGAATATCCCGCCACAGACTCCCCAAGCCTTCGGCCTTGATCAGCACCAGCGCCTGAAGCGTCACGCACGCCGCTGCAAAACCTACCAGCAACGCGCTTAATAATCCGCTGACCTCATCGATCAGCAACGGTGCCAGGCCAATCAGGCCCAGCGCCGGCAGCACACCAATATGTAACAGCCATAGGCCGCCAACCCAAAGCATCTGGGCAAACTGCCAAAGCATGGCGCCCGCACGAAGCGGGCGCCGTCTTTCAGATGTGACGAACTTCGACAATCTCGTACTCGATCACGCCACCAGGCGTTTTGACGGCCACCACGTCACCCTCTTCCTTGGCAATCAAGGCGCGGGCCAGCGGCGAACCGACGGAGATCTTGCCGAGTTTGAAGTCGGCCTCGTCTTCACCCACGATGTGGTAAACCACGCTTTCGTCAGTCTCGACGTTGGCGATTTCCACGGTGGTGCCGAAAATCACCTTGCCGGTATGCGGGATGGTCGTGACGTCGATAACCACAGAATTCTGCAGGCGGCCTTCGATGTCACGGATCCGCGCCTCGACCATACCTTGCTGCTCGCGGGCAGCATGGTATTCAGCGTTTTCCTTCAGGTCACCCAATTCCCGGGCCGTACCGATGTCCTGGCTCAGCTTCGGACGGACGACCTTGGTCAGGTGGGCGTGCTCTTCTTCCAGGGCTTTTGCGCCCTGGACGGTCATTGGGTATTTGATCATGCCTTCAATCCTGCGTGTAGATCCTGCAAGCGGCGCACGGTTTTTTCAGGACCGAACTTCAGCGCTTCGCAGATAGCTTCGCCAGCAGCAATGGTGGTGGTGCAGTAGATCTTGTGCTGCAAGGCGTTACGACGAATGGAGTAGGAGTCCGCGATCGACTGGCGACCTTCGGTGGTGTTGATGATCAGGGTGACTTCGTCATTCTTGATCATGTCGACCACGTGTGGACGGCCTTCCGTCACCTTGTTCACGCGACGCACTTTCAGGCCGGCAGCCTCGATCAGCTTGGCGGTCCCGGCAGTGGCCACGACTTCGAAGCCCAAGTTGATCAGATCACGGGCCACACCTGCAACCAGTGGCTTGTCATCATCGCGTACGCTGATGAACGCAGTACCGCCGGTCGGCAGCACTTCGCTGGCGCCCATCTGGGCTTTGGCGAACGCTTCACCGAAGGTATCGCCCACGCCCATCACTTCACCGGTGGACTTCATCTCCGGGCCCAGGATCGGGTCCACACCAGGGAATTTGGCGAATGGGAACACCGCCTCTTTCACACTGTAGAAGTTCGGAATGATTTCCTTGGTGAAGCCGATTTCCTTCAAGGTCTTACCGGCCATCACACGGGCAGCAATCATTGCCAGGGAAACACCGATGCACTTGGAAACAAACGGCACGGTACGCGAGGCGCGCGGGTTGACTTCGATGACGTAGATGTCTTCGCCTTGCAGCGCCAACTGTACGTTCATCAGGCCGACCACGCCCAGCTCCAGGGCCATTTTCTTGACCTGTTCGCGCATCTCGTCCTGGATGTGTGCAGGCAGCGAGTATGGCGGCAGCGAGCAAGCGGAGTCACCGGAGTGAACGCCAGCCTGTTCGATGTGCTGCATGATCGCGCCGATCACCACGTCGGTGCCGTCGCAGACCGCATCCACGTCCATCTCGATGGCGCAGTTGAGGAAGTGGTCCAGCAGCACCGGGCTGTCGTTGGACACTTTCACCGCATCACGCAGGTAACGCTTGAGTTCGTCTTCTTCGTAGACGATTTCCATCGCCCGGCCGCCCAGCACGTAGGACGGACGCACCACCAGCGGGTAACCAATCTTGCTGGCCGCGCGGATCGCTTCGTCTTCGCTGCGCACAGTGGCGTTTGGCGGCTGACGCAGGTTCAGGCGCTCAACCATCTGCTGGAAGCGCTCACGGTCTTCGGCGCGGTCGATAGCGTCAGGGCTGGTACCGATGATCGGCACGCCAGCAGCTTCAAGTGCGCGCGCCAGTTTCAACGGGGTTTGGCCGCCGTACTGGACGATCACGCCTTTTGGCTTCTCGACACGGCAGATTTCCAGTACGTCTTCCAGCGTTACCGGCTCGAAGTACAGACGGTCGGAAGTGTCGTAGTCAGTGGAAACAGTTTCCGGGTTGCAGTTGACCATGATGGTCTCGTACCCGTCTTCGCGCAGGGCGAGAGCGGCGTGTACGCAGCAATAATCGAACTCGATGCCTTGGCCGATACGGTTTGGACCGCCGCCCAGGATCATGATCTTGTCGCGGCCCGACGGCGCGGCTTCGCACTCTTCCTCGTAGGTGGAGTACATGTATGCGGTGTCGGTGGCGAACTCGGCCGCACAGGTATCAACGCGCTTGTAGACCGGGAAGATGTCCAGCTTGTGGCGATGGGTGCGCAGGTTCTTCTCGGTCACGCCCAGCAGCTTGGCCAGACGCATGTCGGAGAAACCTTTGCGCTTGAGGCGGAACATCAGGTCGCGGTCGATGGAGGACAGACCGAGGGTCTTGACCTTCTCTTCTTCCTTGATCAGATCTTCGATCTGCACCAGGAACCACGGGTCGATCATGTTCATGCCGAAGATGTCTTCGACGGTCATGCCGGCGCGGAAAGCATCGGCCACGTACCAGATACGCTCGGCACCCGGCACGGTCAGCTCGCGCTTGAGCACGCTCATGCTTTCCGGGTTGCTCAGGTCGAGCTTCTCGTCCAGACCGCAAACGCCCACTTCCAGGCCGCGCAGGGCTTTCTGCAGGGACTCCTGGAAGGTCCGGCCGATGGCCATGACTTCACCGACCGACTTCATCTGAGTGGTCAGGCGGGCGTCGGCTTTCGGGAATTTCTCGAAAGCGAAACGTGGCAGCTTGGTGACGACGTAATCGATCGACGGCTCGAAGGAAGCTGGCGTTGCGCCGCCGGTGATTTCGTTCTGCAGCTCGTCCAGGGTGTAACCGATCGCCAGCTTGGCGGCGATGCGCGCAATCGGGAAGCCGGTAGCTTTCGATGCCAGCGCCGAAGAACGCGATACACGCGGGTTCATCTCGATCACAACCATGCGGCCAGTGTCCGGGCAGATGCCGAACTGGACGTTGGAGCCACCGGTTTCCACACCGATCTCACGCAGCACCGCCAAAGAGGCGTTACGCATGATCTGGTATTCCTTGTCCGTCAGGGTCTGTGCCGGCGCAACGGTGATCGAGTCACCGGTGTGCACGCCCATCGGGTCGAAGTTTTCGATCGAGCAGACGATGATGCAGTTGTCCTTCTTATCGCGGACAACCTCCATCTCATATTCTTTCCAGCCGATCAGGGATTCGTCGATCAGCAGCTCTTTGGTCGGAGACAGGTCCAGGCCGCGGGCGCAGATTTCTTCGAACTCTTCACGGTTGTAAGCGATACCGCCGCCGGTGCCGCCCATGGTGAAAGACGGACGGATGATGCACGGGAAGCCCAGGCGCTCAAGGACCGCGTTGGCCTCTTCCATGCTGTGGGCGATACCGGAACGCGGGCAATCAAGGCCGATGGACTTCATGGCCTTGTCGAAACGCGAACGGTCTTCAGCCTTGTCGATGGTGTCGGCATTGGCGCCAATCATCTCTACGCCGAACTTCTCCAGGACGCCTTCGCGCTCCAGGTCCAGTGCGCAGTTCAGGGCGGTCTGGCCACCCATGGTTGGCAGCAGGGCGTCCGGACGCTCTTTCTCGATGATCTTGGCAACGGTCTGCCACTTGATCGGCTCGATGTAGGTGGCGTCGGCCATGTCCGGGTCGGTCATGATGGTGGCCGGGTTGGAGTTCACCAGGATGACGCGGTAGCCCTCTTCGCGCAGGGCTTTACAGGCCTGGGCGCCGGAGTAGTCGAATTCGCAGGCCTGGCCGATCACGATCGGGCCAGCGCCGAGAATCAGGATGCTTTTTATGTCTGTACGTTTTGGCATGGGTTTGTCACTCAAATCCGCAGGTCAGTCGGCAAGCCGTCTTGAACAATCTTTGAAGAGCCCGAGGGGGCCGCCGGTTTCCCGGGCCGCCCTCAGGCCGCTCAGTTAGCGTCGCTTGGCCATCTCATTGATGAAACGGTCGAACAGCGGCGCTACGTCGTTCGGGCCCGGGCTTGCTTCAGGGTGGCCCTGGAAGCTGAACGCGCTCTTGTCGGTGCGCTCGATACCTTGCAGGGAACCGTCGAACAGCGACTTGTGAATCGCCCGGACGTTGCCCGGCAGCGTCGCTTCATCCACCGCAAAACCGTGGTTCTGGCTGGTGATCATCACGACGCCAGTGTCCAGGTCCTGCACCGGGTGGTTGGCACCGTGGTGGCCGTGACCCATTTTCAGGGTCTTGGCGCCGGAGGCCAGGGCCAGCAACTGGTGGCCGAGGCAGATGCCGAACACCGGGATCTCGGTTTCCAGCACTTCCTTGATCGCCTTGATGGCGTAGTCGCAAGGCTCCGGGTCACCCGGGCCGTTGGACAGGAACACGCCGTCGGGCTGCAGGGCCAGTACGTCGTTGGCCGGGGTCTGCGCAGGCACCACGGTCACGCGGCAACCGCGCTCGACCAGCATGCGCAGGATGTTGTGCTTGATACCGTAGTCGTAGGCCACGACGTGGTACGGCAGTTCGGAAGCTTCGATGGTCGCGTGGCTGTCGGTCTTCAAGTCCCAGACGGTGGAGCGCCACTCGTACGTTTCCTTGGTGCTGACGACTTTCGCCAGATCCATGCCTTTCAGGCCAGGGAAACCTTGGGCCGCTGCGATCGCTGCTTCTTCGGAGATGTTGTCACCGGCCATGATGCAGCCGTTCTGCGAGCCTTTTTCACGCAGGATGCGTGTCAGGCGACGCGTATCGATACCGGCGATCGCCACAACGTTGTTGGCTTTCAGGTAATCGGACAGGGACATCGTGTTACGCCAGTTGCTCGCTACCAGTGGCAGGTCACGAATGACCAGGCCAGCCGACCAGACACGATCAGACTCGGCGTCTTCCGGTGTAGTACCGGTGTTGCCGATGTGCGGATAGGTCAGGGTAACGATCTGTTGGGCGTAGGAAGGATCAGTAAGGATTTCCTGATAGCCGGTCATGGCGGTGTTGAACACCACCTCTCCAACGGTCTGACCGTCGGCTCCAATGGCTTCGCCGCGAAAAATGCTGCCATCAGCAAGGGCGAGTATGGCTGGCTTAGTCAAGAAGACCTCCCGTAAATAAAGCCTGAAAGGGCGATCGCAGGTTGTAAAAAAGCGGAGTGACGTATGGACACGTCACCCCGCTTCTTCACTGAATTATTCTGCGCGCTTTTAGTGGACACACTAAAGCTGTAGCTTACAGAAAAAGGCTTTTTTGGTCCACCGCTAATGAGCCTTAAAGGCAGGGGAATGCGACAGGACGTCGCCTAGCGGGTAAAAACCGGGCCTCAGCATATTCCTGAGACCCCGTTTTAGCTACTTCTTAATGCAGGTCCAGCACGTCGCGCATGTCGTACAGGGCCGGCGCACGACCCTCCAGCCACAGCGCCGCACGTACGGCACCCTTGGCGAACGTCATGCGGCTCGAGGCCTTGTGGGTGATCTCAAGACGCTCACCCTCGGTTGCGAACAACACCGTGTGATCGCCCACCACATCACCGCCGCGAACGGTGGCAAAACCGATGGTGTCGTGGGCGCGGGCACCGGTATGGCCTTCGCGGCCATACACCGCCACCTTCGACAGGTCACGACCCAGGGCATCGGCAATCGCCTCGCCCATACGCAATGCCGTACCGGACGGCGCATCGATCTTGTGCCGGTGATGAGTCTCGATGATCTCGATGTCAGCCTCATCACCCATCACCCGCGCCGCCATGTCGAGCAGCTTCAGCGACAGATTGACGCCGACGCTGAAATTGGCCGCGAACACGATTGGAATATCCTTGCCCGCCTCCACCAGCAGCTGCTTTTGCTCGGCGCTCAGGCCCGTTGTGCCGATCACCATGGCCTTGCCCGCCTTGCGGCAGAACGCCAGGTTTTTCAGCATCACGTCCGGCAGGGTGAAATCGATCAGCACGTCGAACTCGTCGGCAACCTGCTCCAGATTGCCGGACAACGAAACGCCGATCCGCCCCAGGGACGCCAACTCACCGGCGTCCGCACCAATCAAGGTGCTGCCGGGACGAACAATCGCCGCCGTCAGCCCGGAGGCCGGCGAGCGCGCCTGCACGGCCTCGACCAGGGTCTTGCCCATGCGCCCGGCAGCGCCCATCACCGCGATACGTCGCATACTCACTTCCTTACAGGTCGCCGAAGAAGCGCTTCACGCCTTCGAACCAGCCGGTGGTTTTTGGCGAATGAGTGTCATCGCCGGCCAGGGAGCTGCGGAACTCTTCCAGCAGTTCGCGCTGACGACGCCCCAGGTTCACCGGCGTCTCTACCGCCACACGGCACATCAGGTCGCCAGCACCGCCACCGCGCACCGGCGCAACGCCTTTGCCACGGATACGGAACTGCTTGCCGGTCTGCGTACCCTCAGGGATCTTCAGCTTGACCCGACCGTCCAGCGTCGGAATCTCAAGCTCGCCACCCAGGGCCGCATCGACAAAGCTGATCGGCACTTCACAGAACAAATGCTTGCCGTCGCGCTGGAAGATCGAGTGCTCGCGCACATTGATCACCACGTACAGGTCGCCCGTCGGGCCGCCCTGAGTGCCCGCCTCGCCTTCGCCCGACAGACGAATGCGGTCGCCGGTATCAACACCCGCCGGCACTTTCACCGAGAGGGTCTTGTACTCTTCGACACGCCCTTCGCCGTGGCACGAGTCGCACGGATCGGAAATGATCTTGCCCTGGCCGTGGCAGCGCGGGCAAGTTTGCTGCACCGAGAAGAAGCCTTGCTGCATGCGTACCTGGCCGATACCGCCGCAAGTCGGGCAAGTGATCGGCGAGGAGCCTTTCTTGGCGCCCGAACCGTCGCACGGCTTGCAATTGACCAGCGTCGGAACACGGATATTGACGCTGGTGCCGCGTACCGCTTCTTCCAGGTTCAGCTCCAGGGTGTAGCGCAGGTCGCTGCCACGCTGGGCACCGCCACGCTGGCCACCGCGGCCGCCGCCAAAGAAGTCGCTGAACACGTCGCCGAAAATATCGGAGAAGTTCTGCCCGCCGAAACCGGCACCGCCGCCACCCATGCTTGGGTCGACACCGGCATGGCCATACTGGTCGTAAGCGGCGCGCTTGTTCGGATCACACAGGCATTCGTAGGCCTCATTGGCCTCTTTGAACAGCTCTTCGGATTCTTTGCTATCCGGATTACGGTCCGGGTGGTGCTTCATTGCCAGACGACGGTAAGCCTTTTTCAGGTCCGCCTCGCTGGAGCCGCGCTCCACACCCAACACTTCGTAATAGTCACGCTTTGCCATAAGTCTTTGCACTCTTAAGGACGTCCGGCAAAACCCTCCTGAGCCTTGCCAAACTCGTTGAGCCCCAATACAGGCCCGGACCCAACTCACGTCAATTCAACGATCCTGGTCGTTACTGCTTTCAACCGGAAACCGGCCAAAAACGCGGTGACTGTCGTCCGGAAAGCAGGAGCATTCCCGATCACACCGCCAGCATCCGAGCGTTGTCGCATGCTGTAAAAATTCGCGTACCCCAGACACGCCAACGCGGGAGCAAGCTCCCGCGCGGCGACATCCTACCAGTCACCGCTTGTGAGCGGTCAACCGGGCGACCAAGTTACTTCTGGTCTTTGACTTCTTCGAACTCGGCATCGACAACGTCGTCGTGCTTGGCTTCAGGTTCTGCCTGGTGTGCAGCACCGTCAGCCGGCTGGCCTTGTTCGGCGTACATTTTCTGAGCCACTGGCGCAGAGACTTTCGACAGCTCTTCAACCTTGGCTTCGATGGCGGCCTTGTCGTCGCCTTTAACGGCGGCTTCCAGGGCAACTACTGCAGCTTCGATTGCAGTTTTCTCTTCGGCAGTCACTTTGTCGCCAGCGTCAGCGATCATTTTGCGAGTCGAGTGAACCAGTGCATCACCCTGGTTACGGGCAGCGGCCAGCTCTTCGAACTTGCGGTCTTCGTCAGCGTTGGCTTCAGCGTCACGGATCATCTGCTGGATTTCTTCCTCGGACAGACCCGAGTTAGCCTTGATCACGATCGACTGAGTCTTGCCGGTGGCCTTGTCTTTGGCGCCTACGTGCAGAATGCCGTTGGCGTCGATATCGAAGGTCACTTCAATTTGTGGCACGCCACGTGGTGCTGGTGGAATCTCGGCCAGGTCGAACTTGCCCAGGGACTTGTTCTGACCGGCTTGCTTACGCTCACCTTGCAGGACGTGAATGGTCACGGCGCCCTGGTTATCGTCGGCAGTCGAGAACACTTGCGATTTCTTGGTAGGAATCGTGGTGTTTTTCTCGATCAGCGCAGTCATCACGCCACCCATGGTTTCGATACCCAGGGTCAGCGGGCTTACGTCCAGCAGCAGAACGTCTTTCACGTCGCCGGCCAATACCGCGCCCTGGATGGCAGCACCCATGGCAACTGCTTCGTCCGGGTTCACGTCTTTACGCGCTTCTTTACCGAAGAACTCGGTAACCAGCTTCTGAACCAGTGGCATACGGGTCTGACCGCCCACCAGGATCACGTCGTTGATCGCGCCAACGTCGATACCCGAGTCTTTCAGCGCAATGCGGCAAGGCTCGATGGTGCGTTGAACCAGGTCTTCTACCAGCGCTTCCAGCTTGGCGCGGGAGATTTTCACGTTCAAGTGCTTAGGACCGGTAGCGTCTGCAGTGATGTACGGCAGGTTCACGTCGGTCGAATTGCTCGAAGACAGTTCGATCTTGGCTTTCTCTGCGGCTTCTTTCAGGCGCTGCATGGCCAGCGGGTCACCCTTGAGGTTCATGCCGCTTTCTTTCTTGAATTCGTCAACGAGGTAGTCGATCAGACGAATGTCAAAGTCTTCACCGCCCAGGAACGTGTCACCGTTGGTGGCCAACACTTCGAACTGGTGCTCGCCATCGACTTCAGCGATTTCGATCACGGAAACGTCGAAGGTACCGCCACCCAGGTCGTAAACGATCACAGTGTGGTCGCCCTTGGCCTTGTCCATACCGTAGGCCAGAGCGGCTGCGGTTGGTTCGTTGATGATACGTTTCACGTCCAGGCCAGCAATACGGCCGGCGTCTTTGGTCGCCTGGCGCTGGCTGTCGTTGAAGTAGGCCGGAACGGTGATCACCGCTTCAGTCACGGCTTCACCGAGGTAGTCTTCGGCGGTTTTCTTCATCTTTTTCAAGATTTCAGCCGAGATTTGCGGCGGCGACATTTTCTGGCCGTTCACCTCAACCCAGGCGTCACCGTTGTCAGCCTTGGCGATTTTGTACGGAACCATCTTGATGTCTTTCTGTACGACTTCTTCGTCGAACTTACGACCGATCAGACGCTTCACCGCGTACAGGGTGTTATGCGGATTGGTCACAGCTTGACGCTTGGCGGACTGGCCCACCAGGATTTCGCCGTCGTTGGCATAAGCCACGATGGACGGAGTGGTGCGTGCGCCTTCGGCGTTTTCAATAACTTTGGATACGCCGTTTTCCAGCACGGAGACGCAGGAGTTGGTAGTCCCCAGGTCGATACCGATAATTTTGCCCATGATTTACTCTCCCGAAACTTAGATTTTTTTGCCGCAGCAGTGGTGGCTAACTGCGGCAGTACTTAAACGCTTGACTTATAGATGGGGCCGTTACGACTTATTTCAAGCCTGCTCATCAATAGAAGGTGCAACCGGTGCAGGAGCCTTGCTCACCACAACCATTGCCGGGCGCAGCAAGCGACCATTGAGCTGGTAACCCTTCTGGAACACCTTCAATACGCTGTTCGGCTCAAGATCAGCGTTTTCCTGCATCGCCATTGCCTGGTGATGTTCGGCATTGAACGGCTCGCCGCCTTGCGGATCGATGGCTTCCAGCTGATAACGCTTCAGGGTGTCCTGGAACATTTTCAGGGTCAGTTCGATCCCTTCGCGCATTGGGCGGATGTTTTCGTCGTCCGGGTTGGACAGCTCAAGGCCACGCTCCAGGCTGTCGATGATCGGCAACAGATCACCGGCAAATTTTTCCAGGGCGAATTTGTGAGCTTTTTCTACATCCTGCTCGGCGCGGCGGCGGACGTTCTGCAGATCAGCGGCAACACGCAACGATTGATCCTGTGCGCCTGCCAATTGCTCTTCGAGCACTTGCACACGAGCGGCCAGGTCTTCACCTGCGGCCTGGTTGGCGTCTGGATTTTGCGTATCCTGCGTCTGTTCGTCAGCCATAGATTTCTCCTTTCAAAATCATGCGCGAACTCGACTCGCGCTTCTGTTCCGGTATATGGGGCCACAATTTTCAGGTTCAAGGGTCGAGGCGTTACCAAAAGTCTTTCACTTGTCCTGGATCAATTCTTATCAATCATTCCCTGTTGCGCTTAAAAAGCGATTTATTCAAGCAAATCGGACTAAGCATCAGGATTGTCACCTCCAAACAAAACACTGTATAAATAACCAGACCTAAAGCCTGGGAGCGGCCGTCATGCTGGTGCACCTGTCCGTACATAACTACGCCATCGTTGAACATCTGGATCTTGAACTGGATCGCGGGATGAGCGTAATCACAGGCGAAACCGGCGCCGGCAAGTCGATCATGCTCGACGCCCTGGGCCTGACCCTGGGTGATCGCGCCGACAGCGGGGTGGTACGCCCGGGCGCCGACAAGGCCGATATCCTCGCCACCTTTGACCTGGCCGATATCCCGGAAGCCGAGGCCTGGCTTGCCGAGCGCGACCTTAACAATGAAGGCCCGTGCATCCTGCGCCGGGTGATCACGGCCGAAGGGCGCTCCCGCGGCTATATAAATGGCACGCCCTGCCCGCTCGGCGATTTGAAAGCCCTGGGCGAACTGCTGATCGATATCCACAGCCAGCATGAACACCAGTCCCTGCTGAAAACCGACACCCATCGCCGACTCCTCGACGAATACGCCGGTGCCACCGATCTTGCGCGCCAGGTGCAATTGGCTGCGCAGCGCTGGCGCCAGACCCGCCAGGAGCTGGAGCGCCTTTCCAACTCCGGCGATGAGCAGCGTGCCCGCCACCAATTGCTCAGCTACCAACTGGAAGAGCTGGAAAGCCTGGGGCTCGGCGAGACGGAACTGGAGCAACTGGAACAGGAACACAAGAACCTCACCAACGCCGAAACCCTGCTGGGTATCTGCCGGCAAGTGGTGGAGCAGTGCAGCGAAAGTGATTCCGGCAATGTGCTCAACGCCCTGACTGCCAGCCTGAACCGGCTATCCAGCGTGAATAACGCATCAGGCTCGCTGAACGAAGCCACCACCTTGCTGACCAGCGCGCAAATCCAGGTAGAAGAAGCCGTGGGCGAACTGAACCGCTTTCTCGATCACTTCGATGCCGACCCAGCCCGCCTGCAGGATATAGAAGAGCGCCTGGACACCATCTACACCCTGGCGCGCAAACACCGGATCCAGCCGACTGAAGTCGCAAC
Source organism: Pseudomonas sp. NC02 (assembly GCF_002874965.1). NCBI lineage: Bacteria > Pseudomonadati > Pseudomonadota > Gammaproteobacteria > Pseudomonadales > Pseudomonadaceae > Pseudomonas > Pseudomonas sp. NC02. The sequence goes on along the minus strand of NZ_CP025624.1, from coordinate 882,616 downwards.
CATGCAGCAAAAGCTGCTGGATGAAATTGAAACCCTGAACGCCAACGACGAATCCATCGAGCGACTGGGTGAAGAGCTGGCGTCCTTCGCTCGCCATTATCACGAGAAAGCCCGAGAACTCAGCGACCTGCGCCATCAGGCAGCGACCGGCCTGGCCAGTGCGGTAGAGCAGGAAATCCAGCGCCTGGGCATGCCCGGCGGGCGCTTCACCATCGAGTTGCACACCAACACCAGCAATGAACTGCTGCCCAACGGCCTTGAACAGGTAGAACTGCTGGTCAGCGCGAACCCGGGCCAGCCACTCAAGGCACTGGCAAAGGTAGCTTCCGGCGGCGAGCTGTCGCGGATCAGCCTGGCGATTCAGGTGATCACAGCCCAGACCTCTCGCGTGCCAACACTGGTATTCGATGAAGTGGACGTAGGGATCGGCGGCCCGACGGCCGAGATCGTGGGCCAGTTGCTGCGCCGGCTGGGCGATCGCGGCCAGGTACTGACCGTTACCCACTTGCCACAAGTAGCCGCCCAAGGGCATCAGCACTTGTTCGTGCACAAGGTGCGAGGCAGCGATGCGACCCATACCGCCGTGTCCAAGCTGAACAAGACCGAACGGGTAGAAGAAGTGGCGCGGATGCTCGGCGGCATCGACCTGACCAAGGAGTCCCTGGCTCACGCGAAGAAAATGGTGGTAACCGCGAAGGTCTGAAGCCTGGCTTACTGAGTATTTTCTTTCTATAGAAAGCACGAAGGCGACCCTAGGGTCGCCTTCGATCGTTTCGCAGAGCGAATCTGCGTAGCTTTCTTACTTTTTCTTACGTATGTAGAGAACCAGATTGTGGTCCACCAAATCGAATCCATGCTGCTCAGCGATCATGTGCTGGAGCTTCTCGATTTCCGGACTGGTGAACTCGATAACCTCATTGGTATCCAGGTCAACCATGTGGTCGTGATGACCGCCGTCGGCCAGTTCGAACACTGCATGACCGCCGTCGAAATTATGACGAACCACCAGTCCTGCTGCTTCAAACTGGGTCAGAACACGGTAAACCGTGGCCAGGCCGACGTCCTCGTTAGACTCCATCAGCGCCTTGTATACATCCTCGGCACTCATGTGGCGCTGCTCAGCAGAATCGAGCATTTGTAGAATCTTGACTCGTGGCAGAGTCACTTTAAGACCGGCTTTGCGTAGTTCGCTATTTTCAACCATGGTTAGCTTTCTCGCGGATGCTGCTTCGCAGCTTCTCTTAATACGGGTATGATCGGCGTTTACGTTGTCCCAGCCAAGATAGTGGAAGTCGCCCACCGATGCAAAACACCAAGCTCTTGCTAACCAGTTTCACCTTTGTGGGACTGCTCGCACTCGCCGGTTGTTCATTCCCCGGGGTTTACAAAATCGACATCCAGCAGGGCAATGTCGTCACGCAGGACATGATAGACCAGTTACGCCCGGGAATGACCCGACGGCAAGTACGGTTTATCATGGGCAATCCCCTGCTGACCGACACATTCCATGCCGATCGCTGGGATTATCTCTATAGCATCCAACCTGGTGGCGGTGAACGCCAGCAGGAGCGGGTCAGTGTCATCTTCAATGGCAATGACCAGCTCGTCAGCCTGTCGGGGGACTTCAAACCGGGCGTAAGCCGCGATGAAGCCTTGCTGGGCAAGGACAACGGCACCACCGCTCCTGCGCCCGCGCAGAACGAGGAGAAGCCCAAGTCCGAGGTACCGGCCAAGCCTGGCTCGTTGCTGGACGAGATCCAGAAAGGCGTCGACGGCGTGCAAACCGTTCCGGTGCCAACTCCAGAACCTCTGGACGCCAGCCCGCAGTAAGTTTGTAACGCTCGATAAAAAGCCCGGCATGCCGGGCTTTTTGTTGTCTGCCGTTTCTCAAGCTATGAATTCTGCTGTTTTGCCTTGGCAGCCTTCGCCGCACGCAAGCGACGTATCTCCATCGGATCTGCCAGCAATGGCCGATAGATCTCGATTCGGTCTCCAGCCTGCACCACACGCACGTCAGCGTCTGCCACCACCTTGCCGAAAATCCCCAAGGGGCAATCCTGCAGATTCAGCTCCGGAAATTGCGCAGCCATTCCCGAGCCCAACGCTGCGGCCCTGAGGGTTGAGCCCGGCGCTACTGCCAGGCTCATCAACACCTGGCGATCCACCGCGGCGTACACCACCTCGATTTCAACCAATGGCTCAGCCATGCATTTGCTTGGCGCGCTGGCAAAACGCGTCCACCAGAGTATTGGCCGCCTGATTGAACAGTGGCCCCAGGGTGGCACGCACGATAGGGCCGGCATAGTCGAACGACAGGTCCAGGCTGATCTTGCAGGCTTTCTCGTTCAACGCCTTGAACACCCACACACCGTGCAACTGAGTGAACGGACCTTCTTCGAGATTCATCTCGATGGACTGCCCGGGCACCAGCGTGTTGCGCGTGACAAAGTGCTGGCTCAAGCCGCCCTTTGCCACCCCCACGCTGGCAACCATGTGCTCATCACTGCTCTCCAACACCTCGGCAGTCGAACACCAAGGCAGGAACTCCGGGTAACGCGCCACGTCGTTGACCAGGTCATAGAGCGCCTGTGCCGGATAAGGCAGCAGGGCCGAACGTTGAATATGCGTCGTCATGTGAGCGTTATTTCCACAGCTGAGCGGCAAACATCGCGAAAGGACAACAGGATTCGCGAAAGAAAAAAATCAAAAACCAGCCTGCATTGTCCGGGATTCATTCAACACGCTCAAGCACGCAGGTTGACCGTAGCCGACGCGCTCGCAACTCCCTATAATGCCGCCCCTATGGCTAAACAAAAGAAACACCCAACAGGGACCATCGCGCAAAATAAAAAGGCGCGACACGATTACTTCATCGAACATCGTTTCGAGGCTGGTCTGGTCCTGGCCGGCTGGGAAGTAAAAAGTCTGCGTGCCAGCAAGCTGCAGCTGGTCGACAGTTATGTGCTGCTCAAAGACGGCGAGGCATGGCTGCTCGGCAGTCATATCACGCCGCTGATGACCGCGAGCACCCACGTGATCGCCGACCCGGTGCGCACGCGCAAGCTGTTGCTCAATGCCCGCGAGCTGGAAAAGCTCCACGCCGCCGTGCAGCAAAAGGGCTACGCCTGTGTCTGCCTGTCGTGGTACTGGAGCAAGCACCTGGTCAAGTGCGAGATCGCACTGGGCAAGGGCAAGAAGGAATACGACAAGCGTGATACCGAGCGCGAGCGCGATTCCAACCGGGAATTGCAGCGTGCCGTGCGCAACAAGGGCAAGGAAGACTGACTTTCTTGTGACTTGATGTGGCCGAGGGAGCCCGCTCCCTCATCCACAGCATTTGCTACATCCCTTTGCGCCGTTCCGCCCGGGCCATGCGCTGAACCTCCTGCCGCACTTCCTCCAGCACTTCCTGCACATACAGCAGGTGACGTGTTGATACTTCCCGTGCCTGCTCGGCACGCCCCTCGATAATCGCCAGGTACAGGTCCCGATGCTGATTGATCAGCATGTCGCGGGTCTCCGTACGCTGCTGATACATGCCACCAATGTTGGTCACCACGTTGCGCTTGAGCAGGTCGAACAGGCCGCGAATGGTGTGCAGCAATACCGCGTTATGGCTGGCCTCGGCGATGGCCAGGTGAAACCTCGCATCCGCCGCGCCCTCTTCCGCCCGGCTCACTTCATCCGACCGCGTGTAGCAATCCTGCAACTCCTCGAACGCCGCGGTCAGCCGCTCGCGGTCCACCTCAGTGGCACGCAACGCTGCGTAATACGCGCACGAGGCCTCCAGGGTCTGACGAAACTCCAGAAGATCACGCTGAGCCTCCGGATTATTTTCCAGCAGATGCAGCAGCGGATCACTGAAGGTTGAACCCAGCGACTCCACCACATAATTGCCACCACCCTGGCGACTGATCAGCAAACCTTTTGCCACCAGCTTCTGGATCGCCTCACGCAACGACGGCCGCGACACCCCGAACTGCTCGGCCAGTGCGCGCTCGGCCGGCAAGCGCTCGCCCGACTTCAGCGTGCCCTCAAGGATCATGCCCTCAAGCTGCTCGACGATGTCGTCAGACAAACGGCGCTGACGCACCTGATCAAACCCCATAACTCACTCTCCACCATCCCGACCACTCGCCGGGGCACCTATTCTGGCCTATCGCCGCGTATCCGGCACCTATCAGAACGCCCTCGTTTAAGCCAATCAGCACCCACCAACCCCGACCTACGACCAAAGATTCACAAGCGGCAAATTGACACACCCCCCAGAAGGCTTTTAACCTAGCCAACGGTGATTGTAAATTGGTAATACCAATTACCCAAATCATCCAAGCAGTGCCTGACCAACAACAATTAGGGGCCACCCCATATGCAAACCTGGCAACAGCTCTACAGCCCGCTCGGCAGCCTCGGCCTGTCCGCACTGGCCGCCGTCATTCCCATCGTATTTTTCTTCCTGGCCCTGGCGGTGTTTCGCCTCAAAGGCCACGTTGCGGGCAGCATCACCCTGGCACTGTCGATCCTGGTGGCGATCTTTGCCTTCCAGATGCCGGTCGACATGGCGCTCGCCGCCGCCGGTTATGGCTTCGCCTACGGCCTATGGCCAATCGCCTGGATCATCGTCGCCGCCGTATTCCTGTACAAACTGACGGTCAAGAGCGGCCAGTTCGAAATCATCCGCAGCTCCGTGCTGTCGATTACCGACGACCAGCGCCTGCAAGTGCTGCTGATCGGCTTCTGCTTCGGCGCGTTCCTGGAAGGCGCCGCCGGTTTCGGCGCACCGGTGGCGATTACCGCCGCACTGCTGGTAGGCCTGGGTTTCAACCCGCTGTACGCCGCCGGCCTGTGCCTGATTGCCAACACCGCCCCGGTTGCGTTCGGCGCACTGGGGATTCCGATCATCGTGGCCGGGCAAGTGACCGGGATCGACGCGTTCAAGATCGGCGCCATGGCCGGTCGCCAGCTGCCGCTGCTGTCGCTGTTCGTGCCGTTCTGGCTGGTGTTCATGATGGACGGCCTGCGCGGCGTCAAGGAAACCTGGCCTGCCGCGCTGGTTGCGGGCCTGAGCTTCGCCGTTACCCAGTTCTTCACCTCGAACTACATCGGCCCGGAACTACCGGACATCACCTCGGCCCTGGCCAGCCTGATTTCCCTGACCCTGTTCCTGAAAGTCTGGCAGCCCAAGCGCAGTGCCGGCGCGCAAATCGTTGGCGCAACGTCCGGCACTGCCGTCACTGCCAGCGCCGGTGGCTTTGGCCTGCCTCGCAACACCCTGGCTTCGCCTTACAGCCTGGGGGAAATTTTCAAGGCCTGGTCGCCGTTCCTGATCCTGACCGTGCTGGTCACCATCTGGACCCTCAAGCCGTTCAAGGCGATGTTCGCCGCCGGCGGCGCGATGTACAGCTCGGTATTCAACTTTGCGATCCCGCACCTGGATCAACTGGTGATCAAGGTTGCGCCCATCGTTGCCACCCCGACAGCCATCCCGGCGGTATTCAAGCTTGATCCGATTTCCGCCACCGGCACGGCGATTTTCTTCTCCGCCCTGGTTTCGATGCTGGTGCTGAAGATTGATTTCAAAACTGGTCTGACCACCTTGAAAGAAACCTTTTATGAGCTGCGCTGGCCGATCCTTTCCATCGGCATGGTGCTGGCCTTTGCCTTCGTCACCAACTATTCGGGCATGTCATCAACCATGGCCCTGGTGCTGGCGGCTACCGGCGCGGCATTCCCGTTCTTCTCGCCATTCCTTGGCTGGCTCGGCGTATTCCTGACGGGTTCTGATACTTCATCCAACGCTCTGTTCAGCTCGCTGCAAGCCACTACCGCGCACCAGATCGGCGTCAACGACACCTTGCTGGTAGCGGCGAACACCAGCGGCGGCGTGACCGGCAAGATGATCTCGCCGCAGTCGATTGCCGTGGCATGCGCCGCCACTGGCCTGGTGGGCAAGGAATCCGATCTGTTCCGCTTTACCCTCAAGCACAGCCTGTTTTTCGCGACGATCGTCGGGCTGATCACCTTGGCCCAGGCTTACTGGTTCACCGGTATGCTGGTGCACTGAGACCTGCACGCGATAGGGTAAGAACCGACGCCGGGCAGCGATTCCGGCGTCTGCTATTTCTGGAGGACCGATGAGCCTGCCTGCTGCTTTTCTGAGCGACGCCGCACAACTGATCCCGAAAGATCGTCGTTTCGACGATCCACTTTCCACCCTCGCCTTCGGCACCGACGCCAGCTTTTACCGACTGATCCCACAACTGGTGATCCGTGTCGAGTCGGAAGATGAGGTGGTGGCGCTGCTGCAACTGGCCCAACGCGATCGCGTGCCGGTGACCTTTCGTGCGGCGGGCACCAGCCTTTCGGGACAGGCCATCAGCGACTCGGTACTGATCGTGCTGGGGGACAATTGGAACGGGCGCGAGATTCGCGGCCAGGGCACACAAATCCGTTTGCAGCCCGGCGTGATCGGGGCGCAGGCCAACGCCTGGCTGGCACCGTTCGGGCGCAAGATCGGCCCGGACCCGGCGTCGATCAATGCCTGCAAGATTGGCGGCATCGTCGCCAACAATGCCAGCGGCATGTGCTGCGGCACGGCGCAGAATACCTATCACACCCTGGCGGGCATTCGCTTGGTACTGGCCGACGGCAGCCGCCTAGATACGGAAGATCCGGCCAGTGTTGCGGCCTTTCGCCAACGTCACGGCGACCTGCTTGAACGCCTGGCAACCCTGGGTCGCGAAACCCGGGCAAACGCTGAGCTGGCTGCAAAAATCCGCCACAAATACCGTCTGAAAAACACCACCGGCTTGTCACTCAACGCCCTGGTGGATTTCGACGAGCCACTGGATATCCTCAGCCATTTGCTGGTCGGCTCCGAAGGCACCCTGGGCTTTATCAGCGCAGTGACCTACGACACGGTGATCGACCACCCGAACAAAGCCTCGGCCCTGATCGTGTTCCCGGATGTGGAAACCTGCTGCAACGCGGTGACCGTACTCAAAACCCAACCTGTTTCAGCGGTTGAACTACTGGACCGCCGCAGCATGCGTTCGGTGCAGGACAAACCCGGCATGCCGGCTTTCGTACAGCAGCTATCGGAAAATGCCTGCGCCCTGCTGATCGAATCCCGCGCCGCCTCGCCCTCGCTGCTGCATGAGCAACTGGCGCTGATCATGGCTTCCCTGGCCAGCTTCCCAGTGGAGAAACAAGTCGACTTCACCGAAGACCCGGTGGAAAACGCCCGCCTGTGGGCGATCCGCAAAGACACCTTCCCCGCCGTCGGCGCCGTGCGTAAAACCGGCACCACCGTGATCATCGAAGACGTGACCTTCCCGGTCGAACAATTGGCCATCGGCGTCAATCGCCTGATCGAACTGTTCGACAAACATCACTACGACGAAGCGATCCTTTTCGGACACGCCCTGGAAGGCAATCTGCACTTCGTGTTCACCCAAGGCTTCAACAGCGCGGAAGAAGTCGCACGCTACCAGGCATTCATGGAAGACGTCGCCCAGTTGGTGGCCGTGGAGTTTGGCGGCTCGCTGAAGGCCGAGCACGGTACCGGTCGCAACATGGCGCCCTTTGTCGAGCTGGAATGGGGCAGCGATGCCTACCAATTGATGTGGCAGCTCAAGCGCCTGCTCGACCCCAACGGCATTCTCAACCCGGACGTGGTGCTCAGCGACGACCCGCAAATCCACCTCAAGCACCTCAAGCCACTGCCCGCCGCCGACGAGCTTGTGGATAAGTGCATCGAGTGCGGTTTCTGCGAACCGGTTTGCCCGTCGAAAGGACTGACCCTGAGCCCGCGCCAGCGCATTGTGATCTGGCGCGATATCCAGGCCAGGAAACGCGCCGGTCTCGACACCACTGAACTGGAAGCGGCCTATCAATACCAAGGCATCGACACCTGCGCGGCCACCGGGCTTTGCGCCCAACGCTGCCCGGTAGGCATCAATACCGGCGACCTGGTGAAAAAGCTTCGCAGCCGCGACGCCGACCGTACGAAAACCGCCGAATGGTTGTCGACGCATTTCGCCACGGCACTGCAAGGTGCGCGCTTCACCCTGCACGTGGCCAACGGTGCGCGCATGCTGCTGGGCGCTCCGCGACTGGCGAAGCTCTCGGCCACGGTAACCCGGCTGTCCAAGGGGCAAATCCCCCAATGGACCAACGCCATGCCGCAACCGGAAAAGGCCATTCGCTTCAGCCCCGCCGTGAGCGATGAGCGACCCCGTGTGGTGTACCTCGCCGCCTGCGTCTCACGCGCGATGGGCCCGGCAGCCGGCGACCACGAACAGATGTCGCTGTACGACAAAACCCGTGGCCTGCTGGAAAAAGCCGGTTACCAGGTAGTCTTCCCCGACAATCAGGACAACCTCTGCTGCGGCCAACCATTCGCATCCAAGGGCTACGCCGAACAAGCCGAACACAAACGCCAGGAACTGATCGGCGCCCTGCTCCACGCCAGCCGGGGCGGCCTTGACCCGATCTACTGCGACACCAGCCCGTGCACCCTGCGCCTGGTCCAGGACCTGGCCGAAACCCGTCTCGACCTATACGACCCCGTGCGTTTTATCCGCACGCACCTGATGGACCGCCTCGACTTCACCCCCCAGGAAGCCCCGATCGCCGTGCACGTCACCTGCAGCACCCAACACCTGGGAGAGAGCCAGGCGCTGATCGACCTGGCCAGGCAGTGCAGCAAAAACGTGGTGATCCCTGAAGGCATTCATTGTTGTGGTTTTGCCGGCGACAAAGGCTTTACCACGCCCGAACTGAATGCCCACTCGCTACGCAGCCTGAAGGACGCGGTGCAGTATTGCAGCGAAGGCATCTCCACCAGCCGTACGTGTGAGATTGGCCTGACACAACACGGTGGAATTGATTACCACGGCCTGGTGTACCTGGTGGATCGAGTAACCCAGGCGCGCGCCCACTAGGGCCGCCCTCTTTGGGTGCAAAACCTAATGATTTCGGGGTTTTTCGACTAATCCAGCGACAAAACAGAACCCCTGCGCGCCGGCGTAGTCATCTGCATAGGCCTCGACAAACGAGGCTCATCAGTGACCTCGCTGGCTGCACGGAAAACCGGCAGCATCGAGCCCTATTTGCACAAGGAGATACCCATGAAGCGTTCCGCTCTTGCTGGTTTGTTCATTACCGCTGCGATGCTGGCGTCCCCCGCGTTTGCGGCCGGAACAAAAGACGATCTGTGCCAAATCAACCTGGACAAAATCAACAACGGTAAAGCGTTGCTCGCCACCGACACCAGCGGCAAATCTGGCGAAATCGACACCGCCGTTTCCCAAGCCAAGGCAGCCCATGCGGCAGGCGATGACAAGAAATGCATCGAGATCACCTCCAAGGCCCTGCAAAGCCTGCAAGACACGGACAAAGGCGGCAATCAGTAACTCGCTGATTGCTCAGGCCAACCTTCGGGTTGGCCTTCTGTGACCGATTGACGTACACTGCACAGGCTTGTCACTCACTAAGAAACAACGAGTTACAAGCACGGGGCCGTTTAGGATTCGACGCCGGTTGCGAAACTTTAGGTGCATGCCGAGTTGGTAACAGAACTCGTAAATCCACTGTTGCAACTTCTTATAGTTGCCAATGACGAAACCTACGGGGAATACGCTCTCGCTGCGTAAGCAGCCTTAGCCCTTCCCTCCTGGTACCTTCGGGTCCAGCAATCATCAGGGGATGTCTGTAAACCCAAAGTGATTGTCATATAGAACAGAATCGCCGTGCAGTACGTTGTGGACGAAGCGGCTAAAACTTACACAACTCGCCCAAAGCACCCTGCCCTTCGGGTCGCTGAGGGTTAACTTAATAGAAACGGCTACGCATGTAGTACCGACAGCGGAGTACTGGCGGACGGGGGTTCAAATCCCCCCGGCTCCACCAATTCAACATCTAAAGACGTCCACGGACGTCTTTTTTTGTGCCTGAAATCCAGAAAAATCAAGGTCTTAGCGTCTACCGGCGTCCATAGACGTCCCGCACAAGCTACGTCATCGGGTATTCCAAGTGGTATTCCAAGCCCTTCAGTGGTAATTTTTGGAATACCAATTGATGTCATGGAACACCTCATGTGCGCCCAAGCCACCCGCCTCTCTGACCGCCAGCTCAAAGCGGTAAAGCCGAAAGACAAGGACTACGTCCTCAGTGATGGTGACGGTCTACAGCTGCGTGTGAGGGTCAATGGCTCTACGCTATGGAACTTCAACTACCGGCAGCCGATTACCAAAAACCGCATCAATATGGGCCTCGGCACCTACCCAGAACTCTCGCTCGCTCAAGCCAGGAAGAAAACGGTCGAAGCCAGAGAACTTCTCGCTCAGGGCATCGACCCGAAAGAACAACGTAGCGAGCTGGCGCAGACAAAAAGGCAGGCAACCGAGCACACATTCGAGAACGTGGCGCTGGCCTGGTTTGAGCTGAAAAAAGATTCGGTCACCCCGGCCTATGCCGAGGACATCTGGCGCTCACTTACGCTGCATGTCTTTCCATCGCTTGGCACTACACCCATCTCGCAGGTCAATGCCCCGAGAGTTATCGAGCTGCTGCGCCCTTTGGAAACCAAAGGTAGCCTGGAGACAGTGAAGCGACTGACCCAACGACTCAACGAGATCATGACCTACGGCGTGAACTCGGGAATGATCTTTGCTAATCCACTCACCGGCATTCGGGCCGTTTTCAAGAAACCGAAAAAACAGAATATGGCAGCCCTCCGCCCTGAAGAATTGCCAGAGCTAATGGTCGCAATCGCCAATGCGAGCATTAAAAGAACAACGCGCTGCCTGATCGAATGGCAACTGCACACCATGACTCGCCCAGCGGAAGCCGCTACGGCGTCTTGGGCTGACATCGATCTAGAAAAGAAAATCTGGACGATCCCGGCGGAGCGTATGAAGAAACGACGTGCGCATGTCATACCACTGACCGAACACGCACTCGCTCTGCTGGAGACGATAAAGCCCTATAGCGGCCACAGAGAGTACGTGTTCCCAGCCGACAGAGACCCACGGGATCATACCAACAGCCAGACGGCAAACATGGCCCTGAAACGTATGGGATTTGAAGGTAGGTTGGTGAGTCACGGTATGCGCTCCATGGCCAGTACTATCCTCAACGAACACGGCTGGGACCCAGAGCTGATCGAGGTAGCGCTTGCCCATGTCAATAAAGACGAGGTTCGAAGCGCCTATAACCGAGCGGACTATATCGAGCGCCGACACCCGATGATGGCTTGGTGGAGCAACCATATCCAGGAAGCAGCTACCGGCAACCTGTCTGTATCAGCTATCAGAGAAAACCGAGATAAAAAAGTCGTTTCGATGACCCGGCCAATCAATGGTTGAGAAATGGGGTCATAGACATGGTTCGACGCCGCATTGAGGATGCGTCGCGGGAAAAGGAGAATTGACCGGGAGGTGATTTGATAGTGAGTTGACTCTAATCCAGCCCCTTGCAACTACTACTCATCATTGACAAACCTCAGCCCTCTTCAACTTGCTTGGCCAAGTAGCTGTCGCTCAGTGGCAGACTCATGAGCTCCACGCCGTAAAGGCGTTCGTCCGTCAGGTCAAAAGGTAGCACATGCAACCGCAAATGATCGCCAAGTTGGAACGGTGGCAAGGCCTTTTTAAACTTGGACCAACGTGGATAGATCAGGGCCATCTCACCTTTACCGTGCAGGTACTTCTGACCGTAGACGAACAACTGATAGAAGTCAGCCTCGCTCAGATCATACTTGCGCTCGCGGGCAGAGCCATCCAAGCGTTTCCATTTGGCATCCAGCACCCACATCGGCTTGTTACCCTGCACAATCAGTAAGTCAGGCTTAAGGCAGAACATCTTTTCTTGATCATGATCACACAAATATTCGCTGGCCACTTGCGACTTGAGTGAAGCACTTGCATCCAGTTGCTTACGAAACCAAGTCTCAAGATAGCGCTCAAACAACTTCTCCATCGGGAACAGTAGGCTCATACCCTGCCAGTCACCGGCCACCGCAATCGGCATCTGTTTTTTTAGAATCAGTTCGCACCAAGGTTTGAGCGCCTGATAGTGCGCCATCAGTCGATCGCAGCTCCAGACTCTGAAGTCTGCCTGCATTTGTCGACTGGCCGGAACCTCAGCGAGTATCGAACGCAATTCATTCGCTAAGCGCCAATTAGCTGCATCCTGAGTAGCCTTAAACACCTGCTCCAGCGCCAGCTTGAGCAAGCGATTCTCTGCCCGATCAGGTAAAAATACATCATGGCGAATCTGGAAGTAATGCTGACGCCCCAGTGGCTGGCGCATCTGCCCTACTATATTGAGCTGGCCACGCAGAAAGCGCTGCTCTTCTTCTAAACGCTTATAGTCAAAACGTATGCCACGCTTGACCAAACGATCGAGTTCATTAAGGAATTGCCCCATTACCCACTCTGTAAGCGGGGCATTGAATAGTTCCAGCCCGGTCACTGACACTTGGCGCGGTTTGAGAGACAAAGCAGCTTGAATCAGTTTACGCAACAGAGCTCGACTCTCACGCTCGCAATCCCCTTGCTCAAAATGCTTAGGTAGAACCTCCAAACGAGTGCCACAAGGCGTTTCAAGCACACCTACGTAGCTGTCCCACCGAAGCGATCGTCGCCCCTCAACTTGCAACAGGGTGGCACCTCCGCGATTGAAGCGAGCACTTAGGTCGCAAAGCCAATCGAAGGCGGTTTCAGATATTTGTGCACAGTCAAGATTGCCAAGCGGGACGACAGCTGTCGTAAGCTTAGCGTACTCCCGAATAGTAACTTGGGTACTCAAACGCCAAACGCCTCAAGCTCTTCACTCTGTACTTTGGCCTCAGCCTTAACCGCTATCACGCCAACATATGCGGTAATTTGCTTGAAAGCAGACACATTGATACGCCATACCTGGTCTTGTGCCGGCACACTGCTACCAAATAGCGAGACGAGGTCCTGCTTGTAACGCACAACAAAACGATCCACAGGAGGCTTGCGATGATCATTCAACACCCACTGAATACGCTGCCAGTCTTCGAAGAAGTACTCCTGCAGCAATGGCAGCACCTGATTGCGAAAGATCAATTCCAGCCGTTCCAGGTTGCGATCTTCTAGCAACGGCATAAAGTAGGCGTGCCCCAAGCAATGATCGCGATCCAACAATACTTCGATACGCTGGTTTAGCACTCGCAGTAGTTGACCTATATTCACACCCTCCACCACCACCTCATCCAATAGATCAGGCTGAGGAAGCATCTCTGTAAAGGTGAAGCGACGGCGCAATGCAATATCCAACCCTGCCAACGATCGGTCCGCCGTGTTCATAGTGCCAATGATGTAAAGATTGTCTGGCACGCTGAAAGACTCTCGCGAGTAAGGCAGCTCTACAGGCAAGCACTCATCCGCGCCTTGGCGCTTGGAAGGCTCAATCAAGGTGATCAACTCACCAAATATGCGTGATACATTTCCACGGTTGATCTCATCTATAATAAGCACATATGGTTTACGTATTTCTTTAGTAGAGGCTCCGTCCTCCGGAAGACCTGCCTTTATATAATCCGCAATTCCTTTGACGTAACTCTCACAATAGATATTGCTCGGCCGCACACCATGAAGTAATTGACGAACATGCTCTATATTTGCCGGAAGTCCGCTTGCGGAGACAGAAGCTTGAGGAAAACAACTAAGCGTCGTATTTCCATCACGATGCTCTACACGGAATCGTTTCCCCCTTGAAGTTTCAAGTGTGATTGGTTCCTCCGCGGCGCGCTCGACGAATTGTTGCAGTAAGTCATCCAGGGTTGGCACACCCGTAATGGCAGCCGCATCCGCACAGATTTTCTTGAAGATGCCATCCTCGGGGTGATATCGAATCTGGCCATTATCGGTACTTGCGCGCAGCCCCTCGATAAAGTCCTCATAGCTGAAGCTCTGATGGAAAGTCACAAACCGAATACGCCTTTCTGCTACCAGCTCATCGAAACGGGATTTCAAGCGCCTGCGCATCTCTACATCACTGCGACCACTCTCCACCAGCACTGTAGGATCAAGAATTTGTAATGCATGATCGATAGTAGAGTAGGTTTTTCCAGTACCGGGAGGACCAAACAGAATCTGGTTGAGTGGGATATTCAAGTGTTTCATTACAATCGTTCCTTGCGCAGAGCCATCGCTATCAACAACCTCACCCCCATGCAGCGTTTCCGATAACTGCCACATGGCAATGTTGTTCTCCAATACGGGAGTACCATCTACTCCAGCATTCGCCATGAGAGCTTTAATCTGCTGATTTAGGCTGCACCAGTCTTGCCCCCCGGTAGCATCCTTGACCAATTGGAAATGCGAGGCTAGGCCGGCTAGCAAAGATTGGCAGGCATCTGTCTTCAATAGAGAGGTGTAACGGTCAGGGGCGAAGGCAGCGAACACCCGGCTGATCATCGCGGGTCGATTCTTGTTGAAGTCGCCGGCCTGAACGCCGACTTTCCATTGATCAAGAATCTGCTTGAAGGTCTCGGCCGTCGGCGCCGCCATTATTAACTGCGTCATTTTGGCGACCTTCTCCCGCTGGGTATTAAGCTCGCTGCGCGATAACACACCTTGCTTGAGGCTGGAAACGCCGTTATCACGCTCTAGCCATAGACGCTCCAGAGCCAATTGATCCAGCTCGCTCTTTCCATCGCTCAGAGTACTCGCCCATTGGGTAATGGCTCTATAGCTGTCTAGCCATTTAGGGCGCGACTCTTTTCCATCAGCCGAACTCCACTCGATGTATTGGCGCAAGCTGTGCTTGCCCTTACCCGCTTGCCACAATTGATTTAGCGTCGGCACGACTGACTCAGCAATTTTTCTGCCAGATGTTTGGTCATCCCAACTCTGATCGGCAAGCGCCTTTTTGAGCAACAATAAGGGCAACAAACTATCGGCACAGGTTTTCCTTAGCTCATCAATGCGACAGCTCACTCTATTGGTAGGGTTTAAGCGATCCTCGGCATCTGTTTTTACTTGAAGAGTTCTGGTAATTACGCCTTTAGCCACAATTCCGCGAGGCTCTTCAAACAAGCGAATCAAATATACCGTATCTCCAATTTCACGCGCAGGAGCATTGCAAAACAATGTCAGCTCATCGCCAACACTAATATCACTCAGATCACCCTCACGGTAACCGTCATTCCAAATCGATAAAGGTGATGCCCCTAAAGACAGCAGATAGGTCGGCGCCGCAGACGTATTGTTCTCCCCAGGCGCGCTCTCTGAAGCCAGCTTAACTTCTTTACTGTAAGTGTCAATCCTTTGAGCCATTGTCAGTCCCTCGAGGTACGAATCCAGTGTTCTGTGTGAGCTGCTCCACTGTACTTATTTGTCGCTCTTCATGATCAGCCTTGGTTTTTATAATATCAGCAGGAACAAGAGATAGAACCACAGTCCAAAGTTGCCAGAGAGTGAGAGTCGCCAATGAACCGTAAGAAAGGGACCTCATAACCTCAACATGTTCAATCAAAAAATCAAATCGCTTTAAGAGCGGAGCAATAATACCTATTAGCAGGACTACGCAAAGTATTGCCGTAGAATGAACAATTGGAGTGAATAGCCTAGCCATTCCACTCCCATTCGTAGGTTTAGACGGCTCGCCCTTTCTAAATGAAATCTTTAATCGATCAGGATAGATAATGGCAAGCCAGGCCCCAACTACTGCGAAAATAATTGATGCAGTTGCTCGTAACGCCTCAAAAAGAGGCCATTGCTCCTGAAAAGGCACAGATCGACCTTGCCAAAATGCCAAGCCGACTATGGCAATTGAGCAAATGAATGCAAAAATCTTAGCTATCACAATAGGTAACCTATCGAATTAGGGCGAGTATCTCATCAAGTCCGCCGGTAATGGCTCGAAGAAGGGATTCTGGATTTACAATTTCCAAATTATTTCTATCAACATCCAAAGGAAATTCGTCTCGAGCAATAGAGTGACTGAGCCAATGAGGAGATTGCTCACCGCTAAGCAAAAAACCATAGTCGTCCCATTCTCGATCATGATCCGCAAGCCAAGAGTTAATAATTTCTTGGACCTGATCACGGTTCATTTCCGCCTTCACCTCGTATTTGAATTTGATTATATCAGGTAAGTTCTGCGGACGGCGCAAGGTCGCGATTTGGTAAGCTTTCTGCCAAAAAGCCAGTTCCTCGGGTCGATTAAGTCTGAGCGTCGTTTTACGGTGTATCTTGCGAATCCTATGAGCCTGTTCCAAGAGAAGATCATATTCACCAGCACGCCTCATAAGCTGCGTACGAAATCTCGGATATACATCTGTCCGTACGGGATGAGCAGAACTCTGACGATATCCTAGCAACTCCACATCGACGCCAGGGTCTGGCTCTGTAAGGACAACGTTTCCAGAATATTGACCGAGATATGACTCCATAAACTCTTGCATAGGTTTCTGCCCGGTAATCAGATGCTGAAAGCGAATGCTGGCAAACACTCCGGCATCAGGCATAAACCAAAAGTAGGTCGCGAAACCAGGTATCCCGCCCTCGGGAATGTCATTCATCACTACCTCAGTATTGCCCACAGCAGAATTGCCCATAGCTGATGCGACTTTACCTTCTGTAGCCGGAGTTTGGTTCCACATGGTGACCAAACATCCATTCTGATCTGTGGTAATGTCCATTAGGTAAACGGGAAGCAAATCAGAACCGTCTGCTGGCTCGTAGGTTTTTGTCATAGCCAATTGCTTTCCACGACTCCACCCCTGTAGTTCCGCAAGGATTCCAGCTGCTCCGCCAAACTCAGGATTCTCGTTTTCTCCCCAGCGATAAAACCCTGCTTGATTAACTTTGTAGAATGTAATTTTTGCCTGCTCCACGGCCATTTTTACTACTCCTGTAATTTCTTCTGTCGTACCTTATGGATACTGAGAATAGTGGCATAGTGCTGTATGTCTCTACCAGCTGGGCGGGTATGTAAACGTAGGAATTCGTTAAAAATAGCCGGAGTCGCTCCTAGTCATCTTACTCGGCCACATCAAAGCCAACGCCGGTTACCTAACTAGCTGTATCTCAAAGAAATTTCAGCCCTACATCACTGCTATGACATCCCCACCATGGAGCTTCAAACCATGTCATTGCAGTGCCCTCGCTGTAACTCACCCAAAATCGGTTCCTTCCACCAAGCCATGAAAATTGCAGCGGCCATCGGTACGGTCGGCGGTGCAGCACGCGGCGTCAGTGCAGCACTGGCTGGCGGTCAGGCGGGTGCCACCGTCGGCGCAGTTGCAGGCCCGCTCGGCGTCACTCTCGGAGCCGTTTCTGGGGCGATCCTCGGCGGCCTTGTTGGCGGCGCTGGCGGCTGTGCATTAGGCGCTCAACTCGGCGACAAGCTTGACCGCCATGTACTCGCCCACAACCTCTGCCTGATCTGCGGGCATCGCTTCAACCTCCCTGCTTAATCCGTCTTCTACTCCTTTCTTTCTATTACGTCCGGACATTGCCACGCGATGCGTGGCGTTTATGCCGAACTGCACCACAAGGAACCTTAATCATGGCTCATCAAATCGAACAAATGGCTTACGTTGGCGCAACCCCGTGACACGGCCTCGACCGTCAATTGACACAGAAACAGCCGATCGAAGTCTGGCAGCATGAAGCCGGTATGGACTGGCAGATTCAGGAAAGTCCGGTTCACTTCAAGGCCGACGCTATCGGCCATATGGGCAGCATTCACTCATTCCCAGAGCAAAAGGTACTCTACCGCTCCGACACCAAAGCACCGCTGTCGGTGGTTTCCAATCGCTATCAAATAGTTCAGCCGCGTGAGGTGATGGAGTTCTACCGAGACCTGACTGAAGTGTCCGGCTATGAGTTGGAAACGGCAGGTGTTCTGAAGGGAGGGCGTAAGTTCTGGGCATTAGCGAGAACCGGGCAGAACGCCAACTTGAAGGGCAACGATCAGGTCAACGGCTATTTGTTGCTGGCGACCTCCTGTGACGGCACGCTCGCCACCACGGCCACGCCGACCACCGTTCGCGTGGTCTGCAACAACACTTTGACCATCGCCCTGGATGGCACCACGCGCGCCATCAAGGTGCCGCACAGCACCAGGTTCGATGCCAGGGCCGTCAAAAAGCAATTGGGTGTAGCCGTCTCGCAATGGGACGAGTTCATGTATCGCATGCGCGTGCTGGCCGAGCGCAAAGTTCAGTGGCATGAAGCTATTGGGTTCTTCATGAACGTTTTGTGTGAAGTAACACCCAATAGCAAACTACCTGAAGTCCTGCCCAACGAACGTGCCCTGCGCAAAGTACAAAGCCTGTACGAAGGACGTGGGCGTGGCGCAACGCTTGAATCGTCACAAGGCACTGCCTGGGGCCTGCTCAACGCCGTGACCGAGTATGTCGATCACGAGCGCAGAGCACGTAGCAACGAGTACCGCATGGACTCCGCCTGGTTCGGCCAGGGGGCGCAAATCAAGCAACGGGCATTGGATGCGGCCCTGCAACTCGCGGCCTGAAATGCCTTCTCCTCTTCAACCATAACGCCCGTTCAGCATCAAGCTCAACGGGCGTTTTTATGTCCGCAAGGTATCTCTCATGAAAGCGATTCCTAGAAATGAAAATGCTTACAAGAGCCGTCCGGCCCTTCGTTTAATCGGCACCAAAGAACTGCCCCGTGAAGACTGGCTCACCGTGCGCAAACAAGGCATTGGCAGCTCAGACGCAGGCGCAGCGGTTGGCCTGAACCCGTATAAATCGCAGCTGGAGTTGTGGCTTGAAAAGACGGAACGGGATGCCACGTTACCGAAAATAGACCCTCATGATGAGGAAAGCCCTGCCTATTGGGGCAATGTGCTGGAGCCCATCGTGGCCTGGCATTACAGCAAACGCACCGGCAAGAAGGTGCGACGAATAAACGCCGTGCTACAGCACCCTGACCCAGAACTGCCCTGGATGCTCGCCAATATCGACCGCGAAGTGAACGGTGCCGACGATGTACAAATCCTTGAATGCAAGACTGCCGGCATAAACGGAGCACGCCTCTGGAAAGAAGGCGTGCCTGAGTATGTGCAATTGCAGGTCATGCACCAGTTAGCTGTCACCGGCAAGCAGGCGGCTGATGTTGCAGTTCTGCTTGGTGGCCAGCATTTAGAGATTTACCGCATCGAACGGGACGAGCAGATGATTGCTCGCCTGATCGAACTGGAACGCAAGTTCTGGCAATACGTACAAACCGACACCCCGCCTCCGGTCGATGGCAGCGCCTCATCTGAAGCGGCACTGCGTTGCCTCTACCCTCAGAACAACGGCCGAACCGTGGACTTCAGCGCCAATGCTGGATTGGCCGCGACCTACCTCGAACTCAAAGCTGTTCGGCAGTCCATTACGGCAAAAGAAAGCCGCGAATCTCAACTGAAACAGATCCTGCTGCAAGCCATGGGCGAAGCCACACGTGCGCAGTTCAGCAATGGCTTTATCAGTTGGAAACGCTCCAAAGACAGCACAGTGCTGGATGTCGAGCGCCTGCTGAAGGAGAAGCCCTATCTGCAAGTCCGCTTCAGCAAGCGCAAGGAAGGCAGCCGCCGCTTCCTTATCAACTGATCTTTTCCTCGCTGGCCGTCCCTACGCGATTCAGTTTTCGGGGGGCCATTTTCACTTCCAAGGAGAACCACCATGCTCAAAGGCCTGGTCATTACACCGCCCGTGCTCGGACGTATTTCCATTGGTAAAATCGTCGAGAGAAACGGTAAGCGCCTACCGGAGAAAGACGATCAATTCACCATCACCTCACAGGTGCAAAGCAGGGATGGCTGGTTACTGCACCCACTTAACGATGAACTGCGCCAGGGTAAGGAGGACAAGCTGCGCAGCATTCCAGTACGTCTATTGTTCAACGAGCCGGAGCTGAATTTCCGGGCCGACTACACCCTGTTCGACCGGCAATCCGGACGCCCGCTATGTGTCGGCAACGGCGAAACCTGCAAACGCATGACCCAGGACGGCATGCAGTCGCTGCCCTGCCCTTCGCCGGATGCTTGCCTACTGGCCAAGGGAGGTGCCTGTAAGCCTTATGGCCGACTGAATGTGATCATTGGTGATGAGGATTCGCTGGGTAGCTTTGTGTTCCGCACCACCGGTTTCAATAGCATTCGCACCCTGTCCGCTCGTCTACATTACTTCCAAGCAATCTCAGGCGGTCGACTGGCCTGCATACCGCTGGAGCTGCGTCTACGCGGCAAGTCCACTCGCCAGAGCCACGGTACTCCGATTTTCTACGTCGACCTCACGGTACGTAGTGGCATGGACATGACCGAAGCACTACAGAAGGCGAGCGAACTTGATACACAGCGCATAGCAGTTGGTTTCGACCAGACGGCTCTGGATGACGCCGCTCGCCGGGGTTTCGGCAATGGCGCCCTCGAAGACAGCGAGGAGGACAGTCACGTCGTAATCGAGGAGTTCTTTGGAAACACGGAGGCCGCTAGCACCAGAAGCCAAGGTGAGTCGCTACCAACGACCAACTCCCTCGCGGACAAGTTGGAATCTCTCGCTTCGCAGGCCAACTAAGTCAAACCTGCCTGTGCTGAGGACATCGGCAAGACAAAATCTATGGGCCCCTCATGATGGAGCCAATCAGCCGCGATCAAGTCTAGTGACAAGACGCTCCACCATATCCAGGACAAAGTCGCGGTCATGCGCCCCAAGTCTGGAGAGTAAACCAGAAAGCCTGCGCGCCTGGTCCTCTGGGCGAGAACTCCCTTCGGTCAGCAAGTCAGCGGTTTCACAACCAAAAACTGCCGCCAACTCAACCAAGCGCTCGATGTTAGGCATGACAATTCCGCGCTCGATAAGGGATACAGCCTCGCTTCCAATTCCAAGCTTTTCCGCAACCTGCTCCTGGTTCAGTTTGCAACGAACGCGCTGGCGGGCAATCGCCTGCCCAACGAGTTCCGCCAGCTGCTTCGATTTGGTTTTTGACATGCCACCCTCCAGTCCAACCTGGATGGTTGACCATCAACCCGTTGACATGAAGGACCTTACAGGACGTAACTCACCCCTAAAGGTTGATATCCAACCCATCTTTTTGACTACCACCTCTTGCAAGGAGCTCAGAAAAACCATGAATGTCATAAAAGGCCTGAACGAATCGCAGATTGAAGACCTCGTGAGAAGCAAAACGTCCTTCGAGATCCATGGCCTCAGAGGTAACTTCATGCCAGGTATCAAACTTGTCGAAACCAAGATTGAAAGCCAGGGGCTGAAGTGTCGAATCAAAAGCGACATGAAAGGCGCTATCGCTCAAGGCGGTATATTGGGCGCTGTAATTGGAGCTGCATCTCTACCTGTTGGCGTCGTCTTAGCCGCTGCGGCTACCGTCGCCAGTACTGGCCACACTCTAGCCACCTACAATCCCGACTACGAAATCATAAAAGACTACGTCAATAAAAAACTGAAAGTCATCTACAAAAAATAGCAATCAACACAGTCAGCCCGCGCTCGCACTCACGCTCAAAAAGTCTATGAATACCGACCGCAACCAATAAGAATTAAAATATTGGACATCCCAAATAGTAAATATCAGTCTACAAAAAATACTACTAAGTACTGGTTTTATAAGCGCAACATTTTTTGCTTACGAGGCTTTTACAAGAAAAACCGTAAAAAATTTAGACTCACATAAAAAACTAATCGACTCTGGACTTTCTGAATACTGGAAAGGTGGGAACGTTATTTTGTTAATAAGGCACGAAGAGCGCTGTGATCGCTCAAACAACCCCTGCTTAGGCCCAGACGAAGGAATCACAGCTCTTGGAAGCGAGAGAGCAGAAGAAACAGGTATTCATTTAAAAGCACTCTTTGATTTTGACGATGCTGTTATTTTCACTAGCCCAATGACTAGAACAGTTCAAACATCCGACTTCATGCTAGGCAAAGCGAGCCTGCTATCCGATAGAGAGGCCATTTGGGGAAACGACATCGTGGATAAGCTACTCGAACACAAAAACTCCGGCAGAAATCTTATAGTGATGACCCACAACACCTGCATGAAAGATATAATAAAATCCAGTGGACACAGGCAATCATGGAGCCCCGAATACGGGAGTCTCCTATTTGCAAAAACAACAAGCAAAAATGAAATACAGATTGTCGGCACGTTAAATGCTGACGACATCCCTAAACACCTATCGCCGATTTAACACCGAAAGTCATTCATAAATAACTTACAAAAGACTCCAATCTCTTCCTTCCTCCCACACTGAGTTTAAGACAGTGAATATAAAATCAGTTGCACTCAAAGCAGCAAGCTGCTTGGCGCTTGCACTTTCATTGAACGCACAAGCCGAAGTTGACTACGGGTACATGTATCCACCCATGCTACCCAATGAACAAAATATGAACGATTTACCTTATGCCATTCCGTGCGCAGAGGCCAAAAACCAGTACGGGGCAAAATTCTACCGTTGCACCTGGTATAGAATTCCAAGAAATATCACTCAATGGAATGCACAGCAACAGCGCAACGTCACCTTCAGCAACCACATCAGCGGTAAATGCGTGCGAGGCACTTGCCGTGCATCCAATGGTTCAGGTATCTATGGCATGTACGGCCAAGACCTCAGTTTTAGTCTCTCCATTTACTATTACATCTATGAAAGTGAGGATGGTTATCCGATTGCCTATCGCATGGATGGTGGACCAAATAAAAAGGGGAAACAAGTTACTTACGCTCAATCCCGGACAATACTTCAGAACTTTTTACTTGATCACGGCATTAGTAATACGAGCTTAAAAGACTCTATTGCTGCCTACTCACTGGATGCGAATGCAACGAGTGGCCTATCAATCGATGATGAACCACAGGTCAAAAAGACACCCATGACAAAACCCACCAAAACAATCGACGTAAAGGAAGCCTGGTGCAACCCGCGCGCAGACGATGAATGCACCATCAACGGTGAGAAAGTGCTCAAGGAGGAGCTTAAGCAATACCTGCCAGCTGTCTACGAACTAGAAGTTCTCAACGCAGGCGGACACTGCGAGTATCCAATTTGCTATGATAAAAATGATCACCCTGTCGGAATCAACTAATATAAAGGCACGGATCTTCCCGTGCCTTTATTTTTTGTTTAAATGAAAAACATTGTGTACAGCTACAACCTTTAGCACCTATAAAACGACTCAACTATTTCAATCCGATTCCGATAATATGCAGCGCTTTTCAGCCTTCAGCTCGGTGTAAGTGTTCTTCTCAATGGTGTAATGTAGTGGTCTAATGAAACCGGACACCCATTTAGGCGAGAATGCTCGCCAGATCGAGGTGTCAAATGACCAAACAACGCCGTTCCTTTTCTGCTGAATTCAAACGCGAGGCTGCCGACCTCGTGCTCAAGCAAAACTACAGCTACATCGAAGCCAGCCGTTCACTCGGCGTCGGCGAGTCGGCACTACGCCGTTGGGTCGACCAGGTTCAACAAGAGAGCAAAGGCGTTACCCCGCAGAGCAAAGCGCTGACCCCGGAACAGCAGAAAATCCAGGAGTTGGAAGCCCGGATCGCCCGCCTGGAACGGGAAAAATCGATATTAAAAAAGGCTACCGCGCTCTTGATGTCGGAAGATCACGAGCGTACGCGCTGATCAATCAGTTGAGCGTCTATGAGCCGGTTGACTGGCTGTGCAAGGTGTTTGAAGTCACCCGTTCGTGCTACTACGCCCAGCGCCTTAGGCGCCGCACGCCTGATGTCGAACGGCTTCGGTTGCGCAGTCGGGTGAGCGAGTTATTCACGCAAAGTCGTAGTGCTGCGGGCAGCCGCAGCATCCTGTCGCTGATGCGTGACGACGGTGAGCAGCTAGGTCGATTCAAAGTGCGCAGCTTGATGCGCGAGCTTGATCTAGTCAGCAAACAACCCGGATCACATGCCTACAAAAGAGCGACGGTAGAACGACTCGATATCCCGAATACCTTGAACCGCGAGTTCAATGTTCCGGCACCCAACCAGGTGTGGTGCGGCGACATCACCTACATTTGGGCCCAGGGGAAATGGCACTATCTGGCGGTCGTGCTGGATCTTTGCGCGCGCCGGGTAGTGGGCTGGGCGTTGTCGGAAAAGCCGGACGCCGATCTGGTTATCAAGGCGCTGGATATGGCTTACGAACAACGAGGAAGGCCTCAGGGCCTGCTGTTTCACTCGGATCAAGGGTCGCAATATGCGAGTCGTTTATTTCGCCAGCGGCTGTGGCGCTATCGAATGCGCCAGAGCATGAGTCGCCGGGGAAATTGCTGGGACAATGCGCCAATGGAGCGCGTGTTCCGCAGTTTGAAAACGGAATGGGTACCGACCACGGGTTACAGAACGGCTCAAGAAGCCCAGCGCGATATCAGCCAATTCTTGATGGATCGGTACAACTGGATTCGACCCCATCAATTCAACGGTGGGCTGGCGCCAGCTCGGGCCGAAGAAAAACTTAACGTCGTGTCCGGGATTAGTTGACCACTACAGTAATGCCGCTCGTTGCCGACGCGGATTATTTGGTAGTGTTCGATGTTTTCGTCCCAGTCGCGCTGGGCATACAGAAAGACTTGTACCGTACCTTTCTTATCTTCGATACGCAGTTCGTTAAACCCACCGCCACCGTGCGAACTGAAAGTTTTGAACACGGTGCGGGTTTTGATCGCCGGTAGCGGGAATCCAACAATTGAACTGCCGCATGTGCCGCCGGCCTTATGGTCATGAGCGCGTCACGTGTAGTCAGGACGCCAGCGCATTCAGAAAGGTGTGTCCGCCTGACGCTTACCCTTATTTCAAGAATCGTGCAACTCGATCTAACTAGCTAATCTTCTTCAGGGGCATTTCTACGGTATCCGCTGATATTGGCTTTCGCACATTTTCCTCAACCTCGGCCGACGTAGCACACATCGACGCCTTACGCCATGCCTGGGCGGCCTCCGATGAGTATATGTAGTCGAGTTCTGGAACAAAATCAGCTCCGCTCGCGGAACGTAGGGTGAATGCGTAGTGTTTCTTGGAGCTGTCGTAGAATCCGGCGGCACCACTAACATCGCTCTCAATACACGCCTCGTTTTTTTGCCATGTCTGGTTTATGTGTCGCTTAGTAGCGAACGCCCTTAGGCGGTTGATATTAGCCTTTTTATCCTTATGCCTGGCACCAAGCAGCAACCAGACCGCAAATTACTTGGTCAACATAAACAACTTACGAATCAGCAGCCGGCTCAAGCCTGACAAAGGTCACGCTGAACTCTTTGCACTGCCTATGCTGCTGCAAGCGATTAGCAAAGCTGAAGGCATCATTCAGTTCAAAGCGCTGGAACACGTCCAAGCCACGACCAAGCACAATTTTCCAACCCGAATCAGTGGTGATGTCACGGTCATGCTTGGTGCCAGAGGTGTCGTAAGCCCAGGTAAAGTGAATTCCAACACCTATGCAAGCATCTGCAATTTTTTGCAGGCTTTCGGTCTGACGATCACCATTGGAATCATCCTCAACGGTCACCACATGAACAACCACCTCATCTTCTGGGCCTTGCAGCTTGCTGATGCTCTCCATCAGTTCCATCAAGTTGCGCAACTGATGGAACATACGAAGATAGGGGTCTGTGATGATGATGCGCTTGGCACCTGCCAGATAGGGACTGAACAACTTGTCAAAACTCAGTCCTCGCTGATTTTCGTGGAAGACCAAATGCTGCTCCCTCAGCACTGGTTCCATTGGCGCAGGATTGAATGCGCGCGAAGTTGGCCCTTGCATGGCTGGCGCTGCCTCGATAAGCGCCAAAGGGTCAGTGCCAACTTGGGGTAAGTCTGCAGTAGAAACTGCAGTCGCTCCCCTTCGATGGTATTGATTGGGATACTCATCCTCTTCCAGAGTGCTCACCAGCCGTTCCTGAGCATCAGCCCCCTTGTAGGCAAAACGAACGGCCGGATAGGTAGCGTCAATGCGTAGCAACTGATCCTTCACCCGCTTGCGCCCTTCAATTGCAGTGCGCAATACATCTTCCACTTCAGCGTCTGTCGCCTCGCCATGCGGGTACAGGATCTTCATCAAACCAGAAAAGGTCTTGTTGATGCCATCCCGGTCGCGGGTGGAAATCTGGTCGGACAGGGTGAATTGGCCTTTATAGCGATTTGAGTAATCATGACTACGAAGCGAGCGCAGGATCTCGGCCAGGTAGTCCACCACGAAGCCGTAACCACTGGAGAACATCTCGCCACGGATGACATCCACTTCCCAACCGGGGATGTAGCTGTGAATGCGATCGAGAAAGGCTGAATCGTGGAACTTTTCCGGCAGCGGGTCGAATAGGTCCGTGTGCTTAAGCATGTACGGCACGGTATGATCGGTATTACCCACAAACACCATGCTGGCCTCTGCTCCCAAGGTTTCCACTCCCCGTGAGAACGACTTGTTGGCCATGTAGTTCTTCATGATATCCACCAGCGCCTTGTCCACTCGCTTTTGCTTGCCGGCAAACTCATCGAAAGCCACTACATCCCAGTAACCCACCAGGCCGAGCTTACCTGTGCCGTTATGGACGAACAGCTTTGGCACCGTCACCTCACCACCGGAGATCAGAATGCCGTGGGGCGAGAACTCTGAATAAACGTGCGACTTACCGGTACCTTTCGGCCCCAGTTCGATCAGGTTGTAATTGCGCTCGCAGAACGGGATCAAGCGAATAAGTTGCGCGAGCTTATTGCGCTTACCGAACATCTGCGGATTGAACCCGACGCTCTGGATCAGCAGGTCGATCCACTCATCTGTTGTGAACTGCTTGCGCGCTTCCAGGTAGCCATCGAAATCAAAGCGGGAGATTTGAATCGGCTTAAGCGAAGCCAATATCCACGGCGAAGCTGTCTTGTCTTCGGTGTACTCATACTCCACGTCCGCGATACACCAAACACCGCCTACGAGCAGTTTCTGGTGAGCCTTGACGGTGCTGGAGTCGATCAGCACCTTCTTGATGCCCAAGTTGGCGAACTCGGCCTCGTACACGTCATCCTTGTCATTCAATGAGACACTAATGCGGTCGATGACCTTGTGTCTGCCCTTTTCCTTGATGGTCGAACGCACCAGCCCCGCCTCGTTGCGGTGGACATAGTGCTTGCGCAGGATCTCCTTGACCGTCTCGATACCGGTCTGAATCGTCGCCTCGTCATTGGTCGCGCAGTACTGGCCGAGCAAGTACTCCAGCACATACGAAGGCACAATAGCGTTGCCCTTCACCGCCTTGACCAGGTCCTTGCGCACCACCAGGCCGGCAAAGTGCTGGTTGATCTTGTCGTCGAGCTGACTCATTAGAGCTCCTGCTTAAAAATCAAACTCGCTGCTGAACGAGCGGCGAATGGAGTAACGCGCGGCTTTGTACCGTGTGAAGTGTGAAGTGCCTTCCACGGTCTCTTCAAGGAGCAGCTCCACCTGCTGATTGTTCGCTTCATCTGCCTTGCGGCTGAGAATGAAGCGCACGGGCAACTCCCGTTCACGCGGGTTAGCAGAGCTGAAGTCGAACAACAGCTCATGCTGATCGGATACTAGCTCACCATCCAGCGTGAACAGACCTGCTCGCAGACGGCGCGACTGCAGTTTCTCGGTCACTGCCTCGATTTGATAGAGCACCACGGCCAACTGCCCGGTGGTGATGGTCTTCCCACCGCCACCGATGAACTCCACATCCACCCGGCCCACATCGCTCTGGCGCTTCTTGTTAATTCGGATGACCGGGATCACAACCTCTTGCAGCGTAGCACCACCGTGTACAAAACGGCTGCCGGAGCCTTTCAGGCGTAGACGGTTAATGGACTTAGGAATCTGCACCATAAGCGTACCCGTCAGCCCTATCTGCCCCGGGCTGAACGTTTTGAAGCTGGCTCCCTCGCGCAAGCTACGACCCAGTAAAAAACGCCGATCGCGATAGAGGACCTCACCGCCCTCCGGCTCACTACTGAGAAAATCACTCTCCTGCAGCGGATGATTCTGATAGATGAAGCCATGATCGGCAGTGATCAGCAGGTTACTGGCATTGGCGTTGGTCAGCTTCTTCACCAGACGGATCAGCTCACTGAGCGTTTCTTCGGCCGCCGCAAAGACCCGTTCCTCGGTATCACGAGTGTCGCCGGTCTTGTCGATCAGGTTGTGATAGACGTAAACCACCTCGTTGTCGCGCAGCAAGGCACGAGAATCAGCCTGGTTCATCGCCAGTAGATCCTTGGCTCGTACCACCTGAGATGCTGGCACCCTGGTCGCCAGTATCTTGCCCCGGTTGACCGAGCCTTGAGCGCTCTGACCATCCACTATGACATCACCACTGTCATTGTCGGCCAGTTGCAGACTGCTGTTGGGTAGCAGCGCCGCCATTCCTAGCTGGGTGTAACTTGGCAGCATCGACAGCATCGGATCCAGCTCGGCATCGAAGCGATCTTCCTGACGAATCAGACTTTGCAGTTCCTCGCCTACTTCATAGCGGAACGCATCGGAAATTAGCACACACACCTTAGTTCTGCGCTCCACAAAGGGCTGTACATAGCGGCTGAAGAAATTGCGCTGTAGCACTACGGGCGCGGCCTCCCACTGCTGCGCCGCATCCACATGCTGCTGCCAGCGGTCGTTAAGGCGGCCCAGGTAGTTGTT
This sequence comes from Pseudomonas sp. NC02, assembly GCF_002874965.1. NCBI lineage: Bacteria > Pseudomonadati > Pseudomonadota > Gammaproteobacteria > Pseudomonadales > Pseudomonadaceae > Pseudomonas > Pseudomonas sp. NC02. The sequence goes on along the minus strand of NZ_CP025624.1, from coordinate 853,975 downwards.
GACGTACAGATTCTCGACCTGCATAGCCAACTCACCCAGCAGCGAAGCCTGACCGGACTCACGCAGGTGATAGACGAACTTGCGGTAACGCTGATCCAGCCTGAACCACTGACTGGCGTACTTTTGTACGCCATCAGTCAGCGATTCCATTTGCAGCTGCGTTATGTCCAGCATTTGGATGAACTGCGCTGCGTGCTCCAGCGCCAGGTATACATCCTTGAAGCGCTCAAACCAGTGGCTTTGACGGCGCTGGCGTACCCACTGCTCCACCTCCTGAGCGGTCACCGTACGGGCCACTACGGCACGTACCAGCTCACTAAGGATCTTGCGGTCGATCAGCTCGAAATAATCCAGTTCCAGCAGGCTACGCCAGTCAAGAGTTTGTAGCTTATCGTCGATCTGCAGCACCGCCGCGCATTGCTCAGACAGTGTCTCGAAACTCTGCTCATGCGAACGACTGTCCTTCCAGCGCTTGAGGAACACCAGCGCCTCTGCGGACAGTCGCGCCTTGTAAGCCGGATCGATCCCAAGCATGAAACAAGCCTTAAACAGCTCGATAACGAAATCGTGCAACCCTGGTTGCTCGGAGCTATAGCCATAGGCGCGCTTCACCTGCTCCCACAGATAGGCATTCAAGCCGCTGCTTTCGATTAACTTGATCCGCACATCTTTGCCAGCGGCCAGATCACCCAGCAGGCTTTCCAGAATTACATCCGGGCGCGGCTCGTTGCCAGCACACACGGCGAGCATCTTGCGTTGCAGCAGGTTCTGCGAATCACCCGGCTCAAGTAACTTACTCAGGGCCTCACGGCGCTTGGCGGATTCAAAAAACGCCACGTGGGCTTCCAACAGCGGATAGCAGTCCGGCCCCAACTCCAGCTCAGCCAGCCACAAGGCAACCTGATCAGTACGGAAGCAATTGCCACTGGCGAGCTGCACATCCAACAACCAATTCTGCAAATGCGGAGGTTCGGCACCTTCACGGTAGAGCAGAAACTTCTGTTCCGGCTGCTCGCGCAGTAGGCGGTACTTCACGCCAAACTCATTGTTAGCCAGCTCGATTTTCTCGACATCCGGCAGCTGCAGCGTCTCGAAATCAGCGCGAAACTCCTGGCGTGTGTCATACCAGAACACTATGCGCTGCTTGTCGAACAGGTTGCTCAGAGCCTGAGTGATTTTGGGGTTACTCATGTTCATGCATTCCACATCCGAGCCTGCAGCGTTTCGACAAATCGCCTGGCCCAAGGTGAACCATTAGGCCCGATGATGACATTCAACGGCCCCAGCGGAATGACGGCAGATGACGCGCCGAAGCTCAAAAAATTGTTCAGCTGGATGGACTGAATCAGCATTGTGTCTGCTCCTTATTCGCCCTCATTCATCCCCCTTGGCATCTAGCCCGACGATCTTCTTCAATGCTGGGCCGAGCTTGAGGTAGTTCACTTTGACGCCGTCATCCAAGTCCAGCGCCACCTGCTCAGTAGCCAGCGGATAGAGGGTGTCGCGCTCGTAGTCGTCCAACTCTAGCAGCTGCTTCTTAAGCGTTTCGATTTCCTTCAGGGCACGGGTCTTTTCACCTTGGCTGACGCTGGTGCTGATGCCTACCTGTTGCAGATAGTCCAGGCGAGAAGCCAGTTTTTTGCGGAAGTCGCGCAGGTATTGCAGCACCACACTCACAGTATCTTGGCGGTAGCGGTGCAGGTAGATCAGTGCGCTGAAGGTGCCCTTTGGGCTGGCGAACAGCCAGTAGATCGGCCGCTTCTTGTAGCGTTTCACATGGTCGATGTAGAAGTCCTTGACAAAGTACTTGCGCACATCCTTGCCAAGCGATTGCTCGATAAAGGCTAGATTTTCTTCGTAATGCTCTTCACTAAAGGTCATGCGCAAGAAAGTGCGGAAACGCTCGGTTACATCGTCGGCAAACCACTCACCATCCAACAGCGGGATGACATTGTCCTCATCCGGCATAAAACTCGGCTCGGGGATCTGGCGCAGATACTCAGCCACCGTGTCGCCTTGATTAGCCAATACCAGCCCCGGCTTATCCAGACTGTAGCGACCAAACATGCAGCCCACGGCGTAGCTGAGAAACTCGGCCATGGTGTCCGCCTGCAGAAGCGATTCAAGCTCGGCCTCGGTCTTTTCACCGCCATAGCGGTAATACGGATTACAGGTAAGGGTGATTTCCTTCAGTGGTACTTTGGGTGTCAACTCGTCCTGCAGGTCATAGGCGTCGATGAAGATGCAGTTGTTCGCTTCTTCGAGGCGCTGCATTTCCCGCGTACTTTCACTCCAATGGATCCGGAGTTGCTGATAGGTGGCTATTATCTTGGGCTGGCGATTATCTGGGTGAAGCATCTGCAGGCCGGTAAAATCCCATGAAGTCTCGTATGAGTTCCAGTCTGCTTTACCAATATCAACAAGCTCACCTACCCCTGCATTCTGACAATTCAAGTAAGGCGTGTCATTTACTTGCCCTGGCAAAAGATTAAGCGTTGGATTGATACTTTCAAGCACCAGCTTTCTAAGTGGCGAATTCAGATATGCAAGCAGATTTCTGTTAACGTCATCGTCGAACCCAACCACAAAGCAGCTTGCATCATTATGAATAAAACCTTCACCAAGATATCTAAACGAAATGGATCCTGACGTTATTCGCGACCACGTCACGCAAGGTTTGAAATAGCATGACTCATTTCTTATAACCGCACTCGGAGTATTTGCTTTTACTGCAGCCCCATTATTTTTCCAAACTATGACCTCTAACCCATTGCCATACCACTTCCGATAGTCTCCACCCTTATTGCATGGGTACCATGTTGAAGAACGATCTCCTTTAGCCCCTAGAAAATTCACACCTAGAAAGCCAACCTCAAACCAATAGCGAATATATTTGTCATTATTTCCTGTTTGAAGCCCCACACCTACCCTTCCGTAGTCGGAAATTTTGGGGCTATCGAATAGCTTTAGCTGTGCTTCAGAGGCCCAATACGCAATCGGACTCCCCTGAATCTTCTTAAAATCCGCCGCCGAAGCCCGAAAGAAATACTGCTCCATACCCACCCCAGCTTCGGCCGCTTGCTCGCGCTCGTCACTCATCGGTTTCACTCTCTAATACTGTGTCCGCACCTTCGCAGGGCTTGAACTTACTGGCCTCGACTGCAGCTTCAAAACAAACAGGGCGGTGGTCATCTCTAACTTTCAGCGTGCTGGTCGCCATCATTGAATGGCCTCCTTGAGCATTGCGGCCTTCTTGGCTTCGGAAGTGCCATCCACTAGGCGCAGATAGGCCCCCCTGTATTCCGGTTTGTGTTGGTTCTCCAGCACAAAAGCCGTCGTTGAGACCACTTCGCCACCGATACTGTCGAAGGCCCGTGCGCCCAGATGTGCCATGGACAAAATGGTGTTCTGGTTCAGGATACGGGCGCGCAGCGACTCGAATGAGGACAGGAACATCCAGCTTTGCATGGTGATCATGGCCACCGCTCCTGCAGGCACAGCCAGATCGAGATTACGCTCGATAAACATGGCAAACAGATCGGACTTGCTGCTGGGGTAGCTTTCCTTGGCCCATGCAGCCAATCGCGCATTCATGCCCTTGCCGCCCATATAGGGTGGATTGGCGACAACCACTTGGTATTTTTGGCTCAGATAGTCTGCCTGCAGCAGCACCCTCAACACTTTTTCGTGTGTGCTTTTAAGGAACAGGTTGCCTGCCATGTCCTTAGCCTCCAGCACGGACAATACATTTTGTACGCTGGTGAGCTTGGGGCGGATCAGCGATCCAAAGTTATCGGCCTCCTCAAACTGTTTGAGAGTTTCGCGCAGGTCGAGAGTGAACAGGTCACGCCCCACAGCAGTGATGTATTCATCCAACTCACCGTGGCTAAACTCCACCTTTTCCAGCACGCAGATGTTTGGCTTGATAGCCTTGTTGAAAAAGCGCCGCTGCTTGGCGCGCGCTTTCATGGTCAACGCAAAAGCTGCCAGCTCCCCTGCTCGTTCGTCCAGCTCGATGCCATAGAGGTTATGGGTAAGGATCTTCTCCGAGATTTCGCTGGGGTCGGTACCCACTTCTTCGTAGATGGCATACAGCAAGTCGAAGGCGTAGGTAAGCATGTGACCAGAACCGCAGGCTGGATCGCACACTTTAATGTCTTCGGGGCGAGCAAGCTTAAGGAAGTCGGTTTCTGGCGCATCAGGTTTGATGTAGTAGTCCATCTGCCCGGCCAATGATGAGCTGGGGTGGTTGAGCAACCACAGGCGGCCCAGGGAGTTCTCGACCAGATAACGCACAATAAAGTGCGGGGTAAATAGCTGGGTGGCGGCAGGAATATCTTTCGCTTTGATCTTCTGGTTTTTCTTCAGCCCTTCAAACACCGCGTCCTTTTTCTCCGAGATGTAGAACTGGTACAGCCAGCCGATGACTTCTACGTCCTGACAAGCATCAGGCGTCATCGCTTCACGGGTGTAGGCCAAAACGGAGTTTCCCGAAAGCAAGTCATCGGGCATCAACAACTCGGTGTAGTCAGCAATGCGCTCGAACAGATACGGCATTGCACTGTGGAAGGCGTTGCACTCGGCCACCACCAGCAGGCGATAGGCTTCCTGCTGCGGATCACGGCTGGGTGCGGTGCCACTGAGCAGAGCCTGAATCTGCTGGCGGATTTGCTTCGGCACGCGCTCTTCATCGATATGACCGGCTTTGGCTTCAGCGAGGATTTCTGGCTGAAACTGGCCTTCTTCCGCAGGGGAAACCACGCGAATGCGGGTGTAGCCGTTGACGTCCATAAAGCGCAGGGCGCAGATGCGGTTGAACCAGGTGTAGGCGACCTTATCGATCAGCTGTTCGCGGCCGCTAGCGGCAATCTGCTTTTCCAGCTGAGCCACGGCTTGCAGATTCTCACGGCGGGCAGCGCTACTGGTATCTAACACCAGGGCGAGCTTGGCACCCACTTGCTCCAAGAGCAGGCGACGTGCCTGCTGGGCAAATTTCTTGAGTTTGCTGGTTTCCATCATTCTTCTCTTTATCGGCTCTTGAGCATTTGCATACTGTCATGCAAATGCTCAAGGCACTGGTCCTTGTCAGATCTGTACGCGGTTGCCGGCCAAAATTTCTTTCAACCAAGCTTCGCGTTGCTGTCGCAGGTAATCATCCAGATCAGCTTCGCTGGTCAGCCAAGGCTTGCTGTAACCCACTTTGATGGTGCGCGCGGGCACTACGCGCTGCTCAGGGATCACGACCGGCGCTGGGGGAGGCGCACCATCGCCGGGGCTTCCGGGAATGGGACTCTCAACGGATGTACCTGAGCCTGGCTGCGGTTTGGGTTGTTCGACAGGCTTGGGGCGAGCGAGCAGCTCAAGTTGCAGCAACAGGTGCGGATAGAGAACGTCTTCAAAATGTCGCAATTGATCGCGAATCATGGCTATGCGCTTTTGCCCTTGCAGTGCCTGGCGAGCGTCGACAAAGGGCTGAACCAGCGGCGCTTGCTGTGCAGTGCTGAGTTTGGCGTATTCGTCGGTACCCTGCAGGCTCTGCTCCCGTTCAGTCAGTCGCTGTGCCGCTGAGTCTTTCTCGCAGGCCACTTGATGGGCAATGGCTTGCGCAAGGCTATCGAGCTGCGGTTTAGCCAGTTGTAAGCGGTTGCCTTGCCAAGGTTTGCTGTCTACGAGCAGCGCCTTGATGGCCTCGACTTCGTTAGCGGATACGTAAGCGAAGTTGTCTTCTTGCGCCTGCACCAGTTGGCGAGCCTGATCGTAGATGGCTTTTTGCGGGCTGCTCATAAAGCGACGCAGAGGTTCAATAATCTGTTCTTTAGCGTCGAGCAAGGCATCCGAGGCGCGGGATAGGTCGGTAAGGAACCAGCTGACGTTTTTTCCTGCGACTTCCTTAAGGGTGGCCATCACGCCATCCAACACCCCAAGAAACCCGTACTGGGCTTTTTGCCCGTGCAGATCGGCCAGTTCGATCTCTAGCTCCTTGATTGCGTCGATGGTTTCACGCGCCAGGGCACGGGCTTCGTTACTGCTGGCTGGACGGTCGAAAAAGTCTGCACAGAACTCTTTGAGATGACGAACTTGGGAGGCGCTGAACTCGATTTGAGGCTCAAGCACTAGGGTTGTATGGGCGTTGGTGTTACGCAAACTGCGTTCTAGGCTATCGCCTTCCAACAGATTGCTGTCTTGCCGCACTTCTACCTTGCCACGCGCACAGACCAATGCGAGGTTGCAGAGAATAGCCGCGTAGTACCAGCCGTAGTTCTTGCGCTCAAAGCGCTCCAGCAGCGTTTTTACCGTGGTGCGCACACCACTTCGAGCGTTGCTCTGGATATAAGCCAGCAGCTCCTGCTCCGGCTCAGTCAGGCTGGTTGCGTCGTTGCCGAGCAAGCCATCTTGGGCCTGACGCAGATATTTGCCGATGTCGTTCTCATTGAACGGCACATCGCGCAACATACGTAAGTTCGGGTAGGTGGTTTCGATCAGTTGGTAGACACCCTTGAGGATGCGTGTCTGGCCGTCGTTGCTAGTGGCCTCGACGTCGGCCGCATTGATGATCAAGTGCGCTTTGCCAAGCAATTCTTTGGCACGATCCTGCAGATCGGCCAGCCGCTCAGTATTTTGAAACCCCTTAGCATCAATGATGCGTTTGATCGCTTCCTGCTGGGTGCTGCTGTTGTGGCGGATGTACTTCTCAGTGCGCTTGTGCAGGGTGAGATCCTGCATAAAGCGGGCATCGGCCGGCAGCACCACGCGCAACTCGTCGCGCCCCATGCTCTGCATGCGCTGTACGGTGGGGTTGTCAAAGTTGTCGCTCAACGGGGTGACTATGTGAATGGCCAACTCAGACTCACGACTGAGCGAACGATCGTCCATCTTACGCGTGTAGGCGAAGTCCTGACCGTTTTCATAGCGAATTTTACGCTGTTTAATCACCCCATCGAACAGCAGCGTCTCCAGCTCTTTGATGACATCGGTGGACTCGATCTCGGTATTCTTGATCTCTTCCTCGACATCCTTCTCTTCGTCAGTCAGGTACTCGTAAAGCTCACCATTACGCTGAATGTAGGTCTGCTGCTCAAGCAGGTCGAGCGCGCCCTCAAGCTTTTTGCGCTGAGCTGGAGCGTCTTCAGCAAAACGCTCCAGCATCAATACATTGAGATTGCGCAGAGAGGCTTTGAACTCCTTGACGTACTTGACCAGAAACAGGGCCTTGAGCACGCGCACCGCGTAAGGGTCACCCAGATGCCGCTCGGCGTTATTGATGGCGCTTTGAATGGCGCTTTTCAGTGCGCCTCGAATACCTTCGAACATACGATCGAAGGTAGCCAGCTGCCCGACTGGCTCGTTGTCGATAGCCATGGCGACTTCGCGGAATACACCAAGCATGGAGCGCTCACCCACCGAGTTGGCCTTGCCCTCAAAACCGTTGTGCATGGAGATGCCACGAATAGCCGATTGGAACAGCGGGAACTGGTAAGGCACGAAGGGGTAACAGTAGGTGAAGTGCGCGATATCACGGAAATTCGTGTAGTGCTGCGCACCATCGGTAAAATCGAACAGGGTTTTGAAGTTATTGAACTGCTGCTCGTAAACGGTTTTTAGCAGGTCAGCACCCGTATCGTTCTTGGTTAGCAGACGCTTCTGGATCACCTCTGCGACATCGGCGCTGGTGAGTTTTAGGCGGTTGGCAAAGCGAGCTTGAATTCTGGTGAAGTCGTTGCTTTGTTGCTTGCTCATATCGCCCATCACGGAGTCCATATCCTCCTGTGCAGTGACTATGATCCACGCTCGCCCCTCGCACTTGGTGGCCAGACTTTCCGCCACTGTTTGTAGATTGGTCATGAGTTTGGAGTTTTCTGCAACGTATTGGCCAACCTCATCTACAAAGAAGTTCAGGCGGAAGTTGGACGGCTGTTTGTCCAACCACTCCCTGACCTGGTTGCCGAAGTCTTCAATAGAAACACTGTGCTGGGCGCGGTATTTATCGAGGATGCCCTTGGCCAAAGAGAGGTCTTCACCTGTTATCTGGGCGTAGGCCTTAGCGATGTTGCCTGACTCCAGTAACGCCTGTTCGCGGCCACGCTCCCAGGGCTTATTGGCAATGCTCTGGTAGGCCGCCTTAAACGGCAGCAACAGTTCGCGGCTGTCCAGATCTCGCTCAAACTGGGCAATGTAGCCATGCTTGCCGTAATAACCGCACATCTCATTGAAGACTTTGACGAACACCGAGAGCAAAGCGTCGACCTGAGTCTTGCTGATGATGTCGGCCTTCTGGTCGATGTTGAACAGAATACTTTTCGACGGAATGGCGACAGCTTTCTTGAGCTGAGCGCGCAGCAGCTCATCGTCAGTCTTAATCTTGGGCAGAAAAATATCCAGCGCTGTACTGCCGTCGACCTGGCGATTTTCTATCAATAGGGCGAGCATTTTCAGCAGATGCGACTTACCCGAACCAAAGAAGCCAGACACCCAGACGCCGTTAGCGTGGTGGTAGTCGGTATAGGCATCAAGAAAATGTTCTAACCGCTTGGCGACCTCGTCAGTAAGGACGTACTCACTCAGCTCGTTATAAAGGCTAGTCTCGTCATCGGCTTTGATCACGCCCTCAATCGGACGGCTGACCGGGTTCTCGAAAATTCCATGGAGCTTCATCGACTGCTTCCTTACACCTGAGACTCGAAAATATTGAATGCACGGTAGTACTTGTCATCGTGCAGCAAGCCAAACAATTCCAGAGACGCGCCCTGCTCCAGCGAATGCCGATACTCACCGGGAAAGAACATCACCGTGGGTTTGTCCTTGGCCGTGCTTTGCAGATTGTTGAGTACGTTGTGCGAGCGAATATAGGGGAATACTTCACCGATGCCGGAAAGGAAAAGCACGTCGTAATCCTCCTGGGCAATACGTTCGCCAATAGCCGGGACCAGGTGTTCCTTGATGTCCAATACACCCTGCAAAAGCTCTAGCAGAACTTCTTTTTCCACATCGGGCTCAACCGCCCGGATCTGCTCCCACAAGCTGACACCTTCGTCACTGCCCTCACGAGCCTTTAGCAAGTCGATGGTCAGGTCGTACAAGCTGACTTCCAATACCTTTACACCACGCCCCTGCAAACAATCGACACGCAGACCGGCCAGCGTGTTGACCAGTTGCCGCTGCATGCGTTGTATCTCAAAGGCTTCAGCCGCCTTGAATTCGCAGATGTAGAACGGCAGATCATTATTCAGCCCCTTCATTTCCAGAAAGCGCTGACCGCTCATGACATTCAACAGGTGTTCAAAGCGGGCTGCCAGCGGCTGCTGACTGATTTTTTGGCTCATTGCAGCCACCTTTTAAGTTCATGGTCAGTTGCCGGGAATATCAGCAATTGCTCGATATCGTGACGAGCAAGTAAATGGGCCAGCGCTGAAGTTATCAACACAGGCTGGATCTGGTGCTGTGTGTTGATCAAGTCGGCATCCCGCAACATGCGGAACAGATTTTGCCGCAATTTGCTTTGCGTGGACGCAGCCAATTCATCCAGCTCGGTATGCCACAAAGCTTTGGCATTGCAGAACGCATCGTAATCGCTTGTCGTGAGTTGGCGGCGCATAAGCAGGTAATGCTCGCGCAGAACTTCGCAAGCGAAGTCGCGGATGAAGGCATAGCGCCGGCAAGTTGCAGCCCACAGAAGGTAGCCTTGCTCACGCAGGCTGCCATCCACCAAAAACTCCAGCTCATCTAGATCCAAAAGCTCTAGACGCGCGATCAACTCCTTACTGATACGTGTCGCAGCAGCTGCTGTACGAACTTGCAACAGATTCTCACCACGCACCTGCTCCCGTGTTTGCTTCCAATCACGCAGCTTTAGATAGCGCTCCACAACCAGCGGTGCTTCCTGCAAAAACAGGCCGCCCGTGGTGAAAGAAAGACGATAACGCTCAGCCATCACTTCGCGCCTGCTGTGATTCGTCACTGGCTCCACCAGCTTTGACCCAGGTATCCACCTCAACCTTCTGGAACTTCCACAACCGACCGACCTTGTGGGCGGGCATACTGCGTTTGGCAATCCATGCATAAACGGTGTCCTTGCTGACGCCGAGGTGTTCGGCAATTTCATCAACACTGTGCCAACGATCAGTCATAGCTAAATCTGCCGATAAAAAAACGTGCTGATATTAGCGGTTTTTGCCCGTTTAAATAAGGTTAAAGCTGATTTTCAGGATTCAATTGCGCATTCCACGCTATCCGGCCACCAAGCTCGCCAATATCCGGCCACCTCTTCCACGCTCACCCCGCCAGACAGTCGGAGTGCAGCGACGCAGGTTTGCATTGTTAATCTGAAGCCCCTGTCATCGTTAATTTCGTCACGCGTCTGCGCATCGTTTCGCCCTTCAGTTCGATCCGATAAGCGTTATGCACAGCCGGTCGAGGATCGCGTCGCCCAGCGTTCGATCCATAACTCCTGCCCGCCGTTGGCTTAAATTCTGGCTTCCACACTTGAGGCAGTCAGCAAACCACTTACCCTGTCGCCGCGCGCCAAGCTCCACGCTGCCGCCCACGCGCCCCCCCCTGACTCTATCGCTGACGAGCTATCTTCCAATCTGCCCCATCCGCAGGCATCGAGCCCCCGAGGGCTTCAACCGGAGCTGCTGATCATCTTTGACCAGGTAGCGCATCGCATAGTGGATATGGGGACGGATATCTTGGTCGCTTCGAAGAATCATGCCTATACCCAGCCTGTCCTCCTCCTCGTCTTTGTACTTTTCCTTGTCGTGGTTACAGCTGTGGAAATAGCCCTGCCCCCAAGTAATGCGCTCCCACAACTCACCAATCTGCTGGGCCTTGTAGACGTCAGCCCATACCTCGTTACCGCTGAAGAAGAAAGCCGCATGGATGTGGTAGCCGCGATCCTCCCCCTGCTCTACTGCGCAGATATAGCCAATAAGGTGGTCGAATATCGGGTTACGCTCACGTTCAGCAAGCAACCGGTCGAGATCATCGAATACTTGCTCGACTCGCAACCTGATCTGGGCCTGTTGGTAGTAATACAGGTTGACCCGAATGATCAGAGTCCGCGAGTAGCGAGCAAGCATCGCGTCTGAGTAGTCACAGACACGCACAGCATTGACCCTGGCTTGCTGACGTCGGTCTCCCTTCGGGCGGCGGTACCATCGCTTACCTGTTAGCTGACGGATGCGCTCGACGAGTACGTTCATGCTGCGGTGATGATCCAGGTAGGCTGTAGCGCTCTCGTTCAAGCACACAGGCCCGACAGGACTCCGCTCCAGCCCAATGTCCTGACAGGCGTCCCAGAACGCTTGCAGGTGTTCGCTGTAACGGTATTGGCAACGATCATCGAATAAATCAACCATTTGCTGGATGCGATCGAAGTACCGGGAGAGCCTCGTCCGCTCTGGCTGCTCATGAGCTGAGCGTATGCCTGGCAACCGGAATGCAGGGGTGTCGTATTGCTCGATGGACTTGACGAGCCGCTCAATCTCGATGGCGATATCTGATTGGGAAAGACTGGTGTAAGGGTTGTAATGAGTCATGGTTATGCACCTGGCTGGTTGCTCACATACCAGATACCGACTGTGCAATTTATAACTGGTGGCCCTCCTACTTGATAACCAGCGATGACTGGACTACAGGTAGATTATTCATAGGTCGTTCATGACTGTCTCATGGCTAGTAGATTGGTAGTGAATGTCTAACTAGAAGCTATATAAATAGATGCAGCTCCGACTCAAGTGAACGCTCCCGACCAGATAGGGCAATAAGGATCAAAGCTCCCAAGCCTGCCGAGAAATTCACCCAACCGCCTTCTGAGTGAGTTAGCCGAGAGTACACCCACCCCAGGCCGCATAAACGCCATGACCGGCAGCGAGGCGGTCATGGCGTATCATAAAGAATCGTTACTCAGACCCGTCACCGTGGTCGCCGGCCTACATCTCTTCAGCCAAATCACGCGCACTGATCCGCGCTTCGATCCAAGCCTCGACCTCACTTTCGACCCACGCGACCGCACGCTCCCCTAATGACACAGGTTTCGGGAATCTGCCCTCGGAGATGTATTTGTACAGCGTTGAGTTCTTAAAGCCTGTAGCCGCCAGCACGTCTTTCTTACGGAGCAATTTCTTCATGGCCGCAGCCCTCTGATTGGTTCAGAGAATTGGCGGGGCCGGTATGAAAAAACTGGTTACTTCCCTCGCAACGTAAATCGCCCTAGCATTTCCTGATGCTTCAACTGGCTTGAATCCGCCAAGGCAAAACCTACCTGCAAGCGCGAGTCGATGGGCGTGAGGATTTCAATGGCTACCCATCCATTCCGATGTCAGTCGCTCCGCAAATACCTTAGCCGCTCAATCGCCATGACGACAAATGCCCCCCCCGCCGCGAACAGCCCTTCCCTCGACCATGTCCTTTGCCTGGATAAGCCGCGACGGGCCCATAGAGGCAAACCCTATCTCCTCTCCCGTGACCGCTCATAGGTGCAGTCGACGTCACTAACTCATTGGCAATGAGAGCACCACCATCAACGCCTCCGCCGGCTCCGACTGACCTCATCGGTACTCGACACAACCTCTGTTTCAACCATCCGCCAGCGCCCTTGTGGCAGCTCCAAAAAAAGAGCCTCACTAAAATTGAGAAAATCATACGGTAAATGCATCATCCGCTTACCGACTAACCCTTTAAAAACCCTTATAGACTCCAATAAATACAAAGCTTTTTACGATTATTTAAAACATAGAATCAACCTAGAATAGATATAGAATTCTCCTTGAATATTCATAGAGCTGACATAGAACTGCACTAGAATAGCGACCTATAGACATAGCTATAAACTTAATATTTTTTATTATTGATAGGATTTACCTATGACAGTAAGAGATGGCGTTGCTTTTTGTAAAAGATGCTGGGCGAGATGAGCTGGCTGAGCTACTCAACGAGTCGAAACAGAGCCCCCGTCGCGACATCTGGTTATGGCTGTACCTTTACCATTTTGAAAAGGCCGACCTAGACCCCGCCACGTGCAACGGACTGACCATGAGGAATACGATCGCTCAGTGCCTAACGCGGAAAAATGATGTGCGCAGGAGATTGAGCCAGGAGAAAGACCGGTTTATGGTCCTGGATGAACACCTCAAATGGATTGACGGCGACGAAAGGCAATATCAGTGGCTGCTAGGCCGGATTGAAGACATCACGGATTTAGGGCCTCTTCGAGGTCTACCCCGAGGAGCAGTACACCTCGCCGGAAGAAACCGCCTGATAGCCATGCTCGACCTCTGGAATGCCGATATTGCAGATAAGGCAGACGAAATCGAACGCCTCCGTCGAGAGTGGCTTAGGCACAAAGCAGGGGACGGCGCGTTCGCTTGGTTTGAAGATAAGAAGACAGGCGCAAAACGCTGCGAATGCGCATGGGAGTGGTTGGAGAAAAACCATCAGTCCATGCCGAGAAGACAGTGTAGTGGTCTAATGAAACCGGACACCCATTTAGGCGAGAATGCTCGCCAGATCGAGGTGTCAAATGACCAAACAACGCCGTTCCTTTTCTGCTGAATTCAAACGCGAGGCTGCCGACCTCGTGCTCAAGCAAAACTACAGCTACATCGAAGCCAGCCGTTCACTCGGCGTCGGCGAGTCGGCACTACGCCGTTGGGTCGACCAGGTTCAACAAGAGAGCAAAGGCGTTACCCCGCAGAGCAAAGCGCTGACCCCGGAACAGCAGAAAATCCAGGAGTTGGAAGCCCGGATCGCCCGCCTGGAACGGGAAAAATCGATATTAAAAAAGGCTACCGCGCTCTTGATGTCGGAAGATCACGAGCGTACGCGCTGATCAATCAGTTGAGCGTCTATGAGCCGGTTGACTGGCTGTGCAAGGTGTTTGAAGTCACCCGTTCGTGCTACTACGCCCAGCGCCTTAGGCGCCGCACGCCTGATGTCGAACGGCTTCGGTTGCGCAGTCGGGTGAGCGAGTTATTCACGCAAAGTCGTAGTGCTGCGGGCAGCCGCAGCATCCTGTCGCTGATGCGTGACGACGGTGAGCAGCTAGGTCGATTCAAAGTGCGCAGCTTGATGCGCGAGCTTGATCTAGTCAGCAAACAACCCGGATCACATGCCTACAAAAGAGCGACGGTAGAACGACTCGATATCCCGAATACCTTGAACCGCGAGTTCAATGTTCCGGCACCCAACCAGGTGTGGTGCGGCGACATCACCTACATTTGGGCCCAGGGGAAATGGCACTATCTGGCGGTCGTGCTGGATCTTTGCGCGCGCCGGGTAGTGGGCTGGGCGTTGTCGGAAAAGCCGGACGCCGATCTGGTTATCAAGGCGCTGGATATGGCTTACGAACAACGAGGAAGGCCTCAGGGCCTGCTGTTTCACTCGGATCAAGGGTCGCAATATGCGAGTCGTTTATTTCGCCAGCGGCTGTGGCGCTATCGAATGCGCCAGAACATGAGTCGCCGGGGAAATTGCTGGGACAATGCGCCAATGGAGCGCGTGTTCCGCAGTTTGAAAACGGAATGGGTACCGACCACGGGTTACAGAACGGCTCAAGAAGCCCAGCGCGATATCAGCCAATTCTTGATGGATCGGTACAACTGGATTCGACCCCATCAATTCAACGGTGGGCTGGCGCCAGCTCGGGCCGAAGAAAAACTTAACGTCGTGTCCGGGATTAGTTGACCACTACACAGCTGCCTATCAGCAGCTATGAAGACCTGCTCATCTTCTTCGACAGAGCGAAGATTGAGAGAAACGAGCAGAAGGCCATTATTCAGCGTATCAAGCAGCGATGGAGCCGCCAGCAGTTCGGCGAACGCACACCAGATAAGAAGCAAGTCAACGTTATGTTGTCGACAAACGTAATCACACTCCTCGATGAGCTGGCAAAAACGCACGATCTAAAGCGTGGCTCGTTTTTGGAGCGGCTGATTACAGCAGAAGCGAAAGCAGGGAAATACCTGACGGAAATCGGAAAACCGTTAACCTAGTGACTCCCTAAGAAAAATGGGACGCATCGTATTTCCCCGCAATCTATGAATCGGTATTCCAAATGGTATTCCATTAAAATAATTCAACAGATAATTTCTTTATTAATCATAATATTGGATGACTTGTTCAGATTACCCCGGCACCCGCCTTGTGCGGGTTTTGTTGTTTCTGTGCTCCTGGAAGCACACAGCAGATTAGCCCTTCGGATTTTTCCCGCAAGACATCGCGCCCTTGGTGAACTGGTGCTCATCAATCGACACGACTAGCCTTGAAACGTCGCTGCAAAATCAGCGACCGGGTTTAGCAGCTCGGTTAATATCAAGGCATGCAATGCCACCATCCGTTCAAGCGAGCATCCGCGTTCGCTAGTCCGCGTTATGGCGGCTGTGCGTGGGGCACTTTCGAGTGCGCTGGGTTCCTTGATTCCTGGTCTGCTAACCCGCGTACAGTCGCCACCCTTTTCGTTTAGCAGCGATGTCTGGCGACTCCACCAATCAAGGAGTTGCAGTCATGAAAAAGCACACCCCCAATCCTCCATGCCCCAGCCAATCCGGCACGGATATCTTCTGTATCGCCCAAAACATCGACCCCGAAACCCTGCTCGTACAGGCCTGCGAAACCCTCGCCTCACTGAACGCGCTCACTACCGACCTGGCTTTCGAGTTCGATGGCGCCTTTCGCCATAAACTCCTGGCCACCCAGCAATTGAGCGTCCTCGGTGAGTTGCTGGTGAAGCGCGCACTGGACATTCTTGTGCCAACGGCAGATTCAGAAGCTACGGGAAGGTCCGTTTCCTGACAGGAAACATGACGATCCGTTTGAGCGCCCCAAAAGTAAGAAAAAGGTGAGGGTCTATTTTCTTTTAAGATAAACCCCACCTTTGTTGAAACATAAGGATGTGTGCCGCAGTGAACAAGAATTCCTACGCCTACCTGATACCTGTCGTGCTGGGCGTACAGCTTCTGTTGGCCGTGCTGTTTATATGGCAGTTCAGCATCTCACCAGCCATCCACTTCAAACCGGTCGCGGAGAAAGCCTGTTTATCCGTATCTCTCGTCCTGACCCTGGCTGCGTCCGTGATTGTCTGGCGGGTAAGAAAACCTCAGCTGCGGCTCGAAAAAAAATGGACCCTGCTTAAGGCGTTTGCCGGGATGTTCATCCTATGCACGCTGTTCTCGGTAACGCTGTTTTCGTTGGCCATTTTATGTTCGGGCGGCACCCGCAGCAGCTATACGGCTCACTACGAATATTCGTCAGGCGGCAGTAAAAGCTGCAGCGGAATCACGGTCTTCGATGCTGAGCTGAATAATACGATTAAAATCTGCCGCCCCACGTGGATCGGTTATCGCGATGAAGTGAGGGTGGTGAAAGTCAGCAATGACCTGGGGATCGTTGTGAAAGAGGCCGTTATCCTTTGAGCGAGAAAGCCCTCCAGACCCTGATCAGCAGCGATGCCCAACGCTGGCACCTACTGGACATCGTCCGCTCCCTCGCCCTCCCCGACTGCTGGATCGGCGCCGGCTTCGTACGCAACGCGGTATGGGATCACCTCCACGGTCGCCCACTATCTCCACTGACCGGTGACGTCGACGTACTGTGGTTCGACGCCACCTGCACCAGCCCCGACGAAGACCGCCGCCTCGAAGCCCTCTTACACGCAGCAGAACCCTCCATCGACTGGTCCGTCAAAAACCAGGCCCGCATGCACCTGCGCAACGGCGATGCGCCCTATCGCAACGCCAGCGACGCCATGCGCTTCTGGCCCGAAACCGCCACCGCAGTAGCCGTCAGGAGAACCGCAGAAGACCTATGTGAAGTTGCAGCCCCTCTCGGCCTGGAAGACCTGTTCAATCTCCAACTCAAACCCACGCCCCGCTTTACCCAGGAAAAACACGCCATCTACCAACAACGCATCACCTCCAAAGGCTGGCTAACCCACTGGCCACTGCTGAAACAACCCTGACCCTACAAAAACCTAACATTCATTCACGAATTATTAAGAATCCCCCTCGTATACTCACCGATCGCCCGGACTGTTCCCCCGAACGGCCCCCTGCCCCGGTAGCCAGAATCCATGACGCGTTCCGCTCCTCTGCTGCTCCTGCTCGCTGCGCTGTTGTTCTTCTTCTCCCTTGGCAATCACGAGTTGCAAGGCTCGACCGAGGCCCGTGTGGCCGGGATCGCCATGGCCATGCACCTGGATAACGATTGGGTGGTGCCGCGACTGTTCCGTGAACCCTTCCTGGAGAAACCGCCGCTGAGCCTGTGGCTCGACGCCGGTGCGATCCGGCTGTTTGGCGGTACCACTTGGGCAGTGCGTCTGGCGTCGGCGTTTGCCGGGCTGTTCAGTGTGATGCTGCTGTACGGGATGCTGCGCAAGTTTGGCCGGCCCAAGACGCTGGCGTTTGTCGCGGGCCTGATGCTGGCGACCATGGCCAGTTACTGGAGCAACGTGCGCGGTGTGGGTGAGGATTCGCTGCTCACCCTCGGGGTCACCATGGCCCTGCTGGCGTTTTATCAAGCCAACCGCCCCGAGTCGGAGCGCGACCGTTCCAACCTGGGCACCTGGTTGCTGTTCACCTTTGGGATGGTCATCGCCACCTTGAGCAAAGGGGTTCTGGGCCTGGCCATGCCGGGCGTGGTGATCTTCGTCTATCTGGCCAGTACCAGCCTGATGGATAAACGCTTCAAGCTCGGCGATTGGATCAAGCCCGGGCTGTTCACGCTGCTGGCGCTGGTGCCGCTGATGATCTGGCTGGGTTTCCTCTACCAGCGCGACGGGTTGCAGGGGGTACGTGAAGTGCTGCTGACCAACAGCGTCGGGCGCTTCAGCGGTTCGTTTGTCGAAGCCGGCCACTACGAGCCGTTCTATTACTACATCGTCAAACTGCCCGAAGCCTTTTTGCCCTGGAATATCCTGGTGTACCTGGGGCTGTGGCACTTCCGCAAGAGCCTGGTGCGCAACCGCTACCGGCTGTTTTTCAGCATATGGCTGGTGGCGCAGTTCACCCTGCTGACGTTCGCCTCCAGCAAGCGCACGGTTTATCTGATGGCCTTGACGCCCGCCGCGGCAGTGCTGGCCGCCGAGTATGGCGGCGTGCTGCTGGGCTGGCTGAAAAGTCGTGGGCAGGTTTCACACGTTGCCGAACACGTTTATGAAAACCGGCGGGGGCTGGTAGGTGGCTTCTTCACCGTGGTGGTGGCCTGCTACCTGATTGCGGCTTTCTGGTTCGCGCCCAAGGCCGATGTGCGCCAGTCGTTTGTGCCGGTAATCAGCCAGATCCAGGCAATGCAGGCGCAGGGCAAAGAGGTGGTGTTGTATCAGGCCAACGAGCGAATCGCCGGCGCCGGGGTGTTCTACATGCAGGCCTATTTGACGATTCTGCAGACGCCGGAGGAACTCAAAAGTTACCTCGCCGCCAAGCCCGGCAACGTGGCCCTGGTGGACAATACTGACCGGCTGAACGTCCCGGTGAGGGTGGTCAAGGAGATGGCGATCAACCGTCAGCCGTACTATTTCGTCGAGCAGTAGGGCCTGTCACCACAGCGCCAGGTCGTACGTGAGGTAGACCCGGTAGTTGTCACGATCGCTCGCATAGGTCGAGCGATACGTGGCCTTGCGCAACTCGATGCCTACGCCTTTGAAGGTGCTGTCCTGGATCACGTAGCGCAGGTTGGTGTCCGACTCCCACTCACGGGCTTCGCGGCCCTTGAAGTCACCGTTCTGGCCCTTGTAGTAACGGGTCATGAAGGTCAGGCCCGGCAGCACAGCGACCAAGTCGTAGTCATAACGCAGCATCCAGGTTTGCTCACCAGCCTGGATGAATTTGCCGACGCCGGCGTTGCTGAAGGAATACACCGTCGACACGCTGGCGTAGGGCAACGCGGTATCACCGGTGACTTTCTGATAACCCACGCCCAGCGCCTGCGGCCCTAGCCGGTAGGTGAACAACCCGCTGAACATGTCGCTGTCGACCTTGCCATTGCGTGCCTCGCCCGCTTCGTTGCTGATGAAGTAACGCAAGTCGCTGGTGAGGCTGCCGGCACCCACTGGCTGTTTATGCACCAGGCCAAAGAACTGCTGGCGATAGAATTCACGCATTTCGCCGTAGTACCAGGTACCGCTTAGCTTGGGCGTGAAGGCATAGGTGGCGCCGGCGAAATCAAAGTCGCTGCCCTTTTTGCCGCTGTAACCCTGGGGATAAATGTCCACGCTGTCGGTCGAGTTTCGCAGCTTGAACTTGTCCAGGTGCCCGGCGTGCACGTACAGGTTACGGACGCCGCTGTACTCGACTTGAGTGCCTTGGAATGTTTGTGGCAACAGCCGGCCATCGTTGTACACCAGCACTGGAATCTTCGGCAGCAGCGTGCCGGTTTTCACCACGGCTTCACCGATGCGCATCTTCGCGGTCACGCCCAGGCTTGAGAATTCGCTGGCCGCGCGGCCATCGTCGTGCACCGGCAACAGCCCGGTGCCGGCATGGGCGCGGCTGGAGTCGAGCCTGATCCCCGACAAACCCAGCGCATCCAGGCCGAAACTCACCGTGCCTTCGGTATAACCCGATTGCAGGTTGAGCAAAAAGCCCTGGGCCCACTCCTTGCGGTCCTCGCCGCCGTCGCGGTAACCGTCGTTGAAATAGTAATTGCGCAAGGTCAATTTGCCGTGGGAATCCTCCCAGAAACCCTGGGCCATCAGTGCCGGTGACAGGCTCGCCAGCAAGCCCGTGCACACCACTGCTCCCCTCGTGAAAAGCTCACGCATAACCGTCTCCCGAATGCCGTATTGTGATTTTTTATGGGCAGTTGCTGCCTGCGACACGCTGGACGGCGCCTCGCATTGCGGCGGACACTAACGGCTCCTCGAACGCCCGGCAACGTTATGCGAGAAGCGCATCAGGCTATGCGCAAAGCCCTCAAACCACAGGAAAATCACGGTGAATCTCAAGCAGCTCGAAGCCTTCAAGGCGATCATGTCCACCGGTTCGACCATCGGTGCGGCGACCCGCATGGGCCTGTCGCAATCCGCGGTCAGCCGGTTGTTGAGCCAGCTGGAAGAGGCATTGGGTTTCGCGTTGTTCCTGCGCAAAAAGGGCCGCTTGATGGCGACCCCGGAGGCTGAAGAACTGCTCGCCGAAGTGGCCGGCCTGGTCGACGGCATGCAGCGTATCCAGCGCCTGGCAGATGAGATGCGCGTGGGCCGTTCGCGCAAGAGCCTGATCAAGGTCGGGGTGCCCACCAGCATGACCCAGGAGCTGCTGCCGCGGATCGTCGCCGAGTTTCTCAAGGGCCGGGAAGACATCGTCGTCGAGCTGCTGACCGGTTCCTACGACATGATCGAACGGGCCGTGCTCGACCGCTCCGCCGACCTCGGTTTTGTGCGCTTGCCTACCGAGATTCCCGACTTCGAGATTGAACCGGTGCTGGAAACCGAAGGCGTGTGCGTGATGCCCGCTGACCATCCGCTGACCCGCCACGCCTGCATCGAAGTGCAACACTTGCGGGACGTGCCGCTGGTAATGCTGGGCCGGCAACGGGCCCTGCGGGCGGAGTTGAACCAGGTGTTTCGCGCAGCCAACCTGACGCCCCAGGTGCGGGTGGAAGTGCACTCGGTGGGCGCCGCATGCAGTTTTGTCGCCGAGGGGTTGGGGGTGTCGATCGTCAATGGTTTGCTGGCCAGCCACTTCATGCATTTGCCGATTGTGGTCCGCCCGTTTCGACCCGCGTTGCCCTATGCATTCGGCCTGGCGTTTCGCGCGGATGAACCCAGGTCCAAGGTGGTGACGGCGTTTGCCGAGCACCTCAAGCACCGCCTGGCCGCACAAAACGCATAGCCCAACCCAGCCCGCGCATAACGTTGTCGCCGCTAAAACTTTGCCCTAGTGTCCGCACCACAAGTGTCACCCGACACAACAATAACAGCGCACACCGGGGCAACCAGCATGACCGAACCGCAGATCGTCCGTACCCACTCGCCCACTGAAACGCCGGTGGAAAAACCCGCGCAGCGCAAGCAGATCAACCCGGCCATCATTCTGTTGAGCATCGTGCTGCTGGCTGTCGCCTTCACCTACGCGGTGAACTCGGGCAAGTTCCAGCGCCAGAACGGCCTGGTGGTTCCGGGCTCCTATCAGGTGCTGGAAAAGCACGACTCCCTGGGCCAACTGTTCTCCCTCGAACCGCGCAAGGCCAGCGATACGGTCGCTCGGCCGGTATCGTTGGTCGAGGGCTTCATGGCCATTCCCCAAGGCATCGAAAAACGCGCCGCACTGATTTTCATGGTGCTGTTCATCGGTGGGATGTTCGGCGTGTTGAACAAGGCCGGTGTGATTGATGCCGGTCTTGAACGCCTGCTGGGGCTGACCCGGGGCAATATCTACGTGCTGGTGCCCAGCCTGATGCTGGTGTTTTCCGCCGGCAGCACCTTCATGGGCCTGGCCAAGGAATTCATCCTGATCGTGCCGTTGATGGTGGCCATGGCCAACCGCCTGGGGCTGTCGAACCTGATCGGCCTGGCCATCGTGGCCATCTCGGTGAAGATCGGCTACCTGGCCTCCATCTCCAACCCGGTGGCGCTGTCCGTGGCGCAGCCGATGGTGGGGCTGCCGATTTTCAGCGGCCTGAGCATGCGCGTCCTGGCCTACTGCACGTTCCTGCTGGTGGGCATCGCGTTCGTACTGTGGAGTATCCGCAAGCATGGGTTTGATGCCAGCGCGCAGATCACCTTCGAACGCAAACCGCTGCCCCTGCGCCACCTGCTGAACCTGATCGTGCTGGGGGCCGGTATTGGTTTCCTGATATACGCCTCGAACCGCTGGGAGTGGAAATACCACGAGCTGTCGGCGTTCTACCTGCTGCTGACCGTGGCGTTCAGCGTAATCGCCGGCCTGGGTGCCAGCACCGCCGCCAGCGCCTTTGTCGACGGCATGAAAAAGGTGCTGATCGCCGGTGTGTTGATCGGCCTGGCGACCGCCGTGGAAATCATCCTCAGCACCGGCCAGGTGCTCGACACCATCGTCAACAGCCTCGCCAACCTGGTGGGCGATCATGGCCCGGTGGTCTCGGCCTACGGCATGTTCTTCGCACAACTGGGCCTGGATGTACTGATCCCGTCCACCTCGGGGCAGGCGGCGGTGACCATGCCGATCTTCGGGCCGCTGGGACAGCTCTCCGGCGTCAGCCCGCAAACCACGGTGTTCGCGTTTTTGATGGGCAACGGCCTGACCAACATGATCACCCCGACCTCCAGCGGCCTGTTGGTATTGCTGGCCACCGCCAACGTCGGCTGGGGCCAGTGGGCACGCTACATCCTGCCGCTGTTTCTGATCTATGCGGTGCTGGCGATGGTGTTGTTGGCCATTGCCGTAGGCACCGGGTACTGAACCCATGAGTGTTTTTCCCATGCAGACGTTGCACAACCAGATGATCGCCATGCGCGACGGCATCCACCTGGCCACCGATATCTACTTGCCCCACGGTCCAGGCCCTTTTCCGGTGGTGATCGAACGCACCCCGTACGACAAGAGCAAACCATCGCGCTCGGAAATCCAGCTCGACGGCCAGCACATCTCCCGCGAGCAAATGGCCGCGCGGTTCACGGCCCAGGGCTTTGTCGCGATCTTCCAGGATTGCCGCGGGCGCTATGCCTCCGAAGGCGTGTTCACCAAATACACCGCCGAGGGCGAAGACGGTTGCGACACCCTGGCCTGGATCGTCGAGCAGCCGTGGTGCAACGGCAAGATTGGCAGCATGGGCCTGTCCTACGCCGCCCACACGCAACTGGCGATGGCCTGCCTGCATCCGCCGGGCCTCGCCAGCATGGTGCTGGACAGCGGCGGCTTCGCCAACGCCTACCAATGCGGGATTCGCCAGGGCGGCGCGCTGGAGCTCAAGCAAGCCACCTGGGCGTTTCGCCAGGCCAAGGAAAGCCCGGCGGCACTGGCGGATCCGAAGATCCTCGAAGCCCTCGAACAGGAAGACATCCACCAGTGGTTCAAGCGCATGCCGTGGCACGCCGGGCAATCGCCCCTGCGGCATGTGCCGGAGTACGAAGCCTATCTGCTGGAGCAGTGGGCCCAGGGCGACTTCGGCCCGTACTGGCAAGCGCCGGGCATCTACGCCGAAGGGCATTACCACGATCTGCCGGATATCCCGGTGCTGTTCATGTCCAGTTGGTACGACGCCTATGTCAGTTCGACCCTCGCCAACTACGCGGCGTTTTGCGCCGGCAGTACGGCGCAGCATCAGTTGATCATGGGCCCCTGGCTGCATGGTGATCGCAATATCACTCACAGTGGCGATGCGCAATTTGGTGCGCCAGCGGCTTTCGACGGGCAGGTGGCGAAAGACTGGTTGAGCTGCCGCCTGGACTGGTTTGAACGCACCCTCAAGGGTTCGCCGCTGCCTGCACCCGCTGCGGTGAAGGTGTTCTTGATGGGCGGTGGCACCGGTGAGCGCGATCAACAGGGGCGCTTGCAACATGGCGGGCACTGGATCGACAGTCATCAATGGCCGCTACCGGATAGCCGGCAACTCACCCTGCACCTCACCGCACAACGCCAACTGCAACCTGAACCGCCGACCACCGAGGGCCAGCTCAGCTACTGCGCCGACCCGGCCGATCCGGTGCCGACCATCGGTGGCGCCCTGACCTCCGGCGCGCCGATTTTTGTCGGCGGCGCTTTCGACCAACGCGAGCGGGCGGACTTCTTCGGTACCCGTGGCGACCAGCGCCCCCTGGCCGAGCGCAGCGATGTCTTAAGCTTCCAGACCGAGCCACTCAGCCACGACCTGATCGTCGCAGGCCCGCTGCGCGTGGAACTGTGGATCGACAGCGATGCGCCCGACACCGACTTCACCGCCAAACTGGTCGACGTCTACCCGGACGGCTACGCCATGAACATCACCGACGGCATCCTGCGGGCCCGCTACCGAAACACCTGGGAGCACCCCACCCTGCTGACCCCAGGTGAGCGGGTCAAGGTGGTGATCGAACCCTTCGCCACCTGCAATCTGTTCCAGCGCGGCCACCGGTTGCGCCTGGATATCGCCAGCAGCAACTTCCCGCGCTTTGACGTCAACCCCAACAGCGGCGAAGCACCCGGCCAGGCAAAACATCCCAGGGTGGCGCGCAACACGCTACACCTGAGTACCGATTGCCCGTCACGCCTGATACTGACCGTGGTCGAGGCCTTGAGTAACTAACTACCGCCATCCACACGCCGAGACTGCGCACCCTCAGGGACCATTGACTCCCTGAGGACCGGCCATGCCCGCCCAGCCCCCGAACACATCACCACTTACCCCGGAACAACTGAACGGCTACCTGCTGCAAATCGGTCATCGTCTACAGATTTTCCCCAACGGCCACGCACCGGCAGCGCAGTCTTCTACCGAGTTGCTGGAGGTGCAGGCATTGCACACCGCCCTGGCAGAAGAAAGCCGCTGGAGCCTGCAGAACGCACAAGTGCATTACACCGTCCCCGGCGACTGGCTGATCCAGGGCGAGCCCGGCCGGTTGAACCGCACGCGCATCAGCCAGGCATTGCACAAGAAGCTGGCCGCCCTGGAAATCGAAAGGCGTCCCAACGGCCATCTACGCAAGAACTGGATACTCGACAGCCATCAGCCGATGCTGGAGGCCGAGGCCAGGCTGAAGGTCAAGGATCGCCTGCTCAGCCCTGCCGACCAGCTGCTGGTGACGAATATCGTCAGCGGCCCCGAGCTGCGCCCGGGTATCCATCGCCTGACGTTTCGCTACCGCCAGCAGACCATCGAGTTCGCCGGGGTGTTCATACTCACGCGCAGCCAGACACCGGTCACCCACCTGGAGATCGAGGACGGTGATGTGTTGCTGTTCACCCCTTCCCGAGGCCTGGAGGCTTTCACCTCGCTCAAACACCTGGATCGCACGTTGCAAGAGCGCATGAAGCAGGCGGCCTGGCGCCAGGAGCTGCTGCAACACTTGCCGCGCCGTTACCAGCACTTGCGCGCGGCAAGTATCTGGCCGCCGGTGCCAGGCCCTATCGACAGCCTCCCGCTGAACGAACACACCTACAACGCCCTGCAGGACAAACAACATCAGGACATCGCGTTTGCCCTTGGCCTGGACGGCCACCCCGCGCCGACAGACGTCGCCAGAATGAACCTCGAACTGGACCAGGCGCTGCGCTGCTCGCCTTGGGACTTGTCCTCGCGCCTGGAACTGCGCGCGCAACAGTTACTGGAAAAACTGCTGCACGAATCCGCCCCCGACTGGTACCGCAGCGCCAATGAGGCCCAGCGCAAAACCCTCGCCGAACACCTGCGCACTTACGAACATCTCAGCCTGCAAGTGCTGGCGCTGCTCGGCCCGGCGGCCTCGCCCGAGGCCATGGCGCGCCTGCAATTGCTTGAGCACCTGGACGACGACCTGGATATCCAGGGCCTGATCCCCGAGCAACTGCAGATCAGCACCGAGCGCACCCTGAAGTCAGGCAACTCGTACAACCAGCACAACAACCTGGTGCAACTGGCGGTACGTGGCTTGCACCGTGGCGATGAACACGCCGGTTCCGAGTTTCTCGAGCACACCCAACTGACCTACGCCCAGCAGCCATTGCCGCCCGAGTTCCAAGACGTCACCCCGGCTTACCTCGCCGAGCTGCTGGCCAAGGTTCAACCAAGCCTGACCTTCGCCGAAGAACAAAAGCGCGCCCACAGTTTGCCCGCCGTACAGGAAGCCATGCAGCAGATGCTCGACAGCCGCCTGCACGCGCTGGCCTACAGTGCGTCGTTGCAAAACCACATCAGTGCAGATGACTACGCACTGCTGCAAACCCTGAGTGAAGGCCCCTCGCCCACACTCACTGCCTGCTGCCTGTTCCTGCACAAGGCTCCGCTCAAGGACCTGTGGGTGCTGCGCCAGACCGATGCAACGGGCGCGGTCAAACGCTTGCTGCTGTGCACGCCTCACGCGCCACGCGCCGAACAGTTCCAGGCCTTTGGCAGCGAGCGGGAATTGCAGGCGCATATCCTCGGCTGGAGCCAGGAGATAGCGTCCGCTCCCGATTCGCGCAGCATGAAAGACTACCTGCTTGAACAACTGGTCAGCCGGATCCGGCCCAAATACAGCGCGATGCTTTCCGCCCTGGGTTTTACCCCGGCCAGCCTTGAGTATTTGATGATCAGTTTCGGCGCGCCCTCCACCTATGAGGCGTGCCTGGTGGAAATGAGCACCACGACGCTGGCCATGCAGGCCGATGAATACCTGTATCAGATGCCCAAGTGGCTGAGCCAGGCATCGGCAGCCGACCGACAGAAACTCGCCGATCTCAAGGAACAGGCACTGGGCGCGGCAAAGGCCTACGCCGCAAGCCCGGGTAGCCCAGAACAGTTTCCCGACTTCGACAGTTACTTGCACAAGGCGGCAAAAACCGCCCTCAACCAACTGCTCGGCAACCCGATCCCGGCGGTAGACCCAAATCTCGTGGGCGTGATCACCCCGCGCGAACGCGTCAGCTACACCACGCTGTACCGCAATGGCTACGACGCCAGCCTGGGCTTTATCAACCCCGACGCCAGCACCACCGCGCAGTTCAAGGGACCGCCCGGCGTCGACCTGAGTCGACTCACCGCGCAAACGGTGAGCAACTCGGTCAGAGGCACCTGGATCGGTGACCGCTATGTCGCCGAGGTCGAGAAAACCCTGTTGGACCCGCAAGGCCCCCACTATGCATGGCGCCGCAACATGGCCCTGGAGGTTGCCCAACTGCACATGCACGTCGCTGCGCTTGAGTGCTGCCTGCAAGGCTGCCTGGCAACAAGCGACCTGGCCTGGCTGGAAAAAAGCATCGACAGCCTGGCCGATAACAGCGATGCCGTGCGCAATCGGTATCGGCTCTATCCCCTGCACATCAGCGGGCAAGTGATCGATGGCTGCTACCTGTTCCACCACGCCAACGACCTGCCCCTGCTCTACACCCCGCACGTACCGGATGGCATCGCCTTCAGGCCGCAACGGGAATTCAACGAACGCCTGAAAAACCTTGAAGGCATGGACACCTACTACATCAGCCGGGTCGCCAGCGTTGAGCGCGCGGCGTTCGAGCCGAGGTTGCATGCGTTGGTGGCCGGCCTGCCGGCACAGCTCAAGGGGCTGTATTCCAAGCCGGTGTTCGACGAAGTGCCTCGCACCGCACTGCCGCTGAAGAACCTGCATTACCACACCTACGACAAAAAGCTGCGTCACCGTATCGACGAAGTCAAAAGCACCACCACCGGGCGCTTGCAGATGATCATGGAACTGGTCAGCGTCATCGGCGAAATCACCATTGCCGTGCTGACCGCGCCCTTCCCGGCACTGAGCCTGGCCTTGGGCGGCTTGCTGGTGTTCAAGGATTCGATGCTCGCCCTGCATGCCTACAGCCGCAACGACACCGCCGCCGCGCTGGGACACTATCTGGGTGCGCTGCTCAATGCCGGCGGGACGTTGTTGACCGACCTGCGACCCCTGCTGTTCGCCCCCGTCAAGCTCGCCCGTCCGCCGTTACGCCATATTGCCCGGGTGCCCAAGGACCAACAGGCCATGACCTTGATCAAGCAACTGCAACCGCAGCCCCCATTGCCCCAGGGCATGCAGCCTGTGCTGTTTGCCGGCGACAGCCTGTGGGCCTCGCACACCCCGGACAGCCTGGGGCGATTCCTGTTGTTTCGCTACGACAACACCAGCGGGCAATTGCGCTCCACCGGCAAGCTGGTGAACCAGACGGTGGACGGCCAGTGGCAGCGCTCCGGTGTCATCGGTGGCATGCCTGGCCCGGAAAGGCTCGGGCAGCCCTATGAGTTGTCGGAAAAGTTTCGCCGGGACGTATCGGCTGTCATCGCCCCCGAGGACCGGTCGGCGCTGTTCCTGCAGATCGCCTACCTGGATCGAGACCTCAATACCCACAGCATCTGGATCTCGCGTCGGCAACTCGCCCCGGCACTCAAACAGCACCTGGACAATGTCAGGGCCCTGACGGATGACGCCGACGCGTTTTTTGCACGGTTGCCTGCCGTGGTTCCCCGGGCCGAAACCCTGAACCCGGCGCCAGACATTGCCCTGCGTGATTTGCTCAAGCTGCTGATCGATGACGCGCACAACCTGGTGGTAGGCGAGGCACCGTTTTCCACCGTGGCTAAACAGGTGCTGATCGAAAACATGCAGTACCTGCGCGAACTGAACGTCACGGTTCTCTATATCGAGCCGCTGTGGCGCGACATTCATCACCTGAAAACCCACTCACGGTTTTCCAGTGGTCTCTCCAAACGGGCCGAGGGCCAGCTCAAATCCATCGACAAGGAAAATTACCGCGACCCCGACGGGTTGCACGGCCACTGGATGCTGGTAAACACCGCGCAACAGCACGGGATTGAGGTTCGGCCGTTGAACGCCTCAAGCTCCTACGACCTGGAAAACACCCTGTGCCTGTTTGATTCACGCCCGGCACCGATTCGCGCCAACCGGCTGACCAACTTTTACTCCCACACCCTCATCAACGACGACCAGGCGAAAAAACCGGGCGAACGCTGGATAGCGTTGGTTGATCAAAAACGCATGAGTACCTATCGCGGCACGCCGGGCCTGGCCGACCTGCAAAAGAGCATTGCCCTGCGGGTCGACGACGCCTTCGACCAACCCACCCGAGTCATCGCGGATGTGGCCGGCGGCATTCCCGGCGATGCCCTGGCCAAGGGCGACCTGAAGCTGTCGTTGCACACGGCACGCCAACCGGCGCCGCACCCGGGCCCCTTGGTGGAGCGCTCACATGCGCTACGGCCAACGCGCCCTCTGCCTGTTGAGGCGCCGCGCCACTTCAGCACCTTTGACCTGCCCCATGAACACCTGGGCCTGATCAGCGAAGAAATCACCTTGCCGATGGGCACGCGTGAAGCGCTCTTCGCCACCGCCTACAGGGAGACCGCCAGCAGCCGTCGCGCGGCGCAAACCACGTTCGACCAGACTCGCAAAAAACTTCAGGATCAGGCCCAGGCGTTTTTTACCGAACACACACCGCCTGCGCGGGGAGCACTGCCTGCGGTCGACCCGGCCCTGGATGAGGCGAAGTTTATCGATCAACTGCTGGACACCGCCGATGGCCTGGTCGTCGGCGAAGCCCACGCCGGTACGTCGAGCAAAGGCTTCCTCAGCCGGCACATGGAATACCTGAAGGGCCCGCGAGAAGTAAAAACCCTGTACATGGAGCAACTCACCACCGATCTGCATCAAGCCGACCTGGATATCGTCCACAGCCTGGGCTTTATGCCAGATGAACTGTGGAGCTACCTCAACGCATTGGACAAAGGCCACGGCGTACCGGCCGACAGCCCCTACGGTTTTGTCAGCCTGGTGCAGGTGGCGATGAAGCATAACGTGCGGATCCGCGCGCTCGACTGTGTCGCCAGCTTGCGGGTGGACGGCATGCCCGCCTCCAGGACATCAATGTTCAACTACTTTGCAACCCAGGTGATCCGCGCCGACCAGCTTCAACAGGGGCCACACAAGTGGGTCGCACTGGTAGGCGAAACGCACGCCAATACCCATCGCGGCGTGCCGGGCATTGCCGAGCTCAACACCGGCATCAGTCTGCTGCTGGACGATGTGCCTCCCGGCTCGGCCAGCGGCTTTGTGCGTGAGCCCGCCAGCGTCCAGGCGCTGCCGCGCGAGCAGCAATGGCCATTGGTGCGCTACGACTTCAAGAAAAACGTCGAAGTCGCCGGTGCGCCATTGCCGCCACCGGTCGTGCCCGCGCCGTCCCTCAGCCTCGAACAACGCCTGCGGCGCAAAGGCGATTACCTGCTTCAGCGCACCTTGGACGACGGGTTGGAGATGGTCCATAAAAACCGCGACGGTGTACTGGTCCACACCTCGTTGCAGCAGGATGCCAGGGGGCACTTCGTCAATCGCTGGAACCTGGATGACCGCCGTTTCCGCAGCAGGGAAGCGTTGATCGACATCATCACCACCAGCAAAAGAATGCGCCAAGTCCACTGACCCTCGCACCGCCCTCTGCATGAGGGCGGTGCGACCGCTCGTCGCTCACGGTCCATAAATCTTCCCCTCACGAAAAAACCGTTTCAGCTCTCGCCAGGGCTGCCGATACCTCCTGACTACCCATCGGCTGGTCGCTACTTCCAGCAACCGGATGTACCCGCAAATCTGTTCCTGGAGGAATGCGATGAATAGTTGGTTCGGCAACATCAGCGTCAACATGAAACTGGGCCTGGGCTTCGGCCTGGTACTGGTCCTCACCTCGATCCTCGCGCTCACCGGCTGGACCAGCCTGGGCGGCCTGATCGACCGCAGCAACTGGATGAGCGACATCACCCAGCTCAACGCTTCGCTGACCAAACTGCGCATCGTGCGCCTGCAATACATGTTGGCCAACGGCGACGAAGCCGTGGCGCAAAACGTGCAGACCAACCTCGACAGTTTTGTGGCCCAGCAACAGAAGCTGCTGGACAGCTTCAAGAGCCCGGACAACCTCAAGCTGCTCAATGAGCAAAAAGCGATCATCACCGCTTACCAGCAGTCCTTGAACAAAATGCGCGAGGCCTACCGCAACGGTAACGCCGCGCGCCAGGTCATGGGCGACAAGGCTGACATCGCCAATGCGCAGATCAGTGCCCTGGACGCCAGCGTGCGCCAGATGCCCGAGAGCACCGAGCGCTTTGCCCAGTTCGAGGCCGTGACCAGCGCCAAGGAACAGTTCCAGTTGGCCCGCTACGAAGTGCGCGGCTACACCGGCAACGTCAACGCCGAGACTGAAGCCCGTGCCGCCGCGCAGATCGAGAAAGCCATCGACGGTCTGAAAGGCCTGCACGCAGCGTTTGGCGCCAGCCAACAGCCTGCACTGACGGCCCTGGAAACCGCCCTCGGCGCCTATCGCAGCGCCGTCCAGAACTACAAGGCAGCCAACGTCAACATCGTCTCGGCCCGGGCAGAAATGACCACCCAGGGTGCCGACATCGTGACCATCAGCGACAAGCTGTACGACATCCAGCTGCAACGCCGCGACGCCGAAAGCGCCCAGGCCCGCAGCCTGCAACTGATCAGCACATTGCTGGCCTTGCTGGTGGGCATCGTGGCGGCCGTGATCATCACCCGCCAGATCACCCGCCCATTGCGCGAGACCCTCGCGGTGGTGGAGCGCATCGCTTCCGGCGACCTTAGCCACAACATCCAGGTGACCCGCCGCGACGAACTCGGCGTGTTGCAGCAAGGCATTCAGCGCATGGGCACCACCCTGCGTGAACTGATCAGCGGCATCCGCGACGGCGTGACCCAGATCGCCGCTGCCGCCGAAGAGCTGTCAGCCGTGACCGAACAGACCAGCGCCGGGGTCAACAGCCAGAAGATCGAGACCGATCAAGTGGCCACCGCCATGCACGAAATGACTGCCACCGTGCAGGAAGTCGCACGCAACGCCGAACAAGCGTCCCAGGCTGCCTCGGCCGCCGACGGCGAAGCCCGTGCCGGTGACAAAGTGGTGGCCGAAGCCATCGCCCAGATCGAACGCCTGGCAGCTGAAGTGGCGCGCTCCACCGACGCCATGACGCACCTGCAACAAGAGAGCAACAAGATCGGCAGCGTGATGGACGTGATCAAGGCCGTGGCCGAGCAGACCAACCTGCTGGCGCTCAACGCCGCCATCGAAGCCGCCCGTGCCGGTGAAGCCGGTCGCGGTTTTGCGGTGGTCGCCGATGAGGTGCGCGGCCTGGCCCAGCGCACCCAGAAATCCACCGAAGAAATCGAAGGCCTGGTGGCCGGTTTGCAGAACGGCACCCAGCAAGTGGCCGCCGTGATGAACAACAGCCGCAGCCTCACCGACAGCAGCGTCGAACTGACGCGCAAGGCCGGTGTGTCACTGGAAAACATCACCCGTACGGTGTCGAATATCCAGTCGATGAACCAGCAGATCGCCGCAGCCGCCGAGCAGCAGAGTGCCGTGGCGGAAGAGATCAGCCGCAGCATCGTGAATGTGCGGGACGTGTCGGAGCAGACGGCAGCGGCCAGTGACGAGACGGCCAAGTCGAGTGTGGAACTGGCGCGTTTGGGCGGGCAGTTGCAGCAGATGGTCAGCCATTTCCGGGTGTAAACACACCTTCAACGCAAGCACCCTCAAACTGTGGCGAGGGAGCTTGCTCCCGTTGGGCCGCGTAGCGGCCCCAGTCCAGACAACCGAGACCGTTCAGGTAAACCCGGCGCCTGGTTTTGGGGCTGCTGCGCAGCCCAACGGGAGCAAGCTCCCTCACCACATTGGAACGGGTTTAAACCGCTACTTCTTCAACAAACACCAACCGGTTCCCAGACGGGTCGCTGATGCTCATCTCGCGGCTGCCCCACGGCGTGTCTTCAATACCGGGCTTGGCGTTGCGGTAATTCCTGGCCAGCAATTGTTGCTGGT
Organism: Pseudomonas sp. NC02; assembly: GCF_002874965.1. Lineage (NCBI taxonomy): Bacteria > Pseudomonadati > Pseudomonadota > Gammaproteobacteria > Pseudomonadales > Pseudomonadaceae > Pseudomonas > Pseudomonas sp. NC02. The sequence goes on along the minus strand of NZ_CP025624.1, from coordinate 821,564 downwards.
ACGCTTCCAACCCTTGAGCCTGAATCCGCACCGCCGCACCTGGCGTGCAATCGCCATGGTGCTCGGACAAGTGCAGCACGCAGCCCCCCAGCGACACCTGCAGGTACAGCGGAAAGTTGTCTTCAAACCGGTGCTGCCAATCGACCTTGAACCCCAGGAAGTCGACGTAGAACTCCAACGTTTTGGCCTCGTCGAAACTGCGCAAGATGGGGGTGACTTTTCCTAAGTGCATGGCGATTGCTCCGTGTTTGAGAGCAGCCACTATAGAGTGACAAAACCCTTTCGCAAATCTCCGCTGCGCGCCAGGAATCGTCCGGGACGCTGCCCGTTGGCCTGCCCGTCGCTGTAGCTGAGCACGCCGTTGACCCACACACCGTCAATCCCTTCCGCCGCGCGCTGCGGCTCTTTGAAGTCCGCCACATCCCGCACCCGCAACGGATCAAACAGCACCAGGTCGGCCCAATGCCCTTCACGGATCTCACCGCGCCCGGCCAGGCCAAAGCGCGCCGCCGACAGTCCGGTCATCTTGTGCACGGCGGTGTGCAGCGGGAACAAGCCAAGGTCCCGGCTGAAATGCCCCAGTACCCGGGGAAACGCGCCCCACAGACGTGGATGAGGAAACGGATCTTCCGGCAAACCATCCGAGCCAATCATCGACAGCGGATGCGCCAGGATGCGCTGCACGTCGGTCTCGTCCATCCCGTAATACACCGCCCCGGCGGGTTGCAGGCGGCGTGCGGCGTCCATCAGCGGCACCGCCCACTCGGCGGCGATATCCTGCAGATCCCGCCCGCCCATTTCCGGATGCGGCGCAGACCAGGTGATGGTGATGCGAAACGCATCGGTGACTTGCTTGAGGTCCAGGGTCGAAGAGCTGGCCGCATACGGGTAGCAATCGCAGCCCACCGGGTGGGTCTTCGCCGCGTGTTCCAGCGAGGCCAACAACTGCGGACTGCGCCCCCAGTTACCGGCGCCCGCGCACTTGAGGTGGGAAATGATCACCGGCGCCTTGGCATGCCGGCCGATCAGAAAAGCCTCGTCCATCGCCTCCAGCACCGGTTCGAATTCGCTGCGCAAATGGGTGGTGTACACCGCGCCATACGCCGTCAGTTCTTCACTCAACTGCAGCACTTCATCGGTCTCGGCGTTGAAGGCGCTGGCGTATGCAAGCCCGGTGGATAAACCCAGGGCACCGTCCGCCAGACTCTCCTGCAACTGCGCGCGCATCGCGGTGATTTCACCCGGCGTGGCGGTACGGTGCAGGTCGTCCATATGGTTGCTGCGCAGCGCGGTGTGGCCGATCAGCGCCGCCACATTGACGGCCGGGTGGGCGTTTTCCACCGCCGCCCGGTAATCGCTGAACCGTGGGTAGGCAAAGGCCTCGGCGGTGCCCAGCAGGTTCATCGGGTCCGGCGGATCAGCCTGCAAGCTCACGGGCGAGGCGCTGATGCCGCAGTTGCCGACAATCACCGTGGTCACGCCCTGGCTCAGCTTGGGCAGCATCTGCGGGTGACGGATCACCACCGTGTCGTCGTGGGTGTGCACGTCGATAAACCCCGGCGCCAATACGCGCCCGGCAGCGTCGATTTCATGCTCGGCGCTGTCCCGGGACAGGTCGCCGATCTTCTCGATACGGCCCTCGTGCACTGCCACATCGGCGACATAGCCGGGGGTGTTGCTGCCATCAATGATCAGCGCCTGGCGGATCAGCGTGTGGTACTTCATCTCAATCTCCAAGCGGCAGGCTGTCAGGGCCGCCGCGATAATCGTCCAGGGCCAGCTTGATCCGTCGCAGGCGTTCCTGGTTGTCATCCGGCATGGCCAAGGCCAGCTCGGTGGCGAGCACGTCGATGGCCAACAGCATTCCGTAGCGCGCCGCCGTTGGCTTGTAGATAAAACTGGTTTCGGCCGGTTGCAGCGGCAGCAGCACGTCGGCCAACTGCGCCAGCGGGGAGTCCGGCAGGGTGATGGCGATGATTTTTGCGCCGTAGTTGCGCGCCAGCGCCACCACGCCCAATACCTCCGGGGTGATGCCGGTCAGCGAGCAGACGATCAGCGCATGCTCCGGCCCCAGGGTGGCGGCGGTCACGCGCATCATCACCGGGTCGTGGCAGGCGTTGATCGAGTAGCCCAGGCGCACCAGGCGCACTTGCAACTCGTCGCTGCACAGGCTCGACGGCCCGCCCATGCCGAACGCGTGGATCATCCGCGCATTGCCCAGCAGGCTCACGGCGTCGACAAAACTGCGCTGGTTGAAACCGGACAGGTGCCGGCGCAACGTCGCCTCGATATCGCTGAGAATCTGCCGGTGAAACGCCGACTGCTCCGGCAGGCCCGCCGGGTCGAGGAAACGGCTGCCGACACCGCTGGCCTGGGCCAGTTGCAGGCGCAGGTCACGCAGGTCGCGGCAGCCGACGCTGCGGGCAAAACGCGACAAGGTGGCGGTGCTGACCTCGGCCCGTTGGGACAATTCTTCCAGGCTGGCGGACGCTGCAAAGCCGACATCATCGAGCATCAGCTTGGCGATACGCCCTTCGCCGGCGCTGAAGGAATCCTGGCGGGCGCGGATCTGGTAGAGGATGTCCATCGGTTCGGCTCCGGGTTACAAGATGCAGGACAAACCATAAGTCAGACCGAAGGCGACCACCGAAATCAGGGTCTCCAGCACGGTCCAGGTCTTGAAGGTCTGGATCACCGTCATATTGAAGTATTCCTTGATCAGCCAGAAGCCGCCGTCGTTTACGTGGGAAAAGATTACCGAACCCGCGCCGGTGGCCAGCACCAGCAATTCCGGGTGGGGATAACCCAGGCCCATCGCAACCGGTGCAACCACGCCTGAGGCCGTGGTCATGGCCACGGTGGCCGAGCCGGTGGCGATGCGCATCAGCGCGGCGAACAGCCAGCCCATCACCAAAGGCGACAGGTTGAAGGCGTGGGCCAGGCCGAGGATCTCATTGGTGACCCCGGCGTCCACCAGAATCCGGTTCAAACCACCGCCCGCGCCCACCAGCAAGGTGATGCTGGCGGTCGGTGCCAGGCATTCGTTGGTGAACTTGAGGATCGATTCGCGGTTGAAACCCTGGGCCAGGCCCAGCGTCCAGAAGCTCACCAGGGTCGCCACCAGCAGCGCAATCACCGAGTTACCGATAAACAACAGGAACTGGTTAAAGGCGGTGCCCGGTGTGGAAATCAGGTTGGCCCAGCCGCCGATCATCATCAGCACCACCGGTAACAGGATGGTGCCCATGGTCAGGGCGAAACTCGGCAGGCGGGTGCGCGGCTCGCGGTCGATGAACTGGCGTTCCAGCGGGTTTTCCGCCGGCAGGTGAATGTGCGGCACGATAAATTTGGCGTACAGCGGGCCGGCAATGATCGCGGTGGGTATGCCGATCAAAATCGCATACAGCACCGTCTGCCCGACCGAGGCGTTATAGGCCAGCACCGCCATCATCGCCGCCGGATGCGGCGGCACCAGCGCATGCACCACCGACAAGCCGGCCACCATCGGCAGGCCGACCATCAGGATCGACACGCCCACCCGCCGCGCCACGGTAAACGCGATCGGCACCAGCAACACAAAACCGACCTCGAAAAACAGCGGCAGCCCCACCAGGAACGCGATACACACCATTGCCCAGTGCGCGTTACGCTCGCCGAACCGGTTGATCAGCGTGCGCGCCACCTGCTCGGCGCCACCGGACTCGGCCATCATCTTGCCGAGCATGGTGCCCAGCGCGACCACCAGCGCAATATGCCCCAGCGTCTTGCCGACGCCCGCCTCGTAGGAGCCCATGATCGTGTCCGCCGGCATCCCGGCCAACAGCGCCAGGCCGATAGACACCAGGGTGATGACGATAAACGGGTTGAGCCGGTAACGCGCGATCAATACGATCAATGCAATGATGGCGATGGCGGCGTAGATCAACAGCCAATACCCCGGTGATGCGGCCATGCGGTACTCCTCGGAAAGGGTCACGTCGAATAGGTTGTGAAAGTCATAAATCATTACCGGGGTGTATTTTCAATTTTTATGAAAGTAATTTTCGCCCACAGACAAGCCCTGTCGCGCAGGGATATGCCCGGGGTCAGTGGATGAAAATTCGGGAGGCGTTCTTACATAAAGATCGCCGGGGCTGGAAACTCAACTGCGCAGGCCGAGTCTTAGACTGCACACCGACTCATGACCAGGAAAACCCAGAATGAATCGTAACCCCCTGCTTGTTCCTTTCGCCGCCGGCGCACTGTTGCTGGCCTTGTGCGGCACGGCCTCGGCCGATGAGAACCCGGCCCTGAAAAAATGCATGGACGGTGCCAACACCACCGCCGACATGGTCGATTGCAACGCCAAGGAAACCAAGGTGCAGGACGCGCGCCTGAATACCGCCTACAAAACCGCGATGACCGCGATGGAAGGCAACCGCAAGCAGCAGTTGCAGGACGTACAACGCCAGTGGCTCAAGTTTCGCGATGCCAATTGCGGCTTCATCGGCTCGGCCACCGGCGGCACTATTGATCAGGTCAACGGCTCCGGCTGCGTGCTGGACATGACCCAGACCCGCGCCCAGGAACTGGAAAACCTGGTCGGACCATGATCGTTCCCACGCAGAGCGTGGGAACGATCATCGCACTTCAACAACGGTCAGTCGTGCTGCACCCGGGCGCGCTTGAGCAGTTTGCGGCAGCGCTCGGACAGGTGCAGCACCCGCAAATGCTTGCCGGCCTTGGTGTAGCGCTCGCGCAGGGTCATCAACGCAGCAATCGCTGAATAGTCGACGAAGCTCAAGTGACGGCAATCCAGCGTCACCTGGGCCGGGTCGTTGGCCGGATCGAAGCGATTCAAAAACGGCGTGGTCGAGGCAAAAAACAGCGTGCCGTGCACCCGATAGAGTTTGCTGCCGTCCGCTTCCATGTGCTCATCCGCGTACAGCTCGCGCGCCTGCTGCCAGGCGAAGTTCAGCGCCGCAATCACAATCCCGCACAGCACCGCCGTCGCCAGGTCGGTGAACACGGTAATCACCGTCACCGCCATGATCACCAGCACGTCGTTGAGCGGCACCTTGTTGATCACCCGCAGGGACGCCCAGGCAAAGGTCTGCTGGGACACCACAAACATCACCCCCACCAGCGCCGCCAGCGGAATGCGCTCGATCAGCGGTGACAGAAACAGAATGAACAACAGGATCATCACCCCGGCAAACACACCGGAGAAGCGCCCGCGCCCGCCGGAGCTGAGGTTGATCACGGTTTGCCCGATCATCGCGCAGCCGCCCATGCCGCCAAACAAGCCCGAGACCATGTTGGCTGCGCCCAGGGCCACGCTTTCACGGTCCGGGTAGCCGCGGGTTTCAGTGATTTCGTCGGTGAGGTTGAGGGTCAGCAGGGTTTCCAGCAGGCCGACCATGGCCATCAGGATCGCGTAAGGCGCGATGATGTGCAGGGTTTCGAGGGTCCAGGGAATCTGCGGCAACGCGAAGGTCGGCAGGCCGCCGGCGATGTGGGCCATGTCGCCCAGGGTGCGGGTCGGCAGGCCGAGCAGGTACACCGCCAGGCCCACGCCGAGGATCGCCACCAGGGCTGGCGGTACGGCGCGGGTCAGGCGCGGCAGCAGGTAGACGATGGCCATGGTGGCCGCGACCAGCCCGGTCATTACGTACAGCGGCGTGCCGCTGAGCCAGGTGTCACCGCTCTTGAAATGCTCCAGCTGCGCCAGGGCAATGATGATCGCCAGGCCGTTGACGAACCCGAGCATCACCGGGTGCGGCACCATGCGCACCAGCTTGCCCAGGCGCAACAGGCCGAAGGCGACCATGATCAACCCGCCCAGTAATACCGTGGCCAACAGATACTGCACGCCGTGCTGCACCACCAGCGCGACGATCACCACCGCCATCGAGCCGGCGGCCCCGGAGACCATGCCGGGCCGGCCGCCGAACAGCGCGGTGAGGGTGCAGATGATGGATGCGCCGTAGAGGCCCATCAGCGGGTTGAGATGAGCCACCAGGGCAAAGGCGATGCATTCGGGCAGCAAGGCAAAAGACGTGGTGAGTCCGGCCAGGGCGTCGGCGCGCAGACGGGTGAGGTTCATTGAAGTACCGGGGAGTTGCGAGGGATTAGGCGGGGGATGGTACGGAATTGGGCGGGGTGGGGCTAGTGTTGGGTAAGACCGTTGGACCGAGTCGCCCCTTTCGCGAGCAAGCCCGCTCCCACATTTGACCGCATTCCAAAGTGGGAACTCGGTTAAGTGTGGGAGCGGGCTTGCTCGCGAAGAGCTCGCCTCGGTCTCAAGCGAACATCACACCATCTCGTTGCGAATCCACTCGACTACAGAAGTCCGCTTCGGCGCCCATCCCAGCAATTCCCGCGCATGCTTGCCGCGCACCCGGCTGTTGGAGCCCAGGCCATAGTTGGCCATTTCATAACCCCACTCGGACTCGGCATCCGCCAATGGCCAATCCTGTGGTTCACCCAGCTTCAGCGCTTCGGCAATCGCGGTGGTCATGTCGACAAACGCCGCTTCGCCACTCTCCACAAAGTAGAAAGTGCCCGGCACATTCTTTTCCAGGGCCAGCAGGTACAACGCAACCACGTCTTCAATGTGCACGTTGGACCAGATGTTCTGCCCGGTGCCTACATGCCGCACTACACCGCTTTTGCGTGCCTGCTTGAGCAAGCGTGGCAACTGCACGCTGTCGCGCTTGACGCCCAGGCTGTGACCGTAGATCAGGGTGTTGCAGATCACTGCCGAGTTCACGCCATCTTTGGCGGCAGCCAGGATCAGGTTGTCGATGGCCACGCGAGCAGCCTTGTCGACAGTCGGCGCCGGCAGGTTGTCTTCAAAGTAGATGACATCGCTGGACTTACCGCCCGACGCATCGCCAACGATGCTCGAACCGCTGGTGTGCAGGAAGGTTTTGTTGGAACCGCGCAGCGCGGCCAGCAAGGTTTCCACGGCGCCGCGATGGTCGCTGCTGGCGGCGTTGATCACCGCGTCAGCTTTCTTCGCCTGTTCGGTCAAGAGCGTGTTGTCATCCAGCGTGCCGATTACCGGCGTGATGCCCAGTGCAGTCATTTCCGCAGCCTGTTCGGTGCTGCGCACCAGGCCGGTGACGTTATGGCCGGCCTTGACCAGGCCAGTAGCGATGGAACCGCCGATAAAACCGGCAGCGCCGGTGATGAATACGTTCATGGAGGTGTCTCCCTGCGTGAGTAATTGATGGACTCAGTATTGCGGACCTATCCATTCCGAATAAGTCCGTATTGCCCAATTCAATCTTGCGCAGAGGTCACGAATCAGCTGGCGTAGCTGGCCAGCTTGCCCTGGATAAAGTCCAGGAAGCACTGGATGCGCAAGGCCAATTGCGAGTTGCGGTAGTACACCGCGTTGATCGGTTGACGATAGCCGCTGTTGAACTCGGCCAGCACCGGTATCAGGCGTCCGGTCTTGATGTCCTGGGCGGTCATGAAGTCCGATAAACAGGTGATGCCCTGCCCTTCCAGCGCCAGCTGGCGCAAGGTTTCACCGCTGGAAGCGGCGACACCGGGCTGGATTTGCCAGCGATCGCCGTGCACATGGCGCAACGGCCAGTGGTTGAGGGTTTCGGTCTGGGTGAAGCCGAGCAACGTGTGTTCGGCCAGTTCGGCAACGGTCGTGGGCGTGCCGTGCTGTTCCAGATACACCGGGCTGGCGAGGATATGCAGCGGGCTGCAACCCAGTGAGCGGGCGTGCAACGTCGAGTCGGCCAGGGCTCCGATACGGATCGCGATGTCGGTGCTCTGTTCCAGCAGGTCGATGATCAGGTCGTTACTGTTCAGTTCCAGCTGGATATCCGGGTACAGGCCACGAAACTCGGCGATGTACGGCACGATCGCATGCAGCATGAACGGCGACGCCGCGTTGATCCGCAGGCGCCCCGACGGGGTTTGCTGGCGCGACGACAGGCGTTCTTCCAGGTCGTCCATCTGCTCGAGGATCACCTTGGCCCGCTCGAAGAAATACTTGCCCTCTTCGGTCAGGTCCATGCGCCGGGTGGTGCGGTTGATCAGGGTGGTGTCGAGCTTGGCTTCCAGGCGCGACAAAGTGCGGCTGACCGCCGACGGCGTCTGCCCGACCTGCTCGGCTGCGGCGGAAATCGACCCGCATTCAATCACGCAGACGAAGATCTGTAGCTCATCGGACCGGGCTTTCAACGTGAATCCTCTTTATAGCGGCTGCACGGATACTAGCCGCATTACAGACTCAGGTTAAACACCTGTGCCAGATGCTGTTCATAACGCGCCACGTCGGCTTCGATGGCCGGGCGTTTCATCACGTCCACGCAGAGGAAGGTCGGCAGGCCGGTCATGCCGAGGAACTCGTTGGCCTTGTGGAACGGGAAATACACCGCGTCCACGCCCTTGGCTTCGAAGAAGTCGGTGGGGTCGTCGAACGCTTGCTGGGGAGCGTTCCAGGTCAGGGACAGCATGTATTGCTTGCCCTGGATCAGGCCGCCGCTGCCGTATTTCTGCGACGCGTCGGAGCGGGTGCGGCCGTCGCTGGCGTACAGGCTGCCATGGCCTTCGGTGAAGACTTCATCGATGTACTTCTTGACGATCCACGGAGCGCCCATCCACCAGCCGGGCATCTGGTAGATGATCACGTCGGCCCAGAGGAATTTGGCGACTTCTTCGGCCACGTCGTAGCCGGCGTCGATGTGGGTTTCCTTGACGTCGATGCCGCCACGGTCCAGTACCGCCAGGGCGGCTTCATGCAGGGTGCTGTTGTAGCGACCGTCGGAATGGGCGAATTTCTTACCGCCGTTGAGCAGGAGTACTTTTTTCATAGGGGGTGCCTAAAGATTAAAAATGTCTGAAGGCAGGGTAACGGGGTCGGTGCTTTGGAATAAGCGTCCCGGCGGCAAAATACATTTGACCAAAGCGCACGAATCAACGGCATATTGTTAACCACTGATCAGCAGATGACCTCCCAGCGCGGCCATGCCGATAAAGAACACCCGCTTGAACAGCACGGCACTGATGCGCTGGCGCAGGGCCTGGCCCAGCCACATCCCGAGCAGCGCGGGAACCAGCGCCAGCAACGAGGCGTTCAATTCGCCGCCGCCCAGGCTGCCACGCCAGAACAGCCCGGCTGCCAGCGCCAGGGTCGACACGGTGAACGACAGCCCCAACGCCTGCACCAGCTGATCGCGGTTCAAGCCCAACGCTTGCAGATACGGCACCGCCGGTATCACGAACACCCCAGTGGCCGAGGTGATGACCCCGGTCAGCACGCCGCACAGCGGGCCCAGCCAGCGCTCGGTGGCCGGGCTGACCTTGAACGTCGGCAGCAACAGCCCGCTCAAGGCATACACCAGCAGCGCGCCGCCCAACGCCCGCACCACCCAATGCCCGCCATCCATGCCCAGCCACACCGAGCCCAGCCCGGTGCCGAGGAAAATCAGCAGGAGCATCGGCCACAGGCGTTTGATCAACGCGCTCAGGTGAGCGCCGAAGGCCAGTTGCCAGAGGTTGGTGACGGTGGACGGGATGATCAGCAACGCCGCAGCCTGCGCCGGCAACATAGCCAGGCCGAGCATGCCCATGGCGACGGTGGGCAGGCCCAGGCCGATGACGCCCTTGACCGTACCGGCCAGCAGGAAGGTGCCGATCACCAGCAAAGTCAAGGCCGGGCCGAGGTTTTGGTAGAACGCGAGTAAGGTATTCATGGGTCGATTTTGCAGGTTTGGGTGATGTCTGAAAATTCGCCATATACTGAGGCAGCCTCTTGTTTTGCATGAGGCAGATGGCCTCTTCGCGAGCAAGCCCGCTCCCACATTTTGAAAGGGTTCACAGATCTAAATGTGGGAGCGGGCTTGCTCGCGAAGAGGCCCGTACAGACACTGAGATCCCCAGCCCATGCACTTTGACCTGATCGACCTGCGCCTGTACCTGCACATCCTCGACACCGGCAATATCACCGCCGGCGCCGGCCGCAGCCATTTGTCCCTGGCGGCGGCCAGTGCGCGGATCCGGGCGATGGAAGCCTCCCTGGGCATCGAGTTTCTTGAACGTGGCCGCCGTGGCGTCACCCCGACTGCTGCGGGCAAAGCCCTCGCCCGTCACGCCCGCCTGCTGTTGCAGCAAGCCGATCACCTGCAGCAAGACCTCGCGGAATACGCCAACGGCGTCAAGGGCCAGGTGCGCCTGCTGTGCAACACCACCGCCCTGAGCGAATACCTGCCGGAACTGTTGGCGGACTTTCTGCACGAGCACCCCAACCTCGACATCGACCTGCAGGAACTGCCAAGCCTGCGCATCACCCACGCCTTGCGCCAGGGCGCGGCAGACCTGGGGATTATTTCCGACGCAGTAGATACCCACGGCCTGCAAACCCTGCCCTTTCGCGACGACCCGCTGGTGCTGATCATGCCGCTGGATCACCCGCTGGCCGGGCGCACCGTGAGTTTTATCGACAGCTTGCAGCACGACTATGTGGGCCTGGCCGCCGACAGCGCGCTGGCGGTGTACCTGGAGGAACAGGCATTGCACGCAGGCTTTCGCTTGCAGACACGCATCCGTGCAGATGGGTTTGACGGGCTGATTCGCATGGTCGCCCGGGGCGCCGGGCTGGGGATCGTGCCCCTGGCCGCGCTGGAACGCTGGCCGTTGGAGCGGCGCTTCAAGGCCCAACCCCTGAGCGAGGATTGGGCCTGTCGCAAACTGCTGTTATGCGCCCGAGAGTTCGAGCAATTGCCGGGTTATGCCAAAGCCTTGTTCGATGCCTTGGCCGCGCCCTTGCGGAAAAATACGTAGTACACCGCCGACAGAATCAGCAGGAACGGCACCCCGAACACCAGCGTCATCTTGAACGCATCGGTGAAAAACGTGGTGATCATCACCGCGCCCATCAGCACCAGGCCCAGCAGCGTGCTGTAGGGAAACAGCGCCAGCTGGAACGACAGCTTCGCCCCGCCGTGACGCTTGCGGTAGCGGCGGAAAAACAGGTGCGTGAGGAAGATCATGAACCAGGTGAAGATCGCGCCAAACATCGAGATCGCCATCATCAGGGTGAACGAGCTTTCCGGGTACACCACGTTCAGCAGGGTCGCCAGGGCAATGCCCGAGCCGGACAGCAACAAGGCGTTCAACGGGATCCCGCTCTTGCTCAAGGCGCCCATGGACTTGGGCGCGAAACCGGCGCGGGACAGGCTGAACATCATGCGGGTGGTGATGTAGAGCTGGCTGTTCATCGCCGACAGCGCAGCGATCAGGATCACGAAGTTCATCACCCCGGTGGCGCCGGGAATGCCGATGGTCTGCATCACCGTGACGAACGGGCTCTGGGCGTGGCCGGCCTGGTTCCACGGCACGATGGCCAACATCAGCGCCAGGGTCAGCAGGTAGAACACCACCAGCCGCACGATGGTCGCGCGGAAGGCTTTTTTCACCGCCTGCTCCGGGTCGGCCGCTTCACCGGCGGCCACCGCGATCATTTCCACACTCAAGTAACTGAAGATCGAGACGATCACCGCGATCCACATGCCGCTCAACCCGTTCGGGAAAAAGCCGCCGTGGGCCGCGTAGTTCTGCACACCGTAATCCGGATTGCCGGAGCCGAACACCACGTACACCGCGAGGATGATGAAGCCAACGATGGCGCTGATCTTGATCGTGGAGAACCAGTACTCGAAGTTGCCGAAGGTCTTGACGCTGATGGCGTTGAGTACGATCAGCACGCTGGAAAACGAGACGATCCACACCCATTCCGGCACGTTGGCAAACCAGTACTTCATGTACATCGCCACCGCCGTGACCTCGGCGCCCACCGCCAGCACAATCGCCGCCCAGTACGCATAACGCACCAGGAAACCGGCCAGCGGGCTGACGTAAAATTCGGCATACGCGCCGAAGGAGCCCGAGGTGGAATGCGCCACGGTCATCTCCGCCAGGCAGCCCATCAACAGCAAAGTGATCAGCGCACCGATGGCATAGCTCACCAGTACGCTGGGCCCGGCATAGCCGATGGCGTAGGCGCTGCCCATGAACAGCCCGGTGCCGATGGCGCCACCGATGGCGATCATGCTCATCTGGCCGGAAGTGAGCTGGCGCCTGAGGCCCAGTTCGCGATTGGTGATTTCGGCAAAGCCTTGGTCTGGCGTGGTCACGTGGCGTGCCCCTTTATTATTGTGATTGCACTGCTTTCTGGTTGAAACACTGTTCCCTGTGGGAGCGGGCTTGCTCGCGAATGCGGTGTGCCAGTCAATACATCAGAGACTGATAGACCGCATTCGCGAGCAAGCCCGCTCCCACAGTTTTGCTCTGCGTTTACTCAGGTGACGCTGTGGCGAACCTTGAACTGCGGCTGGTCCCAGGTTTTCTGATCGAGAATCTCACCCAGGATTTCCACCGCATCCCACACTTCAGCAAAGCTGGTGTACAGCGGGGTAAACCCGAAACGCATGATGCGCGGCTCGCGATAATCACCAATCACGCCACGAGCGATCAAGGCCTGGATAACCGCGTAGCCTTCCGGGTGTTCGAAGCTGACGTGGCTACCCCGTCGGGCATGCTCACGCGGGGTGATCAGGGTCAGGTCGTGGGCGGCGCAACAGCTTTCCACCAACTCGATGAACAGGTCGGTCAACGCCAGGGATTTAGAGCGCAAGCTGGCCATATCGGTCTGGGCGAAAATATCCAGGCCACACTCCACCATCGCCAGCGAGGTAATCGGCTGGGTGCCGCACAGGTAGCGGGCGATGCCCTGGCTCGGCGCATAACGCGATTCCATGGCGAACTGTCGGGTATGCCCGAACCAGCCCGACAGCGGCTGCGTAACCACATCCACCAGCGCCGGGTTGACCCACACAAACGCCTGGGAGCCGGGCCCGCCGTTGAGGTATTTGTAAGTGCAACCAATCGCATAATCGGCACCGGCCTGATGCAGGTCGATCGGCACCGCGCCCGCCGAATGCGCCAGGTCCCAGATCGCCAGCGCGCCACATTCATGGCTCAAGGCAGTCTGGGCCTGCATGTCGTACATGTAGCCGGTCTTGTAGTTGACGTGGGTAAGCATCACCACGGCCGTGTCCTGGTCGATGGCTTTCGGCAGTTCGTCCGGGCTGTTGACCAGGCGCAGGGAGTAGCCCTGTTGCAGCAGTTCGGTGAGGCCTTCGGCGATGTACAGGTCGGTGGGGAAATTGCTCGCTTCGCTGACGATCACCTTGCGGCTTGGCGCGCGTTCGCGTTGCACGGTCAGCGCGGCGCTGAGCACTTTGAACAGGTTGATGGAGGTGGTATCGGTGATCACCACTTCACCGTCGCGGGCACCGATCAGCGGTGCCAGGCGATTGCCCAGGCGCTGGGACAGGTCGGCCCAGCCGGCACTGTTCCAACTGCGAATCAGGCCATTGCCCCACTCCTCGGCGATCACCGCTTGCGCCCGTTCCAGTGCCGCTACCGGGCGCGCACCGAGGGAGTTGCCGTCGAGGTAGATGACCCCGGCCGGCAAGGCGAATTGGTTGCGCAATGGCGCCAGCGGATCCTGGGCGTCGAGGGTCAGGCAATGGGTGCGGGTGGTCATGGTCAGTCCTGTTGTTGTAGTAACAATGAGCCAAATAATGAACGAAGCTTTAGAGAATTTTCGTGCAAAGTGGTGGGCAACAGGCTAATTAAGCTGTAGGAAATTCGAATTTAACCCCCAAACACGCGGATTTATTCTAACCATGATTCTCGACGCCACCGACCTGCGCCTTCTGCATTTCCTGCAACAGGATGGCCGTATCAGTAACCAGGAACTGGCGGAGAAAGTCGCCCTGTCGCCGTCGGCCTGCCTGCGGCGTTTGCGCCTGCTGGAAAGCGAGGGAATCATCAGTGGTTATCGGGCGGTGTTGAACGCCGAGCAGCTGGGGATCGAGCTGGAGGCCATCGTCCACCTGTCGTTACGCCAGGATGTGGAGGATTGGCACGAGACGTTTATCAAGAAGGTGCAAGGGTGGCCGGAGGTGGCCAGTGCGTACGTGATTACCGGGGCGAGCAATTATGTGCTGCGGGTGCAGGCGCGCAACCTCAAGCATTTTTCTGACTTTATCGTGAACCACCTGAACCGCACGGCGGGGGTGATGGATATTCGCTCGGAGATCGTGCTGCAGAAGATCAAGGATCGGGATGATCTGCTCGATCTGGTTGTTCGCAAATAGGCCAAACGATACAGCGCCAATGTGGGAGCGGGCTTGCTCGCGAAGGCGGAGTGTCAGTCACCGGAAATATTGACTGATCCACCGCATTCGCGAGCAAGCCCGCTCCCACATTTTTTTACCGCGTTCAGTCTTCGAGGGCGCGCACTCGCTGCATGCGCTTTTGTTCTACCGGCGCCGCCGCAGGCTGCAACTCAAAGTCAAAATCAATCTGCGCAAACTGCCCTTCCACACCAAATTCCTTCGCCAGGTTCGCGTCCTCGCTGAAGCGAATTTCGGCGATCAACTCATCCCGCGTCGCATAGGCAAAATCATCATGCAGGTACGGATCATCCGACAGGTTGATCTGCGTGGTCAGGTGCCGATGGCCCGGCGCCGAGATGAAGAAGTGGATATGCGCCGGCCGCTGGCCATGGCGCCCCAACTGGTCCAGCAACTGCTGGGTCGGGCCGGTCGGCGGGCAGCCATACCCCGACGGCACGATGCTGCGAAAACGGTAGTTGCCCTGGGCATCGGTCTCGATTCGCCGACGCAGGTTGAACTCCGACTGCGTGCTGTCAAACCACGAATACGTACCACCGGTATTGGCCTGCCATACATCGACAATCGCCCCCGCCAACGGCTTGCCATTGGTGTCGCGCACCTGGCCCTGCATGAACAGCGGCACGCCCGGGTCCTGCCCGTCGTCCAGCCGCGCCTCGAACTTGGACAGCGGCGCACCGGCCACATACAGCGGGCCTTCGATGGTGCGCGGGGTGCCGCCGGACTTGCCGGCTTCCTCGTCCGCCGCGTCCATCAGCATGTCCAGGTAATGCTCCAGGCCCAGGCCTGCCGCGAGCAAGCCGGCTTCCTGGTTCTTGCCCAGTTCGTTGAGGTAGTTGACCGCCTTCCAGAACTCTTCCGGAGTCACTTCCAGGTCTTCGATGATGTTCACCGTGTCCCGCAGGATCCGGTAGATCAGCGCCTTGGCCCGTGGGTTGCCGCCGTCGTTAAGGTTGCCGCTGGCTTCTTCGAGAAACTGTTGGGCATGAGCAGTCTGGGAAAGTCGGATGGACATGGTGCAATCCTCATCTTGTAATTATTAGGTGAAAAAACAGACTCAGCGATCATCCTCACGGATCGACGATGGATGCCGGCACAGGGCATTCACTTCGATGGCCATGTAAGGATAAAGCGGCAGTTGCATCAACAGGTCATGCAGTTCCTGCACGCTGTCGACATCGAACACGCTGTAGTTGGCGTACAGCCCGGCGATGCGCCACAGGTGGCGCCATTTGCCTTGCTCCTGCAGCCGCTGGGAGAAGGCTTTTTCTTCAGCCTTGAGGCCGGCAGCGCGCTCGGGGTTCATGTCGACGGGCAGGTTCACGGTCATTTTTACGTGGAACAACATCGCAGGTGTCCTCTTGTTAGTTATCGCGACGGAAGAACGCCAGGCGCTCTTCATCGATGGCCAGGCCCAGGCCCGGAGCGGTGGAGACATGCAGGTGGAAATCGCGGTACACCAGCGGCTCGGCGAGGATGTCTTCGGTGAGCAGCAGCGGGCCGAACAGCTCGGTGTCCCACGCCAGTTTGTTCAAGGTGAGAAAGGCATGGGCCGAGGCCAGGGTGCCGATACCGCCTTCAAGCATGGTGCCGCCGTACAGGCCGATGCCCGCCGCTTCGGCAATCGCCGCGGTGCGCAATACCGCACGCGGCCCGCCGTTTTTGGCGATCTTCAGGGCGAACACCGAGGCCGCGCCTTCGCGGGCCAGGTTGAAGGCATCTTCCACGCATTCGATGGATTCGTCGGCCATGATCGGCGCCGGGCTCGACAGGTTGAGCCGCACCATGCCGCCGCGGTTGTTGCGCGAGATCGGTTGTTCGATCAGGTCGATACCGTTGTCCCCCAGCACCTTGCAGGCGCGCAGGGCCACGGCTTCGTCCCAGGCCTGGTTGACGTCGACCCGCACACTGGCGCGGTCGCCCAGGGCTTTTTTGATCGCGATGACGTGGGCCAGGTCCTGGCTGACTTCACCGGCGCCGATCTTCAATTTGAAAATGCGGTGGCGGCGCAGGTCGAGCATCTTCTCGGCCTCGGCGATGTCTTTTTCGGTGTTGCCGCTGGCCAGGGTCCAGGCCACCGGCAAGGCGTCCCGCACGCGGCCGCCGAGCAATTCGCTGACCGGCAAATTCAGGCGTTTACCGAGGGCGTCGAGCAAGGCGCTTTCGATACCCGACTTGGCAAAGGTGTTGCCCCGGATGCTGCGCTCCAGGCGCAACATGGCGGCATTGATGTTGCTCGCGTCCTGGCCGAGCAGCAGCGGCGCGAAGTGCCGGTCGATGTTGATCTTGATGCTGTCGGGGCTTTCATTGCCGTAGCTCAGGCCGCCGATGGTGGTGGATTCACCGATGCCTTCGATACCGTCGGCGCAGCGCACGCGGATGATCACCAGGGTCTGGTTCTGCATCGTGTGCATCGCCAGCTTGTGCGGGCGGATGGTAGGGAGATCGACGATGATGGTCTCGATCGACTCGATGGCGCAAATCGGCATGGCAATACCCGTTGGGTTCTTTATAGATTTGGCCTGATTCTGTTCCGGATCTCTGCTGGCTTCCAATATAGAATGAGTCTCGAACAATACCCTTAAGGTATGAATGGAGTCTTTATGGAACTGCGCCATCTGCGTTACTTCCAGGTGCTGGGGGAAACCCTCAACTTCACCCGCGCCGCCGAACGCCTGCACATTGCCCAGCCGCCGCTGAGCCGGCAGATCCAGCAATTGGAGGACGAACTGGGTGTGGTGCTGCTGGAACGTGGGCGCCCGTTGCGCCTGACCGAAGCCGGGCGGTTTTTCTATGAGCACGCCAATGTGCTGCTGGAGCAACTGGGCAAGGTGTGTGACAACACCCGGCGCATCGGCCTTGGGCAGAAAACCTGGCTGGGCATCGGTTTTGCGCCGTCGACGCTGTACGGCGTGCTGCCGGAGTTGATTCGCCGGCTGCGCAGCCACGATGGCCTGGAGCTGGAGTTGGGCCTGTCGGAGATGACCACGCTGCAACAGGTTGAAGCTCTCAAGGCCGGGCGGATTGACGTGGGCTTCGGGCGGATTCGCATCGACGACCCGGCCATTGTGCAGCGGGTGTTGGTGGAGGACCGGTTGGTGGCGGTGTTGCCCGCCGGACATCCCCTGCTGGGCGCCCCGGCCACCCTGGCGCAATTGGCCGCTGAACCCTTCGTGCTGTATCCCGGCAACCCGCGCCCGAGCTACGCCGACCATGTGATCGCGCTGTTCGATGCCCATGGCTTGAGCCTGAAGGTTTCGCAGTGGACCAACGAATTGCAGACCGCCATTGGTCTGGTCGGCGCAGGCATGGGCGTGACCCTGGTACCCGCCTCGGTGCAGGTGCTGCACCGCGCAGACATTGGCTATACGCCGGTGGTGGAGGCCACCGCCACGTCGCCGATCATTCTCAGCCGGCGGATCAATGACCAGTCGCCGGGGCTCAGTCATTGCCTGCAACTGGTGGAAGAGTTGATTTAAAAGAACACCACACATCCAATGTGGGAGCGGGCTTGCTCGCGAATGCGCAGTGTCAGTCACCGAATGAGTTGGCTGATGCACCGCATTCGCGAGCAAGCCCGCTCCCACAGTTGATCTCCGTTGTTTTTGCGTAAGGTATTCATCCACGCATGCGCCGGGCGTCGTTGCGTTGCAGGGTCTGGCTGGGGGATTCGTCGAACAGCTTGCGGTATTCGGCCGAGAATCGCCCCAGATGAGTAAAGCCCCAGCCCAGGGCGATTTCGGAGATGGTGCGCGTGGAGCCATGTTCGAGGATTTGCTGGCGCACGGCACCCAGGCGGTATTTCTTCAGATAGGCCATGGGCGACAGGGCGAAGTATTTGCGGAAGGCATCGAACAGCTTGAAGCGCGAAACGCCCGCCGCCGCCTCCAGATCCTCCAGGTGCACCGCTTCCCGGGCGTTGTCGTGGATGTACTGTCGGGCACGAATCAAATAGTGCGGCAGCTTCACCCCCAGCACGTCCCGCAGTTCTTCGGAATAGTTGTTCGGCTGGGCCAGGATCAGGCCCTTGATCAGCGAGCTTTCCAGGTCCCGGGTAAACGCCACCTGGTCATACAGCTCGCTGCTGCGCTCCAGTTCGGCGATGAAATACCGCGCCATGCGCCACCACGACGCGGAAGCGCCGTCCACCGCGTCCATCGCCGACTCGAAGCGCAGCGGCGCTTCAATCGGCCGCTGCAGCAGGCCTTCCAGGGATTCGCTCATCGCCGCGCGGGTGATCACCACCTGCAACTTGCGGCAGTCGCCGGAGATCTCCAGCACCTGATGTTCGTTGGGCGAAATGATCACGCCCTGGTCACGGTTGGAGCTGAGCCGTACGCCGTTCTTGCTCAGTTCCTGCTCGCCCACCAGCGGCAGGGTCAGGCTGTAGCTGCTGAAGTGCTCGGCGTCTTCGATGTCGATGGTGACGTCGGTGCCGTATTCGATAATCCCCAGCGTCGTGGCGCGGGACTTGAACACATTGGCGCTGTGGTGAAAGCGGATGCGCTCCGGCGTCGCGGTTTGCAGGCGGTGCGGCCCGCAAATGCCGGACATCCAGCTGCAGGCGCCTTCAAGGTCGAAGCGCTCGATACGTATATCGCGTGTATTGCTACTCATCACGGGGCACCCACGGCAATTGTGGCCGGCGCGCTCTGACGGCGCGTCCTGGTAGATCGACAGCAAGTTTTGCGCCACGCCAGCGGGATCGCCACTGGGTGGATAGCAACCGTCGACTAAGTGGATAACAAGCAGACTTTTCCGACAATCGCCTTGCAAGACAGTAGCGCATTCCGCCACCGCCCTGCACCGCCGTGGGTATTTCGTGCCCAACTAAGTGGCCCACCTTCCCCCATTAACCGGATAGCCCGGTGCCCCGCCGCAGCCTCTTAATGGCCTACCCGTCTAGCCATTATCAAAAAGGTGCCTCCCATGAGTGGTGCAAGAAGCGTCGAGCAGTGGAAAAGCTTTATCGAAGGCTGCCTGGACTTCCGTCCGGTGGATGAGGTGTTCCGCATCGCCCGGGACATGTTCACCGAGCCGGAGTTGTTCGAGCTGGAAATGGAGCTGATCTTCGAAAAAAACTGGATCTATGCCTGTCACGAGAGCGAACTGGCCAACAAGCACGACTTCGTGACGATGCGCGCCGGGCGCCAGCCGATGATCATCACCCGCGACGGCGAAGGCCAGCTCAACGCGCTGATCAACGCTTGCCAGCATCGCGGCACTACCCTGACCCGGGTTGGCAAGGGCAACCAGTCCACGTTTACCTGCCCGTTCCATGCCTGGTGCTACAAGAGCGATGGCCGGCTGGTGAAGGTCAAGGCGCCGGGGGAATACCCGGAAGGCTTCGACAAGGCCACTCGCGGCCTGAAAAAAGCGCGGATCGAGAGCTACAAGGGTTTCGTCTTCATCAGCCTCGACGTGAACGGCACCAACAGCCTGGAAGATTTCCTCGGCGACGCCAAAGTGTTCTTCGACATGATGGTCGCCCAATCGGCCACCGGTGAGCTGGAAGTGCTGCCGGGCAAGTCCGCCTACACCTACGACGGTAACTGGAAACTGCAAAACGAGAACGGCCTGGACGGTTATCACGTCAGCACCGTGCACTACAACTACGTGGCCACGGTGCAGCATCGCCAGCAGGTCAATACGGAAAACGGCACCGGCTCGGGCACGACACTGGACTACAGCAAGCTCGGCGCCGGCGACGCGAACACCGATGACGGCTGGTTCGCCTTCAACAATGGCCACAGCCTGTTGTTCAGCGACATGCCCAACCCCACCGTGCGTTCGGGCTACGCCACCATCATGCCGCGCCTGATCGAAGAACACGGCCAGCAAAAAGCCGAATGGATGATGCACCGCCTACGCAACCTGAACATCTACCCAAGCCTGTTCTTCCTCGACCAGATCAGCTCGCAGCTGCGGATCATCCGGCCCATCGCGTGGAACAAGACCGAAATCATCAGCCAGTGCCTGGGGGTGAAGAACGAGTCTGACGCCGACCGTGAAAACCGTATTCGCCAGTTCGAGGATTTCTTCAACGTCTCGGGCATGGGCACGCCGGATGACCTGGTGGAATTTCGCGAAGCCCAGCGCGGCTTCCAGGGCCGCCTGGAGCGCTGGAGCGATATTTCCCGTGGCAGCCACCGCTGGGAAACCGGGCCGACCCCCAATAGCGAATCCATCGGTATCCAGCCGGCGATGACCGGCACCGAATTCACCCACGAAGGGCTGTACGTCAACCAGCACCGCAACTGGCAGAAATTCCTGCTGGACGGGCTCGACCAGCAAGCCCTGAAACTGCGGGAGGTGGAATGATGAATGCGCAATTGCAGTACCGGATCGAGCAGTTTTTTTATCGTAAATCCGAGCTGTGCGATGCCCAGGACTGGGACGCCTACGTGCAGCTGTTCGACCCGCAGAGTGAATTCCACCTGCCGCAGTGGGATTCGGAACATGTCTACACCCGCGACCCGAAGCGCGAAATGTCGTTGATCTACTACGCCAACCGCTCGGGGCTGGAGGATCGGGTGTTTCGCCTGCGTACGGGCAAGGCTGCGTCGGCCACGCCGATGCCAAGGACGCTGCATTTGATCAACAACGTGCGGATTGCCGAGCAACCGGGCGGGCTGCTGGAAGTGAAGTTGAACTGGCACACGTTGTTCTATCGGCTGGCGACGTCGGAGCAGTTCTATGGCAGCGCCACCTACAGCCTCAAGCCCGATGGCGACAGTTGGTTGATCACCCGCAAGCACGCGCTGCTGCTCAACGACACCATCAACTCGGTGCTGGATTTCTATCACCTGTGACCTGATGCATTACACCTGTGGCGAGGGAGCTTGCTCCCGCTGGACCGGGTTGGCGCTCCAGTGCGTAGCGCCCCCGGCTTTTTGGGGCTGCTGCGCAGCCCAGCGGGAGCAAGCTCCCTCGCCACAGGTAAATCGCAGGCATAGAAAATCAAACTCGCGGAGTTCTGCGAATGAATCACAAAGTGGCCTTCAGTTTTGCCGACGGCAAGACCCTGTTTTTCCCGGTGGGCGCCAATGAGATCCTGTTGGATGCGGCGTTGCGCAACGGCATCAAGATCCCGCTCGACTGCCGCGAAGGCGTATGCGGCACCTGCCAGGGCCGCTGCGAGTCCGGCGACTACAGCCAGGACTACGTAGACGAGGAAGCCCTCTCCAGCCTCGACCTGCAACAACGCAAAATGCTCAGCTGCCAGACCCGGGTCCAATCCGATGCGGCGTTCTACTTCGATTTTGATTCCAGCCTGTGCAACGCGCCGGGGCCAGTACAAATCCGCAGTACGGTGAGCCAAGTGCAACAGGTCTCGGCCAGCACCGCGATCCTGCACCTGCAGCTTGAACACCCATTGGACTTTTTGCCGGGCCAATATGCCCGCCTGTCGATTCCCGGCACCGACAGTTGGCGCTCCTACTCTTTCGCCAACCGCCCGGGCAATCAGTTGCAGTTCCTGATCCGCCTGCTGCCCGATGGCGTGATGAGCAACTACATTCGCGAACGCTGCCAGGTCGGTGATGAGTTGCTGCTGGAAGCGCCATTGGGTGCCTTCTACCTTCGGCATGTCACCCGACCGCTGGTGTTGGTGGCCGGTGGCACTGGTTTATCGGCGCTGCTGGGCATGCTCGATGACCTGGCCGCCAGCGGCTGCCAACAGCCGGTGCACCTGTATTACGGCGTGCGGGGTGCGGCCGATTTATGCGAGGCAACACGCATAAAAGCCTACGCCGATACGATCCCGGGGTTTCGCTACACCGAGGTACTCAGCGACCCACCTTCGGACTGGGCCGGCAAACGCGGCTACCTCACCGAGCATTTCGACCTGGCCGAATTGCGGGATCAATCGGCAGATATGTACGTCTGCGGCCCCCCTCCGATGGTCGAATCCATCAAACAATGGCTGCTGGATCAGGCACTTGATGGCGTTCAGCTGTATTACGAAAAGTTTACCGAGAGTAATATCTGACCCCTCAGCGGTTTGAGGGGCTGGTTCGGTGTGCGATCAACCCTGAAAAAAACAAGTAGAAGGGAATGTTAATGGCGGATGACATGGTTAACCCGGTGGGCCTCAAGCGTGGCCTGAAGAACCGGCATATTCAGCTGATTGCCTTGGGAGGGGCGATCGGGACCGGGCTGTTCCTCGGCTCGG
Source organism: Pseudomonas sp. NC02 (assembly GCF_002874965.1). NCBI lineage: Bacteria > Pseudomonadati > Pseudomonadota > Gammaproteobacteria > Pseudomonadales > Pseudomonadaceae > Pseudomonas > Pseudomonas sp. NC02. The sequence continues at coordinate 799,181 of NZ_CP025624.1, read as the reverse complement.
CGGGCGTGCTCAAGTCGGCGGGGCCGTCGATGATCCTGGGCTATGCAGTAGCCGGGTTCATCGCGTTCCTGATCATGCGCCAGCTGGGCGAAATGATCGTCGAGGAACCGGTGGCCGGCTCCTTCAGCCACTTCGCCCACAAGTACTGGGGCGGTTACGCAGGCTTCCTCGCCGGCTGGAACTACTGGGTACTCTACGTGCTGGTGGGCATGGCCGAGCTGACAGCGGTGGGCAAGTACATCCAGTTCTGGTGGCCGGAAATTCCGACCTGGGTCAGTGCGGTGGTGTTCTTTGTGCTGGTCAACCTGATCAACACCCTCAACGTGAAGTTCTTCGGTGAGACCGAGTTCTGGTTCGCGATCATCAAGGTGGTGGCGATTGTCGGCATGATCGTGCTCGGCTGCTACCTGCTGTTCAGCGGCACCGGCGGCCCGCAAGCCTCGGTGAGCAACCTGTGGAGCCACGGCGGGTTCTTCCCGAATGGCGGCATGGGGCTGTTGATGTCCATGGCGTTCATCATGTTCTCGTTCGGCGGCCTGGAGTTGGTGGGTATTACCGCCGCCGAAGCCAGCGAACCCCGCAAGGTGATCCCGAAGGCGATCAACCAGGTGGTGTACCGGATCCTGATTTTCTACGTCGGCGCCCTTACCGTGCTGCTGTCGTTGTACCCATGGGACCAACTGCTGCAAACCCTCGGCGCGTCGGGCGATGCCTACAGCGGCAGTCCGTTCGTGCAGATCTTTTCCTTGATCGGTAACGACACCGCCGCCCACATCCTCAACTTCGTGGTCCTGACCGCGGCACTGTCGGTGTACAACAGCGGCGTGTACTGCAACAGCCGCATGCTGTTCGGCCTGGCCGAGCAAGGCGACGCGCCGAAAGCGCTGATGAAGTTGAACAAGCAAGGCGTGCCGCTGCGTGCCCTGGGCATCTCGGCCCTGGTGACGCTGCTGTGTGTGGTGATCAACTACGTCGCGCCGCATGACGCACTGGAGCTGTTGTTTGCGCTGGTGGTTGCCTCGTTGATGATCAACTGGGCGCTGATCAGCCTGACCCACATCAAGTTCCGCAAGGCCATGGGCGAGCAAGGCGTGGTGCCGTCGTTCAAGACCTTCTGGTTCCCGTTCAGCAACTACCTGTGCCTGGCGTTCATGCTGATGATCATCTGCGTGATGCTGGCGATTCCGGGCGTACGGGCGTCGGTGTATGCGATTCCGGTTTGGGTCGGGATTATCTATGTGGCGTACCGGTTGCGGTTGAACAACGCGAAGGCAGTAACAGCGCAATAACCCATGTGGGAGCGGGCTTGTGTGGGAGCGGGCTTGCTCGCGAAGGCGTCGTGTCAGTCACCTGATGTATTGACTGACCCACCGCTTTCGCGAGCAAGCCCGCTCCCACATTTGGATCGTATTGCAAATGAAAAGCCCCGGTACTGATGAGTACCGGGGCTTTTTGTTGGGCCTTGATTACAGCGTGGAACGCACTCGCCACAGCTCGGGGAACAATACGGTGTCGAGCATCTTGCGCAGGTAGCCCACGCCTTCGGTGCCGCCCGTACCAGGCTGGAAGCCGATGATCCGCTCCACGGTGGTGACATGGCGGAAGCGCCACTGGCGGAAGGAATCTTCCAGGTCGATAAACTTTTCGGCCAACTGGTACAGGTCCCAATACCGGCTCGGATCGCGATAAACCTCGCGCCACGCCGCCTCCACGGAATCATCGTGAACCGTTGGCGCCGTCGGGTCGCGTTCGGCGCGCTTGGGGTCGATCGCCAGCCCGGCCTTGGTCATCAGGTTGATCGCCTCGTCATACAGCGACGGCGTGGCAATCGCCACCTGCAGCTCCTTCAACAACTCCGGCCGGTGGGCGTGAGGCCGCAACAGCGCCGCGCTTTTGTTGCCGAGGATGAATTCGATTTCCCGGTACTGGAACGACTGGAAACCCGACGACTGCCCCAGGTACGGGCGGATCGACTTGTACTCCGACGGCGTCATGGTCGCCAGTACCGCCCAGGCGTGCACCAGTTGGTCAAAGATCCGCGACACCCGCGCCAGCATCTTGAACGCCGGCGGCAGCTCACCCAGGCGCACGTGTTCGCGGGCGGCCTTGAGTTCGTGGAGCATCAACTTCATCCACAGCTCCGAGGTCTGGTGCTGGATGATGAACAGCATCTCGTTGTGGTCCGGCGACAGCGGGTGCTGGGCGCTGAGCACTTTGCCCAGGTCCAGGTAGTCGCCGTAGCTCATGGACTCGGAAAAATTCAGCTCGGCGTTATGCCATTCTTCCGGCGGCTGGTAGTCAGGGGAGAAAGGACACTGGCTCATCGCGTGGGCTCCTTGAGCGGGCGGAGAATGGCTCGTACCGGGCTGGCATCGAGGTTGGCAAAACGCAGCGGCAGCGCGATCAACTCGTAATCTCCCTCCGGCACGTCGTCGAGGACGATGCCTTCGAGAATCGCCATGCCATGCCGGGCGACGGCGTTGTGGGAGTCCATGGTCTTGGACTGCTGCGGGTCCAGGGACGGTGTGTCGATACCGATCAGGCGCACACCGAGGCTGAACAGCAACTCGACGGTTTGCGGGGCGACGGCGGTGAAATTCGAATCCCAGGCATCCAGCGGCGCCTGTTGATAAGTGCGCAACAGTACACGCTCCGGCAGGTTTTCCAGGCGGCCTTCCAACTGATGCGGCTGCACCAGCGCGCCGCTGCCCAGGCAATGCAGCACCCGGCACGGGCCCATGTACACATCCAGAGACACTTCGCCAATCGGCGCGCCGTCCGTGCTGTAGTGCAACGGCGCGTCCACATGGGCGCCGGTGTGGGGCGACAGGGTGATGCGCCCGACATTCACCGGGCACTCGGGGCCGAACTGCCAGACCCGCTCTTCCTGAAACGGCGTATCACCCGGCCAGGTCGGGGTCGCGGTGCTCAAGGGCGGGCTGATGTCCCACCACGTTTTTATTGGATTCATTTCAAGGCTCTCGGTCGTTACTGGGGTGAATGATACGAGGGCCGGCTGTAAATATTCTTGCGAATTCCAGCGCAAAGCGGGAAATCTTTCGCACTTACTGCGAGGAAATGGCTGATTGGCGCACAGATATTTCGTACCGACTCAATCCTTCAAACAACAAATATCCCCTGTGGGAGCCGGGCTTGCCCGCGATGAGGTCGGCACAGCGTGTCCTTCCATCGCCTGACACTCCGCCATCGCGGGCAAGCCCGGCTCCCACAGGGGTTGGCAGTGACTCACGGCTGTGCAAATGACTGCGCTTCTGGGCATCCCGATGTCGAGTCCAGACCACTGGCGGGCCGCCCAAGGCGATAGGGTTCGGACTTCCCTTCCACTGCCTCGGAATCATCATGTCCAAGCCAATCACCGTACTGCGCGACACCCATCCACTGCCGGTGCTGGACGCCTGCAAATGGGAAAAACTCGAAGGCGACCCGCACACCGTCAACCTCAACGCCTACACCAGCGAGGACGGCAGCAAGATCATGGGCACCTGGATCTGCACCCCCGGCAAATGGCGGGTGGAGTATGTGAAGTGGGAATACTGTCACTTCCAGGAAGGCTACTGCGTGATCACCCCGGACGGCCTGGAGCCGATCCATTTGCGGGCTGGGGATATCTTTGTGGTGGAGCCGGGGATGAAGGGGACGTGGGAAGTGGTCGAGACGGTGCGTAAGTATTTTGTGTTTGCCTGATCCCACCTCCTGGAAAGGGGTCGCCCTGGCCCCTTTTACCTCAACGACGACCGTCGCGCCCTTCTGATAAAAGCAGCACCTCCCTGCCCCTCTTCCAATAACAATCGCTGTTATTCGTGACAACAACCCTTGATATTCGAAAACAATCAATTAGTATTTTGTGACAGAATATTGTGAGCGCCAAGTTCTTGAAAAAATCTCATGACGTAATGCGCAAAATACATAATCAAACTCACCAAACAGTACAACCACTACTTTAGTTATAGATAAGATTGACTTTTGACACCCCCTACACTTTGAGATAGCTTTCTTGCAACCGGTCTATACTCGAATCTCATAGCATTATAACCCGATGATAATAAGAGGTACGGAGAAGGTGCAGAACTTCACATAATCGCAACCTTCACTGCACATTGATGGAAAACGCGCAGCGATTTGAATTAGACTCCAATGAATCAGTTGATTACCCCATTGGTTTGTTCTAAGGACTCCACACGTCTTCCAGCACTTACTGCACGCGGCAGTCGAGACCGCGCTTTTGCAAAAGGATCAAGAAAATGCCTGAAAAAACAACACGTCTGACCATTCTCATCGACTTCCCGACCAAGCAGCGTCTGGAGTCGCTGTCCGAGGAAGTTGACCTTACTATTTCTCAGGTTATTCGCAAGCTGATTCGTGACCATCTCCAGCAATACGAGAGCCAAGTCCCGCCCTCCGTGCTGGAGCCGGAGAAAGAGGATTCATCGCTCTGCTCTTGATATATAAGCCTGGTTAATTTGCCTTTATAAAACTGTGCGGCATAACTTTCTGCTTATTTATCAGCTGGCGCGCAGTTTAATCATGAACACTGCGCGCCACCCCTCTCCAAGTTAAAGACTGGTGATGAACTATGCCTGTGAAACAGCAATGGCTTGCTTGTTATGCTCATCTAAGCAAAGAAATGAACGGGCCTGCTGTATCATCAGACACCGCGCAGCCCTGTACCTTGTTTTTCTCCATGAGCGACGGCACCCAGCGCGCGCATGTTTTTCATATCACGGCAGATAACTTCGAAGCCGCCTGGCAAACCGGTGTGCAGCGCTTGCAGGGAGCCTACGAACGAGACCGTGCGCAGTCAGGCAACATCGTCGAACGTTCATGGATACGCGTCGAATGCGCGATCAACGTAACCGCCATCACCTGGGCCGAACTCAATGCGCGCTTCAAGCGCCACAAGCGTAATTACTTCCGGCGCGGCATCGCCTTCGATGCGGCGCTGCACATCGCGATCACCGAACAGGAACTGAACGCCAACGCGATCCTGTATGGCGGCAACGCTATCAATCACGCGAGCTTCAATGCCGGCAATTTTTCGGTGTACGCCAGGCGCCGTTTTACCGGGCTCAATACAGCCGACCTGATCGCCACACTTGAACCCGAGACCCCCGTGTTCCTGTTCGACACCAAGGGCGTTTTTTGTGCCGAAGACGGCGTGCCCCACCCGCTGAACCCTGGCCCGACAGAAACCGGCTGGCGCACCCTCGCAGCGCTGGAGCCCGGCATGGTAAAGGCGAGCATCATCAGCGCCGCAAGCTACCTGAGCACTCAGGTGCAGGACAGCGGCCAGTTCGTCTACGGCTACTTCCCGTGCTTTGACCGGGCGATAAAAAACTACAACACCCTGCGCCACGCCAGTACCACCTATTCGATGATCGAGGCCTGGGCACTGACCGGCGATGAGGCGCTTAAATCCGCCATCGACCGCTCGCTGGCCTACCTTACCCAGGAACTGATCAAGTCCTACGTGCTGCCCGACGGCAGTGTGGCGGCGTATCTGCTGGACACCGGTGACGAGATCAAACTGGGTGGCAATGCCGTGTGTTTGTTGGCGCTGGTCAAATACAGCGAAGTCACCGGCACCCGCCACTACCTACCCGTGCTGGAAGCCCTGGCCAATGGCATGGCCTGGATGCAGGACGCGACCACCGGCGCCTTCGTGCACGTCTTGCATGGCCGTGACCTTACCGTCAAAGAGGCGTTCCGGATCATCTACTACGACGGCGAGGCCGCGTTCGGGTTGATCCGCCTCTACGGCCTCACCGGCGATGAGCGCTGGTTAACCGTGGTGGAAAAAGCCTTCGACTACTTCATCGAAAAACAGCACTGGCGCGAGCACGATCACTGGCTCAGCTATTGCGTGAACGAACTGACCCGCTACCGACCTGACGAAAAGTATTTCCGCTTCGGCCTGAATAACGTCGCCGGTTATCTGGGGTTCGTGCAACAGCGCATCACCACCTTTCCGACGCTACTGGAATTGATGATGGCTGCGCAGCAGATGCTCGAACGCATCGCCCAGCAAGCGCAATTGCGCCACCTGCTCACCGAGATCGACCTGCACGCGTTTTACCGCGCCCTGCATCATCGTGCGCGCTACTTGTTCAACGGGTATTTCTGGCCGGAAACGGCGATGTATTTCGCCAATCCTGCGCGCATTGCCGGTTCGTTTTTTATCCGTCACCACGCGTTCAGGGTGCGCATCGACGACGTGGAGCATTACCTCTCGGGGCTGATTGCCTACCACCGCTACCTGCTCGACGGCGCGCCGCAAGTGAGCCTGGCCCAGGACGCAGCGCCCCTCGGCTGGGTCTGGGACGCCAACACCCTGGCTCGGGTGACACACGGCACCTGGGCCAAACAGCCACCGCCCGGTTGGTACACGTCGGGTTTGACGCCGTCCATGCAGTTTTTCAAACCCCAGCGCATGCTCAATCGGCACCCCAGCAAGGTGGGACCGAACGAAGTGCAGTCGGCGCTGCGCTGGGCCCAGGCCAGTCCTGAGCGGCGCCCCTCGGCGTTCTTGTGTGTAGACCCGACGCCCTACCTGGACAGCGGCCTGCCGGTGTTACAGGTCGCCGATACCAGCGAGGCCATGCTGCAAATGGGTCGATACGCCAGGCAGCAATTCACTGGCCAGGTGTTCGGCGTCACCGGCAGCTTCGGTAAAACCACCGTGGTCGCCATGCTCGGCCACGCCCTGAAACACTGGGGCGAAGTGGGCCACACCGAGGCCAACGCCAACCTGCCCCATGGGATCGCCTGGAACCTGGCGAGCATGCCCCGGCCGGCCAAATTCTGGGTACTGGAAATGGCCGTGGGCCGCATGCCGATTAACTCGGAGCTGGTGCGCCCACACATTGCTATCGTGACCGGGCTGGCTCCGGCGCACCTGGAATACCATGGCACCCTGGAAAACCTGGCGCGTAAAAAGAGCGCGATCTTCCGCTCGATGGCACCGGGTGGGCACGCGGTGCTGTGCCGCGATATGCCGCACTACGAGGTGTTCGCCCAGGCCGCCGAAGTCGCGCGCTTGCACGTGACCAGCTATGGCGAACACGCTGATGCCGATGTGCGCCTGCTCGACGTGTGCAGCGAGGCCGACCGGGTCTACGTCACCGCGCAACGTGACACGCAACGGCTGGATTTCAGCCTGAGTGCTCGCGGCCGACACATGGTGCTCAACGCACTGGGGGTGCTGGCGTCGCTGTTCGCCGCCGGGCTTGACGCCGACCAGGCACTGGAAGTGCTGACCGGCTTCCAACCGGTGGAAGGTCGCGGCAATATCCGCTCGATCAAATGCACCGACGGGCATTTCCAGCTGATCAACGATGCGTACAACGCCAACCCGGGCTCGATGGCTGCGGCCTTGCGCTCGATGGCCGACCTGCCCGTGGCCTCGCGGCACCGGGTAGTAGTGTTGGGCGACATGCTGGAGCTGGGCCCCGACGCCCAGCGCTACCACCTGGAACTGGCTGACTCGCTGCGCGCGGCGGCGCCCCGGCATTTGGTGCTGTGCGGGCCGCTGATGCGTGAGGTGTACCGGGTGCTGCGCAGTGAGCTGTCAGTGCAGTGGTTCGAGGATGCCACGGCATTAGGCCAGGCGTTGGCGCGCCACCCCGGCCAGTGGTTCCAGGCGGGGGATTGGGTACTGGTGAAAAGCTCCGGTGGTACCGGGTTGTCGCAGATCTGTGATTGGCTGAACACGACCGAACAGGCGGTGCCGGCGGGTTAGCCCGCGCAGCCCGCTGCTGTCTTCAGGCCAATGTCATTGCGCAGTTGGTGAAACATCGCAGGCACACCCTGCGCCTTGACCAACTGCGCCTGATGCCCGGCGCGAATCAACGCCCGGTAAAAACGCTCCTGCAACACAAATGGGGTTACCTGGTCATCCACGCTGCCAATCACGAACAACTGCCGCGCAGGCGCAACGGCAATGCCGGCCATGTGCTCCAGGGGATCGTAGGGGTGCAATAAACCATTGGTGTCGCGTCCCGGACGCGAAGGCAGGCCTTTGCTTTGACGCAACATCTGCGCGCGCTGCACCAGGGCAAACGCGCCGGAAGTCATCACTGCACACTTCACATCGGTACGCCCCAAGGTCAACAACGCCGCGGCCACCGTGGCGCCGCCGCTGTGCCCCAGCAACACAAACTGCCCGATGCCGTAACGCTTGCGCAGCTCGTTGAGCGCAGCGTCCAGCACAATGAATTCCCGCGCCTGGCGCCGCTGCCCATGGTTGCCGCTGGAACCGTAGGTGCCAGGTCGCGCCACAATCACCACCGGTACGCCCGCACGCCGGCTCAGGGCCTTGGCCTGCCTGGCCTTGGCGGCCAGGGTATTGCCACGGATCGACTCGGGCGAGCGGTGCATTTCCACGTTGCGGTCACCATGAAACATCACGATCACCACGGGCGCACGGCTCAGCACCGCCCCGGAAAAATAGCGAATGCACTCATCGCCCCCGGCCAACTCGACCCAAAGTGAAGAGTCGACCTGGTTGCAGGTCGACTGGTCGGCCGGGGTGTTCCAAAGCAACGGTGTCGACCCCTCACTCAGGGCCCACGCGCCCGGCACGCCGGCCCACAACAGCATCCACCACAACGTAAACCTGGCCACAGCCACCTCGCCTAACGCTCGCGCAAGGCCTCCCGCGCACGGTTCATGGGCTTGATCAAATAGTCGAGCACGGTTTTCTGGCCGGTCTTGATATCCACCGAGGCAATCATCCCAGGCACAATCGAAAACGACTTGCCGGCCTTGTTTTTCAAGGTGTCAGCGTCGGTGCGGATGAACACTCGATAGTAAAAAACTTCTGGCTTGACCTCGTCCTGGATAGTGTCCGGAGAAATGGTCACGACCTTGCCGTCCATGCCGCCATAAATGGCGTAGTCGTAGGCGGTGATCTTGACCTTGGCCACCTGGTCGGGATGGATAAAGGCGATATCTCGCGGGGAGATACGCGCCTCGATCAACAACTGCTCATCCAGGGGCACAATCTGCATCAGGCGCCCGTTGGGCGGGATAACCCCGCCGATGGTGGTGACCTCTATCCCCTTGACGATACCGCGCACCGGCGAGCGCAGGGTCAGGCGGGTCACCGAGTCGGAGCGCCCGCGCATGACTGACGACAGCGTCTCGACGTCGGCATTGACCTTCGCCAGGTCCTCACCGGCCCGCACCATATACTCGGAGCGGGCCTGGGTCAGTTTCAACTCCAGCTCGGCCTTTTGGCGCTTGAGGCGCAACACCTCAACGTTGCTGGCGGCGCCGACCTTGGCCAGGTTTTCGGTGATTTCCAGCTCGCTACGCACCAGCCCGAGCGACGAACGCACGCCGGCCAATGATTCTTCGAGGCCCTTGCGCCGAGTGTTGAACAGGTCGGTTTCGGCGCGCACCAGTGCGGGGTAACGCTCAAGTTCCGGGGGGAACAGTAACGGTTTGCCGTCTACCTCGGCCTGCAAACGCGCGACGCTGGCCAGCGACGCCCGGTACTTGGCGGCACTTTCATCAAAGTTGGATTCGGTCTTGGTCGGGTCAAGCCTGGCCAACGTCTGGCCATTTTTGACGATATCGCCCTCCCCCACATTCAACTCCGTGACGATGCCGCCTTCCAGCGACTGGATGATTTGCTCACGCGAGGTCGGGATGACTTTGCCGCTGCCCGTCGAGACTTCGTCCACTTCAAAAAAGTAGGCCCAGGCACCAAACGCAATCAGCATGACAAACACCCAGCCCACCACGCGCGTGGCGCGCACCACGGTGCGTTCATCCACGCCGTCGTGGGTATGCCGGGCGCCTTCGTCTTCGGTGGCGAGCAGGGGTATGGTTTTCGGCGCAGGGCTTTTCACTGGGTTTTCCCCTTCGGTTTGGACAGGCGCGCAATCGCGTTGGCTTTGCTGTCATCGACGATGATCTGGCCGTTGTCGACCACGATCACCCGATTCACCAGGCTCAATACACTCATGCGGTGCGTGGCGATAATCAGCGTGCGGTGGGCTGCCCAGCGGTCGAGGTTGTGGATCAACTGGCGCTCGGTCGCTTCATCCAGGGACGCGGTGGGCTCGTCGAGCAACACGATATGCGGCTGGCGAATCATCAGCCGCGACAGCAGCAGCGACTGACGCTGCCCGCCCGACAGGCCCAGGCCACCTTCCAGGATCATGTGGTCCAGGCCGTCGGCGAACTTGCCGATGAAGTCGCCCGCACCGGTCAGCGCCAGGGCCTGGAGGATTTCCTGATCGCTGGCATGCGGCGCCCCCATGATCAGGTTGTCGCGCAGCGTGCCGTGGAACAGCCGCGAGTTTTGTGTCATCAGCCCCACGTCGCGGCGCACGTCGGCGGGGTCGATGTGGCTGAGGGCAACGCTATCCAGGCTGATGGTGCCAGCCTTGAGGTCGAGCATCCCGGCCAATGCCTGCAACAGCGTGGATTTACCCGCGCCGTTACGCCCCAGAATCGCGATGCGCTCGCCCGGCTGGATCTTCAGGTCGGCCACACGCAGCGCCGGCACGGGGGCATCGTCGGAATACTGGAATGTGGCCTGGCTCAGCGCGTATTGGCCTTTGATCACCGGCAGGTGCACGCGCTTGCTGCCCTCGGGATGGTCCACCGGCAATTCCATGATCCGGTTCAGGCCTTGCAGCGCAACCTTGGCCTGCTGCCAGCGCGTCAGCACCTGGGTGATCTGGGACATCGGCGCCATCATCCGCGACGCCAGGATAGACGCCGCGACAAGGCTACCGGTGGTCATGTCGCTGGCCATGACCATCGGCGCACCGAACACCACCACCACGGCAAACACCGAGCCCTGCACATTGTTGCTCCAGGCCACCAGTTTGTTGGTGAGCAGGCGCAGGCGCAGGCTGGCGTCGCCGCAGGTGGCGTTGTAGTGATTCCATTGTTGCTGGAAGCGCTGTTCGGCCTGCAACGCCTTGATGTCGTCCAGGCCTTGTATGGTCTCCACCAGCATGGCGCTGCGCAACGAGCTTTCACGCATCGACTCATTCGCCAGTGCCGCGAGTTTTTTCTGCGCCAACAGCCCGGGCACTATCAGGAACAGCACAGCCACCATTGGCACCGCCACCAGCGGGCCGGCGATCAACCAGTAGATCACCAGAAACAGCAGGAAGAACGGCAGATCGGCCAGCGCCGTGGCGGTGCTGGAGGTGATCAGCTCACGCAGTTGTTCCAGTTCCTTGAGCTGCGAAATGAACGAGCCGGTGGACTTCGGCCGGGCGCTGTTACGCAAGCGAATGGCATGCCCGAACACCAGGTCGGAAACGCGCAGATCCGCGCGTTTGCCGAGCATGTCAGTGATGCGCACACGGGTGATGCGCATGATGAAATCAAACACCAGCGCCAGCATCACCCCGCCAAACAGCACATACAGGGTGGGCATGGATTCGGCCGGGATCACCCGGTCGTACACCTGCATCGAAAACAGTACCCCGGCCAACCCCAGCACGCTGGTGACCAGCGACGCGAGCATCACATAGCCATAGGGCCGCAGGTCGCGCAGCACGATGTTTTTGAACCACGCCTTCTCGTAAGGCTTGATGTAGTCGTCGACACGCCGGTCACGCACTGCCGCCATGGGTCGCAGAATCACGCTCTTGCGCGCTTGCTCCAACAGGTCCTGGCGGGTGAGCCGGCTTTGCAGGCCGCCGTCGCCGCTGTAGGCGATGCCCAGGTTGTCGCCGTCGCCGAGGGTTTCGAGCACACCCACCTGGCCGTCGGCAAATTGCAGCACCACCGGTAATTGGCGCTGCATCAGCGTGGTTTCGCTGAAGTCGGCAATCACGCAGTTCAACCCCGCCTGGCGGGCCATCTGCCGTACCACCTCTTCCACCGAAGCGCCTTCGGTCCATTGTGCAGCGATGCGCACGCTTTGGGCCGAGCATTCCAGGCGGTAATGCCGGGCCACGCTCAGGACGGCCTCCAGCCACACTTCATAATCCACTGCGGGCGCCGGGTTCAGCGGTGTTTGTACTGCGTTGGTTTCGTCCGCAAGCATCACAGCATCATTCATGGCCGAATCTCCACACCTTGCAGGGTGCTGTTGTCCAGGTGGAACGCCGTGCGCAGTGCGCCCGTGTTGTAGAGGCAATCGATTTTCAGGCGGCGCAGGTCAGCGGCGGTGTTTTCCCGGTCCATGCGTGCCTGGTGAATTTCCTGCTCGGCATTCAGCAGGTCGAGCAACGGCCGTGTGCCCAGTTCGAGGTACTGCTGGCGATACAGGTCGCGGGTTTCGGAGATGCTGCGCTCACGAAAATCCAGGGTGGATAGTCGCTGGCTGAGGCTTGAGATTTGATCCCGCGCCTCCAGCAACCCCTGGCGAACCGCAAGGCGCGCGGCGTCGTTGGCGGCATCGGCGGAACGCAGGGCCTGTTGCGCGGCGGATTTGCGGGCGGTGATTGCGCCGCCCTGGTACAGCGGCATTTTCACGTTGAGAAATACGCCATAACGGGTACGGTCGCGGCCGCCGGGGACGTTGCTGTCGTCGTTGTTGTCCAGGTAGTGCGTGATGGACGGGTCCAGCGACACGGTCGGCAACGCCTCGGCACGGGCTTGTGCAATCAGCGCCAGCGCATCGACACGCTGCGCCTGGGCGATCAGCAGGGTCGGCGTGACTGCCGTATCGGGTACCACGCCCACGCAGGATTGCTCCAGGCTTGCCGGAAAACCATTCACCACGCTCACTGGCGCCTGCGACCCAAGCAGGCTGCTCAACGTGCTGCGCCAGCGATTGAATTGCGCGGTGAATTGCAATTGCGTCGCCACCGAGGCCTCGACCCGCGAGCGGGCCTGGATCAGGTCCGAACGGGTGCTGGCGCCCATGTCGCTGCGCTTTTTGGCCAGCTCTGCAATCGCCGAAATGCCGTCGATTTGCTCGCGAGCCAGTTGCACCAGCAACTGCGAGCGCTGCAGTTCGATCACGGCGAACGAGGTATCGCGCGCCACCTGATCGATCGACAGCAACACCGACGCCTGGCTGGCACTGACCCGTGCCAGCGCACTGTCGACAGAACTTGAGACCTTGCCGAAGTCATAAAGCATCTGCGACGCCGACAACGAAAACGCACGGCTCTGGCCGTTGCCCCTCAGGCCGCTGTCGTAGCCGGAGTTGAAGCCACCGCTGACTTGCGGGTAATAACCGGAACGGGCGATGTTCACGTTCTCGTTTTGTTGGTACAGCTGGCCGATCGCCTCGGAAATTGCCGGGTGCCATTCCACCGCCAGTTGAATGGCGCGTGTCAGGTCAAGGTTGCTCGGTATGACGTGCTCGGGTGCCACCGGTGCGCTGACGCCCGTTGGCCCGCCGGGTAAATGTGTGCCCAGGTTGCTCGGGCTGATGATGTTGACGCGTTCTTCATCGTCGATATACGACGCTGCCATGACCGGCGCACGCTCGGGCGCGATCATTGCGACTGCCAGAATTACGGCAGACAGCTGCTTGGCCAAACTCTTTTGCCTCACTGCTAGTCACCTGACTGTTGTCAAACCTGATGAGTACAACAACGGACCGTGACTGACGTCACGGCCCATCGCTGCATTACCGTTGGTAGGGAAAACCGGGCCTTGCGGCCCGGCCGGCAGGGGTGGCGTTACACCACGCTGATGCCGCTCTGTACCCAGAGCTGATGGGTTTCATCTTCCGGACTGGTGTAGATCACGTACTCAAGACCGTTCTCTACCTGGGTCGCACCGGCGCTCCAGTCACCTGTCAGGTGCACGCTGTCCTGATCGTCGCCCTGGATCATCAAGCGATCCGACTCAGGCCCGGTGATGGACACCAGGTCTTCGAGGCTCAGGGTCAGGTCGACGGCGCTGACATCGTTCAGGTCGATGCTGTGCACCCCACTGACTGTGCCAATCAGGTCGGTGAGGTTGATGGCTGCATCGCCGCCTTCCCACAACAACCCGTCTGCACCCGCGCCAGCATCGACATGGGTGAAGTCGGTGTCGTCGGCCACCACGGCATCGTGGTGATCGCCGTCAACGTTGGCGCCGTCATCCGCCGCCTGGTCCACCGCACTGTGGGCAGCGGCAATGCCGGCACCTTCAGTGGCTGGCGCACCCGGGTTGGCGTCGTCCCAGACCAGGTCGCGATCCGGCGAGTCGATGCGCACGTAGAGGTCGGCGGTGTCTTCCTGGCCGGTTGGCGTGGTGAGCTTGTAGGTGAATTTATCCACCTGGCCAATCTCGTCCAGCGTCAGCCCGGCATGCGGGGTGTAGACGTACTTACCATCGGCAAACACGGTCAATGTGCCGTGGTCACCGTTGATTTTCGTCCCCGTTTGCCCAGGAATCACATAGACCCCGTTGACCAGCACACTGAGTACCGTCAGCGGCGAACCGAGGACATCCGGCCCGGACAAGCTGTCGGACAGCAGGTTGCCAGTCGCATTGCTCATTGCACCGGTCACGAACTCCGTGAGGGAGGTGGTAGTGAGCTTCTGCGCAATGTGCAGCGCACTCAGCGACAGCACGGCACCGGTCGTCCCGGTCACGCGATAGGTCCCGGCATCCAACCCTTGGAACGTGTGGTTCGCCTGGGTAGTGGTCTGCTGCGTGACCCATTCGTTACCGATGAACTTCTGCAGATTGACGGTCGTGCCTGGCAACAACGCAATGCCGGTGACGGTGACGTTGATCGCAAGCTCTGCGGTCGTGCCCGTGGCAACGTTGATCGCTGCACCCGTACCCGTACTGCTGCCGAGCAGTGCCAGATTGTAGCTCAGGGGCGCCAGGTCGGCCTGGGTGACCAGGTTGACGATGTCGATCTGCGCCGAACCCAGGTCATCATTGGCAACCGTGTTGATCACGCCGGGCGCAGATGGATCGGTAGCGCTCCAGTCCACGTTGACACTCGGGCTGTCGATACGCACATACAAGGTTGCCGAGGCCGAAGCACCGGCACCATTGACCAGGTGATACTCGAAGGCATCCACCTTGCCGATGCTGGCGACATCGCCGTTCGGGGTGTACTTGTACTCGCCGTTGGCGAAGATGGTCAGCTGACCATATTGGCCCTGCAGCACCGTGCCGGTGGTGGCGTCGGCATCGACGAATTCGCCGTTGACCTCGACCTGCACCTTCACTGGCCCGCCGGTTCCCGGTTCATCCGGTTTACCGCCAATGCCCGGGTCGGTGATGACGTTGCCGGTGACATCCGGCCCAGCTTCACCGGTGAAGTCGGTGAGGCTGTCATTGGTGACGCTCAACTTGGCCGTGGCCCCTGCACCAACGCTGACCAGGTTGGGGTCGAGCTTGAGGGTAAAGCGATACTGCCCGGCTTCCAGGCCTTCGATTTTGGCGCTGGAGCTTTGTCCAAACAGACCCAACAGGTCGAGCAAGCCCGAACCGTTGCTGCCTTGTTGCACCGGCAACCATCCACCGGCACCGTCGCTCACTTCCAGCGTGGCAGTGAAGCCACCGCCCAACAGCGAGACCAGGTCGGCCTGGGCAAACTGCAGGTTCAGCGTTCCGCTGGAACCCTCGGCAACCGAGAACTCCTGCTGCTTGGTGTGATCGCCCAGAATGATGCCGCCGACACCCAACAGGGTGAACACGCGCATATCGGCCAGGCCGGTGTTGGATGTTACGGGTTTGATGGTTACTTCGCCGGTGGCGAGGTCGTCGAAGGCTTCGAGGTCGGCGTCGGCGTCGGCATCGGCATCCGCATCCGCATCCGCATCCGCATCCGCATCCGCATCCGCATCCGCATCCGCATCAGCGTCAGCGTCAGCGTCAGCGTCAGCATCGGCATCGGCATCGGCATCGGCATCGGCATCGGCGTCAGCATCGGCGTCAGCATCCGCATCCGCGTCGGCATCGGCATCGGCATCGGCATCGGCATCGGCATCGGCATCAGCATCGGCGTCCGCATCAGCATCGGCATCAGCATCGGCGTCCGCATCAGCATCGGCATCGGCATCAGCGTCGGCGTCGGCGTCGGCATCAGCGTCAGCGTCCGCATCGGCATCGGCATCGGCATCCGCGTCAGCATCCGCATCCGCATCGGCATCAGCATCAGCATCAGCGTCAGCGTCAGCGTCAGCGTCAGCGTCGGCATCCGCGTCGGCATCCGCATCCGCATCAGCGTCAGCGTCGGCATCGGCATCGGCATCGGCATCCGCGTCAGCATCCGCATCAGCGTCAGCGTCAGCGTCGGCATCAGCATCGGCGTCGGCGTCGGCGTCGGCGTCGGCATCAGCATCGGCATCAGCATCAGCATCAGCATCAGCATCAGCATCAGCGTCAGCGTCAGCGTCAGCGTCAGCGTCAGCGTCAGCGTCAGCGTCAGCGTCAGCATCAGCATCAGCATCAGCATCAGCGTCAGCGTCAGCGTCGGCATCAGCATCGGCGTCCGCATCAGCATCAGCATCCGCGTCAGCATCAGCATCAGCATCAGCATCAGCATCAGCATCAGCGTCGGCATCAGCATCCGCGTCAGCATCAGCATCAGCATCAGCGTCGGCATCAGCATCAGCATCAGCGTCAGCGTCAGCGTCAGCATCAGCGTCAGCGTCAGCGTCAGCATCAGCATCAGCATCAGCGTCGGCATCAGCATCAGCATCAGCGTCGGCATCAGCATCAGCATCAGCGTCGGCATCAGCATCGGCGTCCGCATCAGCATCGGCATCAGCATCAGCATCAGCATCGGCATCGGCATCGGCATCGGCATCCGCATCAGCGTCCGCATCAGCATCGGCATCGGCATCGGCATCGGCATCGGCGTCCGCATCAGCATCAGCATCAGCGTCGGCATCCGCATCCGCATCCGCATCAGCATCCGCATCAGCGTCGGCATCCGCATCCGCGTCCGCGTCAGCATCGGCATCGGCATCCGCATCCGCATCCGCATCAGCGTCAGCGTCAGCGTCCGCATCGGCGTCGGCGTCGGCGTCGGCATCAGCATCAGCATCGGCGTCGGCATCCGCATCAGCATCAGCATCCGCATCAGCGTCCGCATCGGCGTCGGCGTCCGCATCAGCATCCGCGTCAGCATCGGCGTCCGCATCAGCATCCGCGTCAGCATCGGCGTCCGCATCAGCATCAGCGTCGGCATCCGCATCCGCATCAGCATCAGCATCAGCGTCGGCATCCGCATCCGCATCCGCATCAGCGTCAGCGTCAGCGTCCGCATCGGCATCGGCATCGGCATCGGCATCCGCGTCAGCATCCGCATCCGCATCAGCGTCCGTATCATCAATATCAACAGCGATCACAGAAGCCGGAACAGACTCGTTGCCTGCTGCATCGGTCAATGTGACAGCCAGTGTTTCGCCGTTAACCTGAAGCGGATCCAGGGTGACTTGAAAATTACCGTCGTCGCCGACCGTGCCAGTACCGATCACGTTGCCATCGGCGTCTTTCACGGTAACGGTCGCGCGCGGTTCGCCCTTGCCGGTGACGGTGCTGCCATCTTCGCCAACCACCAGGTTTGTTGGGGCATCCGGGGCGATGGTGTCCCCCGCGATGACGATGCCTGGCAGGGATTCCTTGCCCGAGAAGTTGCGCAGGAACACGCGTAGCCGCTCGCCATTGATGTGCAGCGAGTTCAGTTGCACCAGGAATGTGCCGTCATCTGCCACTGTTCCGCTGCCGACCACTTCACCAGCATCGTTGAGGATGATGACTTTGTGGGCCGCGGCGCCTTCACCGCTGAGCGTGTCACCCACGTCACTGATTGCCAGGTTGCGCGGCGCAAGCGGTGTCTCAATATCGGCGACAACCAGCGCACCCGGAGCCGACTCATTGCCGGCAGCGTCTTTGAGCGTGATCGCCAGGCTTTCGCCTTCGGACGCGGGTGTGTCGAGCGAAACCTGGAAATTGCCATCCGCGCCGACGGTGCCCGTACCGATCACGTTGCCGCTGGCATCCTTGATGCTCACGGCAGCGTTCGGTTCACCTTTACCGCTGACAGTTGCGCCATCGGCACTGATCACCAGGTTGGTCGGCGCATCCGGGGCGGTGCTGTCGCCAGCCACCACGGGGCTGGCGGACGATTCATTGCCGGCAGCATCCTTGAGGGTGACTTGCAGGGTTTCGCCATTGGTTTGCGCAGTTCCCAGGGTGACCTGGAAGTTGCCTTCAGCATCCACGGTGCCGGTGCCGAGGACCTCGCCATTGGCATCCTTGATGATCACGGTCGAGTTAGGCTCGCCCTTACCGCTGACGGTTGTACCGTCTGCACTGACGGCCAAACCGTTCGGTGCGGCGGGGGCGGTTGTATCACCCGCTACCACAGACGCAGGTTGCGATTCCTGACCCGCGGCATCCTTGAGGACGACTTGCAGGGTTTCGCCATTGGTTTGCGGCTTGTCCAGGTTGACCTGGAAGTTGCCGTCGGTACCCACAGTGCCTGTGCCCAGTACGTTACCGGCGGCATCCTTGACCGTGACGGTGGTGCCAGGCTGACCTTTACCGCTGACCACCGTGCCCGCGCTGTTGACCGACAAACCGGTCGCAGCACCGGGTGCAGGAACTGGCGTTTGATGATGATGGCCACCACCACCGCCACCACCGCTCAATGCCGCGGCGGTACCGCCGACGGCGAGGATGCCCAAGCCCCACAGCACCCAGTCCGGCACCGCACTGTCAGCGGCAATGGCTGCCACACCCAGGTCGTCCAGGGTCGAGATTTCGGTGAAGTTGAAACCCGAATACGGCGTGGAATAGTTGCCGAGCAACAATGTTCCGTCGGCATTTTCCAGTACCAGTTGGTTAGCGGAGCCGTCGGCTCCCACCACAAAAAAGTTCTGAATGGTGATGGTTTCTCCAGACTTTAGAGTGACCACCAGGTTTTGGCCGGACTGTTGAAACGATTGAACGCTTTCTTGTCCGAACGGCAGTTTTACAATGCTGGTTCCCTTGAGGCTGGCGTTGCCAAAGGCATGCTCTGTCGCCGTCCCCGTTGCCTTGTCGACAATAGTTATGTTTTTCATCTCTCACCCGTTTTTTATATGGACACACGTATTTCAGCGCGAGCGAATGCCCACGACGGTAGTTACCGCCGAGCACGAAACTTTTTTTGCGTTTATATAGGACTGGTCAGGATTTACAGCGATCAACCGACGCCGGTTTCTTCACGACATTGCAGACCCACACGCGTGCGCTTGCAACACGCTGACACCGAATGAGGTGGCACATCCTTGGCGTCAGAATAAGCCTGCCCGGGCCTTGGGCTGGACTGCATCGCAGCCCAGAGGTCGAGCAACCGGGAGAGGTGGCGGGCCAGGATGCGGGCTTTTTCAAGTTCCAGGGCGGCCTCGTTCGATGAGGCCGATAGCCCTGGGAAACCCGATGTACGCATCCATTCGCTAGCCATCTCTGACACACCTGCACAACTTTGAAAGTACAACGCTTCGGCGGAAGTTATCGAGACGCAGCAACCATGACAACGCTCGCAAAACCGATACTAGCGAGGCAGTAGTCAACATCAAAGAGAAATGTAAACACGCAATAAACATGGGTATTTAATGAGGGAAGCCACGACAAACCGAACACACATAACCGAGAAATCAATTATAACGGCATGATAATCGAGCGCCCCATGGACACTCACCAAATGAATAACCCATGATCAAAAACATGATATTTCAGCGTCACACCTGAAACTTGTAAAAGTTTATTTCACAACTATAACAATGCAAAAAAACCTTATCCCTAGGCATTAGTCGATAAGTAATACCGCCCTCCCACAACCGTCGCGAAGGGGTTTATTCAGGCCAAAAAAAAGCACCAGTAGTGAGCTGGTGCTGGAAGGTCTACGCAGTAAAAAATCAGGGGCCCACAGTGAAGAAGGACAATCGCCCTACTTTGGTTTTCGATAGCTGTTGATGATCGCCGAGAAGTCCTTGCCCCCTTCCCCACGTTGGCTCATCGATTGATACAACTGCTGCGCCACTGCGCCGAGGATCACCGGCTGGTGTGCCTGGCGGGCCGCTTCAGTGGCCAGTCCCAGATCCTTGAGCATCAGTTCTGCACCAAACCCACCGGTATAACCCCGGGACGACGGCGCCGTCTCGATAATCCCGGGCCATGGGTTATAGGTGTCCGAACTCCAGCAGCGCCCGGTGGAGCTGTTGATGATTCCCGCCAACACTTGGGTGTCGATGCCCAGCGCATCGCCCAGGGCCATGGCTTCGCTGACGCCGACCATGGTGATACCCAGCAGCAGGTTGTTGCAGATCTTGGCGATTTGCCCGGTGCCGACTTCGCCGCAATGGACGATGTTGCGGCCCATCTGCGCCAGCACCGGTTGCAGGGTGGCGAACAGTTCCGGGGTGGCGCCGACCATGAAGGTCAACGTCCCAGCCTGGGCACCGCCGGTGCCGCCGGACACTGGAGCATCCGCCATCACCACGCCTTGTTTCGCTGCCGCCGCCGCTACATCGCGGGCGGTCTGCGGGTCGATGGTGCTGCAATCCACCGCCGGCACGCCTTTGCCGATGCCGGCGAGCACGCCGTCTTCACCGAGCCACACACTGCGCACATGGGCCGCAGCCGGGAGCATGGTCACCACCAACTCGGCGCCTTCGGCTGCCGCGCGCGGTGAAGCGCTGATGGTGCCGCCCAGTTCCGCCAGTTCCTTGAGCACGGTCTGGTTCAGGTCGAACAGGTTCAGCGCATGGCCAGCCTTGATCAGGTTGCGCGCCATCGGCGCGCCCATGTTGCCCAGGCCGATAAATGCAATCTTCATGGTCGTCTCCTCGATCAGCGCAGGTTGATGGTGGTGTTGACGCCATCGTTGACGCTGTCGTCGTCGAACCAGCGGCTGGTGACGGTTTTGGTCTGGGTGTAGAACTGCACCACTTGCTTGCCGTACGGGCCCAGGTCGCCGAGTTTCGAACCACGGGAACCGGTGAAGCTGAAGAACGGAACCGGCACGGGGATCGGGATGTTGATGCCGACCTGGCCCACATCGATTTCGCTCTGGAATTTACGCGCCGCCGCGCCGCTCTGGGTGAACAGGCCGGTGCCGTTGCCGAACGGGTTGGCGTTGACCAGGGCGATGGCTTGGTCGAGGGTGTCGACTTCCAGCACCACCAGCACCGGGCCGAAGATTTCCTGGGTGTAGATCTGCATGTCGGTGGTCACGCCGGAGAACAACGTCGGGCCGACGAAATTGCCGTCCTCGAAACCCGGCACCTTGATGCCGCGGCCATCCAGTTCCAGCTTGGCGCCTTCTTTCACGCCGCTTTCGATCAGGTCGAGAATGCGTGCCTTGGCGCGCTTGGAGATAACCGGACCCACATCGGTGCCGGCTTCGCTGCCGGCGTTCACCTTGAGCTTTTGCGCCAGGGCCTTGAGGTCCGGCAGCCATTGCTTGGCCGCGCCTACCAGCACCACCACGGAAGTTGCCATGCAACGCTGACCCGCCGCACCGAAACCGGCGCCGACCAGGGCGTTCAGGGTTTGTTCGCGATTGGCATCCGGCAGCACCACGGCGTGGTTCTTGGCGCCCATCATCGATTGCACGCGCTTGCCGTGTTTACCGGCGAGGTCGTAGACGTGGGTACCGACGGCGGTCGAACCGACGAAGGACACGGCCTTGATATCTTTGTGGGTGCACAGCGCATCCACCACGTCCTTGCCGCCGTGAACCACGTTCAGCACGCCGGCTGGCACCCCGGCTTCCAGCGCCAGTTCAACCAGCAGCAGGGTCGACAGCGGGTCCTGTTCCGATGGCTTGAGTACGAACGTGTTACCGCAGGCAATGGCCATCGGGAACATCCACAGCGGAATCATCGCCGGGAAGTTGAACGGGGTGATGCCGGCGCACACGCCGATCGGCTGGCGCAGGGTGTAGGTGTCCACACCGCCGGCGACGTTTTCAGCGAATTCGCCCATCTGCAGGGTGCCGATGGAGCACGCGTGCTCGACCACTTCCAGGCCACGGAAAATGTCGCCTTCAGCGTCGGCAATGGTCTTGCCCTGCTCGGCACTCAGGACCACGGCGATGCGCTTGGAGTGCTCGCGGATCAAGGCTTGCAGCTTGAGCATGATGCGCATGCGCGCACCGATCGGCGTCAGCTTCCAGGTCTGGAAGGCGCGATGGGCGGCGTCGATGGCAGCGTTGACTTCTTCAGGGGTGGAAAACGGTACGCGGGCCAGCACTTGCTGGGTAGCGGGGTTGACGATGTCTTGCCATTCGGTGGTCCTGGATTCGACCCACTCGCCGTTGATCAGCAGCTTGACCTGTTTTACGGAAATATCGGCAGATGCGTTCATGTGGTCTCCAATTCTTGTAGGTATGCAGAGAACCAAGGCGTTGAATCGCCTTGAGGATGAGGCGTTCGGACTGTTTTTGGAGTATAGATGTGCAAACTTCTAATAAGAACGCACATAAAAGCCGGTCCAATATGCAAAAAAACATCACGTCACTGGGCTCCCTGAACTGGGATGACCTGAAGTTTTTCCTCGAAGTCGCCCGTACCCGCAAGGCCAGCGTCGCTGCCAAGCGCCTGGCCGTGGACTACACCACGGTGTCGCGGCGTATCAGTTCCCTTGAAGGATCGTTGGGCACTCTTCTGTTTGAAAAGTCCCGGACCAACGGCTTCGTATTGACCACCGAAGGCCAGCGCCTGCTGGGTTACGCCGAGTCCATCGAAAGCACGTTGCACATGGCCTGCGAACAGGTCTCCGGCTCCGGCGTGGCGCTGTCCGGCCACGTGCGCATGGGCTGCACCGAAGGGTTCGGCAGCTTCTTCGTCACCCCGCAACTGAGCCACTTCGTCGACACCTACCCGGCGATCTCGGTGGACATCCTGCCCCTGCCCCACTTCATCAGCCTGTCCAAGCGCGAGGCGGATATCGTCATCGCCCTGGAGCGGCCGGAACACGGGCCGTACGTGTGCTGCAAGCTGTGCGACTACAAGCTGCAGCTGTACGCGACGCAGGAATACCTGGACCAGCACCCGCCCATCCGCCGGGCGGCGGACCTGGCCGAGCATCCGTTTATCAGCTACGTGGATGATTTAGCGTTCAGTTCAGAGCTGCTGTACCTGGCCAATGTAGTGCCCGGCGCCAGCGCCAGTTTGCGCAGCACCAGCGTGATTGCGCAGTATGTGGCGGCGCAGCAAGGGCGCTCGCTGGCGATCCTGCCGTGCTTTTTGGCGGCGCAGGACCCGCGATTGCTGCCGGTGCTGGGCAAGGAAATCAATATCACGCGGCAGTTCTGGATGTACTGCCGCGAGGACTTGAGGAAGTTGAAACGGATCACCCTGCTGTGGGATTACATCCGTGAGGTGACGGAGCAGAATCAGCCGTTGTTGATGGGGGAAACGCGGGAGATGGTGTTTGCCGATTAAATAAAATGTGGGAGCCGGGCTTGCCCGCTATAGCAGTGTGTCAGTCACCCAATACATCAACTGATCCACCGCCATCGCGGGCAAGCCCGGCTCCCACATTGATTGCATTGCAACTCGAACGGCCCGAAAGCCAGACTAGTCCGCAATCACCACAATCGACACCCGGCGATTCTCGGTGCGCCCCGCCGCTGTCGCGTTGGACGCCACCGGCTCGCTGCTGCCCAGCCCGCGCAGTTGTACGTTTTCTTCTTTCATCCCAACCCCTGCCAACACGTGCGCGACGCTTTTGGCTCGGCGCAGGGACAGTTGCTGGTTGTAGGTTTCCTTGCCCGAGGCGTCGGTGTGGCCGTCGACCCGCACGCGCTGAATGCCCACGCCCAGCAGCGCCTTGCCGATGCGCTGGACGATCTCGGTGCTGGGGGCATTCAGACTTTCGACGTCGCTGCCAAACAGCACCTTGCCCGAGAGGCCGAAGGCCCAGCCTTCGTCAGTCAGTTCAAAACCCTGCTGTTTGAGCACGGCGATTTGCGCCGGTGTCAGGCCTTTTGGCGGCGGGGTCTGGCAGCCGCTCAGGGCGAGCAGAGCCACGAGCAAGGTGATGAATAAAAAGCGTGCGGTCGAGAACAAGGGATCAACTCCTGTGTTGAACGTCGGCGGCGGGGGACTCCGATTCCGCCGTTTGCTGGCCACCCTGGGAAAGCCGTTTGGCCTGGTACATCGCCGCATCGGCGGCGTTGAGCAGGTTACCGGGGGTGGCGCCATGATCGGGGTAGACGGCGATGCCGATACTGAGTGAGGTCAATACGTGGGCGTCGCCGGGCAGCGCAATGGGCGCGTCCATGCTGGCGATGATTTTTTCGGCAATGCGCTGGGCGTCCTCAAGTCGGTGCAGAGGCGACAGCAAGATGGCGAATTCATCGCCGCCCAGGCGTGCCACCAGGTCGTCTTCTCGCAGTTGCGCACGAATGCGCTTAGCCACTGCCACCAATACCGCATCGCCGGCGGCGTGGCCGAAGTTGTCGTTGATGTCTTTAAAGCGGTCGCTGTCGAGGAACAAGACCGCCACTTTCTCGTTGAGCTTGGCGGCGCTGCGCAGGGCGCGGATCAGCCGCCCTTCGAAGAACGCACGGTTGGGCAGCCCGGTCAGGCTGTCGTGGCTGGCCTGGTGGGCGAGGGTTTCGTTTTCGCTTTGCAGGTGGGTCTGCCAGGCCTCCAGTTCGTCGAGCAGGGCATTGAAGTCATTGCCCAGGCTGTCGAGTTCGGCGATTTTCGCCGGCGGTACGCGTCGGTCAAAGGCCCGCTCGCTTCGGGCGGCGTGGGCCACCGAGGCCAGGCTGTGCAACGGTCCGGTGATGCCGCGTAACAAACGCCGCGCCAGGTACAGTGCAACCCAGGCGCTGAGGGCGGTGCACACCAGAATCCCGGCAAGGCCGCTGAGCAGGAAGCGCAACAGGCTGCCGCCGTGGCCGGTCAGGTGCACGCTGCCGATGACCTGGCCCTGGTGCAGGATCGGCTGGGTGATGGGTTGTTCGAGCAGGGCATGCGCCAACTGCAGCTCAATCATCGACAGCATCCCGGTTTCAGGGCGCTCCCAATGGGCCAGTTGCTTGCCGTCGACGTTGAAGACTTCCGCCTCGGCCACTTCTTCCTCAGAGGCGATCACGCCCAACGCCTCGGTGGCCGCCGCGCTGTCGTTGAACACCACGGCCGCTTCCACGGTGTAGTTGATGGAGCGGGCGATCAGGTGCAGATTGTGGTCGGCATACACCCGCAGCGCGAGCACGCCGAGCAGGGTCAGGGAGATACTGGCCATGCTGACGGCCATCAGCGCCAGGCTCAGGTGCCCGCGCCCGATCACTGAACGCAAGGTAGGACGCACTGGCGCCTTATCGACACTCATGACCCCGGCGCTCGACGTCGGGACAGCTGCAGCACACTCGGATGAATGCGCACACCGCTACGGGCAACGGAATCCAGGTTGACCTCGAACGACACCTGTTCGTCGGCTACCCGCAGGCAGAACAGGCTGCCCACGGTGCATTGGTCGCCGCCTTCGCTGATGCTGAGCACTGGATGGCCGATCAATGCCGCGAACAGGCGGCTGCGCTCGTCGCTGGTCAATTGGCCGATGTACACGGCATCGCAGGCATTGGCGATGTCTGGATGGTCGGCCAGCAAACGCTGCACCACTACCGGACGGCCGGTAGCCTGGGTGGTGCCTTTGACCAGGTCATCGGTGTATTGGGTTGGCCCGACGATGCACAAACGCAATTGCGCGGGCTCTACCGGCCAGCGGGCGTAACTGAGAATTCCCAGGACCACTTGGGTGACGGCCTTGGCCCGCTGATCGGCCATGCCGGCAGGCGGCTGGGCAAAAACGAGGGGCGTGAACACGCACAGAAGCGCCAACAGCAGCATTCGTCTCCAGCTCAAACTTCGCTCTGTGGGCGAGACAGCCACGTTCATGCAGCGATTCTCTTTGATCTTCTCGGGATGATGCCGCAACGATAGCACAACGGCGGAAAACCCCCGAGGTGACACCCAGGAGGATTCCGACATTTTATTAAGAAAAATCACACATTTGGATCAGAAAATTTAGATGTCCCATCGGTCAGCTTCTTTGACGATCAAGTGCCCAGTTCCAGCATCAGCCCACTCAAGCGTTTCACCTTGCGGCTCACCGCCTCTTCGAATACGCCACCCCGGGGTTCGATCAGGCTGAACCAGTCCTTGGCGCGGGTGATGCCGGTGTAGATCAGCTCTTTGGTGAGCACCGGGTTCAAGGCGTCCGGCAAAATCAGTGCGGTGTGGGTGAATTCAGAGCCCTGAGATTTGTGCACCGTCATCGCGTAGACGGTTTCGACGTCGTTGAGCCGGCTGGGCAACACAAACCGTACGCCGCCCTGGCCATCGTTGCGCGGGAACGCGACGCGCAGAACCTGCGGCCCGCCGTCGCTTTCGGGCAGCTTGAGGGCGATACCGATATCGCCGTTCATCAGGCCCAGGCCGTAATCGTTGCGAGTCATCAACACCGGGCGCCCTTCGTACCATTGCTGGTCGCTGTCGATCAGCCGAGCCTTGAGCAGCGCGGCGGTAATGCGCAGGTTCAGGCCCTCCACGCCCCATGGGCCCTTGCGTACGGCGCAGAGCAACTGGAATGCGTCGAAGGCTTTCAGCAGCTTTTGCGCCCAGAGCGTCCAGGCCTCGTCATCCCGTGGCGTCTCCAGGGACGGACGCGCGGTCTGCAGCAGTTTCAGGTAATGGCGATAACCGTGGGCACCGTCGCCATGGCCGTCCAGCACCAGGCGCTCCAGGGCATGGTCGTGCTCGCCCTTGAGGCTGACGCAAAACAGGTCGGCATGGCTGCGGGCAGCCAGCAGTTTGCGGGCCTGCTCAGGGTTTTGCTGGTTGACCCAGCGGGCCAGCTGGCCAATGCCGCTGCCTTCGCCGAAACGCCGCGAGTAACGCAGCATCACCACTTGTTGCGCCAAGGGGTGGCTACCGTCGAGGTCTTCCTGCAGGCCGCTGGCGCCGAGGTCTTCGCCGCTGACCTGTTGCAGCCACTGGCGGGTTTGCGGGCTGTAGAAACCGGCTTCGGCGTCGCGGCACAAATCCCCCAGCACCGCCCCGGCTTCAACCGAGGCCAACTGGTCCTTGTCACCCAGCAGCACCAGGCGAGCATGGGGTGGTAAGGCGTCCAGCAGGTTGGCCATCATTTCCAGGTCGATCATCGAGGCTTCGTCTACCACCAGCACATCCAGGGGCAACGGATTGCCGATGTGATGCCGGAAGTGTCGGGTGCCGGGACGGCTGCCGAGCAAACGGTGAACGGTGGTGACCTGGGTCGGGATTTTGTCCTTCACCGCATCAGGCACTTTCAGCGACAGCACTTGCTGGCTGATGGACTCGGTCAAGCGTGCGGCCGCCTTGCCGGTGGGCGCCGCCAGACGGATGCGCAACGCGCTGCCCGCTTCCACGGCGGGGGCCTGCAACAGCGCAAGCAAACGCACCACCGTGGTGGTCTTGCCGGTACCCGGCCCGCCGGTGACGATGCTGAATGCACCGCGGGTGGCCAAGGCGCAGGCGAGTTTTTGCCAGTCGACAACACCGTCTGGCGGGGCCTGGTCGAACAGGCGATTCAGGCGTTCGGGCAGATCGGCGGCAACGCTTTCCCGGGTGGCGAGTCGCAGGCGCAAAGCGCTGTCGATACGCCGTTCGTAGGTCCAGTAGCGGCGCAAGTACAGGCGTTTGCCCGACAGCACCAGTGGCCGGCTTTGCGCCTCCTCGCTGCCGTCGACGGCCAGTGCCACCAGACGGCTGGCGGCCAGGGCATGGCACCAATGGGCGCCGTCCAGGCCGTCGAGCAACTGTGATGGCAGTAGCATGACGCCGGTTTGCACATCGCCTTCGGGTGGCAGCGACAGAGCGAAATCCGGGGCCTTGAGGGTTTCGAACAGGTCCAGGCATACATGGCCATGGCCCAGTTGGTGGCTGGTCAGGGCCGCGGCCAGCAGGACTAAAGGATCAGCCTGCGGATCGAGTTCGTGGAGGAAGCCGACAAAGGCCTTGTCCAGCGCGCGCAACCAGCCGCGCTGCACCCAGAGATCGAGCAGTTGCACCAGGTCGGCGGCGCGGCTGAGGGGCGTCAGCTCCTCAAGCGGTAACGGCGACAGGCTCATAGCAGCTCTCCTTGTTCCCAGGCGGGCTCGGCCTTGGGTGGCAGCGGTTTGCCCTGGAACAGCAGGTCCAGGCTTTCGATCAATTCCCGGGGTGGTCGGGTGAAATACGCGCCCTGGCTCGCGGAATGGGTGCCCCGCAGGAACAGGTACAACGCGCCGCCGACGTGACGGTCGTAGTCGTAATCCGGCAGCCGCGCCTTCAGCTGGCGATGCAGGGCCAGCAGGTAAAGTACGTATTGCAGGTCGTAACGATGGTCGAGGATCGACAGTTCCATGGCCTGCTGCGTGTAGGCCGAATCATCGGGACCAAGCCAATTGGATTTGTAGTCGGCCACGTAGTAGCGGCCTTCGTGTTCAAAGGTCAGGTCGATAAAACCCTTGAACATGCCATTGAGCAGCACCGGTTCGGCGGCCACGCGGGATACGCCATTGTGAGTGTGCTGGCACACCAGTTTGTCGAGTGCGAGGACGTCGACCTTGTGGCTGGCAAACCAGAACTCCATTTCGATCTGGTACTGCCGCAACTCGCTAAGGGCCACCTGCCCGTTGCCCAGCGGCAACCGGGCTTGCAACAGATGCCCGAGCCAACCGCCGAGTGTGCCGATCCAGCCTTCCCAGCCACGTCGGTTGCAGCGGCGGGCAACCGCATCTTCGATGGCCTCCGGGGTAACATTGAAGCCTTCGCCGCCCGCCCATTCCAGCAGGCCATGGAGGAAGGTGCCGGGATTCGGCCCGCGTGGGAAACGGTGAATATCGCCACCGGAAGCCGGCACTTCGCGTGGGGCATCCGGGTCGAGGCGTTCGTCATCGAACAGCTTCTGCGCTTGTGGGCTTTCCGGCGCTTCGAGGCTCGCCGCACTCATGCTCTCGCCGATACGCAGCGCACTGTAGGAAGCGATCCACCAGTTTTCTGCCGCCTTGCGCTTGGGCAGCAGCGGCGCGAGCAAGGTGGCTTGGTTACGCGGCGGGTGGAATACGACCGCATCGGCCTCGGGCATTTCTGCGTAATGCAGTGCCGGGCAACCTTCCTGCAGGTCAAGCAACCAGCGGGCCAGGCCGCCGGACTCGCCAAGTGAAGCGCCGCCGCCGAGCAAGTAGCCCAGGGCCGACAGGTGCAGCACCGAGCTGTTGTTATTGCCACGCTTGAGGTCGGCGATGCCCAGCCAGCAGGCGTGTTTGGCGCGGGTCAGCGCCACGTAAAACAGACGCAAGTCTTCGGCCAGCCGTTCATCGTCGGCTTGGGCGATCAACTCGGCGGTGGGCCTGAGGCTGACCTGGGATTTGCCGTTTGCGTCGTGGTAATGCAACGGCAGGCGGCTGCCATCCACCGGTTTTGCCGAGCAAATGAACGGCAGGAAAACCAGGTCGTATTCCAGCCCCTTGGATTTGTGGATCGTTACCACTTTGACCAGTTGTTCATCACTTTCCAGGCGCAGGATCTGCTCTTCACCGGCCTGGCCGGAAAGCGCGAGATGTTCGGCCAGATGGCGAATCAGCGCTTGTTCACCGTCCAGCTCTGCGGCCGCCTGTTGCAGCAATTCCGAGAGGTGCAACAGGTTGGTCAATACCCGCTCGCCATCGCTGCGGGTGATCAGGGTTTGCGGCAATTTGAAGTCGTGCAACAGGCGCCGCAGCATCGGCAGCACGCCTTGGGTGCGCCAGATCGTACGGTAATCGCGGAACTGCATTACGCGTTGTTCCCACGCCAGTTCGTCCTGGTTCAAACGCTCCAGTTCGGGCAGCGACAGGTTCAAGGTGACGCAAGCCAGGGCGGCGCGCAGTGGGCGCTCGACGTCCGGCTCGGCACAGGCCTTGAGCCAGGCCAGCAGGTCGTGGGCTTCCTGGGCGGCGAACACAGAATCCTTATCGGAGAGGTAAACGCTGCGCACGCCACGGGCAGCCAGTTCACCGCGCACGGCCTGGGCTTCCTTGCCGTCGCGCACGAGGATGGCGATGTCTGACGGCAGCACGCCTTTGAAGCTAGCGTCTTTGCCGAGGAATCCGGCAGTTCCCTGCTGGCCGCCATTGAGTAACGCGACGATTTGACTGGCACAGGACGCGGCCAACTGTTGGCGGTAGAGCACGCCGGAGATCGGCTGGTCGGTGGGTAGATGCCAGAGATTCAGCGCAGGCAACGTCTGACCGTTGACCTGCAGTTGTTCCTTACGGCCTTGGGACAATACCGACTGGAACGGCACCGGATTCGTCCCGTCGGGCTCACGGAACAGGAACGCTCCACGGCCTTTTTCTGCGCGCTGGAATACGTGGTTTACCGCCTCGACCATGGCGTGGCTCGAACGGAAGTTGGTGCCCAGGGTGTGATGGCGGCCGGTGGTGGACTGGCGCGCGCGCAGGTAGGTGTAGATGTCGGCGCCACGGAAGGCGTAGATCGCCTGCTTTGGGTCGCCGATCAGAAACAGGCCGCTGTCGAGGTGGTTTTCTTCGATGCGGTAGATGCTGTCGAAGATGCTGTATTGCACCGGGTCGGTGTCCTGGAACTCGTCGATCAGGGCGACCGGGAATTGCTCGCGGATCACGCTGGCCAAACGCTCGCCGCCGTCGGCTTGCAGGGCGGCGTTGAGGCGGATCAGCATGTCGTCGAAGCCCATTTCGGCGCGCCGGCGCTTTTCTTCTTCGAAGCGTTTTCCCACCCAGCCGGCGGCGTGTTGCAGCACAGCAGCATCGGGCGTTGGCAGGGCGTCGAGGCTGGCCTTGAGACTGGCCATGGCGTCGATACCCGGATGGCGTGGTGGTTCGCCTTTCCAGGCTTCGGCCATGCCGTCGGGGGTCAGGCGGGTGAAACCGGTGCCGATGTCCAGTTGTTCGAGAGACTCGTCAGCTGCCCAGGCGCTGATTTTTTCGAACCAGGGTTCGAAGTAACGGGCTTGCATCTTGCGACCATCGACGGTTTTGGCGGCGACGGCCTGCAGGCAAATGTTGCGCAATTCTTCTGCCCATTGTTGCCAGGGTGCCTTGAGCGCGACGAGTGCTTGGCGGCGCTCTTGCAGGCATTCGTTGATCAGCTCGGCGGGGTCACGCGTTTCATCCGTGGGCCGCTCGCTGCCGAACAGCGCGCGTACCCGTGGCATCAGGGCCGCCGGGCCGCCCCAATTGTTGCGCACCCAGTTCAGCGCATCGTCGTGCATCGGGTAGCAGAACAGCCTCCAGTAGTCGCGCAGCACTTCGCCGAGCAGGTCGCTGTGGTCGGTCTCCAGGGTCTGGGTGAACAGGCTCCCGCTGTCGAAGGCGTGCTCGCGCAGCATGCGCTGGCACCAGCTGTGAATGGTCGAGACGGCGGCTTCATCCATCCACTGGGCGGCGATGTCCAGGCGATTGGCACAGCCGGGCCATTGTTCGGGGCTGTATTGGTCGCGCAGTTCCGCGATCAACGCGTCGGGTTCTTCGATTTCTTCGCGGAAAAAACGCGCGGCTTCTGCCAGGCGGATTCGGATGCGTTCACGCAGCTCTTTGGTGGCGGCATCAGTAAAGGTCACGACGAGAATTTGCGGCGGCAGCAACTCGCGGCCGAAGCCCGATTCGTCCCCTCCGTGGCCGAGTACCAGCCGCAGGTAGAGCGCTGAGATGGTAAATGTCTTGCCTGTGCCGGCACTGGCTTCGATCAGTTGGCTGCCCTTGAGCGGGAAGGCCAGGGCCAGGGGTTTTGTACCGCTCATGCGCTGGCCTCCGCGCTGGTGAGTGATCGCCAGGGAGCGTTGATCAACGGTCGATAGAGGGTTTCGCACCAGCCTTCGAACTCTTCGCTGGCCATCAAGGCGGCGTAGTCGGGGAACTGTCGGATGAGCGCAGGGCTTTCACGGCGCTCGCCGTCGCTGGTTTGGCCGTCGCCTTCGTAGGCTTTGCTGGCGGCGGCTTGCGCTTTGGCCGGGTCGGTTTGACCGAGCCAGGCGAATGCGGTTTTAACGGCGACCGGCAGTGGTTCGCTCATGCCGGTTTTCCAGGCGAGCAGCAGGTTGCCGAGGAGCTCCCGGGCTGTGGCTTGCTCAAGTGGGGCCAATAGCAGTGTGTCGTCGCTGGCGACCAGGCCGGTACTTAACGGAAGGCCGCAGGCACAGGCCACCAGGTGGTTGACCCATGGGCGAATCAGGCGATGCCACTTACGGGTCTTGATCGAGCCGATGCTGTTGGGGATGGCGGTGACGCTTAGAAAGCCGCCATCGCTGCGTTGATGCAGGCCACTGATCCAACCTTCCAGTTGGATGCCTTGATGCTCAAAAATGATCGGTTCGGCGCTGGTGTGCGCAGTGGGCCAGAGTGCCAGGAGTTGCTGGTAACGCTGCAACAGGTCGGGCAGAGGCTCGATCAGTTCTTTGCGCAGGCATTCGCCGAAACCAACCATCGGCAACAAGCCACTGCCTTGCAGACGCAGGGCCTGGGCGTTGAGGGCTTCGTCGAGGTTGTCGGGGCGGGTGAGTGCCGCCGTGAGCAAACTGTCGCTCAGGTTATAGCGCTGCAGTGCATCGAGGACGAAGGGTTCTTCATCTTCCAGCGGGACTTCGGCGGCTTCGAAAAATACTTTCAGGCGCTGGCTGAAGAAGTGTTTGACCGGGTTGCGCAGGAAGTCTTGCAGTTGGCCAAGGCTCAGCGGTTCTTCCTGGGTGTAGGGTGCGAGGCTGCCGGTATCGGGCAGGCTGTCCGGGATTGCGTGGAGCAACTGCCATTCGCGGGCGTAGCTGAACAGCTCGTCACCTTCATGGAAGTAGCGGGCGCTGAAGGGCTGGAGCGGGTGTTCCTGGGTGGTGGCTTCCAGGAGTGGTTCGCCACTGGTGGTGTGCCAGCCGCTGGCAATGTGGTCGCGCAACTGCCCGATCAGGACCGATGCCGGGCGGTCACTGTTGTCGCGGATACTGCGACCGACCCAACTGATGTAGAGCTGGTCGCGGGCGGAGAGCAGGGCTTCGAGCAACAGGTAGCGGTCGTCTTCGCGACGTGACCGATCGCCTGGGCGGTAGTCGCTGCCCATCAGGTCAAAGTCCAGCGGCGGTTGTGCGCGTGGGTAGTCGCCATCGTTCATGCCGAGTAGGCAAACCAGCTTGAATGGGATCGCGCGCATGGGCATCAAGGTACAAAAATTGACAGCTCCCGCGAGGAAGCGCTGGGACAGTCGGCCTTGGTCGAGGCCTGCCAGCCAGGCCTCGCGGACTACGGTCAGGGGTAATTCGTCATGCAGTCCGACGGACTCGCAGGTTTCCAGCCAGGTTTCTCTCAGTTGCTCGAGCTGACCCAACAGGTAGTCGTCGTGCTCGTTGCTCGGGAGGAAGAACAGCTGCATCAGGTTTTGCAGGCGCTCGCCCCACTCTGTCGGTGCGGCAGGTTGCGAAAGTGCCTGGTGGGCGTCGTGCAGCGCATCGAGCAGTGCGACCAGCGGTCCTATCAAGGCAGCATCGAGGCCGCCGATTTCATCGTACGGCTCGATGCCATCGCAGGCAGAGCCCGTACCGACGGCGTAGCCCAGGAGCATGCGACGCAGGCCGAACCGCCAGCTGTTTTGCTCCAGCTCCTGGGGTAAGCCGAGGCCGGCGCGTTGTTCGGCGTTGAGGCCCCAACGGATACCGGCGCCTTCGATCCAGCGGTGCAGGGTCGGCAGGTCGCGTTCCTTGATGGCGAAGCGTTCCCGCAGGGCCGGGACGTCGAGCAGGTCGAGGATTTCGCTGACCGGAAAGCGGCTGTCCGGGAGCTTGAGCAGGTGCTCGACGGCGATCAGTAACGGATCGCGGCCGCGCTGGCCCTGGTCCGTAAGCGTGAACGGAATGAAGCGTAGGTCGCTTCTTTCAAGCTGGCCGAATACGGCGCGAATATGCGGCGCGTAGTTGTCGACGTCGGGGACCATGACGATGATGTCCCGTGGGCGCAGCGTGGGGTCGGCGCTGAAGCGCTGCAGTAACTGGTCGTGAAGAACTTCAACTTCGCGTTGGGCACTGTGGGCGATGTGGAAGCGAATGGAAGTGTCGCGCGCCAGGTCGACGCTTGGCCAGAGTTCACGGGTTTCGTTGAGGGGGCGCAGTTCGAGGATGTCGTCCTGGAGTTGGTTGAGCAAGGTGGTGGGCTCGCTCTCGCTGAACAGGTCGATACGACCGTCACGGAATGCCGAGCGGTAACTGTTGGGGTCGTCGTAGCTGTCCAACAGGTTGATGTAGTCGCGACCTTGCTTACCCCAGGCAGCGAGCAGCGGGTGGGCGTGCTGATGCAGGGTTTGCGGGTCGATGGTGACCGGCATTCCGGCCTTGCGTGCCTGGCGCTTGTATTCGTTTCGGAGCAGGTCTTTGTCGGCGACGATGTCGGACCAGTGATGGCGACAAGGGTTGTGCACACACAGCAGCACCTGGCTGAAACGGGCGAGGCCGGCAAGGGCTTCCAGCGCTTGGGCTGGCAAGGAGGAAATGCCGAACACGATCACGCGGGAGGGCAGGCCTATCGGTGCCTGCTCCAGGCTATTGATGCGCTCGATAAAGCGTTGGTGAACTCCGGCGCGACTTTGAGCCATGCCCTCCTCTCCTACGTCCAACAGCAGGGCGCGCCACAGTTCGGCTTGCCAGCAGTTGGCCGGGCTCAAGGGTTTGGATTCGCCACGGCCATTGCGCAGTTGATGGCGACCGGCAGCCCAATCTTCCAGCCAGTCGGCACGGTAGACCTGGTATTGGTCGAACAGGTCGGCGAGGCGTTCCGCGAGTTGGTAGCGTTTGCGCAGATCCGTATCGTGGGTCAGGAAGCGTTGCAGGGGTTCGAAATGGGGCTGATCGATCAGCTCCGGCAACAGGCGCATGAGGCGCCAGGTCAGTGGGGCTTTATCCAGCAGGGACTTGGGCGGGATTTCGTCTTTGCCCAGGACCATGCGATAGAGCTGCCACATGAAGCTACCGGGAAGCTGCACATCAATAGCGGCAGCGATGCCGCAACCGCCCATGTCGTCGTCTTCAGGGTCTTCAGCCAGCGCCAGTTTCAGCCACTGGGCAATGCCGTTGCTTTGTACCAGGGCGATTTCGTTTTCCAGGGGAGCCAGCGGGTAACGGCGCATCCAGCTGACAACCAGGCTGCGCAGCTCATCCAGGCGGTTGCCGTGAACCACCATGAATCCAGCACTGAGGGACGTCGCATCCGGCATAACGGCTTCCTTGGGAAAAGCAAAATCGAGGGATGGACTTTAGCATTGAAGACAATCGTAGGCTGCAAGTGAGGAACACTTGGAGACGCTCGCCATACTTTCCGACCGCGCAAAACAAAACCCCTGACTGCGTAAGCAATCAGGGGTTCTGGAATTTAATCTTGACGATGACCTACTCTCACATGGGGAAACCCCACACTACCATCGGCGATGCATCGTTTCACTGCTGAGTTCGGGATGGGATCAGGTGGTTCCAATGCTCTATGGTCGTCAAGAAATTCGGGTACTGAGTCGCGGCCAGCTGGCCTCGCTTCAGCAAATTGGGTATGTGATAGCTTTCGGTGTTTTGCAAGATCTCGAACTTTCGGTTCGTTTCGTCTTCACACACCGCAATCTGGTCTCTTCGACGCAAATTGCTTGGGTGTTATATGGTCAAGCCTCACGGGCAATTAGTATTGGTTAGCTCAACGCCTCACAGCGCTTACACACCCAACCTATCAACGTCGTAGTCTTCGACGGCCCTTCAGGGAACTCAAGGTTCCAGTGAGATCTCATCTTGAGGCTAGTTTCCCGCTTAGATGCTTTCAGCGGTTATCTATTCCGAACATAGCTACCCGGCAATGCCACTGGCGTGACAACCGGAACACCAGAGGTTCGTCCACTCCGGTCCTCTCGTACTAGGAGCAGCCCCTCTCAAATCTCAAACGTCCACGGCAGATAGGGACCGAACTGTCTCACGACGTTCTAAACCCAGCTCGCGTACCACTTTAAATGGCGAACAGCCATACCCTTGGGACCGGCTTCAGCCCCAGGATGTGATGAGCCGACATCGAGGTGCCAAACACCGCCGTCGATATGAACTCTTGGGCGGTATCAGCCTGTTATCCCCGGAGTACCTTTTATCCGTTGAGCGATGGCCCTTCCATACAGAACCACCGGATCACTAAGACCTACTTTCGTACCTGCTCGACGTGTCTGTCTCGCAGTCAAGCGCGCTTTTGCCTTTATACTCTACGACCGATTTCCGACCGGTCTGAGCGCACCTTCGTACTCCTCCGTTACTCTTTAGGAGGAGACCGCCCCAGTCAAACTACCCACCATACACTGTCCTCGATCCGGATAACGGACCTGAGTTAGAACCTCAAAGTTGCCAGGGTGGTATTTCAAGGTTGGCTCCACGCGAACTGGCGTCCACGCTTCAAAGCCTCCCACCTATCCTACACAAGCAAATTCAAAGTCCAGTGCAAAGCTATAGTAAAGGTTCACGGGGTCTTTCCGTCTAGCCGCGGATACACTGCATCTTCACAGCGATTTCAATTTCACTGAGTCTCGGGTGGAGACAGCGCCGCCATCGTTACGCCATTCGTGCAGGTCGGAACTTACCCGACAAGGAATTTCGCTACCTTAGGACCGTTATAGTTACGGCCGCCGTTTACCGGGGCTTCGATCAAGAGCTTCGCGTTAGCTAACCCCATCAATTAACCTTCCGGCACCGGGCAGGCGTCACACCCTATACGTCCACTTTCGTGTTTGCAGAGTGCTGTGTTTTTAATAAACAGTCGCAGCGGCCTGGTATCTTCGACCGGCATGAGCTTACGGAGCAAGTCCTTCACCCTCACCGGCGCACCTTCTCCCGAAGTTACGGTGCCATTTTGCCTAGTTCCTTCACCCGAGTTCTCTCAAGCGCCTTGGTATTCTCTACCCAACCACCTGTGTCGGTTTGGGGTACGGTTCCTGGTTACCTGAAGCTTAGAAGCTTTTCTTGGAAGCATGGCATCAACCACTTCGTCATCTAAAAGATGACTCGTCATCAGCTCTCGGCCTTAGAATCCCGGATTTACCTAAGATTCCAGCCTACCACCTTAAACTTGGACAACCAACGCCAAGCTGGCCTAGCCTTCTCCGTCCCTCCATCGCAATAACCAGAAGTACAGGAATATTAACCTGTTTTCCATCGACTACGCTTTTCAGCCTCGCCTTAGGGACCGACTAACCCTGCGTCGATTAACGTTGCGCAGGAAACCTTGGTCTTTCGGCGTGGGTGTTTTTCACACCCATTATCGTTACTCATGTCAGCATTCGCACTTCTGATACCTCCAGCAAGCTTCTCAACTCACCTTCACAGGCTTACAGAACGCTCCTCTACCGCATCACCCGAAGGTGATACCCGTAGCTTCGGTGTATGGTTTGAGCCCCGTTACATCTTCCGCGCAGGCCGACTCGACTAGTGAGCTATTACGCTTTCTTTAAAGGGTGGCTGCTTCTAAGCCAACCTCCTAGCTGTCTAAGCCTTCCCACATCGTTTCCCACTTAACCATAACTTTGGGACCTTAGCTGACGGTCTGGGTTGTTTCCCTTTTCACGACGGACGTTAGCACCCGCCGTGTGTCTCCCATGCTCGGCACTTGTAGGTATTCGGAGTTTGCATCGGTTTGGTAAGTCGGGATGACCCCCTAGCCGAAACAGTGCTCTACCCCCTACAGTGATACATGAGGCGCTACCTAAATAGCTTTCGAGGAGAACCAGCTATCTCCGAGCTTGATTAGCCTTTCACTCCGATCCACAGGTCATCCGCTAACTTTTCAACGGTAGTCGGTTCGGTCCTCCAGTTAGTGTTACCCAACCTTCAACCTGCCCATGGATAGATCGCCCGGTTTCGGGTCTATTCCCAGCGACTAGACGCCCTATTAAGACTCGCTTTCGCTACGCCTCCCCTATTCGGTTAAGCTCGCCACTGAAAATAAGTCGCTGACCCATTATACAAAAGGTACGCAGTCACAGAACAAAGTCTGCTCCCACTGCTTGTACGCATACGGTTTCAGGATCTATTTCACTCCCCTCTCCGGGGTTCTTTTCGCCTTTCCCTCACGGTACTAGTTCACTATCGGTCAGTCAGTAGTATTTAGCCTTGGAGGATGGTCCCCCCATATTCAGACAAAGTTTCTCGTGCTCCGTCCTACTCGATTTCATGACTAAGAGATTTTCGCGTACAGGGCTATCACCCACTATGGCCGCACTTTCCAGAGCGTTCCGCTAATCTCAAAGCCACTTAAGGGCTAGTCCCCGTTCGCTCGCCACTACTAAGGGAATCTCGGTTGATTTCTTTTCCTCAGGGTACTTAGATGTTTCAGTTCCCCTGGTTCGCTCCATACACCTATGTATTCAGTGTAAGGTAACCATCTTATGATGGTTGGGTTCCCCCATTCAGACATCTCCGGATCAAAGTCTGTTTGCCGACTCCCCGAAGCTTTTCGCAGGCTACCACGTCTTTCATCGCCTCTGACTGCCAAGGCATCCACCGTATGCGCTTCTTCACTTGACCATATAACCCCAAGCAATCTGGTTATACTGTGAAGACGACATTCGCCGAAAATTCGCAATTACTTACAAATTTTACCTTAGCCTGATCCGTTACCAGTGAAAGTAACGTTCAGTCTATCTTTCTATCACATACCCAAATTTTTAAAGAACGATCTAATCAAAGACTAGAAATCAATATTCATTGGCGAATATTCATTTCTAAACTCTAACAGTAGAAACAGTTAATGGTGGAGCCAAACGGGATCGAACCGTTGACCTCCTGCGTGCAAGGCAGGCGCTCTCCCAGCTGAGCTATGGCCCCATAACAAAATTGGTGGGTCTGGGCAGATTCGAACTGCCGACCTCACCCTTATCAGGGGTGCGCTCTAACCAACTGAGCTACAGACCCAATTTCGAGCGCGTAACTGATTAGCTAAGAGCTATCAGCTTGGAGCTTAAAGCTGCTTCTATCGTCTTCTTCAATGAATCAAGCAATTCGTGTGGGAACTTATGGAGCAGCTGATGTCGTCGATTAAGGAGGTGATCCAGCCGCAGGTTCCCCTACGGCTACCTTGTT
This sequence comes from Pseudomonas sp. NC02, assembly GCF_002874965.1. Classification (NCBI taxonomy): domain Bacteria; kingdom Pseudomonadati; phylum Pseudomonadota; class Gammaproteobacteria; order Pseudomonadales; family Pseudomonadaceae; genus Pseudomonas; species Pseudomonas sp. NC02. Next base: position 760,163 of record NZ_CP025624.1, on the reverse strand, counting down.
ACGACTTCACCCCAGTCATGAATCACACCGTGGTAACCGTCCCCCGAAGGTTAGACTAGCTACTTCTGGTGCAACCCACTCCCATGGTGTGACGGGCGGTGTGTACAAGGCCCGGGAACGTATTCACCGCGACATTCTGATTCGCGATTACTAGCGATTCCGACTTCACGCAGTCGAGTTGCAGACTGCGATCCGGACTACGATCGGTTTTCTGGGATTAGCTCCACCTCGCGGCTTGGCAACCCTCTGTACCGACCATTGTAGCACGTGTGTAGCCCAGGCCGTAAGGGCCATGATGACTTGACGTCATCCCCACCTTCCTCCGGTTTGTCACCGGCAGTCTCCTTAGAGTGCCCACCATTACGTGCTGGTAACTAAGGACAAGGGTTGCGCTCGTTACGGGACTTAACCCAACATCTCACGACACGAGCTGACGACAGCCATGCAGCACCTGTCTCAATGTTCCCGAAGGCACCAATCTATCTCTAGAAAGTTCATTGGATGTCAAGGCCTGGTAAGGTTCTTCGCGTTGCTTCGAATTAAACCACATGCTCCACCGCTTGTGCGGGCCCCCGTCAATTCATTTGAGTTTTAACCTTGCGGCCGTACTCCCCAGGCGGTCAACTTAATGCGTTAGCTGCGCCACTAAGAGCTCAAGGCTCCCAACGGCTAGTTGACATCGTTTACGGCGTGGACTACCAGGGTATCTAATCCTGTTTGCTCCCCACGCTTTCGCACCTCAGTGTCAGTATCAGTCCAGGTGGTCGCCTTCGCCACTGGTGTTCCTTCCTATATCTACGCATTTCACCGCTACACAGGAAATTCCACCACCCTCTACCATACTCTAGCTCGTCAGTTTTGAATGCAGTTCCCAGGTTGAGCCCGGGGATTTCACATCCAACTTAACGAACCACCTACGCGCGCTTTACGCCCAGTAATTCCGATTAACGCTTGCACCCTCTGTATTACCGCGGCTGCTGGCACAGAGTTAGCCGGTGCTTATTCTGTCGGTAACGTCAAAACAGCAAAGTATTAATTTACTGCCCTTCCTCCCAACTTAAAGTGCTTTACAATCCGAAGACCTTCTTCACACACGCGGCATGGCTGGATCAGGCTTTCGCCCATTGTCCAATATTCCCCACTGCTGCCTCCCGTAGGAGTCTGGACCGTGTCTCAGTTCCAGTGTGACTGATCATCCTCTCAGACCAGTTACGGATCGTCGCCTTGGTGAGCCATTACCCCACCAACTAGCTAATCCGACCTAGGCTCATCTGATAGCGCAAGGCCCGAAGGTCCCCTGCTTTCTCCCGTAGGACGTATGCGGTATTAGCGTCCGTTTCCGGACGTTATCCCCCACTACCAGGCAGATTCCTAGGCATTACTCACCCGTCCGCCGCTCTCAAGAGAAGCAAGCTTCTCTCTACCGCTCGACTTGCATGTGTTAGGCCTGCCGCCAGCGTTCAATCTGAGCCATGATCAAACTCTTCAGTTCAAACATCTTTGGGTTTTTAAGAAACCCTAAACTTGGCTCAGCAATCGTTGGTTACATCTTTGATTTCTCGCGGAGTAACTTGTGATGCTGATAATCTTGTTGACTATCAGTCTGACTCCACAAGCACCCACACGAATTGCTTGATTCAGTTGTTAAAGAGCGGTTGGTTAAGATCTTTCGTCTCAACCGAGGCGCGCATTCTACAGCAGCCTCATTTGCTGTCAAGTGATTATTTTCAGAAGTTTTCAAAGTTTCCTTTGTAACTTCAACCACTTGCGCTTCCGATCTCTCGTTAGCGGGAGGCGAATTCTACAGCGTTACACGCTGCTGTCAACACCTCTTTTTCTCCGCTTTCGACCGAGAAGATCGAAACGTTAATAGGGCCAAACAACACTGCCTTACTAACTCCTTCTAGGCTTCGATGATCTGAAGCAACCCGCTGTCGAAACCTACATAACTCTTTGTTTACCAAGGAGTTTTCCGTTTCGACTGCGCCGGAAGTGGGGCGAATTATAGACTTCCAGAATCTGCCGTCAACACCTTTTTTCACAATACTGTCATATCGGTCAAAAAAGCCCTGAAAAGCAAAGGCCGGCCCCAAGGGGCCGGCCTTCTACTTACCGAACCTACAAGCTAGGAAAGGCAAACTGCGACGCCTCATGACTGGCCCGTTGCGGCCAGCGCTGGGTAATCGCCTTGCGACGCGTATAGAACCGCACCCCATCCGGCCCATAGGCATGCAAGTCGCCAAACAGCGAGCGCTTCCAGCCACCAAAGCTGTGATAAGCCACCGGCACCGGCAACGGCACGTTGACGCCAACCATACCCACTTCAATCTCGTCACAGAACAACCGCGCCGCCTCACCGTCACGGGTGAAGATACAGGTGCCGTTGCCGTACTCGTGATCGTTGATCAACTGCATGGCCGCTTCCAGGCTGTTCACCCGAACCACACACAGCACCGGCCCGAAGATCTCTTCTTTATAGATGCGCATCTGCGGGGTCACGCGGTCGAACAAACTGCCCCCCAGGAAGAAGCCATCTTCATTACCGGCAATACTCAGGCCACGACCATCGACGACCAACTCAGCACCCGAAGAAACGCCGTCCTCTATATAGCCACTGACTTTATCGCGCGCCTGGCCAGTGACCAGCGGCCCCATGTCCAATCCACACGTGGTGCCCGCACCAATCTTCAGCGCCTTGATCTGCGGCACCAGCTTGGCGACCAATGCGTCAGCCACCTGGTCGCCGACACACACGGCAACAGAGATCGCCATGCAACGCTCACCGCAAGAACCATACGCCGCGCCCATCAAGGCACTGACAGCGTTATCGAGATCCGCATCCGGCATCAGCACCGCATGGTTCTTCGCCCCGCCCAACGCCTGTACACGCTTGCCGCGCTTGGTGGCTTCGGAATAGATGTACTCGGCGATCGGCGTCGAGCCGACAAAGCTCAACGCCTTGACTTCCGGCGCTTCGATCAGCGCATCCACCGCGCCTTTATCGCCATGCACCACACTCAGCACGCCTTTAGGCAAGCCAGCTTCCTGCAACAACTGTGCAATCAGCAGCGTCGAGCTTGGATCACGCTCCGACGGCTTGAGGATGAAGCAGTTACCGCAGACGATCGCCAGCGGATACATCCACAACGGCACCATCGCCGGGAAGTTGAACGGCGTAATACCGGCCACCACACCCAACGGCTGGAAGTCAGACCAGGCATCGATATTCGGGCCAACGTTACGGCTGTACTCGCCCTTGAGGATTTCCGGCGCCGAGCACGCGTACTCCACGTTCTCGATCCCGCGCTTGAGCTCACCGGCCGCATCTTCCAGGGTCTTGCCATGCTCTTCGCTGATCAGCTGGGAGATACGCGCTTCGTTCTGCTCAAGCAATTGCTTGAAACGAAACATCACCTGGGCACGCTTGGCCGGTGGCGTGTTACGCCAGGCCGGGAAAGCTGCCTTGGCCGAATCGATGGCGCTTTGAATGGTTTCACGGCTGGCCAACGGCACCTGGTGAATCACCTGGCCAGTCGACGGGTTGTACACGTCGGCAGTGCGACCGTTTTCGGTGACCAATTGGCCGTTGATCAAATGCTGGATGAGGCTCATGCAGGGCTCCTGAAAAGTTGTTCTATATAGAAGGAGGAATCAGTCGATCTTGTTCAGCACTTCGCCGACCGCATCGAACAAGCGATCCAGGTCCTGCGGCTTGCTGTTGAAGGTTGGGCCGAACTGCAGGGTGTCGCCGCCAAAGCGCACGTAGAAGCCGGCTTTCCACAAGGCCATGCCCGCTTCGAACGGACGCACGATGGCATCACCATCACGCGGGGCAATCTGGATCGCACCGGCCAGGCCATAGTTACGAATGTCGATCACGTTCTTGCTGCCCTTCAGGCCGTGCAGCGCATTCTCGAAATGCGGTGCGACTTCGGCCACGCTCTGCACCAGGTTTTCCTTCTGCAGCAGGTCGAGTGCCGCCAAGCCAGCCGCGCAGGCAACCGGGTGGGCCGAGTAGGTGTAGCCGTGCGGGAACTCCACCGCGTACTCAGGCGTCGCCTGATTCATGAACGTCTGATAAATCTCGGTGCTGGCAATCACCGCGCCCATCGGGATCGCGCCGTTGGTGACTTGCTTGGCAATGCACATCAGGTCCGGGGTCACACCGAAGCTGTCAGCACCAAACATCGAACCGGTACGACCGAAGCCGGTGATCACTTCGTCGAACACCAACAGGATGTTGTGCTGATCGCAGATCTCACGCAGACGCTTCAGGTAACCCTGCGGCGGAACCAGCACGCCGGCAGAGCCCGCCATCGGCTCAACAAACACCGCGGCGATGTTCGACGCATCGTGCAACTCGATCAGCTTGAGCAGCTCGTCCGCCAAGGCAATCCCGCCCAGCTCCGGCATGCCACGGGAGAACGCATTGCTCGCCAGCAGGGTGTGAGGCAGATGGTCAACATCCATCAGCCCCTGACCAAAAATCTTACGGTTACCGTTCACGCCGCCCAGGCTGGTACCGGCGATGTTCACGCCGTGATAACCACGGGCACGGCCGATCATCTTGGTCTTGGTCGCCTGGCCTTTCAGGCGCCAGTACGCACGCACCATCTTCACCGCGGTATCGGCGCACTCGGAGCCGGAGTCGGTGAAGAACACATGGTTCAGGTTGCCCGGGGTCAGGTCGGTAATCTTTTCTGCCAGTTGGAACGACAACGGATGACCGTATTGGAAGCCCGGCGAGTAGTCCAACGTACCCAGTTGCTTGGAGACCGCTTCCTGGATTTCCTTGCGGGTGTGCCCGGCGCCGCAGGTCCACAGACCCGACAGCGAGTCATACACCTTGCGCCCCTTGTCATCGGTCAACCAGCTGCCTTCGGCCGCCACGATCAGGCGCGGGTCACGATGGAAGTTACGGTTGGCGGTGTACGGCATCCAGTGCGCGTCCAGCTTCAATTGGCTGGCCAGGGTGGACGGAGCGTTTTCGGGCATGTTCATGAGCAAAACCTCGCAAGGCAAAAGGCAGCGTCGGGATTGAAAAGCGTTGTTGCAGCTAAATTGCCACGGGGATAAAGTCGGTGAAATCCAACTCTTCTAACCTTCAGTCAGGCCTTCACTAAACTATGAGCAGCCGTCGACCCGACCCTCTGGCCCAAGTCAGCGACTTCGATATCCGACTGTTGCGCATCTTTCGCAGCGTGGTGGAGTGCGGTGGCTTCTCGGCGGCGGAAACCGTACTGGGGATTGGCCGCTCGGCCATCAGCCAGCAAATGAGTGATCTTGAACAGCGCCTTGGCCTGCGCCTGTGCCAACGCGGGCGGGCGGGGTTTTCCCTGACCGAGGAGGGACGCGAGGTGTACCAGTCGGCGTTGCAGCTGCTCAGCGCCCTGGAAAGTTTTCGCACCGAGGTCAACGGCCTGCACCAACACTTGCGCGGCGAACTGATCATCGGCCTGACCGACAATCTGGTCACCCTGCCCCACATGCGCATCACCCACGCCCTGGCACAGTTGAAGGAACGCGGCCCGGATGTACAGATCCAGATCCGCATGATCGCCCCCAATGAAGTCGAACAAGGGGTGCTCGACGGCCGCCTGCATGTCGGCGTAGTCCCCCAGGCCAGCGCCTTGTCGGGACTTGAATACCAGCCGCTGTACAGCGAACGCTCGCTGCTCTATTGCGCAGTGGGCCACCCGCTGTTTTACGCCGACGACAAGCAACTGGACGACGACCGCGTCAACAGCCAGGACGCCATCGCCCCGACCTTCCGCCTGCCCGCGGATATCCAGGCGCACTACCAGGCACTCAATTGCACCGCCAGTGCCTCGGACCGCGAGGGCATGGCCTTCCTGATCCTGACCGGCCGCTACATCGGCTACCTGCCCGACCACTACGCCAGCCTGTGGGTACAACAAGGCCGACTGCGCGCGCTGAAACCGGCTACACGTTTTTACGATTTGAGCCTCGCTTCGGTCACGCGCAAGGGCCGTCGCCCTCATTTGGTGCTGGAAAGTTTTCTCGAAAGTCTGGCCGCAACGCGCTAACACGGGCCTTACAGAAAAACCTGAGCAGCTGGACAGCTTTTTGCAAGACAAGGGGATCTCGAACCGTCAGCCATGAGTTCCCCGCCATGACGCCAGAATCCAACACCCCCAGCGACCTGATCTACGGCCTCAACGATCGGCCCAAACCTTTGCCTGCATTGCTTGCCGCGTTGCAGCATGTGTTGGCTGCCTTCGTCGGCATCATCACCCCGCCGCTGATCATCGGCTCTACCCTGGGCCTGACCGCCCACCTGCCCTACCTGATCAGCATGGCATTGATGGTTTCCGGTGTGGGCACCTTCATCCAGGCGCGCAGGCCGTTTGGCATTGGCGCCGGGATGATCTGCCTGCAGGGCACCAGCTTCGCGTTTCTCGGCGCCGTATTGTCGGCCGGGTTTCTGGTCAAGCAACGCGGCGGCAGCCCGGAAGACATCCTGGCGATGATTTTCGGTATCTGCTTCTTTGGCGCCGCAGTGCAGGTCGTGTTGAGCCGTTTCATCGGTCAGCTCAAAAGGGTAATCACGCCGCTGGTGACCGGCATCGTCATCACACTGATCGGCATCAGCCTGATCAAGGTCGGCATCACTGACCTTGGAGGCGGCTTCAATGCCCCGGACTTCGGCGCGCCAACCAACCTGGCACTCGGCCTGTTCGTGGTACTGACCATCATCCTGCTGAACCGCTCGAACACGCCATGGGTACGGCTCTCCGCCATCATCATCGGCCTCGCACTGGGCAGCCTCGCCGCCTGGTTCAGCGGCAAGTTGGTGCCCCAAGCCTTGCCTGACTTGCCATTGATCAGCCTGCCTACACCGTTCCACTTCGGTTTCAATTTCGATTGGAGCGCTTTCCTGCCGGTAGCACTGATTTATCTGATCAGCACCATCGAAACCGTCGGCGACCTCACTGCCAATTGCATGATCGCCCGCCAGCCCATCAGCGGCCCTTCCTATATAGGCCGACTCAAGGGTGGCGTACTGGGAGATGGCATCAGTTGCATGATCGCCGCCACCTTCAGTGCCTTTCCCAACACCACATTCGCCCAGAACAACGGCGTGATCCAGCTGACCGGCGTGGCCAGCCGTTACGTCGGCTTGTACATCGGCGCGGTACTGTTTTGCCTCGGGCTGTTTCCGTTGATTGGTGCGGTGCTGCAGCAAATCCCCAAGCCGGTGCTGGGCGGCGCAACCCTGGTGATGTTCGGCAGCGTAGCGGCGGCCGGCGTGCGCATTCTCGCCCAGGCCCCGCTGGATCGGCGCAGCATGCTGATCATCGCCACCTCGTTCGGCGTCGGCCTGGGGATCGCGGCGCAACCGAACCTGCTGCACCTGATGCCAACCCTGGTGCAGAACCTGTTCGACTCGGCCATCACCAGCGGCGGCCTGACCGCCATCGTATTGTGCCTGCTGCTACCTGAAGCCAAGGCTCCCGTGGATGCCGCAAACCGGACCCTGGAAAGCGACACTCTGGAGCCGCTTTAAGGGTTTTATCGTATCGGGACTTGTCTGGGGCTTGAGGGTGGGTTATCTGTGCACACGTCGCCTTCATCGATCTGCACGGAAACCTCCATGAGCCTCGAAGTTCCTGCCCACAGCAACCACGCCGGAAAACCTGCAAGCCGCATTCGCCAAAAGAACGAACAAGCGATTTTGCAGGCCGCCGAAGACGAGTTCGCCCGTCATGGCTACAAAGGCACCAGCATGAACACCATCGCGGCGAGTGCCGGGTTGCCGAAAGCCAACTTGCACTACTACTTCACCAACAAGCTGGGCCTGTACATCGCGGTGCTCAGCAACATCCTCGAATTGTGGGACAGCACCTTCAACACCCTGACCGCCGAGGATGACCCGGCGGCCGCCCTGACCCGCTATATCCGCACCAAGATGGAATTCTCCCGGCGCCAGCCACAAGCCTCGCGGATCTTCGCGATGGAGATCATCAGCGGCGGTGAGTGCCTGACCGAATATTTCAGCCAGGACTACCGCGCCTGGTTCAGCGGCCGTGCGGCGGTATTCCAGGCCTGGATCGACGCCGGCAAGATGGACCCTATCGACCCGGTGCACCTGATCTTCCTGCTGTGGGGCAGCACCCAGCATTACGCCGACTTTGCCACCCAGATCTGCCGCGTGACCGGGCGCACCAAGCTGACCAAGCAGGACATGGAAGACGCCGGCACCAACCTTATCCACATCATTCTCAAAGGCTGTGGCATCAAGCCGGCCCTCTAAACGAAGTTACCCATGCCTTTCACCCTTACCGGCCTTTGCGAGTTTCGCGAAGAAATTCGCAAAAGCCGCTTCATTACCCTAGCCGCCCCGATCAGCAGCCCCCAGGACGCCCAGGCCTTCATCGACCAGCACAGCGACCTGAACGCCACGCACAACTGCTGGGCCTGGAAACTCGGCGATCAATACCGCAGCAACGACGACGGCGAACCCGGCGGGACGGCCGGGCGCCCGATCCTGGCCGCGATCGAAGCGCAGGATTGCGACCAGGTCGTGGTGCTGGTGATCCGCTGGTACGGCGGCATCCAACTGGGCACCGGCGGCCTGGCCCGCGCCTATGGCGGCGGCGCGAACAAATGCCTGCAAGCCGCCGAACGCGTCGAGCTGATCAAACGGGTGCCGCTGAGTTGCTCCTGTGGTTTTGCCGAGCTGCAGTTGGTGAAGCTGCGAGTGGCCGAACTGGGTGGGCTGGTGATGGAAGAAACCTTCACCGCCAATGGCGTCGACCTGCAGTTGGCCCTCGGCGAGGCACATATCGACACCCTGCAAGCGCAGCTCGCCGACCTGAGTCGCGGGCGCATTCTGCTGGAGCGCTGAAACTGCCCACATCTACTGTGCACCTGCCTGTGGATAACCTGAGCACACTCGCCTGTAACCCTTCTGTCATCAGGGTTTCAGGCGGTTGTACAGTTTTTGTTCAAGGCACTGCACGAAAGTATTAATCCAGCTCAAAAACAGTCAGTTAGGCGGGTTATGTCCTTTAGAACAAAGGGCCACAGCGCTTATATCCACCGGTCACGCTTGCGCACAATTACTGTGGAGCAACCTGTGGATAACCCGTGCAAGAGTGACCCCGCAGCAGAGCCTGCAACGTTCCGGCACAACTGAGCATTTTTTGATCAACTTGCTACTCGGCGCACCGGTATCAACTGAGCCACCGCCCACAGCACTTCAAACACCACGACAATCACCAATACAGTACTGGCACCATGGGCCAGCGCGTAGATCTGCCAGGTGGCAAACAGCACTCGGCCGGCGGCGTCGTAGCGGCCAAAGATCGCTTGTGGGTCGCGGATTCGCAGCACCGACCACACGCAGACAATCGAGCCCATCAGGTTCGCCATCAACATATGCACAGGCGCGAACGGCGGCAGCTCGCCGGGCAGGTTCAACGCCACCAGGGCGTTATGCAGCAGGACAAACGTCCAGGGTGTGACCAGTGCGGCGGTGACGATCAGGTCGTACCAACCGCTGGCCCGAACCAGTCGACGGTATTGGTGTGCGGTCCACATAGCCGTAAGCTCCTTAAATTCAAGAAGCCAGCAGGCTAAAGCCTGGAGTATGCTCCAGGGTCAAGCCCCCTTGAGCCCTCTACATGCGTATCGGCGAATTAGCCCAGGCCAGCCAGGTCAGTCGCGACACCCTGCGTTTCTACGAGCAACGCGGGCTGATTGCCGCGCAACGCAGTGCCAACGGTTACCGTGACTACCCCGCCGACATGGTGCAACTGGTGCTGTACATCAAGACCGCCCAGCGCCTGGGCTTCAGCCTGGGTGAAATCGGCAACAGCGTCGGCGCATTATGGCAAGCTCCAGACCCCGACAGCGCCGTGACCCAGCTCCTGCAAGACAAGCTCCACCTGATCGAAACCCGCATCGCCGAACTCGACCAACTGCGCCAAGAGTTGCAGCAAAGGCTCGGCCAGCGTTGTCCACTGAACCCGTGAACCTCCACCGTCAAAGGAAGCCATTCATGTCCACTTCAAAAACCGCACTGATTATCGGCGCCTCCCGGGGCCTGGGCCTTGGCCTGGCCAAGCAACTGCTGGCGGACGGCTGGGAGGTGACCGCCACCGTGCGCGACCCGCAAAAGGCCGATGCCTTGAAGGCCTTGGGCGAGGTGCAAATCGAAAAGCTCGACATGGATGACCAGCAGGCGGTAATCGCCCTCAGCCAGCGCCTCAAGGAAAAAACCTTCGACCTGCTGTTCGTCAACGCAGGTGTCAAAGGCCCGGCCAACCAGGAACCGGGCCACGCCACCCTGGCTGAAGTCGGCCAACTGTTTTTCACCAACGCCGTGGCGCCGATCAACCTGGCCCAGCGTTTTGTCGGGCAGATCCGCCCAGGCACCGGCGTGCTGGCCTTCATGAGTTCGATCCTGGGCAGTGTCACCATTCCCGACGGCTCGGACCTGGCGCTGTACAAGGCCAGCAAGGCCGCCCTCAACTCCATGACCAACAGCTTCGTCACCCAATTGGGCGATCAGAAACTGACCGTGCTGTCGTTGCACCCGGGCTGGGTGAAGACCGACATGGGTGGCGAAAACGCCCACATCGACGTGCCCACCAGCGTGCGCGGCCTGGTTGACCAGGTGAATGCCTACACCGGCAAGGGCGGCCATCACTTTGTGGACTACAAGGGCGACACCATCGCCTGGTAAAAAAACCGGGATCGTTATCGGCCGATTGCCGTCGATAACGATCCACACGTAAACTGCGCACCTCGCCCTCCCCGGCGACCCTGGATCAGCAGACAGGGCAACACTGAGCTGGCAAACCTGAACCCATCATTCAGAGGAGCCGGCCAATGCCTGCGACCCGTATCTGGTTAAAAAACCCCCTCGCGATTTTCACTGCCAATGGCCTCGACGCCCGTGGCGGCCTGGTGCTGCAAGACGGTGTGATCACCGAAGTGCTGGGCTGGGGCCAAGAACCGGCCGTGCCCTGTGGACAAGTATTCGATGCCCGCGAGCATGTCGTCCTTCCTGGACTCATCAACACCCACCATCACTTCTATCAAACCCTGACCCGCGCCTGGGCGCCGGTGGTCAACCAGCCGCTGTTTCCCTGGTTGAAAACCCTGTATCCAGTCTGGGCCCGACTCACCCCGGAAAAACTCGCCCTGGCGAGCAAAGTGGCCCTGGCCGAACTGCTGCTCTCGGGCTGCACCACGGCGGCAGACCACCACTACCTGTTCCCGGACGGCCTGGAACAGGCGATCGACGTGCAGGTCGACAGCGTACGCGATCTGGGCATGCGCGCCATGCTCACGCGCGGCTCCATGAGCCTGGGCGAGGCCGACGGAGGGCTGCCACCGCAACAAACCGTGCAGCAAGGCGAAGTGATTCTGGAAGACAGCCGCCGCCTGATCCGCCAGTACCACGAGCGCGGTGACGGCGCACAAATCCAGATCGCCCTGGCGCCCTGCTCGCCGTTTTCCGTCACCCCGGAAATCATGGAAGCCAGCGCCGAGCTGGCCAACAACCTCGACGTGCGCCTGCATACCCACCTGGCGGAAACCCTCGACGAAGAAGACTTCTGCCTGCAGCGTTTCGGCCTGCGCACCGTGGATTACCTCGACAGCGTCGGCTGGCTAGGCCCGCGCACGTGGCTGGCCCACGGGATTCACTTCAACCCTGAAGAAATCGCACGCCTCGGAGCTGCCGGTACCGGTATCTGCCATTGCCCGAGCTCGAACATGCGCCTGGCTTCCGGGATATGCCCAACGCTGGACCTGCTGGCCGCCGGCGCACCGATTGGCCTGGGGGTGGACGGTTCGGCGTCCAATGATGCGTCGAACATGATCCTCGAAACGCGCCAGGCCCTGTACATCCAGCGCCTGCGTTACGGGGCAGAGAAGATCACCCCGGAACGGGTGTTGGGTTGGGCGACAAAAGGTTCGGCGCAGTTACTCGGTCGCAGCGACATCGGCGAACTGGCCGTAGGCAAACAGGCCGACCTGGCGTTGTTCAAGCTCGATGAACTGCGCTTCTCCGGCAGCCATGACCCGATCTCGGCGCTGCTGCTGTGTGGCGCCGACCGAGCGGACCGGGTGATGGTCGGCGGCAAATGGCGGGTGATCGACGGGCAGGTCGAGGGCCTGGACCTGAAAGGCTTGATTGCCGATCACAGCCAGGCGGCGCGGGAACTGATCAACCGGACTTAACTGAAGAAACACTTTTCAAATGTGGGAGCGGGCTTGCTCGCGAATGCGTTGGGTCAGTCAACATATCTGGCGACTGACACTCCGTATTCGCGAGCAAGCCCGCTCCCACACAAGCCCGGTTTCCACAATTATTTCTGCGGTGTTTTCAGGATTGGTTACAGTCCAAGCAGCGACAGCATGATAAACGTCGCAAACAACACAAAATGGGTCATCCCTTCGATGGCGTTGGTTTCGCCATCGTTGAGGTTGATCGCGCTGACAATCAACGTGATAAACACCATCACGGTCTGCACCGGCGTCATCGCCATCTGAAACGGCTGGCCGGTGTACAAGGCCATGGCTTCCATCACCGGTACGGTCAAAATCACCGTCGACAGAGAAGCCCCCAGCGCGATGTTCACCACCGACTGCATGCGGTTGGCCAGCGCTGCGCGCAACGCGGTCAAAATCTCCGGGGCGGCGGAAATCGCGGCCACGATGATCGCCGTGATCACAGGTGGGGCACCCGTTCCTTCCAGGCCCAGGTCGAGGGTCTTGGACATCACCTCGGCCAACGCGCCAATCACGATCACGCCAAACACCAACGTCCCGATGGAAAACGCCAGGTTGATCGGCGGCGACTCTTCTTCCGGCTGTTTCTTGCGGCGTTTTTCCGGGTAGCTGTAGCTGAAGAAATAACTGTGGGGCCCCACCTGCATCCGCAGGAACAACGTGTAGAGCACTACCATCGCGCCGATGGTGAAGGCCGAGTAAATTTTCCAGTCGGCCTCGGGGATAAATTCCGGCACCACCATCGACACACCCATGGCGGTAAGGATCATCACGCTGTAGGTGCGCGCCGAATCGTCGTTGTAGGACTGTTCACCATGCTTGATGCCGCCCATCAGCGCGGCCAGGCCGAGGATGCCGTTGATATCGAGCATCACCGCCGAATAAATGGTGTCGCGCACCAGGGTCGGCGAGGGCTCGTTGCTCATCATGATCGCCAGGATCACCACTTCCACCAGCACGGCGGCGAGGGTCAGGATCATGGTGCCGTAGGGGTCGCCGACCTTTTCCGCCAGTTGCTCGGCGTGATGGGCCACGCGCATCGAGGCCACGACGATAAAGCCGATCAGCGCTATGCCAGCCAACAGCGCCACCATCTGCCCGCTGTGCAGCATCCAGTGCTCCAGCGGGTAGGCAGCGATGGCGGCAATCAGCGCCAGCAGCATGAATTTTTCTTGCTTGATAGATGTGAGCATTGCAGGCCTTTTGAACGCGGCGAATCCGTCATTGATGGGGTACAGACTGCACCGCGCCGCTAACGTTTCGTTACACCTTAGTTCATGCACTGCTTGCACGGTGCCTGTGGATGCTCACCGCTTGGTCAGGTTTTGCCGATTATTTCGGCGTGCGCCTGTAGAATGCCGCCATTGCACCTGATGAGAATTTATAAATGTACGATTGGCTCAACGCCCTGCCCAAGGCTGAATTGCACCTGCACCTGGAAGGCTCGCTGGAGCCTGAGCTGCTGTTCGCCCTGGCCGAACGCAACAAGATCGCGCTGCCGTGGAACGACGTCGAAACCCTGCGCAAGGCCTACGCCTTCAACAACCTGCAAGAGTTTCTCGACCTCTACTACAAGGGCGCCGATGTACTGCGCACTTCCCAGGATTTCTACGACCTGACCTGGGCCTACCTGCTGCGCTGCAAGGCGCAGAACGTGATCCACACCGAACCGTTCTTCGACCCACAGACCCACACCGACCGTGGCGTACCGTTCGAAGTGGTGCTCAACGGCATTGCCGCCGCCTTGAAAGACGGCGAGCAACAACTGGGCATCACCAGCGGTTTGATCTTGAGCTTCCTGCGCCACTTGAGCGAAGAAGAGGCCGAAAAAACCCTCGACCAGGCACTGCCATTCCGTGACGCGTTTGTTGCCGTGGGCCTGGACAGCTCGGAAATGGGCCACCCACCGAGCAAGTTCCAGCGCGTGTTTGATCGTGCCCGTCACGAAGGTTTCCTGACCGTCGCCCACGCCGGTGAAGAAGGCCCGCCGGAGTACATTTGGGAAGCCATCGACCTGCTGAAGATCCAGCGTATCGACCATGGCGTACGCGCCATTGAAGACGAGCGCCTGATGCAGCGGATCATCGACGAACAGATCCCGCTGACGGTGTGCCCGTTGTCCAACACCAAGCTCTGCGTGTTCGACGACATGTCCCAGCACAACATCCTCGACATGCTTGAGCGTGGGGTGAAAGTGACGGTGAACTCGGACGATCCGGCGTACTTCGGCGGTTATGTCACCGAGAACTTCCATGCGCTGTACACCTCGCTGGGCATGACCCAGGACCAGGCCAAACGCCTGGCGCAAAACAGCCTGGATGCACGGTTGGTCAAGCCTTAATCACCGACCGGTCTGGCGAGCCGGGCAATTTCCAGTTGCCCGGCTTCACTGACCTGCAACGCCTGGGACTCATTGATCACGCTGACCCAGTTCGACTGCAGGCACAACTGCAACAACGCGGCCCCCAACGCACCGCCCAGGTGTGGCTGCTGTTCGCTCCAATCAAAACAATCGCACACGATCGGCTGAGCCAGTGCCTGGGTAAAAATCCCCAGCGCTGCGAGTTTGCGCGCACCTGACGGCGTCACGTCCGTACGCTGTTCCGCGCGCTCGATCCACCCGGCCGCCATCATCCGTTGATACAAACCCGCTGCCAGCTCGCCCCCCAGGTGACCATGGCACAGCCGCGCTCGCCGTAAAGCCGCAGGCGCAGTCAATGACCGCGAATGAATGGGCGTGCTGCGGGCGACGCTGGCCATCGTGGTGCAGGCCAATGCATCCACGGCGGCCGCCACATCGGCGGCGGCCACCCGGAAAAAGCGTTTGCCGCTGCGGGCTTCGACACGCAACAGGCCACCGGCCGTCAATCGCGTCAGATGCGCATTCGCCGAGGCCGATGACAGCCCGGCAAGTGTCGCCAACTCATCGGAGGGTTTGGCCGAGCCGTCCATCAATGCCCACACCATCGCGGTGCGTTTCGGGTCGGCCAGCAAGGTGGCGATCTGACTGATGCAAGGTGCCTGTTCCATGTGCTCATTCACTCCCTGTTGAATCATTTGTCTGCTGCGTCTGGCGGAAAAGTATAAGCGTGAAAACGCCGGGTTCCGTGCCGTCTTACAGCGCAACCAAGGACAGAAGCTGAAGGAAATTTCCCGATATCCCCGGGGTTATGGTGTAGAGGCTGATCGCTCCGGCAATTGCGCAGTCAATGTCGCACAACGGGCAACGAGCATTTCCCGCAGAAGATTGATCGGCTTGCTCAGTTGCGCGCGATGGGCACACAACAGATTGAGCGGCGTACGTTCGCCCCGCAGCTCCGGCAGGATCAGCCGCAGGCGCCCCGCCAGCACATCCGAGCTGACATCCAGCCAGGACTTGTAGGCGATACCCACCCCCGCCACCGCCCAGCGTCGCACCACATCGGCATCATCACTGAAGCGGTCACCGGTCACCGTCAGGCCGACATCACGCTTGCCATCGTTAAACCCCCAATGGTCATGCACTCGGCTGCCGAGCATGTACAGCAGGCAATTGTGCTGGGTCAGTTGCTCCAGGTGGCGCGGCTCGCCGTGCCGCGCCAGATAGCTGGGAGCAGCGCAGAGCACGCGGCAGTTGTCCGGGGCGATGGGCAACGCGATCAGGCTGGAGTCTTCGGGTTCGCCGTAGCGCAGGGCGATATCCACCGGCTGGCGGAACAGGTCGGCAATCCGGTCGCCCAACAACAGGCGTACGCTCAGGTCGGGGTATTCGCGCTGGAACTCATCGAGCCAGGGCAACAACTGGTTACGGCCAAAGTCCGACGGCGCCGAGAGTTGAAGCACCCCGCTGACCTGATCCTGGCCGCTGGCCAACAATCGTCGGCCTTCATCCAGGCTGCTCAAGGCGGCCCGGGCGTATTCCAGGAAGCCTTCGCCCTCGGCCGTCAGGCGCAGGCTGCGGGTGGAACGCGCCAACAACCGTGCGCCCAACTGCTGCTCGATGCGCTTCAACGCCGCGCTGGCCACCGCCGCCGACATGTCCATCACCCGTGCTGCCGCCGAAAGGCTGCCCAGGTCTGCCGCACGCACAAACAACTGCAAGTCATCAAAACGCAGCACGCCGACCGCCCATTATCAAAAAAGCATTGAAAGAGACTGCTCTTTTAGCGGGTTTTGTCTTCCAGAGAAATAGCCAATCATCTGTCCATCCCGTTCATCACGTGTCTGGAGTCGAATATGTCTGCTGCCTTTAACGTCATCGCCACGCTGATCGCCAAACCCGGCCAACAGGCCACCCTGGAAACCCTGCTGCGCGAGCTGCTGGAACCGACCCGCATCGAAGCCGGCTGCCAGCAGTACGACCTGCACCAGGACCTGCAACACCCCGAGACCTTCTACATGCTCGAACGCTGGAGTGACGACGCCGCGCTGGCCGACCACGACCAGAGCGCGCATATCCAGAATTTCCGCACCAAGGCTGCCGACGTGCTTGAGCATTTCGAACTCAAGCGCCTGAAGTTTATTGCCTGATCAACCGCCCCCTTTTTGGAAACCATCATGAAAGCCATCGCCTACTACGCCGCACTGCCGATCAACGATCCAAAATCCCTGCAAGACATCGAACTGCCCGAACCGGTCGCCGGCCCCCGCGACCTGCTGGTGGAAGTCAAAGCCATCTCGGTGAACCCGGTGGACACCAAGGTGCGCCAGAACGTCGCCCCGGAAAACGGCGCGGCCAAAGTGCTGGGCTGGGACGTGGCCGGTGTGGTCAAGGCCGTGGGCAGCGAAGTCAGCCTGTTCAAGGTCGGCGACAAGGTGTTCTACGCCGGCTCCCTGGTACGCCCCGGCGGCAACAGCGAACTGCACACTGTCGATGAGCGCATCGTCGGCCATATGCCGAAAACCCTGGGTTTTGCCGACGCTGCTGCACTGCCGCTGACCGCCATCACCGCCTGGGAATTGCTCTTCGAACGCCTGCAAGTGCGTGAAGGCAAGGCCGATGAAGGCCAGAGCCTGCTGATTGTCGGTGCTTCGGGTGGTGTGGGATCGATCCTGACCCAGCTGGCGAAACAGCTCACCGGCCTGAAAGTCATCGGCACCGCCTCCCGTCCTGAAACCCAGGCATGGGCCAAGGACCTGGGCGCCGACCTGGTGATCGACCACAGCAAACCGTTGAGCGAAGAGCTGAAAAACGCCGGCCATCCGCAGGTGAACTACGTCGCCAGCCTGACCCAGACCGACCAGCACCTGGACCAACTGGTGGAAGCGCTGATTCCCCAGGGCAAACTGGCGCTGATCGACGATCCCAAGGCATTGGACGTAAGCAAGCTCAAGCGCAAGAGCCTGTCGCTGCATTGGGAGTTCATGTACACCCGTTCGATGTTCGAGACCAGCGACATGATCGAGCAGCACAACCTGCTCAATCGCGTCGCCGAACTGATCGACGCCGGTACTCTGAAAACCACCGTGGGCGAGCACTTTGGCGTGATCAACGCGGCCAACCTGCGCCGCGCCCACGAACTGCTGGAAAGCGGCAAGGCCAAGGGCAAGATCGTGCTGGAAGGGTTCTAACGAAAGGTTCTGTCAGTGTCGTCTGTTATTCATGTGAGTAATGGACGACACCGCTAGTCAGAGACTTGATCCTTGTCATATTTGTGAGCGTATTCGGGTTTATATTGGCCGCCTTTGCCACGCAATTTACGTGAGGAAGTCAGCAATGAAGATCCTGATAAAAGCGCTAGCAAGATCCGAAGGCAACAAATGGCAGGTCCGTCTCGACCAGAACGCCTTTACCTTCCGCAGTGAGGCCGAGGCCCGCGCGTTTGCCGACACCCTGCAAACCCGTATCCAGGCGCCTCACCGATTCCCCGAAAGCCAGCAGCGTTCTGCTGGCTGATCCTGATCAGTCCGCCGCTTGCAGTGCCCGTTGGCGCTGCAGGCGCCGGGTCAGCATCGCGAACGTTACGGCCAATACGCCACACAAGCTGATGACCATTGCCATCGGCATCGCCGTGCCGTCGTGCAGCACGCCGACCAACGACGCTGCGCCTGCGGCCACACCAAACTGAATGCAACCGAGCAACGCCGACGCGCTGCCCGCCCGAGCGCCCTGCCCGCTCATGGCGCAGGCCGAGGTATTGGGCAAAATGCAGCCCAGGCTGGCGATGCAGATAAACAGCGGTACCAGCAGTGGCCACAAAGCGTCCGTGCGCAGCGCAGTAATTGCCAGCAACGACAGACCCGCCGCCAAGTAAACCCACACCGTGCGCGACAGCAAAAATGCCGGGCCACGCGACGCGAGCAAACGCGCATTGACCTGTGCCACCAGGATAAAGCCCGCGGCATTCGAGCCGAATACCCAGCCATAGTGTTCGGCGGGCACGCCATAGAGCTTGATAAAGACGAAGGGCGAGCCCGCGATGTAGGCAAACATACCGGCAATCGAGATGCCGCCGGTCAAGGCATAGCCCAGGTACACCCGGTCCGACAGCAACCGGCCGTACTGGCGCAGTGCGCCTGACAGCGGCTGGCGCGGTTGATGGGCCGGGAAGCTTTCCGGCAGCCCGACTGCTACCGCAATGGCCGCCATCACACTGAACACCGTCAGCGCCAGGAAGATCGACTGCCAGCCCCAGACGCCAACCATCACCCCGCCCGCCAGCGGCGCGAGGATCGGCGCCAGCCCGGTGACCAGCATCAGTTGGGAAAACACCTTGGCCGAGCCCACCGCGTCGCATTTATCGCTGACCACCGCCCGCGAGATCACCATGCCCGCGCAGCCGCCCAGGGCCTGGACGAAACGCGCGCCGATCAGCCATTCCAGGGACGGCGCGTACGCACAGGCGAAGGACGCCAGGGTAAACAGGGTGACGCCGCTGAGCAGCGGCCCGCGCCGGCCAAAACGGTCTGCCAGCGGTCCATAGATCAACTGGCCGATCGCCAGGCCCGTGAAGTACACGGCCAAGGTCAGCTGAATATGTTTTTCGTCGGTGCCGAATGCCACGGCCATGGCCGGGAAACCCGGCAGGTAGAAGTCGATGGCCAGCGGCGCGAACGCGCTCAAGGCCCCCAAGATCAGGATTATACGAAGGTTCATCAGGCACCCAGGTGAGTCGGCAGCCCAACAGTCTAGCCGGGCTCGGGTGCCTTGAACATTAAGTTAGCTCGCTAACTATTCAAAAAGTCAGGCGAGCTTGGCGCTGTAGCCTTCTTCACTGATCAGGTTGATCACCTCTGCCGGCGACAGCAGGCTGCTTTCCACGCCGACTTCCTTTGTCGCGAGGTCGACGCGCACGCTGGCCGCCGGGTCCTTATCCTGCACCGCCTGGGTTACCGAGCGGACACAGTGGCCGCAGGTCATTCCTTCAACGCTGAATACTTGCATGACATGACTCCTTTAATGAGGTTGCCCGCAGTGTTGACCTTGCCACGATGGCAAGGTCAAGTTCTGAAAACATCGGCCGGGCTGGCATTCATTCGCGCCCTCGGCCAAGCTGCACTTATCCACGATGTGAACCTCGGAGAATTCGCCATGCGCTGGTCATTTTTTGGCCTTGTCAGCCTGATGGGCTTTTTTGCTGCTGTGCCACCGGCCAGCGCAGATGAAGATTATGCGGTGCTGATCATTTCCCGGGAGCGCCTGGAAGTGCCGACCAACTGCGAGATTGGCTTGTACATCCAGGACCAGTTGGCCGGGCGGCTGTTCCAGGAGCAAGCCACCTCGTTCAACTTGCCGGCCGGAAACGTGTCGTTGCGCCTGAAATTGTTGCCGGGCCAGTCCCAGGGCTGCTTGCCGGGCATGCTCGCACCACCGGCGCAAAACATCACGTTGAAGGCGGGTGACGTGCGCAAGCTGCGTATCGCGCAAGGTCCGGACGGCATGTACCTGAAGCCGGCCGCACTGGAATACTGAAACATTGATCTAACGCCTTGACCTTCCCCACAGGTCAAGGTTGATCCTAGGGGCAATCTCTCCTGGAGTACTGCCCATGAACGGATCCACCACCTTCGACCTGCCGATCAGCGGCATGACCTGCGCCAGCTGCGCCGGGCGGGTTGAACGGGCACTGGGCAAAGTGCCCGGGGTGCAAAGTGTCAGCGTCAACCTGGCCAACGAACGCGCCCACATTGAAGTGCTCGGCCAGATGGACCCCGGCGTCCTGATCGCCGCCGTCGACAAGGCCGGCTACACCGCCACCCTGCCCCAAAGCGAAACCGCCACCCAGGCCAGCCAGGAACAACGCCTGAGCCATGAACGCTGGTCGCTGCTGCTGGCAATTCTGCTCGCCGCGCCGTTGGTGCTGCCGATGCTGGTGCAACCGTTCGGGCTGCACTGGATGCTCCCGGCCTGGGTACAATTTGCCCTGGCCACCCCGGTGCAATTCATCTTCGGTGCGCGCTTCTATATCGCGGCCTGGAAAGCCGTGCGCGCCGGAGCGGGCAATATGGACCTGCTGGTCGCCATTGGCACCAGCGCCGGTTACGGCCTGAGTATCTATGAATGGCTCACGGCGTCCGCCGGCACAATGCCCCACCTGTATTTCGAAGCCTCGGCGGTGGTGATCGCCCTGGTGCTGCTGGGCAAATATTTGGAAAGCCGCGCCAAGCGCCAGACCGCCAGTGCCATCCGCGCTCTGGAAGCCTTGCGCCCCGAGCGGGCGATTCAAGTAATCGACGGCCGCGAGCAGGACGTCGCCATCACCGCCCTCAAGCTGAATGACCTGGTGCTGGTCAAACCCGGCGAACGCTTCCCGGTGGACGGCGAAGTGGTCGAAGGCCAAAGCCACGCCGACGAAGCCTTGATCAGCGGTGAAAGCCTGCCGGTGCCGAAGCAGCCTGGCGACGCAGTCACCGGCGGCGCCATCAATGGCGAAGGCCGGCTGCTGGTGCGTACCCTGGCCCTCGGCGCGGAAAGCGTGCTGGCGCGGATCATCCGCCTGGTGGAGGACGCCCAGGCCGCCAAGGCACCGATCCAGAAACTGGTGGATAAAGTCAGCCAGGTGTTCGTGCCGGTGGTGCTGGTGCTGGCCTTGGCCACGCTGGTCGGCTGGTGGCTGTATGGCGCACCGCTGGAAGTCGCGCTGATCAATGCGGTGACCGTATTGGTGATCGCCTGCCCTTGCGCCCTTGGCCTGGCCACACCTACCGCCATCATGGCCGGTACCGGCGTTGCCGCCCGCCACGGCATCCTGATCAAGGACGCCGAAGCCCTGGAGCGCGCCCATGAAGTCAGCGCCGTGGTGTTCGACAAGACCGGCACCCTGACCTCCGGCGCACCAAAAATTGCGCACCTGGCCGCCATTGACGGCAATCAAGGGGCGCTCCTGCAACAGGCCGGCGCGCTGCAGCGCGGCAGTGAACACCCATTGGCCAAGGCGGTGCTGGATGCCTGTGCCGAACAAGGTTTGAACGTCGCGGATGTCAGCGCCAGCCAGTCCCTTACCGGGCGTGGCATTGCAGGCACCCTAGATGGCCGGCAACTGGCGCTGGGCAACCGTCGCCTGCTGGAAGAAACCGGCTTGAGCACCGGTGATCTCGCCGACTCGGCCAGTGCGTGGGAGGCCGAAGGCCGCACCTTGTCCTGGCTGATCGAGCAAGGCCCGCAGCCCCGCGTGCTGGGTTTGTTTGCCTTCGGTGACACGCTTAAACCGGGCGCCCTGCAGGCGATACAAGCACTCAAGGCTCGGCATATCAGCAGCCACCTGCTGACCGGCGATAACCGTGGCAGCGCCCGCGTGGTGGCCGAAGCCCTGGGCATCGATGACGTGCACGCCGAGGTGTTGCCTGCGGACAAGGCGGCTACCGTCGCCGAGCTGAAAAAGACCGGCGTGGTGGCAATGGTCGGCGACGGCATCAACGACGCACCGGCCCTGGCCGCGGCCGACATCGGCATCGCCATGGGCGGCGGTACCGACGTGGCGATGCACGCGGCAGGTATTACCCTGATGCGCGGCGATCCACGGCTGGTGCCGGCAGCCCTGGAAATAAGCCGCAAGACCTATGCGAAAATTCGACAGAATCTGTTCTGGGCCTTTGTGTATAACTTGATCGGCATTCCGCTGGCGGCGTTCGGCCTGCTCAACCCGGTGATGGCTGGCGCGGCCATGGCCCTGTCCAGTGTCAGCGTGGTGAGCAACGCACTGCTGTTGAAAACCTGGAAACCCAAGGACCTGGAGGACGAGCGTCCATGAACATCGGCCAAGCAGCACGCCAAAGCGGCCTGAGCGCGAAGATGATTCGTTACTACGAATCCATCGGCTTGTTGAAAGCCGCCCATCGCACCGACAGCGGCTACCGCATTTATGGCGCCGATGACTTGCACACCCTGGCGTTTATCAAGCGCTCGCGGGACCTGGGGTTTTCCCTGGAAGAGGTCGGCAAGTTGCTGACGCTGTGGCAGGACCGGGGACGCGCGAGTGCCGACGTCAAGGCGCTGGCCCGCCAGCATATCGATGAGCTGAACCAGAAGATCCTCGAGCTGGGGCAATTGCGCGATACGTTGCAAGACCTGGTGGAACACTGCCAGGGCGATCACCGGCCGGATTGCCCGATTCTCAAGGAGTTGGCGTCGGGCAGTTGTTGCACCTGAGCAAGTTTAACCAGGCATGCACGGAACCTAATGTGGGAGCGGGCTTGCTCGCGAATGCGGAGTGTCAGTCAATACATCAGTTGACTGAACCAGCGCTTTCGCGAGCAAGCCCGCTCCCACATTTGGATATCCACTCGCCGTTGGATCACTGCATCCAGGGCGGCGGTGGCGGTTCTTCCGACGCTTTGCTCGGTGGCGCATCGTCTGCCGCGCGAATCGCCTGGCGACGCTCTTCATCGAGCCGCGCCGCTTCGATCTCGCGGATAACACCGCCCACGTCAGCCAGCTCTTCCGGTTCGTCGAACTCGCCGGTCAACACACTGGCCGGGTGCAGAGTGCCGGCTTCATACAGCGCCCACATCTCCTTGGCGTACTTGGTCTTCTTCAATTCCGGGGCAAAGCGCCCGAAGTAGGAAGCCATGTTGCCCACATCCCGTTCCAGCATGCTGAACGCGTGGTTGTTGCCCGCGGCATCCACCGCCTGAGGCAGGTCGATGATCACCGGGCCCGTCGGCGTCAGCAGCACGTTGAACTCGGAAAGGTCACCGTGCACCAGGCCGGTACACAACATCAGCACGATCTGGGTAATCAGGAAGGCGTGGTATTCGCGGGCCTGGTCCGGCTCCAGCGTCACGTCGTTCAAACGTGGCGCCGCGTCGCCGTATTCATCGGCCACCAGCTCCATCAGCAGCACGCCTTCGAGGAAGTCGTACGGCTTGGGCACGCGAACACCCGCACCGGCCAGGCGAAACAGCGCCGCTACCTCAGCGTTCTGCCAGGCATCTTCGGTTTCTTTCTTGCCGAACTTGGAGCCCTTGGCCATGGCCCGGGCCTGCCGGCTGTTGCGGACCTTGCGGCCTTCCTGGTATTCGGACGCCTGACGAAAACTTCGTTTATTCGCCTCCTTGTAGACCTTGGCGCAACGTAACTCGTTGCCGCAGCGCACCACGTAAACAGCTGCTTCTTTACCACTCATGAGTGGGCGCAGCACCTCGTCGACCAGACCGTCCTCGATCAGGGGTTCAATGCGTTTAGGAGTCTTCATCAGCTTTTATTGTGGGTCCTTTATTACCAAACACGCGTATGGCACTCGTTATACGGCAATCCTCTCGCCGCGGGGAGAGGGTACCGACCTTTGACCGCTTAAGAATGCATCCAATATGCCAAATTGACCGGCGGCCCGATCATAGCCGAGATCAGCGCTCAATAATCGCGGTGACGCCCTGGCCCCCGGCGGCGCAGATCGAGATCAGGCCCCGGCCCTTGCCGGCTGCGTCCAGCAGCTTGGCCAGGTTGGCGACGATACGCCCGCCCGTGGCAGCAAACGGATGGCCGGCGGCCAATGAGCTGCCCTTGACGTTCAAGCGGCTGCGGTCGATAGAGCCCAGCGGTGCATCCAGCCCCAGGCGGGTCTTGCAGTATTCCGGATCTTCCCAGGCTTTCAGCGTGCACAACACTTGGGCAGCAAAGGCTTCGTGAATCTCGTAGTAATCGAAGTCCTGCAGGGTCAGGCCATTCCTCGCCAGCAGGCGCGGCACGGCGTACACCGGCGCCATCAGCAGGCCTTCGGCGCCGTTGACGAAATCCACCGCCGCCGCTTCGCCATCGCGCAGGTAGGCGAGAATCGGCAAGCCGCGCTCCTTGGCCCAGGCTTCACTGCCCAGCAGCACCAACGAGGCGCCATCGGTCAGCGGCGTCGAGTTACCGGCGGTGAGGGTGCCCTTTTCACTGCGCTCGAAGGCGGGCTTGAGGCTGGCGAGTTTTTCCAGGGTCAGGTCGGGGCGCAGGTTGTTGTCGCGGGTCAGGCCAAGAAAGGGCGTGAGCAAATCGTTTTGCCAGCCTTCAGCGTAGGACGCAGCCATTTTCTGATGGCTTTCCAGCGCCAACTGATCCTGCTCGGCGCGGGGGATCTGCCAGGTCTGCGCCATCAACTCGCAATGCTGGCCCATGGACAACCCGGTGCGCGGCTCGCCGTTGCGCGGCAGCTCCGGCTTGAGGTGATGGGGACGAAGTTGTAACAAGACTTTAAGCTTATCCGCCATGGATTTGCTGCGATTGGCTTGCAGCAGGATTTTGCGCAGGCCCTCATTCACCCCGATAGGCGCGTCGGACGTGGTGTCGACGCCGCCGGCAATCCCGCTTTCGATCTGCCCCAGCGCAATCTTGTTCGCCACCAGCAACGCGGCTTCCAGCCCCGTGCCACAGGCCTGCTGAATATCGTAGGCCGGGGTTTGCGGCGACAGGCGCGAGCCCAGCACGCACTCGCGGGTCAGGTTGAAGTCGCGGGAATGCTTGAGCACCGCCCCGGCGGCCACCTCGCCAATACGCAGGCCGTGCAGGTTGTAGCGTTCGATCAGGCCTTCGAGGGCGGCGGTCAACATCGCCTGGTTGCTCGCCGTGGCGTAAGGGCCGTTGGAGCGGGCGAAGGGGATGCGGTTACCGCCAATGATCGCTACACGGCGCAATTGAGTCATGGAAAGCTCCCTTGAGGTTATGGGGTGAATCTCTGAGCCTAGCCTAGGCTCAATCGAACGACTTTCACCTATTGATGGTCCACCGTTTGAACCCCAGCACTCGGAGAGCGTTCCATGTCTGACCGTTATATCGACTTCGCCAACTCAAGCCTCGGCCATCGCCTGGTCGCCGCCATTGGCCTGCCGTCACCGGTACGCCTGGAACGCTGGCAGGCCGGACGCCTGCGCCCGGTGGAGGGTGCACTGCTGATCGGCGGCGGCCCGCTGGCGACAAAAATCCTGCCGTTCGCCAACAAGCTGACCGACGCTATCTATAGCTACGGCACCGAACCGTCGGCGGCAACCACCTGGATTCCCGGCCACGGGCCCAAGCTCAAGGCCGTGGTATTTGACGCCAGCCAGTTGCAGCACACCGATCAACTCAAGCAGTTGCGGGAATTCTTTCAGCCGTTGATGAAGAACCTCGACCACAGCGCGCACCTGGTGATCCTTGGCCGCGCCCCGGAAAGCCTCGGCGACCCGTTTGCCGCCAGTGCCCAACAGGCCCTTGAAGGCTTCAGCCGGTCGCTGGCCAAAGAGCTGCGCAGCGGCGGCGTCCTGCAATTGCTGTACGTAGGCGACGGGGCCGAGGATCAATTGGAGGGTGCGTTGCGGTTCTTCCTCTCGCCGAAAAGTGCCTATATCTCCGGCCAGGTCATTCGCCTGAACCCTTGCCCGACCCAGGTCGCGGACTGGACGCGCCCGCTCGCCGGGCACAAGGCCCTGGTGACCGGCGCCGCCCGCGGCATCGGTGCCTCGATCGCCGAAACCCTGGCCCGCGACGGTGCCGAGGTGATCCTGCTGGACGTGCCACAAGCCAAGGCCGACCTCGATTCCCTGGCCGCGCGCCTGGGCGCCCGCAGCATCGCCCTGGATATCTGCGCCGAAGACGCCGCCACCCAACTGATCGAACACCTGCCGGACGGCATCGACATCGTGGTGCACAACGCCGGCATCACCCGCGATAAAACCCTGGCCAACATGACGCCGGAATATTGGGACGCAGTCTTGGCGGTCAATCTCAACGCGCCGCAAGTGCTGACCAAGGCGCTGCTGGACAGCGGCACCCTGCACGACAACGGTCGCGTGGTGCTGCTGGCATCCATCAGCGGCATCGCCGGCAACCGCGGGCAAACCAACTACGCCGCGAGCAAGGCCGGGCTGATTGGCCTGGCCCAGGCCTGGGCGCCGTTGCTCGGTGAGCGCGGGATCAGCATCAATGCCGTGGCCCCCGGTTTTATCGAAACCCAGATGACCGCACACATTCCCTTCGCCCTGCGTGAGGCCGGGCGCCGCATGAGTTCGCTGGGCCAGGGCGGCTTGCCCCAGGACGTCGCCGAGGCGGTGGCCTGGCTCGGCCAGCCGGGCTCGGGCGCGGTCAGCGGGCAGGCACTTCGGGTGTGCGGGCAAAGTCTATTGGGAGCGTAAGCATGGAGTGGCACACATTAGGCAGCACCCCGTTCCTGCCGCCGCTGTATTGGCGCGCGGCACTCAAGCGCAAGATCACCGGCACCACGCTGCCCGAGCAAGGGTTGCGCTGCCGGGTCAGTGTGAACCCCAGGGAAGTCGCGGCCTATCGCAAGGTCTGCGGGTTTGCCGACAGCCCGGTCTTGCCGGCCACCTATCCGCATATCCTGGCATTCGGCCTGCAGATGCAATTGCTCACTGACAAGGCGTTTCCTTTCCCGCTGCTGGGATTGATCCACCTGAGCAACCGGATCCGCATCCTGCGCCCGTTGGGCGGTGTGAGTGACTTGACGGTCGGCGTTTACGCGCAGAATTTGCAGCCCCATGCCAAGGGCGCGACATTCGATATTGTGACCACGGTCGAAGATTCACTGGGGCTACTGTGGGAAGCGCAAAGCCGGATGCTCTGTCGCGGTGTGAAACTCGATGGCGCAGCAACGGACAACCCGCTGCAACCCCCTGCCGCTGTCGCCGAACTGACCCGCTGGAAAGCCCCCGCCGATGTTGGCCGCCGCTACGCCCGGGTGTCCGGCGACTACAACCCGATTCACTTGAGCGCCCTCACTGCCAGGTTATTCGGCTTTCCCCAGGCCATCGCCCATGGGCTGTGGAACAAGGCCCGCACACTGGCGGCACTGAGTGAGCATTTGCCAGCCGCCAATCTCGAGATAGATGTCGAGTTTAAAAAGCCGGTGCGCTTGCCCAGTGAGGTAACGTTGTTCACGAGCGCCCCCGGCTCCAGCGGTGAGCTGCAACTTAAAGGCGCCGGGGACATTGAACACATGGTCGGCCGCTGGCGGCCCATCGCCTGATAAATTGTATATATACATCTTAAGTTATAGCGAGCTATCGATAGCTCGCTACTCTTATCAACTCATTGATTTTAATAAACTTACAACTTAAACACCGCCGCCTTCTACACCCTTGGTATTAGTCGTTAAGCAAACTAACTCTTCGTGTATATAAATCGTTAATACCAAGTTGAGCGTTGCGAGAGCGCGCACCCGGGACTGTTATAGCCATAACGGACGAATGTATCGCTGCCCCTAGAAACAGCGAACTTCGAAAACAACAAAGGCTGTACCAGGTGCAAGGAACTCAATCATGAAAACTCAAGTCGTGTTGTGGAAAGCAAGTACCGCGCTGGCCCTGATTCTGGCAGTAAGCCTCGGAGGCTGCAGCAGCGGTGGTGGTGGTCATCACAGTAGCGTCGCAGCCTCCTCTCCGGATGCTGGCGGCGGTACTGGCGGTGGAACAGGTGGAGGCACCGGCGGCGGTACCGGTGGTGGCACTGGCGGCGGCACTGATGGAGGTACCGGTGGTGGCACCGGCGGCGGCACTGGTGGAGGTACCGGTGGTGGCACCGGCGGCGGCACTGGTGGAGGCACCGGCGGAGGCACTGGTGGAGGTACTGGTGGAGGTACCGGCGGTGGCGGCACTGGTGGAGGTACCGGCGGTGGCGGCACTGGCGGTGGTACTGGCGGCGGCACCGGCTCGACCACTCCCCTGGTCACCGGCCAGGTAGTAGGCGCTGTGGGCGGTGTCGTCGGTAATGTCGGCACCACGGTAGGTAACCTGGGCACAACCCTGACCACGGTTCCCATTGTCGGCACCACTGCCGGCGGGCTGGTCACCGCGACAGGCACCGCCGTCAACAGTATCGGCGGCGGCTTGAGCAACGGCCTGGGCACGCTGGGTACCAATAGCAACTCCGTGGGCACAACCGTTGCCGGTGTGGCCGATGGCGTTGCCGACCTGGGCACCGGCGTTTCCAACACCGGCAAATCCCTGGGCACCACACTCGGCGGCATTCCCGTAGTCGGCGGCTTGACCGGTGGCGTTGGCGGTGCGGCAGGTGGCGTGGTTGATCAGGTCGGCCAGGCCGTCACCATGCTCGGCGATACCTTGAGCACTGCCAGCACCACCGGGCCATTGGGCAGCGTGACCAATACGGTGGGTAAAAGCGTATTGGTACCGGTGGTCTCCCTGGTGGAAAACACCACCGGCAACCTGGGCAATAAAACAGGCCTGGGCAACCCGGTCGGCGGCGTACTGGATAAAGTCGGCTCCACTGTCACCGGCCTTGGCGGCCAGGTGGCCAGCGCCGGCGGCGCAGGCAACCCTGTCGGGACACTCGTCGGTGGCGTGTTGACTGGCGTTGGCACCACCCTTGATAAGTCGAGCGGTTACGTCAACCCGGCCACCACGACCCCTCAATCGGGCCTGCCTGAACTCGTCGGCGGTCTTGTCGCCAACGTCGGCAACGGCCTGAATGCCGGCAACACCAACGGCACTGTCAGTGCAGCCGGTGTAACCGGTGGCCAAGTGGGTAACACCGTCGCGTCGCTCGGCACCCTGATCGGTGGCAATGGCGTGGCCAACACTGCAGCCACGGCTCCCGTTGCAGGCCTGGCGACCAATGTCGGCACCGCACTCAACCCAGTGACCTCGGGTGTTGCCAATCTGACGCAAAACATCGGCACCAGCACCGGTATCGGCGCACCGGTGAATGGTCTGGTTACCCAGGTCGGCGGCGCAGTCAGCAGCCTGGGCACCAACCTGACGGCGGCGAATGCCAATCCGGTGACTAACGCTGTGGGCGGTACCCTGAATGCCGTCGGCAATACCGTCGGCTCGGTGGGTGGCCTGGTAACCGGCGGCACCAGCAGTAACGGTGGCGGTCTGCTCGGTGGCTTGAACGTGGGTGCCGGTGCCTCCGCTACGGGCACTGCCAATGCAAATGCAAACACAGGCGGCGGCCTGGGAGGTCTGCTCGGTGGGCTGACCGGCAAAAAATAGAATTGCACCTGGCCATTAGACGGCCTCCCCTACAGCGCCTACGCTTGGTTGAGACGAGAGATTCCAACGAGTCTCTCGTCTTTTTTATTGGCCAATGAATGGCTTTGCGAACCGTGTCCCAGAACCCGGCGGGCCTAGCGAAAACGCTGCAGCAGTTTTGACCATGGAGTGTCCTATGCGCGCCTTGACGCCTTTGTTTCTGCTCACCCTCATTGCTGCCAGCGTCCATGCCGAGACCCTGCCCAGCTACCTCAACAGCAACGACACCATTCGCAACCTGCCGGTACCCAACCTCCCCGCCGATGCCTATCGCCCGGTCACCCCACAGACCCAACTGCCCGAGCCGGCGGCAACCCAGGGCCAGCCATTGTTGATGGACACCAAAGTGACCATCCGCAAGCTGCAAATCGACGGTGGGACGATCTACCCGCTTCAGGATGTGGCCAAGGTTTTCGAACCGCTGATTGGCCATGAAACCAACCTGGCACAACTGATCGAAGCCACCCGCGGCATCACCCGCCGCTACCAGCAGGACGGCTATCTGTTGTCCTACGCGTACCTGCCCGACCAGCGCTTCGAAAACGGCCTGGTGCGCGTGGTGCTGGTGGAGGGCTACATCAAGGATTACAACGTGCAGGGCGACATTGGCTCGGTCTCGGCCTACGTCGACAAACTGGCGGCCAAGCTGCTGGCCGAGCGCCCGCTGACCCGCAAGACCTTCGAACGCTACACCACCTTGATGGGCCGCATTCCAGGTGTAACGCTGCAGGCGCAAGTACCGCCGCCGGGCACCACCGATGGCGGCACGCGCATGCAGATCCAGGCCTCGCGCAAACCCTTCACCAGCAGCATGAGCATGACGGACGACAGCCGTGGCGGCCTGCAAGCCCTGATCACCGGCACCAGCAATTCCCAGACATCCATGGGCGAACAACTGAGCGTCAGCGGCCTGTTCCCGCCCGGCGAGGACAAGGAGCACTACTACCGCCTGGGCTACAGCCAGTTCGTGAATGCCGAGGGCACTCAACTGGTGGTCAACGCCGAGCGCTACCGCGCCGACCCGCGCAGCAACGTGCAGCTGGACGGCGGTTTTGAACTCAAGCCACACCAGGAGGTTGACCGCTACTCCGTCGGCCTCAGCCATCCGCTGATTGCCTCCCCTACCGAGTCATTGACCCTGGGCACGCGACTCTATGCCGTGGACCAGACCACCCGTTATCAACTGGTGGGTTTCCCGCAACGTTTCGACCTGGAAACCAACCTGCGCGCCCTGGCGTTCGAAGGTGACTGGCGCAAATCCGACACGCGCCAACTGCGCATTCTCAGCGCCGGCCTGTACCAGGGCATCGACGGCCTGGGCGCCAGCACCCGGAGTGACTTCGAGGGTATAAAACCCGACATCGACTTCTTCCGCCTGCGCGTCTCGGGCGTACAGAGCGACAAGTTCTTCGACAACTGGCAAGGCGTGGCATCGGGTGCCTTCTACTGGAGCAACGACACCCTGCCCGACAGCGAACGCGCGACGTTCGGCGGGCAGAATTTCGGGCGTGGTTACCCGGATGACCAGGGCTCGGGCGACAAGGGCTGGGGCGTGGCGTATGAGGTCAACTACAGCTTCAACCGCAGTGGCGAGTGGGTAAAAATCCTGCAGCCGTACGTGGTGCTCGACAAGGCCAAGACCTGGTTCAACGAACTGCCGGCCAAGGGCAACAACATGTCATCGGCAGCAGTGGGCCTGCGCTTCGGGGATAACAAGTACTACAACATCGCGCTGGAAGCGGCCAAGCCAATGTCGGATATCGCCCTGGACAGCTTCAATCGGCGGCCACGGTATACCCTGAGTTTCAGCTACCAACTCTGAACCCTGTGGGAGCGAGCTTGCTCGCGAAGAACGTCCAGACAACGCGGGGAACCAGACTGCCCGCGTTATCGTTGACGTTTTTCGCGAGCAAGCCCGCTCCCACACAAGCTCGCTCCTACATCAATCTGATTTTGGGGATGGGGAAGAGGTTGTTGAGGGTATCGATCAAGCGCACCAGGTAGATCGGCTTGCGGAACAGGTCCAGCACCTGCAGGCGCAGCATGTCACTGACATCATCCATCTCGGCGTGGCCGGACATGACGATCACCGGCAAGTGCTGGCGAGCGGTGTGTTCGCGCAGACGCTTGATCAAGGAAATACCACTTTCCTCGGGCATGCGCAGGTCGGTAATCACCAGTGCGATATCGGGGTGCAGGGTCAGCTCCTGCAAGGCAAAGGTGACCGAGGTCGCGGTAAAACAGACAAAGCCTTCATTCTCCAGCGACTCGGCCAGTTCAATAAGGGCGTCCTCTTCGTCATCCACCAAAAGGATTTGTTGCCGGGGAGCCGAAGAGGAGTTCATGTGGAAATGCCTGATACGCAATAGATCATTCAGCGGAACCTGCACGTTTAGGCGAGTACCGGGGTCAGGTATGAATGCCGGCCTGTATCGAGTTGAAGACGCCGGTTATGGCCGTCCGGATAGGTGTAATAAAAGCAGCCAGCGCCACAGCGACCATCGCCGCAACCAGTGCGTATTCGATACCCGATGCGCCCTCTTTGGAATAGAAAAAAATCTGGACTTTGATGAAACCCATGCGAATAAGATCAAGGAACATAATGACTTCTCCTTTGCGCCCACGGCGCTGGTATCGCGGCATCACAAAAATGATTTCGGTGTGCCACTAGAGCATTGTCAACAAACCCCAGACCAACAACTGTAAGAACTGATTAATCACAAAGTATTAGTCGGCCGGCTGACGCCAAAAATCCAACTTTCGCAGAGGTTTCTGGAGATATTTTTCGCCCGGTAATGGCGTTTTGTCTTAGCTGAACTACCTTCAAATAGCGAAATAGTTAGAAGCTTGAAGCGATCTGGATACGCAAGCATTAGTGGGAATAGCAGTGGATGCAGCAGGAAAGGGAGAGCCTTCATGAACAGTCGGATTAGCTTGATCCTCGCCGGGCTGCTGTTGGTAGGTGCACTGATTGCAGGCTACTGGGGCCTGGTACTCAGCCGCCCTGCCCCTGTCGCACCGCCCGTGCCCCAAACGCCTGAAGTCGTGCAACCCGTAGCCGAAGACCAGACACGCCAACCCGTGGTGGTGCTGGCCCATGACGTTGCACCTTTTGTTGCGCTCACCGCCGCCGACCTGACCCTGGAAAAACTGCGCACGGTTCCCGCCGGCAGCCTCACCAGCCTCGACCAGGCCGTGGGCAAGATCCCGTGGCGGCCGCTGTCGGCCGGGACCTGGCTGACCGAGGAGAGCTTCAACTCCGGCGGCACCGTGGCGCGAATGATCCGCCCTAACGAACGCGCGCTTGCCGTCGCCGTGGATGAAGTGATCGGCGCCAGCGGGCAACTCTCCCCGGGGGACTATGTGGACGTCCTGCTCTTCCTGCGCCAGGAAGCCAGCAACCCGCAGCAGTCCGCACAAATCGTGGTGCCCGCCTTGCGCCTGCTGGGCGTCGGCGATCAACTGGGGCTGACCAACGACGGCACGCCCGGCTCCGTGCCACCGACCACCCCCGACGAAAAACTCAAGGCGCAGCAGAGTCGCGCCAGCGCGCGCACGGTACTCCTCGCCGTACCGGAGGAGCTCCTGAGCCGGCTGATGCTCGCAGCCCAGTCCGGCGTACTGCGCCTGGCTGTACGCAGTGCCGACGAACAACTGCTGAGCCAATACTGGGCCGGTGAAACGGAGTCCGCGACCCACCTGGAAAACACCCGGCGCGAGCTCTACCAGTTCAACCAGCTGGCCTTCAGTACAGCGCCGGTCAACGGCCTGAGTCCCGCCGGCAATGGTGCGCCAAGGCGTTCAGGCGTCGAAGTAATACGTGGCAATCAGGTTACCCAACAAACGCCCTG
Source organism: Pseudomonas sp. NC02 (assembly GCF_002874965.1). Lineage (NCBI taxonomy): Bacteria > Pseudomonadati > Pseudomonadota > Gammaproteobacteria > Pseudomonadales > Pseudomonadaceae > Pseudomonas > Pseudomonas sp. NC02. The sequence continues at coordinate 726,660 of NZ_CP025624.1, read as the reverse complement.
AAAGAGCTAAGGATGCCTTGAATGAGCAGTCGTTTCGTGTGGTCTTTTTCGCGAATTTTCTGGGCACTTCTCACCCTGAGCCTGCCTGTCGGCGTTGCACTGGCAGCACCCGGCAACTGCACGGGCCTGGGCCAGCTGCCGGCAGTGCTGGAGGTGGGTGAAGGCGCTCAACAGGCTATCCAGTCGCCGGTGCCGATTACGCGGCTGGCCATTGGCGATCCGAAAGTGGCCGATGTGCAGGTCAACGGCAACCAGGCGTTCCTGCTCACCGGCATCGCCTCGGGCACCACCAGCCTGATGGTCTGGACGGCCTGCTCCAGCAGCCCGCGCCAAAGCATGGTGTTCGTCAAGGGCAAGGCCACGTCGGCCCTGACCAGCCTGGCCCTGTCGCCGTCCGATGACCCGACCCTGCCCAGCCAGGTGCAAACCGACATCCGCTTTGTGGAAGTGAGCCGCACCAAACTCAAGGAGGCCAGTACCTCGATCTTTGGCCGGGGCGGCAACTTTCTGTTCGGCGCCCCGAACAATGTTGCCAATGCGGCGGCCACAGGATTCCGTGGGCTCCCGGTGAACAACGACACCTTCAACATCGGCTTTGGCGGCGGCCGTGTCTCGGCCATGATCAACGCCCTGGAAAGCAGCGGCTTTGCCTACACCCTGGCCCGGCCGAGCCTGGTGGCGCTCAGTGGCCAAAGTGCGACCTTCCTCGCCGGTGGTGAAGTACCGATCCCGGTGCCCAGCAGCGGCAGCAACACCATCTCCATCGAATACAAAGAGTTCGGTATTCGCCTGACCCTGACCCCGACCGTCATCGACCATGGGCGGATTTCCCTGAAGGTCGCGCCAGAGGTCAGTGAGCTGGACTACACCAACGCGGTCAACATCCAGGGGATCTCCGTGCCGGCGCTGACCATCCGGCGCACCGACACCAGCATCTCCCTGGCCGACGGCGAAAGCTTCGTGATCAGCGGCCTGATCAGCACCAACAACACCTCCAGCGTCAGCAAATTCCCGGGCCTGGGTGACATCCCGATCCTCGGTGCATTCTTTCGCGACTCCAGCATCAACCGCCAGGAAAAAGAGCTGCTGATGATCGTCACCCCGCACCTGGTACAGCCGCTGGCCGCCAACGCCCAGTTGCCCTCGTTGCCTGGGGAAAAGCTGCGCAATTACGACCCGAACTGGTACCGCCTGTACTTCCTCGAAAACGGCAATTTCGACCGCCGCAGTGGACTGTCCGAATGAGTGAGAGCCTGAGCCAGACCTTTTTGGCAATTACCCGCAACACCACGGATCTGGAATGGCTTCAGGGCGCGCTCGCGCCCCTGGGGCAAGTGGTCAGCGCCGGTGCCGGCAGCCTCGACGAACTGTTGGCACTGGTAGACGTGACGTTCGCCAACCTGGTGTTCATCGGCCTGGACCGGGAACACGTCACCACCCAGTGCGCCCTGATCGAAGGTGCCCTGGAAGCCAAGCCGATGCTTGCCATTGTGGCCTTGGGCGATGGCATGGACAACCAGCTTGTACTGAACGCGATGCGCGCCGGCGCACGGGATTTCGTGGCCTACGGCTCGCGCTCCAGTGAGGTTGCCGGCCTGGTTCGGCGCCTGAGCAAACGCTTGCCGGCGGTCACCCCGAATACCCATTTGGGCGGGCTGACCGTGCTCTACGGCACCCAAGGCAATGCCGACGGCGCGCTGATCGCCAGCCACCTGGCGCTGGTGGTACAAAAAAGCGGGCAGCAAACGCTGTTGCTCGACCTGGGCCTGCCACTCGCTGACAGCCTCGCACTGCTGGGGCTGGAGAGTTCTTTTCATTTCGGCGACGCCCTGCGTCACTTGCGGCGCCTGGACTCAACCCTGATCAACAGCGCCTTCACCACCGCCGAAGCCGGTCTGCGCATCCTCGCCTACCACAACAACGACGAGCCCCTGGAGCGTACCAGCGCGGCCGAGCTGTACATGTTGCTCAGCGCCCTGCGCCAGCACTTCCAGCACATCGTGGTGAACCTGACCGGCCAACCCGACAGCGAAGCCTTGCGCACCTTTGTCAGCCATTGCGACAAACTGCTGTGGTGCACCGACCAAAGCGTGCCGGACTGCCGCCGCAACCTGGCCGTACTCAACCTGTGGCGGGAAAAAGGCATGAAACTCGACCATGCCCGCCTGCTGGTAGACCGCTACCTAAAGGGGGCCGCCCCGGACTCGGAGGCACTGGGCAATAGCTTCGGGCTGGAGGTAATCGCCGTCCTGCCCTGGAGCCCGGAAGTGCGCCTGAGTGCCAAGAACCAGGCCCAGACCCTGTTCTCCCTGGCCCCACGGGAAGCCCTGACACAGACGTTGCGCGGCTTGGGTGAGCGCCTGGCAAAACGCTCCGAGGGCCTGGAAAAACCCTCCACCAATTGGCTCAACCGCCTTCTGAGGACCAAATGAACGGCGAGAAGCTGTTTGGCGTCGCCCCGCGCGGCAACGTCGGCAACACTGATCACGACGGCCTGAAGCTGGTGCTGCATCGCTACATCATCGATGCCATCGAGGATTCGGGAAAAAATCTGCTGGAAGGCACACGCCAGTCCCTGGCGCAGTTTGTGATCGACAAGGTGGCCGAATACATTACACGTATGCACCTGGCGATTTCCCGCTATGAGATGGAGCGCCTGGCCGAAGAGATCGTCGATGAGCTGACCGGTTTCGGCCCGCTGGAAGTGCTGCTGCGCGACCCGACCGTCACCGAGATCCTGGTCAACGGCCCGCACCGGGTATTCGTCGAACGCGATGGCCTGCTGCAACAAAGTGACTTGCGCTTCATTGACGACCACCATGTCGAGCGGGTCATGCAGCGCATCCTCGCACCCCTGGGACGCCGGCTGGATGAGTCGTCGCCGATGGTCGATGCGCGCCTGCCCGATGGCAGCCGGGTCAATGCGATCATTCCGCCGATTGCCCTGGACGGGCCGTGCCTGTCGATTCGAAAGTTTCGCAAGGACATGCTTAAAAGCAGCGACCTGGTGGCCATGCAAACCATCGACCAGGCCATTTTCGATTTTTTCAAGGAAGCCGTCGGCAAGCGCTGCAACATCCTGATCAGCGGCGGTACCGGCACCGGTAAAACCACACTGCTGAACATTCTCAGCCAGTTGATCAACCCCCGCGAGCGCCTGGTCACCATCGAAGACGTGGCCGAGTTGCAACTGGGCCATCCCCACGTTGTGCGCCTGGAAACCCGCCCGCCCAATGCCGAGGGGCATGGGGAAGTGAAGGCCAGTGACTTGATCCGCAACGCCCTGCGGATGCGCCCCGACCGGATCATCCTCGGCGAGATCCGGGGCGTGGAGGTCATCGATGTGTTGACCGCCATGAACACCGGCCACGACGGCTCGATGAGTACCGTGCACGCCAACAACGCCCAGGACGCCTTGCTGCGCCTGGAAACCCTGGTGGGCCTGACCGGCCGGGTCGTCGCGGAAAAAACCCTGCGGCAAATGATCTGCGCGGCGCTGGATGTGGTGATCCAGCTGACGCGCCTGCCCGATGGCCGCCGCTGTGTCAGCGAAGTGGTGGAAGTGGTGGGCATCCGCGAAGACGTGTACGTCACCAACACCCTGTTTCGCCACGACAAGCGCACCGGCTTTGGCTTCCTGCGCGAAGCGGTCAACCCGGCCGGTGACAAGTTGCGTCACGAAGGTCACCTGCCGGTGTAGGAGGCAACCCGATGATCGGTCCGATTCTGCTCGCCCTACTCGCCGTAGCCCTTCTGGTGCTGGGGATAGGCCTGATGCGCAACGGTTTGCGCAAGGCCCAGACCGACCGGGTATTGGAACGCCTGGCCGAAGGGCAACCCCAGGCCATGAAAGACAACGCGGTGACCACCAGCCTGGAACGCACGTTTATCCGTGCAGGCCTCGGCCGGCCAACTGAGCGCCTCGGCCTGTGGCTGACCCTGTGGGCCTTTGGCGCCCTGCTGGGGGGGCTCGTGGGCCAGTGGATAGGCTTGTTTGTGATGGTGGCGGCACCGCCCTTGGCACTGCGCCTGTACATCGCCGTACGCTACCAGCGGCGGCTGCGCCGGATGATCGAACAACTCCCGCAATTGCTCGATCACGCCGTACGCAGCCTGAAATCCGGGCGCACCCTGGCGGACGCCATCCTGAGCGGAATCGATGCCAGTGACGACCCGTTGAAAAAGTCCATGGGCCGTATCAAGCGCAATGTGCAATTGGGTGTCAGCCTGCCGGAGGCCGCTCATGACTATGCCGAGTTTTATGAACAGGATGAATTGCGCCTGTTTGCCCTGGGCCTCAAGGTCAACCACCGCTACGGCGGCAACGCCAGTGAGCTGCTGGAAAACCTGATCAAGATGATCCGCGAGCGCGACCAGGGCGCACGGCAATTACGCGCCATGACCGGTGAAACCCGGGTGACCGCGCTGGTGCTGGCGGTACTGCCGGTGAGTGTCGCGGGCTACTTCCTGCTCGTTAATCCGACGTACCTGATGGCCATGTGGGATGACCACAGCGGCCAACGCCTGATGCTCGGTGCGTTCGCCTTGCAAGTCATCGGATGCGTGGCGCTGTGGCGCATGTTGCGGAGTATCTGAGATGGCGATACTGATCAGTGCCGTATTGTTTCTTGCCGCGTTATCACTGCTGCTGGCGAATATCCTGAGCAGTCGTCGTCAACAACGCGTGGTCGCCCAGCGGCTGCAGGGCGAGCCAAGCCGCAATGACAAAATGAGTGAGTGGTTGCACCAGTTGGGCAGCACCCGGATCGGCCAGCGCACCATCAGCCTCGATAACGAAACCCAAATCCTGCTCAACCGCATGGGCTGGAGAAAAACCAGCCAACGCTCGATGTTCGCCGCTTGCCAGATCGGTTCACCGATAGTTTTGCTGGGGCTGACCGCGATGACACTGGAGCTGTTCTTTCCCGGCACCGAGCATGAGTTTGTGATCTTCCTGCTGGGCCTGATCATCGGCTACCTGCTGCCCAAGCGAATACTGGTGGCACTCGCCAAAAGGCGCCAGGGGAAAATCTCCCGGGAAGTAGCGACCTTCATCCCCCTGGTGCGCATTCTGTTTGAGTCAGGCATGGCCGTGGAGCAGGCGCTGCGGGTCATGGCCTACGACGCGCAAAAGTTGCTGCCGGTACTGACCGCCGAACTGCGCTTGGTGCTGGCACGCGTCGATTCCGGGCTGGAGTTGGGGGAGGAATTGAACAAGGCCAGCCAGATGCTGGACGTCGATGAACTCAGCGACACGTGCCTGATCCTCCAGCAGCTTCTGCATCAGGGCGGCGGGGCGATGAAGTCGCTGCAATCGCTCAAGCAGTTGCTGGATGACCGGCGCCTGACCCGCCTGCAGGAATACATTTCCAAGATGTCCGCCAAAATGTCCGTGGTGATGATGCTGTTCCTGTTTCCCGCATTACTGATCGTATTGGCCGGCCCTGGCTTTATCGCCATCGCCAAAGCCTTCGTGCCTTGAGAGGACATGCAATGAAGACATTGATGGTCGCCTGCAGCCTGTTGTTGTTAAGTGGTTGCGCCAGTAACGGGCAACTGCCGTGGGCGGGTTTCAGCGCGCAGGGCAGTTGTGCCAAGCCCAACTCCAATCAGGAGTTATCGCTGAACCTGGCCGACGACATGGCCAACGAGGGCAAGCTGCACGCCAGCCTGGCCAACCTGCAAAACCTGCCGGACAACCTGCCCCAGGTGCGCCAGCGCCAGGCCAAGGTGTACCGCCTGCTGGGCCGCAGCGAAGCCGAACCGTTGTACCGCAGCCTGCTCGGCACCTGCATGGCTGCCGAAGGCGAGCACGGGCTCGGCCAGCTGGCAGCGGCCAGGGGAGACAACGGCCAGGCCATGGCGCACTTGCAACGCGCGGCCAGGATGTCGCCCACCGACGAGAAAATCCGCAACGACCTGGGCGTGGTGTACCTCAATCAACGGCGCGTGGAAGATGCACGCTTCGAATTCCTGACGGCCATGGAGCTCAAGCAGAGCGATCAACTGGCGGCGATCAATCTGGTGACGCTGATGATCTACCAGGACAACTGGGAACAAGCCGCACAAGTGGCCAGCCGCATGGGCCTGAGCCCGGAACAAGTGACGCAAGCCCAGGCCCGGGCGCAGCAACTCAAGGCGCCCGTCTCACCGACGACAGCGCCAAAAGATCAGGTCGCAACCGTAGGCGACGTGCTGCAAGCGCCGGTCAAATAGGTCTCTAAAGGGAGTACACACGATGAAATTCACACTGCTCGCCACGCTGCTGTTCGCCAGCCTGCCGCTGACGGTGCTGGCTATTGAGCCGGGGCCTTCTTCGCCACAGCAAAAACAGACCGAAGGCTGGCTGCAACTGCAGGTCAGTGGCGAACGCGCATCTCCCATCCGGCAGAAGGCCACGCCCGCTGAACGCGACCAGGCCATGCAACGCCTGCTGGACAGTTACAAACACCCTATTCCTGAGTACTACGACCAGAAACTGGGCGGCAACACCCCAGGCAGCAACAACTAATGCGCAGTGACGCGCTGGCGCGCCGCAGAATTGTTCGGCGATAACGCCAGCGCCAACTGGGTTCGGTTGTGCATATGGGTCAGGCGCAGCACTTGGGACACGTAGAGTTTCACGGTGTTTTCAGTGATGCCCAGCTCACAGGCAATCTGGTAGTTGGTCTGGCCCTTGCCTACCAGCCTTGCGACATCCAGTTGGCGGGGCGACAACTGATTGAAGATCGCCGGTATTTCAACCCGGTCAGTGTCGCTGACTTCACCCTCGGCTTCAGTCGACAGGCCGGATTGCGGACTGCTGCGCACCTTGTCGAGGTCATGATAAAGGTCATCGATGGACGCCGAGAGAAACTGCAGCTTCTGGTTCAGGTGCCCCAGGTCGAGATCTTTCTGTCGGTCCTGCAGCGCGACCACCTGGCGTTGCAACCCTTCGAGCAGCTCGCCCAAATTGATCGGCTTCTGGTAGTAATCGGCAATCCCGGCGCGCAAGGCCTTGATCACGTCCTGCTTGTCTGCACGCCCGGTCAGCATGATGGCCTCAAAGACCCGTTGCTTGCCGGCCAGGTGTTGCAGGGCCTGGACCAGTTCGATGCCATCCATCTCGGGCATATGCAGATCGCACAGCACCAGGCCGATCTCGGCATCGTCGCGAAAACGCTCGATGGCTTCCTGGCTGGATGCGCAAGGGACGCAACGGTAACCGTTGCTTTCAAGAAATTCGCAAAGCTCTTCCACGATCAAAGGCTGATCGTCCACCACGAGCACTTTCACTTGAGAGGTAAGCTTGTTCACGCGCTACTCCATGCCTGGCAAGCAAAAGGACCGATGTATCCATTCCGACCATTTTTCCTATGCAACTTACCCATAAACGTAGACGTACTTTCCTACTATGTACATAGCGATACCCTACGTGGCGACTAATGGGATCCAAAACCAGGACAGGCAAAAACCAATCAGTAAAAAAGGCACGAACGGCTGCCTGGCCGAATGTGCCGGATCAAGGTACTGCAAGGTATTCCTAAGCCCTTGATTCATCAGCGGCCACACCCTGGGCGCCAGCAACAGCCAGGCTGCGCTCGCGAGGCCGGCGCCGATAAAAGTGCCCAGTACGTAGAGGTAGTCGGTTGCCAGCCCCAATGCCGCGATCAGCTTCACGTCACCGGCGCCCAGGCGGCCCAGCGCGTACCCCGGCAGGGTGAACAACAACGCCAGGACAAAGGCCACACCGCCCTCGACAGCCGGTGCACCGAGCCAGGTCGTACCGCTCCAGAACAGGTAACCCAACGCCAGCAAGGCTGCGCCGAGGGTCAAACGGTTGGAGACCTGACGTAGACGGATATCTTGCACAGCGCACAGCGCGAGCCAAACGACCAGGACGAGGCTTTGAATCACGTAAAAAAAATCCCTTTTTGCTGAATGATTCTATGCTGATATCAGGTAGTAGTAGTCAGGGTAGACGAGTCATGAAAAAAGGCCTCGCTAAAAAGCAAAAAGGTGCCGCCGCGCTGGAGTTCGCGATGGTCTTCATGATTTTTTTTGCCATTTTTTATGGCCTGGTCAGCTACAGCTTGCCGTTATTGCTGATGCAGTCCTTTACCCAGGCCGCCGCCGAAGGCGTAAGACGTAGCGTCGCGCTGGACCCCGCCACGCCTGGCTACGTCACGGCACTGCCGCTGCAGGCCGTCAGTGCGGCGCAGGCACAACTGGCGTGGATCCCCTCCCAGTTCAAATTCCTTCCCGGGTACGTGACGGCCGTCTACAACTCGTCAGGCGTGTTGACGGTGTACATCAACTACCCGACGTCCAGCCTCCAAAGTGTGCTGCCGTTCCTGGTACTGCCAGGCATCGGTACCGTCCCCGCCCTGCCTCCCATGCTGTCCGCCCAGTCGAGCATGCAGTTTTGACCTCAGGCGATAAACTCTTCGGCCGCCTGCTCGGACGTGGCAACCAGCTGCCTGCTGACGCACCGGCAGCGATCCCGGCAACCGCCGCGTTGTTGTTCTACCTGGACGCCCAGGGCCGCGTAATGGATGTCCATGGCCCGCTTCGCCATCGACTCGAACACCCCGCTGCGCAACAGCAACAGGCACCCTCGCTGCTCGACTACCTCACTGCGGCGAGCCGCCTGGTGATCGAGGGCACGCCCAGCGACTGGCAGGGGCAAAGCCTGGACCTGGAGCTCAAGGGGCTCGCCGGGCAAACCCTGCATACCCGTGGCTGGGTTCAACCCGAAGGCAAGGGCTGGCTCCTGCAATTGCTGGACATTGGCGACCTGATTGCCCATCGCCAACTCACCCAGGTGCGCGAACACAATCAACGGGTGAGCGACCAGATCAGCGAGCAACTGCGGGTCTGCAGCCTGGTGCGCCTGCCCGAAGTACTGCAAGACACTCTGCAGGCTATTTCCCAGCACTGGCACATCCCCTGCGTCGCCATCGCCTTGCTGGATGAGCAGGGCCAGGCGTGGTGCATCGAGGGCTGTTACACCGCCCACGATGCGCCGGTACTCTGGAGCAACGGCCAAGCCCTGGGCTCCAGCCTCGACAGCCTGGGCGGCACGGCGCCAGTGAGCCTGGAGGTAAACCGTGGCCACAGCGAACACCCACGCCTGCAAGGCCTGTTCGGCAATACCGATGGTTTTCTGGTGCCCTACCGCGACGGACTGGGCGTGGGCGCATGGCTGCTGTGCGGGGTGTATCACCGCCAGGAACACACCAGCGACCGTGACTGGTTGCAACTGACCGCCGCCCTCGCGGCACCGCTGCTCGGCCGCCTGCGCGAACTGCGCCATCAACAGCAGCTGGAACGCCTCGACGCGCTGCAAGGATTGCTCGGCACCGGCTGGTGGGAGCTGTCCCCACACACTGAAGACCTCGAACTCGCCCCACCGCTGCTGCACACCCTGAGCCAAGGCGAGGCCATCACACCGCTGTCGCTACCCATGTGGCTCAAGCTGATTCACCCTGCCGACCGGGAAGAACTCGCCAGCCGCCTGCAAGACCTGAAGACCCTGGGCAAACCGCTGTCCACCAGCGTGCGCCTGCAACGTGCCGACGCGGCGCTTAACCCCATCTGGTATCGCGTGCAGGGGCAAGCGTTGGGCTCGGGTGAGCATCGCCGCCTGGTGGGCTTCATGCTCGACATCAGCGACATAAAAAACCAGGAGCAACAGGCCGCCGCCGCCCACGCACGCCTGGATAACCTGATCGCCAGTTCCCCGGCTGTGATCTATGTGCAGCGCTACGTCGAGGGCACGCTGCAACCGGTGTTCTTCAGCGACAGTTTGCTGCCGCTGCTTGGCCGCACCCTGGCCGACTTCACCCCGGCGACGCTGAACCAGTGGATCCACCCCGAAGACCGCGACCTCTACTTCGACCGTACCCGCCAACTGCTGCGCGAAGGCAGCGTGCGCAGTCGCTACCGGGTGCTCGACACACAGGGCAATTACCACTGGCTGCTGGATGAAGCCCGGCTGCTGCGCGACGACCTCGGGTTGCCCGTGGAAGCCGTGGGCCTGTGGCTGGATGTGACCGAGACGACCCTGGCGGCGCAACGGGTCAAGGAAAGCGAGGAGCGCTATCGAATCCTCGTGGAAGACTCCCCGGCCATGATCTGCCGCTACCTTCCGGACCTGACCCTGACCTTCGGCAACACGCCCCTGGCCAACTACATGGAATGCCTGCCTGGACAGCTGCCGGGCATGAACCTCAGCCAATGGTTGTCGGACGAACAACACGAGGCGTTTGTACTGCGCATCCGCCAGCTCACCCCGGAATTCCCGGTGAGCACCGCCGAAATCAGCCTGCAACTGCCGGGGCACACACATGCCTGGTGGGTGTGGTCGGACCGGGGCGTGTTCGACGAACAGGGCCAATTGCAGGAAGTGCAGGCCGTGGGCCGCGACAACACCGAAGTGCGCCGCTCCCAGCAGCAACTGACCCAAAGCGCCAAAATGGCCACCCTCGGCGAAATGGCCACCGGCCTGGCCCATGAGATCAACCAGCCGTTGAATGTGATGCGCATGGCCATCGTCAACGTGCTCAAGCGCTTGAGCAACGGTGATGCACAAATCGACTACCTGACGGAAAAACTCCAGCGTATCGACTCCCAGGTCCAGCGCGCAGCCCGCGTGGTAGACCACATGCGGGTGTTCGGCCGCCGTTCGGAAGTCGAACAGCAGCCCTTCAACCCGGCGCAAGCGGTGGAAGGCACCCTGTCGCTGCTCAGTGAAGGCATGCGCGGCAAAGGCGTGGACCTGCGCGTGGCACAGCTAGACGTGACGGTGCAGGTCAAAGGCTATGTCGACCAGCTGGAGCAGGTGCTGATCAACCTGATGGTCAACGCCCGCGATGCCCTGCTGAGCAAACGCGAACACGACCGCGACCTGCAACCGTGGATCTCGGTGCAGATCGAGCACGACAGCCGCCACGTACGCATCTGGGTCGAGGACAACGGCGGCGGGATTGACCCGCGGCTGCTGGAGCGGATTTTCGAGCCGTTCTTCACCACCAAGCCGATTGGCGTGGGCACCGGCCTCGGGTTGTCAGTGAGCTACGGCATTGTCGAGAACATGGGCGGCCGGTTGAGCGTCGCCAACAGCGAGCATGGGGCGAAGTTCTGTGTGGAGCTGCCGGTGGTTGAAGCCTAATTCACCAGAGCCGCTTGCCCATGCGGCCGACAACTGAGGTTGGCGCCCACTTCCACCGCGTTCAGGTTAACCCCAAGGTTCGACAACAGGCTGTTCACCACCGGGTCCAGAATAGGGCTGAGCACTCCGCCAATCACGGTGCCCAAGGTGCTGTTGAGCCCGTTTAGCACTGTGCCCGCCGTCGTCAATAACCCTCCCAGCAGATTGAACCCCGTTGGCTTGTAGACCTGGAACTGGATACCGCTCAACGCGTTACTGATCGCGCTGAGAAGGCTGGCTGTCGATGAGGCGTAGTACTGCGGCGGCAGGTTGATTTCCGGCGGTTGGAGGTACGTGTGGGGGGGCAAGGCACTTGTCGCAGCGCCCACCGGACTGTTGACGCTCAAGCCCAGGCCGCCCCCGTAAAACGCTTTGCGGGTGGACGGATCACAAGTGGTAGGCCCCAGGCCCAGCAAGGGTTTGAAACAGGTAATGGATCCGATATCCACCACCGGCACTGGAGGAATCGGATTAAGGGTGGTGTTGCTGTTAAACGCGTTGATCAGTTGCGGGCTCTGGCCAATTTGCACGGTAACGATCGAGGCATTGGTCTGGGTGGTCAGGGTCTTGGTAGCGTCGCTGACGCAGGTAAACCCGGTGACATAGCTTTCAGCCGTGCCCAGTTGAAGGACCACATCTATCCTGGCGGCCGGCGGGTTTGAGGATGACGACAGCACCTGCAAATTCGTCATCTGGCAATAACCACCCAGTACACACAGCACCGAGCTGATGGTGCCTCCCAGGTTCAAGCTCAACAAGTTGTTCAAAACGTCCGAAAGTGGCCCGATCAAGCCGTTCAGGGCGGCCTGCACCGCGGGAGAGTCCAGCGGTGGCAACCCTAACGTCAGGCCGACGCTGATCTGAGCCGTTTTTACGTAAATGCGGGTTGCTGAAGTTTTATCCACGGCAAACCGCGGATCGCCAATAGCGGACAACTGCGGTGGCTGAATCACCTTGACCTGAACACCTGCATTCACCAGGCCCGGAATATTCACCGGGATGGTCGCCACCACCCCGTTCTTGGTATTGGCCAATTGCACAAAGGCTTCGGCCAGCTGGAACACATTCAGGCTGGTATTCAGCCCCGCCGACACCGCCCCCGTTTGCAGCTGCAGCAGGCTGCCCAGGGTGACATCAAGGTTGCCGATTATCGCGTTGATACTGGTAAGACCGCTGACCGCCACGCTGGCTGTATTGCCTCCGGCACTGAGCACCGTAATGGCTGCGTCGACCAGTTGACTGATCTTGACCGTCTTGGTCAGCAGTTGATCGTAGGCTCCGGCCGTGACGCCCACGTTCAACGCCAGCTGGTTGAGGTAGCTGAGCAAGTTGATGTTGGTGTCTACCAGGCCCTGCCAGCCTGCCACGCTCAGGTTCAGTGAGCCGCCCAAGAGTTGGCCGAACAACAGGTTCAGTGCTGCTGATTTGCTCGAATCCACAGTGACCAGGGTCGATTTGATCGTCAGTTGCGCCTGAGGCGGCAGGATCTTCGGCGCCGCCACCGCGACGGCAGACAACTGGGTGTTGAAGTTGTAGCCGCTACCACTGAACAACGCCCAGACCCCCCCGGCAACGCTGGTCATGATCGGGCGCGAGGCAGTCACCTGGATGGCATCGGTCTTGGTCGCGTCTGCGGAGAACACCCGCTGGTTGGTGGCGCCGGTGGTCAGCACGCCGCATTTCACTATCAGGGCGTTTGCCGGCGGGATGACATAACCGTTGCGCACCGCGCTGGCACCGGCATAGGTGGGCGCGGTATTGGTGGCGGGCAGGCAATCCCCCTTACGCTGCACTGCCTCCAGTGCCGCCATATCGGCAATCCCCTGCAACTGGCGTTTTTCCAGGTACAAACGGCTGCTATCAACCACCAGCAACATGAATACCAGCACCATGCCCAGGGTCAAGACCGCCACCAAGCCAACCGCACCGCGCTGCCTTGCAGGCCCGGCGTGGTGACCGGAACGAAGTCGAAGAGACATCGAGCACTCCTTTGCCGGCACACTGCCGAGCGCTTACTCTCCTGTGTTGCTTGGGAGTGTAGTCAAGAGCGGCGGGGGCTGCAGGCCAGTCGCCATAGATCGACGACTGGCGGAGGGCTGATCAGGCGATCAATGCGGCGGGTAGTTGGAAAGCACCTTGGTCACCGTGGCACGAATAGCGGCACTGCGGTCTTGGGGTTCAGGCGAGCTGGCGAGGATCTGCTCATCGCTGCCACGCCACACCAGCTTGCCATCCTTGCCGTCGAGCAAGTCAATCTGGATGGTCGCGACCTTGTAGGTGATGTTGCGGGTTTCGTTATACATCGGCGCGCCCCAGTAACCATTCCACGGGCCGCCCCAGGCGCCGCCGTAATTGGTGGTGACTTGTTGCTGGCGGTCTTCGACGATCAGGTAGGTCTGTACATTCAGGTCAGCCTTGGTGCCCGGCGCGGCAGGACGCAGGCCACGCTGGTCGAGCTGCTCGCCCACGGCCTGGCGGATGCGCTGTTCGGTGAGGTCACTCTTGATCCGCGGGTCATCCGGGCGGTATTGCAGCGCGGGTTCTTTCCAGCTCCAGCTGCGGTAGGCGCCAAAGTCCCGGCTGGCGTCGAAATCATGGTTGACCTGGCTGGTCTGGCAACCGCCCAGCAACACAACAACAGCAAGTGCAGCAATACGACGAAGCATGGTTTTTCTCCAAAAGACAATCCGGGCCTGAGATGAGAATAGCTGCTAACTGGGTGGGTAGGCAGTCATTGCCTTTTGCATCGCCTCACGCAGCGAGTCGGCGCGCTCGCTGAGGCTGCCCTGGCTCGTGGTTTCGGCGCTGGTGCTCCATACCGGCTGGCGGGTGCGCGCGTCGAACAGGCTGATGCGCGCCACGGCCACCGTCACTTCATAAGTGCGTACCACCGGCACCGTGTTGTACATGCCGTAGCCGTTGCCGTAGCGGTTATAGCCGCCGTAACCGTAGCCATAGTCGTCCTGGACCTGGCGCAGGCGTTTTTCCAGGCGCACGTCGGCGCTCACCAGCAGGTCGGGGGCGCGGTTGTCATGCAAGGGGCGCAGGCCGCGCTGGTCGAGGGCGCCGCTGACCGCCTCGGCAATCTGCGCCGAATCCGCCCAGGCCGAGCCCGCCGGCAGCTGGTTGTTGAGCCAGGCCCAACTGCGGTAGGCGCCGTAGTCGCGCACCGGCGCCGGGTAGGCGCTGGCATCAAAGGTGTTGGCCGCCTGGGCAGGCGCCGGCGGCATCGGGGCAGATGCCGCCACATACGGGTTGGGGCTTTGGCAACCCGCCAGGCCCAGGCCCAGCAGGATCAGTCCAAGACAGCGCTTCATTTCGACCTCCGCAGACTGGGCCGCTTAAACCGGACGGCAGATCCAGTGCAAATAACGCCCAAGTCCGGCAAAGCTTGGGTGACGACGGTGTGCGAGCTCCATCTCCAACAAATCCTGCAACTCGGCGCGGGCCTGGAATTCCACCGGCATATAGTCGTGGAACACCCGCACGCCACTTTGGGTTTCGACCTGCCACAGGCCCTCTAGTTGCGTCGCCAACTCCCGTGGGTCCAGGGGTTGTTGCGGCGTGAGGCTCTGCTTTTCGCCGGCCATATCGTTCTTGCGCATTTTGCGGAAGTGGCCTTTGAGCAGGTTGCGGTAAATCAAGGCATCGCGGTTATAGAAGGCCAGGGACAGCCAGCCACCGGGCGCGGTCAACTGGTGCAGCACCGGCAGGATCGCATGGGGTTCGGCCAGCCATTCCAGCACGGCGTGGCACAGCACCAGGTCGTAGGGCTCGGTGAGTTGGCCCAGCAGGTCCTGCCAGGGTGCCTGAATGAAGGTGGCTGTCTGCCCGGCTTCGGCGAAACGCTGGCGGGCGCCTTCGAGCATCGGCTCGGCGGGTTCGGCCAGGGTTACATCGTGGCCGCGCTCGGCCAGCCACAGCGACATATGGCCCAGCCCCGCGCCGATATCCAGTACCCGCAGCGGGCGGTCCGGCAGCGCTTCAATCAGATCGGCTTGCAGCACCGCCAGGCGAATCGCGCCCTTGGCGCCGCCGTAGATCTTCTCGGCAAAGCGGGTGGCCAACTGGTCGAAATGACGGTCGCTCATTTGGCAAACCGCCGTTCGCTGTCGGCCAGCTTGGCCTGTACCACCTGATCCATGTCCAACCCCAATTCACTGCACAACAGCAGCAGGTACAGCACGATGTCACCGACTTCCTGGCCGGCATGGGCGAGTTTGTCGGCGGGCAACTGGCGCGACTGGTCTTCGCTCAACCACTGGAATATCTCCACCAGCTCGGCCATTTCAACGCTGGCGGCCATGGCCAGGTTCTTGGGGCTGTGGAACTGCTTCCAGTCGTTGGTATCGCGGATGCGGTGCAGGCGTTCGGTGAGGTGATCGAGGTTCATGGGGGGCTCCTGAAGGTGTATAGCTTCGGGCGCAAGCCGCGCGAAGGCAAGTGAATCCCTGCGGCCCGTAAACCTCTATGCTAGAAGGGAACTAGCTTGGGCCAATAACGAACAAAGGCTCAGGTTCGGCAGCTACGCCCACCGTCTTATCAGGACACACACATGCAAACAGACTTTTTCGGATGGCTGGGTCTCAAGATCGGCCAGATCATCCACTTTATCGTCGAGTTGTTCAGCGGGCTGTTCAATACCCTGTCCCACGCGGGCGGCGACTTTGTCGACGGGCTGTCCAGATCCTTGGGGATGGACACCTCGATCATCAGCATCCTCATGCTGATTATCGGCTTGATGCTGTTGTACTCGGCGGTGCGCGCGTTTATGCGGGCTTCGATCATCATGGGGATTATCTGGTTGATGCTCGGGCTGTGGGTGCTCAGCTGGGTGGTGCATTAATAAAGGGCCAGCAGGGTAAATCCCTTTAATTTGAGGGACGTTTCCGAGACAATCTTTCGGCCTTGTGCCTGTTGGGATGGGTGGCTAGTCTTCGGCCCTTCACTGCATATCAGTGATCGGGTTTAGTCGCCCGAGTTCAGACAGGCGCATGTCTCCCATGAGGTTTTATGGTGGCTGTGCGCAGGGCACCTTCGGGTGCGCCGGAGTTTTCCTGTCTGACCGGTCGACTAACCTGCGTATAGCCGCCACCCTTCGTTTAGTCGCGACAGGGCCGGCTCCTTCTGCAGACAGGAGCTACACGATGAATAAGGTTGTCCCCGATCCACCCAGCGACCTCCTCAACGACCGCGCCGCCTTCAATCGCGCCCTCGAACATTACCTGCCATCCCAAGGCTTCCACACCATCAACGAAGACCTGAGCTTCGAAGATTCCCTGCTCTACACCGCCAGCTTGCTGAGCAGCGCCTCGGCGACTGCGCTTGATTGCGGCGAACTGCTGGAAAGCCCGCAGCGCGCGAAGATCCTGGCCGTTTGGCACTTGCTGGAAATTGCCAAGACCACCGTCGACCGCTCCATCGAATGCCTGCACCCGCGCAAAACCTGACACTACGCGGTCAAAAATGTGGGAGCGGGCTTGCTCGCGAAAGCGGTGGATCAGCCAATACATCCGGCGACTGACACACCGCTTTCGCGAGCAAGCCCGCTCCCACATTGGCCCTGCGGCGCAGCTAATGGACAGTTACACTACCGCTCCCCAAAGGAGCCCGCATGACTTCCCTGCTAACCGACTGGCGCGACCGCCCTACCCACCGCCGCGTGTGGGCCCTCGCCGCGCCGATGATCCTGTCGAACATCTCCGTACCACTGGTGGCGCTGGTGGACAGCATGGTCATCGGCCACCTGCCCCACGCCCACCAACTCGGCGCCGTGGCCGTTGGCGCCAGCCTGTACACCTTCCTCGCCTGGGCCATGGGCTTCCTGCGCATGGGCTCCACCGGTTTTGCCGCCCAGGCTGCCGGGCGCGGTGACGGGGCCGCGCTGCGGCAGATTCTGTTGCAGGGGCTGTTGCTGGCGCTGGGCCTGGCCGTAGCGCTCGGCAGCATCGGCATTCCGTTAAGCGGCCTGGTGCTGGACTGGATGCAGCCCTCGCCCGAGCTGAACCAACTGACCCGCGAATTCTTCCACACCCGCCTCTTCGGCCTGCCCGCCGCTCTGGCCAGCTACGCGCTGGTGGGCTGGTTCCTCGGCACCCAGAACGCCCGCGCGCCGCTGGCGATTCTGCTGACCACCAACCTCGTCAACATCGCCCTCAACCTGTGGTTCGTGCTGGGCCTGGATTGGGGCGTGGTCGGCTCGGCCCGCGCCTCGGTGATCGCCGAATGGACCGGGGCCCTGCTCGGCCTGGCCCTTACCCAAAAAGCCCTGCGTGCCTACCCCGGCCATATCGCCTGGGCCACGCTCAAGCTGTGGCAAAGCTGGCGCCCGCTGCTGGCGGTGAACCGCGATATCTTCATCCGCAGCCTGGCCCTGCAATCGGTGTTTTTCATGATCACCGTGCAAGGCGCTCGCTTGGGGGATGCCACGGTGGCGGCGAATGCGCTGCTGCTCAATGGTCTGTTGCTGACGGCCCACGCCCTGGACGGACTGGCCCACGCCGTGGAAGCCTTGTGCGGCCACGCCATCGGCGCCCACGACCGCCAGGCCTTGCGCCGCTCGCTGGTGGTGGCCTGTGGTTGGTCGTTGCTGGCGAGTGTCGGCTTCGCGATCCTGTTCGCCGTGTTCGGCCACCTGTTTATCGCCATGCAAACCGATATCCCGAGCGTGCGCGAAACCGCCGACATCTACCTGCCCTACCTCGCCGTACTGCCGTTGATCGCCGTGTGGAGCTACCTGCTGGACGGCCTGTTCATCGGCGCCACCCGCGCCCGGGAAATGCGCAACGGCATGCTGCTGACGGTGGTGATTGTGCTGCCCTTCGCCTGGGCCTTGCAGGGCCTTGGCAACCACGGATTGTGGATAACCTTCCTGCTGTTTATGGCCCTGCGCAGCCTGACGCTGTGGGCAATTGCCTGGCGCCTGAACAAACAGGACCGCTGGCTTACTGGCCCGGCGTGAACGTGATAAAAGCCGTGACCCGGTCCAACACGGGCGCCAGCCAGCGCAGCGGCCGGGACATCGACGCCACCAATGTGGCGTGGCTGGTCCTGGTGAAGTAGAACTCCTCCACCGGCACACCCGCCGCTCGCAGCTTTTTCGCCAACCCGCCGGTGTTGCGCTTGGGGTTGACCAGGTTGTCGTCCACCGAAGCAATCAACAGGCTGGGGGGTGCGCTTTGGCTCACGTGGTTGATGGGTTGGGAATCGGGCGGCGAGTCCGGGTAGAAGAACACCGGCCGCACATCGCGGTTTTCAATCGGCAGGAAATCATACGGCCCGGCGAGGCCGATCCATCCCTTGAAGACTGACGGCGACAGGCCAACCCCGGCCAGCCACTGCGGGTCCAGCGCCAGCATTGCGGCGTTGTAGGCACCGGAACTGTGGCCCATCACATACAGCTTGCGGGGATCGCCGCCGTATTCGGCACTGTGCTGATACGCCCACGCGACTGCTTGGGCGCCGTCCTGCAAAAACAGTGGGTAGCGCACTTGCGGGTAAAGCCGGTAGTCGGCGATCACCACCACGATGCCGCGCGAAGCCAGGGCTTCGCCGACGAAACCGTAGTCATCCCTTGAGCCGCTGTTCCAGCTGCCGCCATAGAAAAACACCACGACGGGCGCGTCGGGCAAGGCGGTGACGGGGCGGTAGATATCGAGTTTCTGGCGGGGGTCATCGCCGTAGGCGATGGCGGATGTTTTGGTGAAGGTGCTGGTGGGGGTGAGTGCGTTGAGCACTTTGATCGGGGAGCAGGCTGCGAGCAGCGTCGCGATGGCCAGAGTGAACACTTGCAGGAGTTTTTTCGACATTATTCAGGCCCTATAAAAACTGCAGGACTTGCGGCGATCCAAATGTGGGAGCGGGCTTGCTCGCGAAGGCGGTGTATCAGTCTGCACATGTATCGACTGACACACCGCCTTCGCGAGCAAGCCCGCTCCCACACTGGATCTCTGTCACATTGAGATCTTTGTCAGCCTGGAAGCGGTGTCCTTACGAAGACAGGTACGACGAACGCGTCAAACCAAGACGCAACGCATCCAGGAACTGAGTCCGCTCCGCCGCCGTGATCTTCGCGCTGGCGCACTTGTCACGGTAGTGAGTCATCAACTCCTCTGGCGACAAGTGCACGTAACGCAGCATGTCTTCGATGGTGTCGTGGGTCTCGATCCCGGCGCTGTACACCGAACCGTCGTCACGCTGGTAGATGTTCACCGAGTCGGTGTCACCGAACAGGTTGTGCATGTCGCCGAGAATTTCCTGGTAGGCACCCACCAGGAAGATCCCCAGCAGGTAGTCCTCGCCTTCTTTCACAGCGTGCACCGGCAAGCTGGTCTCGATGCTTTGCTCATCCACGTACTGCTTGATCTTGCCGTCGGAGTCGCAGGTCAAATCCTGCAGCACCGCACGGCGCAGCGGTTCTTCGTCGAGGCGATGCAGCGGCAATATCGGCAGCACCTGGCCGATGGCCCAGGTGTCCGGCAGGCTCTGGAAGACCGAGAAGTTGCAGATGTACTTGTCGGCCAGCTTGTCGTTGAGTTCGTCCAGCACCTGGCGGTGGGAACGCTGGCGGGCTTTCAGCGAGTCGTGCAGGCGGCGGCAGACGGCGAAGTAGCATTGTTCAGCCAGGGCCTTCTCGGCCAGGGTGATCTTGCCGTCGGCGTACTGGGTTGCCACGTCGCTCATGTAGTGAGTGGCGCGCCAGTAGGTTTCGGTGACCATTTCAATGTCGGTCGGGCCCAGCAGGTCCACCAGCCATTGCACGGTTTCCGGCAGGCTTTCCTTGTTTTCGATCAACGGCACGTCGTCGTTGTGTTTCTCGACGTCGGTGACTTGCACCACCAGCATGGCGTGGTGGGCGGTCAGGGAACGGCCGCTCTCGGAGAAGATGTTCGGGTGCGGCAGGCTCTGCGCGTCGCAGAATTCCTTGAGCATGCCCACGACCACGCCGGCGTAGTCGTCCATGTCGTAGTTGATCGAGCTGGCGTTACGCGAGTGGGTACCGTCGTAGTCCACGCCCAGGCCGCCGCCCACGTCGATGTGGTCTACCGGCAGGCCGAGGTTGCGCAGTTCGCCGTAGTAACGAATGGCTTCCTTGAACCCGTGCTGGTAGTCGGCCAGGTTGGCGATCTGCGAACCCATGTGGAAGTGCAGCAGGCGGATGCCCTGGTCCAGGCCCGCCGCGCGGAAGCGCTCGACCACCGACAACAATTGCGCCGCCGACAGACCGAATTTGGATTTCTCGCCGCCGGTGTCCGCCCACTTGCTCGACGCCAGGGAAGACAGGCGCACCCGCAGGCCCACCTGAGGCTTGACCTTGAGGTTGGCGGCTTCTTCGATCACCAGGCCGACTTCAGATTCTTTCTCGATCACGATGAACACGTTGTGGCCCAGCTTCTGGCCCATCAGCGCGAGGCGGATGAACTCACGGTCCTTGTAACCGTTGCAGACGATGGTGCCGCCTTTCGGCGCCAGGGCCAGCACGGCCAGCAGCTCGGGCTTGGAGCCGGCTTCCAGGCCAATGGACACGTCCTGGGTGGCGATGATGTTCTCGATCACCGCTTCCTGCTGGTTCACCTTGATCGGGTACAGCGCGGTGTATTTGCTCTGGTATTCCAGGCGCTCGATATTGGAGTCGAACGCGCCGGTCAGCTGGCGCACGCGGTCTTGCAGGATGTCGGGGAAGCGCACCAGCAACGGCAGGGACAGGCCGCTTTTGCGCAGCTCGTCGACTTGCTCGTACAGGTCCACAGGCGTGCTGTTCGGGCCGTTCGGACGGACTTCAACGCGACCGGCATCATTGATCGCGAAATACCCGGCCCCCCAATGGCGAATCCCGTAAACACTGCGGCTGTCCGCAACTGTCCATTGGCTGCCATCGTCTTTGCGTGTGCGTCGTACGGACATCGAAGTCCCCTATAAATGAAGTCGAAGTGCACCGGCCTGATCAGAGGCTGGCGCAGTCTAAAGAATGAAAATGACGATTTGCCTGTGAGAGGGGTAGACCCCACTTGCAGGACAGAGTTTAGACACCAGTCAGGAACAGGCTCTGTGAAAACCATGGGGACGACAGTTCGCGTTCAGCCAGCGGGCTATCGGGGTGGTTTTCACAGAGGCTGCTAGCCGCCGGATTTCTTCGCCTTGTAACCCAGCTTGATCAGCTCGGCCAACAGCAACTCGACGTGGTCGCCCTGGATCTCGATCACGCCGTCTTTCAGGGCGCCACCGGTGCCACAGCGCTTTTTCAGCGTGGTGGCCAGTTCCTTCAAGGCTTCTTCGGCCAGGGGCACGCCAGTGATGGTGGTCACTGTCTTGCCGCCACGGCCCTTGCTCTCGCGACGAACGCGGGCAATACCATCGCCTTCGGGAATCAGGGTTGTTTTGCAGGTACAAGCGTCCACGGGCTGGCGACAGTCCGGGCAGTGTCGACCTGCGTCGGTGGAAAATACCAGGCCACCAAGGGCGGCGAAGGATGCGGCTTTTTTGGCCACCGGCAATCCTCTTGGGAGGACAAAGACTGATCGATGGGGTCATCGACCGCGAAGCCCCACTCAGGCAGGGGCAGCGCTACTGAGCCGCCGATGTTCAAACCACTGTAGGAGCGAGCTTGCTCGCGAAGGTCGTCAACGATAACGCGGGCCTTCAGACAGCACGCGTCGTGCTTACGTTTTTCGCGAGCAAGCTCGCTCCTACAGGGTGGAACAACAGCGGTTCAGCCTGAAAAGGCGCGCAGTGTAACGGCAAAAACGCCCCTTGCTAAGAGCCAAATGGCGCCAATTTATGCAACTTTAGCGACGCAGGGCCAAATAACGACGCAACCCTTCCTGGGCATCCGGGCAATAGGGCTTTTGCTCGGCCTCCTGAAGCACCGTGGCCAGGGGCAGAAAGCGCGCTTCCATGACTTCTTCCGGCTGGATTCGCAGCGGCCCGTCCCACACGGCCGAGAACGAGGTGCACCAGAGCCGGCTGTCGCCGTCTTCGAAGTAGAAGTGATCGTGGGCGGTCAGTTCGACGCCGCTGACACCCAGCTCCTCTTCCAGCTCACGGGCCGCCGACTCGGCATAGGACTCGTGGGCCGCCACCATTCCGCCCGCCGCCGTGTCCCAGAAACCCGGGTACATGGCTTTGCTCAGGGTGCGCCGGTGCACACACAGCTCACCGGCCGAGTTGAACAGGAAGATAAAGGTGCAGCGCCCGATCAGCCCGCGCCGGCGCAGATCGGAACGTACGAGGCTGCCGAGCAGGTTGTCCTGCTCGTCGACCCAGGCAATCAGTTCGGCGTCGGAGGCGGCGCGGTGCGCTGCCTCCCTGGTGGAAGCGTCCATCATCAACCCTGGTTCAGGAGCTGACGCAGGTCGATCACTGCAGCGTTGGCCCGGGAAATATAGTTGGCCATGACCAGCGAATGGTTGGCCAGGATGCCAAAGCCACTGCCGTTGAGAATCATCGGGCTCCATACCGGCTCTTGCGAAGCTTCCAGCTCACGAATGATCTGGCGCACGCTGACGGTGGCGTTCTTCTTGGCCAGCACATCGGCGAAGTCGACTTCAATGGCGCGCAGCAGGTGCGACAGGGCCCAGGCCTGGCCGCGGGCTTCGTAGAACACGTTGTCGATCTGCATCCATGGGGTTTCCACCACTTCTTCGTCGACCTGCGGCACTTCACCCGGCGCCAGCGCTTCGGTTTTCAGCGCGGTGTTGAGCTTGACCCGGCCCACACTGGCCGACAGCCGTTGCGACAGCGAGCCCAGGCGGGTCGCCACATCACCCAGCCAGTTGTTGAGGTTGTCGGCACGTGCATAGAACAGAGCGCCTTTTTGATTCGGGTCGGACAAGCGCGCTTCGTAGCGGCTCAGGGAATTGATGCCTTCCTGGTATTCCGACTCGCTGGACGGCAGCACCCAGCTCTTGTTGTCGAAGTTGAAGCGCGGTTCGGCCTTGGCCAGGTCTGCGTCTTCCGCCGACTGCGACTGGGAGCGGGCGAAGTCCTTGCGCAGGGCACGGGTCAGGTCACGCACCTGCACCAGTACGCCGTACTCCCAGCTCGGCATGTTGTCCATCCACAGGCCCGGCGGGAAACGGTCGTTGGAAATGTAGCCACCCGGCTTGTTCAGCAGGGTGCCCACCACCGTCTTGAGGGTTTCGACGGTGGTAAAGCCCACCACCATCTGCTTGCCATCCTTCTCGGCGGCAATTTGCGCATTCTGCTGGACCGGGAACAACGCAGGCTCTTCGCTCCAGTACCAACCCAGGGCACCGGTGACCAACAGGTACAACGCAACCAGCGAGAGCAACGCGCGGCTCATCAGCAGGTTACGGAAATAGCTGCGGGGGGCCGACTTGGTTTCAGGGGCCGGGCCCTTTGCACTGCCTGCGCGGTTTTTCCAGTCCAGCATGGCGATATCCTTTCAATCACTTGAGTTCAATAGCTACGACCACAACCCTGCCCCATCGTGCCGAGCAGTGCGGCGCTTTTAGCCAGGGTGGCGCGAGTACGCGGTTCGACTATAAAGGATGCACGCTGTTTACGCCCGCGCGACTGCATGGTCGATAAATGAATCTCTGCGACCTTGCAGTTAATTGACGTATGACACTCGTGCAACGGAAAAGAGGTGCTAGCATAGAGCCATCAGTTCGACCTCAGCATGCAGCCTAACTAGTAGTCAGGATATGACCGAGCCAGAAGACCCCAGCCGTGAGCGTCTCAAGCACCATTTTGCCCAGCGGGTAATTCATCAGGCACGTCAAATTCTTGAGATCTGGCAGCGCCTGCAACGCAGCGAATGGTCGACCACTGACTTGTCCGAGCTCAGTGAGGCCAACCTGCGCCTGCTGCGTTTTGCCGAGCGCTTCGAGCAGCCGGAACACGGCCAGCTGGCGCACCAGATCGGCGCTTCACTCAAGGCGGTGGACGACAACCGCGGCCGCCTGAGCAGCCACCTGATCACCGAACTCAACCGTTTGATGCAGCGCCTGTCGCGCACCGGGCTGCGCCAGGGCGACCAGCTGGAACAAACCCTGCTGCCGCCGATGCGCAAGCCGATCTACGTGATGCTGGCCGATCACGACCGCGCCGACCGCCTGGCCAAGCAGCTGGAATTTTTCGGCTTGAGCGCCCAGTCCCTCGACAGCGTGGCGGCGTTTCGCTCATCCATGGCCGAGCGCTTGCCGGCGGCCATTGTGATGGATGTGGATTTTTGCGGCGCCGGCCTCGGCCTGAAGCTCGCCGCCGAAGCTCAGGAAGGCCTGGAGCAAAAGCTGCCACTGCTGTTTTTCAGCCTGCACGAAACCGACACCCCCACCCGCCTGGCCGCCGTGCGCGCCGGCGGCCAGGAGTTCCTCACCGGCACCCTGGAGGCGTCGAGCCTGCTGGAAAAAATCGAAGTGCTGACCTGCGTCGCCCAGTACGAACCTTATAAAGTGCTGATCATCGACGACTCGCGGGCCCAGGCGATGCACACCGAGCGCCTGCTCAACAGCGCCGGCATCGTCACCCGCACATTGATCGAACCGATCCAGGCCATGGCCGAGCTGGCGGACTTCCAGCCCGACCTGATCATCCTCGACATGTATATGCCGGCCTGCACCGGTACCGAGCTGGCCAAGGTGATCCGTCACAATGACCGCTACGTCAGCGTGCCGATCATCTATCTCTCGGCCGAAGACGACCTGGACAAGCAACTGGACGCCATGAGCGAAGGCGGCGACGACTTCCTCACCAAGCCGATCAAGCCCCGGCACCTGATCACCACCGTACGCAACCGCGCCGCGCGGGCACGCAACCTCAAGGCGCGGATGGTACGCGACAGCCTCACCGGGCTGTACAACCACACCCACATCCTGCAACTGCTCGAAGACTGCAGCTTCCGCGCGCGCCGCGAGAGCAAGCCGCTGAGTTTTGCGATGCTCGACATCGACCACTTCAAGCGGGTCAACGACAGCCACGGCCACCCCATGGGCGACCGGGTGATCAAGAGCCTCGCGCTGTTTCTCAAGCAGCGCCTGCGCAAGACCGACTATATAGGCCGTTACGGCGGCGAAGAATTTGCCATCGTGATGCCCGACACCGACCTCGACAGGGCTTGCCAAGTACTTGACGAGATTCGCGGGCGCTTCGCCGAGATTCACTATCCCGCCCAGCCCCAGGATTTGTGGTGCACGTTCAGTGCCGGCGTGGTGGAGCTCTGCGACGGCTCCGACAGCCTGATGATGGCGGCCCAGGCCGACGAGGCGCTGTACCGCGCCAAGGATGCCGGGCGTAACCGGGTGATGTCGGCGCGCGCACCAAAGCAAAGTGCCACCTTTTCACCGGAATCCACCGAATCCGTCATAACTCTGTAATGGAAACGCAATAACTTCAGGCACTTACTTCTGCTGTCGGTTGAAACCACGCATGCGCCTGAAGCTGCTGACGAATCTGAACACCCTCCTTCTGGTCGCCGTTTGCCTGGCCCTGGGCGCTACGCTCTGGTGGTCGCAACGTGCCCTGGAACGGCCTTACCTGCTGATGGAGCGCTACCTTGGCCTGTCGCAGACGTTCCAGAACCAGGCCGCGCGCAATATCGACGATTACCTCGCCAGCGGCGACGCCCTGCGCCTGAGCAGCGCCAGCCAGAGCCTGGAAAACCTGTTGCAGCAGCTGGATGAGTTACCCGCAGAGCTGGCGCAAAACCTGCGTCCCAGCCTTGCCGACCTGGACACCTTCGGCAAGACCGACCTGCTGGCCGCCGGTAAGCTGGCCGGCGACCCGCAAGCCCTGTTGCTGCAAGCCGAACGCGAACTCGGTGCCAACCTGGAGCAACTGAACCAGTACGCCAGCGGCGTCAGTACGCCCGAGGCGGCGCGCTATCTGCCGCCGTTGCTCGCTGCGTCCCAGCACCTGGCGAAACTCTCCCTGGCCCGGGACAAGCTGGTGAGCAGCGGGCGCAGCGAACTGGCTGACGATGTGGAGCGCGAAGTCAGTAATATCCGCAGCCAGGCTGACGTGCTGGGGCAGCTGCCATTACTGGGGGTGACCGCCAGCAGCGAGTCCAGTACCGACGATTTCTCGGCCATGATGGGCCTGGAAAACACTGAAAAAACCGTGGCCCAGGACACCGGCGTCGACCTCAAGCGCGAACTCAACAGCCTGCTGACCCGCTACCCCGCCGAGCTGAAACGCACCCGCGAACAAATCCAGCAACGCACCGAACTGGCCACCGCCACCCACTTGAAAATCAACGCCGTGCAGCAAGCCATCGCCGGGCTGGAGCCTGTGGTGCGCGCCCAGCACGCGCAGATCCAGGGCGAAGTGCGGCTGATGCAAGGCGTGATGATCGGCCTGATTCTGCTGATCGCCCTCTTGATCGACACCTTGCAGCGGCGCCTGGCGCGGGTGCTGACCAACCTGGCGCCGGCCTTGTCCACCTGGGCCGAAGGTGACTTCAGCCAACACATTGCCCTGGGCAAGACCAACCGCGAACTGCACGATATCGAAGAGTCCCTGAACCGCCTGCGCGCCTACCTGGTGGACCTGGTGGGCACCATCAGAGGCAACGCCGAGCAAGTGGCCGGCAGCAGCAGCGCCCTGGCCGAATTGAGCAGCGGCATGCACGACGGTGCCGAGCGCCAGGCCGGTGACACCGCGCAGATTCGCGATTCCCTGGGCGAACTGGAAGCGACTATCCAGCAGGTTGCCGGCGACGCCAGCCAGGCTGCCGAGGCCAGCCGCAGCGCGGGCCAGGCCGTCGAGCAGGGCCAACGGGTGATCGGCCTGAGCCTGACCGGGTTGCACGCATTGGTCGGCGAAGTGCAGATAAATGCGCAGATGATCGAGAAACTCGCCGAAGAGTCCGCGACCATCGGCGGCGTTCTCACGGTGATTCGCTCGATTGCCGACCAGACCAACCTGCTGGCGCTGAACGCCGCCATCGAAGCCGCCCGGGCCGGTGAAGCTGGGCGCGGGTTCGCCGTGGTGGCCGATGAGGTGCGCTCCCTGGCCCAGCGCACCGCTGGCGCCACCGCCGAAATCCAGCACCTGATCGCCGGCCTGCAAACCGCCGCCCGGCAATCGGTGGAAGGCATGCGTGCCCAGGTCGAACACGCCGAGGCCACTGCCGAACAAGCCCAGGCGGCTGACGGTGCGCTGGATGAAATCGTCGGGGCGATCCAGACCATTTCCGACACCGCCGTGCGGATCGCCGATGTGACGGCCCAGCAAAGTGGCGCCGTGAGTGAAATCCGCGATAACAGTGAGAGGATTCACCAGTTGGGCGAGGACAACTTGCTGCGAATTGGCCAGGGACGCCGCCAGGGCGAGCACTTATTGGTACTAGGCGGGCAACTCAACACCGCCGTGCAGGCATTCCGCGTCTGACCGGCTCTCCCGTCTTGTGAAGATCAAAATGTGGGAGCGGGCTTGCTCGCGAAGGCGGCGCACCCGTCAACGCATGTGGCGGCTGAACCACCGCCATCGCAGGCAAGCCAGCTCCCACACTGACCGGATTCAGCCTTGCGGTCACATATTTTGCGCAATCCTCGCTAATCGTGCTGCCTACTGCATAGAACTGGACAGTCACAAAGCCTTTGCGGCATAGTCGCCGGGTTCTACCGTGCCCACATCAATAACAAGGAACAGCCGATGGCGACCTTACTGGTTCTTCACGGACCCAACCTGAACCTGCTCGGCACCCGCGAACCGGGCGTCTACGGGGCAGTGACCCTCGAACAGATCAACCTCGATCTGGAACGACGGGCACGTGATGCCGGCCACCATTTGCTCTACCTGCAAAGCAATGCCGAGTACGAACTGATTGATCGCATCCATGCCGCGCGCAGCGAAGGCGTGGACTTTATCCTGATCAATCCCGCCGCTTTTACGCACACAAGCGTTGCATTACGTGACGCGCTGCTGGCGGTGAGCATCCCATTCATCGAAGTGCATTTATCGAACGTGCACAAACGCGAACCTTTCCGCCATCACTCTTACTTCTCCGACGTTGCGGTAGGAGTGATCTGCGGCCTTGGCGCCAGCGGTTACCGACTGGCCCTGGAGGCCGCCCTGGAACAGCTTGAAGACACGGCCAAGCGCCCCTGACCGACCCTTTGGGAGTTGATGATTCATGGATATCCGTAAAGTTAAGAAACTGATCGAACTGCTGGAAGAATCCGGTATCGACGAGCTGGAGATCAAGGAAGGCGAGGAGTCCGTACGGATCAGCCGTCACAGCAAGACCCCGGCCCAACAGTTCTACGCACCACAGATGCAAGCGCCGGCTCCGGCCGCTGCACCCGTGGCGGCTGCTCCGGTCGCGGCTGCTGCCGAAGCCCCTGCGGCTCCAAAACTGAACGGTTTCGTGGTCAAGTCGCCAATGGTCGGTACCTTCTACCGCACCCCGGCACCGACCTCGCCAGCCTTCGTTGAAGTCGGCGCAACCGTGAAAGTGGGCGACACCATCTGCATCGTTGAAGCGATGAAGATGATGAACCACATCACGGCTGAAAAAGCCGGCGTCATCGAATCCATCCTGGTAGAAAACGGTCAGCCGGTTGAGTACGACCAGCCGCTGTTCACCATCGTTTGAACCGCGGAGCGCCTTCGATGTTGAAACCTGCGAAGAAACTGCAAAAAGTCCTGATCGCCAACCGCGGCGAGATCGCGCTGCGTATCCTGCGCGCCTGTAAGGAAGAGGGCATCAAGACCGTCGCTGTTTACTCGACGGCCGATACCGAATTGATGCACGTGAAACTGGCGGACGAAAGCATCTGCATCGGCCCGCCACTGGCCACGAACTCGTACTTGAAAGTCTCGAACATCATCGCCGCCGCTGAAGTGACCGGCGCTGATGGCATCCACCCCGGCTACGGCTTCCTCGCGGAAAACGCCGATTTCGCCGAACAGGTGGAGAAATCCGGGTTTGCCTTCATCGGCCCGAAAGCCGAAACCATTCGCCTGATGGGCGACAAGGTGTCGGCCAAGGACGCCATGATCGCGGCCGGCGTACCTACCGTTCCAGGTTCCGACGGCCCGCTGCCTGAAGACGAGGCAACCGCCCTGCGCATTGGTCGCGAAGTCGGTTACCCGGTGATCATCAAGGCCGCCGGTGGCGGTGGTGGTCGCGGCATGCGCGTGGTGCACAAGGAAGAAGAACTGATCGAAGCCGCCAAGCAGACTCGCTCGGAAGCTGCCGCCTGGTTCGGCAACCCGATGGTCTACCTGGAAAAGTACCTGACCAACCCACGTCACGTGGAAGTGCAGGTACTGTCCGACGGCCAGGGCCACGCCATCCATCTGGGCGACCGCGATTGCTCGCTGCAACGCCGTCACCAGAAGGTACTGGAAGAAGCGCCGGCACCGGGCCTGGACGAAACTGCTCGCCAGGAAGTACTGGCTCGCTGCGTCAAGGCGTGCATCGACATCAACTACCGTGGCGCGGGCACTTTCGAGTTCCTGTACGAGAACGGCCGTTTCTACTTCATCGAGATGAACACTCGTGTGCAGGTAGAGCATCCGGTTTCGGAGATGGTCACCGGTATCGACATCGTCAAGGAGATGCTGAGCATCGCCGCTGGCAACAAGCTGTCGTTTACCCAGGATGATGTGAAGATCCACGGCCACTCCCTGGAGTGCCGGATCAACGCCGAAGACCCGAAAACCTTTATCCCAAGCCCTGGCCTGGTCAAGCATTTCCACGCGCCCGGCGGCAACGGCGTACGTGTGGATTCGCACCTGTACAGCGGCTACAAGGTTCCGTCCAACTACGACTCGCTGATCGGCAAGCTGATCACCTGGGGCGCCACCCGCGACGAGGCCATGGCCCGTATGCGTAATGCCCTGGACGAAATCGTGGTAGACGGCATCAAGACCAACATCCCGCTGCATCGGGACCTGGTTCGCGATGAAGGCTTCTGCGAAGGTGGTGTGAACATTCACTACCTGGAACACAAGCTGGCTAATCAGTAAGCGAAGTGCTCCACCCAACAAAGCCGCCTTCGGGCGGTTTTGTTGTTTCTGCCCACCCGATTTTTCTGGATGGATACATTCCCCTTGTGGGAGCGGGCTTGCTCGCGAATGCGGTGTGCCAGTCAACACATCCATTACTGACACACCGCATTCGCGAGCAAGCCCGCTCCCACATTTTGTTCTGTGTACACCAGCAGTACAGTCGTCTTCTGCTGTTCGCTCGCGTAAACTTGCGCGTCTTTCGCAGCCCTACCCCGCTGCACACTCATTTTTTCAAAGGTGCCCGCCATGCCTTGGCTGCAAGTCCGTCTCGCCATCAGCCCAGAACAAGCCGAAACCTACGAAGACGCGTTCCTCGAAGTGGGCGCCGTGTCGGTGACCTTCATGGACGCCGAAGACCAGCCGATCTTCGAACCCGAGCTCAACACCACCCCGCTGTGGTCCCACACCCATCTGCTGGCCCTGTTCGAAGACGGCACCGATGCCGCCAGCGTCCTGGCCCACATGGAACTGCTCACCGGCGGCCCGCTGCCGGAGCATCACAGCGAAATCATCGAAGACCAGGACTGGGAACGCAGCTGGATGGACAACTTCCAGCCAATGCGTTTTGGCCAGCGCCTGTGGATCGTGCCGAGCTGGCACGCCGCCCCCGAGCCTGACGCCGTGAACCTGCTGCTGGACCCGGGCCTGGCGTTCGGCACCGGCACCCACCCCACCACCGCGCTGTGCCTGGAATGGCTCGATGGCCAGGACCTGAAAGACTGCAACGTGCTGGACTTCGGCTGTGGCTCGGGGATCCTGGCGATCGCTGCCCTGCTGCTGGGCGCCAAGGAAGCGGTCGGTACCGATATCGACGTGCAAGCCCTGGAAGCCTCCCGCGATAACGCCGGGCGCAATAACATCGCTGAAGAGAAATTCCCGCTGTACCTGCCGGAGCAATTGCCCCAGGTGCAAGCCGACGTGCTGGTGGCCAATATCCTTGCCGGGCCGCTGGTTTCCCTGGCGCCGCAGCTGTCGAGCCTGGTCAAGCCGGGCGGCCGCCTGGCGCTGTCGGGCATCCTCGCCGAACAGGGCGAAGACGTTGCCGCCGCCTACGCCCAGGATTTTGAGCTGGATCCGATCGCCAACCGCGATGGCTGGGTACGCATCAGTGGTCGTCGGCGCTAGAATGAGCGCCTGCATGAATCGGATGGCCGCATGACCGACAGTTTCGTCACCCAGTGCCCACACTGCCAAGCACGCTTTCGCGTCAACCACGCTCAATTGAGCGTGGCCCGTGGCGTGGTGCGCTGTGGGTCGTGCCTGCAAGTGTTCAATGCCGCTCGCCAACTGCTGGAGCAGCGCGCCAATGCGCCCGCGCCCCAGGCACCACCTGCGGCAGAGCCGCCGGCAGCCGTAGAACCGCCACCCCAAGCGCCGCGAGCCATCAGCCAGAAGCAATGGACCGCCGAAGAGCTGGACCTGGATAACCTGGACCTCGACGTAGAACTGGCCAAGCTGGAACGCCGCGAGATCCAGCACACCCAACCCGTGGGTGCCGACCGTCGCCAGCCCGGCGCCGATCGTCGGCAAAAGGAAGATGCCCTCAGCGCCAGCCGTGATACGGCCAAGGCCGAGGAAGAGCAATGGGCCTCCAGCCTGTTCAGCGAACCCCGGGATGAACGGGCCCAAGCCCCGCAAACGGTCGACGAGGAACCGCAACCGGCCAAGGCAAGCCCAGGCAAACCCAAGCGCACCGAACCGTCGATGTCGTTTGAAGCGGTCGAGCCGGACGACGAACCACCGCTGCACACAAGCACCACCGATGACGAACTCGACCCACCGGTAACCGCCGTAGCAGACGAGCCGGAACCCGAACAACCGGAACGCCCGCAGCCCAAACGCAAGCGCCCTCGCCCCGAGGCCGGCGCCCACGACGACCTGCTTTCGGACCTGGAAGACGACCCGCTGCACCTGTATTCCCGGAAGCGCTCCTCCGGCTGGGGCCGCCGTTTGTTCTGGGGCTTGCTGGTGCTGCTGGCCGCCGCCGGCCTGGCGGGACAATACGTCGCCTACCAATTCGACGACCTGGCACGCCAGGACGCCTACCGCCCATGGTTCCAGGAACTGTGCCCGAAACTGGGCTGCACCGTGCCATCCCGGGTCGATATCGCCCACATCAAGAGCAGCAACCTGGTGGTGCGCAGCCACCCGGAGTTTGCCGGTGCCCTGGTGGTAGACGCGATCATCTATAACCGCGCGACATTCTCCCAACCGTTCCCGCTGCTGGAGCTACGCTTTGCCGACATGAACGGGAATATGATCGCCAGTCGTCGCTTCAAACCCGCCGAATACCTCAGCGGCGAGTTGGCAGGCGTGACCGAG
Source organism: Pseudomonas sp. NC02 (assembly GCF_002874965.1). Classification (NCBI taxonomy): domain Bacteria; kingdom Pseudomonadati; phylum Pseudomonadota; class Gammaproteobacteria; order Pseudomonadales; family Pseudomonadaceae; genus Pseudomonas; species Pseudomonas sp. NC02. Next base: position 694,169 of record NZ_CP025624.1, on the reverse strand, counting down.
ATGCCCTCCCAGACGCCGATCCACATTGCCCTGGACATCCTCGACCCGGGCAACAAAGCGGTGAATTACAGCCTGAGCTTCCACTCCCCCGAGTGAAACGGCTGCCTGGCCGGTGCTTGACGGCAGATTATTGACTGCATCGCCTTTGACCAAACCTGCGGCGATAAGAAAATAACTGCTCAGATTTTATCCAATTCAGCCTTTATCCAGTCATCGAGAGCGGGTATCATGCCAACCCTTTTTCGAACTCTAATGATCCGGCCCCACAACAGGGAAGTCCTATGTCGGCGGTACGCATCGGCCCATACACATTGCACAACGGCTTGATCCTCGCCCCGATGGCGGGCGTCACCGACCAGCCCTTTCGTCAGCTTTGCAAGCGTTTGGGCGCAGGGCTTGTAGTCTCGGAAATGGTCACCAGCGACATGAGCCTGTGGAACACCCGCAAATCGCGGATGCGCATGATCCACGAAGGTGATCCCGAGCCCCGCTCGGTACAGATCGCCGGCGGTGATGCGCAGATGCTGGCGGATGCGGCCCGGGCCAACGTGGAGTTGGGGGCGCAGATTATTGATATCAACATGGGTTGCCCGGCCAAGAAGGTCTGCAACAAGGCCGCAGGTTCTGCCCTGTTGAAGGATGAGCAGTTGGTGAGCGAGATCCTGCATGCCGTTGTCGCTGCAGTGGATGTGCCGGTCACCCTGAAGATCCGCACCGGTTGGGACCGGGACAACAAGAATGGCCTGACGGTGGCGAAGATCGCCGAGCAGGCGGGCATTACAGCGCTGGCGGTGCATGGCCGCACCCGCGCCGACCTTTACACCGGTGAAGCCGAGTACGACACCATTGCCGCGATCAAGCAGGCGGTGTCGATTCCCGTCTTTGCCAACGGCGACATCGACTCAGCCGAGAAAGCCCGGCGCGTGCTGCACGCGACCGGCGCCGATGGCCTGTTGATTGGCCGGGCTGCCCAGGGGCGGCCGTGGATTTTTCGTGAGATCGAGCATTTTCTGCGTACCGGCGAAACCTTGCCGGCACCGGAGCTGATCGAGGTGGAACGTATTCTGCTAGAGCATCTGGCCGCCCTGCACGCCTTCTACGGAGACGTGATGGGAGTACGCATTGCTCGCAAGCATGTGGGCTGGTATCTCGCAACCTTGCCGGGCGCCAGGGAGTTTCGCGCCCACTTCAATCGTTTGGATGATACGGAAGCACAGTGCGCCAACGTTCGTGAGTTCTTCTCCGAGCGTTACAAGAGCCTGGTGACAGGGGACGGAGAAGGGGTGGCCGCATGACGATGATGACCGAGACTTTAGTGAGTGGAACAACACCCGTGAGCGACAACGTCAATTTGAAACAGCACCTCAACACGCCGAGCGAAGAAGGCCAGACCCTTCGCGGGAGTGTCGAGAAGGCGCTGCACAATTATTTCGCCCACCTTGAGGGCGCTGCCGTCACGGACGTGTACAACCTGGTGCTCTCCGAAGTCGAAGCGCCGTTGCTCGAAAGCGTGATGAACTACGTCAAGGGCAACCAGACCAAGGCCAGTGAGCTGCTCGGTCTGAACCGTGGCACGCTGCGCAAGAAACTCAAGCAGTACGATTTGCTGTAAGCATTCAATCAAACCAGAAAGGCGCCCGCGTAAAAACGGACGCCTTTTTTGCTGACTCCTTTGCTTTTGATGGAAATTGAAATGACCGACCAGACTACCCGCCTGCCGATCCGCCGTGCCTTGATCAGTGTCTCCGACAAGACCGGGATCCTCGAATTTGCCCGGGAGCTGGAAGCCCTGGGCGTGGAGATTCTCTCCACCGGCGGGACCTTCAAACTGCTGCAGGACAACGGCGTGGCCGCAGTGGAAGTGGCGGACTACACCGGTTTCGCAGAAATGATGGACGGTCGGGTCAAGACCCTGCACCCGAAAATCCACGGCGGGATCCTCGGTCGTCGCGGTATCGACGACGCCATCATGAGCGAGCACGGCATCAAGCCGATCGACCTGGTGGCCGTTAACCTGTACCCGTTCGAAGCCACCATCAACAAGCCAGGCTGCGACCTGCCGACCGCCATCGAAAACATCGATATCGGCGGCCCGACCATGGTTCGCTCGGCAGCCAAGAACCACAAAGACGTGGCCATCGTGGTGAACGCCAGCGACTACGCCAACGTACTGGAAAGCCTGAAAGCCGGCGGCCTGACCTACGCCCAGCGCTTCGACCTGATGCTCAAGGCCTTCGAACACACCGCTGCCTACGACGGCATGATCGCCAACTACATGGGCACCGTGAACCAGGCCGCTGAAACCCTCAGCACAGAAGGTCGCAGCCAGTTCCCGCGCACCTTCAACAGCCAGTTCATCAAGGCCCAGGAAATGCGCTACGGCGAGAACCCGCACCAGAGCGCGGCGTTCTACGTCGAGGCCAAGCCTGCTGAAGTCGGCATCGCCACCGCGACCCAACTGCAAGGCAAAGAGCTGTCGTACAACAACGTGGCCGACACCGACGCCGCGCTGGAATGTGTGAAGAGCTTCGTCAAGCCAGCCTGCGTGATCGTCAAGCACGCCAACCCGTGCGGCGTGGCCGTGAGCCCGGACGCTGAAGGCGGTATCCGCCAGGCCTACGAACTGGCCTACGCCACCGACACCGAGTCGGCCTTCGGCGGCATCATCGCCTTCAACCGTGAGCTGGACGCCGAGACCGCCAAGGCGATCGTCGAGCGTCAGTTCGTTGAAGTGATCATCGCGCCATCCGTCAGTGAAGAGGCTCGCGCCATCGTTGCCGCCAAGGCCAATGTGCGCCTGCTGGCGTGCGGCGAGTGGTCGGCCGAGCGTGCCGCTGCCTGGGACTACAAGCGCGTCAACGGCGGCTTGCTGGTACAGAGCCGTGACATCGGCATGATCGGCAGCGCCGATCTGAAAGTGGTGACCAAGCGCGCCCCGACCGAACAGGAAATCAACGACCTGATCTTCGCCTGGAAAGTCGCCAAGTACGTTAAATCCAACGCCATCGTCTACGCCAAGAACCGCCAGACCATCGGTGTCGGCGCGGGCCAGATGAGCCGCGTGAATTCGGCACGTATTGCTGCGATCAAGGCAGAACATGCCGGCTTGCAGGTGCAGGGTTCGGTGATGGCGTCCGACGCATTCTTCCCGTTCCGTGATGGCCTGGACAACGCCGCGAAAGCCGGTGTTACCGCCGTGATCCAACCGGGCGGCTCGATGCGTGACGCAGAAGTGATTGCAGCGGCTGATGAAGCCGGCATTGCCATGGTCTTCACCGGCATGCGCCACTTCCGTCACTGATTGCTCGTTCCCACGCTCTGCGTGGGAATGCAGCCCGGGACGCTCCGCGTCCCAAAGCGTGACGCAGAGCGTCACAAGAGGCATTCCCACGCAGAGCGTGGGAACGGTCAGAATTCAGCGTCATCCGAGGTTTTTTGAAATGAATGTTTTGATCATTGGCAGCGGTGGCCGTGAACACGCCCTGGCCTGGAAAGTTGCCCAGGACCCACGTGTCCAGAAAGTTTTCGTCGCCCCCGGCAACGCCGGTACCGCCATTGAAGCCAAGTGCGAAAACGTCGCCATCGACGTGTTGGCCCTTGAGCAACTGGCGGACTTTGCCGAGAAAAACGTTTCCCTGACCATCGTCGGCCCGGAAGTGCCCTTGGTAGCTGGCGTTGTGGACCTGTTCCGCAGCCGCGGCCTGGACTGCTTCGGCCCAACCGCCGGCGCTGCCCAGCTGGAAGGCTCGAAAGCCTTCACCAAGGATTTCCTGGCGCGCCACAAGATCCCGACCGCCGACTACCAGAACTTCACCGAGATCGAGCCGGCCCTGGCCTACCTGCGTGAAGTCGGTGCACCGATCGTGATCAAGGCCGACGGCCTGGCCGCCGGTAAAGGCGTGATCGTCGCAATGACCCTGGCTGAAGCCGAAGACGCCGTGCGCGACATGCTCGCCGGCAACGCTTTCGGTGAAGCCGGTTCGCGCGTGGTGATCGAAGAGTTCCTCGACGGCGAAGAAGCCAGCTTCATCGTGATGGTCGACGGCAAGAACGTACTGCCGATGGCCACCAGCCAGGACCACAAACGTGTGGGTGACGGCGACAGCGGCCCGAACACCGGCGGCATGGGCGCCTACTCCCCGGCGCCAGTGGTTACCGCCGAAGTGCACAAGCGCGTGATGGACCTGGTCATCTGGCCAACCGTGCGCGGCATGGCCGATGAAGGCAATGTATACACCGGTTTCCTGTACGCCGGCTTGATGATCGACAAGGCCGGCAATCCGAAAGTCATCGAGTTCAACTGCCGCTTCGGCGACCCGGAAACCCAACCGGTGATGCTGCGCCTGCAATCGAGCCTGGTGCTGTTGGTTGAAGCTGCGCTGGCCCAGGCCCTGGACAAGGTCGAAGCCCAGTGGGACCCGCGCCCGAGCGTCGGCATCGTGCTGGCCGCCGGCGGCTACCCGGCCGACTACGCCAAGGGCGATGTGATTGAAGGTCTGGACGCGGCTGCTACGCTGGAAGGCAAGGTGTTCCACGCGGGCACCGCGCTCAAGGATGGCAAGGTCGTCACCGCCGGTGGTCGCGTACTGTGCGCAACCGCCATGGGCAGCAGCGTAGATGCCGCTCAGCAACAGGCTTACAAGCTGGCGGCGAAGATCGACTGGAAAGGCTGCTTCTACCGCACCGACATTGGCTACCGCGCCATTGCCCGTGAGCGTGGCGAAAGTCAGTAAACAGCTATCCGTTCGGTTAGGCAGGGGCCTCTGGCCCTTGCCCTACGCTTGTGGCCCCGCGCATAGTTATACCCATGCATCAACCTACGAAGGGATTTCGCCGTGCGCTGGCTCAGGATCGCCATAGGTTTCACTGTCAGTCTGCTGACCTTGCTCTGCTTGCTCCCGGCCCAGGCCGCCGCACAAGGCAGTGGCTGGGCAGTATTGCTTGATGAACAGGCCGATCTGCAACTGAGCGACATCCGCTCGCCCCGCTACATCAATCAATTCAGCCCCATCGAACTGGACCGGATTACCGCCGCGCAACCGGACGGTGCGTTGTGGGTACGCTTCAGGCTGCAACCCGGCAAACACGAGCAAGTGCTGCGGGTATTCGCCCCTGACCTGTCTCACCTGAACCTGTATGTACTCGACGGCGACACCCTGGTGGAGCAGGAAGCTACCGGCACCCGCCAGCCCCAGGCCGAGCGCCCGCTGCCCAGCAGCGACTTCATGCTGCCGATGCCGCAAAGCCAGAAGCCGCTGGACGTGTACCTGCGCATGGTCTCGGAACACGAGCTGCGCCCCTACATCACCCTTGAGCCGGCCGTGCTGGCTGCGGCCAACCAGAACCAGACGCTGATCTACGGGCTGCTGTTCGGTTGCCTGGTGATGCTGATCCTGCACAACCTCACCCGCTACGCCTACCATCGCTCCCGCAGCAGCCTGTGGCTCGCCGCCTGCGAATTGCTGTTGCTGCTGAGCCTTGCGCTGCTGCTCAACGTGCTGGGCCCGTGGCTGCCGAACTGGCACGCGGTACAAACCCCCGGCGCCTACCTCGCCCTGCTGCTGACCGCGCCGTGCGGGCTGATGTTTGCCTACCGCTTCTTTGCGCCACTGGGCCCGCATCCGCTGAACAAGCTGTTGATGGCCGACATCCTGCTGATCGTCCTGACCGGCCTGTTGCTGCTGTTCGTCAACACCTTGCCCCTGAACATCATCACCTACGCCCTGGTGGCGCTGGCCGGCCTGAGCATGTTGTTCGTCTCGGCCTATCACTGGCAAAAGGGCTACCGCCCGGCGCGCCTGTTCATGCTGGCGATGGTGATCTTCAACATCGGCACGCTGATTATTCTCCCGGCCTTGCTGGGCCTGACGCTGGTGCCGCCACAAGGCTTGATCATCACCCTGCTCGGCTTTATCTGCCTCAGTGGCCTGTTGATGAGCCTGGCCCTGGGCGAACGCCAGCGCGCCATCACCGAAGACAACTTCAGCCTCAGCCGCGACCTGGCGGCCAGCAACGCCGAAATCGCCGCCAAGGCCGAATTCCTGGCGAAGATCAGCCACGAAATTCGCACGCCCATGAACGGCGTGCTGGGCATGACCGAACTGCTGCTGGGCACCCCGCTTTCAGTCAAGCAACGCGACTACGTGCAAACCATCCACAGCGCCGGCAACGAACTGCTCACCCTGATCAACGAGATTCTCGACATCTCCAAGCTGGAATCCGGGCAGATCGAATTGGACGATGTGCAGTTCGACCTCAACGCGCTGATCGAAGACTGCCTGAGTATTTTCCGCGCCAAGGCCGAGCAGCAGAACGTCGAGCTGATCAGCTTTATCCAGCCCCAGGTACCCCGGGTGATCAGCGGCGACCCGACGCGGCTGCGCCAGGCACTGTTGAGCCTGCTGGAAAATGCCCTGCAAAAAACCGATGAAGGCGAAGTACTGATCGTCGTCGCACTGGACGAGCGCAGCAGCAAACCGCGCCTGCGCATTGCCGTGCAAGACAGCGGCCTGCCGATGGAACCCGCCGAGCGCGACGCCCTGCTGCACAGCGAGTTGCACAGCAAGAACTTCCTCTCTGCCACCCGCCTGAGCGGCCATCTGGGCCTGGTCATTGCCCGCCAGCTGATCCTGTTGATGAACGGCGAATTCGGCATCAAAAGTGGCAGCCAGCAAGGCAGCACCCTGTGGCTGACCTTGCCGCTGGATCCGGAACGCCTGGAGCACCCGACCTCCGACCTCGACGGCCCGCTCAAGGGCGCGCGCGTGCTGGTGGTGGACGACAACGACACCTGCCGCAAAGTGCTGGTGCAGCAATGCACGGCCTGGGGCCTGAACGTGAGCGCCGTGCCTTCGGGCAAGGAAGCCCTGGCGCTGCTGCGCACCAAGGCGCACCTGCGGGACTATTTCGACGTGGTGCTGCTGGACCAGAACATGCCCGGCATGACCGGCATGCAACTGGCGGCGAAGATCAAGGAAGACCCGAGCCTGAACCACGACATCCTGCTGATCATGCTCACCGGCATCAGCAATGCGCCGAGCAAGATCATCGCGCGCAACTGCGGGATCAAGCGCATCCTCGCCAAACCCGTGGCCGGCTATACCCTCAAGACCACCCTTGCCGATGAGTTGACCCAGCGCAGCAAGGGCTCCGTGCAACCACGCCAGCCGGCGATCAGCGCGCCGGCCCCGGTGACCGTGCCGAGTGACTTCCGGATCCTGGTGGCGGAGGACAACAGCATCTCCACCAAGGTGATTCGCGGCATGCTCGGCAAGCTCAACCTGCAGCCCGACACCGCCAGCAACGGCGAAGAAGCCCTGCAGGCAATGAAGGCCCAGCGCTACGACCTGGTGTTGATGGACTGTGAAATGCCGATCCTCGACGGCTTCTCCGCCACCCAGCAACTGCGCGCGTGGGAGGTCAGCAACCAGCGGATTCGTACGCCAATCGTGGCACTCACCGCGCACATTCTTTCGGAACATAAAGAGCGTGCACGCCAGGCCGGGATGGACGGGCACATGGCCAAGCCGGTGGAGTTGTCGCAATTGCGCGAGCTGGTGGAGTACTGGGTGGCACAGCGCCAACAGCGCCCTGAGCACGCTCCCACCTGACCCATGCATGACGCAGATCAAAATGTGGGAGCGGCGGTGCGACGATTCGACTTGCTCGCGAAAGCGGTGTGTCAGTCAAACATGTATTGGCTGACACACCGCTTTCGCGAGCAAGCCCGCTCCCACATTGGATTGTTGTCGCTTCACAGATAGCGCTCAGCCACAGGCCTGATAAACTCCCGCTCGCCCTCCTTCGCTGCGAGCTCCCACCATGCTCCACGTGCTATTCAGCGTTTACCTGAAGATGCTGGTGCTCTACAGCCCCTTCTTCGTGCTCTCCTGCTTTATCAGCCTGACTCGCGGTTACTCCAGCAAGGAGCGGCGGCGCCTGGCCTGGAAAGTGGCCCTCGCCACCCTGGTATCGAGCGTGTTGCTCTACCTGTTCGGCCGGGTGATTTTCAGTGTGTTCGGCATCACCGTCGACGCCTTCCGCATCGGCGCCGGCAGTGTGCTGTTCATCTCGGCCCTGGGCATGGCCCAGGGCAAGTCAGCGGTGCAGACCGACAACGTGCAGCAGGACGTGACCATCGTGCCGCTGACCATTCCCCTGACCGTCGGCCCCGGCACCATCGGTGCGCTGCTGGTGATGGGCGTCAGCCAGCCGCACTGGGACGACAAGATCACCGCGATCCTCAGTATCGCCCTGGCCAGCCTGACGGTGGGCGTGGTGCTGTACCTGTCCAACCGTATCGAACGCATCCTCGGCGACCAGGGCTTGCAGATTGTCAGCCGGTTGATGGGGCTGTTCGTGTGCGCCCTGGCCGCACAAATCATCTTCACCGGTGTACGCGGTTACCTGGTGCCGTAGATCAAATCCTGTAGTTGGCGATAGCCAGGCGGACCTTGTCCCCTGCGCTGTCCCGCAGCAGTTGAATCGTGTCTTCGTTGACCACCGAGCTGTTCAGCACCAGGCACGTGCGGCCACTGAAGGCCTCGACGGATGCACTGTCCCACTCCAGAAACGGTATGCCCAGTTGCTTGCTGACGCCGTGGGAGCTGTACGTCACCAGCACCATCGAAACTTCCCCGGCGATTTCCGAGCAGGACGCCAAGCCGAAATCGCCACCGTCACGCGTGGTGGTATTTCGCTTGAATAACTCAAATGAGGCCGGGAGCTGCTTCAAGGTTTCAACCGCCTCCGCCACCCGTTTGGGCAATACACTGATCAGCGGCCCCGACAGAAACGTCGAGGCCACGGTGGCCGCCATCAGGTTCAGCGCCGCCAGCTGTACCGACAGCCCCTTGCGAGAGGTGTACACCCGCTCGAAACTGCTCCTGACCGGCATCCAGCCGAGGCTGCTCATGACCTTGATGAATTCGTTGTACCAGGCCTCTGTGCCCCGGGCGACCCGCAGCACATCGCTGACGTAGCTGCTCGCCAGCAAATAGCTTTTGCGGGTGTACTCCTTGTTGAGGCTGGTCATGCCTTGCACAAACGACATGACGCTGTTGTTCACCACCGCCGCGTCCAGCTCATCATCCGCCTCGGGCTTCACCGGCGCGCTCAACCCCGACGCGAGGCCGGGCGCGCCCGGAAGCCGGTAAGCGGCAATCAGCTTCCTCCTTTTTGCGCTGTTGATCCGTTTGTTGTTTCGCTCCATAGCCATTTCTCCATAACCCCCAACATGGGGCTCAACGCCAACACTAGTCGACTTGCCGGGGATTTTGAGCTGCTGGAAATTGACCACGGGACGCGCCGCGACCCGCAGGAAAAATCACTGCAGGCGGCGCAGCTGAGTAAACGCTGGGGATGAGGCGGCGGCACACAAAAGCGCCGTGCTTTTCTTCAAGCCGTAGAGAAAGGTATGACTTGAGCCGATGCAAAAAAACCTCGGCAAGCAGACCTTTCCGGCATCAATGACTGACGTTTCAAGGCGGCCCCATGGCGGGGCCGCCGTTGTTTTCAGGAGGCGGGTTTCTCGCCGTACCAACGTGGCGTGTAGACCCACTCGCCACCACCTGCCCGCGCAAAGACGCAGGTGGTGGACGAACCGATCAGCACCATGGTGCGCATGTCCACCTGCTCCGGCGTCAGTTGCCCCAGGGTGGTGACTCGCAGGGTCTGGCCCGGGCGACCGATGTCACGGCCCAAGACCACCGGTGTTTCAGGCGTGCGGTGCTGCGCGACGATTTCCAGGGCGCGTCCCAACTGCCAGGGCCGCGCACGGGAGATCGGGTTATAGAACGCCAGCGCCAGGTCGGCCTGGGACGCCAGGTCCAGGCGCTTCTCGATGATCGACCAGGGTTTGAGGTTGTCCGACAGTGACATCACACAGAAGTCATGCCCCAGCGGGGCACCTGCCTGGGCCGCCGTGGCGAGGGATGCCGATACGCCCGGCAAAATCTCCAGGTCGACCTGATGCCAGGCCGGGTCGCTGGACTCGTGCAAGGCTTCGATCACCGCAGCGGCCATGGCGAATACACCCGGGTCACCCGAGGAAACCACCACCACCGAACGCCCCTGCGCCGCCAGCTCAAAGGCATGACGCGCACGCTGCATCTCTTCGCGATTGTCGGTGCAATGCTGGATCTGGTCCGCGCGGAACGGCCCGGCCATGCGCACATAGGTTTCGTAACCCAGCACGTCGGTGCAGCGGGCCAGCTCGGCTTTTACTGCCGGTACCATCAGTTCGGCAGCGCCGGGGCCCAGACCGATCACCGCGAGGCGGCCACGGGGACGACCGATCAGGGACAGGTCCAGAGGGGCCTCGGCCACCGTGATCGCGATGTCCGCCTGAGGCGCCAGATCGGCGAAGCGCAATGGCACGCCCAGCTCCAACGCCGCTTCGTGCAATGACGAATCGGCCATCTCCGTTTCAGCCGCCAGCAAGCAAGCCAGGGACTGCACGGCGAGCCCGGCATCCTGCAACGCCGCACGAATTCGCCCGGCCAGTTGCGGCCCCGGCTGGCAGGTAACCAGCACCGTCTTCGGATAAATCAGCAACTCATTGGCCGCAGGTGTGCGCTCGGCACTGCCGACGTGAATCGCCAAGCGCGCCTGTTGATCCTGGGGCAAGTTGGCCTGATCCAGCCACGGCGCCGCGCCTTCAATGCGTACTGATTCGCCAGCCAGCAAATCCGAGACAAAGCGTTTGCCCAGCTCCAGATCCCCCAGCTGATAACCATGGGGCGGGTTGAGCAGGCAGGTACCAAAACGCAGCTCGCCACTGGTAGTGATCGCGGCGGCAACGTCCAGGGCAGCGGCGATTTCCCGCGCCATTACGTTTACGCCACCGAGGCCACCGAGCAACGGCACCACCGCGCTGCCGTCTTCGGCGACGGCCAGCACAGCAGGCTCGACGCCTTTCTCCAGCAGCAGCGGCGCCAGGGTGCGGATCACAATCCCGGCGGCACACAGGGCGATGATCGGCGTGCCCTGTTGATACAACTGGCGCACTGTGGCGCCGAATTCGTTATAGGCCTGATCTGCGCCCTCGACCCGCCCGGCCAGGCCGTGGATCAGTGCGTCGGGATACACCTGCTGGATAGCGCGGGCCGTGGCGAGGCTGCCCTGCCCCAGGATGACAATCGCGGGAGCCGTCATCAGCCTTGCCACCTTTCACCAGGAACGATGATCAACGAGAAATACGGCGAGGACGTCGGATCGACCTGATCCAGAGCGACGATTTTCTGATTGGCCATGGTCGCGCGCTCGACGTACAACGCCCGGCTCGCCAATCCCAATTCTTCCAGTACCTGACGCACCTTGGTGAAGTTGCGCCCCAGCTTCATGATCACCGCCGCGTCGGCATCCGCCAGGCGACGCTTGAGTTCGTCATGGGGCAGCACGCCGGAAAGCACCGACAGGCTCTGGTTGCGGTACACCAACGGTGCGCCCAGTACAGAGGCGCCACCGAGCATCGAGCACACACCCGGGATCACCTGGGCTTCGTAGCGCTCGGCCAGGCGGTCGTGCAAATACATGTAGGAGCCGTAGAAGAACGGGTCGCCTTCACAGATCACCGCCACATCGCGCCCCGCGTCCAGATGTGCCGCAACGTCGACACTGGCGGTGTCGTAGAAATCGCTGATCACTTGCTCGTAGGACAGCGGCGCCGGCAACACTTCAGTGGTCACCGGGTACACCAGCGGCATCAGGGTTTGCTGGGGCACCAAATGGTCTTCGATGATGCCGAAGGCGTTGCCCTTCTTGCCCTTGGCCACGAAGTACGCCACCACCGGCGATTCGCGCAGCAGGCGCAGGGCTTTGAGGGTAATCAGTTCCGGATCGCCGGGGCCTACGCCCAGGCCAATCAAACGTCCGCGTGCCGGCATCATTCTACCTCCGTGGCCAAGGCGTTGACCGCGGCGGCGGCCATCGCACTGCCGCCGAGGCGGCCCTGCATGATCACGAACGGTACGCCGCGGCTGTCTGCCGCCAGCATCGCCTTGGATTCGGCGGCGCCGACAAAGCCCACCGGGAACCCGAGGATCAGTGCAGGTTTTGGCGCGCCGGCGTCGAGCATTTCCAGCAGGTAAAACAGCGCTGTCGGCGCATTGCCGATCACCACCACACTGCCTTCCAGGTGCGGGCGCCACAGCTCCAGGGCGGCGGCGGAACGGGTGTTGCCCAACTCGCGGGCCAACTCCGGCACGCTGTCGTCGCGCAGGGTGCAGATCACCTGATTGTTGGCCGGCAGGCGCGTACGGGTCACGCCTTCGGAGACCATCCGCGCATCACACAGGATCGGCGCGCCAGCGGCCAGGGCTTCGCGCCCGGCCTTGCCGGCACCTTCGGAAAATTGCAGGCCGTCGATGGCGTCGACCATGCCGCAGGCATGAATCACCCGCACCGCGAGTTTTTCCAGGTCGGCAGGGATGCGATCAAGCCGGGCTTCTGCGCGAATGATCGCGAAGGAGTTGCGATAGATCTCCTGACCGTCGCGGATGTAATCAATCATCGGTGTTGCTCCGTGGGTGAGCGCGCAACAAGGCGCCCGCCGCTTCAATAGAAAGAGTGCGCGCGTGCAGGCGGCCGAAACCGGGCAGGCCTGCGTCGCGAAAATAGAGGTCGTAGTGGCCGGGACTTACCGCCAGCAGGGTGACCGGCGCGGTGTGTGCGGCCGCGCAGGAACGCGGGCAGCCGGACAGGTGCACGCTGTGGCCGGGCGCTAGCGCGGCCAGTTGCACGGCGTCGGCCTTGGTGTCGGACAGGCCTTTGGCGCAACCGCCGGCGCCGGTGCAGGCGATCATCCGTGCGAGGGGTTGGTCCACCGAACACAAAAAGCCAAGCTGTTCGAGGCGTTCGGTGACAGCCGCCGCATCCTGGATATTGGGCAGCAGCAGGCCTTGCCATGGCGTGACACGCAAGGTGGCGTCGCCATGGTCGACGGCCAGTTGCGCAGCGCCCCTGAGCATCGCCGAATCCAGGCGGCCCAAGGGTGCGACGGCGGCGACGTAGACCTGGTTTTTTTGGCGCTGTGGATAACTTCCCAGGTGCAGCGGCGCGGGGTTGGAGTGCCTTGAAAAGCCATCAACCGGCTGCAATGGCATATTCAGCTGCCGCAAAAAGTTATCCACAGCGGTTTCAGCCAGCAGGTGGCGCATGCGGGTTTGATCAGGCCGGGCCAGCTCAAGGAACCGCTCCAGCACCGCCACCACCAGTGCATGCCCTTGTGCCAAAGGTACCGCCGCCAAGGGCGCATCCCGCGCCGGGCAGCCTGCCAGGCCGAATGCCAACAGCGTGTTGCCATTGGCATCGAAGGCTGACAGCCACAGGTCGTGATGATGCTCGAGCATGGCCAGGGCTTCACCGCCGTCCAGTTGCACGGCGAACTTGGCCGACAGCTCATGGAAACGCGGGTGGGTTTCCAGGGTGGTGAGGATCTGGTCGGCCAACGGTCGGGTATCGAACAGCATCTCGCGGTCAATGCCGGCACTGGGGCTGAGCATCAGGTTGCGCACATCATCACCGGCGGCACGCTTGGGGCCCAGGTCGGCGGCCAGCAAGGCGGCGATCAATGCATCCTGTTCGGCGCCGATCCCGCGAATCTGCAGGTTGGCGCGGTTGGTCGCCTCGATCACCCCGCCGGCATGGGCCTGGGCGGCGTCGGCCACGGCAAACGCCTGCTCGGCGCGGATCGAACCGCCCGCCAGTTTGATCCGGCAAATCCCGCCATCCAACGCCTGGACAATACGCAGCAACCCCGGACAGGCCGAGGGGCGCAAGGTATTGGAGGGTGGTATTGGTTTCACGGGGCTACCGGTTCACGGGTAAAGGCGCGGTATTATGCCTGCTTTGTCCGGCGGCATGAAAAGCCTGCCCGTCGGATGTCGTTCAAGGAATTCATATGTCGCCCTGGCTGACGGTAGTAGGCATCGGTGAAGACGGCTTCAAGGGCCTGGGCAGGAACGCCCGGCACGCCCTGTTGCGCGCCTCGCGCATTATTGGCGGGCAACGCCAGCTGGACTTGTTGCCGGTGTGCATCCGTGGCGAACGCCAGGTGTGGCCCAGCCCGTTTTCCCTGGAGCCGGTGCTGGCCAGGCGTGGTGAAGCGGTGTGCGTGCTGGCCAGCGGCGACCCGATGTTCTATGGCGTGGGTGCGAGCCTGGCGCGGCAGGTGCCGGCCGATGAGCTGCTGATTCTGCCGGCGCCCTCTTCCGTGTCCCTGGCGGCGGCGCGTCTGGGCTGGCCGTTGCAAGAGGTAGTGACGCTGTCGGTGGTTGCCCGGCCGATGGCGGCGCTGAATGCGCATCTGGCCAGCGGCGTGCGTTTGCTGGTGCTGAGCAATGACGGCCAGAGCCCGGCGGCGATTGCCACACAATTGGCCGAGCGCGGGTTTGGCGCAAGTCGCCTGAGTGTGTTTGAACACCTCGGCGGGCCGGATGAGCGGCGCATCGACGGCATCGCCCGGGATTGGCCTGGCGAACCGATTGCCGCGTTGAATCTGCTGGCCATCGACTGCGTGGCCGACGCCAACACAGCGCGCCTGTCACGCCTGGCAGGGCTGCCGGACTCGGCCTTCAGGCACGACGGCCAACTGACCAAGCGCGACGTGCGCGCCATGACCCTCGCCCGCCTCGCGCCGATGCCCGGCGAACTGCTGTGGGACGTGGGCGCGGGCAGCGGCTCCATCGGGATCGAATGGATGCGCGCCCACCCCAGCTGCCGCGCCCTGGCCATCGAGGCCGATGAAGGCCGGCAACTATTGATCGAACATAACCGTGATGCCCTTGGCGTACCCGGCCTGCAACTGATTCGCGGCACCGCGCCCCACGCCCTGAACGGGCTGGAAGCGCCCGACGCCATCTTCATCGGCGGCGGCGTCACCCGCGACGGCGTGCTCGACACTTGCTGGCAACACCTGCGCCCGGGCGGCCGGCTGGTGGCCAACGCCGTGACCCTGCAAAGTGAAATGACCCTGATGGCCTGGCGCGAACAACACGGCGGCGAGCTGACCCGCATTCATGTGGCCCAGGCCCAGCCACTGGGGGGCTTTGATACCTGGCGCCAGGCGCTGCCGATCACCCTGCTGGAAGTGATCAAGCCACTATGAAACGCATCCTGTTGTTGGGCGGCGTGACGGAAGCCCTGGCCATCGCCCGCACACTGGGGCCCGAACATATCTACAGCCTGGCGGGTGTTGGCCGCGTTCCCACCGACCTTACGTGCCAGGTGCGCGTCGGTGGCTATGGCGGCGCGGAAGGTTTGGCGCAGTTCATTCGCGATGAAGGTATCGACCTGGTGCTGGACGCGACCCATCCGTATGCCGCACAGATCAGCGCCAATGCCGCCCGTGCTGCTGGTGTGTGTGGCATTCCCTGCTGGGCCCTGCGCCGCCCGGCGTGGCAGCCACAGGCGGATGATGACTGGCGCGAAGTCGGTGACTGGGCGGAGTTGATTGAAGCTCTGAAACCCTTCAAGCGACCACTGTTCACGCTGGGCCGTGAACCGTTACAACACCTCGACGAAATCCCCGCCGAGCAGTTCTGGACACTGCGCGCACTGGATGTGTACCCCGGCAATGAACGCTGCGAAGTGATCGGCGCCCGTGGGCCGTTTTTGATCGAGGATGAGCGGGCATTGTTTGAGCGACGGCAAATTGATGTGCTGATCAGCAAGAACAGCGGCAGCACGGCTACCGAGCCGAAGCTGGAAGTGGCACGGGAGCGGGGGGTGCCGGTGTTGGTGTTGAGGCGGCCGGTGTTGGTGGCGGTGGATCAGGAGCTTTTGTCGCCCGCAGAAACAATCGAGTTATTGGCAGATTTCATTCGATAGATCAGGATCATCGCCCACCTCTATCAACTCTATTTGTGACTAAAGGGACGGCGATGAATCCACAACATGAACTGCTACACTCCAGAAACAGTTCAAGCCAGACTCAATTCTATTCAGGAGCTGACATGATAGACGTCAAAGAAGCCGTGCAAGTTGCCAAGGCAGCAGCCAATGACTTTCTCGGCCAGGAAACAGTGCTTCAGGACTTGATGCTTGAGGAAGTCGAGTTAAACCCAGGCGACAAAACGTGGGCAATAACACTTGGCTTCAATGTTCCAGCCCCTGATAAATATCAACGATTAGGCGCATCTTTAGCGGGACAAATGTACGCAAGAAAATATAAAACATTCTTCATTGACTCGGAGACTGGCGAGTTCCGCTCCATGAAGATCCGCGAAGTATGATCGAAACATATATCCGGCAATATCGAAGAAAAGGAATCATAGTCGACACTAACCTGCTGCTCTTGGCACTGATCGGAGGCACACCCAGTATTGCAGGCTTCAAAAGAACAAGCGGGTACACCGCCAAAGATTACAAACTTCTGCTTAACGTGATTGATCAATTCGAAAAGCTTATTTCAACTCCTCATATACTTGCGGAAGTCAGCAACCTTACAAACGGGCTTTATGGGAGCAAGCTACACGACTTCTACGCAACATTAAAAAAATCATTATCGACAGTCATTGAGATTCACTGCCCTGCTCTTGATATAAGTTGCGATTATGAGCTGTCGCCCTACGGACTTACCGACGTCGGTATTATCTGTGCAGCCAAAGATAATTATCTAGTTTTGACAGATGACCTAAGAGTCGCTGGATTTTCTCGTCAGCACAGCGTAGATGTCGTGAACTTCAATCACATACGGGAAGCAAGCTGGGACGTTTAAAGGCGTCTCACGGGATCATTCCCACACATCAGCGCAGGAACGATCGATCATCGAAGTGTTAAATGCGTTTTCCGCCACCTTCGTGCACCCGATCAGCCAGTAACTCCGCCAGCTCGATCAACTGAGCGACGCCCAACAACTCCTCTCGCTTCGATCCTTCCAGGCTAAACGCCAAGTCGCAACTCAGCGCATTGGCCGAGGCGAGTGTTTCAATGAGGTTGACCAACAGGTCTTCGGTGCTGATTCCGTCGGCTACGGTGAACAGCCGAAAAGGGGGATTGGGGGTAGGTTTAATCATTGTGAAGCTCCGGAGAAGTACAAAGGAGCTACCACTGATCGCCGCGATGCGATGGGGGTGGTAGCTGAACGCGGGTTCGCGGACCGGCTCTCCAGAACACCGGCATACCCGAAGGTATCCCGCGCACAGCCACCATAGCGCCGCACAGTAGACGATAAAAAAGCGCCAACTGAAAGGACACGATGACGCTTTTGCGTCTGAAGAAATCCGGGCCGCGACGCCCGACCACTGAGTTTGCAGTGGTGTTCGGAGACTAGAGATTGAGTTTCCTAGAGACAACCGCCAATCACTGTCGGAAATTTCTGTGGAGGGCCTCCACATTCGAATCGAACACAATCCAAACTGTGGGAGCTGGCTTGCCTGCGATAGCATCACCTCGTTCCAGCAGGAAGACCGAGTCGCCTGTATCGCAAGGTGCAATGACCTCGTAGGAAAGCGCCTCAATCATCGACATTCTTTTGACAACCTCGCTTTAAAAACTGATTCGCCTTACACCCCCCTCCGAACCAGCCGGCTGGTTCAGCCAAAAGCCCTCGCCCTAAGCTCCCCTCCCGCAGTTTTGCACCAGAGTCTGCGATGGGGATGCACTGCTTTTGCGGAGCATCGTGACTTGTCATTCTGTATCCCAAGGAATACGATCCAAGATGATTCACTTCAAGAAATCCAAGCATTTCCTGGAGTGGCTTGATTCGTTAAACAATAAACCGGCCCGTGCACGCGTACTGGCAAGGTTGAATAACGCACAATCAGGCAACTTCGGAGACTGTGAGACAGTAGGAAATGGCGTTTCGGAAATGCGCATCCACTACGGTCCTGGATACCGGGTTTATTTCACTCGTAGAGAGGAGGTGGTTTACCTGTTGTTGATAGGCGGCGATAAATCAACGCAGAAACGCGATATCCAGCGCGCTAAGCAAATTGCAGCAGACTTTGAAAAAAAAGGAGTAAGCCATGACTGAATTTACAGACTTCGACATAGCGGAACACCTCAAGACTCCTGAAGATATGGCTGAGTATCTTGAAGCGTGCTTCGAGGAGGATGCCGGTGACGGACTGCTTATTCGTTCAGCCCTCAACAACATCGCCCGCGCCCAAGGCATGACTCAAGTAGCCCGCGACGCAGGCCTCGGACGCGAAAGTTTATATAAAGCCCTCTCCAGCACTGGCAATCCCGAGTTCGCGACTATCATGAAGGTCATGAAAGCGCTCGGCCTGAAGCTGCACGCCACAGCTGGTTGATAGCACTGCGACACCAAACCACACCGCCCCTTTTTACTTATCCTCCCCGATCAGGCTAAATACCCACCTGATCGCTTAACCCTACGGATTGTCCGCCATGGCCCGTCAACGCTTTGCAATTGCCTGGATCGCCTGCTTTGCAGTGCTGTTCAATGCGTTTGCCATGCCGATGGCCGGAGCGATGCAGCGCTCGAACAATTCCCTCGACCAACTGCTCTGGGGCAGTTTCTGCTCCTCCAATGCCAACAAGCTGACGGCCATTGCCCTGGGCAAGCTGGAGATTCCGGCGCCGCAGCAAGACGATCACTCCACCATGCAGCATTGCTGGTGCTGCTCGGGCTCGGCGCCATTAGTGGCGTTGCCGGGGCATTCACCAACACTGTATTTCGCAAGATTCGACGCGGTGCAAGACCTGCCGCCGCCGTCATTGCAATCCCCCACCCCGCGCCAGCAATGGCCGAGCCTTAACCCCCGCGCCTCTCCAACGGTCTGATTTCTTCGCAAGTGAACTGCGTTTAGAACCGTTCTGGAGAACTGCCATGCTCAAATCTTCCCTGCTTCTGGCTGCGTTGTTGCTGCCGGTGTGTGCTGCTGCCAATGCCGAAGACTTCAAGGTCGGCGAACTGGTGGTCAGCGAACCCTGGTCCCAGGAACTGCCGCCCAATGCGCCGACCGTCGCGGCGTATTTCGTGATTCATAACCAGGGCGAGCATGCGGATCGCTTGCTCAGCGTCGACACGCCCGTGGCCGCCAAGGCCGAACTGCATGAGCATGTGATGCAGGGCGATCTGATGAAGATGCAGCAGGTGACCAGCGTCGCGGTGCCGGCCAAAGGTGACCTGACGTTCGCGCCCATGGCCTACCACGTGATGCTGCTGGACCTGAAGGACCGCAGCGTTTTGCACGACGGCCAGCATTTTCCGCTGACCCTGAACTTTGAAAAGGCCGGGCCAGTGAAGGTGGAAGTGTCAGTGCAGAAGCAGCCGCCCATGGCCGGCCACGAACACATGCACGCCCAATAGATAAACCTTGATGGGCGCCCCACGCGCCAGGTTGTCCCCGCACCGCCGTAAGCCTGTAGGCCTTATGCGCGGCAGCTGGATCAGCCTGTTCGCCATGCTGATGATCTTTATCGGTCCGCTGATTTCCCAAGCGATGCCGATGGATCATCACGCCGGCATGTCGATGGAAATGTCCATGGACGCGCCGAGCTGCCATGGCGCCGCCAAGCCTGCGACCGATCACCACAAAGCACCCGACGAACACCACGTGCTCTGGGAAAAGTGCGGCTATTGCAGCCTGCTCTTCAGTTGCCCGGCGCTGCCTGGCAGCGTGTCGTTTGTCACCCTCGGCAGCCCGCCGCCCGCCAACGCCCTGACCCCCGCCCCACGCCTGGGCCATGCCCGGCAAACCGTGTTCCCCGGTGCCCGCAGCCGCGCCCCGCCCATCATCGCGTAAGCACTTCACACCGTTACTTCACCCCGGCCGACTTTAGACAGACAGCCGCAGGCTGCTGGCCGTGTTGTTTACGAATGAATGATGGAATTTTTCATGTCCAGGTTTTCTGCTGACACCCGTTTGGGATGTACTCCCGTTTTCGCCGTTCTGTGTGGCGCGCTGCTGGTTCCTCAGGTCCACGCCGACGAGCCTGCCGACCAGAACGAACTGAGCCCGACGGTGATCACCGCCATTGCCCCCAGCTCACCACTGACCGTCGTCACCAACCCGAAAGACCCGCGCCAACCGGTGCCCGCCAGCGATGGCGGCGACTACCTCAAGACCATCCCCGGCTTCGCCCTGGTGCGCAACGGCGGCACCAACGGCGACCCGGTGCTGCGGGGCATGTTCGGCTCACGCCTGAACATCCTCACCAACGGCAGCATGATGCTCGGCGCCTGCCCCGGCCGGATGGATGCGCCCACCTCCTATATCTCACCGGAAACCTACGACAAGCTCACCGTGATCAAAGGCCCGCAAACCGTGCTCTGGGGCCCGGGCGCTTCAGCCGGCACGGTCCTGTTCGAGCGCGAGCCCGAGCAATTCGGCGAGCTGGGCACGCGGGTCAACGCCAGCATCCTGGCGGGCTCCAACGGGCGTTTCGACAAAGTCGTCGACGCAGCAGCCGGCGGGCCGCTGGGTTATGTGCGGGTGATCGGCAACCAGGCCCACGCCGATGACTACAAGGACGGCAACAACGACACCGTCGCCTCGCGCTACGACAAGTGGAACGGCGACGTGGCCGTGGGCTGGACCCCGGACGCCGACACCCTGCTGGAACTCAGCGCCGGCCGTGGCGATGGCGAAGCCCGCTACGCCGGGCGTGGCATGGACGGTTCGCAGTTTTTGCGCGAGAGCCTCGGATTGCGCTTCGAGAAATCGAACATCGGCGAGGTGCTGGATAAGGTCGAAGCGCAGGTCTACTACAACTACGCCGACCACGTGATGGACAACTACACCCTGCGCGTCCCGTCGGGCACCGGGATGATGGCCGGTCCCATGGCGGCCAACGTCGACCGCCGCACCCTCGGCGCCCGTATCAAGGCCACCTGGCGCTGGGCCGATGTGCAGTTGATCAGCGGCATTGATGCACAAACCAACGAACACCGCGAACGCAGCGCCATGGGCGTCGACACCTACAAGGACCTGCCCCGCAGCAAGGACGCCAACTTCCACAACTACGGGGTGTTCGGCGAACTGACCTGGTACGCCGCCGACCGCGACCGGCTGATCACCGGCGCCCGCGTCGACCGCGCCTCGGCCAAGGATTTCCGGCAAACCATCAGCTCCGGGATGATGAGCAGCCCCAACCCCACCGCCGGTAAAACCCGCGCCGATACGCTGCCGTCGGGCTTTGTGCGCTACGAGCACGATCTGGCGGACAGCCCTGCCACCCTGTACGCAGGGCTTGGGCATTCGGAGCGTTTCCCTGATTACTGGGAGCTGTTTTCTCCCGACACCGGGTCGGTCGGTTCCGTGAATGCCTTCGACGGTGTGAAGCCTGAAAAAACCACCCAGCTGGATTTTGGCCTGCAATACAAATCCGCCGATCTCGACGCCTGGGCCTCGGGCTACGTCGGCCAGGTGCGTGATTTCATCCTGTTCGACTACCAGCCGGGAATGATGGGCACCACCTCCCAGGCGCGCAATGTGGACGCGCGAATCATGGGCGGTGAATTGGGCGCAGCCTACAAGCTGACCGCCAACTGGAAGGCCGATGCCACCTTCGCCTACGCCTGGGGCAAGAACAGCAGCGACGGCAAACCGCTGCCGCAAATCCCGCCGCTGGATGCGCGCTTCGGGCTGACCTACAGCCAGGACGACTGGAGTGCCGGTGCTTTGTGGCGGGTGGTCGCGGCGCAAAACCGCATCGACCAGAACAAGGGCAACGTGGTGGGCAAGGACTTCGACAAAAGCTCGGGGTTTGGCGTGTTCTCGCTGAACGCGGCGTATCGCATCAACAAGAATTTCAAGGTCAGCACCGGCGTCGACAACCTGTTCGGCAAGGCGTACGCCGAGCACCTGAACCTGGCCGGCAACGCCGGGTTCGGCTACCCGGCCAATGACCCGCAAGCCATCAAGGAACCGGGGCGCACGCTCTGGACCAAGGTGGACATGAGCTTCTAAGCGCATCACAGGCAAGCCAGCTCCCACAGTTGCAATGCATTCCCTTGTGGGAGCGGGCTTGCCCGCGATGGCGTCCTCGATAACACAAAAAATCCAAGCCTTTGCGGAGCACCCTGATGAACCCACCGAAGATTTCCTTCTACAACCTGGCCTGGCGCTGGCATTTCTACGCCGGGCTGTTTGTCGCGCCGTTCATGGTGCTGCTGGCCCTGACCGGCATCATCTACCTGTTCAAACCCCAACTCGACCCGCTGATGTACGGCAACCTGCTGACCGTGCAAAGCGCCGAACACGCGCTGAGTGCCGACGAGCAACTGCAACGTGCCCAGGCTGCCTATCCACAAGGCAAGATCAGCAAGTACCTGCCACCTGCCGACGCCACCAGCAGCGCGCAATTCGTGATGCACAACGACGGGCGCGAAGTGACTGTATTCGTCGACCCGTATCGCGGCACCGTGCTCGGCGAACAGGACGCCAAGTACAACCTGCAAGCCATCGCCCGCGCGCTGCATGGCGAGTTGATGATCGGCACCGTCGGTGATCGCCTGGTGGAACTGGCCGCCGGCTGGGGCGTGATGCTGGTGATTTCGGGCGTGTATCTGTGGTGGCCGCGAGGCAAGTCGGCGGCGGGCATTCTGTGGCCGCGGCTGGGCAGCCGCGGTCGCTTGTTCTGGCGCGATCTGCACGCGGTCGCCGGTTTCTGGGGCGCGGCGTTCCTGCTGGTGATGCTGCTCAGCGGCATGACCTGGACCGGCTTCTGGGGCAAGCAATACGCCGAGCTGTGGAATAAATTCCCGGCGGCCATGTGGAACAACGTGCCGCAGTCCGACCAGCAGGCCCGCAGCCTCAACACCGCGAGCCAACAAACCGTGCCGTGGGCCATGGAAAACACGCCGATGCCGATGTCTGGCGAGCATGCCGAGCACATGAAGCTCGCCGGCATGAGCCAGGGCCCGGCAGCCCCGAGTATCCGCCTGCAACAGGTGGTCGACCTCGCCAACTCACGCAAGGTCGAGCCCGGCTACAGCATCACCTTCCCCACCACTGCCGAAGGCGTGTTCACCCTCGCGGTGTTCGCCAACGACCCGCGCAATGACGCCACCCTGCATGTGGACCAATACTCCGGCAAGGTCCTGGCCGATGTGCGCTGGGAGCACTACAACAGCGTGGCGCGGGTTACCGAATCGGGCGTGATGCTGCACGAAGGCAAGATGTTTGGCGTGGTCAATCAGATCATCGTGCTGCTGATTTGCCTGATGATCCTGCTCAGCGCCGTCAGCGGTGTGGTGATCTGGTGGAAGCGTCGGCCACAGGGCAGCCTGGGGGTTCCACCGTTGCGCCATGACCTGCCGAAATGGAAAACCGCGATGGTGATCATGCTCGGGCTGGCGATTGTCTTTCCGCTGGTGGGCGCCTCGCTGATCGTGGTCTGGGCACTGGATCGCCTGGTGCTTTCACGGTGGTTTGGCCAACGTGAATCTGCCTCAGGTTCAGCGTGAAACAGACGAGATGCCCTACCTAGAGGCGTTATGTAGTCTTACGCGGGCTTTCGCCCACGCCGCACAAAGTGTTATGTTGTAACACTTAATGTGTTTTCCCACTCGCCGCGCCCTGCGGCGAGTACCGTCTCGAAGAAGCGATTTATCGTCCGATGAACAAGTACCTTGCGTCCGGCCTGTGCCTGCTCGCCCTGCAAAACACTGCCCAGGCCCTGACGCTTCCCGCCAGTGCCGTCTCAGCCCCCGCCGTCGACGACGAGCGCGTCGACCTGAACACCCCGACCACGGCAGGTTCACGCCTGAACCTCACGGCCCTGCAAACCCCGGGCAGCGTTGAAAGCCAGACCGGCGAGCAGATTCGCGCCCGGGGCGATGCCACGGTGCAGGACGCGATTTCCCGGGCCACCGGCATCAGCCGCACCGGCACGCCGGGCGACGGTGGTACCTCGTTGTCGGCACGCGGGTTCACCGGCCAGAGCTCGGTGCTGCAGTTGTACGACGGCGCGCGCATGTTCGATGGCGCGGGCACTTCCACCTTCCCGGTGGACACCTGGTCCGTTGAGCGGGTGGACGTACTGCGCGGCCCGGCCTCGGTGATGTACGGCCAGGGCGCCACCGGCGCGGTGATCAACACCATCGCGAAGAAACCCTTCGAGGGCGAGATCGAAAACCATATCCGCCTGGGCTACGGTTCTTATGACCGCCAGCAGCAAGCCCTCGACAGCGGCGGCTCGCTGACCGACACCCTGAGCTATCGCCTGAACATCAACCGCCTGCGCAGCAACGGCTTCATCGACCGTGGCGAC
Source organism: Pseudomonas sp. NC02 (assembly GCF_002874965.1). Classification (NCBI taxonomy): domain Bacteria; kingdom Pseudomonadati; phylum Pseudomonadota; class Gammaproteobacteria; order Pseudomonadales; family Pseudomonadaceae; genus Pseudomonas; species Pseudomonas sp. NC02. Next base: position 669,986 of record NZ_CP025624.1, on the reverse strand, counting down.
TCCGGCAGCGACTTCGTCAGCGGTGCCCTGCGCTGGCAGGCGGCGGATAACCTGAGCTTCACCCTGGCCTCCGACTACGGCGACCAGACCCCGCAAAACGACTACGGCACACCGCTGATCAACGGCCAGTTGCACAAGGGCCTGCGGGACAAGAACTACAACGTCAGCAACGATATCCAGCACTACAACGACCAGTGGACGCGCCTGACCAGCGAGTGGCAGATCAACGACAACGTCACCGCCACCAACGAACTGTCCTACCTGAAAAACCAGCGGCGCTGGCAGAACGCCGAGAGCTACAACTACGTCGACGGCGGCCTGGTGCGCCAGAGCTACCTGGGCATCAAGCACAACCAGGAACAGGTGGGCGACCGCCAGACCTTCACTTTCAAGCACACGCTGTTCGGCCTCGACAGCCAGACGGTGACGGGGGTGGAGTACAACCGCATTCGCTTCCGCCTGGCCAGCAACTCGCCGTTCGATGACCTGACGAGCGCCGGCCAACCGGTGGACATCCACCACCCGGTACCGAAGCCGTTTGAAAGCGCCAGCCCCTTCGTCCCGCAGTCCGTCAGCACCACCAAACAGCTGGCCGCGTTCGCCGAAAACCGCCTGCAACTGACCGATAAACTGTCGCTGATCACCGGCGTGCGCCGCGATTACCTGCACATCGACAGTGACTCCCTGGTGGATGGCAGCGACTCCAACAAGACCTTTACCGGCAACAACTGGAAAGCCGGCCTGGTCTACGCGATCACCCCGGACACCTCGGTCTACGGCCAATACGCCACCAGCACTGACGGCGTTGGCAGCCTGATCACCCTGAGCCCGAGCCAGCAGCAGTTCGGCCTGTCCACCGCCAAGCAAACCGAGATCGGCCTCAAGCAGGCGTTCTGGGATTCCCGTGGTGAATGGACCCTGGCGGCCTACCACATCGTCAAAAAGAAACTGTTGGTGAGCGTTCCAGGCACCACCCTCAAGGAACAAGTCGGCCAGCAATCCTCCAACGGCCTGGAAGCCAGCCTCGACCTGCAACTGCCCGATGCCTGGCAACTGCAAGCCAACGCTGCGATCGTGCGGGCGCAGTACGACGACTTCTCCGAAGTGGTCAACGGCCAGTCCGTGTCCCGCGACGGTAACCGCCCCACCGACGTGCCGCGTCGCACCGCCAACCTGTGGCTGAGCAAGGCCATCAATGACGACGTGCGTGCCGGTGCGGGTGTGCGTTATGTAGACTCGCGTTTCGCCAACACCGCCAACACCAGCGAAGTGCCGAGCTACACCGTGGTCGACGCCAGCGTTTCATGGAAAGCCATGCGCAACACGACATTGGGCCTGCAATTGAATAACCTGTTCGACCGCACTTACGCCGTCAGCCAATACAACGACGGCCAGCAATGGATCCTGGGCGAGCCGCGCTCGTTCTTCGTGACGGCGGACTACACCTTCTAACTGAACGCAACACTGTCCAAATGTGGGAGCGGGCTTGCTCGCGAATGCGGTGTGTCAGGCACTGTATCTGTTACTGATCCACCGCTTTCGCGAGCAAGCCCGCTCCCACATTTGTCCTGTGTTGGACCTGAGAGTAAAGATGACCTCACTCAACCTCACCGCCCTCGCCTGGACCCCACCAGGCCACGAGCACTGTCATCACCAGTTCCAACTGCGTGACGCCAGCTTGCACGTGAACGCCGGTGAGTTCGTCGGGCTGATCGGCCCCAACGGCAGCGGCAAGACCAGCCTGCTGCGCTGCGCCTATCGGTTCAGCAAACCGGCTGACGGTGAGGTGCTGCTGGAACACCAGAACGTCTGGAAGCAATCCTCGAAGTGGTGCGCGCAACGCATTGCCGTGGTGCTCCAGGAGTTTCCCGACGCCTTCGGCCTGCGGGTGGATGAAGTGGTCGCCATGGGCCGCACACCGCACAAGGGCCTGTTCGACAGCGATACGCTTGAAGACCAGGACCTGATCCGCCAGGCCCTCGATAACGTCGGCCTGCTGGGCTTTGAAGACCACGCCTTCGCCACCCTCTCGGGCGGAGAAAAACAGCGGGTGATCCTCGCCCGCGCCCTGGCCCAGCAACCGCAACTGCTGATCCTCGACGAACCGACCAACCACCTCGACCCGCGCTACCAGCTGCAATTGCTGCAAATGGTCAAGCGCCTGAACATCGGCACCCTGGCCAGCATTCACGACCTGAACCTGGCCGCCGCGTTCTGCGATCGGCTGTACGTGATCAACCACGGGCGCATCGTCGCCAGCGGCACACCTCACCAAGTGCTGACCGCCGAATTACTGCGCGAAGTGTTCGGCGTTGAAGCATTGATCGACACTCACCCCTTGTCCGGCTACCCCCGAATCACCTGGATAACCCAACCATGATCCTGCGCTCCCTGCTGTCTCTCGCGTTGCTGCTCGGCACTTCCCAAGCGTTCGCCGAAGCGACCCATTACCCGCTGAAAATCCAGAGCTGCAACCGCGAAGTGACCTTCGCCGAGGCACCAAAACACGCGGTCAGCCACGACATCAACATGACCCAGATGATGCTCGCCCTGGGCCTCAAGTCGCACATGGCCGGCTACAGCGGCGTGACCGGCTGGAAGTCGGTCACCCCGGAAATGGCGCAGATTCTCGACGGCCTGCCGGAACTGGCGAGCAAATACCCGTCGGTGGAAACCCTGCTCAACGCCAACGTCGACTTCTTCTTCGCCGGCTGGGACTACGGCATGCGCGTCGGTGGCGACCTCACCCCGCAAACCCTGCAACCGTTGGGCATCAACGTCTACGAGCTGACCGAGTCCTGTGCCTTCGTGATGAAGCGCCCGGCGGCCACCCTGGAAGACACCTATAACGACCTGCGCAACCTGGGCAAGATCTTCGACGTGCAGGACCGCGCCAATGCACTGATCGCGCAGATGCAGGCACAGGTCGCCCAAGTGCAGGAAAACCTGCCGGCCGACAAGCCTCGCGTGTTCCTCTACGACAGCGGCGAAGACCGCGCCATGACCTCCGGCCGCCTGGGCATGCCCCAGGCGCTGATCGACGCCGCCGGTGGGCGCAACATTCTCGATGACGTGGACGCCAGCTGGACCCGGGTCAACTGGGAAACCGTGGTGGAGCGCAACCCGCAGGTCATCGTGATCGTCGACTACAGCGAAATCACCGCCGAGCAAAAAGAGCAGTTCCTGCTGAACAACCCGGCGCTGCAATCGGTGGACGCGATCAAGAACCAGCGCTTTATCGTCATCCCCTACGTGCAAGCCACGCCGGGCATCGACAACGTGCTGGCGGTTGAAACCCTGGCCAAGGGGTTTCACGGCGAATGATTACCCGTCGCTATGCCCTGCTGCTGAGTGCCCTCGGCGCGTTGTTGCTGATCTCGTGCGTGGTCTCGCTGGGGTTCGGCTCGGCGCGGGTACCGGTGGACGTGGTGTGGCGGATCCTGCTGCATAAAGCCTTCGGCGTTGGCGAGATGGACTGGAGCGCGGGGCAGGAACATATCGTGTGGCTGATCCGCGTGCCGCGCATGTTGCTCGGTGCCCTGGTGGGCGCCGGGCTGGCGTTGATCGGTGCGGTGTTGCAGGCGGTAACGCGCAACCCGCTGGCGGATCCGCACCTGCTGGGCGTGACTTCCGGTGCCACCCTCGGCGCGGTGATCGTGGTGCTGCATGTGGGTGAAGTGATCGGCTTGCTGACCCTGCCCATCGCCGCGTTCATCGGTGCGTTGCTGAGCATGATCGTGGTGCTGGCGGTGGCCAGTCGCAACGGTCGGCTGGAGAGTGACCGCCTGCTGCTGTGCGGGGTGGCGGTGTCGTTCGTGATGATGGCGGTGGCGAATTTGCTGCTGTTCATGGGCGACCATCGCGCGGCCTCGGCGGTGATGTTCTGGATGCTCGGCGGCCTCGGGTTGGCGCGCTGGGAACTACTGGCCATTCCCTTCGCCACGGTGTTGCTGGGGCTGGTTTTGCTGCTGGGGATGGCTCGCCCGTTGAATGCGCTGATGGCCGGCGAACAGACCGCCGTGACCCTGGGCCTGAACGCGCGCAATGTGCGGCTCAAGGTGTTCCTGATCGCCTCGCTGATGACCGGCGTGCTGGTGTCCATCAGCGGCTCCATCGGCTTTGTCGGGCTGATGGTGCCGCACATTGCCCGGCGCCTTGTAGGTGCCGAACACCGGCGTTTGCTGCCGGTGTGCGTGCTGTTGGGCAGTGTGTTCCTGGTGTGGGTGGATGTGGCGGCCCGCACAATGATTGCCCCCGAAGACCTGCCCATCGGCGTGGCCACGGCGGCCATTGGCGGGCTGTTTTTTATCGGGCTGATGCGGCGGCGTTAACCCCCCTGGTCGGCCTGCTTGAATGCATGCAACAAGCGCCGCGCCACCTGGCTGCGGGGTTGCCAGAAGCGATCGGTTTCCAGGATGGTCAGCTTGCCCGAGGTCGCCAACCGGCGGATCACCTCGCTGGGCTTGACCTTCACCACACCCGTGTCTTCGTCGATCCAGTCATCGCGCAGCAACTGGCTTTCGTCCGCGTGATAGCTGGGCTCATACACAATCAACGCGCCGTGCACCGGGGTGAAGTAGTACCGCGCCCCCGCGATCTTGTCCTGGCGCAGCATCTCGATGAACCCGCGGATTTCCTTCTGGGCAATGAAGTTGTGGGCCAGGCCTTCTTCGTAGCGATCCGCCAGATGCTGGCGCTCGGTGTCGAGCTTGAACAACTGCTGGACGCCCATCACCTTGTAGCCCGCCGGGTAGCGGGTCGATGTGCCGGGGTAGCCGAGGTTCATGATGCCTTCGAACAATGCCTTGTAGGCCGGTGTGTCCGGCCGCAGTCCCACGGCCACCGAGGGGCCCGGGTCTGCCACCGGTTGCACGGCGATGAAGGTGTCGCTGTCGCCGTTGCCCAGCACCGCTCCCAGCCGCGCCTGGTGCTCCAGCGGCACAACCTGTTGCCATACCTGGCGCGCGGCATCGTCCGGGTGGGCGCACAACGGGCCCAGGGCCATGCGGGTATCGCGCACTGCCAGTGTCGTGGCCAGGCGCTTTATCCGGGGCAACAAGGCATCCCAGAACGGGCTGCTGTCGAGTACCCGCAGCTCGCCGGACTCCACCAGTTTCAACACATGGCTGTCGATGCTGCCACGACTGTTGAGGTGTTTCAGATACGCCGCCTGCCGGCGGCTGGAATCCCAGTCCGGGTCGATCCTCACCGCCTGATACCGAAACAGTGAGCCGTCGGCACATGACACATGCAACGCCAGGAACCGCTCACTCTGTGCCACCCGCAAAAAGCTCAGCGCCGCCAGCACCACAGCCGGAGCCATCAGTTGCGCGTAGCCTTCGGCCTGGGGCAACTCGGGCGCAGCACGCTGCGGCAGCCTCAGATACAGGCCTTGCAGGCTGTACCCGCTCGGCAACTGCCCGCGCAGGAACGCCCGGTCGAGGGCAAAGCCCAGGTCGTCGCCCTTGACCGGCGCACAGGCGACAAAATGCCCATTGTCGGAGGACTTGAGAATCACGCCAAAGCTCAAATCGGCGCGCCCCTGGGCGTATTGATGACCATAGCGTGCCGCGTCGTCAGCATGCTTGAACACCGGGCCCAGCTGCCGATCCGCCACGGCATGGACCGCCGCCTGCGGCGCAACGTAGGCCAGGCCGGGCATCCAGCCCGGCAGCACACGCTGGGCAGAGCCCCACAACGGGCCGCCCTCCAGTACCTGCAAAGTCCCCACCCGCGCCAGCTGATTGACCAGCTCGGTGGGGCTCTTGCGGCCACTGCGCATCTGCTGCTCGACGGCATTGCTGTAAGGGTCGTGCAACGCCAGGCTGTTGGGGGCCAGGGAGGTTTCCAGGTGGCTGAGCAACTGCGTCGCTTCGTTGCGCCGGGCCGAATCCAGCAAGCTGCGCTCGGCGTCCTGGGTACTGAAACCGATGAGTGAGCCGTCGGGCGTCAGCAGGTATTCGTGGGTCCACAGGTGACCCGACTTCAGGGCGGTCTCCAGTACTTTGGTCGAGAACAGGTTTTGATACACCGCGTTTTCTTCAGAGGGTAACCAGAACTCCAGCACCCGGGCGACACGTGACCGGTAGCGCGCGACCATTTTCCAACCAGGGGCCAGCAGCGCCTGGCTGACGTCCAGGCCCGGCAGGATGACGTTCGGGTCGAAGTCTTCACTCAACACCGGCACCGCCAGGGTCACGACAAACTTGCCGTTGCGCTGCAACACCAGCCCGCCTTGCAGCGTGTCGCGCTGTGTGCCCAGCTGTTGGTGGACGTAACGCACCGCATCGGCCTGGTTGCTGAACAGCGGGCTCAATGGGCGACGCATAAAGTTGGCGAAGGCGGTCCATGGGGCCTGGCTGACATCCAGTTTACCCGCCAACGCCCAGCATTCGCTCGGCACCAAAACGCTCAACCAGCTCAACTTCGCCACTTCGTTGACAAACCCGACCGCCGAGAGCTGCCCGCTGGCCATCAAGGTCTGCACGTCTTCATAGACCCCCGACGGCTGGCGGACCGGGTTGAACAGCGTCGATGCCACCGGCGTTTGTACCTGCAGCAGCGCCTGGTCCAGTGTCGAGATAAACACCGGCAAGCCCGTCAGTGCGCCTGTCTCCCGTTGGCGCTTGGCCTCGACGGTGGCACTGGCCAGATCCCCGGCCGAAATAAAATGCTGCGCCAGCCAGTGTACGGCGGTGGTCAGCCCCTGTGGCATCCAGTTGCGCCGGTAAACCAAGGCGTGCAGTTGATAACCCGCGGGGTAAATGAACTCGCCTTCGTCATCCACGGCAAACACGGCGCTCAAGGCGAACAGCCCGGCCCTATCCCAGGCGGGTACAAGCTCGGAGCAGACAAAGGCGTCCTGATCGCGATGCTTGAGCATGAAACCGAAACCGGTTTGCGTCGGTGCTTCATGGTCCAGGCGCGTGTGCAGTGCCCGAGCCGCGTCAGCGGCACTGGCGCAGACCGGGCCATAGGCAATCTGCTCCGGACGTTCGCGCCGGGGTATCGGCAGGCGTGGCCGCCAGTGTTCGGCGATCAGCCCCGGCGCGCCCCACAACGGGTTGGCCTGCACCACCCGCACGCTGCCGGCCGCCGCCACCTGGCTGATCCACTCCCGCGCCGTCAGCGTGCCGCTGGCCAGGTTGAGGGCCGTTGGGCTGCGATGGGGCAAGGGGTCGAGCGCCTTGAACAGGTTCGCCTGGGCGGCAGAGTCGATCAGGTCATACGCCAGCAAACAATCTTCGGCGCCCGACAGGTAGGCCACGGACACCTGTTGGCGATTGCGGATCAGCGTGTGCACGTCCAGGGCGCTGAACATCTGCGCCTCCAGGCAGGCATCGTCCCGCGACCAGCCCGGGCGCTGCAGGCGCTCGGGTTCCAGCAACGAAACCCCGCGGCTGGAACCGTACACGGCCTTGAGCATGTGACCGGGCGGGAGCAGTGAGCGGCCCTTGACGTCCTGAGGGTAGACAACGCCCAGGGCAAAGCGCCCGGCGTCGCTGGCCGGCAATGGCTCAGTGGCCACGTAGAGACCGTCCGGGCGCTGCAGGATATAGCCGCAGTATTCGCCCTCACGCCAGCTGCCGATTTGCCCGTGGGCATAGCGTGCCGCGTCTTCTACCTGGAGAAACCCGCGGCTCAGTTGCGGGCGGGGTGCCAGTGCGTAAGGTCGCCAGGTGTCGGCGACCAGCCCCGCCACATCCCACAACGTGCCCGGTTGCAACACCGACAGCGCCCCGGCGGCGGCGACCTTTTGGATCATCTCGTGGGGCGTCACGGTGGCGGCCCGCAGTTCATCCCCCAGCCCGTTGTCCGTCACCCGGCCATCGGGCAGCACCTGGTAGAGCTGGCTTTCCTCGGCCGAGCCGGAAGCGTCATAGGCCAGTTGAGCGCCGTCCGCCGTGCTGAGGTAGAAGGCCAGATTGCTCTCGGGGTGGATGCGCAGCGCGGCAATCCCCTGGGCAAAATCCGTGGTGTCGATAAAGCCCTCGTACAACCAGGGTTCGGCGCCGATGCCGGTGGCGTCCGGTGCGCTGCGGCAGTACCAGCCACGCAGGGCGAAGCCTGGCGGCAGGCTGGCATTGCCAAAAACATTCGCCAACACGAAAAGGGTTTTGCCGGCGGGTATCGGTGCGCAAGGCTCGCTGACCACATACTGCTCTGCACTCGAGTGCTTGAGGATGCAACCGACTCGCCGGCCATCCGCCGTTGTCTGCATACGGTCATGGGCATAACGGGCGGCGGTTGCCAGGTCAGTGAAAACCCAGCTCAGCGGCGTATCAATGGGGGCTGCGGCGGCGAAAGGCGTTTCGGGTTCCCAGGTGGCCGGGACCCGGCCCTGGACGTTGTACCAGGTCTCATCCGCCAGCAGCACCGTCAACTCACCGAGTTTTACCAGCTCTTTGATCAGCCCTTCACGCGTGCCGTCAAACCCTTGTACGCGGGCCACACCCTGGCCATCGCGTTCAACTTGTGCCAGGTACTCGCCGAATTCACGCTCGGCCCGAGAGCCGCTGACAGCGTATTTGATCAACGTACCGTTCGTTCCGCTGGTGTAAAGCACCTTGATCTGATCGGAAAAAACCAGCGTCATGTCGATCGCTTGAGTCGACGGTGTACTGATCAGGAACGCCAGCTGTCGCGAGGTTTTTTGAGGATAGTTGGCACGCACCTCGGCCAGGTCGTAGACAGGTCGATTGAACTCGCCAACCATTTGGTGCCCTTCAAGCTCGACCCGCGTCAGAGCGTTGTCGGTGGGCAATGCCCCGCCCCACAACGACAGCCACCTGTCAGGGTCTGACAGCCTGGAGGCCACAAACAGCCCATCGCTGCGCTTGAAGATGTAAGCCTGGAGAAAAGAGCCGTGGGGTGAACCCACCTTGTAATGCAGGTAGCGTGCGACATCATCGGCAGTGACGAAGGCAGGGCTCAGCGACGCATGGACTTTCGCGAAGGCCCTCCATTGCGCTCCTACCACCCCGGCCTTGTCCCATACCCGTCCGGGCTCAACCACCGTCAGCGTGCCCACGGCAGCCACTTGCCGGACAAACTCGGAAGGGCTCAAGGTAGCGTCCTTCAAGCGTCCGTCGAGATCCGCGCCGCGATTGGCGAACAGCTGGGACTGCGCCTGCGAGCCGGTGCAGTGGTACATCAGCAGCGCGCCGTCGTTGGCGCGCAAGTAAAAGTGCAATCCCAGGTCGTCGGTCCCCGCCATCATCACCACGGCAGCCAACGCAGAAGCCGTGAAGAAGTTTTCCGCCAGCCACGACTCTTTCGCCACGGTCGGTTTCGCTTGCGGTGATAGGGAGCAGTAAATACCGAAGGTCAAAAACTCACTGTCCGCCTTGTGCACTTTTGGCAGTGACAACTTGCCACTGGTCAGCGCAAACGCTGCCTTGAGTTCATCCGACGGAAATTCGGCCACGTACTGGTTCGACGCGCTTTTGTACAGGTAGCCAAAGAGACTCTCCTGCCGTGCAAACCCCAGCGGCGGCAAGACTGATCGCACCGCGTCCTGCCACCGGCGGCTGACTTGGCTGGCGAGAGGCGCCAGTGCGTCCTGCCCGATTTGCGACAGGGTTTGATTGAGGGTCCACGGCGCCAGCAGTTGGCCAGGCTTTCCACCCAGCTCGGCGTTGGCAACGATGACCCGCAGGTAGCCGGCCCTGGCCGTCTCATTGATAAAGGCGATGTAGTCGTCGAAATCGGCCGCAGGCTTGGCCGCCATCAACTGGTTCAAGAAGCTGGCCTCAGTCGCAGAGCCGCTGCTTTCATACTGGATGAGCGAGCCATAGAACCCGGACAGGTAGTAACGGGTGCACAGCATGCGCACCTGGATGATGATGCGCAGGATATTGATGGGGAAAAAGCTGCGATCCAGGCGGCGCTGCGCGCCTGTCCAGTGCTGTATCTGCGCGGAGCGTCGGGTGCCATCCTCGCCGCGCGAACTGTACAGGGCGTGAACGCTGTGGCCCTCGTACGCCAGGAAATTCCTGTTGGCATCGACCTTGAGCAGGTCGCTCTGGAAGTCGAATGCAGTGGCGGTGCCGGCCACCGGCACGCTTGGCAGGTACATCCCGTCATCACGCTTGAAAACCAGCCCGCCAAATACCGTCTCGCGCCGGTTGCCGATCTGTTGATGCGCCCAATGGGCGGCATCGTGATCGGTAACGAACGCCGGCCCCAGATGGGGAACCGGCCTGCGCGTGCTCGCCACTTGATCGTCTTGAATGTGAGTACTGTCCATGTTCATCGTCACTTGAGTGAAGTTAAGAAAACTGGCGCTGCCCCTGGGTTGCCGGGGGCACCAGGCAGGCTTCACTTTCAAGGGTTTGGCTGGACGCAGGCATTAGATAGTTAAGGCTCGGGGCGCCAGGCACCATCCGGGTGCGCCTGCACGCACAGCCTGCGTTGATTGGCGCCGCATTGGTGCATCGCCCACCCCCACAGCCCGGTCACGGCTCGCGCGCACCACGATTGCGCGCCCCGGCACAGCCTTTGCAATCACTCCCTCATCACATCATTGAGTCATGGAGATTGCACAATGAAGCGTCGCAGCTTGATCAAGGCTTTCACACTGTCGGCATCCATCGCCGCGATGGGCATGACCTGGACGGTACAGGCCGCCGAGACCATCAAGGTCGGCATCCTGCACTCGCTGTCCGGGACCATGGCGATCTCCGAGACCTCGCTCAAAGACATGGCGCTGATGACCATCGACGAGATCAACGCCAAGGGCGGCGTGAACGGCAAGATGCTCGAACCGGTAGTGGTGGACCCGGCCTCCAACTGGCCGCTGTTCGCTGAAAAGGGCCGCCAGTTGCTGACCCAGGACAAGGTCGCCGTGGTGTTCGGTTGCTGGACCTCGGTGTCGCGCAAATCGGTCTTGCCGGTGTTCGAAGAACTCAACGGCCTGCTGTTCTACCCGGTGCAATACGAAGGCGAAGAGATGTCGCCGAACGTGTTCTATACCGGTGCGGCGCCGAACCAGCAGGCGATCCCGGCGGTGGAATACCTGATGAGCGAAGAAGGCGGCGGCGCCAAGCGCTTCTTCCTGCTGGGCACCGACTACGTGTACCCGCGCACCACCAACAAGATCCTGCGTTCGTTCCTGCACTCCAAAGGCGTAGCGGATAAAGACATCGAAGAGGTCTACACCCCGTTCGGCCACAGCGATTACCAGACCATCGTGGCCAACATCAAAAAATTCTCGGCCGGTGGCAAGACCGCAGTGATCTCCACCGTGAACGGCGACTCCAACGTGCCGTTCTACAAAGAGCTGGCCAACCAGGGCCTGAAGGCTACCGACGTACCGGTCGTCGCCTTCTCCGTGGGTGAAGAAGAACTGCGCGGCATCGACACCAAGCCGCTGGTGGGCAACCTCGCCGCCTGGAACTACTTCCAGTCGGTGGAGAACCCGGTGAACAAGAAATTCGTCGCCGACTGGAAAGCCTACGCCAAGGCCCACAACCTGCCGGGCGCGGACAAAGCCGTGACCAACGACCCGATGGAAGCCACCTACGTGGGCATCCACATGTGGGCGCAGGCGGTGGAGAAAGCCAAGTCCACCGACGTCGACAAAGTACGTGAAGCCATGGCCGGGCAGACCTTTGCCGCGCCGTCCGGCTTCACCCTGACCATGGACAAGACCAACCACCACCTGCACAAGCCGGTGATGATCGGCGAGATCCAGTCTGACGGGCAATTCTCGGTGGTGTGGCAGACCCAGGAGCCGATTCGTGCCCAGCCGTGGAGCCCGTATATCCCTGGCAACGACAAGAAGCCGGATTACGCCGTCAAGAGCAACTAAGACCGCCGCACTGATCGTTCCCACGCTCCGCGTGGGAATGCATCCCGTGACGCTCTGCGTCACACAGCGGACGCAGAGCGTCCAAGGCGGCATTCCCACGCAGAGCGTGGGAACGATCTATAGGAAACTGCCATGCCCACTGCCCTATACCGTTTCATCCTCGCCGCCCTGCTGTTGCTGCCCCTCGCCGCACACGCCAGCGACGCCGAAGACTTCATCAACGCCAACCCGATGCAACAAGCCAAGCTGCTCCAGGACTGGGCCGCCCAGCCCGACCCGGCGCGCATCGAGCTGGTGGACGCCCTGCAACAAGGCCAGATCAGCGTCAACGGCGAAACCAAGACCGTACGCCTGAACAACCGCCTGCGCGGCCTGATCGACAACGTGCAAGCCAGCCAGGAATTGCTCGCTGCCGACCCCAAGGTGCGCCTTGCCGCCGCCCAGACTCTGCAAAAAAGTGCACAACCTGCGCAGCTGAAATTCCTCGACCAGCAACTCGCCGGCGAAACCAATGATGACGTACACACAGCCCTCAGTCTCGCCCTGGCCAACCTGCAACTGGTAGATCCCGACCCGGCCGTGCGCCTGGCCGCCGTGCGCTTGCTCGGCGGCACCGGCGACCCGCTGGCCCGCACTCGCCTGGAAGCCCTGCTCGCTCCCGGCGTCGAAGCCGACGCCACGGTGCACACCGCCGCCGAGACCAGCCTGGCCCAGGTCAAACGCAAACTGATGGTGGGCGAGATTCTCGGCCAGGCCTTCAGCGGCATGTCCCTGGGCTCGATCCTGCTGCTGGCGGCGCTCGGCCTGGCGATCACCTTCGGCCTGCTCGGGGTGATCAACATGGCCCACGGCGAGATGCTGATGCTCGGCGCCTACTCGACCTATGTGGTGCAGTTGCTGATGCAGCGCTACGTGCCCCAGGCCATCGAGTTCTACCCGCTGATCGCGCTGCCGGTGGCGTTTTTTGTCACCGCCGCCATCGGCATGGCCCTGGAGCGCACGGTGATTCGTCACCTCTACGGCCGCCCGCTGGAAACCCTGCTCGCCACCTGGGGCATCAGCCTGATGCTGATCCAACTGGTGCGCCTGGTGTTCGGTGCGCAGAACGTTGAAGTGGCCAACCCCGAGTGGCTGTCCGGGGGAATCCAGGTGCTGCCCAACCTGGTGCTGCCGTACAACCGCATCGTGATCATCGCCTTCGCGCTGTTCGTGGTGGTGCTGACTTGGCTGCTGCTGAACAAGACGCGCCTGGGCCTCAACGTGCGCGCCGTCACCCAGAACCGCAACATGGCCGCCTGCTGCGGCGTGCCCACCGGACGCGTGGACATGCTCGCCTTTGGCCTCGGCTCCGGCATAGCGGGCCTCGGTGGCGTGGCCCTGAGCCAGATCGGCAACGTCGGCCCGGACCTCGGCCAGAGCTACATCATCGACTCGTTCCTGGTGGTGGTACTCGGCGGTGTCGGCCAGTTGGCCGGTAGCGTCATGGCCGCCTTCGGCCTGGGGATAGCCAACAAGATTCTTGAACCGCAGATCGGTGCCGTGCTCGGCAAGATCCTGATCCTCGCGCTGATCATTCTGTTCATCCAGAAACGCCCGCAAGGACTCTTCGCACTGAAAGGACGGGTGATCGACTGATGAACCAGCCATTGATGCTTACGGCCGCGCAAAAGGCCGGCCCCAAGGTGACCGTCGCGGTCGGTGCAGTGGTGCTGATCCTGCTGCTGGCGCTGCCGTTGTTCTCGCTGTTGTCACCGGAAAATCCGCTGCACGTTTCCGCCTATACCCTGACGTTGGTGGGCAAGATTCTGTGCTACGCCATCGTCGCCCTGGCGCTGGATCTGGTGTGGGGTTATGCCGGGATGTTGTCCCTCGGCCACGGCCTGTTCTTTGCGCTGGGCGGTTATGCCATGGGCATGTACCTGATGCGCCAGGCGTCCGGCGATGAGCTGCCGGCGTTCATGACCTTTTTGTCGTGGACCGAGTTGCCGTGGTACTGGACCGGCACCAGCCACTTCCTCTGGGCGATGTGCCTGGTGGTGTTGGCGCCGGGATTGCTGGCGCTGGTGTTCGGATTCTTCGCCTTCCGCTCACGGATCAAGGGCGTGTACTTCTCGATCATGACCCAGGCCCTGACGTTCGCCGGGATGCTGTTGTTCTTCCGCAACGAGACCGGGTTCGGCGGCAATAACGGCTTTACCAATTTCCGCAGCATCCTCGGGTTTGGCATCACCGAGCCGGGCACGCGAGCGGCGCTGTTTGTGGCCACCGTGGTGTTGTTGGTGGCGAGCCTGTTCATCGGCTGGCGCCTGGCCCAGAGCAAGTTCGGCCGGGTGCTGACGGCACTTCGGGATGCGGAAAATCGCCTGATGTTCTGCGGCTACGACCCGCGTGGCTTCAAGCTGTTCGTGTGGGTGTTGAGCGCGGTGCTGTGTGGTTTGGCGGGCGCGTTGTATGTGCCGCAAGTGGGCATCATCAACCCCAGCGAAATGTCGCCGACCAACTCCATCGAGGCCGCTGTGTGGGTGGCCCTCGGCGGGCGTGGAACCTTGATCGGCCCGCTGCTGGGCGCCGGTGTGGTCAACGGCATGAAGAGCTGGTTCACCGTGGCGTTTCCTGAGTATTGGCTGTTCTTCCTCGGTGCGCTGTTCATCATCGTCACCCTGTATTTGCCCAAGGGTGTGATTGGCCTGCTGAAGAAGAGGGGCGACCAATGAGGATCACAGCGACGGCCGAATTTATGCTCGAACCTATCCTTGAACCCAATAAAGACCAGGGCAGCGCCCGCGATGCCATCGGCCTCGGCCAGGCTGCCGGCAAAGGCCTGAACACCCGCCACGGCACGATCCTGACCCTGGAAGACATCAGCGTCAGCTTCGACGGTTTCAAGGCATTGAACGACTTGAACCTGTACATCGGCGTCGGCGAATTGCGCTGCATCATCGGCCCCAACGGCGCGGGCAAGACCACGCTGATGGACGTGATCACCGGCAAGACCCGGCCCAGCCACGGCAAGGCCTGGTTCGGCGAAACCCTCGACCTGACGAGCATGAGCGAAGTGCAGATCGCCCAGGCCGGCATCGGTCGCAAGTTCCAGAAGCCCACGGTATTCGAAGCCCTCAGCGTGTTCGAAAACCTCGAGCTGGCGCAGAAGACCGACAAGTCGGTGTGGGCCAGCCTGCGGGCGCGCTTGAGTGGCGAGCAGAAAGACCGCATCAGCGAAGTGCTCGACACCATCCGCCTCACCGCTTCAGTCAATCGCCCGGCCGGCTTGCTGTCCCACGGCCAGAAACAGTTCCTGGAAATCGGCATGCTGCTGATGCAAGACCCGCAACTGTTGCTGCTGGATGAACCGGTGGCGGGCATGACCGATGCCGAAACCGAGTTCACCGCCGAGCTGTTCAAGCGCCTGGCGGGCAAGCATTCGCTGATGGTGGTGGAACACGACATGGGCTTTGTCGGCTCGATTGCCGACCACGTGACGGTGTTGCACCAGGGCAGCGTGCTGGCCGAAGGGTCGCTGGAACAGGTGCAGGAAAATGAGCGGGTGATCGAGGTTTACCTCGGCCGCTGAACCTGATCGTTCCCACGCTCCGCGTGGGAACGATCATTAAGGGGAACTGAACATGCTGCAAGTCGACAAGCTGCACCAGTACTACGGCGGTAGCCACATCCTGCGCGGGCTTTCCTTTGAGGTAAAAGTCGGCGAAGTCACCTGCCTGCTGGGCCGCAACGGCGTGGGCAAGACTACCCTGCTCAAGTGCCTGATGGGTTTACTGCCGGCCAAGGAAGGTGCGGTGAACTGGGAAGGCCGCGCCATTACCGGCTTCAAGCCGCACCAGCGGGTGCACGCCGGTATCGCTTACGTGCCCCAGGGCCGGGAGATTTTTGGCCGCCTGACGGTGGAAGAAAACCTGCTGATGGGCCTGTCACGCTTCCCCGGCTCCGAAGCCAAGGAAGTGCCCGCCTTCATCTACGAGCTGTTCCCGGTGCTGCTGCAAATGAAGCAACGCCGGGGTGGTGACTTGTCCGGCGGCCAGCAACAGCAGCTGGCTATCGGCCGGGCCCTGGCCAGCCGCCCGCGCCTGCTGATCCTCGATGAACCCACCGAAGGCATCCAGCCGTCGGTGATCAAGGAGATCGGCGCGGTGATCAAGAAGCTCGCGGCACGCGGCGACATGGCGATTCTGCTGGTGGAGCAGTTCTATGATTTTGCCGCGGAACTGGCCGACCAGTACCTGGTGATGTCCCGGGGCGAAATCGTCCAGCAGGGGCGTGGAGAAAATATGGAAAGCGAGGGTGTGCGCGGGCTCGTTACGATCTAATCTGTAGCGTCCTAACGATAAGCACTGACCATGACCCTACCTGCCCCCACCGCGCTGTTCACCCCAAGCTGGCACGCCGAGCTGGAACTCGGCTACGCGCGTTTCGGCGACACCACGCGCCCGGTGATGCGCCGCCACCTCGGCCCGCTGCGGGTGCAAAAGCATCTGTACGCCGAAGGCCCCGAGGTGTGCCAGCACATCATCGTGCACCCGCCGGGCGGGATTGCCGGCGGTGATCGTCTCGATATCAGCACCCATGTCGCCGAAGGTGCGTGGGCGCAACTGACCAGCCCCGGCGCGGCCAAGTGGTACCGCGCCGGCGGGCCGGCGTATCAGAAACTGGAGCTGACGGTTGAGGCGGGCGCGACGCTGGAATGGCTGCCGCAGGAGACCATCGTGTTCAGCGCCGCCCAGGCCGAACTCACCACCCGCATCGACCTGCAAGGCGATGCCCGGCTGTTTTACTGGGACGTGGTCGCCCTCGGGCGCCCCGCCAGCGGCGAGCGTTTCGACCTCGGGCACTTCCAGTCGCACCTGGATATCCGCCGCGACGGCCAGTTGATTTGGCATGAGCGCCAGCGCATTGTGGGCGCCGACGGTTTGCTCGACTCACCCATCGGGCTGGACGGGCAACCGGTGTTTGCGACCTTGCTGGTGACCGGCGAAATCGACCCTGAACTGCTCGAACAATGTCGCTCCCTGCCCCACCCGGTACGCGGCGACCTGACCCAATTGCCCGGCCTGCTGGTGGCCCGCTGCCTGGCCAGTGAAGCGCTGCTGGCGCGAGCCTGGCTGATCGCACTGTGGCGCCTGCTGCGCCCGGCCGTGCTGGGCCGCGAGGCTGTATCACCGAGAATCTGGAGCACATGAAGATTAAAAATGTGGGAGCGGGCTTGCTCGCGAATGCAGTGGGTCAGGCAAAGATGCATTCACTGACACACCGCATTCGCGAGCAAGCCCGCTCCCACATTGGATCTCCGGTGTTTTTACGAATGTATTTCATAGTGGACCTTGAACGATGGACCTGACCCCACGGGAAAAAGACAAACTGCTGATCTTCACCGCCGGCCTGGTAGCCGAGCGACGGTTGGCGCGCGGTGTGAAGCTCAACTACCCGGAAACCATCGCCTACATCTCCGCCGCGTTGATGGAAGGCGCCCGCGATGGCCGCACCGTGGCCGAGCTGATGCACTTCGGCACCACCCTGCTCACCCGCGAACAGGTGATGGAAGGCATCCCGGAAATGATCCCGGACATCCAGGTGGAAGCCACCTTCCCCGACGGCACCAAGCTGGTCACCGTCCACCAACCCATCGCCTGAGGCCCGACCATGTCCTTTTTGATTCGTGATGCGGTGCACGCCGATTTGCCAGGGATTCGCGATATCTACAACGACGCGGTGCTCAACACCACGGCGATCTGGAACGAACAACCGGTAGACCTGGGCAACCGCCAGGCCTGGTTCAGCGCTCGTCAGTCGCAGTTTTATCCGGTCCTGGTGGCCGTCGAAGACGAGCAGGTCATCGGCTATGCCTCGTTCGGTGACTGGCGGCCCTTTGAGGGCTTTCGCCACACCGTCGAACACTCGGTGTACGTGCGCAACGACCAGCGCGGCAAAGGCCTCGGCCCACAGTTGATGCAGGTGCTGATCGAGCGGGCGAAAACCTGCGACAAACACGTGATGGTCGCCGCCATCGAAAGCGGCAACCAGGCCTCGATCCGCCTGCATGAGCGCCTGGGTTTCATCACCACCGGGCAGATGCCCCAGGTCGGCACCAAGTTCGGACGCTGGCTGGACCTGACCTTCATGCAACTGACGCTCAACCCAGGCGCTGTGCCGCCCAAGGAGTGACACCGATGAACGCCCAACTGCGTCGAGTCAATGCCGAAAGTTTTGCCCATTACCGCCCGGGTTTGATTGAGCTGTTGCTGGACGCCGTGAAGCACGGCGCATCGGTGGGCTTCATGGCCGACTTCGATGAAGGCCAGGCCGGCACTTATCTCAACGGCGTGCAGGCCAGTCTTAACGATGGCAGCCTGCTGCTGTGGGTGGTGGTGCGTGATGAACACGTCATCGCCAGCGTGCAATTGGCGCTATGCATGAAAGCCAACGGCCTAAACCGCGCCGAAGTGCAGAAGCTGCTGGTGCACAGCGAGGCCCGGCGCCGTGGCCTTGGCCAGCAACTGATGAGCGCCCTGGAACTGAGCGCCCGCCAGTACAAACGCGGGCTGCTGTACCTGGACACCGAAGCCGGCTCCGGCGCCGAAGCCTTCTACCAGTCGCTGCGTTATACCAAGATCGGTGAATTGCCCGACTACTGCCAAAGCCCGGACGGGCGCTACACCCCGACCGCCATCTACTTCAAGACCCTGGGGCAACCTGCATGATTCCTGGCGAATTTCAGATCCAGCCTGGCGACATCGAACTCAACGTGGGCCGGCGCACCGCCACCCTGAGCGTAGCCAACAGCGGCGACCGGCCGATCCAGGTTGGTTCGCACTATCACTTTTTCGAGACCAACGACGCACTGACGTTCGACCGTGCTGCCAGCCGTGGCATGCGCCTGAACATCCCGGCCGGCACCGCCGTGCGCTTTGAGCCAGGGCAGAGTCGTGAAGTGGAACTGGTTGAGCTGAGTGGCAAACGCCGGGTGTTCGGGTTTGCCGGGCGCATCATGGGCGACCTGGATTAATGATCGTTCCCACGCTCTGCGTGGGCATGCATCCTGTGACGCTCCGCGTCACGACCTTCAAGAGCGGACGCAGAGCGTCCAGGGCGACATTCCCACGCAGAGCGTGGGAACGATCAGGAACTAAACACATGAAGATTTCCAGACAAGCCTACGCCGACATGTACGGCCCCACCGTTGGTGACAAGGTCCGCCTGGCCGACACCGAGCTGTTCGTCGAAGTCGAACAGGATTTCACCGTCTACGGCGAAGAAGTGAAGTTCGGCGGCGGCAAGGTGATCCGTGATGGCCAGGGCCAGAGCCAACTGCTCGCCCATGAGGTGGTCGACACCCTGATCACCAACGCGCTGATCATCGACCACTGGGGCATCGTCAAGGCTGACGTCGGCCTGAAAAACGGCCGCATCGCCGCCATCGGCAAGGCCGGCAACCCGGACATCCAGCCCGGCGTGACCATCTGTGTCGGCGCCAGCACCGAAGTGATTGCCGGTGAGGGCATGATCCTCACCGCCGGCGGCATCGATACCCACATCCACTTCATTTGCCCGCAGCAAATCGAAGAAGCACTGACCAGCGGCGTCACCACCATGATCGGCGGCGGCACCGGGCCGGCCACCGGCACCAACGCCACCACCTGCACCTCCGGCCCATGGCACCTGGCGCGCATGCTCCAGGCCTCCGACTCGTTCCCGATGAACATCGGCTTCACCGGCAAGGGCAACGCCAGCCTGCCGGAGCCGTTGATCGAACAAGTGAAGGCCGGTGCCATTGGCTTGAAGCTGCACGAGGACTGGGGCACCACGCCGGCGAGCATCGACAACTGCCTGAGCGTCGCCGACGAGTACGACGTGCAGGTGGCGATCCACAGCGACACCCTCAACGAATCCGGCTTTGTCGAAACCACCCTCGCCGCCTTCAAGGGCCGCACCATCCACACCTACCACACCGAAGGTGCCGGTGGCGGTCACGCGCCAGACATCATCAAGGCCTGTGGCTTCCCCAACGTGCTGCCCAGCTCCACCAACCCAACCCGGCCGTTCACCCGCAACACCATCGACGAACACCTGGACATGTTGATGGTCTGCCATCACCTGGACCCGAGCATTGCCGAAGACGTGGCCTTTGCCGAAAGCCGCATCCGCCGCGAAACGATTGCCGCCGAAGACATCCTTCATGACCTCGGCGCGTTCTCGATGATCAGCTCCGACAGCCAGGCCATGGGGCGGGTTGGCGAGGTGATCACACGTACCTGGCAGACCGCCGACAAGATGAAAAAACAGCGCGGGCGATTGCCTGGCGACGGCGAAGGCAACGACAACTTCCGCGCCAAACGCTACATCGCCAAGTACACCATCAACCCGGCGATTACCCACGGCATCAGCCACGAAGTGGGCTCGATTGAAGTGGGCAAGTGGGCCGACCTGGTGCTGTGGCGCCCGGCGTTTTTCGGGATCAAGCCGACGCTGATTCTCAAGGGCGGCGCGATTGCCTCAAGCCTGATGGGCGACGCCAACGCCTCGATCCCGACGCCGCAACCGGTGCACTACCGCCCGATGTTCGCCAGCTTCGGCAGCTCGCTGCACGCCACCAGCCTGACCTTTATCAGCCAGGCGGCGTTGGCGGCAGGCCTGCCGGAGCAGTTGGGGTTGAAGAAGCAGATCGCCGTGGTCAAGGGTTGCCGCGCGGTGCAGAAAACCGACTTGATCCACAACGATTACCTGCCGGATATCGAGGTTGACCCGCAGACCTACCAGGTCAAGGCCGACGGTGTGTTGCTGTGGTGTGAACCGGCGGATGTGCTGCCGATGGCGCAGCGTTACTTTCTGTTCTGAAGCGCGATTTCCAGAGCCTCGTCAGTGAGCCTCTGGAGAATCGCCTTGCGCTCCTCGTGCAGTTTCACCGCAAGCGCATCATAGACGTCCTGGTGCATGGGCGTGCCGGGAGGAAAATCCTCAACCGACTTGTCCAGCATCAGGGCCGAATTGCGCAGGGTATTGCGCAGGGCCATCTTCTGCGACTCAAGCAATCGACCATTGGCCGCCAGATCATTCAGGGCACTCGTCAAGTCTTCCAGCGCCGCCCTTTTGCGCGTCAGCCAGACAAAGGCCGCGGGCGTCGAACGCTCAAGGTACTCACCCCAGAAGTCCAGCTCGACGAGCGCATCCCTGAGCAGGTCGCCCTCCTCCAATGCCATGACCCGATCAAAAGCATCGTCCAGCATCTGCGGGGTGACGTCGGGTTCCGGGTACATCACATCCGCTGATTGCCAGGGCAGCTCAAGCCGTTGGGCCAACCCGGTGGAAAACGCCAGATGGACCCCCACTTCGTCGATAGCCCGTTCGGGGTTTCCAGCAGAGTCGGTTCCCCGGTCCCGATCATTGGGGAACTTGCGGCCTTGCTCACTCAATGCCGCCACCCGGGCGCGAGCAATTTCTCCCAGCTTGTTGAGCCGGGTCCTGCCTTTGGCCACCGTCAACATCAGTTGCTCGACCACGTCGGGGTGAGGGTTGGTCCAAGCCTCATACACCATCACTTCGATCCCCATGGCATTGAACAATTGGGCACCCGCATCAACGCAGCTGGTAGGCGCCCTCGCCATGTCGAAAAGCTTCTCACGCAGCCGGGTGTCGTCGTACATGGCGCGCAACATTCGCCAGACCTTGGCCGTAAGGTCTTGCGCGAAGTCTTCCGACATTGCATCGGCAGACTCGCTCAACTTGCGGATTTCGTTAAAAAACGGTTCGGCGCCCCTGGACTCTTCCAAGGCATTCCATAGGGGCTGCAAGTCCCTCCACTGCATGTCGGTGAGGCCGGACTTCCATTGGATGCTGTCCTGCATCCCTCGGGGTGGAAACTGCCGCTCCGGGTCCATACCTACAGATGCAATGTACTGCTTGAGCTGGCGAAGGCCTTCGGGCGTCAGCAAGGAGCGAGTAACACGGGTGCGCGCAAGAATCGCAGCCTGCGCTGAACCTGGCTCGACTATCGGCACCTCGAGCGCATTACCTTCCAGGTCCAGGTTGAACTCGCGAGGCCGGGGCCTGGCGAAGATCCCAATGGGCCAACCACGCTGCCCGGTATCGCCCAATGAAACGTGATACAGCCGGCGCATCCGGCTGATGTCCGGCGCCATGCCCAGCGGATTGGACTCCAGCTCGAGTGTCTGGAGCCGGGTGAGGTTCTTCAATCGGTTGACGGCCGCGACGTCCAGCACAATCTCGTTATCCGCCAGTATCAACGTCTCAAGCCTGGGCAGATGCTCAAGCAACAGGGGCAGGCGAGTGAGCTGGTTGTCTTCCAGGTTGAGGGTGCGCAAGCCGCGAAAGGGAGCCAGGAAAGGCTCGACGGCATTGGTCAGTTCCGCACTGGATATTTCCAGGTAAGTGACATGATCAAAGTTGGCGCTCAGCGCCGGAAGCGACGCCAACTGAGGTTGTATGTCAATCTCGCTCACTTCGATCTTCTGGCCCAGGGGATTGCCGGAACTATCCACATCAACCTCACCGTTACGCCTCCAGGCGCGAATCAACACCTTGCGCAGTTCTTTACGGATGGCACGCTGCTCTCGGTATTCAGCGCTATTGGCCTCACCAAAGCCCTGGATCGGTGATGCTTCCCAGGTCTCCAAGGTGGAACGGAGCATTTCGTACTCCTGCTCCAGAGAGATGAGCCAGGTGTCGTCGGCCGGCGTGTAAGGTGCACGCAGTTGGGCAATCTGCACTTCGTCAAAAGTGGGGTAGAGGGCTTTGATACGCTGGCGAACGTTGTGCTCCCAGGAGCCCGCACCACGACCACTCCAGGCATAACCGATCCGCCCGCGAGAAGAGCGCTGCGGCGAAATGAAAAAGGGTGAGCCCAACGGTTGCATGCCCAGCACCTTGCGCAGGCCGGCACGGGACAGGGCGTGCTGTTGAATCAACCTTCCAAGTTGCGGCCCCTGCCCGACCTCGGGCAACCCCACGGACTGGCGATGAGCCTCCGGCAGTGCGTGCTGCAAGGAATCGTACAAGCTATCGACCCCATGTAACTCGTTGCCCTGGGTGTCAAACACCTGATACTGACCATCGCCCACTCGCACCAGCAGTTTGAGGTTGCTGGACCCAGGCAGGCCATAGCTGGCACGCAGGCGCCCGCTCACCGAGCCTTCGTGCACTTCAATGCGCAGGCTGTCCCGCCAACCGGGAAGGTGCTCAAGGGTATTGAGCACCAGGGCTTCAGTGTCAGCATTGGCCAACGCATCCAGGTACAGCCCTTCATACGCCCGGGCCAGGCGCAATTCCCCAAGTTTCTGGCGCGCTTGCTGCGCCAGCTCCAGGGGAATCTTGCGATTGTTGACCAGGCTCGCCCGCTGCGAGGGGCTGGCACCTTCCAGCAGTTCCTCGACCATGACCGGTGGCAGGCTTTTGAAGTCGCGCGCGAACAGTTGCAGTTCGGCGCTGCCAGGCGATGATCGCCCGAGGTAAAGGCTGTCGAACACCCGCCGCAGGGACTGTTTGGCATAGATCCCCAGCCGTTCCTGCAACGCCTGGCTACGCAGCGCGGCCCCGTAGGGCATATGCTGGCCGAGCAGGTTTTTAAGCTGCTCCTCGGGCAAACTCTCGACGATCAACGCCGGCAGCTTGCCGCCGAACAGGTCTATGCGGCTGATGCTGATCAGTTCCGTCCCGGGCGCATGAGGTTGGCCATACAACGCAGCTGTCCTGCTGGTGCCCTGGCCGTCAAATACTTCGATGGTCCTGCCGGGCGGCCAGCCGGTCATTTCCACCATCAACGACGCGGCGTAGCTACCCAGGTCCATCGACATCGACCCCGCAAGGATCTGCCCACTCAAGCTTTCGGCACGCCCGTAAGCCCGCATGCGCACCGCCGTATCGAGTGTGATGGCCGGAGTGGGCTCGCTTTCCACGTACAGCCGGCGCAGCACGCTTTCGTCGGTGTCACTGATCTTGCGCACCTGCTCCAACTGCGTATCGCTCAGGCCTTCCATTACATGGCTCAGTCGCCGCATCAGCGGAGCACCTTGCCACGTCAGGGGCTCATCGGCCTCATGGGTCCAGGCGCCAGAACCGTTGTTGACGATCTGAGGCTCATACGCCTCGGGCCTGCTGGGGTGCTGGACCCGGTACACGCCCGGTTCGTCTTGCGCGGTCACGGCGTAGCGATTGCCGTCCACCGACACCACCTGGCGCCCATTGACGGTATGTAGTCCCGCCTGGTCGGGAACCGAGCCTGCCGGCAGTCGGATGTCCTGCGCATAGGGCGCAAGGTCCGGCTTCCACAAGCGGGCCTTGCCCGACGGCAGCCTGACCGCCTTGAGTCCTTCGATAAACGGCGACAGGCTGATATGCAACGCAGCGCCGCCCACCGCCAGTTGCGCGAGATTTTCCAGCACGTCAGCGATATGCGCCCAGCCGGCCTCGCGGTCACCCTGGCCGAGTTCAACCACGCCCTCCAGCACTTCGTACAGCAGTTGCCCGGCCGTGACCACCGCCATCAGTGCACCCAAGGGCGGAATGAACATCGACACCAGGTTCAAGGTGAACAGGCCGATGTTCATCAGATGCGCCATCCGCCGGTCGTGGCCAGCCGCGTCGGTGTGAGCGGTGGGTATCGCCATGCTCAACCCATCGTCGAGTGCGCGCTTGCGCATGTCGGCGTACAGCTCGTCCCAAGGGTCGACGTCGATCCACAGCCCCTTGATCGGGTGGGCGTTGAGGTTCAGGTTTGGCTGGTCCTGCGGCGTGCGGCTGATATGTCGCGGGGACTTTATGACGGCGTTGATCGCCTGGAGTTCGGTAAGGGATTTTCTTGCGTAGTACTGTCGCCACGCTGGATCAGGGCCCAGGGCCACGCGCCTTTGCGGTTCATCGACGCGTTTCTCGGTGAACCGCCCGTAGTAGTAAGCCAGGTATTTTTTCCCGATGAACCGTGAGAAAAACTGTTGGTGGGCCGTGACCTGAACACCCCTGCTGTCCCAATAGTCCTCGGGTCTGTAAGCGGTCAGCTCACGGGTCGTTTCCTCTGCATAGTCGGCAAAGGTTTTGTAGCGCTTGATGGGGTGCTCGGGGTGGTCGGGGATGTAGACGATAAGCCAGGTGCCATACCCATGCTCCACGCTCGGGTCGATCATGAGGCAGCCGTGCATTTGCAGTTCCATGATACTGGGCCAGCGGTGCCAGACCTGCTTGCCTTCGTGCTTGATGCGTCGCTCGCCATTGGCGATGCGCAGCAGTAGCGCGTAGTCGTCGCTGCGAATATCACCTTTGAGCAACGCCACGTAGGCGGCGGCTCTGAAGGCGTCCTTTTGCCGGGTGATAAAGCGTTCACGCAGCAGGTTCCTGGACACGGTTTGCACGGGCAGCAGGTAGGTGGTGAGGTGTTCCTGGTACAGCCTGCCCAGGTCCAGGTCGCGGCATAACCGGGCGAAGGTCTCGATCGTCAGGGTCGTGGTATGGCGCTCGAAACGGCCATCGGCGCCGGGAGCGGTGATAAAGCCTGAAGCACTGTCGAAGAACCCGGCGCGGGTCTCGCGCGCTTCAAAATTGTTCAAGGCCGCTTGCAACAGGGACAAAGTCTTGGTCCGGTAGCCTGTCGCTAGTCCTTCGACCGGTACATAGAGGCGCAGATGCACCTGGTTGACGTCCAGCTCAAACCCGGCGGCCTTCAACGCGGCTTCAAGCAATGGCCGGGCGAAGGCGTTGACCTCTTGCACCTTGCCGGTCGCTTGCTCCAGTGCAGTGTGAGACTTGATGCTCGCCTCCAACAGGTTTTGCAGCGCAGCCTTCTGTGCCGGGGTGGTGGCCGCATACCAGGCGGGGATCTCTGGCTTGGCCTGCGTGATGGCTGCACGCAGGGCAGGAGATGCGCTGACCAGGCTTTCGGGGATGGCGGCTTTGATCTGTGCATAGTGACGCCCTTCGCCGCCCGGCAGGAGCGAGGTGGAGGCTTGAGGTGCTGGCATAAACGAGTACCGATAGGGAAATTAAGGCAATGACCTTAATCAGTCGCCCCCGGCACTCGGCGGTAGCTATTTGAACGGATTGCCCCCCATGGACGAACACTCAAAAAGCGCTGGCAGGCTTGATGCACACGGGGGGATTTCCATGGGGTAATTAAGTCGTCGATCCATAGGTAATCCGGGGCCGATGCGTTAACTATTGCGTGCTATCCAGCGGCTTTTCGACTTATTAATCCACAGCGGTTTTCAGTAGCCTTTTTCCTTTGCTTACCCAAAGGAATGCCCCCATGCAGGATGCCCCCTCCGTTACTCCCCTCTCATCTTCCGACGACAACAGTGCGTTCATTCGCCAGGCCATTCCGGACTGGCTGGTACAGGCGCCGGCCCACCGCATAGAAGCGTTGAAACAGGCCAGGCTCGAACAGGCGCAGTGGATGGACAGCTTGTCGCCGCTGCAGCGAAGAACCTTGAAGGGGTTCAATGAAACCAGTTTCAAATCCCAACACGCGGTGGATAAACACCTGGCCAACGTCCAGGCACTCAAGCCCTTCGCCATAGGCCTGCTCAACGGCGCGCTGAAAGAACAATTCAACCTCACCGTGGATGTCGAAGGCACCTCTCTTCGTTTGTATGAGCCGCTGAGGCTCGGCACCCTGGGGATCAAGGCCGGCGAATACAAAGTACTGGAGGTGTCGCTGGTGCAGGCTGCCCTGCATAACTTTGAAGCCAGTGAAGGTGAAGACGGCGCATTCGATCCTGCCTCCGGGTTCACCCAATACCCGGACCGGGAAGGCGCCTCTCCCAGGATCAGCCCGGCGCTGACCGTACCCGCCTTTATCAGGCTGTGCCGTACGCTGGACGTGGGTGCCCGCTACCAGGCGCACCTCAAGGAAACATTACTGCCCACCGACGAGACGGCCGCCACCCGGTTGCGCGACGCCGTGATCACCAGCCAGAAGGATGCCCTCAGGGCTGCGGCGTACCTGGCGCTGCTCAAGCAGGACATTCTCCCGGATGACTTCACCATGGTGCTCAAGGTGGTCGACGGCGAACGCAACCCGACGCTGGGCGGCAAGCCGGTGTGGTTCAGTTGCCTGAGCGTGATGGACCGCGCGCTCATGGGGAGCGTGGTGTTTACACCGGTGGAAAAATATCGCTATGCCACCGACTTCATCGTCTACCTGCCCCACGATCCGGAGCACCCGCTCAAGCGCTACAACAGCCTTGATGCGCTGAAAACCGAACTGAACCGCCAGTGGGTGGCGCGCGACAAAGCGCCAAGCGAATCCGGCAATAACAACCGCCCGACGCCCACGAGCTACCAGCATTTTTTCAGCCAGTTTCTCAATGAGCATGACAAGCCGGCGTTCTTCAACCGGTTTACCGAACCCGCTGCGGACTCCACCGCCGCCGTCGACGCAGTAGCGCGTTCGCCGGTGACCCAGACAATGCTGCAACTGGCCTTCCCGGTATTGACTACGACGGTCATGCCCCAGTCGCTTCCGCCCCCGAAAGCCGGCTGCAGGGTGGTGAAGACGGGCGCTCCCGACCTGTACCTGATGGTGGTCTCAAGACAGGGCCTGTGGGCTGACAACGTCGACCTGTGGGCCAACCTGTTTGAGCATGGCCGCGACAAGGCCCTCGGCGATGCACGCGACCAGGCAGTGCCCACCGCCGATGTCGACGCCCGGGTGCGCGGGCAAAAAATCGCCCGTTGGCTGGAGGCCGGCGCTACCGTGCTCGGCCTGGGACTGGCGTTCGTCCCGGTGCTCGGCGAAATCATGCTGGCCGCCATGGCGGGCCAATTGCTCTACGAAACCTTCGAAGGTGTGATCGACTGGGGCGAAGGCGACCGGGACACGGCCAAGACGCACTGGTTCGACGTCGCGCAAAACCTGGCCGCCATGGCGCTGCTGGCCGGTGCGGGGAAAGGCCTGCAAAAACTCGCTGCACCGCCTACACCCGCGTTGATACAGGGGCTCAAGCCGGTTCGTTTGCCAGGTGGCGAGCAGCGGCTGTGGAAGCCGGACCTTACGCCTTATCGCAGCCCCGTCGTATTGTCCAAGGACGCCACGTTTGATGACCTGGGCTTGCACAGCCACGACCAGCAGCCGCTGCTGCCCCTCGACGATCAACTGTATGCCGTCAAACCCGAGCCCGACGGCGACACCTATCGCATACAACACCCCACCCGCTCCGACGCTTATGCCCCGCAGGTGGCGCATAACGGCGCGGGCGCCTGGCTGCATGAAGGCGAAGAACCGCTGACCTGGGACGGCCCGGCGCTGATGCGCCGCCTGGGTTGTCGCACCCGGGGCTTGAGCGACGCACAACTGGAACAGGCACGCCTGGCCAGTGGCACTCGCGCCGATCAACTGCGCCAACTGCATGTGGACCTGCAACCGCCGCCCGCCCTGTTGAGTGACAGCCTGGCGCGCTTTGGCATCCATCAGCGGATCGAGACGTTTATCGAGAAGATGGGCAGTGACGACCCGCTGGATTATGCGCTGGCCGACCCGGCGATCACCGAGCGCGTGGTGGCGCACCGAGGCTTGACCTATCCGGCGGTCCTCGACCCGACTCCCCGGGTGCTGGACGAACAGACGATGCTGTGGCGCCGCGAAGTTGCCCAGGCCGCCCGGGACAGTCGGACCTCGCTGTTCGACGCGGATTACCGCGCTCATAACCTGACTCGCTCGCCCCCGGTACAGCAGCTCATGGACAGGTTTTCCGGCCTGCCGGCGGAGGTTGCCAGGCAGTTGCTGGAAACCGCCACGGACGCGGATTTAACCACGCTGAGTGGCCATCAGCAGTTGTCACCAAGGCTCACCGCCCTGGCGCGCGAAAGCCAGCAGCAAGTGCGCATGGCACGGGCCTATGAAGGCTTGTTCCTCGACACCCTGCAGAGCCCGGACAGCCTGCGCTTGGCCCTGCATACCCTGCCCAGCTTGCCGGGTTGGGACCCGAGCCTGCGGGTGGAAATCCGCTTGGGCAGCGAACAGGGGCCACTGATCGACGCCGTCGGTCCAGAGGCCGACGCACCGCCGCTGATGCTGGCGATGGGTGAAGACGGGGCGTTCGGCGCCACCGACCTGTATGGCGCCGTTCTGGCACGTCTTGAACAGGGCCAGCGTCGAGCACTTGGCGAAGCCGCACGGGACGCCGGCACCCTGAAGCAGCGGGTGCGACAAACGCCATTGGCCCGGGACGAGCTGCGCTCGGTGCTGCTGGAATACCCGCTGCTGCGCAAACCCTTGGCAGGAGACCTGCGCCTGCGGGGCGGCTCCCCGCTGCACAAACTTACTCAATTGCGCAGCACCCATACGCGGGTGCGCAAGCTGTATCCGGGGTTCAGCGACGAGCAGGCCACAGCCTTCATCGAGACCCTCGGGAGCGATGCGCGCACTGAGTTGACGCGCCGGGAAGACCAATACGCCGCCCTCAAACGCGCACTCAAGGACTGGGTGAATCGCAGTGCCCGAGAAGATACGAGCCGGCGTCCATTTGAGGTAAACCCGGGACGCCGGGAGCAGTCAGTGGCCGATGCGTTGAGAGATTGCTGGCGTCGACAGACCGTGGACCGTGCAGGGGCATACACCGGGCGCCGACTGGAAATCAGCGCCCAGGTGAACCTGCCCAAACTCAACGCCGATTTTGGCCATGTCGAGGAGTTGGTTCTCGACTACGTGAGCTTCACCGACGGCCCCGGGCAGTTCCTTGGCAACTTCCCCAATCTGAAACGTTTGACCCTCAAACAAGTCGGCGGTATCGGACGCCATACGCTGACCGAACTGCCCGAAGCAATCACGGCCATAAAGGCGCTGACGCACCTGGACCTGTCGAAAAATGCCATCCGCCTGAGCGAAATCAGCGCCGGCCAACTGGCCGGCCTGAGCCGCCTGGAAGAACTGTGCCTGAACGACAACCCCTTGGGCACCCTGCCGGATTTCAGCCCGCTGCTACGACTGCGCAAGCTGGAGCTGCGTGACACCCGGATCAATCAGTGGCCCGCAGGCCTGCTGGAACTGCCGGAGCTGAGAGAAGTCGACCTGTCCGGCAATCACCTGAGCGCGGTGCCCGACAGCCTGCTCAACCCAGCCCCCGAAAACGTGGAAGCCAGCATCCGTCTCAACCGCATGACCCGCCTGCGTGACAACCCATTCACCCCACAAGCCAATCAGCAGATGCGGGCGTACATCGCTCGCCTGGCACAAACTCGCCCGGGCTGGCGCAACGGCGGCCAGCCTGGCGCCTTCGAAGTACCCTTGAGCCACACCGACGAAATGCGGCGGATAAGGGACCTGTTTCCCGGCTACAGCGAGGAGGAAAACGAGCAATTCGTATTGCACGCAGGCGACGGGGCGCCGGCTGAACTGACGCGCCTGGAAGGCGAGTGGCAAACCTTGAGCACCCAACTGAACGCCTGGGCCACACAACGGTTCCTGGTGGCTGCCGACAGCGAAAACCTGCGTGCAGGGGATGCCAACCATCGCCAGCAATTCGCTCGAGACCTCAAGGCGTGCTGGCGGCGCATGACTCCCAAAGTGCTGGCCCAAGATGGTTCTCCCGCCGGCTACACCCTTGAAGCACTCGGCTTGAGAGTCGGCGACTTGCCTGCGCTGGAAGCAGATTTCAGCCACGTTGGGTCAATCAAGCTTCAGGACATGCAATCCGTATACGGCCTGGATGAGTTTCTCGGCCACTTCAGTCACACCCGTTGGCTCGACCTGTCGTACGGAGAGTTGCGTTCAATCCCGCCCAGCGTTGCCCGGATGATTCGGCTTACCCGCCTGGACCTCAGGAGCAACCAACTTTCCCTGAGCGAGGCCGACGTGGATCTGCTGGAGGGGCTCACCTCACTCAAGATCATCAATCTGAGCCGCAACCCCCTGGCGCGTACCCCCAACTTCGCAACCCTGCCGAACCTGCGTAGGGTGAATTTGAAAAACACCGGGATCACCGAGTGGCCGCAGGGCTTGGGGCCACATCAGGCGTTGGACATCGTTAACCTGGCGCAGAACCGCATCACGCAGTTGCCCGAGTCCCTGGTCAACCCGCTGCCCGAGGAGGCCGAGGCATTCATCTACGTCAACAACGTCACCTTTATCGACGGCAACCCGCTGAGCACCGAAGCCCGCAGGCAGTTGGTCGAGTATTGGAGCAATTCAACCTTGCTCCACCGCGAGGCAGCAGCGGGCCGGCAGCCCGGCGCGATGCGTTATCGGGCGCCACAGCCCGCTACAGTCGAGGTTCACGCGCCTCAAGAACAGATCGTGGACGACACACCGGAGCCGGCATACCAGCACTGGATGGATGGTCTGTCACCCGAGGAAATCGACGTACGACGCAGCCTGTGGGAGTCGATTGCCGAGAAACCCGGTTCGCAGATCTTCCTCGACATCCTCGACAACCTCAAAGAATCGGCGGAGTACCGCAGCCGCTATACCGACCTGCAATCGCGCCTGTGGCAATTGCTCTATGCGGCCCGGGACGATGGCTTGCGTGAAGAGCTGTTCAACCTGGCGGGCGACCCGCGCTGCGGCGATCGGTCGGCCCTGGTGTTCAGTGACATGGAGACCAAGGTGCTGACGTGGCAAGCCACGCGCTATGCCGCCGA
This sequence comes from Pseudomonas sp. NC02, assembly GCF_002874965.1. Lineage (NCBI taxonomy): Bacteria > Pseudomonadati > Pseudomonadota > Gammaproteobacteria > Pseudomonadales > Pseudomonadaceae > Pseudomonas > Pseudomonas sp. NC02. The sequence goes on along the minus strand of NZ_CP025624.1, from coordinate 638,587 downwards.
TGGCGAGGCGGGACCGGCACTCTACACGTTGGCCAAAGGTCTTTTTCGCCTGGACGAGGTGGAAAAATTAGCCAGCGCAGACATTCGGGTTCGAGAAGGCATGATTCGCACGTCGACCATGACCCCTGAACAAAAAGTCGCCGCCCTGGAAAAACTGGAAGATATTGAAATTCGCCTGGCCTATCGCATGGGCCTGGCCCGCCGCCTCGGCCTGCCCGGTCAGCCCAACGATGCCCGCTACCTCGCAACGGGACAGGTAGCGCCGCAGATCCTGAATAATGCCGCCATCACAATAGAAAAACTGGACAACTCCAAGAAGCTCGTACAGTCGCTGCTGGGCCGCGAATTCTGGCAGGCCTTTATTCGCAACCATTATGACGATGAGTTCAGAGTCCTGAGGGAGCCCCATGACGTGCGCTTGAATGCGTTATCCGAGGAACACGATGCGGGCGCCCTCAGTGATGAGGCATACGCAACCCAGGCTGAAAATGTGCAACTGCAACTGGCCGTGGACGAGGCGCAACTGATTCGCTCGCTGACCCTGCGCGACTGGGTGCCGTGCAAGGCGCGCTGCAGCATCACCTGATGGATTCAGGGCGTTTGCACCAACCGCCCCAGCCGTTGCTTGAGCATCTGGTTCTCGGCCCGCAGTTGCTGGACTTCCTCCAGCAGGTCGAGCGCCAGGGCGACGCCTTCCCATTCCAGCTCCAGGTCCTTTTGCAGCGCCGAGGCGCGCTTGGCCAAGGCCAGTTCGTAATCGGTGAAGCGCCAGGACTCGGGACTGGTCCCCACCGGTTCAACGATGCCGTGCTCGACGATTTCGATCACGTAGGCCACCGACAGGTCGGTGGCCTCACAGAATTCTGCCATGTTCACTTGAACCAAACGGGGACTGCTCATTGTTAGCTACTCCATGATTCTCTTGGATCGAAGGCGGCTTTTTGTGCCAGTTCCTGCCACAACGCCTTGACCTCGTCGTCGGTGTTTTTCGGCATCACCGCCTTGAGTTGCACAAACAGGTAACCGCGCTGCCCGGCCTTGTTCAACAAGCCATGGCCCTTGGCGCGCATGCGCTGGCCGTTCTGGCTGCCGGCCGGCACCTTGAGGTTGATCTTGCCGGTGAGGGTCGGCACCGCCACTTCCGTGCCCAACGCCAACTCCCACGGGGCCAGTGGCAGGGTGATGATCAGGTTCTCACCTTCCACATCGAATTTAGGGTGTGGCGCGAACTTGATGATCAAGTACAGATCACCATTGGCACCACCGCCAATCCCCGGCGCGCCCTGGCCCTTGAGGCGGATGCGCTCGCCGTCGGCCACACCGGCCGGGATCTTCACGTTCAGGCTCTTGGTGGTGTTGCTGACGTGCTGGCCGGCCGCGTTGTATTGCGGCACCTGGAAGTTGACCTGCTTGGACTCGTTGGACAGGGTCTCTTCGAGGAAGACCGGCAGTTCCATTTCCACATCTTGCCCTCGACGCCCGGCACTGCGGCCCTGGGCACCACCAAAACCATTGCCGCGCGAACCGAAGATCGAGCTGAAGAAGTCCGAGAAGTCGCCGGTGTCCTGGCCACCGCCGCCATAGCCACCACGGCTCTGCCAACCTGGCGGGCCCTGGAACGGCTGGCCATGCTGGCCGTATTTGCGCAGATCGTCGTATTCGGCGCGCTTGTCGGCACTTTTCAGCGCTTCATAGGCTTCGGACGCGTCCTTGAACTTGGCTTCAGCGTCCTTTTCCTTGCTCACGTCCGGGTGATATTTGCGCGCCAGCTTGCGATAGGCGGCCTTGATCGCCTTGTCGTCAGCGGTGGGTTCTACACCGAGAATCTTGTAATAGTCTTTGAAGTCCATCGGGGGCATCACCATCCATTATCGATATCGCACTGCCAGCGTCACAGCATGCGCCTGTTTGCGGCGTCTGGATTGACCGATCTCAATCTTGTGACCGAAGGGTGCGTCAGAAGTTTATCGGCGCTGCGGGCAGAATCCTGCAGCCACCAACCGTATGGGGAGGATTTGGGGGCAAAGGCCGGGCTTTCAAGGTAACAAGTGCGTTGTATTTAGCGGATAGTCGGCCTACGCATCTGCACGCGGGTGGCATACACTGCGCGGCCGTTTTTCAACCGGAACCCGATTGACATGAAAAACCCATCCCCAGCCCGTGCCTGCGGTATCGACTTCGGCACGTCCAACTCCACCGTCGGCTGGATTCGTCCCGGCATGGAAACGCTTATCGCGCTGGAGGACGACAAGATCACGCTGCCGTCGGTGGTGTTCTTCAACTTCGAAGAGCGCCGCCCGGTGTACGGTCGCCTGGCCCTGCACGAGTACCTGGAAAACTACGAAGGCCGGCTGATGCGCTCGCTCAAGAGCCTGCTGGGTTCCAAGCTGATCAAGCACGACACCAGTGTATTGGGCACGGCCATGCCGTTCACCGACCTGCTGGCGCTGTTTATCGGCCAACTCAAGAGCCGCGCCGAGACCACCGCCGGGCGTGAGTTCGACGAAGTGGTGCTGGGCCGTCCGGTATTTTTCGTCGACGACGACCCGATGGCCGACCAGGAAGCCGAGAACACCCTGGTGGACGTGGCCCGCAAGATCGGCTTCAAGGACATCTCGTTCCAGTACGAACCGATTGCCGCGGCCTTCGACTACGAGTCCACCATCGAGAAAGAAGAGCTGGTGCTGATCGTCGACATCGGCGGGGGTACCTCCGACTTCTCCCTGGTGCGCCTGTCGCCCGAGCGCCGCCAGATCGACAACCGCCACGACGACATCCTCGCCACCGGCGGTGTGCACATCGGCGGTACCGACTTCGACAAGCAGCTCTCGCTGGCCGGCATGATGCCGCTGTTCGGCTACGGCAGCCGCATGAAAAGCGGCGCCTACATGCCCACCAGCCACCACATGAACCTGGCGACCTGGCACACCATCAACTCGGTGTATTCACAGAAATCCAAGCTGGCGCTGGGCAGCATGCGCTACGACATCGAGGACACGGGTGGCATCGACCGCCTGTTCAACCTGATCGAACAGCGCGCCGGGCACTGGCTGGCGATGGAAGTGGAAGAAACCAAGATTCAGCTGACCCGGCAGGACAGCCGCCATGTGCTGCTGGACCGGGTCGAGCCGGGGTTGAGCGTGGAATTGAGCCGGGCGCTGTTCGAGTCGGCCATCGATGGCTTGCTGGAGCGGGTGCGCAATGCGGTGACGCAACTGCTCAACGACGCCTCGGTGGACGTGGCCCAGGTGGACACGGTGTTCTTTACCGGGGGTTCCAGCGGGATTCCGGCGCTGCGCCACAGCATCTCGGCGATGCTGCCGAATGCGCAGCATGTGGAAGGGAACATCTTTGGCAGTATTGGCAGTGGTCTGGCGATTGAGGCCAGCAAGCGCTACGGCTACTGAGTTTTAGCTGAAACCGTGGCGCGCCCTTCGCGAGCAAGCCCGCTCCCACATTCGGCTGCATTCCAAAGTTGGAACTCGGTCAAATGTGGGAGCGGGCTTGCTCGCGAAGGGGCCAGTCCAGGCAACATCAATGCCTAAACCATCCCCGCCAGCTTCAACTCACTCTTCAAGTACGCATAATAAATCGGCCCCGCCACCACCCCCGGCAGGCCGAAGGCGGCTTCGAACACCAGCATCGCCAACAACAATTCCCACGACTTGGCACTGATCTGCCCACCGACAATCCGCGCGTTGAGGAAGTACTCGACCTTGTGGATCACGATCAGGTAGCCCAACGCCGCCACCGCCACCCAGATCGACAGCGACAAGGCCACGATGGTGATCAGGGTGTTGGACATCAGGTTGCCGATCACCGGCAGCAGGCCCAGCAGGAACGTCAGCACGATCAGGGTCTTGGTCAGCGGCAGGTGGATCCCGCACAACGGCAGCACCACCGCGAGGAAGATCGCGGTGAACGCGGTGTTCAGCGCGGCGATCTTGATCTGCGCGAAAACGATGTTGCGAAAGGCCTGGACCAGCAGGTGCAGGCGATCAAACAGCGCGGCCGCCAGGGGCTTGCGCTTGGTCAGGTCCGGCACCCGTTGCAGGGCGATGATCGCCCCCAGCACCATGCCGATCAGCAAGGTCACGAACATGTGCGCGGCGTCTTTGCCCACCAGTTGCAGTTCGCTGAGGTGTTTGCTCAGCCATTCGCCGATGGCCACGCGGAACTCGGCGGCGCTGGCCGGCAGGTAGGCGTCGAGGAACGGCGGCAACTGGCCGCGGGCACGGTCGACCACGCCCATGAACTTATCGAGGGAAGCCCCCGGGTTTTCCGCTTCGTGCAGCAGGAAGCTGATGGCCCCGGCAAAGATCAGGGTCAGGATGCTGACGATCAAGGTTCCCAGCAAGGCTACCGCCAACCAGCGCGCACGCCGGCCTTCGATCAGCCGCTGCAACTGCGGGGTGAGCATGTTGACCAGCTCATACACCAGCAGCCCGGCCAGCAGGCTCGGCAGCAACTTCAATGGCAAAACCAGCAGCAGCCCGCCAAAAATCAGCACGCAACTGACCAACAACAACACGTGACGCTGAGAAAACGTTGGCATACAGCCTCAAAACGAACGGCGTTAAAGGATGGGCAGTCTGCCAGCGTTGGGTGAATCAAGCGAGAAGTCTAAACGCGGTCCAATGTGGGAGCTGGCTTGCCTGCGATGGCGGTGGGTCAGCCAACAAAGGCATCGACTGTCAGGTCGCAATCTTAGGCAAGCCAGCGCCCACAGAGTTCTGCATCATTATTTCTTCAGGCAGGTGCTCATAAAGGTTTTACGCGCATCGCCGGTCAGCGCCTGGGTTTTCGCGGTGGCGTTGCAATCTTTCATCTTCTGTTGCTGTGGGGTCAGGGTCTTGGCGTCGTTGGCCGCCGGGGCCGCCTTGAGGCAGTTGCTCATGAACGCCTTGCGATCATCACCGGTCTTGCCACTGGTCTTGGCTTCGGCGTTGCAGGTGGTCATTTTTTGTTGCTGAGCCGTCTGTGCGGCAGTCGCGGCAAAGCCTTGGGAACACAGCAGCAGGCCCATCATCAACAGCGGAATACGCAGCATCTTCATGGAGTTTTCTCCCTGTTACCGTGCCGAGGGGCACGGCCTCCCCAGCAGTGTAGTCAAACCCTGTTACACCTTCCTGCCGCGTATATGGGTCCGGCGATACTGCTCCGGCGTGCAGCCGGCCTGGCGCTGGAACATCGCGATAAACGCCGAGGCCGTACTGTATCCCAGGTCAAACGCGACTTCCTGGACGCTGCGCGCGCTGTCCAGCGCTTCGATCGACGCCAGGAACCGCAGGCGTTGGCGCCATTCGCCGAAGCTCATCCCCAGCTCACGCACAAATTGCCGCGCCAGGGTGCGCTCACTGACATGCACCTGCTGCGCCCACTGGGCCAGCGCGCGGTTATCGCCAGGGTCGGCCTGCATGCCCTCCAGCACACTGAGCAACCCGGGATGGCTGGCATACGGCAGGAAACAATCGTGCACCGGCGCCTGCCTGAGCTGGTCTACCAGCACCTGGGCCAGGCGCACGTCGGCTTCGTTCTGGGGAATGTTGACGTCACGCTCGGCGAAATCACTGAGGATCGCCTTGAGGATATCGCTGATGGCCAGGGTGCACGGCTGCGCCGGCAATTGCTCGCACAAGGCGGGCGCCAGGTACACCGAGCGGTAAACGATCGCCTGGGCGTTGTAGGAACTGTGCTGGGTGTTGGGTGGGATCCATACCGCATATTGCGGCGGCGACATAAAGCGACTGCCAGCCACTTCAAAGCGCATCACGCCACGGGCCGAGTAGTCCAGGGAACCCCAGGCATGCTGGTGCGCACTGGCATGGGTGTCAGCCTCGAATTCCGAATAACGGAAATACACCGGTGCCGGCAACTGGTCAAAATCGGGAAGGTTGATGTACTTCTTGAGCATGTTGTCTGGATACAAAGGTCGGATGGCTGGATCGAAGTATAGGCTTCGATCCAGACAAAGGATAATCACCGCTCATAGACGCAATTGGTTCTTTTCGATGCAATACGCTTATCCGTTACTGGCCATTTTTATCTGGGCCGGCAATACCGTGGTCAACAAACTCGCGGTGGGGACGATTTTCCCTGCCGAGATCGGTTTTTACCGCTGGCTGCTGGCCGGCCTGCTGTTTACCCCGTTCATGCTCAAACCCGTCATCGCCAACTGGCCGCTGATTCGTCCCAACCTGGGCAAGATCTTCATCCTCGGCGTGCTGGGCATGGCGGTGTACCAGAGCCTGGCGTATTACGCCGCGAACCTGACCTCGGCCACCAACATGGGCATTATCCTCTCGCTGATGCCACTGATGGCTCTTACCGCCGCAATCATCAGCCTTGGCCAGCGCCTGACCTTCGGCGCCCTGACCGGTGCCGTGCTGTCGTTCGCCGGCGTGGTAGTGGTGGTTTCCGCCGGTAGTCTCAGCGCCCTGCTGCAACACGGGCTGAATATGGGTGACGCGATGATGCTGGTGGCCACCCTCGCCTACGCGGTCTACAGCACCTTGCTGAAAAAATGGCAGCTGCGCTTGCCGCCACTGGTGTTGCTGTACCTGCAGGTGCTGGTGGCGGTGGTGGTGTTGTTTCCGCTGTTCCTGCTCTCCGACAAGGCCGGCCTTGGCTGGTCGAATATCCCGCTGGTGCTGTACGCCTGCCTGCTGGCCTCGATGCTCGCGCCGCTGGCCTGGATGCATTCGGTGAAGACTCTCGGCCCAAGCCGCACCACGCTGTTTTTCAACCTGCTGCCGCTGATCACCGCGTTGATTGCCGCAGTGGTGTTGAAGGAGCAACTGGCGCTGTATCACCTGGTGGGCGGCTTGCTGACCCTGGGCGGGGTGATTCTGTCGGAGCGCTGGACGACGCCGGTTCGCAGCAATATCAGCGCGCAGGAAGCTACTTGAGCCCCACCACTCCGGCGACGATCAAGCCCACCGACACCAGCTTGATCAGCGTCAGGCTCTCCCCCAGCAACGCGAACCCGAGAAACACCGTGCCCAGTGAGCCAATGGCGGTCCAGATCGGGTAGGCCACGCTCACCGGCAACTCACGCATGGCCAGGGTCAGGAAGTAGATCCCGCCCACGGCCGCGATGACGGTGACCAGCGACGGCCACAGCCGGGTGAAGCCGTCGGCGTACTTCATGCCCATGGCGAAGGTCACCTCAAAGCCGGCGGCGATCAGGAGGAAAAGCCACGACACTTCAGAAGCTCCCGGCCAGGTCGCGCAGTTGCCCCTCGACTGCATCGCAGGAACGGCGGAAAACGCTCGGGTCGGACTCTTCGCCTTCTGCGGCGATCACCGTGACGTCTTCAATGCCGATGAACCCCAACGCGGTCCGCAGGTGCGGATCGGCGTGGTTCATCGCCTCGTTTTCCCCGCCCGGGCCAAAGCCGCTGCCGCCGCGACTGGTGATGATCAAGGCCTTTTTGCCCAACAATAACGGCTGGTACTGGGCGATACCCTGGCTGTCCTGGGTGATATCCACGGTGAGGCCCATGCGCACGATCTGGTCGATCCAGGCCTTGAGGCCGCTGGGAATCCCGAAGTTGTACATCGGTACGGAAATCACCAGCAGTTCGTGCTCGACGAGCTCGGCTACCAGCTCATTGCTCAGTTGCAAATCGGCGTGCATGGACAACGGCATCGCCTGCGGCTCCGGGTGGAAGCTGGCGGCAATGAACGCTTCGCTGACGTGGGGGATAGACGCCCGGCCCACTTCGCGGCGGGTCAACTGCGCGTCGGGATTGGCGGTGTGCCAGGCGGCCAGGAACACCTCGGCAAGGCGCCGGGAGTGGGAACGTTCGCCGCGGGGACTGGAATGGATCGCAAGCATTTTTTTCATCTGTAGGCCTTCACACGCTAGACTCAGGCAACCTGAATGGCTGCCCCTGTTGCGCATAAATCTAGAGCCGAGCGGCCACCCTCACAAATGAGCAATAGTTGTTTTGGATGAACTGAATTCATCCATGGAGCCACACATGTTTGCTTCGCTGCCCCTGACCGCCCTGCGCGCCTTTGAATCGGCCTCGCGCCTGTTGAGCTTCAAGGCCGCCGCCCAGGAGTTGTCGGTAACGCCGACGGCGGTGTCCCATCAGATTCGCTCCCTGGAAACCTGGCTCGGCGTACCGCTGTTCGAGCGCCTGCCGCGCCAGGTGCGCCTGACGGAACGCGGCGAGCGCCTGTTCCACAGCCTGCACGGCGCCTTGCTGGACGTCGCGCAAAGCGTCGACACCCTGCGCCCGCAACGCAGCGCCGGCAATCTCACGCTCTCCACTACGCCGGCGTTTGCCGCTCTGTGGCTGGTGCCGCGACTCGGGCGCTTCTATGCCGCCCATCCGGATATCAGCCTGCGCCTGGACACCAACTGCGCCGTGGTCGATTTACAGCAGGATGCCAGCGTCGACCTGGTGATCCGCTACAGCATCGACGACTACACGAACCTCTACGGTTTGTGCCTGTTCGACGAATGTTTCGCCGTGTATGGCTCCCCCGAACAAGTCGCCCTGGCGCGCGAGCGCACCCCGACCCTGATCAGCGTGCGCTGGCACAACTCCAGGCTGTACGCCCTGGGCTGGCAGGCCTGGTGCGAAAAGGCCGGGGAAGACTGGTTGCAATCCACTTCGCCGCTGCGCGAATACGACGAAGAACACTACGCCCTGCAAGCGGCCATCGCCGGCCAGGGCCTGGTGCTGGCGAGCAATATCCTGGTCTCGGAAAGCGTCGCCAGCGGGTTGCTGGTGCCTTACCGGCCACAGGTCCGCGTCAACGGCGCCGGCTACAGCGCCCTGTGCGTACCGGGACGGGAACGGCACCCGCCGGTCCGGGCGTTTTTTGAGTGGTTGCAGGAGGAAGCGCGGCTGTCGGGGCACGCTCTGTAAAATCCGATAAAACTTTTTGCGTTGCCTGGGACTCACAACTTGGAGCGATCACGCCGGCAGAGCGTGGCGCAAAACCGGATTAGTACCAGGAGAATGAGATGACTGACTCACATTTGTCTGACGTAGCCACTTTACGTGACCGCGCCCGCAAGAACGTCGAAAACGGTGCCGTGACCGAAGGTTATGACGCCGACCGCCAGGAAATCCTGCGTCTGCTCAACGAATCGCTGGCCACCGAGCTGGTGTGCGTGCTGCGCTACAAGCGCCACTACTTCATGGCCAATGGCGTCAAGGCGCATGTCGCCGCCGAGGAGTTCCTCGAGCACGCCACCCAGGAAGCCGAACACGCCGACAAGTTGGCCGAGCGTATCGTGCAGTTGGGTGGCGAGCCGGAGTTCAACCCCGACTTGCTGTCGAAGAATTCCCACGCGCAGTACGTGGCCGGCAATACGCTGAAGGAGATGGTCTACGAAGACCTGGTGGCCGAGCGCATCGCGGTAGACAGCTATCGCGAAATCATCCAGTACATCGGTGACAAAGACCCGACCACTCGCCGGATCTTCGAAGACATCCTGGCCCAGGAAGAAGAACACGCCGACGACATGGCGGATATTCTGAAGGACCTGTAACTAACACAGCTAACACCGCAAAACCCATGTGGGAGCGGGCTTGCTCGCGAAGGCGGTGGGTCAGTCGGAACATTCTTGACTGATCCACCGCCTTCGCGAGCAAGCCCGCTCCCACATTTGGTTCACGGTTTTGTCAGCTAGCCTTTCACTGTTTTAGGTGCCTTGCCTTCCTTCATCTGTTGCAGCAGCGGCGCACACTGGTTCGGCTCATCGCCGCTCGGTGCCACCAGCGCCAGCAAACCCGCCGCCGGGCCGGCAATCACACCCAAGGCAACCATGCCCGCACCACGCAGCATCAGCGGCACCGCCTTCACGCCAGCATTCGGTTTGATAAACGGCCCGTTGACGTACAACGGCGAGCGCAGGGAGAACAGGCGGAAGCCTTTGGACTCCGGGGTAATGGTCAGGTCAAGCTGCTCGCTGGCCATGTTCGCGGTGCCATCGATGTAGATGATCGCGTTCTCGGTATCGAACACAAACAGGCGAGTCGTCGCCAGGCCCGACTTGATGCCGAAGTCTGCGGCCGCACAGTTGATCTTCACTTCCTTGTCGCCAAACAGGCGGCCGACCACGTAGTTGCCAACGTTGAGCCCGGCGATTTCCATCAGTCCGCGGCTGATGGCGCCGTCGTTGATCAACATCTTCAGATCGCCATTCGACGTGCCAAGCAATGCCGCGACGGAGTTGCCGCGCCCGGAAATGTCCGCGTCGCCGTTGAGCTCACCGAAGCTGGTTTTCATCGGCTCGAAGGTCGGGAACAGCTGCTTGAGCTTGAAGTTGCGCGCGGTGAGTCTGGCCTGGCCTTCCATCGGCGTGGTGCGCCCGTTGAGACGAATCTGCGCGTCGAGCTTGCCACCGGCCACGCCGAAACGCAGGGGCTCCAGGCTCAACTGCCCGTCGTTCAGCACCAGGTGAGTGTAGAGATCGGTGAACGGCAATTCGGCACTGTGGACGATGCGTTTGCCGGTGAATTCGACGTCGGCATCCATGTCGCGCCAGCGCTCGGTGCGGAACTCTTCCACCGGCAGCACCTTGGTCGCCGGCTGCTTGCTTTCGCCGCCACGGGCTTTTTGCTTGGCGTTGGAGTCGGCGCCGATCAGCGGCGCCAGGTCGGTCATCAACAGCTGGTTGGAGACCAGCGCCCCGGTGAGCTTGGGCCGCGGCTGGCTGGCGACGTAGCCGAGGTTGCCGTGGATGTCGCTGTTGCCGATCTTGCCGTTGAAGTTTTCATACTGGAACGACGCGCCACTGGCCTCATGCAGCTTGGCGATCAGGTGGCCGTCGGTGGAATAGGCCGGCGAATCCGGCAAGGTCACGCCGGTCAGCGGGTACAGGTTGCCCAGGCTGCTGCCGGAGAGTTTGAGGCGCAGGTCGAGGGCGCCGAGGTTCATCGGATCGGTCAGGGTGCCGGCCAGCGCGATGCTGGTGTCGCCGATCCTGGCCTGGGCTTGCAGCGGGAACGGCTTGGCCGCGTCCTGCAAGGCCAGCAGGCCACCGATCTTGCCGGTGCCATCGAGTCTCTGGCCGTGGTATTGGCCCTTGACCTTGAGGCCGAACGCGTAATCCTGCGGCGCCGAGCCTTTTTCCAGGGCTTTCCTGGCGTCGGCATCGCCGACGATCTCGCCGAAGGGGATCGGCTTGCCGAGCAGGTCGATCACGACGTCGAGCTGGGTCTTGAGAGTCTGGTCGTCGAGGGTCACATGGCCTTTGTCGAAGCCGATGGCGCCGATGTCCACCACCCAGTTGGACGGTTCGGCATTCGGGTCCTTGGGGTCGAACTTGAAGGTCCAGTTGGCGCGGCCATCGGCCAGGCGCTGCAACTGCGCACTCGGTTCGGTGAGGTCGATACGCGGGATCACCACGCGCTGGGCCAGCAACGCCAGGGGCGAGATACGCAACTCCACGCGCTTGAGGGTGACCATCTGCGGGGCTTTCGACCAGTCGGGATTGCCCAGGGTCAGGTCTTCGGCAATCACATGGGGCCACGGAATCCAGGCGCGCCAGCCACCTTCATCGGGCTCGCGCTGCCACACCACTGCCAGGTTGCCATTGATGGCAAACGGTCGATGCAGCTCTTCGGAGACCTTGGCGTTGAGGGGCGGCTTGATCCGGTTCCAGTCAAAGAACACCAGGACCAACACCACAATGGCGATTAACAAAACGAAGCTGGCGCAGCTCCAGGCGAGAATTTTACGAGTGCGCGTCATTGCACAGGACTCCAGGTTACGACTGAGCGGGCGCTTTGCGGCGCGCGTTTTGACTACAGCTTATATGGCTACGACTGACAAACGGCGCGGGGGTTTAACCCCATTGATGAATTCCTCATAAAAACCGCCTTTCCTGACCAACCAGACAGTTTCAATCATCAACGACGCACCGTTGTTACCCACGTTCGTGTCGAAAATACCCACCTCGGTGCAAAAGCGCGGGCTTGAGACCTGCGAGATAGAGCCTTCGCAGGGAACAATCAATTCTGTTGATTATTACCATTGTGTTTATGAACTTTTATATCGACTTATCAAGAGTAGCATTAGCCCTGTACCCAATTTATCGCCCTCCCAAGGAGCAACCCATCATGAAACGCCAAATACTCGCAAGCTTTGCACTTTCCCTCCTGGCCACCAGCGCATTTGCCCTGCCAGCTGCTGAACAGGCAACCCCACAAGTGAAAGCCGACGCTTCCCACTTCAGCCAAACCCTGGCTCGCAGCGGCGCTTCGGACAAGAACAACACCGACTACAACGGCAGCATCACTGAAAACGGTTCGGAACAAGCCAACAAACGTGCTTACACCGAAGGCGTTGCTGAAGGTGGCCGTGACCGTCTGGAACAGAAAGGCCTGGTTGAAGGTGGCGCTGATCGCCTGATGGAACGCAACGCTGTTGCCGAAGGTGGCCGTGATCGCCTGGAACAGAAAGGCCTGGTTGAAGATGGTTCGAGCCGCGCCAACAAACGCGCTTATGCTGACGGCGTAGTGGAAGGCGGTGCTGACCGTCTGGCAGAACTGCATCAAGCACAGAGCTAAGCCCGTGCTGGCCCTGGAAAAAAGCCCGATCAGCCGATCGGGCTTTGACTTTGTGTGAACCGCAACGCCCTTCTCCCTTTTGAAGTTCGACGCTGGCAAAGCTGATTTGCTAGAGTGCGTCGCTGTCCTTGTCCACAAAGCCCGCCTGCCAATGCTGCCCCGCGCCGAACAGAAGCAACAGACCCGACTCGCCCTGATGGACGCAGCCCGCCATCTGATGGAGTGTGGCCGTGGGTTCGGCAGCCTCAGCCTGCGTGAAGTGGCCAAGACCGCCGGCATCGTGCCCACCGGTTTCTACCGTCACTTTGCCGATATGGATCAGCTGGGCCTGGTATTGGTCAGCGAAGTCGGCCAGACCTTTCGCGCGACGATTCGCCTGGTGCGCCACAACGAATTCGTGATGGGCGGCATCATTGATGCCTCGGTACGGATTTTCCTGGATGTGGTCGCCGCCAACCGTTCGCAATTCCTGTTCCTGGCCCGCGAGCAATACGGTGGCAGCCTCGCCGTTCGCCAAGCCATTGGTGCCCTGCGTGAGGACATCACCAGCGACCTCGCCGCCGACCTGACCCTGATGCCCAAGCTCCAGCACCTGGATGCCGACGGCCTGCACGTGATGGCCGACCTGATCGTCAAGAGCGTGTTCGCCACCCTGCCCGACATTATCGACCCGCCCGCCGAAGCGCTGCCTGCGCACCTCACGCCACAAGCCAAGATCACCCAGCAGCTGCGCTTCATCTTTATCGGCCTCAAGCATTGGCAAGGCCTGGGCAGCACCGAATAACTCAGCGCACGGTGTGAAAACGCTTGGCGGTGGTGTAGTTCCGGTTCCAATAGCTGTTGGCCAGTGAGTCGATGCGCACGCTTTTACCCGTGCGTGGCGAGTGGATGAACTTGCCCTCTCCTATATAGAGACCAACGTGGCTGACCTGGCCGCGCCCATTGCCCCTGAAAAACACCGCATCACCCGGTTGCAACGCATTGCGCTTGACCGTGGCCGCGGTTGAGCGGTGCATCGCCGAGGTGGTGCGAGGCAGATGAATGTTGGCTTCGGTCTTGAACAGGTACACCAGGAAGCTGCTGCAATCGAAGCCCTGCTTCACCGAAGCGCCGCCCAATTTATAGGGCGTGCCCAACAGCTCGTGGGCGCGGTCGATCACGTTGTCGATAGTAGGTGGCGGCGCGAATGCCGGGGCACGCTGAAGATTGGCCGAAGCAGATGAAATGGCGAGCGACAAACTGACAATGAGTAAACAGAAAAATGACTTGTACATGGTGGAAACCGCTGAAGATTAAATACGGAGCGGAATCCTAATGAAACAGCGCGTAACGCAACGCATGGCAAATCCTGCAAGTGCGTAGGAAAAGTCCCAAGCAATCAAAACTCATAAAAGATGAAAGAAATTTCATGCACCAAGCAATGGAATTCAACGCCGAGCGCCCGGATCCGGTGCTATAAATCCAACCACGCACCAAAATGAAACATTTTGGAATAATTTCCTGCGCCATCAGGTGGCACAAGTCGCCTGCCTACAGGGAATTCCTACTCCCCGCGTGGTTGGCAAGACCCTTGCTCTAGCTTGCTTATCGCTCATAGCTGGAAGCTTTCTGATGCTGGTGATCCACCGCCGAATCGCCCCCCAACCCGTCTGGGCCGCAGAGTTGCTGCTGAATTTCGAAGCCCGCAGTAAAAGCCGCCTGCGCTGTTTCAGTGCCGACGGAGAAGACGTCGGCCTGTTTCTGGAGCGCGGCCAACCGCCGCTGCACGATGGCGAATTCCTACAGGCTGAAGACGGACGTGTCGTACGCGTGTGCGCCCGGCCTGAACAACTGCTGCACGTCACCTGCGGCAATGCCTTTGAACTGACCCGCGCAGCCTATCACCTGGGCAACCGCCACGTGGCCCTGCAAGTGGGTGACGGTTGGCTGCGCCTGCTCGATGACTACGTGCTCAAGGCCATGCTCGATCAGTTGGGCGCGACGACCGAGACCATCGAGGCCCCCTTCCAGCCGGAACACGGCGCCTATGGCGGCGGCCACCACCATTCCCGCCATGGCGACGAAGACTTCAACTACCCGCCCAAGCTGCACCAGTTCGGCGTACGTCTATGAACCCAGCCTGGGCGCTGTTGCGTCTGGCCAGTCCGCAGCTGCCGATTGGTGGCTACAGCTATTCCCAGGGCCTGGAAATGGCCGTGGAGCAAGCCCGCGTGACCGACCCGGCAAGTGCCGGGCGCTGGATCAGCGATCAACTGTTGCTCAACCTGGCGCGCTTCGAAGCGCCACTGCTGCTCGCCCACTGCCAGGCCGCGGCCGAACAGGACTGGCCACGCCTCGCGCAGTTGTGCGAGGAACACCGCGCCAGCCGTGAAACCCGCGAGCTTTATCAGGAAAGCCGGCAGATGGGCTATTCCCTGCACCAGCTATTGAACGGTTTACCGGAGCTGGATGACGCCGCCCGAGAGTTCCTGGCACAGCGCTCCGAACCGCACCTGGCCCTGGGCTGGGCCCTGGCCGCCCGCGCCTGGCAGATCAGCCCGGATGACGCCCTGGCCGCCTGGCTGTGGAGTTGGCTGGAAAACCAATTGGCGGTGCTGATGAAGACGCTGCCTCTGGGCCAACAAGCCGCCCAGCGCCTGACCAGCGAACTGCTGCCGCTGCTGCAACAAGCCCAGCAGGACGCCAGCCAGCTTGACCCCAATCACTACGGCAGCGCCGCGTTTGGCCTGTCCCTGGCGTGCATGGCCCATGAGCGCCAGTACAGCCGCCTGTTCCGTTCCTAGGGCACTTTATCTTGGAGAATCACATGAACCCCCAACCCCTGCGCGTCGGCATCGGCGGCCCGGTCGGCTCCGGCAAGACCGCCCTGACCCTGGCCCTGTGCCTGGCCCTGCGTGATCGCTACAACCTGGCGGTGGTCACCAACGATATCTACACCCGCGAAGACGCCGACTTCCTGGTGCGCAACCAGGCCCTGGCGCCCGAGCGCATCATCGGTGTGGAAACCGGCGGCTGCCCCCACACCGCGATTCGCGAAGACGCCTCCATCAACCTCGAAGCAGTAGACCAGTTGAACCGTCGCTTTCCCGGCCTGGACCTGATCCTGGTGGAATCCGGCGGCGACAACCTGTCGGCCACCTTCAGCCCGGAACTGTCGGACCTGACCATCTACGTGATCGATGTGTCGGCCGGCGACAAGCTGCCGCGCAAAGGCGGGCCGGGAATCTGCAAATCCGACCTGCTGGTGATCAACAAGATCGACCTGGCGCCGTTGGTAGGCGCATCCCTGGAGCTGATGAACAGCGATACCCAGCGCATGCGCGGCGGTAAACCTTTCGTCTTCAGCAATCAGAAAACCGGCGTCGGCCTGGAAGAAATCGTCGCCTTCATCGAACGCCAGGGCTTGCTGACCGCAGCCTGATCAACCCCCACAAGGAGCCTGTCCATGCGCCTCAATACACTTCTCGCTGCCGCAGCCTTGCTGCTCACTCCCGCCCTCGCCTTCGCCCACCCCGGCCATGGCGACAACGGCCTGGTGGCCGGTATCAGCCACCCGCTGGGCGGCATCGACCACTTGCTGGCAATGGTCGCCGTGGGCCTGTGGGCCGCTCAACAAAAAGGCTCGGCGCGCTGGGCGCTGCCGTGCACGTTTGTCGGCACCATGCTGATCGGCGGGATGCTGGGCTTTGAAGGGCTGGAACTGCCGGCGCTGGAAAGCGGGATTGCCGCGTCGGTGCTGGCGCTGGGCCTGGCGGTAGCGCTGGCGGTGCGGCCGCCGTTGTTCGTGGCGGTGGCGGCGACGGCGCTGTTTGCACTGTTCCATGGCGTGGCCCATGGTTTGGAGCTGCCGGACATGTCCAGCCCGTGGGCGTATGCCATAGGGTTTGTGGGTGCGACGGCGGTTTTGCATGCTGCCGGTTATGCCGTGGTGCGTTTCCTGCCGGCGGCGGCTGCGCCGTTGGTGCGGGTGGCGGGTGCGGCTTCGGCGGCGACCGGGGTTTGGTTGCTCGCTGCCTGATTTTCGGTGCTCCTGAGGGCCTCTTCGCGAGCAAGCCCGCTCCCACAGTCGACTGCATTCCAACAATGGAACTCGATCGAATGTGGGAGCGGGCTTGCTCGCGAAGGCGGCAGTAAAGACAACACCGATCCCAAGCCTGATACCATGTCGCGCAAACACCCCTGCCGTGACGACGCCAGCCGATGCCCATCGCTCCAAGCTCCGCCCTCAAGCCTCAATTGACCGCCGTGTTGACGCACTTCCACGACCTGATCGTGCCGCTCTGGCAAGGCCCGGGCTGGAATGCCGACCTGGCGCTGCCCTATGAGGCCCTGGACGCCGATCATCGGCCTTTGCCCCCGCAACGCTATCGCGCCATGGCCTGCGCACGGCAGTTGTACCTGTTTGCCAGCCTGATCGGTGAACCCGGCGCAGCCTTTGCCGAGGAGCGCGCCGCCGCGTTGTTCCGCTCCCTGCAACGGCACTTCCACGACGCCGAGCACGGCGGCTGGTTCTACAGCATCGACGCCCACGGCAAGCCGCTGGATAAACGCAAGGACCTCTACACCCACGCCTTCATCATCTTCGCCTGCGCCCACTATTGGGCCAAGGTGCGTGAATCGCTGGTGGAGTCGGTGCTCGATGCCGCCCTGGAAGTGGTCGCCGAACGCTTCGCCACCGGCGACGGCCTGTATGAAGCGGTGCTGGAGCGTAACTGGTCATCCCTCAAGTCTGGCCCTCTGCAAAACCCGCTGATGCACCTTGCCGAAGGTTTCCTCGCCACGTTGGCCGTGCGGGAGGACGCCGTCACCCAAGACGCGTTGCTGGACCTGGCCAACGCCATGCAGAAGCGCTTCATCGACCGCCAACACGGGGTGATGATGGAAAAACCGCTGGGCGCTGTGGATAACTGGTTTGAACCGGGGCATCAGTTCGAATGGTTCTTCCTGCTGGAATCTTCGGATTTGCTGCGGGGCACACCGTTGCACACATCACTGAGCAAAGCGTTCACCTATGCAGAGCAAAAGGGTGTGGATAACCTGACCGGTGCGGTCAGCGGCATGCTCGCCCTGGACGGCAGCGTGCGCGACGGCACCCAGCGCATCTGGGCCCAGGCCGAATACCTGCGGGCGCTGACCTTGCGGCCCGACAGTGAAGCCGTGCTGCAACGCCAATTGCTGGCGCTGCAACAACGCTTCCTGCACGACAAAGGCTGGAATGAGTGCCTGGATGCCAAGGGGCACGTGAGCCGGCGGGACATGCCGTCGACCACGCCTTACCACTTGGCGACGTGCTATCTGGGCCTTACGCAATCCATTTGCGGTCCCCGGTAAAACTGATCGTCAGCCAGCGGGCCGCGTCGGGCTTGCCCAACCCTGTGGATATTTCTTCGCGCAGCCCGTCCAGGGTGGCGACGTTATCCACCGGGTAATCCGCCGGCAGCACCACATGAATCTCGATAAACCGCGCCCGCCCGTGCTTCTGCACGTAGGACACGTAATCATCGAAACCATGCCTGGCCTGGGCCGCCTCCATCACTTCGCGCACTTTGCCGTCCAGTTGGTCCGGCACAATTCCCAACACGTCGCGTAGCGCCGGGCGCAGGATCTTGAAGGCCGGCGCCAGCATGCTCAACGCCAGCAGGATCAGGATCAACGGGTCGACATACACCGCCCACTGCCCATAGCCCTGGGACTTGAGCAACAGCGCCGCCAGGAAGCTCACCAGCAGCCCCACCGACAGCATCGCGTCCACCAACCAACTGATGTTGTCGAACTGGATCAGCGACGACTTGAGCGTGCGATTGCGGTAACGCACGTAGAAGAAATAGGCGAACTCGACGACGGTAAACACCGCCGCATAGATGATCACCAGGCCCAACTCGATATCGCGCCCGCCATTGATAATGCCGAACACGCCGTTGAGAAACGCGTAGATGGCGATCAACAGCAGGAAACTGCCCTCGATCAGCAGCACCATGGGCTCCAGGTGCCAGTAGCCGAACTGGAAACGTTCGTTGCTTTTCTTGGCGATCAGCTTGGCCGTGATCAGCATCAGCACCTTGATGGCGGTGGCGATCAGCGAGAAAAAGCCGTCGAATAAAATCGATTGGGCGCCCGACACCACCCCCGTGACAATCCCGGCGATCGCCACGGCGAACATCAGGATGGTCGATTGTTTGAGCAGCGACTGCTCACCTCGGTTACTCACATATCCTCCTGTCAAAAACTTTGAACCGCACAGCGCGGCGGGGTTTTCAGGGGTGGAGTGTACCTTATGTCCTGTTTTGGCCGATTTGCCGCATTTTCCAGGCTGATAAAAACCCTGTGGCGAGGGAGCTTGCTCCCTCGCCACAACAGCTCGACGAACTTAGGCCTTGGCGCCACGCTCAATCGCAAACCCGGCCCAGGTCTGGCTCACTGGCATCAGCTCCAGGCGGTTGATGTTCACGTGTGCCGGGGTGTTAAGCACCCAGAAGATCGTATCCGCAATGTCCTGCGGCTGGATCGGCTCGGCACCGGCATAAGTCGCGTCATAACGCGCCTGGTCACCGGCAAAGCGCACCAGCGAGAACTCACTCTCACACAGGCCCGGCTCAATGTTTGTCACGCGCACGCCGGTGCCCTGCAGGTCGCAACGCAGGTTCAGCGAGAACTGTTTGACGAAGGCCTTGGTGCCGCCATACACGTGGCTGCCCGGGTACGGGTAGCTGCCGGCAATGGAACCGAGGTTGATGATGCCGGCGCCACGGCCGTGGGCGATCAAGCGCGGCAACAGCAGGCTGGTGGTGGTCAGCAGGCCCTTGATGTTGGTGTCGACCATGGTTTCCCAATCGTCGAGGCTGCACTTCGGCGCAGGGTCGGTGCCCACCGCCAGGCCGGCGTTGTTGATCAGCCCGCGCAGCGTGGCAAAGGACGGCGGCAGGTTCGCGATCGCCTCTTCCATGGCCTTGCGGTCACGCACGTCCACCACCAGGCCGAGCACTTCGGTCTGCTTGGAAAGCTCGGCGCACAGGGCGTTCAAGCGCTCTGCGCGGCGGCCGGTGAGCACCAGTTTCCAGCCGGCTTCGGCAAAACGGCGGGCACAGGCTTCGCCAAAACCGGAGGTCGCGCCAGTAATAAACAGCGTATTGGACATGGTGTTCTCCTTGCGGGGCTACGAGGTAAAAAATCAGCCAGCAGAATGCCCGGCTGCCGGGCTGGCGGCAACTGATACACGCTGTGGACACAGGTGAATGCCGCTCATGCTGTACGAAATTCAACCAATCGCCCGAAAGCCATACAGGCCGTGGCGTGCAGCCATGTGCGCGCACCTTATCCACAGCCCCGTCCACAGTCTTTGGGGGCAAGTACAAAAGCTGAAAGCCGCGCTACACAAGGCTTTCAGCGCGATTCAAAAAGTTTTTTGCTTGACCTTGCGCAGCCCGTATGTAGCCCGGTTCAAAACGGTGCAACCAGGACGATGGCTCCAGGCCAGTCATTCCGGCCTCTGCGGCACTCTTTCCAGAGTTTAGTCACAGACTTATCCACAGGCCGGAGTGACATATTCCGGTCATATACCTGTGTCTTTAAACAGGTTGACAAAACCCTCGGGTGGTCACGAAAAACTCACTGATCAATAAACAACCACCACGCTGCAAGCCGCGAAAACAAAGGCCTCCAGCCAGCTACTCCCACGTTACCCACAGCCGGTTCCACAGTGCTTGGGGACAAGTCAAAACTGTGACAAAACAGGGATTTGCGGCGGCTATATGTCGCGCTTTGGCAGGTGCCTGGATTTGTTGTCCACAATTTCAGGAAAGCACTGTGGATGATCGTTCCCACGCTCTGCGTGGGAATGCAGGCCGGGACGCTCCGCGTCCCAAAGCGTGACCCAGAGCGTCACAAGAGGCGTTCCCACGCGGAGCGTGGGAACGATCAGAGTTACATCAGTGCCCGCCGAGGTAGGCGTTACGCACCTCCTCATTCACCAGCAGCTCCTTGCCGGTGCCGGTAAGGCGAATCTCGCCGTTGACCATCACGTACGCCCGGTCCGACAAGCGCAACGCATGGTTGGCGTTCTGCTCCACCAGGAAGATGGTCATGCCGGTAGACGCCAGCTCCCGCAGCGTGGAAAAGATCTGCTTCACCACGATCGGCGCCAGCCCCAGGCTCGGCTCGTCCAGCAGCAACAGCTTGGGCCGGCTCATCAGTGCGCGGGCGATGGCAAGCATCTGCTGTTCACCACCGGACATGGTCATCGCCCGCTGGTTGCGCCGCTCCTTGAGCCGCGGGAACAGCTCGAACATGCGCTGCATG
This sequence comes from Pseudomonas sp. NC02, assembly GCF_002874965.1. Taxonomy (NCBI): domain Bacteria; kingdom Pseudomonadati; phylum Pseudomonadota; class Gammaproteobacteria; order Pseudomonadales; family Pseudomonadaceae; genus Pseudomonas; species Pseudomonas sp. NC02. The sequence continues at coordinate 617,753 of NZ_CP025624.1, read as the reverse complement.
TCTTCGGTGGCGAACTTGTCGCCAATCGGGATGGTGCCCATCAGCAGGTTTTCCTCGACGGTCATGTCGGGGAACACCCGCCGCCCTTCCGGCGACTGCGCAATGCCATTGGAGGCGATGTAGTGGGACGACTTGTGGGTAATGTCGACGCCGCGGTAGATGATCTGCCCGGACTCGGCCCGTGGCTGGCCAAAGATCGACATCAGCAGCGTGGATTTACCCGCACCGTTGGAGCCGATCAGGCTCACGGTTTCGCCTTCGTTGATGTGCAGCGAAACTTTCTTCAGGGCCTGGATCGGGCCGTAGAACACGTCCAGGTCTTTCAGTTCGAGGATTGGCTCACTCATACCAGTTCCTCTTCGTCAGCGCCCAGATAAGCCGCGATCACCTTCGGATCATTGCGGATCGCTTCCGGCCCGCCCTCGGCAATCACGTTGCCGTGGTCCAGCACCACGATGTGGTCGGAAATACTCATCACCATGCCCATGTCGTGTTCGATCAGCACCACCGTCAGGTCGTGCTCGTCCCGCAGCAGGCGAATCATCGCGCTGAGGGCTTCGGTTTCCTGGGGGTTGAGGCCGGCGGCCGGTTCGTCGAGGCAAATAATCTGCGGCCGGGTGCACATGGCACGGGCGATTTCCAGGCGGCGCTGCTGGCCGTAGGACAGCTCGCCGGCCAGGCGGTTGGCGCAGTCCACCAGGTCCACCACTTCCAGCCAGTAGAACGCATGGTCGAGGGCGTCGCTTTCAGCCTTGCGGTAGCCCTTGGTATTGAGGATGCCCGCGAGCATGTTGCGGTTGACCCACATGTGCTGGGCCACCAGCAGGTTCTCCACCACCGACATTTCCTTGAACAGGCGAATGTTCTGGAAGGTACGCGCCAAACCCGCCCGGTTCACCAGGTGAGTGCCGCCGAACATCTTGTAGAACACCCGGCTGACGAAGCTTTTCGGCGAGACAAAGTCGGTGGCCTTGAAGCGCTCGCCCAGCAGTTGGATCACGTTGGTCTGCTTGCCGCGCACATTGAGTTCGATCTTGCCGCCGGAGGCTTTGTAGAAACCGGTCAGGCAGTTGAACACGGTGGTCTTGCCGGCACCGTTGGGACCGATCAGGGCGAAGATCGAGTTGCGCTTGACCTTGAGACTTACGTCGCTCAAGGCCTTGATGCCACCAAAGTGCATCATCAGGTGTTCCACGGAAAGAACGACTTCCTTGCTCATGGCGCCACTCCTTTACGCGGGACAACACCGGTACGGCTGATACGAATCAGGCCTCGTGGTCGCCAGATCATCATCACCACCATCAACACGCCGAAGAGCAGCACGCGGTACTCGGAGAAGCTGCGCAGCAGCTCCGGCGCCACCGTCAGCACGAACGCGGCAATCACCACGCCGACGGTCGAGCCCATGCCGCCCAATACCACGATGGCGAGGATCAGCGCCGACTCGAAGAAGGTGAACGACGACGGGTTGACGAAGCCCTGGTAGCTGGCGAAAAACACCCCGGCCAGACCGGCAGTGGACGCGCCGATGGTGAACGCCGAGAGCTTCACCAGCACGTGGTTGAGGCCCATGGAACGGCAGGCGATTTCGTCTTCGCGCAAGGCTTCCCACGCGCGGCCCACCGGCATGCGGGTCAGGCGGTGCTTGATGTACAGCACCAGCAGCACTACCAGGAACAGCACGATGTAGATGAACAGGAATTTGATGTTGGGGTTGTAGTCGATGCCGAAGAACTCGTGGAACGGCACCCCGCCATCCTTCGCCTTGCGCACGAACTCCAGGCCGAAAAACGTTGGCGACGGCACCGGCATGCCGTTCGGGCCACCGGTAAACGACAGCCAGTTATTCAGCACCAGGCGGATGATTTCACCGAAGCCCAGGGTCACGATCGCCAGGTAATCGCCGTGCATTCGCAGCACCGGAAACCCGAGTATGCACCCCGCCAGCGCCGCACAAATCGCCGCCAGCGGCAGCACCGACCAGAAGCCCAGGCCGAGGTACTGGTAACCCAGCGCCAGGCCATAGGCGCCGATGGCGTAGAACGCCACGTAACCCAGGTCGAGCAGCCCGGCCAGGCCGACCACGATGTTCAGGCCAAGGCCCAGCAACACGTAGATCAACCCGAGGATCACCACGGTCAGCAGGTATTTGTTGGCGAAGAACGGGAACACGATGGCAATCACGATCAACGCCGGGATGATCCAGCGCAGGCGCGACTTGTAGTCCGGCTTGAGCACATGCACACCGGAGCCGGTGCTTTCAAACCCTTGCAGAATCCGCAGGCCCCTTGGGGTTTGCAGGAACAGGCTCATGGCGAACCGGCCGACCATCACGATGGCCACCAGGATGCCGACACGCGCCGGTTGCAGGTTGAAGCTGTAGCCGTCGAGGACCACGCCGACGATCGGACCGAACACGATCAGCGAAATCAGCCCGGCGAGTACCGCATCGACGACACTTTTCTTGATATCGATAGAGTAGGCAGCAGACATAGTTATACCTTCGCCACGAGTGGGCGACCGAGCAGGCCCTGGGGACGGAAAATCAGGATCACCACCAGCAGGGAGAAACTGAACACGTCTTTGTAGTCAGAGTTGATCAACCCCGAGAACAGCGACTCGGAAATACCCAGGATGATCCCGCCCAGCATGGCCCCAGGCAGGGAGCCGATGCCGCCGAGTACCGCTGCGGTAAATGCCTTGATGCCGATGATGAAGCCGGCATAGAAGTCGAACGTGCCGTAGTTCAGGGTGATCAGCACACCGGCCAGCGCGGCCATGGCGGCACCAATCACGAATACGTAGGAGATGACCCGGTCGGTGTTGATACCGAGGATCGACGCCATCTTGCGGTCTTGCTGGGTAGCGCGGCACATGCGGCCGAGCTTGGTGTACTTGATGATGTAGGTCAGCAGGCCCATGCCGACGAACGCGGCCACCAGGATGAACACCTTGGTGTAGGTCAATTGCACGAAGCCGGTGCCGATATCGACTCTCCAGGCGCCGGCCAGCAGCGTCGGGATGCCTTGTTGCTTGGCGCCCTGGGCGATCTGCGCGTAGTTCTGCAGGATCAGCGAAATACCGATGGCGCTGATCAGCGGTGCCAGTCGGGTGGAGTTGCGCAGCGGTTTGTAGGCGACACGCTCGATGACCCAGCCGTAGACGCCGGTGACGACGACGGTGAAGATCAGGGTGCCAAGGATGAGCAGCGGGAAGGATTCGATGCCGAAGTAAGCCAGCAGTGCCAGACTGATCGCCGCGAGGTAAGCGGAAATCATATAAACCTCGCCATGGGCGAAGTTGATCATGCCAATGATGCCATAGACCATTGTGTAGCCGATGGCGATCAAGCCATAGACCGACCCGAGGGTCAGCCCATTGACCAGTTGCTGCAGGAAAATACCATCCATAACGCAATCTCACGCAGTGAGAGCCTGCACACCTGTGGGTGTGCGGATCTTCTAGGAGGAAAAGACAGACACAAAAGGGGCTGGCAACCAAGTCCCCGTGTAGGAGCTGGCGTGTGTGGGCGCCGGGCTTGCCCGCGATAGCGACACCTCGGAATGTCAGTCAACCCGAGGTGACGCTATCGCAGGCAAGCCAGCCCCCACAAAAGCCCGGTTCCCACAGGGTCAAGTGGCGTCTAACCCATCGCGCTAACTATTACTTCTGCTTTTCCAGCTGGTGATACTTGCCGTCCTTGTCCCACTGGTAAACCACATAGTCGGAGATTTTCAGGTCGCCCTTGGCGTCCCAGTTCTTCTCGCCCATGACGGTTTTGACCGGGTGGGATTTCAGCCATTTGGCTGCGTCTTCGCCCTTGTCGGACTTGGCGCCATTGAAACCGGCGGCCAGGGCCTGGATCGAGGCGTAGGCGTACAGGGTGTAGCCTTCAGGCTCGGTGCCATTTTTGCGGAACTCTTCCACCACGGTCTTGCTGTCTGGCAGCAGGCGTGGGTCGGCGCCGAAGGTCATGTACACGCCATCCACATACTGTGCACCACCGGCGGTGGCTACCAGTTCGTCAGTCACCACGCCGTCATCGGACATGAACTTGACGTCTTTCAGGCCGGCTTCACGAATCTGCCGAACCAGTGGGCCGGCTTCCGGGTGCAGGCCGCCGAAGTACACGACGTCAGCACCGGTGGAGCGGATCTTGGTGACCAAGGCGCTGAAATCTTTCTCGCCACGGGTCAGGCCTTCTTCCAGCACCGGCTTCACACCGCGCTTGGTCAACTGCGCCGCAGTGGCGTCGGCCAGGCCTTTGCCGTAGGTGTCCTTGTCGTTGATAACGGCAACTTTCTTGCCCTTGAGCACGTCGACGATGTAGTCGCCGGCCACGATGCCTTGCTGATCGTCACGACCACACATGCGGAACACGGCCGACAGGCCACGCTCGGTAACCTGCGGGTTGGTGGAGCCCGGGGTGATCATGATCACGCCCGCATCGGCATACACCTCGGAGGCTGGGATAGTGTTCGACGAGCAGAAGTGCCCGACCACGCCAATCACTTTGTCCTGGTCAACCAGGCGGTTGGCCACGGCCACGGCCTGCTTGGGTTCGCAGGCGTCATCGCCGGCCACCAGCTTGATCTGCTCGCCGTTGATGCCGCCGGCCTTGTTGATGACATCGGCTGCCGCCTGGGCACCTTTCATGTACTGCTCACCAAATGCCGCGTTGGCGCCGGTCATCGGCCCCGCTACGCCAATCTTCACATCAGCTTGAGCAAACGCAGAAACACCCAGCGCCGCAGCAACGGCGAGGGCTAGAAAACCTTTCTTGTAAAACGTCTGGGACATGAGTGGTGCTCCGAGGTTTTTGTTGAATTGGCACTGCAGCTTCACTTCAAAAACTTTCGGAGAAAGCCCAGAGCAAGCGTCGTGCCATTACGTTTTTATTATTCAAAAAGACACGGTGTCATTGTTATTGCAGGTTTTTGGGCGCCTTTTGATTGGACGTGCAACCGTCTATCTCAACCAGGTGCAACCATTGGACCTATAAAGTGCAACCCGACCAATCAAGCACTGCAACCCGGCCACTAAACGGCCACCCTTAAACATGTAACAGCGTGCGTAACGGAAGTGCACATTTACAGTGCGTTACTGCTACGACTCGCACCAATACAGATTAGTAGCCGGCTAAGAAAATGCAGGCTTCTGAGGGGTATTTCGTTGATCAGATCACGATCCGCAGGCATTGGCCCGCGTGATACAGCGAGAATCCCGCCTCGTACAAACAGCTGCGCAGGCCCACACCGGCCAACGGCTGCATCGGCGCAAAGGGGATCGGCAGTGCCTGTGGATCCTGGTGACACAGATAATCCGCGAAGGCTTTGCCCACGACACTGCCGGTCGTCACCCCGCGCCCGTTGTAACCGGTGACCGCCACCAACCCGGGCGCCGGCTCGAACAGGCGCATCAAGTGGTCCGGGGTGAATGCGATGCAGCCGGTCCAGGTGCACTCCCACTGCACCGGCTTGAGGTACGGGAAGTAGTGCTGTTGCACCCGATCGGCCCAGGCCTTGAGGAACCACGCGGGTTTCTGGTTGCCGTTGCCCAGGCTGCCGAGCAGCAGGCGGCCTTCGGCGTCGCGGCGGATGCTGCTGAGTACCTGGCGAGTGTCCCAGGAGCCTTGGCCGCCGGGCAGGATTTGTTGGGCGGCGTCGTCGGTCAGAGGGGCCGACGCCACCTGATAGTAATAACCGGGGAAAAAGTTGCGGCGCAGCTCGGTCCACTCGCCTTCGGTGTAGGCGTTCGAAGCGATCACCACCTGTTCGGCCTGCACCGAGCCTTGGGCAGTCTGCACTGACCAGTGCTGGCCCTGGCGTTCCAGTTGGGTGACTGGGGAGTGATCGAACAACTGTCCGCCGAGCCCGACGGCGGCATTGGCCAAACCACTGGTGTAGGCCATCGGGTTCAAGGTGCCGGCCCGCCGGTCGAGCAAGGCGGCAGCAATCTTTTTGGTACCGGTGGCTTGTTCGCATGCAGCGCCGGTCAACAGCTCCACCGGTGCACCGCGACGCTTCCACTGTTCTTCACGACTGCGCAAATCCGCCTCGCCACGGGCGTTGTGCGCCATGTGCAAGGTGCCCTCGCGACGCAGTTGGCAGTCGATGTTGTATTTGTCGATCAGGCTGAACACCAGGGACGGTGCCGCGCCGAGCATGCGGTTGAGCTGGCTGCCCACCGCGGTACCAAAACCGGCTTCGATCTCGTCCGGGGGAATCCACATCCCTGCATTGACCAGCCCTACGTTGCGCCCCGAACCACCGTGGCCGGTGCGATGGGCCTCGAGTACGGCGACACTTTTTCCTTGTTCCAGCAAGTGTATGGCTGCCGACAAACCGGTGATGCCGGCGCCGATCACGCACACATCCACTTTTACCTCGCCCTTGAGCGCGGCACGATCCGGCCGGCCAGGAGTGAGTTGTTCCCACAAGCATGCTTCGCGTAATGCCATTGCCAGACTCCGATGAGACCTAACAAACCACTTTTCCGAATTGTAAATACGGTCAAATGTGGGAGCGGGCTTGCTCGCGAAAGCGGTGGATCAGATAAGCATTCGTTGACTGACACACCGCTTTCGCGAGCAAGCCCGCTCCCACATTGACCTCACTCCGACTTGAGGTATCAGTCGAAGGTAATGCCCTGGGCCAGCGGCAGTTCCAGCGAGTAGTTCACGGTATTGGTCTGGCGACGCATGTACCCGCGCCATGCATCCGAGCCCGACTCACGCCCGCCACCGGTCTCTTTCTCACCGCCAAACGCGCCACCAATCTCCGCGCCGCTCGGGCCGATGTTGACGTTGGCGATCCCGCAGTCACTGCCCACCGCCGACATGAACTGCTCGGCCTCGCGCACGTCAGTGGTAAAGATGCACGAAGACAGGCCTTGTGGCACCGCATTGTTCAGGCGCAGAGCTTCAGCGAAATCGGTATAGCCGACCACATACAGAATCGGCGCGAACGTCTCGGTGCACACCACATCACTCTGCTCCGGCATTTCCACGATGGCCGGCGACACGTAGTAAGCGTTGGGGAACGTGTCTTCCAACTGGCGCTTGCCGCCAAACACCCGGCCGCCTTCGCTCAAGGCCTGCTCCAGGGCGTCCTGCATGTTTTCGAAGCTGTGCTTGTCGATCAGCGGGCCGATCAGGTTGCCTTCCAGCGGATGGCCGATGCGCACTTTGGAATACGCAGCCTTGAGGCGGGTGACGATTTCCTCCTTCACCGACTCATGGGCGATCAAGCGGCGCAGGCTGGTGCAGCGCTGCCCGGCAGTACCGACGGCGCTGAACAGAATCGCGCGCACGGCCATGTCCAGGTCGGCGCTTGGGCCGAGGATCATCGCGTTGTTGCCGCCCAGTTCGAGAATGCTGCGGGCAAAACGTGCAGCGACTTTCGGCGCTACTTCGCGGCCCATGCGGGTGCTGCCGGTGGCGCTGATCAGCGCAACACGCGGGTCATCCACCAGTGCGGCGCCGGCATCGCGGCCACCGATGATCACCTGGCTGAGGTACGGCGGCGCATCGCTGAAGTTCTTCAGTACGCGCTCGAACAGTGCCTGGCAGGCCAGGGCGGTAAGCGGGGTTTTTTCCGACGGTTTCCAGATCACTGCGTTGCCGCACACCAGCGCCAGCGCGGTGTTCCACGCCCATACGGCGACCGGGAAGTTGAAGGCGCTGATCACGCCAACCACGCCCAGCGGGTGCCAGGTTTCACGCATGTGGTGGCCCGGACGCTCGGAGGCGATAGTCAAGCCGTACAGCTGGCGCGACAGGCCGACGGCGAAGTCGCAGATGTCGATCATTTCCTGCACTTCACCCAAACCTTCCTGGGTGATCTTGCCGGCTTCCCACGACACCAGCTCGCCGAGGTCGGCCTTGTACTCGCGCAACACGTCACCGAACTGGCGCACCAGCTCACCACGACGCGGGGCCGGCACCTTGCGCCAGGCCTCGAATGCATGCTCGGCGCGACTGACCTGCTGCTCCACCTCGGCGGCGCCTTCCCAGTGCACACTGGCAATCCGGCTGCCATCAATGGGCGAATGCACGGGTTGTTTACCCGACTGGTACAGCGCCGGGTTTACCCCGAGACGATCAAGCAATGCGGCAACCATGGGTCACTCCTTCAATCTACAAACAGAAATTTGCGCCGCCAGCGGTCGCGGCGATCCAGACCTTATTTGTAGCTGGCCCAAGACTTGCCAACAAACGACGATTAGGCGAGATATCATTCCGTTTATTCATGCTAAGAACAAAAAGAGGCGTGCCGTGCTGAATAAAAGACATTTGCCCTCGATCACCGCCCTGCAGTGCTTCGAAGCGGTCACCCGCCACCTGAGTTTTACCCGCGCCGCCGAAGAGCTGAACCTCACCCAGAGCGCTGTCAGCAAACAGGTCGCGCAGCTGGAAGAACTGTTGCAGCACCTGCTGTTTCGCCGGGTGCGCCGCCGCTTGCAGATGACCCCGGCGGGCGATCTGTACCTGGTGGAAGTGCGCAAGATCCTCACCCAGGTGGAGATGTCCACCCATTACCTGCGCTCCTACGGCGGCGAGACTGAAGTGCTGCGGGTGTCCACGCCCTACACCTTCGGCGCCCGCTGGCTGGTGCCGCGCCTCAAGGGCTGGCGACTACGCCATCCGCAGATTCACCTGGACCTGTGCAACGAACAGGAGCCCGACGAGCTGCTGCAAGGCAAGGCCGACCTGGCCTTCTACTTTGGCCAGGGCTCACGGCCCGGCACCGAGAGCCTCAAGCTGTTCAGCGAAGAACTGGTGCCCGTGTGCTCACCCGACAGCCTGCCCGCCCAAGCATTTACCGACCCCACGCAACTGAGCGAACTGGTGTTGCTGCAAAACGCCTCGCGCCCGCAAGGCTGGCATGACTGGTTCGCCGCCCAGGGTCATCACACCGAGCACAGCTACCATGGGCCGCGCTTCGAGACCTTTTATATGTGCATTCGCGCCGCACAGGTTGGCTGCGGTGTGGCGCTGCTGCCCAGGTTTCTGGTGGAAGAAGAGCTAGCAGAAGGCAAGCTGGTGATCCCCTGGCAGCACGCGATGCCGAGCCAGGATGCGTATTACCTGGCCTACCCCGAGCACTCGGCGGAAGTGCCCAAGGTGCGGGATTTTGTGAAGTGGATGATGGAGCAGGTTGAGTCTGATTGACCTTTTTTGCCTGCAATACCGCTATCGCAGGCAAGCCAGCTCCCACATTTTGGAATGCATTCACCTGTGGGAGCTGGCTTGCCTGCGATGGCGCCAGTAGTCATCCCCAAAAAAATCACTGGCAAAACAGCACAGGTCTATGCGCCACTAGCGCCATTCCTTAATTGTGCGTAAAGGTCAGCGCCCATCGCCGACCCGTCTGGAGATTCCCGTTATGAGCGAGAGTGTGTTTGCCGATCGCATCGTGCAGAACCTGCTCGACACCGACTTCTACAAGCTGACCATGATGCAGGCGGTGCTGCACAACTACCCGAACGTGGAAGTTGAATGGGAGTTTCGTTGCCGCAACAGTGAAGACCTGCGCCCGTACTTGGCGGAGATCCGCTACCAGATCGAGCGCCTCGCCGAGCTGAGCCTGAGCCCCGACCAACTGGGCTTCCTGGAACGCATCAGCTTCATGAAGCCGGATTTCCTGCGTTTCCTCGGGCTGTTTCGCTTCAACCTGCGCTACGTGCACACCGGTATCGAAAACGGTGAGCTGTTTATCCGCCTGCGCGGGCCATGGCTGCACGTGATCCTGTTTGAAGTGCCGATGCTGGCCATCGTCAGCGAAGTGCGTAACCGCTATCGCTACCAGAGCGTGATCCTCGAACAGGCCCGCGAGCAGCTGTATCGCAAGTTCGACTGGCTGACGGCCAACGCCAGCGTCGAAGAACTGTCCGAACTGCAGGTCGCGGATTTCGGCACGCGTCGACGCTTCTCCTACCGCGTGCAGGAAGAAGTGGTGAACGTGCTCAAGCACGACTTCCCCGGGCGTTTTGTCGGCACCAGCAACGTGCACCTGGCCCGCGAGCTGAACATGAAGCCGCTGGGCACCATGGCCCACGAATGGATCATGGCCCACCAGCAACTCGGCCCGCGCCTGATCGACAGCCAGATCGCCGCCCTCGACTGCTGGGTGCGCGAGTACCGTGGCCTGCTGGGCATCGCCCTGACCGATTGCATCACCACCGATGCGTTTCTCAGCGATTTCGACCTGTACTTCGCCAAGCTCTTCGACGGCCTGCGCCACGACTCCGGTGACCCGGTGCAATGGGCCGAAAAGGCGATCGCCCACTATCACAAGCTGGGGATCGAGCCCATGAGCAAGACCCTGGTGTTCTCCGACAGCCTGTCGCTGCCCAAGGCGCTGGAGATTTTCCGCGCGCTGCGTGGTCGGATCAATGTGAGCTTCGGCATCGGCACCAACCTGACCTGTGATATTCCAGGTGTGGAACCGATGAGCATCGTGCTTAAAATGACTGCCTGTAATGGCCAGCCCGTCGCGAAGATTTCCGATGAAGCGGGCAAGACCCACTGCACCGATCCGAACTTTGTCGCCTATTTGCGCCACGTTTTCAAAGTACCTGCCCTACCCAGCAAGGAGTGAATCATGCAAGCCGTACAGCGCGAGATTGCTGAACAGCTCAAGGTCCAACCACCGTTCAAGGACCAGGCCGCCCTTGAGGCGGAGGTCGCCCGGCGCGTTACCTTTATCCAGGATTGCCTGCTCAATTCAGGCCTCAAGACGTTGGTGCTGGGCATCAGCGGCGGCGTCGACTCCCTGACCGCCGGCCTGCTGGCCCAGCGTGCAATGCAAGAGTTGCGGGCTGCCAAGGGTGACGATGCGTACCGCTTTATCGCGGTGCGCCTGCCCTACGAAACCCAGTTCGACGAACACGACGCCCAGGCGTCCGTGGACTTTATCGAGCCCGACGAGCGCCACACAGTGAACATCGGCCCGGCGGTGAAATCCCTGGCCAATGAAGTGGCGGCGTTTGAAGGCAAGGCCGCGGTCTCCCGGGACTTCGTGCTGGGCAACACCAAGGCGCGCATGCGCATGGTGGCGCAGTACACCATCGCTGGCGCGGCCGGTGGTTTGGTGATCGGTACCGACCATGCGGCGGAAGCGGTGATGGGCTTTTTCACCAAGTTCGGTGATGGCGCCTGCGACCTGGCGCCGCTGAGCGGGCTGGTGAAGAACCAGGTGCGTGCGATTGCCCGGCACTTTGGTGCTCCGGAATCGCTGGTAGAGAAGATCCCGACGGCCGACCTGGAAGACCTGTCGCCGGGCAAGCCGGACGAAGCGTCCCATGGCGTGACCTATGCCGAGATCGACGCGTTCCTGCACGGCGAGCCGGTGCGCGAGGAGGCCTTCAAGATCATCTGCGACACCTATCGCAAGACCGAGCACAAGCGGGTAATGCCGTTTGCACCCTGAGCACTGTAGGAGCGAGCTTGCTCGCGAAGATCGTCAACGAAAACGCGCCCATCCTGGATGAGCGCGGTGCCTTTGAGGTTTTCGCGAGCAAGCTCGCTCCTACAAGAGTGTTTACTTCAGGGTCACAGTGCCTTTCATCATCGAGATGTGGCCTGGGAACGAGCAGAAGAACGCGTAGTCAGTGCCTGCCGCCAGCTTCGACACATCGAAGGTCACGGAGTCTTTCTCGCCGGCACCGATGATCTTGGTGTGGGCGATGATGCGGGTGTCACCGTCTTTCAGGTAGTTCTTGTCGATGCCGGCAGCCATGCCGTCGCTGGCGATGCCAGGCATGTCGGCGGCGGAACTCAGCACCCAGTTATGGCCCATGACGTTTTTCGGCAAGCTGCCGGAGTGGGTCAACTCAACGGTGAACGTCTTGCAGCTCTTGTCGATTTCGATGGCCTTGGTGTTGAAGGACATCTGGTCAGTGGAGTCGACAGTGACCTTGCACTCTGCAGCAAGCAACTGGCCGCTAGCCAGAGTCAGCAGGGAAACAGCAACGAGTTTGGCAAACATGTGAATCTCCAGGGCAGGGTTTAAAAAACGCATATTGCGACAAGGGTGCCTGAGTCAGGCAGGACTTCATATGATCTGTATCAACAGATTGTATACAACTTTAGGCTATCAGACTCATCGACACAATCTACCGGCCAAAGTGCGGGTGCCGGCCTATGATCGGTCCATCACCCTTCCGGAGTCCCAGCCATGCACCTCAATAGCCTGTTCCGCAGCCTGCTTGCCGCCTATGCCTGTGGTGCCAGCGGCACCTGCGAAACACCTCAACGCGAGGTTTAATCCTTTGAGAGACGCAAGCCAGCCTTTACTCTTTAGCCACAACTGAGTGGAGTCAGGTATGTCCTTGAAGTCTGTCTGTGTGTTTTGCGGTGCCAGCAGCGGCACCAACCCGGCCTACCGTGAAGCAGCCGTGGCCCTCGGGCGCGCGCTGGCGGAGCGCAAGCTGACCCTGGTGTACGGCGGCGGCGCCGTGGGCCTGATGGGTATCGTCGCCGATGCGGCGCTGGAAGCCGGCGGCGAGGTGATCGGAATTATTCCCGAAAGCCTGAAAAACCTCGAAATCGGCCACAAAGGCCTGACCCGCCTGGAGGTGGTCGACGGCATGCACGCCCGCAAGGCACGCATGGCCGAGCTGAGCGACGCCTTTATTGCGCTGCCGGGCGGCCTGGGCACCCTGGAAGAACTGTTCGAAGTCTGGACCTGGGGCCAGCTCGGCTACCACGGCAAACCGCTGGGTTTGCTCGAAGTGAACGGTTTTTACCGCAAGTTGACCGATTTTCTTGATCATATCGTCGGCGAAGGCTTCGTCCGGGCACCGCATCGTGCCATGCTGCAAATGAGCGAATCGCCGGCTGAGCTGCTTGACGTACTGGATGCCTGGCAACCGCTGGTCCTGCCCAAATGGGTGGACCAAAAACCCGATTAACCCTTGGGACGCGATTAAAGGCAGAATACGCGCCGCTCAACCTCACCTTCGACCCCAGAGGATCGCCCATGGCAAAACCTAATTACTCCTTCGCCAAACGTCAGAGAGACTTGGCCAAAGAGCAGAAGAAAGAGGAAAAGCTGCAGCGCAAGAAAATTGCAGCCGACGAAGAAGCCGGTGCACTGAACCCGGATGCTGAAGGTACAGTGGCTACAGACGAAACCGAAGCACCGAAAGACGCTGAATAGGTGATCGTTCCCACGCTCCGCGTGGGAATGCATCCTGGGGCGCTCCGCGTCCCGATTTGAGATATGTGCAGGGTGACGCAGAGCGTCACAACAGGCATTCCCACGCGGAGCGTGGGAACGATCTTGTGCATTACTCCAGCGGCATCACCGTCACCCGCACTTCCGGGTCATGGCTCCCTCCCCCCAGAATCACCCCCCGCAACGGCGAAACATCGGAAAAGTCCCGGCCCCAGGCCAGGGTGATGTGTTCCAGTGCCGGCTGCACATTGTTGGTCGGGTCAAAATCCACCCAACCCGACACCGGGCAAAACACCGAAACCCACGCGTGGGACGCATCCGCGCCGATCAACCGTGGTTGGCCGGGCGGTGGCTGGGTCAGCAGGTAACCGCTGATATACCGCGCCGCCAGGCCCCGGGAACGCAGGCACGCGAGCATCAGGTGGGCGAAGTCCTGGCACACGCCGCGCCGGCGCTCCAGCACTTCCACCAACGGCGTGGCGACCTGGGTGGCTTCGGCATCGAAAGTAAATTCGCTGAAGATCTTCTGCATCAGCGCCTGCACACCCAACAGCAACGGACGACCAGCCGGGAAACAGTCTTCGGAGAACTCGACGAAGCTTTTCTTCAAATGCACATAGGGCGATTCGAACCGATAGCGGCACGCCTCGATCACTTCGGCCGACAGCGGCTGGCTGCTGTAGGTCAGGCCGTTGCGGGTCTGGTCCCAGGCCGGCGACAGGCTGAAATCCAGCAGCGGCCGCGCCAACACCTCCACTGTCAGCCCGGCGTTCACCAGCAGTTCATCATGGGGCCGCTCGAATGCCAGCCGGGTGATCGGGTTGCCGAACACATCCAGTTCATCCCGGCGCGAGGTCGGTTCTGGGCTGATCTCCAGTTGCTGCGAGCTGCAGCGCTGCCAGGCGCAAGGCCGCGGCCACAGGTGCGCCAGCTGCTGGGCCAGGGACACCGGGCTGTCGTAGTGGTAGTGGGTATCGTGGAAAATCTGGTAGCGGGCACTCATCACACAGACACCGTTTGCTGGCTGACATCGTCCACATGGGCAAAATGGCGCAAGGCCAGGCGATCCGAGACTTGCCCACTTTCATCGGCCACCGCTTGCAGCAGGTCGGCCAGGCCGTCCAGCGCAGCGCGCACACTGGACTCGCCGAACAGCGGATTCTCCAGGCAGCCCAGGTCAAAGCGCGCCAGGCGCTCCACCAACGGCGCCAACCCGGTTTCCCGGGGCACGCTGAAATCGTCATTCAAGCGACGCAAGGTGCGGCTCACCAGTTTCAGCTGGAACAGCACTGCGTGGGGGTTTTGCTCATCCAGCAGCAACAGGTCCAGCACCGGAATCAGCTGCGGTACCGCGAGGTAGCGCGAACGATAGGTGATGCTGCTGTTGCCCAGTTCCAGCAACCACTCCAGCCCGGCCTGATCGAACACCGCCACGCCGCGCAGGAACGCCGCCAGGCTGCTGCTGAGAAACTGCAGGCGCTCGATGCGCCGGCCCATCATCAGGAAGCGCCAGCCTTCGTCGCGGGTCATGTCGTCAAGGGCAAAGCCCGACAGCGCGGCCAGGGACATCACCAGGCGGTTGAGGAAATCCAGCAGTTCGCCGAAGTCCGGCTCTTCGCTTTCCAGGTCCAGAGCTTCGCGCTGCAACTCCACCAGCGCCTGCCAGTTTTCCCGGGACAGCTTGCCGCGCACCTGGGACGCCGCCCACTGCAAGCGCTGCAAGTTGGCCCGCAGGCTCGACGGCCAGTCGTCACCGAGCAACGCCGCCTGAAGCCGCTCAGGCAACTCGCCCTCCTCCGGCAACAGTCGCAGGTTCTCACCCAGTTCAACCGCCGCCTGCAGCGCCAACGGGTCGTCTCCGTCGACATAGCGGGCGAGGACGATCCGCAACCAGCGCGCACTGTCATCACAGCGCTCGCAATAACGGCCAAACCAGAACAGGTTTTCCACCACCCGCGACGGCAGGTACGGATCACGCCGCACCAGGTCATGGGCGCCGATGGCCCGTTGGGCGCGCCATTGCTCGGTGCCATGGGCGCGTTCGCCGAGCACCCAGGTGTCCTTGCTCGCACCGCCGCGCTGCATCGACACCACTTCGGCATCGGCATCGGCGGCCACACGGGTCAGGCCACCGGGCAGTACCCGATAACCGTCGGCGCTGGCTACGGCGTACACACGCATGCCGATGGCGCGGTGCTGAAGGTGATCGTCAACGGTGTGCCAGACCGGCGCCTGGGACAACTGCGCAAGTTCCTGGGCGACATAGGCGTAAGGCCGCGCGCGCATGCGCTCAGCCAGGGCCTCGCGTTGTTCGTCGTTCAAGTCGCGGCCAAATACCGGGGTAAAGCTTTGCGACGGAAACGCCGGCTTGATCAGCAGCTCCGGCAGTTTCTCCAGGGCTTCGGCCAGCACCGGCGGCTCACCGCACCACCAGGTCGCGATGGACGGCAGGATCAGCTCTTCGCCAAACAGGAATTGATTGATCTTCGGCAGAAATCCCAACAGGCCAGGGGATTCCAGCACGCCACTGCC
The DNA here is from genome assembly GCF_002874965.1 of Pseudomonas sp. NC02. NCBI lineage: Bacteria > Pseudomonadati > Pseudomonadota > Gammaproteobacteria > Pseudomonadales > Pseudomonadaceae > Pseudomonas > Pseudomonas sp. NC02. The sequence goes on along the minus strand of NZ_CP025624.1, from coordinate 602,040 downwards.
CAGGGCGTTGGCCACCAGCACATTGCCCTGGCGCACGGCATCCAGCAGGCCGGGCACGCCGAGGGCCGAGTCGGTGCGCAGTTCCAGCGGGTCGCAGAAGTCGTCGTCCAGGCGGCGCATGATCGCGTGCACCCGGCGCAGGCCGCTGAGGGTCTTGAGGTACACCGTGGCGTCGCGCACGGTCAGGTCGCCGCCTTCCACCAGCGGGTAGCCAAGCTGGCGGGCGAGGTACAGATGCTCGAAATAGCTTTCGTTGAAACGGCCCGGGGTCAGCAGCACGATCAGCGGTGGCTGGTCGTCGCTCGGCGCCTGGCGGGCCAGGGTTTCCTGCAGGGTGCGGAAGAACCCGGTGAGGTGCTGCACCTGCAAGTCGCGGTAAAGGTCCGGGAAGGCGCGGGACACGATGGTGCGGTTTTCCAAAGCATAACCGGCGCCGGACGGGGCCTGGGTCCGGTCGGCGGTGACCCACCAGCGGCCATCCGGCGTACGCGCCAGGTCCACGGCGTACAGGTGCAGGAACGCGCCGTCGGGCGGCTGGATGCCCTGGCACGGCCACAGGAAATTGTTATGGCCGAACACCAGTTCTGCCGGCAGCAAGCCTTCGGCGATCAGGCGTTGCGGGCCGTAGAGGTCGGCCAGTACTGCATTCAGCAGGCGCGCACGCTGGGCGATGCCGGCGGCAAGTTGCTTCCATTCATCGGCGGCCAGCACGTGGGGCAGCAGGTCCAGCTCCCAGGGACGATCGGCGCCCTTGGGGTCGGCGTAGACGTTGTAGGTCACGCCGTTTTCCTGGATCTGCCGAGTCAGCAAGGCTTGGCGCTGGGCCAGTTGCGCCGGGGTGCTGCGTTGCAAGTGATCGAGCAGCCGCTGCCAATGGGCGCGAACCGCGCCGCTGTCGTCCAGCAGTTCGTGATAAGTGCCCGCGGTCAGCGGGTAACGGTCGAGCAAGTCGGGCATGGAACGCTCGGCAGAGGCAAGGGAAGTCGAATTAACTCACAAACCACGCGATCCAACTGTGGGAGCGGGCTTGTGTGGGAGCGGGCTTGCTCGCGAAAGCGGAGTGTCAGTCACTTAATGTGTTTCTGATACACCGTATTCGCGAGCAAGCCCGCTCCCACATTTTGAATCGCATTTAGTCATTCTTATTGGGGAAGCGCCGCAAATCCAGGGTCATCGGCAATTCATCATTGATCACCACACTCGGCACCGGCAATTTCCCGGGGCTGTGTCCCAAGCGGAAAAACCGCGCCATCCGCCGGCTTTCAGCTTCATTGGCATTCACCGGCAGGCTGTCGTAATTGCGCCCGCCCGGGTGGGCGACATGGTACTGGCAACCGCCCAGCGAGCGCTGCATCCATGTGTCCAAAAGATCGAACACCAGTGGCGCATGCACCGGGATCGTTGGCTGCAGGCAGTTGGCCGGTTGCCAGGCGCGATAACGCACGCCAGCCACAAACTCGCCGACACGCCCGGTGGGTTGCAGCGGCACCGGGATGCCATTGCAGGTCAGCAGGTAACGCTGGGGCGGCAGGCCACTCAACTTGACCTGCAGGCGCTCCAGGGACGAATCCACGTAACGCACCGTACCGCCCACCGCACCCTCTTCGCCCAGCACATGCCAGGGCTCAAGGGCCTGGCGCAATTCCAGTTCGATGCCGCTGACGGCGTAGTCACCGACCTTGGGAAAACGGAACTCCAGGTGCGCGGCAAACCATTCGGCCCGCAGCGGATAACCGGCAGCGTTCAGCTCGACGATCACGTCGGCAAAATCCTGCTCGATAAAGTGCGGCAGCAGGAAGCGGTCATGCAGCTCTGTGCCCCAGCGCGCCAGCTTCGGCGGCGCATAGGGTTCACGCCAGAACCGCGCGACCAGTGCCCGCAGCAGCAACTGCTGGGTCAGGCTCATGCGGGCATGGGGCGGCATTTCAAAGGCACGCAATTCCAGCAGGCCCAGGCGGCCGGTGGCACCGTCCGGCGAGTAGAGCTTGTCGATGCAGAACTCGGCGCGGTGGGTATTGCCAGTGACGTCGATCAGCAGGTTGCGCAGCAGGCGGTCCACCAACCATGGAGGGCATTCTTCGCCCGCTTCGGGCATCTGCGCGAAGGCGATTTCCAGCTCATACAGCGCATCGTTGCGCGCTTCGTCGACCCGTGGTGCCTGGGAAGTCGGGCCGATGAACAGGCCGGAAAACAGGTAGGACAATGACGGATGGTTATGCCAATAGCTGATCAGGCTGCGCAGCAGATCGGGACGCCGCAGGAACGGCGAATCCTTGGGCGTAGCGCCACCGAGCACAAAGTGGTTACCGCCGCCGGTGCCGGTGTGGCGCCCGTCGATCATGAATTTTTCTGTGGTGAGGCGGGTTTGCCGGGCTTCTTCGTAGAGAAACTCGGTGCGTTCCACCAACTCGTCCCAGGTGGCGGACGGCTGCACGTTGACCTCGATCACACCCGGATCCGGCGTCACCCGGAAGTTGCTCAGGCGTGGGTCGCTCGGCGGCTCATAGCCTTCCAGCAACACCGGGCAATGCAGTTCTTCGGCGGTGGCTTCGATGGCGGCCACCAGTTCCAGGTAATCCTCGACCCGTTCCAGCGGCGGCATGAACAGGTACAAGCGGCCGTCCCGTGCCTCGGCGCACAGGGCGGTGCGGGTCAGCCAGTCGGCAGACTCGTCGATCTTCGGGATACGGTCTTGGCTGGCAGCTGCCTCGCCATGGCTTTGCAGTTGCGAGGTGGTCGGCAGGTCTGCCAGGTCCTGATTGGGATCGGTGGGGTGCACGAACGGATAGTCCGCCGCCGTTACCCACGGTTGCGAGGCCAGTGGCAGGCGATAACCCAACGGTGAATCGCCCGGCACCAGGCGGCAATGGTTGTCCCGCAGGTACCAGCGCCCGCTCTGCCAGCGGTCATTGGCCGCCGTGCGCGCCAGCGGCAGCACCTGGCCGATGACTTTATCCAGGCCCTGGCTGAAGACCTTGCGCAGGCGCTCGCGCTCAAGCTTGTCCTCCAGGCGCGGATCTTCGGCGCTGACGTTTTGCGGCAAGGCGCCTTCGCGCCACAGGTAATAGAAATTGTCTTCGTAGGCCGGGAATACAAACTGCGCGGGCAGTTTCAGGCGCTCGGCAACGCTGGCCAGAAAACGCCCGGCCATCATGCCATCGGCGCCGTAGCTTTGCTGCTCATCGGCGATCAGCGCGCTGTTGTGCCAGATCGGCACGCCGTCGCGGCGCCAGTAGCAGTTGAGGGACCAGCGCGGCAGTTGCTCGCCGGGGTACCACTTGCCCTGGCCGAAATGCACCAGGCCCTTGGGTGCGTAGTGCTTGCGCATGCGCTGGAACAGCTCGGCGGACAGCCGGCGTTTGTCCGGGCCCAGGGCGGCGGTGTTCCATTCGGCGCCGTCGGGGTCGTCGATGGAAACGAAGGTGGGTTCGCCGCCCATGGTCAGGCGTACGTCGTCCTTGTGCAGGTCACCGTCGATCTGCCGGCCCAGGGCCTGGATCGCCAGCCACTGCTCTTCGGTGTAGGGCTTGGTAACCCTGGGCGCTTCCCAAATCCGCTCCACGGACATCTCGTGGGTAAATTCGCACTCGCAGGGTTCCACCAGGCCACTGATGGGCGCCGCGGAAGAAGGATCAGGACTACAGGCCAACGGGATATGACCTTCACCGGCGAACAAACCGGAGGTGGCATCGAGGCCGATCCAGCCGGCGCCAGGCAAATAGACTTCGCACCAGGCGTGCAGGTCGGTGAAATCCACCTCGGTGCCGGACGGGCCGTCGAGGGCTTTGACGTCGGCAGTCAGCTGGATCAGATAGCCCGACACAAATCGCGCCGCCAAACCGAGATTACGCAGCAGTTGCACCAGCAACCACGCCGAATCCCGGCAGGAACCGGAGGCGTTTTCCAGGGTGAATTCCGGAGTTTGTACCCCCGGCTCCATGCGGATCAGGTAGCCGATATCGGCGGCCAGGCGCTGATTCAGGCCCACCAGGAAATCCACCGCCGGCAACGGCGTGCGGTCGATACCCGCCAGATACGCGGCGAATCTCGGGGTCAGCGGCAATGTTTCCAGGTACGGCGCCAGCTCGCGCTGCTCATCGGCGGCGTAGCTGAACGGGATTTTTTCGGCGTAGGGTTCCAGGAAGAAATCGAACGGATTGAATACCGCCATCTCCGCGACCAAGTCGACTTCGATGCGCAGCTCGTCAGTTTTTTCCGGGAACACCAGACGCGCCAGGTAATTGCCCTGGGGATCTTGTTGCCAATTGATGAAGTGCTGTTCCGGCAGCACCTTCAGCGCGTAGGAAAGAATCCGCGTGCGGCTATGGGCCGCCGGACGCAGACGAACAATCTGTGGGCCGAGTTCGACCGCGCGGTCGTAGCGGTAATGCGTAACGTGGTGCAACGCGACATGAATCGACACGGCGGCCTCCTGCGAGCCAGGGCATGGAAACAAAGCGCGCAAGACTTATGCCAGAGCAGTGGTCATTGCGCTTTATCGTGGGACCCGGTGCAGTACAGCACCAAAACGGCGCGATGGCTGCCGTCGTGGTGCGAGGGTTGCACATATTTGTGGCGGGAGTGTGAGGGTGGGTGGTGAATCTACCCAGTCAACGGGCTTTGTGCCTGGCGATCACGGCTTCACGCAGGTGGCGCACTTCGACCAGTTTCTGGCGCATTTCGCGGTGGCGCTTGCTGTTAAGCAATAGCAGTGCAAGCAAGGGTAAAAGCACGCTCACGCCATAAATGAACGCATGCGGCTGATACACGATAGTGGGCAGCACACACGCGAAACAAAGCCCCAGTAACACCACCAGTGGCCAGACCCATTGCGGGTGCCCGCGCGCAATCATGAAGTTGCAGTGCACGATGACCATCGTTAAAGCGATTCCGCCGATAAAGGAGTACTTAGCGGTATCGGCCACAGAAAGATCCCGGAAATAGCTTTCAAAAAACAATGGCACCGCAAAGGCCAGGGAAAATACCGATGCCAATATCGCCCCCATGAAAACAGGAAAATACCGAGATAGAAAACCGCGAATGCTCGGTGCTTGGTTCATTGCTCGATTCCCTGATAAAAATCGACAGGAGTGATGTCCTGATACCTATCGGGTTCGGCTCTTGGTCTTCAAAGACTGCCGAATGTGGCGAATTCCCACGAGTTTAATGCGCATATCTCGCTGAACAGAGCTGTTGAGTATCAAGAGGCCAAACAGCGGAAAAACCAACGCCAGGCCATAAAGAACGGCGTGCGGCGCGTACTGAATCATGGGAAGCACAAACAGAAAGCAGGCGAAGTAAATACCCACCATTACCCACACCCACGAGGGGCGCCCGCGCAAAATCATGAAATTGCTATGGACCGTTAACAGGATCAGCAATGCTCCGATGAGCATGATCGAAAAGCCCAAGCCGCCAGCGAGAGGCGAATCACGAAAATAGGTCGCAAAGGAAAGCGCTGTAGCGAAGCCCAAAGAAAAATAGGCCGCAAATACACCACCGATAAAAGTAAGGAAGTAATGCCTGAAAAAATCACGAAGCGTCATCAGCTCGCTCATTCTCCGACCTCCTCATACAACCCCAATGCGATGGTTTTTACGTTGCCCGTGTAAGCACTCCCTATAAGGCCCGCCGTTGCGCCTAAGGCGTCTTTAATCTGGGTTTTGGTACTGTGTTTAAGTTGGGTCGGGGTAAAACGCTTGGGCAGTTCGCCCGACAACTGCTTGAGCTTGAGCATCTTCGATGTGAGGCGAGGGTCATTGATGGTCAGCAGTTCTTTTGTGAGCTTCGCTCTTTCTTGTCGATTCAAGCCACGAAGCACTTCGCGCAACGTCTTGCCTGTGGCCGCCTTCGCGACATTGACAAGTTTTATTGTCGTCAGGGCGGAGGCACCCACTCCAGCTAACGATACTGCGTCCAAAACCGTTGAGGTGTTCTGATACCACGCCTCGCTGTCGAGCCAATCATTTCCCTCTGGCCTTGCCACCTCGAGTACCGTTCGAGTAATGCCATTGAAACACTGGAGTGCGCTTGCACCAGCAGCCGCGTATCCGACCACGACGATGACCGAACTCGCGCCGGCGCTGAATGGAACCAAAATGGTTCCGCTGGCAATAGCCGCCCAACTGATGACGGCGCCAAAACAAGAAATGCCGGTATTCACGGCCTCACCAATCAGGCGGGATTCGCGCGGATTACTCACAACATGTTCAGCAAATTGCGTGGGGGCAATGTACTTCTGCGCCTCCCGCAGAATCACGCGCTTGGGCTTAATGCTGCAGAGGGGTTTGAATTCACGCAGGGTCACGATGTTGAAGTCGGCATCGATATACACCACACCCGCCCCCACGATGCCGGGGTCGGCGTCGATGGCGGCAAACAGGCGTGGCAGGTTGATCTGGCTTTCGATGCGCTGGCGGGCCATGAACTGGGAGCGGTTGGAGTCCATGCCGATGCCAAGCAGGGGGCTGCTCATGGGGGTGTTCTTCCTTGAAATGGGTGGTGTCTGAACTGGCGCTTTCGCGAGCAAGCCCGCTCCCACATTCGACCGCATTCTCATGCTGAAACCCGGTCACATGTGGGAGCTGGCTTGCCTGCGATGGCGCTCGAATGGGCGCCACCTTAACAAACAGGCTACCCACCCGCTAGAAAGCAAAACGCCAGCACGAGGCTGGCGTTTTGCGTTTCAGGCGGCGATCAACGCGGCACGACCGGCTTGCGGGCTGGCTTCTTGCCTTTGCCCTTGGCGGCGTCGGTGCGCTCCTTGGCGGCCTGCTTGTTGCGCGCCATGGCCGCGGCCTTGGCTTGCTCACGCTTGTCCCAAGGGTTGCTGCCATCACTGCCACGCGGCGGCAAGCCAGTGTGCTGGGTGAGGATCCTGGTGGTGGTTTCCTTCGCAACCTTGTGGCTGCCAGCCGGCGTCGAGTTTTTGCGACGGGCGCTCTGGTAGCTGTCGGTGGACGGTTGGTGCAACGGGATCAGTTGCTCCTTGCCCGGCCCGATCAGGTCTGCACGGCCCATGCGAGTCAATGCTTCACGCAGCATCGGCCAGCCCTTCGGGTCGTGGTAGCGCAGGAAGGCCTTGTGCAGGCGGCGCTGTTCTTCGCTCTTGACGATGGTCACCGCGTCGCTCTTGTAGGTAACCTTGCGCAGCGGGTTCTTGCCCGAGTGGTACATCGCCGTGGCGGTGGCCATTGGCGACGGGTAGAACGCCTGCACCTGGTCGGCGCGGAAGCCGTTGCCCTTGAGCCACAGGGCCAGGTTCATCATGTCTTCATCGGTGGTGCCCGGGTGGGCGGCGATGAAGTAAGGAATCAGGTACTGCTCCTTGCCCGCTTCCTTGGTGTACTTCTCGAACATGCGCTTGAACTTGTCATAGCTGCCGATGCCCGGTTTCATCATCTGGTTGAGCGGACCTTCCTCGGTGTGTTCCGGGGCGATCTTCAGGTAACCACCGACGTGGTGGGTCACCAGCTCCTTCACGTACTCCGGCGACTCGACCGCGAGGTCGTAGCGCAGGCCGGAAGCGATCAGGATCTTCTTCACGCCCGGCAACGCACGGGCGCTGCGATACAGCTGGATCAGCGACGAGTGGTCGGTGTTCAGGTTCGGGCAGATGCCCGGGAACACGCAGGATGGCTTGCGGCACGCGGATTCGATTTCCGGGCTCTTGCAGGCGATGCGGTACATGTTCGCGGTCGGGCCGCCGAGGTCGGAGATGACGCCGGTGAAGCCTGGCACCTTGTCGCGGATCTCTTCGATTTCGCGAATGATCGACTCTTCGGAACGGTTCTGGATGATCCGGCCTTCGTGCTCGGTGATCGAGCAGAAGGTGCAGCCGCCGAAGCAGCCACGCATGATGTTCACCGAGAAGCGGATCATGTCGTAGGCCGGGATCTTTTCCTTGCCGTACGCCGGGTGTGGAACACGCGCGTAAGGCATGCCGAACACGTAGTCCATTTCTTCGGTAGTCATGGGAATGGGCGGCGGGTTGAACCACACATCCACTTCGCCGTGCTTCTGTACCAGCGCGCGGGCGTTGCCCGGGTTGGTTTCCAGGTGGAGCACGCGGTTGGCGTGGGCATACAGCACCGAGTCGCCACGGACTTTTTCCACGGACGGCAGACGGATCACGGTCTTGTCACGGGTCATGCGCGGGCTGGCCAGGATCTGTACCACCTTGGCCTCTTCCGGATCTTCCACCGGGCCCTTTTCCTGCTCGATGGCGCAGGCCTGGGTGTCCTGGGTGTTCACGTACGGGTTGATGATCTTGTCGATCTTGCCCGGACGGTCGATACGGGTGGAGTCCACCTCGTACCAGCCTTCAGGCGTGTCACGACGAATGAACGCGGTGCCGCGCACGTCGGTGATGTCTTCGATCTTGTGGCCCCACGACAGGCGCTGGGCGACTTCGACGATGGCCCGCTCGGCGTTGCCGTACAGCAGGATATCGGCGCAGGCGTCGATCAGGATCGAGTTGCGTACACGGTCCTGCCAGTAGTCGTAGTGGGCGATGCGGCGCAGGGAGGCTTCGATGCCGCCGAGCACGATCGGCACGTGCTTGTAGGCTTCCTTGCAGCGCTGGCTGTAGACCAGGCTCGCGCGGTCCGGACGTTTGCCGGCCATGCCGCCTGGGGTGTAGGCGTCATCGGAGCGGATTTTCTTGTCGGCGGTGTAGCGGTTGATCATCGAGTCCATGTTGCCGGCCGCGACGCCGAAGAACAGGTTCGGCTCGCCGAGCTTCATGAAGTCGTCTTTGGACTGCCAGTTGGGCTGGGCAATGATCCCGACGCGAAAGCCCTGGGACTCCAGCAGCCGGCCGATGATTGCCATGCCGAACGACGGATGGTCCACGTACGCGTCACCGGTGACGATGATGATGTCGCATGAATCCCAGCCAAGCTGATCCATCTCCTCCCTGCTCATCGGCAGGAATGGCGCAGGACCGAAACATTCGGCCCAGTACTTGGGATAGTCAAATAACGGCTTGGCTGTTTGCATGACGGTGACCGGTGTTGAGATGAAAAATCGCGGGCGCGGAATATAGCACAAATTTTGACCAATTCCGACCTTTGCAGTCGGAATTGGCGGGACGGCCTTTTACTCGTCTTCGAAGTTGTAGCTGCCCGGCGCCAGGTTTTCGAAGCGGGTGTATTTGCCGATAAAGGCCAGGCGCGTGGTGCCGATTGGCCCGTTACGCTGTTTACCGATGATGATTTCGGCGATGCCTTTATGCTCGGTCTCCGGGTGATACACCTCGTCCCGGTATACGAACATGATCACGTCAGCATCCTGCTCGATCGCTCCGGATTCCCGCAAGTCGGAGTTGATCGGGCGTTTGTTCGGACGCTGCTCAAGAGATCGGTTGAGCTGCGACAGGGCAACCACCGGGCAGTTGAATTCCTTGGCCAGGGCTTTCAACGAGCGGGAAATCTCGGAAATCTCGTTGGTCCGGCTGTCACCGCTGGAACCCGGGATCTGCATCAACTGCAGGTAGTCGATCATGATCAGGGCAATATCGCCGTGCTCACGCACCAGGCGTCGGGTACGCGCGCGCATTTCCGACGGACTGATGCCCGCGGTGTCATCGATAAACAGCTTGCGATCGTTGAGCAGGTTGACCGCCGAGGTCAGCCGCGGCCAGTCGTCGTCTTCCAGGCGGCCGGCACGCACCTTGGTCTGGTCGATGCGGCCCAGGGACGACAACATACGCATGATCAGCGATTCGCCTGGCATCTCCAGGGAGTAAACCAGTACGGCCTTGTCGCTGCGCAACACGGCGTTTTCCACCAGGTTCATGGCGAAGGTGGTTTTACCCATGGACGGACGGCCGGCGACGATGATCAAGTCGGCTGGCTGCAGGCCACTGGTCATGCCGTCGAGGTCGGTGTAGCCGGTGGACAGGCCGGTGATGGCGTTGTCGGTGTTGAACAAGGTGTCGATACGGTCGATGGCCTTGGTCAGCAAGTCGTTGACGCTGACCGGGCCGCCGGTTTTAGGCCGGGCCTCGGCGATCTGGAAGATCTGCCGTTCGGCTTCGTCGAGAATCTCTTCGGCAGTGCGGCCTTCCGGGTTGAACGCGCTGTCGGCGATCTCGGTGGCGATGCCGATCAACTGGCGCAACGTGGCCCGCGCACGGACGATCTGCGCATACGCCTTGATGTTGGCGACCGATGGCGTGTTTTTCGCCAGCTCGCCCAGGTAACCCAGGCCGCCCACTTGGGACGTCTGGCCTTCCTTGTCCAACTGCTCGGCCAGGGTCACCACGTCGATCGGTGAGTTCTGGTCGGCCAGCTTGGCAATGGCGCGGAAGATCAGGCGGTGGTCATGACGGTAGAAATCGCCGTCCGAGACTTGATCCAGCACGCGTTCCCAGGCGTTGTTGTCCAGCATCAAGCCACCGAGCACGGCCTGTTCGGCCTCGATGGAATGCGGCGGCACCTTCAGGGCAGCGGTTTGCAGGTCATATTGCTCAGGAGCGGAGATATCGTTCATGGCCACTTGGAATAGTTGGAGAATCTGGGGCTACAGAAAAACAAAAGGCACGACCTGTGAACAGGATCGTGCCCGATGTTAACTGCCTGGCACGCGAGGTGCCAGTCAGTTAGGTGTTGCTTAAGCTGCTACCACAACAACGCGTACGGTTGCTTCGACTTCAGCGTGCAGGTGCACGGCTACATCGAATTCGCCAACGTTGCGGATGGTGCCGTTCGGCAGACGAACTTCGCTCTTCTGCACTTCAACGCCGGAGGCGGTCAGTGCATCAGCGATGTCGTGGGTGCCGATCGAACCGAACAGCTTGCCTTCGTCACCGGCGGTGGCAGTGATAGTCACTTCCAGCTCAGCCAGTTGGGCAGCGCGAGTTTCGGCCGAAGCTTTTTTGTCTGCTGCTGCTTTTTCCAGCTCAGCACGACGCTCTTCAAACGCAGCCAGGTTGGCAGCGGTTGCAGCGGTGGCTTTGCCGTATGGCAGCAGGTAGTTACGACCGTAGCCGGCCTTAACGTTCACTTTGTCGCCCAGGTTGCCCAGGTTGGCGACTTTTTCCAGAAGGATCAGTTGCATGTGAAAATCCTCTAACTTTTAACCTTCACCGTTCGCGTTATCGGCGTCTTTCGGCGCCAGACGACCGCGAAAATCAATCAGGCCGTCGACAATGGCCAAAACCACGAGTAACGGATAGATCAGTTGCATGAACAGCAACAGCGTCACGTACAACCCCACCAGCCAGAATCTGCCCAGTCGCTTTTGCGCCACCAGCCCATGAATCAGGGACAGGCCGGCGAATACCAGCGGTACGCTGCACAACGGCACCAACAGCGCCAGGCCAAAAGTCGGCCCGACCACCATGAACGCCAGCAGCAACATCGCCGGTCCAGCGGGGATTCTGATACTGCGAAACTCGCGACCAAAACCACCCGGGTTATACAACAACGCCTGCCAGTAACGCCCAAGAATCAGGCTCAGCAAGCTGACAATCTGCAACAGTGCCGCTATCAGGCCGGTAAGCATCGGTGCAACCACTGACGCAAAGCGCGCTCGCTCCTCTACCGATAACTGCTGGTAGAGATCCCCGAGGGCCAGCGGCAGGATCTTGATGATCTCCTGCGCCAGCGCCTCGATTTGCGGGCGGAAAGCCGCGCCAAGCGCCAGTGAATACACCAACCCCAATGCCACGCTGACCAGCAGCGTACGGACCCAGGACTCACTTGCGCGCAAAACCAACGCAAGGGTCGATGAACCGAGCAGTACCAGAAGTACCCGTGGATCATCGAATTTCAACCACCAGACCAAGGCCGGCAGTATTCCCAGGGCAAGAACGCCAAGGGCGTCCTTCAAACCGCGCCGCAGAAGCACAAGGCAACCCGCGGCAGCACCCAACCAATACAACAACGGCAATGCTGCACATCCAGCCACTACCAGAGTGGCCTGCACACGACCGCGCATGATGAACTCAGCTAAGGCGCGCATGCATTCAATCCCTTACTACTTGTCGACTGCCCGGTCTCAGCGGCCGTGGCTGTCGGTGTAGGCCAGCAGGGCCAGGAAGCGGGCGCGCTTGATAGCGGTGGCCAGCTGACGCTGATAACGAGCTTTGGTACCGGTGATGCGGCTTGGAACAATTTTGCCGGTCTCGGATACGTAGGCTTTCAGAGTGTTGAGATCTTTGTAATCGATCTCCTTCACGTCTTCAGCGGTGAAGCGGCAGAATTTACGACGACGGAAGAAACGTGCCATTTGATAGGCTCCTTAAAAGGTCCGTGGATTACTCGTCAGCGTTATCGCTGTTGTCGCTGTCATCACTATCAGCGCTTTCAGCGCCTTCGTGCTCAGGACGGTCGCGACGCTCACGGCGCTCACTGCGGTTTTCTTCAGCCTTGAGCATCTCGGATTGGCCGGTAACGGCTTCTTCGCGACGGATGACCAGGTTACGGATCACTGCATCGTTGTAGCGGAAGTTGTCTTCCAGCTCGGCCAGGGCCTTGCCAGTGCACTCAACGTTCAGCATCACGTAGTGAGCCTTGTGAACATTGTTGATTGCGTAGGCCAGTTGACGACGGCCCCAATCTTCCAGACGGTGGATTTTGCCGCCGTCTTCTTCGATCAGCTTGGTGTAACGCTCTACCATGCCGCCGACTTGCTCGCTTTGATCCGGGTGGACCAAAAAGATGATTTCGTAATGACGCATGAATGCTCCTTACGGGTTGTAGCCTGCCGCTCAAAAACGGTCAGACAAGGAGTGAATGACACTTATGGATCTTGCCGAAGGGAGGCACATGCGTGCCTGCCATGAAGGCAAGGGGCGCAATTGTAGAGAAGGGGGAGAAAGGGTGCAAGGTGATTGGTGATTATTTGAACAGCCCCCATACACCACAAAAACAAATGTGGGAGGGGGCTTGCTCCCGAAAGCGATGTGCCAGTCACCAAATGCACTGACTGATACACCGTATTCGGGAGCAAGCCCCCTCCCACATTTTGACCTGCGCCAGACTTGGTTATTTCTTGGCTTTAGCCTTGGCGCCACGCTGGCGCTGGGCTTCGAACAGGCAGACGCCCGTTGCGACTGAAACGTTGAGGCTGCTGACGCTACCGGCCATCGGCAGGTGCACCAGGTAATCGCAATGCTCGCGGGTCAGGCGGCGCATGCCCTTGCCTTCGGCCCCCATGATCAGGATGGTCGGGCCGGTGAGGTCCTGGTCATAAATGCTGACCTCAGCCTCCCCCGCCGTACCCACGACCCACAGGCCGCGCTGCTGGAGTTTCTCGAGGGTGCGCGCCAGGTTGGTCACGGCCACCAGCGGAATCACTTCCGCCGCACCGCAGGCGACTTTACGCACGACAGGCGTCAAGGTTGCCGACTTGTCTTTAGGCACGATCACCGCCAACGCACCGGCAGCATCCGCCGAACGCAGGCAGGCGCCGAGGTTGTGCGGATCGGTCACGCCGTCGAGCACCAGCAACAGCGGTGCGCCTTCGGTGCGGTCGAGCAGCTCGTCGAGCATCGCTTCGCCCCAGACCTGGCTTGGACTGACGTCGGCTACCACGCCCTGGTGAACGCCTTCGACCCAGACGTCCATCTCGCGCCGCTCGGCCTGGCCGATGGCAACTTTGTTCTGATTGGCCAGTTCGACCAGCGCTTGAACACGCGGCTCACTGCGGCCTTCTGCCAACCACACCTGCTTGACGCGTTTCGGGTGGTGACGCAGCAATGCTTCTACGGCGTGCACGCCGTAGATTTTTTCCAGACTCATGACTTGGCCTTAGGTTTGCGCGACCCGCCGCTTTTCGCGGGGGCCGAACCCGCTTTTGGCGGGCCTTTACGGTGTTTACTCGGCTTGCTCGACGGCTTTTCCGCCTCGCGGGACTTTCCCCCAGACGCCGCTTTACCACCGCTTTTGGCTTCGTTGAGCAACTGCTGCTTCAACTCGCGGCTCTTGCGCAGCTCGGCGTTTTTCGCCGCGGCATCGCTAGGGCGGTAGGCTTCGGGGGCCTTGTCCTTGGCAGACGAACGACGCGCAGGCTTGGCTGGCGCAGGCTCGGCGACCGCTGCTTTCGCAGGAGCACCTTTGCCTTTGCTGGCCGGGGCTGCAGTTTCGCTGCCACGTTTTTTACGGCCAGTCGGTTCAGCCGGCTTGTCAGGCATACCGAAATCGATCTTGCGCTCGTCGAGGTCGACGCGCATGACCTGCACTTCCACGGTATCGCCCAGACGGAAGCTGCGACCGGTGCGCTCGCCCGCCAGGCGGTGATGCACAGGGTCGAAGTGGTAGTAGTCACCCGGCAAGGCGGTGACGTGCACCAGGCCCTCGACGTAGATGTCGGTCAGCTCGACGAACAAACCAAAACCGGTCACGGCAGTGATCACACCCGGGAACGACTCGCCCACGCGGTCTTTCATGAACTCGCACTTGAGCCAGTTCACTACGTCGCGGGTGGCTTCGTCGGCACGGCGCTCGCTCATGGAGCACTGCTCGCCCAACTGTTCCAGGGCCGCTTCGTCGTACGGATAGATCCGTGCCTTCGGAATGGTCATGGCACCAGCACGCTTGACGTGCGGGGTGTTCTGCTTGGAATGGATCACGCTGCGGATCGCCCGGTGCGTGAGCAAGTCCGGGTAACGACGAATCGGCGAGGTGAAGTGGGTGTACGCTTCGTAATTCAGGCCGAAGTGGCCCTGGTTATCGGCGCTGTACACCGCCTGGCTCAGGGAGCGCAGCATGACGGTCTGGATCACGTGGTAATCCGGACGGTCCTTGATGCTCGCGAGCAGAGCCTGGTAGTCCTTCGGCGTCGGGCCGTCCTTGCCTTTGTGCAGGGACAGGCCGAGCTCACCGAGGAACGCGCGCAGCTTCTCCAGACGCTCCGGCGGCGGGCCGTCGTGCACCCGGTACAACGCAGGAATCTCGTGCTTTTTGAGGAATTCTGCGGTGGCCACGTTGGCCGCCAGCATGCATTCCTCGATCAGCTTGTGAGCATCGTTGCGCGTGGTCGGGGTGATTGCGGCGATCTTGCGCTCGGAACCGAAGACAATACGGGTTTCCTGAGTTTCAAAGTCGATCGCGCCACGCACGTGACGAGCGCCCAACAGCACCTTGTACAGCGCGTAGAGCTGCTTGAGGTGCGGCACGACATGCCCGTACTCACCACGCAGGGCCTTGGCCTCGCTGGTTTTCGGCTGTTCCAGGATGGTGCTGACCTTGTTGTAGGTCAGGCGCGCCTGGGAGTGAATCACCGCTTCGTAGAACTGGTAGTCGGTCATTTCGCCGGTTTTCGAGATGGTCATCTCGCACACCATGGCCAAACGGTCGACTTTCGGGTTCAGGGAGCACAGGCCGTTGGACAGCTGCTCAGGCAGCATCGGGATGACGCGCTCGGGGAAGTACACCGAGTTGCCGCGCACCTGGGCTTCGTTGTCCAGGGCCGAACCGATCTTCACGTAGCTGGACACGTCGGCAATCGCGACGAACAACTTCCAGCCGCCGGAGAACAGGCGCAGTTTGCCAGGCTTGGCTTCGCAGTAGACCGCATCGTCGAAGTCGCGAGCATCTTCGCCGTCAATGGTGACGAACGGTAGATGACGCAGGTCGATGCGCTTCTCTTTGTCTTTTTCTTCGACTTCCGGCTTGAGCTTGGCGGCTTCTTTGAGCACAGCCTCAGGCCAGACGTGAGGGATATCGTAGGTGCGCAGCGCAACATCGATCTCCATGCCCGGCGCCATGTAGTTGCCGACCACTTCAACGATATCGCCCTGTGGCTGGAAGCGCGCAGTGGGCCAGTGGGTGATTTTCACCTCGACGAACTGGCCCACTTTGGCGGCGCCATTGCGCCCCGGGGTGATCAGCACTTCCTGCTGGACCTTGGGGTTATCCGGCACCACGAAGCCGATGCCGCCTTCTTCGAAGTAACGGCCGACGATGGACTCGTGGGCACGGGACACCACTTCGACGATCACGCCTTCACGGCGACCGCGACGGTCGAGGCCGGAAACGCGGGCCAGGGCACGGTCGCCATCAAACACCAGGCGCATTTGCGCCGGGCTCATGAACAGGTCGTCGCTGCCATCGTCCGGGATCAGGAAGCCGAAACCGTCACGGTGGCCGGCGATGCGGCCGAGGATCAGGTCGAGCTTGTCCACCGGCGCGTAGGTGCCGCGGCGGGTGTAGATCAACTGGGCATCGCGCTCCATGGCGCGCAGGCGACGACGCAGGGCCTCGAGTTGGTCTTCGGTGGTCAGACCGAACTCTTCAACCAGCTGCTCGCGGCTAGCAGGCGAACCCCGATCGGCGAGGTGCGCCAGGATCAGTTCGCGGCTAGGAATGGGGTTTTCATATTTTTCCGCTTCACGAGCGGCCTCGGGATCGAGGGACTGCCAATCGGCCATTAGAGAGTTTTCACCTTGTCTATATGCGGGTTAGTTTGGCATACGCGTATTGAAACGGGAAATTTCAGGTGTCAACAAGCCCGTAAAAGCACTTTGTAGCCCTTGGAATGCACCTTGCGCGACCGTCGGCGAAATATTCCAGACTTTTTTCATGGCAGGGCTTTACAGCTCAAAACAGCCTCCGTATAGTGCGCGCCATCGACGACGGCAACGTTGTTGATGTTGCCCAGGTGGTGAAATTGGTAGACACGCCAGCTTCAGGTGCTGGTGATCGCAAGGTCGTGGAAGTTCGAGTCTTCTCCTGGGCACCAATTTCAAACTCAAGGTTATGCCTTGAGTCTCCAAAAACCCGCGAAAGCGGGTTTTTGCGTTTCAGGCCTTTGATTTTTAAAGAGAATCTTGATTTATATTTTTGAATCAGGGGTTTACAGATCAAAAAGCCCTCCGTATAGTTCGCTCCATCAACAGCGCAAGCGTTGATAATGCCCAGGTGGTGAAATTGGTAGACACGCCAGCTTCAGGTGCTGGTGATCGCAAGGTCGTGGAAGTTCGAGTCTTCTCCTGGGCACCAAATTCAGATCAAACCCGCGAAAGCGGGTTTTTTCGTTTCCGGGGTTTGAAAACCTGACCGGTGATTTCCCCCCTCGTCCGCACTTGAGAAGTTTTATCGTTTATCCTTGTAAGGATTTGTTGCACTCAAGTGAGGAAAACCCCGGATGATGATCCGCGATACCCGTCTCAAGACATCCCTTCTGCGTGGCCTGACCATCACTCTGCTCGGCCTGACCCTGCTCTCGCCCGCTGCCTATTCTGCCGACAAGGTTGCACTGACCTTGTACAACGGCCAACACAAGGAGGTCGGCGATGAACTTGCCAAGGCCTTCGAAGCCAAGACCGGCATCCACGTCAATGTGCGCAAGGGCAGCAGCAACCAGCTGGCCAGCCAGGTCGTCGAAGAAGGTGACCGCTCCCCTGCCGACGTGATCTACACCGAAGAATCGCCGCCGCTGAATAAACTCGGCGAGCAAGGCCTGCTGGCAACCATCGACGCCAGCACCCTCGACATCCTGCCGAAGGAATACGTGGCCGCCAACGGCGCCTGGATGGGCGTAACCGCACGCACCCGCGTCGTGGCCTTCAACCCGAAGCTGATCGCCGAGAAAGACCTGCCCAAGTCGGTACTGGATTTCGCCGGGCCCGAGTGGCAAGGCAAGGTCGGTTTCGTGCCCACCAGCGGCGCGTTCCAGGAACAAGCCGTAGCGATCATCAAGCTGCACGGTCGCGAAGCGGCTGAAGAGTGGCTGACCGGCCTGCGCGCTTTCGGCAAGGTCTACAGCAACAACATGGTTGCGCTCAAGGCCGTGGAAAATGGCGAAGTCGCCACCGTGCTGGTGAACAACTACTACTGGTTCGCCCTGAAGAAAGAAAAAACCAACCTGGATTCGCAGCTGCACTACTTCACCAACGGCGATGCCGGTGGCCTGATCACCGTGTCTGCCGCGGCTGCACTGAAATCCAGCAAGCATCCAAAGGAAGCCCAGCAACTGCTGGCATTCATGGCCAGCGAAGAAGGCCAGCGGGTAATCACCAACACTTCCGCCGAATACCCGCTGCGCAAGGGCATGGAATCCAACCGCGGCCTCAAGCCTTTCAGCGAGCTGCAACCGCCGAAAGTCACCCCTGCCGACCTGGGCAACGCCGAAGAAGCCCTGGAACTGGAACGTGACGTTGGCTTGAACTGATGAACCCATCGCTCCCCGCCCCCGCCTTGCGCGGGGGTTTTACGCCGAGACGCAAACGCCCTTCGATCTGGTTGCTGCTACCAGTCCTGCTGCTGGTAGGCCTGAGCCTGTTGCCGCTGGCGTATGTCGGCCTCAAGGCCTGGCAGGCAGGATGGGCCGAGGCGGTGCATTTGCTGTGGCGACCCTATGTATTCGGGTTGCTGCGCAACACCCTGGCGCTGATGGTCGGCGTCACCGTGGCCTGCGGCGTGATCGGCTTGTCCCTGGCCTGGCTGCTGGAACGCAGCAACCTGCCGGGGCGGCGGATCTGGGGAGTGATCCTGTGCCTGCCGTTCGCGGTGCCGGCGTTTGTCAGCAGCTTTACCTGGGTTTCGTTAAGCGCCAACTTTGAAGGGTTGGGCGGAGCGATCCTGGTGATGACCCTGTCCAAATACCCGCTGGTGTTTCTGCCGGTGGCGGCAACCCTGCGCAATCTTGATCCATCCCTGGAAGAATCGGCCCGCACCCTCGAACTGAATCGCTGGGGCGTATTCTTTCGCATCACCTTGCCGCTGCTGTGGCCGTCGCTGCTGGCCGGGGCACTGTTGATTGCCCTGCATATGCTGGTGGAGTTCGGCGCGCTGTCGATCATCGGCTTGCAGACGTTTACCACCGCGATCTACCAGCAATTCGAGCTGGAGTTCAGCAACGCCAATGCGGCGATGCTCTCGGCGGTGCTGCTGGTGATGTGCCTGACGCTGCTCTGGCTGGAGCTGCGGGTGCGCGGCAAGGGCCGACACGTGCGTACCGGCCAGGGCGCGGCGCGGCATGCCGAACAGGTTCGACTCGGCAAATGGGCGGCGCTGGGGCAGCTGTATTGCCTGCTCCTGGCGATCATCGGCAGCGGCATTCCACTGGGCATGCTCGGTTATTGGCTGGCAGTGGGCAGTTCGGCGGCATTTCCGATAGCCGAGATCAGCGAGGCGCTGCTTTCTTCGTTGGCGCTATCCCTGGGCGGCGCCGCGCTTTGCCTGTTGTTTGCCGTGCCGGTGGGCTTGCTGGTGGTGCGCTACAAGGGCCAGCTCGCACTGTGGGCCGAGCGCCTGCCGTACCTGCTGCACGCCCTGCCCGGCCTGGTAATTGCGCTGACACTGGTGTATTTCGCCCTGCATTACGTGCCGGCGCTGTATCAAACGTCGGCATTGCTGCTGATCGCTTATGCGCTGCTGTTTTTGCCCCTGGCCCAGGCGCCGATCCGCACGGCGCTGAACAAGGCAGCACCCCAGCTGGAAGAGGCGGCGAGAACGCTGGGCGCGTCGTCGTTCAGTGCGTTTTGCCGGGTGACGCTGCCGATTATTTTCCCGGCATTGGGGGCGGCGTTTGCGCTGGTATTCCTGGATGCAATGAAGGAATTGACGGCGACGTTGCTGCTTAGTCCGACCGGGCTGAATACCTTGGCAACTGCCGTGTGGGCGCACACCTCGAATGTGGAATTCGCGGCAGCGGCGCCCTATGCGGCATTGTTGATTTTGGTGTCGGGACTGCCGGTGTATTTGCTTACGACGCGGATGTACCTGAGCCGCTGAAATAGCTTTCGCGAGCAAGCCCGCTCCCACATTTGCTCGCATTCCAGAAGTGGAACTCGGTCGAATGTGGGAGCGGGCTTGCTCGCGAAAGGGCCGCACCAGGCGACATCAAGCCCGGAACTGCCCCAAGCTCGCCTTCAACTGCGCAGCCAACCCATCCAGCACTTTGCCACTGGCTGTAGTCTCTACCACCGCCTGCGCCGCTCGCTCAGCCTGGGCATGAATGATCTCGACTCGCCCACGCACCGCATGCGCACCCTGCGCCTGATGCTCAGCCGCCCGCGTCGCCAGGCCAATCGCTGCATGCACCTGCTCCACCGAGGCCTGCACCGACTGCTGCAGGCGCACGCTGTCGCGTAATACCAGCAAACCTTCACTGGCCTGGCGCCCGGCCTTGCCGATGGTTTCCACAGCCTCACGGGCGCCTTGCTGCAAGGCCACGATGTGGGCCTGGATGTCGCCGGTAGAACTCTGGGTTTTACTGGCCAGGGCGCGAACCTCGTCCGCCACGACCGCAAAGCCGCGCCCGGTCTCACCGGCTCGCGCCGCCTCAATAGCCGCGTTGAGCGCCAGCAGGTTGGTTTGCTCGGCAATCCCGTGGATCACCGTTAACACCACCTCGATCTGCTCGCTCTGCTGCGCCAGCCGCTCGATCACCTTGGAACCGGCCTGCACCTGCCCCGCCAACGCCTCGATCAAGCTGCCGACTTCGGCTGAAGTGCGGGAATTTTCATCAGTCGCCTGGCGAATATCCACCACCTGCTGCAAGGCCGCCTGCATCGCATGGCTTTCCGCCTGGGCCTCATCCGCCATTTGCGACAGCGCCCGCAGGCTTTCGGCAACCTCATCACGCTGCAAGCCGGCGGCCGCATCGGCACCCGCATTGCGCAGGGTCATCGCGCCGATTTCCACACCGGTACGCTGGGCCACATCACCGGCTTCACGCACGATCGGCTGCAATTTATCCACAAAACGATTGACCGCCGAGGCCATGTCGCCGATTTCGTCCCGGCTGTTGATCTGCACACGCTTGGTCAGGTCGCCCTCGCCTGCCGCCAGATCGTCCATCGCTGCAATCAGCAGCTTCAGGCGATTGACCACCCGACGGCCGAGCACTACAGCAATCAACAGCAATACACCAAAACCTACCACCGCCAGGCCCATGCCGATGCGCCAGCGCAAGGTGCCCGCCGCCTCTTGCACGGTGCTGGTGGTATTGGCGGTCATCTGGGTGGCGGTGGCTTGCGCCGACTGCAAACGCGCGCCCATGGCCGCCGCGCTGTCAGCCGCGGCACCCTTGAGGCTGTCGCCCACCAACTGGTCACCGCTGGCAATCAGTGCAGCAAAACGCTTGTCCAGCGCGGCCAGGTCAGCCTCGACCGAGGCAGTCGAAACCCCCATGCGGACCTTGCCGATCTCTACGCCATTGGGGCTGATGGACGCTTCGACGTAGAACACCGAGGGATCATTCTTCGCCGCATCCAGCACTTTATCCAGGGCACGTTCGCCCTTGCCCTTTTCCAGCAGCGCCTGGTTGATCGGGTTTTCACGATTGAGGTAACGGGTCAGGTGCTCACCAGCCGCGTCGTCATACACCACAAACAACACGTTGGGATTGCGCTGGGCTCTGCGGGCAAACTCAGACAGCGTCGGCACGTCGCTGTCCCACATGGCGCGCGGCGCCACCGAGGCGAGCAGTTGCGCCATGTCATTGGCAGAGTCCTGCAGGTCTTTTTCCAGGGTCGCACGCAGTTGCTTCTGCTCTTCCTGCAGGCGCGTGGAAAGCCCCGCCGTCAGACGCTGGCGCGTGCTGGAAGACAGACTGTCCAGGCTGGATGTCACTTCCTTGCCGGCTTGCGCCAACTCGCCGGACAGTTTCTGGCTGTCGACGCCCAGGCGATTGCCCAAATCAGCTTCCAATGCAGTGACGGTGCTTCGCGTCAGGGCGACGGCCACCAGTACTTGCACCAAAAGAGCGATACCTAGGGTAACGAACACCGGCCGCAACAGCCGGCTTTGTAACAATGAGAGAACGGCAGACACTGGGAATCCCTCCACCACGGGTGCCATTAATTTGATAGCACCGCGAAAGAAAGAACCATAGCAAGGGTCGTGCCGTTTACCAGGCGGAAACGACAAAGGGCTCCCGAAGGAGCCCTTTGCTTTTTACATCAACAGCTTATTAAGCGAACGGGTGACGCAGAACGATGGTCTCGTTGCGGTCCGGGCCCGTCGAAATAATGTCGATTGGCGCACCGATCAGCTCTTCAACGCGCTTGATGTAAGCGCGGGCGTTGGCTGGCAGTTCTTCCAGGGTCTTGGCGCCCACGGTCGATTCGGTCCAGCCTGGCACTTCTTCGTACACAGGCTGCAGGCCTACGTAGCTGTCCGCGTCAGTCGGGGCAACGTCCTTGCCTTCCGCATCCTTGTAGCCGATGCAGATGTTGATGGTTTCCAGGCCGTCGAGTACGTCCAGCTTGGTCAGGCAGATGCCCGAGATGCTGTTCACATCGATAGCGCGACGCAGGATAACGGCGTCGAACCAGCCACAACGGCGGGCACGGCCGGTCGTCGCGCCGAACTCGTGGCCTTGTTTGGCCAGGTGCGCGCCGACGTCGTCGAACAGTTCAGTCGGGAATGGACCCGAACCTACACGCGTGGTGTATGCCTTGGTGATGCCGAGGATGTAGTCCAGGAACATCGGGCCAACGCCCGAACCCGTCGCAACGCCGCCAGCGGTGGTGTTGGAACTGGTGACGTACGGGTAGGTGCCGTGGTCGATGTCCAGCAACGAGCCCTGGGCGCCTTCGAACATGATGTCTTTGCCGGCGCGACGCAGGTCGTGCAGCTCGGCAGTCACGTCCAGCATCAGCGGCTTGAGCAGCTCGGCGTATTCCTTGCACTCGGCCAGGGTCTTTTCAAACTCGATGGCCGGCTCTTTGTAGTAACCCACCAGCATGAAGTTGTGGTAATCCACCAGTTCACGCAGCTTGTCTTCAAAGCGCGGCATGTTGAGCAGGTCGCCCACACGCAGGCCACGACGTGCAACCTTGTCTTCGTAGGCCGGGCCGATGCCGCGACCGGTCGTGCCGATCTTCAGCTCGCCACGGGCCTTTTCACGGGCCTGGTCCAGCGCAACGTGGAAGGACAGGATCAGCGGGCAGGAAGGGCTGATACGCAGGCGCTCGCGCACTGGCACGCCTTTCTCTTCCAGCTTGGTGATCTCGCGCAGCAGGGCGTCAGGTGCAACCACCACGCCGTTGCCGATCAGGCACTGCACGCCTTCGCGCAGTACACCCGACGGGATCAGGTGCAAGACGGTTTTTTCGCCATCGATGACCAGGGTGTGGCCAGCGTTGTGGCCACCTTGGTAGCGCACTACGGCGGCAGCATGTTCGGTCAGCAGATCAACGATCTTGCCTTTGCCCTCATCACCCCATTGGGTGCCCAGGACTACGACATTCTTACCCATAACACTTGTCCTCATTCGCGCAAACTTGGTGCCGGCAGTGGCCGGCAGGAAAACTCAAGAAGCCAGTGGCGATACTTGCCAAAGCCCGTTCTGCTGAATCAATTGCCGGTCGCAGTCCGCTTCACGGGCGGCGGCCAATGGCTGCCCAGGCAAGGCCTGGACCACACGCTGACCCTCACTGCGCAACTGGCAAACCTGCTGCCAGAGTGCTGCGTCCGTACTGTCGGGCATCCAGATACCGCCAGACGGCAGTTCGACCTCAGCACGCCCCAGGGTCACCAGGGTTTTCAAATCGGTGGAAAAACCGGTCGCCGGACGAGCGCGACCGAAGTCGGCGCCGATATCGTCGTAACGACCGCCCTGGGCGATGGCCTGGCCAACACCCGGGACAAACACCGCAAACACCACACCGGTGTGGTAGTGGTAGCCGCGCAACTCACCCAAATCAAAATACAGCGGCAACTGCGGGAAGCGCGCAGACAACTGCTCGGCAATCGCCAGCACATCGTCCAGGGCCGCCAATACATCAGCCGGCGCATTCGCCAGGCGATCACGGGCGGCGGTCAGTACTTCACGGCCGCCACACAGATCCACCAGCGCACGCAGCATGCCGGCCAGGTCGGCAGGCACGCCCGCCGTCAGGGCAATCACTTCATCGATGGCCTTGCGCTGCAAGGCATCGAACAACTGTTGTTCCACTTCACCCGACAAGCCGGCCGCACGGGCCAGGCCGCGGTAGATACCGACATGCCCAAGGTCCATGTGCACATCCGGCACATCGGCCAGCTGCAACATGGCCAGCATCAGGCTGATGACTTCCACGTCGCTGCTCGGGCTGGCATCACCGTACAACTCGGCGCCCAACTGGATCGGGCTGCGGGACGACGACAACGCACGCGGTTGCGCATGCAGCACGCTGCCGGCGTAGCACAGGCGGCTTGGCCCTTCGCGACGCAGGGTGTGCGCATCAATGCGCGCTACTTGCGGCGTGATGTCGGCACGAAAGCCCATTTGCCGGCCCGATTGCGGGTCGATGACCTTGAAGGTGCGCAGATCCAGGTCCTGGCCCGCGCCGGTCAGCAGGGATTCCAGGTACTCGATATGCGGAGTCACGACAAACTCGTAACCCCAGCTCTGGAACAGATCCAACACCTGGCGGCGCGCGATTTCAATGCGCGCAGCTTCTGGTGGCAGTACTTCTTCGATGCCATCTGGCAGCAGCCAGCGGTCTACCGTTGCCATTACGCCATTCCCCTATGATCCGGGCGGCCAGCCCTCGGGCGAGCCTTGAGTGAAGCAGAAAATACCCGGCCCCTGCATAAACCACGCGCAAGAGCGACGTGACGAACGACCAACAATCGGCCTCGTCGGGCACTTTCCTCGAAAAACCTGTGGCGCCTGCGGAGCAAAACCACAATCAAACATGCAGACGCAAAAAAGCCGGGAATTTCCCGGCTGCCGCATCATACACCCGTTTTCTGAAAGGATCACCCCGCCCGGCATTTTAGCCGCCCGACGGAGCGATTCTCAGACTACATGCGGGTTACTTGGACTTTTCCAGGTAGCGGAAGAAATCGCTACTTGGGTCCAGCACCATGACGTCGGTTTTGTTCGCAAAGCTTTCACGGTAGGCGCGCAGGCTACGGTAGAACGCGTAGAACTCCTGGTCCTGGCCATAGGCCTTGGCGTAGATCGAAGCGGCTTGAGCATCACCATCACCACGGGCCTCTTCAGACTCGCGATAGGCTTCAGCCAACAGTACGCGACGCTGACGGTCGGCATCCGCGCGGATCCCTTCTGCCAGTTCGTTACCCTTGGCGCGGTGCTCACGAGCCTCGCGCTCACGCTCGGTGCTCATACGTTCGAACACGCTGCGGTTCACTTCCTTCGGAAGGTCGATGGCCTTGACCCGAACATCGATCACCTCGATGCCCAGCTCTTTTTCCGCCATCGCATTCAACGAACGCGTGATGTCCGCCATCAGCGCGTCACGTTCACCGGATACCACCTCGTGCAGGGTGCGCTTACCAAACTGGTCACGCAGGCCCGATTCCAGACGGCGCGACAAACGCTCGTCGGCAATCTGCTTGAGGCCGGAGGTCGCGGTGTAGAAGCGCTCGGCATCCTTGACGCGCCACTTGGCGTAGGCGTCAACCATCACAGCTTTCTTTTCCAGGGTCAGGAAGCGTTGTGTCGGTGCATCCAGGGTCATCAGGCGGCCGTCGAACTTGCGCACCTGGTTGACGTAGGGGACTTTCACATGCAGGCCCGGCTGGACATCCGCCTGGACCACGCGACCGAATTGCAGCAACACCGCGCGCTCGGTCTGAGACACGATATAGAAGCAGTTCCAGGCAGCGATGACCACGACGACGCCCACAATCAGGGCGGTCAGCGATTTATTGCTCATCAACGACTCTCCCTGGTACGTGTTTGCTGTTGCAGCAGGTCAGCGGCCGCACGGGCGCTCGCTTCGTTGGCAGCAGCATTGGAACCGGTAGCCGGTGCGCTGGTGCTGCTACGACCACCTTCGATCATCTTGTCCAGCGGCAGGTACAGCAGATTGTTCTGCCCGCCCTTGCTGCCGGTCACGAGAACCTTGCTGGTGTTGCTGAAGACTTCCTGCATGGTGTCCAGGTACAGACGCTCACGGGTGACTTCCGGTGCCTTGCGGTACTCGGCCACCAGCTTGGTGAAACGATCTGCCTCACCCTTGGCGCGGGAGACCACTTCGTCGCGGTAACCGTTGGCATCCTCAAGGATGCGCTGGGCCTGGCCACGGGCTTCCGGCACCACGCCGTTGGCGTAGGTTTCAGCCTGGTTGCGCGAACGCTGCTCGTCTTCACGGGCACGGATCACGTCATCGAAGGCTTCCTGCACTTCACGCGGTGCCGCTGCGCTCTGTACGTTGACCTGGGTCACGGTGATACCGGTGCGGTACGTGTCGAGGAACCGTTGCAGGCGCTCCTTGATTTCGCTGGCCATCAATTCACGGCCTTCAGTCAGCACCTGGTCCATTGCGGTGGAACCCACCACGTGGCGCAGGGCGCTTTCGGTCGCATGTTGCAGGCTGATCTCCGGCTGGTCGACGTTCAGCACGAAGTCCTGCAGGTTGCTGATCTTGTACTGCACGGTCAGCGGCACTTCGACGATGTTCTCGTCTTCGGTCAGCATCTGGCCCTGCTTGGTGTAGGCACGCTCACGCGTGACGTTTTCCATGTACTTCTTGTCGATCGGCGGGAAGTAGATGTTCAGGCCAGGGCCGACAGTCTCGTAGTACTTGCCGAAGCGCAGCACCACGGCTTGCTCCTGCTCGTCCACCACATAGACGGCGCTGTACAGCCAGACGGCCGCCAGCACGACGAGGCCGATGCCGAGCAGGCCGTAACCACCGCCCTTGCTCGTACGACCGCCTTCGTCACCACCACGTTTTTTTCCACCACCGAACAACCCATTCAGGCTTTCCTGCAGCTTTCGGAAGGCCTCGTCGAGATCTGGTGGCCCCTTGCGGTCGCCATTATTGCGGCGTTTACCACCCCAAGGATCCTGATTATTCGAGTTGCCACCCGGCTCATTCCAAGCCATAGCGCTCTCCATCTGATAAAGCAAAGACGCACCCACGGCGCGCCGACCAATGCTACAGAATGCCTGTCACAGCGGCACAACCGCTTTCTCAGGCTTTTATTGCAAAGTGTGTTGTTCGATGAACTCTGTCGGCACAACGCCTTCACGGCTGACCAGCCGATTCAGCTCCGAGCGCGGCAATCGAACGGCCAGCAAGCTGACACCTTCTTCGTCGTGTTCTTCTTTCTGTACCGCGCCCAGCTCGAAAAACTGTGCACGCAGTCGAGCAAAACGCTGCGGCAAGCGCAAGGTGCCGACGAACAAATCGCTGCCCAACAGCTCGGCAATGGCTTGTTCAAGCAATTCCAGGCCACTGCCATCACGCGCCGACAGCCAGACCCGCTGGGGCTTGCCGTTTTCGTCGCGCTGGATTTGTGGCTCAACGCCTTCAAGCAAATCGAGTTTGTTATAGACCTCGAGGATCGGCAAGTCCTGGGCACCAATCTCGCCCAGCACCACCATGACCTGTTCAATCTGCAACATGCGATCCGGTTCGGCCGCATCGATCACGTGCAACAGCAGGTCGGAATTGCTCGACTCTTCGAGCGTAGACCGAAATGCCTCGACCAGCTTGTGGGGCAAGTGACGAATGAAACCCACGGTATCGGCCAGGACAATCGGCCCCAGGTCGTCCAGTTCCAGACGGCGCAAGGTCGGGTCGAGGGTCGCGAACAGTTGGTCGGCCGCGTACACGTCCGATTTCGTCACGTTGTTGAAGAGTGTGGATTTGCCGGCGTTGGTATAGCCCACCAGGGAAACGGTCGGGATATCCGCACGCATACGGCCACGTCGCGATTGTTCGCGCTGGCTGCGCACCTTCTCCAGGCGGCCCTTGATCTGCCGCAGGCGCACCCGCAGCAGACGCCGGTCGGTTTCCAGCTGGGTTTCACCCGGGCCGCGCATGCCGATGCCGCCACCCTGGCGCTCAAGGTGAGTCCAGCCACGAACCAGCCGGGTGCTCATGTGGTCAAGCTGGGCCAGTTCTACCTGGAGCTTGCCTTCATGGGTACGGGCGCGTTGAGCGAAAATATCGAGAATCAGACCCGTGCGGTCGATCACGCGACACTCGAAAACTCGTTCGAGGTTACGTTCCTGACTGGGCGTGAGGATGTGATTGAAAATCACCAGATCGGCCTTTTCGGCGTGGACCAGGTCGCGCAGTTCCTCGACCTTGCCGCTGCCGATCAGGAATTTGGCGGTTGGCCGATGACGCGGCACGTTAAAAAACGCGACGGTCTCGGCGCCGGCCGAATTTGCCAACTCCTGAAACTCCTGCGGATCTTCGCGCGCCTCAGGGTCCTGTCCATCCAAGTGAACGAGGATTACTCGCTCACCACCACCGTGGCGCTCAAAGAACAAAGGAGACTCCTATCAGGCGTTACCTGGTGCAGGCTCGGCGTCACCCTGTTCTTCGGTTGCGCTAGGCAGACGAATTGGACGAACCGGCACTACGGTCGAGATAGCGTGCTTGTAAACCATTTGGCTTACGGTGTTTTTCAGCAGGATCACGAACTGGTCGAACGACTCGATCGTACCTTGCAGCTTGATACCGTTGACCAGATAGATGGAAACCCCAACTTTCTCTTTACGTAAAGTATTCAAGTAAGGGTCTTGTAGCGAATGCCCTTTTGACATGTGCCGCACTCCTTTAAGGATCAATAATAAAAATCGGAAAATAGATAGCTCATGGCCGTCACACCCCCAAGGATAGACGGCAATTGCAAGGACTCAGCTCAATATGGAGACCGTTCCCAAGTATTTCAAGGCGCGTGACAGATTGTCGCTGTCCAGGCTGTCCAGCCAGTGCAAATCGCTCCAACTGCGCAACCAGGTGAACTGACGCTTCGCCAATTGGCGCGTAGCAATGATGCCGCGCTCCTGCATTTCGGCTGACGTCAGCTTGCCATCCAGATGATCCCAGACTTGGCGGTAGCCTACAGCACGTATCGAAGGCAGCCCTGGATGCAGGTCACCTCTTGAACGCAGTGCTACGACCTCCTCCACAAACCCCTGTTCCAACATAATTGTGAATCTTTGTGCAATTCGTTCATGCAGCACCTGGCGATCCGTCGGAGCGATGGCCAGATTCGCCACAGTATAGGGCAATTGTGAGTGTCCCGAGGCGCCTGCTTCAGCACTTTGCGCAGTTTGTTTCAGCCTGTGTTCAGTCATGGTCTGGCCACTGACCCGCCAGACTTCCAACGCTCGCGTCAGGCGCTGGGGGTCATTGGGATGAATTCGCGCGGCGGAAACCGGATCCACAATGGCCAACTGATCGTGCAAGGCCTGCCAGCCAAGGCGCGCAGCCTCTTCTTCAAGTTCGGCGCGCACCTGTGGATCAGCTGGCGGCATATCAGCCAGACCTTCCTGCAAGGCCTTGTAGTAGAGCATCGTGCCGCCGACCAGCAGCGGAATCTTGCCCCGCGTGGTGATATCGGCCATGGCGGCCAGCGCATCGATGCGAAAATCCGCCGCCGAATAGCTCTCGCTGGGATCAATAATGTCGATCAACCGGTGCGGATACTGGGCCAGCAGCTCTTTTGAAGGTTTGGCAGTGCCGATGTCCATGTCCCGGTAAACCAGTGCAGAGTCGACACTGATCAACTCGCACGGCAAGACCTTGGTCAGCTCGATGGCCAGGTCGGTCTTGCCGGCGGCCGTCGGGCCCATCAGGAAGATGGCGGGGGGCAAGGCACTCATCAACGGCCGCGCAAGAACAGTTTGTCGAGGTCGTCCAGGCCCATCTGGGTCCAGGTCGGGCGACCATGGTTGCACTGGCCGCTGCGCTCGGTGTTTTCCATGTCCCGCAGCAGGCCGTTCATTTCCGGCAAGGCCAGCCGGCGGTTGGCCCGGATGGCGCCGTGACAGGCCATGGTGCCGAGCAGTTCATTGATGTGGGCCTGGATCCGGTCACTGGTGCCGTATTCCATCAGGTCCGCCAGTACGTCGGCCACCAGCCGGTTGGCCTCTGCCTGCTTGAGCAAAGCCGGAATCTGGCGGATAGCCAGGGTTTCCGGCCCCAGGCGTTGCAACTCAAAGCCCAGCTTCTGGAACACGCTGACGTGCTCTTCGGCGCAATCCGCTTCCCGCTGGCTGACCGCCAGGGATTCCGGCACCAGCAGCGGCTGGCCGCTCAGGCCTTCGCTGGCCATGGCGATCTTCAGGCGCTCGTACATGATCCGCTCGTGGGCGGCGTGCATGTCCACCAGCACCAGGCCATGGGCGTTTTCCGCAAGAATATAGATACCCTTGAGCTGTGCCAGCGCGTAACCCAACGGCGGCACGTCGCCCTGGCCTTCCGGCAACGAGGCAGCGCCTGGCTCGGCGCCGGGCAGCGGCGCGAAAAACTCGCGATAGGCCGCCTGGGCCTCGGCCACCGGCACCGCCGATTGCGGACGCGGGGTGTACTGGTATTGATAACCGGCGCCTGAGC
This sequence comes from Pseudomonas sp. NC02, assembly GCF_002874965.1. NCBI lineage: Bacteria > Pseudomonadati > Pseudomonadota > Gammaproteobacteria > Pseudomonadales > Pseudomonadaceae > Pseudomonas > Pseudomonas sp. NC02. The sequence continues at coordinate 571,826 of NZ_CP025624.1, read as the reverse complement.
CTGGTGCGGTATAGCTCGGCTGGGCTTGCGGCGATTGCAGCAGGTTGGCCGCCAGGCTCATTTCGCCCTGGGGCCCGAACTCGCCGGCTTCCGGCCCTGAAGGACGGACAACAGCCGTGACAATCGGCGCCGCCAGGTGATCATCCGGCCGCACATCGCCCAAGGCGCGGTGCAGGGTGCCGTAAAGAAAGTCGTGGACCATGCGACCGTCACGGAAGCGCACTTCGTGCTTGGTCGGGTGCACGTTGACGTCGACCACCGACGGGTCGACCTCGAAAAACAGCACAAACGTCGGATGCCGCCCGTTGAACAGCACGTCGCGATACGCCTGGCGCACCGCGTGGGCCACCAGCTTGTCGCGCACCGCCCGGCCATTCACGAAGAAATACTGCATGTCCGCCTGGCTACGGGAGAAAGTCGGCAACCCCACCCAACCCCACAGCCGCAGGCCATTGCGCTCGATCTCGATCGGCAGCGCCTGCTCCAGGAACCCCGCGCCGCAGATGGCCGAGACACGCCGCGCACGGGCCGCATCATCATGGGCCTCGTGCAGGCTGAGGATGGTCTTGCCGTTGTGGCGCAGGTGGAAAGCCACATCAAACCGCGCCAGGGCCAGGCGCTTGATGACTTCCTGCAGGTGATCGAATTCGGTTTTTTCGGCCTTGAGGAATTTACGCCGGGCCGGGGTGTTGAAGAACAGGTCGCGCACTTCCACCGAGGTGCCCACCGGATGTGCCGCCGGCTGGACCCGGGGCGCCATGTCGCGGCCTTCGGTTTCAACCTGCCAGGCCTGGTCGGCGTCGCGGGTGCGGGACGTCAGGGTCAGGCGAGCCACCGAGCTGATGGAAGCCAGGGCCTCACCACGAAACCCGAGGCTCATCACCCGTTCCAGGTCTTCCAGGTCGCGAATCTTGCTGGTGGCGTGACGGGCCAGGGCCAGCGGCAGGTCATCGGAGGAAATCCCGCTGCCGTCGTCGCGCACTCGCAGCAGCTTGACGCCGCCCTGCTCAACATCGACATCAATGCGCCTGGCGCCGGAGTCGATACTGTTTTCCAGCAACTCCTTGATCACCGACGCTGGCCGCTCGACCACCTCACCCGCCGCGATCTGGTTGGCGAGACGCGGGCTTAGCAGCTCGATGCGCGAGGTATTGCTCAAGACTGTTTCGCTCATTATTGCGCCGCCAGTTCAGTGCCCGGGATGGTCAACACCTGGCCGACCTTCAATTCATCGGTCTTGAGGTTGTTGGCACTGCGCAAGGTTGCCGCTGACACCTGGAAGCGCACCGCCAGCATCGCCAGGGTGTCGCCCGGCTGCACGCGATGGTCACGCGGGCCCTGGGCGATTTTCCCGGAGTCACGCAGCCAGGCTATATAAGTGCCCGGCGGCGGGTTCTGCTGGAAGAACTGGCGAACACCGGCGCTGATGGAGCGCGCCAACGCCTGCTGGTGGCTGGCCGAGGCCAGTTTCGAGGCTTCGTTGGAGTTGGAGATAAACCCGGTTTCCACCAGGATCGACGGAATATCCGGCGACTTGAGCACCATGAACCCGGCCTGTTCCACGCGCTGTTTGTGCAGCGAGGTGACGCGACCAATGTTGCTCAGGACTTTCTGCCCCACGTTCAGGCTAGAGGTCAGCGAGGCAGTCATCGACAGATCGAGCAATACGCCAGCGAGCATCTTGTCCTTGTCGTCGAGGGATACGTTGCCAGCCCCGCCGATCAAGTCGGAACGGTTTTCACTGTCCGCCAGCCAGCGGGCGGTCTCGGACGTAGCGCCGCGATCAGACAGGGCAAACACCGAGGCACCAAACGCCGCGGCCGAAGGTGCGGCGTCGGCGTGGATCGAGACGAACAGGTCGGCGCCCTTCTTGCGGGCGATTTCGGTACGGCCACGCAGCGGAATAAAGTAGTCGCCGGTCCGGGTCAGCTCGGCGCGGTAGCCTTTCATGCCATTGATCTGGCGCTGCAGTTCGCGGGCGATAGCCAGTACTACGTCTTTTTCATGCTGGCCGCGCGAGCCCGAGGCACCCGGGTCTTCGCCGCCGTGACCGGCATCGATGACCACGATAATGTCACGTTTGCCCGCCGGAGCCGGTGGCAGCGGCGGCAATTTGACCTGGGGTTGCGACTGGTTGACCGGCACCGCAGGTATCGTCGCGACGCTTGGAGTTGGCGCAGGCGGCGGCGCGGCATCGGCGGCGTTGTCGAACAGGTCGACCACCAGCCGGTTGCCATACTGCGCGTTGGGCGCCAGCACGAAGCTTTTCGGGGTCACGGCCTTTTTCAGGTCGATGACCACCCGCAGGTCGGTCGGCGTACGCTGGGCCGAGCGCATCGCGGTAATCGGGGTATTGGCCATGGCGACTTTCAACGGCGCGGCCAGGGTCGCACCGTTGATATCAATCACCAGGCGATCAGGCGCCGTGAGGGTGAAGACGCTGTGCTGAACCGGGCCAGACAGGTCGAATACCAGTCGCGTGTTATCCGGTGCCCGCCACAGGCGAACACTTTTCACCTGTGAGGCCGCCAGTGCATTGAAAGTCATTGCCGCAAGCAACACCCCTACGACAGTAACCAACGCGCGAAAGCGCATACCTAACCCCATCAATTATTTGAATTCCAATGCCAAGGCGGCGCACCACGACTCGCCGCGCGCGCTCTGGGACAACAACTTCAGCTGACGTCCTTGCTTATGCGGGGTAATGGTAATGGTCAGGTCCGGCTTTGGCAAAAAGCCTGTGCCTTTATCTGGCCACTCGATCAGGCACAAGGCGTCCTCATCGAAGTAATCACGAATGCCCATGTATTCCAGTTCTTCCGGGTCCACCAGGCGATACAGGTCGAAGTGGAACGCTCGTACGTCACCGATTTCGTAGGGTTCTACCAAGGTGAACGTAGGGCTTTTCACAGCACCCGCGTGCCCCAACCCGCGAATGATGCCCCGGGACAAGGTGGTTTTTCCGGCGCCGAGATCGCCTTCCAGAAAGATCAGCCCTGAGCCTTGAGTGACCCGGGCAATACGGTTGCCCAAGGCGACCATGGCGTCTTCATCAGGCAGGAAAAGAACTACTTCAGACACGGCGATTGCTCCTCCAGCAACTGACGAATGGCAGGAATCAGGTCACTGGCGGCCAGCCCGCGACCGTAGGTACCCTGGCGATCTCCGGCAGTGGCATGCAGCCAGACCGCCAGGCAGGCGGCATCAAATGCCGGCATGCCTTGCGCCAGCAAAGCACCGACCAGGCCGGCCAACACATCGCCAAGGCCAGCGGTTGCCATTGCAGGATGGCCCTGATCGCAGCGGGCAACCCGACCGTCCGGGCTGGCGATCAAGCTGCCGGCGCCCTTGAGGATCGCCACCACATTGAATTTCTGACTCAAGGCGCGCGCCACGTTAAGGCGGTCGGCCTGAACCTCGGCTGTCGAAATACCCATCAAGCGGGCCGCTTCGCCAGGATGCGGAGTGATCACGCAATTGGCCGGCAGGCTGGCGCTGCCCGCCGCCAGCAGGTTCAAGGCATCGGCGTCCCAGACTTGCGGCTGCCTGGCATTGGCCGCTACCGACAGCAGGCTTTTGCCCCAGGAGGCCTCGCCCAGGCCCGGGCCGATGACGATCACGGAAATCTTTTCCAGCAGGCCCATCAATTGATTGGCCGAGTGCACGCCCACCGTCATCACTTCCGGCAACCGCGCCAGCGCCGCACCGACGTGTTCGCTACGGGTCGCCAGGGAAACCATGCCGGCACCACTGCGCAGGGCACTTTCAGCACTGAGCAAGGCGGCGCCGCCAAAACCGCGGTCGCCGCCGATCAGCAATACATGGCCGAACTGGCCTTTATGGGCGTCCGGGGAACGCGCAGCGAGTTGCGGCAATTGGCCGGGCAACAGGTGCTGAACGTCGGGTATTTCGTGTTTTGTCTGCGGCATGCGTCTTCAAGCTCCGATGTCTGGCAGAATTATACGCATCTAACCTGCGGTTTCTCTTGTTCATGCCTGCTATTACCTACGACCTGCCCGCCCTCGCCCAATCGATCAAAGACTGGGGCCGCGAGCTGGGCTTTCAACAAGTGGGCATCAGCGGCCTCGACCTCGCCGAGCATGAACAGCACCTGCAACGCTGGCTCGACGCCGGCTACCACGGCGAAATGGACTACATGGGCGCCCACGGCAGCAAGCGCTCACACCCGGAGGAGCTGGTACCCGGCACCTTGCGCGTGGTCTCACTGCGCATGGACTACTTGCCAGGCGACACCCAAATGGCCCAACTGCTGGCCAAACCCGAAAAAGCCTACATCTCCCGCTACGCCCTGGGCCGCGACTACCACAAGCTGATCCGCAAGCGCGTGCAGCAACTGGCCGACCGCATCCAGGCGCAAATCGGCCCGTTCGGCTTCCGCGCCTTTGTCGACAGCGCCCCCGTGCTGGAAAAAGCCATCGCCGAGCAGGCCGGGCTCGGCTGGATCGGCAAGAACACCCTGGTACTCAATCGCAAGGCGGGCAGTTACTTCTTCCTGAGCGAGCTGTTTGTCGACCTGCCGTTGCCGGTCGACCCACCCCACGCCACCGAACATTGTGGCCGCTGCACCGCCTGCCTGGATATCTGCCCTACCAACGCCTTCGTCGGGCCCTACGTGCTGGACGCCCGGCGCTGCATTTCCTACCTGACCATCGAGCTGAAAAGCGCGATCCCCGAAGAACTGCGCCCACTGATCGGCAATCGGGTATTCGGCTGCGATGACTGTCAGATCGTTTGCCCGTGGAATCGTTTCGCGCGGCCTACCGACGAAGGCGATTTCAAGCCACGGCACAACCTGGATAACGCAGAGCTCGCCGAGTTGTTTATGTGGGACGAGGACAGATTCCTCAGCAGCACCGAAGGTTCTCCCCTGCGCCGCGCCGGCTATGAGCGCTGGCTGCGCAACCTGGCGGTGGGCCTGGGCAATGCGCCATCAAGCATTCCGGTGCTGGAAGCGCTGAAGGCGCGTCGGGAATACCCCTCGGAACTGGTGCGCGAACATGTGGAATGGGCGCTGAACCAGCACGCCGAACGTCAGTGCACGTCGTCGTTGTAGACGAACTTGGGCATTTCCCAGTGAAAACGGATCGCCAGCAGGCGCAATAGAAAGCCGCTGAACAGCGTCAGCAGGATCGATTGCTCACTTGGCAGCTCAAGGTAGATGCACAGCATGTAGAACCAGGCGGCCAGGAACGACACGCTGGCGTACAGCTCGCGGCGGAAGATCAACGGAATGTCGTTGCAGAAGATATCCCGCAGGATGCCGCCAAATACCCCGGTGATCACACCGCTGACTGACGCCACCAGCATGCCGTGGCCCATTTCCAGGGCGGTCATGCTGCCGATCAGGGTGAAGGCCACCAGGCCCACGGCGTCCAACGCGAGGAACAGCGACCGCAGGTGGCGCATCAATGGAGCGATGAAGATGGTCACCAGGGCCGCGACGGAGGTCAGCACCAGGTACTCCGGGTGTTTGACCCAGGTCAGCGGGTAGTGGCCGAGCAACACGTCACGCACCGAACCGCCGCCCAGCGCCGTCACGCAGGCGATCAGCACCACACCGAACCAGTCCATCCCGCGCCGCCCGGCAGACAAGGCACCCGTCATGGCTTCGGCGGTGATGGCGATGAGGTAGAGCATCAGCAGCATGATGGCGATCCTTGCAAAGTTGTGGCGAGGGGGCTTGTCCCCCGTTGGGGTGCGAAGCAGCCCCTTTAAAGGCAATAGAGTTTTCAGGTAGATCGGGATGTCAGATTTTAGGGCCGCTTCGCAGCCCAACGGGGGACAAGCCCCCTCGCCACAGACAAGCCCCTCGCCACAAAAGCCCGCTGGGCTCAGGTATTACCGCTTTAGAACTTGATGAAATGCTTGCGGTAATGCTGCAGCTCGGCAATCGACTCGCGAATATCGTCCAGCGCCAGGTGGGTGCTGCCCTTGTGGAAGCTGTCTTTGACTTCCGGCGCCCAGCGCGCGGCCAGCTCCTTCAAGGTCGACACGTCCAGGTTGCGGTAGTGGAAGTAGCTTTCCAGCGCCTTCATGTGGGTATAGAGAAAGCGGCGGTCCTGGCAAATGCTGTTGCCGCAGATCGGCGACTTGCCCTTGGGTACCCACTTTTCCAGGAAGGCGATGGTTTCGGCTTCAGCCTCGGCCATGCTCACGCGGCTGTCGCGCACACGCTGGGTCAGGCCCGAGTTGCCGTGGGTGCGGGTGTTCCACTCGTCCATGGTGGCCAGCACCGCGTCGCTGTGGTGAATGGCGATCACCGGACCTTCGGCCAAGGTGTTGAGGTTGCTGTCGGTGACAATGGTCGCCATCTCGATGATGACGTCGGTGTCAGGGTTCAGACCGGTCATTTCCAGATCGATCCAAATCAGGTTCTGTGGGTTTTGCATGTCGTGGTTCCTTGGCACCTTGGCGTAGCTGCGCAGTTTAGCAGGCAGGGCGTGCTAGACTCGCGACCGTTTCACCTAACCTTTGCATTATCGACACGGAACACCAATGGCCAAACGCCAGCTCAACCGTCGCCAAAACTGGCGCATCGAAAAGATTCAGGGCGAACGCGCTGCCCGCGCCGCCAAACGTGAATCCTCCGCCGTGGAAGCGCTTGAGGGCGGCGACCTGGGCCCCGAGCAAACGGGCCTGGTGATCGCGCACTTCGGTGTGCAGGTCGAAGTCGAGGCCACCGAAGGCGATCACGCCGGCCAGGTGTTCCGTTGCCACCTGCGCGCCAACCTGCCTGCGCTGGTGACCGGCGACAAGGTGGTATGGCGTGCCGGCAACCAGGGCATCGGCGTGATCGTCGCCCAGTTGCCGCGCACCACCGAACTGCGTCGCCCCGACAGCCGTGGCCAGCTCAAGCCGGTAGCGGCCAACGTCGACATGATCGTCATTGTCTTCGCGCCACTGCCCGAACCCCATGCCAACCTGATCGACCGCTACCTGGTAGCCGCCGAACACGCCGGCATTCGCCCGCTGTTGCTGCTGAACAAATTCGACCTGATCGACGAACAGAACGCCCCGGCGCTCAACGCGCTGCTGGCGGTGTACCGCACCCTCGGCTACCCGGTGCTGGAAGTCTCGGCGCATCACGGCAATGGCATGGAACAGTTACAGACTGAACTGGACGGGCGCATCAGCGTGTTCGTCGGCCAGTCGGGCGTGGGCAAGTCGTCCCTGGTCAACAGCCTGTTGCCGGAAGTCGAAACCCGTGTTGGCCCGCTGTCGGAGCTGTCCGGCCAGGGCACCCACACCACCACCACCGCGCGATTGTTCCACTTTCCGGGCGGCGGCGAGTTGATCGACTCCCCGGGCATCCGTGAATTCGGCCTGGGCCATGTGAGCCGTGCCGATGTTGAAGCGGGCTTTATCGAGTTCAACGACTTGATCGGCACCTGCCGCTTCCGTGACTGCAAACATGACCGCGAGCCGGGTTGCGCCCTGCTCAAGGCACTGGAAGACGGCCGCGTGCAGCAGCAGCGAATGAATAGCTATCGCTCGATCATCGCCAGCTTGCCCGAGACCAGTTACTAAGCAGCAAACCGGTGCCGTGCCATGCCTTGATACACATAAGGCACGGCACGGAACCCCCGACCCCATTGATTAAATCGAGTCAGCCATCAAGAATCCGCTGCAACTGGGCGGCCCATGACGCAAGCCAGCTTGAATTCGATTTTCCCAATGCTCATACTCGCTCCGTCACCAGCGCAAGCTGGCAGGAGTCTGGATCCTTTTCGGGGTTGATCCAGCGGCGCAGAAGGGGCGAAGCAAGCTCCACTGCGTGTCGAATGAAGCCGCCTTCGGGCGGCTTTGCTTTTTCCGGGGAATCAACGATTGCCTCTCTACTACCATCCCAAACAAGGCGATGTTCTTCTGTGCGACTTCACTCGGGGCTTTGTAGCGCCCGAAATGCTGAAGATCCGCAAAGTCGTTGTGATCTCGCCGACTGTCACCCACAGCCGAAAACTGTGCACAGTGGTCCCGATTTCCTCCACAGCGCCTGACATCCAGCACGACTGGCACCATTTATTGCGAACCAATCCGCTGCATACCGATGGCTATAAAGCGCTGTGGGTGAAATGCGACATGATCTACACGGTCAGTTTCGAACGACTGGACAAACTGCACAGAAAGACCAGGACCACTGGGCGAGAGTATTTCGTGCCGCGCTTGGGCGCGGAAGATATGCGAGGCGTGATTGACGGTGTGAAGGCCTACCTCCCGCTCTGATACAACCGACAGAAAAAAGCCCCGAGAACCCGGGGCTTTTTTAATCGTCGAAGCAACCGATTGAGTCTGACGGCCTCATGAACCCGTGGCGGGCAGAGTCGGGTCTTTCATCCCGCCGTCATCAAACAGGTTCAGCTTCTGCCGCAGCTCATGGGCCGGCAACGGCTCCTGCTCCGGCGGCAGTGCGTTCGGGTCTGCCGGCACCTCGCCCGGCGCGCCTTCACCCTGGGTCGGTACCGGTGGCGTCGCAGGCGGGTCACCTTCAATTGCACGCTGGGCCTTTTTGGTCAGCACGACGATATCGATGCGTCGGTTGATCGGATTGAACGGATCCTTGGGATCAAACAGCTGCGAGGAAGCAAACCCCACCACCCGTGCCACTTGCGGGTCCGGATAGCTGCCGGCCACCAGTGCACGACGCGCGGCATTGGCCCGGTTGGCCGAGAGCTCCCAGTTGCCGAAGTCGCCCTGACCCGCATACGGCTTGGCGTCGGTGTGGCCGCTGATGCTGATCTTGTTCGGCACCGCCTTGATGGTGTCGGCCATGGCCAGCAGGATGTCTTCAAAGTACGGCTTCAAGCGTGCACTGCCGGAATCGAACATCGGCCGGTTGGCGGCGTCCGTGATCTGGATGCGCAAGCCATCCGGGGTGATCTCGAAGGAAATCTGGTCCTTGAACTTCAGCAGTTGCGGGTTTTCCTCAACCTTGGTTTGCAGTTCCTGCAGCAGCAATTCCAGGCGTTCCTGCTCGACCTGTTCGGCCATGCTCTCGACGGTGTCGCGCTCGATCGGGATCTTTTCCTGGGGCGAGTCGGTCTTGATTTCCGGGTTGATGGTGCGCTCGGGCGCCAGTTGCGGCGAACCACCGAGGTCGATCACAAAAGGCGTGCCGCTCTCGGAGAAACCGATGGGGTCCTTGAAGTAACCGGCGATGGCGATCTTCTGTTCCGGCGTGGCAGTGGACATCAGCCACAGCACCAGGAAGAACGCCATCATCGCCGTCGCAAAGTCGGCGAAGGCGATTTTCCAGGCGCCGCCATGGTGCCCCGCAGCGAAGCGCTTGACGCGCTTGATGATGATCGGCTGGTTGTTTTCCATGGCTTAGCGACCGCGAACCGCTTGTTCCAGCTCAGCGAAGCTTGGACGGTGCTTCGGATACAGAACCTTGCGCCCGAACTCCACTGCCAGCGATGGCGGCATGCCGGAAGCCGAAGCCACCAGGCAGGCCTTGATGGCTTCGTACAGATTCACTTCTTCCTTGGCATCGTGGGCCAGGGACGTGGCCAGCGGGCCGAAGAAACCGTAGGCCGCGAGAATACCGAAGAAGGTACCTACCAGTGCCGCACCTACGTGCATGCCGATGGCTTTCTGGTCGCCTTCACCGAGGGAGGCCATGGTCACCACGATCCCGAGCACCGCGGCAACAATACCGAAACCGGGCATGCCGTCGGCGATGCCGGTCACGGCGTGGGATGGGTGCTCCAGCTCTTCCTTGAGGCTGAACAGTTCCATGTCGAACAGGCCTTCCAGCTCATGGGGCGCCATGTTGCCGGACGACATGATGCGCAGGTAATCACAGATGTAGGCGGTCATGCGCTCGTCTTTGAGCACGGCCGGGTACTTGGCGAAAATCGGGCTCGCCGCGGCGTCCTCGATGTCGCCTTCGATGGCCATCATGCCTTCGCGGCGGCTCTTGTTGAGGATCTCGTAGATCAGCCCCAACACTTCCAGGTAGAAGGTGTGGGAGAAGCGCGAGCTGAACATGCCCAGCGACTTCTTGATCACGTGCATCGTCATGTAGCCGGGGTTGGCCTGCAGGAATGCGCCGAACGCCGCACCGCCGATAATCAGCACTTCGAAAGGCTGGATCAGCGCCGCAATCTTGCCGTGGGAAAGGACGTATCCGCCGAGCACGCTCGCGATGACGACGATGATGCCGATAATTTTAGCCATAGGGGATGAGTACTTGCGCCGTCGGGTTCAGGGTCATATTCGCAAGAGTTGAAAACTCTTGTTCTACTTATCGGCAAATCTGCGCCAGACTATAGCCCGTTATGGCGAAAAACCAGTTCGGCCCGTCCCGGGCGTGTTGACCGCAAGTGATGATCGCGCCCCAATCATGGCAAATGAAACGACAGTCCCAACTCAAAAACCCGCCACCCTCGCCGCTTGGGTAAAGCGCCTGGACGATGTGCTGTTGCCTGTTCCACAGGCGAGCCACGACCGGGTTTGCAAGGCCATCGGCGACAACCGCAGTTCGTTGCGGGATATTGCAGAGCTGATGCAGAACAGCCCGGCGCTGGTGCTGAGCGTGATGCGCGAGGCCAACAACCAGGCCCACGGCAGCCTCGCGGAGCCGGCAGAAAACCTCGAAGTGGCGATCAATCGCCTCGGCCTCAAGCGCACCGAGGAGTTGCTGCGGCGCCTGCCTTCCGTGCCGCTGAATGAAATCCCCGTGGCCCTGCGCCAGCTGCAGATGATCAGCCAGCACGCTTCGCAACAAGCCAGCGGCCTGTTCGCCAGCCGCCTGGCGCGGTTGTGGCAAGACATTCACTGGGGCAGCCTGCTGTTCCTTTCACCGCTGTGGCCGATGGCGATTGCCTATCCCAAGCTGCTGGAAGAATGGGAGCTGCGGGTGATTCACAAGGGCGAATCGGCCCGCACAGTCGAACAGGAGCTGTTCGGCGTACGCCTGCTGGACCTGTGCCTGGGGTTGACCGACACCTGGCGCCTGCCGATCTGGGTGTCCCAGGGTTATACGTTGCTGCTGACGGAACAACGCTTGCTGGTCAAGGCGCTGAGCATTGCCCGTGAAGACGAGCCGTTGCGCCAACAGCAGTTGCTGGATGCCGACCCGAACCTGCGCCGCTGGCTGAACCAGCCGGCCAACACTGTGCTGTTGGCCAACGGCCTGGCGCTGGCGGCGCAGGAGTCCTGGACCTGCCCGCACACCCAGCGCTGGCAATACCTCACTGCGCTTTACCTGCAACAACCGTTGGCCGAAGTGCAGCAACAGTCCCACCAACACGCGGCGATCAGCGCCCGCAGCACCCTGATGCGCGACCTGTGGCACCCGGCGCTGTCGTTGATCTGGCCATGGGATGTGCAGCGCGTTCACCACGGCTTGCTGCCGGCACCGCCCCCCACCGCCGAGTCCCTGGCGATCTGGCGCAAGCGCTGCACCGAATTGCTCGTAGAGCCGAGCCGCTTTGCCAATGCCATGCACCTGACCACCTGCGCCAAGGAAGCCCTCGTGGCCTGCGGCATGCAACGGGTGATGCTGCTGATGGCGGACAAAACCTTGAGCACGCTACGTGTGCATCAAGTCGACGGCCTGCCGAAGGACGCCGACCACATGAGCCTCGACGTGGCGCAAAGCACCCTGCTGCAACGCCTGCTGGCCAAGTCCGCCCAGGTGCGCCTCAACCCCGACAACCACGCCCAGTTCTCGGCACTGCTGCCGCCGGAACTGCGCCGCCTGTTCAAGGGCGAACACCTGCTGCTGCGCTCCCTGAGTTGCAATGGCCGGGTGGTGATGCTGATGGTGGCCGACCAGGGCGGCGGGCCGTTCTCGGAAACCACCGTGCAGGCCTTCGGCAAAACCGCCCAATGCATCGAAAAGGCCCTGCACAGCTTTACCAACCGCAGTGCCTGACGCTTGCGCTACAATCGCCCTCCCTTAGCGCCCAATTTTTATGCCCAGGAGACCTCACATGCCTGACTTCTCTGGCTTGCCGCTGGTCATCGAGGCCAGTGACCTGCTCGGTCGCCTCGATGCCGAACACCTGATCCTGGTGGACCTCACCAGCGCTGCGCGTTACGCCGAAGGGCATATCCCCGGCGCACGTTTCGTTGATCCAAAACGCACTCAACTGGGCCAGCCACCAGCGCCGGGCCTGCTGCCGGGCAAGGCCGATCTTGAAAAGCTGTTCGGCGAACTGGGCCACACCCCTGATGCCACCTACGTGGTGTATGACGACGAAGGCGGTGGCTGGGCCGGGCGATTCATCTGGATGCTCGACGTCATCGGCCACAAGAAATACCACTACCTCGACGGCGGCCTGCTGGCGTGGCTGGAAGAGAAACACCCAGTGTCCACCGAGGTACCGGCCAGCGCCGGCGGCCCGGTCAGCCTGACGTTGCATGAAGAACCCACCGCCACCCGCGAATACCTGCAAAGCCGTCTCGGCGCTGCCGACCTCGGCATCTGGGACGCCCGTGGCCCGCTGGAATACTCCGGCGAGAAAGTCCTCGCGGCCAAGGGTGGACACATCCCGGGCGCGGTGAACTTCGAATGGACCGCCGGCATGGACAAGGCACGCCAACTGCGCATCCGCCGCGACATGCCGCAGATCCTCGAAGACCTCGGGCTGACCCGCGACAAAGAAATCATCACCCACTGCCAGACTCACCACCGTTCTGGCTTCACCTACCTGGTGGCCAAGGCGCTCGGTTATCCACGAGTCAAAGGTTATGCCGGTTCCTGGGGCGAATGGGGCAACCACCCCGACACCCCCGTTGAGATTTAAGGTTTAAGGACAGTTAATGAAAAAGCAGTTGTTCATCCTCAGCCAGTACTTGCTGCCCCACCACCTGCTGTCGCGTCTGGCCGGTTGCATTGCCGAATGCCGCGTGCGCTGGTTCAAGAATGCGTTCACCCGCTGGTTTGCCAAGCGTTATCAAGTGGACATGTCCCAGGCCCTGGTTGAAGACGTGACCGCTTACGAGCACTTCAACGCCTTCTTCACCCGCGCGTTGAAAGACGGTGCACGCCCGCTGGATCAGACCCCAGGCGCGGTGCTGAGCCCGGCCGATGGCGCGGTCAGCCAGTTGGGCCCGATTGAACATGGCCGGGTGTTCCAGGCCAAGGGCCACAGCTTCAGCGTGCTGGAATTGCTGGGCGGCGATGCGGCGGTGGCTGCGCCGTTCATGGGCGGCGATTTCGCCACTGTTTACCTGTCGCCGAAGGACTACCACCGGGTGCATATGCCATTGGCCGGCACCCTGCGGGAAATGGTTTACATCCCTGGCCGAATCTTCTCGGTGAACCAGACCACGGCCGAAAATGTGCCGGAACTGTTTGCGCGTAACGAGCGTGTTGCCTGCATCTTCGACACCGAACGCGGCCCGATGGCCGTGGTGCTGGTTGGCGCGATGATCGTGGCATCGATTGAAACGGTTTGGGCAGGCTTGGTAACGCCGCCAAAACGCGAGCTGAAAACCTTCCGTTATGACGAAGCTGCCCGTGGGCCGATCCACCTGGAAAAAGGTGCGGAACTGGGGCGCTTCAAGCTGGGTTCGACGGCAATCGTGCTGTTTGGGCCGGACCAGGTTCAATGGTCGGAAGCACTGCAGGCGGGGACGCCGGTGCAGATGGGCCAGGGCATGGGTTTGCCGAAAGCCTGACCTAGCGATCATTCCCACGCTCCGCGTGGGAATGCATCCCGGGACGCTCCGCGTCCCAACCTCAAAATCGGACGCGGAGCGTCCAGGGCGGCGTTCCCACGCAGAGCGTGGGAACGATCCTCAGAGCTGACCGTCGCGATCGCGAAAGCCCAACAGGTACAACACGCCATCCAGCCCTAAAGTCGAAATCGCCTGCTTGGCCGATTGCTTGACCAGCGGCTTGGCCCGGAACGCCACACCCAACCCGGCAATCGCCAGCATCGGCAAGTCATTTGCCCCGTCGCCGACCGCAATGGTCTGCTCCAGACGCAACCCTTCCTTGTGTGCCAATTCCCGCAACAGGTCAGCCTTACGCTGTGCGTCGACAATCGGCTCCACGGCCACACCCGTCACCTTGCCGTCCACCACTTCCAGCTCGTTGGCGAACACATAGTCGATACCCAGCTTGGCCTGCAATTGCTTGGCGAAGTAGGTGAAACCGCCCGACAGGATCGCGGTCTTGTAGCCCAGGCGCTTGAGTTCGGCGAACAGGGTTTCGGCGCCTTCGGTCAGTCGCAGCGAGGCGCCGATGGAGTCCAGCACGCTGACGTCGAGGCCCTTGAGCAGCGCCAGGCGCTCCTTGAAGCTAGCTCGGAAATCCAGCTCACCAGCCATGGCACGCTCGGTAATTTCCGAAACCTGCTCGCCTACACCGGCAGCCTTGGCCAATTCGTCGATGACTTCGGCTTCGATCAGCGTCGAATCCATGTCGAACACCGCCAGGCGGCGATTGCGGCGGAACAGCGAGTCTTCCTGGAAGGCGATATCGACATTCAGCTCCTGGGCAACGCTCAGGAATTCGGCACGCAGGGCCTGGGGATCTGCCGGCTCACCGCGTACGGAGAACTCGATGCAGCCCTTGCCCTTGTCTGCTGGCGTGTCCAACGGCATACGACCCGACAGACGGTCAATGTGGTCGATATTCAAACCGTACTGAGCCGTGATCGAACTGACACGCTGCAATTGCTCGGCCGTCACCTTGCGGGTCAACAGGGTCACGATGTGGCGTTTTTTGCCCTGGCCGGCCACCCAGCTCTGGTAATCCTCTTCGGACACCGGGGTGAAACGCACCTGCTGATCGAGCTTATACGCCGTAAACAGGATGTCCTTGAGCACGGACGAGGCTTGCTCGGTGCTGGGAATTTCCACCAGGATGCCGAACGACAGCGTGTCGTGAATCACCGCCTGGCCGATGTCGAGAATGTTCACACCACCCTGGGCCAGAACACCGGTAATGGCTGCAGTGAGACCCGGACGGTCCTCACCTGTGATGTTAATCAGGACAATTTCGCGCAAAGCGCACCCCCGAGCTGGAAAAAAACCGCATTCTACCCACTTTCAGTGACCATCGGGCACAGCCAGCGCTTTGCCGGTCTTGGGCCTGTCGCTATACTGCGCGTCAACTTCACGGACTAAAGAGCCGAGCTTAAGTGAACCGGCCCACGCCAGTAAAAACCGATAACTTCTTCCTGCTGATCTTCCGGGCACTGCGCCACCGCCGTGTACCGATCGCATTACGCATCGCCAGCCATAACGTGATCCTGGTCGCCCTGGCCCTGGTCATCTACGCCTGCGTGATGGGTTTGCAGTTCAAGCAGGCCATGCACGAGCAAGCCGACGCTTTGGGCGAGAGCCTGACCACCCAGACCGCCACCTCGGCGACTGAGTTGTTGGTGTCCAACGACATCCTCAGCCTCAACGTGCTGCTCAACAACCTGACCAAGAACCCGCTAGTGGCCCACGCCGCTATCTATAGCGTGGACAACCGGATCATGGCCGAAGCCGGGCAACGCCCGAAAAACGGCCTGCTGGGTGAAGCCGAAGGCCTGTACCAGAGCAATATCACGTTTCAGGACGTGAAGGCCGGCCAACTGCGCATCAGCCTGGACATGCAACAGTTCCAGCAGCCGATGACCATCAGCCTGCAAAGCATGGGTATCTTGAGTGCGATCCTGCTGGCACTGTCCCTGGCCTTGAGCCTGCGCCTGGGCCGGCATATCTCCACGCCACTGATGCAACTGCGCATCTGGCTGCGGGATATCGATGAACACACCCCGGCCACCGACCGCCAGGACGAAATCGGCGACCTCGCCCGCCAACTGCACACCAGCTTCGCGCCGGAGCCCGTAGTGCCCGAGGTTGAACCCGAGCCCGAGTTCGACGACACCGACTACGAAGACGACGAGCCCGAGTTTGAAGTGCGCAACCTGCGGGACCCGAGCTTCGACGAGTCTGCGCCGGTAGCGACCCAAAAGCCGGCGACCCGTCATGTGATCAAGGCAGAAGAAGACGAACTGGACGAAGAAGACCCGTTCGCCGATCTTCGCGATACTTCAGTGCCAACCGCTCCTGCTGTGCAGCCTGCTCCGGTGCGCAGCACCCAGCCCCAGCACAGCGCCGTATTGGCCGTGCAACTGGGCGCACAGGATCAACTGCGTCGCTTGCCGCGGGCACGCCTGACCGAGCTGCTGGAACGTTATCGTGACTGCCTCGACCAGGCGGCCTCGCTGTATCAGAGCGAACTGCACACCCTGAACGACGGCAGCACCTTGATGCTGTTCCACAGCGAAGACAGCGGCGAAGACTACCTGACCAACGCCATCTGCTGCGGTGAACTGCTGCGGGCCCTGGGCCATGCGCTGCAAATCGAAGTGGCCGACAGCGGCATCACCCTGCAACTGCAATTGGGCCTGACGGTGGGCGACGATCTGTATGGCATGAGCCAGATCGATCTGCTCCTGACCGAGATTGCCCAGGATGCGCTGGCCTTGTCGCAACACAGCCGCAACCTGCTGCTGGTGGAACGCAAGATCAGTGACGACGTGCTGATTCGCCAGCGTGCGCGGATCCGCCCGATTGCCAGCCCTGAAGGTGCGTGCTGTGTGGAGCGGTTGATGGAGCCTTACCCGTCGATGCTTGAGCGCCAGCTGGCGCGGATGCATGAGACGCGGGCGAAGAACTAAAGAACAACGCAAATCAATGTGGGAGCGGGCTTGCTCGCGAAAGCGGCCTGTCAGTCAGCCTATGTATCGACTGATCCGCCGCCTTCGCGAGCAAGCCCGCTCCCACATTAGATCTGCGTACCGCTCAAATCCCGCACAAACAAAAGGCCCGCTCATCAGCGGGCCTTTTTGTTGGTCTGTATTCAGGTCAGAACCTGAACACTTCCATATCGGTGCGAATCGGCACGGCCATCGGCATCTTCGGCTTCTCCGGTGCCGCAGCCTTGGGCTGCGCCGGGGCTTGTTTGCGTGGCGCTTCTGCCACCGCTGGCTGATTGGCCAATGGCTTGAGGGCCACCGACAGCTGGTCAGCCAAACGTTGCAGCAACACACCCTGGGCCTGGACCTGGGACGCGGTGCTGCCGCTGTGCTCTTCCTGCAAGTGCACGATGCGGTTATCCCGCACCTGGCCACGACGGTCGATCAGGCGCCATTGCGCGTCGAGGATAGCGGGCTGCGAAACGCCCGAGTCCAGTCGCGTAATGGTCAGCAGCACCTGTACGTCCGGGGCAAAACCCAACGGCGCCGGCGCCAATACCACACGCTGGCTGTCCAGGTGGCCAGCCACCTGGCGCAACATCAACTGATTGATGTCGGACGAAAGGCTACCGGCCCAGCGGCCATCGGTGGAACCTTGCAGGCTGCCGTCGTTCTGACGTTGCAGCAGGGTTTCACGTTGCAGATAGTCGGCCACCACAACAGGGCCAAGCAATACAGCCATGCCGGCACTTTGTGCAGGCTGAGCCGGACTTCCACTGTCCAGCTGATACAGCGACACCGGTTGGTGTGTGCTGCAACCCGCCAGGCCCAAAAGGCCAGCGAGCAACAAAAATAAAGGAAGGCGCGGAGCAGTCATCATCCCATCCAGGTGGCTGCCACAAGGCGAACCACAATGTAATACTCAAAAATAACCTGTACGCGCTCAGCCACGCCGGCGCTGGAAAGGCCATATCATCCGTGAATATGCGCCATGACTCCAGCGCGAAAGCGTCGATCTACGGGTTAAATCGTAGATCGGGCGCTCTATATCGCCTTAAACGGGCGTTTCCACCAGTAAAGCGTCCACTCGCTGGAAGCCGCGCGGCAGTTTATTGCCACGACGACCCCGCTCACCCTTGTAGTGCTCGAGGTCGTCAGGGCGCAGTGACAACGTGCGCTTGCCGGCCTGCAACACCAGGGTCGAGCCTTCCGGGATCACGGCGATGTCGGTCACGTACTCTTCGCGACTGGCCACCCGCTCCCCGGGAATACCAATGATCTTGTTGCCCTTGCCTTTGCCCAACTGCGGCAAATCGCTGATCTTGAACACCAGCAGGCGCCCTTCGGTCGTCACCGACGCCAGCCAGTTGCCTTCACGGTCTTCCACCGGACGCGGCAGGATCACCTTGGCGTTGTTCGGCAGGCTCAACAACGCCTTGCCCGCCTTGTTCTTGGCCTGCAGGTCTTCACCTTTGACCACGAACCCATAGCCCGCATCGGAAGCGATGACGTACAACGAGTCATCGTCCGGCAGCAGCACGCACTCAAAATTCGCACCCGGCGGCGGTGTCAGGCGTCCGGTCAATGGCTCGCCCTGCCCCCGCGCCGATGGCAAGGTGTGCGCCGGCACCGAGTAACTGCGACCGGTGGAGTCGATAAACACCGCAAACTGGTTGGAACGCCCCGCCGCCGCGGTTTTGAAACCGTCGCCAGCCTTGTAAGACAGGCCGGTGGCGTCAATATCATGCCCTTTGGCTGAGCGAACCCAACCCTTTTCCGACAGAACGACGGTAATTTTCTCGTTGGGCAGCAACTCGGTTTCGGTCAGGGCCTTGGCTTCGGCGCGCTCGACAATCGGCGAGCGGCGGTCGTCGCCATAGGTTTCGGCGTCCTTGATCAGCTCGGTGCGCACCAGCTTCTTCAGCTTGGCCTCGCTGCCCAGCAGGGCCTGGAGCTTGGCTTGTTCCTTGAGCAGCGCGTCCTGTTCGTCCCGCAGCTTCATCTCTTCCAGTCGCGCCAACTGACGCAGACGGGTGTCGAGGATGTAGTCGGCCTGGATTTCGCTGAGTTCGAAGCGCGCGATCAGCTCGGCCTTCGGGTGCTCGGCGGTACGGATGATATGGATCACTTCATCCAGGTTGAGGTAAGCGATCAGCAAGCCGTCCAACAGGTGCAGGCGGCGTTCGACCTTGTCCAGGCGGAATTGCAGGCGGCGACGCACGGTCTGCACCCGGAATTCCAGCCATTCCACCAGCAAAGCCCGCAGGTTCTTCAACTGCGGCTTGCCGTCCAGGCCAATGATGTTGATGTTGACCCGGTAGCTGGACTCCAGCTCGGTGCTGGCGAACAGATGCTGCATCAGCACTTCATGGTCGACCCGGCTGTTGGTCGGGATGATCACGATGCGGCACGGGTTTTCGTGGTCGGACTCGTCACGCAGGTCGGCGACTTGCGGCAGCTTCGACGGCTTGGCCTGCATCAGCGCGGCAATCTGCTCCAGCACCTTGGCCCCGGATACCTGATGCGGCAGCGCCGTGACGATGATGTCGCCGTCTTCGATGTGGTACACGGCGCGCATGCGCACCGAGCCTTTACCGGTCTGGTAGATTTTCAGCAGGTCGGCGCGAGGCGTGATGATTTCTGCTTCGGTCGGGTAATCCGGGCCCTGGATATGCTCGCAGAGCTGTTCGACCGTAGCCTTCGGCTCATCCAGCAGGCGCACGCAGGCGCTGGCCACTTCCCGCAGGTTGTGGGGCGGTACGTCAGTGGCCATGCCCACGGCGATACCCGTGGTGCCATTGAGCAGGATATTGGGCAAACGTGCCGGCAACACCAGCGGCTCGTCGAGGGTGCCGTCAAAGTTCGGGCCCCAGTTGGCCGTGCCCTGGCCCAGTTCGCTGAGCAACACTTCCGAATACCGCGACAGACGCGCTTCGGTGTAACGCATGGCGGCGAAGGACTTCGGATCATCCGGCGCACCCCAGTTACCCTGGCCGTCCACCAGCGTGTAGCGGTAGCTGAACGGCTGGGCCATCAGCACCATGGCTTCGTAGCACGCCGAATCGCCGTGGGGGTGGAACTTACCGAGCACGTCACCGACGGTACGCGCCGACTTCTTGTGCTTGGAGTCAGCGTCCAGGCCCAACTCACTCATCGCATAGATAATGCGCCGCTGTACGGGCTTCAGGCCGTCGCCGATATGCGGCAAGGCACGGTCCATGATCACGTACATGGAGTAGTTGAGGTAGGCATTTTCGGTGAAGTCAGCCAGCGACCGGCGTTCAACGCCATCTAAGCTGTCTGCAAGGATGTCACTCATGCGGGCCTCATCATTGTTTGGTCTGGCGCAGCAGCAAAGTGCCGCTGCGCTGGGTAAATTCAAGTTGTTTCAATGCACTCATGCCCAGCAATACCTGTTCATCGCCCAAACCCGGTACCACGATGGCGCGCACGTCCCGAAGGACGATATCGCCCAGTTGCAGGCGGCCCAACTCGGTCCGAAAGCCCTGGGTTCGCCCGTTGGCCGTACTCACGCCAACCGGCATGCCGCGTTCAAGCCCGAGACGGTCGGCCAATTCAGCCGGAACCGCCACGTCGGTGGCCCCGGTGTCGAGCATGAACTGCACCGGCTTGCCGTTGATCTGGCCAGTGGCGACAAAATGCCCTTGGCCGTTGCCCAGCAGTTTTACTTCGATATAACCCTCGTGCTGCTCCGAGGTCACCACGGCATTGGGGTTTTCCTGTCGCGCTTCCCACTGCCCAAAAAATCGTGTCGCCAAAAACAGGCCGGCGCCCCACGCGACGAACATCAACACACGCCCGGCGCGCTTGCCGGGTGGTTGCGCACTCATGGCTTGGCGCTCCAGCCACCCGCAGGGGCGGCGAAACGATAGACCACCGGCCGCTTTTCGCCATCGGCGCGGGCACCGAAGTTATTGTCGATGCCGATCCAGGCACCGTCAGCGTCCACCACCAAGGCTTCGGCCAATCCATAGGCCTGGGCATAACGCCGATTCGGCGTCAGCGCTTCATCGGCAAACGACCAGCACAACTCCACCTGGGCCGTGACCGCATCCCGGCGACACACCTGAAACGCATTGCGCTCCAGGGTAAACAGCTTGCCATTGAACAGCGCCAGGTCGGCAAAGTCCTTGGACACCGCCTTGGCGCCCGGAAACTGCGCCGGCTGCATCTCCTGGCCGGCCTCGCTCAGCAATACACAAGGGCCGTCACAATCCCAGAGGGTTTGCGGGCGCTTGATGGAGATCAACCCGCGCCGCTCACGCTCTGCTGCGAGCCAGATTTGATTGCCTTCCGGGTTCACCACGATGCCTTCAAACAGCGCGTTGAAGTGCAGCAACATGCCACTGGCCCGAGCTTCGCGAACCATGCCCGGGGCGATCTTCAACCACTCGGGCTCACCGGTCACCGGCACTTGCAGCACCGCCGCGTGGGCTTCGCTGACAATGTAACGATTACCCGCCGCATCGCAGCTGATGCCTTCAAAATCCAGATCACCACCACGAATCAACGCAGCTGCCCTGGTGCGTGAGCGCAGGCCAAAGGGCAAACCCGACGCCGGCACCGGCGGCACATCAATCCCGTATGTCTCTGCTTTCCAGACGTCACCGGCGGTATCGAGCCGGTAGATCTGATCGTCATCGCGATCGGAGACTGTCCACAATTCGCTACCGCATAAGGCCAGGCCCGACAGGTTACCGCCGCGCATGCCTTCCACCGGGTGTTCCGACAACAGCTTCAGCTCAGCCACGGGCGCCGCGACCGCCGAGGTGGTCGCCAACCCGCTCAACAACAGAATCGCCAGGGCGAAACTGCTGCGCATCAGCCCAGAACCTCGGCCAGGTTACCCTTGGACTCCAGCCAGTTCTTGCGATCCGGCGCGCGTTTCTTCGCCAGCAACATGTCCATCATTTCCGAGGTGGCGGCGAAATCTTCCAGGGTCAACTGCACCAGGCGCCTGGTGTTCGGGTCCATGGTGGTTTCCCGCAGCTGCGGCGGGTTCATCTCCCCCAGGCCCTTGAATCGGGTGACCTGCGGCTTGCCGCGTTTCTTCTCGGCCACCAGGCGATCGAGGATGCCATCGCGCTCGGCTTCGTCCAGGGCGTAGAAAATCTCCTTGCCCAGGTCGATGCGGTACAGCGGCGGCATGGCGACATAGACGTGACCGGCATCCACCAATGGGCGGAAGTGCTGGACGAACAGCGCGCAGAGCAAGGTCGCAATGTGCAAACCGTCGGAGTCGGCGTCGGCGAGGATGCAGATCTTGCCGTAGCGCAGCTGACTCATGTCCGCCGCGCCCGGGTCGACACCGATGGCCACGGCGATGTTGTGCACTTCCTGGCTGGCCAGCACTTCGCTGCCGTCGACTTCCCAGGTGTTGAGAATCTTGCCGCGCAGGGGCAGGATCGCCTGGAATTCCTTGTCCCGCGCTTGCTTGGCGGAACCGCCGGCAGAATCACCTTCCACCAGGAACAGCTCGGAGCGCATCGGGTCTTGCCCGGCGCAGTCCGCCAGCTTGCCAGGCAGTGCCGGCCCCTGGGTAATGCGCTTGCGTTCGACTTTCTTGCTGGCCTTCAGGCGACGGCCGGCGTTGTTGATCGCCAGCTCCGCCAGGGCCAGGCCCAATTCAGGGTGTTCGTTGAGCCACAGGCTGAAGGCATCCTTGACCACCCCGGAGACAAACGCCGCTGCCTCACGGGACGACAGGCGCTCCTTGGTCTGGCCGGAGAATTGCGGCTCCTGCATTTTCATCGACAGGACGAATGCGATCCGCTCCCAGACGTCTTCCGGCGCCAGCTTCACGCCGCGCGGCAGCAGGCTGCGGTATTCGCAGAATTCGCGCATGGCATCCAGCAAGCCCTGGCGCAAACCGTTGACGTGGGTACCGCCTTGGGCCGTCGGGATCAGGTTGACGTAGCTTTCCTGGACGCTGTCGCCACCTTCCGGCAGCCACAACAAGGCCCAGTCCACGGCTTCTTTATTACCCGCCAGGCTGCCGCAAAACGGCTCGTTCGGCAGGCGCTCGAATTCGCTGACAGAGTCTTCCAGGTAGGAACGCAGGCCGTCTTCGTAATGCCACTCGACCTTTTCGCCGGTGCCTTTGTCTTCAAAGCTGACCAGCAGGCCCGGGCACAGAACAGCCTTGGCCTTGAGCACATGCTTGAGGCGGCTGATGGAGAATTTGGGTGAATCGAAGTATTTCGGGTCCGGCGCGAAGTACACGCTGGTGCCGGTGTTGCGCTTGCCAACGGTGCCGATCACTTCCAGGTCGGTGGCCTTGTAGCCATCGGCGAAAGTCATCTGATACTCGTTGCCGTCCCGCTTGACCTTGACCCGTACGTGGTTCGACAGGGCGTTGACCACGGAAATACCCACACCGTGCAAGCCACCGGAGAACTGGTAGTTCTTGTTGGAGAACTTGCCGCCGGCGTGCAGCTTGGTGAGGATCAGCTCGACGCCCGACACACCCTCTTCCGGGTGAATGTCCACCGGCATGCCACGACCGTCGTCGGACACTTCCAGGGAATGGTCGGCGTGAAGGATGACTTGTACCGACTTGGCGTGCCCGGCCAAGGCTTCGTCGACGCTGTTGTCGATGACTTCCTGGGCAAGGTGGTTCGGCCGACTGGTGTCGGTGTACATGCCGGGGCGTTTGCGCACCGGGTCGAGGCCCGAGAGGACTTCGATGGCGTCGGCGTTATAAGAGCTAGCGCTGGGAGTGGCCATGGGGTCTCGTCGTGAGTCGTTCGATTAAAAAGTAACCTGCGGTTTCACAATGCGGTGAAATCGAAGGATTGGTACTGATCGGAGCCTATGCCGGCAAAACTCAACAGCGCCGGTAACTGTTGGGCGAAGCCCTGGTAACCGTGATCGCCACCGGCCTGGATGCGCAAGGCACAGGCCCGGTAATACTGCTGGGCGAGGCGATAATCCAGTGTTTCATCGCCGGTCTGCAACCACACCTGATAACGCTGGGCGTCCTGGGGCGCCGGCACTTCCAGCTCGGCCAGGGCCGCGACGTGGTCGTGGGTCAGCTCCCAGGTCTCATCGGTGTAGAGGTTCTTCTGGGTGCCCAGGTAACCGTCGAACATCCGATGAGGGCTGACTGCCGGGTTGACCAGCAAGGCGTTGAGGCCATGGCGTTCGGCAAGATGGGTTGCATAGTAGCCGCCGAGTGAGCTGCCTACCAGCAGTGGCCTTCCGAGGTCACGGATAGCCGCCTCCAACTGGGGGATCGCCTGGCGGGGGTGGTGATGCAGGGCCGGCACGCGCAGTTGGTCGGCCAGACCGAGGCTGTCCATCACGGTGATCAACTGGCTCGCCTTGTTGGAGGCTGGTGCGCTGTTGAAACCGTGGATATACAAGATCGATGCGGACATTCCGGGTCCTCTGTGGGTCTGCCAAAGAGGCGCAGTTTACAGGGAAATCTCAGTAGCCGTTGCTACCGTAATCCACCTGAAACGCGAAGCCCTGCACCCGCTCCACACCGGTTTCCAACCGCCCGTCGGCATGCAACCGCAGCCAGCGATACCCGGGTGCCTGCTCACTCACGCTGAAATCCTCACTCCCGGGAGCGAACTGAATGCAGGTAGAAGGCGAAGCCAACAAACGCACCCCATTGCGCTCCCGGTCAATTTCCTGATGCACATGCCCCCAAAGCACCGCCCGCACCTGCGGAAACCGATCCAGCACCGCAAACAACGCCTCAGGATTGCGCAAACCGATGGGCTCCATCCAAGCGCACCCAATCGACACCGGATGATGGTGAAAACACACCAGATGATGCCGAGCCGGCGCCTCACTCAACGACTGCGCCAGCAATTGCAGCTGCTGATCCTGCAAATACCCCGGCACCGAACCCGGCACCGCCGAGTCCAGCAGGGTAATGCGCCAGTTGCCCACATCCACCACCGGTTCCAGCAACGCGCTGTTGACCGCCGCCTGCTGCATCACCTGCGGCTCATCGTGATTCCCCGGGATCCAGCGCGCCGGCGCCTGAATCTGCCGCGTCATGTCACGAAACGCCTGATACGACTCCAGCGTACCGTCCTGGGACAAATCCCCGGTGGCCAGCACCAGATCAATCTGCGGCTGCTGCACCAGCACCGTGTCGATCACCCGTTGCAGGCTCTCGCGGGTATTCATGCCCAGCAGGCCGCCGTCCGCCTCGGCAAACAGGTGACTGTCGGACAACTGCACCAGCAACGCCGAAGCGTCAGGGTTCAAGGCGGATACGCTCGGCAAGGCGTTCTCCCAGGGCGTGATCACAGGAATGGACATTTGAGGCGATTATGCTGGGGCAGGACACAAAGAGGAAACCCGTGAAGCGGACGCAGTTCACATCTATCGAACGACTTCGAACTCGTGGCCCAGGGCCAGGCAGTGACTCAACCATTCACCGAGGAACACATTGAGCTGTGCTTTCTCATCGGGTTGGTGCATGAACACGTTGGGGTAAGGATAGATGCTGCGAAAGCGTCGTGCATGTTCGGCGCTGATCACTTCGGCCATGCGTGCGTCGTGGTACACCTGCACTTCCAGCTGCGGCACCGGCAGCCACGGCAGGCTGTGCTCCTGACGCACCCGCAAAGTGGTGGTGTACGGGCAGTTCACGATCACTTCCAGGGTCAGCACGCCGAGCATCTGGTCGCCGTGGGTCACGGCAATGCGCCGCGCCTCGGGGGTGTGGCGCATGTCCGGCAGCAGCCGCATCAGCCGTGCATAGTTGGCCTCGCAGGCTGCTTGCAGCCCGATCAGGTCAACCCGATATCGCTCCCGTGCCTTTACTGCCATAACCCCCTCACTTCCGCGCGATTAAGCGCAAGCCATTGCAGGGCAATAATGCTCGCTGCGTTGGAAATTTTACCGTCACGTACCGCCTGCAGGGCGTCTTCAAAGGCCCAGACGGTGACGCGGATATCTTCGGCTTCCTCTTCCAGTCCATGGACGCCACCGGCCCCGGCGCTTTCGCAACGGCCCAGGAACAAGTGGACAAATTCGGTGCTGCCACCCGGCGACGGAAAGTACTTGGTGATCGGCCAGAGTGCGGAGAAGGTAAGGCCAGCTTCCTCCTCGGCTTCGCGGTGTGCAACCTCCTCCGGTTGCTCATCCTTGTCGATCAGGCCGGCGACCATTTCGATCAGCCACGGGTTGTCGGTACGCCCCATGGCGCCGACGCGAAACTGCTCGATCAGCACCACTTCATCGCGCTGCGGGTCGTAGGGCAGTACACACACGGCGTCATGACGCACAAAGACTTCGCGATTGAGCTCACGGCTCATGCCGCCATCAAACTTCTCGTGCCGCAGTTTCAGCCGATCCAGTTTGTAGAAGCCCTTGTAGGCATTGTCGCGCTGAACAATCTCGACCTTGCTCGGCGTCGATTTCGCTGTGTCCGTCATATCAACCCTCGTTTATTGCCTTGCGGTGTCGAGGCGGCCTCGACATCGCGCCATCCTAACGCGCTCGTGCCCCTTGATGCAGCCCCTTTCCGGTTGCCGGGATAGACGGCGGGCGTCAAACTCACTCTAATCAGCTTAGTGGCGAACTGACTGCCCTGTCGGGAGTCGAAGCTCCACATTTTCACCTTTCCTCGATTTATGAAGGACACACATGTCGCTTTTAAAAATCGCCTCCGTGGCCTGTATCGCCTTGACCCTGGGTGCTTGCCAGAGCCTGTTCCAGCCGAGCTACCTGAAGCCGCTGGACACCACCGCCGACGCCTCCGAGCAGATCAAACCCGGCTGCAGCAGTCCGGATTGCCCGCTGGTAAACATCGACACCGTGCACTTCCCGTCCGAGCCGCAACTGGACCAGATCATCGAACAGCGCCTGCTGCAGATGGCCCGCACTTCACCTGGCCAGGCCATGCCCGCCACCCTGAACGCCTACCGCGACAAGTTCTTGCGTGAGTCCCCGGACCGCAACAGCATGTACTTGCAGGCCAAGGTACGTGAGCAGCATGACGGACTGGTGATCATCGAAGTGTCCAGCTACCTGGACACCGGCACCGCCCACGGTGAGCCGGGCCGCGGCTTCATCAACTATTCACGCCTGCTGCACAAAGAGCTGAGCCTGACCGACATGCTGTTGCCGGGCCAGGAAGATGCATTCTGGAAGACCGCGAAAGTCGCCCACAACAACTGGCTGATCAATTCGCAGATGGACCGTGACCCGGAGTTCGTGAAGAACTGGCCGTTCCAGAAAACCCCGAATGTGGCGCTGACCAGCAATGGCGTGGTGCTCAAGTACAACGTGACCACCATCGCGCCGTACGCATTGGGGCTGATCGAAATGACCATCCCCTATGCGCGCCTCACCGGCGTGATCAAGCCTGAGCTGGTGCCCGCGCGCCACTGAAGGCCCGGCCCAGGATGAAGTGCAACAGCCCTGCCAGCACCAGCGCCGGCAGGGTCGCGCCGACATCCGGGTACAGATTCGCCAACAGGTGATAGGTGCTGATCCCTCCAAGCCACGCCAGCAGTGCCGGCCAGCGCAGGTTGGCGGTAACACCATGGCCACGACGGCGCAGGATGAAGTGATCCACCAGCACCACGCCGAACAGCGGCGCGAACACCGAGCCGATCAGCAGCAGGAAGTTCTGGTACTGCGCCAACGGTGCAAAGCAGGCGATCAGCGTGCAGATAACGCCAATGGCCAATGCCAGGTGCTCGACTTTCAAGCGCAACAGAATCCCGCTGGACACCGCCGCCGAGTGAATATCGGCGAACGCGTTTTCTGATTCATCCAACAGGATCAGCAGCAGCGGAATCCCCAGGCCGGCTCCGGCCAATGCCAGCAGCAACGCATTCACTTCACCGCTCGGCGCAAACGCCAGGGTGTAGGCCACGCCAAGGCTCATCAGCCAGAAGTTGCCGATGAAGAAACCCAGTGCCGTGCCGCCGAACACGTTTTTCGCGCGTTTGCCGAAACGTGAGTAGTCGGCAATCAGTGGCAGCCAGGACAGCGGCATGGCAATCGCGATATCGAAGCCAACGGCAAACGGCATCGAACCGTCACCAGCCTGGGCCCAGAGAGTGGCCAGGTCGGCCTTGGCAAACAGGTTCCAGGTCAGCCACAGGCAGGCGGCCAGCAGCAGCCAGATGCCCCAGTTGCGCAGGATCTGCCGCACGAAGGTCAGCGGACCGCTGACGGCAAGCAAGGTCGCGAGGGCGCCGAATACCAGGGTCCAGAACAATGGGCTGGTCAGCAGGCTGCCTTCACTGAACGCGCGGGCGCCCAACAGGCTGGCGGCGTCGCGCATCACGATGATTTCGAATGAGCCCCAGCCGATCAGCTGCAGCAGGTTCAGCAGCGCCGGCAGGCTTGCACCCTTGGTGCCGAGGCTGAGTTTCAGGGCGGCCATGGATGACAGGCCGGTATCGCTGCCGATCACGCCGACGGCGGCCAGCAACAGCACGCCGACCAACGTGCCGAGGAAAATTGCCAGTAAGGAACCGGAGAGGCCCAGGCCCGGCGCCAACAGTGCACCGGTTTGCAGGACCATCAGGCCGATGCCCAGGGAGAACCACAGGGAAAAGAGATCGCGGGCGCCGAAGACGCGTTTGTCCAAGGGGACTGCGATGTCTGGGGAATAGGTGCTGGGTTGAATGCTCAAGGGTGTTATCTCAGAGGGACACTATTATTTGAATCAGCAAAGTCCCCTGTGGCGAGGGAGCTTGCTCCCGCTGGGCGGCGAAGCCGCCCCAAAACCTGCAACCGATGAGTGTCAGTCAAGACACCGATCCAGATTCCGGGAGCGCTGCGCACTCCAGCGGGAGCAAGCTCCCTCGCCACAGGTTCTGATTCAGACCTTTTTGTACAGCTGGCTACCTTCCTGCTTGAACCGCTCCGCCTGCTCCGCCAGTCCCTTGGCCACGTCCACATCCACCGCTTCAATGCGCTGGTTGGCCGCGTACTCACGCACTTCCTGGGTGATCTTCATCGAGCAGAATTTCGGCCCGCACATCGAGCAGAAATGCGCGACCTTGGCCGAGTCCTTCGGCAAGGTTTCATCGTGGTAAGAACGCGCCGTGTCCGGGTCCAGGCCCAGGTTGAACTGGTCCTCCCAACGGAATTCAAAGCGCGCCTTGCTCAACGCGTTGTCACGAATCTGCGCCCCCGGATGCCCCTTGGCCAAGTCCGCCGCATGGGCCGCGATCTTGTAGGTGATGATCCCGGTCTTCACATCGTCCTTGTTCGGCAGGCCCAAATGCTCCTTCGGCGTGACGTAGCAGAGCATCGCGCAACCGAACCAGCCGATCATCGCCGCCCCGATGCCCGAGGTGATGTGGTCATAACCCGGGGCGATGTCGGTGGTCAGCGGACCGAGGGTGTAGAACGGCGCCTCGTCGCAGCACTCCAGCTGCTTGTCCATGTTCTCCTTGATCAACTGCATCGGCACGTGGCCCGGGCCTTCGATCATGGTTTGCACGTCGTGCTTCCAGGCAATCTTGGTCAACTCGCCGAGGGTTTCCAGCTCGCCGAATTGCGCGGCGTCGTTGGCGTCGGCAATCGAGCCCGGGCGCAGGCCGTCTCCCAGGGAGAAGCTGACGTCGTACGCCTTCATGATTTCGCAGATTTCGTCGAAATGGGTGTAGGTGAAGTTCTCTTTGTGGTGCGCCAGGCACCACTTGGCCATGATCGAACCACCACGGGACACGATGCCGGTGACGCGCTTGGCGGTCAGCGGTACATAGCGCAGCAATACGCCGGCGTGGATGGTGAAGTAGTCGACGCCCTGCTCGGCCTGTTCGATCAGGGTGTCGCGGAACAGCTCCCAGGTCAGGTCTTCAGCGGCGCCGCCGACTTTTTCCAGGGCCTGGTAGATCGGCACGGTACCGATCGGCACCGGCGAGTTGCGGATGATCCACTCGCGGGTTTCATGGATGTGCTTGCCGGTGGACAGGTCCATCACCGTGTCCGACCCCCAGCGAATGCCCCACGTCAGTTTCGCCACTTCTTCTTCGATGGACGAACCCAGGGCGCTGTTGCCGATGTTGCCGTTGATCTTCACCAGGAAGTTACGGCCGATGATCATCGGTTCCAGTTCGGTGTGGTTGATGTTGGCCGGGATGATCGCGCGGCCACGGGCGATTTCTTCGCGGACAAATTCCGGGGTGATGATTTTCGGCACGCTGGCGCCGAAGCTGTGGCCGGCGTGTTGCTGGTCCAGCAGGCCGGCGGCGCGGGCCTCTTCCAGCTTCATGTTTTCGCGGATGGCGACGTATTCCATCTCGGCGGTGATGATGCCTTTGCGGGCGTAGTGCATCTGGGTGACGTTGGCCCCGGCCTTGGCACGGCGCGGGTTTTTCACGTGGGCAAAACGCAGCGCGGTCAGCTCGGCATCGCTCAGGCGCTGTTGGCCGAAGTGCGAGCTCAAGCCCGACAGGCGCTCAGTGTCGCCGCGGGATTCGATCCACGGCGAGCGCACATCGCCCAGGCCTTTGCGCACGTCGATGATCACGTTCGGGTCGGTGTAGGGGCCTGAGGTGTCGTAGACCACTACGGGCGCATTGATTTCGCCGCCGAAGTCGGTGGGGGTCACGTCGAGACTGACTTCGCGCATCGGCACGCGGATATCCGGACGGGTGCCCTGGACGTAGATTTTTTGCGAGCGGGTAAACGGCTGCACGGAACCGGAGTCGACCTTGGCCGATTCACTCAAGTGCACGGTGTTTTTTGATTTTTGGCTTTTTAATTCGATGCTCATCACGGGCTCTCCAACTATCCAGGCGGTGGATTTTTGTCGGAGTGAACCTGTGACGGATGGACGCACTGTGACAGTGCTGTGCTTGGCGCACGGGCTGTTCGATTGTCGAACAACATCCCGGACGAAGCACAAGAGGACTCGCCGGGTGACGAGAAATCTTGTTCCCTACGCAGGCGCTAACCTGATCAGGTTCAACGGGATCCGGTATTTACCGATCTCAGCCTTCCAACAAGGCACCCCGACAAGAACGCGGCCAGTCTAGACCATGGAGCAGGCAAATTGCCAACGGCGGTGCATTCATCGTGATGAATGGCGTAATTACAGGATTGTTGTGCCGTGATAGCGCCACTACACTCGGTGACTGCCTGAGGTCTTGACGCCAGGAATGGGCCACCTTAGCCTTGGGCTCCAAATTATCGCTGTAATATTTATTCTAGGGATCGCCTCATGCTGCGCAAACTTTCACTGGCTCTTGCCGTGTCTTGTGCGACCAACGGACTGGTCTGGGCAGCTGAAGCGCCCCTGACGACCAAAACCGACCTGGTCAGCGTCTACCAGGAAGCGGTGGACAACAACGCCGACCTGGCCGCCGCCCGCGCCCAATACGGCGCGCAGAAAGAAGTGGTGCCCCAGGCCCGCGCCGGGTTGCTGCCGAACCTGTCGGCCGGTGCCGACATCAACAATGTGCGCACCCAGCTGGACCAGCCCGCCGCCACGGTCAACCGCGACGCCCATTCCTGGCGCGCGACCTTGAGCCAGCCGCTGTTCCGCGCTGATCGCTGGTTCCAGCTGCAAGCCGCTGAAGCCGTCAACGAGCAGGCCGCGCTGCAACTCTCGGCCACCGAACAGAACCTGATCCTGCAAAGCGCCGAAAACTACTTCGCCGTGCTGCGGGCCCAGGACAACCTGGCGTCCACCAAGGCCGAAGAAGCCGCGTTCAAGCGCCAACTGGACCAGTCCAACGAACGCTTTGACGTCGGCCTGTCGGACAAGACCGACGTGCTGCAATCCCAGGCCAGCTACGACACCGCACGGGCCAACCGCATCCTGGCCCAGCGCCAGGTGGACGACGCCTTTGAAGCGCTGATCACCCTGACCAACCGCCAGTACAACTCGATCCAGGGCATCGTGCACACGCTGCCGGTGCTGCCGCCGTCGCCTAACGATGCCAAGGCCTGGGTCGAAACCGCCGGCCGCCAGAACCTGAACCTGCTGGCCAGCAACTACGCGGTCACCGCCGCCGAAGAAACCCTCAAGCAACGCAAGGCCGGCCACGCGCCGACCCTGGATGCCGTGGCGCAATATGAAAAAGGTGACAACGATGCCCTGGGCTTCAGCAACCCGAGCGCCTTTGGCCAGCCGTATCACGGTGACGTTTCGCAACGCACCGTAGGCTTGCAGTTGAGCATCCCGCTGTACAGCGGCGGCCTGACCAGCTCGCAAGTGCGCGAATCCTATTCCCGCCTGGGGCAGACCGAGCAGCAGCGCGAAGGCCTGCGTCGCCAGGTGGTGGAAAACACCCGCAACCTGCACCGCGCGGTGAACACCGATGTGGAGCAGGTACAGGCGCGCCGCCAGTCGATCATCTCCAACCAGAGCGCGGTGGAAGCCACGGAAATCGGTTACCAGGTGGGCACGCGCAATATCGTCGATGTGCTGGACGCCCAGCGCCAGCTGTACACCTCGGTGCGCAACTACAACAACAGCCGCTACGACTACATCCTCGACAACCTGCGCTTGAAGCAGGCGGCGGGCACGTTGAACCCGGGGGACTTGCAGGATCTGGCGCGTTACCTGAAGGCCGACTACAACCCGGACAAGGACTTCCTGCCGCCGGACCTGGCCAAGGCCGCCGCGGCGCAGCTGAAGGCTAACCCGGGTTACTAAGACTGCCCGTTAACCCAATGTGGGAGCGGGCTTGCTCGCGAAAGCGGTGTATCAGTCGACTTATTCGCTGACTGACACTGCGCATTCGCGAGCAAGCCCGCTCCCACATTTGATTTGTGTTGTTAGACGTTAAGCAGTCTGCCCAATCCGTCCAGCAAACGCTTCAATGCCCCCTGATTGGCGCGCATCACCGCCAGCCCCGCCTGCCCCATCTTCTGCGCGTCCTGCGGCAGCTCGAACAAACGCTGCACCGCCACCGCCAAACCCTCGGCATCGTCCACTTCCTGCAACGCGCCGGCGTCGCGCATCATTGCGCTGATTTCCAGGAAGTTGAACACGTGGGGCCCGCAGATCACCGGCTTGGCCAAGGCCGCCGGCTCCAACGGGTTATGCCCGCCCGTGGCAACCAGGCTACCGCCGACAAAAGCGCTGTCGGCCAGGGCATACAGAAACAGCAACTCGCCCATGGTGTCGCCCAGCAGCACCGAGGTTTGCGCCGTCACCGCCTCGCCGCTGGAGCGACGCACCGTGGCGAAACCCTGTTGCTGGCACAGCTCGAACATCGGGTTGAAGCGCTCCTGATGGCGCGGCACCAGGATCAGCAACGCATTGGGATAACTGGCAAGCAACTGGCGATGGGCAGCGAGCACCACTTCGTCTTCGCCTTCGTGGGTGCTGGCGGCGATCCACACCGGGCGTTCACTGGCGTGCCACTGTTCACGCAACGCGGCGGCGAGCGCCAGCAGTTGCGGGTCGATGGCCAGGTCGAACTTGATCGAGCCGGTGACTTCGACAGTCTCGGGCCGTGCACCCAGGCTGCGAAAACGCTCGGCCTCGGTTTCGGTCTGGACGGCGAACAGGCTCATTTCCGCCAGCATCGGCGCGGTCAGCCTGGCGAAACGCCCGTAGCCCTTGGCCGAGCGAGCCGACAGCCGCGCGTTGGCCAATGCCACGGGGATCCCGCGCTTGGCGCACTGATGAATATGGTTGGGCCACAGCTCGGTCTCCATGATCACCGCCAGTTTCGGCTGCACACGATCGAGAAACCGCTTGGCCGCACAGGGCAAATCGTACGGCAGGTAGCAGTGCTGGATGCGCGGTTCGTTGGCGAACAATGCCTGGATGCGCTCGGAACCGGTGGGCGTCATGCAGGTGACGGTGATCGGCAGCTGTGGATAACGTTCCAGCAGCCCGCGAATCATCGGCGCAGCGGCGATGCTTTCGCCCACCGACACCGCATGCACCCAGATCCCGCCGGGTTGCATCACCGGCAAGCCCCAGGAGAAGCGTTCTCCCACGCGCTTCGCGTAAGCAGGCGCTTTGCGGGCTCGCAGCCACAGACGTAAAGCCACCAACGGCAGCGCCAGGTAAAACAGACAGCTGTAGAGAGTTCTATTCATGGCGGCGGAGTTTATCGGCTTTTTCAGTCGATCGCCTGCAAGCACTCGGCAAAACGTTCGGCGAGGAAACGCGCGGCCGGGCCGAGGGGCTCGTCGCGGCGCCAGACCAGCTCCACCACCAGCGCCGGCGGGGTCCATTCGCTGTTCAGTTCGACCATCTGGTTCTGATAGGCCGGATACTGCACCACATGCCGCGGCAACCAGGCCCAACCCAGGCCGCGCGCAAGCCATTCGGCCAGCACGTAGAAACTGTCAGCCCGCCACACTTGCGGGCTGGCGGCCTCGCTGCCGGGATACACACTGGTCTGGGTCGCCATCAGCAATTGGCGAAACTGCGCCAGGCGCTGGCAATCCACGAACTGTTCCTTAGCCATGGGATGCCCGATACCGCACACGGTCACCATCTCCACACTGCCCAGCACGCGGCGCTCCAACGCTTCGGGGATCTGATCGTGATAGAACAGCAGGCCCAGATCCGCCTTGCGCTCCACCAGCTTGCGCGCGACATCGCCTTGGGCGGCGCTGGACAACTGCACTTCCAGGCTGGGAAATTTTCCCGCCAGCGCTTCGAGGCTATCGAGCACCGGCTGATAGAGCATGGCTTCATCCTGGGCCAGGCGCAGGCGCGCCTCCTCACCGCGCATCAATGACAAGGCACGGCCATTCAGGCGCTCGCACTGGCGCAAGACTTCCCGCGCCTCCTCGAGCAGTGCCGTGCCCGCCTCGGTCAAACGGGGCTGGCGGCCGCTGCTGCGGTCAAACAGGGATACGCCCAGGTCCGCCTCCAACAGGGCAATCCCATTGCTGACCGCCGATTGCGCCCGACGCTGGTCCCGCGCCACCGCCGAAAATGAACGCTGCTCGGCGACGCTGACAAACAGGCGCATTTGCTCAAGACTCCACTGCACGCTCATGGCTCAACCCATCTTCAATTCGGATAGGTAATGACTTTACCGCATCTGACAAGTCTCTAAAATGCCAACCTTTGTAGGAGCGAGCTTGCTCGCGAAAAACCTGAGAACGCTGCGTTATCGTTGACGATTTTCGCGAGCAGGCTCGCTCCTGCGGTTGAACCCCTGTACCGAGGATTTACCCATGAACGCCGCCTACTATTACCTGGCCATTGCCATCTGCTCGGAAGTGATCGCCACCGTTTCCATGAAAGCGATCAAGGGTTTCAGCACGCCAATCCCGTTGTTGCTGGTGATCGTCGGCTACGGCGTGGCCTTCTGGATGCTCACGCTGGTGGTGCGCACCGTGCCGGTGGGTGTCGCGTATGCAGTGTGGGCCGGGATGGGCATCGTGATGGTCAGCATCGCCGCGCTGTTTATCTACGGGCAGAAACTGGATATCCCGGCGATGCTGGGCATGGGCCTGATTGTGCTGGGCGTGGTGGTGATTCAGTTGTTCTCGAAAACGGCCGGGCACTGAGCGTTCACGTGAGATTCAATTGAGGCCGAAACTCGCAGCCTCGTTCCACTCGACAGCTCCTGCGGTGCGTCTGTCATCAGGGAGCGTTGGGGCGAAGATTCACTTCATGAGCCTGTATACTGCGCAGCCTGTCTTGAACACTGAGGTCGCTGCATGCCATCCGTTATTTCCACCGACGTTCTGATTGTCGGCGCCGGGGTTGCCGGCCTCTGGCTCAATGCGCGCCTGCGCCGCCAGGGCTTTTCCACGGTATTGGTGGAAAGCGCCACCCTCGGTGGCGGGCAAAGCGTGAAGTCCCAGGGGATCATCCACGGCGGCGCCAAATATGCACTGCACGGCGCCCTGACCGGTGCCTCCGAAGCCATCGCCGACATGCCCCGCCGCTGGCGCGAAGCCCTGGCGGGCAACGGTGAACTGGATCTCTCCGGTGTGCGCCTGCTGTCCGAAGCCCACTATTTGTGGTCGCCGGGCACCATCGCCGGCAACCTCACCAGTTTCTTCGCGAGCAAGGCCGTGCGTGGCCGCGTGGATCAAGTGAAGGGCGATGACCTGCCACCGGCCCTGCAAGATCGCCGCTTCAAGGGCAAGGTCTATCGCCTGGCCGAACTGGTGATCGACGTCCCAAGCCTTATCGAACGCCTGGCCCAACTGGCCGGCGACGGTTTGCTCGCGGGTAAACAGATCGAACCCTTGCTGGAACAAGGCACACTGGTCGGCCTGAAGGTCGATGGCCGTGAGATCCGCGCCCAGCGTATCGTCGTCAGCGCCGGCGGCGGCACCGCTGACCTGCTCGGCGCCCTGGGCCTGAGCCAGCCCGCCATGCAACGCCGACCTCTGCACATGATCATCGCCAAGGGCCCCGGCCTGAAGCCGCTGTACGCCCACTGCCTGGGGGGCGGCACCAAGCCGCGCATCACCGTGACCACGCATCCCGCCGCCGACGGCAATTGGGTGTGGTACCTGGGCGGCGATATCGCCGAAGCCGAAGGTGTGGCCCGTACCCCGGAGCAACAGATCGCCACCGCCCAAAAAGAGCTGGGGCAGTTGCTGCCCTGGATCGACATGAGCCAGACCCAATGGGCCACCTTGCGCGTCGACCGCGCCGAACCATTGCAGTCAGGCCTGACCCGCCCGGACAACGCGTTCCTCGCCGAACAGGATCGCCTGTTGGTGGGCTGGCCGACCAAGCTGGCATTGGCACCGGATTTCGCCGATCGAGTGATCAACGCACTGGAACGTGACGGCATCAAGCCCGGAACTACCGAAAAACTGCCCGAGCTGCCGAAACCCGCCATCGCCCAACCTGCCTGGGAGCAACTGCTGCCATGACCCTGCCGACTCTGCACGACCTCCACCGCCCACTGGGCAGCACCGGCCTGCTGGTCTCGCCGCTGGGCCTGGGCACCGTCAAGCTGGGCCGCGACCAAGGCGTGAAATACCCCAGTGGCTTCCAGATTCCCGATGACGATGCGGCGCGGATGCTGTTACGCCAGGCCCGGCAATTGGGCATCAACCTGATCGACACTGCGCCCGCCTATGGCCGCAGCGAAGAACGCCTGGGCCCGCTGTTGCGCGGCCAGCGCCAGGAATGGGTAATTGTCAGCAAGGTGGGCGAAGAATTTGCCGAAGGCGTATCCCATCACGACTTCAGCGCAGCCCACACCCGGCTTTCGGTGGAGCGCAGCCTGAAACGACTGGAAACGGATTTTATCGATCTGGTGCTGGTGCACTCCGACGGCAACGACCTGCATATCCTCAATGATTGCGAGGTTTACCAGACCCTGGAAGACCTCAAGCGCGAGGGCAAGATCCGTGGTTTCGGCTTCTCCGGCAAAACCGTCGAGGGCGGTGTAAAGGCTCTGGAACAAGGTGATTGCGCCATGGTCACCTACAATTTGAACGAACAGGCCGAGAAAGCCGTCATTGATTATGCCGCCGCACACGGCAAGGGCATCCTGGTGAAAAAGGCACTAGCCAGTGGCCATGTCTGCCTGGAATCCGGAGTGGATCCAATTCACGCCAGTTTCATGCTGTTGTTTGCGCAAACTGGCGTTGCCAGTGCTATTGTCGGGACCATTAATCCGCTGCACCTCGCCCACAACGTGGCGACCGCTGCCAAGGTCATTCGCCAACTCTGATGCCGCCGACGCGGCCGACCCCGACGCAAGAAGGAGCCGACATGCCGCGAACGCTCATAAGAAAGAACCCCAGCAACTTCAAGACACTGCCGCTGCACGTCGAAGCAACCCCCGAAGGCTTGAGCTACCAGAGCGTCGGCATGCCGCTCAACTTCGCCCAGACCCTGCAACGGCGCAAGCCGGTGGAGGTGAAAGACACCGAGCGTTTCGTGCTGGAGTTGGCCAACCTTGGGGTCTCGGTGCGCCTGACGCTGCACTGGCAGAACCGCGATTACTGGGTGCTGGTGCGCCAGCGCCGACAAGACCGTGGCGACGTCGTGCTCAAGCTGATCTCCGGCTATGTGCCGGCCCACGAACTGAACCTGCCACTGCACACCGCCATCCAGGAAATCGCCGAGGAATGCCTGCTGGAAACCCCGGAAGGCTGGCTGGGCGGTCGTTTCAATGACACCTGGCTGCCGGCGCCCTACTCGTCGGCCCTGCACTACCGCGAAGCGTTGCCGTTCCGTCTCTCACCGCTGTCCGGGGCCGCGCGCCCGGTGCGATGCGCCACCATGCAATTGATTGAACGGCCACGCGCCTACGTGCACCTGCCCACGGCTTCGCTGCAGTTGATTTATGACTTGCGCCTGGAAGTGCCCAAGGAGGCGAAGTCCCTGAGCCTGTTTCATGTGGACGAGCGCCTGGAGGGCGACCAATTGGTCGCCCGCCTGGACCGCCAGCGCCCGGACCTGTACCTGATGCCGCTGAAGGACGGGCAGCCGTGTGCGGAGCTGTATACCTTGAAGAAGGATCAGCTGTATCCGGCGAGTACGCGAGGGTTGTATCTGGCTGAAAGCTTTGCCCAGCAGGAAGGCTGGATCGTGCGGGATGAGCGGATCCGCTGGAAGGACTGGCTGCGCCAGCAAGGGCTGAGTGCACCGGAGAAAGAATCGAAATTGAAGCGCTTGACGGGTAAGGCGCGGCAGATCTTGCGCAAGATCGTGCCGAAGAAAAAAGCCAACCGGTAACCGGACGTCAGGTCGCGGCAGTCAAATGTGGGAGCGGGCTTGCTCGCGAAGGCGGTGTATCAGTCACTGCATCTGCCAGCTGACCCACCGCTTTCGCGAGCAAGCCCGCTCCCACACGAACCCGCTCCCACCATCAGTTATTGCGGATCTTCTCGACAATCGCCGTGGTCGAGCTGTTTTCCACCAACCCCAGCACTTTGACCTTGCCACCGTAGGCACTGACGATATCGGCACCCACCACCTGGTCGACGGAATAATCACCGCCCTTGACCAGCACGTCCGGCTTGACCTGGGCCAGCAGGTTTTCCGGGGTCGCCTCGGCAAAGCTGATCACCCAGTCCACCGCACCCAAACCTGCCAGCACCGCCATGCGACGGTCGACACTGTTGATCGGCCGGCCTGGCCCCTTGAGGCGGCTGACCGACGCATCATCGTTGACTGCCACGATCAAGCGATCGCCCTGGGCCCGCGCCTGCTCCAGGTAGGTCACGTGACCGGCGTGGAGGATGTCGAAGCAACCGTTGGTGAAGACAATGCTCTCGTTATGGGCACGGGCATCGTCAATCGCCAGC
Source organism: Pseudomonas sp. NC02 (assembly GCF_002874965.1). Lineage (NCBI taxonomy): Bacteria > Pseudomonadati > Pseudomonadota > Gammaproteobacteria > Pseudomonadales > Pseudomonadaceae > Pseudomonas > Pseudomonas sp. NC02. The sequence continues at coordinate 532,986 of NZ_CP025624.1, read as the reverse complement.
AACAGTTGCTCAAGGCTCAACACACCGCGCTCCGAGCCTTCGGATCGCTGGATGGCGCGGCGCAGCTCAGGGGCACTGATGGCCGCCGTACCGAGCTTGCCGACCACGATACCTGCTGCCAGGTTGGCCAGGGCCACCGCATGGGGAAGTTCCTCGCCCGCCGCAATTGCCGCGGCCAGGGTGGAAATCACGGTGTCACCGGCACCGGTCACGTCGAACACTTCACGGGCCCGCGCCGGCAGGTGCATGGCCGGGTGATCAGGACGCAGCAAGGTCATGCCGTGTTCGCCACGGGTCACCAGCAAGGCACCCAGGTCGAGGTCGGCCATGAGTTGGGCACCCTTGGTCACCAGCTCGTGCTCATCGACACAACCGCCGACGATGGTTTCAAATTCGCTGAGGTTCGGCGTGATCAGGCTGGCGCCCCGATAAATCGAGAAGTCCTTACCCTTGGGATCTGCCAGCACCGGAATGCCCCGGGCCTTGGCGGCCTGGATCAGTACCTGATGGTTTTTCAAGGCGCCTTTCCCGTAGTCGGACAGCACCAGCACCTTGATGCCTTCGAGCATCTCGTCGACCTGGGCGCTGAGCACCAGGGCGTCGGTGGCGAAGGGTTCTTCAAAATCGATACGCAGCAATTGCTGGTGCCGGCTCATCACCCGCAGCTTGACGATGGTCGGCTGGTGGGGAATGCGCTGGAACAGCGCACGCACACCCGCACCCTTCAGGCTGTTGGCCAGGCTGTCGGCAGCCTCGTCGTCGCCGGTCACACCCACGAGGGATGCCGGGGCGCCGAGGGCGGCAATATTGAGGGCAACGTTGGCAGCGCCACCTGGACGGTCTTCGATTTGCTCGACCTTGACTACCGGTACCGGTGCCTCAGGGGAAATCCGTGAGGTACCGCCATGCCAGTAACGGTCGAGCATGACATCGCCGACCACCAAGACAGGGGCTTGATCGAATCGCGGCATGGACAACTTCATGGAGCAACCCACATACAAAATGAACAGGGGCGCGATATTACCACAGGGTTGTCAAAGGCTTGTGCAATGTAGGAGCCGGCTTGCCGGCGATGCGGCCACCGCGGTTTTTCAGTGCAACCGCGGTGGCCATCGCCGGCAAGCCGGCTCCTGCAGATCAGGTGATGTCGGCCGGGATCGGCGCGTCCAGGCCCATGGCATGCAGGCGGGCGTAGTAACCGTTTTGCGCCAGCAATTCGCCGTGGGTACCGCGCTCGACTATCCGGCCATCGTCCATCACCAGGATCAGGTCGGCTTTCTCGATGGTCGACAGGCGGTGAGCGATCACCAGGGTCGTGCGGCCTTGCATGACCTTGTCCAGGGCGGCCTGGATATGGCGCTCCGATTCAGTGTCCAGCGCCGAGGTGGCCTCGTCGAGGATCAGCAATGGCGCGTTCTTGAGCAAGGCCCGGGCGATTGCCAGGCGCTGGCGCTGGCCGCCGGACAGCAGCACGCCGTTTTCGCCGACCTGGGTGTCGAAGCCCTTGGGCAACTGGTCGATGAAGTCTTTGGCATAGGCATCGGCCGCTGCCGCCTCGACATCGGCCCGCGGTGCGCCGGCCAGGTCACCGTAGGCGATGTTGTTGGTCACCGTGTCGCTGAACAGGGTCACGTGCTGGGTCACCTGGGCGATGTGCCGACGCAGGTTGAGCAGGCGATAGTCTTCGATTTCCACGCCGTCGAGCAGGATCTCACCGCTCTCATGGTGGTAGAAACGCGGGATCAGGCTGGCCAGTGTCGACTTGCCGCTACCCGAACGCCCCACCAGGGCAACCATCTGCCCGGGCTCTGCGGTAAAGGTGATGTCCTTGAGCACATGGCGCTCGGTGCCCGGGTAGGTGAAGTTCAGGTTGCGCACTTCCAGGCGGCCGCTGACCTTGTCGCGCTCGATGGTGCCGCGATCGATTTCCACGTCTTCGTCCAACTGCTCGAAAATACTTTCGGCACCGGCCACGCCTTTCTGGATGGTCGAGCTGACTTCGGACAGCTGGCGGATCGGCTTGGGCAACAGGCCGGCCAACGTGATGTAGGCCACCATGTCACCCGCCGACGCATCACCGCGAAGGTACAGGACCAGGAACATCAACACTGCCATGGCGCTGTAGATCACCAGTTGCAGCGCCGGCGTATAGATCGCGCCGGTGCGGGTCATGCGCAGTTGCTTGTTGGTGTTGCTCAGGCTCGCCTTGAGGAAGCGCTTCTGCTCATACACCTCACCGCCGAAGCTGCGCACCACGCGGTAGCCCTGGATGGTTTCCGAGGCAACGTGGGTGACGTCACCCATCGCAACCTGGATCTTCTTGCTCTGCTTGCGGAATTTCTTGCTTGCGGTGCTGACCATCACGGCAATCAACGGCAGGATGGCGATCATCACCAGGGTCAGCCGCCAGTTCATGAACAGCAGCGAGGCGAACAGGAAGATCACCGTCATGCCTTCGCGAATCACCACCTTGATGGCATCGGTCGCAGCACCGGTGACCATGGTCACGTTGAAGGTGATGCGGGAGATCAGGTGCCCGGAGTTGTGATTGTCGAAATAGCGGTTCGGCAGGGTCAGCAGGTTGTTGAACAACTGCACCCGCAGGTCGTGGACCAGGCCCAGGGAAACCTTGGCCAGCAGGTAGTTGCCCAGGAACGAACCGAGGCCCTGCCACGCGGCGATCAGGATGATCAGCAACGGCACGGCCTGCAGCAGTTGCAGGTCACGCAGGAAAGGCACCGTGGGGAACAACACCGCTTCAGGGTTGGACAGGCCATCGACAAAGTACTTGAGGATGTAGCCCAGCATCGGCTGGGTCGAAGCGAAAATCAGAAAGCCGACGATACTCAACGCGAACAAGCCGGCATAGGGCTTAACGTAGCTGAGCAGGCGGAAGTATATTTTCAAGCTCGAAGGGCTTGCGCTCGGACTGGAGTCGGTCATATCACGCGGCGGTTTTGAAAAAGGAGGCTGACTTTAGCACAGCTTCTCTGTTGTACTTGCACGCGGCACAACCGCAGCCCCGTTGGATCCAACGGACGACATTATATAGCCACTACTTTAGTATGGTCGGCTTTCTTTATTCTGGAACGGCTTTTCTGTATGCACTCCAAGCGCCTTACCTATGGCTCAAATCGCGTTTTCGACTTCCTCTGTTTGTGGATTCTGCCCATCGGCTTGTTGTTGCTCCTGAGTTCGCTGTTCTTCGTCACCAATCGAAACGTGCTGCACAGGTTCTACTACCTGCTGTTCGCAGCGCCGACACTGTTGCTGCTGTGCCTGCGCCCGACGGAATTCAAGCAGGTATTGCGCGAGCCCCTGGCGATTGCCTTCCTGGTTTTCTCGGGCTGGGCGCTCACCAGCCTGCTCTGGAGCCCTGAGGCCACGACAGACTCCGACCTGTTCAAGCGGCCACCGAATACCTTCACGTTGTTTGTCGGCTTAGGACTGTTGCTGCATTACCGCAGCGAACTGTTCAAGCCGATCTTCTTCTGTGCCGCGCTGATTGCGCTGATATCGAGCGCCTGCAGCCTGGTGGCTTTTGCTCCCCACCTCTCGGATGGCTCGCGAATGATCGGCGGGCGTGGCGCTCTTGATAATCCGCTGTTGAGCTCTCACGTATTCGGTTTCTTCTGCATTTACTGGCTGTACGTATGCATGACCACCAAGCGTGCGCACGTACTCTGGTTCAGCGTTCCGGCGCTGGCAATCATGGGCGCTGCAGTGATGGCCACCGGCTCGAGAACGCCGCTGGTTGCCCTGCTCCTTGCCGTGCTCTGGCTAAGTTTCATCACTCGCAATCGGCGCTCGGCCCTGCTGATCGCCTGTATGGCGCTGGGGGCCGCGGCGCTGCTGCTGCTCTATCCCGAACTGATCACCAATCGTGGCAGCTCGTCCCGCTTCGAACTCTGGAGCATGTCGCTTGAGCGTATTGCCGAACACCCCTGGATCGGCCACAGCTACGACTCAGAGTTGTACCTGACACTCGCCGACGGCAATCAACTGCGCGAACCCCACAGCTTTGCCCTCGGCGTGCTCTATTACGTCGGCATCATCGGCTTCATCCCTTGGATATTCATGCTCGGCTGGGGCCTGTACAAAAGCCTCAAGGAACGTGCGCAGCCATTGTTCATCCTGGCCTCCTCCCTGCTGGCCTATGGCATCGGTGCCGGCCTGACCGAAGGCGGCGGCATTCTCTCGCGACCAAAAGAGCACTGGTTCCTGCTGTGGATCCCGCTGGCACTGATCGCCGGCCTGAGCATCGCCCAGCGTCGCCGCAGCCTGCTGCGCATGCCGGTTCAACGCCTGAAATCGCAAGACTTCGAACAGCTGTGCGCCAACGCCCACGTGATCGAAGCCGATGGCCTGGGGCCCAAGGTCCTGCGCCTGGAGGATGGCAGCTTCCTCAAGCTGTTCCGCCCTCGTCGCTGGTACACCTCAGGCAGCTTCAATCCCTATTCAGAGCGCTTTGCCAGCAACAGCGAGCAACTGCGTGCATTGGGGATTCCATCACCGGTCATCCTCAATCTCTATCAGTTAAAGGATGCGAGCAGCGCCGTACGTTATCAGCCGCTGCCCGGCCTGACCCTGCGCCAGGCCCTGCAAAGCCTGGACAGCAGCCTGCGGGAATCGCTGATCGAACGTTTCGGCCGGTTCATGGCCCAGCTCCACGAGCGCGGCGTGTACTTCCGCTCCCTGCACCTGGGCAACGTACTTTTGATGGATGATGGCGAGTTCGGCCTGATTGACGTGGCAGACATGCGCATCTACCCATCGCCGCTGCGTAACGCCCTGCGCCAGCGCAACCTGCGGCACATGCAGCGTTATCCCCAGGACCGCAACTGGTTGTTCGAAACCCACTTTGAACAACTCGCCGCTGGCTACGCTTCGGCTGCATCGCCAAGCGCCACGGCGAAGATCCGTGACCAGGTGTCCAGGCTCAATCGTCCGGTTGCGCAGGTAGCGAACCCGGCCAAGTGATGGCTTGAAGCGCCGGGGTTGCAGGCCTCGGGCCATTGCGATGAACGCAATGGCCCGGCCGAAGCCCTATGAGCTGCGCTGCGGCGCCAGGTACAGCCGCACCAACCCACGCAAGGTCTTGCGACCCCAGAACTTCAACGGAATCTGCTTGAGGATCTCCCGCGCCAGTGGGCGGTCACGGTCGGCGGTCTTGAGGAACATCGAGTTCAGGAAGTTGTAGCGAACCTGATCGTAGGCGGGATGATCGCTGAACAACCCGTAGGTCTTGAGGATGTTCTGGATCATGTAGCGGTGATTCTTGTAGGTATTGGTCGCGTGCTGGCGATAGCGCGCCATCACCACGCTCAACACGTCGATGGTGTACCCGGCGTGGGTGATCTTCAATTCGATCAGCAAGTCTTCCAGCGGAATCAGCGGATCGAACCCTCCGACCTCTTCCAGCGCCTGCCGACGGATCATCAGCGTCGGTGCCGGCGGAAAGGGCTTGCGATCGAGGAACAGGTCATCGAAATCCAGGCTGCGAAACGGCAAGTCGCGGCGCTGCTTCTTCTCCGGGTATGGCTTGCCGTCCCCATCAATCAACTCGATATTGCCGGCGCAAATACCCACCTTCGGCTTGCCTTCCATGTAGGCAACCTGGGTGGCGATGCGCTCGGGCAGCATGATGTCATCGGAGCCGAATGGCGCGATCAGGCTGCCTTTGGCGCGAGCGATGGCACCGTTCAGGGTATTGGTCAGGCCCTGGTTCTGCTGCACCTGGAAATCAAACCCGTGTTCGGCCTGCAAGCGCTGGATGCGCTCCACGCTGTCATCCCTGGAGCCATCGTCTACCACCAGCAACTCGATGTTGGGGTAGGTCTGGCCGAGCACACTGAGAATGCTCTGCTCGATGTACGGCCCGTGGTTGTAGGAGGCGATGATCACAGTGACCAGGGGTTGCTGCAGACTCATGCTTTACCTACTTCACGCAGACCGGTTTCGATCAGGTTCAAATACTTGTGCCGGAACTCGTCCAAGGTGTGGTTTTCTTCCAGGTAGCGGAACACTTGCTCACCCTTGGCACGCAGCTCTTCGTCGCTCAGCGCCAGGTAAGTGTCCAGTGCTGCCGCCAACTGCTCGACATTGCCCGGATCATGGGAGAGGCCGCCGGCACCTTGCACCAACGGCAGCATCGCCGGGCCATTGGAGGCGATGACCGGCAGATGGCCGCTCATGCCTTCCAGCAGCGCCAGGCCCAGGCCTTCGAACAACGACGGCATGGTCCAGATGTCGAAACCGCGCACATACTTCATGCCATCTTCGCGAAAGCCCAGCAGGTGCGCACGGCCGGTCAGGCCCAGGCGCTCGATATCGGCGCGCAGGTCTGCTTCGGCGCGGCCGGAGCCGATGATCCCCACCTGGGCCTCAGGGTATTTGTCCTTGAGGGTGGCGAACGCTTGCAACAAATGGGTGTGGCCCTTGATCGGCACCAGGCGGCCCAGGGCGCCAATCATCCGTGCATCCAGCGGCAGGCCCAGGGCCTTGCGCGCTTCATCCCGTGGCAACTGCAAGGCTTCGGCCTGGGGGATGTCGATGGCATTGGTGACAAAGGTGGTGTTTTCGCGGGTGAACCCGCAGTTGAGGTCCACCAGGTAATCCCTGACCGCTGCCGACACCCCGACGAATCGCCACGCCGGGCTGACCCACTTCTGCGTCTGGCGCCGGCGGTAGCCCCGGGCGTACTCGCCAAAACCGTGGGAGATGCCGATGCACAGGGGGATCTTCAACCAGCGGTTGAGCGACAGCATCATGTTCACCGACTTGAAGCGGTTACAGATGACCACGTCGAATTTCTGCTCGCGGCAATATTTGTAGATTTGCCACATCGCGCCGAAACGAATGCCCTTGAGGGACTTTTCCGGCAACTCGAAATAATGGGAGTGCTCAGCCACGCTCAGGGGCTGGCCGGGCAGCGGGCGGCCGCTGAGGAACCCGGATGTGACCTCGAAACGTTCAGCCGGCAAGGCCTTGACGATCTGCTCGCCGAGGTCGGCGAAGTCGTGGGTCTTGACGTTGTAGTCCGGCTGTAACTGCAAAACCTTGAAACGAGGTTTCATAACTCTCCATGCTGCAATCTGGCTGCGGGCGCGCAGCCCGGCGAAAAGGGGCGGCAGGCGCTGCAAGCCTGCCTTCAATAAGGTCTCAATCCTGCTTCAACACCCAGAGCAACTCATGACGGCGCACCGCCTTGCGGAAGAACTCATTCTCTCCGTAAGGCGATGGACTACGGCCCGCCAATAATTGCTGCAACCACCTGCGCACGCGGCGCTTGAACGGCGCCCGCGGCTGCAAGTCGTGCATCATGCCCAGGGCCATGGCCTTGTCCTGCTGCTGGCTCAGCGTCAGCGGCAAGCTGCAAGGCACAAGTTTACCGGAGGCATCAAAACGCGGCGGCAAGGCCACGCCAGCGCCCGAATCACCCATGGGCCAACGATCGTTATCATGCAGGTGGTTGGCGTAGCCGAGCAACGTGCCCGGTTGCCACTCCAGGCCTTGCAAGGCTTCGAGAATCGCGGCGTGGGCGCAGATGTGATCCGGGTGCGGATCCAGCAACGGCGTCGGCAACACGATCACCTGCGGGCGCGCCTTAAGCAGCAATGCCCGCAGGTCGGCAATCAGGTTATTCCAGGTCGGGGCGCCGTCCACATCCCCGGGCAAGGCCAGGGCATTGAACTGGCGAAACAGCCGCGTATCGTCCAACTGAGCTTCCCGGGAAGCCTGGGGCTGATCTGGCGCGGCCTGCATCGCCGGCAGTTGCATGCAGAAGTAACCCAACTGCACGCACTGCGCCTCGGGTACGCCCGCCCAACGCGGCACGGTGACGCTATCCCAGGCACGCAGGCGGCCTTTTAGGCGTGCGGCATCGGCCTTGGGCATGCCCATTTGTTGATAGTGATCGGCTTCGATTTCGCCCGCCGTCAGGGTGACGATCCAGCTCTCATCGGCTTGGCTGTAGAGGCTGAAAGCGGCCAGTTCGGCATCGTCGGCATGGGGCGCGATGACCATCACCCGTTGGCGACGGTAGTCCGGTTGGCGGAACAACCAGAGCGTCGGCTGCCCCTTGATCCGGCAGAAGCGCCCGCGCAAGCGCAGCTTACCGCTGGCCAGCGCTTCGCCCATGCCTGTCAGGTTGAGGTAGCGCCGTCCTGCAACCCCCCGCTCGAAGACTTGCCGGTCTGGTGCATCCAGGCCCGATAACTCCACCGCAGGATCGAGAAAACGCCCGAGCCAAGAGCTTTTGAGTTCAACCCCGACGATCAGGGTTTCATCGCCCACCAGAGGCGTGTCCAACAGCAGGCGCCCGGCTTCAAGACGCAGGCCCGCGCACTCGCTCCCTTCAGGAAACGCGTACTCATAATCGTCTTTCGGCGAGTAGAACAGATGATCGGCAAACCAGGCCTCATGTGCGGCCCACAGCACCACGGCCAGCACCAGTGGCAACCACCAGGCCACCAGCACACCGACAGCCACCAATAGCAACAGGCCCACCAACAGCGCAATACGCTTGTTGCGCCGGTGCTGCTTGAGCAATTGCTGTTTGCGACTCATACGCTGAACACCGGCACCGGGTTGCACCAGCGCTCCTTGTATTCACGGTCGGAACGCCCGAAGGAGAAACGCAGCGGCTTGTCGCTCGCTCGCGCTTGCTCCCAGGCACTTTGGGTATTGAGGAAACTCAGCACGCTGCCGGGGCTGAACGCCTTGGTTTCAGGGTCGACACCGCCGTTGACGTATTCGGCGCTGACCCACTGCGGCGCCTGCACCTGATACACCAGTTGCACGGCAATCGCAGCGTCATTGAGAAACAGCACCGAGCCGAACAGGAATTCCTTGAGCAACTCCAGCACCTCGGCCAAGCGCTCGGCACCCGCCGCCGGGAAACCCCAGCGCCGCTGGAACAGGTCGCAGTAAATCGCCGCCAGTTCGCTGCTGGAAAACTCGCCGACCGCCCGCACCACGCCGCCCGCCTCTTCCAGCAAACGCAATTCACGGCGCTGGTTGTAGCGAAACTTCTTCGACAACTCTTCCGGTGTGCGCGCCATGGCCAACTGCTCGGCCTGGGGCTTGAGGGTGCTTACGCGCCCCTCATTCAGTGCAGAGAGATAACGCGCGCGATGGCGCAATGGCACCTGCGCATCGGCGGCAATCGGCAGAATGATCTCGGCATTACCCAGATCAAACAGGCCTTTTTTGCCTTTGCGCTTGAGCACGTCCTTGGACAGGGCCAGGTCGCGCCCCCAGGTAGCAATTGCGCCCTTCAGCTCACCGTCCTGCTCCCAGCCCAGGTAGCGCACCGGAATCTGCGCCAGGTGCGCCAGCCGCTCGACGATCTGCGGATGAGTCGCCACGCTGCCGCCAAAACGCTGCCAGGCCTGGGCGTAAACCTCGGCCTCGACAGGCGTCCAGCCACGTTCACGCCAGCCCTGGAAGCGGTTCAGCATTTAGACCACGGCGTCATAAGGGTCCACGCCGTCCTTGACCACGAGGATGTCTTCCATGATCAGGTACTGCAGGTCGGAACCGAAGAACATGTTCAGCGCGTCGGTCGGCGAGCAGATCATCGCTTCGCCACGACGGTTGAGCGAGGTGTTCAGCGACACACCATTGCCGGTCAGTACTTCCAGTTCTTTCATCATGTCGTAGTAGCGCGGGTTGTATTCGCGCTTGAGCACCTGGGCACGGGAGGTACCATCTTCATGGACCACTTCCGGCACGCGGGTTTTCCACTCTTCCGACACTTCAAAAGTGAAGGTCATGAACGGCGCCGGGTGATCGACCTTGATCATCTGTGGCGCAACGGTGTCGAGCATCGACGGGCAGAAAGGCCTCCAGCGCTCGCGGAACTTGATCTGGTGGTTGATCCGGTCAGCCACGCCGGTGGCGCTTGGGCAACCGATGATCGAACGACCGCCCAGGGCACGCGGGCCAAACTCCATGCGGCCCTGGAACCAGGCCACCGGGTTGCCGTCGACCATGATCCTGGCGATGCGCTTGGGCATGTTTTCAATCTTGCGCCAAACCGGCTTGCTCTCGTGCTTGGCGCACGCCGCGATCACGTCTTCGTTGCTGTAGGACGGGCCGAGATAGACGTGTTCCATCTTCTCAACCGGTACGCCACGGGCGTGGGACACGTAGGCGGCTGCACCCACCGCAGTACCGGCATCGCCGGACGCCGGCTGCACGAACAGCTCCTTGACGTCGTCGCGGGCAATGATCTTCTGGTTCAGCTTGACGTTCAGCGCACAGCCGCCGGCAAACGCCAGCTTGCCGGTGTCTTTGAGGATGTCGCCCAGGTAATGGTCGATCATCTGCAACGCCAGCTTCTCGAACAGCGCCTGCATGCTGGCCGCGTAGTGGATGTACGGCTCGTCGGCGATATCGCCTTCGCGCTTCGGACCCAGCCACTCGATCAGTTTTGGCGAGAAGTAGAAACCCTTGCCCTTCTCTTTGTAGCGGCGCAGGCCGATGACGTTGGCGTAGTCGGTGTTGATCACCAGCTCGCCGTTTTCAAAGGAGGCCAGGCGCGAGAAATCGTACTTGCTGGCATCGCCATACGGCGCCATGCCCATGACCTTGAACTCACCGTCGAGCATCTCGAAACCGAGGAACTCGGTGATCGCGCCATACAGGCCGCCGAGGGAGTCCGGATCGTAGAATTCCTTGATCTTGTGGATCTTGCCGTTTTCGCCGTAGCCGAAGAAGGTGGTGGCGTACTCGCCCTTGCCGTCGATCCCGAGGATCGCGGTCTTCTCCTGGAAGCCCGAGCAATGGTAGGCACTGGAGGCGTGGGCCAGGTGGTGTTCAACCGGTTCGATCTTGATTTTCTTCGGATCGAAGCCCAGTTGCTCCAGGCACCAGACGATCTTGTTGCGATAGCGCTTGTAGCGACGGTTGCCCATCAGGATCGCGTCGAGGGCGCGGTCCGGGGCGTACCAGTAACGCTTGGCATAGTGCCAGCGGGCCTCGCCGAACAGGCTGATGGGGGCGAACGGAATCGCCACCACATCAACGTCGGAAGGCTTGATACCGGCTTGTTCCAGGCAGAACTTCGCCGACTCGTAGGGCATGCGGTTCTTTGCATGTTTGTCGCGCACGAAGCGCTCTTCTTCGGCGGCCGCGATCAGCTTGCCGTCGATGTACAAGGCTGCGGAAGGATCATGGCTAAGGGCGCCGGACAGGCCAAGAATCGTCAATGCCACAGGGGTCTAGCCTCTTTTAGTCTGCATGCAGGCGCGTCACGCCTGAAAAAAGTGTGCTCCCCGCCTGGGCGAGAAACAGCTAAAGGGCGGGATTATAGCGTAAACACGGCGCGGGATGATCTAGGGATTGTGGCGACCGGTTGTCACTGCAGGCCTAGCGGAAAATCTCGATGCTGCCGTCCTTGTTCTGGCGGTAGACCGTGTAGGGCAGCACGAGGGTGTCGAGCAAGCCGGAGGCCACGAGCTCGGCGGCGAAGATCGGCAGGGAGCCGGAGGCATCGCGCGTGTGCTCTTTGGTGGTGTCGGGGGCGCCGTTCAAGGTGCAGAAACCGTAGATCACCCCACTGTAGATACGCGGCACGTTTTCACAATAACTGCGCGATTCCTTGAGGTTCTGGCTGGCAACGGCGTCCGGGCGAAACACCGTGTTGATGGTGCCGCAACCGGTGGTGGATACCAGTACAGCGGCGAGAAGGACTCTGGTTGCAAGACTCACGGACAACTCCATTTGGCATAAGTGTGGGCATTCATCCCTGCCCCATACAACCTTGCCGGATCCGTTTATGAACCCGGGCGCCAATAGATACTGATGTTGCCATCGGTACCTTGCTTGTAGACCGTATAGGGCAGGACCACTGTATCAACAATGCCCGAGACCGTTATATCCAATAGAACGAATGGCATCAGCACGCCAGTGAGGTCCGGCGCGGCGTGCAGCAGGCAGAAATCAAAGGCAACCCCGCTGTAGACACGGGGAATCGACTGGCAGTAGGTTTTTTGCTTCCTGAGTTCACGTGCCGCCGCCGCGTCTTCGCGCAACAGCGTATTGGCCGTTCCGCAGCCGCTCAACACAAGGATTCCAATGCTTAGCGCAGCAGTCATTTTTAGCGTCATGGCAAGCCCTCTGAATGGCCAGCAACGCTAACATCGGCCCTGTTGGCGACCCAGCCCCCACGCACCGCCGCGCCATGTAAGAAGATTCCGAAATGGCAAAAGCTGGCTGAATCGTTAAACTCGCGCACTTTTGTGCGCCATGGATGCTGGTTTACTCATGAAAGTTGTTGTACCCACTCGATTTGCGATGCTGCTTCCCGGACTGCTTGGCCTGTACAGCAGCGCCCAGGCCGATGAAGCGCCACTGGTCCTGGACCCCAGCGTGGTCACCGGTTCGCGCAGTGCCAGCCCGTCGTTTGACCTGCCGTATTCGGTGGACAGCATCAGCCGTGAGCAAATCAGCGATGGCCAACTGGGCATCAATGCTTCAGAGGCACTGTCCCGCGTGCCCGGCCTGGTGGTTCAAAATCGCCAGAACTACGCCCAGGACTTGCAGATTTCCTCCCGTGGCTTCGGTGCTCGCTCGGCATTTGGTGTGCGCGGTATCAAGCTGATCGCCGACGGCATACCCGCCAGCACCCCGGACGGTCAGGGCCAGGCGGCGACGTTCAACCTCGACACCGCCGAGCGCATCGAAGTCCTGCGCGGCCCGGCCGCCACGCTGTATGGCAGCAATGCCGGCGGCGTGATCCAGATGTTCTCCCGCAACGGCGAAGGCCCGCCGCGCATCGGTGCCGAGACGCTGGTGGGCAGTGACGGCCTGAGCAAGAACCACCTCACCGCCGAAGGCGCGGCAGACGGCGCAGGCTTCGTGCTGGACGCCTCGCGCATGGACACCGACGGTTATCGCGACCACAGCAGCGCCCGCCGCGACCAGACCTTTGCCAAGCTCAATTTCGAGCCCGATGAAGACAGCAAACTGGCGCTGATCTACAGCAGCCTGGAACAGAACGGCACGCAGGATCCGCTGGGGCAGGCGTGGGATGCGTACAAGGCCGACCCGCGCTCAGTCAGCAGCGCCGCCGAGCTATACAACACCCGCAAAAGCATCGACCACCAGCAACTGGGGATGAATTACGAGCGGTATTTCGGTGATGCCACACTGCAGGTGAATGCCTATACCGGGCGACGGAGCGTGATTCAGTACCTGTCGATTCCCAAGGGAACGCCCGCCAACGAACGCGGCGGCGGCGTGGTGCAGTTCGACCGCAAGTTCTACGGCGGCTCCGTGCGCTGGATGCAACCGGTCGACAGCGTGCCGGGCGAGCTGATGATCATCACCGGCCTGGATTTCGACCAGAGCGAAGACAGCCGCCACGGCTACCAGAATTACAGCGGCAACACCCTTGGCGTAAAAGGCCAGTTGCGCCGGGATGAAATCGACACCGCCCGCAGCCTCGACCCCTACATCCAGGCCAACTGGGCCATCAATCGCTGGACCCTGCAAGCCGGGGTACGCCACAGCACCATGGAACTGGATGTCGACGACCAGTTCCTGAGCAACGGCGACTCCAGCGGCAACAAGACCTATCAGAAGAACACACCGTCCGTGAGCGTGATGTACGCCTTCACGCCCGACCTGCACGGCTACGTCAGTGCCGGCAAGGGGTTCGAGACGCCAACCCAGGCGGAACTGGCGTACGCGCCGGGCAACATCGAAGGGTTCAACTTCGGCCTGAAGCCGTCGGAAAGCACGCAGTATGAAGTGGGTTTGAAGGCACAGTTGAACGACACCCGGGTCAACGCCGCTGTTTTCCAGATCACCACCGAGGACGAGCTGGTGGTGGACCAATCGATCGGCGGCCGCACCAGCTACCAGAACGCCGGCCGCACCCTGCGCCGCGGCTTCGAGCTGGGCATCGAAAGCCAGCTCAGCGAGCAGTGGAGCACCAACATCGCCTACACCCGCCTGCAAGCCACCTACGACAGCGACTTCATCGGCGGCGGCAAACCGGTGGACAAAGGCAACTACCTCCCCGGTGTGCCGCAAACCACACTGTTCGCAGAGCTCAACTGGAAGCCCCGGGATTGGGTCAGCACCGCCGTGGAAGGCATGTACCGCAGCAAGGTCTACGTCGAAGACACCAACCAGCAACACGCGGCACCGGGCTACAGCGTGTTCAACTGGCGTGCACGCTTTGAGCAGAAGGTGGAGCACTGGACGTTCCACCAGACCCTGCGCCTGGATAACTTGCTGGATCGCCAATATGTGGGGTCGGTGATTGTCGGAGACGGCAACGGCCGCTATTACGAAGCAGCGCCGGGACGCTCGTGGTATGCAGGCGCCGGCGCCGAGTACACATTTTAGAAACTGACCATCGAACTTGTGGCGAGGGAGCTTGCTCCTGTTGGGCCGCGCAGCGGCCCTAAACCCCTAGCCCACTGCCTTTGGCAACCGCTGATCAATCACCCGATACAACGCACTGCTCTCAGGCCAGTTACGCATAAACCTTGCCCGATCCCTGGCATATGCCGGAGCGAAGCTGCTCAAGGACGTGTGCTGACACATCGAATCCAGGTCGATCAGCGCCCAGCGATCCGTGTTCCAGAACAGGTTATGCCCCTTGAAATCCCCATGGCTGATGCGCTCGCGGATCAACTCTGCGAACAAATAATCCAGGGCCTGCAATTCGGCCTCGGGTGCCTCGCCACTCTCAACATACGGCGCGAACCGCTCGATGATGTCCGGCCCCGGCAGGTACTCGGTCACCAGATACGCGCGGCTGCGCAGCCACAGGAAGCGCTTTTCCAGCAACGCCAGCGGCTTGGGCGTGGCGATGCCGAGGAACGCCAGGCGATTGCCTTCGCGCCACGAATGCCAGGCCCGGCTCGGGCGCCAGAAGCGCTTGAGCCAATGGGCAAACCCCTTGATGTTGTAGCGCTTGATCACGAGTGGTCGACCGGCCACCTCGACCTTGGCGACACTGGCCGCCCCACCGGTTTTATACAGGTGGCCCTGGTCGAGCAGCGCATCGGCCTGCGCCAGCACCGGCAGCATCGCCGCTTCTTCCTCACGACGAGTCGCGCGCAGAGCGAACGGCCCGCGCACGACGCTGAACAGCGTGCACTCCCGGCCAACCTTGCTCAGGAAGTCCTTCAAGCGCCAGACGCTGACCTTGCGTACCTGCTTCTGCAACGCTTCGAGCGGCAACGCGTGTTCGCCATTGCTCAGCAGGTAATACACCAGCAACTCTTCGGTAAACGGCTCGAGGTTTTTCGGCAACTGCGCGAAAAACACCCCAAGGTTTTCCAGGACCCGGTTGCGCGACAGCGGTTTGCCCGCCTCTTCGACACAGATCCCGGCGCCGTCGATCAAATACAGTTTGCCGTCCTGACGCAGCAGGTTGTCCAGGTGCAGGTCTTCCTGCCACAGGCCCTTGGCGTGCATCTGCGCAATCGCACCCAGCGCTTCGGCGAGCACCGCTTGCTGCTGGTCAGCCAGCGGCGGCAGGTGTTCAACAGCCTGCCACGCATCAGCCAGGCTGTCGGCGCCTTCAAGAAACTCGAACAGCAGCCAACCGCCCTCACCCTCTTGCAGACCATCGGCCAGCAACAGCGGTGTGGTCAGGCCTTGTTCGGCCAACAACCGCACGCCCTTGAGTTCACGCTGAAAATGCCGCGCCGCCTTGCTGCCCACCAACAATTTGGCCAGCACCGGGCGCCCGCGCCACACAGCTGCGCCGACATAACGCTGGCCCGGCAATACCCGCAGCAGGCTCAGCAGTTGCAACTGCCCAGGCCCGGCAGCGTCTGCCAGTTCGATGCTCAGGGGCAGGCTTGGCGTGCGGCCGGCATTTTTCAGTTCGGACAAACGCATCAGCGGTTCTCCTTGTGACTGCGCCGGGCCGCCAGGCGCTGGTGCCAGGTGGCAACCAATGCGCTGTCCTGCGGCTGGTCCAGGTAGGCCGCCAACAGCTGGCGAACCTGATCGTCAGACCATTGCGGCGCACGGCGCAGCAGCGGCTCCAGGTCCTTGACCCGGTCACGCCAGCCGAACAGCAGCGGGCGGGTTTTCTCCAGGTCGATCAACTGTGCCGCATACCCGTCGCCGGTGGCTTGCAGGAAAATATGCTTGGGATAAAAACAGCCATGCACCTGGCCCACGCTGTGCAACTGACGAGCAAGCTGACCGCAGGCCAGCAGGATTGCCCGCTGCTGCACGTCGCTCAACTCAGACCATTGCTCCAGCAATGAATCCAGGTCATTCCAACCATCCAGCGCCCGGGTCAGCAACATCGCCCGATGCTCTCCGGCCACTTTGCGCTCACCGAAAAACGCCGCCTGCAATGCCGGAATACCCAATTGCCGATAGCGGCTGATATTACGAAATTCGCGGGCAAAACTCGGCTCGCCAAACGGGCGGTGCAAGGTGCGCGTCAGGTAGTTGCTCTGGCGCTTGAGGTAGTAGCCCTGGCCTTCGAGTTCGAGGCGAAACACGCTGCTCCAGCCGCCGCGGCTGGTATTGGGCTCGTCCACCGCATCCAGTTGCTTGGCCCACAGCGCGTCGAAAGTGCCGAGGCCGTTGCGCTCAAGCAATGCTCGATCTTCGGCCGCCAGGAAATCACTCATTCTCGCCCCTCGAAAAACTTCACCACGTGGCGAATTCGCTGTTTGTCCGCCGCGCTCAAGTGTTTGCGCTGACGGTATTGCATGTAGAAGCGCAGGCGCTGGGTGGCCGACAAGTGATACTTGGCGACCTTGTCCAGGCAGGCCAGGTCCTTGGTAATGCGGTACTTGAGCCAGAACCCGCGCCAGAAATCGCCGTTGGGGCAATCAATCAGGTACAGGGTTTGCTGGTCGTCCACCAACAAGTTGCGCCACTTCAAATCGTTGTGGGTAAACCGGTGGTCGTGCATGGTCCGCGTGTATTCAGCGAGCTGGCGACTGATCTTGTTGACCCACACCGGATCCGACAGTTGCGGGTCATTGCGCTCGGCCAATGCCGACAAGTCTTCGGTCTTCGGCAGCTCGCGCGTGATCATCGCCCCGCGGTGATACGCCAGGCCTTTACGCTCCAGGCCCCAGGCGATCACATCGGCGGTGGGTATGCCCCACTTGGCGAAGCGCTTGAGGTTCTGCCATTCGGACTTGACTCGTGGCTTGCCCAGATAGCGGCGCAACCCCTTGCCTGCACCGACGTAGCGCTTGACGTAATAGTTGACCCCGCCGCGCTCCACGCGAATCACTTCGGACAACGGATCGCGGGTCAGCCGCTCGCCTTGCAGGGCGAACACGGCTTCCAGGCTACCAAAGTCATCCGCCAGGGCGGCGTAAGCGGGTTCCAGGTTCCAACCCGCCATCAGAGCGCATCCCCGTATCGTTGCTTGCGTGCGTAAAGCTTGGCGGCCATGCGTTCCAACGCCGACAGCAGCGCGCTTTGCTCGCCCAGGATCTGGCGCAAAGGTTGCTGGAAGTACGCCTTGAGAAACCGCAGTTTGTCGCGCCGGGTCAAACCGATCTCCAGGGCGGAGTAGTAAAGCCCCGCCAGGTCCTTGTCACGCCAGCGCCGGGGAATCTTCGAACGCACCTGGGCACGGTGCAGGTCGATCACCGAGAGCTTGATGTTGTGCACGGTAACCGGTTGGTCGGTGTGCAACAGGAAGTGGCACAGGTAGCAATCACGATGGTTCACGCCACCCCGGTGCATCGTGCCCAGGGTGCGCGCAAGCTCAACGGTCAAGGCATGCCGAATCGCCGGCACGGGCGGCTGTTTGACCCAGTCCATGGTCAGGTCTTCAAGGCTGACGATAGGCGCCAGCTCTTCAGTGACGATGAACGAGTGCTGGTCGGCCGGGTTGCTGCCCTTTTCACCAAAGGCCACGCCGGTCATGGTGGGCACGCCGAGTTCCCGCAGACGCTGGATCGCGTCCCACTCCTGGCCCGCGCCCAAGACAGGCAACTTGGCCGTGATCAGGTTCTTGAGGATTTCACCCCAGCCAATTCCCCGGTGGATCTTTACAAAATAATGGCGGCCTTCCACTTCCGTACGCAGGGTACGGCGCGCGGCCAGCTCACGAAACACCTGGCCGTCCAGCTTCTCGACTTCGGCGAACGCATCGCGTCCGGCCCACAGGGTCTTGAACGGTTCGGCAAGAATCAACTTCATCGGTTTGGCTCCGCCAGAATCAGGTCCGCAGCGTACTGCGGCATGCTATAGAGGTCGGCCGTCTCAGCGAAGGCCAGACCATTGCGGCTCCAGGCCGCGCGCGCTTGTGGATCGTCGAGCATATCCACCAGGTAATGGTTGAGCTGGGCCTGCTCGAACGGTTCGTCCAACACCCGCCCACTCTGGGCCTTGTCGATGTAAAACGCGTAGCCGCAGACCTTGCTCACCAGCACCGGGAGGCCGGCGACCACCGCTTCGATCAGCACCATGCCGGCCGCCTCGTTGTACGCGGGGTGGATCAACAGGTCGGCGCCCAGCAGAAAGCGCGGGATGTCGCTGCGGCCCTTGAAGAACTGCACCTGGTCGCCCAGGCCCAGCGCAGCACTCTGCAATTGGAATACTTTGGGGTCGTCCTGGCCGATTACAAATAGCCGGGTGCGTTTCTTCAGGCTCGACGGCAGCGCGGCCACGGCCTTGAGGCTGCGATCGACGCCCTTGGTCTTGAAGCCCGAGCCAATCTGCACCAGCAGCAAATCATCGTCGGCCAGGCCGAATTCGCGACGAAACTCGGCGCGGATCTCGGCAGCATTGGGCGGCGCGCGGCGGTCGCGGGCGATGCCCGGCGGCAACAAATGAAAACGCTCGGCCTGGGTCTTGTAATACTGGGTGAACAGCTGCTGCTGGTGTTCGGACAGCACCATGATCTGCGTCTTGGCGTCTTTGTCGAACACTGCACGCTCGTATTCGGCAAAGTGCTTGTACCGGCCGAACCAGCGATACATCGGGTTGCGCAGGTTCTGCGCCTTGTCTTCGAACACGCCGTCGGCGGCGAAGTACAGGTCCAGCCCCGGCATCTTGTTGAAGCCCACCACGCGGTCGACCGGGCGCTTGGCCAGGTCGGCCTGGATCCAGGCGTAGAGCTTTTCATTGCGCCGATGGTTGACCAGCGCCTTGACCGGCGCCACCAGCACTTCAAAGCCCGGCGGCACGTCACCCTCCCAGATCAGCGTATAGACGCGAATCTGATGCCCGCGCTGCTGGCACTCCAGGGCAATGCGCATGAAGTCGCGCTGCAGGCCACCAAAGGGGAAATACTTGTAGAGGACAAAAGCCAGTTGCATCAGTGTTCCTCAGCCAGTAACAACGTGCTTAAACGAGTTGCGACACGCTCAGGGTTCAGGCGAGTGAAGCACAGGGGCCACTCGCGCTTGAGATCGAACCGACGCTGGTCTTCGGCAGTCGGTTGATAAGTGCATTTCTTTTGCAGGCAAGGCGCACACGGGAAGTCGCTGGCCAGGTGAATCTGCGCCTTGCCATAAGCCCCGGTCAGGCCAGGATTGGTAGGGCCGAACAGGGAAATCGTTGGCACATCCAGTGCTGCGGCCAAGTGGCCAAGGCCGGTGTCGACCGCAACACACGCCTTCGCCCCCGCCAGCACTCGGGCCACCCCCGCGAGGTTCAGCCTGGGCAGCACTTCGGCGTTTTTCAGGCCCTGGGCCAGGCGTTCAGCCCGGGCTTTTTCGGCGGCATTGCCCCACGGCAGCTTCACGTCCACGCCAAAGCGGTCCATGCGTTCGGCCAGGTCGCGCCAGTAGGCTTCCGGCCAGTGCTTGGTGTCCCAGGTGGTGCCGTGCAGCAGCAGTACAAACGGTTTTTTCGGCGGCAGGCCCAGCAGCTTGTCGACACTGAGGCCGTAGTCGCCCAGGCCTTTTGGCAGGTCATAACCGAGGGCGACGGCAAACAGCTGGCGCAAGCGCTCCACCGCGTGCTGCCCACGGGCCACGGCCAGGCGCCGGGAATAGAAGTGCGCCGCCAATGGCTCGCGAGCCGACTGTTTGTCGAAACCGGCCACCGGGGCACGTACGTAGCGGGTCAGCCAGGCACTTTTCAGCAGGCCCTGGGCGTCGATCACCAGGTCATATTTGGTCGACTGCACGCTCTTCTTGAAGCGCCGCCATTCGCCACTCTTGAAGGTCTGCCAGAGGTTCTTGCGCCAGCGGCGGATCGCCACCGGGATCACCTTGTCCACCGCCGGGTGCCAGGTGGGAATCTCGGCGAAGCCTTCTTCCACCACCCAGTCAAACCGGATGCCCGGGATCGCCCGCGCCGCGTCGGTCAACGCCGGCAAGGCATGAATCACATCGCCCAGGGATGAGGTCTTGATTACCAGAACCCGCAACTTAACGAACCTCGACCACAGTGCCCTGCAACCGCTGCAACGCGTCGCTGACAGGTTGCGGCAGCAACTGGCGCAGGCAGTTGTAGTGGCCGAAGCGGCAGGTGCGATCAAAACACGGGCTGCAATCCAGGCCCAGGCGCACCACTTCGACCTTGTCGGCCAGCGGCGGGGTAAACCCGGGAGACGTCGAGCCATACACTGCCACCAGCGGGCGGTTCAGCGCCGCGGCCACGTGCATCAGGCCGGAGTCGTTGGACACCACCGCGTCGGCACAGGACAGCAGGTCGATGGCCTCGGCCAGGGATGTGTCGCCGCTCAGGTTGACCGCCTCTTCGCGCAGCCCCGGGATCAAGCGCTGGCGAATATCCTCGCCCACCGAATGATCGTTTTTCGAGCCGAACAACCAGACTTGCCAGCCCTCGCGAATCTTCATCTCCGCAACCTTGGCGTAATGCTCCGAAGGCCAGCGCTTGGACTCGCCAAACTCGGCGCCAGGGCACAGCGCCAGCACCGGACGGTCCAGCTCCAGGCCAAACTTCGCCAGGGCCGCATCCCGGGTGACCGGGTCGATTTGCAGGCTCGGACGTGGATACGGTGCAGGCAACTCGGCACCCGGCGCGTAGGCCAGGGCCATGAAGCGCTCGATCATCAACGGGTAACGGGCCTTGTCGAGCTTGCGTACGTCGTTGAGCAGGCCATAGCGAAACTCGCCACGCCAGCCGGTGCGCTTGGGAATACCGGCGAAGAACGGCACCAGTGCCGACTTCATCGAGTTGGGCAACAGGATCGCCTGATCGTACTGGCCAGCCAGGGACTTGCCGATGCGTCGACGGGTCGCCAGCTCCAGCGCGCCGTGGCCGAGCGGGAAGCTCAAGGCCTGACGCACCTCGGGCATGCGCTCAAGGATCGGCCGGCTCCACTCGGGGGCGAGCACGTCGATTTGGCAGTCGGGATGACGTTGCTTGAGGCACTGGAACAGTGTCTGCGCCATCACCATGTCACCGACCCAACTGGGCCCAACGATCAGAATATTCATGTAGTTTCCACAAACGATACGGGGAGGCTCATGCCTCCCCGCCTTATATAGTGTTTCAGCTTAACCCCAGTTCATGCCAGATTCGCTGCACCTGGCGCCGTTCGTCAGCGAACTGGTCCCCGGCCACCGTACCGGCCTCGTTCTGCAGGGCCTGGCGGTGAGCGGCGGAACGGTAGGCTTTATACACCTCGCGCAGCAAATGGGCATCGGCGGCGGGCATCAGCCCGACCTGCTCCAGGCCTTCCAGAATGCGGATATTGTCGGTGTAGCGCAGCAACGATGGATGTTGCGCAGACCACGCCAAAGCCGCGTATTGCACCATAAATTCAATATCGACGATACCTCCGGCGTCCTGCTTGAGGTCGAACGACGCCGTGGGTTCGAAGGCATTCGCCGCCGTTCCCGCCGCCGTGGACTTGGTGCCGAGGTTGTCGCGCATCTTGGCGCGCATCTCGCTGACCTCCTGGCGCAGCTTGTCCAGGTCCTGCGCACGGCCCAGCACTTGCGCCCGTACCTGCTCGAAAGCACGGCCCACATCCTGACTGCCTACCAGCACTCGCGCACGCACCAGCGCCTGGTGCTCCCAGGTCCAGGCTTCGTTTTCCTGATAACGCGCAAATGCGCCCAGGGAACTTACCAGCAAACCGGATGCGCCCGAAGGCCGCAGGCGCATGTCCACTTCATACAACTGGCCCGAGTTGGTCTGGGTGGTCAGCAGGTGAATGATCCGCTGCCCCAGCCGGGTAAAGAACTGCGCGCCATCGATCGGCTTGGCACCGTCGGTTTCGGCCTGGGGGTCACCGTCATGGATAAACACCAGGTCCAGGTCCGAACCATGCCCCAATTCGATGCCGCCGACTTTCCCATAACCGACAATGATGAAGCCAGGATCGCACAAGGTGCCGTCCACCCGTTGCGGCGAGCCGTAGCGGGCAACCGTCTGGCGCCAGGCCAGGGCCAGCACTTGTTCGAGGATGGCTTCGGCGAGCCAGGTCAGGTAGTCGCTGACTTTCATCAGCGGCAGGCTGCCGGCGATTTCCGAGGCGGCCACCCGCAGGCGGTGGGCCAGCTTGAAGTGCCGTAGGGCCTCCATCTGCTGCTCAAGGTCATCTTCGGGGATGCGCGTCAGGCGCTCGCGCAATTCGGCGGCCAGTTCCGGCGCCAGCGGCGGCTTGAACAGGCGGCCTTCGTTGAGCAGTTCGTCCAGCAGCAGCGGGAAGCGAGTGATCTGCTCGGCAATCCACGGGCTGGCGGCGCACAGGGTCAGAAGGCGACGCAGGGCGTCGGGGTTTTCCGTCAGCAACACCAGATAAGCGGAACGCCGGGCGACGGCTTCGACCAAGGGCAGGACGCGCTCCAGTACCAGGTCCGGGTTGGCATGTTCGACGGCCTGGGCCAGCAAGCGCGGGATAAATGCATCCAGACGCTCGCGACCCAGGCGCTGCATGGCACGCAATTGCGGACTGCTGCGCAGGCCGGCCAGGGTTTTCAAGGCTTTGGGCGCGTCGGTAAAACCACCTTCCTGCAACTGACGGCAGGCGGCTTCCTCGTCCTGGGACTCCTCCCACAACGGTAACCACTCACCGCCCACCACCAACTCGCTCTCTTCGCCCTCTTCTTCATCCGGATCGGCAATCACCTGGCGGAAATGCCAGTCCACCCGGCCACGCCAGTACATCAGGCGCTCATGAAACGCGGTCCAGTCCGGAAAGCCCAGCATAAAGGCAATCCGCGCCTGGTCTTCGGTGCCATCCGGGAGCATCTGCGTCTGGCGATCGGCGATCGCCTGGATCGCGTGCTCGGTGTAGCGCAGGAATTCATAGCCATCGCGCAGCTCGGCGACCACCGCCGGCGGCAGGTAACCCTGGCCTTCCAGGGTACCCAGCACTTTTAACAGTGGGCGCTGCTGCAGGCTCAGGTCACGGCCACCGTGGATCAGCTGGAACGCCTGGGCGATAAATTCGACTTCACGGATGCCGCCCGAGCCGAGCTTGATGTTCTCGGCCATGCCCTTGCGCCGCACTTCCTGCTGGATCAACTGCTTCATGGTGCGCAGCGCTTCGATGGCGGAAAAGTCCAGGTAACGCCGGTAGACAAACGGTCGCAGCATGTCGAGCAGTTGCGCACCGGCCACCTGGTCACCGGCCACCACCCGCGCCTTGATCATGGCGTAGCGTTCCCAGTCGCGGCCCTGGTCCTGGTAGTACTGCTCCAGCGCGTTGAAGCTGAGCACCAGCGCCCCGGCTGAGCCGTAAGGTCGCAGGCGCATGTCGACCCGGAACACAAAGCCGTCGACGGTCATCGGGTCCAGGGCCTTGATCAGTTTTTGACCAAGGCGGATGAAGAACTCCTGGTTGTCCAGCGAGCGCTTCACGCCGACCGTATCGCCGCCTTCGGGGTAGGCGAAGATCAGGTCGATGTCGGACGACAGGTTCAGCTCCACTGCGCCGAGCTTGCCCATGCCGAGGATGACCATGTGCTGCGGTTCGCCGCTGCGACGGCCCGTGGGTGTGCCGAACAATACGCAGTGGCGCTGGTACAACCACTGATAGGCCTGGTCGATGCTGGCGTCGGCCATGTCCGACAGGTCGCGGCAGGTTTGCACCAGGTCCGCCTGTCGGGTCAGGTCGCGCCAGATGATCCGCACCTGCTGGCGGGTGCGCTGGCGGCGCAGAACCCGGCCCAGTTCGTCTTCTGTCTCGGCTTGTTGCACGGCCGTCGCAATCTGTCCGCACAGCTCGCCGGGGGCAAAGCTGCGGTCCAGTTCGCCCCAGGCCACCAGCTCGAGCAACATCAAAGGGTCACGAACACTCTGTTCAATGACGAAATCACTGGCGGCGCACACACGGGCGAAGTCAGCCCAACGTTGCGGCGTCCACTCAGAAAGGCCATTATCGCCGTCCAATCCGGCCACGGCGTCACGAAATGACTGCTCGGCCCGCTTGGCAAATGGAAGCAGGATGGCCGGGAGTTCGGCCTGCATTGGAAGGCTCATGGTCTATCCTTGATCGGCGCGTAAAGGGCTTGTAGCTGTGAACGCAAGAACCACGCTCGGTGAAGGACTGTCGAACAAAGGTTAGAAATAGCTGAAAATTTTTCTTTTTTGGCAGTCAACATCAAATCTCTACCCTTTCTTGTTCGCAAAAGATCAACAATAACGATTATGCTCGCCAGCTAGACCGAGCAATCCGCTCAGTCTTGTGTAGTTTTACTACTCGTATATACATTCGAAAGGCTGAAATGGCCGACGATTTGTAGTAAAACTACAGGACGCCGAAGCAACCTTCGGCCATCCAAGAATTTATGTCGTCTGCCCACAAGGCCAGTCGCAAACTTCAGGCAACCGATTCTGGTAGCCTTTCCGCCCTGGAGCAAGCCATGCAAGACCTCGATCCCGTCGAAACCCAGGAATGGCTGGACGCCCTGGAATCGGTTCTCGACAAAGAAGGCGAAGACCGTGCTCACTACCTGATGACCCGTATGGGCGAACTCGCGACCCGCAGCGGCTCGCAACTGCCCTACGCCATCACCACGCCGTATCGCAACACCATCCCGGTAACCCACGAAGCACGCATGCCTGGCGACCTGTTCATGGAACGCCGCATTCGCTCGCTGGTACGCTGGAACGCCATGGCGATGGTAATGCGCACGAACTTGAAAGATTCTGACCTGGGCGGTCACATCTCCAGCTTCGCTTCCAGCGCAACCCTGTATGACATCGGCTTCAACTACTTCTTCCAGGCCCCGACCGAAGAGCATGGCGGCGACCTGATCTACTTCCAGGGCCACACCTCGCCAGGCGTCTACGCCCGTGCGTTCATGGAAGGCCGCATCACCGAAGAACAAATGAACAACTTCCGCCAGGAAGTCGACGGCCAGGGCCTCTCGTCCTATCCGCACCCTTGGCTGATGCCTGATTTCTGGCAGTTCCCGACGGTATCCATGGGCTTGGGCCCAATCCAGGCGATCTACCAGGCACGCTTCATGAAGTACCTGGAAGCCCGTGGCTTCATCCCTGAAGGCAAGCAGAAAGTCTGGTGCTTCCTGGGCGACGGCGAGTGTGACGAGCCGGAATCCCTGGGCGCCATCTCCCTGGCCGGCCGCGAGAAGCTGGACAACCTGATCTTCGTCATCAACTGCAACCTGCAGCGCCTCGACGGCCCGGTTCGCGGCAACGGCAAGATCATCCAGGAACTCGAAGGCGTGTTCCGTGGTGCTCAGTGGAACGTGACCAAAGTCATCTGGGGCCGTTTCTGGGACCCACTGCTGGCCAAGGACGTCGACGGCATCCTGCAACGTCGCATGGACGAAGTCATCGACGGCGAGTACCAGAACTACAAAGCCAAAGACGGCGCGTTCGTACGTGAACACTTCTTCAACACGCCTGAACTCAAGGCAATGGTTGCAGACCTGTCCGACGACGAGATCTGGAAACTCAACCGTGGCGGCCACGACCCGTACAAGGTCTACGCGGCATACCACGAAGCGGTCAACCACAAAGAACAACCGACCGTCATCCTGGCCAAGACCATCAAGGGTTATGGCACCGGTGCCGGCGAAGCGAAGAACACTGCGCACAACACCAAGAAAGTCGATGTCGACAGCCTGAAGTTGTTCCGCGACCGCTTCGACATCCCGGTCAAGGACGAAGAGCTAGAGAACCTGCCGTTCTTCAAGCCGGAGCCAAACAGCGCCGAAGCCCGCTACCTCAGCGAGCGTCGCACTGCACTGGGCGGTTTCGTGCCTCAGCGCCGCGCCAAGAGCTTCAACATCCCGACTCCGCCACTGGATACCCTCAAGGCAATCCTGGACGGCTCGGGCGACCGTGAAATCTCCACCACCATGGCCTTCGTGCGGATCCTCGCGCAGCTGGTCAAGGACAAGGAAATCGGCTCGCGTATCGTGCCGATCATCCCGGACGAAGCCCGTACCTTCGGTATGGAAGGCATGTTCCGTCAGTTGGGCATCTACTCCTCCGTCGGCCAGCTCTACGAGCCAGTCGATAAAGACCAGGTGATGTTCTACAAGGAAGACAAGAAGGGCCAGATCCTCGAAGAAGGCATCAACGAAGCGGGCGCCATGAGCTCCTTCATCGCTGCCGGTACTTCGTACTCCAGCCACAACCAGCCGATGCTGCCGTTCTACATCTTCTACTCGATGTTCGGTTTCCAGCGTATTGGCGACCTGGCTTGGGCAGCAGGCGACAGCCGTACCCGTGGCTTCCTGATCGGCGGTACTGCCGGGCGGACCACGCTGAACGGCGAAGGCCTGCAACACGAAGACGGTCACAGCCACATCCTGGCGGGCACCATCCCGAACTGCCGCACCTTTGATCCAACCTACGGCTATGAGCTGGCGGTGATCATCCAGGACGGCATGAAGAAGATGACCGAAGAGCAGCAGGACGTTTTCTACTACATCACCGTGATGAACGAGTCCTACCAGCAGCCAGCCATGCCGGCCGGTGTCGAGGAAGGCATCATCAAGGGCATGTACCTGCTCGAAGAAGACACCAAGGAAGCCGCTCACCACGTGCAACTGATGGGCTCCGGCACCATCCTGCGCGAAGTGCGTGAAGCTGCAAAAATCCTGCGTGAAGAGTTCAACGTCGGTGCTGACGTATGGAGCGTTACCAGCTTCAACGAACTGCGTCGCGACGGCCTGGCCGTAGAGCGCAGCAACCGCCTGCACCCAGGCCAGAAGCCTGCGCGCACCTACGTCGAAGAGTGCCTGGCTGGCCGTAAGGGTCCGGTTATCGCCTCTACCGACTACATGAAGCTGTTTGCTGAACAAATTCGTCAGTGGGTACCGTCCAAGGAATTCAAAGTCCTGGGCACCGACGGTTTCGGCCGTAGTGACAGCCGCAAAAAGCTGCGTCACTTCTTCGAAGTCGACCGTCACTTCGTGGTGTTGGCAGCCCTGGAAGCCTTGGCTGACCGTGGTGAAATCGAACCCAAGGTGGTAGCAGACGCTATCGTCAAGTTCGGGATCAACCCGGAAAAACGCAACCCACTGGACTGCTGAGGAGACTTTCTGTGAGCGAACTCATTCGCGTACCTGACATCGGCAGCGGTGAAGGTGAAGTAATTGAACTGTTTGTGAAGGTCGGCGACACCGTCGAAGCCGACCAGAGCATCCTGACCCTGGAATCGGACAAGGCGAGCATGGAAATCCCTGCTCCCAAGGCCGGCGTGGTCAAAAGCCTGAAAGTGAAGCTGGGCGACCGCCTGAAAGAAGGCGACGAACTGCTTGAGCTGGAAATCGAAGGTGCCGCTGATGCGGCCCCTGCGGCGGCCGCTCCTGCTGCTGCCCCGGCTCCTGCCGCCGAGAAGCCTGCCGCTGCTGCCGAGGCCCCTGCGGCTCCGGCGGCTGCACCTGCCGCCGAAACAGTCCAGGACATTCATGTTCCGGACATCGGTTCGTCGGGCAAGGCCAAGATCATCGAACTGCTGGTTAAAGTCGGCGACACCGTCGAAGCTGATCAATCGCTGATCACCCTGGAGTCCGACAAGGCCTCCATGGAAATCCCTTCGCCGGCAGCCGGCGTGGTGGAAAGCATTGCCGTGAAGCTGGAAGACGAAGTCGGCACTGGTGACTTCATCCTCAAGCTGAAAGTAGCGGGCGCTTCGGCTCCTGCTGCTGCCGCTCCAGCCGCCGCTGCTCCGGCCGCCAAGGCTGAAGCCGCACCGGCTGCCGCCGCGCCTGCACCTGCGCCTGCTGCAAAAGCCGAGGCCGCACCGGCTCCGGCGGCTGCACCTGCGCCAAGCGGTGCCAAGGTTCATGCCGGCCCTGCCGTGCGCCAACTGGCCCGTGAATTCGGCGTCGAGTTGAGCGCGGTAACCGCCAGCGGTCCTCACGGTCGCGTGCTCAAGGAAGACGTGCAGGTTTACGTCAAATCCATGATGCAGAAGGCCAAGGAAGCTCCGGCTGCCGGCGCTGCTACCGGTGGCTCGGGCATTCCGCCGATCCGCACCGTCGACTTCAGCCGCTTCGGCGAAATCGAAGAAGTGCCGATGACCCGCCTGATGCAAATCGGCGCGGCCGGCCTGCACGCCAGCTGGCTGAACATCCCGCACGTGACCCAGTTCGACCAGGCCGACATCACCGACCTGGAAGCATTCCGCGTTGCGCAGAAAGCCGTGGCCGAGAAGGCCGGCGTGAAGCTGACCGTGCTGCCCCTGCTGCTCAAGGCTTGCGCACATTTGCTCAAGGAGCTGCCGGACTTCAACAGTTCGCTGGCGCCAAGCGGCAAGGCGATCATTCGCAAGAAGTACGTGCACATCGGCTTTGCCGTCGACACTCCGGATGGCCTGCTGGTACCGGTCATCAAGAACGTCGACCAGAAGAGCCTGCTGCAGCTTGCCGCTGAGGCTGCTGCACTGGCTGCCAAGGCCCGCGACAAGAAGCTCACCCCGGACGACATGCAGGGCGCGTGCTTCACCATCTCCAGCCTCGGGCACATTGGCGGCACTGGCTTCACGCCAATCGTCAACGCGCCGGAAGTGGCGATCCTGGGTGTTTCCAAGGCCACTATCCAGCCTGTGTGGGACGGTAAAGCGTTCCAGCCGAAGCTGATGCTGCCACTGTCGCTGTCCTACGATCACCGTGTGATCAACGGCGCGGCTGCCGCACGCTTCACCCAGCGCCTGAGCCAGTTGCTGAACGACATCCGCACCATCCTGCTTTAAGCCACAACAGGTCTTCTGCCCATGCAGAAGACCTGGCTTCAACGATTTCCGAGCGCCACGCTCGTACCTCAACCCCGCCAATTGGCGGGGCTTTTTTTGCCTGCTTTCCAGGGAAAACCTGGACACGGAAATCGAGGTTGTACACCGCCCATCACCCCGGTTGCAGAAAACCGCTCGCTGGCCGATAACCCACTTATAGCACTTAGCCTTCATCCTCTCTTGTCAGCCTGTGCTGCATGATGCAACCTTGCCGCAGGCAACAGTAAAGAGGGCGTGAGCCCGGCGCGATGCGCATTTTTCCAAGCGAGTTTCCCCATGAAAAGCCAACCCGATGTCGCCCGTACGGCGGCCGAGGTAGTGACGCAATTACCGGTGCCTTCGCGCCTCGGTATGCTGCGTTTCGAGCGGCTTAATGAGGCTAGCTGGGCCCTGCTGTACCTCGACCCCAATTGCGAACGCCAGTTCGGCCTGCCCGCGATGGAACTGTGCGCCCTGATCGGCTCGCCCTACGCCAGCCTGATGGAGCCCCAGGCGCGCTATCAGCTGCATGATGCGATCCAGGAACAGCTGACCATCAGCCCGCATTACCTGGTGCGCTACACCCTGCACACCAACGACGGCCCGTTGAGCCTGCTGGAACTGGGTGAAGCCTACAAACAACACAATCGTCACCTGCTGCGCGGCTACCTGATGGTGGTCGAAGGCCTGTTCAGTGATCTCCCACCGGCCCCTGCGGCAGACCTGGAGAGCCAGAACAGCCGCTTGCAGATTGCCCTGGAACTCAACCAGCGCGCCCAGCAGGAACAACTGCAACACCTTGAGCGGGTACGCGCCCAGCAGGAATTGATCCTGCTGCTGGCCCGCCAGCGCTACAGCACCAACAACTCGCTGCAGGAAGCCGCCGAGCTGATCACCCGCAGTGCCTGCGATATCTACCAGATCGACTGCGCGAGCATCTGGAACCTCGAAAACCAGCATCTGGTGCCGATTTCCGCTTATCACCGCGCCGATCAGCAGCACCACCTGCCAGAGTCTATCGATGCCAGTGGCTTCCCGGATTACCTGGAAGCCCTGCAAACCAGCCGTGCGATCGACGCCACCAACGCCATGCGCGACCCACGCACGCGTGAAATGGCCGAGAGCCTGCGCCCGCGGGACATCCACGCCATGCTCGACGCCAGCATCCGCGTCGATGGCAACGTGGTCGGCGTGTTGTGCCTGGAGCAAAGTGGCAGCACCCGCGTCTGGCAGTCCGACGAGATCGCCTTTGCCGGCGAGCTGGCCGACCAGTTCGCCCAGGTGATCAACAACCACAACCGCCGCACCGCCACCAGTGCCCTGCACTTGTTCCAGCGAGCCGTGGAGCAAAGCGCCAATGCGTTCCTGCTGGTCAATTGCGACGGCGTGGTGGAATACGTCAACCCCAGCTTTACCGCGATCACCCAGTACAGCACCGAAGAAGTCCACGGCCACCAGCTGTCGGAACTGCCGGCACTGGAGAACCTCAGCGAGCTGCTGTTCGACGCGCCTTCAAGCCTGGCCAAGAGCAACAGTTGGCAAGGCGAGTTCAAGAGCCGGCGCAAGAACCTCGAACCCTACTGGGGCCAGTTGTCGATCTCCAAGGTTTATGGCGACAACCGTGAGCTGACCCATTACATCGGCATCTACGAAGACATCACCCAGACCAAGCTGGCCCAGCAGCGCATCGAGCGGCTGGCCTACACCGACAACCTGACCAACCTGGGCAACCGCCCGGCGTTCATCCGCAACCTGGACGAACGCTTTGCCCGGGACAGCGACAGCCCCATCAGCCTGCTGCTGGTGGACATCGACAACTTCAAGCGGATCAACGACAGCCTCGGCCACCAGACCGGCGACAAGCTGCTGATCAGCCTGGCCCGGCGCCTGCGCAACAGCCTGACCGCCAGTGGCAGCCTGGCGCGGTTTGCCAGTAACGAATTTGCCGTGCTGCTGGACGATACCGACCTTGAAACCGGCCAGCAGGTCGCCAGCCAGTTGCTGGCGACCCTCGACAAGCCGATGTTCGTCGACAACCAGCTGATCAGCGTCACCGGCTCCGTGGGCCTCGCCTGCGCGCCGCTGCATGGCCGCGACCCGCAGACCCTGATGCGCAACGCCGGCCTGGCGCTGCACAAGGCCAAGGCCAACGGCAAACACCAGGTGCAGGTATTTACCGAAGCGCTGAATGCCGAAGCCAGCTACAAACTGTTCGTGGAAAACAATCTGCGCCGCGCCCTGACCCAGAACGAACTGGACGTGTTCTACCAGCCCAAGCTGTGCCTGCGCAGCGGTCGTCTGCTGGGGATGGAAGCGTTGTTACGCTGGAACCATCCGGAAAAGGGCATGATCCGCCCCGATCAATTCATCAGCGTGGCTGAAGAGACCGGGCTGATCATCCCCATCGGCAAATGGATCGCCCGCCAGGCCTGCCGCATGAGCCGACAGCTGACCGCCGCCGGCATGGGCAACCTGCAAGTGGCGATCAACCTGTCGCCCAAGCAGTTTTCCGACCCGGACCTGGTGGCCTCGATTGCCACGATCCTCAAGGAAGAACAGTTGCCGGCCAACCTGCTGGAACTGGAGTTGACCGAAGGCCTGCTGCTGGAAGCCACCGAAGACACGCGCCTGCAACTGGACCAACTGAAGAGTTTCGGCTTGACCCTGGCGATGGATGACTTCGGTACCGGTTACTCGTCGCTGAGCTACCTGAAAAAATTCCCGATCGACATCATCAAGATTGATCGCAGCTTCATCCATGAAATCCCGGACAACCAGGACGACATGGAAATCACCTCGGCGGTGATCGCCATGGCCCACAACCTCAAGCTCAAGGTGGTGGCCGAAGGCATCGAGACCGCCGAGCAGCTGGCGTTCCTGCGCCGCCACCGTTGCGACGTCGGCCAGGGCTACCTGTTCGACCGGCCAATCCCGGGGGCCGAGCTGCTGACGATGCTTAAACGCTATCCTCGCGGGCCAATCGCCTGACAGCGCGGTAACACTCGGGCACACTGGCAGTCTGAATTCTTACTTGTAACTCAATCTGACTGAGAGGACTGATCATGGTCTTGCGCTCGGAAATCCTGGTGAATAAAAACGTGCTTCCCACTCAAGAACAAGCTTTGCCTGGCCGTGAAACCCCGATGTCGCTGCCCGAGACGCACTTCGTCAACGGCAACCCGCTGCTGGGCCCGTTTGTCGATAACGTAGAGTTTGCGATCTTCGGCCTGGGTTGCTTCTGGGGTGCAGAGCGTCGTTTCTGGCAGCGCGACGGTGTGGTCAGCACGGTGGTGGGCTATGCCGGCGGCTACACGCCGAACCCGACGTATGAAGAAGTCTGCTCGGGCCTGACCGGCCACAGCGAAGTGGTGTTGGTGGTGTTTGACCAGGACAAGATCAGCTACGAAGAGCTGCTGAAAATGTTCTGGGAACTGCACAACCCGACCCAGGGCATGCGCCAGGGCAATGACATCGGCAGCCAGTACCGGTCGGTGATCTATGCGGTCAAACCGGAGCATCTGGAAGCGGCGAAGGCCAGTGCACAGGCTTATCAGACTGAACTGACCAAGGCCGGCCTGGGCACCATCACCACAGAAATCGAAGAAGCACCGACGGTGTACTTCGCCGAGGCGTATCACCAGCAGTACCTGGCGAAGAATCCGCAGGGTTACTGCGGAATCGGCGGCACCGGCGTGACCTGCCCGATCTGATTGCACCAGATCGTTCCCACGCTCTGCGTGGGAATGCCGCTCTGGGCGCTCCGCGTCCGCTCTGAAATTCGTGACGCAGAGCGTCACAGGATGCGTTCCCACGCAGAGCGTGGGAACGATCAGTTACTCGGCGATAAGCCAATCCATCTGCCAGCCACCCTGGGTTTGCCCAAGCTGCTTGGACAACCACGGCAGCAGCTCACGCAACTCCTCCTCCAGCCCCCACGGCGGATTGGCAATCGCCAGACCCGAACCGGTCAGGGTGTTGGGCGTGTCCAGCGGATGCACCAGCAATTCCACCCGCAGCAACTTCGGCGCACCGGTACCGGCCAGGTCCTGGTAGAAGCGGCGCAGCATGCGCTGGTCCTTCACCGGGTACCAGATCGCAGCCACTGTCTGGCGCATCCGGCTCACGGCTTCCTTGAGGGACGCGGCGCAGCGCTGCATCTCGTCGAGCTTCTCGAACGGCGGGTCTATCAACATCAACGCACGCTTTTCCGGCACCGGCAGCAATGCCCGTGGCACGTGCCAGCCTTCGCCAAGGTGGACTTTCACCCGACGATCACCCTTCATGTTGTCCTTGAGCAGTAGGCCGTCTTCCGGGTGCTTTTCGTTGAGCAGCACGCGGTCCTGAGGACGAGTCAGGCGTCGCGCCAGCTCCGGCGAACCCGGGTAGTAGCGCAATTCGCCATCCGGGTTCATCTCGTGCAGCACACGCATGTAATCGGCGGTCAGCGGCGGCAGGTCGGCCTGGCCCCACAGGCGGGCGATGCCTTCCAGGTATTCACCGGTACGGTTCGCCTGGTCGCCCTGCAGGTCGTACAGACCAATGCCGGCGTGGGTGTCGAGATAGGCAAACGGCTGCTCCTTGCGCGACATCAGGGCGATGAGGCGGGTTAAGGTCAGGTGTTTGAAGACATCGGCGTGGTTGCCGGCGTGATAGGCGTGACGATAATTCATGGTTGCTCCTGCGCAGGGGGCGAAGTTTACCTTTTACGCAGGCAAAGGTGCAGGGCTGCGCGTCAGGTGGCGCTTATGCCGCAAACACAGGGGCGCTGCCGAAAATAGTCTAATTGGCGGTGCGAAAGCGGATTTATTGTGGCGAGCAATTATCCATGGAGGTCATAACAACTCATGAAAGACGCCACCATCGCTTTGCACCATGGCTTCAAGTCGGACCCGACTACCAAGGCTGTCGCCGTGCCGATCTACCAGAACGTCGCTTTCGAATTCGATAACGCCCAGCACGGCGCCGACCTGTTCAACCTCGACGTGCCCGGCAATATCTACACGCGCATCATGAACCCCACCAACGACGTGCTGGAGCAACGCATCGCAGCACTCGAAGGCGGCATCGCGGCCCTGGCGGTGTCGGCCGGCAGCGCGGCGATCCACTACGCGATCCAGACCCTGACCCGTGCCGGTGACAACATCGTCACCACCCCGCAGCTGTACGGTGGCACCTACACCCTGTTCGCCCACTTGCTGCCGAGCTTCGGCGTTGACGTGCGCTTCGCCCGTGACGACTCCGCCGAAGCCATCGCCGAGCTGATCGATGACAACACCAAACTGGTGTACTGCGAGAGCATCGGCAACCCGGCAGGCAATATCATCGATATCGAAGCCCTGGCCAACGTCGCCCACGCCCGTAGCGTGCCGCTGATGGTGGACAACACCGTGGCCACGCCAATCCTGTGCAAGCCGATCCAGTTCGGCGCAGACATCGTCGTGCATTCGGTGACCAAATACGTGGGCGGCCACGGCAACTCGCTGGGTGGCGTGATCGTCGACAGCGGCACCTTTCCCTGGACCCAGTACCCGGAGAAATTCCCCGGACTCAACCAGCCGGAGCCGGCCTATCACGGTGTGGTCTACACCGAAAAATTCGGCCCGGCGGCGTTCATTGCCCGCGCCCGTACCGTGCCGCTGCGCAACACCGGCGCGGCCCTGGCGCCGATGAATGCATTCCTGCTGCTGCAAGGCCTGGAAACCCTGGCCCTGCGCATGGAGCGCCACACCGAAAACGCCTTGAAGATTGCCCACTTCCTGCAAGACCACGCACTGGTGGAGTGGGTCAGCTACGCCGGCCTGCCGGATCACCCCCACCATCACCTGGCGCAGAAATACATGCAGGGCAAACCGTCGGCGATTCTGTCCTTCGGCCTGAAGGGTGGTTATGAGGCAGGCGTGCGTTTCTACGATTCGCTGCAGATCTTCAAGCGCCTGGTGAACATTGGCGATGCCAAGTCCCTGGCCTGCCACCCGGCGTCCACCACCCATCGCCAGATGAATGAACAGGAGCAGGCGAAGGCCGGGGTGAAGCCGGAGATGATTCGCCTGTCGGTGGGCATCGAGGCCATTGAAGACCTGATCGAGGACCTGCAGCAGTCGCTGACCTCAACCCAGCTCTGAGGCCAGCCAGGCGGCCAGCGCCTGATGGCTGACATCCGGCCGGCGCACGAAGTAGGCGACCTTGTGCTTCAAGGTCGCTGGCACAAAGGCGCTGTATAGGTCCGGGCGCTGTTCTTCCAGCCATTGCAACAGGTTGTCCACCTGCGTAACGCTCGATTGCTCACCCAGGTGCTGGAGAACATGCGGCGGCACTTGCCACCATGGGCCGGGCTTTGCCGCTCCCGCTGCCGTAACCGCTACCTCATGCTGGCGACCATTGATCCAGTAGCGACTGAACACCGGGAGCAACTCCTTTGCCTGTGGCCCCAGCGCCTGCAACACAGGCAGGACATAAGCACCGTCCCAGAAGCGAAAGAACACCGCCGGCCCTTCCGGCAACAGTACCTTGGTCAGGCTGCGCAGATGCTCGACGACGGTGTGCAAGGAACAGGACGACACCGCCAGCCAACCCCAGTCGATACCTTCACATTCAGCGGCCCATTTCAAAAAAGCGCTGTCGACGGCGACCACCGCGACGTAGGGCATGACCTCCTCCCACGCTGCATACTCGCTGCCCGCCCAGATGGGGCTAAGTGCACGTCCGTCGGTACGCCGCCACGCATCGAGCGGCTTGCAGTCGCTGGCATTGCCCATCACCACAAACAACTGCTCGCCCGCCTGCAACGGCGCAGCCTCAAGCCACTGCCCGGGAGAAATCATGGCGCACCCGCGGGCAGTGATGTATTGCGATGCAGGGGCGTATTGCACACGCCATTCCTGCAGCGCTCGCACTCTTCGCAAAAGGGTGCGCTGCGCTTCAGGCTTAACACCTGGACGGCACTCAACGGTGCAGGTATTACCGCCAGCAACTTTTCCTGCAGCCCCGGCGTCAGCGGCGCTCCCGCCGGTGCCGGGGCGCCGCCAAGCTGGATTTGCGTGCTGCTGAAAATCCCGCCCGCCGAAACGTTGATCCACTGCCCACCGGCCTGGAGGGTCACGCTGGCACCCGCATCAATAACGACGTTTTTCCCGGCACCGATGTGAATGGTCAACCCGGCACGTACCTGCTGGGAGCCCGCGACCATCAGGTGATCGTCCTGCTTGAGTTCGGTCAGGCGGTTGCCGTGGGTGGTGCGCTGTTCTTCGCCCTGAAGCTCGTGACGATCAAGGCCTTTGACGATCACGTCGCGCTGGTTGTCGACCTGCACGTGCTGGTCGTGCAGTACATGCTGGGTCCAGTTGCGCTGGGCGCGCAGGTAGATTTCCTCGGCACCCTTGCGGTCCTCGATGCGCAGCTCGTTGTAGCCACCGCCGCCGGGGCTGGTCTGGCTACGGAAGATGCTGCGGGTCTTGTCGGCTGGCAGGTCCAGCGGCACCGGCGTGGCGGCATTGGCCAGGCAACCGACCACCAGCGGCGTGTCGGCGTCGCCGTCGACGAAACCCACCAGCACCTCCATGCCTACCCGCGGGATCAACACCGAGCCGTAGTGCTCATGGGCCCAGCCACTGGCCACCCGCAGCCAGCAACTGGAATGTTCGTCGTGCTCCCCGGCGCGATCCCAGGCCATCTGCACCTTGACCCGGCCATACTCGTCACAATGGATCTCGCTGCCTGCCGGCCCTGTAACCACGGCGTTTTGATAGCCAGACACCGGCGGTCGCGATACCAGCAGCGGTGTTCGAAACGGCACCTCCCATGGCGTTACGACAAAGTGATTGCTGTAGCCCTGAGCCGATTCATCACCTGAGGCGTCGATGGTCGACTCCTCCAGCACCTGAGGCTGGCGCCCTGCATGCGTCACCTGGGTGACCAGCCACAAATCATTCCATTCCTGGCGAGGATGCCCTCCCATCCTCAGGAACTGCCCGCTGACCAGGGACGGCTGGTCGCTATGGCCACTGGCCTGGCGAAAGTCACCGCGATGGCGCTCCAACCTACGTTGCGCCAGGTATTTACCATGAGCGCGATCCGTAAAATTCCCGGGATAACACTGTTCCTCCAGCATGGGACGCTGGCCGCCGGACGCCGTGCTTTCCAAGCTCAGGCGTGGCTTTCTGAAGTCGTAGTCCCGCAGATTCACATCGGTGGTACGGGTCTTCAACCCCAGGGTAAAACGCTTGATCACCGGCGTGTCGGCAACCATCCCTGAACCCGCCGCGTATTGAGTGGCTTGCTCAGGCTGGGCGAACACGCTCTGGTCATCGCCGAACACCAAAAGGTGGCGCTCGGGGTGATGCTGGAAGTGGTAGTGAATGCCCGACTCGGCGCACAAGCGCTGGATGAACGCCAGATCGGTTTCGCCAAACTGAACGCAGTACTCACGCTCGGGGTACACCCCGCTCAGTTGAAACGAGAAGGCATCCGCCTGGATACCCTGCCCTTCCAGCACCAGTGCAATGATCTGCGGCACCGTCCGGTTCTGGAAAATCCGCTGGTGAGCGCTGTGCTCAAGATAAGCCAACCGCGGAACCAGCGTGATCTGATAACGCGTCAGGCGCTTGCCCGAGTCGCCTTGTGCCACCCGATAAACTTGGCCATGAATACCATGGCCATGCGCATCAAACCCCAGGAACGCCTGGCGATGCATCAAGCTTTCCAGGTCAAGGTCGGGTTGCTCGCTGACCAGTTCAAGGTCAAAACGATAGGGCAGGCTGATGAATTCATCGCCAGTGAACTCACGCACCTTGAGAACACTTGGCACACCGTCGAGGGTCAGGCTAAAGGCACTTTGATTGGCAGGAGCGAACATCCGGTGTTTCTCTGCGAGTAGTGGGTGGCCGATTCTGCACCAGCTGTTTGCCGAGCTGAGTGCGCTGCAGGCAAATCAGTAAATCCCTACATCGCAGGCGCTTTAATCTTCATGTATCAGGCATCGAAGCCCTACCACCAGCGTGCTAGCGTATTCGTCCCCCGTCGCCCCATGACAATGGAAAAAACATGGCCACCCGCTACGCAAAAATCGTCCTGACCCTTGCCCTGGCAGCCTTCGCCACACTCGTGGCCTTCAGCAACATCACCGACTACGGCTCCAACTTTGCCTTCGTCAAACATGTGCTGAGCATGGACACCACCTTCCCCGGCAACGCCGCGATGTATCGCGCCATCACCACCCCATGGCTGTGGCACGGTGCATATTGGCTGATCATCGCCGGTGAAGCCCTGACGGCCGTGCTGCTGGCGCGTGGAGCACTGGCCTTGTGGCGGGCTCGTCGTGCCACAGGTATCGACTTCAATCGCGCCAAGAAAAGCGCAATCGTCGGGCTGACCCTGGGTTTCGTGGTGTGGTTCTTCGGCTTTATGGTGATCGGCGGCGAGTGGTTCCTGATGTGGCAATCCCATCAGTGGAACGGCCAGGAAGCGGCGTTCAAGTTCTATATGGCGATCCTGGGTGTGCTGATTTTTCTCAACCAGCCGGACACTGACCACGACTGAAAAACCACGAATTCAAAATCGGTGGATGCCCTTTCGCAAACTACTGTCAGATAGCTGACGGTAGTTTGTAGCCCTTTTCCCAAAGTATAAAAACCGCCTCACATTCAACGCTCACAGCCACCAGGCGAGCCCTTAAATTGGCCGTTTACTTCAGTGATCATCTGAATCTGTGAAAACAACACTGCGAGATCTGGAAGGCAAAAAAACGGCCCGTCATCCAAAAGATGCGGGCCGTTTTCA
The DNA here is from genome assembly GCF_002874965.1 of Pseudomonas sp. NC02. Taxonomy (NCBI): domain Bacteria; kingdom Pseudomonadati; phylum Pseudomonadota; class Gammaproteobacteria; order Pseudomonadales; family Pseudomonadaceae; genus Pseudomonas; species Pseudomonas sp. NC02. The sequence goes on along the minus strand of NZ_CP025624.1, from coordinate 494,132 downwards.
CTTCAGCGGGCATTCAAGCCCCCGCCGATTACTTGTTGAGGTTGTAATCCGCCTCGGCTGCGTCAAACCGCTGAAGCATGCCAGCCGTCGGAGCGCCCAGCTTGCTCACTAAGTAGATCGCCAGGCTGGCGAAGATGAAGCCCGGGATGATTTCGTACAGGCCAAACAGGCTGAAGTGCTTCCACACGATCACGGTGATCGCACCCACCAGGATGCCGGCCAATGCGCCATTACGCGTCATGCCTTTCCACAGTACGGAGATCAGTACCACAGGACCGAACGCAGCACCGAAACCGGCCCAGGCGTAGCTCACCAGGCCCAGTACGCGGTTTTCCGGGTTGGCGGCCATGGCGATGGCAATCAGCGCCACCAACAGCACCATGGCGCGACCGACCCATACCAGCTCGACCTGGGAGGCGTTTTTACGCAGGAAGGTTTTGTAGAAGTCTTCGGTGAGGGCACTGGAGCACACCAGCAACTGGCAGCTCAGGGTGCTCATTACCGCCGCCAGGATGGCCGACAGCAGCACACCGGCAATCCATGGGTTGAAGAGCAGCTTGGCCAGCTCGATGAACACACGCTCGTGGTTCTCGGTCACGGGACCGGCGACTTCCGGGTGCGCCGAGAAGTAGGCGATACCGAAGAAGCCCACCGCCACGGTGCCGCCCAGGCACAGGATCATCCAGGTCATGGAGATGCGACGTGCGTTGGCAATAGATTTCACCGAATCCGCCGCCATGAAACGCGCGAGGATGTGCGGCTGGCCGAAGTAACCCAGGCCCCAGCCCATCAGCGAAATGATGCCGATGAAGGTGGTGTTTTTCAGCATGTTGAAGTTGTCAGGGTTCTGCGCTTCGATCGCCAGGAAGGTGGTGTCGACGCCACCGGTGGCCAGCAGCACGATGATCGGGGTCAACAACAAGGCGAAGATCATCAGCGTGGCTTGCACTGTGTCAGTCCAGCTCACCGCCAGGAAACCACCGACGAAGGTGTAGGCAATGGTTGCGGCAGCACCGGCCCACAGCGCGGTCTCGTAGGACATGCCGAAGGTGCTTTCAAACAGACGGGCGCCAGCCACGATGCCGGAAGCACAGTAGATGGTGAAGAACACCAGGATCACCACCGCAGAGATGATTCGCAGCAGGCCGCTTTTATCTTCGAAACGGCTGGAGAAGTAATCCGGCAGGGTCAGGGCGTCGCCGTTGTGCTCGGTCTGCACCCGCAGGCGGCCGGCTACAAACAGCCAGTTCAGGTAGGCACCGACGATCAGGCCGATGGCGATCCAGCTTTCCGACAGGCCAGACATGTAGATCGCGCCGGGCAAGCCCATCAGCAACCAGCCGCTCATGTCCGAGGCACCGGCCGAAAGCGCGGTAACCACGCTGCCGAGGCTGCGACCGCCGAGGATGTAGTCGGAAAGGTTGTTGGTGGAGCGATAGGCCATAAAGCCGATCAGCACCATGGCAGCGATATAGATCACAAATGTGATCAGGGTAGGATTACTTACGCTCATTGAGTTACGCCCTGGCTTTGTTTTTATGTAGCGGCGGTCTGTCCGGACGGCCATCCACTTTGCTAGTGGATAGACGAAGCCTGGCGCCGCGCATTTATGACTGACGTTTCCCCAGGAAAGCCATCAGCCGATGAACCGTCAGTAAGAGGTTGCACCTTGGGCGCGAATGCTATTCAACAAAGCAAATAAGGTGCAACCAGTTTCTTGAGAATAAGTTGCACCTTGATGTATTTTGCGAAAAACACCGTGTTTTTGCTCCTTTTCGGAGCAAGAGCAGCCAAAGTCAGAAGCAAATGCACCAAGGCGCAGCCGATTCGGCTGCGGCGATAATTTTTCCCGATCAGCATCAAAAATTTCATGGATAAAAAGGGTTGCACCCGGTTGCACCTCTCTCGGCGCAAAGCTAATCTTGCCGCCAGCTGATGCCACGCAGTAGTGGCACCCATGAGGATAAAAAGATGGCTACGACCACCCTTGGGGTCAAACTTGACGACCCGACCCGCGAGCGCCTGAAGGCGGCCGCGACCTCCATTGATCGCACGCCGCACTGGCTGATCAAGCAGGCGATTTTCAATTACCTGGAGAAACTCGAGGGTGGTGCAACCCTGGCCGAGCTCAACGGCCTGGGCAGCAAGGACGCGGAAGAAGCCGGCGAGGTCCAGACCGACCACGCCCACCAGTGCTTCCTGGAATTTGCCGAAAGCATCCTGCCGCAATCCGTACTGCGCGCCTCGATCACCGCCGCCTACCGTCGCCCGGAGCCGGAAGTGGTGCCGATGCTGATCGAGCAGGCTCGCTTGCCCGCGGCAATGGCCGAGGCCACCAACAAGCTCGCCTCTTCGATCGCCGAGAAACTGCGCAATCAGAAAAGCGCCGGCGGCCGTGCAGGCATCGTCCAGGGCCTGCTGCAAGAATTTTCCCTGTCGTCCCAGGAAGGCGTAGCGCTGATGTGCCTCGCCGAAGCGCTGCTGCGCATCCCCGACAAGGGCACCCGCGACGCACTGATCCGCGACAAGATCAGCACCGGCAACTGGCACCCGCACCTGGGCAACAGCCCGTCGCTGTTCGTCAACGCCGCCACCTGGGGCCTGTTGCTGACCGGCAAACTGGTCGCCACCCACAACGAAGCCGGCCTGACCTCATCCCTGAGCCGCATCATCGGCAAGAGCGGCGAGCCGATGATCCGCAAGGGCGTCGACATGGCCATGCGCCTGATGGGCGAGCAGTTCGTCACCGGCGAAACCATCGCCGAAGCCCTGGCCAATGCGAGCAAGTTCGAAGCCAAGGGCTTCCGCTATTCCTACGACATGCTCGGTGAAGCCGCACTCACCGAACACGACGCCCAGAAGTACCTGGCCTCGTACGAACAAGCCATCCACTCGATCGGCAAGGCGTCCCACGGTCGTGGGATTTATGAAGGCCCGGGCATTTCCATCAAGCTCTCGGCCCTGCACCCGCGTTACAGCCGTGCGCAGTACGAGCGCGTGATGGACGAGTTGTACCCGCGCCTGCTGTCGCTGACCCTGCTGGCCAAGCAGTACGACATCGGCCTGAACATCGACGCCGAAGAAGCCGATCGCCTGGAGCTGTCCCTCGACCTGCTGGAACGCCTGTGCTTCGAGCCGCAACTGACCGGCTGGAACGGCATCGGTTTCGTGATCCAGGCTTACCAGAAGCGGTGCCCGTATGTGATCGACTACGTGATCGACCTGGCACGCCGCAGCCGCCACCGCCTGATGATCCGCCTGGTAAAAGGCGCGTACTGGGACAGCGAAATCAAGCGCGCCCAGGTCGAAGGCCTGGAAGGCTATCCGGTGTACACCCGCAAGGTGTACACCGACGTTTCCTACATTGCCTGTGCACGCAAACTGCTTTCGGTACCGGAAGTTATCTACCCGCAGTTCGCTACCCATAACGCCCACACCCTGTCGGCGATCTACCACATCGCCGGCCAGAACTATTACCCCGGCCAGTACGAGTTCCAATGCCTGCACGGCATGGGCGAACCGCTGTACGAGCAGGTTGTAGGCAAGGTCTCCGAAGGCAAGCTGAACCGTCCGTGCCGCGTGTACGCACCCGTCGGCACCCACGAAACACTGCTGGCTTACCTGGTGCGTCGCCTGCTGGAAAACGGCGCCAACACCTCATTCGTCAACCGTATTGCCGACCAATCCATCTCGATCCAGGAGCTGGTGGCCGATCCAGTGGCCAGCATCGAGCAGATGGCGACGCTGGAAGGCGGCTTCGGCCTGCCGCACCCGCGTATCCCGCTGCCGCGTGACCTGTATGGTGCCGAGCGCGCCAACTCCGCCGGTATCGACCTGGCCAACGAACACCGCCTGGCGTCGCTGTCCTGCGCCTTGCTGGCTACCGCGCATAACAACTGGAAAGCCGCGCCGATGCTCGGTTGCGCTTCCAGCAATGAAGCGGCTGCACCGGTGTTGAACCCGTCGGATCTGCGTGACGTCGTCGGCCACGTACAGGAAGCAACTGTCGAAGACGTCGACAACGCCATCCAGTGCGCCCTGAACGCTGCGCCAATCTGGCAGGCCACCCCGCCCGCCGAACGCGCCGCGATCCTGGAACGTGCCGCCGACCTGATGGAAGGCGAGATCCAGCCGCTGATGGGCCTGCTGGCCCGCGAAGCCGGCAAGACCTTCGCCAACGCCATCGCCGAAGTGCGTGAAGCCGTGGACTTCCTGCGTTACTACGCGGTGCAGGCTCGCAACGATTTCACCAACGACGCTCACCGCCCGCTGGGCCCGGTGGTGTGCATCAGCCCGTGGAACTTCCCGCTGGCGATCTTCAGTGGCCAGGTCGCCGCTGCACTGGCCGCCGGCAACCCGGTACTGGCCAAGCCTGCCGAGCAAACACCGCTGGTGGCCGCACAAGCCGTGCGCCTGCTGCTGGAAGCCGGGATTCCGGAAGGCGTGCTGCAACTGCTGCCGGGCCAGGGCGAAACCGTCGGTGCGCGCCTGGTGGGTGATGATCGCGTCAAGGGCGTGATGTTCACCGGTTCCACCGAGGTTGCGCGCTTGCTGCAACGCAGTGTCGCCGGCCGTCTGGATGCACAGGGTCGTCCGATTCCGCTGATCGCCGAAACCGGTGGCCAGAACGCAATGATCGTCGACTCCTCGGCACTCACCGAACAAGTGGTGATCGACGTAGTGTCGTCGGCCTTCGACAGTGCCGGTCAACGTTGCTCGGCCCTGCGCGTACTGTGCTTGCAGGAAGATTCCGCTGACCGCGTCATCGAAATGCTTAAAGGTGCCATGGCTGAATGCCGCCTCGGCAACCCGGAGCGCCTGTCGGTGGATATCGGCCCGGTGATCGACGCCGAAGCCAAGGCTGGCATCGAGAAACATATCCAGGCCATGCGCGACAAAGGCCGCAACGTTTACCAGGTCGCGATTGCCGATAGCGAAGAGATCAAGCGCGGCACCTTCGTGATGCCAACCCTGATCGAACTGGAAAGCTTCGACGAACTGCAACGGGAGATCTTCGGCCCGGTGCTGCACGTGGTGCGCTACAAGCGCAAAGAGATCGACCAGCTTATCGGCCAGATCAATGCCTCCGGCTATGGCCTGACCCTGGGCGTGCACACCCGCATCGACGAGACCATCGCCAAGGTGATCGACAACGTCCATGCCGGTAACGTCTACGTTAACCGCAACATCGTGGGCGCCGTGGTCGGTGTGCAGCCGTTCGGTGGCGAAGGCTTGTCGGGCACTGGCCCGAAAGCTGGCGGCCCGCTGTATCTGTACCGTTTGCTGTCGACCCGTCCTACGGACGCCATCGAGCAATCCTTCGTCCGTGGTGATGCACTGGCCGCACCGGATGTTCGCCTGCGGGATGCCATGAGCAAGCCGCTGACCGCCCTGAAAGCCTGGGCCGACAGCAGCAAGCTCAGCGACTTGAGCGCCCTGTGCGTGCAGTTCGCCGCGCAATCCCAAAGCGGTATCACCCGCCAACTGGCCGGCCCGACCGGCGAGCGCAACAGCTATGCCATCCTGCCCCGCGAGCACGTGTTGTGCCTGGCGGAAGTGGAAGGCGACCTGCTGACGCAACTGGCGGCCGTGCTGGCAGTCGGCGGCTCGGCGGTATGGCCGGAAACTGAATTGACCAAGGCCGTGTTCGCACGCTTGCCGAAGGATATTCAGGCGAAGATCACGCGGGTGGCTGACTGGACCAAGGATGAAACCGTGTTTGATGCCGTGCTGCATCACGGCGATTCCGACCAACTGCGCGGGGTTTGCCAGCAAGTGGCCAAGCGTGGCAGGGCGATTGTCGGGGTTCACGGTTTGTCTTCGGGCGAAACCGGGATTGCCCTGGAGCGCCTGGTGATCGAGCGGGCGCTGAGCGTCAACACTGCTGCTGCGGGTGGTAACGCCAGCCTGATGACCATCGGCTAACTGACGGAACGCGGTCAAAATGTGGGAGCGGGCTTGCTCGCGAATGCGCAGTGTCAGTCGCCAGATGTACTGACTGATCCACCGCATTCGCGAGCAAGCCCGCTCCCACACTGACCGTGTTTGCAACTCACCGCTGTTGTTTTGCCCCTCCATCACCCAGATCAATCTTGCTATCCAGCCTCTATTTGCGCACTTAGACTCAGGCCCATTCCCACACAGGTAAGCCGCCATGTCCGAGACGCTGCTCAGTTCCCGCAATCTGGCTTTCGAGCTGTACGAAGTCCTCGATGCCGAGGGCCTGACCCAGCGCGAGCGGTTTGCCGAACACAACCGTGAAACCTTCGACGCCGCCATCGGCACCGCCCGCAGCATTGCCGAGAAGTTCTTCGCCCCGCATAACCGCAAGGGCGACGAGAACGAGCCCCGCTACGAAAACGGTCAGGCGATTCTGATTCCCGAGGTGAAACCGGCGGTAGAGGCCTTCCTCGAAGCCGGTTTTCTCAACGCCGCCCGCAGCTTCGAAGCCGGTGGCATGCAACTGCCCACCCTGCTCTCCCAGGCGTGTTTCGCCCACTTCCAGTCGGCCAACGCCGCATCCACGTCCTACCCGTTCCTGACCATGGGCGCCGCCAACCTGATCGAGAGCTTCGGCACCGAGGAGCAGAAACAACGCTTCCTGCAACCGATGATCGAAGGCCGCTTCTTTGGCACCATGGCGCTGACCGAGCCCCATGCGGGCTCATCGCTGTCGGATATTCGTACCCGCGCAGAGCCGGCGGCTGACGGCAGCTATCGCCTCAAGGGCAACAAGATCTTCATCTCCGGCGGCGATCACCCGCTGTCGGAGAACATCGTGCACATGGTGCTGGCCAAGCTGCCGGACGCACCTGCCGGGGTGAAGGGCATTTCGCTGTTTATCGTGCCCAAGTTCCTGGTCAACGACGACGGCAGCCTGGGCAAGCGCAACGATGTGCTGCTGGCCGGGCTGTTTCACAAGATGGGCTGGCGTGGCACCACCTCAACCGCGTTGAATTTCGGCGATAACGGCGAGTGCGTCGGCTACCTGGTGGGCCAGCCGCATCAGGGCCTGAGTTGCATGTTCCAGATGATGAACGAAGCGCGGATCGGCGTGGGCATGGGCGCGGTGATGCTGGGTTACGCCGGCTACCTGTATTCCCTGGAATATGCCCGTGAACGTCCCCAAGGCCGCTTGCCCGACAGCAAGGATCCCAACACCGCGCCGGTGTCGATCATCCAGCACGCCGATATCAAACGCATGCTGTTGACCCAAAAAGCCTACGTGGAAGGCGCCTTCGACCTTGGCTTGTACGCCGCGCGCCTGTTCGACGACACCACCACCCTGGAAACCGAAGCTGCGCGCAAACAGGCCCACGAACTGCTGGACCTGCTGACGCCGATCGTCAAATCCTGGCCATCGGAGTTTTGCCTGAAGGCCAACGAACTGGCGATCCAGATACTCGGCGGCCACGGCTATACCCGCGAATACCCAGTGGAGCAGTACTACCGCGACAACCGTCTGAACCCGATCCATGAAGGCACCCACGGCATTCAGTCGCTGGACTTGCTCGGGCGCAAGCTGGCGCAGAACGGCGGTGCGGGCTTGAAGCAACTGATCCGCCTGATCGCCGAGACCGGCGCACGGGCACAGGAGTATCCGTCGCTGAATGCCTTGCGGGAACCGCTGGAACAACTGGTGGCGCGCCTGCAAGAGGTCACCCTCGGCCTGTTGACGGATCTCGCCCAGGGCAAGGTCAACAGCAGCCTGGCGAATTCGGCGCTGTACCTGAAGGTGTTCGGGCATACGGTGATTGGCTGGCGCTGGCTGGAACAGGCAATTCGCGCCGAGGAAGGGCTGGCCAGGGGCAATGCTGCCGATGTCGCCTTCTATAAGGGCAAGCTCCAGGCCGCTCGGTACTTCCTGACGTGGGAAATACCGGGCTGCCATCATGAACTGGCGATTCTCGAGGCACGCGATGACACGTGCCTGGGGATGCAGGATGAGTGGTTCTAAGGCGTTCCGATTGCCTTGGAAATCACCTCGACCGTGGCGCTGACTTGCTCTTGGTAACGGTCGAGTTCCTGCTGATGGTGCTTTTGCATTTCGATCTGCTCGGCGCACAGGTTCAGCGCCGCCAGCACCAATAGCTTGTCACCGATCAGCGTCGGGTACTTTTTCTTGGTGGTGGCCAGGGATGCCTTGAGCATCGTCACGGCGCTCATCAGGGTGTTGTCTTCCCCCTCCGGTGCCTTGATCGAGTAATCCTCACCGAGAATCGAAACGACCTTTATCCCTTCATTCATGCGCCGACAGGACCTGCGCTCACACGCTCAACCAACGCCTGGATACGGGCAGCGGTGGCGCCCTGCTTTTCTTCCTGTTCCATCAGGTTCAGCTGCAAGCTGTCGTTTTCATCCTTGGCGCGAGCCAGTTCGGCCTTGAGGGATTCGTTGGTGCCCAGTAGATCCTGGTTCTGCTGTACCAGGTCGCTGACCAGTTGTTCCAATTGGCTGAGGGATGCTTCTAACATTTTGATTTCTCGGGCTTTTTCAAAGGGCGGTGACGATAAAGAAAATTCACCTCGGATGCCAGGGTTATCCCTGGCGCGGGGCCTTGATTTTACAGGGCAGGCCACGCTTTCGAGCCTTAGTGACTGCATTTATGGCATCTGGTTCCTGAATCCCGTCGGCCCGCCCCGATCTGCGACAAAAGCGCGCACCCCCTCAAGACTTTAGTCGTATGACCGATAGGTCATGGACACCCCGCTCAAACCCCGCATGGATCGCGCTTCTCCCCAGGATCACAACATGTCTCTTCGTAATATGAATATCGCGCCGCGGGCCTTTCTCGGCTTCGCGTTGATTGGCGCGCTGATGTTGTTTCTCGGTGTGTTCGCCCTGAACCAGATGAGCAAGATCCGTGCGGCGACGGAAGACATCACCCTTAGCAGCGTGCCGAGCATTCGCGCCCTGGACGAGTTCACTCAACTGACCCTGCGCCTGCGGGTGCTGTCGTATCGCCTGCTGACCAACCGCGAGCCTGACGTCCAGCAAAAGACCCTTGAGTCTTTTGACGTGCGCAATCAGCAGATTCGTACGGCCCAGGCGGTCTACGAGAAGTTGATCGACAGCAGCGAAGAACGTGCTGCCTACGATGAATACGTGCGTCTGCTGGCCCAGTACCATCAGATTGAAGAGCGCATGAAGAGCCTGTCACGGGCCAATCAGGTGGAAGAGCTGCGCACGCTGCTGAATACCGAGCTGCTGAACAACTCGGATCAGGTCAACGCCGTACTGAACCGCCTGCTGGACATCAACAACAAGATGGCGCTGGCCACCAACCAGCAAGCTGCCGACCAGTACGACATGGCGTTTGAGCTGGTGGTGATCCTGCTGATCCTCGCCACGGCGCTGACCATGCTGTTCGCCTGGTTGCTGACCCGCAGCATCACCCTGCCGATCGCCCAGGCCCTGGATGCCGCCGAGGAAATCGCCGAAGGCAACCTGACGCGCCCGATCAAGGTGGAAGGCAACGACGAAGCCGGCCGACTACTGTTGGCAATGGCCAAGATGCAGGACAAATTGAAGGACACCTTGCAGCGCATTTCCGGCTCGGCCACCCAATTGGCCTCCGCCGCGGAAGAGCTGAATGCCGTGACCGACGAAAGCGCCCGTGGCCTGACCCAGCAAAACAACGAAATCGAACAGGCCGCCACGGCGGTGAACGAGATGACCAGCGCGGTTGAAGAAGTGGCCCGCAACGCGGTCAGCACTTCCGAAGCCTCGAAGAACGCCACGTCGTCTGCGGGCGATGGACGTGATTTGGTGCAGGAAACCGTCAGCGCCATTGAACGCATGAGCAGCGACGTGCAAGCCACTGCCACCTTGATCGGCAACCTGGCGGAAGAGTCCCGGGACATCGGCAAGGTGCTGGACGTGATTCGTGGTTTGGCTGACCAGACCAACCTGCTGGCCCTGAACGCCGCGATTGAAGCGGCGCGTGCCGGTGAAGCCGGGCGTGGTTTTGCGGTGGTGGCGGATGAGGTGCGGGCCCTGGCCCATCGCACCCAGCAGTCCACCAGCGAAATCGAGCGGATGATCGGCAGCATTCAGGCCGGTACCGAGCATGCAGTGGATTCGATGCGCAACAGCACCGAGCGGGCGGAATCGACGTTGAACATCGCCAAGGGTGCGGGGATGTCGCTGGACACCATCAACACTGCCATCGTTGAAATCAACGAGCGCAACCTGGTGATCGCCAGTGCCGCTGAAGAGCAGGCGCAGGTGGCGCGGGAAGTGGATCGTAACCTGGTGAATATTCGTGACTTGTCGGTGCAGTCGGCAACCGGCGCCAGCCAGACTAGTGCGGCGAGCAGTGAGCTGTCGCGGTTGGCGGTGGATTTGAACGGGATGGTGGGGCGGTTCAGGCTTTAACGGATACCGCAGGGCTAAAAATGTGGGAGCGGGCTTGCTCGCGAATGCGGTGGATCAGCTACGCATAACGCGACTGACACACCGCTTTCGCGAGCAAGCCCGCTCCCACATTGAATATGCGCCAGCCATTCAAAACCTTTTTGACAGCACAGCAATTCAACAGGTTAGAATCGCTGGCACGCAGACTGCATGGTCAGTTTGCGCCTCGTCTTTCCTGCTCATGGAGTACTGCCTTTGAATGCGACGACCATCAACAGCCTGTTCTTGATCGGCGCGTTGCTGGTAGGTGCGAGCATTCTGGTGAGTTCTCTTTCGTCCCGTCTGGGGATTCCGATCCTGGTGATCATCCTGGCCGTGGGCATGATCGCCGGCGTCGACGGCGGCGGCATCATCTTCGATAACTACCCGACTGCCTACCTCGTGGGCAACCTCGCCCTGGCCGTGATCCTGCTCGACGGCGGACTGCGAACGCGGGTAGCCAGTTTCCGTGTAGCCCTCTGGCCTGCGTTGTCCCTGGCGACGGTCGGGGTGCTGATCACCACCGGCCTCACCGGCATGGCAGCCGCCTGGCTGTTCAACCTCAACATCATTCAAGGCCTGCTGATCGGCGCCATCGTCGGCTCCACGGACGCCGCAGCGGTGTTCTCGCTGCTGGGCGGCAAAGGCCTGAACGAACGGGTCACCGCCAGCCTGGAAATCGAATCCGGCAGCAACGACCCGATGGCGGTGTTCCTCACCGTCACCCTGATCGACATGCTTGCCAGCGGCCAGACCGGCCTGCACTGGAGCCTGCTGGGCCACTTGATCCGTGAGTTTGGCATCGGCGGCATCATCGGCCTGGGCGGCGGCTGGTTGATGCTGCAGATGGTCAACCGGATCAACCTGGCCAACGGCCTGTACCCGATCCTGGTGATTTCCGGCGGCCTGGTGGTGTTCGCCCTGACCAACGCCTTGCACGGCAGCGGTTTCCTCGCCGTTTACCTGTGCGGCCTGGTGATCGGCAACCGCCCGGTGCGCAGCCGGCACGGCATTTTGCATATGCTCGACGGCATGGCCTGGCTGGCACAGATCGGCATGTTTCTGGTGCTGGGCCTGCTGGTCACGCCCCATGATTTGCTGCCCATCGCGCTGCCGGCCCTGGGCCTGGCGCTGTGGATGATTCTCTTCGCACGGCCGCTGTCGGTGATCGTCGGCCTGTTGCCGTTCAAGGCCTTCCATGGCCGAGAGAAAGCCTTTATCGCCTGGGTCGGCCTGCGCGGTGCGGTACCGATCATTCTGGCGGTGTTCCCGCTGATGGCCGGCCTGCCCCACGCGCAGCTGTACTTCAACCTGGCGTTCTTTATCGTGCTGGTGTCGTTGCTGGTGCAGGGTACGAGCCTGCCCTGGGTCGCCAAACTGTTGAAAGTGACGGTACCGCCAGAGCCGGCGCCGATTTCCCGGGCGGCCCTGGAAGTGCACGTCACCAGCGAGTGGGAGCTGTTCGTCTACCGCCTGGGCGCCGAAAAATGGTGCATCGGCGCCGCCCTGCGGGAGCTGAAAATGCCCGAAGGCACACGGATCGCCGCGCTGTTTCGTGGCCAGCAACTGCTCCATCCGTCGGGTAGTACGGTGCTCGAAGTCGACGATCTGCTATGCGTAATCGGCCATGAACACAACTTGCCGGCCCTCGGCAAACTGTTCAGCCAGGCACCACAACGGGGCCTCGACCTGCGCTTCTTCGGTGACTTCGTGCTGGAAGGCGACGCCCAGCTGGGCGCGGTTTCGGCCCTGTACGGGCTCAAGCTCGAGGGCATCGACCCGGACATGCCACTGAGTCGTTTCATCACCCAGAAAGTCGGCGGGGCACCCGTGGTCGGCGACCAGGTGGAATGGAACAACACCATTTGGACCGTCGCGGTCATGGACGGGAACAAGATCGGCAAAGTCGGCGTCAGATTCCCCGAAGGAAGTCGCCCGGGCCCCGGACTCTTCCTCTAAACTGCGGGGCGACGGCGCGCCAGTCGATGTCGGGACGCCCCCTATTTTTCACCTTGCTCGACCGGTCTCTATGACAACCCTGCGCACTTTTCTCGCCACTGCCCTGCTGGGCCTGACTCTCTGCGTCGGCACCGTACACGCGGCCGACCCGCCCAGCATCGATTCCGTCCAGCAAACCCTGGACAAGCTGCCGGACCGCAAACTGCCCGACGCCGACATGAAGGCGCTGCAAAGCATCCTGCAGCAAACGCTCACCTTCCTGGGCAACCAGCAGGACTACCAGCAGCGCCTGGTGGACCTCAAGCGCCAGCTCGAAGACGCGCCGCGCCAGACCGTCGACAACCAGCGCGAACTGACCCGCCTCAAGGCCACCAAGGTGATTCCGGTCGCCCAGCGCTACGCCACCTTGCCGGTGCCGCAACTTGAACAACTGCTGGTGCAGCGCACCACCCAGCAAGGCGACCTGCAAAAGGAACTGGCCGACGCCAACAGCCTGACCATCGCGGCCCAAACCCGTCCCGAGCGCGCCCAGACCGAAATCAGCAGCAGCCAGACACGTATCCAGCAGATCAACGCGACTCTCAAGGCAGGCAAGGACAACGGCAAGACCCTCAGCGGCGACCAGCGCAACCAGCTGAATGCCGAGTTGGCCGCCCTCAACGCCCTGATTCCCCTGCGCCGCCAGGAACTGGCCGGCAACAGCCAACTGCAAGACCTGGGCAACAGCCAGCACGACCTGGTGCTGGAAAAGACCGCGCGCCTGGAGCAGGAAATCCAGGACCTGCAAACCCTGATCAACCAGAAACGCCTGGCCCAGTCCCAGGAAACCGTGACCCAGCAGTCCATCGAAGCCCAGAAGGCCGGTGGCAGCAGCCTGCTCGCCACGGAAAGCGCGGCCAACCTGAAACTGTCCGACTACCTGCTCAAAAGCACTGACCGGCTCAACGAGCTGACCCAGAAAAACCTGCAAACCAAGCAGCAACTGGACAGCGTGACCCAAAGCGACTCGGCGCTGGACGAGCAGATCAACGTGCTCAAGGGCAGCCTGCTACTGTCCAAGATCCTCTACAAACAGAAGCAGGCCCTCCCGCGCCTGACCGTGGACCGCGACCTGGCGGATGACATCGCCAACATTCGCCTGTACCAGTTCGAGGTCAATCAACAGCGCGAACTGATCAGCACCCCGAGCACCTACGTCGACAGCTTGCTGGCCAACCAGCCGGCCGACCAGGTGACGCCGCAACTGCGGCGCACCCTGCTGGAACTGGCGATCACCCGCAGCGACCTGCTGGAACGCTTGAGCCGGGAACTGAGCGCACTGCTCAACGAATCCATCACCCTGCAACTGAACCAGAAACAACTGCTGAGCACCGCCACCACCTTGCGGGCGACCCTCGACGAACAGATGTTCTGGATTCCCAGCAACAAGCCGCTGGATACCGAATGGCTGGAAACCGTACCGGCGCACCTGAGCAAACAGGTCAATACCCTGCCGTGGGCCTCCAGCGTCAGCGAGCTGTATGACGGCCTGACCCAGCGCCCGCTGCTGTTCCTGCCCCTGCTGTTGTTGATCGGCGCGCTGCTGTGGCGTCGCAGCTACCTGTATGCCCGGCTGAAAAAAATCCATATGGACATCGGCCACTTCAAACGCGACAGCCAGTGGCACACGCCGGTGGCGATCCTGGTGAATATCGCGCTGGCGATGCCGGTGGCCCTGGGCCTGGCACTCTGCGGCTATGCGCTGCAGATCGACGCCCGCGGGCAAAACGCCAACCTCGGCGCCGCCCTGCTGCAGATCGCCCAGGCGTGGCTGGTGTTCTACACCGCGTATCGGATCCTCGCGCCCGGCGGCGTCGCCGAGTTGCACTTCCGCTGGGAAAAACCCCAGGTCGAATTCCTCCAGGGCTGGGTACGCAAGCTCGGGCTCGTGGTACTGGCGTTGGTGGCCGTGGTGGCCATCGCCGAGCATCAGCCGGCAGCGCTGGCCGACGATGTGCTGGGCATCGGCGTGGTACTGACCTGCTACGCACTGATGGCGTGGCTGCTCGGGCGCCTGCTGCTCAACAGCCCGACTCATGAAAAAGCCTCGCTGTTTCGCAAGGCCGTGGGCCTGGTGTTTACGGCACTGCCGGTGGCGCTGTTTATCGCCGTATGTTTTGGCTACTACTACACCGCCCTCAAGCTCAGCGACCGGCTGATCAACACCTTGTACCTGCTGATGTTCTGGCTGGTGATCGAAGCCACCTTCGTACGTGGCCTGGGCGTTGCGGCACGGCGCCTGGCCTATGCGCGGGCCCTGGCCAAACGCCAGGCCGCCAAGGAAGCCGGTGAGGGTGAAGCAGTGATCGAAGAGCCGACCCTGGACATCGAACAGGTCAACGAACAGTCGATGCGCCTGATTCGCCTGGCGCTGCTGGGCGGCTTTATCGCTGCGTTGTACTGGGTGTGGTCCGACTTGATCTCGGTGTTTTCCTACCTGGACAACGTCACCCTCTACGAATACACCAGCGGCACCGGCGCCAATATCAGCATGGTGCCCATCAGCATCGGCGACTTGCTCGGCGCCCTGATCATCATCGGCATCACCTTCGCCCTGGCGCGCAACCTGCCCGGCCTGCTGGAGGTGTTGGTGCTGTCCAAGCTCGACCTGGCCCAGGGCAGCGCCTACGCCACCACCACCTTGCTGTCCTATGTGATTGCCGGCGTCGGGTTTGTCTCCACCCTGTCGACCCTCGGCGTGAGCTGGGACAAGTTGCAATGGCTGGTGGCCGCGCTGTCGGTGGGGTTGGGTTTCGGGATGCAGGAAATCTTCGCCAACTTCATCTCCGGCATCATGATCCTGTTCGAGCGCCCGGTACGGATCGGCGACACCATCACCATCGGCAACCTGTCGGGCACGGTGAGCAAGATCCGCATCCGCGCCACCACCATCACTGACTTCGACCGCAAGGACATCATTGTCCCGAACAAAACGTTCATCACCGGGCAACTGATCAACTGGTCGCTGACCGACACCATCACCCGGGTCACCCTGAAACTGGGCGTGGACTACGGCTCGGACCTGGACCTGGTGAAGGAATTGCTGCTCAAGGCCGCCGCCGAAAACCCACGCGTGCTGAAGGACCCGGCGCCCCACGTGTACTTCCTCAACTTCGGTGAAAGCACCCTCGATCACGAACTGCGCATGCATGTACGGGACCTGGGCGACCGCAACCCGGTGATCGATGAGGTCAACCGCTTCATCAACCGCGAGTTCAAGAACCACCACATCAACATCTCGTTCCGGCAGATGGAGGTTTACCTGAAGAACCTGCATGGCCAGGAATACAAGCTGGTGCCGGTGGAAGAAGAAAACCGGACCATCCTGCCGCCCGCCCAGGACCAGGACCTGCCCGAGCCGCCGCCCGCCAAACTCGACTAAACGCGCTATCCCCAGCAGAATGGTCGGACATTCTGCTCAGGAGATGGCCGTTGAAAGCCCTCGACGAACTGACCTTCGACAACCGCTTCGCCCGCCTGGGCGACGGCTTCTCAACCCATGTGCTGCCCGAGCCCATCGACGAACCGCGTTTAGTGGTGGCGAGCGAGGCAGCCATGGCGCTGCTGGATCTCGACCCCGCCGTGGCCGAAACGCCGGTATTTGCCGAGCTGTTCGGCGGGCACAAGCTGTGGGCCGAGGCCGAGCCGCGGGCGATGATCTATTCCGGGCATCAGTTTGGCTCGTACAACCCGCAACTGGGGGATGGCCGCGGATTGTTGCTGGGCGAGGTGTACAACCAGGCCGGCGAGCATTGGGACCTGCACCTCAAGGGTGCCGGGCAAACCCCGTACTCGCGCATGGGCGATGGTCGTGCGGTGTTGCGCTCGTCGATCCGGGAGTTTCTGGCGTCGGAAGCACTGCATGCGCTGGGCATTCCCAGCAGTCGTGCGCTGTGTGTGATCGGTTCCACCACGCCGGTGTGGCGCGAGAAACAGGAGCGCGCCGCCATGGTGCTGCGCCTGGCCCACAGCCACGTGCGCTTTGGGCATTTCGAATATTTCTACTACACCAAGAAGCCTGAATTGCAGAAGCAATTGGCGGAGCACGTGCTGTCCCTGCACTTCCCGGAATGCATGGAACAGCCCGAGCCGTACCTGGCGATGTTCCGCGAAATCGTCGAGCGTAATGCCGAGTTGATCGCCAAGTGGCAGGCCTATGGGTTCTGCCATGGAGTGATGAACACCGACAACATGTCGATCCTCGGCATCACCTTCGACTTCGGGCCGTTTGCATTTTTGGACGATTTCGACGCGCAGTTCGTCTGCAACCACTCCGACCATGAAGGGCGTTATTCCTTCAGCAACCAGGTGCCGATCGGGCAGTGGAACCTGAGCGCACTGGCCCAGGCGTTGACGCCGTTTATCAGCGTCGAGGCGCTGCGGGAAACGCTGGGGCTGTATCTGCCGTTGTTCCAGGCCCACTACCTGGACCTGATGCGCCGCCGACTGGGCCTCACCACCGCCGAAGATGACGATCAGAAACTGGTGGAGCGCCTGCTGCAACTGATGCAGAACAGCGGCGTCGACTACACCCTGTTCTTCCGCCGGCTGGGGGATGAATCCGCCGCATTGGCCGTGGCGCGGTTGCGCGACGACTTTGTCGACCTCAAGGGGTTTGATAGGTGGGCGGATCTGTACAAGGCGCGCGTGGAGCGCGACGCCAGCGGTACAGAAGAACAGCGACGTGAGCGGATGCATGGGGTGAATCCGCTTTATATCCTGCGCAACTATTTGGCGCAGAACGCCATCCAGGCGGCGGAGCTTGGGGATTACAGCGAAGTGCGCCGGCTGCATGAAGTGCTGACCAAACCGTTTGAAGAGCAGCCGGGGATGGAACAATACGCCCAGCGGCCGCCGGATTGGGGGAAGCATTTGGAGATTAGTTGTTCGTCGTAGGAGCGAGCCAATGTGGCGAGGGAGCAAGCTCCCTCGCCACAACACGGATATATCCAGAAATAAGTATCGGACGCGCCTGACATCCCCAAATACACATCCGGCTTAGGGTTTAGCGGATGTGTAAATCAAATTTGAAACATAAAACCTTGACCCCAGGCCTTAGGGTCGTGGTGGCCAGGACGCTGGTCAGTGCGGTTGTTTTCGACGCTCTTGTTCCTCTTTCTCCGTTAATCGCTCAGGACTTGAGTGTTTCTCCGGCATTCTTTCAAGGCATGCTCGGCTTGTGCCTGATGGCTTTCGCATTCAGCCAGTTGTTTTCAACGCCGCTGGTCAACCGACTGGGAACCAGCGTCAGCCTGGCCGGTGCATCGGTGCTGATCGCGCTGCTATGTGTCGCAGTGGCGTTATCAACAAGCGCCCTCATGCTATCGATCATCTTTACTTTCATGTTCATCGCCAACGCGGTGGCAGCAACCTCTTCACGCCTTTGGCTACGTCAACGACTCGGGCAAACAACCTTCCAAAGCGCGACAGCTTATCTCTTGAGTGCTATTAGCGTCCTTACGGTAATAAGCCCGCCGACTCTGCTGGCGGCAGCCTCGTTTTGGGGGTGGAGATGGGTTTTTGGCGTACTCGGTTGCCTGCTTTTTATAATCGGCCTGGGACTTCTGGCCACTCATCACGGCAAGGCAACCGACCAAGGCCAACAGGCTGCAACTGAAACCCAATCTTTACTAGGGAAACACCCGAAATTCATCTGCGGTTTACTGCTTGCACTCCTGATACAGAGCGCCTTCACACAGCTGAACCTCAGCAAGGCGTTTGCCCTGCAGGGAGTTTTTCATCTCTCACCACAAGCAACAGGCATGATCCTTTCAGGTTGGGCGGCGCTGGTAGCGGCAGGTTTTTTCTTTTCAGGGAAAGCCGTCACACGATTCAGTGACGCCCAACGCCTAAATGCAGGATCCGCCTCTCAGTGCCTCGCCGCACTGTTGATGGTAGCGGCATGGCTACATGTCAATATCTACCTTTACCTGGCAGCTGCAGCAGCAACCAGTATTGCCTTCTGCATTTTGTTGCCCCTTGCGACCAGCTGGGCACTGGATATCGACGCGTCTCACCAAGCCAAAGCTTCTGCGGTTTTCGGATGCATCACTGTGGCCGGGGCAGGATTATTAACCTGGCTAGGGTCTCAATGGAATGCACCACTGCTTTTCACTCTGATGCTGGTGATTGGGGGTTGTGCTGTGGGCAACGTGTTTGCCTGCCAACTGGCACGAAAGAAGATTGCACGCTGATGGCTTGTGTTGTTCCTTGATAAACCCCGACGGCGGCTCCAAATAGAACCCATTGGCCACTTTCACGGAGCCCAGCATGTCCGACTCTCTAGTAATCCCCTGCCCCCACTGCAACGGTCTTAACCGCATCCCCAATGAACGCCTGGGCGATGCGCCTAAATGCGGGCGCTGCAAGCAACCGGTGCTGCTGAGCAAACCCTTTGAGCTGAAACAGGGCGATTACGCCAGCCAGATCAAGGGCGACCTGCCGTTGCTGGTGGATGTGTGGGCCGAATGGTGCGGGCCGTGCAAGTCGTTTGCGCCGGTGTTTGAGCAGGCCGCCGGGCAGTTGGCCGGGAAGTGTCGATTGGCCAAGCTCGATAGCGAGGCCAATCAGCAGTTATCCGCTCAGTTGGGGATTCGCTCGATTCCCAGCCTGATCCTGTTCAAGAATGGCCGGGAAGTGGCGCGTCAGAGCGGTGCGTTTCCGTTACCGCAGTTGATGAGCTGGCTGCGCAGTCAGGGCGTTTGAGGTAACGGGACACCCCGGTCCATCACTTGCCCCATCAGCAATACGCCCAATTCGCTCAACTGATGAATGGCCAACGCGACATCGCGCTGCTTGCCGGTGAGGTCGTCGGAAAGGTCGAGCAAGAGGGTGGTGACTGAGGAGAAGGTTTCGTAGGTATTGAGGATCAGGGTTTCGGTGGCTTGGCCGGGGCTGACTGTAAAAAGGTACGACGGGGGATTTGGAGTAGCTTTTAAACATGGTCGACATTCCTGATTGGAGCCGCCATCTGATCGCTACTAAACGAATTAGGGTGGCAGCTGTACGCAGGTTAGTAGACCGGGAAATGTCGAAGCCGGCGCGCCCGAAGACGCCCTACGCACAGCTACCATCAAGCACAGACTCAGCGCCTGAAAGATGAAGCTTATGCACTTAACGACAAACACTCGGGCTACTAAACCCGATCACTGAGAATTCAGCGACCGAACAACCTTAGAGACGCCCATCCAGACGCACAAGCCGGCGGATTCTGGCGTAACTGTAGGCAACGGCGCAAGACGACGATTTCCCTGTAGGAACAAAGACCAAATGTGGGAGCGGGCTTGCTCGCGAATGCGGTGAGTCAGTCAATAGAGAATTCGACTGATCCACCGCATTCGCGAGCAAGCCCGCTCCCACATGGGTGATGTGTTGCCTGCTAAATCACGCGTTTTCCAGCAAGTTATGCAATTCCACAAACTGCTGTGTCAGCTTGTGCCGTGGGTCCAGGTGGATCAGCGGCATGTTCGCCTGGTGCGATTCACGCATGCGCACCGAGCTGGTGAGGTACACCGGCAGTACCGGCAACCCTTCGGCAATCAATTCATCCAGCATCTGCTGCGGCAGGCTCGCCCGGGCCTGGAACTGGTTGACCACGATGCCTTCCACTTCCAGCCCTTCGTTGTGGTCTTCCTTCAATTCTTCGATCTCGGCCAACAGGCCATACAGCGCCTGGCGGGAGAAGCTGTCGCAATCGAAGGGGATCAGCACGCGATCAGCGGCAATCAGCGCTGAAACGGCATAAAAGTTCAGCGCCGGCGGCGTATCCAGGTAGATCCGGTCGTAGTCCTCGCTCAATTCATCCAGCAGCTTTCGCAGCTTGTTGATCTTGTGCTTGGCCTCGAGCTTGGGCTGCAAGTCGGCCAGTTCCGCGGTGGCGGTGATGACGTGCAGGTTGTCGAACGGGGTTTCGTAGATATCCACCTGGTTCTTCTTCGAAAACGGCCCGGAAGACAGGGTTTGCTTGAAGAAGTCGGCGATTCCCATGGGGATATCGTCGCCGGTCAGCCCGGTGAGGTACTGGGTAGAGTTAGCCTGGGCATCGAGGTCCACCAACAGGGTTCGATAGCCTTCGCTGGCGCTGACCGCCGCCAGGTTGCAGGCAATGCTGGACTTGCCAACACCGCCTTTTTGGTTGAACACCACGCGCCGCATGGAAAAACCTCCGTGTATCAATGAATGACCCGAGTGTAGAGGGCAAAAGCGCCCGTTAGCTACCTCGTTTGTTCCTGTACTACAGCATCAGAGGCTCTATCTCGCATAACAATTTCCCGTCTGTCCGACAAAGCAGGAATTGCCTGACACCTGCTGCCCTACCTGCATGATGGACAATCGGTAATTCTTTCCAGCGAATTTGTAATCATCCGTGAACAATTCTTTACCAAAGTTTGCTAGAACCCCGCAGCACCGGGATAATGCGCGCCATTCGGCGATTGCACCCTGTCCCGGTATTCGGGGCCAATGGCCGCACAAGGAAGCCCGCAGGGGCGGGATAACTTCTCAGTGATCAATTTCAACATCGCCCAATGGCGCGCCTGGGCTCCCGGGCTCGAAAGCGCGGACGACTGGCGCACCTGGTGCCGGCAGCCGACATTGCTCGCCCGCACCGACGCGGCACCCGATGTGTCCTTCCTGCCGGCCATGCAGCGCCGGCGCCTGAGCCGCCTGGCGCGCATGGCCTTCAGTGTGGGCTGGCCCCTGGCCGAAGGCTTGCAACAGTTGCCATTGGTGTTTGTTTCCCGTCACGGCGAAACCCCACGCACCCTCGATATTCTCAGCGACCTGGCCAACGACGAGCCCCTGTCGCCGACCCAGTTCAGCCTGTCGGTGCATAACGCGGTGATTGGCCTGTGGTCGATCCTGCGCAATGAAACCAGCGAAATGACCGCCCTCGCCGCCGCCGGCGATGGCCTGGAGCACGGCATGCTCGAAGCCGCTGCCCTGCTCAATGAAGGCGCACCGTCTGTATTGCTGATCATTACCGAGGAACAGCCCCCCGAAGCCTATGCGCGCTGGATCGAGGACGTGCCCTTCCCCTACGCCCTCGGCCTGCTGCTGACACCGGGAGACGAGTGGCAGCTGGAACTGAATACAGCCGCTGTCCAACCCACCACCAAAGCCCAGTGGCCCCACGCCCTGAACCTGCTGCGCACCCTGCTGAACGAACAGGGCGCCTGCCAACATGCCTGGAAGAACCGAGTATGGAACTGGCAACGCAAGTCCTGACCGAAAAGCCCCGGAAGGCCTACTACTGGCGCCTGTTCGCCACTGCCACCGCCTTCGCCCTGTTTGGCCTCGGCGGCCTGTGCCTGCGTGTCCTGGTGTTTCCGCTGCTCAGTTGCCTGCCGGGTGATGCCAAACAGCATCAGCGACGCGCCCGCCACACCATCAGCTGCCTGTTCTGGTTGTTTATCCGCATGATGACGCGCCTGGGCATCCTGACCTACAGCGTCGAAGGCGCGGAAAAGCTCGGCCGCCCGGGCCAGATGATCATTGCCAACCACCCATCGCTGGTGGACGTGGTGTTCCTGATCGCCCAGATGCGCCAGACCAACTGCGTGGTCAAGCAGAGCCTGTGGCAGAACCCCTTCACCCGGGGCCCGGTGCGCGACGCCGGCTACATCAGCAACGACGGCAGCGCCGACATGCTCGACGCCGCCGCCGATGCCCTGCGGGACGGCCAGACCCTGATCATTTTCCCGGAAGGCACCCGCACCTCACCGGGCCAGGCACCGACCTTTCATCGCGGCGCCGCCGCCATTGCCCTGCGCGGTGCGAGCATCATCACTCCGGTAGTGATCAAGGTCAGCCCCACCACCCTGACCAAGGCCGAACCCTGGTATCGCATCCCGAATCGCCGCTTTCACTTCAGTTTGCGCGTGGGTGCCGATATAGAACCACAGGCGTTTGCCGCACAAGGGCCCGCGCCCCAGGCATCACGCAAGCTCAACGATTACCTGCACCAGTATTTTATTAAGGAGCTCGCCGAAGATGAGCGACCAACACCGCCTTGAGCACGACATAAAAACGCTGATCATCGAGGCCCTGGGCCTGGAAGACATCAGCGAGAGCGACATCGGCAACGAGCAAACCCTGTTCGGCGAAGGCCTTGGCCTGGATTCAGTCGACGCCCTGGAATTGGGCCTGGCGATCCAGAAAAAGTACGGCATCAAGATCGATGCCGACGCCAAGGACACCCGCAATCACTTCACCAACGTGGCCAGCCTCGCGGCGTTCGTCACGGCCCGACAGGCAGCTTGAGACCGTACCATGCAAACTCGTGACGATATTTTCAACACCTTGCGCGACGCCCTGGTGGAACTGTTTGAACTGGAACCGGAACGCGTCACGCTCGACGCCAACCTGTACCAGGACCTGGAAATCGACAGCATTGATGCAGTGGACCTGATCGACCACATCAAGCGCCAGACCGGCAAGAAAATCGCCGCCGAAGAGTTCAAGGCCGTGCGTACCGTGAATGACGTGGTCGAGGCGGTCTACCGCCTGGTTCAACCGGCCGCATGAGCCGGCTGATCGCCCTTGGCCTGTTGCTGGCGGGGCTGCTGTACCCTTTTGCGGTGTATTACGGCACTGAGCATTTTGCCCCGTGGCAATTTGGCCTGCTGCTGGGCAGCCTGTGGCTGTTGCGCGCCCTGACCGGCGCCAGGCGCCCGGGCAGCCGCTGGATGGCGGCGGCGATCATTGTCTTTTGCCTGCTGCTCGCCTGGTTCGACAACCCGCAGATGCTGCGCTGGTACCCGAGCCTGGTCAGCGCCTTCATGCTGGCACTGTTCGGCCTGAGCCTGAAATACGGGCCGCCGATGGTCGAGCGCCTGGCGCGCATGAGCGAGCCGCAACTGCCCGAAAAAGCGATTGTGTATACCCGCCAGGTCACCGTGGTGTGGAGTGTATTTTTCCTGTGTAACGGCCTGCTCGCCGCCGCCCTCACCCTGTGGGCGCCGCTGAGCTGGTGGACGTTGTACAACGGCATGATCGCCTACGGGCTGATGGGGCTGTTGTTTGCCGTGGAATGGCTGGTACGACAAAGGGTTCGAGGCCGCGTATGAATTGGTTGAATCTTGAGCACTTGCTGCTTGAGCCTGTGGAGCAGCGTTTGGTCACCACCGAACCTGCCCTGGATCACCCACACCTGTGGGAGAAGTCCCTGAGCCTGGCCGCCGGGTTGCAAGCCCGGGGCATCCAGCGCCTGGCGGTGTACCTGGAAGATGCCGGCTTGCTGGCGATCGCCCTGCTGGGTGCGTGGCGAGCAGGCGTCAGCGTGTTGTTGCCTGCCGACCTGCAACCACAAACGCGCCAACGCTGGGACGATGCCGTCGACGCCTGGTTGACCGAGGCCAGCGACTTGGACGCGCTGTATCAAGCGCCATCAAGCGCCGAAGCCCTGGACCTGGATGCCTGCTGCCTGAGCCTGTGCACCTCCGGCTCCAGCGGCGAACCCAAGCGCATCGACAAAACCCTGCGCCAGATGGCCAATGAAGTCCAGGCGCTGGAAACCTTGTGGGGCGCCGACCTGGGCGAGGCGTGCATCATCGGCAGCGTCGCCACCCAGCATATCTATGGCTTGCTGTTCCGGGTGCTGTGGCCGTTGTGTGCCGGGCGCACCTTTGTGCGCCAACAGTTGGCATTTCCCGAGGACTTGCAGCGCGCCAGCCGCGAGCATGCGCAATTTGCCTGGGTCGCCAGCCCGGCGCTCCTCAAGCGCATGGGTGACAACCTCGACTGGCCAGCGCTTACACCGGTCAAACGGGTGTTTTCCTCCGGCGGCGCCTTGCCCCTTGAGGCCGCCGGCAGCCTGCATCAGCGTTTGCAGCAATGGCCGACGGAAATCCTCGGCAGCTCGGAAACCGGCGGCATCGCCTGGCGCCAGGGCGAACAACCGTGGCAGCCGTTTGCCGACGTGCAGCTGAGCCAGGACGCCGACGGCGCCTTGCGCATCGCCTCGCCATACTTGCCCGCCGGCCATGTCGAACAGACCGCCGACGCCGCCACCATCCACGCCGACGGCCGCTTCGAATTGCTCGGCCGCCTGGACCGCATCGTCAAGCTGGAAGAAAAACGCATCTCCCTGCCGATGCTGGAACAGGCGCTGATGGACCATGCCTGGGTCGCTGAAACGCGCCTGGGCGTGGTGCAGGAAAACCGCGCCTCCCTCGGCGCCCTCGTGGTGCTCAGCGCAGACGGCTTGCATGCCCTGCGTAACCAGGGCCGGCGCACCGTCACCCAGACCCTGCGCCAGCACTTGAGCCAACACTGCGAAGCCCTGGCCCTGCCCCGCCGCTGGCGCCTGTTGCGCCAATTGCCGCTGAACACCCAAGGCAAGCTGCCCCAGGCCGACGTCGAAGCCCTGCTGCTGGCACCGCGCCCGAAAGCCCCGGAAGTACTGGAACAAGTCGAAGCCAACGGTGAATGGACCCTGCAACTGGCGATCCCGCCGGACCTCGCCTACTTCAGCGGCCACTTCCCGCAAACCCCGGTGCTACCGGGCGTGGTGCAAGTGGATTGGGCGCTGAGCCTGGGCCAGCAACTGCTCAAGCTGCCGGGGCCGTTCGCCGGGATGGAAGTGCTCAAGTTCCAGCAACTGGTACGCCCGGATGACCGGATCGAACTGCACCTGCGGTTCGATCAGGAGCGCGGCAAGTTGTACTTCGCCTACCGCAATGAGGCGGCCGCCTGCTCCAGTGGGCGGATCGTGCTGGAGAGGGTCAGTGATTAAGCTTTTGTGGCGAGGGAGCTTGCTCCCGCTGGAGTGCGCAGCGCTCCCAACCCAGGCACTGTGGTTTGTCAGGCAAATCGGTGTCGCCTGTGTTGGGGCCGCTTCGCAGCCCAGCGGGAGCAAGCTCCCTCGCCACGCACAGCGCTTCTGCCAATGGGGTATCTGTTATGCATAAGCCCTGCGCCTTGATCCCGGTCTATAACCACGAAGCCGCCGTGCCCGCCGTGGTTCATAGCGTGCTGTCCAGCGGCCTGCCATGCCTGCTGGTAGACGATGGCAGCAGCGCCACCTGCGCCGCCGTACTGGCGCAACTGGCAACCCTCGACAACGTGTCCCTGCTGACCCTGCCCGCCAACCAGGGCAAAGGCGCCGCCGTCATGGCCGGCTTTCGCGAAGCCGCACGCCTGGGTTTCACCCACGCCCTGCAAGTGGACGCCGACGGCCAGCACGACCTGCGGGAAGTCGGTACCTTCCTCGACGCCTCCCGCGCCCACCCGAATGCGGTGATCTGCGGCTACCCGGAATACGACGACAGCGTGCCCAAGGGCCGCCTTTACGCGCGCTACCTGACCCACGTTTGGGTGTGGATCAACACCTTGTCGCTGCAGATCCGCGATTCCATGTGCGGCTTTCGCGTGTACCCACTGCCACCGACCCTGGCCTTGATGGACTCGGCCAACATCGGCAAACGCATGGATTTCGACTCCGACATCCTGGTGCGCCTGGCCTGGCGCAACCAGCCGATGCGCTGGCTGCCGACCAAGGTGCACTACCCCGCCGACGGCCTGTCGCACTTTCGCCTGTTCCACGACAACGCGCTGATTTCCTCGATGCACACCCGGCTGTTCTTCGGCATGTTGGTGCGCGCGCCGATGATCCTCTGGCGCCGGTGGCAGGCATGAGCCAGGACACCAAGCACTGGGCCGACCGCGAGGAGCGCGGCAGCTTCTGGCTGATGAAATTCACCGCCTTCGCCGCCAAGGTCCTCGGGCGCCGGCTGCTGAGCCCGCTGCTCTACGGCATCGTTTTCTACTTCTTTCTGTTCGGCCGCACGGCCCGCCAAAGCGCCTGGCAATACCAGCAGCGCCTGGCCGACTGGAGCCGGCGCGACGACCTGCGCCCTACCCACAGAAGCGTCTTCGGCCAGTTCATGGCGTTCGCCGACGCCCTGCTGGACAAGCTCGACGTATGGAACGGCAAGCTGCGCCTGGAGCAGATCGAAATCATCGACCCGGCCCAACTGCGCGGCCAGCTGCGCAGCGAACGCGGGCAGATGCTGGTGGGCGCGCACCTGGGCAATCTTGAGGTGTGCCGCGCCCTCGCCGAACTGGGCGAAAAGGTCACCATGAACGTGCTGGTGCACACCAAGCACGCTGAACGTTTCAACCGGATTCTGGGCGAAGCCGGGGCGACCAATCTGCGCCTGATCCAGGTCAGCGAACTTGACCCGGCGGTGATGATGCTGCTCAGCCAGCGCCTCGACGACGGCGAGTGGCTGGCGATTGCCGGCGACCGCGTACCGCTGCATGGCGGGCGCACGGTACGCGTGGATTTCCTCGGCCATGACGCCGCCTTCCCCCAAGGCCCGTGGCTGTTGGCCGGTTTGCTGAAATGCCCGGTCAACCTGCTGATGTGCTTGAAGCACCAAGGCCGTTATCGCCTGATCATCGAGCCGTTTGCCCAGTTGATCGAATGGAAACGCAGCGACCGCCAGCAGGTGATCGCACAATGGACCGCCCGCTACGCCGAGCGCCTGGGCCAGTTCTGCCTGGAAGCGCCCCAACAATGGTTCAACTTTTACCCTTTCTGGAAGACCGATGACGACGCATCTTGAGCCGGTAACCTTCGGCGAAATTCCCCTGCGCATCGAAGACGTGCTGGCCCTGGCCAACCGTCAGGCGCCGACTCAACTGCAAGCTGACGCCAAGTACCGCCAGCGCATCGCCAAGGGCGCGCAGTTCCTGGATTCGTTGCTGGACAAGGAAGGCGTGATCTACGGCGTGACCACCGGCTACGGCGACTCGTGCGTGGTGGCGGTGCCGCTGGAGCACGTCGAAGCGTTGCCCCGCCACCTCTACACGTTCCACGGCTGCGGCCTGGGCAAGTTGCTGGATGCGCAAGCCACCCGCGCGGTGCTGGCGGCGCGGTTGCAGTCGCTGTGCCATGGCGTGTCGGGCGTGCGCGTGGAGTTGCTGGAGCGCCTGCACGCGTTCCTGGAATTCGACGTGCTGCCGCTGATTCCGGAAGAAGGCTCGGTAGGCGCCAGCGGTGACTTGACGCCGCTGTCCTACGTGGCCGCAACCTTGTCTGGTGAGCGCGAAGTGATGTTCCGTGGCGAACGCCGCCAGGCGGCGGAGGTGCACCGCGAGCTGGGCTGGGACCCGCTGGTACTGCGCCCGAAAGAGGCCCTGGCACTGATGAACGGCACCGCCGTGATGACCGGCCTCGCCTGCCTGGCCTTCGCCCGCGCCGACTACCTGCTGCAACTGGCCACGCGCATCACCGCGCTGAACGTGGTGGCGCTGCAAGGCAACCCGGAGCATTTCGACGAGCGCCTGTTCGCCGCCAAGCCGCACCCGGGGCAGATGCAAGTCGCCGCCTGGCTGCGCAAGGATCTGGCGATTGACGCGCCGACCGCGCCGCTGCATCGCCTGCAAGACCGTTACTCCCTGCGCTGCGCGCCCCACGTCCTGGGCGTGCTGGCCGACAGCCTGAACTGGTTGCGCTCGTTCATCGAGATCGAACTCAACAGCGCCAACGACAACCCGATCATCGACGCCGAAGAAGAACGCGTGCTGCACGGCGGCCACTTCTACGGCGGCCACATCGCGTTCGCCATGGACAGCCTCAAGACCCTGGTGGCCAACGTCGCCGATCTGCTGGACCGCCAGCTCGCGCTGCTGGTGGACGTGCGTTACAACCACGGCTTGCCGAGCAATTTGTCCGGTGCGCCAGCCGAGCGGGCGATGATCAACCACGGCTTCAAGGCTGTGCAGATCGGCACCAGCGCCTGGACCGCCGAAGCGCTGAAAAACACCATGCCGGCCAGCGTGTTCTCGCGCTCCACCGAGTGCCACAACCAGGACAAGGTGAGCATGGGCACCATCGCCGCCCGCGATGCGATTCGTGTGCTGGAACTGACCGAACAAGTCGCCGCCGCCACCTTGCTCGCCGCCAACCAGGGCGTATGGCTGCGGGCCCAGGCTGAAGACGCACGCCCGCTGCCGCCGGCGCTGGCCGCCATGCAAATCGAGCTGGCCAAGGACTTCCCGCCGGTCATCGAAGACCGCGCCCTGGAAGGCGAACTGCGCCTGTGCCTGAAACGCATCGCCGAGCAACACTGGAGGCTGCATGCGTAGCCCCGGCGTGTTGCACTGCGACACTGAAATCCTCGTGCCGTTTTTCGACATCGACACCATGAACGTGGTGTGGCACGGGCACTACGTAAAGTACCTGGAAGTCGCCCGCTGCGCCTTGCTGGACAAGATCGGCCACAACTACACAGCGATGCTGCAAGCGGGCTACGCCTGGCCGGTGATCGACATGCAACTGCGCTATGTGCGCGGCGCGACCTTCGGCCAGACCATCAACGTGCGCGCCAGCCTGGTGGAGTGGGAGAACCGCTTGAAGGTCAATTACCTGATCAGCGACAAGGCCACCGGTGAACGCCTGACCCGCGCCAGCACCGTGCAAGTGGCGGTGGAAATTGCCAGCCGCGAAATGCAGTTGGCGTCGCCAAAAATATTCACTGACGCCATAGAGAGAGCCTTGAAATGAGATTCCCTGTGGGAGCGGCGGTGCGACGATTCGACTTGCTCGCGAAAATCGTCAACGATAACGCAGGCCGCCTGACACCCCGTGGCGCCCTCAGGTTCTTCGCGAGCAAGTCGAATCGTCGCACCGCCGCTCCCACAGGAATCGCCTTCATTCTGTTGTTGGGCATTCCAGGCCTGGCCCATGCTTTCGACCTGCAACAACTCAGCGATCAGCTGGCAAAACCGTCGGTGATCCACGGCAACTTCATCCAGGAAAAACACCTGCGCGCGCTGCCGCAGCCGCTGACCAGCAAGGGCACCTTCGTCCTGGCCAAGGACCACGGCCTGCTGTGGCTGCTGAAAACCCCGCTGCAACAGGACTACCGCATCAGCGCCAACGGCATCGCCCGGCGTGACGCCAACGGCTGGCAATTGCTGCCGAACAAGAGCGCCGGCGCCGAGCAGAACCGTTTGTTCCTCGCCGTGTTACAGGGCGACAGCAGCGGCTTGCAGCGTGACTTCGAGCTGCAACTGCAAGGCGAAGCCCAGCAGTGGAAACTCACGTTGATCCCGCGCTCGCTGCTGCTCAAGCAGGTGTTCACCCAAATCAATATCGACGGCGGCGAACTGGTGCAGAAGATCGAGCTGCTGGAAACCCAGGGCGACAGCACCGTACTGCGCATGCAGGACAGCACCAGCAGCCAGCCCTTGAGCGACGCGGAGCAACACGACTTTGCCGAGTGAACGCTGGTTGCCGCGCCTGTTCCTGATCCTGCTGGTGGCCGTGTTGGCCCTGGCGGGCTGGCAATGGCGCCATGGCGCACCGCTGTCGGCGAACCTGATGGAACTGGTGCCCGGCACCGCGCCGGATGCGCTGGAGCTGCGCGCCGAACAGCGCATGCAGGAACCACTGAACCGCGAAATGCTGGTGCTGGTGGGGCATGCCGATCGACAAAAAGCCGTGGCCATGGCGACACAATTGGGCGAAGCCTGGCAAGCCAGCGGCCTGTTTGAGAAAGTTCAGTGGAACCTCCAAGCCGACCTGCCGGCCCTGCGTCAGCAGTTGCTGCAAGGCCGGCTGGCGATGCTCTCGGCCAAGGATCGCGAGCAACTGATCGACGAGCCCCAGGCGTTTATTCAGCAGCGGGTTCAGGCGCTGTTCGACCCGTTCACCGGCTTCAGCCTGGTGCCCAGCCAGGACGATTGGCTGGGCCTCACCGGGCGCATCCAGAACAGCCAGCCGCAACACGGTTCGGTGCAGCTGGATATCGGCAGCGGCGCGCTGATCGCCGATGCCGACGGCAAAAGCTGGGTACTGCTGCGGGCCCGCACCACCGGCAATGCCTTCGACATGAAACTGCCGATGCAAGTGGCTGACCTGCTCAAGGCCAGCCGCGAGCAGGCCGACCAGCAAGGCGCGCAATTGCTCGCCGCAAGCGGCCTGCTGTATGCAGCCAATGGTCAGCAGCAGGCCACCCGGGAAATCACTTGGGTCGGCGGCGGCGCGACGGTAGGCATCCTGTTATTGCTGCTGCTTGCGTTCCGCCGCTGGCGGGTGTTGCTGGCGTTCGTGCCGGTGCTGGTGGGCATGCTGTTTGGTGCGGTGGCCTGCGTGGCGCTGTTCGGGCATATGCATGTGATCACGCTGGTGCTGGGCTCGAGCCTGATCGGCGTGGCGGTGGATTACCCGCTGCATTACCTGTCCAAGAGCTGGAGCATGAGCCCTTGGCGCAGTTGGCCAGCGTTGCGCGTGACCTTGCCGGGCCTGAGCCTGAGCCTGGCCACCAGTTGCATCGGTTACCTGGCCCTGGCGTGGACGCCGTTCCCGGCGCTGACGCAAATCGCGGTGTTCTCCGCTGCCGGTCTGGTGGGCGCTTACCTGTCGGCCGTGTGCCTGTTGCCGGCCTTGCTCAAAGGCGTCGAGCTGCGCCCGGCGCAATGGCCCCTGCGCATTGCCGAGTTCCTGCTGAGCGTGCGCGAGTCGCTGCTCAAGCGCCTGCCAAGCCCGGTGTTGTTGATACTGGTGTTGGTGTTTTGCGCCGGTGGGCTGTGGCACCTGAACAGCAAAAACGATATCCGCCAGTGGATCGGTGCGCCACCGCAGTTGCTGCAGGAAGCCCAGGCCGTTGCGCGGATTACCGGGTTCCAGCCCACCAGCCAGTTCTTCCTGGTGCGGGCGGACAACCAGCAGCAGTTGCTGGAACGCCAGGCCGCGCTGAGCCAGCGCCTGGATCAGTTGGTGAACATGGACAAGCTCCAGGGTTACCTGGCGCTCAACCAGTTGGTCAGCGCGCCGGCGGAGCAACAGCAACTGCGCGAGGCCCTGAAACAGCTGCCGCAGTACTGGCAGCCATTGCTGGACCTCGGTGTGCCCGCCAGCGCGCTGCAAGCCGAGCTGGCCCAGTTGCAGGCCTTGCCCACCGAAGACATCGACGCAGCACTGGTCGGCCCGCTGGCCGAGCCGTGGCGCACGCTGTGGCTGGGGAATGTCGACGGTGGCGTGGCGGCGATGGTGAGCCTGCAAGGGTTGAACAACCCGGCCTTGCTGCGGGTGCAGGCCCTGGATCTGCCCGGCGTGCAGTTGGTGGATCGCCTCGGCGACTTGAACCAGGTATTCGCTGCCACACAGATCAGCGCGGCGGAATTGAAATTGATGTCCTGCGTGTTGATCGTACTGCTGCTGATCCTGCCGTTCGGCTTCGGCGGTGCCTTGCGCATCGTCGCCCTGCCGTTGCTGGCGGCGCTGTGCAGCCTGGCCAGCCTCGGTTGGCTGGGGCAGCCGTTGACGTTGTTCAGCCTGTTCGGCCTGCTGCTGGTGACCGCCATCAGCGTCGACTACGCGATCCTGATGCGTGAACAAATTGGCGGCGCCGCCGTGAGCCTGTTGGGCACACTGTTGGCGGCCGTGACTACTTGGCTATCGTTCGGCCTGCTGGCTATTTCCAGCACACCGGCGGTGAGTAATTTTGGGCTGTCGGTGAGCCTGGGGCTGGCGTTCAGCTTCATGCTGGCGCCGTGGGCCAGCCCGTCCGGGACAAGGAAGATGAGATGAGCAGCCAATACCTGAGTAAAAACTACGTCGAAGAAACCAAATTCGGCTTCTGGTTCCTGCGCAGCCACACCTGGCAGCACCATGTGCTGCGCGTGGCCATCAACGACCTGCGCAGCCTGTTCAGCGACCCGCTGCCGGTTGCCCCGGTGCTGCTGGACGCCGGCTGCGGCCAGGGCAAGTCGTTCCAGTACCTGCAGCAGGTGTTCGCCCCCGAACGCCTGATCGGCCTCGACGCCGACCCCCACAGCCTCGACCTGAGCCGCGCCGAAGCCGCGCGCCAGGGTATCGCCATCGAGTTGATCGGCAGCGACTGCGCGACCCTCGACGTGGCCGACGCCAGTGTCGACGTGCTGTTCTGTCACCAGACCTTCCATCATCTGGTGGAACAGCATCGCGCCCTGAAAGAGTTCTATCGGGTGCTCAAGCCAGGCGGCTACCTGCTGTTTGCCGAATCCACCGAGGCCTATATCGACACCTGGGTAATCCGCTGGCTGTTTCGTCACCCGATGCATGTGCAGAAAAGCGCCGAGGAGTACCTTGAGATGATTCGCGAGCAGGGCTTTGAGTTCGGCCCGCAGAACGTCTCGTACCCGTACCTGTGGTGGAGCCGCGCCACCGATTTCGGCCTGCTTGAGCGCTGGGGCCTGCGCCAGCCAAAACCGGCCGGCCAGCGCGAAGAAACCCTGGTCAACGTGGTCGCCCGCAAACCTCTGGCGAGCGCTGAAACATGATCCGAATGCTGTTGATCGGCTGCCTGTTGCTGCTGGGCGCGTGCGCCAGCCAGCCGCCGTTGCCGTCGAAAACCCCGGTGCTGAGCCTGCCGTTGCAACTGCATGTGCAGCGCGAACAGGATGGCCAACGCCAGGACTGGTTGCTGGTGATGCAGCGCGAAGGCGGCGGGATTCGCTGGTCGATGATGGACCCGCTGGGCATTCCCCAGGCTCGGCAGATGCTGATCAATGGCGCCTGGCAGGCCGACGGTCTGCTGCCGCCCAATCCCCAGGCGCGTGAACTGTTTGCCGCGCTGTTGTTCGCCCTGACCTCGGCGGATGAAGTTTCCAGGCTGTACCCCGGGACCCAGGAAATGGACCTGATCCGCACCCTGCCGTCCCACTGGAAGATCACCTATCACTCCTCCCTGGTGTTTCGCGTGGACGTGATCGGGCAACACCTGACCTACCACATCTCGCCGCTAGGGGCTGCCCGATGAGCGCCTACCTCAATGCCCTCGGCGTGATCTGCGCCCTGGGCCGCGACAAGCGCGAAGTCAGCCGCAGCCTGTTTGCCGGCGACTGCTCCGGCATGCGCGCCGAAAGCGGCTGGGTGCCGGAGCGTGTGTTGCCGGTGGCCGCTGTGCACGGTGAACTGGCGGCGATACCGCCCGGGCTGGAATCCCATCGCAGCCGCAATAACCAGTTGCTGCTGGAAGCCGCGTTGCAGATTGACGACGAGATCCGGCAAGCGATCCAGACGTTCGGCGCGTCGCGCATTGGCATCGTGCTCGGCACCAGCACCTCGGGCATCGATGAAGCCAGCCGTGGCATCGCCCACTATCTGCGGGAAAACCAGTTCCCCGCCGACTACGACTATCAGCAACAGGCGCTTGGCGCCCCGGCCGATTTCCTCGCCGACTGGCTGCAACTGAGCGGCCCGGCCTACGTGATTTCCACCGCCTGCACCTCCAGCGCACGAGCGCTGATGAGTGCCCAACGCCTGTTGGACCTGGGCGTGTGCGATGCGGTGATCTGCGGTGGCGTCGACACGCTGTGCAAGCTGACCCTCAATGGTTTTTCGTCGCTGGAGGCGGTTTCGGCAGAGCGCTGCAATCCGTTTTCGCTGAACCGCAACGGCATCAATATCGGCGAAGCCGCCGTGCTGTTCCTGATGAGCAAAACCCCGGCGCCGTTCGCACTGCTGGGCAGTGGCGCCAGTTGCGACGCCCACCATATTTCCGCCCCCGAGCCTACCGGCAAGGGTGCGTTGCAAGCGATGCGCAAGGCCCTGGCCAGCGCACAACTGGCGCCCGGACAAATCGGTTACCTGAACCTGCACGGCACCGCTACCCAACATAACGATGCCATGGAAAGCCTGGCGGTCGCGGCCCTGTTCCCGGACGGCGTAGCCTGCTCCTCGACCAAACCCATGACCGGCCACACCCTGGGCGCCGCCGGCGCGCTGGAAGCGGCGTTCTGCTGGCTGAGCCTGGCAGAAGGCGTAGTGCCGCCGCATGTCTGGGATGGCCAGGCGGACCCCGACCTGCCCGTACTGAAGTGGGCGTCGCCCGGCGACGCCCTGGAAAAACGCTGCCTGATGAGCAACTCGTTTGCCTTCGGCGGCAACAACGTCAGCCTGATTATCGGAGACGCCCCATGACTGATTGGCCGCTCGCCGAACTGCTGCCCCACGCCGGTGACATGATCCTGATCGATCAGGTCCTGAGCTTTGATGAAGAACAGATCCAGACCCGCCTGACGGTCAAGCCCGGCGGGCTTTTCAACCGCGCTGACGGCAGCCTGCCCGCGTGGGTCGGCATTGAGTTGATGGCGCAAAGCGTCGCGGCCTACGCCGGTTGCCGCGCGCGCCAGAAAGGTGAAGCCGTGGAGTTGGGCTTCCTGCTGGGCACGCGCAAGTTCGAGTGCAACGTCGAGCACTTTCCCGCAGGCACCGAGCTGACCATCCAGGGCCTGCGCTCCCTGGAAGACGACAACGGCATGGGTGTGTTCGAATGCCACCTCACCGGCGACGGCATCCAGGCCAGCGCGCGCTTGAACGTATTTCGACCGCCCCAGGCGGCCAACTATTTAGATGAATCGAAGGACACCACGCCATGACTGAATCCGTATTGGTGACCGGCTCCAGCCGTGGCATCGGCCGCGCTATCGCTGTGCGCCTGGCCCAGGCCGGGCACGACATCGTGCTGCACTGCCGCAGCGGGCGTGCCGAGGCGGATGCGGTGCAGGTCGAAATCGAAGCGCTGGGGCGCAGCGCCCGGGTGTTGCAATTCGATGTGGCGGACCGCGCCAGCTGCAAGGAGATCCTTGAAGCCGACGTGGAAGCCCATGGCGCGTATTACGGCGTGGTGCTCAATGCGGGCCTGACGCGCGATGGCGCGTTTCCAGCGCTGTCGGAAGACGATTGGGACGTGGTGATGCGCACCAACCTCGACGGTTTCTACAACGTGCTGCACCCGGTGATGATGCCGATGATTCGTCGTCGCGCCGCCGGGCGGATCGTGTGCATCACCTCGGTATCCGGGCTGATCGGCAACCGCGGCCAGGTCAACTACAGCGCGTCCAAGGCCGGCCTGATCGGCGCCGCCAAGGCCCTGGCCATCGAGCTGGGCAAGCGCAAGATCACCGTCAACTGCGTGGCCCCCGGGCTGATCGACACCGCGATGCTCGATGAAAACGTACCGGTGGAAGAGCTGATGAAAATGATCCCGGCCCAGCGCATGGGCACGCCGGAAGAAGTCGCCGGGGCGGTGAATTTCCTGATGTCGGCAGAAGCCGGCTACATCACCCGCCAAGTGCTGGCCGTGAATGGAGGCCTGTGCTGATGAAACGCGTGGTGGTCACCGGCATGGCCGGCGTTACGTCCCTGGGCAGCGATTGGGCAACCATCGCCGCCAACTTCCGCGCCAACCGCAGCGGCATCCGGCGCATGGATGAGTGGGACCGTTTCACCGAACTGAACACACGGCTGGCCGGGCCGATCGATGATTTCGTGGTACCCGCCCACTGGACCCGCAAGCAACTGCGCAGCATGGGCCGGGTT
Source organism: Pseudomonas sp. NC02 (assembly GCF_002874965.1). Classification (NCBI taxonomy): domain Bacteria; kingdom Pseudomonadati; phylum Pseudomonadota; class Gammaproteobacteria; order Pseudomonadales; family Pseudomonadaceae; genus Pseudomonas; species Pseudomonas sp. NC02. The sequence continues at coordinate 458,425 of NZ_CP025624.1, read as the reverse complement.
TCCCGGCTGGCGGTATGGGCAGCGGAGCAGGCGCTGAAAGATGCCGGCTTGCTGGGCGACGAGTCGATCAAGGACGGGCGCATGGGCGTGGCCTGTGGCTCGTCCACCGGCAGCACCGACGAGATCAAGGCCTTCGGCAATATGCTGCTGAACTCGGTGGCCGAGGGGCTGAACGCCAACTCCTACGTGCGGATGATGCCCCACACCACGGCAGCGAATATCAGCATTTTCTTCGGCCTCACCGGCCGGCTGATCCCCACGTCCAGCGCGTGCACCAGCGGCAGCCAGGGCATCGGCTACGCCTATGAGGCCATCAAGTTCGGCCGCCTGCCGCTGATGTTGGCAGGTGGCGCCGAAGAGCTGTGCCCTACCGAAGCCATGGTGTTCGATGCGCTGTACGCCACCAGCCTGAAAAACGATGCACCACAAACCAGCCCGCGTCCCTACGACAGTGGCCGCGACGGCCTGGTGATCGGCGAAGGCGGTGGCATCCTGGTGCTCGAAGAGCTGGAACATGCACTGGCCCGTGGCGCGCATATCCACGCGGAAATCGTCGGCTTCGGCAGCAACGCCGACGGCCAGCACACCACCCGCCCGGAACAGGCCACCATGCGCCGCGCCATGGAACTGGCATTGGAAGATGCGGGGCTTGCGCCCGACGCGATCGGCTATGTGAACGGCCATGGCACCGCCACCGACCAGGGCGACATCGCCGAAACCCTGGCCACCAGCAGCCTGTTCGGCAGCCGCATGCCCATCAGTTCGCAGAAGAGTTTCCTTGGGCATACCCTGGGCGCATGCGGCGCGCTGGAGTCGTGGTTCAGCATCGAGATGATGAACCGCAACCAATACGTGCACACCTTCAACCTCGACGAAGTCGACCCGCGCTGCGGCGAGCTGGACTACCTGCAAGGTGAGTTCCGCGAGCTGCACAGCGACTACGTGATGAACAACAATTTTGCCTTTGGCGGCGTCAACACTTCGCTGATTTTCCGCCGCTGGGTGTAAATTTTTTTACTGACTGGAGAAATGGAATGTCTTCCCTGCTACGCGCAACACTGGTCGCTTTGGCCCTGCTCACCACCGCTGGCTGCACCAACAAACCGGTGCTCAACACCCAGCACGACTTGCCGGCGAACCCGCAGGTCAACGAAGAAAAAATGAAGCAGACCATTATCGCGGCCTTGAACAAACGCCAATGGGTGGTACAGCGCCTGAGCCCGCAACTGGTGCAGGCCGAGATCAACGTGCGCAACCAGTTCCACGCTGAAATCGACATCCGCTACACCGCCACCAGCTACGCCATCACCTACCGCGACAGCCGCGACCTGGGCTACAAGGACGGCAAGATTCACCGCAACTACAACCGCTGGGTGAGCATGCTGGACCGTGACATCCTGGCGGCGTTGCGCACCAATGGTGTGAGTGACACGGCGCAGTTGCTCCAGCAGACCGGGACGTCGAAGCAGAACTGAAACACCCGCTGCCCTGTGGCGAGGGAGCTTGCTCCCGTTGGGGCGCGAAGCGCCCCTGAAACCTGCGATTGAGGGTTGCCTGGTAAAACTCAGTCGTCGGGTTTCGGGGCTGCTGCGCAGCCCAGCGGGAGCAAGCTCCCTCGCCACAGGTTATGCGTCGGTCATACCAATGCCTTGCGGGTCAGCAGCTCGACAAACGCCTTGGCCATCGGCGTCTGCTGACCCTTGCGCTGCACCAGCCACACCGCCGTCACCGCCTCCTGATCCAGCAACGTGCGATACACCACGCCATCAATGCGGATCCGCTGATACGACGCCGGCAACACCGAGACACCCAACCCCGCCGCCACCAGGCCGATGATGGTCATCGCCTCCCCGGCTTCCTGCGCGAAGTGCGGGCTGAAGCCGGCATCACGCGCCAGGCTCATCAATTGAGCATACAACCCGCTGCCGTAAGTCCGCGGGAAAAACACAAACGGTTCTTCGGCCAATTGCGCCAGGTGCAAACCCCGCTCACTGCCCTCCACCAACGGATGCCCAGCGTTCAGCACGGCCACCAAGGGCTCGCGCATCAGTTCCACGACGCTCAGGGAATCGGGCAACGGCAACGGTCGCATCAACCCCACCTGAATCGACTCATCCACCAGCGACTCGGCCACCTCCGTGCTGCTCATCTCCTGCAGATTCAAATGCACCGCCGGGAATGCCTGGCGAAACGCGAAGATCGCCTGTGGGATGCTGGAGTTGAACGGCGCAGAAGAGGTGAAGCCAATCTTCAACTCCCCCAGTTCCCCCAGCTGCGCCCGACGCGCCACGTCCGCCGCTTTATCCACCTGCGCCAGCACCAACCGCGCCTCTTGCAGGAACAACCTGCCGGCCTCGCTCAGCTCGACCCGACGATTGGTACGCTCAAACAACCGCGCACCTATCTCCTGCTCCAGCGCCTGGATCTGCTGGCTCAGGGGCGGCTGGGAGATCCCCAGCACCTGCGCGGCGCGGCCAAAATGCAGCTCTTCAGCCACGGCGATGAAGTAACGCAGGTGGCGCAGTTCCATGAAAACCTCATTAGGTCGTAAAAGCTCTTAAACAGGTCGAACAATATATTGGAAAGAATCAATAGGGAGCTATATTCTTTTTTGCATTGCCAGCCCTGGCAGCCTTTCCTCCCCGAGGTCCCGCGTGAAATCTGCTGTCGCTCCGCTTGCTCAAGAAGTACCGCCCACCGCCCTCGATGAAGTGGTGGCACAGCTCAACGAGCAGTACATCGAAAAAGGCACCCCGATGTTCATGCGCACGGTGCTGGCGCTGTTCTCCGGTGGTTTCGCCACTTTCGCCCTGCTCTACTGCGTACAGCCGATGATGCCGGCGCTGTCCCACGAATTTTCCATCAATGCCGCGCAAAGCAGCCTGATTCTCTCGGTGGCCACCGGCATGCTCGCCATTGGCCTGCTGATCACCGGGCCGATTTCCGACACCCTGGGGCGCAAGCCGGTGATGGTTGCCGCGCTGTTCTGCGCCGCACTGTGCACCATCGCCAGCGGCCTGATGCCAAGCTGGGAAGGCATCCTGCTGATGCGCGCACTGGTGGGCCTGTCCCTCAGCGGCCTGGCAGCGGTGGCCATGACCTACCTGAGTGAAGAGATCCACCCGCAACACATCGGCTTGGCCATGGGTTTGTACATCGGTGGTAACGCCATCGGTGGCATGAGCGGGCGCTTGATCATCGGCGTACTGATCGACTTCGTCAGCTGGCACACGGCGATGCTGATCATCGGAGCCCTGGCGCTGATCGCAGCCACGGTGTTCTGGAAGATCCTCCCCGAATCGCGCAACTTCCGCGCCAGCACCCTGCACCCGCGCAGCCTGGTGGACGGCTTCACCATGCACTTCAAGGACGCCGGCCTGCCGTGGCTGTTCCTCGAAGCCTTCGTGCTGATGGGCGCCTTTGTGACGATGTTCAACTACATCGGCTACCGCTTGCTGGCGGACCCGTACGATTTGAGCCAGGCCGTGGTAGGCCTGCTGTCGCTGGTCTACCTCTCGGGTATCTACAGCTCGGCGAAAATCGGCTCCCTGGCCGACCGCCTGGGCCGTCGCCGAGTGCTGTGGGGCACCATCGTGCTGATGCTCGGCGGCATCGCCCTGACGCTGTTTACCCCGCTGTGGCTGGTAGTGCCCGGCATGCTGATCTTCACCTTCGGCTTCTTCGGCGCCCACTCGGTGGCCAGCAGCTGGATCGGCCGCCGCGCGCTGAAAGCCAAGGGCCAGGCGTCGTCGCTGTACCTGTTCAGTTACTACGTGGGGTCGAGTATTGCGGGGACGGCGGGTGGTTTCTTCTGGCACTACGCCGGGTGGAACGGGATTGGCGGGTTTATCGTCGCGCTGTTGATCGTCGCGTTGCTGGTGGCGTTGAAGCTGGCGAAGTTGCCGCCGTTGCAGGAAGCCAAGGCTTAACCAGCGCTTACAAAAAAGCCCGGCATCTGCCGGGCTTTTTCATTGCCGCGCGATCACTCGTGATACTGCGCCGATAACTCGTGCACCGCCCGCAGGAACGCGCCTGCGTGCTCCGGATCAACTTCCGGAGTAATGCCGTGGCCAAGGTTGAACACGTGACCACTGCCTTTGCCGTAGCTGGCGAGGATGCGGCCGACTTCAGTGCGGATGGCTTCCGGCTTGGCGTACAGCACGGTCGGGTCCATGTTGCCTTGCAGCGCAACCTTGTTGCCCACGCGGCGACGGGCTTCGCCGAGGTCGCAGGTCCAGTCCAGGCCCAGCGCGTCGGCGCCGGCGTCGGCGATGCTTTCCAGCCACAGGCCGCCGCCCTTGGTGAACATGATCACCGGCACCTTGCGGCCTTCGTGTTCGCGGATCAGGCCGCTGACGATCTTGCGCATGTAGGCCAGGGAGAACTCCTGGTACGCCGCCGCCGACAGGTTGCCACCCCAGGTGTCGAAGATCTGCACCGCCTGGGCGCCGGCCATGATCTGGCCGTTGAGGTAGGAGGTGACCGACTGCGCCAGCTTGTCCAGCAGCAGGTGCATGGCTTGCGGGTTGTCGTACAGCATGGCCTTGGTCTTGCGGAAGTCTTTCGACGAGCCGCCTTCGACCATGTAGGTGGCCAGGGTCCACGGGCTGCCGGAGAAGCCGATCAGCGGCACGCGGCCGTTCAGCTCGCGGCGGATGGTGCTGACGGCGTCCATGACGTAGCCCAGGTCCTTGTGGGGATCGGGGATCGGCAGGGCTTCGATGTCGGCCAGGGTACTGACGACTTTCTTGAAACGCGGGCCTTCGCCGGTTTCGAAGTACAGGCCCTGGCCCATCGCATCAGGGATGGTCAGGATATCGGAGAACAGGATGGCCGCATCCAACTGTGGATAGCGGTCCAGCGGTTGCATGGTGACTTCGCAGGCGAACTCCGGGTTCATGCACAGGCTCATGAAGTCGCCGGCGTGGGCGCGACTGGCGCGGTATTCCGGCAGGTAGCGACCGGCCTGGCGCATCATCCACACAGGGGTGACGTCCACGGGTTGCTTGAGCAGGGCACGAAGGAAACGGTCGTTCTTGAGGGCAGTCATGTCGGCATCCGCAAAAAAAGTGCGGGCATTTTCTCAGAGCGCGACGCAAAAGGCACGGCAAGAGCCGTGCCTTTTGTCTATCGGGTCAATTTGTCGCGGATATGAAAGCGCCACAAAACAAATGTGGGAGCGGGCTTGCTCGCGAAAGCGGTGGGTCAGCTAACACATCTGGTGACTGATATACCGCATTCGCGAGCAAGCCCGCTCCCACATTTTGATCCCATTTCAATCCGGGATCGGGGTCAGACCTGCAGGTAATCCAGGATCCCTTCGGCGGCGTTGCGGCCTTCGAAGATGGCCGTCACTACCAGGTCAGACCCGCGCACCATGTCGCCACCGGCGAAGATTTTCGGGTTGCTGGTCTGGTGTTTGTACTGGCCTTGTTCCGGGGCTACAACGCGGCCCTGGCTGTCGGTCTGGATTTCGAACTGCTCGAACCACGGCGCCGGGCTTGGGCGGAAACCGAAGGCGATGACCACGGCGTCTGCCGGGATGATCTCTTCGGAACCCGGGATCGGCTCAGGGCTGCGACGGCCACGGGCGTCCGGTTCGCCGAGACGGGTCTCGACCACTTTCACGCCTTCGACACGGTCTTCACCGACGATAGCGATCGGCTGGCGGTTGTAGAGGAATTTCACGCCTTCTTCCTTGGCGTTCTTCACCTCTTTGCGCGAACCCGGCATGTTGGCTTCGTCACGACGGTAGGCACAGGTCACCGACTTGGCGCCCTGGCGAATCGAAGTGCGGTTGCAGTCCATCGCGGTATCACCACCGCCCAGCACCACGACCTTCTTGCCTTTCATGTCGACGAAATCTTCCGGCGACTTTTCAAAGCCCAGGTTGCGGTTGACGTTGGCGATCAGGAAGTCCAGAGCGTCGTACACGCCCGGCAGGTCTTCACCGGCGAAGCCACCCTTCATGTAGGTGTAGGTGCCCATGCCCATGAACACGGCATCGTATTCTTCGAGCAGTTGCTCCATGGTCACGTCCTTGCCGATTTCGGTATTGAGGCGGAACTCGATACCCATGCCGGTGAAGACTTCGCGACGATGGCTCAGTACGGTTTTTTCCAGCTTGAACTCGGGGATGCCGAAGGTCAGCAGGCCACCGATTTCCGGGTTCTTGTCGAACACCACCGGGGTCACGCCGCCACGCACCAGCACGTCGGCACAGCCCAGGCCCGCCGGGCCCGCGCCGATGATCGCGACGCGCTTGCCGGTCGGCTTGACCTTGGACATGTCCGGGCGCCAGCCCATGGCGAACGCGGTGTCGGTGATGTACTTCTCCACCGAACCGATGGTCACCGCGCCGAAGCCGTCGTTGAGGGTGCACGCACCCTCGCACAGACGGTCCTGCGGGCACACCCGGCCGCACACTTCCGGCAGGGTGTTGGTCTGGTGAGACAGCTCGGCGGCGGCGAGGATGTTGCCCTCGGCCACCAGCTTCAGCCAGTTCGGAATGAAGTTGTGCACCGGGCACTTCCATTCGCAATACGGGTTACCGCAACCCAGGCAGCGGTGGGCCTGGTCGGCCGAGTGCTGGGGTTTGAAGGGCTCGTAGATTTCCACGAACTCTTTCTTGCGTTGACGCAACAGTTTCTTCTTCGGATCTTTGCGCCCGACATCGATGAACTGGAAGTCGTTATTCAGACGTTCAGCCATGTTAAAACCTCATCAAACTCTTCAGGCGCATATCACTGCGGGTTGGCACGGATGCTGGAAAGCAACGATTTCAGGTTGGCAGCCTTGGGCTTGACCAGCCAGAAACGACGCAGGTAGTCATCGAGGTTTTCAGCGAGGTTGCGACCCCATTCGCTGTTGGTTTCCTCGACATATTCGTCCAGCACATGCTGCAAGTGGTTGCGATAGGATTCCATCGCTTCGCCGCTGATCCGCTGGATCTCCACCAACTCGTGGTTCACCTTGTCGACGAAGGTGTTGTCCTGGTCGAGCACGTAGGCGAAACCGCCGGTCATGCCCGAACCGAAGTTGTAGCCGGTCTTGCCCAGCACCGCGACAAAACCACCGGTCATGTACTCGCAGCAGTGATCGCCCGTGCCTTCAACCACGGTGTGGGCACCGGAGTTACGCACTGCGAAACGCTCACCGGCCGTGCCCGCGGCAAACAGCTTGCCGCCGGTTGCGCCGTACAGGCAGGTGTTGCCGATGATGGCACTGTCTTGAGTCTTGTAGACGCTGCCCACTGGCGGGACGATCACCAGCTTGCCGCCGGTCATGCCCTTGCCCACGTAGTCGTTGGCGTCGCCTTCGAGGTACATGTTCAGGCCACCGGCGTTCCATACGCCGAAGCTCTGGCCAGCGGTACCCTTGAAGCGGAAGGTGATCGGCGCCTTGGCCATGCCCTGGTTGCCGTGCTTGCGCGCGATTTCGCCGGAGATGCGTGCGCCGATGGAACGGTCGCAGTTGCAGATATCCAGGGCGAATTCGCCGCCGCTTGCGTCGTTGATCGACGAAGTGGCCATCTCGACCATCTTCTCGGCCAGCAGGCCCTTGTCGAACGGCGGGTTGCGGTCAACCTGGCAGAACTGTGGCTTGTCGGCCGGGATGTGATCGCTGCCCAACAGCGGCGTCAGGTCCAGGTGCTGTTGCTTGGCGGTCTGGCCTTCGAGGATGTCCAGCAGGTCGGTACGGCCGATCAGCTCTTCCAGGGAACGCACGCCCAGCTTGGCCAGCCACTCACGGGTTTCTTCGGCGACGTAGGTGAAGAAGTTCACCACCATGTCGACGGTACCGATGTAGTGGTCCTTGCGCAGCTTCTCGTTCTGAGTCGCCACGCCGGTGGCGCAGTTGTTCAGGTGGCAGATGCGCAGGTATTTGCAGCCCAGGGCGATCATTGGCGCGGTGCCGAAGCCGAAGCTTTCGGCGCCGAGGATTGCGGCCTTGATCACGTCGAGGCCGGTTTTCAGGCCACCGTCGGTCTGCACCCGGACCTTGCCGCGCAGGTCGTTGCCGCGCAGGGTCTGGTGAGTCTCGGCCAGGCCCAGTTCCCACGGCGCACCGGCGTACTTGATGGAGGTCAGCGGCGAAGCGCCGGTGCCGCCGTCGTAGCCGGAGATGGTGATCAGGTCGGCATAGGCCTTGGCCACACCGGCGGCGATGGTGCCCACGCCGGCTTCCGCTACCAGTTTCACCGAGACCAGGGCCTGCGGGTTGACTTGTTTCAGGTCGAAAATCAGCTGCGACAAATCCTCGATCGAGTAGATGTCGTGGTGCGGCGGCGGCGAAATCAGGGTCACGCCCGGCACTGCATAACGCAGCTTGGCGATCAGGCCGTTGACCTTGCCGCCTGGCAGTTGCCCGCCTTCGCCCGGCTTGGCGCCCTGGGCAACCTTGATCTGCAGCACTTCGGCGTTGACCAGGTATTCCGGGGTCACACCAAAGCGGCCAGTGGCGACCTGCTTGATTTTCGAGCTCTTGATGGTGCCGTAGCGCGCCGGGTCTTCACCGCCTTCGCCGGAGTTGGAACGCGCACCCAGGCGGTTCATGGCTTCGGCCAGGGCTTCGTGAGCCTCAGGCGACAAGGCGCCCAGGGAAATACCGGCGGAGTCGAAACGCTTGAGGATCGATTCCAGTGGCTCGATCTCGCTGATGGCCAGCGGCGTGTCCAGGGTTTTCACCTTGAACAGGTCGCGGATCATCGACACCGGGCGGTTATCCACCAGCGCGGTGTATTCCTTGAACTTGGCGTAGTCGCCTTGCTGCACGGCGGCTTGCAGGGTGTTGACCACGTCCGGGTTGTAGGCGTGGTATTCGCCACCGTGCACGAACTTCAGCAGGCCACCTTGCTGGATCGGCTTGCGCGCGCTCCAGGCTTCGGCGGCCAGGGCTTTCTGCTCGGCTTCGATGTCGACGAAACGTGCGCCCTTGATGCGGCTTGGCACGCCACGGAAGCTCATCTCGCAAACTTCTTCCGACAGGCCGATGGCTTCGAACAATTGCGCGCCGCGGTAGGACGTGACGGTGGAGATGCCCATCTTCGACAGGATCTTCAGCAGGCCCTTGGTGATGCCTTTACGGTAGTTCTTGAACACCTCGTAGAGGTCGCCCAGGACTTCGCCGGTACGGATCAGGTCGCCGAGTACTTCGTAAGCCAGGAACGGATACACCGCCGAGGCGCCGAAGCCGATCAACACCGCAAAGTGATGCGGGTCGCGGGCGGTGGCGGTTTCAACCAGGATGTTGGAATCGCAACGCAGGCCCTTTTCGGTCAGGCGGTGGTGTACCGCGCCGGTGGCCAGGGAAGCGTGGATCGGCAACTTGCCCGGGGCGATATGGCGGTCGGTCAGCACGATCTGGGTACGGCCGGCACGCACGGCTTCTTCCGCCTGATCGGCGACATTGCGCACCGCGGCTTCCAGGCCGAGGCTCTCGTCGTAGTTCAGGTCGATGATCTGCCGGTCGAAGCCTGGGCGATCCAGGGTCATCAACGAGCGCCACTTGGCCGGGGAAATGACCGGCGAGCTGAGGATCACGCGGGAAGCGTGCTCAGGCGATTCCTGGAAGATGTTGCGCTCGGCACCGAGGCACACTTCCAGGGACATCACGATGGCTTCGCGCAGCGGGTCGATCGGCGGGTTGGTCACCTGGGCGAACTGCTGGCGGAAATAGTCGTACGGCGTGCGCACGCGCTGGGACAGCACGGCCATTGGCGTGTCATCGCCCATGGAGCCGACGGCTTCGTAGCCCTGCTCGCCCAGTGGGCGCAGCACCTGGTCACGTTCTTCGAAGGTGACCTGGTACATCTTCATGTACTGCTTGAGCTGGTCGACGTCGTAGAAGGCAGAACCGTGGTCGTTGTCTTCCATGGTTGCCTGGATGCGCAGGGCATTCTTGCGCAGCCATTGCTTGTACGGATGACGGGACTTCAAGCGGTTGTCGATGGCATCGGTGTCAAGGATCTGACCGGTCTCGGTGTCCACGGCGAGGATCTGGCCCGGGCCAACACGGCCCTTGGCGATCACGTCTTCCGGCTTGTAGTTCCACACGCCGATTTCCGACGCCAGGGTGATAAAGCCGTTGGTGGTGGTCACCCAACGCGCCGGGCGCAGGCCGTTACGGTCGAGCAGGCACACGGCGTAGCGACCGTCGGTCATTACCACGCCGGCCGGGCCGTCCCACGGTTCCATGTGCATCGAGTTGTACTCATAGAACGCCCGCAGGTCGGGGTCCATGGTCTCGACGTTCTGCCACGCTGGCGGAATGATCATGCGCACGCCACGGAACAGGTCGATGCCGCCGGTGACCATCAGTTCGAGCATGTTGTCCATGCTGGAGGAGTCGGAACCCACGCGGTTGACCAGCGGGCCGAGTTCTTCCAGGTCCATCAGGTCGTTGGCGAACTTGGTGCGACGGGCCACGGCCCAGTTGCGGTTGCCGGTGATGGTGTTGATCTCGCCGTTGTGGGCGAGGAAGCGGAATGGCTGGGCCAGCGGCCATTTCGGCAGGGTGTTGGTGGAGAAGCGCTGGTGGAACACGCAGATTGCGGTTTGCAGGCGCTCATCGCTCAGGTCTGGATAGAAGGCGGTCAAGTCCGCCGGCATCATCAGGCCTTTATAAATGATGGTCTTGTGGGAAAAGCTGCAGATGTAGTGGTCGGTGTCGGCGGCATTGGCCACGGACGAGCGACGACGAGAGGTGAACAGCTTGATCGCCATGTCCTGGTCGCTCAGGCCGTCGCCTGCGATGAACACTTGTTCGATCTGCGGCAGGCGCTCCAGGGCCAGGCGGCCCAGTACGCTGGTGTCGATCGGCACTTTGCGCCAGCCGACGAGCTGCAGGCCAGCGGCCAGGATCTCGCGGTTCATGTTCTCGCGAGCAGCTTCGGCTTTTACCGGGTCCTGGTTGAAGAACACCATGCCCACAGCGTACTGCTTGGGCAAATCGGCGCCGAAATGTTCCTTGGCGACTGCGCGCAGGAACTGGTCGGGCTTTTGAATCAGCAAGCCGCAACCGTCACCGGTCTTGCCGTCGGCGTTGATCCCACCGCGGTGGGTCATGCAGGTCAGGGCCTCGATGGCCGTTTGCAAAAGGGTATGACTGGGCTCGCCCTGCATGTGGGCTATCAGGCCGAAACCGCAGTTATCCTTGAATTCATCGGGTTGGTACAGACCTGCTTTCATAGACACTTTCTCACCAGGCTGCCTCTTATTCCGAGGCAAATTTCTTTTCAATTCAACCGGTTACCTTCCACGCCGAACGTACGCCGGCTTAGCGGGGGCAAAAGGGAGGTCATTGTACACACCGACACAGACGCTCACAAATTTAGCGACGAAATGTCGCAAATCTATGTCGCATTTATGAAAGGTTTAAAGCGATATGCTGTGCTAGTCAAAACTTTTTTAATTTTGACCGCTACGACTCAAAAGCCACTGTGACGCAGACACCACAAAGCGCGCGGCCTTCAGGGCTGCACGCTGTGTTGTTTTTTTTGAGGTGCCGAGAGGGCGGCCTGGGTAAGGCCGCCGGATCTTCAGCGAGTTGTTGCCAGTTCTTGTTGAACGCTGGCGACAGTGCGAGGCCAAGGTTTACCAGCCTGAACCTTCGCTGGCAAGGCCTTGATAGCGGATTCCGCTGCTGTACGGCTGGAGAAGTTGCCGTACGTGATTACATAGAGAGGCTTGCCGTTGAGCACTTTCTTGAAATAACGGTACTCGCCGCCCTGCTCTTTCACGAACGCCTGGGCGTTGGCTTCGGAGCTGGTGCCGAGGATCTGCACCACGAAATTACCGGTAGGCTGGCTGGCATACCAGCTGCTGCCGGCAGCGCCAGTCGCGGCCTTGGCCACGACGGCCGGTTTTTCGGCAGGCTTGGCGGCTGGAGCCGGTTTGGCCGCAGGCGCCGGGGCGACCGGCTTGGCAACAGGCGCAGGCTTGGCGGTGGCGACCTGGGCTGGCGCTGGCGTCGGCTTGGCCGCTGGCTGACCGGCTGGCACGCCCGCAGGTGGCGCGGTGGTGGTCACGGTCGGCGGCGTGGCGCTGGAGCCTTCAACGGGCACCCCATCGTCGCCTTCGGAGATGCCGCCAGCTTCTTCGGCGAGCGGGCCGCGCATCACCGGTTGGCCGACCATTGGCAGGTTGGTGGGTTGGCCGGAGTTGGCAAACTCAACGTTCGGTGTTGGCTTGCCCAGTGGCAACTGCGCCTGTTCGGTTGGCGCGCCAGCGGTGGTCGGTGCTTTGTTGCGACCTGGAATCAACCAGGCGGCGGCGACGGCAACCACGACAACGGCAGAAATTGCCAATACGTGCTTCTTCGGCATAGTAAACCCCATCTTTGGACGCTTTACCGCTGAGCGGCTGGCAATCATGGCTTCGATCATGGCATCCCGGGCAACCTGGTTGATGGTGCCAGGCCAGCCGTCGGAGCTTTCGTGAATATCAGAGATCTGCGAAGCGGAGAAAAGTTCGATGCCCTGCCCTGCGCCTTCCAGCCGCTGGGCCAGGTATTCGCGGGTTTCTTCTTCTTCGTAAGGCTGCAGTTCGATGACGTGGAACAGCTCCTGCTCGCCGCTGATCTGTTCAAGTTCGGCGATCAGCGAAGACTCGCCAAACAGAAACACATGCGGGCGCCCTTCAGGCGTACCGGCCGCCAGGGCCAGCAACGCTTCCAGGGCAGATTCGTCGAGCTGCTCGGCGTCATCCACCAGCAGGTAGACTTCCTGGCCGGTCAGGCCCAGTTGCACCACTTGCTTGAGGATCGCATTCGGCTCGGCAGTGGACACGTCGAGGGCCTGGGCCACTTGACGCAACACGCCTGCCGCATCACCGGCACCACGGGCGGAAACCACCACGCTCTGTACCGATTGCTTGTTGGTGCTGGCCACCAGTGCCTGGCGCAGCAAGGTCTTGCCGCTGCCCAATGGGCCGGTGACCACCAGCAGCAACTGGCTGTAGCGCGCCAGGTGGTGCAGTTGTCCCAGCACCGGCTTGCGTTGCGCAGGGAAAAACTTGAAACCAGGCACCCGAGGAGCAAAAGGGTCGTGGCTTAACTGGTAATGGCCGAGGAACGCCTCGTCGGCATGCAAACTAGTCATCGGGATCTTATTAACCTTTAAGCTGGGCCAGGGCGCGGTAATCCGCTCCCAGCGTGGCCTGTAAAATCTCTTTCGGATAATCGTCGGTCACTACCGCTTCGCCCATTCGGCGCAACAGCACCAGTCGCAGTCGACCGTCGATCACTTTCTTGTCTATTGCCATATGTTCGAGAAAATCTGCCTCGGTCATCTCCTCGGGAGGAATGACCGGCAACCCGGCGCGCTGGAACAGGCGGATCCCGCGATCACGCTCCTGGGCGCTGATCCAGCCCAGGCGTTGCGACATCTCCAATGCCATCACTGTGCCAGCCGCTACGGCCTCTCCATGCAACCACACACCATAGCCCATGTGGGTCTCGATCGCATGGCCGAAGGTGTGGCCGAGGTTCAAGGTGGCGCGCACGCCGGACTCACGTTCGTCGGCATTCACCACCAGCGCCTTGGCGGCGCAGGAGCGGGAAATCGCTTCGGTGAGTGCCACCTGGTCGAGGGCGCGCAGGGCGTCGACGTGTTCTTCCAGCCAGGTCAGGAACGGCTCGTCGCAGATCAGTCCGTACTTGATGACTTCCGCCAGGCCCGCCGACAGCTCGCGGGGTGGCAGGGTATTGAGGGTGGCAGTGTCGATCAGCACCACATTCGGCTGATAGAACGCGCCGACCATGTTCTTGCCCAGCGGGTGGTTGATGCCGGTCTTGCCGCCCACCGACGAATCGACCTGGGACAGCAAGGTGGTCGGTACCTGGATAAAGTCCACGCCGCGCTGATAGCAGGCGGCTGCAAAGCCAGCCATGTCGCCGATCACACCGCCACCCAGGGCAACCACCGTGGTGCGCCGGTCATGACGGGCCGTCAGCAGGCCATCAAAGATCAGTTGCAGGGTTTCCCAGGTCTTGAAGGCCTCGCCGTCCGGCAGCACCACCGAGATCACCGAGTACGACGCCAGGCTGCGGCTCAGACGCTCAAGATACAGCGGCGCGACCGTTTCATTGGAGATGATCGCCACTTGCCGCCCGGCAATATGCGGTGCGAGCAACTCGGGCTGGTCCAACAAACCTTCGCCAATATGGATCGGGTAGCTGCGCTCGCCAAGATCGACCTTAAGTGTCTGCATGTGTCCCCGCGTTGAAGATGAAAGCAGGCGTCCTGCCCTACATTAACGTTGTCGGCAACGTCGGGATCTGACGCTGCCTGATGGCTCTACGCCACAACTCGGACGGTCATGACGCGCCGCCGAGGATAGCGCATTTCGGCCCTGGCTTTAACGGGGTGGCAACTGTGCCAGGCGCTCGAGAATGTCGAGAACCACCATTCGTGGCGGCCGCTCATCGGTTTCCACCACCAGATCGGCGATTTCCCGATAAAGCGGGTCGCGCAGCGTCAGCAGGTCCCGCAGGGTTTTTGCCGGGTCGGCGGTGCGCAGCAATGGGCGATTGCGGTCGCGAGCGGTGCGGCCCACCTGCTGCTCGACAGACGCGTGCAGATAAACCACGCGACCGCCGGCGTGCAACGCCCGGCGATTCTCGTCGCGCATCACTGCGCCACCGCCGGTGGCCAATACCACGCCATCGCAGCCGCACAGTTCGGCAATCATCGCCTGCTCGCGGTCGCGAAAGCCCAGTTCGCCTTCCTTATCGAAGATCCACGGGATATTGGCGCCCGTGCGCAATTCAATTTCCTTATCGGAGTCTTTGAATGGCAGGCGCAGCTCTTTGGCCAGCAAACGGCCGATGGTGCTTTTTCCAGCCCCCATCGGTCCTACAAGAATCAAATTTCGCACAGAATCAACGACTCACAGCAATCGCCTGGTTATTCATAATACGCGGAGTCAGGAATACCAGCAGCTCGGATTTTTTCTCCGAAACCACATCCCGCCGGAAAAGGCGGCCAAGATACGGCACATCGCCCAAAAATGGCACTTTATCTACCACTTTGCTTTGAGTATTGGAGAAAACCCCGCCGATCACGATGGTCTCCCCGTCCTTGACCAGCACCTTGGCATTGACCTCGTTTTTCTTGATCGGCGGCACATCGTTGAGCCTGTTCAGGTAGTCGGGCTCATCCTTGGTGACCTTGACCTCCATGATCACCCAGCCGTCCGGGGTGATTTGCGGGGTCACTTCCAATGACAAGGAGGCCTCCTTGAACGACACCGAGGTCGCGCCGGTGGAGCTGGACTCCTGATAGGGAATCTCGGTGCCCTTGAGGATTCGCGCGGTTTCCTTGTCGGAGGTGACGACCTTGGGCTGCGAAACGATTTCACCATTGCCGGTTTTTTCCATGGCGGTCAGTTCCAGGTCCAGCAGCAGGTTGTCGGTGATAAACGCGACACCCAGGCCGGCGCTGCCGTTGACCGCCCCCAGGTCCACAAACGGCGAGCTGGGCGGGGTTTCAGGCGGCTCGGCGCCTTCGGCCAGCGGTTTCCTGATCCCGCCAGCGCTCCAGTTACCCCGATTCAGTTGCCCGCCCCAGCGCACGCCAAGGCTTTTGTCGTAATCCACATTGGCCTCGACGATCCGCGCCTCGATCATCACCTGCCTTACCGGAATATCCAGTTGCGCCACAATCGTGCGCAGCTCCTCCAGCCGCTCCCGGGTCTGGTAGGCGATGATGTTGTTGGTGCGGTCATCCACCGCCACCGAGCCGCGCTCATCGGTTGCACCTTCCAGGCCCACGGCCGACTGGAAGAGCTTGGCCAGGTCCGACGCCTTGGCGTAATTGACTTGCAGCAACTCGCGGCGCAGCGGTGCCAACTCAGTCATTTGCTTGCGCGACTCCATCGCCAGCAACTCGCGGGCGGCCAACTCCTCGGCCGGCGCGACCAGCAGCACATTGGCCGTCACACGCTTGTCCAGCCCCTTGGTTTGCAACACCAGGTCCAGGGCCTGGTCCCAGGGCACGTCCTTGAGGCGCAGGGTGATCGAACCCTGCACGTCGTCACTGGTCACCAGATTGAGGCCGGCAACGTCAGCAATCTGCTGCAGCACCGCGCGCAACTCGATGTTCTGGAAGTTGAGGGACAGCTTGTCCCCGGTGAATGCCACGCGTCCGGTACTCAGGGGCGCATTGCCAGGTGGCGGCAGGTGAATCAAGTCGATTCGATTGGGCACAGCCATGACCATCGGTGCCGTGAACGCTATCCATAGCGCCACACCGAAGGACGAAAAAGTCCTTTTCATTGTTTGTTTCCGTTATGAGTTCACGTTCAGGGCAAGGGTTTGCGAGCGTTCCAGCCACGCGCCCTGGCCATCCGGGAAAAGCTCGGCCAGTTCGACATGGGAGTCATGAATCGCCGTGATGCGCCCGTGGTCCGGACCCAGGTAATCGCCGATTGCCAGCCGATGGACAGACGACGCTCCGCGCAGCAGGGCGAAGGTTTGAGCCCCCAGGGACAAGGTCCCGACCATTTCGAACTGCTCCACGGCGAAGCCTTCGAGGATTCCGCGAGGCCTGGCGAGATCAGGTCCGGCAGCCGGTCGCCCGGCGGGTCGAACCAGTTGGCGAGAGGGCGGCTGGAAAGGGTCGCGCAAGGCTGCAAAATCGTACGCCACTTGCTGCGGCCCGGGCTCGGCGACAGCCTGTGCCGGCGGGTGCAAATCAACCTCCAGGTCATCGCCCGCCTGGCGGTTGTGACGATAGGTCCTGGCTACCAGACTGAGATGCAACACCGAGGGATCGACAGGACTGAATGCCAAGTCATGCACCGTGACAATTCCCGGCAAGCTGGCCATGCCGTTGATGAACGCCGCCAGGTCGTGAAAAGTCCCGGTGACGCCAATCTGCATGGGCGATTCGATGTACAGGGCACGAGGCTGGTCATCCCGAAGTTCGATGGCCTCCAGCACCAAGCCATTGGCGGCACTCAGGCGGCCAATATCTTCAAGCAGGCCGGGTACCTGGGTGTCGGCAGGCAGCCGCCGTAACAGGTTGGCGAAATGGCCTCGCATTGTTTCGAGTTCGCGGACCAGGGACTCCAGGCCGGCAGCCTGGATGGTTTTCAGCGCGACCTGCTGTTCAAGCGCCACTTCCTGCGACTCAAGCTGGCGCAGTTGCTCCCGCGCCCCACTCAAGTAGAAGGTATTGCCCACCGCCCACAGCAGGCAAACCACCGCGCCAGCCAGCAACGCCTTGCCCGGCAAGGGCCAGTTGGCGGCGTTCTGGCAGAGCTGGGTTATATCGGATTCCGTCAGCCCTGGCAGGCCTGACGCCCCTCTCATTGGCGCACCTCATCCGAGTGACCATGGCGAACCGTCAACTGGAAGCCATTGTCGTCGCCCTCCTGCGCGCCGCGAACCCGTTGAAGCCGGGGCGCTTCCAAGTCTTCGGCAGCTTCGAGGCCACGCATGAACTGAGCAATGTCCCGGTTCGATCCGGCCGTGCCGCTGATGGAAACAGAACCGCCGTCGACGCTCACTTCACGCAACTGCACCCCGTCCGGCACGGCACGGGCCAACTGGTCCAGCAACTGAGCACCCGCCGCACGATCGTCCTGCAAACCCTGCACAACTTTCATCCGTTCCATCAACTGCTGGCGCTGCTCATGCAGTTCGTCGATGGCCTTGATCCGCGAGTCGAGCCCGATGACACCCTGGCTCAACTGGTTATTGCGGGCCAACTGCCGATCGATTGCACGGTCGATCACCTGGTCTGCCAGCCAAACCGCAGCCAGCGCCACCGCTGCAGCCCCTGCCAAAAACACCAGAAAATATTTGCGCCGCCGCTCATTCCGTTCTGCGCGCCACGGCAACAGGTTGATTCGTGTCATCAGTCGAAACTCCTCAGGGCCAGCCCGCAGGCCACTCCCATTCCCTGGGCATCCACGGCCCATTGCGCGCCATCGACACGACGGCCCGGCGTGATGCTGTCCGAAGCCTGCCTGCCCGCGCGAGCCAATGCAAATGCTTCGACATCCACTATCCGCGTCGCCAGCCCCGCAAGGGCCAAAACCGCCTCACGGGCCTCCACCTGTTCCTTGAGGCAGGCAACCAGCAGCACATCGACGCTTTGCGGGTCATGGGCCGACGGGCCCTGCACCTGGAAGTCGATAGCCACATCCTCCAGCGGATAAGGAATGTACTGGTCTGCTTCCCCATGGATTCGACGCACCATTTCAGCATCCGTCAGCCCCGTGTCCATCTCCAGCACGCGGGTAATCACCGAGGGCCCTGCCACGGCCACGGCGGCATGCCTGAGTGATGTATGCGCCTGTACCAGCGCCCGGGAAAGTGCCTGCGCGACGGCATCGAAATCAACCACGCTGCTGTCGACCACCGCATGGGCCGGCAACTGCTGCATGGCGTAGCCACGCACGCTGTAGCCAGTGCCTGAAGCCTCCAGCTCCACCAGCCTGACGCCGGTGTCATTGATGTCGATACCCAGGACGGCATCGGCTTTTCGCCTGAAAAATCCCTTTCTCATAAAACTCCCCAAAACTTTCCCTGTCTTACGGACTGATTGCTGCCAGGCTTCCTGCATTCGGTCGGCTTGTATGAGCGGCGCGAATGACGCCCGAAGCCGAAAAATGCTTTAATGCCCAGCGTTTTTTCCCGCGTTTATCTGCTGGCCGGGTCGATCCACCACTTGCCGTGCATGCCCCGACGCCTAACCCATTCTTTTCCTTGGAAATCCAAAAGCCTTGATTCGTCTGCTGAAGTTTTTCGGGTACTCCATTGTCGCGATCGTCTGCGGGCTGATGCTCGTGCTCAGCGGGGCCTATCTCTACCTTAGTCCCGGTTTGCCCTCCGTAGAGGCCCTGAGAAGTATCCAGTTGCAGATTCCTTTGCGGGTCTACAGCAGCGACGAAAAACTGATCGCGGAGTTCGGCGAAATGCGCCGCACACCGATCCGTTTCGCCGACATTCCACCCAATTTCATCAACGCCCTGCTGTCGGCTGAAGACGATAACTTCGCCAATCACTATGGCGTCGACCCAAGCAGCCTGGTGCGGGCGGCCACGCAGTTGGTAAAAAGCGGACACATTCAATCCGGTGGCAGCACCATCACCATGCAGGTGGCGAAGAACTTCTTCCTCACCAGCGAACGCAGCTTTTCCCGCAAAGCCACGGAAATCCTCCTGGCGTTGCAGATCGAACGTCAGCTGACCAAGGACGAGATCCTTGAGCTGTACGTCAACAAGATCTATCTGGGCAACCGCGCCTACGGCATCGAGGCGGCTTCACAGGTTTACTACGGCAAATCGATTCGTGACGCCAGCCTGGCGCAGATGGCGATGATTGCCGGCCTGCCCAAGGCGCCTTCGCGCTTCAACCCGCTGGCCAACCCGGCGCGCAGCAAAGAGCGCCGCGACTGGATCCTGGGCCGCATGTACAAGCTGGGCAAGATCGACCAGGCCGCGTACGAAAGTGCGGTGGCCGAGCCGCTGAACGCCAGCTATCACGTGCCGACCCCGGAAGTGAATGCCCCGTATATCGCCGAAATGGCCCGTGCCGAGATGGTCGGCCGCTATGGCAGCGAGGCGTACACCGAAGGTTTCCGCGTGACCACGACGATTCCGAGCAACCTGCAGGAAATCGCCAACAAGTCGGTACACGATGGCCTGGTCGCCTATGACCAGCGCCATGGCTACCGCGGCCCTGAATCGCGCCTGCCGGGCAAGACCCTGAGCGCCTGGACCGTCGAGCTGGGCAAACAGCGCCCGATCAGCGGCCTTGAACCCGCCATCGTCACCCAGGTGAAGAAAGATGGCGTGCAGGTACTGACGCGCACCGGCGAAGAGCATGTGTCGTGGGACAGCATGAAATGGGCCCGCCCTTTCCTGAACACCAACAGCATGGGCCCGATGCCCAAGCAGCCGTCGGACGTGGCCCAGGTCGGTGACCTGGTTCGCGTGCAGCGCCAGAAGGACGACAGCCTGAAATTCAGCCAGGTGCCCGTGGCACAGGGCGCGCTGGTGTCGCTTGACCCGCAGAACGGTGCAATCCGTGCCCTGGTCGGCGGCTTTGCCTTCGAGCAGAGCAACTACAACCGCGCCACCCAGGCCAAGCGCCAGCCGGGTTCCAGCTTCAAGCCGTTCATCTACAGCGCTGCACTGGATAACGGCTACACCGCCGCCAGCCTGGTCAACGATGCACCGATCGTGTTCGTCGACGAGTACCTGGACAAGGTCTGGCGCCCGAAGAACGACACCAACACCTTCCTCGGCCCGATCCGCGTCCGCGAGGCGCTGTACAAGTCGCGTAACCTGGTGTCGATCCGCCTGCTGCAGGCGATGGGCGTAGGCAAGACCATCGACTACATCACCCGCTTCGGCTTCAACAAGTCGGACCTGCCGCCCAACCTGTCCCTGGCACTGGGTACCGCCACGCTGACGCCGATGGAAATCGCCACCGGCTGGAGCACCTTTGCCAACGGCGGCTACAAGATCACCCCGTACCTGATCGACAAGATAGAAAGCCGTAGCGGCGAAACCCTGTTCACCGCCAACCCACCACGGGTACCGGGCGACGTGGTCAATGGCGTCGCGGCCACTGACGGCCAGGCAGCACCGGCCAACGGCGGCATCACCATCGAGCCGACGCCAGGCGAAGCCCCGGCAGCCGGCGCCCCCGCCGCACCTCAAGCGCCGGCGGTAGCCGAACGCGTTGTGGATGGCCGTACCACCTACATCCTCAACAGCATCCTGGAAGACGTGATCAAGAAAGGTACGGGGCGTCGCGCCCTGGCCCTGGGCCGTGCCGATATCGCCGGCAAGACCGGTACCACCAACGATTCCAAGGATGCCTGGTTCTCCGGCTACAACGCCGACTACGTGACCACCGTATGGACCGGTTACGACCAGCCGGAAAGCCTCGGTCGCCGGGAGTTCGGCGGCACCGTCGCGCTGCCGATCTGGATGAGCTACATGGGCGCCGCGCTGAAGGATATGCCGCTGCATACCCAGCCGGAACCGGAAGGCATCCTGAGCCTGCGGATCGACCCGGTCAGCGGCCGTGCAGCAGCGCCGAGCACGCCGAATGCGTACTTCGAGCTGTTCAAGAGCGAGGACACGCCGCCGTCGGTCAACGAGCTGGGCAATGGTGTTGCACCGGGCAGCCCGCTGCCGGCGGACGAGGCGGCGCCGATCGACTTGTTCTAACACGCAGTTCCAATGTGGGAGCGGGCTTGCTCGCGAAAGCGGAGTATCAGGCTCAGATGGGCCGACTGACACACCGTCTTCGCGAGCAAGCCCGCTCCCACAGTTGGATCACCGCCAGGCTCGAGCCAATTGCCAGCCACAAAAAAAGCCCCGACTCGCAAGAGCCGGGGCTTTTTGGTGGTGCGCTACAACGGCTTAGCCGTTGAACACATCATCCACACTTTGCAGCGGGTAGTTCTTCGGATACGGCAGGGTGGCCACACCCGTCTCGATTGCGGCTTTGGCCACGGCATCGGAGATCAGGGTGATCAGGCGCTTGTCCATTGGTTTCGGGATGATGTACTCACGACCGAATTCCAGCTTGATGCCGCCGTAGGCGTCGCACACTTCCTGAGGAACCGGCAGCTTGGCCAGTTCGCGCAGGGCGTTGGCGGCCGCGACTTTCATCTCTTCGTTGATGCGCTTGGCGCGAACGTCCAGGGCACCACGGAAGATGAACGGGAAGCCCAGTACGTTGTTGACCTGGTTCGGGTAGTCCGAACGGCCGGTGGCCATGATCACGTCGTTACGGGTGGCATGGGCCAGTTCCGGGGAGATTTCCGGATCCGGGTTGGAGCACGCGAACACGATCGGGTTGGCGGCCATGGACTTGAGGCCTTCGGCGCTCAGCAGGTTCGGGCCGGACAGGCCAACGAACACGTCTGCACCGTCCAGGGCATCAGCCAGGGTACGCTTGGAGGACGGATGCGCGAACATCGCCTTGTACTGGTTCAGGTCGGTACGCTCGGACTGCACAACGCCCTTGCTGTCGACCATGTAGATGTTTTCCAGCTTGGCGCCCATGCTCACCAGCAACTTCATGCAGGAGATGGCCGCGGCGCCGGCGCCCAGGCAAACGATCTTGGCTTCGCCAAGGGTTTTGCCGGCGATTTCCAGGGCGTTGATCATGCCGGCCGCGGTAACGATCGCG
This sequence comes from Pseudomonas sp. NC02, assembly GCF_002874965.1. Classification (NCBI taxonomy): domain Bacteria; kingdom Pseudomonadati; phylum Pseudomonadota; class Gammaproteobacteria; order Pseudomonadales; family Pseudomonadaceae; genus Pseudomonas; species Pseudomonas sp. NC02. The sequence goes on along the minus strand of NZ_CP025624.1, from coordinate 436,264 downwards.
GTGCCGTGCTGGTCATCGTGGAATACCGGGATGTCGCACTGTTCGATCAGGGCCTTTTCGATCTCGAAGCACTCAGGTGCCTTGATGTCTTCCAGGTTGATGCCACCGAAGGTGATGGAGATGCGCTTGACGGTGTCGATGAAAGCCTGCGGGCTTTCGGAATCCACTTCGATATCGAATACGTCAATGCCGGCGAAGCGCTTGAACAGCACGCCTTTACCTTCCATGACTGGCTTGGAAGCCAATGGCCCGAGGTTACCCAGGCCGAGGATCGCGGTGCCATCAGAGATCACTGCAACCAGGTTGCCTTTGCCGGTGTACTTGTAGGCCAGTTCAGGATCGCGGGCGATTTCACGTACGGGCTCGGCAACGCCAGGGCTGTAGGCCAGCGACAGGTCGCGGGCGGTGGCAGTGGCTTTGGTGAGCTCTACACTCAGCTTTCCTGGACGAGGATGGGCATGATATTCGAGAGCGGCAGTTTTCAAATCAGACATATCGGCATTCCGCTTTTACTGTTGGTCGACGGACCGCCGAGGATACGCGTGTCGCAAAGTCCCCACAAGACTGGGCAGTCACAGGTGTCAAGGGCCCTGCCCTACGACTTTTGGCCAAGAGCCACGGGATACAAGGGCTCAACTGTTCACAATCGACCTGAAAAATGTCTACAATTTTTTCTTACGGCGCCTGCTCGAGCATGCCGGGATCGGTCAGTGGCAACAGCCAGCGTGCCTGGCCCTTTTCCAGGCCGCCGCGTCGGGAGCGGTCCAGCACCCAGCCGCGGGCTTCGATGGACTGGCCCTGCAAACCCTTCAACAGTGCACTGTCGAATCGGCCCACCAGATTGGGTGCAATGCGCAGTACCAGTGAGCCCTGCAACTCAATCCAGACTCCGCCGCGATTGCGTTCGATTTTGTTCACCTGACCGCTGACCACCGCAAAGCCCGAGCGCCGGATCTTCGCCGCATCGACCACCGGTGACCGGCGCCACACCCCCAGCCGGGCCTGCCGGGCGCTGCGTTCGGCGGCTTGCTGGCAGGCCACCAGTGCCACATTCGGCGCGACCGCCACCTGGAAGCCAAGGCCTTCGGCGAGCAACTGCGCTTCCAGATTTGCTCCATTGGCACCGTAGAGATGGGCCAGGGTGCGGCCGTAACGGTCCTTGCTCTCCCGTCCGGGCACCACTCCAACGCGCCCACCGCTCGCGCCCACAAGACTTTGCAGGCGCTCGCGAGCGGCCACGGCGAAGGGCTCGTCAGTGCGCCCCTGCTTGCCGGTTTCCGGGGCATTGACGCCGATCATGCGTATGCTGCGGCCATCCTTGAGGCGCACGGTGTCGCCATCCACTACCCGCTGCACGTCGAAGGTCGCGACATCGCCGGGCGCCGGGCAGAACACCTCGGCCTGGGCGGGCGCCAGCCAAATCGCAGACACAAAAAAGGCGCCCACAAGGGACGCCTTTTTCATCAGCGAGGACAAGCCATACAGGCCATCCAAGCGGACCAGCCTTACTCGGCTTTAGGAGCAGCTTTAGCGCCGAAAGCACCGAAGCGGGTCTTGAAGCGGTCAACACGGCCGCCAACATCCAGAGTCTTCTGCTTACCGGTGTAGAACGGGTGGCACTCGTTGCACACGTCGATTGGCAGAGCTTTGCCGAAAGTCGAACGGGTCTCGAACTTGTTACCGCAGCTGCAGGTAACGTCGATGGCAACATAGTTTGGATGGATATCGGCTTTCATGGTGTATTCCTCAGGCTAGCGTGCCGCCAATCAACACTATTGTTGAATACCGCACGTAATTAGGCCGCGGATTCTACCAGACCTTTTTAAACGCGCAAGAAGCACAACGGCCCCTTTCATCAGAAAAGCGCGGCATACACAAGGCCCTGTGGGAGCCGGGCTTGCCCGCGATGCAGGCGCGGCGGTGCCTCAGGTGCACCGTGTCGATACTATCGCGGGCAAGCCCGGCTCCCACATCCACCGCTGGTCTGCTAGGCTCCCGCCCTTCTTCGCCGCCCGTCATATGAGAACCCCCGCGTGCCCGACGCCATTTTGCGCCTCGCCCTGCCCTCGCCCCTGCGCCGCCTGTTCGATTATCGGGCCCCTGCCGGCGTATTGCGGTCGCAGTTGCAGCCCGGCATGCGCGTACGGGTACCGTTTGGCCGGCGGGAGATGATCGGCATCCTGGTGGAGGTCGCCGATCACAGCGAAGTGCCCGCCGAGAAGCTCAAGCCCGCCGTGGCCATCCTCGACAGCACGCCGCCGCTGCCGCCCGCACTGTTCAAACTGTGCCTGTGGACCTCGCAGTATTACCAGCACAGCCTCGGCGACACCTTGAGCTGGGCGCTGCCGGTGCTGTTGCGCCAGGGCGAACTGGCCGAGGCGCGTCAGGAGCGTTTCTGGTCGATGGTCCCGGGGGCGCGCATGGACGACCCGCGCATCGCCCGCGCCCCGCGCCAGCGTGAAGCCCTGGCAACCCTGGCCCAGCATCCCCACGGCGTCGCCCATCAGCTTTTAAGCAAGCTGATGCTGAGCAAGGACAGCCTGGACTTGCTGCTGGCCAAGGGCCTGGTGCAGGTGGAAATCCGCAAGCACGCCCCCGGCGAGCGCCACGAACACTGGCTGGCTCAGCCGGAATTGCCGCTCAACCCCGAACAACGCGCCGCCTACGAGGCGATTCGCGCCGGTTTCGACAGTTTCCACGCGTTCCTGCTGGCCGGCGTCACCGGCAGCGGCAAGACCGAAGTCTATTTGCAACTGATCCGCGAAACCCTCGAAGCCGGCAAACAGGCACTGGTGCTGATCCCCGAGATCAACCTCGGCCCGCAAACCCTGGCGCGTTTCGAGCAGCGTTTCAACGCGCGCATCGCCCTGGTGCACTCGGCGGTCAACGACCGCGAGCGCCTGGAATCCTGGCTCGCCGCCCGGGACGGCGAGGCCGACATTATTATCGGCACCCGTTCGGCGCTGTTCACCCCGATGAAAAATCCCGGGCTGATCATCATCGACGAAGAACACGACGGCTCCTATAAACAGCAGGAAGGCCTGCGCTACCACGCCCGCGACCTGGCGCTGGTGCGTGCCCGCCAGGAAAACATCCCGATTGTGCTGGGCTCGGCCACGCCTTCCTTGGAAAGCCTGCACAACGCCTACACCGGGCGCTACGGCCTGCTGCGTCTCAATGAACGTGCCGGCGGTGCCAAGCAACCCCGCTTCCTGCGCCTGGATGTAAAAAGTCGCCCGCTGGACAGCGGCATTTCCGGGCCGATGCAGCAAGCCATCGGGCAAACCCTCGCGGCGGGCCAGCAAGTGCTGGTGTTCCTCAACCGCCGGGGTTTTGCGCCGACGCTGCTGTGCCACGACTGCGGCTGGATGTCCGAGTGCAATCGCTGCGATGCGCGAATGACCGTGCACCAGCGCTCCGGCGAGTTGCGCTGCCATCACTGCGGCCATGTGGAGCGGGTGCCGCGGCACTGCCCGCAGTGCGGCAAAGTCGACTTGCGACCGGTGGGCGCGGGCACCGAGCGCGCCGAAGAACGACTGGGCATCCTGTTCCCGGATTACCCGGTGCTGCGGGTCGACCGCGACAGCACCTCGCGCAAGGACGCGATGAATCAGTTGTTCGCCACGATCCAGAAGGGCCAGCCGTGCATTCTGGTGGGCACGCAGATGCTTGCCAAAGGGCATCACTTCCCACGGGTGACCCTGGTGTCGATCCTGGATGCCGACGGCGGGCTGTTCTCCGGGGATTTTCGCGCCAGCGAGCGCATGGCGCAGTTGATCGTGCAGGTCGCAGGCCGGGCCGGGCGGGCCGAAGAGCCGGGCAAGGTGATCATCCAGACGCACCTGGCCGACCACCCGCTGCTGATTCAACTGACAGAACAAGGCTACTTTGCCTTCGCCGAACAGGCCTTGAGCGAGCGACGCTCGGCAGGTCTGCCACCGTTTGCGCATCTGGCGCTGCTGCGGGCCGAAGCGCACAAGCCGGGGCAGGCCGAAGGTTTCCTGGATGAAGCGTGCAGCGAGGCTGAACGTTTGCTGGGGGAACTGGGTCTGACCGGCATCGAGCTATTGGGCCCGGTGCCAGCACCGATGGAACGCCGCGCCGGGCGTTACCGCGCCCAGCTACTCTTGCAAGCCAGCGCCCGCGCGCCGCTGCATCGTTTATTAAGCAGCTGGTTACTTGCGCTGGAGCAAATGCCCAGTGGTCGCCAGGTGAGATGGTCGCTGGACGTAGACCCGGTAGATTTGTACTAACCCCCTGTGGCGAGGGAGCTTGCTCCCGCTGGGCTGCGTAGCAGCCCCAAAAAAGCCGGGAGCGCTACGCACTCCAGCGGGAGCAAGCTCCCTCGCCACAGCAAGCTCCCTCGCCACAGGTTAATCGTCCGTCAAGGTCCCGCGAAGGTTGGCAAGCCCGCCCTCGCCACGGATAATGCCCAGTTTTTCCACCTGCGCATCGCGCGCCACCGCTTGCGGTCGAAAGAGAACACCATGAAAGACACCATTCGCCAGCTGATCCAACAAGCCCTCACCCAACTCGTCAACGAAGGTGTGTTGCCTGAAGGCCTGACGCCGGCGATCCAGGTGGAAAATACCCGCGACAAGACCCACGGTGATTTCGCCAGCAACATCGCGATGATGCTGGCCAAGCCGGCCGGCCTGAAGCCGCGCGACCTGGCGGAAAAAATCATCGCCGCGCTGCCGGCCGACCCGCAGGTAACCAAGGCTGAAATCGCCGGCCCAGGCTTCATCAACTTCTTTCAGAACACCCAGGCCCTGGCTTCGCGCCTGGACGCGGCCCTGGCCGACGCGAAAATCGGCGTGCGCAAGGCCGGCCCGGCACAGCGCGTGGCCATCGACCTGTCGGCACCGAACCTGGCCAAGGAAATGCACGTGGGCCACCTGCGCTCCACCATCATCGGTGACGGCGTGGCGCGGGTCCTGGAGTTCCTCGGCGATGACGTGATCCGCCAGAACCACGTGGGCGACTGGGGCACCCAGTTCGGCATGTTGATGGCCTATCTGCAGGAAAACCCGATCACCAGCAATGAGCTGTCGGACCTGGAGAACTTCTACCGCGCCGCCAAGAAGCGTTTCGACGAATCCGAAGAATTCGCCGACCGCGCCCGTGGCCTGGTGGTCAAGCTGCAAGCCGGCGATGCCGAATGCCTGGAACTGTGGGGCCGCTTCCGCGAGATCTCGCTGTCCCACTGCCAGGAAATCTACGAGCTGCTCAACGTCAAATTGACCATGGCCGACGTGATGGGCGAAAGCGCCTACAACGACGACCTGATCAACGTGGTCAACGACCTCAAGGCCAAGGGCCTGCTGGTTGAAAGCAACGGCGCGCAGTGCGTGTTCCTCGAAGAATTCAAGACCGCCGACGGCGACCCGCTGCCGGTGATCATCGTCAAGGCCGATGGCGGCTACCTCTACGCCACCACCGACCTGGCCGCCGTGCGCTACCGCAGCGGCGTGCTGAAAGCCGACCGTGCCCTGTATTTCGTTGACCAGCGCCAGGCCCTGCACTTCCAGCAAGTGTTCGAAGTGGCGCGCCGCGCCGGTTTCGTGACCCACCCGATGCAGATGGAACACATGGGCTTCGGCACCATGAACGGCGCCGATGGCCGCCCGTTCAAGACCCGTGACGGCGGCACCGTGAAGCTGATCGACCTGCTGAACGAAGCCCAGGACCGCGCCTACAACCTGGTGAAGGAAAAGAACCCGGAGCTGGCCGAAGCCGACCTGCGCAACATCGCCCGCGTCGTGGGGATTGGCGCGGTGAAATACGCCGACCTGTCCAAGCACCGCACCAGCGACTACAGCTTCAACTTCGAACTGATGCTCAACTTCGAAGGCAACACCGCGCCGTACCTGCTGTATGCCTACACGCGGGTGGCCGGTGTGTTCCGCAAGCTGGGCAAGGACTTCAGCGAAGTCGAAGGCCAGATCAACCTTGAGGCGCCACACGAGCAGGAACTGGCCGCCAAACTGGCGCAATTCGGCGAAGTGCTGAACAGCGTCGGCGAAAAAGGCACACCGCACATCCTCTGCACCTATTTGTACGAAGTCGCCGGTTTGTTCTCCAGCTTCTACGAGAACTGCCCGATCCTGACCGCAGACGACGAAGCCCAAAAGCAGAGCCGCCTGCGCCTCGCCGCACTGGCAGGACGGACCCTCAAGCAAGGCCTGGAATTGTTGGGCCTGGAAACTCTGGAGCGTATGTAAGTTGGCTGCCAAGAAAAAACCTGCACCCAAGCGCGGCGCCAGCCGCTACCAGGCACCGGCGAAGAAGCCTATTCCGGGCTGGTTGTGGATGGCCATCGGCCTGACGGTCGGCGCGTTTGTGGTGTTCCTGATGAAGCTCGACCCGGGCAAGGGCGATGACGTCAAACGGGTCAAGCAAGAACAGCAGAAGGCCACGAAAATGGCCGAGGCGAACAAGACACCGCCTAGCCCGACTGCGCCGGTGAAGCCGAAGTACGACTTCTACACGCTGCTGCCGGAATCGGAAGTGATCGTGCCGCCGGACGCCGTGCCGGAGAAAACCCTGCCGACGCCGCAGCCGGTGCCGACTACGCCGGTTACCCCGGCGGAAGCAGCGAAGATCGACACGGCCCGGGCCCAGGCTGCGCTGGCCGGGATTACCCCGCCGCCACCGCCGCCGGTCGCCACCACCAAGGCCGCGCCCGTGACCAAGTTCTTCCTGCAGGCGGGCTCGTTCCCGAAACAGGCGGATGCGGACCGGGTGCGCGCGCAGATTATTCTGTTGGGGCAGGCGGTGACGGTGGAGTCCGGGACGGTTAAGGATGCGACCTGGTATCGCGTGCTGGTAGGGCCGTTCAGCAACCGTGAACAGCTGACCGTGGCCCAGAAACAACTGGCCGGCGCCGGGTTTAGCAACCTGTTGTTACAACAACGCCAGAGCCGCTGATTCCGGACACACAGCAGTACCTATGTGGGAGCGGGCTTGCTCGCGAAGGCGCCAGACCAGTCAATATTTCCAGTGACTGATACACCGCATTCGCGAGCAAGCCCGCTCCCACATTTGATTTTCATCGGCCTCAGGACCGGGTCCGACACATAAACACCACTCGTCCGCCCTCCCGTCCTACAGTTGAAATCCCCCCGCCACCCCCATATGAGTTCCATCAGGGCATTTTCGCCCCGCAGCGTGGAGACTCTCCCCTTGACCACCATCGTTTCAGTTCGCCGCCACGGCAAAGTCGTCATGGGCGGCGACGGCCAGGTTTCACTTGGCAATACCGTGATGAAAGGCAACGCGAAAAAAGTCCGTCGCCTGTACCACGGCCAGGTCCTCGCCGGTTTTGCCGGCGCCACCGCTGACGCCTTTACCCTGTTCGAGCGCTTTGAAGGCCAACTTGAGAAGCACCAGGGCCATCTGGTCCGTGCCGCCGTCGAGCTCGCCAAAGAATGGCGCACCGACCGCTCCCTCAGCCGCCTGGAAGCCATGTTGGCCGTCGCCAACAAAGACGCCTCGCTGATCATCACCGGCAACGGCGACGTGGTTGAACCCGAAGAAGGCCTGATCGCCATGGGTTCCGGCGGCGGTTACGCCCAGGCCGCTGCCAGCGCCCTGCTGAAGAAAACCGACCTGTCGGCCCGGGAAATCGTCGAGACGGCCCTGGGTATCGCTGGCGACATCTGTGTCTTCACCAACCACAACCTGACCATTGAGGAGCAGGACCTCGCCGAATAAGCCGCAGGCTTATTCCCGCTTGAGGACCGCCAATTACTATGTCCATGACTCCCCGCGAAATCGTCCATGAACTCAATCGCCATATCATCGGCCAGGACGATGCCAAGCGCGCCGTTGCCATCGCCCTGCGTAACCGCTGGCGCCGGATGCAACTGCCCGAAGAATTGCGCGTTGAAGTAACCCCCAAGAACATCCTGATGATCGGCCCGACCGGTGTCGGTAAAACCGAGATCGCCCGGCGCCTGGCCAAGCTGGCCAATGCTCCGTTCATCAAGGTCGAAGCCACCAAGTTCACCGAAGTGGGCTATGTGGGCCGTGACGTCGAGTCGATCATTCGTGACCTGGCCGACGCTGCCCTGAAGCTGCTGCGCGAACAGGAAATGACCAAGGTCAGCCATCGCGCCGAAGACGCCGCCGAAGAACGCATCCTCGACGCCCTGCTGCCACCGGCACGCATGGGCTTCAACGAAGACGCCGCACCGAGCTCGGATTCCAACACCCGCCAGCTGTTCCGCAAGCGCCTGCGTGAAGGCCAGCTGGACGACAAGGAAATCGAGATCGAAGTCGCGGAAGTGTCCGGCGTCGACATCTCCGCACCGCCTGGCATGGAAGAAATGACCAGCCAGTTGCAGAACCTGTTCGCCAACATGGGCAAGGGCAAGAAGAAAAGCCGCAAGCTCAAGGTGAAGGAAGCGCTGAAACTGGTGCGCGACGAAGAGGCCGGGCGCCTGGTGAATGAGGAAGAACTCAAGGCCAAGGCCCTGGAAGCAGTCGAGCAGCACGGCATCGTGTTTATCGACGAGATCGACAAGGTGGCCAAGCGCGGTAATTCCGGCGGCGTCGATGTGTCCCGCGAAGGCGTGCAGCGCGACCTGCTGCCGCTGATCGAAGGTTGCACCGTCAACACCAAGCTGGGCATGGTCAAGACCGACCACATCCTGTTTATCGCGTCCGGTGCGTTCCACCTGAGCAAGCCAAGCGACCTGGTGCCGGAGCTGCAAGGCCGCCTGCCGATTCGCGTTGAACTGAAAGCGCTGACGCCGGGCGATTTCGAACGCATCCTCAGCGAGCCGCATGCGTCGCTGACCGAGCAATACCGCGAGCTGCTGAAAACCGAAGGCCTGGGGATTGAGTTCCTGCCGGACGGTATCAAGCGTCTGGCGGAGATTGCCTGGCAGGTCAACGAGAAGACCGAGAACATCGGTGCCCGTCGCTTGCACACCCTGCTTGAGCGCCTGCTGGAGGAAGTGTCCTTCAGTGCCGGCGACATGGCGGGCGCGCAGAATGGCGAAGCAATCAAGATCGACGCCGACTACGTCAACAGCCACCTGGGCGAATTGGCGCAGAACGAAGATCTGTCTCGTTATATCCTGTAAGCCTCACGCAGGAACCGCTCTGCTTTAATGTGGGAGCGGGCTTGCTCGCGAATGCGGTGGGTCAGTCACAATTGCATGAACTGACCCACCGCATTCGCGAGCAAGCCCGCTCCCACAGTTTAAAGCCGGTTCCTTCAGGATCATCTCTGAGCGGTTCCCCAAATGACCAAACTGCCTACCGCCATCAACCTGCACAAAGCCTCCAGGACCCTGGGCCTCACCTACGGTCCCGACGAGGTGTATCAACTGCCCGCCGAATTCCTTCGCGTGCACTCCCCCTCCGCCGAGGTCCAGGGCCACGGCAAACCGATCCTGCAATTCGGCAAGCTCAATGTCGGCTTGACCAAGATCGAACCCGCCGGCCAATACGCACTGAAATTGACCTTCGACGATGGCCATGACAGCGGATTGTTCACCTGGGACTACCTCTATCAACTTGCCGTGCGTCAGGACGCGCTGTGGGCTGACTATCTTGCCGAGCTGAAAGCCGCCGGAAAAACCCGCGACCCGAGCCAGTCGGTCGTGCGGCTGATGCTCTAGCCCAGGCCTCTTGCTCATTAGTGGGCATTTTCTAATTCCATCTGCTTGAATGCCCCTCTGTCGTGGCCAACGATTGGCCCGCTTGCGAAAAAAATTAAACTCGGGTAACCAATGGAACTGGCAAGTTCCCTGCATTTGACGATGCGGTATTAACGGTCACCCGAGCAGTAGTACCAGGCTGTGCTGTGTGGCAAGTAGTGGTACACAGCGGTACCCGGTACTCGTCTGTCGGACAATGGAGCGTCGTAGATGAGTAACAAGAACAACGATGACTTGAAACGCCAGGCCTCGGAAAACACCCTGGGGCTGAACCCGATCATCGCGTTACGGAAAAAGGATTTACTGGCATCCGCTCGGATGGTGCTGACCCAGGCCATCAAACAACCGTTGCACAGCGTCAAGCACGTCGCCCATTTCGGCGTCGAATTGAAGAACGTGGTGTTCGGCAAATCACAGCTGACACCCGAGGCCGACGACCGTCGTTTCAACGACCCGGCGTGGACCCAGAACCCGCTCTACAAACGTTACCTGCAAACCTACCTGGCGTGGCGCAAGGAGCTGCACGACTGGATCGGTGACAGCAACCTGTCGGAACACGACATCAGCCGCGGCCACTTCGTCATCAACCTGATGACCGAGGCCATGGCGCCCACCAACAGCGCAGCCAACCCGGCGGCGGTCAAACGCTTCTTTGAAACCGGCGGCAAGAGCCTGCTGGATGGCCTGTCCCACCTGGCCAAGGACATGGTGCACAACGGCGGCATGCCGAGCCAGGTCAACATGGGCGCCTTTGAAGTGGGCAAGAGCCTGGGCACCACCGAAGGCGCCGTGGTGTTTCGCAACGATGTGCTGGAGCTGATCCAATACCGGCCGATCACCGAGCAGGTGCACGAACGTCCGCTGCTGGTGGTGCCGCCGCAGATCAACAAGTTCTATGTATTCGACCTGAGCCCGGACAAGAGCCTGGCGCGCTTCTGCCTGCGCAATAACCAGCAGACGTTTATCGTCAGTTGGCGCAACCCGACCAAGGCCCAGCGCGAGTGGGGCCTGTCGACCTACATCGAGGCGCTGAAAGAAGCGGTCGATGTGGTGAGCGCGATCACCGGCAGCAAAGACATCAACATGCTCGGCGCCTGCTCCGGCGGCATCACCTGCACCGCCCTGCTGGGCCACTACGCGGCGCTGGGCGAGAAGAAGGTCAACGCCCTGACCCTGCTGGTGAGCGTGCTGGACACGACCCTGGACACCCAGGTGGCGTTGTTCGTCGACGAACAGACCCTGGAAGCAGCCAAGCGCCATTCCTACCAGGCCGGTGTGCTGGAAGGCCGCGACATGGCCAAGGTGTTTGCCTGGATGCGCCCCAATGACCTGATCTGGAACTACTGGGTCAACAACTACCTGCTAGGCAACGAGCCACCGGTGTTCGACATCCTGTTCTGGAACAACGACACCACCCGCTTGCCGGCCGCGTTCCATGGCGACCTGATCGAACTGTTCAAGAACAATCCCTTGGTGCGCGCCAATGCCCTGGAAGTGTGCGGCACGCCGATCGACCTGAAGCAGGTCACTGCCGATATTTATTCTTTGGCCGGCACCAACGACCACATCACACCGTGGCAGTCCTGCTACAAGTCGGCGCAGCTGTTTGGCGGCAAGGTGGAGTTTGTGCTGTCCAGCAGCGGGCATATCCAGAGCATTCTGAACCCGCCGGGCAATCCAAAATCGCGTTACCAGACCAGCGATACGATGCCGGGCAAGGCCCTGGACTGGCAGGAGAACGCCACCAAGCACACCGATTCGTGGTGGTTGCATTGGCAGGCGTGGCAGGCGGAGCGGTCGGGCAAGTTGAAGAAGGCGCCTGCGAACCTGGGCAACAAGACTTATGCAGCGGCGGAAGCGGCGCCGGGCACATACGTTCACGAAAGGTAGGCGGGAATGGGATCAAATGTGGGAGCTGGCTTGCCTGCGATGGCATCAACTCGGTGTGCCTGATACACCGTAGCGTCTGCATCGCAGGCAAGCCAGCTCCCACATTGACCGTGTTCCCGCAGGGAAATAGCGCCATTTTGCAGGGTAAGCCCATGCCGCAACCGTTCATCTTCCGTACCATCGACCTGGATGGCCAAGCCATCCGCACGGCGGTACGCCCGGGCAAGCCTCACTTGACGCCGCTGCTGATTTTCAACGGCATCGGCGCCAACCTTGAGCTGGTGTTTCCGTTCGTCCAGGCCCTGGACCCGGACCTGGAAGTGATTGCCTTTGATGTGCCAGGCGTCGGCGGCTCGTCGACCCCCAGCCGGCCTTATCGCTTTCCCGGCCTGGCCAAACTCACCGCGCGCATGCTCGATTACCTGGACTATGGCCAGGTCAACGCGGTGGGCGTTTCCTGGGGCGGCGCGCTGGCGCAGCAGTTCGCCTATGACTATCCGGAACGCTGCAAGAAGCTGATTCTGGCCGCCACCGCCGCCGGTGCCTTCATGGTGCCGGGCAAGCCGAAGGTCTTGTGGCTGATGGCCAGCCCCCGGCGTTATATCCAACCGTCCCACGTGGTGCGCATTGCACCGATGATCTACGGCGGCTCCTTCCGTCGGGATTCGAAACTGGCCGCCGAACACGCGAGCAAAGTGCGTTCGGCGGGCAAGCTGGGTTACTACTGGCAACTGTTCGCCGGGCTTGGCTGGACCAGCATCCACTGGCTGCACAAGATCAAGCAGCCGACCCTGGTGCTGGCCGGCGACGACGACCCACTGATCCCGCTGATCAACATGCGCATGCTGGCCTGGCGCATTCCCAACGCCCAACTGCACATCATCGACGACGGCCATCTGTTCCTGATTACCCGGGCCGAGGCCGTGGCGCCGATCATCATGAAGTTTCTCCAGGAAGAACGCCTGAGGGCGGTGATTCACCCGCAACCCGCACTTTAGCCGGCGGCGGTCAGGACGACCGCGCCGCGCAACTTGGCCAGAACCGACTATGGTTCTGAATTGGCGTGCTTGTTGATGGCTTGACGAAGGAGTGTTGGCGCATGCGAGAAAGACCCGTATCGAACCCGGTGCCCACACCCGCCGCGTTCATCAATATTGAAAGTGCGATCACCGGCCTGCGCGGCCGGGATTTGCTCTCGACCCTGCGCAGCGTCGCCGCACACGGCTTGCGCAACCCGGTGCACACCGCCCGTCACGCCTTGAAGTTGGGCGGGCAATTGGGCCGCGTGCTGCTCGGGGAAACGGTGCACGAGCCGAACCCGAAGGACAGCCGCTTCGCCGACCCGACCTGGCAGCTCAACCCGTTTTATCGGCGCAGCCTGCAAGCCTACCTGAGCTGGCAAAAACAGACTCGCCACTGGATCGACGACAGCAACCTCAGCGCCGACGACCAGGCGCGGGCGCACTTTGCCTTTGCCCTGCTCAACGATGCGGTGTCGCCATCCAACACCCTGCTCAACCCGCTGGCGATCAAGGAGCTGCTCAACTCCGGCGGCAACAGCGTGGTGCGTGGCGTCAGCAACCTGTTCGACGACCTGCTGCACAACAACGGCTTGCCGCGCCAGGTCACCAAGCAGGCCTTTGAAGTCGGCAAGACGGTGGCCACCACACCCGGTTCGGTGGTGTTTCGCAATGAACTGCTGGAGCTGATCCAGTACAAGCCCATGAGCGAAAAACAGTACGCCAAGCCGCTGCTGGTGGTGCCGCCGCAAATCAACAAGTACTACATTTTCGACCTGAGCCCGAACAACAGCTTCGTCCAGTTCGCCCTGAAAAATGGCCTGCAAGTGTTTATGGTCAGCTGGCGCAACCCGGATGTACGCCACCGCGAATGGGGCTTGTCCACCTACGTCGCGGCTTTGGAAGAAGCGCTGAACGTAACCCGCGCAATCACCGGCGCCCGTGAGGTCAACCTGATGGGCGCCTGCGCCGGTGGCCTGACCATCGCCGCGCTGCAAGGCCATCTGCAGGCCAAGCGCCAGCTGCGCCGCATCTCCAGCGCCAGCTACCTGGTGAGCCTGCTGGACAGCCAGATCGACAGCCCCGCCACCCTGTTCGCCGACGAACAGACGCTGGAAGCCGCCAAGCGCCGCTCTTACCAGCAAGGCGTACTCGACGGCCGGGACATGGCCAAGGTATTCGCCTGGATGCGTCCCAACGACCTGATCTGGAACTACTGGATCAACAATTACCTGCTGGGCAAGGAACCGCCGGCCTTCGACATCCTGTACTGGAACAACGACAACACCCGCCTGCCCGCCGCGCTGCATGGCGACTTGCTGGACTTCTTCAAGCACAACCCGCTGAGCCACCCCGGCGGCCTGGAGGTGTGCGGCACGCCTGTCGACTTGCAGAAGGTGACGGTGGACAGCTTCAGCGTGGGCGGCATCAACGACCACATCACGCCGTGGGACGCGGTGTACCGCTCCACCCAACTGCTGGGCGGCGACAAGCGCTTCATTCTGTCCAACAGCGGGCATGTCCAGAGCATCCTCAACCCGCCGGGCAACCCCAAGGCCAACTATGTCGAGAACCTCAAGCTGAGCAGCGACCCGCGCGCCTGGTACTACGACGCCAATCATGTCGAGGGCAGCTGGTGGCCCAACTGGCTGGCGTGGATCCAGCAGCGCTCCGGTGTGCAGCGCGAAACACTGACCGCCCTGGGCAACCAGAATTACCCACCGATGGAAGCGGCGCCGGGCACCTATGTGCGAGTCCGCTGAGCCCCACGACGACTTTAAGAAGACTGGATGAAGACCCGCGACCGTATCCTTGAATGTGCCTTGCAGTTGTTCAACCACAAGGGCGAGCCGAACGTGTCGACCATGGAGGTGGCCAATGAAATGGGGATCAGCCCCGGCAATCTCTATTACCACTTCCATGGCAAGGAACCGTTGGTGCTCGGGCTGTTCGAGCGCTTTCAAAACGAATTGGCGCCGTTGCTCGATCCGCCGGAAGACGCACAACTGGCGGCCGAGGATTACTGGCTGTTCCTGCACCTGATCGTGGAGCGCATGGCGCACTATCGGTTTCTGTTCCAGGACCTGTCGAACCTGGCGGGCCGCTTGCCGAAACTGGCCAAGGGCATCCGCAACCTGCTGACGGCGCTCAAGCGCACGCTGGCCTCGTTGCTGGCCCGCCTCAAGACGGATGGGCAACTGGTCAGTGAAACCCAGGCGCTGGGGCAGTTGGTGGAACAGATCACCATGACCTTGCTGTTTTCCCTGGACTACCAGCGGATTCTCGACCGAGAAGGTGAGGTGCGGGTGGTGGTGTACCAGATCATGATGCTGGTGGCCCCGCATCTGCTGATGCCGGCGAGGCTGGCGACAGAGAGGTTGGCGCTGCGCTACCTGGACGACGCGGACTAAAATGTGGGAGCGGGCTTGCTCGCGAAAGCGGAGTGTCAGTCAATACATGTGTGACTGATCCACCGCTTTCGCGAGCAAGCCCGCTCCCACATTGGATTTGTGTTGTTCTGTAGATTCCATAAAAAACGCCCGACCTTCGCAGGCCGGGCGTTTTTATGTGTCCCGTAAAAATCAGGACTGACTGGTAGGCGTCGGGCTTGCCGGCGTTGCAGTCGGGGTAGCAGCAGGCGTCGGTGGCGTGACCGAGTTGGTCGCCGGCGCTGCAGTTGCAGGCTTGGCCGCTACCGCTGGCTTCGGCGCTGCTGGCTTTTTGGCTACGGCCGGCTTCTTCGCCGCAGCCGGTTTTGCAGCTGGCTTGGCCGCTGCAGGTTTGGCAGCCGCAGGCTTGGCGGCGGGTTTGGCAGCAACCGGCTTGGCTGCAGGTTTCGCAGCGGCTGGCTTGGCAGCAGCAGGTTTGGCGGCAGCGGTTTTCGCCGCTGGCTTGGCTGCTGCTTTTGCTGCCGGCTTGGCTGCAGGTTTCGCCGCAGGTTTTGCAGCTGCTTTAGCGGCCACTGGTTTAGCGGCAGGCTTGGCGGCCGGTTTAGCCGCTGCGGTTTTCGCCGCAGGCTTGGCAGCCGGTTTTGCAGCAGCTTTGGCCGGCGCCTTGGCGGCGGGCTTGGCTGCCGGTTTGGCGGCGGCCTTGACCAGCGGTTTAGCGGCGGTTTTAGCAGCAGGCTTGGCCGCTGCAGTTTTCGCCGCAGGCTTGGCAGCCGGTTTAGCCGCTGCAGTTTTAGCCGCAACTGGCGCAGCTTTAAGGCCGGTGAGTTTTTCGATTTGCCTGGTCAAGGTATCGACCTTGCTGTGCAGCGCTTTCACTTCAGTACGGCTAGGTACGCCGAGTCGCGAAATGGCACTGTTCAGGCGCTTGTCAAAAGCCCCTTCCAGTTCGCCCCACTTGTCGCTGATACGTGATTTGGCAGAACCGGCGGAAGCCTTTGCCGCATCGACTTGTTTACCCACTGTGCTCTTGGTCAACTTCTCGGCCTTCTCGCCGTCCTTAACCAAAGTCTCGAAGTATTTACCGCCGTCACTGCTCACCTTCGAGTACACGCCTAAACCGGCCAGCCAGATCTTGCGGGAGTATTTTTCAACTTCCCCGATCCACGAGCTGCCTTCTTTATCAGTAGTCTTTTTACCAGCCATCCCGTTGTCTCCTTAGTGTTTACGCGCGACACGTTCGAGCAATGCCGTCAGCTCATCGAGCTTAGCAGAGAGTGTCTCCACGTCATGTTTAGACGGAATGCCGATCCGATTCAAGGCACTTCCAACACGACTATCAAAAGCGCTTTCAACTTTATCCAGTTGCACTTCGACTCGACCTTTGACGCCGAAGACTTCGCTCTTGACTTGATCAATCTGACTGTTGGCTGCATCAAGTTGTTCAATCACAACTTTTTTGCCTTTACTTTCAACATGTTGACCAGTCTTAACCAGCTCTTTGAAGTACTCGGCGCCCTCGCTTCCGACCTTGGCGTAAGCCCCCAAACCGGCCAGCCAGATCTTGCGGGCATAGGATTTAACGTCAGTCAGGGCGTTAGTTCCGGTAGCAATTTTTTTCTTCAAAATAACTTTGGCCATGGTGCACCTCACGCATAAAGGGGGGAAGAACTGCCCACAGAAGTTGGGGGCTTGGGCACAAAGTAGGCAGAAAAATTAGAATCGGCACCCTAAGAAGGTCGCAAATCAGGCCAGGGCTTTATCCAGTGCCTTCTCGATTTCGGACTTGATGGTGCCACTCATGGCCGACATCAACAGGCCCAGTTCGACTTCAATCCGCAGGGAATCTTCCGCCACTTTCACGGTGCCTTTAACGCCCGAACGTTTGAGGTTCAGTGTGTCGCCGGCCCAGGAAGACTCCAGGCCATATTGCTCCTTGAGTTTGCTCGCCAACTTGTCGGCTTTTTCTCGCGCAGCGTCTTTGCCCAGTGTGTGGGCACGTTCAACCTGTATACGGGCCATTTGAATGACTCCTCGTTATAGAGACTTGTCGACCCGCCATGCGGCAAAAGGTCTCGGTGACCACCTATCTTACCTTCAGCCTTGCCAAGACAAAGCATGCCTTGGGGATTAGAATGCCCCCATTCTCTTTTGGTGACAGCGATATGACTGATCAGCGCAAAGGCAGCGATGCCGAACCCACCACTCACTTCGGCTTCAAGAACGTCCCGGAAAGCCAGAAAGCGGAAAAAGTCGCCGAGGTGTTCCACTCGGTAGCCGCCAAGTACGACTTGATGAACGACGTGCTCTCCGGCGGCATGCACCGCCTGTGGAAGCGCTTCACCATTGAGTTGTCGGGTGTACGCACCGGCAACCGTGTGCTGGATATCGCAGGCGGCACGGGCGACCTGGCCGCCAAGTTCTCCAAGCTGGTGGGCCCCACCGGCCAAGTGGTACTGGCCGACATCAACGGCTCGATGCTCAAGGTCGGTCGTGATCGCCTGCTGGACAAAGGTGTGGCGGGCAATATCGAGTTCGTCCAGGCCGACGCTGAAAAGCTGCCGTTCCCGGACAACCACTTCGACTGCGTGACCATCGCCTTCGGCCTGCGTAACGTGACCCACAAGGAAGACGCACTGCGCTCGATGCTGCGCGTACTCAAGCCCGGCGGTCGCCTGCTGGTGCTGGAGTTCTCCAAGCCGACCAACGCACTGATGTCCAAGGTATACGACACCTACTCGTTCGCCTTCATGCCGTTGATGGGCAAGCTGATCACCAATGACGCCGAAAGCTACCGCTACCTGGCCGAATCGATCCGCATGCACCCGAACCAGGAAACCCTGAAGTCGATGATGGTAGAGGCCGGTTTCGACCGCGTGACCTACCACAACATGACCTCGGGCATCGTCGCCCTGCACCGCGGCATCAAGCCCTGATGCTGTTCGCAGGCCTTCTCGCCAGCGTCGAACACGGCCTCAACCGTGTACTGCGCCTGGACAGCACCGCCCTGGCACGGCTGGCGCACCTGAACGGCAGGATCATCGCCGTCGATTGCACCAGCCCCGCCTTGCAGCTGTTTATCCTGCCCAGCGATGAAGGCCTGTTGCTGGCGTCCCACTGGGCCGCCGACGCCGACTGCACCCTGCGCGCTTCCGGCTCAAGCCTGCTGCGCCTGGCCCTGAGCCGGGACAAGACGGCGATCCTCCACGGCCCGGACGTGGAACTTGAAGGCGACAGCGCGGTGCTGATGGACCTGGCCGCCGTGCTGCAAGACCTGGAACTGGACTGGGAATACGAGCTGTCACGTTGGCTCGGCCCGGTGGCCACCCAACTGATCAGCGGTCATCTGCGCAGCCGCACGCGCTGGTACCAGCAGGGTTTCGCCAGCCTGAACCAGAACCTCGCCGAATACCTGAGCGAAGAATCGCGCACCCTGGTCGGACAACGGGAAGCGGAAGCGCGCTTTCGCGAACTCGACCAGGCCAAACTCGACCTGGAACGACTTGAGGCGCGCTTCGAGCGCCTGAGCCGCTCCCTTGATTCAAGCGATAACGCATGAAGCTGCTCGCCGTCCGCCGTTTGTTTCGTATCCAGCGCGTCGTAATCCGCTACCGCCTCGATGACCTGCTGTTCGCCCTGCCGCTGCCGTGGTTTCTGCTGGCGGTGCGCTATGTGCTGCCGTGGCGCTGGTTCCCGCGCAAGACCCTCGAGCTGAGCCGTGGCGCGCGCCTGCGCCTGGCGTTGCAGGACCTGGGGCCGATCTTCATCAAGTTCGGGCAGATCCTCTCCACCCGCCGCGACCTGTTGCCCGAAGACATCGCCGACGAACTGATGCTGTTGCAGGACCGCGTGCCGCCGTTCGACTCGCAACTGGCAGTCACGCTGATTGAAGAGCAACTGGGCAAGAAGATCAGCGAAGTCTTCAGCCGCTTCGACATCGCGCCATTGGCCTCGGCCTCGGTGGCCCAGGTGCATGCCGCGCAACTGAAAAGCGGCGAAGAAGTGGTGGTGAAGGTGATCCGCCCGGGCCTCAAGCCGATCATCGGCCAGGACCTGGCGTGGCTGTTCATCCTCGCCCGCGCCGCCGAGCGCTTCTCTGCCGATGCGCGCCTGCTGCACCCGGTGGACGTGGTGCTGGACTACGAAAAAACCATCTACGACGAACTCGACCTGCTGCGCGAAGCGGCCAACGCCAGCCAGCTCAAGCGCAACTTCGAAGGCTCGCAGCTGCTGTACGTGCCGCAAGTCTATTGGGACTGGTGCCGCCCGAAAGTGCTGGTCATGGAGCGCATCTACGGCGTGCAGGTCACCGACCTCGCGACCCTGGCCGACCAGCGCACCGACATGAAGATGCTTGCCGAGCGCGGCGTGGAGATTTTTTTCACCCAGGTGTTCCGCGACAGCTTCTTCCACGCCGACATGCACCCCGGCAACATTTTCGTCAGCACCGTGAACCCGTGGAGCCCGCAGTACATTGCGATCGACTGCGGCATCGTCGGCAGCCTGACCCCGGAAGACCAGGATTACCTGGCGCGCAACCTGTTCGCTTTCTTCAAGCGTGACTACCGCCGCGTGGCGCAGTTGCACATCGATTCGGGCTGGGTGCCGGCCGAAACCAAGCTCAACGAATTCGAAGCGGCGATCCGCACTGTGTGCGAGCCGATCTTTGAAAAACCGTTAAAGGATATTTCCTTCGGTCAGGTGCTGATGCGTCTGTTCCAGACGGCGCGGCGCTTCAATATGGAAGTGCAGCCGCAGTTGGTACTGTTGCAAAAGACCCTGCTGAACATCGAAGGCCTGGGCCGCCAGCTGTACCCGGACCTCGACCTGTGGAACACCGCCCAACCGTTCCTCGAGCGCTGGATGCGGGACCGTATCAGCCCGAAAACCCTGCTGGGCAACCTGCAAAGCCAGGTCGAGCAACTGCCGCACCTGGCCAACATGACCCGCGACCTGCTGGAGCGCATGTCCCAGCCCCACGCCAAGGACCCGGCACCGCCGTGGCACAAGCGCAAGGACGACTGGTTCCTGCGCCTGCTGGGCGCCGCGCACCTGGTGGGCGGTACGATACTGGCCGCCGGCGGGCCGTTGAATGAACTGGGCCACTGGCCGGCCGGCATCATGGTCGCGGTGGGCGTGTATCTGATCGTGCGTCGATAGCCAATCCGGTTATACACTGTCGCAAATTGCCGGAGCCGAAAATGAAAGACTGGCTGGACGAGATCAAGTGGGACAGTGACGGCCTGGTGCCGGCCATTGCCCAGGACTACAAGACCGGGCGCGTGCTGATGATGGCCTGGATGAACCGCGAGGCCCTGAGCCTGACCGCCGCCGAGAACCGCGCCATCTACTGGTCACGTTCCCGTGGCAAACTGTGGCGCAAGGGCGAAGAGTCCGGGCACGTGCAAACCCTGCATGAGATGCGCATAGACTGCGATGCCGATGTGGTGATCCTCAAGGTCGAACAGATCGGCGATATCGCCTGTCACACCGGCCGTCACAGCTGCTTCTACCGCGTGTTCCAGAACGGCGAGTGGAAGACCGTCGAGCCCGTGCTCAAAGACCCGCACGCTATCTATTCGGCAGGACACTGAACATGAGCGATACCCTCAACCGTGTGGCCCAGGTGCTGGAAGACCGCAAAGGCGCGGACGCCGACAGCTCCTACGTCGCCAGCCTGTACCACAAGGGTCTGAACAAGATCCTGGAAAAACTCGGCGAAGAATCCGTCGAGACGATTATTGCGGCCAAGGACGCGCAAATCAGCGGCGACTGCAGCGACGTGATCTACGAAACTGCCGACTTGTGGTTCCACAGTCTGGTCATGCTCGCCCAACTGGGGCAGCATCCACAGGCAGTGCTTGATGAACTGGACCGTCGCTTCGGCTTGTCCGGGCATGCCGAAAAGGCCTCGCGCCCGTCCGTCTGACCAACTTTTACAGAGGAATTGCAGCATGGGCATTTTTGACTGGAAACACTGGATCGTCATTCTTGTGGTCGTTGTGCTGGTGTTCGGCACCAAGAAACTGAAAAACCTCGGCACCGACGTCGGTGAATCGATCAAGGGCTTTCGCAAGGCCATGAACGACGACGAAAAGCCTGCCGACCCGGCCGTCAATCCGGTGCCACCGGCGCAGCCTGTACACCCGCAGGCCACTCAGCCGATCACTGAACGTCGCACCTTCGACGTGCAGGCCGAGCACGTCAAAGAGCAGAACCAAAAAGACTCGTGAGTACTGAATAATGTTTGGTATCAGCTTCTCTGAACTGCTGCTCGTCGGCCTCGTGGCCCTGCTGGTACTGGGGCCGGAACGCCTGCCCGGCGCCGCGCGCACGGCCGGCCTGTGGATCGGGCGCCTGAAACGCAGTTTCA
This sequence comes from Pseudomonas sp. NC02, assembly GCF_002874965.1. NCBI lineage: Bacteria > Pseudomonadati > Pseudomonadota > Gammaproteobacteria > Pseudomonadales > Pseudomonadaceae > Pseudomonas > Pseudomonas sp. NC02. Next base: position 414,924 of record NZ_CP025624.1, on the reverse strand, counting down.
ACGCGATCAAACAGGAAGTTGAACGGGAAATCGGCGCCGACGAGATTCGCCGGCAACTGCACAACGAACACATTCTGTCGTTGGAGCAGGAGGCACGGAAGATTCTCTCACCGGTGCAGGAAACGCCCAAGCCGGTCGAGCCTGTGGCCGAGCATTCGATTGCTCCGCCCGCCGCACCCGCGCCTGCACCGGTCGCTGAACCCGTGCACGCCGTCGAGCCTGCGCCCACTGCGCCCGTGACCCCGACCGAACCCGCGCCGACACCTGCCGTGTCGCCCGCGCCCCACGACCCTACATTGCCGCCGCGAGCCCCATGAGCGCTGATAAACCGGAAACCGACCAGCACATGCCACTGGTCTCGCACCTCACCGAGTTGCGCACCCGCCTGCTGCGCTGTGTCGCGGCGATCTTCATCATCTTTGCCGGGCTGTTTGCCTTCACCCAGCAGATCTACACCTTCGTCTCCACGCCGCTGCGCGACTACTTGCCGGCTGGCGCGACGATGATCGCCACCGACGTGTCGTCACCGTTCCTCACGCCGTTGAAGCTGACGATGATGGTTTCGCTGTTCCTGGCGATCCCGGTGATCCTGCATCAGATCTGGGGCTTTATCGCGCCGGGCCTGTACAAGCATGAAAAACGCATCGCCGTGCCGCTGCTGGTGTCGAGCATCCTGCTGTTCTATACCGGGATGGCTTTTGCCTACTTCCTGGTGTTCCCGCTGATCTTCAAGTTCTTCGCCGCCGCCACCCCGGCCGGTGTGGAAATGATGACCGACATCACCAGCTACCTCGACTTCGTGATGACGCTGTTCTTCGCCTTCGGCGTGGCCTTCGAAATCCCGGTGGCCGTGGTGCTGCTGGTATGGATCGGCGTGGTCGACGTCAAATACCTGAAGAAGATCCGCCCCTACGTGATCATCGGCTGCTTCGTGGTCGGCATGATCCTGACCCCGCCGGACATCTTCTCCCAGACCCTGCTGGCCGTACCCATGTGGATGCTGTTCGAGATTGGCATCCTGTTTGGCAGCCTGGTGAGCAAGCGTGGCGATCACCCCGATGACCAACCCGCCGACGACGACCAGCCGCCAGCGACCCAGCCGTGAACCTGCTGCTGCTTGAGGAGGCCGACTTTATCGCGGCCGACCGGGTGGTGCTGCGTGATCGGCGCCTGGTGCATATGCAGGAAGTCCACCGTGCCGCCGTAGGCGACAGCCTGCGGGTCGGACGCATCGGCGGCTTGATGGGCAACGCGCAGTTGCTGCGCCTGGAAGCCCGGGAAGCCGAGTTGGAAGTGACCTTCGACCAGCCGCCGCCGGCCAAACTGCCCCTGACCCTGCTGCTGGCCCTGCCCCGCCCGAAAATGCTTCGCCGGGTGCTACAAACCGTGGCGTCCATGGGCGTGCCGCGAGTGGTGCTGGTGAACAGCTATCGCGTGGAAAAGAGCTTCTGGCAGACGCCGTTCCTGGAGCCGGAAGCGATTCGCGAGCAATTGATCCTCGGCCTGGAACAGGCCCGGGACACGGTGCTGCCCGAGATCGTGATCGAAAAGCGCTTCAAGCCATTCGTCGAAGACCGCCTGCCCGCCATGGCGCAAGGCACCCTCGGCCTGATTGGTCACCCTGGCGACTATCCGCCCTGCCCTCGCGGGCTGGATGAGCCGGTCACCCTGGCGATCGGGCCGGAAGGCGGCTGGATTCCCTACGAGGTGGACCTGCTGGCCAAGGCCGGGTTGCAGCCGGTGCAACTCGGCGCGCGGATCCTGAGGGTCGAAACCGCCGTCACCGCATTGCTCGCCCGCCTTTTCTAACACCGCCCTCTCCTGTAGGAGCGAGCTTGCTCGCGAAAAACTCAAGGACACCGCGCTCACTCAGAATGCCCGCGTTATCGTTGACGACCTTCGCGAGCAAGCTCGCTCCTACAGAAACATCCGAATCTGCCGATACGCTCTGAATAAGTCCAAGCCTTGTTCCAGGGGAGTTCGCAGCATGTATCGTTGGTTAGCCGAGAAACTGGGGAATGTCAGCGTCAACCGCAAGCTGAGCATAGGCTTCGGCCTGGTATTGGTCTTGACCCTATTGATCACCTTCACCGGCTGGACCGGCCTCAGCGGCGTGATCAGCCGTGGCGACAAGCTGGGCTACATCTCCAGCCTCAACGGGCTGACCAAGGACCTGCGCCTGGCGCGCCTGGACTTCGAAATGCGCCGTGGCGAACAAGGCACCAGCGCGGTCAACGACCTGATCACCCAGCTGGACAGTGGCCTGAAAACCGCCGCAGACCTGATCGAGCAACCCGACGACAAGCTCGTGGTAGAGCAGCAACAGGATGCCTTGGGCCAATACAAAAAAGCCTTCGGCGCCATGGTGCAGGCCGGCCTCAAGCGTGAAGGCGCCCGCAGCAAGCTGGGCGATACCGCCGACAACGCCGTCGCGAAAATCAACGAAGTGGAAAAATCCCTGCTGCAAGGCGACAGCGTCACCCTGTTCAACAGCGTGGTCGACCTGAGCAAACTGATCCAGCAAGCGCGCTTCCAGGTGCGCGGCTACACCTACAGCGGCAAGGTCGAGGCCGAACAACCGGCGCTGGATGCCATCGACAACGCCCTGAAGAAAATCACCGACCTCAACGACCCGTTGCCCGAGCAATACCGGGCCAACCTGCAAGACGCCAGCGTTTCGCTGCAGGCCTACCGCGCCGCCGTGAGCCAGTACCGCGACTCTCAGGTGGCCAGTGCCGCCGCGATGAAAATCATGGGCGAGCAGGGCGATATCCTGCTCGACCGCAGTAACAAACTCACCACTTCGCAAACCGTGGTGCGTGATACCGATGCCGCCCACGCCAAGAACCTGCTGTTACTGGCCACCGCCCTCGCGCTGGCGTTTGGTGTACTCGCCGCCTGGGCCATTACCCGGCAGATCGTGATTCCATTGAACCAGACCCTCAAAGTCGCCGAGCGCGTGGCGTCCGGCGACCTGAGCCACAACCTGATCTCCCGGCGCCAGGATGAACTGGGGCAACTGCAACGGTCGATGCAAAGCATGACCGTGGGCCTGCGGGAGCTGATTGGCGGTATCAGCGACGGCGTCACCCAGATCGCCAGTGCCGCCGAGCAGCTATCGGCCGTTACCGAGCAGACCAGCGCCGGGGTCAACAGCCAGAAGGTCGAGACCGACCAGGTGGCCACCGCCATGAACGAAATGGCCGCTACCGTGCAGGAAGTCGCCCGTAACGCTGAAGAAGCCTCGGAAGCCGCCGTAGCCGCCGACCAGCAGGCCCGTGAAGGCGACAAGGTGGTCGGCGAGGCCATCGCCCAGATCGAGCGCCTGGCCAGCGAGGTGGGCAACTCCACCGAAGCCATGGGCCATCTCAAGCGTGAGAGCGACAAGATCGGCAGTGTGCTGGACGTCATCAAGTCGGTGGCCCAGCAAACCAACCTGCTGGCCCTTAACGCAGCGATTGAAGCGGCGCGCGCCGGTGAGGCCGGACGCGGTTTTGCGGTGGTTGCCGATGAAGTGCGCAGCCTGGCCCAGCGGACGCAGAAGTCCACCGAGGAAATCGAAGAGTTGATCGTCGGCCTGCAAAGCGGCACCCAGCAGGTGGCAACCATCATGGACAACAGTCGCGGCCTGACCGACAGCAGCGTCGAGCTGACCCGTCGGGCCGGCAATGCCCTGGAGAACATCACCCGTACCGTCTCGGCGATCCAGGCGATGAACCAGCAGATCGCCACCGCCGCCGAGCAGCAAAGCGCCGTAGCCGAAGAGATCAACCGCAGCGTGCTCAACGTGCGGGACGTTTCCGAACAAACCTCGGCGGCCAGCGAAGAAACCGCGGCTTCCAGTGCCGAGCTGGCGCGCCTGGGGGTTTACCTGCAAAGCCTGGTAGGTCGCTTCAAGGTCTGACCCGCTTGCGGCGGCCATCAGGGCCGTCGCTCCGACAATATGTGAAATTTCCTACGCGTTTTTCAGGTCGTGGATCACACACCTGGCGCCGAATAAAAGTAGCGTTTCAACTCCCCTGACCATTGTTGGCCGGACGCTTGAGACGCTCCTTTTGATTCGTTGGAGGTTCACCATGTTTCGTCCACTGACCCGCCTGCTCGGAAACATCAGCATCAGCCTCAAACTTGCCCTGGGCTTTGGCCTGGTGCTCAGCCTCAGCCTGATCATCGCCTCTACCGGCTGGCAAGCCTTGAGCGCATCCCTCGAGCGCTCCCAAAAACTCACGCTGCTCTCGCAATTGGCAGTCGTCGGCGAAGAGTTGCGCGCTGATCGCATCGTCTATCGCACCCTTAACGACCCGGCCAGCCTGTCCAAAATAGAGCTGCACATGGACAAGATCGACCAGTTCCTGGTGGATCTTTCCCCACGATTTACCGACCCGGTCAACCAACAACAACTGCAGGAAAGCCGACGCTTCGTCACCAGTTTCAAGACCGCCTTAAGCGGCCTGGAGGGGCTGATCAAGCAACGTGAAAACGCCCGTGAACAGCTCAAGCGCAGCTCAGTCCAGAGCAGTGACAGCCTCTCTGAACTGTCGAGCAACCTGCCCAATCAAGACGATGAAAAGGCCCTCGATGCCGTGGAACAATTGCGCCAGGCCCTGGAACAAGCCGAAGACCGCGCCCAGAGCCCCGCCTGGGCCGCTGCGTCATTGGACGCCTATGCCAAGGGCGTGAGTGATGCGCTACTGGCCCTGGATGGCGCCCAGGCGGCGGTAGGCGCGCTGCCGGTTGACGCCAGCGCCCTGAAAAAAGTCCTGCTCGATTTTCGGACTCACCTGACACGCCTCAAGGACGCCCAACTCAGCGCCGAAACCACCCAGAACCAGCTTGAACAGTGGCTGGATCAATTGCTCACGGAAAGCGACCTGCTGAGCCAGGACCAGACCGCCAAGCGTGACAACGAAGCCAGCCTCGCCCGCACCCTGCTGCTCAACGTTACTGCAGCGGCGCTGTTGCTCGGCGTCGTGGCCGCCTGGTTGATCGCCGGCCAGATCGTCGCGCCGCTGCGCCAGGCCCTGTCCGTGGCCAACCGGATTGCCGAAGGTGACCTGAGCCACGACATCCAGGCCTCGCGCCAGGATGAACTGGGGCAGTTGCAGCGCAGCATCGGGCAAATGACCCTCAACCTGCGGGGCTTGATCAGCGGCATCGGCGACAGCGCCCAGCAGATCGCCAGCGCCGCCGAGCAACTCTCGGCGGTCACCGAGCAAACCCGCGACGGGGTCGACGGCCAGAAGCAGGAAACCGAACAGGTGGCCACCGCCATGAACGAGATGCTCGCCACCTCCCAGGAAGTTGCGCGCCATGCCGAGCAAGCGTCGCTGGCTGCTGCCGAGGCCGACCGGCAGGCGGGCCAGGGCGATCAGGTGGTGGCTGAGGCCATTACCCACATCGAGCACCTGGCTCAGGAGATGGCTCGTTCAAGCCAGGCCATGCAAGGCCTGCAACAGGAAAGCCGGAAGATCGGCAGCGTGCTGGAAGTGATCAAGTCGGTATCGGAACAGACCAACTTGCTGGCCCTCAACGCCGCGATTGAGGCGGCTCGCGCAGGCGAAGCCGGCAGGGGGTTTGCCGTGGTCGCCGATGAAGTGCGCAGCCTGGCACAACGCACCCAGCAGTCGGCCGAGGAAATCGAGGAGTTGATCAGCGGCCTGCACCGGGGCACGCAGCAGGTGGCCGACATCATGGACAACAGTCGCAGCCTCACCGACAACAGCGTGCAACTGACCCGTCGCGCAGGAGACGCACTGGCGGGTATCACCCGTACCGTGTCAGTGATTCAGGAGATGAACCCGCAGATTGCCGCTGCCGCCGAGGAACAAACCGCGGTCGCCGAGGAGATCAACCGCAGCGTGTTGAAGGTCAAGGATGTATCGGAACAGACCTGGGCCGCGAGTCAGGACACAGCGGCGGCCAGTGTCGAACTGGCGCGCCTGGGGGCGGATTTGCAGGTGTGGGTGGGCAAGTTCAAGGTCTGAAAAAACCCAACCTGTGGCGAGGGAGCTTGCTCCCGCTGGAGTGCGCAGCGCTCCTATCTTTTTTGGGAGCCGCTACGCAGCCCAGCGGGAGCAAGCTCCCTCGCCACAAGAAGCATTCCCACGCATTTATAGAACCTGGCGCAGGAAGGCTTGGGCGCGAGGGTCCTTCGGCGCATCGAAGAATTGCGCCGGGGCGGCGTCCTCCAACAGTTTGCCGTGATCGAAGAACAGCACGCGATCAGCCACTTCTCGGGCAAAGCCCATTTCATGGGTGACGCAGACCATGGTCATGCCTTCCAGGGCCAGGGTCTTCATCACGTCCAGCACTTCGCCGACCATTTCCGGGTCCAGGGCCGAGGTGGGCTCGTCAAACAGCATCACCTTGGGCTCCATCGCCAGCGCGCGGGCAATCGCGACGCGTTGCTGCTGGCCACCGGAAAGCCGCGACGGGAACTCGTGGGCTTTCTGGGCAATGCCGACTTTCTCCAGGAGCGCCAGGGCCTTGGCCTCGCGCTCTTTCTTGCCGCGCTTGCGCACGACTTTTTGCGCCAGGCAGAGGTTTTCCAGCACGGTCATGTGGGGGAACAGGTTGAAGTGCTGGAACACCATGCCGACTTCACGGCGGTAGGCGTTCACGTCGGTTTTCGGGTCTGCCAGTTGCAGGCCGTCGATGCTTACCGAGCCGGAATCGAATTCCTCCAGGCCGTTAAGGCAGCGCAGGAACGTCGACTTGCCGGAACCGGACGGGCCGATCACCACCAGCACTTCACCCCTGGCCACCTGCGTGGTCACGTTATCCACCGCGCGCACGACGTGGCCACGGGTGTCGAAGACTTTTACCAGATCGCGGACTTCAATCACTTTGCGCGAGCCTCCGCTCAAGCCGGCTGGCGATTTTCGACAGCGGCAGGTTGATCAGCAGGTACAGGCCTGCGACGCAGAACAGGATTTCGAACGGCGAGAACGAGGTGGTGATGACCTCGCGGCCGCTTTTGAGCAGCTCGGTAATCGCGATCACCGACACCAGGGACGTGTCCTTCACCAGGCTGATAAATTGCCCGGCCAGGGGCGGCAGCACGCGCTTGAAGGCTTGCGGCAACACCACATGGCGCATCGACTGGCCAGCACTGAGCCCCAGGGAACGTGCCGCTTCATTCTGGCCCCGGGCAATCGACTGCACGCCGGCACGGATGATTTCCGCCACATACGCGCCGGTAAACAGTGACAGCGCGGCGATCCCGGCGAATTCCCGGGACAGGTTGAGCACCGTGCCGATAAAGAAATAGAAAATGAAGATCTGCACCAATAGTGGCGTACCGCGTACCAGTTCGACGTAGATCGTCGACAGATCGCGCAAGGTCGGGTTGTTCGACAGGCGACACAATCCGGTCGCCAGGCCGATCAACAGTCCCAGCACCCCGGACACCACCGATAGCCACAACGTAGTCCACAAGCCCCACAGCAGAGGGCCTGCAGCCCAATGCCGGGTGACGCCGACCACATCGCCCTCGGCCACGTCATCGCCCTTGGCCACTTGCAGACTGTTCTCGGCCACGGTCAGGTGCTGTTCGTTGCCCTCGTCATTACGCAGGGTGACGTCAGCCACATCGCCCTTGCGCACCAACTCGCTGACGGTGGAAATGTCCGACGCACGCTGGGATTCTTCGGCCTGGTAGACGAAGTACTGCGGCACGCGGTTCCAGCGCCATTCGTAGGACATCAGCGAGGTGGCGTAATACAACGCGCCGGCCAGGCCGACCAGCACCAGCACCGTCAGCAGGTGCCAGGGCCATTGGGCTTTTTTCTGTTTCATTTCAGGTTCCGGGATATGTCGAGATCGTTCCCACGCTCTGCGTGGGAATGCCTCACTGGACGCTCAGCGTCCGCTTTGTGACGCAGAGCGTCACGGGCTGCATTCCCACGCGGAGCGTGGGAACGATCAATGCAGGTCAGCTTTTATTCCATATCCTTGAGCCACTCAGAGCTCTTGAACCACTTGTCATGGATGCGATCGTAGGTGCCGTCGTTGCGGATCTGGTGCAGGAAGTTGTTGATGAAGTTGATGCTGTCGTAGTCGCCCTTCTTCAGGCCGAACGCCAGGGGTTCAAAGGTGAACGGCTGATCAAGGAACACCAGTTTGCCGGCGCCGACCTTGTTCACGGCCACCACGTTGTACGGGGCGTCATAGACGAAGGCGTCAGCCTTGCCGTTGACCACGTCCAGAACAGCTTCCTGCTCGTTGTCATAGCCGTGGTACTTGGCTTTGGAGATCAGCTTCTTGGCCACCATCTCGCCGGTGGTGCCGAGCTTGGAGGTCAGGCGGTATTTCTCGTCATTCAGGTCTTTGTAGGACTTGATGGTGCCCTCCAGCTCCTTGCGGATCAGCAGGGTCTGGCCGACCACGATGAACGGTTCGCTGAAGTTCAGGCGCAGGTTGCGTTCCTGAGTCAGGGTCATGCCGCTGCCGATCATGTCGAACTTGTCGGTCAACAGGGCCGGGATGATGCCGTCGTAACCGGTGGAAATCGGCTCGAACTTCACGCCCATCGACTTGGCCATGGCCTTGAGGATGTCGACTTCAAAGCCGATGATTTCACCGCGTTTGTTGGTCATCTGGAACGGCATGTAAGTCGGGTCCATGCCGACTTTCAGCGTACCGCGCTTGACCGCATCATCGATGGCGCCGGCATGTGCCGCGTTGACCGCCACCAGTGCGGTGACACCCAGCAGCAGCATCGAAAGATACTTTTTCATCATCAAGTCCCCTGAACTCATTTTCTTGTGAGGTCGGCGCGCAAAAGGGCTGCACCATTTCGGGGTGCGATCCTAACTCACTCACCGCCGGGTACAAAGGTTTCGCCGGGATTTGTTGCCAAGGTATGACAGAAAAGCCCCACAACCGTGCAGAGAAAGGCATGGCTAGACACCTCGATCCACGGCCCAGCCAATTGCTTGATGTGTAAGCAGTTATGACTACCAGTCCACTTCCGCCATCCAGCCCGAGTCCTTGAACCACTTGTCATGCAGCCGATCGTAGGTGCCGTCCTGGGCCACCTGGTTGAGGAAATGATTGATCCAGTTGAGGCTGTCGTAATCGCCCTTTTTCAAGCCGAACGCCAGGGGCTCGTAGGTAAAGGGTTGCTCCAGCGCCAACAGCGCACTGTTCTGGGGCTTGGTAATGGCGATCAGGTTATACGGCGCATCATGGATAAACGCATCGGCCTTGCCCTCCACCACCTGGCGCACGCCTTCTTCAGGTGTTGGAAAACTGCGCAGCCGTGCAGTGCCGAGAAACCTTTTCGCCGCCGCCTCGCCTGTGGTGCCTTCGGCGGCCACGATCCGGTAACCGGCCTCGTTCAAGTCCTCGATGCTCTGGACCTTGTCGGCCAACCGAGGGTTCAGCAGCACGGTCTGGCCGACGATGATGAACGAGTCGCTGAAATTGAGGGTCAGGTTGCGCTCCTGCGTGACAGTCATGCCGCTGCCGATCAGGTCGAACCGGCTGGCCAGCAGGCCGGGAATCAGGTCGATATACGGTACCGAAACCAGCTCCAGCTTGACCCCCAGCGCCTTGCTCATCTCCCGAAGCAGGTCAATTTCAAACCCGACGATCCGGCCTTTCTTGTCGGTCATCTCAAAGGGCACGTAGGCCGGATTGGTGCCGACTTTCAACACACCCCGCCGAACGGCCTCATCTATGGCTCCGGCATGCGCCAGGTAACCGTGGGAAAATGTGACGATGCCGAGCAGCAGCATCGACAAATACCTTTTGATCATGAAAAAAGCCCCTGTTCCATTTAACACTCCCACACCCGGCCACGCGCAAGATCGCGTAAGCCGCAGGCTTCGAGTCAGATTTGGTGGGCGATGCTAACCCACTCGCAGGCACGGCAATATGCCTCGGAGAAGGGTCTTTTGTTTCGAAATAACAAGGAGTTAGCGCGATGCAGCAGAAGGGAAAAACAACGTAGGACGGTTATCGCAAACGCCCCCGAGGTGGCACCTCGGGGGCGTCGGAATCAGGCCGGTTGAGCCTGGGACGACAGCGGCTTCAATGGCAGCAATGGCGCATGCGGATCGGCCTTGACCGATTCGCGCCAGGCGCTCAGCCACTCGGCGTGGCCTTCGCTCCAGACCTGCTCGTGCAAGCGTGCCAGGGCGACCGGGTCGCTGAGCAAGGCCAGGCGTTCACCGTTGTTGAGGCCGGCCGGGCCGACTTTCAACGCGTGGCGAACCCGATCAACACGCAGCCATTCAATCGGCTCCGCCTGCCCGTGACGGGAAGTTGCCAAGGCGCACGCCAGGGCGTTCTGCTGCGGATCGACCACCGCCCGCACAAAACCGTCATTGAGCGCATGCCAACGGTTTTCGTGGGTGTACTTGTCGGTCGACAACAGCGCCTGGGGCGGATTGTATTCCTCGGGGATCAGGAACAGGCTCTCGTCGCGAGACTTGAGGCCCAGTTTGACCCGGCTGGAAATCACCGACACCGGAATCGACAGCATCAGCGAACCGACGATCGGCACCAGCCACCACAGGAAGCTTGGGTTCAACCACACCACCAGCAGCGCCCAGAAGAAGCCGAGCAGGGTCTGCGGACCGTGGCGCTTGACTGCCTCGCTCCATGGCGTGGAGTCGTCGTCACGCTGTGGCGAGTTCCAGGTCGCCGCCCAGCCGAGGAACGCGGCCAGTACGAAACGGGTGTGGAAAATCATCCGCACCGGCGCCAGCAACATGGAGAACAGCATCTCCAGCAGCATCGACAGGGTCACCTTGAACTTGCCGCCGAACTCTTTCGCGCCCTTGGCCCAGATCAGGATGATGCTCAGCAATTTAGGCAGGAACAGCAGCACGATGGTGGTGGAGAACAGCGCCACCGCCTTGTCCGGATGCCATTGTGGCCACAACGGATACAACTGGCGCGGCGCCATGAAGTATTGCGGCTCCATCAGTGTGTTGACCGCCAGCAAGGCCGTGGACAGCACCAGGAAGAAGAACCACAACGGTGCCGACAGGTACGACATCACGCCGGTGAGGAACACCGCACGGTGCACCGGGTGCATGCCTTTTACCAAAAACAGGCGGAAGTTCATCAGGTTGCCGTGGCACCAGCGACGGTCACGCTTGAGTTCGTCCAGCAGGTTCGGCGGCAGCTCTTCGTAGCTGCCCGGCAAGTCGTAGGCAATCCACACGCCCCAGCCGGCACGGCGCATCAGCGCCGCTTCAACGAAGTCGTGGGAAAGAATCGCACCGGCAAACGCACCTTTACCCGGCAACGGCGCCAGGGCGCAGTGCTCGATAAACGGCTTCATGCGGATGATCGCGTTGTGACCCCAGTAGTGGGATTCACCCAGCTGCCAGAAGTGCAGGCCGGCGGTAAACAGCGGGCCGTACACCCGGGTGGCGAACTGCTGCATGCGCGCATACAGGGTATCCATGCCCGACGCACGTGGCGCGGTCTGGATAATCCCGGCATCCGGCGTGGCTTCCATCAGGCGCACCAGGCTAGTCAGGCATTCGCCGCTCATCACGCTGTCGGCGTCGAGCACCACCATGTACTTGTAGTCACCGCCCCAGCGACGGCAGAAGTCGTCGAGGTTGCCGCTCTTGCGTTTGACGCGACGGCGACGACGGCGATAGAAGATCTTGCCGAAGCCACCGGCTTCGCGGCACACGTCGAGCCAGGCTTGCTGCTCGGCGATGCAGATGTCGGCCTCGTTGCTGTCGCTGAGGACGAAGAAGTCGAAACGGTCCAGGTCACCGGTGGCAGCCACCGATTCGAACGTCGCGCGCAGGCCGGCAAATACCCGGGGCACGTCTTCGTTGCAGATCGGCATGACCAGGGCGGTGCGGGCGTCTTTCGGAATCGGCTCGTCACCGGCACTTTTACCGGAGATACGGTATTTATCGTGACCGGTCAGCAGTTCCAGGAAGCCCATCAGCGCGGTCCAGAAACCGGCCGAGACCCAGCAGAACAGAATCCCGAACAGCACGAGGATGCTGGTTTGCAGGGCGTAAGGCAGTACCTGGGTCGCGGTTTGCAGCAGGGTCTGGTTGCGGATCTCGTCAAAGTCGACGAAGGACCAGCCCTGGTACGGCATGATGCCTTTCATGTACCAGCCGGCAACGATCGTCTGGCCGAGCATCAGCACCAGCAGGATATAGCGACGGATCGAACCGACGGTGCGCCAGCGGGCGGCCGGCAGTACGCGCTCATCCTTCGGCGGGGCCGGTGGATTCGTGCGGCCGGTCAGGCGGCGCCAGCCACGCACCAGGATATTGGTGCGCCACGGCTCAGGCACGACCTTGGTCCGACGGATCGGCGGCGTGGCCTTGAGGCAAACCCGGCCGCTGGCGTCGAGCACCAGCATTTCGGCGTCTTGCAGCTCTTCGGCAGTGTTGAGGGTCAGCCGGGCGCCTACCGATGCCTGGGCAGCGTCGGCAGGCGCGTCGAACGTGGACGATGACAGGCGCTTGTGCAATTCACTGAAGGACTCGCAGCCCGCCAGTTCGGCGCGCTGCTCATCGGTCATCGGTAGATGCGCCAGGTACTCGGCAAGAGTCTCTGGCTGGACTTGAGAATTACTCATCGGCAGGCAACTGATAGCTCCAGGTTTCGGTCAGGACTTGCTCTGTCTTGGCCTGATCCTGGGTAGGGAGTGGTGTGGCTGGGGCAGCCGCTTCCGGCTGCTTGGCGTCCTTGTCCTTGGCGTCTTTCTTGGCTGCTTTCTCGTGCTGCTTGGCCAGGACCTTGTCGGCTTTCAACACTTGGGTCGAAACCTTCTCCGGTTCCGGCTGCACGATGTCCTGAACCAGAGCAGCACGCATTTCAGTCGGCTTGCCTGCGTCCTTGATCTTCATGCGCAGGGTCAGGCGCCAGCCTTGGGTGTGCGGGTTGTAGCGCACGCTGTTTTCAACGATTTCGGCGTTGTCGCCCACGCTGACCTGGCTGCGAACCGGTGCGTCAGCTGGCAGTTTCTTCAGGGACGGGCCCTCGAAGTCCACCAGGTAAGCCACGCTGCCGTCTGGCTGACGGATCAGGTTGGATTGCTTGACGTCGCCGGTGGAACGCAGGGTCTGCTTGACCCAGGCGCTTTCTGGCGAATGGAACTCGGCGTCTTGCAATGTCCAGTGCAGGCGGTAGGCAACGTCCAGCGGCTTGCCTGGCTCCGGCAGTGTTTCCGGGCTCCAGAACGCAACGATGTTGTCGTTGGTTTCATCGGCGGTCGGAATCTCTACCAGGTCGACGGAGCCCTTGCCCCAATCGCCTTCAGGCTCGATCCAGGCGCTTGGGCGCTTGTCGTAGTTGTCGTCGAGGTCTTCGTAGTGGCTGAAGTTGCGGCCGCGTTGCAGCAGGCCGAAACCACGCGGGTTTTCCACGGTGAAGTTGCTGACCGACAGGTGTTTGGGGTTGTTCAGTGGGCGCCAGATCCACTCGCCGTTGCCGGCATGGATCGACAGGCCGCTGGAATCGTGCAGCTCGCGACGGTAGTTGAGGACCTTGGACGGCTGGTTGGCGCCGAACAGGAACATGCTGGTCAGCGGGGCGATGCCCAGCTTGGTGACCTTGTCACGCAGGTACATCTGGGATTTGACGTCGACGATGGTGTCGGTACCCGGGCGCAGGATCAGGCGATAAGCGCCGGTGGCCCGCGGCGAATCCAGCAGGGCGTAGATCACCAGCTGTTTCTCACCCGGTTTTGGACGCTCGATCCAGAACTCGGTGAAACGCGGGAATTCTTCGCCGGACGGCAACGCAGTGTCGATCGCCATGCCGCGGGCAGACAGGCCGTAGACCTGGTCCTTGCCCACGACGCGGAAATAGCTGGCGCCGAGCATGGTCATGATTTCGTCTTGCTTGTCGCCCTTGTTGATCGGGTACAGCACACGGAAACCGGCATAACCCAGCTGTTCGGTGGATTTGGGATCAAACTTGACGTCGCCGAAATCGAAGCGGGACGGGTCGTACTTGATTTCCTGAACGCTGTCGGCGGTGACTTCGTTGATTTTCACCGGTGTATCGAAATGCATACCCTGGTGGTAGAAGGACAGCTTGAACGGGGTGTTCTGATCGGCCCACTCGGCTTTTTCGTTGCGGAAACGAATTTTCTGGTAATCAGCGAATTTCATTTCGCGGAATTCGTTCGGCAAATTGCTGCGCGGAGCTTCGTATTTCTGCCCGGCCAGCTCTTTTGCCTTGGCCGACACATCATCCAGACTGAATGCCCACAGTTGACCCGCGCCGAACAGGCAAAACAGGGCAGAGCCCGTCACCAGTACGTTTCGTAACCGTTTGGCAGACAATTTTGGTGCATTACAGGGACTAACAATCACGAGCAACCCTCGCCGAAAACAGATCAAAAAACCAACGGCCAGCTATCTATATGCCAGGTTGGCGAGCATTGTTCCGACTCCCATGGGGCTAAATGATTCCCCAATGGCTATCGGACAAGTCTCTACCTAAGTCAAAAATGGACCAATTAACGCTGATCCCCGTAGCGCGCGATTATCTAGTAGCCCGCGTGACAACGCATCAGGGTCAGCGAAGTATTTGTAGCGAAAACCCGGTTTTTTGGGCATCACAAGTCGTTTTCAGTACATTCACGTCTGTAACAGGAAGGTGACCGGCCCATCATTGACCAAATGCACCTGCATATCAGCGCCAAAACGCCCTGCCGCTACCGTGCCATGCAATTGTTGCGCTTGTAACAGCAGATAGTCGAAAAGCGCCTCGCCCAACGCCGGCGGTGCCGCCGTGGAGAAGCTCGGCCTCAGCCCACTCTTGGTGTCTGCCGCCAGGGTGAACTGCGACACCAGCAGCAAACCGCCGCCTATGTCTTTCAAGGACAGGTTCATCTTGCCCTCGTCGTCGCTGAACACCCGATAGTTAAGCAGCTTATGCAGCAGCTTGTCGGCGCTGGCTTGCGTGTCCGAAGGCTCGACAGCCACCAGCACCAGCAAACCCTGGTCTATCGCCCCGACCACCTGCCCTTCTACCTCGACCCGGGCGCCGCGCACCCGTTGCAAAAGGCCCTTCATGCTTCTTCAGGCGGCAAATCAAGCAGGCGCCGTGCCATTTCACTCGCCGCACGCACCAGCGCATCGGTAATTCCGGGTTCGGAAGCCGCATGGCCGGCCTCGCGGATGATCTGCAGCTCACTGTTGGGCCAGGCCTGATGCAGCTCCCAGGCATTGTCCAGCGGGCAGATCATATCGTAGCGGCCATGCACGATTACGCCAGGCAGGTGGGCGATCTTGTGCATGTCGCGGATCAGTTGGTCAGGTTCAAGGAACGAGTTATTGGTGAAGTAATGGCATTCGATACGGGCAATCGACAGGGCGCGCTGGGGTTCGGAGAAACGCTCGATCAATTGCGGGTTCGGGCACAGGCCCAACATGCGCCCTTCCCACGTGGACCAGGCCTTGGCCGCGTGCATCTGGGCGATCTGGTCGTTGCCGGTCAGGCGCTTGTGGTAGGCGCTGAGCAGGTCGTGCCGCTCCTCCGCCGGGATGGGCGCCAGGTAGTCCTGCCAGTAATCGGGGAACAGCCGGCTGGCGCCAGCCTGGTAGAACCACTGAATGTCCTGGGGGCGGGCCAGGAAAATGCCCCGCACGATCAGGCCGTGCACACGCTCCGGGTGGGTTTGCGCGTAGGCCAGGGCCAGGGTCGAGCCCCAGGAACCGCCGAACAGCACCCATTTTTCGATGCCCAGGTGTTCGCGAATCCGCTCAAGGTCGGCCACCAGGTCCCAGGTGGTGTTGTTTTCCAGGCTGGCCCGTGGGGTGGAGCGCCCGCAGCCACGCTGATCAAAAGTAACAATTCGGTACAGATTAGGATCGAAATAGCAGCGGCTATTGGCATCACACCCGGCGCCGGGGCCGCCATGGATGAACACAACGGGCAAGCCTTCCGGGGAACCGCTTTCGTCGACGTACAGGACGTGGGTTTCATCGACGGCCAGATCGTGCCGGGCGTAGGGTTTGATCTGCGGGTACAAAGTCTGCATTGCGCGCTCCGTAAGGGGTCGAGTTCATCCCTGGGGGGA
Organism: Pseudomonas sp. NC02; assembly: GCF_002874965.1. Classification (NCBI taxonomy): domain Bacteria; kingdom Pseudomonadati; phylum Pseudomonadota; class Gammaproteobacteria; order Pseudomonadales; family Pseudomonadaceae; genus Pseudomonas; species Pseudomonas sp. NC02. Next base: position 398,894 of record NZ_CP025624.1, on the reverse strand, counting down.
CGTCTATTATTTTGCCGTCTGGCATCATAAACCCGAATTGTGCAATGAGCATGTCCTCGTGGACCTAGACCTGTGTCAGCAGAACACCACGCAGGTAGTCCAGCAGATAAACGTACAGCCGGTCGACCTCCAACACCTGGCCCCGGGCCCGCAGGCAGCCGTGAACCAGGCCTTTGCCGGGATACAGCGTGGCCGCCACCCCGGCGCCTTGCAGGCGTTCGGCGTAGAGCATGCCGTCGTCCCGCAACGGGTCGAACTGGGCGACAGCGATCAAAGCCTGCGGCAACCCGCTGAAATCCACGGCCAGCAATGGCATGGCGTAGGGCGACGGCTTGCCCGGCCCACGCAGATAAAGGGCGAGGTAGCACTCGGTGTCGGCGGTACTGAGCAACGGCGCGTCGACGCAATCGCGGCGGGACGGCAGGTCGGCGGGGCCGCCCAGGCCGGGGTAGATCAGGACTTGCGCCAGGGGCTGCGGCTGATGGTCATCCCGCAGGCCCAGGCAGAGGGCCGCCGCCAGGTTACCGCCGGCGCTGTCACCGGCCACCACCAGACGCTGAAGGTTGATCGGCTGGGGCGCTTCGCCCACCTGGATCGCCTGCCAGACCGCACGGCAATCCTCAAAGGCGGCCGGAAACGGGTGTTCGGGTGCCAGGCGGTAATCGATGGCGATCACCAGCACTTGCAGTGAGTCGGCCAGCTCAGCACACATGAAGTCATGGGAATCCAGGCCGCCGACCACCCAGCCGCCACCGTGCATATAAAGGATGCATGGCCAGCCGCTATCAGGGGTTTGCGTCGCCGGTTGATAAATGCGTACGCCCACGCCACCCAGGGAAACGTCTGACACCTGTAACCCTTCGGGCCGCGCCGGGGTGAACGCCTGGCACATGCGGTCGTAGCCTCGGCGCAATCCGGCCAGCGATGTGTCGTCGCTGGTGAAGGATTCGGTTTTTTCGACGAAGGCGCACATCTGCGCGGAAATCGGGTAATGGGACATCGAAGCATCGTCCTGAAGATAAGGATTTAACAGCCGCCACGAATCCAATGTGGGAGCGGGCTTGCTCGCGAATGCGGTGTATCAGTCAATACTTGTGTGGCTGAACCACCGCATTCGCGAGCAAGCCCGCTCCCACATTTTGATCTTCATTTGCTCAGGGCTTGAGGCTGGCCTGCACCGCCGCCACGCCGTCTTTTCCATCCAGGGTCGTTACACCCGCCAGCCAGCGCTGCAAATCCTCGGGATTGTCGCGCAGCCACTGTCTGGCCACATCCTGCGGCGTCTTGCGGTCCATGATCGGCACCATCAACTGGCTTTCCTGGGCCGCGGTGTAGGTCAGGTTCTCCAGCAGGCGGGTCACATTGGGGCAACGTTCGGCGTAATCCGGCGCCGTCACCGTGGAGACCGTGGCCATGCCTTCGTTGGCACCGAACACATCTTCACTGCCGGTCAGGTACGCCATTTTCATGTTGATGTTCATCGGGTGCGGGGTCCAGCCGACAAACACCACGAACTCCTTGCGATTCACTGCCCGCTGCACCGCCGCCAGCATGCCTGCCTCGCCGGACGCCACCAGCTTGAAGCCGCCGAGGCCAAAGCGGTTGCTGTCGATCATTTTCTGGATATCGGTATTGGCACCGCTGCCCGGCTCGATGCCATAGATCTTGCCGCCCAGCTTGTCCTTGAAGCGGGCAATGTCGGCAAAGGTTTTCAAGCCGGCGTCGGCAACGTACTGCGGCACCGCCAGCGTCGCTTGAGCGTCGGACAGGCTCGGCTTGTCGAACACCTTGACCTGCTTGGCCGCGAGGAACGGTGCGATGTTGTTGTCCATCGCCGGTTTCCAATAGCCCAGGAATATATCCAGGCGCTTGTCGCGGATGCCGGCAAAGATGATCTGCTGCACGGCGCTGGTTTGCTTGCTGTCATAGCCCAGGCCATTGAGCAGCACATCGGCCATGCCGCTGGTGGCGATCACGTCAGTCCAGCTGACCACGCCCATGCGCACGACCTTGCACGAGGCCGGGTCGGCAGCCATCGCGTTGGCGCTCAAGAGTGCGGCGCCGGTGAGAATCAACAGACAACGGTTGAACAGTCTTTTCATCGATGCGGTCTCACTCGGCAGTTTTTATTGTGGGAGTGGCGTCTGACGCGCCGTGCCCAACACCTTACCCAGCGAGACCTTGATCAAAGCGAACTGTGGCGACAGGGATTTGCACACAGACGACTTGGGAGGTGTGTTGCTGTTGAGGGCCTCTTCGCGAGCAAGCCCGCTCCCACATTCGACCGTGTTCCTCCTGAAGAAACACGGTCGAATGTGGGAGCGGGCTTGCTCGCGAAGGCTATCTCAGCAGCGACGCCACTCAGGAGTAATGCCGCTTGCCCCACGCCAGGAACCCTTCCAGCAGTTCCTTCAACACCACCCGCGTCGGCTCGGCCAGGTCGGCGCGATAACGGAAGGGCTCAAACTCTTCCATGTAGGTGCACTGCCCCAACTCCAGCTGCACGGCGTGGATGTTCTCGGCCGGGTTGCCGTAGTGACGGGTGATGTGCCCGCCCTTGAAGCGCCCGTTGAGCACATGGCTGTACTGCGGGTGGCCGGCACAGATGGCTTCCAGTTCGCTGGCCAGCTGCGGATCGCAGGCCGCGCCGTTGAAGGTGCCGAGGTTGAAGTCCGGCAGCTTGCCTTCGAACAGGTGCGGGATCACCGAGCGGATCGAATGCGCATCAAACAGCAGCGCATAACCGAACTCGGCCTTGAGCCGGGCCAGTTCGTTTTGCAGGGTGCGGTGATACGGCGTCCACACCTGCTCCAGGTACGTGGCGCGCTCGGCCTTGGACGGTTCCAGGCCTTCGCGGAACAGCGGCACACCGTCAAACAGTGTCGCCGGGTACAGGCCGGTGGTTGCGCCAACGTACAGCGGCTTGTCGTCTGAAGGCCGGTTCAGGTCGATGACAAAGCGCGAATACTCCGCCGCCAGAGTGCTGGCGCCCAGCGCTTCGGCGAAGTCATACAGCGTGGGAATGTGCCAGTCGGTGTCCGGCAGGCTTTGCGCCTCGGGGATCAGCCCGGCTTGCACCGCCGGCGTCAGGCGCAGGCCCGCGTGGGGCATGCTGATCAGCAGCGGCACACGGCCTTGTTTGAAGTTCAGAACCTTATCCACAGCGGTACTCCTTAAACGGTGACTTCGACGCCGTGGCGCACGACGCGTTTATCCAGCTCGCCACCCAGCCAGTAGGCCAGGTCGGCGGGACGATCAATCTGCCAGGCGACAAAATCCGCGACCTTGCCCACTTCCAGCGAGCCATGGCTGTTGCCCAGGCCCAGGGCGGTGGCCGCGTGTTGCGTGGCGCCGGCCAGGGCTTCTTCCGGGGTCATGCGGAACAGGGTGCAGGCCATGTTCAGCATCAAGCGCACCGACAACGCCGGCGAGGTGCCCGGGTTGAGGTCGCTGGCGATCGCGATCTTCACGCCGTGCTTGCGCAGGGTTTCCATCGGCGGCAACTGGGTTTCCCGCAGGAAGTAGAACGCGCCCGGCAGCAACACCGCGACGGTGCCGGAAGCGGCCATGGCGATGGCGTCTTCCTCGGTCATGAATTCCAGGTGGTCCGCCGACAGCGCCTGGTAACGCGCCGCCAGGCTGGAGCCATGCAGGGACGACAACTGTTCGGCGTGCAGTTTTACCGGCAAGCCAAGTTTCCGGGCGGCGATGAACACGCGCTCCACCTGCTCCGGCGAGAACGCCAGGTACTCACAGAAGGCGTCGACCGCGTCCACCAGGCCTTCCGCTGCCAGCGCCGGGAGCATTTCGGTGCAGATGTGTTCGATGTAGGCATCGGCCCGGTCCACGTACTCCGGCGGCAACGCATGCGCCGCCAGGCAGGTGCTGCGCACACTGACCGGCAACTCGGCGCCGAGGCGACGGATCACCCGCAAAATCTTGCGCTCGCTGGCCAGGTCCAGGCCGTAGCCGGACTTGATCTCGACGGTGGTTACACCGTCGCGCAGCAAACTGCGCAGGCGCTTGTGGCCGCTGGCAAACAGTTCATCTTCGCTCGCCGCACGCGTGGCGCGCACGGTGCTGGCAATACCGCCACCGGCCGCTGCGATCTCGGCGTAGCTCACGCCTTGCAGCCGCTGCTCGAACTCGCCGCTGCGATTGCCGCCGAACACCGTGTGGGTGTGGCAGTCGATCAGCCCGGGCGTGACCCACGCCCCTTGCAGGTCATGGGTGGTTGCGTAGTTCGCATCCGGCAGATCGGCGCGCGGGCCGATCCACTCGATGAGCGTGCCCGAGGTAACAATGGCGGCGTCCTCGATGATCGAGTAGTTGCCCTGGGCCATGGTTGCAACGTGGCAGTGTTGCCAAAGCGTTTTCATCAACGCCTCCATTAGGTTATCGATGAGACAAAGCCGGGTCGTAGTGGACCTTGGCCGTTTGCCCGGCGGCGGGCTTGACCCACAGCAGATAGGCGACGATCAGCAAGACGATCCACACGGCGCCGACCATAAGAGCGGCCTGGGTGTCCGGGAAGTAACCCAGCACGCCGAAGATGAACAGCATGAACACGATGGCGGCCGCTGGCGCGTAGGGCCAGAACGGCACCGGGAATTTCAGCTCGGCAATCTGTTCCCTGGTCATCGAGCGACGCATGGCCACCTGGGTGACCAGGATCATCAGCCATACCCACACCGTGGCGAAGGTCGCAATCGAGGCGATGACCAGGAACACGTTTTCCGGGATCAGGTAATTGAGCACCACACCGCCGAGCAACGCGGCGCCCATCACCACTACGGTCATCCATGGCACGCCCTGGCTCGACAGTTGGGCAAAACCCTTGGGCGCCTGCCCTTGCTGGGCCAGGCCATACATCATGCGACCCGCGCCGAAGATGTCGCTGTTGATGGCCGAGACGGCGGCCGAGATCACCACAATGTTAAGGATGGTCGCCGCCGAGCCTATCCCCAGGTTGCTGAAGATCTGCACGAACGGGCTGCCCTGGCTGCCGATCTGCGGCCACGGGTAGATCGCCATCAGCACAAACAACGTCAGCACGTAGAACAGCAGGATACGCAACGGCACGGCGTTGATTGCCTTGGGGATCACCCGCTGCGGGTCCTTGGCTTCGCCGGCGGTGATGCCGATGATTTCGATGCCGCCAAACGCAAACATCACCACCGCGAAGGACGCGATCAAGCCACCCACGCCGTTCGGCATGAAGCCACCGTGAGCCCACAGGTTGCTGAGGCCGGTAGCGGGTGCTTCGCCCGCCGAGTGAATGCCGAACAGCATGATGCCGAAGCCGCCGAGGATCATTGCGACAATGGCACCGACCTTGAGCAGCGACAGCCAGAACTCCATTTCGCCAAAGACTTTGACGTTGCACAGGTTCAGGCCGCCGATCAGCAACACGATGCCCAGCACCCAGACCCAACGCGCGACTTCGGGAAACCAGAAGCCCATGTAGATGCCGAAGGCGGTGACGTCGGCGAGGCAGACGATGATCATTTCAAAGGCGTAGGTCCAGCCGAGGATAAAGCCGGCCATCGGGCCCAGGTAGGTACTGGCGTACTGGCCGAAGGAGCCGGACACCGGGTTATGCACGGCCATTTCGCCGAGGGCGCGCATGACCATGAACACCGCGGCGCCACCGATCAGGTAGGCCAGGAGCACGGCCGGGCCGGCCATCTGGATGGCGGAGGCAGAGCCGTAGAACAGCCCGGTACCGATCGCGGAACCGAGGGCCATGAAGCGAATATGTCGGGCGGAGAGCCCGCGTTTTAACGTCTTTTCTTGCTGGTGCATTTCTCGTCCTTAATTATTTTTATCCTGAGAAAATTCGAATCTGTAGAAGATCAAATGTGGGAGCTGTCGAGCCCCAGCGAGGCTGCGATAGCGGCGGGTCAGGCTACGAAAGTGTTGCCTGTTCCGGCGCCATCGCAGCCTCGCCGGGGCTCGACAGCTCCCACACTGGATCGGTGTCGCTCTTACAAGCTCGGCAACAACTTCGCCGGCACCAGCTCGTTCAGGCAACGCGTTGCCAGCAGCTCACTGGCGGCATTGATGTCCGGCGCAAAGAAGCGGTCCTTCTCATAAAACGCGACTTTGCTGCGCAGGATCCCACGCGCCTTTTCCAGCGCCGGCGAAGTCTTCAAGCCATTGCGCAGGTCCAGGCCCTGGCAAGCCGCCAACCATTCCACCGCCAGCACACCGCGGGTGTTCTCGGCCATTTCCCACAGGCGCTTGCCCGCCGCCGGGGCCATCGACACGTGGTCTTCCTGGTTGGCTGACGTCGGCAGGCTGTCGACGCTATGGGGATGCGCCAGTGCCTTGTTCTCGCTGGCCAATGCCGCCGCCGTCACCTGGGCGATCATGAAGCCGGAGTTCACACCGCCATTGCCCACCAGGAATGGCGGCAGTTGCGACATGTGCTTGTCCATCATCAACGAGATGCGACGCTCGCTCAGGGAGCCGATTTCCGCGATGGCCAGCGCCATGTTGTCCGCCGCCATGGCCACCGGTTCGGCGTGGAAGTTGCCACCAGAAATCACGTCACCTTCAGCCGCAAACACCAGCGGGTTATCCGACACGGCGTTGGCTTCCACCACCAGCACTTCGGCCGCCTGGCGGAACTGGGTCAGGCAGGCGCCCATGACTTGTGGCTGGCAACGCAGGGAGTACGGGTCCTGGACCTTGTCGCAGTTCTCGTGGGATTGCGACACTTCGCTGCTTTCACCCAGCAGGGCGCGATACGCGGCCGCAGAGTCGATCTGGCCGCGTTGGCCCCGGGCAGCGTGAATGCGTGCGTCGAACGGCGAGCGCGAACCCAGCACGGCTTCCACCGTAAGGGCGCCACAGGCCAGGGCACCGGCGAACAGATCTTCGCCCTCGAACAGCCCACGCAATGCATAAGCGGTGGAAACCTGGGTGCCGTTGAGCAGCGCCAGGCCTTCCTTGGCCGCCAGGGTCAGCGGCGTCAGGCCGGCAACTTTCAGCGCTTCGGTAGCTTCCAGCCATTCGCCTTTGTAGCGGGCCTTGCCTTCGCCCAGCAGCACCAGCGACATGTGGGCCAATGGTGCCAAGTCACCGGAGGCGCCCACCGAACCTTTCAGTGGAATGTGCGGGTAGACCTCGGCATTGATCAGGGCGATCAGCGCGTCGATGACCTGCCGGCGAATCCCGGAAAAGCCCCGGCTCAGGCTGTTGACCTTGAGCACCATGACCAGCCGTACAAGCGCATCGCTGATGGGCTCACCGACGCCGGCGGCGTGGGACAGCACCAGGGAACGCTGGAGGTTTTCCAGGTCTTCGCTGGCAATGCGGGTCGAGGCCAGCAGGCCGAAACCGGTGTTGATGCCGTAGGCGGTGCGGTTCTCGGCGAGAATCTGCTCCACACAGGCGACACTGGCTTCGATCTGGGCCGAGGCGCTGTCATCCAGACTGAGGGTTACCGGCTGCTGGTAGATGGCCCGCAGTTGGGCAAGGCTCAGTTGGCCTGGAATCAGGTTTAGCGCAGTCACATTCATGCTCCTTTTGAGAGTGTTGTTAACTACCAGTCGCTCCGGATGCTTCCGTTATCCGCCGCTGTGCTCTTTTAGAGGATCAGTCGGCTTGGCACGCTGGTTATTGTTGGGAAAAGGTCAGTGCAAATTCGGTAGCGTGCGTTGCAGTAAATCGGCGTCCTTGAGCAACGCGGCGGTGGCTGCGATGTCTGGCGCCAGCCAGCGGTCCTGGTCGTAGGCCGGGACGTGTTCGCGCAGCAAACGCCAGGCGGCATCGGTGCCGGCGCCGAAGCGTTGCTCCTGGAGGAACTCGAACGCCTGGGCCGCCAGCAAGTACTCGATGGCGAGGATCTGGGTGACGTTTTCCAGCACCGAATACAGCTTCAGGGCGGCGTTGGTGCCCATGCTCAGGTGGTCTTCCTGCAGGCCCGAGGTGACGAAGTTGTCGAGCACCGCCGGTTGCGCCAACTGGCGGTTTTGCCCGCACAGCGAGGCGGCGACGTACTGCACGATCATCATCCCGGAGTTGACCCCGGGGTTGCTCACCAGGAACGCCGGCAAACCACTGACGTGCGGGTTGATCAGACGGTCCAGGCGACGCTCGGCGATGGAGCCGATTTCGGCCATGGCGATGGCCAGCATGTCTGCCGCCAGGGCCACGGACTGCCCGTGGGGATTGGCCTGGGACACCACGCGGTAGCTGTCTGGCGTGCCGAGCACCAGCGGGTTATCGGTGGCACCGTTGAGTTCGGTTTCGATCTGCCGGGTGGCGTGTTCCAGTTGGTCGCGGGCCGCGCCGTGCACCTGGGGAATCGAACGGATGCTCAGGGCGTCCTGGGTACGAATGCCTTTGCTGCTGGCGATCACTTCGCTGCCGTCCAGCAACGCGCGCAGGTTGATGCCCACTTGCTGCATGCCCGGGTGCGGCTTGAGCGCGATGATTTCTTCGTCGAAGGCGTCGATCTGGCCGCGCTGGCCTTCGAAGCTCATGGCACCGATCACATCGGCCCATTGCAGCAGGCGGTGCGCATCGGCCAGGGCCAGGCTGCTGAGGCCGGTCATGCACGGCGTGCCGTTGACCAGGCACAGCCCGTCCTTGGCACCGAGCACTACGGGCTGCAAACCTTCTTCAGCCAGCGCCTGGTGTGCGGGAACGATACGGCCCCGATAGCTGACGTCGCCGACGCCGAGCAAGGCGACGCCAATGTGCGCCATGTGGGTCAGGTAACCCACGGACCCCTGGGACGGCACTTGCGGCGTGATGCCATGGTTGAGCAGCCCCAGCAGCGAATGCACCACCTGCGGATGCAAGCCGGATTTGCCGTGGCTGTAGTTAATGATTGCCGCACAAATGATCGCGCGGGTTTGCTCCACACTCAGTGGCGCACCGACGCCGCAGGCATGGCTGAGCAGGGTATTGCGCGACAGCCGGCTCAGTTGTTCGTCCTTGAGCGACACGTTGCACAAGGCACCCAGGCCGGTGTTGATGCCGTAGGCGCGCTCGCCGCTGGTGACGATGCGCTGGACGATGGCCTGTGCATTGTCGATGCGAGCCCAGGCCTGGCCCGAGAGTTCGAGGATCGCACCGTGGCGAGCCACGGCGACCACGTCCTGCCAACGCATCGGGGCGTCGGCGATGATGATTTTTTCAGCCTGGGACATCGTTGACCTCTTCATGAAATTCGCAATTGTTGTGCAGCTTCACTGGCCTCATCGCAAGCGAGCCAGCTTCCACAGGGGAAACGCATTCCAAATGTGGGAGCTGGCTTGCCTGCGACAGCCTCAGCCAACCCACCACAAATATCGGATCAAACCACCGCCACCCGCCGCTGGACAAACCGGTTCACGTACTCATCCGCCGGTGAATGCAAAATCTCGCGGGGCGTGCCGACCTGGATCAGCTTGCCGTCCTTGAGGATCGCAATGCGGTTGCCGATGCGCACCGCCTCATCGAGGTCGTGGGTAATGAACACGATCGTCTTGTGCAGGGTCTTTTGCAGCTCCAATAACTGGTCTTGCATCTCGGCACGGATAAGCGGGTCGAGCGCACTGAACGCCTCGTCCATCAGGATGATGTCGGTGTCGGCCGCCAGCGCCCGGGCCAGGCCTACACGCTGACGCATGCCGCCGGAAAGTTGATGCGGGTATTTGTTTTCATAGCCCTTGAGGCCCACGGTTTCGATCCAGTGCAGCGCACGCTCGGCGCACACTTGCCTGGTTTCGCCACGCACTTTCAGGCCGTAGGCAACGTTGTCCAGCACACTCTTGTGAGGCAGCAGGCCAAAGCTCTGGAACACCATGCTGATCTTGTGCCGGCGGAATTGGCGCAAGGCTTCCATGTCCAGTTGCAGGATGTCTTCACCGTCCACCAGGATCGCACCGCTGGTAGGGTCGATCAGCCGGTTGAAGTGACGCACCAGGGTCGACTTGCCGGAACCCGACAGCCCCATGATCACGAAGATTTCACCGGTGTCGACGCTCAGGGACAGGTCGTTCACACCCACCACGCAACCGGTCTCGGCCAGCACCTCGTCCTTGCTCTTGCCCTGGCCAATCAACGCCAGTGCATCCTTGGAGCGGTTGCCGAAAATCTTGAATACGTTTTTGACTTCAATTTTGCTGACAGTAGTCATTTGCTCGCCTCATGCCGTGGACGACCATAGGCTTGCGTAATGCGGTCGATGACCACGGCAAGAATCACGATCGCCAGACCGGCTTCAAGGCCGCGTCCAACGTTGAGGGTCTGGATGCCCACCAGTACATCTTCACCCAGGCCACGGGCGCCGATCATCGAGGCGATCACCACCATCGACAGGGCCATCATGGTGGTCTGGTTGATCCCGGCCATGATGCTCGGCAGGGCCAGCGGCAGTTGCACGCCGAACAGTTGCTGCCAGCGGTTGGCACCGAAGGCGTTGATCGCTTCCATGACTTCACCGTCCACCTGGCGAATGCCCAGGTCGGTAAGACGAATCAGCGGCGGTGCGGCGTAGATCACCGTGGCGAAAATCGCCGGGACCTTGCCCAGGCCGAACAGCATCAACACCGGGATCAGGTACACGAAGCTGGGCATGGTCTGCATGATGTCCAGCAGCGGCATCAGCACCGAACGCAGGCGGTTGCTGCGGGCCGACAGAATCCCTAGAGGAATGCCGATCAGCACCGAGATCACCGTGGCCACCATCATCAGCGCCAGGGTTTGCATCAGCTTGTCCCACAGACCGACCGCGCCCACCAGAAACAGCAGGCCGACGATCACGACGGTGGTGAACCACTTGCGAGTGGCATGCCAGGCAATACCGCCGACAATCAGCAACATCAACCACCAGGGCGCTGCGCGCAGCAAACCTTCCAGGTTAACGATGGCCCACAGCAACGTATCGGAGATGTGCCGGAACACATCGCCGTAGTTGGTCACCAGCGCATCGACCCAACTGTTGACCCAGTCGGCGATGGAAAACGTAAAACTCTCAGGAAACATAGTGTGCTCTCGATCCAGTGGATTGTGGCCGGGCGCCCGGTTGCCTGTGGCGGCAACCGGAAACGCTCAACCTACAAGGCCGCGTCGATTTTCTTGGCTGCGTTGTCGCTCACCATGCGTGCCAGAGTTCAGGATGTCCCTTGAGGAAAGTTTTCGCCAGTTTTGCTGTTTCAATTCGCTGTTTGTCATGCGTACCGGGTTCTGGTTAAGCAGGTTGAGCAGCGGCGCCCTGCACATCGGGCAGCACGAGGCGCTCAGAAATCGGGCTGTGCCATTTTTTCGCAGCCCAGTAGTACAACGCCGCCGGCACCACCAGCCCGATGATCCACGAGATATCGGTGTCGCCCAGGCTCGCGACCAGTGGGCCGGTGTAGAAATGCGTCGAGATGAACGGCATCTGAATCAGCACGCCGAACACGTAGATGCTGATGCCCATCAGGTTCCAGCGACCGTAGCGACCGTTGGGGTTGGACAGGGCCGGGATGTCATAGCGCTCTTTGGTGATGCAGTAGAAGTCCACCAGGTTGATCGCACTCCAGGGCGTGAAAAACGCCAGCAGGAACAGGATGAACGCGGAGAAATCCTTGAGGAACGAGTCCTTGCCCAGCAACGCCAGCGCGGCGGCAATCGACACCATCACGAAGATGTACAACAGCCGCGTGCCACTGCCGATATGCCGGCTGCCACGGAAACCACTGATGATTGTCGCGATCGACATGAAGCTGCCGTAGGCGTTGAGGGTGGTGACGGTGACCTTGCCGAAGGCGATGCTGAAATACAGCAGCGCCGCGACGATCCCGGTGCCGCCCAGGCCGACGATAAACGACACTTCGTGGTGAGCGAATTGCGAGCCTGCCAGGGCTGCCGCAAACACACCGAACACCATCGAAGCCTGCGCGCCGATCACCGAACCGAGGCCCACGGCCCAGAAGGTTTTCGAGGCCTGCGTGCTGCGCGGCAAGTAGCGCGAGTAGTCCGCCACATACGGGCCGAACGCAATCTGCCAGGACGCCGAGAGGGAAATCGCCAGCAGGAAACTGCTGAGGGAAAAATGCTTGTTGCCCAGCAACGCACCGATGTCGTTACCGGCCAGCAGCCTGTAGAACAGGTACACGAAGGCAACCACCCCCAGCACGCTGGCGATGCGACCGATGCCGTGGATCACCCGGTAGCCGAAGATCGTAAACACCATGATCAGCCCCGCGAACAATACGATGCCGACCCAGTCTTCAACGTGAAGCAACTGCGCCACCGCCTGCCCCGCCAGCAATGAGCCGCTGGCAGAAAAACCGATGTACATCAGGCACACCAGCACCAGGGGAATCACCGCGCCATACACGCCGAACTGCACGCGGCTGGAGATCATCTGCGGCAAGCCCAGTTGCGGGCCTTGCGCCGCATGCAGGGCCATGACGCCACCGCCCAGCAGTTGACCGATCAACAGACCGATCAACGACCAGAACACATCACCGCCCAGCACCACGGCCAGGGCCCCGGTGACAATCGCAGTGATTTGCAGGTTGGCACCCAACCACAGGGTGAACTGACTCAATAGACGGCCGTGTCTTTCCGCTTCCGGGATGTAGTCGATCGAACGCCTTTCGATCAACGGGGTGGTGCTTGCACGAGCGTCTTTTACTGCCATTTATGTTCAACCTCTGATGGATTGTTTTTGGGTGAAACGCAGATCACATGTGGGAGCGGGCTTGCTCGCGAAAGCGATGGGTCAGCTAACGACTTCAGTGACTGATACACCGCATTCGCGAGCAAGCCCGCTCCCACATTAGTTATTTGATCATCGGGAGATTGAGGCCCTGCTCTTTGGCGCAATCGATAGCGATCTGGTAGCCCGCATCCGCATGACGCATCACGCCGGTCGCCGGGTCGTTGTGCAGCACGCGCGCGATACGCTCGGCGGCTTCGTCGGTACCGTCGCAGACAATCACCATGCCCGAGTGCTGGGAGAAGCCCATGCCGACGCCGCCGCCGTGGTGCAACGAAACCCAGGTCGCGCCGCTGGCGGTGTTGAGCAGGGCGTTGAGCAGTGGCCAGTCGGACACGGCGTCGGAGCCGTCCTGCATCGATTCGGTTTCACGGTTGGGGCTCGCCACCGAGCCGGAGTCCAGGTGGTCGCGGCCGATCACGATGGGTGCCGACAGCTCGCCGCTGCGCACCATTTCGTTGAATGCCAGGCCGAGCTTGGCGCGCTGGCCCAGGCCAACCCAGCAGATACGCGCCGGCAGGCCCTGGAAGCTGATGCGCTCGCGGGCCATGTCCAGCCAGTTGTGCAGGTGCGCGTCGTCCGGGATCAGCTCTTTGACTTTGGCGTCGGTCTTGTAGATGTCTTGCGGGTCGCCCGACAGCGCAGCCCAACGGAACGGGCCGATGCCACGGCAGAACAGCGGACGGATGTAGGCCGGGACGAAACCCGGGAAGTCGAAGGCGTTTTCCACGCCCACTTCTTGCGCCATCTGACGGATGTTGTTGCCGTAGTCGAACGTCGGGATGCCTTGTTTCTGGAACTCGAGCATGGCCTTGACGTGCACGGCCATCGACTGCTTGGCGGCCTTGATCACTTCGGCCGGTTCGGTCTTGGCGCGGGCGCGGTATTCGTCCCAGGTCCAGCCGGCGGGCAGGTAGCCGTTGAGCGGGTCGTGGGCGCTGGTCTGGTCGGTGACCATGTCCGGGCGCACGCCGCGCTTCACCAACTCCGGCAGGATTTCCGCCGCGTTGCCCAGCAACGCGATGGAGATCGCCTGGCCGGCCTTGGTGTATTTGTCGATGCGCGCCAGGGCGTCGTCGAGGTCGGTGGCTTGTTCGTCGACGTAGCGGCTGCTCAGGCGGAAGTCGATGCTGACCTGCTGGCATTCGATGTTCAGCGAGCAGGCACCGGCCAGGGTCGCGGCCAGTGGCTGGGCGCCGCCCATGCCGCCGAGGCCGGCAGTCAGGACCCAACGGCCCTTGAGGTCATCGTTGTAGTGCTGGCGACCGGCTTCGACGAAGGTTTCGTAGGTGCCCTGCACGATGCCCTGGCTGCCGATGTAGATCCAGCTGCCGGCGGTCATCTGGCCGTACATGGCCAGGCCCTTGGCATCCAGTTCGTTGAAATGCTCCCAGCTCGCCCAGTGCGGTACCAGGTTGGAGTTGGCGATCAGCACGCGCGGGGCGTTGCTGTGGGTCTTGAACACGCCGACGGGTTTGCCGGATTGCACCAGCAGGGTTTCGTCGTCGTTGAGGTTGGTCAGGCTTTCGACGATCTTGTCGTAGCATTCCCAGTTACGTGCCGCACGGCCGATACCGCCGTACACCACCAGTTCTTTCGGATTTTCGGCAACCTGCGGGTCGAGGTTGTTCATCAACATGCGCAGCGGCGCTTCAGTCAGCCAGCTTTTGGCGGTCAGCGTGTTGCCGCGTGCGGCACGGATTTCAACGTCACGGTATTGGGTAGGCTTGGTCACAAAAAAATCCTCAACGATCAATGCGCGAACATTGATGGGTGCGAAGAGGATGCTCGTGGACTCTTACGCACACATCTTTACTTGTACATACAAGCATATGCAATCAAGCGGCCAACTTTGCGCGCAAGGTTTGAAGATTTTTCCGGGACGAGGGTGGAAGCCTTGGAAAACAAGGCTTCGCAGCATGATGAATTTTCTTACGGGGGATTTTTACAGTGCGGGAGACTTGTCATCGAGGCAGGGCTTTGCGCCATGCTGGGGCGTTCGGTAACAAGTTGGTGCGGGAAGAGGGAAACAAAATGTGGGGGAAGAAACCCCCACCTGTTCAAGCGGCGGCAGTCAATTCGATAACGCAGCAACGGCCAATCACGCTGACGTCCAGCAGACCGGTGTTACCGTCCAGTTGCAGGCAGTCGTGACGGTTCAGCCGCTCACCGAGCACCTTCACTTCATCGGCCACGCTGAACACCAGCACGGTGTGCGCGGCACTGAAGAAACGCTGCGTGCCGTCCATCCATTGCAACCGCGCTTGATAGCGCTGCGGCGAATAGATGAGGTTGAAATCGCGGATCGGCCCGCCGATCAAGCGGCAGGACACCTGGCTGTCACCCTTGAACGGGAATGGCTGCAGCGGTAACAAACCGAGCTGTTCCTCGCCATCCACCGTCAGCACCATGCCCGAGCCTTGCAGCACGGTGATAATGCGCTGGTACCCGGCAAAGGTGGAGAACCCGCCCGACTCGGCGATATCGGCAATCGACAGGCGCCAGCCGAAACCGTCAAGGCCCTCCCCCGCGTCACGGGTGATTTCTTCAGTGCTGCCGCCGCCGTTTTTCCACGGCATGCGAATGTAATCGGTAGCGCGCCAGACTTTCATCGAACTCATTTACTGAAACGTCCTTCCAGGCTATGACGGGAACCGGGGTGGATCAAACGTGCGGCCGTGACCGGCTGGCGGCCAGACCAGGTGCGGCGGCGAATCAGCAGGCACGGCTCGCTGGTTTCGATTTGCAGCAGCTTGCATTCGTCGGCGTCGGCCAGGATCGCCTCGACCACGTGCTCGCCTTCGGTCAGCGGCGCCACCTGGTTGAGGTAGGCATAGGGCGTTTGCTGGGTGAAATCCTGCTGCAGGTATTCCGGTGCTACCAGGGCGTTGACGAAACGGTCTTCGATTTGCACCGGAATGTCGTTTTCGTAGTGCACGATCAACGAGTGGAACACCCGCCCGCCTTCGCGCATTTCCAGCGCGACGGCGCGCTCGGAGCCGGCGGCTTCTTCACCGAGGGTAATGACCTTGCACGTATGGCGATGACCGCGGGAGGCGATCTCATCGGCAATGTTGTGCACTTCAAACAGCGCCGACTGGCTCTTGGGCTCGGCGACAAAGGTGCCCACACCTTGCATGCGTACCAGCAGGCCTTCGGCAGTCAACTCGCGCAGGGCGCGGTTGATGGTCATGCGGCTGAAGCCCAACTGGTTGACCAGTTCGCTCTCCGAAGGCACGCGATAATGCGGCGGCCAGTTGCCGTTGAGAATCTGCTGGCTGATCATCTGTTTGACGCGGGCATACAAGGGCGCCGGACTTTCGTCCATGTGGGCAGCCAGTGGAGACTTGGCGGGCGGAGTCGACACAGGAAATCCTTGTAGGTGAAAAAGAAGCATAGCTTGCCGGAGTTTACCGAGCAGGCAAACGTCTGTATATGTATATACAAATAAACACACGACTGGGGTGCCTGAATCATGTCCGCTTTCTTTGCCGAACGCGCGCTGCTGCCTAATGGATGGGCCAACGATGTACGTCTTGAAGTCAGCGCCGATGGCCTGCTGACCAAGGTTGAGCCCAACGCCAGTGCAGACGGTGCCGAACGGCTCAGGGGCCCCGTGCTGGCGGGCATGCCGAACCTGCATTCCCACGCTTTCCAGCGCGCGATGGCCGGGCTGGCGGAAGTGGCCGGCAACCCGAATGACAGTTTCTGGACCTGGCGCGACCTGATGTATCGGATGGTCGGCAAGATCCGCCCCGACCAGTTGCAGGTCATCGCGCGCCAGTTGTATATCGAAATGCTCAAGGCCGGCTACACCTCGGTGGCCGAATTTCACTACGTGCACCACGACGTCAGCGGCCAGCCCTATGCCGACCCTGCGGAGCTGTCGCGGCAAATCAGCCAGGCCGCCGCCAGCAGCGGTATCGGCCTGACGTTGTTGCCGGTGCTCTACAGCCACTCCGGTTTCGGCGGCCAGGCACCCAATGAAGGCCAGCGCCGCTTTATCAACAGCACCGAAAATTACCTGAGCCTGCAATCACGCCTGCAACCGATTCTGGCCGCGCAACCGGCACAACGGCTGGGCCTGTGTTTTCACTCGCTGCGCGCCGTCACACCGCAACAGATCAGCGAAGTGCTGGCCGCCAGCGACAAGGCGTGCCCGGTGCATATCCACATCGCCGAGCAGCAGAAGGAAGTCGACGACTGCCTGGCCTGGAGCGGCCAGCGCCCGCTGCAATGGTTGTATGACCATGTTGAAGTGGATCAGCGCTGGTGCCTGGTGCACGCCACCCACGCCAATCCGGAAGAAGTGACGTTGATGGCCAGGAGCCGGGCGATTGCCGGGTTGTGCCTGACCACCGAAGCCAACCTGGGCGACGGGATTTTCCCGGCGGTGGACTTCCTGGCCCAGGGCGGGCGCATGGGGATTGGTTCCGACAGCCATGTATCACTGAGCGTGGTGGAAGAATTGCGCTGGCTGGAATATGGGCAGCGGCTGCGGGACCAGCGGCGCAACCGGCTGTATCGCAGCGATCAGCCGATGGTTGGGCGTACGCTGTTCGATGCCGCGCTGGACGGCGGTGCCGAAGCGTTGGGGCAGCCGATTGGGCGCCTGGAAGTTGGCAAGCGTGCGGACTGGCTGGTGCTGGACGGCAACGATCCGTACCTGGCGACAGCGAACGAAGACGGGATCCTCAATCGCTGGTTGTTTGCCGGTGGTGATCGCCAGGTGCGCGACGTGCTGGTCAACGGGAAGTGGGTGGTGCGCGACGGGCATCACGCCGCCGAAGAAGACAGCAGCCGGACGTTTACCCAGGTCTTGCGGGATTTGCTGGGCTGACAGACGACACATAACAAAATGTGGGAGCTGGCTTGCCTGCGATAGCGATGGTGAATCCAACACCGCTATCGCAGGCAAGCCAGCTCCCACATTGGAGCGATGGCGTTCTTCCGTTACTGCGAGGTCTTCGCCATCTGCTTGTCCGACGTACGCCAGATCAAACGTGTGGTGTCATACCCCTGCTGCCGCGCCCTGCTCAGCAGGTCTTCGCGGGTGTCGGCGCTGACCGTCGGCGTGCGCGACAGCAACCACATGTAGCGCCGGCTCGGGCTGCCGACAATGGCGGTCTTGTAGTCATCGCTGACGTACAGCACCCAGTAATCGCCCTTGGCCACGCCCGGCAACAGCGAGGTGAACCAGTTATTGAATTCGACCCACAGTTTGTCGGTCTTGCCGGCGACCTGCGGCGTTGCAGTGCCCTTGGCTTCCTGCCACTTCCACTCAGGGGTCAGGCAGCGGTTGAACACCGACATGTTGCCATCGGGCAACAGCGTGTAGCGGGCTTCGGACTGCGCACAATTGCGCTGGAAGTACATCGGCAAACGGGCCAACTCATACCAGGTGCCCTGGTAACGCTTGAGGTTGACGCTGCCAACAGTCTTGGGTTGCAGATCATCGCCAGAATGGCTGGCGCAGCCCGCCAAAAACAGGCTGGCGCAGAGGTATAGAACGAAACGCATCATGTTGTTTTTCTCCCGCAGGCTTTCGCCCCGGTTTACTTCAGGCCTTGCCCGGAAAAAATCAGTACTTTGTCACCGGCATATTGCACGCTGATAAAGCTGTTTTTATCGCCCCAGGTGCAACTGGACATACCCAGCGCGCCAGAACAATCAGTCGGCTTGCCCAACAACGACTCCACCTCGGCCTTTGGCATGCCGGCCGACAGTTTTGCGTAATTTTCTTGAGTGACCTTGCTGCAAGCGGCCAGAAGCACGCAAAACGACAACAGGGCGAGACGGCGTAACGACATGGAAAAACTCCTGGAGAGACGAAGCAGCTTGGGGGTCTGCCAGAAGCTTAGAAGGGAAAAGAGGTGTCTGGTTCCCGACGAGCGAAAACAAAAAAGCCCCGAAAACGCTGAAACGTTTCGGGGCTTTTGCTTACCGCAAGGACTTACGCCTTGTGGTAGCCGGTCACACGCTCAACTTCTTCCTTCGAACCCAGGAACACCGCCACGCGCTGGTGCAGGCCTTCAGGCTGGATGTCGAGGATGCGCTGGTGGCCGTCGGTGGACGCACCGCCCGCCTGCTCAACCAGGAACGACATCGGGTTGGCTTCGTACATCAGGCGCAGCTTGCCTGGCTTGGACGGCTCGCGGCTGTCGCGTGGGTACATGAACAGGCCACCACGGGTCAGGATGCGGTGCACGTCGGCAACCATCGCAGCCACCCAGCGCATGTTGAAGTTCTTCTTCAGCGGGCCTTCTTCGCCGGCCATCAACTCGCCCACGTAGCGGGTAACCGGCTCTTCCCAGTGACGCTGGTTGGACATGTTGATTGCAAATTCCTGGGTGGACGCAGGAATGGTGATGTCTTCGTGGGTGAGCACGAAGCTGCCCATTTCGCGGTCCAGGGTGAAGCCCTTGACGCCGTCGCCCAGGGTCAGCACCAGCATGGTCTGTGGGCCGTAGATCGCGTAACCGGCAGCTACCTGCTCGGTGCCCGGCTGCAGGAAGGCCTTTTCGTTCAGGGCTTCGTTCTGGCTCAGGTATTCGTTCGGGCAACGCAGTACCGAGAAGATGGTGCCGACTGGCGCGTTGATGTCGATGTTCGACGAACCGTCCAGTGGGTCGAATACCAGCAGGTACGCGCCTTTCGGGTATTTGCCCGGGATCTGGTAGGCATTGTCCATTTCTTCGGACGCCATGCCGGCCAGGTGACCGCCCCACTCGTTGGCTTCGAGCAGGATTTCGTTGGAGATCACGTCAAGCTTCTTCTGCACTTCGCCTTGTACGTTTTCAGTGCCCATGCTGCCCAGGACACCACCCAGCGCGCCTTTGGACACGGCGTGGCTGATTTCCTTGCAAGCACGCGCCACCACTTCGATAAGGAAGCGCAGATCGGCAGGCGTGTTGTTGCTGCGGGTCTGCTCGATCAAATAGCGACTCAGGGTAACGCGGGACATGGAAGGCTCCGGAAATGGGGGGCTAAAAACCCGCGCAGTTTAACGCGAGTCGGGGCGTATTTCCTCCTATCAGAGGATTTAAACCCAATAGAGTTCATGGACTTTATTTAACGTGCCACCGGTGGCTTGCGCAGCAAACTGTAGGCCATGGCGCCCAGGGCCGCCACACCGAGCAGCAGCACGGCCCAAAGACCGAGCTTTTTCCAGTTCGGCCCGGCAACAACCGGGGCCGCGACCGCAGCCGATGTGACCACCGCCTCGCCCGCCACCTTGGCCTGCCCAAGCCCCGCGAGACGTTCGGCGCTGTAGTCCGGAATCAGGGTCGACAGCGGCAAGTTCGCGCCTTTCACCGACGGATTGCCGAGCACAAGGGTGAACGGTGGCTCGCCCCGCGCCAGGAACACCAACTGCGTGGCCCGCACCGCAAAGCTCAAGGTCGGCGCCTCCACGCCCAGGCCACCACCACGCTCGTCCACGTCGAGCTTGAGCTGCGCAACAGCCTGGCCCGGCAACTGCAGTTCGTTCTGTAAAACGTCCTGGCCATTTTGCGTCAACCGGTAGAGCAAACCGCTGCTCATGGGCTGCCAGGCCTGATTACTTTCCCGGCGGCCCGACAAGGTGACCGGCGCCAGGCTGTTGGGTTGGCTCAAGTCGATTCGCAAGCGTTCGACGTTCAGTGCGTTGGGTAACTGCCAGCTGTATTCCCCGGCCTTGAGCCGGCTGCCCGACAACGGCTGCGACCACACCAGCGGCAACGGCAGGTTGTGGGCGCTGACACTCTCCAACTGCGCCGACGTCAGCGCCGGTGCCGCCTGGCCTTTCCACAGCAGACGCAGATACCGCGCCGACTGCCCCGGCAAACTCACTTCATGCTGCTCGACGCGCTCATCGGCAAACGACAACCGCGCCACCTGCCCTTCGCCCCACGCGCGCCAGTGCTGCAAGTCGTCGCTGGCTTCGATGCTGAAACGCTGGAAGCCGTCGCGCTCGCTCGTCCAGTCGAGGATCAGTTGCTGCAACGGGGCCTTGATCGCACTCGCGTCGAGCAACCAGCCGCGCAGGACCTCTTCGCCGGCCTCCAGTTGGCTCGGCGGCTGCACTTGCACCAGCGTGCCGGTGGACGTGGATTGCACACGCACGCTGGGCACGGCTTCGGAGGAGTCAGCCGCAGCGTACAACGGGAACCACTTCACGTTGGACAGGCTGCGGCTTTCGGTGCTTTGCGCCGACTGCCGCGCCAGCGCGTAAGCCTGGGGCTCGCCATCGGCGTTGAACACCCGCACATCACTCAGGTCGGCCTGACGGGCGCTCAATTGCACCGCCAGCGGCAGTTCCAGGCGGTACCACGGGCCTTCGCCACTGACCGTCAGCGGCACACGCGTGGTGAAATCGGCGGGCGTCTCCTGGGCCCAGGCCGATAACGTCGTGCACAACCCCAACAGCGCCACACTCAACTTGCCCATCAAGAAGCCACTCCTTCAGTTTCAACCACCGGCTCGGGGCGCTTGGGGGGCAGCGGGGCGAAATAGCCCACCACCAGCAACAGCCCGCCCACACCGATAAACGATACGATCCGCGCCAGCCCGCCACGGTTGCTCAATTCGACGAAGAACAATTTGGCCACCACCACGGCAATCAATGCCGCACCGATCAGCCACACCTCACGCCGATGACGCAGATGGCCGCCGATCATCAGGCTCAGGGCAATCAGGGTCCACACGATCGACAGCCCGGCCTGCACCAGCATCGACTCCAGCAACGCATCCAGATGGAACGGCACGCCACCCCAGTGATGAGCCGTGCGCATCACCAGCGCGGTGAAGAAGGCGAACAACGAGACACCGGAGACCGCCTGGGCGACCAGTTCGGCGCGCGGCCCGCGTTGCGGTGCGGCACTGCGGGACCACAGGTACACACCCAACAGCGCGAATAGCAATCCAATATCCAGCGGGTTAAGCAGCGGCACATACGGCAGCGGCTCGGCGGTGCCGTCGCTGAAGATATTCGCCAGCCAGAACCAGCCGAGCATCAACACCGCCAGCGGCAACGCGGCATACAACCGGTACTCGCGCGGGTACGCCGACACCGGCCACGGCCAACTGCGTGGCGCGACGGCCAGCACCAGGTATAGGCTCGGCAGGATCGCCCAGCCCAGCCAGCGCCAGGCGTTGTATTCCTCGGACAGCAGCAACAGGCCGTAGCGCAGCTCCAGCGCCAGCACGCCGATCAGCAGCCAGCAACCAAGCACATGCGCGGCGCTCAGGGCTTTCTCCGGAATGACCGAAGCCAGGCGTCGCAGCGACACGAAGTGCACCGCAAACACCGCTGCCCATGCCAGCCAGGCGAAGTTCGCCGCCGGGTGATAACGCGAGCCCCACGCGCCCAGCAACACCACGCCCACCGCCGGCATCAACAGCGTGCACAGCAAGCCCAGCGACGCCCATTGCAGCCTCAGGGCCAATACCGCCCAGATCGCCACACTCACCGCCGCTACCGCCAACAGCCAGGTGCCTTGCAGCATCGACGGTGCAAAACGCAGCACTTCGCTGACCAACGCCAGCGTCCACCAACCCGCACCCCACACCAGCAGCACGTCGGACAGCCGCTGCAAACTCAACGCCTCGAACACCGGCGCATGAGGCCTGCGCTGCAAGCGCCAGGCACCGACCAGCGCTGCCAGCCCGAGCACCATTGGCGTCCAGAAGCCGCTATGACCCAAAGGACGCAAGCCTTCGCTGGTCAGCGGCCCGAGCAGGTCCGGCACCGCGATCAGGAACGAAGCGCCGCCGATCACTTGCAGCAACAACCCGAAGACAAAACTGACGCGCTGTTGCAGGTACAGGCTCAGCCAGATGATCAACAAACCACTGGCCGCCCACACGCCGCTGGCGGTCTCCCACGGCAGCACAAACAGCACCGCCAGGTTGATCAGCACCAACCCGGCGAGCAACACCACCGACAGGCCACGCAACAACCGCACATCGCTGCGCACCATGGTGTCCCGCGCGGCCAGCAGCATGCCGCCGATCAATGCCAGGCCAATCAGCGATGCGGTGAGCAAGCCGCTCCAGCCCGCACTGAACACCGCGCCTGAATCAGCACCCGCTTGCAGGCGCAGCAGGAACAGCGCGCCACCCAGCAGTTGCACGGCAAACGCGGTGAAGAGGAACGTACGCGAGCCGATGCGCAGGCCCACCAGCAAGGTCGCAAGACCGGCAAGCGCCCAACTGATGGCCGTGCCCTGGGTCCACAGCAGCAACGGTGCGAGCAGGTACAAGAAGCCCAGGCCGACGCAGGCCAATACCGGCAAACCTCGACGCTCCCACTGCGCCGCGTGCTCCACCGGCGCCTTGCGCAATTGGTCGAAACTGAACAGCAAGGCCGCCCCCAGCAACAACGCACCCAAGGGTGCACCGTCCAGCAGGCTGGTCTCGCCAATCCGCAATTCGCTGAGGAACGCCAGCGCCGAACCGACTTGCAACAGCAAGCCAAACGCCCGTGCCAAAGGCCGCTGCTGACGCAGGCCGAGCCAGAAAATCCCGGCGCCTTCCACGGCCCAGGCCGCCGCGGTCCAGCGTGCGTCGAGGCCCAACGGAATCGCCAGGCTGGCGAAGATCACACCCAGCGCCAGGCAGGTTTCCGCCAGCAGCAAGGCGCGCCCGCCACTCAGCAAACGAGCCAGGCCCATATAGATGATGCCCAGGGCCAGCGCGCTGAACGCAGCGGCAAATTCCAGGTGCTGCACCAGCGCAAACTGCAAACCGAAGCCCACCAGCGGCGGACCGAACAGCATGCTGCCGTCGACATAATCGCCCTTGGCCGCCGACCAGCGCAGCAACGCGCCACGGCTGTCATCGTCCGGCGCGTCGCGCATCTCCAGCAACTTGCGCCGGGCGAACAACAGGCCGATGCCCAGGTACATCAGGAAAAATAGAATCAGGAACGGCTCGGTGCTCCACAGCAGCTCCGGTGTATAGGAGCGCATGCCCCAGGCGAAGCCGATGCCGAAGGTGCCGACAAAACCGATCAAATTGAGCAGGCGCCAGGCCTTGAACCAGGCGATGGCGAGAATGCCTGCGTTGAGCAGGGCGAAATAGCTGAACAGCGCCACATGGTTGCCGGCGCCAGTGGACGTGAGGATCGGTGCCGCAAAACCGCCGAGTGCAGCGGCGCAGGCCAGGCCGAGGGCGTCCTGGGTAATCGCCAGGATCGCCGAGAAAACGGTGACCGCCACCAGCAAGCCGAGTGCCGCGCCGGGGTCGAGCAGCGGGTGCAGGCGCATCGCGGCGAACACCGTGAGGTACAACACCGCAATGCCGGTGCCCTGCAGCATCAACCCGTAATTACTGTTGCGCAGCCGCAGCCACCAACCCAGGCCCAGCAGTGCCAATGCGCAACCGGCGACACCTGCGTAACGCAACTCGATTGGCACCACCATGCCTTCAGTGGCATAGCGCAGCAGGAAGGCCAGGCCGAGGAACAACAACACCACGCCGACCCGCAGCACGGTGTTGCCACCGAACAGCCAGTTGCGGGCACCGCTGATTGCGCGCTCGATAAAGTTGGGGCCGCGAGGCACCGCAGGCGCGGCAGGCTGTTCAGGGATTTTCGCGCTCGGTTCGGCCCGCCACACATCAGCCGGCAATGGCTGGCTGGGTTCGGCCACCACGCTTGAGTAGGCAGGTTCCAGTTCGGCGGGTAATTCCCAGACGAGTTCAGGCGGCGCCGCTACCGGCAGCGGCTCTTCGACAAACACAGGTCCGGGGGTTTCAACGGCAGCAGGCCTTTCCAGCAAGGCCAGGCGTTGCTCGACCACTTTCAGGGCGTTGCGGGCAGACTCCAGCTGACGGCCTTGTTCCTCCGTACGCGAGGCGAGCATCGACAGGCGAATCGCCTGGCCAATGCCCAAACCGAGCAGCGCACCAATGCCCGCATCACTGAACGACTCGTCGAGTGTCCAGCCGAGCACCAGGCCAATCAGCATGAAAATCCATTGCATGGTCGATATCCATAAGCAGCCCGAAGCGGGCAAAGGCGATGCTCAGTATATCGACACGGACCCCATGTGGGAGCGGGCTTGCTCGCGAAGGCGGTGGATCAGTCACAAATTTGTCGACTGACACTGCGCTTTCGCGAGCAAGCCCGCTCCCACATTTTTTATTGCAGTGTCTAATCCAACGCTTTCCAGATTTCCGTCGCGTATTCGCGGATGGTCCGGTCCGACGAGAACCAGCCCATGCGCGCGGTATTGAGCACCGCCGAACGCCACCATTCCTTGGAGTCGTGCCAATGGGCCTCGACCCGCGCCTGGGCATCCCAGTAGGAATCGAAGTCGGCACAGACCAGGAAGCGGTCGTAGTCGATCAGCGAATCCACCAACCCGGCATAACGGCCCGGATCATCCGGTGAGAACACCCCGCCACGAATCGCTTGCAGCACATCATTCAAGCGATGGGACGCGGCGATCTCTGGCCCGGCGTTGAACTCGCCCGCGTGTTTGCGCGCTTCCACCTGCTGGGCACTGAGGCCGAAGATGAACATGTGGTCGGCACCCACGCGCTCGTGCATCTCGACGTTGGCGCCGTCCATGGTGCCGATCGTCAGCGCGCCGTTGAGGCCGAATTTCATGTTGCTGGTGCCCGAGGCTTCAAAGCCAGCGGTGGAAATCTGCTCCGACAAGTCGGCCGCCGGAATGATGCTTTCCGCCAGGCTGACGTTGTAGTTGGGCAGGAATACCACCTTGAGCAACCCGCGCACGGTAGGGTCGTTGTTGACGGTACGGGCGATGTCGTTGGTCAGCTTGATGATCAGCTTGGCCTGGTGATAGCTGGCCGCGGCCTTGCCGGCGAAGATCTTCACCCGCGGCACCCAGTCGGTGCCCGGCTCGGCCCGGATCGCCTGGTACAGCGCGACGGTGTGCATCAGGTTCAGCAGCTGGCGCTTGTACTCGTGGATCCGCTTGACCTGCACATCGAACATCGCCGCCGGGTTGACCGAAATCCCCAGGCGCTCGTGAATGATGTCGGCCAGTGCCCGCTTACTGTGCAGGCGCTGTTCGGCGAAGGCCTTGCGAAAGGCTTGCTTCTCGGCAAACGGTTCCAGGTCTGCCAGGCGCTGTTCGGGGTTATCCAGCACGTCCGGGCCCAGTGCCTCCACCAGCATCGCCGTGAGCTTGGGGTTGGCCTGGTACAGCCAGCGGCGGAAGGTAATGCCGTTGGTTTTGTTGTTGATGCGGTCCGGGTAGAGCTTGTGCAGTTCGGAGAACACCGTGCTGCGCATCAGTTGAGTGTGCAGGCCGGATACGCCGTTGACACTGTGGGAGCCGAGGAACGCCAGGTTGCCCATGCGTACGCGGCGACCGTTGTCTTCTTCGATCAGCGAGACGGCACGCAGCACGTCGAAGTCATGGATGCCCTTGGCCCGCAGCGAGTCGATATGCTGGGCGTTGATCAGGTAGATGATCTGCATGTGCCGCGGCAGCATGCGCTCCATCAGGCCGACCGGCCAGGTTTCCAACGCCTCGGGGAGCAAGGTGTGGTTGGTGTACGACAGCGTTTCGACGGTGACGTCCCAGGCGGCATCCCACGGGATGTCGTGCAGGTCCACCAACTGACGCATCAACTCGGCCACCGCGATCGACGGGTGAGTGTCGTTGAGTTGAATGGCCGCGTGCTCGCCCAGGCTCAATACCGAGCCGTGCATATTCTTGTGGCGACGCAGTAGATCCTGCAACGAGGCGGAGACGAAGAAGTACTCCTGGCGCAGGCGCAGCTCCTGCCCTGCTTCGGTGCTGTCGGCCGGGTAAAGCACTCGGGAGATGCTTTCGGCGCGGGCCACTTCGGCGACGGCGCCCAGGTGGTCACCGGCGTTGAAGCGTTCCAGGTGCAGGTCTTCGACGGCCCGGGCGCGCCACAAGCGCAGGGTGTTGACGCTGGCGCCGCGCCAGCCGACGACCGGGGTGTCATACGCCACCGCGCGTACGGTTTCATTCGGCGACCAGACCTGGATCGACTTGCCGGACGCATCCAGCACGGTTTCCACACCACCGCCAAAGCCGATCGGGTAGATCACTTCGGCGCGCTCGAACTCCCAGGGGTTGCCGAAATCCAGCCAGCGTTCGGTTTGCTCCTGCTGCCAGCCATCGACAATCGCCTGGCGAAACAGGCCGTGCTCATACCGAATGCCATAGCCATGGCCGGCGATGCCCAGGGTCGACATGCTTTCCATGAAGCAGGCCGCCAGGCGGCCAAGGCCACCGTTGCCCAGGGCCGCGTCGGGCTCCAGCAGGCGAATGCGCTCCATGTCCACACCCAACTCGCTCATGGCCTCACGGGCCACGTCCAGCAAGCCAAGGTTGCTCAGGCTGTCGTAGAGCAGACGGCCGATCAGGAATTCCAGCGAGAGGTAATAGACCCGCTTCTGTCCCTTGCGGTAGATGTGCCGCGTGTGGTCCATCCAGTGGTCGACCATGTGGTCGCGGGCGGCCAGTGCGATGGCTTCAAACCAATCGTGGTCGAAGGCGTGATCGGGGTCCTTGCCCACCGCATAGGTAAGTTTGGTCAAGACGGCATCGCGAAATGCGGCTACCTCTGCTTCTCGTACAAGCGGTTCCTGAGACATCGATGCGACCTCGGGCGAGATAGAAGGAGTTGCTAGAGCCTAGACGGTCTGACAGACGGTAGACGCTCTGGTTCGGCAGTTTTTTAACTCATTCACCTTTGCGGGAATTTGATGCAGGGGCCGTGCCCGTTTGTGGCCCGGCACAGCCTTCGAGCTGAAAGCTGGAAGATATTGTTCAAAAAACCACCAGTTCCGGTATGATCCCGCGCCGGATAACACCCCTCTTGGAAACCTGATGAAGCCTCAACTGATCGCCGCCGCGGAACTCGACCGTCTCGAGACCTGGCAGAAATACTCAAGCCATATGTGTGGCGGCTGTGTGTCGAGCTGCTGCACCCTGCCGGTTGAGGTGAAGATCAAGGACCTGATCCGCATCGGCATCGTCGATGAGTTCGAGCGTGGCGACCCGCCGAAGAACATCGCCAAGCGCTTGCAGAAGGAAGGCATCGTCGAGCGCTTCAACGCCAAATCCGAGATCTTCACCCTGCAGCGCATGAGCAACAACGATTGCCTGTACCTGGATCGTAAGAGCCGCTTCTGCACTATTTATGACAAGCGCCCGGATACTTGCCGCAATCACCCGAAAATCGGGCCGCGCCCGGGGTATTGCGCGTACAAGCCGAAGGAAGTGGTGCGCGAGACCAGGTTCAAGACCCTCGACAAGTTCTGATCCAGATTTTTTATTGCTTGAACTACCGCTTTCGCGGGCAAGCCCGCTCCCCCACTTGACCTCATTCATCCTGAAAAAACGCGGTCGAATGTGGGAGCGGGCTTGCTCGCGAAGGGGCCCGCACAGTCACTACAGATATTGCAGGCATAAAAAAACGCCCCCGGCCTTTCGACCGGGGGCGTTTTTCATTCAGCCTGAGTTAACTCAGTTCTTGGCTTTCTTGGCAGCGCGGGTACGCTCGCCTTCGTCCAGGATCTTCTTACGCAGGCGGATCGACTTAGGCGTAACTTCGCACAGCTCGTCGTCCTGGATGAATTCCAGAGCCTGTTCCAGGGTGAAGCGAACAGGTGGAACCAGAGCGATGGTTTCGTCTTTACCCGAAGCACGCATGTTGTCGAGCTTCTTGCCTTTGGTTGGGTTGACGCCCATGTCGTTGTCACGGCTGTTCAGGCCAACGATCTGACCGTTGTAGATCTCTTGACCGTGTTCAACGAACAGCTTGCCACGCGCCTGGAGGGTTTCCAGGGAGTAGGTCAGCGCCTTGCCGGTTTCTACCGATACCAGAACACCGTTCTGACGGCCGGACATGTCGCCGGACTTCATGGTGTCGTAGCGATCGAAGATCGAGGTCAGGATGCCAGCACCGTTGGTCAGGGTCAGGAACTGGTTACGGAAACCAATCAGACCACGAGCAGGGATGTTGTATTCCAGACGCACACGGCCTTTGCCATCCGGCACCATGTTGGTCAGGTCGCCCTTACGCAGGCCCATCTCTTCCATGACCTTGCCCTGGGATTCTTCAGGGGTGTCGATGGTGACGTTTTCAAACGGTTCCTGCTTCACGCCGTCAACCTGACGGATGATCACTTCAGGACGACCAACGCCCATTTCGAAGCCTTCGCGACGCATGGTTTCGATCAGTACCGAGAGGTGCAGCTCACCACGGCCGGAAACCTTGAACTTGTCAGCCGAGTCGCCTTCTTCAACGCGCAGAGCAACGTTGTACAGCAGCTCTTTGTCCAGACGTTCCTTGATGTTACGGGAAGTCACGAACTTGCCTTCTTTACCGCAGAAAGGCGAGTCGTTTACCTGGAAGGTCATGGAAACGGTTGGCTCGTCAACGGTCAGAGGCTTCATCGCCTCGACGTTGTCCGGCTGGCACAGGGTGTCGGAGATGAACAGCGAGTCCATACCGCTCACACACACGATGTCACCGGCAAACGCTTCTTCAACGTCGATGCGGTGCAGGCCGTGGTGACCCATCAGCTTCAGGATACGACCGTTGCGCTTCTTGCCGTCGGCGCCGATGGCGACCACCGGAGTGTTCGGCTTGACGCTACCACGAGCGATACGGCCAACACCGATAACACCCAGGAAGCTGTTGTAGTCCAGTGCCGAGATTTGCATCTGGAACGGGCCTTCACGGTCAACTTTCGGAGCCGGTACGTTGTCGACGATCGACTGGTACAGCGGGGTCATGTCTTCAGCCATGTCGGTGTGTTCCAGACCGGCAATGCCGTTCAGGGCCGAGGCGTAGACGACTTTGAAGTCCAGCTGTTCTTCGGTGGCACCCAGGTTGTCGAACAGGTCGAAGATCTGGTCCAGAACCCAGTCCGGACGCGCGCCTGGACGGTCAACCTTGTTGATGCACACGATCGGACGCAGGCCGGCTTCGAAAGCCTTCTTGGTCACGAAACGGGTTTGCGGCATAGGGCCGTCTTGAGCGTCAACCAGCAGCAGAACGGAGTCAACCATCGACATTACGCGTTCAACTTCGCCGCCGAAGTCGGCGTGGCCCGGGGTATCCACGATGTTGATGTGGTAGCCGTTCCAGTTGATGGCGGTGTTTTTCGCCAGAATGGTAATACCGCGCTCTTTCTCCTGGTCGTTGGAGTCCATCACGCGCTCGTCGTTGAGCTCGTTGCGCTCCAGGGTGCCGGATTGACGCAAGAGTTTGTCTACCAGGGTGGTCTTACCATGGTCAACGTGAGCAATGATGGCGATGTTGCGTAGATTTTCGATCACTTGTGTATCTCGATCAGAGGATTCGGTGTGCTGACAGGTCGTGGCAGCGATTAACAGTAGAGTCAGGCCTTGCCGTTACAGCTTGACGGCAGAGTCGGGGGGCCGGTGACGCAGGCCACAGGCAAACAGCCCCGGGCTCTTAGCTCGGTCGATAAACGCGCACATTGGCATGCCCCTCACTGAGCAAATGGTGGGCATGCAGGCGACTCATCACGCCTTTGTCGCAATACAACAGGTACTGACGGCTGTCATCCAGTTCCTTGAAACGCGCATTCAATGCATAGAACGGCAGCGTTTGTACGTCGATGCCAGCAATTTCCAGCGGCTCGTCTTCAGCGGCATCCGGGTGACGGATGTCGATGATGATCTGACCGGCCAGAGCCTCGCTGACTTCTTCGATCTGCAAATCCTGGCCCAATTCGTCGATAACCCGATCGATCGGCACCAGCTTGGCGTTCTCAAGCGCACGCTCGAGCACCGCCATATCGAACTGTTGTTCTTCGTACTCCACGCGGTTGCGCTTGGCGTGGGTCTTGGGGTTCACCGAGATGACCCCGCAATATTCCGGCATGTGCTTGGCGAAATCCGCCGTGCCGATCTGGGTCGCCAGGTCGATGATGTCTTGCTTGTGACTGGCGATCAGCGGGCGCAGTACCAGCTTCTCGGTCACAGAGTCGATCAACGAAAGGTTCGGCAGGGTCTGGCTGGACACCTGGGAAATCGCTTCACCGGTGACCAGTGCGTCGATTTCCAGCCGATCCGCGATTCGGGACGCAGCGCGTAACATCATACGCTTCAATACTACGCCCATATGACTGTTATCGACTTTCCCGAGAATTTCTCCCAGGACTTCCTCGAACGGTACGCTGACAAACAGCACCCGTTGCGAGCTGCCGTACTTCTTCCAGATGTAATGCGCGACTTCCATCACGCCCAATTCGTGTGCACGCCCGCCCAGGTTGAAGAAGCAGAAGTGGCTCATCAGCCCGCGGCGCATGATCTGGTAGGCCGCGACAGTGGAATCGAAACCGCCGGACATCAATACCAGGGTCTGTTCCAGGGCACCCAGCGGGTAGCCGCCGATGCTGTCGTGCTGGCTGTGGATCACAAACAACCGTTGGTCGCGAATTTCCATCCGCACTTCAATTTGCGGCTCTTTCAGGGAAATTCCGGCAGCGCCGCACTCGCGACGCAGCTTGCTGCCCACGTATTTCTCGACATCCATGGAGCTGAACGGGTGCTTGCCGGCGCGTTTGCAACGCACTGAAAACACCTTGCCTGCCAGCACATCGCCGTAGTGCTGCTTGCACTTTTCGGTGATGTCGTCGAAGTCGCCCAGCGGGTACTCGTCGACCTGCAGGAAATGCGCGATGCCCGGCACGCAGCTCAGGCGCTCGGTCATGTCCTTCAGGGCCTTGGGGTCTGTGAGGCGGGTTTCCAGCTCGAGATTGTCCCACACACCATTCACCACCACAGCCGGGTCCAGATCGCGGAGCACGGCACGGATGTTCTTGGCCAATTGACGGATGAAACGCATCCGTACCGGTCGGCTCTTGATGGTGATCTCGGGGAAGACTTTAACGATTAATTTCATGAAAACAGCGCGCGCAGGCCCAGCCGAAAAAGGGGGGCGCGGATTATAGCGGAAATCGCTCAAGGTTTAACCAGTTAATATGCAACTGACCTTTCGCGCACCAAAACGGGTCATAAACCAAAATAAGCGCTACATTGCGGTGCGCAATTTCTTCCGTTTCAGCGGATTGCACCTTTATAGGGGCGTTTTTGTGGCAAAAAACCCATGTCGGGGCACTGGCATGCAATTTGCTCTCTTGTGAGGCAGGTTGCCTTGGTCGAGTATTCGCGCCGGCATCACCCACATTCTAAGGGCTACTCCACTACCCCAGCCCGAAGCCACCCGGAGGACACTATGTCGAAGTCGGTTCAACTCATCAAAGATCATGACGTCAAATGGATTGATCTGCGCTTCACGGACACCAAAGGCACTCAGCACCACGTGACCATGCCGGCTCGCGACGCGCTGGATGACGCCTTCTTCGAAGAAGGCAAAATGTTCGACGGCTCCTCCATTGCCGGCTGGAAAGGCATCGAAGCTTCCGACATGATCCTGATGCCGGACGACAGCACTGCCGTACTCGACCCGTTCACCGAAGACCCAACCTTGATCATCGTCTGCGACGTGATCGAGCCTTCGACCATGCAGGGCTACGACCGTGACCCACGTGCGATCGCCAAGCGTGCCGAGGAATACCTGAAGTCGACCGGTATCGGCGACACCGTATTCGTAGGCCCGGAACCAGAATTCTTCATCTTTGATTCGGTCAAGTTCAAGTCCGACATCTCTGGCTCCATGTTCAAGATCTTCTCCGAACAAGGTTCGTGGATGTCCGACCAGGACGTGGAAGGCGGCAACAAAGGCCACCGTCCAGGTATCAAAGGCGGCTACTTCCCGGTTCCTCCGTTCGACCACGACCACGAAATCCGTACCTCCATGTGCAACGCCATGGAAGAGATGGGCCTGGTCATCGAAGTTCACCACCACGAAGTGGCGACTGCCGGCCAGAACGAAATCGGCGTGAAGTTCAACACCCTGGTTGCCAAGGCTGACGAAGTTCAGACCCTGAAGTACTGCGTACACAACGTGGCTGATGCCTACGGCCGTACCGCTACCTTCATGCCTAAGCCTCTGTACGGCGATAACGGTTCGGGTATGCACGTTCACCTGTCCATCGCCAAAGAAGGCAAGAACACCTTCGCTGGCGAAGGTTATGCCGGCCTGTCCGACACTGCCCTGTACTTCATCGGCGGTATCATCAAGCACGGTAAGGCCCTGAACGGCTTCACCAACCCGTCGACCAACTCCTACAAGCGTCTGGTTCCAGGTTTCGAAGCTCCGGTAATGCTGGCCTACTCGGCTCGCAACCGCTCCGCCTCGATCCGTATTCCTTACGTGTCCAGCCCTCGCGCTCGCCGTATCGAAGCCCGTTTCCCGGATCCGGCAGCCAACCCGTACCTGGCCTTCGCTGCCCTGGTCATGGCCGGCCTGGACGGTATCCAGAACAAGATCCACCCTGGCGATGCCGCCGACAAAAACTTGTACGACCTGCCGCCTGAAGAGGCCAAAGAGATCCCACAAGTGTGCGGCAGCCTGAAAGAAGCCCTGGAAGAGCTGGACAAGGGCCGTGCGTTCCTGACCAAAGGCGGCGTGTTCAGCGACGACTTTATCGATGCCTACATCGCCCTGAAAAGCGAAGAAGAAATCAAGGTCCGCACCTTCGTACACCCACTGGAATACGAGCTGTACTACAGCTGCTGATCCGGTAGCGCTGCGTAACGCGGCGTGATGAAAAAGGCCTCCTTCGGGAGGTCTTTTTTTTGCCCGCAAAACCCTGTGGGAGCCGGCTTGCCCGCGAAAAATTCAAAGGCACCGCATTTCTTCAATACTTACGCGTTATCGTTAACGACCTTCGCGAGCAAGCTCGCCCCTACAGAAGAGGGATCTGCCTTGAAACTCAAAATTGGGTTCATCTTGCTGGCCATCAGCGCCAATGTATTCGCAGCACCACCCACCCTCGCCCCGCTGCTCGACAGCATTGCCGAACGCCTGGCGATTGCCGACCAGGTGGCACTGAGCAAATGGGACAGCCACAAGCCCGTCGAAGACCGCCCACGGGAGCAGGACGTGATCGCCAGCGTCGTCGCCCAGGCGCCGAGCTACAAACTGGCACCGGCACAGGCCGAGCAGTTTTTCTCGGCCCAGATCGAGGCGAACAAACTGGTGCAGTACGCCCACCTTTCCGACTGGCAGCTGCAAGGCAAGGCGCCGAATGACCCACGCCCGGATCTGGTCGGCCAGATCCGCCCTAAACTGGACCTGCTGCAAAAACGCCTGCTGCAACAGCTGGCGGACTTCACCCCGGAGCGCACCAACCCGCAATGCCCGCAATGGCTGGCCCAGGCCAATCACGCACCTGCCAAAGACGCGCTGCACCAACTGGCAATGATCCGCGCCACCGCCGAGCTGTGCCTCTATAAAATCTAAAATTGCGAACGCCATCAAAAATGTGGGAGCGGGCTTGCTCGCGAAGGCGGTGTGTCAGTTGATATATGCATGACTGACACGCCGCCTTCGCGAGCAAGCCCGCTCCCACAATTTAGATCCGACCCATTCAGCCAATCAGTCGCTGCCACCAGCTTCCTGAACAGACTTTTCAAATTCGCACTATATTGGTGCGATACGCTGCACCCTTCCCACTTACGCAACCCATTTTGGTTCGAAACTTCCCGTCCAAGCTGGCAGAACGCCACAGTTTCGCGCCTTAAGCCCCCATTTCAGGGCTTTAACGCTTCTTTTCGGAGCTTTGGTTTGGTTTTTGCATTTTCCTTGTATCAGCGTGTGCCTCAAGCCCGCGCCTTGCTCCAAAAGAGGTCCTAATGACCATCAGCGACGCACTGCACCGCCTGTTACTCGACAACCTGACCACCGCGACCATTCTGCTCAATGACGAACTGCGCCTTGAGTACATGAACCCGGCGGCGGAGATGCTGCTGGCCATCAGCGGGCAGCGCAGCCATGGGCAATTCATCAGTGAGCTGTTCACTGAGTCGGCCGAGGCCTTGAGCTCGTTGCGCCAGGCCGTGGAGCAGGCGCACCCGTTCACCAAGCGCGAAGCGATGCTCACCGCCCTCACCGGCCAGACCCTCACCGTCGACTACGCGGTAACACCGATCCTCAGCCACGGCGCCACCTTGTTGCTGCTGGAGGTGCATCCCCGCGATCGCCTGCTGCGCATCACCAAGGAAGAGGCGCAACTGTCCAAGCAGGAAACCAGCAAGATGCTGGTGCGCGGCCTGGCCCATGAGATCAAGAACCCCCTGGGCGGGATTCGCGGTGCCGCACAGCTGCTGGCCCGCGAGCTGCCGGACGAAAACCTCAAGGACTACACCAACGTCATCATCGAGGAAGCCGACCGCCTGCGTAACCTGGTAGACCGCATGCTCGGCTCCAACAAGCTGCCGTCGCTGGCAATGACCAACGTGCACGAAGTGCTGGAGCGGGTTTGCCAGTTGGTGGAGGCCGAAAGCCAGGGCTGCATCACCTTGGTGCGCGACTACGACCCAAGCATTCCCGACGTATTGATCGACCGCGAGCAGATGATCCAGGCGGTGCTCAATATCGTGCGCAACGCCATGCAGGCCATCAGCAGCCAGAACGAGCTGCGCCTGGGGCGCATCAGCCTGCGCACCCGTGCCCTGCGCCAGTTCACCATTGGCCACGTGCGCCATCGCCTGGTGACCAAGGTCGAGATCATCGACAACGGCCCCGGCATCCCTGCAGAACTGCAGGAAACCATCTTTTTCCCAATGGTCAGCGGCCGCCCGGACGGTACCGGGCTCGGCCTGGCCATTACCCAGAACATCATCAGCCAGCACCAGGGTTTGATCGAATGTGAGAGCCATCCCGGTCACACCACCTTCTCGATCTTTCTGCCACTGGAACAAGGAGCCCCATCGACATGAGCCGTAGTGAAACTGTCTGGATCGTCGATGACGACCGTTCTATCCGCTGGGTCCTGGAGAAAGCCTTGCAA
Source organism: Pseudomonas sp. NC02 (assembly GCF_002874965.1). Classification (NCBI taxonomy): domain Bacteria; kingdom Pseudomonadati; phylum Pseudomonadota; class Gammaproteobacteria; order Pseudomonadales; family Pseudomonadaceae; genus Pseudomonas; species Pseudomonas sp. NC02. Next base: position 363,300 of record NZ_CP025624.1, on the reverse strand, counting down.
CAGGAAGGCATGACCACCCAGAGCTTCGACAGCGCCGACGGGGTGATGAGCCGCCTGGCTCGCCAGCAGCCCGACGTGATCATCTCCGACATCCGCATGCCCGGCGCCAGTGGCCTGGACTTGCTGGCGCGGATTCGCGAGCAGCACCCGCGCCTGCCGGTGATCATCATGACCGCGCACTCGGACCTGGACAGCGCTGTCGCGTCCTATCAGGGCGGCGCCTTTGAATACCTGCCAAAACCGTTCGACGTGGACGAAGCGGTGGCGCTGGTAAAACGCGCCAACCAGCACGCCCAGGAACAGCAGAACCAGGAAGCCCCGCCGGCCCTGACCCGTACCCCGGAAATCATCGGCGAAGCGCCGGCGATGCAGGAAGTGTTTCGCGCCATCGGGCGCTTGAGCCACTCCAACATCACCGTGCTGATCAATGGCGAGTCGGGTACCGGTAAAGAGCTGGTGGCCCACGCCCTGCACCGTCACAGCCCACGGGCGGCGTCGCCGTTCATTGCGCTGAACATGGCGGCGATCCCGAAAGACTTGATGGAGTCGGAACTGTTCGGCCATGAAAAAGGCGCGTTCACCGGTGCGGCCAACCTGCGCCGTGGCCGTTTTGAACAGGCCGACGGCGGCACGCTGTTCCTCGATGAAATCGGCGACATGCCGGCCGACACCCAGACGCGCTTGCTGCGGGTCCTGGCCGACGGCGAGTTTTATCGGGTAGGCGGGCACACGCCAGTCAAGGTCGACGTACGTATCATCGCGGCGACGCACCAGAACCTGGAAACCCTGGTGCACGCCGGGAAATTCCGTGAAGACTTGTTCCACCGCCTGAACGTGATCCGCATCCACATCCCACGGATGTCGGACCGTCGCGAGGACATCCCGACCCTGGCCCGTCACTTCCTCAGCCGCGCCGCCCAGGAGCTGGCCGTCGAGCCGAAGCTGCTGAAAAGCGAGACCGAGGAATACCTGAAGAACCTGCCATGGCCGGGCAACGTGCGTCAGCTGGAGAACACCTGCCGCTGGATCACGGTGATGGCTTCGGGGCGCGAAGTGCATATCAGCGACCTGCCGCCTGAGCTGCTGAGCCTGCCGCAGGATTCGGCACCGGTGACCAACTGGGAGCAGGCGCTGCGCCAATGGGCCGACCAGGCCCTGGCACGTGGCCAGTCGAACCTGCTGGACAGCGCTGTGCCGGCTTTCGAGCGGATCATGATCGAAACCGCCCTCAAGCATACTGCTGGACGTCGTCGCGACGCCGCCGTGCTGCTGGGCTGGGGCCGCAATACGCTGACACGCAAGATCAAGGAGCTGGGGATGAAGGTTGACGGTGGGGATGATGACGAAGGTGATGAGGCCTGATCACTAATCCCTGATCCACTGAAGATCTAATGTGGGAGCCGGGCTTGCCCGCGATGGCGCTGTGTCAGTCACTGGATTTATCGACTGACACAGCGCCATCGCAGGCAAGCCAGCTCCCACATTTGTTTTGTACCAGGCTAAGACCGTGCACCGCTTCAATGCACCACGAACCGGCATCGCGCACTTATCCAACGCCTGAAACCCATGCCTTGTTAAGAAAATATTAAAACCCAAAAAAGCCAAAGCCCCGTATTCCGGGGCTTTGCGCTTTCTGAAGAAATTTTTTGGCGCCACTTCGCAATTCTGGCACGCGCCCTGCAATAACCCTGTTACTACCCAGTTTCGGGGACCTTGGTACAGGCAGGCCGAGAATCCCCTCTTTAACACCCGGGGTGTTTGATGCGGATCGCGTCGCGCCCCACACCCGTTTCGGGAACCTCGGTACAGGCAGGCCGGGGATTCCCTCTTTAACACCGAAGCCTTTGGCTTCACCCCGTTTTGGGAGCCCTGGTACAGGCAGGCCGGGAACTCCCTTCTTTACACCCGGGGCTTATGAGGCAACGCGCCCATAGCCCCAGCCCGTTTTGGGAACCTTGGTACAGGCAGGCCGGGGATTCCCTCTTTTATTGCTCCTGGAGATGGATCTCCACCCGCCAGCGTCCATCGGCCTTCTCTCCCGACCACTCCCCGCGCAACGGCCGAGCCGCCACCAGGTTCAGCAGCAAGCCGCCATCGGTCTTGCGTACGCGCCAGTTCACATCCTTGTCATTGACCTTCAATTGGCCGCCCTGGGCCTTGCCAAGCGCATCGAACAGCAGCGCCACGGTGCCGTCGATATGCTCGCCGTGCAGCTTGGGTTCGCTGTTGAACCACACCACCAGGCCATCGGCGGCGGGCTCTACCTGCTGCAGCTCAACCGGGTCTGGCGTGGTCAGCCGGCCGATCATCAGGCCTACCATCAAGCCGACAATCGCCAACGAGCCTAAAACCCGTGGCAATAGCTTCGGCCTGGGGTCTTCTTCAGGGGTAGAATGCAGCGCATCTTTGCCTTCGGAGCCGTGCATGTTTCACGTCATCCTTTTTCAACCAGAAATTCCGCCGAATACCGGCAACGTTATCAGGCTGTGCGCCAACAGTGGCTGCCACCTGCATTTGATCGAGCCCTTGGGTTTCGACATGGACGACAAGCGCCTGCGCCGCGCCGGGCTGGACTACCACGAGTACGCCACCCTGCAACGCCACGCCGACCTTGCCAGCTGCCTGGAAAGCCTGAACCACCCACGGTTGTTCGCGTTTACCACCAAGGGTTCGCGGCCGTTTCATGATGCCAGCTTTGCCGAAGGCGACGCCTTCCTGTTCGGCCCGGAAAGCCGCGGCCTGCCGGCAGACGTGCTGGACGCCCTGCCAGACGGCCACCGCCTGCGCCTGCCGATGCGCGAAGGCTGCCGCAGCCTGAACCTGTCCAATACCGTGGCCGTCGCGGTTTACGAAGGTTGGCGGCAACTGGGGTTCAAGTAACACTGCATAACGAATGTGGGAGCGGGCTTGCTCGCGAAAGCGGAGTGCCAGTCAACGAAGATATCGACTGAAGTACCGCTTTCGCGAGCAAGCCCGCTCCCACATTGGATCGGCGTCGTTGCTCAGAACAGCTTACTGAACCGTTGGCGAGCCTTCCTGTTGCATGCGCTGCAGCTCTTGCGCATACAGGGCATCGAAGTTCACTGGAGCCAGCATCAGCGCCGGGAACGAGCCACGGGTGACCAGGCTGTCCAGGGTCTCACGGGCATACGGGAACAGGATGTTCGGGCAGAACGCGCCCAGGGTGTGGCTCATGGACGCTTCGTCCAGGCCCTGGATCAGAAAGATACCGGCCTGTTGCACTTCAGCGATGAAGGCCACTTCTTCGCCGTTCTTGACGGTGACCGACAGGGTCAGCACGACCTCGTGGAAGTCACCTTCCAGGGCCTTCTGACGGGTGTTCAGGTCCAGCGCAACGCTCGGGGTCCATTCCTGACGGAAGATGGCCGGGCTTTTCGGCGCTTCGAACGACAAGTCACGTACGTAAATACGCTGCAGGGAAAATTGTGGGCCTTGAGCTTCTTCTGCTGCCGCTTCGGTGTTCTGTTGGTCAGTCATCGCAGATCCTTCGTGATCTTGGGGTCTTTTAGGGGTTAGGAGTCAGACGTGAAGCAGCGCATCCAGTTTACCGGCGCGCTCGAGTGCGAACAGGTCATCGCAACCACCGACATGCTTGTCACCGATCCAGATCTGCGGCACGGACGTGCGTCCCGCTTTCTTGGTCATCTCGGCGCGCACCTGGGGCTTGCCATCAACCTTGATCTCTTCGAAGACAACGCCCTTTTTCACAAGCAGGGCCTTGGCCCGCATGCAATAAGGGCAATAATCGCTGGAATAAACGACAACCTGGCTCATATCACTTCACCAGCGGCAGGTTATCGCCACGCCAGCTGGAAATACCACCCGACAGTTTGGCGGCGTTGAAGCCGGTTTTCAGCATCTCGCGGGCGTGGGTGCCGGAGTGCTGGCCCTGGGCGTCGACCAGGATAATGGTCTTGGCCTTGTGCTTTTCCAGCTCGGCCAGGCGCGAAATCAGTTTGTCCTGGGGAATGTTCAGCGCGCCGACAATGTGACCGGCGGCGAAATCCTTGGCGGGACGAATGTCCACCACTACGGCCTCATCCTTGTTGACCAGGGCGGTCAGCTCGGACGTGCTGAGGCTGCGGCCACCGCGGCTCAATTCGTGAGCGATCAGCAGCGCCAGCAGTACGACGAACGCACCAGCGAGCAAATAGTGGGTAGTGGCAAATGCAATCAGGTGATCAACCATCAAGGAGGTTCCAGGGCGTTAAAATGGCGGTAAGTATACACAGCCGTCATGGTCGGCCAACCCCCGTAAAGCGGTGACGTGGTCGGAACTTCGCTTTAAACTGCCACTCCCTTTTCTATTCCCTTCATTCATTACCGCCGCGAGAGGATCTATGACTACTACGCCTAAACCTTTGGTCCTGATAATTCTCGATGGCTTCGGACACAGTGAAAGCCACCACGACAACGCCGTGTACTCGGCCAGCAAGCCAGTACTGGACCGTCTGAGCGCTACCGTTCCGAACGGCCTGATCTCGGGCTCGGGCATGGATGTTGGCCTGCCGGACGGCCAAATGGGCAACTCGGAAGTCGGCCATATGAATCTCGGTGCCGGACGAGTGGTCTATCAAGATTTCACCCGCGTGACCAAAGCGATCCGCGACGGTGAGTTTTTCGAGAACCCAAACATCTGCGCGGCAGTGGATAAAGCGGTCAAGGCCGGCAAGGCCGTGCACTTCATGGGCCTGCTGTCGGACGGCGGCGTCCACAGCCACCAGGACCACCTGATCGCCATGGCCGAACTGGCCTTCAAGCGCGGCGCCGAGAAGATCTACCTGCACGCGTTCCTCGACGGCCGCGACACCCCGCCGAAAAGTGCCCAGTCCTCCATCGAACTGCTGGATGAAACCTTCAAGACCCTCGGCAAAGGCCGCATCGCCAGCCTGGTTGGCCGCTACTTCGCCATGGACCGCGACAACCGCTGGGACCGCGTGGCACAGGCCTACAACCTGATCGTCGACGGCCAGGCCGAATTCAACGCCGCCACCGCCCAGGAAGGCCTGGAGGCCGCCTACGCCCGTGGCGAGAGTGACGAATTCGTCAAGGCCACCACCATCGGCGAACCGGTCAAGGTCGAAGATGGCGACGCCGTGGTGTTCATGAACTTCCGCGCCGACCGTGCCCGCGAGCTGAGCCACGTATTCGTCGATGCCGGCTTCAAGGACTTCGAGCGCGCCCGCCAGCCGAAAGTCGAATTCGTGATGCTGACCCAATACGCCGCCAACATCCCGGCCCCGTCGGCATTCGCCCCGGGCAGCCTGGAAAACGTGCTGGGGGATTACCTGGCGAAAAACGGCAAGACCCAACTGCGCATTGCCGAAACCGAGAAGTACGCCCACGTGACCTTCTTCTTCTCCGGCGGTCGTGAAGAACCGTTCCCGGGTGAAGAACGCATCCTGATCCCGTCGCCGAAAGTCGCCACCTACGACCTGCAGCCGGAGATGAGTGCCCCGGAAGTCACGGACAAGATCGTCGACGCCATCGAACACCAGCGCTACGACGTGATCGTGGTCAACTACGCCAACGGTGACATGGTGGGCCACAGCGGCAACCTGGAAGCGGCGGTAAAAGCCGTGGAATGCCTGGACCTGTGCGTCGGCCGCATCGTCGACGCCCTGGACAAGGTGGGCGGCGAAGCGCTGATCACCGCCGACCACGGCAACTGCGAGCAAATGTCCGACGAATCCACCGGCCAGGCCCACACCGCCCACACCACCGAGCCGGTGCCATTCATCTACGTCGGCAAACGTGACTTTAAAGTACGTGATGGCGGCGTGCTGGCCGACGTGGCACCGACCATGTTGATGCTGATGGGGCTGGAGAAGCCGAAAGAGATGACTGGCACTTCGATTCTGGTCTGACACAGTTCAGGGGTTGCTCAAAACAGGCAGCCCGTCAATAATGGACTTGAGCGCGAAACCAGTTGCCTCCAGCGGCGATAACTGGCGTAGGAACCCCGCAGATGGCTGGATATCCGCGTAGGGTGAGACCTCCACACCCCTGCTTGAGGGTGTGTATATGAATATCAAGCAAGCACTACTTAGGGCAGTTCGAAAGAGCTGCCCTTTTCTTTGGGCGTCACAAAAGCTCGTAACGCTTGTAGAGCAACTCACCATGACGATGCTTGTTCAAGGCCTTGGCGTCTGCCTGCATGAAGTTCCACAGCACATTGCCAGCCTGAATATTGACCACCACCAGTATCTGCCTCCTGGATTCATAAGCCCCAATGAATGCTAAACGGGCGGAGCAATCGCTATAAGCAACACGCCATATTTCCAGAGGCCCCGTCAATGTGTCCAAGGCGAACCTGACATAACGCTCTCTGGCGTCCTGCCGCTTTTCAACAATGTGCTGCAGACAGCTACGCCTGATCGCTATTTGCCCCAAAGGCGAGGCAACTTCCACTTCCGAACAGCTCGAATGGGCAATGCCAAAATGCATTGCGACTATATCGATGGCCGCTTCGACGTCATTGCCGGCGGCCACTTCCTCAAGTGGACGCGCTCGCAAAGCCCGATCCAGACTACGAAGGTCGGGAAGCCCATAATCAAGCCACGTTTGCTGGCCTTTTGACTCGTGAATACAAGGCATTACTGACTATGCCGACCGTCGGATTAACAGGGCCGAAGAGTCTATTCCGAGCGCAAATGCACCGTCAGGGCGGAGCATTTCAAGGCATTTCGCGAAGCACACAAAACAACTGCAGAAGCACGACACGACGCTCTCTACCGCTCGTCGCCTTCAAAGGGCTATGGGACTTGCCCACAATTGCTTGCAGAATGCGGCCACTGGGCACCTAACTTGCCTGCCAAGCCGAATTGGGCGTTTTTTTTGCAGCGCTTGGCGGGCATACTAGGCCGTCCCTTTCCCTGGTGTCGCCCGCCTCTATGCTTCGCGCCTTGATTACCCTTGCTCTTGTCTGCCTGCTCCAACCGGCGTTTGCCGATGAGCGCGCACAAACCCAACAACAGTTGGACGCTACGCGTCAGGACATTACCGAGCTGAAGAAGCTGCTCGGCAAGCTCCAGGAAGAGAAGTCCGGCGTGCAGAAAGACCTGCGCGGCACGGAAACCGAGATGGGCAAGCTGGAGAAGCAGGTCCAGGAGCTGCAAAAAGAACTAAAGAAGAGCGAGTCGGAACTGGAGCGACTCGACGGTGAGAAAAAAAAACTCCAGAGCGCACGCGTTGAACAGCAACGCCTGATCGCGATCCAGGCCCGCGCCGCTTACCAGAACGGCCGCCAGGAATACCTCAAGCTGCTGCTCAACCAGCAGAACCCGGAAAAATTCGCCCGCACCCTTACCTATTACGACTACCTGAGCAAGGCCCGCCTGGAGCAACTGAAAAGCTTCAACGAGACCCTGCGCCAGCTGGCCAACGTCGAGCAGGAAATCGCCAACCAGCAGTCGCAGCTGCTCGACCAGAAAACCGCCCTCGACAGCCAGCGCGACGAACTGGACAAGGTCCGCAAGGAGCGCCAGCAGGCGCTGGCCAAGCTGAATGACGACGTGAAGGCCCGTGACGCCAAGCTCCAGGCCCGCGAGCAAGACCAGGCCGACCTGGGCAAAGTCCTGAAAACCATCGAGGAAACCCTGGCGCGCCAGGCCCGTGAGGCAGAGCAGGCGCGGCAAAAAGCGCTGATTGCCCAGCAGGAAGCCGAAAAAAAGCGCGAGCGTGAAGCCGCCGAGGCAGTCGCCAGCGCCACTACCGACGCCCCGGCCCCGCGTAAACCGGCGCGTGCAGCGCCTGGCCCGCTGGTTTCCAGCGCCGGCGAATCCTTCGGCGGACCTTTTGCTTCAGCTCGGGGCAAACTTCCATGGCCAGTTGATGGTCGATTACTGGCACGCTTTGGTGAAACCCGTGGCGATGACACCCGCGCCAAGTGGGACGGTGTGATGATCAGTGCCGGTGCCGGCACCCAGGTCCACGCTATCCACGGCGGCCGTGTGGTATTCGCCGATTGGCTGCGTGGTGCAGGTTTGCTGGTGATTCTTGACCACGGTAATGGCTATTTGAGCCTTTACGGCCACAATCAAACTTTGCTTAAAGCGGCAGGTGATGTTGTAAAAGCCGGTGAATCCATCTCCACTGTCGGTAACAGTGGTGGCCAGGACACCCCGGCGCTGTACTTCGCTATTCGTCAGCAGGGCCGCCCGAGCGACCCGGCACAATGGTGCCGTACCCAAGGATAAGGGTCGCATCTACATTAGGAGTTCGTTCGACATGCTGCATTTGTCCCGCCTCACATCGCTGGCCCTGACGATCGCTCTGGTGATCGGCGCGCCTTTGGCATTCGCCGACCAGACCGCCCAGTCGGCCACGGCCGCGACCACCAAGGCCCCGCTGCCGCTGGACGAGTTGCGCACCTTTGCCGAGGTCATGGACCGGATCAAGGCCGCTTATGTCGAACCTGTGGACGACAAGACCCTGCTGGAAAATGCCATCAAGGGCATGCTCAGCAACCTTGACCCGCACTCCGCCTACCTGGGCCCGGAAGATTTCGCCGAGCTGCAGGAGAGCACCAGCGGTGAATTCGGTGGCCTGGGCATTGAAGTCGGCGCCGACGACGGCAACATCAAGGTCGTTTCGCCGATCGATGACACCCCTGCGTCCAAGGCCGGCATCCAGGCCGGTGACTTTATCGTCAAGATCAACGGCCAGCCGACCCGCGGCCAGACCATGACCGAAGCCGTCGACAAGATGCGCGGCAAGATCGGCCAGAAAATCACCCTGACCCTGGTGCGCGACGGCGGCACGCCGTTCGACGTGACCCTGACCCGCGCCACCATCACGGTCAAAAGCGTGAAGAGCCAGCTGCTGGAGTCGGGCTACGGCTACATCCGTATCACCCAGTTCCAGGTCAAGACCGGCGACGAAGTGGCCAAGGCCCTCGCCAAGCTGCGCAAAGACAACGGCAAGAAACTCAGCGGCATCGTGCTCGACCTGCGCAACAACCCGGGCGGCGTGTTGCAGGCAGCGGTGGAGGTGGTCGACCACTTCATCACCAAGGGCCTGATCGTCTACACCAAGGGCCGTATCGCCAACTCCGAGCTGCGCTTCTCGGCCACCGGCAACGACCTCAGCGAAGGCGTGCCGATGGTTGTGCTGATCAACGGCGGCAGCGCCTCGGCTTCGGAAATCGTCGCCGGCGCCCTGCAAGACCAGAAACGCGGCGTGCTGATGGGCACCACCAGCTTCGGCAAAGGCTCGGTGCAAACCGTGCTGCCGCTGAACAACGAGCGTGCCTTGAAGATCACCACGGCGCTGTACTACACGCCGAACGGTCGCTCGATCCAGGCCCAGGGCATCGTGCCGGACATCGAAGTGCGCAAGGCCAAGATCACCAACGAAGCCGACAGCGAGTTCTACAAGGAAGCGGACCTGCAAGGCCACTTGGGCAATGGCAACGGCGGCGCCGACCAGCCGACCGGCAGCGGCTCGAAAGCCAAGCCGATGCCGCAGGACGACGATTATCAGTTGGCCCAGGCGCTGAGCCTGCTCAAGGGCCTGAGCATTACGCGCAGCCGTTGATATGCGCCGTGGACTGATCATCGCTTTGCTGTGCTGTCTGGCGGGAGTCGCCCAAGGCAACCCCGCCAGTGCAGCCCCCGCTGAACACAAAGCCTACCTGACCCTGATCATCGACGACCTTGGGCAAAACCTGCCCCGGGATCGTCGTGTGCTCGCCCTGCCCGGCCCGGTGACCACGGCGATCATGCCCGACACACCCCACGCCGCCGAATTCGCCCGCGAAGCCCACAAGGCCGGCAAGATCGTCATCCTGCACATGCCCATGGACCCGGCCACCGGCCCGTTCGCCTGGCACCCCGACCTGCCCATCGAAGAGCTCGGCAAACGCCTGGACGCAGCCTTCAAGGCCGTGCCCTACACCGCCGGCATCAACAACCACATGGGCAGTCGCATGACCGCCCAGCCGGAGGCCATGGCCTGGTTGATGGGTGAGCTGCAACGACGCCACAAGTTCTTCGTCGACAGCCGCACCAGCGCTAAAACCGTCGCCGCCGCCGAGGCGCAAAAGATTGGCCTGGCCAGCGTCTCGCGGGATGTGTTCCTCGACGACGAACGCACCGAAGCGGCCATCACCACCCAGCTGCAGACCGCGATCAAGCTGGCCCACAAACAGGGGTCGGCGGTGATGATCGGCCACCCTTATCCACAGACCCTGGCGGTACTCGAACGTGAGCTGCCCAAGCTCAAGGCCCAGGGCGTCGAGTGGATCGACATCAAGTTGATGATCAGCCTGCGCAGCAACCAGGCCATGGCCGGCCACGGAAAAAACGGCACTTACCGCTAGTGCTATATAGCTACCGCGCCTGACCGAGCGGACTCTTCGATAGTGGATCTTCGTATCCACTGGAGAGTCTGTAGATGAACTCACTGCAATACAAAGACCTGCTGATCAACTTCACCACCGAGTTCGTTCCTGTATGGAACGACAAAGGCACTCGCGCCGAAAAACCCGTGACCTTCTGGCGCCCGAGCACATCCTCCGACGCGCTGGGCAACTTCGTCCCGCTGGGTGATGTGGCGGTGGCGGGTTACCACAACATCAATCAACTGAACATCGTCGCTGTTGTCAGCGAAGTTGACCGGGAGAATGGCACCGCCTTGCGGCCCCCCGTCGACTTCGAGAGAGTCTGGGAACACTCGGGACCAAGGGCACGCGCCAATTTCTCAATCTGGCGACCCACCGCTCCAGAAGGTTATGTGGCGATGGGGCTGGTCTGTGGCCTCGGTAACGACAAACCACCACGCAATACCATCCGCTGTGTCAGAGAAGACCTGGTGACTCAGGCCTATGTCGACCAATTGATCTGGAGCGACCAAGGCAGCGGCGCCCACCGGGACTTCAGCGCCTGGGGTGTCTCCCCGTCGCAAGCAGCTCCTGGCCAAGCCTACCTGGCACCGGGCACCTTTACCGGCGCCGAGGGCTATGCCAAGCCAACCAGGCAAAGCCCGGTGCACGCCCTGCGGCTGGACCTTGCGCTTCATTCCGAAGATTTGCCGCCACTTTCACCCGAAATGGCACCAGGACGCACGATGCCGGAGCAGGTAACAGAGGGTATTCATGTGTGCGAACTGCCCTGGTTTACCGTGAACGACCCGACCCTGACGCCCCTGGAAAAACTGCAAACGTGCCCGGTATATCGGTTGAAAAGAATCGACCAGTACAGCTTGGTGGCCAGCGGTCAAAACACCACGCCAGCAAGCCAAACCTTCAGTTGGGTATTCGCAAAAGGAGAGATCAGTGATTTCTCCTTGGGCCTGCGCTCCTTGACCGGCGTCGATATAAAGGCTGCCTGGGCACCCCGGCATCCGTTGAGTATCAGTGCCAACCTCAATCGCGACTTCACGCATACGGGCTTGACCGCACAAGGCTGGGAACGGGAGGGCGTGGCGGATGTGATGGCTTACATCCCGGCGAATAAATCCATCGCTGCCTACCTGGTCAAAAGCCGATACGAGCTATTGCGGGCTGACGGCAGCCAGCTCGGGCCAACCCTGACCTATGCCAGCGGAGATAACGTCTACTTCAGCGAGCTGCTGCAACCTGAAGCGGCGGTTACTGCTGTTGAGGAGCCAGAGGAAGTACCAGCAGCGGTGCCCGAGCCCACAGAAAACGACCTAGAGATAACGCCCCATGATTTCATCGACGACACCCTCCTGCCGTAACTGATCGAGGGCCGCCTGGAGTTTCGCCACTACGTCATCCGGCACGTTTTTGTTCAGCGCCAGGTACAGCTCCGCGCTGTTGAAACGCAACACAGTCTTGAGCCCGGTCACCCCGACCTGGCGTGCCAGATAACGGCCCGCCGGGTCCCCGGTGGCCCACAGGTCGATCTGACCATCCACCAGCTTTTTCGCGTTGTCCTGATCCCGCAACACGATTACCGGCTTGAGCCCCTGCTTCTCCAGGCTCTCGGCGATGGCGTCGCCCTTGTAGGCGCCGATCTTGTAGCGCCGCGCCTGCTCAAGGTCGCTCAGCTGGATCTTGCTGTCAGCCTTGGCCAGCAGCACCCAATCGTCCGGGCCGATGGGGCCGACCCATTTGAACAGCGCCTCACGGTCCGGCAAGCGCGCCATCACGAACACGCCGTAACCGGGTTTTTCCAGGGCGAGTTTGTAGATCCGGTCCCAAGGGAACCGCAGGGTCAGGTTGTAGGAAATACCCGCACGCTGGAACGTCTCGCGGACGATGTCCACGGCAATGCCTTCGATGTTCTCTTCCTTGGCGAAGTTCTTGCCGTTTTTCGCCATGTTGTACGGCGGGAAGTTTTCCGTCAGCAACACCAGGGAAGCGCCGTCGGACGGTTCATCAGCGTAAGCCGAACCCGTCAGCAGAACGGTGGTACTGGCGAGGGCGAGCAGCAGGTCTTTGAACATGAAAGTTACCGGAATCCATGGCAAGCCCAGAGAGTGCCGCGAGCCTGCCATGGTGTCCAGTGACGTTTAGCGTACGACGATACCGCGCGCCGCCATGTAGGCCTTGGCCTCAGGCACGGTGTATTCGCCAAAGTGGAAAATACTCGCCGCCAGCACTGCGCTGGCGTGGCCTTCGATCACGCCGTCGGCCAGGTGCTGCAGGTTGCCGACGCCGCCGGAAGCAATCACCGGGATACCCAGTGCGTCGCTGATGGCGCGGGTCACGCCCAGGTCGAAGCCGTTTTTCATGCCGTCCTGGTCCATGCTGGTCAGCAGGATTTCACCGGCACCCAGGGCTTCCATCTTCATCGCCCACTGCACGGCATCCAGCCCGGTCGGCTTGCGCCCGCCGTGGGTGAAGATCTCCCAGCGCGGAGTTTCGCCCGGGCCGGAGACTTTCTTGGCGTCGATGGCAACCACGATGCATTGCGAACCGAAGTGCTGTGCGGCTTCGCCGACAAATTCCGGGTTGAACACCGCGGCGGTGTTGATCGAAACCTTGTCCGCGCCGGCATTCAGCAAGTTGCGAATGTCCTGCACGGTGCGCACGCCACCGCCCACGGTCAGCGGGATAAACACCTGGCTGGCCATGCGCTCCACGGTATGCAGCGTGGTGTCGCGACCATCGACGCTGGCGGTGATGTCGAGAAAGGTAATCTCGTCAGCACCCTGTTCGTCGTAGCGACGGGCGATCTCCACCGGGTCGCCGGCGTCACGGATGTTCTCGAACTTGACGCCCTTGACCACGCGACCGTTGTCGACGTCCAGGCAAGGGATGATGCGTTTGGCCAGCGCCATGGTCAGTCCTCAGCCGTTGTAGGCGTCGCAGTAAGCCTGGGCTTCAGCGACGTCCAGGGTGCCTTCATAGATCGCCCGGCCGGTGATGGCGCCGATGATCCCCGGCGCCTTCGCGTCCAGCAGCGACTTGATGTCGCCCAGGTTGTGGATACCGCCGGAAGCGATCACCGGGATCCTGGTGGCCGCAGCCAGCGCAGCGGTGAACGGTACGTTGCAGCCCTGCATCATGCCGTCTTTGGCGATGTCGGTATAAACGATGGCGGAGACGCCGTCGGCTTCAAACTGCTTGGCGAGGTCGATCACCTGGACGGTGCTGATCTCGGCCCAGCCGTCGGTGGCGACGAAACCGTCCTTGGCGTCCAGGCCCACGATCACTTTGCCGGGGAACGCACGGCAGGCTTCGGCGACGAAGGCCGGGTCTTTCACGGCCTTGGTGCCGATGATCACGTAGCTCACGCCTGCTTTCACGTAGTGTTCGATGGTTTCCAGGGAGCGGATGCCGCCGCCGATCTGGATCGGCAGGTTCGGGTAGCGCTTGGCGATCGCCGTCACCACTTCACCGTTGACCGGCTGGCCTTCGAACGCACCGTTCAAGTCCACCAGATGCAGACGACGGCAACCGCCTTCCACCCACTTGGCAGCCATGCTCACCGGGTCATCGGAGAACACCGTGGAATCTTCCATGCGGCCCTGGCGCAGACGTACGCAGGCGCCGTCCTTGAGATCGATTGCGGGAATAATCAGCATCTGGCAAACCTTATTCGATATTCAGCGTTGCTCGGGAAATCAGGGTTTCTCGAGCGCCCACAAGTCGCTTTCGATGCTTTCGAACCTTTCTTTAAGGTGCGTCTGCACATCGAAAATCGCCCTGTTGTAATAGTGCGGAGCAATTTCAGTGGTGAACAGTTCGAGGATTTCTGCGACCTCGAACGAGCCGAGCTTGAGCTCGAAGCGGTCTTCCATGAAACGCTTGATCTTGTCGGTGGCCTCACTCTCCTGCTGGGGAGTGAGGTTCAAGATCGGCGGCTTGACCTTCTTGGCCATTACCAGCGCCCGTCCCACGCGGCGAAGTTCTGCAGCAATTGCAGGCCATGGGTATGGCTCTTCTCCGGGTGGAATTGCACGGCAAAGCGCGAACCGTCGGCCAGGGCCGCGGCGAAGTCGACGCCATAGTGCCCGCCACCCACCACCTGGCGCGGATTACCGGCGGCGATGTAATAGCTGTGTACGAAATAGAAACGCGCCAGGTCCGGCACTTCGTGCCACAGCGGGTGATCCACGGTCTGGCGCACTTCGTTCCAGCCCATGTGCGGCACCTTCAGGTGCTCGCCGTCTTCGTGCAGGTCCTTGCCGAAAAACTTCACCTGGCCCGGAAACAGACCGATGCAGTCGACGCCGTCGTTCTCTTCACTGCTGTCGAGCAAGGCTTGCATGCCCACGCAGATGCCGAGGAACGGCCGGTCCTGGCTGACTTCACGCACCAGGCTGTCGAAGCCCAGGCGACGAATCTCGGCCATGCAGTCGCGAATCGCGCCAACCCCCGGGAACACTACCCGGTCGGCTTCGCGAATCACGTCGGCATCGCTGGTGATCAGCACCTTGCCGGCACCTACGTGCTCGAGGGCCTTGGCCACCGAGTGCAGGTTACCCATGCCGTAGTCGATAACCGCGACCGTCTGCATTACAGGACGCCCTTGGTCGACGGCATTTGCCCGGCCATGCGGTCATCCAGCTCCACGGCCATGCGCAGGGCACGGCCGAAAGCCTTGAACACGGTCTCGATCTGGTGGTGGGTGTTGGTGCCACGCAGGTTGTCGATGTGCAGGCTGACCAGGGCGTGGTTGACGAAACCCTGGAAGAATTCCTGGAACAGGTCGACGTCGAAGCCGCCCACGGTGGCGCGGGTGTACGGCACGTGCATCTGCAGGCCCGGGCGGCCGGAGAAGTCGATGACCACACGCGACAGCGCTTCATCCAGCGGGACATAGGCGTGACCGTAGCGACGGATGCCTTTCTTGTCGCCGATGGCTTTGGCAAATGCCTGGCCCAACGTGATACCGACGTCTTCCACCGTGTGGTGGTCGTCGATATGCAGGTCGCCCTTGCTGACGATATCCAGGTCGATCAGCCCGTGACGGGCGATCTGGTCCAGCATGTGCTCAAGAAAAGGTACACCGATATCAAATCGGGCCTTTCCGGTGCCATCCAGGTTGATCGAGGCTTTGATCTGGGTTTCCAGAGTGTCGCGCTCGACGGACGCCTTACGTTCGGCCATCACCAGCTCCGCAAAATCATTGGGCGAAAAAGGCAGCCATTATAGGGGCGCGGGCGCTAAACAGAAACATCGGAGGGGATAAGACTGATGGAGTGTCGGGGATAGACATGTCAGTACAAGTGTGGGAGCAGCTTTGTGTGGGAGCGGGCTTGCTCGCGAAAGCGGTGTGTCAGCCAATACATGTGCTGACTGATCCATCGCATTCGCGAGCAAGCCCGCTCCCACAAGGGTTACGCGGTGTTAGTGGAACAGTACCGCAGTTTTCTG
Source organism: Pseudomonas sp. NC02 (assembly GCF_002874965.1). Classification (NCBI taxonomy): domain Bacteria; kingdom Pseudomonadati; phylum Pseudomonadota; class Gammaproteobacteria; order Pseudomonadales; family Pseudomonadaceae; genus Pseudomonas; species Pseudomonas sp. NC02. The sequence continues at coordinate 347,489 of NZ_CP025624.1, read as the reverse complement.
CAGGGTGACCCACACGCCCCACGCCAACGGAATACCCACCACCAGCCAGGCAGCCACCGCCAATGGCACGCTGCCGGAGGAGGCTTTCCACTCCAGCACGGTGCTGGAATCGGCGCCCTTGTCGTGGCCCAGTGCCTGCTCGGCAGCCAGTTCGGCGTCGGTCATGAAGTACTTGTCTGCCACCGGCCGTACCAGCAGGTTGCAGATAAAGCCCAGCACCAGCAGGCCGGCGAGGATGTACAAGGTGATGTCGTAGGCGGCAGCGCGTTCAACGCCGATGCTCAACTGATACTCACGCAGGTAGTTCACCAGCACCGGGCCCAGTACGCCCGCCGCTGCCCAAGCGGTCAGCAGGCGACCGTGGATCGCACCCACCATTTGCGTACCGAACAGGTCCGCCAGGTAAGCCGGCACCGTCGCAAAACCACCGCCGTACATCGACAGGATGATGCAGAACGCCGCCACGAAAAGCGCGACGTTACCCAGGTGACCCAGGTTCGGGATCAGCGCGTACAGGGCAAAGCCCAATGCGAAGAACACGAAGTAGGTGTTTTTACGGCCAAGGTAGTCGGAGAACGATGCCCAGAAGAACCGGCCACCGATGTTGAACAGGCTCAACAGACCGGTAAAGCCGGCTGCGATGGCCGCGATGGAAGCCAGTTGGCCGGCATCCAGTTGGCCAAATGCCAGGCCGTTACCCAGCAACTTGCCGCCGAACACTTCCTGCAGCAGCGGCGAAGCCATGCCGAGGATGCCGATGCCGGCAGACACGTTCAGGCACAGCACCAGCCACACCAGGCGGAATTGCGGGGTTTTCCAGGCCACGTTCACGTGCACGTGACGGTGGGTGATCATCGCGTTGCTGGCTTTTTTTGCCGGGGCAGTCCAGCCCTCAGGCTTCCAGCCGGTAGGCGGAACACGGTAGGACAAGGCGCCGCCGATCATGAACACGAAGTAGATCACGGCCATGACCACGAAGCTCTGCCACACGCCAACGCTGGTCGGCGAGGCAAAGTGGCCCATCAAGGCGGCTGCCAGCGGGGCACCCACCATCGCGCCGCCGCCGAAGCCCATGATCGCCATGCCGGTGGCCATGCCGCGCTTGTCCGGGAACCATTTGATCAGGGTCGAGACCGGCGAGATATAGCCCAGGCCCAGGCCGATACCGCCAATGACCCCGGAGCCGATCCACATCAGCCAGATCTGGTGGGTATAGATCCCCAACGCAGAGATCAGCAGGCCGCCACACCAGCACAAGGCCGAAACGACACCAGCCTTGCGTGGCCCGGCGTGTTCCAGCCAGCCGCCCCAGATCGCCGCAGAGCAGCCGAGGAAGATGAAGAACAGGGTGTAGATCCAGCCCAGCATGGAGATGGGCCAGTCGCATTGCGACGAGAAGACCTGGCTGATGAAGCTCATGTCCGGCGCGCAGGCGACCGGTGCGGTGATCCCCAGCGCCTTGGACAACGGCAGCCAGAACACCGAAAAACCGTAGGCCATGCCGATACACAGGTGGATCGCCAGGGCGGCCGGTGGTACCAGCCAACGGTTGAACCCGGGCTTGGCGATAATGCGTTCCTTGGACAGGAACGCAGGCTGTGCAGCAGTATTACCCGCCGCAGTGCTAGTGCTCATTGGTGTTTCCCCCAGTTATTAGTATGTGTCCGTCGGGCGCTCTCTCCCTCGGCCTTACACGCAAGGCGTGGCCGTTTTGTTGAGTAAAGCTCCTTTTAAACGCGACGTTTAGTCGCAGACGGCAGACGAACATGCGCAGATTAGCATCTGTGGATGACAGAAAAACCAAACTGATATCACCTTTCTGGAGTTATCTGATTTGTTTGACGCCATGTAACGATCCCTAAACAGCCATAGGGCTACGAGCGTTATACTCTTCGGCTAAATTTTAAAATCGACATACAAGGACTCGCCCATGAAAGCGTTCGGCAAAATCCTGGGTCTGGTACTTCTCGGGCTGTTGCTGATCATTGTGGCTCTAGGCTTTGCCCTGACCCATCTCTTCGATCCCAACGACTACAAAGACGAGATTCGCCAGATTGCCCGCGACAAGGCCCACATCGAGCTGACGCTCAATGGCGACATCGGCTGGAGCCTGTTCCCCTGGCTCGGTCTTGAATTGCACGAGGCCAGCGTTGCGACCCTGACCAATCCGAGCCAACCGTTTGCCGATCTGCAGATGCTCGGCCTGTCGGTGCGCGTGCTGCCGCTGCTGCGCCGTGAAGTGCAGATGAGCGATGTACGTGTCGAAGGCCTGAACCTGCGCCTGAACAAAGACGTGCATGGCCACGGCAACTGGGAAGACATCGGCAAGAATGTGCCGGACCCGGCTACCGCCGCCACCACGCCTGCCGTGACTGAAGCGGCCACACCGCCCAAGCCTGAAAAGCCGCCGCAGCCGATCCGCCTGGACATCGACAGCCTGACCATCAACAACGCCCGCGTCGAATACAACGACGAGCAGACCGGCAAGCAGTTCAGCGCCGAAAGCATCCAGCTGAGTGCCGGCGCCGTGCACGAAGGTGCAAGCATCCCGGTCAAACTCACCGCGTTCTTCGGCACCAACCAGCCGCTGATGCGCGTCAAGACCGAGGTGAACGGCAACCTGCGCATTCAGCGCGCCCTCAAGCGCTACCAGTTCGAAGACATGAAGGTCACTGGTGAAGCCACCGGCGAGCCGCTGCAAGGCAAGACCGTGACCTTTTCGACCCAGGGCCAATTGCTGGTGGACCAGTCTGCGAATATCGCCGAATGGACCGGCATGAAGCTGTCGCTGAACCAACTGCGCGCCCTGGGCGAGCTGAAGGTCAACGACCTGGACAAGACTCCACAGTTCAGCGGCGCCCTGTCGATTGCCCAGTTTGACCTGGCCAAGTTCCTCGACAGCGTCGGCAACCCGCTGCCACCGATGGCCGCCGGCAGCCTGAGCAAGGTCGAACTGGTCAGCCGCCTCAAGGGCACGCCGACCAGCCTGGCGCTTGAAGACCTCAACCTGAAACTCGACGACAGCACCTTCACCGGTCGCGTGGCCGTGGATGATTTCGCCAGGCAATCCCTGCGGGTGCAGCTCAAGGCCGATACGTTCAACGCCGACAACTACCTGCCGGCCAAGTCCGAAGCCGCCAAGGGCGCTGCGGCCGCGCGCCAGGCTGAAGTGCAGAACAGCGAAGCCGGCGCCATGGCGGCCGGTGGCACCACACCGTTGCCGGACGCCCCGACCAAAGCCGCGTGGAGTACCGACAAGCTGCTGCCGCTGACCCGCCTGCGCACCCTGGACGTAAACGCCGACCTGTCCTTTGGCCAACTGACCCTGAGCAAGCTGCCGATCCAGAATGCCGCCCTGAAAGCCTCCGGCCTCGATGGCCAGCTCAAGCTCGATACCTTGAGCGGCGGCCTCTACAACGGCACCTTCCAGGCCAACGGCAACCTTGACGTGCGCCAGGACATCCCGCTGCTGGCGCTGCAAACCCGCATCAAGCAGGTACCGGTCGAACGCATCCTGCAAGCCCAGGGGCAGAACCCGCCGGTGAAGGGCCAGCTCACCCTCGACAGCAACCTCAACGGCCGCGGCAATAGCCAGAAAGCCCTGATCGACAGCCTCAACGGTACCGCCAGCTTCGCGATCAACAACGGCGTGCTGCTCAACGCCAACATCGAGCAACAGCTGTGCACCGGCATCGCCCTGCTCAACCGCAAGACCCTCAGCGGCGACCAGCGCGGCAAGGACACCCCGTTCCAGGAACTCAAGGGCAACCTGACCTTGCGCAATGGCGTGGCCAGCAACCCCGACCTGAAAGTGCGCATCCCGGGCCTGACCGTCAACGGTGACGGTGACGTCGACCTGCGCGTGCTGGGCATGGACTACCGCGTCGGCATCATCGTCGAAGGCGACCAGCGCGACGTGCCGGACCCGGCTTGCCAGGTGGGCTCCAACTTCCAGAACATCGAAGTCCCGCTGCGCTGCCGTGGCCCGCTGGAACTGGGCGCCAAGGCCTGCCGCCTGGACAAGGACGGCTTGAGCCAGGTCGCCATCAAGGCGGCGGGCAACAAGCTCAGCGAGAAGCTTGAACAGAAGCTCGACAAGGTCAATCCACAGCTGAAAGACGCGCTTAAAGGCCTGTTCAAACGATGAGAAACGAGCAGTTTTCAACGGCGGTGCTCGACTGGTACGACCGCCACGGTCGCCATGACCTGCCCTGGCAACAGGGCATCACGCCTTACCGGGTGTGGGTCTCGGAGATCATGTTGCAGCAGACCCAGGTCAGCACCGTGCTGAACTACTTCGACCGGTTCATGGCGTCCTTGCCAACGGTCGAAGCCCTGGCTGCCGCGCCGGAAGACGAAGTGCTGCACCTGTGGACCGGGCTGGGTTACTACACCCGGGCGCGCAACCTGCAAAAGACCGCGAAGATCGTCGTTGCCGAATATGGCGGCGAGTTTCCCCGTGACGTCGAAAAACTCACCGAACTGCCCGGCATTGGCCTGTCCACCGCGGGTGCGATTGCCAGCCTGAGCATGGGCCTGCGAGCGCCGATCCTCGATGGCAACGTCAAACGCGTGCTGGCGCGCTTTACCGCGCAAGAGGGTTACCCGGGCGAGCCGAAGGTCGCCAAACAGCTGTGGGCCACCGCAGAGCGCTTTACGCCCCATGACCGCGTCAACGCCTACACCCAGGCCATGATGGACATGGGCGCCACCCTCTGCACCCGCAGCAAGCCCAGCTGCCTGCTGTGCCCGCTGGAAAAGGGCTGCGAAGCGCACCTGCTCGGCCTGGAAACCCGCTACCCGATCCCCAAGCCACGCAAGACCGTGCCCCAGAAGCGCACGCTGATGCCGATGCTGGCCAATGGCGAGGGCGCGATCCTGCTTTACCGTCGCCCCTCCACGGGCCTGTGGGGCGGTTTGTGGAGCCTGCCGGAGCTGGATGACCTGGCCGACCTGGAACACCTGGCCAACCAGCACTCGCTGGCGCTGGGCAAACTCCAGGAGCTGCCGAGCCTGATCCACACCTTCAGCCACTTCCAACTGGCTATCGAACCCTGGCTGGTCCAGGCCCAGGAGTCTGCCCATCACGTGGCCGAGGCTGACTGGCTCTGGTATAACCTCGCCACCCCGCCGCGCCTGGGCCTTGCCGCCCCGGTGAAAAAACTGCTGAAGCGCGCGGCTGAAGTATTGAACGCAGGAGTTCCGTCATGACCCGCACCATCATCTGCCGCAAGTACCACGAAGAACTGCCCGCCCTGGAGCGCGCCCCGTTCCCTGGCGCCAAGGGCCAGGACATTTTCGACAACGTCTCCGCCAAGGCCTGGGCTGACTGGCAAAAGCACCAGACCCTGTTGATCAACGAAAAGCGCCTGAACATGATGAACGCCGAAGACCGCAAATACCTGCAGGGCGAGATGGACAAGTATTTTTCCGGCGAGGATTACGCCAAGGCCGACGGCTACGTGCCACCTGCTGAATAATTGATCAAATTTGGGGGTTGGCCCGTAAGCGACGGTAATAATTAAATATTTTTTGAAAACTTGCTTGACGACCCCCTGAAAAACCCGTTTAATGCGCCCCGTTGCCCAGATAGCTCAGTCGGTAGAGCAGGGGATTGAAAATCCCCGTGTCGGCGGTTCGATTCCGTCTCTGGGCACCACTAATTAGTTTCAGGTGGTGCAAATGTCATCTGAAACACACAAAAAACCCGCCTGGTGCGGGTTTTTTGTTGCCTGCCGTTTTTGACTCCTTCAGCCCCCGCCCCGCATCAACGTCAACACCGCAACCCGCTCCTGCTCGGAGATGTGAAAACCACTCTCCTCCACGCGCGCAATCCAATCCTGCGCCGAGAGCGACTCGCCAAAACGCACCAGGCGTCCGTAGCGCCTGAACACAGCCTCCAGCACGCTGATCATCGAGGGGTAGCTGCAGCCTCCGTCGAAACAGATGCTGAGGCCGCCAAGCCAGGAACGGCCGATCACGTGGGCACTACCGACGCTCTCGGCACCGGCATACTCAAAATCCATTTTTACTGCTTCCATGTCGCACCCAAACTCATCACCACGAAAGTACCCAAGCCTAGCAGGCGCCTGTTTTGCGGCAGGCTGCAAAGCGCTCCAATCAGACCAACCGGTCATCCAGGCGGCGACCATACAGTAAGACGATCCAAAGTGCCGGTTATCAACACCTCATTCCGACCCCATTGATCCATCCTTAATTCCCCAGTGATCGCCACTCTCGTCGGCGTCACCACCGACAAGGATGTCAAGGCGACTGAGTCACTTCACCAGGAACACCAGCAGCGGGTTGTCATTCAACCGTCCATTGAACACCGGCGCCATGTGTTCCAGCGGCGTGCCGCTGAGCAATGCGGTTTGCTTGCGCTCCACAATCACCCAGGCGGGGCGCGGTAGCGTATCCACCAGCAAGGGTTGGTTGCGCCCGATGAACAGCGGCTGCTCGTCGTGATCCAGATTCATGATGTAGCGAATCGCCCAGGTGTCCTTGGCCAGATCGACGAACACCAGGGTCCCGGGATTATCGGCACGCAGCTTTTCCACCGCGCTTACGAAGTTCCTGGTGTCGAATTGCAGGTCCTTGGCCGGCTCCACAACCTTCACCAGCACCAGCCATTGGGTGGCCAGCGCAATCACGCTGAGCACCACTAGGCGCTGGCCGAGATTGCCCTGCAAACGGCGCCAGGCAATCACGGCTGCGAGTTGCAGCACGATCAGCACACCCACCAGCGCCGGCACTGAAACGTCCGGCCAGTAGCCGTGCTTGTGCCACAGATGCCGACAGACAAACACCACGACAATGCCCAGCACCGGCAGGACCGCCACCAGCCACTCATAGCCACGCCGCACGCCGAGCAACCAGCCCTGGGCCTGGAGCAAGCCATAGGCGGCCACCGCGGCAAACATCGGGACCATGGGCACGATGTAGTAGGCGCGCTTGAAGTGCGGCACCGACAAGCCCAGCAAAATCATCAGGCCGCAGGCGGCCAAACGCAGCATCAACTGCACATCGGCATCGTCGTGGCGGGCCGACCATTTGTGGCGCAGGGCAATCATCGTCGCCAATGCCAGCGGCACCACCGGGAAATAGCGGTACAGGCTCAGCTTGAAGTAGAAGTAGAACGCCTCACCGGTTTCATCAAGGCGCCCGGTGAATTGCATCCGCAGCACATCATCGACGAAAGCATCGCCCCCGCTGATCCGCGCCAGTTTCAACAGCGCCCACCAACAGCCGGCCAGCAGGATCAAACCGACCACGCCGTGGGCAATCACCTTTTTCAGCAGTGCAATCCGCTCTTGCCGCGTACGAGCGGTGCCCAGCGCCCAGTAGACACAGGCCACCCCGCACACCTCGATCAACCCCAGCGGCCCGCGAATGGCAAACGCCACCACGAACAACGGAAAGATCGCATATTGGCGCAGCCGCGAGCCCAGGCGCTCACCGGTATGCAGCAGGTAGAAACACCCCAGGCACAACAACGAGATCATCTGGTCCAGGCACACCGAGCGCGACTTCTCCAGCAACTGGGCAGTCAATGCGGTGAGCAGCACCGTCAGCAGCGCCCACGCCCGGCCCGACGGCACCAGCAAGCGGTAGATCAGCGCCATGACCCCGGCAGACGCCAGGGCGGTGGGCATCACGTTAGCCAGGTCGTTGGGCGCGCCGAATAAACGGGCAAAGAGGTAGCTGAGGTAGGTCGCGGTGCCCGGATAGTCCGGGTAAGGCTCACCGTAGGTGGTAGGAAACAGGCTCGCGCCGTGGCGAAACATCTCTTGCATGAACACGGCCCAGCGGCCGTCGAAGCCCTGTGGCTGCTGGTCCCAGATGCCCAGGGTGAACAGCAGCAGGGCGATGAGGAAAATACCCAGCGATTCCATTCGAAAGCGATTGTGTTGATCCATTATTCAGCCTGTCAGGTGGGGTAAACCGGCTCATGTTGCCGAACGCCACCCTGAATAAGCCCTGAACGGAATCAAACATTCATCCGCCTAACGACGAGCGGGCCAGATCAGCAGCGGCAGCAGGCGGATATAGAGTAGCTCCCCTACCAATTCCACCAGGGTTTGCGTGATCACTGCGGCAGCAGCGAGCCCACGGATCTCTTCGGGTAACGCCAGCGCCAGCGGCAGCACCACCAGGGAATTACGCGTGGAGGCGCTGAAGGTGACCGCCCGCGCCGTGGGCGCCGATAGCTTGAACAGGCGCGAAGCCAGCGCCCCCATCAGCGGGGCCAGCAACAGGAAGCCGATATACACCGGGATCACCGGCGCCAGCAGGCCGATATCGCGGACCACGGCGGTGATCTGCGAACCGATCACCACCATCAGCACCAGCGCCATGGCCGGCACGGGCAGCCAGGCCCAGGCATCGTTCCAGGCACTGACGACCGGTGAGCGCCGGGACTGGGAAGTGGTCAGCACCGCCAGAATCATGGGGGCAACGATCAGCAGCAGGAAGGCCTCGACAAACGGCCCCACTGCAACCACTACCTGCGACTGCGCCCCCAGCATCAACCCCAGGTAGACCGGCAACAGCAGCAGTTGCAGCAACAACAGAATCGGGGTCGCTGCCAGCATCAACCGCGAGTCACCCTTGCCGATATGGGTAAACACCACCACGTAGTCGATGCACGGCGTCAACAGCACCAGCAACGCACCCACCAGGATCGCCGGGTGTTCCACCAGGCCCCGAGTCAGCGCCCACACCAGCAGCGGAATCAGGATGAAGTTGGCCAGCAGCAATGCGGCCATAAAGCGTTTGTTGCCCAAGCCCTGGCGCAGGTCCAGAAAGGGGATTTGCAGAAACATCGCGTACATCAGCACGGCGATGGCGGGCGTAACCAGGGCGGCCACACCTTGAGCCATGGAGGGCGCCAGCAGGCCAACAACGGCAGCCAGCACCACGCTGGCGAAGTAGATCGGGATCTGGTTTTGTTCGAGGGTGTCGCGGGTCATGGGCCGGCTCTGGTGGGCGAAAGGGTCTAAGCCTAGGCATCTGTGCCGCTCAGGTCGAGCCTCAGAAAAATCCCCGGGGTCTTCGTAGCAGAAATTTGTTAGTTTCGACTTCTCATAAAACTGCGCACGGGCCTTTGACACCCCATCGAAAGCGCAATGATCGAGCCTGTTCATGAACCTGCCAGCCCGAACTCAAGCCGAAGCATTCCGCGAGCCCACAGCCGATGGGCATTCCATCGGCGGCTTCACATGGCGCCATCCGCGCACAGACGTTGAACGCCCGGTCGTCATCATCAACGCCGCCACCTCCGTACGCTGCCGTCACTACTCACGGTTTGCCGATTACCTGTTTGCCAATGGCTTCGACGTCATTACCTACGACTACCGCGGCATCGGCGAATCCCGCAGCGGCTCGCTGAAAGGGTTCAAGGCCTCATGGTCCGATTGGGGCGTGCTGGACTTCGAAGCGATCCTGCAGCGGGCCCAGCGGGAGTTTGCCGGCCAACCGATTGATGTGGTCGGGCACAGTTTTGGCGGATGTGCGGCGGGACTCGGGGCTTCCGGCGCAGTGATTCGGCGCCTGGTGACGGTAGGCGCGCAGTTTGCCTACTGGCGCGACTACGAGGCGAGCGGGCGCTGGCGGATGCTTGCCAAATGGCATGTGGTGATGCCGCTGGTGACAGCGGTTTTTGGCTACTTCCCGGGCAAACGCATAGGCTGGCTGGAGGATACCCCGGCGGGCGTGGTACGCGACTGGAGTACGCCGACGCCGAGTTATGAAAAACGTCCGAGTGGGCGAGCCTTGCCCGAGTTGCCGTTTTCGCGGGTGAAGGCACAGATATTGGCCATCAGCATTACCGACGACCCGTTTGGCACGGTGGCGGCAATCGAGCGCCTGCTGGGTTACTTCGACGGCAGCGAGCGCACGCACCTGCGGATCGCCCCTGAAGATATCGGCGAAAAAGAGGTCGGACACTTCGCATTCTTTCGCAGCCAGTATCAGGATCGGTTGTGGCCGATTGCATTGGCTTGGCTGCAAAGGGGAGAGTTGGCCAACGGCACGCCGGGGCGCCAAGTGACGGATCGCACCTAGAAAGCCTTGGGATTTCTCCAGACCTGCGCTTCAATACCCCACCCCCAGATCCTGACACCAAGGACGTGAGCCCATGGCTTCGCCGAACAAGCAGCAAAAACGCGCCCACCGGGCAAAAGCCAAGGCCAAGCAGAATCGCACCCAACGCGCCGTCGCCACCAAGCCGGATGCCTTTGCCGGCGATGACAGCCGCATTGATCTTGAATCGGTGGATTTGACCGAGCTGTTCCTGGAGATGCGCACCGCTGGCGAAACCAGCCAGCAGGCGCTGTGTGCCGTGTTCCTGGCGCACCCGCTGCTGGCAGTGGTACTGGAGCAGGAAGGCGAAGAAGAAGCGACGGACTTTATCCTCGCGGCGCTGATCGAGTATCGCCAGTGGGCCACGGATACCGAGGATGAAGCGGCAGCGCTGGCGTGGATTGAGTCGCCGGAATTCCAGGCCGATTACGTCGCGGCGTCACAGGCGCTGGTGAATTCCGAAGACTGATACAAAACGAAATGTGGGAGCGGGCTTGCTCGCGAAGGCAGTGTGTCAGTCAGCTCAAATGTCGACTGATCCACCGCATTCGCGAGCAAGCCCGCTCCCACATTTGATCAACGGTATTGCGACGAAAGCACTCCGTCAGTTAAGCACCGCCGCCCCAACCTTCCGGCCCTTGCGCCGACGCGACACCATCAGCCCCGCCGCAACGACCAGCAAGCTCAGGATCCCGGTGGCAATGATCTCCACCTGATGCGCTTCCTGGAACAACATGATCGTCAGCACGCCCACGATGAACACGATCACCGCATACGTCAGGCCCGGGAACAGCCACATCTTGAAGGCAATCTTCTCGCCCGCTTCCGTGCGTTTCTGGCGCATGCGCAGTTGCGAAACGGCGATCACCAGGTACACCAGCAGCGCGATGGCGCCGGAGCTGGCCAGCAGGAATTCAAACACTGCCGCCGGTGCCACGTAGTTGGCGAATACCGCCAGGAACGCCGCGCCGGTAGACAGCAACACCGCCCAGTAAGGCGTGCCGCTCTTGTTGGTGATCTTGGACACCGCCGGTGCATCACCGCGACGGCCCAGGGAGAACATCATGCGCGAAGCGGTGTACAGCGCCGAGTTCAGGCAACTGGTCACGGCCACCAGCACCACCAGGTCAACGATCAGCTTGGCATTCGGGATGCCCATGCGTTCCAGCACGGTCTGGTAGGAACCGACCGCTGCCAGCGCAGGATCATTCCACGGCACCAGGGCCACGACGATGAAGATCGACACCAGGTAGAACAAGCCGATCCGCCAGATCACCGAGTTGGTGGCCTTGGAAATCTGCTGGCCCGGGTTCTTCGATTCAGCGGCCGCGATGGTCACGATCTCGGTGCCCATGAACGAGAACATGGTGGTCAGGATCGCCGCCAATACCGCGCCCATGCCGTTGGGCAGGAAGCCCTGGGTGTCGAACAGGTGCGAAACGCCGCTGACCTGACTGCCCGGCAGGAAGCCGAAGATCGCCAGGATGCCGAGGATCACAAACCCAATGATCGCCACCACTTTGATCAGCGCAAACCAGAACTCGAACTCGCCGTAGTTCTTCACACTGAACAGGTTGGTCGCGGTCAGCAGCAAGGTAATGATCAGGGTGAAGGCCCAGATCGCCACGCCGGGGAACCAGGCGTGCAGGATGGTCGCGGCAGCGTTGGCTTCCAGCGGAATCACCAGCACCCAGAACCACCAGTACAACCAGCCGATGGTGAAACCGGCCCAGTGCCCGATCGCACGGTCGGCATAAGTAGAGAACGAACCCGTGTCCGGCGATGCCACGGCCATCTCGGCCAGCATGCGCATCACCAACACCACCAGCGTACCGGCGGCGGCATAAGCCAGCAGCACGGCCGGGCCCGCCGCAGCAATCGCGTGGCCGGAGCCCACAAACAACCCGGCACCGATAACGCCGGCAATCGACAGCATGGTGACGTGACGCGGTTTGAGCCCCTGTTCGAGGTCATTGGAGCTTTGCGTACTACTCATTGACACACCTTTGCGAGGAATTGCGAATACGGTCCACCCGGTCTGGCGTCTTTCTCGTGAAAAGAAACCAACGGGGCGTTCTTTATTTTTTACGCAAGATTTGCGCCAAAATGTTACAGAGCCGCGATTGACGCGGGCTGTAGGGAAACTCAATAGCTCTCGTAAGTCACTGACACTAATGGCATTCCGCTATAGCGTTACTGTGCGACTCACTTGAAAGACGAATCAGTGCACCAAAAACACACACAATTTGTACGTGACGCCCCATAAAAGGGCTGATAAAGACCGTTCGCCGGTTTAACCCTTCCAACACCCGGCCAAAGCTGGCACCATCGCGCCCTTTTTTACGCGAAACCTGTAGGAATACTGGTTCAAACGGCTGTTCGGTTGTTGATGGCGCGACACACTGCTGTGCCGATGCGACACCCTGCCGCAGACCGTCTGTTTACCGCCTGCAGGGCTGTTGGCTGTCATCCGGACGCTATGCTAGCTTGGCGCCTCGCCAGGAAGGCGGGCCAACAGCAGGAGCGCAATGAACACAATGAGGACCGCACATGGCTGAGGCCACGCCCGCGCTTGAAATCCGCAACTTGCATAAACGCTATGGTGAGCTGGAGGTGCTTAAAGGTATCTCGCTGACCGCCCGCGACGGCGATGTGATCTCGATCCTGGGTTCCTCCGGTTCCGGCAAGTCCACGTTCCTGCGCTGCATCAACCTGCTGGAAAACCCGCACCAGGGGCAAATCCTGGTGGCCGGTGAAGAGCTCAAGCTCAAGGCTGCGAAAAACGGCGAACTGGTGGCCGCCGACGGCAAACAGATCAACCGCCTGCGCAGCGAAATCGGTTTTGTGTTTCAAAACTTTAACCTGTGGCCGCACATGAGCGTCCTCGACAACATCATCGAGGCCCCGCGCCGCGTGCTCGGCCAGAGCAAGGCCGAAGCCACTGAAATCGCCGAAGCCTTGCTGGCCAAGGTCGGCATCAGTGACAAGCGTCATGCCTACCCCGCGCAACTGTCCGGCGGCCAGCAACAACGCGCCGCGATCGCACGCACCCTGGCCATGCAGCCCAAAGTCATCCTGTTCGACGAGCCCACATCGGCCCTTGACCCGGAAATGGTTCAGGAAGTACTTAATGTGATCCGCGCCCTGGCCGAAGAAGGCCGCACCATGCTGCTGGTCACCCATGAAATGGGCTTTGCCCGCCAGGTGTCCAGTGAAGTGGTGTTCCTGCACCAGGGCCTGGTCGAAGAGCAAGGATCGCCACAGCAGGTATTTGAAAACCCGCTTTCGGCGCGCTGCAAACAATTCATGTCCAGCAACCGCTAACGGAGCAACATGCATGCAGAACTATAAAAAATTCCTCTTGGCCGCCGCTGTTTCGATGGCGTTCAGCGCCACGGCGATGGCTGAAACCTTGAAAATGGGGATCGAAGCGGCCTACCCGCCGTTCAACAATAAAGATGCCAGCGGCAACGTCGTCGGCTTCGACAAGGACATCGGCGACGCCCTGTGCGCCAAGATGAAAGTCGAGAAGTGCGAAGTGTATGTCTCCGACTGGGACGGCATTATCCCGGCCCTGAATGCCAAGAAGTTCGACTTCCTGGTCTCCTCGCTGTCCATCACCGATGAACGCAAGCAGGCCGTCGACTTCACCGACCCGTACTACTCCAACAAGCTGCAGTTCATCGCGCCCAAAGCCAACAAAGACTTCAAGACCGACGCGGACTACCTGAAGGGCAAGATCATCGGTGCACAGCGCGCAACGCTGGCCGGTACCTACCTGGAAGACAAGCTGCCGGACACCACCGCCAAGCTCTACGACACCCAGGAAAACGCCTACCTCGACCTGACTTCCGGCCGCCTGGACGGGATGCTCGCCGACAAGTACGTGCAGTACGAGTGGCTGAAAAGCAAAGACGGCTCCGCCTACGAATTCAAGGGCGACCCGGTGGTCGAGAGCGACAAGATCGGTATCGCCGTACGCAAAGGCGACCCGCTGCGCGAGCGCTTGAACAAAGCCCTGGCTGAAATCAAGGCCGACGGCACCTACAAGAAGATCAACGACAAGTACTTCCCTTTCAGTATCGAGTGATCCTGAATGGCCTGCCCGGCGTGCTCGCTTGAGTGCGCCGGTCCTGAGCTTTGCCTTGCGAAACGACTAAACCATGAATTTCGACCTCTACGGATTCGGCCCGGCGCTCGCCGCCGGTGCGCTGATGACCGTCAAGCTGGCGCTCACCGCCCTGTGCCTCGGGCTGGTGCTCGGGCTGGCCGGCGCCCTGGCCAAGACTTCCCCGTACAAGCCGCTGCAATGGCTTGGCGGCAGCTACTCCACCCTGGTTCGCGGCATCCCGGAACTGCTGTGGGTCCTGCTGATCTACTTCGGCACGGTCAACCTGATGCGCTCCCTCGGGGAGTTTTTCGGCAACCCCGACCTTTCCCTCAGCGCTTTCGCCGCCGGGGTGATCGCCCTGGGCCTGTGCTTTGGCGCCTACGCCACGGAAGTCTTCCGCGGCGCGATCCTGGCCATTCCCAAGGGCCACCGTGAAGCCGGTGTCGCACTGGGCTTGTCGAAGGTCCGGATCTTCACCCGCTTGATCATGCCGCAGATGTGGCGCATCGCGCTGCCGGGCCTGGGCAACCTGTTCATGATTCTGATGAAGGACACCGCGCTGGTCTCGGTGATCGGCCTGGAAGAAATCATGCGCCACGCGCAGATCGGCGTGACCGTCACCAAGCAGCCCTTCACCTTCTTTATGGTCGCGGCCTTCATGTACCTGGGCCTCACTGTCCTGGCGATGACCGGCATGCACTTCCTGGAAAAACGTGCCGCGCGCGGCTTTGCGAGGAGCACGCAATGAGTGGCGACTACAGCTGGCTGTCGCATTTCGACCTGGGCCTGAACTGGGCCGTGATCATCAAATGGCTGCCGAAACTGGCCCAGGGCGCAACCCTGACCCTGGAGCTGGTGGCCATCGCCGTGATCGCCGGCCTGCTGCTGGCAATCCCGCTGGGCATCGCCCGCTCGTCACGCCTGTGGTACGTGCGCACCCTGCCCTACTGCTACATTTTCTTCTTCCGCGGCACGCCGCTGCTGGTGCAGCTGTTCCTGGTGTACTACGGCCTGGCACAGTTCGACGCCGTGCGTGAAAGCTTCATGTGGCCGTACCTGCGGGACCCGTTCTGGTGCGCCACCGCCACCATGACCCTGCACACCGCCGCCTATATCGCCGAGATCCTGCGCGGCGCGATCCAGGCCATCCCGCCGGGTGAAATCGAAGCCGCGCGGGCGCTGGGCATGTCCAGGCCCAAGGCGCTGTTCTACATCATCCTGCCGCGTGCCGCGCGCATCGGCCTGCCGGCCTACAGCAACGAAGTGATCCTGATGCTCAAGGCCAGCGCCCTGGCCAGTACCGTGACCCTGCTGGAACTGACCGGCATGGCCCGCACGATCATTGCCCGCACCTACCTGCCGGTGGAGATCTTCTTCGCTGCCGGGTTGTTCTACCTGCTGATGTCCTACGTCCTGGTGCGCTTCTTCAAGCTGCTGGAGCGCTGGTTGCGGGTCGATGCCTGCCAGGGCCGCTGACGCCTTGTTGACGGGTGAGCACCTGCTCGCCCGCTTCCAGGCGCTGGATACGTTCCTCACCGAACATCAAGGGCTGTGGCGACCACGGCCCTTTACCCATCTGCAATTGCCGTGGGAAACCCAGCATCCCGAACTGGCCCATTGGCTGCGCCAGCGCTCGCTGGCCGAAGCGGAAACCAGCCATAACCAGCCTCACCACTTGCCGGCGCCTGCGCCTTTCCCTGAGCTGGCCATGCAGTCGCTGAATCTCAGCGCTGTGGATAACTTACCATCCCGCCCGCTACCCGCCGCCCGCCATCGCCTGAACGTCGATGTACCCGGCCGCAAATGGCAGCAGATCGAAGCCTTCGGCGCCGCGCTGCAATTTCGCCAAACCCCCGAACACTGGCTCGACTGGTGTGCCGGCAAGGGCCACCTCGGCCGCCGCCTGTTGCAACCCGGGCAGCAACTGACCTGCCTGGAATACGACCCGGCCCTCATCGCCTCAGGGCAAGCCCTCAGCGAACACCATCAATTGCCCGTCAGCCATCGCCTGCAAGACGTGATGGCCGACGTGCAGATCAACCGTGACCAAACCCCAGTGGCACTGCACGCCTGCGGCGACCTGCATGTGCGCCTGCTCCGACTGGCCAGCGCCGCCGGCTGCCAGCAGTTGGCCGTGGCGCCCTGCTGCTACAACCGCATCCGCGCCGAGCAGTACCAGCCGCTGTCGATTGCCGCCCAGGCGTCGTCACTGCATTTATCGGTGGAAGACCTCGGCCTGCCGCTGAGCGAAACCGTTACCGCCGGCGCTCGAGTGCGTCAGCAGCGCGATACGTCGATGGCCAGGCGCCTGGGTTTTGATGTTCTGCAGCGGCAACTGCGCGGGAGCGATGCTTACCTGCCCACTCCGTCCCTGCCCGCGAGTTGGCTGGCCAAGCCGTTCGCCGACTACTGCCGCGAACTGGCGGCCCTCAAGGGATTATCCACAGGGGAACAGGATTGGTCGGCACTGGAGGCCCAAGGCTGGCAGCGCTTGGCACAGGTGCGAAACCTGGAATTAGTGCGTGGTCTGTTTCGGCGCCCGCTGGAAATGTGGCTGGTGCTGGACCGGGCATTGTTTCTCGAAGAAAACGGTTACAGGGTTCAAGTCGGCAGCTTCTGCGAAACACCGCTCACCCCGCGCAACCTGATGCTGCTCGCCGAGCGCAATTAAAGGGCATTTTGTCGCAACGTGCCCTGTGGATAACTCTGTTGATGGAATTCTGGCAGAGGCCCTGCCGGCAAGCTTCGCGGCGCAAAATGCTGACTGGTCATTTTTTGTTCACAAAATAAAACGCACGCAAAACAGGCAGTTGCAGCGTGATGAGAACCGCTCCGCAAAATTGCGGTTTGATGACAGGTCGAACCAACCGATTGTGCATAAGCACCTGAGGTTAGCGGCATAACCCGGGCTTTTCAGCGGGCAACCAGCAGGCGACAAAGCGCATTGATATCGTCACAGGCCATGCTTGCGGCTTGGTTATCCAGCGGATCGCTGCCAAAAGCCAGGGCCTCGCTGATCGCCGGATCCCGATGCACCACCTCCAACAGGCTGTCACCCAGGCGCTTCCTGAACACCTCGACCATGTCCAGGCTAAAGCCCGAGGTCTCGTCGAGTTGGTTGATCACGAAATGGCAACGCAGCGCCGGCCGATCATCAAGGTGTGGCGCCAGCAACTGCTCCATCTGCTCCAGGGTGCCAAGGGAAGCCGCATCCGCCTGGGCGATGACCAGCACCACATCGGCCACGTTCAGTGCCTGATGCAGGTAGACGTTATTGCCCGCCGGGGTGTCGATGATCACCGTGTCCTGCTCACCCAAGCCCAGGGCCGACAAATGTTGCGCCAGCCAATGCGGCTCCTGTTTCAGCCAGCGCTGGAGGTCTTCCTGCTGACGGATATCGGTTTCGCCAAACGTGATCACCTGGCAACCGGCAAAGCCTGAATGAAGGATCTGGCTCCAGCGCTCGTTGTGCAGGCTGGTGCGCCCGATGCCGGGCAAGGTGTGGCCCAGGCCGAAGTGGTGATAGAGCGCGTTTTGCGGGTCCAGGTCCAGCGCCACCACTGGCTGCCCCAGGCGCTGCAAACCGCTGCTCAGCGCCGTGGCCAGGGTGCTGCGGCCGACGCCGCCATTGACCGAAACCAGCGCTACCACCTTCGCCCGGATGTTCGCGACTTCGCGGGACTGCTCGTTGGCACAAGGGGAATGTCGGGAGAACGACGCGCCACTGCCCATATTGAGGCTGGCACTGTCGTCGACCGGCATGTCTTCGAAGAACTGCAGCATCGAATCCATCCCTTGAACATCACTGGCAGTCGTCTTATCGAACAACGAAAAAAGATCATCGGTACGGCTCATCGCCAACACTCCCTCACGACGCATCTTAAAGACGTGAAAGGTCAGCTGTACTGATGCTTACCGCAGGTCTTTTTGTGGGCGCCTTTGTGTACGCATTCTGTGACAAAGGAATGAAAGTGTCATTATTTTGCTGTTTCTGAAGAAATCTTTAAGACGAGCGGTAAATGGTCAATTTACTGACTAATCTTTATCGGGTCGTAAGGTGTTTGCAAATCCCGCTCCGGGATCTCCCAGATCAGCAGCTTGGGCGGCGTCTGCTTGAACGCCGGGCTGTCGAAATAAGCCTTGGCGGCGCCTGAAAATTCGCCGCCGTCCTTGCTGAAGTTACCCACCGGAGCGTTCAGGGCTTTTTGCAGGAAACCCACGAAATTCGAATTGCGCGAAAACGAGGTACCGATCAGCGCCACGTTCGGCAGGCCGGCGTCACCAAACAAATCGTCAGGGTTACTCGACGCCGCCGGGCCGTTCTCATGCGCGGTGCTGGCCGCAACCTGCTCGCCCACCGGCTGAAACTTCGGCGGCAACCAATCGAGACCGGCCAGGCGCACCAGGTCACCCGGTCGCGGTGCGAGCGGTGCCTGGGTAATGTCGAAGGCTTGCTCCGGCGTGGCCTGGATACCGCGCTGCTGGATGCGCAGGGCCACGGCGCGGGCGCCGGCATTCGAGCCGATTTCGCTCCAGTGCGTGTCGGTACGCAGGTAGGCGTCCGGGCCGAGGGGTTTCAGGGTGTCGGTCAAATCCAGCACTTCAACGCCCGCCGCTTGCAACAGCGTGCTCCATTGCTGGATCCGGCCATCCAGCACGGCCGGACGATACAAGCCGCAACGCTGGGCAGCGGCGATGCGGGTTTTATCCGGCACCACCATCACTTGCAGATCAATACCGCGCTGGCCCAGCTGCTTTTTCAGGTCGATCACCGCGTCGGCCTTGGTGCGCGCATTGTCTTCGGCGTGGCGGTTGAGCTTCAGCTCATCGCTGATAAACAGCCAGCCCGGGCAGCCCTGGCGCACCCGCGGCCCGGTGTCGCCGAACGCCAGCCAACTGGCGCCGCGCTCCAGGTTTGCCGCTTCGATGGCCATCGGTGCCTTGGACAATTCCTTGGCGAACCGATGGGTCACTTCACCGTGCAGCAGCATGTCGCTGTCGACCTTGGGCGGCAGGAAACTCACCGGCCCCTTGACCATCAGCCAGACGCAAGACAACAGCCCCGCCGCCAGGAAAGGCACCAACACCCAGCCCGCCAGGGGGCTGGTGCGGACGGCCAATTCACTCGGTGGGGTCGGCGCGGTAGGGGCGGGCATCGTCAGGCTTCCTTAGAACTGAAAGTACAGAAACGGCACGGCATCGCGGCTGGCAATCAGCGCGAACGACAACACAAACCCGGCCACCGGCCACAGGGATGCGGCCACCACAAACCAGGGCTGCGTACCAAAACGCTGCTCGCAGCGGGTCTGCCAGATCGGCGCGATGATGCACACCAAACCGAGCAACGCGGCCATGCCATGGGCCGGGCGCATGGCCACGGCCAACGCATCACCCAAGGCCATGCCATGCATGCCGAATTGGCCGGCGTACATGGTCAGTGCCGAATGGAAGTCCGGTGCGCGGAACAGCGTCCAGGCCAGGCACACAAACAGCAGCGTCAAGATGTGCGACAGCACCGGCGGAATGCTCGGCAGGCTCGAGCGCGACCACGCCCGGTCAATGCACAACGCGATACCGTGGGCCGAACCCCACAACAGGTAGTTCCAACTGTCGCCGCCATGCCACAACCCGGCAATCGCCATGGTCAGGAACAGGTTGCGGTAGGTACGCCATACGCCATCGCGGTTACCGCCGAGGGCGATGTACAGGTAGTCCCGCAGCCAGCTGGACAGCGACAAATGCCAGCGCCGCCAGAAGTCCTGGATGCTGCTGGCGAGGTATGGCCGGTTGAAGTTTTCCGGGAAGTGGAAGCCCAGCATCAAGCCCAGGCCGATGGCCATGGCACTGTAGCCGGCGAAGTCGAAAAACAGTTGCAACGAGTACGCCAGGCAGCCGATCCAGGCATCCACCAGGCTCGGGTTTTCCAGGTGGAAGGCGATGTCCACCAACGGCGACAAGGTGTCGGCCACCAGCACTTTCATGCCCATGCCGATCATGAAACGCCGGGCGCCAAGGCTGAAATTCGGCCAGTTGAAATAACGCTGGTTCAGCTCGCGCCGCACCCAGTCATAACGAATGATCGGGCCCGCAATCGAGTGGCCGAACATCGAGATATAGGTCGCGTAATTGATGAAGCTGCGCTCCACCGGCACCGTGTGCCGATGCACATCCACCAGGTACGAAATCGCCTGCAGCACGATGAACGACAACCCGGCCGGCAACGCCACGCGCTGCCAATCCAGCGGCATCGCGCCGTACCAGGTGATCACCTCACTCACGGTGCCCGCGACGATGTTGGCGTACTTGTACCAACACAGCACCGCGGTGTTGAACACGATCAACGCGATCAACAGCCGCACCCGGCCCTTGCCGTCTTCACGGGAACGGTCCACCAGCAAACCGCCGACCCACGCCACCACGGTCAACACCATGTGCAGGAACAGGAACAGCGGGCTCAACCAGCCGTAGAACAGCCAGCTGCCGATCAACAGGATGACGTTGCGCCAGCCCGGACGGGCCAGCGCATAAATCAACAGGAAGGCCGGCAGGAACAGCGTGAGGAATTCCAGTGAGGCAAAGACCATGGTGGTGTCGGGCCCGATCAGTTAGCGAGCGTGTCGGAGGTAAACAGCAACCTCGAACCGGCGGCCGATGGCAGTGCGAGCACGCTGTAGCGTTCGCCGGCCTTGAGGGTGAAGGTCAGCGGCTGGCCCACCGGCGCGTTGGCGCACTTGAGCTGCACCGACAGCTCCACCGGGTTGATCATGCGGCGCGAAATCGCGCCTTCGGCGACCTTCTTGAACAGTTCGGCTTTTTGCGCCACGGCTTCCAGGCTCGCGTCGACGCAGGCGGCGTCGGCGTTGATAAAGGCCAGCGAGGCCTTCAGTGCGTTGAAGTCATCCGGCTGTTCGTGGATCACCAACTGGCGCGTGCCGCCCTTGGCGTCCGGCACGGCCACTACGGTGGCGAACTCGCCCGGCGCGACGGTCACGGCCAGCTCGGAATCCTTGCCGCCCTGGCTCAACACACCCTTGATCGGGGTCTTGCCGCCCGACACCGGCAGGTAGTCAGACACCAGTTTGTCGCCACCCAACACCAGGCTGGCCTTGGAACCCTGGGGCAACAATTTCAGCTCGCCGTCGGTGCCGTTGGCCAGGCGCAGGAAGGCCGAATCCTTCTCCGGGCCGGTGGGGTAAAGCGGGATGTCGGCGCTGTAGGCGCTGACGCTGGCGAGCAAGGTCGCCAGGCCCAGGGTAATCCGTTTCATTATTGCGCTCCTTTGCCCACGGCGGCCGGTGGCAACTTCGCCAGGGAGTCGCCGATCGCCTTGGCCCACTTCTGGTAGCCGTCGATGGTGAAGTGCTGGCCGTCGGTGGTGATCCACTGGCCCGGCTTGGAGAAGGTCAGCGAGTCAACGTAGGTGCACGGCGCCACGTTGGTGGCGAGGAACTGCGACATCACCTTGGTGCGCGCATCATCCTTCTTGTACTGCGAACCGACCTTGCCCCACGCCGGCCCAACCCACACGCACTTGGTGCCGGTTTCGGTGATGGCCTTGGTCAGGGAAGTCACGCTTTTCCAGGCCCAGACTTTCGGGAACTGCGGCTCCGGGTACGAGGCCATGGTGTCGGCGATGATGATCACCACCAGGTCCGGCTTGTCCTTGGCGATCAGGTCTTTGATCGGGGTGGTGCTCATGGCGTTCTTGCCGAAAATCTCGGCCTTGCCAACCGGCAGGCGCTCGGCACCGCACTCGACTTTCTTCGGCACGATCCAGTCGGCTGCACCGGCGCCGCACGCGCCGATGGAGTGAACCTTGGCGCCCTGGGCGGTGAGGTTGTCCTGCAGCGGGTTGAGCAGTGAATCAGGAAAGCTCATGTGACTTTCGCCCAATACCAGCAGGGTCAGGCCGGCAATAGCAGAAGCGGAAACAGGCATGGATGACTCCTATCAATCAATTCGAATAAGGGGAACGGTACGGACTGACCGGCAAGGGCATAGGCCCGCTCAGGTCTTCAAACAAGTAGCGCAGGTAGGCGTTACCGACGTACTGACGATAGTCCTGGGCGTTGTCGAGACCGACTTCGCCACCCAGGTAAAAGCGCGAGCTGAGGCGGTATTCGGCGGCGGCATTGAAGCTGTAGCCGATGCCGGTCTTGCTGCTGGAGTCGTATGCTTGATTACCCAGCTCTTTGTGGCCTGGAAAATAAGCGACGCCATCTTGCTCGATATGCTGCACACCCACCGAGCTCTTTATCTGGTAGCTGAAACGGTCAAAACTCTGGGCCCAACGCACCGGAACACCTAGAGAGAAGAAGCGTTGCGGACTGAAGTACCCGCCTTGGCGGTAGGTGTAGAAACCCTGGTTCTCACTGAAGCCCATGGCCGAGCCACTGATACCTAACGTCAGGGTGTCGGACGGGTTGTTGCGCAGGTACCAGTAGATGCCGCTCCCCAATTCCAGACGGGTGTTGTCATCGACGTGATTGCCCAGCAATTCGTGCAACGAACCATAGCCGTACACACCAAGTTTCTGGTTGTCATAGCTCAACTCGCCACGGCCACCATTGGCGGTGACGCCGCCCCACTTATTCCCATCGCCGTCTTTAGAACCCGCAAAGGACGTCACGCTATCGGTGACCGGACGCCGGGATACATTGACGCCATAACGGAAGTTCGAATTGGCTTCAAACGGTCGGGCCACACTGACGCCACCGACCACGGTACTGTAAGTAAAGCCCAGCGGACTAACACCGACGTCAGCCTTGAGCCCCTTGTCCGGATCTTCCACCGCCACAGCGAGACCTACACCGGTGTCGCTCTGCGAGCCGGCCGGTTTCGGGGTGCCCTTGCCAAAACGTGACAAGGCATCGTCGCTTACGCTACCAGCGCTCAAGTGCACCGGCGTCACGCGCAGCGCAACGTTCAGATCACCCACCGGCATCCGCGCTTCAAACGGCGCCTCGACGTCAGTGATTTTGCTCAAGCCGCTTTCGCCATTGTTGCTGCGAACGCTCAAGCCCTGCACCAGGTAACCGGTGCGATCCCGCAGGATCGTATCCAGCGCACGACGTGCCGGGCTGAGGTTGGCGGTGTCGAGTGCAGCAATGCTCGACGGTGGCTCGAACGGCTCGTTCCAGTTGTTCGACGCCGGACGCGCGGAGGCTGCCAGGGCATTGTCCGGCACGACATTGGTCGGTGCATCAATCGGCGGCGGCACGGCGCCGGCAACGGTCAGGTCGGTGACCTGGCGACGCTGGCCCGGCAAGCCGACGAAGGGGTTGTAAGGCGCGCTCTGGGAGCCGGCCTGAGCCAATTGCGTCTGGCTCTTCTGGCTGTTCTCAATCGCCAACGCCTTGCGCAGCAGTGCAGCGGCTTCGTTGTTCTTGCCCAGCCCCTGATAGATGCGCGCAGCCGAGGTGAGGATCTCGGGGTTGCCCGGTTCCAGGGACAGCGCCTTTTCACTGGCGCTTTCCGCCAGGCCACGATCACGGCCTTGCAGCGCGATATCCGCCAGGCCCAGTTGCAGGCGAGCGTTGTTCGGGTTCTGCTGAATCAGCGGCGCATAAAGCTCCATGGCCTTTTTGCTATTGCCGCTGGCCGCGTACATCCGCGCCAGGGCACCTACCGCCATTGCGTCGTTGGGACGCTGGGCAAGGGCCGGCGACAGCATGTCGTAGGCCGCGACCAGGTCGTTTTTCTCACGCAGGGCATCAGCCTGTTTGACCCGGTACAGGTAGATCAAATCGTCGTAACGCTGGCGACCGGTTTCACTCAGCGGCTTGCCCTGCACTTCACGCAGGATGTCGCCCGCCTCGGTGTAGTGGTTAGCCTTGAGCAGCACATTGGCGTACAGCAGTTTCTGGTCGACAGTCGGGTTCGGATTGTTATCCAGAACCTTCTGCATGATATCCAGGCCCTGCTGCGTCGCGCCGACTTCCACATAAGCGGCCGCCAGCACCGCCAGGCGCTCAGGCTTCTGCCGGGTCATGGCTTCACTGCGGCCCAGCAGCGCGAGGGCTTCCGGGCGTTGGCCACGGCGGGCGGTCTCGATGGCGATGTCGGTCTGCTTGTGCAGCGCGATATCGATACCCAGCTCGTTCATGTCAGCGGTACGTTGCCCCGCAGGGATACGCGCCAGGGTCTCTTCAGCCTTTTTCCACTCACCCAGCTCCGCCGACAGCAGCGTGCTGGTGTACAGCGCGTCCGGCTGGTTCGGCTGCTTGGCCAGCAAGCCGTCGATCAAGGCACGGGCGTTGCGAATCTGGCCGTCGCGCAGGTAAATGCGCGCCAGGGCGAAGCGCGTCCACGGGTTTTCCGGGTCGGCATCAAGGGCTTGTTTGTAGGCGGCTTGCGCGGCTTTCAAATCGCCCCGCTGCTCGGCCAGCTTGCCGACCTGGGTAGCGCGCAACGCGGTGATTTTCACACTCGGCGCGAACTTCGCGCGCTCGGCGGGCGACACCGAGTCGATCAGCTTCAAGGCTTCTTCCGGCTGCCCCGATTGGGACAGCACGTTGATCAAGCCGCTCAGCGCGTCCGGGTCGCCAGGATGACGGGCGAGCACTTTGCGGTAGCCGGCTTCGGCGGTGTCGAACTGATTGTCCTGGGCCTGGAAACCCGCCAGTGCCACGGCAGCGCCGGGCTGGCCAGGGTTCAAGCGTTCGGCCTGGGCCACCAGGTCGCGGGCCTGGCTGCCGCGCCCGCCACGCTGGGCGTCACGGGCCTGGTTGAGCAGGTTCCAGTAGCGCACATCATTGAGCGCCGACTGCCATGCCGCGCCACCCGGCAAACGGGTGGCCTGAACCAGGTAGCTTTCAGCCTCGCTGAAACGCTGCTGCTGTTGACGCAGCACGCCCATGCCGCCGAGGGCATCGACGTCATTGGATTTTTCATTGAGGCGCGCCGCCAATAGCGGCTCGGCGGTTTTCAGGTCGCCATCATCCAGCGCCTTGAACGCCTTGGTCATCTGCGGATCACGCTGCCAACCGGCGCCGGTCTTGCCTTGGGCAATGCCCTTGTTCATCAGCGCACGGATTTCGCTGTCGTCCGGATGCGCAGCCAGAAACTGCTGGAACAACGGCACCTGGTCGCTCTTCGGCGGGCCGAGCCAGATCAGCGCAAAGCGCCAGGTTTCATCGGCGTTGCCGCCCACGTCGTTGTTCGGTGCCAGCTTGGCCAGGGCGCGGATGCCGTCGGCGCGGGTGGCCGGGTTACGCGCCAGATGCTTGGCCAGGAACAGCGCCACAATCGGGTCGTTCGGCCGCTCGCGGGACAAACGCTGCAAGCCGGCGATGGCCTCGTTCGTGCCCTTGGGCGTGAAGCCCAGGGTGTTGTAATACTCGCGGGCAAGCAGGCCCTGGGGCTGGCGCCCCTGGAAGATCTGGCGATACAGCGCCACCGCTTGTTCGCGCTCTTCTTCAGGCTCGCCGAGTTCACGGGCCTGTTCCAGCAACTTGGCGTTGGCCGGGATGTTGACGGTGATGTCCTGCTCCAGCAGCAAGGCCTGGCGCGGTACCGGGCTCAACGCCTGCAGGCGGGCCAGGTACTTTTGCGCTTCGGCCGGACGCTGTTGTTGCACCTGGATCAAGCCGATGCCGTACAGCGCATCCGGCTGTTCAGGGCTCAGGCGCAGCAGTTTCTGCCAGGTCTCGAGGGCGCGTTCCGGGTTCTTTTTCGACTGCCAGTAATAGCCCTGCTCGATCAGCAGGCTTTGCGGGTCAGTGGTTTCGGCAAAGCTGGCGCTGGAAGCCAGGGCCGCCAGAATCGCAATGGCTAGCGTGTGACGGCGCATGCAGACTCCCAGGATAATTTCACCGTGCCGTCTTGTTCGAAACGGTACTTTTGATCAGCGAAGCCCTGGCCGAACAGGCTGAGCATGTAGTCGTAGTAAATCGGCTGGGCGCTGTCCGGGGCCGAAGGCGCGAGCGCCTTGGCAAGGGCGTCGTCGACTTTCTGCTTTTGCAATTGCGCCAGGGCGGTTTCGCCCCGGGCCTGGAAGAAGGCCATGGTGGAGGCCGAGAAACCCGTCGGCGTGTAGCCGTTGTTTTTCTCGACTTCACCGGTCAGCACGTGGACTTTCTCCGGTGGATAACCGCTGACCGACGCAGCAGTGGCACGGGAAATCCCGCCCAAGGCCTTGAGCATCGGCGCGGCCAGCGGGTCGCTCTTGGCGGTCATGCCGGCCCAGAGGTAAGTGCGGATCGCGTCGTAGCTGCCCAGGTCATCGGAAAACGGGTCGACGATAAACAGCCCGGTGTTCGCGCTGGTGGCGCGATAACCGACCCAGTTGGCCGCCAGGCCATGGGGATTGCTCGGCAGGTCGGCGAGCATCTTCGCGTTGCTCTCGGCCACTTCGTTCCAGCCGGCGTTCGGGCGCTCTTTTGCAAAACGGCGCAGTTGCGGCAGTACTTGATAGCTGGGGTTGAAGCGCCACAGGCCACCCGCGTGTGCATAGCCTACCGGCCCCGGCAACAGCATCTTGCCCAGGCCCGGTACGCGCACGATCAGGTTGCGTTCAACGTTGGCCAACACCAGTTGCGCGTCGCTGCGGTACTGCGGTGCGTTCCACACGCGCGCGGCTTCAAGCAACGCATAGGCCATCCACAAATCGGCGTCGCTGGCGGAGTTGCTGTCGATCGCGCCCCACTTGCCATCGTCACGCTTGCCCCACAGCCAGGCCGGCAGGTTCTGGCCGATGTCGGCGCCCGCCATGTTGGACTTGGTCCAGGTCCAGAGCTTGTCGAAGGTCGCCCGGTCGTTGCCCACCAGGGCAAAGAACATCGCGTACGACTGCCCTTCCGAGCTGCTTTCCGTCGGCTTCATGGACGAGTTCAACACCCGGCCATCGTCCTGGATAAAGCGCTTGGCATAGTTCTGCCACAGCGGCCAATCGCAGGTCTGTGCCTGGGCGGCACCGGCAAGCAATGTGCTGCCAATCACCGCCAGGATCGCGCTACGCAAAGGGTTCATGCCAACCGCCGTTTTGCACGGGCACGCAGTGCCAGGTAGATCAGGCAGGTCAGCACCAGCAGCCCCAGGAAGGTAATCGCCAGCATCCAGCCCAGGTTCTGGGACAGCTGCCATTGCATGAATTTGAAGTAGTTCAGGTCGCCGACGTAGTACTGCTGGTCCGCGACCAACGAGCTGATCTGCGTGCCCTGCACCACCGCCAGGCTGCCCTGGATCGAGTCTTTGTAGTCGTCACCGCCAATCAGCGCCGAGGTCGCTTCAAGCAGGCCCTGAGGCTGGTTGCTGGCGATCAGCACCACGCTGCGCCCGGCCTTGAGCGGTGATTGGAAGCCGGCGAACCAGGTGCTGTTGCTCAGGCCGCTGAAGGTGATGCCGGCATTGGCCGTATGCTGGTTGGCCGCGGCGTCCGGGCTGATCCAGCTGCGCACATAACGTGGCAGGTCAGACAACAAGAAGTGGTGCTGCAGGCCGTCACTGGTGGCCGGCAGGTATTGCTGCCATTGCTGCAGCAGCGGCTGGTTGCCGCCGGTGGCGAGCACCAGCAGGTCTTTGTCGGCAACGCTTTGCACGTCTTTGGCCTGCACCACTTTGACGGCGGTGGCCGGGTAGCCGGTGGACTCGCCGAAGCGGCCCATCACAGTCAGGTAGGCGCTCAATTCATCGGTGCCGACGTTGTCCGGCATCACCACCGCCGACTCCGAAAGGTCAGCCAGGCGAGTGAACGGGAAGCCGGAATCGTTGAACACGCCGAGGTTCGGCATGGCGATAAAGTGCTGGTAGCTGCTCAGGTCCAGGCTCGAGTCCGGGTCAATCGCACCGCGCATGTTGTCGACGATGATGTCCCGGCATTCGCCTTCCTTGATGTAGTCGTACATGAAGCGCAGTTGCAGCTTGGACTTGGGCGAAGCCGAGCTGATCGGCAACAGGGTCGTCACTTCACGGGGCAGGGTTTCGTCTTTCTTCAGCTGGTCCAGCAGGCTCTGCCCGCCGCCCAGGTTGCTCACCGACGGCAACGCGACAGACTTCATGAACTGGTCATTCAGGCCGATCAGCAAGGAGGAGTTGGTGGACACCTGCTGCGGCGTGTAGCGGTATTTGACGTTGAGCGGCACGCCCTCTTCACGCCAGTTGAACAGGTCGGGCGGCAGGCGCAGGTCGACGCTGATCGGGCCCGGGTTGTAGCCGGAGACGTTGAGTTTTTTCAGTTCTACCAGCTCGCCAAGGCGTACCGGACGGTTGCTGGGCAGCCAGTTCGGCGCGTCGTAAGGGCTGCGCGGGGCCAGGGTGTCGAGCCTGGTGATGACCACGCTGTTGCCGGTCAACACCGGGTTGCCCAGCACCACGGCGGTGGCGGCACGCTTGAGTTCGGCGCCATCACGGCCGGAGACGATCAGCAGCTTGCCATTCGGGTCGTTGGGGTTGGTGATCAGGGTCAGGGTCGGCCCTTTAGGCTCAGGGACCGCCACACCGTGTACATCCACAGCCTGGGTACTTTGCACCAGCACGATGGCGTTGCCCTTGGCCGGAATCTCGCCAAGGGTGGTCGGGAACGTCGCACCCCGGTAGCTGGCCAAGCCGCCTACCCACGACGACAGCGCACCGGCAGCTTCCAGCGCGGCATTGTCCGGCGCGCTGGCAAACACGAACGGCAGGCTGACCTGGCGCGCATCGCGCTTGTCGAAGAACGGCAGCGGCAGCACCGACAGGTCGTCTTTCAAGACGATCGGCTGCACCTGCACTTTCAGCTCGCTGCTGTTGCTGATCTTGGCCCACAGGCTGCTGTGCAGCGGGTCTTCACAGGACATGGTGTAGTGGCCGATGAACTGCAGGCTCAAGCGGTTGAATTCGGTGATCAGGTGCGCCGGAATCTGCACCAGTTTTTCCTGCTGGATACCTGCGCCCTCTTTGGGCAGCGGCAGGCTGGCGGCGACTTCGTCGTTGACCAGCACGTTGATCTGCGACAGGTCCGCCAGCAGCGCCGGCGAGTAGCTGTACTTGAGCAACAGTTGCGCGCCCTTCACCACTTCATCGGCACGGATGTCGAAGTTGACGCTGTCGGACGCTTCCACGCCTTGCAGGTTCATGGTGTCGCGACGGCCCAGTTGCTTGAGGGTCAGGCTGTAGCCGTCGTCAGTGCTCTGCACCGCAACAGCGGGTGCAGCGGCCTGTGCCTGCGAGCCCAGGCCCAGCAGCGAAGCGATCATCAGCGCGAGCACGCCGCGCGACTGCGGGCGGGCAAATAGTGTGGAAGTCATGGCTTGTCCATCAGCGTATCGAGCGGTTGTGAGGGAGTGCGGCGCAGGGCCAGACGCAATTCATGCAGCGTGGCGCGACCCAGGGTAAACAGGCCGCCGATGCCGATGGCACCGACTTCACGCAGGGCTGACAACGGTGTATCGGGCTGGCCGGCACCCCAACTCGCGGCCCAGGTGTCGGCGCGGGAAAACGTCAGGCGTACCAGTTCGCTTTGTTGGCGCAGGGACAGTGCATCGAATTGCGCGCCAATCTGCGCGCCCTTGCTGAACACCACCCGCGCCTGGAACAGGCTGTCTTGTCCGTTGCGCGACAGCACCAACTGCAACTGTTCGCCCCGGGCAATCTGGTGCCCGTCGGCGAGGATCAGGCCGAAGCCGTTCTGCGAGAAATCCTGGGTCGTGCCTTTGAGCACACGACCGTCGGCGCAGATCACACTGACCGGCAATTTCGCGCTGACCCGCGGCTCGGAGCGCACTTGCCGCGCTTCGGAAGCCACCGCCACTGCAGCGCTGGTGATGATCAGGTTGTAGAGGGTCCAGGTCAGGTTGATCGCCACGGTGACCGCGGTGGACTCGTCGCCCCAGATCAACTGATAAAGACCGAAGCACAGCCCGACCAGGTTCACCGCCAGCAGTACCAGGTACGGCCGGGCGAGTTTCCAGTCGAAGAATTGCTTGTCGATGATTCCGCCCTTGTCGGTGACGTTGAAGCCGCCCGCCTTGGGGTTGACCAATGCAACCAATACCGGCGGCAAGATGTACCAGGCCAGTACGGTCTCGTAGACCTCGTTCCAGAACGAGTGGCGGAAGCGCCCCTGGATCCGCGAGTTGGTCAGGCTCGAATGCACGAGGTGGGGCAACACATAGGCGACAATCATCAGCGCCGAGGCGTGGAAAATCTGCGCGCCGAAAATCAGGTAGGCCAGCGGCGCGGTGAGGAACACCAGCCGCGGCAAGCCATAGAAGAAGTGCAGCATAGCGTTGGCGTAGCAGATGCGCTGGCCCCACTTCAGGCCTTTGCCCAGCAGCGGATTGTCGGTGCGGAAAATCTGCGCCATGCCCCGCGCCCAACGGATGCGCTGGTTGATGTGGCGTGACAGGCTTTCGGTGGCCAGGCCCGCGGCTTGCGGGATCGCCAGGTAAGCGGTGTTGTAGCCCAGGCGGTTGAGCTTGAGCGCGGTGTGGGCGTCTTCGGTGACGGTCTCGACGGCCACGCCGCCGATTTCCAGCAAGGGCTTGCGGCGGATCACCGCACACGAGCCGCAGAAGAACGTCGCGTTCCACAGGTCGTTGCCGTCCTGCACCAGGCCGTAGAACAACTCGCCCTCGTTGGGCACGGCGCGGAAGGTGTCGAGGTTCTTTTCAAACGGGTCGGGTGAAAAGAAGAAGTGCGGCGTTTGCAGCATCGCCAGCTTGGGGTCCTTGAGGAACCAGCCGAGGCTGACTTGCAGGAAGGAACGGGTCGGCACGTGGTCGGCGTCGAACAGCGCGATGTACTCGCCGTCGGTGACCTTCAACGCTTCATTGAGGTTGCCGGCCTTGGCGTGGAAATTGTTGTCGCGGCGGATGTAGTTCACGCCGATCTTGCGGCAGAAATCGCGGAAGTCGTCGCGACGGCCATCGTCGAGCACGTGGACGCGCAACTTGTCCTTGGGCCAGTCCATCGCCTGGGCGGCGAAGATGGTCAGTTTGACGATGCTCAACGCCTCGTTGTAGGTCGGGATGAACACGTCGACGGTGGGCCACTCCGACGGTTCGGTCTTGAGCCACACCGGCTCGCGGCGCAGCGGCCAGGCGGTTTGCACGTAGCCGAAGATCAGCACCACCAGCGCGTACAGCTCGGCGAGCACCAGGCCGTAGCCGAACAGCATGTCGAGCCAGGTTTCAAAACCCAGGGTGGAAGTCAGCCGCCAGTACATGTAGCGCAGCGACGCCACCAGCGACAACACCACCAGCGCGAGGATCGCCATGCGCCCGGGAATCTTGCGCAGCACCAGCACCGCAAGGAAGCACACGGCGGCAAACAGGCATTGGCTGTAGAGGTCCAGCGGGGCGCTGACAATGCTCACCAACAGCAAGGTGCCGACCACACAACTGATCACCACCAGCACTTTGCGCAGCGTATCGGGCCAGCGATTGAAGCGCGAAATCGCGGCGTCCAGCCGCTGCTCGGCGCGCCCCGGAGTGTGGGGCGTAGAGGACGTAATGTCGGTCATGGAAGGTCCGAATCGATGCGTTCGAGCAGCGTGCGGCACAGGGCGTGAATGTCCTGGCAGCCGAGACTGTTGACGGTAGGGTCGAGGGGATCGCGGCCGCAGGCCTGGGCTTCACTGAACACAGGGTCACGGTGGACCGTGCCGAGCAGTGCATCGCCGAGGCGGGCCTTGAACACTTCGGCCATGTCCAGGCTGAAGCGGTGGGCGCCGTCGAGTTGGTTGATCACGTAGTAACGCTGTGGTGGTTTTTCGCACTCAAGGTACGGCGCCAGCACGCTGTCCATCTGGGCCAGGGTGCTGAATGAGGAAACATCCGCCTGCACCGCCACCAACACCACGTCTGCCAGGGCCATGGCCTGGTGCAGGTACACCGTGTTGCCGGCAGGCACGTCGATCACCACAGTGTCCTGGCCATTCAACTGCAAGCCGGCCAGGTGCCGGGGCAGCCATTGGGCGTCTTCGCCGAGCCAGCGATTGAGGTTTTTTTGCTGGTCGTTGTTGGTCTCACCGAAGGCCACCAGGCGGCAACCGGCAAAGCCGCGCTCAGCCAGGCCTTCCCAGGACTCATTGCTCAAGCTCGTCGCGCCGATGCCGGGCAAATTCAGGCCCAGGCACAAGTGATGACGCAGGGCGTTTTGCGGGTCCAGGTCCAGCGCCACGGCCGGGTGGCCTTGACGCTGCAAGCCGCTGGCAATGGCCGCGGTCAGCGTGCTGCGACCGACACCGCCCTTGAGCGAGACCACCACGATCACCTTGGGTGAGGATTGATCCGAGTACACCTCACCGGTCGGCCCTTCGACCACTTCGGGAGGTTGCAGGTGATCGGCTTCGCCCTGGGTCAGCTCTTCGAGCAAGCGCAGCAATGGCGCCGACGGCGGCTCATCCAGCGCGACGGTGCAAGCGGTTTGGGCCGGGATGGGCACGGCCTCGAAACGCTCAACCACCACGTCATCCTCAAGATAATCATGGACGGCGTACATCTCCCGGTAGCCATTTGGATTGGCGCCCAGCTTATTGAATAGTTTTGAAATATCGTCTGCGCGACTCACCCACGGCCCTCCCCGGTTATTACGCTTTAAAGGCGTTAAAAAGGTCAGCCCGTTGGGCTGACCTTGGTTTTTCTAGTTATGTGTTGGCTGGCGGCATTCTGTGATATCAGATTGATGGTGTCAGTATTTTGATGCTTTGGGATTAATTATTTCCGACGAGCGGCTGAGTGCCGTATTTTTGACTTATTTGGCGATTTTTTATCAATTTCTTTCAGATCAGAAGCTTGCGGCGGCTTCTAACAATTTTCCTGGCCGCCTGGTCAGGAAAAATTGCTTAGCTGACGAATCAAATTACAACTTAGTAATTAACCGCCAACGTTCCGTAAACCGGGTTAAACGATTCCGCTATTTATATGACGCTTAATATTTCGAAACAGAATACGGTAAGACTCACCTTATTCAAGGGAAAAACGATGACCGTTATGTCGAAAACATCTAAGAGAAAGACCCTGAGGCACTAATACCTCTAATGGATATGTTTCTGTATCAAGTTGTATGCAATCCCCTTCTCAACACATGCCGAGGCAAAACGCCGGGTGCATGACACAGGCCGGATACCTCCCGGGCGCTCAATAGGCTCCAACGCAACACACACCCTATTGAACCTCAGAGGA
Organism: Pseudomonas sp. NC02; assembly: GCF_002874965.1. Lineage (NCBI taxonomy): Bacteria > Pseudomonadati > Pseudomonadota > Gammaproteobacteria > Pseudomonadales > Pseudomonadaceae > Pseudomonas > Pseudomonas sp. NC02. The sequence continues at coordinate 314,192 of NZ_CP025624.1, read as the reverse complement.
CACCACCATGAACCGCAACACCCTGATCGCCAGCAGCCTGTTTGCCTTGCTCAACGTTGCCGCCTTTTCGGCCCAGGCCAGCCCCAAGCTGGATGTACAGCAGGTACTGTCGACCGTGGACGATGGAGGCGCGGCGTGTGGCGTGGTGAATGCGCGGATGACCTACCTGGATTCCCATGGGCAGAAGCGGGTGTTTGAGTACAAGAAATTTGCCGACTCGTGCAACGAAGGCAACTAAAAAGCTGAACGACAAAACCTGTGGCGAGGGAGCTTGCTCCCGCTGGAGTGCGCAGCGCTCCCACTGTTTTGGGCCTGCTGCGCAGCCCAGCGGGAGCAAGCTCCCTCGCCACAAAATTTCATCTGAAGTTAAAAGGCATTAACCGCGAATACGGTGCTCGGTGAACTCATAATCCTCCTGGCAATCGCCAGTCGGGTCCGCAGCCACACCAGGTACCGTTCTCGGTTTGAATCGGCTGGGTTTGCTGCGCATCGCGGAAAAACGTGATGGTGAAGCGGCCGTCGGGCTCGAGGTTGTTGTTCCAGGACAGGAACTGGCACTTGCCGCTTTCTGCACGCAGGCCTTTCCAGTGATCCAGCGCATGGGATTGGCGGGGCTGGGGTGGCTGAAACGAGGCCGAGCAGAGAAAACCCGGTCGGTTGCAAAAATAGTCAGAATTCAGGGGTTTACAGATGCTTGCCAATCGCTATAATCGTCGCCCTAACACGCCGGTATAGCTCAGTTGGTAGAGCAACTGACTTGTAATCAGTAGGTCCCGGGTTCGACTCCTGGTGCCGGCACCATACAAAACGAAGCCCTCGCAGAAATGCGGGGGCTTTGTTGTTTCTGGATTGCTCTTACTACAGATCCTGATCTGGCAGCCTCTCTACTTTCCGCTGATCATCTACCTGCTCCCACGCCCCTCTGCAATCCTTTCGAAACCCCCACCTTCTGTAACGACGCTCGCATCGATCTTTGCATGCGAAATTTTGGGTTGAGACGGAACAGCGCAGAGCGATAAATAAATCCGTCCCCTTTACGCTCCTCTGGTGTGTCAGCTCCTCGTTGGATTGAGGTGGATGAGCATATTCACGACGCTCTCAGGTATGCCGAATAGGTCTCACCCGACGGCAGCCGCAATCTGCTTGCATCGAGCGAAAGCTATTTCGATTTCCAACAGCGTATCGTCCGCCCTGCCCGGCACATACTCCAAATGCACAGTCTCAAAGGCTTCCACGAATTAAGAGCGGCCTATGCGTGCGAACGCTATGAGCAAATCACGCACCACCTTGCGCCAATCAACGGCGGCGATTGCTTCCAGACCGACCATCACCTCGATCATAAGGCCCGAGTACAAATAAGCTATGAACTGGGGCACAGTCGTATCGACGTAGTTTCGGCGTACATTGGCGGGCGAGCATGAGCAAGCCATTCGAAATGGAGCTGTTCCTGGCAGGCGTCATGACCGGGTCGCATGCCACGCGCCAGCGTCACCTACGTCAAGCAAAGGCCATTCAAGCTGCAATTTCTGAACGCTGGTACCGAGAAAATCCATGGACGTGGCAGCAAAAGCATCTTGCGTGGTTTCTTGAATACAAGCTCAAAAGCAGCAAAAAGCCAACGCGCTACTACTACTTACTTTCCGCAAAACTTATAGCACGCCGCCTCGGAAAATCTTGGGAGCTGTGAAATGATCTACAGGTTAAGACGATAAGGACATCACCTAGGCGGCCGCCTCATTAGGAGCTTTTTTAATTGCAGATCTGATATCTCTTCCAGTATGGTAACACTTTAGGTTTACGCCTCTTATTATAATTAAACCATGCACATGGATCATCAGAAAAATAGCTAGCATAAATACTAATGGACTATCTTCCGGACTGAGCTTGAACAATAGGGAAAAAAAATGAGTACGAATCCTGAAAGGGTGGATTTTATAGGATCCACGGAGATCACTGGAGAAGGGATTCGAAAACATTTTCGAAACTTTGAACCATGGCAAACATTATTTGAATTAGTTTGGAATGGTTTCGACGCCAAAGCTTCGTCAATTAAAATCAAAATAACTAGAGACGAATTAGAAACCCCCAGTTCAGTAACAGTCTTAGATGACGGAGAGGGGATAGATTATAAAAACCATAAAAACAACTTTGCGAAATTCAACGAATCACAGAAAAAAGATGATCAAACTCAGCACGGATCGCATGGACGAGGTCGCTTAGCCTTCCACAGTATCTGTAAAGATGCGACCTGGTTCACTAGAAACGAAGACGGCGATGCAAAAATATCAATCAGCGATCTTAACATCAAAGATTTTAAAATTAGACATCTAGAAGTCTCAAATCAGCACGCTCTCTTATCATCCAAAAAAAGTGGCACATGTGTAGAACTTTCAGAATTCACAAAAAACTTACCAAACGACGAAATACTTGCAAGTAAGCTGGCAACCGAATTTAGCTGGTTTCTAGCTCTAAACACTAAAAAATCACTATTTCTTAACGATAAAGAAATTGAAATTCCAAGTCATGAAATTAGAATTCACAGTTGTGAAATTGAAGGCAATGAATTCAAGCTACGCGTAATACGATGGAACAATAAACCGGGCTCCGAGCAGTCATATAACTACCTGCTAAACTCTGAAAACAAAATAATTCACAAACAATACAGCAAGTTCAATAAAAAACCAAATTTCTACCCAAGCATATATATAACATCGCCATGGGCAGAAAAATTTGAAGATGTCGAAGAGGACCTAGTTTCCCAAGACGGCCACAATCAATCATCCCCCGTATGGAAAAAATTACTAGCTGAAGCAGTAAGCTTCACCCAGATAATTTATTACGACTTTCTTCGAGCCCAGGCTGATCAACAAATAGAAAACTTCGAAAGCCAAGGGATATTCCCAGAGTACAAGCATGAGGAGGCTGATTATGCAAAATGGCGTTTGGGATTCCTTAAGTCCGTACTAAGAGATATCCTTTTAGCTGACCCATCTATCTTCAACAAATTAAAGCCTAAACAAAGTAAAATAATCGTAAGGCTTTTGGACAAAATTCTCGTATCTAATCAAAACGACAGCCTGTTAGATGTCCTAGATAGCGTAATGGACTTAGACCAAAAGACATTAAATTCCTTTGCAGATCAGCTACAGCGCTCAAAACTTGAACATATAATTAGTACAATTGAAATTCTACAACGCCGAGAACTCGCCGTTAACCAGTTAAAAGAAGTAATGGAAGTTCACTACAAAGAAACTAAAGAAACTCCTGACCTACAAAAAATAATCGAAAACCACACTTGGCTTTTTGGTCCTTCATACGACATTCTCGGCGCAGAAGAAGACTCATTTACAAAAACCACGAAAGCTCTGCGCGAAAAGATAGCTGGGATACACAAGATTGAAGAGGATGCTCTTGCAGAAGGAATTGATATTATAGGAGCAAATCGGCAGGTCGATTTGTTTTTGGCTAGAAAGAAACCTGAGTTTGATCCTCAGGGAAAGAAATTCTATAGATGTGTGATCATAGAAATAAAACGCCCAGGCATTGCGTTGAATCACAACCACCTTCGACAACTTGACGAGTATGCAAGCATATTAAGTAATTACCCCATATTTAGCAGCGAGTTAATGCGCTTTGAATTGATACTGGTGGGGCGGAGTATATCTAAGAGCGACTACTCTATCGGGAGTCGAATGAAAGGCATGCAAATGCACGGCGAACCTGGGCTAGTAACAAAAGACGGAAAAATTAAGGCATACGTTAAGAACTGGTTCACGATATTCGACGAATTCTCGTTAACCAATGATTACCTTCTTGACAATTTAAGAACTCAAAGGGAATCACTCGAAGAGACACCTAAGATAGATCTAATTACAAATTTACAAGGTCAAACTACAGAGCAGGCATAGAGCAAATTTACACATTCAGCGAGGAAATCATACCTAAAATCTATGCGCCAAATAACGAGCATCTTTTAGGTATGATCAAATCCAAACTAGCAATCTGTTAAAACCCATATAAACTAGCCCGCCATACAGGTCCGACTAACAATCTTATTAAACGCTTCTACTAGATCTTCGAGATATACGACTCCCCCATCAACCTCTTCAATAAGATGGGCGCCCCCCGATTTATATGGAAAAGTTAGAAAACCGTCTAATACTCTCTCGAGCGGAACATTAAAGCCTGAGCCAATCACCGATGCCGACGAGACGTTATCATTGCGTAGATAACACTTAACCTCGCATTTATCAAAGTCTATGCGCTTCTCACTATAGCTATTGAGAGTGATGGATAGCTTTAAAAGATCAATCACCCTCTCAATATGGCTAACTATATCTTCAATCAAAAAAGACGATTTAAAACCTTCAACATTAGAAACAATTAGGAGTTCATCAATCTTGCCTTGAATATATCCTAGTCTAGCCCCCAACAAACTCGATACGTCTGCACCTTCAAGCGAGGACTCAAGGGGTTTATACCTCTTAAAATCAAGTGATTCTGCACCCACGATCCTTATTGGATTCCCACCCACTCTGAACAAAACGATACGATATTGTTTTATATTCTCTGCCAAGTGCTGGGATGACGTATTACTTGAAACCACAGAGACTGACGCATCACCCTTCTTAGTCTCATCAAAAATGTGTATTTGCTCCGTGAGCAAAGCATCAGTTCCCATACCTGCATTGGGCGCGGGGTTTGATATTTCAATACTGATTTTATTTTCGGACGCTGGAGTAACGTGAGTAATATGACGACCGGAATCAACTTGGTCAAAAGTATCTAGCTGAGACGTCGCAGTTTCGCCGCCGGCTCGCGGAAAAAGCATTGAAAAATAGTCTTCCTTACTGCGCAGGACCTTAACAAGAGACAGATCCTTCAACGAACACCTAAGTAGAGCCACTCTCTCCGCATCGCCCGCATCTGCAATTACTAAATTTGCTTGTACTTTGAGCTCCTTGTTCTCCAAGTCCTTGCCAGTGGGATATGGCACAGCAAGCCAACGTCCATAGTCTATTGCAGCGCGTGACGCATGCAAGCTTCCACCAATAATGTCAGATTGGACCATGACTACACCTTGCGCTAAGCCCGCTTGGGTCCGATCACGTTTAACATACTGTTGTTTTTGGATATCTTGGCCAAAAGGGTATTCACTTATTAACGCTCCACCAGCTTCAACTATGTTTTCTGCTAGCTTTTTGTGACGAGAAGGTGCAACAGTATGAAGTCCATGAGCTAATACGGCGACTGTATGTCCTCCTGCATCTAAAGCAGCCTGATGCGCGATACCATCACATCCGATAGCCAATCCACTGACAATACTCCAGCCTTCTTCAACGAAAAATTGCGTAATTCTTGTCGCAATGATTTGTCCATGAGGAGTCGGTTCACGTGTCCCAATAATAGCTACCGACTTTTCTGGGTTTTTAGCTAAGGCGCCCTTTATATACAATATAAAAGGATCATCCTTTGTGATAGAAAGCAATTTTGGGTAGTCGCTATCACATGGAGATATAATACGGGATTGATGTTGGCAGGCTTGCTCAATTTGTCTTTCCGCTTCCCGCAAAGCGTTTGACCAAGCATCTGCGCTTAGTAGCGCCTTAGCAATTTGCGGGGTATTACTTGCTACCACTTCGATATCAATTTCATTCAAATGATATCCGCGGGCTATTTTCCGCAACGTAACAGGCCCGACGCCTTTAAGCATTGAAAGCGCTAGAAAAAACTGCGTCGAACTCGAAATTGTACTCATGTATACAAGTTACCAATATTTTTAGCCATTGAGAGACATTTAACGTCTATAGCGCCAGCCGCCTTCAGATATTTAGACGCATAAATCAATGACGCTCCGGTAGTTGTCACGTCATCAATGACAAGAAAGTAAGTACCAGCAACTATAAGCTCCGGCATCTTAACAACCAAATGATCTCGTACATTAATAAATCTATCATCTCGCCCGAGATGATCGTTGTGCTGAGACTTTACACCCACCTTATACTCTAGCAACTTAGGTGCAATAGAGACATTGTAATTCAGCATAGGTACTTCTTCAAACGACTTTTTGAGCTGAGTCAAAAAGTTTTCTAAACGTGGTTTTCGACCAGGCCTATGAGGGACGACTGAAATAACAATATTTATAGGTCTAAAAAAGGCCATGTAATTTTTTCTTATAAAGACTCTTACTGTTTCCACCCACTCTACCGGAAACTCGTCAGAATCTTTATTTTTTTCAATAGACTCGGTAAGCTCATGCCATTTTTTTCGCTCGCTTATCGAGTCATAATTCGCAAAAGAACGACCGCAAACAAAAATAGGATAGGCCGTATTGTCGCCACCGGCGGTCTTAGCGACAAAATAATTTACCTTATCAAACCGAGTGGTGTTTTCTTTCGATTCATCACCAGCAAAAGCCCGCTCTAAGGCAGGGAGAAAAGCCACCGGATTAGCCAAAACCTCAATAATTTGCTCAGGAGCACTGATCACTGCATCGGGTATGTAATCTAATGCCCTCCAGTGCTCTTGGCCCCACTTATAAGGCCATGCTCCCTTATCTAAAGTAACCAAGCACCCACAGTTATAAGCGGCGCGAACATCGGCGTCATTGTCGCCAACAAGCATTACCCGATCTAAATATTCAATATTGAAAGCCGTCATGGCTTTCTTGATACCTTCTCCATAAGGCTTTGTATGCCTCACATCTTCATAGGCAACTAAAATATCCCAGTTAAAACCCGGGTATGCCCAATCTAGTACGGTTTTCGCGTAGCTATTTGGAGATCTTGTAAAAACACCTATCTTGAGCTTCGGGTATGTCGACCTAATCAAATTCAATATTTCTAAACTGTAAATGCATCGATCTTTTTTAGACTTCAATCCGTCTACCACCTTCTGAAGGTGGGCAGGATTCTGATTGCGCTTACACGCCTCGCGCACTTCTTTTAAATCTTCAGTTTTAATCAAAGTCTCATCAAGATCAAACAAGCAAAGCTCAAACATAATTCGTTTCCTACGCAATTTTACATCCCTGATTTGATTATCTTACAAGCCGGTGAAGTGAGACCTAATCTTAACAGTTAAAAATTAACTTTTTTGCCATTGCACGTCAACAAGCACCACCACCCCAAAGTAGGTCCAATGGTCTTATTATTATTGTCACCACTGCCTATTGACTGGCTCCTATATCTCCCCCCTCGCCCCACGGATGACAGCATCATTTGGCTGTCCACAAGGATAGTTCATGAGGTAGAATTAATTAATAAGAAAATAAAATCCATTATTTTCAATAAGTTAAGACGTTTTTCGACTCCTGGTGCCGCACCATACAAAACGAAGCCCTCGCAGAAATGCGGGGGCTTTGTTGTTTCTGGGGTGTTCATATTCTGTCTACGCCTGGCGCCCAAACTGAACAAGCCGGTGAGCCTCCAGATAGACCAATTCCCGTAGCGAAGTCCCGCCTTCAGCGTTTTATGCGAAATTATGGGTAGCCAATAATTATGACGTATCCATAAAACGGCATAACTGCACGAGCCGCACGATTTTTCATCCTGAGCTGGCTGCAGGAATGGCAAACCTGCCCTTCAAGCTCCGCGTTCTGAGAAGACGCGACAGACTCATCTTCAGGCCGCCAGAAGCAAGCACGGCAGCAGAAAAACGAAACAACTATTTCCCCAGTTGCACCCACCCCACCACCACGCTACCCTCCCCCGTCGCTGCCAATTCAGCGATCGGGCCTGATAACCCGGCAAGATGCAGGCGCAACAGCGCCCCACAACCACGATGTGCAGGCGTTTTTTTACGCCCACCATTTCGTGCAATGGCGGCTGTGCGTGGGAGACCTTCGGGTCTGCCGGGTTCCTGTATCTCCGGTTTATCAGCCTGCGCACAGCTGCCACCCATTCGCCTGATAACGAACGTGGTAGCTCTCACTAGATATGGGAGTTTTACCGATGAGCGCTCCAAATCCGTCTGGCTTCACTACCCTCGGCGTTACCCCTTTTTCATTCCATTCCGACCAGCCTCTGTTCCGCGTTAACAGCGGGGTTTCCCTGAGCGAAGCGCTGTCTCACGTTTCCGATTTGCTGCATGTGGCCAAGCTGTTGGCGGAGGACGCGGCGATGATTCGGGATACGGACCGGTACGCCTGGGCTTCGCACTATCTGCAGGAGATGAGCAAGGCAGTGATTGATGATGTGGTGAAGGTGTTGGAGTCGCCGGGCAATAATCTGTAGGTGTGTCAGGTTGTGAGTGTGTTGGCTGGGCCATCGCCATCGCGGGCAAGCCCGGCTCCCACATTTGTTCTTTGTTGTTTGTTTTAGAGTGTCTGGCTAGAAGCCGCCACACAAAAAACGCCCCGAACCATCACGGTCCGGGGCATTTTTTATTCAGCCGTATCGCTTAGTGCCCAGCACTCTGCCCACCGTCCACATGCAGAATTTCCCCGGTCACAAACCCAGCCGATTCCAGGTACACAATCGCCTGCGCAATATCCCGCGCTTCACCCATGTGCCCCACCGGATGCAGGCTGCCCAGCGCCGCATGCGTCTCTTCCCCATGCATCGGCGTCTTGATAATCCCCGGGCTCACCGCATTCACGCGAATCCCGCGCTTGGCGTATTCAATCGCCAGCGATTTGGTCGCCGAGTTCAGCCCGCCTTTGGTCAGCGAGGCCAGCACCGACGGCACGCCATCAATCGCGTGGTCCACCAGGCTGGTGGTGATGTTGACGATGTGCCCGGCGCCCTGTTTCAGCATCTCGGTAATCGCCAGTTGGGTGATGTAGAAGAACCCGTTCAGGTTCACCGCCAACACGTTTACGTAGTCTTCGTGGGTGTAGCTGGTGAACGGTTTGGCGACGAAGATCCCGGCGTTGTTGATCAGGCTGTCGATACGGCCAAAACGCGCTACGCCTTCGCGGATGACGCGCTCGGCGGTGGCCGGGTCGGCGATGTCGCCGGCCACGGTGAGGATGTCCGGATCCGTCGACGGTTTGATCGAACGGGAGGTGGCAACCACGCGGTAATCCAGCTCGCGGTAAGCCTTCACTGCAGCAGCGCCCAGGCCTTGGGATGCGCCGGTGATCACAACGACTTTTTTCGAATTGCTCATGATGAAACCTCTATAGGGAAAATGGGATGGTTCAAGCAGCCGCGGCGGACATTTCCCGCAGCATCTGTTCGTAGTAACTGACGGATTGCGACCCGGAGACCAGCTGGCGGCCATTGAGGACCATGGCCGGTACGGAGTTGATGCCGTGCTCGCGGTAGAACGCTTCCAGCTCGCGCACTTCATTGGCGTAGGCGGTAGAGCCCAGCACCCGTCGTGCGCCTTCAATATCCAGCCCGGCTTCGGCGGCCAGACGCGCCAGGGTTTCGTGATCGCTGACGTTCTGGCCATCGCTGAAATACCCGCGCAACAGCGCCTTTTTCAGCTCGAGCTGGCGCCCTTGCTGCAACGCCCAAAACAGCAACCGATGGGCGTCGAAGGTGTTGTAGAAGTGGCTGCGCTTTTCCAGGTCGAAGGTGAAGCCGATGGCCGCGCCGCGCTCCATCAGCATCCTTTTGCCGCTGGCAACTTCCTCGGCGCTGCGCCCGTATTTGCGCATCATGTGGGCGACGGCGTTTTCGCCTTCGGCCGGCATGTCGGGGTTGAGTTCGAAGGGTTTGAAGGTCAGTTCAACCTTCACTTCGCCCGCCAGGTTGTCGATGGCTTGCTCCAGGGCGGTGGCGCCGAGGGCGCACCACGGGCACACCACGTCGGAGATGAAGTCGATGGTGACAGGCGTGCTCATGACGGGTTTTCCGCGAGCTGTTTGCGGTACTGGGTGGTGGTGATGCCGGCGTAGCCCCAGTTATCGGTGTCGACTTCTTCGATGACGATGTGGGTCAGGTCGGGGCGTTTGTTGAGGACGCGTTCGAGGGTTTCGGTGATCTCGGCAATGACCTGGGCTTTCTGCTCCGAGGTAACGCCGTCGCGGGTGATACGTACGCTGACAAATGGCATGACAAGGCTCCAGTGACTTGCCCATCGACATGGTGGGCAGGCAGTGAGGCCAATTTAAGAGGTTGCCTGAGGTGGATAAAGGTGGGGCGGAGTACTTCATTAGTGATGCTATGTAATCAATCGAGACGTCCGGCGCTGCGTTTTTTTACTGCTCCCTGGAATAACCGCCCTCCCCGCGCGTCTTGCCTACATGCTTAAGGCAGGCTGCAAACGCCTTGAGTGCTGGCCGATAACCCCTCACTTACGGACGTGCCCCACATGCTTAAATCCACATTCAAAACCCTGTTGCTGCCTACACTGATGGCCGCCGCGATGCTCACCGGCCAGGCCTATGCCGCCACACCGGCGCTGTCGGACACCACCGTGGTGCTGGTACACGGCGCCTTTGCCGATGGCTCCAGCTGGAACAAGGTGATTCCGCTGTTGCAGGCCAAAGGCTTGAAGGTGGTGGCGGTGCAAAACCCGCTGACGTCCCTGGCCGATGATGTGGCCGCCGCCCAGCGGGTGATTGATGCCCAGAGTGGGCGGGTGGTTCTGGTGGGCCATTCGTGGGCCGGCAGTGTGATCACTCAGGGCGGCACCAGCGACAAGGTCAAGGCACTGGTTTATGTGGCCGCGTTCGCGCCGTCCGAGGGCCAGAGTTCTGCCGAGTCCGAGAAAGGCTACCCAACCCCGCCGGGTCTCGAGACCATCAGTGCCGACGCTTCCGGCTACTTGTATTTGCCCGCCGCGTCCGTGGCGAAAAACTTCGCCCAGGACTTGCCTGCCGACCAGGCCAACCTGATTGCCGTGACCCAGGGGCCGATTCTGGGCAAGGCGTTCGACGATAAAATCACGGTCGCCGCCTGGAAAACCAAACCCAACTATTACATCGTCGCCGCCAAGGACCGCATGATCGACCCGGGCCTGGAGCAGGCCTACGCGAAGAAAATCAATGCCACCACCACCGTGGTGCAAACCAGCCATGTGCCGATGCTGTCGCAGCCGCAAAAGGTCGCAGATGTGATCATCGCAGCCGCCAGCAAGCGCTGATCGCAGGCATAAAAAAACCCCGAACCAGTCGGGGTTTTTTATCGCCTTGAATCAGGCGCGACGCCGAATCAATTAGAAAACGTTGATTGGGTAGTCGGCGAACAGGCGGATCTCGTTACCACCCACGTTGTAGTTGCTGGCGTTGTTGGAAACGCGCAACCACGACGCACGGGCACGCAGGCTCAGGTCTTTGGCCGGGCCGCTCTGTACTACGTATTTGAACTGGTTGAAGATTTCACGCTCGGTGCCACTGCCGCGGTTGGAACCGTCGTCAATGTTGGTGCCGCGCACGTAGGCGATGTTGTAGGTCAGGCCAGGCACGCCGAAGGCGCTGAAGTCCAGGCCGTAGCCTGCTTGCCAGGAGCGCTCGTCCTTGCCGTTGAAGTCAGACCAGTAGGAGTTGGCCAGCAGGATGGTGTTGCCACCGTCGCCGATGCCGCCTGCGTTGCGGTAGCCGCCGTACAGGTAACCGGTGTCACCGGTGCTGCGCTGGTGAGCCACGGTGAAGCTGTGCGGGCCAACGGCCCACGTGGCGCCCAGGCTCCAGATTTTGTTGTCGCGAGCGTCGGCGTCACCTTGGTTTTCCAGGGCGAAGCTACGGTCGAGCTTGGTCTTGTAGCCGTTGAAGTCGAAGGTCAACGATTGCTTCTCTGGCAGGGCCAGCACGTAGTTGACGTTGACGTATTGCTTCTTCAGCACGTCCTGCATGTTGGAAGCGTAGAGCGCTGCCGACAGGCTTTCAGTGAATTTGTAGCTACCGCCGATGTAGTCGATGCTTTTCAGCGCGCCACTGTCGGAACCCTCGGCGCTCTTGCGAGCTTCCTTGGTGAAGTGACCAGCGTCCAGTTGCAGGCCGGCGATTTCCTTGGAGACGATCGAGGTACCGGTATAGGTTTCGGACAACAGGCGGGAGTTGTCGTATTCCAGGACCGGCACGGCTGGCATCTGATCACCGTACTTGATCACGGTGTTGGAGATGCGTGCCTTGACGGCAGCGCCGCCCTTGGCCAGGTCGTTGGCCGCTTCGCCGCTGTCGCCTTGCTTGAAGAAGTCGATACCGCCAGCGCCGCTGCGACCTTTACCACCATCCAGGCGAATGGCGTATTGGCCGATCACGTCCACACCCACACCGACGGTGCCTTGGGTGAAACCGGATTCGAACTTGCCGATGAAGCCCTGGCCCCATTCGGCTTTGTCTTGCTTGCCGTTTTTGTAGTCGCGGCTGATGTAAGCGTTGCGTGCCGCGATGTTCAGGTGGCTGTCTTCAACAAAACCCTTCGATTGGGATTGGTCGTCAGCCATTGCTTGCGTAGCGCTCAAAATCCCCAGAGCGATCAGCCCCATCCGTTGCTTCAACATTTTCTTATATTCCTTATTACTGGTTGAGTACGCGCTGTGACACCAGGCTCCGTGTTGCTTTTCTGGTGTCGACTTTCCCAGATAAAAAAAGGCCCGCGGACGACGTGAAATGCCGCGGGCCTTTTTTTATTGGGGAAGTCATGGCGGTTAGCCACAGGCGTTGGGGCGAATCCTATCCGCGCCCTTTACTGTGTGTCAATTTCGTGAATCTTCTGTATTTAGGCTAAAAAAGTCTAAGAAACATTAAATAGCCATCATTGCGCAAGGCTCTATCAAGCGCTTCCTGGATCTGCACACCCCTGCAGGCCACACATTGGTGCACTCGATTGGGTGGGTTGAATCGAAATTGCGACTCTTTGTCTCAGCCACTCAACGAAGGCTTCTGGCTTGCCCAACCAGGGGCTGATATCGAGCAATTGCAGTTGCCCATTCTGCTCCAGGGCCAGTGTGGGGAAGCCCTGGCCGCCGACTTTTGCCAGCCATTGGCGGCTGTCATTGATGTGCGCTTGAGTTGCTGCGCCAAGGATTTCACTGAAAGCGGCGGTGAAGGCTTGGGGATCCAAACCGATGGATTCGGCCAGGGTCAGCAGCACGTCCTTATCGGCAATTCGGCGACCTTCGACGTAGTGCGCCGTTTGCAGACGCGCCAGCAGTTCCAGGCCTCGACCGGCGATTTTTTCTGCGGCCAGCACGGCGCTGGTCGGCGGGGCTGAATCGAACACCGCACCGTGGTCCCGCAACAAACCTTCGAAATACGCCTCGCCAAACGGTTGCCCGGTGTACTCGGCGATGCGCCGGTCGTGGGGCATTACGTAGTCACGCAACTGCGGCGATACGGATTGACGATTCGCGCCGGTCATCATGCCGCCGCCGTGCAACTGGATTGATAACACGCTCCGGGCGGCGCTCAGCAGCGGCTCGGCGCCGTAACACCAGCCGCACAGCGGGTCGTAAATGTAGTGAAGTGTGGCTGCCGACATGGCGGGCTCCGATGGATGTTGATGACCGGCAGATTAGTCTTACGCACAATTGGGAAAAACCCCGGATCGGCTTTCAGACTGTTTCGAGAATCGGTCGAATACCCTTGAAAAACATACGCCGTAACATTTTTCAGAAAGGTCCGCCCAGGAATAGATAACCTGCGCAAATAGTAAGCATTATCATTAACGCGCTTTTATCCTGCCAACCTTTTTGGATACACACCCCGATGCCTGCCCTTCGCCTGACGCCCATGACCCTTGGGCTCTCTGTCCTGCTGTCTGCCGGATTTACCTGCGCTGCCACTGTCCTGCCGGAAACCTCCGTGAGCGCCGAAGCTGACGAGGACGACCCGCGCGTCAAGGAAACCAGCACCGCCACCCGCACGGCCACACCCGTGCGTTATGTGCCCCAGGCCATCGACTCGGTAAAAACCGACAACCTGCGTTCCTACGGCACCAATGACCTGGGCCAGGCCTTGAGCGGTATACCCAACGTCAGCAGCGGCGCCGACACACGGTTCGACAGCCTGCGCATCCGCGGCTTCGACGCCAGCAACGACTTCTACCTGGACGGCGTTCGCGACGACAGCCAATACGTGCGCGACCTGCACAACATCGAACGCATCGAAGTACTCAAGGGCCCGGCAGCCGTGTTGTACGGCCGCGGCGGCCAGGGCGGCATCGTCAACCGGGTGAGCAAGCTGCCCCAGGCCGGTCGCGCCTCCAGCATCGAGGCCCAGGGCGGCAGCAATGATTTGCGCAGCCTGTACGCGGACCTCAGCACCGACCCCACCGACACCATCAGCCTGCGCCTGAACATGGGCAACCAGGACAACAACAGTTTCCGCGACGGCGTCAGCGGCAATCGCCAACTGTTTGCACCGTCCATGAGCTGGCAACTGAGCCCCGACCTGAACTGGCTGGTGCAGTACGAATACAGCCGCTACAACCGCACGCCGGACCGGGGCATTCCCGGGGTCAATGGGCGGCCGGCGGATGTCAGCCGCGGCACCACTTATGGTGACAAGCGCGATTACATCGACGACACGTCCCAATCCCTGCGTTCGCGGCTTGCCTATGAGCTGAACGACAGTTGGCAACTGCGCCATACGTTGGGCGTGTTCACCCTGGACAGCGACTTCGATAACACTTATGCCGTCAGCTACGACCCAAAAACCGGCAAGGTCGGGCGCCAGCGCTGGCAGCAGGACTTGACCACCCGCAACATCCTCAACAACGTCGAACTGGAAGGCGGCTTCACCACCTTCGGCCTGGAGCATCGCTTGCTCACCGGAGTGGAATTGGGCAACCAGCGCCGTGACCCGAAACTCTATCGAGCGCCGCTCGCCGCTGTGCCGAGCGTGGATGTGTACAACCCCAACCCGGACCTGCGCCACTACGGTCGCCTGCCGGCATTCAGCAGCAGTCACACCGAAGCGCAAAGCCAGGGAGTGTATGTGCAGGACCAACTGCGCCTGAACGATCAATGGCAACTGCTCGCCGGTTTGCGCTATGACCGCTTTGATGTGGAGTCCACCAACAAACTGACCAACGCCTCGGAACAGGTCGTGAGCCACAGCACCAGCCCGCGCGTGGGCCTGGTCTGGACGCCGCTGGAACACCATTCGTTCTATGCCTCGTGGAGCAAGACGTTCTCGCCGACCGGCGGCGGCCTGATCGGCATCACGCCCAATGCCACGGGCAACGCCAACGACCTGAGCCCGGAGCTGACCAAACAGAAGGAAATCGGGGTCAAGAGCGACTGGCTCGACGACCGCCTGAGCACCACCCTGGCGGTGTATGAACTGGAGCTCTACAACCGCCGCACCCGCGACCCGCTGGACCCGACCATCACCCTGCTCAGCGGCGAGCAGCGTTCCCGTGGCGTGGAGTTGACCGCTACCGGCAAGATCGTCGGCAACTGGTACGTGCGCGGTGGCGTCGGCCTGCAGGACGCCACGGTGGTGAAAGACAACAATGGCTTTGAAGGCAAGCGCATCAGCGACGTGGCCAAGCGCAACGCGAGCCTGTTCGTCACCTGGAAACCGGAGATGGGCTGGTACGCGGAAACCGGGCTGACGCTGGTGGGTGAGCGTTATGCGGATAACGCCAACACGGTGGCGTTGCCGGGTTATGGGCGCTGGGACGCACTGGCCGGGTTTCGGCAGAAGGAATGGGATGTGCGGGCGGCGCTGAACAATATCAGCGACAAGACGTACTACGCGTCAGCGACGAGTGCAGCGCAGATTCAGTTCGGCGACCCGCGCAGCTTGGTGGTGACTGGCACCTATAGCTTCTAACAGGCTTGCGTGGCGAGGGAGCTTGCTCCCGCTGGGGTGCGAAGCGCCCCCAAAATAGGCGACTGTGTTTTTTCAGATAGAACTCGATGATCTGTTTTGGGGCTGCTGCGCAGCCCAGCGGGAGCAAGCTCCCTCACCACAAGGTCCAGTGCAACATTGAAAACAACCGTCAGCCTTGCATCAATTCACACAACGCCTGCACCTCGTCCTCGCTGAACAGCCCCGCCGGGTACCGTTCGCTCATCACCCGGCGCGGGTCGGGCGTCCTGATCTGCCGCGAACCGTTTGCCTTCAACCAGAGCGCCAGCGCGTGGATCGCGTCACCGTTCACCCGCAAAGGGTGGAACGTGCGCGTGTACATCAGGTTGATATCGGCATTCATTTCAGCGCTCTCTCCGACGGCATGAGCGGCTAACTTACTCAAGGTTTATGACAGAACCGCTTAGTCATACACCGTGCTGTGTGTCGCAACAGCGATACAAGAGCTATGCCAATGTGCCCGGTTTGTCGGCACATGCACACAAAAAAGCCCGCGAACCTGACGGGCCGCGGGCTTGCCGTGAGCGCGCAAAACATGGCGCACTCGATTGCCGTTAAACCCGGCACCAGGCTGTTACAAGTGCACTCAGTTTTTGTGCGGGGCCGGCTGTTGCTGGGTCAGGCAGTGGATGTTGCCGCCCCCCAGTAACAGTTCGCGGCCAGGCACCATCACCACTTCATGCTGCGGGAACAGGTTCTGCAGAATCTCCTTGGCGCGGCTGTCCAGCGGGTCGTCGAAACTCGGCGCGATGATGCCGCCGTTGACGATCAGGAAGTTGACGTAGGAACCGGCCAACCGCACGGTGGGATTGCGCTCCTGGGTGCCGTCTACCGGGTCCACGCCTGCGCATTCTTCCTCGGTGGCGTACAGCGGCCCCGGGATCGGCATTTTATGCACTGTGAACGAGCGGCCCTGGGCGTCGGTGCTGCTTTGCAGTACGTCCATGGCGGCATGGCAGCGCGCATAGTTCGGGTCTTGCGGGTCGTCGGTCCAGGCCAGCAACACTTCGCCCGGGCGTACGTAGCAGCAGAAGTTATCCACATGCCCATCGGTTTCGTCGTTGAACAGGCCATCCGGCAACCAGATGATCTTATCCACCGCCAGGTTGGCGCTGAGCACCGCTTCGATTTCCTCACGCTGCAGGTGCGGGTTGCGATTGCGGTTAAGCAGGCATTCTTCGGTGGTGATCAGGGTGCCTTCGCCGTCGACGTGGATCGAACCGCCTTCCAGCACAAACCCTTCGGTGCGATAACGCGGGCTGCGCTCGATCTCGAGGATCTTGCCGCCCACCTGGGAGTCGCGGTTCCACGGCGAGTACAAGCCACCATCAAAACCGCCCCAGGCGTTGAAGTCCCAGTTCACACCGCGCACTTCACCGCTGTTGTTGATCACGAAGGTCGGCCCGGTATCGCGGACCCAGGCGTCGTCGCTGGACATTTCCACCAGGCGAATATTCGGCACGTCCAGGCGCGCCCGGGCGTTTTCGTACTGGCCGGCCGAGACCGCCACGGTCACCGGTTCAAAACGTGCAATGGCCTTGGCCACCGCCACATGGGCGGCCTGCGCCGGCTTGCCGCCCAGGCGCCAGTTGTCCGGGCGCTCGGGCCAGATCATCCAGGTTTGGGTCTGTGGCGCCCATTCGGCAGGCATGTAGAAGCCGTCGGCGCGGGGGGTGCTGTGCAAAGTGGTCATGGCGATTCAGGACTCCAGGGAACCGTCGAGGGTTTTAAGCGCACCATACAGGTTCGGACGGCGGTCGCGGAACGAACCCCAGGCGCTGCGAATGTGTTCAAGTTCATCGAGATCGAAGCGGTGCACCAGGATGCCTTCTTCGGTTTCGTTGAGTTCTTCTACTTTCTCGCCGAACTGATTGGCAATGAAGGACGAGCCGTAGAAGGTGATGTCGTAGCCGTCTTGCTCTTCGTTACCGATGCGGTTGCTGGCGATCAGCGGCATCAGGTTGGCGCCGGCATGGCCTTGCTGTACCCGCTGCCAGTGGTCACGGGAAGAAATTGTCTTGTCGTGGGGCTCGCTGCCGATGGCGGTCGGGTAGAACAGGATTTCCGCGCCTTGCAGCGCCATGCTGCGGGCGGCTTCCGGGAACCACTGGTCCCAGCAGATGCCCACGCCGATCTTCGCATAGCGGGTGTTCCACACCTTGAAGCCGGTGTCGCCGGGGTTGAAGTAATACTTTTCATGGTAGCCCGGGCCGTCCGGGATGTGGCTTTTCCGATAAATCCCGAGGTTGGAGCCGTCCGCGTCGATGATCGCAATGCTGTTGAAACGCGCGCGGCCGGCCAGTTCATAGAAACTGATGGGCAACACCACCTGCAGTTCCCGGGCGACCTTCTGGAAGTGCTTGATCGCGACGTTATCTTCAACCGTGGTCGCCAGTTGCAGGTAGTCCGGGTTCGGCTTCTGGCAGAAGTACGGGGCCTCGAACAGTTCCTGGATCAGGATGATCTGCGCGCCCTTGGCGGCGGCCTCACGCACCAGCCTTTCAGCGGTTTCGAGATTGGCATCAAGGTCCCAGGAACAAGCCATCTGGGTCGCGGCAACGGTAACGATACGGCTCATGAATCATCTCCTCGGCGGCGGGCAAGTGGACGCCTTTATAGCGGATAAAAATCGGCTTTTGAAGCTAATAAATATCCACTCATCGAAAAATGATCAAATTTTACCGATAACAATCGAGTTTATTGTTACAAGCCTTCCTCTAGAACCTTCGCCAGCATGTCGACGAAGAAATCCACACTGTGCCGTGAGGTGACCATCGGCGGCTTGATCTTGAGGATGTTCAGGTAGTCGCCGGTGGGCTGCATGAAGATCCCCAGTTCCCGCAGCCGGTCACACAGCAGCGCGGTCTCTTCGGTGGCCGGTTCCAGGGTCTGTCGATCGCGGACCAATTCCAGCCCCAGGTAAAACCCGGAACCATGCACCGCGCCCACCAATGGATACTGCTCGACCAGCGCCTCCAACCGCGCCTTGAAGTGTCCGCCCACCTCCTGGGCGTTTTCCCACAGCTTTTCTTCCTCCATCACATCCAGCACCGCCATGCCGATCCGGCAACTCACCGGGCTGCCTCCCGATGAGGAGAAGAAGTAACCCTCGGCCTCCAGCGCCTCGGCGATTTCCCGGCGGGTGATCACCGCGCCCAACGGCTGGCCATTGCCCATGCCCTTGGCCATGGTGATGATGTCCGGCACCACGCCCTGCTCTTCAAAGCCCCAGAAGAAATGCCCCATGCGGCCGTAGCCCACCTGCACTTCGTCGGCGATGCACACGCCGCCCTGCTCACGAACCAGCGCGTACACCTGCTGCAAATATCCCGGCGGCAAGGAAATCCCGCCGGCATTGCCATACACCGGCTCGCAAATGAAACCCGCCAGCTGGCGATTCTGCGCGGCGATTTTCGCCAGGTTGTGTTCCACGCTGCGTACGTAGTCGGGGGCGCTGTCCTGCCCGCGAAACTCGCCGCGATAGGTATTCGGCGCGGTCACCGGGTGCACCCAGTCCGGGCGGCTGCTCAAGGCCTGGGGGTTGTCGGCAATCGAGGTCGACACCGCATCCGCCGCCACCGACCAGCCGTGATAGGCCTCCAGCACGCTGAGCATGTCGCGCCCGCCGCTGTAGGCCCAGGCCAGGCGAATCGCCAGGTCGTTGGCCTCGGTACCGCTGTTGACCAGGAACACCCGGTCCATGGAGTCCGGCGCCAGCGCCAGCAAACGCTCGGAGAATTCGGCAATCGCCGCATAGTGGAAGCGCGAGTTGGTGTTGAGCAGCGACCATTGCCGCGCCGCCACCTCGGCCATGCGCGGGTGACCGTGGCCGAGGACGGCGACGTTGTTGAGCATGTCGAGGTAGGAACGGCCCTGCATGTCGATCAGGTGGTTGCGCCAGCCGCGCTCGATGCGCGGCGGGTCGACGTAATAGTGCTTCTGCGAGCGGGCGAAGCTGGCGTCCCGGCGCGCCAGCAGGGCTTCGGGGTCGAGCTCCGGCTCGGCGTCGCAGGCCAGCCCCAGCAAGGTAGCCGGGGATGGGCACAACGCTTGCCATGCCGCCGCCCGGGAAGGCGTGCAGAACAGCGGCGGCTCAAGCTCGGCGCGGCACAGTTGTACTGTCAGCGGCGCGACCACGTCGCCGATTACCTGGCCTTTTACCACTGCGGCGCCGTGCTTCAACAAGGCGTTCACGTTCCACAACCGAACACTCAACTGGGCGCTATGCAGGCTCAGCAGGCCGTCGGCGCCATGGCGCAAGGTGCCGGCGAACGGTGCTTCCACCGTGGCGCCCAAGGGCATGTGCAGTTCTACGTGAAGCGCGAAGGTGTCGGGCTCGACGGCACTGTCGGGTTGGGTGCGGGACAGACGGTATTGACCATAACGACTGGCTGCCAGGCCATGGACCACGGCCGCTTGTTCCAGCAATCGGCGATCAATGCCCTCCTGTTCCCAGTTACCGGCCTCGAAATGCGGGCTGAGCACGCCCAGATCGATCAACGCGAATTCACGCCCAACGAGCCCCGGCAACAAAGGCGCGAAGCCTTCACCGACAATCGGCGGCAATTCGGCACCGACGCAGTTCAGGATCGCCGCCTCCATCAATTCAAAGGGCACCGAGGTGGCTACGTGGAAAATTTCCCACTCATGCTCGGCATTCTTCAACAGGTACGCGTTATCCGGGTCCAGGCGTTGCTGCTGTTCACTGCTCAGCACCAACACCGCGGCCCGCGCGACGATCAGCGGCCATAGCACCTGCAACTCTTCGCGCTGCAACGGCGTGATCCGGTGGCACGCCTGGATCGCCGGCAGGATTGCGAACGGATCACCCTCGGCATGATGCAGCAGCGCCGCGCAGGTCACCGACAGGTCGGCAATGCGCCAGGTGCGCACCAGGTCGCCAAAATCGATCACGCCTTCAATCTGCCAATGCCGCTGGGCATCACGCTGCCAGACCACGTTGTCATCGGTGATGTCCATGTGCACGGCTTGCCAGGGCAGGCGGTCGGCCAACGGCAGCAGACGCTGCCCGACCTGCTCCACCACGCGCTCCAGCCCGGCCCGATGCGGGAGGTTTTCGAGGGTCGACAGCAAATGAGTGATCAGCTCAAGGGCATGGCGTGGGTCCCATTGCAGGGTACGTTCCAGGCCCGGATGCTCGAAGTCGGCCAGCGCCTGGCTCATCCGCCCGCAGAGTTCGCCGAAGCCTGCGATCACCTCGCGCCCCAGATGGGGCAGATGGGTCAGCGGCTGGCCGTCGATGTAGTCCAGCAACCGCAGGTGCACGGTTTGCCCGGCGACGGTCTCGGTCAGCAGTTCTTCGCCAGCAAGCGACGAGATCACCTTGGGCACCCGTACATCCGAATGGCCCTGCAGATGCTTCAAAGCGGCGTGCTGGGCCTGCAGCTCGACGGCGGCGTAGTCGCCCCGGCAGATTTTCAGCACAAAGCGGCCACGCTCGCTGTCGATACGGTAGTTGAGGTCTTGCTGGCTGCCGAGGGACTGCAACGCCCCACCCAGGCCGTAATGCTGCTCAAGTAGCTGCGTCGCAGGCACAGGCCCGACTTGCGGGCAAGGCAGGCTGGCGCGATGAATCAACGTGGCGAGCAACATGTGAAGACCCCTGGCTTTTTTATCAGGCGCTTATATCGCCATTGTTGACGGGGGTTACGCAACCCCCAGTCCCGCGCAGTGCCGTCAATCTGACTGTGGCCCCTTGCACCACCTGGCTCCACAACTCAAGCTATGCTCCATTCGCTTAATGTCTGTCTAAGGAAAAGGGCCTCCGACATGCGCATTCTCATCACCGGCGGCGCCGGATTCATCGGCTCCGCTCTGATCCGGCACCTGATTCAACACACCGGGCACGAAGTGCTCAACCTGGACAAATTGACCTACGCCGGCAATCTTGAGTCGCTGGCCAGCATCGCGAGCAACAGCCGCTACGAGTTTGTCCAGGCCGATATCATCGACCAGGCCACCGTCAGCGCCGTACTGGCGCGCTTTGAGCCCCACGCGATCATGCACCTGGCGGCCGAGTCTCATGTGGACCGTTCCATCGACGGCCCGTCGGATTTTATCCAGACCAATATCGTCGGCACCTACAGCCTGCTGGAGGCCGCACGCGGTTATTGGCAGAAGCTGGAAGAACCGGCAAAGAGCGCCTTCCGCTTCCACCACATCTCCACCGATGAAGTGTATGGCGACCTGCACGGCGTCGATGACCTGTTCACCGAAACCACGCCCTACGCCCCAAGCTCGCCGTACTCGGCCAGCAAGGCCGCGTCCGATCACCTGGTACGCGCCTGGCAGCGCACTTACGGCCTGCCGGTGCTGTTGACCAATTGCTCGAACAACTACGGGCCGTTCCACTTTCCCGAGAAGCTGATTCCTCTGGTGATCCTCAACGCCCTCGCAGGTAAACCATTGCCGGTGTACGGCGACGGCCTGCAAGTGCGCGACTGGCTGTTCGTCGAAGACCACGCCCGCGCGCTGTTCAAAGTGGTGACTGAAGGTGTGGTAGGCGAGACCTACAACATCGGCGGCCATAACGAGCAGAAGAATATCGACGTGGTGCGCAGCATCTGCGGCCTGCTGGAAGAACTGGCACCACAACGCCCGGCGGGCGTGGAGAAATTCACTGACCTGATCACTTTCGTCAAGGATCGCCCGGGCCACGACCAGCGCTATGCGATCGACGCCAGCAAGATCGAACGCGAGCTGGGCTGGGTTCCGCAGGAAACCTTTGAAACCGGCCTGCGCAAAACCGTGCAGTGGTACCTCGATAACCTGGAATGGTGCCGCAGGGTCCAGGACGGCAGTTATCAAGGCGAACGACTGGGCAACACCGACTTTAAGGATCTGATCGCATGATGAAGGGAATCGTACTGGCCGGTGGCTCCGGCACGCGTTTGCACCCCATTACCCTGGGCGTTTCCAAGCAACTGTTGCCGGTGTATGACAAGCCGATGATCTACTACCCGATCTCGGTGCTGATGCTGGCCGGGATCAAGGAAATCCTGGTGATCTCCACCCCGGTAGACCTGCCGCAATACCGCAACCTGTTGGGCGATGGCAGCCAGTTTGGCGTGCGGTTCACTTATGCGGAGCAGCCGTCCCCGGACGGCCTGGCCCAGGCGTTTTTGATTGGCGAAGAGTTTATCGGCGATGACCCGGTATGCCTGATCCTGGGCGACAACATCTTCCACGGCCAGCACTTCGGCGAACAACTGCGCACGGCTGCCGAACGCCCATCTGGCGCCACGGTATTCGGTTACTGGGTCAAGGACCCGGAGCGTTTCGGCGTGATCGACTTCGACAGCCAGGGCCGCGCGCTGTCCATCGAGGAAAAACCAGCCAAGCCAAAGTCGAGCTACGCGGTGACCGGCCTGTATTTCTACGACAACGACGTGATCAGGATCGCCAAGGCGGTCAAGCCATCGCCGCGCGGCGAATTGGAAATCACCGACGTCAACAACGCCTACCTCAATCGTGGCGACCTGCACGTGGAGCGCTTCGGCCGTGGTTTCGCCTGGCTCGACACCGGCACCCACGACAGCCTGCTGGAGGCCTCGACGTATGTGCAGACCATCGAGCACCGCCAGGGTTTGAAAGTGGCGTGCCTGGAAGAAATCGCCTACGAGAACGGCTGGATCGACCGTGACCACTTGCTGGAGCGGGCCAAGTACTTCGGCAAGACCGGCTACGGCCAATACCTGTATTCACTGGCCGGGGAGCAAAAATGAAGGTCACCGACACGTCGTTGCCAGGCGTATTGATCATCGAACCGAAAGTGTTCGGTGACGAGCGCGGCTTTTTCTACGAAAGCTTCAACGCCCGCGCCTTCGAAGAGGCCACCGGGCTCAAGCGTGATTTCGTGCAGGACAACCACTCGCGCTCGCAAAAAGGCGTGCTGCGCGGCCTGCATTACCAGCTCGAACATACCCAGGGCAAACTGGTGCGCGTCATCGCCGGCGAAGTGCTGGATGTGGCCGTCGACATCCGCCGCAGCTCGCCCAACTTCGGGCAATGGGTGGGCGTGCGGCTTAGCGCCGATAACCATCGCCAGTTGTGGGTACCGGAAGGTTTCGCCCACGGCTTTGTGGTGCTGAGCGACTACGCCGAGTTCCTCTACAAGACCACCGATTACTACCAGCCGAGCGCCGAGCGTTGCATCCTCTGGAACGACCCGACGCTGGCCATCGACTGGGAACTGACGGAGACGCCGCAACTGTCCGCCAAGGACCAGGCCGGGAAAAGCCTGCAAGAGGCCGACCTGTTCCCATGAAAATCCTTATCAGCGGCCAACATGGCCAAGTCTCCCGGGAGTTGCAACAACGTCTCCGGGGCCTGGGCGAGTTGATCGTGCTGGGCCGCGATCAACTGGACCTGGCGCATCCCGAGCAGATCCGCGACCAGGTACGCGCCCATCGCCCGGGCCTGATCATCAACGCAGCCGCCCATACGGCCGTCGATCAAGCCGAGAGCGAGCCGGACGTGGCCTTCGCCATCAACGCCACCGCGCCCGGGATTTTCGCCGAGGAAGCCAAGGCACTGGGCATTCCGCTGATTCACTATTCCACCGACTACGTGTTCGACGGCAGCAAGGCCGCCCCCTACAACGAGGACGACGCAACCAACCCGCTGGGCGTCTATGGCGCAAGCAAGCTGGCGGGCGAACAGGCGATCGCGGCCGTCGGCGGTGAACACCTGATCCTGCGCACCAGCTGGGTCTACTCGACCCACGGCAAGAACTTCCTGCTGACCATGCAACGCCTGCTGCAGGAAAAACCGCAGATGCGCATCGTCGCCGACCAGATCGGCGCGCCGACCTGGGCCGGGACCATCGCCAACAGCACCCGTACACTGATCGAGCGCTGGCAGGCGGGCCAGGCCGGGGATTGGGGTGTCTACCACCTGACGGCCCAGGGCGAGACCTCGTGGTTCGGCTTTGCCCAGGCCATCGGCGAGCAACTACGGGCCAACGGTCGTGCCTGCGCCGAGCTGGAAGCTATTCCCTCCAGCGCCTATCCAACGCCGGCCAGGCGCCCGCTGAACTCGCGCCTCGATTGCAGCCGCCTGCAACAGCAATGGCATGTCTCGCAACCGCAGTGGCATGACGCATTGCGCGAGTGTCTTGCCGAGCAGCACTAGGCATAATGCGCCTGTACCCACAGGCGCATGACTCCGATGACTCCACCCCTTCCGCGAAGACCCCGCTGGCGCAGCCTGGCATTGCTGGCGCTATGCCTGGCACCGCTGTTGTGGCCGCTGGAGCACTTGGCCGAGCGTTATTACCGCAACGAACTGGCCGGCCAGAACCGCCAGACGCTGGACCTGTACGTCGCCAACCTGCTGGGCACCCTGCACCGCTACGAAGTGTTGCCACAAATTCTCGGTGACCTGCCGGCCCTGCGCACCGCCATCGACGCGCCTCACGTCAGCACCAACCTGGTCAATGCCAACCACCTGCTCAAGGACGTTGCCGCGCAGGCCGGGGTGGAAGTGATGTACCTGATGGACACCACCGGCAAGACCCTCGCCGCGTCCAACTGGGACAAGCAGGACAGCTTCGTCGGGCGTAATTTTTCCTTTCGCCCCTACTTCAGCGAAGCCATGGCCGGGCGCCTCGGGCGCTTCTTCGGCCTGGGCACCACCTCAGCCAAGCGCGGTTACTTCTTCGCCGCCGCCGTACGCGATGGCGACAAGATCATCGGTGTGCTGGTGGTAAAGGTCGACCTGGACCACACCGAAAGCCTGTGGGGCAACACCCCCGAACAACTGCTGGTCACCGACCACAACGGCGTGGTGATCCTGACCTCGCGCCCGCAATGGCGCTTTCGTGCCACCCGGCCGCTGACGGATGAAGAACGCCGCGCCATCATCGCCATCCAGCCCTATCCGACCCGCGACCCGCAGCCGCTGAGCCTCAGCCCGACGGCGTGGGTGCGCCAATCCACCGACATCGCCGAAACCGGCTGGAAAGTCGAGATTCTCGCGCCGCGCACCTTGATCAGCCGCCCGGTGCGCACCGTGGTCGCGGTGGGTGGCGCCGCCTTGCTGGTGCTGATGCTGTTGCTCGGCCTGATGATGCAGCGCCGTCGTCACTACCTGGAACGCATCGCCTTCGAAGCCAAGGCCCGTCGCGAACTGGAGATGCGCGTGATCGAGCGGACCAGCGACCTGGAAGGCCTCAACCGTCGGCTGAAGCAGGAAGTGCTGGAACGCGAACATGCCCAGCAGGAATTGGTGCGGGCTCAGGATGACCTGGTGCAGGCCGGCAAGTTGTCGGCGCTGGGCACCATGTCGGCGAGTATCAGCCATGAACTCAACCAGCCGTTGGCGGCGATTCGCAGCTACGCGGAAAACGCCGGGATTTTGCTCGACCATGAGCGCACCGACGACGCCCGTGGCAACCTCAAGCTGATCAGCGAGTTGACCGGGCGCATGGCCTCGATCATCGCTCACTTGCGCGCCTTCGCCCGACGCGACCGGCATGCGCCGGAAAGCGTGGCCCTGCAACCGGCCCTGGACGATGCCCTGGCGCTGCTGGCCAAGCGGCGGCGGGCAATGGAAGTGGAACTGATCCGCGACCTGCCCGAGGCCACCTTGTGGGTGGCGGCCGGCGAAACCCGCCTGCGCCAGGTGCTGGGCAACCTGCTGGCCAACGCTCTGGACGCCCTGACCGAAAAAGGCCCGCCGCGCAAACTCTGGCTGAGTGCCCAAACCACCGAACAGGGCGTCAACCTGTACATTCGCGACAACGGCCCGGGTTTCTGCATGGAAGCCCTGGGCCGCGCCAGCGAGCCCTTCTACACCACCAAGACCCGCACCCAGGGCCTGGGGTTGGGCCTGGCGATCTGCGACACCCTGATGCGCGCCTTTGGCGGTGAACTGTTGTTCGCCAACCACAAGGAAGGCGGCGCACTGTTAACCTTGAAACTGCGCGCCGGAGCACCGGGTGTCAGTCTGCAACCGTCCGAGGACCGCAGTGTATGAGTATCGATAACCAGATTCAGGTGGTGTTGATCGACGATGATCCACACCTGCGTCAGGCCCTCTGCCAGACCCTGGACCTGGCCGGGCTGAAAGTCCTGACCCTCGGCGAAGCCCAGGGCCTGACCGCGCGCCTGTCCCGGGATTGGCCGGGGGTTGTGGTGAGCGACATCCGCATGCCCGGCATGGACGGCCTGGAACTGTTGAAGGAACTCCACGCCCAGGACCCGGAGCTGCCGGTACTGCTGATCACCGGCCACGGCGACGTGCCACTGGCGGTGCAGGCAATGCGCACCGGCGCCTACGACTTCCTGGAAAAACCCTTCGCCAGTGACGCCCTGCTCGACAGCGTGCGCCGCGCCCTGGCCCTGCGCCGCCTGGTGCTGGACAACCGCAGCCTGCGCCTGGCCCTGAGCGACCGTCAGCAATTGAGTACACGCCTGGTGGGCCACTCCCCGCAAATGCTGCGCCTGCGCGAGCAGATTGGCGCGCTGGCGGCGACCAAGGCTGATGTGCTGATCCTCGGTGAAACCGGTGCCGGCAAGGAAGTGGTAGCGCGTGCGCTGCACGATCTGTCGAACCGCCGCAGCGGCCCGTTTGTGGCGATCAACGCCGGCGCCCTGGCCGAGTCGGTGGTGGAAAGCGAGTTGTTCGGGCATGAGCCCGGGGCCTTTACCGGCGCCCAGAAGCGGCGCATCGGCAAATTCGAATTCGCCAACGGCGGCACGCTGTTTCTCGACGAAATCGAAAGCATGAGCCTGGATGTGCAGGTCAAGCTGCTGCGGCTGTTGCAGGAGCGTGTGGTCGAGCGTCTGGGGGGCAACCAGCTGATCCCGCTGGATATCCGCATCATCGCCGCCACCAAGGAAGACCTGCGCCAGTCCGCCGACCAGGGGCGCTTCCGGGCGGACTTGTATTACCGCCTCAACGTTGCGCCGCTGCGCATTCCACCGCTGCGCGAACGGGGTGAGGATGCGTTGATGCTGTTCCAGCACTTTGCCGACGAAGCCAGCACACGCCACGGGCTACCGATGAAAGAGCTGCAACCGGGCCAGCGCGCGTTGTTGTTGCGTCACAGCTGGCCGGGCAATGTCCGCGAGCTGCAAAACGCCGCCGAGCGTTTCGCCCTGGGCCTTGAACTGGCGCTGGACAGCACCCCGGACAGTCCTTCGCCGGGCATCCTCACCAGCACGCCCGGCGGCTTGAGCGAACAGGTCGAACAGTTTGAAAAAAGCCTGATCGCCGCCGAACTGGCACGCACCCACAACTCCATGCGCAGCCTCGCCGAGGCATTGGGCGTGCCGCGTAAAACCCTGCACGACAAACTGCGCAAGCACGGGCTGAACTTCGCCGACAGCGGCAACAGTCACGCTGACGACGAATGACCCTTTTCCCCCTGCCACGAGGCCACCATGAGTCGCGATAGCCGTTACCTGGAATCGATCCTTCACCACGACATTCCCCTGACCCGGGAAATGGGCCTCAAGGTTATCGACTGGCAGGACCGGCAGCTGCAACTGCGCTTGCCGCTCGACGCCAACATCAACCACAAGAGCACCATGTTTGGCGGCAGCCTGTATTGCGGCGCCGTGCTGGCAGGTTGGGGCTGGCTGCATTTGCAGTTGCGCGAGGAAGGGATTGAAGACGGGCATATCGTGATTCAGGAAGGGCAGATCAGTTATCCGCTGCCGGTGACTACCGATGCGACGGCGATTTGCCAGGCGCCTGATGACAAGGTGTGGAAGCGATTCGTCGCCACCTACAAGCGTTATGGCCGGGCGCGCTTGGCGCTGGAGACATGGATCGTCAACGAGGGCAGTGAAGAGCGGGCCGTGGCCTTTACCGGGCAGTACGTCCTGCACACATAACAAATGTGGGAGCGGGCTTGCTCGCGAAAGCGGTGGATCAGCCAATACATCTGGTGACTGACACACTGCCTTCGCGAGCAAGCCCGCTCCCACATTTTTGACCGGCGCTGTGTTTAAGAACGGGCCAGAGTCAGCAACCGCTCACGCCATTCAGCCTTGGCCGGCAGTGCCAAAAAGAATGGATTCAACAGCGATTCCCGCGCCGGGTAACTGAACGGCTGCCCATTCAATTCCAGCACTTCACCGCCCGCTCCTTCCAGCACACCCTGTGCCGCAGCGGTGTCCCACTGCGAGGTGGGCGCCAGGCGCGGGTAGCAATCGGCGCTGCCCTCAGCCAACAGGCAAAACTTCAAAGAACTGCCGATATTGGCCAGCTTCAACTCGCCCAATCCGGCACTCAAGCCAGCGAGCAAGCGATCCTGTTCAGGGCTCGTGTGGCGACGACTGGCAACCACGGTAAATGCTTCACCGCTCGCCGGGGTCTGGCGCACCTGGATTTGCTTGGGCGCAGCACCTACATCGGAACGCCAGGCACCCAGCCCGGCACCCCCGAAGTAGCACCGACCGCTGGTAGGCATCGACACCACACCGAACACCACGCGGCCTTTTTCGATCAGCGCGATGTTGACGGTGAACTCCTCGCTGCCGGAGATGAATTCCTTGGTGCCATCCAGCGGGTCCACCAGCCACCAGCGCTGCCAACCGGCGCGCACGCTCTGGTCAATGTCCGCGTCTTCCTCCGACAGCACCGGAATGCTCGGGTCCAACGCAGTCAGCCCGGCGAGGATCAAGTGATGGGCAGCCAAGTCGGCGGCAGTGACCGGTGAATCATCGGTCTTGGTGGTGACGGCAACATCGGCGCGCCAATACGGCAGGATGACCTCGCCAGCCTGGCGGGCCAATTCGATCGCGGGGGCAATAAACGGGTGACCCAGGAACAGTTCGCTCATGGCTGGAACGCTCCACGTTGAGTCAACAGGTCGCGTACCAGGTACAGCGCGGCCAACGCGCGGCCCTCGCTGAACTGCTCGTTCTGCGCCAACTGCGAGAGCTCCCGCAGGTTGACCCGGTCGACGCGCATCGGCTCGGGCTCGTCGCCTTCCAGGCGCTCTTCATACAGTTCGGTGGCCAGCACCACCTGGATTTTCTGGCTCATGTAGCCGGGGGACAGCGACAGCTCGGTGATGTGCTCCAACTGGCGGGCGCCGAAACCGGCTTCTTCCTTGAGCTCACGGTCGGCTGCCGCCAACACGTCTTCGCCCGGTTCGATCAGGCCCTTGGGCAGTGACAGTTCATACTCGTCGGTGCCGCCGCAATATTCTTCGATCAGCAACGCATGGTCCGAGTCGATCATCGCCACGATCATCACCGCGCCATAACCGGCCCCCCTGCCCACCAGGCGCTCGTAGGTCCGCTCCACGCCATTGGAAAAGCGCAATTGCACTTCCTCCACGCGGAACAAACGGCTACTGGCGACTATTTCGCGGGCGAGGACGGTGGGTTTCTGGCGCATGAGCGGCTCCTTGGCGTGATCGGGTTACTATACCGTGGCTTTTCCGATTGTCTGTGTCGGATATCTTTTCTTACATGAGTGTTCTTTATGCCTCCATTGCCCTGGCACGCCATCGACACCGTCCTGCTGGACATGGACGGCACCTTGCTCGA
Source organism: Pseudomonas sp. NC02 (assembly GCF_002874965.1). NCBI lineage: Bacteria > Pseudomonadati > Pseudomonadota > Gammaproteobacteria > Pseudomonadales > Pseudomonadaceae > Pseudomonas > Pseudomonas sp. NC02. Next base: position 283,949 of record NZ_CP025624.1, on the reverse strand, counting down.
CCTGCACTTCGACAACCATTTCTGGATGGAGCACCTGCCCCAGCGCTATGCCGAGTTGCATGGTGTGAGCCGGGCCATGGCCGAGATGGAGCTGCAGCCGCTGTTCGAGCGTAACGCCGGACAGTTGCAATGGTATTGCCTGGATTTCTGGAGCGCCGAACTCAAGATCCCGGTGCGCGAGCTCAAGCTGGAAACCGCACACCTGATTGCCTTGCGCCCGGATGCCGACACCTTCCTGGCGGCGATCAAACAGGCGGGCAAGCGGGTGATCCTGATCACCAACGCCCATCGGGATTCGCTGTCGTTGAAGCTGGAACGCATCGAGTTGGCGCCTTATTTCGAGCGACTGATCAGCTCCCATGACTATGGTTTCGCCAAGGAAAACCCGCAGTTCTGGGACGCCCTGCACGCCGACATCGCCTTCGACCCGGCCCGCAGCCTGTTTATCGACGACACCTTGCCGATCCTGCGCAGCGCCCGGGATTTTGGCGTGGGGCACTTGCTGGCGGTGAAGGAACCGGACAGCCGGAAGGGGCCCAAGGACACGGCGGAGTTTGCAGCGGTTGAGGATTACCGGGACTTGATCGTAGGTTTGTAACAACGCTGAAGGTCCAATGTGGGAGCGGGCTTGCTCGCGAATACGGTGTGTCAGCCCTGAATATATTGACTGATCCACCGCTTTCGCGAGCAAGCCCGCTCCCACATTGGGTCCGCGGATTACTCAGGAATACGCAGCGTCTGCCCTGGGTAGATTTTGTCCGGATGGGACAGCAGCGGCTTGTTGGCCTCGAAGATTTTGTTGTACTGGTTGGCGTTGCCATACACCGCCAGCGAAATAGCGCTCAGGGTGTCGCCCTTTTTCACCACGACAAAGCGGGCCGCCGCGACAGCAGGACCGGAAACGGTGATCTGGTCATCAACACTCGCAACGCCGGCGATGTTGCCCAGCGCCAGCAATATCTTCTCTTTCTCTTCCTGGCTGGCGACTTCACCTGTCACGGTCACCTTGTCACCGTCGACGGTGGTTTGCACATTGGGGTTACCCAATCCAACCTTGGCCACGTGCTCTTTTAACTGCTCGCTCGCGTTGGCATTACCCGGTGTCAACAGGTCAATCAACTTCTCGCCTGCTTCCTTAACAAAGCTTAAAAGACTCATGGTGCGCTCTCCTTGGGATTTAATTTCCAGATGCCAAAGACTAGACCAGTCCTACAGAATTGGGTTCCAGCCTGACCAAAGACCCAAACACGCTAGAATCCCACCGCATTGGAATAAGCCCGGAGCGAAGATGGACATCAAACAGCTGAAATTCCTCATCGCCCTCGACGAAACCCGTCACTTCGGCCAGGCGGCGGCGCGCTGCCATATCACCCAGCCGACCCTGTCGATGCGCCTGCGCAGCCTGGAGGAAGAGCTGCAGTTGCCGCTGGTCAATCGCGGGCAGCGCTTCGAAGGCTTTACCGCCCCCGGCGAACGCGTGCTGGCCTGGGCACGCACGGTGCTGGCGGCCTATGACGGCTTGCAGGCCGAGGCCGCTGCGTGTCGCGGCAACCTGGTAGGCACGTTGCGCCTGGGGGTGGTGCCGTTGTCGAGCTTCGATCCGCTGGCGTTGATGCAGAAGCTGCACAAGGAACACCCCAGCCTGCGCTTTGAGTTGTCCGCGTTAAGCTCCGAGCAAATCCTTGAACAACTTGCCAGCAACCGCCTGGACCTCGGTGTGTCGTACCTCGAGCGCCTGGACGCCGAACGTTTCGACTCCCTGGCCCTGGGCGAAACCCGCATGGGCCTGCTGTACGACCAACGGTTCTTCAGCTTCGGCGACAAGCCCCTGAGTTGGGAGGCGCTGATCGAACTGCCCTTGGGCATGCTCACCAGCGGCATGCACTTTCGCCAGTCCATCGACCATAACTTCCACAGCCGTGGCCTCAACCCGCAGCCGCTGTTGCAGACCGATGCCGTCCATCAATTGTTACAAGCGGTGCACGGCGGCCTGTGTTGCGCGGTGATGCCACTGGACGGCGGCCTCGACGCCCTCACCGAGCACCTGCGCCTGCAACCCATTGAAGACGCTCACACTTTGGCTCGCCTGGGGTTAATCATGCGCCGCAGTGCACCCCGTTCGGCCTTGGCGGAAGCGTGTTTTGCGCTATATCAGAAATCGCTGATCGAGACTTGATCGACGGCATCTATCGGTAGATCAGTACTGACGATTAGACGCGACCCTTTGTCGCGCCTAGTCTTACAGCTGAATACTCCCGGTGGTAATGCCCAATGAACGCCCAGCGCCCAGTCTGCGCGGCGCCCGCCCTCGAAACGCCCGCGCCCGCCGCCAGCCAGAGCTACCAGTTTTGTAATCTCGAACACACCGAATCGGCCAGCACCGCGCTTGCCGAGGAAGTCGCGTTGGCGATTGCCTATAACGACATCAGCCAGGCGGTGATGCTGGTGACGCCGAACGACCTTGAAGACTTTATTGTCGGATTCAGCATCGGTAGCGGCATTATCGAAGACGTTAGCGACATTTATGACCTGAAAATCAGCGGTTCGGGCTCGACCCAATACGCTCAGGTGCAGATTTCCAGCCGCGCGTTCTGGAATATGAAGCAGCAGCGCCGGCAACTTGCCGGCACCAGTGGCTGTGGGCTGTGCGGCGTAGAAGCCGTGGAGCAGGCGCTGCCCAACCTCAAGGTGTTGCCCGGCGCGCCGTTGCCGCCTGCCGAATGGCTGGATGGCCTGCGCCAGCGCATCAGCGCGTTCCAACCGCTGGGCCAGTACAGCGGCGCGGTGCATGCGGCGGTGTTCATGAACAACCAGGGCGAATTGCTGCTGGGCCGTGAAGACATCGGCCGGCATAACGCCCTCGACAAGCTGATCGGTGCGCTGATCCGCCAAAAGATTCCGACCGACGGCGGCCTGGCGATTGTTACCAGTCGCTGCAGCCTCGAACTGATCCAGAAAGTCTTGCGTGCAGGCATCCAGACCCTGGTCAGCCTGTCGTCGCCCACCGGCCTGGCCCTGCAATGGGCTCGCCGGCACAACCTCAATCTCATCCACCTGCCGCAGAAAAGTGCGCCGCGGGTCTATAGCCCTGCGATGGAGAATCAAGCGTGAGTAATCATCATCAAGCCGACGACAAACCCACCCCGCGCTACAAGCCCTATAAAGGCCCGGCGGGTGGTTGGGGCGCACTGATCAGCGTGGCGCAAGCCTGGCTGACCAGCGACAACGCGCTGAAAAACATCCGCATGATGCTCAAGACCAACCAGAACGGCGGCTTCGACTGCCCGGGCTGCGCCTGGGGCGACTCGCCGGAAAGCGGCATGGTCAAGTTCTGCGAGAACGGCGCCAAGGCGGTCAACTGGGAAGCCACCAAGCGCCGGGTCGACGCGGCATTCTTCGCCAAGCACAGCGTCAGCGCGCTGCTGGAGCAGAGCGACTACTGGCTTGAGTACCAAGGCCGCCTGACCGAGCCGATGAGCTACGACGCCGAAACCGACCGTTACAAACCTATCAGTTGGGAATCGGCTTTCGACTTGATCGGCAAGCACCTCAATGCGCTGCCAAACCCGGACATGGCCGAGTTCTATACCTCGGGCCGGGCCAGCAACGAAGCGGCTTACCTGTATCAACTGTTTGTGCGCGCCTACGGCACCAACAACTTCCCGGACTGCTCGAACATGTGCCACGAAGCCAGCGGCGTCGCCCTGGCGCAAAGCGTGGGCGTGGGCAAAGGCACCGTGACCTTCGATGACTTCGAGCATGCGGATGCGATTTTCGTCTGGGGCCAGAACCCCGGCACCAACCACCCACGCATGCTGGAGCCACTGCGCGAAGCGGTAAAACGCGGCGCCCAGGTGGTGTGCATCAACCCGCTGAAAGAGCGTGGCCTGGAACGCTTCCAGCACCCGCAACACCCGCTGGAAATGCTCACCAACGGCGACAAGCCAACCAACACCGCCTACTTCCGCCCGGCGCTGGGAGGCGACATGGCCATCCTGCGGGGCATGGCCAAGTTCCTGCTGCTGTGGGAACGCCAGGCCCAGGCCGAAGGCAAGGAGGCCGTGTTCGACCACGACTTCCTCAACGAACACACCGCCAACGTGCTGGATTACCTGGGCAAGATCGACGACACCTCATGGGATGAAATCGTCGAGCAGTCCGGCCTGACCCTGGTGGAGATCGAGCAAGCGGCGCGCATGTACGCCAAAGGCAAGAACGTGATCATGTGCTGGGCGATGGGCATCACCCAGCATCGCCACTCGGTGCCGACCATCCAGGAAATCGCCAACCTGATGCTGCTGCGCGGCAACATCGGCCGCCCGGGCGCAGGCCTGTGCCCGGTGCGTGGCCACAGTAACGTGCAGGGCGACCGCACCATGGGCATCAACGAACGGCCACCGGTGGCGTTCCTCGATTCCCTGGAGCGTCGTTTCCAGTTCCAGGTGCCGCGCGATAACGGCCACAACGTGGTGGAAGCGATTCACGCCATGCTCGAAGGCCGCTCCAAGGTCTTTATCGGTTTGGGCGGCAACTTCGCCCAAGCCACGCCGGACAGCCCACGCACCTTTGAAGCACTGCGCAATTGCGACCTGACCGTACAGATCAGCACCAAGCTCAACCGCAGCCACCTGATGCATGGCAAGGACGCGCTGATCCTGCCATGCCTGGGCCGCACCGACATCGACATCCAGGCCGAAGGTCCGCAAGCCGTGACCGTTGAAGACTCATTCAGCATGGTCCACGCCTCCAACGGCCAACTGCAGCCGCTGTCGAAACAGATGAAATCCGAGCCTGCGATTCTGGCGGGCATTGCCGCCGCCACCCTGGGCAGCAAGCCGGTGGACTGGAACTGGCTGGTGGCCGATTACGACCGTATTCGCGACCTGATCGCCGACACCATTCCGGGCTTCAAGGACTTCAACGAGCGCCTGAAAAACCCGGGCGGTTTCTACCTGGGCAACTCGGCTGGCGCCCGTCGCTGGAACACCCCGTCGGGCCGCGCCAACTTCCGCCCGAACATCCTGCCCAAGGACCTGGTGCACGAACGCACCCGCAACACCGGGCAATTGCCGGACCTGATCATGCAGTCGATGCGCTCCCACGATCAGTACAACACCACCATCTATGGCCTGGACGACCGCTATCGTGGGGTCAAGGGCCAGCGGGATGTGTTGTTCGTCAATGAAGCCGACATCATCCGCCTGGGCTTCAAGCCGGGGCAGAAGGCTGACATCGTGTCGATCTGGGACGACGGCCGTGAGCGTCGGGTGAAGGGCTTTACCTTGCTGGCATTTGATATTCCGGCGGGGCAGGCTGCGGCTTATTACCCGGAAGTGAATCCGCTGGTGCCGCTGGAAAGCACGGGGGATGGCAGCCATACGCCAACGTCGAAGTTTGTAGCGATCCGCCTGGAAGCAGCGAGTGCAACCGGCTTGATCATGGCGAAGTCGGCCTAAGCGACACCTCATTGTGGCGAGGGAGCAAGCTCCCTCGCCACAGACAGCACCCGAGTTTCTTACGGGCACAAAAAAGGCCGCTTTTGCATAAAAGCGGCCGTTCCGAAGTAACTAAAGACTCGCAAAACTCACTTAAGTTCCTCATACAAAACAGTAACTTAGAGAATTGTATACAACCCATACCACTGGTCGGGTTTCGATTGTCACCGTCTCGATACAACCTCAGGATCGCGCCGTCATCCTCTTGAGGTTCCTCTATGAAGTTCTCCTCGATTCTCTTGTTGTCCCTTGGCCTGGTCAGTGGCGCAGCCATGGCCGGTGGCACCACCGAAGCCGGTGTGGGCGGCGCATTGGGCGGGGTTCTAGGTTCTGTCGTAGGTCAGCAGTTGGGCGGTAACACTGGTTCAGCCATCGGTGCGGCTCTTGGCGGCGCAGGCGGCAGTGCGGTGGGCGCAGACAAGCGCAGCCGCGGTGAAGCAGCCATTGGCGGCGCATTGGGCGCGGCCGGCGGCAACGTGGTGGGTCGCAGTGTCGGCGGCAGCACCGGCAGCCTGATCGGCGCAGCAGCCGGCGGTGGCGCCGGTGGTGCACTGGGCAACTACATGGGCAACAAGAGCGATGACGATGATCGTCGTTACCGTGGGCGCGATAACCGCCGTTATGACCGCGATGACCATCGCGGGCGCGGCCATGCTTATGGGCATCGCAAAAACAAGCATCACTATCGCCACCACCGGTAACGCGCGAATCGAAAGAACAACGCGGGTTTAATGTGGGAGCGGGCTTGCTCGCGAAGGCGTTGTATCAGCCGATACATCCGGCGACTGATCCACCGCCTTCGCGAGCAAGCCCGCTCCCACATTTGACTTTCATTGCTTCGCAGATCGTATTCAGATCACCAATCGCTGTAACGCCTCGCGCAACATCCCCGGGATCGTCACCGGCTGGTTCGACGCTCGATCCACAAACACATGCACAAACCTCCCCGCAGCACAGGCATCTTCTTCTCCCGCCTTGAACACCGCCAACTCATACTGCACCGAACTGTTGCCCAACTTGCCCACCCGCAGGCCGATCTCGATGCGGTCCGGAAAGGCAATCGAGGCGAAGTAGTCGCACGCCGAACTCACCACAAACCCAACCACTTCGCCGTCATGAATATCCAACCCGCCCTGCTCGATCAGGTAGGTATTCACCGCGGTGTCGAAGAAGCTGTAGTAGGTGACGTTATTCACATGGCCGTATACATCGTTGTCGTGCCAGCGCGTGATGATCGGCTGGAAGTGGCGGTAATCGGCGCGTTGTGGCATGGCGTTGGTCATCGGTAAAACCCGGGCAGGAGGAGGCTCTCTTGATACTGGGTTCAAGCACTACCCGCAAGCCTAGGTTGGGCTTTGCTCAATCGTTTGCTGGACGCACGCCATACGCTTGAGCGCTTGATCCGTCTCGGCCGATTGCTGCAGGCACTGGCGATAGGCGGTGATATAGGTCTCGACTGCAGCGCTGGCCTGCTGCGGCGTGACCCGCGCCAGATACTCCACGAACGAACGCCGGCCGATCTGGAAGTGTTGGTAATCCAGCGGAAAATCCCAATAACCACCCCAGGTCAAAAAACCGTGTTCGGCGAACAGGTCAATCACCTCTTCTGCCCGGCCAGGGCGCGCCGGCTTGCCGGGGCGGGCATCCAGGCGGTTAACAGCATTTGCGGTACTTGCCCTGGGCTCAACAGTGGCCTGGCCGGTGAATTCACCTCGCGGGTTACGCCCGAACAAAACGAATGGGTTTTGCAGAGGGTTAAGGTCGATTGCGGCGCCATAGGCGTGCAGCGACCACCCCGAAGCGCCACTGACCTGGCGCCCATTAAAACCACTGGTATTGTTGCGGGCCATCGAGACCTTGTCGTTGCCTCGATAGGTTTCCAGCCTGACCGCCTGATGCACCGGGAACCGACGTTGCAGCAACTGCCTGAAGATCTCCTCCACATGGGGTGCGATGGCATCCAGCACCACGAGCTGCCCGTTGTTATGCAGCACTCCGCCAAAGTCCACATAGCTGAACGTCACCCGCGCCAGGCGTGCGCAGGGCAATGGATTGGCGGCGGTGATAGTGTTGCGAAGCTGCATCTGCCGACAGTCATTCACGCTCAACGGGATGACCGAGGCCAGCGTGCCTTGTGCCACCAGCAACCCGGCGAACAGCAAGACGCCGGGGACAACACCACGAGAAAAACCAAAAGCCATGGGCAATTCCTTTGCAGAAGAAGTGAAGCGTCAAACCTTCTCACGTGCGGGCACGGTCCGGCTGTCGGCGGCGTCTGCCACTGGAAGGGAAAGCGCGACCCTCCAGACCGGAAATCAGAGTGCCTCCAACCCTGCCTCCGCCCATTCACGAACCTCTGCATAGGGATACTCCTCCAGTACCGCGAAACCTGGAATCCCTCGTGCCTTCAGCTTGGTAAACAACGGCACGCTGAGACCGCATAAAAACCGTGTCAGCCGCTCCGCGCTTGGCAAGTCGCCGCTGTACTCATGGTGGCTGTGGATAAATTCACCGCACAGCGCGAGAAAGTTTTTATCCACAAGCGGCGGCAAGTTCGGCGGCGCCGGCAAGTGGGCGACGTTACCGTGGCACACCGAGCAGTGCCCGCACTGCCGGGGCGCGTTTTCATCGCCGAAATAGTGCGCCAGGCGGTAACCCAGGCACTCCTGTGTCGCGAACAGATCCAGCATGGCGTGAATTCGCGCCACCTCCGTCACCTCATGCTGCTTGAAGCCTGTGTATAACTCCGTGCTCAGCGCCTGTGGATCGAAGTCGGTATTCAGCAGGGCGTAAACCTCGGTCATCTGCCGGCTTTCCATCTCGATCAGGCCTTGTTCCTGAAAGTAATCCAGGGCCTTCACCACCCGGCTGCGCTCGGCCTGGTGCTGTTGATACAGCGCGTCGAAGTCCACCGTCGCCCAGGTTTTCGCCCGTTTGCAGACCTGGATAATCGCTGCGACAAACTGCTGCCGCTCGCCGGTAAAACGCGCCAGCAATGCCTCTGGTTCAATCAAATACTTGAAGCGGTATTCGGCATAAAACGCGTAGCGCGGCGCAATCACACCCTTGAGTTCAAGCTGCACGAGCAAGGTCTTCAGCGGTAGTTCACGGATGTTGCTGTGGTCCGACAGTGAGCGGAGCATAAACTCCCACTGTCCATCGGCACGGACCGCCTGTATTTCCTCCAGGACTCGGCGAATACCTTCCTGTTCCGGCGTATCGCCGTACACAAAGTTTTCCAGGATATTCAGGCTGTCGCGGTTGGCCAGAACCAGACACTCAGACGGCTGCCCGTCACGCCCGGCACGGCCGATTTCCTGGCTGTAGTTCTCGATGGATTTGGGCAGGTCGAAGTGCACCACGTTGCGGATATCGCTTTTGTCGATGCCCATGCCGAAGGCAATGGTGGCGACGATGCAGTTGGACTGACCGCCCATGAATCGCTTCTGAATGGCCTCCCGCTTATCGTGAGCCAGGCCCGCGTGATAAGCCTCGGCCTGGATTCCATTGCGATTCAAATGCTCGGCAATCTGCTCCGCGGTTTTTTGCAGCGTTACGTAGACGATGCTTGGCTGATTGGCTCGCTCCTGCATCCACGTCACCAGCCGTCGTCGCTTGTCCTGGCCACTGACGGGCTCAACCAGCAGGTTGAGGTTGGAGCGATAGAAGCCGGTGGTGATCACATCGTCAGGTGCAATGGCGAACTTGGCCTGCATGTCAGCGATCACCTTGGGCGTCGCCGTGGCGGTCAGCAGCAGCGCCTGGGGGATGCGGAACTGGCGTTGGTAATCCGGCAGCTTCAGGTAGTCCGGGCGAAAGTTATGGCCCCATTCGGAAATGCAGTGAGCCTCATCCACCACCAGCAGCGAGATCGGCACGCTTTGCAGGAAGTTGCGAAAGCGCTCGTTCTTCAAGCGCTCCACGGAAACCATCAGGATCTTCAGCTCGCCCGAACGCGCCCGGGCCATGACGTCATTGGCATCATCGCGGCTCTGGGCCGAGTCGATGCTGCCCGCCGAGATACCGTGGCGCTGCAGGAAACCCAACTGGTCCTGCATCAGCGCCAGCAACGGCGACACCACCAGCGTCAGGTGCGGCAGCAACACGGCGGAAAGTTGATAACACAGGGACTTGCCGGAACCGGTGGGAAAAATCGCCGCCGCCGAACGGCCGGCCAGCACGGCACTGACCACCGCCTCCTGGCCCAAACGAAACTGTGGATAACCAAAGACCTGTTGGAGGGTGTTGTGCATAAGCTGTCACTCCATTGACCGCTGAACGAGCCCAAAACATAGACCAGCGCATTCAGCGAATCGAGAAAGGTCGCAAGGAAAAAAGAGTCTGGATGATACACAGCCTGGGAAGTGGAGTAGGCACCCGTAAGAATCGTTCCAACCTTACGCGGGACGCATCTCGAAACTCATTGCGCTACAATCAACCTTCGCACCGAGAGGACGCTGTCATGGCCGAACTGACGTTTGAGCAAAAGCAGGATCACTACGACAAGATCCGTCGTTCCAACTACCTCGCCAGCCTGCGCCTGGAAGGGTTCGACACCCAGCCCGCCGACGTCGACAAACCCCTGCCGACCCGCGAAGCCGTCCTCGCCAAGTACCGCAACACCCCACGCTGATGCTCGACAAATATGGCGTGGGCCAGGACCCGTACTGCTACCCCGGTAGCAGCGTCCTGCGTAACCGCCTCGATTTGTTCGACGAAGAACGCCTGCACCAGGCCGAGCGGGAACTGTCTGAAATCGCTGTCGGCAGCCTTCCGCTGTATCCCCCGCCCTACGACCTGGAACGCCTGCAACACATCCACCGCACCCTGTTCGCAGACATTTACGAATGGGCCGGGGAACTGCGTACGGTCAACATCCAGAAAGGCGACACGCTGTTCTGCACACCGGAGCGTATCCCGCCTGAGGCGAGCAAGATCATCCAGCACATGGCGCAGGCGAACTGGTTTGTCGGGGTGACGCAGGCAGAGTTGGTGACGCAAATTGCCGAGGCCTATGGCGACCTCAACGTGATCCACCCGTTTCGCGAAGGGAACGGCCGGGCGCAGCGGATTCTGTTCGAGCAGATCATCGTGAATGCCGGGTTTTCGGTGAATTGGTGGCTGGTGAAGAATGCGGCGTGGATACCGGCGAACATCGATGCGGTGGCGTGTGATTATCGGGGGTTGGAGGCGATTTTCGAGCGGTGTATCAGCACCCCGCGCTAGCCCCGATCGTTCCCTACGCTCCGCGTGGGAATGCCGCCAGGGACGCTCCGCGTCCCGTCATCCGCGCACGACCCAAGCCATGAACACTGGTGACGCGGAGCGTCACGGGATGCATTCCCACGCGGAGCGTGGGAACGATCAAATGTGGGAGCTGGCTTGCCTGCGATAGCGGAGTGTCAGACAACACCTTTACCACTGAAACACCGCCATCGCGGGCAAGCCCGCCTCCCACATTTGACCAGTTTCGTTTGAAGGATCGCGGTGCCATCGATAAAGTCGGTCGCCTCCACCCACTCTCGCGTAACCACCATGAACCTGGCCCCCAACTTCCCCGAAGACATCGCGATGCAGCAGCTCCTGCAACTGCTGCATGAAGAAATTGGCCTGCCCGAACATAAGACGTTGCGCCTTGAAACCGCCATCAACCTCGAACTGGGCTGCGACGGCACCGAAGCCAATCAATTGATGGAAGCTCTGGAGCAAGACTTCGCTGTCGACTTGAACGACTACGACGCTTATCGTTATTTCCAACCTCCCGTCTTCGATGTCTTCCTGAAGCACAGAGCCAAAGGCCGCGGCGACAAAATCCCGCTGACCATCGGCATGCTTTACCTGGCTATCAAGGCCCAACGCTGGGACACGCAAGCCCTGGAAAACCGGGCGAACAAAAAACCTTAATTTGATACACCGCAGCCTTCAAAAAATAACAAGGACCTTACATGGACGTACTAATGGGCCTGCTGGCCGCCCTGCTCTGGGGCGGCACGGACTTCCTCGTGGGCCTCAACGCCCGAGCTGTCGGCGTCAAACGCGCGGTGTACTTCGGCCAGGCGCTGGGCTTCCTGATCATGACCCTGCTGCTGGTCATATTCCCGGCTTTCCTCGTCAAATCCCTCGCGGCGCCTTTGAGTGTGTGGCTCCTGGGAGCCGCAGCAGCCCTGCTGACCGTCTCCGGCGCCCTTGCGCTGTCCAAGGCCTTCTCGCTGGGCAAAGCGGCGATTGTCGCGCCGCTGGTGACGTCCTACGGTGTCGTGACTACTTTGCTGTCATGGGCCAGCGGCGAACACATCAGCCTGATCCAACTCGGCTGCATCGCTCTCTGCGTAATTGGCGTGATCCTGTCCAGCATTCACAAGGACAATGGCATCCCTCACAACAGCTCCAGCCGCTCAATCGCCTACGCGATGCTCGCAGCGTTGCTCTACGGCACAAGCTTTTGGGTGCAGGGCCGCTACACCCTGCCGACGCTTGGCCCGGTCACGATGCTTTGGCTTGGGTATTTGGTTGGCCTGTGCGTCCTGGTGTTGATGGTGCTTAAGATCAAAGACGGCCTGAAAATCCCACCGCTGAAAAACTGCGCAACGCTGACCAGCGCGAGCCTGATGAACCTGGGTGGGTTCTCGGCGTTCTCGTGGGGTGCAATGGCGGGGTCGGTTTCCGTGGTGACAGTGATCAGCACCCTGTCCGGTGGGATCGCCGCGATTCTGGGGTTTGTGTTTTTCAAGGAGCGGCTGTCAGCGGTGCAAGTGACCGGTGTGGTGCTGGTGTTAGTGGGAGCCGTGGTTCTGCACCTCGTCGACTGATCCTTCGCCCACAAAAAAGCCGCCCACTAGGGGCGGCTTTTTCACAACGGCCGAATCTTACAACTTCGGACCCGCAGCCTTGATCGCATCGCTCACTTCAAACTTCTTGAAGTTCTCGATGAACAGACCCGCCAGCGCTTTCGCCGCTTCATCGTAGGCAGCCTTGTCAGCCCAGGTGTTACGTGGGTTCAACAGGCCAGTCTCGACGCCCGGTACGGCCAATGGCACGTCCAGGTTGATGGTGTCCAGGTGCTCGGTCTCGGCACCAATCAACGCACCGCTCTGGATCGCTGCAATCACGCCACGGGTGGTCGGGATGTTGAAGCGCTTGCCAACGCCGTAGCCGCCGCCGGTCCAGCCGGTGTTGACCAGGTAGACCTTGGAGCCGAAGCCGCGCACGCGCTTGATCAGCAGTTCTGCGTATTCACCAGCCGGGCGTGGGAAGAATGGCGCGCCGAAGCAGGTGGAGAAGGTCGACTTGATGCCGCCGCCCGAACCCATTTCGGTCGAGCCCACCAGGGCGGTGTAGCCGGACAGGAAGTGGTAGGCCGCTTGTTCTTCGCTGAGGATCGACACGGGCGGCAGTACGCCGGTCAGGTCGCAGGTCAGGAAGATCACAGCGTTTGGCTCGCCACCGAGGTTTTTCTCGGAACGCTTGGCCACGTGCTCCAGCGGGTAGGCGGCGCGGCTGTTCTGGGTCAGGCTGACGTTGGTGTAGTCGGCGTGCTTGGCATCGTCGATCACCACGTTTTCGAGCACGGTGCCGTGCTTGATGGCTTTCCAGATCACCGGCTCGTTCTTCTCGGACAGGTCGATGCACTTGGCATAGCAACCGCCTTCGATGTTGAACACCACACCTTCGCCCCAGCCGTGTTCGTCGTCGCCGATCAGGTAGCGGCTTTCGTCGGCGGACAGGGTGGTTTTACCGGTGCCCGACAGACCGAAGAACAGGGTCACGTCGCCGGCTTCGCCGATGTTGGCGGCGCAGTGCATCGGCAGCACGTCGGAGGCCGGCAGCAGGAAGTTCTGCACCGAGAACATGGCTTTTTTCATCTCACCGGCGTAACGCATGCCGGCGATCAGGACTTTTTTCTGGGCGAAGTTGAGGATCACGCAACCGTCGGAGTTGGTGCCGTCACGCTCTGGCACGCATTCGAAGTTGGCCACGTTGAGCACTTGCCACTCTTCACGACCGGCCGGGTTGTACTGGGCCGGGTTGATGAACAGGCAACGACCGAACAGGTTCTGCCAGGCAGTCTGGGTGGTCATTTTCACGGCCAGGTAGTGGTCTTCTGCAGCCCCTACGTGAACGTGGGAAACGAAATGCTCTTGCGCGTTGTTGAATGCCTCGACGCGAGCCCACAGGGCATCGAACTTGTCGGCCGGGAACTTGCGGTTGATCGGGCCCCAGGCAATGGCAGCCTGGGTGGAAGGCTCTTCAACGATGAAGCGGTCGACTGGCGAACGGCCGGTACGGTGACCGGTTTCTACGACCAGCGCACCGGTATCGGCAAGCACGCCTTCACCGCGCTGCAGGGCTTCTTTGACCAGATCGTCAACACTCAGATCGGTGTATACGGCGTTATTGGCTTGCGTCATGAGGTTCCCCGTCGGCCAGTGGCCGAGTGCTCCAAACGTTTTGTAGTAGAAAGTTGCGCACTACTACCGCGAAAAAAGTGGGCCGGATTATGCCAGAAAAGCCCAAAAAGAGTAGGGCCCTCCGGTCAGAACGGCGGAAATCCGGCGTTTGTCAGGTGATTTACCTGTGCTTAAACGTTTTAGTGGCGGGTGCCTGAAGGGGTATCTACGCCCGCGCCGGCGAATAATTGAGCAATATCGGCAGCGTCGAACAGGTAGCGCTGGTTGCAGAACTGGCAGTCGATCTCGATGTTGCCACCGTGTTCCACCACCAGGTCCTGCGCGTCTTCCAGGCCCAGGCTGACCAGGGCCGTGGCCGAGCGTTCGCGGGAGCAGCTGCAGTGGAAGCGCAGGGACTGCACGTCGAACAGGCGCACGGCCTCTTCGTGGTAGAGGCGGTGCAGGATGGTTTCGTTATCCAGGCCCAGCAACTCTTCGGCTTTCAGGGTGCCGGCCAGGGCGGTGATGTGGGCCCAGCTGTCGGCGCGGTCTTCTTCGTCCTTGATGCGGTCGGCCGGCAGTTGTTGCAGCAGCAGGCCACGGGCGCGCTTGCCGTCGGCGTTGAGCCAGAAGCGGGTGCCCACTTGCTGGGACATCACGAAATAATTGGTGAAGCAGTCGGACAGGGTTTCGCCATCGAGGTCGACGATGCCCTGGTAACGCTGGCCTACCGTCGGATCGACGGTCAGGGCCAGCACGCCGTCTGGCATCAGGTCAGCCAGGGTCGCATCGGCGGCGATGCGGTCCGCGTCGTAGCGGGCCAGCCCACGGATTTCGCGCTCGCTGGAGCATTCGATCATCAGCAGCGGGATCGGGCCTTCGGAGCGGGCCTGCAGGATCAGCAAACCATCGAACTTCAGGGTGCCCACCAGCAGCGAGGCAGCCGCCATCAGCTCGCCGAGCAATTGCGCGACCGGCTCCGGATAGGGGTGCTTGGCGAGGACTTCGGCATAGCTGCGCTCCAGGGCGACCAGTTCGCCGCGGGCGTCGCTGTCGTCGAAGATGAAGCGTTGGGTGAAGTCGGTATCCGGTAGATCAGTCATAGGTCTGGGTATCTGAATTGATGACAAAAAGATGACAAGGTTTATAGAATTACACGCTTTAGCACCGTTTTGGTGCGGCCTTCTGTGGGAAAACGAAGCGCTTCAAAGCAAAGAGGAAACAGTTTATGAACAATCCGGGTTTGTTCCAAGCCAGGTGGGACCTCGGGCGATTGGCCCTGTGTAATTTACTCGCTGTGGGGCTGCTGTGTTTTTGGCTCTGGCCGGCGGGCCAGGCGCTCTGCACGGTTTTCGACGAGTGGCTGTTTCATCTGCTCAATGACCCGCTGGCAAGCAGCTCCGCGTGGCTGCATGTGTGGGCGGTGGCCAGTTTGCGGCCGTTTGACGCGGTGGTCGGGGTGATTCTGCTGACGCTGTTGATCCGTGGCGACTGGGTGTTCAAGGCGATTGAAGTGCGCCAGGCGTTTTTCGGCTTCCTGGGCATTCTGCTGCTGTTGCTGTTTATCCGCATGCTGTTTTCCAAGCTGGCAGCGCAGATGGGCTGGCAACACCATAGCCCGTCGATGGTGATCAGCGGCGCGATTCAGATGAGCGACTATTTCCCGGGCCTGGAGAAGACATGGGAGTTGAAGGACCGCTCCAGCCAGAGCTTCCCGGGGGATCATGCATCGGTATTGCTGATCTGGGGCATGTTCATGACCGTGTTTGCCAAGCGGATCGGGCAGGTGCTGGTGATCTGGGGCTTGGCGCTGCTGTTCATGATGCCGCGGCTGGTAGCCGGTGCGCATTGGGGGCAGGACGATTATATCGGTGGGGTGTTGCTGGCGCTGTTGGCGTTGGGCTGGGGTTACTACACGCCCTTTGCAGCGAAGGTTTCGCGGGGGCTGGTGCGAGTGACGGGCCCGGTGTTTGAATTGTTTCGGCGAGTACCGCTGGTTAAGCGCTTGAGCGTGATTCGCAGCGTTTGAGTTGAAATAGCAGGAGCCGACCTGGCTCCTGCGGTCTGCCGATTAATCATCATTGCCACTGCCGCGAAACTTGAACAGGTCGCGCCGCTGCTTCTTGCTTGGCTTGCCGTCGGTGGTCATGCCCAGGGAGCCGGCCTTGCGCATGGCCGCCGCGTTTTCGCGCTTGGCGATGCTGGCTTCGGTCTCGGTATACAACGCCTGCGCCTCGGGAGCGCCCCTTCGCACAATTGAAAGCGCCTGGACCACGACGGTTCGTTCATCAAACCCGGCACGGATCTGAAACTCATCGCCGATGCGTGGCTCCTTGCCGGGCTTGCAACGCTCGCCGCGCCAATGCACCTTGCCACTCTCGATCGCCGCCTTGGCCAAGGCACGGGTCTTGAAGAAACGCGCCGCCCACAACCACTTGTCCAAACGGACTTTTTCTTCCTCTTCCTGCTTCTGAGCCACTTGAATTCCTCGCTCTGAAAAATGTCGCAACTTTACCGTTGAAACCCTTCAACGCATAAACCCTTGAGCTCACCTAAGATACGCCAGGTAGCATCCTGTTTTCGCGAGGTTAACGTGTGACCGACTTTCCCATTTCACTGACCTCGCCCAAACAAGCCTGTGCGGGCTGCCAGCAAAGTGAGCCGCTGGGCTTTGAGTTCGCCTTTGCGTATCAGCCTATCGTGGACCTGCGTGACCAGTCGATCTTTGCCCATGAAGCCTTGGTGCGCGGCGTGAATGGTGAGGGCGCGATGTCGGTGCTGGATCAGGTCAACGACAGCAATCGCTACCGTTTCGACCAGCAATGCCGCACCCGCGCGATCGCCACCGCTTCGACACTCAACATGCAGACGCACCTTTCAATCAACTTCATGCCCAATGCGGTCTATCGACCAGAACTGTGCATCCGCAGCACCCTGGAGGCGGCCCGGGCGCATAATTTTCCGTTGGATCGGCTGATTTTCGAGACCCTGGAAAGCGAGCATGTAGATAACTATCGCCATTTGACGAATATTCTGCGTGAATACCGCGAATTCGGCTTCAAGACCGCCATCGACGATTTCGGGGCGGGCTATTCGGGGCTGAATCTGCTGGCCGATTTCCAACCTGACCTGATCAAACTCGACATGGCGCTGATCCGCGATGTCGACCGTGATCGTGTCCGTCAGGTGATCGTCCGGGGGATTGTCACAATCTGTGAGCAGTTGGGCGTTATTGTCATCGCCGAGGGCATCGAAAGCGCCGGCGAGCGGGACTTTCTCGCCGACTGTGGAATATTTCTGATGCAGGGCTACTGGTTCGCCAAGCCTGCATTCAAAGCCCTGGCCGAGGTATCACCCGCCGCCTGGGCGAATTAATTGCCGGTTATTCATATTGAAGACATTTGACCATTTGACCGTTGTGGGTCTGCGTGAGTGGGTGGCACTTCCCGACTTGGGAGTGGCAGGCCTGCGCGCCAAGATCGACACCGGCGCCAGTACCTCAAGCCTGCATGCCACCGAGATCGAGCCATTTGAGCGCGACGGTGCAAAGTGGGTGCGCTTCACCGCGCACCTGGGCAGCGTGGTGCAACTGCGTCACCGGCGCTGCGAAGCACCGCTGGTGGCGATGAAAACCATTAAAAGCTCCAACGGCCAGGCCCAGGTGCGGTATGTGATCAGCACCACCCTGGCCCTGGGCGATCGGGTATGGCGGGTGGAATTCACCCTCGCCTGCCGCAAGGCCATGCGTTACCGCCTGTTGCTGGGCTCCAAGGCCCTGATTGACGGCCAACTGGTGGTCAGTCCCGGCGTCAAATACGTTCAAGACAAGCCGGTGTTCCCGGTCTCTACTACCTCTGCCACAGGTGCTGCATGAAGATCGCTGTGCTGTCGCGTAACCCGCGTCTGTATTCCACCCGTCGCCTGGTCGAGGCCGGCACCGAACGTGGCCATGAGATGGTGGTGATCGATACGTTGCGCGCCTATATGAACATTGCCAGTCATAAGCCGCAGATCCACTACCGGGGCAAACCGCTGGAAGGCTTCGATGCGGTGATCCCGCGTATCGGTGCTTCCGTGACGTTCTATGGCTGCGCGGTACTGCGCCAGTTTGAAATGATGGGGGTGTCTCCCCTCAATGAATCGGTGGCTATCGCCCGTTCGCGGGACAAGCTGCGCTCGCTGCAGTTGCTGTCGCGCCGTGGCATTGGCTTGCCGGTCACCGGCTTTGCGCACTCCCCGGATGACATTCCCGACCTGATCGAGATGGTCAACGGCGCGCCGCTGGTGATCAAGGTGCTGGAAGGCACCCAGGGCATCGGCGTGGTGCTGTGTGAAACCGCGACTGCGGCCGAGTCGGTGATCGAGGCGTTCATGGGCCTCAAGCAGAACATCATGGTGCAGGAGTACATCAAGGAAGCCGGCGGTGCGGATATCCGCTGCTTCGTGGTGGGCGACAAGGTGATTGCCGCGATGAAGCGCCAGGCCAAGCCGGGTGAGTTTCGGTCCAACCTGCACCGTGGCGGCAGTGCCAGCCTGATCAAGATCACCCCGGAAGAACGCATGACCGCACTGCGGGCAGCCAAGGTCATGGGGTTGAGCGTGGCGGGTGTGGATATATTGCGCTCCAACCACGGGCCGCTGGTGATGGAGGTGAACTCGTCACCGGGCCTGGAAGGAATTGAGACCACCACCGGCAAGGATGTGGCGGGGATCATCATTCAGCATCTGGAGAAGAGTGGTGGGCCGAATATGACCAGGACCAAAGGCAAAGGTTGAGGACACCCAACCTGTAAAGCACCGCAAAACCAGTGTGGGAGCGGGCTTGCTCGCGAAGGCAGTGGATCAGTCGACATTTCTATGGACTGACCCACCGCCTTCGCGAGCAAGCCCGCTCCCACATTTAGACCGCGTCCCTGGGCAACATCAGCCCCAACGGCAAGCGCACTCGCGCTTCCAGGCCGCCATCCGGCCGGTTGCGCAATTCGACATTGCCGCCATGCATTGAAGCAATCCGCCGCACAATCGCCAGCCCCAGGCCCGTGCCTTTGCCACCCCGGGCACGGTCGCCGCGGGTGAACGGGTTGAAGATACCTTCCAGTTCCGCCGGATCGATACCGGCCCCACGGTCCATGACACTCAGCACCACGTAAGGCGCACTGGTATCCCCGGAAACGTAGGCTGCTACTTCCACATCGGAACCAGCGTGATGCAGCGCGTTACCAATCAGGTTATTCAGCAGGCGCTTCATCGAAACCCGACGCAACGCGAACGGCTGGATCGGCTCCAGGCGCATGCGCACCTGCTCGCCATTCTGGTTGTAGGGCGCCACCACCTCGCGAACCAGGTCCGTCAGGTCGACCTCTTCCACCACCTCGTCCCTGCCATCGCGGATAAACGCCAGGAACTGGTCGAGAATCGCGTCCATGTCCTCGATGTCTCGAACCATGTCGTCGGTAAGGTCGGTGTGGTTACCCATCAGTTCCAGGGAAAGCCGCAATCGCGTCAGCGGCGTGCGCAGGTCATGGGACACCCCCGCCAGCATCAGCTCGCGCTCGCGCCCCGCCTGTTCGACATCCTCGGCCATCTGGTTGAACGCGCTGTACACCTCGGTCATTTCACTCGGCGTATCGCTGATGGGCAGGCGCACACTGCGGCCCTGGCCCAGCTGGCGTGCCGCAAACACCAGGCGCTTGAGCGGCTGGTTGAGCTGGCGCACGAAAATCCAGGCAGACGCGGTGGAAAGCAAGCCAATCGCCAGGAACCAGCCCAGCACGTTCCAGATCTTCTGCCCCCGCAAGGGATGCGGATACAGCGGCACTTTCAGCCAGTCCTCCCCCAGGCTCGGCGCTCGCACCCACAGCGCCGGCGACACATGCATGCGCAGCCGCACCTCGGTGTCTTCACCCAGTTCGGCCTGCATCTGGCGCTGGTAGATTTCGCTGTAGGGCCAATGTTGCTCGCCCTCGGGCACGCCCGCGCCCGCGACCCGGACCAGGGTAGCGGCCTTGGCGATCTTCTCGCGGTTCTCGGGGTCTGCGGCCCAGTAGGCGCGCAAGGTCAGCGCGACACCGTGGCTGTACTGCCGGTCCACCAGCACGTCTTCGTTCATCAACAGATAAACCAGTGTCAGGGCCTTGGAAAACAGTACGACGATGAGCACCAGCCAAAGGGTGCGTGAGAAGAAACTCTGCGGGAACCACAACGGGGTTTTCATAAAAGACAGCTGGACACCTTGCAGGAGCGAGCCAAGCTCGCAGAATTGCAAACGCCGGGCAACCGGCTGACTCTTATCGAGTCATCACCGGCACGCCCGCCTCTGCAAATCATCGGTCACTTGGTTGCAGTGCCATCCGGCACAAACACGTAACCCACACCCCACACCGTCTGGATATAACGCGGCTTGGATGGATCGGGCTCGATCATCCGGCGCAGACGGGAGATCTGTACGTCGATGGAGCGCTCGAGGGCGTCCCACTCGCGGCCACGGGCTAGGTTCATCAGCTTGTCGCGGGTCAGCGGCTGGCGAGCGTTCATCACCAGTGCCTTGAGCACGGCGAATTCGCCGGTGGTCAGCATGTGCACTTCATCGCCACGCTTGAGCTCACGGGTGGCCAGCGACAGCTCGTAGTCACCGAAGGTCACGCTTTCGTCTTCGCTGCCTGGGGCACCCGGTACCGGGGCGGCCTGGCGACGCAGTACGGCCTTGACCCGTGCCATCAGCTCGTCCGGGTTGAACGGCTTGGCCAGGTAATCGTCGGCGCCCAGTTCCAGGCCCTTGATGCGGCTCAGCTCATCGCCCTTGGCGGTCAGCATGATGATCGGGATCTGATTGTTGGCGCCGCGCAGGCGTTTGCAGGCGGTCAGGCCGTCTTCGCCGGGCAGCATCAGGTCCAGCACCACCAGGTTGAAGACTTCACGTCCCAACAGGCGGTCCATCTGTTCGGTGTTTGGCACCGCGCGGGCACGGTAGCCCTTGGAGTTGAAGAAACGCTCCAGCAGGCTGCTCAGCCCCGGATCGTCATCAACGATGAGAATTTTTTCGCCTTCAGCAGTTTGTGCAGTGCTGCTCATTAGATGCTCCTCTTATCTCGGCGCGCATTATGGCGTAGCTGCCGTTATACGCACCGTGTGCATTGTTAGCAGATTTTTCCTCTACCGCCAGCGAACCCGCGCCCTACAACCTTGGCGGCAATCCCCCCAAGGGCAGAACGCTGGTTATAATGCGGCGCCTTTGTGCAGGGCAACGTCAGTTCGTTACCGTTTACTGCCAGGGGATTTTTTTCACCCGCTTGTAGTGATTTTTTCGATTTCGAGGGTCAATAGGCTGCCTCTTGACCCAGGCAGCGGCGCCAGACGGGCCGCTCAACCAGCCTCGCGAGCCTTGTTTTCCGGGCCTGCGAGCCTGCTTTCAGAATTTCAGGTGGTTTTATGGACAGCATCAACAGCCGCATCGCCGAGGAACTCGGCGTACGCCCACAACAGGTCGAAGCGGCCGTCGCTCTACTGGATGAAGGCTCCACAGTGCCCTTCATCGCCCGTTACCGTAAAGAAGTCACCGGCAGCCTCGATGATATCCAGTTGCGGCATCTGGAAGAGCGCCTGCGCTACCTGCGAGAACTCGACGAACGGCGTATCAGCATCCTCGCCAGCATCGAAGAGCAAGGCAAGCTGACCCCGCAGCTGGAACGCGACATCAAGCTCGCCGACACCAAGACCCGCCTCGAAGACTTGTACCTGCCGTACAAGCAGAAGCGCCGCACCAAGGGCCAGATCGCCCTGGAAGCCGGCCTCGGCGAGCTGGCCGACGGTCTGTTCAACGACCCGTCCCTGGCCCCGGAAACCGAAGCTGCACGCTTTGTCGATGCCGAAAAAGGCGTGGCCGACGTCAAGGCCGCCCTCGAAGGCGCCAAGTACATCCTCATGGAGCGCTTCGCCGAAGACGCCAACCTGCTGGAAAAACTGCGCAACTACCTGAAGCAGGAAGCCACCCTGAGTGCCCGCGTGATCGCCGGCAAGGAAGAGGAAGGCGCCAAGTTCCGCGATTATTTCGAACACGACGAGCCGCTGAAAAGCATGCCGTCCCACCGTGCACTGGCGATTTTCCGCGGCCGCAACGAAGGCATCCTGAGCTCCGCGCTGAAAGTCGGCGACGAGCTGCCAGGCACCATGCACCCGTGCGAAGGCATGATCGGTCAACAGTTCGGCATCCAGAATCAGAATCGTCCTGCGGACAAGTGGCTCAGTGAGGTCGTGCGCTGGACCTGGAAGGTCAAGCTCTACACCCACCTCGAAACCGACCTGCTGGGCGAGTTGCGCGACGGCGCCGAAACCGAAGCCATCAGCGTATTCGCCCACAACCTGCACGACCTGCTGCTGGCCGCACCCGCCGGCCCACGCGCAACCCTGGGCCTCGACCCGGGCCTGCGCACCGGCTGCAAGGTTGCCGTGGTCGACGCCACCGGCAAGCTGCTGGATCACGCCACGGTTTACCCCCACGTGCCGCACAACAAGTGGGACCAGACCATCGCCATCCTGGCCGCCCTGTGCGCCAAGCACTCGGTGGACCTGATTGCCATCGGCAACGGCACCGCCAGCCGTGAAACCGACAAGCTGGCCGCCGAGCTGATCAAAAAATACCCAGGCATGCAGATGACCAAGGTGATGGTCTCCGAGGCCGGCGCTTCGGTGTACTCCGCGTCTGAACTGGCTTCCAAGGAATTCCCGGACCTCGACGTGTCGATCCGTGGCGCCGTGTCCATTGCTCGCCGCCTGCAGGACCCACTGGCGGAGCTGGTGAAGATCGACCCGAAATCCATCGGCGTCGGCCAGTACCAGCACGACGTGTCGCAGCTGAAACTGGCTCGCGGCCTGGACGCCGTGGTTGAAGACTGCGTGAACGCCGTGGGCGTGGACGTAAACACCGCTTCGGTTGCGCTGCTGGCCCGCATCTCCGGCCTCAACGCCACCCTGGCGCAGAACATCGTGACCCACCGCGACGAAAACGGTGCGTTCAAGACCCGTGCAGCGCTGAAAAAAGTCGCACGCCTTGGCGAAAAAACCTTCGAGCAAGCCGCCGGCTTCCTGCGCGTCATGAACGGTGACAACCCGCTGGATTCCTCGGCTGTCCACCCGGAAGCCTACCCGCTGGTACAACGCATTGCCGCTGAAACCGACCGCGACATCCGCTCGCTGATCGGCGACGCCGCGTTCCTCAAGCGCCTCGACCCGAAGAAGTACACCGACGAAACCTTCGGCGTGCCGACCATCACCGACATCCTGCAAGAGCTGGAAAAACCTGGCCGCGACCCGCGTCCCGAGTTCAAGACCGCCGAATTCCAGGAAGGCGTCGAAGACCTCAAGGACCTGCAACTGGGGATGATCCTCGAAGGCGTGGTGACCAACGTGACCAACTTCGGCGCGTTTGTGGATATCGGCGTGCATCAGGACGGTTTGGTGCACATCTCTGCGCTTTCGGAGAAGTTCATCAAGGACCCGCGTGAAGCGGTGAAAGCCGGTGATGTGGTCAAGGTCAAGGTCATGGAAGTCGACATCCCGCGCAAACGCGTCGGCCTGTCGATGCGCATGAGCGACACCCCGGGCGAGAAAATCGACGGTGCCCGCGGCGCACGCCCGGGCTCGGCGCCACGCCAGTCCCAAGGCGCCGCCCCCCGCAAGGAAACCGCTGCGCCAGCCCCGGCCAACAACGCCATGGCTTCGCTGTTCGCCAACGCCAAACAACTGAAGAAACGTTAATGGAACTGCCAGCCGGCTTGACCCACAGCGCTTTCAGCGAACTCATTGGCTGCCGCCTGCAGCGCCTGGAAACCGGTGTTGCCGAGGTGGCCTTGACCCTGGAACCGCAGTTGCGCAACCGCGCTGGCAAGCTCCATGGCGGGGCGATCTTCAGCCTGGTGGACATTGCCATGGGGCTGGCGTGTTCCAGCTCCCATGGTTTCGACCAGCAGAGCGCGACCATCGAATGCAAGATCAACTACATCCGCGCCGTTTCCGACGGCGATGTGCTGTGCACCGCCCGAGTGATTCACCCGGGTCGGCGCACGCTGGTGGTCGAGGCGGACGTGTACCAGGACGAAAAACTGGTCGCAAAAGCACAAGGCACCTTCGCTGTCCTATAGCTCCCTGTCATCGATTTGAGTTAATTTCGGCGCTTCGAAAGTTGCGCCGAACTTTTCCTCGTGCGCGATGGCCAGATTCAGGGACGAGGGCGGCTCTTTCAGAGTGGGTCAATCCGGCTCAAAAACCAGGCGATAACGCCAGTTTCCACTTCACCCTTGTAGACCGTCCTGACCACCCCCATATTGGGGCGACTGACGCGTGAAGGAATCCAACTTGAGCGAACTTCTCAACCGCCGCCTGGCCCTGCTCGGCAAGCACGAACACCTCTCTTTGCTCGAGCAATGCCTGCACGGCATCGAGCGCGAATGCCTGCGCGTCACCGGTGAAGGCCGACTGGCACAAACGCCGCATCCCGAGGCCCTGGGCGCTGCACTGACCCACGAACAGATCACCACCGACTATTCCGAGTCGCTGCTTGAATTCATCACGCCGGCGTTGCCCAACCCGGCCGATACCCTGAGCAGCCTCGACAAGATCCACCGTTTTGCCTACAGCAAGCTCGGCAGCGAGTACCTGTGGAGTCCATCGATGCCGTGCCCGTTGCCGGCCGAGGAAGATATTCCGATTGCCTACTACGGCACCTCCAACATCGGACAGCTCAAGTACGTGTATCGCAAGGGCCTGGCCCTGCGGTACGGCAAGACCATGCAGTGCATCGCCGGGATCCACTACAACTTTTCCCTGCCGGAAGACCTCTGGCCGTTGCTCAAGGAAGCCGAAGGCTTTGTGGGCACCGACCGGGATTACCAGTCCACGGCCTATATCGCGCTGATCCGTAACTTCCGCCGCTACAGCTGGCTGCTGATGTACCTGTTCGGCGCCTCGCCGGCCCTGGACGCGGGTTTCCTGCGCGGTCGTTCGCACCAGCTCGAAGTGCTGGACGCCGACACCCTGTACCTGCCGTACGCCACCAGCCTGCGCATGAGCGACCTGGGTTACCAGAGCAACGCCCAGGCCGGCCTGACGCCGTGCTACAACGACCTGGCGAGCTACACCGACAGCCTGCGCGAAGCTGTGGCAACGCCCTACGCACCGTACGTCGAAGTCGGTACCCATAAGGACGGTGAGTGGGTTCAGCTCAACACCAACATCCTGCAGATCGAAAACGAGTACTACTCCAACATCCGGCCCAAGCGCGTGACCTACACCGGCGAACGGCCGATCCAGGCGCTGATGGCCCGTGGCATCCAGTACATCGAAGTGCGTTGCCTGGACATCAACCCGTTCCTGCCGATGGGCATCGACTTGCAAGAGTCGCGCTTCCTCGATGCGTTCCTGCTGTATTGCGCGCTGAATGACAGCCCGCTGTTCGCCGACAATGAGTGCGGCAACGCCACCTCCAACTTCCTCAGCGTGGTCAAGGAAGGCCGCCGTCCGGGCCTGCAATTGCAGCGCCGTGGCGAATCGGTGGACATGAAGGAATGGGCGGCAGAGCTGCTGGAGCAGATTGCTCCGCTGGCGGCGATGCTGGACCAGAGCCAGGGCATCAATGAACACAGCCAGGCGCTGGACGCGCAGCTGGCGAAGGTCAAGGATTCGTCCCTGACCCCGTCGGCCCAGGTGCTGGCGGCGATGAGCGAGCGTAAAGAGAGCTTTGCGCAGTTCTCGCTGCATCAGAGCCAGGTGCATGCGGAGTACTTCCGCAGCGAGCCGTTGAAGGCAGAGGAACAGGCACGCTTTGAAGAGCTGGCGCGCAGTTCGCTGGCGCAGCAGGCGGAGCTTGAGCAGAACGAAGTGGGTGATTTTGACGTGTTTGTCGGGTCGTACCAGGCGAGCATCCTCGCTATCAGCAACTAAAAGCCTGACACAGACCCCTGTGGGAGCGGGCTTGCTCGCGAAAGCGTTGTATCAGTCGATGTATTCGGTGACTGATTCACCGCTTTCGCGAGCAAGCCCGCTCCCACATTTGACCTACGCGCCTTCTAGCCTGGCGCGCGAGTTTCTCCTCATAAGCTAATTCGAAAATGTTATTTATTTTCGGATTCTTAGATCATTTAGTCTTCTCACACGCCGACCTCCGGCCGCCTGATGAGGACTTCCCCCTTGAAACTGCACTTCCCCCTTCGCCTCTTGGCGGCGTTGTCCCTGGCCGGTGCCAGCCTGTTTGCCCAGGCCGCCGACGTGACCATCGCTTACCAGACCACCGTTGACCCGGCGAAAGTCGCCCAGGCCGACGGCGCTTACGAAAAAGCCACCAACGCCAAGATCGACTGGCGCAAATTCGACAACGGTGCCGACATCATCGCCGCCATCGCTTCCGGTGACGTGCAGATCGGCTACCTGGGCTCCAGCCCGCTGACCGCTGCCGTGACCCGCAAGGTCCCGGTAGAAACTTTCCTGATCGCCACCCAGATCGGCGGCGCCGAGGCCCTGGTGGCCCGCAACGGTTCCGGGATCAACAGCCCGCAGGACCTGATCGGCAAGAAAGTCGCCGTGCCATTCGTTTCCACCGGCCACTACAGCCTGCTGGCCGCGTTGAAGCACTGGAACATCGACCCGTCCAAAGTGACCATCCTCAACCTCGCCCCGCCGGCCATCATCGCCGCCTGGAAACGTGGTGATATCGACGCCACCTACGTGTGGGACCCAGCGCTTGGCGTAGCCAAGGAAAACGGCAAGGTGCTGATCACCTCCGGCGAACTGGCCAAGTTCGGCGCGCCGACCTTCGATGCCTGGATCGTGCGTAAGGATTTCGCCGAGAAGCACCCGGAAATCGTCACGGCTTTTGCCAAGGTCACCCTGGATGCCTACGCCGCCTACCGCAAAGACCCACAAGCCTGGCTGGCTGACAAAGGCAACGTCGACAAACTGGTGAAGCTCTCCGGGGCCAAGGCCAGCGACATTCCGCTGCTGCTGCAAGGCAACGTCTACCCGCTGGCGGCTGACCAGGTCACCCTGCTCGGCGCACCGACCACCAAGGCTGTCACCGATACCGCCGCGTTCCTCAAGGAACAAGGCAAGGTCGACGCCGTACTGCCGGACTACGCCCCGTACGTCAGCCCGAAGTTCATCACTAACTGATACCAGGAGTTAACCGCGATGGCCTTGCTACAACTGGAGCGCATCAGCGCACAGTACCCAGGCAGCCCGGAGCCAGTACTGGCAGATATTTCCCTGAGCCTTGGGCCCCAGCAATTGCTGGTGGCCCTCGGCCCTTCCGGCAGTGGCAAGACTTCGCTGTTGAACCTGATTGCCGGCTTTGTCGAACCCAGCGCCGGGCGCATCACCCTTGACGGTGTGCCGGTAAAGGGGCCGAGCGCCGAACGCGGCGTGGTGTTCCAGGACGACGCCCTGCTGCCCTGGCAGGACGTGCTGGCCAACGTCGGCTTCGGCCTGGAGTTGGCAGGCGTGCCCAAGGACCAGCGGGAAATCCGCGCCCGGGAAATGCTCGCCCTGGTGGACCTCGCCGGTTTCGACAGCCGTCGTATCTGGCAACTCTCCGGTGGCCAGAAGCAACGTGTCGGCCTGGCCCGTGCATTGGCTGCCGACCCCCGCGTACTGCTGATGGACGAACCCTTCGGCGCCCTTGATGCCTTCACCCGCGAACAGATGCAGGAGCTGTTGCTGCAAGTCTGGCGGCGCACGGCCAAACCGGTATTCCTGATTACCCACGACATCGAAGAAGCGGTGTTCCTCGCCACGGATTTGATTCTGCTGGCGCCCAACCCCGGCCAGATCGTCGAGCGCCTGAGCCTGGACTTCGGCCAGCGCTACGCCGCCGGTGAGTCGGCACGCGCGATCAAGTCCGACCCGCGCTTTATCGAAACCCGCGAACACGTGCTGGGCAGGGTGTTCTCCCAACGGCAGGTGTCCGCATGAGCAGTTACGAATTACCGGCCACGGCCACCAAGCCGGCGAGCAAACCCGTCGTGCCCGTGCGCCGCAGCCTGAGCACCCGCTGGATCAGCGTGCTGACCCTGGTGACCCTGGTTGCCATCTGGTGGGCCGTGACCGCCAGCGGGCTGATCGAGCCGCTGTTCCTGCCACCGCCTTCGGCCGTGCTGCAAAAAGGCTGGCTGCTGGCGACCACCGGCTACATGGATTCCACCCTGTGGCAGCACCTGGGCGCGAGCCTCAAGCGCATCGGCCTGGGCCTCGGCTTTGCCGTGCTGACCGCCGTGCCGGTGGGGATTGCCATCGGTTCCAACCGCATCGCCCGGGGCATTCTCGACCCGCTGATCGAGTTCTACCGGCCGATTCCACCACTGGCCTACCTGCCGCTGATCGTGATCTGGTGCGGCATCGGCGAGCTGTCCAAAGTACTGCTGATCTACCTGGCGATTTTTGCGCCGATTGCCATCGCGACCGCCACCGGCGTACGTACCGTCGACCCGGCCAAACTGCGCGCCGCGCAGTCGTTGGGCGCTACCCGGGCACAACTGATTCGCCATGTGATCCTGCCGAGCGCCCTGCCCGACATCCTCACCGGCGTGCGGATTGGCCTGGGCGTGGGTTGGTCGACCCTGGTAGCCGCAGAATTGATCGCGGCCACCAGCGGCCTGGGCTTCATGGTGCAGTCCGCCGCGCAGTTCCTGGTCACCGACGTGGTGGTGCTGGGGATTCTGGTGATCGCGCTGATCGCCTTCGCCATGGAAATGGGCTTGCGTGCCCTGCAGCGCAAACTGGTGCCGTGGCATGGCCAGGCACACTGAAAAATTTTCGACGAGAATCCCATGAGCAGCCTGACCGTAACACCTCTCAGCACCGCCCTTGGCGCCCAGATCAGTGGCGTCGACATCACCCAACCGCTGAACATTGAAGACCGCGACGCCATCGAACAGGCGCTGCTCAAGCATTCGGTGCTGTTCTTCCGCAACCAGCCGATCAACCCGCAGCAACAGGCGCGGTTCGCGGCGAATTTCGGCGACCTGCACATTCACCCGATCTACCCCAACGTGCCGGAGCAGCCAGAAGTGCTGATCCTCGACACCGCCGTGACCGATGTGCGCGACAACGCCATCTGGCACACCGACGTGACCTTCCTGCCCACCCCGGCCCTCGGTGCGGTACTGAGCGCCAAGCTGCTGCCGGAGTTTGGTGGCGATACGTTGTGGGCCAGCGGGATTGCCGCGTATGAGGCGTTGTCCGAGCCGTTCAAAAAGCTGTTGGACGGTTTGACGGCAACCCATGACTTCACCCGCTCCTTCCCGCTGGAGCGTTATGGCAACACGCCGGAAGATTTAGCGCGCTGGGAAGAAGCCCGGCGCAAGAACCCGCCGCTGTCTCATCCGGTGATTCGTACGCACCCGGTGAGCGGGCGTAAATCGCTGTTCGTCAGCGAGGGGTTCACCAGCAAGATCAACGAACTGGAGCCGGCGGAAAGCGACGTGGTGTTGAAGCTGCTGTTTGCCCATGCAACACGGCCGGAATTCACCATTCGCTGGCGTTGGCAGGAAAATGACGTGGCGTTCTGGGATAACCGCGTGACCCAGCATTACGCGGTGGATGATTACCGGCCGCAGCGGCGGGTGATGCATCGGGCAACGATTCTTGGAGATGTGCCGTTCTAGCAGGCACACCACAAATCAAATGTGGGAGCGGGCCTGCTCGCGAAAGCGGTGAATCAGTCGACATATCCAGTGACTGACACTCCGCTTTCGCGAGCAAGCCCGCTCCCACATTGGGAAGAGGTTGATGCAGGAATCGGGCTCTACCGCTTATTCAGCCGTAGACGGCTTCTCCCACAAGTTAATCCCGCCTTCCTGGGCAAACCGGTCAATCTCCGCCAGCTCCTGCGCGCTGAAGCTCAGGTTCTGCAACGCACCGACGTTTTCAATGATCTGCTCCGGCCGGCTCGCGCCGATCAGGGCGCTGGTGACCCGTGGATCACGCAACGTCCACGCCAACGCCATCTGCGCCAGGCTTTGGCCACGGCGCTTGGCAATTTCATTCAGCGCGCGGGCGTGGGCGATGTTGGCCTCGGACAAGTGCTTGGCCTGCAACGAACCACCCCCCGGGCGATTCACCCGCGCATCCGCCGGTACGCCGTTGAGGTATTTGTCGGTCAGCAGGCCCTGGGCCAATGGCGTGAACGCGATCACCCCGGCACCGAGTTCTTCGGTGACGTCCAGCAGGTCTTTTTCCACCCAGCGGTTGAGCAGGTTGTAGGCCGGCTGGTGGATCAACAGCGGGACTTTCCACTCCTGGAGCAGCGCCGCAATTTCCCGGGTTTTCACGCCGGAGTAGGACGAGATCCCGATGTACAACGCCTTGCCCTGTTGCACGGCGGTGGCCAGTGCGCTGGCGGTTTCTTCCAGCGGGGTGTCGGCATCAAAACGGTGGGAATAGAAGATGTCCACGTAATCGACGCCCAGGCGTTGCAGGCTCTGGTCGAGGCTCGCCAGCACGTACTTGCGCGAACCGCCGCCCTGGCCATAAGGGCCCGGCCACATGTCCCAGCCCGCCTTGCTGGAGATGATCAGTTCATCGCGGTAATGCTTGAAGTCTTCCCGCAGCAAACGACCGAAGTTGATCTCGGCGCTGCCGTATGGAGGGCCGTAGTTGTTGGCCAGGTCGAAGTGGTTGATACCCAGGTCGAACGCGGTGCGCAGCAAGGCGCGCTGGGTGTCGATCGGGGTGCTGTCGCCAAAGTTGTGCCACAGCCCCAGGGACAGTGCCGGCAGCACCAGTCCGCTGCGACCTACGCGGCGGTAAGGAATAGATTCATAGCGGTTTTCGGCAGCAATGTAAGTCATCGAATCCTCTCTTGGACTTGGGGCAAATAAGGCCCGGGAATAAGCATATTCCCGGGCCTTTTAAGCAGCTGAATCGCTTAAGTCTGCCTATCCCTTTTACAGCAAAGTCCTACCAGAGTGGAACGACGTAGCTTACATAGAAGCGGTTTTCATCTTGCACCGTGGCACCGGTGATATCCGGGCTGGCGTGGGCATTTCGCCAGGTCACGCCCAGGCCTTTGAGGGTGCCGGTGGGCACCTGGTAAGCCACGGTGACGTTACGTTCCCATTCGCTCGTAGTGCCTTGGGTGGTGCGGATGTCATCACCGTGTGCGTAGGACGTGGCGAAGGTCAGGCCGTTAAGGCCGAGTTTGCCGAAGTCATATTTGTACTGCGCCAGCCAGGTGCGCTCGCCGGCATGCTGGAATTTGTTCAGTTGCATGTTGGTGAGTGCCGGGGTGTCGGCGCCCGAGCCCGGGCCCTGGTTGCTGGCACCGCTGTTCAGGCCGGAATCCAGGTACGGGAAGTCGCTGTCGCCGCTGTTTTTCTGGATGCCCAGGCCGACGGTATGGCCGTCCAGGCTGTAGCTTTCCAACAGGCTGACGGTGGACTGGTTGATGCGGCCCTTGGAGGTGCCATCGCCGTAGAGACCCGCAGCGGAATAGTCTTTGTCGCCCGCGGCGTTTTCACCCACACCCAGGCTGCGGTACAGACGCACGTCGGTGTCAATCGCGCCGACAGGCAAGGCGTCATGACGCTTGGCACCGAGGAAGAACTGCTGGTAGTAATCCTCAAGGTTGGAGTACCACAGGCTGACGGTGGTGTCCGGCAAACCTTTGTAGTCCGCACCGCCGTAGAGGAAGCGATCGCTCTCTTTGGTGCCGCCGGCGGTGATCATGCCCTGGTCGCCGGTTTCGTTGCGGATCTTGGTCTTGAGGATGTCACCGGCGGTAAAGGTGAAGTCGGTCAAGTCCTTGGAAACCAACTGCACGCCGGTGTTGGTCTGCTGGTACAGGCGGCCGTCGGTGTTAGCCAGCACCGGGTTGTTGCCGTACAGCGTACCGACGCGCAATTCATCCTGGGCGAAGCGCATCTTGAAGGTCGGGCTGAGCACGCCGAACTGGTCGGCCGACTTGCCGTTATCCAGCGGGAACATGCTGCCGGGGTAGCGGCCCTGGTGATCCTTGTCATTGAGGTCGCCGCCGGAGTCCAGTTTCAAACCGTAGAACGCCTGCAGGTCCAGGCCAAAGCCCACCGGCCCATCGGTGTAGCCGGACTTGAAGTTGAACTCAAAACCCTGGCCCCAATCGCGGATGCTGTGGGCCTTGTTATTGCTGTTCACCACATCCCGCCCCTGCTGGTTGAGGTAGCGGTTGAGCAGGGTCACGTCGGCGTGGCTGTCATCGATAAAATCGGCGTGGGCGGACAGCATAAAGCTCGCCATGGCGGCACCCACCATGGGGCTTAATAACGTCTTCATTGGTACCGGTCTCCGTCACTGTTCTGAAATGAAAGCGTCAAACGCTTCACACAATTAGGCGATGGCCATGTGACAGTTCGGAGTCAAAACACCCTTTACCCGGATGAAATTAAATTTAAGAAACCCAGTAAAGACGCGGGTTAGCGGGCAGTGGCGAAGATTTCGGCGAGCCAATCGACGAACACCCGCACCCTCGGCGACATGTGTCGGTTTTGCGGGTAGAGCACCGAAACCGGCATGGGCGGCGGTGGTGTATCAATGAGGATTTCCTGCATCACGCCTTGGTTGATCAGCTCGGCGATGCGGTAGTGCGGGCACTGGATAATGCCCAGTCCGGCGACTGCGCTGGCGGCATAAATCTCTGCGCCGAACACCGACAGCGCCCCCTCGATCGTCACTTCCTGCACCTCGCCGTCGACCATGAATTCGAAGGGGAACAGCTTCGCGGTGGTGCGTGAAACATAGTTCACCGCACGGTGCTCGCCCAGGTCGGCGAGGCGCTTCGGCTCGCCGTATTTGCGCAGGTAGGCCGGGCTCGCGCAGGTCACCTGGCGCAGCGTCGCAACCCGGCGACCGATCAACGCCGAATCCCCCAGGGTGCCCGCCCGCAGCACACAATCCACGCCTTCGGCGATCAGGTCGACGAAGCGGTCCGCCTCGCTGATGGACAGCTCGATTTCCGGGTAGCGCGCCATGAATTGCGGCAGCGCCGGAATCACGAAGTACTTGGCCAGGGTGCCGTGCAAATCCACCCGCAGGCGGCCCTTGGGGGCCACCGAACGGAAGGCCAGTTCCGCCTCTTCCAGCTCCGCCAGCAGTTGCACACAGCGCAGGTAATAGGCCTCGCCATCCAGCGTGGGGCGGACGCGGCGGGTACTGCGCTCAAGCAACCGCGTGCCCAGCCAGGCCTCGAACTGGTTGAGGGTGTGGGTCAGGGTGGCGCGCGGCAGGTTCAGGTCATCGGCCGCCAGCGTGAAGCTGCTGCGTTCGTAAATCCTCACGAACACTTTCATCGCTTTGACCTGGTCCACGGCGCGTCTCCATTGTTGGCGATTCTTGAACAGTCAAGGCAACTCTGGCGCATTTATCGGCCTGGGTAAACATGTGAATCTGCCTCCACACCCAACCACTGCCCCAAGGAAACCCGATCATGACTACCCAAGTTGCTATCGTTACCGGCGCCTCTCGCGGCATCGGCGCCGTGGTTGCCAGACAACTGGCCGCCGACGGTTATGCCGTCGCCATCAACTACGCCAACAGCGCCACCGAAGCGTCAAGGCTGGTAGTGGAGTTGCGCCAGGCCGGCCACCAAGCCATAGCGATCCAGGGCGACGTGGCCAGCGCCGCCGACGTCAAGCGCCTGTTCGACGAGACCGAAGCCCAGCTGGGCAAGGTTGATGTGCTGATCAACAACGCCGGGATTCTCAAGGTGCTGCCGCTGGCCCAACACAGCGATGAGCTCTACAACCAGAACTTCGACATCCATACCCGCGGCACCTTCAACGCCCTGCGTGAAGCCGCCACCCGCCTGAACGACGGCGGGCGCATCGTCAATTTCTCCAGCAGCACCGTCGGCCTCAACTTCCCCGGTTATGCGGTGTACATCGCCAGCAAGGCGGCGGTGGAATCCCTGACCCAGGTGTTCGCCAAGGAAATGCGCGGCCGGCGCATCACCGTCAACGCCGTTGCCCCGGGGCCGGTGGCGACCGAACTGTTCCTGCATGGCAAAAGCGAAGAGCAGATCCAGGGCCTGGCCAAGATGGCACCGCTGGAACGCCTGGGCCAACCGGAAGATATCGCCCGCGTGGTGGCGTTCCTGGTGAGCCCGGCCGGTGGTTGGGTGAACGGGCAAATCCTGCGGGCCAATGGTGGTTTGGTCTGAAGGCCACGCAGCACTCACTCTACGACGCACTAATATTGTGGCGAGGGAGCTTGCTCCCGCTGGAGTGCGCAGCGCTCCCATCTTTTTTGGGGCCGCTGCGCAGCCCAGCGGGAGCAAGCTCCCTCGCCACAGGTTTGGTGTTCATGGAAAATCAGCGGGTATCAGGAGACTTAAGATATGCACACCGCCCTCGTCATCACCGCCGGCCTGATCCTCCTCGCGCTGATGCTGTTCATCGGCCAAAAGCTGGGCGTCAGCCGGCACATTCTGGCCTACAGCTTTGTCGGGATCTGGCTGGTGGTGTCGGTGGTGAACGGCGCGGTAGGCGTGGTCACTGCCGGCCAGCCCCTGGTCTCGGAGCTGGTGATCGGCAGCGGGGTATTCGGTGCGCCGTTGGTGGCACTGGCCCTGTTTATCAGGGCCTGAGCCTTAACGAACCAGGTGCAGGAACTGCATGTGCCGTTCGTACTGGTCGAGGATGTCGTTGATGATCTGCTCCTTGGTGTAGCCCACCAGATCGTAGTCCTGACTGCCCTCGCTCAAGTGCACTTCCGCCCGGTAGTAGCGGCGGTTGTTGAGCTGCTTGGAACCCATGCCGCCCCGTGCGAATGACGGGGTGAAATAGCCGCGCATCTGCACCTGATACACAAACGGGTGCTGCTCGCCGTGGCCGATCTCCAGGCTGACGCTGTCATTGGCCGGGTCAGGCTGGGTGACGACGTTGAGGCCTTTTTCGACAAACACCGCCGTCACTTCTTCGATGGCCGGGCGCACCGTGGTCTCGAGGAAACGGTACACCTCATCCCGTGACGGGAAATGCACCGCCTGGCTCAGGCGCTGGCGCCAACCGCCCGTGCCCTTGCGTGAGCCCGATACCGGCGCGAGGGAATGCATCTGCGCAATCTGCTTCTGCGACTCAAGGTAGAACGCCTTGTGCAGCCCCCACATCATCAGCAGCAGGATCATCGAGAACGGTAGCGAGGTCAGCACCACGGCCGACTTGAGCGAGTCGATGCTGCCGGCAAACAGCAGCGCGCTGGTCACCAACGCGGTCATCGCGCCCCAGAACACCCGCAGCCACTTCGGCCCGTCTTCATCGGCGTTGCCGCCTTTGGCCGACAAGGTCGAGAGCACCACCGTGCCGGAGTCGGCCGAGGTGACGAAGAACACGAAGCTGATAAACACCGTGACCGCGATCACCGTCTTGCTCCACGGGTAGGTTTCCAGCAGCAGGTAGAGGCTCATCGACGGGTCATCAATGGCCGACTGTCCCAGCGCCGTAAGGCCGTGGTTGAGTACCTGGTCGATGGCGCTGTTGCCGAAGATCGACATCCACGCCAGGGTGAAGCCCAGCGGGATCAACAGCACGCCGAACACGAATTCACGAATGGTACGACCGCGGGAAATGCGCGCGATAAACAGGCCTACGAACGGCGACCATGCGATCCACCAGGCCCAATAGAACACGGTCCAGCCGCCCAGCCAGTCGCTCGGTTTGTCGTAGGCGTAGAGGTCGAAACTCTTGGTCGGCAAGGCGCCGAGGTAGTCGCCGATGTTCTGGATCAGGGTGTTGAGCAAGTGTTGGGTAGGGCCGGCGAACAACACGAACAGCAGCAGCGCGCAGGCCAGCAGCATGTTGATGTCGGACATCACCCGCACGCCTTTATCGACACCGGAGACCGCCACCAGGATCGCCGCGCCCATCATCAAGGTGATGAGGCCGACCTGGATCCACTGGGTGTGGGCCACGCCGAACAGGTAATCGAGCCCGGAGTTGAGGTGCAACACGCCAAAGCCCATGTCGGCGCCGAGGCCGAACACCGTGGCGATGATGCCGAAGCCGTCTACCGCATAACCGATGGGGCCGTTGATGCGCTTGCCGATCAGCGGGTACAGCGCCGAGCGCAACGCCAGCGGCAGGTTATGCCGGTAGGCGAAGTACGCCAGGGCCATGCCGACGAAGGCGAACACGCCCCAGCCATGCAGGCCCCAGTGCAGAAACAGGATCTGCATGGCCTGGCGCGCCGCGTCACCGTTCAGGGCCTCGCCCTGGGGCGGTTGCACCAGGTGAGTCAGGGGTTCGGACACGCAGAAGAAAAACAGCGTGATGCTGATCCCGGCGGCGAACAGCATGCCGGCCCAGGACAGGTAACTGAATTCGGGCTCGTCGTGGTCGGCACCGAGTTTGATCTTGCCGTAGCCCGATAACGCGGTGACCACCACGAAGACCAGATACAGGGTCATCGCCAGCATGTAGTACCAGCCGACCGTGTTGGCCGCCCAGTTTTGTGCGGCCAGCAGCCAGGCGCCGGCTTGTTCGGGAATCGCGATGACGGTCAGGCCGAACAGCAGGATGAAGCTCGCGGCGAAGTAAAACACCGGCGGGTTCATGCGGACCAGACCGCTGGAAGGTGTGGACGATGCACTCATGTAGGGCGCACCTCAAGGGTATGGGATGTGGCTGTAAAAAACGGACTCAGCAAAGGTAAGCCTCCTGTTGTGAGCGGGCAGCGAACCACCGATTTAACTTGAACGAACAGTCAAGTTAAACATGGATAGGGGTTTGAGGACTAATCGCAGGGCCGAGTGGTAGGTGTTTCCTACACTAGCTCAAGGAAAGGTATGACGTATGGGGATGACGAAACGTTCAGCGATTGCTGAGGGAAATACGGCTCGAATTTGAGTAGTGCGGCTCAAATTTGGAATGCAGACAAAATGTGGGAGCGGGCTTGCTCGCGAATGCGGCGTGTCAGCCAACACTTCTGGCGACTGATACACCGCATTCGCGAGCAAGCCCGCTCCCACATTGGATCTGTGTGATCGTTAGAGAGGGCGCTGCTCTATTTCTGCGTCCCATCATCATGCTGCAGATTCGCCTGGGTCAGGTTCGCCCCCGCCGGCACACTGCGCGTCAGCCACACATTGCCGCCAATGGTCGAGCCCTTGCCGATCGTAATCCGCCCCAGGATCGTCGCCCCGGCGTAGATCACCACATCATCCTCGACAATCGGATGCCGCGGATGGCCTTTCTGCAATTGCCCATCCTCATCCGCCGGGAAACGCTTGGCGCCCAATGTCACGGCCTGGTAGATCCGTACCCGCTCGCCGATGATCGCCGTCTCGCCAATCACCACACCCGTCCCGTGGTCGATAAAGAAGCTCGGGCCGATCTGCGCGCCCGGGTGAATATCAATCCCGGTCGCCGAATGCGCGATTTCCGCGCTGATGCGCGCCAGCAACGGCAAGCCTGCCCGATACAAGTGGTGCGCCAGGCGATGGTGAATCACCGCCAAAATCCCCGGGTAGCACAACAGCACTTCATCCACGCTGCGCGCCGCCGGGTCGCCGTGGTAGGCGGCGAGCACGTCGGTGTCCAACAGGCTGCGCAAGCCTGGCAACGCCAGGGCGAAATCCTGGATCAGGTGGATGGCATGGGCGTCGACTTCACTGTCATCCTGGCCACCTTGCCGCGCGGCATATCGCAGCTCCAGGCGCGCCTGGGCGAGCAATGCATTCAGCGCCACATCCAGGGTGTGGCCGACGTAGAAGTCTTCACTTTCTTCACGCAGGTCCACCGGCCCCAGACGCATGGGGAACAGCGCACCACACAACGCCTCGAGAATCTGCGCCACGGCTTCCCGTGAAGGCAGCTCGCGCCCGCCCTGCTCGCCGCTGACCCGGCCGTTGCGGGTGCGCCACTGGTCCCGGGCGCTGCGCAGCTGGCTGACGATGGTCTGTAATTGCCAATGACTGGAACGCTCACTCACGGTCTTCACTCCTGACGAAATGCCCATCACTTTACGGCAAGGAACCTGAGCGTCCTTAAGAACCAATAGTGCAATGCTAATAACCCGTCGACATAAGCGATTGGCGGTTGCCGACGCAAAAGTGCCTGCCTATAGTCCCAGCATCTCTGACCACCCGTGCGTAGCCATGATCAAACAACAGCTCGACCGCTTTAACCGTCTGGAACTGCTGGGCGGCGCCACCGCCCTGGAAAAACTCGAGCGGCTGTCGGCCTGGCTGGGGCGTGACGTCTACGTCAAACGCGACGACACCACGCCGCTGGCGATGGGCGGCAACAAGCTGCGCAAACTCGAATACCTCGCCGCCGATGCGCTGGCCCAGGGTGCCGACACCCTGGTGACCGCCGGCGCGATCCAGTCCAACCATGTACGCCAGACCGCTGCGCTGGCCGCCAAGCTGGGCCTGGGCTGCGTTGCCCTGCTGGAAAACCCGACGGGCACCGAAGACCCCAACTACCTGGCCAACGGCAACCGCCTGTTGCTGGAGCTGTTCGACGCCAAGGTCGAGTTGGTGGAGAACCTGGACAACGTCGACGACCAGCTCAACGCCCTCGCCGACCGCCTGCGCAGCAACGGCAAGAAGCCGTACCTGGTGCCCATCGGCGGCTCCAACGCCCTCGGCGCCCTGGGTTACGTGCGCGCCGGGCTGGAGCTGGCCGGGCAGATTGAAGACAGCGGCATCCCGTTCTCCACCGTGGTCCTGGCCTCCGGCAGCGCCGGCACCCACAGCGGCCTGGCCCTGGCGCTGGCCGAAGTGCTGCCCGAGCTGCAAGTGATTGGCATCACGGTGTCCCGTACCGACGAAGCCCAGCGCCCCAAGGTGCAGGGCCTGGCCGAACGTACCGCCGAACTGCTCGGCGTGCCGCTGCCGGACGCGTTCAAGGTGATCCTGTGGGACGAGTACTTCGCCCCCCGTTATGGCGAGCCGAGTGCCGGCACGCTGGCGGCGATCAAGCTGGTAGCCAGCCAGGAAGGCCTGCTGCTGGACCCGGTCTACACGGGCAAGGCCATGGCCGGGTTGCTGGATGGCATTGGACGCCAGCGCTTTGAAGAGGGGCCGATCATCTTCCTGCACACGGGTGGCGCACCGGCGTTGTTTGCCTATGATTCGAGCTTTTGATATTCCATAAAGAAATATCAATCTGATTTTATATTATTTTCAAGTCTTAAAAACCGGCTTTATAGTCGCGCCGTAGGCGAGCTTGATGGCGATACGCATGACTGGGCAGATCCAAAACACCGAGTTGATGCAATCGCGGGCAAGCCCGGCTCCCACACACGGCGCTTTTAAGGCAGGATACGACTACCGCGTCACCTGCATCGCTCAACATAAAAAACACAGGGGCTCTTCATGACTATTTCCGTATTCCGTCGCACGTTACTGGTTGGCACATTGGGGCTGGCGCTTGGCGCCGGGTGGCTCGGTCAGGCAGTTGCC
The DNA here is from genome assembly GCF_002874965.1 of Pseudomonas sp. NC02. Lineage (NCBI taxonomy): Bacteria > Pseudomonadati > Pseudomonadota > Gammaproteobacteria > Pseudomonadales > Pseudomonadaceae > Pseudomonas > Pseudomonas sp. NC02. The sequence continues at coordinate 244,650 of NZ_CP025624.1, read as the reverse complement.
GGCGAGCAGTTGGACAACATCAAGAAAGCCGGCGAAATCAAGATTGGCCTGGAAGGCACCTACCCGCCGTTCAGCTTCGTCGACGAAAGCGGCAAGCTCAGCGGTTTCGAGGTCGAGTTGTCTGAAGCGCTGGCCAAGAAGCTGGGCGTCAAGGTCAAGCTGCAAGCCACGCCGTGGGATGGCATCCTCGCCGCCCTGGAATCCAAGCGCCTGGACGCGGTCGTCAACCAGGTGACCATCTCCGATGCGCGCAAGGAAAAGTATGACTTCTCCAAGCCTTACACCGTTTCCGGGATCCAGGCGCTGACCCTGGCGAAGAACGTCGACACCATCAAGACCGCCGACGACCTGGCCGGCAAGAAAATCGGTGTGGGCCTGGGCACCAACTACGAACAATGGCTCAAGGAAAACCAACCGAAAGCCATCGTCAAAACCTACAACGATGACCCAACCAAGTTCCAGGACCTGCGCATCGGCCGTGTCGACGCCATCCTGATCGACCGCCTCGCCGCGCTGGAATACGCCAAGAAAGCCAAGGACACCGCCGCTGCCGGTGCTGCTTTCTCCCGTCAGGAAGCCGGTATTGCCCTGCGCAAAGGCGAGCCTGAACTGCTGGCCGCCGTGAACAAGGCTCTGGACGAACTGCGCGCCGACGGTACCTTGAAGAAGCTGTCCGAGAAGTACTTCAACGCTGACGTTACTCAATAATGGAAGCAGGTTTCCAACTCGCGCTGGACTCCGCGCCCTTTCTGCTCAAGGGCGCGTACTTCACGGTCATCCTTAGCCTCGGCGGGATGTTTTTCGGCTTGCTGCTGGGCTTCGGCCTGGCCTTGATGCGCCTGTCGCGCTTCAAGTTGTTGAGCTGGACCGCCCGCGTCTACGTGTCGTTCTTTCGCGGCACGCCCTTGCTGGTACAGCTGTTCCTGATCTACTACGGCTTGCCGCAAGTGGGCATCGAGCTGGATCCGATCCCGGCGGCCATGATCGGCTTTTCGCTGAACATGGCTGCTTACGCCTGTGAAATCCTGCGTGCCGCCATCGGTTCCATCGAGCGCGGCCAGTGGGAAGCTGCGGCCAGTATCGGCATGACCCGTGCGCAGACCCTGCGCCGGGCCATCCTGCCGCAGGCCATGCGCACGGCCTTGCCGCCGCTGGGCAACAGCTTTATTTCCCTGGTCAAGGACACTGCCCTGGCCGCCACCATCCAGGTGCCGGAGCTGTTCCGCCAGGCGCAATTGGTCTCGGCCCGTACCTTCGAAATTTTCACCATGTATCTGTCCGCCGCCTTGATCTACTGGATTCTTGCCAGCGTCCTGGCACACGTGCAAAACCGCCTGGAAGCACGAGTCAACCGGCATGACCTGGAGTCTTGAAGCATGATCGTGGTTGAAAAACTGACCAAACAATTCAAGGGTCAGGTGGTGCTTAACGGGATCGACCTTGAGGTCAAGGAAGGCGAAGTCGTCGCCATCATCGGCCCCAGCGGTTCCGGCAAGACCACCTTGCTGCGCTGCCTGAATTTCCTCGAAGAACCCACCAGTGGCCGAATCAAGGTCGGTGACATCGAGATCGACAGCAGCCGCCCGCTCAACCAACAGCAAAGCCTGGTGCGGCGCCTGCGCCAGCACGTGGGTTTTGTGTTCCAGAACTTCAACCTGTTCCCGCACCGCACGGCCCTGGAGAACGTCATCGAAGGCCCGATCGTGGTCAAGAAGATGCCCCGGGCCGCCGCAGATGCCCTGGGCCGCAAGCTATTGGCCCGGGTCGGCCTGGCAGGCAAGGAAGACGCCTACCCACGCCGCCTCTCCGGTGGGCAGCAGCAACGGGTGGCCATTGCCCGGGCCCTGGCGATGGAGCCGGAGGTGATCCTGTTCGATGAGCCGACTTCGGCCCTGGACCCGGAGCTGGTAGGCGAAGTGCTGGCGACCATTCGCAGCCTCGCGGAAGAAAACCGCACCATGGTCATCGTGACCCACGAAATGAGTTTCGCCCGGGATGTGGCCAACCGGGTGATCTTCTTCGACAAGGGCGTCATTATTGAACAAGGCGAAGCCAAGGCGCTGTTTGCCAACCCGAAAGAAGAACGTACCCGGCAGTTTCTCAGCAAGTTCATCAACAACTAACTTGCGCCGATTCATTGTAAGAAGCTTCGCTTTATAGAGTTGCCGAAAGGCAACTCGCCTCTTTAGTGTTTTTGGGGAAACACCCTTTATTCATTGGGTAAAAGTCACCCTGAAGCACGCACTTGCAGCGCCCTCCCAGTAAGACCCTTCTGAATATTCCATAACCCCCTGTTTGCCCCGCCCAGCCTCTTGACGCCAACTAACCAAGCCTCTTATCTAACGCCCAGAGGATTGGATCCATTCTGGTTTTTTATTAAATCGTTTCTTTCGGACTACGTCGCCTGCCCGCGCCTGATGTCCGGAACGATTGCTGCTGGCTGCACCAAGGAGATTATTTATGAAGCGTATTTCCACCCAGGCGCTGCTCACTGCCCCGACCTTGCCCCAGGCCCATCGAGAAGGCATCAATGCCCTCGCTGCGACAAACCTGCAGGTCGACATCGCGCCTTACTGCGGCATGGACGAGGGCGACCTGATCGAGTTGTTCTGGAACAACTGCTTTGCCGCCTCCCGGCGTATCACCGCCGGCAAGATCGGCATGCCCACCAGCCTGCGAGTGCCGGAGAGCTTTGTGCAAAATGGCCCGGCACGGATTCATTACCGGGTCATGCAGGTCGGCCACGGCCCGGCGCGTTCGGCCATCACCCGGGTGCAGGTCAAGACCGACTACCCCGGCGGCATGCCCTCGGCACTGAGCCTTGATGAAAACCAGAACCTGGCCGCCGTCAGCCTGCCCGAGACCATCCGTCGCCATGGCGTCAACAGCAGCCAGATCCGCCGTGGCGTGCCCCTGACCATCGAGCCGTACCTGAACATGGCGACCGATGACGAGATCACCCTGCGCTGGGGTGACGTGCGCCTGGACCTGCCGAGCATCCAGGCTGGCGATGTGGGCAAGGCGGTGCAGGTGTGGGTGCCGTCGGCCATCATTGTCGAGGCTGGGGACGACCATCGCCTCGAAGTGACCTACTGCATTCTCGACCGGGTCGGCAACAATTCAAGCTGGGCGCCAGCCCGCATCCTGCGCATCGCCGCGCTCGCTCCCCAGGCCCCGACCAGCCCCGCCAGGGCCCCGCTGGCCTACCAACCCCGTCGCCCCGGCTCGCCTTGTGAACCGGGGTGACAGACCTTCTATGCATATTCCTAAAAGTTAGTTTATTAAAAAATTTAACACGCTTAGGGTATATGCACCGGACCACCGGACATTCCTGATTTTTTTATCTTTTCAACGGATGTGAGGTAGGTATGGTCAAAATTACCCCGGTGCGTAACGCCAGGGCATTGCGTGCAGCCAAGGAGCGGCGCTGATGTCTAACTTGGCACAAACACCCCCCCAGAGTGATCTGGACGTTGCCCCGCTGTTGTTGCCCGCCAAAGTGCTGCGCAACGACGCCGAGGCCCTGAGCGCCGCCCATGAGCTGGCACAGGCCGCGCGCCTGCAAGCGGCCAGGCGCGATCAGCAACGCAAACTGCCCTGGGCTGAAATCGAACACTTCACCCGCAGCGGCCTGGGCAGTATTTCCATTCCCCGTGAGTACGGCGGCCCGCAGGTGTCCTTCGTGACCCTGGCCGAGGTGTTCGCGATCATCAGCGCGGCCGACCCGGCGCTGGGGCAAATCCCGCAGAACCATTTCGGCATCCTGCACGTGCTGCAAGGTGCGGCCAGCGAGCGCCAGAAAAAGCAGCTGTTCCAGAGCGTGCTGGACGGCTGGCGCATCGGCAACGGCGGCCCGGAACGCGGTACCAAAAACACCCTGGACCTCAAGTCACGCATCACCGCCGAAGGTGACGGCTACGTCGTCAGTGGCCAGAAGTTCTACTCCACTGGCGCGCTGTTCGCCCATTGGGTGGCGGTCAAGGCCTTGAACGATGACGGCAAAGTCGTCATGGCGTTCGTGCGCCGTGGCACCGAAGGCCTGCGTATCGTCGATGACTGGTCAGGCTTTGGCCAACGCACCACCGCCAGCGGCACAGTGCTGCTGGATCAAGTAGCGGTGGACGCCGAACTGGTGGTGGAAACCTGGCGACTCGGCGAAACACCGGGCATCCAGGGTGCAGTCTCGCAATTGATCCAGGCGGCCATCGACGCCGGCATCGCCCGTGGCGCGATCGACGACACCATCAGCTTTGTACGCGAACGCTCGCGGCCATGGATCGACGCCAAGGTCGAACGGGCCAGCGATGACCTGTATGTGATCGCCGATATCGGCAAGCTGAAGATCGAACTGCACGCCGCTGAAGCCCTGCTGCGCAAGGCCGGCCAGGTACTGGACCAAGTCAGCGCCGCGCCGATCACCGCGCAGTCCGCCGCACGCGCCTCGATTGCCGTAGCCGAAGCCAAGGTGCTGACCACCGAGATTTCCCTGCTCGCCAGCGAAAAGCTGTTCGAACTGGCCGGCAGCCGCGCGACCCTCGCCGAATTCAACCTCGACCGCCACTGGCGCAACGCCCGGGTGCACACCCTGCACGACCCGGTGCGCTGGAAGTACCACGCGGTGGGCGCCTATCACCTGAACGGCACTTTACCTGCCCGACATTCCTGGATTTAACCGACCAGACCTCTGGAGAATACGCATGACCCTTTCTCATCACGTCGCGGTTATTACCAGCGATGAACAAGCCCTCATTGTCGCCAGCGACCTGGCCGAAGACTTCCGCCGCGACAGCGCCTTGCGTGACCGTGAACGCCGCCTGCCCTTGCCTGAGCTGGACGTGTTTTCCCGCTCCGGCCTGTGGGGCATCAGCGTACCCAAGGAGTTCGGCGGTGCCGGCGTTTCCAACGTCACCCTGGCCAAGGTCACGGCACTGATTGCCCAGGCGGATGCGTCCCTGGGGCAGATCCCGCAAAACCATTTTTATGCCCTCGAAGTGCTGCGGGTGAACGGCAGCCCGGCGCAGCAAAAACGCCTGTACGCCGAAGTGCTCGCCGGCCAGCGCTTCGGCAATGCGCTGGCAGAACTGGGCACCAAGACCGCCCACGACCGCATCACCAAGATCACCCGCGACGGTGACGGTTTCCGTATCACCGGCCGCAAGTTCTACTCGACCGGCGCGATCTACGCCCAACGTATTCCCACGTCAGTGGTGGACGAAAACGGTGTGCAGCAACTGGCCTTTGTCACCCGTGACAGCGAGGGCCTGAGCGTGATCGACGACTGGAGCGGCTTCGGCCAGCGCACCACCGGCAGCGGTTCGGTGGTGTTCGATAACGTGTGGGTCGCGGCCCAGGACGTGATCCCATTCCAGAGTGCCTTCGAACGCCCGACCACTGTCGGCCCGCTGGCGCAGATCCTTCACGCCGCCATCGACACCGGTATCGCCCGCGCTGCCTATGAGGATGCGCTGCACTTCGTGCGCACCAAGACCCGGCCGTGGATCGACGCCACCAGCGACAAGGCCACCGGAGATCCGCTGACCCTGAAAAGCTTCGGCCACTTGAGCATCCGCCTGCACGCCACCGAAGCCCTGCTGGAACGCTCAGGCGAATTCCTCGACCGCGCCCAGGCCGACAGCAATGCCGACACCGTCGCGGCCGCATCCATCGCGGTCGCCGAAGTGCGCGCCCTCAGCACCGAGATTTCCCTGGCGGCCGGCAGCACCCTGTTCGAACTTGCCGGCAGCCAGGCGACCCTAGCCGAACACGGCCTGGACCGCCACTGGCGCAACGCCCGGGTACACACCCTGCACGACCCGGTGCGCTGGAAGTACTTTGCTGTGGGCAATTACTACCTCAACGATGAAAACCCGCCACTGCGGGGGACTATCTGATGGCGAAGAAAAAGATCCTGCTCAATGCCTTCAACATGAACTGCATCGGGCACATCAACCACGGCCTGTGGACCCATCCACGGGACAACTCGACCCAGTACAAAACCATCGAGTACTGGACCGAACTGGCGCAATTGCTGGAACGCGGGCTGTTCGACGGGCTGTTCATCGCCGACATCGTCGGCGTGTATGACGTCTACCAGAACTCGGTGGACGTGCCGCTCAAGGAGGCGATCCAGCTGCCGGTCAACGACCCGTTGCTGCTGGTCTCGGCCATGGCGGCGGTGACCAAAAACCTTGGCTTCGGCCTGACCGCCAACCTCACCTACGAACCGCCGTATCTGTTCGCCCGGCGCATGTCGACCCTCGACCACCTGAGCCGTGGCCGGGTGGGCTGGAACATCGTCACCGGCTACCTCGACAGCGCCGCCAAGGCCATGGGCCTGACCGAGCAGGTCGAGCACGACCGGCGCTACGACCAGGCCGACGAATACCTGCAGGTGCTCTACAAACTCTGGGAAGGCAGCTGGGAAAACGACGCGGTGATCAACGATCCGCAGGCGCGGGTGTATGCCCAGCCGGAGAAGGTGCACAAGGTCGAGCACAAGGGCGAGTTCTATCAGGTGGAGGGTTATCACCTGTGCGAGCCGTCGCCGCAACGCACGCCGGTGCTGTTCCAGGCGGGCAGCTCCGACCGTGGACTGCTGTTTGCCGGGCGTCACGCCGAGTGCGTGTTCATCAGCGGGCAGAACAAGGCCTCGACCAAGATCCAGGTGGACAAGGTGCGCGCCAGCGCCGTGGAAGCCGGGCGCAACCCGGACGATATCAAGGTGTTCATGGGCCTGAACGTGATTGTCGGCGCCACCGAAGAAGCCGCGTGGGCCAAGCACGCCGAGTACCTGAGCTACGCCAGTGCGGAAGCCGGCGTGGCGCATTTCTCGGCATCCACGGCGATTGATTTTTCACAGTACGAAATCGACGAACCGATCCAGTACGTGAAGAGCAACGCCATCCAGTCCGCGACCAAGAACCTGCAGAACAATGACTGGACCCGGCGCAAGTTGCTTGAGCAACACGCTCTTGGCGGGCGCTACATCACCCTGGTGGGTTCGCCGGCACAGGTGGCGGATGAACTTGAATCATGGATCAGCGAAACCGGCCTGGATGGCTTCAACCTGACGCGCATCGTCACCCCGGAAAGCTACGTCGACTTTATCGAACTGGTGGTGCCGGAGCTGCAGCGCCGGGGCTCGTACAAGACCGCGTATGACACCGGGACGTTGCGGGAGAAAGTCTTCCACCACTCGGCGCACTTACCTGAACAACACACCGGCTCCACCTACCGCCACTGAACCAAAATGTGGGAGCGGGCTTGCTCGCGAAAGCGCTGTATCAGTCGCCGGATGCATTCACTGACACACCGCTTTCGCGAGCAAGCCCGCTCCCACAGTTGACCGAGTTGTTTGCACTCACACCTTATGACTGGAAATCTACTATGAAAAAAACATTGCTCAGCCACCCAGTCAAAGCACTGGCGCTCGCCCTCGGATTGTTCAGCTCGGCGGTATTCGCCGCTGACGCTCCCTTGAAAGTCGGCACCACCGCCGCCTTCGCCATTCCCCTGGAAGCCGCCGTCGAAGAGGCCGGCAAACAGGGTTTGAAAGTCGAACTGGTGGAATTCACCGACTGGATCGCACCCAACGTCAGCCTGGCAGCCGGCGATATCGACGTGAACTACTTCCAGCACATCCCGTTTTTGGAAAACGCCAAGGCCGCTGCAGGCTTTGACCTGGTGCCGTACGCGCCGGGCATCATCAACAACGTCGGGCTGTATTCGAAGAAGTACAAGAGCATCAACGACCTGCCCCAGGGCGCCAGCGTGGCGATTGCCAACGACCCGATCAACAGTGGTCGCGGCCTGCAACTGCTGGCCAAGGCCGGCTTGATCACGCTCAAGCCGGGCGTGGGCTACAAGGCCACTGAAGAAGACATCGTCACCAACCCGAAGAAGATCAAGATCCTGCAAGTCGAAGCCGTGCAACTGGTGCGCGCTTATGACGACGCCGACCTGGTGCAGGGCTACCCGGCGTATATCCGCCTGTCCAAGACCTTCGATGCCGAGTCGGCGCTGCTGTTCGACGGCCTCGACCACCCGGAATACGTGATCCAGTTCGTGGTCCAGCCCAAGAGCAAAACCGACCCGCGGGTGATCAAGTTCGTCGACATCTACCAGCACTCGCCGGTGGTGCGCGCCGCGTTGGATAAATCCCTTGGTAAGCTCTACCAAGTGGGCTGGGAAGATAAAAAATGACCGCCGCCCACTCTCAACTGCGCGACTTGGGCTTGCCGCCCAGGGACGCCGAGCAGACAGAACTGCACCCGGACCTGAACCGCGCGCACGTGCGCTTTATCAACCTGGGCAAGACCTATGACGGCCAATCCGTGCCCGCCCTGCAAGGCATCGACCTGGCGATCCAGCGCGGCGAAGTCTTCGGCATCATCGGCCGCAGCGGCGCCGGCAAGTCGTCGCTGATCCGCACCATCAACCGCCTGGAACAACCGAGCAGCGGCCGGGTATTGATTGACCAGGTGGACATCGGCGACTTCGACGAAGACCGCCTGGTCGCCCTGCGCCGACGCATCGGCATGATCTTCCAGCACTTCAACCTGATGTCGGCCAAGACCGTATGGCAGAACGTCGAACTGCCGTTGAAAGTCGCAGGCGTGCCCAAGGAGCAGCGCGAGAAGAAGGTGCGTGAACTGCTGGAATTGGTCGGTTTGCAGGATAAGCACCAGGCTTACCCGGCCCAGCTGTCCGGCGGGCAGAAACAGCGGGTGGGCATCGCCCGCTCACTGGTGCATGACCCACAGATTCTGTTGTGCGACGAAGCCACTTCGGCGCTCGACCCTGAGACCACGCAATCCATCCTCGGCCTGCTGCGGGAGATCAACAAACGCCTGGGCCTGACCATCGTGCTGATCACCCACGAAATGGCCGTAATTCGCGAAATCTGCGATCGCGTGGTGGTGCTGGAACACGGCCATGTGGTCGAGCAAGGTCCGGTGTGGGAAGTGTTCGGCAACCCGCAGCATGAGGTCAGTAAAACCCTGCTGGCGCCGCTGCAACATGGCCTGCCTGAAGAGTTGCAAAGCCGCCTGCAGGCCAATCCGACCTCAAAGGACGCCGCCGTGGTGCTGCGCTTGCAACTGACTGGCAGTGCCGAAGACGAACCCGATCTTGCTGCGTTGTTCAGCGCCCTCGGCGGGCGCGTGCGCTTGCTGCAAGGCGGTGTGGAACGCATCCAGGGCCACGCCTTGGGGCAATTGCTGCTGGCGGTGAGCGGCTCGTCCCTGACCGCCGAAGAACTGCGCAGCCGCGCCGGGCGATGGGCACAACAGGTGGAGGTGCTGGGCTATGTGGTTTGATCGTTTATTGCAGGGCGCCATCGACACGCTGTTGATGGTCGGAGTGTCGTCGTTGATTGCATTGCTGGTGGGGATTCCGCTGGCGGTGTTCCTGGTGACCAGCGACAAGGGCGGCATCTATCAGGCGCCTGCCTTGAATCGGGTGCTGGGGGCGTTCGTTAACCTGTTCCGCTCGATCCCGTTTTTGATTTTGATGGTGGCGCTGATTCCGTTCACCCGGTTGATCGTCGGCACCACCTATGGCGTGTGGGCGGCGGTGGTGCCGTTGACCATCGCGGCCACGCCGTTCTTCGCGCGGATCGCCGAAGTCAGCTTGCGCGAAGTCGACCACGGCTTGATCGAGGCGGCGCAGGCCATGGGTTGCCGGCGCTGGCATATCGTCTGGCATGTGCTGCTGCCGGAGGCGCTGCCGGGGATTGTCGGCGGGTTCACGATTACCCTGGTGACGATGATCAACTCCTCGGCCATGGCCGGGGCAATTGGCGCCGGTGGGCTGGGGGATATTGCCTATCGCTATGGCTATCAGCGTTTTGACACGCAGATCATGCTCACCGTGATTGTGCTGCTGGTGATCCTGGTAGCCGTGATTCAGTTGGGCGGCGATCGGTTGGCCAGGGTTCTGAACAAGAGGTGAGGTATAGTCGGGCCATCTCAGCGCCCGGTATAACCTGCCATGAAACTTGCCCCCGACGACCTCGACCAGATCACCTCCACCACCCTTGGCCACTACAACAAAGTGGCCGAGGATTTTCGTGAAGGCACCCGCGATCACGATGTGAGCCAGAACATTGATGCGTTGCTGCGGCATATCCAGGGCGACGCACCGTTTACCGTGCTGGATTTCGGCTGCGGGCCGGGGCGGGATTTGCAGACGTTTACCCGCATGGGCCACATCGCGGTGGGGCTCGATGGTTCGGAGCGCTTTGCACAGATGGCCCGGGAAGACAGCGGCTGTGAAGTGCTGCAACAGGACTTCCTGAAGCTGGATTTGCCGGCCGGCCGTTTCGACGGGATCTTCGCCAATGCGGTGCTGTTTCATATTCCCAAGCAGGAATTGCCGCGCATTCTTGGGCAGTTGCATGGGGCGTTGAAGGTCGGTGGAGTGTTGTTCAGCTCAAACCCTCGGGGTGAAAACCAGGAGGGCTGGAATGGGCCGCGGTATGGCTCGTATCACGACTTGCAGGCCTGGCAGGAATTGCTGACGGCTGCGGGGTTTATGGAGTTGGAGCATTACTACCGGCCAGCGGGATTGCCTCGGGAACAACAGCCGTGGCTGGCAAGTGTGTGGCGCAAGCTGTAGGTCTTTGTTGTTTGGGCTTACGCCTTCGCGAGCAAGCCCGCTCCCACATTTTGGAATGCATTCCCCTGTGGGAGCGGGCTTGCTCGCGAAGGACTCACAGCCGCCACTCATCCACCTGATACACCACAGCCTGGGCGCCAGGCACAAAAGCCGTAATACGCCCCTCAGCAAAATTCGCCACCAACCGCGTCCCATCGGCAAACGTGGTCTGCTGCACCTGTTTATCTTCCGTCAGCCAGCGAAAATCGGTCATCGCCTGAGTCGCCAACCGTTCATGCAGCGGCCGGAAGAACGCGTCCTGGCGCTGAATCACCGGCAAGCGCTGCTTCACCGTCGCCGCACTCAGGTGATACAGCGGCGGCACGTTGTAGAGCAGTTGCGTCAGCTCGCTTTCGGCCCGCACGTTGCTCAGTTTCAGGCTGTCGAACAGCCAATGGTGGGTGGTGATCACCGAGCCATGGAACACCGCCTGATACAGCGGCAGGCGCATCGTCGGGTCAAAGTAGACCGTGCGAAACGGCTCTTTCAACGGCACCGACTTGAAGAACACCGCCGGCTGTTCCGGCGGGTACCAAGCCCCGACGTAATACGGCGACTGCTTGTCCTTGGTCATCTCACGATCACCCCAGCCCAGCACCGGCGTTTGCATGCCGTGGGCAAACAGGATGCCTCGGGCGGTGATCGCGTTGCCGTCCTCGGAACCTGCCGGCAACTTCAGCGCCGTATTGATCCAGCGGGCCGCATCGATATTGCCTTCGGCGTTTTGTGCCTGGGTCATGCTCGCACCCGTGCGATAGCTGTCGAACAACATGCTGGTGGCATAGGCGTCGAGGAACCAGGCGTTGAACCCGGACTTGGCCTGCACCGCCTTGATCCGCGCCTCCAGCAACGGCCGCACGCAGCGCGGGTCGGTGTAGTGGCCGGACTTCTGGAAGCCTGTCTTGAGCTGGCCGCCCTTCAACACGATCGCGCACTCGCCATAGGCCTTGCTGCCCAGGTGCGCGGTGGTCCAGTCGGGATTTTCAGTGGCAGACAGTGCCGTTTCATAAGAGTCGTAGGGCGCCATCAGGTAACCGGCTTCGACCCCGGTCTTCACCGCCTCAGGATGCCAGAGCCCGCCTTCCCAGCCTTCGCCCTGGGTCACCAGCAGGCGCTTGAGACCGGCGCCTTTCAGCGCGTTGGTGACGGACAAGGTGTTGCCCCAAGTCTCAGGCGTGGCGCTCAAGGCACCGGCAAAAGCCACGGCCAACTCGCGACGCAGCGCACCATAGCCATCAGCGAGTTGGGTCATATTCGGCTCGGTGGAGGGCTGCCAGCTTTGCCGGGCCTTTGTGTTGATCGCCGCGTTCAGGCCGCGCAGCAGGACAGCCTGCTCATACGGTTGCTTGACCTGCCGAACCTGCGCAGCCTCTTTGTCCAGCAAGCCATTCAATTCAGCCGCCAAGCCTTTGCCGCTGCGTAGCAGCTTGAGCAGTTGCGGCCAGTCGCGCACATCCCCCGGAGCCAGCAGATCATTGCCCCACAGGTAGATATGGCTGGCGCCCAGCAGCTTTTCCGCTTCCGGGGTTTGCCGCAACTTGTCCGCCAACGGTTCAAACAGCCCCTGCTCCACCAGCCACTGGTGATAACGCTTGGCGCCGGCCAGCGGGTCGCTTTCGCCCAGGTGCAACAGAACGGTCATCGGTGCCGCGGGGTCCAGCGTGGTGAATTCATGGAAGGCGGACAACGCCAGTCCTTTGCCGTCGGCCTGCCAGTGCAGACGGTTGTTGTAAGGATTGGTCATCAGCCAGTTGAGGGTAAACGCGCCGTGATCCACGCCCCACAGCGGCAAGCTGAGGTCCTGGGTGGTGTTGACGTCGCCCTGTTCCAGCAGGAAGTCCTGCCACACACCATTGCCCGCCGGCACGTAATGCCCTTCGGCCAGGGGCCAGATCAGGCCCTTGCCCATGGCGCTGGCGGGTTGGCGCAGGATCGCCAACTCACCGGCATCACGGGCGGTAATCGTCAGGGCAAGATCCCGTTGCTCGAGGGTGGCGCTCAGGCGATAGGCGCCATCGTCCCATTGCCAACTGGCCTGACGGGTGCTTTGGGAGAGCTGGTTGACCCTGTGCGCAGGGCCTCCGCTTGAAGCCTGCACGGCGGTCTTGTCGCTGGGGATAACGTGGATCGCAAGGGTCGCCGGGTCGATCTCAACCCGCCACAGGGCGTTCTCCAGCACCGTGCCGGCAAGGGCCACGGGCGACAGTAACAAGCTACAAACCAGCAGGAAACAACGCATGGGGCAGGCCTTGGCAAAGGATCAGGCCCGGAGGGTAAAACAATTGATCGGGTGCGAAGGGCAAAAAAATGTTTCAGGGAACATTCCCACGTCCGTGTAGGAATGTCACCGCTGTGGCCGTCAGGCTTGTTCTTTCTTCGGCTCGCGAATCTTGTACCAGGCCACGTACAGCGCCGGCAGGAACAGCAGCGTGAGCAAGGTGGCGATGATGATCCCGCCGATCATCGCGTAGGCCATCGGGCCCCAGAACACTTCACGGGCGATAGGGATCATGCCCAGGCTGGCCGCTGCTGCGGTCAGCAGGATCGGCCGGCGCCGGTGTTCGGTAGCTTCCACCACCGCGTCCCACGGCGTGTAGCCGTCGCGCTCGTAGGCGTCGATCTGCGTCACCAGGATCACCGAGTTACGGATGATGATGCCGATCAGCGCAAGGATCCCCAGAATCGCCACAAAGCCCATGGGCGTGCCCGTGGGAATCAGCGCCAACACCACGCCAATCAGCCCCAGCGGCGCCACGCTGGCCACCAGGAACATCTTCTGCACGCTGTGCAGCTGGATCATCAGGAAGGTCGCCATCAGGAACAGCATCAACGGCACTACCTTGGCAATCGGGCCCTGGGCCTTGCCGCTTTCTTCCACGGTGCCGCCGGTGGCGACCTTGTAGCCCACCGGCAACCCAGCACTGAACTTGTCGATGTCCGGCTTGAGCTGTTTCACCAGGTCGGTCGGCTGCATGTCGTCGCGCACCGCCGCCTTGATGGTGATGGTCGGCTTGCGGTCGCGACGCCATACCAACGGCTGTTCCAGCTCATAACGCACGGTGGCGAACGCCAGCAGCGGAATCGAGGTGCCGTTGGGCGTGACGATCTGCAGGTTCTGCAAGGTTTCCGGCGTACCGCGTTCGGCATCTTCGGCGCGGCCGACCACGTTGATCAGGTAGATATCGTCATGCACCTGGGTCACCGACGCACCGCTGACCACGCTGTTCATCAACTGCGCCACGTCTTCCGACGACAGCCCCAGTTGCCGCGCCTTGTCCTGGGCGATGTCCACCCGCAGGACTTTGCCCGGCTCGTTCCAGTCGTAGATGATCTCGCCCATGTGGGTATTTTTATCGAGCATGGTCGCCAGTTCGATCGCGTGTTTGCGCACCTGGTCGATGTCCTTGCCAGACACCCGGTACTGGATCGGACGCCCCACCGGCGGGCCCATTTCCAGTGGCTGCACGAAGCTGCCCACGCCGACAAAATCTTCCCGCAGGCGTTTTTGCAGGCGCGCAATCAAGGCGCCGCGCTCTTCCAGGCCCTTGCTGACGATCACCAGTTGCGCGTAGTACGGGTTCTCCAGTTGCTGGTCCAGCGGCAGGTAGAAACGGATCGCGCCCTGGCCGATATAGGTGCTCCAGCGGGCGATGTCCGGGTCGTCCTTGATGATCGCCTCAAGACGGTCGACGGCCTTGCGGGTCTCGTTGATCGAGGCGTTTTGCGGCAGGTTGAGGTCGACGAGAATTTCCGGACGGTCCGAGGACGGGAAAAACTGGTTCTGCACAAACTGCATGGAAAACACCGACGCTACAAACAGCAGCACAGTAATGCCAATGGCCCACCAGCGGTTACGCATCGCCCACAGCATGCCGCCATTGAACGCCCGGCCCACACGGCCCGGCTCGGCATTGTGGGGTTTTACCTTGCTGCTGAGGATATGCACCCCGAGCACCGGCGCGAACAATACCGCGACCACCCACGACACCAGCATTGCCACGGCAATCACCGCGAACAGCGTGAAGGTGTACTCCCCCGCCGAACTGGCGTTGAGGCCAATCGGCACAAACCCGGCGACGGTCACCAGCGTGCCGGTCAACATCGGGAATGCGGTGGAGGTGTAGGCGAACGTCGCCGCCTGCTCCTTGGTCTCGCCTTTTTCCAGGCGCGTGATCATCATCTCCACGGTGATCATCGCGTCGTCCACCAACAGGCCGAGGGCGATGATCAACGCGCCCAGCGACACCCGCTGCATGGTGATGCCGCTGTACTCCATGAACACGAACACCAGCGCCAGCACCAGCGGGATCGAGCACGCCACCACCAACCCGGCACGCACGCCGAGGCTGATAAAGCTCACCACCAGCACGATGATCACCGCCTCGAACAACGCGCTGGTAAAGCCGCCAACGGCCTCCTCCACCACTTCGGCCTGGTCGGAAACCTTGTGCACGCCCACACCCACCGGCAGGTCGGCGGTCAGGTCGTCCATGCGTTTGTGCAGGGCCTTGCCGAAGTCCTGGATGTTGCCGCCCTTCTGCATGGCGATGGCCAAGCCGATGGCGGGTTTGCCGTTGAAGCGGAACATCGGCGTCGACGGGTCGACATAGCCACGGGTGATTTCCGCCACGTCGGCCAGCCGATAGAAACGGTCATTGAGCCGCAGGTTGACGTTGGCCAGGTCCTTCTCCGAGGCGAACTGCCCGGAGGTGCGCACCGAAATCCGCTCCGGCCCGGCCTCGATCACCCCAGCCGGCGTCACCGCGTTCTGCGATTGCAGGCTCTGCACCACCTGGCGCTGATCGATCCCCAACGCTGCGAGTTTGCGGGTAGAGAAATTCAGGTAAATCACTTCGTCCTGCTGGCCGATCATCTCGACCTTGCCCAGCCCCGGTACCGAACGAATTTCGGCGCGCACCTGCTCCACGTAATCGCGCAGCTGGCGCATCGACAGGCCGTCGGCGGTAAACGCGTACACCGAGCCGAACACATCCCCGAACTCGTCGTTGAACGCCGGCCCCTGCAAGCCTTGGGGGAAGCTGCCGCGAATATCGTCGATCTTCTTGCGGACCTGGTACCAGATCTGCGGGATGTCCTTGGCGCTGGTGGTGTCCCGCAGGAACACGAACACCGTGGACTCGCCGGGCCGGGTGTAGCTCTTCACGTAGTCGAGGGAGTCCAGCTCTTCGAGTTTTTTCTCGATGCGGTCGGTGACCTGCTTCAGGGTCTCTTCCTGAGTCGCACCCGGCCAGCGGGTCTGGATCACCATGGTCTTGATGGTGAACGACGGGTCTTCCTCGCGACCGAGGTTCATGTACGAGAACACGCCCATCAGCAGCGCGACGAACATCAGGTACCAGACGAAGGACTGATGCTTGAGGGCCCAGTCGGATAAGTTGAAGCTCCCTTTCATCGCGGGCTGTCCTCGTCGATTTTAACTTTTTGCCCGGGCTTCAGGCTGTTCACGCCGGCACTCACCACCCGCTCGCCGGGTTTGACGCCGGCGTTGAGCAAGGCGCTGTCGGCGTCACGGCTGACGATGGTGACGTCTCGGGGTTGTACGGTCTGGCTTTGGGTGTCGATCACCCAGATGCGGGTCTTGCCGTCGGCTTCCTGCAAAGCGCTGAGGGGCAGTTCGATACGCGGCGCGATGGCTGAACTCAGGGTCACGCTGATGGCGGTGCCAAGGCGGAACGCGGGCGGTGTTTCCGCCAGGGTCAGGCGGGCGCGACGGGTGCGCGTGGCGCTTTGGGCCTGGGGTTCGATCTCGCGCACGGTGGCAGTCGTGCTGATGTTCGGGTCCATTTGCCCGGCGACCAGGAACACCACATCCGGCGGCAGGCGCTCGGCGAGGCCGGCGGGCAAGTCGATGACAGCTTCCTTGATGTCCGGTCGTGCCAGGGTCACCACTTGCTGCCCGGCGCTGACCACCTGGCCGGCCTCGGCATTCCAGGCGGTGACGATGCCTGCATGGTCGGTGCGCAGTTCGGCGTAGTTGAGCTGGTCCTTGGCCTGGTTGACCGAGGCCCTGGCCTGATCCAGGGAAGCCTGGGTGGTTTTCAGGTCGGTCTGGGCGATGTCCAGCTGGGCCTGGGCGCCGACGCCACGGTTGAACAATTCCTGCTGGCGACGGGCATTGGCCTGGGCGTTGATCCACTGTGCCTGGACCCGGGCCAGGTCGCCCTGGGCGGCGCGCAACTGGTTCTGTTGATCGGTGGGGTCGAGCACGGCGAGCAACGCGCCCTGCTGCACTTCAGCGCCCACGTCGACCGCGCGCCGGGCGATACGGCCTGGCACACGGAAACCGAGATTGCTTTCGTAGCGGGCCTGGATCGTGCCGGCGAAGCGGCCGAGGTTTTCCTGGTCCTCGGCTTTCACTTCAATCGACAGCACCGGGCGCACCGGTTCCGGCGCCGGTTCTTCCTTGGAACACGCCATTAACAGAAGGCTGGCGGCGAGCACACACGTCAACTGCTTCATGGCTGCACTCCCTGGGCCTGGGCCTGATCCGGCGGCTGGGCGATTTCCACGATCATGCCGGGATGCAGCAATTGCCCGCCGGCCACCACGACTTTTTCGCCGCCCTTGAGGCCGTCGCTGATGATCACCTTGCCGGTGAGATAACGCGCGACCGTGACCTTGTGCAGTTGCGCCTTGCCGTCGTCGTCCACCAGCCAGACAGCAGGCGCGCTGATGTCTTTGGTCAAGGCTGCCCACGGCAATTCGATGCTGGCCTTGGCCGGCCCGTTGGCCGTGGCGCTGACCACCGAGCCCAGTTGCATGCCCTTGGGCAGTGCGTCGAGGGCGATTTTGACTTGCACCGTGCCGGTATTGGCGGCAACGGCCGGGGTGACTTCGCGCACCTTGCCCACGGCGGTGATCTGCGGATTTTCCAGCAGGCTGACGGTAATCGGTTTGTCCGGCGGCGGCTCCACCAGCAGCGATTCATAGACGTTGAACACCGCGTCGCGCTCGCCATCCCGGGCCAGGCTGAAAATCGGCACGGTGGCCTGCACCACCTGGCCCACCTCGGCCTGGCGGGCGGTGATGATGCCCGGCGCGTCGGCGACCAGCGAGGTGTAGCCCAACTGCTCGCGCGCATTGGCCAACTGCGCCTGGGCGGCGGTCAGCGCGCTCTGGCTGCTGCGCAACGCGGCCTGGGCAGAGTCGTATTCACTGCGGCTGGTGTAGCCCTTGGGCAGGAGTTTTTCCTGGCGCACAAACGCGGCGGCGGTCTGCTTGACCCGCGCCTGCTCGGCAACCACCTGGGCCTGGGCGGAGTCGACATTGGTCTGCAAATCTTTCGGATCGAGCTTGGCCAGCACCTGCTTGGCGCTGACGCGGTCGCCGACATCCACCATGCGCTGGATGATCTTGCCGCCGACGCGGAACGACAGATCGGTCTGCACCCGGGCCTGGATATCGCCGGTCAAGGTCACGGCGGCGGCAAAGTCGGTGGACTTCACCGTCTGCACAAACACCCGGGAATGTTCCTTGGGTTCGGCTTTTTCCTGGCCGCAACCGCTCAGCAGCGCCAGCAGGCCAAGGCCGAGGATAAATGTGAGTTTGGGACCGCCCATGCAGGCTCCTTTTGCGTGATGCCGACGTGCCAGTGTCTATGCGACTGTGAGCTTAGAACAGGGTTCCTTATCTGCATGGAGAATCCCATACTCCAGGGGTTCCCAAACCGATAATTTTTCTCATGCTCAAGACCCTCGCGGTGGCCAATTACCGCTCGATCAACAAATTGGTGGTGCCGCTGGATCGGTTGAACCTGATTACCGGCCCCAATGGCAGCGGCAAGTCCAACCTGTACCGCGCCCTGCGGCTGCTGGCGGAGACGGCCCAGGGCGGCGTGATCAACGCACTGGCCCGCGAGGGTGGGCTGGATTCAACCTTCTGGGCCGGGCCGGAAAGCATCAGTCGGCGCATGCTCAGTGGTGAAGTGGCGGTGGAGCCCATCGTGCGCCAGGGCGCCAAGCGGCTGCGCCTGGGGTTTGCCGCAGAGGATTTCAGCTATGCGATTTCCCTGGGGTTGCCCGAGAAAACCTTGTCCTATTTTTCCCTGGACCCGGAGATCAAGAAAGAATGCATCTGGGCCGGCCACGTGTACCGTCCGGCGAGCCTGCTGGTGCAGCGCTCCGGCCCGATGGTACGTGCCCGCGATGGCCGCGCCTGGGATGTACTGGCCCAGCACACGCCGAACTACCACAGCCTGTTCGATCAGGTCGGCAGCCTGCGGGGTTCGCCGGAGGTATTGCTGCTGCGCGAAAGCATTCGCGGCTGGCGCTTTTATGACCATTTTCGCAGCGACGTCGACGCCCCGGTGCGCCAGCCGCAACTGGGCACGCGTACGCCGGTGCTGCATCACGATGGGCGGGACTTGGCGGCGGCGTTGCAGACCATCCGCGAGATTGGCGACCCGGACGCCTTGCAGCGGGCGATCAGCGATGCGTTTCCCGGCGCGCGGTTGAATATCGAGCCGTTGCAGGGCGGCCGTTTTGCCATCGAGTTTTATCAGGAAGGGTTGCTGCGGCCGTTATCGGCGGCGGAGCTGTCGGACGGGACCTTGCGCTACTTGCTGCTGGTGGCGGCGCTGCTGACGCCGAGGCCACCGACGATGATGGTATTGAACGAACCGGAAACCAGCTTGCACCCGGATCTTTTGCCGGCGTTGGCGCGGCTGATCATTCAGGTGTCGCAGCAGTGTCAGGTGTGGGTGGTGTCCCATGCCAGCCGCTTGATTGCGGCGTTGCAGCAGGATGAAGGGTGTAATTCGATCGTGCTGGAGAAGGTGATGGGGCAGACGCAGGTGGTGGGGCAGCGGGTGCTGGATGAGCCGGCGTGGCATTGGCCCAGCTGATGATCGTTCCCACGCTCTGCGTGGGAACGCATCACGGGACGCTCCGCGTCCCAGCAGCAGACGCGGAGCGTCCAAGGCGGCATTCCCACGCGGAGCGTGGGAACGATCATTGACGGGTCAACCCTGCCACTTCCCGCCTTCAACAATCACGCTTTCCGGCTTGGTGTCATCGCTCAGTTCCTTGCGAACATACTGGTCATACAGCTTGAGCAAATACTTCTCTTCGCCCAACTTCGCCAGCTCGGCATTCACCCAATCCCGCAATTCGATGTTGCCCTTCTTCACCGCCGGCGCAATCGGCGCTTCATCCCCCAGTTTCTGCTCCAGCACACGGTAGCCCGGGTTCTGCTTGGCCCAGCTGAACAACACCAGGTTGTCCTGGGCATAGGCATCACCACGGCCCGCCGACAACGCTTGCAGCGACTCGGAATTTTTCTCGAACTTCAGCAGTTTCCAGTCCGGGTGGTTCTTGGTCAGCCAGATATCCGCGGTAGTGCCGGTGGTGACGATGGTGGTGCGGGTCGCCAGGTCGTCCAGGCTCTTCACCGAGCTGTCCTGCGGCACCAGGGCCTGCACCGCGACTTTCAGGTTCGGGTTGGTGAAGTCCACCGCTTCCTTGCGCTCCGGCGTCACCGTCATGTTGGCGAGGATCAGGTCGACCTTGTCGCTTTGCAGGAACGGAATGCGGCTCGCCGGTTCCACGGCGACGAATTCAACCTTGTTCTCGTCGCCCAGCAGGTCCTTGGCGAAACGGCGGCCGATGTCGGTATCGAAGCCGACATAGCGGCCGGACTCATCCACGAAACCAAACGGCGGCTTGTCGGTGAATACGCCGACGATCAGCTTGTCCCGCGCCTTGATCTTGTCGATGTAGCTCACCGCAGCGGGTGCCGGGGTGGCAGCGGCAGCCGTCTTGGCGGGCTCTTCGGACTTATTGCAGCCGGCCAGCAAAGCGAGGCCGAACAGGGGGAATAACAACTTGGCAGTTTTCATGACAGCTCCAGTTCCTTGGTTCTTTTGGGCAGTGTTGAAACGAAGGAGAACTTCTCCAGGAACTGCTGCGCGCGTGCGGTTTGCGGGTTCGTAAAGAATGCCTCGGGGGTGTTTTGTTCGAGGATGCGGCCGGCCTCCATGAACACCACGCGGTCGGCGACGGCGCGGGCGAAGGCCATTTCATGGGTGACGATCAGCAGCGTCATGCCGTCCCGGGCCAGGCCCTGGATCACTTCCAGTACTTCCTTGACCATTTCCGGGTCGAGGGCGGCGGTGACTTCGTCAAACAGCATGACCTGCGGGTTCATGCACAACGAGCGGACGATGGCGATACGTTGCTGCTGGCCGCCCGACAGCTGGCGCGGGTAGGCGTCGCGTTTGTCGGAGAGGCCCACCCGTTCCAGCAGTTTTTCAGCCTGGGCCCGGGCTTCGCGGGGCTCGCGTTTTTGCACTTTCAGCGGGCCGAGCAGGAGGTTGTCGAGCACGCTCATGTGCGGGAACAGGTGATAACTCTGGAACACCATGCCCACGTCCTGGCGCACCTGGCGCCAGTCGGTGGCCTTGTCCAGCAGCTCCTTGCCGGCAAAACGCAGGCTGCCGCTGTGGGCCACTTCCAGGCCATTGAGGCACCGCAGCAAGGTGCTTTTGCCGCAACCGCTGGGGCCGAGGATCACCACCACTTCGCCGCTTTGCACACTCAGGTCGATGCCGTCGAGCACCTGCTGGTCGCCGAAAAACTTGTTGAAACCCTGGAACTCGATCAATGCGCTCATGCTTGGGCCCAGCGCCGTTCCAGCACCTTGGAGGCGGCCGACAACGGGTAGCAGATAAAGAAGAAAAACAGGAACAGCGCGCCGTAGATCAATACCGACTCGTAGGTGCGCTCGATGATTTGCTGGCCGACCTTGATCACATCCACCACACCGATCAGCACCGCCAGGGAGCTGGTCTTGATAATGCGGGTGTAGACGTTGATGGTCGGCGGGGTCATGCGTTTCAGGGCCTGGGGCAACAGCACGTAACCGTACAGTTGCGGGTCCGACAGGCCAATCGACAGGCCGGCTTCACGCTGGCCACGGGGCAACGAATGCAACGCACCGCGCACCACTTCGCCGACTTCACTGGCACCCCACAGCGACAACACCAGCACGGCGCACCAGAAGCTCGGAATGCTCAGGCCAAAGAAAATCGGCAGGCCGAAGAACAGCAAGTACAACCACACCAACACCGGAATGGCACGGAACAGCTCCAGGTAAATCCGCAGCACCAGGTTGATCGCTTTCGAATTCAACGTGCGCAGTACGCCATACACCACGCCGCCGACGGTGCTGAAGGCGATGCTCAAGAACGAGATCGACAGGGTTTGCGCCGCGCCCTTGCCCAGTTGCGGCAAGGACACCCAGAGTAATTCAAGACCCGAACTGGCCATGCTGGAGCCTCCTTTCAAGGCGGCTGAGCAGCAGCGACAGCGGCAGGAATAACAGCACGCAGATCAACGTGAGCACCGCGAGCATTTCGTAGGTTTTGTAGTAGAGGGCGATATAGCTTTTGGTGGTGTAGAGAATCTCCGGCACCGCCACCGCCGACACGATCGTGGTTTCCTTGAGCAGGAAAATAAAGTTCGCAAACAGCGCCGGCAGGCTGAGGATCCCGGCCTGGGGCAGGATCACATGGCGCAGCAGTTGCCAGTGGGACAGCCCGATGGACTTGCCCGATTCGATCTGTGCCAGCGGCACCGCCTCGACACCGGCGCGCAACACTTCCGTGAGGTAGGCGCCGCCGAGAAAGGTCATGGTGATGATTGCCGCCCAGAACCCGGAGATATTCAGCCCCAGGGCCGGCAACGCGAAGTAGACGAAAAACAGTTGGATCAGCAGCGGTGTGTTGCGCGCCAACTCCACGTACAGCGCCACCAGGCGCCACACGTAGGGCGTGCGAAACACCAGCAGCGCGGCGTTGATCAAGGCCACCAGCATGGAGGTGCCAATGGCGATCAGGCCGACTTGCAGGGTAACGCCCACGGCCTTGAGAAACGCCGGCAGCGTGCTGAGGATAAATGCGTAATCGAAGGTCATCTGAAATCCCTGACGCCGCAGGGGTAAAGCGGCGTTGGTGCGGTCCGGTCCAGCGTGGGTAACGCCGGGTAGCGCCGACTTTAAAGGTATAAAAAGCAAAATTTAAATACCGAAATAGCATATTGATATCACCCAAATAGATAACCTGCGGATTCGCGGTGCAGATGGATGACAGCTACTGTTCCCGGGGAAGTAGGAAGGGTCTTTTTATCGGAGCTGCACTTCAGGGATAGGCAGCGCGTGGCCAGACTGACGGCTAACCAACAGGCGAGGGAATGAGCGATGAACGAGGCAAAACCGATTGATCCGCAGGAACTGGTGAAGTGGCTGGTGGCGCTACGCAGGGCCATTAACAGTCGAAATATCTGAGCTGACACAGTCCCAAATGTGGGAGCGGGCTTGCTCGCGAATGCGGTGTATCAGTCAGCAGATGTGTTGGCTGACCCACCGCATTCGCGAGCAAGCCCGCTCCCACATTTCGATTGTGTTCCAGCCATAAAAAACGCCGACGCTGTAGAAGCCGTCGGCGTTTAAACCTTGAAGGAGGTTTTTGGGTTCGATCAGAACGCCGGCACGACCGCACCGTTGTATTTCTTCTCGATGAAAGCTTTCACTTCAGGGCTGGTCAGGGCTTTGGCCAGCTTCTGGATCGCGTCGCTGTCCTTGTTGTCCGGGCGGGCAACCAGGAAGTTCACGTACGGCGACTTGGCGTCTTCGATGATCAACGCGTCCTTGGCCGGGTTCAGGCCGGCTTCCAGGGCGTAGTTGGTGTTGATCAGGTCCAGGTCAACCTGGTCCAGGACGCGTGGCAGCAGCGCCGATTCCAGCTCTTTGAATTTCAGGTGTTTCGGGTTGCTGGCGATGTCTTTCGGCGTGGCCAGGGCGTTGGTCGGGTCTTTCAGGGTGATCACGCCAGCCTTTTGCAGCAGCAGCAGGGCACGGCCGGAGTTGCTGCCTTCGTTCGGGATGGCCACGGTGGCGCCATCTTTGAGCTCAGAGATGTTTTTGATCTTTTTCGAGTAGCCGCCGAAGGGTTCAACGTGCACACCCACTACGGTGACCAGGTTGGTGCCTTTACCCTTGTTGAAGTTTTCCAGGTACGGCAGGGTCTGGAAGTAGTTGGCGTCCAGACGCTTCTCGGCCACCTGTACGTTCGGTTGTACGTAGTCGGTGAAGACTTTGATTTCCAGGTCCACGCCTTCTTTGGCCAGGGTCGGCTTGACCAGCTCAAGGATCTCGGCGTGCGGGATCGGGGTAGCGGCTACCACCAGTTTCTCGTTGGCCTGGGCGAAGCTTGCGGTCAGGGCAGCCGCCAGTGCGGTAAACAACAGAACCTTTTTCATGCAGTGTCCTTATCGAAAATCCGGGTCGTCTGGGACGGCCGCTTTTTTAGTGGATGCCAGCGAAGTGCTATCGCGGCGTGGAGCGGACAATACCGAGGTTTTTTATTCCAGAACAATACTTTTTATTCACTTTGATATTCCATTTTGCTCATGCAGGAGCCCGTCTTGCCGGCGATGGCGGTCTTGAGCCTTGCGATGCTCCTGAGGACGCCATCGCCGGCAAGCCGGGCTTCTACAAAACAGCGTGTTCTTTCAGATAGCTTTTCAGGGCTTCAACCTCGGCGGCGCTGGCGTGGCCAAGAATTCGCCGCACCTGCTCCACAGGTGAACCCGCCACGGGCAGGTTCAAATGCTCAGGCAAAATCTCGTCGCCACTGCTGACCAGCAAGGCAAAGTGAATCACGTTCTCCAACTCCCGGGTGTTGCCCGGCCAGCTGTGATGCTCCAGCACGCGCTGGGCTTCGTCGCTGATCAGCGGCACCGGCAGGTCGAGGCGCTGGCTGTAGATGCCGAGGAAATATTCGGCCAGTGACAGGATGTCGCCCACCCGCTCGCGCAGTGCGGGCAGCTCCAGTTGGCCTTCGCTGAGGTAGTGGAACAGGCGCTCATGAAACTTGCCGGCCGCCACGGCCTGGGCGAGGTCGATGCTGGTGGCCGCCACTAGCCGCACATCCACCGGGCTTGGCTGATGGGCGCCGACGCGAGTGACTTCGTGGTTTTCCAGCGCCGCCAGCAGCTTGACCTGGATTGGCAGCGGCAAGTCGCCGATTTCATCCAGGTACAACGTGCCGCCGTTGGCTGAGCCAAACCAGCCGGCGCGGCTGCTGGCTGCGCCGCTGTGGCTGCCTGCGGCGTAGCCGAACAGTTCGGCGTCGGCGTATGTCGGGCTGATGGCGCCGCAATTCACCGAGACAAACAGGCCGGTGCGGTCGCTGCCACGGTGGATATGCCGGGCGAGCAACTCCTTGCCGCTGCCGGTTTCGCCGCGGATCAACACGGGCAAGGCACGGGGGGCGAGGTTTTCGAGGTCTTCACGCAGTTGCCGCGAACGCGGGTCGACAAACACCAGTGCCTTGGCACGAATGCTCAGGGGGCTTTTTTCGGCGTCGGGGAAGGTCAGCAGGGGCTGACCGAAGGTTTCATGCAGGCTCATGGCAGGCTCCCGCCCCATCCACGAAGGGGAAGGGGCGTTTAAAAAATTTTATGCACGGCGCCGGGAGTGATGTTCCAGGCGATTTTGCAGGCGATAGAGGTAGGCGAAACCCTGTTCCCAGCGTTGATGGCCGGACTTCACGTTGATGTGCCCGGCGCCCGCGAGAATTCCCGCTTCGGCGCCCCAGTTACGTGCCAGTTCCAGGGCGCGGGTGGCGCTGACGGCGCTGTCGTTGTCGGAGCTGACGACCTGGCTTGGGAAGGGCAACAGGTGGCTGGGGATTGGCGCAAAGTTACGCAGGGCGGGTGCGCAGGCAGGGCGTTCGACATCGGCCGGGGCCACCAGCAGGGCGCCGCGTACCTGACGCAGGAATTGCACCGGTGCGGTGGCCGCCCAATGGGCGACGGTGATGCAGCCCAGGCTGTGGGCGATCAGAATCACCGGGGTGCTGTCGGCGGCGATGGCTTCGGCCAGGGCGGCCACCCAGTCTTCGCGGCGTGGGGTGAGCCAGTCGGCCTGCTCCACGCGCGCGCTGTTGGGCAGGCTGTTCTGCCAATGACTTTGCCAATGATCTTCTGGCGATCCTTGCCAGCCCGGCACGATCAGATAACGAATCGACTCGCTGTGCATGGGTGTGCCCTCCTGCAGCGTTTAACGTTGTGGGTCAGTATAGGCACGGGGTATATATTCGTTAAGGAATAAGAAGCTATTTATTAATAACCAAAATGCTTGTTGAGAGTGATGGGGGTTTAGGGGGATGGGGGTACATATCCGTTTCTTCGGTTATGGCCGCTATTGGTTCCGCTCTTACAGCGGCTCACTTTTGAAGAGCGCAAAAGTAAGCAAAACGCTCTTGCCCCACCACTCGGCACCTCGCCTAGGCTCGGTGTGCCCTCACTCCGGCTTTGGACCGTGGGCCGCCGCGATGGGCCATCCTTGGCCCGGAGCGGGTAAACCGGCAGGACGCCGGTTTAGCCGCGCCGGGCCATGGATGGCCTGTCGCGGCGGCCCGCGGAACCGGGCCGGAGTGCGGGCATGCCGAGCCTAGGCGAGGCACCGAGTGGTGGGGCAAAGACCTTTTGGTTACTTTTGGGGCGTTTGCCAAAAGTGACCCGCTGTAAGAGCGGAACCATAAGCCGCCGTTACCTAAATAATGGATATGTACCCAGCCCCCCAAAACCACAGCCCAAAAAAAAGGCCGCACCCTGCCAAGGAGACGGCCAAAAAAATTGTCGAGGCATTTGAAACTAACGTGCAGTAATCACCGACAGCTTGGTAATCCCCGCCCGCTCGATCGACGCCATGGCTCGCGCCACTTCGCCATAGTTCACTCCATCATCAGCCTGCAGTTGCACCCGCACATCCGGGTCCTTGGCCTTGGCCGACTGCAAGTTGAACTCCAGCAAATCCGGCTGGATTTCATCCTTGTTGATAAACAGTTTGCCGGCCGCATCAATGCTCACCACCAGCGGGTCCTTCTGCTCCACCGGGGCCACGGCCTCGGTCTTGGGCAAGTTGATCGGAATCGCATTGGTCAACAACGGCGCCGTGACGATAAACACCACCAGCAGCACCAGCATCAC
This sequence comes from Pseudomonas sp. NC02, assembly GCF_002874965.1. NCBI lineage: Bacteria > Pseudomonadati > Pseudomonadota > Gammaproteobacteria > Pseudomonadales > Pseudomonadaceae > Pseudomonas > Pseudomonas sp. NC02. The sequence goes on along the minus strand of NZ_CP025624.1, from coordinate 217,984 downwards.
GTCCACCAGCGGCGTAACGTTGATCTCGCTCAGCACCTCATCACTGTCTTGCGTGGAGAAGGCCATCTCAGGACGCCTCCTTCACTTTTTGCGCGCCACCCTGGGCACCGGCCTTGCTCAGCGTCGGGTGCAGCAGCACGCGGAAGGAGTTCTTCTGCGCCAGGCTGTAGAAGTCGTGGGCGAAGTCGTCCAGGTCAGCAGCCGTGAGCTTCAGGCGACGCAGGAAGTAGTTGTAGACCAGCACCGCCGGCACCGCGACGGCAATACCCACACCCGTGGCAACCAGTGCCGCACCGATCGGCCCGGCCACGGTTTCGAGGCTGGCGGAACCGGCGGCGCTGATGCCTTTCAGGGCTTCCATGATCCCCCACACAGTGCCGAACAGGCCGATAAACGGCGAGGTGCTGCCGATACTCGCAACCACGGCCAGGCCGGTTTCCAGGGAGCGGCGCTCACGCACGATCTGTTGGCGCAAAGCGCGTTCAAGACGGTCCTGATGGTTGATCGCCTGGCTCAGGTCAGCAGCGTGTGGCGCCTCACCCACCTGGATCGCGGCGTAACCAGCCTGGGCCACACGAGCGGCGGCGCCGGGTTTGGTTTCGGCCAACTCAGCGGCCGAGTCCAGACTGGATGCCGCCCAGAACTGTTTGTGGAACTTGCGATCCTGGGACTTGAGGCGGCCGAACTGGACGCCCTTGAGCAGGGCCAGGCCCCAGGTAGCGACCGAAAAGACCACCAGCAGCCAGATCACCGCGCTTTCGATGGATTCAGTTGGAGATGCTAATGCCATGATGTTTTCCCTCTGTGCAGGTCGCGATGTGTCCAACACACCGCCTCCCAATAATTAATGAATCTTGAAATCGATCGGTACGCTGACCCAGCCGTCCTGAGCCACATCACCCTGCTTGGCCGGTACAAAACTCCAGCGCTTCACGGCAGCCAGTGCGGCTTCGTCGAGTTGCTGGCGACCACTGCTTTTCTGAATCTGGATCTCACCCGGCTTGCCGGTGGCCAATACATGCACCCGCAACAGCACCGTGCCTTCCCAACCCCGGCGCTGGGCCAGTGACGGGTATTCCGGCGCCGGGTTCTTCAGGTACGCGGCGTTGGCCGAGGCCGGTGTGACCGGCGCGGGCGCAGGCGGTGCCGGCGGTGCTGGAGCCGGTGGCGCGGGTACAGGCGGCGCGGGCGGCTGCTCGGCTACCGGTTTCGGTGCGGGCTTGGGCACAGGCTTTGGCACCGGCTTGGGTTTCGGAATCTTTTTCGGCGCCGGCTTGGCGGCCAATTCATCAACCACCGGCGGCGGTGGCTCGACAACCGGTGGCGGCGGCGGTGGCGGTACAGGCGGCGGCGGCTCCACAACCGGCGGAGCCGGCTGGGAAAATTCGATCGTCATCGGCGGGATTTCCGGCGGCACAATCGGCAGCACCGGGGTTGGCTTCTGGCTGACCCAATAGATCACCGCGCCATGCAAGGCCAGCGCGAGAATCCCCAACAGGATCGCTTCACGCCGACTCAACACACCCTTCGGGGTTTTCTGCGTACGCAACTGCCCCAACGGCGCGCGATGCGGCCGGCCAAGGTCGACCAACTCACCACCCGGTGCGTGGCGCCACTGCGCCTCTTGTGCACTGGCGGCGGTCTGGACATTGCCCATTGATTAACTCCCCTGCGGTCTTAAGCAAAAAAACCGACGGGCCTGCCTTGGCGGCCGTCGAGGGCTGAATCATCGGGGGCAGACGCTTATCTCTTAAAGTAATCTTTAAAGTTATAGATAGATCTAAATTGAATAACCGAAACATCCGGATACGCCGAAGCCACGTCCTGCGCGGCCTGGCGCCGAGGGGGAAAATCTCAATGCTTTTGAGGCATACAAAATATTCACTGAAGGCATGGCTCAGCGTGGATTACCGGCACACAAATCCTGCAATTGGCGTAGCAACGCCTGCCCGGCCGCACCAAGGCCGTTACGGCCATACAGCGCCAGCCGCACGCCCTGCACCGCAGGCAAACCGCTGTCCGCGCCCAACACCACGTGCCCGGGCTGCACCACCCGCACCGGCAACAGGCTGATCCCCAGCCCCGCCGCCACCGCCGAACACACGCTGGCCAGGCTGGCGCTGGAATAACCGATGCGCCAGCGCCAGCCGCCCACCTCCAGGTGATGCAGCATTTCATTGCGGTACAGGCCGCCGGCGGGAAACGCCACCAACGGCAGCGGATCACGTCCCAGGGACGGCGAACTGCGGCTGTCGACCCAACACAACGGCTCCGGCCAGGACACCAGGCAGTCATCGCTGTCACCCATTTGCTTGACCAGCAGCACGTCGAATTCACCGCCGCGATAATCCCGCAACAATTCCGGCCCCAAGCCGCTGGTGACCTCCAGGCGCACCCGGGGATAAGCCTGCACAAACGCCGACAGCAACGGCATCAGGCGCTCGGCCGCAAAGTCCTCGGGCACCGCCAGGCGCAACACGCCATCACTCTGCTGATTGATCAGCACGTCGGCCGCCTCTTCGTGCAGCGCCAGGATGCGCCGCGCATACGCCAGCAAGCGCTCGCCCTCCACCGTGGCCACCACGCGGCGCTGATCCCGGTCGAGCACCTGGCTACCCAGTGCATCTTCCAGGCGGCGGATCTGTTGGCTGACCGTGGACTGGGTCAAGTGCAGCCGCTCGGCCGCGCGGGTGAAATTGCCGCAATCGACGACGGCAACAAAGCTGCGCAACAACACAGGATCGAACATGGGCTCACCATTCCATTTGCCACTGATTGGCATGGTTATATTTAATTTCAGAATACCCCTGCGGCTGCCCATACTTCACGCCTCATTGCGCACGAGGGGTTTTCCATGACTGACGATCAACAGCATCTGCATCACGCCGTGCAACTGGCCAAAGCCAACGTAGCCGCCGGTGGCCGCCCGTTTGGTGCCGTGCTGGTGCGCAACGGCGAGGTGCTGGTGGAGGCGGTCAACGAAATCCACTTGAGCCAGGACCCCACCGCCCACGCCGAGATGCTCGCCATCCGTGCCGCCAGCCAACAACTCGGCCCGCGCCTCGACGGTTGTGTGATCTACGCCAGCGGCCAGCCCTGCCCGATGTGCCTGAGTGCGATGCACCTGTGCGGCATATCCCGCGTGGTGTTCGCTGCCAGCAACGACGTGGCGGCGCCCTTTGGTTTGTCCACAGCAGCGATCTACCAGCAACTGGCGCTGCCGCTGGCGGAGCAAAAATTGCCCGTGCAGCACCTGCCGCAGGCAGCGATGCAAGCCCTTTACCGCGAGTGGCAGGCCCTGCATGACGCTGAATAATTCGTTGGCCGGCAAGCTCGCCGGTTGGGGTTTGCTGGTGGTGCTCGGCCTGAACCTGCGGCCCATCCTCAGTTCCATCAGCCCGTTGCTGGGGGAAATCCGCCTGGCCACCGGCCTGAGTTTCCAGAGCAGCGCCCTGCTCACCAGCCTGCCGGTGATCTGCATGGGCCTGGTGGCGTTGGTGGGGGTGCGCCTGGAGGCGAAGCTGGGGGAGCGTCGCGGAATCGCCCTGGGCTTGATGATGATTCTGTTGGCGTGCCTCGCGCGCTGGCTGTTTGGCCAGGCGCCGGCGCTGCTGGCCACGGCATTGTTCGGCGGTGCGGGTGTGGCGCTGATCCAGGCGCTGGTGCCGGCGATGATCAAGCGCCAGTTTCACCAGCGCGTGCCGTTGGCGATGGGGGTTTACTCGGCTTCGCTGATGGGCGGCGGTGGCTTGGCCGCCCTGCTCAGCCCGTTGGTGGCGGGGCATTTCCAGCAGTGGCAGGCGGGGCTCGGGATCTGGCTGCTACCGGCCCTGGGCGCACTATTGTTGTGGGCGTGGCTGCCATTGGGTGCGGCGAAAAACCCGCAGGTGACGGCGCCGTTCCAGGGCCTGCGCAACCGTCGGGCGTGGTTGCTGGCGCTGTATTTCGGCCTGGTGAATTGCGGCTACATGAGCATGGTCGCGTGGCTGCCGGCCTACTATCAGCAGTTGGGTTGGGGCGTACTGCCCAGTGGTTCGCTGCTGGCGTTCATGACGATCTTCCAGGTAATCGCCGCGCTGTTGATGCCCGCACTGGCGCAACGTGGCATTGATCGTCGACCGTTACTGAGCATCAGCCTGCTGGCCCAGACCGTGGGCTATATCGGCCTGCTGACGGCGCCGCTGGAGTTCCCCCACCTGTGGGTGGCGTTGATCGGTTTCGGCCTGGGAGCGTGTTTCGCCCTGAGCCTGTTGCTGACCCTGGATCACCGCCGCGACCCTCGGGAGGCCGGCCAACTGGCGGCGTTCGTCCAGGGCGTGGGCTTTTTGATCAACGCCGTATCACCGTGGCTGACCGGCTGGCTGCGGGAATTGACTGGCAGTTTCGTAAGCGCGTGGATGGTGCTGACGCTGACGGTGGTGGCGATGCTGATACTCACCCGGGTGTTCAGCCCGGCCACCTACCGCACAGGCTCTATGGATATGCAATTTGAATCTAGATAAAACAATGAACATTCTTTTGCGGAATAAGCGAGGCGATTAGAATCGCGGTTTCCTTCAGGACGCCGGAAAACTCCATGGACCTTCGCCAACTGCGCTACTTCATTGCTCTGAACGAGTACCGCAGTTTTGTGCGCGCCGCCGACGCCATGGGCATTACCCAGCCGGCGTTCAGCCGCAGCATCCAAAGCCTGGAACAGGAGTTTGGCTGTGTGCTGGTGGACCGCGCCCACAAAGACCTGCGCCCCACTCCCGAGGGCCAGGTGGTGTTGCAACATGCCTTGTCGCTCGTTCAGGGGGCGGCGCGGCTGAGCCACGAAGTCACCCGCATGACCAAGCTCGACGCCGGCGAATTGCGCTTTGGCTGCGATGCCGTGGCGGCGGTGAACCTGGTGCCTGGAGCGATCGCACGGTTTGTCGGCGCTCATCCACGAGTACGCAGCGGTTTGCATGTGGATAACTGGGAAAAACTCGGACGCAGTTTGAGTCGCGAAGAGATCGAATTCTTCATCGCCGATGTGCGCCACTTCGAGGCCGATCCGAATTTCCAGACCCAGGCCCTGACACCCCGGCGCAATGTATTTTTCTGCCGCGCCGGGCACCCGTTACTGGCCAAGGACAGCCTCTCGACCAACGACTTGTTTGACTACCCGCTGGCCACACCGCTGATCGCTCCCGGGGTACGCAAGCTACTGGCCAACCTGAGCGGGCGTGTCGACTTTTCTCCCGCTATCGAACTGGAGCAGTTTGCGGCGCTGGCAGCCATCGTGCACCAGTCCAACGCGATTGGCCTGGGTGCCGAGGATGCGTTTGCCGAAGACTTTGCCCGTGGCGCACTGACGGTGTTGCACTGGCGCAACGTGCCTCACAGCCTCGACAGTTTGAACAACCGCTGCGGGATCATCAGCCGTACCGGGTTTCGCTTGTCGCCGGCGGCGAAGGCGATGATCGAAACCCTGATCACCGTGGATACCCCCTCTGCTGAAGCAAGCTTGCTCGCCCGCAATTAAAAAACCAGGCTTGCGCGCGACAGCCCATTCTCTTGATTTCAATGAAACTGTTATCGGCAATCAGCGGGTTTTTTCGCCTGCCGGGAACCGACACCATTGGCTCCAGAACAGAAAAACCTGGAGCCCTGCCATGTACTTGAAATACCCAATCAGTTGGACTGCCCTTGCCTTGGCAGCGGCCCTCACCGGCACCGCCGCCCAGGCTTCCATGCCGGCGAACCTGCCCGCCGATCAGAGCGTTGGCGCCATCGAGCAGGTGCACGCCTTCCACGATGCCATGCCCACCGGCGTGAGCGTTACCGAGACCGGACGCATCTTTGTCAACTTTCCTCGCTGGGGCGACGAGGTGCCGTTTACCGTCGCAGAATTGCGCGACGGCAAAGTCGTACCCTACCCTGACCAGGCGATAAACCAGGCCAACCCCAAAGACCCGGCCAAAGGGTTTATCAGCGTACAAAGCGTGGTGGCCGACGGGCGCGGACGCCTCTGGATACTGGACACCGCGGCGCCTGGCTTCTCGCCTCCACAGCCAGGTGGTGCCAAGCTCGTCGCAGTTGAGCTCGCCACCAACAAGGTGGTCAAGACCCTCGTATTCCCGAAAAACGTCATGCTGCCCGGCACCTACGTCAACGACATGCGCTTTGATTTTCGCGTGGGTGACCAAGGCGTGATCTATATCACCGACTCTTCACTTACCGGCCCGGGCGCGATCATCGTCATGGACATCGCCAGTGGCACGGCCATACGCCGGCTCAGTGGTGCACCCTCGACCTCGGTCGACCCGAACTTCGTACCCACGGTCGAAGGCCAGGTCCTGAAAGTGCGGGATGCCAAAGGCGGCACCCAGCCTTTTGCCGTGGCTTCGGACGGCATCGCCCTGTCGGCTGATGGGCAGACCTTGTATTTCTGCCCGCTGTCGAGTCGGCACCTGTACGCCATCCCCACGGCACTGCTGCGTGACGAGACAGTCAGCGAAGCACGGCTCGAAATGGCGGTCAAAGACCTCGGGGAAAAAGGCGCCTCGGACGGGCTTGAAGCCGACGCTTCGGGGGCCGTGTATGCCGGCGACTACGAAAACAACAGCGTGCGCAAACGGCTGGCGAACGGGCAATGGCAGACCATCGTCCATGATCCGCGTGTGCTTTGGCCCGACACACTGTCAATCGGTCCTGATGGCTACCTGTACTTCATCGCCAATCAGCTGCACCGCCAAAGCATCTTTCACGCAGGCAAAGACTTGCGCCAGAAACCCTACAGCCTGCTGCGCGTGAAGATCGATGCCGCGCCGGCGCCCACACACTAGCGGCGCCGAAGCATGAATATTGATGCGTTGAACCTGTTCATGCGATCAACAGAGCTGGGCAATATCACCGCAGCCGGCAGGGAGCTGGGACTCGCGCCCTCGGTGGCCAGCCACAAACTGGCGAAGCTTGAAGAATACCTGGGCATGCGCCTGCTGCATCGCACCACTCGCCAGGTCAGCCTGACCGAAGACGGTGCGCTGTTTCTGCCCCATGCAATCCGGGTGCTGGCAGCCGTGGACGAGGCCTATCTGGTCGCGGTGAAAGGCAAGGACGTGGCCAAGCGGGTGTTAAGAGTATCCGCCCCCGGGTCCTTCGCGCGGATGTGCATGATGCCGGCCATTACCCGGTTCCTGCACGCCAACCCGAAGCTGAAGATCGACCTGATACTGTCCGATCAAATGCAGGACCTGACCGAGATCGGGATTGATGTGGCAATCCGCATCGCCGCCCTGAAGGACTCATCCCTGGTGGCGCGCAAGCTCGGCTGCGACCGACGCATCCTGTGTGCGGCACCCGCCTACCTTCAGGCGCATGGCGAACCGACTTCACCTGCGGAGCTGGTCAATCATTCCTGCATCCTGCTGGGCGACGAGGACCATTGGCGTTTCGTGGGTGCCCGGTCACACAAAGTCACGGCAATCAGTGGTTCGCTCAGAGTCAATTGCGGCGAAAGCGCACGGCTTGCCGCGGAGGGTGGGCTCGGCATCGTCTCTGTTTCACAGTGGAACGTCAGGCCCTCACTGGAAAGCGGCGCATTGGTGGAAATCATGCCGTCCTGTGTCCTGGAGCAAACCCGGGATATCTGGGCGATCTACCCCAGCGCGCGGTTGATCTCATCCAAGGCTCGGGCTTTCGTCGAGTTCATGATCGCCGAGTTCCAGGGCGATTTTTAGCATAGGGAAAAAATCATGACGGTGACTCACCAAACTGCAGGCAGAACAAATCTCGCGAGCGGTCCACGCGTCGTTCGACTAGGGGTGACAGACTTGTCGTTCCATCGGGTTACCGCTGCGGTGGTAGCGCTGGTGTTGCAACGCATGGGCCTGACCGGACAAAGACGGCCGTTCGATTCCGAGGCCTTTTACGAATTCTGAATTCGCGGCAGGCTGGCTACAAGGGCCTGCTCACTGAGGCTAGTTTGGCGATGCAGATGTTCTGCAATCTCCCCAAACCGAGGATTCCAACATGCTCTACCTGGTTTTCAGCGGCACCATCAAAGAAGGCAAACAGGCCGAGTTCTATCGTGATGTAGCGGCCGTTTCACAAAAGCTCACCCACCAGCACGACAAGGCCGTGGTCTATCAATGGCATAAGGATGAAGAGAACCCCAACCGGTTTTTTCTCAACGAACAGTGGGAAAGCGTCGCGGACCTGCACGCGCATTTCGAAACGCTCTACAAAGCCTTCGGCCCGGCGAAACCCACCGAGCGCCTGCCGGCGAAAATCCTCGCGTACCTGGATGAAGCACAGGTGAACTTCTACCAGGCCATTCAGTAAATCGCACCCGGTCACCCCAGGGTGACCGGGACGCTTGCTCAGCTCGCTGTCCTTTCCACCGGGTTGAGTTCGCTCAGCCGTCCCTCCTGGCGCGCAAACCGATTGGCCCGGGCAAACGTGCCAAAATCGTTGAAGCGCACGCCCATCTCCGCCATCACCTTGTGCGCCGTTTTCACCGTCATCTGGCGGATGTAGAACGGCTCCTTGACCACAAAGTGATGAATCCCGTGGGTGCTGCCGAAATTGAAGCAGAACGCCTGCAACGGCCACAACCACCATGGGTTGAGCACCTGGGTTTGCTGGATCACGTTGCCCGGCTCGATGTCACCGTAGTAGTGCATGTTGGAGCTGACAAAATGCAGGCAGAAGGTGCGCAGCACGTTGGGCCCGATGATCACCACGGCGGCGATGTCGATGATGTGCATCACTGCCAGGGTGTTGGCTGACCAGTCGATTGGCGCGCCCAGCAGGCTGGCGATGCCATTCGCGGCATGGAAGCCGAGGAACACATACCACGCGCCCCAATGCAGCAGCGCCAGCGGTGCGTAGACCAGCGCCGTGCGCTTGAGAATGCCCAGCTTGTGCTTCCAGGACGGTGCGCGCAGCACCCGGATCAGTGCCGACATGATGTTGTCGCCGACCATCAGCAAACGTGCCAGGCCCCACGGTTCACCGTTGGTGATCGCGCGCTCTTCGATGTCGGTTTCGCTGCCGGAAACCTTGTGGTGATTGAGGTGGATATGGCGCCGTACCCAAGGGTTGATGGTGCTGGGCCGCGCCAGCCACACCAGGCCCATCATCAGGTTGTGGGGCAGGCGCTGCTTGCGAAAGTACATGCTGTGGATCAGGTCGTGTTCCAGTTCGTGGGTCAATGACGCGAGGAATGCGTTGAGCAGCAGGCACACCCACCACGCCATGTGCCCGGTGATATACAGCGCCGCCGAACCCAGCATGCCCACCAGGGCAAAGGCCAGGATGCCCGCGCCCAACGCATCCTGATGCAGCAGCCAGGGGTGGCGCTGGCGCAATAACAGCCCCTCGGCCAGCACCACTTCACGAATATGCGCTGAACGCTGTTGTGCGTTCATCTGCCGGGGGCTTGCAGAAGTACCGTCCATGCTTCCATCCTCTGTCTTATTGATGCGTACATCCTGCCCTATGCGATCTGGCGGGACGCTAGCCCCACACGCCAACCTGTTGACCGCAAGCGCCAATCAACATGACCGAACCCACCTCTCTCGCCAGCTGGACCCGCGCCCTGCGCAAGCAGCTCGACGCCCTGGGCCTCGACAGCGCCGCGCTGTGCGCCCAGGCCGGGCTCGACCCGCAGTTGATGGAAGATCCGAACGCGCGCTACCCGCTATCGGCCACCACGCGCCTGTGGGAACTGGCGGTACAGGCCAGCGGCGACCCGGCGATTGGCTTGCGGGTGTCGCGGTTTGTCAGCCCCACCACCTTTCACGCGCTGGGTTATGCGCTGGTGGCCAGCGGCAGCCTGCGGGAAGTGTTCGAGCGGATCGTGCGCTATCACCAGGTGGTCAGCGACGCACTGAGCCTGGAGCTTAGCCGGGAGGGCGAACGTTACCGCTTTCGCCTGCAACAGCCCGCCGGTACACCCGCACCCGCGTTTGAGGCGATTGATGCGTTCGCCGCGATTTACGTGCGCACCTGCCGCAATCGCCTGGGCCGGGAGTACGCGCCGCTGGCGGTGTACCTGCGGCGGCCCGAGCCGGCTGATCCCAAGCCGTGGCACACGGTATTTCGCGCGCCGGTGTTTTTTGCCGCCGAGGAAGACCGTCTGGAATTTGCGGCCCGGGACTTTGACAGCCACCTGGACGATGCCAACCCCGAGTTGGCCGAGCACAATGAAACCGTGCTCAAGCGCACCCTGGCGCAACTGCGGCCGCTGACCTGGGAACGCAAGGTGCGTTCGGCCATTGAGGCGCAGTTGCCTGACGGTGAGCCGAGTGCCGAGCGCATCGCCCAGGCGTTGCATTTGAGTTTGCGCAGCTTGCAGCGGCATCTGGCGGATGAGGGCTGCCGGTTTGATGCGCTGCTGAACGAATGCCGGGAGAACCTCGCGCTGCTGCATCTGCGGGACCCCGAGTGTTCGCTGGCGGAGATCAGTCATTTGCTGGGGTTTGCCGATACCAGCAGCTTCAACCGGGCGTTCAAGCGCTGGACCGGGATGACGCCGGGGCAGTTTCGGGATGGGTTGAGGTAGCTGGAGTTGCGGCGGCTGTGAGGGCCTCTTCGCGAGCAAGCCCGCTCCCACATTTGACCGCATTCCAATGGATGTACTCGGTCAAATGTGGGAGCGGGCTTGCTCGCGAAAGCGGTCGATCAAACACCCCAAAAGCCAGTGGCAGTCAGCGCCCGCGATCCCGCCGCAACACTTTCTTCACCCGCGCCACCAACGCCCGGGCTTCAAACGGCTTGAGCAAATAATCATCCTCATGCAATTCCAGCCCACGCAGCCGATCTTCAATCCCGTCCGGCGTGGTCAAAAACAACATCGGCGTCTCACCCTTCAACCGGATCGCCTGCTGCAGCTTCCAGGCATTCAGCCCCGGCAGCATCACATCCAGGATCACCAGGTCGTATTCGGTGCTTTCCACAAAGCGCAGGGCCGCCATGCCATTGGCCGCCACCTCCACCGTGTAGCTGGCCTCTTCAAGACTGCGGCCCATCGCCTCGGCCGCCTCTGACTCGTGTTCCACTAGCAGGACGCGCATAACACACCTCAAATAATCGTGAACGCAGGCTACCACCCTCAGGCATGCGCCGCCTCGCGCAAACGTTGCGGGTCGAGGATTTCGATCTCGCCATAGCCCAGGCGCACGATGCCCTGGCCTTGCAGGTCCTTGAGCAACGCATTGGTGGTCTGGCGCGACAGGCTCAGCATCGCGGCCAGGTCTTCCTGGGGCAGTTGCAGCACCTGCCGGGCCTGCTCGATGTCGCCATAGCCCTCGGCGATCATCAGCAGGCGGTGCGCCACCCGCACCGACGCCGGCATCAGGCTCAATTGCTCGATATTGATAAAGGTCAGGCGCAGCTTCTGGCTCATCAACAGGGCCATGTCGCGCCAGTAACGCGGAGTCTGTTCAAGAATGTGCAGCAACGCCGGCTGCGGCACCTGCAACAACGTACAAGGCCCGACGGCGCAAGCATCGTGGGTGCGGGGCAACCCGTCGAACAATGAGATTTCGCCGAACCAGTATGGCAACTCCGCCAGGCTCAACACTGCCTCCTTGCCCTGCTCGTTCACCGCGCTGATACGCAGGGAGCCCTCCAGCACCGCATACAACCCACACGGCGGATCGCCGCGCTTGAACAGGTATTGCCCCGCCGTCAGCTGCCGCAACCGGGCGCTGGCCAGCAAGCTATTCTGTAGATCAGCAGGCAGATGGCTGTACCAGTGACCGGTGGCCAGCCGTGGGTGCCATTTCTCTACATCCATGCGAACTCCGAAGATTGTCGGCCAGTTGACAGTGTGTCGCGGGCCTACAGGGCATGATCAAACATCCTACAGGAGGAACAACAATGAAAAGCCTCGTCGACCATCTCAGTCAATACGCGGCCTACCACCGCGATCCGCGCAATATCGCCAGCCACTTTATCGGCATCCCGCTGATCGTGGTGGCCGTGGCCGTGCTGCTGTCACGCCCCGAATGGACGGTGGCCGGGCTGTGGCTGTCGCCCGCGGTGGTAGTGGCGCTGCTTTCGGCATGGTTCTACCTGCGCCTGGAACTGGCGCTCGGCGTACTGATGACGGTGTTGATGGGCCTGTCGGTGTGGGCCGGGCATGTGCTGGCGGCGCAAAGCACGCTGGTGTGGCTGAGCAGTGGCATCGGCATGTTCGTGGTGGGCTGGGTGATCCAGTTTGTGGGGCATTACTACGAGGGGCGCAAGCCGGCGTTTGTCGATGACGTGTCCGGGTTGATCGTGGGGCCGTTGTTTGTGGTGGCGGAGTTGGCGTTTCTGGTGGGGCTGCGGCATGAGCTGAAGCGGCAGATTGAAGAGCGCTCGGGGCCGGTGGCCGTGCGGCACAAGAACGCCACGGCCTGACAAGCAACACAAGCTAAATGTGGGAGCTGGCTTGCCTGCGATGCTGGCACCTCGGTGTCTCAGGCATACCGAGGTGATGCTATCGCAGGCAAGCCAGCTCCCACAGGGGTTTTGCAGTGTTCTTAGGCTTTTTGCCAGACCTTGGGCTTGAAGAACAACGTCTCGCCCCGCGCCAGGCCGGTCAGGCTGTCGTGGTCTTTTACCACTTCGGCTTCGATCAGTTCGCTCTGGCCTTCGACCTTCAGGGTCACCCGGGTGGTCGCGCCAAGCGGGCGAATATCACGCACTTCAGCCGCGTGGTGGTCTTCCAGTTCATGGCGCGACAGCGACACTTCATGCGGGCGGAACAGCACGTGCTTGTCTTCACCCAAATGCAGGCGGTTGGAGTCGCCGAGGAAGTGATAAACAAAATCACTGGCCGGGTTTTCGTAGACTTCGCCCGGTGAGCCAATCTGCTCGATCACGCCCTTGTTCATCACCACGATGCGGTCCGCCACTTCCATGGCTTCTTCCTGGTCGTGGGTCACGAACACCGAGGTCAGGTTGATGTCTTCGTGCAGGCGCGCCAGCCAGCGGCGCAGTTCTTTACGGACCTTGGCATCGAGGGCGCCGAAGGGTTCATCCAGCAGCAGCACTTTCGGCTCTACCGCCAGGGCGCGCGCCAGGGCGATACGCTGGCGCTGGCCGCCGGAGAGTTGTTCCGGGTAGCGATCCGACAGCCAATCGAGCTGCACCATGTTCAGCAGCTCGTGGACTTTTACCGCGATCTGGCTTTCGGTGGGGCGCTGGTTTTTCGGTTTCATGCGCAGGCCGAACGCGACGTTGTCGAACACGGTCATGTGGCGGAACAGCGCGTAGTGCTGGAACACAAAGCCGACGTTGCGATCACGCACGTCGTGGCCGGAGACGTCTTCACCATGGAACACGATGTTGCCGGCATCCGGGGTTTCGAGACCGGCGATGATCCGCAGCAGGGTAGTCTTGCCGCAGCCGGACGGGCCCAGCAACGCCACCAGCTCGCCACTCTGGATGTCCAGATTGATGCTGTTCAGGGCCTTGAAGGCGTTGAAATTCTTGCTGACATTACGGACTTCGATCGACATGACTTATTCCTCACCAGCACTTTTGCGCAGGCGGTTGATACGGTTCTCGCTCCACTGCTTGAGCAGCAGGATTAAGAGCGCCAGGATCAGCAACAGGCTCGCGACGGCAAACGCGGCGACGTGGTTGTATTCGTTGTAGAGGATCTCGACGTGCAGCGGCAAGGTGTTGGTCACGCCGCGAATGTGGCCGGACACCACCGACACCGCACCGAACTCACCCATGGCCCGCGCGGTACACAGCACCACGCCGTAGATCAGGCCCCACTTGATGTTCGGCACGGTGACATGCCAGAACATCTGCCAGCCGTTGGCGCCCAGCAGGCGCGCGGCCTCTTCTTCCTGGGTGCCCTGCTCCTGCATCAGCGGGATCAGCTCACGGGCCACGAACGGCACGGTGACAAAGATGGTCGCCAGCACGATGCCCGGCAAGGCGAACACGATCTGGATGTCATGGTCTTGCAGCCACGGGCCAAAGAAGCCCTGGGCGCCGAACATCAACACGTAGACCAGGCCGGCGATCACCGGCGATACCGAGAACGGCAGGTCGATCAGGGTCACCAGGATACTTTTGCCACGGAACGAGTACTTGCTCACGCACCAGGCGGCGCTGACGCCGAACACCACGTTGAGCGGTACCGAAATCACCACGGCGATCACCGTGAGTTTCAATGCCGACAGCGCGTCCGGCTCAAGGATCGCGGTGAAGAACGCACCCAGGCCATTCTTCAGGCCCTGGGACACCACGATAAACAGCGGCAGCAACAAAAACAGGAAGAACACCAGCCAGCCAAGGCTGATCAGGATGCGTCGGGACACCGCACTGCCACGACGGGCAGCGTTGGCCGAGGACGCGGCGGAAATAGACGATTGGGACATGTTCCGCGCCTCCTTATGGGTGTTCGATGCGCCGCTGCAGCAAGTTGATCAGCAGCAGCAGGACAAAGGAAACCACCAGCATCAGCACACCGATGGACGTGGCGCCGTGGTAGTCGTATTGGTCGAGCTTGACCATGATCAGCAACGGCAGGATCTCGGTTTTCATCGGCATGTTGCCGGCGATGAAGATCACCGAACCGTACTCACCGACACCTCGTGCAAACGCCAAGGCGAAGCCGGTCAACCAGGCCGGCAGCAGCGCCGGTACCAGGATGTAGCGGAACACTTGCAGGGGCTTGGCGCCGAGACAGGCGGCGGCTTCTTCGATTTCCCGGGGGATATCGGCCAACACCGGCTGCACGGTACGCACCACGAATGGCAGCGTGACGAAGGTCAGCGCGAGAGTGATGCCCAGGGGGGTATAGGCGATCTTGAAGCCCAGGTCGGCGGCGAACTGGCCTACCAGCCCGGTGGGCGTGTACAGCGCGGTGAGTGCAATACCGGCGACGGCGGTGGGCAGGGCGAACGGCAAGTCGATCATCGCATCGATGATCTTGCGCCCGGGGAAGGTGTAGCGCACCAGTACCCATGCCAGCAGGGTACCGATCACGCCGTTGATGATCGCGGCATACAACGCAGTGCCGAAGCTCAGTTTCAACGCCGCCAGCACACGCGGTGCGGAGATGATGTTCCAGAACTGATCCCAGGTGAGTTGAGCGGCATGTACAAACATCGCCGCAAGGGGGATGAGTACGATCAGGCTGAGGTACACCACGGTGTAGCCCAGCGTCAGCCCGAAGCCGGGTATGACGGGGGAGATACGACGCGACATAAGAGTCCTTGGTTAGCGGGTAGATACCACTGTAGGAGCGAGCTTCTGTGGGAGCTGGCTTGCCTGCGATGCCGGCACCTCGGTGTATCAGTTACACCGAGGTGATGCTATCGCGGGCAAGCCCGGCTCCCACAGAAAGCTGGCTCCTACAGTTTGATTTTGCTTACTGCGCCGAGTAGATCTGGTCGAACACGCCACCGTCATTGAAGAATTTCGGTTGGGCAGTTTTCCAGCCGCCGAAGTCTTTGTCGATAGTCACCAGGTCCAGTTTCGGGAACTGCTGGGCGTATTTGGCGGCGACTTTCTCATCGCGTGGGCGGTAGAAGTTCTTCGCCGCAATCTCCTGGCCAGCCGGGCTGTACAGGTGCTTGAGGTACTCGGTGGCGATCTCGGTATTGCCCTTTTTCTCAGCGTTCTTGTCGACCACGGCCACTGGCGGCTCGGCGAGGATCGACAGCGAAGGTACAACGATGTCGAACTTGTCGGCGCCGCCGTCTTCCTTCAGGGCCAGGAAGGCTTCGTTTTCCCAGGCCAGCAACACGTCACCCTGACCGTTGTTGACGAAGGTGATGGTCGAACCGCGCGCGCCGGTGTCGAGGATCGGCACGTGCTTGAACAGCTCTTTCACGTATTCCTGGGCCTTGGCTTCGCTGCCACCGGCTTTCAGGCCGTAGGCCCAGGCGGCTAGGAAGTTCCAGCGGGCGCCGCCGGAGGTTTTCGGGTTCGGGGTGATCACCGACACGTCTTTCTTGATCAGGTCGCCCCAATCCTTGATGCCTTTAGGGTTGCCCTTGCGTACCAGGAACACGATGGTCGAGGTGTACGGGGTGCTGGCGTCCGGCAGGCGGGTTTGCCAGTTTTCCGGCAGGGTCTTGCCCAGTTTTGCGATTTCGTCGATGTCGCCGGCCAGGGCCAGGGTCACGACGTCGGCGCGCAGGCCGTCGATTACCGCGCGGCCCTGCTTGCCCGAACCACCGTGGGATTGCTGGATCTTGACGTTGTCACCCGGGTGCGACTGCTTCCAGAAGCTGGTGAATTCAGCGTTGTAGTCCTGGTAGAGCTCGCGGGTGGGGTCGTAAGACACGTTGAGCAGTTCGTAATCCTTGGCAACAGCGGAACCGGCAAACACGGCACTGGCCAGTGCTGCCAGGGCATAACGGCGAATCGACGACATAGAAGGCTCCTGAAATTCTTGGGTGTTGGCTTTTTTCTTATAGTTGCGGGTCTTGCAATCGAATCGCCGGTGTTGCTCAGCTCGGTTTGTTGCCCGGGTTCTGCAAACGGAATTTCTCTTTGCGTTCGATTTGTACTACCTGGGCGTTGTGCACAGTGATTTCCACCGCGCCAAACCGCAGATCGCGCAGGGCGCTCTGGATCTCGCGCAAAATGGCTGCTTCGTCCTGGCCGTCAACGCTACGTAGAGATGCGCTCATGGTCGTGCTCCTGAAATGAGAAGTGCCTCGCAGTGGCGGCACTGCTTGCGGCGTGAGGGCGATAGTAGATAAGCGCGGATATTCTTAAAAATACTATTTAAGAATGTTTATATAACCAGAAAGAATTTTCTGGTGGGACGAGGGGTTGCGAGGGGTTTTGCGGGACGACCCGTGAAATAAAGCCGTGTGGAGATCCAAATGTGGGAGCGGGCTTGCTCGCGAAAGCGGTGGGTCAGTGACAGATTTGCTGACTGACCCACCGCCTTCGCGAGCAAGCCCGCTCCCACATTTTGGCCCTGTTTGAAATCAGGACAGGCGGTGGTTAACGAATGGTCGGCGCCCTCGCCCAATCCAGCTCACTGGCCGGCATCGGCCGGCCAAACCAGTACCCCTGGCCAAGGTCACAGCGCTGGTCCAATAGAAACCGCGCCTGCTCAACCTGCTCGATACCTTCGGCATGCACCTGCATGCCCATGCTCTGCGCCAACGCGATCACTACCCGCACGATCGCCGCATCGTCCTCATCCCATGGCAACCCGGCGACAAAACCCTGGTCGATCTTGAGCTTCTGCACCGGCAAGCGCTTGAGCCGCAGCAGCGATGAATAACCGGTGCCAAAGTCGTCGATAGCCAGGCGTAAGCCGAGCTCACGCAGGCGATGCATTTGCTCAAGGGCGACTTCCGGGTCCTCCATCACCGCGCTTTCGGTGACTTCCAGCTCTAAAAGCGCCGGATCCAGCCCCGTGTCGTGCAGCACCTTGGCCACTTGCTCATACAGCTCCCGCCGGGCAAACAGGCGGCTGGACACATTCACCGCGAGAAACGTCAACGGTGCACCGTCTGCCAGCCACTGGCACATCTGGCGGCAGGCCTGGTCCATGACCCAGGCGTCTATGTCGGCAATCAGCCCGGTGCGCTCGGCAATCGGGATGAATTCCCCCGGCGGCACCAGCCCGCGCTCCGGGTGCTGCCAGCGCACCAGGGCTTCGACGCCGATCATTCGGCTGTCTTGCAGGTCGTGCACTGGCTGGTAGTAAACCCGCAGCTCCTGCTGATCCAGGGCGCGACGCAGTTCACCGGCCATTTCCACGCGGTGCTGGGCGTGGGCGGTAAGCTCTTCGGTGTACAAGGCATAGCCTTCGCGGCCGGCGCTCTTGGCCTTGAACAACGCGGAGTCGGCGTTGCGCAGCAGTTGCTCGGCGCTCAGCGCGTCGCTGGGGAACAGGCTGATCCCGATGCTCACGCTGATAAACAGTTGATGGCCGTCGAAGATGACCGGTTCTTTCATCGCGTCGAGAATACGTTGCGCCAGGGCGGCGGCCTGGCCCACCTGCGGACAACTTTCCGCCAGCACCGCGAACTCGTCACCGCCCAGGCGCGCCAGGGTCACGCCGGGGCCGAACAGGCCTTGCAGGCGCTCGCCGACGGCCTTGAGCAACTGGTCGCCGACGTTATGGCCGAGGCTGTCGTTGATGATCTTGAAATGGTCGAGGTCGAGCAGCAGCAAGGCGCAGCCACGTTTATGGATCTGCGCGGAGGCCAGGGCCTGTTCGGCACGATCGGTGAACAGCAGGCGGTTGGGCAGGTCGGTCAGCGGGTCGTGATGGGCCAGGTGCGCCAACTCGCTCTCGGAGTGCTTGATGGCGCTGATATCGGAGAACACCGCGACGTAGTGGCTGATATGGCCCTGCTCATCACGGATCACCCGGATGGTCTGCCACTGTGGGTAGATTTCGCCGCTTTTACGGCGGTTCCAGATTTCACCGCTCCATTCACCTTCACGTTCCAGCGTCTCGAACATCGCCTGGTAGAAACTGGCCGAGTGGCGCCCGGACTTGAACAGGCTCGGCTGGTGCCCCAGCACGTCTTCGCACTGGTAGCCGGTGATTTCGATAAAGGCCCGGTTGACGTGAACAATCAGCCCCTGGGCATCGGTGACCAGCACCCCTTCGCGGGTGCAATCGAACACGGCGGCGGCCTGGCGCAGGCGCTCGCGGTTTTCCTTCAGTGGCTGCTGGATCAGGTTGGCCCGGGCAAAGTGTGCGCAGAGCAGGTAGATCGCCAGGGCACTGAGGCTGACCCACAGGTAACCGCGTATCTGAAGCCAGCGGCCCAGCTCCACGGGTTCATCGATAAAGTTGATCAATACCTGATGGCTGAGCTGAATCCACACAATCGAAACCAGCAGGTACATCAGCCCGGCACGCAGGGCACCTCGGTATGAAAACAGCATATGTTCAGTAATCCTTACTAAAAAACCAGATTCGCCCTACAAAGGTTACGGATTATAGAATAAGAAACATCCAGTCACTCCTATCTGAAAGGGCGGCTGGTTTTATCTGTAGGCTTAGTGATAATGCGCAAGCTGGTTTTTTCTTTATCTGAGGGCCATACAGCCTATGTGGTACAACGGTTTTCTTGACTTGTCGGCCTGGCAACTGGTGGCAGTCACTCTGTTGATGACCCACGTGACCATTGTCGGGGTCACGGTCTATCTGCACCGCTATTCAGCCCACCGCTCCCTGGAGCTCAATGCTGGCCTGAAACACTTCTTCCGCTTCTGGCTGTGGCTCACCACGGCGCAGAACACCCGCGAGTGGACCGCTATCCACCGCAAACACCACGCCAAGTGCGAAACCGTCGACGATCCCCACAGCCCGGTGATCAAGGGCCTGTCCACCGTGCTGCGCAAAGGCGCCGAGCTGTATCGCGCC
Source organism: Pseudomonas sp. NC02 (assembly GCF_002874965.1). NCBI lineage: Bacteria > Pseudomonadati > Pseudomonadota > Gammaproteobacteria > Pseudomonadales > Pseudomonadaceae > Pseudomonas > Pseudomonas sp. NC02. Next base: position 198,648 of record NZ_CP025624.1, on the reverse strand, counting down.
GAAGCCGAGAACCCCGAGACCCTGCGCATCTACGGCAAGAACTGCCCGGAAGACTGGATCGAGCGCAAGCTCTACACCCCGTACCCGCTGCTGGGCGTGGCGATCATGGGCGTGATCGACCTGCTGCTGTTCGGCACCATCGGCATCACCATCTGGGCCATCCAGATGATGTGGATCCCGTTCTGGGCTGCCGGCGTAATCAACGGCCTGGGTCATGCCATCGGCTACCGCAACTTCGAATGCCGCGATGCGGCGACCAACCTGATTCCCTGGGGCATCATCGTGGGTGGCGAAGAACTGCATAACAACCACCACACCTACCCCAACTCCGCCAAGCTGTCGGTGAAGAAGTGGGAGTTCGACCTGGGCTGGGCCTGGATCAAAGTGTTCAGCTTCCTGCGCCTGGCCAAGGTGCAACGGGTCGCGCCGATCGCCCACCGGGTCGAAGGCAAGGGCAGCCTGGACATGGACACCGCGATGGCGATCCTCAACAACCGCTTCCAGATCATGGCCCAGTACCGCAAGTTGGTGATTGGCCCGCTGGTCAAGCAGGAACTGGAAAAGGTCGATCACTCGGTGCGCCACCAATTCCATCGCGCCAAGCGCCTGCTGTCGCGGGAGACCAGCCTGCTGGATGACCGCCACCATGTGCGCATCCAGAGCATGCTGGAACACAGCCAGGCTTTGAAAGTGATCTACGAGAAGCGCCTGGCGCTGCAACAGATCTGGCTGAAAACCAGCACCAACGGCCACGACATGCTGGCGGCGATCAAGGAATGGGTGCACGAGGCCGAGGCGAGCGGGATTCAATCCCTGCGGGACTTTGCCCATCAGCTGAAGACCTATTCGCTGCGGCCTGCCGCGGCCTGATACGGCTGTAGCGAGCCGATTTTTTGTGGCAGGGGAGCTTCTGTGGCGAGGGAGCTTGCTCCCGCTGGAGTGCGCAGCGCTCCCAAGATTTTGGGGCCGCTACGCAGCCCAGCGGGAGCAAGCTCCCTCGCCACAACAAGCTCCTTCCCCATAGCAGCTCCTTCCCCACAGCAAGCCCCTCCCCCCAACAAACTCGCTCCTACATGTTTCTGGCGCCATTTCTTGGTCGCCTCTAATCGGCGCTGATAACGGAACTTCGCAGCAAATTCCCCCTCTCAATCAACACTTCGCCATCCCGGCGGCCCTTGTTGTGACCGCTGCCCAACCCCGCGGCCTGCCCAGAGAGAGTTGTGCCGATGGTCCACGAAAAGACCTTCACCGACACCCCCGTCCTCGAACAGCCACGACCGGCAGCCGCCGCTACGTTGCTGGCCCTGATGCATGCCCAGGGCGAAGTGGAACGGCTGAGTGAACGCGAGCAACTGCTGAGTTCGCTGTTGGTCAGTGTGAATGCCGTGCTCTGGGCAATCGAGTGGGACACTCGCCGCGTGCTGTACGTCAGCCCGGCCTATGAGCGGGTTTTCGGACGTACGGCGGGCATGTTGCTGACCGACTATCGGGAATGGCGCAACAGCATCCACCCCGAAGACCTCGACTACGCCGAGCACAGCCTGGCCCAGGTGCTGCACAGCGGCGCCGTGGAAGACCGCGAGTACCGCATCATCACCGCCGACGGGCAGATCCGCTGGCTCAGCGACAAGTGTTACATCAACCAGCAGGCCGAGCCCGGCCAGCCGGTGATCGTGGTAGGCATAGCCGAAGACATCACCGAAAAGAAGCAGCTGGAGCTCGAGCTGCACCGTCTGGCCACCACCGATGTACTGACCCGCAGCAGCAACCGCCGGCATTTCTTCGAGTGCGCCCACCACGAGTTTGAACGCGCCTGCCTGCAAGGCACGCCCCTGGCGTTCCTGTTGCTGGACATCGATGACTTCAAGGTGGTGAACGACACCTACGGCCACCTGGAAGGCGATCAGGTGTTGCAGCGTATCGCCGAGAGCGGTCGGGGAGTTCTGCGCCGTGGCGACCTGTTCGGGCGTATTGGCGGCGAAGAGTTCGCCGCCATACTGCCCGGTTGTGCCCCGGAGATGGCAATGCAGGTGGCCGAACGCCTGGGGCACGAGATTGCGCAGCTTAGCTTCAGCCACGACGGTGAGAGCTTTGCGGTCACCGTCAGCCAGGGCCTGGCCAGCCTGACCGCCGAGGACGCCAACGTGGACAGCCTGTTTGCCCGCGCTGACGCGGCCATGTACGAGGCCAAGCGCCAGGGCAAAAACCGCGTGCTCCCCGGCTGATGCTACACGATGACCTGTGGGAGCCGGGCTTGCCCGCGATGCAGGCACCTCGGTATGTCGGTTGTACCGGGATGATGCTATCGCAGGCAAGCCAGCTCCCACACTGGCACGCATCGCCTGCTAGGTTTTGCGCATACGCGTCAATTCCGGCAAACCCACCTTGAGCAAGCGTGCCGTCTTGCCTTTCGCCAATGCCTCGACGCCTTCATGCTCGGTCAGCCGCGCCAGTTGCGCCGCCAGGTTCATCACCAGCGCTTCGCGGGAATACACCCCGCCCTCCAGCGAATAAATCGCCGCGATCAACTGGCGCAACTCCAGCGGCAGGCGCCAGCGTGTGCGCAGTGCCGAGCCATAGGCCGCACCGAAGGTGTAGAGGGACTCGCCAATCGCTTCATCATCCAGTTCGCCACCGCCCAGCAGCCAGTCTTGCAGGCACCGCAGCAAGGCCAGGTCGCCAAGGCGATGGAGGATCCCGGCGCTGTAGCAGCGCTCGTGATCCAGGTCGAGCATGCGCGCCAGGCTGCGGGCGTAGTCGGCGGTACGCTGGGACAGCTGCCAATGACGCTCGGCGTAATCCACAAGGCTCGGGTCGCTCAGTACCACGTTGTGCTTGAGGGCGAGCCCCAGGATCAGGTTCATGCTCTGCCCCGCCGCCAGCTTGTGCAGGGCCATGCCCAGGGTCTGTACCGGCGAACCGTGATGGCCGGCGCTGTTGGCGGCGGCGATCAACACGGCAGTAATCTGAGGGTCCATGCGCACCTGCTCTTCCAGGCGCTTGAGGTCCAGGCCCTCCGGCTCCAGGCTATGTTGCACCGCAGCCTGCACGTCGACCCGCAGCGGCGCGCCGTCTGAGGCTTCCCGGCGGCGCTCCAGAAACACCGGCAAGGTCATGCCCGGCGCCAGGGCCGGGACTTCGCAATACACCGTCTCACCTTCGTTCAGCAGCAAGTCCTGCAGGCGCTGGGTCAGGCTTTCCATGTTCAGGGGTTTGGTCAGGTACGCGGTCGGTGCCAGCGGCAAGGCTTCGCGCACACTGGCGCTGTCGTTGCGGGTACTCAGCAGGATAAACGGCAACAGCGGCGTACGCCGTTGCAGGCGCACACTGCGCAGCAGGCTCAGGCCATCGACGCCGGGCAGCTCCCAATCGGCAATGATCAGGTCATAGGGTTTGTCACGCAGCAACTCGGTGGCCCGCTGGCCATCGGCACACACATCCAGCCGTGCGTCACAGCGCACATTCAGCAACACCTGCTTGAGCAGATCTCGGGACCAAGGGTCGGCCTCGGCAATCAACACACGGGGTACAGCCGGTAAATCAACAGCAGTCATCCAGCACGCTCCATCGGCAATACCAGCACCTTAGACAAAGGAGCCGCCTGCGTACAATGAACAACGGCTGAATACCGTTCATCGGGCACAAAAAAACCCGCCTAAGCGGGTTTTTTGTCGATCAGGTCAACTTTTGATCACAACTCGGAGAAGCACTCTTCGATGATCGCCAGGCCTTTGTCCAACTGCTCGTCCGGCGAAGTCAGCGGAACCAGCACGCGCAACACGTTGCCGTAGGTGCCGCAGGACAGCAGGATCAAGCCCTTGTCACGCGCCTTGGCCACCACGGAAGCGACAGCAGCGGCGTTCGGCTTGTGGCTGTCGCCATCTTCGAACAGCTCGACCGCAATCATCGCGCCCAGGGCACGCACTTCACCGATCACCGGGTACTTGGCCTGGATAGCTTTCAGACCGGTCACCAGGCGCTCGCCCACAGCCTTGCAGCGGTCCAGCAGGTGCTCTTCTTCGAACACTTCCATCACGGCCAGGGCCGCGGCGCAAGCGATCGGGCTACCAGCGTAGGTGCCGCCCAGGCCGCCCGGAGCAATGGCGTCCATGTATTCAGCCTTGCCGCACACACCGGCCAGCGGGAAGCCGCCTGCGATGGATTTGGCGAAGGTGGTCAGGTCGGCGGCAACGCCCATCTGTTCCATGGCGAAGAAAGTACCGGTACGGCCGGCACCGGTTTGCACTTCGTCGGCGATCAGCAGGATGCCGTGCTTGTCGCACAGTTCGCGCAGGCGCTTCATGAAGGATTTAGGCGCGACGTAGAAACCGCCTTCGCCCTGCACCGGCTCGATGATGATGGCAGCGATATCACGCGGCTCGGCATCGTTCTTGAAGATGCGTTCGATGCTGGCGATGGAGTCGTCATCGCTCACACCGTGCAGTTCGTTCGGGAACAGCGCGCGGAACACGCCGCCTGGCATCAGGCCCATGCCGGCCGAGTACGGCACGACTTTGCCGGTGAGGCCCAGGGTCATCATGGTGCGACCGTGGTAGGCGCCGGTGAACGCGATCACGCCGGCACGGCCAGTGGCGGCACGGGCGATCTTCACGGCGTTCTCTACCGCTTCGGAACCGGTGGTGACCAGCAGGGTTTTCTTGGCGAAATCACCCGGGACCTTGGCGTTAACTTTTTCGCACAGCTCAACGTACGGTTCGTAAGCCAGTACCTGGAAGCAGGTGTGAGTCAGCTTGTTCAGCTGTTCGGTCACGGCGGCGATGATTTTCGGGTGCACGTGGCCGGTGTTCAGCACGGCGATACCACCGGCGAAGTCGATGAACTCGCGACCTTCAACGTCGGTCACGGTGGCGTTCTTCGCCGACTCGGCGAAGATCGGGTGAATCTGGCCAACACCGCGTGGTACAGCGGCTTCGCGGCGTTTCATCAGGGATGCGTTGGTCTTGCTCATAAAGTCCTCATTCGCCACTCATCGGGTGGCGTGGTCCAAGGAATACGTGGCGGGGAGGCAACTACGGCAGCATGCGATGATCGACTGCCACAGCTTTCCCGGCCACTACGAATAACGGGTGAAACACGCAAAGGGACAGCGCTCTCGTGCCCTTTGCGTTTGCAACAATGCCTTGCCGGGCTTAGATGCCCAGGCAGAGGTATTTGATTTCCAGGTAGTCCTCGATCCCGTACTTGGAGCCTTCACGGCCCAGGCCCGAAGCCTTGATGCCGCCGAACGGCGCCACTTCGTTGGAGATCAACCCGGTGTTGACGCCGACCATGCCGTATTCCAGGGCTTCAGCCACACGGAACACACGGCCCAGGTCGCGGGCATAGAAGTAGGAAGCCAGGCCGAATTCGGTGTCGTTGGACATCGCGATCACTTCAGCTTCGTCTTTGAAGCGGAACAGCGGCGCCAGTGGGCCGAAGGTTTCTTCCTTGGCCACGGCAGCATCTTTCGGCACGTTGACCAGGATGGTCGGCTCGAAGAAGTTGCCTTCCATCACCTTGCCGCCAGCCAACAGGGTCGCGCCTTTGCTCAGGGCATCAGCGATGTGCTCCTGAACCTTGGCCACGGCCTTCTCGTCGATCAGCGGGCCGGTGGTGGTGCCCTCTTCCAGACCATTGCCGATCTTCAGCTTGGCCACTGCCACTTTCAGTTTCTCGGCGAACGCGTCGTACACCGAATCCTGGATGTACAGACGGTTGGCGCAGACGCAGGTCTGGCCGTTGTTGCGGTACTTGGAAATGATCGCGCCTTCGACGGCCTTATCCAGGTCTGCGTCGTCGAACACGATGAACGGCGCGTTGCCGCCCAGTTCCAGGGAAACCTTCTTGATGTCCTTGGCGCATTCGGCCATCAGCTGGCGACCGATTTCGGTGGAGCCGGTGAAGGACAACTTACGCACGATCGGGTTGCTGGTCAGCTCGCTGCCGATATCGCCGGCGCTGCCGGAGACCACGCTGAACACACCTTTCGGAATCCCGGCACGCTGGGCCAGTTCAGCCAGGGCGAACGCGGAGAACGGGGTTTGCGACGCAGGCTTGAGCACCATGGTGCAACCGGCAGCCAGGGCCGGGCCGGCTTTACGGGTGATCATCGCGGCCGGGAAGTTCCACGGGGTGATGGCAGCGGTAACGCCGATTGGTTGCTTGATCACGATCAGGCGCTTGTCCGGCTGGTGGCCGGGAATCACATCACCGTAGACTCGCTTGGCTTCTTCGGCGAACCACTCGATGAACGAAGCGGCGTAAACGATTTCGCCCTTGGCTTCGGCCAGCGGCTTGCCTTGTTCCAGGGTCATCAGGCGAGCCAGGTCATCCTGGTTCTCGATGATCAGCTCGAACCAGCGGCGCAGCTTGTTGGCGCGGTCCTTGGCGGTGAGTGCACGCCAGGCCGGCAGGGCCTTGTCAGCTGCTTCAATGGCGCGACGGGTTTCGGCGGCGCCCATTTTTGGCACGGTACCGAGGATTTCGCCGGTAGCGGGGTTGTTGACCTTGATCGTTTGACCGTTGTCCGCATCGACCCAAGCGCCATCAATGAAGGCTTGCTGGCGGAACAACTGGGTGTCTTTGAGCTGCATGTCGGCTTTCCTTAACAGCACCGCGCACGCGCGGAGCGAATTAGAGTTGTTGAAAGGCGCCTTGAGGGCTGCCGTCAGGGAAATCATTCACTGGGCGCAAGCACGTAAATAGCGCACGAAAGGACAAATGTGCGGTTCAGCACCCAGGCAGGAGCGTTTGAAATCTCAAACGAATCCTAGGATCAATGGGGGTGCAGGGCAATAGTCTGTTCGAAAAAAAGAACGAAAACGGCGCATTTGCTCGATTTTTCTGATCAGCGTGTTTCGGGCGAGTTCCACCGTATTGCGCCGAGATGCCCGGCACAGGGCGTCAGCGGCGCGTATTCCTACCGGTGGCCGGGCGAAAAGCGGCATGGACGCCCAAGGTCGACATGGGTATGATGTCGCCCGCACAAGCATCCGTAGCTCAGCTGGATAGAGTACTGCCCTCCGAAGGCAGGGGTCGTGGGTTCGAATCCCGCCGGGTGCACCAGATACAGATGAAAAAGCCCCAGGTCGAAAGGCCTGGGGCTTTTTTGTGGGCGTCGATTCAGGGTTTCTGCAACGCCTCCAACCGCGCCGGCAAGTCTTCCTTGGGAAAGCGCTTATGCAACTCCAGCAGCTTCTCATCCGCCGCCTTCGCCTCTCCCGCCTGCCGCAACCGCAGGATTTCCTGCAGCCCTTGCTCCAATGGCGGCAGCACAACAGCCGAGCGCTTGCTCATCTTCGCCACCGGCTCATCCGCCAGCGAACCCGCGACTTCTGCCTGCACCTGCGGTGCGCTATCGGCCTGCGGAGCCACGGAGAATCGAGCCATCGGCGCGGCTGCCGGGGCTGGACGAGCCAGTTCCTGCGGGGCGGCCGCGTAAGTGCCTGTGGATAACTCCGGCTGCGGCACCGGCGAGCGCGTGACCAAACCAATCATCAGGGCCACACCCGCGACGGTGGCAAACGCCATCTGCCAGCGCGGCCGTTGGCAGGCCTGTAACCAACGCTGCCACAGGCCGGGTTGCCGCACCGGTGCTTCACGGTGGGCGGTGGCCAGGATGAAGGCGTCCAGGGAAGCCGGCGGCTCGCCGCTGGTGTGTTGACGGAAATGCTCGATCAGCAGCTCGTCGTTCGAGTCCTGGGTATGTCGGGGGTCAGTCATGCGGGTACCTCCTCGGCCAGCAGTCGGCGCAGTTTCTGCTGGGCGTAACGCAAGCGGCTTTTGACCGTTTCCAGTGGGGCGCCGGTGAGCGCGGCGATTTGTGGCACTTCCAGCTCGCCATGCAGGCGCAGCAGGAACACTTCGCGCTGGTCTTCGGACAAGTCTTGCAGTGCGCTGTCCAGGCGCGCCTGGTCGCGGCTCAGGCTCAGCAGTTGCTCAGGCCCGGCGCTGTCGTCGGGCTGGCCGTGAAGCTGCTCATCGTAGCTGTCGTGCAGCGGGTTGTGGATGCCGTGCTTGCGCCAGTGGTCGATCAGGCGGTTGCGGGCAATCTGGAACAGCCAGGTGCGAAAGCTCGCCCGGCCCTGTGGCTCGCTGGTGCTGCGGATCAGGCTGAGCCAGGTGTCCTGGAACACTTCCTCGGCCAGTTCGGCCTTGTTGCTCAAGGACACCAGAAAACGGTACAGGCCCTGTCGATGCCGCGCATACAGGGCCTCGAACGCTGCACCGTCGCCGCTGCGGTAGCGGGACAGCAGGGCTTCGTCGCTGGGTGAATCCATCAGGTGGCGCACTCCTTTGAGGTGGATCAGTGTTTGGCCGGGGCCTGGAGGCTCTGGGCCAATTCGACCAGTTGCACAAACTCGCCGCGCAAACCAAAAGGGTCGTCGCCCCGAGCGGAGCGGGCCAGTGCGGCCGTGTCCTTGAAACTCATGCTGCCAGTGTAGCGGCCATCACCCTTGAGTTGCTGGGCGAAGGCGGCCACGGCAGCAGAGAAGCGCAGGTCGTCGCTGGGTTTGCCGCTGTGCTGGTTGCTGATCGGGTGTTCGATCAGTCGGCTATCGCCGCCTTCCGCTGGTTTGTAGCGTACCCGCAACATCGCCAACTCATCAGTTTTACCGTCAGCCTTGGTTGCCGATGCGTAGCGCAGTGGCTCCAGCCAGCCCTGTTCACCCTTCGGGACAATTTCATACAACGCGGTCACCGTGTGCCCGGCACCGATTTCTCCGGCGTCGACCTTGTCGTTGTTGAAATCCTCACGCTTCAGGGCGCGGTTTTCATAGCCGAGCAATCGGTATTCGCTGACCTGCGCCGGATTGAATTCCACTTGCAGCTTCACATCCCGGGCCACCACAGCGAGGGTCGAGCTGAGCTGGTCCACCAGCACTTTGCGGGCTTCGCGCAGGTTGTCGATATAGGCGTAGTTGCCATCACCGGCATCGGCCAGTTGTTCCATCAGGTGTTCGTTGTAGTTATCCACACCGAAGCCGAGGGTGGTCAGGGACACGCCGCTTTTGCGCTGGTCGACCGCCAATTGCTTGAGGCTGTCGAAGTCGCTCACGCCTACGTTGAAGTCACCGTCGGTGGCCAGCAGGATGCGGTTGATGCCTTTGTCGATAAACCCTTCGCGGGCCATTTGGTAGGCCATTTCGATCCCCGACGCGCCTGCGGTGGAGCCACCGGCGGTGAGTTGGTCGATGGCGTTGCGGATTTTGGTTTTGTCCCGGCCCGAGGTGGGCTTGAGCACCACCCGCGATTCGCCGGCGTAGACCACCAGCGAGACGCGGTCCTGGTCGCGCAGTTGGTCCACCAGCAATTTCAGGGTGCTCTTGACCAGAGGCAGGCCTTCGCGGCGATTCATCGAGCCGGATACGTCCACCAGGAACACCAGGTTGGCCGGTGCCAGGTCTGCCACCGCGCGGTCCGAGGCCTTGATGCCGATGCGCAACAGTCGGGTGTGGGGGTTCCAGGGTGACGGTGCTACTTCAGTGGTCACGCCAAAGGGCGAGCCGTCGGTGGGCAAGGCGTAGTCATAAGGGAAGTAATTGACCATCTCCTCAAGTCGCACAGCACCTTCGGGCGGCAGGCTGCCTTGATTAAGGAAACGTCGTACGTTGGCATAGCTGCCGGTGTCGACATCGACGCTGAAGGTGGAGACCGGTGTTTCGGCAACGCTGCGAATCGGGTTGTCCGGGAGGTTCTGATAGTGCTCCCGAGGCTCGGTCTGGTATTGCATGGCGATCGAGTCGTTCATGACCAATCGCGACGCCATCGGTGCAGGCGCAACCATCCGCTTGACCATGGCCCCCTGGACGCTGGCGGGCTCACTTTGCACCTCCACGACAGGCGCCGACTCAGCGGGCTTGGCCACGTCACGGGATGAAGAGAGCCCACACCCGGCAAGCGCCACCAGCAGGGTCACGGTGAAGCCTTGGGCGGCAGGACGCAACAGCAGAAGAGGACGGGACATGGGCTGAACCTCGTGAATGAATGATCCGTTCACAAGGTCAGACGCAAGGGGCTGGCGATTCGGGTTAAAGCAACTTAGAGCGACGGAATATTTCCTGTCGCCGCCACAGTCGCCACCGGGACACGCTCATTAGGCGCAGTTACGTCATACACATGCTGCTCACAGCCCTTCCCGATAATCACGAATTCCACCAGGTAAACCTTTTGCTTCTCAGGCTTGAAGGTCGAACTCATGGGGCCGCACTCATACACATAGGTTTTGACGAGGCCGACATAGTTGGCGTTGTAGACCCGTGACTCGCCGATCACTTCAAAGGGCTGCCCCGGGTCAGCCTGCACTTCCAACTGCGGGAAGCGTTTGGCGACGGCGCTGTTGCCCACTTCGTTCATCTTGGCGATCCAGCCGAATACCTTGCCACGGCCGGAATCCACCACCGTCCCGAGGATTTCCGGTCGCTGGTCTGCATCGGAACTACGGCGTACGGAGAACTGCACCGGATAGGTAAAACCGGTTGCCTTCATGATGACCTTGGCGTGTTCGGCGTCCACCTCGACCTTTTTCTGCTGCAACTGGACGCCGTCCGTCAGCAGGCTTGGCGAGGAGTTCCTGGCAGTGGAGTGGCAGCCGGCCAAGACCAGGGCGAGGATTAAGAGTGAGGTCTTTTTCATGGGTTACTTCCTTGAGCACATTTAAAAGTCTGGCTCGGGCTACGTGGGAGAACCGCAGCCCGATGCCGTTTTCTATCGGCCGTAATACTTAAAACGCGTACCGCGCCTTGAGCATGACCCCATCGGCATCAAAACCACTGCGGGCCTGGCGGGTGTAGCTGGCACCCACGGTAAAGTCCGACACCTGGTAGTTCACGCCGACACTGGCTTCATAGCTGTCACGCGCCACCGAAGCGCCGGTGACGGTGAACGCAGAACCGCCGAGCACATAGCTGGAGGTTTGTGCGACGCGATCACCCATCAGGTCGTGATACGCCATCAAGGTTGCTTCCGGCTGCAAGCTACCGGCACCCATGGGCAAGTTGCCCGCCAAGCGCACACCAGCGCCCAGCTCGCCCACTTCATAGCGTTGCGACTGGGTGCTCAGCGCGGCCGAGGAGCCCTTCTCGTTGAAACCGTCCATGCGCACGTTGGCGTAACGCGCTGCCACGCGCGGCTCGATCACCACGGCCTGCGACGGCTTGAAGCTGTAGCCGCCGATCACACTGGCAGACAGCACATTGCTGTCGTAACTGCCCTTGGCTGTGGTGCCGGCGATATGGCGTTTGCTGTCGTTGTCGTTATGGCCATAGCTGAGGCTGCCGTCGACAAACCAGTTTTGCAGCGACCAGTTGCCGTACAGCGACAGCGCATGGCCCTCCACATCGGTCTTGTTGCCGAGGTCGGAATGGATGTTGGAGTTAAGGTAGCTGTACGCCACGCCCAACGTGGTGGTGTCGTTCAAGCGCCCGTCCACACCCACGGCCATGCCGCTGCTGTTGGCCGAGTAGCCGTTGTTGCCGCCACGCCCGTCCTGGTCCATGTTGCTGCTCAGGCCCTGCACCCACACGCCGCCGGTTTGATGGCTTTCGCGCTGGTCGGTGAGGCGGTTGAAGATCGCGCCGTTGACCACGGTCTGGCCCGACAACGCCACGTCCAGGGCGCCGCGATTGACGTCCGGCTTGAGTTGTTCGCTGACCTGAGCAAGCTGCTGTGCTGTGCCGGCGTCAGCCAGGGTTTGGAACACTGGGTCGTTCTGATTGAGTCCGCTCAGTACGTCGTTTTTAAAGGTGTTCACCGCCGTCGTTGACGCAGCGCCGGCGCCCACCGCGGCGAGCTCCTGCTGCACTTGCTGGTTGTCTTTAACCGCCACTACGGCCTTGACCGTTTGCGCGTCGGCCGAGTAGCTCAGCACGTTCAGCAGAGAGGACGAGCTGGCCACAGACAGGCCATTGTCTTGCACGCTGGTGGCTTGCAACAGGGTGTACTGAGTGCCGTTGTTGGTGCTGGCGAAGTCGCCCGGCTTGGCGCTCACGGTCAGCTTCGAAGCCTGGGCGAAATTCGCTGCACCGTTGACAGTCAGGTACGGCGTGGTCGGCACTACGCTGTCGGCCAGGTGCATATCAATACCTGCGCCGCTAGCAACGTTGAGGTTGCCAGTGATCGCAGTACCGGGCGCCGACAGGTTCAGCGAGCCCGAGTTGACCGATACCGGCGCGATGATGCGGCTGCCGGTGAAATCGGCCTGGCCGGCGATATTCACGGCGTTGACGTTGAGCACGTCGCCGATGATCTTGCCGCCCGTCCAGTTCAAGGTGGCCAGGTTTGCCGCGTCGATGGCGATGCCGGCGTTACTGCGGATTTCGCCGGCTTGCTGGTTGATCTCGAACGCCGAGGTCTGGTCCGTGGCATCTACATGAATGGCTGTACCATCGGCGCTGATCGTGCCGCGGTTAACGATGCCGCGCGCGCCGGTCGCGCTGTTCTGGGCAAAGGTTGCCCCGGCAAACTCGAAGGCATTGGCGTTGGTGCCCGTGGCCTCGACGGTGCCGGTGTTGAGGATGTAGTCGACCGTACCGTTTAGAAACATCACCGTCTTGGCGTCATTGCCGTTGGCAGAAAGCAGGCCGCTGTTTTCGATGCGCAGAGGGTTGGTGTCGGTTTCCACCTCGATGCCCCAGGCGCCCTCGCCCGTCGCCTTGAGCGTGCCGGCGTTGAGGATTTTGCCGCCGACGGTGGTACCCAGATTGTTCTGGCGGTCGAGGATCAGGCCGATGGCGTAATCACCTTTCATGTCGATCACACCGGTGTTCGAGACGTCGCCGGCGATGGTGGTGCCATGCAGGTAAATGCCTTCGCCGCCATCCACGTAGGAAGGTGAAGCCGGCGGCGTCAGGGGCAGCGTGGAACGGATGGTGCCAGAGTTGATGACACTTCCACCGATGGTCGTCGCGCCGATCTCAAGGCCCTCGTAACCCCCATTTTTCATAAGAATGTTGCCCGCCTGGACCACGTCCCCGGTGACAGTTCCCGGGCTCAGGTTCTGCGGGCCCGACCAGAACAGCGGATCCAGGGCAATCGCACGGATGGCGGCGCCCTGGGAATCCAGAGTGATGTCGGCACGGTTGATCAACGAACCCTGGATAGTGGTGTTGGCCACACCCAGTCCGGCAGGGTTGGTGGTGGTCGGCACCACTACTTCGGAGAACGTCCCGTTGATAATCAATGACTCATTAAAGGTCTCGCCGACCCAAATGTTCTTGCCCTGCCCCAAGTCGAATTCCACCGCCAGCGCTTGCGTACTGATTGCGCCGACCATGAGTGCCAACAGGCTTTTCTGGAACTGCTTACGCTTCATTTCAAACTCCATGAACTACATTAAAAGCCGCCAATAGGCCCGGCGGCAGTAGGTGTGCTAAGCGAGGGATCAATTGATCCGAATGCATTCCCCCAGGGTGCCTTCCTGAAACGCAGGCGCGCGCCTGTGCACCACAGCGGGCGGTGACAGAAAAGAGGCTTGGGGGGCGAGGTTCACATTAATCCTTAATGTCATTTGAAAACGCTGCAGTCCATGCAGCCCGACCGGTTGCGGGTGGGCGGGGTAAAGACAATGGGATATACAAAATGTTCAAGGTGCTCGGCGGGTTCTATCAAACTGCTCGCGTCAGGATCAGCCACCGCAAGCCACGCGGCGACCTCTCGCTGGTCTACTTGAGCTCCTTCACCAAATAACTCCCGGAGATCTGCGTGATACCCGTCAACGCGCGGCGCAACGCCTCAGGATCAGTGCGATATGTGAGCGGCGTGTAGCCGTAGACATTCTGGCCATTGAACGGCGTGATCGACTCCACCGTGCGCCAGAGCATCTCGTCGCCACGGTCCATGCGCGCCACCACGGTGAGCGTCGGGTAGACCACGCTGCTGAAACCCTGGGTCAGGCGAAAGCCCCACTCGCCTACCGTCAGTTGAATCTGCGCATCGGCCGGCTCGTCGTCACCCACCACTTTGAGCGATGACGTCTTACCCAAGGCATCAATGAAGGCCTGCTTGAGCAACACACCCAAGTCGATATTTTCGGCGTCCATCACCGTGAGGATCGCCGCCGGCGTCGACATCTCGGCCAGTTGCCCCGCCTTCATGCCGGCGGCAAACCCCGCGCCGCTCAAGGCCGCCGTGCCCAACTTGGACGCGCCGCTGGCCATGCCGACGCCCGCGCCAAGCCCGGCGCCCAGGGCCGCACCCCAGGCTTGTTCACGGCCCATGTAGACCATGTTCTTTTCCCACTTTACGGGCAGCACTTTGACCGTCTTGACCTGCGCACGATGCTCGGGCGTGAGGGGCTGGCTGACGCAGCCGCCGAGGATGAGGGTGGAGAGGAGAATCAGGAGAAGGTTTTTCACATCAGTCCTTTAATGTTGGTGGTGGGTGGATGCGTTTAATCATCGCCAGGGTGTCGGCAATGGGGGTGAAGACATGAGGCATTGGGAGTGGGCCAGTACTTTGCTGCCTTGCGTGGGTTTGGGTGCGGGCTTATAGTCCGGGCCGTCGCCCACATGGCGATTCAGGTTTGGCGACCTGACAACAGAGCGCAAAAGCATCCCGCTTCTATGCAGGTGTTTTTGCACCCGCAAAGCTGTGCATGATATGGCGGCTGTGCGCGGGAGACCTTCGGGTCTGCCGGTTTTCTCTGTTGCCGGTTCGCCAACCTGCGTACGGCCGCCACCCATTCGTTTGGCGACGAATGAGTGGTGGCTTAATCCACCAACAGAGTACTGACAATGAATCGATACATGCCCCTCACGGGCCACGACTGCACCGTCCCCGCCCTGCTTATCGACACCCATGCGCCCCTCGATGTCCTCCACGACGCCGCCGTGTACCGGATTCGCGCCGTCACCCAACTGCTGGAAAACCTGGCCTTCCGCGACCAACTCAGCAGCGATGCTGTGGTGCTTCAAGACTTCGCCCAATTGCTGGCGATTCCGCTGCGCGATGGGTGTGATTTGCTGGATGTCATCAGTCGCAGACTCAATACCGATCCATCCTGAGTAAAAGCCGGGCGGCCTGGGTGCCGCCCCTTTAACTCGGTTAAACAACCTCACTTACCATGAAGCAAAACTTTTAAAGCATCTTTAGAAACGCACACTATGCGTGCCCACTCTTCTTTTTCCAAATACTCTTTATCAGAAAGATCAGGACCATACTTATCAAAAAGCGCGTCAATAGCTTGAACCACGTCCTCGATGGCTCTAGCTTCCTGATCATTTTTCAAAACTAGCCCTATCCAAGTGTATGCATTTTCAGCGAGCCCTGTATCGTCATATAAAAAATGTATTGTGTAATCAAGTTCATCATAAGCTAAATTCGGCGATGAACGTTCTACCCAGGCACGGAACTGGTAATCTGAGTCCGACAAACCTGCCAGATAGGAAACCAGCTCCTCTCTCATACTCGGAAATTTTAACTCGGAGAGTTCCAAGTTTTCCATTTTTTATACTCACTCTGTGCAAAGGGGACGGATTTATTTAATTGACCTAGCTGGAGTTTTTAAATCTAATATTTAAACAAATCCGTCACTTTTACGTCCTAAATAAATCCTTGCCCTTTACGTTAAAGAGCAACTCTGCCAGCATTAAAACGTGGATTGCCCCCTATTTTCCAAAACGTGTGCAGATAGATAAACACTCAACTTATCAGACAAGCCTATCCGTTCAATATAAGCAACAATATATACAGCAGAGCTCTCGTCCGCCTCACATACCGGCTCAGACATTTGCTCTTGTAGCCCTACAATCTTATAGGCCTTATTGGCAAAAAAACCGATCACCAACAATATTAAAATTAAACTATTTTGTTCTACGCTTTCAGATGCAAAATTTCCTTCTGCCAGCGGTCCGCTCTGCATATCATCGGAGTCTAGATAATATGCTAATTCATCAGCACTGAGCCCTCGATCAGACAACCATCGCCAACACTTATCAACTGCCTCCTGACATTTTTTTTGCGTATCACTCGCCGAGTCAAGGTTACGTAGAGCATAATCAAGCAACAGAAGGAAAATTGAGGCTTTCTTTACCCACATCATACTGTCAATGACTTTAAGCGCTTCTTCATTGTCCATTAACTATTCTCCCATCTTTAACTAGGACTGTTAGACGATTTGGCATTGCTGCCCCTCCCTCAGCGGTAACTCTTAGCAGAAGAGTAGGATAGCGCTGACTGAATTGTTTAACCACCCCATTCAGGTCACTATTACCCGTCAAACCTGCACTACACTTATTACAGATACCACTTGCATTTGGTTAAAGGGGACGGATTTATTTAATTAACTCATAAGAAATTTTTAATATTTAAATAAATCCGCCCCCTTTACGCTGTTATATCATCGACCGAGAAATAGGGGGTCAGACCACTATTAATACTTTAATTAGAAAACCGTGGCCTGAACCCTATTTCCCGCGCCCGATTCTCGCTCTAATTCACGCGTTAAACAAAACTTCTCTCAGCAAGTCCTGCCTCTCTGCCTGAGCCCCTACGGCTGCAGTGAAGCACTGATTATAGGCAGCAATCTTCAAAACGCCGCCCAAATCTTCTACTGCAAAGCAGTCGATATCCATTAACTTCTTTTCGTCGACACCCACTAACTGAAGCAAGGATTTGCTTACCCACATGAAAGCGCCAACCGCCTCAATGTAGCCGTTTCTTAAAACCCAACGCCCAGGATTTTTTGATATATCTACGACCTCTTGGGTCAGCGGAAAAGGCAGCCCATTACTTTTCTTGGGCAGATGAGCGTGTTCGACGCGCTCAACTTCAAAGAGCGTAAGACTCTCGGCATTTTGCCATCGATCATACTCGGCGTCGTAAATTCGAGCCTGAACAAAGCCGGGCTCATCGATTAAAGCTTCAATCAAGGTCTGTGCAACTTCAATCGAATTCGCCAGGTGTTTCATATCAAGCCGATAAAACGCTTTATCTGCCACATACGAAAACTCGACAGAACCGTTTGCCAGCTCAATAAAAAAACTCTGACACTTGTTTTTCTCCAAGTAATTCGAAACGTCCGCCAACCCTATTTTCTTGCCGGTAAAGCCATCAATGACGGTATCCTCATTAAAGTTTTTGAGCTGTTGTATTAGCCGCCCCCATACAACTGAAGCGCCATCATGTAGCCTCTCGCTAAAGACAATTTCAATTTCAGCCATATGATTAGCCACCGAACTCTTTAATAATCACAGTAATATTACGTTGCTTTCCATACTCTATAAGCTTGCTCGCGTCAGCCATTCCGCCCGGTTGAACTCGGATGTCCAAAATTTTCGTTGCCGGTACGCCATCCACGGTAATTTTTGAACTTTGCAAGGTGTCCATATGGGTTCTCATGTCATAAGACCACCCTTTACCTCGGGTATCAATCGTTTTCAAACTCACCACATTGGGTCAAAGGGGACGGATTTATTTAATCAACTCATCTGGATTTTTAAATATTTAAATAAATCCGTCCCCTTTACGCACTTGGTATTTTTCCGTAAGGGTTCGCAGCATTTGCGTTGACAAATATCTTTCCACCAGGCTCAACCACGCGAGTAGCTTCCGGAAGAAAATCCATCATTGAGTTAGTACCACCTGCACTCTTGGGAATGAATGGGTTACTAGCAACAATCTCTCCCACCGAACTATCCTTGAAAGGAAGTTTCGTTGCGTCCGCTCGAATACCAGACTGAATATCTGCTCGGACATCCACGTTTATAGCACCAGGAGTTTGAGCATTCTTCCCACCAAATAACTCAACAGTGGGTTTCCCACCAGAACTAGCTAATTCTCCTGTCGCTTTTGCACCGAGCCTTTCTCAACCATTTTTTAAACGCAGAATCGTTATTCAACTGAAAGACATTATTCTTTTTTCTAAGAAATCGATAAAGTTTTTCGCATACAAACTAGAAGTTTGATCAGAAAGTTCAAGCCTATAAACAGGATACTCTCCATCATTAAGACCATCGTCCGTGGCAAAATAAAATGATTCCCCTGCACCCGGCGGTTCGCAGATAAATAGCCTCTCCTTCCCACACAACCCATTTCGACCGTTAACGATTGACATATAAACGATATCCCCCCCCCTTACACTATCAAAATCCATTTCGTAGATACTATAAATCTCCTCCCCAGATATTTCCCCGCCAGAATAACACTTCAGCCACCATTTATAGCTATCAGGCAACTTCAACCCAAGACGAGCTTCAGCTTTATAAATCCACTCATCAGCAATCCCGTCACCATAATCAGCAAACTCAACGTAATCCGACTCTTTAATAAGATTAATTATTCTCGAATAATCCACGCCTAATTACTCCCCGCTCCGAGCCCGCAACTTCCAATAATCCGACTGATAAGAGTTAAACTCTTTAGCCTGCTTTGTCAATGTTTTTGCATTCAAATCCGTAGGAACTGAAACATAGTCAGTCGTAGGGTTTCTGTATTCTGCAGAGTCTTTGTAACGAGTATACCTAAAGCTTTGAGCGGCATTGGATGGGACATGAAGAACACTGCTATTCTGGCTATGGAAAACAGAACCAACCTCTGCAAGTGAACCACGAGTACCAGCGAATCCATTAACTTCAGTTTGCGAGAGATGATGTAACTCAACTGATTTCCCATCATACCCAATTGGTGCTCGACCCGAGGCCATCCTCTCAAGGTTTGAGCCTTCAACAGTTTTACCTCGTACTCTCCAGGTCGATAGGGCCTCTGGGTCAAAGAGGTCGTTACGTTGATAAACAGTCCTATCTAGAACTGTTGTTTTATTCCAAAAAACATCAACTTTAGGCGTCGTACTTGCAACATTACTACCCGCCGTCGTGCCCGTACCAGCAGAACCTAGCCCTTTTGCACCACTGGCAAGCTCTCCAGCTAACTTACCATTAAAGTATTTACTCGCGCCGCCAAACAGAGCCGCCTGAGCTGCGGATTTCGCCGTGCTCCATGCCAGGTCAGACGTTACGCTCGACTCTCCTGGAAAGGTTTCCGGAAAGAAAGAAGCTAGCACTCGGTCGGGCTCATTGGATTTAAAATCCGCCGTAATCCGGCTAGCAGAATCCCATGCCCCCACCATCGAGGTGGTGCCAAGCGCTCCTAAGCCGATGGGTAAGGCACAGGTAACAACGCCAACACATGCGGGTGACGACATCACCATCCCGGTATATGCAGTAGCCCCTCCGACTAGGCCAAGGGCAGTGTCTTTGCTTGCTCCAACGACCTGCACCGCCTTGCCGTGAGCATTGAGCGTATCGTCGCTCCAATCCTGCCAACTACGGCCACCAAACTGGCCGGTCGCCTCAAGTAACGCGATCTCCTCACTAAAAGTGGCGCCGCGATCCTGAAGTGCCTTGAAGTCCTTATAGGTTTCATCGTTGGTCGGGATCGACTCTGCGCAACTAACCAAAGCGCAGGCCGCCGCATTCAAACGATCAGCCTTTTCCGGATGGAACCGTCGCTGTTCATCCAACGCATCGGCTTGAGACTTGTGAAGCTGGTGGTTGTACTGCGTGGCATTTTTCGCCACCCAGCCACCCTTCTCCAATTTGCTAGCATCTGCATCTTTTTGTGTGGCCGCAGCTAAAACACCGACCAGTTGAGAACTCATGGACAACAATGTCTTGTCGCCCTTCACGATGTCGTTAAGCTGTACGACCAGTGCCTCATTGGCGCCGGCTGCCAATGCGCCTGTACGGAAATCTCCACCCGTTGCTTCGGCCAAGAGGCCACCGACCATCGCATGAATCGCGATCTTGGGAATTGAACCGTTTTCGATGTTCCACTTTTTCGTGTAGTCGCCGACGGCATTGAAGCTGGCCGCTGCCAGGGTATTGAATAGCGCAGTTTTCAGCGCCTCACTCCCACTGCCGCCCTGCCCCAATGCTTTACTCAACAGCGTTGAAGTACCGCCTTGCAATGTCTGGTTCGCGGCAAACTGCCCTACACCAGTCCATGTGTTGAGCTGTGGCCCCGTTATTTGCTTAGTCGCCTGATCAGTATGAGTTCCGGTCCAGCCATCAAAATAAGCTGCGGTCAATCCAGCGGTCACACCGGAAATCGTATACCCCTTCAAAGCATCCGAAGAGGTGACATCCTTGAACACCGCCCCTAAGTTGCCACGATTATTAACGACACTAACCGTCGCATTGGTCGCAGCGCCTGCCGCTACGGCTCCCGCACCTGCCGCGACAGCGACGCCTGCTCCAGCACCTGCAGCCGCAGTCATTGCCAACGGCCCGACAAATGCGGCCATCAGAATTGCTATTACAATCTGCGAGCCCGCACCTAAACCGGAGTTACTGTATTTGAAGCTATCGTGGATCTCTTTGACTTGGCGCCAGTCCACGTCACCGCGCTTTTCAGCATCCTTGAGCCAAGCCAGATTCGGATCGGCTTTGACCATGGTATCGATGGTCTGACTAACGGTTTGCTGATCGATCTGCCTGACATCAATCTTCAATCCGTCGACAGCTTTGATAACGACCTGCCCTTGAGCGATCATTTCACTCTGGCGCAGCGTTTCGTCAGTGTTGCCTTTACCTTTGGCGCTGAACCAAGCGAGGTCACCCTTGCTCTTGGTATGGCTCTCGTCATGAAGGTCTTTGACGCCTTCAAAGACGATGGCCCCGCCACTGTTAAGAATGATGTCATTACCACTATCAAGCTTCGCGACCTGGTAACGCTGGTCACCTTCGCTGATCAACGTGAGGTTGCCGCCAGTCTTGATCTCGGTCCCAACGTTCGTGGTGCGGGTTACTTCGTCTCGCTGCTCTTTCTTCGCGCCCCAGCCACCGTTCTCCTTCATGTCATACAACGTATGAGTACTGTTCTGCGCCGCCAGCAAATTCAACTTATCCCCGCTATACAGATAAGCCTCATTCCCCGCACTGATCTTGCTCGCCACCAGCGTGGTGTCGCGCCCGGCCTGGCTCGTAAAGTCCCTGCCCGCCGTCAGCACACTGGCTAACTGCGTGGTCTGCTCATCCGCGGTCTTAATGCGTTTCTTGCCGTCTTTTTCCTTGCCTTCGACGTTGTGCACATCGCTGACAGACGCCACGTTGAAATCGCGCCCGGCCTGAATGTTCAGGTCCTTACCCGCGGTGGCGTTGCTGCCGATGATGTTGACGTCTTGCCCCGCCACCATGCTCAGGTTGCCACCGGCCGTGACCGTGGCCGCTTGGTTTTTCACGTCGGTGGTGATGCTGGATTTGTGCCCGCCGTCGCTGAAGGCGTGGATCTCGCTGGTGTCGCTGACGGCGATCAGGTTGAGGTCGCGCCCGGCTTTCAGGTCGGCATCGCCGCCGGCGGTGAGTGCACCGTGGTTGGTGAGGTCGCGGCCAGCGTCGATGGCCAGGTTTTCGCGGGCGGTGATGGTGCCGGCGCTGCTGTCGGTGAGGGTGCGCATGCCGGCACCCTGGCGCACCTGGATGGCGGTGTTGTCGTTGGTGATGTCGCCCTTCAGGGTGGTGAGGCTGACCTGGGTGCCGCGTATCTCGCCAGCCATGGAATTGCGGATGCTGTCCTGGGCCAGCAGGCTGAGGTTGTTGCCGGCCTCGATCAGGCCGCCGGTGTAGAGGCTGCCGCTGCTGGCCACTGAGAGGTTGTTGCTGGCGCGCAGGGTGCCGACGTTGATCAGGTCGCCGCCGGTCATCAGGTTGAGGTCGCGGCCCTGGATCAGGCTGTTGCCGCGCACGTTGCGGGAGTCGGCCTGGGCCAGGTAGAGCACCGGCACGAGCACGGTCTGGCCGTCGACCACGCGGTTTTCCATCCACACGATGTCGTGGGTCAGGGCGCCGACTTGCTGGTCAGTGAGGGATACGCCGACGCTCAGGCGCAAGGCGTCCTTGCTGGCCAGGGCGTTGTCCATCAGGTAGCGGAACTGGTCGTAGTCGCTGGTCAGGCCACCGGCGAGGAAGCGTTGCCCGGTTTGCGCCAGCACCGCATCGCGGATCAGCCGTGACTCGTATTGCCCGTCACCCAGGCGACGCCAGGCGTTGTCGGGGCTGTAGCCGAGCTTGCCGAGCATGTAGTCGGAGCTGAAGAAGCCCGCCACAGTGGTGAGGTTCGGGTTGGTCTCGATCAGGTAGTGACTGGTGGGGTCGGCGTTTTTGATGAACAGGCCGTAGTCGCCCTTGGGCAACTGGAAGCCGGGCGCGGTGGTGGGGTCGACCGGGGTGAAGGACTCGCCGGTGTAGTCCACGGGTACGTAGCGGCCGTCGGGCGCGATGCTGGTCACCGGCAATACGCTGCTCGGCGCCTGGGCGGTGGCGTCGTTGACGTGCTTGCTCAGGTTGATGTTGATGCCGCCGACGGGGATGCCGGTCTGGTCGTCACCGAGGGTGCCGGTCAGTTGCTCCAGGGTGTTGGTGTGCAACGTGCCATTTTGCAGGGTGCGCGCAACGTTGAGGTTGACCGCGCCACCGGCCTGTATCGTCGCGGTGTAGCCTGGGCCGCCGTTGTCGGTCCAGGTGGTGACGTTGCTTTGCTCGGAGAAACGCCAGTCGCTCGACCGGGCCTTGAGCACCTCAAAGCGTGCTTCATCGAAATTACCCGCTGCCACTGCTGCGTTGAAGGCGGGTACGTCGATGTATTCCATCCGGTCCCACTCATCGGTGTCGATGCGCTGCGGGGTGCCGATGACGATGGTGTTCTGCCCGGTGCGAGTCGCGGCGCCCTGGTTGAGCAGGTCGTTGGCGGTGATGCTCAGGTTGCCATTCGCCGCCAGCAGGCTATAGCGGTTCTGGACGTTGTCGCCCTGGATCAGCAGGTCTTTGCCCGCCACCAGGCGCGCAGAGGCCGAGTCCTTGATCGCGGATTCAAGGTAGGTCTGGTTGATGGTGATTTGACCGCGCTTGAACGAGTCGTGCCCGCCGCAGTGCTGGCCGCACTGCCAATTGAGGCTGCCGGTGGTGATGGTCTGGCCCAACTCGAATTCAGCCTTGGCGTTTTCCACATTCCGCGCACTGATGCCGATATTGCCTTCGCTTTCAACCGTACCGGAAAGGTTGCTGAAGCCCGCCGCCATGCCGCCATCGAGCGCCGCGAAACTCAGGTTGCCCTTGCTGTAGACGTCGCCGTACAGGTTGCTGAAGCTGTTCCCGCGCAGGGTCAGATCGCCGCCGCTGAACAGCAGCGTGTCCGCGCTATTGCTGATGCCATTGCTGGCGCTGAGGTTGACGTTGCCTTGTGAACCGAGGGTGCCGCGGTTGTTGATGTGTGCGGCGGCAATGTCGAGTTGCTGGCGTGCGGTGAGGTAGCCGAGGTTATCCAGCGTACCGCCCAGGGTGATGCGGGTGGTGGTGCCGCCGGCCAAACGCCCGCCGTTCTGGCTGAGGTTGTTGGCGACCACGCTCAGTTTTTGCTGGGCCGAAAGGCGGCCACTGTTGGTCATGTCGCCGGTCAGGTTGACACTCAGGTCACCGTCGCTGAGCAACTCGCCCGCGTTATCCAGGCTGGCGATATCCAGGGTCAGACCCTTGGCGCTGGCCAGGCGGTCGCCGGCCTTGAGGCTCAGGCCCTGGGTGCTGGTGTAGTGCAAGGCTTCATTGAGTTGCACACGGCCGAGGCCATCGACCCGGCCGAACGACCAGTCGGCGGTGCCCAGGCCATTGATGCTGCCCTGGCTGCCGCTGAGGCTGCTGGTATTGAGGCTGAACACGCCGGTGCCAGCATGCTGCAGTTGCCCGGCCTGGTTATTCAGATGCCCGGCGCTGAGGCTGAAGGCCTGGCTGCCGAATTCAAGAATGCCGTTCTGGTTATTCAGTTGGTCGGTGACCGTCAGCGTGCTGCTGGCGCCTTCCATCGCCCGCAGTTGGCCGCCCGCGCTGTTGTCGAGGTTGCCGCCATTGAAGGTCAGGCCCTGGTTGGACTCAATCAGGCCGCCTTGGTTGGTCAGTTGGGTACGCGAGGTCAGGCTGAGCTGATTGCCGCTGATCTGGCCGTTGGCGCTGTTGTCCAGGGTGGCGCCGGAGACGGTGACGTGCTCCTTGCCGAACAGTTTGCCGCCCCGGTTGGTCAAGGCCTCGACCGTCAGTTGCAGGTCGCTCTTCAAGGCGGTCAACGCGCCGGCCTTGGTACCGTCTTGGCTGTTGTCGACGCTGTCGGCTGTCACCGTCAAGCTGTCGCCTTGCACGGTGCCGCCCTGGTTGTTCAAGGTGCCCAGCGTCAGGTCGACCGCCGCACCACCGCTGAGGATCATGCCCTGGCGATTGCTCAGGTCCTGGCCGCGGTAGCTCACGCCCTGATTGCCGGCCAGGAGTTGGCCCTGGTCGTTGTCGAGGGTTTGCGCCGCGATATCCAGGCGCTTGCCCCGCAAGGTGCCGCCCTGGTTGTCGAGGGTGGTCAAGGCCTTGACCAGCACACTGCGTTCGGCGGCGTCGATCACGCCGTTGGTGTTGGTCAGCAGGTTGCTGATGTTGAGGGTGATGTCGCCGTCATTGCTGACCAGCGCGCCCTTGCTGCTGTTGTCGAGGTCTTGCGCGGTGACAGTGAGGGCCTTGCCGAGCAGGATCCCGGCGCTGTTGCCCAGGCGCTTGCCGGTCAGCAGCAGGTCACCCTCACTTTGAATACGGCCCTGGGTGTTGAGCAATTGGTCGTTCAGCACCACGCTCACACCCGGCACACCACCGGCCAGCAACCCGGCACTGCGGTTGTCGAGGCTGCCGGCGCGGACGTCCAGTTGGTCACCGACGATACGCCCGGCGCGGTTGTCGATCTGCCCGCTTCGCGCATCCAGCAGCAACTGCTTGCCGATGATGGCGCCGCCCTGGTTATCCAGGCTCGCGGCGTGCAGTTCGATGTCGCCCTGGGCGGCCTGCAAGTGACCTTTGGCGTTGTTCAACTGTTGGGCGACGGTCAAGGTCAACTTGCCGGCATCCGCGCTGAGTACACCTGCGTCGTTGTTGCTGAGGCTGCCGAGGGTAGCGGTGAGTTGACCACCCACCAGCTTGCCGTCCTGGTTGGCGACGTCACCGGCGCGCAGGTTCAAGTCAGTGCCAGCCTGGGCATGACCCTGGCTGTTGTTGAAGGTGTTGGTGACGGTGAGGTTGAGCGCGCCTTTCTCGGCACTGATCAAGCCCTTGGCACTGTTGTCGAGGCGGGCGGCGTTGACCGTCACGGCGTCGGCAACCAGGAAACCGTTCTGGTTGTTGATTGTGTCCGCTGTTACACCGAGGTTGCCCGCGACAATCTGCCCGCCGGTGTTATTCAGCGTGCCGCTGTTGAGCGTCAAGCTGCCGCCCGCGACCTGGATATGGCCCTGGCGGTTATCCAGCGAATCGGTTTGCAGCGTTGCCGCCTGATCGGCACCGAAGCGAATCAGCCCGCCGAGGTTGACGATGGCCGGCGCGTTGATCGCCAGCGCTTGCTCGCCATACACCCGCGCGGTGGCGCCCTGGTTGGTCAGTCTGGCACTGTTCAGCGTGACGGTTTTACCCTGGATCACTGCGCCCTGGTTGTTCAGTTCCCGGGTGGCCGTGGCGCTCAGCGAGCGGCTGGCCAGGACGTTGCCGCTGGTGTTCAGGGTTTGCGTATTCACCACCACATCGCCGGTAGCATTGCGGCTGTTATCGGCCTGCACGCCTGCTTCGATGATGCCCGGGTTGGTGACGGTGGTGGCGTTGAGTTCGATGCGTTGGCCAGCGGCCAGGCTCTTCTGGTTGACCAGTTCTTCAGCACTGCTCACCTGCACATTGCCGGCGGCGTAGACCTTGTCGGTCAGGTTCACGTTCTGCGCGGTGACCTTGAGGTTACCGGTGGTCGCCGTCTGCGCCATGCTCAGGCGCCCGTTGGCATCCAGCTGGATATCGCCGCCACTGGCGGCCAGCGTACCGTCGAGTTTCACCCCTACGCCGGCCTCGGTGCCCACCAGTTTGATCGCACCGGCGTACATGCCGCCCAATGCCGAGGAATCGATGGCCAGCTCGGGCTTTGCGCTGCCGTCATCGGCGCGCGCGGTGGCTTTCAGGCTTTTGGCATCGACGTCGTTACGCCCGGCAATGACGGTCAATTCTCGTGCGTTGATCTGCGCATTGATCTTGGCCGAGCGGGTGATGATTTCGAAGCGGTCGACGTTGCTGGCATTCAAGCCTTCGCCGTCAATGGTCACGGCGCCGCCGTCAACCTGGTAGCGCTGCAACTGGCCGCTGGCGTCGAGCACCGGTTTGCCGGTGGTGAGGGTCACGTTGGGGGTGTTGATAAAGCCGCAACCGCTGCACGTGACGCCGTACGGGTTGGCGACGATGACCTTGGCCGACTGGCCCGCCACTTCGGTGTAGCCGCGCAACTGGCTGGGGCTGCCGCCGTTGACTTCGTTGAGGATGACGCTGGCCGCGCCGCCCTTGAGGTTGGGGTTGCCGACGATGTAGCCACCCAGCTGGGTGTTCGTCATGGGGCCGTTGGCGTTGTTGAGGATCACGCCGTTGGGGCCGACGTTGTAGTCCTTGAATTGGTTATGGGACAAGCCACTGCCATTGGGGGTGGCGATGTTCACCACCGGTACGCCATTGCCGGCCTGGCCGACGGTGGTGCCCGGCGCGCTGACCACAATGCCTTCGGCCTGGGCCAGCAGCGGCTGCCAGAACAGCGCGTTGGCCAGGATCAGCACCAAACCGCGCTTGGGCAGGCCGAAGAACGAGTCTCGCGGTTTCAGCGCAGCAGAAGGTTGGCGGGCCAGGAAGGCAAAGTGGCGAACATCCATTGTCATATTCTCGATGTAACGGGGCGTTGAATTACAGGAAGAAATCCATGCGGAAGTAGATCGGCGCTTCGCGCTCGCTCATCACTGCCGGGCGTTCCAGGGAATGGGCAAAGGTCACGCTGGTGCTGACGTATTTGCCACGGGCGAACAGCTCCAACGAGTTGCTCGAGACCCGGCCATGCACGTTGTCGTTGTAGCGGCCATTGCTGATCACACCCTGGTCGTAGCCGACGCTGGCGCCGTATTCGGCAAAGGCCGGGCGCATCCAGTCCCAGGTCACCGGGCGCGCCCAGCGCACGTCGTTGCGCCAGTAGCCGCCGCTGTCGCCGGTGAGCTGCTGGTCTTTGAAACCGCGCACCGAGGCCGAGCCGCCGAGGCTCATGCGTTGGGGGCTGAACAGAATGTCTTCACTGCGTTGGCCGGTGGCCAGGCTGGAGAAACTGAACGACTCACCCCATAGCGTGAACGGCTGCAAGTAGCTGACGGTGGCGGTGTATTTGCGGTAGCGCGCGTTGGGCAGGCGATTGCCGTACTGATCGCGCTCGTTTTCAGCTTGGGCATCGAAGGCGCCGATGCCGTTCTGCATGCCCAAGTCGAGGTTGACGAAGGCATTGCCGATGCGGCGGCCGTGGTTGATGCCCAGTTGCAGCTCGCTGAGGCGGTTGCTGCTGGTTTCGAGGTGAGCGTCGTTGATGTAGTTGTTGGTGCGCAAATGGGCCAGGCCGACGTTGACCGAGGTCTTGCTGACGTCGTCGCGATGGATCACGCGCTCGGCGCGCAGTTGATGGTTTTCGTTGTCGCCGTTCTGCTTGAATTTGTAGTCGTCGGTCACGCCGTAAGTGCGGTAATCACTCTCGCTGTAGGTGTAGCTGAAGTTCCACCAGCCCCACGGCACGTTGTAATACAGCATGCTGTTTTTCGAGGTTTTCTGGTGGTCGCTGACGGCATCGTGGCCGCCGCGCAACACCAACTGGTCGGCCAGGCCCAGCGGGCTGTCCCACTCAAGGCCGGCGCCCCACTGCTGTTCGCCGGTGCTTTTCTGCCCGTCGTTGTTGCGCGACAGGCTGGCGCGCCAGGGCTTTTGCGGGACGTTCTTGACCTGCACTTCACTGCCGCCCACCTGGCTGCCGGGGGTCAGTTCCATTTGCGCCTGCTTGGACGGCAAGCGATTCAACTGGTCCACCAACTGCTCGATTTCCCGCAGGTTGAGCTGCTCGCCGACCTTGCCGGGGAAGGCCATGGCCAGCTCGCGCGGGGACAGGTTGCTGCCGTCGGCGCCCTTCAAGCCTTCGAGCTTGCCTTCCACCACCAACACCTGGAGGTGGCCGGTGGAAAGGTCCTGCTGCGGCAAGTAAGCACGGCTGGTAACCATGCCTTTGTCGATGTAGTAGTCGGTGATCGACTTGAGCACTTGGTTGAGCTGGGAGACGCCCAGGCACTGGCCGATATACGGCTTGAGCAGGCGCTCGCGGTCCGGTGCAGGCAGGCTGTCGGCACCCTTGAGTTCGATGTCTTTGATCGGGAAGCAACGGGTGTCGGCCGGGGTGGCAGGCGCTTCGGGCTTGGCTTCTTTGCCGGGCAGTTCCTTGAGGTCTTCAAGGCGCCGGCGCTGTTCTTCCAGCAGACGGTTTTGCCGGTCGCGGATCAGGTCCTGATCGCCAGGCGTGGGCGCAGCCGTCGCACTATTGAGTGCGAAGCAAGTCAGCAGGCAAACGCCCAGCAGCAGCCGAGTCCGTGGCAATAATAAAGACATGTTCGATCCGTCGAAAAAGCGGGGGCCGGCAAACTAACATCGAACTTCCGGTGGGCCAAGATTCTGGCTTAGTGGGAAGTTATGTTTAACAGGCATATAAGTTGCTGATTATTAACAATAAATAAATCATGCAACGTTTAATTGCTTGCAATTGGAATTTTTATTCCGACAAGCGGTAACAGTTTTGATACACCTCCAATGGTGGCGCTTACAATTGCCATTACTTGGCCATCAATGCGGTATCAAGACTGGTTAGTAGCCAAAAGATGAGAAAAGTTCGCGGTTATTTTGTGAATTGGATCCCATTTTTCGATATCCCGGTTAACCAATCTCCTTGGTCCGCTCCTGCCCCGCCACCAACTTCAACCCTGGCCGCTCCACATGCCGGGACACATGGGCTGTCACTTCCTGCACACCCCCTTCGTGGTCGTTATGAATCACCAGCACACCCGGGCGGCGCAGTTGCTCCAGGTCACCTTCCCCCAGGCTGAAGCTGTCGCTCAAATGCTGGTCGCTCAAGGCCTTGGCCGCCGAGCGCCGCTGGGCAAAGTGCTTGCCACGTCGCTGCTGGTAGCGTGCCCAACTGATCAGTACCATCGCGTTGAAGACGGCAATCCACAGGTAGATCTGCAAGGTATCCAGCGCCGCGAAAATCGGCGCATCGATCCGCGGGCCGCCGTGGCTGTCGAGCATCGGCACCAGCCCGCGCACCAGCAGGATAATCAGCCCGGCCCAGGCCAGCAGGGTCAGGAATACGTCGATGGCCCACATCACCGGGCGCTGTTGGGTTCGGATCAGGTTCATGGCTGCACATCCGTAGTGGGGGCTTTGATCCCGCGATCCGGGCTGACCCAGCGCGCGCGTTTCTGGTGTTGGCGGAACAACACTTTGGGGAAGCTGACCAGGGTGGTGAACAGGCTCACCAGCCAGAACACCAACGGGTACCAGACGGTCCAGAACAGGGTTTTCCACAGGCCCTTTTCATAGCGCCGGTCGATCATGATGCTCACCGCGAACTGCACCAGGCACACCACCGCCAGCAGCAGGCCGGTGAAGGCCGGCGGCATCAGCGAGTCGACGGCGATGGCGGCGGGCAGCGTCACCACCTTGCCCACGGCCCAGAAAATCACCGAGAGCAAAAAGGTGAAGGCCCAACCGGTGGACAGGCAGTATTCGAACAGCAGCGGCCACAGGTAGCGATGGCGCCATTGCCAGATGCCACGAATATTTTTGAACAGCACTTCAGCGCCGCCCTGGGCCCAGCGCAGGCGTTGCTTCCACAGGCCGCCGAGGGTTTCCGGCATCAGGATCCAGCACAGCGCGCGGGGCTCGTAGAAGATGCTCCAGTGGTCCAGTTGCAGCTTCCAGCTCACGTCGATGTCTTCGGTGATCATGTCGGTGCTCCAGTAGTCGACCCGGTCCAGGGCCGCCCGCCGAAACGCCACCACCACGCCGGAGACGGTGAAGATCCGCCCGAAGACCCGCTGGGTGCGCTTGATCAAGCCGATGATCGAAGAGAACTCGCCCACCTGCACCCGGCCGATCAAGGTGGAGCGCGTGCGAATCCGCGGGTTGCCAGTGACGGCCCCCAGGCGCGGGTTGTCGAGCATCGGCGCCACCAGGTACGCCGCGGTGTTCGGCGAGAGCAACGCATCGCCGTCGATGCACACCAGGTATTCGCTGCGCGCCGCCACTGCGCCCATGCGCAAGGCCACAGCCTTGCCCTGGTTTTGCGCCAGGTGCAGCACCCGCAGGCGCGGCTCTTTCAGCGCCAGCGCATCGAGCACGGCGGCGGTGTTGTCGCTGGAGCCGTCGTTGATCGCGATCACTTCGATGTTACGGTATTGCTGGGCCAACGCGGCACCGATGGTCTCGGCGGCGTTGTCGCCTTCGTTGTAGCAAGGGATCAGGATCGAGATCAGTGGCTCGCCGGCGAGTACCGGCGCCGGTGTGTCATCCGCCCACGGCCAGTGGCGCTCCCAGTGCAGCCAGAAGTACAGGCCGCCAGCGATCCACAAGCCGGACATGAACAGCGGATAGAAGAAGACGAAGTCCATCAGGAACTGCCCGGTGACCAAAAAGATCAGCCCAAGGGGCACACCCAATACCAATGACAAGACGATAAGCGCGAGGATTCTGTCGAACATGAGTCAAGGATTCCACTGGTTGGAAAGGGCCGGACGCACGGTTTTCAGATCCGGCGAATTCTCCAGGAAGTTGTCGGGGTAGTAGCCAAAACTGGTCACGCCCTGACGCTTGAGCACGCCCATCCACTCGGCCATTTGTGCACCGTCCAGATCGGGGGCGGCCGAGGTACGCCAGTCCTTGGCTTGCAACTCGAAGACTGTGCGTTGCAGCGCGCCGGGGCGGGCCTTGACGGTGGCCACGAGCTTTTCCAGCCAGGCGTTGGAGCCCTTGAGGTCCTGGCCTTCCATCAGCGGCATGGCCATCGGCGCAGTCCAGTCGTAGCTGGTGAGGAAGTCGTCGAGGTTCTGCGCGAACCAGGCTTCGCTGCCCGGGTTGAGCATCGGTTCGGCGAAGATATTGCGTGCAGTCTGCACCTGCGGGCCGCGCAGCTTGCGGACCTTGGCCGTCAGCTCATGGGTGAAGTCGATCAGGTAGCGGCTCTTGAAACGCGTCCAGCGGTGCATCACCGCAGGGTCGGCGCGCAGGGCTTCGATGGTGTCCGGCAGGCCATTGGCGGCGTAGGCCTTGAGCGCCAGCGGGCTGGCGTCTTCGAAGTCCGACAGCACCGCGTCGTCGTGGAACAGCACGCCGTCGATGGCACTGGTGCGCGCCAGGTCTTCGTAGATCTCACCGATGACCTGCCGCACTTTCGGATCGAACGGCGACAGGCGCTGGTACTGGTCCGGGTCGATGGCGACCTTGCCGGTTTGCGGGTCCCAACGGGTAACGCGGGGCAGCTTCGAATCGAGGGCGAAACTGAGCACCGGCATCCAGGCAAATACGTTCACGTGGGCCCGGGTGCGCAGTTGCCAGGTGACGCGGTTGAACAGGTCGGCGCGCACCGGCAAATGGCGGTTGGGGAAGTACAGCGAACGCACCAGGCCATCGCCCTTGGGGTCGGCGAAAGCCTGCAGGAACACGGTGCTGGCACCCATGTCGACCACACGCTGGATCAGTTTGTCGAGGTTGCGCACCTGCTGTTCCGGGTCCGGGTCGTAGACGTTGTCCAGGTCCACATGCAGCACCCGCAGCGGGGCTTCAGTCTGGGTCGCGACGATGGCGTTGGCGTAGTGTTCGCCGTCCGGGTCGGAGGCCACCAGGAAGCGCGGGCTGCTCATCAGGTTGCCGAGGCTGTCGAGACCGTCTTCCAGGGTCAGGGCCATCTGGTAACCCTGCTCGCCCACCACCGCCAGCGAGGTGCCATCGGCAGCGCCGTAAGGCCACACCCACACGCGCGGCGCCTTGCCGGTGACGGCGCGGATCTTGTTGGAGATCGCCGTCACGTCGGTGCGCATCCGCGCCTGGAACTGGGCTTCGGTTTCGTAGCGATGGGTCGCCGGGTCAAAGCGTCGGGTGGTGGCGGCCGGTTGCAGGTTGCCTTGTGGGTTGGCCAGCACGCCCTTGTGGTTGGCGTCGGTGTGCGCGGCGATTTCCACCAGGCCGGACTGGGCGATTTCGCGCACCTGCTGCCAGGTCAGGAAGTCCGAACGCGGCCGAGGTGTACCGGCGAAATCCACCGGCTGGTTCAGCGGCGTATCCACCCACGAACCCACCGGCGCCAGCAGCGCGTGCCAGTTGTAGCTGCGCAGGATCGGCATCACACGGGTGTAGAAGCTCGCGTAGCCGTCATCGAAACTGAGCATGATCGCCTTCGCCGGCAACTCCGGGCCGCCGTTGCGGGCCGCCAAAATCTGGTCGACGGTGACGGGCTGGTAGCCGTTTTCCCGCAGCCACGCCAACTGCTCGATCAAACGTTCGGTGCGCACGGCCACGACGGCCTGATCGGGGTCGCGGTCCTCGATGTCGTGGTAGGCGATACCGAGGAAATGGTTCTTCGGCCACGCCGCTTCGCTGGCAGGCTTGAGCCGCTCGGCGGGTGGAGTGAAAGGTGCGGGTTGCTGGGCGCAAGCGCTGCTCAGCATTAACCCCAGGGCCAACAGGCAACGGGACAAGACGGGCATGATCGGACTCTTCTAGAAGCGGTAGGTGAGGTCGACGATCAGGCGCAGGTCGCTTTCGCGCTCACCGTCATAAGGTCGGCTGATCCAGCTGAGGTTGGCGCCGGTTTCGAGCACGTCGTTCCAGCGAAACCGCTGGCCGTAGCCCACCAGTGCAACGCCGCCGGTACCGTAGTCGCGCTGGCTGTAGGTGCCCGCCCCCACCTGGAACTGCTGGCTCCACTGGGTTTCGTAGCGGTGGTAGAGCACGTGGTTGACGGTGGCCGTGGGCAGCACGCTGAAGTCCGAGCGCGGGTTGAAGTACGGCGTGTCTTCCTTGGTGTTGCGGCTGGTGCCGACTTCCAGGCCCAGGTCGACTTGCACCCCCGGCGAGCTGTACACGCCCTGGCGACCGGTGAGCAGCGCTTCAAGGCGGTTGTTGCCGTCGCTGAAGTGGGACGGGCTCAGGGCCAGTTTCCATTCGCGGCTTTCGTTGGCGCGCCAGCGGATAAACCCGCTGCCGCCGTTGGCAGTAATGTCGGCATTCAGTGCCCGCAGCGGGGTGCTCGCGGAGAGGTAATCGAGACTGCCGCCGTACTGCCATTGGTCATTGATGTCGCGGGCAATCGCGATGCGTGCGCCCTGCTTGTCGCCAAAGCCGTAGGAGTGGTTGGAGACCTCGGCTTCGAGGGTCATGTCGCGGGTGCGCCGCTCTACACCGAGGCGCTGCCAACGGTGTTGGCCGGTGCCTTCTTCGAAATCGGCGGTGGCGTAGCCGGCCCCGCCAAACACGCGCCAGTCTTCATCGATGGGCGGGCTGTAGAGCAAGGTTTCGATGCCGAAATCGCGGCTGCCGGACACCGCGCCCGCGCCGTTATCGCCGCCGCCGTTGCTTTTGCCGGTGTAGGCCTCGACGCGCAATTCGGCCATGTCGTGCACATCCCGCAGGCGGCTGAGGCGCTGTACCTGGCGGTTGTCCGGGGCGCGGTCGACCACGTCATCGGTGAGTGCATCGAGCTGACGCCATTCCTGCAGATCGAGGGCAGTGTGGCCTTGGGAAACCTCCAGGCCGATGTCGCGCGGGGCCTGGGCTTCGGTTTCCTTGAGGGTGTTTTCGGCGCGCCGTGGCCAGTCGCGGGCACGGTACATATCGGCCTGGGCCAGGCGCAGGCCGATATTGCCCGGGGCCTGTTGCACCAGGGCTTCCAGGCCTTTTTCGCTGGCGGGCAGGTCGGCGCCATAGGTGCCGGCCTGGGCGGCCAATTGTTGGGCGTCCATCCAGGCGTCGTTGGGGTTGCCGATGGGCAAGCCCTTGAGCTCGACCCGGGGTTTCTGGGTGCTCGCCAGGTTGTCGGCGACTTCGCGAGCTTCCACCACTTGATCGTTTTCGAGCAGGGCGTAGAACAGCGCGGTGCTGTCTTCGACGTGATCGCCGGCGTCCGCATCGCTTGCCGCCAGGGCCTGGCGATACAGCGGCGCGGCCTTTTCCGGCTGGCGCTGGTCGAGGTAGGCGGCAGCGACCCAGCGCAGGGCGTAGGTCGGCAGTTGCACGCCTTCGCCCTTCAGCACTTCGTAGTCGCGGATCACCTCGGCGGTGCGCGCCCGGGCTTTCAGCGCGCCCAGACGGTCGATGCGCCAGCGCACCACGTCGTCATGGGCGTTGGCATCCGGTGTCCAGGTGGTGAGCAGTTGGTCGTAATCCTTGAGGGCACGGTCGGCGATGACGTAGCGCTCTTTTTCACTGCGGGTCGCGAACTCGGCCATGCGCACGCGCTCGGCGGCCAGGTCGCCTTCGAGGCGGCGTTGGGTGACCGGGTCCAACAGGCCAGGGCGCCGGGCAGCGAGGCGCAGGGCCGGTTCCGGCAGGCGCGCACGTTGCAGGGCGACGATGTATTCGCGGACGACTTCAGGTTTGTTGCCGGCACGCATGAACGCCTGGTCGAATTCGAACAGCGCGTCATAGGTAGAGCCGGCACGGGTCAGTGCGTAACCCAGGGCCATGCGGCGGTCGGCGTCGTCGGGCTTGGCGGCCACCAGGGCGCGGGTGCGCTGCATCGCTTCAGCGGTCTGGCCGGCGTCCGCCTGGGTCAGGGCCAGGCCGAGTTGCAAGTCCGGGTTATTCGGCTCGCGCAGCAACGCCTGGCGATACACGGCAATCGCCGGTTCCCAACGCTGCTGGTTGCGATAGGTGCGGGCGACGGTGGCCAGCGCCTGGGTGGTGAGGGTGCGTGAGCGGCCCTGGGCCTCGTAGACCGTCAGCACCTCGGCGTCCTGGCGCGCCCAGCTGGCAATCAACAGGTGATCGCTGACCTGCCCCGGCGTCTGGCGCTCGGCGGGCATTTGGCGCAACAGGTTGAGGGCCGGACCATAGTTGCCACTGCGGGCCTGGTTGATCAGCGAATCATAGGCCGCATCGGCCGATGCCACGACGGGCCAGAGCAGTTGGCTGCACAGGGCCAGGCGGATAAACGGATGAATATTACGCGACATGTCGTCAGCTTCCTCACCAGGGAAAGCTGTAGCGATAAGTTCACCTGCACGACACTCCAGGCGGCCGGCATCTGATGACGCGGCCAAGCTTTCCCGGGGCGCAATATCCTTGAGGGGGGTACAAAAAAGGCCAATTCAGAACAATTGTTCAGAATTGGCCTACATCACTTTGAGCCGAATCTTATTGAGCGCCGCTGACCGCGCCGAACTTGCCCAGCACAAAACCAATGAATTGCTCGACGGTCATTTTCTGGCCGTTGAAGGTCACTTCATTGTTGGCGTAGTGCAGCTTGGACACGATATCGGTACCCACCAGGGTCGCCAGTTGAGTACCCACGGCCATGCCGCTGATCATCTCGCTGGCCATCTGGGATTGCTGCTCGATGGCTTTCGGGTCGGTCACACCACCGATCTGCGCCTGCAGGCCGGCAACGTCCTGGATCATCGGCTTGGACAGGGTCAGGTTGGCGTCCAGCAGCGCAACGATTTGCTTGCCCAGTTCAACCGGCGGCAGGTCCATGCTCGACGGCTTGGCGAAGTCCGCCACCAGGTTGAAGCGGCTCTCGCCATTGGTGGTTTTCAGCGACAGGTTTTCTACCGCCACTTGCGGCTTGGCAGCCAGCAGTTGGTCGACGTTGGCCTGGGCCAGGGTCTGCTCGGCTTCGGTCAGTTGCAACTCAGGCACGGGCTGGCCAGCAGCGGCAGCGGCCTGGGCCGGCTGTACTTTTTCCTGGTAGAGCTTGGTCAGTACCAGCATCGACGGGATGTCGACGTTCTTCATGCTGACGGCCATGGCCGCCGAACCCACTGGCTTGCCCTGGTAACCGATCTCGTCGATCTTGTAGTCGACGCGGCCGGCCAGGTTGTTGTCCTTGGTTTCGCTGCTGTCTTTCTGCTCAAAGTTCTTGAGAGTCAGCACTGCTTGCTGCGGGCCGAAGGTGACCTTGGTGTTGGTCAGCTCGACGGTGTTTTGCCCGGTGTAGAAACCGAAGGTGGTTTTTTCCAGGTTGCTGGCGATGGTCAGGCCGCTCAGCTCCGCATCCAGCTTGGCGTTGTTGGCATCGATGACCGAGACCTTGAGGCTGTCCATGTAGCCGCTGGCCTTGACCTTCTTGCCTTCGGCGGTGGAGTCGAAGTCGAGGTTGGCGCCGGAGAAGCTCACGGCCGACTTGTCGTCCTTGAGTTCCAGGGGCAGCAGTTCAACGTTGCCGGTCACCGAGCGGTCATAACCGATGTTGGCCACGCCTTTGAGGGGCGACACGTCCTTGCTGGCAGCGAACCATTTTTCGGTGGTGGGGTTTTTCTCGAGTTCGTAGTGACTGGTGGCCATGACCGGCAGCCACTTCAGCGACACCAGGCGCGAGAACGGCAACGGGCCGTGTTCGATATGGTCGACGAACAGCAGTTCGGTGTCCTGATGATTTTCGCCGAACACCGCGCCCTGGGCCTTGAGGCGATAGTGGGCGGTGCTGCTGAACAGCTGACGGTCGAGGGAGACCAGTTCGAGGGTCACAGTGCCGTCGACACCGGCCATGGAGGTCTGCAGTTCCTTGTTGGCGTCCTGGATGGCGGTTTGCAGCACCGGCTCCAGTTGCTTGCCGGTGTACCAGGCACCGCCTGCGCTGATTGCACCAATGGCGACGACGATACCCAAGAGAACGACTGCTGGCTTATTCATGTAGTGACCTGATCAAATCCTGTGAAGTGGGCTGTCTTCCCTGAACCCCGAAGGGTGTCGGCTCAAGCCCGCCGAAATCCGGGGAAGATTAGCATTGGCTGGCGTATGCAGCCCAATTTTTCAATAGGCGCAGACTTCAGCGCTGAACGGTAAAGTGCCTTCGCGAGCAAGCCCGCTCCCACATTCGACTGCATTCCAAAGATGGAACTCGATCGAATGTGGGAGCGGGCTTGCTCGCGAAGGCGTCAGTACAGACACCACAGATTTCAGGAATACTCGGTTTCGATCTCATCGAGTTGATGGTCGAAGCTTTTCAGGCGCGCCGTCCACGTATACACCAGCACCTCAAACTCACGGTGAATCACCGCATTGCCCGGCGTATCCGACTTGGGATCATAAAAATCCAGCTGGTAACGCTCTCGCGCCATCGCAGTGGCCACATCGGATAATTCCCGGGCGTTATTCAGCCAATGCCGTCCGTCGGCGACTTGCCGATCAAGCATCACACATTGTTTTTTCAGGGCTTCGAGGCTTTTTTCCAGCGGTGTGCCGGTCAGTTCGCCCATGACTTCCTGGAAGGTGCGCCCCGGCTGCCAGTAGCTGCCCCAGAAGTAGCGGTCGAACACCGTCTCGACCCGGCGCAGGGCAACCTTGGTATCCCAGATCGCCACGCGGGTCTTGCCTTGTTCGAGCAGTCTTCGCTTGATTCGCTGGCCCTGGTAGGAGGCCCAGGCCACCACGCCGATGGACAGCACCGCGATCAGCGCGCTGGCGCTGTCGAGGAACACCATGGCCTTGTCGATTTGATGGGCCAGCATGATGCCGTAGAAGTAAGTCGCCGATAGCAACACCAGTGCGAAGAACACGCACCAGAAAGCGGGAGCATAAGGGTTTTTCATTATTGGAATCCCCATGAGCAAACGCGAGCAGTGACCAGCGGACCATCACGTAAGTCCGCCTGTCAAAGCATAGCAATCAGCTCAGGGTTTGCTGGCTTGTGTGGCTTGCGTTCGTCCACTTTCCCAGCCGCCGCCCAGGGCCAGGAACAAATCGATCTGGCTCATGGCAACCTGGGTGTTCGCCGCGGCCAGTTGCGCCCGCACGTCGGTGTAGGTGCGGGTGGCTTGCAGGTCGGCCAGGAACGACGCGCGGCCGGCCTGGAAGAACCGGTGCGTCTGCTCCGCCGCCTCTTTGGCCGACGCGCCGGCATCCGCCAGGGCATCGCGGCGTTGCAGTTGCGCGGTGTATTGCGCCAGGCCCGTCTGGGTTTCACGGATAGCGTTGAGCACCACCCCGTCGAAGTGCGCCAGGGCGCCCTGGGTCGCGGCTTCGGCTTCGTGGATGCGGGCGCGGGCGCCGTTGGTCGGCAGCGTCCAGCTGATCAGCGGGCCAAAGCCCCAACGGTTGGTGGCCGGCGTGCCGAGGTCATCCAGGATGCCGACGGTGCCCACGGTGGCGCCGATACTGATGTCCGGGTACAGCGCGCCGGTGGCCACACCGATGCGCGCGGTGGCCGCCGCCAGTTGGCGTTCGGCCTGGCGCACGTCAGGGCGACGCTTGAGCAGCGTGGCGCCATCGCCCACCGGCAGCAGTTGCGCGATGTGCGGCAGTTCGGCGCATTGGGCAGTGCCGGCCGGCAGTTGATCCAGCGGCCTGGCCAGCAACATCGACAGGCGGAACAGCCCGGCCTGGCGCAGTGCTTCATAGCGCGGCATTTCGGCGCGCAAGGATTTGTATTGGGTTTGCGAACGGGTGACCTGGGTTTCATCACCGCGCCCGGCATCCCGCAGGCGCTGGGTCAGGTGCGTGCTCTGGGCTTGCAGGTCGAGGGACTCGTTGGCGATCGCCAGCTCTTCGTTGGCCGCACACACCTGGGTGTAGGAGCGCACCACGTCCGCCACCAGGGTGATACGGGCGATATCGGACGCCGCCTGGGCCGCATCGGCAGTGGCCTGGGAGCTTTCAATGCCGCGCTGCAAGGTGCCGAACAAATCGAATTGATAGGAGGTGCTGATACTGGCGCTGCCGATATTCGCCACCGGGACTTTTTCCGTCAGCAAATAGGCCTCACCCGATTCTTGCAGGCGCTGGGCTTCGGCCTTGGCGCCGGCACTCCAGCCGCCGGCCGATTCGGCTTGCTGCACCTGATAGCGCGAGCGCTGCAAGTTGGCCGCAGCCACCCGCAGGTCGGTGTTGGAGGCCATGGCCTGCTCCACCAGCTTATCCAGGCGCGGGTCCTGGTAGAGCTTCCACCAGTCCGCCGGTACCGGCGCCGACACCACATTGCTGCCCTCCCCGGCCAACTGGCCCTGAAGGTCACCGCGGTTCACGGCCGCCTTGTCCGGCAGTTTGTAATCGGGCCCCACCACTTGGCAGGCCGACAGCAACAACCCCAGCCCGGCGGTTGCTAAAAGCCGTTTCATGGCTTGTTCTCCGACTTGGGTTGGTCGTCGATGATCGACACGGTGGCGGTGCGCCCGGCAATCATGCGGAAGTCTGCCGGCACATCGTCAAACGCAATGCGCACCGGAATCCGCTGGGCCAGGCGCACCCAGCTGAACGCCGGGTTGACGTTCGGTAGCAGGTTGGAGCCGCTGGTGCGGTCACGGTCTTCGATACCGGCGACGATGCTCTGCACATGCCCGCGCAGACGAGCGTTGTCGCCGATCACGCGGATGTCGACGCTCTGGCCGACGTGAATGCCGTCGAGCTTGGTCTCTTCAAAGTAGCCGTCGATGTGGAAGGAGTTGCTGTCCACCACCGACAACACCGGACGCCCGGCGGTCACGAACTCCTGGTTACGCGGCGCACGGTCGTTGATGTAGCCGTCCACGGGGCTGCGGATCACCGAGCGGTCCAGGTTGAGTTGCGCGGCATCCACCGCCACTTGCGACTCGGCCAGGGCCGATTGGGCACGGGCGACGCGGGACTGGCTTTCTTCCAGTTGCTCGCTGGCCACCAGGTTGCCGAGGCCACGGTTACGCTTGTTCTCGCGCACGGCCTGGGCCAGGGTTTCCTGACGGTCGGCCACGGCGGCCTGGGCCTGGCGCAGGGCCAGCTTGAAACGGTCCTGGTCGACGGAGAACAGCACCTGGCCGCGCACCACCAACTGGTTGTCGCGCACGTCCACTTGCTGGATCAGCCCGGACACGTCCGGGGCGATCTGCACGATGTCGGCACGGATGTGGCCGTCACGGGTCCACGGCGCGAACATGTAGTACATCACCATGCGCCACACCACGACGCAGGCGAAGGTCACCACCAGTAACGTCAGGACTACACGGCCAATGGTCAAAAAAGGTTTTTTCATGTCATGAGGTATCGACTGAGTGAATCCACTGCGCCCAGCAACAGAGCGTAGAGACCCACATTGAACAATGCCCGGTGCCAGACCAGGCGATAGAAGTGGACGCGGGTCAACAGCCCGTGCACCACCAGGTACAACACATACGTAATGCCCATCAGCACCAGCAACGTGGGCAGGAACACCCCGCTGATATCCAGATCACCGATCATAAAGGCGCTCCATCGGGTAACGGCGCTTCCATCTCTGTGCCGCCAAGAAATTCCACGCCGGGCAACAGCGCCAGGCGCAAGCCGCTGAGGGCGTGCAACAAATGCAGGCGGGTTTCGTCCTCGCCTTGCAGGCCCTGGCCGTTGAGGGCGCGGCGGGTACGGTCGAGGGTCATCAGCAGACCGCTGGGGGCCGGCAGACGTTCACCGGCCTTGAGGCAGGCCTTGAAGTAACCGCCGACGCCTTCCACCACCTGGTTCAACAACACCCGCGGCACCCCGAGGATGCGCGGCGAGTACGCCAGCAGGTCCAGCAGGTTCAGCGCCACCCGCACTTCCCGCAGGGCGATGCCGGTGTCCTGGCCGGTCATGGCCAGGCGCGGCAGGTGTTGCATCAGGCGGTCGAGCATTTGCACGCCCATCTTGCGGTGTTCGGCCAGGGTCGCAGGCTCGGTCAGGGTGACGATGTCGCGCCAGCTGAAACGGGTCAGGCGCTTGGCCGCAAGCTCAGCGCCGAACGGCCGGGCAATCAGGGTCCAGACAAAGGCGAACAACAGGCCCACCGGGCCCGCCAGGTTGGAGTTGGCAAAGGCCAGGAAGTCCGCGTCGTAGGCACCCTGGATGCTGATGAACGACGAGGTGTTGACCAGCGTCAGCAGCATGCCGAGGTAGAAACGCGGCTGTACCGTCAGTGTACCGATGCAGATAAAGGGCACCGAAAACGCCAGCACCAGCATCGGGAAATCGTGCAGGTTGGGCAGCACCAGAAACAGGTAGAGGCTGGCGAACAGCACCGACATCGCGGTCCAGAAAAAGAACCGGTAGATCTGCGGCGCCGGGTCGTCCATGGAGGCGAAGAAGCTGCAGGCCACCGCCGCGAGGATCACCGCGCTGCCACCGTCGGTCCAGCCCAGCAGGATCCACAACACCGAGGCGACGATGATCGCGGTGACGGTGGAAAACGCCGAGTAGAACATCAGGCCACGGTCGAGGAATGGCGTCAGCCGGCCCAGGCGCCAGTGGCGGTAAACTGCGCGCCAGCTGTCCTGGCTTTCGCACTGGATGGCGGCTTGCAGGCTGCGGCAGTCTTGCCACAGATCCACCCACTCGCCCAGGCGATACAGGGCGTTGGAGAACAGCAACTGATGGCGGTCATCCAGGGCGTCGGCATCGGGTTGCAGGGCTTCGATCTGGTCGCGCAGGACACGCCAGCGTTCGAGGGGCGCATCCTTTTGCGTGCTGGCCAGCCACTCGTTGGCGGCGGTCAGCAGCGGCGTGAAGCGCTCGAGCAATTCCGGCGCGCGGTGTTCCAGGGCGTACACGGCGTCGTCCAGTGCGTCGATCACCGGCAGCAGGTGGATCATCCGCCCGCGCAGCTCCTTTGTATTGCGCACCGTTTGCGGCCGGGAGCCCTCGTGGGGCAGTTGGCCGATCATCAATTCCAGGGTGTTGAAGGTAGCGACCATGCCGCCGCGCAGGGTGCTGATTTCCTCGGGTTGCACGTTGCGGCTGAGGAAGCGCTGGCTGTAGACCTGGGCGTCGGCAAACCACTTGCTCACCGAGTCATCGAACACCGGCGCCAGGCGTCGCGGCCAGAACATCGCCCCCACCACCGCCGCCACGGCGATGCCAAGGAAGATCTCTTCGGTCCGCGCTTCGGCCACATCCCACACCGCCAGCGGGTTATCCACCACCGGCAGGGCGATCAGCGGCAAGGTGTAGCCGGCCAGCATCAGCGCATAGCTGTTGGCGGTGCGCAGGTGCAGGGACAGGAACAGCAGAATCCCGGTCCACAGCGCGATCACCACCACCAGCAGGTAAGGCGTCTGCACAAACATCGGCACAAAAAACACCGCAGCGGCGGCGCCCATGAAGGTACCGACCGCCCGGTACAGCGCCTTGGAACTGGTAGGGCCGACAAACGGGCTGGAAACGATATACACCGTGGCCATCGCCCAATACGGACGCGGCATTTGCATCAGCATGGCGATGTACAACGCGATCATTGAAGCGGCGAATGTCCTTACGCCGTAGAACCAATCCCTGGCCGGCGGCATGCCGGTAAAAAATCCGTTCAAGAACTCACAACCATGGGATGTTGATTGGCACCTTCGAAGGCCCGCAGTACACGCAAAGCAGCTTCCAGGTCATCGGGGTCGATTGTCGCCAGCACCTCGCGGCGCAGGCGCACCAGTTGCTGTTCCACTGCCTGCACCAGCTCGCGGCCACGCGCGGTGAGGCTCAAGGCCTTGGCGCGGCGGTCGTGGATGTCTTCGGTGCGGCACACATAGCCGGAACTGCACAGCTGATCCAACAGGCGCACCAGGGACGGGCTTTCCATCCCGGCGGCCTGGGCTACCTTCACCTGGTGCACACCGTCGCCGAGGCGGCCGATCATCAGCAGCGGCACAGCGCAGGCTTCGGAGATGCCATAGCTGACGAGCGTGGTCTGGCAGATTTTGCGCCAGGTCCTGGCACCTACCACCATGCTGCTGCTGATGTTCATCTGGAGTTGTTCGAGGGTCTGGGACACTGGATTATTCGCATACAGTTAGTTTGCTAACTATCAATATGGTCGATGGATCCAATGCAGTCAAGTTTTGATACAAATTTGCGGATGGGAGGATGGCCCGTGGGCTAAGTAAAGCTGGTTTGGG
The DNA here is from genome assembly GCF_002874965.1 of Pseudomonas sp. NC02. Classification (NCBI taxonomy): domain Bacteria; kingdom Pseudomonadati; phylum Pseudomonadota; class Gammaproteobacteria; order Pseudomonadales; family Pseudomonadaceae; genus Pseudomonas; species Pseudomonas sp. NC02. The sequence goes on along the minus strand of NZ_CP025624.1, from coordinate 155,750 downwards.
GAAAGGTGTTTCGCCGTCAGCAACCGTCAGTCGCCTCACTCAGCTCACATGCGTCGTCAGGTATGCACGTTGTATATACTTCGTACATACCAATCTAGAGCATTCACTTATGTCAAAACTAGCCGTTTTCACCTTGAAGCTTGAGTCGGAACTACGCGACCAATTCATGGCCGAGTGCGAGGCTACCCACCGTCCTGCATCGCAAATCGTGCGAGATATGATGCGTCAGTTTGTCCAGGCCCAGCAGGAATCACGGGAGTACGACGCGTTCTTGCAGCGTAAAGTAGACGCCTCTCGCGCCTCGATACAGGCAGGCAGAGAGATTTCCAATGAGGATTTGGAAGCTGAGTTTTCTGCGAAACGTGCTCACGTAGATAATCAGGAATGAGGGTTGCCTGGACGCCGGAAGCGGCGCAGGACCGTAGGGATATCTGGGACTTTTTATTTGAAAAAAACCCACAAGCCGCAGCCGATATGGATCGACGCTTCAGCAGTGCAGTGCTGGGGTTGGCAAAACACCCAGAAACCGGCCCACTCGGCAGGATCACAGGCACACGCGAAGTCATTCCTCATCCAAGCTACCGCCTTGCTTACCAACTTGAGCCCGACGTAGTAGGGATCGTGGCGCTTGCGCACACCGCTCGCCAATGGCCACCAGAGAAAGCAACCGCCTCTTGACGGCCTAGACTCCTCGCCCCTCTCTCAATCGCAAATTCAACTCATCCACCACCTCCGCCCAATCCGCGTCCTCCAGAATCTCTTCACGCAAAAACGCCCGCTGAGCCGGCGTCCAGAAAAACGCTTCCGCCAGATGCAATTCGGGCTTGAGTGGAGAGTGGACCGCGATGAACCGCTCGATGCTGACCGGGTCATCGGGCAAACCGAGCTGTTTGAACAACGATGGCAAGTTGTGGACTGGGGATTCCATGAGGCGTTCCTGGAGAGAGGGTTCACCTGAGTCTAGCCCCCCAGGCGAACATAAACCTCTCAGGTGTTGCGCGGATTAATCGCAGCCCTCACGGTGCACGCCCGCTGGCGCGTTACACAGCACGAACAGCCGGGCCCGCGCGCCGCCGCCGTCCTGCTGGCTGAGCTGACGCCATCCGGCCGGCAACGGGGCAAACTCATCCGGCGGCTCCGCGGCGCTGATCAGCCATACACGCTGGATCTCGGCGGGTAACGCCGACAAGCGATCAAGGTAGATGCGCCCGCCATCCTGGTCCACCAGGGTGCCAAAACCATAGGCATTAGGCCGGGTGGACTTGCCGGCGGCGGTCGGCGGTGTGAAAAGCTGCAACTGGGCGTCGGTCTCGTCGTAATAGACGTAGGGCAGGTACCACAGCATGTCGCTGATGACGATGCGGTCATCTTCCTGGTAGTTGCGATTGACGAACTCCACCACCACGTTGAATTGATCATGCTCATCGACGGTGGAGTTGGTTTTCACGCCCACCAGCTCGACCCCGACAAACAACACGAAGACTGCCGCCGCTGCGAGCGGCAGGCGCGGCGACAGACGGTCGACGGCCAACGCCACGATGATCGGCAAACTCATCGCGTAGGCGGTGAGATAACGCTCGATAAACACCGGGGAAATAAACGAAACCCCATAGACCAGCAGCACTGGCAGCATGAAAAAAAGCCCCAGCAGCCAGCCAAAGCGAAAGCGGCTTTGATCGCGCCAGGCAGTCACACCGACCAGCGCCATCAGCAATAACGGAAACACCACAAAGAGCGGTCGCCACAAGTGGTCGCCCGGGTCCTGAATGAGGAACTGCCACACCATCGACGGCACGGAATACAGGTTGACCGGGTCTTCCCAGCCAATATCACCGCCCACCTTGAGTTCTTCGGTGTGCTGCACCAGGCCCAGCAGATTCGGGAGCCAGGGCAAGTACAGCAACACAATGGCAATGTTGGCCAACCACCAGCCCGCGCGCGTGACCAGGCGCAGGCCGCCGGCCCGTGGCTGGCGCAGCAACAGCAGCCATGACCAATGCACCAGTACGCACAACGCGGTGAAATAGTGGGTGTAGAAGGCTGCCGTCATCAACAGCGCATAGGCCACCAGATAGCGCTTGCGCTCAGGCTGGCGGACCCAATACACCAAGGCCAGGGTGGCGGCCAGCAGCCACACGCCCAGCAGCGAATACATCCGCACTTCCTGGCTGTAGCGCACTGCCGTGGGCAGCAACGCCAACAGAATCCCGGCCAGCACCGCCGCGCGACGGGTCGCGATCAGTCGTGTCAGCCAGATTCCCAGGCCGACTGCGACCACACCGGGGATCGCACTCATGCTGCGCAGGGAGAAAATGCTGTCGCCGAACACCTCGATCCAGCCGCGCAGCATGAAGAAATACAGCGGCGGATGAACGTCATGTGCGGCGTGAAACCACAGGTCTTCCAGGGAATACTCGGCGAGCAGCAGGCTTGAACCTTCATCGCCCCAGATGGCGGAGGCGGTCAGGCCATAGAAACGCATGGCCATGGCCAACGCCACCAGCGGTACCCACCACAACCGAGCCAGCCAGCCGGCATTCTCCCAAAGGCCAGGATTGAGCACGGGCAATGCCCCGGCCTTGTTGTCTTGTTCCGCCACAGAGCGTCGCACCTCTACTTCCTCACCCACTACTGAACCTGCGCTTGCGCGAACACCCGCCACTCTAGGTCAAAAGGCCTTGATTCGCCCGCTGTTTTGCATGGATTTGACCAACCATCCGCCAATCGGACAAATCTGAATTTTGCGCAGGACGTCTCCGACGCTTTCATCGGATCACGCTATGATTGCTGCCTTCCATGGATTCAGGATCAAGGACATTTCATGCGCATCGGTCTTCTGTCACCCCTGGCACTGGCATTGCTCGCCACCCTTCCCTTCCAGGCCCACGCCAGCGGCGATGACTCTTGCTACCCGGATTGGCGGGTGTCGCGCAACAGCCTGGACGTGTGCAGCAACCTGCCCTTCCTGAGCCCCGGCAATGACAGCCGGGTCAACCTGCGGCTGTTGCTGGCGGACAAAAACGTCATGCCGCTGGCGCCGAATGCCTTGGGCGAGCAGGACGTGTCCGAAGGATTTGGCCCGGTGCCCTTTCCGGTGTATCGGCTTATGCCGGCTGCGGATGAGCCCGACAACAAACCCGACGACTCGCGCACCGCCGAACTGGATGCACTGCTCAGCCCGCTGGGCATCAAGCGCGACGACGCCAAGACCGCCGGTGAAGCCTTCCTTTCCGGCGAAGGCAGCCGCTGCCGCAGCAACGCCGATGACAGTGCCGCCGCGTTTATCAGCCAGGTGGTGAAGGCCGATGTACCGCAGGCCGAGCGCCAGTTACTGGCCAAGCTGCGGCTGCAGATGCTCGGCAGTTGTTCCTCGGACGGCGTAGCGGCAGGCGAGGCCGACCAAATCAAATCGGCAGACGGCCAGGCATTGCTCACCTACCTGAAAGCCGCCGGGGACTTTTACAGCGGACGCTTCAGCGATGCGCAAAAAGGTTTTGCCGGGCTGACGAGCAGCTCGCTGCCCTGGCTGAAGGAAACAGCGCTGTACATGACCGCCCGCACCGCGCTGAACGACGCCCAGCAAAATGCCTTCGATGAATACGGCACACCGTCGCTTGAGCATGTGGATAAGTCTGCCCTGCAACGGGCCGAAAGCGCTTTCAACGACTACCTGAAAACTTATCCACAGGGCGAATACGCCGCCTCCGCCCGTGGCCTGTTGCGCCGGGTGCACTGGCTGGCGCCCAACCCCGACAAACTGGCGGACGACTTTGCCTGGCAACTGACCCAGGCCACCGATGCCCAGCGCAACGTGTCGCTGGATGAACTGGTGCAGGAAGCCGACACCAAGCTGCTGACCAGCACCACGGCACCTGTGGGCAACCCGCTGATCCTGGCCCTCAACGACCTGATGTGGATGCGTGCCGGCGAGCCGCCGAAGCTCACGCGTGAAGCGCTCGATGCACAAAAAGCGGTGTTCGCGCAGGAGCCCGCGCTGTATGCCTACGTGCAGGCGGCGTTTGCCCTGAACGTCGAGCATCAGCCCGACCGTACCTTGAAGCTGCTGCCGCAAGACGTGCCGTCGAATCTCGACTACTTCGCTTTCAGCCAACAGACCCTGCGTGGCCTCGCGCTGGAAGCCAAGGAAGACTGGAAAGCCGCCGAAGCGCTGTGGCTGCAACTGCTGCCGCTGACCAAGCAACCGTTGCAACGTGACCAGCTGGAGCTGGCATTGGCGATGAACTACGAACGCAGCGGCCAGCTGGCCAAGGTATTCGCCGCCGATTCGCCGATCAGTGCCAAGCAGGTGCGCTATATCCTGCTGCGCAACGTCGCCGGTCCCGACCTGCTGCGCCAACAGCTTGCCCATGCCGAAGACCCGGTAGAGCGCCAGACCGCACAATTCACGCTGCTCTATAAAGACCTGCTGCGCGGCCAGTTCGAGACCTTTGCCGAGGACCTCAAGCAACTGCCCGCCTCGGTTCCCGATGACAAGCTCGGCACCAGCCTGGGCTACGTCTACAGCGGCGGCCAGTCGTTGAGACTGTTCCAGTGGAACGGTGACAAGGCCGAGTCCGGCTACACCTGCCCGAGCATCGCGCAAATCGCCAGCACCTTGCAGGCCGATCCGAAAAACCCGCAGGGCCTGAACTGCCTGGGGGAATTCGTCCTGCGTAACGGCCTGGACGGCATGCCCCTGGAACAAGCGCGCTCCGCCGGCAGCCTGGGCAGCACTGCCTCGCCCTTCAAGGGTGAAACCTTCTCGCGACTGGAGGGCTACAAGCGGGTGATCGGCAATCCCAAGGCACCGCGAAACGACAAGGCCTACGCGCTGTTTCGTGCCATCAACTGCTACGGACCTTCGGGCTACAACAGTTGCGGTGGCGAAGACGTCGACAAGAACGTGCGCAAAGGCTGGTTCCGCCAGTTGAAAACCGGGTTCGCCGACACCCAGTGGGGCAAGTCGCTGCAGTACTACTGGTAAGCCGTGAAGCGTTTCTGGCTGGCCCTGCTCCTGCTGGCAAGCCCGGCCTTCGGCGCGGTGGACGCCCGCGACCATGACGCGTTCTGGCTGTGGAGCGGCGTCGCGCCGCAGCCGGTGCTCAAGCAGGCGAAAACCCTGTACATCCTCCAGGGCCAGATCAACTCGACCCGCCGCGCGCCCCGGCGTGGCGTGCAATTCATCGCCCAGGGCATGAGTGTGCCGCGCATCACCCAGGGTGAAATCTGGGTGGTGTACCGCGCCCACACCCTGCACTGGCCCGAGTCGGTGTACAGCCAGATGCTCGGCCAGGTGCAACGCTGGCGGGATGCGGGCAACCCGGTGGTGGGCATCCAGATCGACTTCGATGCGCGCACGCAATACCTCGACGAATACGCGGATTTCCTGCGCGACCTGCGCCAACGCTTGCCCAAGGACCTACGCCTGAGCATCACCGGGCTGATGGACTGGAGCAGCAACGCCGACCCGGCCGCCATCACACAACTCAAGGGCGTGATTGATGAAGTGGTGGTGCAGACCTACCAGGGGCGCCACAGCATTCCGGACTACGCGGCCTATCTGCCACGGATGAACCGGTTGGGGGTGCCGTTCAAGATTGGGTTGATTCAGGGTGGAGAGTGGGAGGAGCCGGGGTATTTGAAGGACAGTGAGTGGTTTCGAGGGTATGTGGTGTTTTTGCAGAATCCTTGAATGCCCACAGTCCCTGGACTGTGGGCACTGGTATTAACGCCCTGCCGTCTGTTCCGGATACACCGACTCCCAGCCCCCACCCAATGCCTTGTACAACCCGACCATGGCGAGGGACACGCCGGTGGAGCTTTCCACCCACTGCTCCTGGGTCGCCAGCAACGCACTTTGCACGGTCAGTACGTTAACGAAATCCACCACGCCTTCGACGTATTGATGCTGCGCCGTGGCAAGGGCGATCTGGTTCTGCCGCACGGCTTCGGCGAGGCTGTCGCGCCGCAGCTGGCTGGCGTTGTAGCGGGTCAGTTGATCATCGATTTCATGCCAGGCCCGCAGCACGGTCTGCTGGTAGGCCAGGGCCGCTTCCTGTTGCTGGGCTTCGCGCAGATCGAGCATGCCTTGCAACCGGCCACCGTTGAAAATCGGCAAGCTCAGTTGCGGGCCGAAGGCGAATGCACGCGAACTCCACGAGCCGAAATCCGCCAGTTGCAACGCCTGGGAGCCCACGCTGCCGGACAGGGTGATGCGCGGGTAGAAGTCGCCCTTGGCCACACCAATGGAGGCGGTGGCCGCATGCAAGCGAGCTTCGGCCTGGCGGATATCCGGGCGGCGCTCGGCCAGTTGCGACGGCAGGCCGATGGCGACCTGGCGTTGGGTTTGCGGCACCGCAGCGTCCTTGGACAGCTCGGCGTACAAGGCTTGTGGCGGTTCGCCCATCAGCAGGCTCAGGGCGTTGATCAACTGGTCCTGGCGTTGCTGCAAATCCGGCAGGCGCGCCTCGATGGCGGCCACTTGAGCAGCGGCTTCGGCTACGTCCAGGTCAGTGGCGACACCGTCGGCCAGGCGCAGTTGCGAGAGCTTCAGGCTGTGGCGCGCCACCTCGAGGTTTTGCTCGGTGACGGCGCGGGTGTTTTGCACGCCGCGCAGTTGGATGTAGTCCTGGGCGGTTTCCGCCAGCACCGACAACAGCACCGCGCGGCGGTCGTTTTCGGCGACTTGCAGGGTGGCGTCGGCGGCTTCGGTTTCGCGTTTTACGCGGCCCCAGAAGTCCAGTTCCCAGGCGGCGGAGAAACCCATGTCCCACTGGTTGAACGCCGAGCGGCCGTTCTTGCCCGAGGCATCGCTCAAGCCATCGGCGCTGTTGCGCTGACGCAGGTAATCGCCGGTGGCGTTGACGGTCGGGTAGCGCTCGGCGGTAATCACCTGGCGCGCCGCGCGGCTTTGTTGCAGGCGGCTGCTGGCGAGTTTCAGGTCGAGGTTATCGGTCAGCGCGCGACGGGTAAGCGCGGTGAGCTGCGCGTCGTGGAACACTTCCCACCAGCGCTCTTCCAGCGGGTCGTTGACCGCTTGGCTGGCGGCTTGTCGGCCATGGGGCTCGGTCCATTGGCCGACGGGATTCTGCGGGCGCTGGAAGTCCGGGCCGACGGTGCAGGCACTCAGGGTGAGCAGGCTCAAGGTTAACCAGGCAAGGCGTCTCATTGCTGCGCCACCTCACGTTGCTGGGCGGCGGCGTGGGTGTCGACGCTGGCTTCCACCGACATGCCGACCCGCAGGCGCTCGGTCAACGCCTGGCCGGGCTCCAGGATGATTTTTACCGGAATACGCTGCACCACCTTGGTGAAGTTGCCGGTGGCGTTGTCGGGTTTGACCGAGGCAAATGTCACGCCGGTAGCTGGCGCCAGGCTTTCGAGGTGGCCCTTGAGCACTTCGCCGTCGAGGCTGTCGACCTTCACGTCCACCGTTTGGCCAGCGTGCATGTGGGACAACTGGGTCTCCTGGAAGTTGGCCACCACGTAGGCCTCGGCCAGCGGTACCACGGCGAGGATCTTGCTGCCCGGCGTCACATAGGCGCCGACCCGCACCGCGCGCTCGCCGACCATGCCGTCCACCGGCGCGACGATGCGGGTGTACGACAGCTGATAGCTGGCCATTTCCAGTGCGGCCTGGGCACGTTTCAGGCCGCCCTCTGCCGCATCACGCTGGGCGCTGAGGATTTCCACCTGCTTGCGTTCAGCGGCCAGCACCGCCGTGGCATTCGCCAGGCGCGCGGTGGCCTGGTCAATACGCGTCTTGGCTTGCTGGGCGTTCTGTACGGTGCCGGCGCCTACACCCGCGAGGTGGTTGTAGCGGTTCAGTTCGTGTTCGGCAAACGCCACTTCGGCGCGATCCGCCGCCACAGTCGCCTGGGCCTGGGCGATCACCGAGCTTTGGCGCTCCAGGGTTGCCGTGGCATTTTTCAGCTGCGCCTGGGCCACCAGCGTATCGGCATCGGCCGCCTGGGCAGCGGCGCGGAAGTCACGGTCATCGATCAGCGCCAGCAACTGCCCGGCCTTGACCCGCTGGTTGTCTTCCACCAGCACTTCCTTGATGAAGCCGGCCACACGCGGCGCCACCAGGGTGTAGTCAGCGGCGACGAAGGCGTCGTTGGTGCTCTGGCGTTTGCTGCCGAACACACCCGGCGCCAGCAGGTAAACCAGCACACCGACGGCAAACACGGTGATGACGGTTACAGCGATTTTGTCTTTGCGTTTCATAACAATCCCTTTGGCTCAGTGAGCAATCAAGTCGGCGCGCGGGGCGGATAAATCCGCGTCGGCATCCAGAAAATCAGCAGGATCAACGCCGCCGCGACACCGGCCATGACGTAGTAGAGATCCGAAGAGGTGAGCACCACGGCCTGCTCGTGCAGCCGATGGGCAAGGCCGGCGGCATCGCTGTCGGCCAGGGGCGAGTTGCCCAGGCTGTCCACCAGCATGGTCGAGTGGAAATGCAGGCGGTGTGTGGTCAGGGCATCGAGCACGCCGGTGGCGACCACGGCGGCCAGGCCTTTGACGGTGTTGAACCACGCCGAGGCGAAAGGCCCGTCCTGGGGCGTGATGCTGCCGGTGGAGAGCATCAGCAGCGGCAACACCGCCATCGGTTGCCCGAAGATCTGCAGCAGTTGCAGCACGTAGAAATCATCGCGAATCCATGCCGACGTGAGTTGCGCCCCGCCCACGCAGGACAGGATCAACATGCTCAAGCCAATGCCCAATACCCAGCGGCAATCGACCCAGCGCAAGTTGCACAACGCCGCCACCAACGGCAGTGCGATCAACTGCGGCAGCGCCATGATCAGCATCACCGGTGCAGTTTGCAGCGGGCGGTAGCCTTGGACCTGGGCCAGGTAGCTGGACGGAATGATGGTCACCGCCAGCAGCACGATCAGCACCCCGGCGAGCACAATCAGCGCGAACGACAGGTTGCGTAGCCCAAGCATCTGCAACTTGAAAAACGGCATCGGGTGCGACCACTCGTTGATCATGAACAGCACCAGCAACACCAGGCCGCCGATCAACAATGAGGTAATCAGCGGCGACTCGAACCAGTCCAGCCGATTGCCCTGCAACAGGCCGATCACCAGCATGCAGATCGCCGGGAACCCCAGCAGCAGACCACGCCAGTTGAACTGCTTGAAGCGCTCCAGGCGCAGCGGGTCCTGGGGCAAGCCGTAGGCCACGGCCGCCATGGCCAGCAGGCACGGCCCGACAATCTGCCAGAACGCCCATTGCCAGCCGACGTATTCGGTCCACATGGCCGCCAGCGGTGTGCCGAGGCTAGGGCCGAAAGTGGCCGTGAGGGCATAGCCGGCCAGGCCGTACAGCTTGACGTTGGCCGGCAGGAACCGCAGGGCCACGGTCATCAGCATCGGCGGCAAGGCGCCACCGGCCAGGCCTTGCACGGTGCGCAGGATCAGCAGGCTTTCGTAGTTCGGTGCGAACGGGCACAGCACGCCAAGCACGGTGAACAGGCCGATGGCGCAGAGAGTGAAACGGCGCAGAGAGAACGTCACCGAACACCAGGGTGCAAAGGCCATCGCCGAGACAGAGGTGGCGGTGTAGGCAGCCACCAGCCAGGTGCCTTCGTCGAAGCCGATGTACATCGCACCACGAATATCGGCGAGAGCGACTTTGGTCACCATCTCGTTGAGGCCGGACACCAGTACCGCAAGCAATACGCCCACCAGGCCGATGATGATGCGCGGGCCGAAAACGGGCGGGGTAATGGCGGTCGGTTTGGCTGCGGCCAGGGGTGCGGGAGCAGCGAGGGACGTCATGAACTACAACTCGGAATAGGAAATACCCGAGCAGTTTAATAAGGCTTAGACATGACAAAAAGTGACTTATCGGAAGCTTATAAGTGCACCAGACGCAATGATCAAAATGTAGGCGATCTCTGTGGGAGCCGGGCTTGCCCGCGATGGCATCACCTCGCTATGCCTGAAAAACCGTGTCGCCCGCATCGCAGGCAATCCATCTCCCACATTAGCCGAGCTCACTTGCGACTCACGTGGGCTGCGCTTCCTTCCACGTCGCCTCGCAGCATTCACGCATGGTCTCGCGCAGCCATCTATGGGCCGGGTCCTTGTCGAAACGCGGGTGCCAGGCTTGGGTCAGCACCAGGGTCGGCAGGGAAATTGGCAGGGTGAAGGCTCGCAACGGCAGCTTCAGGCGATTGGCGCTGTAGAGCGCTTCCTTGGGCACCGGCAGGATCAGGTCGGAGTCCGGCAGCATGAACATCGCGCCGTGAAACCCCGGGGCGATCATCGCGACTCGGCGTTCCAGGCCCTGGGCGTTCAGGGCGGTGTCGATGGGCCCCCGGGCAATGCCGCGGCGGGAGATGCTGATATGCGAATAGCTGGCAAACCGTTCGGCGGTGATTTCTCCATCGAACAACGGGTGCCCTTCCCGTGCCAGGCCGACGAAGGTGGTGGTGAACAGGTTCTGCACCTTCACTTCCGGAGTGATCGGCATGGTGTTGCCCACCCGCAGGTCGAGACGGCCTTCACGCAGGGCCTCGTCATCGGTGTCGCCTTCCGGCACGAAGCGCAGTTCGCACAGCGGTGCCATGCGTTCCATGGTGTCGAACAGCCGACCGCCATACACTCCGACAAAAAAGTCATTGGCCCGCACGCTGAAGCGCCGGCGCAGGGTGCGCAGGTCCACTTCGTCCGCCGAGCGGAACAGCAGCGCTGCCTGCTCCACCACGCTGCGCACCTGGCCTTGTAGCTCCAGGGCCTTGGGCGTCGGTACCAGGCCGCGACCGGCGCGCACCAGGATCGGATCGCCCACTGCCTCGCGGATGCGCGTGAGGGTGCGACTCATGGCGGCCGGGCTCAGGTTCATCCGCCGCGCGGCGCCTACCACACTGCCCTCGTCGAGCAAGGCGTCGAGGGCGACCAGCAGGTTCATGTCCGGTAATTGCATGCCAAGCACTCGTGATGGGTTGGGAGTGAACTTGGCGCAATCGTAGCAGACTGTGGCGAGGGAGCTTGCTCCCTCGCCACAGGGTTGGTGTTTCAGTCAGCGTTGCATGCCCCAGCGCTTCACGGTGACCCGCTCCAGGGTGTCGAACACCAGGTTCTCCACCAGCAGCCCGATCAGGATCACCACCGCCAGGCCGGCAAACACTTTGTCGGTGTACAGCTCGTTGCGGTTCTGGAAGATGTACCAACCCAAACCGCCTTTGCCGCTGGTAGCACCGAACACCAACTCGGCGGCGATCAGCGTGCGCCAGGCGAACGCCCAACCGATTTTCAACCCGGCGAGAATCGACGGCAGCGCAGCCGGGATCAGGATGAACAACACGAAGCGCATACCCTTGAGGCCATAATTTCGACCGGCCATGCGCAGGGTTTCGGAGACGCCGAGGAACCCTGAATAGGTGTTGAGCGCCAGCGCCCACAACACTGAATGCACCAGCACGAAGATCAGGCTGTTCTGCCCCAGGCCAAACCACAACAGCGCCAGCGGCAGCAGGGCAATCGCCGGCAACGGGTTGAACATCGAGGTCAGGGTGCTCAGCAGGTCACGCCCCAGTTGGGTCGACACCGCAAGCGTGGTCAGGGCAAACGCCAGCACAATGCCGATCAGGTAACCCTTGATCAGCACCACCAGCGAGATGCTGACCTTGCTCAACAACTCGCCACTGGCCATGCCGTCGTAGAACGCGCTCAGTGTCTGCAGGAAGCTCGGCAGCAGCAGGTCATTGTTCTGATAACGGGCAGCCGCTTCCCAGAGGATCGCAAGCACGATCAGGATCAGGCTTTTACGCAGCCAGCCTTGTTGCCACAGGCGCTGGCGCCACGGCAACTCGCGCTCTACGCGTACACCGGGCAACGGTTCGAGAGTGATTTCGTATTCCTGGCGCATGGTGCAAACCCTTCAATAAGCGATGCGGATATCGGCGAAACCCAGTTCGGTTTCCACCTCGGGCGCTTCATCAAACAACAGCCGATGAATGCGCCGCGCCGAAGCCTGGAACTCCACACCGCCGAGGCTGTGCAGGTCGTATTGATGGCTGTGGATTTCCGCCCGCACCCGCCCCGGGTGCGGCGACAGCAACAGGATGCGGTTGCCCACCACCAGCGCTTCCTCGATGGAGTGGGTGACGAACAGCAGGGTGAAACGCACCTCTTCCCAGAGCAGCAATAGTTCTTCCTGCATCTTGCGCCGGGTCAGGGCGTCGAGGGCGGCGAAGGGTTCATCCATCAGCAGGATTTTCGGCTGCATGGCCAACGCCCGGGCGATTGCCACGCGGGCTTTCATGCCGCCGGACAGGGTGTGCGGGTAGGCATCGGCAAAGGCCGTAAGGCCGACTTTTTCCAGGTAGTACAGCGCCCGCTCTTCGGCCTCGCGACGCTTGAGGGTTTTGGACGCCAGCAGCGGGAACATGACGTTCTGCTTGACGGTTTTCCACGGTGGCAGTTGGTCGAACTCCTGGAACACCACGATACGGTCCGGCCCTGGCTGCTCGACTTTTTGCCCGAGCAGACGGATCTCGCCCTCACACGGCTTGATAAAGCCGGCGATGGATTTCAACAGTGTGGATTTGCCGCAGCCCGAAGGCCCCAGCAATACAAAGCGGTCTGCCGGATCGATCGCGAAGCTGACCTGGTGAGTGGCCCGCACCACCCGTTCGGGCGTGCGGTATTCAAGGCTGACTTTATCCACCGAAAGCAGTGCTTCGGTGGTGGTCGGGTTGCTGGCCGTGTGGCCTTGCAAGGGCGCGTTCATGTCAGCTCCCTTGCAGCGGCTTGGCGTCCTGGAAGAAGTAGTCCTTCCACGATTCGGGTTTGTTTTTGATCGCGCCGACGCGGTAGAGGAATTCCGCCAGCGGGTAGGTGTTTTTCGGTGTGACGCTGAATTCGAACTGCGGGTTTTCGATGATTTTCAGCAGCTCGGCGCGGTCGATCTTGGCCTTGGTCACGCGGATGTAGGTATCGGCTGCGGCACCTTTGTCGTTCTGGGCGAACTGCGCCGCTTCGGTCAGTGCCTCGACGAACGCCTTGTAGGTTTTCGGGTTGTCGTTGCGGAATTTCTCGGTGGCGAACAGCACGGTCGGCGAGTTAGGCCCGAGGATGTCATAGGAGTTGAGCACCACATGCACGTTCGGGTTGGTCAGGGCCTGCTCCTGGAACGGCGGGTTGGAGAAGTGCCCGGTCAGCTCGGTGCCACCGGCAATCAGCGCAGCCGTGGCATCCGGGTGCGGGACGGCAACGGTGTACTTGTCGAGGCGATTGAATTCCTTGTCGCCCCATTGCTTGGCGGCAGCGTATTGCAGGAAACGCGACTGCACGGAAACGCCCACTGCCGGTACGGCAATGCGGTCTTTTTCGGTGAAGTCGGCAATGGTCTTGACCTTGGGATTGTTGCTCACCAGGTAGTAGGGGAAGTTGCCCAGGGAGGCGACGGCTTTCACGTTCTGCTTGCCGTGGGTGCGGTCCCAGATAGTCAGCAGCGGGCCAACGCCGGCCCCGGCGATGTCGATGGAACCGGAGAGCAGCGCATCATTGACGGCTGCGCCGCCGGACAGTTGCGTCCAGTCGACCTTGATGTCGATGCCTTCCTGCTTGCCGTATTTTTCGATCAGGTTCTGGTCGCGCACCACGTTGAGCAACAGGTAGACGATGCCAAACTGCTCGGCGATGCGAATTTCGCCTTCGGCCTGGGCGGCGGCAGGCGCCACAAGACTGCCGGCCAGCAGGCTGACGCCCAGGCCGACCGTCGCGGCCAGGCGCGCAAATGGGGTTTTCTTGGACATGGTCATGCTCCGGGTCAGAAAGGCGCGTCGCCCTGGATGGTGGTGCGGTACAGCTTGCGCCGCAGGTGGCTGGGGCAGCCGGCCGCCAGGTGGATCAGCGAGCGGTTGTCCCAGAACACCATGTCGTGGGGCTGCCACTGATGGCGGTAGATGTTTTCCGGCAGCACGCTGTGGGCGTACAGCTGGGCCAGCAGGTCGCGGCTTTCATCCTCAGGCAGGCCGACGATACGGGTGGTGAAGCCCTCGCTGACGAACAGCGCCTTGCGGCCGTTTTCCGGGTGGGTGCGCACAATCGGGTGTACCACTTCCGCCACTTGAGCGAGTTGCTCGGGCGTGAGGGTCGGGCGCCAATTGCCTTCGAATTTGGTTTCGCTGTAGCGTGCGGTGTAGGAGTGCGCGGCGCTGCGGCCTTCAACGGCCTTTCGCAGGGACTCGGGCAGGTTGTCCCAGGCTTTATGCATGTCGGCGAACAACGTGTCGCCACCCTCGGACGGCAGCTCCTGGGCATGGAGCATCGAGCCCAGGCTCGGTAGCTCCTTATAGGAGAGGTCCGAGTGCCAGAACTTGCCGGCGTCTCCCAGGCCGATGGATTGGCCGTTTTCGATGATGTTGGAGACGATCAGGATTTCCGGGTGGTTGGCCAGCAGGAATTGTTTGAGCACATGGATTTGCAGCACGCCGAAACGGCGGCTGAAGGCGATCTGTTGCTCGGGGGTGATACGTTGGTCGCGGAAGACCACGACGTGATGGTCCAGATGCGCGCGGTGAATGCGTGCGAAGTCCTGGTCGCTGACCGGGCGGGCCAGGTCCAGGCCTATGATTTCGGCGCCGACGCTGCCGGGAAATGGACGGATCTCGAAGGTTTGTGTGGTGTCGGTCGCTGTTGGAACAGTAGAGGTGGCAGACATGAGTTCACTCCCGTGCAGTCAGGAGAGTGACTTTATAGTCATAAGAACCGCATTTTAAATACCGTTAGTGAATATCGATATGCAGCAATACCGCTGTTGGCCCGACTCCCGGGAATAAAATGTGCACGACGGACCTTTAGCCTGTAAGACCTGACAAATGGGAGCTGTGGGCCCGAAGAACACGCTGTTGAGTCGCTTACAAGCCGAAACCTTGCCCGTTTGACAAGCTTGTGGACAATCTCTAGTGTGCATTGGATCCAATTAGCCACCTCACCTTGAAAAGGAGGATAGCGTAGTCGTGACGCAGAAGCCGAACCCTTTGAGCAGCATCCAGATCAGCGGGCCTATCCCCGCCCATCTCGCCCGCTCCGTGATTGAAGAAACATTGCGCAACGCCATCCTGGATGGCCGCTTGCCCTGTGGCACCGCCATGCGTCAACAGGAGCTGGCCAGCTTGTTCGGGGTCAGCCGGATGCCGGTGCGCGAGGCATTGCGTCAACTGGAAGCCCAATCGCTGCTGCATGTGGTCACCCACAAAGGCGCGGTGGTGGCGCCACTGATCGAGGACCACTCGGCGGAAACCTACGCCCTGCGCATACTCCTCGAATCCGAAGCGCTGCGCTTGTCGATTCCCCTGCTCACGCCCGATGACATCGCCCAGGCTGGCGCCTTTATCGACGCGCTGGAACGGGAAAGCGACTACACCGAAATCGGCCGCCTCAACCGCCTGTTCCACATGGCGCTTTATGGCAAGGCGGGCAATCAGCGGTTGCTCAAGCTGGTTGAACACGGCTTGAACGAAGAGGAACGTTTCCTGCGCTTCAACCTCGAGGCCATGGGCCTGGGCAAGACGTCCCAGGAAGATCACCGCGAACTGCTCGACCTCGTGGCGCAAAAGAAGGTCGACGAAAGCATCCTGACCCTGCGTAACCACCTTACCCGCGGCATGGAGGTGATTACGGGTTACCTCAAAACTCTTGAAGAGACTGAACAGAACGCTGCGCTGTAAATTCCGCGTGGAACTGAAACGCCTCCCTCGACCACAAAGCGCTGCAAAGTGACGCTGGCCGACGGAGGCCAGTGCACCACCATTACTCCCGTTAAACCATTAAGCCCAAAGAAAACTTCACACACTCCGCAGAGCGATCCAACTACCGCAATATTCCAACTCGAAAAACTTATAAAACTAAAAACACCTGAATACTTAATCAGATTATTACCAACACTCCAATTCTCCCAATCGACAGCGTGAATCCATGCTCGGTGCGTCACTGCGCGTGGCGTTCCTTTAAATAAAGCCTTGGTATTTTGTCACAGCATGCTGCTTGCCAGTAACAGTGTCAGCCTCGTACAGGGCTGCCTGTTATCAAGGCACCCGCGCATCCGTGAAAACCAATGTTTATTTGTCGCTAAAGCACAACGCTTTTATCAGGGAAGAGACACGACTTATAGGCATCAACATGTTCCAGCACTCACACCTGCTTAAACAAAAAAAGCAGAAGTTACATATCCATCCAATATTCAAACATATAAATACCCTTCCAAAGTTGCAGTACTTTATGGAAAACCACGTATTCGCCGTGTGGGACTTCATGACACTCACCAAACGCCTGCAACATGACCTCACCGGTATGCGCCTGCCCTGGTTACCGCCAACGGACCCGCAAGCGGCTCGCCTGATCAATGAGATCGTATTGGGCGAAGAGTCGGACGCGTATCCCGGCCATGGGCACGGCAGCCACTTCGAGTTGTACCTGGAAGCCATGCGTGAAGTCGGCGCGAGCACGGCGAACATCGAGCGGTTCGTCAGCCTGCAGCGTGACGGCAACGATGCAGAAACGGCCCTGCAAAAAATCGATATCCACCCGTCCGTGGCCCGGTTCGTCAAAAGTACCCTGCAGGTTGCCCTGGACGCACCGACGCACTGCGTGGCGGCTGCCTTTCTCCACGGGCGCGAGAGCGTCATCCCGGCGATGTTCAAGCGCATCCTGGAGGAGTGCGAGGTGCTCCATCGCCAGGCGCCCACCTTCTGCTACTACCTCAAGCGCCACATGGAGATCGACGCCCAGGAGCATGGCCCGGCGGCAACGCAATTGCTGCAACGCCTTACCCTCGGCGACCCAAGCCGCGAGCAGCAAGCCGACAGTTGCGCCCTCGGCGCCGTGGAAAGCCGCCTGGCCTTATGGGATGGGTTGCATAGGTGCCTGCCGGAGATGAGCGCATGAACCCTGCCGACTACCGCTCATTTGCCGACGACTGGGAGCGCCGCGCGACCATCCGCACACGCCCGCGGCGGCGGCTGGAAAACGATCAGAAACTGATCTATCCCCTGAGCCGACAGCCTCTGGTGCTGAGCGCGACCTTTATCGACCGATGCCCGCAGTGCCGTGATTTTGTCTTGCTGCAGACGTTCTACAAGTTCATCAACGACGTGGTGATCTTTGAAACCGAGATCGTCGACAAGACCGCACGCAGCATCGCCAAGAATCGCTTTTCGGTGCCCTTCCCGCTTGCCTGTCGCTACGACGCCATGACCGTGGTGGTGGACGAGGATTACCACGCCCTCGTCGCCCTCGATTTCATGCAACAGACCATCGAGATGACCGGGATCCCACCCCTTGAACTACCCGCGCAAATCGAGCTGAGCCGCGCCTTGCCTGCCGCACTGGCGCTGGCGCCCGAACACCTGCGCGATGCCGTGGAACTGATTGCCGTGGCCATCGCCGAGAACACCGTGACCCATGACGTGGCAGCGTTTTCCAAGGACGACAGTGTCAAGCAGTCCATCCGTGGGTTGATGGCCGACCACTTGTTTGACGAGGGCCGCCACGCGCTTTTCTGGACGCGCCTGGTGCGTATTTATTGGCAGTCTGCAGACGCCGCGGACCGCGACTGTATCGCCCGGATCCTGCCGGTTTTTCTCCAGCATTACCTGACCCACGACCTGCAGAAAAACTTCGACCTGCACTTGATCGAGCACCTGGATGTCAGTGACGGCACGCGCTCTGCGCTGCGCACTGAAGTGCAGGCGATGGGCTTTCCCATTACCCGCCAGCACCCGTTGATCGGCAATATCATGGGCTTCCTGAACCACAGCGGCCTGCTGCAAACGCCGAGTGTGGTTGGGGCGCTGGATGCCTTTCTTGCGGCGCCAGGAGGGCACCCATGAGGCACCTGAAGATTGGGCTGGCGGGCTTCAGCGCGGCGCTGAATGAACTGGGTGAGACATTGGCGCAATACGGTCATGGGGTGGTGCGAGCACAGGATGTCACCCACCTAGTAGACCTGCTGATTGATGACGGTAGCGAGGAGGTTCCGCCCGGCGTGACGTGCACAGCCTTGATGAGCCTGCGCGTGGGTATGGGAGCGTTGACCGACTGTGGATTGCCGGCCCTGCAGCTCAGGTGTTACGCCCATTCACGGCGACTCCTGACAACCCTGGAGGTTGCCGGAGAAGCCTGTGGCAATGGTCAACGGCTGCGTCAACACGCAGTACGCAGCCTGGTGGAGTGGGTAGCCCAACAGGTGAGTGGGTTCTCCCGGGACCCGGGCTATTTCTCGCAGGCGGCCGTCGCCTCTGATGATCCGGAACACGGCCTGCAAGCGCTCGCATCCCTGGCGTACCTGCATCGTTTTAACCTGACGGCCGATTTGGCTCTGCAGCAGCAAGCCCAGGTACCCCTGATCGAACGATTGGAAAACAGTCTGCAAACCTTCGCCGACCGGCCAGCGTTGAACATTGCCGGCAGCGGGCTGACTTACCGACAGTTGCATCGCCAGAGCCTGGCTATCCAGCACCGTCTGAGACCTCTGCTTGGGCCCCACGACACACCGCCGGTAATCGGCGTCTGCCTGGACAAATCCCTGGAGCTGTACGCCAGCATTCTCGCGGTACTCGCCTGCGGTGCGGTGTACCTGCCCCTGGAGCCGGGCCACCCGCTGCAACGCCAGCAAGCGATGCTGGAAAACGCCGGCGTCTCGGTGCTGCTGGATGATGGCAAGCATCCACTGCGGGACGGGTTTTGTGCATTGGATGTGAGTGCCGTCGACACTCCCGACACCTCGCTGCCAATGCGCCAGCGCCCCGCCATGGACGACCCTTGCATGGTGCTCCACACCTCGGGCACTACCGGCCACCCCAAGGGCGTGCTGCTCAGCCAGCACAACCTGGCCCATTTCAGCGCCTGGTTCGGGGGTCATGTGCAGCTGAGCGAACACAGCCGGGTCTTGCAGTTTTCGCCCTTGAGTTTTGACTCGTCCCTGATCGATATCTTCCCGAGCCTGATCGCGGGCGCCGAGCTGATCGTGCCCAGTGAAGACCAGCGACGCGACCCGCAGCAACTGGTGGAGTTGATCCGACAACAGCGCGTCACCCACGCCTTCCTGCCGCCGGCGCTGCTGAGCATCCTGCCGCTGGATCAACCCCTGGGCCTGGCGCACCTGATGACCGGAGGCGACGTGTGCGAGCCCTATGTCATCGAGCAGTTGGCAGGCCAGTGCCGCCTGCACAATTTCTACGGGCCCACCGAAGCCACCGTGCTGGTGACCAGCCACACGTTGCAGCCGGGCGACAGCAATCGCAACCTCGGCACGCCCATCGCCAACAGCCAGGTACTGATCCTCGACGAGCACCTGCAACCGGTGGATGAGCAGGTGTTGGGCGAACTGTACATCGCCGGTCCCGGCGTCAGCCTGGGTTACCTCAACCAGCCGCGTCAGACCGCCGAGCATTTCGTCCCCCTGGAGTTGCCCGACGGCCAGACCTTGCGGGCCTACCGCACAGGCGACCTGGCGAAGTGGACCGCTGCCGGCATCGAGTTGGTCGGGCGCCGGGATCAGCAGGTGAAGATCCGTGGGTTCCGGGTCGAACCGCAAGAGATCGAACATTGCCTGCGCAGCAGTCAGCTGTTTCGCCAAGTGGCGGTGGTGATTGACCGTGAGCGGCGAATCCTGGCTTTTGTTGCTCAGCCCGAAACACAAGACGCCCTGCCTGCACTGACGCAGCATGCCCGGCAAACACTGCCGGACTATTTGCGCCCAACCCTGTGCACGGAACTTGCGAGCATGCCGTGCACCCCCAACGGAAAGGTCGACCGCCAGGCATTGCTGGCGTTACCGACTCCAACGCTGCCGGCCATCATTCACGGCGAACCGCACACGCCCATGCAAGTGCAGTTGCTCAACCTGTGGAGCGAGTTGCTGGGCATGCCGGTCACGCAGCTGTCGGCCGACGAGAGCTTCTTCAATCTTGGCGGCCATTCCATCCTGCTGTCGACGATGCTGCTGCGTATCCGCGAGCAGTTCGGGCGCAGCCTATCCCTAAGTCGGTTTTTTGAAACCCCCACGGTTCGTACCCTCGCTACGCTGATGGGGGACGACGCACCACCCGAAGCACCGACCGGCCAGGCAACCCAGGATGCGCTGCGTGAGCTGCATGTGCAGACATTGCCGGCTGAACAGGCGGGCGAACGTCGCCGGGTGATCGTGACCGGGGCCAACAGTTTTCTCGGGGTGCATATCGTCGAGGCACTGTTGGCCGAGGGTGCACTTGAAGTGGCGTGCCTGGTGCGCGAACGACCCGGACATTCGGCGACCGCGAGGTTTGCCGAGGCCCTGCGAGAGTACCGTCTGGAACACCTGGACCTGAGCCGGGTGCAGGTGTATGCCGCCGACATCAGCCAGCCGCGTCTTGGCCTGTCGAGTGAGGTGTATGACTACCTCGCCGGGGAGTTCGGCGTGTTGGTGCACAACGCCGCCCACGTCAATCATGTGATGGATTACGCCACCCTGGCCAAGGACAACGTCGAACCGGTGCTGGAATGCCTGCGCCTGTGTGAAACCCGGTGCAAGAAGGTCTTCAATTTTATCTCGACGCTGTCGGCCGCCAGCAGTATCGACGCACATGGCCAGGTACTCGAAAACCCCGCCGCGGCCACCCCGCCGCTCTACATCCAGAATGGCTACAACCTGTCCAAATGGGTTGCCGAACGCTTGCTGGGACGCGCCGCAGCGCAAGGTGCCTGGGTCAATATCCATCGCCCGGGGAACATCAGCTTCAACAGCCGCAGCGGAGTCTGCGAGCCACAGAAGAATCGCCTGATGTTGATGCTCAAAGGTTCACTCCAACTGGGCCTGGTGCCGCACCTTGAGTTGAATTTCGACCTGATGCCGGTGGACTTTCTCGCCCGGTTTATTGCGTTCCACAGCAGCCGCTGCCGTGCTGGAGGGACGGTGTTCAACCTGCATAACCCGCAGCCCCTGAGCTGGGAAACCTACGTCGACGCCTTTCGCCAGGCAGGCCACGCATTCGAGCTGGTGAGCGTGGCTCACTGGCAACGTCACCTGCACACAGTGGACAGCCGCAATGCGCTGTTCGGCGTACTGGGCTTCTACCTCAACGGGGTGGGCGAGGACATCGGCGATACCTCGATGATCCGCCATGACAACGCACGACGCGGCGTCGAGCAGATGGGCGGGCGCTACCCCGAAAAAAATCCGGCGCTGTTACGCAAGGGCTGCGAGTACCTGCGCAGCACCGGTTTCCTGTGACCAGGCTCTCAATTGAAGGAAGACCTTATGAAACCCGATACGTTGATTCGCAACCCTTGCGCCAAACCTGTGGTGTCCTCAGTTGTGGTTGCCTGTGATGCCGCCGGTGCGTGGGCGGTGGTCGGTGACTTTGGCGGATTTGATCGATTCATCCCCGCCTTGTCCCACATCGAAATCACTGGTGCGGGCGCGGGATCGCTGCGCAAGAAGTTCTTCCACGATGGACACCTGGTGGTGGAGCAACTCAACAGCCGCGACGAGCAGGCCATGCGCATGACCTGGACCACCATCTACAACACCTTGGGCGTAGCACGGTTGTGGGCCGCCATGGATGTCGAACCGTTGGGAGCAGGATCCTCACGGGTGACCTGGACGATCATCGCCGAGCCGGTTGAACCTGGCGCGGAGGGATTTGAGCCGTTTGTGCAGGCATTCGCCGACGGTGCGCTGGCGAATGTGCGAGCGATGTTTGGCTAAAGGAGACAGGAGCGAGCAGGCTCGCTCCTGTGTGTTCATCGATCAGATTTTGAAACTGTCGACCAACTGCTTCAGGCGGTTGGCCTGTTGAGACAAGGCGTCGCAATCCTTCAAGGTTTCGTTGAGGTTGGCCACGCCCTGCTGGTTCAGCAGGTTGATCTGGTTGATGTCGACGTTGAGGGTTTCCACCACGGCGGTCTGTTCCTCGGTGGCGGCCGCTACCGACTGGTTCATCCCGTCGATCTCGACGATCCGCTGCGTCACGCTGACCAGGCGTTCACCGGCCTGGTTGGCGACCTCGACGCTTTCTTCACTCGAGGTCTGGCTGGCGTTCATCGTGGTCACGGCCTCACGCGAGCCAATCTGCAACGAGGTGATCATTTTGTGGATCTCTTCTGCCGACTCCTGGGTGCGGTGCGCCAGGTTGCGTACTTCATCCGCCACCACGGCAAACCCACGCCCGGCCTCACCGGCACGTGCCGCTTCAATCGCGGCGTTGAGGGCCAACAGGTTGGTTTGCTGGGAGATGCCTTTGATCACGTCCAGGATGTGGCCGATGTTGTCGGTGCTGGCGTTCAGGGTTTCAATCTGCGTGCAGGACAGGCTGATTTTTTGCGAAAGCTCCGACATCGCCAGGATGGTTTTCTCAACCACCTTGCGCCCATCATCGGCCTGCTCACTGGCACCGCTGGCGTGTTGCGAAGCATCAGCGGCGTTGCGCGCGATTTCCTGCGTGGCGGCCCCCAGTTCGTTGATCGCTGCGGCCACGCTGTTGGTGCGCGCGCTTTGTTCGTCGGAACCGATGATCGACGCGTTGGACGAGGCCATTACTCGCTGGGACAGGTCGTGCACCTGGCGCGTCGCCGAGGAAACTTCGGAAATCGACGCGTGAATACGCTCGACGAATTGGTTGAAGGCACTGCCCAAGTCACCGAACTCGTCTTTGCTTTCCACTGTCAGGCGGCGGGTCAGGTCACCCTCGCCCTGAGCGATGTCCTGCATGGCGCGGCCCATGGTGGTCAGCGGGCGCATCAAGACCTGGATCAGGACGCTCAGGAACACGGCAATGGCGGCAACCGCAATGAACATGGCGATCAATGCCGAGGTACGGAACTTACCCAGCGGTGCGTAGGCTTTGTCTTTGTCGATCGACAGGCCGATGTACCAGTCGGCATTCGGCAACCCGCTGATCGGGGTGAAGGACAAAATCCGTTCCTGGCCATTCAAGACCACTTCCTGGCTGAGCTTCTCGATGCGCACGTTGGTGCCCGGGTAGATGTCCTTGAGGTTCTTCATCACCTGGTCCTGATCCGGGCTGACGATCACCTGGCCATCACCGCTGACCAGGAATGCATGGCCGATGCCGCCGAAATCCACCGAGTTGATGATCTTCACCAGGGTTTGCAGGCTCAGGTCACCGCCGACCACGCCAAGCAGTTCGCCATTCTTTTTCACCGGCATCGCGATGGTCACGATCAGCCCGCCTACCGCAGCCATGTAGGGCGGTGTAAGCATGGTCTTGTCGGCTGCGACAGCTTGCTTGTACCAGGGACGCTGACGCGGATCGTAGCCATCGGGCATTTTGGCGTCGGGACGCTGGGTGAACACGCCGTTGGTGGAACCGACGTAGGTGAACTGGAAGTTGGAGGTAAATGCCGACTGGTCGACCAACCCCGGAAGATCGGCAGAGCTGCCTTGATGGGCCACGTTTTGCGCGAGGCTTTCCAGTACCAGCACCCGCCCGCTGAGCCAGTTCTGCACGCTGCTGGCGGTGAGTTCACCGGATTGCTGAATGGACGACTCCAGGTTTTGCCGGATGGTATTGCGCTGCAAGTAGTCGTTGTAGAACGTGAATAACGCGAAGGCCAGAACCACTACGCCTGACGCGGCCAACAGAATTTTATGACTGAACTTGAGATTCATTTCATTGACTTCTTTTTGCCAAAAGGGGGTGAGCGTGCCGGATGCAACATTCCATGTAACGGTATAGGCAGACTCTGCGACTGCTCTATTTCGGTGCACGCATGGCTCGTCAGGCTTTCGGCCAAGGCAGGATAAATCTTAGGAATTTGTGAGAAGCATCTGCTTTTAATGTCAGAAACCGACCAGTGGTAGCGCTCTAACGTCAGGAGTTGCAAAATTTTTCAGGCTTGTCGACAATGCGACTAATTATCATTTGTGACGCTTTGCCAGGCCGTGTGAATGCCCTCATCCGAGTACGCAGTACAGACGCTTTACAGCAACCATCATGGCTGGCTGAACACTTGGCTGCGCAGCCGTCTGGGTAACGCAGCGGATGCGGCGGACCTGGCCCAGGACACGTTCGTGCGGCTGCTGCAAAAAACCGAACGTTTCGAACTCAAGGCCCCTCGCGCTTTCCTGCGCACTATCGCGCGGGGCCTGGTGATCGATCATTGGCGTCGCGAAGAAATCGAGCGCGCCTACCTGGAGTCCATCGCGCATTTGCCCGAAGCCTTGGCGCCGAGTGCTGAAGAACGTGCGTTGATTCTGGAATTGCTGGAGTCCATCGCCCGGCTTCTGGACGGACTCAAGCCCAAGGTACGCAAGGCGTTTCTACTGGCTCAATGCGACGGCCTGACTTACAAGCAGATTGCGCAGCAGATGGATGTATCACTGCGTTCGGTGGAGCGCTATGTCGCCGAGGCGCTTTATCACTGTTATGTGCTGCGGTATGAGGCATGACCTCGATGGATAACACCGCGCGCGCAGGAATCGACCCGCAGGTGGTCAAGCAGGCCATCAGTTGGATGCTGCGTCTGCGTAACAATCGCGCCAATGTCCGCCTGAAGGCGCAGTGCGAGCACTGGCGCGAGGCTCATCATGAACACGAGTTGGCCTGGCAACGCGTGCAGGCACTGCAGCATGAATTAAGCAGCCAGTTGGCGGCGATTCCCGGGGCCCATGTGGCGCTGGAGAACAGTGCCCAGCGCCTTGGGCGCCGGCAGGCATTGAAGGTATTGTCCGGCGTGCTGTTGATGGGTTCGGCGGCCTGGGTCAGCCGAGACCTCACCGGCTGGCAGCGTTGGACCTCTGACCTGGCTACCACCACTGGCGAACGCCGTAGCGTGCAACTACCGGATGGCACGCGCCTGCAGCTCAATACCGATAGCGCAGTGGACCTCGACTTCAACCCGCAACAACGCTTGATCACATTGGTGCGTGGGGAAATCCTGGTGACCTGCGGCGCCGCGGCGACCGCCCCCCTGCTGGTTCGCACCCGCCATGGTTTGTTCGAAGGTATCGACGGGCGATTTGTGGTGCGCCAGGACAGCGATTGCACACGCCTGAGCGTCGCGTCAGGCAACGTGGCGATTCATTCACCGCATACCGCCGACGGGCTTTTCACTCAAGTGCATGCAGGAGAAAGCTACCTGGTGCGTCAGAATGCGGCCGCTCTGGCACCGCCTTCGGATATGGATACAGGGGCCTGGGCCGACGGATTGATCGTCACCCGCAACATGCGTCTTGCCGATTTCCTGGCGGAGGTGGGGCGCTATCGCCATGGTTATCTGGGCTGCTCGAGCGATATCGCAGATTTGCGCTTGTCTGGTGTTTTTCGCCTGGAGGACACCGAGAAACTATTGGCGATCCTTCCGCAGACGCTGCCTGTGCGCCTGCGCTATCGCACCCGCTGGTGGGTGAGCCTGGAGCGTCAGGCCTGATTATTTTTGGCGTGCCTGATTTATTTTTGGCGGCTTTTTTCCGTGAGTCCGGCTTAGACAGTAAGCAATTCAATCTGCCTTCAGCGACCTCTACGGATCTCGATAATGACTGTGCGTTTTTTCAGCAACTCTCCCTCTTCCTACCCTTTGCTCGGCAAAGCCGTACGCGCAGCATTGCTGTCGACCACGATGAGCATCGGCTTGCTGCCAGTGGCCGGTGTCGCGGCTGATAGCGGGGTCGAACGTATCAGCCAGCGCTATGACATCCCGGCAGGCGCGCTGAGCGATGTGCTCAATCAGTTTGCCCGTCAGGCAGGCATCACCCTTTCCAGCACGCCTGCGCAGACTCAGGGCCGACAGTCTCCCGGGCTGCACGGGGAGTACTCGGCCGAACAGGGCCTGAGCCAATTGCTCAACGGCTCAGGCTTGCAGGCGCAGGCGCAGGACGACGTGAGTTTCGTGTTGCAGGTCCAGCCCGAGAGCGAGGCGCTGACCTTGCCGACCACCGACATCAAAGGCTTCGCCCTGGGTAATGCCCTGGGCAGCATGGAAGGCTACAACGCGACCCACAGCCAGATCGCCACCAAGACCAGTACCGCGCTGCTGGAAACGTCTCAGACGGTTTCAGTGGTGACCCGCGAGCAGATGGACGACCAAGGCTCGCAAACCGTTGCCCAGGCCATGCGTTACACCCCTGGCGTGCTGACCAACCCTTATGGCGCCACTCACCGCTATGACTATGTGGCGATGCGTGGTTTCAACGACGGTTCGGTGGATAACATCTACCTAGACGGTTTGAAATCCATGGGTGACAGCGGAACCTACAGCACCATGCAGGTGGACCCGTATTTCCTCGAGCGCGTAGATATCCTCAAAGGACCGTCATCGGTGCTCTACGGGCGCAGCTCGCCGGGTGGGCTGGTGGCGTTGACCAGCAAGAAGCCATTGTTTGAGCCATACCATCAGGTCCAGGCCACGATAGGTTCCCAAGGGCAGCGAGGCATGGGTTTCGACTTCAGCGGCCCGGTGGATGACGACAAGCGCATTGCTTACCGACTGACCGGGCTTGCAGACAAGTCCGACACGCAATTCGACCATGCCAAGGAAAAACGCTACGCGCTGGCACCCACCTTGAGCATCGACTTTACCGATGACACGTCCCTCACACTCCAGGCTTACCTGCAGCATGACCCCGACGGTGGCTACCACGGAGGCATGCCGGCAGATGGCGCGCTGCATCAGCGCAACGGCCAGCGGATCTCCAATCACTTCTTCGAAGGCGAGCCGGGCATTGATGGGTACAAGCGTGATCAACAGTCGTTCGGCTATCAGTTCGAGCATCGCTTCAATGATGTTTTCACGGCGCGGCAGAACTTTCGGTATCTGGACTCCAAGGTCCGGCTGGACCAGGTGTATGCCTATGGCTGGACTACGCCCACCAGTAATGAGTTGAATCGCTATTACTCAGGCGGTGACGAAAAGCTGCATGCGTTCATCATCGACAACATGCTGCAGGCTGAATTTTTTACCGGCGCGACCAAGCATACGGTGTTGATGGGGGCGGACTATCAGCGGCGCAAAACCGTCGTGGACTGGAGCAGCGGCTCTCTTGCGCCAATCAATGCGTTCAACCCGGTGTATGGCAATTCCGAGATCAGCTATTACAGCCCAACCAGTTATCTGCGCCGGCTCGAGCAGACCGGCGTTTACCTGCAAGACCTGATTGAGATGGACAAGTGGCGGTTCTCCCTCGGGCTGCGTCAGGACTGGGTTGAGACCTCCGATGAAAATCGCATTGCCGAAGCGGGACGACCGCTGGGCACAGAGATCAGTGATAAACGTACCAAACTGACCGGCCGGGCCGGAGCGCTCTACCTGTTTGATAACGGTCTCGCGCCCTACGTCAGCTATTCCGAATCCTTCAACCCGAACTCCTATTCGGACAGTGCCGGCAATCCCCTTGCACCTACCGACGGCACCCAGTGGGAAGTCGGCTTGAAGTATCAGCCGCCGGGTACCGACAATTTGTTCACGGCCTCGCTGTTCCGCATCGACCAGGAAAACCTGGCGACCAAACTGCCGCAGGAAAACTTCTATCGCGCGGTCGGCGCTGTGCGCTCCCAGGGCCTGGAGCTGGAGGCGCATATGCAGTTGACCGACCATCTCAAATTGTTGGGCAGCTATACCTTCACCGATATCGAGTATTCGAAGTCGATGGTCAGCACGCTGAGTACTGCGGACAACGTGATCGAGAACAAGGGGAACTCGCCGACGCAGGCGCCGCGTCATATGGCGTCGGTATGGGCAGACTACAAGTTCGATAGCGGCGCACTGGATGGCCTGCGACTCGGTGGTGGTGTTCGTTATGTCGGCTACAGCTGGGCAGATGCGGAGAACACCATGAAGGTGCCCGCCTACACGCTGTTTGATGCCTCGATGGGTTATGACCTTGGCAAGGTTGGACTGAAAGGTGTGGATGTACGCCTGAATGCCAACAACCTGACGAACGAGTCGTACGTGGCGTCGTGTGCCAGTTTGAACTTCTGCTACCTGGGTGAAGAGCGCAACGTCAGTGCGACGGTGAGCTACCAGTTCTGATCCCTCTCGATTCATACAAAGCCAGTTCCTGATTCCAGGCGCTGGCTTTGTCGTCTTTGCAGGAAATTTTTATGCGCGCATTGCTGGTTTTACTTCATCGCTACATCGGGTTGGCAACGGCGTTGTTTCTGATGATGGCGGGACTCACGGGCAGCCTTCTGGCGTTTAACCATGAGTTGGATGAATGGCTCAATCCCGGCTTTTATGGAGCAACGGCCAAAGGTTCGGCATTGCCGCCAGGTGAACTGGTGGACACGTTGCAGGGGCAGCATCCCAAACTGCAAGTCTGGTACATGGAGTATCCACAAGAGGCCGGTCATACCGCGATGCTGGCGGCAGTTGCGAGAAACGATCCGGCGACGGGCAAACCCTTTGAGGAGCCCAACCAGGTCTTTTACCTGGATCCGGTCAGCGGCGAAGAAATGGGCCGGCGTGTTTGGGGGGCTTGCTGCTTTCAGCGCGAGAACTTCATTCCGTTCATTCTGGAATTTCACTACAACCTGACACTGCCGGGTAATTGGGGTTTGTGGCTGATGGGACTGGTGGCGATCGCATGGGTGTTCGATTGTTTTATCGCGCTGTGGCTGACCCTGCCGAGAGGTAAACCGTTCTGGAAGAAGTGGTCCACGGCGTGGAAGATCAAGGGCGGCCACGCTTACCGGCTGAACTTCGACCTGCATCGTGCAGGCGGGTTATGGCTTTGGCTGTTGTTGCTGCCGATTGCAGTCAGCAGCGTCGCGATGAATTTGCCGAGCCAGGTGTTCAAGCCTGCTGTCTCGCTGTTCTCACCGGTTGAGCCTAGCGTCTATGAGGCCCGTGGCGGGTTACCCGCCGAGCAATTGGGCGTGACACAACTGAGTTATCAACAGGCCTATGAGCGGGCGCTGGAGGAAGGCAAGCGGCTGGGACTGACGGCGGCGATTGGAGAGCTTTACTACAGCTTTGAGTACAACTTTTATGGGGCGGGTTTTGGACAACATGATACCGAGGCCCATGGGAAATCCTGGTTGTTTTTCCACGGGACGGATGGGCGTTTACTGGGGCAGGAAATAGCAGGGCAAGGTACGTTGGGAGAGCGCTTTTATCGGCTGCAACTGCCGATCCATGGGGGCAGGATCATCGGGGTGATGGGTCAGGTGCTGATTGCGCTGCTGGGAGCTGTGATCGCGATGTTGTCTGCTACCGGGATCTATATATGGTGGCACAAGTTAATGGCCAGGCGAAGCAGTAAGGCACGCAAAGGGTGAGCCGGTTCTAGTTGTTTGCCCAGCCCTTAAACGACAAAACCCCTGTCTGCGCTAGCAGACAGGGGTTTCGGAATTCAATCTTGACGATGACCTACTCTCACATGGGGAAACCCCACACTACCATCGGCGATGCATCGTTTCACTGCTGAGTTCGGGATGGGATCAGGTGGTTCCAATGCTCTATGGTCGTCAAGAAATTCTGTGTACCAGACCGTTGCGTTCGCAACGTGCCGGTGAAAATCATGGACTTCTACATAAACAAAACCCCTGACTGCATAAGCAATCAGGGGTTCTGGAATTTAATCTTGACGATGACCTACTCTCACATGGGGAAACCCCACACTACCATCGGCGATGCATCGTTTCACTGCTGAGTTCGGGATGGGATCAGGTGGTTCCAATGCTCTATGGTCGTCAAGAAATTCGGGTACTGAGTCGTGGCCATTTGGCCTCGCTTCAGCAAATTGGGTATGTGATAGCTTTCGGTGTTTTGCAAGATCTCGAACTTTCGGTTCGTTTCGTCTTCACACACCGCAATTTGGTCTCTTCGACGCAAATTGCTTGGGTGTTATATGGTCAAGCCTCACGGGCAATTAGTATTGGTTAGCTCAACGCCTCACAGCGCTTACACACCCAACCTATCAACGTCGTAGTCTTCGACGGCCCTTCAGGGAACTCAAGGTTCCAGTGAGATCTCATCTTGAGGCTAGTTTCCCGCTTAGATGCTTTCAGCGGTTATCTATTCCGAACATAGCTACCCGGCAATGCCACTGGCGTGACAACCGGAACACCAGAGGTTCGTCCACTCCGGTCCTCTCGTACTAGGAGCAGCCCCTCTCAAATCTCAAACGTCCACGGCAGATAGGGACCGAACTGTCTCACGACGTTCTAAACCCAGCTCGCGTACCACTTTAAATGGCGAACAGCCATACCCTTGGGACCGGCTTCAGCCCCAGGATGTGATGAGCCGACATCGAGGTGCCAAACACCGCCGTCGATATGAACTCTTGGGCGGTATCAGCCTGTTATCCCCGGAGTACCTTTTATCCGTTGAGCGATGGCCCTTCCATACAGAACCACCGGATCACTAAGACCTACTTTCGTACCTGCTCGACGTGTCTGTCTCGCAGTCAAGCGCGCTTTTGCCTTTATACTCTACGACCGATTTCCGACCGGTCTGAGCGCACCTTCGTACTCCTCCGTTACTCTTTAGGAGGAGACCGCCCCAGTCAAACTACCCACCATACACTGTCCTCGATCCGGATAACGGACCTGAGTTAGAACCTCAAAGTTGCCAGGGTGGTATTTCAAGGTTGGCTCCACGCGAACTGGCGTCCACGCTTCAAAGCCTCCCACCTATCCTACACAAGCAAATTCAAAGTCCAGTGCAAAGCTATAGTAAAGGTTCACGGGGTCTTTCCGTCTAGCCGCGGATACACTGCATCTTCACAGCGATTTCAATTTCACTGAGTCTCGGGTGGAGACAGCGCCGCCATCGTTACGCCATTCGTGCAGGTCGGAACTTACCCGACAAGGAATTTCGCTACCTTAGGACCGTTATAGTTACGGCCGCCGTTTACCGGGGCTTCGATCAAGAGCTTCGCGTTAGCTAACCCCATCAATTAACCTTCCGGCACCGGGCAGGCGTCACACCCTATACGTCCACTTTCGTGTTTGCAGAGTGCTGTGTTTTTAATAAACAGTCGCAGCGGCCTGGTATCTTCGACCGGCATGAGCTTACGGAGCAAGTCCTTCACCCTCACCGGCGCACCTTCTCCCGAAGTTACGGTGCCATTTTGCCTAGTTCCTTCACCCGAGTTCTCTCAAGCGCCTTGGTATTCTCTACCCAACCACCTGTGTCGGTTTGGGGTACGGTTCCTGGTTACCTGAAGCTTAGAAGCTTTTCTTGGAAGCATGGCATCAACCACTTCGTCATCTAAAAGATGACTCGTCATCAGCTCTCGGCCTTAGAATCCCGGATTTACCTAAGATTCCAGCCTACCACCTTAAACTTGGACAACCAACGCCAAGCTGGCCTAGCCTTCTCCGTCCCTCCATCGCAATAACCAGAAGTACAGGAATATTAACCTGTTTTCCATCGACTACGCTTTTCAGCCTCGCCTTAGGGACCGACTAACCCTGCGTCGATTAACGTTGCGCAGGAAACCTTGGTCTTTCGGCGTGGGTGTTTTTCACACCCATTATCGTTACTCATGTCAGCATTCGCACTTCTGATACCTCCAGCAAGCTTCTCAACTCACCTTCACAGGCTTACAGAACGCTCCTCTACCGCATCACCCGAAGGTGATACCCGTAGCTTCGGTGTATGGTTTGAGCCCCGTTACATCTTCCGCGCAGGCCGACTCGACTAGTGAGCTATTACGCTTTCTTTAAAGGGTGGCTGCTTCTAAGCCAACCTCCTAGCTGTCTAAGCCTTCCCACATCGTTTCCCACTTAACCATAACTTTGGGACCTTAGCTGACGGTCTGGGTTGTTTCCCTTTTCACGACGGACGTTAGCACCCGCCGTGTGTCTCCCATGCTCGGCACTTGTAGGTATTCGGAGTTTGCATCGGTTTGGTAAGTCGGGATGACCCCCTAGCCGAAACAGTGCTCTACCCCCTACAGTGATACATGAGGCGCTACCTAAATAGCTTTCGAGGAGAACCAGCTATCTCCGAGCTTGATTAGCCTTTCACTCCGATCCACAGGTCATCCGCTAACTTTTCAACGGTAGTCGGTTCGGTCCTCCAGTTAGTGTTACCCAACCTTCAACCTGCCCATGGATAGATCGCCCGGTTTCGGGTCTATTCCCAGCGACTAGACGCCCTATTAAGACTCGCTTTCGCTACGCCTCCCCTATTCGGTTAAGCTCGCCACTGAAAATAAGTCGCTGACCCATTATACAAAAGGTACGCAGTCACAGAACAAAGTCTGCTCCCACTGCTTGTACGCATACGGTTTCAGGATCTATTTCACTCCCCTCTCCGGGGTTCTTTTCGCCTTTCCCTCACGGTACTAGTTCACTATCGGTCAGTCAGTAGTATTTAGCCTTGGAGGATGGTCCCCCCATATTCAGACAAAGTTTCTCGTGCTCCGTCCTACTCGATTTCATGACTAAGAGATTTTCGCGTACAGGGCTATCACCCACTATGGCCGCACTTTCCAGAGCGTTCCGCTAATCTCAAAGCCACTTAAGGGCTAGTCCCCGTTCGCTCGCCACTACTAAGGGAATCTCGGTTGATTTCTTTTCCTCAGGGTACTTAGATGTTTCAGTTCCCCTGGTTCGCTCCATACACCTATGTATTCAGTGTAAGGTAACCATCTTATGATGGCTGGGTTCCCCCATTCAGACATCTCCGGATCAAAGTCTGTTTGCCGACTCCCCGAAGCTTTTCGCAGGCTACCACGTCTTTCATCGCCTCTGACTGCCAAGGCATCCACCGTATGCGCTTCTTCACTTGACCATATAACCCCAAGCAATCTGGTTATACTGTGAAGACGACATTCGCCGAAAATTCGCAATTACTTACAAATTTTACCTTAGCCTGATCCGTTACCAGTGAAAGTAACGTTCAGTCTATCTTTCTATCACATACCCAAATTTTTAAAGAACGATCTAATCAAAGACTAGAAATCAATATTCATTGGCGAATATTCATTTCTAAACTCTAACAGTAGAAACAGTTAATGGTGGAGCCAAACGGGATCGAACCGTTGACCTCCTGCGTGCAAGGCAGGCGCTCTCCCAGCTGAGCTATGGCCCCATAACAAAATTGGTGGGTCTGGGCAGATTCGAACTGCCGACCTCACCCTTATCAGGGGTGCGCTCTAACCAACTGAGCTACAGACCCAATTTCGAGCGCGTAACTGATTAGCTAAGAGCTATCAGCTTGGAGCTTAAAGCTGCTTCTATCGTCTTCTTCAATGAATCAAGCAATTCGTGTGGGAACTTATGGAGCAGCTGATGTCGTCGATTAAGGAGGTGATCCAGCCGCAGGTTCCCCTACGGCTACCTTGTTACGACTTCACCCCAGTCATGAATCACACCGTGGTAACCGTCCCCCCGAAGGTTAGACTAGCTACTTCTGGTGCAACCCACTCCCATGGTGTGACGGGCGGTGTGTACAAGGCCCGGGAACGTATTCACCGCGACATTCTGATTCGCGATTACTAGCGATTCCGACTTCACGCAGTCGAGTTGCAGACTGCGATCCGGACTACGATCGGTTTTCTGGGATTAGCTCCACCTCGCGGCTTGGCAACCCTCTGTACCGACCATTGTAGCACGTGTGTAGCCCAGGCCGTAAGGGCCATGATGACTTGACGTCATCCCCACCTTCCTCCGGTTTGTCACCGGCAGTCTCCTTAGAGTGCCCACCATTACGTGCTGGTAACTAAGGACAAGGGTTGCGCTCGTTACGGGACTTAACCCAACATCTCACGACACGAGCTGACGACAGCCATGCAGCACCTGTCTCAATGTTCCCGAAGGCACCAATCTATCTCTAGAAAGTTCATTGGATGTCAAGGCCTGGTAAGGTTCTTCGCGTTGCTTCGAATTAAACCACATGCTCCACCGCTTGTGCGGGCCCCCGTCAATTCATTTGAGTTTTAACCTTGCGGCCGTACTCCCCAGGCGGTCAACTTAATGCGTTAGCTGCGCCACTAAGAGCTCAAGGCTCCCAACGGCTAGTTGACATCGTTTACGGCGTGGACTACCAGGGTATCTAATCCTGTTTGCTCCCCACGCTTTCGCACCTCAGTGTCAGTATCAGTCCAGGTGGTCGCCTTCGCCACTGGTGTTCCTTCCTATATCTACGCATTTCACCGCTACACAGGAAATTCCACCACCCTCTACCATACTCTAGCTCGTCAGTTTTGAATGCAGTTCCCAGGTTGAGCCCGGGGATTTCACATCCAACTTAACGAACCACCTACGCGCGCTTTACGCCCAGTAATTCCGATTAACGCTTGCACCCTCTGTATTACCGCGGCTGCTGGCACAGAGTTAGCCGGTGCTTATTCTGTCGGTAACGTCAAAACAGCAAAGTATTAATTTACTGCCCTTCCTCCCAACTTAAAGTGCTTTACAATCCGAAGACCTTCTTCACACACGCGGCATGGCTGGATCAGGCTTTCGCCCATTGTCCAATATTCCCCACTGCTGCCTCCCGTAGGAGTCTGGACCGTGTCTCAGTTCCAGTGTGACTGATCATCCTCTCAGACCAGTTACGGATCGTCGCCTTGGTGAGCCATTACCCCACCAACTAGCTAATCCGACCTAGGCTCATCTGATAGCGCAAGGCCCGAAGGTCCCCTGCTTTCCCCCGTAGGACGTATGCGGTATTAGCGTCCGTTTCCGGACGTTATCCCCCACTACCAGGCAGATTCCTAGGCATTACTCACCCGTCCGCCGCTCTCAAGAGAAGCAAGCTTCTCTCTACCGCTCGACTTGCATGTGTTAGGCCTGCCGCCAGCGTTCAATCTGAGCCATGATCAAACTCTTCAGTTCAAACATCTTTGGGTTTTTAAGAAACCCTAAACTTGGCTCAGCAATCGTTGGTTACATCTTTGATTTCTCGCGGAGTAACTTGTGATGCTGATAATCTTGTTGACTATCAGTCTGACTCCACAAGCACCCACACGAATTGCTTGATTCAGTTGTTAAAGAGCGGTTGGTTAAGATCTTTCGTCTCAACCGAGGCGCGCATTCTACAGCAGCCTCATTTGCTGTCAAGTGATTATTTTCAGAAGTTTTCAAAGTTTCCTTTGTAACTTCAACCACTTGCGCTTCCGATCTCTCGTTAGCGGGAGGCGAATTCTACAGCGTTACACGCTGCTGTCAACACCTCTTTTTCTCCGCTTTCGACCGAGAAGATCGAACCGTTAATAGGGCCAAACAACACTGCCTTACTAACTCCTTCTGGACTTCGATGATCTGAAGCAGCTCGCTGTCGAAACCTACATAACTCTTTGTTTACCAAGGAGTTTTCCGTTTCGACTGCGCCGGAAGTGGGGCGAATTATAGACTTCCAGAATCTGCCGTCAACCCTTAATTCAGCTTTTCTATCAAATAGGCATTTCTGGCTAAAAACCGACCAACTTCCCTCTATATAGAGAGCCTCAACAACCCTCTATATAGAAGAGAAGCTTCAGATGACCCCGGCCTCCCTCAAAGCCGACACATTCGCTGGCGTCAAACCCAGCACTTGCTGCAGCACCTGATAGGTATGCTCACCCAACAGCGGAGGTGCGCTGCGGTATTCAACAGGCGTCTTGGACAGGCGCATAGGACTTGCCACCTGGGGCACAGTACCAGCCAACGCATGAGGCAACTGCATCGCCAACCCGCGCGCTTTTACCTGAGGATCGGCAAACACCTGCGCCAGGTCATTGATCGGGCCGCAAGGCACACCTACTCGCTCCAGCTGAGCTACCCATTCAGCCGTGCTCTTGAACACGGTAGCCTGACGGATCAACGGAATCAGCACCGCCCTGTTGGCCACTCGCAGCTTATTAGTTGCAAACCTAGGATCATCCGCCCACTGGGGCTGCCCAGCCACTTCGGCAAATTTGCGGAACTGCCCATCATTACCCACAGTAAGAATGAAGTCGCCATCCGCCGTAGGAAAATCCTGATAGGGAACGATATTCGGATGAGCGTTACCCAGGCGCTTTGGAGAGACGCCCGTCGTCAGGTAGTTCATCGCCTGATTAGCCAGACAAGCCACCTGCACATCCAGCAACGCCATATCGATATGCTGGCCGCCACCATCATGATCCCGGTGAGCCATGGCCGCCAGGATCGCAACTGTCGAGTAAAGCCCCGTAAGAATATCCGTCAGCGCCACGCCAACCTTAACCGGTCCGGCGCCGTCTTCACCCTCCGGGCGGCCAGTCAGGCTCATCAGCCCGCCAAGCCCCTGGATCATGAAGTCGTAGCCCGCCCGCGTCGCATAGGGCCCGGTTTGACCAAACCCGGTAATCGAGCAGTAGATCAACTCCGGATTGATCTCCTTGAGCGACTCATAGTCCAACCCATAGGCCGCCAAGCCGCCTACCTTGAAGTTCTCGATCAGAATGTCGGACTTCGCCGCCAGGTCACGCACCAGCTTCTGGCCCTCCGGCCGCGTGAAGTCGATCGTCACCGATTCCTTGTTGCGATTGGCAGACAGGTAATACGCCGCCTCAGTGGTGTTTTCCCCATACGCATCCTTGAGGAAGGGTGGCCCCCAGGCACGAGTGTCGTCGCCATTCCCGGGCCGCTCGACCTTGATCACTTCAGCGCCAAGGTCTGCAAGTATCTGCCCGGCCCAAGGGCCCGCCAGCACTCGCGACAAATCCAGTACCCGCAGGTGCGAAAGCGCGCCCATGGTCGTTCTCCTATTAATAGAACGCCTGAATACCGGTTTGCGCTCGCCCCAGGATCAATGCATGCACGTCGTGAGTACCCTCATAGGTATTCACCACTTCAAGGTTGACCAGGTGGCGGGCAATGCCGAACTCATCCGAGATGCCGTTACCACCGAGCATGTCACGCGCCATCCGGGCAATGTCGAGCGACTTGCCACACGAGTTACGCTTCATGATCGAGGTGATTTCCACAGCCGCAGTGCCCTCATCCTTCATACGACCCAACCGCAGGCATCCTTGCAGCGCCAGGGTGATTTCAGTCTGCATGTCTGCGAGCTTCTTCTGGATCAGTTGAGTAGCCGCCAAAGGCCGCCCGAACTGCTGGCGATCAAGGGTGTACTGACGCGCGGTATGCCAGCAGAACTCCGCGGCCCCCAAGGCACCCCACGAGATCCCGTAGCGTGCCGAGTTAAGGCAAGTGAACGGTCCTTTCAGGCCACGCACATCCGGGAAGATGTTCTCTTCAGGAACAAACACGTTATCCATGACGATTTCACCGGTGATCGAGGCGCGTAATCCGACCTTGCCATGGATCGCCGGAGCACTCAGGCCTTTCCAACCCTTTTCCAGCACGAAGCCGCGAATGTCGCCCGCATCGTCCTTGCCCCACACCACGAACACATCCGCAATCGGGCTGTTGGTAATCCACATCTTGCTGCCAGTGAGGCTGTAGCCGCCATCCACTTTGCGCGCGCGGGTAATCATCGCGCCCGGGTCGGAACCATGGTTAGGCTCGGTCAGGCCAAAGCAGCCAATCCATTCACCAGAGGCCAGCTTCGGCAGGTATTTCTGCTTTTGCGCTTCGGTACCGAATTCATTGATAGGCACCATCACCAGTGAGGACTGCACACTCATCATCGAACGGTAGCCAGAGTCCACACGCTCTACTTCACGAGCGATCAGGCCATAGCTGACGTAGTTCAATCCACTGCCACCGTACTGCTCTGGAATCATCGCCCCCAGCAGGCCGGTCTCACCCATTTCGCGGAAGATCGCAGGGTCAGTCTTTTCATGGCGGAAGGCTTCGAGAACACGGGGCGCCAGCTTGTCCTGGGCGAACTGTTCGGCACTGTCGCGCACCATGCGTTCTTCTTCGGTGAGCTGTGAATCCAGCAGCAGTGGATCGATCCAGTTGAAGCTTGCCTTACCGCCCATGAGTGAGTCCTCGCGAAGTAAATCAAAAGTCGTGCATGGAGCCTAGGCCGGGCAGGCGAGGAGGGCAAACGAGGATTTTGCATAGCCTTGTGCTAATTTCTCACTCCGTAACATTCAAAAGCGGCATAGATGCTCTTTACTTGTGAGGTCACGGTACATGCGCAGAAAAATTCCCAGCACCACGGCGCTGGTCAGTTTCGAGGCTGCAGCCCGCCACGAGAGCTTTACCAAGGCGGCACAGGAGCTTTCGATCACCCAGGGCGCAATCTGCCGACAAATCGCCAGTCTTGAGGAGTTTTTAAGTGTCGAGCTGTTTCGACGCTCGCGCCGGGGCGTGAAACTGACAGAAGCAGGGCTTTCCTACAGTCGCCGGGTGGCTACGCAACTTGACGCCGTGGAACGCGACACCCTTTCGATCATGGGACAGCAGGGCACCAACGTTATTGAACTGGCGGTGGTCCCGACGTTCGGCACCCAATGGCTGATCCCACGCCTCAAGGACTTTCAGCACCAGCATCCCGAAGTCACCGTCAACCTGACCAACCGCACACGGCCTTTCCTGTTCGCCGATACCGAATTCGACGCGGCAATCTACTTTGGCGATGCCGACTGGTCCGGTACCGAATCCCACAAACTGATGGGAGAAAACCCGCTCCCGGTATGCAGCCCGCGCTTGCTGGACGGTCGCACGCACTTCACTGCACACGAAATCGCCGAACTGCCCCTGCTGCAACAAACCACTCGACCCTATGCCTGGCGCCAGTGGTTCAACGCGCAACAGCTGGACATACCCCGCGACATGACAGGCCCGCGTTACGAGCTATTCTCCATGTTGTCCCAGGCAGCCATGCACGATATGGGCATTGCACTGATACCGCCGTTCCTTATTCAAAGGGAACTGAGCGATGGGCACTTGGTGATTGCCAGCCCTCAGGTACTGGCGAGCTCAAAGGCTTACTACCTGATGATTCCCGAGAGAAAGGTCGAATCAGCTTCTCTGCATGCGTTCAGAGACTGGCTGATTGATCAGTCGCATCGTTACAACCCCAATATCTAAAGGGTCTTCGTCAATTTATTAACTTTGTAGTCAACAAAATAAAATACCTACATATGTATATATATGTCGCAATTTAGAAGACCGCATCTTTTGACCCTGAAATGGCCTTTAAGCCATGTAGGTATTGGCCTGTAGCCATAAAATTGCAGCGATGCCCAAGCATTCACGTCGGCGATGGAGATGCGCTGATATTTCGGTAAAAACTCTTTAATCTCCTGTATTTAAACGACTTTAATCTATCCATTGCGACAATCGGTCACGGGGTGACTTGTAGTTAATTTTTCGTCACCCGTCATAATCTCTTGAAGGCCGTAAAGTTCGCCTGCAAAATGCCGCGCCCCGCTGTATTTCAGCGGGATCGTGCTGATCGGCCGCCCAGATTCGCCTGTCGTGGCGCACTGGCCTTTTACAAAAATCAAAGCAAAAAGATCATGCAGGAGATTTGACGTGCACATTGGTGTTCCTCTCGAAACCCAGACCGGTGAAACGCGGGTGGCTGCCACCCCGGAAACCATCAAGAAGCTGATCGGCCAGGGCCACAAGGTCACTGTGCAAAGCGGGGCAGGCATCAATGCCAGTGTCGTCGACAGTGCCTATGAAGCGGCAGGCGCAACCATTGGCAACGCCAGTGATGCATTCGGCGCCGAGCTGATCCTCAAGGTAGTCGCCCCCAATGACAGCGAACTGACGCTGATCAAAAGCGGTGCAGTGCTGGTGGGCATGCTCAATCCGTTCAGCAACGAAACCATCACCCGACTGGCCGAGCATGGCATCACGGCCTTTGCCCTTGAGGCCGCGCCGCGCACCTCCCGCGCGCAGAGCCTGGATGTGCTTTCTTCCCAGGCAAACATTGCCGGCTACAAGGCTGTACTGCTCGCCGCCCATCACTACCCACGCTTCATGCCAATGCTGATGACCGCCGCCGGTACGGTGAAAGCCGCTCGCGTGCTGATTCTTGGAGCTGGTGTAGCAGGGCTGCAGGCGATCGCTACCGCGAAACGCCTGGGTGCGGTCATCGAAGCGTCCGACGTGCGTCCGGCGGTAAAGGAACAGATCGAATCCCTGGGCGCCAAGTTCGTCGACGTGCCATACGAAACTGATGAAGAACGTGAATGCGCGGTTGGCGTGGGCGGTTACGCGCGCCCAATGCCAACAAGCTGGATGCAGCGCCAGGCCCTGGCCGTGCATGAACGTGCCAAGCAAGCCGACATCGTCATCACCACCGCACTGATTCCGGGCCGCAAGGCACCGACCCTGCTCAGCGCCGAGACCGTCGCTCAGATGAAGCCAGGCTCGGTGGTCATCGACCTCGCCGCAGCCCAGGGCGGCAACTGCCCGCTGACCGTGGCAGACCAGGTGGTCGTGGAAAACGGTGTGACCATCTGCGGCCCGACCAACCTGGCCGGCGCCGTCGCCGCCGATGCCTCGGCGCTGTACGCACGCAACCTGCTGGACTTCCTGAAGCTGGTCTTCACCAAGGAAGGGCAGTTTGAAATCAACCTCGAAGACGACATCGTCGCCGCGTGCCTGATGTGCCGCGACGGCCAAGTCATCCGCAAAAACGCCTAAGCAGGGATTCAGACGATGGAAGAGCTTATTTCCCCCGGTATCTACAACCTGATCATCTTCGTGCTGGCGATTTATGTCGGTTATCACGTGGTCTGGAACGTCACCCCGGCCCTGCACACCCCGCTGATGGCCGTGACCAACGCAATTTCGGCGATCGTGATCGTCGGCGCCATGCTGGCAGCCGCACTCACCGTGACACCACTGGGCAAGACCATGGGCACCCTGGCCGTAGCCCTCGCGGCGGTCAACGTGTTCGGTGGCTTCCTGGTTACCCGCAGGATGCTTGAGATGTTCAAGAAGAAAGCCCCGAAAGCAAAAGAAGAGGCGCCATCGTCATGAGCATGAATCTGGTCACGACGCTCTACCTGATCGCGTCGATCTGCTTTATCCAGGCCCTTAAAGGCCTGTCACACCCGACGACGTCCCGGCGCGGCAACCTGTTCGGCATGCTCGGCATGGCGCTGGCAGTGCTCACCACCGTGGGCCTCATCTATAAGCTCGGCGCCGAGCTGGCCACTGCCGGAATTGGCTACGTCATCGTTGGCCTGCTGGTCGGCGGCACCGCCGGCTCGATCATGGCCAAGCGCGTGGAAATGACCAAGATGCCGGAGCTGGTGGCGTTCATGCACAGCATGATCGGCCTGGCTGCAGTGTTTATCGCCATCGCCGCAGTCGTGGAACCACAGTCGCTGGGTATCGTGAAACACCTGGGGGATTCGATCCCCGCCGGTAACCGCCTGGAGTTGTTCCTCGGTGCAGCCATCGGTGCAATTACGTTCTCCGGCTCGGTCATCGCCTTCGGCAAGCTGTCGGGTAAGTACAAGTTCCGCCTGTTTCAGGGCGCACCAGTACAGTTCGGCGGTCAGCACAAGCTGAACCTGGTGCTGGGGCTGTTGACGCTGGGCCTGGGCCTGGCCTTCATGTTCACCGGCAACCTCAGCGCCTTCGCATTGATGCTGGCCCTGGCGTTCGTGCTGGGCGTGCTGATCATTATCCCGATTGGCGGCGCCGACATGCCGGTGGTCGTCTCGATGCTCAACAGCTACTCCGGCTGGGCTGCGGCGGGGATCGGCTTCTCGCTGAACAACTCGATGCTGATCATCGCCGGTTCGCTGGTGGGTTCAAGCGGTGCGATCCTGTCGTACATCATGTGCAAGGCGATGAACCGCTCCTTCTTTAATGTACTGCTCGGCGGTTTCGGCAACACGGCAGACGCCGCCGGCCCGGCCGGCTCGAAAGAAGCGCGCCCGGTGAAATCCGGCTCGGCTGACGATGCAACCTTCCTGCTGACCAACGCCGATACCGTAATCATCGTACCGGGCTACGGCCTGGCGGTGGCACGGGCACAACATGCGCTGAAAGAGCTGACCGAGAAGCTGACCCACCGCGGCGTGACCGTGAAGTACGCGATCCACCCGGTTGCAGGCCGTATGCCTGGTCACATGAACGTATTGCTGGCCGAGGCAGAAGTGCCTTACGACCAGGTGTTCGAGATGGAAGACATCAACTCCGAGTTCGGCCAGGCCGACGTGGTGCTGGTGCTAGGCGCCAACGACGTGGTCAACCCGGCCGCCAAGAACGATCCCAAGTCGCCCATCGCGGGCATGCCGATCCTCGAAGCGTTCAAGGCCAAGACCATCATCGTCAACAAGCGCTCGATGGCCAGCGGCTATGCCGGCCTGGACAACGAACTGTTCTACCTGGACAAGACCATGATGGTCTTCGGCGACGCCAAGAAGGTCATCGAAGACATGGTCAAGGCCGTCGAATAAACACTGCGCCAGCGCAATACCCAAAACCCTGGCCTTTAGTAGGCTGGGGTTTTTTATTGCCGGTAAAAACCGACAAAAGGCTCTAAATCGCTGCCTGGCATTCGACCATGGTAGCGGGACGAAATTTTTTGAAATCACTAGACTGCGCATCTTGCTTCCGTAGCCCGAGATAACAATCCATGTACCGTGATCGTATCCGCTTGCCTTCGTTGTTGAACAAGGTCATGAGCGCGGCTGACGCTGCCGCACTGATCCAGGACGGCATGACCGTCGGCATGAGCGGCTTCACCCGCGCCGGTGAAGCCAAGGCCGTGCCCCACGCCTTGGCCGAACGCGCCAAGACATCACCGCTGAAAATTACCCTGATGACCGGCGCCAGCCTGGGCAACGACCTGGACAAGCAACTGACCGAAGCCGGTGTACTGTCGCGACGCATGCCATTCCAGGTAGATAGCACCCTGCGCAAGGCGATCAACGCCGGCGAGGTGATGTTTATCGACCAGCATTTGTCGGAAACCGTCGAGCAGCTGCGCAACAATCAGCTCAAGCTACCGGACATCGCGGTGATCGAAGCCGTAGCGATCACCGAGCAAGGCCACATTGTGCCAACCACTTCCGTGGGCAACTCTGCCAGTTTCGCGATTTTCGCCAAGCAGGTGATCGTCGAGATCAACATGGCGCATAACCCGAACCTGGAAGGCCTGCACGACATCTATATCCCGAGCTATCGCCCGACCCGCACGCCAATTCCGCTGGTGGCCGTGGACGACCGTATCGGCAGCACCGCGATTCCGATTCCGCCGGAAAAGATCGTCGCGATCGTCATCACCAATCAGGCGGATTCGGCCTCCACCGTGACGCCGCCCGACAGCGACACCCAGTCGATCGCCAATCACCTGATCAACTTCCTTAAAGAAGAAGTCGACGCCGGACGCATGACCAACAAGCTCGGCCCGCTGCAGGCAGGCATCGGCAACATTGCCAATGCGGTGATGTGCGGTTTGATCGAGTCGCCCTTCGAAGACCTGACGATGTATTCGGAAGTCCTCCAGGATTCCACATTCGACCTGATCGACGCAGGCAAGCTGAGCTTTGCCTCAGGCAGTTCGATCACATTGTCGGAACGGCGCAACGCCGACGTGTTCGGCAACCTGGAGCGCTACAAAGACAAATTGGTGCTGCGGCCCCAGGAAATCTCCAATCACCCGGAAGTGGTGCGGCGCCTGGGCATCATCGGCATTAACACCGCGCTGGAGTTCGACATCTATGGCAACGTCAACTCCACCCACGTCTGCGGCACCCGGATGATGAACGGAATTGGCGGCTCGGGCGACTTTGCGCGCAACGCGCACCTGGCGATCTTTGTCACCAAGTCGATTGCCAAGGCCGGCGCGATTTCCAGCGTGGTGCCAATGGTCAGCCATGTGGACCATACCGAGCATGACGTCGACATCCTCGTGACCGAGGTCGGCCTGGCGGACCTGCGGGGCCTGGCGCCGCGGGAGCGGGCTCGGGTCATCATCGACAACTGTGTGCACCCGGCGTACCGCGATGCCCTGAACACCTACTTCACCCAAGCCTGTGTGCTGGGCGGGCACACCCCGCATATCCTGCGAGAAGCACTGAGTTGGCACATCAACCTGGAAGAAACCGGGAATATGCTGAAGGCGTGATTGATACAGATTCGGGCTGATGCAAACACAGTTTCATCAGCCCGAGCTTCCGAGCCCAACTTTTATAAAAAACTGTACTGCTGTACCGGTCATTTCCTACTGAAATATCCTACCTCGAACTCCATAAACGCCTAAAACGCACCATAAAAGTGCCGACAGGTACAGTTGCCCCAATTTCGTACAGTACAGCCCCTATAAACAGTTAACTGGCCCCTCACAATACAGGTGAACTGTATCTAGAGAGTCTTGCGCGGGAGGAGGATCATTGGCACCAGTTAAACCACTACCTAATCCCGCCACAAGCGGAAGGATGTCATCATGGAACGTACACTCAGTTCCGATCTGTTCTTCGAAGAAAAAGCTGTAAACACCCAGGCTTCCCTGCCTCTGCGCGTTCTCGCCAACCTGATGTTGTGGCAGCGCCGCATCTCCAGCCGCCATCAACTGGCTCGTCTGGATTCGCGTCTGCTGGCTGACGCCGGTATCAGCGAAGCACAACGCTACGAAGAGCTGAGCAAGCCGTTCTGGCGCTAATTAGCGTCCGCTGGCCCTGACCCACCGGGTCCACCGCCAGCACTCCGAATTGTTAAAGCAGAACCCGCCCCGGGTAACCGGCGGCGGGTTTTGTTGTTTATGGGGTTTGGATTTTCAATGGCGAAAACAGTCGGCTTTCTACAGACCGATACAGTTTAAAAAACA
This sequence comes from Pseudomonas sp. NC02, assembly GCF_002874965.1. NCBI lineage: Bacteria > Pseudomonadati > Pseudomonadota > Gammaproteobacteria > Pseudomonadales > Pseudomonadaceae > Pseudomonas > Pseudomonas sp. NC02. The sequence continues at coordinate 111,177 of NZ_CP025624.1, read as the reverse complement.
TAACAATTAAGCAGTACAATTTAACCCGCGTGTATCTGTACCGGTAGCACCCTCCAGCCCAAGATGGTGTTCCAGGACCTCATGAAAGGCGCGCGTCATGAATACCAAAAACCAGCAACACCCTCGGTTGATACCGCTACTCAAGCGCACCGCTGCAGCACTCGTCTGCTGGGGGCAACGGGCCCGCACACGCAGGCTGCTGGCTCAACTGGATCCGCGGGAATTGTCCGATGCGGGTATCAGTCACGGCGACCGGGCATCTGAGCTGGCCAAATCGTTCTGGCGCGAGTAATCACCGCAGGAAGCTATCCGAACAGATAAGCGGCGGCTAATATCCGGCTACCACGTGGCGAACCCTGTAGAACGGGCGTCTGATGCCCATGGTCTCGCTGCTCAAGCAGTAGCTTTGTGCCACCCTTTCGTTCATTTACAGGAGTCACCCCATGTCCCGTCTTCACCTGCTGAGCGCTGCAGCCCTGCTGGCCCTGGCTGCCAATGCCAACGCCTCCAGCCTGATCGTGACCACGGATTCGATCGTCGGCGCACTGAAAGCCACCTCAGACGCCACCTCCGATGCCACTTCCTCCCTGCGTGACAACAAGGTCGTACGTGCCGCCCGTGACGACGCCGCCAGCTTCGTTGCCAGCGAAGGCGCCATCCGTGGCGTAAAACTGGAAAGCGCCCTGGCCCAGATCCGCCAACAGGCTCCACAACTGAATACTGCGACTGACGCGCAGCTGGCCCAGGCGATCCTGGCCATCTGACCGCAGGTGGGATAAAGGGGGCGCCAGGCGCTCCCCGAACCCTCCGCGCTGGCTCTCGCCCGGGCATTGCGCTAGCCTTGGCGCTCGTTTTCAGTTGTCGAGTCCCATGGCTTTTTCATACCGCCTGTTGATCGCTCCCGTAGTGTTTTGCACCTGCTGGTCCACGCAAGCTCCGGCCTTTGACCTTTCCACCCAGAGCCTCGTTGTCAGTGCGTATGCCACCAGCAAAGTGACCTCCGCACCGTTCGACCATAAACTGATACTGGCCGCCCAGGATGACGCTGCCGCTTTCATTGCCACTGACGGCCAATGGCGGGGAGCCCGACTGGAATCAGCGCTGGATTATCTGCGCCATACCCAGCCAAAACTTAACGCCAGTGACCTTGAACTGGCGCAAGCAATTCTCGTCCAATAATCATCTTTGTATTTCGGAGTCATTCCATGCGTAGCCCGCTGATCGCCGCCGCTCTCGGCCTGCTGTTGTTGGCCGGTGTTGCCCAGGCACAAACCCTGAAGGCCACCAGTAACATCATCGTCCGAGCCTCGGCCCGTACCATCGATTTCACCTCGGACACCACCACGTCCATCCGCGACTCCAAAGTCGTACGCGAAGCCCACGACGATGCCGCCAGTTTCGTCGCCAGCAATGGCGAGATTCGTGGCGCTCAACTGGAAGCCGCCTTCGACACCCTGCGAACCCGCGTGCCGGAAGCCCGCGACGCCAGCGACCAGGTCCTCGCCGAAGCTATCCTCTCTCTGTGAGGCGCATTGCCGCCTGGCTACTGGCCGGCACCTTGCTGCTGGGCGCCAGCGCGGCTCAGGCCGCCCTGCAACTGCGGCTCAAGACCGATGGCTTGAGCCCGGCCCAGCAGCAGGCGAGCCAGGCATTGCTGGATGAAGCGATGCAGGCGTTGCCGCCGCGCTTCATCGAGCAACTGGACCGGACCATCGACGTCGGCTGGACCGACAAGATGCCCGAGAACGCCTACGGCCAGGCTTCGCTGGTGTCCGAACTGGACCTCAACAGCAACTTGCTGGAAAGCCTTACCGACGGCAGTGCCGCGACGCAAAAAACCAATCGCCCCCACGGCACCGTGCGCCGGGAAATGCTCGCCACCGTGCTGCATGAACTGACCCACATCTATGACCGTGCCCGCCTGTGGTCCAGCGCCGACCGCAAGCTGATCCAGCGTTGCAGCCGCCAGAACAACATCACCGGCCTGATCGGCCTGCCCGATCAATGCCGGGGCCAGAACGACCGCCGCTTTACCCTCAGCGATGACCCACGCCTGCTGGACCTCGCCGGGTGGCCGCAATACGTCGGCCGTCGCGGCGAACGTGAACAGAACAACCATCAGGTCGCCCGCAGCCCGGACATCTACGAAACCACCAGCCCGCTGGAATTCGTCGCCGTCAACATGGAGTACTTCCTCCTCGACCCGAGCTATGCCTGCCGCCGGCCTTCGCTGTACCGCTATTACAAGGAACACTTTGGCTGGGCGCCGCCCGCCAAGGACACCTGTGCCAAAACCTACGCCTTCCTCAACGCCGGCAACGACTTCGCCAAGACTCCACTGGGCCAGGTCGACCCCGAGCGGGTCTACGAAATCGACTACCTGCTGGCCGAAGCCAACCAGAACCTCGTGAGTCGCTGGGGCCACAGCATGCTGCGCCTGGTGATCTGCGCCCCCGGCCGGCCACGGGGCCCGGACTGCCGCCTGGACCTGGACCAGCACCTGGTGTTGTCCTACCGCGCGTTTGTCGGTGACGTACAACTGTCGAGCTGGGACGGCCTGATCGGCAAATACCCGTCGCGGCTGTTCGTGCTGCCGCTGTCTCAGGTCATTGACGAGTACACCAAGACCGAGCTGCGCGGCCTGGCGTCGGTGCCGTTGAAGCTCACGCGCCAGGAGATCAACGATACCGTCGAACACGCCGCCGAAATGCACTGGAGCTACGACGGCAACTACTTCTTCATCTCCAACAACTGCGCAGTCGAGAGCCTGAAACTGTTACGCAGCGGCAGCGCCAACCCGCAGCTGACCGGCCTGGACAACATCACGCCCAATGGCCTGCTGGAAGTCCTCAAGGGCCGAGGCCTGGCCGATACCAGTGTACTGGACGACAAAAAACGCGCGCTGCGCCTCGGCTATCACTTCGACTCCTTCCGCGAGCGCTACCAGGCGATGTTCGAGGTGTTGAAAAAGCGCCTGCCGATCAAACAGGCTGAAGTGGAGGATTGGTTGTCACTGAGTGCCGAAGAGCGCCGCCCATGGTTCGCCGAAGCCGACCTGCGCGCCAGCGCCGCCTTGTTGCTGCTGGAACAGGCGAGCTTCCGCAAGCAGCTCATGCTGGCCCAGGATGAAGTCAAGCAACGCTACCTTGGCGCCCGCGAGCTGAAGAACGGCGGCATGGAAAAGGCCAACGCGACGTTGCAGCAGATCCTCGCCAACAGTGGCTTCCTCAGTCGCCCGGCAGAGCTGCTGGGCACCAGCGGTTACGGCTTGCCACAACCAACAGAATCCAAACGCCTGGAATCAGAGAGCGCCGCGCGCCAGAAGCAGTTGCAGTCGCTGACCGGCGATCTGGACAAAGAGGTGAGGGCGCTGCTGGAACCGGCCCGCGCGGCGGAGATTGCCGCATGTGAAGCCAACCTCAAGCAGCTAGGCGAGCACTTGCGCGCACTGCACAAGGCCTCCGGCGGGTTCGAACTGCCCTAGAGCGCTTCTCCGGCTTCTTCCGGTAGTTGCTCATCCAGGTGTAACCACGGCAATCGGCTCTCTACCCAGATGTGCCGATCTGCCGGGGCCAGCTCCGGGTGATCCAGGGTTGCGATGGTCACATCGATACTCTCGGCACTCAGTTGCGTTACCAGCGCCAAATGCGCCCCACAGTTAGAACAGAAATACCGCACGCATGTCGGCGAAGATTCGTACTGCGCCGGCGTTCCCGCCACCCAGGCGAACGCGGAACGGGGCAGGGTGATCCAGGTCGTCACCAAGCCGCCGCTGACCCGTCGGCAAATCGAACAGTGGCAGTGGGCAATATCCACCAACGCCCCGCTGAACTGATAACGCACCCGCCCGCAATGGCAGCCGCCTTGGTGTTGCTCATGCATGCTCTGTCTCCCACATCCTTATTTCACACAGGACCAGTCGTCCATTCAACGTAGCCCGTTTCTCAAGCGAAAGCTGGCTGAAAGCTTCCGGGACTAGGATCGCCCACCACTACCGGCAACAGACCGGTTGTTAACAACAACAATGGTGATTCCCGATGTCCGCTCGTACCCGCCTGTTTGCCCCGACTCCACCCGTACGCCTCGTGCCTTTCGTTCTGCGCTGACCCAACCGGTTCGCCATTCCCTAGCCGCGCTACGCCTGGAGTATTCCTATGCTGACTTTCCTTGGCTTTGCCATGGTCATCACGTTCATGTTCCTGATCATGACCAAGCGCCTGTCTGCGCTGATCGCCCTGATCATCGTACCGATCCTGTTCGCGCTGTTCGGCGGCTTTGCCCCGCAGATCGGCCCGATGATGCTCGCGGGCATCACCAAGCTTGCGCCGACCGGCGTAATGCTGATGTTTGCCATCCTCTATTTCGCCTTGATGATCGACTCCGGCCTGTTCGACCCGGCCGTGCGCAAGATCCTCAAGCTGGTCAAGGGCGACCCGCTGAAGGTCTCGGTCGGCACCGCCGTGCTGGCCCTGGTGGTATCACTGGACGGAGACGGCGCCACCACCTACATGATCTGCGTGGCCGCCATGCTGCCGCTGTACCAGCGCATCGGCATGAGCCCGCGGATCATGGCCGGCCTGATCATCCTCACCGGTGGGGTGATGAACATGACCCCATGGGGTGGCCCGACCGCCCGCGCCGCCAGTGCATTGCACGTGGACCCATCGGATATTTTCGTACCGATGATTCCAGCCATGGCCGCCGGCGTCGTCGCCATCCTGGTGATTGCCTATATGTACGGCAAGCGCGAACGGGCACGCCTGGGCGAGTTGCACCTGCAAGGCGATGAAATCGACCACAGCGAAATCAGCGTCTCGCAATACCCGGACGCCCGCCGTCCGAAACTGATCTGGTTCAACGGCGCACTGACCTTCGCCCTGATGTGCACCTTGATCGCCGGCCTGTTGCCACTGCCGGTACTGTTCATGGTGGCCTTCAGTATCGCGATGATCGTCAACTACCCGTGCCTGCAGATGCAGAAAGACCGGATCGCCGCCCATGCCGGCAGCGTCCTGGCGGTCACCGGCCTGATCTTCGCCGCCGGTATCTTCACCGGCATCCTGTCCGGTACCGGCATGGTCGATGCCATGTCCAAGAGCCTGCTGGCCGTCATCCCTGACGCGCTGGGGCCTTATCTGGCCGTGATCACCGCGCTGGTGAGCATGCCGTTTACCTTCTTCATGTCCAACGATGCCTTCTACTACGGCGTTCTGCCGGTACTGGCCGAAGCCGCCAGCCACTACGGCATCACTGCCGTGGAAATGGCCCGCGCCTCGATCGTTGGCCAGCCTGTGCACTTGTTGAGCCCACTGGTTCCATCGACCTACTTGCTGGTAGCCCTGGCGGGTATCGAATTTGGCGATCACCAGCGCTTCACCCTCAAGTGGGCGGTGCTGGTGTGCCTGTGCATAATGGTCGCCGCTTTGCTGATGGGGATTTTTCCGCTGTTCAGCACTCTATAATCGTACAACTTACTGCGCCGGCTCTTAAGGCTGGCGCGGTCTAACACTCGCTCAAAGGAATACACATGGAATGGCTGACCAATCCGGAAATCTGGATTGCCTTCTTCACCCTGACGGCCCTCGAGATCGTCCTGGGCATCGATAACATCATCATGATTTCGATCCTGGTCAGCCGCATGCCCAAGCACATGCAGGCGCGTACCCGGATCTTCGGCCTGGCGCTGGCGATGGTCACGCGGATCCTGTTGCTGCTGTCGATCACTTGGGTCATGCGCCTCACCGACGATCTGTTCGTGGTGTTCGGCCAAGGCATTTCCGGCCGCGACCTGATCCTGTTCTTCGGTGGCCTGTTCCTGCTGTGGAAAAGCTCCCAGGAGATGTACCACGCCCTGGAAGGTGAAGACGAAACCCACGACGAGCCGAAGGGCGCCGGTGGCAAGTTCATCTACACCATCATCCAGATCGCGATCATCGACATCGTGTTCTCCCTCGACTCGGTGATTACCGCCGTTGGTATGGTTTCCCACGTACCGGTGATGGTGGCCGCGATCATCGTCGCCGTACTGGTGATGATGCTGGCCGCCGGCACCATCAGCGATTTCATCGACAAACACCCGTCGCTGAAGATGCTGGCGCTGTCGTTCCTGCTGGTGGTAGGTACCGTGCTGATCGCCGAAGCCTTCGACGTTCACGTGCCAAAAGGCTACGTTTACTTCGCCATGGCGTTCTCCCTGGCGGTTGAAGCGGTGAACATCAAGATGCGTACCGCCATCGCGAAAAAGAAGAAACAGCAGGACCCTGTGAAACTGCGCAAGGACATTCCGGGTCAATAACCTGGACCCGCTGCTGAAAAAGGGGCTTTAGAGCCCCTTTTTTTCATCTGCAAAAAGCTGATTTCATGACAGTTTTGTTTCAATCCCGACTTTAGCTATGCGATGCTGGCGCCGAGCCCATTCGCCAACTACAGCTTAAGTACAAGACGTAGAACGGCACGCGGCACTATTCACTTGCTCCGATTGGAGCACGACTCAACACAGGGGGCCCAGCATGCTGACCCTGCTCAATCTGCTTTCCGCGGTAACCCTGCTGATCTGGGGCACGCACATCGTCCGTACCGGCATCCTGCGGGTCTACGGCTCCAACTTGCGCCAGGTCATCGGGCAGAACATGTCCAAGCGCTGGCTGGCGTTTATCGCCGGCATCCTGGTGACGGCCATGGTGCAAAGCAGCAACGCCACGGCGATGCTGGTGACTTCGTTTGTCGGCCAGGGCCTGATGGGCCTGATGCCCGCCCTGGCGACCATGCTCGGTGCCGATGTCGGTACCGCGCTGATGGCCCGGGTGCTGACCTTTGACCTGTCGTGGCTGTCGCCGCTGTTGATTTTCCTCGGGGTGATTTTCTTCCTGTCGCGCAAACAGACACGCGCCGGGCAGATGGGCCGTGTCGGGATCGGCCTCGGGCTGATCATCCTTGCGCTGCAACTGATCGTCGAAGCCGCGGGCCCGATCACCCACGCGCAGGGCGTCAAGGTCCTGTTCGCCTCGCTGACCGGCGACATCTTGCTCGATGCCCTGGTCGGCGCACTGTTCGCGATGATTTCCTACTCCAGCCTGGCCGCCGTCCTGCTGACCGCGACCCTCGCCGGTGCCGGCGTGATCGGCCTGCACGTGGCCATCGGCCTGGTGATCGGCGCCAACATCGGCAGCGGCGTGCTGGCCTTCCTCAGCACCAGCATGCAGAACGCCGCCGGGCGCCAGGTGGCCCTGGGCAGCCTGCTGTACAAGCTGATCGGCTTGCTGCTGATCATCCCGGTACTCGACCCGCTGGTCGGCTGGATGGATAACCTGGACTACAGCGCCCAAGGCATGGTGATCACCTTCCACCTGCTCTATAACGTTATTCGCTGCCTGATCCTGCTGCCCACCATCGGCCCGATGTCCCGCTTGTGCGCCTGGTTGCTCCCGGAACGCGAAGAGGTCAACGGCCTGGCCAAGCCGCGCCACCTGGACCTGGCAGCACTCGCCACCCCAAGCCTGGCACTGGCCAACGCCGCCCGCGAAACCCTGCGTCTGGGCGACCTGATCGACAACATGCTGACCTCGATGCTGGAGGTGCTGCGCGGCAAGCAAACCGCCATCACCCAGGAAATGCGCAGCCTGAGCGACGATGTCGAGGCGCTCTACAGCGCGATCAAGCTCTACCTCGCGCAAATGCCCCGGGAAGACCTCAGCGAACAGGACAGCCGACGCTGGGCCGAGATCATCGAACTGTCGATCAACCTGAAACTGGCCGGCGACCTGATCGAACGCATGCTGCGCAAGGTCCAGCAGCAAAAGACCTCCCAGCGCCGCTCATTCTCCGAAGTCGGCCTGGAGGAACTCGCGGGCCTGCAAACCCAACTGATCGCCAACCTGCGCCTGGGGCTCTCGGTGTTCCTCAGTGGCGACCCGGAAAGCGCCCGGCAACTGCTGCGGGAAAAGCGCCGCTTCCGCGCCCAGGAGCGTCGCCTGGCCCACGCCCACGTCAGCCGCTTGCAACGTAAAATCGTACAGAGCCTGGAGACCAGTTCCTTGCACCTGGAGCTGATTGCCGACATGAAGCGTCTCAACTCGCTGTTCTGCAGCAGCGCTTATGTGGTGCTGGAAACCACCGACACCGGCGCCCTCTCGGCGGACGATATTGCCGACATCACCCATTCGCCCTGAACGTACGACGGCGAGTGAAGTCAGTTAACAATGGACCTCACTCGCCAGGAAGCCTGTTATGCGTCGCCTGCTATTCGCCTGCCTGCTCATGGGTTCGGCACACACCTTTGCCTTTGACCGCCTGCAAGTCGAGGGCTACACCCTGCCCAACGGCCTGCAATTGCTGCTCAAGCCGGGCACCGAACGCGGCCACGTGGCAATTCGCCTGGTGGTGGGTGTGGGCCTGGATGACTTCAGTTGTGAAGACAAGGAACTGCCGCACCTGCTGGAGCATTTGCTGTTCAGCGGGATCGACGGTGGCGGCGAAGGTGAGCTGGAAGAACGCATGCAAGCCCTCGGCGGCGACTGGAACGCCTACACCAGCAATGCCGACACCACTTTCGTCATCGAGGCTCCGGCGCAGAACCAGCGCAAGGTGCTCGACCTGCTGCTGGCCATCATCACCCGCACCCAACTGACCGACGCCAACATCAATGCCGCCAAACAGGTGGTGGAGCGCGAAGACGGCGGCCATTACTCACACCTGCAACGGCTGCTGGACCGCCAGGACCTTGGCCACAAGGCCAGCAGTCAGCTTGCCGTCGAACTGGGGCTCAAATGCGCCGAGCGGGCCGAAGTCGAGCACCTGACCCACGACCAGTTGGAAAAGCTGCGCAAGGCCTGGTACGCCCCCAACAACATGACCCTGATCATCGTCGGCGACCTCGACAAGCTGCTGCCGGCCTATCTCGAACGCACTTACGGCGCACTGGATCCGGTTGACCCCAGCGAACATCGCCCGTTGCCGGAGATTCAACACGCCGCCGCCGTCCGCCGCGACCTGATCCACGGCTGGGTCGGTGACAACGCCAAGCTGCACTGGTTATTCCCCGAGCCGGTGCTGGACGACCAGTACGATGAAACCTTCGACCTGCTCAAGGACTACCTGGATTGGGCGCTGTATCGTCAATTGCGCTTGCAGCACGGCTTGTCCTATGGCCCATGGAGCGAGCGCGAAGTGCTGGGCGGCGTCGGCTTCATGAGCCTCAACGCCGACCTTGAACGCGACAACCTGCCCGAAGCCGAGCACGTGCTGGAAACCCTCAGGGCCCAACTGCTCAAGGACGGCCTCAACCCGGCCACCTTCGCCCGCCTGCAACAAGCCGCCATTGCCCGCCAGGCGTGGGCCGTTCAAGGCAACAGCGCGTTGGCCGACTATTACTGGAGTGCCTCGGGCGACTACGCCAAAGGGCATTTCAGCGACCCGGCCAAGCGCATCAAGGCCGTCAGCCTGGAGCAAGCCAACCAGGCCATGCGCGAGTTGTTCAAGCAGAACGGCTACTGGCGCATCGAGAAACCGTTGTTCAGCTACGATAGCCTCAACTGGATCGCCGCAGGCGCACTGGGGCTGATTGCGATTGTGTTACTAGGCGTGTGGCGTTATCGCAAAGGGATTGCGTAATCGGGCCCCGAGAAAACGGCTAAAACGTTATTCTGTCTGGGATTTTTCCTACAAAGACTGTGAACTGCCGAATGCCTATCCTGACCCACACCATCCAGCGCATCCTCGAGCTGATGAAGCGCTACCCAGGGGTGATTGCACTCGGCGGTTTCATCTCGGGTGTGGGCAGCTTCATCCTGGTGGATCGCCAGCAAGGCATGGCCAGCTGGATCGCGATCATCATGCTGGTGAGCTGGTTATGGCTGATGCTCGAAAACAGCCTCACCCAGCTGTTCAGCAAAGTCTTCAAACGGGAAATCCCCGAACCGCTGCTACGCTACGCCACCCAGATGATCCATCAGGAAAGCCTGTTTTTTGTGCTGCCGTTCTTTTTTGTCACCACCACCTGGAACAGCGGCCAGTCGATCTTTACCGGCCTGCTGGGCGCGGCGGCGTTGGTCTCCATCACCGACCCGCTGTACTACAAGTGGCTGGCGCCCAAGCGCTCGCTGTTTCTCGCACTGCACACCCTGACCCTGTTTGCGGCCCTGCTGACCGCGCTGCCGATCATCCTGCACCTGACCACCGCCGAGAGTTACAAACTGGCCCTCGGCGTGGCGATGGCGCTCTCTATCCCGAGCCTGGCCGTGAGCCTGCCGCTGCGTAGCATCAAGGGCTGGGCGATGCTGTTGGGGGTTACCGCAGCGATTGGTTGCGCCGGCTGGTTCCTGCGCACTTGGGTGCCGCCCGCTACGCTGTGGATGACCGAAGTGGCCATCAGCACCCAATTGCAGGACCGCACGCCCGGCGATGACCTGAAAGAAGTCAGCGCCGCCCAACTGCGCAGCAGCGGGCTGTATGCCTACACCGCGATCAACGCGCCGCGCGGCCTGGATGAGCGGATCTACCATGTGTGGAAATTCAACGGCAAGGAAGTCGACCGCATCGCCCTGGACATCCATGGTGGGCGCAAGGAAGGCTATCGGGCCTGGACCCACAAGCAGAACTTCCCCCCCGACTCGGTAGGACGCTGGCAGGTACGGGTGCTGACCGAAGATGGCCAAGTGATCGGCGTGTTGCGCTTCAAGGTGACTGACCCCGGTCAGGGCGCTACAACGCCAGACGCGCCAAAGTAGGCAGGATCGTGCTATTACGTAGGAATTCTGGAATAGCCAAACAAGCTCGGAGCTTATGACCAGTAGCACAACGGCCGGTGCAGCCCATCTGGACACGTCCACCCAGCCTCCATTGCTGAGGATTACAGGGGATTGGACGCTTGCCCACTATGCCAACCTGAAGAAGCTGTCGGAAAAGCTCGACGGCCAGTACGACGCTGGCGCACGTATCGACCTTAACGGCCTCGGCGCCCTGGACACGGCCGGCGCCTCGCTGCTGGTGGAATTGCTCGGCCCCGAGCGCATCGAACAGTCCGCCGAACAGACCGACTGCAGCCTCTCGACCGCCGACCGCGCGTTACTGAAAACCGTCTACCGCTCTCTGAACGACTTCTGTGTGCCGGTCAAGGAACCCGAAGAAGCCGCCGGCATCATGTTGCTGGCACGCATCGGCGGCGCGGTCTACACCGTCTGGCAAGACGGCATGAAACTCCTGGGCTTCATCGGCCTGATCCTCGAGACCTTCGCCCGTGGCGTTTTCCGGCCCAAGCGCTGGCGCGTGACGCCCATGGTTGCGCATATCGAACAAACCGGCCTCGATGCGGCCCCCATCGTGGCCTTGCTGACCTTCCTGGTGGGCGCAGTGGTGGCGTTTCTCGGTGCCACGGTGCTGGCCAGTTTTGGCGCGAGCATCTTCACCGTGGACCTGGTGGCGTTCTCCTTCCTGCGGGAGTTCGGCGTGTTGCTCACCGCGATCCTGATGGCGGGCCGCACCGCCAGTGCCTTCACCGCACAGATCGGCTCGATGAAGGCCAACGAAGAGATCGATGCGATCCGCACCCTGGGCCTCGACCCGATGGAGTTGCTGGTGCTGCCCCGCGTACTGGCATTGCTGGTGGCGCTGCCGATGCTGACGTTCCTGGCAATGCTCTCGGGCATTATCGGCGGCGGTGTGGTGTGTGCCGTGGCCCTGGATATTTCGCCGGCAATGTTCCTGTCGCTGCTGCAATCGGACATTGGCGTGCAGCACTTCCTCGTCGGCATGGTCAAGGCACCGATCTTCGCGTTCCTGATCGCGGCCATCGGCTGCCTCGAAGGTTTCAAGGTCAGCGGCAGCGCCGAGTCCGTCGGCGCCCACACCACCTCCAGTGTGGTGCAATCGATTTTCGTGGTGATCGTGCTGGATGCGGTCGCCGCACTGTTCTTCATGGAGATGGGCTGGTGAGTCGTTTACGCCGTGCGCCCACTGAGGCGGTGATCGAAGTCCGCGGGCTGTGCAACCGCTTTGGTTCGCAAAGCGTGCACGAGAACCTCGACCTGGACTTGTACAAGGGTGAAATCCTCGCCGTCGTCGGTGGCTCCGGCAGCGGCAAGTCGGTGCTGCTGCGCAGCATCATCGGTTTGCGCCAGCCCAGCGAAGGCCAGGTGCGGGTGTTCGGGCAGAACTTGCCGAGCCTGTCGGAACACGAGCGGTCACTGGTGGAGCGGCGCTTCGGCGTGCTGTTCCAGAAGGGCGCGCTGTTTTCCTCGCTGACGGTCACCGAGAACGTTGCGTTGCCACTGATAGAGCATGCCGGCCTCAGCCGTCCCGATGCCGAACACCTGGCGGCAGTAAAGCTGGCGTTGGCCGGGCTGCCGCTGTCGGCCGCCGACAAATACCCCTCGTCACTCTCCGGCGGCATGATCAAGCGCGCGGCCCTGGCCCGTGCCCTGGCGCTGGACCCGGACATCCTGTTTCTCGACGAACCCACCGCCGGCCTCGACCCGATCGGCGCCGCCGCCTTCGATCAACTGATCCTGACCCTGCGCGATGCGCTGGGCCTGAGCGTGTTCCTGGTCACCCACGACCTCGACACGCTGTACACCATCACCGACCGCGTAGCGGTGCTGGCGCAGAAAAAGGTACTGGTGGCGGATGCCATCGATGTCGTCTCGGAAACCGATGACGCCTGGATTCACGAATACTTCCATGGCCCACGGGGCCGCGCGGCATTGGATGCCGCTCAACTGCTCAACGAGGTATGACATGGAAACCCGAGCCCATCATGTGATGATCGGTCTGTTCAGCGTGATCGTCGTGGTCGGCGCCATGCTGTTTGGCCTGTGGCTGGCCAAGTCCAGCGTCGACAGCGCATTCCAGGATTACGAAGTGGTGTTCAACGAGGCGGTCAGTGGGCTGTCCCAAGGCAGTGCCGTGCAGTACAGCGGGATCAAGGTGGGCGACGTCACCAGCCTGCGCCTCGACCCGAAAGACCCGCGCCGGGTGCTGGCGCGCATCCGCCTGGCCGGGCAGACGCCGATCAAGGAAGACACCCAGGCCAAGCTGGCCCTGACCGGCATCACCGGCACCTCGATCATCCAGCTCAGCGGCGGTACGCCCCAAAGCCCTGAGCTCAAGGGCAAGGACGGCAACCTGCCGGAAATCATCGCATCGCCATCGCCGATCGCGCGACTGCTGAACAACAGCAACGACCTGATGACCAGCATCAACTTGCTGCTGCACAACGCCAATCACATGTTCTCCCGGGAGAACGTCGACCGCCTCAGCAATACCCTGGACAACCTGCAACAGACCACCGGCGCGATTGCCGATCAGCGCGGCGACATCAAGGTGGTGATGCAGCAATTGATGCAGGTGAGCAAACAGGCCAGCGCCACCCTGGAGCAAACCACCGCGTTGATGCGCAACGCCAACGGTTTGCTCAACGACCAGGGCAAGCAGGTTTTCGGCAGTGCTGAAAAGGCCATGCAGTCCCTTCAACAGAGCACGGCCACGATCGACACCTTGCTGACCAACAACAAGGATTCCCTGAACAGCGGCATGCAGGGTCTCAACGAACTGGCGCCAGCAGTGCGCGAGCTGCGGGAAACCCTGGGTTCGTTGCGCGCCATTTCCCGCCGCCTGGAAGCCAACCCCAGCGGTTACCTGCTGGGCAGCGACAAGAACAAGGAGTTCACGCCATGAAGCGTGCGTACCAAATGATCGCCCCCGTTGCGCTGGTATTGGTCAGTGCGTGTTCCATCCTGCCGAAGGCGGATCCCTCGGACGTGTACCGGTTGCCATCGGCGCAGGCCGCCACGCAGGCCAGCCCGGTGGCCTGGTCGCTGCGGGTGGCGAAGCCGCAGACCAGCGAATTCCTCGATAGCCCGCGGATTGCCGTGGTGCCTAATGGCGACCTGATCAGCAGCTATGCGAATTCCCGCTGGAGCGATCCGGCACCGGTGCTGTTGCGTAACCGGTTGCTGGACGGGTTCCAGCGGGATGGGCGGGTGACGTTGCTCAGTACCGATGAGACCAATCTGCAGGCGGACTTTGAGTTGGGCGGGCAGCTGCAGGCGTTTCAGAGTGAGTATCGCGGCAGCGCAGTTGAAGTGGTGATACGGCTGGACGCACGGTTGGTGCGCGGCAGTGATCAACGGATTATTGCCAGCAAGCGGTTCGAGGTGAGGCAGCCGGTGGGGGATACCAAGGTGCCGGCGGTGGTGGCCGGGTTTGGTCAGGCTGGGGATGTGCTGAACAGGCAGCTGGTGGATTGGGCCGTCGGCCTGGGAAGCCGCGCTTTTGTGGCCAGGGAGCTTGCTCCCGTTGGGCTGCGCAGCAGCCCCAAAACCAGTCAATGAGCTTTGACTGACACACCTGCGATAACTGACTGGGGCCGCTTCGCGGCCCAACGGGAGCAAGCTCCCTCGCCACAGGGATTCAGGTCTTAGCCGAAGAACCAGTAGCACACCGCAATCGCCGCCACCACACCAGCAAACTCCGCCAACAACGCACACCCCACCGCATGCCGTGCCCGCTGGATTCCCACCGAGCCAAAGTACACCGCCAACACATAGAACGTGGTCTCGGTGCTGCCCTGAATCGTCGCCGCCACCAGCGCCGGGAAGCTGTCCACGCCCTGGGTCTGCATGGTCTCAATCAACATCGCCCGCGCCGCACTGCCGGAGAACGGCTTGACCATCGCGGTCGGCAGCGCATCGACAAAGCGCGTGTCCATGCCGGTCCAGGCCACTACGTGGCGAATGCCTTCCAGGCCGAAATCCAGCGCGCCGGACGCCCGCAACACGCCCACTGCACAGAGCATCGCCACCAGGTACGGCAGCAGGTTCTTGGCAACGTCGAAGCCCTCTTTGGCACCTTCGACAAACGCCTCGTAGACCTTCACCTTGCGCAGCGCGCCGATCACCAGGAACAACATGATCAGCCCGAACAGCGTGAGGTTGCCGAGGATCGACGACAGGCCCGCCAGCGCCGTGGCTGAGAGCGTCGCCAGCAAGGCCATGAAGCCACCCAGTACCAGCGCACCCGGAATCAGATACGCCAGCACCACCGGGTCCCACAGCCGCAGGCGTTGCATCACCGCCACCGACAACAGGCCCACCAGGGTCGAGGCGCTGGTGGACAGCAGGATCGGCAGGAACACCAGCGTCGGGTCCGCCGCACCTTGCTGGGCGCGGTACATGAAGATGGTGACCGGCAGCAGGGTCAGGGAAGACGCGTTGAGTACCAGGAACAGGATCTGCGCGTTGCTGGCGGTATTGGGGATAGGGTTGAGCTCTTGCAGCGCCTTCATGGCCTTGAGGCCGATGGGCGTAGCGGCGTTATCGAGGCCCAGGCCGTTGGCGGCGAAGTTGAGCGTGATCAAGCCGATGGCCGGATGACCGGCAGGCACTTCCGGCATCAGGCGCCGGAACAGCGGCCCCAGGGCCTTGGCCAGCCAGTCGACGATCCCGGCTTTCTCGGCGATACGCAGGAAGCCCAGCCACAAGGTCAGGGTGCCGAACAGCAACACCATCACCTCGACCGACAGCTTGGCCATGGCGAAAATGCTTTCCACCATGGCCGCAAAGATCCCGGCATTCCCGCCGATCAGCCATTGCGCCAGCGCAGACACCATCGCCACGATAAAGAAGCCAAGCCACAGGCCATTGAGCATCAGTTGAATCCCCCGAAAGATGGGGCGAATGATAGCGGGGCTGGCAGAAACGACAAACCCCGGATTTTCCGGGGTTTGTGTAGAAGCCAGTCCTGGCGGTCAGCCGCGAGTGGTCTCGCCGGCCGGCAGTGCTTGCTTGGTGCGCCAGTGCGGCAGGGAGTTCCAGTAGCGCTCGCCCTTGGCATCGTCGTACATGCCTTCCCAACGGGAGATGACCAGTACGGCCAGGGCGTTACCGATCACGTTCAGTGCGGTACGGGCCATGTCCATGATGCGGTCGACACCGGCGATGAACGCCAGGCCTTCCAGCGGAATGCCCACGCTGCCCAGGGTCGCCAGCAGCACCACGAACGACACACCCGGTACGCCGGCGATGCCTTTGGAGGTGACCATCAGGGTCAGCACCAGCATCAGTTGCTGGCCAATCGACAGGTCGATGCCATACAGCTGGGCGATAAAGATCGCCGCGATGCTCTGGTACAGGGTCGAACCGTCGAGATTGAACGAGTAGCCGGTCGGTACCACGAAGCTGCAGATCGCCTTTGGCGCGCCGTAGGCTTCCATCTTCTCGATCACACGCGGCAGCACGGTTTCAGAGCTGGCAGTGGAGTAGGCCAGCACCAGCTCATCCTTGAAGATGCGCATCAGCTTGATCACCGAGAAGCCGAACAGGCGGGCGATCAGGCCCAGCACCACAAAAGCAAAGAACAGGATGGCGACGTAAACCAGGATCACCAGCTTGGCCAGCGGCAGCAGCGAGGCGAAGCCGAAGTTGGCGACGGTCACCGCGATCAGGGCAAATACACCGATCGGGGCGTATTTCATGATCATGTGGGTGACTTTGAACATGCTCTCGGACACGCCCTGGAACATGGTCACCAGGGGCTCGCGCAATTCAGGCTTGAGGCTCGACAAGCCGAGGCCGAACAACACCGAGAAGAAGATGATCGGCAGCATGTCGCCACGGGCCACGGCGGCGAAGATGTTCGACGGGATCAGGTTGAGGATCGTCTCGATGAACGCGTGCTCGTGCTGGACCTCGGCGGCGGTGGCCGTGTATTTGGAAATGTCGACGGTACCCAGGGTACTCATGTCGATGCCGGTACCCGGATGGAACAGGTTGGCCAGCAACAGGCCGACCACAATGGCAATGGTGGTGACCACTTCGAAGTAAAGGATGGTTTTAACGCCGATCCGGCCGAGCTTTTTCGCATCGCCAACACCGGCGATTCCGACAATCAGCGACGAAATCACGATCGGGATAACGATCATCTTGATCAGGCGGATAAAGATATCGCCAGCGGGCTGCAACACGTTGCTGATCCACCAGGCCTTTTCAGCACTGAAATGGTTAAGCACCGCACCGATTGCAATCCCCAGCACCAGACCGATGAGGATCTGCCAGGCGAGGCTTAGCTTTGCCTTCTTCATGTCATTACCCTTACTTCAAGTGGACTCAGGCAGATGCGCCAGCAGCTGGAACGCTCGAGAGCGAAAAAGTGTGTGCATCTGCCCCCGTAGAAGGTCACCGCAGTTGGCCGATATGGCTCACTGGCAGGCGAAAAAAGGCGCAACTATTCCGATGCAAGGAGGCGACGTCTAATGCCGTAAACGCCTACCCTATGCCGAATCGGCATGAGTTTTTTTGAGTTTTTCTGTCTGAACGGTCAGTTCGAATACGACATTTCGGCAGGCATAAATGCCGCGAACCGGCCATTTCAGGCTCGCGCAGGGTTTTTTGAAAATCTACGGTCGCGGTTGAAAACCCCTGAAAATTCCTACGCATACCATCGAAAAACTCGTCTGGCAGAAGACAAACTTTCTCGATAGATGGTCACGCGGAAACACCAAGAAATGGTTGGGCGGACGCAAAAAGGAGAATTGCCGCTATGGGCGGCATGACAGAAGCGGGCATAGGAGCCGCAAGCCCG
The DNA here is from genome assembly GCF_002874965.1 of Pseudomonas sp. NC02. NCBI lineage: Bacteria > Pseudomonadati > Pseudomonadota > Gammaproteobacteria > Pseudomonadales > Pseudomonadaceae > Pseudomonas > Pseudomonas sp. NC02. Next base: position 93,606 of record NZ_CP025624.1, on the reverse strand, counting down.
TCGCAAGTTCCACAAACCATCGGCTTGGGAACTTGCGTCGCAGCTTTTCACCTGACCCGGCCCTTGCGCAGGCACTCCCTGTCCCCGTAGGTCACGCCGATCCAAACGATCAGAGCAACCCGGCCCCTTGGTCATGCACCACCCTTGTCGGGCGATGCAAACAGAAAGAAGCACGGCGCTTCTTTCTATGGACGTTAAGCCGGTAGACGACAGCGTCGTCAGACCGAACCTAGTACCAATTCGGATCTTTCTTGAGCTGTTCCATCAGCAGCTTTTGCATGCCTTCGTCCGGCTTGCCAAGAAAACGGTAGTCGGCGTGCCGCGTTGGCGATTTGTCCGCGGGCAAGCCCGCCGGGACTTCTACCAACATCGCGTAAGCATCTTCCTTGTCGAAGCTGAAAGCGACGATCAGGCGCTTGTTCAGGCATGTGTCTGCGGTTTCACAGAGCGGCCCGACCAAGTACTTGTCGCCATCCTCCTCAACGGCATTCATTTGTTCAGCACTGCCCGACAGGTTCAACACCCATTCAGGCAGACGCTCTTCCTTCTTGACCACGCTCTGCCAAGTCTCGCGGTACTGCGGGTCCGCACTCAGCAGTTCGTTGGCTCGGGACTGGCCATCATTGGCAGCCAGCACCAAGCCGCTGCCGCCCAACAACAGGGCGGCAGCCAGGGCTTTAAGGGACGAGTTGAACATGCTTAGCCTCGACCACGACGGCCAAAGAAGAAGGAAGCGATGAACATCACCAGGAAGACCACAAACAGAATCTTGGCGATACCCGTGGCGGTGCCCGCGATACCACCGAAGCCCAGGACTGCAGCCACAATGGCGATGATCAGAAATGTGATTGCCCAACTCAACATGGTGATTCTCCTTACGCTTCTTTTAGGGGTAACAGCGGTAGTGCCTGCGGTCGCTCGATTCGAGGACCGTGTATTGCCTAGAACACCCAGCGTTCCTGCGATGGCAGGTCGCCGAGGGTGGAGTCCTGTTCAACCGCCGCCAATTGCGGGGTTGTCACATCGGCGGCAGTGCTGCCGACGGAGCGGAAATGGGTCTGGGTCATCATCGGACGTTCAAACTGCACGACTTGCTGCTGACTCTGCTGCCAATGCGCCAATTGCTGACCGCCAATCAAGGTCACCATCAGGGCCAGGCTGGCAAACAGCCCCTGTTGCAGGCGCAGTGGCGATACACGCAGTTGGGTCAGGCTTTGGCGAGTCATGCTGTATCTCTCCCGCATTCTGATTATTCGTAGATGAAACTCGTATGAGCTGTATTGCAGCCTGCGTGCCAGTTTTTTAACAAAATAAAAACCAATAAAATCAACCAGTTAAAAACAAAAGCGCTTTGACACCACGAGCATCCTGCACGATGCCCCTATCCTTGCCGTGCGAAATGCACGATGGTCACTGGTCGGATCAAGGGATAGGAAGGCAACGTTCGACTGCCGAAGTGGCAAGAGGGAGACAAAAACGCCTCTTGTGGGCGTCTTTGTAAGAAGAAGCGCAGATAGCTGCGCGGTGACGGCTTTAATCAATCAGAATAAACCATGCAACTTGCCCGATTATTCCGGGACTAAACAACATCATTCATTCTTAAGGGAGCGCGGGACAGATGGAATCAGCCAAGGAACTTCAAGGCCGCATTCTTTTAGTGGATGACGAATCCGCGATCCTTCGCACCTTCCGTTACTGCCTGGAAGATGAAGGCTACACCGTAGCCACCGCCAACAGCGCCGCCCAGGCCGATGCCTTGTTGCAACGCCAGGTGTTTGACCTGTGCTTCCTGGACCTGCGCCTGGGCGAAGACAACGGTCTGGACGTACTGGCGCAAATGCGTATCCAGGCGCCGTGGATGCGCGTGGTGATCGTCACGGCCCACTCGGCCGTCGACACCGCCGTGGATGCGATCCAGGCCGGCGCGGCCGACTACCTGGTAAAGCCTTGCAGCCCCGACCAATTGCGCCTGGCCACGGCCAAGCAGCTGGAAGTGCGCCAGCTGTCGGCACGCCTGGAAGCCCTGGAAGGCGCAGTGCGCCAGCCCAAGGACGGCCTCGACTCCCATAGCCCGGCGATGATGGTGGTGCTGGAAACCGCACGCCAGGTGGCGGGCACTGATGCCAACATCCTGATTCTCGGCGAATCCGGCACCGGTAAAGGTGAACTGGCCCGGGCGATCCACGGTTGGAGCAAACGCGCGAAAAAATCCTGTGTCACCATCAACTGCCCGTCCCTGACGGCGGAACTGATGGAAAGCGAGTTGTTCGGTCATAGCCGTGGTGCGTTTACCGGCGCCAGCGAAAGCACCCTCGGCCGCGTCAACCAGGCCGATGGCGGCACCTTGTTTCTCGACGAGATCGGCGACTTTCCGCTTACTTTACAACCCAAGTTGCTGCGCTTTATCCAGGACAAGGAATACGAGCGCGTCGGCGACCCGGTGACGCGCCGTGCCGATGTGCGAATTCTCGCCGCTACCAACCTGAACCTGGAAGACATGGTTCGCGACGGCCGTTTCCGCGAAGACCTGCTGTATCGCCTGAATGTCATCACCTTGCACCTGCCGCCCCTGCGCGAACGCAGCGAAGACATCCTGACCCTGGCCGACCGCTTCCTGGCGCGCTTCGTGAAGGAATATGCGCGGCCGGCGCGCGGCTTCAGCGATGAAGCCCGTGAGGCACTGCTCAACTACCGCTGGCCGGGGAACATCCGTGAGCTGCGCAACGTGGTTGAGCGGGCCAGCATCATTTGCCCGCAGGAAAAAGTTGAGATCAGCCACCTCGGCATGGCCGAGCAGCCGACTAACAATGCCCCGCGTATCGGTGCGGCGTTGAGCCTGGATGAACTGGAAAAGGCGCATATCGGCGCCGTGCTGGCCACCAGCGACACCCTGGACCAGGCGGCCCGAACCCTTGGCATTGATGCGTCGACGCTGTATCGCAAACGCAAACAATACAACCTGTGAGCTGTAGCCTATGAAGCTTGCGATGACCCTGCGCACTCGGTTGTTCCTGAGTATTTCCGCGCTGATCACCGTCGCCCTGTTGGGGTTGCTGCTGGGGCTGGTGAGCGTCATGCAAATGGCCAAGACCCAGGAATCGTTGATTCGTAGCAACTTCATCACATTGGACCTGGGGCTCAAGCTTCGGCAGACCCTCGGCGACCAGTTGATGATCATGCTCAATGAACAGCCGAATACCGCTGCGCTGGAAGACTCCAAGCAACGCTATTTCGCCCTGTTGCAGCAAGGTATCGACCACGAACAAAAGGACGCGGTAACCAGCGGTTTTACCCAGGCCAAGACCAATTACCTGAGCTTTCTCGAGGCGTTCGATGAAAAGGAGAATGCTCCGCCGCAACTGCGCAACAACGACGAGCTGACCAAACGCTTCAACATCCTGCGCAACGGCCTGATCGCCGAGCACAAGAAAGCCCTGGATAACATCAACGATACCGAACACAAGTCCCGTGAACGTGCGCTGCTGATTGCCGGCCTGCTGGGCCTGGTCGGGCTGGCGGTGCTGATCATCGGTTTCGTTACCGCCCACGGTATCGCCCGACGCTTTGGCGGGCCGATCGAAGCGCTGGCCAAGGCCGCCGACAAGATCGGCCAGGGCAACTTCGAAGTCACGCTGCCCATTTCATCCGCAGCGGAAATGAACCTGCTGACCCGACGCTTCGGCATCATGGCCGAGGCGTTGCGCCAGCATCAGGCAACCAATGTCGACGAGCTACTCGCCGGGCAGCAACGCCTGCAAGCGGTGCTCGACAGCATCGACGACGGCCTGCTGATGATCGACCGCCAGGGTCGCCTGGAACACCTTAACCCGGTGGCACAACGTCAACTCGGCTGGGACGAGAATCGCCTGGGCCAAGGCCTTGGCGACGCCCTGGGCCGCCCGGAACTGGATGAACAGCTGCAGCTGGTACTGCGCGGCGGCAACCTGGAGCGCGCACCTGAAGACCTGGAAGTAGAGGTTGAGGGTGAGCTGCGCCTGCTGACGTACAGCCTGACGCCGGTCAGCCATACCCAGGGGCACATTCTGGGCGCGGTGATGGTGCTGCATGACGTTACCGAACAGCGTGCCTTTGAACGAGTGCGCAGTGAGTTTGTATTGCGCGCGTCCCATGAATTACGCACGCCGGTGACGGGCATGCACATGGCCTTCGGCTTGTTCCGGGAACGGGCGAAGTTTCCTGCGGAGTCGCGCGAAGCGGACCTGCTGGATACGGTCAACGAGGAAATGCAGCGCCTGATGCAGTTGATCAACGACTTGCTCAACTTCTCGCGCTACCAGAATGGCTTGCAGAAACTCACCCTGGGCCCGTGTGACATCAGCGACCTGCTCGAACATGCCCGCGCCCGCTTCGCGGAGCAGGCGAATGCACAGAACATCGAACTGCTGGTTGAGGAACAATCACCACTACCGAGGTTGCATGCCGATCGAGCGCAGCTGGAAAGGGTGCTCGACAATTTGCTGGGCAATGCCCTGCGGCACACAGCCGACGGTGGGCAGATCCGCTTGCAGGCGCGTCGCCATGGCGAACGGGTGATTGTCAGCGTTGAAGACAACGGTGAAGGCATTGCCTACGGCCAGCAGGGACGAATCTTCGAACCGTTTGTGCAGGTAGGCCGCAAGAAAGGCGGCGCCGGGCTGGGCCTGGCGCTGTGCAAGGAGATCGTGCAATTGCACGGTGGCCGCATGGGGGTGTATTCGCGGCCGGGGCAGGGGACGCAGTTCTACATGGCGTTGCCCCTGTAGGACCAACGCGCCAACCGTTATTGGTGATTCAACGCCCGCAGGATCGCAGCACTTTCGGCATCCGGCGTCCCATCAAACAGCGACGCCCGGAAATGCATCTGGAACGCGGCCACCACATGCCGCGTCGCCACATCCAGCTCGCCCGTCTGCGGCGTCGGATAGCCCAGCTTCGCCAACTCTTCCTGGAACCAGGTAATGCTCGGCAGATCGGCTGCGTACTGCACCTGGTAACGGGCCACCGCCTTGGCGTCCGGCCACATGCCCAGCCCTTCATCCGCCAGGCGCTTCCAGGGGAACAACGGCCCCGGGTCCAGCTTGCGCAGCGGGGCAATGTCGCTATGGCCGATGATGTTTCGCGGGTCGATGCCGTTGCGTTTGCTGATGTCCTTGAGCAGCACCACCAGTGACTGCACCTGCGCTTCGGAATAGGGATACCAGACGCGGCCCGTCGGCAAATCCCGATAACCCGGGTTCACGATCTCGATCCCGATGGAGCTGGAGTTGAGCCAGGTGCGGCCCATCCATTCACTTTCTCCGGCATGCCAGGCGCGCTGGCTTTCATCCACGAGCTTATAGATGGTGGCCGAGGCGTCATCACCGATCAGGTAATGACTGCTGACCTGGCCATGGGTCAACAGCGCCAGGGAGCGCTCAAGGGACGCCGAGGTGTAGTGCACGACGACAAACTGCACACGATTGTCGTGGTTCACCGACGGATGACTGGTGTCCAGGCGAGGGCCGCTCGCGCAACCGGCGAGCAGGAGAAACAGAAAGGCAGAACACAGAAGTTTCATGGCAGCAAATAGTACGCTTAAGACGATAATGCAACAGTGTAACGTACCGTTTGCTGCCAGGCGGCCAAATGCGATGTTTTAAACAAAATGGAACATTTCCGGTCAGGCCGCCTGCACCTGATTACGCCCCGCCGCCTTGGCACGATATAACGCCTCGTCAGCGCGCTTGAGCGCCAGGTCACTGCGTTCTCCCGGCTGAAACTGCGCCATGCCCATGGACACCGTAATCGTCACCGGCTCGCCCTTGAAGTGAAACGGGCAGGCTTGGATGGCTGCACGCAGGGTTTCGCCCACCGCCAACGCATCGGACAGCGACGAGTTGGGCATCAACAGCACAAACTCTTCACCGCCAAAACGCGCGATGAAGTCGTTCGGCCGCAGGCGTTTGCGAAGCACCGTGGCGATGATTTTCAGCACCTTGTCGCCCGCCAGATGACCATAGCCGTCGTTGATGCGCTTGAAGTGATCGAGGTCCAGCATGGCCAGTGACAGGTTATTTCCACGCTGGTGCCAGGCGTTGACCTCCTGCTCCAGACGCTCGCTCCAGGCAGCGCGGTTGGGTAGTGCGGTGAGCGGATCGATCAGGGCTTTTTGCCGCTGAACCTCAAGGTGTTCACGGTAGCCCTGAGCCTCTTGCTCCATATTGGCGACCCGTTCGGCCAGGCCCTTGAGCCGTGCAGCCACTTCCTGTTCGCGCTGGTCACGCTGGTGGCGGTGTTCATCCATGGTGCCCAGCAACCCTTCGAGATGGCTCTCCAGCACGTGCTTGAGGCTGTCGAGGTCCGCGGCGTCCTGCATGCTGGTTTGCAAACCATCCACTTGTTCGCGGATCTGGGTATCCAGTTCCCTGGCTGCCGAGCGGCTGTCGGCGTGGCCGTCACTGGCGACCTGCAGGTGCCCCTGGAACGCCTCGAGACGGTCGTTGAGTTGCTTGAGGTAGGCTTCAAACTCGTGCTGGCCGCTGTCGGTGATCGCCAGCATCAACACCGCCAGGTCATCGAGGATCGGCAGCAATTCGTACCAGTTCAATCCGTGGGCCAGGCGTTCACGCATGGCTTCGGCCTGGGGCCGATGGCGCTCGGGCAGCGAGAGGTCTTCCAGTAAGCCGAGCAGGGTATCTTCGATGTGCTTGGCCACCGAACTGTAAGACGGCTCGGGGGTGTCGGGCAGGGCGTAGGCTTGATCCGCTTGCAGCTCGTCTGGGTTCAGCTCTGCCTGCTCGGGCGATTCTTGCGGTTCATCGGCCAGGACCGGGGGCAGGGAAAGACTGCCGATCTCAGTCCGCTCCGGCTCACGGGCCTGCACCTCTGGCACCTCGACCATGGCGGCAAGAGCACTCTCGAGCTCAACCTCCGCTTCGATCGGTTGCTCGGGTTCTGGCGTTTCGATAATCGTAGCGGGTGCCTCGACGACAGGCGCTGTGACCGCGACGGCCGGAACAACAGGCACTGCTTCGCTGACAGCGTCGGTAGCCTCTACTGGCGATACCGGCTCAGGGGGCGACTCGATGGGGGCCGGGACCTTCGGCTGCGGTGCAAAAGCCCGCAGCGCCTGGGCCAGTTCTGCCGATTGCGCCGGCGCTTCAACTTCACCCACCGGGCTGGGCTTTGGCGCAGCAGGCGCCGGAGAAGCCGGGCGGGATGGCGTGGGCGCTTCAACCTCCGGCGTGTCGATTGCGTCCTTGGTGCCAAACAGACGCTGCAACAGCCCCGGGCTCGAACGGCTGGTTTCGCCCTCCGGCTCCAGGTTACTCAACGCCTGCCCCTGGAGGCCGCTCAGCTCACTCAGCAACAGCGGGATCTCCCGCGCCTGGCCAACCCGACCGTCCAGCTGCTTGGCGAAAGCCTTCAGCGGGCGACTCACGTCCCGTGGCAAGGGCAGTTTCTGCAACTGAGTGACCAGGGCCGTCAACGCGCTGCCGATCTGGTCAACCCGGGTTTCGCGGCGCTGCTCCGAATCCAGCACGGCCTTTTCCAGGCGCGGCAGCAATGCAGCGAGGGCGGCGTCCATGTCGTCGGTGCGCACCACATCGCGCATTTCCTTCATGCATTGGTCAACCGCTCGGTCGGTCCCTTCTGCCGCCAGGGTGCTGCGCACCAGCCCTCGGCGCAGCAGGTCGAGGCGGGCGGCCCAGCGACGCTCGAGCTTTTCTTGTTGCTCGACGCTTTTAAGGTATTTCTCTTTCCAACGCTGGGCGTCGTCGCTCATGCAAGGGGTCCGCGAGGGCCGGGGCTCAACGCGGGCAATGCATCAGCCGTGAGCGAACCCGGCAGACGAATCTCTACCGCGACGGGCAGGTGATCGGAGATGGGCTGCGCCAGTACCTGCACACTTTCGAGTGTCAGGGTCGGGCTGAGCAGGATGTGATCAAGACAACGTTGCGGTCGCCAGCTGGGAAAGGTGGCTTCGACTTGCGGCGCCAGCAACCCAAGGTCGCGCAACGGGGAATTCTGTAGCAGGTCGCTGGCGTGGGTGTTCATGTCCCCCATCAGCACTTGGTGTTTGTAGTTGCCAATCAACTCGCGGATGTAGGCCAACTGCAGGGTGCGGGTTCGTGCCCCCAACGCGAGGTGCATCATCACCACGACCAATGCTTCCGGCCCTTCGCCGAATCGTACGAGAATTGCACCGCGGCCTTTCGGGCCAGGCAACGGGTGGTCCTCGATCGCCCACGGTTTCAGACGGCTGAGCACACCATTGCTGTGCTGGCCGAGTTTGCCGAGGTTGCGATTGAGTTGTTGATACCAGTAGGGAAAGGCACCGAGCTGGGCAAGGTGCTCGACCTGGTTGATGTAGCCGGAACGCAGGCTGCCACCATCGGCCTCCTGCAGGGCTACCAGGTCGAAGTCACCCAGCAGGTCGCCGATCTTTTGCAGATTGCCGGCACGCCCATTGTGGGGCAGCAGGTGCTGCCAGCCACGGGTCAGGTAATGCCGGTATTTCTCGGTACTGATACCCACCTGGATATTGAAACTGAGCAGGCGCAACCGACTGTCAGCCGGCAGGCCCGTGGATTCCAGGTGATGTTCGTTGACCTTCGGGTCATGCAGGCCAACGACACGTTCAGTACCCCAGCGACGCATGACGGGCCCCTTACTTGGCTGCGCGCTCTTTGGCGATCAATTGGTCGGCCACGTTCAGCGCCTGCTCTTCGCCGCCGGCACTGCCGATGTCAAAGCGGTATTTGCCGTTGACGATCAGCGTCGGTACGCCTTGCACGCCGTATTTCTGGGCCAGTTCCTTGTATTGGGCCATCTTGCCCTTCACAGCGAACGAGTTGAATGTCTCCAGGAACTTGGTTTTGTCGACGCCTTGGGTGGCGACGAAATCGGCCATGTCTTCAGGCTTCACAAGGCGCTTGCCTTCTTTCTGGATGGCATTGAAGACAGCCGCGTGAACCTTGTGTTCTACACCCATGGTGTCCAGCGTAATGAACAGCTGGCCGTGGGCGTCCCATGGGCCGCCGAACAGGGCAGGAATACGTTTGAAGTTCACGTCCTCAGGCAGCTTCTCGACCCACGGATTGATGACTGGCTCAAAAGCGTAGCAATGCGGGCAGCCATACCAGAACAGCTCCACCACTTCGATCTTGCCCGGTACGGAAACCGGCACAGGATTGGCCAGCTCAACGTAGGTTTTACCGGCTTCAAGCGGCACATTATCGGCAGCTTGTGCGGTCATGCCGAAAAGGCTGGCAGTGACGAGAGCGGCGCTGAGGATCAGATTACGCATGCTTTACTCCTGGACAAATAAAGTCGCCTCACGCGACCTTTGTTGTGACAGGTCTACGCGGGCATGAGTTCGTTAGTGTAACGGCACCGGCCACAAAAAAGGGCAGCCTGGGCCACCCTTTTTATGCTTGCATCGACGGATTAATCGAGCGTTAACGTAGCCGGGGCACTTAGTGCAGGCCCTGGATGTATTGGGACACGGCTTCGATGTCCTTGTTGCTGAGTTTCGCGGCGATGCTCTGCATGATCTTGGTATCGCCGTCATTGGTGCGATTGCCTTCGCGGAAGTCTGTCAGCTGTTTGCCGATGTACTGGGCATGCTGGCCGCTCAAGTGCGGGAAGCCAGCGGCAGCAAGGCCTGCGCCGTTAGGCGAGTGGCAGCCGAGGCAGGAAGGCATGCCTTTTTCCAGGTTGCCGCCGCGGAACAATTCTTCACCGCGGGCCACCAGTTTCGGATCAGCAGCTCCCACACTGCCTTTCTGGCTGGCAAAATACGCCGCGATATCCGCCAGGTCCTGATCGCTGAGGTTGGTCAACAAGCCGGTCATTTCCAGGACCGTACGCTTGCCATCCTTGATGTCGTGCATCTGCTTGGTCAGGTAACGCTCACCCTGGCCGGCCAGTTTTGGAAAGTTAGGCGCCGGGCTATTACCGTCCGGTCCATGGCAAGCACCACATACGGCGGCTTTCGCCTGGCCAGCAGTGGCGTCGCCTGCGGCATGGGCAACACCGGTGATGCCCAGGGTCAACAGCAGACTCACGATCAGTTTGTTCATCAGCTAATCCAACTACGGCTAAGGGTTAAAGAGTTATGGACCGGGTTCACTCACCATCAACTGAATGACGGCATGGTAATCCTCGGTACTGCAGTCCATGCACAAACCACGCGGCGGCATCGCCTTGAAACCCTGGGTCACGTGTTGCACCAGCGTGTCCATACCTTGAGCCAATCTTGGCTTCCAGGCTGCCTGGTCACCCCGTCCAGGGGCGTTGGGCAGCTGTCCGGCATGGCAGGCCCCGCAAAAGCGGTTGTACACAGCCTCCGGTTCCTGTGTAGCCTGCGCACTGTAAAGTGGCATCAAGAAACCGAAGGCCAGCAGCCACTTGGTCATACATCGACCTTTTCAGGGTTTGAGAGCGTTTTGCGTTCTAATGCGCAATAAAGGTCTATCGCTCCCGTGAACTTCATCCTTCGCTGGGACAAAGCACACACAAAATCTGCGGCATTATATACTGGCGCTACTGAAACGGAAACGACACCGCTTGCCGCACCTATTCCCGGCACCGCCCACATCGGAAAACTCATGCAACTCAAGAATCCCATCCTCGGCCTGTGCCAACAGTCCACCTTCATGCTCAGCGCCGCCAAAGTCGACCAATGCCCCGATGACGAAGGCTTCGAAGTCGCATTCGCCGGCCGCTCCAACGCCGGCAAGTCCAGCGCGCTGAACACCCTGACCCACGCCAGCCTGGCCCGTACCTCGAAAACCCCGGGGCGCACACAGCTCCTCAACTTCTTCAAGCTAGACGATGATCGGCGTCTGGTCGACCTGCCGGGCTACGGTTATGCAAAAGTACCTATCCCGCTGAAGCTGCACTGGCAGCGTCACCTCGAAGCGTATCTGGGTGGCCGGGAGAGTTTGAAGGGTTTGATTCTGATGATGGACATCCGTCATCCAATGACCGACTTCGACCTGTTGATGCTCGATTGGGCCGTCGCCAGCGGCATGCCGATGCACGTCCTGCTGACCAAGGCCGACAAATTGACCTACGGCGCAGCGAAAAACACCCTGCTCAAAGTGCAGGCAGAAATCCGTAAGGGTTGGGGTGATGCGGTGACTATCCAGTTGTTCTCGGCGCCAAAACGCATGGGGCTGGAAGATGCCTACACTGTATTGGCAGGTTGGATGGAACTGGCTGACAAGGGTTCGGAAGCCGCCGAGTAAAAACTCGGGGCAAAAAAAACCCCGGACTTCGTATGGGGAGGGGAAGTTCGGGGTCCAAGTTCCGGACCGCTAGGGCGGGGTCCAGATATCTGCCAACACTTAACACAACATAGGAGCATTGAAGGGCTTCACCACCCATTCAGTAACTCTGAGTAGCAATTCACGGGTTAAGTTCCGGCACGTTCAAAAAACTATTGGAAATAACCCGCCGCGTTTTCCGATCTAAAGCGCTGCCGCGGCATGATGCCGCGGCCCAGGCCCCAGGTTTAGTGCGCTTCGTCCCAGTTGTCGCCCACGCCGACGTCTACCACCAGCGGCACATCCAGCTTTGCCGCCTCGCTCATGTGTTCACGAATCCTCGCGCTGACTTCAGCCACCAGGTCCTCACGTACCTCCAGCACCAATTCATCGTGCACTTGAAGGATGACCTTGGCGTCCAGGCCCGAGTCCGTCAGCCAGTTGTCGACCTTGACCATGGCCTTCTTGATGATATCGGCCGCAGTGCCCTGCATCGGCGCGTTGATTGCCGTACGCTCGGCGCCAGCACGCTCCTGAGGCTTGTTGGAATTGATCTCCGGCAGGTACAGGCGGCGCCCGAACAGGGTTTCCACATAACCCTGATCAGCCGCCTGGGCACGGGTGCGCTCCATGTACTCGCGCACCCCCGGGTAACGGGCGAAGTACACATCGATATAAGCCTTGGCGGTCTTGGTGTCGACGCCGATGTCCTTGCCCAGCTTCTGCGCGCCCATGCCGTAGATCAGGCCAAAGTTGATCGCCTTGGCACTGCGACGCTGATTGGACGTGACCTCAGCCAACTCAACCTTGAACACCTCGGCCGCCGTGGCGGTGTGCACGTCCAGGTCGTCGCGGAACGCATTCAGCAAGCCTTCGTCCTTCGATAAATGCGCCATGATGCGCAGCTCGATCTGCGAGTAGTCCGCCGCCAGCAGCTTGTAGCCCTTGGGCGCGACAAATGCCTGGCGGATACGCCGGCCTTCAGCGGTACGCACCGGAATGTTCTGCAGGTTTGGATCGCTGGAGGACAGGCGCCCGGTTGCTGCTACGGCCTGGTGATAGGACGTGTGCACGCGACCGGTGCGCGAGTTGATCTGCTCCGGCAAACGGTCGGTGTAGGTGCTTTTCAACTTGCTCATGCTGCGGTACTGCATCAGCACTTTCGGCAGTGGGTAGTCATCTTCAGCCAATTTGGCCAAGACTTCCTCGGCCGTCGAGGCCTGGCCCTTGCCGGTCTTCTTCAACACCGGCAGCCCGAGTTTCTCGTAGAGAATCGCACCCAACTGCTTGGGCGAGCCCAGGTTGAATTCCTCGCCGGCGATTTCATACGCCTGGCGCTCGAGGTCTACCATCTTGTTGCCCAGCTCGATGCTCTGGATGCCCAGCAAGGCGGCATCCACCAGGGCGCCCTGACGCTCAATGCGCGCCAGCACGGGCACCAGCGGCATCTCGATGTCGGACAATACGCTGGCCAGGGAAGGAATAGCGGCAAGCTGCTTGTGCAGTTCCTGGTGCAAACGCAGGGTCACATCCGCGTCTTCCGCCGCGTAAGGGCCGGCTTGCTCCAGGGCAATCTGGTCAAAGGTCAGCTGCTTGGCGCCTTTGCCGGCGATGTCCTGGAAGCTGACGGTGTCGTGGTCCAGGTACTTCTTCGCCAGGCTGTCCATGTCGTGGCGCGTCGCCACGGAGTTCAGCACATAGGATTCAAGCATGGTGTCGAAGGCAATGCCGCGCACGGTGATGCCGAGTGCCGGGTCACCACCGATGGCGCAGTTGGCCAGGATATTCATGTCGAACTTGGCGTGCTGGCCGACCTTGAGTTTTTCCGGGTCTTCGAGCAACGGCTTCAGGGCCAGCAGCACGGTGTCCCGATCCAGCTGTTCCGGCGCGCCGATGTAGGAGTGGGTCAGCGGAATGTAGGCTGCTTCATGGGCCTGCACGGCAAACGACACACCCACCAGTTGCGCTTTCTGGGCGTCGATCCCGGTGGTCTCGGTATCGAAGGCGAACAGCTTGGCGTCGTTGAGCTTCTTCAGCCAGGCATCAAACTGAGCCTGGGTGAGGATGGTTTCGTACACCGGCTCTACAGAAACCGGCGCGACCACCTCAACCGCTTCCTCGGCGACCGCGGCCGAAGGAGCAGCGCTCAACTCGACGCGCTTGGCATCGCGTTGAATCTCGTCAATCCAGCTCTTGAACTCCAGCAGCGTATACAGCTCCAGCAGCTTCTCGCGATCCGGCTCGATCAGGTGCAAATCATCCAGGCCCACGTCCAGCGGCACGTCGATCTTGATCGTCGCCAGCTCGTAGGACAGGAACGCACTCGCCTTATGCTCTTCCAGTTTGGCGACCAGGGTCTTGGCACCACGAATCGGCAAGGTCGGCACGATATCGAGCTGCTCGTAGAGCTCCTTCAAGCCGCCGTTGACGCCTACCAACAGGCCGGAAGCCGTCTTCGGACCAATGCCCGGAACGCCCGGGATGTTGTCGGACGAATCGCCCATCAACGCGAGGTAATCGATGATCTGCTCGGGAGCGACACCGAATTTCTCCTTCACGCCCTCAACGTCCATGGCGCTACCGGTCATGGTGTTGACCAAGGTAATGTGCCCGTCGACCAGTTGCGCCATGTCCTTGTCGCCGGTGGAAATCACCACCGGACGGTCGGCGGCCGCGCTGCTGCGGGCCAGGGTGCCGATCACGTCGTCCGCTTCGACGCCTTCGACGCACAGCAGCGGGAAGCCCAGGGCGATCACGCTCTGGTGCAGCGGCTCGATCTGCACGCGCATGTCATCGGGCATGCTCGCGCGGTTGGCCTTGTATTCGGCGTACAGCTCATCGCGAAATGTCCCGCCCTTGGCGTCGAACACCACCGCGAACGGACTGTTCGGGTATTGCCTGCGCAGGCTTTTGAGCATGTTCAACACGCCCTTGACCGCGCCGGTAGGCAGGCCTTTGGAAGTGGTGAGCGGCGGCAGCGCGTGAAAGGCGCGGTACAGGTAAGAAGAACCGTCCACCAGGACGAGGGGGGCTTGGCTCATGAGCAGGATCAACCTTTTCGGCGGGTCAGGCGCTAGAATAGCCGGACCAATGACGACAAAGGGACAAGGTTATCATGCGTACAGTAAATCGCCTGTTGTTGACCGGCTTGATTGCACTCACTCCGATGGTGGCCATGGCGGCAGATACTGCCCCTTCGGGCGACCCGGAAGTCACCATTCGCACGGAAGGCGACAAGACCATCCAGGAATACCGCCAGAATGGTTTCCTGTACGCGATCAAGGTGACCCAGAAAGGCTTTCCGCCTTACTTCCTGGTGCGCGCGGACGGAACCGATGCGAACTTCATCCGCTCTGACCAGCCGGATATGCTGATCCCGTCATGGAAGATCTTCGAATGGAAATGATTTCTTAACTTTAATCGGCGCTGCTCCCCGCAGCGCCCGTAACGGCAGTTTTAACCATGTCTGTGTTCACCCCCCTGGCTCGGCCCGAGCTGGAAACCTTTCTTGCCCCTTACGGGCTCGGCCGCCTGCTTGATTTCCAGGGGATTGCCGCTGGTAGTGAAAACACCAATTTCTTCATCAGCCTGGAACAGGGCGAATTTGTCCTGACCCTGGTCGAGCGCGGCCCCGTGCAGGAAATGCCGTTCTTCATCGAACTGCTGGACGTGCTCCACGACGCTGATTTGCCAGTGCCTTACGCCCTGCGTACCACCGACGGCGTGGCCTTGCGCGAGTTGGCGGGCAAACCGGCGCTGCTGCAACCGCGCCTGGCGGGCAAGCACATCAAGGACGCCAACGCCCAGCATTGCGTGCAAGTGGGCGAATTGCTCGGCCACCTGCACCTGGCCACCCAAGGCGAGAAGGTGCTGGAACGCAAGACCGATCGCGGGCTGGACTGGATGCTCAGCGAAGGCGCGCAACTGATTTCGCACCTCGACGCGGAACAACGCGGCCTGTTGCAAGCGGCGCTGGATGAGATCGAGGCGCACAAGGCGCAGATCCTCGCGCTGCCCCGGGCAAACATCCACGCCGACCTGTTTCGCGACAACGCGATGTTCGAAGGCACGCACCTGACCGGGCTGATCGACTTCTACAACGCCTGCTCGGGGCCGATGCTGTACGACGTGGCGATCGCCCTGAACGACTGGTGCTCGGACGCCGACGGCGTGATCGACGGCCAACGGGCACGGGCGTTGCTGGGGGCTTATGCGGGCTTGCGACCGTTTACCGCCAAGGAAGCGGAGCTGTGGCCGACCATGCTGCGTGTGGCCTGTGTGCGGTTCTGGCTGTCACGCCTGATTGCGGCTGAATCGTTCGCCGGGCAGGACGTGCTGATTCACGACCCGCGCGAGTTTCAGGTGCGCCTGGCGCAACGCCAGCAGGTCAAGACCCCGCTGCCGTTCGCGCTGTAAAGATCGTACGCGATCAAAATGTGGGAGCGGGCTTGCTCGCGAATGTGGAGTTTCAGTCACCAGATGCGCTGACTGATCCACCGCATTCGCGAGCAAGCCCGCTCCCACAGTGGTTATGCGGCGTCTATCAGAGCGACTCCAGGCACCCAGCCAGGTCATTCCCCAGCTTCTCCAGCACCTGCTCATACCCCTGGGCGGAGGCCGGCGTGTAGCCGCCCAACGCATCCAGCTCCGCCAGCTTCACCGGCAAACCCGCCACCAGCGTTTCCGCAAGGCGCGGGCGCAACGGCGGCTCGCTGAACACACAAGTCTTGCCCACTTCCTGCAAACGCGTACGCATCGCTGCCACATGCTGGGCACCCGGCTGCACTTCTGCGGCCACGCTGAACACTCCGGTGTGCTTGAGGCCGTAGGCATCTTCGAAGTAATCGAAGGCTTCATGGAACACGAAGTACGGCTTGCCGGCGACGTCCGCCATACGTGCCTTCAAGCGCGCGTCCAGTGCATCCATACGGCCATCAAAGGCCTTCACGTTGCTCTGGTAACGCTCGGCGTTCGCCGGGTCGGCAGCGCTGAGATCCGCCGCCATGCGGTTCGCAATCACCCGGGCGTTGACCGTCGACAGCCACAAATGCGCATCCAGGCTGCCCGGGCGATGGTCATGATCATGTTCGTCGGCATCTTCAGCATGGGAGTGGCTATCTTCGGCGAACCGACGCAGTTTCATTCCCGGAAGGTCCTGCACCGCCACCGTCGGCAAGCTGCGGCCTTTCAAGACACGCGGCAGAAAGCTTTCCATGTCCGGGCCGATCCAATACAGCAGGTCCACCGACTGCACGCGCCGTACGTCGGAAGGCCGCAACGCATAGTTATGCGGCGAAGCGCCCGGCGGCAGCAATACCTCGGGAATCGCCACGCCATCCTGCACAGCAGCAGCAATCAGTTGTAACGGTTTGATGCTGGTCAGCACCCGAACCTCCGCCTGAGCGGCACCGGCAAGCAGCAAACTGGTGACAAATACGACAAAAACGGGAAAAAGTCTGGACACGATGACCACTCAAGGAGGCAGGAACAGGTAACATAATAACGTCTCTCACAAATATCTGTCGCCGCTCATGCCTAAAACACCGCTTGCCAGCCGTCCCCATGACCACTCTCACTGCGTGCACAGCGCACTGTCAGAGGCCGACGCCTTGTGCGCGCGCCAAGGCCTGCGCCTGACCGCCCTGCGTCGCCGGGTGCTGGAGCTGGTGTGGCAAAGCCACAAGCCGCTGGGTGCCTACGACATCCTCGGCGTGCTCAGCGAGCAGGACGGCCGCCGCGCCGCGCCGCCCACGGTGTACCGCGCGCTGGACTTCCTGCTGGACAACGGCCTGGTGCACCGCATCTCGTCGCTCAACGCCTTTGTCGGCTGCAACCACCCGGAACACGCGCACCAGGGCCAGTTCCTGATTTGCCGCGAGTGCCACGCCGCCATCGAACTTGAGCAAAAAAGCATCAGCGACAGTATCATCAAGAGCGCCGGCGACGTCGGCTTCAAGGTCGAAGGGCAAACCGTCGAAGTCGTCGGTGTGTGCTCGGGCTGCCAGGGGGCTTGATGAGCACTGCGTTAATCCGCCTGGAGCAGGTCGGGGTCACGTTCGCCGGGCAAAACGTGCTGGACAACATCGCCCTGAGCGTCGAGCCAGGTCAGATCGTCACGCTGATCGGCCCCAACGGTGCCGGCAAGACCACCCTGGTGCGCGCCGTACTCGGCCTGCTCAAGCCCGACAGCGGCAGCGTGTGGCGCAAGCCGAAGCTGCGAGTTGGCTACATGCCGCAGAAGCTGCATGTGGACCCGACCTTGCCCCTCTCGGTGCTGCGCTTCCTGCGCCTGGTGCCCGGTGTCGACCGTGCCCGCGCACAGTCCGCCCTCAAGGAAGTGGGCGCCGAACAGGTGATCGACAGCCCGGTGCAAAGCATCTCCGGCGGCGAAATGCAGCGCGTGCTGCTGGCCCGCGCCCTGCTGCGCGAGCCGGAATTGCTGGTACTGGATGAACCCGTACAGGGCGTCGACGTCGCCGGCCAGGCCGAGCTGTACAGCCTGATCACCCGCCTGCGGGACCGCCATGGCTGCGGCGTGCTGATGGTCTCCCACGACCTGCACCTGGTGATGAGCACCACCGACCAGGTGGTGTGCCTCAATCGCCACGTGTGCTGCTCCGGCCACCCGGAACAGGTCAGCGGCGATCCGGCTTTTGTCGAGCTGTTCGGCAAGAACGCCCAGAGCCTGGCGATCTACCACCACCATCACGACCACGCCCATGACCTGCATGGCGCTGTAGTCGATGACTCCACCGCATCCCACACCCACGTTCATGGAGATAGCTGCAAGCATGGCTGATTTTCTGCTCTACGCCCTGCTGGCAGGCTTGGCTCTGGCGCTGGTGGCGGGCCCACTGGGCTCGTTCGTGGTCTGGCGGCGCATGGCCTATTTTGGCGACACCCTGTCCCACGCTGCGCTGCTGGGCGTGGCCATGGGATTTCTGCTGGATGTGAGCCCGACCATTGCCGTCACCGTCGGCTGCCTGCTGCTGGCTGTGCTGCTGGTGACCCTGCAACAGCGTCAGCCGCTGGCCTCCGATACCCTGCTGGGCATCCTGGCCCCAAGCACCTTGTCCCTGGGCCTGGTGGTGCTGAGCTTCATGCATGAAGTGCGCATCGACCTGATGGCCTACCTGTTCGGCGACCTGCTGGCAATCAGCCCCACCGACCTGGCGTGGATTCTAGGTGGCAGCGCGGCAGTGCTGGTGCTGCTGGTGACGCTGTGGCGCCCGCTGCTGGCGATCACCGTTCACGAAGAACTGGCCACCGTCGAAGGCTTGCCCGTGGCGGCGCTGCGCATGACCCTGATGCTGCTGATCGCAGTGGTGATCGCTGTCGCGATGAAGATTGTCGGCGTATTGTTGATCACATCGCTGCTGATCATCCCGGCTGCTGCGGCCCAGCGTCACGCCCGCTCGCCGGAGCAAATGGCGCTCGGCGCCAGCCTTCTGGGGATGCTCGCGGTGTGTGGTGGCTTGGCGCTGTCCTGGTTCAAGGACACCCCGGCCGGGCCGTCGATTGTGGTCACGGCGGCCGCCCTGTTTCTGCTGAGTTTTGTCCTGCCCCGTCGTGGGGTGTAGACTTGCTCGCTTTTTGCGCAATTAGAGAGTCGCAGGAATGAAGCTGTTCAACGCCCGTTATCTGCTCCTTGCCGCATTTTCCTTGCTGCTGGGCGCCTGCCAAAGCACCCCGCCCGCCGCCCCCCAGGCGCCGGACGCACGTGCTGCGGCCATCGCACAGCTGGAGCAAAACCTCGCCAGCAGTGAACTGGCCACCGCCGAAGACGAGCTGGCCGCCTTGCAGGCCCAGTCGCCCAACGACCCGGCGCTGGAGCCTTATCAGCGCCAACTGGCCGAAGCCTATTTGCAGCGCAGCCAGATCGTCCTGCAAAAGGGTGATGTCAACGCTGCCGCGACGGCCCTGAGCCGCGCACGGGCATTGATGCCCAAGGCTCCGGCGCTGACCGGTGGCGTCAACAGTGCGATCGCCCATGCCCGTAAAGTCGAGCTGGACAAAGCCGAGGCCGCCCTGAAAGCCGCCGAAGCCAAGCCGCCGGCCAAGGTCATCGACCCGGCAGCGCCAAGCACTACGGTTGCGCTGAACCTCACCGATATCGAGGCGCTGCGCCATCAACTGGATGAGATCGCCACCGATGTGGTGAATTACCAGTGCGATGTGAGCATCCAGGCGCCGCGCACCGAAGATTACCCATGGCTGGCCACGTTGCTGACCAAACGGGTGAAGCGCATCGATTCGGGGTATGACCTGAAGATTCACCGGCAGATCCTGAAGAAGGTTCCGGCGCAGGTCGTGCTGATTCCGCGTAAGACTGAATAACGCCATTCGCGAGCAAGCCCGCTCCCACATTTAACCGAGTTCCAACTTTGGAATGCGGTCGAATGTGGGAGCGGGCTTGCTCGCGAAGGCGATCTAACAAACGACCGATACCTTAAGCCGGAACAGCTTTAGCCTTCGGCTCCCGATCCCAGACCCGATGCTGGGCAATCGCCGCAAAGAACGCCTTAAACGCCTTCGCATCGCCGCCCACAATCAAGCCCGCATCCGCCTCAAGCTTCAGCACATCCAGCAGCTGCTTCGCCTCACCGGCCAGGGCAATCGCTTTCAAGTGCTTGTACGCCTCCAGCAGGTAATGCAACGCCACACCATCAGCGCTCAACGCCTGAACCGACTTGGCGCCACCCGGCACAAACACCGCATCCAACGCCACCGAAGGCAAGCCTTCCATGGAAGCATCCACCGGCAGGCTCTTGCCATCCGCCGTCGTTACCGGCGCCGAGGTAGGCCCCAGCAACTTCGCATGCGCACCTGCAGCCTCAAGCGCCTTCTTCAAGGCATCAATCGCCGCACCATCAACACCGTTCGCCGCCAGAATCGCCACCTTGCGGGTCTTGATATCACCCGACAGCAAATTGGCCTGGCTCAACGCTGGCGAGCGTTCCGGAGACGTCTTGCGCTCTGGCACCGTACCTTTAGTCGGTGCTGGCAAGCCCAGGTTCTGCGCCACACGCTTGGCCAGTTCCAAGTCGATGTTGGCGAGGATCTCGTTCACCTGGCGAGCGCGAATAAACTCACGCTCCACCTTGCCCAGTTCAAAACTGTAGGCGGCGATGATGTGCTCCTGCTCGTGCTTGCTCATGCTGCGGAAAAACAAGCGCGCCTGGGAGAAGTGATCACCGAACGACTCGCTGCGCTCTCGGATCTTGTGGGCATCAATGCGCTCCGGATACGTCTCAAAACCACCGTCCTGCGCCGCAGGCGGAGTTTCTTTCGGCCAGCCGCCATCAATCGAGTTCGGCTCGTAGGACGCGCGGCCCTTGTCGATGGTGGTGCGGTGCATGGCATCGCGCTGGCCGTTATGGAACGGCGCTACCGGACGGTTGATCGGCAACTCGTGAAAGTTCGGCCCGCCGAGTCGGCTGATCTGCGTATCGGTGTAGGAAAACAGACGGCCTTGCAGCAGCGGGTCATTGGAGAAGTCGATACCCGGCACGATATGCCCCGGGCAGAACGCCACTTGCTCGGTCTCGGCAAAGTAGTTGTCCGGGTTGCGGTTGAGCACCATCTTGCCCAACGGCGTGATCGGCACCAGCTCTTCGGGGATCAGCTTGGTCGGGTCGAGAATATCGAAGTCGAACTTATGCTCGTCCTCTTCGGCGATGATCTGCACGCCCAATTCCCACTCCGGGTAATCGCCACTTTCAATGGATTCCCACAGGTCACGACGGTGGAAGTCGGTGTCTTTGCCCGCCAGCTTCTGCGCCTCGTCCCACACCAGGGAGCAGGTGCCGACGGTAGGCCGCCAGTGGAATTTGACGAAGTTGGATTTGCCCTCGGCGTTCACCAGGCGGAAGGTGTGCACGCCAAACCCCTGCATGGTTCGCAGGCTTTTCGGGATCGCCCGGTCAGACATGGCCCAGATCACCATGTGCGCCGACTCCGGCTGCAGCGAGACAAAATCCCAGAACGTATCGTGGGCCGAGCCGCCGGTAGGAATCTCGTTGTGGGGCTCAGGTTTTACCGCATGCACGAAGTCAGGAAACTTGATCGCATCCTGAATGAAAAACACCGGCATGTTGTTGCCCACCAGGTCGAAGTTGCCTTCGTCGGTGAAGAACTTCACGGCAAAACCACGCACGTCACGCACGGTATCGCCGGAACCGCGAGGCCCCTGAACCGTGGAGAAGCGCGCAAATACCGGGGTTTTATGTTCCGGGTTACGCAGGAACCCGGCCTTGGTCAGCGCCGAATGGTTTTCATAGGTCTGGAAATAACCATGGGCACCGGTACCCCGGGCATGAACGATACGTTCCGGGATGCGCTCATGGTCAAAGTGCGTGATTTTTTCACGCATGATGAAGTCTTCCAGCAGCGAAGGACCACGGGAGCCGACCTTCAAGCTGTTCTGGTTATCGGAAACCTTCACGCCCTGGTTGGTGCGCAGCGCCTGGCCCGTCGCGTCGGAGCGGAATGTTTCCAGGCTTTGCAGCTTGGCGTTGGTGTTGCCACGGTCCAGAGTGTCGGTGCCCGCAAGTTCGCTCTTGGGCGGGGTAACTGGCTTTTTAGTACTCATCAGACAAAAACTCCTCGTTTGCGTAGGCCAGAGCGATCCCCGGCTCTTCTTGAGCAAAACCCCAGGCACGGCACCTGGGAGTTTCGAGTTGCTTATGTAGTGACTGACACGGTTTTGTACCGTTCCTTTTTTATGACCTTTGATCGCGTTATTGCCAAATCGCTGGTCGGATGAGAAATAAATGCTAAGAAACGCTATACGGACAGGCTAAAATGCGCGCCCGGCTAACCGCTGATCCCTTTTTAATGCGCCCCACAAGGTTCGCTACGTGATCGAGTTTCATAACGTCCATAAAACCTACCGGGTCGCCGGTAAGGATATCCCCGCGCTGCATCCCACCAACCTGCGCGTCGAAAATGGCCAGGTGTTTGGTCTGATCGGCCATTCCGGTGCGGGAAAAAGTACTTTGCTGCGTCTGATCAACCGCCTGGAGCAACCCAGCGGCGGCCAGATCAAGGTCGATGACGAAGAAGTCACCGCCCTCGACGCCAACGGCCTGCGCCGTTTCCGGCAACAGGTCGGGATGATCTTCCAGCACTTCAACCTGCTGGCATCCAAGACCGTTGCCGACAACGTGGCGCTGCCGCTGACTCTCGCGGGCGAACTTTCCCGCAAGGAAATCGACCTGCGCGTGGCCGAATTGCTGGCGCGGGTCGGCCTGTCCGACCATGCCAAGAAGTACCCGGCGCAGTTGTCTGGCGGCCAGAAGCAGCGCGTCGGCATCGCCCGCGCCCTGGCCACCAAGCCGAAAATCCTGCTGTGCGACGAAGCCACCAGCGCCCTCGACCCGCAGACCACGGCCTCGGTCCTGCAACTGCTGGCCGAGATCAACCGCGAGCTGAAGCTGACTATCGTGCTGATCACTCATGAAATGGACGTGATCCGCCGCGTGTGCGACCACGTGGCCGTGATGGACGCCGGCGTGATCGTCGAGCAAGGCACCGTCGCCGACGTATTCCTGCACCCCAAGCACCCGACCACCAAGCGCTTCGTGCAGGAATCCGAGCAAGTCGACGAAGGCGAACAGCGTGATGACTTCGCCCATGTACCGGGGCGCATCGTGCGCCTGACGTTCCAGGGCGAAGCGACCTACGCGCCGCTGCTGGGTACCGTCGCCCGCGACACGGGTGTGGACTACAGCATCCTCGCCGGTCGTATCGACCGCATCAAAGACATTCCCTACGGGCAACTGACCCTCGCAGTCACCGGCGGTGACATGGAGGCCGCCTTCGCCGCCTTCACCGCGGCAGACGTCCATATGGAGGTGCTGCGCTAATGGAAATCCTCTTGAGCTTTTTCTCGAACATCGACTGGTCGGAAATCCTGCTCGCCACCGGCGACACCATGACCATGCTGTTCGGCTCGCTGCTGTTCACCGTATTGCTGGGCTTGCCGTTGGGCGTGCTGCTGTTCCTGTGCAGCCCGCGTCAGCTGTTCGAACAAAAGAATGTTTATGCGCTGTTGTCGCTGGTGGTGAACATCCTGCGTTCGCTGCCGTTCATTATCCTGTTGATCGTAATGATCCCGTTCACGGTGCTGATCACCGGCACCTCGCTGGGTGTTGCCGGTGCAATTCCGCCACTGGTGGTGGGTGCAACGCCGTTCTTTGCGCGCCTGGTGGAAACCGCGCTGCGTGAAGTGGACCGCGGGATTATCGAAGCGACCCAGGCCATGGGCGCGACCACTCGCCAGATCATTACCAACGCGTTGCTGCCCGAAGCCCGCCCCGGCATCTTCGCGGCGATTACGGTGACGGCGATTACACTGGTTTCCTACACGGCCATGGCCGGTGTAGTGGGTGCCGGTGGCCTGGGTGACCTGGCGATCCGTTTCGGTTATCAGCGCTTCCAGACCGACGTGATGGTGGTCACCGTGGTGCTGCTGCTGATCCTGGTACAAATTCTGCAAACCGTCGGCGACAAGCTGGTGGTGCACTTTTCTCGAAAATAACGGCTATTGCCGGCGTTAAGCCGGCCAATTCCCGAACAAGGAGCTTGTTGAATGAAAAAACTACTGGTTGCTTTCGCCGCCGTTGCCGCGTTCTCCGCCCACGCCGCCGAAACCCTCACCGTGGCCGCGTCCCCGGTGCCGCACGCTGAAATCCTCGAATTCGTGAAGCCGGCTCTGGCCAAGGAAGGCGTGGACCTGCAGGTCAAAGTCTTCACCGACTACGTTCAGCCAAACGTACAGGTAGCCGAAAAGCGCCTGGACGCCAACTTCTTCCAGCACCAGCCGTACCTGGATGAGTTCAACAAAGCCAAGGGCACTCACCTGGTGAGCGTTGGCGCTGTGCACCTGGAGCCTCTGGGCGCCTACTCCAGCAAGTACAAGAAGCTGGAAGACCTGCCAAGCGGCGCCAACGTCGTGATCCCGAACGACGCCACCAACGGCGGCCGTGCGCTGTTGCTGCTGGCCAAGCACAACCTGATCACCCTGAAGGACCCGACCAACATCCTGTCGACCATCAAGGACATCACTGAAAACCCGAAAGGCCTGAAATTCCGCGAACTGGAAGCCGCCACCCTGCCGCGCGTGCTGACCCAGGTCGACCTGGCGCTGATCAACACCAACTACGCCCTGGAAGCCAAGCTGGACCCGTCCAAGGACGCACTGGTGATCGAAGGCAACGACTCGCCTTACGTGAACATCCTGGTGACCCGCGAAGACAACAAGGATTCGAACGCGGTGAAGAAGCTGGTAGCAGCCCTGCACACCCCGGAAGTGAAAGCGTTCATTCTTGAGAAGTACAAAGGCGCGATCCTGCCGGCGTTCTGATCCAAGGCCGAAACCCCGATCGAAAAAGCGGACGCAGAGCGTCCAGTGCGGCATTCCCACGCAGAGCGTGGGAACGATCCAAACCAATGTGGGAGCGGGCTTGCTCGCGAAGGCGGTGGTTCAGTCGATACATCTTCTGTTGACTGACACACCGCCTTCGCGAGCAAGCCCGCTCCCACATTTGATTTGTGTCGCTCAGAAAATGGTCGGCAGGCTTATTTACGCTGCAACAACCCCGGGAACTGCGCTACCAGCTTCTGGTTGTTCAACGGCGCCCGGATAAACCCGCGTTGCGTTCCATCCGGCCCGATCAGCGCAAGGTTGCCGCTGTGGTCGACGGTGTAGTTGGGCTTGCTGGTGTCTGCCGGAATAAACGGAATGCTCACCGCATTCGAAACCTTCTGCACATCGTCCACATTCGCACCGGTCAAGCCCTCGAACTGTGGATCGAAGTAGCCCAGGTACTGCTTGAGCTGCGCCGGTGTATCGCGGTTCGGGTCAACGCTGACCAAAATCACCTGCAACTTATCCACAACGTCTTTGGGCAGCTCGCTCTTGATCTGCCGCAGCTGGGCGAGGGTGGTCGGACAGATGTCCGGGCAGAAGGTGTAGCCGAAGAACAGCACGCTCCACTTGCCTTTCAGCTCGTTGACCACCACCGGCTGGCCGTCCTGGTTGGTCATGGTCACCGGTGGCAACTGGCGGCTTTGCGGCAGCAGGATGATGCCCGCATCGATCAAGGCCGTTGGGTCGCCCTGGCCTTTGCCACTCAGTACTTTGTTGACGGTCAGGCCCATGATCAACGCGACAATGGCCACCAGAATGAAGACAGTTTTTTGAGTTCGAGTCATAGGTTCAACAATAGGTAATGGTCTACGAGCAGGGCGATAAACAGCATGAACAGGTACCCGATAGAGTACTTGAAGGTGTTGATCGCCGCGTGCGGCCGACTGCCACGGTACAGCACCCAGGCCCATTGCAGAAAGCGCCCGCCCAGAACCAGTGCGCACACCAGGTACAGCATGCCGCTCATGTGGATGACATAGGGCATCAGGCTGACCGCCAGCAAGGCGAAGGTGTAGAGCAGGATATGCACCTTGGTGTAGTGCTCGCCGTGAGTCACGGGCAGCATCGGGATGTCGGCCTTGGCGTATTCCTCCTTGCGGTGAATCGCCAGGGCCCAGAAGTGCGGCGGGGTCCAGGCAAAGATGATCAGCACCAGCAGCAACGGCTCGGCGCTGACGTGGCCAGTGACGGCAACCCAACCCAGCAACGGCGGCGCGGCGCCAGCCAGCCCACCGATGACGATGTTCTGCGGCGTCGCACGCTTGAGAAAACCGGTGTAGATCACGGCGTAGCCCAACAGTGAAGCCAGGGTCAGCCAGGCGGCCAGCGGATTGGTAAACGCCAGCAACAGCGCCAGCCCGGCCACCGCCAGCACCATCGCAAAAACAAGCGCCGCCACAGGCGATACGCGCCCTTCCGCCAGCGGGCGCTTATGGGTACGCGCCATCAGCGCATCGATGCGCCGGTCCACCACATGGTTGACCGCCGCCGCGCCGCCGGCACACAGCGCGATCCCCAGGTTGCCGAAAATCAGCACCGGCCACGGTACCCCGGCGCGGGTGGCGAGGAACATGCCCACCAGCGAGGTGATGAGCATCAGCACCACCACTTTTGGCTTGGTCAGCTCCAGATAGTCACGCCAGATCGCCTGGCTGTGACGCTCGCTGATCAAGGTCGCCATGGCATCTCTCCTTTAATGGTTATGAGGCCCGACACGTGTTTACGCGGGCTGAAGCGCCAGCCGAACGGCAACTGATGTCGCACCCGAACCAGGCTGGTGCGGGCGTGGTAATTGACCAGCACCAGCGTCAGCAGCAACGCCGCGCCGCCGGCGTTATGCGCGACCGCAACCGGCAGCGGCAGGTGGAAGTACACGTTGCTCAGGCCCAGGCAGATTTGCGCCGCCAGGGCGATCAGCAACAGGCCGGCCAGGCGGGTCATGCCGACCACCTTGAGCTGCCAGGCCAGGCCCAGCAACACGACAGTGACCAGCAGCGCGCCAATCCGGTGGGTGAGGTGAATCGCCGTGCGCGCATCACTGTCCAGTTGCCCGCCGAGGTAATTGGGGCCGATATGCTGGGTCAGGTGAAAGCCATTGGCGAAATCCGCCGCCGGCCACCATTGCCCGTGACAGGTCGGCAGGTCGATACACGCCACGGCTGCGTAGTTGGAGCTGACCCATCCACCCAGCGCGATCTGGCCGATCACCAGCACCAGCCCGGCCGTGGCCCAATACTGCAAACGCCTGGGCACGATCAGCGCCGGCAATACGCCGGACAATCGCAGCGTCAGCAAGAACAGCAGGCTCAACGTCGCAAACCCGCCCAATAAATGCCCGGTGACCACTTGCGGCCAGAGCTTCAGCGTCACCGTCCACATGCCAAACGCTGCCTGGGCGAACACCACTGCCAACAGGAACAACGGCAGCTTCAACGGCTGGCCCGGATGATGCCGATGGGTCCACGCGCGCGCCGCCAGCAGCACGATCAACAGCCCGAGGGTGCCGGCGAAGTAACGGTGGGTCATCTCGTTCCAGCCCTTGTCCGCCTCGACCGGCGTGTCCGGGTAATGCAGTTCGGCATGGGCCAGTTGGGCTTCGCTTTTTGGCACGCTGATAAAGCCATAGCAACCCGGCCAGTCCGGGCAACCGAGACCCGCGTGGGTAAGGCGGGTATAGGCGCCCAGCAGCACCACGATCAGGGCCAGCAGGGTGGCAAACAGCGCGAGGCGAAATCCAGGTTTGGCCATGACGGTGTCCTTATCCGATGTTCGACAGTTTCAGCAGCAGGCGCAGGTCGTTGAGCAGGTCCTTGCCCTTGACCCGGGCGTCGTAGCGCAGCACCAGGTTGCCGTGGGGGTCGACGATCCACAGCTGGGCATCGCCGCTGCCTTGGGCGGCGGCGTCTTTGTTGAAGGTCGACAGGTCCAGGGAATAGCGTTGCAGTTGCGGGTATTCGGCCTTGAGTTTGGCGTCATACGCGGTGCTGACCGGCTGCGCACTGGCCAGGGCGTGGCTGGCGCGGGAGGCATCACGGCCCAGGCCGATCTGGAGTTGGCGTGCGAGGTACACCAGTTGCTGGCAGTCGGCGGCGCAGGCGGTGGGCGCGGTGACCAGCAGTTGCCAGCGGTCTTCGTCAGCCTGCACGCCAATGTCGGCACGGGTCTGGCCATTGCCGATCATCTCGCCGTGGTAGCTGCGGCTGTCCGGCACCCAGAACTGCAATTTGTACATAAAGGTGGCGAGCACCATCGGGCCGACCACCATCAGCAGGATCAGGATCAGTTGCCAGCGGCCCTTGCGCCGATTGGGCGCTGCCGGCGTGTCAGACATGTTGAGTGGATTCATGGCCGCTCCCATGGCGCTTCTCCTTTTTTGTGTTGTGCCATCCGAGGTAGAGGTAAAGGCCGAACAGCGCCACCGCCATGGCGAACCACTGCACGGCATAGCCCAGGTGTTTTTCCGGGCCCATGGCGACCACGGGCCAGTTGGTTTCGAAAGTGCCAGGGCCCGCTTCAGCCCGCACTTCATAGGCGAATCCGCTGCGGCCCAACTCGGTCCACAGCGCTGCGGGATGCAGCGCGGTCAACAATCGTGGCCACTGTGCGCCCGCCGGATCGGCATGCAACTGGAAGGTCTCGCCAGGCGCCACATAGACCCAGGCATCGAGATTCAACAGTTGTTCGGGAGTGGTGAAAACCGGCGGTGCACGGCGGTCCGGCCAGGGCAGCCAGCCACGATTGAGCAACAGCCACTCGCCGCTGGCCTGATCATGGAAAGGTTGCAGTAGCTCCACACCGACCTTGCCGTCGCGAAAGCGGTTATCCAGCAACACGCTGTGCTCGGCATCGAACTGCCCGCGCAAATGCACACGACGGAACGCCGGATCTTCGGTGGCCTGCAGTTGCGTACTGCTCATGGGCTCGGCAGCGCGGCGCTCGGCGTAAGTGTCCAGCAGCGCCTGTTTTTCGTGACCGCGAGACAGCTGCCAAAAGCCGAGAAATACCAGTAACGGCAGCAGCACGAGTACCACCAGCGTCGGCGCAATACCGGGGCGGAAGGGTTTCATGGCATTGCCGCAGAGGTCGGTGCTGCGCTGGCTATACTGAATCTCATTGCTCGCCCCCTCCAAAAAAGAGCCCCGGAGCCCACCATGCTCAAAGCAGCCATTGCCCTGATGCTGATTGCTACCGTCGTGAGCCTGTTCAGTGGCTTGTTCTTCCTGGTCAAGGACGAGGGCAACTCCAACCGCCTCGTCACTGCCTTGACCGTGCGTGTGGTGCTGGCCGTGATCACCCTGGGGTTGATCACCTGGGGTTTCTTCAGCGGCCAACTGGTATCTCATGCGCCCTGGTGAAACACCTCAAAGCACGTAAACGAAGAAAAACAGCCCGATCCACACCACGTCCACAAAGTGCCAATACCAACTGGCCGCCTCGAACCCGAACTGGTGTTCGTTGTTGAAATGCCCCTTCAGGATGCGCATCAGCATCACAAACAAAATGATCGTGCCGATGGTCACGTGGGCACCGTGGAAGCCGGTGAGCATGAAGAAGGTCGCGCCGTACACGCCAGAACCCAGGGTCAGGCCCAACTCCTTATAGGCATGGATGTATTCCTCGGCCTGAAACCCGAGAAACGCCCAACCCAGCAACACGGTGATCGCCAGCCAGATCTTCAGCGCGCCGCGATGGCCTTTGCGCAAGGCGTGGTGGGCGATGGTGATGGTCACGCTGGAACTGACCAGCAAGATCGTGTTGATCAGCGGCAAGCCCCAGGGGCTGATGGTGCCCTTGGGCGCCGGAAACATTTTCGGGTCCGGATTGTTCAGCAGCGGCCAGGCGAATTCGAAGTTCGGCCACAGCATGTGCGCGATGCCCTTGTGGCCTTCGCCCGCCAACCACGGCGCCGACATGTGCCGCACATAAAACAGCGCACCGAAAAAAGCGATGAAGAACATCACTTCGGAAAAGATGAACCAGGTCATGCCCCAGCGAAAGGAGCGGTCCATCTGTGAACTGTACAAACCGGCGCGGCTTTCCTTGATCACCGCGCCGAACCAGCCAAACATCATGTAGGCCAGCAGCAGGCCCCCGACGAAAAAGATCAGCGGGCCGTGGGATTCCGGGCGCGCGGCCTTCAAATCGTTAAACCAGGTAGCCAGCCCGACCACCGTAATCAGCATGCCCAGCGTGGCAATTATTGGCCATTTGCTCTGTGCTGGTACGTAGTACGTATCATGAGTCGACATGTATTCGTTCTCCTAATCGAGCCCGCAAGCAACGCCTAGCCGCCGGTATGGACAGCCACGGGCGGTTGGCGCGCGGTGATATCGAACAGCGTGTACGCCAGGGTCAAATGCTTCACATCCTTCGGCATGTCGCGGTCGACAATGAAGCGCACCGGCATCTCTATGCGCTGACCTGGCTGTAGCACTTGCTGGGTGAAGCAAAAACACTCGGTCTTGTGGAAGTACATCGCCGCCTCGGCCGGCGAAATGCTCGGCACCGCCTGGGCGGTCATCGCCTTGTCGGTGGGGTTGTAGGCCACGAACAGCATCTCGGTGACTGCGCCGGGATTGACCACCACCTCGTCGGCCTTGGAGTGGAATTCCCAGACCATATCGATGGCATTGGTGGACAGGAACTGCACCCGCACCTGCCGCGTCGGGTCCACCACCTGCTCGCCTTCGTACTGCCCGGCGGTCTTGCCATTGATGCCGAACGCCTTGCACATCACGTCGTAGATCGGCACCAGGGCAAAGCCGAAGGCGAACATCGCCACCACCAGGATCAGCAGGCGCGTGACCAGGCGCTTGATAGGCACGGACTCAAGCATGGCGGCCACCTGCGAATGAATGTTCTGTGAATGGCCTTTCTGTGGGAGCTGGCTTGCCTGCGATGCTGGCAACTCGGTCTTTCAGGTACACCGAAGTGATGCCATCGCAGGCAAGCCAGCTCCCACAGGATAGGGAGGTGTTCATTTGACCTCCGGCGGCGTGGTGAAGGTGTGGTACGGCGCGGGCGAAGGAATGCTCCACTCCAGCCCTTCGGCGCCATCCCACGGCTTGGCCGGCGCAGGCGGGCCGCCACGAATGCACTTGATGACGATGAACAGGAAGAAGATCTGCGTCGCGCCAAAGGTGAAGGCACCGATGGAGGAGACCATGTTGAAGTCGGCGAACTGCAGGTTGTAGTCCGGCACCCGACGCGGCATGCCGGCAAGCCCTACGAAGTGCATCGGGAAGAACGCCATGTTCATCCCCACGAACGACAGCCAGAAGTGCAGCTTGCCCAGGGTTTCGTCGTACATGTGGCCGGTCCATTTCGGCAGCCAGTAGTAGGCCGAGGCGAAGATCCCGAAGATCGCCCCAGGCACCAGTACGTAATGGAAGTGCGCCACCACGAAGTAGGTGTCGTGGTACTGGAAGTCCGCCGGGGCGATGGCCAGCATCAGCCCGGAGAAACCGCCGATGGTGAACAGAATCACGAAGGCCACCGCGAACAGCATCGGCGTCTCGAAGGTCAGCGAGCCTTGCCACATGGTGCTGACCCAGTTGAACACTTTCACGCCCGTGGGCACCGCGATCAGCAGCGTGGCGTACATGAAGAACAGCTCGCCCACCAGCGGGATGCCCACCACGAACATGTGGTGCGCCCACACGATGAACGACAGGAACGCGATGCTCGCCGTGGCGTACACCATCGAGGTGTAGCCGAACAGCGGCTTGCGCGAGAAGGTCGGGATGATCGAGCTGACGGCACCGAACGCCGGCAGGATCATGATGTACACCTCGGGGTGGCCGAAGAACCAGAACACATGCTGGAACAGCACCGGGTCACCACCACCGGCGGCACTGAAGAAGCTGGTGCCGAAGTGGATGTCCATCAGCATCATGGTCACGCAGCCCGCCAGTACCGGCATCACCGCGATCAGCAGGAACGCGGTGATCAGCCAGGTCCAGACGAACAGCGGCATTTTCATCAACGTCATGCCGGGGGCGCGCAGGTTGAGGATGGTGGCGATGACGTTGATCGCGCCCATGATCGAACTGATGCCCATCAAGTGGATGGCGAAGATGAAGAACGTCACGCTTTCCGGCGCGTAAGTGGTGGAGAGCGGGGCGTAGAAGGTCCAGCCGAAGTTCGGCCCGCCGCCGGGCATGAACAGGGTGGAAACCAGCATCAGGAACGCCGCCGGCAACAGCCAGAAACTGAAGTTGTTCATGCGCGGCAGGGCCATGTCGGGCGCGCCGATCATCAACGGGATCATCCAGTTGGCCAGGCCGACAAACGCTGGCATCACCGCACCGAACACCATCACCAGGCCGTGCATGGTGGTCATCTGATTGAAGAACGCCGGCTCGACGATCTGTAAACCCGGCTGGAACAGCTCGGCACGGATCACCATGGCAAACGAGCCACCAAGCAGGAACATGCAGAAGCTGAACCACAGGTACATCGTGCCGATGTCTTTGTGGTTGGTGGTCAGTACCCAACGCATCAGGCCCTTGGCGGGGCCGTGAGCGTGGTCACCGGCATGACCGTGGTCATCGATCACAGCGCTCATGGCCTTTCTCCTGCGAACGAGTGGGCGGGACGGTTCAGGGAATATGCAATGAAGGAAGTCATTTGCTTTCCGCCTGTTTCAGAGCCAGCACGTCTTTAGGCGTGACCATGTCGCCTTTGTTGTTGCCCCAGGCGTTACGTTCATAGGTCACGACCGCCGCGATATCGACTTCCGACAGTTGCTTGCCGAACGCCGCCATGGCGGTGCCGGGCTTGCCGAAGTACACGCGGTGCAGGTGGTCTTCCTTGGGCCCGGTGGCAATAGGTGAGCCCTTGAGCGCCGGGAACATCGGCGGCAGGCCCTGGCCTTCGGCCTGGTGACAGGCGACGCAGGTGGTGTGGTAGATCTTGTCGCCACGAGCCACCAGCTCATCCAGGGTCCATTCCTTGGAGGTCAGCTCCTTGAGCTTGGCGGCCTCTTCCTTACGCTCGCCGAGCCAGGTGTCGTAGTCGGCCTTGGATTTGACCTCCACCACGATGGGCATGAAGCCGTGGTCCTTGCCGCACAGTTCAGCGCACTGGCCGCGATAGATGCCGGGCTTTTCGATGCGGGTCCAGGCCTCGTTGACGAAGCCGGGAATCGCATCACGCTTCACCGCAAACGCCGGCACCCACCAGGAGTGAATCACGTCTGCAGCGGTCACCAGGAAACGCACCTTGGCGCCCACCGGCAGCACCAGCGGCTGGTCGACTTCCAACAGGTAATGCTCGCCTTTGACGGCCTGGTTATGGATCTGCTCGGCGGGCGTGGCCAGGTTGCTGAAGAACTCGACATCCTGGCCCAGGTATTTGTAATGCCACTTCCACTGGTAGCCGGTGACCTGGATATCGATATCCGACTCAGTGCTGTCGTAGATGTTGATCAGCGTCTTGGTGGCCGGAATGGCCATCGCCACCAGGATCAGCAAGGGCACCACGGTCCAGAGAATCTCCACCGTCGTACTCTCGTGGAACTTGGCTGCCACCTGTCCCGTGGAGCGCCGGTGAACGATCATCGACCAGAACATCGCGCCAAACACGACGATGCCAATCGCCACACAAATCCAGAAAATGGTCATGTGCAGGTCAAACACGGCGTGACTGACTTCAGTGGCCCCTGGCGCCATATTCGTTGTCCAGGCGGCTTGCGCCTGGCCGAATACTGACCACAACAGGAGGCCCATCCAAACATGTGGATGTCGCGTCATTGCGGGTTCCCCTTATCATTCTTGTTATCCCGCCGGTTTGCACCTGCGGCCAAGGGAGCGGCTTCCATACTGCTTACAACCGCCAGGCCTTGCCTGCTCATGCAGTCGGGCGTCATCAGCTAATTGCGTACAAAATCGAGTATAGACAGCGACCGCCACCCCGCAATGTGATCGGGCAAATGAACGAAAATGAGGAAACGGACCACACAACAGGACCGGTGGCGCGCGTTATCCGACGAACGATGGCAATTTGATATAACGCCAGCGCATAACCATGAAATAATTATGACAAATGCGTCTTAGGCTCTCGTATAAACGAGCTACCTTATGCTCTCCCTATTTCCTACGCCTGCATCACTGGAGCTTTCATGAACACCGCCGCATTGCGCGAGCAGATTTCCCGTGCCCATCAACACGAATCCAGCACTGGCCAGCTTGCTCAGCAGCTGGAAGTTCAGTTACCGCACCTGCACCCGGCGATTTCCGTGCCTGACGTCGACGCCAAGGGCGTGATGACGCGTTTTGTAAGCGCCTACATCGACCAGGTCCCCGATCTGCTGGACGCGGCCAACGATGTCGCCCGCGAAGCCGGTATTGAAAGCCAGATCAAACCGGTGCTGAAAATCGCCGAGCATTTCTTCCTGCAGCCGCCGGCGATCCTGGCCGGGCATGAAGGCCTGGACGGTTTGCTGGATGAGGCTTACCTGGCGCATCGCCTGGTGGAAGAGGTCAACGATCTGTATATCAAGCACTTCGGCCAGCCGTTGATTCCGCTGGATACCACTGTGGCGAACGTGATTGCCCACCAATTGATCGGCGAGGCGTTTGCCAATCAGCTGGATGAGGCGGTGCACCACGCGGTGGATGAGATGCTTAACGAGGAGAGTTTTGCGCTGGAGTCGGTCGAAGCCTACCGCGACAAGCTCAAGAGCCCGGACACGGAAGCGGCTTGGAAGCGCTGGCCGTGCCTGTCGCGGCAGTTGGGCGTGGGTCTTGAGCTGGACCAGCCAGCTTAGATTTGCCGGCTTGCAAAGATCCAATGTGGGAGCGGGCTTGCTCGCGAAAGCGGTGTATCAGAAACACATTCAGTGACTGACACTGCGCCTTCGCGAGCAAGCCCGCTCCCACATTTTGATCCGGTTTCGTCAGCCAACAGACGGCGCCGAGCCTATTCCGGTCGTCGTTCTTACCCGTCCTTCCAACCTGCGCTTCAACCCCCGCGCCTCGATCATCAGCTTCGAGCCCTTGGCCGCATTGGCCCGACCCCATTCCTCCAATAGCTCAAGGCAGGAGTGGTCGATATAACTCAGGTTACTGAGCGGCACATGCAAGGTGGTCCCGGCGGGTACCGTCGACAGCACCTGGGTCAATGCAGGCACCTTGAGAAAGGTCCCGGCCCCCGTCAATCGCAGCTCCATCTCGCCCTCCTGCGGCAGGTCGATCAGGCTTATCTTCAAGCGTGAGGCCTTGAACGCCAGCTTCACCAGCGTCAACCCGAAGCCCACCAACACACCCGTCAGCAGGTCGGTAAAGATGATCGCCAGCGCCGTCGCCGCGTAGGTAAACATCGGCATTCGCCCGTAGCGCGCCAGGCCACGAAACGCCTTCATGTCCACGAGCTTGATCCCGGTGTACACCAGCACACCCGCCAGGCTTGCCACCGGAATGCTTTGCAGCACACTGGACAGCAACAGCACGAACGCCAGCAGCCACAAGCCGTGGAACATCGCCGACAAACGCGTGGTAGCGCCGGCCTGGACGTTGGCCGAACTGCGCACGATCACACCGGTCATCGGCAGGGCGCCGACCAGGCCACACAGCATGTTGCCCACGCCTTGTGCCGACAATTCCTTGTCGAAGTCGGAACGCTGGCCACTGTGCATACGGTCGACTGCCGCCGCCGAAAGCAGCGTTTCAGCGCTGGCGATAAATGCCACGGCGAACGCGGCGATCAACAGATTGGGATCCGCCAGGTTCAGCAGGTCGCTGGGGCGCAGCCAATCGATGGCATCCGCGAGGTTTTCCGGCACCTCCACCCGCTTGACCTGCAACGCCAGCACCAGGCTGGTGGCTGTCGCCAGACCCACGCCGAGCAGGGCGCCGGGGACGAAGCGCAGTTTTTGCGGGCGGAACTTGTCCCACAGCCACATCACCATAATCGTCGACAGCCCGAGCAAACCGGCCTGCCAGCCGAGCCCGCCGCCCAATGTGGGGATCGCCTGGATCAGTGCCGCAGGGAAGCCGGCAAGGTTATCCAGCCCCGAGGGCTTTGGCACACCGTCGAGCATCACGTGTACTTGCGACAGGACAATCAGCACCCCGATCCCCGCCAGCATCCCGTACACCACTGCAGGCGCAGTCACGCGGAACCAGCAGCCCAGGCGCAAACGCCCGGCCACCAATTGCAGGAAGCCCGCCAGCAACAGGATCGGCCCGAGCATGGCCATGCCATGCTGGCGAACCAGTTCGAACACCAACACCGCCAAACCTGCCGCCGGACCGCTGACTTGCAACGGCGACCCCGCCAGCCAACCGACCACCAGGCCACCGATGATCCCGGTGATCAAGCCTTTGGCCGGAGGCATTCCGGACGCGATGGCGATCCCCATGCACAGCGGCAGGGCGACCAGAAACACAACCACGGAAGCCAGCAGCTCCCGTGGCAGCACAGCTTTCAATTGAGCAGCACGCATAATGACTCTCCCGAGGCATTCGCCGGGCGTGGCAAGGCCTGGCTGCTCGAACGGCAGCCATCGCGTTACCCGACAGGGGATTGTTTTAGAAGCGCGCTTTAGGCGTCGCGGATGGAATCGGCTGGGTACCGTTCAAGGGCAGGAACGCTGCCTGATCCGCATCGTAGGCCCTGATTTCGCTGGTCTCGATGTCGTAGACCCAGCCATGGATAAACAAATGCCCGTTGGCCATGCGCGAGGCCACGGAGGGATGAGTGCGCAGGTGCTGCAGTTGGGCGATCACGTTTTCTTCGGTCAGCACGTGCATGCTTTCGTGTTCGTTGGCGCAATCGCAGTTGTCCTGGACCATGGTCTTGGCGACCTCGGCGTGGCGCAGCCAGGCCTTTACCGTGGGCATTTTTTCCAGGCTTTGGGGGTTGAGCACCGCGCGCATGGCGCCGCAGTCGGAGTGGCCGCAAATGATGATGTGCTGCACACCAAGGGCCAGTACCGCGTACTCAATAGCCGTTGAAACACCGCCGTTCATCTGCCCATAAGGCGGCACGACGTTACCGACGTTACGGGTCACGAACAAATCCCCAGGGGAGCTATGGGTGATCAGCTCGGGAACGATGCGCGAGTCGGCGCAGGTAATGAACATCGCCCGCGGGCTCTGGGCCGTGGCGAGTTTTTTGAAGAGCTCTTCCTGCTGGGGGAAGATCTCGTTATGGAAATGCAAAAAGCCTTCAACGATGTGCTGCAGCGCTGCATCGGCGGATTCCGCCTCGTGAGGGGCTGAAGCCGACGCAGCCAACGGCTGTTTATCCTTGTCACTCATAATTCATCCTCTTGGTTGGAGCAGGGGAGTTTTCCAGTGCGGCCGGCGCCCAAACTGAAGCGCCGACTCATTAGTCACTCGATGAACAAGGTACCCGCCGAAACTTAACTCAAACTGAATGAGCCGCTCTAGATCGGGGCTTTCAGTGATATCAAAACGCGACTATTGCTACAGAAAAGTATGCTTATCCGGCAGTTTACAATAAAGCCATCTGTCTGCCCGGCGGACAAAACGCCGTGCAGTCCAGATTAAACCCTTCCCGCCGGTTGAGCCCCAATCGTTTGATCGCCTTGGCGAAACGTTGCGCCAGCAAATCGGCAAACGGCCCTTCGCCACGCATGCGTACACCGAAGCGGCTGTCGTAGACCTCACCGCCGCGCACCTGCCGCACCAGGCTCATCACATGGGCCGCGCGCTGCGGGTAATGGGCCGACAGCCATTCCTCAAACAGCGGCGCCACTTCCAAAGGCAAACGCAGCATCATGTACGCCGCACTCTGTGCCCCCGCGGCATGAGCTTCGGCCAGCAGGCTTTCCAGCTCGCTGTCGTTGATCATCGGGATCATCGGCGAACACAGCACGCCCACCGGGATCCCCGCCTCACGCATCACCCGGATCGCCCGCAGCCGGGCCTTGGGCGCAGCCGTGCGCGGTTCGAGGATGCGCTTGAGTTCATCGTCCAGGCTGGTGAGGCTGATCATCACCGCCACCAGCCGCTGCTGCGCCAACTCGGTCAGCAGGTCGAGGTCCCGCAGGATCAGCGAGCCCTTGGTAATGATCGTCACCGGATGACGGTAGCGCAGCAGCACTTCGAGGGTTTGCCGGGTGATCTTGTACTCGCGCTCGATGGGCTGGTACGGGTCGGTGTTGGAGCCCAGGTTGATCGGCGCGCAGGTGTAGCCCGGTTTCGACAGTTGCTGCTCAAGCACGTCGGCGGCGTTGGTCTTGGCGATCAGCTTGGTTTCGAAGTCCAGCCCCGGCGACAGGTCCCAATACGCGTGACTGGGCCGCGCATAGCAGTAGATACAACCATGCTCGCAGCCGCGATACGGGTTGATCGCCCGGTCAAACGGGATATCCGGCGAGCTGTTGCGGGTAATGATGGTTTTCGCGGTTTCGATACGGACTTCGGTGCCCTGGGTCTGTGGCACTTCCTGATACCAACCGTCGTCTTCCGCCACGCTGACGGTGGGCGCAAAACGGTTGTGCAGGTTGGTGGCCGTGCCGCGCCCGCGAGGCGGCAAAGGGACATTCATAGTCAGACCTCATAAACTGTATCCATATACAGTATTCGAGAAGATCGCTTTTCACCAGCACCACTGGGCGGCGCGGTCTAGCATCGACCTTCGCACGAACGGAATGACACCTTCCTACATGTAACCAAACAAGAAATAAATCGCGACATATGTGACATGGATAAAGTTATTAACACATCGCTATGATCACAACTTAACTCATTACCACCTACAGGATATTTATGTCTCAGGATGAACTACGCTTTACATGCGAAGACTTTGAAAAAGATAACAGCCCGGAAGTATTAATGGAGCGCTTTACCGACGGTAAACTGTCCTACGCCATGTATGCCTCTTCCTCCAACAGGGACGGGCACTACGACACCACTTCCTCCACCACCGACCTGGATAACGACGGCGACTTCGATGAACAGGACAAGACCATCTTCCTGAACATGGCGAATAGCTTTGTAAAAAGCTGCGCCCCTCGATAATTAATCGGCTAGTTGCCAGGCTTATATATAAAACTATAAACCTGGCAACTGACACTACTTCTCTGAAGTTTGATCAGCTTCGGTAGTTACTGCATCTTTTCGCAAGTCTTTCACTTGCGAAGCCTTTACAGTCTCTCCCTTATTACCCCAACTGTCCCGAACGAAACTGACGACATCCGCCACTTCCTGATCCGACAGCCGCCAGGCAAACGCCGGCATGGTGAAGGTCGAAGGTGCCGTATGCGTCGCCGGCAACGTGCCGCCGTTCAACACGATGTTGATCAGCGACGTCGCATCCGCCGTCTGCAATACCGGGTTGCCCGCCAGCGCCGGGAACACGCGGGTGTAGCCGTGGCCGTCGGTACGGTGGCACGCCGCGCAGTTGTCGATGTACACCGAGGCACCCGGCTTGCTGTCATCACCCTTCCACAGCGCGTCGGCGACCTGCTTGTCGTACTGGTGCGGCTGATCCTTGGGAT
This sequence comes from Pseudomonas sp. NC02, assembly GCF_002874965.1. Lineage (NCBI taxonomy): Bacteria > Pseudomonadati > Pseudomonadota > Gammaproteobacteria > Pseudomonadales > Pseudomonadaceae > Pseudomonas > Pseudomonas sp. NC02. The sequence continues at coordinate 54,452 of NZ_CP025624.1, read as the reverse complement.
CCACCGCCGGCAAGCTCTTGAGGTAACGGGCGATAGCCGTCAGATCCTCTTCCGACATGTACTGCATGCTGTGGACCACAACGTCGCTCATGCCGCCAAACACCGCGCTGCGATCACTGCGCCCGGTCTTGAGGAATTGCACCAGTTGCTCCTCGCTCCAGCTACCCAGGCCGTCCTTGTGGTCGCCCCGCAGGCTCTTGGCAATCCAGCCTTCCAGCGGCGCACTGCCGGACAGGAAAGCGCTGCCATCCGACGCACTCAGGGATTTTTCCTGCATAGTCAGGGCCCGTGGCGTATGGCAGGCACCGCAGTGGCCAAGGCCCTCTACCAGATAAGCGCCACGGCTGATCACCGGATCGGCGCCCGCCTGGGCCTGGTAGTCCTCGACCTTGGGCGCAAACATCCAGCGCCATCCGGCCAACGGCCAGCGCATGCTCAACGGCCAGGGAATGTCGCTGTCCTTGTTCACCTGCGCCACCGGCTCCACGCCCTTCATGAAGTACGCGTACAACGCCTGCATGTCGCTTTCGCTGACCCGCGCGTAAGACGGGTAGGGCATCGCCGGGTAAAGCGTACTACCGTTCTTGGCGACGCCATGGCGCACGGCCTGGTCGAAGTCTTCGAAGCTGTAGTCGCCCAGGCCGGTTTTGTCCGGGGTGATGTTGGTGGAGTAGATGGTGCCGATCGGGGTTTCCATCGGCAGGCCACCGGCGAACGGTTTGCCGCCCTTGGCGGTGTGGCAGGCCACACAGTCACCGGCGCGAGCCAGGTATTCACCCTGTTTGACCAGATCGGTTTCAGCCGCACTCACCGAGCAGCTGCTGAACAAAGCCAGGGACGCGATAACAAATGCTTTCATGGTCATCGCTCCTTATGCCTGAACCAGTGGGCCGGGGTTTTTCAGGTACTGCTCGCGAATTGCCCGCGCCGACCAGTAGGTCAGCGCCGCCACCAGGCCCGTAGGGTTGTAGCCCAAGCCTTGTGGGAACGCGGAAGCGCCCGGGACAAACACGTTGTGTACGTCCCAGCACTGCAGGTAGCGGTTCAAGGCACTGGTTTTCGGGTCGGTGCCCATGATCGCGCCACCGTTGAGGTGGGTGGTCTGGTAGGACGCGGTGTTGAAGTGCTCGCCCACCTTTTTGCCCAGCAAGGCAATCGCCTTGGGGTTCATCGCTTCGGCGATCTTGCTCATTTTTTCGACCATGAAGCGGTTCATCTTGATGTCGTTTTCCTGCCAGTCGAAGGTCATGCGCAGCAGCGGCAGGCCGTAGGCATCGCGGTAAACCGGGTCCAGGTCGAGGTAGTTGCCACGGTAGGATTGGTGGGCGCCATGGGCATCCATCGACACCTGATGGGTGTAGTAATCAGCCGTGGCGCGCTTCCACGCGCTGCCCCAGGCCGGCGTGCCCGGCGGGTTGGAGGTGCCCGCAATCGGCCGGCTGCCCGCCTGGTTGACCCACATCGGCGAGCCGCCCACAAAGCCGTGAGGCCCATGGTCGAAGTTGTCGGCGTTGAAGTCATCGACCGCCACGCCATTGCCGCCGGCACCGATAAAGTTGTTGGTGTGCACGTCCTTGTCGAAGAACGCCTTGATGGTGGCCATGTTCTGGTAGGCGAAGTTGCGGCCCACCACGCCCTCACCGGAGATCGGGTCGTAGGGTTTGCCGATGCCCGACAGCAGCATCAGGCGCACGTTGTTGAACTGGAAGGAACCGAGGATCACCAGGTCCGCCGGCTGCTCGCATTCCCGCCCCTGGGCGTCGACATACGTCACGCCGGTCGCCTTGCTCCTGGTGCTGTCGAGATTGACCTTCAGCACGTGGGAGTTGGGCCGCAGTTCGAACTTGGGTTCCTGGCGCAAGGCCGGCAGGATGTTCACGTTCGGCGAAGCCTTGGAATACATGTAGCAGACATAACCGCTGCAGAAGCCGCAGAAGTTGCACGGGCCCATCTGGGCGCCGTAAGGGTTGGTGTACGGCCCCGATGTATTCGCGGAAGGCAGGTTGTAGGGCTTGTACCCCACGGCCGTGGCGGCCTTCTGGAACAGCTGTGCAGAGACGGTGTTCTTCTGCGATTCCAGCGGGAAGTGATTGGAGCGATCCGGTGCGTAAGGGTTGCCGCCCTTGCCTTCGCCCACCAACTGGCCCTTCACCGTCCAGGCTTGCCCGGAGGTGCCGAAGACTTTTTCGGCATAGTCGAAGAATGGTTCCAGCTCTTCATAGCTGACGCCGAAATCCTGGATGGTCATGTCCTTGGGAATGAAGTTTTTCCCGTAGCGCTCTTCGTAATGGCTGCGCATGCGCAACTCGATCGGGTCCACCCGAAAGTGCACGCCGGACCAGTGCAGGCCTGCACCGCCGACACCGTTGCCAGGCAGGAAAGCGCCCAGTTGGCGGTTGGGCATCGCCACGTCATTCACGCTATGGCGAATGGTCACGGTTTCCTTGGAGATGTCCTGGAAGAGCTTTTTACGCACGCTGTAGGTCAGTTCGTCGATGACCTGGGGATAGTTGCCGTCCGGGTAGGTGTCCTGCATCGGGCCGCGCTCCAGCGCTACCACGTTGAGGCCTGCTTCCGTCAGCTCCTTGGCCATGATCGCGCCGGTCCAGCCAAAGCCGACAATCACTGCATCCACTTTCTTCATGATGGTCGCCACGTTTACGCCCTCTCGCCACGGATCGAAACAGCCGGGAAGGGGTATTGCTCGTTGCGTTCAACCCAATCCATGAAATCGGCGCGGGCGCCGGGGAAGCCGATCATGGTCCAGCCGACCATGCCTTTGTTGCCACCGTGGACCGGGTCGCAAAAGAACCCTTCCTTGGTGTTTTGCAGCAACAGATTGAAGAAAATCTTCGGCGGGACGCTGTCGAATTGCGCGTCGCCGGCCTCCAGGCGCTGCAACAATTTGTCCTGGGTAGCGCTGTCTTGCTCGGCAAATAACTTACCGTTCATCGCTTTCGACCAGGCGTCCGTGTCAGCAATGCCCAGGCGATAGATCTCCTTGGGCACCAATTTGCTCTGCCAGCCCATTTCAGGCGGCGCGTCGGCATTGAACGGGCCTTGCATGAACCACAGGGCGCCCGCCGCGTACGGCGTGTTCATCTGACGGTCGATGTATTCCGGCGCACCGGCTTCCAGGGCGCCTGGGCCCTGGTCGTCCGCCGGGATCAGGCGCGCAACGGCCGCGTTGATAAAGGCCCATTCCTCGCCAGTGAAATAGCTCGGCTCATAGGCCTTGCTGCTGACGGGCGCCTTCTCCGGGCTGGCTTGAGCCGGTTCGGGAACCGCCATCAGCATCGAACCGCCCAGGCCCGTGCTGGCGACAGTGACCACGGGGATCAAGGTCAAGGATTTGCGTAAAAACTCACGCCGGGGGTTGTCTTGATCTTGATCAGACATGGTGGCACCTCATCATGTGGTCACGGATTTATCAGCCGCTTCGAGGAACGACTTATAGTTTTGGCAGTAAATGGGATCCAAAGGACCCAAGGGGATAGAACACAGCAGCAATCAATAGTTACAAAGGATAGCAGGCTAAGGATTGGGGAAAATCGTTTCAGCGCGAAAAAATCTGCCCGGAGCCGGCTTATTCACGATTCTTTGACGAGTACCTCACACGGCATTGACCCCCTGTAGGCGAATCTGGGCCCCATTAACCCCTTCCCTATTCGGTTACATCGCGCATGTTCAAGAATCAATTGCTGCCTGCCCTCAGCCTCGTGTTCATGGCGTTGTTCACCACCGCACCGTCCCAGGCCGAAGAGCTCACGCCCATCCGTTCATCGGAATGGGCCCAGCCGGTGGGCAATCAATACAACCTGTATCAAATGACGCCCACGCTCTATCGCAGCGCGCTGCCGGATAGCGGCGCTGTCCCTGTATTGGAAAAGCTCAAGATCGGTACGGTGATCAACTTTCTGCCCGAGTCCGATGCCAACTGGCTGAAATCACCCGGTATCAATCAGGTGCAATTGTCCTATCGCACCAACCATGTCGATGACGCCGATGTGCTCGCAGCGTTGCGTGCGATTCAGGATGCCGAAGCCAACGGCCCGGTGCTGATGCACTGCAAACACGGCTCCGACCGTACTGGCCTGGTGGCGGCGATGTATCGGGTGGTGATTCAGGGATGGAGCAAGGAAGACGCGCTGAACGAAATGACCTTGGGCGGCTTTGGCGCCAGTAGCGGCTTCAAGGACGGTGTTCGCTACATGATGAGGGCCGATGTCGACAAGTTACGCACCGCACTGGTCAACGGCGAATGCAGCACCAGCGCCTTTGCACTGTGCTCGATGAAAAGCTGGCTGAATACCGCGGACAACGCCAAAGACCCGGCCGAGGAAAAAACCGCCTGGGTGGTCGCTCCCTGAGCCATCAACCCAGGGAGCGCTTCACGATCAGTCTTTCTTCAGCTTCGGATTAGGGAAGAACTGCACCGCCTGCACCTTGGGGTCCGGTGCTTTCAACGCCGACGTATTGACCCGCGTACCCAATTCCTTGGGCACTGACAGACCTTGTTCATTCAGCGTGTCGGAATAGCCGCAAGCCACGCATTCGCGGTGCGGAACATCGTCCTCGCTCCACATCATCAACTTGTCCGGCTCGCTGCACGCCGGGCAGACTGCCCCGGCGATAAAGCGTTTTTTGGTTTTCACAGGTGCTTCACTCATGCTGCCGCGTCCTCACTCAGGCCGCTGTGGCGCAAGAGTGCGTCAATCGACGGCGCCCGTCCGCGGAAATCGACGAACAGCACCATCGGTGCCTGGGAACCGCCACGGGCCAGGATCGCCTCGCGGAACGCCCGGCCAGTCTCGGCATTGAGCACGCCATCTTCTTCGAACTTGGAGAAGGCATCGGCCGACAGCACTTCCGCCCACTTGTAGCTGTAGTAACCCGCGGCGTAACCGCCAGCGAAGATATGCGCGAAGCTGTTGGGGAAGCGGTTGTAGGCGGGCGGACGCATCACCGACACCTCATCACGCACACCTTCCAGCACCTGCAGCACGCTGCGGCCATCGCCGTGGGTGGCGTGCAGCTCGAAGTCGAACAGCGAGAACTCCAACTGGCGAACCATCATCAGGCCGGACTGGAAGTTCTTCGCCGCGAGCATTTTTTCCAGCAGGTCCTGAGGCAGCGGCTCACCGGTTTCATAGTGACCGGAAATCAGCGCCAGGCCTTCCGGCTCCCAGCACCAGTTTTCCATGAACTGGCTCGGCAACTCCACCGCATCCCAGGCCACGCCGTTGATGCCGGACACGCCGGCGTGCTCGACACGGGTCAACAGGTGGTGCAGGCCGTGGCCGAATTCGTGGAACAGCGTGGTCACTTCATTGTGGGTCAGCAGGGCAGGCTTGCCGCTGTCGGCCGGGGTGAAGTTGCACACCAGGTTGGCCACCGGGCTTTGCAGCACGCCATCAACCGTGCGGCGACGGTCACGGGCGCCGTCCATCCAGGCACCCCCACGCTTGTTGGCGCGGGCGTACAGGTCGAAAAAGAAGCGGCCGACGTGCTGGCCGTTTTCCTTGATTTCGAACAGGCGAACATCCGGGTGCCAGGTGTCGAAGCCTTTCTGCTCGGCGATCTCGATGCCATACAGGCGTTGCACGATGGCGAACAGGCCGCTGAGTACCTTGTCGATCGGGAAGTAGGCGCGCAGGGCTTCCTGGGAAACGCTGTAACGCTGCTCACGCAGTTTTTCGCCGTAGAAACCGCTGTCCCAGCTTTGCAGGTCCGCGCAGCCTTGTTCGGCGGCATAGGCCTTGAGCTGTTGCAGGTCCTGGGTGGCAAACGGCTTGCTGCGCTTGGCCAGGTCCCGCAGGAAGCTCAGCACCTGGTCGCTGGACTCGGCCATTTTGGTGGCCAGGCTCAGCTCGGAGAACGAGGCGAAGCCCAGCAGTTGCGCCAGCTCCTGACGCAGGTCGAGGATCTGTTCCATGACCGGGCCATTATCATTCTGACCGGCATTCGGGCCTTGGTCCGACGCGCGGGTGCAGTAGGCTGCGTAGATTTTTTCACGCAGGGCGCGGTCGTGGGCGTAGGTCATCACCGCGTAGTAGCTCGGGAATTCCAGGGTGATCAGCCAGCCGTCGAGGCCCTTGGCCTGGGCAGCCGCAGCCATTTGCGCCTTGGAGGAATCGGTCAGGCCGGCGAGGGTTGCTTCGTCAGTGACGTGCTTGGTCCAGGCCTGGGTGGCATCGAGCAATTGGTTGGAGAACTTGCTGCCCAGTTCGGAGAGCTTGCTCTGCACTTCGGCATAACGCTTTTGCTGCTCAGGCGGCAAATCGATACCCGACAGACGGAAGTCCCGCAGGGAGTGTTCCAGGATGGTTTTTTGCGCCACGTCGAAGCCGGCGGCTTCCGGGCTGTTGGCCAGGGCGTCGAAGGCCTGGAACAACTCGCGGTTCTGGCCCATCTCGGTGGAGTAGGCGCTCAGTGCCGGCAGGCACGCCTCGTAGGCTTCCCGCAGTTCGGCGCTGTTGCACACGGCATTCAGGTGGCTGACCGGGCTCCAGGCGGCACCCAGGCGGTCATTGAGTTCGTCCATGGCCAGGACCAGCCCGGCCCAGGTCGGATTTTTACCCTGGCTTTGCAGGATGCCTTCGATGGCGACGCGGTTGTCGGCGAGGATCTGTTCAATGGCCGGCTGTACGTGCTCGGCACGGATCGCCGAGAACGGCGGCAGGTCGTAGGACTGCAGAAGAGGGTTGTTCGCGCTCACGGTTGGCACCTTGGCTGAAGAAACATGTAAGAACAAAGATGGGGCCATCTTAATTACAATCAACGCCCACCGCAGCTATCAGCAGAAGAGAGAGAGCCTATCGTGACCCTTCGCACCTACCAGAATCACACGCCGGCCCTGGCCGCCGGGGCTTTCGTCGATGCATCGGCGGTGGTGATCGGCGACGTCGAAATCGGCACCGACAGCTCGGTATGGCCGCTGACGGTGATTCGCGGCGACATGCACCGCATCCGCATCGGTGCGCGCACCAGCGTGCAGGACGGCTGCGTGCTGCACATTACCCACGCAGGCCCCTTCAATCCTGATGGTTTCCCGCTGCTGATCGGCGACGAGGTGACCATTGCCCACAAGGTCATGCTGCATGGCTGCACGGTAGGCAGCCGGATCCTGATCGGCATGGGCAGCATTGTGATGGACGGCGCCGTGGTGGAAGACGAGGTGATCATCGGCGCCGGCAGCCTGGTGCCGCCGGGCAAGAAACTTGAGAGCGGTTTTTTGTATGTTGGCAGCCCGGTTAAACAAATCCGCCCGCTGACTGACAAGGAACGGGCATTTTTCACCTACAGCGCCGCGAACTACGTAAAGCTCAAAGACCTGCACCTGGCCGAAGGCTTCGACCAATGACAAGGACACCCATGCATTACCAGACCGTTTTGTTCGACCTCGATGGCACCCTCACCGACCCGCGCGAAGGCATCACCCGCTCGATCCAGTACGCCCTCGCCAAACTGGGGATCGATGAGCCGGACCTGACCAAACTTGAGCACTTTATCGGCCCGCCGCTGCTGCAAGCGTTCATGCAGTTTTATGGCTTCGACGAAGCCAAGGCCTGGGAGGCGGTGAATTTCTACCGCGAGCGCTTCAAGGTCACCGGCCTGTACGAAAACCGCGTGTTCGACGGCGTGATGCCGCTGCTTGAGGAATTGAATGGCCAGGGCCGCCAGCTTTATGTAGCCACGTCCAAGCCTTGGGTATTTGCCCGGGAAATCGCCCGGCATTTTGATTTCGCCAAGCACTTCAAGATGATCTACGGCAGCGAGCTGGACGGCACGCGCACCAACAAGGTCGAGTTGATCGCCCACCTGATGGCGCAAGAAAGCCTGGACCCGGCCAGCACCTTGATGATTGGCGACCGCAAGCACGACCTGATCGGGGCCCGCAGCAATGGGCTGGATTCGGCGGCGGTGGGTTATGGGTTTGGCAGCCGTGAAGAGCTGAGTGCCGAGGCGCCGACCTGGCATTTCGAAACGTTGGCCGAGATGCATCAGGCGTTTTTGCAACGGCCTTGAATGCGCTATCGCAGGCAAGCCAGCTCCCACATTTGATCACGGTCGGCCAAGACAACTCAGTCAAATGTGGGAGCCGGGCTTGCCCGCGATGAGGCCCTACCGGCCAACCACTTGCCCGGATCCCTCCAACGCCCTCAGGGCCGCCTTGCGCTGATCCACCGGCAACCCGCCCAGCTTCTCCACCGCCGCAAAGAACTTCGGCCAATCCCCGCCTTCCTGCCGGAACAACGCGACGAACGCCGGCACCCACTGGTCATACAGCCCAAACGGCAGCAACCTTGCGTTGTTCATCGGCAGGTTGACCCAGGCGTCATAACGCTTGTCGCCACCCCACTGGCTATCGCGCATGTGCCGGTAGTCACGGCGCAGGCGCTCGAATTCAGCGGCCTTGGCCTGGCGCATGGCATCTGCCGTCAGCGGCTGCGCATACAACTGCTCCAGGCGTTTGCGGGTATCGAGCACCAGCCGGGTGAACTGGTCGCGCTGTTTCAGCGCTGACTCGCTGGCAGGCGGCAAGCCTTGGGCGGCGCGCCATTGCCGGGTACCTTCCTGCTCGACGAAGGTGGCGTACGACTCGTTGAACTCGGTGTCGTCCTTCACATAAAACCGCTGGTGCGCCAGCTCATGAAAAATCAGCGTGGCCAGGCGCTCGTCCCCCCAGCTCATCATCGAACTCATGATCGGGTCGTTGAACCAGCCGAGGGTGGAATAGGCCTCCACGCCGCCAATCGACACATCCATCCCTTGCTGCTTCAACAAAGCCGCCTGGCCGCGTGCGGCGCCCTGGTTGTAGTAGCCGCGATAGGCCACGCAACCGGCAATCGGGAAGCAGTGGGTTTGCGGGGACAGGGAAAATTCAGGCGTGGCGAACACGTTCCAGACCACGTAAGGACGGCCGATATCGGCATACAGCCGGTAACTCTGGTTATCCGGCAGGTGCAGGTGTTCGCTGGCGAAGGTGCGGGCTTTCTGCGATTGCGCCAAGTGCTCGCGCAGCACCTGTGGCCGGGACGGGTCGGCGACGACCGCGGAGACCGGCTCCCGGGCACGCAGCAATTGCCATTGGCCGTCTGCCAGTTGGCTGTAATAACTGACGCTGGAACAGCCACTGAGCAACAGCAGCATCAAGCCGGGAAGCAAACGCCTGACCATTAAAACCTCTCGCCGATAACCATCCCGCCAGACTATCTCGCCTGTGGGGAATTTTTCCATGGCGTGGCGTGTTTATACTCATAGGGAGCGTGCTGCCGAACGCAGCCGTTCAAAAAACCATTCCTACAGTTGAGTGCTTAACATGCGTCAGCTACTGCTTCCCGTCGCCGCGATTTTTCTCAGTGCCTGTGCGTCGACGCCACTACCGCCGGTTGATCCACTCCAAGCCTGGGTCGACTTCGCTACCCCGACACCCGGCGCCAAGCTGGTAATGGCGCAACGCCTGGACGGGAAAAACCTGAACGACGGGCGCTTCTTCCAAATGCCGCCTGGCAGCCATGAGCTGATGGTACGTTTTGATTTCGAGGTGCCTACCGGCGGCAGTTTCGGCGGGTTTGGCCAAACCACTGACCGTACCTGCTTCATGACCCTGCAATACGACCGTTTCGAGGCGGGCCAGCGCTATCGCCTGGAAGGGCGCTCACTGGGCTACAACCCGAATATCCGGCTGTACAACAAAGCGGGTCAATTGCTGGCCGAAGAACGTAGCGTCAACTGCATCTGATCAGTCGTTGTTCTTCTGGTAGACGATGGCTTTGGTGCCATTCTCACAGCTGCCGACAACCATGGCGCTGTCGTGCTTGTCAGCTTCTTCCTTGGTGACGATTTCGAGGGTGTAGGACGGAACGGCATTCGCCTGGATTTTGACCTCGATCTCCTTCCTGAGCTCTTCACAATCTTTTGGCGCCGCCAGCGCCGACGTGGCCAGTGCACAGCAGATAACCGCCAAGGCAATACGTTTCATGTGTGAAGCTCCCTGAATGCACGCGCACGGGTGTGCGCTGAGTCTGCAATCGGCTATTCGACCATACCTGAACGTGTAGGAGCGAGCTTGCTCGCGAAAAACGTCAACGATAACGCGTGCCGCCTGGAAGAGCGCGGCGCCTTTGAGCGCTTCGCGAGCAAGCTCGCTCCTACAAGGGTCGATCAATTAACGAGGGTGCCATCCAGGGTAATGGTTGCATTCAGTACCTTGGACACGGGGCATCCTTCCTTGGCCTTTTTGCTCAGCTCATCGAACTGCGCCTGGCTGGCGCCCGGGATCTTCGCCTTGAGGGTCAGGTGCACGGCAGTAATCGCAAAGCCACCGTCCACTTGGTCCAGGGTCACTTCGGCCTGGGTGTCGATGCTGTCGGCCTTGAGCCCGGCATCGCCGAGAATCATGGAAAACGCCATGGAGAAACAACCGGCATGGGCTGCGCCGATCAGTTCTTCAGGGTTGGTGCCCTTGCCACCTTCGAAACGGGCCTTGAAGCCGTAAGGCGCTTCACGCAGAACGCCGGTTTCGGTGGAAATGGAACCCAGGCCAGTCTTCAGGTCGCCTTCCCAATGCGCGGATGCTTTTTTAACAATACTCATAGCGGTCTCCTCGAACGGTGGTTTTGCGTCAGTAAGGGTTCTGAGGATAGACGCCACGGCAAAGTTCATCTTGTCGGAGAAACCTAGCGATTAAGTAGGAAATTTCACCATCGCTATTGAATCTCGGGTATATGCCCTCATTGCATAGGACATGCACATGAAGCGGCAGGTTTTGGTTCGTCTAAGAAGCCTGCGCCCCCATTGGAGAAGCAGGCTTATGAAATCGCTGTCCGACGTAAAGTTCTCGACCCTCGACCTCGTGCCCGTGCGCGCCAACGGCAGCCCGGCGCAGTCGCTGCACAATTCCCTGGACCTGGCCCAGCACGTGGAAAAATTCGGCTACAACCGTTTCTGGGTCGCCGAACACCACAATATGGACGGCATCGCCAGCTCGGCGACCTCGGTATTGCTGGGTTACCTGGCCGGCGGCACCTCGACGATCCGTGTCGGTTCCGGTGGGGTGATGCTGCCCAACCACGCACCGTTGGTGATCGCCGAGCAGTTCGGCACCCTGGAAAGCCTGTACCCGGGCCGCATCGACCTGGGCCTTGGCCGCGCACCAGGCTCCGACCAGATGACCGCCCGCGCCCTGCGCCGTGAACGCTCCGGCAGCGCTGATGATTTCCCGGAAGACGTGGCAGAACTGATGGCCTACCTCGGCCCGCGCACTCCGGACCAACGAGTGATCGCCGTACCCGGCACCGGCACCAACGTCCCTGTGTGGCTATTGGGCTCCAGCCTGTTCAGTGCGCAGCTGGCAGGCGAGCGCGGTTTGCCTTACGCCTTTGCCTCACATTTCGCACCGCGCCTGATGCATGAAGCGATTCGCGTCTATCGCAACCACTTCAAGCCTTCGGCCGTGCTGGACAAGCCCTATGTGATGCTCGGCATCCCGCTGGTGGCCGCCGACACCGATGAGCAAGCCGACTACCTGGCCACCTCGGTGTACCAGCGAATTCTCGCGCTGATGCGTGGGCAAAGCCTGGTGCAGCGCCCGCCGGTCAAAACCATGGACGGCCTGTGGCTGCCCCATGAGAAAGACGCCGTGGGCAGTTTCCTCGGCCTGGCCATGGTGGGCAGCCCGCAGAAGATCCGCGCCAAGCTGGAAGTGCTGGTGGAGCAGACCGGCGCGGATGAGCTGATCTTCACCTGTGACCTGTACGAGCATGCCGACCGGATTCATTCCTACGAGCTGCTGGCGCAGGTCATGAAGGGCTGAATCCAGGAGTGAGGCGGGACGCAGAGCATCCCAGGCTTCATTCCCACGCGGAGCGAGGGATCGCAGGCATAAAAAAACCGACGCACTCGCGTCGGTTTTTTACGTCTGTAACACGGGATCACCCGCGCTTGTAGGCGATTTCCTTGGTACCGGCTTCACAGCTGCCGACAACCGTGTGGTCACTAGGTGCAGCACCTTTGTCCACGATTTCCAGGGAGTAGCCCGAAGCGCCTTTAGCGTCGATTTTCGCCGCAATCTCGCTTTTCAGCTCTTCACAAGGCTTGCCCGCCGCCAGGGCCGTGCCCGCAATGCTCAACAAACCTACCGCCAACAAAAAGTTCTTCATCCGTCACTTCCTTGGGTTGATCGAAAGGAAGCACGTCGCCGCTCGTCACGTCGACGTGCCTAAAGGTTGTAGCGGAGTTTATGGCAATCGGCCAGCGCGCAAGTTCAACCGGCTCAATCAACTACTGGCAATTCGGAACCCCACCTTGAGGGTGACCTGGAAATGCGCAGCCTTGCCGTCCTTGATGTGGCCACGGGTTTCGGTCACTTCAAACCACTCCAAGTGCTTGATGCTCTTGCTGGCTTCAGCCAGGGCATTGTTGATGGCCTCCTCGATGCTGGTCGCGGAAGAGCCCACCAGTTCGACTTTCTTGTAGGTGTGATGATCACTCATAAGTTTTTCTCCTGGGGTCGTTAATCAAGACTAGCAGTGAATTCTCGTACTGCTTCTGGCGGCTATTGCGATGTGAAAGTTCAGATTTACTGCACTTTCTGAAACCGCCGCAGTCGGAAACAACACACGCCACTCAATCACTCCAGGAGAGCCCACATGGCCAACACCTCTTTACGCAAAGCGTCATTGGAAAGCATGGAAGCCGAGATTTCGAGCCTGCTCAAATCTTTGGAAAGCCTCAAGGACGATGCGTCTGACGAGTCGCGCAAAACCCTGAAGGCCCTGAAAAGCAATGCCGAGAACGCCCTCAAGCATTCCCGCCACCTGATCAGCGATGCCTACGAAGAAAGCAAAGTCAAAATCCGCGAAACCGGTGTTGCAACACGGGACTACGCGCAAGAGCATCCATGGACTACCGCCGGTGTTGCCGTCGGCGCGCTGGGTCTGCTGGCGGCTTACTTGCTGTGCAAACGCGGCGACTAAACGTCTTGGCGCGCAAGCTCAGCCTTGAGCCACTGCGCCAGTTGCCCGGCGCGCCCATCTGCGGCGCGCTTGGGTAGCCACAACGCCAGTTGCGCCGGGGTTTCACTGAAACCCCACGGCGCAACCAGGCGACCCGCTCGCAGGTCCTCTGCCACCAGCGGCTCAGGCGCAATTGCTACCCCCAGCCCGGCCACCGCCGCCTCCAGCAAATAATACAAATGCTCAAACCCCTGACCGTACTTCAACGCGCCAGCGTCGATCCCATGGTGCTGCGCCCAGCTGGGCCAGGCTTGCGGGCGTGAGGTAGTGTGCAACAGGGCCTCATTCAGCAGCGCCTCGGGAGGCGCCTGGCGCAATCGCTCGTAATGGGCAAAACGCGGGCTCATGACCGGGCCGATGCGTTCGCTGGCCAATTCGTACACCTGCATATCCGCCGGCCATGGAGGTTCGGCGAACACCAGCAGCGCGTCCAGGCCGGGGCGGCGTGGGTCAAGATCGCCTTCACCCGCCGACAGATGCAGGCGCAAATCCGGCAACTCGGCGTTCAGGCGCCCCAGACGCGGAATAAACCAGCGCGCCAGCAGGCTGCCGGAGCAGCCGAGCACAAACGGCGCATCGGCACTGCTTTGCGTGAGCTCGGCGCAGGTGTCCCTCAGTCGCTCGAACGCCTCGAAACTCGCATCCCGCAGACGAATGCCGGCATCTGTGAGTTTGAGGCCGCGCCCGTCCTTGGCGAACAGGCTGACGCCGAGGTGTTCTTCCAACACCTTGAGCTGCCGGCTGACCGCACCATGGGTCACATGCAGTTGCTCAGCGGCCTGGCTAACGCTGTTCAGGCGCGCAGTCGCCTCAAAAGCGCGCAAAGCATTCAGCGGTGGGAGGTCTCGGCTCATCTGTGAGTTTTCCTGACAGGTTGTGGCGATCTTATCGGTTTTCACGTGGAAGCGTCAGGGGTAGAGTGACCGTCATTGCCTCTTACACATTTTCTACCTGGAGCGTCCCATGACTCAGACCCAGACCGATTTACGCAACGGCCCGGATGCCAATGGCCTGTTTGGTTCGTTCGGCGGCCGCTACGTGGCGGAAACCCTGATGCCGTTGATCCTTGATCTGGCCCGCGAATACGAAGCGGCCAAGATCGATCCGGCCTTCAACGAAGAACTGGCCTACTTCCAGCGCGACTACGTCGGACGCCCAAGCCCGCTGTACTTCGCCGAGCGCCTGACCGAGTTCTGCGGTGGCGCCAAGATCTACCTCAAGCGCGAAGAGCTGAACCACACCGGCGCCCACAAGATCAACAACTGCATCGGCCAGATCCTGCTGGCGCGGCGCATGGGTAAAAAACGCATCATCGCCGAGACCGGCGCCGGCATGCACGGTGTGGCCACGGCCACCGTCGCCGCGCGTTTCGGCCTGCAATGCGTGATCTACATGGGCACCACCGACATCGAGCGCCAGCAGGCCAACGTATTTCGCATGAAGCTGCTGGGCGCTGAAGTGATCCCGGTGGTCGCCGGCACCGGCACCCTGAAAGACGCGATGAACGAAGCCCTGCGTGACTGGGTGACCAACGTCGACAGCACCTTCTACCTGATCGGCACCGTGGCCGGTCCGCACCCGTACCCAGCCATGGTTCGCGACTTCCAGGCCGTGATCGGCAAGGAAACCCGTACCCAACTGCAGGCCCAGGAAGGCCGTCTGCCCGACAGCCTGGTGGCGTGCATCGGCGGCGGTTCCAATGCCATGGGCCTGTTCCATCCGTTCCTGGATGACACCAGCGTCGAGATCATCGGCGTTGAAGCGGCCGGCTACGGCATCGAGACCGGCAAACACGCGGCCAGCCTCAACGGCGGCGTACCGGGTGTGCTCCACGGCAACCGTACCTTCCTGTTGCAGGACGACGATGGCCAGATCATCGACGCCCACTCGATCTCAGCGGGCCTCGACTACCCGGGCATCGGCCCTGAACACGCCTGGTTGCACGACATCGGTCGCGTCCAGTACACCTCGGTGACCGACGACGAAGCCCTCGACGCCTTTCACAAATGCTGCCGCCTGGAAGGGATTATTCCTGCACTGGAAAGCGCCCACGCCTTGGCCGAAGTGTTCAAGCGCGCGCCGACCTTGCCGAAAGATCACCTGATGGTGGTCAACCTGTCCGGCCGTGGCGACAAAGACATGCAAACCGTGATGCACCACATGGAACAGTCCAAGCAGGAGAAACACTAAATGAGCCGCCTGCAAACACGTTTTGCGCAACTGAAAGAACAAAACCGCGCCGCCCTGGTGACCTTCGTCACCGCTGGCGACCCGGGCTATGACACCTCGCTGGCGATCCTCAAGGGCTTGCCGGCGGCCGGCGCCGATGTGATCGAACTGGGCATGCCGTTCACTGACCCGATGGCTGACGGCCCGGCCATTCAACTGGCCAACATCCGCGCGCTGACCGCCAAGCAGAACCTCACGAAAACCCTGCAAATGGTTCGCGAGTTCCGCGAGGGCAACAGCGACACGCCGCTGGTGCTGATGGGCTACTTCAACCCGATCCACATGTACGGCGTGCCACGCTTCATCAGCGATGCGAAAGAAGCCGGCGTCGACGGCCTGATCGTGGTCGACATGCCGCCGGAACATAACGGCGAGCTGTGCGACCCGGCCCAGGCTGCCGGTATCGACTTTATCCGCCTGACCACGCCGACCACCGACGACGCGCGCCTGCCGACCGTGCTCAACGGCAGCTCAGGGTTTGTGTACTACGTCTCGGTGGCCGGTGTGACCGGCGCAGGCGCCGCGACCCTGGAACACGTCGAAGAGGCCGTGGCCCGTCTGCGTCGGCATACCGACCTGCCGATCAGCATCGGTTTCGGCATCCGCACCCCGGAGCAGGCCGCTGCAATCGCCCGCCTGGCAGACGGTGTGGTGGTGGGGTCGGCACTGATCGACCACATCGCCAACGCCAGCAATGATCAACAGGCCATCGACGGTGTATTGACCCTGTGCTCGGCGCTGTCGGAAGGTGTACGCAACGCCCGTAAGTAAGCGGCTCGTAAGCGGTAGGTAAAGTTCCTGATACAGAGGAATCATGCTGGCAAATCAGCACCTAAGCTAACAAGACCAAGGGATTTCGAACCCGGTTCGAAATCCCTTTTTTGTTCGTGCAGTACTGAGGAAACAGCCCCATGAAAATCCCCAAACGTTTGATTGCAGGTGTAGGCGTGCTGGTGCTTGGCGCCAGCGCCCTGGTCCAAGCTGCGCCCTATGATCAGGGTGGCGGACCTGACCGTGGTGGCCCACAGGGCCAGCACGATCAACGTGGCGATGACCATCGCGGGCCGCAGGACAACCACCGTGGCGGGCCGCCTCAGGACTTTGGTCCAGTGAGACAGGTCATCCGCGACAACCATGGCGACTTCCGCCGTGGCGCGCCGCCGCCTCCCGGCATCCACCTGGTGCGCGGCCAGCGCCTGCCGCCAAACTACTATGGTGAGCGTCTGGACCCACGGGCGCTGGGCCATCTGCCGCAATACCCTGGTTATGAATGGCGCCGTTCGGGTGGGGACATCGTATTGATCGCCGTTGGCACCAGCATCGTCTATCAGATTCTGGATGGCGCGCTGTACTAGAGCCGCACTGCTTTTGTGGTGAGGGAGCTTGCTGTGGCGAGGGAGCTGGTGTGGCGAGGGAGCTTGCTCCCGCTGGGCTGCGCAGCGGCCCCAAAATCCTGGGAGCGCTGCGCACTCCAGCGGGAGCAAGCTCCCTCGCCACACCAGCTCCCTCGCCGCAGCAGTCGCCTAAATCTCGATACGCTCGACCTTGCCGACCAGCAAGATGTAGGACAACGCACCCAACAACGCCAGCACCGCGATGTACGTAATCGCCGGCGCAAACGAATCCCCGGTCGCCAGAAAGCCAATCACGATCGGCGTGGTAATCGCCGACAGATTGCCGATGAAGTTGAACACCCCTCCGGTCAGCCCCAGCAGCCTTGCCGGCGCCAGGGTCGACACCAGCGACCAGGTGATCGACGCCAGGCCATTGCCGAAAAACGCCACCGCCAGAAACGCAATCACCCACGCCGTGGAATCAACAAAGTTGGCGCCGATGATCGCCGTGGAAATCAACAGCCCGCCAATGATCGGCAACTTGCGCGCAAACCCCACGGACGCTCCCCGGCGAATCAGCCAATCGGAAAACAGCCCCGAACACAGCACCCCGACAAACGCCGCCAGAAACGGCAGCGACGCCAGCAGGCCGGACTTGATGAAGTCCATGCCGCGATATTTCACCAGGTAGGTCGGAAACCACGTCAGGAAAAACCACAACGTGGAATTCAGGCAGAACTGCCCCAGGTAGATCCCCCACAGCTTGCGCTTGCTCAACACGATGCCGAGGTCGACCCAGCTGAACGGCGCCTTGGCCGCCTGCGCCTGGATGTCCACCAACCCGCCGCCTTCGCGGATCAGCTCGATTTCCGCCGCATTCGCGCCTTTGAAATCCCGTGGCTCGCGGTACACCGCGTACCAGATCAACGCCCACACAATGCCCACGCCGCCGGTGGCGACAAACACCATGTGCCAGCCAAAGGTGTGTTGCAGCCAGGCCAACACCGGCGTGAGAAACGCCAGCCCGACAAACTGCCCGGAGGTATAAACACCAATCGCCGTGGCCCGTTCACGCTCGGGGAACCAGGTGGTGACCACGCGGCTGTTGATCGGGTAGGCCGGGGCCTCCAGGGCGCCCACCGCCATGCGCAATACGAACAGCGCGATGAAGCTGGCGGCGAAACCGAGCATCACCGTGGCCACCGACCACAGCAGCAGGGCGACGCTGTAGAGAATGCGCGGCGGCACCCGGTCCACCAGCCAGCCGCCGGGAATCTGCATGGCCGCGTAGGTCCAGCCGAACGCGGAGAAGATCAGCCCGACATGCACCGGGTCGATCCCCAGCTCGCTGGTCAGGGCCGGAGCGGCAATCGACAGGTTGCTGCGGTCCAGGTAGTTGATCACCACGGTGATGAACAGCAGCACCATGATGAAGAAACGCTTTCGGCTGGGCGTGACTAAAGAAGCCTGCCCGGTGAAGGACTCGGATTGCATGGGGGTTGCCTCTTCTTATGGTTATTGAGGACAGGTCTTACTGACGAAACCGAATCAAATGTGGGAGCGGGCTTGCTCGCGAAAGCGGTCTACCAGCAGCGGAGGTGTTGACTGACACTCCGCCTTCGCGAGCAAGCCCGCTCCCACATTGATTGGGTTTTCATCTCAAATTCGCGGTGTTTACCACTCCGCGAAGCTGCCGTCGGCATGCCGCCAGATCGGATTGCGCCAGCGATGCCCGATGGCCGCGCGTTCGATCACGTATTCCTCGTTGATCTCGATGCCCAGGCCTGGCCCGTTGGGGATTTTCACAAAGCCCTGGTCGTAGTCGAAAACACCCGGATCGCGCACGTAATCCAGCAGGTCATTGCTCTCGTTGTAGTGAATGCCCAGGCTCTGTTCCTGGATGAACGCGTTGTAGCAAACCGCATCCAGCTGCAGGCACGCTGCCAGGGCAATCGGGCCGAGCGGGCAGTGCAGGGCAAGGGCCACGTCGTAGGCTTCGGCCATGTTGGCAATCTTGCGGGTTTCGGTGATACCGCCGGCGTGGGAAGCATCCGGCTGGATGATGTCGACGTAGCCTTCGCTGAGCACGCGCTTGAAGTCCCAGCGCGAGAACAGGCGCTCGCCGAGGGCAATCGGGGTGCTGGTGAGCGGCGCCAGTTCTTTCAGCGCTTCGTAGTTTTCGCTGAGCACCGGTTCTTCGATAAACATCAGTTTGTAGGGGTCGAGTTCCTTCATCAGCACCTTGGCCATGGGTTTGTGCACCCGGCCATGGAAGTCGACGCCGATGCCGACGTTCGGCCCGACCGCATCCCGCACGGCGGCGACGTTGGCCAGGGCCTGGTCGACTTTTTCGAAGCTGTCGAGAAATTGCAGCTCTTCGGTGCCGTTCATTTTCACCGCGGTAAAACCACGGGCCACGGCTTCCTTGGCGGCGCGGGCAGTGTCGGCCGGGCGGTCGCCACCGATCCACGAATACACGCGGATCTTGTCGCGCACCTGGCCACCCAGCAGGTCGCTGACCGACACGCCGAGGGCCTTGCCCTTGATGTCCCACAGCGCCTGGTCGATACCGGCGAGAGCGCTCATATGGATCGCGCCGCCACGGTAGAAACCGCCGCGATAGAGCACGGTCCAGATGTCTTCGATATTGCGTGGGTCCTTGCCGATCAAGTAGTCGGACAATTCTTCGACCGCGGCAGCCACGGTATGGGCGCGGCCCTCGACAACGGGCTCGCCCCAACCAGTCACGCCCTGGTCGGTTTCAACCTTGAGGAAGCACCAGCGCGGCGGGACGATGAAGGTGGTCAGTTTGGTGATTTTCATCTTCTTATCTCTCTTGTAGATGGAGAACGCTGATCAGCCCAAGGCATGCCAGGCGGCGACGTAGGCCTGGGCGTTGCTCGCCACTTGGGCGACGCTCATGCCCGGCTTGAATAACCCGGAGCCCAGGCCGAAGCCTTTGACGCCCGCGTCGAAAAATACCTGCATGTTGTCCGGGGTGATGCCGCCCACCGGCAGCAGCACGGTGCCGGCGGGCAGTACCGCGAGCCAAGCCTTGACCACCGCCGGGCCCATTTGCTCGGCTGGGAACAGCTTCAGCACGTCGGCGCCTTCGGCCAGCGCGGCAAACGCTTCGGTGGGCGTGGCCACACCCGGCGACAGATACAGGCCCGCGGCCTTGGCGGCTCGCAGCACCTTGGCATCGCTATGGGGCATGACGATCACCTGGCCGCCGGCGGCTTTGACTTGATCGACCTGTTCCGGGGTCAGCACGGTGCCGGCGCCGATCAGGCAATCGGCGGGCAGGCTGTCCCGCAGGATGCGGATGCTGGAATAAGGATCCGGCGAGTTCAGCGGCACTTCGATCACCCTGAAGCCCGCCGTGTACAACACCTCGCCGATCGCCAGCGCCTCCTCCGGTCGCAGGCCGCGCAGGATCGCGATCAAACCGTTGTGTGTCAGTGCTTGCTTGAGCATGTCGGGCCTCTCGTCAGGTTGCAGGCAGCAGCCCCGCCGCCATGGCCAGCTGCCAAAGGCCACGCTCGGTAGCCTCCTGCGCCAGGGTCACGTGGGGGAAGCCACAGAGTTGGAGTGCACGCTGGTAGCGGGTGCAGAGTTGGGGTGTGCCGACCAGGACGATGTCGCGCTGCTGGTTGGGCTTGCGAGAGCGCAGGCCGGTCAGTTCGTGGCCGATCAACAGCCCGGACAGATAGTCCGGTTGCTCGTCAGGCGCCAGCTCGCCGGTCAATCCCAGGGAGCGTGCGCTGAACAAGTTCGACAACAGCCCCGTTTGGCCGTCTGCCGACAGCGCAACCTGAACACCGCGATCAAAAGCGGCCACCTGGAACTGTTCGGAAGGGCGCTGGGTGCGCCCCAGAATGCTGTGTTGACTGAGCACGGCGAACAACTCGCCGGTCATGAAAGTATCGAAGTGAGTGATGCAGCCTTCCACCACCTCCACCCACTTGGAATGGCTGCCCGGCAGGCCGATCAATACATCGCGCCCGGTATGGGCAGACAGGCTTTGCAGCACGCCGAGCACCTGGGTTTCTTCACCGCGCATCACATTGGGCAACGCGCCGCGTTGAATCACACCGGGCACGATGTGCACCGCTGCGCCCCGCAGGCTGCGCACCACATGCAGCGCCTGGCCGAGGGTAGAAACGTCGGCCGGGGTGTCGCGGTAAGCCGCTTCGCTCCAGCCCTGGGCGCTGCCGACCATGCCGCAGGCGATAACGGGAAGGTCGGGCTGGGTGTCGAGCCAGTCACCGCAGGCTGCGTCGAATGCCAGCTCGAACCCGTTGCTGCAGCGAACACCGGCTATTTCCCGGGCTTCAGTGGGCAGGTGCATGATCCCCGACGCCAAGGTGCGCCGTTCGATCACGACGCCTGCCGGGCCGAGCTTGTAAGCACGAAGGGAACTGGTTCCCCAATCGAGCGCGATCAATTGCGCCTGCATCGCTTCACCTGAGTGTTCTGAGCGGATGAGGCGAATATAAACCCAAGACCGGCAAAGTCTCAATATATAAATATCAGTCCCATATATAGGGAAATTGAAAGTTTAAAATATTGACAGATCCAGCGTGCGCATCGCCCCCATCCAGATCGCGTGTTCGGTGTGGTCCTTGAGGTCATCACCGGTGGTCGGGTGCAGGAACACCACCAGGCCGTTGCGGTTGAGGGCCAGCCAAGGCAGCACGACGCCGATGTATTCAGGTTCGAATGCCAGCTGGCAGCTCCAGTCCGGGTGCGGGCCCACCGGGCGTTCATGCACGCGGCCCATGCGCAGCGGAAACAATTGCGCGGCGTCTTCGCAGAGTTTGCGCGCCTGGTCGATGGTGTTGGCGTCGAAATAGATATGGGCGTGGTAGCCCTTGATACGTTGCATGACAGGCTCCGGGCTCATTGATCGACAAATCCTAGACCGCAATGGACGGCAGGGCCAGACCGGTCAGCGATTGTGCGCTGCTGGCCTGTTCGGTCATCAGCCAGTCGACGAAACGCTCGATCAACTGGCTGCGGCGTTTGCGCTGGGGCAGCACCACGTAATAGCCGAAGCGCGAGATCACCGTGTCGCCAATCGGCCGGCACAGCCATTTTTGCTCCAGCAGGTTATCCACAAGGTGACGCCAGCCGATGGCCACGCCCTGGCCCGCGATCGCGGCCTGGATCAACAGCGTGTAATTGTCGAAACGCAGTTGGCCCGGGGTGGGCGCGGTGGTGATGCCCAGTTCGCGAAACACCCCGCTCCAGTCGAACCACTGGTTGTTGTTTTGCTGGCGCAGGTGCAGCAAGGGGAACTCCAGCAGGCTCTGCACCGACAGTGGCGCGACTCGGTCCTGGAGTAGCTGCGGGCTGCACACCGGGAACACTTCCTCGTTGAACAGCCACAGGCTGTCGCCCTGTTTGAAGCGGCCGTCACCGAACAGCACCGCTACGTCGATATCGCTGCGCAACGTGGCGTGGTTACGCTCGCTGGTGACCAGGCTCACGTCCACCTGCGGGTTGGCTTCATGGAAACGATGCAGGCGTGGCATCAGCCAATACGCGGCGAAGGCAAAGTCGGTCGCCACCTGCAGGACTTCATGCTGGTCCTGCTCGGCAATCGCGCTCAGGCCCTGGTTGATGCTCTGCAAACCGGCCTGTACCTGCTCGAATAACAAGGCGCCCGCGTCGGTCAGCTCGATGCCACGGTAGATGCGATCAAACAGGCGCACCTTCAGCTGTTCTTCCAGGCGCTTGATCTGCTGGCTGATGGCCGGCTGGGTGGTGCCCAACTCCATCGCCGCTGCCGTAAAGCTGCGTTGGCGCGCTGCGGATTCAAAGGCACGCAGCAAGTCGAGTGACAGGTGACCGAGGGATTGATACATAAGCTGGGCTTATCCTAGACATTGCTTCTCATGGGCTTTACCACTATTTCCATGGCCTGCATGCTCATTCGCATAAACATCGACTATGGAATGCCGCGAAACCATGAAGCGCAAGAACATTCTTTTTATCATGGCCGATCAAATGGCCGCGCCGATGCTTCCGTTCTACGGTCCTTCGCCTATCAAACTGCCGAACCTGAGCCGTCTCGCCGCCGAGGGTGTGGTGTTCGATGCCGCCTATTGCAACAGCCCGCTGTGTGCGCCATCGCGCTTTACCCTGGTGAGTGGCCAGTTGCCGAGCAAGATCGGCGCCTACGACAACGCAGCTGATTTCCCCGCCGACGTGCCGACCTATGCCCACTACCTGCGTCGCCTTGGCTACCGCACCGCGCTGTCGGGCAAGATGCATTTTTGCGGCCCCGACCAGCTCCACGGCTATGAAGAACGCCTGACCAGTGACATCTACCCGGCCGACTATGGCTGGGCCGTGAACTGGGATGAGCCGGACGTGCGCCCCTCCTGGTACCACAACATGGCGTCGGTGCTGCAGGCCGGGCCGTGCGTGCGCACCAACCAGCTGGATTTCGACGAAGAGGTGGTGTTCAAGGCCCAGCAGTACCTGTTCGACCATATCCGCGAGGATGGCGACCAGCCGTTCTGCCTGACCGTGTCGATGACTCACCCACACGACCCTTACACCATTCCCAAACCGTTCTGGGACCTGTACGACGACAACGACATCCCGCTGCCTGCAACACCGCCACAGGCTGACCTCGACCCTCACTCCCAGCGCCTGCTCAAGGTCTATGACCTGTGGGACAAGCCGCTGCCGCTGAACAAGATCCGCGATGCACGCCGCGCCTACTTCGGCGCGTGCAGCTACATTGACAGTAACGTCGGCAAGCTCCTGCAAACCCTGGAAGACACGGGCCTGGCCGATGACACCATCATCATCTTCTCCGGCGACCACGGCGACATGCTCGGCGAGCGCGGGCTCTGGTACAAAATGCACTGGTTTGAAATGGCCGCCCGCGTGCCGCTGCTGATCAGCGCGCCGGGGCAGTTTGCGGCCGGCCGGGTGACCGCCGCCGTGTCCACCGCCGACCTGCTGCCTACCCTGGTGGAACTGGCCGGCGGCGAGCTGGACCCGAGGCTGGCGCTGGACGGCCGCTCGCTGGTGTCTCACCTGCAAGGGCAGGGCGGGCACGACGAAGTGTTCGGTGAGTACATGGCCGAGGGCACCATCAGCCCGCTGATGATGATTCGCCGTGGCGCCTACAAGTTCATCTACAGCGAGGACGATCCTTGCCTATTGTTCGATGTGCACAACGACCCGCACGAGCGGGAGGACCTCAGCCAGTCACCGGAACACCGGCCACTGTTCGAGGCGTTTTTGCATGAAGCGCGGGCCAAATGGGACATCCCTGCGATCCACCAGCAGGTGCTCGCCAGCCAACGCCGTCGCCGCCTGGTGTTCGAGGCGCTGACCCAGGGCAAGCTGAAGAGCTGGGACCACCAGCCACTGGTAGACGCCAGTCAGCAATACATGCGCAACCACATCGACCTCGACGATCTGGAGCGCAAGGCACGTTTTCCACAACCCTGCCAAAACCAATAAAACTGAGGGGAAGGCCATGCAAAAGTTATCCACCGTGTTGAGCGTTGCGCTGCTGGCATTGAGCAGTGCCGGCGCCTACGCGGACACCAGCTGCGACACCGTGAAGATGGCCGATCCGGGCTGGAGCGATATCGCCGCCACCAATGCCATTACCGGTTTCCTGTTGAACGGCATGGGCTACAAGGCCAAGGTCGACACCCTTGCGGTGCCGATCACCTTTGGCGGGCTCAAGGACGGCCAGGTGGACGTGTTCCTGGGTAACTGGATGCCGGCGCAGCAAGGCTTCTACGACAAGTTCGTGGCCAATGGCGATGTGGTGCAACTGGCGAAGAACCTCGACGGTACCGAGTTCACCCTGGCCGTGCCGGACTATGTCTGGGACGCCGGGGTGCATGACTTTGCCGACCTGAACAAGTTTGCCGACAAGTTCGACAAGAAGATCTACGGCATCGGTTCGGGTGCGCCAGCGAATCTCTCGTTGCAGGAAATCATCAAGAAGAACGACTTTGACCTGGGCCAGTGGAAGCTGATCGAGTCCAGTGAACAGGCGATGCTGGCCGAAGTGTCCCGGGCGGTGAAGAAGCAGAAGTTCGTGACCTTCCTCGGCTGGACGCCGCACCCGATGAACGTGCAGTTGAAGATGCATTACCTCAAGGGTGGGGAGAAGTACTTTGGTGACACCGGCAGCGTGTATACGTTGACCCGCAAGGGCTATGCACAGGCGTGCCCGAATGTGGGGAAATTGCTGACCAACCTGAGTTTCACCCAGGAGATGGAGAACGCCATCATGGCTGAGGTGGTGAACAAGAAGGTCAGTAATGCGGACGCGGCGAAGGCGTGGATCAAGGCGAACCCGGCGGTGCTGGACAAGTGGCTGGACGGGGTTAAAACCGTGGACGGCCAGGATGCACTGGCCGCTGTAAAAGCCAAACTCTGATGCACTGATCGTTCCCACGCTCTGCGTGGGAACGCATCCGGTGACGCTGCGCTTCACGACTCAAGAGCGGACGCAGAGCGTCCAAGACGGCATTCCCACGCAGAGCGTGGGAACGATCATCATGAGCCTGATACTCTGATTCAAACCTCTTCAACCGAGTTTCCAATGCCCTGGCCCAACCGCCATACACTCTTTCCCTTCCTCAGCTGGCTCCCGCGCCAAACCCGCGCCAGCGTCGGAAGGGACGCGGTCGTCGGCCTGAGCGGTGCAGTCCTGGCATTACCCCAGTCCATTGCCTACGCGCTGATCGCCGGTCTCCCACCGGAGTATGGCCTGTACGCCGCGATCATCCCGGTATTGATCGCCTGCTTGTGGGGCTCTTCCTGGCACCTGATCTGCGGCCCCACGGCAGCCATCTCTATCGTGCTCTACGCCAGCGTCAGCCCGTTGGCCGTGCCCGGCTCCCAGGACTACATCACACTCATCCTGTTGCTGACATTCCTGGCCGGCGTCTTCCAATGGCTGTTGGGCATGCTGCGCTTCGGCGCCCTGGTGAATTTCGTCTCGCATTCAGTGGTGCTCGGCTTCACCCTCGGCGCTGCGGTGGTGATCGCCCTGGGCCAACTGCCCAACCTGCTGGGGCTGGACCTGCCCAGCCAGGCCACGGCGATCAACAGTCTGCTGGCGCTGATCAACCATGCCGGGGAGTGGAATCGTCCTTCACTGGTGCTCGGGCTCGGCACCTTGCTGGTGGGGGTGCTGCTGAAACTCTGGGTACCGCGCTGGCCAACCCTGTTGATCGCGCTGGCCCTGGGCAGCCTCATCCCGTGGTTGTGGCCGGCGATGTTCGGGGAGGTGGCGCGGGTCAGTTCATTTGTCGGCAAGCTGCCACCGTTCAGCCCGCTGCCGATGGATCTGGACATGGTCCTGCGCCTGCTGCCGAGTGCCGTGGCGGTGGGCATGCTGGGGCTGGTGACCAGCCTGTCGATTGCGCGCTCACTGTCGGCCCGCTCCCAACAATTGCTCGATGCAAATCAGGAAGTGCGCGCCCAGGGTTTATCCAACATCGTCGGTGGATTTTTCTCGGGGTACTTGTCGGCGGGTTCCTTCACACGGTCGGGCCTGAGTTATGAGGCAGGCGCCTGTTCGCCGCTGGCGGGGGTGTTTTCCGCATTGTGGGTGGCGTTGTTCGCGCTGTTCGGTGCGGCATTGATCGCGCATATCCCGATCCCGAGCATGGCCGCCAGCATCCTGCTGATTTGCTGGGGGTTGGTCGACCATCGCGGTATTCGGGCGCTGTTCCGGGTCAGCCGCGCAGAGTTCGTGGTGATGAGCCTGACCTGCATCGCCACGCTGTTGCTGGAGTTGCAAACGGCCATTTACGCCGGGGTGCTGGCGTCGCTGTTTTTCTACCTCAAGCGCACCTCACAGCCGCGGGTCCAGCAATGGCGTGACGGAGAGGACGATGTGCTGCGGGTCGGCGGGTCGATCTTTTTCGGCGCCAGCCATTACCTGCAGGTGCGGCTGCAAAGCCTGCACGGCCAGCGGGTGGTGATCGAGGCGCAGCAGATCAACTTTATCGACTATTCCGGGGTGGAGATGCTGCACCAGGAGGCGCGCCGATTGAATGGAGTGGGGCGCAGCCTGGCGTTGCGCAAGGCCCGGCCACAGGTGGTGGAAGAGTTGAGGAAACTGGAAGGGGCCGACCAATGCCCCATCCATTTCGAAGACTGAATGCGGTTGAAACTGTGGGAGCGGGCTTGCTCGCGAATGCGGTGTGACAGTCGCCGTATGTATCGACTGATCCACCGCATTCGCGAGCAAGCCCGCTCCCACATTCGGATTGCGTCAGGCCAGTTGGCTACGCAATTCAGCCAGCACCGGCGCCGAATCCGGGCGCACACCGCGCCACAGGAAGAACGCTTCCGCGGCCTGTTCCACCAGCATCCCCAGGCCATCCATTGCCACCGCCGCGCCCTGCTCACTGGCCCAGCGGCAGAAAGCCGTAGGCTCTTTGCCGTACATCATGTCGTAGCAAAAAGTCTTTCCGGGTTCGATCAGGCTGCCGGCAATCGGCGGTACATCGCCTGACAGGCTGGCGGACGTGGCATTGATGATCAGGTCCACCGGTTCACGCAGCCAGTCGAAACCGCTGGCGGACACCGGGCCGAGGTCGTCGAACAGCTCGGCGAGCAATTCGGCTTTTTCCACGGTGCGGTTGGCAATGATCAGCGAAGCCGGCTGCTCAGCCAGCAATGGCTCCAACGCGCCGCGCACCGCACCACCGGCGCCCAGCAGCAGGATGCGTTTGCCTTGCAGGCTGAACCCGGCATTCACCGTCAAATCCCGCACCAGGCCGGCGCCGTCGGTGTTGTCTCCCAACAGGCTGCCATCGCCGAGCTTGCTCAGGGTATTCACCGCGCCAGCCCGTTGGGCGCGTTCGGTCAGGGTATTGGCCAGGCGATAGGCCTCTTCCTTGAACGGTACGGTGACGTTGGCGCCACGGCCTTGTGCGAAAAATGCTTTTGCACAGCCGGTGAAATCCTCCAACGGCGCGAGCAAGGTGCTGTAGTCCAGTTGCTCGCCGGTCTGTTCGGCGAACAGACGGTGAATCAGCGGCGACTTGCTGTGGCCGATGGGGTTGCCGAAGACGACATAACGATCCATCAGACCGCCGCCTTGGGCAGCACACCCAGCCAGTCGCGGTCTTGCAGGAAGTAGTCGGTTAGGCGCGCTTCTTCGCTGTCGGGGGCGGCTTTCCAGTCATAGCTCCAGCGCACTTGTGGTGGCAGCGACATCAGGATCGACTCGGTACGCCCGCCCGATTGCAGGCCAAACAAAGTGCCACGGTCGTAGACCAGGTTGAACTCGACGTAGCGGCCACGGCGGAATTCCTGGAACTCGCGCTGCTGCTCGGTATAGGCCATGGCCTTGCGGCGCTGGACGATTGGCAGGTAGGCGTCAATGTAGGCGTCGCCGATGGCGCGCATGAAGGCGAAGCTGGTGTCGAAGTCCCACTCGTTCAAATCATCGAAGAACAAACCGCCGATGCCACGCGGTTCGTTGCGGTGCTTGATGTGGAAGTAGGTGTCGCACCAGGCCTTGTAGCGCGAATAAACGTCCGGGCCAAACGGCGCGCAGGCCTGTTCGGCGACGCGGTGCCAGTGGATGCAGTCTTCTTCGTTGCCGTAGTAGGGCGTCAGGTCGAAGCCGCCGCCAAACCACCACACAGGCTCTTCGCCTTCTTTTTCAGCGATGAAAAAACGCACATTGGCGTGGGAAGTCGGCACATGCGGGTTGTGCGGGTGGATCACCAGCGACACGCCGAGGGCTTCAAAACCGCGACCGGCCAATTCCGGGCGATGGGCACTGGCGGACGGTGGGAGGCCGCTGCCAAACACGTGGGAAAAGTTAACGCCGCCTTTCTCGATTACCGAACCGTTTTCGATCACACGGGTGCGACCGCCGCCGCCGGCAGGCCGGGTCCAGGCGTCTTCGATGAAGCGAGTGTCCGTCTCGAAGGTTTCCAGGGCGCTGCAAATGCGGTCTTGCAGGTCAAGCAGGTAGGCTTTGACAGCCTCGGTGCGGGTAGTCATGACATCACCTTGAATCGGGCAACGCTACACGAGGCCATTGGGCATCGGCGGCAAATGGGCGCACAGGATACCACTGCACCCACTGCTGCCACAGTTGACGAAGATCAAGCTTAGGAGTCCGATAGGGGGCTACGCGAAATGACTTAAGGAGAGTGCAGATGGCCAAACGTATCCAGTTCCGTGCCCATGGCGGACCCGAAGTGCTTGAGTATGTGGACTACACCCCGGCCGAACCCGGCCCGCAGCAGGTTCGCGTGCAGAACAAGGCCATTGGCCTGAACTTTATCGACACCTATTTCCGCAGCGGCCTGTATGCACCACCGGCCTTGCCGTCGGGCCTGGGCGCAGAAGGTGCCGGCGTGGTTGATGCGGTGGGCAGCGAAGTCACTCAATTCAAGGTCGGCGATCGCGTGGCCTACGGCAGCGGCCCGCTGGGCGCCTACAGCGAATTGCATGTGTTGCCGGCTGCCAACCTGGTGCACCTGCCGGACGACATCAGCTTCGAACAGGCCGCCGGCGCGATGCTCAAGGGCCTGACGGTGCAGTACCTGTTGCGCCAGACCTATGAGTTGAAGGGCGGCGAAACCATTCTGTTCCACGCCGCTGCCGGTGGCGTCGGCTCCCTGGCTTGCCAATGGGCCAAGGCCTTGGGCGTGAAGCTGATCGGTACCGTGAGTTCGCCGGAAAAAGCGGCGCTGGCCAAATCCCTCGGCGCCTGGGAAACCATCGACTACAGCAAGGAAAATGTCGCACAACGCGTGCTGGAACTGACTGACGGCAAGAAGTGCCCAGTGGTGTACGACGGCGTAGGCAAGGACACCTGGCTCACATCCTTGGACAGCGTCGCGCCACGCGGGCTGGTGGTGAGTTTCGGTAATGCTTCGGGGGCGGTGGATGGGGTCAACCTGGGGATTCTGGCGGCCAAGGGCTCGCTGTATGTGACCCGGCCGACATTGGCGACCTATGCCAACAACCCGGAAAACCTGCAGGCGATGGCGGATGATCTGTTTTCGATGATCATCAGCGGGAAGCTGCAGATTGATATTAACCAACGATTTTCGTTGGGGGATGCGGCGAAGGCGCAAATTGAGTTGTCGGCGCGGCGGACGACTGGGTCGACCATTCTGCTGCCATAGGGCGTTGGATTTTCAGCGGGTTTGAGGGCCTCTTCGCGAGCAAGCCCGCTCCCACATTTGACCGAGTCCAACTTTTGGAACGCGAACAAATGTGGGAGCGGGCTTGCTCGCGAAAGCAGGCGGCTCGGTCTCAGGAAGGCCGCACAACCTCACCCGTCGCCAGATCCCGAATCAAACTCGGGTTCTTGCGCCCCCCCAGATTCCCGCCCAACACCAGATCCACCTGCCCACGGAAATACTGCTCCACACGAATCCGCGTGCGCGCCGCCGGGCGGCCCTGCGGATTGGCCGAGGTGGAAATCAGTGGCCCGACCAGCGAGCACAGATCCCGCACTTGCGGATGATCAGTCACCCGCAACGCCACCGTGTCATGCACCCCGGTAATCCACTCGGGCAGCAAGTCCTGATGGGGCACCAGCCACGTATTCGGGCCAGGCCAGGTACTGGCCATGCGGTCCATCCACTCATCGGGAAAGTCTTCGAAGAGAAAATCGAACTGACGGATATTGTCGGCAATCAGGATCAGCCCCTTATCCACAGACCGGCCCTTGATCGCCAGCAACCGATCCACCGCTTCTTCGTTCCAAGGGTCACAGCCCAGGCCCCAGACCGCCTCGGTTGGATAGGCAATCACTGCGCCTGCGCGAATTTCTCGTGCGGCTTCTCGCACACGCCACCTGTTGACCATTACTCACTCTCCGGACTAAAGCTCTGCGCAGTTTACCGATCTTCGTTACAAAACCTAGCCGCGCGCAAGCCAGCGCCCGCTTTCGCAGATCACTCGGCCTTCCAGTTCCAGCTCCGTCAGGCTGGCCAGCACCTCGGACAAGGCCCTGCCACTGGCAATCGCCAGGGCTTCACTGGTGTGGGGCGCCGCGTGCAACAGCGCCACCAGCGGATGATTGACCGCAATCGGCGCCGGGCGGGAGAGGGCCTGCCAGCCACGCAGGTTTTCGAGAATGTGCTCGATGGTTTCCACCAGCACCGCGCCATCGCGGATCAGTTGATGGCAGCCTTTGGCCCCGGGGTGATGGATGGAGCCGGGGATGGCGTATACCTCGCGCCCTTGCTCCGCCGCCAGCCGCGCGGTGATCAGCGAACCGCTGGCCATGCTGGCCTCCACCACCAGTACCCCAAGCGACAGGCCACTGATAATACGGTTGCGGCGCGGGAAGTTGCCGGCCTGGGGCGCGGCGTCCAACGGAAACTCGGAAACCACGGCGCTGCCTTGGGCAATCATCGCCTCGGCCAAGCGTCGATGGCGCTGTGGATAAAAATTTTCGAGCCCGGTGCCCAGCACGCCAATTGTATGTCCACCAACATCCAAAGCCGCCTGGTGAGCAGCGCCGTCGATCCCCAGGGCAAGGCCACTGGTGATGACAAAACCGGCACTCGCCAGGCTGCGGGAAAATGCGGCGGCGGTGTCCATTCCTGGCCTGGAGGCACGACGGCTGCCGACCATCGCCAATTGCGGTTTTTCCAGAATCGCCGGGTTGCCGGCGACGAATAATAGCGGGGGCGCGTCATCCAATTCTGCGAGCAATGACGGGTAGTCGGGTTGGTCCCACATCAGCAAATGCTGGGCCGGACGCTCCAGCCAGGCGAGGGCCGCACTGGCACCATCACGTACTTCCTCGCTGCGCCGGGCGTCGGCGCTGGCCACCTTGAGTCCCAATGAACGCCAGGCACTCGCCGGTGCGCTGATGGCTTTTGACGCAGAACCAAACGCCTCGATGAGCTTTTGAAAACCTTTGGGACCCAGTTCCGGCAGCCTGTGCAAGCGTAGTCGGGCTTCCAGCTCTGCCGGGGAAATTTCGCGGTTATTCGTCGGTAACATTTGATCGTCCTTGATCGGAATAAACTGTGGATAACTCTGTTGGTAACTTATTTAGCAACCTAATTATTGCCTTTGATCAGGCGCCTCAAAACGGTCCATTACCGTCAGCGAACGTGACACGCTGAGCACCAGGCCGTAGCTGAGCTTTTCGTAGGTGCGAAACACCACCAGCGTCCCGGCAGGCTCATCAGGCATCTTCACCGGAACGCCGGTCACTCTGTCCCGAACGGTTTCACCGGCTCTCACCACGGCCAGCAAATGACCTTCCATCAGCCCGTCACGGCGGCCCTTGTTCAACGTCACCGCATCCAGCACGCCGATCTGCGTCACGCCCCGGGGCACGTCGATGATGTGCCCGGCAATGGCGCGGGCAGGCCACTGAACCACCAGGCTGGCAAGGTCCGTGGGCGCAGGCTGGCTGAGCAAACGATCCCCGGGACGCACCTCCTGGGTCACCCGCTGCACACCCAATGTGCTGACGTCGCCCGCTGTCACAAAACGTGCGGTGCCTATGTCGTCAGCGTTGATGCCCAGCCATTCCTGGCTATCGGGGTCGGTATAAGCCTTGCCCCGGCGGAAGATCCCGTAGCTTTGCACGGCAGGGTCCAGGGCCCCACGCGCATAAACACGTTCGCCATCGGCGCCCAATACTCGTCCGGCATCTGCTGCAACAATATAGGGAGCGTGCTCCAGTTCCTGGGGGGTATCGAGAATGCGGTTGTGCAGTAAAAAGCGCTGGATGGCCTGCTGCGTATGAAGCGGCAACGGTTGGCCGGCCTGTGGATAGCTCTCGGGAACCTGGGCAATAACGGCCTGGGCCCACAGCAGCAAGACGAGTAGCGATTTCCTCATGGGGTGAATCTCCTTTATTATGTGCATTCGCGTGAAACGCCTTGGCCTTCGCGGCTTTCGGACGTTTTCCCACGGCACTTATCCCGGCACATCAAGGGTCCATCCCCGGCGCCGACTTGCCTTTACCTCACATGTGCAGCAATTACGCTTATGGCTATTTTGAACATCCTCGAATTTCCGGACTCACGCCTGCGCACCATCGCCAAGCCAGTGGCCGTAGTGGACGCCAAGGTTCGTCAGTTGGTCGATGACATGTTTGAAACAATGTATGAAGCCCCGGGTATCGGCCTCGCCGCGACCCAGGTCGACGTGCATCAGCGCGTCGTGGTCATGGACCTGTCCGAAGACCGCAGCGAGCCCCTGGTGTTTATCAACCCTGAGTTCGAAACCCTGACCGACGAGATGGGCCAGTACCAGGAAGGCTGCCTGTCGGTGCCCGACTTCTACGAGAACGTCGACCGTCCCCAGCGCGTCAAGATCAAGGCCCTGGACCGTGACGGCAAGCCGTTCGAGATGATTGCCGAAGGCCTGCTGGCGGTGTGCATCCAACACGAGTGCGACCACCTCAACGGCAAGCTGTTTGTCGATTACCTGTCCACGCTTAAACGCGACCGGATCAAGAAGAAGCTGGAAAAGAAGCATCGCCAGCAAGCTTGATTCCCTTCTTTCAAAGGCTTGCTCCGGCAAGCCTTTTTCTTTTGTGAGACGTTTCCCATGACCGAGCCACTGCGCATCGTTTTTGCCGGCACCCCCGAATTCGCCGCTGAACACCTCAAGGCCCTGCTCGCCAGCCCTTATGAAATCGTGGCGGTCTACACCCAGCCCGATCGCCCGGCCGGTCGTGGGCAAAAACTGATGCCCAGCCCGGTCAAGCAGCTGGCACTGGAAAACAACATTGTGGTGCTGCAGCCGCCGACCCTGCGCAACGCCGATGCCCAGGCCGAACTGGCTGCGCTGAAGCCAGACCTGCTGGTGGTGGTGGCCTACGGCTTGATCCTGCCCCAGGCTGTGCTGGATATCCCGCGCCTGGGCTGCATCAACAGTCACGCCTCGCTGCTGCCTCGCTGGCGTGGCGCGGCACCGATCCAGCGTGCCGTCGAAGCCGGTGATGCGCAAAGCGGGGTGACCGTGATGCGCATGGAAGCAGGCCTGGACACCGGGCCGATGCTGCTGAAAGTCACCACTCCGATCACCGGGCAAGACACCGGCGGCAGCCTGCATGATCGCCTCGCCGAAATGGGCCCGCCGGCTGTCGTCCAGGCCATCGCCGGCCTGGCTGCCGGCACTCTGCAAGGTGAAGTGCAGGACGACAGCCTCGCCACCTACGCCCACAAATTGAACAAGGATGAAGCCCGCATCGACTGGAGCCGCCCGGCCGTTGAGCTGGAGCGTCTGGTGCGTGCCTTCAACCCGTGGCCGATCTGCCACAGCACGCTCAATGGCGAGGCCTTGAAAGTACTGGCCGCCACCCTGGCCGAAGGCAAGGGCGCCCCCGGCGAGATCATCGGCGCCAGCAAGGACGGCCTGTTGGTAGCGTGCGGTGAACAGGCGCTGTGTCTGACCCGTCTGCAATTGCCCGGCGGCAAGGCGCTGAACTTCAGCGATTTGTTCAACAGCCGCCGTGAGAAATTTGCCGTTGGCATCGTCCTCGGCCAAGCGGTGGACGCGCAATGAACCCACGTCTGGCCGCCGCCAAGGCCCTGGCCGCCGTGCTCAACGGCAAGGCTTCCCTCAATAGTTCGTTGCCGACCCAACTGGATAAAGTCGAAGACCGCGATCGCGGCTTTACCCAGGACCTGGCCTTCGGTACCGCCCGCTGGCAGCCACGTTTATCGGCGCTGGCGGCCAAGCTGCTGCAAAAGCCGTTCAAGGCGGCGGACGCCGATGTCGAGGCGCTGCTGCTGGTGGGCCTGTATCAACTGCTCTACACCCGCGTGCCGGCCCACGCGGCAATCGGCGAAACCGTCGGTTGCGCC
This sequence comes from Pseudomonas sp. NC02, assembly GCF_002874965.1. Lineage (NCBI taxonomy): Bacteria > Pseudomonadati > Pseudomonadota > Gammaproteobacteria > Pseudomonadales > Pseudomonadaceae > Pseudomonas > Pseudomonas sp. NC02. The sequence continues at coordinate 20,048 of NZ_CP025624.1, read as the reverse complement.
GACAAGCTGAAAAAGCCTTGGGCCAAGGCCCTGCTCAACGCCGTGCTGCGCCGCGCTCAGCGCGAAAGCGAAGCGCTGCTGGCCGAGCTGGAACATGACCCGGTGGTGCGCACCGCCCACCCGCGCTGGCTGCAAAAATCCTTGAAGGCGTTCTGGCCCGAGCAGTGGGAAGCCATCTGCGCGGCCAACAACGCGCACCCGCCGATGATCCTGCGGGTCAATCGCCGTCATCACACCCGCGACGCTTATCTCACATTGCTTGGCGAAGCCGGTGTAGCGGCAACGGCCTGCGTCTACAGCCAGGACGGCATCGTTCTTACAGAACCGGGCGATGTACGTAACCTGCCCGGGTTCGCCGAAGGCTGGATCAGCGTGCAGGACGAAGCCGCTCAACTGGCCGCCGACCTGCTGGACCTGGCCCCGGGCCAACGCGTACTGGACGCCTGTTGCGCCCCCGGCGGCAAGACCTGCCACATCATGGAAGTGCAAGCGGACCTGGCCGGTGTCGTCGCCGTCGACCTGGAAGCCAAGCGCCTGGTGCGTGTGCGGGAAAACCTCGCCCGCCTGGGCCTCAGCGCCGAGCTGATCGCCGCCGACGGCCGCGACACCGCCACCTGGTGGAACGGCAAGCCGTTCCAGCGCATCCTGCTGGACGCACCGTGCTCCGCCACCGGCGTGATCCGCCGCCACCCGGACATAAAGCTGACCCGCCAACCCGACGACATCGCCGCCCTGGCCGTGCTGCAAGGCGAGTTGCTGGACGCGTTGTGGCCGACCCTCGAAGTAGGCGGCATCCTGCTGTACGCCACCTGCTCGACGCTGCCTACCGAAAACACTGACGTCATCGAAGCCTTCCTTGCCCGCACCAGCGGCGCACGGGAACTGGACCTCGACATCCAGGCCGGGATCAAGCAGCCTCATGGCCGCCAGTTGCTGGCCCAGGAAGGCGGCCACGACGGGTTCTATTACGCCAAGCTGATCAAGATTGCCGCCGCTCGCGGCTGAATGGTTTTAAGGGAGTGACCGGATGAAAATCATCATCCTCGGCGCAGGGCAGGTTGGCGGTACGCTGGCCGAGCATTTGGCCAGCGAAGCCAACGACATCACCGTGGTCGACACCGACGCGGAGCGCCTGCGGGATTTGGGCGACCGTTTGGACATCCGTACCGTACAGGGCCGCGCCTCGTTTCCTACAGTGCTGCGCCAGGCCGGTGCCGACGATGCCGACATGCTGGTGGCGGTCACCAACAGTGACGAGACCAACATGGTCGCCTGCCAGGTCGCCCACACCCTGTTTCACACTCCGACCAAGATCGCCCGAGTGCGTGAGGCGGCCTACCTGACCCGCGCCGGACTGTTCGACAACGACGCGATCCCGGTCGATGTGCTGATCAGCCCGGAACAGGTGGTGACCCATTACATCAAGCGCCTGATCGAACACCCGGGCGCCTTGCAGGTGATCGACTTCGCCGAAGGCAAGGCACAGCTGGTGGCGGTCAAGGCCTACTACGGCGGGCCGTTGGTGGGCCAGCAACTGCGCCAACTGCGCGAGCACATGCCCAACGTCGAGACGCGGGTGGCGGCGATCTTCCGTCGCGACCGGCCGATCCTGCCCCAGGGCGATACGGTGATCGAGGCTGACGACGAGGTGTTTTTCATCGCCGCCAAAGCGAACATTCGCGCGGTGATGAGCGAAATGCGCCGTCTGGATGAGACCTATAAACGCATCGTCATCGCCGGCGGCGGGCAGATCGGTGAGCGCTTGGCCGAGGCCATCGAAAGCCGCTACCAGGTGAAGATCATCGAGATGAATCCGGCACGCTGCCGGTATTTGTCCGACACCCTCGACAGCACCGTGGTCCTGCAGGGCAGCGCCTCGGATCGTGATCTGCTGCTGGAAGAAAACATCGCCGACGCCGACATCTTCCTGGCCCTGACCAACGATGACGAAGCCAACATCATGTCGTCGTTGCTGGCCAAGCGGCTGGGGGCGAAGAAGGTGATGACCATCATCAACAACCCGGCCTACGTCGACCTGATCCAGGGCGGCGATATCGACATCGCCATCAGCCCGCAACTGGCGACCATCGGCACCTTGCTGGCCCACGTGCGCCGCGGCGATATCGTCAGTGTGCACTCGTTGCGCCGGGGTGCGGCGGAAGCCATCGAGGCGATTGCCCACGGTGATTCAAAATCGAGCAAGGTGATTGGCAAGGCGATCCGCGATATCGGCCTGCCGCCGGGCACCACCATCGGCGCAATCATTCGCGATGAAGAAGTGATCATCGCCCACGACGACACGGTGATCGCCACGGGCGACCACGTGATTCTGTTCCTTGTGGATAAAAAACATATCCGCGATGTGGAGAAGCTGTTCCACGTGGGCCTGAGCTTTTTCTGATCAAACGGAGTGACCGACATGCTCGAATCCCTGGAAAAAATGCTCGCCAAGGGTGTGGATAACTCACTGCTGCGGTTTGGTTTGGGCAAGGGTTATCTTGATCTGAAGGACAACGCCAAGGCGGCCGAGCATTTGCAGAAATGCGTCGAGTTCGATCCGAAGTATTCGGCGGCGTGGAAGCTGTTGGGCAAGGCGCAGCTGGGGCAGGGTGATAACGCTGCAGCGCGGTTAGCTTGGGAGAAGGGTATTGAAGCGGCCCTGGCACATGGCGACAAGCAGGCCGAAAAGGAAATGACCGTATTCCTGAAGAAACTCGACCGCCAAGCTTAAGCAGAACCCAATGTGGGAGCGGGCTTGCTCGCGAAGGCGTCGTGTCAGTCACCGAATTTGTGTCTGATACACCGCCTTCGCGAGCAAGCCCGCTCCCACATTTTGTTTTGTGCCAACCTTGAGTCAGCCGTACATCAATACCACCGCGCCTCACCCGGCGGGCGTTTCTTGAAGCGTTTCATGCTCCACATGTACTGGCTCGGGTAAGCCCCCACATAGCGCTCCACCACCTTGCTCATCGCCGCACACGAAGTGGCTGTATCGGTGCTGTACATGTCTTCCGGCGCCGCTTCCAGGATCACTTTGTAGCCCGAGCCATCCGGCAGCCGCAGGGCATGCAGGAACACCCCGACCGCCTTGTGCCCCGCCAGCATGTTCGGCACGAACTTGCTGGTCAGCGCCTGGGTGGCGAAGAACGGCACGAAGATCCCGGCCGATTCCGCCGGCTCCGGATCCGCAGGAATGCCCACCTGGCCGCCTTTGCGCACTTCCTTGATGACACTGAGGATGCCTTCCTTGGTGGACGCCGCCACGCGGTTACCCAGTTGCACCCGCTGTTTGCGCAGCAAGTCATCCACCGCCTTGAGCTTCGGCGGGCGGTAGAAAATGATCGGTTTGCACTGGCTGCAATAGAAGTGGTTCAACACTTCCCAGTTGCCCAGGTGGCTGGTGATGCCGACCACGCCTTTGCCCGAGGCCAGGGCTTCGTGCAGCACTTCCAGGCCTTCGACCTCGCGCACCAGGTCGATGGAACGCTGGGCCGGCCAGATCCAGGCGCAGGCGCTTTCGGTCAGGGACTTGCCGATGTCCATCAGGCTGCGTCCAACGAGACGCTCGCGCTCGGCCGGATCCATGTCCGGGAAGCATTTGGACAGGTTGATCCGCACCGTCTCACGGGAACGGTTGGGGGTTTTCCACATGATCCAGCCAATTGCCGAACCGACCGCTTGCACCGCGCGCCAGGGCAGCAGGGCAAACAACCGAAGAGCGCCTACCAGCAAGGCGCCTTTAAACTTTTCCACAGGTCACTCCTGATCGTGTGTGGTGCGCAAAGCCGCCATTCTAACCGGCGTTGGCGAGGTCCGCGTAACGGTCGCAGTCCTGAGTGTGGTCCATGACCATGCCCGAGGCCTGCATGAACGCGTAGCAGATGGTCGGCCCGACGAAGGTGAAGCCGGCTTTTTTCAAGGCTTTGCTCATGGCCTCAGCCTCCGGCGTAATGGCCGGGACCTGGCTGCGGTCCTTGAAATGATTGACCTTGGGCACGCCGCCCACAAACGACCACAGAAACTCCACGGGGTCCTGCAGCGCCAGCCAGGCGGCGGCATTGCGCCGGGTGGCATTGAGTTTCAGGCGGTTACGCACGATGCCCGGATCGAGCATCAGCGCTTCGATCTCGGCATCGCTCAGTTGGGCCAGACGCTGCGCATCAAAGCCGAACAAGACCTTTCGATAATGCTCGCGTTTGCGTAAAACGGTGATCCAGGACAGGCCCGCCTGGAACCCTTCGAGCAAAAGCAACTCGAACAGTCCCTGCGCATCGCGCAGCGGCGTTCCCCACTCCTGATCGTGATAAGCCATGTACAGCGGATCTTCAGAACACCAAAAGCAGCGTGGCATAAGGCTCCAGGGGATGGTGGCGCGGCCGAATCGGGTATACTCCCGCTCTTTAAATCGCAGCCCAAGTAACAGGTGAATTTCGTGAGCCAGCCTACGCCAGCCGTGCGTACCTTCCAAGACTTGATCCTCGCCCTCCAGCAATACTGGGCCGAGCAAGGTTGTGTGGTACTTCAGCCCTACGATATGGAAGTAGGCGCCGGCACTTTCCACACCGCTACCTTCCTGCGGGCCATCGGCCCGGAAACCTGGAACGCCGCTTATGTGCAGCCCAGTCGTCGCCCGACTGACGGCCGCTACGGCGAAAACCCGAACCGCCTGCAGCACTACTACCAGTTCCAGGTGGTTCTGAAGCCAAACCCGGACAACTTCCAGGAGCTGTACCTGGGCTCGTTGAAACATGTCGGCCTGGACCCGCTGGTCCACGACATCCGTTTCGTCGAAGACAACTGGGAATCGCCAACCCTGGGCGCCTGGGGCCTGGGCTGGGAAGTCTGGCTCAACGGCATGGAAGTGACGCAGTTCACTTACTTCCAGCAAGCCGGCGGCATCGAGTGCTACCCGGTGACCGGCGAGATCACCTACGGTCTCGAGCGCCTGGCCATGTACCTGCAAGGCGTGGACTCGGTCTACGACCTGGTGTGGGCTGACGGCCCGTTCGGCAAGGTGACCTACGGCGACGTGTTCCACCAGAACGAAGTGGAGCAGTCGACCTACAACTTCGAGCACGCCAACGTCGAGAAGCTGTTCGAACTGTTCGACTTCTATGAAAGCGAAGCCAAGCGCCTGATCGAACTGGATCAGCCGTTGCCGTTGCCAAGCTATGAAATGGTTCTGAAGGCATCCCACACCTTCAACCTGCTGGACGCCCGTCGTGCCATCTCGGTAACTGCGCGCCAGCAATACATCCTGCGTGTACGCACCCTGGCGCGTTCCGTCGCCCAAGCCTACCTGTTGGCTCGCGCCAAGCTGGGCTTCCCGATGGCCACCCCGGACCTGCGTGATGAAGTGTTGGCTAAGCTGGAGGCTGCACAATGAGTGCTCAAGATTTCCTGGTTGAACTGGGCACCGAAGAGCTGCCACCCAAGGCCCTGAATACCCTGGCCGACGCATTCCTGGCCGGTATCGAAAAAGGCCTGCAAACCGCTGGCCTGAAGTTCGCCGCAAAAAAGGTCTACGCCGCGCCGCGCCGACTGGCTGTGTTGCTCACCGCACTGGAAACCCAGCAGCCGGACCGCAGCATCAACCTCGACGGCCCGCCACGCCAGGCCGCCTTCGATGCTGAAGGCAACCCGACTCAAGCCGCCCTTGGTTTTGCCAAGAAGTGTGGCGTCGAGCTGAGCGAGATCGACCAGAGCGGCCCGAAGCTGCGTTTCAGCCAGGTCATTACCGGCAAGCCGACCGCCAGCCTGTTGCCGACCATCGTTGAAGACTCGCTGAACGACCTGCCGATCCCCAAGCGCATGCGCTGGGGTGCCCGCAAGGAAGAGTTCGTGCGCCCGACCCAATGGCTGGTGATGCTGCTCGGTGACCAGGTCATCGACTGCACCATCCTCGCCCAGAAGGCCGGCCGTGATTCACGTGGCCACCGCTTCCACCATCCTGAAGCCGTGCGCATCACCGCGCCCGCCAACTACCTCAATGACCTGCGTGCAGCCTATGTGCTGGCGGATGCCAATGAGCGCCGCGAGCTGATCAGCAAGCGTACCGAAGAGCTGGCCCGCCTGCAGGAAGGCACCGCCATCGTGCCGCCAAGCCTGCTGGACGAAGTGACCGCTTTGGTTGAATGGCCAGTGCCGCTGGTGTGCTCGTTCGAGGAGCGTTTCCTCGACGTGCCGCAGGAAGCGCTGATCACCACCATGCAGGACAACCAGAAGTATTTCTGCCTGCTGGACGTCGACGGCAAGCTGCTGCCGCGCTTCATCACCGTGGCCAACATCGAAAGCAAGGACCCCCAGCAGATCATCGCCGGTAACGAAAAAGTCGTTCGCCCGCGCCTGACTGACGCCGAGTTCTTCTTCAAGCAAGACAAGAAGCAGAAGCTCGAAGACTTCAACCTGCGCCTGCAGAACGTGGTGTTCCAGGAAAAACTCGGCAGCGTCTACGACAAGGCCGTGCGGGTTTCCAAGCTGGCGGCCTACATCGCGCCACGCATTGGTGGCGATGCTGCCTGGGCTGCGCGTGCCGGCCTGCTGTCCAAGTGCGACCTGGCCACCGAGATGGTCGGCGAGTTCCCGGAGATGCAAGGTGTTGCCGGTTACTACTACGCCCTGAATGATGGCGAGCCGCAAGACGTCGCCCTCGCGCTGAACGAGCAGTACATGCCGCGCGGTGCCGGCGCCGAGCTGCCGACCACCCTCACCGGTGCGGCCGTGGCCATCGCTGACAAGCTGGATACCCTCGTCGGTATCTTCGGTATCGGCATGTTGCCTACCGGCAGCAAAGACCCGTATGCGCTGCGCCGTGCGGCCCTGGGCGTGCTGCGGATCCTGATCGACAAGAAGCTCGACCTCGACCTGACCCAGGCCGTGGTGTTTGCGGTTGGCCAGTTCGGTGCCAAGGTCAAGCAAGCCGGCCTGGCCGAGCAAGTGCTGGAATTCGTGTTCGACCGTCTGCGTGCGCGTTACGAAGACGAAGGCGTGGACGTTTCGGTGTACCTGTCGGTACGTGCCCTGCAACCAGGTTCGGCGCTGGACTTCGACCAGCGTGTGCAGGCCGTACAGGCCTTCCGCAAGCTGCCGGAAGCCGGTGCCCTGGCCGCCGTGAACAAGCGTGTGTCGAACCTGCTGAGCAAGGCCGACAACCTCGGCAATGCCGAAGTCGACCCGGGCCTGTTTGCCGATGCCAAGGAGTTCTCGCTGAACTCGGCCATCGCCAAGGCAGAAAATGCAGTGAAGCCGCTGATCGCCGAACGCAACTACGCCGAAGCCTTGGCGCGCCTGGCCACATTGCGTGAGCCGGTGGATGCGTTCTTCGAAGCGGTGATGATCAATGCCGAAGACGCGGGCGTGCGGAAAAACCGCTACGCCATGCTGGCGCGCCTGCGCGGCCTGTTCATCAATATCGCTGACATTTCCGTACTGAGCTGACCATGTTGAAACTGCTGATTCTCGATCGGGACGGAGTGATCAATTACGACTCCGACGCTTACATCAAATCGGTGGCGGAATGGATTCCACTGCCCGGCTCGATCGAGGCCATCGCGCAGTTGAGCAAAGCGGGCTGGACGGTGGCCATCGCCACCAACCAGTCCGGCATCGCCCGCGGCTACTACGACATCGCCACCCTCGACGCCATGCACGCGCGCCTGCGCACGCTGGTGGCCGAGCAGGGCGGTGAAGTAGGGCTGGTGGTGTATTGCCCGCACGGCCCGGATGAAGGCTGCGATTGCCGCAAGCCCAAACCGGGTATGCTTAAAACTATTGCTGAACATTACAACGTGCCGTTGGCTGGGCTATGGTTTGTCGGGGACAGCCTCGGTGACCTGGAAGCCGCCAAAGCCGTCGACTCTCAGCCAGTTTTGGTAAAAACCGGGAAAGGCGAAAAGACCCAGGCTAAAACCCTGCCGGTAGGTACTTTGATTTTTGACGATCTGGCGGCGGTTGCCGCAGAACTTATCAACAACTAGCAGCCCTTCTGACTTCCTGACCAAGGACTGTTCGGGAGCGCGCTTTTAACAGGCGGGCGTTGTCCCGCAACGGTAAATGCCGCCATGTCGATTTTGCAGGCCATCAGAACCTTCTTCTTTTACCTGCTGTTGGGCACCAGCTCTTTTCTCTGGTGCACCCTGAGCTTTTTTATCGCGCCTTTCCTGCCGTTCAAGGCGCGCTATCGTTTCATCAACGTCTTTTGGTGCAACTGCGCGCTGTGGTTGACCAAGGTGTTCCTGAACATTCGTTTCGAGATCAGGGGCGCCGAAAACGTCCCGGACCAGCCTTGTGTGATTCTGTCGAACCACCAGAGCACCTGGGAAACCTTTTTCCTGTCTGCGTATTTCTCGCCCCTGAGCCAGGTGCTCAAGCGTGAGCTGCTGTACGTACCATTCTTCGGCTGGGCCATGGCCATGCTGCGACCGATCGCCATCGACCGCGACAACCCCAAGGCCGCACTCAAGCATGTGGCCAAGAAGGGCGATGAGCTGTTGAAGGATGGGGTTTGGGTGCTGATCTTCCCTGAAGGCACACGCGTGCCCTACGGCACTGTGGGCAAGTTCTCACGTGGCGGTACGGCCCTGGCGGTGAACGCCGGGCTGCCGGTGCTGCCAGTTGCCCACAATGCCGGCAAGTTCTGGCCAAAGACCGGCTGGGCCAAGCGTGAAGGCACCATCACTGTAATCATTGGCGAGCCCATGTATGCCGAGGGCGAAGGCCCACGTGCCATTGCAGCGCTGAACGACCGTGCCCAGGCATGGAATGAAGCGCAACAAAGAGCCATGGGTTCGTTGCCGCCGGAGCCGGTTGTGGTCGACACGCCGGTGATTTGAGTTTCTGTGGATAACCTGTGTACGGTTTGTTGGCGAATTGCGCTTTTTAGCTTATAGGCTGCTGATTTACTTACATATTTCCCAAGCTCATAAAACGGCGGAAAAGGTGCATAAGTTTTTTCCGCATTAAAAAACCGGTCCTTGAGACCGGTTTTTTATGCACAGGTGAAAAGCCGCGATTCAGTCTCGCCACAATGGCAGTTGAAGGATGAAGGTCGTACCTTTATCCACCTCGCTCTCGCAGCGAATTCTCCCACCGTGACGATCCACGACGGCCTTGACCATGGTCAGCCCCAACCCCAATCCTTCACTGCCCTGAGCCGAGGCGAAGCGCCGGTATTGAGCGAAGAGTTCGGGCAAATCCTGCGGGGAGATTCCTCGCCCCTGGTCGCTGATACGGCACTGCAAAGCGTCTTCATGGCTGGTCAGGCTTAACGTAACGGTGGTGCCCGATGGGCTGTATTTCACCGCATTTTCCAACAGGTTGAACAAGGCTCGGGTCAGCAGCGATTGGTCTGCCCACACCGTTTCTTCGCCGTCTTCATCCAGGTGATGGACCAGGCGAATGCCTTTCAACTGGGCGTGCACTGCGACTTGATCAAATGCGTCGAGCACCAACATGGCGAACAGGCTGGGCTGGAATTGGTAGCCATCGGATTCGGCTTTCGCCAGCTGCACGAATGATTCGGTCAGGTTCAGGGCACGGCGGACTTGTTGTTCGATCTGCGCAAATATCGGCGCGGCGGTGTCCTGAACATCCAACAGGGCCAGGATCGCCGAATGCGGCGCACGCAAGTCATGGGACAGAAAGCGCAGCAGGGTCTCCCGTTGCTGCTGGGCATCACGCTCAATGCTCAGGTCTGTGAGGCTCAGCAGCCAGCCCAGGGCCACGTCACCGTCTGCGGGCAGCAGCGGCGCCAGGTCGAGGCGCAGGCTGCGGTCAAGGGTGTCGCGGAACTCGACAATCTCCAGCGTCGACAGGGCAGGGCGAACACCGTCCTGCAGCGGTGGATAACCTAATGTGGCGAGCTGATCCAAGAGGTTTTCGGCCACCAATTCATTGCCGAACACATCGCGGGCAATTCGATTGGCCAGCAGGACGTTGCCCTTGGGATCGGTAATCAAGGTTGCTACAGGCAAACATTCCAGCCCATCGGCCATGAAGCGACGAGTGTCCCGGGTACGGCTGACCGCTTGTTCGAGGGCGAAGATTCGTCCCTGCAATACATCACCCTGGCTGGCGGGCGCTCGACGGCGCTCCGGGAGCACTTTGGGTTCGTTGTCCAGGCGTGCCAGTTCCCAGCCAAAGTAGGCCAGGATCACGCTCAGGCGCCGCCAGTTCCAGATCAGGTAGCTGAGCAGCATGCCAATCAGACTTGCTGCCGGCGACCACCAATGGCCCAGGCGCAACAGGCCCCATGAACCCAGAAGCGCAGCCCCCATGCAACCGAGGGTCAGCCACAGTGCATAACGCGGGCGAAATAGCAGAAGGCCCAACAGCACCGCGACCATCGCGGTGGCCAGTAGCGTCGCCATCCACACGGGCAGATCGACAATACTGCGCCCTTGCAGCAAGCCATTGAGAATATTTGCCTGGATCTCCACGCCCGGGGTGGTGCCGACACTGGCCGAAAGCGGCGTGACATAACGGTCGCCCATGCCCGGTGCCGTAGCGCCAATCAGGATCAAGCGGTCGCGCAGCAACTCGGATGGCACCTCCCCGCGCAAGACACTGATATACGGCACGCTGGGAAAGCCAGCATGACTGGCAATAAAAGGAATTCGAATGGCATTTTCCCGCTGCCAGCTGGAGCTTTCCGACGGACCAGGTGCGCCTGGCATTCCGGATGGCTGGCCGCTCAGTTCAAACGCCAGCCAAGCTAACTGCGGTGTCAAATTACCGGGTGGACCTTCACGCAAATACAGGCTTCGAACGATGCCGTCGCTGTCCGCTTCCACGTTGATATGGCCGACGCTACGGGCACAATCACGCAAGGGCAACACGGGCAGGATTTGCGCCACAGGCTGGCCGTAGCGTGGCGAGCCTTCACGAATCAAAGGCAACAGGACGTTGCCAGCGTTGCACATAGCCTCGGCCAAGCGCAGGTCATTGGCTGGCTCCCGGGCGGGCTCGCTGAAGATCACATCAAACAGGATGCCGGCAGGCTTGGCGGCGCTCAGCCGATCAAGCAGGTCGGCATGCACACGTCGGGACCACGGCCATTGGCCAAGTTCCTTCAGACTTCGGTCGTCGATCGTTACCAGCAGGATGCGTGGATCCACCGATAAAGGCGCCAGCCGGCGGAGGCTGTCATACAGCAGGTTATTGAGGGCCAGGCCAGGGCTCAGGGACAGGAAGGCCGTGATGGGTAATAGCAACAGGCTGACCCACAGCCATTCGCGCACCAGGCCATTGAACAGCCGCTGAGCCTGAGTCGGTTGGCGCTTTTCAGCCCTGTGCCACAGCCTCACCGGCTCGCGTCCAGGGCACTACTGCACGCGGTTCGCGGGTGGGTAATAGAAAATGTCATAAACCCCGGTTTCTCCCTCAAGCCCGTGTTCATCATATGCCGACAAGCGAACGTGATAGAACGATGCTTTCAGCCCAGTGAAGCGCATTTGCGGCTTGTCGGAGAAGTTTTCCTGCTTGATGTTCAGAAACTCCTTATCGGTCGCGACCTGGGCCCGGTAGCGTTGGGCCCCGGCCAATGGCCGCAGGAACAGGGTCCAGACAGGCGCATCGCCCTTTTGGCCGTCCTGGCCGACCAACCGTGGCGCATCAAGCAGTTCCACGGGTTTGAGTTCGCCTTGTTTCTTGAAGGCCAGGCCCTGCCGCGCACCAACCTTTACTTCACCAGAGACTGGACCGGTAATGGGCTTCTTCTTGATAGGGCGCGGGCTCGGTGGAGCGTCATCACGATTGACCGCCACTTGCCCGTTGAGTACTTCCACCAGCGATTGTTCGCCATCGTTACGTACACGGAAATGCGTGCCGCGTACCCCCAGAACGCCCACCGGGGTCATGATCTGGAAACGGTCATAGTCGCTGGCACGCTTGATCACGTAAGCCTCGACCTGACCTTCTTCAAGAATCACCTGGGGAATGGATTGCTCCTCGACCAGATGCAATCGGACCTGGGAGCTGGAGGGCAAGACAATCCGCGAGCCGTCCCCCAGCAACAGGCTGACAAATGCGCCCGATGAGGTTTTCACGCTTTCTTGTTCATCGATGAACATGCCTTCTTCCAGAGCCGTGGACACACCCTTGGCATCCAGTTTCCAGGCTTCGCCCGTGAGGTGCTGCACCACTGCCGGAAGCGGTTGCGCGCGGCACATCCGGTTGTCGTCGATATAGGGTGCACGGGGAGGGGCAGGGCGTGCCAAGGCCGGAAGACTCACTACGCCAAGCGTAACGATCAGGCCCGAACTCAACAGCGTAGAAGCGGCAGAGCGGAATCGGCAAGGGAAAAAGGTCATGGCGCTCATCAAGATTCTAGTTCTAATGGGTCATCAGAAAGCACTTTCAGGCAGCGTCTTGCAGCGGGAAGACCTTGAGTACCGTCTACGATACTCGATGAGGTATCCAGTCGATAGCCGAAATATCTGGGAGCGTGAGATCCATTGCAGAAGATGACACGTCCCTGTGTCGGAGCACTTCCGTCGCTCCAATCCGTGTGTCATCCAGCGAGAGCGAATTTACCTACAACATAGGTGCATCGGACCGATTCGCAACATTTGTTCAGATTTGCGGGTACTTAAAATACCCAACGTTGGGTCTGCTGCTGTTCGCTGAGTTGCTGAAACGGTGAACGGGCGAAGCCCATGCCATTGCCGGGCTCACTCAAAGTCTGCCGTTCCTCGAACGGCATAGGTATCGCCGGCTTATTGGCCCCGACCGTTTCCGTGCCCAGCGTAGCAACCATCACCACCAATACCAGTCTTCCCCATACATCAACCTTCCCCAGAACGGCCATACGTCTCGAAACAGCATAAAACCAGATTGCCATTGATCCTTTTCCTGAAGGTCTCGAGCCGGTATCTTCCCAGCTTGGGTGTTGACGATTTCCAATGGCTTGCGGCCATTTGATATCAGCGTACCGAGAGATTCAGAGGGCCTGAGAATCTGGCCATAATTGTTCAGATTCGATGCCCGCATTCTTCAATAAGAAAGGACCCTGCCATGCGTGTCGCAATATTGGATGACGAACCTGCTGAACTGCGGCGGGTGGAACAGACACTGCGACAAATCCCCAGCGCTGCGGATCAGCCATGGACCCTGCACTGCTTCGAGCGTGGAGAAGACCTGCTGCGACAACTGCGCCGCGAGACCTTCGACTTGCTGATCCTTGACTGGCAACTGCCCGACCTCAGTGGCCTGGCATTGCTGCGCTGGACCCGCGAGCACATGGAAGCGCCGCCAGCCGCCATCATGCTTACCAGCCGCGATGCCGAGAGCGATATCGTCCAGGCGCTGAACAGTGGTGCAGATGATTACGTCAGCAAGCCGTTTCGTCCCAATGAGCTTAAGGCTCGGGTGAATGCCGTTCTGCGTCGCCACGGGTTGCAGAAGTCTGCAGCCAGTGAGGTGCATACCTTCAATGACCTGACCTTTGATGATGCTGAACTCACGGTGAGCAGGGCGGGAAAACCCATCAGCCTGACGGAGCGCGAATACCGCCTGGCGCGGTGCCTGTTTGAGAACCTGGCGCGGCCGCTGTCTCGAGAGTACCTGTATGAACGGTTCTGGACCCATGAGGAGATGGTGTCGTCGCGGCCGCTGGATACGCATATTTATCGGCTGCGGAATAAGCTCGGGCTGACGGCGGATCGGGGTTGGCAGTTGCTGACGATCTATGGGTACGGATATCGGTTGGAGAGTGTGACGGCGGCTTCCGAGGACTGAGATGTTCCACGTGGAGCATTTATAAAATGCTCATATCCAGCCCATAAAAAAGGCCAACGCTAAGCGTTGGCCTTTTTTGTTTTTGCGCTGCAACCTGATCAGAAGTCCAGGTTGGAAACCGCCAGGGCATTGCTCTCGATGAAGTCACGACGAGGCTCGACCGCATCACCCATCAGGGTGTTAAAGATCTGGTCCGCGCCAATGGCGTCTTCGATGGTCACGCGCAGCATGCGACGCTGGGCTGGGTCCATGGTGGTTTCCCACAGCTGATCCGGGTTCATTTCGCCCAGACCTTTGTATCGCTGAATGGTATGGCGCTTGGTGCTTTCCGCCATCAACCAGTCCAGGGCTTCCTTGAACTCTTTGACCGCTTTCTTGCGCTCGCCACGCTGAATGTAAGCACCGTCGTCCAGCAGGGTGCTCAGTTGCGCGCCGAGGGTAACAACCGTCTTGTAGTCGTTGCTGCCGAAGAAGTCGCGGTTGAAGGTGACGTAGTTCGACAGGCCGTGGGAAATCAGTTCGACCTCTGGCAGCCAGACGTTACGTTCACGGTCTTCACGCAGGCTGGCTTTGTAGACCAGGCCGGATTTTTCAACGGTACGCAGGCGGACTTCGTACTGGGCCAACCAAGCCTGCATGTGAGCATGATCACCCAACTGTTCCAGGCTGACGGATGGCAGGTAGATGAAGTGCTCGGTCAGCTCCTGAGGGTACAGGCGCGACAAACGCTTGAGGGTCTTCATCACCATGCGGAAGTCGTTTACCAGGCGCTCCAACGCTTCACCGGAGATGCCCGGGGCTTCGTCGTTCAAGTGCAGGCTCGCATCTTCCAGGGCCGACTGCGTCATGTACTCTTCCATGGCGTCGTCGTCTTTGATGTATTGCTCTTGCTTGCCTTTTTTCACTTTGTACAACGGTGGCTGGGCGATGTAGATGTAGCCACGCTCGATCAACTCCGGCAACTGACGGAAGAAGAACGTCAGCAGCAGGGTGCGGATGTGCGAACCGTCAACGTCAGCATCGGTCATGATGATGATGTTGTGATAGCGCAGCTTGTCGATGTTGTACTCATCGCGGCCGATGCCACAGCCCAGGGCGGTGATCAAGGTGCCGACTTCCTGCGAGGAAATCATCTTGTCGAAACGCGCCTTCTCGACGTTGAGGATCTTACCCTTCAACGGCAGGATGGCCTGGGTGCGACGGTTGCGACCCTGCTTGGCGGAACCGCCAGCAGAGTCACCTTCCACCAGGTACAGTTCGGAGAGGGCAGGGTCTTTCTCCTGGCAGTCAGCCAGTTTGCCCGGCAGGCCGGCGATATCCAGCGCACCTTTACGACGGGTCATCTCACGGGCTTTACGCGCCGCTTCACGAGCCCGTGCTGCGTCGATCATCTTGCCGACAACCAGCTTGGCTTCGTTCGGGTTTTCCAGCAGGAAGTCGGAGAAGTACTTGCCCATTTCCTGTTCGACCGCTGTCTTCACTTCGGAGGACACCAGCTTGTCTTTGGTCTGGGAGCTGAACTTCGGATCCGGAACCTTGACCGAGATAATGGCGGTCAGGCCTTCGCGGGCATCGTCACCGGTGGTGGCGACTTTGTGTTTCTTCGCCAGGCCTTCCGCTTCGATGTAGGTGTTCAGGTTACGCGTCAGTGCAGAACGGAAACCCACCAGGTGAGTACCGCCATCGCGCTGAGGAATGTTGTTGGTGAAGCACAACAGGTTCTCGTTGAAGCTGTCGTTCCACTGCAGGGCGATTTCTACGCCGATGCCGTCTTCACGCTGGATGTTGAAGTGGAACACCTGATTGACCGCGGTCTTGTTGGTGTTCAGGTATTCAACGAACGCACGCAGGCCGCCTTCGTACTTGAACAGCTCTTCCTTGCCGCTGCGTTCGTCCTTGAGGACGATACCCACACCGGAGTTCAGGAAAGACAGTTCACGAATCCGCTTTGCCAGAATGTCCCAGCTGAAGTGGATGTTCTTGAAGGTTTCAGCCGAAGGCTTGAAGTGAATCTGCGTACCAGTGCTTTCGCTGTCACCGACGATTTTCATCGGTTCCTGTGGAACACCATGAACGTAAGTCTGTTCCCAGATCTTGCCGCTACGACGTACAGTCAGGATCAGCTCTTCGGAAAGGGCGTTTACTACCGAAACACCTACACCGTGCAAACCGCCGGATACTTTATAGGAGTTATCGTCGAACTTACCGCCGGCGTGGAGCACGGTCATGATGACCTCTGCCGCCGAAACGCCTTCTTCTTTATGCACATCTACCGGAATGCCGCGACCGTTGTCGCGTACGGTGATGGATTCGTCCGGGTGGATGATGATGCTGATGTCGTCGCAGTGACCGGCCAAAGCTTCGTCGATCGAGTTATCGACCACCTCGAACACCATGTGGTGCAGACCGCTGCCATCATCGGTATCACCGATGTACATACCGGGACGTTTGCGTACGGCATCCAAACCTTTAAGCACTTTAATGCTGGTCGAGTCGTACGTATTCGTATTTTCTTCGCTCATGCCTTCACTCCCGATGGTCGTGGGTCTGGGTGATACGGCCTTGTTCCACGTGGAACAAAGCGACTGGCGTTTCCGTCTGCCAGCCTTCCCTCAATAATTCGTGGTCTACACAGGTGATAAACACCTGGCAGCGTAAGTCTTCCAACAAGCGGCATAACGCGCGGCGGTGCTGCTCGTCCAGTTCGGACGGCAAGTCATCCACCAGATAAATACATTGCCCGCGCCGGGCCTGGCTAACCAGATGCCCCTGGGCGATACGCAAAGCGCAGACCACCAACTTCTGCTGACCGCGGGACAAGATATCCGCAGCATTATGTGCGCCCAATCTAAGGCGCAAATCAGCCCGTTGTGGTCCGGCCTGGGTGTGACCAATTTGCTGATCCCGTTGCAAGGACGTCGCGAGCACTGCACTCAGTTCCCGGTCTTTGTCCCAACCACGGTAGTAGCTCAACGTCAGCCCCTCGAGTTCAAGTAACTCGCTCAAGGTCTGCTCAAAGACTGGTTTCAAGGCTTTGATATAGGCGCGGCGGTATTCATCTATTTCAGCGCTGGCCAGGCACAGTTCCCGGTCCCAAGCAGCTTGCGAAGCGGCGTCAAGTGTACCATGCCGCAGCCATGAGTTCCGCTGCCGCAGGGCCTTCTGCAGGCGCTGCCAAGTGGCCATGAAACGCGGTTCCACGTGGAACACTCCCCAATCGAGGAATTGCCTGCGGATTTTTGGCGCGCCTTCCAGCAAGCGGAAGCTGTCCGGGTTGATCAGTTGCAGCGGCAGGATTTCTGCCAGCTGCGCAGCACTACGAGCATTCTGCCCATCGATGCGGATTTGAAACTCCCCCTGACGATCACGAGAAATCCCCAGGCTGCTATGACCGCCTTCGGCCAATTCGACTTGGCCAAATACTGTGCACGCCAGTTGCTCGTACTGAATCACCGGCAACAAGCGGGCACTGCGAAAGGAACGAGCGAGCCCCAGCAGGTGAATGGCTTCCAGCACGCTGGTTTTGCCACTGCCGTTGGCGCCGTGGAGGATATTGATGCGGGGGGAGGGGGAGAAGGTCACCGGGTGCAAATTGCGCACCGCGGTGACCGAGACGCGACTGAGGGACATCTAGCTTCTGCTGAACATGATTACAGGCGCATCGGCATGACAACGTAAGCCGAGTCATCGTTGTCGGATTCTTGTACCAGGGCGCTGCTGTTGGAGTCAGACAGAATCAGGCGAACCTGTTCAGTGGTCATCACGCCCAGCACGTCCAACAGGTAGCTGACGTTGAAGCCGATTTCCAGGTTGCCGCCGTTGTAGTCGACGCCCACTTCTTCTTCCGCTTCTTCCTGCTCAGGGTTATTCGCCTGGATTTTCAGTTGGCCGTTGGCCAATTGCAGGCGGATACCACGGTATTTCTCGTTGGAAAGAATAGCGGTACGGCTGAACGCTTCACGCAGGGCCTGACGATCACCGATCACCAGCTTGTCGCCGCCTTTTGGCAGAACGCGCTCGTAATCCGGGAACTTGCCGTCAACCAGCTTGGAAGTGAAGGTGAACTCGCCAGTGGTCGCGCGGATGTGGTGCTGGCCCAGCACGATACTGACATTGCCATCCGGCTCGGTCAGCAGGCGCGCGAGTTCCAGAATACCTTTACGCGGCACGATCACCTGGTGGCGATCCGGCTGACCGATATCGGCCTTCATCGAGCACATGGCCAGTCGGTGACCGTCGGTGGCTACGGCGCGGATGATGCCTTCGGAGACTTCCAGCAGCATGCCGTTAAGGTAATAACGCACGTCCTGCTGGGCCATGGCGAAACTGGTGCGCTCGATCAAGCGGCGCAGTCGGCTTTGTTCCAGGCTGCAGGTCAGCGAGCCTGGGCCTTCTTCCACGGTCGGGAAGTCGTTGGCCGGCAAGGTCGACAGGGTGAAACGGCTGCGACCGGCCTTGACCACCAGCTTTTGCTCATCAACCTTGATGTCGATCAGCGCGTCGTTGGGCAGGCTCTTGCAGATGTCCATCAGCTTGCGCGCCGGCACGGTGATCTCGCCGGGTTCGGCGGGCTCTTCGAGCTGGACGCGACCGACCAGCTCGACTTCCAGGTCGGTACCGGTCAAGGACAATTGCTGGCCTTCGACAACCAGCAATACGTTGGAAAGCACCGGCAAGGTCTGTCGGCGCTCGACGACGCCTGCGACCAGTTGCAGGGGTTTCAACAGGGCTTCGCGTTGAATGGTGAAATGCATGGTCTAGTCCCTTGCCTTAATAAGCTGCGCTGGTGTTCATCAAGTAGTCAGTGTACGCAGCAGGTTCTTGTAGTCCTCGCGAATATCCGCGTCGGATTCCTTAAGTTCGTTGATCTTGCGGCACGCGTGCAAGACCGTGGTGTGGTCGCGACCGCCAAACACATCACCAATTTCCGGCAGGCTGTGGTTGGTCAGCTCTTTGGAGAGCGCCATCGCTACCTGGCGGGGACGTGCTACCGAGCGCGAACGGCGCTTGGACAGCAGGTCGGAAATCTTGATCTTGTAATACTCGGCCACGGTGCGCTGGATGTTATCCACACTCACCAGCTTGTCTTGCAACGCCAGCAGGTCTTTCAGGGATTCGCGAATCAGCTCGATGGTGATGTCACGACCCATGAAGTGCGAGTGAGCGATGACCCGCTTGAGTGCGCCTTCCAGTTCACGCACGTTGGAGCGAATGCGCTGGGCGATAAAGAACGCGGCGTCGTGCGGCAGGTCGACTTTGGCCTGGTCGGCCTTTTTCATCAGGATCGCGACGCGGGTTTCAAGCTCCGGCGGTTCTACCGCTACGGTCAGGCCCCAGCCGAAGCGCGACTTCAGGCGCTCTTCCAGGCCTTCGATTTCCTTCGGATAACGGTCACTGGTCAGGATGACCTGCTGGCCACCTTCGAGCAACGCGTTGAACGTGTGGAAAAACTCTTCCTGGGAACGTTCCTTGCGGGCGAAGAATTGAATGTCATCGATCAGCAAGGCATCAACGGAACGGTAGAACCGCTTGAACTCGTTGATGGCGTTGAGCTGCAACGCCTTGACCATATCGGCCACGAAGCGCTCCGAGTGCAGGTACACGACCTTGGCATTCGGGTTCTTCTTTAATAGGTGGTTACCCACGGCGTGCATCAAGTGAGTTTTACCCAAGCCAACGCCACCATAAAGGAAGAGCGGGTTGTAACCGTGCTTGGGATTGTCGGCGACCTGCCAGGCAGCCGCGCGGGCCAGCTGGTTGGATTTACCTTCGACAAAGTTCTCAAAGGTGAACGTGCGGTTCAGATAGCTGGTGTGCTTGAGCGCACCCTCTACCTGGACGGTGCGCTGTTCGGCACGAACCGGGGCCTGTTGTGAGCTGGCGCCGGCCATTGGGTCAAAGCTGTCGCGGGACGGCTCTTCATTTATAGGCGCGTTTTTCTGCGACGAGGATTTCGAAGGCGTCTGGGCGACCGGGGCTGGCGAGTTATTAACAGGTGCCGCAGCGGCCTGAGCCTGGGAGGCACTGGCTGCCAACGGTGCATTCGGCGCAGCACGAGGTGCCGAGCTACGTTTGCTGCCTATTAATAAGGAGAGCACCGGAGCAAGCCCGTTGCCATGTTCATCGAGCAATTCGAGAACGCGGCTCAGGTATTTCTCGTTGACCCAGTCGAGAACAAAACGATTGGGTGCGTAGACACGCAACTCGTCGCCTTCGGCTTCGACCTGTAGCGGACGGATCCAGGTGTTGAATTGCTGGGCAGGCAGCTCATCGCGCAAAAGCTCCACGCACTGCTGCCAAAGTTCCACTGACAC